>NZ_JBGMUW010000001.1:0-4800000 GCF_041806395.1 Mucilaginibacter sp. OAE612
CTTTAAAAAATAAATAAAAAAAAGTTTTGGAAATAAGAAAAGGTTTCCTACCTTTGCAGACCCAAACGGAAGGGTGCTTGAGAGAGCGAAAGAAGTTGAGGCTGAGCGAGTTCAGTCAATAAAAGAAGGGAGAAAGTTAACGATGGTTAATGAGTAAAACAAAAGAGCCGGAAGCGATTTTCGGGGAAACAAACTGACAAGTTAAGCAATGCGAATTGCGACGACATAATAGCTGATTCGGATGATGAAGCGAGCAAGTTCTTTTAAGAAATGGAAATCATGTAGCGTAACGGGAGGCGAAGTCTAACCAAGGTTAAACAAAGCTGAAGAGTTACAAAAAGAAGAGAGACTGTATAAAGATATATAATACAGATTCTATTAATTAATAATAGGGTCAGTGGTTAAACAAAACATTTTACAATGGAGAGTTTGATCCTGGCTCAGGATGAACGCTAGCGGCAGGCCTAATACATGCAAGTCGGACGGGATTTGGGAGCTTGCTCCTAATGAGAGTGGCGCACGGGTGCGTAACACGTATGTAACCTACCTTGATCAGGGGGATAGCCTCTCGAAAGAGAGATTAAGACCGCATAACATTATGATATGGCATCGTATTATAATCAAATATTTATAGGATCAAGATGGGCATGCGCAACATTAGCTAGTTGGTGTGGTAACGGCATACCAAGGCGACGATGTTTAGGGGATCTGAGAGGATGACCCCCCACACTGGTACTGAGACACGGACCAGACTCCTACGGGAGGCAGCAGTAAGGAATATTGGTCAATGGACGGAAGTCTGAACCAGCCATGCCGCGTGCAGGAAGACGGCCCTACGGGTTGTAAACTGCTTTTGCAGGGGAATAAACCCCGGTTCGTGAACCGGGTTGAATGTACCTTGAGAATAAGGATCGGCTAACTCCGTGCCAGCAGCCGCGGTAATACGGAGGATCCAAGCGTTATCCGGATTTATTGGGTTTAAAGGGTGCGTAGGCGGCTTTTTAAGTCAGGGGTGAAAGACGGTAGCTCAACTATCGCAGTGCCCTTGATACTGAAGAGCTTGAATGTACTTGAGGTAGGCGGAATGTGACAAGTAGCGGTGAAATGCATAGATATGTCACAGAACACCAATTGCGAAGGCAGCTTACTAAAGTATGATTGACGCTGAGGCACGAAAGCGTGGGGATCAAACAGGATTAGATACCCTGGTAGTCCACGCCCTAAACGATGAACACTCGATGTTGGCGATATACGGTCAGCGTCTAAGCGAAAGCGTTAAGTGTTCCACCTGGGGAGTACGCCCGCAAGGGTGAAACTCAAAGGAATTGACGGGGGCCCGCACAAGCGGAGGAGCATGTGGTTTAATTCGATGATACGCGAGGAACCTTACCCGGGCTTGAAAGTTAGTGAATGTGACAGAGACGTCACAGTTCTTCGGAACACGAAACTAGGTGCTGCATGGCTGTCGTCAGCTCGTGCCGTGAGGTGTTGGGTTAAGTCCCGCAACGAGCGCAACCCCTATGTTTAGTTGCCAGCATTTAAGGTGGGGACTCTAAACAGACTGCCTATGCAAATAGAGAGGAAGGAGGGGACGACGTCAAGTCATCATGGCCCTTACGTCCGGGGCTACACACGTGCTACAATGGATGGTACAGAGGGCAGCTACCTGGCAACAGGATGCCAATCTCATAAAGCCATTCACAGTTCGGATCGGGGTCTGCAACTCGACCCCGTGAAGTTGGATTCGCTAGTAATCGCGTATCAGCAATGACGCGGTGAATACGTTCCCGGGCCTTGTACACACCGCCCGTCAAGCCATGGAAGCTGGAAGTGCCTGAAGTGCGTAACCGCAAGGAGCGTCCTAGGGTAAAGTCGGTAACTGGGGCTAAGTCGTAACAAGGTAGCCGTACCGGAAGGTGTGGCTGGAATACCTCCTTTCTGGAGCAGTATCTCTGAGTAATTCGGAACTGTTACCTACATGATATTTCTTAAAACACAAAAAAAAGACAAAAGGAAACCCAGAAGATGAAGCCATCTGTGGAATGTGTAAACGAAAGTAAGCACAGGACAAGTGGCAGTAAGCAGTGGCAGCAGCAGTAGGCAGAAAAGTCCTGCAAACTGCAACTGATAACTGCAACTAAAAACAAATAGTCCTGTAGCTCAGCTTGGTTAGAGCACTACACTGATAATGTAGGGGTCAGCAGTTCAAATCTGCTCGGGACTACAACAAGGCAATTAGCGAGTTAAGGAATTAGTGAGTTAGTGAATTGAAAAGCAATCACTAATTCAATAAATCACCAAATCACTAATTAATTTATCCTTCGGGGGATTAGCTCAGCTGGCTAGAGCACCTGCCTTGCACGCAGGGGGTCAACGGTTCGAATCCGTTATTCTCCACCAAGTATTCTACAGTAACTATAATATAGGTTACGCTACAGATGAAAACTAACGTTCTTTGACATATTGGAAGAAGTAATTGAAAACAAGAGAAAACAACAGATAGGAAGTTGTTTGATTGAGAACCAAGATTACAAGAATAAAGAAACAAGAGTAATCTTGCTTCCTGACTCCTGAACTCTTGACTCTGTCGAACGACGGACTAAAATAAAGACATACCTTGCGGCGCAAAAGGCGCAAGAGTAGAAGAAAGTAAGAAAGGGTACACGGGGGATGCCTTGGCTCTCAGAGGCGAAGAAGGACGTGATAAGCTGCGATAAGCTGCGGGGATTAGCAAATATGAATTGATCCGCAGATTTCCGAATGGGGAAACCTAGTTATTTGAAGAATAACTGCATAAATGCGCTAACCTGCCGAACTGAAACATCTAAGTAAGCAGAGGAAGAGAAAACAATAGTGATTTCCAGAGTAGTGGCGAGCGAAATGGAAGAAGCCCAAACCTGTTATGTTACGGCATAGCAGGGGTTGTAGGACCACAACATGAATATTAAATAGAACCGGAAGGGGGTGGGAAACCCTGCCATAGAGCATGAGAGCTGCGTACGGGTAATAGATAATAGGATAGTGGTATCCTGAGTACCGCGAGGTCGGAGACGCCTTGTGGGAATTTGCCGGCACCATCCGGTAAGGCTAAATACTCCTGAGAGACCGATAGTGAACCAGTACCGTGAGGGAAAGGTGAAAAGAACCCCGAACAGGGGAGTGAAATAGAACCTGAAACCGTGTACTTACAAGCGGTCGGAGCCTGGTAACGGGTGACGGCGTGCCTTTTGCATAATGAGCCTACGAGTTACTCTTCCCTGGCAAGGTTAAGTGTTTAAGACACGGATCCGAAGCGAAAGCGAGTCTGAAAAGGGCGTATAGTCAGGGGAGGTAGACGCGAAACCTTGTGATCTACCCATGGGCAGGTTGAAGGTGCCGTAACAGGTACTGGAGGACCGAACCGATAAACGTTGAAAAGTTTCCGGATGACTTGTGGGTAGGGGTGAAAGGCTAATCAAACTGGGAAATAGCTCGTACTCCCCGAAATGTTTTTAGGAACAGCCTGGCGGTTGAGTTATAAAGAGGTAGAGCTACTAATTGGGTGCGGGGGAGTCAAATCCTACCAAATCCAGATAAACTCCGAATGCTTTATAATATACGCTGGAGTGAGGCTATGGGTGCTAAGGTCCATGGCCGAGAGGGAAAGAACCCAGACCATCAGCTAAGGTCCCTAAATTATTGCTAAGTTGAACTAACGAGGTCCGATTGCACAGACAGCTAGGATGTTGGCTTGGAAGCAGCCATTCATTTAAAGAGTGCGTAACAGCTCACTAGTCGAGCGATCGGGCATGGATAATAAACGGGCATCAAGCAGTATACCGAAGCTATGGATTCACAGTAATGTGACTGGTAGGGGAGCATTCTATTTGTCGGAGAAGCAGGAAGGTAACTGACTGTGGAGGGAATAGAAAAGCAAATGTAGGCATAAGTAACGATAAGGCGGGAGAGAAACCCGCCCACCGAAAGACTAAGGTTTCCTGATCAACGCTAATCGGATCAGGGTTAGTCGGGGCCTAAGGTGAAGCCGACAGGCGTAGCCGATGGACAACTGGTTAATATTCCAGTACTTTTTATTACTGCGATGCGGTGACGGAGTAGTGACACTGACGCGAACTGACGGAATAGTTCGTTAAAGGCTGTAGGTATAGAGTTTGTAGTTAAGTACGCAGACTTTGCTGAAAGCTGATAGTACACCGAATCTTCGGACAAGGTGATAGTTCAGGTAATCAGACTTCCAAGAAAACCCGCTAAGCTTCAGGTAATAAAAACCCGTACCGTAAACCGACACAGGTAGTCGAGGAGAGAATCCTAAGGTGCTCGAGTGAATCATGGCTAAGGAACTCGGCAAAATGGCCCTGTAACTTCGGGAGAAGGGGCGCTGGCAGCAATGTCAGCCGCAGTGAAAAGGCCCAGGCGACTGTTTAACAAAAACACATGGCTATGCAAAATCGCAAGATGACGTATATGGCCTGACACCTGCCCGGTGCTGGAAGGTTAAGAGGGGATGTTAGTCGCAAGGCGAAGCATTGAATCGAAGCCCCAGTAAACGGCGGCCGTAACTATAACGGTCCTAAGGTAGCGAAATTCCTTGTCGGGTAAGTTCCGACCTGCACGAATGGTGTAACGATCTGGGCGCTGTCTCAGCCATGAGCTCGGTGAAATTGTGGTATCGGTGAAGACGCCGGTTACCCGCAACGGGACGGAAAGACCCCATGCACCTTCACTATAGCTTAACATTGATATCGGATACAGGATGTGTAGGATAGGTGGGAGACTGTGATCCAGCTTCGCTAGGAGTTGGTTAGTCAACGTTGAAATACCACCCTTTCTGTATTTGGTGTCTAACTCTACAAAGTGGAGAACATTGTTTGGCGGGTAGTTTGACTGGGGTGGTCGCCTCCAAAAAGGTAACGGAGGCTTTCAAAGGTAAGCTCAGTACGCTTGGTAACCGTACGCGGAGTGCAATAGCATAAGCTTGCTTGACAGTGAGACAGACAAGTCGAGCTGGGTCGAAAGACGGATATAGTGATCCGGTGGTTCTGCATGGAAGGGCCATCGCTCAAAGGATAAAAGGTACGCTGGGGATAACAGGCTGATCTCCCCCAAGAGCTCATATCGACGGGGAGGTTTGGCACCTCGATGTCGGCTCGTCACATCCTGGGGCTGGAGAAGGTCCCAAGGGTTGAGCTGTTCGCTCATTAAAGTGGCACGCGAGCTGGGTTCAGAACGTCGCGAGACAGTTCGGTCCCTATCTGTTGTGGGCGTAGGAAGTTTGAGTGGGGCTGACCTTAGTACGAGAGGACCGGGTTGGACTAACCTCTGGTGAATCTGTTATGCCGCCAGGTGTACTGCAGAGTAGCTACGTTGGGAATAGATAAGCGCTGAAAGCATCTAAGTGCGAAACTAGCCACAAGATGAGACTTCCATTGAGGGTCGTAGGAGACTACTACGTTGATAGGTTACAGGTATAAAGGTGGTGACATCATAGCCGAGTAATACTAATTGCCCGAAGCTTTCTTCAGATAGAAAAAAGGGTTGATAGTAATTGGATCATAGTTCATAGTAATATGCAGCGATGAACCATGAACTATCAACCACAAACAAACAACAATGCTGTTGTTTTCTCTACATTCAATTCCTTCTTTCAATAATATGTCATTTATGAGGCTGAAAGGCCAAAGGATAAAGGCGAAAGGTAAGAAACCTTTAACCTTTTACCTTTAAGCTTTCACCTTAATAAAAAGAAATTCAGGTGCCTATATCGGCGGTGTCTACCTCTTCCCATTCCGAACAGAGAAGTCAAGCCCGCCAGAGCCGATGGTACTGCGGTAAAACGTGGGAGAGTAGGTCGGTGCCACCCTTTATCACCTTCAATGGTGCAACATCGCAAAGCCTTAGCTAATTACTAAGGCTTTTTGCGTTATTAGACTTTGGGGATTCTCCTATCCCAAGCCATGCCAACTGTAGCCAATCTCTGCTTTCCACTGACCCTCAAACCACGTTAGGGATAGGAGCGGATACCGGCCTGTGGCTAATGCCCGTGCAGTATGAGCGCATAGCCCGGCCACAGGCAACGCCCAAAGAAATCATTGTTGTATTTAACTTTACGTTGGCCCGCTTAGTTGCCGCGGGTTGGCTTTGTTCTTTTCTTAACAAAATGAACAAAGTCCGATCGATAGCAAGATAACGAACACCATCACCAATAAACATTTCATTACCATATTATTTTGCTATTTTTAAAGTATATACCTAAACATATGCTTACAGCAGAACAAGCCGCGCTTTGGCAAAAGATCCTGGATTTTCAATTGGATGATCCTGAAGCTGCTTTCAAATTTTCCGAACGCCTGGCGCGCGAGAATGGGTGGGACTTAGTTTATACCCGTAGAGTGATTGCTGAATACAAACGTTTTATTTTTCTTTGTTGTATCTCCGAACATGGTGTAACACCTTCCGATGCTATTGATCAGGCCTGGCACCTGCATTTAACTTTTACCCGGTCATATTGGATAGATCTTTGCCGTGACACACTCGGAAGGGAGATCCATCATAATCCTACTAAAGGTGGAAATAGCGAAGCAGTAAAGTATGACACGTTTTATACTGATACCGGCCAATTATATTTTAACTGTTTTAACGAACAGTCGCCTGCTGATATCTGGCCTGGAAACGAAGTCCGCTTTAAAGAGATTAATTTTCAACGAGTGAACCTGGATAAATACTGGCTTATCCGTAAACCTCGACGAATTAAAGTATTGTTGTTGATGGGGATGTTGATCCTTGTTTCATGGATATGCATACAGGCCTCAGATAATGATATTTTTATATTAATTTTCCTGGTACTGTTTGTTGGTGTTACCATATTAAGTTATCATAGTGAAGGGCGCAATGATGATAAACGGGACCGTGACGGTAATGGTGGTGGGACTGGTTGTAGTACCGTCGGCTGCGGAGCTGATAGTAGTTTCGATTCGGGCCATCACGGACATTCTGGTCATGGGTGTCATAGCGGCGGGGGCAGTGGATGTGGAAGCGGTTGCTCAGGGTGCTCTGCTTCAGGATGTAGTGGTTGCAGCAGCCATTAAGTTAATCAGCTACCTAATGCCTCAAAAATCTCAGCCGAGAGCAGTCCACTCCCTCCGCCAAAATGCTGAACTATTTTAATGCTGGGTTTTTCGGCACAAAAATATTCATTCAATTTATATTCCGATATCTCATCAACACCACCACCTAATAGCACGAGTTTAAAATCCCGCGTACTGAATGCCGCAATGGCCTCCTCATCGCTGAGGCAGCCTGTTGCGTTCCAATTAGGATTATTGTTTACCAGCCGTACCACGGTAGCTAGTATTTCGGGGTGACGGCCAACTACCAGTATCTGCGTCTTTTCCATGATCTTAAAATTTCATTGGTACATCAATCAACAAAAACTCTGAATCTGTACCTGCTTCAACGGTAAATTTGTCGGTATCCCAAATACCCAAAGCATCGCGACTATTTAAAGTTTCGCCATTAATAATCACTTCGCCGCTTAACACAAACGTATAAACGCCGTTGCCCTCTTTCTTGATGCTGTATTCGGTGCTTACTCCTTTGTCAAACTTGCCTAAATGAAACCATGCGTCCTGATGGATCCACACACCTGCATCGTCGGGACTGGGGGATAATACCTGTTGTAGTTTGTTATGACGGTCTTCAAGATTTAATGAAATCTGATCATAACGTGGTTCAACGTTCCGTTTGTTAGGGTAAATCCAGATTTGAAGAAATTTAACTTCGCTGGTGCGGTCAAAATTATACTCACTGTGAAAAATTCCGGTACCGGCGCTCATAGCCTGGATATCTCCGTTTTTGATAACAGCTACATTGTTCATGCTGTCCTTATGCTCCAGATCACCCTCCAGCGGAATGGATATAATCTCCATGTTATCATGCGGGTGTTTGCCGAAACCCATACCCGGATCAACGGTATCATCGTTCAACACCCTCAACGCGCCAAAGTTCATCCGTTTAGGATTGTAATAACCAGCAAAACTAAATGATTGGTAGCTGTGTAACCATCCGTGGTCTGCATGTCCGCGGGTGTTGGCTTTATGTAAAATGGTCTGTGCCATGGTGTGTTTCCTTTAAATTGTAATACAAAGTTAAAGGGTCGTTGGTTGGCGGCACTTGATGTAGGTTAAGAAAATTGGAGAGTAGTTGATTAGGTGGGTGGAGAGTAGTTGTTTATTGCGTATAAAACCACTCTCTAATCAACCCAATCAACCATTCATCTATCTTTTCCTTACCATTTCACTCTTCATCCTACTAAAAAACTCGGGCGTTACACCTATATAGGAGGCTATTTGTTTTTGTGGGAGATGATCTATTAGTGTAGGGTAGCGCTTGCAAAAATTATTATAACGTTCTTCGGCAGTTAAGCTTAAACTATCGATCAACCTCTGCTGGCTGGCTACCAAAGAATTTTCGGTAAGGATCCGGAAAAAATGTTCAAACTTTGGGATTTGTGTGTATAGTTTTTCCTGATTTGCTTTTGAGAGCAGCAGTACATCTGTATCTTCCAATGCTTCGATATTCTGGATACCGGGTTTTTGCGAAATTAGACTATACATATCGGCAATCCACCAATCGGCAGGGGCAAAGTTTAACACGTGTTCGATACCACTTTTATCTACGGTATAGCCTCGCAAACAACCGGCCGTTACAAAAGCCGAATACTTGCATATCTCACCATAAGTAAGCAAAAACTGTTTTCGTTTTATTTTTTTAGGCTGTAAATAAGCCGTAAAAATTTCCTGTTCTTCGCGGGTTAAGTGGATGTGTTTTTCGAGATTGTTAAGTATCAGATCAAACGGCATATGCAAAAATGTGGTTTATTTAGCTTATTTATCGAAGAATGGGCAATTAATCTATCCTGTTTTTTACAGGTACAGGGCATTATTTAATAATTTTTAAATTAGCTTTATCAACCGTAGTTAAGCCATGCCAAAATATGCGCATGTTATGCTTATAAAGCGGTATGGATAGCAAAAAATTATCAATATGATTGTGAATGGCTTTTTAACCAAGGCCTGAAGCATAAACAAATAAACCTGGAACGCATTACCAATTACTGTGTTAATTGATTTTAAAGATAAGTTTTATGGTGAAAAATTATTTTTTAACGATCTGCCTGTGTGTTATTGTCGCTTCGTTTGTTAATGCGCAGCAAAAATTTAACGGTCTTGATGTTGGGCTCGGGAACCTTTATCGTACGTCTGACGCTAAGACACGATCTATCAGCCCCGAGAACTTCACCGGCGAAAAAGGTAAAGGCGGCATGGCCACAACAGGCACCGGTGCCAATGCCTCGCGCGATCTGGGCCAGACCTGGAAAGTAAGCCCAAGCGTTGTCATCAAAAAGCATACAACTTTTACCGTCGCTGAAATTAACGGATCGGGCGCTATCCAACATATCTGGATGACGCCAACCGGCAACTGGCGCTATTCCATAATCCGTTTTTACTGGGACGATGAAACTACCCCGTCAGTTGAGGTGCCCGTGGGCGACTTTTTTTGTATGGGTTGGGGTAAATACGCGCCGGTAAGTTCCCTTGCCGTTGCAGTAAACCCCGGCAGCGCTTTTAACTGCTACTGGCCAATGCCGTTTCGCAAAAAATGCCGCATCACTATGGAAAATATCGACGATGCGGATATGGTTCTCTATTACCAGGTTGATTATACCCTGACCGATGTACCCGAGGATGCGGGCTATTTTCACGCGCAGTTTCGCAGGGTAAACCCGTTACCTTATAAAAAAGATTTCGTTTTGGTGGATAGTATCAAAGGCAAAGGGCAATATGTTGGTACTTACATAGCTTATGGCTCAAACAAAAATGGCTGGTGGGGCGAAGGGGAGATCAAATTTTTTATGGATGGTGATACCAAGTTTCCTACTATAAATGGAACAGGGACAGAAGATTATTTTTGCGGATCGTATGATTTTGATACCCGCCATAAAGATGCCAACGGGAAAGAAAAACCGGGAACAGAGTACACCGAATTTTGCAGCCCTTACAGTGGTTTGCCCCAGGTGATCCGCGGCGATGGGCACTATGAAATTGCACAACGTTTCGGCATGTACCGCTGGCATATCGTTGATCCCATCCGCTTTGAAAAAAGCCTGAAGGTTACCATACAGGCCCTGGGCTGGCGGCACGATGGCCGGTACATGCCCCTGCAGGATGATATCGCTTCAACCGTGTTCTGGTATCAAACCGGCGAACACGGCCCTTTCCCTAAATTCCCCTCAAAAGACGAACTGGAAGTAAACTAATGAAACTATATAAACTTGCCAAAGGCAGCCTATTGCAACATAACGGTTCATCATATATTATTGATGATGAATGGGATAAACTGATCAACCGGGATGGTTTAGCGGCTTACCTGGAATCGATCACTGCCGATACTACGGCTTTAAGCGCCGAGGTGGAGAATGAATATCTAAACAGCAAAATATTGCCGCCGATTGGTACCCAGGAAGTATGGGCCGCCGGCGTAACTTATTTACGTAGCCGTGACGCCCGCATGGAGGAATCAGAAACCGGCGCGAGTTTGTATGATAAGGTTTATGACGCACCCCGGCCTGAGCTTTTTTTCAAAGCCCTTGCTCACCGGGTATCCGGGCATAACGGTGAGGTTTACATCCGCAAAGATTCGGAGTGGGATGTGCCAGAGCCTGAACTTACACTATTTGTGAATAGCGATGGTAATATCCAGGGATATACCATTGGCAATGATATGAGCTCGCGGAGTATTGAGGGAGAAAATGCGTTGTACCTTCCGCAGGCTAAAGTTTATGAAAAAAGTGCCGCACTTGGGCCTTGCTTATATGTAACTTCCGAGCCAATTCCTGGCGATACCGTGATTAGCATGAACATTAAGCGTAAAAAAGAGCTGGTTTTTGAAGATGAAACTACGGTATCACGTATTAAACGCTCCTTTACAGAACTTACCGGTTATTTATACAGCGAATGTGATTTTCCTTACGGATGCTTTTTAATGACGGGCACCTGCCTGGTGCCGCCGCCAAGTTTTACTTTGCAAGCCGGCGACGTTGTGGAGATCAGTATTGACCATATCGGCACAATGGTGAATGTGATTGGCTTAAATCCTAAACATAAATAAGCGGTATGGTGCAGCTTTTAAAAAAGTCATCATTAGTTTTGCTGTTTGCCGCTTCGGTGTCGTGTACCATGCGCAACCCTCAACTACCCATGAAAGGAACTTTTGGATCTGATCTTGATTTTTTAAAAGCAAAGGATAGTGTTATCGTTTTAAAAGATGGCAGCGGTTTAGGGCAGGTGATCGTATCGCCCAAATATCAGGCAAAGGTTTTTACATCTACCGCTGATGGTTTAAATGGTAAAAGTTTCGGATGGATCAAGTATGAAACATTCGATTTGAAACAGCCAGACCCGCATATGAATGCCTTTGGCGGTGAAGATCGCCTGTGGCTTGGGCCGGAAGGCGGGCAATTCTCGCTTTTCTTTAAGCCGGGCACCAAAATGGAGTTTGCCAATTGGCATACGCCGGCTGCTGTTGATAATGAAAGTTGGGAACTCATTTCAACTTCGGATAAAAAGGTATCGATGAGCAAAAGCACGCGTCTGCAAAATTATGCCGGCACCGGATTATCAATAAAGCTGGAGCGTGATGTGGAGATCATGGAGCCAAATGCAATTCAGCAAGTATTAAGTATTGATGCGGATACAGCTGTAAAAACAGTTGGTTTTAATACTGTAAATTCCCTCATTAATGCAGGAGATAAAGCTTGGGATAAAGCTACAGGCGCACCTTGTTTATGGAATTTAGATATGTTTACCCCTTCGCCCAAAGTGGTGATTGTAGTTCCCTATAATGAAAATGCGAAAGGGAAAGTAGCCACTACCAATTATTTCGGCGAGATTCCGAAGGATAGGATCACTTATAAAAGCGGCATTCTGCTGTTTAAGGCCGATGGCAAAAGTCGCGGTAAACTGGGCATCCCGCCAAACCGGGCAAAAAATATGGCTGGCAGTTACGATGCCGAGAACGATGTTTTAACCATAACCATGTTTGATGTGGATAGTACAGCATCCTACCTAAACCAGGAATGGAAAACAGATACCGCGCCTTACAGCGGCGACGCGGTGAATGCTTATAACGATGGCCCACTGGCCGATGGTAAGCAAATGGGGCCTTTTTATGAGATAGAAAGCGTATCACCCGCCGCGTTCCTGAAGCCGGGCGAAAAGCTTACACATAAACATAGTGTATTCCATTTCACCGGTAATAAAGCCGCATTAAACAAAATAGCATTAAAAACACTGGGGATTTCACTGGATGATATTTCAGCAGCATTTAAATAACAGATCAATATATAACAACCATAAACACTAATGTCAAAAAACAACGCCCTGTTCGCAGTAGCATTAATTACTTCCCTGTTCTTTATCTGGGGATTCGCGCTCAATCTTAACCCGATCTTAATTCCACATTTAAAAAAGGCTTGCCAGCTTAATGACCTTCAATCCTCACTTATCGATTCGGCATCCTATATAGCCTATTTCATATTACCTATTCCGGCCGCACAGTTCATGAAAAAATATGGCTACAAGGGCGGGATCATCTTAGGTTTGATACTTTTTTCAACAGGTGCGTTCCTGTTTTTCCCGGCAGCGGCGGTACGTAACTATGCGTTCTTTTTAGCGGCCCTGTTCATCGTATTTTCGGGCGCAGCCTTTTTGGAAACGGCAGCTAATCCTTATATAACGGTATTAGGTGATCCGGCTGGTGCTGAAAGAAGGATCAACTTTTCACAATCATTTAACGGCTTGGCTGCTACCTTAGCTCCGCTTATCGGTGGTAATTATATTTTATCGGGCAAAGTGTTAACAGATGCGGAATCAAGCAAAATGTCGCCCGAGCAGCTGAATGAATATCTTAATCATGAAGCATCGTCTGTACAAATTCCTTTTGTGGTAATTGGCGCAGTGGTGCTTGTAGTTGCATTCTTAATTTATCGCACGCACTTCCCGCCAATTGTTGAAGAAACCAGTGAAGAGGCAGTTAACGACAACCGTTCGCTTGGTGTAAGGATAAGCGAGCTGTTGCACGTGAAAAGTTTAAGGGCCGGTATCTTTGCAGAGTTTTTATATGTAGGGGCGCAAGCTGGTATAAGCAGTTTCTTTATCCGCTATTCAGAAAAAGTAGCCGGATTTGCCGAAAAACCAGCTTCTTTTTATCTCACTATAGCTTCTGCGGGTTTCATGGCAGGCAGGTTTATTGGTACATTGCTCATGCGTTATTTTAACCCGGTTAAACTGCTTATCACTTATGCGATTATTAACATTTTCCTGATAGCTATGGCGGTAACACTAAAAGGCGAAGTAGCGGTTTACGCGTTAATGTGTACCTGGTTTTTTATGTCGATCATGTTCCCGACTATTTTCTCGTTAAGTATCCGTGGCCTGGGCGCTAAAACTAAACTTGGTTCATCATTGGTAATCATGGGCATTGTAGGCGGTGCCATTTTCCCGGTAATCATGGGGCGGGTTTCTGACGCAACACACAGCATTCAATGGGCTTACGTTGTGCCTGGCATTTGCTTTTTTGGCATCCTGATCTTTGCTATCAACAACCATAAAGTTAAAAAGCTAACCTTATCAGGTTCGCATTAATATTTGATCTATCTATTATAAAAAAATGAATTTACAACTTACAGATAAGGTAATTATAGTTACCGGCGGCGCCAAGGGCATAGGCGAAGGCATAGTGAAAGTGTTAGCTGCCGAGGGTGCTATCCCGGTTATAATAGGCCGCGGTGAGGCTGATAACCTGAAAACGGTTGAAGCTATAGCAACAGCAGGGCATAAGGCGTACCAGGTAGTGGCCGAACTTACTGACCCTAAAGCATGCGAAAATGCGGTTAATGAAGTAATAATAAAATTTGGCCGTATCGATGGCTTAGTGAATAATGCCGGAGTAAATGATGGTGTTGGCCTGGAAAGCGGCGACTACGAAGGGTTCATGGCCTCGCTGCATAAAAACGTGGTGCATTATTACCTGATGGCGCATCATGCCTTGCCTGAACTGAAAAAATCAAAAGGGGCTATCCTCAACATTACTTCAAAAACTGCGGATACCGGCCAGGGAAATACCTCGGGTTACGCGGCATCAAACGGTGGCCGTAACGCGCTTACCCGCGAATGGGCGGTTGAGCTTTTGAAATACGGCATCCGTGTAAACGCGCTGGTAGTGGCCGAATGCTGGACACCGCTTTACGCTAATTGGATCAAAACCCTGCCCGATCCTCAGGGGAAATTGAAAGAGATCGAATCAAAGATCCCATTGGGCAACCGGATGACCACTGCCGAGGAAATTGCCAATACCGTAGCGTTTTTATTGTCGCCGGTATCAAGCCATACTACCGGTCAGCTAATTTATGTTGATGGCGGCTATGTGCATTTGGACAGGGCGCTGGCTAACGCGTAAAGGTATATAAGAAAAAAGCGCCCGTGAAGACACTGGCGCTTGGATATGATCTGAGAAAGCTTGCCTTTAGAAGACTTACGAAGTTTCAAAAACTTCGTAAGTCTGGTTTTCGCACTAACGTTCTCCTCCTACAACGAAAATCCTTTTAAATACTGCTTTGCATAAGTTTCGCCCCAATCTTTCATGGCGTTTTGCAGTACAGTAAGGAAGCTTTTGTTATTACCTGCTTTCCCTTTTTTAGGTGCTGAAAGGGATTTTTCATCTACCGGTTGTTCGGTGACCTTGGTGGCAAACCAGGTTATGTTTTCATGGGGCAATGCAACTCCTAATATCATACCCGGCAAACCATTAAATGATTCGGGGCCACCGGAAACAGGGATCTCATCGGTATAAAAAGCTACTACATAGATAGAATCAAGTATGAGGCCGTTTGCTCTGCGGCAGTTATAACCGGCAATCTCCCTGTTTTCGCCGGTTAGTTTCCATTTAATGTGCCTTGTGGTATCCTTTACCAGGAAGGTTTCTTCAAATACCTTCTTTTGGCTGGTGCTTAAACCCGTATTATAATCGGTGTAAATGGTATTATTCTGTACAGCCATCGGCAGTTCGTCGCCAAAATTGTTGGGAGTGTATTCCGGTTCAATAGGAGTAAACAAGGTTTGATTATTGCCGAATTTTAATGAGCTTTTCAAAACCTTAAACTGTGGCTTATTTTTCTTGTACTGATCATACATAGGCTGGTACCAGCTTTCATTATCCTTGTTGATCAGTTTTTGCAGCATGGCCCACATATTTGATGTTTTGTTATACTCAATGGTACCGTGAAAAGTAAAATGCTTATTGCCCTGCGCAAGCAAAACGTTCGCGATTAATAGCAATACGGTTGTTAAGGTTAAAATCTTTTTCATGATAGGTTATTTTTTAGGTGTACCGCCTCCAACTTTGTTAAAATCCCAGGTGAGGGTGAACATGAAGTACCTCCTTATTGTGGTGTAACGTTCTTGCGTAATGATGTTTGATGCACCGGTACGGTTATAACCGATATTTTGATTTAACAAATCATTGCCCGAAATGGTTGCTTTCAGCGCGTCTTTAAAAAATGTGCGCGCTATATTGGCATTTAACAGGAAGCGCTTGAAATCCTGATCAGGGAAAGATTTTGTCGGAGCGTTATAGGTGTAGTTTCCATCCGATCCGATCTGGAATTTTCCCGGAAGGTAAATGTTGAAGCCTCCGTTGGCGTTAAATCCGCGTCCGTTATTATTTAGTGCGGAATTTAACGACGATGAGTTGATCGTGTAGGTAGGGCCCGCCGAAATCCAGGCATCGTACTTTTTCTCTTTATATTTAGAAAGCCGGATACTTCCCGAATAGTTATATGATTTGGTTTTGTTTAGCGTATCATTCTGGAAATTATAGTAGCCACTACCGTTAGCTGATAACTCGAAACCAGCGTTAATACCTATTCCCGGTATTTTTCTTTCAAAATAGCTATTTGCCCAAAAAGTGCTGGTTGAGTGGTTTTTTAAATTTGATGGCTTATAGGTAATAACACCAGAGGTATCGCGTACAGCATTGGTTACAATGGGGTTACTGGTTGTTGAGTACGAACCGCTGATCCAGATATATTGATTGCTGATAACTTTATACGAGTTATAGCTGATGTTGTAACGGTTGGTGAATGACGGTTTCAGGTCTGCGTTACCTGTTTGTATGTTCAATTGGTCGTTATTTATCCTAACCGGTTGGATCTGATCAATGCTGGGTTGCGAAGTATTGCCATTGTAGCTTAAACGAATGCTTGATTGCTTGGTAAATTTGTACTGGAAGCTGGCTTGCGGGTACCAGTTGGTGAAATTACGTGTTAAATCAGGTGTACGACCAAATTCATCAACCTGCTTAAACTTAACTCCGGCTATTTTGGTGCCAAAGTTAAATGTGAATTTTTGTTTCTGAATGTTAAATACCGCGCCTCCCTGGTTTGATAATTGGTTTAGTTTATAATCGCTGCTATAAATGCTATCTAAAACCGAATAAACACCAGCTGTGGCAGATGGTTTATTGAAGCTGCGCCTATCGTTGTTAGCATTATTTACTGCTATCATATAACTCAAAGCCAGCGTAAAATCTTTAGCGAGGGGTTCGGTATAAGTTATGTTAGTGCTGATATTTGTGCTTTGAGTTTTATTAGCTTTATACTGATCGGTAACTGTATCCCTTAAATGTTCGCCGTTTGCCGGATTGTAGTAACCAAGAGTTGATTTCAGGAAGCCTTTCGAATCACTTTCATTAAGGCTTGTTCTGAAGTTTACTGATAACGTGCGGCTTTTCTTTTTGAATTTTTTGGTATAGAAGGCACTGGCATTAAATACCTTGCCGTCAACATTGGCGCTATTATCCTGATCGTTGGTGTTGGTAAGGTTACCATTTAGAAGACGGTTTTGTGTTTGGAACGAGCTTTTGGTATCGCTGTGTCTTAAAGTTCCGTCGGCCGTAACTTTTAGGTTCTGCATCGAATCGATCTTTAACTGGTAATTCAGGTCGAGTTTTTGGCGAAACAGGTAATTGTGATTTGTTTGATCGGTGTTAACAGTTGTAATATTACCAGGAAAGTTATTTAGTGTTTGGGTGTTCTTTGTCCCATCAACCGTAAGTGACCCTATTTTATAATTGGTATTTAGAGATTCCTTATCGCCGTTCCATTTGGTATCGTAATGTACGCCACCAGTACGCGCTATCGGTTTACCTTCGCCATCATATCGGCCACTAAAACTATCAAGATCATCACCTCCGCCGCTATAGAAGTAAAAACCACCATCGTCGCTCATTTCCATGCCGCTACCGCCGCCATATTTATTATTATCTTCCCAGCCTAAACCTGTTTTACCGTTATTGCCCAGCGTACCATAAACTGAAAACTTCTGCTTTCCCTTAAAGCGGTTAAATAAAGCCTGCCCCTGGTAATAGCCATCGGTGCCTATGCCACCATCAAGCTTGCCGAAGTAGCCGTTCTTTTTATCTTCCTTAAGTTTAATATTGATGGTTTTGTCTTTCACGCCATCATCAATACCTGTAAACGCAGCCTGATCGCTCTTCTTGTCGTAAAGCTGTACCTTATCCACCATATCGGCACGAAGATTTTTGGTAACCAGGGTAGGGTCATCTCCAAAAAATTCCTCACCGTCAACCAATACTTTTTTTACGGTTTGGCCTTGCGCCGTGATCTTGCCGTCTTTATCTACTTCAATGCCAGGCAGTTGTTTCAGCAGGTCTTCAACTTTTGAGTTGGGCTGGATATTGTAGGCAGCCGGGTTAAACTCGGTGGTATCGCCCTTAATTTTGATGGCAGCCGCTTTTCCTTTTACAATCACTTCCTGTAAAAGACGCTCTTTAAGCAGCATGCTGATTCGGCCGAAGTTGTGTGTGGTGTGTGCAGAATCTAAGGTGAAATGCTCTACAAAATCTGCATAACCGGGGTAAGTGGCCAGTACAATGAACTTGCCCTTGCTTAAATTGTTAATGGCAAATGTACCATCCTCTTTAACACGCGTAAATTTTTGAAGGATGGAATCTTTAGCAGTTATAACGCTGATGCTGGCGTTTGCTAATTTAGAATTAGAAACGGTATCGGCTATTGTGCCTTTAATGCTGTAATTGGTTTGAGCTGATAAGTTTGCCGCGCCTGTTAGAAATAGCAGAATTCCAATAATTGTGATTTTCATAAGGTAGATTATGAAAGCCAAAATAAAACTAAATAGTTAGTTACGCAAGAGGTTTAACATTTTATACTGTAGATTTAACATTTCATCGCCAAATTTTAACATTTGGTCGTGGCTGGATGGGCTAAATATGGGAGGCTGTGTCTGGGCGTGGACTAATCGGGCCAATAATGACGACGATAATACTAATCGGGATGGTTCCCAATAAAATTATTGCCCGGTTTGGTCTAATTGCACATTAATCGGCAAACAGACGGCCGAAATGATGAAAATCCTCCATCTGCGGTACTCAAAAAATGTATAATTTAGCACATTATTCTAACCTGCAGTGCTGTCCTGATCAGCAAGTTTAAACATGTATTATAAATGGTGGAAAAAAGTAAGGTTTTAATGCTTTCAAAAAGGGCATATAAGCTTGTATTGCTTTTTATTATACTGCTGTCTGCAACTGAGAGCAGGGGGCAGGGGTTGCAGTTTGGTTCAAATGACAGCCTGATGAGCAAGCGCACCTCTTACCAGGTTTTTAAGGATGATCTGCCAACCTTTCATGATCGCCTGGTGATTGCTTTCGACCTTTCATTGTGGGATAATCAGCACCTTGGCTATATTTTAAACTTAACCGATGATAAGGGTAACTCCTATAGCCTGAGTGCGATTTACAATCATGGTTCGTTGCTCAATTTTAATATTGATAGCCGGAGTAATAAACTCAGCATCCCTCTTGCCGATACTATGCTGAAACGGCGTAAATGGTTTAAAGTGATTGTTGATCTTGATCTCAAAGGCGATAAAGTAGGCATATCCATAAACGGAAAATGGTACCGGGCAGCAGGATTGGGTTTTAACGGTAAAATAACTGCGAAGATCACCTTTGGCAAAAACGAACATTATTCGGATGTGCCGAATATGGCCATTAAAAACCTGGTTGTCAGCAACGATGATAAATCCTATACCTTCCTGCTTAGCGAATGGACCGGGAATGATGTTTTTACGGTTGACGGAGATAATCTGGGGCACGTTGATAACCCGGCATGGCTTATCAACGAATCGTACTTTTGGAAACAGAAATTCGTGCACACTTTTAACGAGGTTGCAGGGATCAACTTTAATGAAAAAAATGAGCAGTTCTTTATCTTCAAAAGTGATTCCCTGATGTTTTATGATGCCGGGCGGGATGCAGTAGAAACAAAACCCTTCAAAAATAAACTGGCAGTACCCTTGCACCTGGGCAAAAGTATTGTAAACCTTAAGGAGAATGAATGCTATTTGTATGAAGTACTTAGGGCCCCGCAGCCTTCTCCAAGTATCGCTTCTTTTAACCTGGACAGCCTTAGCTGGGATTTTTATGGTAAGGCGACCATAACGGAGCAAAGGCATCATCATAATATTTTTTACGATAAGGACTTTAACAACTTTTACCTTTTTGGCGGGTACGGCTCTTTTAAATACTATAATAACTTTTTTAAATACGATAAAGCCGCAGATACCTGGCAGCAACAAAGTTTTACCGGCGATGTGATCAACCCCCGGTTCTTTTCGGCTGCAAGTACGGCCGATCAAAACAACGATGTTTACATTTTTGGCGGCTACGGCAACCAGTCGGGCAACCAGGTAGTAGGCGGGATGCACTATTATGACCTGTACCGGATTAACCTGGATAAGCATAGCATAAAAAAGCTCTGGGAGATCAAGCCGGATGAAGAAGCATTTGTACCAGCCAATAATCTCATTGTATCAAAGGATAAGCAGTTTCTTTATGTACTATGCTATCCGCACGAACGGCCCAAAACGAGTTTACGTCTGTACAAATTTTCAATAAAAGATGGTTCATACCAGGTAGTAAGCGGTACCATCCCGGTTGTGTCCGAACGGATAGAAACAGACCATAACCTGTTTTATAATGCTAAGCAGGATGTATTTTATTGTACTACACAGGAGTTTGAAACTCCGTCGCGATCAACCATAAAAATCTTTGCACTTACCGCGCCGCCCGTGAGCCAGGAGGCATTTGTGGCTGCCCACCAGCCCAAAAGCAAATCTTTTACTTTATACAGGATATTGGGTGGCGCGTCTGCATTTGTATTGTTATGCGGAATTGTCATGTTTTTCTTAAGGCGGAGAAAGGATAACGATGAACCCGTTACTGTTAACGAAGAGCGTATTGCCGAACAAAAAATTGAAACTGAAATGGGTAACAAAGCCAACGCTGTTTACCTCCTGGGCGAGTTTACTGTTTATGATAAAAATAAACGGGATATTACTTACCTGTTCAGTCCCAAGATCAAGCAGCTGTTTATTCTTATTTTGTTGAACAGTCGCGAAAAGAACGGTGTGATATCAAAAAAGATCTCTACTACGCTATGGCCTGATAAGGATGTGGTCAAAACTAAGAATATTCGCGGTGTAACCATCAATCACCTCCGTAACATACTTTCGGATATAGATGGCCTGGAACTTGCCTTTTTAAATGATACCTATAGTTTTATCAGCACCGAAGATTTTTATTGCGATTATTTTGTGGTGAGGGAAGCACTTAAACAAACTAATGTTGGTGAACCCTCTGCGTTCAATTATCTCGACTTAGTTGCCCGTGGCGGGCTATTGCAGCATATTCCTGAAATTTGGCTTGATGATTTTAAGCAGGAGTACGAAGAAGCGTTGATGCCGGTTATTTTGCCGGTAATAAAAAAGGCTTATGATGCTTTTGATTATAAAAAAGCGCTGGAGATAGCCCGCATCGTGTTGAATATCGATCCTTTTAATGATATCGGTATTAAGTTTAAGCTCAAAGCCCTGAGGCGTACTAAAGGCATTGAACATGCCCGGAAAGTTTATGAGGAGTTTAGCGCTGAATATGAAAAGTCATTAGGCGAAGAATACCCAGTCCCTTTTGAAAAGATCTGTTCTAATAAGTCTGATTCGCGCTGATAATGATCTTGTAATGAAGGATTTTTTGTACGAAAGCCTGAAAACAGAATGCCAAAGCTTAACTGCAATATATTGATTATCAATACGTTTTGTCTATTTAATGGGCTCGTTTCATAAAGAAAATGAATGTTTTATGAATATATTCTACTAAATATATAGATTTAATAGAATATTTATATATTTGCAACAGATTAGTTTGCAAATGGGGTTCATTTTTAAACTAAATGGCAGGTGCTGGCCGGCAGCAAACGGATGGTTCGATTCCACCCCTGCATCTCTTCTCATCTCATGATTTATGTTTTATAATTGGTTAGCAAAAAGAGTATTCCTGCCCATCAGGAACTCTTTTGCCTTTTTGGGGAGGGTCTAAGTGGCATGTTAAATTATATGACTCTAACGGAAAAATAAATTAATCAAAGAAGGCCTGTCACCCTGAGCCCGTCGAAGGGTCGTGCGCAGAGGCCTTGCCCGCCATGCTTCGACGAGCTACCCATGACAAGATAAAAAATGTGGTTTTTCGCAGCAGATCAGCTTCGGGTGAAAACGAACAGAACGATGCTGGGCGGTGCGGCTGCAGGGGCATAGCAAGTTTTTGCAGAAGCGGAGGCATTGCGTGCGAAGAGGGGCAAAATAATTGCAGCCCGTAGTTCTGTTCGTTTTGCAGGGTGAAGGCCGCGCCGAGGGCTATGGGGCCAGGTTGTGCGCAAAGAAGCCTCTCTGCTGCAAGCCTTTTTGGTTACTTTTGTGGCGACAAAAGTAACTGGCCCCGCGCGGCCAGGAGCGCGACGATGTAAGTTTATAGAATAAAGTCTTTTATCTGCTTATAAGAGATTGCTTCGTAACTCAGCAATGACGTGGTGGATATGTCATTTCTCCTTCAGAGGCCACCGGATTTAAATCACTCAGCATGACACCCGATTTTGATTGAGCCAGGGGAATGATGATTTTCGTAAGTCACGATGCGAAAGAAAAGAGGATTCTTACTATTACTTAGGATAAGCTTCACTAATATGGGTGAATTTTAGCCAAAATGAACCCCATCCTATCCCTTCCTGGATAAGATACTTATTAAAAAAATTTAAAAAGTTCTTTTAATTCAAATTTTGTTTTAGTAAGTTTGTATTGATAATGCACAGCATATTATTATACGCACTTTACTTTACCCTCATGTCGGTGAGGATAAACATTTTTGTTAATTGGTTTGATAAAAATCCTCGCCCTTGGCGGGGGTTTTTTGTATAGCGACTTTTTAAACTTTAACATATAACATATAGGTTCTGAGAAAATTATGGCACGATTAAATTTATTGGAAGAGACACGTTACGAGAAGTTACCGGTAAGCGTTTACAACAACCAGCAGGAAGCCTCGGTGGCGGTAGCGAACCGGATAGCAGATCTGATCCGCGCGAAACAAGCCAAAGGTGAAAAAGCGGTATTAGGGCTTGCCACCGGTGTAACCCCGATAGGGGTATATGCCGAATTGGTAAGGCAGCACAAAGAAGCAGGCTTGAGCTTTAAGAATGTGATCACTTTCAACCTGGATGAGTACTACCCCATGAAACCCACAGCGGCGCAAAGCTATGTAACCTTCATGTACGAAAATCTTTTCAGCCATATTGATATAGATAAAGCCAATGTGCACATCCCGGATGGCACTTTGGATAAAGACGAAGTCGTAGCATTCTGTTTAGCCTATGAAAAACAGATAGAAGAACTTGGCGGATTAGACCTTCAGATCCTGGGTATCGGTCGTACAGGTCACATCGGCTTCAACGAGCCGGGTTCTGCACCAAACTCAGGAACCAGGATGGTAACGCTTGACGACCTGACCAGACGTGACGCTGCCCGCGATTTTGGTGGTAAAGCCGACGTACCAACCAAAGCCATTACCATGGGGATCGGTACCATCTTCAAGGCGAGGGAAATCATCCTGATGGCCTGGAATAAGAAGAAAGCGCCAATCATCAAGAAAGCGGTAGAAGGGGAGATCTCGGGTGAAGTACCTGCCACTTACCTGCAATTATCACAACATGTAGAGTTTGTACTGGATGCAGATGCCGCGTCAGAACTGACCCGGTTTGATACCCCGTGGCTGGTAAAAGATTGCGTGTGGGATAACCAGTTAAAGAAAAAGGCTGTGATCTGGTTAGCGAATGAGGTTAACAAACCGGTACTGAAACTAACGGAAGAAGATTACAATAACCACGGCATGGCGCAGCTGGCGGTAGAGCAGGGCCCGGTATACAATATCAACATTGATATTTTTAACCAGATCCAGCATACCATTACTGGCTGGCCGGGTGGCAAACCGGATGCGGATGATTCGCAAAGGCCGGAAAGGGCACTGCCTGCTAAAAAGAGAAGTATCATTTTCTCGCCACACCCGGATGATGACGTAATTTCGATGGGCGGTACATTTATTCGTTTGGTAGACCAGGGGCATGATGTACACGTAGCTTACCAAACCTCAGGAAATACCGCGGTATGGGATGATGACGTGCTAAGGTACATGGAATTTGCCATCGACTTTACTAACAGCATTGGCGAGGACACTACACATCTTCAAAAATCATATGAGGATATGCGTGCCTTCTTCCCAACCAAGCAGCCAAATGAGATCGATACCCAGGAGATCAGGAACGTAAAAGGTTTCATCAGGAAAACTGAAGCGATTTCAGGAGCAAGATATGCAGGCTTACAGGATGATCATATCCACTTTATGGCATTGCCTTTTTACGAAACGGGCAAAACCAAAAAAAATTCAGTAGGAGAGGAAGATATCCAGCTAACCATCGAATTATTACAAAAAATAAAACCACAACAAATTTTTGCGGCAGGTGACTTTGCAGATCCTAACGGAACTCACCTGGTATGCTTCAAAATCATCTTAGCTGCACTGGAAAGATTAAAAGGTAAAGAAGCCTGGGTAGAAGACTGCTGGCTGTGGATGTACCGTGGTGCATGGCATGAGTTTGAAACACATGAGATAGAGATGGCAGTACCATTGTCGCCACAGGAGGTGATCCGCAAGCGTAACGCTATCTTCAAACACCAGTCGCAAAAGGATACACCTGTATTCCCTGGTGATGATGCAAGGGAGTTTTGGGTACGTGCGGAAGACCGCACCCGCGACACAGCCCAACGCTATGACCGTCTTGGTTTAGCTGAATATGAGGCTATGGAGGCGTTTGTTAGGTATAAATTTTAAAAATTAGTTCATGGATCATGGTTGATGGTTCATGGATTTTAAGATACATTTCCCCGGCGCCCGTGTCCTCACGAGCGCTTTTTTATTGAATATAATTGGCCTTGGGGATACGTCAACTGATGAGAGAAACTCAATTCATAAATACCGTATGATGAGAACGTATAATATTATTACAGAGAAATTTTATACATTTATTTACAATGAGGGCACGATTAACTAAAGTCAGATCAATAGATCTAAAAAAAGATGCGGCTCAAAAAATGATGACAGAGGAAATAAAGACAAACCGACAGGCGGACAGAATAGTTACGTTAATTTTCGTTTTGCTTGGTGTAATTGTAGTTGTTTTGGGTCTGATATTTGGGTTTCATCGAAGGTGGCCGCCTTCCCAATAAAATTAGATGATAGCGCATAGCAGTTCTCGTTTGCAATCCTTGGTAGCAGTTGGGGCATTACAAAGCGCTTTTTATGATGCAGAAGTTGGTCGCAAGAACGCGGCCAACGCCTTGGTTTGGCTGAATACGAAGCTATGGAAGCGTTTGTGAGATATAAATTCTAAAATTAGTTCATGGATCATGGTTGATGGTTCATAGAATTGAAAAATACATCTACTCCCAGCGTCCGTGTTATCACGGGCGCTTTTTTTTGTATATAGTTGGCCGCAGGGACACGGCCAGGGAAAGGACAAAGCTTTATCACGCGTCATTGCGAAGCACGAAGCAATCGCGAACCGTACAGAGGCACTTGTATAGTCGCTCTGCAAATCGGGGATTGCTTCGTACCTCGCAATGACGCTTATTTATATTTTACCCAACAAAAAAGCCTCCCCAAAATGGGAAGGCCTTCAATATTAAATCCGAAATCAAAATTCCGATATCCGAAATTAAGACGCCATTTGCTTGCGGATGATGTTCAATGCACCACCTGCTTTAAACCACTCAATTTGCTGGGCATTGTAAGTGTGGTTTACAGGGAATGATTCGGTTGAACCATCTTTATGGTGTAATACCACGGTCAACTGCTGGCCAGGGGCAAAAGTAGTTAAGCCGGTGATATCGATAGTATCATCTTCCTGGATCTTTTCGTAATCGTTAGGATCAGCGAAGGTGATACCCAGCATACCTTGTTTTTTAAGGTTGGTTTCGTGGATACGGGCAAATGATTTTACCAATATAGCACGTACACCCAAGTGACGTGGTTCCATAGCTGCGTGCTCACGTGATGAGCCTTCGCCATAGTTTTCGTCGCCTACTACAATCGAACCGATACCTGCTGCTTTGTAAGCACGCTGAGTAGCCGGAACAGGACCATACTCGCCGGTTAATTCGTTTTTAACGCTATCGGCAGTAAGGTTAAAGTAGTTGATAGCACCGATCAGCATGTTGTTTGAAATGTTATCCAGGTGACCGCGGAATTTCAACCATGGGCCAGCCATAGAAATGTGGTCGGTAGTACATTTACCTTTAGCTTTGATCAGCAATTTAAGGCCTGTAATATCGGTACCTTCCCAGGCTTTGAACGGCTCAAGTAATTGTAAACGTGATGAAGTTGGAGAAACGATAACTTCAACTTTGCTGCCGTCCTCTGCTGGTGCCTGGTAGCCTGCATCTTCAACCGCGAAACCTTTTACAGGTAGTTCGATACCTTGAGGCTCATCGAATTTAACCTGCTCACCGGCTTCGTTAGTTAACGTGTCAGTAAGTGGGTTAAAAGTTAAATCACCCGCGATAGCGAAAGCGGTAACAATTTCAGGAGACGCTACGAAAGCGTGGGTGTTAGGGTTACCATCCTGACGTTTAGCGAAGTTACGGTTAAACGAAGTGATGATAGAGTTTTTACGGGTAGGGTCATCAGTATGACGGGCCCACTGGCCAATACATGGTCCGCAGGCGTTAGCCAATACCACACCGCCCATTTGAGCAAAAGTATCAAGATAGCCGTCGCGGTCAACAGTGTAACGAACCTGCTCAGAACCCGGAGTGATGGTGAACTCGGCCTGAGTTTTTAATTTTTTATCGATAGCCTGTTTAGCGATAGAAGCCGAACGGGTGATGTCTTCGTAAGATGAGTTGGTACATGAACCAATCAAACCAACCTCTAATTTGGTAGGCCAGCCGTTTTCTTTAACAGCTGTAGCAAATTTAGAGATAGGCCATGCCAGATCCGGAGTAAACGGACCATTTACGTGTGGTTCAAGCTCTGATAAGTTGATCTCAATAACCTGGTCGAAATATTGCTCAGGGTTAGCGTAAACTTCTTCGTCGCCGGTTAAGTGCTCAGCAATAGCATCGGCAAGTTCAGCGATATCGGCACGTTTTGTACCTTTTAAGTAAGCAGCAGCTTTTTCGTCGTAACCGAAGATAGAAGTAGTAGCACCAATTTCTGCACCCATGTTACAAATAGTGCCTTTACCGGTTGCAGACATTGAGCGTGCGCCTTCGCCAAAGTATTCAACAATAGCACCGGTACCACCTTTTACAGTAAGGATACCAGCAACACGCAGGATTACGTCTTTAGCTGAAGTCCAGCCAGAAAGTTTACCGGTTAATTTTACACCAATCAGTTTAGGGAATTTAAGCTCCCAGGGTAAGCCGGCCATTACGTCGCAGGCATCAGCGCCACCAACACCAATAGCAATCATACCCAAACCACCTGCATTAGGTGTATGTGAGTCAGTACCGATCATCATACCACCCGGGAAAGCGTAGTTTTCCAACACTACCTGGTGAATGATACCTGCACCGGCTTTCCAGAAACCAATGCCATATTTATCAGATACTGAAGCCAGGAAGTCATAAACTTCGCGGTTAACGTCAACAGCAGTACTTAAATCTTCAACAGCGCCGATTTTTGCCTGAATTAAGTGATCGCAATGTACGGTAGATGGAACAGCAACCTGCGGGCGACCGGCTTGCATAAACTGCAAAAGGGCCATTTGCGCAGTAGCATCCTGCATAGCTACACGATCTGGTGCAAAGTCAACATAATCTACCCCGCGACCGAATGCTTTTTGAGCATCGCCTTCGCTAAGGTGGGCATATAAAATCTTTTCGGTTAAAGTTAGGGGTTTACCGGTCGCTTTACGGGCAGCATCAACGCGAGTGCTGTAGCGGTCGTAAACCTTTTTGATCATATCTAAATCAAAAGCCATTTGTATTTGATTTTTAGGTGAAAAGTAAAAGAAATTGACGTTAAGCCCGTTATCCGGCCTTAGAGCGGCGAATTTACAAAAAATAACATTTGAAAGCTGTTAGTGCTTTATACAAATGTTATTTGGATATGTTCTAAATAAGTGATTGGAGGTTAGTGGTTAAAGATTGGTTGGTTACGGCAACCTTCACTTTTTTGTTGATGAAGATGCATGATACAGTGAAAACTAATGCGGACATCAACAGAACCGGGTAATACATCTTTCCAAAAATATCAGGTAGGTCTTGTTTGGAGTTCCCTAAAAACAAAAATGCAAATCCTGTAGTATTTATGGCAGCATGAAAAATCATTCCCGGAATTACGGATTGCGTTTTATTATAAATCCAACCTAAAAATAAACCTCCGAAAAACGCTGGAATGGCCTGCCAGGGATTTAAGTGCAGTGCGCTAAAAAGGATCGCAGAAATGAATATAGCTTTGTTAGGCGAATAATTTTTTAAAAGCCCTTTTAAAATAATGCCCCTGCACAATATTTCCTCGATGATTGGAGCTATAATAACAACACTCATGAAAGAGAATATATCTCTCGTGAACATCCGCTCAAATATCTCGCGAATTTTCAGTGGCATTGGTAGCAATACTGAAATTCGTTCTAAGACGATTGAGAATGCCGCTGCCGCTATGATCAATACCGGGATAAGCCACCCCTTGATTTTATTATAATTTATGGTTGATGGATAACCTTGTTGTTTTTCACTCCTTTTTAAAGTATACTGTATTGCCATTAGTATGGGAGCAGCATTCATCAATACTTTGAATATCGATTTCACAGCCGGAAATTCTTGTGGAGTATTCATAAATATGATGCCGGCGATTATTGCAACGATGATCAGAAAAACAAGATACACGAAAAATAACTTTACAACAGATGTTACGTTAGGATAGGCTGTTTGCGGAGCGAGAGCAATGTTTTCAGGCTCTTCTGCATTTAGTTCGATGTTTGTTATTTCAGACATTTTGCGATTGTTTAGGAAAAAAATTGGCCGGCCATGATAAACGACCAGCCAATTTAAGATTAAAAAATAGTTCGATAAAATATGAACAGGTTATTTTTCTGCTTTTGATGAAGCGGGAGGTAATTGTTTCAAAATCTCCTCAATAGCCCTAACCAATTGCGGATCTTTATTTTCCAATCTATCGGTAAAATCAGTCTTCACATAAATATCCGGTGATACACCAGTTTTCTCAATGTCCTTGCCATCAAGCGTATAACAGCCCCAGGCCGGGATACGGTAGAATGATCCGTCAACCAAACCTTTGCCACTGGTAAAAATGATCCAGCGGTAAGTTTCGGTGCCGATGATCTTGCCAAGGCCCAATTGTTTAAAGCCTTGTGAGGTCATTTCGCCATCGCTTAGGGTTTGCTCATTCATGAGCAGGATGATCGGTTTGGCCGCCGGTGCAAAGTTTGATTGCTGTGTTTTTTTACCATCGCGGTAAGCCCATTGCAGGTACGGCTTTTGCGACAGGAACCGCAACACATTATCATGCACGTTACCGCCTGTGTTATATCTCAGGTCGAGGATAAGTGCGTCTTTATTATAAGCATCATCAACCATATCTTCCAGAAAATCTTCCAGGGCGCCATCGCCCATGTTTTTCATGTATGAGTAGGCGATGCGGTTTTTGCTCTTTTCTGCAACTGTTTTAGCATTGGTCTTGATCCAGTCGTCGTAAAGATTGCCTGACAGATCGCCCGTCGATTCAGGGTGAAGCTTCACTTTAATATCTTTGCCGCCGCGGTTAAAGGTCAGTTCAATTTCTTTATCAAGCGATGGCTTGCTGAAGTAATAATTACGGTCCTGTTTTTCATCAACCGTGACGCCGTTCACTGCTTTCAGGACATCACCCGGTTTTACATCGATACCTGCTTTATCGGCATTACTATGGATGACTATACTGCTAACTTTGTATGGTGAATCATTGTCAAAAATAATTCCGGTTTCCATGGTACGGTAGCTGAAGGTTTTCTTTTCCTCGTTGCCGTTTGAGTAAAAGCCCTGGTGCGATGAATTGAGCTCGCCAAGCATATCATTCAGCAACAGGCGCAGGTCGGCCCGGTTATTAATATAAGGGACAAATGTTTTATAGCTGTCATGAACCTTTTTCCAGTCGGCTCCGTGGAAATTGCCGTCGTAATAGTTTTCATCCAGTCCCGCCCAGGTTTCATCAAACATCTGTGTAAATTCCCCGGCCATGTTACGGGTAAAGCTATAATTGATATCTAACTTATCCACTTTGTTGGCATCGATGTTTAGGGTGTAGATATTGCCTCCGGCCAGTACAAAATATTTATCGCCATTGCCAAAAATGTCGTAATTGCCGAAGTCGCCGCTGCCAACTTTTTCAGTTTTGGGGTTTTCAAAAGCTTCAAGGGTGGTACGGTAAAGTGCCCCTTTGCCTTCGCTATGGTTTGAGGCATAGTATACCAATGTTTTATCTCCTTTTTGAATCACGTAAGGTCCCTGGGCCTGGCCAAACTCCGGACTGATGCGTTCCAGCCTTTTCATCGGTTCTTCGGTGTCTATAACAATATCGGCAGGCGGTTTAGGTGTTGGCTGCTCAGATAAAGGTTTCTTTTTGTTAGACGCTTTTTTGTCCTTATCCTTTTTGTTTTTATCGTCGTCTTTTTTCTCCTCTTTAAACAGGGCCGTAAACTTATCCATCTTAAAAGGATCATCATACTTTTGCAAAGGCATCCGGTAAACGTGGGCATCTTTTGAGCCGTAAGGATACTCGGGCTGTGTACGGGATGATGAAAAATAAATATACTTGCCATCCGGCGACCAGAATGGCGCCGATTCTGTAACACCGCTATTGGTAAGGTTCAGTATTTTCCCGGTTTTTATCTCATAAACAAAAACGTCCATCTCAAAATTGCGGTAAGCGTTGTATACCACGTACTCGCCATTTGGCGAAAAGCGCGGAGGAGGGTTGTAGAATCCCCAAAACTCATCGGTAACAATAGTTTTTGATGTGAGTGTTTTCAGATCCAAAAGTTTCAGTTCATTACGGCCGCTCAGATAAATGGCTTGTGTGCGGTCTTTATTCATGCTCAGCAGGCGATTGCTGCCTTTATCTGTGGTAAGCTGTTTTTCGGCGCCACTGCCGTCGGCTGTTATGGTGTACCAATTAGGATAGCCACCCAGGGTTTGACCAAAAATGAGGGTTTTGTTATCGCTCATCCAGCTTACTTCGGTAATGCGTTCGCTGGTATTACGCTCCAGTTTTTTGCCGAATTTACCTTCGGCATCGCTTACAAATAATTCGCCGCGGGATACAAAAGCCAGCTTTTTGCCATCGGGTGATAATGCTGCTCCTTCAATTTTACCGCCTGTTTCAAACGATTGGTCTTTAGGCACTACATTATTGCGGAACAGGTTTAAGCCTAGCTTCTGCGTTTGTTTGGATGCCACATCGTAAACAAAAATCTGGTAATCTTTTTCAAACACTACTTTGCTGCCATCGGCACTTACCTGCGGGCGTTTGAGAGAGGTGGGAAACTGGGTTAACGCGGTTTTTTTACCATCGATAAAGGCATACAGGTTATATTCTTCGTTGCCCTCGTCGGATACAAAATAGATGTTGCCTTTTTGATCAATGGTGGTCCAGAAATCCTTGCCCTGCCAGTCGGTATATTTTTTATAGGCTTTGGTTTTAGGATTGTATGATTGAATATCGGGATTGTAAGCGCCTTTATAGTGCTTACGGGTGGGGAAATAAATGCTCTCCCAGGTATTGCTGAAAAATAGCTCGCCGGTTTGCGGATGCTCAACAACACCGTGTATGGTATTAAAATAATGACCAAACAGCCTAACGGGGGTGCCGCCGGTAGCTGCTACTTTGTATTCGCTGAAGCCATTATAACGGCTTGAGTTGAAGTAGATGGATTTCGAATCCCAGGTCCAGGAATCTACGTTATCGCCGGCATCGTTATAGGTAAGCTGTTTGATATCGCCGCCGGCGAGGGGCATTACGTATACATCGTTGTTGCCAAACTGGTTTGATGAAAAAGCAAGCCATTGCCCGTCGGGCGATACCCGCGGACTGGTTTCTTCACCCTGCATGGCGGTCAATCGCGTGGCGGCTGTGCTGTTGATATCGGCTTTCCAAAGATCGCCTTCGTAACTGAAAATTACAGTTTTGCCATCGGGTGTTAGGGTTGGGTTAGATGTAAAATAGCTTCCGGTTGTTTGGGCTTTAAGGCTGGTTTGGCACAGTGCTGCCAAAAACAATACGATGTATAGTTTCTTCATATGGTTTAAGTTTTATGAATAAATGTATTTTTGAGCCATGTTAAAAGTGGTGCACCTCAATACGTATGACGGTAATGGCGGCGCGGGCAGGGCCTGCATGCGCCTTAACCGGGCATTACTTAGCCAAAATATCGATTCTAAAATTATAGTACATTATAAATTTGGAAATAATCCTGATATCAAGACTTTTAACGGTAATATCATTCAAAAATCATACGCCGCCGCTACTATTATCCTGGAACGGATATTGGCCAAACGCTTTTTAAAACCCGATAGCCGTACCCCGTTTTCTTTCACCTGGTTTGGCCGTTCGGTAGTTAATCATCCCGATGTGAAAAAAGCCGATATCATTCACCTGCATTGGATTAATCACGGTTTTCTGGACCCTAAACATATAGCCGAAATTAGAAAGCTGGGCAAGCCTGTGGTGTGGACCTTTCACGATAGCAATGCTTTTACCGGCGGTTGCCATGTACGCTATACCTGCGATCATTACCAGCAACAATGCGGTAACTGCCCGCTGCTGATCAACTCTGCCGATGATGATATTTCGCACCGCATTTGGCAGCAAAAAAATAAGGCTTATCAGCAACTCGACTTCAACATTATCGCCCCAAGTTTATGGATGCAAGATTCTGTAAAGAAAAGCAGTTTGATGCGGAGCAAAGCCACAAGCAATATTCCAAATACGCTGGAAACGGATGTTTTTAAGCCGATAAACAAAAAGGAGGCGAAAGCCAAAGCAGGCTTGCCGACGGATAAATTTATCTTTTTAAGTGGCTTTATGCCATCGCGTAAAGATCTGCATAAAGGTACCCAATATCTGTTGGAAAGTATGGAATTATTAAGACAGCGTTTAGGTGCAGAAACCGATCAGATAGAATTGGTGGTGTTCGGCAACCGGGGTACGGAAAACCTGCCTGACTTTCCTTTTAAAACCAGCTTTTTAGGAACCATCAATAACGATGAGAAACTGGCCCTGCACTACGCCGCGGCCGATGCTTTTTTAATCCCTTCGCTTGAGGATAATTTACCTTACACCGTAATGGAAAGCCTGAGTTGCGGTACACCCGTAATCGCTTTTACTACAGGTGGCATCCCGGATATGGTGCGGCACCAGTATAGTGGTTTCCTTGCCACCTATCGTTCATCCGAAAGTTTTACTGATGGGATGGAATGGATCATTAAACATCCTGAAAAGGACAAGTTGAACCACCAGGCCCGGCAAACCATTATGGATAGGTTTTCGGAAGAAGTAATAGCCAGAAAACATATCGAAGTTTATCGACAATTACTGAGTAAGGGAGGGAATAATGTTTAATCCAAGACTAAGCGTTATCACCATTGTTTATAATAATGTTAGAGATATTGAGCGTACTATCCGCTCGGTGATTAATCAGACATATACTAATATTGAATATATTATTGTCGATGGTTTATCTAATGATGGTACCCTACAGGTAATTGACAAGTATAAAAGTCAAATAACCAAATTCATCAGCGAAAAAGATGAGGGCATTTATGATGCCATGAATAAAGGGCTTGCTTTAACTACCGGCGATTATGTGATCTTCATGAACTCGGGAGATGAGTTTTATGATAACGAAACCGTTGCCGCGGTTTTTGCTGCTGCAGAGGATGCCGACATTTATTATGGCGAAACAGAAATGATAGCCGATGACGGGAGTAGTTTAGGGCAGCGCCGTCACAAAGCACCCGCAAAGTTTACCTGGCGTGGTTTTAAATATGGCATGAGCATTAGTCACCAGGCTATCTATATCAGGCGGTCGCTGGCAGAACCCTATGACCGAAGATATCAATTGAGTTCAGATATCGACTGGATAATCCGCGCGGCAAAAAAAGCTAAAAAGATCGTTAACGTTAATAAGTACGTTGCCAAATACCTGGTAGGAGGCATGTCGAAGAAAAAGCATCGTCAAAGTTTGATGGAGCGTTTCGAGATCATGAAGCGGAATTATGGCTTGATCCCGACTGTTTTAAACCATTTTGTTATCGCCTTTAATTTGGGCTGGTACTGGTTGAAGAATAGAAGGACGAATGATTAATCAAATGCAATAATATGCTCTTCTCTGGCGCCCTTCTCTGGCCATGTGTGTAATGTAAACCTATAGCAGGATTTATCAATTAATCTGTAAACTTATTTTAGGACGATACATATCGGAAAGCACAAGTCAGCAATCGCCCATCTCTCCGCTCAAGACTTGCGCTAATATAAGGGATAACTGATTGAATAAATTCCACAAAAAAAGCGATGAACACTGCCCATCGCTTTTCTTTTGAATATAAAATTGCTTAAGCTTTTTTATCAGCTGGCTTTGCAGCCGGAGCTTTCTTTTTGTTTTCGGTATAAGCAGCACCGCCTAAGGCAAGCACCAATAAGATTGAACCTGCTAATGAAATATTCTCGCCGGTGTAATATGATGCCGGGTGGAAAATAAATTCAATTTTGTGGTTGCCGATTGGGATCTGAGCAGCACGTAATAGATAATCGGCACGGAAATAAGGTTTTTCAACACCATCGATATACATTTTCCAGCCTTTGTTGTAGTACACTTCAGAGAATACCGCAATTTGTGAGGCAGTTGAACCGCTTGTATAAACCATATGATCGGGTGAGTAGCTGGTAAGCTCAATTTTGCCTTCGCCGGCACCTGCTCCCAAAGTTTTTTCGTCGATAATGCTTTTGTATTGTTTATCAACAATAGCTTCATCTTTTGGTGTAAAGCTGCTGATGGCTACCATCTCCTGGTCTGCATTGTCGGCATATTTAATACTTTTAACAAACCATGCATGGCCACAGGCGGTTTGGTTTACCTGCATGCCTACGTTTTGTGTTTTTGGATCGGCGTTAATGATGTACTTCACGTTCATCATATCCAAAACATCCTGGTTAATGCTTTTGCTTAGTTGATTATCAACAAGCTCTTCCCAGCGTTTTAGCCTTGCTGCCGAGTAACCACCCAATGACTTGTAGAAAAATGGTGTAAGACCATCGCCTTTGATTGATTGTGTGGCGTCAAATACCCTAAAATCAGGATCTTTATCTTTCATGATAAACTGGTCAACCTCGCGTGGCTGTGGTGTTTCATTGTCTTGTTTTGGCGCAAAGCTGTCGTGATTTAAATAGCGTTTGTCGATACCCCAAAGGTCAACAAGGATCAGCGCCAGGAAAGCAAGCGATGCAACAGTTGGATTGATCTTCTTTTTAAGGAATGCCCATGCAATACCAAATGCTATGGCAATGAATATAAGTGACCGGATAGCATCTGCTTGTGCTATCGATTCCCTGTCGGCAATTAAAGCGCGGGTAAGGGCTGAACTATCAGTTTTAAGGGCCTGACCAATTTGTGCAATAACGCCGGCTTGCTGTTCGCTAACACTGAAAGATAACAGTAATGAAGGTACCACGGCCACAATTAGGACAAGGCCACCAGTAATGTAAAAAGCAATTTTTAGTTTTTTAAACAGGCTTTCTTTATCTTCATTTATAATAGCTTCGTTTACTGCTAATACAGCAAGGATTGGAAAGCAGAAACCTACAATTGCCAATATTGAGTCAACTGCCCGGAATTTATTGTAAAGCGGGAAATAGTTAAAGAACAGATCAGACAGAAAAGACCAGTTTCTGCCAAATGATAATAGCGTAGTTAAAACCACAGCACCAAGCAACCACCATTTAATACGGTTTTTAACAATCATTAAACCCCATACAAACAGCAAACAAATTACTGCACCAAAATAGAATGGGCCGGCGGTGAATGGTTTATTACCCCAATATAAGGGTAGATAATTGGCCGAAATGCCGGTAACCTGATTAGGGTCGGCTCCACTTGCATTAAGCGCTTTGATTACGTGTGAGTCCGGATCGGTAGAGCCTTGTTCGCCGCCGCCATAAGCGTTAGGAATAAGGAAAGTGATACATTCACCAACACCCTGGCTCCATTCAAAGGCGTAATCGCGTGCCAAACCGTTATTGGGCTCTGCAGCTTGCCTTGTGAGATTTGATTTGCCACGGATGGTTTCATTGCCATAGTCGGCAGTACTCCATAATATGGATGCATTTACAGAAACCGCAAGAAGAGTAGCCGCCGCTATATACCCCAGCGATTTTAGAAAGCTGTTGAGGGTTTTATTTTTGATAGCATGGTAAAGTTCAATACCCACCATGATCAATAAGGCCAGCATCAAATAATACGTCATTTGTATGTGGTTGGCCCTGATCTCTAACGCAAGAAACAAGGCTGTAACCGCGAAACCAAGTAAATGCTTGCCGCGAAGCGTAAGGATGATACCCGCAAGTATCGGCCCGAAAAATGCTATGGCGAAGGCCTGATTAGCATGCCCGGCAACCAGCAAAATGATATTATATGATGAAAAGGTAAACGCTATTGCACCTGCCGCTGCAAGCCATGGATTAACCTTTAACACAATAAACAGGAAGTATGTACCTAATAAGAATAACAATACTGTACCAACAGGGGTTGGGAAAGTGTAATTTATGGCAGTAACCACCCATGTAGTTAAATTGGCTTTATAAGGTGCCCACACCTGGTAGGTGGGCATGCCGCCATAGATCTGGTTGGTCCAGAGTATCGTAGTGTCTTTAGCTTTGTAATCGTTGATTTCTTTTTGGGTTGATAGAGCCCTTGTAACGTCATTGCCGCCTAATGTTTTTCCCTGGAAAGCCGGGGTTAAAAATATAAAGCAGATCACTAAAAAAATTGCAGCTATGGCAAAATGAATGCCGTTACGCTTAAACCAGTTATTCATTTAAGTTTTTTGAAATGGATATTATATTCCTCAAAAATAGAAATTACAATGAGAATAGGAATTATAAGTTTTGTTAAGGAATAACTTAACAGGTTTGCGCACGGCTGCGCAGCAGGAAAAACATGGCAATCAGCACAATGATAGATATTACGTAAGCAATAACCTGCGCCTTGCCGTAATCTTCGCGGTATTTGCGGATGTTGAAAAAGTTGTAAACGCCCAGCCCCCCCATGATCACCCAGTAAAAAGTGCTGATTTTAGTGCAATTGGCAAAAATTTGAGTGGCAACAATAAATACTATCACATTAGTGATAATAAGCGTAATTGACTCGGGCGTGTTGTTATGATTTTGGCGCCTTCTAAATACAGGGTTGGTGTCCATGATTTATTGGTTAGGTTTAGTTTACTTCTTCGTAATCAACAAATTCACCTTCACTGTCGGGCACGCTGCCTTTTTTAGGCTGCGGGATATGGTCGATCCTGATTTTTCCATCAGGTTTTGGGCCTTCATTGTAGTTACGTTGTTGCTGTTGATATTGCTGTTGGGCTTTATTCACAACACTTTCAAAAAGGAACGGCAGCAGGTAACGCGCCAGGCTGCGGATAATGTATAATATACAGATAGATATGATCAGGAAACGAATAAGAATCATACTGTTAATTTTGAGCTTACAAATATAAGGTATATAACGGTAAAAATGTTTTATTATGATTTGAGGATAGCTGACGCTGTTTTAATTTGAAGATAAAGCAATTTGAAGGTTTGAAAATGTGGGGACTGTCGTTTTCAAATCTTCAAATCAATAAATTTTCAAATTAAAACTTCTCCTCCATCATTTTTTCCAAAGCAAACATTTCGTCGCGTAGTTTGGCAGCCAGCAGGAAATCCATGTTTTTGGCGGCGGCAAGCATATCTTTTTTGGTGTTGTCGATTGATTTTTTCAGGTCGGCTTTGGTCATATACTGAACTATCGGATCGGCGGCAAGGGTCAGCGTATCGGTTTCCACGTAAGCCTGCTGTACACCGCCTTTAAAGTCGACCACCGAGGTTTGCTCCATAATTTCCTCGCGCGTTTTCCCAACAGTTAGCGGTGTAATGCCATGTTGCGTATTGTACGCAATCTGAATTTCGCGGCGGCGATTGGTTTCGTCCATCGTGATCTGCATCGAATCGGTTATGGTATCGGCATACATGATCACACGGCCGCGATCGTTTCGGGCAGCGCGGCCAATAGTCTGAATCAGTGAACGTTCTGACCGCAGGAAACCTTCTTTATCCGCATCTAAAATGGCTACTAATGATACTTCCGGTAAATCCAATCCTTCACGCAATAGGTTGATGCCTATCAATACATCAAATTCGCCGAGGCGTAAGCCACGCAAAATTTCTACACGCTGCAGGGTTTTCACTTCCGAGTGGATGTAGCGGCATTTAATGCCCAGCCGGTCCATGTATTTGGCCAGTTCTTCGGCCATGCGTTTGGTGAGGGTGGTTACCAGTACGCGGTCTCCCTTTTTAATAGTTTTATCTACTTCGTCAAGCAGGTCATCTACCTGGTTTATCACCGGGCGAACGTCAATAACGGGATCAAGCAAACCGGTAGGGCGGATTACCTGTTCCACCACCACACCACCTGATTTTTCAAGTTCAAAATCGCCGGGAGTAGCGCTTACATAAACGGTTTGCGGGGCAAGGTTTTCAAACTCCTGGAAATTAAGCGGACGGTTATCCAAAGCTGCCGGCAGGCGGAAGCCATAATCAACCAGCGAGATTTTACGCGAACGGTCACCTCCATACATCGCCCTGATCTGCGGAACAGTTACGTGACTTTCGTCAATCACCATCAGGTAATCTTCCGGGAAATAATCGAGCAAGCAGAACGGCCTTGCACCAGGCTTGCGCCCGTCAAAAAAGCGGGAGTAGTTCTCGATGCCCGAACAGTAACCCAACTCGCGGATCATTTCCAGGTCGTAATTAACCCTTTCTTCCAGCCGTTTGGCTTCCAGGAAACGGCCGTCATCAATAAACTGTTTTTTGCGGGTTTCCAGCTCTTCCTGTATAGCCCAGATAGATTGCAGGAAACGCTCTCGGGGGGCAACATACAGGTTGGCCGGATAAACCACCATGTGTGTCATTTTTTCGATGGTTTTACCGGTGCCGATATCAAAGGCGCTTAACTCTTCAATATCGTCGCCAAAAAAGGAGATGCGGTAGGCATAATCCAGGTAAGCCGGAAAAATATCGACGGTATCACCCTTAACCCTGAATGTTCCTCGTTTAAAATCGGCAGTGGTGCGGGCGTATAAAATTTCGACCAGGCGATGTAAAAAAGCATTCCTGCTGATACGGGTACCTACGGCAAATTTGAAAACCGAGTCGGCAAAATCATCGGGGTTACCCATACCGTAAATGCAGGATATAGACGATACCACGATCACATCGCGCCTGCCCGACATTAAAGCCGAAGTAGTACGTAAACGAAGCTTTTCTATCTCCTCGTTTATTTGCAAATCCTTTTCAATGTAGGTGTTGGTGGTAGGGATGAAAGCCTCCGGCTGATAATAGTCATAGTAAGACACAAAGTAGTTCACCGCGTTTTCGGGAAAGAACTGCTTAAACTCGCCATAAAGCTGTGCCGCTAATGTTTTGTTGTGGCTCAGGATCAGCGTAGGTTTTTGCGTTTGTGCTATAATATTGGCAACCGTAAAGGTTTTGCCCGATCCGGTAACCCCCAAAAGGGTTTGATATGGGTCGCCGTTGTTGATACCTTCAACCAACTGCCTTATAGCTTCAGGCTGGTCGCCGGTTGGTTTATATTGAGATGTTAATTGAAAATCCATGTTGTTATGTAAAAATACAAATAATCCAGAAACAGGGTTTGCAAATCAAAATAAGTACATGGTAATGACAACCGTATGTCAACATTGTTGGATTTGGGGTGATAAATTACATTTCTGCCTTTAAACGTAACGCCCTATCCAAAAAACTCTGCTGCTTTATTTTCTCTTCGGCTTCAATAATAGCCTTCATCAGGTTGTTTTGGGTGTCGGCAATTTCCGCGGCGGCCGCTTTCATGATTTCCCAAACAGGTTTCATGCGCACAATAAGTTCCTGGCCTTTTGTTGTTAACATGATAAGACGCTTCCTTTCATCGGCCTTATCCTTTTTTGATCGGATCAATTTCTCTTTTTCCAATTCTTTTAACAGACTGATGGTGGAAGGATGGGTATAACCAATTTCGGCAGCGATTTCCACCACGCTTAAAAGGGGCTTAAAATGTAAAGTGTAAATAACGGGGAACCATTTGGGTTCAAAATCAATATTGCTGGCTTTATAAATAAGTACGCCTTCCTTGCGCAGCTGCTCGGCCAGGCGCTGCAACCTTGTTGAAATTGCTAAAATTCCCGATTCGTCAATAACATTCATCATACCGCTGTTAATTGTTCAAATGTAACTCATAAAAAATGGTATCTGCAGCCATAAGTGGGAATGATTCAGGTAAATCCTGTTTGGCAAGGCGGGTAAAGCCATTTTTTTCATAAAACCGATGGGCCGCTTTCAGCATCTCAACAGTGCCTAAATAAATGTGGGCAATGTTGTTTTGTTTGCAATAATCAATAAGATTATTGAGCAGTAACTGCGCGATGCCCAGCTCCTTTCCCCGGTATTCTTTAAGTACAAACATTTTGCGTATGGCCGCCGAATTATTATCAAAAGCAATAAGTGCAATGGTGCCAACAAGTTGTTCGTTGTATATCGCTCCCCAAAAATCTCCGCCGGTTTGGTGGTAATTGGTTTCAATATCAAGCAGGTCGGGCTGGGCTTCAAGCGTGATAGGCACATTAAATTCAATTTGCTGAATTGGTAAAATGATATCAATGATCTGCTGGCAATAAGTATTGTTGAGTGAGCTGATAACAGGTGTAGTATCCATAACTTTAATATTTATGTACAAATCTACGTAGTTAACTACATATATTCAAAATTTATTATCCTTCCCATGGTGCGGTATGACATTTAATAAACAAATAGTGATACTATTGCTCAAAAACGCTTAAATTTAAGCATGATTTTTATCCTCAATAAAACCAATACCATTGCCAACCAGTTCCTTGCCGAATTACGGGATGCCGTTATTCAGCAGGATAAGGCACGTTTCAGGCAGAACCAGGAAAGGTTAGGAGCCATACTGGCTTATGAGTTGAGTAAATCATTACATTACGAAACCAAAGAAGTTCAAACCCCCTTGGGTACAGCCAGTGTTAATATACCGGCCGATGAACCGGTGCTGGGTATTATATTGCGCGCCGGCCTGCCTTTTCACCAGGGTTTTATGCAGTTTTTCGACCGGTCGCCCTCTGCATTTATCACAGCTTATCGCAAGGTGAAGCGTAACGGCAGCTTTTTGATCCAGGTGGATCATATCTCAACCCCTAACCTTGATGATAAGATCTTTATTTTGTGCGATACCATGCTGGCTACCGGGCAAAGTATTGTATCGGTTTGTAAGGAGTTGATGGCTCAGTATAAAATAAAGGAGCTGCACATTGCCGCTGTAATTGCAAGCACCGAAGGCGTGGCGCATGTTAAAGCCAATCTCCCAAAAGCCAAACTCTGGCTCTGCGCCGTTGACGACGAAATGACCAGCAAAGCTTATATTGTACCTGGTTTGGGTGATGCGGGCGACCTGGCATTTGGGGAAAAAGTGTAGTTGATTTGGGATTTCGGATGTTCGATTTCGGATTTAGTAATTAAGATTTTTTAATTTTGAATTTTCGATTTATTAATAGGAAATAAAAAAATTCCGAAATCGAACATCCGAAATCCGACATAAAATGATTAATTCCGAAATCGAACATCCGAAATCCGATATAAAGTATAAACACATCTTCTTTGATCTCGACCATACCATCTGGGATTTCGATAAAAATGCCGAAGAGGCCCTGCATGAGTTATATGTTATTCACCAGCTTGGCGAAATTGGCCTGCAATCTGCCGAATTGTTCATCGAAACTTACACCCGTAATAATCACCGCCTTTGGGCGCAGTATCATATTGGTGAGATAACTAAAGATGAGTTACGCGAGGCCCGCTTCAAATCAACTTTTACTGATCTTGGCCTGCACCCGGATTTGATGCCGCTTGATTTTGAAGATGCTTATGTAAAACTTTGCCCTACCAAAACCAACCTGTTTCCGCATGCGCACGAAACGCTGCAATACCTGCAATCAAAATATACCCTGCACCTGATCTCGAACGGGTTTAAAGATTCAACCCGGATAAAAATCGCGGGGACCGATCTGGCAAAATACTTTCAGCATATCATCATCTCCGAAGATGTAGGTGTGAACAAACCCGATAAGGCCATATTTCAGCATGCGCTTGACCTGGCCGGGGCATCGAAAGAAGAAAGTGTGATGATCGGCGACAGCATTGAAGCTGATATCCGCGGGGCGCTTGGTTTTGGGATGGATGCCATATATTTTAATCCTTTTAATGCGGAAAAGCCTCAGGATGTGCCGGTGCAGATTGCTCATTTAAAAGAGTTAACTTTACTTTTATGAGTATCGCCAAAGAACGTAAAGCTATTGATGCAGCCCTTGATGAATACCGCAAACAACTGGATGTTATCCCCGATGAGTTGTTTGATGTTACCCCGGAGGATGGCGGCTGGTCGTTTGCTGAGGTTTACAGCCATATTATGCAGGCTACGCTGGGCTCATCAATCGCGCTTGAACGTTGTACCCACGGCAATTGCGAGCCAACTAAAAAAGGTATTAATTGGGAGGGCCGGATCTTGCTGTTGTTAGGTAAATTTCCGCCGGTTAAAACAACAGTCCCCAATGCGGTAAGCGATAAAATGGCTGCCAATAAGATCAGTAAGGAAGATGCCAAAAACCTGATCATCAAATGCCGCAAACGGATTGAAACTACTATGCCACTCATTGCCGAATCATCGCCGGCTAACAGATACAAGCACCCGCGTATGGGAATGCTTAATGCCAGGCAATGGTTTAAATTTATCCGCATTCATTTACAGCACCACTTGAAACAACTTAACAGGATCAAAAATAAATTTAGTACAGCAAAGTAACCTTTTATATTTAATGTAGTCTTAACAGTAGGATAATGTTAAATTTCAGACATTTGTAAAAATCTTTGTGATGAATTTTGAGTATGCTTATTTGGTAGTTATAGGGTTGCTGATCTTGGTTGGCTGCTTCTATGCAAGTCCATATGAATTGACTGTTAACGAAGATGAGGACGACGAGTAATCGTTGCTTTATTAATGAAAATGTTGTTTTCCGGCTAATCTTGCCGGCCTGTAAAATAGCCCCCTTAATTTAATGGCAAAACGCGAAGTTGATATTGTAGTAATATCTGATGTGCACCTTGGTACTTACGGCTGTCACGCAAAAGAGTTGCTTAAATATTTAAAAAGCATCAAGCCCAAAATCCTTATCCTTAACGGCGATATTATTGATATTTGGCAATTTAGTAAATCATACTGGCCCGAAGCGCACATGAAAGTGGTGCGCCGCATTCTGAAGTTTGTTACCGATGGCATCCCGGTTTATTATTTAACGGGCAACCATGACGAAATGCTGCGCAAGTTTACCGATTTTAACATGGGCACTTTTCAGCTGCTTGATAAGCTTGTGTTAAATATCGATGGCAAAAAAGCCTGGATCTTTCATGGCGATGTGTTTGACGTTACCATGCAGCACTCCAAATGGCTGGCTAAACTTGGGGCGGTTGGTTATGACACATTGATTTTGATCAATAGTTTTGTAAACTGGTTCCTTACCGCTATTGGCAGGCAAAAAATGAGCTTTTCGCAAAAGGTGAAAGCCAGTTTTAAGGAGGCGGTAAAATTCATTAACCAATTTGAGCAAACCGCGGCCGATCTGGCTGTCGATAAACAATACGGATACGTGATCTGCGGTCACATTCACCATGCCGAAATCAGGGAAATTACGTCTACACAAAATATAGGCTCGGTACTTTACCTCAACTCGGGCGATTGGGTAGAAAGTTTAAGCGCCCTTGAATATCACAATGGCAAATGGGAAGTGTTTAAATACAAGCCGGATGATTTCAATACAGATGCTGATGAAGATGATAAAACCGATTCGGAAGATCTGAATGCTATGCTCGATGTTAAAAACTTGTTGGAGCGCTTTAAACACGAACACGATTAAATTACTTACCGAAAACATTTTTCTTTACTAAATTAAGCCCCTGAATATTGGTGCAGACAAATCAGCGTGTCCGCTGTATCTGCGCGGTACGATCATCATCCTTTTGAAAGAATTTATTTTAATGAAGATACTGTTTGGTATACAGGGAACAGGTAACGGGCATATAAGTCGGGCAAGGGAAATTGTGCCCCTGCTGCAACAATACGGCGAGGTTGACTTGCTGGTGAGCGGCACCGAAGCTGAAGTATCATTATCACAACCCCTGAAATATCGCTTTCATGGTGTAAGCTTTGTATTTGGTACCAACGGCGGCGTGGATAACTGGGCTACCTGGAAAATCATGAACCTGCGCCAGTTTCAGCGCGATCTGCGGAGCCTTCCCCTGAAACAATATGACCTCATCATCAATGATTTTGAACCTGTAAGTGCCTGGGCTTGTAAATTACGGGGTGTACCGTCGGTATCCTTAAGTCACCAGTGTTCGTTTGTATCACCTAAAACACCGCGCCCCGAAAAAAAAGATCCTTTTGCGCAATGGCTTTTAAAAAACTATTCGCCTACTACCTATCATGTAGGCTTCCATTTTGAGCGCTATGATACTTTTATCAATACCCCGGTAATCCGGAGCGAGATCAGGCAGATGGAAACCTCCAACCTGGGCCATTATACAGTTTACCTGCCGGCTTATGATGACAAAACACTGCTGAAATATTTAAGTGCCGAAAGAGAGGTTAAATGGCAGGTGTTTTCAAAACGGCAAAAGCAGGCCTATAAATCGGGAAATGTGGAGATCTTCCCCGTAAATAATGAAGCTTTTAACAAAAGCCTGGCAAGCTGTACCGGTTTGCTTACCGGGGGCGGTTTTGAAGGCCCCGCCGAGGCCCTGTTTTTAAAGAAAAAGGTAATGATGATACCCATGAAAGGGCAATACGAACAGCAGTGTAACGCGCTTTCGGCCTCCAGGTTGGGGGTTCCGGTGGTGAGCGAAATAAATGATAAGTTTAACGGCCATTTAAACCACTGGATCAACGACAGTAAAAAGATCGTAGTTGATTTTCCGGATGAAACCGCCGCTATTGTTGATAAACTGGTAAAGCAGTATACCAGGTAGTAAAGCATTGCAACTTAAGCGGTTTTTCTGCTAATTTTGCAACCGCAAACACGGCCGCGCATATGATCAATCTTTTCAGGAACTATAATCCCCTTAATATTATATGGCTGGCTATTTTGCTGTTCGTACTGCGGATAGGTTTCATGGTGCAGGTTCCCGAAAAGGTTGAGTTTATTTTTGTAGAACCCTTTGCACGGCTGCTGGTACCCGTAAAATATGAATACGCGTTTTCGCCGCTGCTTAATGTGATACTGGCCGGCGGGCTTGTATTTATACAGGCTTTATTGCTTAATTCGTTAATTAATCATCATAATTTATTAGGCAAGCCAACCTTTTTGCCGGCGCTGATGTATATCACGCTTTCGGGCTTGTTTACGCCCTTTTTAACTTTAAGCGCCCCGCTTTTATGTAATTTCTTACTCATCTGGATGTTGTTTAAATTATTCAACCTGTATAAGGGGGAGGATGTTAAGTCAACAACTTACGATCTGGGTTTGATCGTGGCGGTGGGGTCGCTTGTTTATTTCCCGTTTATTTATTTGTTCCTGGTTATATGGATAGCGCTTATGATATTCAGGCCGTTTAACTGGCGCGAATGGGTTATTTCGATATTAGGGTATGTAACCGTGTTCTTTTTCCTTGCGGTTATTTATTTTATGAATGATATGCTGCCCCGGTTTAGCCATATCTGGTCACCCTTAGGCAAAAAATTTCCCGATCATATCAGTATTAACTCCTATAACTACCTGCTGTTGGTGCCGGTTATTGTAATATTAGTGCTTTGTTTTTTTAAGCTGCAGCAAAATTTCTTTAAAAGCTACGTGCAGATCCGTAAAACATTCCAGCTTTTGTTTTTAATTTTTCTGATCACAGCGCTTTCATTTTATCTCAATTCGGAATTTCGCCTGAGCCATTTTTTGCTTTGTGCAGTGCCGGTAACGGTGTTTTTTGCCTATTATTTTTTGTATGCAACCAAGCGCTGGTTTTATGAAATACTGTATTTGTTGTTGTTTATCAGCATCATTTACTTTCAGTTTAACAAATTTTAACTTTTACATTCGTCCTTATTTCGGCGGTTATGTTAGTTTTGTAGCCTGAAACTATATAATAAGCTATTTAGGTTCAACCTCAATTTAAAAAATAATTCTGATGAAGTTTGGAGTAGTTATATTTCCCGGTTCTAATTGTGATGAGGATATCATATATGTATTAGAGAAAGTGATGGGTCAGCAAGTGGTAAGGTTATGGCATAAAGATCATGACCTGCAGGGTGTTGACTTTGTTGTTTTACCCGGTGGTTTTTCATTTGGCGATTACCTGCGTTCGGGCGCTATTTCTCGTTTTTCGCCAATTATGCAGGAGGTTATCCAGTTTGCTGCCAAAGGTGGTTATGTAATGGGTATTTGCAATGGCTTCCAGATATTGACCGAGGCCGGTTTGTTGCCAGGTGCGCTATTGCACAACACCAATCGCAAATTTATTTGCCGCAACATTTACTTAAAACCGCAAACAACTCAATCATTACTTACCGTTCAGCTTGATCCGCAGCAACCCTTAAGGATCCCGATAGCACATGGTGAAGGCAACTATTTTGCTGATGCAGATGTGATCAAAGCCCTTAACGATAACGATCAGGTAATGTTCAGGTACTGCGATGAGGCCGGCAATATCACTGCCGACTCAAATCCTAACGGATCATTGGAAAACATTGCAGGTGTTACAAACTTAGGCAGGAATGTATTTGGCTTAATGCCGCATCCGGAACGTGCTGCCGATGGCTTATTAGCCAATGAAGATGGTTTAGCTATTTTTGAATCAATATTATCAATAGTTAGGGCCTGATGACCAGCCTGGTTATCGATATTGGTAATACGCTCATCAAAATCGCGGTTTTTAAACTGGATGAAATACTTGAGGTTAGCCAATATGAAACCATTGATGTGCCGGTACTGGATGCTTTGCTTAACAAATACCATCCTGTTAAGGCAATCATATCGTCGGTAAAAAAAAATACAGAAGCATGGCAGGCCGGGCTGGGGCAAAAAATTTCGCTGACGCATTTTAATACATTAATGACAAGCGGAATAAATAACCATTATTTAACCCCTGAAACCCTTGGGCCCGACAGGCTGGCAGCTGTTATTGGTGCATATCATATGTTCCCGGGGCAAAATAGCCTGGTAATAACCGGGGGTACGGCCATTACTTATGATGGTGTCGACACCGCAGGAAATTATTTTGGCGGCAGCATATCGCCGGGCTTAAATATGCGTTATAAGGCTTTGAACAATTATACGGCAGGTTTGCCGCTTATTGAACCCGATGCCGGTTTTGATACGCCATACGGAAACAATACAACCACGGCCATCCGTTCGGGAGTACAAAACGGAATAAAATATGAGCTTACTGGTTTTATTGAAAGTTATAAAACCGGCGAGGGGCAACTGAACATTATACTAAGCGGGGGCGACAGCATTTTTTTTGATACTCTATTGAAAAATAGCATCTTTGCCCGCTACATAAAAATTGAACCATATTTGGTTTTAAAAGGATTAAACGCAGCTATACAAAAGCATAATGATTAAATATACCCGGTTTTTTATAACACTTTTATTGGCTGTTGCCTCTTTTTCAGCATATGCGCAATCAACGGCAACTTCAAGCTCTCCATATTCACGTTACGGTATTGGTGATATTGATCCTCAACTGATGGGCCAAAACATAGGTATGGGCGGTATAGCTGTAGCTACAAACAGGATAAGCCTTTTTAACAATATCAACGTAATAAATCCGGCTTCATACGGTGCCATTAATCTTACAACCATTGATGTTGGCTTATATGCAAACTTTTTAAATCTGTCGCAAACCGGTTCGGCAAGCCAAAAAAACAGCAATTTCAGGCTTAACCACATCGCTTTCGCTATTCCAACTTCAAAACGTTCGGCATTGAGTTTTGGTTTATTGCCATACAGCGAGCGCGGCTATAATTTTAAAAAAACGGTGAATAAATTAGGAACCTCGGGTTCACCTGCCGATACCAACGTAACAAACTACAGTTACAGCGGCGATGGTAGTTTATCAAAAGCATATTTGGGATATGGTTTTGGCATCGGTAAGCATTTGTTATTAGGTGCAAACGTATCGTACATATTTGGTAATATTAAAGATATCGCTACTACCGAAATTCCTGGCCTGGCAGGTGCCATCAACTCAAAAATTGAATCGAGCAATGCCATTGGTGGTATCAACTATGATTACGGCTTGCAGTATTCATTTGATTTTTCTGAAACCAAGCATCTTGTATTTGGCTATTCGGCATCTGCAGGTACAAAACTGCACACGCAAAGCAGCTTTATTGTTAGCCAGTACTTTAACGATGCAAACGGAAACCAGGACATAGCTGCCGATAGCGTGGTTAGCACAACCGGTCCTAAATCAAAACTAAAATTACCGCAGATCAACAGGTTTGGGATCTCTTTCCAAAGTGATGGTAAATTTTTGGTTGGTGCCGATTACTCCATGGGCAAATGGTCCGACTTGTCAATTGCCGGCGTAAACCAGGGTTTACAGGATAGTAAAACTTTCAATATTGGTGGTTCGTATACCCCAAACATATCAACCATCAGAAATTACCTTGCCACTGTTGATTACCGCATAGGTGCTATATATGATCAAACCTATATGCACATTAACGGTACTACTATTAAACGTTATGCCGGTACTGTAGGTGTTGGCTTGCCTTTACGCTCAAATAACGGCAGCTACTATAAAATTAATATCGCGGCAGAAATAGGTCAGCGCGGTTCGTTGGTTAACGGTTTGGTTAAAGAAAACTACGTTAATATTCACCTTGGCTTTACTCTTAACGATAAGTGGTTTACCAAGTATAAATTCGACTAATTCGCTATTATGAGCCGCCCTGCAGTTAACATACCGGCTTTATGCCTGTTACTGTTGCCAATGGCGGCTTTCCTGTCTTCGTGCGAAAATGACCTGAAAAAAGTTAGGGAAATTTCGGCTAATGAGGTTGATACGGTAACCCGGCGCACTACGGGGCTTGATCTGATCATGAGCGATTCGGCCAAAGTGGAGATCCATCTTACTGCCCCGCTGATGATCGAATACCAGATCAAGAAGCCTTATAAAATTATGCCTAAAGGCGTAAAGATCGACTACTATGATCGGGGAACTGGCCAGTTTGCCGGTGATATCATTGCCGACACAGGTATCCAGCGTGAGCAGGAAAAATTGATCGAATTTCATGGCAACGTAGTTGCAACCAACGCCAAAGGGGAAACCTTTAAATCAAACGAATTATTTTGGGACCAGGTAACCAAGCGGGTTTACTCCAATAAACCTGTTCAGGCCACACTTAGCGGCGGTAATGTCATGAATGGCAATACCTTTGAAAGTGATGATAAGCTTTTAAACCCTACTTTTAAAAGCAGCACCGGGCTGTTTCATGTTGATGAAAAAGCGACACAATAATGACTTTTTTTAACGAAAATTTTGTGTTATAGAATTTTGTTAAAAATTGTATCTTGCGCCCTCTTAAAAAGAATAGAATAATTATAAATGTAATATGGGTATAATGGGTTTTTTGCGCGAAAGGATGGGGAAGATTCTCGCATTCTTTATTGGTTTCGCGCTGCTTGCATTTATTGTGAGCGAAGTTGTAAGATCGGGCGGTTCCTTTTTCAGGGACGATAGTAACGAGCTTGCCGTTGTAAACGGCGAAAAAGTGCCCTATGACAAATTCAACGAAAAGCTGGAGCAAAACTCTGCACAGTTTAAACAACAGGGACAAAGTATCTCTCCGCAAATAGCAAGCTATCTGCAGGAAACTACCTGGAACCAGTATTTAAGCCAGTTGCTGATAGGCAAAGAAATTGAAAAACTTGGCCTTACTGTTGGTGATGATGAAATGAACGTAATGATCGGTGATAATAATCCCGACCCGCAGATAGCCCGCCAGTTTGCCGATCAGCAAACCGGTCAGTTTGATCGCAGCAGGTATGATCAGTTCAAAGCCTACCTGCAATCAGGCAAAGCCGACCCTGCTCAGAAAAAAGCATGGAGCGATTTTGTGATCGACCTGATAGAAGCTAAAAAAGCTACTAAATACATGACTTTGGTTACCAACGGCCTGTATGTAAACTCGCTTGAAGCTACAGATGATTACGAAGCAAAAAACAAGCTGGCTAACTTTAAATATGTATCGCTTGATTATGCTTCAATCCCTGATGCTAAAGTTACTTTAACCGATGCTGATTACAGCGCATATTATGATGCACACAAAACTTCATTTAAAACTCCGCAGGAGTTAAGGAATTTTGAATACGTTAGTTTTAACGCAGCTCCTTCAAAAGAAGACTCGGCGGCAGTTAAACAACAAGCTGATAAATTAGCCAATGAATTCAAAACTACTCCTAACGATTCGCTTTTTGTGCAAATCAATGCCGAAACCAAAGCGCCTTTGGCTTACCAGCGTAAAGGCAGCCTTGACCCTAAACTGGATACTGCCATGTTTAGCGCGGCTAAAGGTTTTGTTTATGGTCCTTACCTTGAAAACGGCAGCTACAAAATAGCTAAGCTGGTTGATACCAAAACTACGTTTGATTCGGTTAAAACCAGGCATATCCTGATCGACCTTGCGTCGGCAGGCGGTGAAGAAAAAGCTAAAGCTAAAGCCGACTCAATTAAAAAATTAATCCAGGGCGGTAAATCATTTGCCGAACTTGCAACAGCTTTCTCTGCCGATAAAGGCAGCGCGGTAAAGGGCGGTGAAATTCCTTCATTTGATGCCAATGGCTCAATGGCAGGTCAGGGCAATTTAGTTCCTGAATATTACAATGCTGCTTATAAAGCAAATAAAGGCGATATCCTTGTTGTGAAATCACAATTTGGCTACCACGTTATCCAGATTGAAGATCAGAAAGGTTCTGTTAAACTGGTTAAAGTTGGTGTAGTTGATAAGCCGTTAACTGCAAGCAGCAAAACCCAAACTGTAGCTTACAGCAAAGCCCAGGCATTCTTGGCCTCATTAACACCTGATAATTTTGAAGCAGAAGCTAAAAAAGAAGGTTTGAAACCCCGTACAGCCGAAGATGTTACCGCGATAGCTTCTGGTCTTCCTGGCCTGGATAACGCGCGTGACGTGGTTAGATGGGCTTACAAAGCCGAAAAAGGCGATATTACTGATAAAGTATTTACCGTAGGCGACCAGTATATAGTAAGCCGCCTTACCGAAATTAAACCTAAAGGTACCTTATCTCTTGAGGCTGTAAAAAAGCAAATTGAGCCAATGGTACGCAACGAGGTTAAAGCCAAACAATTGAAAGAGAAATTTGACGCAGCCCTTAGCGGCGGTACTTCAATTGACCAGGTTGCCCAAAAAGTAGGCAGCAAGGTAGTTCCGGTTGAAAACATTGTATTTGCCAATCCTATTATCCCAGGTCAATCGGCAGAATATAAAGTTATCGGTTCAATCTTTGGTTCGGCAATCAACAAAATTTCAAAGCCTGTTGATGGTGCCCAAGGTGTTTATGTATATGTGGTTAATGGTTTCACTAACCCGCCGGCACTAACCAACGCTATTAAACAAAAAGAACAAATTAACCAGGCGCTTTTACAACGTTCACAAGGCCAGGTGCTCGATGCATTAAAAGATAATGCAATTGTAAAAGATAACAGGGCGAAATTCTTCTAAACAAAATTTAAAGTAAATTTGCATCCGGGATCAGCGTTAAGCCGTTCCCGGATTTTTTGTTTATATACGGTCTGTTAGGCTTTTATATAAAGCAGTTAAGTAGTATTAGCTTTAAACTTTGTGCGTTCTGCTTTCAGCTGCTTATAAAAATATTGATAATCAAGCTAAGCGGCTTTAGGCTTTATGCCTTCAGCTTTTAGCTTTCATATAAAAGATATGGATATCCAGGAAAACATAATAAATAAGGTGGCTCAGAGCGGCCTCGTTACCTTAGACCCGGCTTCTTTTTATCCTGCCGGCGATCGCGTTATTTATGATATTAAAGATAACCTGTTCCATGGCCTGATCCTTCGCGAGAAAGATTTCAGAGACTTTATAAAGGAACATGACTGGGCGCAATATGAGGGTAAAAATGTAGGTATCACCTGTACCGCCGATGCTATTGTACCAGCCTGGGCATATATGCTGCTGGCCAACCGGATGGCCCCTTACGCCCGCGAAATTGTTTTTGGCGATAAAGAGGTATTGGAAACTGTACTTTTTGAAAAGGAAATAGCCAAAGCGGATTTTGAACAATACCGTGGACAGCGGATTGTGTTGAAAGGTTGCGGCGATACCGAAGTGCCGGTATCTGCTTATGTTGAGCTGACTAAAAAGCTGAGTGCTGTGGTTAAAAGCCTCATGTTTGGTGAGCCTTGTTCAACAGTACCCATCTATAAGCGTAAGGATTAAGTATTTAACTGGCAGCACGCAATAAAAACAAGTTTAAACCATTTATAATAGCAGTTGTCATATCACAAGCCCGGCTAAAAAGGGCTATTAATCAATGAAGAAACTGCTGATAAATAAATATTTTTTTACTGTACTGCTTTTTATAGCCTGCTGCAAGGGCGGATTTGCCCAGGAACTGAAAAAGATCAATGAGTCGATCTTTAAAGCAGGTGAACAACTGGACTACAAGATGAAATACGGTTTTTTTACTGCAGCTGAAGCCACCATAAAGGTAGAAGCCAGCGATAAGAAATATAATGACCGCCCTACATTTCATCTCGTGGCCGAAGGCAAAACCGCCGGCTCTTTCGACCTTTTTTACAAGGTACGCAACCGTTATGAATCATATGTAGATCAAACAACGTTGATGCCCTATTTTTATACAGAAAACAGGCGCGAAGGTAAATACAGGCATACCGACAATGTTACGTTCGATCAGAAAGACAAGAAGGTAACGGCAAATAAAGGAACATTCGGGTATAAAGGTGAATCCTTTGATTTTGTATCGGCTTATTATTTTGCGCGGGCCATTGATGTTTCAAAGCTGCACCAGGGCGATACCTTTGATCTGCAATATTTCCTGGAAGACGGGTTTCACAGTATGCAAATAACCTATGTTGGCACTGAAACGGTTGAGTGTTCGCTTGGTAAGTTTAATTGTCTTAAATTTAGCCCGGCAATTATTCCGGGGCGCATTTTCCGGAAAAACAGCAAGTTGTACCTTTGGGTTACCAACGATAAGAACAGGATCCCGGTAAAGGCCCACGTTGAAGTGCTGATAGGCAGCGTAACAATGGACCTGAAATCGGCTGCAGGACTTAAATATCCTTTGAACCCTATAAAAGATTGATTTAAAAAAAGATAATGATTGAGGTTGGCAATGTATTACTGCACGAGGATGTAGTAAAAGAGAATTTTGTATGTAATTTAAATAAATGCAAGGGTGCCTGCTGCCTTGAAGGTGACTCGGGCGCGCCACTTAATGCCGATGAACTCGATATCCTGAAAGAGATCTATCCTAAAGTAAAGCCTTACCTTACCGCGAAAGGGATCAAAACCATTGAAAAGGAAGGGGTTTACGTTACCGATTTTGAAGGGGATTATACTACGCCCTGTGTTGATACCAACAAAGAATGCGCCTATGTAATATGGGAAAACGGCATTACTAAATGCGGTATTGAAAAAGCGTATGAAGAAGGTGCCGTTAATTGGAAAAAACCCATATCGTGTCATTTATATCCTATCCGCATAACATCTTATCCCGAGTTTGATGTTTTAAACTATGACCGTTGGAGTATCTGCAGCCCCGCATGTTCATTTGGGGATGAGTTGAAAGTACGCGTTCACGAATTTTTGAAAGATCCGCTCATCCGTAAATACGGAGCAGATTGGTACCGGGAACTGGAAGATACCGTTGCCGGAATTTAATCTTTTGTAAAACTTTTTAGGCCGGATATTTTTTCTTTAAACTGTAGTATAACGCCTTGCCTAAACCTATATATTGAGCGTTATAGGAGTAATTACAATAAAATTGGATATTATTGTACTACCTAATATATCTACGGTCATAATTAATGAAAAAGGCTTTAATAACAGGCATAACGGGTCAGGATGGCGCTTATTTAGCAGAATTTTTGCTGAAGAAGGGCTATGAGGTACACGGGGTTAAACGCCGCTCATCCTTATTAAATACCGACAGGATAGATCATTTATACCATGACCCGCATGAGTCGGGTGTTAAATTCAGTCTGCATTATGGCGACCTCACCGATTCAACAAATCTGATCAGGCTAATCCAGGAAGTTCAGCCCGATGAAATTTATAACCTTGCAGCACAAAGCCATGTAAAAGTGAGCTTTGAAACCCCCGAATATACCGCCAATGCTGATGGTGTTGGTGTACTCCGTATTCTTGAAGCAGTAAGGCTTCTTGATCTCACCAAAAAAACACGTATCTACCAGGCTTCCACATCCGAGCTGTATGGTTTGGTACAGGCTGTGCCGCAAAATGAAACTACGCCCTTTTATCCACGCTCACCTTACGCGGTGGCAAAACTATATGGCTACTGGATTGTAGTTAATTATCGCGAAGCCTATGGTATGTATGCCTGCAACGGGATTTTGTTTAACCATGAAAGCCCGGTAAGGGGCGAAACTTTCGTTACCCGGAAAATTACCCGGGCAGCATCAAAAATAGCCCTTGGCTCGCAAAACTGTTTGTATGTAGGCAACCTTTCGGCACAGCGCGATTGGGGGCATGCCAAAGATTATATAGAGGCGATGTGGCTGATGCTGCAGCAGGAAACTGCCGAAGACTTTGTAATAGCAACCGGTGTAACAACCACCGTCCGTGATTTTATCAGGATGGCTTTCATGGAGTTGGGTATCGAAGTTGAATTTAGCGGAAAGGACGAGAACGAGCGTGGGGTGATCATTGATATTGATGAGGAAAGGGCCATCGCGCTTGGATTGAACCTGGAGGCTTTGAGGTTTGGGCAAACTGTTGTAAAAGTTGACCCCAGGTATTTCAGGCCGACAGAGGTTGATCTGTTAATTGGAGATGCTGCCAAAGCTTATAACAAGCTCGGCTGGAAACCAAAATATGATTTGCAGGCATTGGTGACGGATATGGTACTGGCAGATCTGCAGCTGGTAAAAAAAGATGAATATCTGAAAAAAGGTGGGTTTAGCACGCCTAATTATTTTGAATAACCAAGTATAAAACCATATAAACCATTATATGAAGAGAATATTTACAAGCATTATTTTACTGCTTTTGATAAGCGGGTTTGCGAAGGCCCAGTCAATATATCAACCTTATAACTACCAGTTTTATCAGAAACTAAATGAGGATGTTTATTCCACCAAAACAAGGGTACACAGTTCATTAAAACCATTTATGGTTGATGACTCACTTTTGAAAGTTCACTATGACTCATTGATGAACTTAAACGATATTAAAGGGCGTTTTTTTAATGAACATCAGATTGATGTTAAAAGCAGCAACTCCACCTTCTATGCCGATCTGTTGCCCGACTTCAATCTGAGCCGTGATTTCTCAGGGAAAAAGAACACCAATTTTGGTACACTTGGGATCCAGTTGGGCGGTACCTTCGGAAAAAACTTTTCGTATAATGTGGCCGGATATGAAAACCGCGCGGTATTACCTAATTATTTACAAACCTACGTTAACCAGGTTGGCATAGCCCCCGGACAGGCCTACGCCGGTATTTACGGCAATGAATACCGCTGGTCATATATCACGGCTAACGTTTCGTATACACCGATAAAGTTTTTGAACATCAGCGCGGGGCGCGATAAAACCTTTGTTGGCGATGGCTACCGGTCATTATTATTATCTGATTATGCATCGCCCTACCCATTTTTCAAGTTAACGGCTACGCTGGGCAATGTGCGTTATATGGCCATGTGGACTTATTTTAATGACCCGCTTTCGGTAAAAGTAGATAACGGGGACAGGAAAAAATTTGGTGTATTTCACTATTTAGACTGGAACGTATCTAACCGGTTATCACTCGGTTTCTTTGACGCGGTGATATGGGCTGCTAAGGATGATTTAGGCCATAAACGCGGGTTTGATTTTACTTACATCAACCCGGTGATATTTTTAAGGCCTGTTGAAGCTTCAAATGGCTCACCCGATAATGCTTTGATAGGATTTACAGCTAAATATAAGCTAACTGATGGCATCACGGCTTATGGCCAGTTTTCGCTTGACGAGTTTGAGTCTTCAAGCTTCTTTTCAAGTAAAGGTAGCTCGCGCAATAAATACGGATTTCAATTGGGTGTAAGGGGGGCTGACCTGTTTAATGTTAAAGGCTTAAACTATTTGCTCGAGACAAATAATGTTAAACCATATACCTATTCAGAGCGTTCTTCGGTAATCAATTACACTGAAAATGGCGAGCCGATAGGACATCCCTGGGGCGCCAATTTCCGCGAGGTAGTTGGACTGCTTAACTATTCATATAAAAGGTTTGATTTTTCAGGGGAGCTTGACTATGGGCATTACGGGCTTGATATCAATGGCCTGAACTATGGTAAGGACCCCTTTCAGGGTTATCGTGACCCGGCAAGGGTATATGGCAATTACACCGGGCAGGGCCTAACCACCAATATGGTTTACCTGGAGGGAAAAGTAGCCTATTTGATTAACCCCAAGTATAACCTAAGGTTTGAGCTTGGCGGCCTGGTACGCCGTGATAAGAACAACCAGTTCAATGATAAAACATCGATGTTAACCTTTGGTATCCGCAGTTCATTCCGTGCTATATATAATGATTTGGCGAGCTATAAAGTTCATTAAATTGAGCCCTGCATGATTAAAGAATTTTAACAAAACATAAAAAGCGACCATCAGTCGCTTTTTATGTTTTGTACGTAATAACAATTTTGCATTACGACGCTATCGTATTCACATTGCGTTTCTCAGCCATGTTACGTACTTGCCTGGCTATACCGTTGGCATCAAAGCCACAGTCGGCCCATAGTTCGGGCTGGTCGCCATGTTCAATAAACTTGTCAGGGATACCCAGGCGTTTAACCTGGATATTGGTATAGCCATTATCGGCCATAAATTCAAGTACCGCGCTACCTATGCCGCCTTCAATGCAGCCGTCTTCAACGGTAATTACTTTATTAAAGTTTTTGAATACGTCATGTAATAAAGCTTCATCAAGCGGTTTTACAAAGCGGAGATCATAATGGGCCGGGTTATAACCTTCGGCATTGAGTTCGGCAGTGGCTTTAATCACCTCGTTGCCGATAGCGCCAATAGACAGGATAGCCACATCATCGCCATCACAAACCTTACGGCCTTTGCCTACGGGGATGGCTTTGAACGGACGCTGCCAGTCAACCATAACTCCATTACCACGTGGATACCTGATCACGAATGGCCCCATGTTTTCCTGCTGGGCAGTAAACATCAGGTTGCGCAGTTCTTCCTCGTTCATGGGGGCAGATACCACCATATTGGGGATACAGCGCATGTAGGCCATGTCATAAGCGCCATGGTGAGTAGCACCATCTGCCCCTGCAAATCCTGCACGGTCAAGACAAAATACTACATTGAGCTTTTGTATGGCTACGTCATGGATCACCTGGTCATAAGCCCGCTGCATAAAGCTGGAGTAAATGTTGCAGAACGGAACGAGCCCCTGGGTAGCTAAACCGGCGGAGAAAGTTACCGCATGCTGCTCGGCAATACCTACGTCAAACGCACGGTTAGGCATGGCCTTCATCATCAGGTTTAATGAACAACCTGATGGCATCGCCGGCGTAATACCCATGATCTTAGGGTTTTGCTCGGCCAGTTCAATGATACTATGCCCAAACACATCCTGGTATTTAGGAGGCTGAGGCTTGTCGTATTTAGTTTTTTTGATTTCGCCGGTGATCTTGTCAAACAAGCCCGGAGCATGCCACTTGGTCTGGTCTTTTTCGGCAAGGGCATAGCCTTTACCTTTCACCGTGATACAGTGCAGTAATTTAGGTCCCGGAATATCGCGCAGGTCCTTTAAAACTTTTATCAGATGATTAACATCATGCCCGTCAATAGGGCCAAAATAACGGAACTTAAGCGCTTCAAAAAAGTTGCTGCGTTTAAGCAGGGTACCTTTAATGCTTTTTTCGAGTTTTTGGGCTACTTTAAAGGCATCCGGGCCAATGGATGATAGTTTGGCCAGTACGTGGGCAATATCGTCCCTGAAGCGGTTGTATGGCTTTGACGTGGTGATGTCGGTCAGGTATTCTTTCAATGCACCAACGTTAGGATCGATGGCCATGTTATTGTCATTCAAAATCACCAGCAGATTGGAGTTTTCAATGCCGGCATGGTTAAGTGCTTCAAAGGCCATGCCTGCGGTCATCGAGCCGTCGCCAATTACGGCTACATGCTGCCTGTCTGTTTCGCCTTTATAATGAGAGGCAACAGCCATGCCCAATGCGGCAGATATAGAAGTTGATGAATGGCCTACACCAAAAGTATCATATATGCTTTCCGAACGTTTTGGGAAGCCGCTGATGCCTCCATGAATACGGTTGGTGTGAAACTCATCACGGCGGCCGGTAAGTATTTTATGGCCGTAAGCCTGGTGCCCAACATCCCAAACTAACTGATCGTATGGCGTATTAAGTACGTATTGTAGCGCTACGGTAAGTTCAACCACACCCAGGCTGGCGGCAAAGTGCCCGCCATTAACTGATACTACGTCAATAATATACTGGCGTAGTTCCTTGCATACCTGTTCAAGCTCTGTTTCATTAAGTAGCTTTAAATCAGATGGATAATTTATTTTTTGTAATAAATTCCCGGCCGGTACCTGCATTGACATTCGTAAGGATATTTAACCTGCAAAATAAACTATTTATTGTTACATTCAGGGTATATAAAGATATTAAATTACTTAACAAACAGGATATGCCAAACAAGACAGTTTGGTTAAGGCATATTATGATGATCAACAGAAGCAGTGGATTGTTTGTTTTTAAACCTGAAAGTCTGTGCTTTGCAGCTTAATTCTTACTGCGATGAATCCGGCCGAAATGTTTATTTTTGACCGGATTTTATGACCGACGATAGTTTTGCCATTAGGTTACCCCAGTTTGAAGGCCCGTTTGACCTGCTGCTGTTTTTCATTGAGCGTGATGAGCTGGATATCCACGATATCCCGATAGCCAAAATTGCCGATGATTTTTTGCACTTCCTGCACCAGATGAGCAGCCTCAATATGGAAATTGCCAGCGAATTTATTTTCGTGGCTGCAACACTTATGCGCATTAAGGCCAAAATGCTGTTGCCGCGTTATGGCACCGAAGAGGCCGGCGATGACCCGGACACCAAAGAAAACCTGATCAGGAAACTCATCGAGTATAAAAAGTTTAAAGAGGTGTGTGAAGAGATCAGGCCTATGGAAGATGAGCGATTTAAACAGGAAAAGCGCGGCAATATCAAACATGACCTCGAACAAGTTGAAAAAGTAGCCGTCCCCGGCGAAGAGTTATCCGAATTAACCCTTTACCGCCTTATGGTTGTTTATGAGCGGATGATCCGCAATTTCACCAGGCGCAGCGAGGAGGTGAAACACACGGTAGTACAGTATCCCTACACCATTGAAAAACAAAAGAAGGCAGTTGCCGATCTGCTCAAGATCAATAAAATGCTCGATTTTAAAGCAATCGCCAAAGAATCTGAAAACAAAGTTCATTTTGTATATAACTTTTTGGCGGTGCTTGAAATGTTGCAACAGGAGCTGATAGATATCCAGATTGGATTGGGTTATAATAACTTTTGGATTTCGCCAAAAGAGATATGAGACATTAGATTTGTGATATGAGACAGCCAAGTGTTTTAAAAAAGAGGAGGCCATCGGTTAGTTTATCGGAGGCTGATTTTTGGACTGATGTTCCAAAAGGAATTAAGCAGGCTATTCAAAAAGCCGAAGAACAACTTGATCGGGGTGAGGGCATTGCACATGATAAAGTGATGGAAAAAATAAAATCCAGATTTCTCAATAGGTGAAGTTGTTTGAGATTCAAAGAATAATTATGCGTTTAGGTCTGACGATTTATTCGCTGTAAACACCTGGGCGGCAAATAATATTATGTTTACTTTTTATTGAGTAAAATTTAACATTGCGGTATCTCAAATCTCATATCTCACATCTCAAATCTATATCAATTGTGTAACTTAGCGCCGTTAAAAACACACAATGAAAAGAGACAAACTGATATTTAAGCTATTGGATGAAGAGCAGCAACGCCAGGAAGAAGGCATTGAGCTTATAGCATCTGAGAATTTTGTAAGCAGGCAGGTTATGGAAGCTGCAGGTTCTGTTGCAACCAACAAATATGCCGAAGGTTTACCGGGCAAACGCTATTACGGCGGCTGCCAGGTAGTTGACGAAATTGAAACCATAGCTATTGAACGCGCCAAGCAATTGTTTAACGCCGAGTGGGTTAACGTACAACCGCATTCTGGTGCACAGGCAAACGCGGCAGTTATGCTTGCTGTATTGCAGCCGGGCGATAAAATATTAGGTTTTGACCTTTCACATGGTGGTCACTTAACACACGGTTCGCCTGTTAACTTTTCGGGCAAATTGTATGAACCTCATTTTTATGGGGTTAAAAAAGAAACCGGCCTGGTTGATTATGACCAGCTTAAAGAGGTAGCCCTGCGCGAAAAACCGAAACTGATCATTGCAGGCGCTTCGGCTTACTCACGCGATTGGGATTATGAGTTTATCCGGAAGGTAGCTGATGAAGTTGGTGCGCTGGTATTGGCCGATATCTCGCACCCTGCAGGTTTAATCGCCCGCGGTTTATTGACCGATCCGCTTCCGCATTGCCACATTGTTACTACTACTACCCACAAAACTTTACGTGGTCCGCGTGGTGGTTTAATTATGATGGGTAAGGATTTTGAAAACCCATTTGGTATCAAAACCCCTAAAGGCGAAATCAGGATGATGTCGTCATTATTGGATATGGCCGTATTCCCTGGTACACAGGGTGGTCCGTTGGAGCATATCATTGCCGCTAAAGCAGTTGCTTTTGGTGAGGCTTTGAGCGAAAACTATATGAAATATATTGTGCAGGTTAAGAAGAATGCCGACGCTATGGCCGAAGCATTTGTGAAGCTGGGCTATCAGATCATATCTGGCGGTACGGATAACCACTTAATGCTGATCGATCTTCGTAATAAAAATATTACAGGTAAAGCTGCCGAAAATGCTTTGGTAACTGCCGATATCACCGTGAATAAAAACATGGTGCCATATGATGATAAATCGCCATTTGTAACCTCAGGCATCCGTGTAGGCACTGCGGCTATCACCACCCGCGGAATGAAGGAAAAACATATGGAGCATATTGTTGAATTGATAGATGCCGTAATTTCTGATCCTGAAAATGAACATTCTATCAAGAAAATCCGTAAAAGGGTTCACAAGTTAATGTACGACTTCCCGTTGTACAGAGATAAGGACTCAGAGTAAAAAATGACACTAAGGCAGGAAGATCCATTAAGTATAGAAGATAAGCGCTTAGCCGCGCTTAAATCATACAATGTTTTGGATACCATGCCCGAAAAGGAGTACGACGCTATTACGCGTTTAGCCTCCTACATATGCCAGGTACCGGCGGCGCTGATATCGCTGCTTGATGCCGAAAGGCAATGGTTTAAATCAACATACGGCGTCGACGTGGGGGAAACACCCCGCGCCGACGCTTTTTGCAACCGCACAATCCAATCCAACGCGCTTCTTGAAATAACCGATTCTAAAGAGGACGAGGAATTTAAGGATAACCCCATAGCCAATGAAATGGGCGTACGCTTTTATGCCGGTGCCCCATTGATTGATCCGGACGGCCACAGACTTGGCTCATTATGCGTGATTGATACAAAGCCGCGTAAGCTCACAGCCGAACAGCGTGATGCGCTCCGTACGCTGGCCGATGAGGTCATGTCGCACCTGCTGCTCCGGAAACAGAAGCTTGAACTGGAGCGAAATTTGAAAAGCCACCAGGAATTTCATGATCTTTTTGACAGCTCGCCGGATATTCACTGTATCATGGACAGGGATTTCAAAATCGAGCAAATTAACCGCTCTGCCAAACCGGTTTTGGGTTATTTAGCTACTGAGGTTATCGGCAAACCCATCTGGAGTTTTTTCCTCGAAGAAGAACAGGCAAAATCGCTGTCGGTCCTGAAAAACGGATTAGGCAGGCAGCAACGCCATTTTGAAATAGAAGCAAATATAATAACACCATCGGGCGATATTAAATGCATTAGCTGGTCGGTAACTTTTAAAAGTGATAAATGGTTTGCCAGCGGGCGCGATATCAGCTATCAGAAAAAGGTGGCCAATGAACTGGCATTACTATCATTGGTTGCAAGTAAAGTTACCAGTGGTGTAGTGATCAGCAACGCCGCCGATGAGGTAATATGGACCAATGAAGCTTTTGAGCAGATAACGGGTTACAGTCAGGCTGATGTGGAGAACCGGCGTTTGCGCGATGTGCTTAAAGGCGTACCGCTGGATGCCGAAGCGATAAAACGGCTGGATGAAGCCATCCGCAACCAGGTATCCTACGAAGTAGACCTGCTGATTGATAAAAAAGATGGTGAACCGGTATGGATCTCGGTATTTAACTCGGTGATTCGCGACAGCGCCGGGCAAACAGATAAATTTATCAGGGTTATTATTGATATAACCCAGCGTAAAAAGATAGAACAGGAGCTGGAGATCCTGTCCTTCGCGGCCCGCAAATCGCCAAGCGGTATCCTGATCCGCAGTAATACGGGCGAGGTGGTCTGGATGAATGAAGCCCTGGAGAGTATAACAGGTTATACGCTTGACGAAATGCGTGGTAAAATGTTTGGCACTATGCTGGTTGGCGAAGATACCGACCTTAATGTGTTTAACGCGGCAGTGAAAGCTGTAGAGGAAAAACGGGGATATGAAGTTGAAATAAAAGTTTATAAAAAGGACAAAACCCCAATTTGGATCTTTCTGTCAAATAGCCCTTTATTTAATGAAACAGGTAGTGTTGAAAGGCAGATAGCTGTCATGGTTGACATCACCGAACGTAAGAAAACCGAAGAGCAGGTAACCATGCTTTCATTAGTGGCCAGCAGTACTGCCAGTGGCGTGGTAATTAATAACAGCGATGGTAAGGTTGAGTGGGTCAATAAAGCCTTTGAGCAAATAACCGGCTATACTTTGCTTGATGTAAAAGACAATCATCTTGGCGATGTGCTGAAAGGGGAGCTTACCGACGTATCTATTATCCAAAAGGCACGGGAGTTATCCCGCAATAAACAATCATTTGAGGTTGACCTGCTGGTTTACCGGAAAGACAGGCAGCCTTTGTGGATCTCGGTCATTAATTCGGTGATCATTAACAGCAAAGGCGAGGTTGATAAATATATAGAGGTTATCATTGATATAACTGCTAAAAAGAAGGCTGAAATTGAACTGATCAATGCCCGCGAGGAAGCCATACAGCTGAGCCGCGCCAAAGATATGTTCATATCGGTAATGAGCCACGAGATCCGTACGCCGCTGAATGCCGTAATTGGTATGTCGCATTTGTTGCTGGAGGATGATCCGCTTGATGGGCAAAAGGAAAACCTTAATATTCTGAAATTCTCGGCCGAAAACCTGATGACACTGATCAACGATGTGCTTGATTTTGCCAAGATCGAAACCGGGAATGTTGAGCTGGAGAAGGAGCGGGTTGATTTAACCGAACTTGTTCAAAGCATAACAAGCTCCATGCAGTATAAAGCCGCCGAAAAAAATATATATATTAGCAAAAGCATTGATGAGGCCATACCCAAGGTGATTTTGGGCGACCGTACCCGGCTGATCCAGATATTACTAAACCTTGTTGGTAATGCCATTAAATTTACCGAAAAAGGCGGAGTTACCATCGATCTGAAAGTAATACAGCAATCAGAACAGGATGTGCGCATCAGGTTTGCAGTAATTGATACCGGCATAGGCATAGCTGCAAATAAACTGGGTACTATATTTGAGCAGTTTAAGCAGGCCGAACTGGATACTACACGCAAGTTTGGCGGTACCGGCCTTGGCCTCGCTATCAGCAAGCGGTTAATTGAACTGCATGACTCGCGCATAAATGTTGACAGCGTACCTGGACAGGGATCAACATTTTGGTTTACCATAGGCTTTAAAAAAGGAGATTACCAGTCAAACAGAAATAGTAATAACGTGGAAGAAGGACTTAAAATAAATGTTTTAGTAGTTGATGACAACCAGATTAACCGCCTGCTCATTAATAAGATATTAAAGAAATGGGGTGCCAGCGCTGATTTTGCCGAAAACGGCATTGAAGCTATTGAAAAGGTTGAAACCAACCGCAACTACAACGTAGTGCTGATGGATATCCACATGCCCGAAATGGGCGGTTTGGAAGCTACAGGCATTATCCGCGCTAAAACAGAAACTTATTTTCAGCAGTTACCGATCATTGCCCTTACGGCCTCTATGCTCAGCAACCAAATGGGCGAGATTAACGATGCCGGAATGAATGACTACATCCTTAAACCCTTTGACCCGAGGGTGCTTTATGATAAACTAAGCAGGTATCAGCAGCAGTAGGGTTTAGTGATTAGAGACTGAAGATTAGAGGTGAGTTTGTTTAACTCCCGTATGTCATTGCGAGCGATAGCGCGGCAATCGCACGTAAGCATGACCGCCCTGTATAGTATGCGATTGCCATGTCGCACCCCTGGCTCATTCCCATGTTGCCCCTCGCAATGACATGATTAGCATAATTCTACTCAATTATGTTCCTACACCGCATAAGCTATTGTAGCTATACTCAACTTCAATCCCGGTACTTTCAATAACTCCCCGCCGCAGGCTTCAAGTGTTGAGCCGGTAGTTACTATATCGTCGACCAGCAAAACGTGCTTACCTTCAAGTGCAGCCGCATCTTTAACCGCGAATACATGCTGCATATTTTCAAACCGGGCAAAGCGCGACCGTTGGGTTTGCGTTTTAGTGGCCACCGTACGTACCAGGCTGTGCTCATCAACAATTGCCTTTAATTTTTCGGCAAGGCCATGAGCAAAGCAGGCGCTTTGGTTATAACCGCGTTCGCGCAGGCGGCGTTTATGGAGCGGAACGGGAACAATTACATCAGCAGTGTTAAAAACATCATTTGCGGCCAGCTGTGCCCCTGCTATGGCTCCAAGCAGATTACCGATCTGGTGCATGCCTTTGTATTTAAAATGGTGCATCAGGTTTTGGATCTTTCCTCCTTTATGAAAATAATAGAGCGCGTAGGCGGCTTCAACATTAATTTTACCCCAAAATTGCTGGGCTACAATATTAGCAGGCTGCTGATGAAAATTGGTAAAAGGTAAATTGAAGCGGCAATCGCTGCAAATGATATGCTCACCTGCTACCAAGCTTGCCTGGCAGGCCGGGCAAAGCTCCGGGAACAGCAGGGCGGCAAAATCTGAAAGGTAGGCACGCAGTAATTTCATGCCCTCAATTTAATACGGATTTTTTAAACTTCGGCCAGTTTATCTTTTTCTTTGATGGCAAGCTGACCGCAGGCAGCGTCAATATCCTTGCCGCGGCTGCGGCGGAGGTGCGTGTTAATACCTTGTTTGGTGAGGTAATCGGCAAATGCTTCAACTTTATCCTCGCCGGCGTTGATGTAGCTGGCAAAAGCAATAGGATTGTATTCAATGATGTTGACCTTGCAGGGCAGGTGTTTGCAAAATTTAGCCAGCTCCATAGCGTCCTGGATACCATCGTTCACACCATCAAAAATAATGTACTCGTAGGTCACCGGGTTTTTGGTTTTGGCGTAGTAATATTTTAATGCCTCGGCCAGGGCCTTTAACGAGTTTTGCTCGTTGATGGGCATAATAGTATTCCGTTTTTCGTCGTTTGCCGCGTGAAGGGAAAGGGCAAGGTTAAATTTTACCTGGTCGTCGCCCAGTTTTTTGATCATTTTGGCAATGCCGGCTGTTGATACGGTAATGCGTTTGGCAGCCATATTAAGCCCATCCTCGGAGGTAATGCGCTCTATCGACTTCATCATGTTGGCATAGTTAAGCAATGGCTCGCCCATACCCATGTAAACAATGTTTGATAAAGGCTGATTGTAGTTTTCGCGGGCTTGCCGATCAATTAAAACTACCTGGTCGTAAATTTCATCGGGGTTGAGGTTCCTTTTGCGCTCCATATAACCGGTGGCACAAAATTTACAGGTAAGGCTGCAACCCACCTGCGATGATACACAGGCTGTCATACGGCCGGGAGTTGGAATTAAAACGCCCTCAATTAAGTGGTTGTCGTGTAAAATAAAAGAATTTTTTATAGTTTTATCAGCACTAACCTGTGAAGAATTAATTTTTACATTATTAATTACAAAATTCGCATCCAGTTTAGCACGGAGTTCTTTTGAAATATTGCTCATCTCGTTGAAAGAAAAGCAAGATTTTTTCCAAAGCCATTCATACACCTGTTTTGCCCTGAAGCCTTTTTCATCCATACGGATGAAATGCTCCTGTAAAGCATTCAGGCTCAGGCTGCGGATGTCAATTTTATCTTTTGTATTGTTCACAGTGCAAAAGTACTTAAATTTAAAAAAATCTATCTTTTTTTAAAGTCATTCTTTTTGGCTAATAAAAAACAATAACTAAAAGTTAATTGTACTTATTTTGCAGGACAGATTGTTTTGAAAAACGTTATGTGTTACGATACTAAGTTTAAATTTTAATGAAAAGTTTTAGAGCCGATTACGTTTTTCCTGTTTATGCCGATCCGATTAAAAATGGAATAGTTACTGTTGATGATCAGGGGAAGATCATAGCTGTTACCGATAATACCAAGTCCCCTGGCGGGCAAATACAGCAGGTAAGCGGTGTTATTTGCCCGGGATTTATCAATACGCATTGCCATACCGAACTTTCTCATTTAAAAGATAAAGTAAAGCCCAAAGGCGGCCTGGTAAATTTTATAAAAGACGTTCAATCCTTACGCAATACCGATCAGCAGGAGGTTCTTGATGCCATAGCTAAGGCCGATCAGGAAATGTATGATAACGGTATTGTAGCCGTTGGTGATATCTCCAATACTAATAATAGTGTTGCGATGAAAAAACAAAGCAAATTATACTATCATACCTTTGTTGAAACTTTTGGTTTTTTGCCCGAAAAGGCTGCTGAAGTTTTTGAAAAAGCGCTGGCCCTGCTTAGTGAATTTAAGCCCGGCTCGTGTTCTATAACCCCGCATGCACCGTATTCGGTATCAAAAGAGCTATTTAAGCTGATTAAAAAGCACAGCGATGCCAACGATGAGAACCTGCTCAGTATCCATAACCAGGAGTGTGAGGATGAGAACAAATTTTACCGGTATAAACTTGGTGCTTTTTTAGAGTTGTACGAGCATTTTGGTATGGATATATCCTATTTCAAGCCGCAGGCCCGTAACTCGGTACAATCTATTATCCCGCTGCTCTCTAACAAGCAAAAGGTTTTGCTGGTACATAATACCTGTACCAACCTGAAGGATATTTACTTCATCAAGCGGTTTGACAGGAAGATAAACTGGTGCTTTTGCCCTAATGCAAACCTTTATATTGAGGGGCGTTTACCTAAAATTGATCTTTTTGTTGACCAGGGTTTTAATATTACCCTTGGTACCGATAGCCTTGCATCAAACAGCAAATTATGCTTACTGAGCGAGATGCGTGCTATTCAACAAAAGTTCCCTTCTATAAGCTTACCGCGCCTGGTTGAATGGGGTACCCGTAATGGAGCCGAATACCTGGGTATCGACGATGAAAAAGGTACGCTTGAAGCAGGCAAAACCCCGGGCCTGAACCTGATTAGCGGCCTTGATGGGTTTAAGATCACCCCCGAAACCAAAGTAAAGAAACTGATATAAATTGACACTAATTTTCACGAATCAGATCGAATTACACGAATAACGTAAAGGAAACATTCGTGTAATTCGATTAAATTATAAGCAATTTATACAAGGATTGGTGCAGATATCGTCCTTTACTCGGGTTTAAGATCGCCCCCGAAACCAAAGTAAAGAAACTGATATAAATTGACACTAATTTTCACGAATCAGATCGAATTACACGAATAACGTAAAGGAAACATTCGTGTAATTCGATTAAATTATAAGTAAGCTATACAGGGATTCGTGCAGATATCATCCTTTACTTACCGGCACTGTCAAATGAATTGTAACTTCGGGCGGTGTGCCGCTTCTGTCGATACCATATTTGGGAGGTTGTACTTTAAAATCGCCTTTAAACACACCCTCGCTGCCTTTTTCATCAAACGTAAAATGGATGGCTTCGGGATTGGTTTTGCCTTTCATTGTTAGCTTTCCGCTGGCTACGTAACCGTTACCGCTTTTTGACACCGAGGTTGATTCGAACCTGATGGTTGGATAATCGTCGGCGCCCAGGGCCGATTTTACGTGGCTGGTTTTAATAAAAAAGCCCGTGGCTGCGGTTGTAACATCAATAGTTGCCGAAATTTTAGCTTGTTCGGGATGGTCTTTATCAAATGTGATATCGGCCTTTAAACCGCCGAATGAACCGCTTACCCTGTGGCCTTCAAAAGTTACCTGGGCTTCATCGCCTTTCACTTTCCAGTTGCCAAAAATAGCGAATGCCGAAAAGGCTGTAAAAGCAATGATCAGGGCAGAAAAAATAATTTTTTTCATAAAATAGATTTTTAGAGTTATATCAATCAAAATAAAATGTAATGCGTTTTGTAGTAATTACGCTTGTTAAGTAAAACAGGTTGCTTAGCCGGAAAAAAGTTACCTTTGCACCAGTAGGGTTGTTAGCTTTAAGCTTTGAGCATTCCGCTTTCAGCTCTTAATTTAATACCTGTCAAATCTAATGATCAAACATCTCAATATTACAGTTAAAGGCAAAGTGCAGGGTGTTTTTTACCGTAAATCAACCAAAGCGGTTGCCGATCAGCTTGGTGTACGCGGTTTTGTATTGAATGAGCCCAACGGTGATGTGTATATCGAAGCCGAGGCTGATGACACATTTCTTGATATGTTTCTTGAATGGTGTAACGAGGGCCCTCAGGATGCAGAGGTAAATGCCGTTGAAAGCCATGAAGGCGAATTGAAAAACTATCGTAATTTTGAGGTTGTTAAAAGGCGTTTGTAATTAAACACAAACTCATTAAATCGAATATCTCCATTGTCTACTATAAAAAAATTCGCCGGGCAAACTGCTATATATGGTCTGAGTACTATCATTTCCCGGATGATCTACTTTGTTTTAACGCCAATTTATACGCGTACCCTGCCGGTAAGTGCTAATGGCGTTTTTACATCGGTATATGGAAGTGCTTCTATCATTAACGCCATTTTGGCTTTTGGTATGGAAACTACCTATTTCAGGTACCTGCAAAAACGGTCGGATAACAAACAGCAGGTTTATAATAACGCGTTTGGTGTTGTTATAATGGTATCAGTAATATTCCTGGTTTTTTGTGTGCTATTTTTAAATCCTATTGTCAATTACATGCAGGCCGGCGTCACTAAAGATCATGCCGACTATACTTTTTACGTAAAGTGCTTCCTTGTAATTTTAGTGCTTGATGCTTTTTGCGTAATCCCTTTTGCCCGTATCAGGGCAGAAGGCCGCCCCATAAAATACGCCATTATCAAATGCTCAAACATCGGCCTTGTATTGATGCTCAATTTGTTTTTTCTGTTCGGCGTTCCGTTTATAATAAATCACCATTTGCCATCCGGAGCGTGGATGGCAGGTTGGTACAGGCCCAATTGGGTAGGATATGTATTTTTAGCTAACGCAATAGCAAGCGGGCTTACCATATTATTGCTATTGCCCGAGATATTGCAAATGAAGCTGAAGTTTGACGGTGCCATGTTAAGCGAAATGTTTGCATACAGCTGGCCTATATTGATAGCCAATATATCGTTCATCATTAATGAGTCATTGGATAAAGTGATGCTGAAGCAAATGCTGCCCCAAAGTATTGCCGATACGCATGTGGGCATTTATGGCACCTGCGCCAAGATTGCATTATTCCTGAGTATTTTCGTGCAGGCCTTCAGGTTAGGCGCCGAACCGTTTTTCTTCAGCCATGCAAAAAACAAAAACTCGGGCGAAACTTATGCCCGCATCATGACCTACTTTGTAATTATGGTGGCCGTTATATGTGTAGCACTCATTGCCAATGTTGATATACTGGCTACTGTTATAGTAGGAAAAGAAACGCATGAGGTGAAACATCATATAGTTTACAATCCGTTTTGGCAGGGCCTTGGCGTTGTACCGCCTTTATTGTTCGGTTATCTGAGCCTTGGTATTTATATGAATCTTTCGGTGTGGTATAAATTGTCTGACCAAACCCGGTATGGCTTATATATATCTGGGATAGGAGCGGTATTAACCGTTATTTTAAACTGGCTGCTCATTCCTAAATACAGCTATATGGCTTCGGCGTGGATCTCGTTTGTGGCCTATGCTACCATGATGGTGCTCTCGTACCTGTGGGGGCAAAAAAATTACCCCATCCCGTATAACCTAAAAAAGAACCTCGCGTATATAATTGTCTCGGTATTGTTTGTTTTTCTGTCGTTCACGGTATTTAAACGTAATATTTTTGTTGGTAACGGGCTTTTACTTTTATTTGCGGCCGGGGCGTATTACTTTGAACGCAAGGAGTTAAAAGCTATATTTAAACGATGATCATCCGCATAATTAACAAATCAAAAAATAGTTTACCGGCTTATGAAACTGCTCATGCGGCAGGCATGGACCTGCGTGCCGATGTAGAAACAACGGTAGTGCTTAAACCAATGGAACGTAAACTCATTCCAACAGGTTTATATATTGAATTGCCCGAGGGTTTCGAAGCGCAAATCCGCCCAAGAAGCGGCCTGGCATTTAAGCATGGTATTGGTATTGTTAATTCGCCGGGAACCATTGATGCCGATTATCGCGGTGAGATCAAGGTGTTGCTGATCAATTTCTCGACAGAGGATTTTGAGGTCAATACCGGCGACAGGATAGCCCAGATGGTAGTTGCCAAACACGAGCGTGTTAACTGGGAGCAGGTAGAAGTACTGAACGAAACCCAAAGGGGCGAAGGCGGCTACGGGCATACAGGGAAGTAATTAGAGTCAGGACTATAAGAGTCAGGAAGCAAGAAAGAAATATAGTCAAGACCATTAGAGTCAGGAAACAAGACGAATGAAGATTGGTAAAAGCAATATTAAATTAGAAAGTATACGGAAAACACACCTGTTTTCTGCACCTTTTCTTGCTTCTTTATTCTTGCCTCTTGCCATCTTGCCGCTAAATTCTCAGGCTCAGCATAAAAAGAACGGCGATAATAAAACACTGACATCGGCAGGTAAGGTGATGAGCTACCAGGACAGCGCTATGGTTAAGCAGCTTTTCTTTTCGGCCCTGCGCGAAAAAACGGTGGAGAACTATAAACTTGCTACCGAAATGTTTGAGCGCGTTTTACAGGCCGACCCTGCAAATGATGCTTCCTTATATGAGCTGGCCAACCTTAAAAGGCAGCAAAATGATTTTGCAGCTTCTGAACCCCTCCTGGAGCAGGCTGTAGCAATAAATAAGGATAACGAATGGTATTGGGCGGCACTGGCCGATAGCTATGAAAAAACCAATACCATTGATAAGCTTGAAAATGTTTTTAACCAGTTGATCAGGCTTAACCCGGATAAATCAGCGTATTATTTTGACAAGGCCAATGCTTTCACCATCCTGAAAAGGTACGATGATGCCCTTAAGGTGTATGACGAGATTGAAAAACTGAATGGTCCGAGTGATGATCTTTTAGCCAATCGTCAAAAGATCTATTTAAAGCAGGGCAAAATTGACCAGGCCACTTCCGAACTGGAAAAAGAGATAGCCGCTAATCCCGGGGAGATCCGTTATTACCTGGCCCTTGGCGAAGTTTATAATTCGAACGGGTTTGCCGATAAGGCGCTTAAAGTATTGCAGCAAGCTGAAAAGCTTGATCCGCGAAATGGTTTGGTGCACTTTGCGCTGGCCGATATCTATCGCGATAAAAAGAACAACGAAGCCAGCTTTAATGAGCTTACCCAGGGATTTGCCATTCCGGATATCGGCATCGATCAAAAAATTAATATTATATCCGGATACTTTCCTAAGTTTCCGGAGGCTAATGCAAAAGCCAGCGCGCTTGAATTAAGTCGGATCCTGACCGTTGCCCATCCTAACGATGCCAGGGCTTATGCTATTTACGGCGATATGCTGATCCAGAATACCAAATATAAAGAGGCAAAGCCGGTACTTAAAAAATCGGCCCAGCTTAATAACCAGGTGTACAATGTTCAGGAACAGCTGGTGCGCCTGGATTTAGGCGACAATGACCTTGATGCCGCTATTAAAGATGGTGAAAACGCATTGTCATTATTCCCGAACCAGGCCTGGATGAATTATCTTGTCGGTGTTGCCTGGGCACAAAAAAAGGATAACAATAAGGCGGTTGGTTATCTTAAAAACGCCACTTCATTAGAACTTCAGGATAAGGAGCTACTTTCGTTAAGTTTTTCATTATTGGGCGATTGCTATCATGAGTTGAAGAATATTAAAAGTTCTGACGAGAGTTATGAGAAAGCTTTAACCTACAATCCGGATAATGCATTCACTTTAAACAATTATGCGTATTATTTATCGTTAAGGAATGAGCAATTGGAAAAGGCGGCAGCAATGTCGGCACATTCCAATGAGCTGCAGCCTAATACAGCATCGTTTGAAGATACTTATGCCTGGATCCTGTTTAAACAAAAAAAATATGCCCAGGCCAAAGAATGGATGGAGAAAGCCCTGACGCATGATAAAGACAACAGCGGGGTTAAGTATGAACATTATGGCGATATATTGTTTTTCCTTGGGAATACCGATGCTGCCGTAACTAACTGGAAAAAGGCGAAAGGCTTTGGTGAGCAGTCACCAGTTTTAGATCGTAAGATAAATGAAAAAAAATATAGCGAATAGTTTACTTATAGCTTGCTGCCTGCTGGTAATGGTAAGCTGTAAAGCGCGTAAACAAGTTTTGGTTACCCGTAAGGCAGATTCGACCGCAAGGACGAGTGATATTGCCGGCAAACTGGCAGCCATAAGGGCAAACCAGGTAAATTTTACAACATTTGCGGGCAAGGCAAAAACCAAGCTTAGCATCAATAATAACAGCAATGATGTTACCCTGAATATCAGGATAGCAAAAGATAAAAGGATCTGGGTTTCCATCACAGCAGTATTAGGCATTGAAGCTGCCCGCGCCGTTATAACGCCCGACAGCATTATGATCATTAACCGCTTGCAAAGCGTTTACATTAAAAAGCCGTTTAGCTATATATATACTTACGCCAGCAAAGAGGTTAATTATAAAACACTCGAGTCGTTGCTGATTGGCAACGCCGTGCCCGAGCTGGTTAATGAGCAAGCCACTATTGATCATGCCGATGGCAACACAACCTTGAGCGGTACCCTGAATGATCTGGTTTACAAGCTGATACTGGGGCCGGATAATAAGGTTACGCAAACCAATTTAGATAACCAGCGCCAGGCGCAATCATTACAGGTTACCAATAATACCTTTATCGAAGCGACAAACAGGGTATTGCCAGCACAAATAGATATCGCATCAGTAGTAAAAGATAAAAAAATACAAGTTAATTTGCATTATACTAAGGCCGATTTTGAAGTACAGCAAAACTATCCGTTCAGCATTCCTGACGGGTACGAGCCTGGCAAATAATTAATATGTTTATTTAATGAAGTTTTTAAAAGCAGTTTTCTTTTTATTATTGGTACTGGCAGCAGTTAATGTACACGCGCAAAGCAGTGACGAACTGAAACGTCGTAAAGCACAGCTGAATAAAGAGCTTGAACAATTAAATCAAGATTACCAGGAAACTTTAAACAATAAAAAGGCTTCATTAAAGCAGCTAAGCATACTCAAGGCACAGATAAACCTGAGACAGGAAAAAATAGAAAATATCAACTCTGAAGTAAGATTATTGGATAACCAAATCTCTGAGAGTAGTAATAACGTACGTAGTTTACAGTCGCAATTAGATCAGCTTAAAAAGGAATACGCGGCTATGATCCTGTTTGCATACCGCAATCAGAGTGCATATAATAAAATGATGTTCCTTTTTGCATCAAAAGACTTTAACCAGGCCTATAAGCGTTTAAAATATTTACAGCAGTTTGGTACCTACCGTGAGCGGCAGGCCGCCTATATACAAGGTACACAGAAGGAGCTGCATGTTAAAATTAATGAGCTTGACCGGACCAAGGACGAAAAGAATGATCTTTTAAAGGATCAGCAAAAAGAAAAAGAAACACTGGGTAATGAACGTAATAACCAGGTTAAAGTAGTAAGCGATCTGTCACAGCATGAGGGGATCCTGAAGAAACAGCAAAAAGATCTGCAGGCTAAGATAGTAAAAACAAACCGCGCTATTAACGAAGCTATCCGCAGGGAAATTGAAGAGGCCAGGCGCAGGGCTGCTGAAGAAGAAAGACGCAGGGCTGAAGAAGCTGCAAGACTGGCCGCAGCCAAAGCAAAGGCCGAAAATAAGCCCGCGCCTGTTGCACCGGCTCCGGCTAAGCCGGCTGCCGCGCGCAGTACATCAAGTGTATTGAATGCCACACCCGAGGCCGCTAAGCTGTCGAACGACTTTTTGGGTAATCGCGGTGGTTTGCCATGGCCGGTATCCAACGGGATAATTACCCAGGGTTTTGGTACCTATACCACGCCCGAAGGTATCAGGAGTGAAAGTACAGGTGTTGATATCCGTACTAACCAGGGCAGCACCGTAAGGGCTGTATTTGATGGTACGGTTGTAAAAGTGGGGGATGTGAGCGGGACCTATTTGGTAATTATATTGCATGGGGAGTATTTTACAGCTTATAGTAATTTACGGTCGGTAACTGTTGCGCGTGGGCAAAAAGTGAGCACTAAACAAGCTATCGGCACGGTGGCAACTGATCCATCGACAGGAGAAACGGAGGCGCACTTTGAAATTTATAAAGGAACAACACCGGTTAACCCCAAGATCTGGCTTGCGCCTAACTAATTAGTTATGAACTATAAGAAATTTTAATTGTATATATTTGTATCCTTAAACAGAATGCTATGTTAAGTTCAGTTTTGTTATTTTTAAATATTGGTACGGGCGAGATGGTACTGATACTTTTTGCAGCATTGATGCTATTTGGCGGCGAAAAACTGCCCGGCCTGGCACGGAGCCTGGGTAAAGGGATCCGCGACTTTAAAGATGCCTCTGAAGATGTTAAACGTGAGATCAATAACCAGATCAATAATTACGAGGAAAAGAAACCTGCACCTAAAGTAGAAGAAGAAAAACCGCTTTTAGATGAAAAAGCTTCAGAAGCTCCGGAAGCTGCAGCTGAGCACGAAAAGCCGGTTGTTGAAAATACTGTTCCAAATACAATCGCGATCAGTGATTATCATGTAAATACCCCGGCTGAGCCGGAACACCAAAGTCATATCAATTTAGATAAGACCATTACCGGTAGCCATCTGGATACCGAAAAAGAAGAAGAATACAAATCATAATATAATATTAATCATACATAAAACTTAAAATCATGGGTGGATTAGGCGCACCAGAAATTATTCTGATCATCATTGCGATACTTTTATTATTCGGCGGTAAAAAAATACCTGAATTAATGAGAGGCTTAGGGAAAGGCGTTAAGGAATTTAAAGACGCGCAAAACAGCGACGGCTCATCTTCTTCATCTGAAGAAAAAAAAGCTTAATACCCTAACAGGGATTAGGTTTTAATGCCATTTTTATCGAGTATATGAACTTATCTGTTGATTTATTTCTTATTTCAACGGATAAGTTTTTTATTTTAGCCCCATGGCTAATATTTATTCCTCTTTAACCGAAATAAAGAGCGGGTTGGAACGTGCAGAAATTACTGTTGAAGGTCTTGTAAAGGGCTATTTGCTTGAAATTGAAAAAAATGCTCATTTAAACGCTTTTAATGAAGTGTTTGCCGATGAAGCGCTGATTGCTGCAAAAAACGTTGACAACAAAATAAAGAATGGCACCGGCGGCAAATTAGCCGGTATGGTTGTCGGCATTAAAGATAATATCTGCTATAAAGGGCACCAGGTTAGTGCCTCCTCAAAAATCTTAACCGGTTTCACTTCCATCTTTTCATCAACCGTGGTTGAACGCCTGCTGGCCGAAGACGCGGTGATCATTGGGCGCTGTAACTGCGATGAATTTGCCATGGGCGCCACCAACGAATCATCATACTTTGGCCCGGTAAAAAACCATGCCGATGAAACTAAAGTTGCAGGCGGTTCGTCGGGCGGTTCGGCTGTGGCCGTACAAGCAGGGATGTGCCATGCCGCTTTAGGTACGGATACGGGTGGTTCGGTAAGGCAGCCGGCTTCATTTTGCGGTGTTGTAGGTTTAAAGCCAACATACGGAACAATTTCAAGGCACGGTATTATCGCCTATGCTTCCTCGTTTGACCAGGTTGGCCCTATCACTAAATCGGTAGAAGACGCTGCATTATTGCTGGAAGTACTCGCAGGTCCGGATGAATATGACAGTACGTTATCACAAACTCCGCCACCTGCATCATATACTAATCTTCAAAAGCCGGAAAAAAAGAAGATAGCTTACCTGCAGGAAGCCATATCAAGCCCGGGTGTTGACACCGAAGTAAAAGACAACCTTGTACAATACATCGATAAGCTGCGTGCCGATGGGCACACAGTTACCCCGATAGCTTTTGAACTGCTGGAATACCTGGTACCAACCTATTATATCCTGGCCATGGCCGAAGCCTCATCAAACCTGGCAAGGTACGACGGTGTGCATTACGGTTATCGCAGTCCGCTGGCTACAGATTTACAGTCTACTTATAAACGTTCCCGTTCTGAAGGTTTTGGTAAGGAAGTAAAGCGCCGTATTATGCTGGGGACTTTTGTTTTGAGCGCGGGTTATTACGATGCTTACTACGCGAAAGCACAAAAGGTACGCAGGCTGATACAGGAAAAAACAAACCAGATACTGGAAGAGTATGATTTTATACTGGTGCCTACCGCACCCGAACCGGCCTTTAACATAGGTAAGGAAGAGAAAGATCCGGTGGTAATGTATCTTTCTGATATTTTTACCGTACAAGCCTCATTAACCGGCGTGCCGGCCATATCAATACCTACGGGCAATAACAGCAACGGTTTGCCGTTAGGTTTACAGTTATTAACAAAGCACTTTGGCGAACAGCAACTGTTAGATTTTGCCAAATATTTTCTCGATCTGTAATAAAAAAATGATATTTTAGTAAAATGCTGATGCTTTGGGCATTATAAATTAATCAAATCCCTGAATAAATGAAGAGATTATTTACGCTGACCATTTGCCTCTTATCACTCCAAGTTTTACAAGCCGAAACAAACACAACCAATTCGGCAAAGTCAATTAAGCAAATAAACCGGGTAACCAAATTTAACCCCGATATTGTAAACGCCGACACTACTATTTTACCGGTGCTTAATCAGTCGTTGCCGTTAAGTACATACGGCGGTTTGTACAAGCGCAGGTTAGATTCCATCCGAAAGGATATCCAGTTGGATTATAATGAATATGTACAGGCTTATATCGACCTGTATATGCATAACCGCGATGAAATGGGCCAGGTTGCAGGCTTAACCAAATACTACTTCCCCATTTACGAAAAGGCTTTCCGCGAAGCGGGGATCCCCGAAGAAATAAAATTCCTGTCGATTGTTGAATCAAAGCTTGATCCAAACGCAGTATCAAGGGTAGGGGCCACAGGTCTTTGGCAGTTTATGGGTACCACAGCAAAAACTTATGGCTTAAACATGGATAACTATGTTGATGAACGCCGTGACCCTATCCAATCGAGCTATGCCGCGGCTGCCTATCTGAAAGACGCGTACCAGGAATTTGGCGACTGGCTGCTGGCCATCGCCTCCTATAATTGTGGTAAAAGCAATGTGGAACGCGCCGTTGAAAAAGCAGGTGACGTAACCGATTTCTGGAGCATCCGCCAGTACCTGCCTGTTGAAACCCGTGGTTATGTGCCGGCTTTCATCGCCATGAATTATGTAATGCACTATTTTAATAAACATAACATCGTTGCACAGGCCTGCAATTTCTCTACCCGTACCGATACGGTGATGGTTAAAAGAGTTGTTCCGTTAAGTAATGTTGCCCAGGCGCTTGATGTTAGTTTAAGAGAGATCACGATCCTTAATCCATCATACAGGATGGCGGTGGTTAATGGCAGCGCTAAGGCGCCACGCAGGCTTATCATTCCGCAAACAGCAAAAGATAATTACGCGGCATTATACAATGTGTTAAATGGTGTTGATACACCGGTGAAACCTGCTGCTAAGCCCGCTGTTTACGCCGCCGTTCAATATACACCGGCTAAGTCTGAACGCAAAATCCCTACTCATCATAAAGTGAAGAGAGGCGAAACGCTTGCGTCTATAGCTGATATGTTTGGTTGTGAGGTTTCCGATCTGAAAGTTTGGAACCATCTTAAAACTAACCGGGCGCCTGTGGGGGCGACGCTAAGGGTATCGGCAGGGGAAGTTGCTGCCAACGTGCAGGATGACGGCGGGTATTCAAAGAATTAATTTTTTTAGTCGGGAAGTCCGCAGTCCGGAAGTCCGAAAGTATTTTTTGTCGGGAAGTCCGATGTCCGCAAGTCCGAAAGTTGAGATCCAGCTTTCGGATTTGTCTTTTATACTATTGTAAGTTCTTCAATCGCCGCCCGGTTAATGGCTACAGTGGTACAGCGACCGCAAACAAAGTACTTTTAGCGGATTGTTAGTGTAACCCCTGTTTTTATTATATATCTTATTATCAATATTTTATATTGACAAATTGCGAAAAGTGTTAACCCTGTTAACCCCCTCGCCGCCGCTCGCATCCTGGCGAGTGGCGATTATCAAGCGGCCTCTGGCCGCCGGGGCAAAGTAACTTAGCCGTTTTAACTTGCGCTCGTTTGCAACGAGTGCTTATCTTGGGTTAGCGTTTATAACGCGACTGGCGATGCAATCGCCAAACCATATTAAGCACTCGTTGCAAACGAGCGCAAGAGATGATAGTATAAGAATCTTTCGGACTTCCGGACTTTCCGACTTTCGGACATAAAAAAACATTTGTATTTTTATAGATAAAAAGTCTTTCCGTGAAAATCTTTCGGACTTATGCGGACTTTCGGACTTCCGGACAAAAATATTGCTATGGAAAAGCCAAAAGAAAATATTGATGAATATATTGCCGGTTTCCCGGATGATGTACAACAGAAACTGCAACAGGTGCGCGAAACCATCAAAGCCGCTGCCCCAGATGCCGGGGAAGCTATCAAATATGCTATTCCTACCTTTGTGCTCAATGGCAATTTAGTGCACTTCGGCGGTTTTAAGAATCATATCGGGTTTTATCCCGCACCGCAGGGTTTGGAAGAATTTAAAGAAGAATTGTCGGGTTATAAGGGAGCCAAAGGCTCGGTTCAGTTTCCGCTTGATGAGCCTATGCCCCTCGATCTGATCACCAAAATTGTAAAGTTCAGGGTTCAGAAAAATATAGAGAAGGCAAAGAAGAAAAAATAGAACATTGCCAAATCCGTTCTTTTAAACACATCTTATCAAAACTTTAACCATATTTTATCCTCTTTTTAACATAATCGCAAAAAGGGGCTTTTTTATGTTTGTTCCATAAAAAGAATTGTAATTTTGGGCGCTTCAATTTGAAAAAAATGAATAAAACTAACCGAAAACAGGATGCGCTGAATTACCACTCGCAAGGCCGTCCCGGAAAGATACAAGTTGTACCTACCAAACCAACAAATTCGCAGCGCGACTTAACCATGGCTTACTCGCCCGGTGTGGCTGAGCCATGTTTAAAGATTGCTGACAATACCGAAGATGTTTATAAATATACCGCCAAAGGCAATCTGGTAGCTGTGATCAGTAACGGTACTGCCGTACTTGGCTTGGGCAACATCGGCCCTGAGGCCAGCAAGCCTGTAATGGAGGGCAAGGGCCTGCTGTTCAAGATCTATGCGGATATTGACGTGTTTGATCTTGAGCTGAATGCTAAAAGTGTTGATGATTTTGTAAACATTGTAAAAGCGCTTGAGCCTACATTTGGTGGTGTGAACCTGGAAGATATTTCGGCCCCAACCTGCTTTGAAATTGAGCGCAGGCTAAAAGCCGAAATGAATATTCCCGTAATGCATGATGATCAGCATGGTACCGCCATTATATCCGGCGCGGCTTTGATGAACGCCTGCGAAATCCAGGGAAAAAAACTGGATAAGATAAAGATGGTAGTTAACGGTGCGGGCGCCGCCGCGGTATCCTGTTCAAAAATGTACCTGTCATTAGGGGTTAAAAAAGAGAACCTGGTGATGTTTGATATCAATGGTGTACTAAACCAGGAACGCACCGACCTTGACGATATCAGGATGGAGTTTGCTACTGCCCGTACAGATGTTAAAACACTGGCCGATGCCATGAAAAATGCCGACGTATTTGTCGGCCTTTCGGCAGGTAATGTGGTAACCCCCGATATGCTGAAAACCATGGCTAAAAAGCCCATTGTTTTTGCTATGGCCAACCCGGTGCCCGAAATTGATTATGACCTTGCAGCCGGCACACGCGATGATATTATTATGGCAACCGGCCGTTCCGATTTTCCTAACCAGGTAAATAACGTGCTTGGTTTTCCTTACATCTTCCGCGGGGCGCTTGACGTTAGGGCTACTGCTATTAACGAGGAAATGAAAATTGCCGCCACGCACGCCATTGCCGAAATGGCTAAAAAACCGGTTCCCGAAGCCGTTAACCTCGCTTATAACCTTACTAACCTGAAATTTGGTAAGGATTACATCATCCCTAAACCAATGGACCAAAGGTTGATCACCGAGGTATCCATGGCGGTGGCAAAAGCAGCCATAGCTTCAGGTGTAGCCCGTAAGGTGATCACCGATTGGGATGCGTATGCAGAGGAGCTGAGGGTGCGCCTGGGTACTAATGATAAGCTGCTGCGGAACCTTACCGCTAAAGCAAAACAGAACCCTAAGCGCGTTGTATTTGCCGAGGCTGATAATTATAAGATCTTAAGATCGGCACAGATAGTGAAAGAGGAAGGTATTGCCACCCCTATTTTGCTGGGCAATATTGACAGGATCAAAAAGATCATCCATGATAATGACCTTGATTTGGGCGATGTTCATATCATTGATCCGCGGGAAGGCTGCGAGCATATGGATGAGTATACCGAGTTTCTGTATAACAAACGCCAGCGCAGGGGGATTACCCTGTATGAGGCTAAAAAGCAATTGGTAGACCGCAACTACTACGGCGCTTGTATGGTACAATTTGGCCGGGCCGATGCGCTGATCTCGGGTTTAACCAAAAACTATGTAACCACAGTAAAACCGGCCCTGCAAATTATCGGTACTGAAGAAGGTGTGAACCGTGTTGCGGGCATGTATATGATGATCACCGCTAAAGGCCCTGTATTTTTTGGTGATACTACGGTGAACGTAAACCCGTGTGTGAATGATTTGGTTGATATTACCGTGCTGATTGAACGCTCGGTAAAGCAGTTTAACATCAGCCCGAGGGTGGCTGTGTTATCATACTCCAACTTTGGGTCGAACGAAGGGGAGATACCAGAAAAAACCAGGGAAACAGTAGCGATACTGCATGAAAAATATCCTGATATGGTTGTCGACGGCGATATGCAGGCCAACTTTGCGCTTAACGCTGATTTGCTTGATGATAACTTCCCGTTCTCAACACTCAATGGTAAACCGGCCAATACGCTGATTTTCCCTAACCTGGAGTCGGGCAATATTGCCTATAAACTTTTGCAGGAAATAGGCGGTGCCGAAGCAGTTGGACCGATATTGGTTGGCTTAAAGAAACCCGTGCATGTGCTGCAGTTAGGCAGTTCGGTACGAGAAATTGTAAATATGGTTACCATTGCGGTGGTTGATGCGCAGGCAAAAGCTGCAGCCAAATAAGCCAAGCCCCCTCTAAATCTCCCCCGGTAAGCCCCACCCAAACCCTCCCCGGAAGGGAGGGCTTTTAAGAAATCTCCATAAAGTCTCCCCTACCGGGGGAGATTTAGAGGGGGCTAAAGACGCTGGTATTTAAATGCTTAGCGTCTTTATCTTTTAAGGCGAGTATAACGCAGCTTTTTGTTTGTCATTATATGAACATAATGACGCCGGAATTTTATCTTTGGATAATCACTGTAAAGGCTGTTTGCCATTAACATCATTGTTTAATAATCTTAATAAAGTAATAATATATGTATGATTATATTAGTGGGAAACTAATGTTTAAAAGCCCGTCGTATGTGGTTATAGATGCGGGAGGGGTAGGGTATCATATTAATATTTCGGTAAATACCTATTCGGGCATTAGTGACGACGAAAAATGTAAACTCTTTGCATGGTTACACGTAAAAGAGGACGCGCACACGCTTTACGGCTTTGCTACAGAAGGCGAGCGCAGGTTGTTCTTACATTTGATCTCCATTTCGGGTATCGGGCCAAATACGGCAAGGATGATGTTATCGTCCATAAGCCCGGCCGAGATCCAGGCGGCTATTGTGACCGGTAATGTTTCATTAATCCAGCGGATAAAAGGAATAGGGCCAAAATCGGCCCAGCGGATCATTTTGGAGCTGCAGGATAAGCTGCGTAAGGAAGGCCCCGATACCTTAACTGTTGTGCCGGTGAGCCAGACGGTTAAGGATGAAGCACTATCAGCATTAGTAATGCTGGGCTTTGCGCGTAACGTTGCCGAAAAGGTATTAGACCAGGAGATCAAGAAAAATAATGGCGAATTAACGGTTGAAGAACTAATTAAGTTCGCGTTAAAAACGCTATAATTACGGATAAATATCTACTAACTTTTGATCAAAGTATTTACTTATAAGACACTTATAAGTGTGTTGTTCATTGTGGTGTTCGGGGGGCTGGGAAATGTGTATGCACAACAAAAGCCTTCGCCTTCGGCTAAAAATGATACAACCAAATCAAATGCACCAATAAACCTGACCGCGCCACGAAGCCAGCGGATGAGGGAAGGTATTTTCAATACCGACCCGGCAGGCCTGGTACGTACCATTGAATATGATCCGGCCACAAACCGTTATATTTTATACGAAAGGGTAGGTAATTTGCTTTACCGCCCCCCGCAGTATCTTACGTTTGAGCAATATTTAAAACTTAAAGAACGATCGGTCCAACGGGGCTATTTTCAGCAACTGGCAGATAATTATGCCTATGATTCGCAGCAGCCGGGGTTTATACCGCCTATAAAGGTCAGGAGCCGTACGTTTGAGCAGATCTTTGGTAGCTCGGTGATTGATATCCGTCCGCAAGGATCAGCAGAGATGATCATGGCCGGGCAAATAAATAAAAATCAAAACCCGCTGTTTAACACCCGTCAGCGCAGCCAGTTTAACTTTAATTTTGATCAGCGCATCCAACTCAACGTAACCGGTAACATAGGCGATAAGTTAAAAATCACCACCAATTACAACACCGACGCGCAGTTCCAGTTTGAAAACCAGATAAAGCTGGATTATACAGGCTCGCCCGACGAGATCATTCAGAAAATTGAGGCCGGTACGGTTAGTATGCCGCTTAATACCACGCTGATCACCGGTAGTCAGGCGCTTTTTGGCGTTAAAACCAAGCTGAAATTCGGGCGGCTGGATGTTACAAGTATCTTTTCGCAGCAACGCTCACAGTCAAAAACCATCACCATTACCAATGGCTCGCAACAAGGTGAGTTTAGGTTGACGCCTGCCGATTATGAGGCCAACAAACACTTCTTCCTGTCGCAATATTTCAGGAATAATTATAATAGGGCGCTGGCCAATATCCCGATCATCAGCTCCAATGTAAACATTACTAAAATTGAGGTTTGGACAACCAATCGTACCAACGTAACTACCGATTCGCGCGATATATTGGCCTTCATCGACCTTGGGGAAAATAACCCATACAATAAAACAAGGATTGTGGGCGGCGGCAGTGCCCTGCCCGCGGGTTTTAAAGGGCCGGGTTTTGCCCAGCAATCAAACAATCTGTTATCTGTTTTGCCGCAAAATGCAAGGCTCACCAACTCCAATGATGTGGCCAGCTTTTTCCAGGGATCGGGCAATACGGATAACTATTCAAAACTAACTTACGCCCGCAAGCTTACTGATAAGGAGTATACCCTGCACCCGCAGTTAGGTTACATCTCCCTAAATTATCCCTTAAATAATGATGAGGTACTGGCGGTTGCTTACCAGTATACTGTTAATGGTGTGCAATACCAGGTGGGTGAATTTAGCAGCGATGTTGCCGTTAACCCAAATACGCCTAATGTGCTTTTTGTGAAATTGCTGAAAGGCGAGTTATTGAAAACCAACCTGCCTACCTGGGATTTGATGATGAAAAACATTTACTCCCTCGGTGCTTTTCAGATAGCCCCTACCAATTTTAAGTTAACTGTTACCCGCCTTGATGATAAAACGGGGATCGAAAAAACGGTAATGGAAGAGGGGCAAAACCTAAAAGGTAAGCTGTGGCTCCAGGTAGCAGGACTTGATAACCTCAACCAGCAAAGCGATAAAAAGCCGGATGGCTACTTTGACTTTTTAGAAGGAATCACCATCGATTCGCAAAACGGGCGAATCTCGTTCCCGGTGGTGGAGCCTTTTGGTTCGGACCTGGCATCCAAATTTACCCCGGGCGAGACCGACCTGGTTAAACGATACGTTTATCAGCCATTGTATGACTCAACCAAAACCATCGCACAGCAATATTTCCCGGCATTAAACAGGTATGTAATCAAGGGAACTTATACCTCAACAGGTGGTTCAGAGTATCAACTAAATGCAGTTAACATTCCGCAGGGATCGGTGAACGTAACCGCGGGTACCGTGAAGTTGCAGGAAGGGAACGATTATACGGTTGACTACAATGCCGGGCGGATCAGGATCCTGAACCAGGCACTGTTATCTTCCGGTCAGCCTATTACCGTAAAGCTGGAGAATAATGAATTGTTCGGCGTGCAGCAAAAGTCATTATACGGTACCAGGCTTGATTATCATGCCAGCGATAAGCTTCAGTTGGGTGCTACTTTGATGCACCTTACCGAACAGCCTATCACCCAAAATGAAATTGCCGGCGAAGAATCCATCTCCAATACCATTTGGGGGTTTGATGCCAATTACAGTTCAAACTCCCGGTTTTTAACCAGGCTGGTTGATAAGATCCCCGGCATCCATACCAAAGTGCCATCGTCCATTAACTTTTATGGCGAGTTTGCCAAACTGATGCCAGGCAGTCCCGGTGCATTGAATTTTGCAGGCTCCAAACACGGCACATCTTATCTTGACGATTTTGAAAACAGTCAATCGGTAATAGATATTAAAGGAGCTAACAGCTGGCAAATTTCAGGAACGCCGCAATTGTTTGGCGAATCGGCTTTGTTTGATAACCTGAGCTATGGCTATAACCGTGCCCGGCTGGCTTTTTATAATATCGACCCTATATTTTATACCAATACAGGTTCCATCCCTATATCAAGAAGCGAGCTTTCCAACCATTATGTAAGGCAGGTGATTGAGCAGGAAGTTTTCCCTTACAAGCAGTCGGCTACCGGGCAGCCGATTAGCCTGGCTACGCTCAACATGGCTTTTTATCCAAGTATCCGTGGGCCGTACAACTATGCTACCACAGGTATTAATCCCGACGGTACCTTGCAAAACCCTAAAACACGCTGGGGCGGTATGTTCAGGAAGCTGGAAACAAATGATTTTGAATCGTTGAACGTATCCTACATCGAGTTTTGGATGCTTGATCCATTCATATACAAACCAAACTCGGCTGGTGGCGACTTGTACTTTAACTTAGGTTCGCTATCGGAAGATATTTTAAAGGACGGGCGTAAAAGCCTGGAAAATGGTTTGCCTGTTGACGGCGACCTGACCAAGGTGGATGAAACCAGCTGGGGGCGGGTGTCTAAACTACAGCCGGTGATTAATGCTTTTGATAACAACCCCGATGCCCGTAAACTGCAGGATGTTGGTTTGGACGGCATGAACGACCAGGATGAACAAACCAAATTTGCCCCGGTTGTTCAGCAGATAAAAGGACAACTGAACGCGCAGGCCGCGACTGCCATTGCTGCCGACCCTTCATCCGATGATTATCAGTATTACCAGGGCCCCGCGCTGGACCAGGCCCGCGCCGGCATCCTTGAACGTTATAGCAAATACAACGGTACCGACGGTAACTCGAAAACGGCGCAGCAGTCACAGGCCGAACTCGGCATTCAAAATTCAGCCTCAACTTCGCTGCCCGATGGTGAGGATATTAACCGCGACAACAACATGAGCCAGGAAGACTCATACTTCCAATACAAGGTATCTATGCGGCCGGCCGATATGGTTGTTGGTCAAAACTATATCAGCGATAAAGTTACCGCACAAGTGAAACTGCCTAACGGTACAACCCAGGCAGTTAACTGGTACCAGTTCCGGATCCCAATCTCAGATTATCAATCAAAAGTGGGCAACATCCAGGATTTTAAGGCGATCCGTTTTATGAGGATGTTCATGACCAACTTTGCTGATACCGCCGTGCTTCGTTTTGCGACCCTGGAACTGGTGCGCGGCGAGTGGCGTGCTTTCAATACCGAAAAAAATCCGCTGAATGTTATTGCCGATCCGGCTATCCAAAACCCGCCGATAGATAATTCGACCATCGACGTGCAGGCTGTAAATATTGAAGAGAACGGTAACCGCACGCCTATACCTTATGTGGTGCCGCCTGGTATTAACCGCCAGCGTAATTACAATAACCTGCAAACCAATACCAAACTCAACGAGCAATCGCTGTCTCTTAATATAAAAAGCCTGCGCGACGGATATTCAAGGGCTGCCTTTCGTACTTTTTATAATGACCTGCGCAAATACAAACGCATGCAAATGTTTATCCATGCCGAAGGTGATTATTTGAAGGATAATGACCTGAACGCGTTTATCCGCCTCGGGGTTGATTACCAGGATAACTATTATGAGTACGAATTGCCTTTAAAAATAACCCAGCCGGGTACCAGCGACGCAGGAGCAATATGGCCGGATGTTAATGAAATGGACCTGGAGCTTGATTTGCTGATCCGGGCCAAGCTTGCACGTAATCACTCCAACGTGGCCTACAACCAGCTTTTTAAATACACCGAGGGCGATAAGGTAGTTTATATTAAGGGCCAGCCCGATTTAAGCAAGCTGCGTACCATTATGCTTGGCGTGCGCAATCCATATAAAGGCACAAATGTTTTGCCCGATGATGGGTTGGATAAATCAGGAACTGTTTGGTATGACGAGCTGCGCCTTACCGATTTTGACCAGCGCGGGGGATGGGCCGCTACCGCGAGGATTGATGCCAAGCTTGCCGACTTTGCCGATATTACCGTATCGGGCAGTAAAACAACTATTGGTTTCGGTACCCTTGATTCAAGGCTGAATGACCGGAGCCAGAGTGATGATCAAACCTATGACGTATCGGCCAATGTTGAGCTTGGTAAGTTTTTTCCGGATAAAAGCGGCATCCATATCCCGGCATACATCAATTTGTCATCACAAAGGAGCATGCCGCAATATGATCCCGGAGCGCCGGATGTTGAGCTGAAGGCATCGCTGGCGGCGGCAACCAGCACTAAAGAGCGCGACTCTATCAGGAACGCGGCTATTGATATTACCACCCGCAAAAGCATCAACTTTACCAACGTACATAAGGCGCGTACAAACCAAAATGCCCTTAACCATATTTGGGATATCGAAAACTTTAATGCCACTTATGCCTACACGGAATACAATCACCATGATTTTGTGACGCAGAATGACGTGGAGAAAACCTATAATCTCACACTCGCTTATAACTACACCAATCAGCCCAAATACTACAGCCCATTTGCCAAGATCATCAAAAGCAATATGCTGGCCCTGTTCCGCGATTTGAACTTTAGCCTGCTGCCGTCGCGATTGAATTTCAGTATCAATTTTAACCGCTTTTATTCGGAGAATACCCTGCGCGATAATGACCCCAATAATTATATCCCTATCCCGACGACAACATTCAATAAGTATTTCAACATAACCCGTGTATACGGCATAGGCTGGAACCTGTCAAAATCATTACAAATGGATATTGACGCTACCAATCTTTCGGTTGTGGATGAACCCGCCGGTCGGATCAATGGTTTAAAGCGCGATACCCTTTGGGATAACCTGAAAAAGCTGGGCCGTACAACCAACTATAACCACACTATCAACTTTAATTATACGGTACCTATTAACAAAATTCCGGGATTGGATTGGATATCGGCAGTAGCCCGTTACAGTACACACTTTAATTGGCAAACGCAGCCGCTGTTTGCTATCAATAGTACCGCTTATGATGTTGGTAACAGTATTCAAAACTCAAGGGCAATCCAGCTTAATCCAACCTTGAATATGGTGTCGCTGTATAACAAGTTCCCTTTTATCCGTAAGGCGAATAATCCCAATAAAAAGAGCAATATCCTGATAGGCCTGCTAACCAGCATTAAAAACCTGAGCGCAACCTATACCCGTACCCAGGGAACGTTTTTACCTGGATACTTACCGCAGTCGGGCTTTTTTGGTGCAGATGGTAATGCACCCGGGTTAGGCTTTTTATTAGGTAGCCAGGCAGATATCCGGGCCAGGGCTGTAGCTAGCGGCTGGATCACCACCGATACCCTGCAAAATCAGTTGTATACCACATCGTTAAATGAGGATATGCACTTCAGGGGTATTATAGAACCATTTAAAGATCTGCGGATTGAGCTTAGCGCCTTTAAAACCCAGGACCATAACTACCAGGCTAATTTCAAATACCTGGCATCAAGCAATAGTATCGAAACATTAAGCCCCGTTACATCAGGTAATTATAGTGTATCGTTCCTCACCATTGGCACCGCCTTTGAATCGGCAAAGGGAATTAACAATGTATCATCTACTTTCCAGAAATTTTTGGATGCCCGCGCCGTAATATCGCAAAGATTAGGGCGTACCAATCCAAATTCAGCCGGGCTTGTTGATGGTTATGCCGATGGTTACGGGCCAAATTCGCAAAATGTGCTGGTGCCGGCGTTTCTGGCAGCATATGCAGGTAAAAATGCTTCGGGCAGTAACCTGTCGCAATTCCCAAAAATTCCTATTCCTAACTGGCAGGTAACGTACAATGGCTTAGGTAAGATCTCCTGGTTCCAGGATATTTTTGACTCGTTTGATCTGAGCCATGGTTACCGTTCATCATATAATGTAAGCGGCTTTACCTCACTGCTGCAATACCGCGAGGCCAACGGCGCTGCCACTTCGCGCGATTTAAATAATGATTTCCTGCCGTTGTACCAGTTTTCGCAGGTTACCATTTTTGAGCAGTTTGTGCCTTTGCTGGGCGCAAGCGTACGTTTCAAAAACAGCATGACGGCCAATGCCGAATATCGCCAAAGCCGTTCGCTCAGCTTAAGTATGCTTAACAGCCAGTTGGCGCAGCAAAACGAAAAGATCATTGTTTTTGGTTTTGGTTACCACACCAAAGATTTCCATTTTCCGTTTGGCTGGTTTGAAGGCATCCAGCATAAGGACGTGAACTTTAAGCTCGATTTTTCATTGCGCGATAATAAAACGCTCATTTACCGTGCCGACGTTGAATCGGCTGAGATCTCATCGGGGGCGCAAAATATTACCGTAAGGCCATCTGTTGATTATGTGATCAACCAGCGTTTTAACCTGAATTTATTTTATGATTCAAACCTTACCAAGCCCTATACTTCGCAAACGTTTAATACATCATTTACCAATTTTGGGATTAATTTGAAGTTGTTGCTGCAGTAAAATTGAATGAAATACGGGACCTGATAAAGAAACGTCATTGCGAGGTACGAAGCAATCGCGAACTTTACAGGGCTGCTTGCATAGCTACTCTGCCCGTCGGGGATTACTTCGTACCTCGCAATGACGTGGTGGAGATGTTATTTTCATACCTTATCAAAACTTCCCCTGGTCCATTAGCTTTTTTCGCTCTGCTTTTCTTTTCTGGCGTTGTGCCTTGTTTTTTAACCGTTCTTCCTTGTTTTTGAGGTGTTCGTCAATGCGGTTTTTAGTGGCTTTTTGGCTTTCTTCATCAAGGCCGACACATGGTTTTATGCCTGTAAGCAGGGTTTTCCAGATAGTTTTAAAAAATGGTGAATCTTTAGGACGTTTATAGATCACTAATGACGAAGTGAGCTTCCCCTTATCATCAGGATTACTGCGCCTGATCACAAACAGGTTGGCATATATCGACATGATTGATTTCCTTTTGAAACGATCATTAACCGTATCGGCTTTTAGTAGCACCACCTTTAAATCGTTATATAAAAAATCAACCTTGCCTTTAAATACTTTGCTGTTGGCCTGGATATCAAAGTTGAATTTTTTTACGCTGCCCGATGTCATTTTTACCATAGCCAAAGGCATGGTAGCTGGATTTAGCCTCCCAAATTCCATTGATCCTAATGTGCCTTTATAACTGAAAGCAGCATCTTCATCGCTTAAATTAAATTTCAATTGCACATCGAGTCGGCCGCGGTTCATAAAATAGGTTGTCAGATCAACAAGGGTAATGTTGTTTTTGGCTATGGCCGATGGATTGTTGGTAATATTATAAATATGCCCGCTGGTATTGTTAAATGTAACGGTACCTGTTTTTTGAGATTTTTTATTGAACTCGTTATAGATCACATCAACGTGCCGGATTTTCATGGTATCGATCCTTAAATCAAGATTTAATTTCTTGATCATCATATTGGGGAACGTTTTAACCTTATCTGTTGTGGGATCTGGTTTCTTACCCGGGTTGGTGAAAGCCGTTATCTTGCCATTTGTCATGGTTAGGCTTGAAGCAGAAACAGTGCGGTATTTGTGATAATTTAAGTAGTCAAAATTGTTTAGCTGCACAGAATCGGCCAGTAAGCCCAGCCGGTCTTTCTTGCTTTTATCAAAAAAAACATCCGATTTAGTTGGCTGCATAGCAAGCCCTTCGATATTTAGGCGTGATGTGAGGGTGGAAAGTTTAAGATGCCTGATCTTATAAGTGTACAGGCCGCTTGGTGTTTCTCCGGTGTAATTGTTCAATTCGGTGATAATATCTTTGCAATAAAGCAGGCGCGATTTATCATATTGCGTAGCCGAATCAATGAGCAGGTCGTTTGCACTTAAGTTTAGTTCTTTAAGTTTGGAAATGGCCACCTTGTTGCCCGAGTAATCTTCATAGTTCAGGTTAACATCATTGAGCAGGATGCTTCCGATATGGATCGATTTCAAGCTTTTGGAAATTCGCTGCCAGGCCGTACGGCGATCTTTAACAACAGTATCTTTGGTATGGTTTAGCTGGTAGCTTACATTCAGGCGCGGCTCATTCAGGATGATTTGCCCAATATTAAGCTTTTTTTGAAAATAGAGCTTAAATGGATGCACATGGTTAAGCACCAGCCGTTTTACCTTAAGCTCAACCAGTGTATTGGGGGCCAGGCGTAAACGCTTTTTTTGATTATAAACTGTCGTGTCGGGCTTAAGGGTTATATTGTAAATAATAATTTTGCCCTGAAGGATATGCAGCTCGGCATCCGAGAAATCTGCTTTGTAAAGGCTATCACTGCTGCTTAATACCACATCCTTTACTTTGGCGGCCAAAATGGGCGACCAATACCTGTTTACTACTACAGCCAGCAGCAATATCACTATAACCGGTATCAGCACAAATTTGAACGTTCTTTTTTGCCACTGGTGCTTTAAAAAATTGAGTGCCATTTACCGGTTGTTACTTTTTACCTGTGTTTTATGCTTTAACAGCAAGTTAGTAACTTTTGTTACAGTTGATGGGCGGGTAAGCTGTTTTTTTATAAAAACTCATACTTAATTCATTGTTTTTGAAGGTGCCTGTAGTAGTTTGCATGTTGTTGATTAACTGATATTGTGGTTTTGTTTAACTGTTAAGCAACCCTCGGGGATTTCAGGGCGTTATGTCTATATAAAAACCTTTTTTTAACACTAATAGACTCCCGATGAAAACAAAAATGTACTTAGCCCTGACAGGCTCAATTGTTTTAACTTTATTAGCAGCATCGTGCAAAAAAAATCACGACAACAACCCGACCACACCTAAAGCTGTTACCGGCGTACAGCTTACCTCAAACGCAACTTTTGGTAGCATCATAACAGACAATAACGGTCGTGCGTTGTACCTGTTCTCTGATGATGCGGCCAACGTTTCAACTTGTACCGGAGGATGCGCTGTAGCCTGGCCTGCCTTTTATAAAGAAAACCCATCTATAGGTACCGGCCTGGCAGCTGCCGACTTCGGCGTTATCACCAATGCCGACGGGAATAAGCAAACTACCTATAAAGGCTGGCCTTTATATTATTATGCAAAAGACGTGGCTGTTACCGATGTTAACGGCGATGGTGTTGGCAAATCATGGTTTATAGCCAAGCCGGATTATACAGTTATGGTTTCCTACGCTCAACTGATAGGGCATGATGGTAACCAATACACAAGCAAAGGTATCGCCGGTACTGAAAATTCACAATATATCACAGATGCCAATGGCCGTACTTTGTACCTGTTTAGCAAGGATACGTTTAAGACAAATAAATTTAGCACAGGTGTGGCGGCACATGATGCTAACTGGCCAATCGATGCGGTAACGGCGGTTCAAAGTGTTCCTTCTATTTTAAATAAAGCCGACTTTGATGTGATAACCGTATTCGGACAAACACAACTGGTGTACAAAGGGCATCCGCTTTACTATTTTGGTCAGGACAATGGTGTTAAAGGTAGCACCAAGGGTGTTAGCTTCCCTACGCCCGGTGCAGCTATCTGGCAAATCAATAATACCACCACTGTAGCTTTAACGCAGTAAGTGACGGCTTATTTGAATAGGATAAACGGGTAATGCGAAAGTGTTACCCGTTTTTTTTTGAAATAAATGAGATTTTATTTAATACTGACAATATGTCATTTAGGTATTTAAATTTTGTTTATTTTTGCAAACTAATTTTTTATATAAATGATGGATTTGCTTATTCCGGATAAAACACATGATGAGAGCAGGCAGGGTGAGGCGCTAATGTTAAAAGCCGAAACAGCTAAAAATAATGGCCGCAAGCTTTATATTGAAAGCTACGGCTGTGCCATGAATTTTTCTGACAGTGAGATAGTTGCATCGATATTGGCCGAAAGCGGTTTTGAAACCACTGCCGACTATAGCGTAGCCGATGTTATTTTCATCAACACCTGTTCTATCCGCGAAAATGCCGAACAACGCGTACGCAACCGTTTAAAAGAGTTTACCGTTGCCAAGGTGAAAAATCCGGGCCTGGTAGTAGGTGTATTGGGCTGTATGGCCGAACGCCTGAAATCAAAATTCCTGGAAGAAGAAAAATTAGTTGATGTTGTGGTTGGTCCGGATGCGTACCGCGATCTGCCGAACCTCATTAACCAGGTAGATGATGGTCAAAAGGCAGTTAACGTGCTGCTCTCCCGTGAGGAAACTTATGCCGATATCAGCCCGGTACGCTTAAACAGCAATGGTATCAATGCATTTGTATCCATTATGCGCGGGTGCGACAACATGTGCTCGTTTTGCGTGGTACCCTTTACCCGTGGCCGCGAGCGCAGCCGAGACCCTTTATCGATAGTTGCCGAATGCCGCGACCTGTTTGACAGAGGTTATCGTGAGGTTACTTTATTAGGGCAGAATGTAGATTCATATAAATGGACCTCTCCCCAACCCTCTCCAAAGGAGAGGGCTTTAGAAGGGCAAATTGAAGCAGGCGTTGAAAATGACAAAAGCCTTCCCTTGGGGGAGGTTGGAGGGGTAAACTTCGCTAACCTGTTGGAAATGGTTGCACTGATCGATCCTGATCTGCGGGTTAGGTTTTCAACCTCACATCCAAAGGATATTACCGATGAGGTGTTGTATGCCATCAATAAATACGATAATATCTGTAATTATATCCACCTGCCGGTACAATCGGGTAACAGCCGTATTCTTGACCTGATGAACCGCACTTATGACCGTGAATGGTACATCAATAGGATCGACGCTATCCGTCGTATCATTCCGGATTGTGCAATTTCAACCGATGTGATCACCGGTTTTTGCAGCGAAACAGATGAGGAGCACAAGGATACCGTAAGCATGATGGATTACGTAAAGTATGATTTTGCCTACATGTTTAAATACAGCGAAAGGCCGGGTACCTTAGCGGCAAAACGCTATGCCGATGACATACCGGAAGAGGTAAAACAAAAACGCTTAACCGAAATTGTAGCCAAGCAACAGGAATATTCTTTTTACAGAATGCAGGCCCGCATTGGCCGGGTAGAACGTGTACTGATAGAAGGTTTCTCCAAAAAATCAGACAAAGACTATTGCGGCCGCAGCGATCAAAACGCGATGGTGATTTTCCCGGTTGGTGAAAATTACAAGCCGGGGCATTATGTAAACGTATTGATTGAACGCAGCACTACGGCCACGTTGATAGGGAAAGTGGTATAGACAAAGGAAGTTAAGAGTCAGGAATCAAGAAAGAGAATAAAGCTAAGTAACGATGAGGCATAATTTTAAGAGCTTGAAGATTTGGCAAAAATCAATGGACCTTACTGATTTAACTTAGGACTATTGTAAAGCATTACCTATCGAGGAAAGATATAACCTGATTGACCAATTAAACAGATGTTCCTGTTCAGTTCCGTCTAACATAGCGGAAGGTTCAGGCAAGAGAACTAAGGCGCATTTTGCCGAGTTCTTAACAACGTCTCTTACTTCATCGTTTGAAGTGGAGACCCAATTATTAATATGTGAAAGAAGGGGCTACGGCTCTAAAGATAAATTAAAGGAGTGTTTAGACCTTGTTGTTGAAGTTCAAAAAATGATATTCTCTTTTAGGGAGTACATTTTGAACTCCGATGATGAATGAAAGCATTGCCTAAAATAAAAGACAAGATGTATTTAAGGAGCTAATTTGAGATAAGGATAATCTTCGCTCAAATCTTGCTTCCTGACTCTTGACTTCTTGAATCTTTTTTAAAATGGAAGTACAGGAAATAAAACAACGCTTCGGGATCATTGGCAATTCGCCATTGCTTAACCGGGCTATAACTATAGCAAACCAGGTTGCACCTACTGATATCTCGGTATTAATTACCGGCGAGAGTGGTAGTGGTAAGGAGGTTTTTTCGCACATCATACACCAGATGAGCCCGCGCAAGCATGGGCCTTTTATTGCCGTTAACTGCGGCGCCATACCTGAAGGTACTATCGATTCGGAACTTTTTGGTCACGAAAAGGGAGCCTATACAGGCGCCCGTTGGTGAGCGTAAAGGTTATTTTGAAACCGTAAACGGTGGTACCATATTTTTAGATGAGATTGCTGAAATGCCGCTGGGTACCCAGGCCCGTTTGCTGCGGGTGCTCGAATCGGGACAATATATCAAAGTAGGTTCATCAAAAGTTGAAAAAACAAATGTGCGTGTCATCGCAGCCACAAATGTTGATGTGTATGAGGCGGTGAAGAACGGCAAATTCCGAGAGGACCTTTACTATCGTTTAAACACGGTACCTTTGAAGATTCCGCCATTGCGCGACAGGAAAGAAGACGTGTTTCTGCTGTTCCGCAAGTTTACGGCTGATTTTACCGACAAATACCGTACGCCGCCCATCCAGCTTGATGAAGAAGCGCAGCAGGTATTAACCAACTATTCGTGGCCGGGTAATGTAAGGCAGTTGAAAAACATGGCCGAACAATTGGCCGTACTTGAGCGCGACAGGATCATCACTGCCCAAACGCTGCTTACCTATATCCCGCACGAGGCCGGCGCGCGTAACCTGCCAATGCGTTTGGACAATCAGCCTAAAGAAGATTTTTCTGAACGTGACATCCTCTATAAAGTATTGTTTGATATGAAGCGGGATATGGTAGAGTTGAAAAAACTGGTGGCTGATATTATTGAGCATGGCGGTGTTTCGCCCCATTATGCTAATAATCCGCAAACCTTAAATCAGCTTTACCGCGATATTGAGCTGCATGGTAATAACGAACCACAATTTACTTTACAACAACCCGTTAATACCGTTACAAACACCAGCAGTAATAGCAGCACTATCGACGGTTTTAATATAACACATGATGCCGAAGAAGTAGAGGAATCATTATCGCTGATTGAAAAGGAATCAGACCTGATCCGCAAAGCTTTGAAAAAACATAAGGGTAAACGCAAACTTGCCGCTAATGAACTGGGGATTTCTGAGCGTACGTTATACAGGAAAATAAAAGAACTAAACTTATAAAATTGATGAAAAAACTTTTGGGGATTATTTCAGTGTGTGTGCTGATACTTATATGCCAATCATGTTACACGCTCAAAAATCAATCAATCCCTCCCGGTTTGAAGACCATCAATGTGCAGTTTTTTGAAAATAACGCCCCGCTGGTGGTAAATAACCTAAGCCAAACTTTCACCGAATCGTTAAAAGAGAGGATCCGTACACAAACCAGCCTAAGCTTAGTCCGCGGCGAGGCCGACGCAACCATGTCGGGTGCTATTACCGGTTATTCTATTGCTCCGGCATCTATTCAGGCTACCGCAAATAATGTGGCCCCAATTGCTGATGCTAACAGGCTAACTATTACCGTTCGTGTTAAATTTTCATTTGATGCCGCGAAAACTCCGGCAGATAAAAAGCTTAGTTTTGAGCAAAGTTTTACTAAGTTTGCTGACTACCGTGGGGACATTTCTTCGCAGGAACAGAACCTGATACGGCAAATTAATAAGCAATTAATTGATGATATTTTTAACGCGGCCTTTTCTAATTGGTAGGCAATTTGTATTTTCAACCACGTGGATCAATATTTGAACAGCAGGCAATACGAAATATTAGATGAACTGTTGGCTAACCCGGCCGAAACAGGTTCTTTTTATGGTTATAACCTGCAACAACTGGTTGATGCCTACCCGCAAAGCGGTATTTTGCGTGCTTTGCTTGCCCATGCCGGTACCAATAAGGATATACAGCGCGCGGCCGTTTATTACAAACCCGTTTTACTGCATAAATTAATTCAGGAGCCCGAAGGCCTTTCTCCGGTAAATTCATCACAGGTAATTAACCTGCTTGATGTTGTTCCGGTAAATAATACACCGGCCTCCGAAAACTATTTTAATATCGGTCCCGCTGTTGATGACCTGGCTGATACACTGCCACCGTTCTCCGAAGATTTAACCGCAGACACAGATCAGGATAAAAGTAGTTTCAATTTTATCAATATCGATGATCCTGAGCCTGAAATTGCAGATACAGAACCAGTAATGGAGTTTGCTGATCCGGGAGCAGTTGCAACTGAGCCCAACGGGGAATCAGTTTCATCAACCCACGATATAGATGATGAGGTTTACGATGAAATTGTTGGGATCGAGAATATAAGTATAGGCCAGGCTAATGTGAATGAACCCGTTGCTGCTAATGTTAATGCGGAAGCAGCGATAAACGATAAAACAGAGGTGGCCGATGAGGCGCCGGTTGCCGTTGAAGAAGCTAAAGACGTAAGGGACGATGTAACTGAAAAATGGATAATCGGCAATATCGCATCCACGGATTATTTTTTGTTTGATAACTCGGTCGTTGACACAAGGAATGATGATAAGGCGATATCGCAGGAGTCGGCTCCGCAGCCGGCAGAAATTGAAGCTGCTGAACAGCAGGAGGTTTTATCAAAGTACAACGACGAGAAAATGCCTTATACCTTTATGTGGTGGTTAGATAAAACCCGTAAGGAATATGCATCAACTTATCAGCCTTATAATATTGAAACGGTTGCACAGCCAAAAAAACCTGTAGCGCCTGATAGCCAAACAGCGGATGCACTGCAGCATCAGTATTATGAAAATATCTTCCATTCGCAATCTCTGGAGGAGCTGGAGAAAACCCCTCAGCCCGATGTGCCGGAGATAAAAAGAAAAGAAGATATCATTATTGAGAAATTTATTAAGGAGGAGCCCCAGATCAGGCCGCCATCAATTGATAAGCTCGATAATGAGAACAAAGCAAAGAAGAGCTCGGAAGACAGAAATGACCTGGTAAGTGAAACATTAGCCCAGATTTACATCGACCAGATGTTATATCACAAAGCTATTGCAACTTACAAAAAATTGATGTTGAAATTCCCGGAAAAAAGCCGTTACTTTGCAAGCCAAATTGAGGAGTTAGAGAAGAAAACTAATTAATATAAAGAAATGTATATCGTTTTAATCATTGTTACCGTAATTGTATGCGCTCTGTTAGGGCTTATCGTACTTATCCAAAACCCTAAAGGCGGTGGTTTGGCATCAAATTTTTCAAGCTCATCACAATTAATGGGCGTACAAAAAACCGGCGACTTTTTAGAAAAAGGTACCTGGGCGTTAGCTATCACCCTTATGGTATTGTCATTGGCTATTAACGTTGCTGTAAAAGGCGGCTCATCAAACAATGCAGACAATCCTGCGCTGCGTGAGCAAATTGAAAAAGCTTCAAAACCAAGCAACGCGCTTCCTTCATCAACTCCGGCATTAACACCGTCTGCTACACCGGCAGCTCCTAAAGCCGACAGCAGCAAAAAATAATAAGGTATTTAATCAAGATATAGAAGGCCTCTGGATATATTCAGGGGCTTTTTCTTTTTCCAGGAATTTCTGTCCCATCCGGGGCTTTCAGAGATTTAAGTTAATCCACAAAATTGTTTGTCGTTTAATCGGCAAGGCGTGTTGTTTTGCCCCTCTGGGGCAAGGATACTTCTATTTTTCATGCTACAAACCTTTTGCACCTCTGGTGCACCCGTCCATAAGCAATTAATATATGTTTATTAAATCGTAAAAGTCTTCCCGGAGGGAGAAAATGTTTGCAGAAATAGCATTCTACTTTATCTGAACCCAGCTCAGCTGATTACTCAATTGGTAATAGCCAAATGAGCATTAGTTTTATAGGGTAACTTAAATTTCTGAAAGGCCCTGAACAGACATAAAGAAAACGCCCCCGATTTTAGTCGGAGGCGTTTTTTATACAAGACGATTCAAATTATAATATCAGGATCAATACCAAAATGATGATGATAATTGCACCAACAGAAAGGTAAATACCGCCGCCGCCAAGGGCATTGGCTTCTTTTTTCATTGATTTTAATTCGGTACGCAATTCCTTACGTTCAGCTTTGGTAAGCTCCGATTTATCCATTGCTTTGATCTCATTTACACGGGCCTTGATCTCCTCAACACGGGCTTGTTTTTGCTCGGTTGTCATGGTTGCTATTTCTTCCTTGCTTAGTGGGGTAAGCGCGTGGCTATCAGCAGCAAAGGTGTTCAACGCTGTAAATGACAGCAGCATGGTGAGGGCTAATAAATAAACTTTAGTTTTCATAGTTTTAATATTTAAGTGATTCTTTCTATGAAAGAGAAAAAGTGTGAAAAATGTTTTACCGAAGTATAAAATTATTGTAACCCAAATGTTACAAGCAAACAAAATAAGCTGATTCAAAAACATGTCCCACGCTTAATTTTTGGATAGCTTCTTTATCCTTAATGTCAACGTGTTTGCCTTCGGTATCGGCGCAGCCAAGCCATGGTTCTATGCAAACAAAATCAGCCCCCGGTTTGGCCCATAAACCAAGATAATTAAAATGAGGAAATTCAAGCGCTAAGGTTTGATCATGTTTATCGCTTTTAATAGTTACCATGCGCGATTTTAGATCTTTAAAAACAAGCGCGTCATCCTTAAACAGGTCGCGGGTTAAGTAAAGTTTTTTGTTGGGAGTTGGCACAGGATGGGTTATGCCGTTAAAAAAGCCATCTTTTGATAAAAGGTGAGTGTTAAAATGTTCTTCAGTTTCAAACTCCAGGTAATAGTCCTCATAGTTTTCGCCTTTGTTAAAAGGAACATTAAATGCCGGGTGCCCGCCAACAGAAAAATATATGGATTTTTTATCGAGGTTGATCACTTTATAGGTAATCCTAAGCGCGTTATCAATAAGGTGATAAAGGATCTGGAAATCAAATTTAAAAGGATAAACCTTTAAGGTGTTTTCGCAATTTGGTAACGAATAGCTTGCCGATGTCTCATCCGACTCTAATAAGAAAAATTCCGACTGCCTTGCAAAACCATGGCGCGACATGGCAAACTTTTCACCATCAACCAAAAGTTCATTGTTAATGAGGCCGCCTACTACCGGGAAAAGATTGGGGGCATGCCATGGCCATATTTTTTCATCAGCCTGCCACATATGTTCAATACCTGTAGCTTTATTGATAAATGAACTCAGTTGAGCGCCTTTGGTGTCGATAGCTACTTTAATGTGGTCGTTTTCTAAATGAGTGATCATAGGTGTATAATTAATGTAAAAGCCCGGCTTTATAAATCATAAACCGGGCCTTAAACCAATGTATTAAGAATTCGTTAATTGGACAACTTCCGGTTCAACGAAGTTAACAAATCAATCATCATCCCGTTCTTTTTTAGGTTCTAAAATTACAAAAGCGCTCCTTTTTGGTGCAGGCATAACCGATGCTTCGCCTTTTACGTACTTCCAAACCACTTCATTCAGGTCGATATCGGGTGCGGCGTCTTCCCTGGCAAAATTAAACAGTTCCGAGCGTTTGCTGCTCTCGTTTACCGCTATATTCCGCTGTTCCAAATCAACCTGTGCCGGCTTGGCAGTATATGGTGTAAGGTCGGGCTTGCTGGTGAAACAATCAAATAGCGGCATAGCGGCTGCATCATACTGGCTCATTGGAGGCAAGCCTAAAATAAGCTCGATGGTACGTAAAACACCCGAGGTTGAGTACATGCCGTGGATCACAGCGTTGCGTTTTACATACGGACCGGCCACAAACACCGGTGAACGGTGGGCATCAATATGGTCGGGGCCGTTTTGGGCGTCATCTTCCAAAATAAAAACCACCGACTCTTTCCAGATCGAACTGTGGGATAAATGTTCGATGAACTGGCCTATGGCAAGATCATTATCGGCCACGGCGGCGATAGGCGATATAGCGCCTTTGCGCTGCCCGCTGGTATGGTCGTTTGAAATGCGCACGGTGTTAAAATGCGGCACCGCGTTTACAGTTAGTAACGAATCAAAGTCATGGGCCCAGATCTCAGTCCTTTTAACATCTTTCACATTCAGGTCAAAGCCGGGCGACTTGATACAAAAATGCCCTTCCAGCGATTTTAAGTTTGCTTTGCCGGGGTTGCCATCGCTCACAAACTCGCCGTAAGTACGATAGCTTACACCAGCGCGTTTGCAATAATCCCATATAAAGCCATCGCGCGGATAGGCGGCTTTGCGGGTACCTTCAAAATCATAATTTCCACCGCGGCTTCCGTAACTGGTTGGCCATGTTTTTTCTACAAAATCGGTAGCATAAGCAGCCATGCTCCAGTTGTGGCCGTCGGCACTTACCTCCGCATCAACGTAAAAGTTATCAAGTAGTACAAATTCATTGGCAATAGCGTGATGGTTAGGCGTTACTTTATTGCCGAAGATGCACAACGAAGTGTCGCCGTTCCCTTGCGGCATATCGCCTAAAACCTGGTCGTAAGTGCGGTTTTCTTTAATAATATAGAACACATATTTAATAGGCGACTTTTCGCCCAGGCGCCGCGGAATGGGATTGCCTTCTTCTCCCTTGGCTGTTTTTTCAACTTTAGCTGTAAACGGTGTATTGGCGTAAACTTGTTTGGTGTAAGTTTTCAGTTCGGCATCAGACGGGCTGTTGATAAATGACAGCGTACCTTTAAACAGGCCACCTATGTATTGCTCCCGGCTGTTGATGGCCCCTTGCTTGTAACCGCTGTTATCGGTTTTTTTAACCGGCTGCGGCCCTTTAGGATTGGCCATTGATGAAAACCCTTTGCCGTTTGATACCAGGATTTTATTGCCCAATACTTTTACGTTGGTTGGGTACCAGCCTACCGGGATAAAGCCCTTGCTTTTGCTACTGCCCGGCATAGTAACATCAAATAAAGCAAGGCAATTGTTATCCGCGTTGGCTATATAAAGCGTTTTTCCGTTTGGCGATAAGGCCAGGCCATTGCTGGTTGAACCGGTGAGGCGGGTAGGATAAAGCGCGGTAGAGATGGTTTCTATTATCTTGTGTGTAGCTGTATTTACTACAGATACGGCATTGTCATTAGCATCGGCCACATACAGGAATTTCCCTTTCTTATCTAAAAGCAGTTCGTTAGGATGGCTGCTGGTTTTAATGGTGCTGAGCGTTTGCGTAGCTATGTTATAAAAGCCAAGCATATCACCACCCCATAAAGAGATGTACAGCGTTTTTTCATCGGGCGATAAAATGCAGCTGTAAGCTTCAGCAGGGAGTTTTACCTGTTTCAGAATGTCTTTTTTATCAGCATCGATAATATAAAGAGTGCTGTCTTCCTTTGTCACCGAATACAGGCGGCTGTTACTTTTGTTAGTTACCATGCCGGTAGGGCAAACCTTATTTTTGGGCCAGGCATTCGGTGCTAATTTGATGGTATCCGGGGTGCCCAATTTGTTACCGGCGATGTTGAATACCAGGATCCAGTTGTCATTACCGCCCGATGCATATAGTTTTTTTTCATCACGGCTGAAAGCAAGTCCGTACCATGATTTTTTAACCACTACTTCATCAAGCAGTTTTTCATTTTTAGGGTCGATGAGCTGTACCGACTGGGTGCTTTGGCCGTTGTTGGTAACAGCTAATAATTTACCCGACACGGAAAGCTGCATGTTTAACGGCAGATCACCGAGCGGTAAAGACCTGCCTGCGGGACTAAGCTTCCAGCCGTTGGGCAATAATACCTGCCCTGTTTGTTCAATTTTTCCCGGAGTTTGAGCGAAGGATTGTAAAGCCGCACATAAAAGAACAATGCCGGCGATGAGTTTTAGTTTCATAAGAAAACGATTGTAGCCAAAATTACAAAATCGTTTTATTCCGAAAGGCTTGTTAACAGAAACTTAATACAACTTTATATCTACAGATTTTCTACAGAATTTAAAATTGCTATTTTAGTAAACTTGAATTTGAACAAATAGTTTCTGCTATGTTTAATTTATTCAGAAAGAAGCAAATACCACTCATAATACATCAATATAAAAACTTGATTATTGCCCTTCCTGCGCATTGGCAGTATGAATCTGAAGGAGAAGATCAGGAAGCTTGCTTTGATCCGAAATCGAAAAGTAGCCTTCGTTTTAATATTATGGAGGCAATTCCTCCGGAAGGAATTAATGAAGACGAAAATTTAAAACTTTTGATTGCCGGTTTGCCTTATGCAACCACCGTGCATGGAACAATTTTGGCAGGACCTGCTTATAAAGAATCGGAAGATAATGGTGTAATGATTATGCTTATCACCTGGCGATTGATAAAGCCTGAAAAAACGATTGCGGTTATCACCTATACGGTTTTGTCTGCTGAAAAAGATTCAGCATCAGAAAAGAAAACCCTAAACCTGATCAGAACTTCGCTGCTAAATGCGCAATTAACATAGTTTAGCAATAAACTAAAAAACAAATCTTTCGTGACGCATGATTTAGCCTTTGGTCAGCATACAATAAGCGTATCCGGCCGTTAGTTAAGCAACTGTTTTTTAAACTGGTTAGGGCTGATACCTGTTTCTTTTTTAAACAGCCGTGAAAAATATGGAAGGTTCTCAAAGCCAAGTTCGTATGCTATTTCAGAAACGTTTTGGTAATCACTTTTAAGACGGTTTTTTGCCTCGTTTATAAGGTAAATATGGATCAGTTCAATAGCAGTTTTTCCTGTTTCCTGCTTAAGCATATCACTTAGGTAACGAGGTGATAAATTAAGTTGTGAGGCCAGCGCGTTAACAGAGGGCAGTCCCTGGGTTAGCAATAAGCCGTTGGTAAAATAAGCTGCTAACACTTCATTAAATTTTGATACTGTTTTACCCGAAAGCTCTGTACGGTTAATAAACTGGCGTTTGTAAAACCGTTGCGAGTATTTCAGGATAGAATCAATATGTGTAAGCATAATATCGCGGCTATATTCATCGGTGTTATTGTGATATTCGGCTTCTATCTTGTAATAAAGGTCCCACATGATCTGCTCTTCCGATGGCGAAAGGTGCAGCGCTTCGTTGGCTTCATAATCAAAAAAAGCATATTTGCTGATTTCGTTATGCAGAAAGTGGCCGTTCAGAAAATCCTCGTGGATGAACATGATAAACGCATCCTCATCGTACTCCACACTATTAAACTGGATCACCTGCCGGGGTTTGATGAACATCATGCTGCCATTATCATGATCATATTTTGTGCGGCCATACATGATCTGGCCTGCCTTAAGTTTTTTAAACCCGATCATGTAAAAATCAGATGTAAACTCTCTTTCGCCAAACCCACAGGTGTGGGTACACCTGTACAAGCTGAATAGCGGGTTCTCCGGCATCGGGAAACCGTTGGAGCGGTGCATATCGGCCAAACTTTTAAAATGCTGCATGATGAATAAAGTTAAACAAATCTACGCCGAATTGCGGCGTAGATTATATCAAATAATACCATTTATATAGAAGCCGAAAGCAGAACGCTTAAAGCCCAAAGCTATGGTCTGATTATTAACAGGAACTATAATATTATTTACCGTGCGCAGCGGCAGCTACCTCGTTCCAGCTATCCCACTCGGCAGCACGGCCTTCATAAGTTTGTTTAACCCATGGATACGCGTGTTTACCCAGGAATAACCGCAACGGAGGGTTTTCGGTGTCAATCAGTTTCAGCACAGCATCTGTAGTAGCTTCCGGTACACCGAAAATATCGGTGTCATTTAAACCAGCCTGGAAAGCTGCCCTTACCGCGTCATATTCGGGCATTGCCACGGTTTGCGCGGCAGAAGCGCCAGCCCAATCAGTTGCAAAGCCGTTAGGTTCAATCAGGGAAACGTTTATTCCAAAGCCTTTTACTTCGGCGGCCAGGGTTTCACTTAAACCTTCTACCGCAAATTTAGAGGCATTATATAAGCCCAGCACAGGTAAAGTAACGAGGCCAAGCACGCTCGAAAGCTGGATAATATGGCCGTAGCCTTGTTCTCGCATTACAGGTAACACTGCCTGTGATAACCATAGTAAGCCAAAAAAGTTGGTTTCCATCTGCTCGCGGGCTTCCTGCTCGGTAGTTTCTTCAATGCTGCCGAATAAACCGTAGCCTGCATTGTTGATCAGCACGTCAATACTGCCGAAGTGTTCTTTTGCTTTGCTGATGGCCGCGAAATCTGCCGCGCGGTCATTAACATCCAGTTGCAGCGGTAAAATATTGTCGCCATATTTATTTACCAGGTCATCCAAAGCGCTCAGGTTACGAGCGGTTGCTACTACTTTATCGCCTCTTTGCAGTAATGCCTCGGCCCATAATTTACCGAAACCACGTGATGCGCCGGTAATGAAAATTGTCTTTGCCATTTTTGTTGTTTTTAAATGATAGCACAAAATTAACAGGGCAAACACAGGGCGATTTATACAGAAGTGGGGAACAATGATACATTTTTACGCGGGGGCTTGTGATTGGTAATGAGAGTGTCATTAAGCGTAAATATCGGCAGAGATTATGGTATGTAAAAAGCAAAAACCCGTCAACGGGAGACGGGTTTTTGCTTCAAACTCCCTCTCCAAAGGAGAGGGCCGGGTTGATGTTATTTACTTTTCAGTACCAGTGTAGCACTTTTCAAACCATCAGCCGAGGCGGTTAAAGTTATTATGCCGGCTTTTTCTTTTGCTTGCACAATGGCTAAGGCCAGACCATGAAATGCCTTGCGGTAATCAGCTTTAAACGGATCATGGCTAACCGGATCGCCGTTGTCAACGCTGGCAATGGAGCCCTCGCCGGCAATCTTAAAGTTTACCTTGTTATCAGCATCAGGTACAACGTTGCCGTCTTTATCCAATATTTTTACGGTGATAAATGACAGGTCCTGACCATCGGCTTTGATCTGCGAACGGTCGGCAGTCAGTTCGATTTTTGCAGGAGCCCCGGCGGTATGGATCTCGCGGGTTAACACGGCTTTGCCGTTTTTGCGTGATATAGCTTTCAGCGTTCCGGGCTCGTATTTTACCCGCCACATTACGTGCAGGTCGTCGCCGGTTTTCTTTTGGATGCCTAATGATTTCCCGTTCAGGTAAAGTTCAACCTCATCGGCATTGTTATAGTATGCCCAGATGTCGATCATTTTACCAGGCTGCCAGTTCCAGTGCGGGAAAATGTGGAGCACATTTTTATTGGTCCACTCGCTTTGGTACATATAATATACATCTTTAGGGAAGCCGGCCAGGTCAATAATACCGAAGTATGAGCTGCGCGATGGCCATGAATATGGAGTTGGTTCGCCCAAATAGTCAAAGCCCGTCCAGATGAACATGCCCGAAAGGAAGTCGTACTTTTTCATCACTTTCCAGGTCATTTCATGTGTTGATCCCCATGGTGGTCGGGTGTTGTCATATGCCGAAACATTGTTGCCTTCCCTTACAAAAGGTTTATCATAGCTTGGCGGCCAAACCCTGATGCTATCCGAAGGCATTTCATAATAACCACGCGTTTCCAAACCCGAAGTAGTTTCAGTAGCAATAAACTTTTTACCCGGGTAACGGTCATGAAACTTAGCGTAATCAAACTGGTGATAGTTATAACCAACCAAATCAATAGCACCCGATTTTATAATTTTGTTGGTGCTATCCGGACGGTCATTAGCCGTAGTGAGCGGACGGGTTTTATCGAGGCTGTGAACAATAGCCGCTAACTCAGGCGCTATGCGTAACGCGCTGGTATCCGCCTGTTGCGGGATTTCGTTGCCGATACTCCAGATCATGATGCTTGGGTGATTGCGGTCGCGTTTGATTTGGTCTTCCAGGTCGCGTTTATGCCATTCTTTAAAGTACAGGTGATAATCGTAAGTAGCCTTTTTCCATTCCCAGCAATCAAAGGCCTCATCCATCACAATAAAACCCATTTTATCGCAAAGGTCGAGCAGTTCGGGAGCCGGAGGGTTGTGCGAGGTGCGGATGCCATTACAGCCCATCGCTTTGAGCATCTGCAACTGACGCTCCAATGCACGGTTGTTAATAGCTGCGCCAAGGCTGCCAAGGTCATGGTGATTACAAACACCTAAAATCTTCATCGGCTTCCCGTTCAGGCTGAAACCTTTATCGGCATCAAAATTAAAATAGCGGATCCCTACGGTGGTGGTATATTCATCAACTACTTTTTTGCCTTCAATAAGCTGGGTAACGGCTTTATATAAGTACGGGTTCTCTACCGACCAAAGCACCGGGTTTTTTACCGTAAGGGTATTGGTTACCGTTAAAGGCTCATTTTTATTTTGCGCTGCCGATGTAGCTTCGCCCGCGGCGGCTACCTGTTTACCGGCCGCGTCATAAAGTTTGGTGCTGATAAGCACCTGCGGCGATGACTGGTCATTATGCAGTTGTACCTGTACATTTACTTTGGCAGACGCATCGCTGATATCGCTCGTAGTTACATAAGTACCCCAATGATCGATAGCGGTTTTGTTGGTAGTAACCAACCACACATGGCGGTAAATGCCCGAACCTGAGTACCAGCGCGAATTTGGCTGCACCGAGTTATCAACTTTAACAGCGATAACGTTATTACCGCCGAAATTTAAGTAAGGAGTAAGTTCATACCTGAAAGAGATATACCCGTTTGGCCGGAAACCAAGGTGATGGCCGTTGATCCATACATCACTTTTTTGATATACGCCATCAAAATCAATATAAACCAGCTTGCCTTTTGATGTAGCCGGAACAGTAAAAGTTTTACGGTACCAGCCAATGCCGCCGGGCAGGGCGCCGCCTTCAGGTGTGGCCGGGTTATCTTTTGAAAATTTACCTTCAATACTCCAGTCATGCGGCAAATTGAGCACACGCCATTTGCTGTCGTTCAGCGTTGTTTTTTCGCCGTTTTCGACAGCGCCGAGGTTAAAGCGCCAGCTTTTATCAAAATCGAGCTTTTGGCGGATTTGGGCAAAGGGCTTTAGCGTAGCCAGCATTAGGATAGCCAACAGCGCATATTTACAAACCTTTGCCCCGTTTGATTTCATTGATGACATAATATCGTTTTGGGATTAAATGTATTTTCGACACTAAATTATAAATAATAGGCCAAAAGCAAAGGAATAGTATAAATTAACCGGGGAATCGCTTTATGCTAAATTATTTTTAAAATATTAAATGGCATCTCAGAAACTGTTTAAAAACGATTAAATGAGACTACTATATCGCCACCTCATTGCGAGTATCTATCAGGGAAACCCTGAAAAAAAAATGTAATGATATGTAAAATATATTTTAACGGTGTTGCGCGTGGGCCGCGTTAGGGATTGCAGTGTAAAGCCCGGAGCGCGCAAAGGGGTTGCGGGCAGGAAAGGCGAGGACTTGCAACGGAAAGCCCGGGCCGCAGGCAACGCCCATGTTATAAAATCTATCAAGAAAAAATATACTTGATAATCAATAACTTACAATCACGTCATTATAAGGTACGAAGCAATGGCGAACTTTACAGAGGCTCTACATATCGGCTCTGTATTTTGGGGATTGCTTCGTGCCTCGCAATGACGGCTTTTATATAATTTTTAAACAGCTTCTTAGTGTTTAATACTATTTTCTCTAACATTCCGTTTCAAGATTCAATGAAAGCAATCGCCTTTATCATGTTAATTTTTATGGTGCTCATTTCCGTAATACCGGGGAAAGCGGCGCCTGTGAATAACATGTCGAAAGAGTGCTGTCGTCATATGGATCATATGCCGCAGAAACAGCATGGCGGTCAAAAAGGATGTGACGGTGGCACGTGCGTGACTTTGCTATCATGTAATAATTGCTGCTTTTTAAAAGTTGAACCTGTCAAGGCCGGACCTGTTGCCGTTATTATTAGTAGCAATGCTCCTTTGCTTTACCTCGCAGGCAATTTATCCGATTACGCAAACACCTGCTGGAACCCTCCGAAAGCTTGATAAAAAGACATCTGCCTGTTTTCAATAGTGTATCTTTTTATTAAAAATTCAAATTAAAAATCATGAAAAAGTTTCTTTTCATCACCACTGTGATGCTGTTTACCATATTTAATATTTCGTTTGCTAATACGCCTTGCTGCAATAACAAAATGAACCATTGCACCAAATGCGCAAAGTCATGCACCCGGCCAACGTGTTTAGACAACTGCAGCAAATCATGCAAAGCCTCGGGCGATTGCAATAAAACCTGCGGCAAATAACAAAACGCCCCCGGTTTCTACCGGGGGCGTTTTGTTAACTATCAATTTTAATGAACCTTATCGGTTTTATATATCCCAAGCGGCCCATCTATAATATCAACAATCTGCTTACTGAACAGTTGGAAATGCTCCTGCTTAACATGCTGATCAAGCCCTTCCTGGCTGGCCCAGGTTTCGTGAAAAATAAACTGGGTTTCGTCAGTTGTTGATTGGTATAGCTCGTATTGCAGGCAGGCTTCTTCCTGGCGGGACGCTGCTACCAGCTTATCCAAAAAATCTTTCATTTGGGCAGTGGTGCCGGCCTTACACTTCACTAAGGCTGTTAAGTAAATTTTCATGGCTTGGGTTGTTTTGGGTAAATAGCTTGTTTAAATGTTCGTGGTAGCGTTGCAGGTTCTCCTCAATGTTAGCGTTTTTCATTACATCATAAAAGTGGATACTTTCTAAAGCCTGCATACCGGTAAAAGCGTTCATGCGGTGAAAGCCAAACAGGGGGCCTTCGTCAACACTGCGTTCGTTAAAAAACTCGCCGGGTAAGGTGAAAGCGGTAACCGGTGCATTCCACGAGGTGGTAAGCATGTATTTTTTGCCCTGCATTAAGCCGCCTGTGCCGTAATTAATACCGGGGTTTTCGGCGGTGCGGCCATCGCTGCGGTAAATGCCGTTTTGATACCCGGCGGTAAAAACTTCGTCGATATATTTTTTAAAGGCATGCGGTACCTGGAACCACCAAACCGGGGTGTGGTAAATGATCACATCGGCCCATTTATAGTTTTCGGCTTCCTGCATCGGATCGTAAGCGTTATTTACGTCGGTTGAACGAACTTCAAAATCAGGATGAGCGGTAAAATACTGCACGGTAGTATCCAATAAAGTTTTGTTAAATCTTCCGCCGGAGTGACCGAAGATCTGCCCTCCGTTTATTACAAATATGTTTGTCATTTATTTTCTGTTTTAATTTTCATCAAAATTACACCGGCTTAATTAATTATTAAAATAGTATAATTTATACATTTGTATCATAATTATAATAGATAAGCTATGGTAAATTTTGAATGGTTCCGTACGTTTAAGGCGATCTATGAAACCGGGTCGCTAACCGGGGCGGCCGAAGCGCTGTTTATTTCGCAGCCGGGCGTGAGCCTGCATTTGAGCTCATTGGAAAGCTATGTGGGCTACAAATTGTTCGACCGTACTTCGCGTAAAATGGTATCCACAGAGCGGGGGAAGATCCTGTACAATTATATTCAGGAATCAATCAGCAAGCTGGAAGATGCCGAGCGGCATTTTCATAAAAGCACCGAAAAAGATATACCAACCATAAGTATAGGGATGTGCTTTGAAACTTTTCAGTTTACGCTTGAATCCTACCTGCCCACATTGCCTTTTAATGTGATCATTAAATTTGGCGAATACCCCGAAATGCTGGCCGACCTAGACAATGGCATCCTGGACATGATCGTAACACCCCATAAAGGTGATTACAAAGGGTTGGAATATAAACCCTTTTTTAAAGAGCGGATAGTGGTGCTGGCCGGGGCCCAAACACCCACCGACGAGTTTAATGAACTATTGAAAACTAAAGACCTTAACCGGATCCAGGCCTGGCTTAAAGCCCAAACCTGGTACGGCTCATCTGGCGATATGGAACACCTGCGGCGCTTCTGGCATATCAACTTTGGCAAACGACCTGATTTTAAGCCTAATTTCATTGTGCCAAACATGGGGTCAATTCTGCGTTGCCTGAGCAACGGCAAAGGAATTGCAGTGATCCCTGATTTTCTTTCAAGAAAGGAGCGGGACAGCGGCAATATCAAATTGCTTTGGGAAGGATATAATTTAATTGAGAACACCTTGTACTTCGGCACCCGCAAAAAATCCATTTATGCGGAGCAGGTGGCTATGATCCAGGAAATTTTTGAGCGGGAGATGGTGTAAGCCTCTAATCGCCGCCGCTCGCCTCCGACGAGTGGCAACTATCGGGGCGCCTCTGGCCGCCGTGGCAAAAGAAGACCATGTGATTATTGAAACTCAAACATGTCTTTGCTAAGCCCACCCGTATACCATCTGCCCTTTATAAAGTAATAAGTTTCCTTACCTAAAATAATCATAGGGAAATTACCTGCAACTTTTTGTTTGGTCTTGTTTTTTGCGGTGATAAAGTGATCGTATATGTCTTGCTTAACGCTGTAAAAGACATTTTGCTGCGTGTCGAAGGCTAAAACTGTGTTATTGTCATAGGCATAGTTTTCTTTAGGGCGAGGTTTTGAATCAACAAAATCATGTACACTGACTTTTAATTTGCAGTTGTTAACACTGTTGCCAACCAAACGCAATTTAATGCGATATTCTTCCTGTTGTTCGCCGGATTCTCCGGTAAGATATCTTAAAACATGCATGGCCTTGTAGAGATGTTGGCCATCCACGCAGATGATCAGTGTATTTCCTAACCCAACCCCCGATCCGCCTCTTACTGCATAGTTAATCTCAATAAAGTTTTTATTCAATAACCTAATGTCAGGAGGTTCTCCCCAAAAATCATCTATTGTAATAATATCCTTGAAGCAAATCATTTTAAGCACGTGGTTTGCATAGTCGGGAACAATCTTCACCGTTTGGTTTTTACCATCGATGGATACAAGATGATATATTTTGGTGTCTCTCGCGGTTGCTTTTGCTTCGTATGTTTTCAGTTCATCCTGAGCAAATGCATGATTGAATGAAAGCGTAAGGATAGTAATAACTAAGGCGCATTTGTTCATAAGGCAGGTATTTATACCGTTGGCGTGGCCGTAAAAATACTCGCATAATACTTGCGATAGGCAAACAGCAAAAATACCTCTAAAACTATAACTGCTGCACCAATTGGCAAACCGGCCGGTGCCAAAATGGCATGGAACAGGAATATATTAAGTGCAATAGGCAGCAGCAATAACACAAACAGTGCCGTATACCGGTTGATAATTAAAAACAGGCCGCTGGTTATTTCAATTACCTTCATGTATTGAAAAAAATAACCTGAACCAAATAACCCGCCGCTAAATGCCTGTGCCTTATCGCTCATGGGCGGTTGGGCCATATGCAGAAACTGGAAAAAGAAGTTTAAACCAAACACCACGAAGACCAGGCCCAGCAAAACGCGGGCAATTAATACTGCAATTTTCATAATTAATAGGTTTAATATAAGGTTAAACACTAAGTTTAGTAATTTAATTGACATATTCAAATCCGCCTCATAGCTAACTATTTAAACAGGCATTACTTTTGATAAAACAGGACATATGAACATTCAAAAAATAACTTTCGGCAACGGTTGCTTTTGGTGCACCGAAGCCGTTTTCCAATCGCTTAAAGGTGTAACATCAGTAACCTCGGGTTATATGGGCGGCAAAGTTTTAAACCCAACCTATGAGCAGGTTTGTACAGGCGCTACCGGTCACGCCGAAGTGATTCACCTGGAGTATGATGCCGACCTGATCTCGTTTGATGAATTGTTATTGGTTTTCTTTAAAACCCATAATCCAACAACACTTAACCGCCAGGGCAATGACGTGGGCACACAATACCGCTCGGCTATATTTTATTATACAGATGAACAAAAGCAGGCTTCGGAAGCGATGATCAAAACGCTTACAAATGAGCAGGTTTTTGACGATCCTATCGTAACCGAAATCACGCCGGCAAGTACATTTTACAGCGCCGAAGATTACCACCAGAATTATTTCAACGATAATCCTAACAAGTCGTACTGCGCGTTTGTTATCCAGCCAAAACTCAATAAATTTGCCAAGGAGTTTAAGGATAAAATAAAGCCGGAGCTGTTATAAGCACACGGTGGTCATCCCCAATTTATTTCGGGATCCCACTTGCTAAGTCCCCGATGGATGTGTGAGGTGCTAAGATAAGTTGCTCATGATATGTTAAAAAAGGGCGTCATCCCGAACTTGTTTCGGGACCCCACAGGACAAGCCGCATGAAGTATACTTAGCAAGTGGGGTGCTGAAACAAGTTCAGCATGACGGATGTGGAGATGTCATTTCGCCTTCAGAGCCCAGGATTTAAACACTCAGCATGTCAGCCCATTTTAATCAACCCATATGAAAAAAAGCTATAGCTATCTACTATCTGGCCTGTTGTTATTCAGCGCCTGCTCGTCCGTTAAAAAAACGGCCAATCCTAATTCCAGCATTACCAACGATGGTAAGATCTGGACTTCATTATGGCAGCAGCGGGCAGCGGAGTACAAAGCATTATGCTTTCAGGCCTATAACGTAGCTAAACTCAGGGTTGATGAAGGGATTAAGAACCCCGGTGATAAACCCCTGGCCATTGTTACCGATATTGACGAAACCGTGCTGGATAATAGCCCCTATGATGCTCATCGCGCCTTGCAGAACTTAGATTACAGCGATGCCACCTGGAAACAATGGACCGACAAAGCCCTTGCTGATACCGTGCCGGGCGCACCTGCTTTTTTTAAGTACGCTGCATCAAAAGGGATCACCATATTTTATATCACCAACCGTAATGAAAATGAGCGGGCAAGTACGTTAAAAAATCTGCAGTTGTTTGGATTGCCTAATGCGGATGACGAACACCTGCAGTTGAAAACCACTTCGTCGAGCAAGGAAGCGCGCCGTCTTAATGTTTTAAAAACACATAACATCCTGCTGCTTTGCGGCGATAACCTGCCCGATTTTGACCTGCTGTATGATAATCACCCGGCCGAAGAAAGCAGGACGGCTACTACACAAAAGCTGCAAGCGGAATTTGGCAAAAGGTATATTGTTATTCCCAATCCTTCATATGGTGATTTTGAGGGGGCACTTTTCCGGTTTAATTACAAGCTTAGCCCTGCCCAAAAAGATTCGGTGATCAGGGCGAAGATCAAAGCCGATCAATAGAGTTCCCGATCTGTAACGATTGACCGGGGATAGCCGCCTGGCAGGTATATAACTTAATTGCCTGTATTTACGTATATTTACACGCTGATCCCGCTGTGGGTTTAATTATTTTATATAGCTAAAAGCATTTTATTTAGTTTAATAAAATAATTGAATGTTTGGGTGATGTCATAATCTTGCGGTAAAATGTGCATGAAGCGCAAATAAATTGCAAATTTGCATACTGCATTATTATTATTCAGTTAACCCCTGTTTAACTATGAGTGATAGAACTATTCTGGTTTGGTTTAGAAATGACTTGCGCATAAATGATAACGAAATTTTGTTAGAAGCTGTACGCAAGGCTGATAAAATACTGCCGGTTTATTGTTTTGATCCTTATTATTTTCAGCATACCGAAAGCGGCGCTTCAAAAACAGGGAATTTCAGGGCGAGGTTCCTGTTAGAGGCCGTTGCTGATCTCCGAAAAAATTTACAGGGTTTTGGTGCCGAATTGATCATCCGCATTGGTAACCCTGCCGATGTGATCCCGCAGCTTGCCCAGGAATACCAGGTAAATGAAGTTTATCATCACCGTGAGGTAGCCTACGAGGAAACCAATATCTCCGAACAGGTTGAAACTGCACTATGGAAAATGAGGCTTAACCTCAAGCATTTCATCGGTCATACCATGTATCATAAGGAAGATCTTCCTTTCCCGATTAAAGATATTCCTGACAGTTTCGCAGTTTTTAAAAAGAAGGTGGAACGTGACAGTAATGTTCGCCCATGCGTACCCAAACCCGATCATATCAGTGTTCCGGAAATTACCGATGCCGGCGAATTGCCAACCTTGCAACAATTAGGTTTAAATGAGCCTGTTGACGATATGCGCGCTACCGAATATTTTCAGGGGGGCGAAACAGCGGCTTTGGTACAAATGCATAAGTGTTTTGCCAATGCAGACCAGCTGCTGAAACAAAAAAATGGGCGTAACGGCTCTGATTGCTCTTCAAAACTTTCTCCCTGGATCTCGATAGGATGTATCTCGCCGAGGCAGGTTTACTGGGAAGTTCAGAAATATGGCAGTAATGGTAACCTGTTACAGCTTGAATTGCTTTGGCGCGATTACTTCAGGTTTATGTTTAAAAAACATGGCCAAAAATTTATCAAAGCTAAAGACGAAGCTCAGGGCGCCGATCTTGCACCGGACGCCGACCTGTTGCTCCAAAAATGGAAAAACGGTGAAACAGGAGTTCCCCTTATTGATGCAGCAATGCATGAACTTAATGCTACAGGCTATATCAGTAATCAAAACCGGCAGGTAGTAGCGGGCTATTTAGTAAACACCCTCAAAGCCGACTGGGTACAGGGGGCTGCTTATTTTGAAGAAAAGCTTATTGATTATTCGCCTGCGAGCAATTGGGGTAACTGGGCCTTTATTGCCGGTGTTAACGATGCTAAGGAAAGCAAATACGCTATAGTTACCAAGCTGCCCAAAGAGCTCGAAGCCAAAACCGACTTTGTGAATACCTGGCAGCCATCATCCATTGATGAAGCCGGGGATTTGGTTAGCGCCTAAATATTATCTGTATCAAAATATTTTATACCCGTTTCAAAACAACACGCCATAATTTGAGTTTTCACCCCAATGGGTAAAATAAGCCTAATAATGGCTAAATTTCTTTACAATTAATTATGAAGTATATAACGGTATATCATTACTTTTGTACCGTTTTAAAGATCAGTTTCACATGGATCGTCTCAATTATATAAATAGCGGAAACGCTGCCTACATATCTTCCCTATACGAACAGTACAAACAGGAGCCGGAATCGGTTGATTTTGGATGGCAAAAATTCTTTGAAGGATTTGATTTTGGTAAAGATACCGATGCTGCCGGGGCAATTGCACCTGCTGCAGTTGGTCAAGCTACTCCTGAACATTTCTTGAAGGAAATTAACGTATTAAACATGATAGATGGTTACCGCTCACGCGGGCATTTGTTTGCAAAAACAAACCCCGTTCGCGAACGCCGCCATTATTACCCAGGCAAGGAGCTTGAAACTTTTGGCTTGAGCGAAGCCGACCTTGATACCGTTTTTAATGCCGGTGTTGAAGTTGGTTTAGGTGCCGCCAAATTGCGCGATATCCGCCAGTTACTTGAGGATACTTACTGCCGTTCAATAGGTACGGAATATAAATACATCCGCAATCCCATTAAAATAAAATGGTTTGAAGAGCGGATGGAGGGCCATCGCAATACTCCTTCTTTCACCCTTGATGAAAAGAAGGAGATGCTTAATAAGCTGAATGAAGCCGTAACATTTGAAAACTTTTTAGGCACCAAATTCCTTGGTCAAAAACGTTTTTCACTGGAAGGTGCCGAGGCACTGATCCCTTCAATGGATTCGGTAATTAAAAAAGGCGCTGATCTGGGCATCGAAGAGTTTATCATCGGCATGGCGCACCGTGGGCGTTTGAACGTATTAACCAATATCATGGAGAAAACCTATAAAGAGGTATTCTCTGAGTTTGAAGGTAAAAACTACGATTCTGAATCACCTTTTGGGGGCGACGTGAAATACCACCTGGGTTTTTCAACCGACGTGCTAACCAAGAGCGGTAAAAAAGTTCACCTGAGCCTTTGCCCTAACCCTTCGCACCTGGAGGCCGTTGATCCGGTTGTGGAAGGGATCACCCGTTCAAAGATCGACTTTAAATATGGCGGCGATCATTCAAAGATCGCTCCGATCCTGATCCATGGCGATGCTTCAATTGCAGGCCAGGGTATAGTATATGAAGTTTTACAAATGGAAAAATTGGATGGCTACCGCACAGGCGGCACCATTCACCTGGTTATCAACAACCAGATAGGTTTTACCACCAACTATAAAGATGCCCGTTCAAGTACTTATTGTACCGACGTTGCTAAAACTGTGCTTTCGCCGGTTTTCCACGTAAATGGCGATGATGTTGAAGCTTTGGCATATGTAGTAAACCTGGCTATGGAATACAGGCAGGTATTTAATGAGGATGTATTTATCGATATCCTTTGCTACCGCCGCTATGGCCACAACGAAGCTGATGAACCTAAATTCACCCAGCCGCTGTTATACAAGGCTATCGACGCGCACCCCAACCCGCTTAAAATTTACAACCAGAAACTGATTGATGAAGGAAGTATTGATGCCGAATTCTTAAAATCTATTGAGAAAGCCTTCAAAGATGAGTTACAGCAAAAACTGGATGAGGTAAAATCTGAAGAAAGGTTTACCGATACCATTGCCATGTTTGAAGGTGCCTGGAGCGGATTACACCTGGCAAGCCACAAAGAACTGGTAAAAGCTATTGACACTTCAGTGGCCGAAGAAACCATTTTAGAGATAGGTAACAAGATCACTGTTTTACCGCCAAACAAAGAGTTCTTCAAGAAAATTGAAAAACTTTTTGAAGACCGCAGCGCTATGGTTAACAAAACCAAGGTGTTTGACTGGGCAATGGGCGAATTGCTTGCTTATGGCACACTGCTAAAAGAAGGCTACCCGATCAGACTAAGTGGTGAGGACGTAAAACGCGGTACCTTTTCGCACCGTCATGCGGTGTTGACGCTGGTTGATTCGGAAGATGAATTTACACCGCTTGCTACCATTAACACTGAGGCTAAGCTGAGTATTTATAACTCTTTGTTATCTGAGTATGGTGTGTTAGGTTTTGAATATGGCTACGCTCTTGCAAATCCTAATAACCTCACTATTTGGGAAGCTCAGTTTGGCGACTTCTTTAACGGAGCCCAGATCATTGTTGACCAGTACATCGCCAGCGCCGAAACTAAATGGCAACGTGGTAACGGTTTGGTAATGTTGTTGCCTCACGGTTATGAAGGTCAGGGCCCTGAGCACTCATCTGCACGTGTTGAACGCTTTTTGGAGCTTTGTGCTGATGATAATATTCAAATTGCCAACTGTACTACACCTGCAAACTTCTTCCATATTTTAAGACGCCAGATGCACCGCGATTTCCGCAAGCCTTTGATCATCTTTACACCAAAAAGTTTGTTACGCAGTCCTAAATGTGTTTCGCCGCTCGAAGATTTTACCAACGGTAAGTTCCACGAGTTGATAGACGATACTTATGTTGACCCTAAAAAGGTAAAACGCGTATTGCTGTGTACAGGTAAAGTTTATTATGACCTGTTGGACAAACAACAGGCCGATAACCGTAAGGATGTGGCTATTGTACGTGTAGAGCAGCTTTACCCAACTCCGGTTACCCAAATTCTGAAGATCAAAGCCAAATATGAAAAGGCAGAGTTTATCTGGGTACAGGAAGAACCTGAAAACATGGGCGCATGGCCTTACATTTGCCGTAAATTCCATAATGATAAGGTGATTAACCTGAGCGTTATTTCAAGGATAGAAGGCAGCAGTACTGCTACCGGCTTTGCTAAACAGCATGCCGCTCAGCAGTTATATATTGTATCGAAAGCGTTTGAAGCCCCTGCCGGTAAAGCGGTTAAAGAATCGGTTAAAAAAACAACAAAAAAAATGGCTGATGCCGGAGCTGATTGATCCGTCAATTAAGCATCCTGATATAATCCATTAAAAAATATAAAATCTACAATACTACAATATGAGCTTAGCGATTAAGGTGCCTACCGTAGGCGAATCAATTACAGAAGTGACCCTTTCGAGCTGGAAAAAGAAAGACGGCGACCACGTTGAAATGGACGAGGTTATTGCCGAACTTGAGTCAGACAAGGCTACTTTTGAGCTTACTGCCGAAAAAGCCGGTACTTTAAAAATCGTTGCCAATGAAGGCGATGTACTACCAATTGGCGCTGTTGTTGCCAATATTGAAGACGGAGGCGCTGAAGTTGCTGCTCCTGTAGCACAGCCACAGCCTGAAGTGGTAGCGAACGCTCCTGCTCCGGCCCCTGTTGCTGCTGCCCCGGCTGCCGCATCAGCATCTGTCGAAATTAAAGTACCACCGGTAGGTGAATCTATCACGGAGGTTACATTATCCCGGTGGATTAAGAAAGACGGCGACGCTGTTGCTATGGATGAAGCCATTGCCGAGCTGGAATCAGATAAAGCTACGTTTGAACTTACTGCCGAAAAAGCAGGTACATTAAAAACGATAGCTAAAGAAGGTGATGTATTAGCTATCGGTGCTGTGGTTTGTACTATTGAAGGTGCCGGTGCTTCGCAGCCTGCAGTTACCCCGGTAACCCCGGCTGTAGTTAGCGCTACCGATGAATCGCCACGTGGTGGTGCAGCTGCCGAAAGTGCTAAAACTTATGCATCAGGTACGCCATCACCGGCTGCCGCCAAGATATTAGCCGAAAAAGGTGTTGATCCAAAATCAGTATCAGGTTCAGGTGTTGACGGCCGTATTACTAAAGGTGATGCCCTTGGCGCGCAAGCTCCTGCAGCTAAACCTGCCGCTCCTGCTCCGGCTGCCCAAACTGCTGCTCCTGTTGTAGCAAGCGGTGCCAGGGACGAGAAACGCGAGAAAATGACTTCGTTGCGTAAAACCGTTGCTAAGCGTTTAGTATCGGTTAAAAATGAAACGGCAATGCTTACCACCTTTAACGAGGTTGATATGCAGCCGATCATGGAATTACGCGGTAAATACAAAGATAAATTCAAAGAGAAACATGGCGTTGGCTTAGGCTTCATGTCGTTCTTTACCAAAGCGGTTACCGAGGCTTTGAAAGACTGGCCGGCTGTAGGTGCACGTATTGAGGGTGAAGAGATCGTGTACAGCAATTTTGCTGATATCTCCATCGCTGTTTCTGCCCCTAAGGGTTTGGTTGTTCCGGTTATCCGCAATGCGGATAGCATGAGCCTTGCCGAAATTGAGAAAGCCATTGTGGTACTTGCCGGTAAAGCCCGCGAAAACAAACTGACCATCCCTGAAATGACCGGCGGCACATTTACCATTACCAATGGTGGTGTATTTGGTTCGATGTTATCGACGCCGATCATCAATGCGCCTCAATCGGCCATTTTAGGTATGCATAATATCATTGAGCGCCCGGTGGCAGTAAACGGCCAGGTTGTGATCCGCCCGATGATGTACCTTGCCCTGTCATATGATCACCGCATTATTGACGGCCGCGAATCAGTAAGCTTCCTGGTAAGGGTTAAACAATTGCTTGAAGATCCTGCAAGGTTGTTGTTAGGTGTATAACCCTGCGAAAACTTTATAAAAGAGATCCCGGTTGGTTTTCCCTTCCGGGATTTTTTTATGCCTGATATTTTATCAGAATCAAACCATGAGTGGGGGATAATAAGCAGTTGAACGACTTGTAAGCCTAACCTCCGATCTCCAACCTCTAATCTCTAAAAGGACCTCTTCACCACCTTTTTAAGTACCAATAAATTTTGACCATTAAGGCTATAGCCACTAATGTTGTTTTGATACAGATTTACCAGTTTATCGTAGTATAATACTACAATGGGTGATTGCTCCATCATCAGATTATCCATCTGGCGGTAGAGGGCGAAGCGTTTTTCGTCATCTTTTACCTGGTAGGTTTGCTCAAAAAGCTCATCAAACCTTTTGTTGTTGAACCCGGTGTAATTTGGGCCGAAAGGGATTTTGTTTTTGGAGTAAAATACAGAAAGATAGTTTTCGGCATCGGGATAATCGGCTATCCAGGAGCCGTAAAAAAAGTTGATGCCGTTTTTTGAGATCAGTTCGCGCAGGCTGGCACCCTGGGTTATCTCTACATTTGTTTTTATACCAATGCGTTCCAATTGGCCTTGTACATACTCAATTAAACTGCGGTAACCAACGGTGGTAGCCAGGGTAATTTCGGGCATGTTTTTACCATTGGGATAACCGGCGTCTCGGAGCAGGCAGCGCGCTTTTTCAGGATCGTAAGTGTAGCCTTTTACGCCCGTGCCGTTAAAGCCTGGCATGCCTTCGGGCACAAAACCTCCGTAGCCCGGTGTACCCATACTGTTGCGGAGGTATTTGATCATCTTTTCGCGGTCGATGGCGTAGTTGATGGCCTGCCTGATCTTGAGTATTTTTAAAGGGGATTTTTTTACAATGGGCAAAGTGGTATCCACCAGCATGCCCAGGTAAATGGTGTTCAGGTAAGGAGCGGTATTGAGTATAAATTTACCTTTATATTTTTGCGTTACCTTGCCTGCTTTGGTGAGGATGTCATCGCGATAGCTGCCGTCGATATCATTCAAAAAATCGATATTCTTTTTTACAAACTCCAGAAACGAAGTCTGCTTATCAGCAATAAAGGTAGAACGGATGGCATCCAGGTAGGGGAGGCGGTTGCCTTTTTCGTCTTTTTCCCAGTAATGCTCGTTTTTTAAAAACACCAGTACTTCGCCTTCTTTCCAGTATTTAAACCTGAAGGGGCCGGTACCTACCGGGTGGCTCCTGAAGTCCTTGCCATAAAACTCAACCACTTCTTTGGGTACTACAGAACAATATTGTGCCGTGAGTAAGCTTAAAAAGGGAGCGAAAGGCTGCTTAAGCCTGATCTGGAAAGTACTGTCATTAGGTGCCATGAAGGCGCTTTTGCCCTTTACCTTATCACTGAAGATCCATGAGCCGGATGAAGCAACTTTAGGATCGATCAAACGACCGAAGCTATAGGCAAAATCTGAGGCCACTGCCTTTCGACCTGTACCGTTTGCAAAATGAGGATCGTCATGAAAATATACATCATTACGCAGATGGAAGGTATATAATAAACCATCAGCTGATGTTTCCCAGCTTTTAGCAATACAGGGAATGGTTTTTAAACTATCGTTGATCTGTACCAGGCCGTTATAAAGCTGGTTGTCCATCCAAATGGTATAATGATTACGGCAAAAGGCAGGATCAAGCGAGGTAAGGCCTTCTTCCAGATTGATATTAAAAACGGTTTTGTGCTGATCGGGAGAAGTATCCGTATGGCAGGAACAAAGCTGAATGGAGAATAATACAAAAAGGTAAGTGATCAGCTTATTCATTTAAGCTAATATATTAAATGTTGCGTTAGCTGTGTGAATGAATAGCTGATTATTACGCGGGGATGATTGATTGCCGGCGATGGCTAAAATTAAAATAGAAAAGTAAAACCAGTTCCTTTTGATGGCTTTTTCATTTCTTCAAACTTTTCAATTTCCTGATTGAGCAAAAAAGAATATTCACCTGCCATGAATTCACGAAATACTTCAATATTTTTCTGTTCGCGGGTATCAATCAGCGCCTGGATATAGGCTACTTTATTTTCACTCCGCACTATTGCCAATGGAAGATTATAATATGCCTGAATGTAGTTCATTAATAATCGCGAAGTGCGCCCATTGCCATCATAATAAGGATGTATGCTGACAAGATTGAAATGTGCATCAAAGGAAAGATTCAGCTGTTCAACAACAGATAAGGGGGAGCTGATGGATTCATTGAGCTTTTTTACCAGGTCATTTGTCAGGCGTTCCACTTTATCAAAATTGGGGAAATAGGAAATACCTGCAGTGACGTTGCCTTTCCGAAATGCTCCGGTTCGGGAATCCACGGTACCCAGCATAGTATTGTATACTTTGCCGGTATTCTTCATCACCAAAGCATTGATTTCCTGCAAAAGAGATACTGACAATGCTCTTTTTACTTTTGCATTTTCAATTGTAAAAAGGAGGGCCGCGTGATGATCTGTTACCATCAAGCTGTCTTCCAACGGCTTGCCGTTGGGCGTGCGCCCTTCGGTGATCAGCACTTGTGTTTCTACCTCTGTCAATGTTGAGCCTTCAATCCGTGTAGAGTGATGGTCAATAGAAATGAGGTTAAACCGGTTGTGGTCAATCACATCAGCTATGCCAAGATCGTTGTATTTCTTTATCAGGTTAACTATTTCCATCGTTTCAACAACGCGAAAATACTTATAAGTTTTTACATAGTGGTTCAGTTGCCTGGCACCGGTAAACCTGGCAACTGAATTTAATTTTACTACGCATCAATACCGGTCAATCCCTTATAAAAATGTTTGGCATAACCTGCTATCAGCACATCGTGATCATTCCCGTTAATAATACGGCGGGCGTTGATCCAGTCGGCATGGGTGGCGTCAAAATATTTGCCTAAGCCAACGCCGGTAAACATGCCTTTTGTCATACCTTCAATCATGATGTTGGCGGCTATATCAGGTTGAAGCGCCAATTCGGGATGGTTAAGCAGGTCGAGATGTAAATGCTTGCCCATGGCGTCATAGTTCTCGTACCAGGTTAATTGTACAAAACCGCGGCCATAATAAAGCTGATCGGGCGTTGTATAAGGGATACGGTGACCAGGCCCCCCGCCCATTTTAAATTTTTCGCCATAGGGATGACCTTTACCCTTGCCAAATTCATTTATCGGCTGCATAGTGCCTGCGCATTCATGGTAAACGGTGCCTAACATGTAGGCTACCTTACGCTGATCGGTAACGCCGGCATCAGCTGCGGCCTTTAAAATGGCTTCGATACCATCAATCTGGCTTTGTGAAATGTGGCCTTTAAATACAGACGCACGGATAGTGTCATAAAATTCTTTTGTACCTGGCATGATAATGAAATTTAGGTATTAGTAATAAAATTAATTGCTGTAAACGGATGTTTCAGATTAAAAAGGTATGGAAGATTTAGGTAAATATAAATATTCACGTTTGGAATACCAAGGCTGATATTCAAAGAGTTGGGCCAGGATTTTCAAGCCAATTCCGGCATTGGTTGAAAAGGCCTAAAGTAGGAATATGTTTATAAAGCAAATTTTAAAGTGCCCGTTTTATTATGCGGGCACTTTAAATTAAAACCGCTCTTTTAAAAACTTGCCCGTATAGCTGTCTTTTTGTTTTAGAAGGTCTTCAGGAACGCCCTCAAATACTACTTTACCACCGCGGTCGCCACCTTCCGGGCCAATATCGATAACCCAGTCTGCACATTTGATCACATCCATGTTATGCTCAATAACAATGATGGTATTGCCATGATCAAGCAGGGCATCAAACGATTTCAGCAGTTTTTTAATATCAGCAAAGTGCAAACCGGTAGTAGGTTCGTCAAAAATAAACAATGTTTTATTGGTGTTGTTGCCTTTCACAAGGAATGAAGCAAGTTTAATGCGCTGGGCTTCGCCCCCTGATAGGGTATTGGACGACTGGCCTAACTGAACATATCCCAAACCAACGTCAACTAATGGCTTTATCTTGGCAATAATTTTAGGCTCTTTGGCAAAAAACTCAACAGCCTCGTCAATGGTCATGTTCAGGATCTCCGATACGTTTTTTTCTTTGTATTGGATATCTAAAATATGCTGCTTAAAGCGATGTCCCCCGCAGGTTTCGCAGGTAAGAAAGATATCTGCCATAAATTGCATCTCTATCTTAACTTCTCCTTCGCCCTGGCAAACATCGCAGCGGCCTCCCTCAACATTAAATGAAAATGCCGAAGGTTTTAGCCCGGCGGCTTTTGCTGCCGGCTGAGCGGCGTACAGGTTGCGGATCTCATCCCAGGCCTTAACATAAGTAACCGGGTTTGAGCGCGATGAACGGCCTATCGGGTTTTGGTCAACCAGTTCAACCTGTTCAATTTTGCTGTAATCGCCATCAATGGCATCATACGAGCCTGTTTGTTCGCCCGAATAATTGCCCAATGCCTTTTGAACGGCCGGGGCAAGGATGCGTTTTACCAAACTGGTTTTACCCGAGCCGGATACACCGGTAACAACAGTAAGCACGCCCAATGGAAATTTGGCGGTAACGTGTTTCAGGTTATTTTCGCGCGCGCCTTTTATTTCAATAAAATCATGCCATTTGCGGCGGCTTGCAGGGATAGCTATTTCTTCCCTGCCGCTCAGGTATTTGCCGGTTAGGCTTTTATCGTCTTTTATAATTTCGTTATAGGTACCGGTAAAAATCAGCTCTCCGCCATGGGTACCAGCCTCCGGGCCAATATCAATAATATGGTCGGCAGCTTTCATGATCTCTTCCTCATGCTCAACAACCAATACGGTGTTGCCCACATCGCGGAGGGATTTTAATACGGTGATCAGCCTTTGGGTATCGCGCGGGTGCAAACCGATGCTTGGCTCATCCAAAACATACACGGAACCTACCAGGCTGCTGCCCAATGACGTAGCGAGGTTGATACGCTGCGACTCACCACCTGATAGTGTATTTGATAAACGATTGAGCGTTAAATAGCTCAAGCCCACATCATTTAAAAAGCCGAGGCGGTTGGTTATTTCCATCAGCAAGCGTTTGCCGATTTTGGCCTCAGTTTCACTGAGCTCAAGCGATTTAAAAAATTCAAAGGTTTTATCCAGCGGCATCAGTACCACATCGGTTATCGACTTTTCATTGATCTTTACGTAAGAGGCATCCATTCGTAAACGGCTGCCCTTACATTCCGGGCAGGTAGTTTTGCCCCTGTATCGCGACAGCAAAACACGGTACTGGATCTTATACGTTTGTTCTTCCATTTCCTTGAAAAACTCGTCAAGACCACGAAAAAACTTATTGCCGGTCCAGAGCAGGCGCTGCTCTTTTTCAGTTAGTTGATTGTATTGACGGTGGATAGGGAAGTCGAACTTTAAGGCATGTCTTACCAGCGCATCGTTCCATTCGCGCATTTTTTCGCCGCGCCAGGGGGCAATGGCCCCCTCATAAATGGATTTGCTTTTATCCGGGATAACCAGGTCTTCATCAATACCGATCACCTTGCCGTAACCTTCGCATTTTTTACAAGCGCCGTAGGGATTATTAAAGCTGAAGAAGTTTGGCGTAGGCTCTTCAAACTTCAATCCGTCTAACTCAAAACGGTCGCAAAAAAAGCGCTCATGCTCGGTATCGTTGTCAGGTTCCTGGAAACGAACAAAACAATCGCCCTTGCCTTCAAAAAAAGCAGTTTGTATGGAGTCGCCTAAACGGCTAATGGTTTCGTCTTCCTCATTTTTGGTAACGCGGTCAACAACTATGCGTACTGCAATTTGCTCATCAATTTCGGTAGTTTCTGCAGCGGCTTTTTTTGTCTTTGTTTTTTTGATCTCGACTGTTGGTTCAGCCGCCATTAAAGGAACGTTCTCTACTGTTTCATCCTCTAATAAAGATTCGATACGCGAAAGTTTGCCATTGTATTCAACACGAACAAAACCTTTTTGCATCAATACTGCAAGCTCTTCTTTAAGGCTCCGGTTGTTGTGCGGGTGCAATGGAGCAAGAATGGTTACCTGGGTTTCGTTAGGCAATGAAAGCACAAAGTTAACCACATCGGTCACTGAGTCTTTTTTTACGATATTGCCTGATATGGGCGATATCGTTTTACCGATACGTGAAAAAAGCAGTTTTAAATAATCGTAGATCTCGGTTGATGTACCAACAGTTGAACGTGGGTTTGAGGTAATTACCTTTTGCTCAATAGCTATGGCCGGTGCAATGCCTTTAATATAATCAACATCGGGCTTGTTCATTCGGCCCAAAAACTGGCGGGCGTATGATGAAAGGCTTTCCACATAGCGGCGCTGGCCTTCGGCGTACAAAGTATCGAAAGCGAGTGATGATTTGCCCGAACCCGACATGCCGGTAACTACCACCAGTTTGTTTTTGGGAATAGCCACATCAAGGTTTTTAAGGTTGTGCACCCTTGCGCCTTTTATAATAATATGCTTTTGCGGATCTTTTGCTGCTTCTTTACTCATTCTATTGAATTAGTTCATAGTTGATGGTTGATGGATCATAGTAGTACGCTTTGCAGGTTAGTGGCAAAATTTATACCATGAACCATGATCTATTAACCATGAACTTTTTGCGAATGCAAAAATCCTAAAAAATTTAGCAGAATCCAAATGAGTTTTGATTGTTTATTGGATTAAACTACGTGAAATATTGGAGTTTACAGTTTGCTGACTTTTTAAAACTTAATGTTGTTTTAACAACTACTTTTTAAAAAATTTATTTTGGCGAATGATTAAACCTTCGGTATTAAAAATAAGTCTAATGGAAGCGTACCAAATAAATGATGGTTTTACAGGTAATTATGCCGATTAATAGTAAAGTAGGACGCAAAAAAAAAAATTTTATTTGTTTTTTTGCCAATAATTTATTTTATTTGAGCGAACAAATCTTTAACCCCTAAGGAGCACGCTATAGAATATACTTTACTTTAAAAGGTTTTAACTAAAAATTAAGTTTTAAGTAGTACTTTCTATGGATTTTCAATTGAAGAGTGATCAGGATCTAATCCATCTATATGTAGCCGGCGACGAAGCCGGTTTAGTAGAATTGATAAGGCGTTACCAATCAAAAATATATACTTCTATTTACTTGCTGGTAAAAGACGAATACCTTGCCGAAGATATTTTTCAGGATGCATTTATAAAGGTGATAAACACCCTTAAAGCCGGTAAATATAATGAAGAAGGTAAATTTTTGCCCTGGGTAACCCGTATTGCACATAACCTGGTGATTGACCATTTTCGCCGTGAAAAACGTGCGCCTATGATCAGCAATGGCGATGATTTCGATATTTTTGAAGTGCTTGGTAATTATGACGAAAGTACCGAGGACAAGATGGTTAGGGATCAAACCCATAAAGATCTTAAAGCACTGATCCAGCTGCTTCCATCCGAACAAAAGGAGGTGCTTATTATGCGCCACTTTGGTGATATGAGTTTTAAAGAGATTGCCGATATTACCGATGTTAGTATCAATACCGCCCTTGGCCGTATGCGCTATGCCCTTAATAACCTCCGCAAAATGATGCAGAGCAAAGAGCTTAGCCTGAAAAATTAGTTTTTCAGTATAAGAGTTTAGCAATAAAAGGTTAGAATATTATTGTTTAGGTTAAACTGGATAATAATATTCTAACCTTATTTTTTGTATAAAATTCTGATATTGTTTCATTAGTTGCTGATATAAAGTTATTTACTGTTGCAATAACGTAATTCATAGCTTCCGGCAGCTAATTTCTTTAAATAAAAATTTCATTTAATTTTCATTTAACAAAATATTATCTTTAAGCCACCGTTATAAACCATATAAAAATTATAGTAAAATAAGCTTATGGATGAAACCTTTACAAAAACGTTAAATGCATTAGCTAACGAAGCTGAAATGAACAGGAACGCACAAGAAAATCTGGACGCCGACGAAGTGATTTTTTACAATTCAATTCGTGCTGATTTGGACCTGCTGATCAGGAAACCCAAAGTGCAAACCATACACCAGATCCTGGATTATTCAAAAAGCTTACGTTAGTATTTATTGCGGATTCCCCCACTGGTTCATAGATCATGATTGTTGAAAAGGTTACCGATGCGAATCGAAAAACCAAAACCCAATAAGTGATTTATGAACCTTTCTATTTTAAGATGGCTTATGGTTGATGGATCATAGTTCATGGTTTTTTATTGTTGTGAATATCTATACTTTTGGACAGGATCGCCATTGCGTTAAGCTGGGTGCTTGAGCCATGATCCATGAACTATCAACCATGAACTAAAAATGTTAAAAGCCGAACGCTATCGCCATTTTGTTGATTATTTTTCTAAAAACCAGCCTAACCCGGTTACTGAGCTGCACTATAATAACCCATTTCAGTTATTGGTGGCCGTTATACTATCGGCACAGTGTACTGATAAACGGATTAACCAGGTAACGCCGGCACTGTTTGAGCGTTTTCCAACTCCGCAAGACCTGGCTGCCGCAACATCCGACGAAGTTTTTGCATATATCCGGTCTGTAAGTTATCCTAATAATAAAGCCAAACATTTGGTAGGCATGGGCAAAATGCTCGTGGAAGTTTTTAACGGCGAAATACCTTCGGGGATAGAAAATCTGCAAAAATTACCAGGTGTAGGCCGCAAAACAGCCAATGTGATCGCTTCGGTTATTTTTGAAGAACCAGCCATGGCTGTTGATACACATGTTTTTAGGGTGGCCAACCGCATTGGCTTAACCAATAATGCCAGTACCCCACTTGCGGTTGAAAAACAGCTGGTCCAAAATATCCCTAAAGAATATATAGGTGTTGCACATCACTGGCTTATATTGCATGGGCGGTATATTTGTTTGGCGCGCAGCCCTAAATGCGATATTTGTCCGCTTACGTGGTTTTGCCGCTATTATGAGCGCAATAATACAGAAGCCGCGCTGCAAAGGCTTGAAGCTGCAAAACTTAAGAAGGCCAAAGAAGCTAAAAAGAAAAAGGCCCTTAATATTATAGGTAAGGAATTGAAGAAGCGGAGTGTGGATAAAGGTTGATTAGGTGGGTAGTTGATTAAGTGAATAGTTGGTTATCTTCGCCAATACTAACCTAATCAACTACTCATTTAATGGACCATTCACTATAAAAATAAATTACTAAAAAAATTAGTAATTTTAAAAAATGTAATTATATTTGTTGAAGAAATTAATACGATGGCTAACATAGATAAAAATAGCGCTGATAAATTGAAGGCATTACAGCTTACATTAGATAAGCTGGAAAAATCATACGGTAAAGGTACCATCATGAAATTGGGCGAATCCGTAGTTGAACAAACTGAAGTAATATCAACCGGCTCATTGGGGCTTGATATTGCTTTGGGGGTTAACGGTTTGCCTAAAGGAAGGATCATTGAGATCTACGGACCTGAATCATCAGGTAAAACAACTTTGGCTATCCATGCCATTGCCGAATCGCAAAAGAACGGTGGTATTGCCGCCTTTATTGATGCGGAGCACGCTTTCGATCGTTTTTATGCCAAGAAATTAGGCGTGGATGTTGAAAACCTGCTGATCTCCCAGCCTGATAATGGTGAACAGGCACTGGAAATTGCCGATAACCTGATCCGTTCGGGCGCTATTGATATTTTGGTTATCGACTCTGTTGCGGCATTGGTTCCTAAAGCCGAGATAGAAGGCGAAATGGGCGATTCAAAAATGGGCCTGCATGCACGTTTAATGTCACAGGCATTACGTAAGCTAACCGGCACTATCAGCAAAACAGGATGCTGCTGTATCTTTATTAACCAGCTGCGCGATAAGATCGGTGTTATGTTTGGTAACCCTGAGACTACTACCGGTGGTAACGCGTTGAAGTTCTACGCTTCGGTACGTTTGGATGTACGCCGTATCTCCCAAATTAAAGACACCGATGAGGTTTCCGGTAACCGCGTAAAGGTTAAGATTGTTAAGAATAAAGTTGCCCCCCCGTTCCGTGTTGCCGAGTTTGATATCATGTTTGGCGAAGGTATTTCAAAGGCCGGTGAGATCATTGACCTGGGTGTTGAATACAACATTATTAAAAAAGCAGGTTCATGGTTTAGTTATGGTGAAACCCGTTTAGGCCAGGGCCGCGATGCTGTTAAACAACTAATCCTTGATAACCCTGAGCTACAGGAAGAATTGGAAAATAAGATCAAAGAAACAGTAACCGGCGAAAGCATGGAAGAAGTTTAATCGTGATTATACTATATATTAATCTTTAAAGTGATTTAATGAATATATAAGAAAGCCTCCTGTAAGGGGGCTTTTTTTGTAAAGCTGCCGCGGGTTTAGCGCAGCGTAACCCGTGGTGTAATACCATTTAAGCTTTCAGCTTAAATAATACTAACAACCTAATCTAAATCTATGAGCCGCAACTATAAATTCCACAACCAGGAGTTTCCTTATTTTGTAACTTTTACCGTTGTTAAATGGATAGATGTATTTACAAGAATTGAATACAGGGATATCCTTGTTGAAAGCCTCAAATACTGTATCAAAAACAAAGGTCTTAAATTATACGCATGGGTTATCATGAGCAATCATGTGCATTTAATTATTGGAACAAATGATAAGCCAATGCAGGATATTTTAAGGGACATTAAAAGGCATACTTCCAAAACCATTTTAAAAGCGATTCAGGAAAACTTACAGGAAAGCAGGCGCGATTGGTTGCTTTGGTTCTTTGAACGCGAAGGCCGGAATAATCCGGGCAACGAGCATTTTCAATTTTGGCAGGCAGGGAACCATCCTATAGAATTGTTTGGTGATAAAATGATTGATCAAAAACTCGATTACCTGCATAATAATCCTGTTATTGCAGGTTGGGTTGATAAGCCAGAACATTTTCTTTATAGTAGTGCCAGGGATTATGCGGATGATAAAGGTTTGATTGATATTGAATTGATGTGTTGATTTATAGCATGATTTAAGCTGGAAGCTTAAATCATGCTATACCACGGGTTACGCTGCGCTAAACCCGCGGTAGCAGTGCAAACCGCACTCAACCCGCGGCAGTACTATATTAGCAATTGTTCCCGTTTTTCCGCAAAAAGAATATCTTTATCACCGCATAAACCGGAAAAAGCTATGGGATCATCAAAAGAGATTGTTACAAATATGTTTGCTTCAGGTGGTATTACCGTGAACGGCAATAACTCATGGGACTTACAGGTACACAATCCTAAATTGTATGATCGCCTGCTGGCAGGAGGGTCTTTAGGTTTTGGGGAAGCCTACATGGAAGGCTGGTGGGATTGTGAAGCGCTTGACGAATTTTTTTTCCGCGTCCAGTATCACCGGGTTGATAAAATGATCCCGCGCGACTTAAATACGCTTAAATACTTTCTCAAGGCAAAATTTAGTAATCAGCAAACCAAATCAAAGGCAAAAGAGGTTGCACACAAGCATTATGATATTGGCAACGACCTTTTTGAGTTGATGCTTGATAAGCGGATGATATACTCCTGTGCCTATTGGGAAACGGCACAAACATTGGATGAGGCCCAGGAAGCTAAGCTTGATCTGATTTGCCGCAAACTAAAATTGGAACCCGGCATGAGCTTGCTTGATATAGGCTGCGGATGGGGCGGTCTTCTTCAATATGCAGCCGAAAAGTATGGCGTAAAAGGAACAGGTGTAACCCTTTCAGAAGAGCAGGCCATTATTGCAAAGGAGATTAACAAAGGTTTACCTGTGGAGATCAGGGTGCAGGATTATCGCGATGTACATGAAAAGTTTGACAGGATAGTTTCTGTCGGGATGCTTGAACATGTTGGCTATCGTAATTATCGCATCTTTATGGAAAGGGTGAACGAAAATTTAGCAGACGATGGCATTTGCCTGCTTCATACCATAGGCGGTAATTACTCTACTAAAGTTACAGATCCCTGGATTGCAAAATACATATTTCCGAATGGGATGCTGCCATCTGCAGCACAGCTCTCAACGGCATGGCAGGGCTTATTTATTTTGGAGGATTGGCATAACTTCGGCGTATATTACGACCGAACCTGTATGGAATGGCGTAAAAACTTTGAGCAAAGCTGGCCGCAGCTTAGCGTTAAATATGGTGATACCTTTTACCGCATGTGGCGCTACTATCTTAGTGCAAGCGCTGCATCCTTCCGCTCAAGAAAAAACCATTTATGGCATATTGTTTTAACCAAACCAAAGCATCTGGGATTGTACAAATCAATAAGATAAGCCCCTTCTTTTTCATTATCAAATAAATGACGTAAAAGTACGTATTCAATAAACGTGTTTTTACTTGATTGAAAATCAAGTATTTGGATTTACTTTATTGTATTTTAGGAAATTTCCCAAATACTTACAATATGTTGCCATCACGTTTGAACAGGCCCCTGTATTTTTATAGGAAGCTTATCCCTTCTGTTTTAATCTCATTAATGCTGTGCAGTTGTTACACGGCCCGTGTCGAAACAAAGGCGCAGGCTGGGTCAGAGGTATCGCACCAGAATGTAAACTTCTTTTTTTGGGGGGCTATCCAAAGCCCCAAGCGAATCGTTACTCCTATATGTGATTCCCTTGGCTCCAATGGTATGGCCGAAGTTACGGTGAAGAATAATTTCGGTTATTCCTTGCTTACTGTTGTAACCTTAGGTATCTGGAGCCCTGCAAGGGTAGAGTGGAAATGCGGTAAACCTTGCGCCAAAGATGGCGTAATCAAATAAGCGGCTATGAAAGTTATTAAAACAGGAGTCAGCAGTTGGGAAAACCGGCACGAAACTTTTACCGAGCAAATTAAAGATCTGTATGAATTAGGCAACGAAGACAATCTTGATGCCCTTGAAGGTTATAATGACGCTACCAAAGGGCTTCAAAACCTGATTAAAGAAGCTATTGAGACCGGTACCCCATTACGATCATTAGGCGCAGGCTGGTCGTGGACAAAAATAGCAACGGTTAAAGATGGTGTAATGCTGGATACAAAACCCCTTAACACCAGGTTTACTGTTGCCGATACAGCCGTAAACCCTGCTTACACTGGCAACAAAGACCACCTGCTTTTTGCACAAAGTGGCAACGGTATTTGGGAACTCGGCGCATTTTTGAAAAACAGGGGCTTGTCACTTAAAACTTCCGGTGCCAGTAATGGGCAAACTATAGCTGGTGCAGTGAGTACAGGAACTCATGGCTCGGCGTTTGATTTTGGTGCCACGCCAGATTTTGTAGTAGGGCTCCATATTGTAGTAAGTCCTGACAGGCATATCTGGCTGGAAAGGGCATCGGCTCCTGTTGTGGCGCAACGGTTTATGGATCTGTTGCAAACCGAGCTGGTACAGGATGATGAACTTTTTAATGCCGCATTGGTAAGTTTTGGGAGCTTCGGTATTATCCACGGCGTACTAATGGAAACAGAACCCCTGTTTTTGTTAGAAACTTATGTGCAACGGTTACCTTATGATGCCGAACTTCAGGGTATGATGGCAACACTTGATTTTAGCGATACCGATAAGCTGCCATGCGGTAGCGAGCGCCCGTGTCATTTTTCGGTGTTACTTAATCCGTACGATCTGGACAAAGGCGCATTTGTAACCACTATGTATAAGCGGCCATATCGCACCAACTATCAACCGCCGGTTGATAATGCGGCAGGGATCGGTCCGGGGGATGACGCTGCCAGTTTTATAGGTACTATTACTGATGCCGTACCTGCTTTGGTTCCGGTTGTAGTTACCAAGGTGTTAAATATCAGCATGACAACTAATACTGATCCTCATTTTGGTACGCTGGGCGAAATTTTTAGCAATACTACGTTAAGAGGCAAGCTGTTGAGTTCTGCCATTGGTTTCCCGGCAGAGCTTTCGCCAAGGGTTGCCGATTTGATGTTGAAGATCAATAAAGATATCGGCCCTTTCAGCGGTGTATTTTCATTCAGGTTTGTTAAGCAAACCAAAGCCACATTGGGCTTTACCCGGTTTGAACATACCTGTATTATGGAGTTGGATGCACCGCTATCAGACAAAGCTTATAACTTTTATACCCAGGTTTGGCTGATGCTTGAGCATGAAAATATCCCCTTTACATTTCATTGGGGCAAAGCCAACGAAATTACACCGCAACGCATCCAAAGAATGTATGGCGATGCAGCCACCCGGTGGATCAACGCCCGGAAAACCCTGCTCAATGCCGACTGCCAGAAAGTTTTTACCAATCAAATTACGCAGCAATGGGGGCTGGCCTAACATATATTAACCGGAGAAACTATGCAGTGTGGCTTAAAATCATAGTAAGTGGGTTGTTATTTTTCTGTTCAGGCTTCTTGCAATCTAAAGCTCAAACCACTGCACAGATCATCAATGAGATAAAAGCGATAAACAGCAAAGTAACCAACTATACTAACAGCACTGGCCAGGGGATGCTGATCTCCAACAAGGCGATGAACATTTTCCTGTCAAATAAAGTGAGTTCTTATCTCTCGGGTAACGAAGATCTTTCCCTCTATAAAAACTATGTTAATATCAATGCCGCCGAAGGGATGATCAGCATCAATCACAATTTTCATCAGCCCATTGATAGCGATGATTGGGTAAGATCATTTGTTGTAGCAGGAGCAAGGGTAAATATCGCCAACGCATATTCGGAAAAAAGTGCTAACAGGTATTATGATAATCAACTGGGTTTTACCATTCAAAAAACCTGGATGGGAAAGCCGAAAACATATTATACAGCCAATGGCGATTTCAAAAAGGAGATGGATGCAGCCCGGGCATTAATGGTAAATACAATCGCTCAAAGTATCAACAAAAAAGCCGAAGAGTTTGAGCAATCTCTTAATCTTTTGAAACAGGAGGAGGTACCCGGACAGAATCTAACAGAGGTTAAAGCCAAACTTCGGAAAACTTTTTACGCCTCTCTCCGGGCTGATTATCTCCAACAATTTTCTGAACAGCAATCAGAGCGATTGGTCAATACAGGCAATTATAACCTGATAACCGATAACTGGACAAGCCTGGGCGTTTATATCCCGGTTATACCACAAAAATTTATGGTGAGCAATGATGTGAATGCACGGGTTAACCGATACTACAATTATCCGCTCGAATTATTTATTAGTCATACCCGTTTCTGGGAAAGCCCCAAATTGGGCAGGTTCTTTTTAACTTTTGCCGGTAAAGGTTTTGTGAATAACGCGGTACAAAGCGGGTCCTTATTTAGTGCTGATGTAACAGGAGCACAGGGAGTGGATGGAACAAATACCGTCACCATAAATAAAGGCGACCGGTACATAGGCCAATATAAAAACTTTATAACACCCCTCGCGGCAGGTAAGTTGGTGTATATCCCCGGAACCTCACATGTTGGCATTAGTTTCCGCATCGAAAAAAACTGGGGAACTTATAAGGCGCTCAATTCTATTATCGGCATCCCTATTGTATTGATCGATAAAAAAGGAGTCCCGGCCGTAAATTTTGAAGCACAACTTTTGCTTCAGGACATGAATAATTCCTTAAAAAATACCCGACTGCCTTACAATAAAACAGCAATCGGGTTAACGGTAGGGATCCCGTTTAGTAAAATTGTTTACTAAACCAGCTTACTCATTTCCTCCAAAACCGCTCTTTTCAAAGCCATGATATAACCAACATGCAAACCATCATGAAATGGCACAAAGCGGATTGCTTCTTCTATATTGCTCAAGGTAACACCATAACGGGTGGTCATCGGTTGGTAGTTTGAGAAAATACCCATTTGGTAATCTTCCTCCATTTTATCAAGGGTTGAAATAAGCAGCTCTTTAATTTCGGCTATGTCATCAGCATTAATAAAGCTCTGCGGCTTTGTTTCGGGGCGGTAGGGGGTATAGTATTTATCATCAACCACAATAGGTACGCCTGCACGTGTATAGCAAATACCTTGTTGTCCGGAAATCATATGCGCCAGGTTCCAGATCAGGTTGTTATTAAACCCTGCGGGGATGTGGTTAAGTTGTTCGGGGCTAAGATCTTTAACAACGTTTAACAACATCAGGCGCGGTTTTTTGATAACTTCAAATTCTTGTTTCATTTTATATAGGAAGGGTTAAGGCATTACAGCCACGCTAAATTATGAAGATTGTGGTATGTTTTTCGTCAAATTATCACATCGCTGCTGCCAACGTTTTATGGCTTATATCTTTTATCATACCTTTGCCCAGTCATTTACTCATCCATTTTAATGCAGGATACCTCTTTAAATAGCGCGCCGGTAAAATATAACAAGCCAATAATTTATTTTTTACTGTTGTGGGCTTTGCTAAATGCCGTACAGGCATTTACTCTGGAGATCCATGCGGATGAGGCCTACTACTGGGTTTATTCGCGTTTTTTAGACTGGGGGTATTATGACCATCCGCCTATGGTGGCCGTTTTCATTAAAGCAGGTTACAGCCTCATACATAATGAATTTGGAGCGAGGCTCTTTACAGTGATGAGCACCACCGCATCTTTATACCTGATGTGGATGATGCTAAAGCGCTATAGGGTTGATGCCATCAACTTTATACTGGTGGTTTCGGGCATCTTTGTATTCCATATTTATGGTTTTACCACCACCCCTGATGCCCCTTTGCTGTTTTTCACGGTGCTGTTCCTGTATTTTTATCAGCAATATATTGAACAGGACAGCTTAAAACTGGCCATTATATTGGGCGTGGTGATAGCCTGCCTGCTGTATAGCAAGTACCATGGCATTTTGTTGGTTGCTTTCACGCTTGTATCTAATGTAAAATTGCTTAAGCGAGGGTCTTTTTACGGAATTGTGCTGCTGGCGCTTGCTTTGTATGCACCGCATATCCTGTGGCAGGTAAACCACGATTATCCTTCAATAAGCTATCACCTTAGCGAGCGTTCGGCCGATGATTACCAGTTGGATAATACCTATTTATATCCATTGGGGCAGTTGATAATGGCCGGGCCGCTGATTGGCTGGTTCCTTTTTTATAAAGGGTTTACAACCAAGATACAAGATGTTTTCACCCGCACCCTGCTCGTGAACAGCGTGGGTATTTTAGCATTCTTTTTTCTTACCTCTTTTAAAGGTGAGGTACAACTCCATTGGACGCTTATCGCTTACGTACCGCTAAGTATGCTGGTACTTATCAGTTTTGCCAGTCCGGGGGGCAAGCCAGCCTGGTTTAATCGTTTGGCTGTCATAAACGTCAGCCTGATTTTGCTTGTGCGTATCTGTATTATCTGGGGGCCTCCGTTCTTGTTAAAGATTGATGCCATGAAAAGCTTTTTCGGCTTTAAGAATTGGGCGCATCAGATCCAGAAAAAGGCAGGCAATAATTATGTGATATTTTATGAGGGTTTTCAGGACCCGTCCAAATACAATTTTTATAATAATACAACTCATGGGCTTGCCTATGATTCACGCCATTATCGCCGTACCCAGTATGATATCTGGCCTATAGAAGATAGCATTCAGCATAAAAAAACTTATTATGTACTGGATGTCTGGCTGCCTGGGGTAACAACCGATTCCATTAATGTATTTGCCGGTAAATGGTATGGCGGTTGGGTCGACGATACGCGCACTTATCAGCGGGTTGAATTTGAAACACTTGCTCCCAAAGAAGCCGTTAGTCCGGGGCAAAAAATAGATTTCGACCTTACGGTTAAAAATCCTTATCCATTCGCCATTGATTTCAGTAATAAAAATCAAAAGCACCCTGTATTTTTTGAAGCCTGTTTCTTTAAAAAGACTGATCAAATCACCAATCAAAAGGCAGATGATTCATTCCATAACATTGCCCTAAAGCCGGGCGAAAGCACTCATTTTAAATTTAATGTAACAGCACCGGAGCAGCCTGGCAGATATCAACTCATTTTTTCATTGCGTACCGAACCATTTTTTGGCGGACGTAACAGTAAGAGCATCAACATTACAGTAAAATAATAAATCGACTATGTTTAAACGGATATACCTTTTTGTCTTTTTTTCGATCATAACCACTACTGCTGCCCTTGCACAGGGTAGCCTTGATATCCATTTTAACGGCTTAGGTTTTATGGATAACCGGGAGTACAAAGATTTTGTTGCCCGCTCACGCACCTATTCGGGCGTGCGTACCGCGCTTGACCTGGGTTTGAATATCGACAGCGTGAACCACTTTATTGTAGGGGTTAACGGCATTCATGAGTTTGGTGCAAAACCATACTTTTTAAAAGTTAACCCCGTTGCCTATTACAGCTTTACCGGTAAAAACTGGCTGTTCAATGCCGGTGCTTTCCCGCGCGAAGGTTTGCTGGACGATTATCCACGGGCTCTACTGAACGATACTTTGCGCTACTATCGCCCCAATGTTGAGGGTTTGCTTACGCGTTTTCATAATGCCCACTTTACCGAAACTGCCTGGATTGATTGGGTAAGCCGCCAAACCGTTACCGACCGCGAGCAGTTTCTGTTCGGCTTTTCGGGCAAATATCGGCCAAGCTTAACCGGCCCCTTTTATGTATCGCACTATTTTTTGCTGATGCATGATGCAGGAGCCGAGGTATTGCTGCCTAATGATCATATCCAGGACAATGGTGGCGGACAAATAAGATTAGGTTTAGACTTAAGTCATAAAACCATTTTAGATTCGTTATCTATTGAGGCAGGCGGCATGATGTCGTTTGAGCGGGTTAGGGGTGTTGATGGTTTTCATAAACCTGCCGGCTTTGTAGCCAATGCCTATTTAAGCTGGAAACGTTTTGCCTTGTTTGATGAATTTTACAAAGGCCAGGGCAGCCATATTATTTATGGTGATGCCTTTTTTGAAAAGAAGACCTACAACCGGCTTGATATTATTTACACGCCGTTTTTATACAAGCGTGTAAAAGGGCAATTTATATTAAGCCTGCACCAAACACCGGGCTACAGCAGCAACCAGGAAGCCTTCAGGGTAACGGTTGACCTGGGCCGACAGACTTTGGTAAGGTTTAAAGATTAGTGAAGTTAGGTGTAGAGACGCATTACATGCGTCTTTGCCTTAAATAAAATGACAGATCCTGCAAATTTCTGTCGCAAAAAGAGACGCATGTAATGCGTCTCTACAGTAAATGTTAACCTTTATAACACATATATATCATCCATGCAATTAAAAAAACAACTATTAATTTTTGCAGTATTACTGCTGGCGGCACCTGCAAGGCTGCTGGCACAAGACAACCAGTTTTCGGGCTGGGCGGCTATTTTTCATAGCCAAAAATTATCCGAACATTGGGGCTATTCGTTCGACGGGCAGTTGCGCTCGCATGATGAGGTAAGTTACCTAAAGCATATCCTGCTTCGTCCCTCGGCTAATTATTATTTTGCCAAAAACAAGGTAGGGGCCTTGGGTTATGCATACATAGCTACCTATGGCCGCACTCCGAGTAACGAAACAACATTTCGCCCGGAACACCGTATCTGGCAGCAGTACACATATACCCATAAGCTTACCAAGCATGTGCAATTGGCACACCGTTTTAGGTTAGAGCAGCGTTTTTTAGGGAATACTGCCGCTAATAAAAATGATCGGTATTTTGCCCAGCGTTTCAGGTATTTTGCCCGCGCGGTGATCCCGATGAAGCCTGACTCGGACGTGTTTACAGAAGGTGCTTTCCTCGCCCTGCAAAACGAGGCCTTTGTAAACGTGCAAAACAAAAACAAAGTAAACAAACACTTCTTTGATCAAAACCGTGCTTACGTTGCAGTTGGCTACCGCTTTAGCAAAGCTTTTGACGCAGAAGCGGGATATCTGAATCAATACATTAAACAAGCCGATGCTTATGTGGTAAACCATGTAGCGCAGCTGGCTTTTTACACGAGGTTTTAAGACCAAAAAATTCCCCTCTTGAGAGGGGGCGCGGAGGAATGAGCGGTAGCAGGGGTGTGTTTCTGCTGTAGATTTATCAAAGCAGAAACACACTCCTTCGCCCCTCTCAAGAGGGGAATCGCGCAAACCCGTCCTTTTTTTGGATTTGTTAAACAAAAGACCTTGCCAATATCACTGGCAAGGTCTTTTGTTTAACAACGATAAATGGATCAAAAATTACTTCTTCGCTTGTGCTATTAGTTCGTTATTTAAACGTACATATTCATCCGTTTTCATCTCAGTAGCCATTTTTACACCTTCCTGGGCTGTTGCTATGGCTGCAGCTTTATCACCTTTTCTTAATAAAATTCGTGCTTTCCACAATTTAGGCACAAATGGCGGAAAGTTTTTATCTTTTTCCAATTCGGTAGCCCAGGCTAAGGCCTTGTCCATATCTTTATTATTGTTGTAGTAATAGATCAAAGCTTCATAGTATGGCTTTTTATCTGTATTCATGGCCGAGTCAATTCGGGCCATCACCTTGGTATCGATATCGGTGGTCATGTGGATGGTGAAGCCGCTGTGCTCCCACATCATCTGCAAATCGCAGGTAGTTGCCGCTACATTGCTGAATGCGAGGGTCATGGTTTCTGTTAATGCCTTAAGGTGTTCTGTTTTTACTTTAAAACGCAAAAAATCATCAGCTTCTTTATAGTTATACGCGCCCCATTGTTTAGGTTGTTTGCTGAGGATGATGGTCCACTCGTTTTCGCCGGGGATGCTAAACAGGCCATACTCGCCCGCCGGGATCTTGTTGCCCTCCATACTTACCTCGTCAGTAAATTTAATTACCGTGGCCGAATTGGCCCCTGTGCGCCAAACTTTTCCGTAAGGTTCCATGCCTCCAAATATTTTACGGCCTCTTACATCCGGACGCGAGTAAACCAGACTAATTTTGCCGAGGCCGAAATCCTGCACAATACTTTGTGTTGAACTGGGTTGCGGCGTTAACTGCGCATAAACATTTACCGCAGTAAAGATCATCATCGTGATGATACAGGTAAATAACTTTTTCATGATTAAGTGTGTGGTGGTTATATAAGATTAATAATTGGTGTGCTACTTTTTATCCGCAGTGAATGTACCCGCGTCAACATCTTTTAAAAAGGCAATGAGATTTTTGAAATAGTTTTGCTGATCATCATACATACTCATGTGGCTGCCGTTAGGGCACAGGTAAGTGCGGCTGTTGGGCAGCAGGCGACCTTCCTTTTTCATGTCTTCGGGGTTCATTTCATCGTGTACACCGCCTAAAACAAGGGTAGGCGTTTTTATATCCGGGAGTTTGTCCCAAAATTCCCATCCTTTAAAATTGCCGGTTACGTGAAACTCGTCAACACCCTGCATTTGTATGTATATGGTATGATTAGCTTTTTTAAAGGCACGCCATAAAGGTTCGGGCCAGCTCTCTAATGGAAGCCTGCAGATCACCTGGGTATATAGTTTATTCATCAACAGGTCGTTGTATTGAGGCGAGTCGTATTGTTTAAGCCTGTCTAACGAATCAAATACAGTGATATCACGCGGCGTAAAAAACTTTTTCTTCAATTCGGCGGCATAAGCAACATAGCCTTTAATACCGGCTGTCATGTTTGATAATACCGCCCCCTTAACGTGCGACTGGTATTTGTGCAGGTATTCCATAGCCAGCATACCGCCCCATGAATGCCCGAGTATGTAAAAATTATCAAGCCCTAATCCTTTACGCACTTCTTCAACCTCTTCAACATAACGTGGAATGTTCCATAATGAGGTATCGGCAGGAGCATCCGAATTCCCACAGCCAAGCTGATCATAATAATAAAACTCAATGCCCTCCTTCGGCAAAAAATCTTCAAAGCATTCCATATAGTCGTGCGAAAAACCCGGACCGCCATGCAGTAGCAGCACTTTTATTTTACCGTCGCCAACTTTTTTCGTCCATACGTTATATTTACCAGCAACTTTAATGAGCTTGTTACCGCCGGTTTTTATTTCGTAGGGAGTGTTTGATGATTCAGCTGCGGTATCCGCCCCTGGTTTTGACGGATTGTTGCATGCGCAAAAGCAGGCAGCAATCAGGATGAAGAATAGCTTTTTCATGGTTAGCGATAGGAATGGTGGAGGAGATTATCTTAGATAAAGATAATAAGAAGCGAACTAAATTAGCTTCACAAATACTGTAAAATAAAAAGTGTCATTGCAAGTAACCATCAGGGAAGCCCTGAAAAAAAAGTGATGACATGAAAAATAATATTTTAGCGGAGTTGCGCGTGGGCCGCGTTAGGGATTGCAGTGTAAAGCCCGGAGCGCGCAGAGGGGTTGCGGGCAGGAAAGGCGAGGACTTGCAACGGAAAGCCCGGGCCGCAGGCAACGCCCATGTTATAAAACAGGCTCAATAAACATACTTAATAATCAACAACTTATTATTATGTCATTATAAGGTACGAAACAATCGCGAACTATACAGGGCGAACCTGCAAATCGGGGATTATTAATAACTATAATTTGTTTTCTATAGGTATTAATGAGCTCCCTTCGGTCGGTTGTCTTCGTACCTTATAATGACGCTGCAATATATGTTAATAGGTTCCTATCTTAGGCAGGGCTCTTATATCCTTTCAATATCTCCGCTACCTGCTTTTGAGCTTGAAATATTTTTAGCACCGCCGGTATAATGCACGTCGCCTGAGCCGCTTACAGATGCTTCAATTTTGTTGCTGGCGTTGATGGTGGCATCGCCCGAACCGGCTATATGCACTTCGGTGTTAATGGTGATCAGGTCGCGGGCGGTAAAATCACCGGAGCCTACCACATTCACCCTTGAATTATCGGCACGGCCCGAAAGTTTCATATCACCAGAGCCTGAAATGCTGCTGTCCAGGTTTTTAGCATTCACTTTGCCCAGCATATCGCCCGAGCCAACAACTTTTAATTTTAATGACGTGGTGGTGATGCCTTCTCTAAAATAAACATCGCCGGAGCCGGCAACGTTAATGCTGGTCATATCTTTAGCAACAACATGAACAATCATTTTGCGGCTGCGGCCAAAGCTCCAGTTATCCCAGTTGGTGCCTTTTTTACTGTAGATCTTCAGTACACCGCCCTGCACTTCGGTAATGATCTTGTCGATAACATCTGAAGGCGCTTCAACTTTTACCGATTCGTTTGAGCCTTGTGTAAAGTAGACATCAAAAGAACCTGCCAGGTCAATAGCGCTGAAGCCTGATAAATGACGGTCTTGTGTGGTTTGATCGGCATGTTTAACAATTGGGTGCGATGGTTTTGCAGTGCTGTAACCAGTTGTTCCTGCTGCCAATGCTACAGCTAATAATATTTTTGAGATCGATTTCATGACGGTTGTTTTAGTTTCGTTTTCAAATTAGACGCCGGCAGGGTGAGGAAAGTTGCACGGGATTTGATTTTTTTGTGGAGGGAGGGGGTGAGTGGTTGGTTAAATAAGGCCTGTCAGTCTGAGCCTGTCGAAGACTCGCGCGCAGAGGCCCTACCCGCGATGCTTCGACAGGCTCAGCATGACACCTGTTTTTTATTTTGTCAGGGGTAAGAATCAACCACTTACCTAATCAACCTTAATATAATAATTAAACGTATCCACTTCCACATTGTCCTTCGTAATACCGTCAATCTTAACAGGGGTAAATTGCGTGGTTGGTTTAATAAAGATATACCCGCCGCCTTTTACACGCACCTTTACCGGCATGTTGAAACCTTCGGCATTGGCAATCCATTTGGAATAAAGCTTGCCGTCTTTAGTTACAAACTGCAGGGTTGGAATATCTTTATAATGCAGGTACTGGTCAAATACGGGAGCAAGGTTCATGCCTGCCTGTTTGCAGATATAGCCTACAATATCGTCATAGGTAACGGTTTTATGGTAGAAGGTTTTGTTAAGCCCGCGGAGGATGCTGCGCCATTTGTCATCATTATTGATAATGGTGCGCACCATGTTTAACAGGTTGCCGCCTTTATAATACATATCACCTGAACCTTCCATGTTTACACCATACGGCCCTACAATTGGTTTGTCGTTACGGATATTTTTACGGGTTCCGTTCACGTATTCCTGCCCGGCTTGTTTACCGTAATAGGTTTCAATGAACAGCGATTCGGAATAATTGGTGAAGCTTTCATGGATCCACATATCGGCCACATCTTTTGAGGTGATGTTATTGCCAAACCATTCATGGCCGCTTTCGTGTACCACGATGAAATCCCATTTTAGGCCCCAGCCGGTGCCTGAAAGGTCGCGACCGAGATAACCGTTTTTGTAATGGTTACCATAGGCGGTACCGCTTTGGTGTTCCATGCCCAGGTGCGGAGTTTCAACCAGTTTATAACCATCTTCATAAAAAGGGTAGGGGCCAAACCAGTATTCGAATGATTTAAGCATTCGCGGCGCGTCAAGCTCCCATTGTTTTTTAGCTTTATCAACGTTGTAACTTAAAGGCCAATAATCAAGCGTAAGCGGACCTTTTTCGCCCTGGTAGGTGCCTTCAAAGTGAGCATAATCGCCAATATTGGCTTCTATGTCATAATTGTTGATAGGGTTAGCCACAAACCAATCGAAGCGGGTATAGCCGTTATTTAAGTCGGTTACTTTGCGTAATCTGCCGTTGGACACATCTTTTAAACCATTAGGTGCGCTGATACTGATCAGGGCGCTGTCTACCTCATCGTATTGATGATCTTTTGTAGGCCACCAAATACTGGCGCCAATGCCCTGGCATGCTGTTGCCACCCATGGTTTGCCCAATGAGTCTGCAGTATAAACCACGCCGCCATCCCATGGCGCACGTTTTGCAATAGTTGGGTTACCGGAATAATAAACAATAAACTCGTCCTTACTGCCTTTTTTTATGGTTTTAGGGAAGGTAACAAACACCGCATTAAACTCGCGTGTAAAGGGGATTTCGGCGCCCTCATACACCACTTTCTCTAATTTTAAATTGGAAAACAGATCAAACTGCAGTTTGGTGAAATTTTGAGTAGCCGTGAATTTGAACAGGTTGCTGCCGCTGATGAATTTTTTATCGATATCAAACTTCACATCCAGGTGATAATAGTTAATATCATAACAGGTGCGCAGCGGCGTTAAGCTGCCCCGAAGCGAATCGGCACGGGTAAATGTTTGCCTGTTGGTGCCTAATTGTGCCTGAGTTGGCGCTATGCCAGCTACGGTAAGGCCTAAAGCGACAGCAAAAATATTTAAGAACTTATTTTTCATGTATGTTGAGGGTTAATCCATGAGCGCACCCACGTAGTAGTTTAAATAATCAATTTCAATATTGTCTTTGGTGGCGCCTGCAATTTCAACCGGGCTCATTTGTTTTGTTGGGGTGATGAATTTGTATTCGCCGCCCTTTACACGTACCCTGATGGGCATATTGAAATCTTTGGCTTCGGCTATCCAGCGGCAGTAAAGCTTGTTTTCATGGCTGGTAAATTCAAGCACCGGAAGGCTGCGGTAATGCAGGTATTGCTCAAAAACAGGCGAAAGGTCCATGCCCGATTGTTGGTTGATGAAGTCCACCACATCGTCATAGGTAACTGTTTTATGATAAAAAGTTTTGTTAAGCCCGCGCAGGATGCCGCGCCATTTTTCATCATCATTAATAACAGTGCGGATCATGTTCAGGAAAATAGCGCCTTTGGAGTACATATCGCCCGAGCCTTCTTTGTTTACATTGTAAACGCCAACTATAGGGCCGTCATTATTAATGGTGAGCCTTAAACCGTAGTTATATTCCTGTCCGGCTTTTTTACCCCAGTTATCCTCCACAAAAAGTGATTCGGAATAACAGGTAAAGCTTTCGTGGACCCACATATCGGCAAGGTCTTTATCGGTTATATTATTGCCAAACCATTCGTGCCCGCTTTCGTGCACGATGATGTAATCCCATTTGCTGCCCCATCCAGTGCCCGATAAGTCATAGCCCATATAACCATTCATGAAGTGATTGCCATAGGCTACAGCTCCCTGGTGCTCCATGCCCAGGTGCGGGGTTTCAACCAGTTTATAGCCATCTTCATAAAAAGGGTATGGGCCAAACCAGTGCTCGAAGGCTTTCAACATAGGCTTAACATTGGCGAAAAATTGTTTTTTTGCTTTTTCCAGACTGGTTGGCAAAACCCAATAATCGAGCGTAAGCTTGCCTTTTTCGCCCATGTAGGTGTCTTCAAAATGAGTATAATCGGCAATGTTGGCAGCAACATCGTAATTGTTGATCGGGTTGGCCACAAACCAGTCGAACCGGGTATAGCCATCCTTAAGCTGCGTCACCTTACGCAGGCGGCCGTTCGATACATCTTTCAGACCTTTTGGCACACTGATGCTGATCATCATGCTGTCCACCTCATCGGCCAGCTGGTCTTTATTAGGCCACCAGATACTGGCGCCAATCCCTTCGCAGGCGGTTGCCACAAAGGGTTTGCCTAATGAATCTTTTTTAAATACCAGTCCCCCATCCCAGGGCGCGTTTTTGGCAATGGTCGGATTGCCCGAATAATAAACGGTAAACTCATCTTTACTGCCATTAGTTATGGTTTGTGGAAAGTTGAGGAACGCAGCGTTGCCATCGCGGGTGAAAGCAAGCTCTTTGCCCTTGTAAACAACTTTGGCGACATTGAGATTGGCAAACAGATCGAATTGCAGTTTATTAAAATCCTGTGTAGCCGTGAATTTAAATTGATTGCTGCCGCTGATAAACTTTTTGTCGATATCAATTTTAACATCAAGATGGTAATAGTTGATATCGTAACAAGTGCGCAAAGGCGTGAGCATTCCGCGCAGCGAATCGGCATGAGTGAATTGCTCTTTTTCCTTCAGGAGCTGCGCCCTTGCCGGTTGGGCAATTGTTGCTACGCCGAGTAAGGCGAATGCTGCAAAATATAGTTGTTTTATTTTCATGCGCTTAATTGTGTCAGGTTAAAGGATCTATAAAACTAAGTTAAAGCTTATTTACCTTAAACACTTGGCCGGATTGGACGGTCCGGCCAAGTGTTTAAGGTAAATGGAGAAAGACTAATCTCTTATCTCCAACCTCTAATCTCTACTTCAGCACCTGTACATCAATGTAACTGTCGTTATAAACGGTTTCGGTAGCCTTGATGTAATCGCTTTCGTCTGCTTTATACGGGTTTTCCACGAATTTTTGCGGATTACGTGCCACTATCGGGAACCAGGTGCTTTGTACCTGGATCATGATACGGTGACCTTTTTTGAAGGTGTGCAGCACATCCTGCAGGCGGAAATTCACATCGGTTTTCTGATTAGCTACCAGTGCTTCCGGTTTTTCAAAGCTGTTACAGAAACGTGCCGGCATTACTTCCGAACGTACCATTTGCCAGTAATTGCTCAGGATAATGTTTTTATTGGGCATGTATGAGTTGTTGGGTTCATCAGGCGGATAAACGTCAATCAGTTTAACAACAAAATCGGCATCGGTACCAGTGGTGGCTATTTTCAGGTGCGCCATGATCTCGCCGCCAAGGGTAACATCATCGTTTAATACTTCGCTCTGGTAAACCAGCACATCCGGGCGGCGGCCTGCAAAACGCTGATCTTCGCTCATGTAATTGTGCGGCGTAAAGCCCATGGTAGTGGTATTGTCCTCGGTATAAGGAACCGGTTTAAGCGGATCGCTGATGTATGAAACAGAGCCTGCGGTTGCAGGCTGGGTATTTACAAGTTTACCATCGGCACCTAAAAACATTTTTTCATGTACAGCATTGGCGGCAGGCCATTTATCAAATGTTGCCCATTCCTTTTTACCAGTATTAAACATGTAAGCATTTGGTAAGCCGGAATTTTTATCGCCCTTACCTTTCAAAAAGTGGTTAAAGAATTTGGCTTCAATATTTTTTTGATAGAATGTAGCCACGCTATCACCAAAGTAAACATTGCTATGCATGGTATGCCCTGTTTCGCGCGACCAGCGGCCGTGACCGAATGGTCCCATTACTATGGTATTATATGCATTTGGATCGGTTTTGTTGATGGTTTTATAAATAGCCAGCGGACCGGTTAGATCTTCGGCGTCAAACCAGCCGCCAACCAGCATCACCGCAGGTTTTACTTTGCCGTAATGTTTCAGCAAACCGCGTTTTTGCCAAAACTCATCGTAGTTAGGATGATTGATAGTTTCCTGCCAGAAGAAGTTATCATGATAAAATTTATCGGCATTTTTTAGCGGGCCAAGATCTAATAAATACTGGTAACCATCTTTGCTATCGGGTTTAAGCATGGTGTACCAGGCTTTGCTGGTTGTATCAGTTTTTTGAACACCAAATACCGGGAAGGTGAAAAAGTACCCCTCAATGAAAGCGCCGTTGTGATGAAAATCGTCAAAAAAGAAATCGGAAATAGGTGCCTGCGGTGATGAGGCCTTTAGCGCCGGATGGTTGGAGAGGATACCGGCTGCGGTATAAAAACCAGGGTACGAGATACCATACTGGCCAACCTTGCCATTGTTGTTGGCTACGTTTTTAACCAGCCAGTCGATAGTGTCATAAGTGTCGGAGCCTTCGTCAACATCTTTTTTGCTTTTTTTGTTATCGACAACCGGCGTCATGTTGGTCCAGGTGCCTTCGCTTTTCCAACGGCCGCGTACGTCCTGGTAAACAAAAATATAGCCCTCTTTCATCATAATTTCAGACGGGCCAAGCCTTGCCGGATATTTGTCCTCGCCGTAAGGGGCGATGCTGTAGCAGGTACGCATCATCATCATCGGGTACTTATTTTGCGATGAAGCATCCTTTGGGGTATAAATAGAGGTGAACAGTTTTACACCATCGCGCATGGTGATGTACACCTCTTTTTTGGTAAAATGCTCCTTTACATAGTTGCTTTGAGCATTAACGCCGGTATATAGCAATACCAGCACAAAAAATAAGTTAATTTTCTTCATAAGATCAGTCGTGTTAAATTGGGTTAAATTGGGTTAAATTTAATAAAGAGTTAACGATAAACCGATTTATCAATGGTTCTGTTACAAAATGGGATAAAATGTGGTTGGTATGGGATAAATCTGAACCATGATTTATGGGATTAAAGGATTGTCGCGATTTTGTCTGAATTAAATGAATTTATTGAATTTGCCTGGTATTCTGATAATTCCTTAATTCGATAAATTCAGGTTCAGACAATAATCCTTAACTTTGCCCACCATAAAATACACACTACTATGCAATATGATGTTATAGTTATAGGTTCGGGCCCCGGTGGTTATGTAGCCGCTATCCGCTGTGCCCAGCTTGGTTTAAAAACCGCAATTGTTGAAAAGTATAATACCCTTGGCGGTACCTGCCTTAATGTAGGCTGTATCCCGTCGAAGGCACTGTTGGATTCATCTGAGCATTACCACAATGCCGCCCATGCTTTTAAAACCCATGGCATCAACCTTAAAGATCTTTCGATAGATTTTGGACAGATGATTAAACGCAAGCAGGAAGTTGTTGATGCGAATACCAGCGGTATCAGCTACCTGATGAAGAAAAACAAGATCGACACTCATTTTGGTGTAGGATCATTTAAAGATAAAAACACCATCACTGTTAAAAAGAACGATGGTACTGTTACTGAGATCACCGGTAAAAACGTGATCATCGCTACTGGTTCAAAACCATCGGCATTGCCATTTTTGCCTATCGATAAAAAACGCATTGTTACATCAACCGAAGCATTAAGCCTGAGCGAAGTGCCTAAACACCTGGTGTTGATCGGTGGCGGCGTTATCGGTTTGGAACTGGGTTCGGTTTATGCCCGTTTAGGCGCCAAAGTATCTGTAATTGAATTTATGGATGGCATTATTCCAACTATGGATAAGGGCCTTGGCCGCGAATTACAAAAAGTACTGACCAAACTGGGTATGGAATTTTACCTGGGCCATAAAGTTACAGGTGCCACAGTAAAAGGTAAAGAAGTAACCGTTAGCTGTGATACCCCAAAAGGCGAAAAGCTGGAATTAAAAGGCGATTACTGCCTGGTAGCTGTTGGTCGTATAGCTTACACCGATGGTTTAGGTTTAGAGAATATCGGTATTACCGTTGAAGAACGCGGTCGTAAAATTACGGTTGATGAACACCTGGAAACCAAAGTTAAAGGTGTTTACGCCATTGGTGATGTGATTAAAGGTGCCATGCTTGCTCACAAAGCTGAAGATGAAGGTACGCTGGTTGCCGAAATTATTGCCGGCCAAAAACCGCATATTGATTACAACCTGATCCCGGGCGTGGTTTATACCTGGCCAGAAGTTGCAGCTGTTGGTCAAACAGAAGAGCAGCTGAAAGCAGCCGGTGTTAAATACAAAACCGGTTCGTTCCCGTTCAAAGCAAGTGGTCGTGCCCGTGCCAGCGGTGACCTGGATGGTTTTGTAAAAGTATTGGCCGATGCCACTACCGACGAAATTTTAGGTGTACACATGATTGGTCCGCGTGCTGCCGATATGATAGCCGAAGCTGTTGTGGCGATGGAGTACCGTGCAAGTGCCGAAGATATTTCGCGCATGAGCCATGCCCACCCAACCTATACCGAAGCGATGCGTGAAGCATGTTTGGCTGCCACTGAAAACAGGGCGATACATATTTAATAATTTCGGATATCGGATTTTCGATGTCGGATTTTTAATTTCAAATATTTAAAGGCGGTTATCATTTGATAGCCGCTTTTTTAATTTTAAGTTAGCGGTAAATACTTCGGCTATGAAAGTAATAACCTGCTCCTTATTCGCATTTTTTATTTTGCTTGGCTGTGTAGTTCATGCGCAAACCAAAAAAATTAAATCAATACCTGATATTGAGGTTTACGACATCAACGGAAAGCATACCACGCTAAAGCAATTAGGCCAAAATAAAGTGCTGTTTATTGATTGCTGGTTTGTGCCCTGTCCGCCTTGTTTTCGTGAAATGGGCATGCTGCACAAGCTTTACGCCCAATATAAAGACAATAAAAAATTTTGTTTCATAACCCTATGCCAAACCGATAGCGGGATAGTTAAGCGGTTTATAACACAGGATAAATCGATGACTAACTTTGTTAACCTGTATAAACATTACAGTATGCGGGACGATTTTAAATTGCCTGTATACTTTATACCGGGTTGTAACGAAAAGATCTATACGGGCAAGGTATTAGCGAAATATACGCCCGATGATAAAACCAAATGCCCCGACAGGCAGTTTGGTTTCAAGGGATATCCAACAGTTTTTATTTTTAACAAACAGGGAAAATTGATCTTCAAAAAAACGGGATATGGCGAACATGAAGAAATCAATACCCAAAAGATGGAAAACCTGATAGCCCGGAGTATTGCAGCTAACTAATATGAATCTATTAGCAAACACAGGAATTGTATTATCAACCATTGCACTAATGGAACTCATCTCCTGGGCTATGCACAAATATCTTTTCCACGGACCTTTGTGGTTTATACATAAAACACATCATCAACAAAGGCATGGTCGGTTTGAATTGAACGACTTGTTCAGCGTAGGCTTCGCTGGTTTTGCTTTATGGCTGATATGGATAGGGCATTTAACTCTGGACTACCGGTTTTGGATTGGTACTGGTATCAGCATCTACGGTATCATTTATTTCATTTTCCACGACTGGTTTATCCATAATCGTTTCAAAGCTTTTAAAAGTGATAATCGTTATTTGGCCGGCATCCGCCGGGCGCATAAAATTCATCATAAGTCGACGGAGAAATATCCATCGGAAGAGTTTGGGTTGTTGGTGGCGAGCAGAAAGTGGTTTAGGAAATGACTATTTTTTATTGAGCTCGGCTATCTTTTTATCTGCGCTTGCTTTTGCTTCATCGTTGCCATATTGTTTCACAAGCTGATAGTATTTGAGTGCATTGGGTTTATTTCCTTGCAATTCGTAACAATAGGCAATGTTATTTAAAACGATGTAGTCATGCGGTGCCAGTTTTTCGGCTTTCAGCAATGTCTCCAACGCGCGAGGGTAGTCCTTTTTGGTAAGATAACTGATAGAGAGATCGGAAAGACTGACAACATTATTTGGCTTGTATTTCAAAATGGCCAGGGAAATATCACGGATATAATCCATGTTTTGATCGCCGGCGTTATTTAATTGGATGATATAAGTTTGAATATTGCTAAGCATAAAATTTTCCGGATCTTCAACTGGTTTGCCCCCACTCCAGATCCATTTAAAACCGATAGTTTGGCCGTAGTTAACAGCCTTGATAATTTCTTCTGAAAAAGCTTTGTAGTTTTCAATTTTGCCGAGCAGATAAACTTTGCCGAAACGCATGTCCAGTCGCGCCGGAAATTTACCTATGCCGGTATCAATATATTCGAACCCCTTATTCAGATAAATTAAATTATAAGAAGTTTGGCCACCACCAAGATAGCCGGCAACTTTGCCCGTACTATCGGTAAGCTGAAAACTTTGACCCGCCGGCTGGTCTTTTTGAAGGCTGAGTACTTCGGTTAGCCCCTTTTTGGCATAATAATTATAGCTGGCTATATAAAAATCAGGATCATTTATACCGGTCTTTTGCCAGGCTTGTAATATTTTAAATGCAGCGGCGGTATCATCTTTAGCAACAAGAGCCTTAAAATCGGCCATGTAGTTTTGGGCAAAAATTGGCTGAATAAAGCAGGTAACAGCTATCGATAGAAATGTTAACTTAAGTTTCATTGTGACAGGAAATAGATTTTTGAGTGAATATACAAATCTCTTAAAACTATTAATGCATTTTGTTAAAGGCTGAAATAGAATACGCAGATTATTACCTTTGCCTCCAACATCTATGAATATCCTCATCGTAAACAACACCCCAATTCCTGCTACTAAATATGGCGGTACCGAGCGTATCATCTGGTGGCTTGGCCGCGAGCTGAACCGATTGGGGCATCAAATTATTTATCTGGTAGGTGCAGGCTCAAGCTGTCCATTTGCGAGGGTGTTGATCTACGATCCGGCTGTTGACATAAACCAACAGGTGCCCGATGATATTGATGTGGTTCATTTCCAGTTCCAGGTGAGTGGTTTTACTAAAAAGCCATATATCGTAACTGTTCATAATAACCCTGGTGGTTTGCAATTAGATGTTAACTCGGTATTTGTGTCGGCCAATCATGCACAAAGGCACGGCTCAACAGTTTTTGTGCATAACGCGATAGACACTGCCGATTATCAAGAACCTATGCTCGATAATAAGCGCACCCATACCCATTTTCTGGCTAAGGCAGCCTGGCGGATTAAAAATGTAAAAGGGGCCATCGATGTAGCTACCATGAGTGGTAATAAACTGGTGGTACTTGGAGGTACCCGCCTCAACCTGAAAATGGGATTACGCTTTACACCCAACTTAAATGTCCGTTTCAAAGGGATGGTGGGCGATGAAGCGAAGTCAGTTGTAATGAACAGTTCAAAAGCCCTGCTTTTCCCGGTGCTGTGGCATGAGCCATTTGGGATAGCTATTGTTGAAAGTCTTTATTTCGGCTGCCCGGTTTTCGGTACACCTTACGGCTCGCTGCCCGAGCTCGTACCTACGGAAGTTGGTATGTTATCGGCAAGTAAAACAGAATTGGCTACCGGACTTAAAAACGTTGAAAGTTTTAATAAACAATATTGCCATCAATATGCTGCCGATAATTTCAGTATCGGCAAGATGGCAAAGGAATATTTAGCCCTGTACGAACGGGTTTTGAACGGTCAGGTGTTAAATTCAGTCAAGCCCGAACTGATCAACCATGATCAACCCAAATACCTGCCCTGGAATAATTAAAATTCAGCTATTTTTGGGCATAAATATTTTTAGTGGAGAGTACAGCAGCTTCAATTTTTTCATCGCAAAAACGGCCTTATTTTATTGTGCTGTTATTAGCTATCGTGCTTAATGTAGCCGGTATCGGCATCAAATTCTTTACTGATGATGGGGCGTTGTATTCGGCCCTGGCCCGGAGCATGGCACAAAGCAATAACTTTACCGATCTGATGTATCACGGTGCCGACTGGCTGGATAAACCGCATTTCCCCTTCTGGATTATCGCTATCAGTTTTAAGATTTTCGGCATCAATACTTTTGCTTATAAATTGCCCGCCCTGCTGTTCTTTTTCATGTCGGTGGCGTACACTTACAAGCTTGCCAAAAAGTTTTATGGCGATGAAACAGCTATTATCGCTATCCTGATCCTGCTTACCGCTCAACACAGCGTAATGTCAAATACGGATGTACGTGCCGAGCCTTATATTATGGGCTTGCTGATGGGCGCTGTTTATCACTTTTATAAGGTAAAAGAACGGTTCAGCATGGCCCATGTGCTGCTGGCATGCATATTTACTGCCTGCGCAGTGATGACTAAAGGCATCTATCTGCTCATCCCGATAGGGGCGGCTATCATCGGCGATTATTTATTTCAAGGAAATATCAAAGGCGTGTTCCACTGGAAATGGCTGCTCTCGTTTATATTGGTGGTGATATTTACTTTACCCGAAATTTATTCAGTGTATACCCAGTTTGATCTTCACCCCGAAAAAGTTGTTTTCGGTCGCACCGGGATTTCCGGTATCCACTGGTTCTTGTGGGACAGCCAGTTCGGGCGTTTCAACAATAACGGTTACATTACGAATACACACGGCGACAAACTATTTTTTGTTCATACCCTGCTGTGGGCTTTCGCGCCATGGGCTATTCTTCTGTTCTATGCACTATATGCTACCGTCAGGAAAATGATTAAACGCATAACCCAGCCCGAATATCTGTGTATCTCGGGAAGCGTATTAATGCTGCTGATTTTTTCAGCTTCCAAATTTCAGCTGCCATTTTACACTAATATCCTGTTCCCGTTTTTTGCTATTATAACCGCGGTTTTTATTAGTTCATTAAAAGCTGGCGCCGGGTTAAAGTTTTTCAAGATGGCTCAATATATCATGACAGGGCTTTTATTGATTGCTGTTATTGCGCTTAATTTCATTTTCGCGCCCGAATGCTGGCCTGTCTTTGTTTTGTTGATTGCAGGGTTTATTGGGTTGTCCATCTACATTTACAAAAAGCCAACACCAATTTATCAGCCTGTGTTTTTATTTACCTGCGCCGTGTCTGTTTTAGTGAATGCCTACCTGGTGACCGTAGCTTATCCTATTATTGTTGATTACCGCGGGGATCTTTCGGCCGCCGAATACCTCAATCAAAATTACCCGCGGCAAAAAGTAAGTGCCGCGGTTTTATCAAATACCTTCGATTTTTATTACAAAGGCGAAGCGACCTATAGTAACGTTGATGATATTCTAAAAACAGACAGTCTGAAAAGCCGGATTATAGTAGCCGATGAAAAAGCGGTAGCCGAATTAAAAGACAAAGGGATTGCTTATACTATAATAAAAGCTTTCCATGATTTTCCTCATGAAAATCTGAGCTTGCCCTTTATCATCAAAAAGAAGAGGAGTACCACTTTGGATCAATTTTATCTGATCAGGATCAGGTAGAGCAATGCCCGCTATAAATTGGCAATGCCCAAATTAACAACTACCTTTTTGTTTAAACGTCTTGACGGGAGCAACTATTTAGGCCAGGTTTGTAATTATAGGGTGATAACACATAACAATCAAAAGGCTGTCCCTGGGGCAGCCTTTTGATTGTTTTAAATAAATTTACCAGCCCGGATTTTGTGTTAACGCGGGATTAAGGGTAATTTGTTGTGCCGGGATCGGATATAAATAATTTTTTTCCGAAAAATTGCGCGCTGTATTGTCAAGGATCAGCTGACCGTTGGCATCTAACGCGTTGGTAGGAGCAGGCTTTAAAGGGTTTGGTCCAACATCGGCCTGCGTACCTTTAAATTTAATACCTACCGGCCACGGGCTTACAAAAGCACTGATGTTTCCATAGGCGGTACCGCCGGTGTTGCTAACCAGGTCGGTAGCGGCACTATGCCAGCGCTTGATATCGTCAAACCTGAAGTTTTCATAATAAAGTTCAATAAAGCGTTCCCTCCTGATCTCCGTACGCAGATCCAATCCGTTTTCACCTGCGAAACCATTGGTTAATGGCGGCATATTTTTATTAACACGCAGACGTACCAGGTTGAGCGATTTGTTGAGATCGGCATCTGTTATGGCACCGTCACGTTCATAAACCGCTTCTGCATAGTTTAGCAATACTTCGGCATAGCGGATCACCGGGTAATCTTCCGACTCTTTGGTATCCGGACAGTTGCGTTCGGTTACCCATTTTTGATTGGTATAACCGCCAATCTTAACAACTTTTCCCATAGATAAAGCAATATCAGCGGCGTCATTTAGCCAGGTTACCCGGTAATTGGCGTTACCGTACCAGTAGTACATATTGTTAACCTGGATAGTATACTTTAAACGATTATCGCGGTTTATAAATTCCGATCCGTAACTTTCAAAACCCTGGAACAGGAGCGATTTCTCAATAGGCAATCCATCCTGGCATAAAAATGCGTTCACGTATTTATGCTGAGGCCCAATCTGCGTTCCCTGCCGGCTGATATTTGTTCCGATTGTTTTGCTCACATCGTCATAACGGTACGATAAAAGGTACTCATGATTAGCAGTTTTGGTAACGGAAGCCGGGTTTGATTTTGGATTTTCGAGGATAAAAAGGTATTTCTGCGCAGAGTCGCCCAATATGGTACTATTACCGCCCAGGGCATTTGAAGCCGGGGTACCGAAAAGTGCAAATTGATTGCTGGTTATCACCGCGTTGGAAGCCGTGGCCGATTTATCGAGCAGCATATTATAACGGGCAGCATCACCGTTTCTGAATTTTTGCCATGTGCCTTCATAAAGTGCAACCCTTCCTAAAAACGCTTGCGCGGCAGGTTTGCTCACCCGGCCAAAATCTGCAGAATTGGCTAAGATGGATGCAGGCAGATTTGGTATGGCTGCTTCCAGATCGGCAACAATCTGATCAACTATCTGATCGCGTGATGCCCTGGTTCCATAAAGTTCGGGCGAATCAAGGTTTAGCGTTTTGGTGATCAGCGGAACCCCGCCATACAATTGCAGTAATTCAAAGTAGCAGTAAGCCCTGAAAAATTTGGCTTCGGCAACAAACTGGCTGATGCTGGCCTGATCGGGGAAAGTGGCGGCCTTTTCAAGTAAATAATTGCAATTCCTGATCCGGGAGTAATTATTATTCCAGTACGAATCACTTGCCGGTACTGTATTGATACCTGCGCCATACACGCCACCTCCGCCAAATACATCGGCACGCCCGTCATAATGAGGGTTATCTGCAAACGAATTGTTGAAATTACGGAGATAACCATAATATTGGTTAGCAAATGTTTTAAAATCACTGGCCGACTTAAAATATGCCGCATCCGATAGCTGGTCCTGTGGTTTAAGGTTAAGTGACTTGTTGCAGGCGAACAAGCCTGTAACAATAATTATTGAAAGGATACTGAAGATCCTCCGGTAAATATTTTTCATAATCATTTCAATTAAAAAGTAATGTTTGCGCCTACGGTTACATACCTGTAAAATGGATAACGCTCGTTGCCTGCAGTGGTCCTGGTCATTTCAGGATCCCAGCCATCATGAATTTTGCTGTATTCCCACAGGTCGCTTCCCGAAATGTAGAACCTTAAACGGCTGATAGCTTTGGTGCGCTCTGTTAACGATTTTGGTAAGGTATAACCGATAACAAGGTTTTTCAGGCGTACATAAGCGCCGTTTTCAACAGACCAGCTCGAAATCTGGTAGTTGTAACCATTGATTCCATTGCTATGCAGGTTAGGGTAATAGGCATTTGTATTTTCAGGGGTCCAGGTTTTACCAACCCATTGGGTGGTTTGCGCCTGATAAACGGCGGCAAAAGGTACGCGCCAGTTATTTGCACTACCATTGGCCCTGAAGATTGTCCGTTTACCTACCCCTTGAAAAATGCTTGTGAAATCAAAACCTTTCCATTGCAGGCTTAATGTCAACCCAAAAGTATAGCGCGGAATGTCGCTGCCTAAATAAACAAGGTCGCCCATGTCTTTTGCCGATGTACCTGTAGTAAGTTTACCATCGCCGTTAGCATCAACAAAATAATTATCTCCCGGACGTAAGCCTGAGTTTTGACCCGGCAGGTTGGTTAAAGGGGTAGCTACAGGGATGCCAATAGTATTGATCACACCGCCGGGGGCATAATAAGTGGAGTTATAGGTATCAACCTGTGCCTGTGTCTGGAAACGGCCTCCGTATTTAAGGCCGAAATATGATCCAAGCGGATACCCCTCAACAGTAGCGTTATAACCTGCACCTAATGCCGGAACGCCGTTAAAATATACCAATTTGTTTTGGCTGTTGGTAATATTACCCGAAATACTGTAAGTTACCTGCCCAACGTGGTCTCTCCAGGTTAATTGCCCTTCCCATCCCCAGGTTTTCAGGTCGCCGTTATTTGACTGGGGAGCACCGATACCCAAAACGGCCGGATAGGTAACACTCACCAGCATGTTTTTATTCTGATTACGGAACACTTCAAAAGTTCCGTTTAAGCGGCCGTTTAGCAAACCGAAATCAATACCAATGTTCCGTTTAATAACAGTTTCCCAGGTCCTGTTAAGCGAAACCAGGTTTCCGGTGGTGGTAGTGGCGGTTGCGAGCGCTGAACCTAAAAGGGTATTGCTATTGCCGACATTAAGCGATTGCAGGTAATCATAAAGGCCGATGCCACCCTGGCTGCCCGACGTAGCGTAAGAGGCCCGTAGCTTTAACTCGCTAAAAATATTTGTTTTCTTGATGAAGCTTTCTTCGCCTAAGCGCCAGCCGCCCATGAGGCTGTAAAATGGTTTCCAGCGTTTATCTGCAATAAATTTTGAAGAACCATCATACCGGCCGGTTCCTTCAAACAGATATTTGCCTTTATATGCGTAGGTAGCTCTTGCAAAGTATGAACCCAGGGCGTAGTGGTTGCGCTGTTCGTCGTTGGTTACAAAACCGGCCAACGAACTGCTCAGGCCCAAATTTAAAGAAGGCACATCATCGCTGCCCAAATTGTAGGTACGGGTGTTAAACATGTCATACTCATCCCTTTCGTAGGAGCTGCCGATCATTAACGATACATCATGTACACGGTTGAAAGTATTGGCATAGGTAACACGTCCTATCAGGTTATAATATTTATCGTTGATATTAGCACGGAAATAGTTTTGGCTCCCTCCCGAAGTACCACCTGCCGGCGCGGTAGTCCCGGTCAGGTATTTATCATCGTATGAATAAAGGCGAACTGTTTTGGTTTGCACACGGTCATCCTGCCACCAAACGTTATATCCCGCTGTTCCGGTAAAGGTAAGGTGCTTCATGAAATTATAGGTAAGCGTTGAGTTTAACAGTGCCCGGCTGTTGTTTTCCAGGTTGTCGCCCCCATCTCTTAATAGTCCCGCGGGGCTTGTTACACCTCCCCACTGGTATGGCCGGCCAGATTGCGTGAACATAGGCAAACCGATCTGAAATCCGTTTCCAAGCGCACTGTAACTTCCGGAAGTGTACATGGTTGGCTGCTGGATGTTGTTTTGCTCAAGCGAAATATTGGTTTCCAGTTGCACTTTATCGCTGAATCTGTAGCTGTTATTAAGTCTGAGGTTATAGCGTTGATTACCGTTATTGCCTATCCGGAGCTGGCTGCCGTCATTTAAATACCCTAACGAAACACGATAGGTGTTTTTTTCTGTTCCGCCTGATACCGAAAAATTGTGTTGTGTTGAAGTAGCCCTTCCCCATATGTACTGTTGTAGTGATACATCGATAAAGTCGAGTTCCTTTACATCGAGGAATGCCGGTACAGGCAAGCCGTTATAAAACGAATTTGCAGTGATACCTCCGGTGGTGTTTCCGGGAATCTGCGATGCCAGTACCACCGTGCCTTTATTGGCCAGCGCGAAGTTGGCCAGTTGGTACCAAAGGTCGGTTGTTGGCGCTACTCCATAATTATCATTTGTTCGGGCCTGAAGCAGGCCATTTGCCCACTGATCAATGTTGGTCATCTTGGGCTGAAGGCCTAACAATTTCTGAGACACAGAAGGGTCATACTGGATCACCATTTTACCCGCTTTACCTTTTTTGGTAGTGATCAGTACAACACCATAAGCAGCGCGTGCACCATATATCGAAGCCGAGCCATCCTTCAAAACTGAGATATTGTCGATATCATTTGGATTAATAGAGTTTAGCTCGTTGTTATTGTTAAGGGCAACCCCATCCAAAATGACCAAGGGATCCTGTCCGTTGACGGAGGTTGCACCGCGGATCTGGAAGTTCCAGTTTTCGCGACCCGGTTGCGCCGAGCTCCTGGTTACCACCATGCCCGGAACCTGGCCCTGTAAATTGGCAATAGGGTTATTGGTTGGCCCGCGATCTTCAAAAACTTTTGAGCTCACCGTGGCAATAGCGCCTACCACCGACGGTTTCTTTTGTGTACCGTAAGCAACTACTACAACCTCTTCCAGATCGCTTCTTTTGCCTGATAACTGAATGTTAATAACAGGGTCATCGCCAACAGTTACTTTACGCGTGTTATAACCCAAAAAAGCGAAAGATAACTTTGCTCCGGGATTAACGGTTAATTTGTACTTGCCGTTTACATCAGTTTGAACGCCATTGGTAGTGCCAATAACCTGCACAGTTACACCAGGCAGGGGTTCCCTGGAGGTTGAATCTGTGACAGTACCGCTGATTTGGCGGCTTTGCGCCGCAGCATGATAGCCCATGCCTACCAGCAGCAAAAAAACTAAAAGGCACCTTGCCGAATACTTTTTTTGGTAAAAAAAACTCATAGTTCTTAAATTTTAGGTTTATGACTTAGTGTAATGATCGGCGCTATCCGCTCAATCACCATAAAGACACACGCAGGATTTTATTATACTCATTAATGAATGAGATTCTTTTTTTGGCAGGGAGCTTTACAGAATTTAAGGGGGGGAGGATTGCAAGAGGGGTGGTGATTTAGGATTGGTTATTGCCCGGAAATTTGGTTATGCAATAAATTGGGGGGCTATAAAGCATAACACCCAATATAGTTTAATACCAGGTGGGAAAATGGCGACATTTTTTGATTATGCCAGTGCGACAACAGTTTTTTTTAATAATTTGGATAGAAACTGGCCTGCTGAGATGACTGTATTGCTGGTAATGATATTACTGTTGATGTTCTTGGTAAATGGGCAGAGTTTATATGGAAATCAGACCTTCAAAACAATCACTAATATTTGAGATATGAATACTAAAGTCATCCTTGGATACCTACTAATATGCGTTTGCTTCTTGTCTTCGTGCCAACGTAAGCCAACTGCCAGTCGAGATGTTACGTCATCACCAACAGAGATTAATGCTGATTCATTAATGAGGCTATCTTTGGTCGAAAACAATAAATATCTAACATTCGACACTTTAAAGTTCCTTATCCCAGAGGACTTGAATATAGATTTAAGCCATGTGTACAGTGGGATATATGAAATAAAGGGAAATTCCTTTAAAAGACACAAGAGTCTTATCTTTAATAACCATGCTTTTCTTACCACATGTGAAGACTTAGGGAAAGGTATCAGGGCTTATCTTTACGTGTTTGATATACGTAGCAAATCACTCATTAAAGACTCCACGTTTAAGAGAAAATTTTTATACAGTTCAGCTGGTATTTTCATTGTTGATCGCAAAACCAATAGGATCTTCTCGGTAGATAAGCCGGAGTGGTATGATGCCAAGGAAGAAAATATTATACCTGCTTCGATATCATACATTCGGGGGGATTACTTTGAAAATCTAAAAAATGTTTATAAAGTGGGCGATGAAATTCCGACCGATACTTCGTTGGTATCATTTTTTAATGAATCAATGGCTGCGAGTAGTAAAGATGTTTTGCTGCTTCCCAATGATTGGTGGAAACCCAACAAATAAAAGATATGCTGAGTTTATGAAAAACCTAACCCTTTTATTATAATACTAAGCATGGCTCAACCTTGCACCGGCGATACAAAGTGACAAGATCTTGGCAGTGTTCAATTTTTTAAAAAGCAGCTGTTCAACTTTTGGAAATGCTATTTTGTAATAGCTTGATTATCAACAATAGTTTGTTCAAAACACGATTTGATGTATTTTAAACCAAATGTAAGTTGTTGATTATTAGCACTATTTTTTTGGCGAAAAATACAAAGTGTTCACACTTTTAAAAATTGAACACCTGTGAAATGGGTAATCATCCTTATGTTTTCGAGCGCTCAATACAGGCCGTTAATACTTGTTCAAGCACCGGCCGTGAAACCGGTTTGCTAAAAAAGCCGGTGACAAAATCATAGCTGAGTGCCCGCTCCTTGTCGGTTGGGTCAATTGACGACGAAAATACATAGAGCAGTGGTTTAACCGGCAGTATGGATTGCAGATCCACAAAACCTTCAAGGAAATCCCAGCCATCAAACCTGGGCATTCTAATGTCCAGAAAAATAACATCCGGGCAGTCCGCCGGGTTGTCTATCAATGATTTTAACGCATCTTCACCATCGTAACTATGTGATACGGGGTTAAAATCTTCAATTCCTGCAATAAGCTTATCCAGTATAATATGGTCAAGTTTACTGTCATCTATAAAGAGTAATCGGAACATAATTGGTAATTATGATATTGTTGCATAAGTTAAGATATATTATCCGCTTTTAAAAAAAATGGATAGTATTACTACGCTCAATCTGCAGTTAGGGAAAGTTATTGTAGTATTGATTAATTTATTTATAAATTATCTATGGGGCTATTTTTGAAAGTAATAGCTAAAAGGGCACGTATTTCGCTTTTGCGCATACATACCCTTTTTAGTTTTAATGAACCAGGAATATCATCGGTACCGGAGAAGCAAGCTTATAATTTGGTTAAAGCTATAACGTAGCGCTTTTTTCAACAATTACATTCCTTGCGCGCATATAAGTGGTTCCGGTAGGACCGGGTGATCCTGACGACCCTTCCATTTGGTAATCAATAATGATATTCAGGTTTTTCCCAACAAAGTTAGCGCCGGTTTGGGTGCTTTTTAAAGAACCATCTATCCAGTATTCGATGGATACGTCGGTCGCATTCGTCTTGGTCATATAAACCGAATAAGTGTGCCAGTTTCCGGGGCTGGAAATAGTTGTACCCACACTCGACCAGCCTCCGCTTGCATTTTTGTAGGTATTTGTCCAGCAGGTTGCACTTCCTTTAAATTCCATAAAATCGCTTTCTGGTGGCCATGAGTCAGCTCCTGTAACCCAAAAGGCAGGCCATGTGCCAGTTTGTGATTCGCACTGAAATTCACCTTTAAAATGCCACTTAGGCCAGGAGTCGGTTACTACAGGTACGGTCTTGGCATAAACCGTCCCGGAATAATAATGGATCGGTAAATATGGATCTTTATTGCTGTTGCCAACGCTGCCGCTGGGCGCACTGGTTAGTGTAAGCACACCTCCGGAAACTGAAATATTTTGAGAGCGCATACGGGCAGATCCATTATGATCAGATCCCCAGGGATACAGGTCATTCCAATAAGTGCTGTACGAGCTAAAGGAGGTAGAAGGAATAACATTTACCCATGATACCGTATTGGTTGCAAGATGACTGGCTGAAGTATTTGCGGCGGAGTTGGCGGTAGCTGCATTATCTTTTCTACATGCAAAAAACGATGTAATCACAATAAATGCAATTAAAACAAAAGTTAAATTTTTCATAATAAAGATTTTTTAGGTTAATAGGTGTGCTTCTCTCGATAGTTAATGAGAGTACTGGTTAATTGGTGACACAAATTAACATACTTAAAATCCCATGGATAGGGGGCAAAACTGGAATTTATGGGGGTTATTATATATTAATATTATAATATAACGATACGATAAAGCGATTGGAGAGAGTGCCCCGAAATGCCCGGAAATGAAAAAGGTTGCTTTCGGGATGAAAACAACCTTTCAGAGCTTACTGTCGCCGGTTATTTCCAGATAGATTTCAACCCGGAAATGCTGATATTATTAATGGCTAATTTTCCGGTGGTTTTAACTGCAAGGTTGTTGAAATCTTCGGTTGGGAAATAGATTGCAGTCATGGTGGTTAAGCCTCCGTCGGCAAATAACTCTACTGATGATTTGTCGACTACTAAAATGAGATCTGAATTTTTAGCAGCGCTTTGCCGCGGTGCGGTAAAACGGCCGGAGAAATTCTTTTGGAAATCCATTTTTCCGGCTTTGGTACGATCTATATAGTATTCATCTTTGGCAGGGTCGTAACCAATAAGCAGTTCTTCACCTTTAGTGTTTGATAGCCTGATGCTATAATCTTTTAAGGTAGCAAAACTCAATTTTAAAACGTACCGGCTTTTGAGCTTATTAATTTTTGAACCAAGATCAAGAAGAGACCTGTTAAACACGGGCTGCTTTAACGAAATTGTTTTTTCTTCAATGTTTTTTAGTTCAGCCACAGGTTTGGATACCAGTAAAATTTGGCCTTTGCTTTGTTTCAGGCTAAGCTCACGTGGAATGGTTACGGCATTACGCCAGGCCTTTGTGGGCACCTGATTAGCATATTGCCAGTTACTCATCCACCCTAAAAATATTTTACGGCTGCCGGTATTGCTCCAGGTAATGCCTGCATATTCGTCGGGACCGTAGTCAAGCCACCTGGTATTTGAATCAAGCGGGCTAAACTTATTCCCATCAAAATTTCCTACAAAATATTGCGTTGCTGAACCGCCGTTAGGCCCGCCGGGGTTAAGGTTTACGATCAGGATCCAGTAGGTTTTTCCGTTCATTTTTAGTGGGAACAGATCAGGGCATTCCCATACGCCACCGTGTGCACCTGCCTTGATGCCGAACTCGCTTTCTTTTTTCCAGTTTTTCAGGTCAGGGGCCGAATAGAAGGAGATATGATCTTGCGTTGCAAGGGTCATTACCCATTTTTTCTCCGGGGCATACCACATCACTTTGGGGTCGCGGAAATCCCGGACTCCGGGGTTTTTCAAAACCGGGTTGCCGCTGTATTTAGTCCATGTGCTGCCGCCATCCAGGCTATAGGCAAGGCTTTGGTTTTGAAATTTATCGGTACCCTCTTTTTCTCCTTTAGGGTCATGATGGGTGAATATGGCCACCAGGGGTATTTTGCCATTTTTACCAAAACCGGTTGTATTATTGGAATCGACAACAGCACTACCAGAAAAGATATAACCAAGGCCATCCGGATACAATGCGATAGGTAACTGTTTCCAGTGGATTAGGTCTTTACTTTCCGCATGCCCCCAGTGCATTGGTCCCCATACAATGTCTTTAGGATAATACTGGAAAAATAAATGATAAGTATGGTTATAATAAACCATACCGTTTGGATCATTCATCCAATGTTGGGCTGGTGAAAAGTGTGCCTGGGGACGATGTTCATCCGCATAAGGTTTTGGGGAGGAATCCTGGGCCTTACAAATATAATTTAAGGCAATAAGGAGGGGCAATATAAATGCGCCGCATTTTGTTTTCATAATTTAAGCTTTTAATAGGTTATATATTTGGCAGGGTATGCAAAAACTTACGGTACTTCTGGTATAAAAAAGGGAATCCCGGCCTAATAATTCAGGCCAGGTTTCCGTTGGTTAATTATAGTTTAATAGCCAGGGTTTTGTTTATATAAACCGTTGGTGAACGTAATCTCCGATTGCGGAATCGGGAGGTATTCATCTCTTCCAGCGGTAAATTTAGCCGTTGCTAAAAATGGCCTCCTAACTTTTTCTACATTAATGTAGTCGTTTAAAGTTTTTTCTGCAATCCCCCATCTAACTAAATCAAAGAAACGTACCCCTTCGGTAGCAAATTCCAATCGCCTTTCCCATTGTAAAGCCTTGCGGGCATAGTCCTGTGTCCAGTTTGCCGGGCCATAGGGTTTTATATTGTAGGATGAAGGGAAAGTTCCATCCAGCTTTTTAAGTCGCCCTGTACTGGCTGCTGCCCTGTTTCTTATTTGATTAATTAATGGCAGTGCACTTGCCTGTTGCCCTAACTCAATATAAGCTTCGGCCTGCATTAATAAAACGTCATCATACCTGATGATATCATAATTTTTTGCCGAGCCCATAAATGGTCCCAGTTTAAAATAAGATGCGCTTGTAGCTAACTGCTGGTTACGCATGGTATGAAAGTTGCCATAAACTCCCGGGTCGCGCACCCAGCTATTGCTGAATGGTTTGGTGTTATCATATTTGTACGGATGCCCGTCTATACCAACAGTATGGTCTAACCTGGTGTCGACAGTAACTTTCGACAGATCGGCTATGCTGTTATTGAACGTATCAAAGTTAGGTAAACCATTGGCATCAGTTGTATAGGCATTAACTAAATTCTGACTTGCAGCATGGAACCCGCAACAGCCGTATTGAGGTGCCCCGTGCGGATAGTTTAAGCCGTCTTCAAAATTTAAACGCCCGGCGGTAGTACCATCATTGATAGTAAATTGTATGGCGAATACTGATTCGGGCCCGTTCTCTGTTTCGGGTAAAAAGTTATCAGCAATATCCGGGCTTAGCGAGTATTTGCCAGATGCTATCACCGCTTGTGTAAGCGTAACAACTTCCTGTAGCCTTGTTTTATTGATATTGATTACATGGTGTTTATCATCCTGCTCATAGGCCTGGTACAATCTTAATTTAGCTAAATAAGCCTGTGCATTTACTTTATTGGCCCTCGCTAATTCAGGTTGTTTAGCCGGCAAATTATCAACTGCATATTGAAAATCATCGGCAATTTTATTCCATGAATCTTCGTTTGATAAAGTGTTTGAAACCTTCAGAATGTCGGCAGGAGTTGCGGTTTCATCAAAAATAGGGATGTTTTTGTATAGCAATTTCATGGTAAAATAGCTATGTGCCCGCAAAAACCTCAATTCGGCCAAACGGATCTTTTTGTTTGGGAATTCAGCATCCGAAAGGGAGTTAACTGCCCTAATTGCCACATTTGCCCTTGAGATAGATTTAAACAAATTTTTCCAGGTGCGTGACACAAACGAATCCATCGAGGGCGTTACCAGGTTGTAATGTTCCAAAGCGTCAACTTCGCCAACATCGCCTGTACCGCCGCCGCCCTTATAAGCGTCATCTGAACGGACGCTGCCATAAGCCCAGTCGCTGTATATAGGCCCTATCATATCACCGTTTCCAATAGCTGCATAGGCCGCGGTTACCAAACCTTCAACGGCGGCCGGTGATTTTAAATCTGAAGGAGATAATACACCCTTTGGAGTATAATCTAATGCTTTTTTACAGGAACTAAAAATTATTAGCCCCGATAAAATAGTTGTTACTAATATTTTCGATTTCATATTGAATGATTTTTTTCGTTAAAATGATGCATTGACGCCAAAGCTGAAGATCCGTGGAATTGGGATAGGGTTGAGGTCAATCCGCTCAGGATCGGGGCTCAGGTACTTGCTGCTTTTTACAGTAAAGATGTTTTCGGCCATGGCAAACACCCTTAACCTGGTAAATACAGCTTTAGGTAAAATGGTATATCCAAGTTGAAGGTTCCTTAATTTGAAATAAGAGGTGTTTACAATGAAGTAATCGGAAGTACGGCCTTCGTTGTTATTGTCTTTTAACGTTAATGCTGGTACATTGGTGTTGGTATGCTGCGGTGTCCAGCCATCAAATACGCCGGGGCCAACGTTTTCGCGGCTGTGCATCAAATTGTTAAACAGGGTATATACGTCAAACCCCTTTCGGCCGGCAACACCTGATCCGAATATGGAGAGGTCGAATTTTTTATAGGTGAGATCAATTCTTGCGCCGTACTCTAAAGCCGGTAAAGTAGTACCTATCCATGTTTGATCGTTGGCATCAATTTTTCCATCGTGATTGATGTCTACATAGCGGATCCTGCCAGGACCGGCGCCGATTTGCGTTGGGGCAGCATCAACTTCGGCCTGTGATTGGAAAAGTCCATTGGTTTTGTAACCAAATATATCAAACTGTGAATGCCCTATGATGGTATTGTCTATATTGCCCGGGTAAGCTGGTCTAACGTTCTCCGGTAAATCGGTGATCTTATCCCTGAAATGAGAGAAGTTTAAAGTCACATTGTAATTAAAATCTCCTGACCGTTGGCCGTGGTACGTTACTAAAAACTCCCAGCCTCTATTGGTTTTTGATGCACCGTTAACGGTTTTAGATTGTCCTTCGCCCAGTGCGGATGCAACCGGAGGAGTAATCAGGATGCCGGTGGTTTTCCGGGTAAAATAATCGAATGAACCCGAGATTTTGCCGTTTAATATAGCAAAGTCCAACCCCGTGTTTAGTTCGTCGGTTGTTTCCCATTTAAGAGCAGGGTTTGCTGCCTGGGTCTGAACGAAGCCTGATGGCAGCGCTCCTGTATTGGCGCCGGATAATGAATATGCGGTACCAACGTTCATATATTGTTCCCAAAAGCCTGGCGTAAGTTGGTTTTGGGTGGTGCCGTATCGTGTGTTATAAAGCAAGTAACGTGACAGGTCGCCAATTTCCTGGTTACCTACCCGGCCTACGCCGGCCCTTAATTTAAGCTCAGAGAATATACTGCTGTTTTTCAGGAAGTTTTCCTGGTCTATTTTCCAGCCGATTGAGGCGGAAGGGAAAATACCATATTGGTTGTTGGTACCGAACCTTGATGAACCGTCGCGCCGAACGGTAGCCGACACTAAATATTTGCCTGCATAATTGTAATCAAAACGACCGAATTGCGAAAATAGGCTATTACCTATTGACCTGCCGGTAACAATGGTATTTCCTGTGCCGGCGTCCAACGTAAAATAATCTTCTGTTTGGATGGTATATCCCTGTTTTAAGGTTGTTTGAAAATCAGTAAAGGTTTTAATATACTCTGTACCAACTAATATTTTAAAATGATGCTTGCTATTCAAATCATAGCTGTACCTCAAGGTGTTAGAAAGCGTGGTGCTCAGGTAATGATTCTGATCAAAGAACAGGCTGTTGGTGGTGCGGTTTAATGCACCTTCCGAAAAAGTTGGCGTAATCACCTTGCTCAGGTAGTCTGCATTATCGGCGCCATAATTTGACCGGAAGTATAAATTCTTAATGGGTTGTACCTCTAAAAATACGTTACCAAAAGTGTTTAACCTGTTGGCGTTATTCCATTTTGCCAGGTCCTGCATGTGCAGTGGGTTGTTTCTGTCAGAGTAGCCAGCCCCTGATTCGCCGGCGTAGGTTACACCATCTTTTTGATACACCGGGATGGTTGGTGCCAACGTAACCGCCAGGAATGGAGTAGTAGCGCCACCCAGGTCCGTTGTGGTAAGGGTTTCGTTTGAGTTGGTGATTTTTATATTGACGCCGAAGGTAACTTTGCCATCAAAAGGCCGCGTTATGGCATTAATGCTACCGGTGGTACGTCCGTATTTGGTAAAGCGCACAAGGCCGGTGTTTTTGATGTTTCCAAAATTTATTTGGATAGAAGAGTTTTTATTACCTACCGAAGCCGTAAAATCATTATTGTAGACAAAAGCTGTTTTATATAATACGCTTTGCCAGTCGGTATCGCCGGCGGGAGTGTTGGGGTCGCCGCCTACAAACGGTTTAGGCGTAACGCTGTTTAAAACAGGGTTACTGAAATTATTATTCCAATCAAAGTTATAGATCTCTCCATAACCCGCGGCGGGGTCCTGCCCGTCGTTAACTGAAGCTTGCCACAAGGCCCTACCTCTGTCTACCGAGTTCAGCATTTTAAACCGTAACGATTTTTCGGACTGGATTGAAGTACTGTTATTGAACTGGAACTGTACCTTACCCTCGGTGTTGCCGCCGTTTTTTGTGGTAACGATGACAACGCCGTTAGACGCGCGTGAACCATAAATTGATTCGGATGAGGCATCTTTTAATACCTGAACTGATGCAATATTTGAAGGCGACAGGTTTTGAAATACCTCTGGCCTGGTGGTAGGGATCCCATCAATAATATACAGCGGGTTATTGTTGCCCAAAGTATTGGCCCCCCTAATCAGGATCCTGCTGGTTGCACCATTGGCCGAGCCATCTTTTTCAATATATAAACCCGCAACCCGGCCCTGTAATGCCTGCATGGTATTTCCCGAACTATTGTTTTTTACCGGCGCTAAATCAACAACCGCAACCGCGCCTGTTAAATCTTTCTTTCTTTCAGAAGTGTAACCGGTTACAACTACTTCATTCAGCTTGTTTTCCGCGTCTTTAAATACTACGTCAAGTGTTTTGGTATCCGCAGTGATAGTAACCAGTATTGGTTTGGCACCTACATAAGAAAACCGCACCGACTGACCGTTTTTTACGGCGATACTGAACTTTCCGTTTGCATCTGATAGTGTTGATTTTTGGGTTTCAACAACCACTATAGTAACTCCGTCTATAGGTTTCGAGGAGTTATCTAACACAGTCCCGGTAATGGTACGGGATTGCGCATATCCTTCACTTATGAGCAGTATAAGGAAAGAACAAATAAGTAATAATTTTCTCATTGATTTTTGTTTAAGAGTAATTGGTTTGATTAAAACATCTTGTTTATAAAGTCTTGGTATTCTTTGATTTTATAATCCGGACAACCTCCTTTCTTTGTTGCAATAAAACCGCCCATCGCTATTGCATTTTTTAATAAAATTTCTGGTGATTCGCCACGGTAATGGTTGGCTATGAATGCCGCTAAAAAGGAATCGCCGCTGCCTATGGTATCCCTTACTTTCACCTCACGCCCGGCAATGTGATAGGCTTTATCTTCTTTATAATAAGAAGCGCCGAATTCGCCTTTGGTAACTATGATCTCAGGGACGTTAAAATGATCCTGGATAAATTTGATCTGTTCCGATTCCTTCCAGAATGAACCTCTGAACAGGCCCTGCACCATCTCAAGCTCGGCCTGGTTAAATTTTACGATGTTGGCTTTGTGCAGCAGATCGGCCAGCAGGTCACGGCTTATAAAGGGCGGCCTCAAATTAATGTCGAATACTTTGATAGCATCGCTTTCCAGCAGCTCAAACAAGGTGTTGCGCGATACGTTGTTCCTTGACGCAAGGCTACCGAAAACGAAATAGGTTGAAGGCCTGATCTGTGTTTTGATGTGCTCGCTGTCATTAATAAAATCCCAGGCTACAGGAAAAATAATCTCGTAGGATACCTCGTTGCCATTATTCATTTTGGCTATCACCTGGCTGGTTGGGTGTTCGGTATCTGTTTGCAGCAGGTGTTTTTTTATGCCCCAGTTATCGAGCAGGTTTTCAAGTTTCTGGCCATCGGCATCATTACCTATTTTGCTTACCAGGCTGGCAGGCATGCCCAGTTTATTAAGATGGTATGATACATTGAGCAATGCTCCGCCGGGTTGAGGGCCATCCGGCAAAACATCCCAAAGTATTTCGCCATAGCAAACGGCCGGTGTCAAGGTATTTGTATGTAAGTTCATCATAGCTGATCCTGATTAATGCATTACCATGTTAGTTTCAATTTGCTCCAGCGATCTGCCTTTGGTTTCGGGCATCAACCTCCACACAAAAATTAACTGGCATATCATCATGGTGCCGAAAAAGGAAAATGTTATTGTGCCGCCAAGTTTTTCGGCGAAATACGGAAAGGAGAAAGCGATCAATGCTGCCATGATCCAATGGGTTGAACTGCCTAATGTTTGGCCCTTTGCACGTACCTGGTTTGGAAAGATCTCCGAAATAAATACCCAGATAACGGCACCCTGCGAGAACGCAAAGAATGCAATGAACAGCATCATATAAGCGGGAACGGCAAAGCCACTCATGTGCCCCGAGTAAAAGGTATAGGCTACCAGGAACAGGGAAATGATAAGGCCAACCGAGCCAATAAGCATCAGGATCCGGCGGCCTACTTTATCAATAATATTAATAGCAGCAAGGGTGAACACAAAGTTGATTGCCCCAAGGCCCACTGTTGACAATAACGATGAATGGGCTCCAAGGCCTGCCATTTCAAATATGCGGGGTGCATAATAAATAATAGCATTGATACCCGAAACCTGGTTGAAAAAGGCGAACAGCACAGCTAATATTATAGGTGTTTTATATTGACCCGAGAAGAGGTTGCCGCCGGAAGCAGTATCATTTAAAGTTGAGTGTTTGATAGATGCCAGCTCCTGTTCACAGTTAAGCGGATTAATGATCCGTAAGATCCCGAGGGCCTTTTCCATTTCGCCCTTTTTAAGAATAAGCCAGCGCGGGCTTTCAGGTATAAAGTAGATCAGTATTAAAAACAGAGCCGAAGGGAAAGCCTGTACGCCAAGCATCCATCGCCATGAAGTTTCGCCAACCTGGCTGATAAGGTAGTTGGACAGATATGATATCAGAATGCCCAGCACCACGTTAAACTGAAACAGGCCCACCAGCCTGCCCCGGCGGTCAGCAGGTGAAACTTCTGAAATATAGATAGGTGCTGTAACTGATGAGATACCAACACCAAGACCGCCCAGTAACCTGAAAACCAGAAATACATACCAGCTATCGGCCAGTGCAGTGCCCAATGATGATAGTAAATACGCCGCAGCTACAAAGTAAAGCGTGTTTTTACGGCCAAACAGATCTGAAGGCCGGGCTCCTAACAATGACCCGATGACTGTTCCTATTAGTGCGATAGAAATCGTGAACCCATGCTCCACTACGGATAGGTGCCAGAATTGCTGGATAGATTTTTCAGCGCCCGATATTACAGCGGTATCAAACCCGAAAAGGAAGCCACCAAGGGCCACGACCATGGACCAGGCCAGGACGGAGTGTTTTCTCATAATAATTATAAAAGGTGTTATATTGGATTTATTGAGGCCAAAGTAGGGTAATGGGCCATGTGAGGGTTATTGATTTTGTATCAATAAAGTATAAAAATCAATCTTGTTTTATCTTGTTGGTTTTCAGTTAGATAAAATAAAAAATGCGAAATTTGAAATTGAAATATTCGTTTATGTTACCTGTTACTTTCAATTTGGTTACATCACTCCGGTTGTGAGGTAGGTTGCCCGGCCCTATAAATTTGTTTTTCAGGAACGTTTATAGATATCTTTACTTTGTTTAATCCTAAAAGGGAAAAAATAAACCAATAATTAACCCTGTTTTATTACCTTTTTCTTCCAAATAATCTGAGCTTATGACCTTGCTTAATAAGTGGCATGCAAAAAACATACGGACCGGTATCCTACTGATCGGTTTTATGATGCTTATTGCTGCCGGTTGTAAGCGGGCTGATAAAACATCACAGTATACGATAGGGTTTTCGCAATGTATTGGTTCTGATCTCTGGCGTCGCACGATGCTTGATGAAATGAGGATGGAACTTTCATTACACCCCGACGCCCAGTTTATTTATGCCGATGCGGACGGTAACAGCAGCAAGCAGGTTGAACAGGTGAAAAAAATGCTGGATGATGGTGTCGATTTGCTGATCATATCACCCAATGAAGCGCAGCCCCTCACCGGGATAGTGGAACAAACGTACAATAAAGGTATCCCGGTAATTGTGATCGACCGTAAAACATCATCAGCTTTATATACAGCTTATGTTGGTGCGGATAATTACCAGATAGGTAAAATGGCGGGTGAATATGCAGGTGCTCTTTTAAAGGGAAGGGGGAATGTTGTAGAAGTTATGGGGCTGCCCGGCTCGTCTCCGGCTATTGAAAGGGACCGCGGCTTTTCTGACGGGTTAAGGAAATACACTGATATTAATATAACCGACAGGATATATGGCGATTGGTTAAAGGATAGCGCTAAAAAGCAATTGACCAGGATTGCACCTGTTATAAAAAATGCAGATGTAATATTTGCACATAACGACGTAATGGCCCTCGGAACGAGAGAGGTGCTTGACAAATTTAAAATTCATAGCATCAAAGTGTTAGGTGTTGACGCCTTGCCCGGGCATGGAGGTGGCCTGCAAATGGTTGCTTCAAAAACTATCAATGCCAGTATGCTATATCCTACCGGGGGTAAAGAAGCAATTATGACCGCTTTCAGGATCCTGAATAAAGAGTCGTTTGCCAGGGAAAACCTGCTACAGTCGGTTGTTATTGACTCTGCCAATGTACAGCTAATGAAAATGCAATGGAGCAAGATCAGCAGTCAGCAGAAAGATATTGAAAGACAACGATCATTATTGACCGAGCAGCGTGAGGTGTACAACAGCCAGCAATTGGTTTTAAACGTAATTGTAATGTCGCTGGTGTTAGCTATCGTTTTTGGCGGTCTTGCGTTTTACTGGCTCATGGAAAACCGGAAGATCAACAAAAGCCTGGAGGTTAAAAATAATGAAATTCTGCAGCAGCGTAACCAGTTGATCGAGATGTCGGCAAAGGCTGAAGTAGCTACGGAGGCTAAATTGCAATTTTTCACTAATATTTCTCACGAATTCCGTACGCCGCTCACGCTTATCCTCTCGCCAGTAGAAGATATGATGAGTAATGAAAAGTTAAACCTGGTTGCAGGGAAAAGTCTGAAACTGATCCATAAAAATGTATACCGTTTGCTGCGCCTGGTTAACCAATTAATCGAGTACCGTAAAATAGAATATGATAAACAACAGATCAATGTATCACCCAATAATATTGTTGAATTTGCCAGGGAGATCATCACCAGCTTTCAGGAAAATGCCCAGAAGCGTAACATCAGTCTGAGCCTGGTAAGCGATGAGCAACAGATAATTGTTTGGTATGATGTTAACCTGTTAGATAAGGTGTTTTTTAACATCATAGCTAACGCGCTGAAATTTACCAACGACAATGGCCGTATCCAGGTTAGTTTCAAAAATAGAGATGACAATTCTGTTGATATTGCCATCCAGGATAACGGGATCGGTATGGAGCCGCAGGACACTACCCATGTATTTGAGCAGTTTTACCAGGCGGAAAACAGCTCTTCAGGAGGATCTGGATTAGGGCTCGCGCTGTCAAAAGAAATTGTGTCCCTGCATCATGGCAGTATAGAAGTTAGGAGTAAAAAATGGGAAGGAACTACTTTTACCATTAACCTGCTGTTGGGAAATAGTCATTTTGACCAAACTGCACAGGAGCACGCTAATGCAAAACAAACAGGTATTGAAGAGCGGGCAAAAATTTATGTTACAGACCTGGCAGCACCTGTTACATTAACGGATGAAGGGCAAATATTCGGCACGCCCAGGGAGCAATCCATATTGATCATCGAAGACAATAAAGACCTGCTGAGCTACCTGAGTGAAAAACTGGGAGTTACTTATGAGATATTTACAGCGGATAATGGCACAAGCGGATTAAATGAAACCTTTGAGCGTGTCCCGGACCTGATCATATCTGATGTGGTATTACCGGGGATGTCTGGCAAAACTTTAACAGTAAAACTGAAAACTGATGTCCGTACTTCGCACATTCCTGTAATTCTTTTAACGGCACAAGGCAGTGTTGAACAACAGATAGATGGGATTACCTGCATGGCCGATGCCTACATTGTTAAGCCGTTTAACTTTGATTATTTACTCGCTACCGTGAAGAATTTGATCAAAAGCCGGGCAACACTCAAAGAACATTTTACCAGTGATGTAAGTAAATCAACTGTGCCTGTCTCAAAAGCCCTCGACAAAAAATTCCTGAATGATTTTGCCGGTATTGTAGAACAGAATTTAGCGAATGAAAACTTTAGCGTTGATGAAATATGTAAACTGATAGGGGTTTCAAGGATCCAGCTTTACCGAAAGGTTAAAGCGTTGCTTGGCTGCAGCATCTCCGATTACATATTAAACCGCCGGCTAAAAAAAGCGAAATATTTGTTAATGAATGAAGGGTATCCGATATCTGAAATAACCTATATGGTGGGTTTCTCTACACCAAATTATTTCTCCACGGTTTTTAAAGCAAAATATGGCTGTACGCCAAGCGAGTACAAACGCAAGCAACAGCATTCATAAGTTTTATTTTCTGATAATTAACGAAGGAATAAACGTTAGCTATTGTATAACAAAGTAACATCGCATGCACGGTGCTTAAAACTTTTTTTGCCAATCCCTGTTATTCCTGCATCGAAACAGCCTGTTGAGTTTTCAATGATTGGATAAGATGTATAAACCACACATCTAAATAAAACCGGATATTCACTGACAGGGCAAAAGAAGATAGCTTTTCATGAAAAACAACTTATTACCTGACCTCTTCACCTTAACTGCCATTTTTGAGGGAATGGAAGATGCGGTATTGAGCCACGATCTTGACTATATTATTTTAAATTGTAATCCGGCTGCTGAAAAAATGTTTGGCTGCCCGGCCCCGGTGTTTTTAGGGCAGAACATCCTTACCCTGATCCCCGAAAGCGTCCGTCAGGAACAACTGGCTATTCTTGAACGTGTATGGTCAGGTGAAAGAATAAATCACTTATATACTGTCCGCAGCAGTAAGCTACAGATTGATTTTCCGGTATCACTTACTATTTCGCCAATAAGGGATGAACAGGGGGAAGTAATTGGAGCATCTCACATTATGCGTGATGTGACCCACGAAAAAGAGACAGAAGAGAAGCGAGGCATGCTGGCTGCAATTGTTGAAAATTCTGATGATGCCATTATTAGCAAAACCCTTAACGGGATTATCACTACCTGGAACGGTGGTGCCGAAAAGATATTTGGTTACCAGGAAAGAGAGACTATCGGTAAACATATATCTATTCTTATTCCTCGCGACAGGCTTTCCGAAGAAGATGTTATCATTGAAAACATCAGGAACGGTAATAAAGTTGATCATTTCCAAACAGTTAGGCTGCACAAAAATGGAAGCGCCATTGATATATCCCTTACAGTTTCACCGGTAAAGGACCGACATGGAACTATTATTGGTGCATCAAAGATTGCCAGGGATATTACAGCCGCAAAGAAAGCCGAAACGGCCATCCGACACCAGGCGGCAAAACTGAAGATCCTGAATACTATAGGGAAAGCCATTTCAGAGAAACTTGATACCGAATCTATCCTGCAAAAAGTAACGGATGCCACTACACAGATTACCGGTGCCGCTTTTGGCGCATTTTTTTATAATACCATCAATCAGGACGGCGAAGCCTATATGTTGTACTCTTTGTCGGGCGCGCCAAAAGAGGCATTTGAAAATTTCGGAGTGCCTCGGAATACGGCAGTTTTCCATCGCACATTTAGCGGGGAAGGCGTACTAAGGGTAGATGATATAACGAAAGATCCCAGGTATGGACAAAATGCACCGCATTTTGGAATGCCCGAGGGGCATCTGCCGGTAGTAAGCTACCTGGCCGTGCCGGTTATAAGCAGTTCAGGCAATGTTATTGGTGGCTTATTCTTTGGCCACCCGGAAGCCGGTGTTTTCTTGCAAGAGCATGAAGACTTTGTGGTTAGCCTGGCTTCTCAGGCGGCAGTGGCACTCGATAATTCCAGGCTGTTTACGGAAGTAAAAGAGCTGAGCCAAAAAAAAGATGAATTTATTGCTTTGGCCTCCCATGAATTGAAAACGCCCCTCACTTCTATGAGCGGTTTTTTACAACTGCTGGAACGAAAAGTAATTGATGTAAACAGGCCATTTGTTGCGAAGGCTATAACCCAGTTAAAAAAACTGAATGCCCTGATCAATGATTTGTTTGATATCTCAAAAATACAATCCGGAAAATTGCAGTTTTATTTTGAAGAATTTGATTTTACAGCGCTTATCAAAGAAAACCTTGAAGCTATTCGGGAAGCCTATACATCACATGAAATTTATTTTGACGAAAACGCAGAAATGATTTTAGAAGGGGATAAAATGAGGCTGGAGCAGGTATTGACCAACCTGGTCACCAACGCGATCAAATATTCGCCGGAATCTGATAAAATCGAAGTATCAGTAAAAAAGTCAGAAACGGAAGTCCAGGTATCTGTTAAAGATTACGGTATGGGCATCAATGAGGAAAATATCAGCCACATATTCAGCCAGTTTTATCGTGCAAAAGATGTAAACAGGAGCATAACTGGCCTGGGCTTAGGGTTATACATTACCAAAGAGATCATTGAACGGCATGGGGGCCGCATTTGGGTAGAAAGTGAACCTCGGAAGGGATCGACTTTTTCCTTCGTGTTACCGCTAAAGAAACGAAATAGTATTAATGGCGGCCTCCATAAAAACGGAGAAGAAAGGTTTTGAAATTATAGTTTTTCCCTTCTGATTAAATTGCGGCCGATGAGCTTGCCTGTGCGCGGAAATTCCGGGTGAACCTGGTAAGTTGTTTTTTAAGCACGGCGGCCTGCTTCTTCAGTCCTTTGAGTATCTCTTTGCTGTTCCGGGGATCCGCAGTAGTTGAAATAAGTGCAATGGCTAGTTCATTGTCATGCCAGTCGCCGATGGCTGCCTGCACCTGGTCAAGATAAGTTCCATTAAAAGGAAGGTCCAGCTCCGGGCCGGCCAGGGGGTAATTATAAAGCAGTACCTTCAGTTGTTTACGGCAGGTATGTAATTCCTCATTAAAACGGGGAGGGTTTAAAGCTGTAGCAATGATTTCCAGTTGTTGCCTGTAATATAAGGAAAGATGATGTTTACTGATCGGCCTGATCTGCTTCAGCAGTTTGCGTCGTGTTTTTCGGAGCCAGGCGCTGTGCTGATCCTTATCGGCGTTAAATGCCCGGGTGGTGATTTTCATAATCCGCTGTTGCTCCCGGATAAAATCTGTGTTTTCACCAACTGCTCTGCCCAGTTCCTGGTTTATATAGGCATTCCTGATTTCGCCGGCATGCTTAAATATCTTACGAACAGGTTTGAAGCATTTCTCCAGCACAGGATCTTTTGCCGCGCTGTCTCCTAAGATCAAAAGCGCCCGCAGTTTTTTTACCCCGGTGCGAAAACGATGCAAATCTTCCTGTTCGTCATTTTTGACAAAAGAGCGGAGATGGCGTTTCATGGTTCGCCATATTTTAATTATATACTTCTTTTCCGTTTTCTTTTTCATACCGGTTGGCATATTGTTGTTGAAGCCTTGCTGATATCCTCAAAAAAGGGTGCCACATATTCAAAAATACGGCTAAAGCGACAACTCTGGTCCAAAAAAAGGATCTAATTAACCCAATATTATTACATACAAATCACCGGCCGTACAACAGCATGGGATACTTGGTGAGGCAATGATAGAAATAACAATCATTGCTCACCTGCTATGTTTTGAATTGCCTGTGCCCGATGTCTGGATAGTTTTACCCGGAGCTTTATCATATTGGGCCAGGCAACTGTCCAGTGGTTTGCCCTGGTTGTGTACGCAGTCGCAAAAAACTTTACAAGCCTCCGGTTTGGCATTTCCAGCACATCCATTATTGCATTCCATTAATGAATTGCCCGGTCGGATATCATATACGAACTGGTTAATTGCTATTACTGCGGCTATTGTTGCAAAAACGCCTCCAAAAAACACGAACGGAAACTTGTTATTTCGTATTTCAGGTTGCGTTGTATGGCTGTTTTTTTGCTTGAATGGCAAAATGAATTTTAAACGGTCATAATCCCACCCCAGCAAATATAAGTTGGCAAGTACCATTAAGGTGGTGATGCGGGTGCCTTCAAACCTGACGGCGTAGGCCAGTATGCAGATGTTCAGTATAATCGGAAAATAGATTAACGCCCCGAGGAGCCGGGTACGGGGAATCAATAACAGGATAGCTGCTGCAACCTGCAGAACACCAATAAAAGTGTAATAATAACCTGTATGGTGCAACGCTTCTAAATAATGGCCCATCGGTTGATTGGTCGACAAACCGCTGGCGAACCGCTCCCCCATAATTTTAACACTACCGGCAATAAAAAAACCAGCCGCCAGCATTATCCTGTTAAAAGTAGCAAAAAGCTGCATCCATTTATTTCCTTTTGCCTGGTAATGCAATTGGTCGAGTGTGGTAGAAATCGGCATGTTTACCTGTAATTTATGTTCATAAAAGCACTTTGAAATACAAAGTTATTGAAAATAGATTGATATTTGCAAGAAGCAAAAAATCCTCTTAGCGTTAACTTAGAGGATTTCTTTTTCTGTGGTACCAACAGGGAGTGAGCCAGCGCCACAAGGTTAAATAAAGAATTTTTATTTGACTCGCTTGTAGATTTCTATAGATTGGCCATTTGTGGCACTATTAATCACCTGGGTATATTCGTCATGGCCATTCATCGTAACTTTAACGGTAAATTTATTACCCTGAAGAAGCCGGTAGTTTGATATTTGCTCTTCTTCCCTAAGCGTATCATTACTAAAAGTAAATACCCCGGTGCCAAACCCATTTTTAAAGATGGTTTTTTCCTTATTTTGAGCAAGCCTGTGGACGAAAATAAAATGCCCTTCCCAGAATATTTTATACTGCGTTACGTCAGTTGAGATTGTGTCTTTGCCTTTTATTGTATAGGTTCTTTCCATTTTCCACAAGCCGTCAAGCACTGAGCTATCCGCTGACGGGAATTTTTTATATTCTTCCTTCAATGCATATTTTACACCTTTTACCGTGGCAAAGTCGGGGATGACTTGGGTATAACCATCCGGTTTTTTTGTAACCTCAAGATTATACGTTAGGGATGAGTCGAGCGCTCTGCTGGTGTAAATACTATGTTCCTTAAGTCGGTTAGCAGAGTCGAGTGTATAAGTGCCCACACCAAACCCAACAGATGAATCAGGAACGATACTGGCGTATAAATAGTTATGATCTGTGTAGATTTTAATTTGCGTTCGTTTAATAACAGAGTCTTTGCCTCCTCGATCAAGCACTTGTTTTTCAAGTTCATATACACCCGAAAGGCCTGCCTCGGACGACTTCTCTTTTTTCTTGCATCCAAAGATCAAGAAGCTAAATAAAGCTGCGAAAACTAAAATCTTATTCATAATGCTTAAGGTTTAATATGATATAAGGCTTTATTTCGTCTGGCAGTGGTTTTTATTTGGCGGGCGACAACTTCTTGGTAAAAGAGCCAGGTAAAGACAAAATAATGCCTAAAATTTTATCACCATAAATAATGCAATTGGTTACATAAACTTACAAATAATATATATCATAAACAATTTGTTAGTGAATTATTAAAAGCTTGTTAATGAATTTTTTAAAAAGAAGTATGGCCGTTTAATTAGATATGGAGCAATGAGAATGTGAATCAATAATTAGTCGGAGAGAAAAGATGCCTTTAAATGCAAAAAAAGGTCATTTCCTTATCGAAAAATGACCTTCTTATTGCTGTAGTGCAGGCTTTAATTATAACCCACTATTTCCTTTACGATTTACATAAATTAGCAAATTTAGACCTAAAATGAAAACTGTTCAAATTTCTTGCGTCAAGATAGCACAAATGGAGAATACGGAGGCGTTGACCACCTAATTCCGAAATGTCAAACTGGCAATTCCGTTACCCTTGACCATGTTAAGCCAGTGAAAGCTAATTTTTGTCTTTGCAATTAAGAAAACCTCCATATGTAAGATAGGCGGTTTTCTAATAATATTTACCAATGCTGCCAATCGGAATTGAATTATTCGGTCACATTTAATGAATCGATAAGACCGTCCTTAAGTCCTAAATAAAATTTCAGCACGATTGGGCTGCCAGGAAACGTTCCTGAAACCTCCGCGGTTAATACTCCGTTTGAGCCGGATTCCTCATATCGGAGAGGTTTCATCACCGACTTATATTTCTCATTCGCTTCTTCGATCCATTGCCGGATTTCTGCTTTGCCGGTGTGGGTCTTGCCCTCGTCATGAACGATAGCGTTCCCGGTGAAACATTCAGCGTAGGCCCCGCTGTTGTAAGTGTTCTGCGTCTCTACAAATTTGGCTACTAATTGTGGTAATTCCATGATTTTTATTTGTTTGATTTTTAAATTGTCGGCACCGTTCCGCCGTCGATGACGAAATTTGTTCCTGTTAAGTATTTGGCTCTTGGCGAAACCAAAAAACCAACCAGTTCGGCTACTTCTTCCGGTTCAGCGGGCCTGCCGTAAGGTATTCCACCCAATGCATCCATCACACCTTGCTGAGCTTCTTCTACAGTACTATTTGCATTTCTCGCGATCTCGCCCAGCCAGGCTATGGATGCCGATGTATTTATCCATCCAGGCGAAACAGTTAGCACGCGGATACCTTTTGGCGTAACTTCTTTAGATAAGCTTTTGCTATAGTTGATCAATCCTGCTTTTGAAGCTGCGTATGGCAAGGTTGAATCATATAGCGGTAATATGCCTTGGATGGAAGCTATGTGAATAATAACACCGCTTCTTCGATCTATCATTTGCGGTAAAAATCCCCTGTCGAGCCTCACAGGAGCAAGTAGATTAGCTTGCAGGGTTGATAGCCAATCCTCATCACTCAATGCTGAAAAGCCACCGGCAGGTGTCGATGAATCACCGAGGTTATTTATTAGAATATCGAGCCTGCCATAAGTTGACAGCACTTCGCTGATCACTTTTTGCGCATCTTCTGCCTTGCTTAGATCGGAAGGGATAAAATGTAGGCTGCTGTTTTCCTTTTCAGGAGCATTCCTTGCAGTTATAATCACCGTTGCGCCAGCTTGCAACAGCCTTTCGGAGATCGCTCTTCCGGTGCTTTTTGTACCTCCTGTTACCAGGGCAATTTTGCCAGATAGTTCATTGCTGTAATTGATTTGTTGTATCATGATTTTTTAATGTTGTTTTTGATTGTACAAATCTCGACAGTGCCAGAATGCCATACAATTACGGGCTTACGAATCCGATAGGGATAAATTTATCCGTATTGCGCACGTCGTGATGCGAACGTATATTTGTGTTAATGTATGTAAAAAAGATCACTCCCTCACTTAATTGCGGCCTTGACCTGGTTGGTGAAGTGCTGTATGGCAAATGGAAGATCCGCATTTTGTGGTTCATCCATGAAGGCTACTTAAGACCGAGTGAACTGCAGCGGAAGATTCCTGACGTGACGAGACGGGTACTGAATGTGCAGTTGAAGGAACTGGAGGATCATGAAATGGTGACTAAAACTATTTATCCGGTGATGCCACCAAAGGTGGAGTATGAATTGACGGAATTCGGAAAAACGCTGATCCCGCTTATTCGTTCTATTGGCCTTTGGGGTGACGAACATCAGGAACGGCTGCGCAGGGTAATTTTAAAGCACAACGAACCATCGTCAGCTAACACCGGAGAACATCGGCCTAACCCGAGGATCTCGGTTTAAAATAAAAGAGGATCGCAATCCTTGCAGCCTTCTTATAACATTTACCACATTAAAAGCCGTACATACCCGCTGCCGGTAGAGTTTCAGTATAAGAAAAAGGGAATGTGCGCTGCCCGAACGTCTCCGACTTCGGACTGTTATGCTTATTAGCGAGATTGGAAAATGCGCATTAAATAATCTACAGCCACTTTAAAGTAAAAAAAGCCTCTTAGAATTAACTAAGAAGCTTTAAGCTGTGGTACCAACTGGGATCGAACCAGTGACACAAGGATTTTCAGTCCTTTGCTCTACCATCTGAGCTATGGTACCAAACCGTTCCCGTGTTTGGGGAGTGCAAATGTAGCCTTTTTTTTATGTTTGAAAACTTTTTTTTGAAAAAAGTTTCTGCTCGCCTGCTGGTTTTAAATAATTGTGCAGGTAATCAGCTAATTAATTTTCAAATATTTTTTCAATCCCAAAACATTTCGCCCTTTAAACAATTCATTTAACTTTGAGAAAAATACTATGCACGCATAATGATTGCTCAGCTTATATTTATTATCATCCTGGCGGTTGCCGTTTACTTCTTTGGCAAGAACGTGTCTAAAATCAGGCGCAATATTTTGCTGGGTAAAGACACGGAGCGTAACGACCAGCCGGCCCTGCGCTGGAAAGTAATGGCCAAAATTGCCCTTGGGCAAACAAAAATGGTTAAACGCCCCGTAGCGGCGGTAATGCACTTTTTTATTTATATTGGTTTTATTATCATCAATCTTGAAGTGCTGGAGATCATGATTGATGGGATCTTTGGCTCGCACCGCATCTTTTCACATCCTCTTGGTGGTTTGTATGGTTTTTTAATAGGCGGTTTCGAGATGCTTGCAGTACTGGTACTTACGGCATGTATCGTTTTCCTGTGCAGGCGCAATGTTGTGCATCTGAAACGCTTTACTGGGACAGAAATGACTCAATGGCCAAAATCCGATGCGAATTACATCCTCATTACTGAAATATTGCTCATGACCGCTTTCCTGACCATGAATGCGGCCGATTATAAATTACAATTACTGCATTTTGGTCATTACGTTACAGCCGGAAGCTTTCCGGTGAGTTCATTGCTGGCGCCGTTACTGCCTGGTAGCGTTTCGGCATTGGTAATTACCGAGCGTGTTTGCTGGTGGTTTCATATTGTTGGAATCTTGTGTTTCTTAAATTACCTGCCATATTCAAAGCATTTTCATATCCTGTTGGCTTTCCCCAATACGTACTATTCAAACTTGAACCCTAAAGGGAAATTTACCAATATGGCATCGGTTACTAATGAGGTCAAAGCCATGCTCGATCCATCATTCGTTCCCGAAAATAATGGCGATCCCGCCCGTTTTGGTGCAAAGGATGTAACCGACCTTACCTGGAAAAACCTGATGGAGGCATATACCTGCACCGAATGCGGCAGGTGCACCTCGGTTTGCCCGGCTAACATTACCGGCAAACTGCTGTCGCCGCGCAAGATCATGATGGATACCCGCGACCGGATTACGGAAGTCGGCAATAACATTGATAAGCACGGTAAAGACCATCAGGATGATAAATCATTGCTTGACAATTACATTACCCGCGAAGAGCTCTGGGCTTGTACCAGTTGCAATGCCTGTGTGGAAGCTTGCCCGGTGAACATCAATCCGCTGGAGATCATAACAGAAATGCGCCGTTATATTGTAATGGAAGAATCGCAGGCCCCGGCAAGTTTAAATAATATGTTCGGTAACGTAGAAAACAACGGCGCCCCATGGAAGTACAGCCAGGCCGACAGATTTAACTGGGCGGAGGAATAGTTTTACAGATCATAGTTAATGGTTTATAGATCATGGCTGTGAAGGGAAATAAAAATAATTAACAATGGTCCATGGACTATCGACCATAAATAAAACCATGAGCTATGAACAATGAACCATTGGCCATCCCAACCATGGCCGAAATGGCTGCACAGGGTAAGGAGCCTGAAATTTTGTTTTGGGTAGGATGTGCCGGTAGCTTTGATGAGCGTGCCCGGAAAATTACCCGCGATATCTGTAAGATATTGCAGCATGTGGGTATTAGCTATGCAGTGTTAGGTACAGAAGAAAATTGCACCGGCGACCCTGCCAAACGTGCGGGAAATGAATTCCTGTTTCAGATGCAGGCCATAATGAATATCCAGGTGCTTGACGGTTATAATATCAAAAAAATAGTCACCGGTTGCCCGCATTGTTTTAATACCATAAAAAATGAGTATCCCGGCCTGGGCGGCAATTATGAGGTGATCCATCACACGCAACTTATTCAACAGTTGATTGATGCCGGTAAGCTGAAAGCCGAAGGTGGCGAAAGTTTTAAGGGGAAAAGGATCACTTATCATGACCCCTGTTATTTGGGACGGGGAAATGATGTTTACGAGGCTCCGCGCGCGGCGTTAGAGATCCTGGATACCGAATTGGTGGAAATGAAACGCTGCAAATCAAACGGGCTGTGCTGTGGTGCGGGCGGCGCGCAAATGTTTAAGGAACCTGAACCAGGCAAAAAGGATATCAATATAGAGCGGATTGCCGATGTTATAGAAGTCAAAGCACAGGTGGTAGCCGCCGCCTGTCCGTTTTGTATGACAATGCTTACTGATGGCGTAAAAAATCAGGATAAGGAACAGGAGATAAAGGTGCTGGATATTGCCGAGATCACGGTTAGGGCTAATGGTTTATAAACCTTTTGTCCTGAAATAATGCAACGCGCTCTTCAGACTGTCAAATTTGGTGGAGCTCATGTTATGTACCGGTAAATCAAATGTAGTGGCCATTGAGTCGATATTGCCATTGGGATCCTCATAGGTTTGCACAATGATATCATCGGTTTGGGTATTGAATTTTACTGTGCCTGTAGTGTCGCTGCCCACGTAATCAACATTGGTTAAACGGTGCAAGTTGAAAGAAAAATATTCCTGCTTGCCCTGTTGATAAGTTTTCCTTAAACGTAAAAAATAGTCGTTGGTAAGGGCAATCTCCCACTTTTTAAGGTTGATATCAGGCGCGGGGTTAAACGAGGTGCTAAGGCACTTATTACTCCAGTTTAACCATTCCTGTTCGCTCATTCCGGCTTTAAAACCGTAATTTAGCGCACTAAGGGCTAAAATTGATGTAATGAGCGCGGTTTTTCCAATTGATGGCAGAATTGATATTTTCATGACAACAAAATGTAACCCGAAGTTAATAAATTGATATTTTTGGAAATGAAATTTTCTCCACAGTCAAGAGTTTGGATCTATCAGTCGGACAGGAAATTAACCGATCTGGAAGTGCAGCAGATACAGCCCGAGCTGAACAAGTTTACCACCAACTGGACAGCCCACAACAACCAGCTGAAAGCCAAAGGTGAGGTTAGGTACAACCGTTTTTTTATTTTGATAGTTGATGAAAGCCAGGCAGGCGCCAGCGGCTGTTCTATTGATAAATCGGTTCATTTTATGCAGCAGGTGCAGCAACATTTAGGCATCAATCTTTTCGACAGGTTCAATTTGGCTTATCGCGAAGGAGAGGAAGTGCTCTCACTGCCACGCCATGATTTTGAGGCTAAGCTGAAAGATGGTAGCATCAATAAGGAAACGGTTGTTTACAACAACCTGGTGCAAAATTTAACCGAGCTTGAAACTAAATGGGAGGTGCCGTTTAAAGATAGCTGGCATATTCAGCTGTTTCGTGACCTCGTAGCTAATTGATTGCCACGCAATTCAATTTTTTTAAATTTACTGTGCTTAAGCCGTGCAAATGTTTACCTTTGGCACAAAATTTAGATATAAATCATTTTACTGATACTTTATAAATAAGCTAAAAATGAAAGGCTTCATCTCAACAAAAACTTACGGATTTTTAAACTACGTTGTAGCCCTGTTAATGATTTCATCATTATGGACGTTTGATACACTTCATGTTGGCGGTGCTGCTTTGTTCCTGCCTTTGATCATTGGTTGGTTACAGTTGATCATGGCTATCTTCGCTAAAAACGAAATGGGCTTTATTAAGCAATTTCCGATGGTTATGCATAATGTCGGTGATGTAATTATGGGATCATTTTTATTTTGTTCACCATGGGTTTATGCTTTTTCTGATAAATTGGTAGCTCCGCAATTGATTTTTGGTGCTTACCTTTTAATTGTAGGTTGCTTTACCAAAGGTTCACCATTCATTAACCCACAGGTAGAAGAAGATCACGGTGTAAGCTATAATGCTTAATCCTTTTTCCTGAAAAGATATAATACAAAAGAGGTGCTCATTTGAGCACCTCTTTTGTATTATATGCCAAGCTCTTTTGATCGCTGTTCTTCCCGTTGATTACGCATGATTTTAGTGAAACCACGATGATTGTGCTGTTCATCAAACAGCGGGAAAACCAGCCCGCTGCCCCAAAAGCGTGTGCCGTCCTTGCGTACATGATAACGCTCATCGATAGCTCTGCCCCGGCTCAGCGCTTTTTTTAATTCGGCTTCGGGTTTACCTTCGGCAATATCTTCGGGAGTAAAAAAAATCCGGGCGCTTAGGCCTAATACTTCCTGTTCGGTGTAGCCAAGCACTTTTTGGGCACCGGTATTCCAGCTGTTAACGTCACCATTTTTATCTGTAGTGATCACGGCGTAATCTTCCAGGCTGTCCAACACCTGCCTGAAAAATTCCTCGCTCATCCTAAAATAAGTGTCGTCGAAAAGGTCCTGGCTGGTTATAGTGTCACCAAAGGTTTGATATTCGATGAAAATACTGGTATTGTCGACACCACAAACCAGTTGCATGGGCTCGCGGGTGATGCGGTAAAAAGTTTCAAAGCCTGTTGGTAATTTATTTAATTCCGGTTTTTCTTTTATTGGTACAAGTGTTATGTCGACAGCCTCATCTTGCTGTTGGTTCAGGTTGATCTTTACCAATACATATTCGTAGCCTTTTTCAATCAGGTCGCCGAGTAGTTGTGAGGTTAACGGAGTGCGCATTTATGGTAGATTGCTTGTTCAGGCAATTTCAGCACAAAAATGACACCAATTATAACGGTATAACCATCATCGTAGCCTGCTTATAGTTAAAATACCTCGTTAAGTCCCAAAAAGAACCCACTTGAACCATAAGTTCCCCTGGCATAATCAATACATAGATTAGAGCGCGTGTATTTATTAAACAACAGTCGCAAGCCCACTCCGCCACCGGGCTCCCAATACCTGAATAGTTTTATGCGTTGCTGGTTGTTAGCCGTTTCGGCATTGACAAAGGCAACACCGCTGAGCAACTTATTGCTTGTTAGCGGAAAGCGGTATTCGGCCTCATTGTATACAAACGACATGCCTTTAAACCTACCTATAATAAATGCTCTGCCAATGCGGCCATAAGCATCGCTGCCGGTGCCGGGCAGTTCAAGGTAGGGCAGTGCCCCGCTTAATAAATAGTTTGACCAGTGCCACAACGCAAAAACATGTTCGGGGTGAGTTGATGACAGGCTCCAGTACTTCCTGAACTCAAACTTTACCTGCATGGCATTGCGGTTGCTTCCCAGCCAGGTTTGGTTGCTCCGAAAAACTATATCGGCATAAATACCCCTGAACGGGCGGTTAGGCTGGTCGCGGTTATTGAACTGGAAATTGAACAACAAGCCATTAGCCTGGTACGAGTTAACAGGAAAGCCGTTACGGATACTATAGCGGTAGTTATGAGTTTTTGATATGGGGATATCCTTGCGGTCATCATCTATATGGCTGTAATAATTAAAGCTTAACCCGGCACCTACATATATATGATGTGCCAGTTTACGGTAGATGCGCTCATTGGCTTTGATGTATACATAACGGATAGGGAAGGCATCCGGATTGTTTTCAAAGTGGGTATTGTTCATGAAAAAGCTGCCTTCACCAAAACTGCGCCTGCCGGTGCCGAGGCCGTTGTCCATGGCAACGGTTTTCCCTATTTGTACAGTGCCCTGCAGGTTCCACTTGTTTTGAGCCGAAAAAGCGTTTTGTTTAAACTCAAAAGTAGAGAGCCCGCTTGTTGACAGGTAAAAGCCGGCATTAATTACCGAAAGTGTTGTAGTTGAAGGATCACCAAAGTATTTTCCTCCTGATGAGATAACCCCAACGGCAAAACCCACGCTTGGGTTGTAAGCTGCCGATGGTAATACCGACCAATAGGTACGATTTCGTAGCTGTTCGGTAGCTGCGGCAGGTTTGCTGCTTTTGCCGCTGAATATGGAAGCTAAGATTCCATTGGCGTCTACCTGTGTTTGTAACGAATCAACCGGATCGGCCAGGGTTTGGGCAAACAACTTGCAGGTACTTAAAAGTACAATCAAGGTTAAGGTAAGCCGGTAAGCAGCGGGAGCCAATTATTCAGGAATTAATTAGTGTTCCTGCTAATATATTTATATCATCTGAATGTAAAAAACTTATTACAAAATAAAAATTCCATAAGTGCCGGCCGTCTGACCAATGACTAATTACAAGCAATTAAGAAGCTGCTTGCAACCAATTTGCTATTTTGTGCATCATGTTTGATATGAAGCTGCCTTTACTCTTATTACTAATGATGGTGTTGCCTGTTGTTGGCTTATCTGCAAAAAAACGCGACACTGTTGCTACAGAAAAACACTACTCAAAACATCAGTTAGCAGAAGATGTAAAATACCTGGTTGCCACGGTTGCCGACGTGCATCCTGATATGTATCACAGCATAAGTAAGGCTTCCTATTCGCGGCTCACTGATAGGGTGCTTGCCAGCCTGCACGATGGTATGACAGCGAAAGAGGCGTGGCCAATTATGGCAGGGCTGATAGGCGCATTGAATGAAGGGCATAGTGTGTTTAACTACCCCGAATCGTTAGTTAGCGAATTAAAGACAGGGGGAAATCTTTTATTTCCGGTACTGATAAGAGAGTTTAACGGTACAGGGTTTATTGTGAGACTTGATGTTTCCGCGGAAGATAAACTAAAGCCGGGCGATGCCATCATCAGCATCAATGGAATTACTATAGAGAAATTGATGGGTAAGCTGGGTGGTTATGCGGGCGGTCTGCCGCAATATAAAGCTCTTGATATCTGTCGTAACCTCATCGTGTATTTGCATCTGTATGGAGTAAACGGGCCATGGCATATCCGTTACCTGCGCAACAACCATGTAGATAGTGCAGTAGTAAACCCGGTTTCATGGGCAGATTTCAGAAGTAATATTGCTGCAAGAGCGAAAGACCTGCCTAAGATTAAACCAATTGCAGATCATCAATTTGATTTTTTGAATACGGATAAAGCTTATTTAGCATTGAATACACTTACAGCTGAACCGGCTGTATTTAAACGGTTTTTAGATTCGTGCTTTACTTCCATTAAAAACAAACAAGCCAAGGTGCTGATCATCGATTTGCGAAAAAATGGGGGAGGTAATTCGGCATTAGCCGAAATGTTATTAGGCTATATTACCGATAAGCCTTTCCGGATGGCAGGAGGTGTAAAGTGGAAAGTAAGCCAGGAGTACAAAGATCAGCTTAATGAAAAGTTAAAAGGAGAAGGGCCACAAAAGATGGCTTATTATTTTAATGCCATTAATGGTACTACTATATCAAATAGCGGTGATATGCCTGATCGGCCAACATTTAATGATTTGTTATTCAAAGGGAACGTTTTGGTGCTGATTGGCCCGCATACGTTTTCAAGTGCCAACATGCTGGCCAATACCATTCAGGATTATAAGCTGGCTACATTGATCGGTGAACCATCAGGCGAGCCGGCCAATGATTATGGTGAGCTGATTTTTTTAAAACTGCCCAATACCGGATTTACGTTTACTACTTCAACCAAGCAATTTATCAGGGCCAGCGGCAATACTAATGATCAACACCCGGTAATGCCAGACTTTATGGTAAAGGATAACCCGCTAACACCTGCTGATGAGGTATTGGACTTTGCTTTAGCTAAATAATTGGAGAACTGATTTAGTAGATTTAAGAAGGTAAAGCATCATACTCATATAGCATTCCGGATGTGTTTTCTGTGTTAGGGATAGAAGTGGATATCGGCCATGCGCGTAATGCCTGCAGGCGTATAAACGTATAGCCCGGGCCGCAGGCAACACCATTATTTTGATTTGAGATTTCGGATGTTGGATGTCGGATTTTTTTATTGGGATTACACCGATTGATTTTTGATTACACAGATTTTTTCTGAACCGGGTTTATCGGATTCTGGTAGTTGTCTGAACTCGAATTAAACGAATTATTGAATTTTTTCGAATTCCTAAAATTTTGACTATTCCGAAAATTCAACAAGTTCGGGTTCAGACAAAATAAAATCCTGACAATCTTCGCCCCCCCCCTTAAATTCCGGTTCAGACACTCCATCAGTCCAGTCGCAATCTTTTCCTTAAAATCTATTTGCTAATAAGATAATTAACCCTATCTTTGCAGTCCCGAAAATACGGGGTATAATAAACGTTTAAACAATTTAATTTAAAGCAAGTGAATACGTTAAGTTACAAAACTGTCTCAGCCAACAAAAAAACCGTTAACAAACAATGGGTTGTTGTTGACGCCGAAGGCGAGATTTTGGGGCGCTTGTCTACGAAGATCGCAATGATCATCCGTGGTAAAACCAAGCCTGATTTCACCCCAAACGTAGACTGTGGTGATAATGTGATCGTTATCAACGCAGACAAGGTAAAACTGACCGGCAACAAACTAAGCGACAAAGTTTATGTTCGTTACACTGGATATCCAGGTGGTCAGCGTTTTATTTCTCCTAAGGAGTTATTGGCGAAACATCCAACCCGCATCATCGAGAAAGCGGTACGTGGTATGTTACCTAAAAATCGTTTGGGTAAAGCATTATTCGGCAATTTGCATGTATATGCAGGTGCTGAGCATCCTCATGCAGCGCAAAACCCAACAGCCATTTAATTTTTAATTTTTAAGGAGAAAAAAAATGCCAACAACTAACACTTCAGGCAGAAGAAAAACAGCCGTTGCCCGCATCTACCTTACAGAAGGAAATGGTGCGATCATCGTTAACGGTAAAGATTACAAAGAGTATTTCCCTACTTTGCCATTGCAATACATCGTTACTCAGAGCACTGAGGTTTCTGGTAGCACCGGAAAATTTGATGTTAAAGCTAATGTTGCAGGTGGTGGTGTAAAGGGACAGGCAGAAGCTGTTCGTTTAGCTATCGCTAAAGCTATTGTTGAACTTGATGCTGAAAAGAAACCGGCATTACGTGCTAAAGGCTTAATGACCCGCGATGACCGTATGGTTGAGCGTAAAAAACCAGGTCGCAGGAAAGCACGTAAGAGATTCCAATTCAGTAAACGTTAATCAAAGGAGGACAACAAAATGGCAAGAACAACTTATCAGGATTTACTGGACGCTGGTGTACACTTTGGTCACCTTACCCGCAAATGGGATCCGAAAATGTCACAGTACATTTTCATGGAGCGTAACGGTATCCACATTATCGATTTAAATAAAACCTTAACTAAGGTTGAAGAAGCTGCTGCAGCTATAAAACAAATTGTAAAATCAGGCCGTAAGGTATTATTCGTAGCTACAAAGAAACAAGCGAAAGATATCGTTGCTGATTATGCAAAAAGCGTAAACATGCCATACATCACCGAGCGTTGGTTAGGTGGTATGTTAACTAACTTTGCTACTGTACGTAAGTCAATCAAAAAGATGTCAAACATCGATAAATTGACTAAAGACGGTACTTACAGCAACCTTTCTAAAAAAGAGCGTCTGATGATTCAGCGTGAGCGTATCAAATTAGAAACCCTTTTAGGTGGTATCTCTGACTTGAACCGTTTGCCGGCTGCTTTATTCCTGATCGACGTTAAGAAAGAGCATATCGCGGTTTCAGAAGCATTAAAGTTGAACATCCCTACATTTGCTATGGTTGATACCAACTCTGACCCTTCAAACATCGACTTCCCGATCCCTGCGAATGACGACGCTACAAAATCAATCTCTTTGATCACCAGCATCATCATCAAAGCTATCGAAGAAGGTTTAGATGAGCGCAAACGCGAGAAAGAAGACGAAGCTGAAAAAGAAGCAGTAGCTGCAAAAGCTAAAGCTGATGCTCCTGAAGTTAACGAAGGCGGTAAAAGAACCCGTAAAGTTGCTGAAGTAGCTGCTGAAGGCGAAGCTGAAGCTCCGGCTGCTGAAACAGAAGAATAAGCCCCCTAACCCCCTGAAGGGGGAACAAGGAACAAATATTTAAAGCCTCCCTGATTCCGTTAAAAGCATCAGGGAGGATTTTTAATATTAAAAATAGTTGCAGGTTACAATAGCATAATACCATTACGGTAACTTGTAATCCGATATAAAAAATCTTAAAACTCAAAAAAACATGTCTACAGTACAAATTTCTGCAGCCGACGTAAACAAACTGCGCCAGCAAACCGGTGCCGGTATGATGGATTGCAAAAAAGCATTAACCGAAACTAACGGTGATTTTGAAGCAGCTATCGATTTTTTAAGGAAAAAAGGTGCTAAAGTTGCAGCAAGCCGTCAGGACAGGGAATCAAACGAAGGTGTTGTTATTGCACGTACTTCTGAAGATTTTAAAACCGGTGTTATCATCGAGCTTAACTGCGAAACTGACTTCGTAGCTAAAAACGCTGAGTTCATCGCTTTTGCAAATGAAATTGCTAACAAAGCTGTTGAAGCAAAACCAGCTTCAATTGAAGAGCTTTACGCCCTTGAAATCGACGTTGAAACTGCCCGCGTTAAAATCGGTGATGCGATCATCGAAAAAACCGGCAAAATCGGCGAAAAAATCGGTGTATCTAAATATGAAGTTGTTAACGGCGAAAAGGTTGTTGCTTACATCCACGGTAACTTCCGTTTAGGTGTATTGGTAGCTTTAAGCGCTGATGGCGCAGGTGCAGAAGAAGCCGGTAAAGACGTAGCTATGCAAATTGCTGCTATGAATCCTATCGCTTTGGATAAAGATGGCGTTGACGCTTCAGTAATTGAGCGTGAGCTTGAAATTGCTAAAGAGCAGATCCGTGCAGAAGGTAAACCAGAAGCAATGGTTGAAAAAATTGCTGCAGGTAAACTGAATAAATTCTACAAAGACTCAACCCTGTTAAACCAGGAGTTTGTGAAAGATTCGTCTAAGAGCATTTCACAATTCCTTGACTCGGTTGAAAAAGGCCTTACAGTAACCGCCTTCAAGCGGGTAGCTTTAGGAGCTTAATCATATTATCCCCCGATGAAAATCGGGGGATTTTTTTTGCCCTGTTGTTTTTAATCAACCCCGTCATTGCGAGGTACGAAGCAATCCCCGATATGCAGAGCCACTCTGTAGAGTTCGCGATTGCTTCGTACCTCGCAATGACGTAAAACGAAGAAACATGCCTATCGCCCTCCACAACCTCAAACTCATCTCCACCGGTACTATTGCCGAAGGTAAAGCCGTTTTAATTTCAAACGGCACTATTACCGATATTATTAATGAAAGTGCCATCCCGACAGATGCGGTAAAGAAAAACCTGAACGGCGCATACCTTGCCCCGGGATTTATCGATCTGCAAATCTACGGCAGCGGCGGTAAGCTTTTTGCCGGTACACCTACCGTTGAGGCGCTTGAACAATTGGAGAATGACCTGCTGAACCAGGGCACCATTGGCGTGTTTGCTACTATCGGCACCAATACCAATGAAATTGTGGAAACTGGTATTGAAGCGGCTAAGATCTATAGTCAAAAAAGCAGGGGGGCTTTCTGGGGATTGCACCTGGAGGGGCCGTATTTAAATCCAACCAAAAAGGGCGCTCACCCCGAAAAGTTTATCAAAAAGGCTACTTTGACTGAGGTTAAAGGCTGGCTTGAAAAAGCTGATGGTGTTATCAAGATGATCACCATTGCGCCCGAACTGCAGGATCAGGAGGTGATAGATTATTTATATGAGCAGGGTGTTATCATATCATCCGGCCATAGTAATGCTACCTATGCCGAAGGCAAATCATTTTTAAAGAAACCGGTGCAGGCAGTAACGCATTTGTTTAACGCCATGCCATCTATGCACCATCGCGAACCTGGCTATATCCCTGCAATTTTTGAGGAAAAGCCATATACCAGTATTGTAGTCGATGGTATCCATGTTGATTTTGCAATGGTACGTTTAGCTAAACGCGAACTGGGTGACAAACTTTTCCTGATCACTGATGCCGTTACTTCAACCAAAGAAGGAGCTTATCAACATGAACTAAGGGGCGACAGGTATACCATGCCCGACGGTACTTTATCAGGTTCAAACCTTACCATGCTTAAAGCAGTTGAAAATTGCGTTAAATTGGCCGGTATTGACCTGGCTGAGGCCGTAAATATGGCTTCATTATATCCCGCCGAGTTAGCATCGCAAACAAAAAAGGGTAAAATAGAGAAAGGCTTTGATGCCGACCTTGTTATTTTTAACGCTGATTTTGAAGTGCTTGGGACTATACTAAAAGGTGATTTTTTAACAAAGACAACATAAAATTTTAACACTGAAATTTATTCGCTATTTTTGGCGAACTACTCCCGTATGAACAGAGCTTTATCAATTCTTGATATAAACAAAAGCAGGTTTCATCTTTTTCTATTATTAGCAAATCACACCAAATGAAATACAAAAGAATATTACTGAAACTTTCGGGCGAATCGCTGATGGGCGCAAGGCAATATGGTATTGATAACAACCAGGTTTTGCAGTATGCTCATGACATTAAAAACGTTTATGATGCCGGTATCGAGATTGCGGTAGTTGTTGGAGGCGGTAATATTTTCAGGGGATTAAGTGCTGAAAAATCGGGTATGGAACGTGCGCAGGCCGATTATATGGGTATGCTTGCAACGGTGATTAACTGTATGGCGCTGCAAAATGCTTTAGAAAGCATTGGTGTGGAAACCCGTCTGCAATCGGCCATTAAGATGGAACAGATCTGTGAGCCTTACATCCGTCGCCGTGCTATGCACCACCTGGAAATGGGCAAGATCGTGATCTTCGGTGCCGGTACAGGTAACCCTTACTTTACTACTGATACTGCCGCTTCATTGCGCGCCATTGAAATTAAAGCTGATGTGGTATTGAAAGGTACCCGCGTTGACGGGATCTACACTGCCGACCCGGAGAAAGACCCAAGTGCAACCCGTTACGACGAAATCACCTTCCAGGAAGTATATGATAAAGGCCTTAACGTAATGGATATGACTGCCATCACCCTTTGCCAGGAAAATAAGCTGCCTATTATTGTATTTGATATGAACAAGGAAGGCAACTTCATGAAAATTGCCAAAGGCGAGGCTATTGGCACGCTGGTAAAGTAATTTAAGCTAAAAGCAGAAGGCTCAAAGCTTAAGGCCGAACGCAAAAAGCTCAAAGCTAATAATGCTAACAGTCAAAAAGCTTTTGGCTTTAGGCCTTAAGCTTTCAGCTCAATCACATCGCTTTAGCTAAAAATAAAAGGACGCCCGGTAAAAAGGCGTCCTTTTATTTTTAGATGCTTACTTGTTATTTAGCATCATTAACTGCTTTGATGGCATCATCAGCTTCTTTTGCCGATGCGTCATCTTTCATGGCAGTGCGTGCGGCTTTTATGCCTTCCAGTTGGGTAACTATAAATGGCGCTGCACCGTAAACCTTAAATTTAATACCTGCCTCTTTCAACTGGCCAATACCCTGCCGTGCATATTCGGGCTTATTAACTTTAGCCGTCATATCAGCAAAGTTTTTAAGGGAATTGAATTTTTCCTGAATTCCTGCTTCGGTAAACGCATGGTAAACAAATGGCCATTCGGCATCATTACCATTAGTAGTATATAAAGTCATGATAGCGGCAGTTAACGCGCCTTTGTTGTCTTTTTCAAGGCCTTTGGCTAAGCTTAACGCTTTGGCCGGGTCAAGTTGTGCTATGGCGTTTAAGGCAGCGCCCTGCACAGCATATGATTCGCTTGACATGGATTGGGTAAACAAGGTCATGTTACCGCTTGCTTTCAATTTGCCTAATGCAGTGATAGCAGCTGCTTTTACAAGCGTGTTATTATCGGTTTGGGCTAATGCGATCAATATTGGCTGGGCCGCATTGCGCACATCATCTTTAGTGAGGTTTAATGCCCTGATGGTTTTGATGCGCAGTCCATAATACTTATCCTTTAAAGCCGCGATCAGGATTTTTTGTGCTTGCGGACGGGTTTGATCTGATGCAGCAGCTTCTATAGCCTCGTAACGGTCAAGGTAATTAGGAGCATTAAAATATTGGAATGAAAACTCTTCAATTGTTTTATTGTCTGTTTTCTTGGTGAGCAGGATTTTATCGGCATCAACATTCACCAGATCCGGTTTGCCGGCCAGTTGGTAGCTGATAGAATCTACCTTATCATTCATCCATTCTTTATGGCGTACTTTTTTACCGCCCTGGTAAATGTCAATGGCCATTGGCAGTTTAAAGGTTTGGCCGTCTTGCGTTTGTTTCAGGTAAACGGTTTCGGTTTTGGTTGCTTCGTCCCATTTGTAGCTGATGTTCAGTATCGGGTGACCGGCGCCATAATACCATTGGTTAAAATACCAGTTAAGGTCCTGGCCGCTAGCCTCCTCAAATGCTAAACGTAATTGCTGGGCTTCACCGTTTTTGAAGGCGTTAGTTTTCAGATAGATGTTAAGTCCTTTATAAAATGCAGCATCGCCTAAATAATTGCGGAGCATGTTCAGGATGCGGCCACCTTTTTGGTAGGTTACAGCGTCAAAAACGTCCTCTTTATCGGCATAATAAAAACGCACCAGGTTTTTAGTACTGGCTCCCTGCGAACGGAGATAGCTTTGCATATCTGCATAGTTATGCGCATCAGCTTCGTCCTTGCCATATTTATGTTCGGCCCAGATGGTTTCGCTGAAGTTGGCAAACGATTCGTTTACGGTAAGGTTGCTCCAACTTTCGGCAGTAACATAATCGCCAAACCATTGATGAAACAGCTCGTGCACAATAGTGCTGCGGCCATTGCTAAAGTTGGCGTCTATCAGTTCGCGGTGGGTAGCCTGTACGTAATCGCCGTGTAAGGTAGCCGAGGTATTTTCCATAGCGCCGCTTACGTAGTCGCGTACTACAATTTGCGAGTATTTAACCCATGGAAAATCAACACCCAAGGTTTTTGAATAAAAGTCGATAGCTTCCGGGGTAAAGCCGAAGATCTCTTTGGCGTAAGGGGCGTATTTAGACTCAAGGTAATAGCTTACTTCTTTATCTTTCCATTTGTCTTTATAGATCTTGAAATCGCCAACGGCCATCATAAACAAGTATGGTGAGTGTGGAAGCTCCTGTTTCCAGGTATCGGTACGAGTGCCGTCGGCGTTTGTTTTTTGAGCCGTTAGTTTACCGTTTGACAACGTTACATACTTTGCCGGTACGGTCATCGTGATCTCCTCGGTAGTTTTTTGGCTTGGCTTATCAATGGTAGGGAACCAGGCCGATGAGCTTTCAGTTTCACCCTGTGTCCAGATCTGGGTTGGCTTATCTTTTTCGGTGCCGTCGGGGTTGATGAAATATAAACCTTTTGCATCGTTGATGGCTGCACTGCCTTTTTCTTTCAGTTCATTAGGCTTCGCGGTGTAATCAATGTAAATGGTATAGCTTTCATTATTGTGATAAACCTTATCCAGTTTAATGGCTACCGAAAGGCTGTCCTGGTATGTAAATTTCAACGGAACGTTTTTCCCATTTTTTACTACCGAGATGTTTTTAAGGTCCATGCCTTTGGCATCAAGCCTTAAGCTATCGGTTGGGTAAAAATGAGGCTTTAAAGTAACCCATTCTTTGCCATACAGGTAACGTTTTTTGTAATCAAAACGAACATCCAGTTTGGTGTGGATAAGGTCGTTAACTTTGGTTGGTGCAGCCCGGTATATTTTCAGGGCCGGGTTTTCGGGTGGAGGGGTTTGCTGTCCGTAAGCGGTTGCCATAGCTGTGGTAAGCACACACGACAGCATGAGTTTTGTAATTAGTTTGCGATCAGTCATATGTAGTACAAAAAGTTTGCTTTTTACAAGCTGTTAAGGATAGTTAATTTTCAAATATACACCCTGCCAGCCAAAATGTTTTGTGCGTAAATCACCTATGACGCACGGGATAGGATTATGTTACGGGAGAGTAGAGAAATTGTGAGTTTAAACCGGATGGCTTGGGGGTTAACAGGGTTAACACAATTCGTGTTTTTATTGAATAAATAATTGAAAATAAGCTTTTTAATTAAAGAGGGGGGTAACACCAATGATTGGTTAAAGCTGTTCAGTTGTGGCTGGTGTTATCATGCCTGCTCAGGCTAAGGAATGACCTTGCTTAAAACCGGACACCAGATGTACGCTTTCGTACAGTAATAACGGGTGTTTTTGTGTAAGTATTTGATATGTAGATATTTGTATAAATGGCACATGTTTTATTCGAAAATAACAGTTGCGCACTGCCTTTGATAAACTAACGCCCGTTTGAGAGATGAACTTGGATGACCACATTTGGAGCCTGGCTTCAAAGAAATTGGCTAATGAAGCTTCGGAAAAGGAGTTGCAGGAGCTAAACGCTTTGCTGGCCGAAAACCCGGAGCTGCATAGCCAGCTAAGGTTAATGTCGAAATGGTGGGATGATGGAGAGGAAAAGCCAAAGAGTGACGGTTCGGTTTTGTTTGGTAAGATCCAGGCAAAGATCAAAGATATGGAGGGTACAGGACAACCAGCGGTTGCAGTTGAAACGCCCTCTCCGGTTAAACCGGAGAAAACCATGCAGGCTAATTATAACAGTACGGAAAAATTAAAACAACATAGCCCCTTTTTAAATAGCACTGCCATGATCAAAAATTATTTAAAAGTCGCTTTAAGGCAATTGCGCAAGCAAAAAATGTATGCTGCTATTAAAATCGGCGGCTTTGCGTTTAGTATTGCGGCCTGCCTGCTAATTGCTCTGTATATTCGCGATGAGTTAAGCTTTGATAAAAGCTACCCTAATGCCGCTAATGTTTACCGTTTGCTTGGGCATTACCACGATGGCTCGGTAGATGAAAAAGGTGTTGATTGGCCTTCGGTGATGGCCAAAGTGATTAAACAGGACTATCCGGAAGTAGAGAAATCAGGTCGTTTAATGCCAAATTCACTTTTTTGGGGTGCCGGCGCCAATGAGTTAAAGCGTGCAGACCAGGCTGATAATACCCACGAAGAAGGTTTTGCCTATGCAGATCAGGGCCTGATAGATATTTTGAACCTGCCCATGGTTTACGGCGATTCAAAACATGCCTTGAGTGAGCCATTGAGTATGGTGATTTCAAAAAGCAAGGCAGATAAATACTTCCCCGGTCAAAACCCGGTAGGTAAGGTAATGTACCTAAACAATAACAAAACTAAACCTTTTAAAATAGCCGCGGTAATGCAGGATATCCCCGGTAATTCGCATCTGCACGATTTTAAGTTCTTTATCACCCTTGCCGGTGTTGAGTTCTGGAATGGCGAACAGGCAACCTGGGATGCCAATAATTATCATATATACATGGCGCTGAAACCCGGCACCAACATAGCACAGTTTAATAAAAAGGTAAATGATGGCATCCTGAAAAATTATTACATCCCCAGCATGACACATAATGGCGATAAACGCGCCAGCAGGGTAATGAGCATTTTTAATTTAGTGGTTCAAAATGTACAGGATATCAATTTACGCTCGTACGATATTCATGATGGCATGTCGCACGGGGATATCCGTTTCGTGTGGTTGTTTGGCGCGGTGGCCGGTTTTATTTTGGTGATTGCCTGTATCAATTTTATTAACCTTTCTACAGCCAAATCGGCTAACAGGGCCAAAGAGGTTGGGTTACGTAAAGTAGTTGGCTCGCAGCGAAGTGGTTTGATCAGGCAGTTTTTGGCCGAATCATTATTGTATAGCTTTTTCTCGTTTGTATTAGGCCTGATCCTGGCCTGGGTACTATTGCCATATTTTAATACGCTGGCGTCCAAATCGCTTACTATGCCGTGGGTGGTTTGGTGGTTAGTACCGGTAGTGCTGGCGGCGGCATTCTTAATTGGCATTGTGGCGGGCATTTATCCTGCGTTTTACCTCTCGGGCTTTAAACCAGCCGAAGTGCTTAAAGGCAATTTAAGCACCGGAAGTAAAAGTTCGGTATTGCGTAATGTGCTGGTGGTTTTCCAGTTTGCTACATCTATTATCCTCATCATCAGCACGGTAGTTATTTATAACCAGATGCAATACCTGCTTAACAAAAAAGTAGGTTTTGAGAAAGATCAGGTGGTGATGATACAAGGTACCAATACGCTTGATAATCAGGTGAAACCATTTAAAAGCGAATTGCTGAAACTATCCACAGTTAAAAGTGCATCAATCAGCGATTTTTTACCGGTTTCGGGCACTAAGCGTAATGGCAACCAATTTTTTATTGAGGGAAGAGAAAAAATAGATCCTACTGTAGGTGGTCAGTTTTGGGATGTGGATCATGATTATCTCAAAACACTGGGCATTAAACTGGTGGCTGGCCGCGACTTTATTCCCGATATGAAAGCCGACTCGCAGGCGGTGATCATTAACCAAATGATGGCCAACAAACTCGGACTTAAAAATCCGATAGGGAAAAAGATAGTTAACTATGGCCCGGGTAAAACAATTATCGGCGTGGTGCAGGATTTTAATTTTAACTCGATGCGCGACGGTATCGAGCCATTGGTGATGCATTTAAGCTCAAGCGAATCGATAGTATCGGTAAAAATAAAAGCCGGTGATGTAAAAAAAGCGCTCGACCAAATCACTGCAACCTGGAAACAGTTTGCACCAAACCAGCCCATTAGATACACTTTTATGGACGAGCGTTTTGCCAGCATGTATGCCGATGTACAGCGTATGGGGCGTATTTTCACAAGTTTTGCGGTACTGGCTATCATGATTGCTTGTCTCGGTCTGTTTGCCCTGGCTGCTTTCATGGCCGAGCAGCGCAGCAAGGAAATAGGGATCCGCAAGGTATTAGGCGCTACTATTGGCAATATCACTGCAATGTTATCCATGAATTTTGTAAAACTGGTATTTATTGCCATTGTGATAGCAACGCCTATAGCCTATTATGCAATGACCCAATGGCTGCAGGATTTTACCTATCGCGTACAGCTTAGCTGGTGGATGTTTGCGCTGGCGGGGGTGGCCGCAATTATGATAGCCCTTGCTACGGTAAGCTATCAAAGCATTAAAGCCGCGTTAATGAACCCGGTAAAGAGCTTGAAAGCGGAGTAGAGCGGTTAGAGGTTGGAGATTAGAGGTTAGGTTGATTTTGGAATATAAAATATGTCATTGCGAGGAGGGACGACGAAGCAATCGCATGTTATACAGAGCGGCGATGCTTCCGTGCGATTGCCACGCTACGCTCGCAATGACATGTTTGAAAGCACTATAATGAACCATTGAACAAATGAACTAATAAAATGATTAAAAGTTATTTAAAAACGGCATGGCGGTTTTTGTTGAAAAACAAAACCTTTAGTTTAATTAATATAGTGGGATTGGCTACAGGTACACTGTGTTGCCTTTATATTTTGCTTTATGTGCAGGATCAGTACAGTTATGATAAGCAACACAAAGATGTTAAAGACCTGTACCGTATTACCACAACGCTTGAGCTCACGGGTGATAAGCATGATGGCGCGGCAAGCTCGCCGCCAATAGCGCCGGCCATGAAAAATGATTTTGGCGAGGTTTTGCAGTTTACCCGGCTGGTAACAACCGAAGGTTTTGGAGCTAAACAGCATCTGTTACGCTACAAAGAAAAATCATTTTATCAACAGAATGCGGCTTATGTCGATTCTACTTTTTTTGATGTGTTTAACTTTCATTTTGTTAGTGGTAATGCCAATAAAGTACTGGCCGAGCCTTACAGCCTTGTATTAATGAAGCCGGTAGCCGATAAACTTTTCGGCAGCGAGGATCCTATAGGGAAAATGATCTCTATCGATAATTCATTCGGCAAACACGATTTTAAGGTTACGGGGGTGGTTGACGAAAGCGCCGGTCAGTCGCATATCAAAGTGAGTATGTTTATGGCTATGAACAGTGGCGGCTTAGGTCAGTACGTACGGCAAAATACCGCATGGGCCGGTAATAATTTTTTGTATGCCTATGTAAAGCTGCGCCCTAATGCCAGTGCGGCAGCCCTGGAAAAAAAGCTTCCTGACTTTTTAAATAAATATGGTGCCGACCAACTGAAGGCCATCGGCATGAAAAAGGCGCTGCACCTGCAGCCTGTAACTACCATTCATACAACGCCAGGGCATGAGCATGAGCTAACCAAAACACTTGATCCTGGATTCCTGTACATTATGATACTGGTGGCTGTACTGATACAGGTAGTGGCTTGTATCAATTTCATGAACCTTTCAACAGCGCGTGCATCAAAACGTGCCAAAGAAGTAGGTGTACGCAAAGTAATAGGCGCGGGCCAGGGCGATTTGATGAAGCAGTTTTTAGGCGAATCGTTTATGCTGACGCTTATGGGCGTAGCCATCGCATTGCCATTACTCATATTGCTGCTGCCATATTTAAACCAGGTAACCCATACCGATATTCATTTATCGTTTTTTAGCAATTACAGGCTTTGGCTAATGCTGACGGGCATAGTTGTGGTTACCGGTTTTGTAGCCGGAAGCTATCCTGCATTTTACTTGTCGGCGTTTAAGGCTATCAAGGTGATCAAAGGGAATTTTACCAGTCATATTTCGGCAGCAGGAATCCGTAAATCATTGGTAGTGTTTCAGTTTGTGCTGTCGATAGTACTTATAACAGGTATTATCGTGATCTACAGTCAGCTCAATTTCGTAAAAAATAAAGACCTCGGCTTCGACCAAAATCAAAAGCTCATCTTTAATTTTTATACCAATACCACGCAGGGCAAAATGAAGAATTTTGCAAATGATTTAAGGCAGCTGGCCGAAGTTAAAACCGTAAGCGATGCCGATAATTACCTGAGCCAGTTTGTACCGCATGATCACGGAGTTTACACTGCAGGAGGCAATATGACCACTGCAACTGATGCACAAAATATTAATACTGATGAGTTTTTTGCCAAAGCGAACGGCATTAAAATAATTGCCGGCCGGGACTTCCGGATAGGGGATACTACCCGGGTACTCATTAATGAAACCTTATGTAAGCGCCTGGGACTAAACCCGCAGACTGCTCCGGGTACACGATTGTATACCCAATATGATCCGGACCCGGTAACCTTTGTTGAAGTGGCCGGGGTAATGAAGGACTTTAATTACAACTCCCTGCATATGGAAGTAAAGCCGTTTATGCTGGTTTACCGTAATGATCCGCGACAGTTTAATGTGATGGTGGTATCAACAGATAGCAAAAACTATAAATCGCTGCTGGGCAAAATGGAAGCGCTGTGGCGTAAAGACATAGCCGACGCACCTTTTGAATATTCTTTCTTAGATACCGAGGTGCAAAAGCAGTATGAAACTGAAGTTACCTTGTCGCAAATTATTAATGCCTTTACGCTGATGGCGATAGTGATATCCTGCCTTGGCCTGTTTGGCTTGGCAGCTTTCAGTGCCGAACAGCGCAGTAAGGAAATAGGTGTACGTAAGGTGCTTGGCGCCAGCGTAACGGGTATTGTGCAGTTATTATCAAAAGATTTTGTAAAGCTTGTATTGATAGCCCTTGTAATATCCACGCCAATAGCATGGTGGGGCATGAGCAAATGGCTGCAGGCATTTGAATACCGAGTAACGATAAGCTGGTGGATGTTTGCCCTTGCCGGTATGCTGGCTATGATAATAGCCCTGTTAACCGTAAGCACGCAAGCCATAAAAGCTGCACGGATGAACCCGGTGAAGAGCCTGAAGGCGGAGTGACGAAAGTCATTAAGTCATTTGCTTCGCGTCATCAGGTCATTGAGTTAAAAATGACTTAATGACCTGATGACCCAATGATATAAAGTAAATGAACTAAGCATATGATGAAAAACTATTTAAAAGTAGCCTGGCGTAATTTGCTGCGTAATAAAACGCATGCCTTTATTAATGCTGCGGGGCTTTCGGTAGGTTTGGTGTGCAGCCTGCTGATCATGCTTTGGGTGCAGAATGAGCTGGATATGGATTCGTGGTTTAAAAATGGGTCACGGATCTATGCAGTTTATGAGTTACAAAAATACGACCATAAGCTGCATGGTAGTTACAATACTCCGGGCCGTACTACCGAAGAGATAAAAAAAGTATTCCCGGAAGTACAGTACGGTGCAAATATGGGTTTCGACCAATGGAATACCTTCCAGGTAGGCGATACAATATTAAAGATTGGCGGTACCTCCGCCGGCGAAGATTATTTTAACATCTTTAGTTATAAACTGCTTCAGGGTTCGGCCAAAACTGCATTAAATACCCCAAAGAGCTTGTCCATCTCGCGTAAAATGGCTAACCGTTTTTTTGGCAGCGCGGAGGCAGCCATTGGTAAAACAATCCGCTATGAAAACGCTAAAGATTTTACAGTTACTGCTGTATATGAGGACATGCCGAATAACAGCTCGCAAAAGTTTGATTTTGTGATGAACTGGTATAACTTTTTGGATGAAAACACCTGGGCGCGCGACTGGGGCAACCAGGGGCCAGCCGCTGTTATTATGCTTCGCCCGGATGCCGACCCGGTGAAGTTTGCCAAAAAGATCCCTCATTTTTTAGATTCTTATAATGGTACAAACCGTAAAACATCAACTTTTATCATCGACCTGGGGATGATGCGTTATAGCGATACTTACCTGCGGGGCAATTTTGAAGATGGAAAAATTGTAGGAGGGCGTATTGAATATGTACGTATTTTCAGCATAGTGGCGGTGTTTATTTTGTTGATAGCCTGTATCAACTTCATGAACTTAACTACAGCCCGCTCGGTTAAACGGGCTAAAGAGATTGGGGTACGCAAGGTAGTAGGTGCCGTGCGTTCGGCTTTAATAGGCCAGTTCATTGCCGAGTCGATGCTCATTACCGCACTTTCGGTTTTGGTTTCCCTGATATTGCTTGTACTGTTGTTGCCGTTTTTTAACGAGGTAACCCAAAAGCAAATTGAATTGCCCTTTTATGATGCTGCTTTTTGGTTCAAACTTGGGGTAATTACGCTGATAACCGGTTTAGTATCGGGGAGTTATCCGGCTTTATTCCTGTCGTCGTTCAATCCGGTTAAAGTGCTCAAAGGAGCGCTGAAGCTTGATACCGGTACCACTTTGTTCCGTAAAGGGCTGGTGGTGTTTCAGTTTGTACTATCAGTTGTGCTGATTACCGGTACTATAGTCATATCGGGACAGATGAATTTTATCCAATCGAAAAATTTGGGTTATGACCGCGAAAACCTGGTTTATATTCCGCTTGAAGGTGATTTGACAGCCAAATACAGCACTGTTAAGCAAGAGGCTTTGAGAATGCCCGGGGTGCAATCAATTACGCGGATCACTAATACGCCAACCAATATCCAGAATGGAACTGGCGGTGTTGACTGGATAGGTAAGGATCCCAATGTTAATATCCAGTTCACCCAGGCATCGGTAGGATACGATTTTGTGAAAACTATGAAGATCAAAGTATTGCAGGGTCGCGATTTTTCGAAAGACTTCCCGACGGATTCTGTTGGCTATATCCTTAACGAAGCCGCGCTGAAAAGGATAGGGTATAAAAACCCAATAGGCCAGCCGCTGACTTTTTGGGGCAAACATGGCAAAATTGTAGGTGTAATCAAAGATTTTCATTTTAACTCCATGCATGAAGAAATTAAGCCATTGGTGTTAAGATGTGCCGAAAACGAAAACTATGGCAGTATCCTGTTACGTACGCAGCCCGGCAAAACCCGCGAAGCGCTGGCCAGCATGGAAAAGTTGTGCAAACAGCTAAATCCGGCCTTCCCGTTCAATTATAATTTTTCGGATGAGGAATACCAGAAGTTGTACCAGAACGAGCAGGTAATTGGTAAGCTATCAGATGCATTTGCCTTTTTAGCCATCTTTATATCATGTCTTGGCTTGCTTGGTTTAGCCATGTTCACAGCCGAGCAGCGCGTAAAGGAGATAGGCATCCGCAAGGTACTGGGCGCGAGTGTAGGCTCGTTGTTCAGGCTTTTATCGTCGGAGTTTATGTTACTGGTAGTAATCGCCTTACTTATTGCTTCACCAATAGCCTGGTATGCTGCTTCAAAATGGCTGCAGGGTTATGCTTACCGTACACAGGTACAATGGTGGATGTTTGGACTATCGGGCACGTTAATTATTTTGATAGCGCTGGCAACTGTAAGTTTCCAAAGTATTAAAGCAGCGCTGATCAACCCGATAAAAAGTTTGAGGTCGGAATAATTTGATTTCGGATGTTCGATTTCGGAGTTAAGAAATAATATTTTATCTCATTGTGAAGAGCGATGAAGCAACCGCATACTATACAGAGCCTATTTGCTTAGCATGCGGTTATCCTCCGGCAATGACTAAATGATAGGCACCAATGAACTAATGAACAAGTGAACCAATGAACTATAATCATGTTAAAGAATTACATCAAAATCGCGTTCCGTAATATTGTTAAAAACAAGGTGCATGCCTTTATTAACATTGCGGGTTTATCGGTGGGGATGGCAGTGGCCATGCTTATCGGTCTTTGGATCTGGGACGAACTATCGTTTGATAAGTACCATAGCACCTACAACCGCATGGGGCAGATCATGGTTACACAAACGGCAAATGGAGAAACGCCTACTTTTCGATCGACCGTGGTGCCGCTGAGTGCCGAATTGCGCACTAAGTATGCCAGCGATTTTAAACATACTTCGCTTTTTTGGGGTGGGGCGCATATTCTTTCGGTAGGTGATAAAAAGATATCACAAATTGGGGCCTGGGCCGAGGGTGATTTGCCGGCCATGCTTGCATTGAAAATGGTAAAAGGCAGTTATACCGAGTTTAGGGATCCTTCATCAATAGTTATATCTCAATCAATTGCCAAAGCGCTGTTTGGCAATGCCGACCCGGTCAATAAAACTATCAAAGCTGATAATAAAACAAACTTAAAAGTTATCGGCGTATATGAAGACCTGCCACGCAATACTTCATTTTATGAAACAAAGTTCCTGATGCCCTTTTTTAATAAAAACAACTGGTGGGGCACGCAAACGGGAGCATGGGACAATCATGGCTGCTCATTGTTTGTTCAGCTGGCCGATAATGTGGATTTTGATAAAGTATCGGCTAAGATCAGAAACATTACCAAGCCACATTTCAAGATGAATGATGAAAGTATACAGGTGCACCCCATGAGCAAATGGCACCTGTACAGCGATTTTAAAAACAGCAAACCTGTTGGTGGACTTATTGAAATGGTTTGGCTGTTTGGTATTATCGGGGTATTTGTATTGTTACTGGCCTGTATCAATTTCATGAACCTGAGTACCGCCCGAAGTGAGAAACGTGCTAAGGAAGTGGGGATCAGAAAGTCTATCGGCTCCATGCGCTCACAGCTCATCAATCAGTTTTTGAGCGAATCGGTAATATTTGCCTGTTTGGCGCTGGTAGTTACACTGGGTATAGTTTTGGTTGCGCTGCCATCATTTAATCATATTGCTGATAAACAAATAAATATGCCATTTGGCAATGTTTGGTTTTGGCTCCTGGCTTTGGGTTTTACCTTATTTACAGGCGTCATAGCAGGCAGTTATCCGGCATTTTACCTTTCATCATTTGAGCCGGTGAAGGTTTTAAAGGGCACTTTCAAGGTCGGCCGTTTTGCGTCTCTGCCGCGTAAGGTTTTGGTTGTTGTGCAGTTTACGGTATCCATAGCGCTGATTATCGGTACTATAGTTGTGTTCAGGCAAATCCAGTATGCTAAAGACAGGCCGGTTGGTTATTCACGCGCGGGCTTACTTTCTTTCGAGATGAAGACCCCTGAGATTTACGGCCATTATGAAACCATGCGTAACGACCTGATCCAAACCGGCGCGGTTGAGGATATGGCCGAATCAAACAGTACTACTACAGAGATTTGGGCAAATAATGGTGGGTTCGATTGGGAGGGCAAGCCCGCAGGCTTCGACCCCACTTTTGGTACCGTTGCTATAACTTATGATTTTGGGCATACTGTAGGCTGGAAAATTATCCAGGGCCGCGATTTTTCAAGAAACTTCCCAACGGATACCGGTGCCTTTATCCTCAACGAATCGGCAGTGAAAATGAGCGGTATTAAAAACCCGGTAGGTAAAGTGATCCGGTGGAACAAGCAGGATCATGTTGTTACGGGCGTGGTGAAGGATATGGTGATGGAATCGCCTTACAAAAAAACCGTAGCTACGGTTTTTATGATGTTACCGGGCTGGGTTAATTTCATAACGCTGAGGGTTAAACCAACCATGCCCATGCAGGAGGCTTTAAAAAAGATAGAACCGGTGTTCAAAAAATATAACCCCGGCAGCCCGTTTGATTTTAAATTTAATGATGACGAATACGCGAGCAAGTTTTCGGACGAACAGCGGATCGGGAACCTCGCTACCATATTTGCGGTGTTGGCTATATTTATATCGTGCCTTGGCTTATTCGGCCTGGCTTCATTTGTTGCCGAACAACGCATCAAGGAGATAGGGGTGCGCAAAGTATTGGGAGCGTCGGTAGCCAACCTGTGGCGGTTACTTTCGACAGAGTTTGTGGTTTTAGTTACCATATCGCTCTTTATAGCTATTCCGGCAACATACTATTATATGAACAACTGGCTGCATAAGTATGAATACCGGTCGACCATAACCTGGTGGATCTTCGCGGCATCGGGAGTTGGCGCCGTGGTAATCACTTTATTAACGGTTAGCTACCACGCCATAAAAGCGGCGCTGGCCAACCCGGTGAAGAATTTGAGGAGTGAGTAAGACCTCACCCAACCCTCTCCAAAGGAGAGGGCTAATAAATTAATAATCAAATTAAAGATCCCTCCCCTTTGGGGAGGTTAGGAGGCGTAAATGTTTAAAAACTATTTAACCGTTGCGTGGCGAAACCTTGTTAAGAACAAGGCGCATACGTTTATCAATATTACAGGCCTGTCGGTAGGTATGGCGGTAGCTATGCTTATTGGCCTGTGGATCTGGGATGAGTTATCGTACAATAAGAGTTTTGACAATTATGACCGTATTGTGCAGGTGTGGCAAAATCAAACCTTTAATGGTGTTACAGATGCACAAACAGCCATGCCTATGCCGCTCGGGTATAAACTCCGGGATGATTTTAAGCATGACTTTAAATATGTAGTGCTTTCAACCTGGACGGATACGCATATTATGGCTTATGGTGATAAAAAGCTTACCAAACAAGGGAACTACATGCAGGCCGAAGCACCTGACCTGCTTAGCCTCAAAATGCTGAAAGGCACACATTCGGGCCTGGCAGATCCTTCATCTATTATGCTTTCTGCGTCACTGGCTAAAGCGCTTTTTGGCGATGCCGACCCGATGCTCAAGACCATTAAAATTGATAATGAGTGGAATGTCAAGGTAACGGGAGTGTATGAGGATATACCGCATAACAGCAATTTCCGGGATCTTGGTTTTGTTGCCCCATGGGATCTGTACATGACCACAATGCCCTGGTTAAAAAATGCCCGTACGCGCTGGGGCAATAATTCCTGGCAAATCTTCGCTCAGCTAAAACCGGGTGCCAATCTGGATAAGGTATCGGCAGAGATCAGGAATATAAAACTTGATGGTCTTAAAGCCCAGGGCGATAATGTGGGCGTGAGTTTTAAGGCTGCGGTTTTCTTACATCCCATGAGCAAATGGCACCTGTCCTCGGAGTTTAAAGGTGGGTTTAATACCGGCGGCGATATCAAATTTGTATGGATGTTTGGCATCATCGGTGTGTTTGTGCTGCTGCTGGCCTGCATCAATTTCATGAACCTGAGTACCGCCCGGAGTGAGAAACGGGCCAAGGAAGTAGGGATCCGCAAAACGGTAGGTTCGTTAAGGAGCCAGCTTATCAGCCAGTTTTTTATTGAATCGCTCATGATCGCCGTGTTTGCTTTTGGAGTTTCTATATTGCTGGTACAGCTTACATTGCCCTGGTTTAATACCGTTGCCGATAAAACAATGCATGTGCTTTGGGGCAATGTTGTATTTTGGTTGATGGGTTTAGGTTTCAGCATCTTTACAGGCTTAATAGCGGGAAGCTACCCTGCTTTTTACCTGTCGTCGTTTCAACCGGTTAAGGTGCTTAAAGGTACTTTTAAGGCCGGACGCTTTGCCGCTATACCACGTAAGGTTCTTGTTGTAGTGCAGTTTACCGTTTCGGTTACACTAATCATCGGTACCACCATTGTTTTCAGGCAGGTGCAGTTTACCAAGAACAGGCCTATTGGGTATGAGCGCACGGGCCTTGTGCAGATGGACATGCGCACGAACGAGATCCACAAGCATTTTGAAGCGGTAAGGACCGATCTGCTTAAATCCGGCGCAATTATTGAAATGGCTGAGTCTGGCAGTCCGCTTACAGGCGTTTATTCAAATAACAGCGGCCTTAACTGGCGGGATAAGCCAGCGGGCTTACAGGATGATTTTGGTACAATAACTATTAGCCCCGAGTTTGGAAAAGTAGCCCAGTGGAAAATTGTTGACGGGCGTGATTTTGAAAAGAATAACCTTGCCGATTCGCTGGGTATTATCGTCAATGAGTCGGCCGCCAGGTTCATGAACTTTAAACACCCGGTTGGCGAAACGGTAGATTGGTTTAAAAAGTTTAAGATCATAGGTGTAATCAAAGATATGGTGATGTCGTCGCCATATGAGCCGGTTAAGCCATCGTTATTCTTGTTGGATAAAAATGATTTTAGCCTGCTTGATATCCGCCTGAACCCTAAAATGAGCGCGCACGACGCGTTGGCCGAAATTGAAGCCATGTTTAAAAGATATGCGCCAGGTACTCCTTTTGAATATAAGTTTACCGACGAAGAGTATGCCCGTAAATTCACCAACGAAGAGCGCATAGGCAAACTCGCCGGCTTCTTTACGCTGCTTGCCATTTTTATAAGCTGCATGGGCTTGTTTGGCATGGCATCATTCATGGCCGAACAACGCACTAAGGAGATTGGTGTACGCAAAGTGCTGGGTGCTTCAATATTTAGCCTATGGCAATTAATGTCGAAGGAATTTGTGCTCCTGGTATCGGTATCATTATTGATAGCCATACCAACAGCTTATTACTTTATGCAGGGCTGGCTGCAGGATTATAAATACCGGGCCGATTTATCATGGTGGATATTTGGCCTCACCGCAATAGGAGCCATCGCTATAACGCTGCTCACGGTAAGTTATCAAAGTATAAAAGCAGCTTCAATGAATCCGGTAAAAAGTTTGAAAACAGAATAGGGTGAGTGATTAAGACTAAAGGCCAGTTTTTACCCCGTTGCCGTGCCCTTACGACAACGGGGTGGGGCTTTCTGAACATGAATTAAACGAATTAAGGGGTTTATCGGATTTGCTAAGTATCCTGCTATAAAGTTTTAAGCTTTATGCTTTGTACATTCCGCTTTATAAATCTATAATTTGGTTCAGGCATCATTATGTAAATCCTCTAATTTTGCAAATTCAGATTCAGACAATAACAATAAAACACCGTAATGTCAATCTTGCATCCCCGCATAACGGTTTAAAGCATTATCCTTTCGGCATTCGGCACAAAATCTTACATTTGCCTGTCAATTTGGCTCTAACGGTTGCTATGGCGCAATTGTTGAGCCGGGTTGTATCATAATAAAATAATATGTTAAATTTTATCAGTAAGCTTTTCGGAAGCAAATCAGAACGGGATGTAAAAAGTATACAGCCTATAGTTGAGAAAATTAAGGCTGAATATGCTAAGCTTGGCTCCCTGAGTAATGATGAGCTTAGGGCTAAGACCATATATTTTAAAGAAACCATTGCCGAAGGCCTTTCTGGTATCGACAGTGAAATACAAGCCATTAAAGATCGTACAGAAAACGAGCTTGATATGGATGTAGCCGAAAAAGTTGAGCTTTATACTCAGCTTGATAAGCTTGAAAAAGACCGTAATAAAGAGCTTGAAGACATATTGATGAATATATTGCCCGAGGCATTTGCTGTAGTTAAAGAAACAGCAAGCCGCCTGGCTGCCAATAGTTCATTAGAAGTTACCGCTACCGAGTTTGACCGCACGCTGGCTGCCCGCAAACCAAACGTTACTATTAAAGGCGATAAAGCTTTTCATAGCAGCACATGGATAGCAGCGGGTAACGAGGTTACCTGGAACATGGTTCATTATGATGTGCAGCTTATCGGTGGTACCGTATTGCACCAGGGTAAAATATCGGAGATGGCAACGGGCGAAGGTAAAACGCTGGTAGCCACGCTGCCTGCATATCTTAACGCTTTAGCCGGACAAGGCGTTCACATCGTAACGGTGAACGATTACCTGGCCCGACGAGATAGTGAGTGGATGGGCCCGTTGTATGAATTCCACGGTTTATCTGTTGATTGCATCGACAAACATGAACCAAACTCTGAGCAGCGCCGTGCCGCTTATTTGGCCGATATTACTTTTGGTACCAACAACGAATTTGGTTTCGATTACCTGCGTGACAATATGACACGCAGCCCGGAAGAGCTGGTACAACGCAAATTGCATTATGCCATGGTGGATGAGGTTGACTCCGTTTTAATTGACGATGCCCGTACACCTTTAATTATATCAGGCCCTATCCCACGTGGCGATGAGCATGAATTTTACGAGTTGAAACCACGCATCGAGCGTTTGGTTAATGCGCAAAAAAACTACGTTAACGGCGTATTGAACGAAGCTAAAAAAGCTATTAACGACGGTAATACCGATGTTGATGGTGGTGGTTTAGCTTTGTTACGTGCTTTCCGCGGTTTGCCAAAAAGCAAAGCATTAATTAAATTTTTGAGTGAAGGCGGTAACCGTACCATCCTGCAAAAAGTAGAAAATCACTACATGCAGGATCAGGGCAAGGAAATGCCTAAGGTTGACTCTGAATTATTCTTCGTTATTGACGAGAAAAATAACCAGGTTGAACTTTCTGAAAAAGGTATCGAGCTGATCACCGCATCCGGCGAAGATCCTCACTTTTTTGTGATGCCTGATGTAGGTACCGAAATTGCCGAGATCGAAAAATCAACCTTAAGCGCTGAAGAAAAGATTGCCCGTAAAGACGAATTGATGCGTGACTTCTCCATCAAATCTGAACGTATCCATTCGGTTAACCAGTTACTGAAAGCTTATACCCTTTTTGAAAAAGATACCGAATATATTCTTGACGAAGGAAAGGTAAAGATAGTTGACGAGCAAACCGGTCGTGTATTGGACGGCCGCCGTTACTCTGATGGCTTACACCAGGCTATTGAGGCTAAAGAAAACGTAAAAGTTGAGGATGCTACCCAAACTTTTGCAACCATTACCCTGCAAAACTACTTCAGGATGTACCATAAGCTTTGCGGCATGACTGGTACCGCTGTTACCGAAGCAGGCGAGTTTTGGGAGATCTATAAACTGGATGTGGTTGAAATTCCAACTAACTCCGCCATCACCCGCGAAGACAAACAGGATTTAGTTTACCGCACTGTACGTGAAAAATACAACGCGGTAGCCGAAGAAATTGTTAGCCTTACCCAGGCTGGCCGCCCGGTACTGGTTGGCACAACATCGGTTGAAATTTCTGAATTATTAAGCCGTATGCTTAAGTTGCGCGGTATCAAACATAACGTACTGAATGCCAAAATGCACCAGAAAGAAGCCGATATTGTGGCTGAAGCTGGTAAAGCCGGCACTGTCACCATTGCTACCAACATGGCTGGTCGTGGTACGGATATTAAATTAGGCCCTGGCGTTAAAGAAGCCGGTGGTTTAGCCATTGTGGGTACCGAGCGTCACGAATCACGCCGTGTCGACAGGCAGTTGCGCGGTCGTTCTGGTCGTCAGGGTGACCCAGGTTCTTCACAGTTCTTCGTATCGTTAGAGGATAACCTGATGCGTTTATTCGGATCAGAGCGGATTTCAAGCCTGATGGTACGTATGGGCATTGAAGAAGGCGAGGTGATCCAGCACTCTATGATCTCCAAATCAATTGAGCGCGCACAGAAAAAAGTGGAAGAAAACAACTTCGGCATTCGTAAACGTTTGCTGGAATATGACGATGTGATGAACTCACAGCGTACGGTGATCTACACCAAACGTAAAAACGCCCTGTTTGGTGAGCGTTTGGATGTTGACCTGAGCAACACCATTTTTGATGTGGTTGAGGACATTGTTACCGAATATAAAGAAAGTGCCAACTACGAAGGCTTTACCTTAGAAGTGATCCGCTTGTTCTCGGTTGATATTGAGCTTAGCGCTGACGAATTTACTGCAAAAACAATTCCGGCATTAACTGATCTGACCTTCCAAACGGTAATGGACTTTTATAAACGTAAACAGGAAGCAGTTGCACAACAGGCCTATCCGGTTATTAAAGACGTTTATGAAACCCGCGGTCAGTATGTTGAAAACATTGTTGTTCCGTTCAGCGATGGTATTCACGGTATCCAGGTAGCCGTTCCGCTTAAAAAGGCGGTTGAAAATCACGGTCACGAGGTATTTAAATCTTTCGAGAAAAACGTTACCCTGTACCTGATCGACGATGCATGGAAAGAGCACCTGCGCGAAATGGACGAGTTAAAACAATCAGTACAAAACGCGGTTTACGAACAAAAGGACCCGCTGTTGGTTTACAAGTTTGAGGCGTTTGAACTGTTCAGGGGGATGCTGGCTAACGTGAACAAGGAAATTGTAAGCTTCCTGTTCCGCGGCGGGATCCCGGTTCAGCAACAGGCCGAAGAGGTAAGGGAAGCAAGGCCTGAGCCAAAGCTTGACTTGCGCAAAATGAAAACCACCAAGGCCGAAGTAGTGAGCGAAAGTAACGGTGTGCCTATGGATGATTTTCCGCAGGAGCCGCAAAAGATCACCCCGGTAAGGGTTGAAAACAAAATTGGCCGTAATGACCCTTGCCCTTGCGGTAGCGGTAAAAAATACAAAAACTGCCACGGCGTAGGGCAGAATTAAGCCTTTGAAAATGTCATCCCGAACTTGTTTCGGGATCTCATAGGATAAGTTGCCAGCATGATGCCAACCATGCTCGTGGGGTGCCGAAACAAGTTCGGCATGACAACATTTATTAAAAAATAAAAAGAATGAAAAAAGCAGTATTTGATCATCAAGCTAAATCAGCCGTTATCAGATACTGCTTTTTTGTTTTATTACTACTTGCATCAACCCAAAGCTTTGCACAAACCCGCGGCAAGGTTGAAGTGATCAAAGACCCGCTGGTTGACAGCCTGATAGCTAAAAGATTTACGCTGAACAGTACAGCAGGTACCGATGCCGCCGGTTATTCATCCTACGGTTACCGGGTACAATTCTTCAGTGGATCAAACCGCAAGGATGCCTACAATGCGCAAAACCGGTTGCAGCAGCAATATCCCGAACTGCGTACTTACATCAGCTATCGCGAGCCCAACTTTAAAGTGAAAGCAGGCGATTTCCGTACCCGGCTCGAAGCAGAAAAACTGGTACAAGAGCTGCGCTCATCGTTTTCAAGCATATTGATCATTTCCGAAAAAATAAATCTCCCTAAAACGGATCCTAATAATGATTAAAGAGCAAATACAGGAATTATCCGCAAAAATATTCAATGAGGTTGTGGCTAACCGCCGCCACCTGCATGCCAACCCCGAGCTTTCGTTTCATGAACTGCAAACCTCGGTGTTTGTAGCCAATAAGCTTGAAGAGCTTGGCCTGGAATACCATAAGATGGCCGATACAGGTTTGGTAGCCCTCATTAAAGGCGAAAAACCGTCTGACGCCGGCAATGTGGTTGCATTGCGTGCCGATATGGATGCGCTTCCAATATTGGAAGCCAATGATGTTCCGTATAAATCGCAAAACCCGGGCGTGATGCATGCCTGCGGCCATGATGCGCATACCTCATCATTATTAGGTACAGCTAAAATATTAACCGAATTGAAAAGCCAGTTTGCTGGCACCGTTAAGTTGATCTTTCAGCCGGCCGAAGAAAAACTGCCCGGCGGTGCAAGCCTCATGATTAAAGAGGGCGTTTTGGAAAACCCCAAACCGGCTGCCGTATTGGGCCAGCATGTAATGCCTTTGATTGATGCCGGTAAAGTTGGTTTCCGTGCAGGTAAATATATGGCCTCAACTGATGAACTTTATGTTACTGTTAAAGGTAAAGGCGGTCACGGTGCTCAGCCGCAGCAAAATATCGATCCGGTTATCATCACCGCACATATATTAACCGCGCTACAACAGGTAGTGAGCCGTTTTGCCGATCCTAAAAGTCCGTCGGTATTATCATTTGGTAAGGTTATAGCCAATGGGGCTACCAACGTGATCCCTAACGAGGTTTATTTGGAAGGTACTTTCCGCACCATGGATGAGAAATGGCGCGAGGAAGCTCACAAACGCATGAAAAAAATGGCCGAAGGCATTGCCGAAAGCATGGGCGGAAGCTGCGATTTCAATATCATGCGCGGTTATCCGTTCCTGATCAACGAAGAAAAATTAACCCATGCCACCCGCGGCCATGCCGAAGCTTACCTGGGGAAAGAAAACGTGCTCGACCTGGACATCTGGATGGCTGCCGAAGATTTTGCTTATTACTCGCAGGCTGCCAGCAGCTGTTTCTATCGCCTCGGCACCCGTAACGAAGCCCGGGGAATAACTTCATCTGTGCATACACCTACTTTTGATGTGGAAGAAGATGCATTTAAAATAAGTACCGGTTTGATGGCTTATTTGGCGGTAAAGCAACTCGGCAACTAAAAACCATGTCATTGCGAGGTACGAAGCAATCGCGAACTTTGCAGATCCGCTCTGTATTGCATGCGATTGCCGCGCTACGCTCGCAATGACATGCTGTAAAAAGCAATCAATGAAAAAACTACTCCTGATCCTTATCCTTACAGGCGCAAGCCTTTTCACCAAAGCTCAGCAAATCAATCGCTTTAACCCTGATACTATCCGTACTATTGTTATCGATTCATTGGTTGATATCCGCTCACATAAACTCAATGCGCAGGATTTCATAGATGCCGTATTGGCCGATACAGGCTTTTATAAGGCCTTCCAGAATATGAAAGGCTTTGGCTTTACTGCCGAAAACCGAATTTTTACTTACGACAGCAAGAACCGGGTAAACGGGCGCATCTACCGTAAAATACTCCACAGCAACGCAGCCGGTAAACATAAAATAGAATACGTTGCTAAAAAGGACAGCGGTGATGTTTACAAAAAGAACGGCAAGTACCAGTTGTATACGGTTGAGATGTTCGATTTTATTTTCATGAACGCCTATAACTCTGATTTTACTAAAGGGGATGCCCTGCCGGGATCGGGAGGTAAAAATGAATCATACAAAAGCAAACTCAAAACGCTGATCTTTACGCCGGGCCGTAAGGTAAGCGGGATTCCTTTCATCAGCAGCAAAACGGAAATTTTCTCTAATGATATGCGCCAGTATTATTATTACGAATTTGCGCGTGGTAAGTACCTCGACACCATTCCTGTTTACCGCTTTAAGGTGAGGTGCAAGCCGAGCACATCCGACAGCGATACCATGATCAAGGAAATGACCACCATTTTTGATGAGCGTACCTTTCAGATCCTTGGCCGCTATATCGATATGAAGTTCAGCAACATGTTCTTTGATTTTAATGTGCAGATGGACATCGAGCTTAATAATTTCCAGGGCGAACCGCTACCTACAAAAATTACCTACCAGGGTAATTGGAATATTCCCTTTCATAAGGAAGAGCGTGCGAGTTTCTTGATTGTGCATAAGGATTATAAGAGGGAGTAAGCATCTTTATCTTAGCCCAACACCCGGGCGGGAGCAGGGCATAGCAAGAGGTAAATCATACAGTTTATAGGATGAAAAACTGATCTCTGACTGCCGCCCTGAATCTTGGACTAAACTAAGCCATCAATCGGTGAAATCAAACAGGTTAAAACTTAATGATCTTTTCTATCTGCTCGTTTACAAATTTTATGGTATCGGGCTTAAACAGGTTCCCTTCTTCATCAAACTCTTTGTGTATGGCCGCTATATGTAATTTAAGCGCCATAATGTTGAGGTGCAGGTAATGGCAAACGCCGGTAAAATGGTCGACCCCTCGGATATTACCATATTTGCCCGATGATAAGCCTATCAGCGCCGCTTTTTTATCATAAAAACTTTCGGGGAAGCTACACGCATCAATGAAAACCTTAAGTACACCCGGAAAGCTGCCGTTATATTCGGGGATAAGGAATATGAATTTATCCGTATTGGTAACTATTTGCTGGATAGGCTCAAATGCGGCGCTGCGTTTGTTGTAGAGGTCGGTTTCAATAACGTTTGGAGGCAGCTGAGCAAGTGATAAGATGCCTGCTTCAACACCCTTTTCCTGCAGTTTTTGCTGATAAACGTTAGCAAGTTTGAGCGTTGAGCTTCCCGGTCTGTTGGTTGACGATATTATGGTTATCATTTATTATTAGTAAATTGCTGACTGATCTGATTAGTAATATCGTTGTTGAATAATTTGTAATATTTTGTTAATGAATGGTTTAGTAATAAATATGGTTAAGTAATAATATTTATTAATTGCCGCACTGATAATTTACTAATTTGATCAATATTGTTTGTAAATAGGCAAAAGCTGTGGAATTCTACATTATTTAATTCCGTATCTTTATCACCGGATAAAAACTTTACGAAAGTAGAAATTTCTGTTTCTATTTAACGTTGTTATAAATCACAGAACTATAAATTTTTTTAAACTATAGAATGAGTAAAATTATTGCTTTAGCCAACCAGAAAGGCGGCGTAGGGAAAACTACATCATCTATAAATCTGGCTGCAAGTTTAGCTGTATTAGATTATAAAACCTTGTTGGTTGACGCCGACCCGCAGGCTAATTCAACTTCGGGCATCGGTTTCGATCCCCGCAATATAAAAAACAGTATCTATGAATGTATCATCAATGAGGTTGACCCTCATGAGGCCATTCAGAAAACTGAAACTCCCAATCTTGATTTATTACCCGCACATATTGACCTGGTAGGTGCCGAAATTGAAATGATCAATTTAACCGGCCGTGAGTTTAAAATGAAACAGGTATTTGAAAAAGTGAGGGATGAATATGATTTTATTATTATTGATTGTTCACCGTCATTAGGTTTGATCACCATTAACGCTTTAACCGCTGCCGATTCGGTAATTGTACCGGTACAGTGCGAGTATTTCGCGTTGGAAGGTTTGGGCAAATTGTTAAATACCATTAAAATAGTTCAATCGCGCCTTAACCCGCAACTGGAGATTGAAGGTATTTTGTTAACCATGTACGATGTGCGTTTGCGTTTGAGCAATCAGGTGGTTGATGAAGTTAGGACCCATTTTGAAGACATGGTTTTTGATACCATTATACAGCGTAATACCCGTTTAAGCGAGGCCCCGAGCTTTGGCGTATCGGTAATTATGCATGATGCTACCTGTAAGGGTGCAATAAATTATTTAAACCTTGCCCGCGAAATTCTGGAAAAAAACGGATTGGTTAAGGGTGAACAGGCAACAGCTACAGCAACAGTATAGTAAATGAGTGGTGAAAAGAGAAATGCCCTGGGAAAGGGACTGAGTGCGCTATTAAACGACACGCCTAACGTACAACCATACCAAAACAGAAACAGGGAAACAGCAAACCCGGCCGAGGTAAATGACCTTGGCTCGGTTAATGAAATAAAACTGGCCGAAATTGAGGTTAACCCGTTTCAGCCACGTACCGATTTTGATGAGCAGGCACTGGCCGAGCTTTCAGAGTCGATCAAACTGCAGGGTTTAATTCAGCCGATAACGCTCAGGAAAATAGGGGCACATAAATATCAGCTGATATCAGGCGAGCGTCGTTTTCGGGCATCAAAGCTGGCTGGCCTAACCCAGATCCCGGCTTATGTGCGTACTGCCAATGATCAGCAAATGCTGGAAATGGCACTTATTGAAAACATTCAGCGCGAAAACCTGAATGCAATTGAGGTTGCCCTGAGTTTTCAGCGCATGATTGAGGAATGTAACCTGAAGCAGGAAGAACTGGGCGATAGAGTAAGCAAAAACCGCTCAACAGTGACCAACTACCTTCGTTTGTTAAGGTTGCCGCCGGTTATCCAGGCCTCCATTCGTGATGGCGAGCTTTCAATGGGGCATGCCAAAGCTATTTTAACGCTAACCGATCCTGCCAAACAATTATTTATACATCAGCATATTATAAAGGAAGGTTTATCCGTTCGTAAGGTTGAAGAACTGGTAAGAGAGATGCAAAAGTCGCCGGTAAAAAAGGAAGGCAAACAGCCGGAGCCGGTATCATATCAGTTGCAAAAGATCCAGGATGACCTGGCTTCAAAATTTAGTACAAGGGTAAAACTAAAAGTTGGCAGCCGCGGAAGCGGTGTTATCGAGATCCCTTTCCTTTCGGAAGATGATCTTGGCCGCATCCTTGAAATGCTTGATTGGTAATTGTTAATTTAAAAAATGTATAAATTCCTGTTTTTTTTAGCCGTATCAGCTTTTTTTATTTCTGCCGCACAAGCTCAGGTAGTTGATAGTACGGGGAGTAAAAAAAGTGATACGCTGAAAGTAAAGCATCCTGTTAAAACCCCGTCGGGTTCATTTGCTCCAAAGATTGATCCTGCCAAAGAAAAGATCTATCATCCCGATAGTACCCACATCCCGCATAAAGCAGTAATGCATTCATTGATGATACCTGGTTGGGGCCAGGTTTACAACCACAGATGGTGGAAAGTGCCGTTAATTTACGGAGGTTTAGGTTTGCTAACCTCGGCCATTATATATAACCAGCATTATTACAAAGAATATTTAACATTATCAAGATACCGCCAGGGTACTCCTCCTAATCCCGGCGACCCTTATTATACAGAATATAACCTTTATAAAGACGTGCCCGATGCCAACTTGAGCGATGCCCGTGAAAATTCAAGGCGTAACCGTGATTTGAGCATACTGGGCTTTTTAGCTGTATGGGGTATCCAGGCTATTGATGCTTATATCGATGCCAAGTTCATCCACTCATACACGGTGGATAATAATTTGTCGTTCAAAGTAGCCCCGGGTATAATTAATCAGCCGGTTTATGCGCAGGGTGCTAATAATGCTTATATTCCGGGTATAAAAGTTACCTTTACGTTTTAATAAGGAAAACCATAATACCTGAAATGAAGATAGCGTTACTTGGCTACGGAAAAATGGGCAAAATCATCGAAAAGATAGCCCTTAGCCGCAAGCATGAAATTGTACTTACCATTGATCATGAAACCCTCCATGACCTTACACCCGAAAACCTGCAAAAAGCAGATGTGGTAATTGAATTTACTACCCCGGCATCCGTATTATCAAATATTGAGCATTGCTTTAATGCCAATGTACCTGTTGTTATTGGTACTACAGGCTGGTACGAGAAATTACCGGAAGTAAAACAGCAATGTATTGAGGGGAATAAATCATTATTGTGGGCTTCAAACTTCAGCGTTGGCGTTAACGTATTTTTTTACGTGAATAAGCTGCTGGCTAAAGTCATGAACAAGTACCCTTATTACGAAGTACAGGTTGAAGAGATCCACCATACCCAAAAAATGGATTCGCCAAGCGGTACGGCAATAACCATCGCCGAAGGCATCATTAACAACACCGATACCAAAAATGAGTGGATTAATGTATTAACTACCGACGACAGCGATGACGATGCGAATGTTGCACCTAACCAATTGCTTATAGAATCATTAAGGATTGACAGTGTGCCGGGTACACATACTGTTATTTATGATTCGGAAGTGGATAGCATCGAATTTAAGCATACTGCCCATAACCGTAATGGGTTTGCGTTAGGCGCCGTACTGGCTGCCGAGTGGCTGCACGATAAAAAGGGTTTTTACTCTGTTGAAGCCATGTTTGATTTTAACAGCTAATAGCTTTTTAATATAAATGGCAATAGCGGGCTATATAGGGTTTTATATCATTACAGGCCCGCTATTGATTTTAATACTGGCCGGATACTGGAAACTTTTTGAAAAAGCCGGTCGCCCGGGCTGGGAAGCGCTGATCCCGGTGTATCACCTGTATGTTATGCTCAAGCTAAGCCAGCGGCCGCTCTGGTTGCTATTGTTGCTTTTAATACCGGGCATAAACTTTATTATAAGTATCGGTATCCTCATTGACTTCATTAAATCGTTTGGCAAGGTGGGCATCGGGCAAATTACCGTGTCGGTGCTGTTGCCATTTATTTTTATCCCCAAATGGGGCTTTGATAAAAATACCCGGTACGTTGGTCCATCGGCAAGTGACGATTTCAGGGAAAAATACCGTGACCTTGGTAAATCCCCATTAAGGGAATGGACGGAAGCTATCCTTTTCGCTATAATAGCGGCAACGGTTATTCGCGGGCTTTTCCTCGAGGCTTTCACCATCCCTTCGTCATCTATGGAGAGCTCACTAATGGTAGGCGATTTTTTATTTGTGAGCAAGATCAATTACGGTGCCCGCCTGCCCATTACCCCCATAGCATTTCCCTTTGCACATCATACTATGCCGCTCACCGGTACTAAAGCCTATTGGGATGGTATTAAGCTGCCCTACTATCGGCTGCCGGGTTTCAGCGAAGTGAAAAAGGGTGATGCAGTAGTGTTTAACTATCCAATGGATGCCGATTCGCCGTTTTACCGCCCTGTAGATAAGCAGGAAAATTATATCAAACGGTGCCAGGGCACGCCCGGCGATACCATAAAGCTGGAGTACGGCCAGGTATACGTAAATAACCGTTTGATAGCCGCCCCACCCAACGGGGAAATGGAATACCGGGTACGTACAAATGGTTCGGGAGGAGGTTTTGGCCCCCATACGCGATATAACCTTCATCTGTCGGATATTCAACAGTTTACCTCGGTTGATTTTACAGCGAATATGACTGCACAATCGGCCGAAAAGCTAAAAACATATCCCTATATCCAGGCGGTGAAGCCCGATATTAAGTTAAGAGGGGTGTATGATCATGAGGTTTTTCCGCATGATCCGCGCTTTAGGTGGAACGAGGATAACCTGGGGCCAATTATTATTCCGCGAAGAGGCTGGACGGTAAAGCTGGATAGCATGACCATGCCTTTTTATCGCCGGGCCATTGAGGTGTATGAAAATAATAAAGTGCAGGTTAAAGGGAACGGAGTTTTTATTAATGGGAGCAAGGCCGATAGTTATACCTTTAAAATGGATTACTATTGGATGATGGGCGATAACCGGCATAACTCTGAAGATTCGCGTTTTTGGGGCTTTGTGCCCGAAGACCATATTGTAGGTAAAGCCGTATTGGTATGGATGAGCTGGGATGCCAATTCGCCTTCATTTTGTAAAATAAGATGGGACAGGGTATTTAGAAGGATTAATTAGAGAAATATGCAGATGTGCAAATTCCGGATGTGCAGATGAGGGATTAAATAATTATCAATTTGTGCCCTAATAATAGGAATCTATAATTAATATGAGGGAGCGTAACATATAACGTGTAACATATATCTTATACATAAAATATAAACATTAAAAAATCTGCACATTTGCACATTCGATACATCATATGAACTGGAAATTCTGGAAAAAGAAAGATACAACTAAAGTAAAAAAGAAAAAAAGTGCGCTTCGTGAATGGGGCGATGCTATCATATTTGCAGTAATAGCCGCCACCCTTATCCGTACGCTGTTTATCGAAGCCTACGTTATCCCCAGCGGTTCGATGGAAAACTCGCTTTTAATTGGCGACTACCTGTTTGTGAGCAAGGTTAACTATGGCGCAAGGATGCCAATAACGCCTGTTTCGTTTCCTTTTATGCACCACACCACTCCCTGGGGCACTCAGGCCTATTGGGGGGGGATAAAATTGCCTTATTACCGCCTGCCAGGACTAAGTGATATAAAGAAGCAGGATATCGTGGTTTTTAACGCGCCGATAGAGGCCGATTCTCCTTATTTCAGGCCGGTGGATAAGCGCGAAAACATTATCAAACGCTGCCAGGGTACTCCCGGGGATACCTTAAGCGTAGTTAACGCGCAGGTTTATATTAACGGTAAAGCCGCTCCAAATCCGGAAAGGGGAAAGGAAGGTTATTTTGTTGAAACCAATGGGCAGGAATTTAACCCGGCTATTTTGAACGAGCTTAAGATAGATATCAGGGGCAATACCGGCAACCGTTATGAAATGATGATGTCTAAGGAATCGGCAGCTACTTTGAAAACTTATTCAAATGTAAAATCAATTGTGCCGGCGGTAACACTAAGAGGCACCAGCGATCCGCTGAACCCGGTTTATCCTGCCAAGTACCCGCGTTATAAGATCACACCTAATTTTCCTGACTTTAAATGGAATGTTGACAACTACGGCCCAATCATTATCCCTAAAAAAGGCTGGACAGTTAAATTGGACAGCCTGACTTTCCCGGTTTATGGCCGCGCTATTGAGATTTATGAAAATAATAAAGTAAATGTTGTGGGTAAGGATATCATGATTAACGGAAAAAAAGCCGATACTTATACCTTTAAGCTTAACTACTATTTTATGATGGGGGATAATCGTCATAATTCGGAAGACTCGCGCTTTTGGGGTTTTGTTCCGGAAGATCACGTAGTAGGCAAAGCTTTATTTACCTGGATGAGTATTGACAGTACAGCCAGCTTCTTTAATAAAATAAGGTGGAACCGGTTGTTCAGAGGCATACATTAATTGAAAATATAAAAACACCAAAGTGAACGTTTTAGGATTTGTAATAACATTTATTGTTTTAATCATATTGCCTTATATAGGCTTATGGAAATTATTCGAAAAAGCCGGCCGGCCGGGTTGGGAAGCTATAGTGCCCTTGTACAATTTATACATCATGATCAAACTGAGCGGCAGGCCGGGCTGGTGGTTTATATTATTGCTGATACCCGGTTTGGGCTTTCTTGTTGCCTTGGGTATAACTATCGATTTTATTAAATCATACGGTAAGTTCACGTTTGCAGAGCATTGCGCCGGCATTGTGCTGCAGTTCATCTATTTCCCAAAATGGGGTTTTGATAAGGATACCAAATATTTGGGCCAATCTGCAAGCCCGGAATTCAGGGAGAAGTACAAGCGGGCACTTAAGAAAACCCAGGCACGTGAGTGGGCTGATGCCATCATTTTTGCGGTAATTGCTGCCACACTGATCCGCACGCTGTTTATCGAGGCTTATGTGATCCCCAGTGCTTCCATGGAGAGTTCATTGCTTATTGGCGATTACCTGTTTGTAAGCAAAGTGAACTATGGAGCGCGTTTACCCATGACGCCTGTTGCATTCCCTTTCGCACACCATACCATGCCGCTTATCAATACCAAAGCCTATTGGGATGGTATCGAACTGCCGTACTATCGTCTGCCGGGTTTAAGTGATATTAAAAAAGGTGATGTGGTAGTGTTCAATTATCCTATGGATGCCGATTCGCCTTATTTCAGGCCGGTTGATAAACGCGAAAACTATATCAAACGCTGCCAGGGTACCCCGGGCGATACGCTGAGTGTAGTTAAGGCCCAGGTATTTATAAATGGGAAAGCTGCTGTTACACCACCAAAAGGCGAGATCACCTATGATGTTAAAACAGATGGAAACGAGCTTAACCCGCAGATAGCAACAGATTTGCATTTGTCGGATATTTCATCGGTAAATAACACTGAGTTTATTACCAATACTACCGAGGAATCGGTAAAGGCACTGAGGGGATATTCAAACATCAGGTCAGTTACTCCGCGGTTAACTCCGCCGGGGGCGTCCGATCCGATGAACCCGGTTTATCCTGCCATTTTCTCCAACTACAAAATAGGAGCTAACACTCCCGACTATAAGTGGAATGTAGACAATTTCGGCCCTGTCATTGTACCTAAAAAGGGCTGGACAGTAAAGCTGGATAGTTTAACCTTCCCGATCTACGGTCGTGCGATTGCCGTATATGAAGGCAACAAGGTTGAAGTGAACGGTAAAGACATCCTCATCAATGGAAAAAAAGCTGATAGCTATACCTTTAAACTCAACTACTATTTTATGATGGGCGATAACCGTCATAACTCGGAAGATTCACGTTTCTGGGGCTTTGTTCCTGAAGATCATATTGTGGGTAAAGCACTGTTCATTTGGATGAGCATGGATGATAACGCTTCGTTCATTCATAAGATCCGCTGGAGCAGGTTGTTTAATCTGATCCATTAGCCCCCTAAACCCCTGAAGGGGGAACTAAAGTAAAAGGCCTGTTTTGAGAAGCAAAACAGGCCTTGTGCTTTTTTTATTCTACTCTCACTGCCGCGGGCTTTCAGCCCGTGGTGTATCATAGTTTCAGCTTTCAGCTGAATTTCCGTAAGCTAAAAGCTTACATCATAGTCCCCACGAGTTACGCTGCGCTAAACCCGCGGTAGTGGGAATTGTACCTTACCTTATGTTAGGAAAAACTCCCTTTTTTCTTTATCGATCCAATTGGTATTATTTACGGCCGAACACCCTTGTTTTGATGAATTTAAAATCTCATTTAGAACAGCGTTCTCATTTTCAATAGCATTTTTCCATTCATAATAATAAACATGTTTAATTGTAAATAATACAAAATTTAATGGATTGATTACCTTGTCACAGGGAATACGGACATTGTTCTGATTTCCAATATGATAATGAGAAACCGCGTGGATATTGGGGCTATAATTAGGCATATCTAAGTCGTAGCGTATTGTTATTGCACTTGAGTTTATATTTTGCTCACTTCTAAATTGTTCATATTCTAGCATAAAATGACTCTCATATTCTTCTGTATACTCTTCAAAATTTTTTAAAATATAATCTTGATAAGATATGTAATCTAACGGTGACTGAAAATAAGCAAACCTTGCCCCACCTTCGTCGATTTCTAATTGAAATAAGGAGTCATCCACTAAAAGTATATCATAATCTAGGTTGTGGACAGCGGATTGATATGTTTTAAGATAGTTTCCGGACAAACTTGTTTTTTTAAAGTCGTCGGAAACTCCATCTTTAAATAATTGCTTAACGCCTTTGTCCTTAAAAAGCTTTAACTCTTTTAATAATGTGATAGAATCACCTATAGAAAGTTGAAAAGGTGCTAGATTCATGATTTCTCATTAAATAATCTTTTTAATAAATCTTCTTTGGACAATCCTAGTTTATTTATTTCTTCGGCTATAGCATTGATTTTATTATCTTTTTTGGCGATATCTTGACGTATTGTGACAACCTCTTCTTCACTCGGCTGTTTAAAAATTAATTTCATTTTATTTGCTATCAGCTTATCTATTTCTATTTTACATAGTTCAGCAGATTTGCCTATGCCGGTGATTGTTACCCATGCGTGACTTCTAGTGATTGCTGTGAATAGCTTATTACGCTCGTTAATGGAATCTTTATTATCAAAAACTGAATCAACACCAATTATATAGACAGAGCCGGTTTCATTTCCTTTAGCTTTGTAGATACTAGTTAGTGTAACGTGATCTTTAACCTTAAAGGTAGTATTGTCATTTGGAGCACTCATTAGATTAAAACTATTAACTCCCCCTTGTTCTAATCTTTCAGAAATTATGCTAAAATAAGACTTAGTATTTCGATTATCTAAACAGATTACCGCTATGTCTTCGGCAAATAGACCGTCTTCTATGTCTGTCAGTATAGCGTCAGCTACGTTTTCACATTCTTGATTAAGACTATTGAAGCAATGCATCTTTACACTGTCTACATTCAATAAACTATTTTTAAGTAATGGACTGTTTTCATCGGGTCTACTTATCGTCATGTTACTTCCAGCTTTCGAATCTCCATCTTCAACTATGAAGCCTAAGCTTTCCCAGTGCTCGTTACTTTCTAACCTTTGGACAATAACATTACTATCGTTGTATATTCCTAGTCCTAAAGCAAACGCACAAACAAGTGCATCTTTTGGATTTCTGTAGCATTTGTGTAATACAATATCTTGTAGGGCGTCATCTCCTTTAAATTCAATGTTATAATTCCCTGCGGAATCTTTACCAAAAGTTTCTTTTTCGTTTTGGATATTAACATTCAAAATATTTTGGAAATCATCATATGCCCAAACGACCTTGTTTTTTTTTGTAAGTTTTCTGCAAAGGCGGTAGAAGTTTGGAGGGAAATCCTGAGCTTCATCTAAAATGGAATAGTCATACTGTATTTTTAAATTCATTTTAACTAAATCCTCGCATACAAAATCGAAGGGATCGGACGGCTTAATAGATTTGGCAGTAGACAAATTGATAGGCATAATATTATTTGCTTTACAGGCATTTGAATAAACACCCTCTAGCGCTTTGCCTCCCCAAGCATGTAGTATATGTATTTTATCCCAATTAGGATCTTTTTCACTAAACTGTCTATAAAATTTAGTTATATATCGCTTTACGATATCATATAAAGCTTTGGTATAATAGGTATAAAGGATATGCGCGTCCGGCTCTTGAATATGAATTTGAGCAACCTTTCTTGCTAAAATTACAGTTTTGCCTGATCCAGCAAGTCCTCTAATTCGTTGGGGCCCGTCAATAGTAAATAACGCTGCTCTTTTTTGCTCTAAGTCAAAATTCCAAATCTCAGATTCAATTCTACTTAATATGGCTCCTTTGGAATTTGCTGTTTTAGCTGGTCTATCTTTAGGATTCACAATACCCCTCGATCCCTCAATTGTTGCTTTTAACTCTTTGAACTCACCCTCTGTAAGTGGCGTTTTCGCATTGGTTGAAATAATTTCAATTAGTTCAGCCCTCGTACTAAATACATCGAAGTTTAGATCATTATACTCTATGTCTAATTTGGGATTATGAATATAAACTAATGTTGTAGCATTTACTTTTAGTTCCCGTCTTTTGGCTTGTAAACTCATTACCTTTATAAGCTTAGAGTATATTAAGCTGTCTAAAACAGAGAGGTCGTTATTCAGTGCAATAATTTGATTATTATCTCTATTATCAATTGCTTCTACGCATTTGAAAATCAGTATCCCGAAATTTTTATCTATAAACAGTAAGTTCACATTGAGACTGCCTTCAAATGTTTCATCGACATAAAATGGAAAATGATGATAGATTGAAGCTGCTGATAGATCAATTTCCTTGATACTCTCAATCAATTCTATTAAGCCTTTTGCACTAGGATCTTGATTAAGTATAGTTTCATTGATGTTTTTTTCCATTTGTAATTTTATAGAGTACTGAAATATAAATAAAAAATATCTACTTGAGGGATATAGTATCCAAGCCTTAAATAAGATTTGTTTTGAGAGAAGATATTCCAAACCGCTCTGCCAGTTTATTCAAATCTTCTACAACGGCATCAACTAATGGTATGCCGTTGGCTATCCTGTCGGCTTCTGCTTCCAGTTCGGGCTCACCTGGAATAATTACTTTTTGATCAGGATCAACCGTACTTGAAGATTTAAACCGTTCTATCCAGTTATCTAAATGATCTTTAAACTCATCTATCGGTCGAAAGCCATCAACGCGCATCGCGCCTAAAAAATGCCCTATACCCGCGCCAACGGGATCATTCGGCGGATCAAGAAAGGCCACGAACGGCGGTACCCATGGACCGTAATTGGCTCCCGATAGTACCGCGGATAATATATCAACTGTTGCACTTAAACCAAAGCCTTTATGACTGCCATGGTCGCGGTCGCTGCCGAGGGGTAGGAGAGAGCCGCCGGTCTTTAGCGCATGCGGATCGGTAGTATAATTGCCTTCTTTATCCTGGATCCAGCCTGCGGGAACCTGCTTGCCTAAGCGCTGAGCTATTTCCAGTTTTCCGTTGGCTGCTGCTGAAGTTGCCATATCAACAATTACCGGGGGATATTTTCCTGCCGGAAAAGCATAACACATGGGGTTGGTACCTAAAAGCCGTTCATTAGAAAAGGTAGGAGCAACCAGTGGACTGGCATTGGTCATGGCAAAGCCGATCATGTCTTTCTCTACAGCCATTAACGCATGATAACCGGCAATACCAAAATGGTTGGAGTTACGTACTGATACCCAACCCGAGCCGTATAGCTCAGCTTTTTTAATGGCCACCTCCATGGCAAACGGAGCTACTACTAAACCAAGTCCTGCATCGCCATCTACCGTGGCTGTTGTTGGCGTTTCATGCACTATCCGGATGTTGGGCGTAGGATTAATGCGTTTCTTCTCCCACAGGCGTACATAGCCGCTCAGGCGGGCCACGCCATGCGAGTCGATACCACGGAGATCTGATTTAAGCAACACGTCGGCTGCTAAAACCGCATGTTCATGGCTGCAGCCAATAGCTTTGAATATGTTTTCGGTAAATGTGCGTAGGGTGGATGGCGATATCAGCATACGGCAAAGATAACCGTTGATTTTTAAAATGATTACGTTGATTTCGCTGATAAGGTACCTTATATACACTTGATTTGAGGTTTGCCTGATATCGGTTTCCTAATGGTAATATCTGATGTTAAATTTGCGTTAGGGATAGAAGCGGATACCGGCCAAGTGGCTAAGGCCCTGTGTAGTATGAGCGGATAGCCCGGGCCGAAGGTAACGCCATAATTAGTAAAAAAACTTTTGAAGTTAGGCACAAGTGAGCCATATTCCACAGGCAGCCACACAACACTTGCGCCAAAAGAGAGAGATAGACGGACTTCTGCTAATCTCCAATCACCAGCCTCTAATCTCTACCCTCAAGCCATCGCAAACTCGGGCTTTACTTCGCTCAGGTGTTTGTTGTACCAGTTGGTGCTGTTATAGCGGGCGTTTATTTCGTAGATCTCGGGTTTTAGTTTCAGCAGGTTAAGGATATCCTGGCATGAAAAACGGTTGCAAACCGGGTACAACTCTTTAAATACGCGCTCGATGAAATAAAAATCCTCGGGGTGATCAAGCGCAAAACGATGCGACATAGAATAATCCAGGCCGGTTTCCCAGGTTACGTTGCCGATGTTAAAAATAAGCGGATTTTCATAGATGTAGGGCGAGGTATGCTCCAGATCATGAGGGCGACCGGCATTTTCCCAGGCTTGTTTGAGGCAGGCCAGGGTCATCACTTCTACGTCGTTGCCATCGGGATAAGTGGCCGGGTACAGGTTGCTTACATAATCAAACTTTTGCCTGTTGCTGAAAAAATATTCAAGCACGTTATCAATGATCCGCGGATCGATCAGCGGGCAGTCGGAAGGGATTTTTACCACTACATCGGCGTTGAAAAATTTGGCCGCCTGGTAATGCCTGTCCAACAAGTTGCCAAGGCTGCCGCGATAGCAGGGAATGTTAAGGTTTTCGGCCTCTCTTGCTATAACATCATCTCCGGCACCTTCCGAGGTGGCAATGACAATGCTGGCCTGGTGCTGGATCATATCCAACCGCTCAACCATGCGGGCCAGTAAACTTTTACCCAATATTGGCAGCATTACCTTGCCATATAAACGACTTGATGCCATGCGGGCCGGCACAATGATCACTACACGCTCATCCATCTTTTCCGGAAATTTGAGGTTTATCAAAAAAACATTAACCGGGTTAAATGTATAATGGTAAGGTTTAAATATGGCGAAGTTTATATTATGAAATTGTTAACCTGTAGGTTGATCTACAAAAAATAAAACCCGGCACAATGGCCGGGCCTTACAACACAGGTATAGGTTATTTAATAATAGTAAACGTTGGTTTGAATATCTGCACTTAGTTTTTTATCGTCGGTTGCTGCTTTAATACCCTGCAGCCACACGGTATATACAGAACCCGCCCGAAGGTTAACGTTAGTAAGGCTGGCTAATACCGTAGTAGTGCCTTTTTGACGAATGTTAAGCGTGTAGGTAACATTGCCTTTAATAGTCACAAAATCAGATACCTGCTTGTATGCTTTGTTTGATGCCAGAACCGAATCTTTTGAAGTAACCAGGTCAACCGTACCGGCATCGGCGCTGAGGTTTGCCAAACGGATACTGGCCATCCCGGCGGCCGGCTGAATAATAGAATCGGCAACAAAAATTACATCGCGTTTACCTGCTGTGTTGGCAAGGTATACCGAGTAAAGTTTTTTAGCTACGAGGGTGATGGTATCGTCTGCAACTTTTTGCTTTGTGCCCGAAACATAAAAGGTTGCTGTTCTTTTACCTGGGTAGGCATTAATATAATCTATACCATGACCGTAACGAATTGGAAAATTGTTCGCCCTGTTGGGCTCAAGATAAAAATCAACCGGATCAGAATCGGGTGAGGCATTGATGACCGAAACAAGTGCCACCGGCGGCTGAACGTAGTTGTTGTGATCTTTTAAACACGAGCTGAGTGTTGCTGCCAGCAAACACACCATCCCGATAATGCCTGCCCGCCTTGTTAATTTTTGCTGAACTGTTTTCATAAAATAAAATATTGGTAGTAAACTGATATTTTAACTTTACGTAACCAGCAGGCATTACGCTACTTTGGATTAAAAATTTTAACCCCGGTGTGATTAGCATAAATACGTTTGTGTTTTTGTTTTAGTATAATGTTTTACATAAAAGCTAAAAGCACAATGCATAAGGCTTAAAGCGTATCAATAATTATGTAACTACTGAATATTTGTTATAAAGCGGATTATTAAGTATAATTTTATCTATAGCGCTTACTTTTCCAGTTGTTTATCAATCAGGTGCTGTAGTTCATCTTTAAATTTGTCATCAAGCTTGATGTTTCCGGCAACAGGTTGATGGAACATGTTTTTGATCATGCGATTAATGGCGGTACTTTGTTGCTGAAATATCCTGCAAACGCGGCACCCTGCCAGGTGGATCTTTAATTCCAGTTTTTCGCGCAGGGTGATCTCTCCTATATGCTGCTTCTCGATCAGGTAAGTAGCCTTTTTGCAATTGTAGGCTATTTTGGTTAATTCGTCCATATTCTATAGTTTAAATCCAATTTTTTTGAAGGCACTCTCTCAGGCTTAATTTGGAGCGGTGAATAATTACCCAAAAGTGGGAAGGTGATATTCTAAGGTGGTTGCAGATGGTATCGGCGGGCTCATCATCGAGGTGTTTCATCGTAAAAACCGAGAGCCAGAGCGATGGCATTTTTTTTAAACATCGTTGCAGTATCAGCTCAAATTCTTTGCTTTCAAGGTGGTCGGTTTGCTCAATACCAAATTCTGCGGGGCGGTGATCTGGTTTCCAGTTATGGGCATCAGGTTCAAAAAAATCGTCTGTTTCATATTCGGCGAATGTTACCGCAGGTTTTTTAACAAAAGCGGATGCTTTTTTGCGGTAAATATCAATAATCTTGTTTTTGAGTATGGCGGTAAGCCATGTACGTTCGGTGCTTTTACCCTCAAATTTTTTTAAACGTTCGAGCGCAGCTAAAAAGGTTTCCTGTACAAGATCGTGGGCTAACTCGCCATCGTTAACGCGGGCAAGGGCATAGCTGTAAAGATAGTCGGCATGTCGCGCTACCCAGACACGGGGCCCGGTGCTTTTATCATGGTTAAGATTGGTGCTGTTTTGGGTTTGCATAACTCAATTTGGTGGGTAATGGTTTGTGTAAAAGTTTATAGCCCATATTAAATTGATGTTTTGATTTGTGCATTAGTCGGGCAGGAGAGGGAATCCTTACGAGGTTTTTTATTTTTTCCGGACCGAAAATTTGGCGGCTATTGGAGTTATTGTTGAAAGGTAACAACGGACTATGTGCGTTCTCCCGGGTTGCAAATAAGGATAGCCGATCTACAATAAAAAGAGTTATATGACGTGTTTTTACGTAGGGTATTTAATACGCAGTTTAGGGCAGCGCTATCTATAATAAATTCAGACAATTAAATGACTGAATAACTTTCACCTGCCTGTAAGGTTCTTCGTATATCTACGACAAAGAGCGTATGAAAAAGATAAATTTGTTTATTATCCCATTGATATTATTGGCCCTTAACGCGTGCAGTCAAAGCACTCCGCATGGCGATAGAACTGTTGACACCAAAACCTATCCCCAGGCCAAACCCGCCAGTTACTGGAAACAGGTATTAACGCCGGAAGCCTATGAAATATTGGTGAATAAAGGAACGGAGCAGCCTTACCACAATCCTTACTGGAATAACCATGAAAAAGGGATATACGTAAGCGCTGCTACCGGGAAACCATTATTTAGTTCGGATGCCAAGTTTGAATCTGGTACAGGCTGGCCCAGTTTTTTTAAACCAATTGATCCAAAAGCGATCAAAATTGTAAAGGATACATCATATGGGATGGTGCGCGAAGAGGTAGTTGAAGCCAGCACCGGTTTGCACCTCGGCCATGTTTTTGATGATGGGCCTGCACCTACGGGCAAGCGCTATTGCATGGACTCATATGCTTTTAAGTTTATTCCGGCTAAATAATTAAACTATTTAAATTAAAAATATCATGTTAACAAAAAAGTTAAATATATGCCTGCTTGGCCTGCTGATATTGTTTGGCTGTGCCGATGCGCAGACCGGCGGAAACGGTTTTGCAAGCCTGCCTGCCCCAAAGGCGGGCGAAAAGGTTGCCACTTTTGCCGGTGGTTGTTTCTGGAGTCTTTCGGAAGGTTTGTATGAATTGAAGGGTGTTAATAAAGTAGTAGCCGGGTATGCCGGCGGCACAACTAAAAATCCATCGTACGAGGATGTTTGCGGTAAAAATACCGGTCATGCCGAATCTGTACAGGTTTACTATAACCCGGCCGAAATAAGTTACGCTGCTTTAGCCGAAGCTTTCTTTTATGCACACGACCCAACCACTGTAGACAGGCAGGGTCCTGATGTAGGCGACGATTACCGCTCGGTAGCATTTTACCGGACACCTGAAGAAAAGAAAACTTTGGAAAGCGTAATAGCTAAAGTTAACGCTACACATCATTACAGCAGCCCTATTGTTACACAGGTTGTTCCGTTTAAAGTATTATATCCGGCCGAAAATTATCACCAGGGGTATTACAGGCAGCATATGAATAGCCCATATATCAGCCATGTTTCAGTACCTAAAGTAATAAAGCTGCGTAAGGCCATGAATAGCTTGTTGAAACCCGAGTTTCAGCATAAAGATCTGAATTAAGTGTAAATGTTGTATTTGACTGTTCTGTTGTCTCTACACCACGTTATTGCGGGTAACCATCAGGGAAGTATTTTCATCCGCCGGTTGTTTAAGAATAAAGCGTTGGTCACCAGCAAAAAAAGGCGAAAAGTAACAAAACCTTTCGCCTTTTCCCTTTAACCTTTCCCCTATCTATTGATTACAGATCGTTTTTAATTTTTGATTATAATCAGGATTTAGCGGTTCATTGGTTTGAGCCAGGCGCTGCGAACCTACATTGGCCGGACAGGCAATGCCATTAGGCCCGTCGTAAACCAAACCGGGTTTTGTGCTGAGGAGTTCTTTCGGTACGTAGATCTGTACAGTGGTTTTTGAATAGCTATGCGGATAAAACCGGATGTAATATCCATCAGGGTGTAATGACCATATGCCTGACGGTACCGCCGGATCAGGCGCCGGAGCCAAACCGGCTAACATGGCATACTTTTCCATCTCTTCGTAAGATGAATTACCAGAGGCAGCTAATCGGCGGATATTGTTTTCAGCCTCAAAAACACTTTGAACCGCAGGCGGCAATTGGCTTTTGGCTTTATCCATTACACTGGCGGGCAATACACCCAGCGCACCGCCTTCCAGCATTAACAGTTCATTAGCTGATAGCAGCCTGGTCGCGGTAAGCTTAATATCGGCCCCCATATCAACAAACCTGGTGCGTGCAATAATCGACCATAATAATATCTGGATGCTATGCTGGTCAACCTCGGGATGAGTTTCAGCATGTTTTAATATCAGTATCACCACATCGCGCTTTGGCCCCAGCACCGGTGCAAGCATATACCCGTCGCCTGTACTGGGGCCACGGGTACCCGCATGCAGACAATAGCTTTTGCTGGTCATTTCATAAAAACCGGCGCAAAGCTTAAAGCCGCCCCCGGGGGCTTTTGGCAAAAGGTATAAAGGCTCGGCTACCTGCCCTTCCATAAACGATGGTGGTTTGGAGCCTGTCTTGTTAACGTCATTAAAACTGGTGGTAATGGCCTGCGGTTGTTTCAGCAATTTATTAAGGCTACCGCCCGATACCATATCGGCTCCTTTATCCAATATGGCTTTCCCAAAACCGCCAAACTGGGCTTGTACAGCAGTGCTGCAAAATAGGCAGATACCCAGACAAATGATAAGATGTTTTTTGAAGTTTTTCAAAGATAATAGGTATATTAGGGTAGGGAGCAGGAGTTTTTTATGTTTCATATAGATATAGTGTTTAAGTTTCAATTGCAAGAAACAAAAAATACTATAAACTGTTTGTTGAATTTATTCACAATTGTTATACAATAGTTAATATATCTATTGAGGGAAGTAATAAACCCGCTAACTGGCTTTTCATTTCAACTCAAGTTCCATCTGAATATTGGCCCGTTCGTATGGTGAAGGCCTGCCTGCTACCTTAACAAAGCCCAATTTATGATACAGGCTGATGGCCGGCTTTAAAATAGTGTTACTCTCCAGGTAAAGTTTATGGCTGCCAAGCGCTTTGGCCTTTTCAATAATAGCCTGTCCGAGCAAAAAGCCTATATTTTTTCCCTGCGCCTTTGGCGAAACGGCCATTTTAGCAAGCTCATAGTCATAATCAGGATCGTCCATTTTCAGTAAAGCACATACGCCAACGGGTTCGTTATTATAAAGCGCGACCAGGATATGGCCGCCGTTGTTAATAATGTAACTGTCGGCGTTATCAAGGGCCTTATAATCGGCCTCTTCCATCACAAAGTATTTGGAAATCCATTCTTCGTTCAATGCTTTAAAAGCCCCGGCATATTGAGGTTCATAAGGCACGATGTGTACTTTGTTGCTCTCCCTTATTTTTTGATGAGCCTGTACCCTGCGCAGCAATGATTTTTGTTCCAGCAGGTATTCCCATTCTTCAATGGCTTTCCATAGGTCATGATTCGCCTGGGCTAAAAGTTCTTCAACGGCATTAGTCACATCTGCATACTGGTCCTGGATTTTTTTTCCAACCTCAAGCCCTTTAGCCGACAGGCTTACCATGTTGCGCCTGCCATCAGCCTTATCCTTTTTCTCAATAACAAAACCGTTCTTCACCATTTCGGCAATAATCTTACTTACAGAAGGGTGGGAGTGACCAATCTCCCTGGCTATTGAGGTAATTGTAAATTCGCCGCCATCCTGCAATACATAAAAAACCGGGAACCATTTAGGCTGAAAGTCGATATCATATAACTTGTAAATGCGTGCCGCGTCTTCGCTGATAGTTTCGGTAAGCATCCTCAACCTGCTACCTATGGCCATCTTACCCACTTTATTAAAAAACTCCATGTTAATAAGTAACTAATTATGTAACTGATTACGCGAATGTATAATGTTGTTTTAAAAAGTGCAATAGTGGGTTACAAAATCAATGTCATCGGCAATTCATAAAACCGGAGCTACTGGCGATTAAAAGAAGTTTTATCTGAACCGTTTCTGAAAGATTGTTTAAATTTTTTTCGATTGTAGAGCCGCATAATTACGTCTCCCGCTTGCAATTTACGGCGATTGGAGCACTTTTAAATCGACTTGTCCTCCGGGAGACACAATTATGCGCCTCTACATTTTTTTATTTTTAACAGCTTTCAAGATCCAAAAAGAAATGGAAGGCTTAAAATGCAAAAAGCCAGACTGAGCAGTCTGGCTTTTTTACTTTTTAGTAAGTTTAAATATTATGCTAATGCTTTTCCCATTGACGGATCGCTGAAGCTTGATTTACCTGTTTCAACCCGACCTGCAAAGCGTTTACCGAATTTATCAAAGCCGTCAACTTTTGTACTGAAATCATACCAGTTATGGCTTTTGCTTAAGGTTAATGCAATGGTTGCGCCTGAGCCTGCCTTTACAGCAACTTTATGATCGGGAGTTTTGTAGCCATGATCTGTTACCGTAATAGTTTGGGCCTTACTTGTATGATTTGTTATTTTCAGGGAGATGTTACCTGTTAACTTACCGGCAACCTGCTCGTATTCGCAAACAACATCAACCAGCGGATCGGCAGTATTACCCCGGTACTCGCGGAAAAAGCCGTTAGGGCCATAGGTGCGTAAATGATATTCGCCGTTTTCAAATTCATGCAGCGGCCATACATCTGCCAGGGTATCGCCGGCTTTAACGGTATAGGCCCAGGTACGCAGGTCTTCCATTTTCTGCGGATCATTCATCGTAGCATATTTGCCGGGAGCATATACGTTAAATGGTGAGCCCAACGCTTTTGCACCAAAGGCTTTGTTACTCGCAGTAAATTTGATCTCAAACGATTTTTTATCAGCGCTTAATTTACCATCGGCATAAAGCTGGTAGGGCAGTGCCGATGAAGGTTTAATGCCTTTTTCCTGTTGGGGCATATATGGGGATGAATGCGGATCTTTATTGATCTGCGCAATTTCATCGGGAGTCAGCAGCTTATAGTCCGAAGGGAGTTTTTTGAATTGAGCTTTATGAATACTCTCCAAAAATGCTTCCCTTGCAACAAATTCCGGATTCTCGATCTTCTCGCCATTATATGGACGGAAAACGCTTGAAAGATCACCGCAAACTGTACGGCGCCATTGGCTGATATTAGGTTCGGTTACTTTTTTACCGGTTTTGTGGCTTAAAAAGTTCTCTAAAAATTGCAGGGTTGAAGTATGGTCAAACACTTCCGAATTTACCCAGCCGCCGCGGCTCCATGGTGAAGCAATTACCAACGGCACACGGAAGCCTAAACCGATAGGGCTTTCACGATCAAATACTTCCGGGAAGTTATTGCGCGCTTTTTTCCTGTTCTAAAGTAACGAATTCAACGCTTGGGTCGATACCTGCTGATACCTTGCCGGTCCCCGGTTTATGCGGATTAGGCGCGGTGAAAGGAGGGACGTGGTCAAAGTAACCATCATTTTCATCATAAGCTAAAATGAAAACAGTCTTTTTCCAAACTTCGGGATTTTGGGTAAGGATGTCCAGCACTTCAGATACATACCATGCACCGTACCAGGCCGAGCTTGGATGGTCAGAAAAATGCTCGGGCGCCGATAGCCAGCTTACGGTTGGTAATTGACCGCTTTTAACATCCGCACGGAACTGGTGCAAAACATCGCCTTTAGGTACTAAAACTTCGCGTTCGGTGCCTTCGTCATTATATTTCAGCGGACTTAAAGTACGATAGTGCGGATCATTGGTATTGGTTACGAAACCTTTCTGGTGAAGGTTTTTTTCGCGCTGCGACAGGCTTGCAAATTTCCCCGGATCAAGGTTTGCCATATCCTTTTTGATGTTGTCCAGGTCGCGTTGTTTTTGTTTAAGTTGCTTTTGTAAATGATCTATATGTGCATCGCCGGCCGGCAAAGCAGCAATTTGTTTTTCAAGGGCAGTTATCTCATCAGGTAAAGCTGTTGATCTTTTTTGCAGGTGGGCGATATGTTTATCGTACAGTTTAATATTGTACTGACCAAAAAACTCCAGTGGATTATCCTGGAAGTTTGATAACCATGGATCTTCTTCACCCTGTAAGCCGGTATCAATGGCAATTTCATTTTGGTAATGTTTCCATGATATATTATGATCTTCCAATCGCTCGGGGAAGGTAGCCCAGTTCAGGGTACCATAATCCATATCATCGTTCCAAACGTGTGCAAGGGAGTTTTCATGCTGTTCGGCACGGATAGTACCACTCCAGAAATACAACCGGTTTGGGTTTGTACCTGTCAGGGATGAGCAAAAGTTTTGATCGCAAACGGTAAAGGCATCGGCAAGTGCATAGTAAAACGGGATATCCTCGCGGTTGTGGAAACCCATGGTTAAAGGCATGTTAGAATATTCCTTAATGCCGTTGCGTTTAACGTTAAGCCATTGATCAAACTTGCCATCGTTACGTGCATTAACCTGGTTGCTCCATGAATGCGGCAATGAGCTCATCCAGGTTGCTTTGGTATTTTTGATGTCAAGGTGGAATGGAGCATAGGTTTCGCCTTTTTTGTTCGATTGCAGCCAAACCTTATTTTTGTTAGGCAGATCGATAGCGCGTGGGTCGTTGTAACCACGTACTCCCTTAAGCATCCCGTAAGTATGGTCAAACGAGCGGTTTTCCTGCATCAGGATCACAATGTGCTCTGCATCCAGGTAAGTGCTGCCCGGTGCCGGGTTAATGGCCATTGCTTTTTGAATAGATTCGGGTAAAATGCTGGCGAGGCCGGCTGCACCGGTTAACAGGGCTGCTTTTTTAAGAAAATCTCTCCTTGAATCAGACATAGTTTTATTTTTAGTCCATGGTCGATAGTGTCCATAGACCATGGTTTTTTGTTTTTAGTCTATGGTCGAAAGTTCATAGACCTGGTTATTGTTTTTGTCAATAGTATAGCCAATAAGCCATGGTTGGCTTATTGAAAAACCAAGATATGCAGTTTTTTCAATCCATGGACTATGGTCTAAAAAACTAACCGTCCTTCCGCCTGGCGATCTCCTGCTCGCACAAGCCAAATGACAGGGTCATGCCGTTACCGCCGAGGCCATTGATGAGGGTTACCCCGGGCTCAATGTCAACGATAAGCTCATACGCGCCGTTGGTCATTTTAGGATAGATGCCGTGCCATGACTGCAGCATTTTCCAATCTTTAAAATTGGCGAATGTATGTAAGTATTCAATTATCAAATTATTAATAAATTCCTTATCAAACGGGTCATGAACCAAACCATATTCGTGCGAATCGCCTATGGTAAGCTCGCCGCTGCCGTTTTGTGATACCATAACATGGATGCCCCATTTCAGGTGGGTAGCATACTGTTCTTCATAGCGTTTACGCAAAGCAGGCAATGAAGCTGCGGCCTGGAAACCCGGGTAATGGATCATGGATAAACCACCGCATAGTGAAGGTCCAATGCGCCATTCATCAGGTTGAGTAACAAGACGCATCATTTGGAGTTTGCATTTGGTGATCTGTGTTTGCGCGAATAGTTCAGGATAAAGCGTTTCAAAATCGGCGCCGCTGCAAATATAGATCTCGTCGGCTTCCCAGCTTTGGGTGCCTGAACTTACCTTTGGATGTTCAATGCGGCTGATAGCGGTGTTCCAGTGAAATTCGACACCGAATTTTTCGGCGAGGTAAGCTGCCACCTGCCCGATGGCTACCCGCGATTCAACAATCATTTCCTCACCGCTCCACAGGGCGCCTTTCAATCCATCGGTATTGATTGCCGGCGATTTTGAAACAGCTTCGCCTGGAGTTAGCACAGCGCAATCACGGTATTGCTTGTTTACATCTACATACTCTTCAATTACCTGCAGTTCATCATCGTGATAAGCAAGGTGTAGCGAACCAACCTCATTATGCCAGATCTTAGCCTCGGTACAAATTTTTTTCCAAATGCTTTTTGATAGCATGGCGCGCTCAAACATTGGCCCTGTAGCCTGGCCTATCGGCCATACCATACCAAAGTTACGGATGGAAGCGCCCACCGCGCGTTCATTGCGCTCAAATACCGTTACCTTATAGCCGCGAATGGCCAAAGCGCGGGCCGTAGCCAAGCCTACAATGCCTGCGCCTATGATTATTGCACTTTTATTGTTGTTCATTAGTTCAATAGTTCATTAGTTCACTGGTTTGAATTGTTCAAACCTCAATTGATTTAATTGGCTGGATTGAAAGTTAGCGTTTGTTGCTCATCAGTTTCATCTGCAATTATCTTTTTTTTATCACGGGCAGCGCTTTGCAAAAAGTAAATGAGCGATAAAATACCGCAAATTCCACCAACAATGGCTACCGTCATTGCGCCTTCCCGGAAAAAGGCACCCCAGCTTATTGAGGGGCGACCAAGTTCTTTTACCAGCAAAACACTAACACTGCCAAGGTAGCCCATCGAATCGGCCATGTACATGATAAAGCCCACGTTGCTTTTATAGTGGAACGATGCTATCATCCGCTCAAAAAATATAGCATTGTAGGGAACGTAGCCCATGTATAAGCCAAGGCCTACCAAGGTCATCCATAAGGTTGGGCTTACCATTTTAAGGGTAAACAGGATGGTTGATATACCTACCAGCGCGCAACCGGCAATGATCATTAAATGGATGATACTAAAAGCACGAAGGTTTTTTCGTACAAGGATCAGTAAACTCATGGCGACTAAAACCACCAGCGAAATTTTAATATCGGTAGTAGTAAAGATGCTGTTATCCTTAATGCCCAGGCTGGCCCAGATCTCTACTTCAAAATTGTCGCGCACATCGCGCATAATGGTGAGTAATACATAAACAATGAGCGTGAGGATAATACCCGGCAAGAAACGGATGACGAATTGTTTACGCTCTGCTGCATTCATCGGTGTACGTTCCGAACGCAGACGTTTATCTTCGGCGGTAGGGGCAGGGATAAGCTCCATACAACCTACAAAAAATAAAAGCGGCAACACAAACACCGCCCCTGTTAAAAATGGCATATAGTATTCGTTTACATGGAAACCGGTTATTAAAGTTCGTCCGGTTGTTTTTACAAAACCCGACGCAAAAATGAGGCTGATGGATAATACCGAGGCCATGAACTCTGTTGAGCGGCGGCCTTCCAAATAACCAAAAACCAGTCCCCAGATAAGGCCAAGCGGGAAACCGTTGATAAAAAGAAACACGATATTCCATGGGGCCGGTACAAAAGCAAAGGCCAGCAGCGCCGCCCAGGCAATCCCGATAAGGGTTAAAATATAACGGGCGCGGGTTTTGCTGTTAACTTCGGCTATAAATTTTATGCCGTAAAATTTGCTGCTCATATAGCCTATAACCTGAGCTATAACCAGCCAAACTTTATAATCAACATGAAAATACTCATGACCTGTGAAAGTTGCCGCTGCAAATGCCTTACGAAAGGCATACATGGATGTATACGTTCCGAAGGCTGAAACCGCTGCCAAAACTGAAATCAGTGTATAAGGCAATTGGGCTACTTTTGCACGTAAACTTTCAATCAGCCTCATTATACTATTGGTTTATGATCTCAACTACTTGTGCAATATCGTCAATAATATGGGTAGGATCATAGGTTTCCAGCTCGGCACGGGTAAAAATACCAGTGGTTACACCTATAGTGTATTTGCAGCCGGTGTTTTGCCCTTCGCGTACATCAACCTCGGTATCCCCCACTTTAGCAACTTCCAAAGCATCAATTATGCCGGCCTCAAGCATCATTTTTTGGATCATAAAGGGGTGCGGGCGACCAAGTTCAACTTCGTCCGATCCAACAACGTAATCGATCAGCCCTTTTTCCTGCCATTGCAGGCGGTTAACAATGGTATCAGCAATATCGCGCGAGAAGCCGGTATTGATACCAACTTTAACGCCCTGCTCATGCAGTTTAGCAAACGTTTCCTCTACGTTTGGCAACGGCTCAATACCCGGCTCAAACTGGTAAAAGTTAATCATTTGCTGCACAAATTCTTTGTGGATAGTGGTTACCAGCTCGTCCGTAATAACTGATTGATCAGTCTCGTGTTCAGTAAGCATTTTGCGGATAGCGAGGGTTTTTTCATACCCCATCAGCGGATCTATTTTTTCCAGTCCAACTTCATAACCGGACTTTTGCATGGCAGCCCTGAAAGCTTTGCTAACTTCATGATCGTCTTTAACCGTGGTGCCGGCTATGTCAAATACCACTAATTTTATACTCATAACAACATTTATAATGTTTAGCAATACTAAACTTATTTTATTAAAATTAAACTAAGTTAGTGTTAAGGTTTGGTTAAGGTGGTAAATGGTCGATTTTGTTCCCATAGTTTGTGTGCGAGTTTTACAAAGAGTTATCGTAAAAATTTGAGCCATACAGACAAGTAAATTGAGCCGTGCAAGAAATTTACCCATGAACAAGATACCTGATCTTTGTTTTAAATTAAATATCAACTATGGAGAACATAACGAAAATAAACTTGGGCAAAAACGGTCCGCTGGTTTCAAAACTGGGCCTGGGTTGTATGCGCATGTCATCAGTTTGGGGTAGCAAGGCCAATGATGAAAACGAAAGTATCGCTACCATACAGGCAGCTTTAGATAGTGGCATTAACTTTTTAAACACCGGCGATTTTTATGGCGCCGGTCATAATGAGTTATTGGTAGGCAAGGCCATTAAAGGCCGCAGGGATGACGCGTTTATCAGCGTAAAATTTGGCGCTATCTTTTATAATGGGCAATGGCTTGGCTTAGACCTTCGCCCTATAGCTATTAAAAACTTCATCAATTATTCGTTAGTGCGATTAGGTATCGATACTATCGACCTGTATCAGCCATGCCGCCTGGATAACAGCGTACCGGTGGAGGATGTGATAGGTACCGTTGCAGATCTGATTAAGGAAGGTAAAGTACGCCACCTTGGTGTTTCTGAAATTACAGCCGATCAGTTACGCAAAGCCAACAGCATACACCCGGTAGCCGCGCTGGAAATAGGCTACTCATTAGCTGACAGGCAAATTGAAAACGATCTGCTGCCTACTGCTAAAGAACTGGGCATTGGCGTAGTAGCATTTGCCAATACCGCCGAAGGTTTACTTACGGGCGATATGAAAGCGCCGCTTCCGGCAGATAGCTATCATAATCACTTTTCACGTTTCCAGGGAGAAAACCTGGTGAAGAACCTTGAAAAAGTTGAAGTACTAAAACAAATGGCCGGCGACAAAGGCTACACGCCTACCCAACTTGCCATTGCATGGGTAAACGCTCAGGGCGATAACATTATGCCGCTGGTAAGCATGAGCCGCAGATCGCGCCTGCCGGAAAATATACAGGCCATGCAAATTGAATTTAGTGCTGAGGAAATGAATACACTCAACACCGCTTTTGCCCAGGGGGCAATATTAGGTGGTACATACCTGCAACGATAAATGGACGGGGCTGCATAAGCCCCTCCTGTTTTATATATTTACATAGTGACCAATCCAACCGAAATAATTCCAGGCGTAATCTTTTATTCTTTTTTCTCGAGGATGAGAAAGGAAAAGGTAGGTTTTTTTGAGCATAGCACCCTGGTATTACAGGTTTCAGGGCAATTCAGCATCGAAACCGCAAATCAAAAAATTTCGATGAAGGGCGGCGAAATGATGCTGATCCGTAAAAATCAATTGGGCGAACTCGTCAAAATGCCCGTTGATGGCGGTGACTATCAAACTATCATCATTTGCCTGAAAGAAGATATGCTGCGGCAGCTTGCCCTGGAAGAACAGATAGAGCCGGGACGGAAATACACCGGTCAGCCCAATATCAAAATCCCCGAAAGTGAATTTCTGCGGGGCTTTTTTCAATCTGTGATTCCTTATGTACACCATCCCAACGAAAAAATAACCAAACAACTGGGCATGCTGAAAGTAAGGGAAGCCGTACACTTATTACTACATACTATGCCCGAGCTTAAAGATTTCCTGTTCGATTTTTCGGAGCCTCATAAAATCGACCTGGAAAAATTTATGCTCAGCAATTTTCATTTTAACGTACCTGTCGAGAAATTCGCGCAACTTACCGGCCGGAGCCTTGCGGGATTTAAACGTGATTTCCAAAAAACTTTTGATACTTCGCCCCGACATTGGCTGCAAACCAGGCGACTTGCGGAGGCGCGCCACCTCATCGAAAACAAAAACCGTAAACCATCTGAAATTTACCTCGATTTAGGATTTGAAAGCCTGGCCCATTTTTCCCATTCGTTTAAAAAAGAATTTGGCAAAGCACCTACCGAGTGGACGCACTAACCGGAGTTTTTTCTGTTGATAAAAGTGTATTATTCTATATCCAATTCACCACTCACTTAATCAACCCAATCAACCATTCACTAAACTACTTCTTCTCTTCAAAAAAGTATACCACCAGCATGCTCGCCGTGGTATCGCCCATGTTTTTTGGAGTGTGGGGGATGCGCCCGTCAAAGAGCATGCTGTCGCCCTGGTTAAGGGTTACGGTATCGTCATTAAACCGGTAAGCAACCTGGCCGGATAGGATATACTTATATTCAAATGCTTCGGTTTCAACAAGCGGACGGGAGGCATCGGGTTCAAGCTCCAATATTACGATATCAACAGTACTTTGACTTATTGATTGTGTAAAGATGCGCTGGTAATGAAAACCATCGGCATGTTCTTTTTCAAAATGATCGTATTCGTGTTTGCGCTTTACCAAAACTGGGAGATGATCGCTTTTTGAACGCATATCTTTAAAAAACTCGTTCAAATCTATCTCCAGTGCTTTAATAATATCTATCAGTACGATAAGCGATGGAATGGTACGGCTGTTTTCAATTTGGGATATCAGGCCTTTACTTACGTTAGCCCTTATAGCAAGTTCCTGTACGGTTATATTTTTTTCCCGGCGGCGTTCTTTTATCCGGTTACTGATCTGTATCAGTATGTCTTCTTCCATCTATAGCAGGTTATTTGGTGCGCAAAGTAATTAATCAGGCTATTTATCCAAAATGATTTTTTTGTTACGCTTTGAACAGTATAGTGTAAATGTTAACGGATATTTATATAATATTGTTGTATTAGTTAAGTTTCAATAACAATACGTGCGTTTTGAAATTGCCTATCTTTAGCAAGATAAGCGGCCCTGTTGTATTAAAATTTAATGTTAAATATGGGTTCTGATTGATATATTTCATGAATATTTAATAATTACCTAATCTGCATGCTGTTTATTTGCACCTAAAAATTTTAATTGCATGGCACCATCTCAATATAATCCGAACGCTGTGGTTGATGAAGTGTTTTCTTTATACGAAAAATTTGGCGATGCCGATTATATAGGGGAGCCTGTTTCTCAACTGGAGCATATGTCGCAGGCAGCTTCGCTTGCGGAGGCTGAGGGCTATGACGATGAGGTTGTACTTGCCGCGTTTTTTCATGATATAGGGCATCTTTGTGCTGATGCTGAAGAAGCAGGAAGTATGGATGGCATGGGCAATGTTGACCATGAGCGCCTGGGTGCCGATTACCTGTTGGAGCGTGGGTTTTCTGAACGGGTTGCCAACCTGGTGCAGGGCCATGTAATTGCCAAAAGATATCTTACTTATAAATATCCCGAATACTATAATCGCCTGTCGGATGCCAGTAAAGCCACCCTCGAATTTCAGGGAGGCGTGATGACTGCGGCCGAAGCTGCAGAATTTGAATTAAACCAGGATGCTGAACTTATCATCAGACTGCGGTACTGGGACGACATGGCCAAGGAAATGCATGTACCCGTAAATAACCTTGATCATTTAAAAGCAATTGCCCTGGCGCATCTGCAAGTGGTAAATGAATAATATCATATTAAGTTTTTGTGATTAATTTATAATCTGCCTGTTATAAAAATCACCTGCTTAACACAGGGTGAACATCAAGTTAAGTATAGCTTAATACTAAGTTGGTTTACTAATAATAAACAAAGTTTAGTATTGCTGTATGAAAAATTTAACTATTTCACCCTTAAACTTTAGCAGATGAACAAGATTTACCAGAGATTAAAAACCGTAATAACGGTTTTGTTATTTTGCGTAGCTCCATCTATTTTATTCGGACAAACCAAAATAAGCGGTACTGTTACCGATGACAAACACTTGCCCCTGCCGGGCGTAAGCGTAAGAATTAAAGAACAAAATAAAGGCACTGTTACCGATATTGATGGCCGTTACAGTATTACGGCAACTGCCGGTCAAACACTCATTTACTCATTTGTAGGTTACGCGCCGGTTTACGTTGTAGTTGATAACAAAACAACCATAAACGTAACTATGATTGGCGATAGCAAGGCTTTAAATGAGGTTGTTGTGACAGCCCTTGGTGTAAAGAAAGAAACCAGGCGTATCGGTTACTCAACCCAATCAGTAAACGGTGCCGATGTTACCATGGCCCGCGACCCTAACCCTATTACAGGTTTAACAGGTAAAGTGGCCGGTTTATCAGTAGGCCCTTCGGCCGAACTTTTGGGTAACCCATCTGTATTGATCAGGGGTAACTCGGTTACATTATATGTTGTTGACGGTTTTCCTATTAATACTGATACCTATAACATCAGCCCTGATGATATCGAGACCTATACAGTGTTAAAAGGCCCGTCTGCAGCCGCACTATATGGTAGCCGTGCACAAAACGGTGCGATTTTAATTACCACTAAGAAAGGCGAGAAAAACAAAAAAGGCTTGACAGTTGATATTAACAGCAGTACGGTAATGAATACGGGCTTCCTTGCTTTCCCTCGTACCCAAAGCTTGTTTGGTCCGGGTGAAAACACTTTTTATACCTTTGTTGATGGTAAAGGTGGTGCACCAGGTGGTGTGGACAGCGATTACGACGTTTGGGGCCCTTACTTTGCAGGTCAGTTAATCCCGCAATATGACAGCCCGGTTGTTAACGGCGTGCGCCAGGGCACTCCATGGGTTGCACGTGGTAAAGACAACCTGAAAAACTTTTTGAAAACCGGTTACCAAACCAACAATAACATATCATTAGGTTCGGTTGGTGATACTTATGTAACCCGTTTTTCAGTTTCACAACAGCACCAGACAAGCTATATCCCTTCTCAATACCTTGATATAGCCAATGCTAACTTTTACGCTCAGTTCACTCCTACAAAGCGTTGGAAATTTGAAGCGAACGTTGATTTTAACAGGCAATCAACTGATAACTTTCCAGATGTGCAATACGGCCCTAACAGTATTATCTATAACATTGCTGTATGGACAGGTGCCGACTGGAATATCAACGCACCGGATATCAAAGCTATTTGGCAGCCAGGTAAAGAAGGCGTACAATCGGTATTTGCCGAGTACACCCGTTACCATAACCCTTACCTGTTAACTCAAAAATGGACCCGCGGCCATTACAAAAACGACGTTTACGGTTACTTGTCAGGTAACTTCAAAATCAACGATAACTTAAATGTTACTTTGCGCTCACAAATTGATACGTATAACATCCTTCGTACTGAAGACCTTCCATTTTCGGCCCACCCTTATGGCCGTGAAGGTAACCAGGGCGATTACCGCGAAGACCGTCGTAACCTGTTTGATAACAACACCGAGTTATTTGTTAACTACAACTACACGATCAAAAACTTCGTGAACTTATCAGGTTTAGTTGGTTCAAACCTGCGTAGCTTCAACTACAACTCCAGCTGGACATCAACAGATTATTTGAACGTGCCGGAAGTTTACGCTTTCAGTAACTCGAAAAACGCTGTACAGTCAACCAACTTCTCATCAGCCGAACGTGTGTTAAGCGGTTACTACTCAATTGACGCTACATTTGGTAAATATGCTACCTTATCAAGCACCGGCCGTATTGATAAATCGTCGGCTTTTCAAAACGTAACTACTTATTACTATCCAAGTGTATCGGCAGCTACAGTGATCTCTGATTACGTTAAACTGCCCGAGGTTATCTCATTCTTAAAAGCAAGGGCATCTTACTCAACAGTAAAAGCCGATGCTTCAAGTTCAACAATTGGCCCTGCCCCATTTAACGCTATTTCGGTTTATGGCGGTTCAACAACTACCAGCAATCCAAATTCAAACCCGTTATTCTTAAATCCGCTTGGTTACGGCAGTACTTATAACTCGCCTTATAACGGCCCAAGTTATCAGCTTAACCCGTTCTACTTAACCAGTAAACCCTATAACAGCCAACCGGCAGCTTCTGCATCTGACTTTTTGTATCAGCCAAATATCAAAACTTCAACTCGCGTTAACTACGAAGAAGGTTTCGATATCAAATTCTTACAAAATCGTTTAGGTTTATCAGCTACTACTTTCCAATATATTGACGGTCCGCAAATTTTAGCTAACTCAATTTCAACGGCTACTGGTTACACCACTTTATATCTTAACGCTTTAAAAACCAGGAAAACCGGTTATGAGTTTTCATTAGAAGGCACCCCTATCAAAAATCTTGGCGGTTTTAGCTGGAATGTTTTAGTTAACGTAGCTACCTTTAAAGACGTTTATGAAGAGTTGCCTCCGGGTCAGGACGCTTACAAAACATTCTTCAAAAAAGGAGACCGTACCGACAAACTATATGGAACTGCTTTTGCAAGAACCCCGCAGGGCCAAATCATCAACGATGCCGCCGGTAAACCATTAGCATTACCTGTTGCCCAGTATTTGGGTAACGAAAATGCTAAATACCAATGGAGCTTTGCCAACAAACTGCATTACAAAAACATCAATTTCGGTTTCCAGTTTGACGGTTCGGTTGGTGGCGTGATCATCGACTACATGCACAACAAAACCATGCGTGGCGGTGCAAACATCGAAACCGCTACAGGTGCTTTGGGTGATGCCCGTTATAAAGACTGGCAAAACTTTGGCAAAGCAGGCTATAACGGCAGCTATGTGGGCCAAGGTGTAACTGTATCAAACGGTGCTGCTATAAACTATGACCCTGCTACCGGTAAAATTATTAACTACGGTGCTTTGCAATATGCTCCTAACGGCAAAACAGTATTGGTTCAAGACTATGTAAGTAAATATTACAATGTCGACGAGTCAAACCTGATGAGCAAAACCTTCTCAAAACTTCGTGAAGTAACCCTTGGTTATGATTTCCCTAAAGCATGGCTTGATAAATCATTCATCAAAAAAGCATCGGTATCGGTTTATGGCCGTAACCTGCTATACTTCTACGGAGACAAACGCTTCAAGGATGTGGATTTAGATCAGTATAACTATGCTACTTCTTCAACTGTATTGCAGTCGCCTACAGTACGTAGCTATGGTTTTAACTTAAATGTATCATTCTAATAAAACATACGATGATTATGAAAAAGATATTTAGAATTTTAATACTGCCGGCGTTTGCTTTGCTAACAGTAACCGGATGTAAGAAAAGTTTTGAGGACCTTACCAAAAATAATAATGTACCAAGCGTTGTGCCGGCATCATTATTATTCAACGGGATCCTTAATAAGATGGCTGATTTGCCACAATCAAGCAATGAGATCTATTCGCAATATTACCTTTATAACTACGATTATTATGGCAATAACCGTTATGATGCCTTTGCCGACGGTGGCGATAACTATTACAACACGTTAAAAAACGTAGTAGTAATGGAGCAGCGTGCTGCAGCAACCGGTGGCGCTGCCGTTAACCCGTATGAAGCTATGGGTAAATTTTTCAGGGCTTACTTCTTCAGCAAAATGAGCCTCGAAGAAGGTGATATTCCAATGACCGATGCGTTGAAAGGCCTGGATAACCTTACTCCCAAATATGATGCGCAGAAAGATGTAATGGTACAATGTTTAGCATGGCTTGAAGCCGCTAATGCCGACTTAACCAAACTGATTGCCGATCCAAATTCGGGCGGTACAGGGGTTGGTGCCGCTTTGTCAAACGATATCTACTTTGGTAATGATCTTACAAAGTGGCAAAAAACTGTAAACAGTTTCCACATCAGGTTATTACTTGCATTAAGTAAAAAAACAGCTGATATTGATGTAAAAGCACAATTTGCCGCTATTGTTGGTAATCCAACTAAATACCCGCTGATGACCAGCAATGACGATAACCTGCAATATAAATTTGTAGCGCCGAGTAACTACTATCCTCAAAACCCGGATAACTTTGGTCAAAACGGATCAAGGCAAAACTCATCGGCAACTTATATCGGTTTGCTTACTAAATTTAAAGATCCAAGGGTTTTTGTAACTGCAGAGCCTTCACGTTATTTGGTTGATACGCTGAAACAAAGCCCAACAAGTTTTGATTCATTTGTAGGTGCCGATCCGGGTCTTGACCTTGGTGTGATGTATAACAATGCAACCTTACAGCGCTACTCGTTCATTAACCGTAAACACTTTTATTCAACTTATATAGGCGAGCCAAGTATCCAGATAGGCTACCCTGAATTGATGTTCAATATTGCCGAAGGTATTAACCGCGGCTGGGCAACAGGCAATGCCGAAACCTATTATATTAATGGTATCCAGGCATCGTACCAGTATTATGGTATCCCAACAGTTGCCGGTTCAAGTATATTTTCGGCATACTTTTACAGACCGGGCGCAACCAAAGGTCCAGCCGATCAGTCGAGCTATGATGTGTTCCCGGTTACTGTTAACTGGACAACCTACTATGCGCAACCTGCTGTAAAATATGCCGACGGTGCAACAGGTCTTACACAAATATTACAGCAAAAATATCTCGCGTTGTTCCGTCACTCAGGCCTTGAGTCATATTTCACTTATCGTCGTACAGGTGTACCTGCATTCACTACCGGGCCGGGGACGGGTAATAGCAGCCGTATCCCTACACGTTTTGAATATCCGCAGTCAGAGCGTACTGTTAACGCTACAAATTACAAAGCGGCGTTAACAAGCCAGTTTGGCGGCAGTGATGATATCAATGGCATCATGTGGTTGCTTAAATAACAAACCGTAAATAACACTATATAAAGGCCCCTTAGTTTGGGGCCTTTATTGATTAAACACAACCTATGAAAAAGCTGATCTTAGTGATGCTGTTTTCAGCATCTTTTACCCCCCTCTTTGCGCAAACGCGCAAAACTCAAAATGTAGTTATTGTCACCATCGATGGTTTACGCTGGCAGGAGGTTTTCCGTGGTGCCGATTCGGCCATCATCAATTCAAATGATACGCATGATAAAAATGAGGTGCGTAAAAATTTCTGGGCCGACGCACCCGCTGACCGTCGTAAACTGCTGATGCCCTTCTTTTGGAGTACTTTGGTTGAAAAAGGTCAGCTTTACGGAAACCGCGATCTGGGGAGTAAAGATGAAGTAGCCAACCCCTATCATTTTTCATACCCGGGATATAATGAAATATTTACTGGGTTCCCGGATAAGCGCATGAATACCAACGATGGGATCTATAACCCCAACATGAACCTGCTTGAATTTCTGAATAAGCAAAAAGGTTTTGAAAACAAGGTAGCCGCATTTGCATCGTGGGAACGTTTTTCGCAGATCTTAAGCCCGAAACGTGCCGGTATTTTAGTTAACGCCGGTTTTATGCCTCTGGATGTTCCTGGTATGAACAACCGCCTGAAATACTTGAATGAACTGCAATTGGAAGCACCGCGTTATATCAGCGATTCAACCCGCATCGACTTCCTGACATTTGAGTTTGCCAAAAATTACATGGTGCAATACAAGCCGCGTGCTTTATATGTATCGTTTGATGAACCGGATGATATGGCCCATGCAGGCAATTATAAATTTTACCTTGATCGCATTAAACAGGAAGATGGCTTTATAAAACAACTTTGGGATTATATCCAATCAGAACCGGCATATAAAAACAAAACTACCCTGATCATCACCTGTGACCACGGCAGGGGAGATGAGCCGATGAAGAAATGGCATGACCATGGGTCGGACGTGTTGCATTCAGAGCAAACCTGGTTTGCAGTTATCGGTCCGGATACGCCTGCCTCGGGCGAAATGAAACAAGGTGAAACAACTTATCATAAGCAGCTGGCTCAAACCATAGCCAATTTATTGGGCTTTAATTTTAAGGCCGCGGCAGGTCATGAGGTGGGGGATGCGATAAGTAGTGTTACAGGTAAAAAATAAATAACGATGCGTTTTCAACTATTAACAATTTTGGGTTTACTATGGCTGCTACCCGGTGATGGGTGGCAGGCCAACCCGGCTCCTGTTTCAAGGCATAAGTTTATAGTCGCTGCCCACCGCGGCGATCACGTCATTTATCCGGAGAACACGCTTGAAGCGTATAAGGAGGCAATAAAAAATGAGGCGGATTATGTAGAGATAGACCTGCGTACCACCAAAGATGGTGAGCTGGTAAGCATGCATGATGGCAGCATTAACCGCATGACTGATGGCAAAGGCCAACTGAAGGATTTTACACTTGCGGAGCTATTGCAGTTAAAGGTAAAAAGCAAGGACACTGCAAGCAAAGAGGTATTTCGGATCCCAACCTTTAAGCAGATCCTGCAATTGTGTAAAAACCGGATAGGGATCTACCTTGATTTTAAGGCTGCAGACCCCGAACAGGCTTACCAAACGATCAAAGAATATGGCATGGAAAAACAGATATTGGTTTATATCAACAGCGCGGCTCAGTTTACAGGCTGGCGAAAAGCTGCCCCCAAAATGCCGCTGATGCTGAGCCTGCCCGATAGTGTTAAAAATACTGCCGGCATGAAAAGCTTCATTGATCAGTATCACCCCGATATTCTTGACGGATCTTATAACCAATACACTGCTGATATGGTGGCCTTGGCCGGAGAATACCACATCCCGGTTTGGCCTGATATCCAAAGTGTAGGTGAAGGCCCTGCGGATTGGAACAAAGCCCTTGTAGCAGGTTTAAAAGGTTTACAAACAGACCATCCTGCCGCTTTGGTGAAGTTTTTAAAAGAAAAGGGGTTGAGGTAAATTGTCTGAATCAGAATTTTCAGAATTTAAGAATGTCCGGAATGTGATGTGTTTAATTCTGAAAATTCAAGCATTTTGAAAATTCTGATTCAGATAGTTTCTTAACTGTCATTTACCATAACAGAGCAACGTTTGCAAATGAAATAATATCCTATGACCTCGCGCCGCGACCTTTCGGTATGCCCATCTAACCGGTAAAGGTTGCAGGCAATATTAAAGCCCTCGGAATATATATATCAACTAAAACGGTACCCCGATTACGTAAGAATACGTAGGATTAGCGTAACTGAATAATTATAACTACTTTTATATCAATGAGGTAAGATATTAACGGGTTTCTTTTTATAAACCAATGTAAAACCGCTTTGCCATGAAAAGAAATAATTTCATTACTGCCATGTTAGCTTTTGCTGCAATGCCTTTAACGTCCTTTTCTATAGATGTAAAGAGATTTATGCGGGTAAACAAAGGATTTAAAATAGGTGCGGGAGAGGGCCGCATACATGGGCATATTAAATTAAAAGGGGTCAATTCAAATATAATGGATGTGAAAGTATCTGGCAGTGATACCGACGGAGACCTGGCTATTTTTGAACAAACAAGTTTATCGCAAGGCCGGGGTACTCCATTGCATGTGCATCCCTTGCAAGACGAGATATTTTATGTTTTAGATGGCGCCTACTACTTCCAGGTTGGTGAAGATAAGTTCCATTTGAGTACAGGCGATAGTGTTTTTTTACCCCGAAATGTACCACATGCATGGACACAAGTATCTGAAAAAGGAAAAATGACGGTTACGTTTCAACCTGCTGGTAAGCTTGAAGATTTTTTTGTAACAATGCAAGCATTGGATCATGAACCAACAAAACAGGAACTCGCCCAAATTTTTAACGACCATGATATGCAAATAGTGGGTCCGCCGTTAAAACTGGAGTAAACTTCTTACGGTATATTACAATACACGTCAAATTCGATGTTTTCTTAATTTTCATTTAACACCCCAAGCCTACCTTTGCCGTAAAATAATAGCCTATGACCTCGCGCCGCGAATTTTTTGGCACTGCCTTAACAGGTGTTGCCGCTTTAAGTCTTTTACCTGCTGTTAACAGTTTTGCTGCCGAAAATAACCGGTATAGCCGTGCCACTAAAACCAAACTAAAATTAAGGTTTGCTTTAGCATCTGATATTCACTACGGGCAGCCGGAAACTGACTTTGCTTTACACACCGGCAACATGATTAAATGGCTAAACGAGGATCATAGCAAAAACCACCTTGATTTTGTTATCGTGAACGGCGACCTGGTACACAATCGCCCGGACCTGCTCCCGGAGATCAAAACAAAATACCTTGATAAATTAAATGTCCCCTACCATACCATCCCCGGCAATCATGATTTTGCGGATGCCACAGTTTGGAAGAATGCCTTTGGTTATGAGGATAAATACACGGTAGAGTTTGGCGATATAGGTTTTGTACTGGCTCACACCGCTGATACAAAAGGCGTTTATACATGCCCCAATAATGCTTTTCTGAAAGCTTCATTAGACAAACTTGCAGATAAAAAGATAGTTTTTGTGATACTGCACATCCCGCCTACCAAATGGGTTAAGAATGATGTATTTGTCGATTGCCCTGAAACTATCCAATTGCTGCATGCTTATCCCAACGTTAAAGCTGTTTTTCATGGGCATGATCATTTGTTAGATGGCGTACGTTATACCGATAAACTCCCACATTTTTTTGATTCGCATATAGGCGGTGACTGGGGTACTGACTACAAAGGCTATCGCATAGTTGAAGTTGATGAGCAAAATGCTATCTACACCTACCAGGTAAACGCAAGCCAAAACCCGGTGCTAAACTCAGCTAAACTGTAAATAGAATTTCGGATTTATTATGGAGTATTTTTAGCGAAAGTCTTGAGCCCTGGGTATGTGGATGGCTGACTTGTGCTTTTCCTGCTTTGTCCCTTTGCATGACGTAGAAGGCACAAGTTAGCCGTGCTCCGGCTATCGCACAAAACTTGCGCCAGCAAAGTTTATTATAGATTCTACTTTTCCACCGGATACTTTAACCCTATTTGCTCCCTTGCCTGATCTATCATGGCAATCATCTGCCTGGATAGATCATGAGGCAGTACCAAGCTTTCGGTTTTGCCTTGTTTTATAAGTTCACAAAAATGGATGATTTCATAATTAAGCCCTCCGCCAACAAATGGTTCATCCAGTTCTATCGTGCGGCCATCAAGATAACTAATAGTTGCCTTTGCCGGGTTCCACCAGTTTTTGTGGATGGTAATATGCCCCAGCGTACCTACTATCAATGCGTCGCCTTTACCATGCATATCAAAGCCGCAATACAATTGGGCGTAGCCATTTTGATGCAGGGTTTGAAAAATGGCAAACATGTCGATCCCGGTTTCACCAAACCTGCCCATGGCTTGGATGTCCTGCATGGGGCCGAGCCAGTCGAGTGCTAAAAATGCTTCGTAAATGGCTATGCCCATCAGGCTACCGCCAACAAGTTCAAGATTGTAATTTGGATGACCGGGCGGGCAATCTGCCACGGCCGATCCTGCACGCACATAACCAACCGGGCCTATAGGGTCATCAGCAATATATTCTTTTAATTTACTGTATAAAGGGTAGAAGGGCGGTTTCATTCCTTCCATAAAAAGCAAGCCGGTATGTTTGGCAACGGCAAGTACATTATCCAACTCGGCAAGGTTTACGGTAACCGGTTTTTCGCAAAGCACATGTTTACCTGCTTTAAGCGCGGCAATGCTATAGGCGGCATGGCTGTCAGGCAGCGTAGCTATATAAACTGCATCGATATCACTGGCGAGTAATTCATCGATACTTCTACAAGCTATACCACCATATTGTGCAACAAAGGCATCAACAGTTTCAGCTCTACGCGAATGGGATGCTGCAAGTTCAACGCCATCAACAACTGCGAAACCCTGCATAAATCTGTGTGCAATACGCCCGCATCCAATAATGCCCCATTTAAACATAGTTCTAAGTCTTAAGTTCGGAGTTCTAAGTCAAAAATTGATTTTTCAAGTATATGGCTTTAAATGCAAAAGCCCTGAGTAAATAATATATTATTACCTACTCAGGACTTTTAACTTCCTACTTAGACTCTCGACTTAAGACTTCCAACTTATTGATACTGGATATAAATCGGGTATGGTTTGTATCTTGATAAAACCTCCTCAGGGGTTAACATGTGGTGAGGTGGTTTTTTGATATCGTTTTTGTAAAACAATTTAAAGCCTGTAAACTGTACCGGCTCCTGGTTAATGAAGTAGCGGTAAGTGCCGGTTTTTAGGTCAGGTTCGCCCCAGCCATCCATGTTCATTACCAGTTGAATTTCCGGGTGCAATTTGATACTCTTATAATTGGTCACCATCTTTTTAGTAAAGCGGTGAACTATCAGGATTTTTGGCGGCAGTCCATTTTTCTTAACAATTTTGGCAAGATAGTCTGATACGTAGTTGATGTCATCGGCATCATAAGTGCCAATCTTTTTACCTGGGTGAGTTCCGTCTTTCATTGAAAACTCAGGGTCCATACCAAAATGTACTTGTGGCAATTCCAGGTATTTTTCAAGTAGTGGTAATTCCGCGCGGATGTTGCTTAAAGCTACCTGTACATCTAAAAATACAATAGCATGGGCTTTTTTAGCCAGTACCAATACACTGTCGATCTGTTTAAATGGCATACGATAACGGAATTTGCCGTCTTTACCGCCATCGCCCTGGGCTACAACGGCAATGTAATGCAACGCAGGTTGAACAGGAGTTTTAGGATCTGCCTTTTCCCAGTGTTTTACTTCGCCTTTTAATTTGGCAAGCATTTCTTTTGGCGGCAATTCGCCCAAAATGCCCATTCTTTTTGAGTATAGGTTACCGTAATAAGCAACTACACGTTTGAATGGTAAAATAGCTCCACCAATTGGATAAGGCGTATTTTTTACTGGCCACCTGCCTGTAGTATCACCATGCGCGTTGAATTTCATCAACGAATCGTACAGCTTTTTATCAATAGGAGGGTAGGTGGATTTTTTAACGCTTAAGGTATCTGCTGTTTCAGCCTGGGCCGAATCACCTTTAACTGCAGCTGCGGTTTTTTTACCGTCGGTTTTGGCATTGCTGCCGTTTTGTGAGCAGCTGTTTAAAAGCAAAGCTGCCGATGCCACAAATGTAGCGGATAGTACAAGCGTTTTTAATTTCATTGTTTTAACTTTCAATATAATGCAGGTGTATGTAAGGCGTGTTTAATTAATTTAATTTCCAGCTACTTATAAAGCAGCAATTGTGTTGGTTTGGTCGCCGCCAAAGATAGATATTGGAAATTAATTACTTTTAATTTTATGAAACTTTCCAAAAACCCCTAAAGGTAGTTTTGACCCGGCTGTGGCCTGCAGGTAAAGCTCGCCAATTTCGAGGTTTTGCACCTGCGGGAACGAGCTTTTAATGAGGTTTTCAACTATTACAGATGAAAATCCAAGAGAGTAAGTGTTCAGGATCAGGAAATGCTCTTCAGGGTCGAGCAGTTGGGTTACATCACGCATCATTTCGGTGATGTTATCTTCCAGTTTCCATTTTTCGCCGTTGGGCCCATTGCCGTAAGCTGGCGGGTCAAGGATGATACCGTTATATTTTTTACCGCGTTTCAATTCGCGTTTAACAAATTTCAAAGCATCCTCAACAACCCATCGAATATCTTTCAAACCCGAGATCTCCTGGTTTTCATTGGCCCAGGTAACTACTTGTTTTATGGAGTCAACGTGAGTGGTATCGGCACCTGCTGCCCGTGCAATTAATGAAGCGCCGCCGGTATAGGCAAACAGGTTAAGTACTTTGGGCTCGGGGGTTTTAAAGCGTTTTACATTTTGGCTGATATAATCCCAGTTTACAGCCTGCTCCGGGAAGATGCCCACATGTTTAAATGAGGTTAGTCCCAGCCTGAACTTAATGGCCGCTTCCTTGTTTTTATATTCGATATGCCAGCGGTCGGGAGTTTTAGGGTCTTTTTTCAACCATTCGCCTGTGGTTGCCGATCGGCCTTTAAATTTAATATGGTGTAAGCGCTGCCACTCAGAAGCGGGCAGTGTTTTGTTCCAAACCGCCTGGGGTTCGGGGCGGATAAGTATGGTGTTCCCAAAGCGTTCCAGCTTTTCAAAATCGCCGCAATCAATCAGTTCGTAATCTTTCCAGTGCGTTGGGGTAAGTAATTGGATCATTCTTATTCAGTTTGCAGTATGCTGTTGGCAGTTTGCATGCCCCAGTCAATAAATTGGTTGCAAATATAGTTATTATAAAAATACATGCAGATAACTCTGCACACACTGCTTACTGCCACTGAAAACTGCCAATTACAAAGTAGCCTTCGCTGCCCGCATAAACGGACTGGCAAATACAAATTCGTTGAGCTCTTTGTTGTCGGTTTTGGCTATCTCCTTATTCGATCCTTCCCACCATTTTTTACCCTGGTGAAGGAAAATGATGTGATCGCCAATCCCCATTACCGAGTTCATATCGTGGGTTACCACTACGGTAGTAATGCTGTACTCTGCTGTAAGTTCGGCAATCAGTTCATCTATCAGGATAGATGTTACCGGATCAAGGCCCGAGTTAGGTTCGTCAACAAACAAATATTTAGGTTGCATGGAAATGGCGCGGGCAATACCCACACGTTTTTTCATACCTCCTGATAGTTCGGATGGATATAATTTGTTTTTGCCGGCAAGGTTAACCCTTTCGAGACAAAAGTTGGCGCGGTCAAGTTTTTCGCTTTTTGATTGATCGGTGAACAGGTTAAGCGGAAACATAATGTTTTGCTCAACCGTCATGGAGTCAAAAAGGGCAGAGTTCTGAAAAAGCATCCCTATTTGAGTACGGATAGGCACGCGTTGCTCAAAATTCATATTGGTAAAATTCTCACCATCAAAAATCACATCGCCCTTAGTAGGTTCATGCAGCCCAACAATGCATTTAAGCAAGGTGGTTTTACCAGAACCAGACCCGCCGATGATCAGGTTGTTTTTTCCGGGATGGAAAATTGCAGTGATGCCCTTCAGTACTTCGTTTTCGCCGAAGGTTTTATATACGTCTTGTATTTCGATCATAGTAACAGGCGTGAAATGATAAGGTCACAAAACAGGATCATGATACAGCTCCACACCACCCCGCGTGTTGCAGATTGGCCAACCTCAAGTGATCCGCCGTTAACATAAAAGCCCTGGTATGAACATATGGAGGTAATTACGAAGCCAAACGATATCGCTTTAACGGCGCAAACGGTGACAATAACCGGGTTAAATCCGTCGGTCAGTCCTCTCAAATAATCGTTGGTTGATACATCATTAGATGCCCAGCAGGCAATATAGCCGCCGGTTAATCCTAAACCTACAGAAACAATAACCAGTAAGGGGATCATGGTAACACCGGAAATGATTTTAGGCGATATCAAATAACCAGGGGCGTTTACACCCATAATCTCCAGGGCATCTATCTGTTCGGTAACGCGCATCGTGCCAATTTGCGATGCCATGGCCGAGCCTACACGGCCGGCCAATACCAGTGCCGATATGGTTGGGCTAAACTCCAGGATAGTTGAATCGCGGGTAATACCGCCTACCACTGTTTTGGGGATAAAATCGCTGATAAGCTGGAAAGCCGTTTGGATGGTAGCTACCGCGCCAATAAAAAGCGAAATAATAGCAACAATGCCCAAAGAGCCAATACCCACCGAAACCATCTCACGCATGATCTCGGCCCAGTATACACTGAATTTTTCGGGTTTCCTGAAACTTAAACGCAGTAAGAGTATATATTTTCCTAAGCTATGAAACATGTAGATGCATAAAAAATCGGTTAAAAATACGCTTTTTACCTTTAAGCCTAAATGGTCAGGTGTTAAAACCAGTCATTTAAATTCAATTTTATAAGCGGTTCAATTATTATGCTTACGTAAATTGCGGCCATAAAGCTTCACTAACTATAAAAATTAATTTAAACAATATGAAAAACGTACTCATCACCGGTTCAACTAAAGGCATGGGCCGCTCAATTGCAATTGCTTTTGCTAATGAAGGATTAAACGTGGCAATTTGTTCGCGGAACGAGCAGGAATTATTGAATTTTAAAGATGAGCTTGAACAATTTGATGCCGGGGTAAAGGTTTTTGCTATGAAGGCCGATGGCAGTAATAAAGCCGAACTGCTGAAATTTGCAGCTGCAGCAGAAGCTGAACTTGGTTTTATTGACGTAGTAGTAAATAACCTGGGCACGTTCATCCCCGCAAGTATATTAGATGATAATGAGGATACCCTTCCAATTCAGATGAATACCAACCTGATGCCGGCCTATGAGTTGTACCGTTATTTTGGCAAAACTATGGCAAAGGCGCATAAAGGCCACTTTTTTAATATATGTTCGGTAGCCGCTATAAACCCGGTGCCACAAGCGGGTAGTTACAGTGTAACAAAGTATGCGTTGTTAGGTCTAACAAGAGTAATGAGGCTCGAGATGCAGGAGCATGGTGTAAAAGTTACGGCCGTAATTCCGGGATCAACGTTAACGGATTCATGGAAAGGCGCGGTGGTTGACCCAAATACCATGGTGCTGCCCGAAGACATAGCATCGGCAATCATCAATATTTACAGGATGAGCCCCGGCGCCAATGTCGACGAAATCATCATCAAACCTGCGCCGGGCCAGTTATGATAAATCAACTTAAAACATAAACGAACATAAATTATGGAAAAGAAACTTCATCGCGATGAACACCGAAAGGTAATAGGCGGTGTTTGCGCGGGCCTTGCCGAGCACTTTGGCACGGACGTGGCAGTTATCAGGGCGATATTTTTGGTAACCCTTATTTTAAAAGGCTTTAGCTTACCTATATATATAGTACTATGGATAGTATTGCCCAAGAAAGGCTTTGACTTTACCCCCGGCGTTGATTACAGGGTACCTCCGCAGGATAACCCGTTTACAGGTGCTCCACAATCAGGACCATTTTACGACCCGAAATTTGCCGGCCGGCCTTTTAATCCTCCGCCATTTGTAAATCCTCCTAAAAAGCAGGCTTCAACAGTTGGGTTAATATTTGGCGTGGCGATGATCTTTTTGGGGTCGATATTTCTGCTTAACGAGCTTGACCTGATGCCCGACTGGGATTTTGAAAGCCTTTGGCCCGTAATGCTGGTAGGCGCCGGTATTGCCCTGATAATTTCAGGAGTAAAAAAACAGCCATGGGAAAAACAAAACTGGCATGCTAACGAGGTAACAGACGCTCCGGAAGCCGAACCTGCAAAAGAAGAAACTGAAACAAAAGATACACCTCCAACTATATAATATTATGAGAAGCGATAAACTTGTTCCGGGCGCGATCCTGGTATTGTTGGGAGTGGTATTTCTGCTGGATAACTTCCACGTAATAAATTTCGACTGGATGAACCTCCTGTATCTATGGCCTATATTTTTAATAATGGGGGGTATCAGCCTGGTATTTGCAGGCAACCGGTCGCCATTGGCTACTATTCTCAAGCTGGCGGTTGTAGTAGGCTGCTTTGCATTGCTGGTATTTGGCAACTTTGGCAAACGCTACCATTTTTGGCCAAATGCATGGACCTTCCACAGCGATGATTATAACAATGACGATGACGACGACACCGATACTACCAACACCGATCAGGGCGTGGTTAAAATAGGCGGCGATAAAACTTTTAAACAGGAGTATACTGCGGATATTAAACATGCCCGCCTTAACATCAGCGGCGGCGGTACCATATATAATTTAAGCGACAGCACTGCCGATTTGTTCAATGCCCAAACGAAGGAACTTTACGGTAAGTATACCTTTAACCATAGTAAGGATGATTCGGTATATGTGCTTAACCTTAATTTGAAAAATAATAAAGGTTTTCATTTTGACTCCGACGACCGCAAAAACAATAAGGCCGACATCAAATTAAACACCAATCCGGTTTGGGATATTGACGTAACTACAGGTGCAACAGATTTAAATTTTGATCTTTCAAAATTTAAAATAAAAAGCTTATCTTTAAAGGGCGGTGCAGCCTCGTTTGATGTTAAGCTTGGAACCCCTCTTGCCAATACTAATATAGAGGTTTCAACCGGCGCGTCGGAGGTTACTATAAGGGTACCAAAGGGCGCTGCATGCCGTATCACCTCCAATACCGGCCTCTCATCAAACGAGTTTGAGGGCTTTAGTAAAAAGAGTGATAACGACTACGAAACCGATGGCTTTGATGCCGCAAAAAACAGGATCCTGATCCATATGAGTGGTGGGATCTCTGATTTTAAAGTTAACCGATATTAACCTAAATCCTGAGTAAAACGATACCGGGACATAATACAACAATAATGACTTGCCATCCGCTCCATCAATTTGATGGAGCGTTTTTTTTGCACCATATGGTAATGCTGGTTCAGGGTTTTGTCATTTAAGACAAGGGTGGGGTTAAAAAGTGTTAAATTGAAAACCTTTGGTACAAAAAATAAGTTTAATTTACAGCACAAATAATCTACTATGAAATACCGATACCTTGCATTATCCGCATTACTGTTTTTAGCCTGCACCGTAAATGCCCAAACCGTTGTAAAAGGCACTGTTTTTGAGTTTGGTAAAAACAATAAAATGGGGGATGTTTTTGTGCGCGATAACCAAAACCGGCAAATGACCATTACCGACAGCAAAGGTAATTTCAGTATCCGTACCGAAACAGGGCATACACTTATTTTCAGTTCTCCGGGTTATGTGTCGGATACCTTATATGTTACCGATTTTACCAACAAAAAAATAGAATTGGTTGCTCAAACCATAGCTTTAAAGCAGGTTAACATCAACGCCAAACGCGAAACTTTTGATGCTCATAAAGAATATCCCGAGGTATACACCCGGAGTAAAATTTATCCCCTGTCCCCAACCTCATGGTTTAGCAAGGAAGCAAAAGACGCCCGTCGTTTAAAAAAATACTTTAAGCACGAAGAAGAAGAGCGCCATGTAGACGAAGTGTTTACCATGAACTACGTGCAAAGCATTATTCCGTTGCGTGGCCGGGAGCTTGAAAATTTCATGACGCTTTACAGGCCGTCATACGCGTTCATCAAAAGTAACAGTGGTCCGTCGTTGGCGGTTTATATCAATGATTCGTACAAGAAGTATCTGGCACTGCCGGCTGATAAACGTACGCTGCCCGATTTGAAAGAGTAGTTTTTTTAGTAGCAGCGACAGTTGCAGTAGCAGTTTGGGTTAGATATGAGTTGGCGCAGTTAGCATTAATCAATCTGCCCAAACGCTGATATCGTTAGTAATGATCTTTTGATAGAGCAGTTCGATTTGGCTTTTCAGGATCCGGTCTTCCGATAGTGGGGGCAGATTGTTGATGTCAAAATACTGAACATCCAGCACATCAAAGCCTTTATTAATTTCTGTGGTTATGGCTTTACAGTAGAAAACCATTTTATACACATAAAAAGGCTGTGGCGGGTGCGGGTGCATTTTTTTATCAAATACGGCCAGCAGCCTGTCGGCGGTAACCTGGAAACCGGTTTCCTCCCAAAACTCTTTTACTATGGTTTCCTTAGGTGTATAGCCTATATCGCCCCATCCACCGGGTAACGACCATTTTCCATCCCCGCTCTCTTTAGCCAGCAGGATCTTATTATCCGGCGAAAGCAGGATGCCACGCAAGTCAACTTTGGCAGTAGGGTAATCCGTTGCCTGGGGAAATAGCATATTGATGGTCTCTGCACCATAGCCGCTTACCTCATCAAACATTTTAGTGCTCAGGTGTTGCAGTTCCTGGTAACGTTCAATATCGTATTCGTTTTTGGCGTATAGCAGACCTGTATCGGCAATGGAGCGTAGTTGTGTTATAAGGGAGAGGAGATTGGTGTTGGGCATGATGTTTATAAAATTATGTCATTGCGAGGAGCGGGGCTGCCTGTGTGTATGGCGCGACGCGGCAATCGTAGCAAGGCATATCAGCCCTGTATAGTATGCGATTGCCACGCTTCGCTCGCAATGACATGAAGTATGTGTAATTCCGAAATCAAACATTACCCTCTGCCTAACAGCTCATCAAGCTTATTGCGTTCGGTTTGAAGTTCGCGGGCAAGCTTCTTTTCTTTTTCGTTGGCTTTAGCTTTATAGGCTTTGTATTCTTCGTCAAGCTCTTCGTAAAGCTTGATGCGGTATTTAGCTTCGCGGCTGTGTGCACCCGAGCGGGCTATCACGATAACGGCAACTACCCCAAATACAATAACCAGTCCCCACATTACCAGGTTGTATGTTGCTTTGGTAAACGGAATGCCTAATAGGCTTATCTCATCGCGTTTGGCGTTTGATTCGTTGAGGGCTTGTTCCTTATTGCTTGCGTCAGATTTAAGGCTTTCAACATTTTTACCCTGTTCGGCAAGTTTGGCCCGGGCCTCTTTAAGCTGGCGGCGCTCGGTGTTCAGGGTATCCTTCATGTTTTTCCACAGGGCGGCAACCAGCGGCTGCTGATAGTGGTATAGTTTGCTGAGCAGGTATTTGTACTGGCCATTAAGGCTTTTATCTTTTTGCAGGGCCGAATCGGCAGCAGCACTGATTTTGGGCAGGGTATAAGCAGATTTAGCAGGTTGTTGCGATGTTACAGCCGGATTTTTAAGCGCTGCCGGGCTCGATCTTACAATGGGCGGAATAGCATTAGGCTTTAAGGCAGCGGTTTTCTTCCTGGTGCTGTCCTGTGCAAAAGTTGCCGCAACACTGCCCGTTATCATCGCTATTAAAACCGTTATCGTAAGTAGTAAATGCTTGTTCATCAAATGTAAAATTAGGTATATGCTATTAACAAAACAGGATGTTTACGGTTTTTATTATATACACCCTGCGTTTTTGAGGCTAAAATAAGCTTTCGTACGTAATTAACCTACTCATAGTTATATTAGCGGCATGAATATAGGTATTATTGGGTTAGGTGATATGGGCCGCCTTTACGCAAAGGCTTTCGCAAAGGCCGGTTACACCGTTTCGGGCTGCGATCTGCCTGCCAACCGTGAAAAGCTTGAAGAAGAGCTTACGCCCCACGGCATCACCGTAATGGATCACGGCAGCGATGTTGCCCGCATCAACGACCTGATCATCTATTCGGTTGAGGCCGATAGCATGGAGCGTGTGGTTGCAGAGTATGGCCCTTCAACCAAGTACGGCGCTATAGTGGCCGGGCAAACTTCGGTTAAGTCCCCGGAGATTGCCACCTTTGAAAAGCACCTGCCTGCCGATGCCCAGATAGTTACCTTTCATGGCATGCACGGCCCGGGGTTTGAACCCGCCGGGCAAACCCTCATCCTGATCCCGCACCGCTCAACACCCGATGCCTACCAGCGCATGTACGACCTGTTTACGGCCATTGGCAGCAATATAGTTGAAATTGCCGACTACCACGAGCACGACCGCATCGTAGCCGATACCCAGGCCGTTACCCACGTTGGTTTTGAGAGCATGGGCACAGCCTGGAAATCGGCCGGGTTTTTCCCCTGGGAAAACGCTTCATATATTGGGGGGATAGATAATGTGAAGATCCTGACCACCCTCCGCATCTTCAGCTATAAGGCCCACGTTTACGCCGGGTTGGCTATCCTCAACCCATATGCCCGCCAGCAGGTGAAACGTTATGCCGAATCGGAGTCGGAGTTGTTTAAGCTGATGATCAAGGAAGAAGCCGATGCGTTTAAGCAGCGCCTTTACCGCGCGCGCGACTTTGTTTTTCACGAGAGCCGCAAGCCTATTATGCTCAATGATACCGTGATGAAGGAGTTTTCGCTGTCACAGCATGCCGATCATCAAAAGCCAAACTCGCACCTCAGTATCCTGAGCATGGTTGATGCCTGGTACCACCTCGGCGTTAACCCGTATGATAACCTTATTTGCCAAACCCCGCCCTTCCGTCTGCGCTTGGGTATTGCCGAATACCTGTTTAAGAACGAAGAGCTGCTGGAAGAATCACTGGAAACAGCCCTGTACGATAAAACCATCCGCGGCGACGACCTGGAATTTCACTCGGCGGTGAGGGAATGGTCGGCTATTATTGGATATGGGGATATGGAGGGTTATAAGAAACACTTTAACGATACGCAGGCATTCTTTAGCCACCGGCTTGAAGAGGGCAAAGCCCAGAGCGCGGAGCTGATCCGCAGGTTGATGATGGAGTAATTTGGTATTAGTGATTAGAGGTTGGAGATTAGAGGTTAGGGATTGATTGGCAGGTGTTCAATTTTTTAAGGTGTGAACACTTGTTGTTTTTTGTAATTTGATTGTTGTTGATAATCAGTTGTTTATAAATTCTGTAAAATCATCTATTCGCTGTTTTGAACAGATTAGTATTGATAATCAATGGGTTGTAATTTTGGCTCGTAAAATGTTGAACACCCTGTTTTTGAAAAATTGAACACTGACATTGGTTGTAAGCTTTCAGAAAAGCTAAGGTCATTTCAAATATTCTGATATTATATCAAATTGTTGTTCAGAGACTGCGAAAACATCTCTTCTATCTTGGTTTTTGTCATGAAATGCATAGAATATCTCGATGCTTTCCTGATTCAAAATTTTTTTAAGATAGAGCATTTCAAATCTTCGTTTTGATTGATAGATCTTATTATCATTAACCGAAAAGTAATTCAAAGTAAAGAAGTTATCTGCTTTCCATTTTGAGGTACGGTGATATTTAACGAAATAAACTCTTTCAAAGGAAGGATGTTCTAAAATATTGTCGATAACACAATGGTCTGAAATTAAATGGTTTTCGAGGTATACAGAGCAAATCCATGGGCCGCCCATGTTAATGATCTGCTCTATATTCTCTATATTAAATTCTAAGCCACAAAGTTTTTTCTTCATTGTATCAGGGAATATATCAGCAAATGGCTAACTATAGGATTCAAGGAACTCATCTATAGTATATTCACTATCCATGTTCAGAATAGCATTTGCTAATTTTACTTGCCCTTTAGCTAATGCAATTGCTGTTAATGCTGTTGCTGCTAAATCTAAATCCCAATCTTGGTTCATAGCAAGTTTTGCAAGCTCTGCCAAATCTTCAATAGCTTTCTTATAATTTGGCTTTAATTTATTAGGTAAAAGTGGATTGTCTTTATGCCTTTGTATTTCGATCACCGAAACCAGCCCAAGTATATTATAATCTACAATTTGTTTCTGTTTAGCTGTTCTGACCAAATGAGGAACTGAATAATATGAGGCTAAACCAACGTCTCCCTGATGGTGCAGCTTGTTCCATAGTTCTTGATAGATTTGGTTAACAGTTTGTTTATTGTCTGCAAGTTCAAGTTTCTTCAAGGCTATTGAAGCATCATATAATGTTCCTCTGTAACCGCCTTCTAAAGTTGACCATCTTGGGTCGTCAAGTTCCAATGCCGGCTCATCTACTGATTTCTTAGGGAAGAAGTCGCTTAACTTTATTGTCATAAGGTTATTTGTTTCTCAAATATATAATAAACTAATGTTGCTTCTCCCATCGGGATCAGTTATTGATACTCACAATGTTGTCGTATACATAGATCAGCAAGGCCGGTTAAGCTGAAAGCTTAACTTATTTTAGGACGATTTGTACTATCGCTAAACTTCAACCAGTGATGTGTTTTGATAATCAACGCGTTACTGGTTGGTGCTTTTAAAGTGGAACACTGACAGGATGGTGTCAGTCTTAATAATTTCAATTATGCGCGACACCTATCTGACTGTCCTTATTTCCGGCGATAAATAGCTACATTTGTTTCCTAAACCAATCTAAACTATATATGCACAATTTTTATCCGGTAAAAGCAATTTTAAACCTCGTTGTTATATCCGTTTTTTCAATTTTGCTCATCTCCTGTTCAAAATCGCAACCCAAGCCACCCATTAATCCCGAAATGCCGGTTACTATAACAGCATTTGCCCCTGTAAAAGGCTTACCCAATACCGTTGTAACTATAACAGGAACAAACTTTAACACTACTATAGCTAACAACACGGTTACGTTTAACGGTGTTGCCGCCAAAATTAATTCGGTAACAGCAACTCAAATTGTAGCAACGGTACCCGCAACGGCAGTCACCGGTAAAATAGAATTACTTAGTAACGGAAAAAAGGCGGCGTCGGCTACAGGTTTTACCGTTACAACAGGATCAATGACTGATTTTGCATCTCTCGGAGCGATAAATATTGATCAAATTAAGTTTGATGGCACAGGACGTATGTTTGGTGCCGACGGTACTAACGTGTATGAAATAAAACCGGGTGCGCAAGAGGTATATTACACTAATACCTCTGTGAGTAATTTCACCGGTTTCGCTGCCGACGAACAGGGCAATTTATACATACCAGTTGCAGGCACGATATTGAAAGTATCGCCCGGAAAAAATGTATCTGTTTTAGCTGGTAGTGCTACCAGTACCGGATTAGCAGATGGTGCTGGAGCCGTTGCAAAATTAGGTTCTCAGTCAATTGATTTACCTATTAATGCGGCAGGGAATTTGTATTATCTAAGCAGTGGCGGTTGTGTGTTTAAGGTCACTCCCGCAGGAGTTGCTACAATTATTGCAGGTGGTAAAACCAGAGAGCAGGGATATGTTGACGGGAAAGGAAGTGCTGCGAGGTTTGGTGTTATGACCAGAGGAACTGCCGATCCAACAGGTAATGTTTATATAGTTGATGCCGATCATTTCCGAATTCGTAAAATTACTCCCGAGGGCGAAGTTAGTACTGTTATAGGTAATGGAGCATTTGGCCTTACCGATGGCGAGGGAACAAATGCACAAATATTCGGTCCTCAATCATTGGTATCAGACGCAGAAGGTAATATATTTTTTAGCGATGCTGATTTTGAAAACCATCTCTACAGGATAAGGATGCTCAATAAATTAGGCCAGGTGATAACCCTTATTTCTGGTAACACAACAAATGGCATTGTTAACGGCGCTCTTGGAACAGCCACTACCAATCGTCCTTTGGGGCTTGCCTTTGATTCTACCGGAAATCTTTATATAGTGAACTCCGGGGTACACAAAATAAGCAAGGTCACCTTTAATTAGGGTGGGGTGAAACGATTGGTTTTATATAGCCGTAATTGACTCTGCCAGAATGATGGCCGATCAGTAAATATTCAATAAACAAAAGTAATGCTATGGACAAGATACGCATCCTGGTAATTGGCCTGGAAGAAGCCGAAGTAAATGCACTTAAACAAAGTTTAAATTTTAACTACCTGATGGTGCATTATGACCTGGTACCCCAGGTGAAACTTATTGAGGGGCAGCTATATGTTGAAAGTTCATCTATACCAGGAAAGTATTTGCTCGTTAACAAAGTGATATTTCATGGTATTTACAAGGATGATCTCGATTTCATTACGCTATTGGCCATGTGGAACGGGCCATGTCTGCCTAATGCGCTTGGCATGATGGATCTGCGCCAACGCATCCCCGGCTTGGTAAGGGCCTTGTCGGTATCGAAATTTTCGGGCATCAAACGCGGAATGGTTATCGGCGAGCAGGAATACAATTCAGAAACAGAAGTTGTTGCCAAATGGGGCATATGGCATTGTGGTGAAGATAAAAATAAATTTAACGGCGACTGGACAAGTACAGAAACATCCGTTATTGAAGAATTTATTGATGGCGAAGCTGTACGCATCATGATAGTGGGTGATAAAAACTGGCAGATCAGGCTTACAGGCGACACCTGGCTAAAATCAATCCATAACGAAGGTTCATGGGAAATGGAGATAGATCAGGAACTATTGCTTGATAGCACGGCTATAGCCAAACACTTTAATCTCCAAACCGTGGGCGTTGATTACATTATTGGTAAAAACGGCGAAAGGTACCTGCTGGAAGTTAACCATATTCCAAACGTTACAGTTTTTCCTTTTGTAAATAAAGCGTTTATTGAGTATGCTGGTGAGTGGATGGTTTCATAATACAGAAGTAGAAATTTACTCACTGTATAAAAAAATATATCATTGGCTTGCCACATGTGCGAGCCAATGATATGAAAACAGATATACCAAATCACGCATTACTGCGCCGCTGACATTGTTTTGCTTGCCGTAGCTGTATTTATCCAGTTCAGCAACCGCTCCTGGATGTATTGTGTCCATGCCGGTGCGCAGGCGTGATAACATTCAAATTCTGGTACCAGTCCAACGTGGGTAAATACAATTTTTGTCGCATCGCCCTCTGCAAAAATTTCAAAGCAAAGTTTGGTGCCGGTCCACTCGGTTTGGTTTTGTGTAAAAGTTAGCTTGCTATCGGTAATCAGCCAGGCTATTTTCTTGTTGGGGACCAATTCAACAAGTTTTTGTTTGGTGTAGTGCGCCCCGTCGCCGGCAAAGAATGAAAACTCGTCGCCAAGTTTTTCCGACTCGCCTTCAAATATTTCCGAATGCAGGCCTGACCACCATCCCCGGACATTTTTTAACGCATCAAAAACTTCTTCAGGGCTGTGGTTTACCAATAAGGTTGTTGTGAAATCTGTAGTTGTCATTTTTTTGATCTTTAAGTTGAATAATTCGTTATTTAACAGGCCTTGTTAAAATGGGTAACTTCAAAGTTACGTAAATGTATAGGTAACTTTTGAGTTACGCAATTTTTTCTGGAAATTTTTTATTGCTTCATTTTGAGGGCGATGTGTGTCGCGTGTTTTTATTGAGGGTATTGGCACAGACACCCTTGCGGGGCAGCGACAGGCGTGAATGGGGCGTAATAAGCACAAGGTTAAGCTGAAAGCTCAAACCATTTGCCGGAATAAAAGATCGTGAGTTTTGTGATGATGTAGAATAGCATGCGGGCCACACGCGCCAGCGAGGGGGATCGGGAGCTGGCCATCTTAATTGCGCCTCGTATATGGTAAACATAGCGCGATCAGAAAAAAATCGTTTTAAAAAGGTAAAGCCAGCAAATGCCGGCTTTATCTTATAAAGCATGGTCAATGCTTAACTCAATTTTATATCACTTAATTCAATGGAAATGAATAGCGGGGCAGGAACCAAAGCGGTATTATCTTCATTCCGCTTGTAAACATGCCTGCTTGTTTGAAACTTTATACCTTGAACTTCTGTATAATCGGCCATATAATGCACGGAAGCCGCATTGTTAAGGATCTCGACATTGTAATCATGTCTCTTGAGAAGGCCTGTTTCATCAATATAGAATACCTGTTCCCTGCCATGAGTAGCAATGTCTTCGGGGAAGGTAACATGCAATCGTCTTAAAACCTCACCATTTTCAGTCCATGGTTCCAGTTCCTTTACCTCATACCCAGGCTCTGCAAGGCAAAATGGCGCATTTAAATAGGTCCACATTGCGTAACCGCTAAAATAAGTTACCTGGAGTTTTGACCAGGGGGTTTCTGTTACATATCCCTTAAAACTGTTTCGCGGAAAATAAAGCTGATCAACCAATAGGTCATTGTCGTCGATGATGGCAACTTTATGTGCTTCAAACGTATTGTGCCAATCTTCTTTTAAGAAAGGATAAAAAGAAACATGTTGCTTTGTTGTGCTTGACAAGACATTAATATCATCCATTATACCCGGTACCTGCTTAAATGCCCAGGTGACACCGCCAATCTTAAGGTGCGCGGATATGTTTTTAAATTTTTTCCAGTTATCTAAGCCGCCATGGGCGTCGATCGTAAATTTCAAGAGGTCGTTCATATATGAGTTATTTGCTTTGTTTGTCTAAAGAAACTAAACGTGCATTTGTAGTTGCTTTTTGCAAGTGCAAATATAGATATATTTACTTGTTATTTGCAAGTGCAAATTTCTTCGTTGATTTTTTTATCGCCCGTTTTATATTTAAATTTGCGCTTGTGATCAGCAAGCGCAATGGTTGTTGACGATTACGACGATATGATAAAAAAAATAAAGAAACGTTCGGCTTGTCCGATCAGCTTCAGCCTTGACTTTCTCGGTGATAAATGGACGCTGCTCATCATCCGTGACATTCTGCTTAACAATAAAAATACCTTTGGAGAGTTCATTCAGTCGGCTGAGGGTATCGCGACCAATGTGTTAACAGATCGGTTAAAAATGCTGGAAAACGAAGGGTTCATTATGAAATACCCGGTTCCCGGTAAACCGAGGGTGGCCTATTGTCTTACGGAGAGGGGTGTCGGGCTTATCCCGATCATTATGGAAATGGCCCTTTGGGGAGTCTCAGAAAATAACACCGAGATCAAAAAGGAATTGACGGCGGCACTCAAAAACGACAAGGCAGGTGTTATATCGGCATTGGCGACTAAACATTTGGAGATATACGGGCAAAGGAAGGAATCAAGGATAGAACCGGACCTTCCCAGCGCCTAATGATCAAACATCCTGTGCTGAAATTTCAAATTTTCCTTGCTCTGACATTGGCAGTTTAGTTTTCATTAAATTAGATGAACCAGGTGCAGGCAAGCTATTTTTAAGGGGAGGCCAAAGCCCGAACTCAACGGGGATGACCTGTCGGCCTAAATAATGATCCTGCTTAGGCACTGTACCACATCGTCCAGCTTCGCAGAAGCAAAGTAGTCGATCCTTAGGCTGGCGGAAGCGTGTCCTTATCCGACGTATTGTCTTTTTTATAGCTGAACTATTATCGGAAATGAAAGATTGTGAGTTGGTGATGACGTAAATTTAACGTGCGAGGCGCACGCGACACGTGTGCGCCGGCGAGGGTTTGGCTTATGATAATAATTTCTTATCAATCAATAAGGCACTCGTATGTTGCGGCATACATGACGTGCCTTTATTATGTAAGGAAAAAGGAATTTTTTGATTAAATGCAGAAAACGCCAGGCGGAGGTAAGCCTGGCGTTTGAAAACTGTATTACTACTTAACTTTTATTTCGATGTTATATGCGGTTCCTTTGTGTTTGTAAGCAACGCTAAACGTGCTATCTGTAAAGCTTGCTAATTGAAATACATTGTTATTACTTTCACCCTTCAATTGAGCAGTTACTAATACAATTCCGCTATCGAATGTAACATTAGATAGTGTGAAAGGCTTTTCGATATCATCTAATGATACATCTGTATCACTGGCGCCTAATTCATATTTTTTTACAGCAATGAAATCTGTTTTAGATCCGATCAGCTGTTTAAACTTTTCATAATCCGGTAAAACATTAGAGTAGCCTACGCCGGTTAGATTTGTTTCGGCCGTAGAACCGCTTTGAAAATAACCTCCGTATTTATTGCCTTCCGTACGTTGATTTGTAAGATAAACGATGTTCGCTCCAAACATGGCCGCTTGAATCTTCATTTTATGATATGCTCTGTCTTTTACTCTTTCCTGGCTGGAGAATACGGTTGTTCCTTTAGCTTTTGAACTTACATCGGTTAGTTTATAAAGGCCCCGAACTTCGCTTTCAACAGCAGTAATAGCAACTTTATCATAATCCATAACGCCGTTAATGGTTTTATACGACGTAGCTTCTGCAAAAGTCTGGACACGGCCGCTTTTGAAAACTATCTTTTGTATGGTGTTTTTATAAACGGAATTTAGTAAGTCTTCGCCGGGATAGGAATACTTAACTGCATCTGGTGTGATCTCTTTTACGTTGCAGGCTATTTTGGCGTTATTGGAAATAATTGTGTCAACTTGAGCTTTGCTTACCAGTGAAAAAGTACTGAAGAAAATTATTAAAGCTAATGTTTTAAATGAGAGCAGAAGGGACGGATTTCGGCCAGCTCCGAAACTTAAGATTTGGTTCATGATATGTTTAAGTTAATTAAGTCGTCAAATATAACAAAGCCTGCTTAAATAAGCTATCATGCACGCAATTAATTGATTGAAGGGCTTTGGTGGTTTCAACAGATCTGCTAAAGGTAGTTTAAATACCTGCAACTATTCCGTTTCGGGTTTTAAATAGGATTGAGAACCCGTGTAATAATATCCATTTGCTGACGCACGCGTGTGTGTGTTCTTATTGAGTCTCGCCAATCTATTGCAATCAACTTAGTTATCTATACATGGTATTGATATACGCGACACTCATGTATCAACGGGAAGGTGAGTGAGTCCGTGATCAGCAGCCTGGTAAGCTATGAAGCTGTTAAAATTGAATCGAATTATTTATGTATCCTAATAAAATCATTGCCGTTGGTTTTAGTGGCTGTTGCACAACATTAAAGCCAACGGTAATGAATGTTTCGCGTGTTGTAAAACGAATAAATAAATGTTTTTTGTAGAGACGCGTGTGATGCGTCCCCCGCTCCCGCAAGCGTCCTCGCTTGTGGGCACCATGCTAAGTTGTAAGAGGGCTTTTCACATTGTATACCTGAACGCGGGCCACAAGCGAGGACGCTTGCGGGAGCGATGATTTTAAACTTGAAAGCCACTGCTATTGACGGCCTTAGTGAGCAACAGTTTAAAGAAATTGCTGAAGGTGCAAAAGCAAATTGTATCATCTCCAAAGCCTTGAATGTGCCTATTTCACTGGATGTAATTTACGCTTAAGTAAATTTTGCTTTGGTATGCTATTCAGAGGACCGGTGAAGCCGGTCCTTTGTTTTTATGTTGAATGCTGTCATTTTTAATAACCGCCACGGGTTACGATTTAAGAATAATATAAATTTCACCGCTACCGTAAGGCAATGTCATTAAGTTATGGAACATTCCCAAAGGGGGAACCGGTTGTAGCAATATATTATACCGAACACAACCGTGCCAGAGGTACGGAACACCGGAGTTGTGTACCTCTGGCACACTAAAAACACTGTTTATTTGATTTCTACAAACCTTTTGCACCTCTGGTGCAACCTGTCAATCCCTGTCTTTACATTGAACCTAAACGCGGGCTACAAACGAGGACGCTTGCAGCAGCGATGGGACCAAACTTCCTACCACGTTAGGGATTGCAGCGGAAAACCCACAGCTTGGGCAGGCATTAGTGATCGGGGCAAAGCGAGGATTTGCAGCGGAAAGCCCGGGCCGCAGGCAACGCCATTAGCTGCTTCAGGAGGGGGTTGAATATCTCATTAAAACCCTGAGTTCCTAAATAAACGATTCCACCCTTTCTTCTTATTTACATTTATCTGTCTTCAGCTCAACAAAATATACTATCCAGCCCAAATCAATTCCCTCATCCATTCCTGCCTATAATACCTTATATTAGTATAGGTTTTCGTAACCAGCCAATTGTATTCCGGTTTCTCATTTTAAAAAGTCGAACATGAAAAAGGTATCGCTGTTATTTGTGTTCCCTGTGGTGTTGTTCGCTACCTATTTGTTTGCGTTCCAGGGAAAAAAATTAAAAGTATCGGGCAAAACAAAACCGGCAATCCCGGTAATGTGCGGATCGGGTATAGTGCAGGATGCAGATACGGCGGGGAACGGCAAATTTATACAGCGCTTGCCCGGCTGGGGGCATCATAATTATGCCATAACTGCCCATAATGACAGCGCCCGGTTTTATTTTAACCAGGGCTTAACTATGTATTACAGCTATCACATGAAGGAGGCATTCGCGTCGTTCAAAGAAGCGTCGCGCTTTGACCCCTCGGCTGCCATGGCTTACTGGGGGCAGGCTTTAAGCCAGGGCCCTTACTATAACGCAGGCGGGCCGTATGTTGCGCCCGCCGGTTTGCCTGCTGTTTTGAAACAAATGAACGCTGTTGCCGGCAGTGCCCCCGAAAAGGAAAAAGCCTTGATAGCGGCGATGAACCTTCGTTACCCGCAGGGGGGCACCAACGCAAGCGACAATGAAGCTTATGCACAGGATCTGAAGAAACTGATGCAGGCTTACCCAACCGATGCCGACCTTAAGATGCTGTATATCGACGCGGTAATGCTCATTCACCCCTGGGATTTTTGGGCGCCCGACGGTACCGATAAACCCTGGACAGCCGAACTGGTTACCTTGTGCAAAGGCGTTTTAAATACCAATCCGGAGCACCCGGCGGCGCTGCATTATTATATCCATTTAACCGAGGCTTCGCGTAACCCCGGCGCCGCGCTGGCCAATGCAGGGGCTTTAAAAAGGTTGTTCCCCGGTATCGGGCATATGGTGCATATGGCCAGTCATGTTTATCAGCGCAACGGTTTGTATTTTCAGGGTGTTGACGTTAATGAAAAAGCAGCAAAATGTATTGTTACTTATGCCGCCCTGGCGCCCAATTTAAAGCTCACAAAAATAAACTCTCATTTTTACGCTGTCGAAACACTTTGTGCCTTTAACGGGGCTATGTACGAGCGGGGGATGGAAGCGGCCCAACGCTGCCGCAATGCGGTAAAACCTTCGGCAGGTGATACTTATTCGCAATACCTGTACATGATGCCCGTATTTACCATGATGCGCCTTGGTAAATGGCACGAACTGCTGAAAGACAGCGTTGGCCCCAATGGCGACTGGGCTTATGCGCGGGTGTTATACCATTTTGCCCGCGGAATGGCATTTCTGTATACGGGCGGGCAGGATTCGGCCGTGGCCCAGCTTGCTTTATTGCGTGGCAGGCTTGATGATGCCTCTTTAAAACAGCGGCATATTCCTTTTAATATCGCGCTGGATGGCGCCACTGTTGCCGAAAATATATTGGATGGTGCTATTTTACTTGGCCGCAATAAGTTTGATGATGGCATGGCAGCTTTAAAAAAAGCAGTGCAAACAGAAGATAACATGATTTACTCGGAGCCTGCCGAGTGGCCTATCCCGGCAAGGCAGTTTCTCGGGGCCTACCTGCTCAAAACCGATTATAACCCGCAGGCCGAAAAAGTTTTCCGCGAAGACCTGGAACGTAACCCGGGTAACGGCTGGTCGATGCTGGGAATGTACCAAAGTTTAAAGGCGCAAAACCGTACTGAAAAGTTGCCTTATTACAAGGCGGGCTTCACGCGCTCGTTTTCGCATGCCGATGAGGTGCCCGTAAGTTCGGTGGTTATGAATTAAGGTAATGTTCCGGGCGACAGGTGCGGTGCCGGTTTTTGTTGGTTAGCTTTCGGGGAAAAATCTAAATACTTTTGTAGTTTAGACTCAAATCTAAAAAGCCTTAAACGAAATTTAAGTGAACAGATACCTAACCCAAAGATTTGTTTTAAGTGCCCTTTTTATAATCGCAATAATATTAGCGGGGATTCAATTTTTAAGCGACCGGGGCGTATGGCTTGATGAAGCTGTATTAACCCTTAATTTAATACACCGTAATGCTGTTGGTCTGTTCCGGCCTCTTGATTATAATGGGGTTGCGCCTGTGTTGTTCCTGCTTATTCAAAAAGCATTTATATCGCTGGTGCCCAGATCTGATTATGCGCTTAAGGTATTTCCACTTATCTGCTATTTGGCGTTCCTGCCTCTGTTTGCCCGGATACTAAGCAGGCTTTTCAAAAGCATTTACAGCATTATTTTAGGATTGAGCCTGGTTGTTTTTAATCAAACCATAATTTATTACTCGAGCGAGGCCAAGCAGTATATTGTCGATCTTCTGGTAATTACCATATTCTATTATCTGTTGATTGAAGAGAAAGCATTAAAGGGGTTTTACTATAAGCTTTTGGTACTGGGCTTAATCTGCATATATCTCTCCAACATCACACCGATTATCCTGCTTACGGTTGATGTATACCTGTTTTATAAATCGAGATCGGAAAATAGGCCCCTGGGCAGGCATTTTATAATCACCAATTTGTGTTGGGGTGTTTTCTTTGCTTTATATTATTTTGTGTTTATCTACAGCCATCCAACACAACATAAAATGGTTGGTTACTGGTCAAACGCGGGTGCTTTTATGCCCCTTGATTCGTCGTTTTGGGGCTGGATAGCAGGTCGTTTTCACGGCATTTTTTATTTTCTTTTTTACTTCGGGCAACTTATCGGGAGCTGTATTATGGCATTATTCGGCTTGGGGGTCATACTGTTGGTTAGGTACAGAAGATACGATCTCATGATATTAACATTGCTGCCGGTTTGCGTCCATCTTGTTTTATCCGGGCTTAAATTATATCCATTTGAAACCCGCTTATATTTGTACTTAACCCCTGGCCTGGTCATTACGTGCGTATTTAGCTATGAGTTCTTAGTCACCAGGCTATCTCATCTGAGATTTGGAAAAGCCGTCGTTTTTATCTTTTTACTGCTTCCGGCATTAATGGCCAGGGTTATATTTATACACCATCCACCTTACACGCAGCATGATGATATTAAAAGGGGGATTGAAGCCATCAATAAAAAATTTGAAAAAGGCGATGCCCTTTATACCGGTAACTTAACAGGCTTACCGGTAAAATACTATAAAGATTTAGGTATTATAAATGAGGGGCTCGATGTAATCTATAGGGATGGCCTTTTAAATACGCATCCTCCCTATGCGGTTAAGCGTTTGTGGGTACTTACATATTCCGTTGAAGATCAACCCCGGAAACTTTCTGAACTATTGAAAAACAGGCAATTAATAAAAAAAGACAGTTTTGAAACCCGCGGCGGTGTACGCTTCAGCTTGTTTGCGCAAGACAATGCACTTGTTCAAAAAAAATAGTTGCCATAGTATGGAATGAATAAAAGCCTTGCGTGGGTTTAAATGTAAGTTGTTGATTGTTAGTTTTTTGTGATATTAAGCTAACTTGATGCACTGTTAACTGGCAGTCATCGGGATATAGAGTGTTTTAATGTCGTAAAATGGTTACAAACGTCTCTTTAGTTCGCCCCAATCCTCAAAAATTTTCCCAACCCATCTTCAGTTTTACGCCGTCAACCGGATGATGTTGTAACATACCTCCCAAAATGGCTGTGAAAAGTGAAAAAATCAAACCGGCTAATGCTTAGCCAAATACCTTTCAAACATATGTTAAAACGCGGATGCAAAAATTATAAAAAAATAACTTACTAACTATTTGATAATTAATACAAAGTTTCTATCTTTGCCGTCCCTTTCGGGGGAGAAATATGCCTTGAACGAAGCCCTACTGCTTCGATGGGCACAAAAACAATTAAAAAAATGTCAGGAATTATTGGTAAAAAAGTAGGAATGACCAGCATTTTCGACGAAACAGGGAAAAACATTCCCTGCACAGTAATCGAAGCTGGCCCTTGCGTGGTAACACAAGTTAAGTCTGTGGATACAGACGGATACGCTGCTGTTCAGTTAGCGTATGGCGACAAAAAGGAAAAAAACACTTCTGCCCCTCTAAAAGGACACTTCCAGAAAGCCGGTAGCGCTCCAAAGCGTAAACTGGTTGAATTCAAAACTTTCGAAGATCAAAAAGCATTAGGCGACACCGTTACTGTCGATATTTTTGCTGCGGGAGATTTTGTTGATGTGGTAGGTACCTCAAAAGGTAAGGGTTTTCAGGGTGTGGTAAAACGTCATGGTTTTGGCGGCGTGGGTATGCAAACTCACGGTCAGCACAACCGTTTACGTGCGCCAGGTTCTTTGGGTGCGTCATCATGGCCATCACGTGTATTTAAAGGTATGCGCATGGCAGGTCAAACCGGAAACGCCCGTGTTAAAATACAAAACCTTGAAGTAGTTAAGGTTTTCGCGGAGCAGAATCTGTTAGTAGTTAAAGGTTCCATCCCCGGAGCTAAGGGTTCATTCGTAATAGTGGATAAATAAGATGGAAGTTAACGTATTAAACGTATCAGGTAAAGAAACAGGTGCCAAGGTGCAGCTTCCTGAGTCGGTTTTCGGTATTGAGCCAAATGATCACGCTATCTATCTTGATGTTAAGCAATTTCTTGCTAACCAGCGTCAGGGTACACACAAATCAAAACAGCGTAATGAAATTGCAGGTTCAACCCGCAAATTATACAAACAAAAAGGTACAGGCGGTGCCCGTGCCGGTGGTATTAAATCACCATTATTTAACGGTGGTGGCCGTGTATTCGGTCCGCAACCACGCGATTATAGCTTCAAATTAAACAAAAAGCTTAAATCACTGGCCCGTAAATCAGCTTTATCATACAAAGCAAAAGATAACAATATTTTAGTGTTAGAGGATTTTAGCTTTGATAGCATCAAAACTAAAAACTACATTAAGCTGGAGGCCGATCTGAATGTTACTAATGAAAAAACATTATTAGTAGTAGCATCTGCCGAAAATAACAATGTGTATTTATCAAGCAGGAACCTGAAGAAAAGCAAAGTAATTTCAGTTGAGCAGCTTAACACTTATGATGTGTTAAACGCAGGCAAGCTGTTGTTAACTACAGGTGCTGTTAAAACTTTGGAGGAAGCATTAGCTAAGTAATTATGGAAATTTTAAAACAACCCCTACTTACTGAAAAAGTTACTCAGTTAACTGACAAGCTTAACCGTTATGCTTTCAAAGTTGATCACAGAGCTAACAAAATTCAGATCAAGAGTGCCATTGAGGCAATGTACGGTGTAAACGTTACGGCGGTAAACACCATGAAATACGTCGGCAAACTTAAAACTCGCAATACTAAGGCAGGCGCCGTTCAGGGCCGTTCAGCTACTTACAAAAAAGCGATCATTACGTTGAAGGACGGAGAAGTAATTGATTTTTACAGCAATATATAATTATAGAAATGGCAGTAAAGAGATTTAAACCGGTTACCCCGGGTACCCGCTTCAGAGTTGATGTATCTAATTCAGATATCACAACAAACGTTCCTGAAAAATCGTTGGTTGTAGCATCAAACAAAAGATCGGGCGGTCGTAACAACAGCGGTAAAATGACTATGCGCTACTTAGGTGGTGGTCATAAACAAGCATACAGGTTAATTGATTTTAAACGTAATAAGTTTGATATCCCGGCAAAAGTTGCAACTATCGAGTACGATCCTAACCGTTCGGCACGTATAGCCCTGCTACACTTTGCTGATGGCGAGAAAAGGTACATGATTGCTCCGGAAGGCTTAACAGTTGGTACAATTGTAACAGCAGGCGAAACAGCAGCTCCCGAAGTAGGTAATACCTTACCATTAAAGAATATCCCTCTTGGTTCGATCATTCACAACATTGAGTTAAACCCTGGCCAGGGTGGTGTAATTGCCCGCAGCGCCGGTACTTACGCTCAATTATCAGCACGTGATGGCAAATATGCTATCATCAAATTGCCTTCAGGCGAAACCCGCATGATCCTGTCAACTTGTTTGGCAACTATCGGTACCGTTTCAAATGGCGAAAGAGCAAACGCTGTGTTAGGTAAAGCCGGCCGCAAACGCTGGTTAGGCCGCAGGCCAAGGGTACGTGGTGTAGCTATGAACCCGGTAGATCACCCTATGGGTGGTGGTGAAGGCCGTGCCTCAGGTGGTCACCCACGTTCACGTAAAGGTTTATTAGCTAAAGGCTACAAAACCCGTGACAAGAAGAAAACATCGGATCGTTACATCATTGAAAGAAGGAAGAAATAATGGCTCGTTCAATAAAAAAAGGACCTTACATCGATCATAACTTAGATAAAAAAGTTATGGTGCTGAATGATGCAAATAAAAAATCAGTTGTAAAAACATGGTCACGTCGTTCCATGATCTCTCCTGATTTCGTTGGTCATACATTCGCAGTACACAACGGTAACAAGTTTATCCCTGTGTACGTAACAGAAAACATGGTTGGACACAAGCTGGGAGAGTTTGCCCCAACCCGTACATTCCGCGGACACGCAGAAAAGAAAAAATAACAGGCAATGGAAGCAACAACAAAAATTAAAAAGTCTGTACTGATCAGGCAACAAAAAGAAGCTGCGAAAGCTCTTGTAGGCGGCGCTTCTGTTGCTAAGTTACAGGACTGCCCAACTTCACCACGCAAAATGCGTTTGGTGGTTGACTTGATCCGCGGTGAAAACGTTGAGAAAGCGTTATACATATTGAAATTTACTAACAAAGAAGCTGCTATTCGTGTAGAGAAACTTTTGTTATCAGCTATCAAAAACTGGGAAGCAAAAAACGAAGGCAAACGTGTTGAAGACAGCAACCTTTTTGTTAAGGAAGTATCTGTAGGCGGTGGCCGTCAGTTAAAAAGGTTACGCCCTGCTCCGCAAGGAAGGGGATACCGTATCCGTAAACGCTCAAACCACGTAACACTTGTTGTGGATAGTAAAAACGATAACAATTAATTTGAAATGGGACAGAAAGCACATCCAATAGGTAACAGGTTAGGAATCATCAGAGGTTGGGATTCTAACTGGTTCGGTGGCAACAACTACTCCGATAAATTAGTTGAAGACGAAAAAATCCGCAAATACCTTTCAGCTCGTATTGCTAAAGGTGGTGTATCTAAAGTAGTTATCGAGCGTACTTTAAAACGCATTACCGTAACTATCCACACTGCCCGTCCGGGTATTGTGATCGGTAAAGGCGGTCAGGAAGTTGACAAGATCAAAGAAGAGTTGAAAAAACTTACCAAGAAAGAAGTTCAGATCAACATTTTCGAGATCAAACGTCCTGAGCTTGATGCACAATTAGTTGCAGAAGGCATTGCAAAACAATTAGAAGCACGTATCTCTTTCCGTCGTGCCATGAAAACCACAATCGCTGCAACCATGCGTATGGGTGCCGAAGGTATCAAGGTAATGACTTCAGGCCGTTTAGGCGGCGCTGAGATGGCACGTAGCGAGCAATATAAAGAAGGCAGGATTCCTTTGCACACTTTCCGTGCTGACATTGACTACGCATTAGCAGAAGCATTAACTACCTATGGTAAAATAGGTGTTAAAGTTTGGATCTGCAAAGGCGAGGTTTATGGCAAACGCGATCTTTCTCCAAACATTGGCGGTACCAGCAGCGCAAGCGGCAAAGGTGGCAGGCCAGAGGGCGGTGCACCAGGCTTTGGTGGCCGTGGTAACGAAAGAGGCGGCGAGCGCGGCGGTGAGCGTCGTGGCGACAGGAAACCAGGTGGCGATCGTCGTGGCGGTGGTAACCGTCCGGGCGGACAAGGTGGAAACCGTCCGGGTGGACAAGGTGGAAACCGTCCGGGTGGCCCAGGTAAGAGATAATAATTAAAGTACAAGACAAATATCGAATAACGATATAAAAGCTTAAGAAAATGCTACAGCCAAAAAGAACGAAGTTCAGAAAGATGCAAAAAGGCAGGATGAAAGGTTTAGCCACCCGTGGTGCTGAACTTTCATTCGGATCTTTTGGTGTTAAATCACTCGAAGCGGCATGGATCACCAGCCGTCAGATCGAGGCTGCACGTATCGCTGTAACACGTTTTATGAAACGTGAAGGACAGGTTTGGATCAGGATATTCCCTGACAAACCTGTAACCAAGAAACCTGCAGAGGTACGTATGGGTAAAGGTAAAGGTGCTCCTGAATACTGGGTTGCGGTAGTACGCCCCGGAAGGATCATTTTTGAAGCCGAAGGCGTGCCTTTGGAAGTTGCTAAAGAGGCTTTACGCCTTGCAGCACAGAAATTACCGGTGCAAACTAAATTTATTGTACGTAGGGATTACGTAGAAGCATAAATTGAGGAGTTAGTTGAAGAGTTGTAAAGTTTTAATGTTGTGAAGTTAGATGCCGAATTTCACCATTCAAATAAAAACAATACAACGTTTAAACTTACCAACAGACAACAAATAACAAAGAAAAATGAAGAACTCAGAAATTTTGGGCCTATCAACTGAAGAGATTGTTGCTAAGATCAGCGAGGAAAGGGCTACCCTTACCAAATTGAAATTTGCTCATGCAGTTTCAGCTATTGAGAACCCGTCCCGTATAACCAAAGTACGCAAAGGAATTGCTCAGTTAAATACTGAATTAACAAAACGTAAAGCGGCGGCCGCTTCTGAAAAGAATTAATTTTTTAAACATTAGTAAAAATGGAAAGAAATTTAAGAAAAACACGTACCGGCCTCGTAGTAAGCAACAAGATGGAAAAATCTATTGTTGTGGCCGTTGAGCGTAAGGTGAAACACCCTATCTATGGTAAATTCGTAAAGAAAACTACCAAATTCAAGGCTCATGATGAAAACAATACCTGTGGCGTAGGCGATACAGTATTGATCATGGAAACCCGCCCGCTGAGCAAAACCAAAAACTGGCGATTAGTTGAAATTTTAGAAAGGGCTAAATAAGATGGTACAACAGGAATCAAGATTAACAGTAGCCGACAATAGCGGCGCTAAAGAAGTTTTAGTGATCCGTGTATTGGGTGGTACCGGTAAGAGGTATGCATCAATCGGCGATAAAATTGTGGTTACCGTAAAAAGCGCTTTACCATCAGGTAACGTGAAAAAAGGTACCGTATCAAAAGCCGTAGTTGTGCGCACTAAAAAAGAGATCCGCAGAAAAGACGGTTCATATATCCGTTTCGACGATAACGCAGCTGTGTTGTTAAACAACCAGGACGAGCCAAGAGGTACACGTATCTTTGGCCCTGTTGCAAGGGAACTGCGCGAGAAACAATTTATGAAAATTGTATCATTAGCACCGGAGGTATTGTAACATGGAAAAGAAAGTAAAATTAAAGATCCGTAAAGGCGACCTGGTTAAAGTTATCGCCGGCGATTCAAAAGGATCACAAGGCAAAATCGTTGAGGTTTTGGTAGATAAGAACAGGGCTATTGTTGAAGGTGCCAATATGGTATCAAAACATACTAAACCTAATGCTGCTAACCCTAACGGCGGAATTGTTAAACAAGAAGCTGCTATACATATTTCAAACCTAATGCTGGTTGATCCTAAAACAGGTAATACAACCCGTGTTGGCCGTCAAAAAAATGACGCCGGCAAATTAGTAAGGGTAGCAAAAAAATCAGGGGAGGAAATTAAGTAATGACTTACGTACCAAGATTAAAATCAAAATACAAGGACGAAATCCGCACCGCACTGAAAGATAAATTTCAGTACAAAAGCGTAATGCAGGTTCCTAAATTGGAGAAAATTGCCATTAACCAGGGTGTAGGTGGTGCAACTACCGACAAGAAATTGATCGAAAACACCATCACCGAGTTAACTACCATCACTGGTCAGCAAGCAGTATCTTCAAAATCTAAAAAAGATATCTCAAACTTTAAATTGCGTAAAAATATGCCGGTTGGCGTACGTGTTACCCTGCGTGACAACACAATGTACGAGTTTTTGGATCGTTTAATCGCTGTAGCCCTGCCACGTATCCGTGACTTCAAAGGCATCAACGATAAAGGTTTTGATGGCCGCGGCAACTATACATTAGGTATTACTGAGCAAATTATCTTCCCTGAGATAAATATTGACAAAATCAATAAAATCCAAGGTATGGATATTACCTTTGTAACCTCCGCAACAAACGATGTTGAAGCATTGGAGTTGTTGAAACAATTTGGTTTACCATTTAAAAATCAAAATAGCAATGGCTAAAGAAGGTGTAAAAGCACGTGAAGTAAAGCGCGCAAAATTAGTAGCTAAATACGCTGAAAAAAGAGCTGCTTTAAAAGAAGCTGGCGATTACGCTGCTTTAGATAAATTACCAAAAGCATCATCACCGGTAAAACTGCACAACCGTTGCAAATTAACCGGCCGCCCTCGTGGTTATATGCGTCAGTTTGGCATCTCACGTGTTACATTCCGTGAAATGGCTCTTGAAGGCAAGATCCCGGGAGTAAAAAAAGCAAGCTGGTAAGCAAAAGCTGAAAGCAAAAGGCGAAAAGCGTAAGGCATAAAAGCTTTAGGCTTTTTGCTTTATGCATTGAGCTTAAAATGAATGAATTAACCGATGGAAGGTCGCTCGGGATGTTACCGGAAGGAAACCACCGTCATAACACAATAAAATGAATACAGATCCAATCGCAGATTATCTTACAAGAGTAAGGAATGCTATTAAAGCCAACCACCGGGTTGTTGAAATTCCTGCATCAAATCTGAAGAAGGAAATCACTAAGGTGCTTTTCGACAAAGGTTACATTGCAAATTATAAGTTTGAGGATAATGGTCCTCAGGGCACTATCAAAGTTGCTTTGAAATACCACCCGATAACTAAAATTTCTGCTATCCGCAGCATTTCGCGCATCAGCAAACCAGGTTTGAGGAAATACGCAGGTATGGAAAACATGCCACGTGTATTAAATGGTTTAGGTATCGCCATCCTGTCAACTTCTAAAGGCGTTATGTCTGATAAAGAAGCTCGTCAGCAAAATGTTGGTGGTGAGGTTTTATGCTACGTTTATTAACAGAAGAAATTTAAGCAATGTCAAGAGTAGGAAAAGCACCGATAGCACTGCCACAGGGAGTAACCATTACAGTTTCAGCAGATAATGTTGTTACCGTAAAAGGTCCTAAAGGCCAGTTGCAACAGGCAATTGATAGCGATATCACTATTGCACAGGAAGACGGTCAGTTACTGGTTCAACGCCCGTCTGATCAAAAACGTCACAAAGCGTTACATGGTTTATACCGCGCGCTTTTAAATAACATGGTAATTGGTGTAACCGAAGGTTACAAAGTAACCCAGGAATTAGTGGGTGTAGGTTACCGTGCCACCAATACCGGTAATACATTAGATTTAGTGTTGGGTTTCTCTCACCACTATGTATTTGAATTACCGCAAGAAATTAAAGTTACAACCACTGCTGATAAGGGTAAAAACCCAACCATCATCCTTGAATCAATTGACAAACAGTTAATTGGCCAGGTAGCAGCTAAAATCCGTTCATTACGCGCACCAGAGCCTTACAAAGGTAAAGGTATCAAGTTCCAGGGCGAGATTTTGAGAAGAAAAGCAGGTAAATCAGCATCTAAAAAATAATCGTCATGGGAGCTAAACTATCAAGAAGAGACAGGATTAAAAAAGGCATCAGGAAACGCCTTTCAGGGTCAACAGAACGTCCCCGCCTGTCAGTATTTAGAAGTAATAAAGGTATTTATGCGCAGATCATTGACGATGTAACCGGTAAAACTTTAGTTTCAGCATCATCTTTATCAAAAGATTTTGCCGCTGAAGGTACAAAATCAGATCAATCAGTAGCTGTAGGCAAACTGGTAGCTTCAAAAGCTATCGCTGCAGGTATTAAAGATGTGGTTTTCGACAGGAACGGTTACCTGTACCATGGCCGTGTTAAGTCATTGGCCGAAGGTGCACGTGAAGGTGGTTTAAACTTTTAATCGAAAAGAGAAATGTCAACAATCAACATAAAAAGAGTAAAAACAAGCGAGATCGAATTAAAAGACCGCTTGGTAAGCATACAGCGTGTTGCCAAAGTAACCAAAGGCGGCCGTACTTTCAGCTTCTCTGCTATCGTGGTAGTAGGTGATGAAAACGGTGTTGTAGGTTACGGTTTAGGTAAAGCTAAAGAGGTAACTGAAGCTATTGCTAAAGGCATTGATGATGCTAAAAAGAACCTGGTAAAAGTTCCAATCATTAACGGAACTGTACCTCATGAGCAAATTGGTAAATTTAGCGGTGGTTTTGTTTTCATTAAACCAGCTGCTAACGGTACCGGTGTAATTGCTGGTGGTGCTATGCGTGCCGTATTAGAATCGGCAGGTGTACACAACGTATTGGCAAAATCAAAAGGTTCATCAAACCCGCACAACGTGGTAAAAGCAACCGTATCGGCATTAGCCCAGTTACGTGATGCAAATACAGTAGCACAACAGCGCGGAATTAGTTTAGGTAAAGTATTTAACGGATAATCAGTCATGGCTAAGATCAAAATAACACAGATTAAGAGCGTGATCGACAGAACGGAACGCCAGAAAAAAACAATCGAGGCTTTAGGCTTGCGTAAAATTAACCACAGTGTGGAAGTTGAGGCTACACCTGCTATAGTTGGGATGGTTAGGAAAGTGAACCACCTGGTAGCGGTTGAAAATATTTAATATCATGAATTTAAGTAATTTAAAACCTGCAGAAGGTTCAACCAAAAATAGAAAAAGAATTGGCCGTGGTACAGGTTCTGGCCGTGGCGGTACGTCAACCCGTGGCCACAAAGGCGCCGGTTCACGTTCAGGTACCAGCACCAAGGTAGGCTTTGAAGGCGGTCAGATGCCTTTACAGCGCCGTGTGCCTAAAGTGGGCTTTAAAAACCCTAACCGTGTTGAGTACACAGGTGTAAACCTTGACGTACTTCAGGAATTAGTAACAAAGTTTTCGCTTACTGCTGTTGATTTTGATACTTTGAAAGAGCACGGTTTGGTATCACGTAACGACCTGGTTAAGATCCTGGGCCGTGGTGAGCTTACTGCCAAATTAGAAGTTAAAGCACATGCATTTACTGCTACAGCTCAAAAAGCTATTGAAGCTGCAGGTGGTACCATAGTTAAGTTATAATTTCGATGAAGAAATTTTTCACCACATTATCCAATATCTGGAAAATCGAAGATCTGAGAGTGCGTATTACTAACACACTCTTATTTCTTTTAATATATCGTGTAGGCTCATTCGTGGTTTTACCTGGCGTTAACGCCGCGGTAGCATCAACCCAAAAAGCAGAAGGATTAGTAGGATTGCTGAATATGTTTGCAGGAGGATCGTTTTCACGTTCCTCTATTTTCGCGTTAGGTGTTATGCCTTACATTTCGGCTTCAATTGTGGTGCAACTGCTGGGTATTGCCGTTCCGTATTTTACCAAATTGCAAAAAGAAGGTGAAAGCGGTCGCAACAAGCTTAACCAATGGACCCGCTACCTAACAATTGGTATTACCTTTTTACAGGCTATAGGTTACCTTAAGTCGCAGGTTGCTGCTGATGCAAGGACTATTGCCGATCCTTTTACCTTTATCTTCATTAACACGTTTGTGTTAACGGCAGGTACATTATTTGTAATGTGGTTAGGCGAAAAGATCACCGATAAAGGTATCGGTAACGGTATTTCACTTATTATCATGGTGGGTATCATTGCTCAGTTACCAATGGCGTTTACTACCGAGTTCGTTTCGCGTAATGGCGGTGCCGGTGGTTTAATTGCTTTCATTGTGGAGATCGTAGGTCTTATTGGTGTGGTAATGTTTACTATACTGATAGTACAGGGAACACGTAAAATTTCGGTACAATACGCTAAACGTATTGTGGGTAACAAACAATATGGCGGTGTACGCCAGTATATACCTTTAAAGGTTAATGCTGCAGGTGTAATGCCAATCATATTTGCCCAGGCATTGATGTTTATCCCACAAACTGTATCGCAGTTTTTCCCTAACGTATCATCAAACGGTATATTGATAGCTTTAGCTAACTATAACTCATGGGAGCATAACCTGTTGTTTGGGATATTGATCATCCTGTTCACTTACTTCTATACCGCCATTACGGTTAATCCTAACCAAATGGCCGATGATATGAAGAAGAATGGTGGCTTTATCCCGGGCATTAAACCAGGCCGTACTACCGCTGAGTTTATTGATGGCGTAATTTCAAAGATCACTTTACCAGGATCAGTATTCCTGGCTATTATAGCAATCATCCCGGCATTGGCCAGTTTGGTTGGTGTATCTCCGGTATTCGCAAGGTTCTTCGGCGGTACATCGCTGATCATCCTGGTGGGTGTTGTTTTGGATACATTACAGCAAATAGAAAGTCACCTGTTGATGCGCCATTATGATGGTTTAATGAAAACCGGACGGATTAAGGGACGTACAGCTATGCCTGCCGCTGCCGGTACCAGTCCGACAGCGATTTAATTAGCAATGTCAAAAATCAATTATAAGTCTGTCGAAGAGATAGAACTCATAAGAGAAAGTTCTTTACTTGTTTCAAAAACACTCGGAGAGATAGCTAAGGTTATTGCTCCGGGTGTTAAAACAATTGAACTGGATAAGCTTGCCGAAACCTTTATACGGGACAACGGCGGGATTCCTGCCTTTTTAAACTATCACGGATTTCCTTATTCACTGTGTATCTCCTTGAATGACCAGGTTGTACACGGCTTCCCCGGATCGCATGTTTTAACTGAGGGCGACCTGGTATCAGTTGATTGCGGCGTTGTTTTAAATAAATACTACGGCGACTCGGCTTATACCTTTGCCATTGGTGAAGTTAACGACCAGGTTAAAAAGCTGATGCGTGTAACGCAGGAATGCTTAAAGCTGGGTGTTGAAAAGGCGGTTGTAGGGATGCGTATTGGTGATATAGGATACGCGGTACAGGAGCATGCCGAAAAGAACGGCTTTGGTGTAGTAAAGGAACTTGTTGGCCATGGTGTAGGATTAAAGCTGCACGAAAAGCCCGAAGTACCTAACTATGGCAAACGCGGTGCCGGTATCAAACTGGAAGAAGGCATGGTGATAGCCATTGAGCCCATGATCAATGCCGGCCGTGCCGGTGTTAAGTTTTGGGATGATGGCTGGACAGTTTCAACATCTGACAAGAAACCTTCGGCACATTATGAGCATACAGTAGCGGTACGAAAAGGTACTCCAGACATTTTATCGACGTTTGATTACGTAGAAAATGTTTTAAAAGAAAAAAATAATAATTAAATAATTTTTTATTAATTTTGCATCCCGGTTTTAGGGCGGATAATTAAGTAATAATCAACAAAATATGGCTAAACAATCTTCGATTGAGCAAGACGGTACAATTAGAGAGGCATTGTCAAATGCAATGTTCAGAGTTGAACTTGAAAATGGTCATGAGATTATAGCGCACATATCGGGCAAAATGCGTATGCACTACATCAAAATTCTTCCTGGCGACAGGGTGAAGCTGGAAATGAGTCCATACGATTTAACAAAGGGTAGAATAACCTATAGATATAAATAAAAAGATGAAAGTTAGAGCATCCATCAAAAAGCGCAGCGCTGATTGCAAGATCATCCGCCGTAACGGGAAACTTTACGTTATTAACAAGAAGAACCCGAAGTTTAAACAACGCCAGGGCTAAGAAAAATTAATTTTGAATTAGTGAATTAGTGAGTTGTTGAATTTATCAGCATTTAAAACTCACCCAATCACTAAGTCACTAAATCACTAAATAAACAATATGGCAAGGATATCAGGTATTGATTTACCAAAGAATAAAAGAGGAGAAATCGGACTTACTTACATTTTCGGTATTGGCCGCTCAACAGCTCAAAGAATTTTGACTGAGGCTGGTATTGATTTTAATATCAAAGTACAAGACTGGACCGATGAGCAATTATCTTCTATACGCGGAATTATTAACGACCAAATTAAGGTTGAAGGTGCATTACGTTCAGAAGTGCAGCTTAACATTAAGCGTTTGATGGATATTGGTTGTTACCGCGGTACACGTCACCGTAAAGGTTTACCATTACGTGGTCAGCGTACTAAAAACAACTCACGTACCCGTAAAGGTAAACGTAAAACAGTTGCTAACAAGAAAAAAGCTACTAAATAGTGATTGGTGCTTAGAGGTTAGAGATTGGTTAATTGCCGCTTGATAACCTTTAAATCATCAGGAATACCTCATTTTGACAGTATAATTAATGGGTCCGGATTATTCGTTAATTCAGTAATTCATTAATTCAAAAATTAAAAAAATGGCTAAAGCTAAAAAAGTAACCAAGAAACGCATTGTGATTGTTGAGCCGGTTGGCGAAGCACACATCAATGCTACTTTCAACAACATCATCATCACCCTTACCAACAAAACCGGCCAGGCAGTTTCATGGTCATCAGCTGGTAAAATGGGTTTCAAAGGTTCAAAAAAGAATACTCCTTACGCTGCCTCACAAGCTGCTGCCGATTGCGGTAAAGTTGCTTATGACTTAGGTTTACGTAAAGTTGAAGTATTTGTAAAAGGCCCAGGTGCCGGTCGTGAGTCAGCTATCCGTACTTTGCAAACTGCAGGTATCGAAGTAACTACGATTAAAGATATTACACCGCTTCCACACAACGGTTGCCGTCCTTCAAAAAGAAGAAGAGTTTAATTAACATATTTTTTAAAGCTAAGATTCGGCAGCTGCAGGCTGCATGATACTTTAAGAACACACAAAAATGGCCAGATATACAGGACCAAAATCCAAAATTGCCCGTCGTTTCCGTGAGCCGATCTTCGGTCCGGACAAAGCGTTAGAACGTAAAAACTATCCTCCGGGCATGCACGGTGCTTCAAAACGCCGTGGAAAGCAATCAGAGTACTCTACTCAGTTGCAAGAGAAACAAAAAGTTAAATACACTTATGGTGTATTAGAGCGTCAGTTCGAAAACTTATTTCACCGTGCTTCTGCTAAAGAAGGTATCACAGGCGAAAACCTGTTGAAATTCCTGGAAGCACGTTTAGATAACGCTGTTTTCCGTTTAGGTATTGCTCCTACACGTTCGGCAGCTCGCCAATTGGTTAACCACAAACACATCACTGTTAACGGTGCTGTTGTAAACATCGCTTCATATGCATTAAAGGCTGGTGACGTGGTTGCGGTACGTGAAAAATCTAAATCATTAGAGGCTATCACTACTTCAGTAGCCGGTAGAAGAATCAACAAATACAGCTGGTTAGAGTGGGACGCGAACAACCTTACAGGTAAATTCCTTAACTATCCTAACCGCGATGAGATCCCTGAAAACATCAAGGAAAACCTGATCGTCGAGTTGTACTCTAAATAAGATATGAGATATCAGATGTGAGATTTGGGAGTTTTTTCAAATCTCATTTCTGGTTTTCGTATATATGCAAATCACAAACAAAAGATTTGAATAAGCGTTTGAACAGCAGAGTAAATCTCACATCTCAAATCCCATATCTCAAATCAATTATCAAGTAAACAATAAATAAAGGATATAAATGGCAATTTTAGCATTTCAAAAACCAGACAAGGTTATCATGCAAAAAGCAAATGATTTTGATGGTACGTTTGAATTTCGTCCGTTAGAACCAGGTTTTGGTGTAACCATTGGTAATGCTCTGCGTCGTATCTTACTTTCATCACTTGAAGGTTATGCAATTACTTCTGTTCGTTTTTCGGGAGTAACGCATGAATTTTCAACCATCAAAGGTGTTGTTGAAGACGTAACCGAGATCATCCTGAACCTTAAACAAGTTCGTTTTAAGAAAACAGGTGAATCTGGCGACAGCGAGAAAATATTTGTTATTGTAAATGGCCAGGATGCATTTAAAGCAGGAGATATCACCAAATTCTCTAACAACTTTACTGTATTAAATCCTGATTTGGTACTTTGCAATATGGACCCGGCTGTAACGCTTGAAGTTGAGCTTACTGTAGGCAAGGGCCGTGGTTACGTACCAAGCGAGGAAAATAAAAATCCTGACGCTAACGTAGGTGTGATCGCTATCGACTCGATCTATACGCCGATCAAAAACGTAAAATATACCATCGAAAACTATCGTGTTGAGCAAAAAACCGACTATGAAAAATTAGTATTGGATATTGCTACCGATGGTTCGATCCACCCTGAAGATGCTTTGAAAGAAGCAGCTAAAATCCTGATCCAGCACTTTATGCTGTTCAGCGATGAAAACATGATGCTTGAAGCACAGGCTAAAGAAGAAACCAAAGAAGTGGATGAAGAGATCCTGCACATGCGCAAGATCCTTAAAACCGAACTGGTTGATCTTGACCTTTCTGTACGTGCCCTTAACTGCCTTAAAGCTGCTGATATCCGCAGCCTTGCTGATCTGGTATCGTACGATGTTGCTGACATGTTAAAATTCAGGAACTTTGGTAAAAAATCGTTAACTGAAATCCAGGACCTGGTTAAGTCAAAAGGTTTATCTTTTGGCATGAACCTGTCTAAATTTAAGTTAGACGAAGAATAATAGAGAAGCAAGACTGTGAGAAGCAAGAGGCAAGATAGATTTTAGATCTTGGCTCTTGATTTCTTGGCTCTTGATTCTTGTTGCAAACATTAAGCGAAAGCATAATTCCGAGGGCTTGAGCCTATCGCCCAACGGTATGCACGTGAAATATATAAAACAATGAGACACGGAAACAAAAACAATCACTTAGGCCGTACTACCAGCCACCGCAAAGCGATGCTGGCTAACATGGCATCTTCGCTTATTTTACACAAGCGTATCACTACAACATTAGCAAAAGCAAAAGTTTTACGCGGTTATGTTGAGCCACTTTTAACAAAATCAAAAAACGATACTACGCACTCACGTCGTACAGTATTCAGCTACCTGCAGGATAAAGATGCTACATCAATCGTTTTCCGCGAAATCGCTGAAAAAATTGCTAACCGTCCGGGTGGTTATACCCGTATCATCAAGTTAGAAAACCGTTTAGGTGATAACGCTGAAATGGCAATCATCGAGCTTGTTGATTACAACACTGTTTACGGTGCTGACGCTGCTGCTCCTGCTAAGAAATCAACCCGTCGTCGTGGTGGTTCTGGCGCAAAAGCTAAAACTGCTGCTCCAGTAGCTGCAGAAGAAGCTGTAGTAGTTGAAGACGTTAAAGAAGAGCCGGCTGCTGAAGCACCTGCACCTTCTGAAAACGAAGAAAACGCTGAAAAAGGCGAATAATTAATTATTCGGTTTAACAGATACAAAAAACGGCACTGATCTATGATCGGTGCCGTTTTTTATGTAATTGACTGCCGGTTTAGGTAAAATCATGGTAATTCCCTGATCTGTTTACTCGCGGGTCAGGTTATAAGTCAATAAGCATTCAACTTCATTCATCAAAGTGAAACCGCACTTTTCCAATATCCTTCGCGATGGCAGGTTATCTGCATAGGTGTGCACTATGATAGCTTTCACAAATTCATGCGTAAATGCCCATTGCGAAAGCAACTGTAAAGCTTCTGTAGCATAACCTTGGTTATGTTGGTTAGCGTCGATCATATAACCAATCTCCGCTTCTCCGGCATCATTAGGATAGCCGGCAAAGCCCATGCCGCCAATGACAGTATTGGTGTTTTTAAGAACAATCTCCCAGCCGGTATACCATAGGTATTTATCAGGGAAGGCGAGCGTATTAGGCAGCCAGAAATTATCGAAGGCATCATCAATTTCTTTGAGATATAACGGATCGATCAGCATAGCTGAGGGTGTTAAGCCTAATGATAGCTCCAGCAAATTGCGGTTTTGTTTAAGTAATAATAATTGCGCGTATGTTAACGGTATCATCTTTAACCGTTGTGATTGTATAGAAAACATTGGATGTTGGAATTAAATAACAATAAGAAACCAGTTCGCTTTTTTAAAGTGAAAGTACAGCCGGTGTGCTATGGCTGTTTGTTAAGCAATTCCAGGCAATGTAATAAGCCTGTTGGGGGTGTTAAGTAACAGAGGCGATTTGTTTGATTAGGATAAATATAAAGGATTTTAGTTGAAAATCCACGGCATTTTATAAAACTGAGAAGTGCGTTAGGTATAGGAGCAGATACCGGCCATGAGCGTAAGGCCTGCAGGCGTATGAGCATATAGCCAGGGCCGAAGGCAATGCCCATATCAGTTGGCAGTTTTGAGTAGGCAGTTTGCAGTTGATGATCACACATTATAGCAACGTAATTAAATGATTAGGCGTAATGCCCTTTTAAGGAATAAATAATAATACTATTGTCTATCACTTCGTAGATGATGCGGTGCTGGTTATCAATTCGCCTTGACCATTTACCCGAATATTCATGTTTTAATGGCTCCGGTTTGCCAATACCATAAATGGTGATTCTTTTATAGCAATGAGTAGACGTTCAATTTTCTTTACTATAGAACTCTGGCCACTTTTTAAGAAAAATCTAATATCTTCTTTAGCAGTGTCGGTTATTACAAGTTCCATATATCGGCAGGTGTTATTTGTGTAGTTCTACCGGCCTTTAAATCATCTTCACTTTGTCATTTTATTTACAAAATCCTTATTATAGGCTTTTTCGCCTTTTTCGGTTTTGTAATCAACTTTAAGAGCTTTCATAATTGCTTTTAATGCAGCTAACTGCTCTTTATCCTTCGGCAGTACAATCAATGTCTCCATATACCAATTTACACTTTATTAAATACAAATTTTGAAAGTGATTGTTGAATAAAAAGTTATTGATAAAATAAAACTCTGCTATGTAAACGCTACCCTCACCCATCAATATAAAACTTGATATCCCCAAACCGGCTGCGGCCTTCCCGCACAAAATTTCCGTCGATATTATACAGCACATCGCCAAAGAGACTACGGCCTTTCCTGATCAGGTTGTCGTCAATATTGCAAACTACATCGCCAAACATCCCCTGGCCCTTTTTTACTATTTTGCCATCTATGGTATATAAAATATCGCCAAACCTGCCCTGGCCTTTCCGCACATAGCTGCCATCGATAGTGTATAATATTGTTCCAAATTTATTATTGCCCTCCCTGACGTACTTCATGATTGATACCTGTGATTCGAAGTTTCAAGTTAGTCGATATCCTGCCAATTAGCAAACCAAATAATAACCTTTTGCCTTCAACCTTTCGCCTTTTACCTCAAACAGTCCTGCCAACCTGTCATCACAAAGTAAGTTATCCTGTCGCCTTGTTCACGAACTGACAATTACAGGCAATTTTTACTGCCATTGGCATATTGGCACAGGCATTGATAAACAGCAGTGGTAAGTAAACAATAATCAAAAAGAAAAAACAATCATATATGTCTAAAATAATTGGAATCGACTTAGGAACAACAAACTCCTGCGTTGCTGTAATGGAAGGTAACGAGCCTGTTGTTATAGCTAACAGCGAGGGTAAACGTACTACGCCGTCTGTAGTAGCTTTTATTGATAATGGCGAACGTAAAGTTGGTGATCCTGCAAAACGTCAGGCTATCACAAACCCTACAAAAACCATTTCGTCAATTAAACGCTTTATGGGTAACCAGTTTAGTGAAGTTACAAGTGAAGCGGCACGTGTACCTTATAAAGTAGTTAAAGGTGACAACAACACTCCTCGTGTTGAAATTGGCGACCGTAAATATACCCCGCAAGAAATTTCTGCAATGATTCTTCAGAAAATGAAGAAAACTGCCGAAGATTTCTTAGGTACCGAAGTAACCGAAGCGGTTATTACCGTTCCTGCTTACTTTAACGACGCTCAGCGCCAGGCAACTAAAGAAGCTGGTGAAATTGCCGGTTTAAAAGTACGCCGTATCATTAACGAACCTACTGCTGCTGCATTAGCTTACGGTTTTGATAAAGCTCATAAAGATATGAAGATAGTTGTGTTTGACTGCGGTGGCGGTACACATGACGTATCTGTACTTGAATTGGGTGATGGTGTATTTGAAGTAAAAGCTACCGATGGTGATACTCACTTAGGTGGTGACGACTTTGACCAGGTAATTATTGACTGGTTAGCCGACGAGTTTAAAAGCGACGAAGGCATTGACCTGCGTAAAGACCCAATGGCTTTACAACGTTTAAAAGAATCGGCTGAGAAAGCTAAAATCGAGTTATCAAGCTCTGCTCAAACTGAAGTTAACCTGCCATACATTACTGCAGTTGACGGTATGCCTAAGCACTTAGTTAAAACATTAACCCGTGCTAAATTTGAGCAATTAGCTGATAGCCTGATCAAACGTACTATTGAGCCTTGTAAATCAGCTTTGAAAAATGCCGGTTTAAGCACTTCTGATATCGACGAAGTGATCCTGGTAGGTGGTTCAACCCGTATCCCTGCTATCCAGGAAGCTGTACAAAAATTCTTTGGTAAAGCTCCTTCAAAAGGTGTTAACCCTGATGAAGTTGTTGCTATCGGTGCTGCTATCCAGGGTGGTGTATTAACCGGTGAGGTTAAGGATGTGTTATTGCTTGACGTTACCCCGCTTTCATTAGGTATCGAAACAATGGGTGGTGTAATGACTAAATTAATTGAGTCGAACACAACTATCCCTACCAAAAAATCTGAAACATTCTCAACCGCCAGCGACAGCCAGCCTTCAGTTGAGATCCACATATTACAAGGTGAGCGCCCAATGGCTGCGGGTAACCGTACTATAGGTCGTTTCCACCTGGATGGCATTCCGCCAGCACCTCGTGGCGTACCACAAATCGAAGTTACTTTCGATATTGATGCTAACGGTATCCTGCACGTATCTGCAAAAGATAAAGCTACAGGTAAAGAGCAAAAAATCCGTATCGAAGCTTCTTCAGGTTTAACTGATGCCGAGATCAAAAAGATGAAGGACGAAGCTGAGGCTAATGCCGATGCTGACAAAAAGGCAAAAGAAGAAGTTGAAAAACTGAACGCTGCTGATGCCCTGATCTTCTCGACTGAAAAACAACTGAAAGAGTACGGCGATAAGATCCCTGCTGATAAAAAAGCACCTATCGAAGCTGGTTTAGCTAAATTGAAAGAGGCTTATTCAGCTAAAAACTTTGACGCTATCGAAGCTGCACAAACCGAGCTTAACACTGCCTGGACTGCTGCATCTGAAGATATGTACAAAGCTTCTGCCGAAGGTGCCCAAGGCGCACCAGGTGCCGGTGATAACGGTGCAGGCGCGCAAGACAACTCTGACACTGTAACAGATGTTGATTTTGAAGAAGTGAAATAATTAATTTTGTTTCGATAATAATTAAGCCCGGTTTGGTTAATTCCAGACAGGGCTTTTTTTGTGGGGGGATATTGCCTGGTTGCAGAGTAGGAGGGACTTGCGCAGCCATAACTGATCATAATATAAAGCAACGTAAGCCCCGGCTGCACTACGTATTTATAGCCCCGTAAATACCTAAGAGCACTACACTACAATCTGTAAACTTTTTTAGGACGAGACATAAAGAACGGTTTTAACTGCGGAGATTCATCCTGTTGAAATTTTAGATTGATTAATTTTGTGCGTTAACCTAAATATGCAAAAGCTCCTGATAGGTTAAACTCCATAGCAAATTGTTTAAAAAGACACCATTAACCGTCAACTAATCCATTAATAACTACTAAACTAATAGGGAAATGCTTAATTTCGCAACCTCATACGCGTAAACATCAAATGGACTACCAATTTAAAGAGATAGAGCAAAAATGGCAGCAGTTTTGGGCACAAAACCAAACCTTCAAAGCCGAAGACAAAAGCAGTAAGCCCAAATATTATGTGCTGGATATGTTCCCTTACCCCTCAGGGGCTGGCCTGCACGTTGGGCACCCGCTGGGCTATATCGCTTCTGATATTTTTGCACGCTACAAACGCTTAAAAGGCTTTAACGTATTGCACCCTATGGGCTATGATAGCTTTGGCTTGCCGGCCGAGCAATACGCCATACAAACCGGTCAGCACCCTGCTATAACTACCGAAGATAATATTGCAACCTATCGCCGCCAGTTGGACCAGATCGGCTTTTCGTTCGACTGGAGCCGCGAGGTGCGTACCAGCTCTCCCGATTATTATAAATGGACCCAATGGATCTTTATGCAGTTGTTTAACAGCTGGTATAATAAAGATGCCGACAAAGCCCAGTCAATTGATCAGTTGGTTGCACATTTTGAAACAAAAGGCTCTGCCGGTATCAATGCCGTTTGTGATGATGAAATTTTAAGTTTTACTGCCGATGAGTGGAAAGCGTTCAGCAATGAAGAACAGCAGTCCGAATTGTTAAAATACCGCCTTACCTACCTGCGCGAAAGTACCGTAAACTGGTGCCCCGCTCTTGGTACCGTATTGGCAAACGACGAAGTAAAAGACGGCTTTAGCGAGCGTGGCGGCTACCCCGTTGAACAAAAGAAAATGACCCAATGGAGCATGCGCATTACCGCATATGCCGAAAGGTTATTACAAGGCCTTGATAATATCGACTGGCCCGAGCCTTTGAAAGAAATGCAAAGGAACTGGATCGGTAAAAGTACTGGTGCTTCAGTTAAATTCCCGATAGATAAATCAGGTCATAACGCTGTTTTGGATACCGACTTCATCGAAGTGTTTACCACAAGGGTTGATACTATTTTCGGTGTTACCTTCTTGGTAATTGCTCCTGAGCATGAATTAGTTTCTGCATTAACTACACCTGAGCAAAAGGCAGAAATTGAAGCTTACATTACTCAAACCAAAAAGAAATCGGAGCTTGACAGGATGGCTGATGCCAAGACTGTATCAGGCGCATTTACCGGCAGCTATGTGCTTAACCCGTTAAATGGGCAGCAAATTCCAATCTGGATTGCCGATTATGTTTTGGCAGGATACGGAACGGGCGCGGTTATGGCCGTACCATCAGGCGATCAGCGAGATTACCTTTTCGCGAAGCATTTTAATTTGCCGATAGTGCCGATCATCGATATTCAAAATATCGAAACTGAAGCCGACCCAACTAAAGAAGGCACCTACATCAACTCTGATTTTATCAACGGCTTAGCTTACAAAGAAGCAACTGCCGCGGTGGTTGCCAAACTGGAAGAGATCAATGCCGGTAAAGCCAAAGTTAACTTCAGGATGCGTGACGCCATTTTCGGTCGTCAACGTTACTGGGGCGAGCCGGTGCCGGTTTACTTTAAAGAGGGTTTACCTCATTTAATTAATGAAAGCCACTTGCCATTACTATTGCCCGAAATTGATAAATATCTCCCCACCGAAACCGGCGAACCGCCGTTAGGTCGGGCAGAGGATTGGAAATATGAAGGTGGTTTGCCTTACGAGCTAAGCACCATGCCGGGCTGGGCTGGCTCAAGCTGGTACTGGTACCGTTATATGGATGCCCAAAACGATAAGGAGTTTGCATCGCGCGAGGCTATTGAATACTGGAAAGACGTTGATTTGTACATCGGTGGCAGTGAACATGCAACGGGTCACCTGTTGTACAGCCGTTTCTGGAATAAGTTTTTGAAAGACCTTGACCTGGTTGTTGAGGAAGAGCCTTTCAAAAAATTAATCAACCAGGGCATGATCCAGGGCCGTAGTAATTTTGTTTACAGGCTGATTGACGAGGAAGGCAAAGGTACCAACACCTATGTATCGCACGGATTGATCAAAGAACATAAAACTACGCCAATACACGTTGATGTTAACATTGTTGAAAACGAAGTATTAAACATTGCCAAGTTTAAACAATGGCGACCTGAATTTGCAGATGCTGAATTTATCCTGGAAAACGGTAAATACATCTGTGGCGTCGAAGTTGAAAAAATGTCGAAACGGTATTACAACGTTGTAAATCCGGATGATATAGCAACCCGCTTTGGTGCCGATACCTTACGGATGTATGAGATGTTCTTGGGGCCGCTGGAGCAGAGCAAACCGTGGAATACCAATGGTATTGAGGGTGTTTTCAAATTCCTGCGTAAATTCTGGAGGTTATTCCATAATGATGCATGGGAATTTGGCGTAAACAATGCCGCTCCATCAAAAGCTGAGCTGAAATCATTGCATAAGATCATTAAAAAGGTTGAAGAAGATATCGAGCGTTTTTCGTTCAATACTTCGGTTTCAAGCTTTATGATCGCTGTTAATGAATTAACCGACCTGAAATGCAACAACCGAGCGATATTGCAGGATATGGTGATCATCCTTTCGCCTTATGCGCCGCACATTTGCGAGGAGCTTTGGTCGTTATTGGGTAATGCTGATGGTACTTTATCATACGCACCATTCCCTAAATTTAACGCGGAGTATTTGGTTGAAGACGAGTTTGCTTACCCAATCTCTATCAACGGTAAAATGAAAATGAACCTAAGCATCTCGTTAAGCCTTGATGTTAAAGAAATAGAAGCCGTTGTTTTGGCTAATGCCGATGTGCAAAAATACCTGGATGGTAAAACTCCTAAAAAACTGATTGTAGTAAAAGGCAGGATTGTAAATATGGTGGTTTAATCCCCCCTTAAACGGGTACTTTTTGGATTTTCAACCCTGGTTTTGCAACGCAGGGCCAGGGCTTTTTTTATTACCTGAAATAAAGATGTCAAATCCCGAAATACTTCGAAAGGCGGGAACGGGCGACGACAGGGTAAGAAATCTTATCTGCCCTGTATAGCCCTTGGCAGGGTATATAGGATTTTTCTATCGCCCTAACGTACAAATCATCCCGATGACATCCTGAAAATTCTAATCACATTCTAATTTCTTTCTTAAACCGTTTTAATGCCCGGTACCGACTATTGTATCAACAAACAGTAGTAAACACAAAAAAGGTATCATCATGAAAACATTAAACATTATCATCCCGTCTGATTTCACCTTATCATCATTAAACATTATACCTGTTTTGGCAGAGCGCTATCCGGATCAAAAGCTCAATATATCGCTCGTTCATTTCCTCCAATTGTCCGACTCTATATCCGATCTGCTATTATTATCCCGCAGAAGCAGGGAATATCAGCTCATCAGCGATGAATTTTACGCCGGTTGTACTATGCTGAAGAATGACTATGCAGACCGGATAGAAAACATCACCCCCGATTTTTTTTATGGCAACACGGTGGCTGTATTTAAAAACTATCTCGAAGAAAAAGAGACAGGCCTGATTGCCATGCCCGAAAACCACAGCTATGCAAGGTTAACACCTAACAGTTTTGACCCTACCATATTGATGCAACGGAGCGGGTATAAAATAATTACCCTTAAAGCTGAGGTTAAACAGCCTTTAATCATAGTTAATGCCGAAGCAGAGCATGAGCTGCTGGAGGTTTAATATTTATTAAAATCATTTAAAACAACTATCTATGTTACTAAAAGAAAATATCCCGGTAAAATATGTGGTAGGCAAAATAAAGAATGAATTGTTACTGGTTGCCGTGTATGCTGTAGCTATAGCCTTATTCCATCGTTTTTTGCCTGAATACCGCATTTCAATCCCAATTGCTGTGCCGGCCATATTGGCTACCATCATATCCTTGCTGCTGGCATTTCGTTCAAACCAGGCCTACGACCGCTGGTGGGAAGCCCGGAGCATTTGGGGAGCTATAGTGAACGATTCAAGATCGCTGGTGCGCGAGTTGATCACTTTCTTAGATGGCGATAACGCTGTATGTGAAGAAATTGAAGGATTCAAAAAACGGTTTGTTTACAGGCAAATAGCCTGGTGCCATGGCTTAAGCCAATCATTACGCAAGCAAGATCCATATGCTAAAAACGCCCACCTGCTGGTTGACGAAGAAGTAAAATTCACTCATCGTTTTACAAACATGCCCAACAGCTTGCTAAAACTGCACGGGCTTGACCTAAAACTGGCTTATAAAAATGGATGGCTTAATGATTACCAGCAAGTGCAGATAGATGGTACACTTAATCGCCTGTGTGATGCTATGGGCAAATGCGAGCGGATCAAGAACACGGTATTTCCGGTTACATACAGCTTATACATCCATTTTTGCCTGTACCTGTTTATCATATTGCTGCCATTTGGCCTCATCGAATTCTTCGGCATGTTTGAAGTACCGCTGATCATAGCTATAGCAGCAGCATTTTTACTGGTAGAGAAAATGGCCATCCACCTGCAGGACCCATTTGAGAATAAACCGACAGACACCCCAACAACTGCCATATCGCAAACCATTGAACGCGACTTAAAGCAGATGCTTAACGATAAACATGAGAGTGAAAAGGCGCCGGTGCAAACTGCCGCCGCTAAAGCAAACGTATATTATATACTGTAAGCTTTACACCCCTGTGCGGGAAGGCACAGGGGTTCACTTATTTATTCCCTAAAGCCTAAACCTTCTTCTTTCATCTTCTCCTTCACTATCGGCACCGAACTTTTGCCGACACCGTGCAACTGCAAAAACTCTTTCTCGGTAAGTTTTGATAATTCAAGCAAGGATGTTATGCCCGCATTAGCCAACGCACGCTGAGCAGGGTTGCCCAATTTACCAAATGGGCTTTCTGATTTTTCAGTCTTCATGAGGAACGGTTTAATTGATGATCAAATTTAATATATTCTTGTGCTCGTTTGCAACGAGCGGCTTAACTTGGTTTTGCATTTGCAACGCAGCTCTACTCCTTGCGCTCGTTTGCAACGAGCGCTTAACATAGTCTTGCGTTTGTAACGCACGATCATTAATTTAGCTTAAACACTTATCATCAATGTCGCATCAATACAGAGTTAGAAACCATGAGGAAATTCACTTTGTAACATTTACAATAGTTGATTGGGTTGATATATTTATCAGGCCATCTTATAAACAACTCCTCATTGACTCTCTTATTTACTGCCAAAAAAGCAAAGGGTTAGAGATATATGCATTTTGCCTGATGACAAACCCCTCCATCTGTTGGTGTCGGCAAAGCATCCTGTAAGATTACCCGATATTATTCGGGACTTTAAAAAACATACCAACAAACAAATCATTAAACTAATAAAAGAAGAGAATGAAAGCCGGAGGGATTGGATGTTATATCGCTTTCAATATAATGCAAGGTTTGATGATCGGATACAAAATTATAAAGTGTGGCGGGATGGCTATCATTCCATTGAGTGCGACCGGGAAGACATACTTTTTCAAAAATTGGATTACATTCATGATAATCCCGTACGGGCAGAAATAGTAAGCTATCCTGAACATTACATATATAGCTCGGCGATTAACTATGCCGGGGAACGGGGACTATTGGAAGTGACTTTATTGGAGAGAGGCTTTATCTCCGTGAAAGCTTAACATGGATTTACGTTACAAACGTAAACCCATGTTAAGCACCCGTTATAAACGAGCGCAAGGGTATTTTATTTAGTTCTTGCGCTCGTTTGCAACGAGCGCTTAATATGGTTTAGCGATTGCATCGCGATACCTTGTTATTATTCATTAACCACACCCATTGAGCAGAATTTATCAATACGCTCCGCTACAAGCTCATCAATATTGCGCTCTTTAAGGGTTTTCAGGTCTTTTAATAATTGTTTTTTCAGAATACCGGCCATAGCAACCGGGTCTTGATGGGCACCGCCAAGTGGTTCTTTGATCACCCCGTCAATCAACTTGTTCTTAAACATCTCTGTCGATGTTAGTTTAAGAACTTCAGCGGCACGCTCTTTATTTTCCCAGGTTTTCCAAAGAATGGTTGAGCAGTTTTCGGGAGAGATCACCGAATACCATGAGTTATCCAGCATCAGCACCCTATCGCCAATACCAATACCCAATGCGCCGCCCGATGCGCCTTCGCCAATAATAACACAGATCACCGGCACTTTCAGCACTGCCATTTCGAGCAGGTTACGGGCAATGGCTTCACCTTGCCCGCGCTCTTCGGCCTCTAAACCCGGATAAGCACCCGGAGTATCAATTAAAGTAACAACGGGCTTGTTAAATTTTTCGGCCATTTTCATCAGCCTTAAGGCTTTACGATAGCCCTCAGGATTAGCCATGCCGAAGTTACGGTACTGGCGCTCTTTAGTGTTACGGCCCTTTTGATGACCGATAAACATTACTGTTTGGCCATTCAAGGTACCAAAACCGCCAATTATAGCTTTATCATCACCTACGGTACGGTCGCCATGCAGCTCGATGAAATCATCGCACATCAGCTCGATGTACTGCAAGGTGTAAGGCCTTTCGGGGTGACGTGAAATTTGTACTTTTTGCCAGCCTGTGAGGTTGCTGTATATATCTTTTTTGGCTTCTTCCAGCTTTCCTTCCAGCTCGGCAACAGTTGCCGACATGTCGAGTTTGTTTTTTTCCTCAACCTGCTTTACCTTCTCTATTTGCTGCTGTAATTCAGCCAGTGGTTTTTCAAAATCAAACGTAATCTTCATACACTTTATTTGGAGGCGCTAAATTAAGCAAATCAAACGGGATATTTTCAATTATGAGCAGCGAGTGTTTCCAACTTCGTGATTTGCTGCGGTGCGAGGGCGCTTCCGGTGCTTAAACAAGCCTGTAAAATAGCGTTCCTGAGTTCGCCGTAATACAGTCCCGAGCGGTTAGCGTAAAAGATGATACTACCATTATCCGTGCCTTTTCTCATCAGTTTATCAAGCGTGGTTTCGTTGGTAACAATAAAATTGCCCATCTCCACCCGTTTGCGGTGCAGTTCGGCAGCAATGGCCGTAATTTTGGTAAGCTGAACCGGGTTCAGGCTTAGTTCTTTTTTAAACTTCAGCGCTGCATCGGGCATGGGGTAATGATTAAGCCGGGCAACCTGTTCAATATCGTCAAACAAATACTCACCGGTAATCAGTTGGGTAAACTTTTTGTCGCTCAGGGTTTTTATGGGCGATTTTTTCAGGGTACTGTCGGCTTGCTGGGCTTTGGCAGTGATGCTGAGCATTAGGGTTATGAGGAGGGGGAGGATGGTTTTTAGCATGCGTTGATTTAATTCTTACTTTTTTAAACATGGATCTATCTTTTTTAAGATAGCCAAGGCTTTTTCATATGGAATTTGAATACCTTCTATTTTAAAAGAGGCAATCATCGATCTCAAGATATCCTCCCTTGAAAATTTATCGCGTTTAATTTTTTGTCTTTGTATCGACTTCATTATTAAATATAACTCAAATTTCAACCAAAATCAAAGATTATATCTTTCTGATGACGTGATTGTAAATCATTGGTTATTAGGCATATTTTCGATTTGTTTTATAAATATGGGCGTTGCCTGCGGCCCGGGCTTTCCGTTACAAGTCCTCGCTTTTCCTGCCCGCAATCCCTATACACGCTGTGGGCTTTACACTGCAATCCCTAACGCACCCCACACACAACACCCCTAAAATATATTATACACACTATCACTATTTTTTCCGGGGCTTCCGTGGTGGATCCCAAAGACACTAAGGTTAATTGTGTTTTCAATTGCGCCTTAGCGACTTTGCGTGAAACAATTTAACCAATCAATACAGATTTTTACTATTCCACCTTCACAACCTTTGTCCTTGCCGAAATTCCGTTTTCATTAAACGCTTCTATCTGAAAATAGTATGGCAGGCTTTTATCCATCCCATTAAAATAGTATTCGTTACGGCCGTAAACCATCATGTTGTTGTACAATTTATCGGGCGCTATGCCGAAGTAAATGGTGTAGCCGGTGGCATTATCGTTTGGCTTCCACTTAAGCCAGGTGTTGCGGCGTTCGCTGTCGCCACGCAGTATAATCAGGTTTTGCACGGTATCGGGTTTTGCACCTGCACCTTTACCAAACACCCTTAAGCCAGATATTGCAAATTTGCCTGTAGGCATGTGCAGGTTAACCATTTTTATGTAACGCGCTTTGACAGGATTTTTAAGCTCGATATAGTCATGCGGCACATCTTTACGGTTTTTGCTTTTGTCGATAAGGGGCTGCCATGTTTTGCCGTTAACCGACGAATAAACGATATACTGATGATACACACCTAATGATTTGCCCATAAACGTGGCATCCTGATCGGCATAGTTAATTTGGATGGCATTTACAGTGCTGATCCCGCCGAGATCAGTTTTAAGCCATTCGCCTTTATTGGCTGTTTTGGCGCTCCAATAAGTTTTAATGTCTTCATCAACAGCATTATTGGCGGCATAAGCGCCCAGGGTTGATGAAACCTCTACAGGTTTATTATAATTAAGGATCATCCAGCCGGTAAAATTACTTTTCAGATGGTCTTCGGGGCCGCTGGATAAATAATGCGGATAATCGCCATAAGCGGTATTGCTGTACAGTACGCCATCCTTATCAAACCCGGCAGGCCAGAAGCCAATGCGGCGCTCAAAGTTGTTTTTCACCGAGATGCCCATCGTGCTGATATGCCAGTAATTTCCATATTTATCGGCCCAGGTAGCGCCATGCCCTGCACCTTTGGCAAAGCCTCCCGGCTTGTATGAAAAAGGGTTATGCTTTTGATAGGTGAAAGGCCCCAGCGGGTGATCGCCCACAAAAACACCATCGCCATAGCCACTTTGCTCGGTACCCGGCGCGCCGAACTGCAAATAGTATTTGCCTTTATACTTGTTCATCCACGAACCTTCTATAAATGGCAGCAGAAACACATTATCGTTATGCTCACCAAAACGTTCCCAGCCATGCTCTTCGGGGTTAAGCTTAACCATTTCTTTTTTTGGGCCGATGGGTTCGAAGGTGCGCCTGTCAATCTCCTGCCCGTAAAGCGGCAGTGTATTGCTGGAACCATGGTAAATATAAACCCGGCCGTCATCGTCGGCAAACATACCCGGGTCCCAGGCGCCAACTTTAAAATAGTCTTTAGCGGCTTTCCAGTCGTCGTGCGTTGGGTTGGTGCTCATCCATAGGGTAAAATCTTTATTATAGGTTGATCCGATCACCAGCAGGGTATCGCCCAAAACCAATGTAGCGGGTGCACAAAGTTCATCGTCTTTAACTTCATTGTACGGACGGACGAACTTGCGGTAAACAAAATTCCAGTTCAGCATGTCATCGCTCCACCAGTAACCGAATTGGTTGGTGGAGAACAGGTAATATTTACCTTTAAACAGGGTCATGGTTGGATCGGCGGTGGCACGGTGTTTACCCCAGCTTGCAAAAGTTTCGAAGGGGGTGTAACCATAATCGAGGTTAAGTGGGTTACAATAGGTAAGGCGTTTTTGTTGCGCTTGGGCGCTCATTGCGCAGCAACATATCAGGATGAGCAGATAACTGGTAACTGTTTTCATAAGGAAATACTAACAGGTTATAATGGTATTACAACAGGGGGCTAATATCAGTTTTTAAACAGCAATAAAAGTTTTGTGTACTACTACATCTGTTTCACAACGTAAAATATTTTAACATTGTGTGTTAAAAACACAATTAATTCGTACTTTCATCAGCACAAGCCAGTTGTCCTAAATATCGCTTTTATGAACAAGAAATTCCTGCTGCTCTTCGTGATGCAAATACTTTTTATTGCATCTGCTTTCGCGCAATATCCTAAAATGGATAAACTGCTTTACGGCGTAGCTTATTATGATGAGTACATGCCTTATGAAAGACTGGATAAGGACGTGCAAATGATGAAAGCCTGCGGCATTAACGTGGTACGCATTGCCGAATCGACCTGGAGTACGGAAGAGCCACAGGATGGCGTTTTCGATTTTACTCATATCGACAGGGTTTTAAATGCTATGCAAAAAGCAGGGATCCATGTTATTATAGGTACGCCAACCTATGCTGTGCCTACCTGGATGGTAAAAAAGCATCCCGAGATCTTAGCTATTACCCCATCGGGCCAAAACCAGTACGGGCCACGGCAAAACATGGATATCACCAATAAAGATTACCGTTTTTATGCCGAGCGTGTTATCCGCAAGATCATGGAACACGTTAAGGACAATAAGGCGGTAATAGGATACCAGGTGGATAACGAAACCAAATCATACGGCACGGCCGGGCCAAACGTGCAGGCGTTGTTTGTTAACTACATGAAGGCTAAGTATAAAACACTTGATAACATCAACCATATTTTCGGGCTCGATTACTGGAGCAACCGCATCAATAACTGGGACGATTTTCCGTCGATGGTTAATACCATTAATGGCAGCCTTTCATCGGAGTTTGCCAAATTTCAGCGGCAGCTGGTTACTGATTATTTAGCATGGCAGGCCGCCATAGTGCGCGAATACAAACGTCCCGATCAGTTCATCACCCAAAACTTCGACCTGGAATGGCACGGCTATTCGTTCGGCATTCAGCCCGATGTTGATCATTTTGCAGCAGCCAAAGCTTTGGATATTGCAGGCATTGATATTTACCACCCCAGCCAGGATAAGCTTACCGGTGTGGAGATCTCTTTTGGGGGCGATGTGGCCCGATCAATGAAAGGCGGCAAAAACTACCTTACTATCGAAACCGAAGCTCAGGGCTTTCCGCAATGGGTACCTTATCCCGGTCAGTTGAGGTTGCAGGCTTTTAGTCATTTAGCATCGGGGGCAAATATGGTGAGCTACTGGCCATGGCACTCCATCCATAACTCGGCCGAAACGTACTGGAAAGGCTTGTTAAGCCATGATTTTGAGCCCAACCCGGTTTATGACGAAGCCAAAACCATCGGCAAAGATTTCGACAGGCTAAGCAGCAAGCTCATTAACCTGAAAAAGAAAAACGACGTAGCCATCCTATTCAGTAACGAAGCCCTTACCGGCTTTAAAGCTTTTGGCTTTGGCTGGGGTGTGCGTACCGGCTATAATGATGTATTGCGCCAGTTTTACGATGGACTGTACCATATGAACGTAGGCTGTGATTTTGTTGACCCAACAAGTAAAAATATTGAAGATTATAAACTGCTGATAGTTCCCCTGCTATACGCGGCACCGGATAGTTTGTTAAAGCGCTTAAACACGTATGTTAAAAACGGCGGGCACATCATTTATACCTTCAAAAGCGGTTTCGCCGATGAAAATGTGAAAGTACGTACCACCCATCAGCCGGGAATTATTGAAGAAGCCTGCGGAATTTACTACAGCCAGTTCACCGAACCCAGCAATGTGTCATTAAAAGCCGATGACTGGAACCTGAAACCCGAAGATAAAAAGCTGAACACCTGGATGGAGCTCATTACTCCTACTACCGCTAAAGTATTAGCTTATTATGATCACCCGGTTTGGGGCAAATACGCGGCCATTACCGAAAACACTTACGGCAAGGGCCTGGCAACATATATAGGCAGCTTAACCAACAGCGCCGTTACCGACAAATTATTGGCCGATGCCGTTAAAAAAGTTGGCCTCTGGGGTACCGATCAGCAGATAGCCTGGCCGGTTATCACCAAACAAGGTGTAAACCAGGGCGGCAAAACGGTTCATTATTATTTTAATTATTCAGCTAATGAAACCAGTTTGACTTATCCTTATAATAATGGCAAAGAGTTGTTATCAGGCGATAATATCAGCAAAAACAGCGATTTAAAACTGGAGCCGTGGGCAGTTAAGATCATTGAGGTTAATTAATTATCATTGTCTAAAATGACAACATCTACGAAAAAATTATTTAATAGCGGTTTGCTTTATATTGCGCTATCTTTTTTACACCTTTAGCCTCCTAAAAATCGTGTAATAAAAAGACAGCTTATCACAAAGTCTGCATGCTAAAATTAAGATATATTGACGCCTTAAGGGGCTGGGCTATTTTAGGAGTTATAATGGTACACAGCTGGCAGGCAGGCTCGGCCAGTTACATTCCACCCCAGCTCAATAACATTTTGGTGCGTGGGAGCGCCGGTGTTCAGCTATTCTTTTTTATTAGTGCGTTTACTCTTTTTCTTTCCGCAAATGCCAAGTATGGAACAGAGCAACATTTTACGGGTAATTTTTTTATCCGTCGCTTTTTCAGAATCGCGCCGATGTACTATCTCGCCATCATTTATTTTTTATGGCAGGATGGTTTTGGCCCCCGCCATTCGTTAGGTGATGCTCCTGGTATAACAGTTGAAAATATTATTGGCAACGTACTTTTTTTACACGGCTTCAATCCCACCTGGCTCAACAGCACTGTGCCGGGCGGCTGGTCGGTTGCTGTTGAAATGCTTTTTTATCTCTTTGTTCCCTTTTTATTTCATAAAATAAAAAACACACAGCAAGCCGCAGTATTTTTTATTTTATCACTTATTTTTCGTTTTATTCTTGATAATATTTTGCACCGCCATCCATTGATGCACAACGAAATTTTATGGAGTAATTACCTCTTCTTTTACTTTCCCTCACAATTACCGGCATTTGCACTGGGTATAATCTTTTATTTTATCATCAAGGATAATTATCAAATAAAAATTAAGCCATCTGTCATATTACTCGCTGCACTGATTCTGATGCTGCGAAATGCTCAAATAGACATTATTCCCGATTATCTATTATGCACAATAGCATTTTTATTGCTGGCCCTTGCCCTAAGCAAATTTGAATTTAAAATAATTGTTAACCAGGTCACAAGGTATATAGGTAAAATAAGTTTCAGCATATACTTAATCAATTTCGCTGTGATAGATTGGCTAAAGCATTTCCAACTGCTCAATTATTTTACTGTTCAAAGCCGAACCGAAGCTATAGCAAATTATACTACAAGGTTTTTATTAGTCTTGGTGGTTTGCATATTCATTGCTTCATTTCTATATTATTTTATTGAGTTGCCCGCTCAAAAAATCGGCTACCGAATCATAAAAAAGCGTGAGAGCAAACAATTGCTATAATCGTTAACGCGTATGCTTAGTTATTTGCTTGCTTCTTTCTCCGCAATATGATCAGCATGATCAAGCCAATGAGGCTAAATAGTCCCAAAATCCAGTAACCGCTTATCTGCGATGGGTTTACCGCTTTCTGATCGGTACTTTGCTTTACGCCGGCATCGCCGCTGGGTACGCTGGCTTTGTCACTGTCCTGCAATGTGCCCGTTCCGGTGCCTGATACGGTAGCTGTGCCCGGAGCACCCTGGCTCGACCCGTTCCCGGCGCCCGCCCCATTAGCCTTGGTAGTTGATGATGAAGTATCTTTAGATGATTGCGCCAGCAAGGGCGCGGTAGCGCCCAATGTTAATCCCAGTAACATGATGGCCAGTTTTATTTTAAATGCTTTCATGGTGTTTAGTTTTGATGCAGGTTGATTAAAACAATAGCTGTGCCAGTGATGGATTAATGTTAATAAATACAATGTTGAAATAAATGATAAACAAACGGTTGAGAGCTGGCGGGAAAAAGAAATCTCCTACGCCATGCTTAATTCGCTTTGCAAAGCCCATAAAACACACAATACCCTCAGGGGTACGTTCGTGGCAAAACGTGTTATTTGGTTTTATAAACCGGCAGCATTACCCTGATCTCGGTGCCTTCCCCCTCTTTAGAAACAATGCCGATATTCCCTTTATGCAGCCTTACAATGTTCAGCGCCAGCGGAAGCCCTACGCCGTGCCCCTCGTATTTCCCGGTGTTTGATGCACGGAAAAATGGTTCGAAAATATGCTGCACATCGCTTTCGGGGATACCAATGCCCTGGTCCTTTACGCTAAAAATAATACTGTTGTTTTCGGCATATACTTTAAGCACTACCGGTTTGTTCTCCGAGTATTTACAGGCATTAAGCCCTATGTTACTTATAGCCAGTTTAAGCAGGTTAATATTGCCCTCTGTCACTAAGCTATCCACATCATCGGGCAGTGATGAAAAATCAATACTAAGATTATTTGTTGGGTTAATATGATCAACAGCCTCTTTAACCATAAACGCCATTTCATCGGCACGGATCTGTTCCCAGTTTTGCTTTTTGCCATCGAAGCCACTTTGTGCCAGCCCCAGCAGGCTGGTAATAATATCTTGCAGACTTTGGGTGCCGGTTAATATCTCCTGCAGGTTTTTATGCAGATCGGCTCCCGGCGTGTCTATATTTTTGAGTGAAAGTTCAGCCTCGCCTTTAATGATGGCGAGTGGCGTACGCAGCTCATGCGAGGCATTGCTGATAAAGTTGTTCTGGGTTTCAAAGGCTGTTTCCAGCCTGTCGAGCATGTTGTTGAAAGTTTGGGTAAGCTCGGCTATTTCGTCTTTCCCGTTGTAATCCTCCAAACGCAAATGCAGGTTGCTGGCGGTAATGGTATTTACCTTTTTTATGATGCTGCGTACCGGTTTAAAGGTATGGTATGAAAACCGGCGACCGATAATATACACGATCAATATCGAAATCAGGAAACTGATTATCAGCACCTGCTCAAGATCATTCAGCTCACTAAGGCCCGATGGATTGGTTGCCGAAACCACAATGATAGCATCCCCCTCGGGAAAGTGGAAGATATTGCCGGCGTAAAATACATTGTCGGCTTTAAACCTCGATTTACCGTTGGCGATGATGTTATTAATTAGTTGGCGCGGAACGCCTTTAACTGTTTTGCCTTTTGTGTAAATATCAGGTTTAATGATGTATTGCTTTTCGGCTATGAGGCGTTCCAGATAGCGCTGGCGTATTTCCCGGTACATGCCGAGGCTGTCGCGATCATTGAGGTGATGGATCTGGGAGGAGATGTTTACACGGGTCTCAAGCCGTTTATAAAAATCATCGAAGGTAAACTGGTGCACAAAATAAAAGATAGCACTGCTGAATATCAATATTACCGATACTGTTAGCACCAGGAACAACAGCGCTACTTTTTTCTGGATGCTCATGCCGCGTTGTTTTTTAAAATATAGCCCATGCCAATAACTGTGTGGATGAGCTTGGGCTCAAAATCTTTATCCACCTTTTTGCGCAGGTAGTTAATGTATACATCAACCACGTTGGTGCCCATATTGAAATCAATGTTCCAAACGTGCTCCAATATCTCAATGCGACTGAGCATGTGGTTTTTAATTTTTAGCCAGAAACTCCAGCAGGCGATATTCCGTAGCTGTCAGGTCAATGGTTTTATCACCGCGTTTAACTGATTTTTCGTCGCCGTTAATTACGAGGTCGGCAATTTGTATCACGTTTGGCGGCTGTACAAGATTGGTATTGCGGCGGGCCAGGGTGCGGATGCGGGCGTTAAGCTCGGCCAGGCTAAAGGGTTTAACCATGTAATCATCGGCACCGCTGTCGAGGCCTACAACTACGTTTTCGGTAGTACCGAGTGCGGTAAGCATTAATATGGCTGCGTTTTGGTTGGCCTGCCGCAAGCGGCGGCAAACCTCAATGCCGTTAATGCCGGGCAACATGATATCCAGTATAATGAGTTGAAAATCCATCTTCATGGCCATGTCCAGTCCGGTTGTACCATCAAGGGCAACACTTATCTCGTGACCTTCGGTAGTAAGGTCGCGCTGGATAATGGATACCAGTTTAGCTTCATCTTCAATCAACAGGATCTTCATCGTTGGCAAATATATATTACGCTTAGTATAAACAATAAATAACCATGATGTTTTGGTTAAACTCCACAGGAATATCATTAAATTAAGCGATATTAAATTGTAAGCCCGGTTATGCCTAATCCTTTCAGACCCATCAGTAATTTAATCTGTTTTATGCTTGTTTTAGTCGTGTTTGCCTGCAATCATGCGACTAAGAAACCTGATAAAAAAACTGTAAAAAAAATGCAGAAAGTAAAGCTGAAAGAATATAAAGAGGTCAATTATACCGAGTCGCAACTAATCGCTTTTTTAGATAGTGTTGGCAGGTTGCCGGTACAGCCGCTTGCTGATACGGCTGCTTTTTATGCTGATTCTATTTTTAAAACCTTTACCGAACCGATGCACAGAGAATTGTCTGCTGCCGATTTTTCGTTATTAAAAAGTTGCATTCATGTTGGAATGATAAAAGCTCAAGACGCAAAAAATATATTCGGAGAACTAAAAATTGATTCTGCTTGTACAGCTAAAGGTCTATTGGATTCTGTTAAAAAAGGAAACGTTTATTTAGAGTACTTCTCCTTTGATACTAATAAAAATAGATTTGACGAATTTGGGATATTAATAGGTGATGCAGGGCACTGCCCCGGTTCTAAATTGTATTTCTTTAAGGGTAAAAAAATTATTGCAAAGCAAAGCGGATATAGTAGATATACTGATAATGTAGAACATTTTAAAGATGCAGATGGTGGGAGTATCGTTTACCGTCGATTTGAATTTGCTGAAGGATCCGGTATATGGTGGCGTAATTATTTCTTTTATAAGTATGATGGGGATAATTTAATACCGATATTAAATTATCCCGAAACTTGTAACGCCGAAGCTTTTTGGCGCTTCTATGTTTCGAAATTCGAGGCAAAGATCCAAAAAACTAATCCGTTGACAATGAAAGTGGTTTTCCGGCGACAGTTTTATAATGATGATAACGATGTGTATTTTAATTATGGCCCAGTATTTATAAATGATTCGATCAGTATCAGATATGATTGGGATAATAATTCGAAAGCCTTAAGCGCGCGATACCAACAAACTAAACTTAACAAAGCCCAAATACTATCATACTACCTTACTGATAACGACTATCTTTTCATTAATTCACATTATAAATTGTTAAAGACTGTATTAGCGGATAAAAAACAAAGGCCGTGGTTATTGGATTATTTAAACAAAGTCAAAAATTATTATAATCACTAAAACTGGTCGAAGTTTAGCGACAGCGCAACTTCGACCAGCTATTTACCAAAACAAAAAATGCCCGCTCAACGGCCGGCATTTGCAAATATTAAGGGTCAACTTATTTCTTTCCTGTTACCCCAAATTTCTTTTCAAAGCCGCTCAGCTGTGCACTGAACTTATTAAACAATTGCGGCTGCTTGTATTGCTTGCTAAACTCAACCAAGCCTCCTAAAATCTGCATGGAATATTGCAGGTCACGGTTTTCGAGGTTGGTTTCACCTTTTTGGAATAGTGCGTAGCTGTAATCAAGCTGATTGCTTACATAGTCATCAACCAGGTTAGCCAGTTTGTTGCCCAACGGGATATCGTTTAAACGGTATGCGTTTTCTATCATGTAATATTTGCGTACGGCTATCTCTAACGAGTTAATGGTGGTTGGCATTACCTCGTCATACTTCTTAAGCACTTTACGGGCCGAATCCGGCTTGCCTGCTTTTGCCAAATCATCGGCCAGGGTTGAGTACAGCCTGGTGATAAGCGGGTAAAACATGGTCATTGATTCGTGATCAAGATAGCTGGCGTTTTTCATGTTGCCCCATTTGTATTTGGTCATCATGTTTTCGTACATCTTACCGGTGTTGCTGGCTTCAAGTGGTCCGACAGCTGTATCCGGTTTTAATGGCAGTAAACGGTAAGCGAAGCCCTCGTTGTACATGTATTTGTCCAAACCGATCATATTACTGTTAGGTACGGTAACCGAAAAATAAATCGGTCGCTTCCAGTTGTTATGGCTCAGGATATCCATCATCGCCAGTACATCCTTGGTAACGTAACGACCGTTAAATGTCCAGTCCATTTCAGGCGCTATTTTATCTTTATCGGCTGCTGGTACGGAGCCTGTTTTAACAACCTCATCAGCGTTAACCGTTAGTTTGAATTTATTGGTTGGCAGGTAATTGGCAACATCGCCATTGTTATACTCAACCATAGCTTCTTTTTTATCAGAGGTAATGAAATCGAAAACATCTTTCAGCTCGGTAGCCCCCGCAATTTTCTGATCGCTAAAATAGATCACATCACGTACGCCCGGTTTAAATTTATCATTCGGCATACTGATCGGCAATGGTTCCGATTCGTTCATCTTGTTTTTCATGCCACGGATGTACCAGTCGGTACCCAGCAGGCTCAGGTTTACGATACGCACATCGGGTCGTACATTTTCAACCTCCTGTATGTACCAGAGCGGGTAGGTATCATTATCGCCATAAGTAAACAAAATGGCATTTGGTGCGCATGAATTAAGATAGTTATAAGCCATATCATGCGGGGTAAGCTTGGTTGAGCGGTCATGATCGTCCCATTCCTGGTTGGCCATTAATAAAGGAGCGGCCAGTAAACAAACCACTGTAGAGATAATGGCGCTAATCTTTGCATTCAGCTTTTTGCTTAACACATCGGCAATGCCTATCACGCCCAAACCTATCCATATGGCAAAGGCATAAAAGGAGCCTGCATAAGCATAATCACGCTCACGGGGCTGGAGCGGATCCTGGTTAAGGTAAAGCACGATGGCCAAACCGGTGCAAACAAACAGGATAGCAACAACCCCGGCTTCGCGCTGGTTGCGCGCAAAATGAAATACAGCACCAAACAAGCCAATGATAAGCGGTAAAAAGAACAGGCGGTTATAGCTTTTGCTTTGGGTAACCGAATAGGGCAGGGGTTTACTGAAATTCCATCCGCTTATCCATTCGCCATCGGCGCCTGAATTTAAGCTTTGACCATCGAGGTCATTGGCGCGGCCTGCAAAGTTCCACAGGAAATAGCGGGTATACATTTGGTTGATCTGCCATTTGGCAAAAAAACTGATGTTTGAGCCAAAGGTTGGGTGTTCGCTTTCACCGAGACCCGTCCACTCACGGTAAAACTCCGGGTGACCAGGCTTATCGCTAAACATGCGCGGGAATATGGTATTACGGTCATAAACGGTATTCAATTTTTTACCGGCAACCTCGTATTTGGTTGCCCCGCGGCGGTAAATATTAGCGCCTTCGGTTTGAGCCGTAGCTTCCGAATCAAAAAACTGCCCGTATAATAACGGGGTATCGCCGTATTGGTCGCGGTTAAGGTAGCTGTTTAGGGCGAAGGCATTTTCAGGGTCGCTGTTGTTGAGGTTAGGATTAGCTTTTGCACGTACCACAATCATTACAAATGAGCTGTAGCCAAACAGGATAAAAAGCAGGCAGATCAAAAAGCTGTTAAGCGCGAAGCGTTTTTCGCGGATCTTTACTACATACTCTAACAAGGCTAAAACTACTCCGCTTACTATAAGACCTATAATACCACCGCTTATGCCTAATATCAGTACAAAGCATACGGCCGCTAAAATAATGGCAGGTTTAACAGGATTTATAGTATAGTAAATGCCTGCAACAATGGTAATAATGAGCAGTACAAAAAACACTACTGCCCCGCTGCCAAAACCCATACCCAGGGTGTTTACAAAAAGCAGGTCGGAAAAAGCCGCGCCTTTTACGGTGTATTGTATCACTCCCCAAAGTACAAAGGCCAGGGCCACCACGCTTGCCAAAAAGGTAAGCAACGTTCCCTTTGTAGTAACATTTTTTACCCTGCGGAAATAGATCACCAAACCGATAGCCGGGATCACCAGTAAGTTTAATAAGTGAATACCGATGGAAAGGCCCATTACATAGGCGATAAAAACTATCCATCTGTCGGCATGAGGCTCATCGGCGTGAGCGTCCCACTTTAATATCGCCCAAAATACTACCGCGGTACAAAGTGATGATTGTGCGTAAACTTCCGATTCAACGGCCGAAAACCAAAAGGTATCCGACCAGGCGTAGGCTAAAGCACCAACAAGGCCCGAACCAATGATGAGGATCAGGTTGGTTGAATTCAGTTGCTCTTCTGTTTTAATCAAAAGCTTTTTGGCGAGGGCCGTAATGGTCCAGAACAGGAACATGATGGTGGCTCCGCTGGCCAATGCCGATGCCATATTGGCCCAATAAGCAACTTTGGTATTATCGCCCATAGATAACAGGGTAAATACCTTGCCAATGATGGTAAATAAAGGCGCGCCCGGCTGGTGGGCCACCTGCAGGCGATAAATACAGGCTATAAATTCGCCGCAATCCCAAAAGCTTGATGATGGCTCAAGAGTTAAAATGTAGGTTACTGTGGCAATAATAAAGGCTACCCAGCCAAATATATTGTTGAGTTTTTTATAATTCATGATTGAACACTATGTAAAAAAACAGGATTAATGCAGCCGAAAATAATAAAACTATTGGGATGTTGCCATCAAAAACGGGCTTTTGAGGCGTATTTGTATTTTATTTTGCTGTGTTTGAGTTAATAATGACTTTTTTTAAAATTCTATTTTGAGAATCAAATATTCGCGCTATATTTGCATTCCTTTTCGGGGAGTAAAACAAACCAAAGGAGATTGCCTGATAGTATAATGGTAGTACGACGGTTTTTGGTACCGTTTGTCTAGGTTCGAATCCTGGTCGGGCAACAATAAAATTCGGATTTCGGATTTTCAATTTCGGATTTATTCTGATTGGAAAACTTGAAATCCGAATTGTGTTTTATAACGGTTGTATTTGTAAAAGATCAACGGTGAAGGACAGGTAAGATCCGAAATCGAACATCCCAAATTCAAAATCAAAATGCCCTTACAATTTAACCCGGTTAAATTATTTTCAGGATCAGGTTCGCAGGAACTTGCGCATCTTATAGCTGATGCTTATGGTCGTGAGTTAGGCGAAGTTGTGATATCGCGTTTTAGCGATGGCGAATACCAGCCGCATTTTAATGAATCTGTAAGGGGATGCGATGTTTTCCTGATCCAGTCTACCCACCAGCCTACCGATAATTTAATGGAGTTACTCATGATGATTGATGCCGCCCGCCGCGCTTCAGCACATTATGTAAACGCCGTTATACCTTACTTTGGTTTGGCCCGTCAGGACAGGAAAGATAAGCCCCGTGTTGCCATTGGTGCAAAACTGGTAGCCAACCTGTTAGTTGCAGCCGGTATTAACCGCATCATGACCATGGATTTGCACGCAGCGCAGATCCAGGGATTTTTTGATGTTCCGGTTGATCACCTGGATGCCTCTATCATTTTTGTACCTTATATTAAAAGCCTTGGTTTAGGTCACCTTACTATCGCATCGCCTGATATGGGCGGTTCATACAGGGCCCGCAGCTTTGCCAAGTTCTTTAATGCCGAAGTGGTAATTTGCGACAAACGCCGTAAACGTGCTAACGAAATTGAAGCCATGACGCTGATAGGTGATGTTACTGATCAGGACATTGTACTGATTGACGACATTTGTGATACCGCAGGTACGTTAGCAAAAGCAGCCGGACTGATCATGGAACGTGGCGCACGCAGCGTACGCGCGGTTTGTACACACCCGGTATTATCAGGTAAAGCTTATGAAACTATCGAAAACTCGGCATTAACCGAACTGATAGTTACAGATACGATCCCGCTTAAACACAGCAGCCCTAAAATAAGGGTGCTTTCAACCGCCGAACTGTTTGCTAAAGCGATAAGCAACGTAAACGAACACGGTTCGATTAGTACCTTGTTTAAGGTGGATTAAGAAGTTCATAGATCATGGTTGATGGTTCATAGTAATCATCTGCCTTGAGAGTGAGAACATAAATATAAAAATAGCGACTTGGGAATAGACCATGAACAATGATCTATGAACCATGAACTAAAAAGAGCTTGTGGGAGATAGAGCCATGAACAATGATCTATCAACCATGAACTAAATAATAAACAAATAAATAAAAATGAAATCAATTGCTATTAGCGGTTCTCCAAGAGAGAACGTAGGGAAAAGAGACGCGAAAGAGCTGCGTTACAATGGCCTGGTGCCTGCAGTGCTTTACGGTGGTGCTACCCAGACCCACTTTTCTGTGTCCGCAGCTGATTTGAGGGCCGTAGTTTACACTCCGGTTGTTCATTTCATCGATCTTGAAATTGCCGGTGTTAAATCACAAGCTATCATCCAGGACATTCAGTTCCACCCACTAACTGAAAAAATCACTCACGTTGACTTTTTATTGTTAGATGAGAAAAAACCTATCGCCATCGAAATCCCGGTAAAATTAACCGGCACTTCTCCAGGTGTTAAAGTAGGTGGTAAACTGGTTCAAAAATTAAGGAAACTGCGTATTAAAGGGCTTCCTAAAGATCATCTTGATGCTATTGAAGTAAGCATCGAATCTCTTGAAGTTGGTAAATCAGTAAAAGTATCTGATATTAAATTAGAAAACCTAACTATCACCAACGCTAAAGAAGATACCATTGTTTCTGTAACTACCTCACGTGCTTTACGTCAGGCAGAACAAGAAGCAGCTCAAGGTAAAAAATAAGCCCCCTAACCCCCTGAAGGGGGAACAAGAGGTGAAATTAAAAACAGCGGTAGAGTAATTTCTATCGCTGTTTTTGTTTGAGCAATAAATAATATCTTCGCATAAAAATTTAATTAATTACTCGGAGCATTTCTGAAAGATAACCATCACGTCATTGCGAGGTACGAAGCAATCCCCGATTAGGAGGTCCGCCCTGTACAGTTTGCGATTGCTTCGTACCTCGCAATGACGATTGTATTGTTGGTTTGGATAGCTTCATAATTCCCCCTTTAGGGGGCCAGGGGGCATGAAATATTTAATTGTAGGTTTAGGAAATATTGGTCCGGAGTATGCAGATACACGGCATAATATAGGTTTTATGGTGTTGGATGAACTGGCCAGGCAAGAGGGAGCGAGGTTTCAAAACTCACGCTTAGCTTATTATACCGAGGTATCGTTCAAAAGCCGTACGCTTTGCCTCATTAAACCTACTACCTATATGAACCTGAGCGGAAAAGCCCTGAGCTACTGGATGAAAGACCTGAAAATTCCGGTGGGGAATGTTTTAGTTATCGTGGATGACCTTGCCCTGCCGCTGGGTACCTTACGCTTAAAACCCAAAGGCAGTGCCGCCGGGCATAACGGCCTTAAAAATATTGAAGAGGTGCTTGGCAACAATAACTACGCCCGTTTGCGCTTTGGCATTGGTGATAATTACCCCAAAGGCCGCCAGGTTGATTTTGTGCTGAGCCCGTTTGATAAAGACGAACAGCCCGAACTGCCTGCATTGATCGATCGTTCGATAGAGATGGTGAAGAGTTTTGCAACTATTGGAACCGAACTTACCATGACTCGTTATAATAAGTAACAACGTCGTTACAAACTAATATTTTAGTTAAAATTTCGTTCAAATCGTAATTCGTGTTGTAACGCACGGGTATGTACTTACGTCTTGTAAACCTAAATAACCTTATGAAACAAATCCTGCTAACGGTACTTTGCTGTTGCTTTTCTACCTTCTTATTTGCTCAAACAAAAGCTCCCGTCGCTCCGGCAGTTCCTAATATTACTGTAAAAGGTATTATCATTGATTCGGCTAATAACAAACCTATGGGATATGTTACTGTTGCGCTCCAGGATGCCGCCACCAAAGCCCCGGTAAAAAGCACGCTGGCTAAAGACGATGGCAGTTTTGAACTAAAAGCACCCGAAGGTAAAACTTACCAGTTAGTTGCTGTTTTTATTGGTTACGCCACCAAAACTATCCCGGTAAAACTTACAAATAATACATTTAATGCAGGCCGGATCCTGCTTTCGGCATCGAGCAAACAATTGAAAGAAGTTACCGTTACCGCTGTAAGGCCGGTAATGAAACAAGAGGTAGACCGCCTGAGTTATGATGTGCAGGCCGACCCGGAAAGCAAGTCTATCACCGCGCTGGATATGATCCGGAAAGTACCTTTGTTATCTGTTGATGGCAACGACGCTATCAAACTACGGGGTAATGATAATTACAAGATCCTGATCAATGGAAAAGAATCGGCCATGATGGCCAAGAACCCATCGGATGTGCTGAAATCCATGCCCGCTGCCAATATTGAAAAGATAGAAGTAATCACCACGCCACCCGCAAAATATGATGCCGAAGGCCTTGCGGGGATCATCAATATCATCACCAAAAAAAATGCGGACCAGGGGTATAACGTAAGTATCAATACGGGCTATAATAGTGTTTATGGTGAACGGGGCAATGTTAACCTTACCTTGAAGCAAGGGAAGTTTGGTTTTAGCGGCTATGCTGGTTATAACTACAGGCCCTTGCGTACGTCATCGTTCGAGAACATGACCACTTTTTTTAAGCCACAGTCAACCGATCCGCAGTCAACACTTAGTCAAACAGGTACAAGGGGCAACACTGGCAAAAACCTGTATGGCAGCGGTGAGTTAAGTTATGAGGTAGATACCCTGAACCTGATTACCGGCATGTTTGATTTTTATCATGGCAAAAGCAATCAGCATAATTATCAGGTTACTACCCAACGCGATAGCGCCGATGCCGTTACGCAATTTTACCGTTTGTTTAACAATGGCACAGGCGAATTTAAAGGATCGGATGTGGGGCTGAATTACCAGTTAGGCTTTAAAAAAAACAAGGAGCAGCTGCTTACCGTATCCTACAAATACAATTATAATAACAATCTTCAAACCAGCGAAGCCACAAAAGGTAATGACTTTAGCGGCGAAGGTGTCCCTAAAGATTACAGGCAATACAATAACTCAGGTTCAAAGCAGCATGCTTTTCAGTTAGATTATATCCAACCTTCCAAAATTCTTACTGTTGAGGCCGGTGGTAAAGCAACGCTGCGCAATAACTATAGCCAGTTTAATACTGATGTAAAAAGTGACGTGGATAATGAGTACCACGCCGATACAGCGCAGGTGAATAATTTTACCTATAAACAAAATATTTACGGTGTGTACAACTCCTATTCGGTTAAGCTAACCAAATGGGCTTTTAAAGGCGGTATGCGGTTGGAACATACCACGGTTAACGCCGATTTCGCGGTAGGGAAACCAACCGTTAACCAAAACTATGATAATTTTGTGCCCTCGATATCGGTACAACGGAGCCTGAAAAGCAGCAGTCTCACACTTGGTTTTACCCAACGCATCCAACGCCCCGGTATTTACCAGCTTAACCCATATACCGACCAATCCAACCCGCAATACCGTAACGTTGGTAATCCTAACCTAAGGGCCGCGGTAACCAATAATTTTGAATTAGGCTACAGCAATTTTGCCAAAGGCTCCATCAACCTGAGCACCAATTACTCATTTGCCAATAACACGGTGCAAAATTTAGCCTCGGTTGATACAGCAGGAGTTACTACTACAACTTACGCTAACGTGGGCTCAAACAAAAACTGGGGTTTTGATTTGAATGTGAATTATCCAATCACCAAAAAACTGAACGTGAATATAAATGCCGAATTACTGTTTGTTTGGCTGAAGGGCTATTACAACGGCTCGCTTTTCAGCAACAGTGGTAACCAGGGACACATTTTTACTTATACCAGCTACAAATTTGATGGCGGCTACCGCGCCGGTTTAAACATTGGGTATGACAGCCGTTATGTATTGTTGCAGGGAAAGGATAATTATTTTTTCTTCAGCTCCATCAGCGGTACCAAAACCATGTTTAAGGAAAAGGCCACACTATCAGTAAATGTTAACAATCCTTTCAAAAAATTCAACAAGCTCGACTTTTATACCAAAGGTGATGGCTTTGAAACTTACACAGCCAATAACAACTTTTACCGCACCATTAACGTGAGCCTGAGCTACAAGTTCGGCAGGCTTAACAGTAACATAAAGAAAAATCAACGTGGTATTAATAATGATGATACCAGCAGCGGAAGCCGCAATTAACAACTTTAGTAACTAATCCGTTACCTGGCAGTGGCAAACGTTAAAAAGTGTTAAACGCATACTTTTTGGTGTCACGCCCGGGTATCTTAAACGTCTTATGACCAAAATCGCAATTATGAAACAATTTCTACTAACAGTGCTATGCTGTTTTGTCACGGGCATGGCTATGGCCCAGGCTGCCGCACCGGTTCCTGTTCAAAATATAACCGTTAAAGGTACCGTGATCGATTCGGCAACCAATAAGCCATTGGGTTATGGCACTGTTGCATTGCAGGATGCCGCTACCAAAACTCCGGTAAAAAGTACGCTTGCAAAAGATGATGGCAGCTTTGAGTTGAAAGCTCCCGAAGGTAAAACGTATCAGTTAGTAGTAGCTTCAGTAGGATATGCAACCAAAGTGCTCCCGGTAACAATAACTGGTAAAACGTTTGATGCGGGCCGGATCCTGGTAACTGTATCAAATAAACAACTAAATGAAGTAACCATTACCGCAGTAAAGCCGGTAATGAAACAGGAGGTTGACCGCCTCAGTTACGATGTAACTGCCGATCCGGAAAGTAAAGCGGTATCTGCATTGGACATGATGCGTAAAGTGCCGCTTTTAGCTGTGGACGGCGATGATAACATTAAATTAAAAGGCAGCGGTAAATACAAGATCCTGATCAACGGAAAAGAGTCGGCGCTGATGGCCAAAAACCCATCAGACGTGTTAAAAGCAATGCCGGCTACCAACATCGAAAAGATTGAGGTGATCACTACGCCGCCTGCAAAATATGATGCGGAGGGCTTGGCAGGTATAATTAACATCATCACTAAAAAGAACGCGGATCAGGGCTATAATGGCAGTGTCAACATGCGCTATAACAGTGTTTGGGGGCCGGGGTATAACCTGAACATGACAGCCAAACAAGGCAAGTTCGGAGTTTCGGGGTATGCGGGTTTTGGTAATCAGAAGCGCAACACCAATACCTCAACTACAAAACAAACATTTTTTAATCCTGAATCAGAGATATTACAAACCGGAAGCAACTCATTTGGCGGCAAGTATCGTTACGCCAATGCCGAGCTAAGCTATGAGATAGACACCTTGAACCTGCTTACCGGTTCATTTGAATTTTTTCACGGCGAATTTAATCAGGACGGATCACAGCGATCAGCCCAGACAAACGCCGCCGGCGATTTGACCCAAGGCTATAACCTGTTGAGCAATAGCTATAATCATGATCAGGGACTTGATGCGTCTGTCAACTATCAGTTAGGGTTTAAAGGGCATAAAGATGAATTGCTAACATTATCCTACAAATACAGCTACGGGCCGAGCAAAAATTTTACTGATAACCAGTTTTCGGACAGGGTTAATTATTACAATGCACTTCAGTCCGATTTCAGGCAATATAATAATGCAGGTAATCGTGAGCATACTTTCCAGTTAGATTATGCTTATCCATTGAAGAAAATCAGTATTGAGGCCGGCGGTAAAGTGATCCTGCGGAACAATTTCAGCGACTACAGACGCGAAGACAAAGATTCAACCAGTTCGGTATATAACGTCAATGCAGGGCAAACCGGCGAGTTCGACTATCACCAGGATGTGTACAGTGCTTATAACTCATACCAGTTAAAGATGGATAAATGGACAGGCAAGGCGGGTTTACGTTTAGAGCATACCCAGGTAAATGCCGTGTTTACAGGCACGCCGCTTGATAAAAGCTATAATAACTTTATTCCATCGGTTTCTGTTCAGCGCTCTATGAAAAGCAGCAGCATCAGTTTGGGCTTTACCCAGCGCATTCAAAGGCCAGGCATTTACCAATTAAACCCATTTATCGATAAATCGAACCCCAAATTTATCAGCACAGGTAATCCCGATTTGAAGCCGGAGCTGAACAATACTTTTGAGTTGAACTATAGTAATTTCTCAAAAGGATCAATCAATGTTGGTTTGAGCTATGCGTTCTCCAACAACGCTATCCAAAACGTAACCAGCCTGATTCAAAACAACATGGGTGATCATATTGATACGGTTACGTTTACTACGTACCAAAATTTGGGCAGCAACCGTTCACTTGGCTTAAACTTGAATACCAATTACTCAATCACTAAAAAGTTTACGGTTAACATCAACGGGCAAATTTCGCATGTATGGTTAAAAGGTACTTATAATGGTCAGTTTTACAAAAACGATGGTTACACCGGCAACGCTTTTGCCAATATTGGTTACAAGTTTGATGGTGGCTACCGTTTAGGGCTTGATGCCGGTTTCTTTAGCGGTGATGTTACCTTACAAGGTAAATCGAGCAATTTTATTTTTAACTCCTACGTACTATCTAAAGAGTTCCTGAACAAAAAGCTAACCATATCAGCGGTAGCCAACAACCCATACAGTAGATACCGTACATTCAGATCGACCACACATACAGTTGATTTTGACCAGGAATCATTATACCATAACCGCTACAGGAATTTTGCCGTGAGATTAAACTTTAAGTTTGGTAAATTGAATGGCGATATCAAAAAGAACCAGCGTGGCATTAATAACGATGATACCAAAGGCGGAGGAAAAAGCAATGGCGGCGGCAATGGTTAATTGCTGATAGATATTTGTTAGGAGAGGCGCGTAATGGCGCCTCTTTTTGTTTTTTATCGCCATATTATAAAACAACAGGCGAGTTGAAATAGTCCCTGCTCATGATATATCGAAATCCGTAAATTTACCCCCATGAAAGTTTACGGAATAACCAATTGCAATACAGTAAAAAAAGCCCTCGATTGGCTTAAAGAAAATAAGGTAGCTTACGATTTTCAGGATTTTAAAAAGCTGGGTGTAAGCACTGAAAAACTGCAGGAATGGGATACCAAAGCAGGTTACGAGAAGTTTCTGAACAAACAGGGCCTTACCTGGAAACAGCTTGACCCCGCGGTTAAAGAAAGCATCAAAACCAATGTCGACGCGATGCAATTATTACAGCAAAAAACCAGCATGATCAAACGCCCGGTTATTGAGGATAACGGCTTCCTTTTCTTCGGTTTTGATGAGAAGGTTTATGCCGATCATTTTTTGGGGAAGTAAAGATAGCTTGGAACTTACGAAGGGAAAAAGCTTCGTAAGTTTAGTTGGCTTTCAAACCTTGCCGTTGTTGGTGTTGTCACCAACAACTTTACTGGCGACAACACCAAGTGGAAGTGAGCAAGTTTTCCTTATTTTAGCATATATGGCTGAAATTAATTTTGACTATCATCCACAATTTTTCACTGCAACAATTTTAGAATGGAAGCAATTGCTAACAGAAGATATTTATAAGGATATAATTATAAGGAGTCTGCTGTTTTTAAAAAATGAAGGAAGTATAGTTGTTTATGGTTTCGTGATAATGCCTAATCATATTCATTTGATATGGCAGATACAAGACGGACATACACGTGATTTGGTTCAAATGCGTTTCTTGAAATTTACTGCTCAGCAAATGAAGTTCAAATTATTGGATAGCGATGATGATAGATTAACCCAATTCATAGTTAATGCAAAAGATAGGAAATATCAGTTTTGGGAACGCAACTCTTTGAGTATTGATTTGTGGTCTCCAAAAGTTTTTATGCAAAAATTGGATTACATACATAATAATCCTTTACAAGATAAATGGAAGCTGGCTCAACATCCTGAAGAATATAAATATTCGTCGGCCAGGTTTTATGAAACAGGGATAGACGAGTTCGGTTTAGTTACACATCATGCAGGGTGAATAGTTGTTGGTGACAACACCAACAACGGCGTGGTATCTAACGCGTCCCTAATTTTTTAGCAATTGTCGGTGTTGTCACCAACAATAACCAATTCACTTGATAAGCAGCCTTTAAGCACGAAATCAATTCCTTAATAAATCCGTAACAATCGTTTTACCGATCTTTTGCTTCTGCCTAATTTGTAGTATACTTGTTCCTTTACGCAATTTATTTGACTGAACATGAAACTAAAACTGATGGCAGGTTGCAGCCTTGCCTTTATGTTGGCCGCAGGGGTGAGTTATGCCCAGCAGCCAGCGCCTACCACCACACTCCCCGCCGGTTCTGTTTACGATTATCACGAAACTTTCGGTCCCGGGTTTTACACTAAGAATGGTACTGAGTTCCGCGCGGCAAGCGGTGAGCCGGGATATAAATACTGGCAAAACCGTGCCGACTACCAATTGGCGGCAAAGCTGAACGATCAAACCAACGAAATTACCGGTTCGGAAGTTTTAACGTATACCAATAACAGTCCGCAAACATTGGGCTTTATGTGGATGCAGCTTGATCAGAACCTGTTTAAGCTCGATTCAAGAGGCACAGCTATCGTTCCGCCTGCGGGTAGCCGTAACTGGGGCCGCGGTGAAGCATTTGATGCTGGTTATAAAATTAAATCGGTAAAAGTTGCCAGTTTGAAAGGAGAATACGTTGACGTTAAATTCCTGATCACCGATACCAGGATGCAGGTTTTCCTTCCGAAGGAAATTGCTGCCAATGGCGGTCAGGCTAAATTGAAAATTGAATACTCATTTGTGTCGCCAAACTATGGATCAGACCGTATGGGCTACCTGCAAACCAAAAATGGTAAAGTTTATACTATTGCACAATGGTACCCGCGTGTATGTGTGTATGACGACGTAATGGGCTGGAACACCCTGCCGTATAGCGGTCCGGGTGAGTTTTACCTGGAATATGGCGATTTCGACCTGAGCATCACCGCTCCTGCAAACCATATCGTGGTAGCATCGGGCGAATTATTAAACCCGCAGGAAGTATATACCCCTGAGCAATTGAAACGCTGGGCTGCCGCCGAAAAAAGCGAAAGCACAGTGATCATCCGTTCGGCTGCTGAGGTTACCGATCCAAAATCGCGTCCTGCAGGTAAAACTCAATTAACCTGGCACTTTAAAATCAAGAACGCTCGCGATGCTTCATGGGCTTCATCTGCAGCATTTATTATCGATGCTGCCAAAATGGACCTGCCAAGCGGTAAAAAATCAACTGCCATATCTGCCTACCCGGTTGAAAGCGACGGCAACGATGCCTGGGGCCGTTCAACAGAGTATGTTAAAAAATCTATTGAGTATAACTCATCAAAATGGTTCGAGTTCCCTTATCCTGCTGCTACTGCGGTTGCAGGTATAGTGGGTGGTATGGAATATCCAGGCATTGTTTTCTGCGGAGCTAAAGCCAAAAAGGCAAGTCTTTGGGGTGTAAACGATCATGAATTTGGTCATACCTGGTTCCCGATGATCGTAGGCTCAAACGAGCGTATGTACGGCTGGATGGACGAGGGTTTTAATACGTTCATCAATACGCTATCGACAGCTAACTTTAATAACGGCGAATACAAAAATACCCGCGTGCCGGATATGCACACTATCGGCGCTTTCTTTACCAGGCCCGACCTTGAGCCTGTTATGAGCCAGCCGGCCAACCTTAAAGAAAAAAATACCGGCACCCTGCTTTATTCAAAACCAAGTGCCGGTTTAGTATTGCTGCGCGAGCAGATCTTAGGTCCTGAGCGTTTTGATTTCGCCTTTAAAACCTACATTAACCGCTGGGCATTTAAACACCCAACTCCCGACGACTTTTTCCGCACGATGGAAAATGCAAGCGGCGAAAACCTGCAATGGTTTTGGAGAGGCTGGTTCCTGAACGACTGGCGTTTGGATGTTGCTGTAAGCGATGTAAAATATGTTGATAATGATCCAACCAAAGGCTCGCTGATCACTTTAGATAACCTGGGTAAAATGGCAATGCCGGTTATCCTGGAAGTTAAAACCAAAGGTGGTAAAGTTGACCGCGTAAAACTGCCGGTTGAAATTTGGGAGCGTTATGCGTCATGGACATTTAAATATCCATCAACCGAAGAAATTGAATCGGTTACTTACGATCCTGATAAAGTATTACCGGATTACAATCCTGAAAATAACGTTTGGAAAAAATAATCTTATAAATCTCTCCTGAAGGGGAGATCAGTGAACGGCGACAAGATATCTTGTCGCCGTTTTTGCATTAAGCGTCCCTTGCCTGGTCTCCAATAGCGATAAGTGCCCCTGCTTACAATGCTAAACACCATACTCAGGAACGACCAGTTTTAAACTTGTTTTTTAGTCATATAGCCTCTGCAGTTTTTTGTAAATTGCATATTAATAAACGGAAGCCCATGGGACAGATTGTAATTGTTGCCTATAAACCTAAACCAGGCAAGGAGGAGGCATTGAAACAACTAATGAAAACGCATATACCGCGCCTGAAACAGGAAGGACTGGTGACCGACCGCAAATCCATCATTATGGAAGCTGCCGATGGCACCGTCATTGAAGTTTTTGAATGGTTGAGTGCCGAGGCTATTGCAAATGCCCATCATAATAAAGCAGTGCAGCAAATGTGGAGCGAATACGCTGAGGTTTGTGATTATGTGCCGTTGAGTACTTTGAAAGAGGCCCGGGATATGTTTGCCGGTTTCGTGCCCGTTAATTAAAGACGGATTCCTGTGCCGATTAATTTAAATACAGATCAAAAGGCAGCCTTCAAGGCAATCCAAAAATTTCTTGACCATCCGGCTGCCGATGTTTTTGTGCTGAAAGGATATGCTGGTACCGGTAAAACCTTTTTGATGCAGCACATTGCGCAATGGCTTAAAGAAAAGGAAAAGAAGTTTTGCATGCTGGCGGCAACGGGCAGAGCCGCCACAGTTTTAAGGGGTAAAACGGGTTTCTCCGCCTCAACAGTTCATGGCGAATTATATAATTTTGATAAGATAGATGGCCTTGACGAGGAAACACTGGCCGAAAGTTCGGCACCACGTATGGCCGGACAAATGACCATGCAGTTTTCAACCCGCACTGCCGATGCTGAAACCACCATTTATATTGTTGATGAGGCTTCGATGCTTTCAGGCACGTTGACTGAAGGCAATGGCTTCGCGGTTTTTGGCTCGGGAATCCTGTTGCAGGATTTTTTCCAGGTAGCTAACAAGAGCAAGATTATTTTTGTCGGCGACCCCTGCCAGTTGCCACCCGTAGGGCAAAGCTTTAGCCCCGCGCTTGATACAGACTGGCTGGCTAAAAATCAGCGTTTCCCGGTATCTGTTAAGCTTTCAAAAATAGAACGTAATAAAGATGACAACGATATTCTGGTTTTGGCAGGAGCTATCCGCACGATGAGCGAAAGCCGGGAGCGCACCAAATTTCCAAAGATCCCGGCATCAAACCTCAACAATGTAAAACTTCACGCTACAGACGATGTTATGTTTAACCTGTACGCGGCAAATTATAAGGCGGCCGGACCCAATAGCTGCCTGGCTATAGCACGCAGCAATAAAAAAGTTCAAATGATAAACCGGAATATGCGACGCGAACTTTTTGGTTCGGGATATGTGCCCCTGCAGGTAGGCGATGTGCTGCTGGTAACACAAAATAATTATTCGGTACCACTCACCAACGGCGATTTTGTAATTGTAAATGAGCTTGAAAAAACCGAACAAAAGCTGGGCATGAAATTTCAAAAAGTGTTGGTCACCGCGCTGGCTTCGGGGAAGGAGTTTAAGATGCTGCTTTCTTTAGATGCGCTTGAAAGCTTAAAGGGAAATCTCACTAACGATCAATCCAAAGCGCTGATCATCGATTTTAATGACCAGATGAAGGCAAAAGGCATTTCTCAAAAAAGTGAACAGTATAGGGAAGCCATGCGCGAAGACCCTTATCTCAACTGCCTTAAAGTTTCGTACGGCTATGCCGTAACCTGTCATAAAGCCCAGGGTGGCGAGTGGAACAATGTTTACCTCTTTTTAGATAAAAGCATGTACGGTTCACCATACTATGAACTTTGCAAATGGTGGTACACTGCCGTTACCCGTGCAAAAGATGAATTGAATTTGGTAAATGACTGGTGGGTTGCGTGAGTTTAAAAAAAAGTTATTGCGAGTATCCATTAGGGAAACCCTAAAAAAAATGTAATGACATGTAAAATATATTTTAACGGTGTTGCGCGTCGGCCGCATTAGGGATTGCAGTGTAAAGCCCGGAGCGCGTAAAGGGGTTGCGGGCGGGAAAGGCGAGGACTTGCAACGGAAAGCCCGGGCCGCAGGCAATGCCCATGTTATAAAATCCATCAAGAAAAATACACTTAATAATCAATGACTTACAATCATGATCTCCCTGCGGTCGGTTGTCTTCGTACCTGGCAATGACGCTTTTATTATTAATAGAATTTTAAGACACATCACCCCATCTGCAACCGTTCACTCTTCAGCTTTTTCTGTACATCCTGCTTATAGTTGCGACCGATAGGCAGCTCATGCCCGGCAACATCCATGCTATAGGCATAGAAAGAATCTATTTTGTTTAATGCCACTATAAATGACCGGTGGATGCGTACGAACCTGTTCTCAGGAAGCATTTCTTCGAGCAAGCTGATCTTTTGCCTGGTAATGTGGACGTGGTTATTTACGGCCACTACTTTAACATAATCGCGCAGGCTTTCTATCCATAAAATATCATTGATATTAACCTTAATTGTTTTGCGGTCTACTTTAAGATAAATGAATGTATGGGTATCACTTACAGGCTCTTCATGGGTAATCAGGAGTTTGCCCTTATGCTCGTTTAGCTGATAAATCTTGTCGACCGCCCGCAGGAAACGCTCAAAAGAGATAGGCTTTAAAAGGTAATCAACCGCGTTGAGCTCAAAACCATCAAGGGCGTATTCGCTGTAGGCGGTGGTGAAAATTACTTTAGGCGGGTTCTTGAGGCTTTTCAGCAGATCGGTACCTTTTATTCCCGGCATCTGAATATCCAGGAACATCAAATCGATAGGTTTTTGTTGCAAGAGGCGAAAGGCTTCAATACCGTCATTACAGGTGGCGGTAACCTCCATCTCGCTGAAGCGCGCAAGATAGTTTTTCAATACCTCAATGGCATGTGGCTCATCGTCGACTATAAGTGTACGGATTTTCATGCGGTTACCATTTGTTGTGCAGCAGATTGTTTTATGATTTTCAGGTCGAGATCAAGCGCTACAAAAAAAGTATCTTCTTCGTTCACGATCTTCAGCCGTGAGGTATGAGGGTACAGCAGGTTGAGCCTTTTGGTCACATTCTTTAGCCCGATATGCCCCGGCGTATAGCCTTCTTCAACGGGATGTTCGGGTTTGCTGTTGGCTACTTTTAACTTGAAGTGGTTTAGTGTAACGCTGATATCAATATTGATCCAGGTAGCGCCTACCTGCTCGCTGGTGCCATGTTTAAAGGCATTTTCGATAAAAGGTAAAATGAGCAGCGGGGCTATAGTTTTATCTTTCAAATTACCGGTAATGGTAAAGTTAATGTCGATGCGTTCTTCATAGCGTAGTTTTTCGAGCTTTACATATTGCTGCATCATAAATACTTCCTTCTCCAAAAGTACTTCGTTATCTGAGCATTCATAGAGCATATAGCGCAGCAGATCCGACAGGCCAATTATGGCCTGCGGCGATTTGGGCGAATTATTAAGACTTAACGAATAAAGGTTATTAAGTGTATTAAATAAAAAATGCGGATGTACCTGGGCTTTCAACGCGTTGAGTTCGGCTTCTAATGCCGCCTGCTTGCGCTCATACCACATTTTAAAAAGTTTAATAGCAAGCACAAACCCGGTAAACAGGTTGGTCCCTTTAAATGAATTTACCAGGCTTTGCCCATCTGTTAACTGCTCAAAAAACGGGCGTTGGGTTGAGGCGATATAACCGGCATCTGTTACGTGCATCACCCTGATCAGGTAGGGCGCAACAAAAAGGATTCCGATGGTACGGCTGATAAACATACATGCAAAAACAAGCGGTATCAGCATCATGAAAAACATCACATATCGTTTTTCAAAAACATATTTGGGCACCAGCCAGTAAGCAATGGCATAGTAATACGCTATTTGTATGGGCATGTACAAAAGGTTATTGCGTAAGGATACCCAAAAATTGGTCTGGAACGAATAAAGCGTCGTGATGAAAAACGATACAATTACCCAAAATATCACGTGCTGCCAAAAGCGCGGCAGCTTTATATTATTGAGCAGGAGATCGAAGCCGGTATTCATATAGCTAATTTACTGTAAAACAGTTTAATTGGACGGCTTTTAGGATAAAAGTGCGACAAACTGCAATCATTTGATGACGAACTACCTGGAGTAAGGCTGCTTCGGTACGTTTTTCAGGTTGGATGTTTATTTGTCGTATTAAAATGCGGTTAATCGTAACTGGCGGGTTGTGTGCCTATGCTATTTTCAAGCCATTTTACGAGCCCTTAATTTTAGTTTATATTAAAAATAACACCATGAAAAAGTTGATTATCACAGTTTGTATACTGGCATTTGCAGCAGTTGCGGTGCAGGCTCAAAATAAAATAACAAACGTACACGGTTTTTGGGTAGTTGAACACAACATTAATTTGCCCCGCGTGCAAACCATTAAGTTTTATAACGATAACAATAAGCTGATATACGAGGAAACAGTTTACAGCAAACTCAACATTAAAGAGAAAAAGACCCGCCTGGCGCTTGATCAGGTCCTTGACAGGTTGAACGAGCGCACCGCCTATGTTGAAAGTAAAAATCTGGTAATGCTGAGCCTTGATTTAAGGCATTAAGATCTTTTTTAAATATACGTTTAAAAACCGGTGGTCAACGCGAGGTATGGCGCCGGTTTATTTTTAAGAAAATTCTTTTCCTTCCCGTCAGCAGGTAAGCTTCGGGCGAAAGCGGGCAGAACAATGGTGGCCTGTGCTGCTGTTGGGGCATAGCAAGTTTTTGCAGAAGCGGGGACAACGAGCGAGCGAAGCAGGGCAAAATAATTGCAGCCCGTGGTTATGCCCGGTTTGCAGGGCAAAGGCCTTGAGCGCAAAGAAGCCTATCTGCTGACTTGATTTTTGGTTCTTTTTATCAAGAAAAAGAACAAAGCCAACCCGCGGCGAATGAGCGGGCCGATATCAGTTAACTACAACTAAATATCTTGCTTGCCTTGTAAGCCTAATCGTGGGATTAATACTCCAAATACTTCTCAACCCTTACCGCTACCAAATCTCCCTCGATATATTTCCCGGTTTCCTCGCTCAAAACCCGTAGGGTTATATCTTCATGCTGAAGGATCAGATCCTCGTAAAAACCTTTAAATAACACCTGCTTAACAATCCAGCTTTTGGTAGCTGCTATCAATTTAATTTTGATCTGCTCGGGATAAACAACCGCATATTCTTTGGTTATGTCAATGCCGCAAAAACGGGCCTCATGAGCGGTTAGTACGTTGCAGTTGGTAAGTAATTGAGCTGTGTAAAGAAATTTTGGATGTTTGTATAACGCCTTAGGGTTGCCATGCTCAACAATTTCTCCTTTGTTTATAACAATGAGCTCATCTGCCATCGATAGCACTTCGGCAGGGTCATGGGATACCATGATCACCGTTAATCCGGTTTCTTTAACTATCTGCCTGATATCATGCTGCAGGCCTTCCCTGAACGAAGTATCAACCTGGTTAAAAGGTTCATCGAGCAATAATACCTGGGGATGGGTAACGATGGCGCGGGCGATGGCTACGCGTTGCTTTTCGCCACCGCTCAGGTCGGCCACCCGCTTATCAGCCATGTTGAACATATTGAGCTGTTTGAGCACGCTTTCGGTTTTCTCCTGTTTGGCTTTGAGATCTGTTGCCGGCAGCATAGCCGCCACGTTATCCCAAACTTTGGCAAACAGGTTAAGATCATCGGTATGCTGGGTTACCATTTTCATGGCATCATGACCGGGGATCAGCTTTTCTTCAGGGCCCCAAATGCGTTCACCTTTAAAGTAAACGGTGCCTTCATCGGGTGAGAGCAATCCATATAACAAGCGTAGTAAAGTGCTTTTACCGCTGCCACTTTCGCCAATAATGGCGGTGATTTTGCCCGGCTCAATAATGAGCCCGGTTTTTTTTACACCGGCCTGCTGCTTTCCCGGGTATATTTTACTTATGGCAACTGCCTGCAAAAAAGGAATCTCTGACATCAGTGGCAAAGATAAACCGTTGATAGTTATGATTACGCTGATTGCGTTGATTTCTTTTTTGGGATTACACTGATCATTTTCGGGATGAGATCTCGCGGAAGATTATCAAATCATCTTAATCATTCACATCCAAAAATAATCAGCGAAATCAGCGCAATCAAATAAATCAACGGTCAGAAGCCAAAAGTCAATCCAAACGAGAAGTTTCTCAAGCCTTTTTGATCCGGGCTGTTTTCAAACATATCGTTGAAGTAATACTTGGCATAAAGACCCATGATGCCGTATCCCATGCGTACAAACACGCCTTTGCGCAGTTTGGCAAAATGATAATCGTCGTTAAATTTTTGCTTGCCATTTTCCTCGCTGATTTGTTTTACACGGCCGTTGAGTAAGATGCCAATCTCCGGACCGGCAACTAACCTGAAATAATTCCCCCGGTCATCTTCATGGCTGCGGTAATAGAACGATAGCGGTATGCGAAGGTAGGTTGATGAAAAACGGTTTTTACTGAAGTGGATACTGTCCTGAACGTAGGTGAGCACCGGCGCGTTACGCTGTATGGTGATATCATTACGTAGGCGGATATGGGTCCAGTCGAAACCGCCGGATACATAAATTTTGAAAGCACTGTTAAACCGGTAACCAAATTGCAGCACATCAAAACCAAAGTTGCTGGTTTTCCATTGGCGGTAGCTTAAAAATTTGTTTTTGTCAGATAGGGTAAAACTGCCATTGTCAATCAGCGTGGCAAAACCCAGGTCGATCCTTGAAAAGGTTACCCCAAAGGAAAATCCAGGTGCCTTGTGGGCATGGTAGGTAGTATCTGGCTCATCATTATTAATGTTAACCTGGGTTACGTCATCGCCAAAGCCAAGTTTTACTTTAACATGCTTTTTATGTGTAGTGGTATCGGTGGTGTTTTGTGCAGAATCGGCAGGTGTGCTTTGAGCAAAAGCAAAACTCACGGCAAGGCATATTGTGATGGTAAAAATAAGGCGTTTCATATGTTGTGGTATGTCTATCGTTCGCTAAGATATTATTTGTCTTTCTCTTTTTTTACTTTAATAAAGCCCAGGTTCAGGCCTGTAATGGTGGCATCGTCTTCATCGGTATTACTGAATTCAATTACTTTGTCTTTACGTTTATCAACAGCGGCTATCACCACGTTAAAAACATCGCCAAGGCTGCGGATGCGGTGCTTTTTTACAGATTTTGCTGTAGCAGGAACGGCATGCGGTACCTGGGCTATCAATACCGGCTGTGTGTTGTCGCTGGCAATGATGGTTGATTTCGGGCTGATCCTGGCTGCTGTATCCGGGGCTGCGGCGTTAACAACAGGATAATCTGCGGCAGGGGCATTTGCTAATAATGGTTCATCTGTATGGGCGGTTACAGGTGAGGGGATAGGATTTACCGGCTGTGATACAGATGGTGTCAAATTGCTTTTTATTTTGGTTTTATTAACTTTCGCTATAGTATTAACAGGTGCTATAACCGGATTTGCGGGTACTTTGTTTTGCGCCGGGGTTGGAGGTACCACAGGCTCAACTGTAACTGCAACGGATTGTTTTACTGGTTGATGGGTTTTAACTATTTCTGTTGGATGGTCATTATGTTTAACTCTTTGTTTAGGGATAAACAGGATACCTGCGGTGATCAGTAATATAACACCTGCTGCTGCGCTTAGCAAAGGCAATAATATTCCTTTACGCCTGCCGGCGTTTAATTCGGCGTTGATGCCCTGCCATACATGGGCCGACGGTTGTATTTCCAGGTCATCAAGCTTTTGTTGAAACAGCCTGTCCAGTTCCTTATCCTGCATATCCATAACTTTTGCCCTCCATTTTAGCAATTTGTTCTTTCAATATTGTACGAGCCCGTGACAGCTGCGATTTAGAGGCACCCTCGGTAATGCCCACAATCTCCGCTATCTCTTTGTGCGAATAACCTTCCAGCGCGTAAAGGTTAAACACTATCCGGTAACCCGGTGCCAATTGCTGTATCATGCCCATCAGCACTTTTGCATCCAGGTTGGCCGCAGCTAATGGATTAACCGATGGCTCATGCCCAGCTTCTTCAATATCAATTAACTGCATCATTTTATGATGTTTGCGATAGTATTCAATTGAACTGTGAACCATGATGCGCCTAACCCAGCCCTCAAATGAACCATCGCCCCGGTAATCATCCATTTTGTGGAAAACCCTTATAAAGCCATTCTGCAACATGTCTTCGGCCTCCATGCGGTCGGTGGCATAACGCATACATACCCCCAGCATTTTTGAAGCAAACTGCTTATAAAGCAGTTCCTGCGCCTTCCGCTCACCGGCCCGGCAGCGGTCTATTAGTTGGTGAATGGTATATTTAGGTTCCAAAAACATCATTTATAAGTAAGATGGTAGAGTGATGCAAATGGTTGCATGGGGATGTAAATATTTTGATGAATAGTTTAAGAAGATGAATGATGATGATTTGTTGTAACTTCGGTTTACAGCTTTTTGAGAAGCGCCAATAGATAAAATCATGGAATTAATCCTAAAATCAGATAACAAGCAAAGCATCGCGAAGATAATCGCTTTGGCTAAAGAGCTTAATGTTATTGTAGAAGAAAAAAGTGCAGGAACTGAGAGTATAAGCCGCGAAGCGCTCAAAGAGCGGATTTTGAATTTCAGGGCTGCTTCTGAATCTTCATTTGGGGATCCGGTAGAATGGCAAAGAGCTCAAAGGGGAGATCATGAATTAGATATATCTGCGATTTTAGAAAATCAAAAGAAGTTGCTTGAACTGGAGGGGAAAATAGAACTTGACGATGAGGCTTTTAGATAAATATTAAAATCAGCTGATTATTTCTTCTCCCTATATCTTTTATAAATCTTCACCGCTATCATTAATATCACAGCCAGCGATACCAAGCCAACAACACCAAAGATCCAATTCAAAGCGCTCTTAAGCACCACAAGGAAAACAATGGCGAACAGAAAAATGGTAGCAACTTCATTCCACAAGCGGAGCTGAATGGATGTCCATTTGAATACGCCGTTACGCATCTGTTTTATTTTATTTTGGCAGATGAAATGATAGATCACTAAAGCCACAACAAAGGTTAGCTTGATATGCATCCATCCAAATTGAAGCCAAATTGGCTTGAGGATAAGCATCGTTGCGCCCGCTGCTATAGTAAGGTACATTGAGGGGATAGTTATGATATTCCATAACTTGCGTTCAATGATTTCGAATTGTTTAGACAATATAGTACGATCCGGCTCGGGCTTATCCTGGGCTTCGGTATGATAAATAAATAAACGTACGCTATAAAATAACCCCGCCATCCAGCAGACCACAAAAATGATATGTATAGCTTTTACGTAATCGTACATGTCAATTAATACATGTCATTGCGAGGAACGAAGCAATCGCGAACTTTACAGAGCGACTTGCATAGTTCGGGATTGCCACGCTATCGCTCGCAATGACATTTTGGCTTTATTCTTAATTTCTGTATTCTTTTATCACTTCTACCGCGTACTTCACGTTGTCAAACGGGATATCAGGCATAATACCGTGACCCAGGTTAAAGATGAAGCCGTTTTCGCCTTTCATTCGGTCGAACAGGCGGTAGATGCGTTCTTTAATTACTTTTTTATCGGCATAAAGGATATGCGGATCAAGGTTACCCTGTACTGCAATACCTGCCGGTAAACGTTTTTTGATATCTAACAGATCGACATTCCAATCGATAGAAATTACATCTGGCTTAGCCTCTGCCATCAGCGGCGCAAAAACCGAGCTGCCTTTACAGAAAGAGATCACCGGGATATCTTTACGGTTTAGTTTGCTGATGATCTCCGCAATATAACGGTGACTAAATTCTTTATAATCATCCCATGCCAAAGCTTGCGCCCAACTGTCAAAGATTTGTACTGCGTTTACACCTGCTGCAATCTGCATGTTCAGATAATCTGCTGTGACAGTGGCAATTTTTGATAACAGTTGATGGGCCATTTCGGGCTCATTGTGCAGCATCAGTTTGGTGCGTTTAAAATCTTTTGAAGATCCGCCTTCAACAAGGTAGCTCATTACGGTAAATGGCGCACCGGCAAAACCGATAAGCGGAATACGGCCGCCAAGGCGCTGTTGAATCACCTTAATAGCATCTGCAACATATTGCAGCTTATCAATAACATCAGTTTGCAGGTTATCGATATCGACTTGTGTACGTACAGGGTTGGCAAACAGTGGACCAACACCTGCGTTGAAACTTAGGTCGCCGCCCATGGCTTCACCGGTTACCAGGATATCTGAAAATAAAATCGCTCCATCAATCCCTAACAGATCAACCGGTAGCATGGTAACATCGGCAGCAATCTCCGGTGTTTTACACATTTCGAGGAACGAGTATTTGTTTTTAATATCCCAATACTCTTTCATAAAGCGGCCTGCCTGCCTCATCATCCAAACCGGCGGGCGTTCTGTCTGCTCCGAAAATGCCGCTTTTATTAATAACGAATCTCTCATACTTTAGTTAGATGCAAGAGGTCAAGAATCAAGAACCAAGAAGAGAACGTCTCCCTTAATAATTCTTGCTTCCTGACTCCTGCCGTCTTATTTCTTATTTTCTTGTCTCTTGACTCTTTTTTCCTGGCTCTTCCCTGATCTCCTGCTGAAGGCGGCTTATCACTTCCCTCATTTTGGCAGTTATTTTTTCTTTATGTTTTTCAGTTAATTGCAGATAGGCCTGGGCTTTTTCAAAATTACCGCGCCTGATGCTGATATTGGCCACACTAACCAAAGCGGCTACGTGGTCGTTAACCGAACGCAAGGGGTATTGTGCCGCTATTTCATAGTGCATTTCTGCCCCTTCAAAATCCTGCCTTTGCAGGCATAAACCGCCGTATATAAACTCATAATATCCCCGGCGGTTTTTGCTGAGCCATTCGGGTTTCATGATCTCGTTTAACGAGGCAGCAGTTTTATCATAATCCTTTACATGAAAATGTTTGGATGCTACAACCAACGTACCCTGCCTGAAATAATCCCAAATAAGCAGGATGATCATCATAGCTGCAACTGCCGCAAGTTCATAAATATGAAAGTATACCAATATACCTAACGACAGCAGAAATATAAACGCAATGAATATACGTGTCCTGTTACTGAACATTAATGCTGGTTATCGGTAAATTTATAGCCAACGCCACGAATGGAGTGGAAATAAACCGGGTTTTTAGGATCTGGTTCAAAGTACTTACGGAAGGTTAGGATAAAATTGTCGATAGTACGGGTTGACGGATAAACGTCATAATTCCAAACGGTTTCCAGGATTTGCTCGCGCGATACGGCGTCATTACGGCGCTCAATCAACAATTTAAGCAGCATGGTTTCCTTTTTGGTAAGGGCGGTAATGGAGCCATCTTCGTTAACCAGCTCAAATGAGTTAAAATGGATGGTTTTATCACCTATTTTATAGCTGTTAAACTCTTTCAGGTCTTCGCCTTTTAAGCTGCGTTTTACCAGGTTGTTCACCCTTAAAATAAGCTCCTCGAGGTTAAACGGCTTGGTAAGATAATCATCAGCACCTTTTTTTAAGCCCGAAATCTTGTCCTCATTGGTGTTTTTAGCCGTAAGGAACATGATAGGTACTTCGGTATTTTCAAGCCTGATGGTTTCGGCAACAACAAAGCCGTCAATTTCGGGCATCATTACGTCCAGTATCACCAGGTTAAAACGTTCTTCCTTAAATAACTGTAAAGCTTTTTTGCCGTTTTTAGCCGGAGTTACCTTATAGCCTTCCAGCTCAAGGTTAAGCTTAATTGCTTCTAACAAATGCTCTTCGTCTTCGGCCAATAAAATCCTTTTTTTGTTTGGCATATTATTCATTGTCTTAATTTAGGTTAGTCCAAATGTAACTTCAAAAATGCTACCAGCAGGGCGGTTATCTTTAACCCTGATGCTGGCCTGGTGCTTATCTAACACCTCCTTAACAATGTAAAGGCCCAGTCCGGTACCTTTGGTGTTACGGGTTTCTTCGCTGCCCACGCGGTAAAAGCGGTCGAAAATTCGGGTTTTCTCCTCGTCGGCTATGCCGATACCATGATCAGATACCTGCAAATAAACTTTATCATCTTTCGAAAACAGCTTTACCCCAACCGATGAGCAGGGGCTTGAATATTTTACGGCGTTTTCTATTAAATTGGTTACTACCGATGTCAGGGCAAACTTATCGCCAACTATTTCAACCTTAGGCTCAATCTCGGCCTCGATGATCTGCTGGTTGCAATCGCATTTGGAAATCTGCAGACGGTTAACAATGCTGTCAACCAAAACCGAAAGGTTAAAGCTGGCCTTAGGGAAACTATATGAGCGGTTTTCGATCTTAGATGCAAGCAGCATATTCTCAACCATATCGTCCAGTCGCTCTACATCATTTAACGATTTTTCAATAAAATCAAGAAGCTGTTCTTTGGTGAGGTGACGTTTCTGGATGGTTTGCAGCAGGATCTTGATAGATGCCAGCGGCGACTTCAGCTCATGCGTTACCGAAAGCAGGAAGTTTTTTTTCTGCTCCTGTAACCTGCGTTCCTTATTGAACGAGCGGTGCAGGTTAATGGCGCCAATTAAAAATACGGCTACAAACATAGCCCCTTCGCCCAGGATCATACCGGTACGGCGCGGTTGCAGCGTAACCAGCATATAGCCCCACCATACCAGTTCGGCAACGGCATAGGTGATGAGCGCGTAAAAAATAACAAATGACTTCTTCATATCAGTTGGCAGTTATCAGTTTTCAGTTGGCAGTAGTTTGTCAGTTTGCAATGTTATATTAAGTGCAAACTGCCCGCCGGCAACTGCAAACTGGCTACTTAGAATTGAATACTAAATCCAAACTATCAAATATAGCACGTTTTGTTTTCTCCAGGTCTGTTTTGGTATGGGCTGATGATATAAAGCCAACCTCATAACCCGACGGACCTAAATAAATGCCCCTGTTCAACAATTCGCGGTGGAACTTTTTGAATTTTTCCATGCTTGATGCATCAATATCTTCGGCTTTACGAATATACTCTTTATCTGTAAAAGCAAACCAAAATATGGAGCCTATGCCAAACACCTTAAACTTATAATTGCGGGCGGTAGCAAAGCGCTGAATGGCTTCTACGAACTCCTCTGTTTTATTGTTCAGGTCGCGGTAAAAGCCCATACGTAAAAGCTCACTAAGCTGGGCGATACCGGCACCCATAGCAACTGGGTTACCCGATAGTGTGCCTGCTTGGTAAACCGAACCTTCTGGTGAGATATTGCTCATGATTGCTGCCGATGATCCATAAGCACCAACAGGCATACCGCCACCGATAATTTTACCGTAAGTAATAATATCAGGCTTGATCTGGTAATAACCGGCAGCACCTTCAAAGCCAACGCGGAAACCGGAGATCACCTCATCAAATATCAGCATGGTGCCGTTTTGCGTACAGATGTCGCGCAGATATTGCAGGTATTCTTTTTCCTGTAGCAGCAAACCGTTATTTGCCGGTACCGGCTCAATGATCACCGCCGCAATCTGGTCTTTAAATTCTTCAAAAGCTTTAGCTAATGCTTCCTTATCGTTAAGTGCTACTACTATGGTTTCATCAGCGACTGATTTAGGCACGCCGGACGATGAAGTCTCACCAAAGGTAACCAGACCCGAACCAGCTTTTACCAATAAAGCATCAGCATGCCCGTGATAGCAGCCTTCAAATTTCAGGATCTTATCGCGTTTGGTATAACCCCTTGCTAACCTGATGGCCGACATTACGGCTTCGGTGCCTGAGCTTACAAAACGGATCTTTTCAATAAACTTGTTGTTTTTCAGGATCAGTTCTGCTAGTTCATTTTCCAATGCGGTAGGTGCGCCAAAGCTCATACCGTTTTGCATTACCTCGGTAACTTTTTCCCTTACTTTAGCATTGTTATGGCCAAGGATAAGTGGTCCCCATGAGCAGCAGTAATCAATAAACTCATTACCATCAGCATCCCAGATATGGCTGCCATCGCCTTTTTGAATAAACAGCGGCGTACCATAAACAGATTTGAAAGCCCTTACCGGCGAATTAACCCCACCCGGGAAAAACGTTTGCGCCTTAGCATAAAGCTCAGCCGATTTTTCGCGACTGATATCGGGCTTGCCCGTAGTATTTACCGGTTCATCCTCTGCAGAAAACATCTTTTTTATTGAATCGAACATTTTTATTTATAAGCTTAAAGCAGAAAGCCAAAGGCTTAAAGCTGTTTTATCAAGTTATAGGGCCTAAGGCCTTTCTTAAATAATTAAAATCACAGTCATGCTGAACTTGTTTCAGCACCCCACTCGCTAAGCAATCATGCTAAGCAAAGCGGCTACCTGTCCTGAGGGATGCCGAAATAAATTCGGCATGACGGTGGTGGTGATAGTGCTTAACTTCTACCTTTCGCCTTTAACCTTTTCCCTTTCACCTCAAAACCTACAACCACTTATTCTCCAAAACCTCTTTGGCATGGTAGGTTAAAATAGCAGTTGCACCGGCACGACGGATACTGGTAAGTACCTCGGTAATGGCACGCTGCTCGTTTAACCAGCCGCGTTGTATGGCGGCTTTGATCATGGCATATTCGCCGCTTACGTTGTAGGCAGCGACAGGCAGTTCGGTATTATCTTTTATCAGTTTAATAACGTCAAGGTAGGGAAGGGCCGGTTTTACCATCAAAAAGTCGGCGCCTTCCAGTTCATCCAGTTCGGCCTCAATCAGGGCTTCGCGCTGGTTGGCGGGATTCATCTGGTAAGTTTTTTTATCGCCGAACTTTGGTGCCGAGTTCAATGCATCCCTGAACGGGCCATAAAATGCACTCGCATATTTAGCCGAGTATGACATGATCGATACGTTGGTAAAACCATTGTCGTCAAGCACATTACGAATATAACCTACACGGCCATCCATCATATCTGATGGCGCAATAATATCAGCGCCTGACTGTGCATGTGCCAAAGCCATTTTACCCAAAACATCAAGCGTTTCATCGTTCAGGATCACGCCATTTTCTACAATACCATCATGGCCATCACTGCTGTAGGGGTCCATGGCTACATCGGTAATTACGCAGGCTTCAGGAAAGTTCTTTTTTACCTCGCGGATAGCGCGCAGATACAAACTCTCGTCGCGGTAGCTTTCCGTAGCAAATTTGTCCTTCAACTCCTCGGCAATATTAGGGAACAGGTCGAAAGAGTTAAGGCCCAGTTTAAGGCAGCTTTCAATTTCGCGCAGCAGGTTATCGATAGAATTACGGAAGATGCCCGGCATCGATGCCACTTCACTTTTCTGGTTTACGCCGTCGATGATAAATAGCGGGAAAATCAGGTTAGCAGCGCTAACATGCGTTTCCTGCACCATCTGGCGGATCACTTCACTTTTTCGGTTCCTTCTTGGTCGTTGTAACATATTATGATCAATACTCAGGTTTCTATAGTTATCTTACCGCCTGCGAAGCACAAATTTATATAAACGTATACAATTATGTGGCTTTAAAAGACTTTAAAGGCAATTTATGGCGTAAGAATGATTTAAAGCGAGGTTTATATAGAATATATAATTATATTTGTATAGCCTAACTACTTGAGGAATAATGAAATACTTTAGATTATCACTGATAATTGCACCGCTGGTTTTTGCTATGCTGGGTTCATGTAAAAAAACGAGCGTCCCCCCTATATCCACAAAATCTGTATCCCAAAAGGTTTTGGCTCAGGCCGGAGCTGACGTAACCATTACTTTACCACAGGATTCGGTTCAACTGACCGGAAAAAGTGGTAATGCTGCTGATGGGATAGCCGGATATTTGTGGAGCCAAATATCAGGGCCTGCAGAAGCTTTCCTTATAAATGAGGCTTCTGCATCGGCTAAAGCAAGACATCTTGTCGAAGGGAAGTATCAGTTCCAATTTATGGTGATTAATAAGGATGGTCTTACGGGTGTTGATACTGTTGAGGTAACAGTAAAGCCTTCGGATGTAACAACACTTGATCTTTCGCCAACCAACAATCCTTATGAAACCAATATCGGTTTGTACAACGGTACGGATGCCAGTAACTGAACCGCGATAGAGGAACCGCTTGCTGCCTGGACTATCGGTGGCTTGCCCATCACCGTACGTAATTTATTAAAATTTGATTTAAGCAGCATTCCGGCCAATGCCACTGTCATATCCGCGGAGCTCCGCTTATATTCTGATACTATACCTAAAAACGGTGATTTGGTACACGCAAACTTCGGTGCTGATAATTCTTTTGTAATACAGCAGGTAGCTGCCGATTGGGATATAACAAATGTTAGCTGGTTTAATCAGCCTGCAGGTTTAACGGCCAACCAGATTGTGGTGCCAAGTACTAACCAGCCCTTTCTAAATATGAATATAAACGTAAAAGATATAGTAAGTGTGATGATAAGCAATAAATCAAATTATGGATTTAAGCTCTCTCTCCAAAATGAAGTATTATACACCAGCCGGATATTTTGCTCAAGCTATTATTATGACAACACAAGGCACCCCAGGTTGATTGTGAAATACGTTAAACATTGATTTTTTAATATTGTCCGTAGCCTTACCACCTACGGACAATATCTGTTTTTTAGCACCTGTTAGTTAGGCAGACTGTTCCAAAAACAGCTTCGGCTAAACCTACTTCGTCGGGCGAGTACGGTAAGGTATATCTGGTACCCATTTCATCAAATTTCTTACCGGTTGATTTACCTATAGCAATTACCTGTTGATTAGGTTCTAATAAATTATCCTGAAAATATGCCTCAACATTTGACGGGCTGGTAAACACAAGTATGTCTGCGCCTGTGGCTTCAACGTGCTGCTCTAACACCGTTTCGTAAACCGTGAGGTCAATTATTTTTGTATCTGCAGATAAACCTTGTTGTATGCTGCGTAAAGAACCTTCGGCACCAGGAAACAATACTTTTGAATGGTTGGCTATTGCCGCAAAATCAGCTGCTACATCGGTGGTATCGCCGCTTTCACCAACATAAGCAGCAAAATAGCCGTTTCGGCGCAAGGCATCTTCTGATCCTGTACCCATTACGCCAAATTTTATTTTAGATGGCAATTGCGGTTTCAGGGCGAAGAAATACTCAACAGCATTTTTGCTGCTAAAAAATATCCAGTTGATATCCCGTAAAATATATGGGTCAAGTTTGTTGATTACCGGCACGGTTCGAATTAACGAGCGGGCATCTATTGCTATGCCATGTTTTTTCATAGCTTTACGGAAATAACTCTGCTCTGAAAGATCACGGGTTATAAATACGCTTTGAGCCAGTTTACGATTGGCGTCAAACATAGATACTATTCTCTCGGCTAATCCATCAGTTGTATCTGATTTTACAAATAATCTGTCCGGAAATTCATCTCCATCGTTGGCTTTAGAGGTAAACACCTGGAAAAAGCCATCTTCCTTACGGCAATAACAACCTAAAGGTAAGTGGCAGCCACCGCCAAATAATTTTAATACGGTACGCTCAACGGCCAGTTCTTCGGCTACATCGGTATGATGTAAGGCCTGCAGGGCCTCAAAAAGTTCATGATCTGTTTCGCGGATCTGGATAGCCAATGCGCCCTGTGCAGGGGCCGGGATCATTTCAACCGGAGTTATTTCTTCCACATGAAACTCGCTCAGGTCGAGGCCTAAACGGCTAACGCCGGCTTTGGCCAGCATAATGGCATCATATTTTTCATCGCGCAGCTTACCGATACGGGTAGGCACGTTACCGCGAAGTTCTTCAATTTCAAGATCGGGACGGTGGGCCAGGAGCTGGGCTTTGCGCCGGTTTGACGAGGTGCCAACGATAGCACCATATTTAACAGATAGCTTTTGGTGCACATCAACGCAGTCTTTCAAGATCAACAACAGTTCAGCCGGGTCTTCCCGTTCTGAAACTGCTGCGATGATGAGTCCCGGAGGATTTTCGGTAGGCAGGTCCTTATGCGAATGGACCGCAATATCAATGGTGCCGGCTATTAATTCTTCTTCTAATTCTTTGGTAAAAAAGCCTTTACCTTCCAACTTATCAAAGCTGAGGTTAAGGATGCGGTCGCCCTGGGTTTTAATGATCTTTAACTCGGCGGTAATATTAATGGCAGCAAGGCTGTCTTTAACGAAATTGGCCTGCCATAAAGCCAATTCACTGCCACGGGTTCCTATAATCAGTTTTCTGTCCAAAAGAATGAATGTTTGCAGCTGCAAATTTAATTTTTTATGCCGATGATAAGGTACATCAATATAATGAATTATTGTTAATTGCAACAAAATGACGGTAATGTGTACGATTAGCGCCATGTAAAACCAGCCAGGCTGCAAGCCGGGAGGCTTGCGACGGCGACGATTTTATAATAGCAGCATTTGTGTAACAAACAGGCTGTCCCAATTTTTTGATTCCCGAGAAAAAATGAAAAAAGCCCCGTGTTTCTTTTTCTTAAAAAATGGATATGTTCCATTTTTTAAGAGTGAAACAGTGAAACGGTTTTTATAAGTTATCGATTGATAGTCAGCGCTTTAATGTTTTGTATGGAACATTGTTAAATTATTGATAATCAACGTTTAAAACTTTATGGAATGTTTATTGAGTGTTTCACGATTGTTGAAGATAAAGCTGATTTTTTAATCTTTTTTCCCATTTTTTTTCATTTTTTTAAGGTGAAACCGGTTGGTTGAATTTGATACTGACAAAGTATTGCCACCAGTAGTTAAAGAATGTAATATTAGCTTTGTGCCCTTCTCTCTATATCTGACGAAGCGTAGCTTCGTCAGATAGCTATTGCAGGCGCATATAACAGATTTTAACTTCGGCCGGCTAATGAAAAGTGGAACATAACGCCGCGGAATCACAAACCTGACTTTGTATCCTCAAACAATAATGGTGACCCATATCCGCACAACCAAACGTCCGTTTTTATTACAATAATTGCCTCTTGTAAAATTGTAATCGCTATATTTCAGTAAGTTATAAAGTTGGAATAACCTTTGACGCAATTGGGCAACTTGACTGCATTCATTTTCCATATTACCCCTTATGATTTTGCATTTTTAGCAACGATATTTATCGGGCTGACTTTTAGCCTGCTCTTATGGTTTACCCCCAATATTAATCGCGCTGCAAACCTTTTTCTGGCCCTGGCGATGCTAACCATAGTTTTATGGATGGTCCGGGTATTGGGACAAAGCATTGGATTGGGCACTTACTTTCCGCATTGGAGCCGGCTGCCGCTTCAATTTTCACTTGCGCCTGGTCCGCTCATTTATTTTTACGTACTTATGATAACCCGGCCAGAGTATAAATTACGCCGCGCGGATCTGCTGCACTTTATCCCCTTGTTGCTGCAACAGGGCATTTTTGTATTGGAGATTGGGCAAAGCGTCAGCACCGGCACGGCAACTTATGATACACCGATCTTTCGGCAAGCGAATCCGGTACTCAATATGGTGGCCTTCATTTCGGTGGTTGCCTACCTGTATATTTCTTTCAGGCTGATAGAAAGTTATGACCGGGAGTTAAAATTCAATAGCGTAAACGACCGCTACTGCAACCAAATGCGCTGGCTGCATCGGTTAATTAAGGCTTTGGGCCTTTTATGGTTATTATGGCTGCCGTTTGCCGCTGCGGATTATTTTTATTTCCACTACCGGTTGGGTATTAACGCGTATTACCCCTTGTACTTGCTGTTAGCAGGAATGATGATCTGGATAGCGGCGACAGTCCATTCAAAACCAGGAAGCACTATTATTGCGCAGGCTCCCGCGGTTTCGAGAACACCGGTTCCGGCAGTGCTGCGGCAAAAGGGGGCCTGGCTCAGGCGGGTTATGGAAGACAAGCGGTATTACGAGGACGCGGAGTTGAGTTTGACCTCGCTCGCTGACAAGCTTGGGCTCACAGTGCATGAATTATCCCGGATCATTAATATTGCTCTCAAAAAAAACTTTAACGATTTTATTAACGAATATCGCGTTGCGGAAGTAATCCGGAAAATGCGGGATCCCGCTTTTGATCATATAACCTTGCTTGGCATAGCACTGGAGTCGGGGTTCAATTCAAAATCCACCTTTAACCGCATTTTTAAACAAATGACGGGTAAAAGCCCGGCGGAATATAAAAATGAACCTCAAAAAGAGTTCCCAGGTTATAACTTAAGACGACACACCCAGTTTGCAGGGGTAATTTCGAAGCATGAAGCCACAATTATGTGGCCTTCCCGGAAATTAAACCGCAGCTATATGTTCAAAAATTATTTTAAGATCGCGTGGCGTAATATCACCCGTCACAAAAGTTACTCGGCCATTAATGTAGCCGGGCTGGCGGTTGGCATTGCGGCCTGCCTGCTGATATTTGTAGTTGTTCAATATGAGTTGAGCTTTGACACCTATCAACCCGGTTATAAAAGCACCTATCGCATCGTTACCAAAAAAGACAGGGAAGGCAATATCAGGTATAGTGCCGGGATTTCAACACCCGCGGTAGATGCTTTTCGCCTTTATTTTCCGCAGGCTGTTGTTGCTGGCATCAATGCCATTTACGGCAGCCAGATCGTGGCCCCTGCAGCCGATGGTAACCCCGTCGGCGATAAAAAATTTATTGAGAACACCGGCATCATGTTTGCCGAACCCCAGCTTTTCAATATTTTTTCAGCAACCTGGCTCGCCGGCAGCGCGTCGGCTTTAAAGGCCCCCAATATGGTGGTGATAGATAAAAGCAGCGCCATAAAATATTTTGGTAACTGGCAACTGGCAGTAGGAAAAACGCTTAGGATGGACAACCTGCTGACGCTAAAGGTTGCGGGTGTGATACAGGATGTTCCCCCCAATACCGACCTGCCGTTTAAAGTGCTAATTTCGTACATTACCTGGAAGCAGAATGCCAAAAGCTACCATTATTCATATACCTGGGATGAAACCAGCAGTGACTGCCAGGTGTATATAAAATTTCCGGCTAATGTGCTGCAAAGCACTATCGAAAGGCAAATGCTCAGTTTTTCCGAAAAACAATTTAATAGTGATAGTAAACGCGCTGCCAGGAAAAGATATGCTGTAGCGCAACCCCTATCGGCAATCCATTTTGACACCAGTTTTGGCGGCACGCTGGGCGATCATGTAACCAGCAAGTCCACGCTGCGTACCTTGTCGCTTATCGCGTTGCTGATCATCGTTATGGCATCCATCAATTTCATTAACCTTTCGACTGCGCAATCTGTAGGCCGCTCCAAAGAAGTAGGCATCCGCAAAGTGCTGGGCAGTAGCCGCGGGCAATTGGTAGGCCTGGTGCTATGCGAAACAGCCATCATTGTACTGTTTTCGGCCGGGCTTGCGGTTTGCGTGGCCGAAATAGCTTTACCGTTACTCAAACATATCGCCAGCGTTTCGGACAGCATTGGTTTGTTCAATCCCGGCATATTGCTTTGCCTGGCCTGCGTAGTACTTGCTGTGGTCCTGCTTTCGGGAGTATACCCGGCAATTATCGTATCAGGATTTAAACCGGTCCAGGCGCTGAAAAATAAGATTAATTCGGCAGCGGTAGGCGGCATATCACTCCGCCGTGTACTGGTAGTTACCCAGTTTGCCATTTCACAGCTGCTGATCATTGGAACGGCCATCGCCGTGAAGCAAATGGATTTTGTAAACAACGCCGACCTTGGATTTAATAAAGAAGCTGTATTGGCTATACCATGCCCTGCCGATAGCGTAGGTTTATCGCGATTAAACAGCTTTAAGCAACAGGTACTTACATTGCCGGGAGTAAAGGCAGCCAGCTTTTCGGCTGATGCACCATCATCGTCGCATAATAATTCAAGTAATTTCTTTTTCAACCACTCAGAAAAGGACCCAGGCTTTGATATTTTTATGAAAGTGGCCGATGCGGATTACTTTAAAACATTTGACCTCCGGTTTATAGCGGGTAAACCTTATCGCGCCAGCGATACCGCGCGCGAACTGGTGGTGAATGAAACCCTGGTGCGCAAACTTGGCATTAAACGTGCCGACGATGCTTTGGGTAAAACTATCACCTTCGACAGTTACGGAAACCTGCCTATAACAGGCGTTGTTGCTGATTTTAAAACAAACTCCATGCGCGAGGAAATTAAACCGCTGGTGATGTTCCCCTCAAAACAATCGGAACAGCAAATAGCCGTAAAAATTGAAAGCCGGAGACTTGCAAAAACGGCAGCATTGGTGCAAAGTGCCTGGGAAAAAAAATATCCCGAATATGCCTACACCGGTTTTTTTGTTGACGAAAGCATTGCCAAATTTTACGAACAGGAAAACCAGCTCGAACTGATTTATAAAGTATTTGCGCTCATCGCGATTTTTATCTCCTGTCTTGGCTTGTATGGCCTGGTATCATTTATGGCAGTACAGCGTACCAGGGAGGTTGGGATCCGGAAGATTTTAGGCGCATCAACAAGCAGCATTGTGTACCTGTTTTCGAAGGAGTTTTTAGTGCTTATCGTAGTGGCATTTGTGATTGGAGCGCCCCTTGCCTGGTACCTGATGAACGGATGGCTGCAAACTTTCGCCTATCGTATTTCGCCGGGCTTATGGGTTTTTATGGCAGCCATTACAACTTCGTTATTGATAGGCTGGTTCACGGTAGGTTACAAAGCGTTAAAAGCCGCGCTGGCGAACCCTGTAAAAAGTTTGAGGACAGAATAATCAGGAAGATGATTGTGAGACTACCTTCTCATCAGGGTCTCTTGTAGAGGACCCTGATGTTTCCACTATCAGCCTTGATCATCTTACGAGAAAAGGCGTACCTGCTTGGCGAAGACATCAGGGTCCTCTACGAGAGACCCTGATGGAACGTAATTTGATGGGCTCTATCGCAGGGTAGTAATGCCCGGCAAAAGCGCACACTTGTTGTAACGTTTCCGAACGGGTGTTATAAATAAATTGATATTAATGTTTTAATTATCAATGATTTATATTAATGGCATGGGTTTTAGATAATGCCTGTATATTAAATAATGTTTTAAGTTCAACAACTTCTACAATCAATATACCCATGTTCAAAACATATTTTAAACTGGCTTACCGGAATGTCATAAAGGATAAAGCTTACTCCATTATCAATATATCGGGTTTGGCGATAGGCCTTGCTTCAAGTATCCTGATTTTGCTTTGGGTGCAAAATGAATTGAGCTATGATAAGTTCCATAAAAATGCCGGGCAGATCTATCGAATCGACAGCGATTTTGGTGATTCTAAAACCGCGGCAAGTTCGGCCGGGATGCCTTTTGGATTAAAATCGGAGATCCCTGCGGTTAAAAATGTAGCCCGTTTATATCCCGGTTTTCCATCTGTTTTATTCGAAATAAGTAACCGGAAATTTCAGGAAGAACATGTGTTTTATGCCGATCCCAATTTTATGGACATGTTTTCATATCCATTAATAAAAGGCGACCGCGCTACTGCTTTAAATCAGGCAAATGGTGTTTTAATAACAGAAGATATCGCCACAAAATACTTCGGAAAAGAAGATCCCATAGGAAAAGTGATAAGGAAAGATAATAAGGAAAATCTGGTAGTAACAGGCGTTATGGCCAATATCCCGGCTAACTCCGATCTGCAATTTGACATCCTGCTTCCTATGGCTTTAATAGCACAAACCAATAATGATCTAAAAAATAATATCTGGGATAATTTTAATTTTTTTGGTTACGTACAGTTCGATAAAAGTTTTGACCCTTCCGCTGCTAACGTTGCCAAATTGGAAACGCAAATCGGGCAGATTTTTCACAAACACAGTCTCGATACCAAGGCTGCCTTCAAATTACAGCCTTTAACCAAAATACACCTTGACCCTGAAAGATTGGGAGATTCGCCGGGGCATGGGAATGCGCAGTATGTAAGCATCTTTTTTGCGATCGCCATATTGATATTGATTGTGGCCTGCATCAATTTCATGAACCTGGCTACTGCACGCTCGGCACGCAGGGCTAAAGAAATAGGCTTACGTAAGGTAGCGGGTGCTGTTCGCGGGCAATTGGTTATCCAGTTTTTAAGCGAGTCGGTATTTATCTCTTTCCTTTCCCTATTGCTTGCGCTTGTTATCGTTCGGATGTTTTTACCAGTGTTTAATGATCTGGCTAACAGGAAACTTGTTATTGATCTGTCGGATGCCAGGCTTTGGTTAAGTCTTACCGGTATTGCTTTAATAACTGGTCTTATCTCGGGAAGTTATCCTGCCTTATTTCTCTCTGGTTTTAACCCGGTTAAAGTGCTTAAGGGTAACGTGAAATCAATGGGAGGCAATTTGCTGTTCCGTAATGCTTTAGTTGTAGTTCAGTTTATGGTTTCCATTGTATTGTTAGTGGGTACGGTGGTGATCTATAATCAGCTTAAATTTATCAGGGACAGGAATCCCGGTTTCGAGAAAGCCAATCTTTTATACGTGCCAATGACGGGCGAGATCTGGCATAAGCAGGAGGCTTTGAAAAACATGTTAAGGCAAACCTCGCTGACGAGCGATTTTACAACGATTACAGATTTGCCAACTGAACTTGGCGGCTGGACACTTAATGTGCAGTGGAGCGGTAAGGACCCACGTTCGCAATTGTCTATCCCGGTAATGGCGGCTGACGAAGATTTTACGCGAACATTCAAAATGAAGTTAGCCGCCGGCCGTAGCTTTTCGACAGCTTTTAAAACCGACTCGAATAATTACATGATCAACGAAAAAATGGCCAGCGTAATGGGCCTTACCGCCAGTACTGCAATAGGCAAGCCATTAGCGGTTTGGGGTAACAAGGGTATTATTGTAGGGGTTATAAAAGACTTTAATTTTAAGCCCGTTCAGCAAAGCATTGAGCCGTTGGTTATACCTTTCAATAAAATAGGCGGTTATGTGGTGATCAGGACCTTGCCCGGAAAAATTAATGCTACAATAAAGGCACTGGCGGCTATGAGCCAGGCGCTCAATCCGGCTTATCCCTTCAAATTTGATTTTATTGACCAGGAGTTATCCAAACTTTACAAAGGCGAACAACAAATGGGCAATATTTTTAATCTTTTTGCCGCTTTGGGAATCTTTATTTCGTGCCTGGGTTTATATGGTTTATCAGCATTTATGGCCGAGCAGCGTACCAAGGAGATTGGCGTACGCAAAGTGTTAGGGGCGTCGGTAGTAAACCTGGTTTACTTACTGTCATCAGGTATCACCAGGCTCATTTTGATAGCTATAGTTATCGCTATCCCACTTTCATGGTATGCGGTTAACAGCTGGCTGTCGGGTTTTGCTTATCATATCAATGCTGGCTGGCTGGTGTTCTTTATTGCCTCTGTAGCTGCATTGGGAATAGCCTGGATTACGGTTAGTTATGAATCTGTAAAAGCCGCGACAGTTAACCCGATAAAGAGTTTGAGGACGGAATGATTGAATGTTTGTTTTATAAGGGAAATAAGCCCCAATAATAGCCAAATAGGTTTAACGAAAAATACCTGCGTTAGGGATGGGAGCGGATACCGGCCAGCGAGCGTAAAGCCTGCAGGCGTATGAGTATACAGCCCGGACCGGAGGTAACGCCCATATCCAGTTGGCAGTTATGAGTAAACAGTTTGCAGCATACATTTGATATTTTGCATGCTGATGATATGGTGTTCGGTTAAGCTGAAAGCTTAACTCATTTCAGGACGAAGTTACGCTCCGCTACACTTCGACTAGTATCAGATTTGCATTTGATCAATTCTTAAATTAAAGAAATTCGGTTTCAGACAAAAGCAAGCATTCTGTCAATCCTCAAATCCCGTAAATTCTGATTCAGAAAGTTTTAGTTTTCATTGATCAATATATCTTTCGCCATAACCATGGGTACGCTGATATATTTTTTCTCCATGTAGTTGATCACCTTTTCCAGGATCTCTCGCGATTGCTCGTCCAGGCCCTGTACTTCATCGGCAAAAACCGAGTTGATGGCGGTATTGCGGATCTCCTTGATTTTTTCGGGTACCTGGCGCATAGCTACCTCAATACGGCGCTGTTTAAGCTGCTGTACAAATTCGGCAATGTTTTGCTCAATGATAGCTTCGGCGTGTACCAGTTCGTGGTAACGTTCCTGCAGGTTCTTTTTGGCAACTTCGTTAAGCGAGTGCACTTCGATAAAGTTAACCGGGAATTGCTCCAGCACTTCGGGAGCGGTATCATTAGGGATGGCAAGATCGACAATGGTTTTCCTGCCGGTTTCGCCGTTGAGCAGCGATTGGTAAATTTCGGTAGTGATGATTGGCTCAACTGCCGATGTGCAGGTGATAATGGCATCAAAACCTTTTTTATAGCTTTTCAAAGCTTCGAGGTCAAACGCTTCTCCGCCCAAATCGGCAGCTAATTTTTCGGCATTGGCCACGGTACGGTTAAATACCGCGAAGTTTGAAAATTTATGTTTTTGAAGATATTTGGAAATGTTACGGTTAGTTTCGCCTGCGCCGATGATCAATACACGGGCATTTGAACAAAGATTAAGGTCTTTAAGCTTGCGGTAAGCCAGCGATACTACCGAGATTGGGTTTTTGGAGATGTTGGTATGCGTATAAACTTCCTTGGCTGTTTTTACCACGCAGTTCATGATCATGCGCATGGCATCGCCGGTTAGGCCGGCCTCTTTGCAATGTTCATATGCTTTGCGTAACTGGGCCAGGATCTCCTTTTCGCCCACGATCAAACTCTCCAGCGAACATGAAGTGCGCAATAAGTGCACCATGGCTTCCTGGTCTTCATAAATAGACGCGCTATCCATAAAAGTACTCAGTGAATCATGGCAAAGCTCTGTGTTAAAGGCTTCTATGAATTTTTTGGCAAAATCTTTGTCAACAGATTGTGGGGTTGTCATTACAAATTCCACACGGTTACAGGTAGCCAGGTAGAAGATCTCCGGGATATTGAACTGCTTTTTAACCTGTGCAAGTTTATCTGTCAGATTTTCCTGGCAAACCACCAATCTACCCAATTCCTTCAGTTCAATCTGTTTGTGCGTAAAAGCTATTACCTTTAGATACTTCAAAGCAGTTTTAAAATTTGACCGAACAAAAGTATCACTATTCGGCACATCCAATGTCAACACTTTGTCAAACAGGCTTATTTGGAATGGTTATAAATTGCAAAAACGGCTTGTTTTGCAGTATTTAAACTGTTTTGCAATGCGTATCACAAAATATTTGTAAATTAAAACATGGATAAGTATAAAAAAATAAGCCTGGTAATACTCGTGGCGTTTTACGTGCTTGCAGGCCTTAATCACTTCCGCGATCCGGGCTTTTACTACGCCGTAATGCCCAATAACCTGCTTTACCCAGAGACTGTTAACCTCCTTGCCGGGATTGCCGAAATTTCATTAGGGTTGTTACTTATACCATCCAAAACACGGTACTGGGCTGCCTGGGGAATTGTTTTAATGTTGATTGCCTTTTTGCAGATCCACGTGAGCATGGCATTTAAAGCGCCAATGAAGTTAAATTCCATAACGGTTACACCTTTTTTAGCATGGCTGCGCCTATTCCTGCAGTTTGTGCTGATCTACTGGGCCTGGTGGCACACAACCGATACTAAAAAAGCCTAAACCAAAACAGCGTTTGGCTGTTGCTATCGAAGCAAAATAAAAATATGGATCTGCAAAGTATTGAAATGCGCAACCTGGAAGTACAGGACTACCAAGAGCTAAAAAAATCAATGAAATCGGCCTATATGGATATGGACGAGGACTATTGGGATGCCAATTCTATTCGCCGGCTCATCAAAATATTCCCCGAAGGGCAGATCTGCATTACCGTTAACGATACGGTTGTTGGCTGTGCACTGGCTATTATAGTCGATTACCAAAAATTTGGCGATAACCACACCTACAAGCAAATTACCGGCGACAGTACCTTTAAAACCCATAATGACAAAGGGGATGTACTGTACGGTATTGATGTGTTTATCCATCCTAAATATCGCGGCTTGCGACTTGCACGGAGGTTGTACGATGCCCGCAAGGCCCTTTGCGAAAAGTTGAACCTGAAAAGTATTATTGCCGGCGGGCGTATCCCCAACTATCAAAAATTTCAGAACGAGCTTACGCCGCGTCAGTATATTGATAAGGTAAAGTATAAGGAGATCTATGATCCAACATTATCATTTCAGCTGTCAAATGATTTTCACGTGCGCAAGGTATTGCGTAACTACCTGCCCGAGGATAGCCGCTCAAAAGGTTTTGCTACACTTATTGAGTGGAACAACGTGTATTACGAGGAAGTAAGCGATGTTATCAATCATAAAACAGTAGTACGTATTGGCCTGGTACAATGGCAGATGCGTTCGTACAGTAATATCAGTGAGCTGATGAAGCATGCCGAATATTTTGTTGATGCGGTGAGCGATTACCAGGCCGATTTTATCCTGTTCCCCGAGCTGTTCAATACACCGCTCATGTCCGATTATAACCATATGGATTCGGCCAAGGCCATGCGCGAACTGGCCAAATATACCCAGCCCATTATCGAGGAGTTTTCAAAACTGGCGGTATCCTATAATGTAAACATCATTGCGGGCAGTATGCCTTATATTTTTGAGGAGTCGTTATATAACGTTTCCTATCTGTTCAGGCGGAACGGCAGCATGGAAGAGGTATACAAAATTCACCCAACCCCGGCCGAGATTAGCTCATGGGGAATGCGCGGCGGCGATGAGGTGAAAGTTTTTGATACCGATTGCGGCAAAGTTGGCATCCTGATTTGTTATGATGTAGAGTTTCCGGAACTGTCACGCATTTTGGCCGGTCAGGATATGCAGATCCTGTTTGTACCTTTCCTTACCGATACGCAAAACGGTTACAACCGGGTTAAGTTTTGCGCCCAGGCCCGTGCGGTGGAAAACGAATGCTATGTCGCTATAGCGGGTTGTGTAGGCAACCTGCCTAATGTAAATAATATGGGTATCAGCTATGCACAGTCGGCGGTGTTTACACCTTCAGATTTTGGTTTCCCGACTAACGGGATCCAATCTGAAGCTACGCCAAACACCGAAATGATTGTTATTGCCGATGTTGACCTGTCGTTGCTGGATGAGCTGCATGAGTACGGCAGCGTGCAAAATATCAAAGACAGGCGCACGGATTTGTATAACATTACTTTTAATGGGAAGAGGGTGTAGGGATTGTCCCCCTTAGTTGTTCCATCAATGCCTCTGCGAGTTTAAGTTTATCCACAAAATTGCTTGTCGTTTAAACAGCAAGTCGTCGTGTTTTGCCCCTCTGGGGCAAAGGGTATTTTATAACTTTACGAGCTACAAACCTTTTGCACCTCTGGTGCATCTGTCCTTGGGCGATTAATACATGTTTATTAAATTGTAAAAATCCCCCAGAGGGGGAAAAGGTTTGTAGAAATAACATCACACCCTATACCCGAACCCCAGAGGGGTTCAACTTATCAAGATTACCCAATTTGACTATTGATTTTATGGATAAACTTAAACTGCGAGAGACCGTGATGGGACTGGAATGTTTTAAATTTTGTGGTTGCTGTTAAAAGAATCCCTGAATATTTTCCAGCCGGCTTTCGTGAGTTTCCACAATTTTAAATACTTCCCATCATCAAGAACTTTACCATTTGGGTCAAAAACCTGCCAGGTGCCTTCTTCGGTAATGTAAGCTTTACCATCGCCATAGATATTGCCCGTTTGGAATTTAACCCCTTTAACTTTTCCTGCAACAAAGGTATCCTCGAAATCCTTTTTCAGTGCCTTTTTGCCATTGATAGGCAGCATATTTGGCGCCAATAATATGGCATCATCAGTATACAGGTTTATGATTGAGGCGTCACTTTTTGCAAACAGCTCATAATAAAGTGTATTTATTTTTTGAATTGAGCTTTTGATCTGCTGTAAGCCGGGATTATTTGCCTGGGCGATGCCGCTTTTGTACGTTAAGAAAAGACACAGGCATATAATTGCTGCAGTTAAGGTTTTTTGTTTCATGATCCTTTAAATATTGAATGAATAACTAAAGCGAAACTATATCCTTAAAATGGACCAAAATTGTAAAAATCGGAACAGCTTAATTATTGAGCGCGGCGGAAAAATCGGTTGAACTTTCGGGCGAAAACCGGGAAGGGGGCGACCCGGTAAAGAATTTAAAATCCTTTATAAAATGCGACTGATCAAAGTACCCGCACTCATAAGCGATAGAGGTGAGCGATTGTTTGTTTTCGGCAACCCGGTAAAGGCTTTTTTGAAACCGTGCTATTTTAGTGTACAAGTTCGGGCTCAGCCCGGAATAGTTTAAAAATATTTTCTGAAGGTACCGGGAGGAAAGACCGTATTTAGCTGCCACTGTATTGATATTCTCCAGAAAATCCTCTTTTCTTAAGTCAAGCATGATGTTGTTAACCAGCTTTAGCCTGCTGAATTTAGGCCCTGATGCTAACAACCTTTTCATCAGAAATTCTTCAACTAAATCTATTCTCCGGTCCGGCGTTTTGGCCTCCATTAATCTCAAATGTAACAAAGCAGCTTCCTTTCCTCCCAGCTCTTTGAAATCAATGACCCGGTCATTAAATTCTTCTATCCGCTCATTAAAAAAGCAGGCGGCGGTATGGGTGAAAAAACGGATCCCAAACATACAGTGCTTACCGTAAGAGGTAAAAGTAAGTGGCTGTATAGTTTGTCCCCACAATTGTATATCGGGACAGGTTACCAGGCCGCCATTTTTTATTTGCTGAGGGCCATCCGCTCCCAGGTTGAATAAGATCTCGACAGCGCCGGTAGCAAACACCTTGTCATCAGTCATAACAGGAATATCTGTTTCGCACACAAAATAACATTGTATGAAATCTTTTAGTATGCCATTGGGAGGATATTCGGTATAGCGCATGTCGACTGCAATCTAATATATTCAAATTTAATAAATAAAATCTGCGAAAGGCCCCGATGGGACGGGAGAGTTGTATAATTACTTTTAATTGGAAAAGGGTGTAAGTAGTATATTTTATATATTGCGATGGTGTAATTCATTGTGATGAAAATTGTTGACATTAAACCTAAGCCATATATTAAGCTACGTATCATAGCTACATTGATAGATTACGGAATTTACTTCGCTTTTTTCTACACCTACGTAACGGTATTTAATCAAAGTTCTACACCTGGTGTTTCCCGGGTAGATGGTATGATGGCATTGCCTGTATTTATTGTGTGGTTTCTGTATTTTGTTGTGTCATGATATATGTAAGTTGAAAGTAGTTAAAGTCAACGGCGGCAAATTAACTTTGGGTGATGCGTTTAAACGCCGGGTTTGCGATTGCTTTGATATTCTTTTTTATGGATTGCCTGCGATAATTTGTATAACAAAAACAGAGAAGCATCAACGGATAGGTGACCTTTTTGCGGGAACCGTTGTTGTGAAGCGTTCGGATATTACTGAAACCGAAATAGTATTTTAAAATGATCAGGAAAGATAATTTTACCCTTCCCGGCGCTAAAGGGCGGCCAATGCTTATCGATGTTACCTACGACGATGTTTTTAAAAATACGCCGCTGGTAATTTTTGCCCATGGTTTTAAAGGGTTTAAAGATTGGGGCACGCATGATCTGTTAGCCCGGTATTTTGCCGAAAAGGGTTTTCGTTTCCTGAAATTTAACTTTTCGCATAATGGCACAACGCCCGCCAATCCCTTAGATTTTGCCGATCTGACAGCCTTTGCCGATAATACCGTCTCTATTGAACTGGAAGATTTGGATACCATCATTGATTTTGCCTGTAGTGGGGCAAGTATGCCTATGGCTAATGGTGTATACCTCATTGGGCATAGCATGGGCGGCGGTGTAAGTATTATCAAAACTGCCGAAGATAGCCGGATTAAAAAGCTGGTAACTATGGCTTCCATATCCGGTTTCCGGAACCTGTGGCCTAAGCAAATAGAACAACAGTGGCGTTTGCAGAGCGTTTTTTACTTTGAAAATAAGCGTACCGGGCAGCAAATGCCTGTTAAATCAACCCTGTTAGATGATCTTGACAATCACCCGCTGAGGCTGGATATCATTAGGCAGGCAGGTTTAATAAAACAGCCATGGCTCATCGTTCATGGTGATGCCGACCCTACCGTACCTGTAAGCCATTCCCTGCAATTGCATGAAGCTAATCCTGCTGCGGAATACATAGTGCAAAAAGGTGCAGATCATACTTTTGGCGGCGAACATCCTTTTACCGGAGATGCTTTGCCTGCCCCGCTGGTTGAGTTTTGTGATACGGCAATATCATTCTTAAGTAAATAAAGGTTGAGCCGCTTCAACCATCCGTAACTTTTTTGCGTTAGTTATATCATACCTGATATTAGTACTATAATTGCTGTTATGAGTTTACCCGCATCGCGAAAAAAAGGACGAAAATATCTCAATACCATACCTACCGATGAGGCCGGCTTTGGTAAAATGATTCCCATTTTAAGGGAGTACATGAACAACAAAGCCGAAAATACGCCTAAGAAAACTTTAGGTCCTTTTAAAACAGATCTATCGGTTTACATTACTCCGCCCACATCGGGCTTGCGCATTACCTGGGTTGGCCATTCCAGCATCCTGATTGAAATTGATGGCAAGCGCATCCTTACCGACCCGGTTTGGAGCGAGAGGGTTTCGTTTTCGCAATCATTCGGGCCGAAGCGGTTTTTTCAACCGCCGATAGCTTTGGAAGATCTGCCCCCGTTGGATGCGGTGATCCAGTCGCACGATCATTACGACCATCTGGATAAGGCTACCATTAAGTTTTTTGCGGATAAGAATATCCCTTTTTTCTGTTCGATAGGGGTAGCGCAGTATTTAACCAACTGGGGCATGGCCGCCAACTTTATTACTGAAATGGATTGGGGCGACAGCGCCATGATTGGCAATGAAATTGTACTTACGGCAACACCCTCACGCCATTTTTTCGGGCAGGGGTATTGTTGGGCGAAACGAAACATTGTGGTCGTCGTTCGTGATCAAAGGTCCGCAGCATAATATTTACTTTGGCGCCGATTCGGGTTACTCGCCCGAATTTAAGGCGATAGGAGAGGCTTTTGGTCCGTTTGATCTGACTATGCTGGAGATAGGAGCTTATGGTAAATTCTGGCCGGATATTCATATGGGGCCTGATAATGCTTCAAATGCGCATCTCGATCTGAAAGGCAAATTGATGATGCCCATCCATTACGGTACGTTTAACCTGGCCCCGCATGCCTGGTACGAGCCTATTGAATGGCTAACCGCTATGGCAAACCAAAAACACATCGATTTATTTGTACCCAAACCCGGTGAGCCAACCGAAGTAAAAGGTGCCTATAATTCTGATTGGTGGAAGGAATATTTATCTTAGAAGAATAAAAAACAATAAAAAACATGTCATTGCGAGCGTAGCGTGGCAATCGCACGGAGGCAGGTCCGCCCTGTATAGTATGCGATTGCTTCGTCGTGCCTCCTCGCAATGACATAGTTATGTAATCGACCATTCCATGTCCCAATCCTACATATTAGTTATCAACGGTAAACCCGAAGGCCCGTTTACCATTCCCGAGCTCAAAACGCGCGGCATCAAACCCGGCGATTTTGTTAAAACCGATGATATGGTGGATTACAAGGAAGCCAATGAAATAGCTGAATTAAGAGAACTGTTTGGCTTTGCCCGTCCTAAATTACTCATGCAGTACTACGGCAGTTTTGACCAGCGCTGGCTGGCCTCAGCGCTTGATTGGTTTATCTTATTTGGCATATTTGTTTTACTGGCAGCTATGGCAGTGTTCCTGTTCATTACGGATAAGCAGGCGCGGATATATACCTCTATTAGCATTGTCGCTTTTACGCCCATAGGCAAATTTATTTATCATGTGGTAATGGAAAGTTCGGTTAAGCAGGCTACTTACGGCAAACAAATGCTCAAAATAAAAGTAGTGGATCTGGATGGCAACCGGATCACTGTTGGCAAAGCCATCGGCCGTAACCTGGCCAAAATATTTTCGGTATTGACCTTTTTTGTCGGCTACCTGATGGCTTTTTTTAATAAACAGCAGCAATGTTTACATGATATGATAGCGGGAACACTGGTGATTAGGGATAGGTTGGTGTGATTTTGTATATTAGTTTATAATTCGTGGAAAATGAAAAAGGCTATCGTACTTGAAGTGCTACAATCTTTTGGGGATGAGATTGATATTGAAAAGTTAATTGAAAGGCTTTTGGCAAGTGATAATGAAAGTGCTTATAACGTTGACTTTGTGACCAAAATAAAAGAGAGCAGGGAGCAAGTTAGAAATGGGGATACCAATAGTATAAATATTGACGATTTATGATTTGAAGGCAGAAAACCTGTCCTTAATACGGTCAAAAGAAACATATTTGCCTTTTGTTTCCTCATCCAACATTCCATCCATCATTTTTTTATACTCATCAGTCAATTCTAAATTAAGATGGTGTTGATATAGTAAATCCTCATATTCACTTATCGGAATAATTACAGCAGTTTTTTTGCCTTTTTGATTGGTGATGAATTGAGTTGCTATTTATCAAATTTAGTGAATATTCTTTGATTTGATAACAGGTGAATTTATAGTTAACCCAAACATTACAGCCTTTAAACATTACAACTTCCTCCCATCAAACAACTTTCGTATTTTTGTAATCTAATTTCCGTCATTGATGAATACTGATGCTGTTAAAGTGCTGTCCGGCCGTTATTGTAACTCGTTAACCGAATATTCACGCTTTGTTACCCGCGAGGTTAACATTGGCGATGTGCCTATGGGTGGGAATAACCCAATCCGGATCCAAAGCATGACCACTACCGATACCATGGATACCATTGGTACGGTTGAGCAATCCATCCGCATGGTTGATGCCGGTTGCGAGTACGTGCGCATCACAGCGCCGAGCATCAAAGAAGCTCAGAACCTGGCCGAAATTAAAAAGCAGCTCCGTGCACGTGGTTACACGGTGCCTTTGGTTGCTGATATCCACTTTACTCCAAATGCTGCCGAGGTAGCTGCCCGTATAGTTGAAAAAGTACGCGTAAACCCCGGCAACTACGCCGATAAAAAGAAATTCGATCAGATTGATTATACCGACCTGGAGTACCAGGGCGAATTGGAACGCATCTTCCATAAATTTACACCGCTTGTAAAAGTTTGTAAGGAATATGGCACCGCTATGCGCATTGGCACCAACCACGGTTCGCTGAGCGACAGGATCATGAGCCGCTACGGCGATACCCCGCAGGGCATGGTTGAATCGGCCATGGAGTTTATGCGGATGTGCGAGCAGTTGAATTTTTATAACCTCGTGATCTCCATGAAGTCGAGCAATCCGCAGGTAATGGTACAGGCATACCGCCTGTTGGTTGAAACCATGGTTGCCGAAGGAATGAATTATCCGCTGCACCTTGGCGTAACCGAAGCAGGTGATGGTGAAGACGGCCGGATCAAGTCTGCCGTAGGTATTGGTACACTATTGGAGGATGGCCTCGGTGATACTGTTCGCGTGTCCCTCACCGAAGAGCCCGAAGCGGAAGCACCGGTCGCTATTGAGCTGGTTCGACGTTACACTATGAGGGAAAAGGCGAAAGGTGAAAGGCAAAAGGTAGCTACGGAAGTTAAAAACCTTTCGCCTTTAACCTTTGACCTTTTACCTTCAAAACACAACCCCTACGAATATAAAAAACGTGAAACCTACGAGGCCAACGCTTTCATAGGCGGGCATTTGGTGCCGCGGGTTGTTGTCGACCTATCTAAAAAGAACCTGAAAGACCCGGCGGTATTGAACGAGGCGGGCTACCTGTACTCGCCGCTGCTGGATAAATATAACATGGCCGAGCAATCGGTTGATTTTGTTTACCTGGCGGATGAATTACCTTCATTTACCTTACCGGGCAACTTAAAGCAGCTTTATAATTATAATACCTGGCTTAAACTGGCCGATAAAACCAACTGCCACCCGGTATTTACCTTACAGGAATATATTGGCGATGTCGATCGTTCATCAAAACTGAACCTTGTACATTTAAAACCTGCTGATATTGATTCGGAAGATTTTGGATCAATTCAACTGGATAAGTCGCTGGTGTTTGTACTCGAAACAGAGGCTTTACATGGCATGGCCGAGCAACGGTCTTTCTTCTTTAAAATGGAAGAACTGGGACTTGATGTGCCGGTGATAGTGAAGAGAAGTTATATTTTTGAGTCCGAAAGTCCGGAAGTCGGAAAGTCCGGAAGTGAGAAAGTCCATAGTCCATGGACCATGGACCATGGACAAACTCTTCTCCAACTCTACGCCTCTACTGATCTCGGCGCTTTATTGGTTGATGGTTTTGGCGATGGCATCTGGATTGATGCACCTGAATTGCCTACAAGTTTAATTACTTCTGCTTCTTTTGGTATTTTGCAGGCTACCCGGTCAAGGATTTCAAAAACGGAATATATCTCTTGCCCAAGCTGTGGGCGTACCTTGTTCGATCTGATGGTTACTACCCAAATGATCCGCAGTCGTACCAGTCACCTTAAAGGGTTAAAGATTGGCATCATGGGCTGTATTGTAAATGGTCCCGGTGAAATGGCTGATGCCGATTACGGTTACGTAGGCTCTGGTACTGATAAAATTACCCTTTACCGTGGTAAAGAAGCGGTAAAGAAAAACATCAGTTCGGCCAATGCGCTTGATGAGCTTATCAATATTATTAAAGGCGACGGCAATTGGATTGACGCGGTGCAAGAATAATTGTCTGAACCGGGATTAAACTGATTTGCCGGATTAGTTCCCTCAGGGTCTCTCGCAGAGGACCCTGAAGGAACGAGAAAAAATGACTTAATGACTAATGCCCCAATGACCTCTTAAAGAAGGTCAAAGCCAATATCTTTCCTAAAGTACATGCCATCATAATAAATCCGGCTTGCATCGGCAGTAGCCTGTTGCAGGGCGCTGAACATATTATCCTGTACGGTAGTAATAGCTAATACACGGCCGCCTGTGGTTATTACATCATTGCCATCCATTGAAGTGCCTGCGTGGAACACGATCGAGTCGCGCACGTTTTCGGTACCGGTAATCACCTTGTTTTTCAGGTATTCGCCTGGGTAACCGCCCGCAACCATGACTACGGTGGCCGCTGTTTTAGGGCTGATGATGATCTCTTTTTCGTTCAGGTTCCCTTCGGCAACGCCTAACAGCAAATCAACAAAGTCCGAATCTATACGGCGCATCACACTTTCCGTTTCCGGATCGCCCATACGGCAGTTGTATTCAATAACCCAGGGTTCACCATTGCTGTTCATCAAGCCAATAAAAATAAAACCTTTATAAGGGATGCCATCTTTCTTCAAACCTTCAATGGTAGGGGTGATCACGCCCTCCTCTACCTTTTTCATATAGGCAGCATCGGCAAATGGAACGGGAGAGATAGAGCCCATACCACCGGTATTTAAGCCGGTATCCCCTTCGCCAATACGTTTATAGTCTTTAGCCTCGGGTAAAATTTTATAGCTGTTACCATCGGTCATCACAAAAACCGAGAGCTCAATGCCTGTTAAAAATTGTTCAACAACCACACGTGAGCTCGCTTCGCCAAATTTAGCATCGGCCAGCATAGCAGTAAGTTCGGTTTGGGCTTCCTCTAAAGTAAGGCAAATCAGTACTCCTTTACCGGCTGCAAGTCCATCGGCTTTCAATACCACAGGTAAACCGGCAGTAGCCAAATAAGTAAGACCATCCTGCAGGGTATCTTTGGTGAAAGTTCTGTAAGCAGCAGTAGGGATGTTATGTCTTTCCATAAACTGCTTGGAGAAATCTTTACTGCCTTCCAATTGTGCGCCTTCCTGCTGCGGACCAACAACCGGGATGTTTTTCAATTGCTCATCGGCCAGGAAAAAATCATGAACGCCTTTTACCAGGGGCTCTTCGGGGCCAACCAATACCAGGTTGATATCCTCTTTTAAAACAAGTGCTTTAATGCCTTCAAAGTCGGTAACTTTAATATTTACGTTTGTACCGTATTGGGTGGTGCCGGCATTGCCGGGAGCAATAAAAAGTTTGTCGCAATGAGCGCTTTGGGCTACTTTCCAGGCGAAGGCACTTTCCCTTCCGCCCGAACCAAGGATCAGAATGTTCATGCGGCAAAGATAGTTTTTTTAATAAGCCTTTAATACTATATATGAGGCTACTTGTGTTATAAGTAGTAAATTTACCTCATGGCCCGTAGACTCGAAAAGTTTGAAAAGCTCCCGGTATACCAAAAATCGCAGGAATTATTTGACCTGGCGGATGTAATTGCCGAATCATTAAAGGAAGACAGCATGAAAGAACATCTGGCCATACAGATGTGCAGTAATGCCGCTCTTATCCAGGCAAAAATTGCCGGCGCCGAAGGTGGTAGCCTGTATTCGCTGCGGATGCAAAATGCTGTGCTCATTAAACTTGCGGTACAGGATATGTTTAATGCCGTATCTTTTGCATCAATGGTAAAAATTAATGAAGAGGACTATGTACAGTTGATGAGGGAAAAAGTAGAGGAGTTTCGACTGGTTTTTGTAGAATGGATCAGGGGATTTGATAAAAGCTATGATATCCCCGACAATTGGGCCATCCGCTTTGACACCAGTACGCCCGAACAGGAAAAGATGGAAGAGCTGATGTTTGATGAAGACCGCTTTTTTAGCGAATTTAATGAGGATGACGAAGACATGGGCAGCTTCGATGATTTTGACGATGATGAAGAGGATGAGGACAAAAACGACGACGATAAATAAAAGCAGGACGACATCAATTTGATTTCGGATATCGAATTTTTGATTCCGGATTTTGAACCAAACGAAAAGAGCTGAAGGATTTTCCCTCAGCTCTTTTATGTTTTTTAGCTTTCTGCTTTAAGCCTTCGGCCTTCAGCTAGCAGTATTGTTCAAACGCGTCAATCAGGTTATCGGCAATCATTTGTGCCGGGCGGCCTTCTATCTGGTAGCGCTCAATCATATGCACCAGCTTGCCATCTTTAAACAGCGCCATAGCAGGTGATGATGGCGGATAAGGCAGCATATAGTTACGCGCGGTATCAACAGCTTCTTTTTCCATGCCCGCAAAAACGGTTACCAGTTTATCAGGATGTTTGCCGTTTGCGGCGGCAATTTTAGCAGCCGGGCGTGCGTTTGCCGCAGCACAGCCACATACCGAGTTAACCATTACAAATACTGTACCTTCGCTTTCAATAGCGTTTTTTACAGCATCGGCATCTTTTAATTCTTCAAAACCAACCCTGGTCAGATCTTCCCGCATCGGGGCTACTAAATATTCCGGATACATCATTTTTTTTTGCTTTACAATAAAATCAGTGTTACAAAAATAAGAAATGATACTTGGTTTACGTTTATAAAAACTCAATAATAACAATTGGTTGACGATTAACGTAGAAGGCTATTTCATTGATAACCTGTTTACATACATTTAATATTGTTTTATTAACAGTAATTTTTAACTTGCATACCCCTAATTTATTTTGAATTTGATGAAACTTAAAACACCTGATATTAGCACTGTTGTTATCATCAACAAAAATCAACAGCATACAAAATCATTACAAATAAAAACCAAGCACCTTAACAGGCTTAAACACTACGCGTGGAGCATAGCTGCTGTTGTTGCCGTACTTGGTGGCTTGGTGTTTTACCTGCATCACAAAAGCGCTGTGCAGGAGGCCGAAAACCAACAGTTACAGGCGCAGATAGCTAAACTTAAAGGCACCATGCCGGTTGTTAAAGCAGAGGTAAATACGCAGGGTACTGCCCAGTCGTACATTCAATCTATCGAGGTTAAACTTAAAACTATAAATGAGTATTTAAAAAGGCGCGGCCTTAAAGGTTTTACTGTAAAGGGTACTGGGGGCGATGGCAACAGGGAAGGGGTAAAGCTACCCGATACCGAAGCTTACAGCCTGTATGACGATTATCTTAAACATTTAACAAGCACCATTGCATTTACCCCTATGGGCTATCCGAGGATCAGCTCGTTTACCTCATTTTTTGGTTACAGGAGCGACCCTTTTGATTCGGAGCATGCCGAGTTTCACCCTGGTATTGATTTTAAAGGTAACCGTGGCGACGCAGTAAAATGTACGGCCAGCGGCAAAGTTGTTTTTGCGGGATGGGCCGGTGGTTATGGTAAATGCATCAGGATTCAGCATATTAATAACCTGGAGACCTTGTACGGTCACCTTTCAAAAATTGAAGTGAAGGTAGGGCAGCAGGTTACGGTTGGCGATAATATTGGCAAGGTAGGTTCAACCGGGCACTCAACAGGTGCGCACTTGCATTATGAAGTACGTAAAAACGGGAAACCAATTAACCCGGTAAATTTTTTAACCCTGAATAAATAAGTTCTAAGAAGGAAGTTTGTTAAGTCGGAAGTGTTAAGTCCTGAGTCGGAAGTCGACCATGGATTATTATGATGCAGATTTAGAACTATCGACTTCGGACTTAGAAGTTAAGACTTTAAAAACATGGCTATTTTTTCTAAAAAAGATAAGGTTGCGCTTGATTTACAGGCAATCTCAACCCTCATTAGTGAAGGCAGTGTATTAGAAGGTAACCTGAAAGCCCCGGCTTTTGTACGGATCGACGGATTGGTTAACGGCGATGTAATGGTTGATGAGGGCCTGATCCTGGGCGAAAAGGGCGAGGTTAAGGGAAATATAAGTACTAAAGAGATCTTTGTTTATGGCACGGTAAGGGGCGATATTAATACCTCTTCGCTTGAAATAAAAGCTACAGGCCGTATAACCGGCGACATCAAAACACAGAACCTGGCCGTTGAAAATGGCGGGGTTTATAACGGCAACCTGACTATGCAGCAGGGAGAGGTGCAAAAGCAGTTGCAGGCATAGATAGCTTATACGTTCTTGCTGCTAAATAGCACAATTGCCCGTTCTTGTCAATGAAAACCAAACATTTCATTTTCACAAGGATATCAGTTAACTTTGCACTCTCAAAATAAAATCGATATGTCATCAGTAGAAACTGCATTCGTTAAATACAAAGTAAAAGATCTGTCGCTGGCAGAGTGGGGCCGGAAGGAAATTGAACTGGCTGAGGCTGAGATGCCCGGCTTAATGGCTTTACGTAAAGAGTACGGCCCAAGCCAGCCGCTTAAAGGCGCAAGGATTGCCGGTTGTTTGCACATGACCATCCAAACCGCTGTTTTAATTGAAACCCTGATTGCCCTTGGTGCCGAAGTTACCTGGTCGTCATGTAATATATTCTCAACCCAGGACCATGCCGCTGCTGCTATTGCTGCCGCCGGCATTTCTGTTTACGCCTGGAAAGGCATGAATGCCGAAGAATTTGACTGGTGCATTGAACAAACTTTATTTTTTGGCGAAGACCGCCAGCCGCTTAACATGATCCTTGATGATGGCGGTGATTTAACCAACATGGTATTGGATAAATACCCTGAGCTGGTTGCTGCTATCAAAGGCTTATCAGAAGAAACAACCACCGGCGTACACCGTTTATATGAGCGCATGAAAGCAGGAACCCTGCCAATGCCTGCTATTAACGTTAATGATTCGGTTACCAAATCAAAATTTGATAACAAATACGGTTGCCGCGAATCATTGGTTGACGCTATCCGTCGCGCTACCGATGTGATGATGGCCGGTAAAGTGGCCGTTGTTTGCGGTTATGGCGATGTTGGTAAAGGTTCGGCCGATTCATTACGCAATTCCGGCGTACGTGTTATTGTTACCGAAATCGACCCGATCTGTGCTTTACAGGCTGCAATGGAAGGTTTTGAAGTTAAAAAACTAAGCACTGCTATCACTGAAGCCGATATCGTGGTTACTGCTACAGGCAACAAGAACATTGTTCGCGAGCAGCACTTCCGTGCGTTGAAAGATAAAGCTATCGTTTGTAACATCGGTCACTTTGATAACGAGATTGACATGGCCTGGTTAAACGGTGCTTATGGCAATACCAAAGTAGAAATTAAGCCGCAGGTTGATAAATATACCATTGAAGGTAAAGACGTTATTGTGTTAGCCGAAGGCCGTTTGGTTAACTTAGGTTGCGCTACCGGTCACCCAAGCTTTGTAATGAGTAACTCGTTCACCAACCAAACTTTAGCTCAGTTAGAGCTTTGGACAAACGGTGCCGCCTATGAAAACAAAGTTTACACCCTGCCAAAACACCTGGACGAAAAAGTAGCCCGCCTGCACCTTGCAAAAATTGGTGTTGAGCTTGAAATACTTGACCAGGACCAGGCCGAGTACATCGGCGTAACGGTTGAAGGTCCGTTTAAACCGGAATATTACCGTTATTAATCTTTTTAGGTTAAACAATAAAGGAGAAAGCCGAAAGGCTCTTTGCTTGGAAAATATGGAGAGGCTGTATCACATGGTGATGCGGCCTTTTTTGATTTATATGATTTGATGTTTTTCATTGGTCAAGTTCGATGAACTATCCCGGGCATCAGCTTTTGGAGGGTGCAGTTGAAATGTGTTTCACACTTGAAGACGCGCCACAAACAGGGAGGACTTGCGGCAGTAATTGATAGGTTATTTGATATTTAAGCTGATATGGATTGAAAAATCAGTAATATTCCTGTTATAATAGCTGTAATGACTAAACCCCAACTTTTAATGTAGCTGATTTTTAAAATTTTCCCACCCATGTCTTCATAATACGGGTCCTTCCCTTTAACAAAAATTCTGTAAAATAAATATGCAATTGCTAAAGAGAAAATACCGTAGAAGAATAGTTCCCAATTCATTTTTTTAATACCGTTTGTTAAGGTTGTAGTTTGAGGTTTAAGCGAATTTAGAAATTATTACTCATAAGAATTTATTTTTCGCCAACACTTAGAGCCATTAAAAAATGGTAATATTTATGTAGTTATGACCGTTAATTGTTTGTCATTTGCTAATATTGACAATCGATTACAATGTGTGATCTGTACACATTTATACCTGTTTTATGCGTAAATTATTTACTTTATTATTTGTTGTTATTGCACTATCGGCCCGGAGCCAAACCAGGGGCGATTTTTCGGGCACCGTTACCGATAGCAAGAACCAGCCTATCGCGGGCGCTACGGTGTATTTGCTCAATACCAATTACCAAACCAGTGCCGACAGAAGCGGAAAATTTATTTTAAAAAGCATAACTGCCGGGAAATATACCCTGCATATCAGCGCTGTTGGTTATGCGGCTAAAAATATCCCGGTAATTATAATCGGTACCAGTCGCCCAATAACAATTCAGTTGAATGATGCCAGCAACCAGTTGGATGAGGTTACGGTATCTGCCCAAAAAACCGAAGAGCAGGCACAACGTGTACCATTCAGCATTTCAACGCTCTCGGCCAAACAAATACAGGATTACAGGCTTTGGGACCTGAAAGACCTCACCGCCATTGTACCTAACTTAAACTCAGGTGCTCCCGGCGATGGCCGTACCGTTACCGGCATCCGCGGGATTGTTACCACATCATACGATCCGGCTGTGGCTACTTACGTTGATGGTGTAAACCAATACGGACTGGATACCTATATCCCCCAATTGCTGGATGTGGATAGGATAGAAGTGCTTCGCGGCCCGCAGGGAACGCTTTACGGCCGTAATGCTACAGGCGGCGTTATCAATGTGATCACCAGGCAGCCATCAAACACCCTGAGCGGTTTTGCCGGTGTTGATGTGGGTAATTACAATCAACAGCGCTATACATTGGGCATCAAGGCCCCATTAGTAAAAGGTAAATTGTATTTAGGCGTAGCTGGAATTTATTCAGGCTTTAATGGTTTTTATACCAACACCTTTAATAATACCCATTTTGATAAACAACATTACTTTTTAGGTAACTATTACCTAAAGTTTTTGGCTACTTCAAAGCTCGCTTTCACCCTGAATGTAAAAAACTACAACAACCGCAACAACGGCGCATTCACTTTAGCCGGTTCGCCCGATGATGCTCTAAGTCGTCCTTTTGAGGTTAACCAGAACGCTACGACTAAAATGGTTGATAATACTTTCCAGTCATCATTAACGGCTAATTACAGCGGTAGTGATTTTAATTTTACTTCGCAAACATCTTACCAGGTAAACAACCGCTATTATACCACACCTATCGATGGCGATTTTTCCCCTATCGACGCCGTATCTATCGTAAACAACTATGGCGGCAAATGGAATAAAGTAAAAACCACCATCCAGGAGTTCCGCTTTACTTCGCCGGCTTCATCTGCCTCAAAATTGAAATGGGCAGCCGGGACTTATGGCTTTTATCACTATGCGCCAAACAGGCAGTGCACTTACTTTGGTGACGATGCCGGCGCTGTTGGCTCGCCGATGACGGATTTTACCAGTATCAATACCAATACCGACAGGAACTATGGCATAGCTGTTTACGGGCAGGCTACTTATGCCGTGAATGAGCAGTTTGACATCACCGCGGGTTTGCGTTATGACTACGAGCATAAAAAAGAAAACGTAATGGGCGAGTTTCTGCCAAATGGCGGCGAACCGGTGGTTACCCGTTCGGATACTTCGTCAACGGCACATTACAAAGCCTTTACGCCTAAAGTGAGTTTGGCTTACCATGTATCGGCACACAGTAATTTGTTTGCTACGTACAGCCGCGGTTTCCGCGCGGGAGGCATTACCGAACTGGGTTCTGATCCTTCGTCTCCGCCGCTTTATTCTTTCAAGCCCGAGTACAGTAATAATTTTGAAGTAGGATCAAAAAACGACTTTTTAGATAACCGCCTCCGTGTAAACGTAACCGCATTTTATACCCGCGTTACCGATGCCCAGGTACCAACCCTGGTATTGCCTGATGCTATTACCATTACCAAAAACGCAGGCAAGTTAAGCAGCAAAGGTATAGAGGCCGAAATTAACGCTACCCCAATTAAAGGCCTGGAGTTTGATTACAACTTTGGTTATACCCACGCCCGTTATACTACGTTGGTTGTAGGCAACAATGGCGAAGAGGTGAATTTGAAGGGCAACAAGCAAATTTATACACCGAACATTACCAGTATGCTGGCCTTACAATATGGCTATGATTTGGGCGGTGCGCTGAAAACCAAATTGATTGCCCGCGGCGAGTGGCGCTATCTTGGCGATCAGTATTTTGACCTCGCTAACCAGATAGAACAAAAAGGCTACAGCAAGTTCAACGCGAGGTTAGGTGTAAGTACCAAAAGGTTCGGTCTGTTCTTTTGGGAAAGCAATATCGCCAATAAAAAATACATTGATTATGCCTATGATTTCGGCGCGACACACTTAGGCAACCCGCGGACCTATGGAGTGTCTCTGAATACTACTTTTTAATTGAAAAAACAGGTTCAAACGTCCATGTTTGAATGATGCTTTTTTATAGCATTGGGATGTGCGATTCCCCTCTCGAGAGGGGTGGAGGGGTGTGTTTCTGCTTTGATAAACTTACAAACACACCCCTGCTACCGCTCGACCCATCGCGCTCCCTCTCAAGAGGGGATTTTAAAATGCTTCTTCTAAGCCATGCCCGGGTAAGTCGACGCATTAGGTTATTTTACCTTATAATATCCCGGATATTTTTCGTTAATTCAATCAAAATCTGACTGTTAATAAACTCCGATCACCATGAAAAAGAATATCCTGCCTCTGCTTATCGCTATAATTACCATTGCTATCACTTTTCCTGCGCACTCGCAGGTTATTACCAAATACGGAGATAATGTAAGTACCCTTGATGGCATCATGAAAGCCTATTACGGCGTAGTTACTGTTAAAAAAGGCGAAAAGGTAAGTTATGAGCGCGATAGCCTGCTGCATATTGCCAATGCCCATGTTGGTGCAGGCTATACCGATAAACATGGCAAACAGCAGTTTAGCTATATGACGTTGAAGGAATACCACAAACTGGCCGACCCATCATTGTCAAAAAATGGTTTTGACGAGCGGGAGATTGCCCGGCGGGTTGAAAAATTTGGCAGTATTTACCATGTATGGAGCACCTACGAATCGCGCAACACAGCTGATGGGCCGGTAACCGAGCGCGGCATCAACAGCATTGAACTATTTAACGATGGCACCCGTTTCTGGATTCTCGCCTGGTTTTATGATGGCGAACGGAAGGATAATCCGATACCTGCGGAGTATTTGAAGTAAGTTTTTTGGGTTCATGGTTGATAGATCATGATTCATAGTTTGAGTATAGGCATTTTTACCATGATCTATGAACCATCAACCATGAACAACTATCAACTATGAACAGAAACAAAAAACTGCTAACTTCACCGCCCTGAAATCATATACTTTAATTATGAAATTATTAGAAGGAAAAACCGCGTTGGTTACCGGCGCGTCAAAAGGAATAGGCCGCAAGATTGCCGAAAAATTTGCCGAGCACGGCGCTAACGTAGCTTTTACTTATTTGTCGTCTGTTGAAAAAGGCCAGGCCCTTGAGCAGGAGCTGCAAAGTTTCGGCACTAAGGTAAAAGGTTACCGTTCTGATGCTTCCAAATTTGACGAAGCTGATAAACTAATTACCGATATTGTTGCTGATTTCGGTACGCTTGATATTGTTGTCAACAATGCCGGTATCACTAAAGACGGTTTGCTGATGCGCATGACCGAAGAAAACTGGGACGAAGTGCTTGACGTAAACCTGAAATCGATATTTAATGTTACCAAGGCTGCCTCAAAAATCATGATGAAAAACCGCAAAGGTGTATTCATTAACATGAGCTCGGTTGTTGGTGTGCAGGGCAATGCCGGCCAGGCCAACTATGCTGCCTCAAAAGCAGGTATCATTGGTTTCTCTAAATCAGTAGCTAAAGAACTGGGCTCACGTAACATCCGTACCAACGTGGTTGCACCAGGTTTTATCCGTACCGAAATGACCGAAGTGCTTGACCCTAAAGTTGTTGAAGGATGGGCAGCAGGTATTCCGCTTAAACGCGCGGGTGAAACTGAGGACGTAGCCAATGCCTGTGTATTCCTTGCATCTGATATGGCGGCCTACATTACCGGACAGGTTATCCCTGTTGATGGTGGTATGTTGTAAGAATGCACCTCCTCTAAATCTCCCCCAAAAGGGGAGACTTGAAAAAGCTTTTAAGCCCTCTCCTTTGGAGAGGGTTGGGTGAGGTTTAAAACTTATTCCCCTCCTTTCACAATAATTTCGCATTTTGCAGTTAATGTTTATTGGGCCGGATGATCTGCGCCCTGATGATACTATAGCTACAAATGTTTTCACTTACATGGGGTTCTGTTTCGGGATGGTGGTTGCCTGCCGGCTTATTACTGGGTTTGGCATATGCCTGGCTCATGTACCGCAAGCCGGTTGACCTAAGTAAAAACTTACGCTATGTGCTTGCCGCTATCCGGGCGGTAACCGTGTTTTTTATAACGGTGCTGCTCATATCTCCCCTGGTAAAAACGGTGAAATACGAGCCGCAAAAGCCTTTAGTGCTTATAGCGCAGGATAATTCGTCGTCCGTGAATACTTTTAAATCTGCAGGCTTTAACTCATCTGCTTTTGTCGATGATCTGGCTAAACTAAAACAAGAACTTGGCGACAAGTATGATGTGCAGGAATTTAATTTTGACAAAGCCCTGCATCCCGGTCTTTCAAAAAACTTTAACGGTAAGCAAACCAATATAGCAAGTGCGCTGCACCAACTTAACGACAGGTTCACTAATCAAAACATCGGTGCGCTGATATTGGCAACTGACGGTTTATACAACCAGGGTAATGATCCGCAGTATGAGGCCAGGAATATCAAAACCAGCATCTACACCATAGCCCTTGGCGATACCACTGCCAAACGCGATCTGCTCATCGGCAACGTAAATTATAACAAAACGGCCTTTTTAGGGAACGATTTTGTGATAGAAGTGCTTGCTACGGCCTACCAAAGCAAGGGCGAAAACATGAACCTGTCGGTTACCGAAGATGGTAAACAGGTGTACGCCCAAAGCATTGCGGTAACCGGAAACGATTTTAAAAAGATCGTCCCCATAAAACTGAACGCTGCTAAAAAAGGCCTCAGAAAATATAGCATCAGCATTGCTCCTGTTAAGAACGAGCTGTCCATCCAAAACAATACCGAAACTATTTATGTGGAAGTGCTTGATGCCCGGCAAAAGGTGCTGCTGCTATACAACGGTCCGCATCCCGATTTAACGGTGATTAAACAGGCTATCGAAACCAATAAAAACTTTGAGGTAAAGGCAAGTTCGCTTGCTGATGCTGCAAGCATTAAACCGGCAGATTATAGCCTGGTGATCCTGTACCAGCTTTCGGCAGACGAATACCCGCCGGTAAAAAGCTTTATTGCTAAGAGCAAAACGCCGGTTTGGTATATCGTTGGTTCACAAAGTAACCTGCAGTCCCTTAACAGTGAGCAAAACACGGTACGCATAAGCGCAGGCCGTGCTGAAACGCAGGAGGTGATGCCCCTCCCAACCAATGATTTTACAGCTTTCACCCTCTCCGATTCAGCGCGAAAAAAGATTACAGCCTTTCCGCCATTAATAGCGCCGTTCGGCAGTTACGGAACCGCTGCAGGTGCTTCAGTTTTATTGAAGCAAAAGATTGGAGCTGTAGCTACTACCTATCCTTTACTGGCCTTTGGCGATGAGGCCGGCCGGCGTATTGCCGTATTAACCGGTGAAGGCCTGTGGCGCTGGCAGCTGGCCGAATATCAAAACTATGGTAACCGCAACGCTATTGATGAATTGCTGAGTCAAACGGTGCAGTATTTAACTGCCAATGCCAATCGCCAGCGTTTTCGTGTTTATCCGGCCCGTAATGTATTTGATGAAGGGGAAAGCGTGATCCTTAATGCTGAATTATATAATGAAGCCCTTGAGTTGATCAATACCCCTGATGTAAAGATAGAGCTGAAAAGCACGGCCGGGAAAAACTATAGCTTCCTGTTTACGCGCACCGGGCAAAGCTATCAACTTGATGCAGGTACCCTCCCCATTGGCGAATACACCTACAACGCATCAACCCAAAACGGCAAACAAGAGTTTAAAGCTACCGGGCAATTCACCATAAAACCGCTTAACCTCGAAACCCGCCAAAGCGCCGCCAATCATACATTGCTTAATACCCTGGCCAAACAAAGCGGCGGGCAAATGATCAAACCATCGCAGCTAAGCCAGCTTGCCGACCTGATCGCCAAAAATGAGAATATCAAAACGGTGGTTTATGAAGATAAGCATTACAGCGATTTGATAGATCTGAAATGGCTGTTTGTATTGATCCTGCTGCTGTTATCAACTGAGTGGTTTTTGAGGAAGCGGGAAGGAGAAGTGTAGGGTAGTAGAGTCAAGACGATGAGATGTAAGAGACAAGAAGAGAAAAGAAAAAAAGCAGGGAATCGCACAGTCCGGCGCTCTTTAAAGCTCCGTATTTCGTCATTTACTTATCCTTACTTTCCGGCACCACCACATAAACATCCTCATTGGCTTTTTTCATGAGGTACTTTTCGCGGGCAAATTTTTCCATTTGCTGTGGGTTGGTGGTCAATTCTTTAAGCTCTTTGGTCACCTGGTCGGTTTGGGCTTTGTAGAAATCGCGCTCAAGCCTTAGTTTTTTAACCTGCTGGTGGTATTGGTATTGCGAAAAAAGATCGTTCCTGTCAAAAAATATCATCCACACCACAAAAGCAATGGTAACCAGGAAAAACTTGTTCTTGAAAAGATCTATAAGGCGTTTCATTGATACCGGCTGGATAATTTTCATTTAAAGCTATTTAATTTTTTCGACCGTTACAAATATGCTTATTAACTTATTAACAGGAAAGTTTTTTGCGGTGAATGGTTGATTGAGTTGATTAGGTGAGTGGTTGGTTTTCGGAGATTATAACTACTCACTTAATCAACCATTCACTTAATCAACTTAATATTTATCCTCTTTTAGCTCCACTCATACCGCTGGCGCCACCGCGACCAGCCTCTGAACGGCTGCCGCCTGATCTTTTATTGCCGCCGGAGCGGCTGTTGCCTGCCGAACGATTATTGCCGCCCCCTCCAGACCTGCGGTTACCGCCGCGACCACCACCACCGCGTTGACCACCGCCTGAGCCACCTTTTTTAGGCGCTTCGTTTATTTTGGCTGCCATAGCTGCTGGACTAAGCGGGTACGGATGCCCTTCCTCAATCGGGATCTGTTTGGCTATCAGCTTGTGGATATCTTTCAAAAATTCCAGCTCTTCAGCATCGCAAAATGAAAATGCTATGCCATTGGCACCAGCCCGGCCCGTACGGCCAATACGGTGCACATAAGTTTCGGGTACGTTTGGCAACTCATAGTTGATAACGTGTGTAAGGTCATCAATATCAATACCACGGGCCGCGATATCTGTAGCTATTAATACTCGGGTTGTGCGGTTTTTAAAGTTAGTTAAAGCACGCTGCCTTGCATTTTGTGATTTATTACCGTGGATGGCTTCGGCAGTGATACCTACACGGTTCAGGTCTTTAACCACTTTATCTGCACCGTGTTTGGTACGGGTAAATACCAAAACGGTTTTAATGTCCTTATCTTTCAGGATGTGGATCAGCAACGATTTCTTATCTCCCTTATCCACATAATAAACTGCTTGCTGAATGGTATCCGCAGTTGATGAAACCGGGGTAACTTCAACTTTTTCGGGGTTATTCAGGATACTATCTGCCAGGCTTTGGATCTCTTTTGGCATGGTGGCCGAAAAGAACAGTGTTTGCCTTTTTGCCGGTACTTTAGCTATGATCTTTTTAACATCGTTAACAAAGCCCATATCTAACATACGGTCGGCTTCATCCAGTATCAGGAATTTAACATGCTCCAGGTGAACATAACGCTGGTTCATTAAATCCAGCAAACGCCCCGGGGTTGCCACTAAAATATCAACACCGCGACGCAAAGCATCAACCTGAGGGTTTTGTGATACGCCGCCAAATATTACGAGGTTTTTAAGGCCTGTATGTTTGCCATAATTGGTAAAACTTTCACCAATTTGAAGGGCAAGCTCGCGGGTTGGGGTTAAAACCAATGCTTTAATGGTTTTTTGCTCTTTGTGGGCTATCCTGTCCTGGTGTAATAATTGCAGGGTAGGGATAGCAAAAGCCGCGGTTTTGCCGGTGCCTGTTTGGGCACAGCCCAATAAATCCTGGTGTTGTAATATAATAGGAATGGCTTGTGCCTGTATTGGAGTAGGTGTGGTATATCCCTCTGTTTTTAAAGCCTTGAGGATTGGCTCAATTAAATTTAAATTTTCGAATGACATTCTTGATTGTTTGTAATATATAATGTGCTAACGCGAAAGCATAAGCGGATCTGAAGAGTTTGCTGGGCTCAAAACCGTAAGCGAACGGGTAATTAGCTGCAAAGATACGCTTTTTATTGTTAAGAAATTTTTAAGAGCAAGAACTACACTGGATTAGGCTGCCAGCGTTTCGGTATCAGGAGTTCCTTGTTCCTTTTTGGCCTTACGGTCCTTTTGCCATGATTCCAGCAGGATTAAGCCCATACCTATCATAATGGATACGTCGGCCACATTAAATACGCCTGTTTGGAAGATTCCGAAGTTCATGTGCATAAAATCTGTTACGCTGCCATAAAGCATCCTGTCGTAGAGGTTACCTGCGCCACCGGCAATAACCAAAACGATACCTGTGGTGGTTAATTTACCTATTGATGGTTTTAGCATGACATAAAAAACGCCAAAGGCAAGGGCCAGTAAGGGCAGCAATGATAGCAGGATGAATTTCCATGGGTTTTGCAGCGAATCGCCAAGACTTAAAAAAGCTCCCGTGTTTTCGGCATGCAGAATGGTGAAAAAGTTTTTGATAACAAAAATGTTATCGCTGATGTGAATATGCTCCCTAACGTAAATTTTAGTAACCCTGTCAAGCCCGATGCTTAAAACTAATACCAGCACTATACCCAATATCCTCAAAATCCCTTTTTTGTTCATTAGTTTATTTTAACAAGTTATTATAACGTGGTTGCCTTAGTTTAATTATATGGCTTTAGTTGCAGGAGGCAAAGGTATAAAAAAATAGGTGATTGAGATAGATAACTATAACAATGCACATCTGTCAGGGTGTCAGTCTGAGTGTTTAAATCCGTGGCCTCTGAAGGTGAAATGACATCTGCGTTCACGTCATTGCTGTAAGGAATGAAGCAATCCCCGACAGGCTGGTAACGGGCTTCATTAGTATTTGACTTACATCGTCGCGCTCTTGGCCGCGCGGGGCCAGTTACTTTTGTCGCCACAAAAGTAACCAAAAAGGCTTGCAGCAGAGAGGCTTCTTTGCGCACAACCTGGACCCATAGCCATCAGCGCGGCCTTCACCCTGCAAAACGAATAGAACCACGGGCTGCAATTATTTTGCCCCGACTCGCACGCAATGCCTCCGCTTCTGCAAAAACTTGCTATGCCCCTGCAGCCGCACCGCCCAGCATCGTTCTGCTCGTTTTCACCCGAAGCTGATCTGCTGCGAAAAACCATATTTTTTATCTTGTCATGGGTAGGTCCTCGAAGCATGTGGGCAGGCCTCTGCGCGCGACCCTTCGACGGGCTCAGGGTGACGGCCCTCTTTTTTTAGCTAAAACAAAAAAAGCCACCTGCTTTACACAGATGGCTTTTCACATCGTCAAAAAATTACTTTTTAAAGTATTTGAAATCTTTACCGATGAATTTGGCGTTAGCGCCTAATTCTTCTTCGATACGTAACAACTGGTTGTATTTAGCGATCCTGTCTGAACGTGAAGCCGAACCGGTTTTGATCTGGCCGCAATTTAATGCAACAGCAAGGTCAGCAATGGTCGAATCTTCAGTTTCGCCAGAGCGGTGGCTCATTACTGAGGTGAAGCCGTTGGTTTGAGCTAAAGTAACCGCATTGATAGTTTCGGTTAATGAACCAATTTGGTTTACTTTTACCAGGATTGAGTTTGCAATGCCTTCGCTAACACCTCTTTGTAAACGTTTAGTGTTGGTTACAAATAAATCGTCACCTACTAACTGTACTTTTTTACCAATTTTGTCGGTTAAGATTTTCCATCCTTCCCAATCGTCTTCGGCCATACCGTCTTCGATAGAGATAACAGGGTATTTTGCAACTAATTCGGCAAGGTAATCAGCTTGCTCAGCGCTGGTGCGGATAGCACCTTTTTCGCCTTCAAATTTAGTATAGTCGTATTTACCGTCTTTGTAAAATTCAGAAGCAGCACAGTCAAACGCGATGAAGATATCTTCACCAGCTTTGTAACCTGCTTTTTCAATAGCTTTCAAAATGGTTTCAACACCATCTTCAGTACCTTCAAAAGTTGGAGCAAAACCACCTTCGTCACCTACTGCAGTTGAAAGACCGCGATCGTGAAGGATCTTTTTCAGGTTGTGGAATACTTCGGTACCCCAACGTAAAGCTTCAGAGAATGAAGGAGCGCCAACCGGCATGATCATAAATTCCTGGAAAGCGATAGGCGCATCAGAGTGTGAACCACCGTTAACGATGTTCATCATCGGGATTGGCAGCGTGTTAGCATTTACACCACCAATGTAGCGGTATAAAGGCTGGCGGCTTTCCTGGGCAGCAGCTTTAGCTACAGCTAATGAAACACCTAAAATAGCATTGGCACCAATTTTACCTTTGTTTTCGGTACCGTCAATCTCAATCATCAAAGCGTCGATAGCATTTTGTTCAAACACATCGATACCTTTTAATTCAGGAGCTAAAACTTCGTTTACATTTTCAACGGCTTTTAAAACGCCTTTGCCCATGTATTTTGATTTGTCGTTATCGCGAAGCTCAACAGCTTCGTGAACGCCGGTTGATGCACCTGAAGGTACAGCAGCGCGACCAAATGCGCCGTTTTCGGTTAAAACTTCTACCTCAATAGTAGGGTTACCGCGCGAATCTAAGATCTGGCGGGCATGCACATCAATTATTATGCTCATAGTGAATTGTCAGAGTGTGGTTTGAATGAATACTATTAATAACGGCGGCTAAGTTAATGCGTAAATAAGGAAAACGCAATTGAAATTTTGTATTTGTAACGATTATAGGCAATTAATGATGCGATTTAACATGAAATTAATATAGAATGAGTGGTTTTTTCATGAAAACGGATGTCTGAACCGGGATTTGGGTGGATTTTTATGATTTATAGGATTTTTCTTCCCTTGCTTCCCCGGTTGCTGTGTCTCCACGGCAACATGTAAGGTTTGAAATTTGGTTGCCGTGGAGACACGGCAACGTGGGGAGGTTTTTTAATTCAGTTTAAAAAAAATCGGTGTAATCAGAAAAAGAATCAGTGTAATCCCAGAAATAAAATCAACATAATCATCCCACTCAACAGTGATTAATCGCTCGTAGTAGGGACGTGCTCACGCTGCACGGCATTTTTGCGCTGGATGCGGTACATCAGGATGAGCATGATATTATCCTTATCGCTTTTAGCGGCAGCCGAATAATTATATTGGTTGATCCAGCCAGCCTGTAAGATCCATGATTTATCAAACTGATAACCTACTGCGGCCGATATCCGATTACGTTCAAAGTTAGGTACCTTATTATTAAGGAATACTTCGTCGAAAACAGAAATGAACCAGGTTTTGGCTTCAATTTTGGTGCTATTTAAAGGCACAAACACATTTAGCCTGTAACGGAAACGGTTACGGTAATCGCCGTTGACCCAGCGCTGCTCTACCCGGTAGCGGTGTTCCAATTTTATGCGGTACAGGAACTGGTTGCTGGTGATCTGTTCCCAAAAACGGGTTTCGGTAGTTGTAGGCCCTTTGCCAATATCCATATAATCAAAAGTAGTGTAGCGGCCGGTACCTAAAAGCGCGGTAAAGTTCCTATCTATATCATAACTTACACCAGCCTTTACCTCGTAATACTGAAACTGGCTGAATACATTATTGGTACGGGTTTGAAACTCGGTATAACCACCCCATTTGTGGGAACTATCGCCCGGTAAAACTACCGTTACTATACCCCAGGTGCCTACTTTTGAATCTTGCGCCTTAACAGTAAATGAACATATAGTTAACAAAAAAAATACTAAGGCGATGAAATTAATGGGTTTGATTGTCATTGCAGAGATTGTTTCTGCAAAGATATTTCCTAAATGTTATCTTAATGTTAATATTAACACTGTTAATGTTAACATAATGTTAAGAGTTTAGGTGAGGCTTATAGTGAAGACATACGTTTTAAAAATTTGTAGGGCTGCATTGTAATTCATAGAGATAAAGTGAGGCGGCGAGGGGGGCGGCAATATAAATTTCAAATTCCTGGCTCTTATTTCTAAAAATCCTGCATCTTTCCCGTTATTCCCACTTAAACGTTTTTACCGCTACCGCATAAATTCCAATAAACCAGGCAAAAAGAATCAGTAACTGGTGTGTAACGTCACCTAAGCCCGCGCCCTCAAAAGCCACTTTACGCATAGCATCGTTTAAATGGGTTAGCGGTAACACCTTGCTGATATATTGCAGCCAGTTGGGGAAGGCGGTGATTGAAAAAAAAGTACCCGAAAGCAGGAACTGCGGCAGCGTGATAATATTGGAAAGCGGTGGCACCGAACTTTCGTTTTTGGCGATGCCAGATACAGTAAAGCCGAATCCCATGAAAATGATCAACCCGATGGCCGAAAGTACCAGCATATTTAATACAGTTGTTACACCGTGGATCAGCGTAAAACCAAACATGTAATGCCCGACCAGTATAATAAATAACGAACCTAACAGGGAAAAGGCCAGCCTCGCAATAGCCTCGCCCAAAACAATGCTGTAACGTTTAACCGGGGTTGCAAAAAAGCGTTTGATAACCAATGTTAACCGTAAGCTCAGAAATACAAAAGCTGTACCAAAAACACCACTGCTTAGCAACGAAAAACCCAACTGTCCGGGTAAAATAAAATCGATGTATTTATATGGGCGGCCGCTTATGGTTTCTTCTTTAAGGTCGATCAGGTTGGGGACTTTAACTGTGGTGTACGACTGAATGCGTTTCAATTCTTCCGACTGAATACGATAAAAAATGTTGTTCAGGGCTGATTTTAATACACTTCCTTTATCGCCCGATGCCTGGCTGTACTGTACATGAACGGTCATTGACGCTGGTGGAGCAAAAGGTTTAAGATCAAGTATTGCATCAAGGTTACCTTTTGCCAGGTTTTTGCTCATTTCATCAGCCGTTTGATCATGGATAAGGTGCATGATCTTGTTTTTTTTAAGCGCAGTGTAAACCGGGTTATTGGCGGATGTATCGCTGCCTTTGGCTACGCCCACATCTATCGACATACCGCCACCCCCAATATTGGCAAAAACAATGATAAATATCAAGGGGAAAGCCAGTGTAAACACCACCGCCGAAGGGCTGCGTAATATCGACCGGAAACTGGCTTTGGCAATGGCCAGGGTTGCTTTTGTATTGCTGTATTTATTGTTCATCCTTTTATGTCATTTGCCATTAGGCGTCATTAGGTCATTGAGTCATTTTGCCTGTCAGCGTCATTGGGGCATGGAGCATTTTAGAGTGCTAACTGCAAACTCAAAACTGCATACTGGCTCCCCCCTTCAGGGGGCTGGGGGCTATCCTTCCCGCCATTCCTTGCCGGTTAAATTAATGAATACATCCTCCAGATTGGCCAGTTTTACCTGCTTTTTGCGTTCAAAGCCTGTGGCTACAAGCTCGTCGATAAAATGATCGGGGGTATCAATGCCGATGATGTAGCCGCCGTCGACAAAGGCAACACGGTCGCATAGTACTTCGGCTTCATCCATATAGTGGGTAGTGATCACTACGGTGGTTCCCTGGTCGCGGATCTCGCGGATCAAATCCCAAAGGTTACGGCGGGCCTGCGGGTCGAGGCCGGTTGTGGGCTCATCCAGAAATATGATCCTTGGGTTATTGATTAATGTAGTGGCGATAGAAAAACGCTGTTTTTGCCCCCCGGAAAGGTCTTTATATTTAGCCTTTGCCTTATCGGTAAGAGCAACTTTTTCCAGCATCTCCATAGGTGTTTTGTCGATACCGTACAGGCCCGAAAACAGTACGATCAACTCCGACAGGTTGAGGTTGGGGTAATAACCGGCAGCTTGTAACTGTACGCCTATACGTTTTTTGATGCTATCGGCGTCGGTTTCAATATCAAAGCCATCAACAATAATGCTGCCGGATGTTTTTTCGCGAAGGGTTTCAATGATTTCGAGAGTAGTTGTTTTACCGGCACCGTTGGGGCCAAGCAGGCCGAAGATCTCGCCTTCATAAACTTCAAAACTAATGCCTTTAACGGCTGCAAAATCGCCATAGTTTTTTACCAGGTTGTTTACAGTGATGATAGGTTGTTTTGTCATAGGGTAAAAATGCATCACATTCATGAAATAACCATGAGTTTTTCGGCGAAGTGCGCAATTTTTACGGTGAAAGTGAATTTTGCGATGGGTAATTGATATTATTTATCATCTGCGAAAACCCTGCGCTGGCTCCCCGGATGTCTTAAAATGAAAAGCCCGGATGATCATCATCCAGGCTTATAATACTCTCCGCAAAAGTTCGCCTATCGGGGTTAGGGGCCTTATCTCACTTTTGCGCTTTTTATAGTTTTGCTTACCGGCCTTTCGTATTTTTAATGATATGGCCTTCAGCTTGTGATTTTCCCCATTTCCAGGTTACTTCATCTCCTTTTTTCATATGCTCACCCTTTTAAAGGATAACATGTATGGTTAATTATTGATTATCAAAGATGAAATAACCATCCCTCGGGGTGCCGGGAAATTATTTTATTAAATGACCGATAGAGTGAACGATAACAACGGCATGTTCCGCGGCTTTCATAACTAAATGGATCAATTGAATTGCGAGTAAAGTTTTCATGGCATTTATTTGTTGTTGTTTAGTGATCCAAAATTGCACACAAAAGGCACCCTGCCGTTAGTTTAATTAGGTAAAGCGAGCACGGCTATCGGTGAATAGCGGTAAAATATCGGAGAAATGCCGGTGAAAAAGTGATATCGTCGGTAAAACTTTGGAGAGTAAAAAGCAAAAACCTCAGAAGGGATATTAACTTTGAGAGTAGGTGTTAACAATCTAACTTATATGGATTACTATTTAGATGAGCTTGTAATAAATTTAAACGGTATAAATACTGCCGGCTTAATGGATACCTGGTTATGGTTGATAAAAGATTTTAAGGAAATTTTAATGATATCAAAGCTCGGCGATCTGTTCTTTATAGAATATGATGATTGTATTTACTGGCTTGCAACGGATATGTGTGATTTATCGAAAGTTGCTGATAATAAACAAGAGTTTTACAGTTTTTTAAATGACGATGAAAAAGTGGATAACTGGTTCATGCCTAAATTGTTAAAGGAACTTGAAGATGCCTGTATTTATTTAGGTGATCACCAGGTTTACAGCTATAAGAAAATGCCGGTTTTAGGAGGAGAATACACAATTGACAATCTTAAGCCTGTTGATATTAAAGGTCATTTCGAATTAACCGGCATTATTGGTGAGCAAATAAAAGATCTACCCAATGGAACAAACGTCAAAATTAAAATAGTCGACTAATTGAGGTTTCAAATAAATTTTCAATATTAAAAAGCCGCTTTGCAAGATCGCAAAGCGGCTTTGTTTTTCATAGGCAGATGAATATATTAACTGATCAGGTTAGCCAACGCCTGGATAACGGTTACCGTATGCTCCTGTAGGGAGATCATCACAGCTATAAGTGGATTGTAGAATGTTTTCATGATAATGTTATTTGCCGCAAAGATGTGCCGTTAGCTCATTGTTGAACAGTTATTTTAGGTGAAACGGCATAAAATGTCGGTGAACGAGTTTCAGGTAAGGGAGAAGCGCTTTTAAACAAGCTTCTACGACCAAAAACCCTGTATCCTAATCTGGCTTGACGGGTACCCCTGCAGTTTTAATAATTTACGTAATTCGCCTACCATGGTATGGTTGCCGGCAATGTAAAATACCGAGTGTTCCAGGTTATACTGTTGTTCCATTACCCACTGGATGAGGCTGTGGTGGCCGTATACATCATTACGTTCAATAGGCTTTAACGGCGATTTGAAATACTCTCCAAACAAACCCCTGTGATTTTCATCGGCCATAACTATAGCGCCCGAAAAACGCGTTGCGGGTAATACCATTTGCTGTAAGGCCAGCATATGCCCCATGCTGCTTTCATCGCCAAGGCCTATTATGGCCGGGGTGCCGGCCGGTGCGTGCCGGGTAGAACGGATTTTTAAATAGCGTACGGTATCGTTTTTTTGAAGTTGTTTAGCCCATTTACTGCCGGGACCGCTATGGGCTGCATCAATATACAGGGTGCAGGTGCTGGTTTCGGCATCCCAGCCGGCTGGGGTATAATCGCGGTAGGTAAGGTTATCAACTTTTATTTTTATGTAGGGTATTTCGTGCCAGTTTTGCATATCGGCCTGTGGTAAATGCAGGTCAATCTCAATCATAGTCGACGGCTCCCAATGCCTTACTTCAAGCACCCTGCCGCTTTGTAAAAGTTGGTTTTCAAACAAGCTGCCAGCCTTTCTTTTTAATTTATGAAGAGTGGATGTTTCCATGGTGTAGTGTTTTGATACTACAAAGAAACATTGAATTTTAGCCTCCTGAAATAGTAATTTCGGGGTAAATATTGGATTATTTACGGTGTTTGTCCCTGAACTCAAGAGGTGTGATGCATGCCGCTTTTTTAAATAGCCGGGAAAAATAGGTATGGTCATCATAGCCCAGTGCATGCGCAATTTCCTTTACGTTGAGGCCGCTGTAATATAGTAATCTTTTTGCTTCCAGCATTACTTCCTGAGTTATCCAGTAACTTACCGGGAAACCGGTGGTTTTCTTTAAAACCTCGTTAAGATATGATTCGGAAACATTAAGCATACCCGCGTATGCCGAAGGGCCTTTAATTGTGCGCACATGCCTCAACAACAATTTTTTAAACTGATGTGAAATTTGTGCCGGCCTTGAAAGCTGCTTTTCGGGTGTATAAACGTTACTGAAAGTGGCTGCTGCCATGCCGGCAAATGATTGTATGAGCGATTGCAAAACAGGTAGAAAGAAAGTGCTGTTATCATCCTCACTATTTTTTTCGCGCAACAGGCAAAGGAGCTGCTGGTATTGCTTTAATTCAATATCGTTGAGCTGATAAGGCTGTTGCAAAAAAAGTTGGTTTTCAAATATATTCCGAAAGTCGGCCGGAATATGCTGTGAATCGATGGCTACATACCAGCCACCGGCAAGTGCATTATTTATCCGGTGATGTACCTGTCCCGGCAGAATATAATAAAATGTGTTTTCGCAAAAATGAACTTCGTTAAAATCTATCATCAGCGATGCTGATCCGTTTTCAATCAAAAAAAACAGGTAATGATCGTCTCGATGGGCGCCCATCGGCACTTTTTTTGAATCTTCGCCGTTTTCAAAGTGCCTGATCTCAAAGCCTATGTTTGATCGTTCATGTAGCTGGTGTACAGGGATATCTTTCATTTTGCAGGGTAGTTATTGTATTATGGTAACGCAATCTTTAACCGTGAGGTACATTTTCTCCAGGCTAAGGAATTTATTTTATATGGAATTTGTTAAATATTTAGCTAAATTAACTTTTGGCTTTGTGCATTCTGCTTTCAGCTATATAATTACAATAATTCGGGGATTTATTTACCGCCATCAACCAGTGCATAAATCTCCTGCATGTAAATAGCTTCATCCATAGCAACATGAAAGTCTTCCCATTCATCAACAGTAAAGGTAAGCTGGATATCATTGACCGGCGTACGCATCACCACGCGCTCCTGTCCGTCGGGAAATGGGAAAGAATGATCACCGAAATCAAGATCGATAGCGAAATTTTTAAACTGGATAAATTGATCGGGTGTAAAGCTAAGGATCAGGTTATGGTGCCATATAAATAGGCATTGGCATTCGGAGCAACGGCTTACTACCGATGTTCCCTTTTGGCTGAGTATTTTAGCATCGCACATAAATTCCGGTAATTAAAAATGAATTGGTGCCTGCTCTGCTGATTAAATGTTTGATATAAACAATTAAACTACAGAACAGGACTTTATATTTTAAGCATTAATAATCAAATAATTGTTAATGGGCTTGCGGCTTACTATTTTGCGCATAGCGTATTAACAGCAACAAAGAAATATGTTATTTAGAATAAATCCAAATAAAAATAAAGAAAACTCCAAAATGTGTTCAGAATTTAAGAGAAGGGGCTTAATTAAGTATTTGTATATCAACGATATTTATCCAAAATCTTCTCCTTAGAGGATTGTAGTTTTTAACAAAACGGCCCTTCAAATTAATGGAGGGCCGTTTTATTTATACTGATAAGGGTTGCTTACTTGATATGCTTTTTTACGATCTCTGAAAGTGATGTCAGATCAAATGGCTTGGCAAGGTACCCATCGGCGTTACCGGCTTTGGCAATTTCTTTGATATTGCTCACGGCCGAAATAATGATCACGGGGATGTGGCTGGTAGCCGGATTGTCTTTTATGCTTTTACTTAGCTGCTGCCCATTTGCGTCACTGCTCCAATCGGTGAGCCAGTTATCAAGCAAAATCAGGTCGGGGTTAATAGTAGTCAGGGTACGCAGGATTCGGGCATTGTCGGATTGTACTACTTCGTAACCTTCTTCCTCCAATACATACACCACGGTATCGCGAATATCTTTATCGTCCTCTATAACTAAAACCTTTTTGGCCATAAGCTTGATTGCTTTATACTTTATTAAAATTAAAGCACCTTCTTTTTGAAGCTGCTGTGTTTAAGTACATAACAATCAAATACCCGGTATTTGTTTTAGCTATAGTATTAAATAAAAAATATATTATTTAATTAAATGTTAACCTGCAACGGTATTATAGCAGGCCCGGCAGCGGGGCTCATAGCTTTCCTTCTCGCCTAATAATATTTTTGAATTATCATGTACCAGGCGGTACGAGTATTGGGCCGGGTTGCCACACCTTACGCAAACGGCCTGTAGTTTGGTTACCGATTCGGCAATGGCCATAATGTTGGGCATAGAGCCAAATGGCCGGCCCTTAAAATCCATATCTAAACCGGCTACAATCACGCGTACGCCGCGGTTGGCCAGTACGGTACATACCTCGGGGAGCTCATCGTCAAAAAATTGCGCTTCATCTACACCTATTACATTGGCATCACTGGCCAGCAGTAAAATAGCCGAAGCGCTATCAACCGGGGTAGAAGTTATTTTGCTGGCATTGTGCGAAATGATGGCATCTTCGCCATAACGGGTATCGGCTTTAGGGCTAAAAATCTCAACCTTAAGCTTGGCAATGCGGGCACGGTTAAGCCTCCTGATCAGCTCTTCGGTTTTGCCCGAGAACATTGATCCGCAGATAACCTCAATACTGCCGCCTACTTCACTTTTACGCCTGAAAACCTCTTCGTGATATACCATTTATGACTTTTATAGTCGGCAAATATCAGAATTTAATCCTATTTTTGGTAAGCATTTTCCTAACATTGAGGCCATGAAGCAAATGGATGTATTTAAAAAGATAGGTGGGATTTTAAAAGAGCTTAATGATCAATACGACTACCTTGCAGCTGATCCCAGCGAACTTAACGAGCTTGAATTAGAACTTTTTGTAGCCAATGCCCATTTTTTAAAAGACCATGCCGAAATACTGCGCCGCATCAACGAGCGCGCGGCAGCTCCTGCACTGCTTGCAGAAAAAAACCAGCCGGCAGCTGAAGAACATACACCGGTAACCCTGGTATTACCTCCCGCTCCGGTGCCGGCAACACCTCCGCCTGTAAAGGAGGAAGCTTTGCATGAGCAGCGCTTTTTTGAACCGGTAGTACAACAGCACGTCCCTGTGCCGGTTGATAAGATAGAACTTACCAGCGATGCTGAACCACCGGCCCCGGTGCCGTTTAACCCGGTAAAAATAGAAGTGATCAACCCCGCGCCCGAAATAAAAGAAACACCCGAACCGCAAATAAATATTGCTGCCGAAAAAGAGGCAGATACTTATTCATTTCAACAGGAAATTCCTGAAGGAAGCAGCTTTGAACTAAATTTAAACGAGGCTGATACCTGGGATGATGAAGCAGACAGGTTTGAGCAGGAAGAGCTGATTGGTGAACTTCCCGAAAAGCCGGTTGAGATAGTACCCATGGACGAACAGCCAAAGCCCGTACCGGTAACTGAGCCCATAAAACCCGCAGCAGAACCTGTTGTTGCTACAGCTCCTTCAACAGATACAAGCAACAACCAGCAGGTACTAACCTTTAATCAAAGGATCATGGCCCAAAAGGCTGAGAAAGCGAACAACGCGGCAAGCACCACTGCCGAGCTGCCGGTTACCGATCTTAAATCGGCCATAAACCTGAATGATAAGCTGCTTTATATAAAAGATCTGTTTAATGGTTACAGCCTGGCCTATAGTGAAGCTATTGAGATAGTAAACCGATTTAACACTTTTGAAGAAGCCGAACGTTTCCTGAAAACAAACTACGTAGTTAAAAATAACTGGGAAAGTAAAGCATCAACAGCCGATAAGTTTTACGCTTTGTTACGACGGAGATATCCTGCTTCGTAGCGGTTTAGTTCATAGTTGATGGTTCATGGTGAAGACGATTTTAGAGGTACCCCAACTTTCTGACTTACGGACTTCTGACTAAAATTATCAAACATTCGATTTCCTGTTCGAATCGAGTTTGATAAGCGTGAACAGGAGCATGGTAAAACTTAGTAATGACGAGCCTCCATAGCTGATAAACGGTAGGGGGATTCCAATAACGGGCACTACGCCAATGGTCATACCGATATTGATCACTACGTGAAAAAATAGCACTGAAGCTACACCGTAACCGTAAATACGCGTAAAAGGCGATCGCTGCCGTTCGGCAATGAGAATTACCCGTAATATAAGGAACATAAAAAGGCTTATTACCGTTAATGAACCTGCAAAGCCCCATTCTTCGCCGACGGTGCAGAAAATAAAGTCGGTACTTTGCTCGGGTACAAACGAGTATTGGGTTTGAGTACCATGTAAATAACCTTTACCCCACATTTTCCCGGAGCCTATAGCTATTTTCGACTGGTTTACATTATAGCCTTTTCCCTTTAAATCGGTAGTGATACCCAGGAGTATGTTAATACGCTCTGTTTGATGTTTCTTTAAAACGTGGGTATAAATAAACTTTACACTGAATATAAACGCTATAGAGATTGCAAGGCCGATGATCACGGTTTTGATGAGCTGCCTGTTACGCTTAAATAAAAAGATAATGAAAGCGGTTATTACAGCCAGGATCAGGATAATATACAGCGGATTGTATAATAGCGACGTAACGAAAAGGGTGATGAACAACCCCGCTATCACCAGGAAATAAGGAGAAAGCCCTTCGCGGTATAAAACAAATATCAAAGAGCAAAATACCAGTGTCGAACCGGTATCGGGCTGCAGCATGATCAGTAACATCGGGAATCCGATAATCACGGCGGCAGTTAAAAATGATTTGGGTTCGGTAACCCGGATGTTGGTGCCGCTTAAATATCGCGCAAGCAATAAACAGGTTGCAAACTTGGCAAACTCCGAAGGCTGCAGCCGGAAACCGCCGCCCATGTTGATCCAGGCCTGGTTACCGCCTACGTTTCGGCCTATTACCAACACCAGTATCAGCAGCAAAACTATTACTACATAAAATGCTGGGGCCAGGGCAGCAATGAACCGGCTTTCGAGCAGCAGGATAACAATACCAATCACTACAGATACGCAAATAAAGATGAACTGCTTACCGTAATTGGTTGAGGCATCGACTATACTCGGGTGATTGGTGTCAAAAACTGCAGCATGGATATTGAACCAACCAATGGTGCAAAGTACCAGGTACAAAAAAACTGTAAGCCAATCTACATTGAAGAAGAAACTCCGCTGCTGAGTGCTCATGATCTTGCCCTCCCGCCAGTTAATGATTTAATCCAGTTCGCCGGTTTATTGTTATAAGCTGATTCGCGCCTTTCTTTTTTTATTGAATCGGCCTTGAACTTTTTAATTGAATCAGCTTTGAATTTTTTGATAGAATCAACCTTTGCCGCCCTGATACTGTCACGCCTGCGTTCTTTTTGCAGATCTTGAGCATACAGGCTAAGATCGGGCAGGCGGTTGGCATTTGCATAATAATCAACTGTAATTCCCGATTCGCGCGGGCTGATCTTACCTTTTAGATATTTTTCAACTATGAAGCTTGCAATAGGAGCGGCCCAATGCGCACCCTCGCCCGAGTTTTCAACTACAACAGCAATCGCTATCTTAGGATTATCGCGTGGGGCGAAAGCCACGAATACCGAGTTATCCTCGCCATGCGGATTTTGCGCGGTGCCGGTTTTACCGCACATAATAATATCAGGTATTTTTGACCGTCTGGCTGTACCGTTTTCAACCACTGCCTGCATTCCGTTAATAACAGGCTCAAAATATCCGGAATCTATCCCAACATAGTTTTTTTCAACGTATTCTTTTTTAATTACGTTTTTAGTACCGATTGCCTTGATAAGGTGAGGCTTATAGTAAAACCCGCGATTGGCAATAGTACACTCCAGGTTAGCCATTTGCAAAGGTGTTGCTAATAACTCGCCCTGGCCTATGGCCAGCGGAACGATGGTGCTTGAACGCCAGCCGCCTTTATGATAAACATTATCATAATGTAAAGGCGTTGGAACGTTACCACGGCTTTCGGCAGGCATATCCAGGTCCAGCCTTGCACCAAGGCCAAATTTCATTACATTATTTCGCCATGCGGTGAAATTGGCTTCTGTATTTTTTACCCCGTACCGGTCAACAATACGTTGAAACACCATTGAGAAGTAGCCGTTACATGACTCGGCCACGGCCCGGGCCATATTTACCGTGCCGTGTGCTTCGCCATGGTTACAGTGTACAATGCGGTTGCCTGCCCGGTAATTACCAGTACAATAAAAAGTTTCGCTCGGGTTAATGATGCCCTCCTGCAGCGCGATAAGGGCACTTAATGGTTTAAATGATGAACCGGGAGGATATTGTGCCTGGATAGGCCTGATGAAAAATGGCTTATATGGGTTATTGTACATTTTGGCGAGGTTGTTGCCTCGCTGACGGCCCACCATGAGGTTAGGATCGTAAGTAGGGCTGCTCACATAACATAAGATCTCGCCCGATGATGGCTCTATGGCCACAATACTGCCCAGCTTGTTTTGCATTAGTTTTTCACCAAGCCTTTGCAAGTCAACGTCTAACGACGAGGTCAGACGTTCGCCCGAACGGGGTACGGTATCAAGCGCGCCATTGGCAAATGAACCCTTGGGTACACCATGCGAATCAACCATTTGTACCTGTACGCCGCGCTGACCGCGTAATACATTTTCGTAGGCCTTTTCAACGCCGGTAACGCCAATATAGTCGCCAAGGCGGTAATATCCGTTTGAGCGTTTGATGTCCCTGTCGGTGACCTCCCCAATAAAACCTAAAAACTGTGCGGCTACCGAGTCGGGATAAGTGCGTATGGTGCGGGGCACTATAGCGAAGCCCGGAAACTCAAACAGCTTTTCCTGCAATGAAGCATACAACTGAACAGAAAGTTGTTTTTCAAATACGGATGCTGTATTAGGCGATTGTTTTTTAGCCTTGGTAAAGCGTTTGTCGAAACCCTCTTTGTCGATACCTATCATTTTGCAAAATAACATGGTATCAAAAGGTTTTACTTCCTTGGGATTAACGGTAACATCATAAATGGGTTCGTTTTGTACAAGGATTTTGCCGTTACGATCGAGTATAGGCCCGCGGGCAGGGTAAAGTATGGTAGTACGCCTTACGTTACTGTTGGCATAGATCTCGTACTTATCATCAACTATCTGGATATAGTACAGCCTTCCCAGCAGGGCTAATATGATAGCTATAAAAATACCGGTAACAACGTAGCGGCGTTCAAAAAACTTATTCATTTACGTTCTTTCCTTCTGAAAAATAGCAGGCCCGAAATTAGTATTAAAAATACGGTAAACAATGAACTCAAAACAACACGGCTTAGTGTGTATTGTATTTCAGAAAAACTAAAAACCTCTAAATTAAGCAGGAAAAAGTGGTGGAATAAAGTAAGTATCAACACATAAGTAAAAAACCACCTGAAACCCATGATACTCAAAGTAGGTTCGGGCTCGTTATCAAAGCCATCCTTTTGTACCGTGATGCTGATGAAAAGTACACGTACCAATGCCAGCACAACGCAGGCCGCAGCATGAAGCCCCGGTGTATCATAAAAAGCATCAATAGTAAGGCCTGTCAGGAACGAGAGTACAAACAGCAGTGGATTAGGTACTTCAAAGGGAAGCAACAAAATGAAAAGGATATAGAAATAAGGGGTGGCAAGATTATAAAACGTTATGTTTTTTAACAGGAAAACCTGCATAAAAACCAAAACTATAAACCTAACAAGGTTAACAAGGATAGTTCTACTCATTTTTGTTTTGTACGGCCTCCAGTACCGTTTGTTCACCGGCAAATTTGTTATTTACCACGTAAACGTATTGAAGCTTTGTAAAATCAACAGCTAAGGCTACCTCAACGTTGATGAGTAAACCGCCGCCTTTGGCATGCAGGTTGGTAACTTTGCCAAACGGTATACCGGTAGGAAAAAGCGAATAGCCCGAGGTAACCACCGTATCGCCAATTTTGGGCTGGGCATTATTCTGGATATCTATCAATACACCCCTGTGCGGATCAAGATCGTTACCCCATACAAACGAGCCTATATCTTTAGTACCTGAAAGCATGGCGCTAAACCGCGTGTTTTTATGCAAAACCGATTGAATAATAGCCAAATGCTCGGTTACTGCAATAACCTGGCCCACAACGCCTGCACCTGTTATTACACCCATATCTTTTTGGATGCCGTCCCTGCTACCCCGGTTAATAGTAATATAGTTGCTGCGTTTATTGAACGAATTATTGATTACCTTGGCTACAATATAAGTATATTGTTGTTTGTAAACGGTATCATTAACCTTGTGTTTTTCAACAGTATCAACATACATAGAAGCTTTGAGCTGGCCGCGAAGTTTGGCATTTTCGCGGGCAAGGCTATCGTTGGTTTCTTTTAATGACAGGTATTCTTTTAAAGCATCAACCTGGCTGTACAAGGTACCGGTTACCTTATTGGTTGAATTAATAAAAGACGCTTTTTGAAACGAGTTGTATTTAATATATATAAGCAGCGAACTAATCTCAAAAATCAGGAATAAAAAAAACGCGTTATACTTAGTTATAAATATCCAAAGGTTACGCATTGCTTTTCAGATTTGAAATTGGAATCAAGATAACAAGAACCAAGAGACAAGAAAAGGAGAACAACATTCAACTTATTTCCTTCTTGTCTCTTAATTCTTAAATTCTTGTTTCTAATTTACTGCATTAAAAATTTAAAATTGCCAATGTTTTTAAGGGCGGTGCCGGTTCCGCGTACTACGGCGCGAAGAGGGTCTTCGGCAACGTGAACGGGTAGTTTGGTTTTGGCAGCCACACGCTTATCCAAACCGCGCAATAAAGCACCCCCACCGGTTAAGTAGATACCGGTTTGATAAATATCGGCCGAAAGCTCGGGAGGGGTAATTTCCAACGCTTTCAATATCGCTTCTTCAATTTTTGAGATCGATTTATCCAAACAATGTGCAATTTCGGTGTATGATACCATAATTTGTTTTGGTACACCTGTCATCAGGTCACGGCCTTGTACGGCAAAATCACCCGGTGGCTCGCTTAGTTCAGGAAGCGCGGCGCCAACCTCAATTTTAATTTTTTCGGCAGTACGGTCACCAATCATGATGTTATGCTGGCGACGAATGTATTGTACAATGTCCGAATCAAAGTTATCACCCGCTACGCGGATCGACTGGTCGCACACGATACCCGATAAAGCAATAACGGCAATTTCGGTTGTACCACCACCAATATCAATGATCATGTTGCCCATCGGCTCTTCCACGTCGATGCCGATACCTACAGCAGCAGCCATTGGTTCGTGGATGAGGTAAACCTCTTTGGCGCCGGCAATCTCGGCCGAGTCGCGCACGGCACGTTTCTCTACCTCGGTAATTCCTGACGGGATACAGATCACCATACGCAGCGATGGAAAGAACCATCCCTTACCCTGGTTAATCATTTTGATCATCCCACGGATCATGTGCTCGGCGGCGTTAAAGTCGGCAATTACACCGTCTTTAAGCGGGCGCACGGTACGGATATTATCGTGCGTTTTACCTTCCATTTGCATGGCCTGCCTGCCAATGGCAATCACTTTATTGGTTGTTCTGTCAAACGCCACAATCGAGGGTTCGTCAACAACAACTTTGTCGTTATGTATAATGAGGGTATTTGCTGTACCTAAATCGATAGCAATTTCTTGTGTAAAAAAGTTAAATAAACCCATCTGGTATTTCTTTCAGTATGTTATGCAAAGTTTATAAAAATACGCTTAAATAAATTAGCATTTTGCAAACTTAAGCGTTAAAAAATCACATTTATTGTGTTGGGGTTGGGTTGATAGAGCTTATTTATTAGATGGTTGACCGGATTTACAGGTAAATTAAGTTAAAACAGGTTAAAAACATTTTTCCTTTTCACCAAATCAATCTCTACTCTTCAATCAAACGTTTTTAACCTAATAAACTACTCACCAAATCAACCCGGTCAACCTTAAATGTTAGTGTTTAAAGTGACGTACGCCGGTAGTAACCATAGCCAAACCTTTTTCATTGCACATGGCAACCGAAAGCTTGTCATTAATTGATCCGCCCGGTTGTAAAATGGCGGTGATCCCAGCTTCGGCAGCCAGTTCGGCACAATCAGGGAAGGGGAAGAAAGCGTCGGACGCCATTACCGCACCGTTCAGGTCGAAGCCAAAGCTTTGTGCTTTGATCACCGCTTGCCTAAGTGCGTCAACCCTTGAGGTTTGACCCACACCACTTGCCATTAGCTGGTTATTTTTAGCAAATACAATGGTGTTTGATTTGGTGTGCTTTACAATTTTATTAGCGAAGAACAGGTCTTTTAGTTCGGCTTCGGTTGGTGCTTTTTCAGTAACAGTAGTCATTTGGGCCGGACCTTCAATAACAGCGTCTTTATCCTGCTCGATTACACCGTTCAATAAAGTTTTGAAATGCTTAACAGGCAGTTCAACCGGCTGACGAACCAACAGGATGCGGTTCTTTTTACCGGAAAGGATCTGCACTGCTTCGTCTGTAAATGCCGGAGCGATCAGCACCTCATAAAATATCTTGTCGATCTCGGTAGCAGTTTCTGCGTCGATTTCGGCATTGGCAATAATTACACCACCAAAGGCAGATACCGGGTCGCAGGCTAAAGCATCGATCCATGCTTCTTTAATAAATGAACGTGAAGCTACACCGCAGGCATTGGTATGCTTAAGGATAGCGATAGTAGGCTCGGTAAACTCATCAATAATAGCAACTGCAGCATCAACATCAACCAGGTTGTTGTATGAAAGCTCTTTGCCGTTCAGTTTGTTGAACATGGCATCAAGGTTACCATAGAAAGTGCCTTTTTGATGCGGGTTTTCGCCGTAACGTAAAACCTGGCTGGTTTGGATACTTTGTTTAAACACCGGAAGCGGCTCAGCCTCGTTAAAGTAGTTGAAAATATGTGTATCGTAGTTTGACGATATGTTGAATGCTTTTTGAGCGAATGAACGGCGCTGATCAATTGTGGTAGCACCTTCCTGCGTTTTCAGGATATTTTCAAGGCCGGCGTAGTCATCTTTTGAAGCTACGATCACTACGTCTTTAAAGTTTTTTGCAGCTGCGCGGATCAAAGAAATACCGCCGATATCGATCTTTTCGATCACATCTTCGGCACCGGCGCCTGATTGTACAGTTTCTTCAAACGGGTACAGGTCAACAATTACCAAATCAATTTCAGGAATTTCATATTGCTCTAACTGCTGTTTATCTCCATCAAAGCTCCTGCGGGCCAAAATACCACCGAAAACCTTAGGGTGCAGGGTTTTAACACGGCCACCAAGGATTGAAGGATAAGAGGTAAGGTCCTCAACCGGGATCACATTTACACCTAAATTGCGGATAAAAGTTTCGGTACCTCCGGTTGAATAGATATTTACACCAAGGCGGTTTAACTCATGAATGATGGGCTCTAAGTTATCTTTGTAATAAACAGAAATTAAAGCATTTTTTATTTGAACTGACTGGCTCATGTACACACTGTTTTTTGAGCCGCAAAGGTAGTGATATTTAGTTAATTGGAGGTTAGTTAATTAGAGATTAGTTATTAGCATAGGATCGATATTTATCCACATCGAAATTTTATAGCAGGCGATATTTAATGTGTATTACCGTGCGTTCGATAGGCTAATTGTTGAGGTATTCATAAATAATTGGTAACTTAGTATATGACTACGGTGATTATTCAATCAAATTCGGAAAAAAAGACCCGCTTGTTGATGCAGCTTGCTGAAGAGCTTGGTCTTTCTGCGCAAACACAAGAAGTTAAGGATTTGAATACAATTGACGTCGCGAGGGGGATTGGAAGAAAAGCAACAAACGAAGAGCTGATTAATTATTTAAATAAAGATCTTGATGAAGAAGCTATTCCGTTAGATAAAGCTTTTTCTAAATATACTCAATAAGCCCATTCTGTATTTTGAACGTTACCTATTAAGCCTAAGGCCTTAAAGGTTATTGATGCGATTGTTGATTTTGTAGAATCGAAAAATACGCCGGGAAGCGGTGCAAGATTTGCTTTGAAATTCAAGACAGCTATCAAAAGATTAGCTGTACCCGGAGTACAGCATTCCATTTGTAACCATGAGGTTTTAGCCGCGTTCAAATATTCTTGCAGTCATTTCAATGACTGGGTTATAGCCTTTAAAATTGTTGATGGTGAATTGACTGTTTACGAAATTATACATGGGTCATTGTTGTTTTAATAACCCATAAAAGAACTTAGATACCCCCCTAATCACTAAAAAACTCAGCTTTTCATCTTTTTCAACAGCGCCTCAACAACTTTCGGGAAATGATTATGCTCTAACTGCTGGCCTTTAAATTTTACGATCTCAAGCGTATCGCCCGGTTCAATTTTAAATTTCGACTGGTGGATAATCTCGCCTTCGTCAAAGTTTTCGTTAACGAAGTGAATGGTGATGCCGCTTTCCTCTTCTTTATCTTCTAATATTTTGCGGTGTACGTTATCGCCGTACATGCCTTTGCCGCCATATTTGGGTAACAGGGCAGGATGCAGGTTAATAATCTTATTGGGGAATGCTTTTAATAATGATTGGGGCACAAGCCATAAAAAACCGGCGAGCACAATCAGATCAACCTGTAAGTTTTTTAGCAGGCGGATAAACACCGTCTGTTTCATAAAACTCATGGCGACTGAAAATATGCGAGGGTACCTCAAAGTTATCGGCACGCTGTAAAACGTAAGCTTGAGGATTATTGGTAAGTATCAGCACAACTTCGGCATCGGCATTGCGTTTAAAATGCTCCATTAACTTTTGGGCGTTTGAGCCGGAACCTGAAGCGAAAATGGCAATTCTTTTTTTCATCGATAATTTATTTTTCAACGAAGATGAAGCTACAATAGTTTCATCGGGCTGACTGTTTACTTGGCATTGAAACTATTAAAACCATTTTACAATTAAAAATATTTAAAACTATTGGGTGGCAGTTACTTTTTGCCTGATAAACCCGTAACGCATAATGCGTCGTTTTTTTGTCGCCGAATAGTTTGGTTCAACATCCCCTGTTTCTAATACCAGCGAATAATTACCCAAGGTAACTATTTTAGTGTTTTCAAATGGCTTTGAGGTACCGCCCGATGCTTTGGTGGTATCTTTACAAACCATGTCCGAAATTAAAAATAATTTATTTGCAGTAAGCGACCAGCGGCCCTTCGCGGTATCTGATTTGCATTGAAAATTAGTGTAGCTGCAGGAATTGTCGGCATTGAAGGTAAAAAGTTGGGTATCCTGGCAAGTTTGGTTTAAGGTATCTAAAGAAACCTGGGCATCACCCACATAATTGGTAACGGTTATAGAAGCCAATTGCCAGTTACCTGCTAATAATCCGGGTATATGGCTTAAGTTATCTTTCTTGCATGAATTAACAATCAGCGCAATACTTATTAAAAACAGGAAAAACAACAGCGGGGTTCTTTTCATTTATTAAAGGCAAAATTATAAAATATGGTTGATTACCTTGCATCAGTACACTGTAATAAACGCTATAAATTAAATTTATTTCAAAACCAATGCGCGTTCCATACCAAAAACTTGAAGCCGAATTTGAAAGAGTACTATTAAGTATTGATCTGCCGCTTGCAAAAGCCCGGCAATGCGCCGCCATTTTCGCCGCCAACAGCAGGGATGGTGTTTACAGTCATGGCCTTAACCGGTTTCCTGCTTTTGTACAAACTGTAAAGGAAGGCTTGTTTAAACCGGATGCGGAAGCTGTAATGATAAACAATCTGGGTGCAATTGAGCAATGGAACGGTAATTTTGGTCTTGGTATGTTAAACGCAAACAGGTGCATGAGCCGGGCTGTTGAACTGGCCGGTGAGTACGGCATTGGCTGTGTTGCTATCAAAAATACCAATCACTGGATGCGTGGCGGTACTTATGGCTTGCAGGCGGCTGATGCCGGATTTATAGGCATTTGTTTTACAAACACCATTGCTAACCTGCCGCCCTGGGGCGGGCTCGACCCGCGGCTTGGTAATAATCCCCTGGTTATTGCGGTGCCGCGTAAGGGCGGACATGTCTTATTGGACATGGCTATTTCGCAATACTCGGTAGGTAAGCTGATGGAGAGCAAATCGCAAAATAAATCTTTGCCATTGCCCGGTGGCTATGATCATGAAGGGAATTTAAGTACTGATGTCGATGCCATTTTGCAGTCAAAACGGATGTTGCCTATTGGTTTTTGGAAAGGGTCGGGTTTATCGCTGATGCTTGATCTGCTGGCGACATTACTAAGCGGAGGAAAATCTACCTCAAAAATCAGCGAACACGAAAAGGAGTGGGGCGTATCGCAAGTGTTTATCTGCCTGAAAACAGACACTGAGCAAAATGAGCGTTTAATAAATGAAATCCTGGGCTACACCAAAAGCAGCAATCCTGTTGATGGTGAACAGGTTTCATACCCTGGCGAAAATATGCTCAAAACAAGAGAGCGGAATTTACGGGATGGGATACCTGTTAATGAGGAGATCTGGGAAAGGGTTTTGGCGATGTGAACCGATGGATTGACTACTGACAAATTTACCCTACCATCATTCCCTCAAATTTTTCCCAAAAGCCATCGCGCGGTACGGGAGCAATAATAGCAACCGGTTCGTTTTTTACCGGGTGTACAAACGTAAGCTTGCGTGCATGCAGGCAAATGCTTTTGCGCAGGCTGCCGCGGGGATAGCCATATTTATTATCGCCTACGATGGGGCAGCCGAGGGTTGAAAGCTGTACCCTGATCTGGTGCGGGCGACCGGTTATCGGGTCAACCTCAATTAAATAGTATCCGTTTAGCTCGCCCACCAATTTATAGCTTAGCTCCGAGCGTAAGCTGCCCTGTACTTCTCGGTCATGGGCTTTGGTTACATTTTTCTGTGAGTTTTTTACCAGCCAATGTACCAGGGTGCCTTCTTCGGGAAATGGTTTTTTGCGCACTACTGCATAATAGGTTTTATGCATTTCGCGGGCTTTAAACATTTTGTTGATCCGGTCGAGCGCTTTACTGGTTTTGGCAAACAGGATCACGCCGCTTACCGGTCTGTCAAGGCGGTGTACCACGCCTAAAAAAGCGCCGTTAGGCTTGCTGTATTTTTTGGCGATGTATTTTTTTACCTTTTCGTCCAGCGGCTCATCGCCGGTTTCGTCAACCTGTACAATATCTCCCGCACGTTTATTTATGGCAATAAGGTGGTTGTCCTCATAAAGAACATCCTTATCGGTAATATCGGCATTGCTATAATTAAATTCAGGACGGGCCATTTGTGTTAGTTCATGGTTCATGGTTAATAGTTCATGGCCATCATCTTTACTATGATCTATAAACTATCAACTATAGGCTAATTAATACTGCTCTTTCTCGTTAGGGAAACTGTTACTTTTTACGTCGGTATTGTAATTTTTGATCGCGTCGTGCATGATATCATACAGGTTGGAATACTGGCGTAAAAAGCGGGGTTTAAAGCCTTTGTTAATCCCCAGCATATCATGGATCACCAGTACCTGGCCGTCGCAATGCTGACCAGCGCCGATACCTATTGTAGGGATTTGCAGACTTTCAGATACTTCCTGCGCCAGTTTGGCCGGGATTTTTTCCAATACAATACCAAAGCAGCCAAGTTCCTGGAGTTTAAGGGCATCATCACGCAGTTTTTGTGCCTCGGCTTCATGTTTGGCGCGTACGGTGTACGTTCCAAATTTATATATGGATTGCGGTGTAAGGCCAAGGTGCCCCATTACCGGGATGCCGGCGGTTAAGATCCGGCTAACTGATTCGGCTATTTCAACGCCGCCTTCAATTTTAACGGCGTGTGCCCCGGCTTCCTTCATAATGCGGATGGCTGAGTTCAGCGCTTCCTTGGAGTTGCCCTGGTATGATCCAAAAGGCAGATCGACAACCACCAATGCACGTTTAGCCGCACGTACCACAGATGATGCATGATAGATCATCTGGTCGAGCGTTATAGGCAGCGTAGTTTCGTGACCCGCCATCACATTGGAGGCCGAATCACCAACAAGGATGATATCAGTCCCGGCATCGTCGACTATGGTAGCCATCGAATAGTCATATGCGGTAAGCATAGAGATCTTTTCGCCACGAACCTTCATCTCCTGGATGGTATTGGTGGTGATACGCTTTATTTCTTTATTTACAGACATTGATAAATGTGTTATCGCAGTGCAAAGGTAAGCATGATTTCGGATTTCGGAATTTTGATTTCGAAGGTGATTTTTGGATTTCGAATTTCGGAATTTCGATTTCGGATTTTTCTGTTTTTGATTTGTTATTTTGATTGGCAGGGAGCGTATTCATTACTAATAAATCCGAAATCCCACATTCGAAATCCGAAATCAAAATAAATCAGAAATCTCACATCCGAATACCGAAATTATTTTCTACTTTTGCGCCGTGAATCCGGAAGTTCCTTACTTCAATATTTCTATCAGTTTTCACGGGGCTTTGAACCAGGCGATCCGATCATTTAACCCTTTCAATTTTTTTAAGCGATGAATTATTTCACCAAATTACCGGCTATATTGCTGCTTGCCGACGGCACCGTTTTTTACGGTAAAGCTGCTGGCAAAATGGGTACTACCACCGGCGAGATTTGTTTTAATACCGGCATGACCGGCTACCAGGAAATTTTTACCGACCCTTCATACTTTGGGCAAATTATGGTAACCACCAATGCGCACATTGGTAACTACGGTATTGCTAATGAAGAGGTTGAATCGGGCAGGATCCAGATTGCAGGTCTGGTTTGCAAAAATTATAACATTGCCTACAGCCGTAAACAGGCCGATGAATCGATACAGGATTATTTCCAGGAGCAAAACATAGTTGGTATATCTGATATAGATACCCGTCAGCTTGTTCGCCACATTCGTGATAAAGGCGCTATGAATGCCATCATTTCATCAGAAATATTGGATCTGGATGAACTGAAAGCAAAGCTTGACCTGGTGCCTTCGATGGATGGCCTGGAGCTTTCATCGCAGGTATCAACTACCGAAACTTATACTTTTGGCAGCGAAGATGCTCCTTACCGTGTAGCGGTGCTTGACCTTGGTGTAAAGAAAAACATCCTTCGCAATTTTGATTCGCGCGAGGTTTATGCCAAAGTATTCCCGGCTAAAACAACCTACGCCGAAATGGAAAAAGATTTTGCCCCTACAGGCTACTTTATTTCAAACGGCCCCGGCGATCCATCAGCTATGCCTTACGCGGTTGAAACTGTAAAAGAAATTTTAGCTGCTGATAAGCCGATGTTCGGGATTTGCTTAGGCCACCAGTTGCTGGCTTTGGCTAACGATATCCCAACTCAAAAAATGTTTAACGGTCACCGTGGTTTAAACCACCCGGTAAAAAACATCATCATTAACCATTGCGAGGTTACTTCACAAAACCACGGTTTTGGTGTAGTACCGGAAGCTGTACGCGCTTCGGATAAGGTAGAGATCACCCACGTTAACCTGAACGACCAATCCATCGAAGGCATTCGTGTAAAAGGCAAAAAAGCTTTCTCGGTACAATATCACCCTGAATCGTCACCTGGTCCGCACGATTCAAGGTATTTGTTTGATGACTTTATCAAGCTGATGAAATAAATTTTGATTGCACCTGTACAGATTTTAAATGTGCGGATGTCCGAAGCCTTTCAATTTAGTTTGGAAGGCTTTTTTATTTTTCATAATTCCTTTCTAAATTAGTTGTTATATCCGCCTGAATTATGAAGAAATCCATTAATCTGCTCCTTACAGCAGAAGAAAAAGCTATTCTCCGGGCTCAAAAAACCAAGATTGCCGATCTCGTTACCTTCGCCCCGGATGAAGTTGCAATGATATTAAATGCAGATGCCGAACGCGCCAGGGAGATAAATGCATTGATTGAATTTCAAAGTATCCCATCATTAGGGATCAATTTTGCGACTGAGCTGATACAGCAAGGCTATTATTCTTTAGAACAATTAAAAGGCAAAGACCCAGTTGAACTTTTTAATGCATTTGAACGCCACGTAGGCGCCTGGGCCGATCCATGTGTGGAGGATTCATACCGATTATTATCACACTATATTAAGCATGGCGACACCGGAAAAAGCTGGTGGCATTTTACCGCCGAGCGTAAGGCTTACCGGGCCGAGCATGGCTTCCCTGCAAGCCGACCTGCAAAGGCGTGGTACGAGTTGCCGCAGTATCGTAACGGGAAAGAGTTTGTGGGGAGTAAATAAAAAAGTACGGGATTGTGCGATTCCCTCCCTTGGGAGGGTGTAGGGAGGGATTTCATCGATATGCTTATTCGTTTGAAATAGCGTATAGCCCCTCCCTGCCACTGCTCATTCCAACACACCCCTCCCAAGGGAGGGAATTAAAAACATCATCCCACAAAAAAACCGCGAATGAAATCTCAGTCGCGGTTTTGGTATAAAAACTCAGGCGGATATCCTGGATTAGTTTAAGTATGATTGTAACAGGTTTGATTTTGAATTGTGGCGTAAACGCATCAAAGCCTTGTCTTTCAACTGGCGAACACGCTCGCGGGTTAAATCAAATTTTTCACCTATTTCCTCTAACGAATGAGGAGCATGGCCACCAAGGCCAAAAAATAACATCAGTACTTCACGGTCACGTTCGGCAAGGATACCTAACGAGCGTTTAATTTCCTGCGATAATGAATCGGCCATTACTTCAGTATCGGTTGCAGCATCAGAGCTGGCCAATACGTCAAGCAAGGTGTTTTCTTCACCCTGAATAAAAGGCGCGTCCATTGAAATCTGCCTGCCGGCGTTATTCATCGAATCGGCAATTTTATCAACCGAAATTTCCAGGTTGTCTGCAAGTTCTTCGGGTGTTGGCTGTCTTTCAAATTCCTGCTCCAGTTTTGAAGCTGCTTTGTGTATTTTGCTCAATGAACCTATTTGGTTCAATGGTAAACGCACAATACGCGATTGCTCGGCAATGGCCGACAGGATTGACTGACGGATCCACCATACGGCATATGAAATAAATTTAAAGCCTTTGGTTTCGTCAAAGCGTTTTGCCGCTTTAATTAAACCAAGGTTTCCTTCGTTTATTAAGTCGCCCAGGGTAAGGCCCTGGTTTTGGTACTGCTTAGCAACCGATACCACAAAGCGAAGGTTTGTTTTTGTCAAACGTTCTAACGCTACCTGGTCGCCCTCACGGATCTTTTGCGCCAGGATCACTTCCTCCTCAGCTGTGATCAAATCTACCTTGCCAATATCATGCAGGTATTTTTCGAGCGATGCCGATTCGCGGTTAGTGATTGATTGGGATATTTTAAGTTGTCTCATTTTTTAATACAGATTATAAGCTAAAAACGGTTCAATAAGATACATGTGCCGGGTTAAACAACCGGAGGTAAAAACAGACTACATTAAACTTTGCTTCCTTCTTTATTTGTGAACCCGGGATAAGTATTTAATATTTAAAACGAGGGTTTTCTTCTGATATTATTGCTGTAAGGAACGAGCGGTTTAAAAGTTTTAAAATAATGTGCTAACCAATTAAATGTTTAATCAACATATTACCCTATAATGAACAGCACAAAGGTAAGCATTTATTTGCTATTATAGTGTCATTTAAACACCATGAAAATAAGGTTAACGTGAAGATTTTTGAACTTAAACTAATTTTGTTTAGGTTCAGGCGCTTGCTGGGTATCATCTGACTTCTGCTCATCATCATCTGCTTTTGTTTTTTTATGGTTTTTGTTCCACTTAATTTTTATTTTACCTTCATCGCCATCGGTGGCAAGTATGTGTAAAACTATGCCTTTCATACGTTTTTTATTACGTTCGGTTTCATCTGCTATTTTGCTGTCATTCTTCGGGTTGCGCAAGGGTACATCAATGGCTATGTTAGTACCCCGCGATAGCGAATAGGTACCTTCCACATCCATGTTGAGTACGCTCGAGTTAATTTGCATGGGCGCAATTTTTATTTTATCACCATCAAGATCAAACCGGGCTTTTAAATCACCAAAAGTTATATTATCCAGGTCGCGAAAAGGGAAGGCAAATTTGCCTACGCTTTTTATGGGCGCAAAGTTTACCAATGCACCATCTGTTAAATTAACCTGTGCAAATCCTTTTATTGATTTCGGTACCAGGTCGCCGGTGTTTTTGATCCCGCCTTTAATATCAACCCTTGCCGATAGAAAACCCCGCAAGTTATCGCTGGTAAAATCCTTGAGACCGAAGTTGTTAAACGATGCAAAGAAAGTATTAGTATTTACGTGGTTAATAGTTGTACTAATGGCAAAATTATTGGTTGGCCCCTGCAGCACCAGGCCGCTTAAACTCAATGATCCTCCCGAGCTTTTAAGGCTTACATTGCGCATTTTCATGGTGTTGTCGGCTAAAAGGATATCGGCATTAACGCTTGTCGCCAAAAACTTTTTATAATATACTTTGGCTAAGCGCAGGTGAAGTTCGGCCTGCCCTTTATCAAAGGCGGTATTAAGTTGATTGGTAATTTTGGCATTAGACATCCTTTTGCCCGCTCCTCCGCTGCTTTTACTGCTTTCGTATCCGCGATTGTTCAGGAAGCCTAAAAACTCGCCAAGATGTATCTGCGGACTGGTGATCTGCCATACAATCAAAATCTTTTGTGGATCGGTATAATACAGGTTGAGGAAATTGCTCACCTTACCCTGCATGTACACTACGCTACTGCCATTTTGCAGGCGGATATTATTTATATAAAGATCTTTATCGGTAAATTTTAAGGCAATGGAGTTGTTTTTGAATATGAGTCCACGCGGGAGGTAATTTACATCCGCATTTTTAATATCTACATTACCAGTAACGAAGGGTTTGGTGAATTTAAAATTTACAATATCGGCTTTATAAGCAAGTTTTAAATCAACAATGCCTTTGGTAAATTTCAGGCTTTCATCGCCAATAACCGGGTTAAGTTTGGTAACGGGAAAGCGCGATCTGAAAATCCCGGTAGCCACCGGTGTATTCAGGTTGTTGATAAATGCGGTATCAATAGTAAATGGAATATTCTTATAGCTGCCGTTAAAATGATAAAGCTTTATAACCGAGTTATCGTCATTTAAACCTTTGCCATTGATGTAGTTATTACTGAATACGCCATTAAAACTACAATCTTCAACAGTGCCGCCCCGGGTAGTTAACACATTGTTTTTAACCTTGGCCGTAACGTAAATCAACGGATCGCCGCCGCCGCCAAAACTTCCTTTCAAATCGCAGGTAACATCAATTGGCTTTTTCAGATCAAACATTTTGAGGCTTTTGATGATGTTGGCAGCCAGTAGGTTAGCAGCATCGTTCCATAAAATTTCATCCGCTTTCAGGTTAATGGTGAAATCAGTTTCGGGCGATTTAAGATTAAACTGTGCACCCACGGTAAATGGGTTATCGCCAATGTTTAATGTATTGGGGGCAAGGTTAATAACCTGCGATGCATAATCATAACTGATATCAAAATGCCCCTTTAAAAGCCTGTTTTTCATAAAGCTTCCCTTTTTGGTATTGAAGGAAAAGCTGTTTGCTATCGTATTCAGGTCGATATCGGCGTTCCATCCTTTGGCAGGATACTCCATCCGGCCCTGAATATCGTTAACTGCAAATTTGAACAGTTTGTAAGCATGACGGTCGTCAACAACAAAGTTTACCTTGTTCAACGAAAACCTGCCAATTTGTGTGGAAGAGCTGGTTTGTTTCTCTTTTGGGTCTTTTTCAACTTTAGGTTTTGTTTTAAATATCGATGTATTGCTGTAGCCGGTACTATCGGTAAACAGGTCGATATCGGCATTGCTGATATCTATTTTATTGATCACCACTTCGCCCTTTAAAAGGGCCGAGGCATTTACGGATACTTCAAGGTCTTTGGCGGTAAGCAATGTATGATGATGTTGCGCCCAGCGGTTATCTTTCAGTACTACATCTTTCAGCTCGACAGACACCCCCGGAAAACCTTTAAATAATGTTGGATCAATAGTGCCGATGGTTAGCGTGCCGTTCAGGTTTTTATTAAGCTCGGTGGTGATCATAGCAAGCACCTTCTGTTTATTATTATTAACATAAACAGTAAGGGCAATAAACATAATTATAATTAAACCAACAAGCGCTCCGGCGATCTTTAAGGTTATCTTTAACCATTTCGGCATCTTCAACTAATTTATTGTTAAAGCGTTATGGTTATATAATTGTTTGTATTGTAACATATAATTAACATACGGTATAGGAATAGGTAAATAAATCTGCTATAAGATACAATATTTTAAAGGTATAATCGGCTACATCAGTATCATGGAAACAGCTAATAAAATAAAAGTAATTGTCACGGGTGCCACCGGCATGGTAGGCGAGGGTGTATTGCACCAATGCTTATTGAGCGATAAGGTTGAAGCAGTATTAGTTATTAACCGTAAACCCTGCGGTGTAACACATCCTAAACTAAAGGAAATTATACATACTGATTTTTTTAACCTTACACCCATTCAGGATCAGTTAGAAGGTTACAATGCCTGCTTTTTTTGTTTAGGCGTTTCGTCGGTAGGGATGAGCGAAGAAGCTTATTATAAAGTAACTTACCTGCTAACCATGCACGTGGCCGAAATTTTGAGCCGAATTAATCCGGATATGACCTTTTGTTATGTATCTGGTGCCGGTACAGACAGTACAGAAAAAGGCCGCAGTATGTGGGCCCGGGTAAAAGGCAAAACCGAAAATGATTTGATGAAGCTGCCCTTCAAACAGGTATTCAACTTCAGGCCGGGATTTATGAAAAGCTTTAAGGGGGCAAAAAATATCCTGCCATTTTATAAATACATCAGTTGGATGTACCCCATAGGCCGCCTTATTTACCCAAAAGGTTTTATTACGCTTGAGGAAGTTGGGAAAGCCATGATCAATACCGCGAACCGCGGCGCCGGCCGCTGGATATTAGATGGAAAAGATATTGTTGCCATGGCGAATAGCTAACAGTGGGTAATGATATATGGAGAAAGCTATCGTGTAAAACCCGATATATCGTAAATGTTGGGTAGTTGTATTTTAATTAATGCATTGATTAATAGTATTTTGTGTTTTTGGAGCAAGCTTTGAAATGGTGCTGTCAACAGTATTATTTATGAAACTTAAACTCCAGTAACAAATGAACACAAAATTCATGAAAGGCCGCTTAAAAGCACATTTAATCGCGGCGACTATCTTATTGGGCAGCTTGTTTGCCTTTACTTTTAAGGCCGCCGCCCAGGCACAGGCCGTAAAAAACATTGTATTAGTGCACGGCGCCTTTGCCGATGGCTCGGGCTTTAAGGCCGTGTACAATATCCTTACAAAAAAAGGTTATAATGTTACCGTGGTGCAAAATCCGCTTACTTCTTTAAAGGACGACGTTGACGCCGCCAACCGGATTCTGGATAAACAGGATGGACCGACGGTATTGGTAGGCCACTCTTATGGTGGTACGGTAATTACTGAAGCCGGTAATAATTCAAAAGTAGTAGCGTTGGTTTATATAGCCGCGTTTATGCCCGATAAAGGGGAAAATACGATTAAATGGGTACAGTCGGCACCTCCGGCTCCCGAAAATGGTATTTTGCCGCCCGATGATAAAGGTTTTGTTTACTATGATAAAGCCAAATTTCATGGCGGTTTTGCCGGCGACTTAAGTAAAGCCGAAGCCGACTTTATGTTTGCATCGCAAGGACCAACTTCGGTTCAATGCTTTGTTACGCCTGTTGCCGAAGCGGCATGGAAAACCAAACCAAGCTATGCTATAGTGGCCACCGAAGATAAAAGCATTGTGCCCGATGTTGAGCGCACGATGTATAAACGTGCCGGTGCAAAAGTAACAGAGGTAAAAGGCAGCCACGTGATCTTCATTTCGCAGCCTGAGGCAGTTGCTAAAGTGATCATCGACGCGGCAAATGGCGTTAAATAATCAGATAGTTTTTGTTACAGTTTTAAGCGGAATTGGTCATGATTGGCTGTTCCGCTTTTTTATTGGTTTGCCGGAAAAGTGTTGTCACAAGGGCAAAGATGTTATTTGATTTTCCCAGTGCGCCGGATTCATTTTTAGTAACGGCAATGCTATATACTGTATGAGTAAATTAAACGTTTTACCACCCCCAAAACAGCCAATCCGTTTTGTAAAGCTTATTTTATATTGTTAAAAGAACACTAATTATTGCCGGGCTGAATAGACGTACCGGCGATTTTTTCGACAGGTACTTGAACTATGTAATGACTTTTTTACAGGCCAAAAGGTTCCTTTAAGTAAATAATGCATTTTATCTGAATAAAATTTTAAATAAAATTTTTCTTTGTCAAAAATTAAGTGTTATTTCGACAATAATTATAAATCTTTATATGAGCAATAACCAATTAGTGATCGGGGTTGATTACGGGTCTGACTCCGTGCGCTCCGTGATAGTAAACGCGGCCAACGGAGAAGAAATAGCATCATCAGTATTTAATTACCCCCGCTGGCGCGACGGCAAGTATTGCGTTCCTGCCGAAAACCAGTTCCGTCAGCATCCGCAGGATTATATCGACGGACTTAAATCCACCATTAAAGATTGTATTGCACAGGCCGGCGGTGAAGCCATTGCAAAAAATATAAAAGGCATTTCTGTTGATACCACCGGCTCAACCCCCGTTGCGGTTGATGCTACAGGAACACCGCTTGCTTTAACTCCAGGTTTTGAAACCAACCCCAACGCCATGTTTGTGTTGTGGAAAGATCATACTTCGGTTAAAGAAGCAGCACAGATTAATGAGCATGCTGCAAAATTTGATACCAATTATTTGAAATATGTTGGCGGTATCTACTCGTCAGAGTGGTTTTGGGCTAAACTGCTGCATGTACTAAGGGTTGATAAAAGTGTACGTGATGCTGCTGCCTCATGGGTCGAGCATTGCGACTGGGTCCCCTTCCTGTTAACCGGTGGTACCGATGTTAAGGCCATTAAACGCGGCCGTTGCTCTGCTGGTCACAAAGCCCTTTGGGCCGAAGAATTTAATGGCCTGCCTCCTGAAGAATTTTTTGTTTCTCTTGATCCGGTGCTGGCTGGTTTCAGGGATAAATTATATGAAGATACATACACGGCCGATGAAGCAGCCGGAAACCTTAGCGCGGAGTGGGCGGAGATATTGGGACTCTCAACCGATGTGATTGTAGGTACCGGCGCTTTTGACGCGCACATGGGCGCTGCTGGCGGTCAGATTGAGCCTTATCACCTGAGCAAGGTAATGGGCACATCAACCTGCGATATCCTGGTTGCCCCAACATCAGAGATGGAAGGCAAACTGGTACGCGGTATCTGCGGACAGGTGAATGGCTCGGTTATTCCGGGAATGGCAGGTTTAGAGGCTGGTCAATCGGCTTTTGGTGATACTTATGCCTGGTTCAAAAACATCCTGGCCTGGCCATTAAATAACCTGCTTTCACAATCGCAGGTAATTGACGCGGCCACTGCCGAAGCGTTGAAGGAAGAAATTTCAGAAATGATCATCCCTGAATTGAGCAGGCAGGCAGCATTGTTACCCATCGAAGAAAGCAATGAGCTGGCTATTGATTGGTTTAACGGCAGGCGTACACCGGATGCCAACCAGGAATTAAAAGGAGCTATTACCGGTTTGGGTTTAGGCAGCGATGCACCACGGGTATTCCGTGCGCTGGCCGAGGCCACCTGCTTTGGTGCCAAGAGCATTGTTGACCGCTTTATCAGCGAGGGTATCCCGGTTAAAGGGATCATCGGTATCGGCGGCGTAGCAAAAAAATCACCTTTCGTGATGCAAATGATGGCTGATGTTTTGGGAATGCCTATCCGCATTCACCAGTTTAAACATACCTGTGCTTTGGGCGCTGCGATGTTTGCTGCGGTGGTTGCCGGTATCTACCCAACTATCGAAGAGGCTATGACAGCCATGGGCCGCGGCTTTGACGTGGTTTATGAGCCAAACATCGCGTTGAAGGAAGTTTATCAGCAACGCTATAACCAATACAGCATATTGGGCAAGTTTGTAGCTGCCGAAGTTGCTTTGAAAAATAATCCTGAACTGCAAAACGCTTAATAAAGACATGAGTAAATATGATCATATAAGGCTTAGTGCCTATAATGCCAATATGCAGCTGCCCAAACTGGGCCTGGTGCTGTTCACTTTTGGTAACGTAAGTGCCGCCGACAGGGAATTAGGTGTATTCGCCATTAAACCAAGCGGTGTACCTTACGAGGATTTGTCGCCGGAGAAAATGGTAATCGTTGACTTTGATGGTAACACCGTTGAAGGTGACCTTCGCCCGTCAAGTGACACCAAAACACACGCCGTACTTTATAAACACTGGGAAGGCATCAACGGTATTGTGCATACGCACTCTACCTACGGAACAGCCTGGGCACAGTCGCAACGTGATATCCCGATCTTCGGTACTACCCATGCAGATCATTTAACGGTTGATATCCCTTGCGCCCCACCCATGAATGACGAAATGATTAAAGGTAACTACGAGTATCAAACCGGTTTCCAGATCATGGAATGCTTTGAAGAAAAAGGCCTGGATTATAAAGAGGTTGAAATGGTGTTGGTGGGCAACCATGCCCCGTTTACCTGGGGTAAAACTGCCGAAAAAGCGGTTTACAACAGCGCTGTGCTGGAAGCTGTAGCCCAAATGGCCTACCTTACCGAACAAATTGATAAAAGTGCCCCCCGCTTAAAGGATGCACTAATTAAAAAGCATTACGAACGTAAACACGGACCCGATTCATATTACGGACAATAAGCCTGATGAAAAAAATAAACCTGTTTTTCCTGCTGCTTTGTTTTTTTGCCTGCACCCGTTTATCGGCACAGGTGGCAGCTACACCGCCAATGGGCTGGAACAGTTATAACTGTTTTGGTTCGGCAGTACATGAAGATGAAGTAAAAGCTAATGCCGATTACATGGCAGAGCATCTGAAACAACATGGCTGGGAGTATGTGGTAGTCGACTTTTTATGGTCGTACGATAACCCTCCGGGCAGCAATATCGGCAACCCCTTCCAATTGCGTTTACAGGATGGTTCATATGTTCCATGGTTAACTATGGATAAATGGGGAAGGTTAACTCCGCAACCCACTAAATTTCCATCAGCATTTGGCGGTAACGGTTTTAAACCGCTGGGCGATTATATCCACAGCAAAGGCTTAAAATTCGGCATCCACGTTATGCGCGGCATCCCGAGACAAGCTGTTTGGTCAAAATCGCCGGTTAAAGGTACCAATGGCATTACTGCCGATATGGTGGCTGACACCAACTCAAAATGCCCATGGATGAACCACATGTACGGGCTGGATATGAAAAAGCCCGGCGCCCAGGAATACCTGAACTCGCTGCTGGAGCTTTATGCTTCGTGGGGAGTTGATTTTATTAAGGTAGATGACCTTTCACGCCCATATAGTAATGCCGAGGTTGAAGGTTATCAGAAAGCCATTCAGCAATGCGGCAGGCCTGTTGTATTAAGCTTATCGCCCGGTGAAACCCCGGTTGCGCAAGCGGCTCATGCTACCAAATATGCCAATATGTGGCGCATGGCTGATGATTTTTGGGATAACTGGAAAGAGATCCTGCATATGTTTGAATATGCCAAAAGCTGGGAAGGCATTGGCGGCCCCGGCCACTGGCCCGATTGCGATATGATCCAGATCGGTAAGCTAAGTAAACGCGGCCCGGTAGGACAGGAGCGCTTCAGCCGCTTTACCGAGGATGAGGAATATACCCACATGACCTTCTGGAGCATCTTCCGTTCGCCGCTGATGATTGGTGGTAACATGCCCGAAAACCGTGATTTTGAATTGAAACTTTTTACCAATGATGAGGTAATTGCGGTAAACCAAAAAGGATCGAACCCTAAGCAGCTATATAAAAAAGATGGCGCCATGATCTGGTATTCGCAGATTCCCGACAGCAAGGATATTTATGCCGCCTTTTTCAATATCGGCGATGATGATAAATCCGTATCCCTGAACTTCAAAGACCTGGGCCTGAAAGGCAAGGTAACCGTACGTGACCTGTGGAAAAAACAGGATGTTGGCCAGTACAAAACAAGCTATCAGCAAAAAATAAACAAGCACGGCGCAGCATTATTCAGGCTGTCGCCAAAAAACTAAACCAATTCACTAAATCACTCATTCGCTAAATCAATAATTAATTATAATGATCGATCTGAAAACATTTGAAGTATGGTTCATAACCGGGAGCCAGAATTTATACGGAGAAGAAACACTGAAAAAAGTTGCCGAGCACTCGCAGGAAATTGCTAAAGGTATTGATGGCGCTGCCAATATTCCTGTGCGGGTAGTGTACAAACCAGTTGTTAAATCAACCGAAGAAATCTATAACACTTTACAGCAGGCTAACGTTGCCGAAAACTGTATCGGTGTTATTGCCTGGATGCATACTTTTTCGCCTGCTAAAATGTGGATTCGTGGGTTAAGCATCCTTAAAAAACCGATGCTGCACCTGCATACCCAATATAACCGCGATATTCCATGGAGTTCAATTGATATGGATTTCATGAACCTGAACCAAAGCGCCCATGGCGACAGGGAGTTTGGTTTCATGGTATCACGCATGCGCATGAACCGTAAAGTGGTTGTTGGCCACTGGCAGGATGGCGAAGTGTTGAAAGACATTGAAAGCTGGAGCCGCGCGGCTGCCGGCTGGTACGATTGGCAAGGCGCTAAGTTTGTTCGCTTTGGCGATAACATGCGCTTTGTAGCTGTTACCGATGGTGATAAAGTTGAGGCCGAATTGAAATTTGGGTTCGCGGTAAATACTTATGGTATCGGCGATCTGGTTGCCGTTGTTGACAGCATCAGCGATGCTGAGGTTAAAGCCCTTACAGATGAGTACGAGGCTACTTACACTATGGCCGATGACCTTAAGCAAGGCGGTGCGAGGTATCAGTCGGTTTATGACGCTGCTAAAATTGAACTTGGCTTACGTAAATTTTTACAAGATGGCGGCTTCAAAGGTTTCAGCGATACGTTTGAAGACCTGCACGGCATGATCCAGTTACCGGGTATTGCTTCGCAGCGCTTAATGGCCGATGGTTACGGTTTTGCTGGTGAAGGCGACTGGAAAACTGCTGCCCTGGTACGTGCATTCAAAGTAATGGGTGCTGGTTTACCAGGCGGTAACGCTTTCATGGAAGATTATACTTATCACTTCGATCCGAACAATGCCTTGGTTTTAGGCTCACACATGCTCGAGGTTGATAGCAGCTTAGCTAATGGTAAAGCAGCATTAGAAGTACATGCCTTAGGTATTGGTGGCAAGGCGGATCCTGCACGTTTGGTATTTAATGTAGCCGGTGGTGCTGCGCTCAATGCTTCAATTGTGGATATGGGCAACCGTTTCCGTTTAATTGTTAACGAGGTTGAAGCCATCGAGCCGGTTGAAGATCTACCGAAATTGCCAGTTGCAAGGGTGCTTTGGAAACCACTGCCGGATATGAAAACCGGTTGCGCAGCCTGGATCTACGCCGGTGGTGCACACCACACCGCATACAGCCAAAACCTGTCGGCCGAGTTGATCAATGATTTCGCTGATATGGCTGGTATTGAGTTTTTGCGTATAGGCAAAGACACCAAGCTTGATCAGTTCAGGAACGAGATCAGGTGGAATGACGCGGCGTATAAATAGCCCCAGCCCCCTCTAAATCTCCCCCAGAAGGGGAGACTTGAAAAAAATATAAGATGGTCGCCGCTCGGCTCCGGCCGAGTGGCAACTATTAAGCGGCCTCTGGCCGCCGGGATTGGAGTAGCAGGCCAGAGGCCTGGGGATAATAGCCACTCGGCTGGAGCCGAGCGGCGGCGTTTTTTTTAAAGACTTACGAAGTTTTTAAAACTTCGTAAGTCTTAAGTTCTGCGCTGTTTCGCGTTAGGGATAGAAGCGGATACCGGCCACGTGGCTAAGGCCTGTGCAGTATGAGCGGATAGCCCGGCCGCAGGCAACGCCATGTGAATTTGAGATTTCGGATGTGGGATTTCGGAGTAGTCTGAACTCGAATTCTTGGAATTAAAGAATTTGTCGAATTAGATTAGCATTCTGTTAATCCTTTAATTCGGCAAATTCAGGTTCAAAAAAAATGAGAAGAGTATAAACTTAACCAATGCTTTAAAAAGCCCTCACCCTTAAGGGGAGGGTTGGGAGGGGCAACTAATTTAAACCAAATAATGAACAAATTTTCCACTATCGATTACGTGATCTTCGTAATCTATTTTATTGTAGTTACGAGCTACGGGTACTGGGTATACAGCCGTAAAAAGATCAAAGGCGTATCTGATAGTCACGACTTTTTCCTGGCCGAGGGGTCGCTTACATGGTGGGCCATTGGTGCTTCGCTAATCGCGTCGAATATATCTGCCGAGCAATTTATAGGCACCAGCGGACAGGGTTTTGCCGTGGGTTTGGCCGTTGCAGCTTACGAATGGGTTGCTGCCATAGCGCTGATTATTGTGGCTGTATGGTTTATACCGGTATACCTCAAAAATAAGATTTTCACCATGCCGCAATTTCTGCATACGCGGTATAATGAAACGGTAAGTTTTATCATGGCCATTTTCTGGCTATTGTTGTATGTGTTAGTTAACCTAACTTCTATACTTTACCTGGGTGCATTGGCCATTAACAACTTAATGGGTGGCGGATACCTGCACGAGATCATTATCGCGCTGTCTATTTTTGCCTTGTTCATTACCCTTGGCGGTATGAAGGTGATCGGTTTTACCGATGTTATACAGGTATTGGTGCTGGTTGTTGGCGGTTTGGCTACCACTTATATAGCGCTTACTTTGGTTAGCGAGCATTTTGGTTTGGGCAAAGACGCCATGGCGGGCCTAAATAAAATGATGAGCGATGCACCAGATCACTTTAAAATGATGATGGCTAAACCTAAACCGGGCGCTCCGCAGGCAGAGATCAACAAATACCTTGCGCTGCCTGGTATTGCTATGTATTTTGCCGGTCAGTGGATAGTGAACCTGAACTACTGGGGCTGTAACCAATACATCACACAAAGGGCTTTGGGTGCTAACCTGAAAACTGCCCGTACAGGGATCCTTTTTGCAGGTTTAATGAAACTGGCTATGCCTGTTATAGTGGTATTACCGGGTATTGCTGCTTACGTATTGTACAAAAACGGTGGCTTGCAACAAGAAATGGCATCGGGTGGTCACTTTAATTCGGATAATGCTTACTCGGCTATATTAGGCTTTTTGCCAACCGGTTTGAAAGGTCTTTCTGTTGCGGCTTTGACGGCTGCTATTGTGGCTTCGCTTGCGGGTAAGGCTAACAGTATCAGTACTATTTTTACGCTTGATATTTACAAAAAACACATCAGTAAAGAGGCCAGTGAAAAAAGTATGGTTAATGTAGGCAGGCTTACTATTTTGGCTGCATTAGTGTTCTCTATCATGCTTACCTGGAAAGATCTTTTAGGCATAGGCGGCGAAGGCGGCTTCACCTTTATCCAGAAATACACCGGCTTTATCAGCCCGGGGATCTTCGCCATTTTTATTTTAGGTTTCTTCTGGAAACGTACCACAGGCGCAGCCGCTATTGCAGGTATTTTGACAGGCTTTGGCATGTCGGTATTGTTCAATAACTATGCACCAAAATTGTTTGGTAACGAAACCCTGCTTTATACAGCTTTCCCTAATGGAAAAGGCGGCTATGAGATTCCGTTCCTGATTTGTATGGGGCTATCTTTCATGTTTACCATTATTGTGATGGTGGCCATAAGCCTTGCCGGTCCGAAAGTTAATCCGAAAGCATTTGAAATTCCGCGTAGTATGTTCAAGGTTGAAAAATCAACTATGGCATTAATTGTAGTTACACTGATCCTGCTTACCATGCTTTATGCTAAATTCTGGTAAGTACAATAATTTATAAAATGAAGTTTTTTATCGACACGGCCAACCTGGCACAAATTAAAGAAGCCCACGATTTGGGTGTATTAGACGGCGTTACCACCAACCCATCATTGATGGCTAAAGAAGGTATTACCGGCCATGAAAATATCATTAACCACTACAAAGCCATTTGTGAAATTACCGATGGCGATGTAAGTGCCGAAGTTATATCAACCACTTTTGACGAGATGGTTGCCGAAGGCGAAGCGCTGGCTGCCCTTCACGAGCGCATTGTGGTAAAGCTGCCCATGATAAAAGATGGCGTAAAAGCTTTAAAATATTTTAAGCAAAAAGGAATTAAAACCAATTGTACGCTGGTGTTTTCAGCAGGTCAGGCCCTGTTGGCGGCTAAGGCTGGTGCTACTTATGTATCACCATTTATTGGCCGTTTAGATGATATCTCAACAGATGGTTTACAACTGATTGAAGATATCAGGCTGATTTATGATAACTACGGTTATGAAACACAGATCCTGGCAGCTTCGGTACGCCATGCTATGCACATCGTTAACTGCGCTAAGCTGGGTGCCGATGTGATAACCGGTCCGCTGAGTGCTATTACCGCTTTGCTAAAACATCCGCTTACAGATAACGGACTTGCGCAGTTCCTGGCCGACCATGCCAAAGCTGCACGTGTTTAGTTGAAATATTTGATTTTTGAATAAGAAAGTCCCGCGCGAGGCGGGCTTTTTTAAATTAAATATTTTAAGTGTTTTTTTAACAATTATAAATTAATTTTTATACATTGGTCTCACTGATTCCCAAACCATTAGTTAAACCAATTTATTTGTTCCGGAAATTATAATAGTTAAACGGCAAATGCTTTAAAAAGCAAGCTAACAACCTCAAATTATGAAGAATAACAAGAATTTATTAATGATGTTAAGCTGTTCGGCAGCGCTTTTTGCGGCTTGTAACGGTAATCCAAAAGCAACTGATTCAACCGTGAAAGATTCAACCTCGGTAACTACCCAGTCAATACCCGATTCGGCCAATTTTGAGGCCGATGTACAGGGGAAGAAAGTAAAACTCTTTACCCTGAAAAATAACAGCGGTGCAACAGTGGCCGTTACCAATTATGGCGGTAGGCTGGTTAGCTTACTGGTACCCGATAAAGATGGCAAAGCTACCGATGTTATTTTAGGTTACGATTCGTTGAAAAGCTATCAAAAACCAAAGGAGCCGTATTTCGGCGCCATTATAGGCCGCTATGGTAACCGCATTGCAAAAGGTAAATTTACTCTTGATGGCAAAGCTTACCAGTTGGATATAAACGATGGCGTAAATACCCTGCATGGCGGTTTTAACGGCTTTTACGGAAAAGTGTTTGCGGCTAAACAACTGAGCGCATCACAACTGGAACTTACCTATGTTTCAAAGGATGGCGAAGGCGGTTATCCGGGCAATTTAACTGCAACGGTGGTTTATACCCTGGGCGATGATAATGCGCTTAAGATTGAATACAAAGCTACTACCGATAAAACTACCATTGTTAACTTAACCAATCACGCTTATTTTAACCTCAATGGCGCCGGTAATCCAACCATTACTGATAACGTACTGCAAATAAATGCCGACGCTTTTTTGCCCGTGGATACCACGCTTATCCCAACCGGAAAACTGCAGCCTGTTAAAGGTACCCCATTTGATTTTACCACTTCAAAAACCATTGGTAAAGACATTGGCATTGCTGATGAGCAACTGAAAAACGGCAAAGGTTATGATCATAACTTTGTATTGAACAAGCATGACCTTAGCACTCCAATTGCTACTGTTAAGAGTACAGTTACCGGCATTACTATGGAGGTATTCACCGAAGAGCCCGGCTTGCAATTTTACTCGGGCAACTTTTTAACCGGCGAAACCAAAGATGGTAAAGGCGGCAAAGCCTATCCTTACCGTTCGGCGTTTTGTTTGGAAACCCAGCATTTTCCGGATGCGCCAAACCAGCCGGCGTTTGCTTCAACCGTGTTAAAGCCTGGTCAAACTTACCATACGGTAACCATTTACAAATTCTCCAAATAAATAAGCGATGCTAAAAAGAGCTTTTTTAATGCTGTGTGCTGCCGGCACTTTTACCGCAGTGCATGCGCAAACACAATTTACCATAGCGGCTGATAAGGTGAAGGCACACATTCAACCAACCATGTATGGGATATTTTTTGAGGATATTAACCTTGCTGCCGATGGCGGCGTTTATGCCGAATTGGTGAAAAACCGCTCGTTTGAGTTCAATATGCCTTTAATGGGATGGAAGGAACATAAAAAGGACGGCGGTGACGGTCGTACAGAAGTAATAAACCGTGCCGTTGAACGCCCTGAGAATGCGCACTTTATAAAGAGCTATATCACAACTGATGCCGGTTTTTACGGTTTCTCGAATGAAGGCTTTCGCGGGATGGGGGTTAAGGAAGGCGAGGAATACAGCTTTTCGGTGATAGCCAAACAGGAAGGTGATACCAACGTAAAACTGAATATTGAGCTGCACGGCGATAACGATGCCGTTATAGGTAAAGCCGAACTTACGCCAACTGATAAAGAATGGAACCGTTACAGTGTGAAATTTAAATCGGACGCTACAACGCAGAAAGCACAGTTATATGTTTGGATGAGCGGTAAGGGCGTAATCGACCTCGATATGATTTCGCTATTCCCCGAGCACACCTGGAAAAACCGCCCGGGTGGCCTGCGTGCCGACCTGGTACAGCGATTGGCTGATCTTAAGCCCGGTTTTTTACGTTTCCCCGGTGGATGTATTGTTGAAGGCCGCGAGTTGAGCAACCGCTATCAGTGGAAAAAAACTATCGGCGCGGTTGATAAACGCGAGAATATCATTAACCGCTGGAATACCGAGTTTAAACACCGTCCAACGCCTGATTATTACCAAACTTTCGGTCTGGGCTTTATGGAGTATTTCATGACTGCCGAGGATATTGGCGCTTCGCCCCTGCCTATCCTGAATTGCGGTATGGCCTGCGAATTCAACACCGGTGAGCTGGTGCCTTTGGATAAACTTGATCCTTACGTACAGGACGCGCTCGACCTGATTGAGTTTGCCAATGGCGATGCCAGCACCAAATGGGGCAAGCTGCGTACCGATCTCGGTCACCCGGCACCATTTAATTTAAAAATGATCGGTGTGGGTAATGAACAATGGGGCCCGCAATATATCGACCGCTGGAAAATTTTCACTAAAGCTATCAAAACTAAATACCCGGATATCAAGATTGTATCTGCTTTAGGCCCATCGCCTGATGGTAAAGAGTTTGACCTGTTAAATAAAACATTCCGCAGTTTAGGTGCTGATATTTTGGATGAGCATTATTATGCGCCTTCAAAATGGTTCAGGGATAATGCCCGTCGTTATGATAACTATGACCGTAAAGGTCCTAAGATCTTCGCCGGTGAATATGCCGCGCAAAGTAAATCAACCGTAAATCCCGATAACAAAAACAATTGGGAGTGCGCATTATCTGAAGCGGCCTTCATGACCGGTTTGGAGCGTAATGCCGATGTGGTGAACATGGCTTCATACGCCCCGCTTTTTGCTCATGTGGAAGGCTGGCAGTGGACACCAAACCTCATCTGGTTTGATAACCTGAAAAGTTATGCCACACCAAATTACTATGTGCAGCAACTGTTCTCCATTAATAAAGGAACAGACGTAGTACCGCTTACATTGAATAACGAAGCTGTAGCCGGGCAAAATGATAGCTATGCTACCGCGAGTTTGGACAAGAATACCAACGAACTGGTGATCAAGTTTGTGAACACCGGCACATCAGCGCAAAACGTGAGCTTTAAAATTACAGGTTCGAAAGGTTATCAGAAACAAGCGACAGTTACAACACTGAAATCCGATAATAAGGATGCTGAAAACTCATTGACCGCACCAACGGCAGTTAGCCCTGTTGAAAGCAAGATTGATATTTCGGGCAATACTCTGAAGCTGGCAGTTGAGCCATACTCGTTTAAAATAGTAAGGCTTAAAAATAAATAGCCTTGAAAAATATCCTATTGATCATATCCTTATTGTTCCCGGGCATTTTCTGCAATGCCCAGGAACTAAGGACTAATATATCGGTACACGACCCGGTAATGACCCGGCAGGATAGCACATATTATATCTTTTGTACGGGTAACGGCATTGCTATGTGGTCGTCGGCAGATAGGATACACTGGAAGGCCGAGAAACCGGTATTTGCTGCACCTCCGCAATGGGCTCTTGACGCTATTCCTGGTTTTAAAGGCCATATCTGGGCCCCGGATATTTCGTTTTACAATGGATTGTACTACCTGTTTTACTCGGTATCGGCCTTTGGCAAAAACACTTCGGCCATAGGTGTAGCAACCAATACTACATTACATACCAATGATCCGGCATATAAATGGATTGATCATGGCAAGGTGATTCAATCAATCCCCGGCAAAACCAACTGGAATGCCATCGACCCCAATTTAATTACGGACAAAGACGGCACGCCATATTTGGTTTTTGGCTCATTTTGGGATGGTCTTAAACTGGTGAAACTGAATAAAGACAGGTTGAGCGTAGCAGAGGACCCTAACAACATCCCGACCATTGCTACACGTCGAAAAGCGGCATCAGAAAATCTACTAGCTGTTGACGGTAACCCTGTTGATGCCGGTGGTAATGCCATTGAAGCACCGTTTATTTTTAAACACGATCAATACTTTTACCTGTTTGCCTCGATAGATTATTGCTGCAAAGGACCGAAGAGTACTTACAAAATGATTATCGGTCGCTCGAAAAAACTAAAAGGGCCATACCTGGATAAAGATGGTATTGCTATGGATAAAGGCGGAGGCAGTATCCTGCTGGCCGGCGATAAGGATTGGTACGGTGTTGGACATAACGGTGTAAGCACCTTTGACGGCGCGGATTACATTATTTTTCACGGCTATGATGCAGCTGATAGAGGGATTTCGAAGTTGAGGATAGAGAAGCTGGATTGGGTTGATGGATGGCCGGTAGTGGGGAAATGAATTAATTAACCTGAAAAACAAGGTAGAGCCGTGCGATTCCCCCTGGGAGCATAGCCGTCAACTTAAGGAATAAAAAGCGGGGAAGGTGCGATTCCCCTCTTGAGAGGGGCGGAGGGGTGTGTCTCTGCTTTGATAAGCCTACAGCAGAAACACACCCCTGCAGCCGCTCGTCCCTCCGCGCCCCCTCTCGAGAGGGGATTTTGTTCAATAGCTGCTTAAGTTGACGGCTATGCCCATGTGTAGAGAAGGATTTCGTCAATATAAAAAGCGTAGAAACCCCTCCCTGCCACCGCACTTATCGGCCGCACCCCTCCCAAGGGAGGGAATTGGAAAAGGAGCACAGGCCTGTTGGTCGGTGAATTTAAATCGATTACAATATGAAAATATCACAATACCTCATCGCAATAGGCCTGGCACTTGGCAGCCTGACACATGCCAATGCCGTAGCCCGAGATACCATCATTCACGCCGATGGCAACCCGATTATCAGGCATAAGTTTACTGCCGATCCGGCGGCTATGGTTTACAAGAATAAGGTATACCTGTACACCGGACATGATGAAGCTGCTCCCGGTCATAACGGCTATACCATGCACAACTGGACCTGCTTCTCTTCATCGGATATGGTAACCTGGCAGGAGCATCCTGTACCAATGAGCATTAAAGACTTTGCATGGGCCAAGGCCGATGCCTGGGCTTCGCAGGTGATTGAGCGGAATGGTAAGTTTTATTGGTATGTAGCTGTTGAACACAGCACTATTCCCGGTAAGGCGATAGGGGTGGCAGTGTCTGATAGCCCTACCGGGCCTTTTAAGGATGCGCGCGGCAGTGCTTTGGTTACCAATGATATGACGAAAGCCGTTAAGCATTCCTGGGATGATATTGACCCAACAGTTATTATTGATAAAGACGGGCAGGCCTACCTGTTTTGGGGAAATGGCATTTGCTATTATGCTAAACTTAAAAGCAATATGACCGAGCTTGACGGCGAGATTAAAACGATTACCCTGCCGCATTATACAGAAGCGCCGTGGATCCACGAGCGTAACGGCTGGTATTATCTTTCATATGCCTATGAGTTTCCCGAAAAAATAGCGTATGCTATGAGCCGGAATATCAATGGCCCGTGGGAATATAAGGGGATCATTAACGAAATAGCTGGAAATTCCAATACCAATCACCAGGCTATTATTGAGTTTAAAGACAAATGGTATTTTATATATCATAACGGAGCGTTAGTGCCTGATGCGGGCAGTTTTCACCGTTCCGTTTGCATCGATTATTTGTATTACAATAAAGATGGGAGCATTAAGAGGGTGATAATGACCAGCGAAGGGGTTAAGCCGGCCAAATAATTAGTCCCACTCAAGCCTTCCCCGGGTAGGTAGGGCTTTAAGGTTGTCCTGACATGATAGTCCAAAGGGCGAATTATTCCGGTTGATAAATACATAATTTGATGAAAAGTAATTTTACCAATTATTTTACTGATATTGCATTGCTGAAGCAATATGGCCTGTAACCAGTTGGCTATGATTGCTTTGGTAAGAAACCAATTATAACAAAATATGATCATTAAAAATGTTTACTTATTACTTGCCGGACTTTTATTGGCCGGTTTTACTTCATGCAAAAAGAAAGAAGTTTTGCCGGGTAATTCCGGGAACCGTTCCCGGTGATACGGTGGTAAACACCGGAAAGGCGTTGCCGGCGGGTGCAAAAGACGGGGTTACCTTTATCAATTCGGGTAAATCGGTAATTTTTAACCTGTATGCGCCGGGCAAAAAATCCGTATCAGTAACAGGTGATTTTAACGGTTGGGATGTAAATGACACCGAGGCCGTGATGAACAACACGCCCGATGGCAAACGCTGGTGGGTACAAATAGATAACATCGATCCCGCTGCTGAATATGGTTATCAGTTTTATATTGATAAATCATTGAAGGTAGCTGATCCATATACCGAAAAGGTGCTTGACCCTGATAACGATTCATACATTTCTTCAGATACCTATCCCAACTTAAAAAAGTATCCAACCGGGAAAACTACCGGTAATGTAAGCGTTTTTCAGGCCAATCAGCCTGCGTATAGCTGGAAAAACACCAGCTTTACCCGCCCCGATAAAAAGAACCTGGTTATTTATGAATTATTATTACGAGATTTTATTGATGCCCATAACTATCAAACCCTTACAGATACTTTGAAGTATCTCTCAAACCTGGGTGTTAATGCTATTGAACTGATGCCTTTTAATGAGTTTGAAGGTAATCTTTCATGGGGGTATAATCCGTCTTTTTATTTTGCGCCTGATAAATACTACGGCACCAAAAACGCCTTGAAAGCTTTTATTGATGAGTGCCACTCGCGGGGTATAGCGGTGATCCAGGATATGGTGCTTAATCATTCCTTTGGCCAATCACCAATGGTACAGATGTATTTTAATACAACAGCAGGTAAACCTGCGGCCAACAATCCCTGGTATAATGTGGATCCAACGCATCCTTACAATGTCGGTTACCAGTTTAACCATGAAAGCGCCGACACTAAATATTTTGTAAAAAACGTGCTCAAATTCTGGATGACGGAGTATAAGATAGATGGTTTCCGCTTTGATCTTTCAAAAGGTTTTACCCAGGTTAACTATGGAACGTCTGATGCAGCCGTGAACGCATGGAGCCAATATGATGCCAGTCGTATAGCCATCTGGAAAGATTATAACAACTACATCAAAAGCATCGATAATAATAATTTCTACGTAATACTGGAACATTTTGCGGCTAACCAGGAAGAAAAAGAACTGGCCGGCGAAGGCATGATGCTTTGGAACAACCTGAACTATAATGCCAATGAAGCTACTATGGGCTGGCTAACCAACTCCAATTTTCAGGGTTTGTTTTATGATCAGCATACGTTTACGCAGCCGTATAACCTGGTAGGCTATTTTGAAAGCCATGATGAAGAACGCCTGCAGTTTAAAAATGAAAGTTATGGCAATGCGGTTGGCAGCTACAATGTAAAAGATAAAAACACAGGGTTGGCGCGCGAAGAAATGGCAGCCGCGTTCCTGTTTTCGGTTCCGGGGCCTAAGATGCTATGGCAGTTTGGGGAGCTTGGTTATGATGTAAGTATTAACCAGGGGGGCCGTACCAGCAATAAACCCATCTACTGGAACTATAATACCGATCCTAACAGGAGGCATTTATATGGTGTTTACGCTAAAATGATTAAGATGAAGGAAAAGAACGCTGTATTTGCCTCAACCAATTCTACTTATGACCTTGCCGGCCCTATTAAAACTATACAGTTAAAAGATGCAAGCGCGAATGTTGAGGTGGTTGGTAATTTTGACGTGGTGCCGCAAACCGGCAATATCAGCTTCCCGGCTACCGGAACCTGGTACGATAACATTACCAAAACCAGTATAAGTGTAACATCATTGCAATATTCCATGACGCTGAAACCCGGCGAATATCATGTTTACAGCAGTGTTCCTTTACAGCAATAACGAGGTTAAAACACTAAGTGTTAAGGCTTCCGGGAGTTGATAAATGCTGTTTTTACGACGTAGTTTTCAACAGGGAATTACACTTCCGAAAACTTTAAACGTGTAATGGCCTTATTTTTAATTGATTGTTAATAATTAATGTTACCTTTGTAGTAATTAAATAAAAATATAATGCAAGGAACAGTAAAATTCTTTAATGAAACCAAAGGTTTCGGATTTATTACGCCAACTAATGGTGGTGCCGAAGTTTTTGTACACGTATCAGGCCTGATCGACACTATCCGTGAAAACGATAGCGTTACCTACGATGTAGAGCAAGGCAAAAAAGGCTTAAATGCGGTGAATGTAAAAGTAGGTTAAACTATCAATTATATAAAAATCGTACAGCATCTGTTCAGCAATGGGCAGATGCTTTTTTTATACAATAAAAAAAGCCTAACGTATGCTATAAAACAGCTCCGTTAGGCAATAATTATATTCAACAGGGGAGTTTTCCTAAAAAGGCTTTACCATCTGCACTAAGGCATCAATAAATTTAGGTGCATCATTCAAACTCTCAACCAGTTGCACATGCTCACCGCCGAGGGCTTTAAATTCGTCACCATATTCGGTAGTTACTTCATATACGGTTTCAAGGCAGTCGGCTACAAAGGCGGGACAAAATACCAGGAGACGTTTTTTACCTTCACCGGCCAGTTTGGCTACAATTTCGCTGGTGTAAGGCTGCACCCATGGGTCGTTGCCCAGGCGCGATTGAAAGCAGATGGTATATTTCTCTTTCGGAATGCCCATTTTTTCAGCTATCAGTTTCGCGGTATGGTGCGATTGTGCCGAATAGCAAAACCTGTTGGCATCAGTAAGCGTTTCACAGCAGCCTGCAGATTTAAGGCAGGTATTATGAGTATGATCGGCTTTAATCAGTTGCCTTTGCGGCAGTCCGTGAAAGCTAAATAAAACATGATCGTACGTTTCAGGATTATATTTTTGAGCGTTATCAGCAAAAGTTTCAATCATCAGCTCATTATCATGGAAAGAGTTGATGAACGTAATATTTGGCGATGTTGGCCATTTGCCAATAATGTCCATCACCTTTTCATAAACAGACCCGGTACTGGCCGAAGCATACTGCGGAAACAAAGGGATTACCTGGATACTTTCAACGAGGGCTGCCTTCAGTTTCTCCAAAGCCGATTCGATAGAAGGGTTTTGGTAACGCATAGCCAACTCAACCATATAGTCATTGCCAAGGCGCTGTTGCAAGGCCCGCTGTTGTAAAATGCTGTAGTGTAACAGCGGTGAGCCTGTTTTAGGATCCCAGATGGCTTGGTACAATTTGGCCGATTTAGGCGCCCTGAACGGAACAATAAGGCCTTTAACTAAAAGGGTGCGTGAAATGGCCCCGATATCAATAACCCGCGGATCCATCAAAAATTCATTTAAATAACGCTTTACATCTGCTGTGCTGGGGCTATCGGGGGTGCCCAGGTTAACCAGTAAAATTCCTTTTTTAGCCATAACTGTAGGCGCAAAAATAGCAAAAAATGCCCCGTAAGTTATGACGGTGGTCACAATTTACAAATAAATGAGGTGTAAGGTTTATTTATTCCCTGTCACAGTATACTCCCGTTATTATAGGGGACGAAGCAATCTCCAGCTTTGCAGGGAGATTTGCACGATTACCTGTCTGTTTGGGGGATTGTTTCGTTTTTTTATTATGATGTGATTGTAATGTGTTGATTATTAGGGCTTTTTTGAATGGGTTTCATGATATGGGCGTTGCCTGCGGCCCGGGCTTTACGCTGCAAATCCTCGCCTTGTCTGTACGCACTGAGGCCTGCACAAGGCTGTGGGTTTTCCGCTGCAATCCCTAACGCTGCCCCGCGCAACATCCCTAAATATATTTTATGTGTCATTACGGTTTTTTTCCGGGCTTAATATTAGATACAATGGCGAACTGCGGGTTATAGATTGATCAATCTCTACTTTTCGGCAACGGGGCTTTCCACAGCCTCCACCACGGTACACCCGGCGATTCATGGTGCTCATAATGATAGCCAAAAAAATAGCAGCTAAAAAATGCAGCCAAATGATTACGGCGCTGGCTCCGGGCAAAGTGCCGGTTATTGTGTTCGCCTTTATGGGGCTGATATGTACCGAAGTAAAATAACTGTAATGTGCTCAGCAATGATGGTACAACCCAAAACATAATGAGGTTTGGCTGTGGGATCCAGATCTTCAGGATATTGAATACAACAGCCATCACCACAATTTGCCATATGGACAGGTAATTGCGGATAAATTGCACATACCATGCAAAAAAGCTGCCCTGATGATAGTCCGGATCTTCATGTGTATGTACGTGGCTATGGTGTTTGTGATGTTTGGTGTACAATTGCGGGTACCAGAACGAGGCATATAGGAACGTGCTGAGGTAACCCACAAAGTTATTTAAGCCCTTATCAGGCGAAATTGTACCATGCATAGCATCATGTGCGGTGATGAACAGCCCGGTATAAAGGTGCATTTGCACCAGCATCAGTACATAAACAAGAGGATTGCCGAAGCTGAAATGCCATTGCATCAGCAATGTAATGCTTGTTGCCCAGCAGCCAATTACCAGCGCGGCCACAAATAAACCAATATTTGACGGACTTTTTTGCATGTTACCTATTACAGCAAAAAGCGTGCTGTTAAAAGCTTTCTATAGCGGCTTTTACTTTCTGCATCAGCCACATGGGGGTTGACGTTGCACCGGCAATACCAATGGTATCATTTGGCGCAAACATGTTTTTATCCAGTTCGTCGGTTGAGGATATGAAGTAAGTATTGCGGTTGTGCTTGCGGCATACTTCATACAATACCTTACCGTTTGAAGATTTCTTGCCCGATACAAAAACAATCTTATCAAAGCGCGTTGCAAATTTGGGCAGGTCTTTATCCCGGTTACTTACCTGGCGGCAAATAGTATCATTAGCCTTAAGGGCGTAGCCGCGTGAAATAAGCTCATCTTTAACCGAGTAGAATTTATCCATACTCTTGGTGGTTTGGCTATACAACGTAATGTTGTGCGGCAGTTCTACATTGTCAAGCTCGGCAATATCCTGGAAAACTATCGCTTCATCATTGGTTTGTCCCTGCAGGCCAACCACTTCTGCGTGACCGTGCTTGCCAAAAATCAGGATCTTCTCGTTCGAGTCATATGAGGTTTTGATGCGGTTTTGTAGTTTAAGCACTACCGGACATGAGGCATCAATAAGGGTGATGTTATTCTCTAAAGCCGTACGGTAGGTGTCGGGAGCTTCACCATGGGCACGGATGAGCACCTTTTCATTACGGAGATCTTTAAGCTGGCCGTGTTCAATGATACGCAGGCCTTTTGCTTTAAGGCGTTCAACTTCCTCGTCATTATGCACAATATCGCCAAGGCAGTACAGGTAGCCATCTTCTTCTAAAATCTCCTCAGCCATATCAATGGCATAAACCACCCCAAAGCAAAAGCCCGAATCCTGGTCAATAGTAACCTTTAACTGATAATCTCCCATGGTGCTGCTAATTTACGGCAAAAATAACCGTTGATTGTAATGATTGCGTTGATTTTGATGATTATTATATCACTAAATAGTTGATCCCTTAGCTCAATACATCAAATTCAAGACAGCAAAAAATATAAATTGTGCAATCAGTAATGCCGGACCAACAATAGCTTGCCGCTTAAATTTAAACTGCTCAAATATAAAAAGCAGCAATGCACTCAGCGCAAACCAGCAAACATAGTTTTTAAACGGAACGCCGGCATCCAGCCAGTGCCAGTAATCAAAATGTATGGCAATGGGCTCAATCAGTACATCGAGCAAGGTAAGGACCATAGATCCCGTAAATATCCTTACCCAGGTATTTTGAAGCCTGCTTCGCTGCAGGATAACCCCCGCGGCATAGATCAGCAGGAACCAATTTACCCCGATCATCAGGGGGATTTCAAATAGTTTGATGCCAAGTGTGCTGCCATACTGATAATGCCCGAAGAGCCAACCGGTATGTACACCGATATATTCGGCCAGGAAGCCGATGCCGAAGGCGGTCAATGCAAACAGCAGAAACCTGCTGTCAAAATTGTCATAACTATAAACGATAATCCCAAGCATCAATAGTAAATGCCATGGTACCAGGGTTATAAATAATACGGTTAATGAGGGGATAATAAAGCCTGCCAACCCTACCAAATGAAACAGGAAAATAACTATGATACAGATCTTGTTTTTTGCCCGGACAGAATTATCGGATGCTATGGGTCTCAAATTTTTCGCCCTTTCCACATCGTGGTTTTGGTAAGATACCTTTGGATGGATAAAACAGCCACAATCAGCAGGCTAAACATTTGAGCAGGATGTAAAAGGATGTTATACTCCGCTTTTTGACCGGCCGAAAGGGAGATCATGATCCGCGTAAGAAAAATAAGGCCTGCGGTAAAAAGTATCAGCGGCATGTTCAGGGTTGTCAGGATAATCAGCGGACCGGCAATAGTGATGGTAATGTACACCAAAAAACCAATGATGCTGTAGTTAAACGCCGCCAGGAAATTTTTACTGAACCCGTTTATAGCTTCGCCATAGCCCCGGTACATGCGGCAGCTGATCATGCCGTTGGCCAGCAGTGCCTCACCATTATAACGCTCTGCTTTTATGAGGCGCATGATCTCCACGTCTTCCACCACCTTGTTTTTTACCGCTTTGTGCCATTGGTGTTTATGATAAATGGCAGCATCAAACAACATAAACTGCCCGCTGGCGGCTGCTACTGAGGCGTTTTTTAATATATATACCAGGCGTAAAGGCAGCAGGTTTAGCAATATGAAATGCATGAGAGGTACTACCAGGTTCTCGCCAAAGGTAAGCATGGTTTGATTGCTGAACAGGCTTAGTAAACCCAGCTGGTGCAAATGCATACGGTGTACCGCGCTGTTGATAAGGCGGTTACTAACTTGTTCGTCAGCATCCAAAAACAGCAGGTATTTACCATCGGCCTGTTTAGCCATTTGATGGCAGGCGTAATTTTTTCCCATCCAGCCATCCGGTAATTTACCTCCCTTTAACACCCTGAAATGAGGGTGACCGGCGGCAAATTCAGTACAAACCTGATAAGTATCATCGCTTGAATCATCGTCATAAATAATAACCTCGTAGTTGTTATAATCTTGCTGATGAATGGAATTTAACAGGGTTAATATGTTTTCGGCCTCGTTACGTGCAGGGATCAGGATAGAAACTTTATCCGAATAATACCGCCCTATATGGGGCAGCTTAGGGTTGGAGATATAATTGAATAGCGTTACCGCAAACCTGAGTATGATAAAAAAGAGGGTTATTAATATAGCTATGGTCACTTTTTATATATCAAATTCGGTTTGCAGCGCTTTGGAGGCTTCATAATGCCTTTGGTAAGCCTCTTGTAATTTACTTATGCTTTTACCGGTGTAATTTTCTGGTTCGTTTTTTAAATAAACGGTTGCCGTTGCCTTTTTATGTTTAAAGTACTGAATAAAAGTTGAAGCAAAAACGAGCTGGAAATTCCCGTTTGCTTTTTCAATGATCCTCATAACCCCCTTTTCAAAGTTTATGCTGGTAACAAAGTTAGCATACAGTTTGCCCTGCGGAAACATCAAAACCAAATTTGCGGGATCGGTAAGCAATCCGGCAGCATAGTCAAGTGATTGGATGATACTTTTTGAATCTTTTTTTACCGAAAAAGCACCTACATATTTCAGGAAGCGCTCGTTACGGGCAGTCTCTTCCAGGATCATGACATGTAACTTTTTCTTCAGCAATTTATCGTTTACGCAATATAATATCAACCCATCCCAAAAACTAAAATGGTTGCCTATCAGCAGCACCGATTTGTTTTTATCAATCACAATATCGTTAAACAATAGTTCATGAAACGTTTTGCCAACTATCCATTTAATATAATAATGGACAATACGGTTCATGAAAAAGTTTTCTTTATTGCGGATCATATTTTACACGAATGTATTGCATGTCGGCTACAATTTTATCGAATTACACGAAATTTGCTGATGGCTTATCAAATGGAATTAGCACCAATTCGAAACAATTCAGGAAATTAGTGTCAATTAATTAGTGCTCCATATTGATCTGGTTCTTCAACGCTTGCTGATGCGCGTTATTAATGTTCTCCTTCAACTGCTCAAAACTAAGTTCGCCGGCAACACCTAAATCAAACAAATGAACATAGGCACGGGGCTTCAGGCTTTCAAAGTAATCGATCAGGGTACAATGATAAACCACCTGACAGGGGCCTTTTATCTGTCGCATCAGTTTATAAACACCGGTTTCAACACGGATATGCGTTTCATGGTTTGAATAGAGCTCGCCCTGTGGAAATATCACGATGAGGTTATCAGGATCATTTAATATCCCGGCCGAGTAACTGAGCGAGTCGAGTATTGCCCTTGACCCTTTTTGAATGGAGTAAGCACCAATGTACCGAAAATAACGATGCTGATCGAACTGGTCCTGCTGCATCATGATGTAGAATTGCTTTTTAAGATCATAAACAGCTGTCCGGTTAGCAATGAAACCATCCCACCAGCTAAAATGATTGGTCAAAAGCAATATTGAATGGCCCGGGCGTGGCTCAAAGGGCTGTACATTAACCTCTTTAAAATTACGACCGATCCACCATTTTACGCAACGGATGAATAGTTTACTCCAAAATTTCTTTTTACGCGAAGGTACCATGTTTATTTAACTAAATACTCGTCAAGTGCCTTTGTAACCAACCAGTGCCCAAGTTCAATTTCATGCACTTCGGCATTATGGAGCATTCCTAAAAATGGCATTGCCGCCGATTTAGGGAATAGCTGGTCATGCCTGCCAAATATCAGCAAACATTTAATTGTATGCTGATTGATTAGTTGTGCTACTTTCTGTACGTCAGGCTTTAACTGCCTGATCAAATTTAGGGTATAATAAGTGTCAAGCCGTTTTTGTTCGGTATCAATTTCATTATAAGCTATGCGGTAAAGGCTTTCGTCAATAGCGCCAACAGTTTTCATGCTTTTAACTAAAAAAGGTGCCAGCCATTTGCTTTTTGTGGCCGTACGGAAAATTGCGCGTCCAAGCTTATTATGCAATATAAAATGAAAGCCTTTAAATACGGCCAGGCCATCAGGGGCCATTAAAATGATATCATCGATCATATCGGCATATTCTTCAACCAATATCAGGGCCAGGTTGGCGCCTATAGAATAACCCATTACCGAAAAACGTTGCCGGCCGTAAAGCTTAAACCATTCTTCCATGTAGCTGCGTACCATGGTTTTGGGCATCCCGGCCACGATCTGTTGTTCTGTCCAGCCATCCAGCCTGCTTTCGCCATGAAAAAAGTGATCGAAACCATAGATATGATATTGGGGTAGGATAGATTGATCAAGTACATGAAACTGCTTCCCTGTCATGCCATAGCCATGAAAGGCCAGCAGCGGCTTTTGACCGGTACCATACTCGTGAAAATGTGCTTTGCCCAAGCCGGGCAGATGTAAAAACCCCATTAAGGCAATATTAAGAATTTATGGCTTTTGTACAGTAAACAACCATGTTTTGTTTTGAATGATGGAATAGTCTTTTTATAAATTGTCATTTCGATGAACGGCGGAGGTGGCGAAGCGGGGCGTGAAGAGAAATCTTCTGCTTCCTGCAAATCCACCATACATGGTTTACTTACCGGGTGTACAAGATTTCTCACCCGTTCCTCATATGATAAATGACATTTTTTTATTTATCGATATACTTCATGATCATGTCCGTAGCCCCTACGTTTTCCTTCACATAATTAAATACCTTTTTACGGGTAATATTATAAAACGCCTCGTCATTAACCAGTGTGTCAACAATATCTTTTAATTCTGTTTCATTGCTGATGCTAAAACCAGCTTTAATGGCTATAAGTTCCTTGGCTTCGTTAAATTTCTGATAATTAGGGCCAAAAATAACCGGTAGACCGAATGCGGCTGCCTCCAGGGTATTATGAATTCCCACGCCAAAGCCGCCACCTATGTAAGCAACGTCGGCATAAGCATAAAGCGATGAAAGCATGCCAATATTATCTATCACCAGCGATTGAAGATTGTTAGATGTAAGCGATTGGTTAATAAAATCTCCCGACTTCAGACCTTCGGCTTCGGTTTTTAGCTGTGAAAACGTGATGGCTTTTCCTTCCGGAAGCAACTCTATCAAGTTATTGATCTTTTCTTCCGGTATTTCATGCGGAGCGAAGATGAATTTCCAGTCGGGATATTGGATTACCAGTTTAGCCAGGAGGGCTTCATCTTGCGGCCAGGTGCTGCCCGCGATAAACAGTTTGTGCCCGTTTTTAAATTCTTCAATCAGGGGCAATTGTTTAGGATTTTGTGCATTGGCCCAAACGCGGTCAAAACGGGTATCACCACTCACCGATGTATTGGTAATGCCTATGTTTTCCAATAGCTGCTTAGACCTGTTATCCTGTAAAAAAAAGTGGCTTACCAGGGTTAATATTTTGCGGTTAAAACCGCCATACCATTTAAAAAACACCTGTTCGGGTCTGAAGATGCCCGATACGATATACAGAGGGATGTTACGCTTGTTTGCTTCATTAAAAAAATGGAACCAGTACTCGTATTTAGTAAAAATGACAATTTTGGGGTTAATGGTATCAATAAACCTGCGGGCGTTTCGGGCGGTATCCAAAGGCAAGTAGTAAACATAGTCGGCCAATGGGGTGTTTTTCCTGATCTCATATCCCGAAGGAGAAAAAAAAGTGATTACTATTTTCTTTACGGGATGTAAATTTCTCATAGCTTCCAGTATGGGCCTTCCTTGCTCAAATTCGCCAAGTGAAGCAAAATGAAACCAAACACTGCTATCCATACGTACAAAAACAATGTTTTTACGTCCTGCAATCCAAAGTTTTGCCTTATTGTTAAATAGCGAGGCAAAACGGATAAAAAGGGAATATAATTTGATACCTATATTATATAATAACATCAATTTTAACGCTGAATGATTATCTTAGCCGGGCATAAAAGTAATAACAATAATTACAATATTAGTTTTATGGCCCGCCCGGTGCTATAATAAGCTGGTTATATGGTTGATCATACAAATATTGCTAACCTTAATTTAAAACACATTTAACACTATGAAAATTGCAGTAATTGGCACAGGCTATGTGGGCCTGGTAACGGGAACTTGTTTAGCCGAAACGGGAAATGAAGTAACCTGTGTAGATATTGTGGAAGAAAAAGTAAACAAGATGCGGAATGGCGAGATGCCGATCTATGAACCGGGTCTTGATATTTTATTTCTGCGTAACATTAAACAGGAAAGGCTAACCTTTACCACTAATCTTGCCGAAGCAATAGCCCCGGCCAAAGTGATCTTTTTGGCGTTACCAACGCCTCCGGGAGCCGATGGAGCAGCCGATTTGAGTTATGTGCTTGGCGCGGCAAAAGATATAGCCAAACTGATCACCGAATATAAAGTGATCGTAACCAAATCAACGGTACCGGTAGGTACGGCAGATAAGGTAACCGCAGTGATGAAAGCCAATACCGATGTTCCCTTCGCTGTAGTATCCAACCCCGAGTTTTTACGCGAAGGTGTAGCCGTAGAAGACTTCATGAAACCGGATAGGGTAGTGATCGGTACAACGGATGAAAAAGCCCGCCAGGTAATGGGCGATTTATATGCACCTTACGTACGCCAGGGCAACCCTATATTATATATGGACGAACGCTCATCCGAGCTAACCAAATATGCAGCCAACTCATTTTTAGCCACTAAGATCACGTTCATGAACGAGATTGCCAACATGTGCGAGCTGGTAGGGGCGGATGTAGATATGGTACGCAAGGGAGTAGGAGCAGATGGCCGCATTGGCAAACGCTTCCTGTTCCCGGGTGTGGGATATGGAGGCAGCTGTTTTCCTAAAGATGTGCAGGCTCTGTCCAAAGCAGCCGAAGAAAATAAATACGACTTCAAGATCCTCAACTCGGTGATGGAAGTGAACGAAACTCAGAAGAAACGGCTGGTAGTTAAAATGCGTGAATATTATGGTGAAGGCGGACTGAAAGGAAAACATTTTGCCCTGTGGGGACTGGCTTTTTAAACCGGAGACCGACGATATCCGCGAAGCACCGGCACTGTACATTATCGATGAGCTATTAGCAGCCGGGGCAACAGTAACCGCCTACGACCCGGAAGGCATGCCAAACGTTAAGAAACTACTTGGCGATAAGATAAGCTATGCCACCAATCGGTACAATGCCCTTGATGATGCAGATGCTCTGTTGATTGTGACCGAATGGCCGGTATTCCGTACGCCAGACTTTGACTTTATGAAGGAAAAGCTGAAGTCGCCGGTGATCTTTGACGGGCGTAACCTGTATGACCTGGACAGGATGAAGGAATATGGGTTTTATTATAACAGTATAGGCCGTAAAATAGTAGCAATATGACAGCGAGAAAAAGGATCCTGATTACGGGAGCAGCCGGTTTTTTAGGCTCGCACCTGTGCGATAGGTTTATTAAGGAAGATTATCATGTGATCGGGATGGATAACCTGATCACCGGCGATTTGAGGAATATAGAACATTTGTTCAAACTGGAGAACTTTGAGTTTTATAATCATGACGTATCCAAGTTTGTTTATGTACCGGGCGAACTGCATTATATCCTGCATTTTGCCTCACCGGCCAGCCCGATAGATTATCTGAAAATTCCGATCCAGACATTGAAAGTAGGCTCACTGGGAACCCATAACCTGCTGGGACTGGCCCGGAACAAGAAGGCACGGATGCTGATCGCCTCCACCTCGGAAGTATACGGCGATCCGAACATCAACCCTCAGCCAGAGGAATATTGGGGTAATGTAAACCCGGTAGGCCCGAGAGGGGTGTATGATGAAGCCAAAAGATTCCAGGAAGCTATTACCATGGCTTACCATACCTTCCACGGGTTGGAAACCAGGATCGTTAGGATTTTCAATACTTATGGCCCAAGGATGCGACTGAACGACGGAAGGGTATTACCGGCTTTTATCGGGCAGGCACTTCGGGGCGAACCCCTGACGATGTTTGGCGACGGCTCACAAACGCGGTCGTTTTGTTATGTAGATGACCTGATAGAAGGGATCTACAGATTATTGCACAGCGATTACGCCCAGCCGGTGAATATCGGCAACCCTGATGAAATCACTATAAAACAATTTGGTGAGGAGATCATTAAGCTGACGGGCACTAACCAGGAGCTGATCAGCCTGCCTTTGCCAACGGACGATCCGAAGCAACGCCGCCCGGATATTACCAAGGCCAAAGCTATATTAGGCTGGGAGCCAAAAGTATCCAGGAGTGAAGGTTTGAAGATCACCTTAGAATACTTCAAGTCGTTGCCCGAACATGAAATAAACCATAAAGACTTTACCTATTACAATAAGTAAGGGTAACCAGGCCGGAAATTAATTTTTTTGGCCTTTTTTATAATATAAAAGCGGATGAATTGTCACAATCTGCTTACTTTGCCGAACATTCAAACATACTCTCTATTTAAACCATGAAAATATTAGTAACAGGCGGTTTGGGTTTTATTGGTTCGCACACCGTTGTTGAGCTGGTTAACGCGGGGTATGACCCCATTATCGTTGACGACCTGTCGAACTCGGACCCCAAAATATTAGATCAGCTTACAAAGATCTTAGGCTTTACTCCGGTATTTCATAAGCTTGATCTTTGCGATGAAGCCGCCGTTAGATCACTTGCACTCGCCGAACCCGAAATAGGTGGTATCATCCACTTTGCAGCCTTTAAAGCAGTGGGCGAATCGGTAAAAAAACCGATGAAATACTATCGGAATAATTTCTATTCGCTTATCAATCTGCTCGAAGCTTATTACGGTAAGGCTATCAATTTTGTATTTTCATCAAGCTGCACAGTTTACGGACAGCCCGAAAAATTACCCGTTACTGAGAATGCCCCGGTGCAACCTGCACAATCGCCATATGGTAATACCAAGCAAATAGCCGAAGAAATTTTGGTTGATATGGTAAATTCCGGCAGCGATTATAAAGTGATTTCGTTGCGTTATTTTAACCCTGTAGGTGCCCATGAGTCTGCTTTGATTGGGGAGTTGCCAATAGGAGTGCCACAAAACCTGGTGCCTTTTATTACACAAACTGCCATAGGCAAACGCGAAAAAATAACCGTTTTTGGTAATGATTATAACACGCCTGATGGTAGCTGCATCCGCGATTATATTCACGTAGTTGATTTAGCGAAAGCCCATGTTGCCGCGTTAAGGCTTGCCGAAAAAGACGAATTTAAAGGTTATGATGTATTTAACCTGGGTACAGGCAACGGCACTTCAGTGTTGGAAGTAATTCACGCTTTTGAAAGCACAACAGGCGAAAAACTGAACTATGAAATTGGCCCGCGCCGTGAAGGTGACGTAGAGCAGGTTTGGGGCGATGTTACTAAATCATCAACCAAGCTTGGCTGGACGGCCGAACTGGGTATTGGCGAAATGATGTCATCGGCTTGGGAGTGGGAAAAATATATTGCTCAAAATCCGTTCAATTAATATCAACAGCAGGGAATGAAAAAGATCATTATAAAAACAGGGGGCGCTGGTTTTATTGGTTCGCATGTAGTGCGCAGGTTTGTGAAAAACTATCCTGATTACAGCATTGTTAATTTAGATAAGCTTACTTATGCGGGTAACCTGGCCAATTTAAAGGATATTGAAAATGAACCTAATTATAAGTTCGTAAAGGGAGATATTGTTGATATTGCTTTTATTAATGAACTTTTTGCGGCTGAAAATCCAGATGCGGTGATCCATCTTGCTGCCGAATCGCACGTAGACCGGTCGATCACTAACCCCCTTGATTTTGTGATGACCAATGTGGTAGGCACCGTAAATTTATTGAATACCGCCCGCGAGCATTGGAAAGGCAAATATGATCAAACCCGTTTTTATCATGTTTCTACCGATGAGGTATACGGTACGCTTGGTGAAGACGGCATGTTTACCGAAGAAACCGCCTATGATCCGCATTCACCATATTCGGCTTCAAAGGCAGGTTCTGATCATTTTGTGCGGGCCTACCAGGATACTTATGGCATGGATACCGTTATATCAAATTGCTCAAACAATTATGGGTCATTCCATTTTCCGGAAAAACTCATTCCGCTGGCAATTAATAATATCAAGCAAAGTAAACCTGTACCGGTATATGGTAAGGGCGAAAATATCCGCGACTGGCTTTGGGTTGAAGACCATGCGCGGGCAATTGATGTAATATTTCATAATGCCAAATCGGGCTCAACCTATAATATAGGTGGGCATAACGAATGGAAAAATATCGACCTGATCAAATTGCTTTGCAGTATATTGGACAAAAAATTAGGCAGGATTGAGGGAGAATCAGCTAAGTTGATCACTTTTGTGACAGACAGGGCCGGGCATGACCTGAGATATGCTATCGATGCAACCAAATTAAAAAATGATTTAGGTTGGGTGCCGGGTATAACTTTTGAGGAAGGTTTGGAAAAAACAGTTGATTGGTACCTGGCTAATGAAGATTGGCTTAATGATGTAACGTCGGGACATTACCAGCAATATTACAGTAGTCAGTATAACGATAGATAAAAAATGTTCGGGCTTTTTAAGAAGAAGAAGGCAATAAGGGAATCAAAACTCAACTATGAAGGAATCATGGTTGATATGCACTCGCATGTGTTACCGGGGATTGACGATGGTGCTAAAACACCCGAAGATTCGGTAGAGTTGATAAAAAAGATGATGGAATTGGGGATAAAAAAAGTTATCGCCACGCCACACATCATGATAGATTTTTATCGCAACACCCCCGAAACCATAGGAAACGCGCTTACTATATTAAAAGCCGAGTTGGTTAAACAAGGGATTGATATACCTGTTGAAGCCGCTGCCGAACACTATTTTGACGAAACGTTTGAAGCACGTGTAGAGAACGGCCCGATCATGACCATGGGCGACAACCACGTATTATTTGAATTTTCATTTATAAATCAACCGCCAAATACTTACAGTGTAATTCAAAAGCTTCATGATAAAGGGTATAAACCTATTTTGGCCCACCCCGAGCGCTACCAGTACCTTGACTTAGACATGTTGAGAAACCTGCATAGTTGGGGCCTGGATTTTCAGCTTAATACCATATCCCTCACAGGGTATTATGGTAAAGAGATAAAAAAAATGGCCGAAGACCTGGTTGATAATAGTTTGATAGACTTTATTTCAAGCGATATGCACCACTTAAGGCACGCCACGGCATTTGGCGATGCGCTGAGAACAACCTATATTGAAAAATTGCTTGTCGACTATCCGCTTAAGAATAAGATGTTGTTTTAAACAGGTATTATCCAACAAGAAAAGCGTCATTGCGAAGAACGAAGCAATCCCCGATTAGCAGGTCCGCCCTGTATGGTTCGCGATTGCTTCGTTCCTTATAATGACGTGAGTGTAAGTTATTAATTATTAAGTGTATTTTTCTGATGAGTTTTATACCATGGGCGTTGCCTGCGGCCCGGGCTTTCCGTTGCAAGTCCTCGCCTTTCCTGCCCGCAACCCCTCTACTCGCTCCGGGCTTTACACTGCAATCCCTAACGCGGCCCACGCGCAACACCGCTAAAATATATTTTACATGTCATTACGTTTTTTTTCAGGCTTCCCTGATGGTTACTCGCAATGACATTTTTTGTTTGTAGGCAGCCTCTAAGATTTTGCAATCGTTTTTATTCGTACCTAAGCGCTTCCACCGGATCCAGTTTTGCTGCTTTTTTTGCCGGGTAGTAACCCGATATCAAACCAATAAACGTACACAACACCACAGCAAAGAATAACCATCCCCATGGCACTACAAATGAGCCGCTTATTTGTACAGCAATAAGGTTTCCCGCTGCCATGCCCAGTATCATGCCCGCTGCACCACCTATGAGACAGATCACTATGGCCTCGATTAAAAATTGTTTACGAATGATTGCCGGGGTTGCTCCTATAGCTTTCCGCACACCAATTTCGCGTGTGCGTTCTGTTACTGATACCAGCATGATGTTCATAAGTCCGATGGCGGCACCGATGAGTGTGATGATGCCAACTGCAAAGCCGGCGGCAGTAATACCTGCAAGCTGGCCTGATAGTTCCTTTTGAATGGAATCGCTCCGGCTTATTTCAAAGTTATCCTGGTTAATTACATTAAGCCCCCTTACGTTTCTGAATAAGGAGGTAGCTTCGCCAATGGTAGCGTCAAGGGCGCCGGGACTGGCTACTTTAATAGTTACCGTGAACGACGCATTCTTGGTACTGTCTATCTGTTTAGCTTTCAATACAGGGATCACGCAAAATTTATCGCCACCGAATGAGCTTGAACCTTTTGATGCAAATACACCAACTATCCTGAACCTATCGGTACCAAGGTATATCGATTTATTTATCGGGTCTTCGGTTTTAAACAGTTTCTTTTTAATCTCATCGCCAATAATGACCACGTTCGATCCATGTTCCAGCTCAGAAGCGGAAAAATTACGCCCGAAAGCCAGCTTTTTACCCGCTGTAACCAGGTAATTTTCGTTTGAGCCCGAGATGGATATATTGGGATTTGTTTTTTGATTGCCGTATTTGGCTACCGCGGTACCAATTACCTCTAAATTAATGGCTACAGCTACCGGCAATTTAAAAGTATTTTTAAAACGCACAGCCTGGTCATAAGTAATGGCCGGATACACTTTACGGTGCCCGCCGTTGCCGAAGTTCAACCCCTCGCCGCGGTTTTGCAGGGTGAATGTGTTGGCGCCAAGATCAGCGAAAGCATCGTTGGTGAACTGCCTGATGCCTTCGATGGCCGTTAAAATACCTACAAGCGCCATGATACCTATCGCTATGATCAGCGCGGTTAACGAGGTACGCAGCCTGTTGCCGGCTATAGACTGTAATGCAATGGAAATGTTTTCTTTGTAAGAGGTTTTTACCGGCATGGTATAAATATAAAAAACTTGCTGGTATGACTAAGCATTATACCAGTTTGTTACATGCTGATTTAACTTAATTTTTGTGATTGGTGTGGCTAAAGCCCCGATTTGGTAACGTGCTATTTATGTTATAATTTTCCGTTGAATTTAAACCTTAAAATGAAAAATTATTATATTCTGTTTGCTATCTCATCGCTTGTTTTTAGTATTTCAAGCGCATATGGTCAGATTGAAATAACACGGCCGATAGAACAATATGGTTTCAATCAAAAAACGGTAGTTACCAATGCAAAAGGCGAGAAATATACTTACGCTAAATGGCGTGAATTGATGGCAACAGGCTATTATATGTTGAAGCCAGTACAGCATGATAGTGATAGCTCTGCTTTTATATTAACCAAACGTGACCCGCTTGCCGATGGTATTTTGCCGGCTAATGCTATTAAGCCGCCCGAAACCAGGTTTTTTAAAACGGGAAATACCTTTAGCTTTTTCAATATGAGAGATGTTAACGGTAATGTAATTACAGCTGCGGAACTGAAAGGGAAAATAGTTGTGCTCAATTTTTGGTTTATTGCCTGCCCGCCATGCAGATATGAAATGCCCGAACTGAACCGCCTTGTCGACGCTTATCAGGATAATAAGGATATTGTATTTATTGCAATTTCTTTAGATAAAACTGAACAGGTAGAGCGATTTCTGAAAGTGTCGCCGTTTAAATACCATGTGGTTAGCGATTCGATGCCTTTGTTTTCTTACTATGGGGTTGATGAGTGCCCGGTGAGCCTGGTTATTGACAGGGACGGGGTTATACGGTTTAACAGCCAGGGCTATGGCGATGGAACGGTGCCAAGCTGGATCAGGAAAACGATATCTGATATTAAATAGTGGGTTTAAATATCACTCGTTAACTAAATATATATACCGCTTAATGATTTACCGTGTTATTGTTGCAGCCCTTCAAAACAAAAGCCGCTTCATGTTTTACAATGAAACGGCTTCCTATATTTTAACCGGGGGTAATTAAACCGAGAACGAAGAACCACAGCCGCAGGTGCTGGCAGCATTAGGGTTGTTGAAAGTAAAACCACGGGCATTTAATCCGTCCTGGTAATCGATTTGCATACCGGCCAGGTATAAACCGTGCGCTTTGTGCATGAAAACTTTAATACCATCAATAATATATTCCTGGTCGCCGTCTTTTTTCATGTCGAAGCCTAAAATATAGTTCATGCCCGAACAGCCACCACCCTCAACACCAACACGTAAACCAAATTCGTCGTTTATTTCTTGCTGGTCTTTTAATTTAAAAAGTTCCTTTACTGCGCCCGGTGTAAAAGAAACCGGAGCAGCTTCAACAGCTATACTCATCTTTATTTTTATTTATTCCACACAAATATAACGTAAAATGCAGATTTTTGTTAGTGTCATAATTTTATGACCCCTGTATAACATTTATAAACATGCCCACTCTACCTTTTTTGTTTGATATTTTAAAGTACACTATTTCGGGCTTAGGCGTTGTGTATATCGCTTTTTACCTGTTTAAACCCTATCTTGATAAATCAGAAAGTATCCAGTTATTGGAATTAAAACGCACCATCAGTAATCAAACCCTGCCATTACGCCTACAGGCCTATGAAAGGGTTGTACTTTTTATTGAAAGGGTTAATCCTGCAAGTTTACTTATCCGTCTTAACGGATCGGCCGATACCGCCGCCGAATTGCAGGCTATTATTGTTAACGAGGTGCGCAACGAGTTTCAGCATAACATTACGCAGCAAATTTATGTAAGCGCCCGGGTTTGGAACGTGGTAAAAAGAGTGAAGGACGATACCATTAATATGATTAATAATGCTGTAAAAGCTTTGCCGCCGGATACTTCGGCGCTTGAGTTAAGCAAAGTGATCCTGGTGCATTTAAGTAAGCTTGAAGATAACCCTTATGATGTGGCACTTGGGCTCATCAGGCAGGACATGGAAGAATTATACTAAGCTTATGGCCAGGGATAAAAAAATTACCACTACATCGGGTATCGAAATTAAGGAGGTTTATACCGAACCTTCAAATATGAGTGAATTGCCCGGTGAGTTCCCCTTTACCCGCGGTATCCAAAAAGATATGTACCGGGGCAAACCCTGGACCATGCGTCAATACGCCGGTTTTTCAACTGCCGAAGAATCAAACAAGCGCTACCACTATTTATTAAGCCAGGGTACAAACGGTCTTTCGGTAGCCTTCGATCTCCCAACACAAATAGGCTATGACTCCGACCACTCCCTTGCCGAGGGTGAGGTAGGCAAGGTAGGCGTAGCCATTGATTCATTAAAAGATATGGAGGTTTTATTTGAGGGTATTGAACTTAAGAATATCACTACCTCCATGACTATTAATGCCACGGCCCCAATCTTGCTGGCCATGTACATTGCCCTGGCCAAAAAGCAGGAAGCAGATCTCAGGCAAATCTCCGGCACCATACAAAACGATATATTAAAAGAGTATGCTGCCCGCGGCACCTATATATATCCCCCTGCGCCATCCATGCGGCTCATTACCGATGTATTTGAATACTGCAGTAAAGAGGTGCCCAAATGGAATACTATCTCCATATCAGGTTATCACATCCGCGAAGCAGGCTCAACCGCCGTGCAGGAACTGGCATTTACTTTGGCCAACGGCAAAGCCTATTTAAAGGCCGCGCTGGATAAGGGACTTGATATTAATGTGTTTGCCAAGCGCCTTTCTTTCTTTTTTAACTGTCACAGTAATTTTTTTGAGGAAATAGCCAAGTTCCGTGCCGCCAGGCGCATGTGGGCGCATATTACCAAACAATTGGGGGCTACCGATGCCGGCGCCCAAAAACTTCGCTTTCATACGCAAACGGGCGGCTCAACGTTAACAGCACAACAGCCGCTTAATAATATTATAAGGGTAAGCAACCAGGCAATGGCTGCCGTGCTGGGGGGCACACAATCATTACACACCAATGGGTATGACGAAGCCTTGTCGTTACCAACAGAAGCCGCAGCCAAAATAGCCTTGCGCACCCAGCAGATCATCGCGTTTGAAAGTGGTGTTACCGATACGGTTGACCCGCTTGCCGGTTCATACTTTATCGAAGCATTGACAGATGAGATGGAAGCCGCTGCCCAATTGTATATAGATAAGATTGATGCCATGGGTGGCGCGGTAAAAGCCATAGAACAGGATTATATCCAGCAGGAAATAGCAGCCTCTGCTTACCAGTATCAACAGGAGATTGAAACCGGCGAAAAAGTTATAGTAGGCGTTAACCGGTTTACCCAGCAGGAGGAAGCCCCTGTTAATGTGTTTAGGGTGGATGACGCGATCAGAAAAATGCAGTCGGAAAAAATTGCTGAGCTAAAAAGGGAGCGTAATAGTAACGATGTTGAGAAAAGTTTACACCTTTTGGGAATAGCTGCGACCGGTACCGAAAACTTAATTCCTTTTATCGTAACTTCGGTAGAAAGCTATGCTACCCTTGGGGAGATCGCCGATGTATTGCGAGGTGTTTTTGGAGAGTATTAGCGTCGTGGTGTGGCTTCCGTGCATGTAGTATAGTGCACCACAAATCAACAAACCTGGTTTTTATTTTTTATAAGGCACTAAACCAGTGCGTTATTTTTTTGTTTGCAGTAACCATCAAAAAAGCGCAAACATTACCCATGTTTTGGCGTATAACTAAGGGTTGTAATTGACAGTTTTATTATTCTTTTTTTTGAAATTTCAAAAAAAGAAAAAAACAATTGAGAAATATTCGGATTGTGATTTTTATATCAAAAATTATGTTATCCATACGAAAATTTCATTAAAAAATCGAATTTGTTAGTAAAAAGCCAAATGTTAAAAAAGTGAAAATTTAATTTTTTTATAAGCTTTTTTTGGCAATATTCGATGTTCCGTAGCAAGGCCAAAAGTTGTTTCGCTGGGGGTTGGAAATCAATATTTTACTTTTATTTATATGGAAAAAACTTGTACGAACGTTTGGAATAGCTGCCTTCAGATCATCAAAGACAACATACCGGCCCAGAGTTTTAAAACCTGGTTTGAGCCGATAAAAGCTTTGAGAATGGAGGGAAGCGTATTAACCATACAAGTACCAAGTTTATTCTTTTACGAGTGGCTTGAAGAGCACTATGTAGGGTTACTGCGCAAGACAATAAAAAAACAATTGGGCGACGAAGGACGTTTAGAGTATAATATAGTTGTTGAGCAATCATCAAGTAAACCATACACAACTAATATGCCTTCAAACGGAAATGGCGCTGATTCAAAACATCAGAGTATGCCGATACCTATTTCAATTAACAAGGATATTAAGAACCCCTTTGTTATACCCGGGCTCAAAAAGTTGAACGTAGATCCTCAGCTTAACCGTAACTATACCTTCGAAAACTTTGTTGAAGGTGATTGCAACCGTTTGGCCCGTTCTGCTGGTTATGCAGTTGCCGCTAAACCCGGAGGTACTTCATTTAACCCTTTAATGATTTACGGCGGTGTAGGTTTGGGTAAAACCCACCTGGCACAAGCTATTGGTAACGAAATTAAGCGCACCCTGCCCGATAAACTGGTACTGTATGTATCATGCGAAAAATTTACGCAGCAATTTGTTGATGCTTTAAAGCACAACAATATTAATGATTTTGTGAACTTTTACCAGGCTATTGACGTGCTGATCATGGACGATGTGCACAACTTTGCCGGCAAAGAAAAAACACAGGATTTCTTCTTCCATATATTTAACCATCTGCACCAATCGGGCAAACAACTGATCATTACATCAGATAAAGCGCCTAAGGATCTGGCTGGTTTGGAAGAACGTCTGCTTTCGAGGTTTAAATGGGGCTTATCTGCCGATTTGCAGATCCCTGACCTGGAAACCCGTATGGCTATCCTGAAGAATAAAATTTACCAGGATGGTATCGATCTGTCAAACGATGTGATCGAATACGTTGCCCATAACATTGATAATAACGTACGTGAGCTGGAAGGCGCCATGGTGTCATTACTGGCACAATCAACCCTTAACCGCAAGGAGATTGACCTGAACCTGGCTAAACAAATGTTGAAAAACTTTGTGAAGAACTCATCTAAAGAAATTTCGATGGAGTATATCCAAAGTTTAGTGTGCGAGTACTTTGAAGTGCCTATTGAAATGGTAAAATCTCAAACCCGCAAACGTGAAATTGTACAGGCACGTCAAATATCGATGTACCTGGCCAAAGCACATACCAAAAGCTCATTGAAATCAATAGGTCATTTCTTTGGCGGTCGTGACCACTCAACCGTGATCTATGCTTGCCAAACTGTAGAAGATTTGATTGACACCGATAAGAAATTTAAAGGGTATGTTGCCGATATTCAGAAGAAATTGAAAATGTCGTAATAAACACGACTTTTAACATACGAAAGCCTTGCATTTGATGCAGGGCTTTTTTGTTTGGCATTAATTTTAAAGCAGGCGATTGTGTTTGGTTTTATAAAAACAACGTGCCCTCCATTACAATCACTGACGAGCCACTTACCAGCACATTTTCGGCTGTTACCTTGATATGGATGGTAGATGGATGATTTACCAATACTCCCTGCAAAATTGTATAATCCTGGTTGGTGTTTATGTAACTGACCTGCTGCAAAAATCCGGCAAGGGGACCAGCAGCTGTTCCAGTGGCAGGATCTTCATCAATGCCATATGCGGGATTAAAAAAGCGGGTTTCGGTTAGATAGTCACCCTCTGAAACATCGGTTGTGAATAAGTAAAACCCTTCAAAGCCGTAATTTTTTGAAATTTCTTTGAGCTTATCAGGGTTGGGTATAGCTGATTAAGCAGCGCTCTGTTTTTTACAGGAACAATGGTGTGGGCTACTTCTGTTTTCATGATGGTAGGCTTCCAGTTATTTAATTCCAGATCGCTTGTTTCTAAGCCGAGTGCTGGCGCCACAATTTCCGGGCTAATAGTACCAAGGTTCTTCGCAGCCTGCTGTTTTACTGATACCAGTATCAGGCCGTTTTCTTCACTGATCACAACGGGCAATTTTTTATTCTTCATAGTTACCCAATGCTCATCACCCTGACCGTTAAAAATATCCCATCCCTTAAGCAAAGCCAGGGATACAGCGCCCAGCAAATTATGACCGCCGCCACCAACCTCATAATTACCCGGAGTAAATGAACGTACCTTCAATAATTTTTCAGCATCAGAGTACCGTACAAAGGATGTTTCGGAATAGCCGAATTCGCGGGCTATGTTGTAGTATTGAGATAATTCCAGTTCGTCGTCACACCACACTACCGATAGCGGGTTGCCTTTATATGGTTGGTGAGTGAATACATCAAGTATATAATAGGATAATTTTTTCATTTGGTAGATTTTTGCTTGTCGCAAAGTAGTGAAGGTCTTCAGATTAAATGTCAACACAGTTTAAAAATGAAGAAAGATTGGATTATAGTTTTTTTCTCTTATCAGCAAATGATTAAATCAGCATATCAACTTGATTCCAAATGAGGTATATTTAGTTATGAAAAAACTTATTCTTGCAGTATTTATTTTATTATCGTTCCAATCCTTCGCCCAGCAAACGGAGCCGGATGCTATTAAGCAAACCATCAATACTATGTTTAATGCCATGCGCAAGGGCGATAGCACGATGCTTAGATCCACCTTTGCTAAAGGAATCGCTTTTCATAGCGTAGCCAACAAAAAAGATGGCTCAACAGCTTTGGAAATTGAAAACCCTGATGACTTTGTTAAAATGGTTGGCACGCCACACAAAGGCGTATACGATGAGCGCGTAACTTTTTCGGATATCAAGATCGACGGTCCGCTGGCCAGCGTTTGGGCGCCTTATAAGTTTTATTTAGATGATAAATACAGCCATTGCGGGGTAGATGTTTTCCAGCTGATGAAAACTGCCGATGGCTGGAAGATCATTTATATAGTTGATACCCGGCGAAAGGATAATTGCCCGGAGTGATTTTACATCACTCCCAGCTTCATCATCCCATAAAATAAACCGGCGCAATGCATGGCCTGTTTTATTTCGTTGTTAAGCAATAATTGTTTCACCTCTTCAATGGTGTATTCTTCAACAATCAGGTCTTCCAGTTCGTCAAGATGCTGGCCTTGTACTTTTTTGCCGCCTTTGGTGAAATAGGTAAATGTTTTATTGTTAGCTGTTGACGGGTTGCCGTATACCGTACAGATCAATTCAAATTCATCAAACTGGTAGCCGGTTTCTTCCAGCAATTCCCGGCGTATGGCGTGTACAGGTTCTTCGCCGGCGTCAATTACACCACCCGGGATTTCAAGCGAGATAACACCTGCCGCATGACGGTATTGTTTCACCATCAATACTTTATTGTCTTCGGTTATGGCTACTGCGTTAACCCAGTTTGAATATTCAAGTACATAATAATCTTCAACTATTTTGCCATTTGGCATTTCACATTTATCAATGCGGAGGGTAGCCCAGGGGCCTTTGTGGATGTATGATGATGAAAGTAGTTTCCAGGTGAGATCTTTACTCATTAATGCTTATAGATTTGAACCTTGATTTTTAGGATTGAAGGATTACCATGAGGATAAACCTATTCTGGAATACAAGGCTCGTGAATAATTTTATTTGATACTTAATGTTGTTTTCGGGTTGAAGTGGAGTTGCGATAGTCATATCCTTTTATCTTTAAATCAAGCCAATCATGGTTCAGTTACCAGCTGCCGCTTGAGCCGCCTCCTCCGCCGCTTCCGCCGCCAAAACCACCGAAGCCACCGCCTCCGCCACCGCCGGAAAAACCTCCCCAGTCGCCACCGCTGCTCCGGCCTCCGCCGCCAAGCATATTGCCAGCAAGGAACCACCAGAACGGGCTTGCACCCCCCCGGCGACCGATGATCTGCCTGCCGCCTCCGCCTCCGCGATTGCGGAATACCAGGATCAGGATAACTACGATTATGACAATAACTATAAAACCCGCAGGACCGCCGTTGCTTTGCTTTTGTTTTTTTGACGCCTTATACTCGCCCTTCATAGCTTTGATGATGCTGTTTGTGCCTGCATCAAGTCCGCCATAGTAGTCGCCTTGTTTAAAATGGGGTTTAAGGTCGTTTTGGATAATATCCTGCGTAACAATATCAGGCAAGGCGCCCTCGGCGCCGTAGCCGGTTTGGATACTCATTTTACGGTCGCCAATAGCAACCAATACCAATACGCCATTATTTTTGTCTTTTTGCCCTATGCCCCATTCCCGCAACAGTTGAACGCCGTAGTCGTTAATGTCATAATTACCTATAGATTTCAGGATCACCACTGCAATTTGTGTTGAAGTGGAATCATTGAAGGCTACCAATTTAGTTTCCAGTCGCTGTTTATCAGCGGGGTTTAAGGTGTTGGTATAATCTGTAACGAGAGTATTGGAGCGTTCCGGAAAATCCTGAGCAATTGCGGCAATCACGCAAAGTATAAACCCGAAGAACAGTATAAATTTTTTGAACATGTTTTTAGTTTTTAATCGCCATCCATAAAGGCAATGTCATCGGGAAGTTCGTTTTGATCGCCGTCCAGGTGGGGGAAGTACTTTTGCAGTTGCTCGCCGGCAATTTTCAGGCCTGTTACAATCCCCTCAACTATATCGCCATATTTAAAATGCTGTAGCATATCATCGCGGGTTGTGTCCCAAAAATTGGGTGGGACTACCTGGTTAATGCCCGCATCGCCTATGATGGCAAATTTACGGTCGACAGTAGCCACATATACAAGCACCCCATGCCTGAGCTTGGTTTTATGCATATTGAGCTGTTGGAAATATTTTGCAGCACGGTCAAGAACATTTTCACTGCACCGCTTTTCGATGCACACCCTGATTTCGCCCGATGAGCGGTGCTCAGCATCTTCAATAGCTTTGCGGATGCGCTGCTGTTCCTCTTCGTTAAATACAGCCATATATTTTGATTTATGATTTCACCGATTCGTTATGATTTCACCGATAACCAGAGATTTCGCCAACCTTCAAAAAATTGGTGAAATCACAGAACAATCAGTGTAATCCCATCAAATTAATTAAACTCTACTTTAGGGGCTTTGTCGGCGCCTGGTTCGGCAGTAAAATAACCCTTTTCGGAGAAACCGAACATTTTGGCAGTTATATTGGCCGGAAACGAACGGATCTTGCTGTTGTATTCCTGAACGGCATCATTAAAATCTTTGCGCGATACATTGATCCTGTTTTCGGTGCCTTCCAGTTGAATCTGAAGGTCATGGAAGTTAGAGTTCGATTTCAGGTCGGGGTAGTTTTCAGTAATGGAAAGCAATTTGCCCAGGGCCGCGCTTAACTCACCTTGTGATGCCTGGAAAGCTTTTATTGATTCGGGGGTAAGCTTGTTGGGGTCAACTTGCACCGATGTTGCCTTTGAACGGGCTTCAACCACAGCTGTAAGGGTACTTTTTTCAAAATTTGCTGCGCCTTTTACGGTATTAACTAAATTGGGGATCAAGTCGCTGCGGCGCTGATAATCGCTTTGCACGGCACCCCATTTAGCTTTAACAGTTTCATCTAATTTAACCATACTGTTATAGCTGCATGAACTTAAGGGACATAGCTGCAGCTATGATTAATATAACCGAGAATAACTTTTTCATTTGTTTTTCGTGTGTTTTTGTGACGTTTTGGGTTAGAGTGCAAATCACGTACCGTTGTTACAAAGGGAGTGAGTTGCTGACAAGGTGTCAAGTTACGGCTTTTTGGTAAATTATAGAAAGATGGGAGGTGTAAGATGTGCGATATGAAAAATTTTGCACAAATATCTATTCTTTATAAAAGCCGAAAGCCCCATCAGGGGCTGCGTCTTTGTAAATGATTTGTATAAGGTTAATGGCGGAACCCGCTTATCCTGCCAGGCAATGTTCTTCGCGCATGGTTAGTTTCGCTACCATATCTTTTAAAAGCGTACGGGCGCGGTGAAGTGTAGTGCGTGATAAAAGTTCGCTCATGCCCAGCGACGAACCTATTTCCTGGTGCGAGTATCCTTCAATAGCGTACATGTTAAAAACAGAGCGGTATGTTTTTGGTAATTTTTGTACCAATTTCATCAGGTCTTTAGCTTCAAGTCCATTATCATTAAATGAGCTGCTGATAGGTATAGCGGCGGCTTCCTCTGCTGCAAAATCATCAACCAAAACTATTGGCTTTAACTTGCGATAACGTGATATGGCACAATGTACCATGATGCGGCGGATCCATCCTTCCAAACTTCCTTCACCGCGGTAGTTTTTCATGTTGCGGAACATTTTTATAAAACCTTCCTGTAATATATCCTGTGCCTCGTCTTTATCGGTTGCATAACGCATGCAAACAGCAAGCATACGTGGTGCTAATAACCTGTATAATTGTTCCTGGCTCTTCCTGTCGTTAGTCATGCAGCCATTCCATATAGTTTGTAAGCGTTCGTCGGCGGTAGTCATTGTTTTATTATTTAAATACATGAGGTGCATGCCAATCTAAGTGCCATTTTGTAATTTATTGATTTTCAGTATTTTATTTTTTATTGACTTTTAAAACTGTTCGATAGCGTACGGTCAATGTGCAAAGCCGAACGGTTTTGAGCGTATTGAGCACTAACAGAATGGGGGTAATAATTAAAATTTAGCCGATAATATTTATACAAAATGGGGGTTAACACTTTTTTTGGACAAAAAACGCCCAATTGTTTGATTGTTAGATATATATGCAAATGTTAGCCCTGAATTCTGTTAACCCTGTTAACCCCCATTTGTTAGCAGCGTCAATCCAACCCAAAACTATATACCGCCTAAAGCTTAATAAGAAAAAGAGGCTAATCTTGATTATGATACAGCTTCCGGGTGAAAATGAGCTCAGGTAAAAATTGCTGATCAAAGTCTCCCCCTTTGGGGGAGATTTAGAGGGGGTTTCTTAACTTTGCATCATCCGGGATAAAAACCCGGCATTAGTCATGACAAAAGAAACAGAGATAGTTTGTCCTCCCGGACAACAGGAAGATGAGGCGGTTTTAAAGCAACTGGCATCAGCAGCCCTTAAAATTCCCCTGAAAAATATTACGGCATTAAAAATTTTAAAGCGTTCCATTGATGCGCGTGGCCGCCGTGTAGTCTACCGCATGCAGGTGAGGGTTTTTATGCAGGAAGCTTATCTCCCTGAAGTATTTACCATCAATTACCCCAACGTGCAATTTGGCCGACCAGTAATCATCGTTGGTGCAGGCCCGGCCGGATTATTTGCCGCGCTGCAATGCATCGAACTTGGATTAAAACCAGTTGTTATTGAACGGGGCAAGGATGTAAAACAACGCCGCCGAGATTTGGCTAATATCAACAAACAAGGCCTCGTTAACCCCGAGTCAAATTATTGCTTTGGGGAAGGCGGGGCAGGTACTTATTCGGATGGTAAGCTGTATACCCGCTCAACCAAGCGGGGAGACGTGAACCAGGTGCTTAAAATGTTTGTGGCCCATGGTGCCGACGAAGATATCTTGATTGATGCGCGACCGCACATCGGCACCAATAAACTGCCACAGATCATTACAGCTATGCGCGAAACCGTACTGAACGCTGGCGGAGAGATCATGTTTGATACCAAGGTAACCCAATTGCTGGTGGATTTTGGAAAAATTAAAGGCGTAAAAATAGCTACAGGCGAAAAGATCGTGGCTGATGCTGTGATCCTGGCTACAGGCCACTCGGCAAGGGATGTGTTTGAAATGCTGCATAGCCAAAATATCCTGATCGAAGCTAAACCTTTTGCTTTGGGTGTGAGGATAGAGCATCCGCAGGAAATAATTGATCGTGCACAATATCATTGCGAGTTGCGAGGACCTGACCTGCCACCATCATATTATAGTCTTGTCGAGCAGGTTGACGACCGCGGTGTGTTTTCTTTTTGTATGTGTCCCGGTGGTATCATCGCACCGTGTTCAACCGAAGCCGGCGAGATCGTAGTTAATGGCTGGAGTCCCTCAAAACGGAATAACCCTTTCGCAAATTCGGGCACTGTGGTGCAAATTAATTTAGATGATGTTGCCGGCGATGATCACGACCCTTTTAAGATGCTCAACTTTCAGAAGCAGGTTGAACAGGCTGCTTTTGTAGCAGGCGGTGGTAACCTCGTAGCGCCCGGACAACGGATGGTTGACTTTGTGCAGAATCGTTTATCAAACGATTTACCCGTTAATTCATACTTGCCCGGTACTAAAAGCGTTGAACTGAAAGAAGTGTTACCCGGGTGGATCAATGAACGCTTGCGCAAAGCGCTACCGGCATTCGGTAAAAAAATGAAAGGCTATTATACCAACGACGCCATTTTGGTTGGTGTTGAATCGCGTACGTCATCGCCTGTTAAAATCCCTCGCGACAGGGAGACCTTACAGCATCCACAGGTTACGGGTTTATTTCCCTGCGGAGAGGGGGCGGGCTATGCGGGTGGTATAATTTCTGCTGCTATTGATGGGATTAACTGTGCATCTGCTGCTTTAAAAATATTATCATGACCACATCTCAAAAATTATTTAACCAGCTTCAAAGTGTTTTGTCGGGGGAACCATGGTATGGCCCCTCAGTTTATTCCATTGTTGATAATATCAGTTTTGAAGCTGCCTATGAAAAGCCCGCTGGCTCAATACATAATATTGCCGCTATTATTTTGCACATGACCGGATGGACTGAAGAAGTAATGGACCGCATGAATGGCATGGACGCACAGTTGCCGGTTCGTGGTGACTGGCCCGAACCCGGCCTGCCCGACGAACAAAAGTGGAAATGGATTGTTGAAGATATAAAGCTGGTGAATGTAAACCTGGCAGGCTTTATCCAAAACTTCCCGGAAGAAAAATGGAACGAGCCTGTTACCAAAAAGGGCGGAGAAGCCGGAGAAACTTACGAATACCAGGTGGCCGGTTTGATACAGCATCATATTTATCATTCGGCGCAAATTGCTTTACTAAACAGGATGATCAATGGCTAATAAAAAAACATTAATATTAGGGGCAACGCCAGATACCAGCAGGTACGCCAACTTTGCGGCTACCCGCCTGGTTGAACGCGGGCATACCATTGTTAATGTTGGCATAAAAACGGGCGAAGTAGCTGGTGTACCTATTGAAAAACCTGAAACCATACATCATGATATTGATACCATAACGCTGTATGTTGGCCCACAAAATCAACCTCCGTTGTATGATTATATATTGAACACAAAGCCCAAACGGATCATCTTTAATCCAGGAACCGAAAATACCGAACTGAGGCGCAAAGCCAATGAACAAGGTATCGAAACCGAGTACGCCTGTACGCTGGTAATGCTATCGATAGGGGAGTATTAAATTTGGTAACCGTAATTTTGAATTACCGGCCGCCAATAGTCAAGGTTTTTATCCCAGGCATGGCAGCCAAACGGTAGTTTATTATTGTTTATTTTTATAGCTCGTTCGGGAAATAATTCGATTGAGAAACCCGTGGCTTTTTTATAAGAAGGGATATTAAGTACTTTTCTTTTCCTGTTAACCTCGATGCTCCAAAAAACATCTTCGTTGAAGTAATGATCATGGCTAAGGCTTAAATATCGTTTTGCCTGGTTTTTCATATTGATGCAGAGTTCATGAAATTTATTTACCCTGCGTAAGGAGAAACCACCGTTACCAACCCCGTTTTCAAATTGCATAGGTGATGGCCGGCCATCTTTTTGAACGTCGAACTTTAAATGCAGCCATCGCTGAAGTTTGGACTTTACAGCTTTAACAACATCCGGGTAACCGTACTTATGGATCCATGGCGCACCTATATAATCATAGCCCTGTGTGCACCATTCCATTAATTCATCGCTAAATACAAATGCATCCAGTTGATGTATCAGCATGAAATCGTAAGTTAAAAAGCTTCGGTAAAATTCTTCCGAAAGCATAAGTGCATTATAGCCTTTAATATTTTTAAAATACCTGTCGTCGAAATTAATTACATTAGCTATGGCATCTAATTGGGCTTCATCGGGCAATATAAGGTTATGTGGTTTAATAACTATTATATCATGGGCCGATAATACTTTAGTTGCCTGTACAAGAGCCGTGTGTTCGAGATTGCTCATAACAGGCTTATAAAAAGGGATCACTACTGCTGCTTTCACGGGTAAAAAAAGAAAAAAGTTGATGTTTTGTTTTAAACTTTAGCTGTTTGTGGCAGTTGCTGTGTTTAGAAAAAACTCCACGCACGAATACTGTTGTGATAAAACAGTTGTTCGTTATAATAATACTGCAGTGATATTAGCGCAATAATAACGTCGAACGCTACAGATTGTTATCAAAAAATGTGTAACACTTAAGCTACATAAACAGGCTGCAATCTATATATGTACGAAATATCTTTAGATTTTTTTAGTATATAATAAGGGCAGGAGGTGCACTTTAGTTATAAGTAAGCATGCCCTGGGTTTGCAAATCAAAAACCTTTCAAAGCAAATAAGAGCCTACGCCTGGGCATTAAAAGCCTGCATATCTATCAGCTTTTTATATACGCCATTGTTTTGAAGTAATTCTACATGTGATCCCCGTTCAACAATACTGCCGTTTTCAAGCACAATTATAATATCTGCATTTTGAATGGTGCTTAAGCGATGGGCTATGATAAGTGAAGTTCTGTTCTTCATTAGATTGTTTAAAGCTTCTTGAACCAGCTTTTCTGATTCGGTATCTAGGGCTGATGTTGCTTCATCAAGTAACATAATCGGCGGGTTGTTCAGCACCGCCCGGGCAATACAGATACGCTGACGCTGGCCTCCTGATAGTTTGGTGCCGCGGTCGCCGGTGTTGGTTTGATAACCTTTGCCTGTTTCCATAATAAAGTTATGTGCATTAGCTATGCGGGCAGCCGCTTCAACTTCTTCCTGGGTCACATTTGGCTTGCCGAATGCGATATTATTAAATATCGTATCATTAAATAAAATCGACTCCTGGTTCACAATGCCCATTAAAGCCCTTAATGATTCCATAGTAACAGTTTGGATGTTTTTACCGTCGATAGAGATCGTACCTGACTGGGGCTCACTGAACCGTGGCAGTAGATCCATTAAAGTAGATTTTCCACCACCTGAGGGCCCAACCAGCGCTACTGTTTTTCCTTTCGGAATTTCGAGGTTGATGTTTTTAAGTACGTATTTCTCAGTTTCAATTAGCTGTTTTTCGGTACCCGAAACCTGGGCAGCATCAGGTTTAATAGTATATGCAAATGATACGTTTTCGAAACTGATCCTATCCTCAAAACCAGTTAGCTCCGTGGCATTGGGTGCATTAACAATTAATGGCTTCTCATCTATGAGTGCCAATACGCGTTCACCCGCTGCTATGCCCGAATGGATATTGCTAAATGAATCGGATATAGCCTTGGCCGGGCGCATGATCTGCGAAAACATAGCAATATAAACTATGAAATTATCGGCAGATAGTGTACCCTGGTGACTGATAATTAACGAGCCGCCATATAATACTATTCCTGCAACCATTAATACACCCAGAAATTCAGATACCGGCGAGGCCATTTGCTGCCTCTTTGCCATAGAGCGGGTAATTCTTGAATATTCTTTGTTTTCGTGATCAAACCGGTTTTTTATAAACGAAACTGCATTAAATGCTTTGATAATCTTGATGCCTGATAAGGCTTCATCAAGATTACTGATCATGTTGCCGTAAGTTTGCTGTGATTCTGCAGCTTGTTCTTTCAAACGCTTAACTATCCTTGATATGATAAATGCCGAAACAGGGATTATCAACATGGAAAACAACGTCAGTTTAACTGATATTACAAATAAAAATACAAGATAAGTTAAAAGCTGGAAAGGCTCTTTAAACGCAACCTGCAAAGTACCCGTTACCGAAAACTGAACAACCTGCACATCTGCTGAGATCTTTGAAAGGATATCACCCTTGCGTTCATTACTAAAATAACCCAGGTGCAGGTTCATAACATTATTAAAAACAGTACGGCGCAGGTTAAGCAGAGTGTATATACGCAGGTTTTCCATAATCCGCTGTGAAAAATAACGAAACAGGTTGCTTAGTAATACAGACACAACTATAGCTGCGCAAACAAATTTCAAAGCTCCAAGCGGCCCGTAAGTTAAATTGGCTTCGTGGGCAAAATAGTCGAAATCTTTTAGGGGGTTCCACCAGTTTGTCGGTTTGGTAACCGCTTCGCCGGTTTTGGGGTCAAAAATTGTTTTTAGCAATGGTGCCAGTAAAGCAAGGTTAAGAGTATTAAATATTACCGAAAATAAAGTACATATAAAATAAGGGACCGCGAATTTACCTATGGGACGGGCGAAGGAAAGAAGCCTGAAATAAATCTTCATTAAATTTTATTATAAAATGCAAAGCTAATAGTAATTAGCTAATAACGTGTAACGTGGTCTAAAAGCATATCATCCTACGGGCAAATACTTTTGGGTTGCCTGCCAAACTTGCTCGATATCTATACCTGCAATGCATGGAAAAGATTCGTCACTTTGTACTTTAAATACGCAGTTCCAGTTGCAATAATAGCAATCCATTTTTTCGTAGATAAATGATCCGTTTTTGACGATGTCTTCAGGATAAGGAACAAAACGATCGAAATGACCACCACCAACAATACATACAAAAGGAGTGTCAACGGCCGCGGCTATGTGAACGGCGCTGCTATCATTACAGATTATCATAGCTGAATTTGCAACCAACTCGATAAGTTCGTTTAAATTGGTTTTACCGCTGATGTTGACGACTGATGCTGATTGCGATTGTTCCATTATATAATTGCAGAGCGGTATTTCAGCTTTACCGCCCGCCAGGTAAATGATTTCATTTGTGTTTTGCCTAAGCTTTTTAATTAAAAGCGCAAATTTTTCAGCTTCCCATCCCCGGCTTTTAAGTCCTGCTCCCGGAAAGACAATGATGCCACTTTTTGTTGTTCGGTTAGCACCAATAAATTGTTTTCGAATGGAGATAAGTTGATCAAGTGCCTGTTCAAAAAAATATCGGTTCCTGGCAAATTCAAAATGTATTAAAGGGGGAATTGGTAATAATGTTTTATAAAATTTATCTGTTTTAACTTTGTATTTAGGTTCAATGCCTTCAGTATCGCTTTCAAAACCAATCAGGTTTGATGAACCCGAAAGCGCGGCGAGCCCATCCGTAATAAAGGTACGTGTACTGGTAGGGTTTAAAACTTTCTCATAACTTCTGCCAAATAACTGCAATCCTAATTTAAAAACTGCCCCGGGCGAATAATAAAGATTATTTGCTTTTGTAAAGAAAAATTTTGTTATGTATTGTCCGTCATGCGTTGTAGCAATATCGCGCCATATTTCGTTACCTAATAAATCTATTTCGTAATTACGGTACTTTGTTGATTGCTTTAAGATCTCAATAAAATTTCTGAACAAAACGTAATCACCTATGGCATCGGCCTTAATGATTAGTATTCTTTTTTTGGAGGGTTTGAATAAAGCAAAAAATCGGAATACGTATGGTATTTTTAGTAAGATGAAGCGTGTTAGCCGGAATAGATTCCTGTTTTTTTGCATTTAAAAACAACAGATAAAAGGTAATGTATTTGCCTTTATAGTATTTACTTTGTACAATTAAATAATGAGCGAAAATACACAAAATATAACGTCAAAAAAGGTAGATGCGTATGCACGGAGGCTCACAGTTATAATTGTTACTTATAATGCTGCCGCCACATTGCAAAAAAGCCTGGATAGCGTTTACATGCAAAGTTACCCTGATATTGAACTCATTGTTGTTGATGGGAACAGCAGCGATGGCACAAAAGATATATTGATTGCCAATAACGATAAGATCACTTACTGGAGAAGCGAACCTGATAACGGCATATACGATGCTATGACTAAGGCTTTAAAACAAGCTAAAGGCGATTGGATTTATTTTTTAGGGGCTGATGATGATTTATTGCCTGATTTTTCAAATATGGCTATGGAACTAAATGAGCCTAATACCATTTATTACGGAAGCGTATTGACGAGAGGATTAAAGCCCTTGGGCGAGGTATCTGATTACTATCTTGCCAAGCACGGCATTATTCAACAGTCTATCATTTATCCTAAAATCGTTTTTGAAAAATATAGCTATAACTTTAAGTATCGTTCCTCGGCCGATTTTGCGCTGAATATGCAATGCTTTGGCGATAAAAGTTTGAAGTTTGTGCATTTGAACCATGTAATAGCAAATTTTAGTCATGATGGTGTTTCAGGCCAGTCGCGAGATATGGTATTTGAAAAGGATAAACCTAAACTGATATTAAAGAATTTTGGTTTTAAATTCTGGTTTAGGTTTATGGTCAGAAAAATGCGAGGCAAATCATAATTACCTGCCTTTAAGTACTTCCTGATATAGCTCTAAATACCGCTTAGCTGTTTCATCCCAGTTAAAAGTTTCGGCGTGGGCAATTATCTTATCTGACGGTGAATTTTTATGAAAATCTTCCAAACCTGCATTAAATACATTTTGCATTTCAGCAGGTTCAAAATCGTCAAAATAATAAGCACAATCTCCCGCAATTTCGGGTAGGGAGGTGCGGGTAGATACAAAAACAGGTTTGCCAAAATGCATAGCTTCAATTACTGGTAAACCGAACCCTTCAGCAATGGAAGGAAAAACAAATGCTTCACAATTTTTATAATACCAGGCCCTGTCATCATCTGATATCGGCCCGGTTATTTTAACCCTGTTTTCTACGCCATGTTTTTTTGCCTCTTCAATGATCTTTTCTTCATAGGGCGTTTTGATGCCCGAAATGACGAGTTCAAAATCATTATTTGCAAGTAAGGCAGGTAGTACGTGAAAGTTTTTTTTGGCTGCCACAATCCCAATGGTAAATAAAAAAGGTTTTTGAGGGAAGTAAGCCGGTTGGTGCCCTTGTTTTAATATCAATTTATCAGCACCATTATGAATAACTGTTAACCTGTTTGCAATATGCGGGAAGTAGGTTAAAACATCGTTAGCAGCAAAGTTTGATATTGTTACTATTTTATTACTTGAATTAATTCGCTCCCCCAGCTTTTTAAGGTACAGGTTCAGTTTTTCTTTGCCTACGTTTTCATGCACCTGGTTAATGTCATGTATAGTAAGTATCTTTTTGTATTTGCTCCGCACTTTTTTAGGCTTTAGCCTTGAAAACTGGTCGGTAAAATGGAATAGGTCAATGCCTTTGTTATTGTAGAAAAAAAACTTGTGATGCTTTTGTAAATAAGTTCTGTGTATTGCCGCATCCGCATCAAATTCGGTTACCGATTTGTGCAGAAAATATGTCAAATTAAAACCTGTGTTTTCTTTTGCCAGGGCTTTCCCAAGGCTCTTTCCAAAATGATATAGGCCGGTATTCGGGTACCTCATGGAGTCCAACGTTACCAATACACGAGGTTTATTTATAGCCATGTTTTAACTTGTTCTGCCACCATAAACGGCGTAATTGTTTCTAAATTGTTTGTTCCGCTTTCAATATAGCCCGCCTTTTTGCCAACAGGTGCCCATCTGCCCGGGTGTATAGGCCTTAATGAGGGGAATAATCCAAGGGTATTGATCCCGGTTAGAGCGGCCAAATGCAGCGGACCTGTACCTGAAGCAATAAGCCCGCCAGCTTTACTTATGAAGGCTATCAATTGCCCCAGCGACATCTGCCCGGTCATATCCCGTACTGTTGTCGGGAGTGTTTTGATCCAGTTTGCAAGTAATGCTTTTTCGTTTTCAGACCCTGTTATGATAATGTTGAATTTGTCGGGCGGCAAGTTATTGATGAGCTCTGCAAAATTATCCAGGCCCCACTCCATACCACTGCCATGCGATTTTGGATGGATGATCAGGTTAAATTTATCGTTTACAAGTACAGCCCCCAAAGCTGGCGTAAGCTCAACATTATTCTGGAAATTATCATGTGCTATAATTCCAGGTAAGGAAGGTATATGCTCAAGGCCTAATGGCTTTAACAGGACCAGGTTAAGCTGCGACTCATGCAGATCTGATTTTTTACGGCTTAATTTTACCAGCTTGTTACAGGTGTACCAATGAAAAACCCTGTTGGTTGTTCCTATCCGGAGTTTAATACCTGCCTGTTTTGCTATCCTGGCAATATGTTTATTGGGCAGCACGTGTATTACTGCGTCAATGTTTTGCTTTTGCAGATATTCAATTTGGCTGGTATCAGGGAGCGTTTTTAGTTCGTCGTAATTAACAAAAGCATCTATCGAAGCCATAGCGTTAATTACCGGCTGTGTATATGTTCGGCCCAAAAACGAGACTTTAGCGCCTGGGAACAATTGTTTAAGGTAGGATGCCACAGGTAATGTTAGTACAACATCGCCAATAGCATCAACCCTGCTTATTAAGATGTGCGGCGCTTCTGTATCCTGAAATTGGAACATGATTTTTATTGCAGATGTTGATCGGCTATTATATTTAACCAACGGCAATAATAAAGATTTAAATTATACAATAGTTTTATTCTTGTATTTTAATTATATAAATAATTTAATACGATGGATAAAATTAATACGATGGATAAAATAGGAAAGGTGTGCTCGTTATTATTCGATTACACACCTTTGCTACTAATTAATAACCTGGCTCTGTTTCTAATTTGATTGGGATCTCTTAAAATTAATATACAAAATTTACACCCCCGGTGCCTCCAGATGTTGTGTATAATTTGAAAAACGTACCATTATTAGGGCTTACTACTCCCCCAAATGTGCGGGTTGTCGCTAACGTTACTGTTACAGGACCAAATGTTGCCATTCCATCTGCAATAATTGATAAGTCTCCATCATTAGTTAAAACTAACATCGTGTTTCTTGGGTTTTTACTGCCGCATTTATAATAATATGTCTGAGATTCAAATACGGGAGGGCCATTTACCTGATAAAGCACCAAATTCAGATCGTTTTGTGCGTCTAATCTCGTTACTTTGTTATTTGTACCGCTTGCCCATAATACTTTGCCCGTGTTTTTTACATAGACAACAAGGTTTCCGTCATCCTGGTTATTGAATGCGTAGATTCCTGCTTGCCATGATCCTTTAGGAATTATTACAGACGAGGCTCCAGCCACTGGAAAACGTGAAATCACTGTATAGTAGCTTGACGGATACGGTGATGAATATGATTTTGAATAAGCACATGAAACATCACTGTTTATCGCGATTTTTTTAGCATTTTTGACACTATCGTTAATAAGCAGGCTATCGGTACCGGTACTTTTATTAAGATCTTTGGACTTTGTTTGTTTGGGTACAACTGTAAAATTGGTGTTGTTATTTTTGCTACAACCTAAGAAAATAAATAGGCAGGTTGTAATTAGAAAGATTTTTTTCATACAGATAAATTGGGTTATTTGAGCTAAGGTTATTAATCTTGTGAAGATATAAATAATATACATGTTGTAATATGTTTTATATATTATATTAATATTTAATTGAACGGAATACCTGATATCAATCTAAGTGACGATTTTCGTGTAATTGCGCGCGCGTTAACTATCGTTGAGAATGATCTTAATGGCAGCGGCGCATTGCTTAAAAGCCTTAAGTTTGATAAAAGCTGCCCGGTTATCGGCATTACCGGCCCTCCCGGAGCCGGCAAGAGCACCCTGGTAAACGGTATCATTGATATACTTTTGGTCAGCGGTAAAAAAATAGCCGTGTTAGCCATCGACCCCACTTCACCATTTAATTTCGGATCATTACTGGGTGATAGAATCAGGATGGCATCCCATTTTAATCATCCCGATGTTTTTATCCGGTCATTAGCCACACGGGGCTCTTTAGGAGGCTTGTCGGCAAAAACTATTGAGATGGCCGATGTGCTAAGGGCCGCAGGTTTTGATTATGTGCTGATTGAAACAGTAGGCGTGGGGCAGTCTGAAATTGAAATTACCGGCCTGGCCGATATTACGCTGGTTGTATTGGTGCCTGAGGCAGGCGACGAGATCCAACATATTAAATCGGGCTTGATGGAAATTGCTGATGCTTTTATTATCAATAAAGCAGATCGGGAGGGGGCTGATGTGTTTGCCAATAACTTAAAAAAGATCATTGGACACAGCGTTGACGAGCAGCCGCCAATTTTTAAAACTATAGCCTCTCAAAACCAGGGGCTCGGGGATATAGCCGCCTTTATACAACACACCAATTTAAAGCAAAACAACAGGCGTAAATTGCTGCTGACCGAAAAAGTATACAAACTTATTCAGCAAAAAATGATGACTGGAATCGATAAAAAAAAGCTTCAGCTTGATATAGCTAAAGCTTTGGGGGCCGGAAATTTTAACCTGTATAGTTTTGTGGATACATATGTATAGTTATTTGATAGCTTAATGTAAAGAAAATACAGATTGAGCTTTTTTGTTTATATAAATTTAATGTGAGTTTTAGCTGTTCATAATTTCTTCAATGTGCTCTGCTTCAACCGGGATGCTACCCATTAAATCTATATTGCCGGCGCCGGTGATGAGGATATTGTTTTCAAGGCGGATACCCAACCCCTCAGCGGCAATGTAAATGCCTGGTTCGCAAGTTAATATATTCCCCGCCTCAAAAGGTTTATACCTGCTGGCATAGTCATGAACATCCAGGCCCAGGTGGTGCGAGGTGCCGTGCATGAAGTATTTTTTATACAGAGGCGCGTTTTTGTCTTGTTTTTCAACATCATGTCTGTCAAGCAAGCCCAGGCCAATAAGCTCTCCCGTCATGATTTTACCAACTTCATCCTGGTATTCATTCCATACTGTGCCTGCCACGATGAGTTTTGTAGCTTCCCGCATCACTTTCAAAACGGCATTATAAACCTGGCGCTGCCGTTCAGTGAAACGGCCGCTAACAGGTATTGACCGGGTCATGTCAGCATTATAATTGCCATATTCGGCACCAAAATCAAGCAGTATTACATCGCCCTTGTTACATACCTGGTTATTATCATTGTAGTGCAGCACAATAGCGTTGCCGCCCGAAGCAATAATTGGATTGTAAGCATGGCCCGTAGCACGCTGTCTGATGAATTCATGAATGATCTCAGCTTCAATCTCATACTCGGTTACACCGGGTTTGGTATATTTTAAAACACGTACAAAAGCATCACGCGTAATGTCGCAGGCTTTTTGCGTGAGCTCTATTTCAATATCTGATTTTATTACCCTAAGATCGCGTAAAATCGGTGCCGAACGGGTGTAATTATGAAGCGGGTACTTTAATTTAAGAGCTTCATACATGCGGTAATCGCGATATGGAACGGTATGAGCGTACCTGTCATTTTCGTTAGTATTGATGTAGATATTTTCGCTGTAGTTAATAATGCCATGGAGTATGGTATCATATTCATTCAGCCAAAAAATACTTTCAATGCCCGATGCTTCGCGTGCTTCCTCTTTAGTGTATTTGTGGCCCTCCCAAATAGCTATATGTTCGTTGGTTTGTCTTAAAAAAAGTACTTCTCTGTATGCTTTATTAGGACAATCGGGGTACAAAACCAGGATGCTTTGTTCCTGATCAATGCCCGTTAGGTAAAAAAAATCCGGGTTTTGTTTAAACATAAATGCCTGATCACCACTGCGCGGGAACTCGTCACTGGCATGAAAAATAGCGATTGAATTGGGTTTTGTTCTTGAAACGAAATTTTTTCTATTATTTGTAAATAAGCTATTTTTTATCGGCAGATATTTCATATTTATCGGTTGAATATTTTATTAAATCATTTTTTTTTAGTTATTTGTGTAACTATTACAATTTTTGGAACAATGTTTGGTCATGGATTCAAACATAATTACTAAATTTGAAAAAAATCACAATTAAAATCGTTTAATCTTAAAAACTATGAATTATTCTACATTAAAGAAAACAGTCGCATTGTCTTTTGCTTCTTTGATGGTTGCAGGTTTGGCGAACGCGCAAACCGATTCAACCAAAACAACGGCAACTACAACGTCATCTGAAACCTCAACCGCTAAGGTATTTGGTGGTTTAGGCCAGTACAGGAAATTTAGCATTGGTGTAAATGGTGGTGTTACCTCACAATCATTAGCAACCGGTGGTTCAAGCGATTTCCAAAAGAAAAAACTTAGCCTTGGTTATGGTATTTCATTGAAAGAGCAATTAGCACATTCTTTTGCTTTACAATTAGACCTGAACGGCGGTAAAATTAAAGGCGAAAATGATGGTACCGGCGGCACTTACCGTAATGGTTATGTTAGCTATGATACCAAATTCTGGCAGGGAAGTTTAAGCGCGGTTGTTAACGTTGCTACTATCGATTTCATCCGTCGTAAAAATGCTGTTAACTTCTACTTCAAAGGTGGTTTCGGTTTAGCGATGTATGATCCAACTATTACAAGGATTAACGGTGGAACCCAAATAACCGGTCATTTCAAAAACAATGGTACTGACGGTACTCATTACGTAAAAGAACTGGTTATCCCTGTTGGTGCAGGTGTTAAATTCAGGTTAAGTGACGCTGTTGCCTTAGATTTGGGTTATACTCAAAACTATATTGACGGCGATAACCTTGACGGTTTCAACAGGGCTTATCCTACTAAAGACCACTACTCATACGGTTACGCTGGTTTAGAATTTACTTTAGGTTCAAAATCGAAACCAGTATTAGAGTGGGTTAACCCGGTTGCTATGATGTATGACGAGCTGTATGATGCAGCTTTACGTCAGGAAGTTGAAGCTTTAAAAGGCCGTGTTGCTAACGTTGAAACTGCAGTTAACGACCTGAAAAAAGACTCTGACGGTGACGGTGTTGCTGATCAGTTTGACAAATGCCCAGGTACTGCTGCAGGTAGCGTAGTTGATGGCTCTGGTTGCGTTATCGTATTCCCTAAAGCTGATTCTACCGTTGCTGCTCCTGCTACTGCTTACTCAAACATCCAGTTTGAATTTGACAGCTCAGTATTACGTACTTCATCTTATCCAGTATTAGATGCTACTTCAGCTGATTTACGTTCATCTGGTTCAGCTGTTGAAGTTGACGGTTTCGCTTCATCTGAAGGTACTGCTGCTCACAACTTATCATTATCTAAAGACCGTGCTAACTCAGTAAAAACTTACTTAGTTAACTCTGGTGTTGATGCTAAGAAAGTGAAAGTAAAAGGTTACGGTGAAACTAACCCAATTGCTGACAACTCAACTGAAGAAGGCCGCGTACTTAACCGTCGTGTTCAATTCAAAAAGAAATAATATCTGATTAAATATTATTTGCGAAGGCTCCGGATAACCCGGAGCCTTCTTTGTTTTATAAGGTTTTGTGCTTAATAGTTATACCTTATATAATAGGTATGGGTTTACAGCGGCAAAATTTTACGTAAGTTTGTGTAATGTATTTCTTCAGAAAAAAAGATCCGAACCGCCCCGATAATTTTAATTTAAGGGTGATGCATTTTATAAATGCGCTGGCTATTATTATGTTCCTGGCCGGGATTATCTGGAAACTGGTACAGGTATTTATACTTAAAAAATGAAAACAATCATCAATACCAACAATGCACCTGCCCCTATTGGGCCATATAGCCAGGCTACCTTAGCCGGCGGTTTTTTATTTGTTTCGGGTCAGATCCCTATTGATCCGCTAAGTGGCGAACTCATCAGCGGTGATATCAAAGCGGAGGCTACACAGGTAATGGAAAATATCAAAGCTATTTTAACCGAAGCTGGTTTAGGTTTCGATAACATAGTAAAAACCAGTATCTTCTTAACCGATCTGCAAAATTTTGTACAGGTTAACGAAGTTTACGGAACCTATTTTACTGCCGATTTTCCGGCCCGCGAAACTATCCAGGTATCCGCTTTACCAAAAGGGGTAAACGTTGAGATCTCGGTTATCGCGGTTAAGTAGATTTTTCGATTTCAGATTTTGTCTGAACCGGGATTATACGGATTTAGGGGTTCACTGAATTTTTTGAATTCTGCTAATTCCTAAATTCTGTAATTTCTGATTCAGACAAATGCGTTAGGGATAGGAGTGGATACCGGCTTGAGCCTAAGGCCTGCAGGCGTATGAGCGGATAGCCCGGCCGCAGGAACGCCCAAAATTAAAGATTGGCGGTTAGAGGTTAGAGATTAGGTTTGCATATGAAACTCGATAAGCAGATTTTAAGAACGCTCCATTTACCTTGCATCCTGGCCCAACCAACGATTGTCTCGTTATATTATAGATTAGTCGATAGGTTATTTATAGCCATCTGTTAATTTAAGAAAACCACATAAACTACATTTACTCTACCGCTATAAAGAAAGGTTAAAACAGTTAATCAATGAATCCTTTTCAAACGCCACTTGTATACTTAAAAGGTGTAGGCCAGTCGAGGGCCGAGGTTTTGAAAAAGGAACTTGAACTGCACACCTTTGAGGATCTGCTGCGCCATTTCCCGTTCAGGTATATTGACCGTACCCGCTTTTATAAGGTAAGGGAGATACGTGAAGAACTGCCTTATGTACAGGTGCTGGCGCGAATTATAAGTAAAGAAATTGTTGGTGAAAAACAAAGCCGCCGCCTGGTGGTAAAGGCTAAGGACGATACTGGTATTATTGAGCTGGTATGGTTTAAAGGCATTAACTGGATAGAGAAAACCATTATTCCCGGTAAGGTTTATATATTGTTCGGAAAGCCCGGCTTTTTTAATATGATGCCACAGATGGCGCATCCCGAAATGGAGTTATATATGCCGGGTGCTCAAAAACAGGGCAACCTATCCTTACAACCTGTTTACAACTCAACAGAAAAGCTCAAACAATTTTCGCTGGATAGCAAAGGAATTCAAAAACTTACTGCGGTATTGCTTGATCTGCATGCTAAGGACATACGCGAAAACTTGCCTTTATATATCATCAATCAGTTTAAGCTGCTCAACCGGGCCGATGCTTATCGTAACATTCATTTCCCGGCTGATGCTACATTTCTTAATGAAGCATTACACCGTTTGAAGTTTGAAGAGTTGTTTCTGCTTCAGCTTAAACTACTTAAAAATAAACTGCTTCATACGCAAAAGTTTAAAGGGAATGTATTTGATAAAGTTGGGCATTATTTTAATGAGTTTTATCATCACAAGCTGCCTTTTACCTTAACCGATCCGCAGAAGCGGGTATTGAAGGAGATTAGGCAGGATACTCAACGGGGCATACAAATGAATCGTCTGCTTCAGGGTGATGTGGGTAGCGGTAAAACCGTAGTAGCGCTGATGAGCATGTTAATAGCTATTGATAACGGTTTTCAAACCTGTATTATGGCGCCTACCGAGATCCTGGCCAACCAGCATTATCAAACCATTAAAAGCCTCGTAGGCGATGATTTTATTGAGGTTGCTTTATTAACGGGTTCAACCAAACAAAAGGAGCGTAAAGTGTTGCATCAAAAGCTTGAAGAAGGTACGCTTAAAATATTGGTTGGTACCCATGCCCTTATTGAAGATAAAGTACAGTTTAAAAACCTGGGCTTTGTGGTAATTGATGAACAGCACCGCTTTGGGGTTGAGCAACGGGCTAAACTTTGGCGAAAAAATGCTGTTCCGCCGCATATATTGGTAATGACGGCTACACCTATTCCCCGTACATTGGCCATGACATTATATGGTGACCTGGATGTGTCAGTGATTGACCAGTTGCCGGCTGGTCGTAAACCTATCCAAACGGTTCATTTTTATGAAAATCAGCGCTTACGGATGTTTGGTTTTATGAAACGGGAGATAGCATTGGGCAGGCAGATCTATGTAGTATATCCGCTGATCCAGGAAAGTGAAAAGCTCGACCTTAAAAACCTACAGGACGGCATCGAAGCCATGTCGCGCGAGTTTCCGCTGCCTGATTACCGGCTTAGCATTGTACACGGCAAAATGAAGCCTGCCGAGAAAGATTTTGAAATGCAGCGTTTTATTAAAGGAGAAACGCAGATCATGGTGGCCACTACCGTAATAGAAGTAGGGGTAAACGTACCGAATGCTTCGGTGATGATCATTGAAAATGCCGAGCGTTTTGGCCTGTCGCAATTGCACCAGCTGAGGGGGAGGGTAGGACGCGGGGCCGAGCAATCCTATTGTATTTTGATGAGCAGTCATAAATTGAGTCACGACGGCAAGATTCGTTTGGATACCATGGTAAAAACCAACAATGGCTTTGAAATTTCGGAGATAGACCTGCAGTTGCGGGGACCGGGCAACATAGAAGGCACCCAGCAAAGCGGCGTGGTAGATTTGAAGCTGGCCAACCTGGCCACCGACCAGGAGCTGCTTTTTAAGGTGCGCAAGTGTGTTGAAGCCATATTTGAAAAAGACCCTCAACTGGCACATCCCGAAAACCAGATTTTGCATCATGCCTTTGAAGTAAAGAACGCAGGGTTGAGTTGGGATAAGATATCGTAAGCCAGGAATACTACAGAATAATCCCGCGTCATTGCGAGGAACGAAGCAATCCCCGGTGTGCAGAGTAGCTGTGCAGGTTCGCTGGGTAAAGTTTGGGATTGCTTCGTACCTCGCAATGAGGTCTTTTTTAATTTAGTATAATGCCCGTAACCCTTCCTCCTTTAGCTGTCAAATAGTACATTTGTTAAAACTGATCTTACTATTTATATATGAAGAAATTTACTTTATTATTTTCTGTTGCTGCATTGCTGTGTACACAAGTTGAGGCACAGGACTCTTTAACTATCCGCAAAATGTATGACGAAGCATTGGTTAATGGCCAGTGTTATGAAAATCTCCATTACCTGTGTAAAAATATAGGTCAGCGCCTCAGCGGTTCTGGCAATGCTCAAAAGGCTGTCGACTGGAGTAAAAAACTGATGGATGGTTATGGTTTCGATAAAGTTTACCTGCAGGAAGTAATGGTGCCGCATTGGGTGCGCGGAGCGAAAGAGGAGGCCGCTATAATTGATGGTAAAACCCGCATCCCCGTACCAATTGTTGCCCTGGGTATGTCGATAGCAACGCCTAAAGCGGGTATTACAGCTAATGTTATCGAGGTTAAAAGTATAAAAGAACTTGAAGGCCTTGGCGAGAGTGTAATAAAAGGAAAGATCGTTTTCTTTAACCGCGCGTTCGATCCGCGTTTTATTGAAACAGGTATGGCCTACGGCACAGCAGGCGATCAGCGTTTTATGGGGCCGGCCGTAGCCGCCAAACTTGGTGCAGCCGGTGTAATCGTACGTTCGCTCACTGAAATCATCGATGATTATCCGCATACCGGCGCTACCCTTGCTGCCCCGGGCAGTAAAATGATTCCAGCTGCGGCCATCTCTACAAAAGCAGCCAATAAGTTAAGCGCTATGCTTAAGTTGAGGAAATTCCCGGCGGCAAAATTTTACTTTAAGCAAAATTGCGAGTTACTGCCTGATGTGAAATCATATAACGTTATAGGCGAAATTACCGGTTCTGAAAATCCTAACAAATTTATTACCGTTGGCGGCCACCTGGATTCATGGGATTTGGCCGAAGGCGCGCATGACGATGGTACCGGAGTCATGCAATCAGTTGAGGTATTGCGTATTTTTAAGGCCGTAGGTTATAAACCTAAAAACTCGGTACGCGCCGTGCTTTTCATGAACGAGGAGAACGGTCATAAAGGCGGCGCCAAGTACGCCGAACTGGCCGCTCAGAATAAAGAACAGCACATTGCCGCTATTGAAACCGACGAAGGTGGCTTTACGCCCCGCGGTTTCAGCTTTGCCGATGTATCAAAAGATTTTATCAAAAGAGTTAACGATAACTTCAAATCAATCCTGGAACCATACGATGTTGACAAGTTAACCATCGGAGGGGCAGGTACGGATATTGAGCCGATGAAAGAAACGGTACCGGGAGTAGTATTAATTGGTTTCCGCCCGGATTCACAACGATATTTCGACTTGCACCATACCGCTAAAGACGTTTTTGAAAACGTGAACAAACGTGAGCTGGAACTTGGCGCGGCTGGTATGGCAACGTTAATTTATTTGATAGATCAGCACGGATTGTAAGGAACCGAACCATGATTTTTAGGATTAAAGGATGATCCTGATGTGATACCATGCATAAAATTCATGGTAATCTTCTAATCCTAAAAATCAAGGTTCAAAAAAATAGCTACCTTTGCGGCACATCTAAAAATTAATAAATAGTGACCGAAGAAGGCGATAGTAAACCCCGGAAAATAGACTCCTTTGCAGCATTGCGTTATAAAGATTTCAGATCTTACATAGGCATGCGTTTTTGTTTCACTTTTGCATATTCCATGCAGGCCGTAGTACTCGGCTTTTATATTTACAGTATCACCCATAGTAAAATAGCCCTCGGCCTTATTGGCTTGTGCGAGGCTATTCCGGCTATTGGTATTGCTTTGTACGGCGGCTATATCGCCGATAAATCTGAAAAGCGAAAAATGCTTTTGCTGATCTTTAGTGGAGTGTTACTGACATCCCTGGTGATGTTTACCGTAACACTCAAAAGCATGAGCGGTATTATTCATACTGGTTGGATTGTACCTATTATGTACGCTATGATATTTTGTAATGGTGTGGCGCGTGCCTTTTATGGCCCGGCAACATTCACCATTTACGCTAACAGTATCCCAAAAGAATTGTATCCAAATGGCAGTACCTGGAGCAGTAGCAGCTGGCAAGTTGCATCTATTTTGGGCCCGGCAGCAGGTGGTTTAATATACGGTTATGCGGATAAAGTAATACCGGGCTTAAGTGGTATTACCGCTACGTTTAGCTGTATCCTATTTTTATTATTAGTATCACTGGTATTGGTATACATGCTGCGTCAATATCCGGCGCAATATGTTCCTAAAGAAAGTATCTGGAAAAGCCTTTCGGAAGGGATTCATTTTGTGTTTGGAAACAAAATGATGATCGGCGCTATGAGCCTCGATCTGTTTTCGGTATTTTTTGGTGGTGCGGTGGCTTTGCTGCCTGTTTTTGCCAATGAAATATTAAAAGTCGGTGCTGAGGGACTGGGTATCATGAGGGCGATGTCATCATTAGGGGCGGTGTTAACTATGTTGGTGATGACACGTTTTTCGCCGATGGGCAAGCCGTGGCGTAACCTGCTTATTGCGGTGACCGGTTTTGGTTTGTCAATCATATGTTTTGGTTTATCAACTAATTTTTACCTCTCGCTATTATTTATATTTACTGAAGGAGCTTTTGATAGCATCAGTGTTATTATCCGAGGTACGCTGATGCAGCTTTTGACACCTGATCATATGCGTGGCAGGGTATCGGCCGTGAACCAGATGTTTATCGGCTCATCTAACGAGATCGGCGCTTTTGAATCGGGCACGGCTGCGCAACTGCTGGGTACAGTTCCCTCGGTGTTATTTGGTGGGAGCATGACGATGATTATAGTTGGCATTACTTATCTGAAAACTAAGAAATTGATCCCGTTATCATTACAGCAGATCCACGCGCCGGGTGAGGAGGGGATAAAGGAAGGATAGATCCCCAACCGTCATGCTGAACTTGTTTCAGCATCCCATAAGCAAGGTCGGCAATTGCTTAGCAAGGCGGCTTAACACGTGGGGTGCTGAAACAAGTTCAGCATGACGATATGTGTTTTAACCTCCTTCTCCCATCATGAATTTTTTATGTAGCCAGCATTATTTTTAATCTATCCCCTTGCTTTGCTGCATTATAAATTCACATCTTTACGTTGCCAAAAAACGGCACCATCAAACCAATAAACAATAAAACAAACTCACCCTTACAAACAATGAAAAAGGTAATATTAGTAACAGGAGCATCTTCTGGTATTGGCTTAGCTTGTGCCAGTGCACTGCAGGCGGCAGGCCATATGGTTTACGGGTCATCACGTAACCTCGACCGCATGAAATCTGTATCGTTTAAACCTGTTCAACTTGATGTTACCGACGATGCTTCGGTAAAGGCAGCAATCGACACCATTATTAAGGCCGAAGGCAAAATCGACGTATTGGTGAACAATGCCGGCAATGGTGTAACTGGTCCGGCTTATGCTATGCCGGTTGAAAGTGCGAAGCAACAGTTTGAGGTTAACTTTTTTGGTGTGATCCGTGTTAGTTCGGCAGTATTGCCGGGCATGATCGAAAAAGGTCAGGGACTTATTGTAAATATCAGCTCGTTAGCTGGTTTATTCGGTTTGCCATACCAGGGTATGTACAGCGCCTCAAAATATGCTATTGAAGGCTACTCGCAAAGTTTAAGGATGGAACTGCGTAATACAGGTGTTAAAGTAACCCTGCTTAATCCGGGTGATTTTAAATCGGATTTTAGCCAGAACCGCGCTAAGGTTAAATTTCCTATCAAAAATGATAAGCTTGAAACTGAATACAATGCCGCCGTTGCCGCTATGGAAAAAGACGAAAGCATTGCCCCAAGCCCTGAATCATTAGCTAAAAAGCTGGTTTCGATAGTAGCTTCGTCAAGCCCTAAACATCGTTACCTGGTTGGACAGGTTGGCCAAACTATTGTGCCTACGCTAAAAGCGATATTGCCGGGTGGGTTGTTTGAGAAATTGATGAATGATCATTACGGGATAAAGTAAGATTTTATTTCAATAGCTATAAAAATGCCATCCGGTTAGGATGGCATTTTTTGTTAAATTCAAAACTACTTCGGGTTTAGCGATAGCGTAACCCGGAGTGGGCATTGCTTAAGCTTTCAGCTTCAGTGATAAAGCTGAAAGCTTTATGCGTGTTTTACCACGGGTTACGCTATCGCTAAACCCACGGCAGATTTTGGATTTTATTTTATTCAAACCAATCTTTGCCATTATCCAATCGAATAAGCATATCTGAAAAAGATGTGCCGATTTCAATAAAGTACTTTTCTTCGTCATTAAGAAAATCTGAAAGAATAATACGATGAGTTCCATCTTTTCTAAATTGGATGCCAATGAATTCGCCTCCACCGTTGGTGCCAATACCTAATATACCAGGCCTGTATTCAGGAAATTCATAACCATCGTTTGCTTCTGCAAGTTCTTCGCCTGGCCATAGGCGCACAAAGTTTTCGCCAATAAACTCCCCAAACGGTCCGTAATTTTCGAGGTAATATTTATAGTCTTCAGGTAGTTGAAAAGGAAGGGCGTTTAAAATATTCTGTTCCAAAGGTTTTGACCTCCGTTCAAACTCGTATTTATTTAATAGGTATTCGAGCTTTTCCATTTTATTTAGATCGCGTGTTAAAGAACTCAGTTAAACTATAAAAAAAGGCCGCATCACTTGTTTTTAGATACGGCCTTTATACGGACTTACGCCGTCAACTTCTTATACTTGATCCTTTTCGGAGCAACATCGCCCAAACGTTTCTTCCTGTTCTCTTCATAATCAGAATAGTTTCCTTCAAAAAAGTAAACCTGCGAGTTGCCTTCAAAGGCCAGGATGTGCGTACAAATACGGTCGAGGAACCAGCGGTCGTGACTGATCACTACAGCGCAGCCGCCAAAGTTTTCGAGGGCCTCTTCCAATGCACGTAAAGTGTTTACGTCGATATCGTTGGTTGGCTCATCCAGCAGTAATACATTCGATCCTTTTTTGAGGGTGATAGATAAGTGCACACGGTTACGCTCGCCACCCGATAGTACACCCACTTTTTTCTGCTGATCGGCACCGTTAAAGTTAAACTTGGATACATATGCCCTTGAATTTAACGGACGGTTACCCACCATAATGGTTTCCAAACCGCCGGTTACGTTTTCCCAAACAGATTTGTTAGGGTCAAGGTCATCATGCATCTGGTCAACATAACCTAAAGCTACAGTTTCACCTACACGGAAGGTACCGGCATCGGGCTGGTCCTGCCCGGTGATTAAACGGAACAGCGTGGTTTTACCCGCACCGTTCGGGCCGATGATGCCAACTATACCAGCTGGTGGTAATGAAAAGCTCAGGTTATCAAATAATAATTTATCGCCGTATGATTTACTAACACCATTGGCCTCAATTACCACGTTACCCAAACGCGGGCCCGGCGGAATAAACAGCTCCAGCTTTTCTTCGCGTTCTTTAGTTTCCTCAGATGCCAGTTTTTCGTAATTGCCTAAACGGGCTTTTGACTTGGCGTGGCGGCCTTTCGGGCCCATGCGTACCCACTCCAGCTCGCGTTCCAGGGTTTTCTGGCGTTTGCTCTCGCTCTTCTCTTCCTGGGCCAAACGCTTGGCTTTTTGATCTAACCATGAGGAATAATTTCCTTTCCATGGGATTCCTTCTCCACGGTCGAGTTCGAGGATCCAGCCGGCAACGTTGTCAAGGAAATACCTATCGTGCGTTACTGCGATAACTGTTCCTTTATATTGTTGTAAATGTTGCTCCAGCCAATCAATAGATTCGGCATCCAGGTGGTTGGTAGGCTCATCAAGCAATAAAACATCCGGTTCTTTTAATAACAGGCGGCATAGCGCTACACGGCGGCGCTCACCTCCTGATAGTACCGAAATTTTGGTGTCGGGTTCCGGGCAACGGAGGGCGTCCATAGCACGTTCCAGTTTGCTATCCAGCTCCCACGCGTTTACCGCATCAATTTTATCCTGTAATTCGCCCTGGCGGTTCATTAGTTTTTCCATGGCATCGGCATCTTCATAATATTCCGGAAGACCGAATTTTTCGTTGATCTCTTCGTACTCCTTTAATAGGGCAGTAGTTTCAGAAACCCCTTCCTCAACTATTTCGCGCACGGTTTTTTCAGGATCAAGTTCCGGTTCCTGGCTCAGGTAGCCAACGGTATAGCCCGGCGAAAACACCACTTCGCCTATATTAGTTTTATCAATCCCTGCAATAATTTTGAGCAATGACGATTTACCGGAGCCATTTAAGCCGATAACGCCAATTTTTGCGCCGTAAAAAAACGACAGGTATATGTTTTTTAATACTGTTTTTTGCGGGGGATAAACTTTGCTCACCCCGGCCATTGAAAAAATTATCTTTTCGTCTGCCATTATAATTGGATCAATAAATAGAAATTCAAATATGGCTAAAATAGATGAAACGGAGGTTGTAGATTAATGATTAGGGGGGTAGTAATTTTAAGTTGTTTTTTGAGTTATAATGTTAATTTAAATTTAATTGAATCTTAAGCGAAGCGCACAACCATCACCGAGGGTTTCCCGTATATAAGTTATATGACGATACCTGCTGGCTAATGCCTAATTGTCATGTTTATGACGAAATGCCCTAAAAGGTGGAAATGTTATTAAATATTTGAAATTTGTTCAAACTTTTTTAGGATATTTATATCAAACAGGTAAGTTTCGTTCGTATATTGTAAAAAAAATGCTTGTTAGCGGGCTTTTCAGATAAAAACTGTTGATTGATGCCAAACTTTGATACATTGCGTATCATTACAATGTCTGTTTCTGCAAAGCATTAAATGTTGGCAATATTGTTGATGAAAGTAAACAGGCGTCGTAATTTGTAAAAACATAATTTATACATTAGGGCGTTCAATAATTAGAAAGGTATATATGGAAGCTAAATTTTCGCCGAGGGTAAAGGATGTTATTCAATATAGCAGGGAAGAGGCATTACGCCTTGGGCATGACTATATTGGTACAGAACATCTTTTGCTTGGGCTTATCCGCGATGGGGATGGTGTAGCAATTAAATTGCTGAAGGGATTGAACGTTGATACCGCAAAACTTCGCCGCGCCGTTGAGGATGCAGTAAAGGGAACTATTGGAACAAACGTACATATCGGCAGCATCCCGTTAACAAAACAGGCCGAGAAGGTATTGAAGATAACTTATCTGGAAGCCAAAATATTTAAGAGCGATGTGATTGGTACAGAGCACCTGCTGCTGTCTATCCTTCGCGATGAGGACAACATCGCCTCACAAATACTGGTACAGTTTAATGTAAACTACGAGGTATTTAAGGGTGAAGTTGAATCGCATAAAAACGATGTTACTGACGAAATGCCGGGATCACCTACAGGCGGTGATGATGATTTTAAAGAAGAAGAATCATTTAGCCAGCCTAAAAAAGTATCTGACATCAAATCAAAAACACCGGTGCTTGATAACTTCGGCCGCGATTTAACCCGCGCCGCTGAAGATGGCAAGCTTGACCCTATTGTCGGTCGTGAAAAAGAGATCGAAAGGGTATCACAAATTCTATCGCGCCGTAAAAAGAACAACCCTATATTAATAGGTGAGCCGGGTGTAGGTAAATCGGCCATTGCCGAAGGTCTTGCATTGCGCATTGTTCAGCGCAAAGTATCACGTGTATTGTTCAACAAGCGTGTAGTTACACTTGATTTAGCCTCATTGGTTGCCGGTACCAAATACCGTGGCCAGTTTGAAGAGCGTATGAAAGCGGTAATGAACGAACTGGAAAAATCACCTGATGTAATTTTGTTTATTGACGAGATCCATACTATAGTAGGCGCTGGTGGTGCTTCAGGTTCGCTTGATGCATCAAACATGTTTAAACCGGCTTTGGCGAGGGGAGAGATACAATGCATTGGCGCAACCACTTTAGATGAATACCGCCAGTACATTGAAAAAGATGGTGCTTTGGACCGTCGTTTCCAAAAGGTAATGGTTGAGCCGGCTACGCCGACTGAAACTATCGAGATCCTGAACCGCATTAAGGATAAATATGAAGAGCACCACGGTGTTACTTATACTCCAGAAGCTATCAATGCTTGCGTTAACTTAACCACCCGTTACATCACCGACAGGTTTTTACCGGACAAGGCTATCGACGCGCTTGACGAAGCAGGTTCACGTGTTCACTTAACCAATATCCACGTGCCTCAAAACATTTTGGATATTGAGCAAAAGATAGAGCAGATCAAGATTGAGAAAAACAAAGTTGTTCGCAGCCAGAAATATGAAGAAGCTGCTCAATTGCGTGATACTGAAAAGAATTTGTTAGTTGAGCTTGACCAGGCAAAAGCTGTTTGGGAAGCCGAAACAAAATCAAAACGCTATACTGTAACTGAAGACAACGTTGCCGAAGTTGTATCTATGATGACCGGCATCCCTGTACAACGTGTAGGCCAGGCCGACAGTCAGAAACTGCTGCATATGAGCGATACTGTTGCCAGCAAGATCATTGGTCAGGATGAGGCTATCAAAAAGCTAACCCGTGCTATACAACGTACGCGTGCAGGTTTAAAAGATCCTAAAAAACCTATTGGTTCATTCATCTTCCTGGGCCCTACAGGTGTTGGTAAAACCGAGCTTGCTAAAGAGCTTGCCCGCTTTATGTTTGACACTGAAGATGCCCTGATCCAGATTGACATGAGCGAGTACATGGAGAAATTCGCGGTATCCCGTTTAGTAGGTGCGCCTCCAGGTTATGTAGGTTACGAAGAAGGTGGACAGTTAACTGAAAAAGTACGCCGTAAACCTTATGCCGTAGTGTTATTGGATGAGATCGAAAAAGCTCACCCTGATGTATTCAATATCCTGTTACAGGTGTTGGATGAAGGTCAGTTGACTGATTCATTAGGCCGTAAGGTTGATTTCAGGAATACTATCATCATCATGACATCAAACATCGGTGCCCGTCAGTTGAAAGACTTTGGCCAGGGCGTAGGTTTCAGCACTAATGCTAAAACTTTACAGGCCGAAAGCCATTCACGCGGTGTTATCGAGAATGCATTGAAACGTGCATTTGCCCCTGAGTTCCTGAACCGTATTGATGATGTTATCGTATTTAACTCATTAGGTAAAGAAGAGATCTTCAGGATCATCGATATCGAGCTTGCCTACCTGTTTAGCCGTGTAAATGGCTTAGGTTTCAAAATTGAGCTTACTGAAGCTGCCAAGGAGTTCATTGCCGATAAAGGTTACGACTCGCAGTTTGGTGCAAGGCCGCTTAAACGCGCCATCCAGAAATACCTGGAAGACCCGATTGCCGAAGAGATCCTTAAAGGTGAATTGGCCGAAGGTGACGTGATGGTAGTTGATTTTGATACTGAAACCAAAGAGATCAAAATCACCGACCGCAAAGGCGAAAGCAAAAAACCAGAGCAGGAAGAGCAAAAGTAATTTTGCAATACTGTAAGTAATATTAAAACCCCGTTTCGATTTTTCGGAACGGGGTTTTGTTTGCTGTCTGAACCGGGATTTTAGTGGATTTTTGGGATTAATCGGATTTTTGTCTGAACTCGAATTTTTGAATTTTAAGAATTTATTTAATTGCCTTTTCATTCTGATAATTCACTCAATTCGTTTAATTCGAGTTCAGACGATATTCTGTAAATCCTTTAATTCTGAAAATTCTGATTCAGACTCATTTCTTCTCCACCACCGGCTCATAATCGACCGGTAACATTTCGGCAACGCGACTTATGCCCCAGTCACCTTCATAGATTACAGAATGAGGATTAGCTACAATACCATTGTTATCAAAAAAGGCATATTGCTCATCGAAAGAAATAATGGTTGTGGCATTGTTAGGCATATTAAAAGCCTGTACGGTATTATCTGAAGGGGCTCGGCCTTTTTTAGTATACATAACATACAGGCAATCGGTAAATCCTATAGCAAATAAGCCTTCCTGGTCTGTTAGCTTGAAAAAGTCGGCCCTATCTAAGGGTTTATTGACAAGACTTTGCAGGTATTTATTATTGAGGCCACCGTGGTAATTTGGATTGGGTTTACGGATCAGGCGCATCACAACAAAGTTTTCTTGTGTGAGACTGTCTTTTATAGCCGACCGATAGAAATGCATATATGAACCAAGGTACGCTGATTGTCGTTCTTTACGCCATTTACGCTTTTGTTTTTCGGTTCCCTTCAGGTCTTCGAAATTGGAGATCCCCTCATAGTATAGCATAGCTTTTGCCGGGTTGTAATTGAAGTTGGTTAGTTTGTACTTTATCCTATAGCCAAGAGCCTTGTTTTCAATCTCTAGGAAATCGTGAGAAGTAGCTTTTAGGATTCGGGTAGCTTCATCATAATCGAAATCAAGCACATCTGAGTTCAGGATTTTACATTTAGCGGAATTGTCCGAATAGCCTAAAAATTGCTGCCTGAAAATGGCATAGTATTTTTCACGGTTAGGATCAGGCCTGATCTTAACCTCATTTAGCTGAAAGGTTTTGGGGATAATGCTGATGGTACCGAGATTGATATCGGCATTGCCCGTTTGCAAACTATAGGTGTAGGTTTCATAACCTACTATAGATATAATAAAATCATATTTGCCGGGCTTTACATTACTTAAAGTAAAAGTTCCGTCATCGGCCGTTTTATTGCCTACCTGGGCGTTGTTTAAAAATACACTTGCGTTGGGCACAGGTTTGGTATCGGTCATATTAATCACTTTGCCGGTAATTTTTATTTGGGCAAGGCAATATGTTGGTATCAGTAACGATAAAAGTAAGAAGGACTTATGCATAGCCAAAGTTAAACTAAAGTATTAGTTAATCAAAAGTGGCGAAAAAACATCAGGAAATAAGGTTCGAAATAAAATAATTTAAAAAACGTTTAAACCTTTGAACAATTTTTTGTTCAAACAGTTATATAACTAACGCAATACTTTATGAAAAAAATCTTGACTTTAATTTGCTGCACTATAGTACTTGCTGCAACATCGTGTAAAAAGGAATATGTAACTACCAGCCCGAGCGCTACCACTATTTTTGATACCCTACCAGCTTTTGTTGCTAATAGTGACGTTGGTGGATATACATCAACTTTAAATGTTCCTGAAATTACAGATTATTATGATAAGCATGGCGCTGTTTTGGTATACCTGGATAACAATGGGACGTATGAGCAATTGCCTAATGTGTATGGAGGTGTAACATTTAGAGCTGAGTACGGCAATGGTGTGTTATACATAGATGCTCAAAATGCTGATGGTACAGTGCCAGCTAAACCAGATCCCCGAAAAGTGAAAATAGTATTGGTGCCGTAATCCAATCTAACTCAAAACAAAAAGGAGCCTTGCAAACGCAACGCTCCTTTTTGTTTAAGAACATTTGAAATTATTTCCCCATCTGGTCAATAACCGCCTGGGTTACGCCAGTGTAAGAAAAACCACCGTCATGGAAAAGGTTTTGCATGGTAACCATTTTGGTTAAATCGCTAAACATAGTAACGCAGTAATCAGCGCACTGATCAGCATCAGCATTACCCAGCGGGCTCATTTTTTCGGCAAACTCAATAAAGCCGTCGAAGCCTTTTACGCCCGAACCTGCGGTTGTACGAGTTGGCGACTGAGAGATGGTATTAACACGTACTTTTTTAGCCATGCCATATTCATAACCAAAGTTACGGGCAATGCTTTCTAATACTGCTTTGTTATCGGCCATGTCATTGTAGCCAGGGAAATAACGCTGAGCGGCGATATAGCTTAAAGCCAATACCGATCCCCATTCATTAATGGCATCATGTTTCATGGCAGCCTGCAAAATGCGGTGAAGGCTTAATGCAGATATATCAAACCCTTTATGGGTAAAATCGTAATTGTTTTCAAAGTAAGGGATGTTTTTGCGTACGTTAACGCTCATGCCTATTGAGTGCAGGATGAAGTCAACCTTGCCGCCAAAATGCTCCATGGTTTTGGTGAACAGGTTATTGATATCATCGCCATTGGTAACATCGGCACCAATAACCGGCGCGTTACATTCTTCAGCCAGTTTATTGAGTTCGCCCATGCGTAAAGCAATAGGGGCGTTTGATAATACAATTTCAGCACCTTCCTGTACGGCACGCTGTGCTACCTTCCAGGCTATTGATTGCTCATTTAGTGCACCGAAAATGATGCCTTTTTTACCTTTTAATAAATTATAAGCCATTTGTTAAGTTTTTATAATTGAAGCAAAGTTATAATTATTTATCAGTTAGTTTAAATTCAACCGAAACAGTTTGAGGCACCGCCACCGGTCTCCCATTTTCAATCGCCGGTCGCCAGTGGGGGAGGGATTTGATAATGTTGATCAGCACTTCCTCGCAGCCGTAACCTATACCTTTCAATACTTTAAATTTAACAGGGAAGCCGTCTCTTTCAACCTGGAAAGCTACGGTTACAGTACCCTCAATATTATTGTCAATAGCTTTGGGTGGGTAATGTAGCTGCTATTTTATCAGTTCAGTAAAGTGCCCGTTTCCGCCTTCAAATTTTGGGGGTGCTTGAAAGCTAAATTTATCAATATTAGCTGTACTGTAAGTTACGTTAAATATCGGTGTCACTTTTTTGTGTTTACGAACAGCGGTAATAGCTATAGGGTTTTGAGCAGTTATATCTATCGGAGGTAACGAAGCCAGGTAAATGATCATATACCTGCTACCTTTATTATAAACCGGGACGGCATTATATAACACACTTTCTTCAAAAGTTAGAGTATCATTAAACTTTGCCCCTTTTAATTCAAAATAACCGGTAGTATCGGTCATAGTGCCCACGTGCCATGAAGGTGCTTCCATCCAGGTGTTTGTTGATTGTATACCGATGTGCCTGATGGGTTTACCCATGCTGTCGTAAATATACCCACGCAGGTTAATAGTGTCACGCTTAATAACCGTATCGGGTTTGCTTTTTTGAGCCGATAAATTGATCGAAACCAGCAGCAGTATCGCGCATAAAAATGTTCTCATCACGGTTTAGGTTATATGTAATCACTTGACTAAACGCTCAACAGTTCCCTCGCATTTTGCAAAGCACTCTCACCCGGCTTATCCCCGCTTAGCATTTTGGCAATTTCCAATACCCGTTCATCATTATTCAGCTGTTTAATGCGGGTAAAAGTAGCCGCCTCGCTGTCATCCTTATAAACAAAATAATGGCTTTGGCCCTTGCTGGCAATTTGCGGCAAATGGGTAATGGTAATTACCTGCAGGTTTTGGGCTAAGCGCTCCATGATCTGCCCAACCTTGTTGGCAACTTCGCCCGATACGCCTGTATCTATCTCATCAAAAATAATGGTAGGCAGGGCTGTGTATTGCGCTACGATAGATTTAATGCTCAGCATCAGTCTCGAAAGCTCACCACCCGAGGCGACTTTGCTCATCTCGGCCAAAGCATGTCCCTTATTAGCCGAAAACAAAAATTTAATGTTGTCGATCCCCGTAGCAGTAAGTAAGGGAGCTTGCTCGGTAGCTCCCCCTTTAGGGGGCGGGGGGGGCGTCTGCTCAATCTTCAAACTCGAGTTTCCCATCCCCATTTCGGCCAGCGTTGCCAACACCTGCTTCTCAATATCCGGGATAGCTTTTTTGCGGTTGACTGATAACTGCGTCGCCAGCTTTTCAAGTTCGGCTTTATCGGCGGCAATTTGTTTTTGCAGTTTTTCGATAGCTTCGTCACCAAAAAGGGCTTGCTGCACTTTGTCTGATAATTCTTCCTGAATCTGCAATAGCTCGGCGATGGTATTTACCCGATGCTTTTTTTGCAGATTGTAGATCATGCTTAACCGGTTGTTCACCTCTTCGGCACGGGCTTCGTCAATAAAAGTATGCTGCTCGATGCCTTCAATTTCGGCGGCGATATCTTTAAGTTCAATAATAATGCTATTGATACGCTGATGTAATTCGGCAACAGCAGGATTGTATTTTTCTATCGAACCTAAAGCCTGTCCAGCTTCTTTTAACTGGATCAATGCGGCAGCCTCGCCGTCCTGTAAAAGATAATTAGCGCCTAAAAGGCTGCGTTTAATTTCTTCTGCATTATTAAGGGTGTTGAGCTCCTGTTCCAGATGTTCCTGTTCATCGGCAACCAATGCACCTTTTTCCAACTCATCAAACTGAAACTGGAAATAATCCAGATCGGCTTTTGCCTTGTCGCTTTCGGCAATCAATTGGTTAAGCTTACTCAATGATTTTTTATAGGCCCGGAATTTTGTTTGATAATCAAACAGTAAATCTGAATGACGCGCAACCGAATCAACTACTAACAATTGAAAATCCGGGTCATTAATTTCCAATGTAGCGTGCTGCGAGTGGATATCTATCAGTTTTTCGCCCAACTGTTTCAGGGCTGAGAGGTTAACCGGGGTATCGTTCACAAAAGCACGAGATTTGCCATCGGCCGAGATCTCCCGGCGCAGCACGGTCTCCGTTTCGTAATCGAGATCGTTTTCTTCAAAGAAATCGGCCAAATGAAAGCCGCTGATTTTGAAAGTGCCCTCAATAACGCATTTTTTCTGCTGGTTGAAAAAGTATTTACTTTCGGCCCGCTGTCCTAAAATAAGTGAAAGGGCACCCAATATGATCGATTTACCTGCGCCGGTTTCGCCGGTTAATATGTTCAGACCGCTATTAAAACCTATCTCCAGGTTGTCGATAAGCGCATAGTTATTAATGGTTAGCTTTTGAAGCATAAAAAAAGTGTCCTCATTTTATTGAGGACACTAAATTACAAATTAAGGCTCTTTAAAAAATATTTTTAATGCTTTTTGCTAATTTATTTAGTCAGCTGTATCGGCTTTGATCTCCTCTTTATCGTCGTTGTCAAACTTATAATCAAAGTCTTTATCCATTTTATCGCGGTATAGTTTCATTTTTTGCTTAAAGGCCGGGCTTTTCATGTAGTCCCGCAGTTTTTTGCTGGCTTCTTTAAGCCGTTGTTGTGCCGCTCTAATTTCAGGGCTATCCTGGAAGCCGCGCATTTGCCGGCCAATGTCCCTCACATCCTCCTGTAGTTTTTTCATGTCAGGATTGTTGTAGGCCATCCTGATGCTATCGCCCATGGCCTGCATGCGGTTTCTTTTAGCGATGAACTCCGGCGAATCATAGCGGCTGCGGATTTTTTGGCCCAGGTTTTTCAACTGCTCTGTTTGCGCCTTCACATCAGCCGGGATCTTGCTTTGCAGCTCGTCCTGGTACTTTTTGTAATTAGGATCTCTGTCGTCATTATAGCTATTATAGCCGCGGTTATGCGGAATGCCATACTTTTTCTCCAGCTCTTCGTTCATTTTTTTAAACTCAGGACTGCTGTAATAAGCACCGATCTTGCGGCCTATCTCACCCATCTGTTCGCTGGTTTTTTTAGATTCGGAAGTTTCGCCATACTCCTTTTGAAAATCTTCGCCCATTTTTTGCATTTCCAGCTTCATTTTTTCCATGCCTTCAGTATTATAATAGGCCTGCAGGGCTTTGCTTTTAGCTTCAAGCATTTCCTGTTGCTTTTTGAAATCATTGCTGTTGTAGTATTTACCAATCAGCTCGCCTTGTTTGTTTACTTCGGCGCTTAGTTTTTCAAGATCAGGGTCGTTAAAGCCGCTATAGTCAAAATTATCATGGCGTTGTTTAGCTCTAACTATTTCGGCCTGGGTTTTCTTTTTATAGGTTACGGGCTTTTTAGTTTTAGGAGCCGCCTTACGTATGGTATCTTCCACAAATATGGCGTGTAAGGCGGCAGGGGCAGTAACCTTTTTAACGGTTAGCTTGCCATCTTTTATAGTGGGGTTTAGCCAGGCAATGCTGCTAACGCCGGCAGTCATTATAGCAATGGCCACAAGCAGGTGGCGGATATTGCCTATAGGTTTCTTTGTTTTCATGATGCGTTCAATTCTGTTTAATAAATGATATTTTTTGCCGTTAGCAGCCAGGGCCAGCTGTAAATGCTGCTGCCTGGTTTGCTCCAGTTTAAGAAGCGCATGTGCATAGATCAAAGGTTGTTGTGTTGTTGCCACAACCAGATCATCGCAGCTGTTTTCGCGCTCCTGGTTAATGATTCGATTAATTAATTGGGCAAAGGGATTGAAGAATAACAGTATGGAAACAAATTGCTGCACCAGGTTCAGCAGGTAATCGTTACGTTTAATATGGGATAGCTCATGTAGTAAAATGGCTTCAACCTCGGTAGCTGATAAGTATGTAGTAAGGGTTATCGGCAACAAAATAATAGGGCTTAAAAAGCCTATCATACAAGGGGCGTCAACCATACGGCTAAAGTTCACCCACACATTTTTAGCAATACCCAGCTTTTGGCAAAGCTCATCAGCAAAGTCCTGCAGCCTGTCGGCAGGTACCATGGTACGTTTTATCAGGCTGATCCTTTGCCAGCTTAAGCTCACTTTAAGCAGGTTAAATACCAAACCAGCAAAGTAAAGGGCCGATATATAAGGCAGATAGCCTTTTATAACGTATTCGTAATAACTATTTTGCGGTCTGGCTGCTACTTCATGCAAAGGCAGGTAGAAACGTGGTAATAAAGATGGTGCATTGGCGGATGTATAATTGATCCACTCATGCAGCCTGAACTGATGGATAAACGTGTATATAAACCAGGCGCTTATGGCAAGCATGGCGCCCATGGCCCAATTGTGCTTTTTAATGGCCGATAACTGCGGCCTGCAAATAAACACTAACCTTAAGGCAAACCATACTAACAAACCCTGCCATAACGATTGCAGAATGGTTACGCCCAACACCTGGCTTATATTATAGAATAAATTTTCCATCACGTTTATTTTTTGTCCTGATCAAATTGATTCAAAAAATTTTTAATAGCGTCAATCTCGTCTTTTGATGCGCGGTGCTGGCCAAGCGCCTGGATCACCAAATCGGAAGTGGAGCCTTTAAATACAGTAGACAAGATTTTGTCCAGAGCGTTGCTTTGGGCCTGCTCCATTGTGAATAAAGCCTTGTAAACATGGGTTTTTGAAGTGGTGTCGCGCTCAACCATTCCTTTATCATGCATGATCTGCATCAATTTTAAAGTAGTGGTGTAGCCGGCATCCTTGTTTTTAGCAAGCTCTTCATGAACTTCACGTACGGTGCACCGGCCCTTTTTCCAGATCACCTGTAAAATTTCAAGTTCGCTTTCTGTTGGTTTAATTTCCATCTGTCTATCTTTATTACGAATTTCTTCGTACAAATATCTACGATAGATTTCGTATTTGCAAGAGGTTTGTGATTTTTTAACAAATTTTAACGGTTGGGTGGGTAGCGAGTAGTTGATTGGGAAAGAGGTTTGTCTGTTCAGACAAAATCCGAAATCGAACATCCGAAACGGCGTAGCCCTCTTGAACACCGTTGAAAGAACAATTAAATTGTGAAAAATCCAAAATCAAACAATCACCATCTTTTAACTATTTTTGCGCTGGAAACTCCGAAATCGAACATCCGAAATCCGACATCAAATACCCATGCTGCAAATACAGGAAAACGTATCCCTCAAAAATTTTAACACTTTCGGTATTGATACCCGTGCCCGCTACTTTGTGGAAATTGCCCATGAAGATGAGCTTGCCGAGCTATTTGCCGATCCGCAGTGGCAGCAAACAGAGCGACTAATACTCGGTGGCGGCAGCAATATGCTTATGGTTGATGATTTTGACGGACTGGTTGTGCGCATGAACATCCGCGGTATTGAGCACCGCATCAGTCACGATGATGTTTATGTAGAAGCAGGTGGTGGCGAGGTATGGAATGACCTGGTTAATTATTGCGTTGCGCATGAATATGCTGGTGTCGAAAATCTGAGCCTGATCCCGGGTTCGGTAGGGGCATCGCCTATACAAAATATAGGCGCCTATGGCGTTGAGCTTAAAGATGTATTTCACAGTTGCCGCGCTTTTGAAATAGCGACAGGAACATTCAGAACTTTCAGCAAAGAGGATTGTAAATTTGGTTACCGCGAAAGCATTTTTAAAGCCGAACTGAAAGAACAGTATATTATAGTATCGGTAAAGTTCCACTTATCGCTGGTGGCAAGCATTAACACCAGATATGGGGCTATTGAGCAAGAATTACAAAACAGGGGTATCTCAAACCCTACTATTAAAGATGTATCGCAGGTGGTGGCGCATATCCGGGTATCCAAATTACCCGATCCGTCAACTATAGGAAACGCGGGCAGCTTCTTTAAAAATCCGGTGATCAGTGCCGAAGAATTTGCTGTGGTGCAAGCTAAATTTCCTGATGTGGTAAACTATCCTGCTGCTGATGGCGGCGTAAAACTGGCCGCCGGATGGCTTATAGAACAATGTGGATGGAAAGGAAAAACCGTGGGGCACACAGGAACATGGAAGAACCAGGCCCTGGTTTTGGTGAACCACGGAGGCGCTACGGGGCAGGAAGTGTATAACTTTTCGTCGCAAATCATAGACAGTGTGTACACTAAATTTGGCGTTACACTACAACGAGAGGTTAATATTATTAGTTAAATAACTTTATTTAAAGTGAATTTTCATTTTTAATAAAATTTCTTCTGAATAACATTCCTGTTACAAATGTTCCCTAAATAAGTTTGATTCTCTGACGTAAAAATCCATAACGTTCTGTTTTTCAGTATTGTATTTGTTTTCAATGTGTTAAAGATACACAATGAATAAGTTTCAATACCGATGTTTAATTGTGGACTTTTTACTACACACTTTAGCTTAATGGCATCATGCTTGTCTAATTGTTAACACAAAACTTTAACAAAATGACAAAGATTGAGTTTAACACCCTTGTACTACGTCAGGCGACTTCTTTAAGATCATACGCTTTACATTTCACGCACGACGCAGACGATGCTAACGACCTTGTCCAGGATACAATGTTGAAGGCCATAACTTACTACAACAAGTTTAAGGAAGGCACCAATTTAAAAGGATGGTTATATACCATCATGAAAAACACATTCATCAACAACTATCGCCGTTTTGTTAAAATGAGCACTTTTGTTACCAAGAGTGATGAAATTTCATCACCAAACCTGGTATTCAGTTCAACCAAAAACCAGGGCGAAGCCAAATTTGTTATGGATGATATTAAAAAAGCTTTAGACAGGCTGCCCGAAGATTATTATGTACCCTTCACTATGTACTTTGAAGGTCATAAATACCATGAAATTGCCGATCACCTGGATATCCCGATCGGTACGGTAAAAACCCGCATACACGTAGCACGCAAACTGCTCAAGAAAAACCTTAAGGCATATGATAACGGCATCGCCAAACCCGTTTACGCAGAGAATTAATGTTCAATTAAACTCCATCATATATATAGGAAACCCGCCCATGAGGCGGGTTTCTTGTTTTAGCTCGGGTTATTAACGGGTTTGTGTTATCTTAAAAAAGGTACAGCTGGCTGATAAAATATTTGCCGGGTGTTATATACCAGTACGCTGTTGAAAACAATATAAATAAAGTTTATAGCATAAAACAACGGCATACTCAATAATATAAGTTCGCCCGCGCCAAGGTTCAATATAGATGAGGGAATATGAAAAAATTCGTGGTTAAAAAGAACAATAGCTGTTAAAACGATAGCTAAACACCATGATATTTGAAAATTGATAAGCCGTTTACAAGGTTTATCTATATCCTTAATTTTTTTCCTGTTGGATAACCACAAGGCCAGTGGCAATGCTATTCCTAACATCGGGAATATAATGAAGCTTAAGGCTGATAAATTGAATTGTAGTAAGAAGTTTCTGCTATCATAATTCAAAATTCCTGCCGGCTCGAAAGGTAATTCTGTTAAATCTTCAGGGGTAATATTTAGCGCGGTTGCCAGTCTTTTAAGTGTATCACCCCTTGCATCTGTTTCATCGTTTTCTATTCGTTGTACGGTTCTTAAACTTAGTTGGGCTTGTTCAGCCAATTCTTCCTGGCTTAATCCTTTACGGTTGCGCAATTCCTTAATCTTTTTTCCGGGGTTATAGGTTTTCATATTGATATATTTTGCTGAACAAAAGTATAACAGACTAAAGATATTAATTGCCGACTTGTTTACGTCATGTTTACGACATCGCTGTTATTGCTACTACACCAGCTTCTTCAATGCCTCCTTCGCTACCACCTGCCCTGAGATAATTGCCGGTGGCACACCAGGCCCGGGTACAGTAAGCTGGCCGGTATACAACAGGTTGTTGATATGTTTTGCCCGCATGGCGGGTTTAAAAAAAGCAGTTTGGGCAAGTGTATTTGCCAACCCGTAAGCATTGCCTTTAAATGAATGATAATCTACCTTGAAATCATTAAGCGCATAGCTTCGTTTCACCACAATCGAATCCCTCATGTCATGCCCGGTAATCTGAGCAAACCTGTCCATCATCAGGGTGAAATATTTTTCGCGGATGGTTTCGTCATCATTTAAGCCCGGCGCTATCGGCATCAGGAAAAACAGGTTCTCGCCGCCTTCTGGGGCAACCGTGTTATCCGTTTTTGAACTGCAGCAAACATAGAACAGCGGATTGGTAGGCCATTGGGGCACAGCATAGATCTCTTTGGCATGCAATTCAAAATCTTCGTCAAAAAATAGATTATGATGCTGTATGCCCGGCACTTTTTTGTTGGTGCCGATATAGAACAATAAACTCGATGGCGACATTGTCCGGTTATCCCAGTATTTAGGAGTATAGTTACGATGGGGTTTCTCGATTAAATGCTGGTCAACATATTCATAATCTGCCCCTGCAATTACCATATCGGCAGTGAACACGCGATTATTGGTTTGGATTTTATTAACCTGTTTATTTTCTATGTTGATTTTTGTAACCTCTGTATTGAGCCTGATCTCAACTCCCAGTTCGGTAGCCAGGCTTACCATAGCTTTTACTATTTCGTTCATACCGCCCATGGGATACCAGGTGCCCAGGGCAAGGTCGGCATAGTTCATCATGCTATACATGGCCGGGGTATTTTGCGGGGTGGCTCCTAAAAATAACACGGGGAATTCCAGTAGTTTAATTAGTTTGGGGTTTTTAAAATATTTGCTTACATGGCTGCTCATACTGGTAAGCAGCTGCATGCTGAAGCTTTTTTTGATCAGGTTAAAGTCGATAAATTCGGTGATGGAATGGGAGGGGCGGAAAACGTACTCACCCATGCCTACTTTATATTTATATGCCGCCTGGTTTAAGAAATCCTGTAATGCTTTACTACTGCCAGGTTCGGCTTGTTCAAACAGGGCTTCAAGCTCAATCATGTCTGCGGGGACATCAAATATTTCATTTTTGCTGTAATAAATACGGTAGCCGGGATCCAATCTTTTTAACTGGTAATAATCGGAAGTTTTTTTGCCGAACAGTGCAAAAAAGTTTTCAAATACGTCGGGCATCCAGTACCAGCTTGGCCCCATATCAAACCTGAAACCATCCTGCTCCCAGACCCTGGCACGGCCGCCGGGCTGGTCGTTTTTTTCCAATATGGTAACTTTATAGCCTTCTTTAGCCAAAACACAGGCCGCCGATAAACCAGCAAAGCCCGAACCAATAACAATAATATGCTTGCTGCTCATGTTTAATGTGAAGCCCAAGATAAGCAAAATGTTTTAGGCCTATAAAAAACAATACCGCTTTGAATTTGTACTTTTGAAAAAATGACCACGCGAGTGCCAATGATGAGCCTGTACGATGAAACTTGTTTTGAATGCAGTAAACTGATAACTAAAAAATATAGCACTTCCTTTAGTCTCGGCATTAAAACTTTCGATAAAAGTTTTCGTTATCCCATTTATGCCATCTACGGCTTTGTACGCTACGCCGATGAAATTGTGGATACCTTTCATGGGTATAACCAGCAGCAACTGATCAGCAGGTTTGAGGAAGAGACTTTCAAGGCTATCAGAGAAAGGATCAGCACTAACCCTGTAATTCAATCTTTTCAACAGGTAGTTAACCGGTTTGAGATCGATCATGAATTGATCAGGGCTTTTCTGCGATCAATGGAAATGGATCTGGATAACAAAGCCTATGATAAGGACAGCTATCAAACTTATATCTATGGTTCGGCAGAGGTTATCGGCATGATGTGCCTGCGTGTTTTTACCAATGATGATACCCTTTACCAGGCTCTTGTACCCAAGGCACGAAGCCTGGGTGCCGCTTTCCAAAAGATCAATTTTTTACGGGATGTTAAGGCAGATTATACAGAACGCGGGCGCACATACTTTCCGGGGATCGATTTCAATAATTTTACCGAGCGGGATAAGCTTGCCATTGAGGCGGAAATTAAACACGATTTTGACGAAGCATTTGAGGGAATAAAATGCCTGCCGGCTGGCACCAGGCTTGGGGTTTATATTGCCTATATTTACTACCTGCAGTTGTTTAAAAAAATAAGTTACACTCCTGCAAACGTAATACTACAAAAACGTATCAGGGTTTCTGATGCGCGTAAAATGAGTTTGTACATCAAAGCTGTTCTGCAGCAAAAGTTAAATGTTATTTAATGTTAAAGAAGATCTTTTTTATAGCCAGTATATTGGTAGTAGTATTCGGGTTGCGAATGGCTAAAGCCGAGGAACCCAATCTGAAAGTGCTGCGTAAGCAAATGCTCATTGCTATTGATAAAAGCAAAACCACCGATTCGTTGTATAATAATCTTAATGGTATCAAAGAAAAGAGTGGTATTGTCAATGGTTTCATAGGCGGCCTGCTTGCCTTAAAAGCCAAGCATGCCTGGAACCCATATTTAAAATTGAAATATCTTAACAGATCAGAAAAGGTATTTAAGCAGGCATTAATTGACGATCCGCATAATATCGAGATCAGGTTCATGCGCTTTTCTGTTGAACACAACGTGCCTTCCATTTTAGGTTTTAATAAAGACCTCGCGGCGGATACCGACGATATCATAGCCCAACTGGGTAAAAAGAATTATGGCTCGGCTGATAAGGAATTAACCATCCAGATTATCAAATTCCTTCTTCATTCAAAAAGATGTACTCCTGCCCAAAGCCAGGCGCTCAATAAACACTTAACCGAACTTACGTGAGATACACCTATTTACTGATCAACCTGCTAACGGTATTTTTTCCCGTTGTGCTTTCGTTTGATAAAAGGGTGCGGTTTTACAAAAGCTGGAAATTTATATGGCCCGGCATGGCCGTTACTGGTTTGTTTTTTTTGTTTTGGGATGTGCTTTTTACCGTCAGGGGTGTTTGGTCGTTCAATTCGGCATACATCATTGGCGTTAAGTTTTTTGGTTTGCCTTTAGAGGAAATACTATTCTTTTTAACGGTACCGTTTGCCTGTATATTTATTTACGCCTGCCTTAATCACTATGTTAAATGGCTGATGCCTTTCAGGCTTACCGGTATTATAAGCAGTATGGTAATATTACTGAGTATCCTGATGCTGATATTTTATCACGACCGGCTTTATACCGCGGTTACGTTTGGCTTATTGCTACTGCTTGTGGTGTTGATTCAATACGTTTTTAAGGCCGATTGGGTTAATCGTTATTACCTGGCTTATATTGTAGCACTTTTACCATTTTATATAGTAAACGGCATATTAACCTCTGTCCCAATAGTGTTGTACAACAATGCCGAAAACCTGGGAAAGCGGGTTGGCACTATCCCATTTGAGGATCATTTTTACCTGATGGCTTTACTGCTCATGAACATCGGGTTCTTTGAATATTTTAAACAACAGAGGTTAAGCCGATGAGTGAGTTGCCGACATATACCAAATCACAGCTGGCCTTACGCAACGGTCAGGACAAACCCCGGATCTGGGTTGCCTATAAAGGTGATATTTATGATGTAACTGAAAGCCGATTATGGCGAAACGGGAAACATTATGAGCACTGGGCCGGACAGGATTTGACAGATGAACTTGCCGACGCACCACATACCGAAACCGTATTTGAGAGATTTGTAAAGGTAGGTCGCCTCATCACCCCCACCCTCTCCATTGGGGAAGAAGACAAGGACTGATATGCTTTTTAAACAAAATGTTCTAAACCATTTTTGAATAATTTTTGAAGTGTGACGCCCTTTTCTGTCACTCCTGAATCATTTAGTGCCGTGATTGATGAGCTATATTCTGTAATAAACCATGTAAATATATTGTTACGTGGCCGTTTCTCGCCGAAAAGTATGAAAAAATTAAGCTTTTTCCTTCCTGCCATGCCTTTTTCAACGGGCTATGCATGGTGCAATTTATTGTTGTAAAAAGAGGTTTTAAGGAACTGTTGGTTGTAGTTTTTCTTTTGGATTTCTCGTAACAGTTAACTTTATTGTGTTTTGATTTACAAGAGCTTGTAAAACAAGTTAGGAAAATGCCTCGCGCATTTTCCTAACTTATAATTAACAATATTAACTGACTTATTACCGGCCGGATCTAACGGCCATATGGTATTAACGACAGCAAAGGTAATTTCTTGTTGATAATTTCCTAAAACCTTCACTGTGGTTAAAAAAATTCATGTAAAAGAAATATTACATTTATTATTTGTTTTATTTTATCATTGGCTATTAAGTTTGCTTCCTTAACTATTAGCTAAATTTTTTCTATGAAAAAACGACTACTACTAATTTTGTGCAGTTTCGTATTTGCTGTAACACAGCTTTTTGCGCAAAATCACACTGTTACCGGTACGGTAACAGCCAAGGAGGACGGCCTTCCTCTGCCGGGTGTATCGGTGAAGATAAAAGGGACAACTACCGGTACCCAAACCACCGTCGACGGTAAATTTTCACTCAACGTTCCAAACAACGCGGTTTTATCATTTAGTTTTATTGGCTATGCCACACAGGATGTTCCTGTTGGTAACGCTTCAAATCTGAAAGTGGTTTTAGAAGCATCAGCCCGTGGCCTTAACGAGGTAATCGTGACCGCGTTAGGTATCTCAAGGCAGCAAAAATCACTGGGCTACGCTGCTCAGCAGGTAAAAGGCGACGACCTTACCGTTACCAAGCAATCTGACCTTAACACCGCACTTGCCGGTAAAATTGCAGGCGTACAGGTTTTAGGCGGTTCGGGTGCAAAGTTCGGTACATCGACTATCCGTATTCGTGGTATAAACTCGCTATCGGGTGCTAATCCCATTTATGTTGTAAACGGTGTTGTTACTGATCCAAATGCTGTCAATAATGATGATATTGAGTCTTTAACAGTACTTAAGGGCCCTGCCGCTACAGCACTTTATGGCCAGCGTGCATCTGAAGGAGCCGTAGTGATTACCCTGAAAAAAGGTGTAAACAAAGGTGTCGGCGTTTCTTTCAATCAATCAACTACTTTCGAAAAAGTGTACCAGTTGCCTGAGTACCAAAATGAATACGGTGGTGGTACTGATCTTAAATGGGATACTTACACCTACGACCCAAACAAGGGCTCGCCCGCTTCGTATGCCAAATTTAACGGCACCAAGATTTACGATTATGGTGTTGATGAAAGCTGGGGTCCTAAAATGGACGGCACCCTATATGCCCCTTGGTATTTCTGGGATCCTTCAAATCCGGATTTTGGTAAATTGAAGCCTTTTGTGCCCCAGCCAAATAACGTACGTGATTTTTACCGTACAGGCGTTACCTACAATACTAACGCAGCGTTTTCAAAAGCTGCCGATGATTATAACCTGAGGGTATCATACACCAATATAGATCGTACGGGTATTACACCAAACAGCGATCAGAAACGTAACAACGTTGGCCTGAACGGCGAATTGAAGCTTACTAAAAAATTTACTGTTAGCGCCAATATTAACTTCTCGCAAATCAATTCAAACAACATACCTTCTGAAGGCTACGGCACCCAAACCGCAGGTTCATTCAGCCAGTGGTTTCACAGGGATATCGAGATTGATAAACTTAAAAATTACAGAAGGGCCGACGGTACTTATACTACCTGGAATATTAGCGGCCCGGATGATTTGACGCCGCACTATTGGGATAACCCATACACCGAGGCATATGTAAATACCTCAAAATCGAATAATAACCGCGTTTTTGGTAACTTAACAGCTTCTTATCAATTTACCAAGGACCTCTCGTTATCATTTATCGCCCGCGAGGATTTGTTAAATGCCGATAATAATGGGCGTATTGGCTCGGGCACACTTAACACCGATTCATACTTACAAAATCAATACACTTACAAAGAAAATAATTACGTGGCAAACTTATCATTCAGCCACAATTTTAAAGATCTGTCGGTAAAAGCGGGTTTATATGCCGAAACACGCCAGGATCGTTACCTGTATACAGGTGGCAACACCAACGGTGGTTTGGCTATCCCAGACCTTTACACCTTATCAAACTCGTTGGATGCCCCTACTTCAATCAGCTACAACGCTTTATCGCGGGTAAACAGCTACTACGGTTACACTTCATTGGGCTATAAAGATTTCCTTTATCTTGATTTCAATGCCCGTAATGATATTTCATCAACATTGCCGGTAAACAATAAATCGTACTGGTATGGTGGTTTATCAGGCTCGTTTGTATTTACCGAACTACTGCCAAAAAACGATATACTGACATTTGGTAAATTAAGACTTTCTGGTGCTAAATTAGGATCGGATGCGTCGTTATATTCTATATATCAAACATATAACCTGAGCTTAACACCTTACGGGCCTACTACCGACGGAAATTCGCCGGTTCAAACCGTACCTAACGGCTTACCAAACGCCAGCCTGAAGCCCTCGCTTTCAACATCTTATGAAGTTGGTGCCGAGTTACATTTTCTTAAAGACAGGGTGAAATTTGATTTTAACTACTATACACGTACTCAAAAAGACCAGATTCTACCCTTACCTGTTAATGGTACTATCGGTTATTCAACAGTGTATATCAACGCAGGCTCAATCCGTAACAGGGGCGTTGAGATATCGCTTGGCGGTACTCCAATCAAATCAAAAGATTTTACCTGGAATGCCGATTTCAATCTTTCGTTTAACCGTAACAAAATCCTTTCACTTTATCCTGGCGTACCAAATGTTAAGGTTGTTCCTGATGGCCCTGGCGGCTACACGTTATCTGGTGGTAACCAAGCTGCCGGTACACAAGGCTTTGGTTTTGTAGGGTCACCAAGCTTTGGTATCAATGGTTTCCCCGGCCAATCTTATGGTCAGATAATCGGTTCGGGCTTTGTTCGTGATAACAAAGGAAATATTGTGGTAGATGAAGACGGTTTGCCATTAAGGCAGGATAACGTTAATCTGGGCAGCATGTTGCCAAGCTATACAGGCGGTTTTACCAACTCGTTCAATTACAAAGGTGTAGTATTGGCGTTTTCGCTTGATTTTCAAAAAGGCGGCAAATTTGTTTCAGTTACTCAGCAAAATCTTAATGGTTCAGGTTTAGGTATCGAAACTGTTGGTAACAACGCAAAAGGTAACCCAGTACGTAACCCGGTATCTGAGGGTGGTGGTACCCTGGTTGCAGGAGTACATGCCGATGGAACCCCTAATACTACTTATGTAGATACGCGTGCTTTATATGAGCAAACATATAGCCAGATTTGGGAAAAATGGACTTACGACGCATCGTATGTGAAACTGAGGGAGGTTAGTGTGGGTTATTCGTTTCCTAAAAAGATGCTGGGTAAATTGCCATTTCAGACGGCTTATTTTGGTATAACTTCTCAAAACCCATGGATGATCTACTCTAAACTAAAAGGAGTTGATCCATCACAATTGCAAACTTCCTTCTATGAAGGTGGCCAATTGCCAAACACCAGAAACTTAGGGTTTAACATCAAGTTAACGTTCTAAAAAAGCTCACAAATTATGAAAAGAATATATAATATAATAAGTAGATATATAGTAGGGGCAGGTGTAGTTATCCTAGCTTCGTGTAAAACAGGTGGCGATGTGAATGTTAGCCCCAACCAATCACCCAATGTACAGTCGGGGTATTTGTTAACCAGTTCGTTGCAGTTTTTGGGTGGTACAGGCGGTAGCGGTGCTACCACCAACATTAATTCGTATGCCGGCGAACTGTACTCACAATACCTCTCCGAGACGTTTTAATACTAACGAATCGTTATTTTCATTAAAGCAATATGACTACCAAGGTTATTATACGGGTCCGTTAAAAGATCTTAAAACCATAATAGAAGTAAATACCGATGCTTCAACCAAAGGTTTACAGGCTATTACCCGTTTCGGATCAAATAGCAACCAGATCGCTACCGCGCGCATTCTTACCGCGTTTGTTTATTTAACAATTACAGATCGCTGGGGTGATATACCATACTCGCAGGCATTAAGTGGTAAAGCTAATTTCACGCCGGCTTTTGATCCGCAAAAAGATATCTATACCGCTCTGATGAAAGAACTTGATGAAGCACAAAAACAATTTGACGGCGGCGCTACTATACCTGCACAACAGGATATTTTGTTTGGTGGCGATATTACCAAGTGGAAACATTGGGCCAATTCATTACATGCTATTATGGCTTTAAGGCTTTCGAAGGTTGACCCGACTACCGGTCGTGCGGAGTACGCCAAAGCCGTTGCAGGCGGATTGATGGACTCGAATAATGATAATGCTACTTATGTATACCTTGCTGCTCAGACCAATGAAAATCCGTACTACGGAAACTACCGTAGTCGTTATGATTATGCAGTAAGCAGTTTGGTTGTTAATACCTTAAGCGGACTCAATGACCCGCGTTTGCCGGTTTATGCCGCGCAAACTGCCTCAAAAACTTATGTTGGTTTGCCTTACGGTACCTCTGGCGCGGCGTTAGGTCAGTATAGCAAGGGTACACGGAGTAAGCCGGGTAATATATCTTTAATAGGTATAAAGGTTTCTGATCAAAATTCGCCAACTGTATGGACTTCTTTTGCACAGGTGATGTTTACGCAGGCCGAAGCTGCACACCTTGGCTGGATTACAGGAGGTGATGCTGCTGCTGCCACTTTCTATAATAAAGGCGTAGCCGCCTCATTAGAACAAAATGGTGTTAGCTCGTCAGATGAAAGCGCTTACCTTGCGCAGGCATCAGTTAAATTTTCTGCAGCAACTGCTATGAACCAGATCATGACCCAGAAATGGATTGCAGGTTTCTTAGGTAACGGTTGGGAGTCATGGGCAGAATATCGCCGTACAGGCTTGCCTAAATTACTTGATCCGGTTCCGGGTTCATTAAGCCCGGATCAAAAGATCCCGCGCAGGCAACAATATCCGCAAACCGAGAACGACCTTAATAAAGCTAATTACAACGCTGTAATTGCCCGTCAGGGCCCGGATGCGCTTAATACAAGGGTTTATTGGGATAAACAATAATTATTGCTTATAGGTTATGAGAACAACAAAGGCTGCCATTGGCGGCCTTTGTTGTTTATGGAGATTTATCTATATCAATACCCAGGTTTCAAATTCAATTATTCTTTCACCTGAATTGGTGATCAACGCTATTTTATGCTCGTTTATAATGTCAACTTTAAGTATAGTGGGAAGACCATTAAATCTTATCTCATTGCGGTGGTACAAAGTAACATTGTTAAATCTTATAATCTTAGGTTCAAAAATATTCTCTTCCCAATTTATAGGGTAGTTAATATGAAAGTCGAATGTTTGAGTTTCTGGATATTCGATAACCTTTAAAACTGTTGCGTCATGAAGAAAGTAGTCGTTGAAATTCATTCTATTTAGATTGATATTACAATATATTTATTACAAATGTCCTATTAAAAGAATGTGAGGGTAAAGTTTGTTAAGAAAGTTAGATAAGTAGTTTTTATATTAAAAGATATAGTACTTTAATTCATCATACCATCGGTGCAATCATACTTCAATCGTTGTAATCTTCAAATTAAAAAATAATTCCCGCTCTCTATTTGATATTCAAAACATTGTGGTTATCTTTGCCCTCCCTTGAAAGGAGGTATTTTAGGAATTATGATCATTATTAACGTAAAAGACGGCGAATCATTAGACAAAGCATTGAAACGCTTCAAAAAGAAATTCGAAAAAACAGGTGTTTTAAGAGAACTACGCAGTCGTCAGGCTTTCGAAAAAAAAATCTGTAACCCGTCGTCATGTTGTTAAACATGCTATCTACAAACAGACTTTAAACCAGGAAACTGTTTAATTCTTTTTTGTTGAAAAGAATTAATTAATTTCTTGACACTATATTAAAACTATTTGTACATTCATCATCCCGGATGTATAAATAGTTTTTTATGTTTTTAGAGCGTTTTATCCAGTACATCAAGTACGAAAAGCGGTATTCAGTGCATACTGTTTCCGCATATCAGTCTGATCTGGATCAGTTTATGCGCTTTTTAAACAATCCCGGCGGTGCCGATCCCGCACCTGAGCCGGTTATTACCCATCCATCGCAGGTAAGCTACCACGACATCCGTAACTGGATGGTTGAGCTTATTGATCAAAAACTTACCGGCCGTTCGGTTAACCGCAAAATGGCCACATTGCGCAAATACTTTAAATTTTTATTGCAGGAAGGTGTTGTTGAAACAAACCCGGTATCAAGGGTACGGTCGCAAAAGGTTGCTAAAACGTTGCCCGTAGTGGTTGAAGATACGCGCCTCACAAAAATGTTAGATAGTGATGACATTTTTACAAATGATTTTCCAGGCCTGCGTGATAAGCTTGTTATTGAGCTGTTGTTTGGCACCGGCATGCGGCTTGCCGAACTGTTAGGTATTAAGCAACAGGATATTAGCTTTGAGGGGGGAGTGGTAAAGGTACTGGGTAAGCGTAACAAAGAGCGCATTATTCCTATTAATAATGAGCTGAAGGCCCTGCTGCCCGAATATATGGAGGTAAAGAAAAATCAAAATTTTGATAACAATTCCTTCACATTAATCGTTACAAATAAAGGAGCCGATGCGTATCCGAAATTGATTTATTTAATAGTGCAAAAATATCTGTCTAACATATCAACCCAAAATAAACGGAGCCCACATGTGCTCAGGCACACCTTTGCAACCACTATGCTAAATAACGGGGCCGATTTAAATTCAATTAAGGAGCTTTTGGGACACGCTAACCTGAGCGCAACCCAAATTTACACGCACAATTCAGTTGAAAGACTAAAATCTATTTATAAACTCGCCCATCCAAAGGCTTAAAAAGGAGGAAACATGAAAATTACAGTGCAGTCAATTCATTTCACCGCAGACAGGAAACTTTTAGATTTTATTCAGAAAAAAGCTGATAAGCTTGATACGTTTTATGACCATATTATTAGCGGTGAAGTTTACTTAAAGCTTGAGAATGTGGAAGATGAATGTAATAAGATAACGGAGATCAAATTATTGCTACCCGGAAATCAAATATTTGCAAAAGAGAAGTGTAAGAGTTTTGAGGAAGCTACCGACCTGGCGGTTGAAAGCCTGAGGAAGCAAATTGAAAAGCATAAACAAAAGAAAGCCCTTGCTGATGCTACAGCAAAAAAAGCTGTTTTAACGGCAGTTGAGGAGGGTTTTTAATATTATAAAAAGGCTTGTTTTAAGCGTAAATCGGCAGGTTTTTAGCCTGCCGATTTTTTTTGATAAAAAATTTTGACGTGGCGTTATTTTTTGTAGATTTGCAGTCCCTTTCGGGGAGGTATTTAACGCCTCGAAAAAAAGTTAAAATAGTTCTTTAAAATATCAAAAAGCTTATTACTTTTGCGCTCCGTTATCGAAAGCAACACAGCGTTTAGATAATGTAAAGGCAAAATAAATATAAGCCTCCTTAGCTCAGCTGGTAGAGCAACTGACTTGTAATCAGTAGGTCATTGGTTCGATCCCGATAGGAGGCTCAGTTTTTTTCGGATTGAGGTATTTAGCTTCAATTTTGGATATCGCAAATCCGGAAACAACTACCGGGGGGATACCAGAGCGGTCAAATGGGACGGACTGTAAATCCGTTGCTTCGGCTACGAAGGTTCGAATCCTTCTCCCCCCACTTATCAAGTAAGCAGTTTGTAGTTCGCAGTTAGCAGTTTTGTTAACCGAACTATAAACTGCTAACTTGATTAAAAGGGTTTGAGGAATGGGTGTCATTGAGCGGTTAAGCTGCTAATTGAAAACTGCAAACCGAAAGCTGAATAAGCGGAAGTAGCTCAGTTGGTAGAGCGATAGCCTTCCAAGCTATAGGTCGCGAGTTCGAACCTCGTCTTCCGCTCGGTGATGTCGGATTTGAAATTTCCGAATTGAACTAAGCAAAAAATTAGATGCCGGGTAAGGCAAGTAGAGAAAGGAATAAATCCGGCATCGAACATCCGAAATCCGAAATAAAAAAATAAGCCGACGTAGCTCAGTGGTAGAGCACTTCCTTGGTAAGGAAGAGGTCACGGGTTCAAATCCCGTTGTTGGCTCGGTGTTATAAAACATACATTAAAGTTAAAATTAACCTACAAAAATAATTTATAGATCATGGCAAAAGAAAAGTTTGACCGCAGTAAGCCGCACTTAAACATCGGTACAATCGGTCACGTTGACCACGGTAAAACAACCCTTACCGCAGCTATTACTAAAGTTTTGGCTGATGCAGGTTTATCAGAAGCTCGTTCATTTGATTCAATTGACTCGGCTCCTGAAGAAAAAGAACGTGGTATTACCATCAACACTGCCCACGTTGAATATTCAACAGCTAACCGTCACTATGCACACGTTGACTGTCCAGGTCACGCGGATTATGTGAAAAACATGGTTACTGGTGCTGCGCAAATGGACGGTGCAATCATCGTAGTTGCTGCAACTGATGGTCCGATGCCACAAACTCGTGAGCACATCCTGTTAGCTCGTCAGGTAGGTGTACCTGCACTTGTTGTTTTCATGAACAAAGTTGACATGGTTGATGATCCGGAATTATTAGAGTTAGTAGAAATGGAAGTTCGTGAATTATTATCGTTCTACGAATTCCCAGGTGATGATATTCCAGTTATCCAGGGTTCTGCATTAGGTGGCCTTAACGGCGATCCTACCTGGGTTGGTAAAATCATGGAGTTGATGGATGCTGTAGATAGCTACATCCCAATCCCTCCACGTTTGACAGATCTTCCTTTCTTGATGCCTGTTGAAGACGTGTTCTCAATCACTGGTCGTGGTACTGTTGCCACCGGTCGTATTGAGCGTGGTGTAATCAACTCTGGTGAGCCTGTTGATATCCTGGGTATGGGTGCTGAGAACTTGAAATCAACCGTAACTGGTGTTGAGATGTTCCGCAAAATCCTTGACCGTGGTGAAGCTGGTGACAACGTAGGTTTATTGTTACGTGGTATTGAGAAAACTGATATCCGTCGTGGTATGGTTATCTGCAAACCAGGTTCAGTAACTCCTCACACCGATTTCAAAGCAGAAGTTTACGTATTATCAAAAGCAGAAGGTGGCCGTCACACTCCATTCTTCAACAAATACCGCCCGCAATTCTATTTCCGTACCACTGACGTTACTGGTGAGATTTCATTAGAACCAGGTGTAGAAATGGTTATGCCAGGTGATAATGTTACAATCACTGTAAAACTGATCAACGCTATCGCAATGGAAAAAGGCTTACGTTTCGCTATCCGTGAAGGTGGTCGTACCGTAGGTGCTGGTCAGGTAACTGAAATCTTGAAATAATAATATTTCAATAAAAAGGTTAATTTGAAAACATAAGTTTAGCCTTTAACGGCAAACTTATGTTTTCTTATTATAAATAACACACGGGAATAGTTCAACGGTAGAATAGAGGTCTCCAAAACCTTTGATCAGGGTTCGAATCCTTGTTCCCGTGCTTAAGCACAATATAAAAATGGCAGGCGTAGCTGAATATATTAAAGAGTCATACATCGAGTTAACCGAAAAGGTTACCTGGCCTACATGGCGCGAGCTTCAAAGCAGCGCTGTTTTGGTATTGGTTGCCGCTATAATTATTGCGCTGGTTATCTTAGGTATGGACCAGATCATTAATTATTTGCTTAAACTGTTTTACACATCACTAACATAATATCAGGGGAGACGGAGATGAGTGATCAATTGAAATGGTATGTAGTTAGGGCTATTAGTGGTAAGGAAAAGAAAGTTAAACAATACATAGATGCCGAAATTAGCCGTTTGGGCATTAGTCATTTGGTACCACAGGTATTAATACCTACCGAGAAGTATTACCAGATGCGTGATGGAAAGAAGATCGCGAAAGAGCGTAACTACTTTCCGGGCTATGTGCTTATGGAAGCCGTTTTAGATGGCGAAACTGAACACATCATTAAAAATATAAACAGTGTTATAGGTTTTCTGGGCGATAAAGCCGGAAACGCTATACCGCTTCGCCAGTCAGAAGTTAACCGGATTTTAGGTAAGGTTGACGAAATGAGCACACAGGGCGAAACCATGAATGTACCTTATTATGTTGGTGAGGCCGTTAAAGTTATGGACGGACCTTTCAACGGTTTCAGCGGCGTTATTGAAGAGGTTAACGAAGAGAAAAAGAAACTGAAAGTAATGGTAAAGATATTCGGGCGCCGTACGCCGCTTGAATTGAATTACATGCAGGTAGAGAAAGAATAGTTTTCAAATAATTTCGGATGTAGGATTTTTCGATTTCGAAATTATTGAATTTAAAATATAAGATGAAAGAAGCGGGAGTTAAATCCGAAATGGAAATTCCCAAATCCGAAATCGACACAATCTTAAATGTTACTTAGCTTCCACTTACTAACATTGAGTTTATAATTAAAGTAAATTAAAATGGCAAAAGAGATCGGTGCAATGGTTAAGCTGCAAGTTAAAGGCGGCGCCGCAAACCCATCACCACCAATTGGCCCTGCATTGGGTGCAAAAGGTGTGAACATCATGGAGTTTTGCAAACAATTTAATGCACGCACCCAGGACAAAGCTGGAAAAGTATTGCCTGTTTTGATTACTGTTTATGTTGACAAATCATTCGAATTTATCATCAAAACCCCTCCCGTTGCTATCCAGTTATTGGAAGCTACCGGTTTAAAGAGTGGTTCTGCTGAGCCTAACCGTAAAAAAGTTGCCAGTGTTAACTGGGAGCAGGTTGAGACTATAGCAAAAGATAAAATGGTTGACTTGAATGCATTCACAGTTGAATCGGCCATGAAAATGGTGGCAGGTACTGCCCGCAGCATGGGAATTACCGTATCAGGTACAGCTCCCTGGAATTAATTAATTTATACAAATCAGTTTAAAGACAGTGGCAAGATTAACAAAAAATCAAAAAGTGGCACTCTCCAAAATTGAGGCAAACAAATCGTACACATTACAGGATGCATCTGCATTGGTAAAGGAATTAACCCTTACTAAATTTGATTCATCAGTTGATATAGACGTTCGTTTAGGTGTTGACCCGCGTAAAGCCAATCAAATGGTACGTGGTATTGCAACATTACCTCATGGAACCGGTAAAACTGTACGTGTATTAGTGCTTTGTACTCCTGATAAGGAACAAGAAGCTAAAGACGCAGGTGCAGATTACGTAGGTTTGGATGATTATATTGCCAAGATTGAAGGCGGATGGACTGATGTTGATATTATCATTACTATGCCAAGTGTTATGGCGAAGGTAGGTCGTTTAGGTCGTATTTTAGGCCCGCGTAACCTTATGCCAAACCCTAAATCAGGTACAGTTACCCCAGAAGTTGGTAAAGCTGTAACTGAGGTAAAAGGTGGTAAAATCGATTTCAAGGTTGACAAAACCGGTATCATCCACACTTCAATAGGAAAAGCATCTTTCTCTGCAGATAAAATTTATGAGAATGCATTAGAAGTATTGCAAACAATTTCTAAATTAAAACCTTCTGCAGCAAAAGGAACATATTTCAAGAGCATTCATATCTCTTCAACTATGTCGCCTGGAATTACAGTTGAAACTAAATCAGTAGCGGGGATCTAATCATGAATAAAGAAGAAAAATACGACCTTGTTGTAGCCCTAACTGAGCAAATCAAAGAGTATGGTAATTTTTATATCACTGATACCTCTGATTTAACTGTAGCCAAGATCAACAACATCCGCCGTAAATGTTTCGAAAACGACATTACGATGCAGGTAACCAAAAATAGCTTGATCAAAAAAGCTATGGAAGCTGCAGGCGGCGATTTCAGCCCTATATATGATGTATTAAAAGGTTCATCATCAATCCTTTTCTCAAAGTCAGCAACTGCTCCGGCAAAGTTGATCAAACAATTAAGGAAAACAGGTGAAAAACCAATTTTAAAAGCAGCTTATATTGATTCGGCGGTATTTATCGGTGATAACCAGTTAGATACTTTAACCAAACTGAAATCAAAAGAACAACTGATCGGCGAGATAGTTGGCTTACTACAATCACCTGCCAAAAACGTACTTTCTGCACTACAATCAGGCGGAACTACAATTGCAGGCCTTGTAAAAACATTACAGGAAAGAGGTTAACGAACGCCTCACAAAAGTTCGACAATAACAAACAAAAAGCATTAAAAGTAAAAATTTAAATAAAATGGCGGATTTAAAAGCGTTTGCTGAACAGTTGGTAAACTTAACAGTAAAAGAAGTAAACGAATTAGCTCAAATATTAAAAGATGAGTATGGTATTGAGCCTGCTGCTGCTGCTGTAGCAGTTGCTGCTCCTGCTGCTGACGGTGGCGATGCTGCTCCAGCTGCTGCTGAGCAAACTGCATTTGACGTTATCCTGAAAGAAGCTGGTGGCGCTAAATTAGCAGTTGTTAAATTAGTAAAAGACTTAACTGGCCTTGGTTTGAAAGAAGCTAAAGATCTTGTTGACGGTGCACCAAAAGAACTTAAAACTGGTGTAACTAAAGAAGAAGCTGAATCTTTGAAAAAACAATTAGAAGAAGCCGGAGCAGTAGTTGAGGTTAAGTAATTTAACCTACTGAAATATAGCATCAAGACTCCGACCATAAACGGTCGGGGTCTATTGCTGTTTATAAAGGTTTTGAATTAGATGTGAGATATTAGATATGAGATTTGAGATTTTTCAAATCGCTATTTCATATCTCAGATCTCATGTCTCAAGTCTCACATCTACAAAAATTAATAACTAAAATTTAAATACCTTGGCAAACAATAATAATCAAAGAGTAAACTTTGCAACCAGTAGAAAGGTACTTGATTACCCTGATTTTCTGGATGTTCAGTTACAATCTTTCCAGGAATTTTTTCAATTGGAAACCACTTCCGACAACCGTTATAAAGAAGGGCTGTTTAAAGTGTTTGCCGAAAACTTTCCTATTTCAGATTCAAGAAACATCTTTGTCCTGGAGTTTCTTGACTACTTTATTGATCCGCCCCGTTATGATATACAAGAGTGTATCGAACGCGGATTAACTTACAGCGTACCATTAAAAGCAAAGCTTCGCCTGTCATGTAATGATGAGGAGCACGAAGATTTTGAAACAATTGTACAGGACGTGTACCTGGGTACTATCCCATATATGACGCCAAAAGGTACATTTGTTATTAATGGTGCCGAGCGTGTAATTGTATCACAGTTACACCGTTCGCCAGGTGTGTTCTTTGGTCAGAGCCGCCATACCAACGGTACAAAATTATACTCGGCCCGTGTTATTCCTTTCAAAGGTTCATGGATTGAGTTTGCTACAGACGTTAACAACGTGATGTATGCTTACATTGACCGTAAAAAGAAATTCCCGGTTACTACGTTGCTTCGCGCCATTGGTTATGACTCTGATAAAGATATATTAGAGCTGTTTGAACTGGCCGACGAGGTTAAAGTAAGCAAATCAGGCCTTAAGAAATATATTGGCCGTAAGCTTGCTGCAAGGGTACTTAAAACATGGATCGAAGACTTTGTGGATGAAGATACCGGTGAGGTAGTTTCTATCCCTCGTAATGAGATTATCCTTGAGCGTGAAACCTTACTGGAAGACGACCATATTGATATGATCATTGACTCGGGTGTTAAAACCATTATCCTTAACAAGGAAGACGCTTCAACCAGCGGTGATTATACTATTATATACAATACCTTACAGAAAGATACTTCCAACTCTGAGAAGGAAGCGGTTGAACATATCTACCGCCAGTTACGTAACGCTGAACCACCTGATGAAGAAACAGCTCGTGGTATCATCGATCGTTTATTCTTTTCGGATAAAAGATATGACCTGGGTGATGTGGGCCGGTACCGCATCAACCGTAAATTGAAACTGAGCACTTCGGAAGAAACTAAAGTTTTAACCAAGCAGGATATCATCGCGATTGTTAAATATCTGATCAAATTAATCAACTCAAAAGCTGAGGTGGATGATATCGATCACTTGTCAAACCGTCGTGTGCGTACCGTTGGTGAGCAGCTTTATGCTCAGTTTGGCGTAGGTTTGGCACGTATGGCCCGTACCATTCGTGAGCGTATGAACATCCGTGACAACGAGGTGTTCACACCAACCGACCTGATCAACGCACGTACATTATCATCTGTGATCAACTCGTTCTTCGGAACAAACCAGTTATCACAGTTCATGGACCAAACCAATCCACTGGCAGAGATCACGCACAAGCGTCGTCTGTCAGCCTTAGGCCCCGGCGGTCTGTCGCGTGAGCGTGCAGGCTTCGAGGTTCGTGACGTTCACTATACCCACTACGGTAGGTTGTGTACTATCGAAACTCCCGAAGGTCCGAACATTGGTTTGATTTCATCACTTTGCGTACACGCTAAGATCAACAACTTAGGCTTTATCGAAACTCCGTACAAACGTGTAGTTGACGGTAAAGTTATGGTTGATGAGCCGGTTATCTATTTATCTGCTGAAGATGAAGACGGTAAAACCATTGGCCAGGCAAACGCGGTATATGATGACAAAGGTGAGTTTGAATTGCCACGTGTAAAAGCACGTTTCGAAGGTGACTTCCCGGTTATCGAGCCAGAGCGTCTGGATTTGATGGACATCGCTCCAAACCAGATTACTTCAATTGCGGCTTCGCTGATTCCGTTCTTAGAGCATGATGACGCCAACCGTGCATTGATGGGTTCAAACATGCAACGCCAGGCCGTACCATTGTTGCGCCCTGAAGCGCCAATTGTTGGTACTGGTTTGGAAGGTCGTGTTGCAAAAGACTCCCGTACCCTGATCAACGCCGAAGGCGATGGTGTGGTTGAGTACGTTGATGCTAACGAAATCCGTATTAAATATGACCGTAACGAACTTGATCGTTTGATCTCGTTTGAAGGAGATAGCAAAAGCTACCGATTAACCAAGTTTAAGAAAACCAACCAAAGCACCACCATGAACCTTAAGCCTATTGTTAAAAAAGGCCAGAGGGTTGAAAAAGGTGAAGTACTTTGCGAAGGTTACGCTACCCAGAATGGCGAGCTTGCATTGGGCCGTAACCTTAAAGTAGCGTTCATGCCTTGGCAGGGATATAACTTTGAGGATGCGATTGTAATCTCTGAGCGTGTTGTTTCACAAGATATCTTTACTTCAATCCACGTTGAAGAGTTCGAGCTTGAAGTTCGTGATACTAAACGTGGTGAGGAAGAGTTAACACCAGATATCCCTAACGTATCAGAAGAAGCTACTAAAGACCTTGACGAAGACGGTATCATCCGTGTAGGCGCCGAGGTTAAAGAAGGCGACATCCTGATTGGTAAGATCACCCCTAAAGGTGAGTCAGACCCATCACCGGAAGAAAAACTGTTACGCGCTATCTTCGGTGATAAAGCCGGCGACGTTAAAGATGCTTCATTGAAAACCCCGCCGTCAATTGCCGGTGTTGTTATCGATACCAAATTATTCTCCCGTGCTAAAAAGACTTCAAAAGCTGAAGAAAAAGCACAGTTAGAGAAATTGGATAACAAGCATGATAAAGCTGTAAAAGATCTGAAAAATACCTTGATCGACAAGTTATTTGAGATTGTTAACGGTAAAACTTCGCAAGGTGTTTATAACGTTTATAAAGAGTTACAGGTTCCTAAAGGTGTTAAATTCACCCAAAAAATATTAGTTGAGCTTAATTACGATAACATTAACCCAACTAAATGGACTACTGATGACGATAAAAACGATCAGATCAAGATCCTTCTTCATAACTTCAACATTAAGTACAATGAAGAGTTGGGTGCTTACCGTCGTGATAAATTCGCTATCAGTGTGGGTGATGAGCTTCCATCAGGCATCGTGCAAATGGCTAAAGTTTATATCGCTAAAAAGCGTAAGCTTAAAGTAGGTGATAAAATGGCGGGTCGTCACGGTAACAAAGGTATCGTTGCACGTATTGTACGTGACGAAGACATGCCTTTCCTTGAAGACGGAACACCGGTTGATATTGTGTTGAACCCACTGGGTGTACCTTCACGTATGAACTTGGGCCAGATCTATGAAACCGTATTAGGCTGGGCCGGTAAAGAGCTTGGTGTTAAATTTGCTACTCCAATCTTCGACGGTGCAAGCCATGAAGAAGTGGAAGAGTGGATTAAGAAAGCCAACTTACCAGAATCAGGCCGTACTTACTTATACAATGGTTTAACAGGTGATCGTTTTGATCAGCAAACTACTGTAGGTATTATCTACATGCTGAAATTAGGTCACATGGTTGATGATAAGATGCACGCCCGTTCAATCGGTCCGTACTCATTGATCACTCAGCAACCATTGGGCGGTAAAGCACAATTCGGTGGCCAGCGTTTTGGTGAGATGGAGGTTTGGGCACTGGAAGCATTTGGTGCATCAAACATCCTGCAGGAGATATTAACCGTTAAATCGGATGATGTTATCGGCCGCGCCAAAACATATGAGGCTATTGTTAAAGGTGAAAACCTGCCAACGCCATCAGTTCCTGAATCATTCAATGTATTGGTTCACGAGTTACGCGGCTTAGGTTTGGATATCACCTTAGAATAAGGTAAAAGGATAAAGGTGAAAGGTAAAAGATTATGTCCCTTACCTTTCACCCTTTAAAAGTCATTAGATAACAGGAGAAGGAATCGGCAGAAAAGGAAAACCTTTCGCCCTTCGCCTTTCACCTTTAACCTACAAAAAAAGAGATATGTCTTACAAAAAGGATAATAAAATCAAAAGTAACTTTACCACCATTACCATCAGTTTAGCCTCTCCAGAGTCTATCCTTGAGCGTTCAAGCGGTGAAGTTTTAAAGCCGGAAACCATTAACTACCGTACTTACAAACCCGAGCGTGATGGTTTGTTCTGCGAGCGTATTTTTGGTCCGGTTAAGGATTATGAGTGCCATTGCGGTAAATACAAACGTATCCGTTACAAAGGTATCGTGTGCGACCGTTGCGGTGTTGAAGTAACCGAAAAGAAAGTACGTCGTGAGCGTATGGGCCACATCAACCTGGTGGTGCCTGTTGCACACATCTGGTACTTCCGCTCATTGCCAAACAAAATTGGTTATTTATTAGGCTTGCCTACAAAAAGGCTCGACCTTATTATATACTACGAGCGTTACGTAGTTATCCAACCGGGTATTAAAGAAGCAGACGGAATCAACAAAATGGATTTCCTTACTGAAGAAGAATACCTTGACGTATTGGATACCCTTCCAAAAGAAAACCAGTACCTTGACGATAAAGATCCTCAGAAATTTGTTGCCAAAATGGGTGCCGAGGCTTTGGAAGAGTTATTGAAACGCCTCGACCTTGACGAATTATCATTCAGCTTGCGTCACCAGGCAGCAAACGAAACTTCTCAGCAACGTAAAAACGAAGCCTTAAAACGTTTACAGGTTGTTGAAGCTTTCCGTGATGCAAAAACCAGGATCGAGAATAACCCTGAGTGGATGATCGTTAAGATCGTTCCGGTTATCCCGCCTGAATTGCGTCCGTTAGTACCACTGGAAGGTGGCCGTTTCGCTACTTCAGATTTGAACGACCTTTACCGTCGTGTTATTATCCGTAACAATCGTTTAAAACGTTTGATCGAGATTAAAGCACCAGAGGTGATTTTACGTAACGAAAAACGTATGTTGCAGGAAGCTGTGGATTCGTTATTCGATAACTCACGTAAAGTTAACGCGGTAAAAACTGAAGGTAACCGTGCCTTGAAATCGCTTTCAGACATCCTGAAAGGTAAGCAAGGCCGTTTCCGTCAGAACTTATTAGGTAAACGTGTGGATTACTCTGCCCGTTCGGTAATTGTTGTAGGTCCTAACCTTAAATTACACGAGTGCGGTTTACCAAAAGATATGGCTGCCGAGCTGTTTAAACCATTTATCATCCGTAAAATGATTGAGCGTGGTGTGGTTAAAACAGTAAAATCTGCCAAAAAAATCGTTGACCGTAAAGACCCATTAGTTTGGGACATTTTGGAAAACGTATTGAAGGGACACCCTGTATTACTAAACCGTGCGCCTACGTTGCACAGGTTAGGTATCCAGTCGTTCCAGCCAAAACTGGTTGAAGGTAAAGCGATCCAATTGCACCCATTAACCTGTACAGCATTCAACGCGGATTTTGACGGTGACCAGATGGCCGTTCACGTACCACTTGGTAACGCGGCAATTTTGGAAGCCCAAATCCTGATGCTTGCTTCGCACAACATCCTTAACCCTGCTAATGGTACGCCTATTACTGTACCATCTCAGGACATGGTGCTTGGTTTGTACTACATAACCAAAGGCCGTAAAACTGATGAAACACGTGTGGTTAAAGGACAAGGTTTAACTTTTTACTCTGCAGAAGAAGTAATTATCGCTTATAACGAGAAAAAACTTGATCTGCATGCGTTCATTAAAGTTAAAGCTTTAGTTAAAGAGCGCGATGGCAAAATCGTAAACAAAATTATCGATACTACTGTAGGCCGCGTGTTGTTTAACCAGCATGTTCCTGTAGAAGTGGGATATATTAATGAGCTGCTTACCAAAAAATCACTTCGTGATATCATTGGTGAAGTAGTAAAAATCACCGGTATGGCGCGTGCTGCCCAGTTCCTTGACGATATTAAGGAATTAGGATTTAAAATGGCGTTCCAGGGTGGTTTATCATTTAACCTGAAGGATATCAATATCCCTGCAGAAAAAGTAACCCTGATTGATACTGCTTCTAAACAGGTTGATGAGGTGATGAACAACTATAACATGGGTTTCATTACCAACAACGAGCGCTACAACCAGATCATCGATATCTGGACACGTATCAACAACCGCTTAACTGCTAACGTGATGGATATCCTGAGCAACGATAACCAGGGCTTCAACTCTGTTTACATGATGCTTGACTCAGGTGCCCGTGGTTCTAAAGAGCAGATCCGTCAGCTTGCAGGTATGCGTGGTTTGATGGCGAAACCTCAAAAATCAGGTTCAGGTGGTGAGATCATTGAAAACCCGATCCTTTCAAACTTTAAAGAAGGTTTGTCGGTATTGGAGTACTTCATCTCTACCCACGGTGCCCGTAAAGGTTTGGCGGATACGGCGTTAAAAACAGCGGATGCTGGTTACTTAACACGTAGGTTGCATGACGTTGCCCAGGATATGATTGTTGGTGAGGTTGATTGCGGTACTTTAAGAGGTATCTACACAACTGCACTGAAAGATAACGAGGACATTGTTGAGCCATTATATGATCGTATTTTAGGTCGTACCACTTTGCATGATGTTCATGACCCAATCACTAACGAACTGTTAGCGGTAGCCGGTCAGGACATTACCGAAGAGGTTGCCAAAAAGATCGAGAATTCTCCGTTAGAAGGTATCGAGATCCGTTCGGTATTAACCTGCGAAAGCAAACGTGGTGTATGTGCATTGTGCTACGGCCGTAACCTTGCAAGCGGTAAACGCGTGCAAAAAGGCGAGGCTGTTGGTGTAATTGCTGCACAGTCAATCGGTGAGCCGGGTACACAGTTAACACTTCGTACATTCCACGTGGGTGGTACCGCGTCAAACATCGCTGCTGAATCTCAGATCAACGCTAAGTTTGATGGTATCATTGAGTTTGAGAACGTACGTACCGTTACTTATGAAACTGCCGAAGACGGCGCTGTTGATGTGGTATTAGGCCGTTCGGGCGAGTTCCGTATTATCGAAGCCGGAAGCAATAAAGTAATTGTTACTAATAATATTCCATACGGTTCATACCTGTATGTAAAAGATGGCAGCAAGATCACCAAAGGCGACCGTATCTGTTCATGGGATCCGTACAACGCAGTAATTATCTCTGAATTTGCGGGTATTGCTCAGTTTGACGCTGTATTGGAAGGCATCACTTTCCGGGAAGAAAGTGACGAACAAACCGGTCACCGCGAAAAAGTGATCATCGATACCAGGGATAAAACAAAAAACCCTGCTATCCAGATCACAGATAATAAAGGTAACATCATTAAAGGATACAACATTCCGGTAGGTGCACACATCGCTGTTGATGAAGGCGATAGGTTACAAACTGGTCAGGTTATTGCTAAAATCCCACGTTCAACCGGTAAAACACGAGATATTACAGGTGGTTTACCACGTGTAACCGAGTTATTTGAAGCACGTAACCCTTCAAACCCTGCTGTAGTGACTGAAATTGATGGTGTGGTAACTTTAGGTGGTGTTAAACGTGGTAATCGCGAAATCACCATCGAGTCGAAGGACGGCCAGGTTAAAAAATACCTTGTACCGCTTTCAAAACACATCCTTGTACAGGATAATGACTTTGTTAAAGCCGGTATGCCATTGTCTGACGGTTCAATTTCACCTTCAGATATCCTTGCTATCAAAGGCCCTGCCGCAGTACAAGAGTACCTTGTTAACGGTATCCAGGAAGTTTACCGCTTACAGGGTGTGAAGATCAATGATAAGCACTTTGAGGTTATCGTTCACCAGATGATGCAGAAGGTTCAGATCGAAGATGCAGGCGATACCCGTTTCTTAGAGCGTGAAGCTGTTGACGGATGGGATTTTATGAACGAGAACGATGAGATTTATGACAAGAAAGTTGTAGTTGATCCAGGCGATTCAACTACATTGAAAGCTGGTCAGATAGTTTCATTACGCCGCTTACGCGATGAAAACTCGGTATTGAAACGCCGCGACCTTAAATTGGTTGAGGTACGTGACGCAATCCCTGCAACGTCAAGTCCGATACTGCAAGGTATCACCAGGGCATCGTTAGGTACGAAGTCGTTTATCTCGGCAGCGTCATTCCAGGAAACTACCAAAGTACTGAACGAAGCAGCTATCGCAGGTAAAAAAGATAATATGCTTGGCCTGAAAGAAAACGTTATTGTAGGTCACTTAATACCTTCAGGTACCGGTTTACGCGAGTATGAAAATATCCGTGTAGGCTCACAGGAAGAATTTGACCGCCTGATGGCTTCGAAAGCAGAAGAGTTGGAAGCTTAATTTTCAACTGTTTAAATATTTTATTGAGCCTCCCGGTTTCCGGGAGGCTTTTTTTATAACTTTTTTTAAAATTGTTAAAACAAAGGTAAAACATCTCTGTTCTACGTTCGACCTTGCGCAAGGTCACAATGGGGTTGATCCATGTTATCGAAAGTAAAACAAGGCTCAATAATCACCTCAAAAAAAGGCTGTTTATGGAGAACGTCTTTTTGTTATTTTAGTAGCATGGAAGAACAAAATGAAAATCAGCTCAACATTGAGCTTTCAGAAGAAATTGCAGAAGGTATCTACTCAAACCTGGCTATCATTACTCATTCAAACTCTGAGTTTGTATTGGATTTTATCCGGGTAATGCCAGGCGTACCCAAAGCCAGGGTAAAATCGCGGATCATATTAACCCCCGAGCATGCCAAACGCCTTCTTTCGGCCCTGGAAGATAACATTGAAAAGTATGAAGCCATTAACGGCCGCATCAAAGTACAGCCTGATCATCCAGGTTTCCCTATGAATTTTGGCGGTACAATGGGGCAAGCATAATTGATAATATTATATTAAAATGCCATTTTGGTTAAGGAAAAGTTATGCTTATGCCTTGTTTGTGAAAAATTTAATAATAATGTGTTGTTTTTGAGAAAAAAGTGTATATATTGCAACGTTTTACAACTTACACCTATAAAGACATGAATTCCTAAGTTCTATGAGAAAATCCCATATTGTAAATTCATTTTTAGTTCTGTTCATTTTATTCATTTCTGCAGGGCTGCTTTCTTGCAATTCGGCCAAAAAGGTAAAATATTTTCAAGATCTTGCTGACTCCGGTCAGATGAAAACGATCTCTAAAGCAGATTATCAACCTCCGGTAATTCAACCCGATGATATCCTAACAATTGTTGTGCAGACTATCGATCCTCAAAATACTGCAGCTATTAATGTTGGCAATCTTCCGTTTCCAAGTACAGGCACCTCATTAAATCCTACAAGTTTGTCGAGTGTTAGTCAGCAACCATCGTTAGGTATTTTAGTTGATAAAGATGGTTTTATTACCATTCCAATACTCGGAAAAATCAAAGTTGCCGGCTATACTACATCTGAAGCTACTGAAGTAATAAAGGCGGAGGCCATAAAATATTACAAAGAGCCAACAGTAATAGTGCGTTATGCAAATTTCAAAGTAAGTGTAACTGGGGAAGTACTCAAACCAGGAATGTATGTTTTACCAAATGAAAAGGTAAGTGTGCTCGACGCTATCGCTTTGGCAGGTGATTTAACAATTTTCGCAAAAAGGGATAACGTATTATTAATACGTGAAAATAAAGATGGTACTAAAACTCCATATCGTTTTAATCTGAAAAAAAGCGACATAATGAGTTCTCCTTACTTTTATCTGCATCAAAATGACATAATTTATGTAGAACCCGGACCAGGTAAAGTTTCAACAACCGATGCTTCACAAGCAAGATATTACACCTTAGTTGGGTCCTTACTGTCAGTACTAATCGTTTTATTTACAAGAAAATAATATTCAGGAATGAATTTAAATAACCAAAGTCTTGAAAAATCTCAGGAAGAAGTAGGTATTGATTATAAGAAATACATTGCAAGGGTTATCACAAACTGGCCGCTGTTTTTGATTTGTATAGTGGTGTTTGGAGCTGTGGGATTAGTTTACAAAAGATATGCCACTCCTAATTATAAAGTTAATGCTTTAATGATAGTTGAGCCCGAAGATAAAACAGGGGGAGGCGGTTCTGCGGCAGGCGGCTTAAGTAATTTAACTGATATATCATCTTTATTCGGTATCCCTAATAACGCCGAAAATGAAGTTCAGATATTGAACTCAAGGCACATCGTAAGCAACGTAGTAAAGGCGTTGAATTTAAACGTTGTAATTAGATTAAATGGGAGAATTAAGAAAACAGAACTTTTTGACGAAGCTCCTTTCACAGTTGACGTTACCAATAAACGCGATTCTATTGATCTCAGAAGGTATAATGTAACAGTTAAAAATGATCTGATACATATACACAACAGCGTTGAAGATATTGATATAAATGCCAAGTATGGTCAGAAAGTAAGTTTACCGCAATATGATATTGTTTTCAATCCGACGGGAAACCCGGTAGACAAGATCGGTTATGTTGTGGATATTGCGTCTGTCGAATCTTCTGTTGAAGCTCTATCTAAAGGTGTACAGGTAAGTTTGTCCAGTAAAACGACCACTACGATCAATCTATCTTTAGATTATCCCAATTCAAAAAAGGGTGAGGCCATCTTGAATAAGATGATGGAGATTTATCTGAAAGCCAACAGGGATAATAAAGTTCAGATTGCTGATAGTACCCTTACATTTATTGACGAACGGTTAGAATTGGTAGGCAAGCAATTGCAAGGAGTAGAACAGAGTTTTGAGCAATTCCGAAAAACAAATAAGATTGCCGATGTTGATGAACAATCAAAAGCTTTGATAGGATCTGCAAGCGATTTCCAAAAACAGATCAGTGCACTTGATGTACAAATTTCGGTAGTTCAGGATTTGTTGAAGTTTCTGAATAATCCAAATAACAAAAAGGTTATCCCTGTTACAGCGTTAGGATCTGATAATCAAACTATCTCTGATGTTGTAGGGCGCTATAATGAATTGTTGCTTGATCGTGATCGCCAAAGTTTGGCAAGCACCGAAAAAAACCCTTATATACAAGCTCTTGATAGTCAAATTGAGAGCCTACGCCTTATCGTACTGAAAAATATCAATTCGTACTTAAAAGGGTTAACCGTAAGCAGAGCCAATCTCCAAAATCAAAGCAATAGTTCTTTAAATAAAATAGAAAATGTGCCCGCCCAGGCAAGAATATTCTTAGATTATACAAGACAGCAAACAGTTAAGCAGGACCTGTATGTTTACTTATTGCAAAAACGGGAAGAAACAGCAATATCTAAAACATCAACCATTTCAACAGCAAGGGTAGTAGACCCGGCTAAAAGCAGCTATGAGCCTGATAAATCAAAAATATCACTGGTTTTTGTATTGTGTTTAATAATGGGCTTTGTTTGTCCGTTAGTTTTTCTGGGGATAAGAGAAATGTTGAACGTCAAAATTATTTCCAAATATGACGTTGAGGAACATACTAAAATACCGGTTGTTGGAGAAATTAGCCACAATGACGAAGAACAATCGTTAGTGGTTACCAATAAATCAAGATCTATCATTTCCGAACAGTTTAGAGGATTGAGAACAAATTCTCAGTTTCTATTAAATGCTGACAAACCACAGGTAATAATGGTAACATCAAGCATGAGTGGTGAAGGGAAGTCATTTATATCATTGAACCTGGGTAGTGTATTGGCTCTGAGTGGCAAAAAGGTTGTTTTTATAGAGTTGGATTTACGTAAACCAAAGCTGTCTCAAAACATAGGGATTGATAATAGCTACGGGTTTACGAATTACGCTATATCAAACACGGTTGAAGTTGACGCAATTATTAAACCTACATGGTTTAGCGAAGATTGTTTCATCATTAGTTCAGGCGCCATTCCTCCAAACCCGTCCGAATTACTACTCAGCGCCAAGCTTGGTACTATGATTGAAGAATTAAAGAAAAAATTTGATTATATAATTATAGATAGCGCCCCAGTAGGTTTGGTTTCTGATGCATTGTTAATTGAGAAATATGCCGACCTCACTTTGTATATAGTACGGCAGCGTTATACTTTAAAAGCTCAATTAGGTCTTATAAATGATCTTGTTGTATCAAATAAAATGAAAAAAGCTTATTTGGTCATTAATGATATCGAGACTAAGAAAGGCGGGTACTATGGTTACGGGTACGGCTACGGGTACGGCTATGGTTACGGTTATGGCTATGGTGATTATATAGATCAGGGAAACTCAAAAAAGGGCTTTTTTGACTTCATCAAGAAGAAGAAATAGCATTATGAGATCAACTATTTAGTTGATCTCATAATACTATCTAACAATAATCAGCATCGAATTATTGATAACTAAAATTTATTTTTTATGGCAGGGAATAGGTATGAGCAGCTTGATTCACTAAGAGGGATTGCGAGTTCTCAGGTTTTTTTGATGCATTTGCTATCGATCTCATCGGTATTCTTTGCGGCTACTTACTGGGGAGTGCCCGATGCGGGCACTATGTATAGCACCTCAAAGTGGGCATATATCCTTACCTATACTCCGTTAGCGTTCTTTAAAGCTGGTAATGAAGCCGTTGTTTTTTTTTTCATACTAAGCGGGTTTGTTTTATCAGGAACACTATTTAACAGAGTTAATTATCTGCTATTTAAGCAATATTTAGTAAAGAGATTTTTTAGATTATGGGTGCCTTTTATTATCGTTATTGTACTCTCAATAATTTTAAGAAAGCTTTTTTACACCCCGGGTATTAACAGCCACCCTGAAATTAGCTTTTGGTTTAAAAAAATGTGGGAGCACCCTGTTTCTGTAATCAATTTTATTAAATTTCTTTTTTTACAAGGCGGTACGCACAATGTTGATACTACATTGTGGAGTTTAATAATTGAAATAAAGATATCTATATTATTGCCGCTTTTTATTTTATTGATGGACCGGCTCAATAATGGATATAAAAACGCGGTGTTTTTAATAGTAGTAATCTTAGTATCGCATTTTTCTTTTTCTTTATTAAGCGATAACCCCAAGATTATCTATGATGCAAAAGTTTTACATTATGTGTCTCCTTTTATTTTGGGCGCTTACTTAAATAAGTATCTGAAATTTTGGGTTAATAAAATAAATAACTACTCAAATTTATCTGCCTGTGTTTTGTTCTTTATTATGGTTATTCTTTATTGTATTGATGGGCTAAAGCATTTTATTGAACCGGTGCCTGCCCTGTATTACATAGTTGATAGCATAAGTTATGAGGTGCAAATGTTTGCAAGTTTGGCCTTTATCATCTTGTCATTTCATAGTGTGTTTCAACGGAGGTTATTACATTCTATTTGGCTTCGATTAGGCCAGATATCATATAGCCTTTACCTGATTCATCCCTTACTATTATTAAGTGTTACTTATTTGCTGTTGCAAAAATGGCAACTGTTTGAAATATGGGTGTTGCTTATACCATTAACACTGGGCTTGTCATATGTGTTTTATAGATATGTGGAAACCCCAATAAATGATTACGGTAGAGAATTAGCCAAAAAGTTAAAGGGAAAGAAAGCAGAAGTGGATAATAAAAAAAAAACTGAGGAACAAGTTAAAATTAAAGCCATATAAACAATTTATAATATTAAATAATTAAGCATGAAAGTAGTAATATTAGCTGGTGGATTAGGAACCCGATTATCAGAAGAAACGATACTTAAGCCAAAACCAATGGTTGAAATCGGGGGTATGCCAATATTATGGCATATAATGAAAATTTATTCTCACTACGGGTTTACAGACTTTGTTGTTTGCCTCGGTTATAAAGGCTACTTGATAAAGGAATATTTTGCCAATTATTACCTGCATAAATCCAACGTAACAATCAACCTGGCAAATAACGATGTAAAGGTTCACGATACCCAAGCTGAGCCATGGAATATTACATTGGTTGATACCGGTTTAGAAACAATGACAGGTGGCCGTTTAAAACGTGTAAAAGAATACCTAAACGGCGAACCATTTATGCTAACCTATGGTGACGGTGTTGCCGACATCGATGTAAACGAACTGGTAGCTTTTCATGAATCTCACGGCAAATTAATAACGCTCACTTCTGTACAACCCGAAGGCCGTTTTGGGTTGATAAACTTTGATGATAGCCAAAAGATTTTGTCGTTCCAGGAGAAACCGAAAGGCGATGGAGGATGGAGTAATGGTGGTTTCTTTGTTTGTCAGCCTGAAGTTATCGATTATCTTGAAGATGATACTACAATATTTGAACGGGCACCACTCGAGAATCTTGCGAAAGACGGCCAATTGTTCGCCTACAAACATCACGGTTTCTGGAAACCTATGGATACCGTGAGAGATAAAGCGCAACTCGAAGAAATGATTGCTTCAGGTACCGCCTCATGGATTAAATGGTAGTTTTTTCTATAATAGATAAGTACTTATACTAAAAATACACTATGGAAAATTTGTTTAACGGCTTTTATAAAAACAGAAGAGTGCTTGTAACCGGGCACACTGGTTTTAAAGGTTCGTGGTTATGCTTAGTACTTAATAGGTTAGGTGCCAAAGTTTACGGTTATTCGCTGCCTTCTCCAACAACTCCGAGTTTGTTTTCTATCGCTCGTGTGAACGAACTTGTAACTTCTGAAATAAATGACATCAGGAATTATAACGCCCTTGCGAAATTTATGGATGAGGTGAAACCTGAAGTTGTTATACATATGGCTGCTCAACCCCTGGTAAGAGAATCATATAAAAACCCTGTAGAAACTTACGAGGTTAACGTGATGGGCACCGTAAATCTTTTACAAGCTATAAGGAACACAAAAAGTGTAAAAGCGGTAGTAAATGTAACCACTGATAAATGCTATGAAAATAAAGAATGGGTTTGGGGATACAGAGAAGATGAACCGATGGGCGGCTATGATCCATATTCAAATAGCAAAGGTTGCTCGGAATTAGTGACATCATCTTTTAGAAATTCTTTTTTCAATCCGGAGGCATATAGTCAACATGGAGTTGGCCTGGCATCTGGCAGGGCTGGGAATGTGATTGGCGGCGGCGATTGGGCAGTTGATCGTTTAATACCTGATTTTATTCGTGCTATCACTAATAACGAAAAAGTTGTAATAAGAAACCCTAATGCCATTAGGCCATGGCAACATGTTCTTGAGCCGCTTTCAGGTTATTTAACGTTAGCCGAAAAATTGTATCAGGATGGTGTTAAGTACGCTGAAGGATGGAATTTTGGCCCTGATGACTCTGACGCGAAGAACGTAGGCTGGATAATTGATAAGATATGTTCACTATGGGGTGATGGTGCTCAGTTTGGATTGGACACCGGCAATAACCCACACGAAGCCAATTATTTAAAACTGGATTGCTCAAAAGCCAAAACTTTGCTCGGATGGTATCCTAAATGGGGAATAGAAACCGCGTTAGGAAATATCGTTGAGTGGACCAAGGCTTACCGCGATAATATGGATATGAAAGAGGTTAGCTATAAACAAATTGAGCGCTATTTTTTAAGTTAAGTGTATAATAGTTTTATATAATAATAGAAAAATGATATTTACTGAAACAAAATTAAAAGGAGCTTACATAATTGACCTTTCTTTAAGGCAGGATGACCGTGGTTTTTTTGCCCGCGCATTTTGTGCTGATGAGTTTAAAAAGATGGGATTGAAATATAACATGGTTCAAAGCAACCTTTCTAAATCAATACACAAAAACACACTCAGGGGGATGCATTTCCAAATTGACGGCGCTGAAGAAGCCAAACTTATACGCTGTATAAGAGGCGCCATAACTGATGTTATTATTGATATCCGCCCTGAATCAGCTACTTATTGCGAACATATATCGGTTGAATTAACCGGAGATAATTACAAGATGATATATGTACCTGAAGGATTTGCACACGGGTATCTAACAAATGAGGATAATTCTGAGATCTTTTACCAGGTTTCAAACTTCTATACTCCTGGCAGCGAAAGGGGCATAAGGTGGAATGATCCGTTATTTGGTATTAACTGGGGCATAACCAATCCGATAATTTCTGAAAAAGATAATTCTCATCCTGATTTTATAAAAAAATAATCAAGCATACCTATGAAAGTACTTATAAGCGGAGGCGGAGGCTATATCGGATCAAATTTATTAAATAAAATAATTGACAAAAGCGAAGCGGTAGGGGTATTGGGTAGAAAAAACAATCTTTCTGTTCAGTCAGAAAAAATTGTTTTTTATGAGGCGGACATTACGCAGCCAATAAAAATAGAACTTAAGCATCAATATGACGTGTTTATCCATTTGGCCGCCGCGAATGATATTGATTCTTTGGATCCTAAAACAGCTATGCTCACTACAGTATTGGGTACTAAATACTGTCTTGATCTGTGTAAGGCCAACGGCATAAACAAGTTCATTTACTTTTCAACTTTCCAGGTATATGGAAAGGTAAGTGGAGTAATGAATGAAGAAACGGTGCTTGAGCCTGTAAATGATTATGCTATAACCCACATGCAGGCCGAAGATTATGTTAAGATGTTTAGCCGCACAACTTCAATAAAGCACATTATTGTAAGGCCTACTAATATTTATGGTGCCCCGGTTAATAAAGATATTGATAGATGGACACTTGTGCCTAATTGTTTTTGCAAAGAAGCGGTTGAAAAAAAGACCATCACATTAATGAGTTCCGGAAAGCAAACAAGAGATTTTATCGATTTGAATGATCTTTCAAACGTTACTATTATGCTCTGCGAATCATTTGCTGATTATGAAAATACAATCGTTAACGGAGCATCCGGAAACAATTTTACCATAGTTGAGATCGCTGGAATAGTAAAAGAGATTTATGAGGATAAGTACAATGAAGAGTGCAAACTGGTAATAAAATCTGATCAGCCTTTAGAAGCAAACGAGGTTTCGATAAGTACGGATATGATTACAAAATCGGGATTCAGTTTATCCGGTAAAGAATCTATCAGAGCCGAAATTTCGAGGATATTTGATCTGCTTAAATAGGGTATCGCCCGGCTCAAATTAACATTTAAAATTCAGTTCTATTAACGTAACAACGTATGTTGCACAAGATTTTCCGATATCTCAAGACATTAATCAAAATGGATTATTTTTCCAGGTTAATGTTAATCAAAAGAACATATCGTCACGTTTTTACACAATTTTATTTAAAGTTTTTTTTTAACGGAGTTGGCAAAAAGGCCATAGTTTTTAAGCAAAATATATTAGTATTTGCTAAAGGAATTACATTAGGAAATAACGCAATTCTTTTACCTAACAGCCGGATAGAACTTTTGCCACGTTATGCAGGAGTGGAATTTGAACCTAAGTTAGTTTTAGGTGATAATTCGCAAATTCATCCAAACTGCCATATTACCTGTGCAGATTCAATAGTTATCGGTAACGATGTAATTGTCACATCAAACGTAACGATTACTGATATAATACATCCGCATGATGACATTAACATTCCGATAAATAAAACTAAGCTCAAAACCTTTCCGGTAAAGTTGGGTGATCAAACTTATGTTTATAACAACTCGGTTATACTTCCGGGCACCGAAACAGGCAGGCATTGTGTAATTGCCGCTAATAGCGTTGTAAGTGGAAAGTATCCTGATTACTGTGTGATTGCTGGAGCACCTGCCAAAATCATAAAAAAATATAATGCAGAATCGGGTTTATGGGAAAAAGTTTAACCGTGTTTACAAGCCGCAGAAGTTGCTTAATACAATCTTTGTTTGGCTTTAATAATATTTAATGTTTGTTTCAAAATATCCTTATTAATAATAGAAAAATTATTTTATGAATAAAATCCTTGTTGTTACAACGGCTCATGATGAAGATTATCAATTTGACCAGTGGTGCAGTTTTTATAATGAGTTTAAAGATGAAGTGTATGAACACGTAATTGTTGATAACGGTTCAAAACCCGGCTATAAAAAGAAAGTTAGGGACTATTACACAAATTCAACAATTATTGAGCTTGAGAAAGATGGTGGTGTAGCAGGTGGCTTCAATGCCGGGATAAAATATGCCATGACCCGGGATTGTACGCACATCATTTTTATAATTCAGGATATGTACCTTCCAAAGGGCAGCCTTACCCGTATGGCTGAAATAATGGAAGAAAAGCCTGAATATGGAGTTATATGCCCGGTGATTTTTTATGAAAAAAGATCGCCCATAATTCGCGAATACGGAGGTGAAATTTCAACTAAGGATTTTGTGATAAAGAAACATTATGTAGGATCTAAACTTGATGCTTCTATCCCGGCTTATAAAGAGGTGACTTTTGTTTGTGGAGGAATGTATATGGTTAAAAAGGAGTTTTGGGAAAAAGTTGGTCTTTACGATGAGAAGATATTTTTATACGGCGACGAAACAGATGTATTTTACCGGGCAGTAAAACATGGTATTAAGATAGCGGTTACCACTGATGTTCATTGCTGGCATGAACATATATGGAAAGATGGCGCAGGTGAAAAAGGAAGGCGGTTCCCATCAAATGAAGCGTTGTTTTATACCGCACGTAATTATTTCTATCTGATTAAGAAACATGGAACCGCCAAAAACCTGGTATATGGCATTGGCAAGCAATTATGGATGCTTCCTAAGTTTGTATACAGGTACATTTTCAGAGATTATTTTCCTGATAAGGTTGGTGTATATATAAAAGGGCTAATGGTAGGGTTGTTTAAAAAGATATAGTGAATAGGTAAGGCGATGATCCATCCCATTTTTACAGCCTGAAAAAAGATTTTAATTTGATAATGGTTAGTTTAGTAGCGAAGTTTAAAAAAGTAGGCACCTTAAAAGTTGTAAAAAACTTTAGCGAGTTGGTTTTTGGTAACCTGGTTTATCAGGTTTTTAACCTTCTGAGCTTAATTTATATAGCCCGGAGATTAAAATCAGAAGGCTTTGGTGAATTTAGTTACCTACTTGTGCAGGGACAGTTATTTGCTACCATAGCTTCTATCGGGATTAAGAATATTTTAATTCGGAATATAGCCAGAGATCTGAATCAATCAAATACAATTTTTTGGGCTGGTATTTACCTGCAGGGTATCGGATTTATTGGGTCTATTATTTTATTAGGCCTGTACAGCTGGTTGGTATCTCCTTATGATGCATTTACGTTTGTTATTTTAAGTATTAATATAATGTCGTTGAACTTTTGGGATACTTCTGAAGCTGTTTATATGGCTCATCAGAGAATGCTTTATCCCGGAGTGTTAAAATCAATAACATTAGCCATTTGGGTAGTTTTCATTTTTGTCATAAGTAATAAATTGTTTACTTATCAAACTATGTTTATCACCTACACTATAGTGTTGTTTATAAACATAGTGGTTGCCTACTTTGCGTTAAAACAAGCTAAATTGTTAGATAACAAAATAGTTGATTTTGCGGCGACAGTGAAAAACATTTTTGGTCAGGCTTTGCCATACTTTATACTAATCGTGGTAAATCTTCCGATAAACTTTTTGGCAAACAACTTTTTGAAAATAAATAGTAGTAATGCTGAGTTAGGATACTTTAATACAAGCAACAGGCTTACACAGCCCGTAAAATTAATTACAACTCTTGCACTTTCTTCTTTTTTTCCTAACGTAAGCGTGTTATGGGTTAACAATGCCGAACGTTTTAAAGATAAGATTCAGCAATTGATGCCATTGTTTATTAATATTTTATTGCTGATATGCGTGTTCTTTTCAATTTTCAGCAAGGAGATAATCCTCATTGTATTCGGAAAGGACTATCTGCCCGCTATTTTTATTTTTAAATATCAAATTTGGTTTGTTTTCTTATTTACTATCCAGGGTTTGGTCGGAACACTTTGGATGGCAGCAGATAAACAAAGGATTTTGTCGATATGCGGTATAGCGAACGCTATATTATGTACTCCTGTATTGTGGTTTGGGTCGTACTATGGGGCAAAAGGCGAAGCGCTGGCATATTTTTTATCATATTTGATTATTACGCCATTATTGTTTTTGGTTTTCTACAGATCATTGAAGCTAACGTTTTCAGTTATGATAAAGCCTTCAATAGCTTCACTTGCGGTAATAGCTATTGGTATATTTATACCAGATAATAGCTTGATCTTAAGAATAGGAGTATGTGCTTTGATATTCTTTGTTATACTGTACTTTAATAATAGTAGCATTAAAGCTTTTTTTAAACGTGAAAATCAATAACTGTGGTTAGTTTTTTTAATATAATAATGCGTAGATGGCAGTGTTGGGGGTTAAACGGTAAATAGATGAAATTAAAAACTATTTTTCTTTCGCTTATACTTTTTATGGGATCGGGCTATTTCAGGTTGATCTTTTTTAGCGTGAATGTTATTGCCGTAAGTCAGGCGCTGGTTATAATTTATTTATTTGGTACTGTGTTAGCCAATTTGAATAAGTTAAAACTTACCATTTTTCAAAGGCCGATTTTTTTTATACTTGGTTGTGTTTTTATCAGCGCGTTCAATGCTATAATGTTTCATGATCAGGATTTCGCGACTACTTTTCTCGAGCAGCGGTTCATGTACTTTTATTTATTATATTTTTATCTGTTGGTAACAAAGCCGGATATAGATATGATGTATAACACCATATTGATCCTGGCATCACTGGTTTCTTTGATAGTAATCATACAGGTAATAGTTTATCCAATTGAAATTGTAAATAGTTCCAATTTTCTCGTCGAAAGATCAACCGTTCGATTCAGAATCGACGGGCAGGAATACATATATCTGGGACTGTTTTTCCTGATTGACAGAATGATCCGCCAGGGATTTAAGGTATTTCAATTCGCATTAGTTATTCTTTTAACGGCAGGCTTGTTTTTACAGGGGTCGCGCTATATATTGTTTGCTTGTGCCGTTGGTATATTCCTTTTATTTATCAACTCTAAAGAAAAAGCAAGGGCGATAGTGGTAATGTTCCTTTTATTTGTAGCAGCTATTTTCTTAATCCCAACTAAGTATTATGAAGAGATAACGGCTTTAACGGCCGATCAGATACATCAGGGCGATAGCTACATCAGGGTAAAGGCCGCCAATTATTTCTTGTTTAATTTCTCTGATAATATTTCGGAGGTATTGTTTGGAAATGGACAGTATGATGCCAGTTCGGCATATGGCGCCAAAGTAACGCGATTAGGTGCATCTGAAGGGTATTTTTTATCCGATGTAGGTTTCATAGGAGATTATGCACGCTTTGGACTAATTTATCTGTGTGTATATTTTTCCCTGATATACAAAACCATGCGAAAGTCAAAGAAAACAACGGAGTTTTTTTTCTTAATAACAATACTCTTAATGAGTTTACTCAGCTGGCCATTTTCTTATGCTGCGGGCGTTATCTGCTTTTCAATCTGTCTTTATATAGTCAATGAAAAAGCCCGGTTAAAAAAGATAATGTTAAATAGTCAGGCAGAAACGCAACTTATTAAATCATGAAGGTAGCTGTATTTGCATTAAATTATAAAAACAACTATTCTGGAGGGCGAATCCACGCGCTGATGATGGCGCATGGCTTTGCTGCAAACGGTTATACGGTTGATTATTATACCAATTTAGCGCCGGTGTTTTTTGATGATTTTAACATTTACCCCGGAAGCGGAAATTTGCACTTAAAAGTGAGTAAGTATTTTAATTTTCCGCGTGTAAATAATTACGATTTATTACTGGTTGTTCCGCACCTGGCTTCAAAAAAATCTATCGTGTTTGATAGGTTCTTTTTCTATCCAACTGTTAAGAAGTTTCAACGTGCTTCCAAATGTCAGTTGTGGTTTCTTGATTTCGAAAGTCCAAACTGGATTAATAAACTAACCCCGCAAAGCAGGCCGGAGAGTGCTTATAAATATAGCAATAAGATTTTGCCATCAGTTGATGCAATACTGTCAACTACGAAGGAAGGAACAAAGTATGCTGAAGAATATTATGCCCGATTTAATCCTAACTTAAGTTTTAAACAACTGTATCTGAGTATTAACTCAAAGGTTGCAGATGGTTTTATCGATACTCAAAAAAGAAACCAGGTTATTTATTTCGGACGTTTTGGAGAAAAGCACAAAAACTCAAATGTGCTTAACGATATTATAAATGCTTTACCTGCCGGGTATATTTTACTTGTTATTGGTAATCCGGCAAAATTAAATCCGGAGATATATCAGGCTTTGATCAATCAGGCAAAAGAAAACAGTATCGAGTTGGTTTTTAAATCGGGTATTTCTGAGTCCGAAAAATATAAGCATTTAGCGTCGTCAAAACTATTAATCTACAGTTCGTCATTTGAAGGGTATGGTTTACCACCTATAGAGGCACAGTACGTTGGAACGCCGGCGTTATGTTCTGATATTCCGGTATTGAGAGAAGTAAATAAGGGAGCTGAGTTTATCAACTTTGATGATAAAGAAGCATTAACCGCCAAAATTAATAGCATGTTAAACACAAACTATGACAAAGACAAGCTTAAAGCAAGTGTAAGTTCTTTTGCTGAGTTTGATAATTATGTTAAAAATATAAAATATTTAGTTGATTCAATTTAAGATAGAATACATTGTAGAAATGCCGGGTAGTAAAAGGGCAGCTGAAAAATTTTGAATTAATAAACGGCAACCCCATGGTATTATACACTATTAAAGCTGCGAAGGCATCAATAGTTGTTGCTAAAAGTTTAATCGCGATAAAGCAACAATCAAAAAAAGGATAATCTGATTTAAAAGTCAGTCGTTAATAATATTATAATCTCATTCTATGAAATTAGGAAAAGTAATAGCTCATATCCCCGCAAGAGGGGGAAGTAAAAGGGTACAGTCAAAAAACCTTAGGTACATGGATGGTAAACCAATGATTGCCTATAGCATTGAAAGTGCTTTAAGTTGTAACCTATTGGATGAGGTTTATGTGAACACCGATGATGATTCGCTTGCGGCAATAGCTGAAAGTTTAAATTGTAAAGTATACCGGCGCCCCGCATTATTGGGTGGTGACGACGCAACCGGCGAAGATTTTACTTATGATTTTATTAATGCCAAAAATCCGGATACACTGGTGCTTATTAATCCTGTTTGTCCTCTGATCCGGGAAGCTGATATCCAAGGTGCGCTCGAGGCATATTCGGCATCAGATGCAGACACCCTTATTGGATGTACACAAACACAAATGCAGTCATTTGTTGATAATGAACCGATAAACATTGTAGTTGACGGCCCGCTTGCCCCGTCGCAGAATAATAGGGTGATTACAATATGTAATTGGGCTGTAACTATATGGAACGCAAATGTTTTTAGAAAACTATACGAAAACAACCGAAGCGGATATTTTGGGGTGAACAGGCTTTTTTGGCCGCTTGACCCATTGGTAGCTGTGAAGGTAAGCGAGGAAAAAGATTTCAGGCTTGCCGAGGCGCTATTAATTGCCAGGAAATATCAGTCAACCCAAAATGCAACGCCCAAGTACTGGAGCAAGTAATTAAGGACACCATTGCATTTTGTCAACATAACAATTGTAATAAAAGAACGATAATTTATACTATGAAAATATTAACCTCGCCCTCGTCTTTTGGCCAAGTTGGAAATGAACCTGTAGAGTTGCTTCTCCAAAATGGTTATGAAGTAATCAATAACCCTTACGGAAGAAAGCTAACAGAAGATGAAGTTATAGAGTTGGCCGCAGACTGCATTGGTATAGTAGCCGGTGTAGAACCACTTACCGCCAGGGTAATGGATGCACTGCCTAAGTTGAAATGTATTAGCCGCGTTGGAATAGGCATGGATAGCGTAGATTTAAAATACGCAGCCGAAAAAGGGATTATTGTAACCAATACCCCCGATGGCCCAACCAGGGCAGTTGCAGAATTGACACTGGCTATGACACTGTCATTATTGCGAAAAATACCACAGGCTCATGCTGATCTTAAAAATAAAGTATGGAAAAAGCAGGTAGGCAACCTTTTTCTTAATAAAGTTGTTGGAGTTGTAGGTTTAGGACGTATTGGTAAACTGGTATCGCAACTGTTCAGGGGGATAGGGAACCCGGTAATTGGTTATGACCCTTACGCTGATGCTGCCTGGGCAACAGATAACGGAGTTGAATTGGTTGATTTTGATACATTGTTAACCAAAGCCGATGTCGTTACAATTCATGTACCAGGCAATGAAGACGGATCTGCGGTAATAGGTACTAAAGAGATTGATTTGATGAAAACAGGCGCGTTCCTGGTAAATATATCCCGCGGTGGTATTGTTGATGAAGAAGCTTTATATAATGCCCTTGCAGCTAATAAATTAACCGGAGCAGCTATTGACGTTTTCTCTTCTGAGCCATATTCAGGCCCTTTATGCGATCTGGATAATGTAGTGCTTACCCCTCACCTTGGTTCATATGCCGAAGAAGGAAAACTATTAATGGAAATTGACGCTGTTAAAAACTTAATTAACGCACTAAAATAATACATACTATGAATTACAAAATTGGTATAATAGGTTATGGTGTAATGGGAAAAATCCGGCACCAGGCTATCGATGAAATTAAAAAAGGCGTTGTAGTAGCTGTATCTGAGCCCAATGGAGAAACTGAAATAAAAGGTATCCCCAATATCAGCCATGAGGAAATTATAAATCATGCAGATATAGATGCGATCATAGTTTGCACCCCCAACTTTTTAAACAAAGATTTAACCATACGGGCCCTGAATGCCGGAAAGCATGTTTTTTGCGAAAAACCACCCGCTTTTACCGGTGCTGATATATTAGAGATACAAAAGGCCGAAGCAGCCAGCGGCAAAAAATTGATGTACGGTTTTAATCACCGTCATCATGATAGCGTTATGCATATCAAAAAGCTGATTGACAGCGGTGAATATGGAAAAGTATTATGGTTGCGTGGCCGTTACGGAAAAAGTGTAACCAGCGATTATTTTAACCAATGGAGGGCTAAAAAGGAATTAGCCGGCGGTGGTATCTTAATGGATCAGGGTATTCATATGCTTGATTTGTTCCTGTACCTCTCAGGTGATTTTGATGTTGTTAAAGCAGAGGTTTCAAACCTTTATTGGCACATGGATGTTGAGGATAACGCTTTTGTGATCCTTAAAGAATCGGCAACAGGCAAAGTAGCTTCATTACACTCTACCATGTCGCAATGGCGCCATTTGTTTTCGTTAGAGATATTCCTTGAAAAAGGTTATATGGTATTAAACGGCCTTATAACATCATCAATGTCATATGGCGAAGAAACACTCTCCATTGCCAAAAACAGGTCGACGGCGCCTGCGGCTACCTGGAAAGATGAAATAGTAACCAAGTATGTTGATAACAACAGCTGGCGTTACGAAATGGATCATTTTTTTGATTCAATTACTGCTGATAAGCCGATAGCCATCGGTAATTCGGAGGATGCTTACAAACTCATGCGTATCATAGATAAAGTATACGAACAAAAAGAATTTTAATTAGTAACAATAAGATAAAAATCTATTACAATGGAAAGACAAGAGAAAGTTAAAAACTACCTGGGTGATTATATCGCCCGTTTGACTGATATTTTAAATAAAATTGAAGTTACAAAACTTGAGCAGGTAATTACTGCTATGATCACCGCCTTTAAAAACGGCAATACCATTTATGTTGTTGGTAATGGCGGGAGCGCTGCTACAGCATCTCACATGCAGGCCGACTTCAGGTTCTTTGTTCGTTATTTCTCAAAGTTCCGCCCTAAGATTATCGCTTTAACCGATAACGTACCTATGATTACCGCAATAGGTAATGATAATAACTTTGACGATGTTTTTGTTGAGCAAATGCGCGGTCAGTTTGTTTCAGGCGACATTTTGATCGCTATATCAGCAAGTGGAAATTCACCAAATTTGGTGAAGGCTGCCGAGTTTGCTAATGAATTAGGCGGTACTACAATTGCATTCGTAGGCTTTTTGGGTGGAAAATTAAATGAAATATCATCTATACCACTGTATACACCAAACCCTAAAGGAGATTACGGCCCGATTGAAGACGTGCATATGATCTTAAATCATATAATAGTAAACTACCTTTCAACCGACGAGGAGTTTTTAGCACTTACTGCTAACTAATTATTCTTTATGGATAGCATATCTAACATAAAGATTGATCTGACTGGTAAAGTGGCACTTATAACCGGCGGTACAAGGGGCATTGGCAACGCGATAGCCGAACGCTTTCTTGAAGCCGGTTGTTCTGTAATTTTAACCGGAACTAATGCTTCCGAAATAGAGCGTTTAAATAATGAAAATACCGTTAAGAGGATCAGTTATTTACAGCTTGATTTCACCCGTCCTGAATCAGTTGAAAGGTTTTTGTTGAAACTGAATGAATTAGATAAGATAGATGTGCTTATCAATAATGCGGGGATTAACAAGGTTGCGCTCAACGTGGATACTACCGATGCCGATTTTGATTTGCTGCATAATGTTAATGTAAAGGGACCGTACGTGCTTTGCCGTGAAGTTAGCAAACTGATGAAAAAAAACGGTTATGGCCGCATTGTTAATATCACCTCTATCTGGAGCACTATTACCAGGCCGGGGCGTTCTGTTTACACCACCAATAAAAATGCCATTGTTGGGCTTACCAAAACGTTGGCAATTGAATTGGGTAAGTATGATATCCTGGTAAATGCAGTTGGGCCTGGTTTTACGCTTACGGAGCTTACAGCTACCACAAACTCGGCCGAAGATTTGAAAAAACTAACTGAAGTTATCCCTATGAACAGGATGGCTCAACCTGTAGAAATTGCTAACGTTGTACTTTTTTTAAGCAGCAATTTAAATAGTTATTTAACAGGTCAAAATATAATTGTTGACGGAGGATATACCAATGTATAATTTTAAAATAAAATCAATTGTTCACGATTACGGTGTTCAGTTTATAGATGATACGCAAGGAGTTTTACTTAAGGAACTTAAAGAAGGCGACGTAATTATCATTGATAACAAAATAAAGGAGCTATATAAAGATCTGCTTCAGCCTGTACTTGATTTGTATTGGCACATTGGCATTGATGCCTCCGAAAAAGTTAAGAGTTACCAGGGGGTAATGCCTATAATTGAAAGCCTGATAGATAATGGTTTCAGAAAAAATCATAGGTTGGTTGCCATTGGCGGCGGTATAACCCAGGATGCTACAGCGTTTATAGCGTCAATCATGTACCGTGGGGTTGATTGGTATTTTTTCCCAACATCATTACTTGCCCAGGGCGATAGCTGTATAGGAAGTAAAACCTCTATCAATTTTAATCAATATAAAAATCAACTGGGAGGTTTTTACCCGCCTAACCAAATATTTATTAACCTTGAATTTTTAGATACCCTTTCATTGTGGGATTTGAAATCAGGAATGGGCGAAATGTGTCACTATTTCATTGTATCGGGCGAAGAGGATTTTACAAGGTTTAAAAATGAATATGCACAGGCCCTAACAGATAAAAAAGTTTTAGCCGGTATCATTAACAGAAGCCTGGAAATAAAGAAGGGCTACATTGAGCGGGATGAATTTGACAAAAACGAGCGCCTTGTATTTAATTACGGTCATTCATTCGGGCATGCTATCGAATCATTAACTAATTATCGGATACCTCACGGAATTGCTGTAAGTTACGGTATGGATATGGCCAATTTTGTATCAGTAAAGCTTGGATACATTGATAATTCGGTGCGTCAAAACATAAGGGAGTTATTAAAACAAGTGTGGGAGGGAACTTCTATTACTGATATCTCGCTTGATAAATTTACGGTAGCATTAAGCAAAGACAAAAAGAACGTAGGTAAAACATTGGGCTTGATCCTTAATAAAGGTTACGGCAAAATATTCAAAGATTTAAGGCCGATGGATGAACAATTTGTTGGATGGCTAAACGAGTATTTTACAAACGAATTAAACTAATTATACAATGATAGTTGATAAATTAAAGAATATTGATACATATAAAGGCATTTCTGAGGATATATATGCTGGTCTTCAATATTTACAAAACGCCACTCCGGATATTGAAGTTGGTGTTTATAAAATTAACGATAACGTAAAAGCGATTGTTAGCGAATATAATACCGTTGAAAACTTTGAAAGGGGATATGAAGCTCATAAACACGTTATTGACATTCAATATCCTATAAGGGGCCTTGAAAGGGTTAAATGGTCGCCAATTGAAGGTATGAATGTAAATATTCCGTATAGTGAAGAGCATGACCGTACCTTCTATAAAGATCCATCAAGCCAGGGTACTCATGTTGATATAGGGAACGGAATATTTGCTATAATGTTTCCCGAAGACGGACACGGCCCTCAGCATTACGTTAATCAGCCAGAGTTTATTAAAAAAATTACTATTAAGGTAGCTATTTAGCGTGTTGGTAATCTGTTAACAGGTGCTATATATTAATCAACATTGTTGCTGCCCAAATTTCATGTTTAAAATAAATCTATCCCTATGAATATCCGCCTTTCACATATTATCTCACAAAATACGCCGTCGTACGGAAATAAGGATCGCGTATTTATAAGGGATAATTCGTCAATTTTAAAAGGCGAAACGGCAAATACGGCTTGCTGGATATTTTCAAATAACCATATAGGTACCCATATCGATTCGCCTTTTCATTTTTGCCAGGACGGAAAAAAGACTTTTGAAATACCCCTGGAAGAATATTTTTATAAAAACGTTGTTACGGTAGAGATTCTTTGCAGCGAGGCAAAATTGATAAACATCAGTGATTTTGAAAATTTACCACCAATTAATAAAGATGTTGAGCTTTTGCTGATACGTACTGGATTTGAAAATTACAGGAATGACGATAAGTACTGGAACGATAACCCTGGGTTGGCGCCGGAACTGGCAGATTACTTCAGAACCGAATACCCTGAACTAAGATGTGTAGGCTTTGATTTTATATCCCTTACTTCATGGAAGTTCCGACCACAGGGAAGGGAAAGCCACAGGCAGTTCCTTTGCCCGGGCGGCGATAAGAAAAGTATTCTTGTAATAGAGGATATGGCGTTAAACGAAGCGTATCATGAATTTGAATGGGTAATTGTAGCCCCTTTATTTGTGGAAGATGGAAATGGTGGTGCTGTAACAGTTTTGGCAAAAAAGCGGGAATCTTAAGCACTGAAAAAATAATTACAGCTTGATCAAACATTATGGCATTAGGAAATATTAAACGTTTATTAACCCTGAAAAGGAGCGATGTTACCCTATCACGGATAAGTAAAGCGATTTGGAGAAGGATTGCTGATATACCTCAAAAAGTTATTTGGGCTGCCCCTTTTCCATTCACAAAAGCAAACAGGAGCGGTATTGAGCAATTTAAAAATATACATGCCGGTAAACGGTGTTTTTTAATTGCCAATGGCCCAAGTTTGAAGCATATCGATTTTTCACTATTGAAAAATGAATATACTATAGGCTTAAACCGGATTTATTTAATGGAAAAAGAAACTGGTTTTTCGCCTACATATTTAGCATGTATCGATATAGAAGCACAGTTATCTCAATTTATTGATGACTATGATAATTTACAGTTGCCATGTTTTTTCAATTGGGATTATAGACACAAGTTTTCAAAAAGAAAAAATCAATACTTTATAAAAGATAAATTAACACCTGAATTTTCTACAAACATCGCCAGGCAAGGATATGGTACCGGCCAGTCAGTTACTTATATGGCAATGCAGCTGGCGTTTTATATGGGGTTTAACGAGCTATATATTATAGGAAAAGATCACTCATATAATACCAATGCGAAATCAGGGGCAACTATTAAAAGTACAGGAAAAGAAGACAATCATTTTATAAAAGGGTATTATAAACCTGGAATGACATGGTTTGCGCCGGATTTGCAAAGCGAAGAATTTGCCTATAAATTGTCTCGGAAGGCGTTTGAGCAAGATGGACGGATAATTAAGGATGCCACAATTGGCGGGAATTTGCAAATATTTGAAAAAATTGATTTTTACTCATTATTTCCCTCAAGAAATAAAGGATAACACCTTACGGGGCATAAGTAGTTAACAGATTTATCACATTGGCAATTGCAAAAAAGATAATTTATCGTAAATTACAGTGCTTTAATTTCAATATTTTCCGTGTTTTAAATTAAATTTGTTAAAAGTTTAATCAAAAAAGGCGGCCTTTAGTAATAAAAAATATTAGCTGCATGAAAATAAATACCATATGAAAAATATATTCAACACTATAAGTTGTCTTGGCTATACTGTTTATGCTGACTCATTGAATAAGGTTTCTATAAAGGAGAAAGCCTTAATTTCAACCATTAATCAATATTCATATTGTATTGCTAAAGAAGATGTTGATTTTAAAGAATCTCTTAAAAAATCTGAAATACTGCTGCCCGACGGTGTTGCTATTGTTTGGGCTACAAGATTGCTGACCGGGAAACGAATAAAGAAAATTGCAGGAGCCGATATACATAGCTATTTGTTAAATGAGGCAAATTTGAATAATGGTTCATGTTTCTATCTCGGTGCAACAGATGAAACTTTAGGAAAAATCATAAAGCGGGTAAATGATGAGTATCCTAATATTAAAGTTGGGTCATATTCGCCCCCGTATAAACCGCAATTTAGCGACAGCGATAATAAGGAAATGCTTAAAGCCATAAATGATTTTAAGCCGGATGTACTATTTGTTGGTATGACAGCCCCAAAACAGGAAAAATGGGCCTATGCTTTAAAAGATCAAATTGATGCAAATGTAATTTGCTCGATAGGGGCAGTATTTGATTTTTATGCAGGAACAGTAAAACGACCAGGTAAGCTTGCAATTAACCTGGGAATGGAATGGCTGCTGAGATTATTGAAGGAGCCAAGGCGCTTATGGAGACGTTACTTATATTATGGGCCGATTTTTTTGTACGAAATATTTATGATCAAATTTAAAAGGAGGGTTATTCCTTCGTAGCCGGCTTCTTTTTGCTTAACTGTTTAATTTTAAGTAATAGTTGCCTAACAGAAATTATTTGAAATAGAGGTTCCGTTTGTAGTATTTAATAAAAGAAAATATAATGAAGAAAATTGCTTTAATCACAGGGATAACAGGCCAGGACGGTGCCTATCTAACCGAACTACTATTGTCAAAAGGATACGTGGTACACGGTATAAAACGCCGCAGCTCGTTATTTAATACAGATAGGATTGACCATTTATATCAGGATCCGCACGATGATAATAAAAATATGATCCTACATTATGGTGATCTTAGCGACAGTACTAACCTTATCCGCATTATTCAGCAAGTACAGCCCGATGAGATCTATAATCTTGGGGCTATGTCGCATGTTAAGGTTAGCTTTGATACTCCCGAGTATACAGCTAATGCTGATGGTATTGGTACTTTAAGATTGCTTGAAGCAATCCGGATTTTAGGGCTTGAAAAGAAAACCAAGATATACCAGGCTTCAACATCTGAACTTTATGGACTGGTACAAGCAGTTCCTCAATCAGAAACCACTCCATTTTACCCTCGTTCTCCGTATGCAGTTGCAAAAATGTATGCGTATTGGATAACTGTAAACTATAGGGAAGCTTATGGAATTTACGCCTGCAACGGTATTTTATTTAATCATGAAAGCCCATTGCGTGGTGAAACTTTTGTGACCCGTAAAATTACCCGCGCAACTGCAAAAATTGCTATGGGGTTGCAGGATAAATTATTTCTGGGCAATCTGGATGCTCAAAGGGACTGGGGACATGCCAAGGATTATGTGGAGGCCATGTACCTTATATTACAGCAGGAAGTTGCTGAAGACTATGTTATCGCCACTGGGGTAACTACCAGGGTTCGCGAATTTGTAAGGTTGGCATTTGCTGAAGTTGGTATCGAGATTGAATTTAAAGGTGAAGGTGTTAACGAAGTTGGATATGTTGTTAGCTGTAATAACCCTGATTTTCAGATCGAAATTGGTAAGGAAGTAGTAGCGGTCGACAAAGCGTATTTCCGCCCGACAGAAGTTGATTTACTTATCGGCGATCCAACAAAATCTAAAACAAAATTAGGTTGGGCTCCTAAATATGACCTGCAGGGATTGGTTAAAGAAATGGTTGCGGCTGATGTGGATTTATTCAGAAGGGAAAAGTTATTGAAAGAATCAGGATACAGCATTAAAAACCAATTTGAATAATATGGATAAATCAAGTAAAATATACATCGCCGGTCACAGGGGGATGGTTGGTTCAGCCATTCAGCGAAAGCTCGAAAAGGAGGGTTTTACTAACTTTGTTACCCGTAGTTCATCTGCACTTGATCTAAGAGACCAAAAAGCGGTAGCTGATTTTTTTGAACAGGAAAAACCAGATTACGTTTTTTTGGCTGCAGCAAAAGTAGGAGGTATTGTAGCCAATAATGTTTACCGCGCCGAGTTTTTGTACGATAATCTGCAAATACAAAACAACATCATCCATCAATCATACTTGAATGATGTAAAAAAGCTGATGTTTCTTGGTTCAAGTTGTATTTATCCTAAACTTGCTCCTCAACCATTAAAAGAAGATTACTTATTAACGGGTTTGTTGGAAGAAACGAATGAGCCTTATGCAGTTGCAAAAATTGCCGGAATAAAGATGTGCGATGCATACAGGGCTCAATATGGCTGTAATTACATATCAGTTATGCCTACAAATTTATACGGGTTTAATGATAATTACCATCCTCAAAATTCGCATGTTTTGCCGGCACTGATACGTAGGTTTCATGAAGCCAAAGAGCAGGAAGCGCCGTTTGTAACCATTTGGGGAACGGGTTCTCCGAAACGGGAATTTTTATTTGCCGATGACCTTGCCGAAGCATGCTATTATTTAATGGAGAACTATAATGAACCCGGTCTTGTTAACATTGGCACGGGTGAGGATATATCTATAAAAGATTTGGCATTGCTTGTTAAAAAAATTATCGGTTATGAAGGAGAGATTACTTTCGATGTTTCTAAACCAGATGGTACACCAAGAAAATTAATGGATGTAACCAAGTTGAGTGAAGCCGGATGGAAATATCATACCGGCCTGGAAGATGGAATTAAATTTGCTTACCAGGATTTTTTGAGCAAAGAGGGTGAATTTGCTCAACGTTAAATGATTCCGTTTTATAACGCGCTTTAACTATATGCCGCTTGCGGCAGTTATTTCAAAAAAAGTTTGCCTTTTTATAAGGCAAACTTTTTTTTTGAAGATTTTGGGGGCTTTCTGGATTTGTTATTAGGATGGCGATTATATAATAATGTCTCCAAAATTTGCTAAAACGCCCCACGGTTTTCGTGAGGCGTTTTCTGAAGTAATAAGTTATTTAGATATGAGTTGCCGGGCAGCATTAACCATAGCGGCAACCGCTGGTTTAGGCTTCAAATTATCATCTAATATATTGGCGTGCATCTTGCCAAGGGGATTTCCTGTTAATTTGTTTTTGTATTGAGTATTTGTCGAGCTGGTTGGGTCCCATTCGCCCCATAATATTATAGCATCGCATTTTTGGGCCTTAATGCAGGCTGAAATTACGCCGGCAAATAATTTTCCTTGCTTATCAAAATCAACCTGGGTTGGTGAACCGATAATTGTTGGCCTGAATAAAGGTGGGTCAACTGGTGATGTAGTTGACATAATTGCGTCTAACTCAGTTATTTCGCTTGTAAGGCCAATAGCTGCAAACCTGTCCATGTTTTCAGTTAACTCGCTAAATGGATGGTTATATCCCTGATACAAATGAGTTTGGAAACCCACGCCATTAATAGGAACGCCTTTATCTTTTAGTTGTTTAACGATATTAAACCATCTGTCCATTTTAAAACCTTTGTATTCAACGTTAAATTCGGTCCAATAGAGTTTCGCTGTAGGATCAGCTTCGTGCGCCCATTCAAATGCTAATTGAATATAATCAGTAGGGTCATTTGAACCGGGCTTGTGAATTACATTCCATATTGGTAAGTTACTTCTAAGTCCGTTTGGCAACGAATATTTTGGATTAAAATCGGGGCTGTCACTCATCGATTCATTGACAATGGCCCATGAAAGCACGGCTCCCGGATATTTATCCCTATAATGGCGCATTACAGCCTGGATATGATTTTTTAGGATATTTTTAAGCTCATCGGGCGTAAAGTTTCCTTTTTTTACCCAATCAGGCACATACCACCACACAGGGCTTTGCATTTGTATTTTGGCGCCATGCGCTACAGCAAAGTCTGCAACTTCATCAATGCCCCTAAAATCATACTGGCCATTTTTGAGTTCCACATGATGAAACCAGGCAGGCACGGTATACAGATTAAAATACTGGTTAATTTGTGTTAAGAAGTTCGCCGGACGCGGAGCTGCGAGTTCAACATCTTCGTTCCCCAAAAAATCGCCAAAATAAATGCCTTTTTTAATTAAAAGTTTTTTCAGGGTGCTGGGATCTGAACTATCCTGAATATCCTCTTTTTTTGCCAGGCTTGCAATGGCATTGCGGATAGGTTTTTGTTCTGGTTGTTTTTGTTCTGGTTGCTTTTGTTCCTGTGTGGTTGCACTTAATTTGTCATCCTTTGAGTTAACCTCGTTGTCTGCTGATTTTAATTCAGGGTCAGCTACTGTGCGCTGTTGTTGAACCTCTCGCTCTTTGAAATAGAGATTGATACAGAAGAACAACAAAAAAAGACTAAGTAATGAGATAATTATGTGGGAACGATATTTATTTATTTGCATGCTATCAATTAATTATTTGTTAATCCTTTTTCTTTTGTAAATGCCTTTATTTAAGACGTAATAAACGATTTTTGTATGAATTAATTATGAATGTTATTTAAGTATTTCGTGCAATCCACTGTAGCCTGATTAAGAAGAAGGTGCAAATTAACGTAACTTGAATTACTTTTTTTAACATTTGCGGCTGCATAATTTTTGCTATAATGAGAAACTTAAGTTTTTTGCCATCGTAAGAAGTATAACTATTATTGATGTAACCAGGGTTTTATTAAGCCGTTAAAAGACTTTTTGAATGATTATCGGCTTTGATTATAGATCTATTAGTTAATATTGCATAAATTTTAATGTGTTTTGTCAATTATATCAAATTATAATGACCACACATTACTGTGTTTATAAGGGAAACATATGACTATAATACCAACCCCGCTTGAGGGATGTTTATTAATAAAACCACGTATTTTTAATGATGACCGCGGTTATTTTTTTGAATCGTTTAATCAACAGCGGTTTGCTGATGCTACGGGCTTCAATGTCAATTTTGTACAGGATAATCAATCCTATTCAACTAAAGGTGTATTACGTGGCCTGCACTTGCAGAAAGGTCGGTTTTCGCAAGCTAAGTTGGTTAGGGTAACCAAAGGCGAAGTATTAGACGTAGCTGTCGACCTGCGCAAGGGATCGGCAACTTATGGGCAATATCATGGAGTGCATTTAACCGAACAGAATAACGAGCAATTTTTTATTCCCCGTGGATTTGCCCATGGCTTTATTGTATTGAGCGATGAAGCTGTATTCCAGTATAAATGTGATAACTACTATAACAAAGAGTCAGAAAGTGGTCTGCATTATGCCGATCCTGATTTAAATATTGATTGGCAGCTCAGCGGGAGCGATGTGCTGGTATCGGACAAAGACCTTGAACTGCCCTTTTTAAAGGATGCTCCTGATTTTGGGTTCTAATTTTTATCCTGGTTTAATCAAAAAATAACACTTCTAAAAAATGCAAAATATCATCGTATTTGGAGCATCAGGACAATTGGGTAACTGCTTAAAGAAAGTTGCAGGCGAAAGGAAAATAGATTATATCCATTTCCTGCCCGAAGAAGAGGCAGACATTTTGCGGGACGATTTGCTCGATATTGTTTTTGAAAAATATAAACCAACGTTTGCTATCAATTGCGCTGCTTATACCGCTGTTGATAAAGCGGAAGACGAAGTTGACCTGGCCCGGGCGATCAATAAAACCGGGGCCGCAAATCTTGCCAGGCATTGTAAAGCATATGGTGCTACCCTTGTGCAGATCTCAACTGATTTTATTTTTAAGGGAGACGTGGCATTGCCACTCACAGAAGAAGCCATTGCTGAGCCTATCAGTGTATATGGCCTTACCAAACTGGAGGGAGAACAGGCAATTGCGGAAATTCTTGATGAACACTATACAATTCGTACAAGCTGGCTATACTCCGAGTATGGCAACAATTTTGTAAAAACCATGCTAAGGCTTGGGGCCGACCGTGATGAGCTTAAGGTGATTGCAGACCAGGTGGGCACACCCACATATGCTATTGACCTGGCAGAAGCAATTTTAACTATCATAACAGCTGGCAAAAAAGCATATGGTATTTATCATTACAGCAATGAAGGGGTAACCTCATGGTATGACTTTGCCAAAGGCATCTTTGATATTTCAGGTACTGATGTTAAAGTACTCCCAATACGCACATCAGAATATCCAACGAATGCGCAACGACCGGCATATTCGGTACTGGATAAGGCTAAGATCAAAGCTACGTTTAATATAGAGATCCCTTACTGGCGCGACAGCTTAAAAGCTTGTATTAAAAAATTGGCTGCCGCACAATAAACAATGAGTTTTAAAAAAAATAAAATGCCAGGCTTTTCTTACAAACCTGGCATTTTTTAGTTTTTCCCCAAATAGCTTACAGGAATGTCCCAGCTGCTACCGTTTCATTAGTTGATTCATCAACCAGTATCAATGAGCCGGTAATACGGTTTTTGCGATACTCGTCAAACACTACGGGTTGAGTGGTGCGTAAACGGATCTTCACCATTTCGTTCATCTTAATATCAGTATTTTCTTCCTGCTTTTCAAGCGTATTGATATCAAGTTTATAATAAACTTCCTTAATGATCGACATTACCTCGCGGGTGGTGGTTTTGAGGTGATATTTAGCACCTGGGCGCGGGCTGCGGGTTGCCATCCAGCAAATCATGGCGTCAAGGTCCTGGCTCACCTGCGGTTCGCTGTCATCTTTTACAATCATATCGCCGCGGCTTACATCAATATCATCCTCCAAAGTAATGGAAACCGACATTGGTGCAAAAGCTTCCTCAACCGGGCCCGAATAGGTATCGATAGATTTTATAGCCGATGTTAGCCCTGACGGCAATACAGTGATCTTATCGCCAGGCCTGAAAATGCCGCCTGCTATCCGGCCGGCATAACCGCGGTAATCATGATATTCAGCCGCATGAGGACGGATCACTGTTTGCACCGGGAAGCGGGCATCAGAGTGGTTTTCATCACTGGCAATATGAATAGTCTCCAGTGTATGTAACAGGCTTTCGCCTTTGTACCATGGCATGTTTTCCGAATCGTTAACCACATTGTCACCAGCTAAAGCACTGATAGGTACAAAACGGATATCGGTAACATCAATTTTTGCTGCAAAAGCTTCATATTGTTCAACTACTTTGTTAAAAGCCTCTTCGCTGTAGTCAACCAAATCCATTTTGTTCACACAAACAATAATGTGTGGTATTTTTAATAGTGATGCAATAAATGAGTGGCGGCAGGTTTGCTCAACCACGCCTTTGCGGGCATCAATAAGTACCAGGGCAAGGTTTGCGGTTGAAGCGCCGGTAACCATGTTGCGGGTATACTGGATATGGCCGGGGGTATCGGCTATAATAAATTTACGTTTGGGCGTGGCAAAATAGCGGTAGGCCACGTCAATGGTAATGCCCTGCTCGCGCTCCGAACGTAAACCATCAGTTAATAATGAAAGATCAACATGCTGAAGCCCTTTTCGTTCGCTCGATTGTTTTACAGCCTCCATCTGGTCTTCAAAGATGGATTTCGAATCGTATAGCAAGCGCCCTATAAGGGTGCTTTTCCCATCGTCAACACTACCTGCTGTAGTAAAACGTAATAATTCCATTGTGGTGGTATGTTTTGCTCCGGGCTTGACTGCCTGAAGGCTCATTGAATCAAATTTAAAAATAACCTTGTTTTTTCCTGTCTTCCATTGATGTATCCGAGCGTTTATCGTCACTTCGGTTACCGCGTTCGGTGCTGCGGGTTGCTGATACTTCAGCAACTATCTTCTCCAGCGTATCGGCGTCTGATTCGATGCCGCCGGTGATGGTGATATCGCCCAGGGTACGAAAACGCATGAGTTTGTTTTCGATAGTTTCACCCTCCCTAAGCTGTAAGAACTCTGAAGCGGGCAGCCAGGTATTATCGCGGTAAACCGCGTTACGCTGGTGTGCAAAGTATAATGAAGGTATAGCTATATTTTCCTGCAGAATGTAGTTCCAGATATCCATTTCGGTCCAGTTACTGATCGGGAACACACGGAAGTGTTCGCCCATGCGCTTGCGGCCGTTAAAGATATTCCAGAGCTCGGGGCGTTGGTTTTTAGGATCCCACTGGCCAAACTCATCGCGGTGACTGAAGAAACGTTCTTTAGCACGGGCCTTTTCTTCATCACGGCGTGCACCGCCGATAGCGGCATCAATCTTATTGCTTTCGATGGTATCAAGCAGGGTTACTATCTGCAACTCGTTGCGGCTGGCGTTGATACCGCTTTCCTCAACTGCGCGGCCTTTGTTAATTGATTCCTGAACTGAGCCTACAATAAGTTGTACGCCAAGGTTTTCAACCAGCTTATCCCTAAACTCCATAGTTTCAGGAAAGTTATGACCGGTATCAATATGGATTAGGGGCATTGGGATTTTAGCGGGCCAGAATGCCTTTTTTGCCAGGTGTGTTACAACAATAGAGTCTTTCCCGCCCGAAAACAGGATGGCAGGACGATCAAATTGTGCAACCACTTCCCTGATAACGTAAATGGCCTCTGATTCTAATTCCTGCAGATGAGTAAGATAATATTTATGCATGTTAACAATGAAAATCCGCTAAATCCACCTAAATAGTAGTTTTTAACGTTCAAACTGCAATAATAACAATTTTATGCTAATGTTGAGGGGATTAAATGGATTTTGCTTTTGAAAAAGGCTTGTTGCCTGGTACATGGTTTATGTTCAAAATAATCAGATAAAATATAAGTTTGCATATTGAACAATAAATACCAACTTTATACCTGATAGCATTGTTCAATAGTATAATAATGGGTGCTGATATTACGGGAGCATTATTATATACTAACTTCGGGATGTTTACTTAAAAATTAGTATAATCAAATATGAAAGGCATTATTTTAGCAGGAGGGTCAGGCACCCGGCTTTATCCTATAACCAGGGCAATCAGTAAACAACTGATGCCTATTTATGATAAGCCTATGATATACTACCCGCTATCGGTTTTGATGCAGGCGGATATCAAAGAAATTCTGATCATTACTACAGCCGAAGATAATCCCGGTTTTAAGCGGTTATTGGGCGATGGTACAGAGTTAGGCTGTAAATTTGAATATGCTATACAGGAAAAGCCTAACGGACTTGCCCAGGCTTTTGTTATTGGCGAGCAATTTATAGGCGATGATAAAGTAGCTTTGATATTGGGCGATAATATATTTTATGGTACCGGATTTAACGAATTGATCCGCAGTTTTAATGATGTAGATGGCGCAGCTATTTTTGCCTATCATGTGGCCGATCCTGAACGTTACGGTGTGGTTGAGTTTGATGCCGAATTCAGGGCCTTGTCAATTGAAGAGAAACCTTTGCAGCCAAAATCGAAATTTGCAGTACCCGGCCTTTATTTTTATGATAATTCGGTAATTCAAATAGCTAAAGATCTTGAACCCTCACCCCGCGGTGAGTATGAAATTACCGATGTTAACAAGTTTTACCTTGAACAGGGTAACCTGCATGTTGGCGTTATGGATAAGGGAACAGCCTGGTTAGATACGGGTACGTTTGATTCATTGAGCGATGCTACCGAATATGTGCGCGTGATCGAAAAACGCCAGTCAACAAAAATCGGATGTATTGAGGAGGTTGCTTACCGCCGTGGGTTTATCAATGACGATCAGTTGCGGCTGTTAGTTAACAAGTATATCAAAAGTGGTTACGGCAAATATTTACAAAGCCTGCTGCCGCAATAAAATAATTATGCGGAAGTTTCAATGGCTTTGACCATCTGGTCAATAACATCGGGAACACCGGCATCAAACCAAACAAAATCTTTATCTTTTCTGAACCAGGTAAGCTGCCTTTTGGCAAAGCGCCTGGTATTTTGTTTTATAAGCAACAGCGCTTCGTCAACGCTGGTCTTGCCATCAAAATGATCAAACAGCTCAGAATAGCCTACTGTATTTAAAGCATTAAGCTCCCGGTAGGGCAGGAGGCTTTTTACTTCTTGAATAAGGCCTTGTTTAACCATCAGATCGACGCGAAGGTTTATACGCTCATATAGTTTTTCGCGGGGCATATCAAGTGCCAGTTTGATAATATTAAAAGGTCTTTTATTTACAGTAGCGTTGCGGTAAGATGAAAATGGTTTACCTGAGGTTTCAAATACTTCCAACGCCCTGATGATACGCTGAGGATTATTAAGGTCGACCTGGGTGTAATAATCCGGGTCGACCTGTTGTAGTTGTTTTTGTAATGTAGTAATTCCTTCCCTTTCCAGTTGTTGGTTTAGTTTTTCACGGACTGAAATATCGGCTACGGGCAAGTCATCAAAGCCTTCACAAATAGCTTTAATGTACAAACCCGATCCTCCCGCCAGGATCACCTTATCATGTACTTTAAAAAGTTCATCTAAAAGCGCAAGCCCCTGTTTTTCAAAATCGCCAACAGAAAAACTTTCGGATATGGAGTGCGAATTGATAAAGTAGTGTTTGGTCGCAGCCAACTCGCTTTCATCAGGTTTGGCAGTACCAATACTCATCTCCCTGAAAAATTGTCTCGAATCGGCAGAAACCACCACAGTATTGAAATGCTGCGCCAACTTAATAGCTGCAGCTGTTTTCCCTACTGCAGTGGGACCGGCAACTACAATGAGGGTTTTATTACCCTGCGTCATGTTCATAAGCCTAAGCTTTACTCATATCAAAAATGTCGGTAACTAAATATACTTCGTTCCGAACTTATTTTTTACATCGGCCACAACCTGCTTGATGTTCTGTTCCTGGTCGCGGGGGCAAATGAGCAGGGAGTTGTTCGATTCTACTACTATATAATCATGCAGCCCCTGCAATATTACCAGTTTTTCGCCCGGCACGTTTACCATACAGTTTGAAGAGTCATACATGATCACTTTTTCGGCAGGGATAACGGCATTACCTACATAATCCTTTTCGGCCAGGTCATATATTGATGCCCAGGTACCCAGATCGCTCCACCCAAAATCCGAAGGTAATACATACACATTATCTGCTTTTTCCATAATGCCGTAATCTATCGAGATATTGACGCATTGCTGGTATACATTGTGAACGTGAGGTTTCTCTTTATCCGAATTGTACACCGGCTTCGCATCAGCAAATATTTCGTGCATTTCGGGCAGGTACTGGCTAAAGGCCTTAACAATAGTTTTGGCCGACCAAACAAAGATGCCGGCGTTCCATAAAAAGTCGCCGCTTTGAATAAAGGTTTTAGCTATTTCAAGAGTGGGTTTTTCGGTAAAGGTTTTTACTTTATGAAACTCATCATTGATAACGTTATCAGTGTATTGGATATATCCGTAACCGGTATCGGGCCTTGATGGTTTAATGCCCAGGGTTATCAGATAATCATTTGAAGCAGCGGTTTGCAATGATTTTTCGATAGCGGCAACAAAAGCATCCTCATCCAGGATCTGCTGATCAGAAGGGGCCACAACAATGGCGGCATCGGGGTTAAGACTTTCAATTTTAAAACAGCCATAGGCAACACAAGGTGCGGTGTTTCGCATTACCGGTTCGGTAAGGATCTGCTGATCCTCCATATCGGGCAATTGTTGTTTTACAAGTTTGGTGTAGTTTTCGTTAGTAACAACGTAAATATTTTCTTTGGGGCAAACTTTCAGGAAACGTTCGTAGGTATTTTGTATTAAGGTTTTACCGGTACCAAGTATATCTATAAACTGTTTGGGGTGCGATGTACGGCTTATCGGCCAAAAGCGGCTTCCAATTCCTCCGGCCATAATTATGGCATAGTAATTTTTGTTATTCATTGATAAATGGGGGTAAATTATTATGAGCTGGTTAAAGTATCAAAACAAGTGAGACAGCCTAACATAAAAAACGAGTATATAATTTATATACTCGTTTTTTATGATTAATAATCGTCGCTACTGCTACGGCCGGGCCTTTCATCATCATCAAAGCCTTCGTCATCGCTAAATTCATTGCCGAATTCATCTTCCTCCTCTTCTTCTTCGCCGCCGCTGTGTTTTTCTTCCGGCAGATCATCGGTGTCGGTAACTTCCGAAAAATCTTCAGCATCCTCCGGGTTAAAGGCCATTTCGTTCAAAAAGTCGAAGTCTTCGGTAACAGGCGGTAAAACGGTAGCATTAAATGCATTGCCAAATTGTTTAGGCGCTTCGCCAACTGATTTTACAACGGCAGGGTAAGTAGTACCCGGTGTTTCATCTAAAATGATCTTCATCAGTTCCACATGAAAATCAAACGGGCGGTCGAAATTGAATGTATAGTAAAATTTTTGGTGCGGATCATCAATAAAACTCAACAGCTTTACTTTATTCATTAATGATACACCACGGTCAATACGCCTTTGGTTAGGCAGGTAAGTTATTTCTTCACCTTTAGTCCACTGATCATTGCTGATATAAAATGATGAAGGAAATTCCGGATTATAACCGGTTGACTGATGAATTGCGCGGTGAAGATCTTCGAAAGTTTGATTTGATTTTACATCAATTTCTCTCGTAACGTCATCGTAGTCTTCAAAAGTAACCCTGAACCTGTATACTGCCATTGCTTATTGTAGATTTTGGACAAAAATAATAATGTTTTAATTTAATTTGGGGTAGTCACAACTTTTAAGCCAATTTCAAGGCCCTTGCTTATTGTAAAGCTTAACGCGGCCTCACGATTGTTAGGAATTTCGCCTTCCAATATGGCTTCGCGGATCTGATTTTTGATTATTCCCACCTCGCGGCCTTCTTTTATACCGAACATGGTCATGATATCGTTACCGGTAACCGGCGGTTGCCAGTTACGGATGCTGTCGCGTTCTTCAACATCTTTTAATTTTTGTTGAACAAGCTCAAAATTGTTACGATATTTTTTAACCTTATATTCATTTTTGGTGGTGATGTCTGCTTTACACAACAACATGAGTGCTTCAATATCGTCTCCTGCCTCAAAAAGCAAACGCCTCACTGCCGAATCGGTAACTATGGATTGTGAAAGTACGATGGGCCTTAAATGCAGCTGCACCAACTTTTGAACCTGCTTCATTTTTTCATTAAGCGGCAGCTTAAGCTGGGTGAAGATCTTGGGCACCATGCGTGCGCCCCGGTCTTCATGACCATGAAAAGTCCAGCCGTGGCCGGGCTCAAAACGTTTGGTGGCGGGTTTGGCTATGTCATGCAGTATAGCAGCCCAGCGTAACCACAGATCGTCAGTAGTTTCGCAGATGTTGTCAAGTACCTGAAGGGTATGGTAAAAGTTATCCTTATGGCCTTTACCATCTACATAGTCAACCCCGTAAAGGGCTACCATTTGCGGGAAGTGATCTTATGCAGCAGCCCGGTATCAAACAAATAATTAAAGCCGATTGATGGTACCGGCGACAGGATGATCTTGTTCAGTTCATCGGTAATGCGCTCCTGCGATATGATGCTGATCCTGTCGGCAGTGGTTTTAATGGCTTCAACAGCGATATCATCAATCCTGAAATTAAGCTGGGTAGCAAACCTGATGGCCCGCATCATGCGCAGCGGATCATCAGAAAATGTTTCGTTAGGATTAAGCGGTGTGCGGATCAGCTTGTTTTGCAGGTCGGCAATGCCGTTAAAGGGATCAAGCAACTCGCCAAAAGTATCCGGGTGGAGGGAAATGGCCAGCGCGTTGATGGTAAAATCGCGGCGTTTCTGGTCGTCTTCCAAAGTGCCGTTCTCCACAATTGGCTTGCGCGAGTCGCGGCGGTATGATTCTTTACGGGCGCCAACAAACTCTATCTCCAGATCGCGGTATTTGAGCGAGGCAGTACCGAAGTTTTTATAAACCGCCAGTTTAACTTTAAGTGTATTGGCAACAATTTCGGCAAAAGCTATCCCGTTGCCAATAATCACGATATCAATATCTTTCGACGGGCGGTTCAGGAAAATATCGCGCACAAAACCACCTATAGCATAGGCCTGTACATTTTGTTCGCCCGCCAAACGGGATATAACAGAAAATACGGGATGCCTGAGGTGTTGTTGCATAGTTTGATGCTTAAAAACGCTAATAAGGGTACAAAGGTAAGATTAATTGGTAAAATGCCCCGGTAAAGTCGAAAGTCTTAAGTCGAAAGTCCTAAGTGGGAAGTCTTAAGTATCTTCCCACTTAATAAACAAAACTTTCAGACTTCAGACTTCAGACTTTGAACCTCATACTTCCGACTTTCTGCACGATGGGGGGTTAACAGGGTTAACACAATTTAAATTATTTTGATTTAAATAATTGATAGTCAATATATTAAATGTATAGAGGGGTTACGCCAAAGATTTTCCAAAAATGTTTCTGTCAAAAGATATTTTCAAAAATGCCTTTTTTAACTAATCACTAATCTCCAACCTCTAATTTCGCGTTAACGACGCAAAAACTCAAACCGCCCATCAGGGGCCAACCTCATGATGGTTGACGGTGTTTTGATCTCTTTGCTATGCTGCTCTAAATCAACAACGTAATCAACGCCATCAATAATTTCCTGGTCTATCTGCGAAAAATATTGTGGCGAAGGTTTCCCGCTGATGTTAGCTGATGTTGACACCAATGGTTTGCGTAAACGCTGAATCAACTGCTGGCAAAAAGGGGTGTCTTTTACAACCCTGATCCCCACACTGCCATCGGCGGCAATTAATGCCGGAGAAATGTTTTTAGCGCCCGGCATTACCAGTGTTAACGGGTTTTCTGCGTATTCAATCAGTTCAAAGGCCAGCGGGTTTACTTCACTGATATAGCTTTCCAGCTTGTTTTCAGTATCCAGCAAAATGATCATGCTTTTGGCCTCATCGCGCTGTTTCAGGCGATAGATCTTTTGAATGGCTTCGGTGTTGGTGGCGTCGCAGCCTATGCCCCAAATGGTATCGGTAGGGTAAAGGATGATGCCACCCTCTTGTACAATTTTAAAAGCCTTGGCTACTTCGTCTCTAAGCATGGTTCAGAATATTTTGGTAAAGCTGCATTAATTGCCGGCTTAGTTTATCATTAGTAAAATTGGCTGCGTAAGCGCGGCCTTTGGTGATCATGGTTTGCCTTAAGCCATCATCACTAAGCACCTGGTTTAGTTTTTCGGCAAGACCGGCATCATCATCCGGGTTTACATAAAGACTGCCCGGCCCGCCTGCTTCTTCGAGGCAGGAGCCTGTTGCTGCTATAACCGGCGTGCCGCAGTTTAAAGCTTCTAACACCGGTATACCAAAGCCTTCGTACCGTGATGGGTAAACAAATACTGATGCCAGCTGATAAACAGCAGGTAACTCTGCAAAGGTAACGTCTTTTAAAAATATTACCCGGTGGTTTAAGTTATTAGCTGTTATATATGTTTTAACCAATTCTGTGTATCGGGTTTCTTTGCCAATTACTACCAGCGTTATGTCATCCACATTTTTTAACGCCTTAACGGTTAACAGCAGGTTTTTGCGTTCTTCAATAGTGCCAACGCTCAATATAAAGCGGTTAGGCAGCTTATATTTTTCTTTTACTGCCGATTTTTGCGCGGCGGTTTGTTCAATTGCAAATGAAGGGTCACATCCCTGGTAAATAACTTCTATTTTTTTGGGGGCGATGCTGAGCAGGTCGACAAGGTCATCCTTTGTTTTTTGGCTTATGGCGATAATTTGATCCGCGACGCGGCAGGCATGTTTAACCTTAGCGAGGTAAATGCGGTAGTTAACCGCACCAAAATGTTTTGGATAACGCATGAAGATGAGGTCATGCATGGTAACAACCGACTTAATGCCGGTATGTTCGATTCCTGAAGGCAACTCGTGACTTAAACCATGGTACAATTCAATACCATCACGTTTTAAAACTTTGATAATTCCTTTACTACGCCACCATGAAGTGAACCATTTGCTTTTTGGGGTAACAGTGCGAATGCTGGGATAATCGCCAATGAAATTAAGCCGTGGATTAGCTTTGGCCTTTGGCGTATATAGATATAAAAGGTTGGATAGATTGAGCGATGCTATGCCTTTAATTAACCAGCGGCTGTAATTACCCAAGCCGGTATTATTGTAAAAAGCCCGTTTAGCATCGTATCCTATCTTCATTTGGGTGTTAGATTTGAGATGTGAGATATGAGACGTGAGAATAAAATAAGCTGCATTCGACAGTCTTAATCTCACATCCCAAGGCTCACATCTTTATTTTAAATAAGGGATAAAAGAAAGCGATATGTGCGCAGTCTCAAATCTCCTATCTAACATCTCATATCTAAAATTACACCGCTACGTTGTTTTCACGCAGGGCGTCATTTAATGACGTTTTTTTGTCGGTTGATTCCTTGCGGGTACCGATGATGAGGGCGCAAGGCACCTGGTATTCGCCGGCAGCAAACTTTTTGGTATATGAACCCGGAATTACCACCGAGCGGGCAGGTACGCGGCCTTTATATTCAACCGGGGTGCTGTGGGTAACATCAATGATTTTGGTTGATGCGGTTAATACCACGTTTGCACCTAATACAGCTTCATGTTCAACATGTACGCCCTCAACAACAATGGCACGTGAACCAATAAAGCAGTTATCTTCAATAATAACCGGGGCAGCCTGTAGCGGTTCTAAAACACCACCAATACCAACACCACCGCTTAAGTGTACATGTTTGCCAATCTGCGCACATGAGCCTACAGTAGCCCAGGTATCAACCATGGTGCCTTCATCAACATAAGCGCCAATGTTTACGTACGATGGCATCATGATAACACCTTTGGCCAGGTGGGCACCGTAGCGGGCAATACCATGAGGTACCACGCGAACGCCGGTTTGCTTGTAATCCGTTTTGAGTTTCATTTTGTCATGAAAAACAAAAGGGCCGGTTTTAATTTCTTCCATCTGCCTGGTCGGGAAATACAAAACAACCGCCTTTTTAATCCACTCATTTACATGCCAGCGTGTGCCAATGGGTTCGGCCACACGGATCTCGCCTTTGTCCAAACGGTCAATAACGGTTTCAATGGCGTTGGTGTATTCATTATAGTTCAGCAGGTTCCTGTCTTCCCAGGCCTCTTCAATCAGTTTTTTAAGATCTTGCATTGGTGAAATTAAACTTTTGGCAAATTAAAGGATTTTTAAGGAAATATGTTTTAAAAGATTGTATATCATGAAGTGAAGGGGGGATTCGATCAGGATTTGAAACAAGCAGGAAATCAAATAGAATTATACCACCGGTTGCCTTTAACTTAGGATTGTATGAGTGATACTTCGGAAAATCTGTGAGTATAACCGACGTGTTGCGTATAATATTTTGACTTACAGAGCCTTGTTTTACACACATTTATACAATATCCGGACAATCGATGGGTAGCTATATAAAAAACATTAAGTAAGCCTTAATTTTATGTAAACGGAAACCAACGTTTAAACTAATTAGGTGTCAAAGCCTTCCGGACAGCGAGTGTCGGGGAGGCTTACTTTTTTTATTTCAACGGGCGCTTATAGGTATAATTCCGGGGTTGGTATAATAGGATTTTTGGGTAAATAAATTGATTTTAAAAGAGCGTTTATTTATTGTTATTTGTTAATGTTGTTGGTAAATAAGTTTATAAAACAGTAAACATTAGCACTTTACTTATCGTATAACTGCTTATTATATCAATCTGTTAGCTTAGCTGAATATTGGTATAATTGTTTTAACCTTTTAATTTATTGCTGTTAACAAATTATTCCCAATATGACCCCTTTAGTACTATTTGCAGTTATTTTGCTTTCGGTGGCACTGCTGCTTATCTTAAGCGTTTTGTTTTTTAGTTTACTCAAATACATCCAAAGGCGCTATTATCCACACTGGAAATTTCCGGATTATGTTAGTGTTGGTTATGCCGAATACCTTTATCATAAGTTCATTAAAAAAGACCTGCCCAAGTAAATTGTAAAAACGAAGTTTTGCGGTTGTTGATTTGCCAGCATATTAAAAAATGTTGTGTTAATTAGCCCTTGTGACTGTGAATCGTAATTTTTATAAAGACGTATTATTTGGTGTAGCCGTTGGCGACGCACTGGGTGTTCCTGTTGAATTTAAATCGCGGGAAGACATTGCTAAAAAGCCGGTAACTGATATGACCGGTTTCGGTACTTATGGACAGCCGCCGGGTACATGGTCGGACGATAGTTCGTTGACTTTTTGTCTCGCCGATGTTTTAGCAGATGGTTATAGTTTGCAAAAAATTGCCGATAGTTTTGTTAACTGGTTATATAACGAACAATGGACTGCGCGCGGAGAGGTGTTTGACGTAGGCATGGCAACCCGAGTTGCTATTGAACGGGTTTTACACAAAGTACGGCCCGATCTGGCCGGTGAGTTCGATGAATCATCAAATGGCAATGGTTCGTTAATGCGGATTCTGCCTCTACTATTTTACATAAAAGATAAGCCTGTAAAAGAGCGTTTTGCCATCGCAAAAGAGGTATCATCTATAACACATGGACATGTGCGTTCGGTAATAGCTTGTTTTTATTACCTGGAGTTTGCCCGTAGCTTGCTGGCAAATAATGATCCTGAATCTGTTTATCAGAAAGTAAAGACTGAAGTGTCTTCGTTTTTAGAGGGAACAACTATTAACCCCGATGAGATAGCCTTGTTTGACAGGTTATTGAAAGGCGATATTTACATACTGCCTGTAACTGAAATACAAAGTAGCGGATACGTACTGCATACTCTTGAAGCGGCAATTTGGTGTTTGTTAACCACAACGAACTATAGTGAAGCCGTATTAAAATCTGTAAATTTGGGCCTTGACACCGATACCACCGCAGCGGTAACGGGTGGATTGGCTGGTTTAATTTATGGTTTTGAAAGTATTCCCGAACATTGGGTACTTATGCTTGCCCGGAAAAACGATATTGATGCATTGGCCGAACGCCTGGCCGGTAAATATGAAAGGAATTGATTTATGGCCGAAAAAGAGAAACTGAGAATAGATAAATACCTGTGGGCCATCCGCGTTTTTAAAACACGAACACTTGCTTCTGATGCCTGTAAAGCTGGCCGCGTAAAACTGGATGGTAAAAATATAAAACCATCGTACGAGGTAAAAATTGGCGATGTTTACCAGGTAGCAAAAGGCATTGAACGCAAGGTTGTAAAAGTAACCGGCTTGTTGGAAAACCGGGTAGACGCCAAAACGGCTGTCAATTTTTACGAGGATATAACTCCTGTTGAACAAACCCAGGCCTTTAAATCAATGTTCCATGCCCCGATACTGAAGCGTGATCGTGGCACGGGCCGTCCCACGAAGGCCGACAGGCGCGAGATTGATGACCTGAAAGATAATTTTTTTGAAGAAAAAGAAGAGGAATAGCCCCACCCAACCCTCCCCTAAAGGGATAGTGCTTCTAAAAGCCGGGTAATGTATTTTAAAAGTCTTCCCTTTAGGGGAGATTATTCGCAATTAATTTGTTTTTAGTGCTCATGAGGGCTACGCCGTTTAGAGGGGCGATTTAATAATGATCTTTATGTTCGGTTGTTTCCCAAAGTTTAAAAGCAGTTAGCGCTTCATCACGAAGGATTTGGACAAAAGGGAGTTTGCGTTTTTCCATGGTACAGCCCAGTTCATCATAAATAAAATGATCGTCGAAACCTATCGCGGCCGCATCGGCTTTGGTATTGGCGTAATAAATTTTATCGATACGGGCCCAGTAAATGGCACCCAGGCACATGGGGCATGGTTCGCAGCTGGTATAAATTTCGCAGCCTGATAAATTATAGGTTCCCAGTTCCTGGCAGGCCAGACGGATCACCGAGACTTCGGCGTGTGCGGTAGGGTCATTAGTGGGCACAACACGGTTGGCGCTGCGGGCTATGATCATGCCGTCCTTAACTATTACGGCCCCAAAAGGCCCGCCCATTCCACGCTTTACATTGTCTTCGGCCAGTTCAATGGCTATGCGCATAAATTTTTCGTGTGCCGTATTTTCCATATTGCCCTAAATTAAAAAACCTCAACCGAAGTTGAGGTTTTAATTTGAAAATGTGTCAATTTGAATATTTGAAAATGACTTGTAATTTTCAAATTACTACATCATCAAATTTTCAAATCGTATATTATTTTTTGTCTTTAGCGTAAGCTTCGTTAAGGCGTTTGGCAACGTCAACGGTAACATCTAAAGATGGATCACCATACAATACGGTTGGATTGGCTTTTGAATAGGTTAACACCAGTTTGTAGCCTTTTTCTTTAGCATAACCTTTTACAAAGTCGGCAATTTTATCATACAGCTTAGCATTTTCAGAGGCTTGCTCGTTTTGGAATTCGGCACCTGCATTTTGAGAGTAGCCCTGTAATTCCTGTTGTTTACGCTGTAACTGTTGCTCAGTAGCCTGGCGCTGATCGGCAGGCATAGTAGCCTGATTTTTCTGGTACTCGGCAACCTGGCGCTGAAAAGCCTGACCGCGGTTTTGCAGATCGGTTTGTGATGCTTTGCCTTTTTCTTCAAGGCGTTTTGACATATCCTTAAAGTAATCGTACTTGTTTAATAAAGAATCGGAGTTTACATAAACAATAGTTTCTTTATCAGGCGTTGCTGCGGTTGCAGCAGCCGGTTTATCGGCGGTTTTATTTTGAGTACAGGCCGCAACGCTACCTGCAATTGCTAATCCTAAAGTAAGTTTGGTTAAAACTGAAGCACTGGTTTTCATTCTGTCAATCTGAAAATTATTATAAAATTTTGACAAAGATAATCTTTCATTGCAAGTATCCTAATCGGATGTGCAGATAATCAGATGTGCAGATTTCAGATACGCGAATGTGTAGATGATGTTTGTTGCGGCGGCCCGTTATTTGAAAACGAAGATTTTTTTCACGCTAAGGCGTTAAGGCCGCAAAGGTTGGGTTGCCTCAAAGGTTTTTATGGTCTGTAAATTTGCGTTAGGGATAGTAGCGGATACCGGCCTGAGTGTAATGCCTGCAGGCGTATGAGCGGATAGCCCGGCCGCAGGCAACGCCATTAATGATTTTGAATATCGGATTTTTGATTTCGGAACTTATGAACTGGATTCTTTAAAATTATTAATGCATTGCCAGGGTTGGAAATACAACAAATTCTATAAATCCTTTAAATTCTATAAAATTCGAGTTCAGACAAGGTATTCTGTTAATCCTAAAATCCTGTAAATTCTGATTCTGACAACTCTCCACAACTGTACTTTTATCCACAAATAATCGTTAATACGGGGTATTTTTTGTAATTTTGAAGATTGTTTCATTAAATAAATATGAGCGAAGAAATTCAGGATAAATCCAATTATTCAGCAGATAACATACAGGTTTTAGAAGGTTTAGAGGCGGTGCGCAAGCGTCCGTCGATGTACATTGGCGATACAGGTGTTAAAGGTTTGCACCACCTTGTATATGAAGTAGTTGATAACTCTATCGACGAAGCCCTTGCCGGTTATTGCGATGATATAAAAGTTACTATACATGTTGGCAATTCCATAACCGTATCAGATAACGGTCGTGGTATCCCTACGGGTATCAATACAAAAGAGGGTAAATCGGCGCTTGAAATTGTAATGACCGTTTTGCACGCCGGTGGTAAATTTGATAAGGATACTTATAAAGTATCCGGCGGTTTACACGGTGTGGGTGTGAGTTGCGTTAACGCATTATCAACCCATGTGAAGACCCTTGTGCACCGTGAAGGCAAGATCTTTACCCAGGAATACGAACGCGGCAAGCCGATGTTTGACGTTAAGGAAATTGGCGTATCTGATAAAACAGGTACTATTCAAACCTTTCAACCCGATCCGGAGATTTTTACTACAACTACCGAGTATAAATATGATACGCTTGCTGCCCGTTTGCGTGAACTGTCGTTCCTGAACAAAGGCATTCGCCTGAGTTTAACCGATGAGCGTGAAACCCAGGAAGATGGTACTTTCCGTAGCGAAGAGTTTTTCTCAGAAGGTGGTTTGCGCGAGTTTGTTAAGTTTTTGGACGGAACACGTACATCGATCATCCCCGAGCCCATTTATGTAGATGGTAATAAGGGGGGCATCCCGGTTGAGCTTGCCCTCCAGTATAATGATACATACAGCGAGAATGTTTTTTCGTACGTAAATAACATTAACACCATTGAGGGTGGTACGCACGTAGCAGGCTTCCGTCGCGGTTTAACCCGCACTTTAAAAGCTTATGCCGATAAAGAGGGCCTGCTGAAAAACGTAAAAGTTGAGATCAGCGGCGATGACTTCCGCGAAGGATTAACTGCCATTATATCAGTAAAAGTTCAGGAGCCTCAGTTTGAAGGCCAAACCAAAAGTAAGTTGGGTAACAACGAGGTAATGGGCGCGGTTGACGTAGCTGTGGGTGAAATTTTGGGTAACTTTTTGGAAGAGAACCCTAAAGAAGCCCGCCTGATTGTAAATAAAGTGATCCTTGCCGCTACTGCCCGTGCCGCCGCCCGTAAAGCGCGCGAAATGGTGCAGCGCAAGAGTGTGATGACAGGCTCGGGATTGCCGGGTAAGCTGTCTGATTGTGCCAATAGCGATCCAACCCTTTGTGAGTTATTCCTTGTCGAAGGTGACTCGGCGGGTGGTACCGCCAAACAGGGCCGTAACCGTGAGTATCAGGCTATTTTACCATTACGTGGTAAGATCCTGAACGTGGAGAAAGCCATGGAGCATAAAATTTACGAAAACGAGGAGATCAAGAACATGTTTACCGGTTTGGGCGTAAGCCGCGGTACTCCTGAAGATGATAAGGCCCTTAACTTAAGCAAGCTCCGTTACCATAAGATCATCATCATGACGGATGCCGACGTGGACGGTTCGCACATTACCACGCTGATCCTTACCTTCTTCTTCCGTTACATGAAGGAGCTGGTTGAGGCCGGTTATGTATATATTGCTTCGCCGCCGCTTTACCAGGTTAAAAAAGGTAAGGAGTATGAATACTGCTGGAATGATGTACAGCGCGATGCCGCTATTCAGCGCCTTAAAGGTGCCGGCAAGGAAGACAGTGTGCACGTGCAGCGCTATAAAGGTTTGGGTGAGATGAACGATATCCAGCTTTGGGATACTACCATGAACCCTGCCACCCGCACGCTTAAACGTGCTACCATTGAAAACGCAGCCGAGTGCGACCATACCTTCAGTATGCTGATGGGTGATGAAGTTGCCCCACGCCGCGAGTTTATTGAGCGCAACGCTAAATACGCTAAAATAGATTCGTAAGCCCCGGCCCCTGAAGGGGAGAGATGGTTGATACATTTTTTAAGGCCCGCTTCTTTTTGAAGCGGGCCTTTTTTGCAGGAGCTTGTAGCCATCCGGTTTTGGCGGGGCGTATTTAAATCCATTTTGCCGGAGTTGTTGTAATCGCTAACTTTAATTATGGAACATTACGATAACCGGGTTGATGCCTACATCGAAAAATCGCCCGAATTTGCAAAGCCGATTTTAAACTATCTGAGAGCTGTGGTGCATGAAGCCTCGCCTATGATAATTGAAACCATGAAATGGAGCATGCCTTTTTTTGATTATAAAGGTGTGGTTTGCAATATGGCCGCTTTTAAACAACATTGCTCATTTGGTTTTTGGAAGGCATCGTTATTATACGACCCACAAAAGGTATTGAGCCTGGCCGATCAGGCTGCAGGTAGCTTCGGCCGCCTGACCAGTATTGATGACCTACCTCCAAAGGAAGTACTTGTTGAGTTTATACAACAGGCAATAGCTTTAAATGAGGACAATAAACCGAGGCCGGCTTCCCAAAAAAAGTCGCCCGCCCAACGCGACGAGCTGGTAGTACCTGACTACTTCGTGAAATTTTTAGAAGCTCATCCGCAAGCCTGGTTAAACCTTAACCAATTCAGCTACTCGCAGAAAAAGGAGTATATTGAATGGATAACCGAAGCCAAAACCGAGGCCACCCGCCTTAAGCGTATGGAAACCGCTGCTGAGTGGCTTACTGAGGGTAAATCAAGGCACTGGAAGTACAAATAAATTCCAAATACCGAATATTAAACTTAACGCTTATGTTTTTCATCGATCTTAAGTATATCGCCCCTCTTGAAGAGATTGATGCTTATATGGAGGTCCATCTGAAGCATCTTAATAAATATTATGATGAAAAGGTGTTTGTTGTTTGGGGGCCTAAGGTGCCGCGCACGGGTGGGGTAATCCTGGCCTTTGCAGGCTCAAGGGAGCAAATAGAGAAGATCATTACCGAAGATCCCTTTTACAAGCATAAACTTGCTGAATTTACCGTCACCGAGTTCTTGACTCCTGTGTATCATCCAGATTTAACGGCACTGCTGGACGGTGCGGAATAGGTTTAGTTTATTTTATCCAGCCGGGTTGGTTTTTCATTTGGAAAGCTGAACACCATGTAAATTTTGTTGCCTTCTGTATGGAAAGTAATATCGGCCCGTTCATTTTCGTACATAAAGAACGACGCTTTTGCATATGATACAATTACCATAGGTATTGCATCATTTTGGACGAAGTATAGCTTGCCTTCAGCAACATAAGTCTTGAATTTGTTTTTTTCATCGCCTGCTATCTGGTAATTACCTGCATATTGTTCCAGTTGCTTTGCAGGTATATTAATAGCCTTATGCTGTTTGCAATAAGCGAATTTTATGGCGTTTTGCATTACTTGCGCCAGGGCTGCGCCGTGACCTGCATTTGGGGTGATTGCGGTAGCAATATCAAGCCCTTTACAATGCTGATTTTCCATGTAGATTTTAAAATCCTGAATATTTTTGCTGGTTAAGAGCTCAAAAGAACCTACACCTAAAAATACCCTGCAGTTAATGTCATGATTATTAGCGAAGTATTTTTTAGCCGAAGGGATAAGTTCACTGCCGCTGTTGCCCGGAGCGCCTATGAAAATCATGTTAAACAGGCTGGGGTGCTCAAACAATACCATAGTAGTGAACATACCTCCAAACGAATAGCCATATAAGGCTTTATTATCGGTTACACGGTACTTGCTTTGTATAAAAGGAATTACTTCCTGCTCAATAAATGATATGAACTTTGGTCCGCCGGTTGTGGGGTTCAGATCGCGGCTGCGCTGGTTTGGGCGGCTGCCGTAACCAATGCCTACAATGAGTGCTTCGGTGGTTTCATAATCCTGCCGGAGCATGTTGAAGCAGTTCATGGCAACGGTCATGTTCCAGTCGCCATCAGTCATGTATAATACCGGGTATTTGGTTTTAGTAGTATCATAACCCGGAGGAAAATGTACGTAGATGGTATAATCTTCGCCAATAACTGTTGAGTGATAGTCCCATTGCACCATGTCTTTGTCCGTAAAAGGGGCGGGGGTATCGCTTTTAACCTGCGCGGCAGCAATGTTTGCGAAAAAGATAAAAGCAAGCAGACAGAGGCTGGTCTTGATACTTTGTTTCAACATGGCGTGTGGTTATATAAATTAAGATAGTCTTAATTTACAAAAGGTTGCAGCGTTGCTGAAATAAAAAAGAAATACCAGGAAAGGAATTTTCATTCCCCCTTTAGGGGGGCAGGGGCCTAAAAATCCAAAGGCCCTAACCTCCTCATATTTTTCATGATGAGATATTGCCTGTGCCTTAAATATTTGGTTGGGTTGGTGGCCGACCATTTTAGCGGGCTTGGGAAAATTACCGCTATGGCGGCAGCTTCCTGCCGGGTTAAATCGGAAGCCGGTTTGTGAAAATAAGCCTGCGAAGCAGCCTCAACTCCGTATATGCCATCGCCCATTTCAATCTCGTTCAGGTAAACCTCCATGATGCGCTTTTTGCTCCAAAAGGTTTCTATCAATATGGTAAAATAAGCTTCGATACCTTTACGGAGTATGGAACGGCCTTCCCAAAGGAAAACATTTTTGGCTACCTGCTGTGATATGGTACTGCCGCCAATTAGTTTTTTGCTGTGCGAGTTTTTTTCGATAGCTTTTTCGATGGCGTTAAAATCGAAGCCGTGGTGCTCTAAAAAGGTCTGGTCTTCGGCAGCAACGGCGGCACGTTTCATATTGTCGGAGATCTCGTCAAAATCTTTCCATTTTTTATCTATCTTCCATTCCTTACCTGCCGATTTACGCTGAAAGCCGCGTTCGATCATTAACCAGGTAAAAGGAGGGTTTATAAAACGGTAACCAATTACACCCAAAAGGCTTAACCCAAAAAACAGGATGAATATCAGTTTAAAAATCCTGAATATCAATTTAGGGATGCCATAAAGCTTTGAATCCGATGGTGAATTCCGTTTGCCCGACTTTGATTTTTGGTTGTTTTTGCCGAAGAATTTGAACACTGTTATAAAATATTTCCTGATAAAAGAAGAGGGTGCTTTGCTTTAGCAAAACACCCTCTAAAATTCTAAATTTTTTCCAGAAATCCGAAATAAATATTCTTGATTTCGGATTTCGAGTTTTCGATTTCGAATTTGTTTTTATTTAATTCTAATCATAAAAAAAAGGTGTTTTGAATTAACAAAACACCTTTTAAGTTTTTCAAAATCCGAAATCTTAAATCCGAATTCCGAAATATAATTATTCCGCTACTACTTCAAACGGAACCTGTACTTTAACTTCTTTATGCAGGTTGATGTTGGCAACATACTCACCAACAAATTTTGGCTCCTGGTCAAAAGTGATACGACGACGGTCAACTTCAAAACCTTCTTTTTTCAATGCATCAGCAATTTGGATAGTGTTGATAGCACCGAAGATTTTGCCTGTTTCGCCGGCTTTAGCACCAATGTTAAGTTTAACACCTTCTAAACGAGCTGCAATAGCATCAGCATCCTTGCGGATTTTTTCTTGCTTAAATTGAGCTTGTTTAAGGTTTTCGGCTAAAACTTTACGTGCGCTTTCGGTAGCTAATATGGCGTAGCCTTTTGGTAAAAGGTAGTTACGGCCATAACCTGGTTTCACATTTACGATATCGTCTTTATCACCCAGGTTTTTTACATCTTGTTTTAAAATAACTTCCATTTCTTAAATCTCCTATTATTTTAATGAATCTGTAACGTAAGGTAATAAACCGATGTGGCGTGCGCGTTTAACAGCCTGTGCCACTTTACGCTGAAACTTTAATGAAGTACCGGTTAAACGGCGTGGTAATACTTTACCCTGGTCGTTAATGAACTTTAATAAAAAGTTTGCGTCTTTGTAATCAATATACTTGATACCGTTCTTTTTGAAACGGCAGTATTTTTTACGGTTATCCTCCACTTTTGGAGCGGTAACGTATTTAATTTGTTCGTTAGCCATTAGTTTGCTGCCTCCTCTGCTTTAGCTGCTGGTTTTTTGTTAAAAGCACCGCTGCGTTTTTTGTCATTGTAAGCAATGGCATGTTTATCCAAAGCAATGGTCAGGAAACGCAAAACACGCTCATCGCGCCTTAACTCTATCTCCAATTTGTTAATTAATTCACCCGGAGCCTTAAATTCAGTTAAGTGATAGTACCCTGTAGTTTTCTTTTGGATTGGGTACGCTAATTTTCTCAAACCCCAATTATCCTCCTGGACAATTTCGGCTCCGCCATCAGTAAGAATTTTGCTGTATTTGGCATTTGCCTCTTTAGCAGTCTCTTCTGAAAGCAACGGGGTTAGAACGATCACGATTTCGTACTGTTGCATTATACTTGATTTTTAATTATTTACCCGCTATAACGGGGCTGCAAATGTAGGGGTAATTATTGAAACAATCAAATGTTTTTAAATGAAATGCTACGTGTGTAACAGCAAATTAGCCCGGCAGTGCTATATTTATATTAGCAGCCAAATTAATATTATGAAAAAGAACCTGCTCCTTTTTATCGCATTTTTTATAACAACAACCGGTGCAATAAAAGCACAAACAATAGGGCCCGCGCAGCAACGCCTGCTTGATTCGCTTTGTAAGGAACTGTCCAAAATTGACGTGGCAAAGATATCTACCAAACAAGCTGCCAATGATGCTTTTGAAAAGTGTTTTGAAAACCATGCCGACTTGCTGATGGATGTAGCCAAAGAGCAAAATGTTGAGGTAACCGATGAACCGGCAATGAGTAAAGTAGGCGTGGAGATTGGTAAAAACCTGATGAAGCAAAAATGTGGATCTTTTATGCAGCTGGCCATGAAAATGGGAAAGGATGACAATGCTGAGGATAGCGGTACCCAAGTTACTACCGGCGCATTTAAACGGATTGATACAAAGGGATTTAATTATATTGTTATAACAGATAAGGCGGCGGCCGAAAAATCATTTATCTGGCTCAGGCAGTTTTCCGGGTCTGAGAAATTTATAGATGCTTCACCGGCTAAACTTGCCGGTAAAAAACTGCAGATAACCTGGAAGGACCTGGAAGTGTATCTGCCGCAAGCCAAGGGGTATTATACGGTAAAGGAAATAGTATCGATAGATATTCTGTAAACAGGGGAGAGATTGTGTTGATAAAAACAATATTTTTTCTAAAACTTATGGCATAGCTTATGGTTTTACTTAAAAACTCATAAGCTATGCAACCCGCAACTATTCAAGCCGAAAAAGGAACAAGCAATCCGCTTACTTTCGATGAGATCTTAATGTATGGCGGAGGGGATGATCCCCTTGAAGGCGACTGGGACGACCAGGAAGATGAAGATTTTGATGATATCCTTGAGGATAAAGAAGATCTGCATGAAATACAGGTTGATGGCAGTATCGGTGAGCCCGACCCCGAAGATGATGATCATTTGCCTGATGATGATATTTAATATATTATGTGTTAAGTCGTGTTTGTTTGACCGCGATATATTAAGTTCCTTTTTGCTTATTCCTGTTTATTTCCTGTTGCTGCCTTAAAAAGGCAATCAGAGCAGCCTATTCCCTAAGCTGAGTTAAATTAAAATTGCGTAGTAATCATAACGCAGGCTCTTTTGTGTCTATTTTTTTCTTCATGATTTAATTTTTTTCGACCTGAGTTTCATTGACTTAAACGGATAGTTAAATTTAATTTGAAGTTAAAATGCGAATAATGTAATTTATTTGCTACATTACGATTGTTTTTGTATTAGTAATAGTATTATTGATGTGATTTTAATAAAAAAATAATATTATTTTTAATAGATTATCATTTTTTGTTATTTGAAATTAATCGTTAGCCGAAACTGTCTGTTATGAAAAAATTAGTCGTCTTATTGCCGATATTATTATCTTTTTTTTTAGCAAAAGCACAAAATCAGGATGTGCATATTAGCCTGGAGGCCCAGGGCATTGTCACTACCAATAATTCAGTGCCATTTTGGTTAAGGGCAAATCAGTTTGGCAGTATTCCGTTATCGGGTGGGTCCGGTAGCTTAATCGGAAAAATTCGGAAAGATTATGATACAACAAAAACTTACGACTGGGCCGCATCCTTTGAAGGTAGAGGAAATGCCGGAAATAATAGCAAGTTTATTTTAGTTGAGGGATTTGTAAAGGCCCACGCCGGTATTTTTGAATTGAAAGCTGGCCGTTCAAAGGATATTGTGGGGATTGTAGATTCGACCCTTTCATCCGGGGCATTTCCGATTTCAGGTAATGCCTTAGGCATACCCAAGATTAGTTTAAGCATACCCAACTATTATAGTATTCCATTTTTCGGGAAATTATTTGCAGTTAAGGGGACGTTAGCAAGTGGTTATTTAGGAGATGTTAAAGTTAGAACTGGTGAAAGGCCAACAGATTTCAAAGGTTATTATCTGGAAAATACACTGTATGTTAAAATAGGCAAGCCATCATGGAGATTTAAGTTTCAGGCGGGCTATAATCATGAAGCCTTATGGGGAAATGAAAAACGTGTGTTTAGCCGTTTTCAATTGTCGGGATCCGAAACGTATTGGTATGTGCTTACCGGTAAATTATATCAGGGAAGTAAAGTTGGCAATCATTTAGGTTCGTTAGACATGGGCGCTGAATATAGATTTGATGGGGTCACGGTATCAATATATCGCCAAAACTTTTATGATATAGGTGCCTTAAGGTCATTAGCTAATGTCACAGATGGCTTAAACGGAATTACTTTCGTTAATAACAAGCCAAACTCGGATCATTTTTACTGGAAGAAGTTTTTATTTGAATTTTTATACACAGCGAACCAGGCTGGTAAGGCGGATTCCAAGAAAACAAAATCAGGTGCTGAAAATTATTACAATAATTATGAGTACGAAGAAGGATGGTCATATAACGAAGTTGGATTGGGTACCCCCTTTATAACTACAGTAAATGATGTAAGAGACAGCCAAATAGGTAATAACAAGCAATTTTTTGTAAATAACAGGGTTTTAGCGTTGCATACCGGTGTGCAGTTTTATGCCTTTAACTGGCTTTATACAGGCAAGTTTTCCTATTCAGAAAATATGGGAACTTATGATAATGGCACTGAACTGTATAGATCGGTTGGAGGCAAAATACGAAGCCCTGCCAATTATGGGGCATTTAAAAAGGTGCATCAATACTCAACCTATTTTGAGGGAATCAGGGCGTTAAAAAATGGTTATTCTGTTGGATATGATCTGGCATATGATCATGGGGGTCTGCTTTACAATTCGTTTGGCATTATTTTAAAGGTGTCAAAAGCGTTTATGTAATAATGCCGGGTTTAACATGGCGAAGAGGCCGGTGTGTAAAAAAATTAGCAAAGCCGCTCTTTCACCAAATCTAATTTCTCACTACCTTAGCACTTGTGGATAATTTCATTGTTTCGGCCCGTAAGTATCGCCCGGCTACTTTTGAAACCGTTGTTGGTCAGCAACATATAACCAATACGCTCAAAAACGCTATAAAAAATAACCAGCTGGCACAGGCATTTTTGTTCTGTGGGCCGCGTGGCGTGGGCAAAACTACCTGCGCACGGATCCTGGCAAAAACCATTAACTGTACCAATTTACAGCCCAATGGCGAAGCCTGCGGCGAATGCGCTTCATGCAAGGCTTTTGAAAACGGAAATTCTTTTAATGTTCATGAGCTTGACGCTGCTTCAAACAACTCTGTTGATGATATCCGCAGTTTGATTGAGCAGGTACGGATCCCGCCCCAGGCGGCACGTTACAAGGTTTATATTATTGATGAGGTGCACATGCTGTCGCAGGCCGCTTTTAACGCGTTCCTGAAAACACTTGAGGAACCACCTCATTATGCCATATTTATATTAGCTACTACCGAAAAGCATAAGATCCTGCCAACCATTCTTTCGCGCTGCCAGATCTTTGATTTTAACCGCATCAGGGTTGAGGATATGGCCAACCATCTGGCATCAATTGCCGGCAAGGAAAGCATAGGTTATGAGCCCGACGGCCTGCATATCATAGCCCAGAAAGCCGATGGCGGTTTGCGCGACGCGCTTTCGATGTTTGATCAGATTGTAAGCTTCTCTGGTGGCAAAGTTACTTATCGTTCGGTTATCGATAACCTGAACATACTTGATTACGATTATTATTTTAATATAACTGAGAGCCTGCTTAAGGAAGATACCGCTAAAGTATTATTGTTTTTTGACGAGATCCTTTCGCGCGGGTTCGATGGCGCGCATTTTATAGCCGGGCTTTCTGAACATTTCAGAAATCTGTTGGTGGGGAAGGATCAATCGACACTAAAGTTGCTTGAGGTGAGTGAAGGCATTAAAACAAAATACCTGCAGCAATCGCAGCAGGCATCGGTGTCGTTTTTGCTCTCGGCCATGAATATTGCCAATCAGTGCGATATTAGTTATAAGCTCAGCAAAAATCAACGGCTCCAGGTTGAACTGGCATTACTCAAGATGTGCCACCTGCCATCGGTGTTTAACCTGGCAACCACACCACTCACTGTAACTTCCGCGACCGACGGGGGACTAAAAAAAAAACCTGATACCTCAACAGTAGCGCCTGTTAACGGAGCGCAGGCAAGCCCTGCTGTATCTATGGTGAGCGAAGCCGCACCGGTATACAGTGCCCCACCAAAAGAGGTTGTAACGCCATCTGTACAGGTAAAAGAAACAATAACATCGCCTGCTGAAAAGCCTAAGATAGTAATGCCTTCGCGAAGTACGCTCACCCCTTCATTAACCGGTGAAGTTAAAACGCAGGAAGAATTACTTGAAGAAGAGGACCCATATTTAAAAGGAGAGGATAAAGAGGATTTTACTATGGACGCCTTTTTGCAATGCTGGAGCGATTTTGCTGCATTCGCAAAAAAAGAGGGTAAAAAAACTTTGCTAACCGTTCTTACAGCGGGCGCGCCGCGCATGCTAAAGCCCTATGTTTTTGAAGTAATAGTAGGCAATATGGTGCAGGAAAACATTTTCAGGGATGAAAAGCCGGTTATGTTGAATTATCTGCGCAGTACACTTAAAAATTTTACTATCGAGGTAAATGCCCGGGTTGACGAACAAAAGGTAGTACGTAAGCCTTATACCGCGCCCGAAAAGTTTCAGCATATGGCAGCCCGCAACCCGCAGTTGCTGGAATTGAAAAGCCGGTTTAATCTTGATTTTGATTAACCGGGTTTTAAATGCTGAGCTGCGGGCCTAATTAAAAACCCACAACTCAGCAGTTAATAAATTATCTCAGGGGTTCCCTGTCATTTTTGGGGTATCCTTCTTCGTCAAGGTCGTCGCGGTCGTCTTCGGGAGTGTGAGAAAGGGCAGCATCAACCGGATCAATCTCAACGCTTTCGCCGTTGTCAATGTGCATTCCCAATTCATCTACATCGGTTTCAAGCGAACGATCTTCGTCAAATTCGCCGTCTACATCGTAAGGGTTTGCCTCGTCATAGGTGGAGTTAAAATCCTCGCCGTTTTTTGCGGCAGTATGATACGGATCGGGATGGTCATAATCCGGGTCATCGCTTTTAACATCGTATTCGTAGCTATTATCGTCCGGGTTATAACTCAGGTCTTCCTTATCAATGGTTTCGCCCAGTTCATCTTTCAGGTTTTCGTCGCGATCAGGCAGATCATCATTGAAACCTGCATCGTCTATTTGATCGTTGTTCATAGGTTTGTGCTTTTATTATATAAATATACGCAGTAAAAATCCTGCCAAAAAGCAAATCAATCAAAAAAGATTTAGCCTAAGCTTAATAATGGATCTGTTTCCGGTAAGATGTAACACCACCAATGGCAAATTTAAAACCTAAAGTAACCTGCGAATACGCGTCATTATGCGCGCCGGCAACGTAGGCGTCCAGATTATCGCCCATAATAAAATTGTACTGGTAGCCCAGGTCAATTTTAACTGCAGGCTGGTTGTAACTGTTAAACAGCTTAAACTCATAACCCAGCCTTAGTGGTATAAATATTTCATTTGTTTTGCGTTCGTAGGGTAATTCCAGGCCCTGCTCTAATAAAAGCGCATCTTGTGTTCTGTCTACAACATTATTATTAATGTATCCTAAGCCCGATGACAGGTAAAGGTTTTTAAAAGCATTGGCTACAGCACTTCTTGAGTAGTCAATTAATTCGCCTGCCTGTACCTGCACCCTGAAAGAGTAAGCACTGAAATGGTTTTCAAATTGCCTTTGTGTACTTGTAGCCGGCGAACCGCCTTTTAAACGGCCTACCTCCACATTAAATACATAATTTACAAACGGGCCTTGATTGTAAGTAAAGTTAAGATTTATAGAAGGTGTTGTTTTTAGGGTTTGCACATCGGTAGAACTGGCCTGGTTGATACCTGCGGCAAAGCCAACGTCATATTGTGCATAATCAAAGCCTATTTGGGCTTTAGCAAAAAAAGATACAAAACACAGCAGGATTATAATGGAGATTTTTAGTATGGATTTTATCATAAATAAACGGCAGCACCTGTATAAAAGGAGCTTGTTTTATGGTAAGCGTTTTATTTTATAAAAATAGCACCAAAGTTTATAAAAACAACAATGCCGGTGTTAATAATTGTCATTATAACGAAATCTATAATTTTTCATTGCGTTATTTGATAAAATTGATAAAGTCAATTTTATATATTTGGGCCGTTTGTATAACAAAAACCACATCAGGCATGTCAAAAATAAAAGTAGAGAATCCGGTAGTTGAACTGGATGGCGATGAAATGACCCGAATAATCTGGAAATTCATTAAAGACAAATTGATTACCCCGTACCTTGATCTTGATATTAAATATTACGATCTGGGTATAGAGTACCGCGACCAAACCGACGACCAGGTAACTATTGACGCAGCTAACGCAATTAAACAATACGGCGTTGGTATTAAATGTGCTACTATTACTCCCGACGAAGCAAGGGTGAAAGAGTTTGGGTTAAAACAAATGTGGAAATCACCAAACGGTACTATCCGTAACATATTGGATGGCACTGTTTTTCGTGAGCCTATTGTTATGTCCAATGTACCCCGCCTGGTACCTAACTGGACAGCACCTATCTGCATTGGCCGTCACGCGTTTGGCGACCAGTACCGTGCTACCGATTTCTTAACCAAAGGCAAAGGTAAATTAACCGTTAAGTTTACTCCTGAAGATGGCGGCCCCGAGCAATCATACGAGGTATTTAATTTTAAAGGTGATGGTGTTGCATTGACGATGTACAATACCGATGAGTCTATCAAAGGATTTGCGCATGCCTGCTTTAACCAGGCTTTAATGAAAGGCTGGCCTTTATACCTTTCAACCAAAAATACCATTCTTAAAAAATATGATGGCCGCTTCAAAGATATTTTTGAAGAGATCTATCAAAATGATTACAAACAAAAGTTTGAAGCAGCCGGTATCACGTATGAGCACCGCTTAATTGACGACATGGTTGCATCGGCCCTTAAATGGAACGGTAACTTTGTTTGGGCTTGTAAAAACTACGATGGCGACGTACAGTCAGATACTGTAGCACAAGGCTTTGGTTCATTAGGTTTAATGACCTCAACCCTGATTACTCCTGATGGTACTGTAATGGAAGCTGAAGCTGCCCACGGTACTGTAACCCGTCACTATCGTGATCACCAGGCCGGTAAGCCAACTTCAACCAATCCAATTGCCTCTATTTTTGCATGGACAAGAGGTTTGGAATTCCGTGGCATCTTAGATAAGAACACTGAATTGATCAATTTCTGCAAGGCTTTGGAAGAAGTTTGTATTGAAACTGTTGAAAGCGGCAAAATGACCAAAGATTTGGCCATCACCATTAAACCAAAAGTGGAGCATGGTACCGATTACCTGTACACCGAAGAGTTTTTGGCTGCAATTGACGAGAACCTGAAAAAACGCTTAGGTAAATAATTGCCAGGCGATTTAAATAAGAAAAAGCTCATACATTATAGTATGGGCTTTTTTGTTACACATTAAGCTGAGTAAACCAATTTAGCGTTTTCAATTTTCTATTTAACTCCTAACTTAGCGGGCAAAAATACATAACACTATGTCGGCATTATATCCATTAAAATTTAAAACCATATATAAAGACAAGATATGGGGCGGTCAAAAGATCAAAACCTATTTGCATAAAGATTTTGGCAGCCTGCCAAACTGCGGCGAAACCTGGGAAATATCGGGAGTGAAATCTGATGTTTCGGTTGTTGCTTCAGGCGCCCTTGAAGGTGAATCATTAGCCGATTTACTGGAGCAATACAAAGACGAGCTGGTTGGCAAAAAAGTTTATGACCATTTCGGTAACATCTTCCCTTTATTGGTGAAGTTTATTGATGCCAATGATGATCTTTCGGTACAGGTACACCCTGACGATAAGCTGGCTAAAGTACGCCATAACTCATTTGGTAAAACCGAAATGTGGTATATTATTGAAGCTGATCCGGGTTCGACATTGATCACCGGTTTTAACCAGGAAATGACCGAGCAGAAATATGTAGATGCTTTAAACAGCGGCCACATCATGGATATCCTTAATAAAGAGAAGGCAGTAGCTGACGATGTTTTCTTTTTACCGGCAGGCAGGGTGCATACTATTGGCAAAGGTTTGCTGATTGCCGAAATTCAGCAAACATCTGATATTACTTACCGTATTTACGATTTTGACCGTGTTGATGATAAAGGCAATAAACGCGAGTTACATACCGAAGAAGCTCTTGCCGCTATTGATTACAAGCATTATCCCGAATATAAAACCCAATACGAACCTAAAAAGAACGAGACTGTAAAACTGGTTACCTGCCCTTATTTTACTACCAATGTGCTCGATTTTGACGAAAGTACATCGAAAGACTATTCGGCACTTGATTCATTTGTGATCCATGTTTGTGTTGAAGGCGGTTATACTGTAAAATATAACAACCAGGCATACGCGGTTAAAATGGGCGAATGTATCCTGTTACCAAAAAGCATCGATAAAATTGAGCTGGAAACAACAGGTGGCTTTAAAATACTGGAAAGCTATATCGAATAATAGCATACGGTTGTTTCCTGCGTTTATGAAAAAACAAATATATTTTTTAAGCCTGGCCACAGTAGCATTACTTGCGGGTAATGCCTGCAAAAAAGAAAAGGGTGAACCTGTAAATGCTTATGCAGGTAAGTATTCGCTGATATCAGAAACGAATATAAACATCACCACCGGTCACTCAGATACCTATACAAACGTTGTATCTCCATGCATAAGTGATAACCAAACTACCCTGAAAGGTGACGGCACATGGACAGCCGCTTACGTAGGCGCTGAAGATTGTTATGTTTCACGGACTGATGATAGTTATACTATTATTGGGCAAAAGGGGGCATCTGCTTCAGGTTCCTGGGTGCAAAGCGGTAACCGGATAAAGTTTACTTTGTCTAATAAATCTGTTTCATACGGCGTGGTGAGCAATGTAGGCGGAAAAGTTCAGCTAACATTTAAAGATACCTCCCAATACTTTATTTCTACTTCGGTGTTAATGAAGCAATAATAAATACGGAGCCTTTTAGGTTCCGTATTTATTTACTTGCTCGTTCACTTGCAGTTAAACGTTGTCAAAAACCTCTTTTAACTGATTTATTCTTACAGGTTTGAACAGATAGTCAGAAACTTCAGAAATATTTTTAGCCCGGTGGATATCGTTAAGATCAACGGATGAGCTCACCATATAAACAGCGATCTTTTTCCCCGTTCGGGGTTTTATTTTCGCAAATTCATGCATAAACTCCCATCCATCTATAACCGGCATATTAATATCCAGTAATATTACATCAGGTAGGTTATGATCTTCGTTTGCTTTTTTCAATGCGCAAATGGCTTCTTCTCCATTTACAAAATGGCTTAATTGGGTATTCAGTTCCTTTATGCTTATTAATTTTTTTAGGCCGTAAACGTAAATACTATCATCATCCACAATCCAGGTGTTAGCCGGACTTCGCTCTGCAATCATCTATTGGTAATTTAATTATACCAATCTGATAGTAAATTTTGTGCCAACATTTACTGTGCTGTCAACTTTAATGCTTCCGCCTAATGCTTCAATCTGGTTACGGGTTATAAATAAGCCAATGCCTTTTGCATCCGTATTTTGATGAAATGTTTTATACATCCCAAAAATCTTATCGCCATAGCGGTCAAGATCTATACCAAGGCCGTTATCTTCAAAAATGAGATAAATATGTTTTCCTTCTGTTAAGGTATAGCATTTTATAACGGGCTGCCTGTCGGGGTGACTGTATTTTAAAGAGTTGGTAAGCAGGTTTTGTAAAATACTTTCCATGTAAGCCGGTATATAACTAATCTCGCGGCATTGCGTAAAGTCACCCTCAACATGGGCGTTTATGGTTTCAATATTATTTTTTAACGCCGAGCAAATGTTTTTGAACATGGGTTCCAACTCAACCACCTTTCGCTCTTTGGTAATTTCGGTTTGAATCTTAACTATTTCGTTGATGTGTTCGATGGTCAGGTCCAGGCTGTCGCTGATGGTTTTAATATGCGAAAAGATCTCCTCCCGTTCTTCAGTTGTTTCGGTTTGTTCAAACAGGTTTACCATAAATTGAAGGTTGCCCGTATGCGAACGAAGATTATGTGAAACAATGTACGCGAAGTTTTGCAGGCGGCGGTTTTGGTCCGTCAGTAAATTTATCGACTGTTCAAGTTTCAGCAACTTTCTTTTTTCGCTGTCGATATCCTGGATAACCCCTTTAACAGATGTGCATTTGCCCAGGTGATCAATCACAGGTACAGCCTTTACTTTTAGCCATAACATATTGTTTTTGGCCGAACGTAAGAGCAACTCAATATCAAATGGCCTGCTATCTTCAACAGTATGGTTAATAGCATTTTGTAAAACAGGCCGGTACGGAGGCTCAAAAAAACTAATAAACTCTTCAACGCTTAGTTTTAAATGATTTTGAAGATCAAATAAGTCATATACCTGTTTTGACAGCGCAATGGTACTGATGTTTTGAGGATCAATTTCCCAGATGCCTAAGCGTGCTGTTTTAAAGGCATCATCATTGGTGATTTGGTTATGTGCCGATAATAAGTCATCTTGTTTGTAACGGTTGATGTTTACAAGCGAACCGTAAACTATACTGCCATGCTCATCGTCCAGTTTCCTGATAGTGGTTTCAAACCACTGGTACCCGTTTTTTTTTGTTAAAAAACGTAATTGGAGCGGTGGTGTGTCTTCCGCTATCCTGTTGTTAATGGCGTTGAAAAAAAACGGTTTATCGCCGTGGTAAAGCAGATGTTCAAAAAAAGTATAAGCATCACATTCAATTTCATTGACTTGATAACCTAACAGCGTATAGAAGCCTGTTGACCATTTTACTTCCCTTGTATTGAAATTGTACTTCCAGATCCCCGTATCCAGATCATTGATCAAAGGGGTAAGATGTACATCATCGCCGGAAAGTTTGCCCTTTTCAAAAAAACTCATATCAACAATCTGTTCACTAATTCAACTTGTTTTTGACACGTGCATATGACTAAAACATGTGCCATGATTTGAAGTTTTTATAATTTATAACCATCAGTTGTATGGCCGTGGCTTCTTATCAATCATTTATTCCACATTTGGCCTGCTTCAAATATAATATTTTTGATACTTTATAATGTATTCTTTTACTGGTATTTACGGCTTGAAGAATATTTGGCCATATCTACTCTTAATTGAAGTGATATTTTACGAAAATATGCTCACACTTCATTTTTGTGTTAAAAAAATGAAGGTATCCTTCACAAAATTGTTTGATGTAATTGAATTGTAAAAAATAGCGGCCACCAGTTTAGTAAATATGGGTGAACTATTATTGGGTTTTATAATGTCCTATTTTACAGGCAATTTGCCGAGAATTTAACTTTATGGAAAATATTAAATCATTATTTTCTTATTAGTTCATCAAGCGCGTTTTTTGCAATCCATTTGGCTGATTTGCTGGGCTGGCCATAAATATTTTGTGCAGTGTTAATGGCTTTAACTTTTAATATATTATTCCGTTTGCCTATTTGGCGTAAAGCCCAGTTAATAGCTTTTTTAACAAAGTTTCGATTATCCCAGGCTTCCCGCTCCATAATAGGAAACAAGTCTATAAATATTTCGTCGGGCGCTGTTTTATTGTGAACTGCATATTCGGCCATTAAAACAAAACCGGCACGTTTTACAAATTCCTGCTCATGACTGCTATATTCCACGGCTTTATCAATGGCGAATGGGGTGCGGTCAAAAAGATTACCGCAAACCTGGTCGCAAATATCCCATGAATAAAAGTCGCTGGTCCAGCTGTCCATTAGTTCGGGGGTAACCTGTTTAGGATCGGCTATCATGGAGGCCAGTAACCGGGCTTCATGTATTTGTGTATCCCAAAGTGCCAAAGCCAACTCATGATCTTTTTTAATGACCTTCGCCAGTTTACGGATCTCTGGCAATTTTACCCCCAAAGCTTGTGAGCTATCAATACCAAAACGGGCCATCCCTTTTAGGTACGCGGCATCAGCTTTTTCTTTAAGCTGTTCAAGTAAAAATGGTACGGCATCCATTTAATTGGTCATGCTTTTCTTTTGGAGTGTATTGTGAATTGGCACTACCTGCATCAGTGCCGCGCTGCAATAAAAAGGGTGCAGCTCCATAACTAAGGCCCCTGCTTTGATGGCCGGGTCGGTTTCGGTAAGTTTTTGGGCTTCTTCCACGGTTTCTACATTAAAAATAAAAATGCCGCGTAAGGGTTTGTTATCCAGAAACGGACCGGCCACAACTAACTTACCCTCGGCAGCAAGGCGGCCAATATTTTTAAGGTGCGCCATCTGCAGCTGCATATTAGCCGCCGAATCTTTGAGTTGTGTTGGCCCTTCTTTTAAAAAGGCCATCACATATTTTTTCATACCATAATCATCGGCTCCGAGTTTTTTGGCCAGGACAGCATCGTAAACAGGTTTTGAAGCAGCAGTATTCTGGGCTAAGCAGTTAAGGCTTAACGCAAGAGCGACAATGATAAGTAAAGCTTTCTTCATAAAAAGTGATTGTTGATTATATCAAATATAATCTATTGCCAACCAAATAAAAAGCCGGGCAATGCCCGGCTCCTAATCATAATTTCAATATTAAAAATCCGAAATCGAGATTCCGAAATCCGAAATCAAAGATTTCCCCTTGCTTCTTGTTCACGTTCAATGGCCTCAAATAGGGCTTTAAAATTACCTGCGCCGAATGATTTGGCACCCTTGCGCTGAATAATTTCAAAGAACAGGGTTGGCCTGTCTTCAACAGGTTTGGTGAAGATCTGCAACAGGTATCCTTCGTCATCGCGATCAACCAAAATACCTAAGCGTTTCAACGGCTCAAGGTCTTCGTCAATATGGCCAACACGGTCAATCAGATCATCATAATAAGTTGAAGGAACAGTTAAGAATTCAACGCCCCGGTTTTGCAGTTCGGTAACAGTAGCTACAATATCATGGGTGGCAAGGGCCAGGTGCTGTACACCTTCGTCCTCGTAAAACTCCAGGTATTCCTCAATCTGCGATTTCTTTTTACCTTCGGCAGGTTCATTGATCGGGAATTTTACATAGCCGTTTCCGTTGCTCATCACCTTGCTCATCAAAGCCGAATATTCGGTCGAGATCATTTTATCATCAAAAGTGAGGATATTTCGGAAACCTAAAACCTCTTCATAAAAGTTAACCCATTCGTTCATTTTATGCCAGCCTACGTTGCCCACGCAATGGTCAACATATAGCAGACCGGTATCTGCCGGATTGTAATTATTTTCCAGCTTTTGATATCCCGGTAAAAACAAGCCCTTGTAGTTTTTACGTTCAATGAACATGTGCACGGTTTCGCCGTATAATTTGATGCCGCTGGTACGTACCTCGCCGTTTTCATCAGTCAGAGTTTGCGGTTGCTGGTATGGCTGGGCGCCTCGTTTGGTGGTTTGCTCAAAGGCATCATAGGCGTCGTCAACCCAAAGGGCCAGCACTTTTACACCATCGCCATGTTTTTTAACATGATCGGCAATAGGGTGCTCAGAGTGCAGGGGAGTGGTAAGCACTATCCTGATCTTACCCTGCTGCAAAACGTATGATGCCCTGTCGCGCACGCCGGTTTCGGGCCCGGCATAAGCCAGGTTTTGAAAGCCGAAGGCGGTTTTATAATAATGGGCTGCCTGTTTGGCATTGCCAACATAAAATTCCACATAATCGGTGCCGTTAAGGGGCAGGAAGTCAGCCCCCTCTAAATCTCCCCCGGTAGGGGAGACTTTTTTATCTAAAGTTTGTGTGTTCATGGTTAATTATTGCAATGATTTTTGAGTTATTGTATTAGTGGCCGGAGTTTAAAACCTTTCAGCTTTCGCCTTTAACCTTTCGCCTTACTCTTGCCAGCTCTTATAATAATTTTCGTCCTCAATCTTAATCGCGTCTTCCGTAAGCATCAGCGGCCTGAATGGGTCGATCATCACAGCCAGTTCGTCCGTTGATTCTTTGCCTATTGATTTTTCGACCGAGCCGGGATGCGGGCCGTGTGGAATGCCACCGGGGTGCAGGGTGATCTGCCCTTTTACCACGCTTTTGCGGCTCATGAAATCGCCATCTACATAGTACAAAACCTCGTCGCTGTCTACATTGCTGTGGTTGTAAGGAGCAGGGATAGATAACGGGTGGTAATCAAACTTGCGGGGCACAAAGGAGCAGATCACGAAGTTATTACCCTCAAAGGTTTGGTGTACCGGAGGCGGCTGGTGTAAGCGCCCGGTTATAGGTTCAAAATCATGGATGGACAGCGCCCAGGGATAATGGAAGCCATCCCAGCCAATAAAATCAAAAGGATGGGTGCCATAGATATAAGGATAAATGAGGCCTTGCTTTTTGATCAGGATCTTGAAATCGCCATGCTCATCATAAGTTTTCAGATTGGCCGGTAGTTTGATATCGCGCTCGCAATAAGGTGAATGTTCCATTAGCTGCCCGTACTGGTTACGGTAACGCTTTGGCGGACGAATAGGACTAAAACTTTCTACAATAAAAAGTCGGTTGCCCATGCCGTCAAACTCCATCTGGTAAATGGTGCCGCGGGGGATCACCAGGTAGTCGCCGTATTGGAACTTGATATTGCCGAAACCTGTTTTTAAAATGCCTGTACCTTCGTGAATAAAAACTACCTCATCGGCCTGGCTGTTCTTATAAAAATAGTCGGTCATGCTTTGGCGCGGCGCTGCCAGCGAAATATGCAGATCGCTGTTTACCAGTACCGGCTTGCGGCTTTGCAGGTAGTCATCCTCGGGCTGGATATTGAAACCTATCAAACTGGTATGCTTCAGGTGTTTTTCGCGTGCTATTTTAGGTTCCACACTATAAGGCTCGCCAAGGGTTTTTACAATGGTGGGCGGATAGGCGTGGTACACCAGTGAATAAAGGCTTGAAAAACCTTCGGTTGATACCAGCTCTTCGGCATATAAACTACCATCGGGCTTACGGAATTGCGTATGCCGCTTAGGCGGAATTGATCCTAAACTATGATATAGAGGCATGGATTGGTTTAATTGGTTAACAATAAAACGTATAAAATGCTGATTTGTGTTCGGGCTAAAAAGTCGTAACGCATAGCCTGACCATTTAATAAATAATGGTTAAAAATAATAGAGGAAAGAGGAGGGGGAATTAGTATTGCGCCAGCACGATCTTGGCAAGCATAGCATCTCTGAACGATGACGCATCGCTCATGGAGGTTAACCCCAATGAAAACAGAAAATGCATTTGTACGCGTAACATGATACTAAGTTAGCGGGATTATATTTAGGATGCAAGTTTTGGGTTGAATAGTGAGTGGTTGATTAGGTGACTGGTTAGTTATTTTTTAATCCTTACGCCGCCGCTCGGCTCCAGCCCATAGCCATTAACCTAAGAGATTAATTTAGCACATGCGCTTTAAAATCCCCTCTTGAGAGGGGGCGTAGTGGGAAAGAGCGGGAGCAGGGGTGTGTTATACAAGCGATAAGCTGCACGTAGAATAACACACCCCTCCACCCCTCTCAAGAGGGGAGTCGCACATTCCCTCGCTTTGAAGAGTTTTTTCCTTAAGTTAACGGCTATGGGCTGGAGCCGAGCGGTGGCAGTATATCTTTATATACGCCCGCGAGAGGGACCTCTCAACTTAATCAACCATTCACTATAATTCCCTCAATCAAAATCATTAGCTTTGATTATACCAATTAAGCTACTCTATGAAATTAGTATCCTATAAAACCGAAGACCGTGAACATCTTGGCGTTTTTGTTAATGGCCATATCTACAATTTAAACTCCTGCGATAAGCTGATCCCCGACAATATGAACGAGTTTTTATGGGGAGGCCCCGAACTGATGGAGCATGCTGCACGGGTTAACGAAGATATCCGGTCGGGAAAGATAGAGGCTAAAGAGGAACTGTTTTTTGAGCTGATGGCACCGGTACCCCATCCAACATCATGTCGTGACGGTTATGCATTTCGCCAGCACGTGGCTTCGGCAAGGCGCAACCGTAAGCTGGATATGATACCTGAGTTTGATCAGTATCCTATTTTTTATTTCACCAATCACAACGCCATACAAGGCCCCGGCGAAATTGAATGTATGCCCGATCATTTTCAAAAACTTGATTTTGAGCTGGAAGTTGCCGTTGTTCTCAATAAAAAAGGGCGTAACATTACAGCTGCCGAAGCCGATAGTTTTATAGCGGGATATATGATCATGAATGATATGAGCGCCCGCACCCTGCAAATGGAAGAAATGCTGCTGAACCTTGGCCCGGCGAAAGGTAAAGATTTTTCGACGGTGATTGGTCCCTGGCTGGTAACACCCGACGAACTGGAGCAATATAAAGTACCTGCAAAACCTGGTCATACAGGGAATGCCTATAACCTGGAGATGAAATGCGTGGTGAATGGCAAACAGGTATCCGCAGGTAATATGGCCGATATGGACTGGACCTTTGCCGAGATCATTGAACGTGCTGCCTATGGATGCGATGTATTACCGGGTGATGTAATAGGTTCGGGCACGGTTGGTACAGGCTGTTTTCTTGAACTGAATGGCACCGGTGTACTTAATAATGCAGATTATGAACCACAATGGCTGCAGCCGGGTGATTTGGTTGAAATGGAGGTTACCGGTTTAGGCATGCTCGGGAATATTATTAAAAAATCCAATAGTGATTTTTCGATATTGAAGTTGAAGAAGTAAGAAATAATACCAGTAAGCATAAAATGCGTCATTGCTATAACCCACCAGGAAACCCCGGGAAAAAATGGTTATGACCTTTAAAATGTATTATGACGTGCGGGGCCGCGTTAGGGATTGCAGTGAAAAGCCCACAGCGCGTGCAGGGATTGCGGGTAGGAAAGGCGAGGACTTGTAACGGAAAGCCCGGGCCGCAGGCAACGCCCATGTTATAAAATTGATCGAGAAAATATACTTAATAATCAATAACTTATAATTCCGTCATTATAAGGTACGAAGCAATCCCAAACTATACAGAGGGACTTGTATAGCTTCTCTGCCAATTGGGGATTGCTTCGTACCTCGCAATGACGGTGAAAGTAAAACGTCCATGCCCACCATCCACATATCCGATCTTTCTCCTGTTCAACTGCAAAGCTACCTGAACTTTGCGGTAGCTCCGCGACCGATTTGCCTGGCCTCAACGGTTGATAAAGCCGGGAATGTAAACCTGAGCCCTTTCAGTTACTTTAATATTTTCAGCGTTAATCCGCCCATATGTATTTTTTCGCCATCACGGCGGGTGAGGGATAATACCACCAAACACACGCTCGAAAATGTAAAAGAAGTGCCCGAATGCGTGATCAATATTGTTAATTATGATATGGTGCAGCAAACTTCGCTCTCAAGCGTAGAGTATCCGCAGGGTGTTAATGAGTTTATTAAATCGGGTTTAACACCTGTACCATCCCAATTGGTAAAACCGCCACGCGTGGCGGAGTCATATGTGCAAATGGAATGTGTAGTTAAGGAGGTTGTTGAATTGGGACAAGGCCATGGCGCCGGCAATCTTGTATTCGCCGAAATCAAGATGATGCACATTAATGATGCCGTTTTAGACGCGGATGGCAAAATAAACCAGGCCAAAATGGACCTGGTTGCCCGGCTTGGCGGCGACTGGTATTGCCGGGTTACTAAAGATAACCTGTTTAAAGTAGCCAAACCCAATACCAAAATGGGTATAGGTGTTGATGCACTGCCTTATGCTATCCGCAACTCGAGGATCCTTACAGGTAACAACCTCGGGCAATTGGGTAACCTCGAAGCTATACCCGGCGATGAGGCTATCGAAGCCTTTGCGCTTACCCCGGAGATAAAAGAAGTACTTGATGCCACCATCGGCGACAGCCAGACCCGTGAGCTGCAATTACATTTGAAAGCTAAGCATTTACTTGAAGAAGAGCGGGTTGAAGAAGCTTTGATGGTGTTGCTGATGGAATGATAGCTGAATACGTATTCTTCTGCCAGTGTGAGACGGATCATCAGCTACATCCCTTTAAAGTCTGTTATAGTGTTTCCATCATACCGGTACACTCCACCTATAGCACCAAACCAAATATTTCCTTTATCATCTTCTAAAATCCCAAAAACCATTGGCTTATTAGTTATTTCGGTTACTGATGGCTTTTTATCAGACAAGGATTTTTCATCGTAACGGGAAAGCGCCCAGGCCGCTGTATTAGCGCTAAAACCAGAAAGTACCCTGTTGGGGTTATCAGCACTTTCTGAACTTGTCCAAATGTTTCCTTTTTTATCTTCGTAAACGTAACCCGCAAATTTCCGGGTGAAATTGGTAAATGAACTACCATCATAGCGCCACAGTCCATCACCGCCGGCGAGCCAGATATTGCCCTTTTTATCTTCCATTACAGAACGAACATTGGTAAAAGGTTTACCATTACGGCTGAAAACGTTAAATATTTTTCCGTCGTACACAAAGGTGTTGCCTCTTGTGGCAAACCAAAGCTTGCCCGTTCTGTCTTCAATAATTGAATTAACTTCGTAAGGTGCCCTATCCGGAAATGTTTTCCCTGTTGGGTCTTCATTCATCCCATATCCGTTTATGATATAATTCCGAAATGATATTCCATCATACCGGCTTGTTCCACCCCAAACGCCGAACCAGATGCTGCCTTTTTTATCTTCATAAATACTTACAACATCATTATTGAGAAGGCCATCCTTTATTGTAAAATTACGAAAGGATTTCCCGTCGTAACGGTAAACACCTGAACCGATAGAGCCGAACCACAAGTTGCCTTTCCTATCTTCTAAAACAGAAAAAAAGCGGGCCGAACTCACTTTACTTGTGATATTGGTAAAGGATTTCCCATCGTACCGAAAAATACCATCAAATGCAGCAATCCAAATGTTGCCTTTTTTATCTTGTATGATATTACGGGTGATTCGGTTAGGTCCGGCGAAAGGGATTACGCTTTCGGCATGCTTTTGCTGGGCCTGTGCAGGGGAATAAATTACTCCTGCCAGCAGAATAATCAGGCAGGACAAAACGTTTCTTTTATTTTTCATATCATATCAAAGTTGATCCAGCGAAATTACTTTGATACCTTACTGTCAGAAGAACCAGGATTGTAAATAAAAATGTAAACTTTGTAAATAAAGTCTCCATGTTATGCCTGGTGGCCGAAGTCTCCTCCCCGGGGAATGCAAATCCTTATTCGGATTGACATTGAGCGTGTGTTAACGCCAGAAGTGTTCGGAAGAAATAGAAAAAGCGAGGGATTGTGCGATTCCCTCCCCTGGGAGGGTGTAGGGAGGGGTTTTATTCACAGACTTATTCGCCTGAAATGAAGTATAAACCCCTCCCTGCCGCCACGAAATCCAGCCGCACCCCTCCCAAGGGAGGGAATTAAAATCTTTCGAATACTTCTGGTGATAATACCGATCACAAGCTAAATATTTGAGCCCCATCCGCGTAATCAAAAAATCAACGGTTAATAAGCGTATTCCTTCCCCTTAAGATGATAATCAACTGGTAGCTGTCGTTTTTCAAATAATTCGTAAGCCGGTTTGAGGCTGCGCCAAAAGGCATCCTGTCTGTAAGCCGCATAGCGCTTTAAGTTTGCGTCATCCATCCGGAAAGGGAAAATATCAACACGGACTTGCTTTTGGCCGGCTACAAATGCCTCGTAAACCAGGGTATAAATTTCTTCTATCCGTGCATCGGTCATGGCATAGCAACCTATAGAAGCACAATGCCCATGTACCATGATGGCACTGCCGGTATAACCTTTGGCTTTTTCCACAGCATTAGGATAGCCTACATTAATAGCCAGGTAATAGTTGCTTACCGGGTTTAGTTGTTTGGGCTCTATGGTATATAAGCCTTCCGGGCTTTTACCGTCGCCGCTGCGGGTTTTGGTACCTAACCCGCCTGAATATGTGCATACGTCATAAGTTTTAAAGAGCTGGTATTTATTAGCCGATTTTACCCATACTTCAAGTACGCTGATGTCTTTAATGATACGGAGGTACACTGAGCCATAAGGGGCAAAGCCTTTGTCTTTAAGCTCTTTCTGAAGCTTAGGCCATACTTTAAAACGTACATCGTTGGCTCTTTTGCTGTCGGGGATTTCGGTTTTGTGAAGTGCTGCCAATATAATTAATAGCAGCAATGTAATTGGTTTAGGCATTGGTCAGGTTTTTAACTATAATTATAGTTAACGGAGTTGTTGGAAGGAAATTATGCGGGAGGGGAGATTTTTTTATTGGCTAAAAATGCAGGTTATAATCTCCATGTCATTGCGAGCGCAGCGCGGCAATCGCACGGATGCATAGCCGCTCTGTATAGCATGCGATTGCTTCGTCGTCCCTCCTCGCAATGACATTTTTTTGTTGTAAGTAGTTGGTTCTATATCCCCAGCACCTGTTTCAACTTCACATACCCTGTTTTACTTACCGGGATTTTAGCGCCTGATTTCAGGATGGCCAGGTGTGCGTCTTTTTCGTATGGGTCGATACGGGTGATTTGTTGTATAGCTACGATGTAGGAACGATGAACTCGAACAAAATGATTAGGATCAAGGGTTTGCTCAAAAAAGCTCATGGTTTTGTTTTTGAGGTACGAGCCTTCTTTGGTGATCACACTTACATAATCATCATCGGCCTGTAAATACTCAACATCGGCAACGGGGATGATCTTTACCTTGGTGCCGGTTTTAACCACAATACGCTCATGCTGGGCGGGCGACTGGGTAGCGGCGGTCTCCAGCAACTCTTCCGTTTGCTTAACGGCAGGTTTTGGCGCGGCTGAGGCCAGGAACTTTTCAACCGCTTTATTAAACCGTTCTTTACTGAATGGTTTTAATAAATAGTCAACCGCGTGGGCTTCAAAAGCTTTGATGGCGTATTCGTCAAATGCGGTGGCAAATATTACGGCAGGAGGTTGTTCAACCAGTTCAAGCATTTCGAAGCCGGTAATTTTAGGCATCTGGATATCTAAAAAAACCAGGTCGGGCTGGTGCTGCTGAATGGCTTTGAGGCCTTCAAAGCCGTCGTTGCATTCCTGTATCAGTTCAATGTCTTTAAAATCAAGCAGGTATTCCCTTACAACCATGCGGGCTAAAGGTTCATCATCAATAATTAAAGCTCGCTTCATAGTTGCGGTATTTTTATAATGGTTGTGTACAGATCATCGCTCGCATGGGTTTCCATTAAATCATTGCGGGCATACAGCAAATATAATCGCCGTTGCACTCCCCGCAAACCAAAACCTGTACCTTTTTTTGGTTTCGATGTTTGTGGGTCATATGGGTTCTGTACCATTAAGTTCAGGTAGCCATCCTCAATTTCACCGCGAATGCTCACGGTAACTTCGCCTATGGTGTCGTACAGGCCAAATTTAATGGCATTTTCAACCAAAGGCTGTAACAGCATGGATGGTAATATGGCACTTCCGCATTTGGGGTCGCAGCTTATTTCGGTTTGTAAACGGTGGCCAAAGCGTACTTTTTCTATATCGAGGTATAAATTAAGATGTGCCAATTCCTCGGTAAGGCTAACCTGTAACTGATCGTCCTTTTTAAGCGTTCCGCGTAAAAAATCGGATAACTGGTGGATCATCCTGCGGGCTTCATCAGGCTTAAAGCCAATAAGCGCGTTTATAGAGTTAAGACTGTTGAACAGGAAGTGGGGTTGTAATTGCTGACGCAGGTTATAAAGCTCGGCCTCGCGGGCCAACTGCTCGGCTTCGGTTTTGCGTTTCAGGGTTTCTTTCTGGTCGAGCTGTGAAAACCACAGTAAGCTGATCATAGCCATCCAGCCGATAGCTAAAAAGTCGGTAAAAAAGCGGATGGTTAACGACTGGGCCAGGAAACCGGTGTAAATTGTGTCGCTGTTAATGAGCGGTAACAGGTAACGGCAGCCGGCGGTGCAGATCCCTGCCAGCGCAACGCACCAGATAAACAGGTTAATATAGCTGCCCTTACCCGGCTGATAGTAGCGTAAGTTATTGTTGATAAGCCAGCAGGCACATGAAAGCAACACGGCGCTCAACAGGCCATCTGTTGCGGCGGTGAACCATAAAAAACCAAAACTATGAATGATGTAAGTTTGTAATGCAGCCCAGGCCACACCGCATATTACAAATGCCGCATATAGTTTTGATGTTTGTATTGATGGAACTTCCAAAACGGTTACTTTCTGTGGTTTTAAGGTTTAATTTCTGATGCCCAATAAGGCCGACTTATGATGTGCCCAGGCAATGTACAGGTCGGCATCGGGTGTTTCGTGTATGTTGTAATACAATTCGGCGCCGTCGGTAAGTTCGCCAAGTTGGTTAAGCTCGGCTACATCAATAAATTGCCATTTAACGGTTTGCTTTTCAATATTCTTAAAGCTATCCTGGTTGGCGTGACCTATGCGGTTGGCTTTTTCATAAGCCACCAGTTCATTATCTGCGCTGATTAACCTTAATTGCTCATCAAACTGCGCCTGATGGTCGCCATCCCCGCTTATCACCCTGAAAACTAATTTTGCTACGTACCAGTTCATGTTTTTATGCTTTTCGTAATTAGCTGCCTTGATTAATTAATAACTGCGGATATCTACACCCGCAAATATGGATACGCCTTTAAGTACCAGCACCTTCTCGCTGCCTACACTTGCGGTGCTCCTGATGCGCTTATCATCAACACTGGCAAAAACTGCTGCCAGGTCAGATACTACCTGCCAGTTTGATGGCACAATAATTTTGGTGCCGCCGAAGATCTGGGTAATGTCAATGATAATACGGCCGTTAATATCTGCCTGGGTAAAATCAAGCTCGGCACCGCCAAATATGTTTACGATATCGCCACCGCGGAACTGTTTGGAAAGGATGGTTTTGTTAACCCCGCCAAAAATGGATACGGTATCGATATAATCGTCGCCGGAGTATTTGGTGTTGTATTGCTGTTGTTTTTGAGCGTAGGGATCAACCGGGGGGATCTCGCTGCCTTCTTCTTTTACGGTGTAGTCAACAGTTTCGGCTTTTTCAAATTGGAAGGGCTCTTTTTTATCCCAGTTGGTCCATTTTTCTCCTTTGAAATCGTTTTTCCACTGCTGCGGATCAAAATGTTTGTTGCGTCTTAATATCAGCCACATACCAAATCCAATTACAGCTAAGGGGCCTACTATCCGATCGGAGTTGTTAATGTTTTGGGTGATCAGGAATACAGTACCTAAAGCTACCAGCAATACCCACGATGCCTTTTTGTAATTATGCTTGGCGCCTATGTATATCCCCCAGAAAATAAGCCATAAGGGCCACAGGGAAAGATGAGCGGGTATGAAAAAAATTCGGAATTGCTGAAGCAGCAATATGCCGCCTACAGCAAGTAAAATGATCCCGGCAACAGATTTGCCTTTGTTGGGATCTTTTGGATGTTCTATATCGTTGTTCATTGTATTATCTGCAAATTAAAATCATATCCAAAACTAAGGTAACATTATAGTTGAGCCAAACAAAAATTGGCGATGTATTTAAAGAAATCGGTGAGTGGGGATGTTTTGGCGGTGAAAAAGTTGCGGTTGATTATTTATCATCGGGCAAAAATAAAAATTTGTATGTTGCGACAGTTTTTTATCAGTAAATAACCATACTAAACTTTATCATATTAAAAAATGAAACAGGAATACACTATATCGCTATACTGGCGAATTTTTTATGGAGCAATGGGGACATCAGCAATTGTTTTTTCATTATTCCTGCTAACTAAACCGACTAATGGACTTATTATATTCCCCGTTGTATTTGGAACGGGAGGTGTGGTAACATTAATAAACCAATTTAAAAGTAAGCTTATAATATCTGATTACAGTATTGTAAGAACGACCGTATTTGGTACCAAAGAGCTTTTGCGTGCTGATATTAAAGGTTTCAGGATTAACAATAAGGTAATTGTTATTGAGCCTGTAGAAGCAGGCTATTCCAAAATAAAAATTCGCGACTATTCAAGCATCGGGAATCTTAATAACCTAACCTCTTGGTTGCGCACTAATCTTAAGGATTTAAATAAAGAAGATTACGAAAAGGAGAAAAATGATATAATAAATAATGCTAATTTGGGATATAGCGAAGGGGAGAGGACAGACAAGTTTAAAGCAATAACACGGTTATCGGGGATATACAACTTTGTTGGGTTTGTACTTTTTGTATTGTTCTTGTTTTTTCTGAGGGATACCAGCGCGGCTGATGCAATATTATTGGTTTTTCCTTTAATTGGTATTTCGATTATTTATTTCAGTAAGGGGCTTGTAACATTAATTTCTAAAAGAAACAGCGCTTATAACAATGTAATGCCGGGCTTATATCTCGGAGTATTATTATTGGTTTTAAAATCTCTGAATTATTATCACATAACTAACTATGATAAATTAACTGTTCCAAGTCTGATTTTAGGTTCAGTTATTCTCGGAGTATTAGCAGTGAAAGGATTTAATAACACATATAGTTCACGTATCGGGCAATTTTTACTAATGATTATATTTTCAGCAGCTTATGCTATAGGGGTAATAGCCAATGTTAATTGTTCTTTTGATAAGTCAAGTGCTCAAATCTATTCTACAACTGTAACCGATAAATTTATCTCCTATAAGCATGCAACTAATTATCATATCCGGATAGATAGTTGGGGGGATCATCACGAAGCGGAATATATTATAGTTCCCAAATCTTTTTATTACCATACAAGTGTTGGCTCAACGGTGCGTGTAATGGAGAAAAAGGGACTTTTTAAAATGCCATGGTTTTATGTCGACTTATAATATTTTTAAATCGATGGGAGGACAAACAAAAAGCCGGAGCTTTTTAAAAATGCCCCGGCTTTGATATATGATGGATGATTGAGTTTAAGCTTCGGTTTTGGGTTGTTCAAAGTCGAAGTGTTGTTTAGCTTTTTCGTTCTTTTCCCAGAAGTCCCGGTCGGTTTGTTTGGCCGGTTTGATGGCTATCCAGGTACCAAGCAGCATCAATGCAATTGGCCAGGTTATGCGGTCGGCGTTATAAACGTTATCATTTACCAGGAATATGATGCCTAACAGTATCATAAAGATCCATGATGGTTTTTTAAAGTCATGTTTGGCACCCATGTAAGCGCCCCAGGCTATGAACCACATTGGCCAGCTAAAAAGCCAGTCGGGAATAAGGAAGGCATTGAGCTGATCTATCAGAAATAAACCACCGGCGGCCAGTAAAATTATTCCTAACATGATTTTGCCATTTCTTTTGTTTTCGGTGTTTATTATATCGTTGTTCATCGCTTTAAGTTTTAATGTTACCCAAAACTACAGCAACATGGCAGGCGGGTCAATCAATTATTGGCGATGTAAGGGGAGATGTCGGTAAAGTAGGGGATAAAGGCGGTGAAAAAGAAGCGGAGCGGCAAGAGCCAGGAAGTCAAGAGTCAAGAAGCAAGATATAGAAAGCGGCAAGAGGTCAAGATGGAAGAAACAAGATAAAAAGGAAAAGCTTCATTTAAAAAAGCGAATTGTCATTTCGACGAATGAGTAGGGTAAAGTGTGTGTGGAGAAGCAGAAATCTTATACGCCCTGCTTTAAGCCAATGCATCGCTGCTTTACAAGGCGTAGAAGATTTCTCTTTCGCCCCGATGCTCAATACCACTGTCGCTCTGTCGAAATGACAACAAACAAAAAAGCCTCCCTTCAGGGGAGGGTTGGGTGGGCCTGTTATTCCGGTTCCTGCTGGCTGAGGCAGTGGAAACTGCCGAGGCCCCAGATAATGTCGGTACTGTCAATGCCTACAACCTTGCGGTCGGAAAAGCATTTGGTTAATATATCAAGCGCTTTATCATCGTTCTTTGAACGGTAAGTAGGCACAATCACGGCCGAGTTAGCTATATAAAAATTAGCGTAAGAGGCCGGTAAGCGGGTGTCTTCATAAATTACCGCGTCGGGCATTGGCAGCTCAATAATGTTAAGTTGTTTGCCGTTAAGCAGGCGCATGGTTTTCAGCGTTTCGAGGTTTTCCTGTAGCAGGTGATAGTTTTCATCGTTCTTATCTTCCTCCACAACGGTAACTACGGTATCCTCGTTTACAAAGCGGGTGATATCGTCGATATGTCCGTCGGTATCATCACCTACAATGCCATCACCCAGCCAAAGGATCTGTTCTGCGCCATAATAATTTTGCAGGTAGCTTTCAATCTGTTGCTGGTTAAGCTGCGGGTTCCGATTTTTGTTAAGCAGGCAGGCAGTAGTAGTTAAAATTGTGCCTTTACCGTTAAAGTCGACCGAGCCGCCTTCCATTACTATGCCGGGATTAAATATCGGCAAACCAAAGTGGTTACCTATTTTGGTAGGGATTACGTCATCCAAATCAAATGGGGGGTATTTGCCGCCCCATGCGTTATAACCCCAGTCTACGATAGCTTTTTGACTTGTAGTCGGGTTGATCAAAAACGCCGGACCGTGGTCGCGGCACCAGGCATCATTGGTCGGGAATTCAAAGATCTCTATTTTGTTAAGATCAACACCTGCGTTTTGCAACTGGAAAATCACCGAGGCCTTCATATCAGCATCAGTCACGTTAATGCGTACCAGTTCGCCTTCGGTAACAATCTTTATAAACTCAATGTAAGGCGCGTAAATGGTATCGATCTTGCCAGGCCATGATGCCTCTTTGTGAGGCCAGCTAAGCCAGGTAGCGGTATGTTTGGCCCACTCGGCAGGGAAAGAGAAGCCTTGCGCCAAAGGCGAGTCCGAAAGTCCGGAAGTCCGAAAGTCGGGAAGTGAGGATTGGGGTGATATATCTTTCAATGGTGACATTTAATAATTGGTTATTTTAGAGAGTTACGCAAACCATTCAACATTGCTAAAATTTCTTCGCATTGCTGATATAGTTTTGAAAAATTTTCGTCAGATATCAAATTCCGCTTTTGTGCTAAGTAAAGACATCCCACAACTTCAATATCCGATCGTAAAGCATAACCGACAAATTTATTAAACTCTGCGTTTGATTGGCCGGTCGAGCCTTCAGCAATATTTAATGAAATAGAATCCGCAGCCCGTTTTATCTGAGATGTTAAAATAAACAACTCATCTTTTGGAAAAGTTTTGGTTAGGTCATGAATGTCGGCCGACAGATCGACAGCTTTTTGCCATACAACTAACTTTTCAAACTTAAAACTCATATAAACTCTTTCTTTCGGACTTTGCTGACTTTCGGACTCAAGACATTAGTCCTCGTCTAATAACCTTTTAGTTATCGGCTGATAAGAATCTATGCGACGATCTCTCAAAAACGGCCAGTGACTTCTGTAATAATCAGATTTATCAAGATCCAATTCCTGTACTACAACTTCTTCATCATCGTGTGATGTTTGATGGATGATCGCGCCGAAAGGATTGGCAAAGAATGAACCGCCCCAGAATTTTACACCGGCTTCTTCACCTACACGGTTCGCGCTTACCACGTGTATGCCGTTAGCTACAGCGTGCGAACGTTGAATAGTTTGCCATGCGTTGTATTGCTCAACGTTGGTTGCTTCATCCTGCGTGGTAGCCCAGCCGATAGCGGTTGGGTAAAATAATATATCGGCACCCATTAGGGCAGTGATGCGTGCAGCTTCAGGATACCATTGGTCCCAGCAGATGAGTACGCCTACGCGGGCAAATTTGGTGTTGAATACTTTGTAGCCCAGATCGCCGGGGGTGAAGTAAAATTTTTCGTAAAAGCCCGGATCATCAGGGATATGCATTTTGCGGTATTTGCCTAAATAGCTTCCGTCGGCATCAAGCACAGCGGTGGTGTTATGGTAAACACCCTGAGCACGTTTTTCAAACAATGAAGCAATGATCACCACATTAAGCTCGGCAGCAACTTTTGAAAGCTCATCGGTTGATGGGCCGGGAATGGCTTCGGCCAGCTTAAAATTGTCGTAATTTTCTTCATCGCAAAAATAAAGTGAGGTAAAAAGTTCCTGTAAACAAACTATTTGCGCGCCTTTAGCAGCGGCTTCCCTTACCTTAACAATTGCTTTCTGTAGGTTCTGCTCTTTATCAGCAGTACAGCTCATTTGTACTAAACCAACTTTTACTTTACTCATCTCCAAAAAATTTGCGCAAAAATAACACTTTGTTATTAGGATTTCACCGATTTGATATTATGATTACACAGAGTTGAATATTTGATTACAATGGACATAGTTTAATTATTTGAACTATGAATTGACCGGTTGAAAATAACCCTGAAATAATAACCTGATTTACCGGTTTTAATGTTTCCTGAAAACAAAATGAAGTTTTTTTGTTAATTGACTATCCGATACATCGAAATAAAAAAATAACATAGCTTTGCAGCCGAATGACACAAACAGAAGATCTCATTGACGAAGGTGCCGAACACAAAACCTGGAAAGGTAAACTTTGGGGCGTTATAAAAGTAATCCTTATCATAGTAGTAACCGGTGGCTTGCTTTACTATGTATTCAGTAAGGTGCCGTTTGCTAAAATTAAATATCGCTTACTTCATGCCGACCGGGCCTGGTTAGCTGCCGCTATTGCTTGTTATATCGGGTCGATGTTTTTTTCATCATGGCGGTTATTAAGCTATTTCAAATCCATTGGTTTACGGTTAGACTGGCGCTTCAACCTCCGCCTGTATTTTCTTGGCTTGTGCTATAATGTGTTATTGCCTGGCGGTATCGGCGGCGATGGTTACAAAATTTACCTGCTGCACAAGCGCTATCATTTGCCTACAAAAAAAGTGTTCTGGGCTATCCTGTTTGACAGGCTTAGCGGTTTTTGGGCCATCGGTGCCATTGTAGTGGGCCTGGTTATTTTAATACCGAGTTTCCCATATCACCTGGCCTGGCCGCTTGGTATAGTATTGGTTGGTTCTGTGATCTATTACGCCGTAGCCCGCAAATTTTTTAAAGAATACACCCACAACTTTATACAGGCACATTTAAAAGCCATAGGTGTACAAAGCATGCAATTGCTTACCATTATTTGTTTACTGCTTGCGCAGGATTTCAACGGTAAGTTTGCTCCGTATCTGCTGTCGTTTCTTTTCTCGTCGTTAGCGGCAATTATTCCATTTAGTTTGGGCGGCGGCGGCATCCGCGACGCGCTGTTCCTTACATTGGCCCGGCAGTTTAACCTGGCCGAAGATATGGCTGTGTACCTGAGTTTTGGATTTTATCTCATCTCAATTATTGTAGCTTTATTAGGTGTATATTATGTGCTTATTCCTAAACGACTTGAGGCTGGCCTTAAAAAAGGCGAAGAACCAAAGTTGGAAAATCACCCGATAGAAGAATAATATTCTGCATCAATTTTAATTTCAGAATAATAAACTGAAACTTGTTTTCATGGCAACCATCTGCTAAACTTGGCGTTGTATTATAAATCGCAAGTTATCAATGAGCCATTTTAATGATTTTAATAATCCGCAGGTTGCGGCATTGCCCGGTCATTTAAAACAATTTATAGTCGACCAGCACTACGAGCATTATACGCCTATCGATCATGCGGTGTGGCGCTATGTCATGCGCCAAAATTATAGTTATCTAAAGGATGTCGCTTACTACCCGTACATTCCCGGCTTGCAAAAAGCAGGTTTAACTATTGAACATATTCCCAATTTACAGGAGATGAATGATGCTCTCGGCAAAATTGGCTGGGGTGCTGTTACGGTCGACGGCTTTATCCCGCCGGCGGCCTTTATGGAGTATCAGGCGTACCGGGTGCTGGTTATCGCCGCTGATATACGCCAGTTAAAACATATTGAATACACCCCGGCGCCCGATATCATTCATGAATCGGCAGGGCATGCGCCCATAATTGCCGACAAGGATTACCATGAATACCTGAATTATTTTGGATCGATAGGGGCTAAAGCGATGTTTTCGGCACAGGATTTTGAGCTTTATGAGGCTATCCGCGCACTATCGATATTAAAAGAAATGCCTGATGCTGATGAACAGGAAATACTTAAAGCCGAAGAGCTGGTAACTTATTGCCAGGAAAACATGGGCGAACCATCGGAAATGGCCCTCCTGAGCCGCCTGCACTGGTGGACGGTTGAGTACGGCCTGATTGGAACGCTGGAGCACCCAAAAATCTACGGCGCGGGCTTGCTTTCATCTATCGGTGAAAGTTCAACCTGTATGAATAAAGATGTTCAAAAGCTATGGTATACTATTGACGCTGTTAAATATCCTTATGATATCACCAAGCCACAGCCCCAGCTTTTTGTAACCCCCGATTTTCAAAACCTGATCAGCGTGCTGGAAGAGTTTGCCAATACCATGGCTTTCAGAAAAGGTGGTGCTTACGGATTAAGTAAGGCTGTTGAAAGTAAGAACATCTGTACGGCTGTTTACAGTTCGGGCTTGCAGGTTTCGGGTAACATTACCGATTTTAAGACAGATGCAGGCGGCAAACCTTATTTTATAAAAACCACCGGCCCCACCGCGCTGGCCCTGAGCAATAAACAGTTAAGAGGCCATGGTAAAGATTATCATAAAGATGGTTTCAGCTCGCCGGTTGGTAAATTGAAAGGCTATCACAATACACCTTTGGAGGATTTTTCGGAGGATGATCTTAAAGCAGCGGGTATGATAAAAGGGCTGGGAACCGAACTGCATTTTGAAAGCGGGATCACCGTAAAAGGCATTATTAAAAATATCCTTTCGGAGGATGGCAAAATCTGCCTGGTCACTTTTGATAACGTAACCGTTACTGATGATAATGGAACGGTGTTGTTTGATCCGGCCTGGGGCGTTTATGACATGGCCGTTGGCGAAGAGATCATTTCGGTATTTTGTGGCGCGGCCGACAGGGAAGCTTATGAAACCATTGTTTATAAATCTAAAACAGAAACGCACCATGCCCGGCATGATCATAAAACCAAAGAATTGCACAAGCTTTACCAGCAGGTACGAAATTGCCGCATTAACCATGGTGATTATGGCTTTTTAGGCAATGTATGGCAGCAACTGCAAAAAGACCATCATGACGACTGGCTTTGTGCCCTCGAGATACTGGAAATACTTGACCATGAAGGTGTAGACCCAGTGTTAGCAGCCGAAATCAAGCATTTTCTTGAAGAAAAGGGCCGTAGCGAGCCTGAATATGGTAAGCTCATCAGCGACGGCTTTTACCTGATTAAGCACCCGGTTGAGCAAAAATTGGTAGTTTAGCGTTGATTTATCATCTTAGAGGATAAATCACGCGTCATTGTGAAGAACGAGGCAAGGACGCGTGGGAAATGAAATTAATAATAAATAATCATTCCCCCTTTAGGGGGTTAGGGGGCATATGAACATCATAATAACCGGCGCCAGTAGCGGCGTGGGCTTTGAAGCCGTAATTGAACTGATACTTTCGGGCAGCCATAAGGTAATAGCCCTGGCCCGCTCACAGGATAAACTGGAACGTTTGCTGGAGATAGCACATGGTTTAAACCCCGATTGCCAATTGTTTGCCTTGAAATTTGATATAGTGCATGATGATTATGAAGGTTTGCAACAGTTCATCGCATCGCATTTTGATAACCGGGTTGATATTTTGATTAATAATGCAGGTGTGCTTATCAATAAACCATTTGCCGAATTACGCGAGTCGGATTTTGTAGAGATGCTGCAAAGCAATTTTATTGGTCATGTACGTGCTATCCAGGCATTGCGTCCTTTAATGCCTGCGGGCGCCCACATTGTTAATATTGGCAGCATGGGTGGCTTTCAGGGAAGTGCTAAATTTCCGGGCCTGGCGGCTTACTCAGCAAGTAAATCAGCATTGCACACGCTAACCGAATGTTTAGCACAGGAGTTAACCGAACAAGGGATCAAAGTAAATTGCCTGGCTTTAGGATCGGCGCAAACCGAGATGCTGGAACAGGCTTTTCCGGGTTATCAATCGCCGGTAATGGCATTTGAAATGGGAAAATATATCGCCGATTTCGCCTTAACCGGGAGCAAATTTTTTAACGGAAAAATAATACCTGTAGCAGCAAGTACCCCTTGAAATATTAGATAATATTGCAAACATTTTTTATAACTTAGTTATTATAACTATGTTATACCTGCCGCGTATGGACACAAGGTTTACGTCACTCTTTACTCATTCAAAAGATATTTTTTTTGTCATGGATATGAATGGCGTGATTATGCATACCAATCATGCTTTTCGTAATACTCTTAACTATAGCGATGAGGAGTTAACGGGTATAAATATTGAAGCTATATGCCATCCGGCAGATAAAGAACGCCAGACAGAGTCACAAAACAGCCTTCTGCTTAATAAAAAATTAGTTGGCTATCAAAGCCGTATTAAAGCGAAAGACGGGTGTTACTTTAGTATTATCTGGTCGGTAATACTGAATGAGGATGATAACCTGATTTATTCGAGCGGGAATACACTGGCCGGCATGATCGGTCAATCAGAAGATGATATTGTTCAGCATACTATTCAAAGCCTCAATGAAGGCTTTATTGTACTTAATGCCAACTGGGATATAATTTCCTTTAATCCGGCGTTCCAGGCTATGACTAACCTTAGTTTAACCGAACTTGCTGGGGCCAATTTTATGGAGATTAAAAGTCTTGGTTTAACTGAATCGGTAGAGAGCGAGTTTCAACTTTCATTAACCTGCAAAAAATCCATACAGGTACAATATTTAAATGCCTATTCAAACAGCTGGCTTCGGATCAATATATACCCTTATCAGGACCAGCTGGCTGTTTTTATACGTGATATAACGGAAATAAAAATGCAGGAATGGGTATTGGAGCTTGAAAAGAAGGTGCTGGAATTAAACGCGATGTCACAATATACGCTGGCGCAATCTGCTACCGAACTGCTTATGGGAATTGAAAGGATCTTCCCGGATATGATCTGTTCTGTTTTGGAAGTTGACGATAAGCAGGAGAAATTACATACGCTTGCCGGTCCGAGGTTGCCACAGGCTTACAGTAATCAACTGGAAGGTTTATCAATAGGGCCCAATGTAGGATCGTGCGGTACGTCGGCATTTCACCGTAAGCAGGTTATAGTAAGCGACATTGAAAACGACCCGCTTTGGGCTGATTATGTTGGTCTTGCCAAACCGTACGGACTAAAGGCTTGCTGGTCGTCGCCTGTAATGAGTTCGAAAAACTCGAAGGTTTTGGCTGTATTTGGCATTTATTACCATACCATGCGTAAGCCAAATAAGGAGGAGTTAAATATCATTGAACGCACTGTGAATATTTTGAGGGTGTTGATAGAAAGCAAAAAAACCGAAGATAATATACGAGAACAAAACCACAGGCTGCAAACCATAGCCAATATCAGTTCGCACGAATTGCGTAAGCCCGTAGCTACTATTTTGGGTTTAGTTAATCTGTTTGATAACGATGATCTGCAAAACCCACTCAACAAGGAGATCATCGGGCATATTGATACCACATCGCAGCAACTTGACGGGGTTATTCACTCGATTGTGGAAAGGACCGCGTATATTAAGGCATTCGAGGCTGATGCGTAGGCTTTTTGTCACAGGTGTGTTTTTCTGTTGCTGGGTAATATCTCTTTTGCGCAGGTTACCACGTTCACCATTGATAGTAATAAGTTAAACCGGTCATTAATGATTGTTTTGGATTCTATTTATCAATCAGATCAATCGGTTAGAATAAAATATCTGCGGGCAAAAAGAGATAATGCACAAATCAATGTTGCCGATAGCCTGCAAGAAGTTATGCATAAAACCGACAGTCAAAATTTGATCAGGGTAAATGCTATACTAACAAAGTATGGTTGGCTGGGTCCGCAAAAAGTAGGTATTACGGGAAGTCAGGCACTGTTCCTGGTAATCCAACATGCCGATTTGCAAACGCAGCAAAACTATTTACCAATGATCAGAGCTGCGGAGAAAAATGGCGAAATACTTTCAAGCAACCTTGCTATCCTTGAAGACAGGATCAATATGCGGACCGGCAAGAAACAAGTTTACGGTAGCCAGGGATTTACAGATAAACAAACAGGCAAGATATATATCTATCCTATTGCTGATATTGATCATTTGGACGAGCGACGTAAAGCAATGGGGATGCCACCAATGAAAGATTACTCTAAAAACTGGGATGCCGGGAAATATAAGAAGCAACTGCCAGAGATAGAGAAATTAGCCAGGGAGCAGGTTGTTAAATGACAATACCGGCATGGATGGAAATACATTATAATTAAGATAAGGTTTAGGTTTAAAGCCGCTTTTTATGATATAATTGCTCCGTTCGGTTGACAGAAGGTTATTCCTGCCGGTATTGTCATTGATAAATTTCGATTATGTTATTTGAAAGACATGGTCTTTTATAAAATAGATTTATTCCTCCTTTCGAGATACCAGCCCTACGTTATTCACAGGCTTTACCCGCCAGTGTCCGGTAGCTTTAGGTATCTCGCCATTTGCTTTTCAGCCTTTAGCACCCACTTTTAAAAATTCGTTAACCACTACTTCAGATACGTAGCGTTTAATGCCATCCTTATCGGTATAGTTACGATTGGCCAGTTTACCCTCTACAGCAACTTCATCGCCTTTTTTTAGCAGGTCTTCGGCAAGTTTGGCTTGTGTGCCCCAGAAAATCAGGTTATGCCATTGGGTGTCGGTAATTTTTTCGCCTTTGTCATTTTTGTAGCTTTCGTTGGTGGCGATGGATAGGCGTACCATTTTTTTATTGCTGTCGAATACTTTTACTTCCGGATCCATACCTAAGTTACCTACAAGGCGCACACTGTTTCTTAATGAGTTCATAGTTTTAATATTTATTGTTTAATGTTTGTTTGAATCAACAATACAAAGGTGCGGCAAGGCAAAATAGTTAACCGGATATTAACCGTTTATAGTCGATAGTATCCGTTTGCAAGCGTTTGCAAACGGATAGAATAATCGTTACCTTTATCATTATGAACCAGGAACGAGTTTGTTTAGATTGCGGTACGCCGTTACAAGGCCGTGCGGACAAAAAGTTTTGTAATGATCTGTGCCGCAATAATTACAATAATCAGCTCAATAGCAGCAGCTACAATCTGGTGCGTAATATCAATAACATCCTGCGCCGTAACCGCCGTGTGCTGGAAGAACTGAACCCCACGGGCAAAACCAAAACAACCCGAAAAAAGCTTACTGCAAAAGGTTTTGATTTTGACCATATTACCAGTATCTATCAAACCAAAACCGGGTCGACCTATTTTTTCAACTATGAGTATGGCTACCTGTTATTAGATAATGATGAGGTACTGCTGGTGAAACGGGAAGGGGAGCAGTAGCATTTTGCTTGAGTAGCAGTAGCAGTTTATAGAGAGTAGCAGTTTGCTGTGGGATTTGCCGGTTTATTTGCTTTGAGCTTTAGGCGTTCTGCATTCAGCTTTAAAATCCGATTCTCTATAGATTTAATAGCATTTGACAGTTTAATATTTTGATAATTAATACTTAACTGTTGTTTCATTCGGCGCTTTATGTTTTCAATAAATTTAAGTACGTTTGGGGAAATGTAAATTTTTAATTTTTGACTGATCTTACTAATTTAAAATGAAATTATTTATTAAAAAACCGATTGCTCAACTAATGGCTGCTTCGGCAGAGACGGAGAAGTCGCTCAAGAGAACCTTAGGCGTTGGCTCACTTATAGCACTCGGTATCGGCGCAATTATAGGTGCCGGTATTTTCGTTCGTACGGCAGCTGCGGCAGGTGAACATGCCGGCCCTGCGGTTACCATCTCTTTCCTTATAGCAGCCGCCGGTTGCGCCCTGGCCGGATTGTGCTACGCAGAATTTGCCAGTATGATCCCCATCGCAGGATCTGCTTATACCTACTCTTACGCTACCATGGGCGAGTTTATTGCCTGGATCATTGGCTGGGATTTAGTGCTTGAATACGCGCTTGGTGCCGCTACAGTTGCAATTGGCTGGTCGCAGTATTTTAATGAATTTTTAACCACTTTCTTTAACGTGCATATACCATACGCATGGTCGCACTCGTTTATGGAAGTGTCAAATACCACTGCAGGTATGTACGCCGCCGAAATGGGTACAAGAGGTATCGTGAACCTGCCGGCTATTCTGATCCTGTTCCTGTTAACGCTGTTATTGATTCGTGGTACTGCAGAATCGGCAGTTGTGAATAATATCATCGTAATTGTAAAAGTTGCCATTGTATTGATGATCATTGGTTTAGGCTGGCACTTTATTAACCCGGCTTTCCATACCCCATATACTATCCCTGCCGATGCAGGAAAAATTAAAGTGAGTGCCGGAGTAGTTGACTATGCCGATACCTTTAACCATGGATGGCTTGGCGTATTACGCGGAGCAAGCGTTGTGTTTTTCGCCTTTATTGGTTTTGATGCAGTTTCAACTGCTGCCCAGGAAGCTAAGAACCCACAGAGAGACATGCCAAAAGGTATTTTGATATCGTTAGTGTTTTGTACTGCACTTTATATTCTGTTTTCGCATGTGTTAACAGGTTTAGTATCATACAAAGATTTCCTGATCCAGGGTAAAGAAGCTTCAGTAAGTTACGCTATCAAAACCGCTATGCCTGGTTATGGATGGTTGGCTTCATTTGTTACTGTATCGATACTTGCAGGTTTCTCTTCGGTAATCTTGGTGATGCTGATGGGCCAGACCCGTGTATTTTATACTATGAGCACCGATGGTTTGATCCCTAAAGTATTCTCAAAGCTGCACCCTAAATTCCGTACGCCTTACAAATCGCAATGGTTATTCTTTGTGTTTGTGTCATTGTTTGCCGGTTTTATTCCTGATAAATATGTAGGGGATATGGTGAGTATAGGAACACTGTTTGCTTTTGTGCTTGTATGTATTGGTATCTTTATTTTAAGGAGAACCGACCCTGGCATTGAACGCCCGTTCAAAACTCCGGCTTATATGATAGTTTGCCCGCTTGGCGCCCTCATATGTCTGTGTATGATTGCCAGCGAAGGCTGGGAAAACTGGGCAAGGCTTATTGTTTGGTTACTGATTGGTTTTGCCGTTTACTTTGGTTACAGTATCAAACGTTCACATGTACGCCATGGTAAAGTTGAAGGTGCTAATAACCCTATCAACCCTAAATTTGTTGAGTAATCATAACAATGTTATCATAAACAAAAAAGGTTCTGAATTTTCAGAACCTTTTTTGTTACATTCTCTTTTTATACCAGTAAACCAATAGAACCGCTTCATGAAGGGGGATAAAAACCTGTGGGTATTAGTATTTGTGTGTATCATCAACTCCCTGGGGTTCGGCATCATTGTACCGATACTTTACTCATACGGTAAAACCTTTGGCGTTACCGGCGAAACATTAGGCGTTTTAACAGCCTCCTTTTCAATAGCTCAGTTTTTTGCCACGCCGGTGTTGGGTTCCCTGTCTGATAAATGGGGGAGGAAGCCTTTGCTGGTGATCAGCCTGGCAGGTACCTGTATTTCCTTTATTCTGTTTGCCGAAGCGAGGAGTATGATCATGCTTTTTGCAGCCCGGATTTTGGACGGGCTAACAGGAGGAAATGTTTCTGTGGCACAGGCCATGGTATCGGATACGGCAAGGCCGGATAATAGGGCAAAAAGGTTCGGTATACTAAGTTCTGCCTTTGGGTTTGGCTTTGTGATTGGGCCTGCCGTTGGCGGTTTCCTGAACAGGTATGGTATGCAGGTACCTTTCTTTTTTGCGGCTGGCATTTCACTTATAGGCACACTTTGCAGCCTGTTCTTTTTAAAGGAAACCAACCCGCCCGATAAAACAAAAAAGAATTCAGAAAAAACTAAATTTTCGTTTACCTCGCTGATAACTACACTTAAACGGCCGGTTATTGGCACGGCCGTATTTACAGGCTTTATGCTCACCATGGCGCAGTTTACCATGATTATCGCATTTCAAACTTTTACTGTTGATGTATTGAAGATCAACCCTACACAGATCGGTATTCTGTACGCAGGTTTCGGCGTGAGCGGTATTATTATGCAGCTTTGTGTGCCGCTGTTCACCAAATGGTTTTCATCTAAATCAATGATCCTTTTGCTCTCTACTTTTCTTTGCCTTGCGGCGATGTTTGTAACCGGGCTCACCAATCATTTTATTCCTTTTGTTATAGGTATCTGTATTTATGGCCTGTTCAACGGTCTGCGTAATCCTATGCTCAACGCAATAATTGCCGATCATATTGACCATAAAGAACAAGGCAAAATATTGGGCATCAACCAGTCGTATGCTTCCATAGGGCAAACCCTTGGTCCGGTTACGGCCGGCTTTGCAGCTTTGCTATCGGTACATGCTATTTTCTTCTTATCTTCATGCTATATTTTAGCTGCGTTGCTATTAAGTATCCGGTTAAAGAAAAAAGAATAAATTTAAGAGACCATGCCGCACCCATTTATTTTTAAGGAGATCATTTCGGTTACGATGATCCTTTTTGCTATTATTGATATTTTGGGCGCCATACCAGTCATTATTCAGCTTAGGCAGCGTGTAGGTCACATCGAATCGGAAAAGGCCAGTATAGCCGTGCTTGTGCTTATGGTGACCTTCCTTTTTATAGGAGATGAACTGCTTGCTGTAATAGGTCTGGATATTTCTTCATTTGCTATCGCAGGCTCGCTGGTGATCTTCATTATAGCCATGGAAATGATTTTAGGTGTCGACTTTTTTAAAGAGGAATTACCACAGGCTGCGTCCATCGTACCACTGGCTTTCCCGCTTATTGCAGGCGCTGGTACCATGACCACGCTGTTATCTTTGAAATCGCAATATCAGACGCAGAATATACTTGTGGGCATTGTGTTAAACACACTTGTGGTTTATTTGGTACTTAAGAACGTAAAATGGCTGGAAAGGTTGCTTGGGCCGATAGGTTTGAGCGTATTGCGTAAAGCATTCGGGATTATTTTATTGGCTATAGCCATTAAGCTTTTCAGGAGTAATACGCATTTGTAGCCCCCCAACCCCCTAAAGGGGGAGTTTGAAAAAGCATTTTGCTGATTTTTGCTGTCGCCCAGCCAAATAAAGAGCGATGAAAAAATGTTTTATTGACATTGACTGGCTGGACAGTGTAGTGGGATCTCCCCCTTTAGGGGGCCGGGGGGCTCAGCCTTGCCACAAACATGGTATCCGCCTTACGCTCGTATCCTTTTAATACCGCTTTCTCTTCCAGTTTTAAACCAAGCTCGTTTACCAGGTAGTCAACCACATCTTCATTTTCACCTTTAAAGGCAGAGCAGGTGATATAGATGAGTGGCTTACCGGGTTTAAGATATTTAACCACGTTTTGGGCGATGCTTTTTTGTAGCTTTTGGAAAAACTCAATCTTATGCACATCAAACTGGACTATCATTTCAGGAGTACGTCCCCAGGTGCCCGAGCCACTGCAGGGGGCATCAAGGATGATCCCGTCGAATGCATAATCATGCATCACCGAGTCAATGTTTTGGGTAAGGTCGAGGGCTTTTTTCTGATATTTGGTTAATCCGGCCAATTGAAAGCGCTCATCAAGGTTAGCCAGGATAGATTCGCGGATATCGGATACAACCAGTTTAATATTAGGCTCATCCTCATGCAGTAATAGCGATTTACCGCCCGATGCCGCGCATGCATCCCACCAGCTATCCCAGCGCTGTGGTTTAAAGTAATTACCTGTTTGTTGCGATGAATAATCCTGCACCTCAAACCAGTGTTGTTTGGGGAAAATGGTTTCGAGGCGTGTACCATTTGGCAGCGAATAACAGCCATTACCTTCGTCTTTAAATACAACCTGGGCTTTGGTTAGTTCGGCTTTTACCAAATGATCATAACCGTTGCGCACGCGGATAAACAGATCGGGCTGGCAAAAAAATGATTTCAGGAAAGCTTCTTTATCAATCCCGTCTGAAAGCTGGCTGCTCCATGGGAAAACATCTGCCAGTTTAAAATCAGGGTAGGCGGTTTTTACAAGGGCCAGTTTATCATCGTCATTAAAACCAATACAGGCAGCCCATTCTGGTTTGAAGTGTTGCAGGTAAGAGTTGGTTTGGGTATTGCATAAAAATTCGGCAACCATTAGCCGCTCATCTTCAGGTAAGTTTGGAAGTGCCCTGCCCAGGCGAAAATAATTGTATACTAACCGGTTGGCAACCCGCCTGTCGGTTGAGCCCATTTGTTTGTTTTGCCGGTAAAATCCGGGTAAAAATTTACTTAGTGGCGTATCGGCAGGGTATTCACCCAAAATTCGCTGAAACGTTTTAAGCTGGTTTATGGCCTTCATTCTACCTGTTTTAGCTCAAAGTTAGTGTACATTAATATATTTACGTGGGTGTTGATCCAGCCCAGCCCCGGCTTTTTTATAAAATGAAAACTGTTATGCAGGCCGGTAAAATCGGTTCCCTCAATTGACGCTAATCCTTTATCGGCAAAAAGTTGCCTGCCAAAGTATAGCCCTTCATCAAAACCCTTAATGGCGTATTCGGTCGGTTCAACGTGATAAGCCCGCCTATAGTTACGTAAAAATGTTATTGTAGCCCCGGCTTTGTAATTGATTTTTTCGGTTGAAGTGATATGCGTGTTCAGGCGCTGTAAAAGTTGCGGTTTCAGGAAGCTAAACTTCTCCCAACTCGGGTGCCCAAACACCATAACCGGGTAATGTTTGTTCAATGTATCTAACGACCGGAGGGTTACACCTAAAAATGCCTGATCGGTTGCAGGGATCACAAACACATTTTTTTCGGTTTTTGATAGCTGCGGCAGCAGGCTACTCAGTTTGCCCCGTATAACATATACGTTGGTGACCTTTACCTTCTTTTTGCTTAAGCTGTCGATAGCCTTTTTAAAATTAACAGCGTAATCATTTTCCTGGTTAAAGCCCGAACGCAGAATAAAGATTTTTTTAGGCTTAACCGTTCTGTTAATGTATTCGGCAGCGCCCCATGCGTGATATTCAAGCGGCGGAATAGCAGTGATTAAATTTTTGCTTTTAATTGTGCTTGGATTGGCAGGCGATAAGGGAGATAAAATTGGTCCCTTTGAATAAGACAGTGCGCCTGAAAACGCTTTTACACCGTCCGGGAAAACCGGGCCGACTATCAGATCGCTTGAACGTACAAACGCGTTTAAAGCCAGATCATGTGCCTGCATAGCCTCATCCTTTGAATCAAAGATCTGCAGCTTATAATTATTTCCGTAAGCAGTAAGCGAATCGAGGGCGAGTTTAAATCCCTGGTAATATTCAACAGCGATATTGGCCTGGCTTAATTGTATAGGGCTATATTTTTGAGCTGGATTTAAATGCTCAAGATTCAAAGGCAGGATCATGGCTATAGTAGCTACCTTTTGCTCCGGGGCTTTGATCGGTTTTTCGGAGGTATTATCGGGCTTTTTTTCGGTGTCAGTCGGTTTTTTTATAGTAGTTGCTACCGGCCGCGTTTTGGGTGAACACGCGGCCAGCAGCAAGGCTATACAAAAAAACGGTAACCACTTATTCCCACTCAATGGTGGCCGGTGGTTTTGAACTGATATCATATACTACCCGGTTAATTCCTTTTACGTTGTTGATGATCTCGTTGCTGATCTTGGCCAGCAAGTCGTACGGTAAATGGCACCAGTCGGCGGTCATCCCGTCAACTGATTCAACAGCACGGAGACAGATCACGTTTTCGTAAGTACGCTCATCGCCCATTACGCCTACCGACTGTACCGGTAAAAATATAGCGCCGGCCTGCCAAACTTTATCGTAAACCCCGGCAGCACGTAAATTGTTTATATAAATTGCATCAGCTTCCTGTAATATCGCTACTTTTTCAGGCGTGATGTCTCCCAAAATCCTGATAGCCAGGCCCGGGCCCGGGAAAGGGTGGCGACCTAAAATATTAGGGTCGATACCTAAAGCTTTACCTACTTTCCTTACTTCGTCTTTAAACAAAGTGTTAAGTGGCTCAACTACTTTAAGTTTCATAAAATCAGGCAGACCGCCAACGTTGTGGTGCGACTTGATGGTAGCTGAAGGGCCTTTTACTGATACCGACTCGATAACGTCGGGATAGATTGTGCCTTGGCCAAGCCATTTCACATCCTGTACCTCATGCGCGGCATCATCAAATACTTCGATGAACACCCGGCCGATAGCTTTACGTTTCTTTTCAGGATCGGTTAAGCCGGCAAGCGCGTCATAAAAACGTTGTTTGGCGTCGATGCCTTTTATGTTTAAACCCATGTGCTGGTATGAATCAAGCACCTGCTCAAATTCATCCTTACGCAAAAGGCCGTTATCAACAAATATACAGTGCAGGTTTTTACCGATGGCATGATGCAATAACACTGCGGCAACCGATGAATCAACACCGCCTGATAAACCAAGTACTACCTTATCATCGCCCAGTTTTTCGCGCAGAGCGGCAACTGTGGTTTCGATGAATGAATCAGGTGTCCAGTCTTGTTTGCAACCGCAAATGTCAACCAAAAAGTTTTGCAGCAATTGTTTACCATCAATACTGTGGGTAACCTCCGGGTGAAATTGGATGCCGTAAGTTTGGGTACCGGTTACCTGGTAAGCGGCAACTTTAACGCTATCGGTACTTGCAATTACCTCAAAGTTATCGCCAATGGTAGCAATGGTATCGCCGTGCGACATCCACACCTGTGAGCCACCAGGAACATCCTTAAACAATGGATTATCTTGTTTAATATATTCCAAATTGGCGCGACCGTATTCACGGGTACTTGAAGGCAATACTTCGCCGCCATGAAAATGGGCAACATACTGCGCACCGTAACAAACACCTAAAATAGGGCGTGTGGTATGGAATTTTTCAAATTCGAAATGAGGAGCATCTTCCTGCCTTACAGAATAAGGGCTGCCGGAAAGAATGATACCTTTTACAGTGCTGTCAATTTCGGGATAATGATTGAAGGGGTGGATCTCACAATAAATATTGAGCTCCCTGACGCGGCGCGCTATAAGTTGGGTGAATTGCGAACCAAAGTCAAGAATGAGGATTTTTTCTTGCATGGGCAAAGATAGGATTTTGATTTCGGAATTGGGAGTTGGGATTTCGGATTTTTTTATTTGATGATTTGCCGATGAACTTGCGCTCATTTGTGATGAGTGCTTAATATGGTTCCGCATTTGTAATGCGATTCGCGATGCAATCGCTGAGCCACGTTAAGCGCTCGTTGCAAACGGGCGCAAGTAGATTTTCAGGACAAGACACGGATCCACCTGCGCTCATCTGTGATGAGTGCTTAATATGGTTCCGCATTTGTAATGCGAGTTGCGATGCAATCGCTAAGCCACGTTAAGCGCTCGTTGCAAACGAGCGCAAGTAGAGAGTCCTCTGCGAGAGACCCTGATGGGACGTTAAGCTATATTAAAATCGCAATTAAAATCCCACTAATCCAAAAATCCCCCAAATCCCGGTTCAGGCGTTCTGATAATTCAACATCCAGTTAATTCCATACTTATCAGTAAACTCTGCGAAGTATGCCCCAAAGAACATATCGCTCAATGGCATGGTAACCACACCACCGGCCGAAAGTTCATTGAACAGGCGCTCGGTTTCTTCGCGGCTTTCGGGTTCAACGTTGATGTGCATATTATTGCCGGTTTGCAGTTTAAAGCCCATACTCTCCGGCGCGTCGGTAGCCATTAGTACGTGGCCTCCCATAATGGTAAGTTCGCCGTGGATGATCAATTTTTTATCAGCTTCGTTCATCCGGACCTCAGCCGGCAACTCTATATCGCTGAACCGCGTGAGTTTTTTACCTGTAAACTCGCCCTTAAAAACCTCTTTGTAAAAGGTTAAAGCCTCTTCAGTGTTTCCGGGGAAATTTAAATAAGTGGTAACCCTTGCAGCATTGCCCGGTTTCAGATCTTTCCTGATCCTGAAAGCTGTGCTCAGGTAATGGTCAAGGTTGCTTAGGCCGGCGGTGAAGCCTTCCTGGAAGCCCATACCAACAATGGCTTGCATATCTTCCACTTTATCAAAATAGATATCGATGTTAACGGTAGTATGCTCACCTTCGCCGGTAAAGTTCTTCTCCCAGTTCATAACAGGGAAATTGGTATTGGTTACAGCATTTTCATCACAAAAGGAAACAGCATTGGCAATTTTTTGCGGAACTACGATGGTTTTATATTCTTCCTTGCACCATGTTGGATGTTCTGTATGCTCAGGGCCAACCATTTGGTACAGCCAGTAGCCACCTTCCCTAAAATCCTGGGTTTTGGTTTTGGTGCGATAGGGATGAGGTGCCCACCACTGGTCGAGGATCTCGCTTTCGGTCCATGCCTGCCATACTAAATAGAGTGGCGCGTCAAAAGTTCTTACCACATTAAGCCTTTTGTTGTGCAGGTCTTTGGTAAATACGGTTTCGTTGTTTGTCATGACTGTTTGTTTTTTAGGTTTTGTAGTACGTTATCTAACTGGCTAAAACGGGTTTCCCACAGGACGCGGAACTGGTCCATCCAAACATCCACTTCTTTCATTTTTTGAGCGTTAAAATGATAATAAATTTCGCGGCCGGTTTGTTTTTGATTAACCAGCTGGCATTCGCTCAGGATTTGGATATGCTTAGATACAGCTTGCCTGCTGCTTTGAAAATGTTCGGCAATGGCATTGGGTGTCATAGCCTGCAAAGCAAGCAAACTAATAATGGCCCTGCGGGTAGGATCGGCAATGGCCTGAAATACATCTCTTCTCATAAAAGTCTCTTTTTGCAACCGTTCGATTGCAAATATAAATGCAATTAATCGGTTGCGGAAATTTATTCGAAAATATATTTTAAAGCTGGGATTTCAGGGTTTGAAACATTGGGATTGATTTCCCTGGAAAGCTAAATGTATTTTAGCTTTTGTCCCCGTGAAAATACTCATATGCAAATGCCTCAATTTCTCCCGAGCCGGTTAATTCGTTCTTATTCGGATCAAAAAGCTTATAGAGTTGTTGAACTCCGCCGATATTTGCTGCTCCATCAATACCTAATAAAAAAGTGTAATATGTATCGGTTAGGATTGTATCTATAATTTCCTGAAGTATGGTCATTTCTTTTTCATCCGGGTCGAGCTGGTTTATAAGGTTTGAGACGTAGGTATCTTGGTGTTTATTCAAATAATTGTCAAATTGATCTTGTTTCTCAGTATAAAATATTTTCACAAATTGTTCAGGCGTCATAAGTAAGTTGGTTATTAATTCTAAAAGATAGGGCTATTTCTCATCCGTAAAATGAACCTTTCGCTTTTCCTGAGCAAATTTATCTGCATTGTAATTTTCAGATTGCCCCCTGGGGATAGATAGCGAATGCCAGTTTTCATTGCAAAGCATCTTACCTAAAAAAACGATCTGGCCAACGTGGTAAGGGTAATGGGCCAGCTGCCGGTTAATGGCTTCCATAACCGTATGGCCCTGGTTGCGGATATAGATGATCTTATCGAGATCGTCGGCGGTTAGTTTATCAAGCGTATCAAAAAGGCATTGCCATCCCTGTTCCCAGGTTTCGGTAATTGTTTGGCGGGTGGGGGTAGAAGGGGTAAATTCAGCTTCCCGGTTACGGGTGGATTTTTCACCATCAGTAGCGAAAATATCAGTCCATCTGGAAATCATATTGCCTGCCATGTGCTTCACGATCATGGCAATGCTGTTTGATTCGGGGTTATATTGCCAATATAATTGTTCGTCGGTAAGTTGTTCAAACGTTTTTTCGCCGAGGGATTTGTAATAAGCAAACTGCTTTTTTACACTGGTTAGATAGTCGTTTTCCATAAGCTAAAGTTAAGAGGTGGTGGTTTAATAAACAACAAAAAAGGCATCCCTCGGGATACCTCAAATATTTTTTTAAATAAATCTAACCTCTAATCTCCAACCACCAACCTCTATCTTTTCTTCAATTCCCTGATCTCGGTTTTTAACTCCTGTAATTGTTGTCTGGTTTGGCGGTTTTCAAGGTAAAAATATATCGCGAAGCCTAAAAAGATCTTCCCTAGCACAAACACAGCAGCAAAGATCCAGCGCCACGATTTATGCAGGCGCATATGGTTCGATTCCGATTCAATCGAGATGAATTGATCCTCGGGAGGTGCTTTTTTATGCTTATTCTGATCATCGCCTGAAGTGCGGAATTTAACCGGTTGTGCCGGATTTTCCAGGCGGATAAGGCCGTCTATCTCATCTTCTATCTTTTCCCACATATGCGGAGGCGGTGAAATAGCCATTTCACCTGCTATTTTTTCCATATCTGTTTCCAATTGCTTCAGGGCCTCATCTACTTCAGGGTATTTTGCCTTCATGTACATTAGCTCCCTTGCTTCCTCGTCGGTAGCTGCGCCCATTACAAAAACTTCAAGTATGCCACTATCAATGTACTCTTTCATTGTTCCTCCCGTTCCTGATAATGGTAAAACATTCTTTTAACGTTTTTCTGATTTCTTCTTCTGTTTTATTCAGTTCTATAGCAATGCTTCCTGCCGATTTGCATTGGTAATGAATATCGCAAAAAACCTGCTGTTGAAAGGGGGGCATTAAAGTTACATACCGGTTATTGACCCAGGGTAAATTTTCCCAGGCTCTTTTATCGGTATCATTTTCTAACGCCTCAAAAAAGTGGACCAATTTTTCGCGCGCCATGATTTGCAAACGACAAAAGGCGCTTGTTCCGCTTTTTGAAAATTCCTCAAGCTCGTTTGGTACATCGTTAAAAACAGCTGAAAGGTACTGTTCAGCTATCGGCTTATTTTGCACAACCTCATAAATGTAGCCTAAAAGCTTTGCTGAATAACTGTTGTACAGGTTAAGTACGGCTGCCGATTTGCTCTGGCCCATGGGTGCAGATGTTTGTAACCGCGGATTCAAATAGGGTCCGTTAAATGGTATGTTTTTAATATTCAACGAAATGTATCGAAGATATGTTGCAAATTAAAGAGAAATTACGCAAAATGTGCGAAGTAAAAAGGGGAGATTTCACATCGCTTTTATTGCCTGTAATTGTATATAATTTACTACGATGCAGCCACGGGTGTAACATGTAGAAGTTTATGGTATCTTAGTGTCTGAAACAATTCCCTAATATGCTGTTAACCGATCCTCCCCCTGTTGAAAATAACGTCCTGAATCCGGCCACTTCAAAACTGCTTTATATTGATAATTTAAAAGTTGCGCTGACGGTTTTGGTGGTGCTGCACCATACTTTTATTACTTACGGAGCGCCGGGAGGCTGGTATTTTACGGATAAAACAACACATACAGGGGCAATTATACCTATGTCGCTTTTCGTGGCCGTAAATCAGTCGTTTTTTATGGGTCTATTCTTTTTTATTTCGGCCTACTTTACGGCGTCGTCATTGCAAAAGAAAAGCACTGCACGTTTTACTGCCGACAGATTAAAGCGTTTAGGTGTCCCGCTGGTGTTTTACTCGTTTATCCTGTCGCCGGTGCTGAGTTATATTGTGTACCGTTTTGCTGAAGGGCATCGGGTTACCTATCTTCAATATTTAGGTGGTTTTGATGGATGGATAGATTTTGGGGTACTTTGGTTTGTAGCTGCTTTATTGTTATTCAGCTTAATTTTTGTGCTGATCAGTTCAATGATAAAAAACCAAAGCCGACAGTTTAAAAAGGCGCCATCAGCTTTTTCCATTATCATATTTGCTGCCGCATTAGGGTTAATTTCATATATCGTACGAATGGTTTTTCCAATTGGGTGGATACTCAAGCCGGTTGGCTTTCAATTAGGGCATTTTGCGCAATACATAGGCATGTTTTGGATGGGAATAATAGCATCACGAAACAACTGGCTTAACAGTTTTGATATCAAAACAGGTAGGTTGTTTGCATGGCTGTCAGCTTTTATGATTTTGGTGGTATTTCCGGCAATTTATTTTATAAAAGAAAGCACGCATAGTTCTATCGAAACGTTTAGCGGAGAAGGGCACTGGCAATCGTTAATGTACGCCTTTTGGGAACAGTTTACAGGTATTTTCATTATGTCAGCCTTATTGATCATCGCGAAGCATAAGTGGACAGGGCTATCCGCCGTTGGAAAAAGCATGTCGCGTGCGGCATTCGGCGTATATATTTTTCATCCCTTGGTGCTCATCTCCCTTTCGGTGGCTGCCATAAGTTGGCCAATGGATCCGGCTTATAAATTGTTGATTGTTGGTCCGCTGGCTGTGACAGGCAGTTTTCTGTTGTCGTCGATGCTGGTGAAAGTCCCCGGTGTAAATAAAATTATTTGATCTGAAAAAGGACATTAGGTGTAAACAATCGGATATTTTAAAATTTTGTTTATTTAAGTATCTGATTGTTGATAATTGATCGATATCAATGAGATGTTGTCGGGATTGCGTTCCGGGGTGAGATACGGAACGCATTTTTTTTGCCTCACCCTAAATCCCTCTCCGGGAGAGAGGGACTTAAAAAGAATTGTATTTTAAAAGTCTTCGCCGTTGTTGGTGTTGTCACCAACAACTCCGCGCGGCTCAATTACTACATGCATAGCAAATGGTGATTTCGTGATTATAAGAGACAAAACAGGCAAAAAAGTTGTTGGTGACAACACCAGTTAAAATTAAAGCTGAAAGCAGAACGCAAAAAGCATAAAGCTATGAGCTTTGGTATTAAATTTATAATTGTTCACACAGTTTTTTTAATATAGAAAGTGTTACATTCCAGTAAAAATTAACATGCTTGTAAATTATTTCGTCTGGAAAATTATTTAAGGTTAATATAATCATTGTTTTATCTTCAATGGGGGTTAATACAAAGCGGACTTCTGTATAATTTTCAGGTATATCAGGCAGGTTTGAAAGCGAACTCCAATAATTATATTGAAAAACCTTTTCGGGGTCGAATTGCCGGATAGTGCCCTTGTTTTCAAAACTTGTCCAGTGAAGATTCCCCCGGAAAATTATTGGGCTTCCAACCTGCCATTCGGATATCACATCAATTGCAGAATCAGACATCCATAGCTTAATTAATGCCGGATTTGTCATGGCATCCCACACCTTTGAACCCGGGGCGTTGATATTAACCGTTTTATTTATTTCTGTTTCATATGATGAACTGTCTGTCATGTTCCCTGGTAGTTGATTAAGAGGTAAAGTGAAAATAAAATTTAAAATTGGGAAAGACCAGCGTTAACCAATTTATATGACCGTAATTGCACATGATATGTGCAAAATCAGACGGTTGGAGTGAATGTGTTTTTTCTTAAGGTGTTGGTTTTTAATTATTTAAAACAATGGCACGATATGCGTGTATAATAAAGTACAGGCTGAGATTTAACCTGGTTTAGTTGATCGATATCAATGAGATGTTGTCGAGATTGCGTTCCGGGGTGAGATACGGGACGCATTTTTTTGAGAGGATTATCAAACAAAAGTAATTGTCATTTCGAAACGAGGAAGAAAACTTATACGCCTGATAAACTTCGCCGTTGTTGGGTGTTGTCACCAACGACTCCGCGCCGAGCGCCGCTCAATTACTACGTGCATAGCAAATGGTGATTTCGTGATTATAAGAGACAAAACAGGCAAAAAAGTTGTTGGTGACAACACCAACAACGGCATGAGTTTTTAGTGCTCATGAGGGCTACGCCGTTTAGAGGGGGGCTTACTGTTTTCCCTTCAAACTATCAGCTTTTGCTTTTTCTTTCTTTTTGAAAAAACCTCTCAGGAAAAAGTTATGCTGAACGGCTTCCAGGTCATCATTTAATTTGATAGATGCTGCCTGCAGGTTATTAATGGCCGATTGTGTTTGCACCGCCGCTTTGGGATCGTTCAATAATACGCCCAATGCATTATCGGTAGTGTTAAGCTTATTGCTTGCTTTGGTAAGGTTGTTAGTAAGCGTTGAAGCATTTGCTGCAGTTTGCTGCAGTTGGCCTACCGCCTGTTTAATTTGGGCAAAGGTAGCTGTATCGGTAAGCATTTTGTCGGCAAGACCGCCTTTAGTGTTCATTTTACGGCTAAACTTGTCGAGCTGCACCGCCATTAAAGCCGCGCTTTGGGTGGTGGCCTGCAGGTTGCGCATAGCACCTCGTAGTTGTATGGCCATGGTGCTGTCGGCTAATAATGCGCCAACGGTACCTTTGCCCTGCAATATGTTGTGGCTTAATAATTTAAAATCATTGGTAATGACCAACAGGTTTTGGTTATTATCCTGCAGGGTTTTAAGCATGTCATCGGTCGAGAGCATTTTTTCGGATTGCAGTACGTCGCCATCTTCAATTACCGGCGCCTGTGCAGTTCCGCCTTCTATCACAATAATTTTATTACCTATCAAACCGTCTGAGCCTATTTTGGCCATCGCGTTGCGGCGGATGTATTGCTGTGTAGCCTCATCAACATTCATATACACCTGGACCTCTGACGGGCCGATAAATTTGATATTGCTGATAGTACCAACTTTAACGCCCGAAAACCAAATGGCGTTGCCTTTCTTTAAACCGGCAACATCGGTAAATACAGCGCTTAGCTTTATATTTTTAACAAAGGCTTTTTGCTGGCCGCCCAGGGTAAATACCCCCAATATAAACAATATGAGCCCAAGTGCCAGGAATATGCCTACTATGATCGATTTTCTGTTTTCTGCTGGATCCATGATAATGGTATATCTTATCTAATTGTTGTTATTCAATAAAGTTGTAATCGTAAAATGGTTTCACCCGGCTATCGGTGGTGTTAAACACCTCGTCGAAAGTGCCGGTGCGCTGAAACTGCCCGTCTAAGAGCATGGCTATCCTGTCGCCGGTTTGCTTGGCGCAGGTCAGGTCATGTGTTATAATGATGGATGATGTATTGTAACGCTGCTGCACCTCGTTAATCAGGTCATTTATTTCGATACAGGTGATAGGGTCGAGGCCGGCGGTGGGTTCATCATACAGCATAACCTCGGGGTTCAGGATCAGCGTGCGGGCAATGCCGATACGCTTACGCTGCCCGCCCGAAAGCTCGGATGGCATCTGGTTAATGGTTTGAGAAAGTCCAACTGCGTCAAGCACCGTTTCAACCGCGGTATTGATCTCCCCGCGGGTAAGGTTACGTTTGTTACGCACCAACGGGAACTCCAGGTTTTTGCGCACGGTCATACTATCGTACAAAGCGCTGTTCTGAAACGAAAAGCCGATACGGATGCGTAATTTCTGTAAGTCATCTTCGGTAATATGAGCGATATCCTGGCCAAATACTTTTACCATACCCTCATCGGGTTTAAGCAGGCCCGATATGATCTTGATCAGTACCGACTTACCTGTTCCTGAGCGGCCAAGCACCACAAGGTTTTCGCCCTGGTACAGGTCAAGGTCAATACCGCGGAGCACGGCATAATCCTGGAACGCTTTTTTTAAGCCCCTGATGCTGATAACCGGGTTATTATGATCTGTCTGTACTGCTGCCTTTTTCATATCTCCATAAATTAGCGGAACCAGCCGGTAATCTGTACAATAATAACTTCTTCAATAAACACCAGGAACATGGCGGTAATTACCGCGCCGTTTGCAGCTTTACCCACGCCTTCGGTTCCTTTATTTGAGTTATAGCCCTGGTAGCAGCCCACAATGCCAATGGTAAAGCCAAATACAATTGATTTTATAAGCGATGCCACAAAATCGGTAAAGGTTAGCGGCTCAAAAACTTCCTGTATAAAAGTTGTCCAGGTGGTGCCTTCGTTCATGGTTACATTTAAATACCCACCAAATAAAGCCACAAAGCCTGTATAGGTTGATAAAATTGGAATAGTAAGCGTGGTAGCCAGTACGCGGGTACATACCAGGTATTTAAATGGTTTGGTGCCCGATACTTCCATCGCGTCTATCTGCTCGGTAACGCGCATGGACCCCAGCTCAGCGCCAATGCTTGAGCCTACTTTTCCTGACGCTATCAGCGCGGTAACCAATGGGGCAAGCGCACGCATAATGGCTATGGATACCAGCGAGGGCAACCACGATTCGGCGCCAAATTGTGATAACGATGGCCTTGATTGCTTGGTAAATATAACCCCCACAATAAAACCCGTAACCGATATCAGGGTAAATGAACGCACACCTACTTCATAACACTGGCGTATAACTTCCTTAAGTTCAAAAGGCGGTACAAAAGCTTCTTTAAAAAAGCGGATGATAAACTGGTTTATGCGATAAAGCGTTAAAAAAAAGTCGCTCAGGCTTTGTTTAAGCTTCACGAATCTTTTGTTTGTATGCCTGGTTATGCTTTGCGTATTGTCCATTAAAAATGTACTTGTATATGCGTATGGTAACTCTACAAAACCCGCAGGTGTTTGTTTGCTGTACCGTGTTTTATTTCATTAAGATACTTTGGGTAACTTTTTAAATCGTTTTAAAAAGAGTTTGTTTAATTGATAAAATGACATAAAAGTATTAGGTATCGATGCTTTATTTTGAGTGTTTACAGTAGTAATTTAAACGTTTTTGGTAATTTAAAACTAAATAATGAAAAAAAAGTATTACATCTTGCCCGTCCATTAAAAGTACATTTGATGCTAAATCAATTATAAAATGCTGTAGCAAAAGGCCGGCCAAAATCTCTGCCGGCAAATTATCAATACAGTATTAATGACAGATTAAATTACGGCTAAATAAACCTTTGACCGTTTGGGTTAAATGTTTAAACCAATTTGTCTGCAAACCTAAAAGTTAAAATTTATATAGCGCAGTACAGCCCCTAAAATATTAGTTAATGAAGTGTAAAATTTTGATAAGTTGCCTTATATTTTACTGTATTGCCGGGCATTTTAAAACGCGCTGCCAAATTCATTTGAGTTTTCACGGCTTGATATTAACAGTAAATTATCAGATAGTGGGGCGAACTTTGATTTTGCCATATAACTAACGTTAAGTCCTACAGGCACATTTTAATTGGTTACAGTGCTGTAAGGGGGCCTAATACGCAATGAGGTAACGAAAATTAATAATTAATTGTTTAATTGACATTTTGAAAGTATAAAAATGTTAAATTAGTATCAGTAATTAGTAAACTTATTTTAGTGGATTCTATGACGACAAGTAATGTAATGCGGGAGATAACTCCGCTAACGCCAAGTGATTGTTTTACTATTTTTTCGAGGGTAAAAAAGAAATTTGATTTTCCGCTTCATTATCATGACGAATACGAGCTTAATTTAATTATCAACGCCAAAGGTGCCAAAAGGGTGGTAGGTGGCCATATTGAGGTTATTGAAGAAGTAGAGCTCGCGCTGATAGGTCCAAACTTATACCATGCCTGGTTTACGCACCAGTGTCAAAGCGAAGATATAACCGAGGTTACAATTCAGTTTCATAAAGATCTGTTTGATGAAAAGTTTCTGAAGCGAAATCAGTTAAGTTTTGTAAAAAGCATGCTCGAGCGCTCGCAAAGGGGGATTTCTTTCTCATCGGAAACCATTTACGCGCTTAAAGACAGGATTATGCAATTGGATAAAAAGAGTGGTTTTGACTCCGTATTAGAACTTCTGTCCATTCTTCATGACCTGTCAATCTCCCGCAATATGAAAATGCTGTCGGATCCAAGCTTTACAAATGAGAAGTTTTACTACAACAGCCGCCGCATTGAAAAAGTGTTTGAGCACATGAATATTAACTATAACAAGCAAATCACCCTTGCCGAAGTAGCTAAAATTGCCAATATGCCCGAAGCTTCATTTAGCAGGTTTATCAAAAAGCGCACGGGCAAAACCTTTATTGACAGTTTGAACGAGATCAGGCTTGGGCATGCTTCCAGGATGCTTATTGACTCCACAACCACGGTAGCCGAAATTGCCTATAAATGCGGCTTTAACAATATCTCCAATTTCAACAGGATCTTTAAGCGTAAAAAAATGTGTATTCCCAAAGAATTCAGGGAAACCTATACCGGAAACCGCGTATTTATTTAACTGGTATTTATTTGGCTTCATGGCTGGTTAAAAATGTATCAGCCTATCGATAAAGTTAAATATAAGGTTAAAAAAGTATTATAAAGTTGCTGATAATAAATTCATTTTTGAGTAATGACAATTAGGGTGTCTGAACTCGAATTTTTGGAATTTATGAATTCGTCGAATTTATTGTATTTGGCCATTTTTAAACCAGGATTGTAGTATTCTGACAATTATTTAATTCAAAAAATTCCGGTTCAGACAAAATCAGACAAGATGAAGTTACACTTACTTGATGTTGCCATTATAGTTTTATACCTGCTGAGCACCATTTTTATTGGTTTATGGTACCGTAAAAAAGCCCGCGAAAATAAGGAAAGCTACATGCTGGGCGGCAAATCTTTACCCTGGTATAAACTGGGTTTAAGCGATGCCTCCGATATGTTCGACATCAGTGGCACCATGTGGATGGTAAGCCTGTGCTTTGTTTATGGCATGAAAAGCATTTGGATCCCCTGGCTGTGGCCGGTATTTAACCAGGTGTTTTTGATGATGTATCTGTCGCGCTGGCTGCGCCGCTCAAACGCGGCAACAGGTGCCGAGTGGCTGGCAACCCGTTTCGGTAAAACCGGGCCGGGAGTAACAGGGTCAAATGTGGTAGTTATCGCTTTCGCGCTACTGAGCTGTTTCGGTTTTTTAGCCTACGGATTTATCGGTTTGGGCAAGTTCATTGAAATATTTATCCCCTGGGATTTGGTTAAAGCTTATGTGCCTTTCAGCGTAGCACCTCAGTATGTGCCGCATATGTACGGGATCATATTTACGTTGTTTGCTATGTTTTATTCTATCATAGGCGGTATGCACAGTATTGTACTGGGCGATATGATCAAGTATGGCATCATGACGGTAGCCTGCGTATGGATCAGTTTCATAGCTGCAGGCAAGCTCAGCGGCAATCACCTCAATGTGCCCGATGGCTGGTATAGCCCTTTTTTTGGTAAAAATCTTGGCCTCAGCTGGACGGGAATCATCAACGAGGTAAATAACAAGATCAAAGAAGATGGTTATTCGCTGTTCGGCCTGTTTTTCATGATGATGACCTTTAAAGGTTTCTTCGCGGCAGTTGCCGGGCCCGCGCCTAATTATGATATGCAAAAGATCCTCTCCACCCGCTCGCCCGAAGAGGCCAGCAAAATGAGCGGCTTTGTAAATATCATCCTGCTGCCTATCCGTTATTCGCTTATTGTGAGTTTAACTATCCTGGGTGTACTTTTTTATCACCAAATGGATTTGAAAGACGCCAAAGGGGCTATTGATTTTGAACGCATCCTGCCGGCCGTGATCAACAACTTTTTGCCCGTTGGTTTGGTTGGCTTGCTGCTGGCCGGTTTGCTTGGGGCTTTCATGAGCACCTTTAGCGGTACCATGAACGCGGCGCAGGCTTATATTGTGAATGATATCTACCTCAAATACATCAACCCGAAGGCATCTACCAAAAAAATCATCACCGCCAATTACATGGTGGGGGTTTTTGTGGTAGCGGTAGGCGTGATACTCGGCTTTTTTGTAAAGGATGTGAACAGTGTGCTGCAATGGATAGTATCGGCACTTTATGGCGGTTATATAGCCAGTAACGTACTTAAATGGCATTGGTGGCGCTTTAATGCCAACGGTTTTTTTTACGGGATGCTTTCGGGGATTTTGTCAGCCATGATATTCTCGCTTATTATCCCTTCGATCCAACTGTTGTACTGGTTCCCGGTGCTGTTTGTCATCTCGCTGGGGGGCTCGGTTATCGGCTCGTACGCTACAGCGCCAACGGATATGACCGTGTTGCGGTCGTTTTATACCACCGTAAGGCCGTGGGGCTTTTGGGGGCCTGTTAAGGCTTTGGTAATGGAGAAAAATCCATCATTTGTGCCTAACAAAAACTTTAAGCTAAACATGTTCAACGTGGTTATCGGTACTATTACACAATGCTGCCTTACCATACTGCCCATGTACCTGATACTGGCACAAAAAGCATCGCTCATAGTTACCATAGCCATACTGGTGGTTACTATTACCATACTGAAAAAAACATGGTGGAATAAATTAAAAGACTATTGATAAAAAACTATATGACGCAGGAATTTAACCAAAGGCTCATTCAACTACAGGCCGAACAAGCGCAATTGATTAACCGGCAAAACCAGGTTGAGGAAACAGGCAACGGTATTTTTTGCCGGTTTAAATATCCTGTGCTTACTGCCGCCCATACCCCGCTTGAGTGGCGATATGATCTTGATGCTAAAACCAACCCTCATTTAATGGAACGTTTTGGTATTAACGCGGTTTTTAATGCCGGCGCTATAAAGTTTAACGGCAAATACCTGATGGTAGCGAGGGTTGAAGGCGCCGATCGGAAATCATTTTTCGCTGTGGCCGAAAGTGCTGATGGGATCAATGGTTTTAAATTTTGGGATTACCCGGTTGAGCTGCCCCAAACCGATGAGCCCGATACCAATGTGTACGATATGCGCCTTACCCAGCATGAAGATGGCTGGATCTATGGCCTGTTTTGTACCGAACGCCGTGACCCCGAAGCTCCGTCATATGATCAGTCGATGGCGATAGCGGCCTGCGGTATCGCGCGCACCAGGGACCTGGTAAAATGGGAGCGCCTGCCCGATCTGAAAACCAACTCGCCCCAGCAGCGCAACGTGGTATTACACCCCGAGTTTGTTAATGGTAAGTATGCCTTGTATACCCGTCCGCAGGATGGTTTTATCAGCGCGGGGACCGGCGGTGGAATAGGTTTTGGCTTGTGCGATACTATGGAGCACGCGGTTGTTGACCATGAAACAATCATTCACAATAAAAGCTACCATACCGTTTACGAAGCCAAGAATGGCCAGGGCCCGGCGCCAATCAAAACGGAAAAAGGCTGGCTGCACCTGGCGCATGGCGTACGCAATACAGCTGCTGGTTTACGTTATGTGTTGTACATGTTTATGACCGACCTTCATGACCTTACTAAAGTACTTTACCAACCAGCAGGTTATTTTTTGGCACCGGTCGGTGAGGAGCGTATCGGCGATGTATCCAATGTAGTGTTCTGTAATGGCTGGATAGCCGATGATAACGGATCGGTTTATGTTTATTATGCGTCGTCAGATACCCGCATGCATGTAGCCACTACTACAATTGATAAACTGATAGACTATGCCATGAACACACCGGCCGATGGTTTGCGTTCGGCCTCATCGGTACAGGCAGTGTACAATATTATCGATAAAAATAAAGCTTTAAGCCAATTACAGGGAGCCGGCGCCTGAACAGAGATTTAAACATGCTTCAACCATCAAATACTGTTTCAAATCATCAGCTTGCTATCTTCAGCAATGAGCTAACAGGTGAGCTGAAAAATGTCCTCAATTATTGGCTCAATCATACTGTAGATGAAGTAAATGGTGGTTTTTGGGGCAAGATCAACAATGATAACCAGGTTACTCCCGGTGCCCCCAAAGGTTCGGTCTTAAACGCGAGGATACTGTGGAGTTTTTCTGCTGCTTACAATCAAAAGCCTGATGAAGCTTATTTACAGGCAGCTAAGCGGGCCTATGATTATATCAAAGCTCATTTTGTTGATGATGAGTTTGGCGGCGTGTATTGGTCGGTTGATTACAAAGGTGATATGCCGGATACAAAAAAACAGGTATATGCCAATGCCTTTACCATTTACGCGCTGAGTGAATATTATATAGCTTCGAAATCGGAAAGGGTAAAGCAGGAAGCCATCGGCCTCTATCATCTTTTGATCAATAAAAGTTACGACAAGGATAAAACGGGTTATCTCGAAGCTTTCACGCGCGATTGGCAGCCGCTCGGCGATCTTAGGCTAAGCGCTAAGGATGCCAATGAGAAAAAGACCATGAACACCCATCTGCACGTACTGGAAGCTTATACCAACCTGTACCGCATCTGGCCGGATGGCGGACTTAAACAGCAGATTGAAACCCTGATCAATAATTTTTTTGATCATTTTATTGATGCTGGAACCGGGCACCTCGTGCTGTTTTTTGATGAGGATTGGAACCGCCGGTCAGAAACCATATCGTACGGGCACGATATTGAAGCCACCTGGCTTTTACTGGAGGCCGCCGAAGTTATTGGTAATCAGGAAATTATCGAGAAGGTCAGCAGCGCTTGCATCGCGATAGCAGAAGCAACCGTACAGGGTTTAGATGTAGATGGTGGCTTATGGTATGAATATGAACCGGCGGATGATCTCCTCATCAAAGAAAAACACTGGTGGGTACAAGCCGAAGCTATGGTAGGTTTTTACAACGCCTGGCAGGTTAGCGGTAATGATAAATACTTTCATTTGGTCCTTAAAAACTGGGCTTTTATAAAAGATAAAATACTGGATAAACAAAACGGTGAATGGTTTTGGGGTATCAAAGCCGATGGCAGCATAATGCCCGGCGAGGACAAAGCAGGGCTTTGGAAATGCCCCTATCATAATAGCCGTGCGTGTATTGAAATTATCAGGCGTATAGGCCGATAAATTAGCGACAAAGCAAGGCTTCAAATGGTTTAACTTAGCGGCAGTAATTATGATAAAATTTTTTAGAAGGATTGCTGTTTTATACCTGCTGATCCATAGTTCAACCGCTATGGCGCAGCTGTTTGAATCTGCCGATAAGCACGCCACAACCGAAACCCGGCAGCTTTTTTACAGTATGCAGCGGCTGCTTAACGTGGGGGTAATATTTGGCCACCACGATGACCTGGCTTATGGTGTGGGATGGCGTAATGAACCGGACCGCTCAGATGTTAAGAGTGTTACCGGATCATACCCGGCCCTGTATGGCTGGGATTTGGCCAGGATTGAGCACGACAGCATTCATGATATTAACGGAATCGCCTTTGAACAGCAGAAGCAGTTTGTTAAAGATGTTTACGCGCGCGGCGGCATCAATACATTTTGCTGGCATATGGATAACCCGGCCAATGGCAAAACCGCCTGGGATACCACACAGCATGCCGTAAAAGATCTTATCCCGGGCGGCGCGTTTCATAATGTATATGTTGAGTATCTTGATCGTGCGGCCAATTATTTAGCTGATATGAAAGGCCCGGAAGGAGAGGCTATCCCGATATTGTTCCGGCCATTTCATGAACTTACGGGCAATTGGTTTTGGTGGTGCAAAAACACCTGTACCCCCGATGAATTTAAAGCCCTGTGGCGTTTTACTATCGAATACCTGCGGGATAAAAAGAAGCTGCATAACCTGCTCATCGTATATTCGGCGGCTGATTTTGAATCAGAAGATGAGTTTTTGGAACGCTATCCCGGCGATGCTTACGCGGATTTTATAGGCTTTGATAATTATTGTACGCAAAGCGTTGAGCGTTTTCAAGCAAAGCTGGATCAACGCCTTGCCATTGTTGATGGCATCGCTGTAAAACACCATAAAATAACATGCCTGCCCGAAACCGGCTATGAAGGTATCCCCATGCCCAACTGGTGGATGGATATATTACTGCAAACCCTTGCTAAGCATAAAGTATCCTACGTAATGGCATGGCGCAACGGAAACGATCATCATTATTACGTTCCATATCCCGGCCAATCCAGCGCCGGTGATTTTATAAAGTTTTATAACAACCCGCAAACCATTTTCCAAAACCGCATAACACCACTGGGCATTTATGGTAAGCCAAATTGGAAGCAGTAGCCTTGCGGTTCATGGATGATAGTTCATGGTTCATAGAGGAGTGGATAATACATTCATTTTGGCTTTATGCTTTAAGCCTTCGGCTTTTTGCTTAAAACAGCTACCCCCGATATCCCGGCCAGCAAAGAGGCTAACAGGATCCCATATTTGGCCTGGTCAATCATTTCGGCATGATCAAAGGCCAGTGCCGATATAAAAAGAGACATGGTAAAACCTACGCCTGCAAGCAAAGCCACACCTGTCATTTGTTTCCAGGATGAGCCTGCGGGTAATTGTGCGCCAAATTTTACCATGAGCCAGGTAAAGAGCAATACACCTGTAAACTTGCCGGCAACCAGGCCTATAGCCACGCCCATGCTAACAGGGTTGGCCAGTGACGAGAAAAAGTCATGGCTAACAATAATCCCGGCATTAGCCAAAGCAAAAAGCGGCATGATGACGAAAGCTACCCAGGGGTGCAGGATGTGTTCAATTTTTTGCAGCGGTGTTTCGGCGTCAAGGCTCAGCTTTTTTATTTTATCAATAATGTGGTGCTGTCCGGGCGTTATAAGTGTGCTGTTGTTTGGCTGCTCGTTTTCAAAATCGGTAAGGTATTGCTTTACAGATTGGGTGTAACTGATCTCACTGATGCGGGTACGTGCGGGAATAGTAAAAGCCACCAACACACCCGCGATGGTTGCGTGGACGCCTGAAAGTAAAAAAGCTATCCAAACAGCGAAGCCTATGATCAAATAAAAAGCGGTACTCCTGATCCCCATTTTATTGCCGATAAGTAAAAGTACCAACAGCCAAACCCCAACAGTAAGCGGTACAAGCGCTATGTGGCTGCTATAAAAAAGAGCAATAACTAAAACAGCGCCAAGGTCATCAGCAACGGCCAATGCCGACAGGAAAACTTTTACAGAGGATGGAATATGTTTGCCCGCCATAGATAGTAAAGCCAGCGCGAAGGCTATATCTGTAGCCATCGGAATTCCCCAGCCATGGGCTGATGGCTTACCTGTATTAAAAAGGAAAAAGATGAAAGCGGGCACCAGCATTCCGCCTAACGCGGCAAACATGGGGAGCGAAGCCTTTTTTACAGAGGATAGTTCGCCGGCCATGAACTCGCGTTTCAACTCGAGGCCTATCACAAAGAAAAATAAAGCCATAAGGCCGTCATTGATCCAAAGATGCAGCGGATGGTTTAAAACATATTTATCAAAACCGAGCGATAGTTTAAGGTCCCAAAGTTGGTGGTAACTGTGCTGAAAAGGCGAGTTTACCCATACGATAGCCACAATTACGCTGATAAAAAGCACGATGCCGCCGGTATGTTCCTGGTTTATGAATTTGCTTACCGGCTGCGTGATTTTATCAATAGGGTAGCTTTGTTTCATAGATGCCTAAAATAAGGAATTAAGTTTGATTTTTGGGTGACACAACCTGTCGATTCAGGGAAATCGCTTTTAACCACATGCGGATTGAAAAACAATAAATGAAAAATTTCATACTAATTTTTACGGATTAATCGAATTACACGAATTGAATCAATTTAAGATTCGTGTAATTCGATTAATTGTGGAGCGCTGCAAAGCATTTGTGTAGAAGTTTTTCAGTATGAGATTAGTAAAACAAATCGAATTATTTTAAACGCGATTTCCCTGCCTGTCGATTACATCCATTTAAAACAAAACCCGGCCATAAAACATTTATCAATGAAACTGGATATTATGAATAACTATCAGCAAAAATGGATAAGTACATTGAAAAACGCTCATTTAAATGGTTGGGAGATCAAGCCGCAGGGTGATGATATTTTTGTGGAGATGCCGCATGTTACGGACCTTAAACTGATAAGGGATAACCTGCCTGAAACACTTGCGCTGATAGCTTTAGATATTAATTTACCAAAGGAAAGGCTGAAGTTTATTTTTCACAACGGCTATGAGCAGTTTGAATACCTGCTTAATCCTGCTGCTGCGGATTTGGAACAGGAGGGCTAAAATCAACGGTTGCTGTTTCGTTGGGTAATTCCTCTTTGGTATTATCCGAATCAATTTTGGCCATAGTTGATACCACTACTACCGAAATTCCCATACAGGCAATCAGGATAAAAGAGGCCCTGAGGGTAGCAATTCCTGCTATAAAACCGATAACCGGCGGACCGACTAAAAAGCCCATAAAACCAATAGTTGATACTGCAGCCAGTGCAACGCCCGGCGACATGGTTTTTGATTTACCGGCAGCGCTGTATACCATAGGCACTACAGATGATACACCTGCACCCACCAGTAAAAAGCCTGCCATGGCCGTATAAACATAGGGGAAAGCCACTGCTATTAACAACCCCGTTGCGGTTAATGAGCCGCTAACCTGTAAGGTGCGTTTTAAGCCAAATTTGTGGGCGAACCAATCGGCCACAAAACGGCCGCCTGCCATGGTGAACATGAATGTAGTAAAACCTATGCCAACCAACGCCTCGGGGGCCAGTACCACTTTTTTGAAGTAGATCACGCTCCAGTCGAACATGGCGCCTTCGCAAATCATGGAACAGAAGGCTATGATACCTAATTTGATGAGCGACTTATCGGGCATTACAAATACAGGCCCGGAGTCGGTTACTTTATCATCTTTCAGGTAACGGGCAGCTACGGCCACGCCAATCGCTATCACGATCAGCATTAACGAAAAATGATAAAAGGGGATAACACCGTTGGCTATCATGAACGTGCCTATACCCGCCCCGGTAAAACCGGCCAGGCTCCACAAACCATGAAAAAAAGCCATAATAGGCCTTTTATAAAGCTGCTCGGTAGCCACTGCCTGTGTGTTTACTGCAATGTTTACAGAATTGCTTGCAAAGCCGAAGCATAGCAGGCAGATGATAAGTTGAAAAGTATTTTGTGCGAGGCCTAAACTTACCAACGCGGCAGCGTAAACCAATAGCGCGGCGATAACGAGTTTTTTACTGCCTATTTTAGTGATGATCCAGCCCGAAAAAGGCAGGGAACACATAAGGCCTACAGGCAGGGCGAATAACACGGCACCCAAACCGGCATCAGATAAACCTAAATTTTGCTGAACAGTAGCAATGCGCGATGCCCAGCTGGAGAAACTTAACCCCGCCATAAAAAACATAGCACCCACGGCAATGCGGAGCGTTAGTTTGTTAATGGTATCTGTTTTTTGCGGGAAATTGTTCATGTTTTAGTACGATCATAGTGTCATTTGGACACTATGATTAATTGCTACAAATATAAGGCAATTAATTGTACTTTTAATAAGCTAAATCGTTTTTTATTTTTGTGTGAAATGGACCTAAAAAAAGAAGCCCCGACTCATTTTTAAATACAAATCAGGACTTTATGTTTTGAGGATTTATTGTTTCAGATTAAAAGATCCTTGTACGTTGCGGTGGATTTTATCGGTAGAGAACTCTTTCATATCCGCCTGGAATGTTCCCTGCATGGTTCCGAGGAAACCACTGGTTGCAAATTTTGTAACTTTCACTTTTCCTAAGCCCGGTATAAGTCCCAGCTCGCCAATATCTAATTTTTCTAATGTGAACGTACCTGTTGATTTGCCGTTAAAGTCAAGATTCATATCATAATCACCCATACCGGTAATATATACGTCCCCGTCTAAAGCACTGCTGTGATCGAGAATAGCCGCAAAAGAGTTTGTTTTGTCTGTATAGGTTACCCCGTCTATCTTAAATATAATTGTGCCGACAGGCCCAAGTGCTAATCCATCTCCGGTTATGTTAGTCGCCGCCGGATCAGTGCCCGTTCCGGTCTCTGTACCAGTTCCAGTGCCTGTACCAGTTCCCGCCCCCGTCCCCGTCCCTGTACCTGTACCAGTTCCCGTCCCCGTTCCGGTGCCTGTACCAGTTCCCGTCCCGGTTCCTGTCCCAGTTCCAGTGCCTGTGCCAGTTCCCGTCCCTGTATTTGTAGTAGGGACAACGTCAATAGCTTTTGTTTCTTTATCCGGGCCGAGAGGAGGGTCAAGTTTGCAGCTACTTACCGAAGCTGCTATTAAAAGAAGGGTAATTACTTTGCAGTAAATTTTTTTCATATATACAAAGAGTGATAGTTTATGGTTTTACGGTTTAAATATAAGTATTTTAGCTCTTTGTACGTAGGAGAAAAACTATTTGATACAAATAATGTTAAGAAAGGTTTACAATTTTTTCAATTATTTACAGTCGCCATCGGGGCTGCATGATTCGCCTTCGATTGTATCAAACGCTGGTTTGGGGTTTTCTTCCTGCCAGCCGGTAAATGCTTTTGCAAGGGTATCTTTAAATACGGCCACTTCCTGTGCCCCTGATACGGCATATTTGCGGTTCATTACAAAAAACGGAACACCACGCACACCTAAATATTGAGCTTCGGCAATATCATGTTTTACATCGTCGGAGTAGGTGTCGCTTTCAAGCGTTTGTTTAATTTCTTCAGCGTTCAGGCCAATCGCTGTGCCCATTTCAATAAGGGTTTCGGTATCATCAATATTGCGGCCTTCAGTAAAATACGCCCTGAACAAAGCTTCTTCGGCAGCGTCTCCCAAACCATGTTTTTTGGCCAGATGAGCTAACCTGTGCGCATTAAAACTATTAGCTACAACCGATTTGCTGAAGTTATAAGTAAGGCCGGCCTGTGCCGCCATTTGGGTAACATGATCGTTCATCTGTTCGGCATGGTCAAGCGTCCATCCTTTTATATCGGCCAGGTACTGGTTAATGCTGATATTGGGATTGGTTTTAAGATCGGGATTTAGCTGAAAGCTTTTCCATTCTATCTCAATTTGTTCTTTGCCTTCAAAGCCGGCCAGTGCTTCCTCGAACCTGCGTTTGCCTATATAACAAAACGGGCACATCACATCCGACCATATTTCTACTTTCATCATTTCCATTTTAAATGTTTAAACAAATTTAAGGCCTGTAATTCTTAACCCCGTAAGGGCAAAGTAAAATTTAACAGGCTTTGTTAGATGCCAGAGTGATTTTTGAACTACTTTTATGGCTTTAAAAACACGTTCCCCTCATGAAGAATTTATGCCTGAGATGCTTTTTGCTCTTAATGATCTTTACATGCCTTAAAACATCGGCACAACAAAAAGTAGCTGATAAAAATTTATTCAGTGCAGGTTACGCGGCAGGTTTTATCGGCGGCTTGTATGATTCCTATTATCCATATAAACAATTAAAGCAACATGGCGATTTTGGTTTGGGCGCCCCGGGCAAGCTTGATGGTGAGCTCATGGTGTTTAACGGCAAACTTTATCAAACCCAGTCAACGGGTAAAACAACCCAACTTGCCGATACCGGCAAAACCCCTTATGCTGTGGTTTGCTTTTTTCATGCCGAAAAAACATATAAGTGTAATAAGCCTTTATCTAAATCGGCACTGTTTAGCTACCTCGACAGTATCTTAACCAACCAGAACGGGATCTACGCTATCCACATCAAAGGAAATTTTAGTATGGTTAAAACAAGGGCTTTCCCACCGGTTGATAAACCTTATGTGCCCTTAGCGGCGATGCTTGACAGGCAGCATTTTTTTGATTTTAAGAACATCAAAGGCGATTTCATAGGTTTTAAGATCCCCGCACTGATGGAAGGAGCACATATCAGCGGCTACCATTTTCATTTTTTATCTGATGATAAAACCGGTGGCGGACATATCATTGATTTGCTTGCAGATGATATCACCATTGAAGTTGAAACGTTAACAAGCTATACCATTGACCTGCCGCAAACGCCGGAATTTAACAGCTTTGATTTTAAGAAAGATCGTAAGGAAGAGATCAAAAGCGTGGAGAATGGAAAAAAGCAATAATCGCCGATCGTTTTATTTGGGCTATAATTTTTTGTAATATGTAAATTTTTATAAATTAGGAAATTATAAACCAATTATAAACTTATTGAGGTAACAGCCCAATGCTGAGGATTTATTGAATAAGCATGAGATGGAACAGTGCTAAAATATTCTGGATAGGTATCATTTTACTGGTGGTGCCCGGCCTTGTTCATGCTTACCTGCTCATGCCATTTCCGGGCAGCCAGGATCTGAATGCCATAACCCTGTGTTACTATCTCGAAAAGGTGATCATGCCGCTGCGCTTGATTGGCTTGCTATTCGTTGTTTGGTACCTGTTTAAATTCTACGCTAAAAATACCTTTAAACAAAAGGCTGTTAAAGCCGCTGTTTTTGTGCTTTGTATAGGCAGCTTTTACATAACCGATTATATGTATAAAGCCGAAACCATGTTTAAAGAAACCACAAAAGCTGTTTTTGCCAACGGATTAAAAAACAGGGTGCCGTTAAGCTACCTGGTAGTGGGTGTTGTAAACAACGGTGTAGCCAAGGCTTATCCGCTCATCTACCTAGGCTATCATCATAAGCTGCAGGACGATGTAGGCGATAAACCTGTTTTGGTTACTTATTGCACCATGTGCCGTACAGGCAGGGTTTACAGCCCGGTTATAAACGGTGTAAGGCAAAACTTCAGGCTGGTAGGGGCAAGGCACTATAATGCTATAATTGAAGATGAAAACACTAAAACCTGGTGGTATCAGGCTACCGGTAACGCGGCTGTTGGGGAGCTGAAAGGAAAACAATTAGCCGAGCTGCCTTATGAACAATTAACCCTTGCGGCCTGGTTACAGAAACATCCCGAAACGCTCATTTTACAGCCAGACAGGCTATACACCGCCGATTATGCCGACCTGAAAAACTACGACCGTGTGCAAGCTATCGACCGTGACAGCACTATAAAAAACAAAGACTCCCTGATGCGTAAAAGCTGGGTAATTGGTGTGATCATAAACGGCAAAGCCAAAGCTTATGACTGGCGCCACATGTACGCCAAACGTCTGCTGAATGATGAGTTGAACAAAAGTTCACTGCTTATTGGCATTGAAAAAGATAGCCTCAGCTATCATGCCTGGAATACATCAGTAAGCGGTAAAACCCTTCACTTTAAACTGGATGATAAAGGCATGCTTACCGACGAGGAAACTGCTTCGGTTTGGGATTGGGACGGCCTATGCTTAACCGGTACGCAAAAAGGGCAGCGCCTTGCTAAAATTCAGGCCTACCAGGAATACTGGCACTCATGGAAACATTTTCATCCCGGTACCGTGTTTTGGAAAGGCGATGAATCGCTGGAGCAAACGGCATCCATTTACCCGCCTTTTTAACAAGCAGCTTTAATTAAATAGCGGTTGCTATTTTGCTGATGTCATCGTCATTAAGCAGAGCGTCTTCAGAAATGTTGGGGTAATACTTATTCAGGATCTTTTGAATAAGCTGGTAGCTTTCGATGGATTGAATGGGAGCGGAAGCCAGTTCAGTGATGGTTGAACCAATGAGCTTAAGTTTTTTTGCCTCATACTGGTTGATCACAAAGTCAGAAGTTTTTTTCTTACGGCTTTGTTGTATGAGATCATCAAGTTTCTTGATCTCTTCAACCAGGTCAATCATTTTTAATACTTCCACCTTTTTCATCAGCGCCAAAATTAGTGATTTATTTGTAACAGGGGGTATAACAGGATATAAGTTGTATTGTTTGTAAGTATGAGACGGGTGGAAGAGGTAATTGTTACGGATAGAAATTGAGCGCCTTTTCAACGTGTGCAAGCTGAAAAATTAAAAAATATGTCATTGCGAGCGAAGTGTGGCAATCTCGTAGCTAATGCATAGCCGCCCTGTGTACTACAAGATTGCCGCGTCGCCCCATTGCATTGGCTTATGCTGCTCCTCGCAATGACATTTTTTCTTTTACTATTTCTTATCCTCCGTAGTATCCCTTTCAACCAGGGCCATGCCGCATTTAGGGCAGGTGCCGGGTTTATCAAAGGTAAGATCGGGGTGCATGGTGCAGGTGTATTTGCCTTTTTTCTTTACGGTTGAGGTGCTGTCGGTTTTGCCGGTGCTTTTAACCGCACTGTTGCAGGCGCCAAGGGCCATGCTGGCAAAGGCTAAAATGATAAAGCTTTTTTTCATTGATTATTTGTTTTTGATGAATGAGGCCAACCCGAACAACGATACTACCAGCACACCTAAGGCGGCCAGCATACTCACTATATCGCGGATATCCTTACCCGCCCAGGTCATGCCGAAATACTTGTGTAAAAATATAAAAGAAAGCCCTTCAATCCGGTCAATCCCTGCAACTTTTGTAGCCAGTTTTGATGAGGTAGTTTCAATATACCAATTGCTGCCGTCGGCGTAGCTTACCCGCTCAACCGGCAGGCGTTTGTTGATGAAACCGTACTCGTTATCAAACTGCTTTATCTGGTTAACTTTTACCCTGCCATAAAACTGGTCGGGATCCAGGTGGGTATGGTAATAGGTACTTAAAAAACGGGCATAATCCTCATCTCCATTAATTTGTTCTATGCCGGTTAAGGTGTTGAAGTAGGAGATCTGCTTTTTATTATCAGTTACCTGGTAATAGCTGTTGCCATTAAAGCTGACCACGGCTATCCTCTTGATGATACTATCGGCAACAGGAAGCTGAAGGTTGGAGATAGCCAGCTGTTTCCTGTCGATCACCTGCCCATAATCAGGCTTTGGTGTTTCGGTGTTATACAATTTTACGGCAAGGTGAAAAGCCCCGCTGATCACGAAAGTAAACATCACAAAGGAAACAATAAGCCCTATCTGCCGGTGATAACGATGAACGATGAGCTTGTCCTCACCGCTATTTTCTTTTCGCTTTTGAGTTACGGATTTAAACTTTTTCCACATTAAACCATAAACAGTTAAGCCGCTGATGAGGGCGAACAGCATTACCACCATGATGATGAGTAATACTACATTTCGGAAAATATCGCCGCCGATATCAGCCAAAAACTGCCAGGTATGGAATTGTTCAAACAGCCAAAGGAAAGCCTTGCGGGTATTGTTGTTAAATGTACCCATGCGGCTCTGACGGGTTTCAATATAAATATCCATACCATCGGGGCGGTCAAAGCTGATCTTCCAAACAGGCAAAAGGTGATTGATGGGCTGGTATTGCCCATCAAATGTTGTTTGCAGATCGATCTTTTTAATGTTAGATGTTGAATCCTGCGTAAAATAGCGGGCCAGATAAGTGGCATATAGCTTATCCCCATCTTTTAACAATACCCCATCATTGGCTGAGTAGTAATTGTACACGCTATCTTTATCCAGTACCTGGTAATAGGTGTTGTGATTAAAGTTAACCAATCCGAAGTTCCGGATAACGGAAATATTATTTTTATCCAATACCTGCTGAATGCTGAGCACAGGTTTCATCTGGCTTTGAGGCAATGGTTTGAACACTTCCTCCGCAATTGAAGGCCGGAACCAGTTTGACATGAACGGGTGTGAAAGCCCGCTCAGTGTCCAGAAAATCACCGGGATGAGGGCCGTTAAGCCCAGCACCCGGTGCCATTTATAAAAGTTGCTTTTTACTGTTGCTGATGCCATTGATCAATATTTTGAAAATGAATAACTGATGCCCAGGGTGTAAGTACGTGGCGGCGCGGCATTATAAGTATCGCCGTACTGGCTGCTGGTTACTGTTGTAGCGTAAAGCTTATTGGTTAAATTAAGCACATTGAACCAGATGCCCGCGCCTTTTAATACGCTGCTTTTTACATCATAACCCAGGCGCAGGTTGTAAATATCATAACCTGAATAGGTTTTGGTATTGGCAGGGTTGGTGTAGTATTGATTGATGTGCTGCCACTCTGTTGCTATCCTGAAGCCGGGCAGGTATTGCGGCTTGTAGCTGAGCTCGGAGTTGGCAACCCAGGCCGGCGCGTTGTTCATGCGTTTGCCATCATAGTTGGTAACCGTGTTGGTACCAGTGGTGTAATTGGTGGTCACTTCACTGTATTCCACATAGGTGTGTTTGGCATTGGTACCGCTAAACCTGAAGGTAAGCTCTTTAACCGGGGCCACAGTAAGCGAGTATTCAATGCCCCGGTGACGTGTTGCGCCTGCGTTTTGGTTCTGGGTAGTGTTATCCGGCAGCAGTTGGTTAATGATTTCGTTATGGCCTTCTAAATCAAACACACTCAGCTCAAAATATAGCTTTTTGTTAAAAGCGGAAAACCAGCCGCCGGCTTCGTAATTATCAAAAGTGGCCTGTTTAAGCTGGGTAAGCTGACGTGAGCTGTACAAGTCGCCGGTTTCGGGCGGTTGAAAACCTACGCTGTAGTTGGCATAAAAACCTTTGTTGTTACCCAGGTTATAGGTAAGGCCAAGTTTGGGGGCTACAATGTTGAAATTGTTGGTCTCTTGTTGTTTATACTTAGTTTGCCCGGCGGGGATCTCATTATTAAAGTTGTAATGAACCCTGTCGTACCGTAAACCGCCAACTATTCTTAATGCTTCCGTAGGCTTGACTTCATACTGGACATAAGCCGCTGTGTTAAACAACTTGATCTTGTAATTATCAATGTACCTGCCGGTATTGCTGAAGCCGGTGTAGTAGTTGTTAGCTACATCTTTGGTGATATCAAGATATTGGGCATAATATGAACTCGGGCTGTCATCTATATAAACACCACCAATCAGCCTCGAATGCAGGAAATCAAAATCAACCCGGTGCTGTGCCAGTAAGCCATAGCTGTTGAATTTTTGATCGTTTACCTGGCCGTTGCTGCTTTTGTAAATGCCATTAGCATCGCGCACGTCGGAGATATAGTAACTTGGCAATTGCGCTGTAGAGTTATTGCGGAAAAAGAGCGTTACAAAAGTGCTGTTCTTGTCATTCCACTGATGATCCAAGCGGGTGCCGGCACGAAACGATTTTACCTTGCGATAGGTGAAACGTTGGTTGGAGCCATAGCTGCGGTCATAAAACCGGGCGCTGTCTAAACTACCCGGGGTTTGGGTGTTGAGATAATTATAGGCAGCTGAAGTGGTAAGCTTTGTTTTGGCACTGAAATCATAGGTAGTTTTAAAATTGGCCGAGTACTTATCAAAATCAGAATAATCCTGCCAGCTATCAGTTTGATGGGCTACATATCCACCTGTATACAAGCCAAATTTGCCCTGGGTAAAACCGCCGTCGGCATCAACGCGGCGGTAATGATAATTATCGCCCTGAACAGCAACATTGCCTGCATAACCTGTAGGCGGTCCCTGGGTAATAAAGTTAACCGCGCCACCAATGGAGTTACTGCCATAAAGCGATGATGCCGGCCCTTTGATCACTTCGATATCTTTAACCCCCGACATGTTGATCTCATACAGCGAGTTATGGTTGAAGATGCCTGTAGGGCGGATAGGTACGCCATCCTCCATATACAGGTAAAGTGCATTGTAAGTTATAGGCTGACGAATAGCCATGGTATGCTGCTCATTACCCAAATTCACCATGTAAACACCTGCAACCTTGTTCAGCAATTGATAAAGGGCAGTGGCTTTGGTATCCTTAATTTGGGTAGAATTAATTTTACTGATGGCGATAGGGGCGTCCTGCCTGGCCTGGCCTTCGCGGCTGGCGGTTACCACAACGGGTTGCAGATCAACAGTTGAAGGCTCTAAGGCAACATCAAGCTTTTGACCTTTTATGGCAGATACTTCAATAATGCGCGCGCTGTAACCCACCATGGCAAATTTAAGCCGGATAACGCCTTGCGTATTGATGCTGAAGTGCCCTTTGGCATTAGGCATGCCAAGCTTTGCACCTGTAGCTGCATCGGCATTGCAAATTGATGCACCCGCGATGGCTTCGTGGGTATTGGCATCCGTAATGGTGCCTTGTATGTTTTGGCCATAGGCCAGGGTTTTAACGAGTATAAAAGTTATAAATAGGATTAAATATCGTTTCATTATATAGTATTACAGGAGTTGCCTCCCGGTGTAAAAATGGTAGGGTAGGGTGTGGGGTGATTGACGGGAGAGTGTAAAGGTGTCTTCTACCCGTCATTGCGAGGTACGAAGCAATCCCCGATCAGCAGGGTGGCTACGCAAGGCTCTCGGTATAGTTTGGGATTGCTTCGTACCTCGCAATGACGGAATGTTTAAATCCGATCATACGTAGCAGATACGATCCTATCGCAAAAGATAAAAAAGCTTACTCTGTAAAGCATGCGATTGCCGCGCTTCGCTCGCAATGACATAGTTTTCACACCATACCATCAATCAAAAACCAATAAAAATGAAATGATTATCCTAACTGCGGAGGCTGGAATATCGTAGCCGGACGATCGGCCGGTACGGTGGGGGTGTAAGGGGTTGAAATAACCTGCAACAGGCTGGAGTGGAATTTAACATCAGTTGAGCTGATGACATAAACCTCCTGAAAGAGGCTCTTTTGCGACTGCCTTTCGTCGCTGGCCTGCTTGTCCTCTGCCTGTTTGATCTTTTTCGCGAAGTAGCATTTACCGTCACAATGCAACCAGGGTCTGTTCCTGTTTTCGCAAAGCTTGGTAGCAATGTAATTCCTGTTCAGCTCAAAACCCGCGAAAATGAAAAACCGCGAGAAATTGACCGTGATCAGCGAAAAGATGAGTAAATAGGCTGTAATACGTTGCAGCATGGCGCAAAGGTACGCCCTGTGGGTTTAATACACAACATTTAGTTCAAAGTCTATAGTCTCAATCTATAAGTCATACAATAATCTGACTTTCGACCTGAAAAATTGCCGCACTCCTTTTGACTAAAGACTCCATACTTAAGACTTTCGACTTCACTTGTCTCTTTTCAATGTAGCATGCAGGTGCTGACCTTTGTAAACCAGGTCCATACCAATAGAATCCTGATAAACTTTACCCGTATGGGGCGAACTGCCTCCCGGCACCGGAATACTGAAAGAGAAATTATCGCCGTTGATCATGCCGTCGGTAATAGCCACATCCCCTTGTGGCGCGTGGGCAGTGCCGGTAAGCTTGCCACTGTCTACCTTAAAAGTGTAGCTTAAGGGAAAATGATCATCGCCCGGAAGCGCTAACGAACCTATCCATCTGCCGTTAATATCGGCCATCGAAATAAAACTGAAAGCGGTAATAATAACAAACGCACTGATCACCAGGAACTCTTTTTTCATTGTTGATATAGTTTAAGCAGATGCCTATAAGCAGTAATTTTAAACTATATACAATTTTGTTGCCTTTAAGTTTAAAAAAAAGAAAAACCTTACCGGACGGGTAAGGTTTTTTCTTTTTTATTTTAGAAAATGTCATCTTGAGCGTTTAAATCCGGAGGCCTGTGAAGGGGAAATGACAAAAGAGGGCCTGTCAGTCTGAGCCCGTCGAAGACTCGCGCGCAGAGGCCCTGCCCACCATGCTTCGACGGGCTCAGCATGACACCCGTTTTAAGTTGTCATGAGTAACTTGTTTCAGCACCCCACGAAACAGGCAGACCATGCAAGGTCGCTTAGCAAGTGGGGTGCTGAAACAAGTTCAGCATGACGATAATATTTGAAAATTATTTCTTATCAACTGGTCTTTTCAATACCGAGTTGCTTTTTGAGCCATTGATATCCAGTTCAACGCTAATCGAATCGCCCATGAATTTACCTGTATGCGGAATTGTGATACCGCTGGTGGCTACTGTAAATGAAAAGTCGGTACCATTGGTTTTGCCTTCTTTAATGTCAACGTCGCCTTCCGGAGTTAAGGCTGTGCCGGTCAGTTTATCGCCATCAACCTTAAAATTATAAAGCAGTGGGTATTCCTGGCCGTCGCTTGTAACTAATTTGCCTGCCCATTTGCCGTTAAGATCAGCTATAGCTGCAAGACATATCATAAAGCAGCTTACCAATAGCGTAGTAGTAAAAATCTTTTTTTTCATAAATGTGAATTTTGGTTTATAAATATAAGCACCTTGATTTATAGGATGAAATGATTATATGATATTTTATGGTGTGGAATTTAAATATCATGTAATTCTTAAATCAGGAAATTAAGGTTGTTGCGCTCTTTTTAAAGTGCTATGTACTTTTGAGCCATTGGCTTCAATATCAACACCTACCGAATCGCCATAGAATTTGCCTGTATGGGCAATGTGGATATCTTCGATGCTTACGGTAAATTTAAAACTGTCGCCGGTTATTTTGCCGTCTTCAATCGGCATATCGCCCTTAGGTGTTTTGGCTGTGCCGGTTAGTTTGTCCCCATCAATCTGAAAATTATAAAGTAGTGGGTAAACTTCTCCGGTTTCTGTTTCAAGCTTGCCTTCCCACTTTCCGGCAATTCCGGCAATGGCTGCAAAGCAAACCGCAATACAAACTGTTACAAGGGCTAAGGTTAAAAAAGTCTTTTTCATAGCTGTTGTTTTCACCGGTAAATGTAAAATCGATATTAAACCAGAACGTAAACTGTACATTAAATTTACTGCCGGTAGTATTATCGATTGATGAACAAAAACTGTACTGCAATAGCCTGGTAGTTAACGCCGGGTTCAATTTTTTACTTTCACTTGTATTTAGGGGCATTTTTTGACTATCTCTAAATAAATGTTAATGATACATTTCCAATTATTCAAAATGATTGTACCTTTAAATCTGCATACTAACCGGGCGAAATCCTGTTTCGCTTTTCACTTTTAAACAACCTATAATAATGAAGAAAATTTTTACCGCATTGCTATTGTTGGGTGGTACATATCTGGGCGCTTCTGCACAGGATGTTCAGCTTAACAAAGGCTGGAAATTTGCTGTGGGTGATTCTGCCCAATGGTCGTCCCCAACTTTTAACGATCAAAGCTGGCAAAACATTGATGTCGCCCATTCCTGGGAGCCGCAGGGACACCCTAATTACGATGGCTTCGGTTGGTACCGCATCCACGTAGTGATTCCTTCATCGCTTAAGGAGAAAGCCTATTTAAAGGATAGTCTCCGCTTAAGCCTGGCCAGTGTTGATGATAATGACGAGGTATACCTGAATGGAAAGCTGATCGCTAAATATGGTGGCCACAGCGGAAACATTAAAGATGGCCATTACGGCCCGCGCACTTATAGTATCCCGGCTTCAGATCCTGCAATTTTGTGGGATTAAAGAAAATGTGCTGGCCATCCGCATTTATGATACCGGGGGAGATGGTGGTATTTACGGCGATAACTTTTCTATTGCCATGGCCGATGTAATGGATCACGTTACAGTAAATACCGATGGCGATTTTAGTTTCCAGGAAAATAACAGCCTGGCCAAATCAGTCAAATTGGTAACCACCAATAAATACCAGTACCAGGGTACTTTGGCTTTTAAAGTTACCGATCCTGAAACGGGCGCGGTGATCTACGAAAAAACAAACCCTGCAAACTTTACCACCGGCAAGCCTTTTACCTATTCGTTTGTAATAGCCCGGTTAGCCAAAAAGTCGTATACCATAGCCTATACTTTTACAGATCAAAAATCGGGTAAAGAGATTGTTAAAACGGAAACCACGCCTTATGTGCTTACGCCTTACCCATCGCCCAGGCCAAAAATTAACGGAGCCGATGTTTACGGTGCAAGGCCGGGTAACCCTTTCCTTTATCTGATCCCGGCAACCGGTAAAAAGCCGCTTACCTATAAAGCTGCGGGTTTGCCCGCGGGCTTAACGCTTGATGCTAAAACCGGTATCATTACAGGTGTGGTAAGCCAAAAGGGAGATTATCCTGTAACGCTTACGGTTACCAATAGTTTAGGCAATAAAACCAAAACACTAACTATTAGCATTGGTGATAAAATCGGCCTTACCCCGGCCCTTGGCTGGAATAGCTGGAACGCCTGGGGATTGAGTGTAAACGATGAAAAAGTAAAGATCTCGGCTAAAGAAATGTCGGAGAAATTAAGCGCTTATGGCTGGAACTATATCAATATCGACGATGGCTGGGAGGCGGAAAACCGTGCTGTCGATGGTGCCATCGTAGCTAACAGTAAGTTCCCGGATATGAAAGGTTTAACTGATTATGTACACAGCCTTGGCCTGCATACCGGGATCTATTCATCGCCTGGCCCGCGCACCTGCGGCGGCTTTTTGGGCAGCTGGCAGCATGAAGACCAGGACGCCAAAACTTATGCCGACTGGGGTTTTGATTATTTAAAATACGACTGGTGCTCCTACTCGGAAGTTACACCTCCGCATCCGGACCTGCCTGCGCTTAAGAAACCATATGAAGTAATGCGCACCTCTTTAAATAAGGTAAACCGCGATATTATGTTTAGTTTTTGCCAGTACGGCTGGGGCGATGTTTGGAAATGGGGTGCCGAAACCGGCGGCAACAGCTGGCGTACTACCGGCGATATCCAGGATACCTGGAGAAGTATGAGTGATATTGGCTTTAGCCAGGACCCTGCTTCGCCTTACGCTGGTCCGGGACATTTTAATGATCCGGATATGCTGGTTGTGGGCAAAGTAGGCTGGGGGCCAAGCCTGCACAATAGCCGTTTAACTTATGATGAGCAGTATACCCACATCAGTTTATGGAGCCTGCTGTCTGCGCCGCTGTTAATCGGCTGTGATATGGGGCACCTGGACAGGTTTACGCTTAGCCTGTTAACGAATGATGAAGTACTGGCTATTGACCAGGATGCCTTAGGCAAAGGTGCAAGACAGGCTTCTAAAACTGATGAGCAGCAGATTTGGGTAAAAGAGCTTACCAAAGGTGAAAAAGCAATAGGTTTCTTTAACACATCTGATAAATATCAAACTGTTAACCTGGAAGCTAATGACAAGCTGTTAAAAGGCTTTACCAAAGCCCGCGATGTTTGGGAACAGAAATACCTGATAGCGGTTAACCACAAATACACTTTCAAAATCCCACCGCATGGCGTAAAGCTTATTAGGGTTATGTAAGGATTTAGGATAGGGAGATAAAAAACACGCGTCGTTGCGAGGTACGAAGCAATCCCCGATGAGCAGGGCCACCCTGTATAGTTTGGGATTGCTTCGTACCTCGCAATGACGCTTTTTATTTGATTAGCTGATTTTATAAAGATCAATTTGGCACATCGTAATGATATACCGGCGAAAAAACTCCTTCACTTGTAGTGTAGTAGCCTTTACCATCGGGTTGGAAGCCTATGGCTTCACCCTGTTTTTCAACTTTGTAGGTAAGTTCCCGTGGCTTGCGTACCATGGTTTCCCATATGGGTTCGTTATGCTGGCGGCGCCAGTAGTAAACTTTGTCGTAACTTTTTAGCAGGATCTGCTGCCCGTCTTTAGAGATATCGCCGGCTGTGATCCATTTAAAAGGTTTAAAGCCCGCGAAGTACAATTTGCAGCGTTTGGTTAATACTGTTGTTGTATTGGCCTGGTATTTTAACGGACTGGTGTAAACCGCAACGGTATCACCCCTTTTGCTTACAATGATCAATTGTTTGCCTATCGGGTCAATCATCAATGTTTCCGCATCTTTAGGGCCATCCGGATATTTAAAATCTGCCCGTACAGCTTGTGTGTTTGTAATGGCCTTATCACCTGTAGCCCATGATTTTTTTTCGGCCATGCGGTAAACTGTAATATATGGCCTGTTTTGATTATTATCGCCTATATCGCCAAGGTAAACGTAGCTTTTACCTTTTTCCGGCCCGGGACCAACATCAATATCTTCACAATCCTGTACACCCAGCTTTTGAGTGCTGTCACCCTTAAAATAAATGGTTGATTTGAGTTTGCCTTCGGCTGTCATAGCAAAAAAACGGCTGGTATCGCCGCTGTCGTTATGTACATAATAGGTGTCGGGGCTAATGGATGACGCCGCAATACCCGACGTTTCATCCATCTCTTTATCATTCAGGGTGCCTGTAATGTCCTGCCTGTCGAGCAGCCTGTGCTTGGCAAAGGCCCCCATGAAAAGCAGGGATACAATGGGTAATAGTATATTTAATTTTTTTGATCGGCTCATTCTGTTTCTTGCAAACAATAACGCAAATAAAGCGCGTTAGTATGAAGTTGACATTAATTATTTGATTTTGTTACGACTATATGAAAATTATATAACAAACAGGGCAATGGTACACAATATTCGTACCATGAAACATTTATGCCGATTCAAAAGCATGTAATAAAGCGTTTTGCCGGTATATTTCGGCAGGGGTACGGTAATCGGCCAGTTCCAGTTCCTGAACATATTTGCAATTACAGGGGTGCCCGGGTTCAATAAAAACAGGCATATCATAGCCCAGTTGCTGGTAATATGGAGTGATGAACGCTTTTACGGGCAGTTCGTTTGCTGCGGAAACAATATCGGTAGTAAGCTTTTTTAAGGGCTTTAAAAGTAGTTTGATTTCGCAAAGTCTGAAGTTGTCATAAAGCGGGATCCAGCGTATTACATCGTCAATAGTAATTGCTATGGCATTATGTTTTACTCCAGTAAGGACGCCAATATTGACTTCGCTATTATTTAAAAGACTAATGACCATAACCTGCTGACCGATATAACGACTAAAGATTACGAGTTGATCAGTTACACTTATAGATTTCATTTTGCTAATTTTATTAGCAAAATACGGAAATTAGTTAGTGAGATGCAAGGGCGAATGTGAAATGTTTTTAGGCGTGGGTGGGCAATGTACTATCAAAAAAAAAAGGGCCTTATTTCAGGCCTTTCTTTATTTTCCATCGCTACCGCAAGCGTCCTCGCTTGTGGGTATCATGCTAAGCTATGCGAGAGGCTAATCAGGTTGTATACCTAAACGCGGGCCACAAGCGTGGACGCTTGCGGCAGCGGCGGATGCAAGGGCGAATGTGAAATGTTTTGGGCGGGGGAGGCAATGTGCTACCAACAAAAAAGGACCTTATTTCAAGGCCCTTTTTTGTTTTCTTATTTCTCAACGTCTATAAGCTCCGGTTTTGTTGCTTCGGACTTGGTGAGGTCAATATCTGGTTTTGAAATGTCTGTTAGCGCTACACGACCGCGGTCTTTACGCAGAATGCGGTTAAACAACGAGATCTCCCTGTCAAACAAAAACTGGAAGAACAGCTTTGTCCATGAAGTATGATAGTGTAATGTATCGTAATACTCAGGAGCCGTTTTCCTGATCTCCGGAAGTTTATTCCATGGGATAGAAGGAAAATCATGGTGCTCATTATGGAAACCTACGTTAAAGGCTACCGCGTTAAAATTGCCATAATAGCTGTATGTTTCCTGTTCTTCGGTAACGGTAAGGTAATGTTCCTGGATCCAGCGTGCGCCCAAAGGGTGCAGGCCAACCGAAAATGAAAAGCTTAACAGCAGGAAGGCTACCGCATGCCATCCCATAAAGTAAGCGATTGCGGTTGTAAATGCTGCCTGTAATAACCAGTTTGTCAGGATCCAGCCATCAAAAGGATGGATTTCCCTTAGACGTGAAAGGCGGAACAATTGAAATACCGGGAAAAACAGCAGCCAGATTGCTTTACCAAAAAATGAATTGCTGATCAGTTTTGCTTCCCAGCGGTTCGGTAAATCGGCATCAAGCTCATGCACACCCTGAAAGGAGTGATGTTTGATGTGGTACTTTTCGAATGAAATAGCGCTTGGCAATATCTGCGGTAAATTGGCAAACATGGATGCCCAACGGTTTGCGTTGCGGTTTTTAAACAATAGCTGGTGTGTACACTCGTGGATCATTACAAACAGCGCGTGATCGGCAAAAGCGCCGAGCAAATAAGCCGCTCCGAAAACTATCCACCATGACTGGTCGCGTACAAACCAGGCTAAAACAACCTGAAAAGCTACTAAACCAACAATGGCCCATATGGTTTTTGGGTTTTTACCTATAAGCTTTCGCAGTTGCGGAAACTCTTTTAAGATTTTTTTTGTGCGGATACGATGAGGTTCAGACTCCTGGGAATAAACAAAATCAGTCTTTTTAATCATATAGTGTTAAAACGTTAAATATAACGATAACGTGCGCAAAAGTTCATTTTTTTGTAAAAATTAATTAGTAATATTAGGAATAAACAAAATCTTCATGATCATTTCATATAAATTTTATATACAATTTACGTTAGTTTTGCTTAAAAACAAGCACCTTAAACGTATTGGGAATGGCTTTACGTGTGCCGGGTTCAAACTGTGCAACGCTTAAATAAATTTTGTGGGTTTTGGCGTCAAGTGTCATGGTGCGCGCCCTTTCGGCGGTTTTTAGGGTTTGGATCACCTCATATTCTTCAGCCGATTTTTGTTTGATGATGGTAGTGGTGCCATCGCCGCATGAGCAAAATATCAGTTTCGTTTCAGGGTCATAAACCACCGCGTCAACACCCGCGCCAATTGGCAGGGTAGCAGTCACTTTACCTGTTTTGATATCAACAACACTCAGTCCCTTATTTTCGCGGCAAACGGTAAACAATTTCTGATTAGCGGCATCAAGCGCTAAGCCTGTTGGGCCGCCGCAGGGGGCAAGGGGATAGTTTTTAATCACCTTAAGGCTTTTGCTGTCTATAACATTCAGACTGCTTTTATCTTCAAGGTTATTGTAGATTTTACCTTTACCGTCCGATACTGCAAACTCGGGGCCACCGCCAAGTGCTATGGTACTAACCTGTTTCAGCGTTGCCGGGTTAATTACCGATGAATTATCACTTTCGCCGTTGAAGGTAAACACCCGGTCGGAGTAAGGGTCATACATAATGGCATCCGGGCCATTGGCAGCTGTTAGGGCAATTGTAGTAATGGTTTTAAAAGTTTTCAGATCAAAAACTACTACCGCATTTGCCTTGCCATCACTAATGAAACCACGATTAAGTTTATTTACAATGGCTATACCGTGAACGCCTTTCATGTTATCAATAACGCCAACCGGCTTTTCGGTATCCAGGTTGATGACATTTACAGCGGTACCATGCGATACATACAGGTTGCGGTTGATCTTGTCGATAGCCAGGTAATCGTAACCACCGTCACCCGGTAGCGCGATGGTTTTATCGGCCACATAGGTTTGCGCGTTCAGTTTAAAAGGAGCTATACCTGCTATGAGCAAGGCTACGGCCAAAATTTGCTTTTTCATTTTTCGGGAGTGTTTATTGCCATGAAATTAAGTCCCGAATCTGTAAAAATGCTGTGTTAACCGTGATGGCTTTCATTAATTTCATTTAAATGGGTACTAAACCCTTTGCTGTACAATATACGGAGCATAGCCGGTAAAACAATAAGCAATAATGGCAATGCTGCTAAAAAACCGCCGATAACTGCAATTGCTAATGGCTGATGCAATTGAGCGCCGGCACCTATGCCTAAAGCAAGCGGCAACAGGGCTATAATGGCCCCCAAGGCGGTCATCAGTTTTGGTCTTAAACGGGTACTGATGGCAAAGGTTATAGCCGCGTCAATGTTTTTATTTTCATTTTCGATAGCGCTTTCCTTAAACTGCAGGAAGGTGAAAATAGCATTTTCGCCAATAATGCCCACAATCATGATCAACCCTGTATAGCTGCCCACATTGAGCGGCGTACCGGTAATAAATAAGGCCAGGAAGCTGCCGGCGATGCCTAAAATGCCAATTACCAAAATAAGCAGCGCTATCCTGAACTGCCTGAACAGGAATAATATCACACCAAAAACCAGTAAACAGGCAGTTATCAGGATAATAAGCAATTCTTTAAATGACTGCTGCTGCTGGGCGTAGGCCCCTCCGTACTCCACATGGTAGCCTGTTGGCAGGTTTACGTTATCGTGGATGGTTTTTTGAATGGCCGTTATTACGGTACCGAGGTCGCTGCCTTCCAGCCGGGCACTTACTACGTTCATGCTTTGCAGGTTTTCGCGGTTGATCTCGGCATCGCCGGGCTTTAACTCTACCGAGGCGAGCTCAGTTATAGGGATGAGTTTGCCGTTGGGTAAAAATATATGCAGGTTATGGATGTCATTCACGTTAAGCGAGCGGTTACCCGGGTAAACCATGCGAATGGGTGAAAGCTGTTCTTTCTCCAGTAAGCTGCCTATCACATTACCTTCCAGCGCGGTTTGGACCTGCATTTGCAGATCGGCGGCGGTAATTCCATACTGTGCGATTTTGCTGTAATGAGGTTGAATGCTTACCGAAGGACCGGCGATAACAATACCCGGCAGCACATCGGCAGTGCCCTTTTACTTTTTCAACCAGCCCGGCTATCTGCCTTGACAGGTTTTGCAATGTTTGTTGATTATCGCCAAATACTTTGATCTCGATAGGCTCGGCCGATGTGGTGAGGTCGCCAAGCATATCGGATATTACCTGGCCAAACTCAACCTGCAGCGCGGGTTGGGTTTCTTCAACCATTTTGCGCAAATCGCTGATCACCTCTTCGGTGCCTTTGGTGCGATCTTTTTTTAGTTGGATGAGGTAATCGCCGCTGTTAGGCTCTGTAATAAAAAAGCCCATTTGTGTACCCGTGCGACGCGAATAAGCGGTTACATCGGGATGCTTGATGATCTGTTTTTCTATCTGGCGCAACATCCGGTCGGTTTCTTCCAGTGATGTTCCCGGAGGCGATTTATAGTCGAGCACGATGGCGCCTTCGTCCATATCAGGCAGGAAGCCGGTTTCCAGCAATGGAGGGACAATCACAATTACGGCAGCCAACGCGGCAATAATGATAAGGCTTACATAGGGGCGCAGGATAAAGAAGCTTACCCACTTTTGTTGCTTAACTGTGTGTATTTCTGCTGCCCTGGCTTTTGCTGTATTTAATTTAGGCTTACGCGTTACGAGCAGGTAAATTACCGGCAAACCGATCCAGGTTACAAAGAATGAACTCAGCAAGGTAATGATCATGGTATCGGTAAGCACCTTGAAGTAGGCCCCGGCCACACCCGTCATCAAAACAAAAGGAATAAAAATTACGATAGTACTGATAGATGAGCCCACCATGGCCTGGAAAAGGTAATCAATAGCCTTGCGTACCAAATGGCTGCTCAGCTCATCAGGGTGTTCTTCGTGTACCCTGTGGATCTGTTCAACCACTACAATGGCATCGTCAATAATTAATCCTATGGATGCTGCGATAGCACCCAGCGTCATGATATTAAAAGTATAGCCAAGCCAGTACAGTATAAGTAATGTAAGCCCAAGTGTAACCGGGATGGTAATCAATATGGTGATGCTTGCCTTGAATGATCGTAAAAAGATCACGGCCACAATAATAGCCAGGAGTAAACCTACCCAAAGGCTGTCACTCACGCTCCTAACCGAGTCGTTCACAAAATCGGCCTGAACATAATATGGCCGTATACTTACACCCCGCGGGAGTAGTTTTTTCAGCGCGTCAATCTTATCGGCCATATCGTTACTAACCGAAATGAGGTTGGCATTGGGCTGCTTTACTACAGCTATCAGTACCCCATCATGCCCGTTGGCGTTGATGCGGGTGTATTCAATCCCTTCGTTAACCTGGATGCTTGCAAAATCCTTGAGCCGTACTATTCTTTTGCGGTTGTTGCTGATCACCAGGTCTTCCAGCTGATCTTTGGCGTTGATGGTAGCATCAGTAACAGTGAGGTACATGCGCTTATAATCAGACAGGTAACCCTCTGATTTTACGAAATTGGTAGTAGCAAGCGTATTGCTGATAATATCAGGCGTAAGGCCCAACGAAGTCATTTTTTGCTGATCGAGCGTAAGCCAGTATTCTTTAAGTTTACCGCCGATCACCCTGATCTCCGATACCCCGTCGACCTGCGAAAGGAATGGTTTTACTGTGTATGTAGCTAATTGCCTTAATTCGATAGGGGACAGGTTATGGCTTTCCAGTGTGTACCCGCTTACCGGTAAAATGGAAGGGTTCATTTTGGCTACGCTGATATTTACATCGGCAGGAAGGTCGTTCTTGATCTGGTCGATGCTCGACTGGATACGCTGCTGGCTCAGGTCGATATCGGCATTCCAGTTGAGCAGTGCTGAAATTTCACAGCTTCCCCTGCTGGTAGTACTGCGTACCAGTTGCAGGTCGGGCACCTGCTTAATGGCATTTTCCAGCGGTTTGGTAACCGTAACCATCATTTTATTTACCGGCTGCAGGCCTTCGTCGGCAATGATTTTGATCTTGGGGAAAGTGATTTCAGGAAAAAGCGAAGTCTGCAATTTTGAATAAGCAAACAAACCGCCCATAATAATCAGAGCAAGTACCAGGCCTAAAGGCTTGCGGTGGGTTATGAAGTAATTTTTGCGCTGGTTTTCCTTCATCACTCTACAATTTTCACTTTAGCCGTATCCGCCAGCCCGTAATTACCAGTAACCACTATTTTATCATTTGCCGAAAATCTGGGGGTTAAAATTTCCACCCTGCCGCCGGCTTCAATGCCTTTGGTTATGGCAGTTTTTACAGCGGTAGTAGGATTGATCAGCTTCATTACCCAAAACTCCGTTTGTGTTTCATTGCTTAGTATGGCCGATTTTGGTAGTGACAGCGTATGCGGGCGTATCGACTTAATGATCCGCGCTTTGGCTACCAAATTTTCGGGAATGGGATTGGCGCTGTTTACCTTAAGCACAATGCCCTGGGTTTGCGATAGTGAATCAACAGCGGGCATTGATGAGCTTACCTGTGCCGTCAATTTTTCGCCGCCGGGCAGTACAAGCTGTACGTTCTGGTTGTTTTTTACATAGCTACGCAGTTCATAAGGCAATTGCATCACAAATACAAAGCTTGAGCGGTCGCTGATCACGGCAAGCTGTTCGCCATCCTGCACATAATCGCCCTGCTGGTGATTGAGTTGGGTAACGTAGCCATTACCGGCAGCTTTTATTTTATTTACGCCCGAAAACTTGAAAGTGGTATCCAGTACATTGATGCTGTTACCAATACTCTGTGCTTCTTTAGTTTTTATGCTGAATAAAAACTCGCCTTTATTTACATAATGCCCCGGCAGGATGTTCACCTTTTGGATGTAACCGTTAGCATTGGCCTTCACAATATTTTTTTGCTGAAAAACAGAGGTAGCGCTAAGGTCAATATAATCAACCATAGCACTATCAGCGACTGAGGTTACGGTTACGGGCGTTTGAGCGGCTGTTTCTGCATCGCCGGCATCATCTGCAGGTTGGGTATTGCCTTTGCAGCTATACAGCAAGGTTAAAAGGCCTGCAAACAGGTATATATGTTTAAATTTCATATTATTTATTCCAGTAATTGAGCTGATTAATGAGCTGCAGCTTATTAATATTGGTTTGCGTTTTAAGGTTTTTTATAGCAAGATAATTATTAATGGCCAATACCAAATCGGCCACACGTACGTCACCTGTTTGCAGCAGTTGGGTGTCAACTTTTACCAGGCTTTCGGTATATTTCATTTGTTCATCTATCTGGGCTAACAGCTTTTCAGAACCATCAATCTGCTGGTTTAACTGGGCAATCTGCTGGCGGTATTGGGTATCGAAAAACGCTTTGTAGCTGCGCCGGGTATCCTCTTCTAACGACAGCTTACGGTACTGGATCTTGCGCTGACCACCGTCATACAATGGCAGCGTAAAGCTAAAACCAATACTGGCGCCGAAATTTTTATATGCCGGTCCGCTTAAAAAATCGGAGTTATAGCCGCCATCGGCCAGCAGATTGATCTTAGGTTTGTAGCTGAAATCCACCAATGCACGGCTATTCACCAGCTTAAGGCTGTCCGTTTTATACTGGCTGAAAAAGATGCTGTTGCTGATATCGGCCCGAATAGTTTTCTGAATGCCGGGATCCTGTAATTCAATATAGCTGGTATCGGCAATGCCGGTTAAATAGTTAAGTGTAGTATAGTCATTTTTATATTGCAGCCTTGCCTGCGACAGCGTTAGTTCCTGCTGCTTAAGGGTAACCAGAAAGGTAAGGTAATCGCTTTGGCGATAAACATTGGTGCGCGTTAACTTTTTAAGCAGCGCTTCCTCCCGGTTAAGCAGGGTGACCACTTCCTGGTTAAATTTTACCTGTTGCAGGCTGCCAAATGCGGCGATGTATTGCGCGGTGACTGCTTTTTTCAGATCCTGCTCGGATATTTTAGCGGTATTGAGCACCGATTGCGATTGCAGCTTAACTGCGTCGATCTGGGCGGCAATATTTTTTTTGCTATCCAGCGATTGATTAATACCCAATAGTGCGTTGAGTGTATGTTCGTTGGTTATAGCAGGCGCATAGCCATAACCGCCGGCAACCGGGGCATAAAGGCCGGCACTGTTAGCGCTAACCTGTGGCCTGTAACCTGCCCTGATCCGGAGGCTGTCCAATTGGCCTGAAGCAACCTGGTTTTGCAGGTCCTTTAACAGCGGACTGTTGCTTTTGGCAAGCTCCAAATAATGTTCAAGATTGTAGGTTTGTGCCTGTGTAGCAGCACTAAGCAGGCAAAATAAAAAGCCGAAAACCCATTTTATCCGGATGGTCAAAATAATGCGTATTGTGTTAAATAATAGCTAAGCTACACGATAATTCTGGAAAAAATTGGTAGGGACAGTGTAACAAATTTAAAAGTTAACCTTGAAGATATGGTAAGGCTCTTCATAACTGTAAACCAGTTGATAACCCAAACTTTCGCAGATCTGTTTGGAGATAGTGAGCCCCAGCCCGCTGCCTTCAGATGTGGATGCTTTATGAAAGCGGGTAAAGATATTTTCAGGATTCAAGGCTATTTGCTCGCCGGTGTTTTTGATTGTTAAATTTTCGGTTGTGAGGCTGATGATGATCTCGCCTCCGGTTTGGTTATGCCGAACCGCGTTGATGATGAGGTTATTCAACAGGATCTCAATAAGGTAATTGCTGGCTTCAATTTCCTTTTTGCCAATTGTTGAAATAACCGTTATTTCTTTGTCGTTGAAAATATCTTCCAATTGATACAGCAAATCATCTATAAGTTCCTGTAAATCCAGGTGCTGTCGATCGTTCAGTAGTTTGTTCTCAATCTTTACCAGTAATAATAACGATTGATTAAGCCTGCTCAGGCGCGATACCGCGCTGTAAAGGTCATTGAGTAACTTGCTTTGATGCTCGCTAAAGTTTTCTGTCTGGATCAGGGTATCCAGTTTGGAATTGATCACAGCGATAGGGGTAAGCAATTCGTGCGAGGCGTTTTCGGTAAAGGTTTTAAGGTCTTTATAGTCTTTTTTTACCCTTTTGGCCATGGCGGTAACTTCGGCCTGGAGTTCGTTAAACTCGTCGATAGTAGTATTGGGAGATGGCATTTCGCGGCTATCGGTAACGTTGAATAGTTTCAACTCGCTCAGGATACTGTAAAATGGCTGCCAAAGCCGGCTCAATATGAGGCGGTTGGTAATTACCAGCACCAGCAGCAGTAATAAGATAACGCCAATGGTAATGCCGAAGATGATCTGGATCAGGTCTTCAGTTTCTACTTTCGATTCAACTATCATAATTTTATAATACCTGTCGCCAACTTTTACCGAACTGACCAGGCCGCGGCCTGATTCCGGCTCGTCTTTTTCGCGGTAATAAGTAGTGTTAAAAAAATCGCGTTTAACCGAGTTAGGATCGGCCGAAACAAAGGTGATCTGCTGGTCTTTCGAGGCAAAAACCTGGGGCAGGTGGTGATTGAGCTTTACATAATCAAAAACTTCCTGCTCTTCAACCTTAAGTGAATTGTCTTTTTGATTAGTAAGGATGAGGCTGATAGCCTGGTAATAAATAACGCCCGTTATCAGCATGATAACGATAGTAGCAATTAAATTTACCCGGTTATACCTTTCCGAAAGCTTCATTATTGATCGGCAAATTTGTAACCCATACCATAGGCTGCATAAATATAATCCTTACCGCCGGCTTCCATTATTTTTTTGCGGATGTTTTTGATGTGCGAATAAATAAAGTCGAAATTATTGGCCAGGTCGATGCCATCGCCCCATAAATGTTCGGCAATGGCGTTTTTTGAAATTACTTTGCCTTTGTTGGATATGAAATAGATAAGCAAAGCAAACTCTTTACGGGTAAACTTTACAGGGGTTCCGTTTACAGCTACGGTTTTAGCCATCAGGTCGATACTGAGCTCGTTAAAGTTAAGCACGTTGCTGCCATTGAACATTTTACGCCTGATGATGGCAGATACCCTTGCCTTCAATTCCGACAGGTGAAAGGGTTTTACCAGATAATCATCGGCACCCAGGTCAAGGCCCTGGAGGCGGTCATCGAGCGAGTTTTTGGCCGATATGATGAGCACCCCATCGGTGTAATTATTGGCTTTAAGCTTTTTTAATATATCAATACCATTACCGCCGGGCAAGGTGATATCCAGCAGGATACAATCGTAACGGTACAGTTCAACCTTGGCCAGGGCTGCTGCATAGCTGGCCGCGGTTTCGCAAATGTTGCCGGCTTCTGTAAAATATTCTTCAATACTTTCGCGCAGGCCTTCTTCGTCTTCGATGATGAGTATTTTCAAAACGTTTTTTTGATAAAGTTAAAATGCCAATTTGTACAGATTCTGGATTTTGAGTAGAGCTAACAGCTATCTCACAGATTTTATACAGAATGCCTAAGCAAATTTGCATTTAGCTTGTTGCAAGTTAAATACAAAATCTGATCATTATGTGGTGGATCTACGCATTACTTTCGGCGCTGTTTGCAGCGCTCACAGCCATTTTTGCCAAAATAGGGATTAAAGGGGTTGATACCGATCTCGCTACGGCCATCCGTACCGTCATAATCCTGATCCTGGCCTGGGCTATAGCCCTTTTTAAGGGGAGCCATGGTGGTATCAGCACGCTCACCAAAACCAACTGGACCTTCCTCATCTTGTCTGGCTGTGCAACCGGCCTTTCGTGGATCTGTTATTTCCGCGCCCTGCAGTTGGGCAAGGTAAGCCAGGTTGCCCCTGTTGATAAACTAAGCGTTGCTTTGGCCATCGCGCTTTCTGTTATTTTTCTGGGCGAGCCATTAACTTTAAAAAATGCCATAGGCGCGCTGCTTATCATCGGCGGCACAATTGTATTGATTTTCTAATCTTTTTGTAACATGCTCATATACAATGTAACAAGCATATATACATAACAAAAACATATTGTAACAAATACACTTCAATACCATTTAATTCAGATTTAATCCAATCTTTCTTATAAAATTTGTGGTTCCAAACACCCGTATTTTATAATGAAATCTGTTTTTTTGATATTATTTTCTTTTATTTTTATAACCACCTTACACGCCCAAACTGCCCCCGGAGCCAGGGGGAAAATTACCGGTAAAGTTACCGATGCCACTACCAAGCTACCGGTTGACTATGCCACCGTGTCTGTATTTAAACAAGGCGCTGCTTCACCCTTCAATGGCATCAGCACCGATCCCAAAGGAAATTTTAGCATAAATAACATCCCCGCCGGGGAGTATAAAATAACGGCCGAATTTTTAGGTTACCAGAAAGCAACTATCGAACATGTAATAGTTAAAGATGGAGCCGTATCATTGGGCGAGATCAAATTGGCTCCGGTTGCCAATGAGCTAAAAGGCGTAACCATAACCGCTAAAGTACCTACTGTTGAAAACCGGATAGATAAAATGGTTTACAACCCTCAAAACGATTTAAGTGCACAGGGCGGCGTAGCTATTGACGTATTAAAAAAAGTACCGCAGATCACGGTTGATATTGATGGTAATGTGGAGCTTCAGGGCAATGCCAATATCCGTTTTTTGATCAATGGTAAACCATCAAGCATTTTTGGGGCCAGCCTTGCCGATGCTTTGGCCAGCATCCCGGCCAGCCAGATCAAAAGTATTGAGGTGATTACCAGCCCGGGCGCTAAGTATGACGCGGCCGGTACGGGAGGTATCGTAAACATTATCCTGAAAGACAGCAAAGTGCAGGGCATTAACGGCAGCGTTAACCTATCGGCAGGTACCCGCCGCGAAAACGGCTCATTTAACCTGAATGCCCGCAAAGGCAATTTTGGCGTGAATGCTTTTTTTAGCGGTAATGCCCAAATTAATACTAATGCACCTAATACCCGTAACCGCGTATCAACTGATTCGGCCAATAATAAAACTACCTTGTTCCAGCAGGGAAGTAATAACTTTAAACGTAATGGTTACGAATCAGGGATCAATTTTTCGTGGGATATTACCCCTAAAGATCAGCTGACCGCAGGTGTGGGCTTTAATCATTTTGGTAACCATGGCAACGGAATTACCAACCAGGATCAAAGCGAGGTTGACGCAGCAGGTAACCCAATATCTGATATCAGGAGTATCCGTAACTCAAGCAGTAAATTCAGTGGCTACTCAACCGATGTAAGTTTGAATTACAAAAAAACTTTCGCCAAAGAAGGACAGGAGCTTGATGTATTATATTCATCAAGTTTTGGCCGTAATTTGTTCAGTTCATTTCAGCGGCAGGATTATGATTCGGGCATAACCTCATCCGGTATCTCCAACAACAATCCGGGTAAGGACAGGGAAACCGATATCTCTGTTGACTATACGCAGCCGGTAAGCAAAAACTTTACACTTGAAACAGGCGGCAAGCTTGTATTTAACCATATCAACAATAACGTTATAACGGATACGCTTTTTGGCGGTAATACCTTTGTGCCTAACCCAAGCCAAACCTATGGTTTTACTTACGACCGTAAAGTGTATGCTTACTACCTGTCGGCATCAACATCGGTATTTAATAAATTTTTGGATGTGAAAGCTGGTTTAAGGGATGAGTATACCACTACTACAGCCGATTTTCAGGGTGTAAATATCCCATCTTATAATATCCTTGCGCCATCGTTGGTTTTCTCTCATAAGTTTGGAAACGGCGGCGAATCACTTAAATTGAGCTACAGCCGCCGTATCCAGCGGCCTGATTATGGCGACCTGAACCCTTTCCTGAACATCAGCGACCCGCATAATATCAGCACCGGTAACCCAAATCTTAAACCCGAAAAGGGCGACAACTTTGAGTTGGGTTATAACAAATCATATGATAAGGGTGCTAATATCAACATAGCGGCGTTCTATCGCCGTAATACCGATGATATCCAACAGTTCACTACCTTTTACTCCACGTTTGACGTGAACGGTACTACTTATACCGATGTGTCATTGAACCAGCGTTATAACATAGGTTCGGAAGAGCGCATCGGTATCAATATCTATGCTTCGGTACCGGTAACCAGTAAGCTAAGCCTGCGTACCAATATGATTTTCAGCGACAGGCGCAGCACTAACCCGGGTTTTGCCAATGTAAGCGCTTTCGCGTACCGCCTTAACCTCAACGCGCAATATAGCTTTGGTCATGATTTGAGCGCCGAGTTTTTTGGTAACTACAACTCATCGCAAAAGGGCATCCAGGGTACCAATCCCAAATTTGTATTCTACAATTTTGCCATGCGCAAAATGTTCATGAATAAAAAGGCAAGCATCGGCCTTACGGCTACCAATCCGTTTGCCAAATACGTGAGTCAAAGCTCATCAACCTTTGGCAGCAACTTTTATTCAACCAACCTGAGGCTGGTACCGGTACAGTCGTTCGGCATAAGCCTGAGTTATAAGTTTGGCAAGCTTGAATTTAAGAAGGAGCGGGAAAAAGAAAGAAACAATGATCAGGATAATAATGGAGGTGACAATGGCCTTCAAACTGATAAGGGGAAATAACCTCACCTAAATCCTCTCCAAAGGAGAGGACTTTAAAAACAAAAAAGCGATGAGTTATCATCGCTTTTTTGTTTAAAATATCTATTTAAAGCCTTCTCCTTTGGAGAGGGTTGGGTGAGGTTACCCGTTCTTGATCAAAATACTTTCAATGATCAGCGTTGTATCTTCACAGCTGTCGGTAGCAGTTTCCATGGCTGCAAAAACATCGGTATATTTAATTAATTCAATCGGATCTTTTTCATTATTAAGCAGATCGGCAAAGGCTTTATTGTGAACTGAATCGGCCTGGGCTTCCAGTTTTTTGATATTGCTGCAAAGCTCAAAGATCTCAGCCGATTTGTTCAGGTTATTCATCGCGTTTACCGCTTTTTCAAGCTCTGTACTGGTCTTAAGGATCAGCGCGGCCAAATCTATCATTGGCTGGGTAATAACAGGCACGTTGTAAAGGTTGATCCTGCGGGCCGCCATGGTAATGCTATCGGCTACGTCATCAATAGCCGATGCCAGATCGCACATATCCTTACGGTTAAATGGAGAGATCAGCATCCGGCCCGATTCTGAAAATACCCTGTGGGTAACTTCGTAACTTTTAAATTTCAGCTTATCAATATGCGCAAAATTAAACTTCTGCTCATATGATGTTGGGGCGTTAACGGCTTCATTCAGTAGCCTGGCCATTTCGGTAACATTGGCTACAGCAGTGTTGAACAAATCGTAAAAAACCTGGTTTGAGTTTGGAAATATCGATTTTGAGTTAGTGCTCTTCATTGATCTGTCTTATCAGTCCGTGAATTTACAGTAGTTATATTCAGTGGATTTTAAAATATGTTACTATAAATTATTCAGCGGATAAAAGTAACCATTAATACAATGCCAAATGTTAAGTTAATGTTAAGAATGGTTAGGCCAATGTAATAAAACAAAATTAATGAGATTATAACTTGTTGATTTAAAGTAAAAAGAAACCCGTATATTGAATGAAGAAAATTGTGTAACATTTAAGTTTAATTAAAACAATCCTGCCATCTGCAGTATTGTATTTGTATTAGTCAATCCAATTATGAAAGCCGGGGAAAAGCATTATAAATGCGTAAACAGCAAAACAGGTTACGCCATTTATTACCATTCGCTGGGTAGGGAGCTCAGCAATGAAGAAGTGAAAGCCGAATTAGAAAAAATACGTGCGCGTGTAGCTATTCAAAACGGTATTTACCTTGAAACACTCTACTGGGAAGAAATGAAGCAGGATGCCGAACTGACGCAATAGCAGGCGCGGTTTTGCAAGGGGGTATAACTAATTTAAAATGAGTGTTTTTGCAAATAAATACTTATATTTAATTGCCATTATATAACCAGCTTAACCTGCTATTATCCCGCTTATGAAAAAGATAGTTTTATCGCTGTTAGCGGCATGGTATTGCTCTGTGCCTGTTTTTTCACAAAATAATAAACCGGTTTCACCTTCCGTTTCTTTAGATGCTGTGGTATCGCGCCTGCAAACTTTATCGGCCAGTAAAGCGGTTGAAAAAGTGTACCTGCATTTGAATAAACCTTATTACAATGCAGGCGATACCATATACTTTAAAGCATATGTAACCCTGGGCGAACAGCATGAGCCTTCAAAGTTAAGCGGCATGTTACATGTCGACCTGGTTAACCCTTCCGATTCCCTGCTGCAAACTATCACGCTGCAAATGGTTAATGGCTTGGCCGCAGGCGATTTTAGTCTTCCCGGTATCTTGCCCGGAGGGGCCTATCGTATCAGGGCGTATACTAAATGGATGATCGATAACGGGCAGAGTTCATTTGACCGGCAGGTAAACGTCAATGGGAGGGCATTTGCGGGCAATAAAGCGTTAGTGGTTAAAGCAGGTAAACCTAACATCGCTTTTTTTCCGGAAGGGGGAAGTTTTGTAAACGGTATACCAACCAAGCTGGCCTTTAAAGCGGTAAGTGCAAACGGGCCGGGGCTTGATGTTAAAGGTGTTGTGGTTGATAACTCCAATACCGAAGTAACCAGGTTTGAATCGAAACACCTGGGCATGGGGCTTATATTTATTACTGCCGAAGCAGGTAAAACTTATAAAGCTAATTTAACCTATGCCGATGGTACCAAAGCGATAGTGGATTTACCGAAAGCCGATAACGAGGGGATCACGTTGATGGTTAACAATGATAATCCCGATAAACTTGGCATTGAAATAAATGCCAATAAAGCTTATTACCTTAAAAATAAGAACAAAGAAATAGGTATAATTATTTATTCGGCCGGTAGTATCCGCTCGGTAAAAACCGTGCTTGATAACCAGGTGCTCGACCTAAATCTTAATAAAAAAGATTTTAAAACAGGTATAACCCGGATAACGCTTTTTTCGGAGCAGGGCGAACCATTGAATGAGCGCCTGGTATTTATCCAAAATCCCGACCTGTTAACGATTACATCTGTTAGCGATAAACCTTTATACCCGGTAAGAGGAAAGGTGCATATTGCTATCAATACTAAAAACAAAAACGGAGAGGCGGTAAAAAGCTATTTATCAGCATCAATATTATTGATGCCGGTAAAGCGTCTGTAACCGGGGATGATGAAAATAGCATATTATCAAGTCTGCTGCTAACGTCTGATCTGAAAGGGGTAATTGAGCAACCCAATTATTATTTTGCTGATGTTAGCAATGATACCCGGTTTAACCTGGATGTATTGATGTTAACCCAGGGGTACCGCCACTTTGAGTGGAAGCAAGTGCTCAATGATAACAACACTGCCGCAGTGTATACTGCCGAAAACGGTTTCGATGTATCGGGCCAGGTGAAAACAGTTTCGGGGAAGCCGGTTGATGGCGGTACGGTAACCCTGATGCCGCAGGCAGGCGGGGCTTTATTAACACAAACCACCGATCAGGATGGTAATTTTACTTTCAAAAACCTGGTTTATGATGATAAAACCCCGTTCATGATCCAGGCTAAAACAGCCGAAGGGAAAAGTAATACCAAAATATCCATTTCTCTGGCAAAGGCATTAACAAATATTAAAACCGGAGATTTGATGGGCCCGGCACAGGGGGTAAACGGTGCGGGCTTTGATAAAACAACGCAACAGCCGGTTTACATAGCTGATGCGAATAGCAGGGCACTTAATGCGGTTACTATTAATGACAGAGGTATTAATGCCGGCAAACTTACTACAGAGGTTTTGGGGAAAAATAACCTGCGAGACCAAAGCACCCTGTCAAACGGGTTGCAGGGCCGTTTAAATGGTGTTGTTTTGAGACAAGGCGTACCCTACCTGGCTGATAAGGTGAACCCGGCCATGCAGGGAGGGCCAATGTTGATCGTAGTTGATGATACCGTATTGCCGGCCGGAACAAGTATTGATAATTACAATGCTGCTGATGTTGAAAGTGTAAATGTGTTAAAAAATAACGATGCTACCATTTATGGTGTAAGGGGGGCAAATGGGGTATTGGTACTCAAAATGCGGAAAACTCAAGCTCCGGTTGTTTCAAATAATGTGATGTCGCCAGGCTTACTGTATTTTACAGCAAGGGGTTTTTACAAAGCCCGTACCTTTTATTCACCGGTTTATGAAGCATCAACAGGTGCTGATAAGAAACCTGACGCAAGAACCGCTATATACTGGAACCCCGATATTGTAACCGACAAAGATGGCAATGCCTCGTTTGATTTTTTTAATGCAGATAGCAAAGGTAATTACCGTTTGGTGATGGAGGGTATTGATGAAGCAGGCAATATAGGACGGAGCATATTAACTTATAAGGTACAATGATGTCGGCGCATAAAAAACCCTGCCATGGTAGGCAGGGTAAAAAAACCACAACAATTGTTTAACCTTTGGGCTATGAATCCCTCCGGTCGATTCCTAATTGCAATATGATCTTTCAATTATTAAACAATATAAAATCAAAATAGTTTAACCATCAGGTGTTTATTTTCAGTGTTTTATGTGTTAAAATCACCTCTCGAAGGTATTTAAACGAATAGTTGTTTTTAAACCAAATTTCAATCTATCTTTATATTAAACAATTTATGAGAAATCTTATGAAAAAATCATTTCAGCTTAAAGCAGCATTCCTGTTTGCTTTCGCCTTATTAGTATCAGCGGTAACCTTTGCCCAGGACAAACCAGCAAGCCCGCGCGATAGCGTTAGCGGTACAGCGGCTGGTTCAACTATTACTATTAACTATGGCAGCCCATCGGTTAAAGGCCGTAAAATTTGGGGAGGTCTTGAAGCTTACGGTAAAGTATGGCGTGCAGGTGCTAACGAGGCCACAACTTTTACAACAACAAAAGATATCAAAGTTGAGGGTAAACCACTGGCAGCGGGTACTTATAGCTTCTTCCTGGTCCCTGCCGAAAACGGTACCTGGACAGCTATCTTTAACAAAGTGGCCAAACAATGGGGCGCGTTTAAATACGATGAGTCAAAAGACGCCCTGCGTGTAAACGTAAAAACCAAAGCCGCGCCGATGCACGAAAGATTAGTTTATACAGTTGATGCAAAAAGCTTTTGCATGTTCTGGGATAAGATTGTAGTGCCGGTGTCTGTAAGTAAATGATATTCAGTAACCTTATTTTTCACAATTTTGAAAGCCTCCTGCCAAGGGGGCTTTTTCTATTACCCGGGTTTTTAGCGCGCAAAAGCATTCTTTTTTAAACCTGAACCCTAAAGCGCTATATTTACCTTAGATAATGCGCTACCCAACCAACAAAAAACCTGTACTAAAAAGGATCATCGCGATAATATCATTGGCATTGGCTATTTTTTTGCTGATGCTGTTTGCTGATCATCCGGCCGCTGTTGAACGTTATTATGCCAATGGTTTTTACATTATTATTTGCCGGGTTTTTCATTCCATTTTAAACATATTTCCGTTTAGTGTTGGCGACATTATATATATAGCCGTGGTTATTTATTTGATCTATGCGGTGATTAAGCTAATTGCCCTGCTGTTTAAAAAAAGGTTCCAAATGGCGGGGAGACTTTTTTTAGGGTTGGTTATAGGTATACAGGCAGGCATTGTGGCTTTTTATATGTTGTGGGGAATGAACTATTTCAGGCTGCCGGCCTCCGAGCGGCTTGGGCTCAGCGACACGGCTTTTACAACCGCCGATCTTAAAGCCGTAACCCGCATCCTGATTGACAGCGCCAACGTTACCCGTGCACGGCTTACACCGGCAGACTGGGCCCAAAGTAATACCCATATTTATAATACAGCACGGCATGCAATCGGCGTACTCAGTAAAGATTCTGTTAATTTCAGGGCTTATAATCCTGATATTAAACCATCGATATTGACGCCCTTATTAAATTATATTGGCACCTCGGGCTATTATAACCCTTTCACCTCCGAAGCCCAGGTAAATTACCAGATGCCCATTTTTAACCGGCCCTTTGTGGTATGTCATGAAATGTCGCACCAGATGGGGTATGGGGCCGAAGATGAAGCTGATTTTGCGGGTTTTGTCATCGCCGTAAAATCGCACGACAGATTATTGCGTTATTCGGCATATCATCTCGCCGTGCAGGAATTCATGCATTCGCTTGGTGCCCGTGATACCCTTGCTCATAAAGAACTCAAAGCGCTCATCAGTAAAGATGTACGCAGCGATTATATCACCGAGCGCAATTACTGGCTGGCCTATGAAAACAAGCTGGGTGCTATAAGCAGTATTTTTTACGATAATTTCCTGAAAGCCAACAACCAGCCCCAGGGCCTCGAAACCTATAACCGCATGGTGTTGTTAGCTATGGCGTGGTACAAGGATAAGTGGGTTCATTAGTAGTTTATTAGTTGATGGTTCATGGATCATGGCCGAATTTGAATCTCGTAGTGATTACCACTAATTGCCATGAACCATTAACTATGAACCATGATCTCATTCATAAACAAAAAATGCGTTCCGTATCTCACCCCGGAACGCACACAATATCACGTCTCAAATGATATTGAATCAACTAAATCTCAGATATCATCTTAAATGCGTACCCAAGCTCTTTATATTCGGAAACCGGAGTGGAAACCGGTACAGAAATTTATCAAATGTTAACTATACAGTTTTAAAGTACAGCAAATAATTACCTCAAAAAAGCCGATTGTAAATATTTGAATAAAAACGGCGCTGCTATGTAATTATTATGAATTAATCTCCAAATTTACCTCAAAATCTTTAAAAAGCCTCGTTTACTTCACATTTATATGGATAAATTGTTTGGTAAAATTGCTGTTACTATAAAAGCAAATTTTATTATTATTTCAATGTTTCTTCCTGCTTTGGTTTTTGCTCAAAAAATTAATCAAAAGGAAATAAAACGGGAGAAAACATTAGCAAAGTCAGTAACCATTATCAGGGATAATTGGGGAGTTCCTCACATTTATGGAAAAACAGATGCAGCTGTTGTTTTCGGATTGATGTATACCCAGTGCGAGGATAACTTTAAAGGCATTGAACGTAACTACCTTTACCAGTTAGGTAAACAGACCGAGGTTGACGGCGAAACTAATTTATATACCGATGTGCAGCTGCAACTGATTGCCGATAGTGCCGACGCCATCAAAGATTACAAAACAAGCGCCCCCTGGTTCCGGAAACTGTTGGATGCTTTTGCCGATGGCATTAATTATTACCTGTACAAACATCCCGAAGTAAAACCCAAAGTATTTAAACATTTTGAACCCTGGTATGCGTTGATGTTTACCGATGGCAGCGTTGCCGCTACCGAAACCGGGGGCATTAAACTAAGCGAAACCAAAGACTTTTACAGTACCGCCCCCGAAAAGCTTGGCGCGGTAACCGGCCAGCCGGAAAAAAGTATTTACGACATGGTGAACGAGCGCGAAACCGGCTCAAATGGCTTTGCTATAGCGCCATCCAAATCGGCATCGGGCCATGCTTTGTTGTATATCAATCCGCATGTGCCGTTCTATTTTCGCAGTGAGGTTGAGCTGGTAAGCGATGAAGGCCTTAACGCGTACGGGGCTGTTACCTGGGGCCAGTTTTTTATTTACCAGGGCTTTAACCAGCATTGGCGGATGGATGCATACCAGTGCCTATGCCGATGTGGCCGATCTTTACGCCGAAAAGGTGAGCAAAAAGGATGGTAAATGGTATTACGAATATGATGGTAAGCTAAGGCCCGTTATCACCCGCGAACTATCTTTCAAAATAAAGAATAACAATGAGATTGAACAGCGCTCTATAACAGGCTATTATACCCATCATGGCCCGGTGCTGGGCGCCAGGGACGGTAAATGGCTTGCACTTAAAGCTAACAACCGCTCATATAATGCCCTGGTTGAGTCATGGCTGATAACCAAAGCCAACAACTTGACCGAATATAAAAAGGCCATGAACATGGTATCAAACGCTACAAACAGTACTGTTTACGCCGATGATAAAGGGAATACCATTTTTTGGTACGGCAATTATATTCCTAAACGCAACCCTAAATACGACTGGAGCCTGCCGGTTGATGGCAGCACATCAGCTACCGAATGGCAAGGTATTCACAAGCTGAGCGAGATCATCACCATTACCAACCCCGCCACCGGCTGGATCCAGAACTGTAATTCAACGCCGTATACGGCTTCGGGCACGCCAAGTCCGGATAAAAGTAAATACCCGGTGTACATGGCCCCCGATGGTGAAAACTACCGGGCAGTAACTGCTATCAGGATTTTAAAAGATGCGAAAAACCTTACGCTTGATGACCTGGTAGCCAAAGGGTATGACCACTACCTTGCTGCTTTTGACGATCTGTTACCCTCCTTGTTCAAAGCATATGACGCTGCTCCCGATTCGGTTAAGCAATCGCTTGCTGAGCCAATAAAGATCCTGCAGCAATGGGACAGGAATACCGCTATCCATTCTGTAGCCAGTTCGCTTGCTATTGAATGGGGCACCCTGATGATGAAAGCGCTGCCGCCGCCTCAAACCGATCAGGAAAGCACTTTTATTACCCGGCGCTTTCAAACGCTGGTGAAAACCATAAGTCCGGCGCAGCAGTTGGCTTGGTTAAACGATGTACTTAAAAATTTGCAAAGCCGTTTTGGCACCTGGAAAGTGGAGTGGGGAGAGATGAACCGTTACCAGCGCCCGGATGATGGCATTAGCTTTGATGATAATAAACCCAGTATCCCGGTTGGTTTAACAGGATCGGGCTTTGGACAGCTGCCATCGTTCCAGAGCCGTACCATGAACACCAACAAGCGGTATGGATATTCGGGCAATAGTTTTATCGCTGTTGTGGAATTTGGTACACGGTTAAGGGCCAAAAGCATCGTAAACGGCGGCAGCTCTTTTGATCCTGCATCAAAAAACTTCACCGATCAGGAGCAGGGCATTATTGACGGTAAATTTAAGGATGTGCTGTTTTACAAAAAAGATGTTTTAAAGCACGCGCAGCGCACCTATCATCCCGGCGACGGTTTTAAATAGTAAAAAGTATATTTGGTAAGTTAAAAAATGAAGAGAACCCTGTTAATTGCCTTATTGTTGTTTTGCAGCGCAACGTTATTTGCCCAAAGCATAACCATTAATGATCTGGCAAATATCTCCAATCTTTCAAACGCCGAAGCACACAACTATCTCACCCTCGGGAAAAAATTCAAGCGCCAGTATCTCCAGGATGTTAATGGCAACAGCATTGAGCACCTGAACAGGATAGGGCCGGATAATAAGGAAGAAACCATTGTAATAGGCGTTAACAGCAAGCTAAGCAGTGGGGCCATATTGCGTACCGTTACCTACGCCACTTCTACACCGAAACACATCATTAACTTAATAGGCCAGGCAAAACACATGGGCCTGATCATGAAACTCCACGGCTCTGATATTAAAAACGATATCTATCTGTTTGATAATGATTTTTTCCATATCGTAATATTTCTTAATCACGATAATATCTCCGGCTCGGTAGAAGTGCACCAAAAGGAATACTTAGGTTTTGATTGATTCTGAACCGTGATTTTCAGGATTTAAGGATTGCCGGGATGATAGTCGAAATATCCCTGGCTATTTAAACCCCGTCCATTTAACAAATTCAAAAAACAGTTCAGACAAAAATCCTGTCCATCTAATAGATTCCTTAAAAATCCCGGTTCAGAAAAAAACCTGACAATCCCCAATCTCCAAAATCATAGTTCAAAATCAACGCTATCAGCGTAATCAAAACACATCAACGGTCTATGCCAAAATAGTTGAACATTTTGTTTAATTCCCGATAACTATTTACCTGCAAACCTTATTTCTTTGTATTACCGATATAAACTTTTTTGAGAGCTATTCTATGAGTAAGCGATACTGTTTAACCCTCGATCTGAAAGATGACGCGGCACTCATTGCCGAATACGAAAAATATCACCAGGCTATTTGGCCCGAAATTCATGACAGCATTATCGCCAAAGGAATCACCAAAATGGAGATATACCGTTTTGATACCCGCATGTTCATGATCATGGAGGTTGATGATACTTTCAGTTTCGATAAATCGGCAGCTTTAGATGCGGCGAACCCTAAAGTAAAGGAATGGGAAGATTTGATGTGGGGATATCAGTCGCCGGTAAAAAATGCGCCTGCAGGTGCAAAATGGGTTTTAATGGACAAAATTTTCTCCTTATAAATAGAATAGTTATGCTAAAGAAACTACAATTACTGTTGATGTTGGTATTGCTGATGGCCCCATCGGTATTTGCGCAAAAAATGATAGGCACCGAAACCGATGCCCAGAAAGAGAAACGCATGGAATGGTGGAAGGACGACCGCTTCGGCATGTTCATTCACTGGGGCCTATACTCACAGGCTGCCCGTCACGAATGGGTAAAGCATAATGAAAAAATTGATAATGCCGGTTACCAGAAATATTTCGACCAGTTTAACCCTGATCTTTTTGATCCGCAGAAATGGGCAAAGCAGGCCAAAGCGGCAGGGATGAAATATGCTGTGCTGACCACCAAGCACCACGAAGGATTTTGCCTGTTCGATTCAAAATTTACCGATTATAAAGCTCCCAATACCAAAGCCAAACGCGACCTGGTACGTGAATATGTGAACGCTTTCAGGGCACAGGGTTTAAAAGTGGGTTTTTATTATTCACTGTTAGACTGGCACCATCCCGATTATATAATAGATGAGCATCATCCGCAGTCACCTGCCGATAAAAGTGATGCATCATACGCTAAGCTGAACAAAGGACGCGATATGGCCAAATACCGCCAGTATATGCGCGATCAGATCACCGAACTGCTAACCAAATACGGCAAAATCGATATCCTTTGGCTTGATTTTTCTTTCCCCCGTAAGGATGGGCACGGTAAAGGTAAAGATGATTGGGGATCGGTTGAATTGCTTAAGCTGATCAGGAAGTTACAGCCGGGCATCATTGTAGATAACCGCCTTAACCTGGAAGAATATAAAGACGGCGCCGATTTTGAAACCCCTGAACAGGTAAGCACCGCCGAGTTAGCTAAATACCGCGGCAAAACCTGGGAAACCTGCCAAACCTTTTCGGGCTCATGGGGGTACTACCGTGATGAAAATACCTGGAAAACCCATCGTCAACTGCTCGATCTGTTAATTACTTCGGTAAGCAATGGCGGCAACCTGATCCTGAATGTAGGGCCAACCGCCCGCGGCGAGTTTGACTATCGTGCTACCCGCGCGCTGGATAGCCTGGCTTACTGGATGCATGCCAACAGCAAATCGGTATATAACTGCACGTTTGCCCCAGACACCTATAAGATACCAGAGGGAAGCAAGCTTACTTATAACAAAGCGGCCGGTAAACTGTATATACATTTGTTTAACTATCCGCAAGGCAAACTGGTATTGCCCGGCTACAAAGGCAAGATTAAATACGCGCAGTTTTTAAATGACAGCTCGGAGCTTTTATATAAGGATGGCAGCGGTGACGACCTGGAATTAACGCTGCCTGCACAAAAACCGCCTTATGAAATTCCGGTAATTGAACTTACGCTTCAGCAATAAGCAAAAAAATATTGTCCTTACTAAAAAAAGGACCGATCATATACAAATAATGTCAACACAAAAAGAAACATATTTAAGGATCCATCCGCATGATAACGTACTCGTAGCCTTGCAGGACCTGCCGCAGGGAACCGTTATCACGTTTGATGGACAGACTTTTACACTGGTAGATAAAGTAGCAGCTAAACATAAATTCGCCATTAACGAACTGCCGGTAGGCAAGGAAATTTACATGTACGGCGTACTGGTAGGCAAAGCCTCGGCAACCATACCGAAGGGTGGTTTGTTAACTACCGAAAATGTACACCACGCAGCCGAAGGATTTCACCTTGGCGAGCGCAAACTACAATGGCACCAGCCTGATACGGCTAACTTTGAAGGCAAAACCTTTATGGGCTACCACCGTGCCGATGGTTCGGTAGGTACAGGTAACTACTGGATTGTAGTTCCGATGGTTTTTTGTGAGAACAGGAATATCAACGTATTAAAGGAAGCACTGGTTGATAAGCTGGGCTATAAAAAAGCCAAAAGCTACGAGGGCGATGTGGAGCAACTGATGGAACTTTATCAGGCCGGTAAATCTGTTGAGGAAATTTTGAATGCCGATATCCAGGCATCCGAGGATAAGCCAAACTCTAAACGCCTGTTCAAAAATATCGACGGCATTAAATTTTTGAGTCACAGCATGGGTTGCGGTGGCACCCGCGAAGATTCAGATACCCTTTGCGGATTGATAGCAGGCTACATTACCCATCCCAACGTGGCTGGAGCAACCATATTAAGCTTGGGCTGCCAGCATGCGCAGGTAAGCATTTTGCAAAATGAAATTGCTAAACGTGATGCTAATTTCAGCAAGCCGCTGGTAGTATTGGAGCAACAAAAAGTAGGCACCGAAAGCGAGCTGTTGAAACAAGCTTTGAAACAAACCTTCGCGGGTTTGGTGAAAGCCAATGAAACAACCCGTCAACCTGCACCATTGTCAAAACTGTGTGTTGGCTTGGAGTGCGGCGGTTCGGATGGTTTTTCGGGAATTTCGGCTAACCCGGCATTGGGTTATTTATCCGATCTGCTGGTTGCCATGGGCGGTTCGGTGATCCTTTCAGAGTTCCCTGAGCTTTGCGGTGTGGAGCAGGAACTGAGCGATCGTTGTATCGATGTGGAAACCGCTAACCGCTTCATGCACCTCATGACTACTTATAATGCACGTGCAGAGGCGGATGGGTCAGGCTTCTATGCCAACCCATCGCCGGGTAATATCCGCGATGGATTGATCACTGATGCTATCAAATCGGCAGGTGCAGCGAAAAAGGGCGGTACATCGCCGGTAACCGCGGTATTGGATTATCCTGAAAAAGTAACCAAACCCGGTTTGAATTTACTATGTACCCCTGGAAGCGATGTGGAAAGCACCACTGCCGAAGTAGGCGCAGGCGCGAATATCGTATTGTTTACCACCGGTTTGGGCACACCTACAGGTAACCCGGTAACTCCGGTCATCAAACTATCAACCAATACGGCCATGTTTCAACGCATGCCCGATATTATCGATATCAATTGCGGAACTATCATCGAGGGAGCGGAAACCATCCAGCAGGCCGGCGAGCGCATCCTGGATTACGTAATAAAAGTAGCCAGCGGCGAAGCAGAACCTAAATCGGTAAAACTCGGCCAGGATGATTTTATTCCGTGGAAAAGAGGGGTGTCGTTATAATATAGGAGGTTGTTGGTGACAACACCAACAACGGCGAAGAGCCCCACCCAAACCCTCCCCTAAAGGGAGAGGGCTTTTGATTAGCGCGAAGTATAAGTTATTGGTGACAACACCAACAAAGACGAAAGATAAAAGCTCCCCTCTTGAGAGGGGGCGGGATGGAAAAGAGCGTTAGCAGGGGTGTGTCTCTGCGCATTGACTTTCAAAGCAGAAACACACCCCTACACCCCTCTCAAGAGGGGAATCGCGCATTCCCCGGTTTTGGAAGCAAAGAAGAAATATTTAATAACCATAAAAACAAAAAGTCTCCCCTTCCGGGGGAGATTTAGAGGGGGCTCGGCCCGTATTTATGTTCAAACTAACCAATAAATCAGTAATTGTAACCGGCGGCGGCAGCGGCATAGGTAAGGCTATGGCCGTATTATTTGCACAGCAAGGTGCCGAAGTTCATATCATCGAATTAAATGACCAGGCAGCGGCCGATACCGTGACCGAAATAACTTCGGCAGGCGGTAAAGCTACTGGCTATGCCTGTGATGTTAGCAACCAGCAACAAGTGGTTGATACTTTTACCAAAATAGGTAAGATAGATATCCTGATCAATAACGCAGGCATAGCGCATATTGGCAGGGCAGATAATACCAGTACCGAAGATTTTGAGCGGGTGTTTAACGTAAATGTTAAAGGCGCTTACAACTGCCTTTACGCGGCCCTCCCGGCAATGAAAACCAATGGCGGCGGCGTGATCCTCAACACGGCTTCCATAGCGGCCAGCGTTGGTATTACCGACAGGTTTGCTTACTCCATGAGTAAAGGCGCCATCCATGCCATGACTTTATCAGTAGCGCGTGATTTTCTCCATGATAACATCCGTTGTAACTGTATTTCACCGGCAAGGGTGCATACTCCTTTTGTGGATGGCTTTATTGCTAAAAACTATGCGGGCAGGGAAGAGGAGATCTTCGAAAAGCTCTCAAAAAGCCAGCCTATAGGCAGGATGGGTAAACCTGAAGAAGTAGCAGCATTGGCGCTTTACCTTTGTTCGGACGAGGCCGGATTTATTACCGGTACCGATTACCCTATCGATGGCGGCTTTATTACCCTGAACAATTAAACCTGACTTGATATGATTAAAAAGCTATTATTAATGGGTATGTTGCTTGGCGCCGTACGCGCGGGTGCTCAAACCTACACGCCAACGGCCGACAACCTTGCTGCAAGGCAAAATTTCCAGGATATGAAGTTCGGCCTGTTTATTCACTGGGGTATTTACAGTGAGCTTGGCGCGGGCGAGTGGGTGATGAATGAAAAGCATATCCCTTATGATAGCTATAAACGCCTGGCCGATTTCTTTAATCCGCAGGCTTTTAACGCCCACGACTGGGTGATGTTTGCCAAAAAAGCGGGTATGAAGTATATCACCGTTACCTCGCGCCATCATGATGGATTCAGCATGTTTGGTACTAAAGCATCGCCGTACAATATTGTTGATGCTACGCCATACCACAAAGACCCGCTGATGGAGCTGGCGCAGGAATGTGTTAAAGAAGGCATCGAACTGCATTTTTATTATTCGCTGTTGGATTGGGGCCGCAAGGATTATGCTTATGGCAGTCCGATAGTTGACGGCAAACCCGCAAATGGCGACTGGGACAGCTACATCAATTTCATGAAAGCGCAGCTTACGGAGCTCATTACCAAATACCCCGGCGTTAAAGGCATTTGGTTTGACGGCCACTGGGAGCGTGATGTTAACTGGCATTATGACGAGATCTACGGATTGATCCATAAACTGAACCCCGCCATACTGGTAGGCAACAACCATCACCTTGAACCTAAAGAAGGCGAGGATTTCCAGATGTTTGAGAAAGACCTGCCCGGAGCCAATACAACCGGCTTCAGCGGTAAATCAAAAATAGGTGCATTACCTTTGGAAACCTGCGAAACCATCAACAACAGTTGGGGCTTTAACATTACCGACAGGAGCTTTAAATCATCAAAACGCATAATCCATTATTTGGTGAACGCAGCCGGTTTAAATGCAAACTTTTTATTGAACATAGGCCCGATGCCTAACGGAAAAATTCAGCCTGAATTTACCGATACACTGGCTGTTGTAGGCGCCTGGGTACAAAAAAATGGCGAAGCGATTTACGGTACCCGCGGCAGCGGTATCCCTGCACAGCCCTGGGGAGTAATCACCCAAAAAGATAAAAACCTGTATGTGCATGTGATGACAGCACCGCAGCAACCATACGTTTTCATTCCGCAATTAAAAGGCAAAGTGACCAAAGCCGCTTTACTGGCCGATGGCAGCGCGGTGAAATTTAAACAACAAACCGAGGGCGTGTTTGTATATCTTAGCGGTGTGGCAACCGACCCTAACGATACTATTATTAAACTGACAACTAACTAAAAACATACAAATGAAGCTTATACGATTTGGCGAAAGCGGTAAAGAGAAACCGGGAGTTATCCTGAATGATAAAAAATACGATGTATCGGCCTTCGGCGAAGATTACACCGAACAGTTTTTTGAAACTGACGGACTTAGCCGCCTTGCTGATTTTATAAAAGATAACTTACTACCCGAAGTTGCTGATGATGTACGCTTAGGCAGTCCTATCGTGCGCCCTTCAAAACTGGTTTGTATTGGTCTTAACTATGCCGACCATGCTAAAGAAACCAATGCGCCGCTGCCGCCCGAGCCGGTGATCTTTATGAAAGCAACCACCGCTATTGTTGGTCCGTTTGATGACATCATGATCCCTAAAAACTCTGTAAAAACCGATTGGGAAGTGGAACTGGCTGTGGTTATCGGCAAAAAAGCATCGTATGTGGAAGAAGCCGAGGCTATGGACTACGTAGCCGGTTACGTGCTGCACAATGACGTAAGCGAGCGCGAATTTCAACTGGAGCGTAATGGTACCTGGGATAAGGGTAAAGGCTGTGATACCTTTGCGCCGCTTGGTCCGTTTTTAGCTACACCTGATGAAATTGCCGATCCGCATAACCTGCGCCTGTGGCTAAAAGTTAACGGCGAAACCATGCAGGACGGTACTACCTCAAACTTTATATTTAACCTGCCGCACCTGATCTCGTATACCAGCCAGTTCATGACCCTGCTGCCGGGCGATATTATCTCGACAGGTACACCTGCAGGTGTTGGCTTAGGGATGAAGCCGCCGATCTACTTAAAAGCAGGCGACGTGGTAGAATTAGGTATTGAAGGCCTTGGCGAATCAAAACAAAACCTGATAGCTTATGCTAAAAATTGATGCACATCAGCATTTCTGGCAATACAACCCGGTAAGGGACAGCTGGATCACTGAAGACATGCAGGTAATAGGGCGGGATTTTTATCCCGAAGACCTGTTACCTGTACTGCAAAAACACGGCATGGATGGCAGTGTCGCCGTTCAGGCCGATCAGTCGGAAAAGGAAACGGAATTTCTGTTAGATCTGGCATCCGTTAACCCCTTCATCAAAGGGGTAGTAGGCTGGATAGATTTGAAAGCCGGTGACCTGGAAGACCGCCTGGATCATTTTAAAAAATATGAAAAGCTTAAAGGCTTCCGGCATATCCTGCAGTCGGAGCCCGACGAGCAATACATGCTTGATCCGGCGTTTAAAAAAGGCATCGCCGCTTTGGGTAAACACGGATATACTTATGATATCCTCATTTTCCCTAACCATTTGCCGTATGCCGCGCAATTGGTTGCCGAATTTCCGGATCAAAAGTTTGTGCTCGACCACATGGCCAAACCCTACATCAAAGCCGGAAAAATTGATGGATGGAAGCAGGATATCGAAAAGCTGGCAAGCTATCCCAATGTATCCTGCAAGGTATCGGCCCTGCTCACCGAAGCGGACTGGGACAACACCCCGGCAGCTGATTTTATCCCTTATATCGATATTGTATTCAACGCTTTCGGTATCAACCAGGTAATGTTTGGCTCCGACTGGCCCGTTTGCCTCCTGGCCGGAGGCTATGAAAAAACAATGGAGGTAATGGACCTGTATGCCGAAAGACTTTCTGCTACAGAAAAGGAATTGTTTTTTGGTGGGAACGCGGCTGCTTTTTACAGCTTGTAGCTGGTGTTACTATTGATGCAAATGGCAGGCGATCCGTGGGGACACGGATCGGAGAGGTTAAATTAATTCATTACCCGGCGTTCGTGTCCTCACCAGAAGTGTTCGGAAGAAATAAAAAAGCGAGGATTGTGCGATTCCCTCCCTTGGGAGGGTGTAGGGAGGGGTTTCATTCACAGACTTATTCGCCCGAAATGAAGTATAAACCCCTCCCTGCCACCACGAAATCCAGCCGCACCCCTCCCAGGGGAGGGAATTAAAAATCTTCCGAACACTTCTGGTGTCCTCACGAACGCTTTTGTAATTTATGTCATTGGATAACCACCGCGGCTCCCCTGAAAAAATCGTAATGACGTGTAAAATACATTTAAAGATGGTGCGCGGGGCGCGTTAGTGATAGGAGCGGATACCTGCCTTGTGGCTAATGCCTGTGCAGTATGAGCGTATAGCACGGGCCGCAGGCAACGCCCATGTTCTGAACCGGGATTTGGGCAGATTATTCGGATTTATTGGATTTCTCTTGAAATATCTCCGGCTATTTAAAATCCTGTCCATTTCAGAGGCAGTTTAAAAACAAATAAAAAGGGCCATCGATATGGCATGGTTTGATAAGTCTTAAGCCATGAAATTTCGCCTGTTAACGATACTTCGCCACTGTACTAAAATCACTAATCTGTACTGTATATTATTTATTTCAAAACGATAGGCTCTATTATCAATATGATAGCGCAGTGTTTGGTACATTTAATTATAAACCAATTAAATATCAGCATAAATGTAATATTAAGGTAACACAGAGCGTCAGATATAAGTATGGCACACATTTAGCTGTATGTACACATGATGGGTATAAAATAACATTAAAAAGGCGAACCATTTCTCTCCCGATAACGTTATATGGGTACCAATCAGACTTAAATTTTTATGTTAGACGTTATGTACACAACCCTGTTACAAGTTGTAGTCCTGCTTGCGGTTTTCATTTTGCCGATGTTCATATTTGGCAAAAGGATCAGGAACAAAAAAGTAAAGACCGTTAATTACAAGATAGATACCGATACCTCTGAGGCCCGATATGCTATTAATGAAAATGGCTTCCTTGAAGAAATAAATACAGGTAAGCTGTCAAAGCACCGTAGTTGAGTGCAAAAACATACAAAAGCAAAGCACGCTTTTGCCTGCTTTGCTTTTGTATTTAAAAACTGATCTTATTACTCCTGTTTTTTCAGAAACCCTTCTCATCCGCGCTTGGGCCGTAGCTGCCCGGTATCGGGATATCCAGCAAACGTAAATAAACTCCCAACTGTGCCCTGTGGTGCACAATCTGGCAATAAGTCATCCTGATTACTTCTGCTTTTGTACGCTGATTAAGAATCTGTTCTCCGTTACGTAATGTCCAGATTTTATCAAACGTGCTGATATCAGCTTTTTGCAGGCTCGAATAGCCGTCGGCCAGTGAGTCTTCAAATAATTTCAGCAAATCGGCAGTGCCGCTTACCTTTTTAGGCTCGTAAGGTACAGTGGCAAAATCCAGTTCGTCGGTATTTAAGGTAATAGTAACCCAGGTAGGTAATTCAGCAATGTGGGTCGAGAGCTGTTCAATGGTCATGCTTTTAGGGTGCGGTTTCCACTGGTATTTATCGTCGGGGATGCGGCTCAACATTTTTTCGGTAGTTTGAGCTTCCTGCTCCATCTCTTGCAATAACGATTTCAAAGTGTCCATAGGTGTTGTTTTTGTTTTATGATGTAAAATAACGGAGGGGTAATGACAGCCCTATGTCAGCAGGGACCGGGGAGGGTAATATTATTTTTCTGAACCGTGATTTTTAGGATTGGCAGGATTAATCGGATTCTCTTTTTTAGATAAATGATTATATAAAACGGAACTTTTCCGTCAGCAGATAAGTTTCGGGTGAAAGCAGGCAGAACAATGGTGGGCTTGTGTGGCTGCAAAGGCATTAGCGAATTTTGCCGGGAGAGGAAACGGGTAAGGCCAGGCAAAATTTAGCAGCCGTGGTTCTGCCTGTTTTGCAGGGCAAAGGCATGGCGAGGCATGGAGGGCGGACTGTGGGCAAAGAAACCTCTCTGCTGACTTGATTTATTCGTTAAGTATTATGTTTTAATAGGTACTCATGAGCTCGTTTCACTCGGTTTTTGGTTACTTTTGTATCAAGACAAAAGTAACAGCCACCGCGGCAAATGAGCGGCGAATGTATGTTGTTTAAAACCTCAGCTCATTTAATTGGGCGTTGCCTGCGGCCCGGGCTTTCCGCTCATACGCCTGCAGGCATTACGCTCAGGGCCGGTATCCGCTGCAATCCCTAACGCTGGCTTTTGCTAATTTAAACTATGAACTATACACCACCACAGCTCCGCACCGTTAACGTGATCCGTTACGTAACGCCTTTGCGCGAGGGCGGGTCATTGCCGGCCATTGCCGAAGCTGATGACGAATTTTTATATGTACTGAAGTTCCGTGGGGCAGGCCAGGGGGTAAAAGCCCTCATTGCCGAACTTATTGGCGGCGAAATAGCACGCCTGTTGGGTTTCAAGGTCCCTGAGCTGGTATTTGCCAATTTAGACGAAGCCTTCGGCCGTTCGGAAGCTGATGAAGAGATCCAGGACCTGCTGAAGTTTAGTGTGGGGCTTAACCTGGCGCTGCATTATTTGTCGGGCGCTATTACTTTTGATCCGGCAGTAACTATTGTTGATGGCAAACTGGCTTCGCAAATAGTTTGGTTCGATTGTTTGCTTACCAATGTAGACCGCACCGCCCGTAATACCAATATGCTGATATGGCATAAAGAATTGTGGATGATTGATAACGGCGCCGCGCTGTATTTTCATCACTCATGGAACAACTGGCAGGAAATGGCTACCCGCCCGTTTTTACAGGTGAAAGACCATGTGCTGCTGCCCCGCGCCAACCAACTGGATACGGTTGATGCTGAATTCAAAGCAATCCTAACGCCCGAAAAGATCCGTGATGTAGTTGCGTTGATCCCCGACGAGTGGATCACCTACCGCGATTTTGAAGAAACGCCTGATGAGGTACGAAATATATACGCCGGGTTTTTAATAACCCGGCTGGCCGCTTCAGAAGTATTTGTTAACGCCGCAAAACAAGCCCTATATGCAGGTATTTGAGTACGCCATAATCCGCGTTGTACCAAGGGTGGAGCGCGAAGAGTTTATCAATATAGGGGTGATCCTGTTTTGCCCTAAGCAAAAGTTTTTAAAAGTATTGTTCAAGGCTGATGACGCAAGGTTAGCTGCCTTTTGCGGTGACCTTGACCTGAATTGCCTGAAGGAAAATATCAATTCGCTTGAGCGCATCTGCAATGGCGAAAAAGATGCGGGGCCAATAGCACAGCTTGATCAACCATCACGCTTCCGCTGGCTTACGGCTACACGCAGTACGGTGGTACAGGCTTCCAAAGTGCATCCGGGTATGACTGCCGATGCGGAGGCTACGTTGAACAGATTGTTTGAGCAGATGGTGTTGTGATAATATTTGCCCGTGAGGACACAGGCAAAGGGGAAGACAAAAAACTCGCGCTCGTTTGTAACGAGTGCGTAGCTGGGTTTGCGTTTATAACGCACAGGCGATACAATCGCCAAACCAGATTAAGCACTCGTTGCAAACGAGCGCAAGAACATTATCTTAACACTACATTACCTCTCATCACTTCGCCGATGCTGGTGTTGTCACCAACATCTAACCGCCCCTACATTACCTCTCATCACACTATTTCTCCATCATCGTAAAATCAAATCCATTAGTTTTATAAGCACAATTATAAACGCAGGGATATGAACATCAACCGAAATCTGATCAACAGGGCCATGCTGCTTGTGGCTCTCATCATTATAGCTGTTTTTACAGCAGTAAACGCCAATGCCCAAAGCCACAAGAAATTCAAAATAATAGCCTTTTACACCGGCCGGAGCGACCTGGCACATATCAGCTTTGTGCACGAGGCTAATCGGTGGTTTCCTAAAATTGCTAAAAAGTATAATTTTACCTACGACAGCACCAACAACTGGGCTAACATGAACCCTGAGTTTTTGGCCAAATACCAGGTAGTAATATTTTTAGATACCCGCACTGATAGCCCCGAGCAGCGTGCAGCTTTTGAACAGTATATGAAAAAGGGCGGCGCCTGGATGGGGTTTCATTTTTCGGCCTTCGCGCTTACACCTTCGGACTTTCCGCAAAACTGGGACTGGTACCATAACGAGTTCCTCGGTTCGGGACAATATGTGAGCAATACCTGGCACCCAACTTCGGCCATATTGAAGGTTGAAGATCCTGATCACCCGGTAACCAAAGGCCTGCCGACCACTTTTAAAACAAACCCTAACGAGTGGTACCGCTGGGAGCATGATCTTCGCAAAAATCCTAATATCGATATCCTGCTGGCGGTTGATTCAACAAGTTTTCCCTTGGGTACAGGCCCAAAGCAACACGAGATCTGGCATAGCGGATACTACCCCGTAGCCTGGACTAATAAAAACTACCGCATGGTTTATTTCAACATAGGTCACAATGATATGGACTATGACGGCGGCACAAACAAAGAGCTTTCTCAAACTTTTGAAAATGATAATGTTGATAAGCTCATCATCAATTCGCTGCTTTGGTTAGGCAGAGGAAAATAGTGTCACCAGCCCCTTGAAGCGGAAGTTTTATTTTTACGCGGGTTTAGGCGTCCACGCCCTGAACCGTAACCTAAGAAAAAAACTCTTCAAAAGTGGGGGAATGTGCGATTCCCCTCTTGAGAGGGGCGGAGGGGTGTGTTATTCTACGTGTGGCTTATCGCTTGTATAACACACCCCTGCTCCCGCTTTTTACTACTGCGCCCCCTCTCAAGAGGGGATTTTAAAGCGCTTACGCTAAATTAATCCCTTAGGTAATGGTTATGGCGTCCACGCCTGAACATGGTCATGGATGGAGCGGCTATCGCTCCCGGTCACAGGCAAGAAATTCCTGCGTATCAGGGCGCAAAAAACTATCGGAAAAACAGACCATAAAAATGGTGTCGCTACCTTGTCAGTATGCAAGACAGGCAAAGCCGCCATTTGGCTTTTTCTCAAAAAACGCTAAAAAATCAGCAAAAATTACATTGGTAAATGCTGCCGTTTTTAATCTTTCGAAAAAAAGTATTTTAAACTCTTTATAGTTTTAAGTGTTGATTATCAGTATTTTAATGATGTTTCAGGTAAATGATTAAAGTATTGAACATCAACGTGTTTCATAAAATGGGTGTGCCGCGTTTTTACATTCAGAATTTGGAACACTCCAGTTTTCCGGAAAAAGAACGCCGGGAGGATTTTTAAATTTTTATGGGGAATCAAAAATTTGGGACATGCGTTTTGTTACAATTGGAATGCAGGACTTCGTCGGGACAATGTAAATAAAATACCTATTGGTATATTTTAAAGGCGCTTTTGCTTATTTTGCCGGCGAAATCCTGCCTCGCTTATGAAAAAGTTAAAAACGGTATTTAACCAGGTAAAATCTCTTAATGGCGCCGAAGCGCCTGGTATGGTTAACTTGCTATGGCAATTGATCTGTTATTCGCCCAAAATGCCGGTCCGCTTGCAACAGCAGCAATTGCTTGACGAAGCCAAAGCATTTACGCTTGAAGTAGACGATCCTCATTTTGCCAAATCTGCTTTAAAGTTCAATGGGTTTACCTGGGGGGAGGGGAAGCGCAAAATACTTATTACCCACGGCTGGGGCTCAAAAGCCGCCGACTTTGCCGAGCTCATTACGGCTTTAAAAAATATTAATGATGTGCAGGTAACCGCTTTTGATGCGCCGGGTAATGGCAGTTCGGATGGGGAGCTGTCAAACCTCCTGCTCTTTGCCAAAGCTGCGACTATGGTAATCAAAACCTTTGGGGCGCCCGATGTGCTCATCGGTCACTCCTTAGGGGGAATGGCCAATGCCATTGCTATTAAGGAAACGGCTATTCAGCCTGCCTTGCTCATCAGCATTGCCCCGCTGATTAATCTGAAAGAGAATTTTATAGCCAGCCTGAACGCGGCCGATGTAGCCCCGGGTTTACAGGATCAATTCTTTACTGATTTTGAGGCATTGTTTGATATGGAGGCTTCGGATTTTACACTTCATAATTTATATCCTGCCGGCCTGGTCCGGAAACATTGGTTAGCCTATGACCCGGAAGATAAAATTGCACCCTTCGCATTCCTGGAAAACTTCCTTATCGCTCATCCCGAAGTTGAAACCAAAGTATACCAGGGGCCCGGTCATGAACGCATTATTAAAGATGAGCTTGTTATATCAGATCTCGTTAGCCTGATAGCTTAATTTTACATAAAATGCTTTTAGCTTTTATAAAGCTATTTGGCTGCCATCACCTCATCCATGGCTTTCATAAAAGTTGTAACTTCAATTTCGTTTCGGTGTGCCTTTAAATATGCTAACAGCTTCCTGTGCGCATCTGCGGGTGTAACCAAATAATCGCCGCCCACGCCGTGAAACATGAAGATGCCAAGTCCGCCGCTTTGTTGTACTTTCTTCACAAAATCTATCAGGGCATCGCCGGTTACCGGGTTGCCTGTTACGCCCCATGAGGGCACTTTTAACGGGTCGAGGCTTTTAAAATCAGTGATCACAGCATCCGGCCCGCCGCCTATACGGGCGTATTTTGCGAGGCCTGCTTTACGCAGGGTATCAACATAGTTCACGCCGCCAACTTCAAGTTCAGTGCAGGGGTAGGCATAAGTGCGACCGCCGGTTTTACCATCAAGGGCAAAAAGCAGGGTGTTCATTTCCTTTATTTCGCGCACCATGATATATGGGGTATAATTGGCCGAATTGTCGGCAGGATTAGTTTTTACGTTTATCAGGCACGGGTGGTACAAAGTATGGTTAGCGAGTTCGTAACCTTTTTCACCTGCCTGGCGCCAGCGGGGTAACGAAGCTTCGGTCATGTTTCCGGTTAAAAAGAAGGTGGCGGTAAGATGTGCCGAATCCAGCTGTGGTATGGCTATGTTTAACTGTGAATTGATGCCGTCGTCATAAGTAAGCACAATAATGGCTTTTTTATGCTTAGCTTGTTGTGCGTTGGCAATAAATGCAAAATTGAGCAATAACAGAAACAGCGCTAATTTTTTCATGACGAGGGCTTTGGATTAGTTGGCCTAAAATAAAAAAATCCGGTTGATAACCGGATTTTTAAATAAGAGTTTCGTTTGTAAAAATGTCATTTCGATAGAGCTGGAACGGATGGTGTGCGGGCGCGAAAGAGAAATCTTGTACACCTTGTTGAGCCTAAATGCATGGCGTATAGGATTTCTCCTCACCCCAACCTTTAGCCCCCCGCCATTCGTTCGAAATGACATCGGTTTTTACCGAAATAGAGCTATACTACCTCGCTCTGCACCCCCGAATAATATTTCAGCTCGATCAGGTCATGCGGCAGTGTTTTGGTATTCCAGGCATGATGAATAGCCAATGCTGTACCTACGGCAGTTGCCTGTGCCATCGACGCGGCGTATACTTCCAAATGGGGGAAGGCCAGCGCCAGCAGGTGCATGAAAACGCTATTTTTACTAAAGCCGCCATCTACAAAAATGCGCTTTACTGTACAGCCGTTTAAAACATAATTGGTTGATATGGTTTGCTGGGCAACAATATCAATCATGAGTTGGTAGTAAGCTTCAACATCATCAGCAAAGCTGTTTAAGTCGCGCTGCTCAAATGCCGATTTCTGTAACTGGCCTTCATTTTCATTTGCCTGTAATGACGGCTGATTATTTAACCGGGCCGCGATGGCCGGATCATAATTTATGGTACGGTACCTGATCTCGTCCTGGTTAAAATGGGCGGCAATCCGTTTTACCTGCTGCTCATATTCATATCCTGTAAACAGGCGTGATGCTTTTACCGGACTGCCCTTATATTGCAGGTAGTTAAGGCAATCATGCTTCAGTTCATCAGCCGTAAGCGGTGTTTGGTTAAAAGGGTTAAGACTGATTGACCAGGTACCCGTAGAGATCAGCACAAAGGGCATATTAAAGCTCACGAGGTAAGGGATCAGCGCTGCCGAACTATCGTGCAACCCAATACCAACCTTATAAGTGCTGCCCGGAAACTCGGCCGGAAGTATGCTATCCGCAGGATGCAGAGGTGCCATTTTGGGCAGGATCCCTTCATTATTAAGCCAGTTGTGATAGGTGTTTTTAGCGAAATCCCAAAGGGCAGTATGGCAGCCGATACTGGTTAAGTCGCTCACCATTTGCCCGCTGATAAGATAGCTCATATATTGGGGTAAGTGTAAGGCATACTTTATCCGCTTAAACACTTCGGGCTGTTGATATTTAAGCCTGTATAACTGCAATCCCGAATTAAGGTTGCCCAAAACCGGTGAGGCGGTCTCTAAAGCAAACCTGGCTTCGTCGCCATAGTTTTCATAAAACTGCCTGCCCAGTTCAGGCGGATATGGCTTAAGGTAATTATACAGTGGGGTAAGCGGTTTGCCGTGTTCATCAACATAAACAAAACTGGCGCCATAAGTTGAAAAGTTTACCGCTTTAAGATCAAACTCCTTATGCTTAAAAATTTCGCGCAATGAATCAAACACCGATAACCTGAGGCTGTCGAGGTTTTCACATGCGTCGCCATCTTCGTCGTGGGTTTCCAAAAAACGGGCTGTACGTTCAAAAACTATCTTGTAGTTCTCATCGAACAGGAACAGCTTCTTGTTGGTTTTACCCACATCAAAAACGGCTATAACAGGTATCGGCTCCATAGGCTTACAATCCGGTTGATACTGCTTTAGCTCCTCTTTCGTTTATCAGTTGCTGCCTGATAGTTTGCTGCCTGTAAACTGCCAGCGGGTTCAGCGCACCGCCTGCCCTTAAGCGGGCTTCGGCCAATAACGGCCGAACGTCTGTGCGATAAGCCTGCTGCAATATTTCCTGGGCTTGTACTACGTCGTTATCCTGTTGTGCCTGTACTAACGCAGGGGTATCCACCAACAATGCCTGTGCATAGGCTATCTTAATGGCTTCTACTGATTGTAACAGGTCTTCAATTGGGTCTTTTACATTGTGTGAAGCATCGATCATCCAGCCTATAGAAGTGGCGTGTGCCATGCCGCGTGCGTCCATACCTTCAACCAGTTCGTTAAAGATCAGAAACAACTGGTATGGGTTGATGCTGCCAACGGTAAGGTCGTCATCACCATATTTTGAATCGTTAAAGTGGAAACCGGCCAGCTTGCCTTCCATCAGCAGTAACGAAACTATCTGCTCAATGTTTACCCCCTGTAAGTGATGACCAAGATCAACTAATGTCTGCGCTTTTTGCCCCAGTTTTGATGATAGCAGGTAAGATTGACCCCAATCGCCAATAGTGGTTGAATAGAAGTTAGGCTCATAAGGTTTATACTCAACCCAAACTTTCCAGTCGTCAGGCAAGGCTTCATAAATTTCCTGCAAGCTTTCTAAAGTGCGTTCAAACGCGCCGCGCATGTTCAGTTGACCGGGGAAATTTGATCCGTCAGATAGCCAAACCGATAATGCTTTGGAATCAAGCTCAACGCCGTATTTGATCACCTCGATATTGTGGGCAACAGCTTGTTTACGTACCGCCTTATCTACGTGGTGTAATGAACCGTATTTGTAGCTCAATTCCTGGTTGGGCTGATCCTGAAAAGTATTGGAGTTAACCGCATCAAAATGCAAGCCCAACTGCGCTGCATGAGCTTTGATAGCTGAGGCATTGGATGGGATATCCCAGGGAATATGTAATGATATAGAGTTGCTGCTACGGTTAAGTGCATGGATCAAGCCCACGTCTTCAATTTTTTCTTCCAGGCTACGGGGTTCACCACCGCCCGAAAACCTGCCGAAACGGGTACCACCCGTACCCAAAGCCCAGCTTGGTATGGCAATATTAAAATCAATCAGTTTTTGCAGGATAGCATCCAGGTCTTTTACGTCACCGGCAACAAAATCAAATTTACGCTGATGATCTTTCAGTTGCTGATGATTGGCTTCATCAATTTTATATTTTTCTAACTGCATAATTGGTATTGGTTATAAAGCAAGTTCAAGTTTGACGCTTGAACTTGCAAAATTTATAAATATGTCATTGCGAGGAACGAAGCAATCGCATGCTATACAGAGTGGCTACGCATGGTGGTCATGCTTCCGTGCGATTGCCACGCTATCGCTCGCAACGACATGGGTTACTGTAACTATCTCACAAACGCCATCGCCACACCACCATCAACGTTCAATACGTTTCCGGTTGATTTGTTGAGCAGGCCGCCGGTAAAGGCGAAGCAGGCATTAGCAATATCGGCAGGTAAAATTACCTCGTTCAATAATGTACGTTTCGCGTAGTAAGCCGGTAGTTCGTCCACGGTAACGCCGTAAGCTTTAGCACGGCCTTCGGCCCATCCGCCGGCCCAAATGTTGCTGTCGCTGATTACGGCATCCGGGTTAACTACGTTCACACGGATTTTATCGGTGCCAAGCTCGGCCGCGTTCAGTCTGCTCAGGTGTAGCTGGGCAGATTTTGCCGAACCGTAACCGGCATTGTTTGGTCCGCTAACCAGGGCGTTTTTGCTTACAATGTTGATAATGTCGCCGCCAATGTCTTGTTTTTTCATCACAGCAACTGCCGCCTGGGTAATGAAGAACTGGCCTTTAACCAGTACGTCATACAATAAATCCCAGTCTTTTTCGGTATGGTCGGCAATTGATTTAGAGATAGATAAACCGGCATTATTTACCACTATATCCACACCGCCGAAAGCTAAAGCAGCAATTTCAAGCGCCTCGTTGATCTGGTCGGCTTTGGTTACGTCAAGTACGGCTGTGGTGTATGAATCTTTGCCGTATTGTTTTTTGAACTCTTCACCTGCACCTTCCAAACGCTCGGCGTTCATGTCATTCAGAATAACTACAGCGCCTTCATCAACAAATTTTTTGGCGATAGCTTTACCTATACCACCAGCACTGCCGGTGATCAGAGCGATTTTACCTGATAAGGCTTTTGGTTTAGGCATACGCTGTAGTTTGGCTTCTTCCAATAACCAGTACTCAATATCAAACGCTTCCTGGCGTGGGAGGGAAGTATATTCTGAGATAGCCTCAGCACCTTTCATTACGTTGATGGCGTTGGTATAAAACTCGGCAGCAACACGGGCAGTCTGTTTATCTTTCGAAAAAGAGAACAAACCTACGCCCGGATACAGGATGATCACCGGGTTGGTATCCCTGATAGCCGGGCTGTTATCATGTTTGCAGGTGTTGTAATAGTCGGTATACATTTGGCGGTAGGCTTCAAATGCAGGAGCCAAACGTGCTTTTAACGCGGTAACATCGCTCAGGTCTTCGCCCGGTGCAAGGTCAAGCACCAGCGGACTGATCTTTGTACGCAGGAAGTGATCGGGGCAACTGGTACCCAATGGAGCCAGGCGGTCAAGATCATTTGAGTTGATAAATTCCAATACACGGGCATCATCAGTAAAATGACCAACCATGTGCCTGTAGCTTGAGCAAAAGCCGCGCAATACCGGGGCAAGGGCAGCGGCTTGTTTTTTACGGCCGGTCTCGTCCAGGCTTTCAATTTTTTGACCACCGAAAACGGGGCCTTTTTTTCCGTAGTTTTCTTCAAGATATTCGGCACAGCGCTCAATAACCTCAAGCGTGTTCATGTAGCTTTCGTAAGCCGTATCGCCCCAGGTGAATAAACCATGCGAGCCCAGCATTATACCACGGATGCCGGGATTTTCGTCAAGGCATTGTTTTAATTGCAGGCCGAGCTCAAAGCCTGGTTTTTTCCATTCAACCCAGCCGATGGTACCGTTAAAAAGCTCCTGGGTTATTTTTTTACCATCTTTTGCTGCCGCGATGGCGATGGCAGCATCAGGGTGCAGGTGATCAATGTGTTTGAATGGCAGGAAGCCGTGAAGCGGCGTATCAATAGATGGCGCTTTCGAGTTAAGATCGTAGATGCAATGGTTAAATAATTCCACCATTTCGTCTTCAAATTCAACCCCGCGATAAATGTTTTTCAGGCTGCGAAGGCGATCAACATAAAGGGCAGCCAAGCCGCTCTTTTTCAGCGTACCAATGTCACCGCCCGAGCCTTTGATCCACATTACCTCAACATCATTGCCGGTAAGCGGGTCTTTACTCATCAACTTGCATGAGGTGTTACCGCCACCATAGTTGGTAAGGCGCAGATCGGCACCCAAAAGGTTGGAGCGGTATATGAGCAGGGCTACTTCATCGCCAGCCAGTTCGGCGGCTTTTGCTTCATCCCACAAATAGCTTACGTGTTTAAATTCAGTTGTTTTCGACGACATATATTTTAATTGTTGAATTATTGAGTTAATGAATTATTGATTTGTTTTTATCGTTGGCTTACTTAGCTCGGCTTTTACTGTCGGTTTTTCGGGTTTTATCTTATTTCCATATCCCACAACCAGTACCGATATTACAATTACTGCTATACCGGCTATTACCGTTGCGAATGCTTTTTTACTTACGCCTTTCCATTCTTTAAGTACCAGGCCCCACGTATTAGCAATCAGGATAATGAAAGCCATGTGCAAGATCCAGGAGCTGGCGCCATTACCCATTTTGCTTTCGCCCATACCGTAAAAAAAGAACTGTAAAAACCAGGTTGTGCCGGCCAGTGCCGCAAACAGGTAGTTTTTAAGCAGCGGTGTTTTTTTATCGGTATAATTATCAAACGTTTTGTTGCGGGCATTTAGCACCATACACCATATAAAGTTAGTGGTTAAGCCACCCCATAGTATAATAATATAGGTTACATTGTTTGAAAACAGGAAATTACCTTGTCCCGGATGTGCCGCCTGCCAGATCTGGTTAGCGGTATCGGCCATTGGTTTCCCGGCTTCAATACCGAAGTTGAAACAAGCGCTCAGGATCCCCGAAACTACCGCCACCAGTATACCTAAACCAAAGCGGTAATCTTTATTCTCCTGGGCTATGGTTTTATCGGCCGAGAGTTCTTTCTCTTTCATCATACCTGCTTTACCGCATATAATAATGCCCACTACACAAAGCACAATGCCCAATAAAACCATCTGCCCCCATTCGCTGTGCAGCATCAGCGTAAAAGTATCTTTTCCCTCTTTCGGGAAAAGGTCATAATACACCGATGGAATTATCGATCCAAAAACCGAGCATAAGCCCAGTATAATGGTGCTACCCAGCGATACTCCCAAGTAACGTACCCCTAATCCATATGTTAAACCGCCAATGCCCCACAGCAGTCCCATAAGGTACGTCCAGCCAAGGGTAGCAGTATCCGTATGGCTTATAATATCGGCAAAGCCGGGAATAGTAAGCCATGCTGCCAGCGGTGGCACAATGAGCCAGGAAAAAATGCCGCCTACTATCCAGTAGCTTTCCCAGGCCCAGCCTTTTATTTTTTTGTAGGGGATGTAAAAGCTCCCCGAAGCAAAGCCACCGATAAAATGGAAGATGACCCCTAAAATTACTTGCATATTCTCTGATTGGTTTATATTGGTAAGGCTAATGTAGATAATTTAAATGCCGGAACTGTCCTTTGCTGTCATGGGTGTGACCGGTAGCTGTCTGAACTCGAATTTGGGGGAATTAACGAATGAACAGAATGCTAATCAATTCAATAATTCTTTAATTCGTTTAATTCAGTTCAGACAATCCCGGTTCTGTTTATTATTTTGGCGTTAAATACATCACCATGCAGGCATATATTTTAGGTATTGATATTGGCACCGGCAGTACAAAGGCCGTAGCGGTAAGTTTAACGGGCGAACCATTAGGTACAGTATCCAATCATTATCCCATTAATAGCCCTGAACCCGGTTACAGCGAACAGGATCCGCTGTTGATTTGGGACGCTTTTGTAAAATGCCTTGCCGGTATTACTGCCCAATTGGGAGCCGTTCCGCAGGCCGTCAGCCTGAGCAGCGCCATGCATAGTATTATTCCGGTTGATGAGCATGGCGAAGCACTGCTGCCTATGATGACATGGGCAGATGCGCGGAGCGAGAGCATCGCGCAGGCATTGCGTGCAACAGAAAAAGGTGAACGCCTTTATCATAACTGCGGCACAGCTATTCATGCCATGTCGCCCCTAAATAAGTTGCTGTGGCTGCGTGATAATCAAAGTAAGATCTTTGAAGCCGCCCATAAATTCATTTCGATAAAGGAGTTTATCTGGTTCAGGCTTTTTGGTGTTTTTGAGGTTGATTATTCCATTGCGTCGGCTGCAGGATTGTTTAATATTGTAACCAAAGATTGGAATGATGAGGCTCTTACACTCACCGGTATTACTGCTTCAAAATTATCCATCCCGGTTAATACCACTTATTACCGTAACAATATCAGGCCCGAAGTAGCTGGATTAACCGGGATAAATGCCGGTACCCCTTTTGTTATAGGGGCAAGTGATGGGGCATGTGCTAATTTAGGCAGCCACACTACCGGCCCGGATGTAGCGGCGCTTACTATAGGCACCAGCGGCGCGGTACGCATTACCAGCCCGAAGCCAGTTTACAATTACGAAGCCATGGTTTTTAATTACCTGCTTGATGAGCAGACTTATGTATGCGGCGGAGCAGTAAATAACGGAGGTATAGCGGTAAACTGGCTGCTCAAAAACTTTTTGCAAAAGGATAACCTTACCGCTGCTGATTATGACGCTTTGTTTAATGAGATAGCAACTATACCTGCCGGCAGCAACGGGCTTATATTTTTACCCTACCTGTACGGTGAACGCGCCCCGCTCTGGGATACCAAAGCCTGCGGCACATTTTTTAATATCAAACCGGCACATACCCGGTCGCACTTTTTACGTGCGGGGCTTGAAGGCATTTGCTTTGCGCTGAATGATGTGCTTAAAACATTGGAAGATGCATCGGGCGGGATTACACAAGTCAATATCAGTGGTGGTTTTACCAGCTCAGCAGTATGGACACAGGTACTGGCAGATATCACCGGGAAAAGGCTCGCAGTGCTTCAGTCTGAAGATTCATCGGCGCTCGGCGCTATTTATCTCGCTGCACGGGTATTATATCCTGAAAGTTATGGCATGCTTACCCGTGTTGAACAACAGGATTTTATCGAACCAAATACTAAAAACCATGAGGTTTATAGCGGGATGTTCCCGGTATTTAAAAAGCTGTACAGTGATTTAAAGGACAGCATGCAATTGGTGGATGGATGGGAGTGAAGCCGGATTAAAAAAGTTATCATTCCAGCCCCAGCCATTTAACCAATCTCCAGCAACCATATACAAAAAATGGCGCGGCCACTACATCAATAGTATAATGAATATGCTGTATCAACAGTAATACAACCAATACTATCGCGCAAATTAATGCGATCAGCTTGTCTGTTCGCTTTTGCAGGTGGAGGTACACAAGTACCATGGTTGCCGTGTGGCCCGAAAAAAACAGGTCTTTGGTGATAAACGTATGCCCGTAAAACACGCTTGTGCTTGGGTCAATAAGCGGGACAAGGCCCACTGGCGGATTGAGCTTGACCAGGCCGATGGTAATAAACCGGGCAATACAGACAAAATTCAGTGTCCAGATATAAGTGATACATATCCTCGGGTTATAAAGCGCCCGCCACATCATGAGCAGGCCCATGCTCCAGATGAGTATAAAAATCGGGACTGAAAGATCGTAAGAGGGTAAATGGGCCAATACCCAATCATTAAGTACAACGCCGTCCTGCCTTTTTTCGATGTATTTAAAAAAAGAGGGTAACAGGTTAATGATGATGACTATGACCATAGTGGCGCCCAGTAACTTGAGCCTGCTGGCCCGGGTATCGTAGGCACTCTGCCAAAGCTGTTTTATATGATAAATGGAGGCTAAATTCAATCTGTGTTTTTTTATAAAGCCTGCAAAAATACAGTTTGCTGATTAATATTAAGTAATTGTCAGGTATTTGTTAATTTAATAAACGCAAATATGGATAGTGAAAACAAATGCAATTGTGTTGCATTAACTTGTTTATATTTGCGGCATGGATTTTCAAAAGCTTTCACCCCGGCTGGATAATATTGGTATCACCGCTTCAACGCTTTGTGCTATCCATTGTGCAGTAGTGCCTTTGCTGTTTACGAGTTTGCCCCTGGTGGGCCTTGGTTTTTTGGCTAACGCCTGGGTAGAGTGGGGGATGATCATTTTCGCCCTGGTTATAGGAGTGTATTCTATAGGCTTATCCTACTGGCGTACGCATCGCCGTTCAGTTCCACTATTTATGCTTGTATCAGGTTTTGTTATCATCATGGGAGGGCACGCGTTTACAATAACAGGAAAATCCGAGGCTATGATAGTTCCTGTTGGAGGCTTGCTGATAGCCGCCGCGCATTATATAAATTATAGGTATACCGGTGCCTGCAATCATAATCATAAAACATATAAACTTAAAAAGGTTGAGTAATGGATAAGCGCCACAGGAAATTCTTTTATGCGTTTTTGCTGTTCAACTGCTTTTTGAGTCCGGCTTGTAACCATGAAAAGCATGGTGCCTTGGCTGTATCAAACCATCATACTAAGCCAATAAAAAATACCGTTATAAAAGCCGGCAACTAATGGCGCATATTATACGTACCATTATTAAATTAGCGGCCTTATAATTATTACCCAATTAATACATGACACAAACCCGCGATATACATCATTTTGAGCACCTGCTTGATAAGCATCACCTGAAAAAAACCGCGCCCAGGCTGCGGGTTTTATCCATGATGTCGTCAAGACATTCGGCTACCTCGCAGCCCGACCTGGAGAGCCTGATGCATGATATCGACAGGGTTACCCTTTACCGGATCCTCAATGCTTTTGAAGAAAAAGGGATCATCCATAAAGTATTTGATTTAAACGGTACGGCAAATTATGCCCTTTGCTCGTCGAGCTGTAATGAGCATGACCACCATGACGAACACCTGCATTTTAATTGTACCCAGTGCAAAAATGTATATTGCCTTAATGATATGAACCTGCCGGTGATAGATCTTCCAGCGGGTTTTGAGTCGCATGGCTTTACCCTGTATGCTCATGGCTTATGCCCCAGGTGCAGTAAAAAGGCGGTGAAAAAATGAAATACATCGCTTTGCCCGGGATGATCATCCTGTTATTCCTGTTTCAAAATTCATTCGCGCAGCAAAAAGATACTATACCTGCTGTTACAACTTTTAGGTTTAAAACGGTTGTTATTGATGCCGGGCATGGCGGCAAGGATGCCGGGGCGCGTGGTTCACATTCGTTTGAGAAAAATGTAACACTGTCAATAGCCCTGAAGCTCAAGGCAGCTCTTGATACGGCCATTACTGATGTTAACGCTATCCTTACCCGTACCGATGATACCTTTATCCCGCTAAACCAGCGCTCGGCTATTGCTAATCAAAACCATGGCAACCTGTTTATTTCCATTCACTGCAATTCATCGCCCGAGGGCACTGCCGCACGTGCACACAAGCAAAAAGGTGTGCTGATGCTGGTATACGGTTTCCACCGCCTTAAGGAGCAGGAAGAGGCCGTGCGCGAGAATGCTTCTATTTTCCAGGAAAAGGATTACAAGCAGAACTACGAAAGCTATGATGAAAGCGATCCTTCAAACCTGATCGTACTGAATGCTTATATTCAGAAATACCGCAAGCAAAGTATCCGTTTTGGCGACCTGCTTGACGATGAGTTTACCGGCGTAGATGGCCGCGAAAGTAATGGTGTGAAAGAACAGGGAGTATTGGTGCTGGCCCATAGCGCTATGCCTGCGGTATTGATAGAAACCGGTTTCATTAATAACCCCGAAGAGGAGGAATACCTTAACTCGGACGAAGGGCAGCACGAAATTGTAATGACGATCATCAGGGCACTTCGGAATTACCGCAAGGCGATAGGATCATAAAAAGCTTAAAGCTGAAAGCCCGATCTTCCGTTACATGGGCTATAGGATTTCTCCTCAATCCGGCGCTTTGCCCTTGCTGTACGGCGAAATGATGTAAAATATGTTCAACTTACAGTTTATTCAACTCATCCATCAGTACCTTGCTGTACTGATTAAAATAGCGCCTTACCCCAAAACCCATAACGGTTTGGATACCGCGGGTGGCGTTGGTTAAAAATACTTCATCAGCCTCGTATAAAATATCAGGGTTGATCTGGGCTTCGGTGATATCAATATTGTTTTCCTTTGCCAGTTTGATCACTACCTGGCGCATTACACCTTCAACGCAGCCCTCGCTTAGCGCCGGGGTATATAAATGGTTTTGGTAATTGATGAAAATATTGGAACTGCTGGCTTCGCACAGGTTACCGCTTTGGTTCAACAAAAAAACATCATCCAGCTTGTTTTGAGTTTTGTACAAACCCGCCATTACATAAATAAGCGAGTTGCAGGTTTTAATGTTTGATAGATAGTTGGACGGTTTAGGCAGTTCCGTAAACACATCCATGATCAGGCCCTTCTCATTCAAAAAATACCTGGGCTCTTCGGATGGGGTTAGCTCCAGGCAATAACCCATTTTATTTTGAGTAGGGGTATACAAGCCTTCGGCATCGCGGTAAACTGTCAGGCGCAGCCTGCCGTGTTTAACTTTATTTCTGCGGGCAAGCTCATTAACTATTTCGTTCAGAAACCAGGTATCCATTTGCGAATAACCATCAATTTTAAGGGCTTTCATGCCCCGCTGTAGCCGGTCGGCATGCAGTTCGGCAAATTTCAGTTTCCCTTTCATTAGTCGCATGCTTTCAAACAGGCCGTCGCCATATTTAAAGCCCCTGTTACCAATGGTAAGCAATGGTGTGTTTTGGGGGAGATATTCGCCGTTAAAATTGATGAATACGGGCATCATAGGACGGATAGATGTTATAATTTGATCGTGTTGTTAATAATTACCGGGTATTGTTGCTCTTCTATCTAACGTCTGTTATTTCGTATCTGTATCGCTGTACTTTCGCCATTTTGCAAGTACGGCCTCAAAATCAGCCGGCAGCGGCGATTCAAAATGCACCTGCTTTTTTAATGTAGGATGTAAAAAGCCCAGTGTTTGTGCATGCAGGGCTTGCCGCGGCATCAGCTCAAAACAATTTTCAACAAACTGTTTGTACTTGCTGAACATGGTGCCCTTTAAAATTTTATCACCGCCGTAAGTGGCGTCGCTAAACAGGGGGTGACCGATATGCTTCATATGCGCCCTGATCTGATGGGTACGGCCGGTTTCCAGCTGGCACTCAATCAGAGTAACGTAACCCATTCGCTCTAAAACTTTATAATGCGTTACAGACCATTTTCCTTTTTCAGGATCATCATATATCGACATTACCCGCCTGTCGGCCACACTGCGGCCAATATAGCCGGTAACGGTGCCATCTTCAGGTAAATCGCCCCAGGCAAGCGCTATATATTTACGGGTGATGGTATGCTCAAAAAACTGCTTAGCCAGCCAGTTCATGGCACGTTCATTTTTGCTGATAAGCAGCAGGCCTGAAGTATCCTTGTCAATGCGATGCACCAGCCCCGGCCTGCCGTCGTTGCCCGGCAGGGTTGGCAATTGCTGAAAATGGTAAACCAGCGCATTCACCAACGTGCCCGTGTAATTGTTATAGCCGGGGTGAACCACCATACCGGCTTCCTTATCAACCACCAATACATCATCATCTTCATAAATAATATTGATGGGGATGTTTTCGGGATATACTTCCGTATCGCGCGGCGGGTGCGGCAGCACTACCGAAATTATATCAAGCGGCTTTACCTTATAGCTCGATTTGATGGTTTTATCGTTCACCAGCACATTGCCAAGCTCAATGGCATTTTGAATGCGGTTGCGCGAAGCATTCTCCACGCGGTGCATCAAAAATTTATCAATCCGCAAAAGCGACTGGCCCTTGTCAACCACTACGCGTAAGTGTTCGTACAAGTCCTGTTCTTCCTGCTCAATAAGTTCGGGTTCGTGTGCCATTTGAGGCGCAAAAGTAATCGTTTTTTATGGTAGGTTAAACGTAATATTGCAATAGCATTAACGCCGTATTATTTTATGAACATTGAGCTTGAAATTTTTAGCCCGGTACAGCAAATCAGTAACCCCCTGTTTGATGACTACGGCGTTAAAGTTTTCATTAAGCGCGATGACCTGATCCACCCCATGATATCGGGCAATAAATGGCGTAAGCTTAAATATTTACTGAAACAGGCGCAAACTGCACAAAAAACACACCTCGTAACTTTTGGCGGCGCTTACTCCAACCACCTGATGGCCACAGCCGCGGCTGCCGCAAAGTTTGGTTTTAAAGCTACCGGCATAGTTCGCGGCGAGAAGGTTGATAACGATACCTTGTTTTTATGCCGCCTGCATGGTATGGAACTGCAGTTTACCGATCGCGAAAGCTATCGTGATAAACTTGCCCTGTTTAATCGGTATTTTGGTAATGATGAACAGGCTTTTTTTATTGATGAAGGCGGCGCATCTGCCGAAGGGGCCAAAGGCTGCAGCGAACTGGTTAACGAACTAACCGAAACCTACGACCATATTTTTTGTGCCTGCGGTACCGGTACAACAGCGGCGGGTATCATTAACGGATTAAATGGTCATCAGCTTAAAACAAAATTCAACGCGGTGCCGGTTTTTAAGAACGGTGGTTTTATTAAGGAGGAGATAGACCGGTTTTTAACGACCCCGGCAGAATATAACATACATACCGATTACCACTTTGGCGGTTATGGCAAAACGAATGACGAGCTCATCAGTTTCATTAAACAATTTGTTGCTGCAACAGGGATATTGATAGAACCTGTATATACCGGCAAAATGATGTATGCCCTATATGATTTAATAAGCAAAGGGCACTTTAAACCCGGCAGTAAAATCCTGGCTATTCATAGCGGGGGTATTTGGGGATTATTGGGGATGAAAGAAAAGTTTAATCAACACTAATTACACGAGTGAGGTCGAATTTTCGCGAATTGGAATTAAATAGCACTAATTTCACAAATGCGTCCGAATTTACACGAACCAACTAATTCGTGTAATTCGTTCTAATTGCTCAATAATACGCTAAGCATTCGTGCATAAATTTCAATTCGTGTTTATCGGGATCTCAAAATGGAAGGTTGACCCTTCGCCGTAAGTGCTTTCAACCCAAAGCCTGCCCTGGTGACGGTTAACAATTTCCTGGCAAATGTACAGGCCAATTCCTAACCCCGACATGTGAGAGGCGAGGTTCTCAACGCGGTAAAAACGTGAAAACACCCGTTCCAGTTGATCGGGCTGGATGCCGATACCAAAATCCTGTACCGATACCCTGAATTTATTGTTGATAACAAGGGCCTCGATGATCACTTTATCTGCCTTTGGCGAATATTTAACGGCGTTGGTTACCAGGTTAATGACAACCTGCTCAATACGCTGGCTATCGGCATGGATAATTAATTCCCCGGCAGGTAAATTTAAAAGGAGCTGATGGGAGGGGCCGGTTTGTTGCAGGATCTCCCTCAATTCGGTAAGCAGTTTGATCACATCAAAATCGGCATAAGTAAAAGGCAGTTTACCGGTCTGGATTTTGGTAACATCAAGCAAGTCTGATATCAGGATGGTTAATTTGCCCACCTGTTCCAATGCCCTGTTGGCCAGTACTTTGCTTTTATCATCCGGAGGGAGGTTACGGGCTATGATTTGGAGGTAGCCCTTTAAACTGGTGACCGGTGTTTTTAGCTCATGGCTTGCAAGCCCTATAAACTCGTCCTTTTTTTCATTAAGCTCTTTAATATTTTCATAAAGCTTGGCGTTATCAAGTGCTACCGCGGCCTGGGCGGCAACAGCCAAAACAAGCTGCTCATGTTCCCTGGTAAACCTGGCCGGTTGTTCGTGTCCAAAAAATAACCCGCCAATCACCTCGCCCGATTTGCCCCTTACCGGAACAGCGAGGTAGCTTACCACCGGCAGGTGCCCTTTAGGCTGGCCAAAATGTGGTGCATTTTTTCCGTAGCGTGGGTCTTTGGTTATATCATCAACCCTTACCGTTCCCTCACCACTGAAAGTAGGGTGAAAGACTGCCGTATTACGTGGCATGCCAAATTTTTCAAATGCCTCACGCGGCGCGCCCGAAAGCGTGAATAGCATATATGATTCGCCCTGCTCGTTAACCTGGTTGTGAAAAAAAGCGCCAAACTGTGCGCCGCACAACTGGGTGGTGGCATCGGTAACTTTTTGCAGGATATTTTGAATATCCAACTCGGCCGAAATAACCTGTCCTATGGAGTTTAAAATCTCCAGGCGTTCGGCATACTGTTGTAATCTTTCTTCTGATTTTTTTTGCCTGCCTATATCGCGGATTATTTTTGAAGCCCCTATTACCTTATTGTTGTTGTTTCTTATGGGAGATATGGTAAGCGAAATTTGTATTTCCTCGCCGCTTTTTGTTTTACGTATGGTTTCAAAATGTTCTATCCGTTCGTTAGCCCGTATTTTATTAATAATCATTTCTTCCTCATCATAACGGTCTTCCGGTATCAAAACCGTGATATGTTTGCCTATGATCTCATCTTCGGTATAACCAAATAAACGTTGGGCCGCGCCGTTCCAGCTGGTAATTACACCATCAAGGTTTTTACTTACAATGGCATCTTCTGATGATTCGATGATAGAGGCCAGCATTCCTTGCTTCGATTCGGCATTTTTTTGTTCGGTAATATCTATCAGTGTATTGGCGGCGCCTGCCAGTTCGCCATTTTCATTAAAACGGGGCTTAGGGTTGGATAATATATAGCTTACACTTCCATCGGGACGTTTAATAAGTATTTCCTGCTGCTTTACAGCCTTGCCATATTTTAATACTTTACCCGTTGGTGTTTCATCGGGAGTTAATAGTATACCGTCGGAGGTAAATATCTCCCAGTTTACATACCACTTGTCTTTATTGGTTTCAGGCGTTTTTCCCCAAAGCTTTATTGCCGCCTTGTTAAAAGAGGTTATATAGCCCTCTTTATCGCAGGTATAAACTGCAACGGGCAGGTCTTCAAGTAAATCCCAGTCGGCACTATCGTTAAATGTTACTTTTGGGACCGGTTTTGAGTGGCTGGCAGATAATGGTTCTTCTCCCATGGTTATAAATATCCCCTTTGGTTGTATCTGGTACTAATTTAATATTAAAATAATCAATCTATGTTAAATTAATTAAAAAGAAAATTTTATTAAACTATCCCGTTACAATTCAGGTTCGCAGATGGAGGAATTTGATTGTTAACCGGGCGGAAAATGCAAATTTCGGCTGCGTTTTTTTATGAATACGGTGGTTGAAGCAGGTGTACCGGTTTTGAGTTTGGTACAAAAAGTAACTTTAAACAATTTAAAGTTACTTTTTTGTCAATCGGTTCAAAAACCGCTTAAATTTTGATTTTAGGCGGTTTTTACTAAATTTGTAATAAACCAAATTAATATGTACAACCTACTTGTTTCTCCGCAGGATGTCCAGGCATCGCTTCAAAAGCATGTACTGGCCGATGGATTCGACCTCACTTTTGATATGGAAAAAAGTAAGGGTGTTTACATTTATGACGCAAAATATAACCGTACGCTGCTTGATTTTTTTACCTGCTTTGCTTCGGTACCTTTGGGCTATAACCATCCCAAAATGCTGAATGATGAAGAGTTTAAGAAAAACCTCATGCTTGCGGCATTAACCAATCCGTCAAATTCAGATATCTACACTACGCAATACGCCCAGTTTGTTGAAACATTTGACAGGATAGGAATTCCTGAATATTTGCCACACGCTTTTTTCATTGCCGGTGGTGCGCTGGCCATCGAAAACGCGCTGAAAGTAGCTATGGACTGGAAAGTGCAGAAAAACTTTGCCAGGGGTTATACTAAGGAAAAAGGTTTTAAAGTATTACACTTTGAGCATGCTTTTCATGGCCGCTCGGGCTATACACTGAGCCTTACCAATACGCTGCCAAATAAAACCAAGTGGTTTGCCAAGTTTGACTGGCCGCGGGTATCTGTACCTTATATGAATTTCCCGTACAGCGATGCCAATCATGAGGACCTGCTAAGGAGGGAGCAATTATCGGTGGCACAAATCAGAAAAGCATTTGAAGATAATAAGGATGATATATGCGCCATAATTATTGAGCCTGTACAATCAGAAGGAGGCGATAACCATGTACGCAAGGAGTTTTTGGAAAAACTGCGTGAGCTTGCCGATGAGTACGAGGCATTGCTGGTATATGATGAGGTGCAAACAGGTGTTGGTTTAACCGGAAAATTCTGGTGTCATGAGCATTTTGGTGAAAAGGCGCGCCCGGATATCATAGCTTTTGGCAAGAAGATGCAGGTTTGCGGCATATTGGCTGGCAGGCGCATTGACGAGGTTGAAGATAATGTATTTAAAGTATCATCGCGTATCAACTCAACCTGGGGGGGCAGCTTGGTTGATATGGTACGCTCGTCGAAAATAATGGAGATTATTGAGGAGGATAACCTTTGTGATAATGCAGCACTGATGGGAGAGTACCTGCAAAACGGCTTGAGCGAAATTGCCGAAAGACATCCGGTTGTAAGTAATGTAAGGGGAAAAGGATTGCTTACAGCTTTTGATTTTCCGGACAAAGCAATAAGGGACAGCTTTATTAAAAAAGGTTTTGAAAATAATATTATGTACCTTGGCTGCGGCGAAAGGAGTGTGCGTTTCCGCCCCGCGCTGATCATTGAAAAAAGCCACATTGATATAGGCCTTGATATGCTTGAACAGCTTTCGGTCACTTTATAATACAGTAAATAAAGAAAATTAATCCCGGCTACAGCTAAATCCGCTCATGAAACGGATGAAATTAACTAATATTTAATAAGGTAAAATCGACATCTATTATTTGCAAAAATGGAAAGATATTAATATACGCTACTTTTTTTCCAAAATACGCTATATTTTTTGTTATTATTCCGATTAGATTTGTTGCAACCCTATTAAAGTAACGTAGTTCTATTTCAAGCACCATGAGCAAACACATAGAGAAATTAAAGAAACAACTGGTTGAAGTTGCCGAGGTTGTAAACTCATTCAAATCTGAAGCTGTGCAGGTTCGAATAATTGACCGTTTACTGGAAGTTATGATCGAATCGGAGAAAGTAGATGCCGAGGGTGTTGAAATGTTTGGTAAAAAAGTAAGGAAATTACGCGTTGAAGATGAAGGCGGAGGTGTTTCAGGACGTAAAAAGCCCGGCGTCTACCAAAATACTTAATCAATTGCTAAATACAGATTTCTTTGATAGTCAGCGGTCTATTTCATCAATTGCCAATTACTGTAAAGAACAGTATGATTCTGATTTTAAAACATCTGAACTTTCAGGGATTCTGTTAAAATTAGCTAATGAAAATAAGCTCAGGAGGGAGCGGAGTAATGAAAACAATCGCTTTGAATATATTAAAGCATAAGTATCATCATACTTGCTAAAATAAACAGGGAGCCTGATTTTCAGGCTCCCTGTTTATTTTAGGGTGAAATTTATTATATATAACTTATAGTTAAATATAAATATTATTTAAGGTTAAATAAATTATCTACCCCTAAAATTTTTCTGCTTGTAAAGCCCTCGGCGTATTTTACCTGGATACTTTTGCCAAACTCGCGTGCGCGGCCGGTTACTATTTCAATAAAATTGGATGTTGAAATATAGGTTTGAGGTTCATCTTCCCAGCTTGGGTTATAAAACTGCGATCCGTAAGCATTAATACTCTCTATCTTTTTATCCCAATGTTCGGTTACATCAATTAATATATCAGGAGTAATATAATTATCCTGTATAAAATGCAGCACCATGTCTGGCCGCCAGGCTTCTTGTGGTGTGCCATCAATATCAAATGTTTCTATTTTGCGAAGGCCCGCTAAAAATGCCGAGGCTTCAACAAGTTCATTTGCCCGGCCATGATCGGGATGGCGGTCATGGTAAGCATTGGTTATTACGATGGAAGGACGAAATTTGCGGATGGCTTCAATAACCTTTACCTGGTGTTCGCGGGTATTTTCAAAAAAGGCATCGGGCAGGCCAAGGTTTTCACGTACGGCTAAACCTAATATTTCGGCGGCGGCGGCGGCTTCCTGTTTACGGATTTCTGCTGAGCCGCGGGTGCCCAGTTCACCGCGGGTAAGGTCAACAATACCAACTTTATAGCCAAGGGCAATATGTTTTAAAATTGTACCTGAACAACCCAATTCAGCATCATCAGGATGTACCGATAAAACTAATATATCTAATTTAAGCATGCGCAAAAGTAATTCATTGGTTAAATGCCGCTGTCAGCAGGCGGTCAATCTTTCGCCTGATTTTTGAGGAGTTTGGTTTGGTGAAAGGGTAGTAAAAATCAACTACATGCCCATTCTTATCAATCAAAAATTTATGAAAATTCCAGCGCGGAACCGACCGTACATTTCCATTCTCCTTTTTATCAGCAAAAAATTGATACAAAGGGTCGGCATAGGGGCCGCGCACCCGTATTTTTTCAAATATGGGATAATTTGCTCCATTGGCTTCACAAAAAACGGCAATAGCTTCACCATCTAAAGGCTCCTGTCCGCCAAAATCATTTGAAGGGAATGCAAGGATTTCAAAATCCTTGCCGGCAAGCTGCGTTTTTAAAGCTGCCAATTCTTTTAGTTGAGGTGTAAAGCCGCATTGCGATGCCGTGTTTACAATTAAAAGAACTTTGTTTTTATATTCGGAAAGACTGATCTCTTCACCGTTTAACTTTTTAACGTTAAACCGGTAAATGCTTTTGTTATCCATTAAACTAATTGCTGTATGAATTATATCCGGCCTGGTTTAATATGGCCTCGATATCCTTCTGTTCTTCAGGGTCGTAGGTTTCTTTGAGGTTATGACCAAATATGCTTGCTACCGACTGGAACATGAAAGCCTTAAAGCCGCCTTTTAATTCTTTAACCATAGCAAAGCTGGTTTGCCCGGTTTCGCGGTCAATAAGCTTAATTAAAACTTCGCCCTGACTAATTGTCAGGTTCTTGATCTCTTTATTGAACAGGTTTTTTATTTCACCCTCGCAGGTGCTTACCAGTTCTTTTTGTTTTTTCCTGTCGGCGGTAACGGCAAGGTCGCGCTGTAACTGGCGGTACCTTTGCCCCGCAAAACGTGCGTAAGGCAATACTTTCATTACATTATAACGCAAACGACGGTAGTTTAGCCTATCGGCCTCGCTCGCAAAAATACGGGTATCTACAATTCTAACCTCCGGCTCAACTATCCATGGTACAAGCTCACCGTCAAGGTTGGTCATGGCTGTTCTGATGGTATCATTTTTGCCAAGAGTTACGGGTGCAGGCGTAGCTGTTTGGGCCTTTGCAGCACCCATTAAGCAACATAACAGCAGCGTAAAACCAATAAATTTCATATTTTTACTTAATACAAAAATAATGTAATTTTTTTTGGTATTTTACTAATACCTGCAATAATATTTATTTGCTGCATGTTTATGATTGAATACCGCTAATACCCCGTACATGAAAGACTTAGTGATAGACCTGGAAGCCGAGAAGAACGAGATACTAAAAAGATACCGTGCTTTGTTGCGTGCCTGTAAATCAACCCTGCAAAAGGGCGATAAACGCATGATACGCAAGGCATTTGATATGGCCCTTGAAAGCCATAAGGATATGCGCCGTAAAAGCGGCGAACCTTATATATACCACCCTATTGCCGTTGCCCAGATAGCCGCCGAAGAAATTGGCCTGGGTACCACCTCAATAGTGTGCGCCCTGCTGCATGATGTGGTTGAAGATACCAACATGACGCTTGATGAAATTGAGATGGAATTTGGTAAAAAGGTAGCCAAAATTATTGACGGCCTTACCAAAATATCAGGTGTATTTGATACCAACAGCTCATTGCAGGCCGAAAACTTCCGTAAAATGCTGCTTACCCTTGCCGATGACGTGAGGGTGATATTGATTAAGCTTGCCGACAGGCTGCATAACATGCGTACCATGGAGTTTATGCCCAGGGATAAGCAGCTTAAGTTATCGTCAGAAACGGTTTACCTGTACGCGCCCCTGGCACACCGCCTGGGCTTGTATGCCATAAAATCTGAGCTGGAAGACCTTTCCATGAAATACATGGAGCGTGAAACCTACCAGTTCATCAAAAATAAACTGAACGAGAAAAAGGCCGAACGCGAGCGTTTTATCCGTGATTTTATCGAGCCAATCAATAAATCTCTGCAAAGCCAGGGGCTTGAGGCTGATATTTTTGGCAGGCCGAAATCTATCCACTCTATCTGGAATAAGATGAAAAAGAAATCGATACCTTTTGAAGAGGTATATGATCTTTTCGCCATCCGGATTATATTGGATAGCGCCCCTGAACATGAAAAGGCCGACTGCTGGAAAGCTTATTCGATAGTAACCGACCAGTACCGCCCCAATCCAGACCGGCTGCGCGACTGGATCTCTTCACCCAAAGCCAACGGTTATGAATCATTGCATACCACGGTAATGGGCCCGCGGGGGCAGTGGGTTGAAGTACAGATCCGCACCAAGCGCATGAACGAGATTGCCGAAAAAGGTTTTGCCGCGCATTGGAAATACAAGGAAGCCAGCACCGACAGCGGTCTTGACCAATGGGTACACAAAGTGCGCGAAATGCTCAAAAACCCGGATACCAACGCGCTCGACTTCATCGATGATTTTAAGATGAACCTCTTCAGCGATGAGATCTTCATTTTTACGCCAAAAGGAGCGCTGATCCAGTTGCCATTGAATGCTACGGCGCTCGACTTTGCCTTCGAGATCCATACCGATGTAGGTGCAAGCTGTATCGGTGCTAAAGTAAATCATAAACTGGTGCCGCTAAGCTACAAGCTCCAAAACGGCGACCAGGTAGAGATCATTACCTCAGGCAAGCAAACCCCTAAAGAAGACTGGCTTAATTTTGTAGTTACCGCAAAGGCCAAGGCTAAGATCAAGTCGGCTTTAAAAGAGGAGAAACGCAAAATTGCCGAGGACGGTAAAGAGATCCTGGAGCGTAAAATGAAATCGCTCAAGATCACCTATAACTCCGAAAACCTGCAAAAGATCAGCTACTTTTTTAAGCTGCAGGCCACCCAGGATCTTTTTTACAATGTTGCCAAAGGCATTATTGATATGAAAGACCTGAAAGAGTACCAGGCATCCGAAAAAGTAATTGACAATAAGCCGCAGGATAAAATTGACCAGGAGCAGGTTCAAAACCTCATCAAAAATATCAAGGCCAAAGACAGTGATATCCTGCTCATTGGCGAGGATATGCAAAAGATTGATTACAAGCTGGCCAATTGCTGCAATCCTATCCCCGGCGATGATGTTTTTGGTTTTGTTACCGTGAGCGACGGGATCAAGATCCACCGTACCAATTGCCCTAATGCGGCTAAGCTCATGGCCAACTATGGCTACAGGATAGTAAAAGCGCGCTGGACAAATCAGCAGGAGCTTGCCTTCCTTACCGGCCTGCGCATTACCGGTATTGATGAGGTTGGGTTAATCAACAAGCTCACTACCGTAATATCAAATGATTTTAAAATAAATATCAGGTCTATTACAGTTGATAGTGATAATGGTATATTTGAAGGGTCGCTGATGTTGTATGTGAACGACACCAGCCACCTTGATACCCTGATTAAAAACCTAAAACAAGTAAAAGGCGTAACCGCAGTTAACCGTTTTGATTCGGCGATAGAAAAAGCGTCGTGAGGATAGAAGCAGGAAGTCAAGAGTCAAGAAGCAAGAAAGAAGCAGGAAATTAAGAATTATGAGGCAAGACAGAATTCACCAATCTTGATTCCTGACTCTTGACCTCTTGTCTCTCTAATCCATAATTTATTAATAACTTTGCCCCGTTAATACATCATTATGTCACAGCAGGATACCATACCAATGGTTAAAAAAATTTTTGAGGCCTACCTCGAAAATAAAAACCTCAGGAAAACCCCTGAACGTTTTGCTATACTCGAAGAGATATATTCCCGTACAGATCACTTTGATGTGGAGTCGTTGTACATCCACATGAAAAATAAAAAATATCGTGTAAGCCGTGCAACGGTTTACAATACGCTTGAGCTGTTGGTTTCGTGCGATCTGGTTACTAAACACCAGTTTGGCAAAAACATGGCCCAGTTCGAAAAATCATACGGCTACAAACAGCACGACCATATCATTTGCATCGACTGTGGTAAAGTGGTTGAGTTTTGCGATCCGCGCATCCAGCAGATCCAGAGTATGATGGGCGATATATTGAAATTTGACATCAAACACCACTCTTTAAATCTTTATGGTAATTGTACCAAATTAAGAGAGGGTTTTTGTGACAGAAAAATTTAACTTTGCCCCCTTTCATAACACATATTCTTGAACTTACGATAAATTAATGGCTGTTGACGTATTATTAGGCCTCCAGTGGGGCGATGAAGGAAAAGGAAAAATTGTTGATGTGCTTAGCGCAGGTTACGACCTGATTGCACGTTTCCAGGGCGGACCAAATGCAGGTCATACTTTAGAGTTTGACGGTAAAAAGTTTGTTTTAAACACCATTCCTTCAGGTATATTTTTTGAAAACACCATGAACCTTATCGGTAACGGTGTGGTGATTGACCCTATCACCCTGAAAAAAGAACTGGATAAATTAAAAGATGCCGAGCATGACCTGCTGGCTAAAAAGAATCTTTTAATCGCTAAAAAAGCACACCTGATATTGCCAACCCATCAATTGCTTGATGCCGCCAACGAAAAAAAGATGGGCGAAGGTAAAATTGGTTCAACCTTAAAAGGTATTGGACCAACGTATATGGATAAAACCGGTCGTAACGGTTTACGTATCGGTGATATCACCTTGCCCGATTTTAAAGAGCGTTATCAGAAGCTGGTTGATAAGCATGTATCTATGCTGCAGCAGCTTTACGGCGAAGTGGCAGATTTTTCAGAACGTGAAGCCTTGTTTTTTGAAGCACTTGACGTTTTACGCCAGTTCCCGCTGGTTGATTCCGAGCATTTGGTTAATAACTACATCAAAGAAGGAAAGAAAGTTTTGGCCGAAGGTGCACAGGGCGCTATGCTTGATATCGACTTTGGCTCATATCCGTTTGTAACTTCATCAAATACTACCGCTGCCGGCGCTTGCACAGGTTTAGGTATTGCCCCTCAGCAAATTGGCGAAGTAATAGGTATTTTCAAAGCTTATTGCACCCGTGTAGGTGGTGGTCCGTTCCCAACCGAGCTGGAAAATGAAACCGGCGAAGAATTACGTAAGGTAGGCCATGAGTTTGGCGCAACTACCGGCAGGCCACGCCGCACCGGCTGGATCGACCTGCCGGCTTTAAAATATGCTATTATGCTTAATGGCGTTACCCAGCTGGTAATGACCAAGGCTGATGTTTTAAGTGGTTTTGAAAAGATCTATGCTGCTACTCATTATAACTATTTAGGTGAGCAGATTGATTATATGCCTTACGATATTTGCTCAGTTAAACCAGAACCGGTATATAAGGAAATTGATGGCTGGAACGAAGACCTGACCGGCATTACCGAGCTGTCTCAAATCCCGGCTAAACTGCAATCATACATTGATTATCTTGAAGCTGAACTTGGCGTACCGGTTAAGTATTTATCAGTAGGCCCAGACAGGAAGCAGACTTTAACATTGCACTAAGAATAAAAAAGCGTCATGCCGAATTTATTTCGGCACCCCACCAGCAGGGTGTACTTCGTGTGTAACCTTCTTGTAGGATACTGAAACGAGTTCAGGATGACATAGCTATAAATAAGAATAAAAAGGCCGGACGTTCCGGCCTTTTTTCATTTACTTGGTTATTTTTGCGGGGTGATAGTACAGGTTAATGATCTGCCGGGATTCAGAAAGAAGGCGTTACAATGGGCCACAACTTTTGATACGCTGTGTTACCTTGATTCGAACGGATTTAATGATCCCTACTCCAAATTTGATACGCTGATAGCGGTTGGCGCCCGTGCCGAACTTACTGCAGATGCAGGTAACGCTTTTGATCAGCTTGATGAGTTCAGGAAAAATAATCCCGGCTGGATGACGGGTTTCCTGGGATATGACCTTAAAAATGAAATTGAAGCGCTTACATCAACTAATCACGATGGCTTAAAATTTCCAGATTTGTATTTCTTTGTTCCTCAGCATCTGATTTTGATAAGGGGGGAGGGGGCTGAAATTATTTCGGATAATCCCGAATTTGTTATAAGATCAATCATTGAACAGGGTTTAATCGAACCTGTACAGCAGGCTAATATCAACCTATCCCCACGCTTCAGCAGGCAGGAATACATTGACACGGTAAACAAAATAAAAGAGCACATTACCCGCGGCGATATTTATGTCACTAACTTTTGTCAGGAATTTTTTGCAGAGGATATACTTCTTGATCCGCTGGAGATTTTTACGAGACTGAACGAAGTTTCACCCAATCCGTTCTCTACTTTTTTTAAATGGAATGGGAATTATATTCTCGGCGCCTCGCCCGAACGGTTTCTGGCTAAACGGGGAAGTAAACTCATCTCGCAACCCATAAAAGGTACGGCTAAAAGGATGGATGATATTGAAGCCGATGAACAGGCTAAACAAAGCCTGCGCAGCCATCCCAAAGAACTGCAGGAAAACGTAATGGTTGTTGACCTGGTTAGAAATGATTTAACCCGCTCGGCTAAACCCGGCACGGTTAAAACCGAAGAACTTTTTGGTATCTACAGCTTTAAGCAGGTGCACCAGATGATCTCGACCGTGGTTTGTGAAATACAGGAGGGCTTATCAAATGTGCAAGCCATCAAAAACACTTTTCCTATGGGCAGCATGACCGGTGCCCCGAAAGTGAGCTGTATGCAGCTGATGGAGCAATATGAGCGCAGTAAGCGTGGCGTATACTCAGGTGCAATAGGCTATTTTAGTCCGGATGATGATTTTGATTTTAACGTAGTGATCCGCTCATTGCTTTATAATTCCTCCAATAAATACCTTTCGTTTCACGCAGGTGGAGCTATAACTTATCACGCCATTGCCGAAAATGAATATGAGGAATGTTTGCTGAAAGCTGCAGCGGTGATGGAAGTTTTGGGTGGGAATTGATTATTTTGAAAACTAAAAAACAATCCGTCATTGCTTCGTTCCTCGCAATGACGCGCGTGTAGCAGATCACCAATTTTTTATTATATTGGCTGTAAAGTACTATCGCACTATTCGCTTCTAATTATTAATATGTTAAGACCCCTACAAAACATAAAGCTAATTATCGTTTCCCTGTGTTTATTAGCAACCGATATCTCTTCCGCCCAAACTAAGTATCGTCCTTCAGATTTATTCCCGGCACAACCCTTATTACCTCCGGGTAACTCATATCGCACAGCCACCGGCGAACCGGGCCCTGCTTATTGGCAAAACAAGGCCGATTATGTAATTAATGTAGCGCTTGATGATAAAACCAACGTCATAACAGGCACAGCCACTATTACTTATACCAATAATAGCCCCAAAGCCCTTTCGGAGTTGTGGCTGCAGTTGGAGCAGAATGTTTTCAAGAAAGATTCGAGGGGTATCCAATCCAAATTATTCCTTTACCAGGATCCTGAAAAAACTACTCCAGACGGCGGATACCAGGTAGAAGGCGTTCAGCTTGCCGGAAATAAAGCTGGAAATATCAAATACCATATTTATGATACACGCATGCAACTGGAGCTGGCACAGCCGCTGTTAAGCGGGCAGGCCATCAGTTTTAGCATCCGTTATCGTTATAACTTCCCGGTAAATTATAAAAATGCTGATTTCCTGGTTAACCGTACCGATATCCTCCCAACAAAAAACGGTAATATCTACGCTGTGGCACAATGGTACCCCAGGATGTGTGTTTTGGATGATGTAGAAGGATGGAACACACTGCCGTACTTAGGTAACGGTGAGTTTTACCTGGAGTATGGCAATTTCAGGGTTAATATAACAGTGCCATCGGGACTTATTGTGGAAAGCTCTGGAGATCTGCTGAATCCTGAAGAAGTACTAACATCAGCCGCACTCAAGCGCTGGCAGGCTGCTAAACAAAGTGATGTGCCGGTGCAGATCCGTACAGCAAAAGAAGTAACTGACCCATCATCAAGGCCAGCAAAAGCTACCTGTACATGGAAATTTAAATTGGATAATGCAAGGGATTTTGCGTGGACGGCCTCACGGTCGTTTATTTGGGAAGCGGAGAGTTTTAAGCTTGCTGATGGTAAACGGGTAATGGGTAGTTCGGTATACCCGGTAGAATCGGAGAAGCAAAGCAGCTGGAAACGCTCGTCGGAGTATATCAAATTTACCTTGCAGCATTTTTCCGAAAAATGGTTCCCATACCCTTATAACAAAGCAGTTAACGTGGCTTCAAACCTGGATGGTATGGAGTACCCCGGCATGGTTTTTTGCTCGGCAAAAGATACCGGCAATATGTACTTTGCAGTAGTAAACCATGAGCTGGGCCATACCTGGTTCCCGATGGTAGTGGGCAGCAACGAGCGTAAATACGCATGGATGGACGAAGGGTTTAATATGTTCATTGACAAAATTGCTACCCAAGCTTTTAATAAAGGTGAGTTTATAGGTTATGTAGAGATCGATAGTCCGCTCGATTCCCTGTTTACGGAAAAGCTATTGCCTATTGTTACCCGCCCTGATGCTTTACCCGGCAACCAGGTGTATCCGTTGCAATATCAAAAAGTGGCTTATTCCCTCGCACTTTTGCGTAATCAGATCTTAGGCCCCGAACGTTTCGACCGCGCTTTCAGAAAATATATCCGTGATTGGGCCTATAAACACCCAACCCCATGGGACTTTTTTAGGAGTATGGATAGTTCGGCCGGCGAAGACCTAACCTGGTTTTGGAAATCGATGTTCCTCGAAAACTATCGCCTCGATCAAAGAATTGTTAAAGTAGAAAGTAAGGCGGGTTCCCAACCTATTATTACAGTCGAAAATATGGACAAGGCTGCTATGCCATTGGTGGTTGAAATAACCTATGCAGACGGTTTAAAGGAGCATCGTGAATTTCCGGTAGAGATTTGGGAATATAGCAGTATTTATACTTTTACCGGCGATAAGAAAGCTGCGGTTGCCAAAGTGATTATCGACCCGGATAAGATCTATCCGGATGTGGATAGGAGCAATAATGGTTTTGAGGTGAAGAGATAAGAAAGCGACCTCTTGTTTATCTCTTTGCACACACTTCTTCACAACAGTCATTGCGAGGTACGAAGCAATCGCGATCTGTACAGAGCCACTCTGTAAATCGGGATTGCTTCGTTCCTGGCAATGACGATTTTATACGTTTCGTCCCATCAGGGTTTCTGGAAGAGGAACCTGATGTTCTGCGAGGACGTTCTTATAACTTCACTCCCCTTAAAAAGTCCTCAATACCCATGCGTTTCTTGCCCTCTAACTGGATGTCTTTTAACAATACAAACCCATCTTTAGCAGCAAATTTTAAATAAGTTTTGTTATCGGTTAAAAAGCCGCCGGGTTGTATGGCCGGTTCTGATAATTGATATTCAGATGCATAAACTTTTAGGCTTTTGCCGTTAAGCTCGGTGTATGCGGTGGGTACAGGGCTCAGGCCGCGAATTTTGTTATAGATCGACAAAGCTGGTTGTATCCAGTCAATACGGCAATCATCCTTAAAAATCTTTGGTGCGTGTTTTAATTCTGTTCCCTCAGCCAATTGAGCTTGCGGGTGTTCATTGTAACGTCCGCTCTCAACCGCTTTAACTGTTTTAACCAGCAGCCCTGCACCTTTGTTCATGAGGCGGTCATGTAATTCGCCGGCATCTTCATGGCCGGTAAGGGTTATTTTTTCGGTGAACAGGATGTTACCGGTATCAATATCATGTTTTAAAAAAAAGGTGGTTACGCCGCTTTCTTTTTCGCCGTTAATCAGCGCCCAGTTAATTGGCGCGGCGCCGCGGTATTGAGGTAATAATGAAGCGTGTAAATTTATGGTACCTTTGGCAGGCATGTTCCAAACAGCTTCGGGCAGCATCCTGAAGGCAACTACAACCTGCAGATCGGCTTTCAATGCTTTCAATTCGGCAATAAAATCTTCATTCTTAAGTTTTTCGGGTTGCAGCACTTTTAAGCCGTTAGCTACGGCATATTGTTTAACAGCCGACTCACTAACTTTTTGTCCCCTTCCGGCTGGTTTATCAGGCGCTGTAACAACAGCAACGATGTCACTACCGGCTTTAATTAAAGCGTCTAACGAGGCAACGGCAAACTGGGGGGTACCCATAAATATAATTCTCATAGTATGTTTAGGTATTAGATGTGCTTTATTCTGTTATTCGTATAGTAAGTATTTTTTGCGTGTGGCTTTAAACTTAGTTAGTCCGGATTGCCAGCCGACACGGATCTCTTCTTCGGTTTTACCGGTTTCAATTTGTTTCCTTAGTTCGGCTGTACCTGTAAGCTTTGTAAAATAGGCATTAAAGAAATGGTCTTTGTAGGGGAAGGCGTTATATAACTCCAGGAGCCATTTCAAATTAATAACACCCGTACCCGTGATGTCAGTTGGCGGAATATTTTGCAGATTAATGCCAAAACATTCCTGGTCTTTTTGTGGCGGGTTCTCGCTCATACCCGGGATACTTTTGGGTGTAAACGAAAAACTGTATTTACCTTTCAACGCCGGGTGCCCCAGTACGGCAAATGGGAAGAGCGTACCCCTGCCCAAACTAAATGTTGTACCTTCAAATAAGCAGGTACTCGGATATAATAAAATCGATATAGGCGTATTTAAGTTGGGCGAAGGGTTTACGGGTAAGGTATAAGGCAAATTATGCTTGTAATTAGCCACTTTAATAATCTTCAGTTTACATTTAACCCCATTTTTTAACCAGCCTTCGCCATTTATCATTTGGGCATATTCGCCAATAGTCATGCCGTGGGCAATGGGGATGGGGTGCATGCCCACAAATGAACGGTTAACCGTATCCAGAACAGGGCCGTCAATTAAATAACCGTTAGGGTTTGGACGGTCAAATATCATCAGCTCTACATTGTTTTCGGCACAGGCCTCCATTAAGTAATGCAGGGTTGAAATATAAGTGTAAAAGCGTACGCCAACATCCTGTATATCAAATATCATGAGGTCGATGCCCTTCAAATCGGCTGGAGTTGGTTTGTAATGCTTGTTGCCGTACAGCGATATTACAGGCAAGCCGGTTTTAGGGTCTTTAGTGTCGCCAATGGTAGCGCCGTTACTGGCATTACCCCTGAAACCATGCTCGGGGCCAAAGATCTTTTTTACGCTTACGCCTAAATGCACCAAACTATCTACACTGGCAGTTAAATTTTTACCAATAACCGAGGTTTGATTAATGACCATCCCTATATTTTTTCCCTTAAGATAGTTAATATACAGCGGAATTTGATCAGCTCCGGGAATAATAGGGCTGTTTTTTTTGTTTTTTGGGATGGATGCTGTCTTGCAGCTTTTACAATCGGTTGCCTGGCTGCATGCCGTGTTTGCAAGTAAAACTGTTATCAGGGCAAATCGTAAAAAAGCACAAATCTTATTCATAAAATATTGAGTTGAAACAATTTTAAAAGTAGCAGGTTTAACAGCAAAACCGCATATTTGCGAAGGTACAAAAAATCAGTCTGCCATTGAGTTTCGCCTCCTTTATATCAGCCCGTATAACATTTAAATCAAAACGCACATTTTCAAAACTGATAGTGCGTATTGCAATAATAGGCATTATGCTGGGCCTTGGTGTAATGATACTGTCACTTGCTATCGTTAAAGGGTTTAAACACGAAATCCGCAATAAAGTTCGCGGCTTTGCCGGCGACATCCGTGTGGTTAAGTTCGACCTGAATAACTCTTACCAAAGTTCCTCATTTCCTGCTGATAGCGAATTTGTTAAGCGCGCGCTTAAAAGCCCGTTTATTACCCATGTAATGCCGGTGGCCACCAAACCCGGTATTGTTAAGGCCAATAACGAAATTGAAGGTGTGGTACTTAAAGGTGTTGACAAAAATTACGACTGGAGCTACTTTAAAAAAATGATGGTTGCCGGCGAGGTGATCGATTTTGCCGATTCGGTTGAGGCGCAAAAGGAGATCATGATCTCGCAAACAACGGCCGACAGGCTTAAACTAAAGGTCGGGGATAAGCTGCTGATGTATTTTGTGGAAGATGATCTGCGTAAGCGCCAGTTTAAGATCAAAGGTATTTTCAATATCGGTGTTGAAGAGGTTGATAAAACCTTTGTGATCGGTGCCTTATCGCTCATTAACCGCCTTAACAACTGGCAGCCGAACGAGATAGGCCAATATGAACTACGCGTAGCCGATTTTGAGCACATTAATGAAGCCGCCTATGCGCTCGAGACTGTTTTGCCGGTAAAATTGAAAGAGTATACCATTGAAGAAGATTATCCTACCATATTTGAATGGCTTAACCTTTTGGATGTAAATTCGGTAGTGATGCTGGTATTGATGGTAGCGGTTGCTGTAATCAATATGATATCGGCTCTGCTGATCATGATCCTTGAACGAACCGCTATGATCGGGATGCTCAAAGCCATGGGGGCATCTAACTGGGCCATCCGCAAAATATTCCTGATCAATGCCAGTTACCTGATAGGATTTGGGCTGCTATTGGGCAATTTACTGGGGATAGGCCTCGGCTATTTCCAGATGTACACTCATTTTTTCCAACTGGACCAGGCTTCCTATTATATGACCTTTGTGCCGGTTGAGTTTAATATTTTTGATATTGTTGCCCTCAATATTGGTACGCTGATCATTTGCCTGCTGGTGCTTATTATACCATCAACGCTGGTAAGCCGGATCTCACCGGTGAAGGCTATCCAGTTTAAGTAAGTTTTAAAGCAACCGGTAACTTAATCCCAACCTAAAATATTCGCTATGCGCGTTAAAGGAAGCATCGCCTACCATATCTTTCATATAGTTGGTCAGGCCGTGGGCAAAGCTTGCATTTAAGCCATAGCGGCCGTAACTGGCGGCGGCGCCAAGGCGCAACCGAACATCGGTTGGGGCCTTGCTTCTTTTGTAGTTAACTTTATAAATCTTGCCTTCTTTATCCTTTACTTCGCCTTTATCCCTGGTATCCAGTATCAGGCCAATATCCATCCCCGGTAAAATATCAAGCTTAACTTTATTGAGGGCAAACCGGTATCCGATATATGGATTAAGGTTAATACTTTGACTTTGTAAAGCAACATGGCCGGTTACAGCAAAACTTGCGTCATTTGCTACTATGTCGTATTCCGTTGGATTAAGAATGATAGGGGTATATTTATTAACTTCGGCTTTGCTCCTTAGTAATTCATAACCACCCTGCAGCCCGACTATAAACCCGCCTTTTGATACCGTTTGAACCTGGACACTGCCGCCATAGCTAAATCCGTTTTTATTACCATATGGGTTATTGGCACGGTTCATCGGATCGCCGGTGATTGAGCCTTGTAATACCTGGGTTGTAGCCGATGATGATTTACCCGCAAAATGAAATAAACCGGTGTTGGCCTGTACAGTAACTTCTAACTTTTGAGCGCGAAGCTGCAACCCACTAATCAACAGTGGGGCAAGGATAAGGAGGTACTTTTTCATTTTTTATGTGTTGTAAAGTTCAGTTTCAGGTTTAAACCGCCTGCCCCAAATTTTATCTGCTGTGAGCCAAGGCCGTCAAGCGGGTATTTCAAAAATGGTTCAATAATTATCCTGTTGCTTTTGCCAAGCGGATAGCCAACACCAAATGCTACGTTCAGGGTTTTGGCAAAATAAAAGCTATTGAAGCTTTTGTGCGTTGTTTCATCGGATGTTTGCGGTTGTACACCTGCAGCCTGTGCCAGCCCGGGGTAACTGTAACTTGCCGTGTAGGCTTCATTTATAAACGTGCCCGAACTTAAACCTGCAGAAATATAAGTGTCATTTTTCTGCGGGTTAAATTCATATTTAAGGTTAACAGGAATATCCAGACCGATCAGGTTAGCACTGTAGTTTTTAAATGAAGGTGTAGACGATACTTTACTAAAATCGGCCAGCGTGTTATAGGCTGTGCTTAATGATGGCGAAAACGATACAGCAGCCGCAACATTTGAGGGTTGGTTTTTATTGTAATTAAGCGTGTTTTGGGCCAAAGCTAAACCGGTAGAAAGCTTGAGGTTTTTGCTTAGCTTAATATCAGATGTAAAGCCCGCGCCGGCATTTACCTGGTTTTGGCTGCCCTTGGCATAGTTAAAGAATGTAGCCGCGTAAACGCTGAATTTTACCCTGCGTTCGTTGATGTCCATATCAGGTTTTTTAGGCTGATCCTGATCGCTGGCAAGTAAAGATTCCATAGAGTTGATCTTTGGTTTTACTTTTACTACTGATGGAACAGCAGGCGGGTTTGCAGTAACAGGTTTGGTATTTGCCGGAGACTGTACAGCAGGGTTATTAGCATATTGCTGCGCGTTGGTTTGCTGCAATACATATTTTACACTATCAGCTTTTTTAGCCGGAGTTACGTTGATTACACTGTTATTCGCCGGTTGAACTGTAGGGGGCACGTTGGTTTTGGCAATACCGTTAACTGGGTTTGCAGTTACAGGATTTGCCGGCACAGGTGTAAACGCTGGTACGGTTGCAGCCGGTTGATTTACGATTGCGTTGCCCGCCGGTTTATTTAAAGCGCTATTGTTTGCAAGTACGTTTGATTTATTTGCCGGGGTGTTGCCTGCCGGATTCGGTTTTGTTGCTGAAGATTGGGTGCTATTGTTGCCCGCAAGGTTTGTTGCAGGTGATTGCTTAGTTGTTACAGGAGATCGTTCCGGGGTAGCGTTTTGAACATTGCTATCTGCCGTGTTGCTATGCGGCAGCGCAGGTTTTACCGGTTTAGCCGAAAATGTTTGGCCATCATTATTAACATTATTTTTGTTCGATGCTATCCATAAGCCTATACTCAAAAACAATAACAGGACAGCAGCGGCGCTTGCCCACCATAGGTAAACCGGGCGGCGCTGTTTTTCCTGAACAGGGAATCTCTCCCTGAGCAGCAGCCAGCCTTCATCAGCGGTAGTGTCTTCGTAATTATCAAACACTTCCCTGATGCGGTCTCTTAAGTCGTTATCCAACTGGTCATCCATGGTTTTGTGCTTCTTTTCTTAATATACTTCTTAATCTTTCTTTCGCCCTGCTTAGGTAAACGCGCGATGAGCTTACCGGGATGCCGAGCGTTGTGGCTATTTCATCATGGTCATAGCCGTCTATCTCATACATGTTAAAAATAGTTCGTTGTATAGCCGGGAGTTCAACCATCAATTTTAAAATATCCTGTACGTTTAAATTATCAACCGGCCCCATATTACTCCTGATGGGGGCGGCATTTTCCAATTCAACATTAAGCTGGAATTTAAGGTCTTTGCGCCGGCGGTCAATGGCCGTGTTAACCAAAATGGTGCGGAGCCAGGCTTTAAACGGCTTATCGATATTGTAGCCGCCAATAGCGTTAAATACTTTTATAAAAGCGTCATTTACTGCTTCAAGGGCATCATCGCGGTTTAAACTGTAACGCAAACTTATACCCATAGCATAGCCATAGAACTGCTTATACAGCAATTCCTGATGTTTTAAACTGCCTTTTTTGCATTGCCTTACGATCTCTTCTTCGGTAATGCGAGGGGGTGGATGCATTAAATGTACTTAGTTCCGCTAAATGTTGTTTTAAAGCCTTTACGCAGCAAAACAGTTAAATGATACAAAATAAAAAAAATTCTGCCCGGATTATTTGCTGTAGTAATCAAAAAAAGCCGGTACCCTCAATGCGGGCACCGGCAACGTAATAAAACAATAAAAAGTAGTTAATTCGTTTTTTTCAAATTGTATTGAACAGTTAACGTATCGCCGTTGCTGTTGCGCTGCAGTTGAAATACGTTACCATCATAATAATATTGGTAAACACCTTTAAGATGAAATTTTTTGACACCTGGTACTACCGCCAATGAATCATTAAACTGGATGTAGTAACCGTTGTACACAAATGCTCCGTAGCTCGCCACGTGTTTCCTGGTGTCGGTAGCTACTTTAAATAATGATGCCGCGGTAAGTTTTAAAGCTATCGTATCACGAACGGTATCATAACCGGTACCGCTTGTTTTTTTAACCAGCGCACCAAATGTACCGGTAAAATTGCCCTGGGGTTGAGCAACCGGAACAACCTCATTTTTAGGAGAGCAGGCTACGCCTAATGTTAACAATAATGGAAGCAGGTAAAATAAATTACGTTTCATATAATCTTATCTCGTTATCAATTTTTAACCATTACGCACGTTTTTAACTAAACGCTACAGCCGGGATGCATTATTTACAGTTTTTTTGCCTCGTCCCAAAAAATATCCATCTCAGCAAGGCTCATGTCATGCAGCTGTTTGCCATTTTCCTGTGCTTTAAGCTCCAGGTATTGAAAGCGCTTAATGAATTTTTTATTGGTTTTTTCGAGAGCGTTTTCCGGGTTAATATTAATAAAACGGGCGTAATTGATCAGCGAAAACAGCAGGTCGCCAAATTCGGCTTCGGCCCTTTCATGGTCGATAGTGCTTTCATCTTCGGCATTAAATTCGTTTTTAAACTCCTGCATCTCTTCCTCAACTTTTGCCCAAACCTGGCTTTTCTCCTCCCAGTCAAACCCAACGCCGCGCGCCTTTTCCTGTATGCGCGATGCTTTTACCAATGCCGGTAAGGAAGCCGGTACGCCACCCAAAACAGATTTGTTACCCTCTTTAAGCTTGATCTGCTCCCAGTTACGTTTTACATCTTCCTCGTTCTGCACTTCTATGTCGCCATAAATATGCGGGTGGCGGTTGATGAGCTTATCGCAAACGCTGTTCAAAACATCGGTAATGGTAAAGTCGTTGGTTTCGGAAGCTATTTTAGCGTAGAATACCAGGTGTAACATGATATCACCGAGTTCCTTTTTTATTTCGGGCATATCGCCGCCCAGTATGGCATCACTTAGCTCATAGGTTTCTTCAATGGTAAGATGGCGCAGGCTTTCGAGCGTTTGCTTTTTATCCCATGGGCAATTGGCCCGCAGGTCGTCCATAATAATGAGCAATCTATCGAACGCTATTGAGGCAGTAGGGGCGGTTTCAGGGGCTTTTAAAGGCATAAATTATTTATAATGAATACTTATGATGCAAAGGTATGATAACATCTTTAATGAAAACTTACTGTATCATTAATTTTAAGCTAACATTAATTAATTTTATTAGCCAATTGTTAATGCTACCCATAAGCACATTTTACCATGAAAAAAACTTACCTGTTTATCCTTCTTTTTACTTCGATAATTAAAGTAAGCCATGCCCAGCAGCTTGTTGACGGCGGGGCAAACAGCACCTTTAGCCAGCCGCAGCCTTTTTTGTTTACTATAAGTACACTTAACCCGCAAGGGCGTAACTGGAGTTTAAATTACTCAGTCGGGTATGGTGAGCGTACCGTTACACCGCTGGGTTTTGATGGTGTTGATCAAAATTTTTCGGCCAAGGGGTATCTGGGCAATAAGTTTACCTTAATGGCCATGCTGGGTACAGGTTTTAGTAATAAGGGTGGTGTGCGTACCCTGCAGCAAGCTGAGGTGCTACGCGATTTTATTGGCGGCACTCAGCCTATGGGTTTCAGGGCGGGGGCGAGCCTGGGTTTCAGAAGGGAGTTTAACAGTGATGCTGTAGCGTTCAGCCGTATAACCGCGGCATATGAGGTATCAAAATGGAAGCTTGGCGCTAATCTTCGCTTTGAGAAAGCGTTTTCAACCCACCGCGATGGTTTGGATTTGATAACCAGCGTTGGTGTGCACCGTCATATCTCGGGCCAGCTTTTCGGCGGTTTTGAAGCGGTAGGGCAGGACCTGGAAGGTTTTTGGGAAGCCGATGAAGCCGAAGGCGGAGCCCGTTTATTGATCGGCCCATCGTTAAATTACGCTCCTGTAAATTCGCGGCTGGCGTTTTCACTTTGCGGCGGCCCCATTATTTACGCTACCCGCAGCGCGGCAACCCAGGGCCAGTTTGCTTATCGTGAATTGCCAACTACCAACGGCTTCACGCTGAAATTTAACGTAGGCTTCCGGTTTTTATAGCAGGAAGATTAAAGTTTTACCGCCCTGAGCATTTCGCGTTTGCCGGGTGCTCCGGGTGCTTTCTCCACTTTAAAGCCCTGGCTTTTGAGCATGCGTTTCAGGTTGCCGGTGATAGCGTAGGTAACAAACACACCACCCGGTTTTAAAAAGCTAACGGTGTGACCGATGGCTTCTTCATCCCACATTTCGGGTTGATGGGCTGCGGCAAAGGCGTCGAAATAGATAATATCAAACTGCTCGTCTGTTTTAAAATCCAGCAGCTTGCTGTGAGCGATATGTAGCTGTGTTGTGTTATCGACTTGAACTTTGGCCGTTAACGCAGCGGGATAACTGCTGTTGAATTGTTCCCATAACAGTTCCGGGATATATTGCTGGTAGCCGGTTTGCGCCATCATTTCGGCGCTTAAGGGGTAAGCTTCGATACCGGTGTAGTTAAGTTTTATTTGCGCGCCGGTACATGCATCGGCTGTTAACAGAAAGTTGAGCCCGGTGCCGAAACCAACTTCGAGGATACTAACCCCGCTGGTGTTATTCCGCTCCAGGAAATATTGTAAGCCTGATTTAACAAATACATGTAAGCTCTCCTGCAAAGCCCCGTGGCGCGAGTGGTAATGCTCACCAACTTCGGCATTGTAAATGGTATTGGAGCCGTCGGCTGTGGGGACTATGGTTAGTTCATGGTTCATGGATGATAGTTCATAGTTTTGGGTGGCATACTTAGTTCATGGTTTATGGATGATGGTTCATAGTTTCCAAGACCTTATTGGCCATGAACCATGAACTATCATCCATGACCATTAGCCATGAACCTCTTTCATCATCTCAGTCACCACCTCACCCAGGTCATAAACCGGTACGGCATTTATTGCAGCCGAAACAATGCTCACACCGGCAGCCGAACGATAGCCTGCAGCGCAATGCACTACGACAGGTTTATCGGCAGGGATCTCACTAACGCGTTCGCGCAGTTCGGGCAAAGGTATACTAATGGCATTTTTAAAAACCCTGCCTGCCGCAACTTCTGCCTGATTACGTACATCAACTATCGTGTAATCATTTTCATTTGCCCTGAAGGTGTCTAAATCAAGATCGGGGGATACTTCATTGGCGTTTACAGGAACTAACAATGCGCCTTTGATATTTTGTTCGTAGCCTATTTTGGCTGCTTTTTTAATCAGGGTGTCAAGCTTATCATCATTTTCGGCAATGAGGTAAAACTGCTCATCAGGGCCGATAATGGAACCCAGCCATGTTTCAAATTTTTCACCATCCTGGAGGTTAATAGCGCCATGCAGGTGACCGCTCCTGAACTGTGCTTTGGGACGGCCATCAACTACTAAAATGTCAGCTTCCAACGCGCTGCCTTCCTCCATACGGGGTACAGCAGTAATGCTGTCCTCAAAACCTGGTACACCATTTTTATTCAACAGCACATCACGGCCAAAGTATTTGGGCATAAAAGGCTGATCGGTGGTAAGCGTTTTAACAAATTCCAGTTCATCCATCAGTTGTAAGGCATAATTTTCACGCAGTTCGCGGCCAATGGTGCTTTCCAGCTCGGGGCTCATGTTTTTACCGCATAACGAACCCGGGCCGTGTGCCGGGTAAACCACTACGTTTTTGGGCAGGGTCATGAGTTTTTGCCGGGTGCTTTGAAACATCTGGCGGGCAAGTTCCTCTTTTTTTGCGGTAATGTTACCCACATTTTCCCGCAGGTCGGGTCGGCCTACATCCCCAACAAATAATGTATCGCCGGTAAAGACGGCGGTTTCGCGGCCTTCTTCATCTACCAGTAAAATACAGATAGAATCGGGCGAGTGACCGGGAGTATTGATGGCTTTTAGTTTAATATCGTTAAGCTGGATAACGTCGCCGTCATCAAAAGTTTCGTGCGGATATGTTGCGCCGGTTAACTTGCTGCAATAAATTACAGCGCCTGTGGTTTCATGAATTTCGAGGTGCGAACTTACAAAATCCGCATGCGGGTGGGTTTCAATAACACCCACAATATCGGCGTCGTGCTGGGCCGCGAAATCATAATAAGGCTGCGGGTTACGGGCCGGGTCAATAACTATCATTTTGCCCGTACGGATCACGGCATATGAACCATGCGCCAGGCCTTTATCGTAAAATTGTTGAATGATCATATTTTGCCTGCAAAGATAATGCTTAGGCGGAATGTTTTATTTGTGCAATGTTTGAGTGGTGTAAATATTGATCCTTTTTGTGTAAACCTGTGAAGCCGGTTGTCTGCATAGATCAGAAAATTATTGAAAAAGAATTTTTACACGAATTTTTACGTATTAATCGAATTACACGAATTTTGAATTTGGTTAATTGACATTCGTGTAATTCGATTAATTGTGACGAGTTTAAAGAAATTCGTGTGGGAATTTTTTAGTATGCTTTGACGTCAATTACTAAACTGCCTCAAATGATGGTCAACATGTTTATAAGCTAACTGACCCATTTGTTCCCTGGTCATTTTGCCAAAAAAAGTATGCTCAAAATCAGTTTTTGAAGTTTTGCCATATTCCTCAACCAGTTCAATCCATCGTTTTTTTTGTGCTTCTATATTGCCTCCTGTTTCAGTTACTTTACATTGCGGAACAGTAGGGCTATTTTTTGCTACGGGGCTATCATCCTTTATCATGCTTTTCAAAGCTACCTTACCAAACAGGCGACCGATGAACGAGCGTTTATAGACTGTTATGCCCAGGTACATTTCGTCCGAAAGGGTGCAATGTTTCAGCATTTGATAAACATTCATTTTACCCCATTGTGGCTGGCTGTTTTCGTTAATTAAATTGATACGGGTTATGAGGCCATCGCGGGTTTCTTTATCAAATATTGTTTTCATTGTTTTAAAGCGTTTATAAGATAAAGCTACTGCGAAATTACAAAACAAGCACAGGGGTTTTTGAGCCATAAACAGGGAGGGTTTACGCCAGTAAAGTGACTTGTAAACCAAACAGGCCCGGTTTCATAACCGGGCCTGATATAAAAAAACTCTTGCTTACCAGATCTTTGTCCTGTCTTCTGGTTTTTTATACATTTTATCGCCGGGTTTTACGTCAAATGCTTTGTACCATGCGTTGATATTGGTTATAGGCGCATTGGTGCGGAACTGCTCGGGCGAGTGCGGGTCGGTCAGGATCCTTTGCGCTGCCGATTCCGGAGTTTGTGATGAACGCCATACCTGTGCCCACGACAAAAAGAACCGCTGATCGGGTGTAAAGCCATCAATGGTATTGGCCGACTGGCCTTGTTTGGTTTTGCTGAATGCCTCGTAAGCAATGTTCAAACCACCAAGGTCGGCCAGGTTTTCGCCAAGGGTAAGTTTGCCGTTTACGTGCAGGGTGTCAAGAACGGTAAAGGCATTGTATTGTTTCACCACCTGATCTGCGCGCGATTTAAATTTATCGGCATCTTCTTTGGTCCACCAATCGCGCAGGGTGCCGTCGGCATCGTACTGGCGGCCCTGGTCGTCAAAGCCGTGGGTCATTTCATGGCCAATCACCGCTCCAATACCTCCGTAGTTAACGGCGTCATCGGCGTTAAAATCAAAGAACGGGAATTGAAGGATCCCGGCAGGGAACACAATTTCGTTATTAGTTGGGTTGTAATAAGCATTAACGGTTGGCGGTGTCATTCCCCATCGGGTTTTATCAACTGGTTTACCTAATCGGCTTACATTAAAATTGTAGCGCCATTTGACTATTGCATGCAGGTTACTGAAGTAATCGTTACGGTTAATCACCATGCCATCGTATTTTTCCCAGTTGTCCGGATAGCCGATTTTTACGGTGAAAGCATTAAGTTTTTTAAGTGCGCGTTCTTTGGTTGCGGGGCTCATCCAGTCAAGGCGCTTAATCCTGTCGCCAAGAGTTTCTTTAAGGTTGTTTACTAAATCAACCATATATTGTTTGGCGGCCGGGGTAAAGTATTTTTCAACAAAAAGCTGGCCCAGTAATTCGCCAAGGTAGCTATCAACAAGGGCGCTCATGCGCTCAACGCGCGGTGTCTGTACTTTTTGACCGGTCAGCGTGCTGTTGTAAGCAAAGCTTGCGTTAGAAAAGTCGGAGCTTAAATAACTGGCTGTTCCTCTTAAAATATTCCATCGCAGGTATATTCTCCAGTTAGCGATCGGGGTAGCTGCAAACAGCGAGTCGGTAGCTCTGAAAAACGAAGGCTGGCCAACAAGAATACTGTCCTGTCCGCCTGCATTAAGGGCAGGTAGTATTTTTGACCATTTTAAATGTGGGGTTTGTTTTTCAAAATCTGCAATCAGGAACTTGTTGTAGGTTACATGCGGATCGCGCATGGCTACACGGCTCAATTGCGCCTTAGCCCAGGTATATTCAAGGCCGTAAACTATAGCAGTGTTTTTGGCTGCTTCATCAGCACTGCTTCCGCTAAGGGTGAACAAAGTTGTGATCAGCTTTTTTAAGGCGTCCTGTGCTTTTTTTGAACGCGGATCGTTTTTGAGGTAATAATCCCTGTCGGGCAGGGTAGTGCCTCCCTGACCAAGGCTTATCACATATTTGTTTACATTCTTTTCATCCTGTTCAACCCCAAACCTGAAAATCGGCGCACTTATTCCGTTAACACGCTCGTAAATCAGTTCGTTAATAAAGTCGTCAAGGGTTTTTAACCGGTTAATGCGCTCCAGGTCGGGTTTGATGGGGGCATAACCGTTTTTTTCGATGGTCAGGCTATCCATACCACTGGCGTACAAATCTCCTACAAGTTGTTTCAGGCTGCCTTTGGGTTGCGACGCTGATGTCTGGCTTACTTCATTCAGCAAGCCAATGAGCCTATCTGTATTTTCCTGGCGCAAAATATGGAAACTACCCCAGCGGGTTTCTTTAGCAGGGATGCCGTTTTGTTTTAGCCAGCCGCCATTGGCATATTCAAAAAAATCATCGCCGGGCTTTACGCTCAGGTCCATGTTGGCGGGATCGATAAATTTTTTAGGAGGGGCAGAGGTTTTGTGCCTGGATTTTGCGGGTTTGGGGCCATCTGCAGCAAACACATTTACCGACATGCCAAGGCAGGCAGCCAGTAATAAACAGTTAAACTTTAATTTCATGTCAATACTTAAAAATTAAAGTTAATAAATAGCGGGTATTAAACACAAGTGGCCGGTGGCAGGCCTTTAGTGATTGAACCAGTTAATGATGGCTTCGAGTTTTGTTTTTTTCAAAATATCAAGCCAGAAACGGTGTAAGGGTAATGTTTTCATGACAATTTGAATGTTACATATATAATAACTTGTTAATTGTAAAAATATTGTGGGAGTGGGGTTGTTCATGGTTGATAGATCATGGTTCATGGTTTATAGATGATTGATCATGATTACATGTTGTAGTGATAATCATTTTACAATGTACTGGTTTGCGTTAGATTCTGTGTTGATATGCAAAAGTTATTTTTTATTTTTGAGTCTTAGGCAGCTTTATGTTAGCCTGTTTAGGGCAGTCCTTCAATTGAAGCGACTGCTCTAACTATTTTCGGATATGTGTGCATTCTGTTGAAGGTAGTCTTTTTCGAATGGTTTGTTGGTTTTGTATATAGTGTATACCATCTCCAATAATTTTCTTTGTACTGCTACAGTAGCTTTCATTTTCACGCTATTTCGGGATACGATCCGGACAAATATAGCTTTATATCTTTCTGAATGTCTTATGGCCGCTAATGCAGGTAAGTGCATGGCTTTTCGTAAATGCTTGTTCCCCCTTTTAGATATCTTGGGTTTGCCCTTAACGGATGAGCCGGATTCTTTTTCCCTGACATCCAGCCCGGCGTAACTGGTCAGCTGCTTTTTACTCCTGATCAGCTCAAAGCCGTTTGTTTCGGCTATGATCACAGTGGCCGTTAATAAGCCGACTCCAGGAATAGTGGTAATGGTAGCCAGTGTTTGTTTTAAATGTTTGTCCTGTGCTACAGCTGTTCTAATCTCAGTAAGTATTTCTTTAAGTTGTTCACCAATCATCTTTATCCTGTCCATCATTCTGCGGATAGTATCTTCCCCCGGAAAAGCTTCGGACTGTTCAGCATGTAGCTGGTTCTTGATCATGGTTCTTTCTGCAATAAGTTGTTCTCTTTCACGGGTTATCTGCCGCAGGGTCCTGAACACCCTTTTGGGTTGTACCCAGTTATCCAGTTTCTTTTCAAGTCCGAACATGGCTATGGCAAAAGACATTGATTTATCGGTAATTGTTTTGATCTCCAGTGTCTTGAAGAAGTTTGAGATCTTGTTGGGCATGACAATACTTACAGCATACCCTTTGCCGGCCAGATAATAAGCAAGGCGCTCGTGGTATACACCTGTGGCCTCCATTACATATCTTAATGGATATTGGGGGATGCTTTGCTTGTTTATCCATACTTCCAGGTTTGCAAATCCTTTTTCATTGTTTGGAAAAATCTTGTTCGCATAAACTGTTATAACTGCCTGCTCATCCATCTTGCCGATAGAAACCACCAGCTCTTTTTGAGCCACATCAATACCTACTACTTGTTTTAATAATCTGCTTGCCATTGATCAAAGTTTTTAACTGTTATAAGTGAAAACCTTTCTTCGTTTTTCCTCCTGTTGGTTATCCTGGATATACTGCCTGGTCGTATTCCTTACATTCTGTTCAAACTCAAAAAAGTAAAGGAGTGAGGCTATATCTAACGCTCAACATGCTCAAGGCTGTTTGGGATTGCTGTGCTCTCACTCTTTTCACTCATAAAATCATTACAATAATATTAGATGTAAACATAGGAGGGATGGTAGCGGATACCGGCCAAGTGGCTAAGGCCTTGTGCTGTATGAGCGTACAGCCCGGGCCGCAGGCAACGCCATTATTCTGAACCGGGATTTGGGTGGATTTTTGGGATTAATGGGATTTTATAAAAATTTTTTAACTCAAACAAACTCGGATGGGATAGGTTGGTACGGTGAAAAAAACTAAACAATACGTAAAACAACTAAACGCTAATCTCAATTCTCTAATCTCTTTTTCCGGGCATTACCTGCGGCCCGGGCTGTACGCTCATACGCCTGCAGGCATTACGCTCGTTGGCCGGTATCCGCTCCCATCCCTAATGCGGCCTCCGCTCTTGACCGATCAAAAACTATCGGTTTAAAACCATCATCTATGAACCATGAACTATATTCCCAAAAAAATCCCCCAACCTTTGGCTATGAACCGTTAACTATCGTATTTTTGCGCGTTATGAGTATTGCTAAAACATATATCCCAAAGGAAACCGAAGAAAAATGGTACAGTTACTGGTTGCAGCACGGCTTTTTTAAGTCGGTGCCTGATGAGCGTGAGCCTTATACCATAGTCATTCCGCCGCCAAACGTTACCGGGGTTTTACACATGGGCCACATGCTTAACAATACCATACAGGATGTGCTGGTTCGCCGCGCCCGGATGAAAGGCAAAAATGCCTGCTGGGTTCCCGGTACCGACCACGCCAGTATTGCTACCGAGGCCAAAGTTGTCGCTATGCTTAAAGAGCGCGGCATCAGCAAAAAAGACCTTACCCGCGAAGAGTTTTTAACTTACGCCTGGGAGTGGAAGGAAAAATACGGCGGCATTATCCTGGAGCAGCTTAAAAAATTAGGTGCCTCCTGCGATTGGGACCGTACCAAATTTACCATGGACGAGAGCCTATCGGAAGCGGTTATTGATACGTTTATCCACCTGTATAAAAAAGGTTTGATCTATCGCGGTATCCGCATGATCAACTGGGATCCGCAGGGCAAAACCGCGGTGAGTGATGAGGAAGTAATCCGTAAAGAGGTTAATCAGAAGCTTTATTATATCCGCTACGCGGTGAAGTCCGAAAGTCAGGTAAGTCCGGAAGTCGGAAAGTCGGAAAGGCAGAAAGATTTCTCCGATGCTAACTCTTTACTTTCGGACTCACGGACTTCCGGACTTTCGGACTCTCCTGGCTTCCTAACCATCGCTACTACCCGCCCGGAAACCATTATGGCCGATGCGGCTATCTGTATCAATCCTAATGACGAGCGTTACCTGCACCTGCACGGTAAAAAGGTTTACATCCCGCTTATTAACCGCGAGATCCCGGTGATACTGGATGATTACGTAACTATGGATTTTGGTACCGGCTGTTTGAAGGTTACCCCGGCACACGATTTAAATGACTACGAACTGGGCCAGCGTCATAACCTGCCAGTTATTGATATCCTGAATGACGATGGCACGCTGAACGAGAAAGCGCAGATACTGGTTGGTGAAGACCGTTTTGCCGCCCGTAAAAAAATAGCTGTGCTGCTGGAAGAAGCCGGCGTACTGGAAAAAGTTGAAGAATATAAATCGCAGGTTGGTTTCAGTGAACGTACCAACGCGGTTATTGAGCCAAAACTATCCATGCAATGGTTTTGCAAAATGGGCGAAATGGCCAAACCTGCTTTGGATTACGTACTGAACGGAGAGATCAAATTGATCCCCGAAAAGTTTGTAAACACCTACCGCCACTGGATGGAGAATGTAAGGGACTGGAACATCAGCCGCCAATTGTGGTGGGGACAACAGATTCCGGCATGGTATTTACCTACAGGCGAGTTTGTAATTGCCAAAAACGCCGAAGAGGCGCTGAAAGAAGCACAGCTTAAAAATCCGGAATATACCGCTGCCAACCTTACCCAGGACGAAGACGTAGTTGATACCTGGTTTTCATCATGGTTGTGGCCTATCTCGGTATTTGATGGTTTTAAAGATCCTGATAATGCCGATATTAATTATTATTACCCAACCAATGATTTGGTTACCGCGCCCGAAATTTTATTTTTCTGGGTAGCCAGGATGATCATGGCCGGTCATGAGTTCAGAGGCGAAGTACCATTCAGAAACGTATACCTTACCGGTATAGTAAGGGATAAGCAGGGTCGTAAAATGTCAAAGCAATTGGGCAACTCTCCCGACCCGCTTGACCTGATAGCTCAATATGGTGCAGATGGCGTGCGCGTAGGTATGCTGTTATGCTCGCCTGCAGGTAACGATTTGATGTTTGACGAAAGCTACTGTAAACAAGGCAGCGGCTTTGCCAACAAAATATGGAACGCCTTTAAACTGGTAAAAGGCTGGGAGGTTGATGAAAGCCTTTCCAACCCTAACGGCGTAGCCATTGAATGGTTTGCCAACAGGTTTAACCAGGCGCTAACCGAAATTGAAGCTAACTTTGCCCAATATCGTTTATCAGAGGCCTTAATGGATACCTATAAACTGGTATGGGACGATTTTTGCGCATGGTACCTGGAGATGATCAAACCGGCTTATCAGCATCCTATTGATAAGGCTACTTATGCAGCTACTATTCAATTCTTTGAAAATATTTTGAAGGTATTGCACCCTTTTATGCCGTTCCTTACCGAAGAATTATGGCATGATGAACTGTTTGGCGAACGTTCTGAAACTGACTGCTGTATTGTAGCGCAATTGCCCGCTATTGGGGAAATTAATTCACGTCTATTAAATGAAACAGAGCTTGTTAAAGATTTGGTAACCAACATCAGGAACACCCGCAAAACAAAACAAATTTCTGACAAAGAGCCGCTTGAGTTATTTGTTAAATCAAATTCAGGGATCAATTACGGCCAGTACGAAGCTATCATTGCAAGGCTTGGCAACATCAGCAAATTTGAATCAGTAGCCGATAAAGTTGAAGGGGCCATTAATTTCTTAGCCTCAACAGATGAGTTTTATATTCCGTTCAGCGAAGAAATTGACCCGGTTGCCGAATGTGCGAAACTGAAAAAAGAGCAGGAATACCTGTTAGGTTTCCTGAAATCGGTTAATGCAAAATTGGGTAACGAACGGTTTATGGCTAATGCAAAACCCGAGATTATTGAGGTGGAGCAAAAGAAAAAGGCCGATGCCGAAGCTAAATTAACCATCATTGAAGAAAACTTAGCTGCTTTGGCTTGCTAATTGCAGAACTTACCGGCTTGCGTAACAAGCTACCGTACAGTATTTTGATAGCTGTACGGTGGCCTGTCCATTGCAGGGCCAATGTTAAGTTCTGAATATGAGTAATAAAGTAAGTTTTTTTAACTTATCAATTTATAAGATTTTGTCGAAGGAGCAATCGTTCCTTGACCAGGCCCGGATTCGTTTATTGTATTATGGGTTCTTCCTTATTTTTGTTGCCCTTGGGGCACTTTACCTGAACGTTTATTTCCAAAACCAAAAAATGCTTGCTGATACCGCCCTGTTTTTGATGGGAGCGGTAGTTGTGTTATTTAAGTATTTAACCTGGCGGCCCGACTGGCGCAGCGCAGCACATGCCCTGCTTATTGTGGGTACACTAGTTAATACCAGCCTGGTTTATGCCTCTATGCAAACGGTAAATATCATTACCGTGCAGGTAATTATAATCGTGATCGTATTCAGCTATTATATGCTTGGCCAGCAATGGGGGCTCATGTACTCGTTGCTTAATACAGTACCGGTTTTGGTATTTATGATCATTGAATACAACAGCGGGTACATTATTAGTATAAAACCTAACAAAGTTGATCAGTCTACCATTATCATCAGCCTGTTTGCCAATTTTATATTGCTTATTTTTATCCATAGCCATTTTTATACTGCTTTTTTAAAAAACATTAAGCAACTTAAAGATAGCAGCAGGGAGCAGGCCCGGCTTTACAATAAGATGGAAACAGCTATTGAAAAGGCAGAGAAATCAGCCCAGGCCAAATCAGAGTTCTTGTCAACCATGTCGCATGAAATCCGTACGCCGTTAAATGCGGTTATCGGGATGAGTAATTTGCTGATGATGAGCAACCCGAGGCCCGACCAGCGAGAGAACATCGAAATCCTTAAATTTTCGGCCAATAACCTGTTAGCCATTGTTAATGACGTGCTTGATTTTAGCAAAATTGAATCGGGGAAGGTAGTATTTGAAAATATCCGCTTCAACCTTGTTGAGCTGATGAACAATATTTGCGGCGGGCAGATACTGAAGGCCGAAGAGAAAGGCTTGCTTTTTAAGCTTGATGTTGACAGCTCATTGAGGGATAAGGTGCTTTTTGGCGATCCTACCCGCATAACCCAGATCATTTTTAACCTGGTTAGTAATGCTATAAAATTTACACCGCAGGGAAACATATGGGTAAGGGTTACTTGTGTGGAAGACCGGCATAATACCGTTACCGTTAACTTTTCGGTAAGGGACACCGGCATCGGTATCGAAAAAGAAAACCTTGAAAGTATATTTGAACCATTTACGCAGGAATCATTAGCTACTACCCGCGAGTATGGCGGCACAGGGCTTGGCCTGGCCATAGTTAAGCGTTTGCTTGAGCTGCAGGAAGTGCAAATGACCGTTAACAGTACAATGGGGCGCGGATCAGAGTTTTCATTCCATATGGAATTTCCTGTATCTACAGAAGCATTGCCTGTTGCAGTAACCACTGCTCCCGAAGCTAAACAATTTTCAGAAAACCCGCTGGCCTGTTTACGTGTACTTATTGCCGAAGATAATATGGTTAATGTGATGCTGATGAAGAAACTGCTGAGCAAGTGGAGCATTAACCCAACCATTGCCGAAAACGGGGAACGGGCAGTTGAGTTTATGCAGTACGGCAATTTTGATATTATATTAATGGACCTCCAGATGCCGGTGATGAACGGCTTTGACGCAGCTAAAGAGATCCGTAAAATGGCCGATCCTAAAAAATCAGGCATACCGATCATCGCGCTTACAGCTTCCGCACTTTTTGATATCAAAGAACAGGTATACGAAGCCGGCATGAATGATTATGTATCCAAGCCATTTAAACCGGATGAACTGCTGGAGAAGCTTAATAATTATACATTGAACAGGGTGGGGTGAGCCTCACCCAAACCCTCCCCGGAAGGGAGGGCTATGCCATTGTTGGTGTTGTCACCAACAATTCCTAATGCTCTTTTACGCCATTGTTGGTGTTGTCACCAACAATTCCCAATCCTCTTTTAATCACGTTATTTCATATTACTATATTAAGCTCCCGGTTGCTTATTTAATGCTATAACTGCGTGGAGTAGAGTTGTTGGTGACAACACCAACAACGGCCAGCGCTCACCTAATGGCCTATTTATTCAACTTATCCCCCTCCTTAATCACCGCCTGGTTTACTTCCCTTACTCTTTCGATCTCCATTTTTTCAACGGCCCTGTCGTAGGTTAAAACGCCGTTTACTTCGTGTTCAACGTCGGTGGTTTGGGTATATATGGCAACGCTTAGTCCTTTATATTTCATTAATTGCTCTACCTCATCCAGCAAAAAAACATAACGATCGGTAAGCCTGGCTTTGGTTGGTTCGTAGTTATAAGCATCGTTTTGTACCGGCCACATATGGCCACGCACAAAGAGGCCAACACCGCCAAATTCGCCCAGTGAGGCAGCCCGGCGGCTATCAGGAACAGAAGCACCATACGGGCCAATATAAATATGTGTGTCCACGTAATCGCCATTGCCCGGATCGCCGTAAGGTTTTTGATAGCTGGGATTATTGTTAAAGCCCGAATTGCCATTAACTAATCGCGAGGGGTCATATTGTTTAACCCAATTGGTTATGTTTTTTACATCAAAAGCACCCCAGTTTTCATTGAAAGGCACCCATGTAATAATGGAGGGCGAGTTATAATGATCGTCGATGATGGCTTTTAATTCTTTCCGGTAAACCGTCCTGTTCTTAGTAGTATCTTCATTCTGATACCATATAGCGGGCATATCCTGCCAAACCAATAAGCCCATTTTATCGGCCCAATAATAAAAACGCTGGGGCTCGGTTTTCATGTGCTTACGGATGAGGTTGTAGCCCGCTTTTTTGGTGTATTCTATATCAAATTTAAGTGCTTCTTCCGTAGGTGCGGTTAAAACACCGTCGGGCCAGTACCCCTGGTCAAGCAGGCCAAGCTGCATGATGAATTTACCGTTAATAAGCGGACGGATCACGCCGTTAAGCTTGCCCAATTTAATATCACGCATGCCGAAATAACTTTTAACCTCGTCGGCTTCGCTACCATCAGTATTGTATAGGGTAAGCTTCAGATCATACAAAAACGGAAAATTTGGTGTCCATAAAACCGGGTTATCTATTGGCAGATAGAAATATGATCCGGCGGCCGCATTAACCTGCGACACCTCTTTGCCGTTGTTTAAGGCAACTGCTTTGATCTTGCCCGCGCCTGCAGCGTTAACAAATACTTTTAAGCGTTTACCTTCCGGATCAGGCAGGAGCCGGATATTTTTGATATAGGAGCTGTTGACAGGCTCCAGCCAAACGGTTTGCCATATACCCGACGAAAAGGTATAATCGCCGCGGGGGCCGTTTTTACCCGATGGTGTTTTGCCATCATTGGGATCATGGGCGGCAACAACAATGGTATTGCTGCCTTTGGCGAGATATGGAGTAATATTAAAACTAAATGAATCGTACCCACCCGAGTGTGAGCCTGCTTTCTTTCCGTTTATAAAAACAGTAGCGTCATGATCGACAGCGCCAAAGTGAACAATAACCTGTTTGTTTTGCCATTTTGACGGGACCTCAAAACTTCGGCGGTACCACATGTTGATCTCCTGGTTTCGCTGTATACCTGAAAGTACCGATTCAGGGCAATAAGGTACAAGGATCTTATCGGGCTTGCCCTCAAAGGATGCAGCAGTTTTGGGGGTTAAAGCATCAGGCGCGTTTTTACCGCCACGGTAATCCCATTTTCCGTTAAGACAAAGCCAGTCTGCACGTTCCAGCTGGGGGCGGGGATATTCCGATAAAGGTATTTCGGCCTGCATGGCAGTGTTTGTCCATTGAGTTGGCAGTTTGGCTTCCTGGGCAAAGGCGGCGCATCCGTATAATACAGCGGCCAAAAACAGGGCTTTTGCTTTGAGATAGGCGTTCATAAGGTAATGTTACAATTGATGAGGTTATGAAGGCCAAAATAGGGAATTGATAACTGTTATCATAACATTTTATTGGGAAATAGGATGTTGTCTGAACCCGAATTTATTGAATTTAGGGAACGAGCAGAAAATGCGATACACATTCCATGAATTATTCAAATTCGTTTCCCCCATGGCGCAAGTGTTGTGCGGCTGTTAGAAGGGCGGATCACTTGTGACTATAAAAATCAACCCGCAGTATTTGTTTAGGAGGAATGATTGATTGGTCAGACTTCAGACTTTTTCCGCGTTAGCGATAGTAGCGGATACCGGCCTGTGGCTAATGCCTTGTGTAGTATGAGCGGATAGCGCGGGCCGCAGGTAACGCCATTATTCTGAACTATGATATTTAAGATTTGAGGATTGTCAAGATGTTGTCTGAACTCGAATTAAACGAATTATTGGAATTTTGCATGGCATTCTATTAATTCATTTAATTCTAAAAATTTCGGTTCAGACAAACTAATCGCTTGCAGAAGTCACAAGTCTGCCACCCGCTGGCCTTCGCTCAAGACTTGCGCCAGTATCGGGATTCCATGCTGTTAATTCTCAAATCCTGAAAATTCTGATTCAGACAAACAAACCAATCACTCAATCAACGACTCACTTAAATAAACTCCACAATAACCATAGACTTAATATTTCTCCGATACCAAAAAAATGTGCATATTTGAGGGTTTAACTTTTAAAACACATAATTAATTAAAAACAGGCGCTGTGAAGCAGCCTGATACATTCAAAAACAATTTAAAAAATGAAAGTCGCAGTAGTAGGTGCTACAGGATTAGTAGGCACCAAAATGTTGCAGGTTCTTGCAGAACGCAACTTCCCCGTTACAGAATTAATTCCCGTAGCTTCAGAAAAAAGTATTGGTAAAGAAATTACTTTTAAGGGTAAGCAGTTTAAGGTGGTTTCTGTTGAGGATGCGATTAAGATGAAGCCGGACGTAGCAATTTTCTCGGCCGGCGGAAGCACTTCATTACAGCAGGCTCCTTTATTTGCAGCTGCTGGTACAACTGTTATTGATAATTCATCGGCATGGCGTATGGATCCAACCAAAAAGCTGGTTGTGCCCGAAGTAAACGCTGATGTACTTACCGCCGAAGATAAGATCATCGCCAATCCAAATTGCTCAACTATACAAATGGTAGTGGCTTTAAAACCACTGCACGATAAATATAAAATTAAAAGGGTGGTAGTTTCAACCTACCAGTCGGTTACCGGTACCGGCGTTAAAGCTGTTGACCAGCTGTTTAACGAGCGTAAAGGTATAGACGGACCAAAGGTTTACCCTTACACTATTGATTTAAACGTGATCCCGCAGATTGATGTATTTACCGAAAACGGTTATACTAAAGAGGAAATGAAAATGATCCTCGAAACTAAAAAGATCATGGGCGATGACAGCATCAAAGTAACTGCTACTACAGTGCGCATCCCGGTTATGGGTGGCCACTCTGAATCGGTTAACATTGAGTTTGCAAATGATTTTGACCTGGCCGAAGTTCGTGAACTGTTGGCTAACGCACCAGGCATTGTTGTGGTTGATGATACCGCTAACCTGAAATACCCGATGCCGCTTGACGCGCATGATAAAGACGAAGTATTTGTAGGCCGGATCCGTCGTGACGAAACCCAGGACAATACGTTGAACTGCTGGATAGTATCTGACAACCTGCGTAAAGGTGCAGCTACTAATGCCATACAAATTGCAGAGTACCTTGCTGCTCAGCATTTGATCGGTCAGCCGGTTGAGGCGTAAATAAATGAGAAAATATAGGCCCCATAGCACATATGCTATGGGGTTTTTTTGTGAAGAATATTTCTTAAATTTGAATATGAACGAAATATTTTTCCTTGTTGAAGAAGCGATAGAGGGCGGTTATAACGCGAGGGCAATCGGCGAGTCGATTTTTACAGAAGGAGATACTTTAGATGAGCTTAAGATAAATATCCGTGATGCGGTTCATTGTCATTTTGATGAGGATAACGAATTATAGATTTATTTTACTATAGATAAGATATTGAGATAGGGATAGTCATTTGATTATCCCTATTTTTATGTAGTAATATTTTGTTATGAAAGCCTTGAACCTGATTGCTCTATTCTGTTTTATTACAGTTAATAAACTCGTTGCACAAACACCGCAGGCTGTTGAGTCCGATCTGCTTAAATCATTTAAAAAGATTGAATACTGGCATCAGAAACAAGATACAGGCGACGACGGCGCGAGCGATGCTTTGGGAGATGCTAATGACGAATTTGGCAACAAGTTAAAAAAGTATGCAGAAACTTATCCCGCCTCCATCGGTATGCCTTTTAACTCGCTAAAGAAAGCGCAACTTGATATTTTCACTTCGGCAGATGGTTTGTTCAGGATCTACTCGTGGGAGACCTGGCAGGGAGGTACCATGCGCGATTTTGCTAATGTGCTGCAGTATAAAGTTGACGCTAAAACAAAATCAGTGCTGCTTACCGGTAGCCAGGAAACTTATATACCTTTTTACAGCAACCTGTACACTTTTAAAACGGGCGATAAAACTTACTATCTGGGCATTTACGGCACTATATATTCAAGTAAAGATGCAGGTACCGGTATCAAGGTTTTTGATATAGAAAACGGAAAGCTTAATGACGATGTGAAGGTCATCAAAACAGGTTCAGGGTTGAAAAGTAAGATCTATTATGATTATGATTTCTTTTCGGTGGTTGATATCCCGTTTGAAAAACGTCCTACTATCACTTTTGATCAAACAACGCAAACTATACATGTACCCTTGGTAAATGCCAAAGCACAGGTTACCGCAAAATTTATCACCTACAAATTCAACGGGCAATATTTTGAAAAAATAAAAAGCTAAAAAACAGCTAACTGGCAATCATCGTAACAGAATGTCCGCCGGATTTGCTTTTTTTGTGTATCTTGTTTACCGATGAAAACCTTTAAGTTTATAATTGTTTTCTGCTGCTGTTTTTACTCAGCAAATTTGTTTGCCCAGAGTCCGCAGGCCATTGAAGCCGACCTGTTACGGATTTTTAAAAGGGTAAACTATTACGGTTCCCACAAAAAAGGGTGGAAAGCTATCGATTCATTAGAAAAAATGAACAAGATCTTCGGTTTTAAGCTGAAGTATTATACCTCCAAATATCCCGGAACCATTAATTATCCATTTACCGAACTGGTTAAAGAACGGGTAGTGATCGCCACATCTGCCGATGGCTTGTTCCGTACTTATTCCTGGGATACCAGGCTGGGCAGCACCGGCTATGATTTTGACAACGTTTTGCAGTATAAGGTTAGCGGCAAAGTATCGTCATCGCTTAAAATGGATTCCGTTGGCAAAAAACATAACCCGGTTTACTGGTACTCCAAAATCTATACCCTCAGGGCAAACAACAAGGTTTACTACCTGGCCGCATATAATTCGGTACGTTCCAGTGTTGATGCTACCCAGGGCATCCAGTTTTTTACTATCGAAAACGGAAAGTTAAACGGTACCGTGTTACTGGTTAAAACCCAAACCGGCATGCATAGTAAGTTATATTTTGATTATAACTTCCTTTCGGTAGTTAATATGAAAGTGATCCCGACTATTTATTATGACGCTAAAACACAAAGCATCCATAGTCCGTTAGTTAATGCAAACCGAGAGGTTACCCGCGACTATATCGTATATAAATTTACAGGTAAGTACTTTGAACGGGTAAAAAATTAACTTTGCCCCATGATCTCTTTCGCCCATCGTGTATTTATGGAAGTTGCTGCCAACCTGAGTTTCAGTAAGGCTGCCCAGGTGCTGTTTATTACGCAGCCGGCCATCAGTAAACATGTTAAAGCGCTTGAAGATCAATATAAAGTGCCCTTGTTTGAGCGTAAGGGCAACAGTATTTTATTAACAGAAGCCGGAAATAAGCTAAATGAGTATTTACAACAGGCAACAGAGATAGAGCGGAAGGTAGAGTATGATCTTTCGGTGTTAAGCAATCTTTCGCAGGCTGCCGGGCATTTGCGTTTGGGCGCAAGTACAACTATTGCCCTGTATATTTTACCTTCAATACTTTCTGGTTTTCAGCGCGAATATGCCAATGTGGATGTGCAGCTTGTAAACCGTAACAGTGAGTATATCCTGAACGCTTTGTTAAACCATGAGGTTGATATTGGTATAATTGAGGTTGATAACAAACTCACTACCGTATCATATAAACCTTTTATGAGTGATGAAGTGATCCCGGTTTGCTCGGCTAAAAGTCCGCTGGCAGGCAAGTCATTAACATTAAAGCAGTTTGTAAAAACGCCCCTCGCCGTGAGAGAGCGTGGTTCGGGCACGTTGAATGCGGTATTAAAAGCCTTGTCTGCTTTGCATATTAAACCGGCCGACCTGTCGGTAAAGATCCGCCTTGGTGGTACCGAAGCTTTGAAAAACTTCCTGCTGGCCGATCAATGTCTTGGCTTTATGCCGCGCCCGTCAATCATCAGGCAATTGGCCGAAGGTGATTTGGTTGAAGTGCCTATTGAAGGTTTGAAAATTAAGCGTGATTTCTTTTTTATCCGCCGTAAGGGGACAGAAGATTATGGGCTGACAAGCAACTTTATAAACTACGCGTTGCAGCATATTGGACACTCTTCTGAATAATAAGTACACAAAATCGCCAGGAAAAAACTTTGTGTTTTCGCCTCTCTGCGAGAAAACTATTTAAGAAGCCTAATTCAAGATTGGTACTAATCAAGTTGTTATAGTCTCTTTTAAAATTCCTAAAACCATCCTTGTTTTTGCCTGTATTTATATTGTATTTAATTTTTATAATCATTAATTAATAAATTATAAATTATGGCAAGTTTAAATGGTCGTAAGGTGGCAATCCTTACCGAAGAAGGATTTGAGCAGGTTGAATTAACAAGCCCAAAACAAGCCCTTGAGCAGGCAGGTGCAACGGTACACGTGATATCCCCAAAAAGCGGAAAGATCAAAGCGTGGGATAAGACTAACTGGGGCATTGAAATCAATGTTGATAAACAATTAAATGAAGTAAGTCCTGATGACTATGACGCACTTGTTTTACCGGGCGGCGTGCTTAACCCCGATAAATTGAGGCAAAATAAAGACGCCGTTGCCTTTGCATCTGCATTTTTGGATGAGGGCAAACCGGTAGCGGCAATATGCCACGGGCCGCAATTGCTGATAGAAACAGGTATGATCAACGGGAGACGGTTAACTTCATACCCATCGTTACAAACCGATCTTAAAAACGCAGGCGCCGATTGGGTTGACGAAGAAGTGGTAGTTGATAATGGCCTGGTAACAAGTCGCCGCCCTGATGATTTGGAAGCATTTAACCGTAAAGCTATTGAAGAGATAGGCGAAGGCGTTCATCATGTGTAGCCCCACCCAACCCTCCCCGGATGGGGAGGGCTTTATTATGTATTAAAAAGTCTCCCCACCCGGGGGAGATTAGAGGGGGCTTGCTTATCTTTACCCCATGCCTCTCCCCAAAAAAGCTTTGATTATTGGCGCCGGTATAGCGGGAATTGCGACCGCTATCCGCCTGGCGGTAAAAGGATATCAGGTTGAGGTTTATGAGGCTAATAGTTACCCCGGCGGTAAGTTGAGCCGGTTTGAGCAGGATGGTTACCGCTTTGATGCCGGGCCGAGCCTGTTTACCATGCCGCAATATGTCGACGAGCTTTTTAAGCTGGCCGGAAAAACCCCGTCTGATTATTTCAGGTATCAAAAGCTGGATGTTGTTTGCAGATATTTTTATGAAGATGGTACGCGTTTAACCGCCTACGCCAATGCAGGCAAGTTTAGTGAGGAGATACAGGAAAAGACAGGAGAACCTGCCGCAGCTGTAAAGCATTACCTTGATAACAGCAGTATGGTCTATAACGTTACCAACCACGTTTTTTTAGAGCGCTCCCTGCATCGGCTTAAAACCCATCTGCGCTGGGATACCGTCAAATCAATATTCCGGTTTGGTAAGATAGATGCCTTTCGCACTATGCACAAGGCCAATGAGGTCTTTTTCAGGGATAAAAGGATAGTGCAATTTTTCGACAGGTATGCAACCTATAATGGTTCAAACCCTTATAGCGCACCGGCCACGCTGAACGTAATCCCGCACCTGGAGCAGCATTTTGGCGCTTATTTTCCGGAGGGTGGGATGTATAACATAATTTCTTGCTTAGTGGCGCTGGCCGAATCAGTAAGTGTAAAGTTTTACTACAATAACCCGGTAGCAGAAATTGTATTGCAAGGTCACACAGTAAAAGGGATCAGGACGAATGATGGAGTAGTTGAAGGGGATCTTGTGGTATCCAATATGGATATCTGGTTCACCTATCACAAGCTGCTAAGCAGTCATCCCAAACTTCACCCTCAAAAAATATTAAACCAGGAGCGAAGCAGTTCGGCCCTGATATTTTATTGGGGGATCCGGGATCAGTTCAGAGAACTTGACCTGCATAATATTTTTTTCAGTGCTGATTATGAGGCCGAGTTTAATCACATTTGGCGGGAAAAGGAGATTTATCATGACCCTACCGTTTACCTTAACATCAGCTCCAAATATAAACCAGACGATGCTCCCGAGAGTTGCGAAAACTGGTTTGTAATGATCAACGTACCTGCTAATACCGGGCAGGATTGGGATGCACTGATAGCCGGGGCGAGGGAAAATGTATTAAATAAGTTAAGCCGTTTGCTAAATAAAGACATCCGCAAACTTATTGCTAATGAAAGCATCCTTGATCCGCGGAGCATCGAAAGTCGCACGTCCTCGTACCAGGGCTCGCTGTATGGTACCAGCTCCAACAGCCGGTTTGCAGCATTTTTACGGCACGCCAATAAATCGTCGAAAATAAAAGATTTATATTTTTGCGGGGGAAGCGTACACCCGGGAGGAGGGATCCCATTGTGTTTGCTGTCGGCAAAAATTGTGAGTGAGTTGGTTGATTAGTTGATTAAAGTAGGAAGATTGGAGTTTAACTTACCAATATCCCCCCCTTTTGGCTATCGGCCGCCGGTTTAGTATGGCATGACGAACATGCATGAATTTACAACCATCAACTCCCTTTCCTTTTTCTCCCGTTATAGCTTGTTATGGTTACCTCTGCTATATTGGCATCCAGTTCCAAGATCCTTGACGATTGCGATAGGTAGGTTGATCCATAATAAAATTCAATATGCTTTTTGCCTCCGTTCTTGAGCGTAATATCAGCATAAAAATCATCGGCCTTTAATTTAATATATCGCCTGGCAGAATTAACGCCCGTTTTGCGGAATACTTTAATGCTATCCTGATTTTGGGTAGCTACTAAAACCCCGCCTCCTTTTGCCGATTGCACACTTGCCAGCCCTTTACCGTCGCCCGCTATATAAATACCACTATTGGCTACTGATAGCGGAGCAAAGCTGCCTTTTCCATTGCCTTTCATATATAAACCCATAAAAGCATCATGCCTCCCGGTAAAAGGTTCCATACCAAAATCGTTGCCAACCATTATCAGGTCGAGATTGCCATCGTGGTCAACATCTTCGGCTATCATGCCGTACACCGGGGCCATTTGTGCGTCTTGCGGTAATGCACTGATACTAAAGGTACCAGTGCCTTTACCGGTGATAAGGCTGGTGTTCATATCGGTTGCCTTAAGGATTACGGCGCCTTCTTTGTCTTTCTCAGTCCAAAGATCATTCATTGTCGCATGACCAAAGCCGCGATAGCTTGGATATTTTTTGCGGATGGAGATCACCTGGCTGATGAGGTCATCGCGGGTATGCATGGGGAAGGGTTTCTGTGAGCCGTCCTCATCCTTCATAAAGCAAAATATCATGGCATCGAAGGAGCCGTTACCATCCAGATCTTTACCCATAATGGTCATGGGTTGCTCAAATGATGCTTTGTAGTTTGAGTTTTGGCCCAGGTTACCGGCTACGTAATCAATGTTGCCATCGTTGTTAAAATCCCCGGCAACAATGCTGTTCCACCAGCCCACATGATCATCAATGCCCGATTTGATCTTGCTAAGGCCGTGGCCGGTGTTTTTGTAAAAGGTAACCGGCATCCATTCGCCAACCACCACCAGGTCCGCCTTGCCATCCTTGTCAAAATCCGACCAAAGCGCGTCGGTGATCATGCCGCCATGTATCAGTTCGGGGCAAAACTGGCTGGTAACATCGGTAAATTTACCGCTATCGTTCTTGAGCAAATGGCTAACCGGTGATGAAGGGTAAGCCCCTGAAACCGACCTTGAACCTACAAAAAGGTCCAAATCGCCATCGCCGTCAAAATCAGCAGCACGTACACATGAACCATTATCATATTCCACGGGCACCGCGGCAAGGTCGCGGGTGAAATGGCCTTTTTTATCGTTGATGTAAAGCCTGTCCTGAGCCGTGGTATGCCCTTTCTGGAATTCGTAACTACCACTTGCGATATACAGATCAGGGAAGCCATCGCCATTGGCATCAAACAATAATGCACCCATGTCTTCCTCTTCTTTAAAATCTTCGTGCATAAAACGGTTGTTATCCATAGCGAAATGACCGGTTGCATCCTGCATAAAAAATACCCCTTTGTTACCTGCTGAACCTCCTATAAAAAGGTCATCGTAACCATTGCCATCCACATCGCCAACGGCAATAGCCGGGCCATATTGGCTTAGCTTGTGCGGCAGGGTAGGCTGTATATTATAATCGATAGCGTCTTTTTCCTGGTGCACGTATTTTATGCCTGTTTGGTTGTTAGCCTCCTGAAACACCGGGATGATTTTGCCGGATGCCTCTGGCGGGAAATAGCCCGACGCGTTTTTATATTGTAATGTAAGTGTTTGGTTTCCCTTAACATTGGTAAGCAACTGGGTTTTACCATCGGGCCAGCGTACCCGCAATGAGTCGACAGATGTAGTGGCCCCTATGCCAAAATGCCCGCGGGCATCATCCGTACTCATATAGCCGCGACAGGGTTGCTGGTCATAAAACTGCTGCTTGCCTTTGTAATAGATACGGATGGTAGCACCAATACCGTCAATATTTTTGTTGTCGCCCTGTAGTGCAACAGTTAGGTAGTGGTGATCTTTGGCTACCTGCGTTTTGCTGTTAGCGGTGTTTTCATAAATAAAAGCATCGTCATCAATATTATTGATCACGAGGTCAAGATCTCCGTCATTATCCAGATCGGCATAAACGCCGCCGGTTGAAAAGGTAGGTTTTACAATTCCCCAATCTTTCGATTGATCTTTAAACAAATACCCGCCTGCATTCCTGAAAGCATAGCTCGGTGTTTTTACAACCGGAAATGAATCGGCAGCAGCTAAAGTAGTATTCTCTTTAACTGTACGGCCCTGATCGTTACTGTACAGGGCGTGATCAAGGTCCGTAACGTCGCGGGGATAACCGTTGGTGATCATCATGTCACGATAACCGTCGTTATCAAAATCGGCCACAAGAGGTGTCCAGCTCCAGTCGGTTTGATAAACACCAGCCTGGTAAGCTATTTCGCTATATTGCGGATGACCGGCGGGTGTTTGACCCTGATTAAGCTGCAGCACGTTACGGATGTACTGGTGCTCGTACTTGAATTTGTTATTGTTGATATAGGTAATGTAATTATCGCCTACAAGCATCGTTTTTTTACGCACATTTTCTTCGGGCAGCATCTCTAATGATACCAGGTCGGCCTTGCCATCGTTATTAATATCAACCATATCCGATCCCATTACCGACCAGCCCGTGTGTTTAAAATACTCGCCCGCGCGGTTGCTGAACGTGCCGTTTTTATTGTTCACCCACAGTACATCGTTCGATATAAAGTCGTTACCTACATAAACATCCGGCCAGCCATCGTTATTCACATCGCATATGGAAACCGAGTTGCCAAAGCCCTCTATCAATATCCCTGCTTCTTTGGTTACATTGGTGAAGGTGCCATTTCCGTTGTTGCGGTAAAGGCGGTCGTTATTCAGTGCGCTGCCATCGGTTAATTTGGGGCGATAGGCCACCGGCGTTTCTTTGCCTAAAAAGTTGGTGAGCAAGTACATGTCGAGGTCTCCGTCATGGTCGTAATCAAAAAATACGGCTTGGGTGCTATAGCCGGTATCCTGCAAGCCATATGCTGCCGCCGATTCCTTGAAGGTTGGCACGCCATCTTTATTAGTTGCCTGGTTGATGAAAAGCAGGTTTTTGCGATGGTTGGGATTGCTTTTAAATGATGAACAAACGTATATGTCCGGCCAGCCATCGTTATTGATATCAACTACTGATACACCTGCGTACCAGTCGCCATTACCGGCTACACCCGCCGCATCGGTAACATCTTTAAAAGTAAGTGAGCCTTTGTTAATGTATAATTTATTGGCGACCATGTTGCCGGCAAAGTAAACATCGGGCAGGCCATCACGGTTAAAATCGCCGATACCAACACCGGCGCCATTGTACAGGTAAGGGTGGTTAAGGATGTTGATACTGTCACTTTCGGTAATGGTATTTTTAAAATCGATACCGGTTTGTGAAGCATCGAGCAGCTTAAAGAGCGTTGGGCCCGATGACTTTTTTGAACATCCGGCACCAAAAAAAAGTAACAATAAGGTAGATAGTTTAAACGCCTGGGGTAAACTTTTTATCATGCAGATATGGTTAATAATTGAACGATGGTTTATGCTTTGGTTAAGCTTTAACTTATTGGTTATAATACAATAAGCCACTGTAAAGAAAACGGATTTTACAATTCCGGTTTCTGCAAATTGTATCAAAAGTTAGTTAATTACTATCGGCCCATACTTAAATATTGATTATCTGTTAGCTTTGATCTGAACCCCTGATTTGAGGGGCAGACCAATTAAACTGATCAAGCCGTTGCTGTTCATCATGATGAAGAGACTATATTTTGCATTTATCGTTATTATAACCTGCTCATCATGCGGTAAGAAAAGCTGGGAAAAACCGGCCGAAACCCCGGATTTTATCCACCGGTCTATCAAAGATGTTACTGATGTGGTAAGGCATGATATTTATTCGCCGCCGGTTGCCAGTCGTATTTATGCCTATATTTGTGTGGCTGCATATGAGGCTGCGCGAAATGGCGATGATCATTACCAATCGCTTGAAGGGCAACTGAAAGGGCTCGACTCGGTGCCTAAGCCTATAGCCGGTAAAAAATATTGCTTCACGTTATCGGCATCTCATGCTATTTTAACCGTTGGCAAAATCCTGGTGATGAGTGAGGGCAGGATAGAGGGTTTTCATGACAAACTGATGCAGGAGTTTAAAAATACCGGCATGCCCGATAGTGTTTATGATAACTCGATAGCGTACGGTAAACTTATTGCCGACAGGATCATAAAATGGGCGGGTAAGGATAACTATAAACATACCCGCTCATTATCAAAATATGATGTGCAAACCGATGACGCAAGCTGGAAGCCCACCCCACCGGCCTACATGAAAGGTATTGAACCGCACTGGAACGAGATCCGCCCATTTTTGCTTGATTCGGCACAGCAATTTAAGCCGGCTCATCCCTTTACCTTCAGCAACATCCCCGGCAGTAATTTTTACAAGCTGGCTATGGAAGTATATGATACCGGCAAGCACCTCACCGATGATGAGGCAACTATCGCCACCTTTTGGGATGATAACCCCTTTAAGGTGAATATCAACGGGCACACTATGTTTGCCACAAAAAAGATCTCGCCGGGAGGGCATTGGATCAATATCACGGCGCTGGCTTGTCGTAAGGCTAAGGCCGGTTACGTGAAAAGCGCCGAAGCTTATGCTTGTATAGCTGTAGTCATTGCAGATAGTTTTATAAACTGCTGGGACGAAAAATATCGGAGCAAGGTGATCAGGCCCGAAACTTACATTAACCAGTATATTGATCAAAGCTGGATGCCATTGCTGCAAACGCCGCCTTTCCCCGAGTATACCAGCGGGCATAGTGTTGTATCTACCGCATCAGCAGCCGTGTTAAGCAAACTATTTGGCGATGAATTTTCGTTCATTGACTCTACAGAAATGGAGTTTGCTATCCCCGCGCGCAATTTTAAATCCTTTAAGGCCGCGGCCGAAGAGGCTGCTATCAGCAGGTTTTATGGCGGTATCCATTATATGCCATCCATAACTAACGGTGTAGATGAGGGCGATAGGATAGGGCAATTTGCATTAACTAAACTGCATACTAAGAAGTAGCCGGATGACTGGTTTCGACCGTGTTTTTATGAATGGCCCAACCCGGCGCCAGTTCAGAATATAAATACTGATACCAGGATTAGCAAGTAGTATGAAAGTAGTAACGCTTTCGCCAGATTCATAACGACATAATCAGGTGATTTATAAGTAATTAAAGGGTTATTTCCATCAGTTGTACCTTTAGTCGAGGGGTAATTATGGAACAATTTATAATATTAAACAATGAAATAACTATTTGTATGAACATTAAGTTATGGAGCTCTGAAAGTAAATAGTCGATACCAATCACTGCTGCGTAGTTAGGTTGGTAGAAATAGAATAAAGTCATTGAATTATTAACGTTCCATACAATATATAAATATCCTGTTTGGCGAATTAAAACACACGCTTAAACCATGTAAATACATAATTAACCTTTTTACTATCTTTAGCCATATATTTCCTCATTAAGGTTAGTAAAAGCCATTATGAAATTAGCCATCGACCATAAAAGCCCTATTCCACTCCATATACAGGCCGAGCAATTGCTTCGCGAACTGATCAAAGGCCCGGTTTACCAGGCGGGTAAATTATTACCTAACGAGGTAGAGCTGGCAAAAAAGTTGGCTATATCCCGCACAACACTGCGCCAGGCTATTAACAAACTGGTTTACGAAGAACTGTTGATCCGCAAAAAGGGTTTTGGTACCAAAGTTGCTAACTCGAGGATCAGTTCAAAATCGATGAACTGGCTCAGTTTTTCGCAGGAAATGAAAGCGAGAGGTATTACCGTAAAAAATTATGAGCTGCATGTAAGCTGGGTATTTCCTGATGAAAGCACCGCCAGCTTTTTCGATATCAGTACAGAGAAAAAAATTGTGAAAATGGAGCGGTTACGGGGCAGCAGCGACAATCCTTTTGTTTATTTCATCTCTTATTTTCACCCGCGGATAGGCCTTACCGGCGAAGAAGATTTTAAACGCCCGCTTTATGAAATGCTGGAGGACGAATATTCTACGATAGCAAACCTGTCAAAAGAAGAGATCAGTGCACTGGAAGCTAATAAGTTTATTGCCGCCAAGCTTGAAATTGAAACCGGCAGCCCCGTATTGTTCAGAAAAAGATTTGTTTACGACCAGGGCGAGCGCCCCATGGAGTATAACCTCGGCTATTACAAAGCCGAAAGCTTCGTATACACTGTGGAAAGCCGCAGGACCTGATTATAAAGCGCTATACCCGATACCGTTAAGTTAAGAATTGACAAGCTGCACCAGAGGTGCAAAGGTTTGTAGCATATTAGCGCCTCCAGCTTTCCATTGCCCCAGAGGGACAAAACCACGCGCTTTGCCACTCAAATGGTCCCAGTATTTTATGGGTTAAGTTAAACTTAAGAGGGAATCTCGCAATCCCCCACTTTTTAAGTTAACGACTATGTTCATTAGTTCATTGCCAATTATCCATAAACCAATCGCTATCTATAAAAAAATACCAATAAAAATAAAATTTTCATACTAAGATGACAATAAATGTAAAGATTACACGTATATTTGTAACATCATGTGAATGGCTGACAGGCAGCGCCGCCGGTTCGACTCCGGGTTTACATCTCTTCTCATAATTTAGGTTTATAATTGGTTAGAACGCATTCCTGCCCATCAGGAGTGCTTCTTTTTTTTATGCCCTTTTTGAAGCGGAAGGCGGAATGCTTAAAGCAGAAAGCTTTTGAACTTGTTACCCATTGTTCCCGATAAACTCTTATATATAATATCACGAAATATATTAAAGTGCTTTTTGGGTATCCTGTGTCGTATTATTACCATGCTTAACATCCTTTACACACCTAAAGCCAACGTGGTTTGTTGCCGAGCGATATTCGCCTTTACCTCTCGAGCCTACCATATAGCGGGTGCAGTACTGGTCAGTACATAAAAATGAGCCGCCTCTTTGAACCTTCTTTTTTTGCCCCGGCTCCTGCGGATCTGAAGAATCAGAAGGCCCTTTAGGATTGCGCGCAACCATATTAGGATTAAAACTATTATAATAATCATTTCGGTACCAGTCAGCACACCATTCCCATGCGTTGCCGGCCATATCATACAAACCGTAAGCATTCGCCGGGTATTTTTTTACCGGCCCCAGGCCGGTTTCACCATCTTCGGCATTATCATGATCAGGAAAAGATCCCTGGAATGTGTTGGCCATCCAGCGCCCGTCCTGTTTTAACTGGTTGCCCCAGGGGTATAGCTCACCGGCTTTACCTCCTCTTGCAGCAAACTCCCATTCGGCCTCTGTGGGCAGGCGTTTTCCGGCCCATTTGGCATAGGCAGCAGCATCTTCCCAGGCTACCTGTACTACCGGATAATTTTCCTTCCCTATCAAGTCGGAGCCCGGCCCAAGCGGGTGTTTCCAGTCGGCCCCGTTTTGGTACGACCACCATTGCGAAATATCATCTAACTGTACTTTCTGGTGCGGAGGGGTAAAAACCACCGATCCGGCAACCAGTTTTTCGGCCGGTACACCCGGAAATTCAGCCTCGGTAGGTTTTTGTTCAGCCACGGTTATATAGCCGGTAGCTTTTACAAATTTGGCAAATTGGTTATTGGTTACCTCGGTTTTATCCATGTAAAAACCATCAACAAAAACCCGGTGAACAGGCCTGGCATCGTCCATGGCTTCCATACCGCCATCGGTCATACCCCTTGGATTAACCCCACCCATGCTGAAAGTGCCGCCGGGGATCCAGGCCATATCATGAGCTGCTTTATCGGCCGGTGTACTGTTATCGTTAACTATTGTGGGTTTAAATGCCTCCCCGCCCTGGTGCATGTATAAAATACTGTCTTCCCTGATCATCCCGTTTTTGGTACAGGAGATAGCTGCTTTAATTTTAAAACCGGTGGCTGATGCATTAACTACAGGCCTTGAAGTTGTGGTATCAGTTTCATCTTTATGACCAGTGGTGTGGCAAGCCTGGAAAACGAGCGACAATAGCATCAGGGCAAACCCTGTAAATAATTTAATTCCGGTAAATGGGATATACTTTATCTTCATCAAATTCAAACTTACTGATCTTTAGGTAAAAGCAGGCGAGAGGTTATGTAAAGATTATAGGATAATGAATTTTGCCTGCCGGGTATTCATCACTTATTACCCCGTTTTTTATACTTTTATAAACCCTGTTGTATCAAAATGCAGCAGGTATAAAATGAACCGAAAACGCTTCATCTCATCCTTAGTCACTGCCGGCGCCGCGTTATCAACCTCAGGGGCGTGGTCGGTTACGCCCCCCAATCCTTATGCTAAAGCTCATCACAAAATCCCTCTCTATTTACAACATGGAGATACCATAGGCATTATCAGTCCATCGGGATATATGAGCCTGGCTGATCTTATACCGGCTGTACAACTTATGCAAAGCTGGGGCTTTAAGGTAGAGCTTGGCGATAACACAGGCAAAAAGGATTTTATATACGGAGGAACAGATGAAGAACGCGTGGCAGACCTGCAGCAGATGCTGGATAACCCGGAGATTAAAGCCATTATGTGTGCAAGGGGAGGTTACGGATTGGTGAGGATCATCGACCGGCTGAATTTCAGGCAGTTTAAAAAGAAGCCCAAGTGGATCATCGGCTTCAGCGACATTACCGCGTTGCATTGCCATATCAACCGCAATTTTGGTATTGCAACCTTGCATTCAAAAATGTGCAACAGTTTTCCTGACGACTGGGCAAAGGCCGATCCCATGCAGATGGCCACCATTCAATCCATCAGGCAGGCACTTACCGGTGAAAGTCTTAATTATTCGTCACCTGCTTGCCCCCAAAACCGCCCCGGAGAAACCGATGCCCCCTTGGTTGGCGGTAACCTGAACCTGATCGCGACGCTTTCAGGCACGCCGTCTGACCTTGACACGGATGGAAAAATCTTATTTGTTGAAGATACCCATGAACGCCTTTACAATATCGACCGCATGTTCTGGAACCTGAAACAAAGCGGTAAACTTTCGCGCCTGGCCGGGTTAATTATAGGAGGCTTTCAACTAACGCCGGATATTGAAGGCGAAGAATTCGGTCACACCATTTATGATATCGTTACCGAAAAAGTAAAGGATTATAGTTATCCTGTTTGCTTTGATTTCCCGGTGGGGCATCAGAAAAACAACTTCGCCCTTAAATGCGGTGTACAACACGTACTTGAGGTAGGCGCAGATGGGAGCACATTAAAAGAGATTTAAAACTTTTGAACCTCCATAACCAACTTTTTACCGTAAATACGATTAGTTTCCATCAGCCGGTGGGCCTCCCGCACAGTTTCAACGCTAAGGTTGCCGATAATATTTATGGCAGGCGCATCAATTTCGTGATTTTCAATTAGTTGGGCCAAATGATTGAGCGTATCACCGTACCATGAAAGGTTATTTTCAATTGCAAATGCGTAGGCCGCAATGTTGAGGATATTGGCCCCTTTATCAAATAAAATTTCGCGGGCGACAGAGGTACCTAAAAAAGTAACATCAACATAGTTCCCGTTCATTTTTAATACATCGGCAGCGGTTTCGGCTATTGTGCCTCCAACAAGGTCAACAGCATAATCAAACCGCTTACCTTGGTTGGCCGCAATAATCAGCTCTTTTAAATCCGGTTGATTATAATTAATGATTTGCCCGTCACAAAGGCCGAGGCTTTGCAATGCGGCTACACTTTGCCCGCTACCTGCCGTAGCTACGATGTTTGAAACCCCATTCGCTTTTAACAGTTTTATCAAAAACCTGCCCACGCCACCAGCCGCGCCATTAATAAAAATGCTGTCAGAAACTTCGGCCTTCATCCTGGTAAAACTATGCCAGGCCGTTAAACCCGACGAAGGGATAGCTGCAGCTTCTTCAAAACTGATATGGTGAGGTTTACGGCCAATCATCCGGTAATTCAACGCCATTAATTCGGCATAACTTCCGTTTGAGCCGCGGCTACCGGCCAGGGCAATCACCTCATCGTCCGGCTTAAAACCGATAACATCGGGCCCCACCTGTTGCACTATGCCCGAAAGTTCACGCCCTAAAATTGGTGAGCGCATCAGCCTGCTTTCGCGTAAGCCCAGGCGCATCTGGTAATCAATAGGATTAAAGGCCGATGCTTTGATCTGGATCAGCACTTCGTCATTTTTAATTACAGGAGGATCCAGATGAGTTAAACTGAAGTTAGATACATCGCCAAAACCGTTCAATTGTATTGCTTTCATAAATGCAGCGCTTTAAATTTGCTTGTGCCCAAAACTAAATACCCGACACGTAAATAATCCTTACTACTTTAATTGGGAGCAACTCACAAAAAAAGGAGTACTTATATAGGTTCTATTATTTAATTTTAACAATCAGGCTATTGGCTTTCAGCTTTGTGCATTCTGCTTTTAGCTTTTATATACTTATGATCAAAGAAAACTCATCAAACGCCATAAACAAGGCATTTCCTGTACCGGTCGTGCCGGATAAACGGCGCATTGGACGCTATTTCGGGCAGGTGGAAGGCGCTTATCGTTATTCATATCTCCGAAGGGAATGACCGCTTTAGCTTGTTAAAAGCAGCAATGCAAGGTATAACCGATCAAACATTAGGTAAACAATTGAAAGAGCTGGAAACTTCAGGGCTCATAAGCAAAACCATCATTCCTGCTGTGCCCACGCGGGTTGATTATACCTTAACGCCAAAAGGGGAGGCGCTGTTGCCAATTTTGGCCAACCTGTCTGAATGGAGCGACATGTAAGCTGTCTTATTTCAGATTCTCATCAAAATCAATAAACAGATCGGCCTTATCATTATCATAAATACCGCCTGCTATTATGCTTTGTCCGGTTGTTCCGGGATTATTGCCATGCCCTAATGGCCATGAACCTTTTGAATTAGTTACCCCGAAACCGGCATATGAAGCTGCCTGCAATGCAAAATCGGTACAGTTATTTTTTGACAGGTGATACTCCAACCCATCGTATAAACGGCTTAGTTTCAGGATCCTTTTAAACCGGCGTTCGGTTATAAACTTGCCCATTACTTCATCCCACTTGTGCGCCTCATCATTTTTGAAAGTGCCCGAGGTTTCCGGCTCCCATGGAGTGGCTGAAAATATATTGTCCTTTTTAGGATAAAATCCGAAGGAAACAGAAACCGAGCTTGAATCGGTGTTGTACTTGATGAGGGTGATAAAAGTATGACCGGTGTTAGCCCGTACAAATACGGTCGGTTTACCTGGTTTTGGCTGTTTTACATGAAATAATAGCGCGTAAGCAGCCGCTTTTTTACCATCGTTAAAGGTATTCAAAATGCGATTATAAGTGATAGACTTGCTCTTCTTTTCTTTTCTATCTTTTAATTGAACCGGGGTGTTTACAAATACCGAATCGTCATTCGCGTTAATGGCCAGCAGGCCGCTGTTTAAATGTAACTGCCGGCCGGTTGTATCAGAAACAAGAGAATCAGGAGCTGCAGGTACAAGATTATTTCCGTCCTTTTTAGATACCATCGCTTTAAAAAAGCATTTCATGGCCAAAGGGTACAAATGCAGCCTGGCAAATACATTGGCAAGCTTATAATATGATTTAACTTTCGCCTGGTTATAAATACTTTCGCCGGTATTATTGGCCGATAGCTCTTTTAAATAGTTCAACACCTTTTTACGGCCGGCATGGGTATCCAGTTCACTTTCCAGATCCGTCTCAAAAGCGGCGTCGGCTTTATCAATAACAGGTTTGTTTGATACCCCCGCAAGCAGCTTGGACGAATAACTATCATCAATTATACTATGGGCAGATGTATCGGGCCGCAGGTTGAGCTTATACCTTATCGAAGCCGAGAGTTGGGCCGATGCAGGAAGTACAGATAACATAGAACCAATGACTACAAAGGCGCTGAATAAATATTTTGTACGATAAGCGGTCATGATCAATTTTAAGCTTGTGATAATTGTTGTGTTACAGATATAATAACGAATAGGGGAGCGGTTAAGATTTACCGGCAACAACAATAACCTTGCTGGTTGTAGCTTAAAAAACGAAAACGGGACAGTATAGTTTTCATATCAACACAAACGTAATAACATTTTAAATAGTCTACAAGTTTAGTAGATTATTTTTATTTAAACTTGCAGTGCAGATATACTTATAAAAATGATGGATCAGTACGCTTTAGTTACGGGAGCAGGTAAAGGCATTGGGCGGTCAATGGCTATATTGCTGGCTCAAAAAGGATATAACCTACTGCTGGTTTCCCGGTCGGAGAATGACCTCATTGCCTTATCTGCCCAAATAAAAGCCAACTTTCATGTTAAGACTGATTATCTCGCGATTGATCTTTCCAGCACGGTTGCTGCCCTCCGGATCTTTGACTGGGCTAAAAATTTAAATGAACCAGTATCGATATTAATAAATAACGCGGGGCATGGCGCATGGGGAAATTTCGACGAGCTGGATCTGAGCGCACAAACAGGTATGATGCACGTTAATATGAATGCCCTTACCGAGCTCTCTTATCACTTTATCCCGCTTTTAAAATTGCAGCAGCGGGCTTTTATCCTCAATGTATCCAGCACCGCGGCTTACCAGGCGGTACCGACACTGGCTGTATATGCAGCCACCAAAGCGTTTGTTTTATCATTTAGCCGGGCTTTAAGATATGAGCTTAAGGAAACGCCGGTATCAGTAAGCTGCCTTTGCCCCGGCCCTACAGACACGGGCTTTGCCCACAGCGCGGGGATGGATGCCCTGGCCGAACTGGCAGCCAAATTTAACATGACAGCAGATGAGGTTGCGGCTATCGGCATAAAAGGAATGTTCAATAAAAAGGCCGAAATAGTCCCCGGATTTTTAAATAAGCTCTCGGCCGCAGCGGCAACATGCAGTCCTAAAAGCCTGATTGAACGCGTAACAGCAGGGCTTTATAAGCATTAAGAAATATTTTCAGAAATATTTGGTATGATTAACAATTTGTTTAAATTTGTATTAATCTACTAAAAAGATAGATTTAATATATATTGAACAATACGCACAACATAATATTTGCATGCCCAATGCGAATGCCCTTGATAACAAGGGTCATGTGCAGCTGTTGTTGTTAATTTTCCCTTAAAGGATCCGCTCCTTTCTTACACCGCCCAGGCGGTACCCAGCGTTTACAAATTCATTTCCCGGTACAATAATATCTTTTCCACCACATGGCAGCGTCATATCAAAAATTCACCTTAGGCTCAACAATTACGCCCGAACAGCAAGCTTTTTTTAATCAGCACGGCTTTATTCATTTTAAAAACTTCATTAAGCCCGAAACAGTTACTGACATCATCAATGCATCAAAACAGGTTGAAAATACCTGGATCAGCAACAAAACTGAGAAGGTGAATGGCGTACCTATTAAATACGGCAAAGATCTTGACGGGTCGCCTATTGTGCAGCGTTTTGCTTTTATTAATCAGCATCATAACCTGTTAAATGAGTTCACCAAAGATCCGCGTTTCGAGGTACTGCTTAACCTCATAGGCGAAGGCTCGCGTTTAGGAACTGAAGAAAAGGACGGCATGGTTTTTAACCACTATGTAAACGGCCCCGAAAGTAGCTTTACCAAAATGGGCTGGCATACCGATGGCTTGCGCGATATTTTTCACGGGCAAAAGTTAAACCCAATGTTGAATGTCGGCATCCATCTCAGCACGCTGAAACCCGAGAACGGCGGTTTACGCATCCTGCCCGGTACACATAAGCAAAACCTTTACCAGATGCTTTTCCGTAAAAAGTATTTCCTTGATCATGATACCGACGAAAATGAGGTAGCTATTATCCCCACAGCCGGCGACCTGACCATACATGACGGCCGCTTGTGGCATCGCGTAGCCCAGTCAACCGTAATTGGTGAAGCAAGCCGCCGCAGGGTAATCTATATCCCCATTATTGCAGGCAAATATGAGCCCAAGCATGCCGACAGCCCTACCGCCTTTTATCAACGTTTTGCAAGTATTGTTAAGTAAAAATTTATGTTAATTGCCTTATTCATCAGTTATCTCATCCGCACCGGGAAAGTGGCAGTCCTGAAAAGCTTTTTCACAGAGCGGGCACTGGTTAAAATCCCTGTAAAATACACACCGAAATATTTAAGAAGAACGGTTCAGGTCTGAATATTACCTGAACCGTAATTTTATAAGTGTTCACGCTATTTAAACTATGCCGTTGTTTGTGTTGTCACCAACAACGGCGGCGGCCGGCTAGAGGCCGTTTTTATAGTTGCCACTCGACTGGAGCCGAGCGGCGGCGTAGGTTTGTTTTTACTTCAACCAAACCGTTTGTGTATAAGCGCCATCAACCGCAGCATCCCATACTTCAAGCCGTACCCATTTGCGGCCTTTCATGTTTAACACTTTACTAAATGTTTTTGTGCCGAAGGCCTGGGTTGAAGTAAGATCGATGTGCTCACGATAAACCCGCTTCCCATCTCCCGAAATGATTTCGGCAAAATTGAGCGGGAATGTCCAATTGGTTTTAAAATTGACGGTACATTTACCATTGACAGGGAGGGCGATGGTTTCGCCTGAAGAATGGCCGTTTACGGTAAAATCTTCTATCAAAACTTCGCCGGTAGTGGAAAAGAATTTTCCCTGCTCCAGTACATCGAGTACAGGTTGCCAGCCATTTTTATATTGCGGCTGTTTGGCGAGCTTCAGGTAGTTTACGTTGAGATGGGCGTACATTTCATTTTCAGGCTCGATGCTGAACAAGTCAGCTTCGGAAAGTACTTTCTTTTTCAGGCCCCAGTTATTCATATCATCCATCAGATCAAATACCCGTTTGCCTAAACGAGGCTCTGAAAGATCAGCAGGTAAAGCTTTCCAGGCAGCTCCTAAAAATCTGTCGGACAGGTAAAAATCTTCTTTTTTATAAGCATCCGGGAAACCGGTTGATCCCTTTGTACGGGCATGCGCTGTCCAGGCCAAACCATTTTCGGCTTTAAGCAGGTTCAGCATATCGGCTTTGTCCCCAATGTGGTAAACTTTGCCATGTTCGGCATCAGTGCTTTCAAAAGGAGCACCCGCTTTGCGCGACATGATCCAATAAACCGGCTTAGGGAAAAATGCCAGCCAGTGCCCGCCGAAAAACTCATTAGGTTCCTCGCCGGGCAGCAGCAAAAAGTTTTTATCCGACAAACGGCTGCACTGGTCAAACAGTGCTTTTAACTCCTTAAGGCGTTGCTCATCCGGTCCTTTGGGATGGGCGGTATAATGAAATTCAGCCAGATGAACGATATTAATACCCTGCCTTTTCAGCACTTTCACAAACGACGGGCTGTCTGGAACCGGCTTACCCGCCAGCACCACGCTCATGACAAACTCATTATGAAAATGACTTGCCATGGTTTTATAACCGGGCAGCGGCTTGTAACTGTCATCATGGGTGAATAGCTTTACTTTATTCAGCAGGTTATCGGCACCATCATTACCCAGCAGGCAAAAAAAGTTGAGCCGTTGTTTAGTTCCGGGAGGCGCGTTAAACCAGGGAACGTACCGTTTATCGCCCTGTAACTCCTGCCGGATGCCAAGGCCATAGCCCGGAAGCAGGTTGCGGTAATTATTACCGTGCCAAACAAATTTGAGGTTGAAGGCTTCATCCAGCGGATAAAAATACTGGTGCGGCGCGGGGAATACGGCTATACTGCCTTTATCGTTACTCCCGATAATAGTACGGTATTTTACAGCAAGATTTTTGGCGGTATCTGCCTGGTTAGCCTTATCATTTTGCAGGTGCTCATAAACATCACTGTAACTTACTGTTTTAACAGGTTGAGTTTTCGCTACTAAACCGGCATCATACAAAATAGCTGTCGAGTCAATTTGCGTCGATACCATAGCGGCCACATTAAACATGGGCTCGCCGTTATAGAGAGTTATCTCCAGGTCGCCTTTAAAATTGGGAGCTTCTAATCCGGGCAGGATAATTATAGTGCGCGAGCCTTTGTTGCTTACGCTGATGCCCTTTTTATGAAAATCTATTTTGTATGAATGGTGAGGTTTCAGCGGTACTTTATCAAAAAAGATGTTCCAGCCGTTTTGAGAGATGAGGTCACGCTTACCTTCTGTAAGGATAAACTGCGGATCGACATTTTCAATTACCGGCTTATAAATTCCTCCTTTACCTAATTGGATACTGCTGAACAAGGGCTGATCATTTTTGAGATTTAAAATAAGCCTGCCACTGCTGTTGCTTCCTGCCGGCCAGGTTACTATAACGTTTGTAGTACTCGCGTTTATGCTTACACCGGCGGCCGGTTTAAAATTTTTGTTACCCGATCCCTGTGCCTGAACTTTAAAAAAAGTCAGCGACAGTAATCCGCAAACTACAAGATGTTTTAATTGATGAGCCATGTTGTTTGTTATTTAGTTACCACCGGCCAGCCGTTTTGATATTTGATAGGGCTGATACACATTACCCTGCCTTTTTCCTTATGTGCTATCTCAATAGCATGATAGGCTATGAATTTGTTCCCCTTTTCATCGGTGAAAATAGAATTGTGGCCGGGGGCTGTATAAACCGCGTCTTTTATTAAAATGGCGCTATTGAGTGTTTGATCGCTTTCTCCCAATCGTACAAACGGACCGAGCGGATTATCTGCCTTGGCTACCATCACAGCATAATTAGCCCCGGTACCACAACAGTTATCACCCGAGTAATACAGGTAATACGTACCGTTATCATAATCAAGCCATGAGCCTTCAACCAAATTGCTGTAACTTTTGTCTTTTCCCGGCTCAACTACAACGGTTGGCTGTGAGCCCTCTTTAAAGTCCGACCAGTCATCTTTCATCTCCTGTACCCGCAATGGCTGAAAGTCCGATCCCCAGTAAAGAAAATGCTTCCCGGTTTTAGGATCAACAAAAGCTTTTGGATCTATACAGTGAAAATCCGGGCCTTTCATAAATGGGGTGCCCCGGTCTGTAAAAGGGCCAAGCGGGTTATCTGCATAAGCAATGCCCATCCATTTGCCGGTCAACTCGTTTGGATCGGCTGAAAAGAACATCACAAATTTATTGAGTTTGGCATCGAAGAAAACATCCGGCGCCCAAAAGTTTTGCGTATTGGAAGCCCATGAAGGTTTTTGCGGCAAAGCATCACCAGCGTAAGCCCAATGTTCATGATCAGTTGACCAGGCCACCTGGATATTGATCATTTTCCCATCACCTCCCGGCGATTGGGTGGCGTACGCATAATATTTACCCTTATACCTGATTACCGTAGGATCGGGGAAATCCCTGTCGAGCACGACATGGATAAGGCCATTATAGGGCGCTGTATGTTTAATAGGTTCAACTTGCTGTGCATGGCTGCTGCAGGCGGTTATAGGACCGAACAGGCCCAGCATCAGGTAACTAAAAAACTTCTTCATAGGTGTAATTGGTTTATAATTCGGAACAAGACTTACGAAGTTTTAAAAATGTAAGTCTTTTATCGCCTGCGCGCAAACATCAGGGTCCTCTGCGAGAGACCCTGATGGGACGGTAAAACTTCTTCATAGGTATAATTGGTTTAATACATTGAAGGCGGCCACAGATAATTTTATCCAGTAGGCAATCAAAGAAGCGTCATTGCGAGGTACGAAGCAATCCCAAACTGTACAGGGCGGATCTGCCTATCGGGGATTGCTTCGTACCTCGCAATGACGCATTTTTTATTGAATCTTAACGCTTTGCCGACATCAAACAGACTATCTTCCGGTCAATTTCTTGATCAGGTTTGTTTCTTCAGGGATGTAGGCAGTACCATCCTTACGGAAAATATCATGGAACCACAATTTAGGTTCTTTACCATCAGGCATTGGGGTATCCCAGGCGTAAATGGTATTGGTTTTGCCGCTTACAAAACCCCAGTTTATAGCGCCTACATTTTCTTTTTTAAGCATTGGCAATACCGTACCGAACAGACTGTTACGCGGACGGGCCATATACTCAGTACAAATCAACGGGCGACCGTTCATTTTCAGGAACTGTACCGTTTTGAGGTGTTCAGCTTCCGGGGTATAATCATGATAAGTAATAATATCCGAGTTAGCTATCTGGAATTTGTTCAGATCTTCCAGATCCCAACGCCATACGCCTGCGCTAATTGGCTGACTTGGATTTACCTGCCTTGCCCATTTAAACACGCTTTTCAACAACGGCAAAGTCTTGTTGCCTTTATCCGAGTTGCCTGGTTCGTTGTACAGGTCCCAAAGCAATACGCGTTTATCATTGGCGAAACGTTTCAATACGTCCTTCACATATTTCTCAAGCACCGGCGAATTTGCTGCGTTATCAGATGCCGGCTGTCCGGGGTCCTGCATCCAGCCCGAATTATGGATTCCCGGTTTTGGCTCCGGTTGTTTACCCGCTTTAGGTACTTTATTCCAGCAGTCATCAAAAAATACAAACATGGTTTTTACGCCGTGTTTACTTGAAATGGCAAGGTACTCGTCCATGCGTTTTTTGAAACCTTCCGGATCCTGCTCCCAGGCTAAATGATGCAGGAAAACGCGCATTACATTCATACCAATACCTTGCGCATAGCCTAATTCTCTATCTATTGTTTTTGGATCGAAGGTATCGGCCTGCCACATTTCCAACTGATTGATGGCTGTGCTTGGAATAAAATCGGCACCAACCAACCATTGCTGCTGTGCATACCAGGTTTTCGCCTTCGCCTCAGACCATACCTGTGCCGGCGCCTTTCGCTGCGCCATTACCCTCATCCCCAATGGCATTGCCAAAGCAAGCGCCAATACTTTTAGTTTTGTTTGCATCTATAAGTGTTTAATAGTTTAATTCTGTTTTGTTTTTTTAATTCCCCTCTTGAGAGGGAGCGCGTACGATAGTGTGATGGCAGGGGTGTGTTTCTTCGGTGTTCATTGCGTATTGGATAAACACACCCCTCCACCCCTCTCAAGAGGGGAATCGCACCGCCCCGGCTTTTTGCTCCTTACTTCTTTTTCACCACTCTCCCCTTTATCATCCATATCTCCGTCCCCTTCCCAAAGGCATTTGTTGATGTTAACGCGATAATGGTATCATCATTAAGCACACACAACGCATTCCACAATCCGTGTTTGTTAAGCGGAATATCAAATGGCGTTGGTACACTCACAAAATCTTTAGCATTACTATCACTTAAAGCTACCTGCATACAGGCTTGCTCCCAGTTATGGTTACGGTTTTGCGTGCTTTGATAGGATAGCACAGTTTCGCCACTGTGCAGTTGCCTTAAGTAAGGCGCTCCTGCGTAAACCGTATCCGGCAATTTGGGTGTTAACGCGTATGTACGTTCGGCATCATCAGGCCCGACTGTTTTTTGCCAGTTTTGGCCGATGCTGTTGCGGATGATAGACGGTTTAAAACTTGTACCCGCGTTATCTTCTATGGAAAACACTATTTCATTTTTTCCTTTCAGGATGATGGGTACCGGCATACCATCCCGATGATTTGGCCTGAAGGAGACTATCTCAGGCTGCTTAGTCCAGCTTAAACCGTTATTCTTCGACCGGAATATGGATATATTCTGCTCGTTTGATTTGGTATAAACACCTTCGTTTGAAAAGAACAATTGAATTTCGCCTGATGGCAATTGAATCTGAGACGGTTCCCAGCAGCCATCGTCAAAATTGTAGCGGGCTTCGTAAACCAGGCGTTCGTCCGTCCATGTTTTGCCTTTATCGTAGCTTTTTTTGGTGCAGATAGCAAAGTGTTTTGTGGTATCCCAACCGCCGTTTACCTTATGCGGGCGCGGATTGTATGATGCCAGTAACGAGTGATCTTTCAGTTCCAATATCTCGGGCACCGCCATGTTTACGCCCGGTAGTGGTTTGGCAATTATTGCAGGTTGGTTCCAGCTTTTACCAAGATCGCTGCTTGTAATACACTCAATGCCCCCGGCGCTTTCATAAACGCAAAACAGGTTGCCATTACTCAGCTGGATCATGCGGGCGTAATTGCCGTTCTTGTTACCTACCTGTTTTAAGGTGGTTTGATCCCAGGCAATGGTTTTGTTGTTAACGGCATTGTGTTGCCCCAGAACCATCACCGGGGCAAACACACCCATTAACCAAATGAATATCTGCCGCATAACCAATTATATTCTCTTTATTCCTGTTGATACTTATTTGACATCTGCCAGCCAAAAACCAATGGCTTATCCCTGTTGCAAACCATGTTTCTCCATTAAACTCCAGCTCGGCAGCGTGGATGGATGTGCGCCTGGTTGTATAACTGTAAGCGCCATCGGCATCTGTATTGCTCATTATTCAGCAACCGGAAAAGCCGAAATCCTTAACCTTGCACCTCCCATAGGCACCAATGTAAGCTCTTTAGCAGGCTCTTCTGTCTTCACCGGGCTTTGCGGCAATACTCCGCATAAACCTGTTTCATCTATCTTCCAACCGGGCAGCTGTTTACCTTTTGCTTTCAACTCTATCGGCGCAGTGGTATTGGTGAACGGATTATTGTCCTTTGGCCACGCGCGGTGAACAACCTCTATCGATTTTTCAGGATGTTGCTCATCTATCAGTAAACCATAGTTCCATGGCGATGCAGCGTAGATGTTATAAGACGGCCATTTTTGAGGATCGGCACCGGGTTGCCAGTGCGAATCGCCCTGAGCATCTTTCAGGTTATCTCCTTTGGTATATTGCTCTTCTATTTTCAAAGAATAGGTAAGCGGGCCATAGCTAACACTTACGCTATTTTTGTTTTTAGCCCATTCTTTCACCTTAAGCTGCATTGGCAACTGAAGCGTTACTTTATCGCCATTTTTCCAGTTTTTTGCCAAACGGATATAATCGCCAGTTGAGGTGTTTACATCTACAGCTACGCCATTAACTTTTACCGATGTGCTTTTGCACCATTCAGGTATGCGCAGGTAAAGCGGAAAATCAACTGCTTTTGGTGTAGTAACTGTAAAATTGATCTGATCTTGGAAAGGGTAATGACTTGTTTCGGCAATGCTTACCGTGGTACCGTTGCCAACTTTAGCGTTAACCTTACCTTCGGTATAAAGCAGGGCGGCTATACCATTGTCAGGGGTAGCCATCCAACTGTTTTCGGCATAATATACCCAGCCTGCAGCGTGGTTATGCTGACAGCAACGACTACCAAAAGGGTTCATCATTAAAAACGGACCTTCATTGGCAATGCCCGGATGGTGGTTTTTACCATCACTCACCACCATGTTAGGTGCAGTTAGATAACGTAAAGCACGATAATCGGGCATAAAGGCAGCCGGGAAGGTATTGAAAGCTACGTCCTCGCAATTCTCTGCCCAGAAACGGTCGCCGGTATTGCCCAATAACATCTGGTCGGATGTCATTTGCTCTACCAAACCACAGGTTTCTACTGCCTGGCGCGGATCATCATAACCCTTACGGGCGTTTTCATCAGCACCGAACATACCGCCTGGAACCTGGCCATAGATGTCACGAATCAGTTTAAAATCATTGTATGTAGCATCCAGATCTTTTTTATCATGACTTTGCAGGTAATAAGTTGCCGGCTCACGGAAACACTGCGCTACGTTAACATTATGCCAGTTGGGCAGGTTATTGGCCTGGCGCCAGTCGGCAGTGTTTTTGTCAAGCTTGGTAGCTAAATCAAGCAAAAATTTATCGCCGGTGCGGTTATACAGCCAATAAACACTCAGCATATTATCCCCGCCGCGGCTGTTTTCCCAGTAATCCTCTAAAAACTTGTTATCAGGCGTAGCTAACTCATACTTAAAGTATTTGGTCATGAAAGGGATAACGCGGGGATCTTTGGTGTATTCGTAATATGATTGCAGGCACCAAAGCATCGGCATGTTAGTCCAGAGGTCACGGTTGCCGTTATGTTCAACCGCCGGACCAAAATCACCGTTGTCACGCTGATTGTTCAGCACGGCATCAATCCAGAATTTGGTTTCGGCTATCATCTTTTTATCCTTCAGCGTGTAGGCTATATCAGCATAACCCTTTAGCCAGTAAGGCAACTCTTCCCAGCCATATTCGCCTTTGCCCTCTTTATTAAGCCAGGCATTGTTGGTTTTTGAAAGCCATACGCTGATCTCGCCCAGGTTACCTGTTAAGCCGTCGCGCTGCAGCTCCATCATTTTTTTGAGCCAGCCGCCGGCTTCAATGCTACCTGTAGGCAATTTGGTAAAATATTGCCTTTGCAAGGGGGCGCGGTTGTTTATATAAAAAGCATTCGCGCCTTTGTTATCAACCGTTGTTACTGTGGTTGCTTTCACGCCCTGGGCATTCACAGTTGCAAAGCCCGCACAGATCATGGCCACAGAAAGACAAACTTCCCTGCGTATTAATTTTATACTGTTTTTTATAGTCATTACGTAAAGATATTATTTCACCAGGGCAGGATCATACAATTTGCTATTGGCTTTTTGTAACAATTCAACAGGCATTTTAATAACCTTACGGTCATAAGTCATGAAGCCGTTCACTTCGCCCTCCACATCTGTTGTTTGGGTATATACAGCTGCCGAAAGGCCAACTTTAATCAATTCTTCCAGCCTATCGGTAAAGGTTGAATATCTTTTAAACAGGTCGTCGCCGTTTTTGAAGTTTTGGTAGCCCCAGTTTTTATTAGCCTGCCAGGTATGTCCGTCAACCGGCCAGCCCAAACCACCAAACTCGCCTAAAACAACCGCTTTAGTTTTACCGAAGATCTCCGGGCGTGGCATAGCCGGGTGCGGGTAGTTGTGCAAATCGACAATGTTACCGGTATCGTAGAAGTTGCCACCGCTGGCACTGTTCACCAAACGTGACGGATCTTTTTTCATTGTCCACTCGGTAATTTCAACAGTTTTAAACTGGCCCCATGCTTCGTTAAACGGAGTCCATACCACAATACATGGGTAGTTGTATAATGAGTTCATAATGGCGTTCCACTCTTTACGGTAGTAACCCTCAGACTCAGGGGTACGCTGCTGATCGGTAGCACGGTCAAGCACACCAGGGCGGTTTTCCCAGTGGTTGCCTAAATCGCCGCTCGGCATATCCTGCCATAGCAACATACCTGTTTTATCGCAATAAGCATAGTAACGGGCAGGTTCAACCTTAATGTGCTTACGGATCATGTTAAAGCCCATTTCCTTCAACTTATCAATATCAAAGCTCATAGCCTCATATGTTGGCGGGGTGTATAAGCCATCAGGCCACCAGCCCTGATCAAGCGGGCCGTATTGAAACACAAATTTGTTGTTCAGCAACATGCGCTGAATGCCGTTGGCATCAGCTCCAAGCGAAATTTTGCGCATGGCAAAGTAGCTGCCTACCTCATCAACAGCTTTGTTATTGCGGATAACGGCAACTTTCAGGTCATACAAAAAAGGATCGGTAGTTGACCATAAGTGCTGATCTTTGATATCCAGCACGGCAGTTTCGCCGGCATCAATTGTTTTTTCGGATACGAGGGTTTTGCCGTTCCAGGCGCTGATCTTCAGCTTATCGCCCGGTTGGCTATTGGTAACTTCGGCCGAAACCGATAGTGTGTGAGCGTCAATGTTAGGGGTTTGTTTGGTGGCTTCAATGTGTGTTTTAGCTACACCTTCCAACCAAACAGTTTGCCAGATGCCGGTAACAGGAGTATACCAGATTCCTTCGGGCTTTTTTACCTGTTTACCACGCGGCTGCGGACCATCATCTGTCGGGTCCCACACGCTTACGGTAATTTCCTGTTTTGAACCGCCTTTTAAATAAGGGGTAATGTTAAATGTAAAAGGATCAAAGCCGCCTTCATGGATGCCGGCACTTTTACCGTTTACAAATACTTCGGTACGCCAGTCAACCGCACCAAAATGCAGCAGTACATCTTTACCTTTTAATGTTTTATTTAAGCTGATGGTTGTTTTATACCACAACATGCTATCCTTACCCACCGTTTTACCCACTCCCGACAGGGCGGATTCAACCGCGAAAGGAACCAATATTTTTCCTTCATATTTGGCAGGCCCTGTAGTTGCTTTAGGCACTATGGCATAGTTCCATAAACCATTAAGATTTTGCCAGTTGCCACGTACCAATTGCGGGCGTGGATATTCGGGAAGCGGTGCCTTAGGGTCAACCTTTTCGGCCCATGGGGTAGTGATCCTGTCTTTTATCAAATGCCATTCGCCTTGCTGTGCATTGGCAGATAGATAAGTAGTAATAAAAAGAGACAGGCAAAGCGATAGTTTCTTCATCAGTTTTGAAGTGTAAGGATATTATGTAATTAATTATGCAGGGAGAAAAAAATGGCCCCGCCATGAAGCGGGGCCTTATTATAATTTTAGTAGTTAACCTTCACTACAGGCGAGAAAATCATATCTTCAACATCTGCAACTTTAAGTCCTACACGAGCGAACACATAATTTTGCGTAGGTGTTATAGTTGGCACATTTACGCTTATGCTGACGTTATTCATGTTTGTAATTGCCGAACCAGCAATATTAGTAGATGCAATTTGATTATCACCTGCTGATACAAACTGAGTTTTGTTAATATACAACACAACAGCTTCTATATTTTTGGCATTGGCATCGGTTATAACCTTTTGTAAATCAAATACGGCGGTAACAACTTTACTGGCACCCGTTATTTTGGTATTATTAATAAGGTAATATGGAGTTACCTCAATATCAAGAGTTTGGCTACCGCTGACAGTTACAGCCAATGTATCTCTTTTACCCGAGGCAAGCTCTTTCCACATAAATGGGCCTTGATTTGGCGGAATGGTAAATTTGTAATTACCGTTAAACAAAAGCGTTGAGTAACTGCCATCCTGTTGGAAGGTGCCCTTAATTGCACCTGTTTTACCAAAGCCTGGCTGATAAAGCTCGAAAGGGACCTGATTATATTCAACGTTAATTGCCGCCCCTTTATAAGTAAGACGACCGGTAAGTTTTGATGAGGGCGCATCATAGTTATCCTTCTTGCAACCCATGGTAGCAAGTAAGAGCCCAAGTATGATATGATGAAATTTTATTTTCATGATGGTTAATTATTAATACCTATTGATTTGGTTGCTTTACAATTTTAGGATTTGCTGATAATATATCATCACCTATTTGTGAATAATAATTACCTATCTGGAACCTGTTGGCACCCGTTACAGCACTCGGTTTTACTTCTTTAAAGATCCATTTTCCGCTATTAGGATTACCCGGATTGAAATACTTATAAGGCCATAAACCGAAAGGCTGGGTATTGTGTTTGGTAGCACTACCAATATTGCTAACCAGATCAGCAACCGACATTTGGGCACCATCCCAAACTCTTGTGGCAAGTCTCCAGCGTTTCATATCATATAGGGTGTGCCCCTCAAATGCAAGCTCAACCCTCCGCTCATGCACTATCCTGTCAAAGGTGAGTGCAGCCAGGGGAGTGGTTAATCCTGCACGTGACCTTACCTGGTTAATATAACCAAGCGCAGTACCTGTTTGGCCAAGTTCAAAGGCAGCCTCTGCAGCATTCAACAGCACTTCGGCATAACGGTAACGGATAAAGTTAACATCGCTTCCGCGGCCGCGACGGCCAGAGCCTACCGTTGGATCAAGATACTTACGGATATAAAACCCGGTTTGCGTGCGAAACTCCAATCCATTAACAGGGCCGTCTTTGCCAACAACCTGGATATTTTTACCAAGTCCCGGTACATCCTGTGTTATAGTAGCGTCGCCGCTGCTGATCACTGTACCATCGCCAAGCTGGTAGCCTGCAAAAACCTCAGTCCTTTTACCTTTGAATAAGCCATTTGGTAACAATACCGTACCTGCAAGTCGTGCATCCCTGCCTGCAAAAGCGTCAAGCTGGTTGGTATAATACACAGGATTACCTCCCGCATCTTTTGTTGCAATTGGCGCGTAGGTATTATCCAGCTTTTCAAAAGCCTCAACCAGGTTCAACGACGGATTTAAACGACCTGCGTCCAAACCTTCGTCGGACATTGAGAATGGCTGATCATTAGTGGTAAACCCGTGTACTTTACCGCCGTTGGCTTTAAAGTCCTCAACAAATATAGCTTCCTGGTTTACACTGCTTTTATCAAGGAAAATAGCAGCGAAGTTATCGCTCAGGTCAGGAAGTACTTTGTATAACTGGTAGCTGCCTGCCGAACCGTTAATAATTTCCTGAGAAGCGCTCAATGCTTTGGTATAATAAGCATTAGCCTGCGTAGAAGGAATACCAACTTCGTTCCCCGGTAATGATACCTGGGGCGTAGTGGCGCCATATTTTGCAATTGAACCTGCATATAGTGCAGCCCTTGCTTCCATGGCTAATGCTGCCGCTTTAGTTGCCCTTGATTTTTGGTTAACATCTGCCGGGAGTATTGATTTAATAGCCTCTGCTTCGCTGATAATAAAATCATATACTTCTGATTCTTTAGCACGCGGCCTTTGAAGCGGGGTAACGTTACCGGAGTAATCATAAGCCAACGGATCGGTAATTAACGGAACGCCACCCATACGTTTAACCATTTCAAAATAATAGTTAGCGCGTAAAAAGCGGGCCTCGGCAATAAAACGCGCTTTATCACCTTCGGTAAGTTTGGTGGCCGCGGTTGCACGTTGTATAAAAAGGTTCAGGTCGCGGATATAACCATAATCCCATATTGCCCATTCGCCGTAGCCCCAGCCTGTACGTTGCACAAGGAAGCTGCTGCCATTTTCTGAAGGGAAAGCCTCGCTGAAATCAGCGAATGTGCGCCATCCCGGCTCCCTGTCACCATTTGGTGACTGAGGATATTCTCTTGAGGGATAACCATCTAAACTTGAGAAATCGCGTTGTCTGTCATAAAGATCGCCAAGGATTGAAAGTACCAGGGCAGGGTCTGAAAATGCCAGATCTGTTGGCAGCACCTGTTTAGGCGGCACATCTAAAAATGAACTATCTTTTCTGCACGATCCCGCTACTACCGAGATTGCCAGCATTGTTATAATTGAAATCTTTTTCATTTGCTTTTAAACTTTAGGAATTAATTAAAAGGTTAAATTAACGCCGAAGTTGAGTACCTTACTTTGCGGAAACTGTAAACCATTATCATCGGTAGTTTCCGGGTCAACGCCATACTGTTTCAGGTTATCAAATGAAAACATGTTGTACGCGTTAACATAAAATCTCGCTCTCCTGATCTTCACTTTCTTAAGCATATCAGTCGGCAATGAATAGCCCAGTTCTAAAGTCCTGGCCCTTAAATACCTTACACTATGCAACCAAAAAGTTGAGTTACGCTGGCCGTTTAGCTCGTAATCGCTATGACCAAAACCTGGGTTCACCCTGTTTGCCGGATATTTACCCGGTACCCACGGACTGTTTAAATCAAACATATCCTGGCGGTGCCACCTGTCTTCAAATATCGAGTTCAAGTTACCATTGTTCTGGAACGCCCAGCGGGTTTCATAATTCTGGAACCAGGTATAACCTGCACCACCTGAAAAATCGGCATGGAAATCAAAGCCTTTATAAGCAGCACCAACTGTAAAGCCGAAGTTGATATTAGGCTGTGTACCATAACCGAAACCTATAGGGCGCTCGTCATACTGGTCAATTTTTCCATCGCCATTCTGATCTTTATACATCAGGTCGCCCGGCAATAAGGTACGGTTACCTTTGCCATCGTTGTTGATAGTATAGTTGTTGATCTGTTCCTGCGACGTAAACTGGCCAATAACCTGGTAGCCCCAGTCGATATGCGAGTACCTGTTTTCGGTCGAGTTGCGGTATTGATCCCATGAGTTAAAGAATAGCGGGTTATAGCTTTGCAGGTTTTTTTGGCGGGTGTAGCCAAAGTTACCGCCTATATTATAGCTTGCTTTGCCAATTTTACCGTTATAGTTAAGCGAGATCTCAAAACCGCGTTGCGAATCGCTGCTCGCGTTTTCCTTCGGCAAAGAGTAGCCTATTTCAATAGGTACCACAACATCATTTTTAGTACCTAACAAGCCGGTACGTTTACGATAGAAATAATCGATAGTACCATTCAGTGAACTGTTAAACAAGCTGAAATCGGCAGCAACATCGGTAATTTTACTTTTCAGCCATGAAATACGGGTTACAGGGATCCCTTTATCCCTTGAAGTGATAACCGCGTTGCCATCAAAAATATAGGTGCCCTGGTTGTAGTTGTAACCTGGCAAATAAGCATATGGGGCCACAATAGGATTAGCTGAATTTCCCGGATCACGGTCGTCACCTAACACACCGTATGAACCACGGAATTTCAAATCATTCAGGATACTGTTTTCGCCTAATAGTTTTTTCATGAAACCTTCCTGTGTGATGCGCCAGCCGGCAGATACACCAGGGAAATAACCCACACGTTTATCAGGGGCAAACAGGTATGATGCATCCCGCCTTGCCGAAGCTTCCAAATAATAGCGGTTGTCATAGTTATAGTTTACACGGCCAATGTAACCTATGCGGGTTTCGGTATTATCACTATCCTGGTATTGATCGGCTGTTGGGAAGTAGATCAATGGCAGGTTATTTGAAATTGGCGAAGCATGGATCCAGTTACGTAAATGTTTTAACTCAATACGTTCAGAAACAAACGTAGCGCCAATGGTATGTTTACCAAAACTGTTGTTATAATTAATTTGCCATTGGTAAGTTTTGGCAAACTCTTTACGCTGCTCACGTTCGCGCCATGGGTTAGTGCTGCCGCCGGTTACATCATAAGTATCGGTAGCCGGCTTGTAGGTATACGCATTGTACGTGTACTCCTGGTTATTAAGCAAATAATCAGCAATATAATAAGAGTACAAACCTCTCACATTCAATCCTTTTACTCCCGGTATTTGATACTCAACGCCAAAGTTACTTTGAAGTACTCGCCAATCACTGTGATAAAGTCCTGAAAGCTTTTTATTCAGGAAGGCATAGTTTGACTCAGTATGACCGATATCATTGAGGTATGCGGGATTATCATTAGCATAAGGACGCTCAAGAGGCGTATTTCTTAATACGGCAAAACGGGCAAGGAAGTAATCATCGCCACCCGGTACACCAGGGTTTTCGCGGGTTTCGATACGCCCGTTAATGTCCAGGCTTACTTTTAAACCGTTGGCCACTTTAACCGAAACGTTCGACTGGATATTTGAACGGTTAAATTTATACTCTTTACCCAACTGCGAATTTTGATAAAGGTTAGTTGCCGAAACATAATAGTTAACCCTGTCGTTACCGCCGGTAAAATTGGCATTTACCGAGTTTTGCGGGGCGTTGTTATTGGCCTTCAAAACATAATCACGCCAGTTAAAGCTTTGGTAACCTTTTTCGGTGCCGGCTTTATACTTATCAAGCTCGGCTTGGGTAATACTGGTTGAGCCATTGCTGTTAACCTCGGCATCAGCGCGGTAACGCATGTAATCATATGAATTGGTTAACACGTTGGGGAACCTGTACCAGTTTTGGTAACCGGTGTAAGCATCAATATTGATGCGGGCTTCACCAGCGCCTTTTTTGGTGGTTACCACCACTACGCCGTTAGCCGCACGTACACCGTAGATAGCTGCCGAAGCGTCTTTCAATACCGAGATACTCTCCACATCGTTAGGAGCAAGGTTGTTAAACTGGCCTTCATCCTGCTGGATCCCGTCAATTACATATAAAGGTGTACCCATGTTACGTATCTGGATGCTGGCGCTGGCACCAGGCCTGCCTTCAGACATCCTGAAAGTTACCCCCGGAATTTTACCTGCCAAACCTGTACTTACAGTTGAACCGGCATGTACGCGGTCGAGGTCTTTACTGGTAACTGTTGAAATGGCACCTGTGATAGATGCCTTCTTTTGCGTACCGTAACCCGTAACAACCACCTCCTGTAAAGCCGAGTTTGTGGCACGCAACCGCACTTTTACGGCTGTTTGGCCGTTTAACGGTAATTCGAGTGTAGTAAAACCGATGTAAGTAAAAACCAAAGTGCTGTTTGCACCCGGTACGTTAATGCTGAAATTGCCTTGCGCATCGGTTGTGGTACCCCCCTGTGTGCCCTGTACCCGTACGGCTACGCCGGTAAGTACCTGGCCGGTGGTATCAACCACGTTGCCTGTTACCTTAATTTTATTTTGCGCGGATGCGCTAAACGAAAAAAGGAAACCGGTCATGATGAAAAAAGCGATTAGCATTACTTTGGGGCTCCATTTACTGGGCGGCCACTGCACATGAGGGTTTCCCCCATGCCTGAGTAGTAAAAATTTTCTCATAAATGATCTATTAATTGGTTAAGTTTTGATTTTAAAAATGTACAATTGACATATCTAAAATCATGTTGTAAAGAAAAAGGATTTTGGCCCCGGCGCTTAACCAAATCATATCAATACTTAGTCAAAAAGTATCAATTTTCGGGAGAAGGGAAACGCTGCAACAGATTGGCTATATTTGCGTTAAGCTGATTATTTTGAAACCACTATACATATTTCTATTATTTTTTACAGTATCATGCGGTATTTGCAATGCCCAGACCTACTACTTCAAGCATTACCAGGTTGAGCATGGGTTATCGCATAATACCGTTTACTGCAGCATGCAGGACAGGCGCGGCTTTTTGTGGTTTGGTACTAAGGACGGCCTGAACCGTTTTGATGGTTATACCTTTAAAACGTTCAGACATAACCCTGCAAATAAGAGCACCATCTCCAACAACATGGTGCATACCCTGTGCCTTGATAAAGAAGGTACGCTTTGGATAGGTACCGACGAGGGCCTTGATAAGTATGATCCCCTGTCAGAAACATTTACACATATCAATACGGCAAATATTAACGGTGTGCGCAGTATCACTTTTGATGAACATGATAATTGCTGGTTTGTAGCCGGAGCTTCATTAATAAGATATAACACAAAAACCGGCGAAAGAACTGATTACTGGCCTTCGCAGCATTTTGAGGCTACGTCTGTAGTAATCATTAATGGTACAGTGTGGGCTTCTTCTTCAACCGGCGCAATGGAGAAATTTGACCGGGCAAGCCGCACTTTTACCGCTTACAACGTGTTTAAGCCAACTGATAAAGTTACCTCAAAGTTTATTGAGAAGATTTATTATGCCGGTAACAACAAAATATTTGTAGGTACCAATAGTCATGGTTTTAAGGAATTTAATGCTGAAACCTATACCTACAAGGACCTGCTTAACTACAACCCGGATAAAACGGCTGTTTACGTGCGCGATTTTTTAAAATACAGCGATACAGAATATTGGATAGCCACAGAATCGGGCGTATTTATTTATAACCCGGTAAAGGGCACATTTCTTAATCTCAGAAAGCATTTCAATGACCCTTACTCCATATCGGATAATGCCGTTTATTGCCTTTATAAGGATTCGGAAGGCGGGGTTTGGGCAGGCACTTATTTTGGCGGCCTCAACTATTACCCTAAACAATATTCAACCTTTAACAAATTTTACCCCGACACTGAGCCAAATTCCCTTAAAGGAAACGTGGTGCGCGAAATTACCAAAGACATGTATGGCAACCTGTGGATGGGCACCGAAGATAACGGGTTAAACAAATTGGCTCCCGATAACACCTGGACCCATTATAATCCCGGCGGAAGTGCCAGCATCTCCAATACCAACATCCACGGTATATTAGCATTAGGCAATGAACTGTTTGTAGGTACTTTTGAACGGGGACTGGATATCATGAACATTAAAACCGGCAAGGTTGAACGCGTTTACCTGGCCGGAAGCAGAAATAATGACCTCAAAAGCAACTTTATAATTTGCTTTTGCAAAACCCGCAGCGGGCTCATTTTTGTTGGTACTACCCGTGGCATTTACAGGTATAATTTGGCAAGCAAGGATTTTACCCTGATAGATAAATTACCCCCATATGATTTCATTTACGCCATAACCGAAGACCATAAGGGCAAAATTTGGGTTGGCACCGTAAGGGATGGTATTTACTGCTACAATCCGGCAAACAATACAAGCACTAAGCTAAACTATCGTTACCCCGTTAAAAATGTGCTTAACACCACCACGGTTAACGGCGTTTTTGAGGATAGTAACCACAAACTATGGTTTGCTACCGAAGGTTTGGGTTTATGGAGATATGATCCCGAAGCGGATAGCTATAAGTTTTATGACACCAATAACGGCTTTCCGAGCAATTACATTTTCAGACTGGAAGAAGACAGCCATAAAAACCTATGGATCAGCACTACCCGGGGGCTGGTTTGCTTTAATGATAATACCGGGAGCATAAAAATTTATACAAAAGCCAACGGTTTATTAAGTGACCAGTTTAACTACAACTCGTCTTTTAAAGATGCCGACGGTACCATGTACTTTGGTTGTGTGCGTGGTATGGTTAGCTTTAACCCTGCCAGTTTTAAGCAGAATTACTTTATAGCCCCGGTTTATATAACCGGTTTCCAGGTGCACAATAAAGAGATCTCTGTTAATGGTGCCGATTCATTATTAAAACAATCTATCATCACCACAAAAAAGATCAACCTTAATTATAACCAATCTTCATTCAGTATTGATTTTGCTGCGCTGAGCTTCCCATCGCCCGAAATGACCCAATATAAATACACGATGAAAGGTTTGGATAAAGGCTGGACCGAACTTAAACGCAACCGAAAAGTTTATTTTACGCAACTGCAGCCCGGACATTACACCTTTGTAGTAAAAGCGGCAAACAATAACGGCATCTGGACCCAAAAAGAAACAAGTATTGAAATTGATATAGCACCTCCTTTTTGGGAAAGCGTTTGGGCATACATTGCTTACTGCCTGTTATTTTTACTAACAGGTTACTACCTGCTCAGAAGCTATCACCGTAAAACCCGCGAAAAAAATAAGCGCATTATCGAAACCCTTGAAAATGATAAGGAAAAACAGATCTATAATGCTAAGATTGAATTTTTCACCAACGTGGCCCATGAAATCCGTACACCTTTAACGCTTATTAAAGGGCCGATGGAAAAAGTGATCAGGCGGGCGGAGCATGTTCCGGATATTCAAAACAACCTGAAGATCATGGAAAAGAATACCAACCGGCTGCTCGATCTTACCAACCAGCTGCTTGACTTCAGAAAAACCGAAACCAATGGCTTTAGCCTCAGCTTTGTTAAAACCGATATTATGGATCTGCTTGCCGATACCTTTTTGCGGTTTAAGCCCATGGCCGAACAAAAGAACCTCAGTTATACCTTTATACATCCGGTTAAAACCGTGTATGCCTATGTTGATATTGAAGCGTTTACCAAAATAATGAGTAACCTCATCAGTAATGCCATCAAATACAGCACTTCTGTTGTTGAGATCGAACTGCTTGATCACCCGGTTAACGACCCTACCTTTACCATCGAAATAAGGAATAACGGGCACCTGATCCCTTACGAAATGCGCGAAAAGATCTTTGAGCCTTTCTTCAGGATGAAAGGGTCGGAAAAACAAATTGGCACCGGGATAGGACTTTCGTTATCGCGCTCTTTAGCCGAATTGCATAAGGGTTTATTGGTGTTGAATAAATCTATTAACGATTTTAATATATTTAACCTTACTTTGCCTGTTCACCAGGAAAAAGAATTCGACCTGCATATTACCCCCGATGAATATGAGCAGGCAGACCTAAGTAACAGAGAGGAGAATATTGACTTTATGAAACCAGTTATACTTTTAGTGGATGATAACCCTGAAATACTTGATTTTATTTCGGATGATCTGAGCGACAAATATTCGGTTATTAAAGCCCTTAACGGACAGGAAGCGCTGGATATGATAGGCATAGAGAACATTCAGCTTATTATAAGCGATGTGATGATGCCGGGAATAGATGGATTTGAACTGTGCAAAACCATTAAAACCAATTTCGATTACAGCCACATCCCCATTATACTGCTTACTGCAAAAAATACCCTGCAAAGTAAAATTGAAGGCCTGGAGGTTGGTGCCGATGCCTATATCGAAAAACCGTTTTCGCCCGAACATTTGCAGGTGCAGATAGCTAACCTGCTTATTAACCGTAATAAAATTAAGGAGCATTTTGCGAGCTCGCCGCTGGCGCATATCAAGTCGATGGCCTACTCAAAACCTGATGAAAGCTTTTTGGATAAGCTAAATGGTGTTATCTATAAAAACATCCAAAACGCCGAGCTTGATGTAGAGCAGATAGCCAATCTCATGAATATGAGTAAGCCAACGCTGTACCGCAAAGTTAAAGCTATATCCAATCTTACTATTAATGAGCTTATCAATATCACCCGCCTTAAGGCTGCCGCGCAATTACTGGAAGAAGGTGATTATAAGATCTATGAAGTAGCCAACATGGTAGGTTACAGTTCTCAATCACACCTGGGCCGTAATTTCCTGAAACAATTCGGTACAACACCAACTGAATACCAGCAGGCTAAGCGCAGTAAAGTAAAACAGGTTTAATCTTACCAGGATGGACCATTGAGGCTAAGTCAGCGACAATGGTCTTTATATAATCATACGGGCGTCCGGGAGGGTAATTCCACTCAGTTATAAGCTGCAAGCCTTTTGCATCGGCGATAGCCCTATGCAAGGCATGTGCTGTTAAAGCAACCCCCTTTTTTACAATTTTTGTTTATTACCGAAGTCCCTGAACGTTGCAAGCGGGCGATTTAATTGTGCGGGCAACAATATTTGAAAAAATAACGTAGAACTGCCGGTTCCGCACAACAGGGACAGGTTGATTATCAAAACTCTTTCAGATTAATAAATGGGAAATAACAATTACTTACTAAGCATGATAGCTGGTATGCTGGTAATATCATGCCTGGCGTGTTCAAAAAGTATAAACAAAATTGAGACACCGGCAAGTTCAATTCCGCAGCAGGATGGAAAACTGCAAAGTTTGAAAACCAAGCCGGTAACTACCTATACTTATACCGTTAAAACTACCGAGTGGATGGTTGACGGTACAAATATCCCCGCGGGGGCTATAATATATATTCCCGCCGGTGAACGCGGGGCTTTGCTGCTTAAAAATTTTAAAGGTACAGCCGCCGCTCCTATCTTAATTGTTAACCAGGGCGGAAAGGTGTCATTTACCGCTGAAACTACCGCCTCGTATGCATTTAAGACACAAAACTGCCAGTATTTTAAGGTAATGGGAAATGGGGTTTCCTCAATTAAGTACGGGTTTGATATAAACGGCGGCAACATCGGTATGACGATGGATTATCTGAGCTCGGATTTTGAGATCGCGAATGTTGAGGTCCGTAACAGCGGGTTTGCGGGGATCATGGCAAAAACCGATCCGTCATGCGACGCTGCAACCTGGCGGGGCAATTTTACGATGAGTAATGTAATAATTCATGATAATTACGTTCACAAAACAGGAGGAGAAGGCCTTTATATAGGAAATTCTTTTTATCAGAATGGCGTTTCAACTTCCTGCGGTACAGTTTTACCTCATGATATTGTGAATGCCAGGATCTACAAAAACCTTGTTGACTCTACCGGTGCTGAAGGGATTCAGGTTGGCAGTGCTACATCGGGATGCATGATCTATAGTAACACCATTAAAAACCCGGGTATAAGTCCGTTTGCTTCCTATCAAAATAATGGTATACAAATAGGAGAAGGTACCGGCGGGCAATGCTATAACAACCTGGTTAAGAATGCACCCGGCAACGGCATCATTGTTCTTGGCCTTGGGGATAACCAGGTATTCAATAATTATATTATTGACTCAAAAGCTTACGGTATTTTTGCTGATTCACGGTATACGCCGGGTCCGAATTTTCAGTTTATCAATAATACCATTGTTGGCTCCGTTTTAGGCGGTATAAAGTTAAACTCCGAAACTATCCCCATGAATACTGTTATTAATAATGCTATCATACAATCGGCATCAGTACAGCCGATAATTTTAAAAAGCACCAGCGTTAAACTTACCGAATCAAATAACTATGTAAACACAGATGTAAGTGTTTGCGGGTTTGTAGATTACAACGGAGATGATTTCCATTTACAACCGTCATCGCCGCTTATCGATCAGGGGGCAAACGTTTTATCATACGGCATAAAATTTGATTTTTATGATGCTGTACGCCCATCGGGTACTGCTTTTGATATTGGGGCTACCGAGTATTAATATTCAATACACGAAGCGTTTTCTCTGTCTGGGGTAATGGGATTCCTGTAAAAGCAAAAGGGACGGCAGCACTGCCATCCCTTTTTGCGTTTTAAAGTTTTTAGCTTTAAGCTTCGTGCATTCTGCTTTTAGCTAAAATCATGGGCTTACTATCATGCGCAATGGTGCCAGATTGTTGATCTGAACAAAGTAAACACCGGTCATATACGAGCGGGTTAACTGAACCCCAAGGTTACCGCCAAAACCACGATACCTGCCGCTTTGCATAACCTTGCCAAAATTATCCCGGATAACCAGGTTGATCTCTTTCTGCTCCAGGTCGGGCGTTAGTTTAATGTTGAAGCTGCGTGCAGCCACCGGGTTTGGGTAGATCACATTGTTTTGAACAGTACCGATAGGTGCGCTGTTATCCTGTACAATACCGGTTTTTTGACCTATGGTTGAAGCCAGCGAATTGCTGCTGAGCAATGTAGGTTCAGTTCCATAAATCAGCTGATCTTTATAGTAAACGGTAATATGGCTGTTAAGCGCCATAGCAGCTTTAGCAGCAAACGAATAATCATTGGCCTCGTTAAATGCCGACCAGTCTGTTTTATTAACCTGGTATTGAATGTTACCGGTATTGCTTAAGGGGTAAAGCGAACTGGCCGATGGATCGATGGTTAATTCAAGATAGGTGTCTGCCCCGGTTAAAGGGGGACTTAAAGTAACAAACCGGTTGTTGATTTTGCTGTTGCCCAGTTTGGCATAGCTTACCGAGAAATTCAATCCTGCTGTGCCTTCGCGGCTAAACCAATAACGAACGGAAAGATCGCTGTAATTGACAGGCACGTTTCCGGTATTGTTAAGCGCCAGGTAGGTACTGATCGTATTTCCGGAAGTGCTTTGATTTTGGTTTTGATAAGATACAGTAAAAGCCGTGGTAGCTGTAACTGCAGCAGGCTCGGTACCGTAAATTAACTGCCCGTTGCGGTAAAGGGTGATATGGCTGTTTGCGGCATAGCTCCCGGTGTATGGCAGGTATGAATAATCATCGGCCTCCGAAAAGTTTGACCAGTCCTGGTTGGCAAACCTCGACTGAATAACCCCGGAATTGCCGCCTGCGCTGAGCTGGCCGTTATTCAGGAAACCATATTCTATATAACCCAGGGCGCCTGTGCGCGGGTTGGGTAACTGAACATATTTCATGGTAACGTTACTGTTCCCCATTTGGGCATAATCAATCCACGAATTGATCCCGGCATAATTTTCCGCGGTAAACCAATACCTCATGGTCAGTTCGTTTAAATTAATGGCGACAGAATCCTGGTTAACAATTTTCAGAAATGGCTTAATGAGATTGTTTACAGGCTGGTTGTTATCCCCATCGGAGGATTGTACCTGGACATTGTATGGCAATACGATGAAGGTTTTGCTTGAGGCTGTCGTGTCAAAACGAGTGTTGCCACCTTGCTGCGCTGTAATAGCACTGCTGCCCGCGCCTACAATATGCAGCTTATTATTGATTATCGTAGCTACGTTTAAGTTTGAGCTGGTGTAAACAACTGTAAGCCCGGAAGTAGCTGTCGCATTCAGGCTGACATCTGCATCGCCAGGCCTGCTTAGAGGTAACGCGGCAAAACTGATGCTTTGGCTCAGCTTGTTAACGGTAAGTGTTTGTGTAACCGGTGATGCCGCAAGATAATTAGCATTCCCACCCTGGGAGGCGGTGATCACGGCGGTACCCGCACCGGTTATGTGCAACTTTCCGCCCGCTATCTGAACTACCGTACTGTCCGAACTGCTATAGCTTACCGCAAGGCCAGAACTGGCTACAGCACCGGCCGCAAAATCGCTGTCGGCAACTGTTTTTGCAGGGATCGCATTAAACGTAATGGTTTGTGCGTTTTGGCTAATGGTGAGGCTTTGATTAATAGAAGTAGCTGCTTTAAAACTGCTGTTTCCGGCCTGGGAAGCAGTGATGGTTGTTGTTCCGGCCGCTTTAATGTGGATGTTGCCATTGATCACACTGGCAACAGTAGTATCTGAACTGCTGTAAGAAACCGCTAAACCTGATGAAACTGTCGCCGGGGGTACAAAATCTGCATCACCGAATGTTTTTCCGCTGAAGGAGGCGAAGGTAATTGTTTGATCGCCCAATATATCGGCAGCAATTTCGGTGCTGCTTAATGCCCTGCCGTAGATCTTGAAATTATCAATGGAGCCTTTGAACATCGGATCGGCAAACTGCGATTTGCCCAGGTAATTTTGTGTGGTGCTGCCGAGCGCCGATGGTTTGATGGTAATGTTTGTTGAGGAGGCAACTGATGTACCATTTATATAAAGTGTAGTAGTAGTGCCCGCCCGGGTTACCGCCAGGTAGGTCCAGGTATTTAATGGGAAGGTGTAATTGTAATTGATATTCTGTTCTGCAGCCGAGCCGTTTTTAGTAGCGTAACGAATGGTTGACTGCCCGTTGGTAACACCGGCCTGTACAGTAAGGAACATGTATTGTGTGGTGCTTGAGCCAAAGTCAAAAACACGCATCCAGGTACTTATGGCGTCCATCCGCACCCAGGCAGATATGGTAAAATCGTTCAAGGTACTGAAAATACCGGCAGGCAATGTTGCATAAGCGTTCGCCGAACCATCAAGCAGCAAAGATTTTCCATATTTACCCGCAGCACGACTTGCTGTTGCCGCGAGTGCAGCATGATTGGCACCCCAGGCATCAATGCCTTTGCTGCCGCTTACCTCATCAAATTGATAAAAGTCGCGTTGCCCGGCATTGGGTTTAGCAACCACTTCTGTGCTTTTGGTACCTTCGCCGGTACTGTCTGCAGGGGCTATCACATAAAAATAGGTTGTGCCATTGCTTACATTGCTGTCGGTGAAGGTAAGGTTACTAACCGAGCCAAGTGCGGTATATGGCCCGCCGGAAGTTGTTGAACGTTTAACGTTATAACTGTAGCCTGGAAGTGATTGCCATTCAAGGATGTTTTTGGCATCGCCCGCGGCAACTGTCAAAGAGTTTACAGCACTGCTAAGTACCGTGAGTACCAATGTTGAAGTACCTGTTGTACTGCCGTTGCCTGCCGACAGGCTTACATTAAAGGTGCCTGATTCCGTTGGTGTTCCTGAAATTTTGCCTGATAAAGAATCAATTTGTAACCCGGCCGGCAATCCGCTGGCCGAAAAATGGTTGGGCGACTTAATTCCGGTTACCGTATAAGTCATAGGTTTTCCTATCAGCGTGGTATCCGTTGGCGCGCTGGTGATAATTACCGGTAATGGCCGGTCGTCCAGCAGCACAGCGTCATTGCCCGTACCGCCTTTATAGCTGATGCGCAGTGTAAAACTACCAACGGTTACCGGAGCAAGTTCGGGCAAGCCTTTAAATGTACCGGATATTGCCGCGCTTCCGGTGTTATCAATGATAGTGAACGAACTTCCCTGGGCCAGGCTGGTCGAGTCGATAGCCGTGATCTGCAGTTTAGGCTGGTTCACTAAATTAACAACGGCTGTACTTACCTTATCATTGGTGGCCGAACTGGTGCTTAACTCTGCTTTATAGGTGGCATCGGCATTCATGGTGAGGGTACCCACTTTTATGGTGCCAATGGCCTGGTTACCGGGTGCCAGTACCGCTCCTATACCCGAACCGGTACCAATAGTAGCCGATGATGTGCTTTTGCCACTGCCGCCAAACGTGCCGGCCGTGGCAACCACCGGACTGGTGAATGTGCCGCTGTTAGGATCGTTATTGAGCAAATAAGTGCCGTTTTTTATCGTCGTTGTTCCGGAATAAGCCTGGTTACCGGTAAATGTCAGAATAGCTGTACCAACTTTCTCTACGTTCATACTGCCGGTCATCGTTCCGCCGTAGGTGGTAGTTATGGTTCAGTGCACCGATGCTGATGGTTGGGCTGCCGCCACCATCAGTACGGATAGCACCGCGGCCGCTTAACGCACCAAAACTGATAGTACCGGTAGGGAACATGATGCCCTGACAATCATTACCATTGGCGTCAAGATTCCATGAAGCATTCGCGCTGCCTGACTGGGGTACTTCAAAGCGGGTACGTGAGTTGCCGCTGCGTAATTTGGATACAAAGTACCCGGTGAAGCTGCTGTTATCGGCAAACAAATGTAAACCGGCATACACGTTACCATCCTGAATAATTGTTCCGCTGCCGGTAAGCCGCCCGTAAAGGTTCAGGGCGTTGCTGGTTTGGTAAAAATAACTGGTTTTTCCGGCAGCGATTTCAATATCGTTGTACAAGGTAGCATCGCCGTTGGCCGAAAAAAGCGCGCCGCCGTTCATGGTTATTTTTCCGGTACCGAGCGGGCCTGATGTAGGGGCGGAAGGCGCTCCTGTACTTGTTCCCGATACTTCCATGCCATAAACCGGCGGCCAGCTTTGCCCGTTTCCGTTGAGGATAGTACCGCCGGAGTAGGTGTTGTTGCCCCCTGCATACAGAAACCCGATACCGTTCTTGAGCAGGCTGCCTGTGCCTGTTATTTGCCCGGTTAATGCTACAGTGCCGCTCGCATTGGGGGTGTTTACATTTAGTAATGTATCGAGGGTTACAGGCATCTTCAAGGTTTGATACCCAGAGCTGTTATTAACCAGGTCATTTCGCAAGTGAATTGCTGCGCCGTCAATGGTATAGCTGCCGGCGTTTGCATTAAACTGGATCCTCGAGGCTACAAGGTTTGGGATGTCGTTGGTCAGTACGGTATCTGCACTATTTTGAAAAGTAATAATGGCTGGATTAACCGGTGTCGCGTTTTCCTGCCAGTTCCGGGCCAGGGTAAGCGAGTCGGACTCGGGCTGCTGGCTCCATGTTGAAGTGCTTGAGCCGGGTACGCCAAATGTTTCGGCCGAATTGGAGCTTTCTTTGGTTTGGCCAACAGATGAAACAACATAATAGTATGGGCTTCCGTTGCTTACATTCAGATCCGCGTATACCGTAGTTGAAACATTGGCTACGGTAGTATAAGGACCGCCGCTTATGGTAGCGCGTTTTACATTATAAGTAGCCGCCCCTGCTGCTGCATTCCAGCTCAAGTCAACCTCCTTGTTTTTATTAACAGCCGCAGGCTGCGCCGGGGCAGCCGGTGGTACGGATGAGAAAATAACATTCGAGTTTCCGCTTTCCAATGTTCCGGCAAGCGCGGTCACAACATAATAATTGCTTACCTCGGGTACAGGGCTGGCATCTATATATGATGTGTTGGTTATACCTGATTGTATAGTGGTAAACGGCCCGTTGGATGACGACGACCGTTTTACCGAATAGCTGGTAGCATTGGCTGAAGCTACCCAGGAAATATTAATTTGTGTAGCGTTAACAACCGCTGCCGCAGCTGAAGCGGGCGCTGCCGGCGCCTGGTTATTGACCACATTCAGCATGAGCGTTGCCGTGCCGGTGCCGCTGGCATTAGTGGCTGCTATGGTAATTTCGCTTTGCCCTAACGTGGTAGGTGTACCCGAGATGATACCGGTAACCGCATCAATGCTAAGCCCCGATGGTAAGCCAGTGGCACTATAAGAAGATGGATTAGCACTGGCTACGATGTTATAACTGAAAGGCGCACCACTGGTAGCTGTGGCGGTGGTAGCGCTGCTAATCTCCGGAGACCCGGCAGGTGCAGATTGACTATAGGCCACATTACTGAACGTGGCGGTATTTAGTGCCGAGTTATTACTGGAAAGGGTATAAAATCCGGCATACAAATCAGTGGGGAAACCTGTTGCAGAATACCAGCAACCGAGCCCGGTCCAACTAATGCCATCCTGCGAATGGTATGTAAATATGCGGGTACCTACACGCTCAATTTTTAACCACCAGGGGGCTTTGGGTTGGTAGTGGTTTCCGGCACCGCCTGTCGCTTTAAGGAAAATATCATAAAAAGCCGAACCGGGCGCCAACGATTGGCGTAACATGACCCCGCAACCACCGGTATTTAACGACATATTCTCAACTTTTACCACCAGGCCCGCATCGCCGCTAATTTTCTTAAAATTAAAGCTGAAGGCATTACTGGTGGAAGTTCCGGCACCTTGAAGTGTCCAAACCCCGTTATTATAGGAGGCGCTGCCCGCCAATCCGGTATTACCGATATCTATATTTGTTAGATTGCTCACCGGCTGCACATGATCAGCAGGATAATACACCTGTGGCAATTTAACAGCGGTAGACGTATCTGATGATTTCAGGTATAAGAAATTGCCGCCGGCCGGAGAATAATTGGTTGCACCGGGCTGCATTAACGCAGCCCTCATCCTGTCGGTATTAGGAGTAGGTATGCCCTTGCGTACAGCATAAGCGCTGTAAATAAGATTAGTCATATCGCCGGTCCTTGCTCCGGGCTGAATTCCCCAGCCGGTCCAGTAACTTGCATACCCTCCCAACGGGATAAAGGTCATTGTTGCGCCGTCAAAAGCGTATTTATGATACAACTCACCGATAGCTAATACCCGGTTATCCAATTCGGCAAACATATCTGCACCTTGCTTGTAGGCAACTTCTGCGCCCCAGGCCAATGCTGCTGCCTGCACACGCCAATGGTCGTCCCGGCCCGAATCTCCAACTTCGCCACCGGGCAATGAATTGCGCATCCCTCCTCCGGCATCCATCCGGTACACTTCCACCGCCTGGTTAAACCGGGTTACATCATCGCAAAAAACGGATGCGGCAAGAGCTATTTTTAACTGAAGAGCTCCTTTATTCGCGTCGCGCAAGGGACTTGGCACCCAGGAAGTAGGAAATAAAACATTGGCAAAATAATTTTTTACATGCTGTGTATTTGCCGCGGTCCAACCGGGAAAAGTACAACGAAGAATTTCAGCACCTACGCCCCAATACTGGGCATAGTCGCCAATATCCAGCATAGATTCTCCGCCGCCCCATGTAGTATTGGTTACTGCCCAGGCATCCAACATATTAGTAGCTTTGCGGGCATAAGTAGAGTCGCCTGTAAACCACCACATCCAGGCCAGGTTGTGAACGGCCTGCATGTCTTCAATCCAGGCGCTGTTGTTGAGGTTGGGCGCTCTTGTAACTGTTGCAAAAGGCCCCTTTTGCCCATAACCTAATTGCGAATGCGAATCGTTTTTAAATGCGTTATAACCGGATAGCCATGGTTCGCGGCTAATGTTGGCTTTCAACTGGTCCAAATCCGCCCGGTTAAAGGCCACGCCAGGATGGATAAAAGGTTGGGCGCATACACCCATCGTGACAAACATCGACAGCGAAAACAACAGCAGCCTTATCCGCCGGTGTGTACCTGTCAAATAATTACAAAGCGTAAAAAGTTTTTTCATGGTTTAATTGTTTAGGTAAACATGTTTACTGCCGTTCCGGCATGTTTGGAAGTCGTGTAAGGACGTGGAACAAAACAGTTTTATAATCAGACACATCAAAGACAATGACTGCTGTAAATGATACTCACAGAAATGTGGTGTTTTTGAAATTTTTAAGCCAGGCTTTCGACTTTAAATCGCTCGGAATAAGTCTCTTTAGTATGGGAGCTAAGTGGGGGGAGAAGAGAAAAAGACATAGCTGTTCGGAACATTTTTTCAATTATTGATAGGAAAAAAATCACACACTGCTGCGCTTTTTTATTCCGAACACCGTTTATGAAATTGGAGGCGTAAGAAAATAATGCGTATGACGAGATGGTCAATAAGCCTTACGTTTATCCGGCTTAATCCTTGCTCAGAAACTGGATCCCATCTACATGTTCACCCACAAATATATTGGCAATGTCACTTGTTTTATAAAAGCCGGGTTTGCCCGGCATCTTATCGAATATCAGGGTGCCGTTTATCTTCAGGTTTTCAAATATAACGTTCCTGATGCCGCGTTTGTCATCGTAGCCGACTATAACAGACATATTAGCCCGCTTGCCGTTATAATTAACATTCCTGAACAGTATGTTCTCGATCCCCAGCCCGGGAGAGGTGTTATATTTTCGGTTGTACATCACCCTTAAATTAAACAGTTGCCCCTTGCGGATATCCTCAATCTCCACGTTTTCAAAACTGACATTCCTGATCAGGTTGCTGTCGCCGGCATTAAGTGCTATGCAGCCCTGGTAATCAAGCTGGTTTTCGTTATGGTCAAGTACAGTCATATTCTGAACCCGGATATTTTGTAAGGTATCCGGGTGGTCAGTATCGCCGTGCGTACCAATCAGCAGGGGATGGGCTACATCAGCCCATAAAATGGCGTTGTTAATTGAGATATCTGAGGTATTGCCGTAATAGTTCCAGCGGTGACCGTAAATGGCGATGCAATCGTCAGAGTTTCGCATGTATATATGATCAAGCTTAATATCCTGACTGCAAAAGATGTCGATACCATCGGCATTACCGGTTGCACTGAAAGCTTTGAAATTACTTATACTCACATGCTTTGATTCGCCCATCAAAATAGAATAACCCGTTGGTAATTCAATGATCCCGTCGACACTGATGTTATTGCTGTTCTGGATGATCAAATGGTCATTCCTTAATTTTGAGAGTGTTCCTGTAGTATTTTGGGGTTTAACGCTGTCGCCCTGTACCGGGTGCTGTGTAAGGATTCCGCGGCCGCAGATCCTGACGTTCTCTGCATGATCTATAACAAATGAGCCTTCAACAATAGCGCCGCCGGCCACATACACGGTTTTACCCGAGGGGATCACCATCCGGCCGATTTTATGGATGCCCGGGCCGAAATAAAGTGTTTGCGCATTGGCTTTTGTGGGACGGCTGTTTTCTATAGGATTAGCAAAAATCTGCAGGTTTTCAAAAATGTTGCCGTTTACCTCTAATGAAACATATTGCGAAGCGTTTAATTCAAATTCCACAACGTTGCCTTTAACCTCGGGCTTGATGCCGTATGCCGTAGGTCTGATCCTTACTTCTTTGATATTCCCCTGGTTTAGCTTAACCCGAAGCTTTATCGAACCGGAACAATCAAAATAAGTAAAAGTGGTTTTTTTAATAATGCGCTGCGCGTCAAAACGAGCCGCTACATCGGCGGTATATACATCTAAGGGCTGCCAGTTGCCTGTGCCCTGCCGCACATCTACTTTAATTGTATGATTAACTAAGTTACTTTCGGGTGCTTTATAAGTTATGATTTCTGCCTTGACTGTTTTTAATAAAAATACGACTGCACATGTCAGTGCCAGGAATTTGTTCATAGAAGTTTTTATAGTGTATAGAGGAAGACAATAAAGGCGGATTCTCATACTCAATAAAAAAACTATATCGAAAAAATAACTGCATTTGCCGGAGATAATGTGCCCTAATGAAATACCCTGAACAATTTGAACTAAATCACTAATCTCTTTGAGTATATTTAAGAGCATTGCTTGTCCTTATTACTGTTGTTGCCCCGTATCCTGAACAATGAAGAATAAATACCTTTTTTTTGCCTTTTTTTTAGCCCTTTCTCCCTTTTGCAATAATGCTGTGTCCGCAAAGCAAAAGGTTGTTGCACTGCTTTATTCACCAGATAACCGTACGCGGGCGCAATTTTCACTGGATGAGCAAGGGCAGCTGTATTATCGGTTAATTTTCAACACACGGTTAATTGTTAACTGGTCGCGTTTGGGGATCGAAACTACCGGTTCTTCATTAGTTCGGGGTATCACGTTAAAGGGATCGGCCAAAAAAGAAATCAATGAAAAGTTTTTGTGGCCGCTGGGAGAAGATGCCAGCCTGGTAAACCATTGTAACGAGCTCATGCTTCATTGCACCTCTGGCAGAGGTAATTATGATATTATCGTAAGGGTATATGATGGAAGCCTGGCGTTTAGGTATGTCTGTAAGCAGCTTGGTGATAGCATTGTACAACTTAAATCGGAACTAACGGAGTTTAACCTTGCAACAAGCTATCGCATTTACCAGTATCACGAAGAATCTGTTTTCCGGCCGGTTATGGTCGATTCATTGCCGGGTACCAGTGACCTTCCTTCAACGCTTACCGCCGCACAGTCATATATAAGTATAGGCGAAGCCGATAACCGCAATTACACCAAATGCGTATTGGTTCACGGCAGCCGCCCCAATAGCCTGTCGTTACAATTTTATACGGATACCATTTACCGCGACCATCGCGTTAAATCGGTTCGGAAGGATTCATTAATCCGGTTCACCGATAGTCTCATTACTCCCTGGCGAACCATCAGTTGCAGCAGTACTGCCATAGGTTTGCACGCGTTTAGTCAGCTTAATCTTAAACTGGTTAAACCACTTAGTAATGAGGTGCCTGATTATGTAAAACCCGGAAAGGTTTTCAGGGTACCTATCAATACGCAAGGCGCCCTTGATGGAATTGATTTTGCTCAAAAAATGAACTTTCAATACATTTTGGTTGATGCAGGCTGGTACGGTGCCGAATTTCGAACTACCTCTGATCCTACCAGATACTTACCTGATTTCCACTTGCCGGATATCATTGCCCATGCCCGGCAAAAAGGCATCGGCGTTATTTTATACGTAAATTATGTGGGGCTCAAAGCTAAGATAGATATCATATTGCCGCTTTATAAAAAGTGGGGAGTTAGCGGGCTAAAGTTTGGGTTTGTAGATGGCGGCACGCAGAAAGGCCTTGCCTGGCTTGATTCGGCCATGAAAAAAGGAAATGATTATGGCATGATACTCAACGTACATGATCATTATAAACCCACAGGTTTAAGCCGCCGGTATCCGTGTGTGCTGAGCCAGGAAGGGATCAGAGGCGATGAAAACAGTCCTGATGCTTTCCATAATACCGTATTGCCATTTACGCGTTACCTGGCCGGCCCTGCCGATTTTACCTTTTGCTACCCCAACAAGGTGAATGATTACAGTAAAAATATCCAGGTGAGCAAAGCCCAGCAAATGGCCCTGACCATTGTATACTTTGACCCGCTCCAGGCGATTTTCTGGTACGGGCGGTCGCAGGATTATAAGGATGAGGCAGACATTGAATTTTTTAAATATGTGCCCACTGTATGGGACGAAAGCAAATATGTACAGGGAGAGATAGGCGAAGGCATTACCGTAGCACGCCGTAAAGGCCGTATCTGGTACCTCGGTAGCGCTGCAGGCCTTCAGAAATGGGGAGGAAGCTTCAAGCTCGATTTCCTGGAAAAAAATCAGGTATACACCGCTACTGTTTATGGCGATGACGGACAGGGCGGCATACAGGTAAAAAAGGTTGAGCTTAGGCACAATGATGCTTTTGTTGTTGACCTGGATGCAAAAGGGGGCCAGGCGGTTATCTTAAGACCTCAAATAAAATAGGGGGCGGAGATGTTGTTGTGCTGCGTTATTAATGATTGTGTTAGTTTGACTTAAGGAGGATCCTGCTTTGGGCGAAATGAAAAAAAAATTGGCTTTGAAAGATATTGCTGCCGCGTTAAAAGTGTCAGAAGCATCTGTTTCCTATGTTCTTAATGGCAAGGCGAGGCAATATGGCATCAGCGTGGCGTTGGAAAATAAAATACTGAGGTTTGTTGAAAAGGTAGGTTACCGGCCAAACCGGCTGGCAGCCAGCCTGCGGACAGGAAAAAGTAAAACGGTGGGCATGATTGTGGAAGATATCAGCGATCCTTTTTTTTCGGCCATCGCCAGGGTTGTGGAAGAGCATATTTATAAAGAAGGTTACCGCGTTATTTATGGCAGCTCTGAAAATTCGACCGTTATCGCCCGTGACCTGCTGCAAACCTTTAAAAATTACCAGGTGGATGGGTATATCGTGGCGCCTACTGCCGGCTTGGACGATGATATCAACCAGCTTGTAAAGGAAGGTTACCCGGTAGTGGCGTTCGACCGCGCCTCGCCTGATCTGCAATGTTCTAAAGTACTTGTCGATAATTTTCGCGGCAGCGAGGCTGCTGTTTTACATTTGATAGATAACGGCTTCCGGAACATTGCCATGGTTACGCTTGCGGCCGGGCAGGATCAAATGAACGAACGTGTTAACGGTTATCACGCGGCTCTCCAAAAACACGGGCTGCCATCTATCCTAAAAGAAATTATCTATAATGAAGATCCACACAAAACCGTCCAGAACCTTAAAAGCCTCCTGAAAAGTAAAAAGGATATAAATGCCATTTTTTTTGCAACCAACTATCTCGCCTTAAGCGGCCTGCAGGCCCTCAAGGAATCAGGACTGATAATTACCAGAGATATCGGTGTTGCTGTATTTGATGATATTAACAATTTTGCCCTTTTCAATCCGGCCATAACCGCTGTTGCCCAGCCAATTAAAGAGATCGGGCTAAGGGTTACCAAAATTTTATTGGAAGAGCTTCAGGATAACCACATAATCGATTCGCAAAATATTTTATTGAAAACCAAACTGATCATAAGGGATTCATCCGCAAGGTTACTGGTGTAATTTATCCGAAATAAAAAAATTAAAAAAATGAGTATCAAACCTGTTTGGGATTGTCTTTGTTGTAACTCTCCCCTAATAAACCGTCCGGTTTAGCTAAGTTGGTTATAATAAGGCTTCTGAAAGGAAGCCCTTTTTGTTAAGGATAAACAGCAGGGAATATTGAGGAAAATGATCGGTTGGGGCACGGATATAATCCTTGTTCTTTATTTGTCAGATAATTATATTTTTGTTTTGAGTAAAATGTTACAGGGTGCAGACATGATAGTGTATCGATTTATGAAAAAAAAGCGAAACGAAGCGGAACCCTTAGAACTATTTCAGATAAAGAATCCGAAAGCAGACGAACAAACGATCAAAAAAAGCTGGAATTCAATTGTTCAGAAAATAAATCAGGAACCTAAAAAGAAGCGCCAGGAGTAATGTTTAACCTGACGGGACAGTTTTTGAAACACAAACCAAATGTTTCGCGGCACTTATATTCAAATTGAGCAGTATTCAACAACCGGCATCCTCCTGTATGCGGCCTTTTAAAGCAGCCGCACGTTGGTGTTGTGTAATTATTTTAGGAGTATTGATTTTAAACAGCAATGCCGCGGCGCTTGCTTTACCCAATATTCAGCGGCTTGGCCTCAAAGACGGGCTTTCCAACAGCGAAGTACGGTGCATTTTCCAGGATCATTCAGGCTATATGTGGTTTGGCACTTACGACGGCCTGAACCGTTTTGACGGATATGACTTCCGTATTTACCGCAACCAGCCCGAAAAGCAACATTCAATTATTCATAATTTTATTAATTGTATTGCAGAGGATGCAGCCAATAATTTATGGGTAGGTACGCGCCAGGGCATAAGTATCTTAAATCCGGTAACTGAAGAGTTTTCTCCGGCCTATGCAATTTTGGCCGGCAAAGAAAAACCCGTGACATCCTTTATCAGGGATATCAAAACAGATCGTTCGGGGCGCATCTTCATTGCCTCCCTTTCCAACGGCCTTATTGTTATGGATAAGGGAAAACGAACCGGCCGTGTTATACCATACTATGATAACGGAAAAGCTGTACAGGGTTATAGCGTTAGCGCGTTGTATGTTGGGCCTGGCGACCAGATCTATGCGCTGATCAGCGCCGCCGGCCTTTTTAAATACGATGCCGCACACGGTAGTCTGAAGTTATTGAACCCTTCGGTTACCGGCGCTACCTGTATTTATCCGGAGGGCAATGGTTTATGGGTAGGCACAACCCAGGGCCTGCACCATTATGATTTCAAAACAGGGCAATATGACCGTCTTTTTGATGAGTTTAACGGGCCTTTCAAATCGGGCAGGATAACGAGCCTGCAAGTCATGCCCGATAGTACACTTTGGGTGAGTACTGATGGCGGCGGGATCCAGGTCCTGGATAGCAGACGCGACAAGATCAGCTATCTGCCTGCGGGAAGTGATGAGCACTCACTTTCAAGTGGTGCTGTTTATGCTTTGTTTTTAGACCGCGAAGGCAGAAAGTGGATCGGTACATTACGGGGCGGAGTAAATGTTATTGATGAGGTGAAAGAACGATTTGTAAATATCAGGCATAATGACCTGAACGCCAATAGCCTTATCAGTAACTTTGTTAAATCGTTATATGAAGCCCCCGATGGCAGGCTGTGGATAGGTACCGACGGCGGCGGATTGAGTATTTGGGACCGGCAGGCGCATCACTTCACCAATTTTCGCCATGATGCTTCACAGCCGGGAACCCTAAGCTCAAATTTTGTAACCAGTATTGCCGGGGATAGGGAAGGGAGGACCTGGATTGCCACTTATGGAGGCGGTATTAACCTGTACCAGCCGGGTTCCAATACATTCACTACATTTCGGGGTATAGACAGGCAGGGAGTTGCCAGCCGGATAGTGTTCTGGTGTCTGTACCTGGACCATGCTGGAAATCTTTGGGCCAGCGGCTTACAGGACGGGCTGTTTCTATATGATAAGCACAACAACCAATTCAGGTTGTATGATGCGGCACTGACCAACATCCTGTCAATGGGCGAAGATCATTTTGGAAACCTTTGGGCAGGAAATTTCGAAGGTGTTTATAAGATTGATCAAAAAAGCAACGCACATAAGTTTTATCCGGTAGGCAAAGCGGTAAGGTCAATGCAGAAAGCAGATAACGGCGACATGTGGTTAGGCACAGAGGCCGGTTTGTTGTATTTTTCAGCATCTAAGAAAAAAATAATTCGTCACTATACCACCAGTAACGGACTTAGTAATAATACGGTACTGGCCATTTTGGAAGACGCGCAAAAGCGTTTGTGGCTAAGCACTTACAACGGACTTTGCCGATTTGATCCCAAAGCCGTTAGTTTTACCAATTTTTTTGAAAGCGATGGCCTGGCGAGCAATGAGTTTAACTTTAACGCGGGCTTAAGGCTAAACAATGGTCAGCTTGCGTTTGGGGGGATCAATGGTGTCACGATGTTTCATCCGCAGGCAATCCTGCCCCTGCATGATATCCCCAACATTGTTATAACTGATATTAAAATTAACAATAAGCCCATAAGTACTTATCCGGACTATGTGAAGACGAATGCCGGGAATGTTATCCGGTCGTTAGAGATTCCTTACGATCAGGCATCAATAGCCGTTAGTTTCGCAGCTATCGAATTTACCGCGCAGGATAGGATCGGTTACCGTTATATGCTTCAGGGCTGGGACAGGGGATGGGTTTATGCAGGGCGGCAGCGTAACGCGCTTTATACCCGTTTAGCACCCGGTACGTATACATTAAAAATTAACTGTACCAATGCCGAAGGGCAATGGATCAGCCGTGAAATTCATCTTCATATCATTATTTTGCCGCCCTGGTATCGTACCATCTGGGCTTACCTCATTTACGCGATGTTGCTTGCGGGGGTTGTTTACTGGTACCTGCGTTATAGGTTCAGGGAAACGCGGCTTAAATATGAGGTACAACTGGCCAATGCCGCCGCTGCACACCAGCGCGACCTGCAGGAAAAGGAACGCGAATTGAATGACCGGCGCGTAGAGTTTTTCACGGGCGTTTCTCATGAGTTTCGTACGCCCCTTTCGCTCATCATCAACCCCTTAAGGGATTTGCTCGCCAAAATTGGCCCTGAGAACCGTGCGGAACTTAATATTGTTTATCGTAATTCAAGGCGCCTGTTAAGCCTTGTTGATCAGCTGCTGCTGTTTCGTAAGGCCGATTCGGGCGCTGGGATCCTGCAAATTGCGCCAATGGACATTACCCTTGTTTGCCGGGAGGTATTTTTATGTTTTGTGCAGCAGGCCAGGCTTTCGGGTATCAGTTTTGAATTAAACGTGCCGGAAGAGACGGTACTGATATACGGAGACAGGGAAAAGATTGAGATTATCCTGTTTAACCTCATATCCAATGCTATTAAATATACTCCGGCCGGGAAAGCCGTGTGTGTTGGCCTGCAATCGGGGCCGGGCGAGGTGGTGATCAATGTGATTGATAATGGCCCGGGAATATCTCCGGAAGCGGGTAAGCATATCTTCGAAAAATTTTACAGGTCAAATACACACGGCCAGGCGGCAAAAGGGGGCTTTGGGATCGGTTTATTCCTGGCCCGCCAGTTTACGATAGATCACGGCGGTTCATTAACGTTTGAAAGTGCGCCGGGTAACGGCTCTGATTTTTGTTTAACCCTGTTAAAGGGTAAAGCTCATTATTCGCCGGATGTGGCAGCGGCAGCCGATGCCGCTGATTTATCGCCTTTGCTTAGTGAAATGGTTGAAGACCAGCCGGCAATAGCTGAAGCCGGCCAAATTAATGATATTGATTTTGAAGCTGATAAGATTTTTACCGACAAGCAAAGGATCCTGGTTATTGATGATGACAGCGAGATCAGGTCGTACATTTGTTCCATTCTTGAAAGCCGTTACAGGGTTTACGAGGCAGATAATGGTTTGACCGGTTTACAGAAAGCGAAAGAAAAGCAGCCCGATCTTATTATCTGTGATGTAATGATGCCTGGTTTAAATGGCATTGAACTTTGTTCAACCATTAAGCAGGACCAGCAATTGAGCTATATCCCGATGATTTTACTAACGGCCAGCTCATCTGCCGAAAATAAGATCAAAGGACTGGAAAGCGGCGCCGATGACTATATTTCCAAACCTTTTGATAAAGATGTACTGGTTGCGCGCATTGCCAATCTGCTGCAAAACAGGAGTAACCTTCAAAGCTATTTTTATAATACCATTACCCTGAAATCGGTTAACTTCACTATTTCGGATGAGTATAAAAACTTCCTGGAAAAATGTATCGAAATTGTTGAGCAGCATATTACCGACGAAAACTTCAACATCAAAATACTGGCTTCAGAGATCGGCATGAGCCATTCAAATCTTTACCGCAAAATTAAATCGCTGTCGGGTCATACCGTTAATAGCTTCATCCGCTACATACGCCTCAGAAAGGCGGCTGAGCTATTGATCCAGTCGGATATGAATGTTAATGAAGTAGCCATTGAAACAGGCTTTAACAGCATTAAATACTTCCGCGATCAGTTTTTTAAACTGTTCGGCGCTAACCCATCAGACTTTCTTAAGCAAAAAAGACCTGTATTTAAGAAAAATAAAAATATAATTAACTGATATTAAGTTATTTATGTATATTCTCTCCATTGCTTAATCAATTGAGTAAATTGATAAATTGCCGAATTTATACCGCATAAATGACCAATTTGAGTCCCATCTGCCGAATAAAATCTATTCATATTAGCTTATATAAACCAGTTATTAGAACCATAGGCAAACTTACTTAATCGATTATGTAAATCGGTTTTCAGCTTAGGTTCCTAAAGTCGGCAACGACCAATTGAAAGAGAAACCAGTTTTTAAAGCCAATATGAACAATTGTAACCAGCTAACTACATGGTGGGAAGAAGCCCTCCACGGAAATGTCAAATCTTTTGGCAGGATACATGACGAACTGTATTCCGGTTTGTATTTCTACCTCTATAAAATTATTAAAGACGAGGATGCAGCCCAGGATGTTTTACAGGAACTGTTTATAAAAATGTGGGAGCGGAGGATAACATTTGGACCTATTAAAAATGTTAAATACTATTTCTTTAAATCGGCGCGGTCACTTGCCATTAATTTTTTAAAGGCCGCGCGGCCCGAGTTTGTAGGCTTATCCGCAAGCCATGATATCGATATTGTTTTTTCGAGGGAAGATGTGCTTGTTTTGGAAGAAACCGGGAGAGAAGTGGAGCACATGCTTGCGCTTGCCTTGAATACCTTGCCAAGGCGCCAGAAGGAGATGATCTTTTTAAGGTATTTTGATAATTGGAATTACGATCAGATTGCTGAAGTAACGGGGTTACAATATCAGTCGGTAGTTAATCATGTACACAGGGGCATCAATCAACTGCGTATTAAACTTTCTGAAGGCAGTAAGATTGCCACAACCGAACTGGTGCTTTCATAAAAACGTATATAAGATTTCCTGACCTTCAAAAAAAACACCGAATGATTAAAAAAATACTTTTAAAAAGAATAACCATGGCTGTCATGACTTTGCTGATTACAGGCCAGGTATATGCACAGCATCAAAAAATCATAAACCCCGGGGCAGTTTGGCCCGATAACCGGGGAGAACATATCCAGGCGCATGGCGGAGGGATTATAAAAATAAAGAACACATACTACTGGTATGGCGAAGAAAGACGGCGGGGACTGGATTCAAATAAACGTTATGTTAGCTGTTATGCGTCAAAAGACCTGACGAACTGGACATTCAAAGGCGATGTTGTTCAGATGACCGATCCCGAAAACCTGGGGCGGCGCTGGGTTCTGGAAAGGCCCAAAGTTTTCTACAGCAAAAAGAGCCGGCAATATGTTATGTATTTCCATCTTGACAATGCAACTTATAAGTTTGCCCGGGTCGGCATCGCCGTAAGTGACAGCCCCGACGGTGATTTTAAATACCTGAAAAGCTTCAGGCCCCTGGAGCATGAAAGCCGCGACATTGGCCAGTTTATAGATGATGATGGTACGCCATACCTTGTTTTCGAAGACCGTCCGCTCGGGTTTCATATTGTTCGGCTTTCGGAGGATTGCCTGAGTATTGACCGGGAGATGTGCCTGATAGCTGAGCATATGGAAGGCGGGGCTATAGTGCATTATAAGGGCCTTTATTACGCCATAGGCTCCGCACTTACCGGCTGGAAGCCCAATCCTAACCGGTATGCCACAGCAAAGGCCCTGGAAGGCCCATGGTCGGAGTTTAAAGACATAGCACCTAAGGAAAAAAATACATATGGTTCGCAATCTACCTTATTGCTTAAAGTTAGCGGGAAGAAGGATACGACAGTATTGTATCTGGGAGATATCTGGAAACCGAAAGAACAATGGGATTCCCGGTATTTATGGATGCCTGTTCAGATCGGGGATGGCAAGCTTTGGCTTCCTGAGCCCGCCCCGTTTAAGATCGACGTGAAAAACGGTACTGCAAATTAATCAGCATTTTTATGCAATTCATTTCTTAATAAGGTTAGTTAATAGATTAAGGGGCAGGGGTGCCCCTTTTTTCGTTCCATCAGGGTGTCTCGCAGATTTAAATGGACTTCACATTACCCGGTACTAATACCGCGCCGTTTTTTGACCGGTAAAATTGGTACCGGTTAGCGCCCGCTGATTTCCATTCATTTTGTTACAATCAAGCTGGTGATCTTCGCCCATGATTTAATAATGTATTAATATTGGTGGTCTACTTTTACCGGCATATCATTATCTTATGTCACTAAAAAAAATGCTCTGCCTAATCGTTTTGCTGCTTATCTGCAGCAAGTTCGTTCGGGCGCAAGATCTCGCCGCTATTGAAAATAAACGGGTAAAATTGCCCAATGGGTGGTCATTAACACCTGTTGGCAAGAGCCTTCCCCTGGGCGATCTGCCCCTGAATATCGCGGTGAGCAAAAGCCATCATTATGCCGCGGTTACCAATAATGGGCAGAGTGTTCAAACCATTCAGCTTTTAGACGCACGTACAGATCGTGAACTGGACAAAGTACTGATCAGCAAAGCCTGGGGAGGCCTGGTTTTTAGTGCAGACGAGCAATCACTCTACGCCTCAGGAGGTGACAATAACTGGATTATTCGTTACGCCATCAATAATGATAAGCTGCTGGCAGCTGATACCATAAAACTGGGCGAAGCATGGAGCAAAAAGCCCAATTCGGCGTCCATTTCACCTACCGGGCTGGCCCTTGATGATAAGCGCGGTGTTTTATATGTAGTTACCAAACTGGATAACAGCCTGTACCTTATCGATCTCAAGACAAAAACAGTCATTCAGCAGGTTAAATTGGGCGCAGAGGCCTATACCTGCCTGTTATCGCCCGATATGTCAAAATTGTACATCAGTCTTTGGGGTGGCGATAAGGTAGCCGTATTTGATACAAAAGAAAATAAGCTCACAGATGCCATTGCGGTAGGGGATAACCCCAATGACCTGTGCATTTCCCGGAATGGAAAATACCTGTATGTAGCCAACGGCAACGACAATACAGTATCGATAATTGACGTGCGCAAAAGTAAAGTACTGGAAACACTGAACACCGCAGTATCACCTACGCCGCTTAGCGGTACTACCAGTAACTCGGTAGCCCTGAGTAAGGATGGTAAAACATTATACATTGCCAATGCCGATAATAACTGCCTGGCCGTGTTTAATGTAACAAAGCCGGGTGCCAGTCAGTCGCTTGGTTTTGTGCCCACGGGCTGGTATCCCAGCGTTGTGCGTGTTATAGATGATAAATTATACGTAGCCAATGCTAAAGGCTTTTCGTCGCTGCCTAATCCGCATGGGCCTAACCCGGCAGCCAAAAGTCAAACCGTTGTACTGCATGGAGGCGATCCATTCAGGCCCGCGCGTACAGAATATATCGGCGGCGGCTTATTAATGGGGACTTTGAGCATCATCCCCACGCCAACAGAAAAGCAGCTGACGGTTTATTCGCAGGCCGTAGTTCGTAATACGCCTTATCACCGGGAACAGGAAACAGGGGCTTATAGCGAAGATGGCAACCCCATTCCGGCTAAAGTAGGATCTGCATCGCCAATAAAGTATGTTTTTTATGTTATCCAGGAAAACCGGACGTATGACCAGGTACTGTCAGATATGCCGAAGGGCAATGGCGATACAAGCCTGCTGCTGTTTGGCAAACGGATTACGCCCAATCACCACGCTTTGGCCGAAAACTTTGTGCTGCTGGATAATTTTTATGTAGATGGCGAAGTTAGTGCCGACGGACATAACTGGAGCCTGGGCGCGTACGCTACTGATTATATGGAAAAAAACTGGCCTACCAGTTATGGCGGCCGCGGCCCGGGTGCTGTAGGCCTCACTGCAAAAAATAAGCTCTACATCTGGGACCAGGCCAACCGGTTCAACGTAACTTTTCGTACTTACGGCGAGTTTATCAATGCAGATAATACGCCGCAGATACCTATACTGAAAGACCATTTTACGAAAGCCTATCCCACCCGTGACCTGCGTGACCCTGATACCTTGCGGTACCAGGCCTGGGAACATGATTTTGACTCGCTGATGCGCAACAATGCCTTGCCGCGGCTAAATACCATCCGGATGCTATCAGACCATACGGAGGGCACCACCCCGGGCAGGCCTACACCCTTTGCCCATGTGGCGGATAATGATCTTGCTGTTGGCCGGCTGGTGGAGCATATCAGTAAAAGCCCGATATGGGAAAACAGCGTGATTTTTATACTCGAAGATGATGCACAGAATGGCCCCGATCACGTTGATGCTCATCGTTCGCCTGCATACATGGCCGGGGGATTTGTAAAACGTAATTTTGTTGATCACACCATGTATTCCACTTCGTCGATGCTGCGTACTATCGAGCTGATTCTCGGCCTGCCGCCTATGACCCAGTATGATGCCTCGGCTACAGCCATGTGGCGTTGTTTTAATAAAACGCCCGATACCAAACCATTTAACAGCCTGCGTTCAAATATTAACCTTAATGAACTTAACCCTAAGGGCACAAAGCTTGCAGCAATGGCCAGGGGGCTTGATTTTTCGGCAGTTGACCGGGTACCCGACCAGATCATGAACAACATGATATGGAAAGCGATTAAAGGAGAAAATGCAATTGTGCCCACGCCTGTACGGGCAGCCTTTGTAAAAGCCGTTCAAAAAGCAGACGATGATGATTAGCATAAGAAAAGCCTGATAAGGATGAATGAAAAAATTATCCAATCATTTTTATCAGGCTTCCCGTTTCATCAGAGGTTTGGAGATTAGGTTAGCTCATAAAAATTGACGGTATTTCACCTGCAAAGTGATTTACCACCTGGCCTATCGGTTGACTTAAAGCTTCAAAAACTCCGATGGGACTGTCAGGTTAGTCCCCGCTTCAACAATTCCTGAAAAATATTTTTCATCAGTTTCCTCTCCCCAAAACCACTCTGTTTTAACTAAACCTATAATTCATACCCAATACCAAACTGTTCTTGATTTGCAGGCTTTTACGGGCAAACCAATCTCATTTTTTATACGTTATTTTGTAGTAACCAATTATAAATGTATGGATACTTTGTTAACCGATACCCCCTCAACAGGCGGGTATGATTTTGCTATGAACGAAAATCAGCAAATGGTTGGCCAGATGGCCAAAGACTTTGCCGAACGTTATATTAAACCTCATGTAATGGAATGGGACGAAGCCCAGGTTTTCCCTATCGACTTGTTTAAACAATTGGGCGAGCTTGGCATGATGGGCATTTTTGTGCCCGAACAATATGGCGGTTCCGGTTTCGGCTATTTTGAATATGTAACCGTGATCAGTGAAATAGCCAAAGTTTGCGGTGCTATAGGTTTATCGGTTGCCGCCCATAATTCGCTTTGTACGGGGCATATCCTTGCCTTTGGCAATGAAGAGCAAAAGTTGAAGTGGCTGCCCAAACTGGCCACTGCCGAATGGCTTGGCGCCTGGGGATTAACCGAGGCCAACACCGGTTCGGACGCGCTGGGTATGAACACCACCGCCGTTTTGGATGGCGACCATTATGTAGTGAACGGCTCAAAAAACTGGATAACCCATGGTAAATCGGGCGATGTGGCGGTAGTGATGGTGCGTACAGGCAACAAGGGCGATTCGCACGGGATCTCAGCGCTGGTGATTGAAAAAGGTACGCCGGGTTTTACCCATGGTAAAAAAGAAAACAAGCTGGGTATGCGTGCTTCAGAAACCACGGAGCTTATTTTTGATAACTGCCGTGTACCAAAGGAAAATTTGCTGGGTGTTGAGGGAGAGGGCTTCAAACAGGCCATGAAAGTGTTAGACGGCGGCAGGATCTCGATAGCGGCGCTTTCGTTAGGGATTGCAAAAGGTGCTTTTGAAGCGGCGGTTGCTTACGCCAAAGAGCGCCGCCAGTTTGGACAGCCTATTGGTAATTTCCAGGGGATAGCATTTAAGCTGGCCAATATGGCTACCGAAATTGAAGCAGCCGAACTGCTGATAATGCAGGCCGCTGATCTGAAAAACCGCCACCTGCCGGTCACAAAACAATCGGCCATGGCTAAATATTTTGCCTCTGAAACGGCGGTTCGCACAGCCACCGAGGCTGTTCAGATCTTCGGTGGATATGGTTATACCAAGGATTTCCCTGTTGAGAAGTTTTATCGTGATGCCAAACTTTGCACTATAGGCGAAGGCACCAGTGAGATCCAGAAGATAGTGATTAGCAGGGAAGTGTTGAAAGGATAGGGAACCCGGTTATTCTGCCTGTAGTTATTGATTTACAATTATATTATTTGTAAACCCTCTGTATGTAAAACATATAGAGGGTTTATTTTTTTGTATTTTAGAGATTCTTCTGAACATACCCTAAAATGCTTTATAAAAGTTCTTTTTTGTAGAGACGCATCACATGCGTCTCTCATAGGGCAAGCTGCTTTTTAGAGCGTTACTATACATCTTGAATTGCAAACGGGAGACGCATGTGATGTGTCTCTACATTAAAAAATTAATGTTTTTAAACAGCTATCTTACAATTCAAATTTAGATAAGCCTACAAATTCCTGGATCCGGGCGGCTATTTCCTCTTCGCTAAGGTTTCTTAATCTTTCTGAACCAAATTTTTCAACACAGAATGAGGCCAGGGCCGAACCAAAAATGATGGCGTTTTTCATGTTGTTGAAATTAACGGTGCCTACTTTAGCCATGTAGCCAATAAAGCCGCCTGCAAAAGTATCGCCAGCGCCAGTAGGATCAAATACTTCGGCCAATGGAAGGGCGGGGGCACTAAAAATCTTATCTTCATGGAACAGCAATGCACCGTGCTCACCTTTTTTAATGATGATGTATTTAGGGCCCATGGTTAATATTTTGCGGGCAGCTTTAACCAGTGAAAACTCGCCGGATAACTGGCGGGCTTCGGCATCGTTAATGGTTAGCACATCCACCAGCTGGATGGTTTTTAAAAGCTCATCAAGGGCAATATCCATCCAAAAGTTCATGGTGTCCATTACAATAAGCTTAGGGCGGTTTTTAAGGCGCGCTATAACTGTTTGCTGTACCTGCGGAGAAAGGTTGCCCAGCATCAGGTATTCGCAATCCTGGTAACTATCAGGGATAATGGGATCGAAAGCTTCCAATACATTAAGCTCAGTTACCAGAGTATCGCGGCTGTTCATGTCGTTATGGTAACGCCCGCTCCAGAAAAATGATTTTTCGCCCTGTTTTATCTGCAGGCCTTCAGTATTAACGTTGTGCTTTTGAAGGTCCTCAATCTCGTGCTGCGGGAAATCATCGCCAACAACCGCAACGATTTTTATTTTATCATAAAAGTAAGAAGCACCCAAACTTGCAAAGGTTGCAGAGCCGCCTACTATTTTATCGGTTTTACCAAAAGGGGTTTCAATGGCATCAAAGGCCACAGTGCCAATAACTAACAAACTCATGTAAAGATATTTATATTTTTTCGCCGCAAATATTGTGAAAATTAAGGGATAATCATTCATTGTTGCTGGTTTGTGATGCCAATTTTCATTGGAGAAAACATAATTTAAGCTGGTTCAGAAAACTGGCAGCTGAAAAAAAGGGGCTTTGCAGAAAGAATTGCCATCGCTAAAAAAATGCTGTAGTGTGTCTTTGGGTTTTAAGTAGCACATAATCAGGGGCTAAAAAAGCCTGTGAAAAATAATTAAAATTTTTTTTAATAAAAATTGTGAAATATCCGATGAGTTTTTACCTTTGCCCCACTCCAAACCGGATTAGATTCCTGAGTAGCTCAGCCGGTTAGAGCATCTGACTGTTAATCAGAGGGTCGCTGGTTCGAGCCCAGCCTCAGGAGCAAAAGCCTCACAGACATGTGAGGCTTTTTTTATATCTATATTCTGTAGATTACTTTGCAGGTAATGGTCAATGTCACCATTTAACAATAACTGCCGCGCTTTTCTGATCCAACTTAGTGACAATTTAATTGGGGATTCCTCGAATTTAGATACAAAACATGCGAAAATGAGACGATATGCGTGTATTTTGACACGATATGAAGATATCCCGGCATCACTTTCACTTATTTTTACGATCTGAATAAGACTTCAATTATATACTGTTCATGAACCAATCTAACCGATTTAAGTCATTGGTCTTGCCGGCATATACATGCACAGGAAAGAAAAACGCCCGCTGAACACCGGCAACACCTGTTTTAGCATCCGGCCCAATATCGACCAACTCTAATCTTATACATGGACAATAATAAACTGATCACCAAGCCGCATTATCCGATACTGGATGGCTTACGCGGTGTTGCAGCCATTATCGTAGTTACCTTTCACCTAACCGAACCATTGGGAAGCGGTCATCTGGATATCATAGTTAACCACGGGTACCTGGCTGTCGATTTCTTTTTCCTGCTATCGGGTTTCGTTATGGGCTATGCTTATGACGACCGCTGGCATAAAATGACAATCGGCAGTTTTTTTAAACGCCGTATCGAGCGACTTCAGCCTATGGTAATTCTCGGGATGACATTGGGTGCCATAGGTTTTTATTTTACAGATTCTACGCTGTGGCCGCTCATTCATACCGTACCAATTTGGAAGATGCTACTGGTAATGCTGATCGGTTATACCATCCTACCAGTACCGCTGTCTTTGGATATTCGCGGCTGGCAGGAAATGCATCCTCTTAACAGCGTAGGATGGTCATTGTTCTTTGAATACATCGCCAACATTCTTTATGCGGTTTGGATAAGAAAATTTTCAAAAACTACATTGTCGGTTTTAGTATGCGTTGCAGCTGTAGCACTTGCGCACCTGGCTATCACCAATGGAGATGTCAGCGGCGGCTGGACACTTAACGTGGAACAGGTGCGCGTTGGCATTACCCGCACCATATACCCATTCTTTGCCGGCCTGTTGCTTTCACGTATTGCTAAACCAGCCCGCATCAGGCACGCATTTTTATGGTGCAGTGTTTTAATATCGATAGTAATGTATATGCCGCGCATCGGCGGTGCTGCCCATCTTTGGATGAACGGGATCTACGAGTCCGTTTGCATTATTATCATTTTTCCGCTTATCGTTTATCTTGGTGCCGGCGGTAAGGTCCATACCCAAACGGAGAGCAGGGTATGCAGGTTTCTCGGCGATATATCCTACCCTCTTTACATGGTGCATTATCCGCTGGTTTATTTTTACGTAGCATGGATCAGCAATCATAAAGGCGTAACCATAGTGCAGGCCTGGCCTTATGCTTTAGCTATTTTGATTGGTGCAATTTTCCTGGCGTATATTACTTTGAAATGGTATGATGAGCCGGTTCGTAACTGGCTGCAAAAAAAACTTGGCTAAAAAGAGATCTTGAACAAAAGCGGCCTCAGCGTACCTTAACAGGCAAAGCATTAAAAGCAATAAAACATGGCCTGAATTTCTTAAATTCGTAGCATAAGAGATAAAACTTACGGTAAAGGAGGGTCAGCAAAATTACTATTGAGCAAACTTTCGAAATACCGGTTAGCAAAGCGTTAAGTGAACAAAAGCATTCAATTTATCTATAAAAAGCATAATACCTTACCACCTATGAAAATAACACGCGTTTTTATGTTTTCCTGCCTCCTCATATTAGGCTGCGCCGGGCCGAAAAAACTGGCTGACGCCGGCAATGCCGATAAAGGCTGGACGAAGCTGTTTAACGGGACCGACATTAACGATTGGTTTGTAAAGATCAATCATCACCTGGTTGGCGAAAATTATGGCAATACCTTCCGGGTAGAAGATGGCATGATCAGGGTTAGCTATGATCAGTACAGCGATTTCAACGATCAGTTTGGTCATTTGTATTACAAAACCCCGTTCTCTTACTATCACCTGCGGTTTGAATACCGCTTTGTTGGTAAACAGCAAAAAGGCGCGCCAGACTACACGCTTCTTAACAGCGGCGTCATGTTTCATTCACAGGATCCCCGAACTATGCTAAAGGACCAGGATTGGCCGATATCGATAGAAATGCAGTTATTAGGCGGCCTGGGCGACGGGAAACCAAGGCCAACAGGAAATATGTGCTCGCCCGGCACCGATGTTGTTTATAAAGGAAAGGTTTCGCCCGACCATTGTATCAACTCTACTTCAAAAACCTATGACGGTGACCAGTGGGTAAAAGGCGAACTGATTGTTCAGGGCAACAAATTAATTACCCATATTATCAACGGCGATACCGTACTTCAATATTCAAGGCCTACCATTGGCGGCGGCGTGGCACATGGCTATGATCCTAAATACAAGCAGGATGGCAAATTACTAAGCAGCGGCTTTATCGCTCTGCAAAGTGAAGGGCAGCCCGTCGATTTCAGGAATATAGAGATTAAACAGTTGCCGGATACAGACCGGTAGGTTGTAAACAGAAGCCGGGTTTGTTAATATTTCTCCTGAGTTAACAATAGCTGTTAAATGGGCAAAAACAACACGTTATACGAAACTATTTCCCGTAAATACCCGTATCACAGGCAAGCAGTACTAACTTAAAATAAGCTCCCGGTAACCCGGAATTATCATGAACGTTAAAGGCGGTTTGGTCAATATAAATTCTTGCCCGATAGAACTTATTAAGACTAAATTCCTGAAACCAAATTAATAAGTTCCGCAAGATAAGAGCATTTATTTAGCCGCTGCAATGCTTGTTTTGGCTTATAACATCAACCGATTAGAAATACGATAAAACTAACCAGCAAAATAATAATGAGGCCAATATTGCTTTTTATCTGCTGTTTATACCTGCTTTTTCCCGGATTATCCTATTCGCAAACACCCGCCCTTAAATTTAAACAGCTTAGTACAAATGAAGGCCTGTCACAGAGCCATGTAATAACCATTATTAAAGATAGCCGTGGTTTTATGTGGTTTGGCACCGAAGATGGCCTTAATAAGTACGACGGTTATAAGTTTACGCATTATAAGCACGACCAGAATAATAAAACAACCATCATCGATAACTATGTATTAGCTATAACGGAAGACAGTTATCATAATTTATGGATTGGAACCGAAAGCGGGCTTGACAGATTTGACCGGGCCTCAAATACATTTATCCACTATTCCAATCATTTAACTTTTGCTGTACAGTCTGTTTTTTTGGATAGTAAAAAAAGGATGTGGTTGGGCACCAGCAAGGGTTTATATCTGTTTAATGCTGCAAATGGTTCATTTAAAAGATTCACACATGCCGCGAATGGCACAAACAGTATAGCTAACGATTTCATTTACCAGGTTACCGAGGATAATAATGGCTGGTTATGGATAGGTACCGATGACGGGCTTTACCATTTTAATCCACAAAACGGTAAGTTTATTGGTTATGTTCATGATCCTGCAAACCAAAACAGCATCGGCGCCAGCTGGGTAAAGGCGGTATACAAAGATAGCAAAGGCAATATTTGGGCAGGTACACATGGAGGAGGCCTGGCATTATATAACAATAAAAATAATTCGTTTATAAATTTCAAACACGACCCTGATAACAGCAACAGTATTTGCCATAACGATATTCTTTCGATACTCGAAAACGGCGACGGGAAACTCTGGATAGGGACCGAAAATGGCGGCATAAGTGTGCTCGATTATCCGGCCAATAAATTTACTTGCTACAAATTTGATGCAAACGACCATCACAGCCTGAGCAGTAACTCGGTTTATTGTTTATATAAAGATGATACGGGGAATACCTGGATAGGCACTTATTCGGGCGGTGTTGATTTTTTGCCTGGCTTTGGCGATAAATTCAGTTCCTACAGTCAAAACCCCAACAACCCGAATAGTTTGAGCAACAACAACGTGCTGGCCATCTCCGGTGATGATAGTGACGAAAATATTTGGATAGGCACCGACGGGGGCGGCCTTAATTTATTTAATCGCAAGAAAAAGACCTTTGTTCATTACCTGCATAGTGATAATAACAGCAACACCATAAGTAATAATTATGTAATGGCCATAGTGCCAATAAATAAAGATGTTATTGGTATTGGTTATCATATTGGCGGGTTTGACCTGTTTGATAAAAAAAAGGGAGCCTTTACACATCACATGCCCCAGGCAAATAATCCGCGTAGCCTCTCCCTTTCAGATATCAACAATATGTATAAAGACCGTGACGGCAATATATGGTTAGGGACCTGGAAAGGGGGCCTTAATCATTATAACGTAAAAACCGGTCTCTTTACACGGTACAGGAACAACCCGGAAGATAACAACAGCATAAGCAGTGATATTGTTACAGCAGTGTTTCAGGATAAACAGGGCAATATGTGGATAGGCACTGATGATAACGGGTTGAATGTATTTAACCCTAAAACAGGCCGCTTTACGCACTACACGCACGATGAGAGGGATAAACGCAGCTTATCAAACAACACTGTCGAGTCGATTATCGAAACCGATAACGGTGATATATGGATAGGTACCAACGGCGGCGGCCTTAACCTGTTTAACAAGCATAACCAAACATTTACTATATACACCGAAAGAGAGGGTTTGCCTAATAATGTGATCTATGCGATTTTGAAAGACCGCAAAGGTAACCTCTGGTTAAGCACCAACAAGGGGATCTCGCGGTTTAATCCCAAAACAAAAGCCATCAGAAACTATGACATTTCTGACGGATTGCAGGGAGATGAATTTAAAGGCCATTCGTGTTTTCAAACTGCCGACGGGGAAATGTTTTTTGGCGGCGTAAACGGATTCAGTACTTTTTATCCCGATAGTTTAAAAGATAATGACTTTGTCCCTCCTGTTTATATTACCGGGCTGCAGATTTTCAATAAGGAGGTAAACGCCGGGGCTAAAAACTCCCCGCTTCAAAAAGATATCAGCGAAACAGACTCCATAAACCTATCTTACAAACAGTCGGTACTTACATTTGAGTTTGCGGCCCTGAATTATACCATTCCCGAAAAAAACCAATATGCCTACAAGCTGGAAGGGTTTGATAAAGATTGGAATTATGTTGGCAATAAAAGAACGGCCACTTATACCAACCTTGATCCGGGTAGTTATACATTCAGGGTTAAGGCATCAAATAATGATTGCAAATGGAATAACAAAGGCACATTTATCATCATCAACATTAAGCCTCCTTTTTGGCTTACCTGGTGGTTTAAATTAATTGTAGCGTTAATTTTTATAATCAGCGGCCCGGCATTTTATCTTATCCGTACACGTTCTATATTAAAGCAAAAGGCCGAGCTTGAGCGCCAGGTGAAAGAACGTACCGGGCAGCTGGCCCGTGCCATAGAAGTTGAAAAAAAATTAGCCCTCGAGGCCGAGGAGGCTAACAAGGCTAAAAGCATATTTTTGGCTACCATGAGCCATGAGATCCGCACACCTATGAATGGGGTGATCGGGATGGCGTCGTTACTGGCCGAAACTCCTTTGGATGAAGAGCAGCGAACTTTTGCCGAATCCATACAAACCTGCGGCGAAGACCTGCTGGCGGTGATTAACGATATTTTAGATTTTTCGAAAATAGAATCGGGCAATATGGAGCTGGAGGAAAAGGATTTTAGCCTGCGTACCTGTATTGAAGAGGTTTTTGATGTTTTTGCCCTAAAAGCCGCCCACCTGAAGCTGGACCTGGTTTACCAGATTGACTATGATGTACCGGCGCAAATTATTGGCGATAGTTTAAGGCTTCGCCAGATCCTGATCAATTTAATCAGTAACGCTATCAAGTTTACCAAAAAGGGTGAAATTTATGTAGCCGTGCATTTGCTCAGCATATCAGATGATAACCAAATCGAATTAGGCTTTGAGATAAAAGATACCGGCATTGGTATTTCTGCCGATAAGCTGCACCGGCTATTTAAAGCATTTTCGCAGGTTGACTCATCAACCACCCGGCAATACGGAGGTACCGGCCTTGGCCTGGTTATAAGTGAACAACTTGTAAAATTAATGGGCGGCAAAATCAGTGTAGAAAGTGAAGTTGACAAAGGAAGTACGTTCAGGTTTTCTATTCACTCGCAAAAAAGTTTACTACAGGACCCTGTACAAATAAACCATACCATGCAGGGTTTTGAAAAGAGCGAAATTTTGGTTGTTGATGATAATGATACCAATTGCAGAATTTTAAAGGCTCAACTGGAGCAGTGGCAACTAAGCCCGGTAGTAGCCAAATCAGGCGAACAGGCTCTTGAGATCCTGGCGCAGCAGCAGCATGATTTTAAGCTTGTTATTACCGATATGCAAATGCCCTTTATGGATGGGATTGAACTGGCAACCTTAATACGGGCCAAATACCCCGAATTACCTATAATGCTGTTGAGCTCCATCAGCTATGTTTTCCATAAAGATAACCCCGGTTTGTTTTGTTCTATACTAACCAAACCTGCAAAACAGCATAACTTATACAAGCACATTATAAAGGAACTTGGCAAGCATGTAAGTTCTGCCACTCATGAGTCGCTGCACAGCGATACTGCAAATCATAAACTGCCTGATAATTTTTCAGAAAGTTACCCATTGAGGATTTTGGTTGCCGAAGATAACCAGATGAACCAAAAACTGATCATGAAGATATTGAGTAAGTTAGGATATGAAGCCGCTTTGGCAGCAGACGGCCTGGAGGTACTGGATTTGGTTAATAAAAAAACATTCGATGTTATTTTAATGGATGTACAAATGCCCAAAATGGATGGCCTGGAAGCTACGCGAATAATAAAGAAGCGTTTCCCGGAACGGCCTTTTATTATAGCGATGACGGCCAATGCCCTCCAATCCGATCTGCAAATTTGTATAGATGCAGGTATGGACGATTATATAAGCAAACCATTTAAATTAGATGACCTGGTTAAAAAACTTGTAAAATGGGCAGGGAAGAATACAAGTACCACGTAGCCCTGAAACAGCAGGATATAACAAGTTGAATAAAATTGCAAAATATCAATGAAAATTATACTTTTGCAATCCCCAACCGGACAACACTCCTGAGTAGCTCAGCCGGTTAGAGCATCTGACTGTTAATCAGAGGGTCGCTGGTTCGAGCCCAGCCTCAGGAGCCATAGTGGGCAAGCACGAAAAATCGGTCGCTTGCCCTTCTTTTTTATCTTGCAACCAATTGTTAATCAAGTATATATGGCTGAATAATTCACTTGTTTTAGCGGTTCGATGTTGCAGTTCTTCAAAAGTGAATTTTTCGGGGTACATCGAACCAATTAATGTGCGTTTATCGCAAGTGTTTGATTTACAGTATATGTCATCTATTCTGGTCAGGCGCTCAATTGCTGTCTTTACAATAGGTTCAACGTTGACATACGCCCGTTTGGCAACTAAAGCCTCAGACAACCTTACTTCCAGTTTTTCGATAGCCGCTTCGCTTTCTGATTTAACAATCTTAAAATCTGCTCCATCAATATCACCACTTAACAATAACTCTCTTGCTTTCCTAATCCTGCCATTAAATTCGTCTATCTCTTTCAACAAACCTGAATGGTTTTCCCTGGCATTATGTTGGCTTTTATAGGTGTCGATAATCACTTCTGAATACAGAGGGGCTAACTCTGCTGTAACGACAAATTCTTGCAGACCTTCGATAAATAATTCATTCGCCAGTTCAGCCTTATAGCGGCAGCCGCAAGCCGATGAACAATGGTAATAATGATAATAACCATTTCGGCCTTTTGAGGCGCTTCCACAAAGCATCCTGTCGCACTTAGAACAGCGAATAAAGCCCCTTAATGGAAGGAAATCCGGTGAATGAACCTTTGCCTTGGCCATCCTTTTCCTGCCGTTAATTGCGTCTTGCACATCGTTAAATAAGCTTTCAGAAATAATGGATTCATGCATGCCCTTGACGGTATATGCTTCTTCGTCCTTGTACTTCGTAATTAATATTCTTCCGCAATAGACCGGGTTGCGGATAATGTTCAGAAAATTGTTTTTCTTGCATTCAAGCCCCATCGCCGCGGCCTCCTTAAAAACCTGTTCCGCCGGGTAAAGTCCTTTCGCCAGTTCTTCAAAAGCCCATTTTACGATCTTCGCCTGCGGGGGATTGATGGCGATGTACTTTTTCCCTCTTTCGTCATGCCTGTTGCAATAACCAACCGGAGCCTGCGAAACCCACCTGCCTTCCTTTTTAGCCCGGCGAAGCCCATAGAACGTATTCAAAGCCCTGCGATCATTTTCGATCTCCGGGGCAGTGAGGTAAATGGCCAGCATCATTTTATTTTCCGGCACTTCCATATCAAGCGGCTGTTCGATAGCCTGCGGCTCGACACCAAGCAGTTTGAGCGTATTGATCATTTGGTAGGCATCAGGTGCATTACGGCTGAACCTGTCCCATTTGGTAAAAAGGATCAGGTCAATTTGCCCCCTGCGCTTTTTAAGGTTGAGCAACATGCTTTGCCATTGGGGGCGTATAAAAGTTTTGGCGGAATGATCTTCAAAGATAACTTTCCGGATAGTAATGTGATGAAGTTCACAATACCGCTTTAAAACTTCCTCCTGGCTTCGTTGGGAATACCCCTTATCGGCCTGTTCATCGGTGCTGACACGTATGTATAGATCTGCTATTTTCATTTCTTAAGATTTTGATTTACAGTTAATTTAGCTAAAAAATACAAGAAATCCAAGATTTTTGCTGCTTCTTTTTCAGTTACATCGATGCCGTTTTCAAGAAGTATTTTTTGAGCTTTTTCAGGTGTGATATTCCTGTTGTCCGGTGTCCTTGCCTTCATTCGGGCTTGATAAGACGTTGAATTATCGCCGGAGGTTCAGGGAACACCTGTACAACTCCAGGTGTTTTGCTCCGGCGGGTCAGATGATCCGGTTGCCCTAAGCTGTTGCCGGCAGCAGGAACAGGCAATGAACCAATTGATTAATCTATACCTGGCCAGGCGGGGTATCTGCCGGGTTTGCGAGGCATAGCGACAGGCGGCACTGTCGGCGGTGTTATATTTCAGACGCATATTATTTTCATTTATTACAGGGGGATCATCAAAAAATTAATACACAACCCTGCATTGGATCGCTTAAACACCGGAAAGCAGCGAGTCTTTGAGTTGTCAAGGGCAGCGCAGCCAATAAAAAAGCAAAAAAAGCGCTGTTCATGTACCCTTGACTGCTCAAAGGCGGCGCTAACTTAGTGGCTGCGGTACTATGCAAAATGCTATCATATGTTGTTAGGCATGGCAGCTCCTTCCGGAAGCAGGTGTGTTATGAGGAACGAATTTCACTCCTGCCATCGTGATGAGGCTGACGGGGAATGAAATATAGCGTGATAGCGCGTAATGTAATGAGCCGTTTGCCGCAGTCACAGCCTAACAACAAACTAAAATTACCCTCGCAAAAAAAAAAACAAAAGCCCCTAAACGCTCGCCGCCGGGACTTTTCCTAAACCTTATCACATGTGGAACTTAGGAGGTCCCACGTTTCAAATATCGACATTTAATCATTGATTAAACTCTGTTTAATTAAAAAGACACAATGCTTATCAAGCGACGGGCAAAGCCGGATTGTCATTTTTAAAAGCCAAACCATTTTGATAGTTATTTATCTGAGTCAATTTCCTAATCTGAACTTCAGCCAGGCTTTTCACAAGTTCAAGGAAACTCTTAACGAGTACGCAAAGCTCACCGGCCTCTAATTCGTTCACTTTGTAATGATCGCGGTACCGCGCTTCTGTATAGCTTGCTGAAAGCAGCCTGAATAATTGTTTTTCCTTATCAAAATGCCGCCTGAATAAAGCAACAGGCTCATTTGGAAAAAGGCTGCAAAATGTGATCAGGCGGTCAAGGTTATGGATATCCGACTTATATCCGGTAAAGAGCCTGATCAATGCCCTGCAACCATGCTCAACCGCCTGGTGAAGGATAAAGGTGACATTGTTATAGAATCCTTTACTGTGGCAATCAAAAGCACACTCCACGAAACCGCAGGCTAAACCAAAGATCTGATGGTAGGCGTCGATGTCTTTTACAATAGTTTGCTCAGTCTTCTCATTTTCAAATTCCGGGACCATCGTAAAGCCGTCCGATGTAAATACCAATTCGCCATTAAGGCAAACATTTAAGAAGAAACGGTCGTATTGGTATACAAGGCTCATGATCGTTTCAAGGCCGTGTGCAAGAACTGTCGTACCCGGAAAAAGCTTGCCGATAAAATCCTGCATCTGGTGTTCGATCCTTGTATTCTCTTTGGTCATTACCAGCAGGTAATATTGATCGGAAGAATCGCAATCGGGTTCTGTGAAACAAGTATCGCTGCTATGAAAGCAATGGAGGGCGGCAAAACAAATGATCTTTTCAATTCGGTAATGCCCGGTAAGTGCTTTCGCTATTTCCAGTAATTCTTTATGTTGCCGGGCGGTGATCTTGATAGGGGTGTTTTGCATAACTAAGCATTTTAAAGTGAATAAATAGTGGTTCGGTGCAGGACATCGTGTACACCAGAATGCTACCGTATTTTCTCGTTTTCCAACAACCCAAGGTATTCGTGCTCTACGCAAACCGTCAGCAGATGCGCATTCAACATCAGCACGTTTAGCGCGGGTTCGTTCAGCTCTATATCCGTTGATTGATCATTGTCGTCGTTGATTGAAAAAAGGACTTTCAATGCCTGCCTGCTCGAATCCGAGTTTTTATAGAAAATGCGCCAAATACCCGCAGTGCACAACAATGACATTTTGAGCAGGCGTGTGATGTCAATGGTTTTCGGAATATGGCCGGTGTACATCCCGATCAGCGCTTTCAAAGAATAGGCTATCGACTTATTTACACGTAAAAGACATTCAGGATACCTACCTTGATCTTGCAGGTTTAGCGCTTCGAAAAATAAACCATGCCCTTCATCTCCCCATTTATCCCAGCTTGCTTTAATATCCGCAGCGCTGATCCTTAAAGGCGAACGTATCTCATTTGATTTTTCGAACAGCGGGGAACGATACCTGACGTTTCCAGGCAGGACCGCATAACAGAAATCTTTTAATTTACCTTGCAGGACGGCATCAAGCCATTTGGTCTTTTTTACAAAGGCGACGACGGATACCAAGTGTGCGCATTCCTGCTCAATCCGGACAGCCGCATCTTCGTTTGAAAGCTGTGTCCCGTCGTCCACGATGATCAAGAGGTAATATACGAAAGGATGATCAAAAGTTTGTATATGAATGGTCAGCCGGACATTCGGATTTTTTTCGGATATGAATTTCGTTACCTCGTTCAGGCCAAGTGTCTCAGCTGCGGTAGGAACATTTACACCCCGCCTGACGAGAAGCGGCAACCCGGCTTCTTCGCGTTCCCGGTTTGAGTTGTGCCAGTCAAGGAAATTTCAGAATTCAATAACTTATTTTCAGACGAATCATATACAGATTTTATTTCGACAGATTTGCCTATCGGTTGAATCCTGTTTCTACGATTATCGAAAAATTGTTTGATTAGTGCACCGAGAGCACCGCCACTTAAAAATCCGGGGATTACTTGCGACCAGTTGATTTTATCTAAAAGTTCCATTATAAGGGCTAAGCGTTGTACAAATTTATTTATTTTGCGGTTATCGCGATTTTATTTTATCTAAATAGTCACGCTTTCAGACACAATCACACATCGAACCTATGGATAATTGAAAAAGGCACGCTTTTTCCAGCTTGACTTCTCGCGTTCCTGTTGTTACCAATCGTCACTTTTGCTTTCTTCTTTTATGTCCCTTTCTACCGCTATTAAGATGTTTTTAAAAATGTTTCCCAATCTTTCATGAAGTTGATTCTCTGCCAGCAGCTTTTCAATCATGCTTTTTTTTTCTACATCTTGAGGAAACGGCCCTTGTCCACTTTTTGAACGCGATCCCATATTATAATAATATCCATCAGGAAATATTGACCTTAGTTCGTCATCTGTTATGGTATGGTTAGCAGCAAGCTGATTACCGATATTGATAAGCAACTTCACATGGCTTTCTGTCGGTTCTTTGAAAATATGGAGTAATTGAGCCAAGTCAATCAGGTAGTCTTTATCTTTACGGTTTTGCTCTATTTTTTCTGACAAAACTTCATAAATAAATGCACTTACCCCCGTTGCGGGTTTCAATGCATCAATTACGCCGTCGTTATTTATCTTTTTCTCTTTAATAAAGCGATCTAACAATTGAATGAAGTTGTACTCTCTTGTTTCCTGGTCAAGCTTCGGATTGCTAAATACAAAATCATAATATGATCTTGGCCGGTCAGGATGTGCCTCGAAATAATTTGCTTTTTTCAACAGGTAATCCACTACCGTATCAAAACCAAAATGATTTTCAAGAAACTTTAATAAATCCTGCATATAATGGTCTAGCGGGATTTCAACCGTTTGCTTAAAAATAAACTCCTTGATTGCTTCGGCGTTTTTTTCTACAACTTCAACGTTTTCAAACATCGAGTAGAAAATCGAATCATAAAGTGGTTCGCTATCCTTTAATTTAAAAAGGCTGGCTATCAATTCGAGCGTACGTTTAGGTGCGACGACCAAATAGTCCTCTATTCCATATTTGAGTGTGCCGATAGCAGATTGGTTTTGCTCCGCCAGCACCTCTTCAAAATAATCAAAATCCGGCTCTTTATACAAAGAGGTGTCGCCATGCCGTCCGTGTACCAGCATCCATATCGCTGTTGACTTTGATGCCGGATCTCCCTTAGTCCAGAAGTAGTTTACTTTTTTATAAAAGTCGTCACCGTCTTTACTATTGGCTTTCACCAAGTGTGCAAAATTTGCGGCCTCAGTCAGGTTATTGACAATAAGGTAATTGAAAAAGTTAGTTGCAAGAGCAGGGAATGAGTTTACCATAATCTTTGATAATTCAATCATATTATGCAACCTATCCGAAGCAGAAGTTCTCCAGATTTCCAGTAATGTATCAAAAAATGCTGGCCGAACACAAATGTTATGTCCTTGATTATGGCTTGACTAGTAAACAAGAAGAAATGCAGAATGACGCCCGGGATTGATTAGTATGTCAAACCTATCCCTGTTCGTTCAAAATATTTTGAACCATTTCTTTTTGCCCACTTTAAACGTTAACGAATGGCATGAGCTCGACGCGCACGAAGTAAATAAAAACTTGTAAAAAAGCCTATCCTGAACAACATCATAACCTTTATTCTTTTTGATTTACTAACTTACTTTCCAAATTCAATGATACCTGAGCGCAGCCATTTGTCTTGGGTGGAAACTCCGAACCGACGCTAATAAAGGATGGCATATATTCAGCATGACGAGAAAACCGGACTCGGGGTTCCTTTATACCTTCTTCATATCATCAGAAGAAACAGGCCATCATTTTTTTTCAGTTCGTAGATCTGACGTGCACTGATTACCGGGATCAAAACTGAAGTAAACGCCAACAAAACATTTTCGAAAAACATTTGACTGAACAACAGCACATTGAATAAATAAGAAGATGATTTTTCTGTTTGCTCTTGTTAATCTCAAATTTTTAACCCTCATTTGCTAATATTATTAGCAAATACGGCGCACCTAACCTATGAAGCACAAAGAACACTCCAGTAGTTATTTAAATCCGAAATAATATGATTTATTTATAAATAGACAATCGGGTCGGGGGCTAGAAGGAAGCCATATTTATTACTGTATATTAATTTAAAATTAACATTTCAAAACTCTATTAACAATAATTTAGGTTTAATTTATAAGTAAACTTCAATAAAAATTATAATAAATTAATAATCAATAATTTAAAGATATATTATAAATATAATTCAGCCGAAACAATAAGAAAACCGTAACCGCCGTTTATTATTTATAACATCATAACAGTTATTATAACTGCATCTACAACAACATCTACCAAACCAAGCACAGTCAAGACATGCCAAATAATACCTATTCTTCAGGGCCAGTATTTTCGGTCAACGGAAGTAAATATTTCCCGAATCAACAAGTAAATTTTAATCTTTTATTTGAGGACGTCAATGACTTAAATAGCATAAAGGCGTTTGAGTGGTATTTAAATAACCTACCGGTGCTGGGGAGTAATTTATCTTCATTCACCGCATCACTCGACTGCGGCGGTTATACCATCGGGGCAAGGGTTTTGAGTAACGACGAATGGTCGGCGATAAGGAGCATGACCTTTTCCACCTGTAAAGTAACACTTGCCACCATTATCGTCGGCCCGGATTCCGTGAAAGAGGGAGAAACCAGGGTTTACCGGGTATTTGCCACTTTTACTGACGGAGGCATGGAGGAATTAACCGCGGATTATTCCTTCTCTGCTGATTACGGGGAATTTACAGGCAACAACTACACCGCGCCACAAAACAATATCCTCAATGATAACCGCCAAGCCACCATTACGGCGACAAAGAACGGAGAGCCACCTGCTACCAAGGCGGTAAGCATTCTTGATAATACCAGTGTCAGCCTGGTTTCACTCGCCATTGAAGGCCCGGACGAAGTCAGCGAAGGTCAAACCGCAGATTATACGATTATCGGGACTTACTCAAACGGCACCACAACTGATTTTACCAGTGATTACGTTTTCACTTGTCCTGACGGCACCTTTTTGAATGGCAGCTTCCTGGCATTCAAAAACAACGTTGTAAATGACTCCCATCAGAGTACAATTGTGGCCCTGCGGGGAGGGATTCAGCAGCTCAGCAAGCAGATCACGATAAAGGATAAAACTGTATATACTTCTATCGCTATTACCGGGCCTGATAACGTTGATGAAGGTAGCAGCAACGATTATTACGTGATCGGGAAACTCGGCGACGGAAGCAGCGACGATATTACCGAACAGTACACATTTAATTGTACCATGGGAACCTTTACAGGTTCAACATTAACTATACCAGAAAATAACATCCCGAATGACTCCGGGAATGCGGTAATTACGGCAACCAAAGCCGGCAGCACACCGCTGACCAAGTCAATTATTATCAAGGACAGGACCTCGGTTGTCGTTCCTGCCATGTGGGTTGAAGATCCGAGTCAGAGTTATTGTGAAACCAAAATTGTTGAACAAACGGTCATCAGAAAATTCGCTTCCCCAACCTCTCCTATAGTATCAGCGAACAATGAACTCTTTTATGTAGATCCGACGCTTGACGGTGTCATCTATTTTGATCCAAGGTCCCTCACTGATGGAAGCCTGGCTAATATTATCAGTATGGGTAAAGGTTCCAGGCCGACGGGCTCATATTATCATCCACCATCTAACAGGTTGTATGTAAACGGGTTCTTCAACGGCGGCTTAACTGTGATTGATTGCATCGCGAAAACCAATGTGACAACTATTAATTACGGTGAAAATAAAGCTTATTCCAGGGGAAATGTCTATTACATCGCTTCATTAAATGAAATATGGGCCGTAGGCAATACCGGTTTTTTAAGGATCAATGCCCATACGGATGAAACTATTATTAATACCGGTTTTACCGCCCAGGGTAGCGTATATGTAACCGAAGTCAACAACAAGATCTATGTATTTTTTGATAAGAACGGCAACATGGTCAAAGTTTATGATACCAGCCTGAACTTGTTAAAAACCATTAGCGGTTTGCTTTCTGATGTTTTCATCGGCGGAGATTATGTATCAAGGGCCTATTATAGCGACCTACCCAACAAAAAGATCTATGTCGGAGAAAGTTCAAAAGCGGGAGGGATTATCGTGGTCGATGCCGTTTCAGATATCCTGTCCAAACGGGTTGGACTCGACAAAGAAGGCAAAAACTATGCAAGCCCTACAGTTATCGGTTTTCACCCGTTGCGCAACAGCATTTACATAGGTGGCGCGATACAAGATACCGCAGATGCTCCGCTTGCCAGGCTTTGGGCTTTTGACGCTGCATCGGAAACGATTACCCAAACCACCAGCCCATCCATTAACAGCAGTATAGACGGGCTGATTTATTATCCGCCCAATAACAGCGTATATGCATCCAGCTCAGGAAGGGTGCCGGAAAGCGTACCAAACAACAATCAATTTACAGACGGTATCATTTTTAAATTCAATTAATATGGCTACAGTAAATACAGGAAATGTAATCGTAGTACGGCTTAAACGCGTGCGGGCCGACATCACCGATACGGCCGACCCCCATTACCGGGAACCCGTTGATGTTAATAATGTTCCATGCAGAATTTCCGGCCTGCCACAGGCTACCAAACCTAACACCCAGGGAGACCCGGACTACATCACGCCCTACCAGAATTTAACAATGTGCCCCATTGTACCACAGGGATAAACCTCATAAATCACAAATACACAATGGCTGCTAATCCATCCAACTTCGTTTCACCATTTGCGCCGCAATCGCATTTTTTTACCGATCCGGCGCTCATAACGCAGTCCGAAGCGCAGGCCTTCGGCCCGGCATCCCCTGACGTTTTCCACGTAACCACCAGTTTTAATGTGACTACCGATGCCCCCGCTTTCGCCATTTGTCCGGGCGTGGCATTAGTACAACCGCAAACCGGGAGCAACAACCTCGTCAATTTAATATTGCGCCCTTTTAAACAGCCCATCACAGGGATCAATATCAAATATTTTGTTTACCGGGGATTAAAGAAGGCAGATTTTTTCAATGGCGATAAAGTCATACAGCAGACAACTGGCACATCCGATTTTGCCAACCGCATCAATACCGCGTTCAATTCCTACTATGCGGCGAACCCAGCAATCGTCAAACCTGACTTTTTAGCAAAATTTATCGGTTTTGATCCGGCCAACCAACCAGACAGCATGCCGATATCCGGTTTATTTTTTAAACAATCGGAATATGTGAGCAATAACGGTCAGTCAAACGAAACAGCACAAACCTCGTTTGAACTGCCGATGATGCCTATGGGCGCATCATTAGGGCGCTTTGCCAACGGGGAGTGCGGGATAGATATAGTCTTAAACTACGGCGATTATCAACTGCCCGCATCAAATGACCAGTTTGTTTTTGACCTGGCATATGCGCGTGATAATGACTATTCAATCGATTTAACCCAGGTAACTGATGCTTTCCAGAAAAAACTGATCCGGGAACAGATCTTTCAGTTCCTGGATGCCGCCGCCTATTTCGGGTTTCACAGCACCGACCAGGGAGCCGTGACCGTCAACAATAACGGCACCAAAATAAAGAAAACCGGACAAACCATTTATACAGATGTTATTCAAAATTTCCAGACCAAAAATAATCTGTACCTGTACATTCAAAGCGACCGCACCCGCTCCTATAATTTTTATGAAAATTATGGCATAAGTGATACTGACGATCATTCTTTATTATCTGGTTATACAGAGAGCACACTTACCCCTGCTGTCTATAGCAACAACGGCTGGCCTCTAATAATAGACAATGCTGCTCAGTCCCACAACGACACGAGCAACCGCGTTTATCTCCAGCTGGTTACCGACAACAATGTTAATACGATGCTTTACGGGCAGATTGGCCGAATAGAGAATGCCCAAAGCAACAATTTTTCCAATGCAGATTATTTAATCCTTCCAATAAACAATGAAGGTACCCCCACAAACCTAACTAAGGCCATAATACTAAATAATCCCAATATAGGGCCCAACAATGCGAAACAAAATATTGCTACCTTCTATATATTGCTTTATCAAGGCGTGGTGTACGATTATGTAGCCGGACAAACTCCTACAGGAGTTGAGCTAAGTGATATTATAACCCAGCCGAGTTTACTTGATGATATATTTGGCTCTTTATTAGCGATACCAGTCTTAAAAACAACTACTTCCACCGGTTACACGATATCTACGTCGCAAAAAATTAAATTGATCAATCATTATTTCGATGGTAAGCAAAATGGGATTTCCGCGATCCAATCCAATATTGTAAATGATATAATTGAAACAGGTATTGAAGGAACACCAATGCTAAATCGAGTGGCTTACATTACAGAAACTATTGATGTTTTAACCAATGTGTTCGATGGCCCCAAAGTTATAACTCATGATACAAAGTCAACTCCGTCTTTGTCGACAACGGTCGGTGCTTCCAAAACCTATACTTTGCCCGCCCCTTTTTATCTGGGCATTCAATTATTTACGGAGAACAATCAACTAATAAATGGCGTCAAGCTTCTTACGACAGACGGTTCGGTCCCTAATAAATTTATAATCGGGCTTACGCAGGAGGAAAATGAATTGCTAAAGGCATTTGCAATTTTATATACTAACGTAAGAATAGCTCTACTTAAGCTGAGTCCCGATGACATCCCACTAAAATCAGCTGAAAGTATTGACTATTATAAATTTAAAATAGCATTATTATATGAAAACTCTGCTGGCGACTTAGTCCTCAATTTACCCGCTTCCGATATACTTGTATACTCCCTGGACATAAAGTATTACTTTTCTGTAAACTACAGCAAATATATCTCCCAAGATTCGGATGAGATCAAAGGAGACATTTATAACGAAGAACTAAACCTTGCTTAATATGACTGAATACGCAGTTGTTTTACAGAATAATATGGTTGTCAAATCTCCCGATTTCGGCAACCTGGAAACCTTCTCATTTACCAAAGATGGCAAGGTTAAAGAGTTTACATACCAAAACGTTAAATACTATGCAGTTTTTAGCTACTCGACCAGGCTTTTTATCGATTATGTTGATGCATTAAAGTTTGATGCCTTGCTAGCAAATGAGAAGAAAAGGGTTGGAGCTAGCTATGATGGTGTGAGTACAAACCTATGGAAAAACCCGAAAGCCGGCTTTGATATTACATTTAATAAATACGCTAATCTAACTAAGGCGGTTGACGGTGATACTATATATGGATACTTAAGGGATGAAACAGGCTTGTGCTTTAATTATTATATATGGAATTACACTTCACCTTATAATGGGCCATCGAAGTTCACAAAAGCGCCCAATGCATCACAAACTGGTTTGAATTGCGAAACATTTAAAACCGGATCACTTCCCAAGAACTTCTATGACGCATTCAATGGCAAAAGTTTTTATGATTTGAACTCAGGCTTATCTTCTGCAGATCAGAGACTGGTTGGTGAGGTCGCGTCGCTTATGAATAGTGTCGATCAAAATATTTTAAAAGCTTTTCAAGGTTTTACCGCCGCAGGTGTTAATACTGGCGAATTTATTTTTAGTCAAAATAACGACGGCTATTATTCCCGGCAAGAAATTTTAGATTATAAAAAAGGCCTGGAAAGATGGCTGGAAATTTACAATGCAAATCAAGAAAAATTAAACGCCATTGTAAATTCGACAAACAGGGATCCGGAAACAGCAAATGCTGAAAAACTGTATATTATCTGTGATACGCTGTACCGATATAATATGTTGGCAAACTTGACAGTACCACAAAAGATAGGTATGCTCAAAGTGTTATCACAGGATGCATTAATGAATTGGTACTTTGCATCATTTAAAAACGGGTTCCAGCAAAGAGAAACACTCACCGTAAAAATAATCGAATCAGTAACTTCAACACAGGCGGACGACTTTCTAAAGGCATTGCTATCCACACAAATAACGTCAACTTCTTATACTCCGGGAGTTTCTGGTGTTCCGGGGACATCGAGAGATGTAACATCAACCTTGTATAAAAACCTTTTCTTAAAGATTGACGACTATTTTGAGCCTGACAATTTCACTGCATTTATTAAAGCTCTGCAAAGATTGGTTTTAGCCAAAAATGGAATTTTATTGCCCGCTGAGGTTAATAAAATTGATTATACCATAGATCAATTAAAGGCAAAAACCGATAAACTTTTTTTATGGGGGAATATCAGAAACGCAAATAAGCTAAAATATTCAGTTTCATCTCAAACCGATCAAAAAATTACTTTTTCAGAAGCTTTTTGTACAAGGATCAGTAAAGTAGAAGTCCAAAACTCAAACAGTTTAGGTATCCCTACAAACAGTAGCTATACTATCTCAAGATGCGCTTCGTATCAGCAAAACAAGATTGAAGTTGGTCATTTTGATTTGGTGGGCATCTACTTTTATGATAACCCTTCATTCATAGATTTAGGAGAAGATACCTCTCATAAAGAACAGGCTTTTTTGACTTTCGGGGGATTTGTGGATTATCTATTAGCGAAGGAAGACACCAAACTTGTCGAGAAAATAATTAATGCGGGATTAACTGCACTGATTATGACGGTAGGCTTAGGTGAAATCGTTGGAGCTATTCGTGGAGTTAACTATGTACGTTTATTGGCCGGCATTGGGACGACAATTGGTGATGTAACACAGTATTTAGCTCAAGATAGCGATTTTCGTAACTATATCATTGAAAAATACCCCGAGGACCATGATAAAATTCTAACCATCATGCAACTTGGTGGAGCTGTTTTAACTATCGGAGGAGTGTCAGCCATAGGTTCAGGCATATTTAAAACTTATTCAGTATCACAGGCGAGCGAGTTCTTAGGCATTGGAAGGCAGGTCCTCGCTGATGCAGATGCACTAGCAAAACTGACTGCGAATGAACGGTTAATACTTGAAAACGGTATCAAGATTTTTGAAAATGGACTATATCGCATAAAATATAGCGTTGAAATTTCGCAAGAGGTAAATCGGGCAAAAACGATAATAAAATTTTATGACAGTACGGCTTTAAGATCTGGAATATTTGCCCTTGATGAAACAAGTAAGTTAAAGTTTTTAGATTACTTCTATGAACTTTCCGATGAACTCACCGTTTTTTTAAAGGATGCGCCGCAATCTGTTGAGGTATGGGGTAAATTAGATGACGCTGGAAAATTGATAATCAAATCGGATTTCGAATCGTGGATTAAAGGATTTAAAGCGCGCCCCTTGCTAAAAACGGAACAGTATGCTGAAGTTTCACAGCTTTTCAATAAAACAATTTCGCCTGCATACGAAACTGCCTCTATTCCTGGTGTAAAATGGATCGTTGATGGAACACCTGATATTGACGCATTAATTGACGCTAATAAAATTGCTAACAATAGCAGTGATATCGCAAAAATTTCATCAAATTATGGCATTCCAGTAAATGTAATGACAAGGGTAAAGGAACACTTTTGGATAAAAGAGCATTTCATACTGGTCGAAAACGGCACTTACCAAATTGGAAGGTTTGAGCGCTTAGAATCGGATGTTTTAGAGTGGAAAGCTGCGATAAATAATACACTGTCAGGAAACGATTTAGAAACATTTAAAAGATTGATGGCTCACGAATATGTTGAATCCCAATTAATGGAACGGGGCTTAAGCTATAGGGCGTTAAATAAGTATTTAAGTGCTGCTCCAAGTGACTTAGGGGCTCACGAAATGGCTCCAATCGACAAAATAGGCGATCAATATTACCTTCAATTAAACAGAAGACTCGATCTACCACAACCTCCGACACCAGATTTAGACACGTTTTCTAATTTAGACCAAATAGTAAACTTCTTTGTAAATTTTTATAACATATGAGAATAAACGAAAAATACGATCAGGAAATATCAATTATTTCTAAGTCAAGGATTACAACCGAAACCACATTTATTTTTTCTAACATCCTGCTTTTTCGAGAATATCAATCAAGACTTTTCGCATGGAAGGTGGCACTGAATTTTGACGGAAACGATTTTTTCAATAAGCGAAAATCCTACCATAATCTTTTTCTTGACCTGAATCCTGTTTGGATTGAAGAATTGATACCGGAGGACAAAATAGTAACAGATTTAAATTCCGCCGGCTGGGATAATATACGCTCTGGCTTTAGGGAGTATATGGGATATTTTATGTTCTTATTTGTGAATTGGGGACTCTTTGAAGAAAAAGAAGAAATCAAACGATTTGTTAATCTGTCTCATCCATATGAACCTCTTTTTATGATTTTGAGAAGACGCGGCTTGATAGACTTTTCCGACAATAAGTTCGTAATTAATGGACAAACTTACTTAAAGTACGATAACAATTTTAAATTACCATCAACTGACGATGACTTTTTGGATTTTGTCGATACAAAAGCAACGGACTTTCCAAATCAAGACGCAGTAAACGATCTTTGGAGTGAATATCAAACACTGCAAAGCAATAAACTAAAAAATAACTAGATACTTCTAGTTACAAACATATACGCGACTTTATCCGTGCTGATATCTGACTCAGAAGGCTTCTAATAAAGCGCAAAAAGTTTAATAAATGTCCTTAGCTAAATTATTACTCGAACTACAGATTTAATCATAACAGAAATCACAGATGGTCGCGAGAAAATAAAAGTCCACGTTCGTGAAACAATCATTTTAAAATGAAAATAAAACCCATGATTAACATCGATTTATATTCAGATTATGTTGGAGAACTGGAAATAATTTTTCTTGAGAAAAGCACCGAGAATGAAATTGTTTTTAAAGTCGACTTATGGTATGCTGACTTTGCGTCTTTAATGGGTTACATCCCGATTCAACCTAACATGCCTCAAGATAGTTTAACCTACAATTGGCAAAAAGTGGTAGGTTTTTATGATGTTGAAGAATGGGAATACAAGCGGGTCCAGGAATTTCATGACCAATTATTGGCAATTGTTGATATGCCTTCCGCAGCGGGTCTCGATAATGTTCGAAATGCATTGCTCCAGATATGCGATTCAGCATTACAAAACGGGAACAGACTTTTTATTCAATATACATAGATAGCAAGTAACTAGCTGGAAACTTTTATTTATAATAAACGGAATCTATACATCACTGTGATAAGAGGGGTATACCGTTGCTAATTTTTAACACAATAAAACCTACCACACAAATTCAATCATGTCGACATCAACATCTATAACACAAAGATACTATCCCCAATTGTCCGAATTGATAACCGTGGATGACCTGCCGGAATTCTTGCATTTCGCGGAAACAGGGTTGGATGATTTATTAAATAAGATTCATTACAAAAACCTGCAATATTCCAAAAGCCACCGGGGCGACGGCGCATTTTATAGCCTGGATATTGTTACCAATAATATTGGGATCGATCTCCCGTTGGGGCTCCGTTTCTTACTTAACCCGGACTTCGAAGGCGATAGCACGATTTCATCTTTCCCGATATCATTGCAATATCAATGGGGAGTGCTTGCCTCTTTAAGATCGTTTAATCCCCAAAGTTTTTCATTTGATCCGGAGGGCTTTTTCAATCTCGGGCTGCAAATTTTTAAAGTATCCGACGCGCAGGTAATAGCCCATGCTTTAAACCATTTTGTTAATCCCGCAAATACAAATATTTCGGTATACCAGCAATTGATCGATGACATCAACGCGACCCATCCAACAGCAGGTTTAATTTTACCCGCTAACCAGGTACCATCAGTTGAACTGATCGCCACGCTGATCTATACAAATCCCAATATTACAGAAAGTATCCCCGGTGTAATTTTCAACCTCTATATATTCAATACAGATCCGGCAGTAAGCCAGAGCCGCCTGCAGCAATTTTATAACCTCATTGTCCCGGGCGGCATTGAAGATTATATAACCAGCTTAATTAAGCCAAGGGTAAAAGCAACACTGACGCTTTCTGCCGGGCTGGAGTTCCCTTCTGAGGTTTTACAACCGATCAATCCGGATGGTTCCGTTATCGATAACACCAGGACGATTTTCCGTTTTGCAGAGGCGACTTTTTTTGCCGATTCTGAAACCGGCCTTGGCTCGGAGCTGGAACTTTCCGGCTCACTTTTCCCGCAGCTGTCACGCATTGGTAAAACTCCCTTACTCATCGGTTTTACCAATGCCAAACTTGACCTAAGCCGGACTTCCAATATACCAGAAGCAGATGCAGCCGGTTTCCCGGTTGATTTTATGGGCCTTTACGTGCAGCATGCCACCATAGGTTTTAACAAGTTCGGCACGGAGAGCACGGGCAAGCCAAGTACGGCCATTGTTGCAGATAATTTGCTGATCGGAACGGGAGGTATTAACGGCACAATATCATTACAGAGCGGTGGACAAATCAACCGGGATTTCGGTTTATTTGAAGCAGAGCTGGACAAATTTTCGCTTACCTTCAAACACAATAACATCACCAACTGCGATATCAGCGGTAAACTTACCTTACCCCGTTTTACAACGAACGGGCAACCATCGGTAATAGCTATCCAGGCCCATATCGGTGATGGCGGGGACTTTGTGATTACCGCCCTGCCCAGCGCAAACTTTCCGGCAATTCAATTTCCAGGCGTATTCGACTTCAATGTGCGCAGCCTGAGTGTCGGCGAAAAAGACGGCCGTTTTTTCATGGCTGTTGCCGGCAAGCTCGACTTTATCGCCGACATACCGGGACTCGGACGGGTACTGCCAAAAAACATCGAGATCAGGAAACTGGTGATCTGGGATAACGGTGATATTGAATTTGACAGCGGCGCGATAACGCTACCTATAGCTTTTATTCTAAAAGCCGGGCCATTGAATATGGAGGTCAGCAGTATCACTATCGGCCCATACACCAGGCCTGTCAATAACTTCAACCGCCGGTACCTGTTTTTCGGATTCGACGGTATGACCAACCTGGGCATTGGCGGTGTCGGACTAAGCGGAGACGGTATCAAATATTATTTTACAATTGATGACGATGGCATTGACCGGCGGTTTGACTCATTTATAAGTATCGATGGCATTGGCATCGATCTGAGTATCCCGTCCAATGACCCGTCCATCATCATCAAAGGGTACCTGCGTGCGCACAATCCTAATACCGGCGCAACGACCTCCAGTGCGAATACAGAATACACAGGTACTGTATCAGTGAGTATTCCCAAACTTAACCTTAACGGCAGCGCAGGTATGCGCTTAACCCCAAGCGTCCCATCGTTCGTGGTAGACATCGGCCTGGAGCTTGGCACACCGTTGCCTTTAGGAGCTACCGGACTGGGGATTTATGGTTTCAGGGGATTGATCGCTGAACATTATCTCCCTGACAAACAAGCTGTCAACCTTCCGGAATCTGCCAGTTGGTGGGATTATTACAAAGTAAAAAGCAAAATTACCCAACAGGAAGGTATTGAGATCGATAAATTTGGCAATAAGCCAGGCGTTGCACTCGGAGCCGGTATATCCATCGCTACAGAGTTTGATTCAGGGACCGTATTCTCCAGCAAACTGTTCGTTCTGCTTGGTTTACCCGATGTATTCCTGCTTCAGGGACAGGCAGCCATTTTAGCATCCCGCATAGGTTTAAATGACCACGTCGACCCGCCCTTCAGCGCCTTTATTGCTATTGATAAGAGTTCTTTCCGGGGGAATCTCTCGGTCAACTACAAATTACCATCAGGCGGTTCTTTAGCAGGAGCGATATTTAAGTTACAGGGAACCCTGGACATGGCGTTCTTCTTTAACAACGCCTCAGGCTGGTACCTCAATATCGGCAAAGACCAGCCCGAAAGTGCAAGAGTAAGGGCAAGCGTACTAAACTTATTTGAAGGTTATGCATACCTGATGATCTCGTCTCAGGGCTTTAAGGCAGGTGCCGGTGTAAGTTATAGTTTCAATAAGCACATCGGCCCGGTAAGCGTCAACCTGAACACATCGCTGGAAATGGGCACATTTGTCTCCTTTAAGCCCATCCAGACCGGTGGATTCATCCGTGCAACCGGGGAAGCATATCTTAAGTTCTTCTGGTTAAAACTTGGGGTCGGCATCGGGATTACCCTGGCAGTAGAAGCGCCGCATCCGTTCAACATCAGCGGAAAACTGGAAATAAGGCTGCATGTAATCTTCCATACCTTTAAACTTTCCCTGCCATTTAGCTGGCACTTTAACGATGATCGCGGCCCGCTGCTGCAGCCCCAGCCGATACTGGAATTGCCGGATCCCACAAAGCAATATTCACCCGCCGTAGCAGTGAATATCCTGTCCAACGAAACGTTCCCGATCAATTATGTTACGCATAATCTCAGTAACGGGGAATCCATACCTGCTCCAGGCTCCGGTCAATGGGCGCACAACTTCAATGACGTGAATGATGCCAAACAGGTAACCATACCGATGGACAGTTTTATTGATATCGAATTATTAAAACCAGTGAAACCGGGCGCGGTATTACTGGGCGGAGGGAACAATCAGCTTCCGGCGGGCTACAGCGAACTGGTCCCTCCCGTCAAAGGCCTTAGTAACCAGGTAAAACATGAATACTCATTGACCGGCCTCGACATTTACGCGTGGAATGACACCGGAAATGGAAACGGATCCTGGGTTCCTTACCATATTTATGAAGCCGTGACAGCGATCGTGCAGGAAAACACGGGTGATGGCACGATTGACTTAAGCACCCTGGTGCAGGGATATTGGCAATTTACAGAGCCGGACAAATTTAACAAGATCCGTTTATTGTCCCAACACATGTTCAGCTATGCGCAGAGTTCGGAGACTGTACTTGCCGGGCTCGACGCCAAAAACTTTGTCAGGAAAGATATCTTTTGCTATGAATCTATTTTGAAAGAAATAGATACCAACTGGAGATCAGAAGCGTTGGATATGATATATCCGAAAGGCAGCAGCTTAACGCTGAATGGCGTCACCTTCAATTTTGTCGATATTCAGGGCGCGGTTAAAACCAATACTGTTAACGGTGATAAAAGCCTGTTTATCGAAAGTACCGGCGGAAGTATCCTGATCGGCCTGCCTACACCGGTGACTACGTTTACACTGGACTTTGGCCCTAATCAGCATGACATCAGTATTACCCCGTTAACTACAGTCTACACACCCGGAGATTACGGCCAGGCCATCGCACAGGAAAAACATTTGCCGCCCCTGTATCTTACCCGGGATCAGCAAAATACAAGCGTTATCTATAACGACGTCAATCAACCGGTAATCGGCATCCTGCTTCATGTCACAACCACCATTTTACCCGATTTTAACGGAGACCTGGTTATTGGCGGGCATTTCCGGCTGCCGGACGATTATCTGCCTTCGGGTACCCCGCAGGTTTATCATGAAATTGAGGCCAATAAAGCCATGCTTGCTGTCTCCCTGTTCCGGAGAGCATTTGATCAGCAGGCCGTACAAAACAGGCAATACGGTGATCTGCAGGACGCGGCCGGCCACTGGCCTATGGACTCTGATGCCGATACACTTGGCTTTAACAAAGGTTTAATAAGCGGCAGTCCCGATTTGATCCCGGGCTATTACAGCGGAACCAAAGCATTACAATTGCATAAAATACTGGCTTACACTGCCAATAATGATGCACTTGTTATTCCTTTCAGCCCGTCGCTAAAGATAGAAGATGAAAATTTCGCCATGGAATTCACTGCTGTGTTTGACCCGTTCTCCGCAGGCGTGAGTACGTTGTTAAGCAAAGTGAACACGGATCCCCTTACGGGTTATAAGAAAGGCTTTGCCGTTCATTTATACCGTGAAGCAGCCCCTCAGGGAGTTACATATACAGATCAGGCAGCCGTTCCCGGTTTCAATATCTGGTTTACCTGCTATGAGGGAAACAGACACTCCGGTATTAAAGCAACCGGGAAATACACGGTAGACGCCTCAACTTCTGCATTAGCAGAGATGCAGTATAAACAGATCTTGGTATCTGTCAACCGCAGCACCGCTACCGTTGATATTTTCATCGATAAAGTCAACATGGCGAGCGCGGCTATTCCGCAAGAGTTAGCCCTTATCGACACCCTGCCTAAAATGACCTACCTGAACCAGTTAAGTTACCTGACAGAGGCCCTTCAAAAAAGACAGATAGAAAATCCTGTCAAACAAGACCAACTGATCAGCGACCTTGTCGTACTCAACAACAACCTGAACAAAACGATCCAGCCTGTATGGCGTCCGAATACCATTTTCGCCGTGGTTGTTAAATCTAAAGACGTGGTTGATCAGAATTCGTCCGGTGCGGTAACGCAGACCCAGGTATTCGGATTCAGGACGGCCGGCCCGGTCGGGCATTTTCAGAAGCAAAGTGCGGTATATGAAGCCCTGGAAAAACAGGACCGTACCGCGGAGTTCAAACTGGCTGATCTGAAAAACTATGTTGATTATGAACGCTCCTTCCCCGACGCGCTGGGAAGATACGAACTGAGCAAACCGGTATTTTATCATGATCCCGAAATCAGCCTGTTCTTCCTTAAACCATACATCAATGCCATGTATGCTAATTGGAAGGCTTACAACGGCTTGCCCGCAGTTCAAAGCAGTCTTGAGGTGCAGTTGCTTGATCTTTCAGGCAATGTGCTAAGTCCGCAACTGGTCTGGACACAATTACCCGATGTGCCCATTGACAAAAACAACTACAAAGTCCTGCCGCTTGACCAGCAAATACTTTTCCTGATGGGCGAAGCTGCGTCGGAGGATCAATGCAACCCGCGCCCCTTAGATCTTAAAAGAAGGACCAAACAGGGCTCATACCAGTTTCCTGACCTTCAGCCGAATAAATTATATACCGCCGTCTTTAATGCAATTTACCAGCCTTCGGGCCAGGAAAAGACAAAAAACGAGGTGCATCGCTTCAGCCTGAAATCATCGCGGTTTGCAAGCTTCCAGGCGCAGGCATCCAGTTTTATACTATCACCCGTAGCCGGACCGGGCCAATTTGCCTTATATACGCAGGATGTCTCTTTCAATTCGGACACAATAACCAATGTCATGCTGCCACTGCTTGATGATAACACGTCAAATGATCCGGCTGTAGTGATGAGCTATGCTGTAAAATTCGACCGGATGGTGTTTGGTGGTTTACAGCTCAAAAATCTCGGCGCGGCGGAAAACAGTACGATCACCCTGATCAGGAATATCAATCCTGCCACTAATGAGCGTAAATTGCTCGGTATTTTAATCACAAATCCGGAACCATTTAATGATCCCAAGCTGCCGGCCGGTTTGCTGGCAGATACGGTTAAGCTGACGATGAAACGAACGGACAATACAAGCATCGGCCCCGATCATTTCATCTATATCCATTCCCGCGATACGTCGTCAGTCTTCGTTACGAATGCCGCGATGGATCTGTCTCCCGGAAGTATTCAGCTAAGCTTCCGGTATAAGATATTCAACGGCGGAGATTACCAAACCGATCACGAAGATTACAATAGCCCGGAAATAGCCATTACCCCCTATTTATAACGGACAACCTGTTTACTGTTATCATATAACTTAAAGATCATGACCCAGATTTCGTCAGAAACACCATTATATCCATTTTGTGCTGATTACAGCACGATCGCAACCTGCCTGTTTGCTATACAAGATGCAGAAACCGCAGGCACATTGAACAACGAACCGACTGCCCTGGAAATGCTTCGTGTTTTTGACCAGGATACTTTACGGAAGTTATACCTGCGTACGTTGCTTGTGCTGCGAACTATAACAGGTGCTGCCATTTTGCCCGGTGAATTTGACCCGGTTGATTTTTCCGCAAAAGATTTCAACGCCGATGACACCGCGGGCGGCCAGTCATCAATTTTTCAGAATGTTCTTGAAGAAGCCCCCTTCTTTGACCAGGCATATTTCAAAACTTTCATGGATACGAGAAATTCGGGATACAGTTCGCGCTTCCAAACCATCCTGAACATATTTGCTGAATTCTGCAGACGTTCCCCGGAGATCAGCAACACTGATAACGCTGCATTATATAACGCTTTGGTACCCGTATTGGACGGTTTTGACAATTTACAGCAATACTTGATTTCTGTTGGTCTCAACCCATGCGATACCATCGATATCTACCTCAATAACTCTCCTTCCCTGTATTTGCAGGCCGCCGGCTCAGACGGGGCCGGGGGGATTCCGGCCGGTATACATTTACGCTGGAGCCTGGCCGGCGACCTTGGTTCTAACCATTTATTGAAAGGAGCGTATAATAGCGCAGCCAACTCCGGCTATAACCAGCCTGATGATTACCTCCAGGTTTTCAGAACACCCTATATTAATGCCGTACGTGTGGTTATTGATTTTGGAAGTGATATCCCGGTAATTGATGTCACAGATAAAAGCTGGAGTTATATTATTACCCAAAACATTAATAGCCAAACGATCTATAACCGGGTAAGGCTGAATTTTACTGATAAGGATCTCTATAACCGCCTGGCGGCTGCGACTGACCCTCAAATGGATTCCCATAGCTTCTTATCCCAATATACAGGCGTTATCTCATTGGAAGTGAAAAACAAATCCCTGTATATGGCGGGTTTTGATTTTCAGAAAGATGCAAACTCCGACACTGCGGTACTGAAAATTGAGACCGAAAGCACCATTGAAAACACAAATGATGCTGCCGGAGGTACTATTTACAGCAGGAAAACAATCCTGCTGGATTCCGGGTCAGGAGCTGAAGAATCTATATACGCCGAAAACATCTGGAAAATACGATGGAAGAAATCAGCGAACGGATATCTACAACGTTTTTATTTTGAGACTTACCATGATTTTTCAGTTACACGCCAGGAAAATGACTGGTCGCCTGTGGGCGGCCGGGGATTCAGCCTGTCATTAACAGATTCAGAAGTATTTGACCGGCTAGAAAACGCAGCATACCCGGTGGATCATATATGGCCGCAATTTAATGAAGGAACAACCGTAAGGGTAGCTAACTACAAGGATAAATGGCTCACTTCCCGCCCTGACGAACCTTCTATAAAGGAAATTGTAACAAGGTACCTTTCGTTAAGCGATACAGACCCGAGAGCCGAGGATATACTGCAGCAGGATGACGCCGGTCCTGGTGATCCGGGCTTTATTGTGAGCTATCTGGATGTACTCCATATGCTGGCCATTGACTTTCATATCGCCAGGATGCTGGGTCTGGGCCATATTGACGTATTGAGCGGAGGATCAGTAACAGACAAATTTGTTTACCGGGTCAATTACAGCAACAGGAAGAGTATAGACACTGACCAGCGGGTTAGTTACAGCTATGTAAGCTTACCTACTTCCAGGCTGGATAAATTAATACCTGAGAAACCTGCAATAAACCCCATAACATATACGGCGCCTGCGGATGACGAGATCAGCAATAATACTTTTGACGGCGATGGGTATGCTAAGACCGATAACGTTCGTTTCATCAATATCAGCAGGGCACCATTCCCCGATGAGATAGCGGGATATGATTTCTTTGCCGATATCAACTCTATTGACAGCCACAACGTATTCGAAACACCCAAACCTGTGCTTTATGGCATCGAATACCGTCCCGCAAATCAGAATAAATATACCAAGCCGGAAATTACGGCAGGACCAGTAACAATGGGCACGGTCTATAATGCCTATGATACTGACTACCCGCAAACCGGCGTACCGGAAACAGTACCGGTGCCTGACAATGTAGCCAGTTTATACCATCACCTCGAGCGCCAGGAAGGGATGCATTATTATGCGATCTACGGAATCAGCTGGTTTGCGCGTGCATCAGCGTTAAGCAATGAGGCTGCAACGGATGCTACGCACTTCACACCTAAAAACCGTTTGCTGCCACCGTCAGATGTTGCTGTTCAGTATATCCAAAAAGAAGATATCTTATTATTTACTACAGCTACGGAACAAGCATGGTATCGGGGGCGTTCAGGAGCCTTTCCAGGACAGGATACCGGACTGACCAGGGTTACATTCTATTGGGTGGATATTATAGATATAACACAACTGCAGGGCAATTCGCCGCAGGAACTCGCTACCGTTGTGAGACCGGATAAAATTGACGTATTCTTTGGCCTGCAAATGCCGTTGGAAATCACCGGGCTCATCCGGCATATTCAACCGGTAAGCGGCTCTGCGACACAATTGAGCCTTTTCACCGCCTGGTATCAGCAAATTGATGGCTCTACAATAACGCCGGTAATAGGCCATGATGATTTGTCAAGGTTTACGGACAGCCTGCTGACTACACCAGAGTGCCGGTTCAGGGTCATCAGAGTTGATCCAGGTACCGACGGACCGATTATTACCATTGAAATGGCAGCGGTTCACCAGAACATCGAAAGTGAAGACGTTTCCAACTACTACGGGCTACAGACTTCTTATAGCAGACCGGAGATCAACAGCAGATTTTCTATGGTTGAGAACTTAAACAATACCGCAAACTGGAAACCTGTTAACGCGGATATTGCCCTGACCAGTCTCGCGGACCTCAATAATCCTGTTATCGAAACCTCCGCCGATACCGAGGGGAATATCAGCAAATACTGGATTGGAGGTATTAATGGTAATGCCGTCATAACGCCATTGTTTTCCCCGGCCAATACGCCTTCAGATATGCCGGGATATTATACTGTCCAATTCGGAGCCGGAATATCATTACCGGCAAATCCCCAGTTTAACCTTCCTTTTGACCCGGAACAACCATTGCTGAATCCACCCGGACAGTTCAACAAAGCCCATGTGGAATGGTACAAAGGAAACATACGAGTTCCTTATGGTACTGACGGCGCTTCTAGAAAGACGCTTGAGGTTATGCGTATCGAACAAAGCGACCCGCTGCTTCTGTATGTTTATGATCCCGAGTATTTGGATACCCCTATAATTGTTTCTTCCTGGTCAACACCAACGGTAACGGTGAACTTCCACCCGGGCTACAGGGCGTATTTGTTCGCCGAACCGGAATCTGCCTCGGCGTTTAACCAATCTAACATTTTACCGGCCGGTGCGGAAAACAGCAGAAAAACATTGATCGGACTACAGGCTGCAGATACCAAAGTTGACGGAAGTGGATTTCGCTCCGGTGTTTCGATACCGGCAGTAATGCTGGCCAGAAAGATAGAGACGCCTATGCAGATCGATGCTCCGATCACCGCCGGATCGGGTGGTTCGGCCCGCCTGTTCAACTTTGCAAAGACTTCAGCTACCTCAAAATTAAAGGCCAGCTCCGCTATCAGATCATTCGCGACAGAGACCGCAGCGCCAGCCATTCTGGGTTTTAAGGTAAGACCAGATGCTACGGCCAAAGCAGCTTTTACCTTTGACATCAGAATTTCTGCCGGAACGGATGGATTGCCAAGATCTCCTTTTGGTTTCGTGTTTTTCAGAACCAGCCAGGACGATATTCTAAATGCATTGTACAGCAGCACGACGGTCAGCCAAATCAAAGCGGCATTAACAGGGCCTGGCACCGATGCATACTACGATCAACGCTTCTGGGAGTTGGCAAGCCTTGTATTTGATCCCGCAAATCCCGGGCAATTCAATGTTTTGGGTATCGAACCGCATGTTTACGGTTTTCCTGTTCCGGATAAAACCGGGTTGGTTGCTGAAGGGGACAGCATTTCTGTAAAAGCAGCAAAATACCAAACAGCCATAGAAAGCACATTTTTACCGCTTACGCAGCAAACCCCAATCAATGCCTTCATAAAAGAGGGCTTACAAACCGAGAACAAGGAGCCAAGAATAAGAGATATCAACGGTAATATGCTTGATCGTTCCAATCCCGATTTTGATCCGTTCCCTATGATCAGGAGATACACTACCGATGCAGAGCCGGGTACGACGTTTATACGGTTTACAGACTACAGCCTCAGGGCATCATCGGATAAATTATATTTTTACGCCGGCGCAGAAGTAACCAGTCAGCTAGTACGTGGCACACTGAGCCCGTTTACCGAGCCGGTTTACACCCTGCAAACCTTACCGCCCGAGACGCCATTGGTCAGGACATTTACGGTGGGGACAACTATATCGTCCGGAACACCGCCGTTATTCATAGATTTCCAGCTATCTCCTTTTTCTCCGGAAGATCAGATTTCGCTGATCCGGATTTACCGCTCGAATGATATCACCAGGACCGGATCATTACAAACTATGGACTCACATGTTGATATCCCGGTTAGCGGTACTTCAGCAACCGGATATGAAATAAGAGATACTTTATCCGATATCGTACCTTTTCCGGCGGGGAAAACACTTTATTACAGATTGGCCGCAGTGCGGATCATTAACAACGAGTTTGAATTGCCGGAAGAGGTCATATCGTCAGGCTCCGCTATAACAGCGATAAAAATAATTGACACGGTGAACCCGCCTGCCCCGGATATTAAATATCACGCCGATTCCAATAGCCTGTCATGGACAGCGACCACCAACAACGGAATATATTATCTATACAAACAGAACAAAAGTGGGAATTGGGAAAAGATCACTACCATTCAGCCAGCTCCACAGACAACGGATATTACTTATCCATTCAGCGCTCCGCTATCCTTTATTGATACAGATGGCAACCCGATCTATCCCCGTTTCAAAGTCAGGGTGGAAAACGCCTCCGGCCTGCTCAACCTAACCGATAAAGAGTTAACCATTAAACCCGTCAATAACAATTAATAACATCTATCAAACTGAAAATTATGCCAAATACAACACCAATAACAGATGCTTATATCGACAGCATCATCAAGGCTAACGAAACCGGCAATAACAACCCGGACAAGACCCAGGGAAAAAGCTTACGTGAATTGGTTAAATTAATGCGTGACCATTTCGAACAGGCCTCCGGACAGGAAACTTTTAATACCATACAACCGGATGCAAACGGATTCTTACGGGTTACCGGAGGCATCGAGCAGGTTACAGCTACAAGGGATCTCCTGCTTGATGTTATTGACCGGGCTCCCGGAAAATCAGGTACCCTTTTTATTATACAGGATAACGCAGGGCAGCATAACGTAACATTGGCACCTAACAATAAAGGCCTGGCTACACCAGTTTCTATATTCAAAGGCACAATTACCAAAGTGGTATGGGAAAATCTGGCAGATTTCACTTCCTGGACGGCCGAAGTTGTAGTTGCAAGGGATGAGGTACAGGCCCCGGCGCCGATCACCGATCTGCAGGTTAATTTTGTTGACAGTGCGATTGTCCAGCTCCAATGGACGGCGCCGAGTGGCGACAGTGGTAAAAACAGTGTTGCGGACAACTACTCCGTCTATATCAGCAACGCACCGATAAACGACCTCGTTCATTTGCAATACTTGCCGGTATATCAAAATACCCTCGCACCCAAACGGCCCGGAAGTATCGAAACGCTGAACCTCGTCAATCTCGCTCCAAACTCGAAGTACTATGTGGTGGTTGTCGCGAATAAAACCAGCTATGGAAAAACGAATACGGGCCCGGCTTCCGGCATTGTTACATTTACTACGTTGCCCCTCATCGGTAATCAGGATTCCGACATACTTATTCCGATAGCCCCCGAACAGGTTACAGCCTATACAACTGCTTATGCGGTAGACGAGCAGACGGGTATCTTGCTGGATCATAAGCAACTTGTGGACTATCGTAATATTACATTCACGGGAGGTGTGCCGACCGGAACCCCTGAATTCAGGATGAGCATGATTCATACAGATGCTTTTAAGGGTTATTATAATCAGTTACAGGCTGTGTATTTTGACCTTAAAGGAACTTTTACGTTGAATAAAGTATGGGTTACCTTTACAGAAGGCGGCAATGACATGATTGTCGAAGTCAGCCAGGATGGAACCAATTGGCTGAGCGGGGGCAGATTGACCTTACCACCGAAAAATAAATTTGTAAGCTTTACTATTGCGCATCCGGAACACGTCAGGTTCTTCAGACTCTATATGGAATCTGGCGGTTCAAGTGCCAACTTCGGCGCATCTGTTGTACTGGCAGCGGGACGTTCAGAGACCGTAACGGAACCCTCCGGCGCAAAATATAAAAGAGCCACGCTGGATCTGACATTGAAAGAAAGGATAGGCACGAATGTATTGAGTATACAAGATCCTGTCAGAACAGGCAAATTATCTACCTTAACCAGGATCTACCTGAACCATGTGTTCTTCTTACCAAACGACACAGCCCATGGTGTACCGGCGACCGGCATAACATCACTTACAACCAACAATATTGACTACCGGTTTGCCGGCAACGTTCATATCATGCCGGATGGCTCGGCAGCAGACTTTGACTTACTGCTTCAGAACTTTAAAAATGCAGGCGTTGAACCGCTGGTGGCATTGGTAAGCGGGCCTGTATTTTTAGCTCCCGCCGGCACTTCTTTTGATGCCGCAAAAGTAAGAAAGCCTCTGGATCCCAATAAGAGCGACGTTAACCTTACCGATACATTAAATCCATTAAATTATAAGTTTATCGCCCAGTTTTACGGTCAGATCGCCGCAAGATGGGGATACGGCATGCCAATGCCCGACAGTTATTTCAGGCTGGGCAGTGATCAAACGATTAAAAAATCTCAGGGACTGGTCCGTTATTATGAAATCGGCTTGAATGAATGTGACGCCGCAAGCGCTGGCGGCAGTAGATATACGAATCCTGAGGAACTGGCCTGTTTGATCTCCGCCTGCTGGGATGGGCATAAAGGACTGCTGGGACCGGGCTTCGGAATTAAAGAAGTGGATCCGTCCGCTCAAATCTCCATGGCCGGTCTAACGGGAAATCAGATCGGATATATTCAGGCGATGTTCCGCTGGTGGGACGTCAACAGGGGGCCGGGGGACTATCCGATCAAGGCCATACAGCAGCATTTTTATAACACTTCCAAGGGCGGACAGGGTGTTTACGGCTTATATAACTTATTTTCCTATCCTCCGGAAATGGGTTATTTCCGAAACTACGTCAGGGATTACATCCAATGGCGAAACAGCACACCCAATATGAACAGTATTGAGTTTTGGATTGGTGAATATGGGTACGATGAGCATTACGGCAGTGCCTTCTCTCCGCAGGATCCCGACCTTGCTACCCGCGGGCTGCTGAAAGGCCTGTATATTATACGTGCTTTCCTTATGGCAGACCTGCTTCAGATAGACCGCTTTATCCAATATGCTTATTTTGGTTATGCCAAGCTTAGCGAGTTCCCTTTAACCACTCAGGAAATATACAGCAACTTTGCAACCTCAGGTTATGTTGACGGTAACGGCGCCACCTATAACGATCCCCCATTAACAGCTTACTGGTATGCAGTAGCTTTCAGAAATGCTATTGACGGCTATCGTTTCTCTCATGCCTGCATACTGAACGGGGTAACTCAGACCATGGATACGGTCATCAACAACGCCGATCCGGATTTATACTGTTTTGCTTACCGGCCTTTGGATACCAGTAAAAAATCCCTGCTGGTCATGTGGCTTGGCAGTCAGCATGAACGTTCGCTGTATGCGGATGTCATGGTAGAAATTGGGGATGTCAAGGTGAACGTTCTGGGATTTAAAGATATCCATTTATCACACTCCGAAAACGGCATCACAAGCTCTGTCAATAGCGACCTAACTGGAAACGCACGAAAAATCAGCCTGCAGATCTCTACCACACCTACATTTGTTTATACCAACGGCATTGGAACACCTTTATTGATTGATCCTGCGAATATCGTGATCCGCGCTGCGTCCAGTTCGCAATTGACATTATCCTGGAAAGATGCCAATATAGGTCAAAATCATACCAGGATATTCAGGAGCCTCCAGCAGGATGCCAATTTCACACTTATATTCGATGACTATATTGATAATGGAAAATTTGTAGATTCCGGTCTTGCTGAATACACGACCTATTTTTATAAAATTCAATTCGGACGGGATAATATAACCTCCAGCCTTTCGGCGGCTTATAGCGGTCAAACCTCAAAAGTGATTACCATTCCTGCTGGTTTTGCCATCAATAACAAAACACCAACGACGATATCACTGGGATGGTCATACAGTGTCAATGACACGGCTTATATTGACGGCTTTGAGATCCACCGTAGTTTGTCTGCCGCCGGTATTTACACCAAAATCGCCACGCTGCCTAAAAATGCTACAAATTATACTTACACAGATATCGGTCTGTCGCCGAACACTACCTATTACTATAAATTAAGGGCATACAAGGGTTTGGACGAAGGGGGCTTTACATTGGCCACAAGTGACACCACCGATCCAATTACGCAAACGCCACCTGAATTGCTTAGCATCGAGAGTAATTATGCCGGCGACCGGTTAACCCTGAAATTTAATATCCCGATGGCTGATCCGGCTGGTCAGCAGAATAATTTCACGGTCATCGATATCAATAACGGTGTAAACAATTTCATCAATGGTGTTTCTATGGCGCTTGACGCCGTAGATAACAAAATTATCCGAATCCTGTTAGCTTCAGTAATCCGGGACAAAACCGATGTCCTTAAAATCAGTTATGACGGGGTAAACGGTACCATTCGTTCTGTTTACGACATTAAGGTGTCTACTTTCAGCGAAAAAGTTATTGTGAACCGTTATCTTGACCCTTCGCTCCTGGTTAGGAAAATGCAGATCAATCTTAGTACAACTAATCATCCAAGTGGATTAAGCTCCTGGACAGATGTCAATTTATCTGTAAGATACGGCAACACCAGTAATTCGGTAACACCTGTGCGCGACATCAACAATGTTAATACCGGTTATAATTTTACGTTCATCGAATCTTATCCGGCCAGCCACCTGCAAAACATTGTCGATATAACAGGCACTACTGGAAATATCAGGGAAAGCGATCCGTTAAACGCGCTATTCCCTGTCAGTGTGAGGGCAACAAATGCTGAACTAGGCTCAAAACCGTTGATTTTTACGCTACTTAAGGTCGATCCATCGAAAATATATAATGTAACGACAACCGGCTGGGATTATGCCAGCGGAGGAGAGGACCTTTTAAAAATCACAGGTAACAACGGTACCGTGGCGGCATCATTTAAATCATCAGTAAACATCAATCAATTTGCAAGAATAAATAACTTGAAACCGACGCTACAAACGTTGCCCGCAACTTCCGGAACCATTGCAGATGGCTACGATACGGACAAAATCGTGTTCACATGCTACCTGATTGGGGATACCAAAACCGCGGTATGTGGCTTCATTATTGAAGAATGTATTGATAATTAATTTTCTTTCTGAATTTTTCAAAGTAAAAAAGCCGCCTCGTAATAACATTCAAGGCGGCTTTACGATTTAAAACGGGGGTATTCAACCCCATTGGATAAACCACACCTGATTGACCCCAATTGGCCAATTTCAAAATGACCACATTTAGTGCTTAAGTTCAATATTTTAGGAAAAGAAAGCAAATTGGCGAAGAGGGGGCAGTGCAATTGGTTTATCCACACAATTAACAATATATGTTTTATGTCGTAATATCCTCTAAAGCATCAATTTTTAACCCCGAATAAATAAATATTGGGTTTACATAGGCTTTTAAAAAATAGCTTTATGCGGCCTATTCTTTCAGTCGGAAATTGATGAGGCGGCAAAAATAAATGAGATTTGTAAATCAGGCTTACTTATTATTTTATCCTAAACTTATTTGCCGTTGACTATTGTTCTTATAGTCAATGGTTTGGCGTTTTAAATGGTGGAAATATGTATTTGCCAATACTAAAAGATATATTTTCAAGTTTTTTAGCAAATATCAATTATATATTATTATACTTGTGAAGATATGATCTGTGTAAATTCTATGCAAAAATATTTCAGTTTAGCCCTCATTTGTTTAACAATTTGTTCAACCTCTTGCAAAGGAACCAAAAAAAGGTTGTTACAGTTGATTCACGTGACTCAATAAGTAAGATCGCTCAGGCGGATCTCGCAAACAATCAACTTAAATATTTTTACCACAGCATAGCGGCACCAACGGCGGAATTAACAAATTTCCTTAAAGAGAAATGTTCGGTGACTGTTATTAGTGCCGGTGATGTGGCAAATAAAAATGACTCATTCTATAATGCTTTTGCAGATTCTGTTATAAAAGTAAAAACAGGAATGACGGTCGCTGAGATAAGCAAACAATTTAAATAATAAATATATATGAAAACAACAAACCTAAACGAATTATTGAATTCAAATGTTATTGCACTGGATGATCAGGCGCAAAATAACATAATCGGTGGCCTGCGAACAGTCATCATCCCCTATCGGTTTGACTTTTTTCAATTAACCCTGATTACTGATTTTCCGACGATGTGCGCTTTAGGAGCCTCAGCGTAAGCAGTTTTAAATGAATCAAAGGAATAAGCCTTGCTGACTAAGACAGAAAGTCCCACTTCTATATATCTTTTAAGTTCTTTTAAATATAGCTGCGAAGGTTTAAGCATGAGGACCTTATATTTTTGGGGTGAAAAAAGACTGATGAAAAAAGCGGAGACGATTTCTTTTGGCCCCGGAGCAGTATGCACATAGACAGAAGAAGTCTTCATAATCTTTTTTGCAACACTATAAGACATTTGATTAGACAGATCGATCACCACATCGTAAAGCTTTCCGGCTTTAAGAACATCTTCCTTGCGGTAGTTAATTACAAAATCACTGCCCCAATCTTTTGCTGCCTTTAAGCCACCATCACTTACAACGGCTGTAATGGTGGCTCCTTTCGTTTTGGCAATCTGTATGGCGAACATGCCTATTCCTCCGGAAGCACCATTGATCAGCACCTCCGAGCCGGTTTGAATATTGACTAAGGTATCGAACAGCTGGATCGCCGCAGAGCCTACCACCGGCGCGGCGGCCGCCTGCTCAAAAGAAATTCCCATGGGTTTAGTTGCAATATCTTTTTCCTCTGCAATAATATATTCAGCTAAAGCCGCCCCTTTAAAAACATCAAGCAGGCCGTATACTTCGTCTCCTTCTTTATAGTTTTTAATGGAACTACCGGTTGCCTCAACTATACCTGAAAAATCGATACCGGTGCCTCTTGGAAATTTGCTGCCTGACATTAATTTCATTTCGCCGTTTCTTATCTTCCAGTCCAGGGGATTGATGGAGACTGCTTTGACCTTGATCAGGATTGTTGTTTCACTGACCTCTGGAATAACTGTATCGGTCATTTCCAACACATCGGCGTTGCCGAATTTATGATAAACTATCTTTTTCATTTTTGATCTCTTATTGAATTAATTAAATAATACCGGATAATCTGTATAGCCTTTAGCGCCCGGTGTGTAAAGGGTGGTAAAGTCAGGGGCATTCAGTTCTGAGCCATGGATGATTCGCTGTTCCAGATCGGGATTGGCCAGGAATCCCCTACCAAATGCGATCAGGTCTGCATCTCCTTTATCCAGTTCGGCTTCAGCCCCTTCGGCAGTAAAGGTATTGCAGTAAATGAGCGTTCCTTCGAATTCGGTACGGATGGCGTTTAAGGTTTGTGCTGGAACCTGCGGGCTGAGACTGATGTGGATATAGGCCAGGCCGATCCGGTTAAACTCCCGGCTTAAATAAATGTATGTTTCCTCGGTTGTGTCTGCCTCATAAGCCTGCAGGTCGCCAAGGGTAGAGTTAGGCGAAATTCTTACACCTGTTTTTTCTTTACCTATCGCTTCTGCTACTTGTTCTGCAACTTCAATAGCAAATCTGGACCTGTTTTCAATACTTCCGCCATAAACATCGGTACGGTCATTAACGTTAGGGTTAAGGAATTGTTCGATCAGGTAGCCATTTGCAGCATGCAGTTCCACGCCGTCAAAACCCGCAGTTATTGCATTTTTTGCGGCGGTGACATACTGGCCAATCACCTCTTTTACCCCTTGTGTTGATAATACTACAGGCACAGGATAATCCTGCATACCTGCGTTATCGGTATACATTTGCCCCGCTGCCGGAATAGCAGACACACCAATCCCATGCGCACCTTCCGGCAGATTAGCCTGGTGGCCGATACGACCTGTATGCATCAGCTGCACAAATATTTTTGTATCGTTTTGGTGTACGGCACCGGTGGTTAATTTCCAGCCTTCAATTTGTTCATTGGAGAATATGCCGGGGATACGGGCATAACCAAGTCCTTCCGGTGCCGGAGCAGTCCCTTCGGTAATGATCAGTCCGGCCCCGCGGCGCTGGCTGTAATATTCGGCCATAAGCGCGTTAGGCAGGTTGTCAATAGCACGGCTGCGGGTCATGGGTGCCATCACTAAATGATTCTTTAATTTCAGTGCCTGGCTGGTATAGGGCATCAGTAACTTTTTCATATCGTTTGTTTTATTTGATAGGTCAAATGTCCGCAGGATATGACGGTTAAAATAGCGCCTCAAGCCCGAAAAATAGTCCTATCCGACAAGCGTGTATTTTTTGGGGGTGGTTCCAAAGTGTTTTTCGAAAAGCCGTGAGAAGTGGCTGAGGTTCGAAAACCCAAGCCGGTAACCAGCCTCAGAAACGGAGTAACCCGCATGTTTTAATAAAAAGCCGGCTTCCTGCATCCTTTCATTCTGGTAAAAGTTATAAATAGTATCGCCAAAGGTCTGCTTAAACAAATGCTTCATTTTTGTTTCGCTCAGGCCGGCATTGGCTGCAAGTTCGCTTAAATGAGGTGGCTGACCCAAGTCAGCCAGTACAGCAGTCCTGATCAGGTATAATTTATCTATATCAGCTTTGTTAACAGGACTTTGTTTGTCGCTGTCCCTTTCCAGCAGTTTATCAAACAACAGGTAGATCATCTCATGCGCCTTGTTACTATAAAACAGCTCGCTCAATTTATTTTGTTCGTTGATCTCCGAAACAAGCTTCAAAACCCTCGCCACATCCGGGTACATCTTTTCATGATAGAAGAATAGATTATCGCTATTTAAAATAGTTTCCAAAGGACCATTAACCTGGTCTACCCGCAGGATGTCGGAAAGCAATTGCCTCTTGATGCCGATGACACCAAAATAGACCTCGACATTGGCGGGAAAAATAGTTTCGGTGGATATAGCGGTGGAGGCGATTTGGATTGACGACCCATTCTTCTTTAAAAATTCTACCGCCGTTTCCCGGTCAATAGCAGATCCTGCAGGTAGCTCATTACTGTTGAATACAATGGAGATCAAATCACTGACTTCAGCGGGGGACTTACGCTTTAAATGAAATTCCTCTTTCAAAGTATAATGATGCAATACGAACTTAAAGCCGGGTGCTACATCAATCGCCTTAATGTGACCTTCGCCCATATGCGGCGGAATTTTCAGTTCATTCTTGAAAACGGGAATATTAAAATGGTTGCCAAAGCTTTTGACAAAATTAAAACCTGCCTGCACCGTAAATTCAAAAGTCATGTTTAAAAATATGGATTTTATATCTTAATGTTTTTAACAAGGTAGATAGCGACACGTTTTTTTTAAAGCCTAAATCCTCAACATTATTAATTAATTGAATTAGTCGGGCATTGTATATTTAAATTAAGGCTTAGGTATTCTATTATTTTACCCATCATATTTTGTTACACTCAGATTTTATTTAGTTCTCAACTATCAAAATCTAATTATTTCTTTTATTTTTTTGTGTCCGACTCGGACATTCCCGGAGTGATGTCCGGATCGTCATAATTAATTTACATCTATAACCACCCAAAAAAGCTGTTATGGAAATATTAACTTTTTGTAATTGATGTTTTGTATCAGTGCCTCGTTAGCTATTATATCAATAGTGCAACGCATCGCTAATGCGGTTATGGGATTGGAATCATTGATCTCCGATAAGAGCGCGGAATTGAATTACCTGTTTTCAATGAAATTAAGTCTAACAGTCAGAGGGTCGCTGGTTCGAGCCCAGCCTCAGGAGCAAAGCCTCACAAACATGTGGGGCTTTTTTATTTGATACAGCCCGGACTGATCCATTAAAATTCAGATCTCCCGTTTCCTGAAACCAAAAGGTTCAATAGCTTTGCAATCCAACAAAAAGGTTAATTATTATGGAATACTCAAAAACCTATATTGCAAAAGATGAGCATATAGATGTACAGGAGATCATGGATGGTTTATATTATCCGTTTTATATGGAATATTGCAGGCATGATTATATCAGGGAAATATTGGGGTTTGATTTTGAAACTGAAGCTAAAAACGGCATTTACATGGTACTGTCAAACTATAGCATCAGCTTTCTCAGATCACTAAAAAAGGGCGATGAATTTAAAGTTACCTGCACCTTGTATACTGATAAAGGGGGCTTGCCAAAGCTGCACTTTAAACAATCTATTATATGCAACAATAAGGTAATGACCAAAGCTGTATTTACGGGCACCTGTGTGCCGGCAACAGGCGGCAGACCGTATTTACCGGCCTCGGTATTGGAAAAAATAAAGGATGCCCCTGTTCTTGAAGATTAAGCGACCGGCAGAGCACCTGTCCCTGCCGGATAATTATGCGGCAGGGTAATATTATACAAAAGAGGCTACCTGTGGGATAGCCTCTTTTGGGATTGCTTAAAGCCTGAAATAAACCGATGTATTATGAACCGGCCTGCTGCAACTTAGTATTTTATGCAGCGGCAGGAGCTGTGTATGTGGCTGGATAAAGTTTACGGAACATCAGGTAGGTTACTGTTACCATGATAAATGCGACAATGGCATCTATAGTGGCAGGAAAACCGAGTACAGCGATTTTAGACAAAAAAGCAAATATAATATCGAAGAAAATACCTGCAAATACCCATTCTTTTAATCTAAGCAATCTGTTAGGTGTTAAAAGAACAGCTACTCCCGAAAGTTTAGCGACACCAAGGATATAAATAAAATGCGGAGGATAGCCCAGTTTTAAGGTGATATCCCACACAAACTGGTTTTTGGTCAGCTCGCCAAATCCGCTTGCTGCAAACCATAATGAAGTCAATGCTGTTCCTATCCAATAGATTGTTTTTACTGTTTTTGTTGTCATGATATGTAGTTTTGAGTTGTTTGATGGCTCAAAATTGTAGCAAAATCAACGGATATCTAACCACTTTCGGGATGAAGCAGACAAACCGAGCTGCCGGTCGGACAATCCAGGCCCCGACTTCCATATGTCATTGATGTAAACTGCTTCAATACGTTAATTAAAGCCTGCCTTAAAGTTTTCTATCCCTCAGATAATGATTGCAGCGATCCCGGTGACGGGCGTATAAACTAAACGCGACGGGGTCGGAAAGACGGATTTTTATTATGCTGTTAAATATTAACATGCAATGGCTGGTCCCAATTTTTTTAATGTTTGAAATGTCCGGTTCGGAGACTTCTTTGTCGGGTTAAGGCACTTTAGATCGGTATGCGGCAAGTTGAAAGATACTTTTGGGGGTAAATAAATACTTAACAAAATGAAAACTCAAATCAACATTACCAAACTAACAATAGCTGCTGCCGCAGTCTTTTTGTCTACTTTCAGCCCAAAAAACAGCTTGGCTCAAACTACACCTGCTGTAAAGAACATTGTGATAGTACACGGCGCTTTTGCCGATGCATCGGGATGGGAAGGCGTATATAAAATATTAAAAAAGGATGGATACAACGTAACTCTTGTGCAAAACCCGCTTACTTCGCTCAATGATGACGTTGCCGCAACCAATCGCGCCCTGGAAAAACAGGATGGCCCCGCGGTGCTGGTAGGGCATTCATGGGGCGGTTCGGTAATTACCGAAGCCGGCGTATCGCCCAAAGTAACAAGTTTGGTATATGTTGCGGCTTTTGCACCGGAAGTCGGCCAGTCGACCCTGGATGTTTATCAGTCGGGCCCGGCACTTGCTAAAAATGGTATCCTGCCTGCCGATAAAAATGGCCTGGTATATTTTGATAAAGCGCTCTTTCACGAATGTTTTGCAGCTGATTTGACTGAAGCGAAAGCAGATTTTATGTTTGATTCACAACAGCCGATTGTTGGCTCAAGCTTTGTAGCCCCATTAACACAGGCGGCCTGGAAAGCTAAACCAACTTATGGTATTGTAGCCACCATGGACAAAGCGATCAACCCCGAACTGGAACGTGCAATGTATAAACGTGCCGGTGCTGTAGTTACAGAGGTTAAAGGCAGTCACGTTATATTTATATCGCAGGCCGCCGCTGTGGCACGTGTAATTGAAGCTGCTGCAAAAAATGGTTCTGAAAAGAAATAAGTGATCTTATTTTAATTCATTTATTAAAAAGATGCAAAGGGGCGAACGTTTTAACGGTTGCCCCTTTTCCTGTTGAAGAGCGGTAGCCTTTGACATAATGCTGTTGAATGCCGCTACGAGTTCCACCAGGTTCTTCTGCAGATTTAAGGTAACCCATAAAGCCAGTCTGGTAAAATACATAACATGCCAAGCATTAGGTCAAACCCATAGAGGTTTACATGACGAAAATTCGTTTATATAGCCTGATGTCCTATCATAGACTCTCGAAGATTTAATTAGCTTATAAATAAAACGATCAGTTTCAAGCGATCAATTTGAGTTGCCGCCCGGCGGAATTCGGGCATTGAAGGGGGCTATTTCTGTAAACTTGACCCTTTGTAGGATTTGATTGCCGGTAACAGATTTTAATGAATAGAGCTCAACGATGATTGCACCAGAGGTGCAAAAGGGTTTTAGAAAGACAGACAGGTGTGAGCACCTGCTTTTAAGTAAACAAAAAACCAGGAAAGGAAATGCATTTTAACATTTCCTTTCCTGGTTACCGTGTTATTTAAAAAGAGGGGTTATTTATCTGGCAAAGCTTTCGGCCTCTATAATGGCGTCAGCAAAAGCTTTAGGGGCTTCCTGGGGCAAATTATGGCCTATGCCTCCGTTAATAGTATGATGTGCATATTTACCTTTAAAGCGCGCGGCATAATCAGCAGGCTTAGGGTGAGGAGCACCGTTGGAATCGCCTTCAAGGGTTACGGAAGGTACAGTTATAGGAGGCGCGGTTGCTAATTTTCTTTCCATGTCATCATATTTTGCCTCACCTTGGGCAAGGCCCAGGCGCCAGCGATAATTATGGATCACGATAGCAACATGGTCGGGGTTGTCAAAAGACGGGGCGGTTTGCGCGAAAGTAGCGTCGTCAAATTTCCACTTAGGTGATGCTGTTTCCCAAATGAGCCGGTTAAAGTCACGCCTGTTTGCCTCGTAGCCCAATTGGCCGCGCTCGGTACTAAAATAAAACTGGTACCACCATGATAGTTCTGCTTTGGGCGGCAATGGTTTTTTATTTGCTTCCTGGCTGCCTATCAGGTACCCGCTTACCGAAACCATTGCTTTGCAGCGCTCGGGCCATAATGCCGCCACGATATTTGCTGTACGCGCGCCCCAGTCAAACCCGCCAATAATTGCACGGTCTATTTTCAGGGCGTCCATCAGTGCGATAACATCGGTAGCTATTGCTGCCTGCTGCCCGTTCCTGAAAGTTTGTGCCGAAAGAAATTGTGTTGTGCCGTGGCCGCGCAAATGAGGCACAATAACCCTGTAACCGGCTTTGGCAAGTATGGCTGATACCTCAGTATAGCTATGTATATCATATGGCCATCCATGAAGCAGGATAACAGGCTGTCCGTTTGCCGGGCCGCTTTCCGCGTATCCAATATTAAGCAGGCCTGCATTTACCTGTTTGATCGAGTCGAAAGAGGCGGTAGAAAAAAGAGTATTGTTTTGTCGCGCCGGTGAATCTGCGTGTTTGGTTTCGGCTTTAAGTAAACCGAGACCGCCTAACTCTGCTGCTGCAACTGTTAATGCGGAGATACCCAGAAAGCGGCGACGGCTGAATGTTGTTTCGTTGTTCATTTTTTTCGGATTAGTTTGGTTAATAATTCGCTTTCAGATGCTTTCCTCATCATCGGGCATAACAAAAGTACACCGGCACCAGGATTATGGAAGTGGTTGATGCATGAACCGGACAAATGGTGACTTCAGTTAGACATATTCCCCGCCAGATTTGCCATTATCTGAAATAGTCGGAAGTGTCAGTGCTGGTTGGAAGGGAGTAACAACTAATCCTTACGGTTATCAGTATAGCCAGGTGTTTATACATCATTATTTTACTCGTGCATGTAACAATTAGCAATGATTGCTGTATTTTGCTGAAATTTTTTTGTTAATACGCTGTCCGAAAATGAAGTTCATCTCCAAAATTGCAAACCGGTTTATTTATATCATTTTCTTGTTATTTCCGTGGCCGGTTTTTGCCCAAAACCTGGTTAAATATGTACAGCCCATGGCCGGTACAGCTATTGCCACTACAGCTTCGGCACTAAAACATGGACAGGCGGCTGATACACGGTTTGCCAATACCATTCCCGCGGTTACTGCCCCCTTTGCCATGACACAATGGACACCCGAAACCGAGAGCGGCGAAACCAAGTGCGTACCTCCATACTATTATAAAGACAGCCTGTTCAACGGCCTCCGTGGTTCGCACTGGCTAAGCGGGTCATGCACACAGGACTATGGCAGCTTTACCATCATGCCCATCACAGGCAAGCTAAAAACAGCTCATTATAGTGCAGCATTTAAACATGTTGATGAACTGTCGTCTCCTCACGTTTATAGCGTCAATCTTAACCAATATAAAGTGAGTGCCGCGGTAACCTCTACGGAGCGTTGCGGCATGATGCAGTTTACCATGCAGCAGGCTGACAGCCTTTATTTATTGATCAAAGCCAATAGCGATTATCATGAAGGTTTTGTAAAAGTGGATAAACGAAAGGGCGAAATCTCAGGCTATAATCCTGCTCACCGTATTTACCAGGGATGGGGGAAAAGCGCAGGTTTCAGCGGTTTCTTTGTGATCAGGTTTGAACGGAGTTTAGGAAAAACGGGCACTTTTGCAGGCAATAAAATATTTATTGCAGATAGTATCAAAAACGATGCAGGTACAGGGATTTATGCCGGATTTAAGCTCAATAAAGACGAAAAGCTAACCATCAGGATAGGCACTTCGTTTACCAGTTTGGAAGGTGCCCGCAAAAACCTGGAGGCCGAAATGCCGGGATTTGATTTTGACAGGGTTGTAGAAAGCAGCAGGGTAAAATGGGAAAAGGCCTTAGGGCAAATCAACATCTCAACTAACGATGAGCAGGCTAAACGGATCTTTTATACCTCGTTTTACCATGCCATGCAGCATCCGCGTCTTTTTAATGATGTTGACGGCAGATACCCGCGTTTTGCCGGCGATTATCAAATGGAACAATTATCAGGCGGCAATTATTATGATGATTTTTCGATGTGGGATATTTACCGGGCACAGTTGCCGCTGTTTGAGATCCTGAACCCGTCTTTGATCAATAACCTGGCAAAATCACTGATCCTGAAAGGTAAACAGGGTGGCTGGATGCCAGTGTTCCCCTGCTGGAACAGCTATACATCCGAAATGATCGGCGATCATACGGCTTCTGTAATCAGTTCGGCATATTTAAAGGGGATCACTGATTTTGACGCTGAAGAAGCTTACCAAATTTTAAGGCATAACGCTTTTGAACTACCCGGCAATCGCGCCGATTATGTAGAAGGCAAAGGCCGCAGGGCGTTGGATAGTTATTTGAAATATCAATACATCCCGTTAGAAGATAGCGTACGCGATGCCTTTCATAAAATGGAACAGGTGAGCCGTACAATGGAGTATGCTTATGACGATTACGCGCTGGCGCAATTTGCAAAAGCTCAAAAAAAATCTGCCGATTATACCACGCTCACCGAACGGGCAAAATATTATGCCCATGTATTTGATGCTGCAAGTGGCTTTGTTCGCGGTAAACATGCTGATGGCACGTGGGTATCTCCCTTTGATCCTGATAAAAAGGCAACATATATTACAGAAGGTACCGCACGTCAATACACCTTTTATGTACCGCAGGATGTACCCGGTTTGGCAAAGTTGATGGGTGGAACGAAGAAACTGGAACAGTCGTTAGACAGCCTGTTTGAAAAAGGTGAATACTGGCATGGCAATGAGCCGGGGCACCAGATCCCTTTTATGTATAATTACACACCATCGCCATGGAAAACGCAAGCCGCTGTACGCAAGATCCTGGCTGCGGAATACAGTGATGGTCCAGGTGGTTTGGGAGGAAATGATGATGCCGGCCAAATGTCGGCCTGGTATCTGTTCGCTGCTATGGGTTTTTACCCGGTAAACCCGGTTTCGGGCGAGTACCTTTTGTGTTCACCTTTGTTTGATAGAATTGCTATCACGCTTCAAAATGGCAAAAAGTTCGAGATCATCTGTCATAAACCGGGCCCCAGATCAATGTATATCCGCTCGGTGAAATTGAATGGCAAAATAATGCCCAATAATTTTATCCGTTACAACGATATCAGCAACGGCGGCAAACTCGATATATATCTGAACGATCAACCGGGAAATAACTGGGCAGTTAAACCATTAAATCAACCTAAGGGTATGTGATATAATGGAGCTTAGCATCGGAAGGTATTTAAAAACAGATCGAACAAATGTAATGATGTATAAACCATATTTTAGGGGGGGCGCAGGGGCTGCGTTAGGGATAGAAGCGTAAAGCCCACAGCGCGGGTTAGGTTTGTGCGCAGGCAAGGCGAGGACTTGTAGCGGATAGCCCGGGCCGCAGGCAACGCCCATGTTATAAAATAGATTAAAAAAATACCTGATAATCAATAACTTATGATAGTTTCATTGTGGTGGGCAAAGCAATCCCAAACAATGAAGAGCTACTCTATAGGTCGGGCTGGGCTTCATTCCTCGCAATTACGATTTTCTTATTTGTTTTTAACTTCTTTTAGAAGGAGGCCCCTCATTCCCTGTAAAAATCAGATGACTTAAGTGTATTTTACCCGGAAATATGTAAATTGTCATAAACCAAAAAACATACCTATGAATTCTCGTCGTGATTTTTTACAAAAGTTGGGCTTATCGGCCCTGGCCCTGCAACTTGTACCACACTCAGGATGGGCAGCAGAAACAGATAAAACTGAACAGGTTTATGACGGTCCGGTATTACGTGTGGCCATTATGGGACTTGGAGGCTATGGAACCATAGTAGCAGAAGCTATGCGGAAATGTACCAAAGCTAAACTGGTTGGGGTAATTAGCGGAACCCCATCAAAAGTTAAAGCATGGCAAAGCAAATATGGCATCCCCGAAAAAAATTGCTACAACTATGAGAATTTCGACAACATCAAAAATAACCCCGATATCGACGCGGTATACGTTATTACACCCAACGGTTTGCACCGCGATTTTGTGATCAGGGTAGCTGCAGCCGGTAAACACGCTATATGCGAAAAGCCAATGGCCGTGAATGCCAAAGAGGGGCAGGAGATGGTTGATGCCTGTAAAAAGGCCAATGTAAAATTGTTGGTTGGCTACCGAATGCATTTTGAACCCAAAACGCTTGAAGTGATCAGGATGAGGCAAAACGGCGAGTTTGGGAAGATCAGGTTTTTTCAGGGGCAATGCGGGTTTACCATCGGCGATCCCACACAATGGCGGTTGAATAAAAAGCTTGCCGGTGGCGGCTCTATGATGGATATTGGGATCTATGCCATCAACGGATCACGCTATATGACCGGTGAAGAACCGATATGGGTTACCGCCCAGGAAACTAAAACCGATACGGTGAAATTTAAAGAAGGGGTTGATGAAACCATCCAGTTCCAGTTCGGCTTCCCAAGCGGCGCCGTTGCGTCTTGCCTGTCAACCTACAATATGAACAATCTCGACCGATTTTTTCTTGATGGAGAAAAAGGCTTTGCCGAAATGCAGCCTTCTACCGGCTACGGGCCAATTAAAGGCCGCACCCATTTGGGCGAGCTTAACCAGCCCATTACCACACACCAAACCGTGCAGATGGATGAAATGTGCGAGATTATATTTAATAATAAAAAGCCGGTAGTACCGGTAAACGGTGAAGAAGGAGTGAAAGACCTTAAAATTATTGATGCCATTTACCTTGCTGTTAAAACCGGGAAGAAGGTGGAGATAAGTGTTTAATATTGTTCAAAGGTAAAAACATACGTATGTGCCGGATTTATGTCGGTACTTAACTGGATATTCACGCTTACCTGGTTTCACGATTAATTCTTGCTTACTTGTCCACTGCTTACTTTGAAAGTGGGGTGCCGAAATAATTCGGCATGACGGGTTTGCTTTTTTGTAAACCAATTGAGAAGCTTTCGCAGTAAGGAAATTAATATTCCACCTGCTATTGGCATATTTAGCCAAACCTGTAACAAGCCGCTGGTATGCTCATCTAAATATAAAAACTTAGAAAAAACATGAGCACCAAAGAAACATTTTCAATTAACGGTGAAGCGTTATTGGGAAAGATAAAAGAGATAATTAACGAAGGTAAAGCCAGCAGGATCACCATTTCGGACAAGCATGGCAAAGAGTTAATGACCTTTCCGTTAAGTGTTGGCCTTTTCGGGATGATCCTGGCACCGGTTTTTGCTGCCGTAGGTACCCTGGCCGCGTTGGTTACGGAATGTACCATAACGGTAGAACGGGAAGAGGAAGACAAAGAAGATACCCCCAAAGAATAAGGTATCTTCACAATATGATCCTGCGAAACTAAAGACCTGAAATTTCAGGTCTTTAGTTTAAATTCTCATTAAAAAAATCTATAGTCCTTTTCCAGGCCAGTTCTGCCGCGGCTTTGTCATAACGTGGAGTTGTATTATTATGAAAGCCGTGGTTCGCGTTTTCATAGATATAAGCCTGGTATTTTTTGCCATTTTCTTTAAGCGCTTTTTCGTATGCCGGCCAGCCCTCCGTAATCCGGGTATCCAGGGCCGCGTAATGCAGCAACAGCGGCGCTTTAATTTTAGGGACATCCTCAACAGCGGGTTGACTTCCATAAAATGGAACAGCGGCAGCCAGATCGGGAACACGCACAGCCATCATATTGGCAATTCCTCCGCCAAAACAAAAGCCTACAACACCTACCTTACCATTGCAATCCTTATGGTTTTTAAGGTATTCATAGGCAGCTATAAAATCTTCCTCCATTTCGCCTTTATTTCGTTTGGCCTGCATGGTACGCCCTTCGTCATCATTGCCGGGATAGCCGCCAAGCGGTGTTAGCGCGTCGGGTGCAAGGGTAATAAATCCTGCAAGGGCAGCTCTTCTTGCCACATCTTCAATATAAGGGTTTAAGCCCCGGTTTTCGTGAACTACCACAATGCCGCCCAGTTTCTTCTTTGCATCTGCAGGCTTCGATAATAATCCTTTAATTGTACCGCCGCCTTTGGGCGAAGGGTAATTAATATAGCCCGATTTTAAACGCGGATCGTCGGATTTTACCTGTATGGCACCCTGGTAATCGGGCATCAGGAAACTCATTAGTGCGGTTACGGTAAGGCCGCCCACTGCATACATGGAGAGCTTTTGCACAAATGAGCGCCTGTCGAGGCGGTTATGTGCGTAATCATCATACAGGTCAAACACTTCCTGTTTGATATCTTCTTTGCTGATTTGGTTCATATTTCCGGAGGCTTTGTTCAAATTTACCGGTTAGGTTTTGTTTGGGGTGTAACAGTCTCGTTACCGGTAATGTTTTGCATGTTGGATTGCAAGAATTTCTACCTGGTATATTTTTATTTCCTTACAACCTGGAAACTGTCAGACCGGTAACCACAAACTTTGAAAGCTTATTTTAACTGCCGGGCTGCTTTTTGTTTTCAGAGGTAATGTTTGATTATATTTTTGATTCCGGCGTGATGAAACTTGAACAAACTTGAACCTGTTATGAATATGCGGACACCTTCCGCTCTTTTACATTTGTTTACCAGGCAGCATGCCTTGTAGTTTAACTCATGAAACCCACTGCATTAAAATTCTTAAGCTTTATAATATTATTGATTTGGAGCATTCCGCTGAGCGCACAAACACTATATGTAGATGGAATCCAGGGCAGGGATGATGCCCCGGGTACGCAAAGTGAACCGCTGGCAAGCCTGGAAAAAGCGGTTATCAAGGCAAATACGTTTAGCGGTGAAGAGCCCATTACCATTAAGATTGCGCCCGGCCTTTATATCATTAAAAGTGCATTGGCAATTCGTGATGAAAGTAACCGGCAGGTTGCTGAAAAATACACTTTCGAAGCGATGGTCATGCCCGGTGATCCCGACTGGGCACCGGCCAAAATGCCGGTTATCCAATGCGTGGCCGATTCCAACAGGGCTGGTAAATTAAAGCATGCTGGTTCCGCTTTCCAGGTCGCCCGGAGTCATGTGGTAATTAAAGGACTGAAGTTCACCGGTAACCCAAACCCCGCATCAGAGTATTATTACGTTATAGAAAGGAGGGACAGCACATTGACCGGGCTGGAAATTTCCCAGTGTTATTTTATCGGGGAAAAGAATTCTGCACCTATACAAGGAGGGGTTTTTGCCCAGGGTGCCGGTATCCGCGTAGATCACTGTATATTTTATGGGGTAAAAAACGCCGTTATGGTATTCCTGGGGATCAGGGATTTTTTCACTCACTCATTCTATTATTTACGGGGCTTATGAAGGTGCTGTTTGGTACGGCTACGGCCCGAGTTCCAATATGCCGTTTACGTTCAGTGATAATATCGTTACCAATTGCAATTATTTTTGGATAGGTTACCGTGGTGCACATGCTAACTATAAGTTTGTCAACTCACTTATTTCCCAAAACGCTTTTTATTTGGGCTTTAACGAAGAAGAAGTACAACCGGACCGCCTAAATAAACCTATAGAACAAGATATCCAAAAAGTTGGAAAAGTAACCCTGAGCGAAGTGCAAACCAAAGGCATACCAAAAGATTACCTGAACCTTTCATCTTCATCACCGGGGGCGCACATCGATGCCGGTATTTTTGTAAGGTAAAAAATATTTAATGTGCTTGTTTAATGCAGATTTAGATCAATGCCCTTTCCCAAAGTTTTTTTCGCCAGCTTCAACTGCCATATCAACCCGGTTTTCGTCGGGAGGTTTAGGGCATGAATAGCCGCTGCTGAAAGCGCAGTATGGGTTATAGGCTTTATTGAAATCTATAACAATCGAGCCGTTTTTAATGTCTTTGGTGGTAAGGTCGATATAGCGGCCTCCGCCATAGGTTTCAGAGCCGTTTGTAGCATCGGTAAAAGGCAGGAACAGATAATTGCTGAAAGCAGGGTTTTGTGACAGGGCTATGCTTTTGTAAATGGTTAACTGCATTGGTTTACCCTTTAGCGTAAACGAAAGTTGGGCATAACGTGTATATTGGCTACCTGCACCGCTGAAGGTAGGTATAATAAAAGTTGGTTGATTAGTCAATAATTCAGCTTTAGCAGTTACGCGGTAGGTACTGTCGGCATCATAAAACCTTAGAAATTGCAGGTCATCCTGTTTAAGCGGCGATCGCGGATCTTTTAAAAAATCATCCTTATAATTTTGCCTGAAGGCCGCAATTTGCTCTTTGTGAGTTTGTGCAAAGCTGTGTTGGCCAATGAAAAAGATAAATAAAAGGACAATGAAATATTTCATGTGTGGTGCAGGGATTAGGCTCAAAGATAACTTAGATGCAACTCAAAAAAAAGCGTCATTTGCGAGGCCGAAGCAATTCCAGGCTTCTGTCTCATCAGGGTCTCTCGTAGAGGACCCGGATGTTCCTAACTGACAGGAGACTGTATATAACGCACGAAAAGCAGGCGTACCTGCTTGGGGAAGCCATCAGGGTCCTCTGCGAGTTTAAGTTTACCCACAAAATTGCTTGTCGTTTAAACAGCAAGTCGTTGTGTTTTGCCCCTCTGGGCAAAGGGTATTCTATAACTTTACGAGCTACAAACCTTTTGCACCTCTGGTGCATCTGTCCTTGGGCAATTAATACATGTTTATTAAATTGTAAAATCCCCCAGAGGGGGAACAGGTTTGTAGAAACAACGTCACACCCCTTACCCGAACCCCAGAGGGGTTCAACTTATCAGGAATACCCAATTTGACTAATGATTTTATGGGTAAACTTAAATCTACGAGAGACCCTGATGGAACGTAAAATGAGTTTATGATATGCTGTATGACGTTAAATCACCCCTTCAATAAAAAACTTATTGATCCCTTCAATATCACTCAAATGGGTAGTTATCCGGCTAATCTTATTATCAGTAATATCGCAAACTATGGCTACCTGCTCATCCAGTATCAAATCGCCACGGCTGGCAGTATTGTGAAGCGACAGGGCTACACTATCCAATCCGTATAGAATGTGGTTTAATTGAACCATTACCCCAAAATCACGCAGCTGACCGGCACGTTTAATCACGGCATCGGCACCAACAGCAGGACCCGAAAGCAAACTTGTTCCCGGCAGGGTCCAGGTAACATCATTGGCAAGGGCCGGGCGCATGAGCTCCCAATCACGATTTTTTAGTCCTGTTAAAAACTTATTGGCTAACTGGCCTTTTACTTCTTCGGTGGTTTTCATGATGATATGTTTAGCTATTAGTTAAGAGGCTCAGCGGCAGGAAAATCTATTGGTACTTCGGTGTTGGCAAATACGTAGTTAGTGTACACACGTATGGTAATAAAGGCAATAAGGTCCATCAAAGCGACTTCATCAAAACCGGCTTCGAAAAAGTTATTTAGTAAGGTTTCATCGCCTTTACCTTTATTTTCAACAATTGATTTGGCTAAACCAATAATGGCGTTCAGTTTATCATCAGCTGTATGGCCTCTCCTGATATCCAGGGTTTGTTCTTTAGTAAAACCGCGTTTCATGGCCAGCATACTATGACCGGCTAAGCAATAGGCACAACCGTTTAGCTCAGAAACAATTAGGGCAATGGCTTCCCTTTCTTTGGGGGTAAACACGCTTTTGCTCATGTCATCCTCCATATCCATAAACATTTTAAGTGCAGGTGCCGAATAACCCATAGTAGCATAAAGGTTAGGTACCTTACCAACGCGTTTTGTGAAGATATCAAACATTACCTGCGCTTCGGCACTTACCTGTTCGCGGGTGGGAACATTTATAGTTTTCATGATTATATTATGGTTTAAGATTATTTACTTGCTGTTTTACGTTTTAGATAAAGTTGCGCGGTTTCGCTCATAGTGATGATGGCACCGCCAAGGATCACGACATCTTTAATAACCAAACGACCGCGGCCTGACAGGTATGGGAAGCCCCATTGGTTGTCGGTTAAATGTGGTACCCAGCTTTCGGGCGTAGTGACCAGGAAGGAAAGCGTGCCCAAAGTCATGATAAATACCAGGATACTGGCAATCATACTTGGCATTGGTACAACTTTATAAAGTGCAACCAGTATGCCCAGTGTTACCAGGAAAATACCCAGGCCAACGGAAAAGCCATAAGTATTATTTTCGATATGCCATTGGTGGTTGGAAGCAATCAGTTCGCCTTCTTTATTGATGTGTTTTTTGTATTCTGTTGGATGGTTGTAAAAGAATGACATCACCGGACTGTTGGCCACAAAGGGCACAACGCCATCGGCTTCGTAAGTGAAAAATTTAAGGCCGCCTATCCAAAGGAATACGACTACGATGCCGAAACGGACTGCTTTTTTACCAAGCTGATCAAGGCCTGCTATGGTGTTTATGATTGAAGTTTTCATGTTGTTGTTGTTTGATAAAGCAAAACTACAACGCCATGAGCCCCGCAAACATGGACGAAACGGGGTTTTATTTGTACAAATCCGCGACGATGGAGATGCCTGTTTTATCACGAAAAGTTTGGGGCGATACTTTGGTGAACTTTTTAAATACCCGGCTAAAATAAAACTCATCCTGAAACTTCAGGTTGTAGGCAATTTCTTTGATGCTTTGCCGGGTTAAATGGAGCTGTTTCTTTGCTTCGAGGATAAGCCGTTCCTGGATAAGTTGTGATGGCGATTTACGGAAGTATTTGGTACAACGCCGGGTTAAATTATCAGAAGATATGGCGAGTAACGAGGCATAATCTGATGGTTTATGCAGATCAAGATAATGCTGGTTAAGCAACGTCCGGAACTTTTCCATCAGTTCATCTTTTTGGGGTTTATCCTCACCGGTACTGATGCTATTTATTTTTATGCTGCTGGCCTTGGCCAAAAAAAGCTGCAGGTAGGCCCGCAATACAATTTCGGATGGTTGCGGCTGCATAAATTCGTCGTCCATCTGCATCAGTAACAGCTCAAACACTTTTACATCCGGTGGGGTAAGCGCAACTATTGGATCAATATAGATGTTGTTAAATAATAACCCATTGCAGGCTACTTCTTCACGGTGGTACTCGATACAATAAAAATCACTGTGAAATTGTAAGATATTGCTTTTTATGGCGCGGCACTCATCTACATAAATAATCTGCAGCGGGGTTGAAAACAACAACACCGGGCCTGTAAAAGGGAATGCCCCAAAATCTGCATGAAAGATACCCGACCCTTCAGGAACGAGGTAAACGGTATATTCAGAAAACTGGGCAGGCGTACATAAAATATCTTCCCGTACATCCTGTAACCCAAGTAAAAATTCACCTGCTTTATCGCGGATTGCTTTCAATGGCCAATGATTTATGGCACTAATATAAATATACTCTGCTTTTTATAGCGACAAAGACTTTTATGAGGCCGAGTTTGCGCGCAAAAATTACAAAACATCAATAGATGCAGCTGTTTTGTTGGCAACTTTTATCAAGCAAGTTTAAGCGTTTTTCGCTTGAACTATAACCCGCTGTTGTTGGTGACAACACCATAGGTGTTCGGAAGAAATAAAAAAAGCGAGGGATTGTGCGATTCCCTCCCCTGGGGCGGGTGTAGGGAGGGAGGCATTCACAGACTTATTCGCCTGAAACGACGTATAAACCCCTCCCTGCCACCACGAAATCCAACCGCACCCCTCCCAAGGGAGGGAATTAAAAATCTTCCGAACACTTCTGGTGACAACACCAACAATAGCCGGGGCGCTTAATCGTGCGAATGTTAAACACTCACTCTAACCAACTCTTCTAAAACTCCGCATAAGGTATCAATCTCCTCCTCAGTATTATAATAATGCACGGAAGCCCTTACAATATTATTTAAGTGGTTTTTATTCATGTAAATGAGGGTTGAAACCGCCTTGCCAACTGATACGTTGATGTGCTTTTCGGCCAGCTTGTTTTTTACCGTTGCGGTCTCCATGCCATCTACCGAAAAAGTTACGATGCCGCATAACTCATCGCCAAAATCATGAACGGTTACGCCGTTAATATTTTTTAGCTTTTCGCGTAGTAAGCCGGCTAAATATTGCACCCGCTGCCAGGTACGCTCAATGCCTATGTTGAGTGCATATTCAACCGCCTTGCCAAGGCCAAGCGTTAAGGCTCTACTTTTCTCATACACTTCAAAACGGCGGGCATCATTGCGCGGTTTAAAATCAGTTTCGGTTACCCATTGGGTAGTGAAGCCATCCAGGAAAAACAGCTTCAGCTTATCCTGAATTTCTTTGCGGACATACAGAAAGCCGGTACCCCTCGGCGCCCGCAAATACTTCCTGCCGGTTACGGCCAGCATATCGCAGCCAATGGCCTGTACATCCAGCGGCACATGGCCTACGCTTTGGCAGGCATCAAGCAGGTACAAAATATTGTGTTTGCGCGCTATCCTGCCTATCTCTGCTACCGGGATCATGCCCCCTGCGGTTGAGGGGATATGGGTTACGGCTATCAGCTTTGTCCGGTCAGAAATAGCATCTTCCAAAGCCTGCAGCCGGAAATTACCTCGCTCATCATTGGGGATCACTTTAAACTCAACACCCAGGTTTTTTTTAGCGTGCAGCAAACCTATCAGGTTGGTTACATATTCCATTTCGCAGGTAATGATCTCATCGCCGGGTTTAAAATCAATGCCGTTAAAGGCAAGCCACCAGCCGATGCTGGCGTTTTCCACTACTGCAATTTCATCTTTGCGGGCGTTGATGAGCCGGGCTATGAGGTTGTAGGTGTTTTCAAGCTCTTCGCGGTATGTGTACTCGGTTTCGTAGCCGCCGTTTTGCGCTTCTTCGTACAGGTAATCTATCACGGTATCAACCACCACATCGGGGTGCAGGGACGAGCCTGCATTATTGAAGTGGATGGTTTTTGTTGTGCCCCGGGTTTCGGCCCTTAGTTGCTGTACTTCCTGTTCGCTTAGTATATTTTCCATCAGGTTTAGTTATTTGTAAAGTTTATTTCCATCATGATATCCGCCCGTTTGTAGGTGCCGGGCTCAACTGGTATTTCGGTAAAACCCAGTTTGCGATATATGTGAATGGCATTTTCAAGCACTCTGTTTGAAAACAGTACCAGCTTTTTTACACCCAGTTCACGCGCTTTATCAATACCGGTTTGACATAGGAACTGACCGGCGCCAGCTCCGCGACTGTCTTTATCCACCGCCATTTTGGTAAGCTCGTAAACACCGTCTTCTATATATCGCAGTGCTACGGTGCCAATAATTTTTTGGTTCGAAGTGACAAAGTAAATGCTGCCGCCTGTTTTAATGATGGCCTCGTCGGGGTTTTCCAGTACCCATTTGTCAAAAGGCTCAACGGTAAAATACTCTTCAAGCCATGCTTTGTTAAACTTTTCAAAATAGGGGGCATGTTGTGGCTGATAATCGATAACGTGTAGTTCCATGTGCTTAATTATTTGATCATTACAAAATAAAAACATCCGGCAATAGAAAAACAGATGTAGTTTTATTAATTTTGAGCATAACAGATTTTGCATGGAAAGTCCGGTACTCAATACAGACAACGATTTTTTATACTCGCAGATAGCCGCCCGGATCGAAAAGCAGATTAAACAGAACCTGCTGAAACCCGGCGACAAGCTGCCGTCGGTAAGGGCGCTGAGCCAGGAACAGGGCATCAGCATGAGTACGGCTTATAAAGCTTATGTTGAGTTAGAGAACCTGGGCTTGATAGAGGCACGTACCAAATCGGGCTACTATGTAAAATACCTGCCCGCCCGTTTTACCAGCGTGCCCGAAACCAAACCACCGCTTAAAAAGGTTAAACAGGCCAGCGTTGCCGAAATGATTGCGATGGTTTACCGCAACATGTCGGAAGACAGCGTTTTGCAGCTCTCGCGCTCATCGCCGCCGCTCAGCCTGATTCCGCTGGCAAAGCTCAGTAAATCCATGATGGAATCTATCCGTAATAGTCCATCGGGTAATATCACTTATGAAAACCCGCAGGGTAATATCGCTTTGCGCAAACAGGTGGCTAAAAACGCCTTTAACTGGAGTGGTAATATTACCGAAGATCATGTGATAACCACGCAGGGCTGCCTGGAAGCTTTAATATTTTGCTTAAGGGCGCTCACCAAGCCCGGCGATACCATTGCCATTGAAAGCCCTACTTATTTCGGGATTTTCAATGTGATGCTTAGCCTGGACCTGAAAGTATTGGAAATTCCGGTTAATCCCGATACGGGCCTCGACCTGGAATACCTGGAACGGGCTATGAATGAAGTGCCAGTAAAAGTATGCCTGTTTGTTACCAACTTTAGTAACCCAATAGGGGTTTGCATGCCCGATGAGCGTAAGCAGCAACTGGTGCGCCTGCTTGCTGAAAAGCAAGTTCCCTTAATTGAGGATGATATTTATGGTGAGATCTATTTTGGAAAAAGCCGTCCGCGCACCTGCAAAAGTTATGATAAGGATGGCTGGGTAATCCTTTGTTCATCGGTATCCAAATCTATAGCGCCCGGTTACCGGGTGGGCTGGTGTATCCCGGGCAGGTTTAAAGAACAGGTGCTGAATATTAAAATGATGCATTCCATAGCCTCGGCCACACCTACACAGGCAGCCATTGGTCATTTTTTTGAAACCGGGCGATATGACCTGCACATGAGGCATTTGCGGAAGGCATTATATACCCAATGCCTGCGGTATACGCAGGCTATCGCAACATACTTCCCGGCAGGTACAAAGATCAGCAGGCCACAGGGCGGCTATGCGCTTTGGGTCGAACTGGATAAAAAGGTAAATGCCTTTGAACTGTACCAATTAGCAATAGAGCAAAACATCAGCATAGCTCCCGGCCAGATCTTTAGTGTTGACGGGCGGTTTACCAATTTTATCCGCATTAGTTTTGGTTTAGCTTTTGACGGGGTGGTTGAAGAGAGTTTTAAGGTGCTGGGGAGATTAGTGAGAAATTTGGCACAGTAGTGGGATAGTTATTTAATATTAAATTAATAAAAATAACCCGTTGGTAATATTTATCTTCGCCGCAAAATATTGTTAATGAAAACCTTAAAAACCTGCCTTGTCATATTAATTGCATTTGCTATTGGTTGCAGTAAAAATGATAAAGTTACTCCGCCTGATGCTGTTGCGCCAACACTTAGCGATTTCGATATTCCGTCAAAAGGATATGGTGATGTTCCATTTAAAATAACTCCACCAAAAAGTAACAGCGATGGTGCGATAACCTACGTTAGTAGCAATTTAAAGGTAGCTGATATAAGTGGTGATATACTTACGGTGGTTGAACCCGGATCATGTACAATTACGGCGTATCAGGCGGCGACCAGCAAGTTTAAAGCCGATTCCGTTAAAGCTAAGTTTACTGTATGGCTGGGCGAAAATCATTTAACTGATTTTAAGATCGCTGACCATCAATTAGGTGATCCCCCGTTCAAAATAACTCCACCCAACTCAAAGGCCGGTACGCAGATTGTTTATAAAAGTCTTAACCCGACTGTAGCAGATATTGAAAGGTATGATATGATAGTTATCAAAGGCGCCGGCGTATGTACTATTGTTGCAACTCAAAGTGACAGCCCGGGGTATATAGGAGGCTCCACAACAGCAACATTTAGAGTAACAGGTTTGCCCGCGCCAACTATATCTGGTTTTACAGTTCCTGCAAAAAAGGTAGGAGATGCGCCATTTAGCTTATCGCACCCAACAAGTAATAGTAACGGGGCGTTTACTTATAAAAGCAGTAATACATCGGTTGCCACTGTTAACGGTAGCACGGTTACTATCAAAGCCGCTGGTACCAGCGTTATAACTGCCATACAGACGGCAACAAGTACCTATCGCACAGATTCGATAAAGGCGACACTTACGGTAGCCGGCTTAATCAGACCATCATTAGTTAACTTTAAAATACCGGCAAAGAAAACTACAGACGCACCCTTTTCTCTTACCCCGCCAACAAGTAACAGTAACGGCAGCTTTATTTACACGAGCGGAAACACGGCCATAGCTACAATTCAGGGTAATATTGTTACTATAAAAGGAAAAGGAAAAACACTTATAACAGCAACGCAGCAGGCATCGGGTAATTATTCTTCGGCCTCTGTACAGGATACTTTGTTTGTAACAGAAAATCCCGATCCGGGGTATGTTACCGATGTTGAGGGAAATATGTACAGAACTGTAAGGATTGGTACGCAGGTTTGGATGGCAGAAAACCTGAAGGTAAAGAGTTATAATGATGGTACGCCGATACGCGGCATCGAAACTGATAATGCCTGGAAATCGGCCACCGTAGGCGCTGTATGTGATTATAATAATGATCCGGGCTTGGGCAGGGTATACGGTAAATTATATAATTGGTATGCGATAACAGATCCGAGAAAACTTGCACCTAAAGGCTACCATATACCAACGCAAGCTGAATGGCAAACACTATACGACTATATCGGCGGCACTGAAACTGACGGTGGGGCATTACAGGAAACCGGGGGGCAACACTGGACAAACGCTAAAGCTGCTACAAACAGCACCTTATTTACAGCCTTAGCGGCCGGTGGGCGCGATTTTATTTATACTAATCAATCTTTTACCAGTTTACTCCAAGGGGCTTATTGGTGGAGCGTAACACCCAATGACGCTACTACAGCATGGTTTGTTGAGCTTTATTCAAGCGCACATATTGAACTGCGAAAGGATCCTAAATACTACGGTTATTCGGTAAGATGTATTAAGGATTAAAAGTATAGTAATGGTAAGCTAATGCTGCCATTATTTGCAGTGCGTTGTTTCAGCGTTTTTAAATGATTCGTCGAGCAATTGCTTGAGCACAGTATTATCTACGTTGGTCAGTTTAACAATATGCGTACAGCCGCCGCTTTGCTTGTGCTTACCTAATTTCTGCAGCAACTGTTCCTTGCTCTCAAAGCCTGGAAGATAGAGCGTTAAAGAACTTTTACGCGGCGAAAAGGCTATAAGCGGCGCGTCACCTTCACGGCCGCTTTCATATTTGTAATGATAACTGCCAAAGCCCACAATGGCCGGGCCCCACATTTTTGCTTTGTGGCCGCTGGCTTCTTCCATTAGCGCGGTCAGCTTAAAGCTGTCGGCCCGTTTGGCTTCATCGGCAATGGTGTTGATGAAATCGCTTACGCTTGCTACGGTTTCCGTGGTTTTATTGGTGTTTTTGGCCATGGCTTAAGCAGGATAAAGGTTAAAAACGATATATAAATATATCACGAAAATTTTATTTTATCCCACAGTTTATTGGAGACAACCTGCCGGATCACCTGTTCGCGGTAATTGCGGCTTATAGGGATGCGGTGCTGACCGATAAAAATATCATTCCCCTCAATACCATCAATTTTACCGGTTGATACGATGTATGATTTGTGTACGCGGATAAAGAGCTTGCTATCTAAATTCTGTTCAAGGCTTTTGAGGTTAAGCAGCGTGATATATTTGCCTTTGGCAGTAAATATGGTAACGTAATTTTGCATCCCCTCCACGTACAGGATCTCATCAAAGTAAATCTTTTCGTATTTATTACCGCATTTGATAAAGAAGTAGCCTTCATCCGTTTCCGTTTTTGGTGCGCCGGGCTGGGCCCAATTGTTAAGCAGGCGGTGATAATCTTTAGCCTTATTGGCCGATTTAAAAAAGCGGTCGAACGTGATAGGCTTCAGCAGGTAATCGAGCACATTGAGCTGGAAGCCTTCAAGCGCATAGCTGGGGTAGGCTGTGGTGATAATTACCATCGGTGGTTTCTGCATGATCTTTAAAAAATCAATACCGTTCATTTTCGGCATCTGGATATCCAAAAATATCAGGTCGATAGCCTGGTGGTCAAGTAGCTTGATCAGTTCGAGCGGGTTTTCGCAGGTGCCGGTTAAATTCAAAAAATCAACCTCGCGTACATAGCTGGCTAATCCTTCGCGGGCTAAGGGCTCATCATCTATTATTACACAGTTCATCATAGTGAGGCCATTTGAAAGGTTGCGGATGGTTGTTCCAGTTCGGTTAAAGTTAATTGCAGGTGTACCTCAAAGCGGTCTCCGGTATTTTGGATCTCCAGCTTATGAAGATCGGGGTAAATCAGGTCAAGCCGGCGCTTTACATTTTTCAGGCCGATACCCCCATAGTTCACAAGCCCGGTTCCCGGGTCGTTTGATGCGCTGTTGGCAATGTAAAAAGCGAGCTGATCGTTTTTCAATCCCAATCTAATCGCAATCCAGTTAGGGTGTTCTGCCTCTTTGGATACATGCTTAAACGCGTTTTCTACAAAGGTCATCAATATAAAGGGGGCTATGCCTAAATGACCGGGCAGCGGATCATCTGCTTCAAAGGTAACATGCACATTATTGTTTTGCCGAAGCTTTTCCAGCTCGATAAAGTTTTCGAGATAACTAAGCTCTTTTCCTAAAGAGATTTGCTGGTCGTTGCACTCGTACAACTGGTACCGCAGCAATTCGGAAAATTTGGCCAGTGATGCCGATGCCATACCGGGGTTTTTATGGATCAGGAAAAATATGGAGTTGATGCTATTGAACAAAAAATGCGGGTTAAACTGGTATTTCAGGAATTTAAGTTCGGTTTCCAGTTTCTCTTTTTCGAGCAACTGCTGGCGGTGCTGGGTTTGCAGCCAGTTTTTGGTAAGCTTGATGCTCATACCCAAGGTCATACTGGCTACGGTAGAGGGGAAGGAGGTATTATAGAAACTCATGAAATTGCCCGGATCAACGCCAAACATTTTTTTTACTGAGCAGCCTGCAAAAAAAGCGCTTAAATAATAGCCGCCGTTAATAAGCGATGATGTGCCGATGATGGTTAGCGAAAGATAAATTACATATTGGGTAAGCCGCTCTTTTTTCATAAACCGCGGCATTAAGAAGTAAAGGTTAAAATATACTGCCAGCGCCTGGAAAACTACATAAGCCAGGATCTTGACACTATAAGCCGAAAAAAACATGGATTTGGCCGCTGCCACAGGGTTAGCCACCGCTATGGTAAACCAAAAATAATGGTACACACACCAAAACGGGATATGGTACAGCTTGTATTTAAACAGCCAGTTTTGGTTTAATGTATCAACGGATAAACTGTTCATATTAAATCATAATAATAAAAAACAAGTGTCATGCTGAGGCTCTCGAAGCATGGTGGGCAAGCCTCTGCGCGCGTCCATCGACAGGTTCAGGACGACACCCCAACACCAAATATATTTTCCCTGTCCCCTCAGGGTCTCTCGCAGAGGACTCTGAGGGGCGCCGCTCTACCCGAATTGGAAAAGCGAATCTGAGTGGCGTAGGCCTCAGGGTCCTTTACGAGTTTAAGTTTACCCACAAATTGCTTGTCGTTTAACCAGCAAATCGTCGTGTTTTGCCCCTCTGGGGCAAAGGGTATTCTATAACTTTACGAGCTACAAACCTTTTGCACCTCTGGTGCATCTGTCCTTCAATTAATACATGTTTATTAAATTCTAAAATCCCCCAGAGGGAGAGCAGGTTCCCGTCCCCTCAGGGTCTCTCGCAGAGGACCCTGAGGCCCAGCGCGTTCCAATATCCTACCTAAAGATACAGCAATTGCACTGATTTATATTTCGTTATTGTATCAACCTGCACAAATAATTGACCAAATGCAGGCTTTAACTTATAAGCCGTAAAAAAGGCAGTATAGTTTTGGTTTTAAACCGATTAACCCGCTTCTGCGTATCTCATCAATTATCTCATGTCACTCATCATTCATGTTTTTTAAAGTTTAAAGCACTGTTTTTATTTGCCGGCATAACCTCCAAAAAGGTTACACACGCCATATGAAAACTTTATGCATCAGTCTGTTACTTATTTGCCTGGCACAAATAGTAAATGCCCAGGTGTCGGGCAGGGTTACCACAGCCGGCAGCCAGCCCTTGCCATATGTCACTGTATCGCTTGTCAGAACTGCAGATTCATCTTCAGTTAAAAGTATGCTTACCAATGAGCAGGGAGGCTATAGTATTGCGGATGCCCCTTCCGGAAATTATCGGTTGCGGTTAAGCAGTATCGGTTATCAAACCTGGGTTTCATCCCCTTTTAAAATCAGCGGGAGCAGTGATGCAAAATATCTTGCTGTTATTGTAATGAAGGAGGACACCCGGCAATTGGGCGAGGTGGTAGTGCGGGCAAATAAGCCATTGTACCAGCAGCGCAGCGATGGCTTAGTGGTAAATGTTGAAAGCAGCGTGCTTACCAAAGGCAGTACGGCCCTGCAGGTGTTGGAACGATTGCCGGGTGTAACTATCGATCATCGGGATAATGGTATTGCCCTGAACGGTAAAAGCGGGGCTACAGTAATGATCAACGGCAAACTGGTGCGTATGCCGCTTGCCCAGGTCACGAATTTGCTTAACGGTACCAGTGCCGATAATATTGAAAAAATAGAACTGCTGAGCACCCCGCCCGCCGGATACGATGCCGAAGGCAGTGCCGGCATCATCAATATTGTAATGAAGAAAAGCAAAAAGCAGGGAACAAACGGCTCCTATTCCTTAACCGGCGGTTACGGCATGGGCGAGAAAGGTACTGCCGGCATCAACCTCAATCATAACACCAAAAATGTTAACCTGTACGGCTCCTATACTTTCCAGCACGACAGGACCTATACCGATCTTTTTATCACCGGAAGCCAATACATGCCTTTTATCGGCGGCAATGCCGAGGTAGAGTTTTACACAAAAACTAAAAGGATCAGCAATAACCACAATGCCACCCTGGGGACTGATATTAAGCTGGATCATAAAACTACCCTTAGCGGTACACTGAGCTACAACAATAGCCATTCGCCTACTTATACCTACAGTAATGCGGGCTATAAGATCCTGCCCGATTCATTGCTCAGGTACATTGGGCATATTAACGGGAACGGGCGCTGGGATAACCTCACCAGCTCGCTCAATATTGAACGCGTGTTGAAGGAAGGGGAGAAGATAAGCATGGAAGCTGATTACATCCATTATGGAAATAACAGTCCAAGCGAAGTTAATACTTCCTTTGTAAACAAATACGGTGAGCAGGTGTACGCCAATAACAGCGTAAGCGCGCAAAGGCAACGCGGATTTGCCAATACGGCCATCAACGTAGGCGTGTTTAAAGCCGATTATACCAACCAGCTATCACCCTTGCTAAAACTGGAAACAGGCATTAAAGGCACGCATACCGGCAGTTCAAGCTCATCAGGTATCGAAAGTTTTAACAATGGGGTTTGGGAACGCAATATGCAGACCGCCGCGAACATATACATGAAGGAAGATATTGGCGCGGTTTATCTGTCCCTTACCTGGCAACTGGGCAAAAGCATAAGCCTTAATACCGGCGCGCGTTATGAATATCCCTATACCAATATGGATAACCCGCAAACCGGCGGCAATATTGTAGACCGTAAACTGGGAAAGCTGTTTCCGACAGTGCTGTTTACCAAAAAGCTGGGCGACCGGTCCGAATTGCAGCTGTCTTACACCAAAAGGATCAGTCGTCCATCATATGACGACCTGGCCTCATACTTTGCATACAGCGACCCTACGGCGGTTTACACCGGCAATCCTTTTCTTAAACCAACCATCACCAATAATATAAAACTGGGCTATAACTATGGCGACTATAGTTTTTCACTGCTTTACAGCCGGGATGCTAATGCCATAGCCCGCTATCAGCTCAGCGAAAGCCCCGCGCACGATATTTTGTTCATCTCACCGCAAAACCTGCCGTATCAAAATTACCTTACTTTGCAGGCCAATGTGCCGGTTAAAGTGAGCAACTGGTGGGAAATGACCTATAGCCTGGTTGGCGGCCTAAGGCAGTTTAAGGAGGATTATACTTTACATCCATTAACCAAATCATACTTCGGATATTCCTTTAATTTTAACCAGTTGTTTAAGTTGTCCGGCAGCTTTTCGGCAGAGGCATCGGGCCAGTACAATTCCCTGGCGTACAATGGCACAACGAGGGTTGATGGTTTTGGGGTGATCAATGCAGGGATCAAAAAAGAGCTGAAAAATAACGGGGGCAGCCTGCAGTTATCAGTGGCCGATGTGTTTAGTGCTGCTCAGATCCATGTGCGGTACGGCACACTTACACGTGAGGCTTTTGACATAAAGAGCAACGTGCTTGTCAATACCGAAACAAGACGTTTCCCGGTAATTAAGCTTACTTATTCAAAGTCGTTTGGTGGTACAAGACCGGCAAACCGGGGGAAACCGGAAAGCGGTTCAAAAGAAGAGAGTGAAAGGATGAGGAGTAACTAAGTCATCTGTTTTATTCGCTGCATTCCTCGCCGACGGCTTTAACCCGAACCTGCGTCGGCCTATCGCTTATGTGTTTTCCTGTACTTTGACGGCGACATGCCAATCAGTTTGGTAAACAGCCTTGAAAAATAATAAGGGTCGTCAAAGCCCAGTTCTGAGCAAATTTCCTTAATGCTCCTGTCGGTAAAGTACAGGTACTGGCAGGAGGTTTGAATCTTGAGCAGGTTAAAATAGTTAATAGGTGATGAGCCTGTTTTTTGTTTAAACAGCCGCAAATAATGTGATGACGAAATTCCCTGCTGTTTCGCCAAATGCATCACTTCAAACTTTTGACTAATGTGTTTTTTCATATAAGCGATGGAGTTGCTCACAAAATCGTTATCATAATCAACCGGGTTGGTTTGCTTATAATACACCAGCGAGGAGATAAAATTGAGCAGGTTGATGTTAACGATCTCCATTTCTTTTTCATGATAGCTGTGTTCAAGCACGGCATAGATCTGCTCGTACAGCTTGATCCGGCTGCTGTCGTACGGAACGGATTGTACCGCAGGCTGCCCGTTTTCGAGCGAGCGCTCATAGATCAGGTGCGAATTTAGCCCGCTGAAGTGTACCCAGTAAATGCTCCAGGGATTGGTTTCCGAGCTTTTATAACGATGTGCCACGTTACGGGGGATAATGAAAAAAGTATTGGGTTTAAGGGTGTGGTCCTGGCCCCCTAAATAAACATAGCCTTCTCCATCAACGCAATAAAGAAAAATATATTCGTTGCTGCCTGTACGGCGTTCACGGTCATGAAAGGCCGCCTTGGGATAATAGCCGATAGCGGTAAGGTAAAAGCCTTTGATCAAAGCATTGCTGGTGATGGCTTTTTTTATGTTTGGTGGCAATACGATCATTTTTTGACCGATAAAGCCTTCTTTGATCCGTTTTTTAGGTTCGGCTATCACATTCATAACGTTGCTGTATAACTGGCGATTAAAGGTATTTATTTTTTTTATCCCGGCAAGATTTTAATACCTGCCGGCAAATGATAGTATTATCCATCACTTTTTAAAGAATATCCATTTTTTTAACACCTGTTTCATAGTAGGTTTACCAAAACCAATTAGGGCTAAAACAAGTCAGGCAAATTATCTGGCTGTTTAATGAAGCTGATAACTTATGAACAAACAATTTAAATATCTGAACGATGGCTGTTAACACCACAACCCGTTTATGGGGGCAGCATAACGGTCATAACGTTTATCTTTTCAAAATTGAAAACCAGAAGGGGGCCTATGTTGAACTTACCAATTACGGCGCGGCCATTGTATCAGTTGTGGTGCCCGACAGGCTGCAGCACTTTGAAAACGTGGTGGTTGGTTTTCCTGACCTGAACGGGTATTTAACCGATAGCTGCTACATCGGCTCAACCATAGGCCGGTACGCCAACCGTATCAGCAGGGTAAAATTTCAGCTCGAAGGCGAAACTTTTCACCTGGATGCCAATGAAGGTAAAAATTCCAACCATGCCGGTAAAAGCGGTTTTAACTATAGGGTGTTTACTGCCGAAGCTTTTGATAATGGCGTAATGATGACCCTGACCAGCCCTGATGGCGATGGGGGTTATCCCGGTAAGTTGGAGCTTATGGTTATCTATACCTGGAGCAATGATAATGAGTTGCTGATCAATTATAAAGCTACTACCGACAAAGCTACGATAGCAAATTTTACCAATCACGCTTACTTTAATTTATCGGCATTTAAAAGTAAGATCTATAACCACAAGCTTACCCTGCTATCGGATAGTATTGTGGATTTGCACGAAGATTATACGCCGAGCGGGGCAATTATACCAGCCGGGCAAAAGGCTTTCAATAATAACAAGCTGGGCGATAAATTTAATATAGATGAAAACCGTGTTGAGGGCCTTAACCTGTTTTACATTATCAACACTGGAGCCAGGGAGAACGGCTTAACTTATGCCGCTCTTTTAACCGACGAAGCATCGGGCCGTGCCCTTAAAGTTTATACGGATTATCCCGGCGTGTTCCTGTACACCGGTGATTATTTGAGCAGCACTACGCCTATACATACTGGCCAGGGGGCGAAACCTTTTGATGCGTTGTGCCTGGAGTGTCAGCATTATCCGGATAGCATCAATCATCCTGATTTTCCGCAGGCTATATTGCGGGCAGGCGATGTATATAACCAAAGCATTTTATACAAGTTTGGCACCATATAAAGCTAACAGCAAAAGGCTGCAAGCTGAAGCGGAGATTTTAAGGTGAGTAATACACCTGTGAAATTAATAACAGAAGTTAATTAAAGTAAATTTATACAGAGAGAAGAAACTAACCAGTATCAAATGACCATCGATTTTAAAAAAGAAGTAAAATTTAACAGCGGCTATATTATAGGGATCTCCTTTATATCGGCACTGGGCGGTTACCTGTTCGGCTTTGATTTTGCCGTAATATCGGGTGCGCTGCCGTTCCTCCGCAAGGAGTTTGCGCTTGACCCTGTTTGGGAGGGCTTCCTTACCGGTTCCCTGGCGCTGGGCTGTATCGTGGGCTGTATCATAGCCGGCCGCATTGCCGAAAAATACGGCCGTAAACCCGGTCTCATGGTTGCGGCGTTTATTTTCGCGGTATCGTCACTGGGTATTGCCTTTTCAACCGGGCTCACTTATTTTATCATTCTGCGTTTTGCAGCGGGCATAGGGGTAGGGATGGCATCAATGCTTTGCCCCATGTACATTGCCGAAATTTCCCCGGCACAGGTTCGGGGGCGTAATGTAGCTATCAACCAGCTTACCGTGGTATTGGGCATCCTGATCACCAACCTGTGCAACTATTTTTTGGCCGACAGCGGCGATAATGCCTGGCGCTGGATGTTTGGTTTGGGCACGGTACCTGCCGCGGTATTTTTATTAGGGGTTATAGCCCTGCCCGAAAGCCCCAGGTGGCTGATCAAGGCCGGCCGCCACGCTGATGCCGAAAAGGTACTTTACAAAATAGGCTCCGAAGAGTTTGTGACTTCAACACAGCAGGCTATTGAAAAATCGCTTACTGGCGCAAAAAAGCAATCGTACCGCGCCATATTTGAAAAAAGCGTACGCCCCGCCGTATTGATAGGTATTACGCTGGCTGTGTTTCAACAGTTTTGTGGCATCAATGTGGTGTTTAACTATACTTCAACCATTTTTGCCTCGGTGGGTTCAAGCTTAAACCAGCAGCTGTTTGAAACTGTTTCTATTGGTATTGTTAACCTGGTTTTTACCCTGCTGGCTATGTGGCAGGTTGATAAGCTCGGCCGTAAGCCATTAATGCTCATTGGTTCATTGGGCTTATCCATATTTTATATTGTATTGGCTTACCTGCTGCAAAATCACCTGGCGGCCGGGCTGGTATCCATATTTGTATTGCTGGCCATCAGCACTTACGCGCTTTCACTTGCGCCTATAACCTGGGTGCTTATTTCAGAGATCTTCCCCAATAAGATCCGTGGTGCTGCATCAACAGTGGCCATTGTATCGTTATGGGCTTCCTATTTTATATTGGTGTTCACCTTCCCTATACTGGCTAAGGTGCTGGGCACTTACGGTCCATTTTATATGTACGCGGTGATCTGCTTTTTAGGCTTTTTGTTTGTGCTTAAAAAAGTGAGAGAAACCAAAGGCCAAACCCTTGAAGAGTTAGAAGAAAATTTAATAAGACATTAATAATCATAAGCCACATGAATAATTTGTATGTAAATGTTTGGGAAGAGAAGGTAGTTATCCCAACCTACGGTATAGGGAAGCCCGATAAAAACCCCATGTTTTTTGAAAAGCGCGTTTACCAGGGCAGCAGCGGCAAGGTGTACCCTAACCCGATTATCGAAAAAATTTACGACGAAAAAGAAGATAAAGAATACGCAGGCCTTTACCTCGAGAATAAATACCTCAAAGTACTCATCCTGCCCGAGCTTGGCGGCCGTATCCAGATGGCTTATGACAAAATCAGGGACCGCCATTTCATTTATTATAACCAGGTAATTAAACCGGCATTGGTAGGGTTAACCGGCCCCTGGATTTCGGGCGGTATTGAATTTAACTGGCCACAGCACCATCGCCCAAGTACTTTTGAGCCGGTTGACTATAAGATTGAAGAAAATGCCGATGGCAGCAAAACTGTTTGGGTTAACGAGGTTGAGCGCATGTTCCATACCAAAGGTATGGCCGGTTTTACGCTGCACCCGGATAAGGCTTACATCGAAATAAAAGCGAAGCTCTATAACCGCTCGGCCCTGCCGCAAACCTTTTTATGGTGGGCTAACCCGGCGGTGAAAGTTAATGACGATTACCAGTCGGTTTTTCCGCCTGATGTGAATGCGGTGTTTGACCATGGTAAGCGTGACGTATCAACATTCCCGATAGCTACGGGTACTTACTATAAAGTTGATTATTCGCCGGGTACAGATATCTCAAGGTATAAAAATATCCCGGTGCCAACGTCGTACATGGCTATCAACTCCAATTACGATTTTGTAGGCGGATATGAACATGACAGTCAGGCTGGTTTGCTGCACGTAGCCAATCATCATGTATCGCCCGGCAAAAAACAGTGGACCTGGGGCCACAGCGATTTCGGCCTGGCTTGGGACAGGAACCTAACCGACGAGGATGGCCCTTACATTGAGCTCATGACAGGTATGTTTACCGATAACCAACCCGATTTTACCTGGTTGATGCCGCACGAGGAAAAACATTTTACCCAATACTTTATGCCATACCGCGAGCTTGGCGTAGTAAAAAATGCTACCAAAGATATCCTGCTGGCACTTGATTCTAAAGAGGGCAAACTACTATTGAAAGTTTACGTAACCGGCGAGCAAAACAACCTGAACATCAAATTGCAGCATGATGGCAAAGTATTATTGAGCGAAAAAGTTTGCATTGTACCAGAACAAGTTTATACCCGCGAGATAGCCGTTAAGGATATTAACGAGAACCTTTTGCTGCTTACCGTACATTCGGCAGCGGGCAAAGAACTCATTAAATATGATGCGGCAAGCAATAAGCTTAATAATATCCCTGAAGCTGCCAGTCCGGCCCTGCTGCCTGCCGATGTAGAAAATAACGAGCAGTTGTTTTTAACGGGCCAGCACCTGGAGCAGTACCGCCATGCTACTTATAGCCCGGTGCCTTATTATGAGGAAGCTTTACGCCGTGATCCAAAAGATATCCGCAATAATAATGCTTTAGGTTTATGGTATTTGCGCCGCGGACAGTTTGCTAAAAGCGAGCCTTATTTCCGCAAGGCGGTTGAAACCATCACCCAGCGTAACCCTAATCCTTATGATAGCGAGTGTTATTACAATTTAGGTTTGGCGTTAAAATTCCTCGGCAAAAAAGAGGATGCGTACAAAGCGTTTTATAAAGCTACCTGGGGCAATGCCTGGAAAGATAGCGGCTATTTTTCGGTAGCACAGATCGACCTGGAAAACGGCGATTACGAACTGGCGCTTGATCACTCGCTGTCGTCATTAGATAGAAATGCCAATAACAGTAAAGCCTATGTTTTGCGCTCGGCGGCTTTCCGTAAGCTCGGGCGTTTTGAAGATGCTGTCGAGGTAGTTACAGCGGCAATAAAAAGGGATGCGTTTAACCTGGGCGCTCTGTTTGAGCTGGTTTATGCTTACAAAGCTTTGGGTGATGAAGAAAAAGGCACTGTCACCCTTAATGAACTCATTAAACTGTCGCGCGGTTATTACCAAAATTACATTGAATACGCACTTGATTACGCCAATGCCGGCCTGTACCAGGAAGCTGCAGATTTGTTGAATTATGCGGTGAACGGTGATGCTACCAGTCCGATGGTGTATTATTACCTGGGCTACTTTGCGTACAGGTTAGGCAATAATGAACAGGCTTCTGCATATTTTAAACAGGCCTCAGCTGCCGATTCGTACCTGTGCTTCCCCGATAGGCTGGAAGAGATCAGCGTACTGAAACTGGCCGCTGAGCTCGTGCCCAACGATGCCAAAGCACCTTATTATTTAGGCAACCTGTTTTATGACAAACTGCAGTATGATGATGCCATCGCGACCTGGGAAACATCGGCACAACTGGATGATACTTTCCCAACCGTGTTCAGGAATTTGGGTATTGCTTATTATAACAAGCGCAACGATCCGACAAAAGCTTTAACATGCTTTGAAAAAGCCTTTGCGTTGGATCCCGCCGATGCCCGTGTACTGATGGAACTTGACCAGCTTTACAAAAAGCTGAACTATTCTGCAGAAGCACGACTGAATTTTGTTGAAGCTAATCTGGAGACTGCCAAACTTCGTGATGATGTTTATTTAGAGCGTGCAACGCTGTATAACTTTTTAGGCGAGTACCAAACCGCGTTTGAACAGGTGATGCAAAGAACATTCCACCCATGGGAGGGCGGCGAAGGCAAAGCTTCGGGGCAATATGTTGCAGCTTTGGTTGAATTGGCCAAGCAAAACATCCGCGATGGCAAATACAATGAAGCCATTGAACAGTTAACACAGGCACAAACCTACCCACATAATTTAGGCGAGGGTAAACTATTCGGCACACAGGAAAATGACATCTTTTATTGGCTGGGCCAGGCCCATGAAGGCCTGCAGCAAACGGAACAGGCAAAGGCTTATTTTGAGCAGGCAGCCATAGGTTTGGAAGACCCGACAGCGGCTGTTTTTTATAACGATCAGCAGCCTGATAAGATCTTTTATCAGGGTTTAGCTAAAAAATGTCTGGGTGACAGTACATCGGCCGAACGAATCTTCAAAAAACTGCTTAATTATGGTATCGGGCACATGGATGATAACGTAAAAATTGATTACTTTGCCGTCTCGCTGCCAAATTTGCTCATTTTTGAAGATGATCTGCAGGTAAGGAACCGCGTGCATTGCTACTTTTTACGGGGACTGGGATACCTCGGTTTACGTGATTTCGAGCAGGCACAAAAGGCCTTTACCGAGGTTCTGAAACTTGATGCCGGGCACTTTGGGGCGAGGATACATCAAAACATGATAAACCAAATTACCGAAGCAGCCGGTTAAACCAAAAAATCACACGTGAGAACTACTCAAAGAAAAACTTTACCACTGGGCCTGCTTTTCGCAGGCTCAATGCTGTTGGCCGGCAGGGCGGCAGCACAGGATCTAACCATCCCTGTTGAAACGCAACACAACGCTATTGTACTGCAAACCGATGCCGAAAAACACCTGAACATGGTGTACCTGGGTGTAAAGCTTGCCAACAAGGCCGAGTATGCCCGCATCCAAAAAATGTACAAACAAGCCGATGACTCTGGTGTACAAAATGATGCTTATACACCATCCGGATCTGCCAGTCTTGGTGAGCCGGCTATTACAGTTACCCATGCCGATGGTAATAAATCATTAAACCTAACCTACGTAAGCCATACGGTTAGCAAGGTTGACGATGATATTTCATTACTGGTAGTTACCATGAAAGATCCTGCTTATGATTTTGAAGTAAAGCTATACTACAAAACCTATTTTAAAGAGGATGTTACCGAACAATGGTCGGTAATAAAGCATAACGAAAAAGGTATTGTTACGCTTAATAAATATGCTTCAGCCAATTTAAACCTGAAGGGTAATACTACCGGCGGTTTCTGGCTGAAGCAATACCACGGCAACTGGGCTATGGAAATGCAGCCCGAAGAAGCCCGTTTAACCCACGGTATTAAAACAATCGACAGCAAACTGGGTACCCGTGCCAACCTGTATGAGCATTCGATGTTCGCCATATCAATGGATAAACCTGCTACCGAAGATGAAGGCAAAGTGCTTTACGGGGCTATGGAATGGTCGGGCAATTTCAGGATTGATTTTGAGCTGGATGTGGCCAATAACCTGAAAATTATTGCAGGGATCAACAATGCCGCTTCCGAATATCATTTAAAACCAGGTGTTGAATTTACTACGCCAGCGTTCCTGTATACTTACTCTGATCATGGTAAGGGCGACGCCAGCCGCAAGCTGCAAAGCTGGGCCCGCAAATATAAAATTGTTGATGGCGAGGGTTCAAGGCTTACGTTGCTCAATAACTGGGAATCAACCTATTTCGATTTTAATGAAAGCAAGCTGGCCGGCCTGCTAAAAGATACCAAAAAGCTGGGTGTCGACCTGTTTTTATTGGATGACGGCTGGTTTGGTAACAGCCATCCGCGTAACGGCGATAACGCTGGTTTGGGCGATTGGCAGGAAAACAAGCAAAAGCTTCCAAATGGCATCAGCTCGCTCGTGAAAGAAGCGCAGGCCAATGGCGTAAAATTCGGCATCTGGATTGAGCCGGAAATGGTTAACCCTGCCAGCGACCTGTATAAAGCCCATCCTGATTGGGTGATCAAGCAACCAAACCGCCCAGAGAAATACTTCAGGAATCAGTTGGTGCTTGATCTGGCCAACCCTAAAGTACAGGATTTTGTATTTGGCGTGGTTGACGGCTTGTTCACCAAAAATCCTGATCTGGCTTATATCAAATGGGACTGTAACGCGGTTATTTACAATGCTTATTCAGCTTATCTGAAAAAAGACCAGTCGCACATTTACGTTGATTATGTGAATGGTTTATACAATGTATTGAAACGCGTTCGTGCCAAATATCCTAAAGTGCCTTTGATGCTTTGCTCGGGCGGCGGCGGCAGGGTTGACTATGGTGCACTGCAATACTTTACAGAGTTTTGGCCAAGCGATAACACTGATCCGCTGGAGCGTGTATTTATCCAGTGGGAGTATTCATTCTTCTACCCGGCTATCACCAGCTCAAACCACGTTACCGATTGGGGCAAACAACCCATCAAATTCCGTGTGGATGTGGCCATGATGGGTAAAATGGGTTTTGATATTGTGATAGGCAAATTAAGTGAGAGCGAACTGAGTTTCTGTCAGTCGGCGTTGAAAAATTATGATGCTTTAAAAGATGTGATCTGGCATGGCGACCAGTACCGCTTAGCTTCGCCATGGGATAATGACGCGGCATCTATCATGTATGTAAGCGACGATAAATCAAAGGCGGTAATGTTCAACTACCTGGTGAATAACCGTTACGGATCAGGCAGCAAAGTACCTGTACGCCTGAAAGGCCTCGACCCTAATAAAAAATACCGTGTAAAAGAGATTAACCTTTATCCGGGCGCGGGTTCGGTTTTAGGCAAAGAGGATTTAACTTTTACCGGCGATTTCCTGATGAATGTGGGTATTAATCCCGGTAACAGTGCTTATCACACCAGTGTGGTGCTGCAGTTGGAGGCGATTTGATAAAATCGATTTGATATTATAAAGAAGCCCCGGAGCATTAATTGTTCCGGGGCTTCTTTTATTTAGGGGGGCTCAAAGATATGTCATCCATCGCTGCAGCAAGGCTTTGCCCGGTGCCCCCTTTTTTGTTTGTCATGTTGTTTCAACACCCCACTCGCTAAGCAATCGCGCTGAGCAAATCGGCTACTTGTCCTGTGGGGGGCCGAAACAAGGTCGGCATCACGACGGGGATTTATAGCCTGTTATCTCAACTTATCTGTAATATCAAAATGCTCAACCCTTGCGGCGCCCAGCGGCAGTTTGCTGCAGGCAGAGTAGAAAATATAATCCTTATCCTCAGTAATACCCGGTAGTAGTTTGTTAATAACCTTCCCGATCTGCGTGTTCTCGCTTTTTACCGCGTTGGTATCGGCAATGTTTACTTTGGTTGTATAAAAAATTACCGGGAACCAGCCGTGGCTGTTTTTCTGATTGCCAATCCGGAATACCCGCGGTTCGCCTGCAACACCATCAATTACTACCGGGAAACGGTATTGTTTTACTGTTGCCTCGGCAGCATCCTGGAATAATTTGCCTGCATCGGTATCGTGTTCGTATTGCCAGTAGTCGTTAGGGGCGGTACATTGTAAAGCAAGCTCAAGGGTTAAACGGGCATCGGCAAAATGCTGTTTATTGTATTTCTTTTTTCCCAGCTCATAAAGCTCCGGGGCTGTTTTGCCATTAATTTTATAAGTATTTACATTTACCGAGGTTAGTTTCCAGCCATAATCGTATTTGGCATACAGGGCGGTAATCATTTCCTGGTTAGGCAGGTTTTTATCCTTTGGCAAAAAAAGCGCCATGTACATTTCATGGGTAATACCATTATAGATCATTCTATAACTGTTAATGCCTGCCGACGGATTGCCTATGGTATCTGTACTGCGATGTTTATTTACAATGTAATATTCATCGTAAATATCATAGTCGGCAGTTTTAACAGCGTTGCCTACCAAGTCTATTTGCCTTAGATTTGACTTGTCGTCCAGCATCTCCCGCGATTCCATATTGCTGATATCATCACTGTTGCTGGTACGGAGGTCATGGAGCAGTTGTTCGTTAAGTTTGTGGAAATCGTCGCGTTTACCGCCGGGAATCTGGTCGTTTCGCCATGCTCCCGGCTGTTTAATACAGCTTTGTAATGATATAGCCAGTAAAGCGAAGGGAATGAGTTTAATTGTGTTTTGGTATAGGGTTTTCATATTATCCGTAATAATATGAAAAAACACTCAATTGTACTATCGCCACTGGTTTATGAATAATCAAGCTTTTGCATAACGGGATATAGCGGTTGGCTGTTTCAGTTTAAGCAGATAAAATCCGGTTTGGAAAAGTTAACATTACTGACATTTTACTAAAGAATCCTGCCAGTTTATGTTAAATATTTATGGGTATCATAAAAAATGGTTTCTTTTGAATTTGCCTTTTCACAACCTGTGGCTATATTGCTTTTAATTACCAAATGTGTTGCGTTCCCTTACAAGAGGAACTGAAATTTATATGGAAAACTTCAATGAGATTTTTGATTTGGAATACTTCTTTCGCTTGTCGCCCGATTGGTTATGTGTTGCCGGGTTTGATGGTTACTTTAAAAAAATTAACCCGGCTGTTTCCAAAACTTTAGGTTATACCGAAAGCGAACTGTTTGCAAGGCCTATCGATTCATTTGTTTATCCCGAAGACAGAAGCATCACCGCAAGTAAACGTGAGAGTATAAAGAAAAACAATCCGTTGTATAATTTTGAAAACAGGTATGTAACCAAAAGCGGAGAAATAGTATGGCTTTCATGGATCTCGATGCCAGTACAAAAACAGCAGCTGGTTTTTGCTATTGCCAGGAATATTACCGACAAAAAGAAACTGGAAGAATTTAGCAAAGTATCACTCGTATCGGTAAAAAATAACGAAATTGAAAGAGGGGCGGAGTTAAATACACATAATCTAAAGCCAATCAGTGAACTTTCTATTGCCGATCAGCTTTGGCTTTATGAGCTTGAAACGCTGGTAAGAAAATATATTGGAAAAGTTGATTTGATCATTGTATTGTTAAGTAATGAAATGGGTTTAAGTGAAAGACAACTGCACCGGCGCATAAAAAACACCACGGGTATTACGCCAAATAATTATATCCGGCGAATCCGTTTACTGATGTCGATGGAGGCAATCAATAGTGGTAAATACCGTACCGTGGCCGAAATATCTTATATAGCAGGGTTTGAAACCCCGGCTTATTTCCGGAAACTGTTTAAAGAATTTTATGGTCGTGATATAGCCGAATTTTTGCAATAGATATAAAGCCACTCCTCTCTTATTTGACCCTTTTCATTGGGAATTGTATTGCCTTTTGCCTGCCTTTCCTTGTCTCCGATATTTCGGCCACCAACGAGTCGTTAGTGATTTGGGTATAGGTTATTTTTTGCGGAAAATCATGTTCCGGATTTTCAAAAACGAGGTGTTTGTTGTTAGATGAGGTAAGCGTAAAAGTTACCGCTTTGCCGCCATTTTGATTTTTTACCGTTGGGATATAGTAAAGCTTGCCTTTATGTTGCTCCAGTCGGATATGTTCGGATGATACCGTATCTGCACCAGTCAACGAATAGCTTCTGCCGATAAAGGTGCTGTCGTTAAGCTTTTTCCATGTTTCAATATCCACTGTTTTTGCCGATTGATTTTTCCAGCTGCCGATCAACCATTTAGCGTGTGAAATAGGATTGTATTTTTGTTGCGCATAAGATGAGGTATGAGCAAGTGTAATAAAGGCCACAACAAGCAGTAGTGATTGGATATAACGAAGCAGGATCATGGTATTTTGATAAAGTATTTGAATTTACGAAATTATATATCAGTATGTATTCAAATTTCAGGCAAAGGCACTAAGCCGCAAAGATTTTAACTTAGCGCATTTGCGACTTAGCGACAGCACAACCTTGTCGCAAATACACCCGTTATTTGTCGCGTGTATGACCTTGCTTTGGCGTTCATTTTCAGCATCTTTGAATAAATCAATAATGAATCATGGAAAACTCAGCAAATAACAACCCCGAAGTCATTGTTATAAAAGAAACTCAAAAGGTACTTGATGTTAAATGCGCTCTGCTTAACGGTTCAGCCTTTGAGCAAATGATGATGAACAATGCAAGCTTTAAGGATGTATGTATAACGGGGCTTAAAATTGAAGATGCCAATTTGAGTGACCTGGAAATAAAATACGCCCAGCTTGGCGGTGCTTATATCCATGATATAGGTATGCCACCCGAAGGTCATCCGGCTTATGATCCTGCTGCAAAACAACGCCCCCTTAAATTTGAGAACTGTGACCTGCAGGGCAGCTCAATAACTGATTGCAACTTAAGTGGTGTTGATATTACCGATTGCGATTTGAACGGTATGAAAATTAATGGGATTGATGTGGATGAACTGATGAGGGCATATCAGCAGAGATAAGGGGGCCGTCAGTCTGAGCCTGTCGAAGACTCGTGCGCAGAGGCCCTACGCACCATGCTTCGAGGACCTCAGCATGACACCCATTTTATGTTCCGTTAGGGCCTTTTGCAGAGATGGGAGGTTAAGAAAAGAGACTTACGAAGTTTTTAAAACTTCGTAAGTCTCGGAAGGCAAGTTTAATTTGCACTCACCCACACATTGTCCTTTTTATTGCTATCGGGATCATAAGTGGTGCCCAATACTAATTTTTTTACTGCTTTTTTGGCGGCGAAATTAACTGTAGTTGTTTTATTGCCGGCCGCCCAAACAGCAATACTTTTATGTACCAGCTGGGTAGTGCCATTGGTATAATAAACGGTTAAATTTACGGGAATGGGTTTGCTGCCAACCCTGGTGATCGTGGCACTGTAATTTTGCCCGGCATTAGTTACTTTGCTTATCGCGAGATCGGTTATCCCATTATCAAAAAACCAGGCTTTCCAAAACCAGTTAAGGTTTATGCCCGAGCCGGTGTTCATACAATTAAAAAAGTCGTACGGCATAGGGTGTTTGCCGTGCCATTGTGCAATGTAGTAATGCAGTGCCTTGGTAAACAGCTCGTCGCCAAGCATGTCTTTTACATATAAATAGCCCAGGCCTGGTTTGGGATAACTGTCGGTAAAACTGGCTGGGCCAGTGAGCATAGGTGTAAGTGTCATTACCGGCACGTCAACCTCGTGGCCGGCGCTTTGTTCAACTGCGGCAACACCATATGGGTCAACTATAGACGGATCAATCTCCGGACTTACCAGCCATTCGCCTATGGTAGCCCAGCCTTCATCCATCCAGCCGTATTTGGTTTCGTTAATACCCATGTAAAACGGAAACATGGTATGAAAGATTTCATGATCGGTAAGCTCAATGGCATCGGCCTTATCTTCCAGCGGATTATCATTCACCATCATCGGGTACTCCATTTGGTCTAAACCATCAAAAACGGTTTCATGCTGGTATGGATACGACCATTTCGGAAATTTGTAGCTCATCACTTCCACCGTTTTACGGGCGTAATCAACTACTGCATAGTAATCTTTATGTTTTTCGTTAAACACCGCATCAACGCGGGTACGCCTGCCGGTTTTCGGATCAACCACCAGGCTCGATGCTTTCCATAAATAATGGTTGCTGGCAGCAAAAACAAAATCGGTAACGCTATCAGCCTCAAACTTCCAGGTGTTAGTTGGATTGTTTTTGGTGATGTTGCCCGCTTTAATATCATCTTCGGTAATAATATCAGTTATCTTATCACTTACGCCGGCATCAGCAATGCGTTTAACGATCCGGCTGTCATAAACGTCGCCGGCGTTTTTCAGATCGCCTGTAGCCCAAACTTTATAGTCGCCGGGTATGGTGATCTCCGCGCTGAAATGGCAAAAATCGTTATAAAACTCCTGTGAGCCAACGTATGGATAATCGTTCCATCCATCAATATCGTCATAAACTGCTATACGCGGGAAGAAATAGGCAATGAAGAATGCACCGGTATCAACTTGACCGGTGCGGATATGTGAGCCCTTGTTTAATGTATAAGCATAGCTGATATCAAAATGTGCTTTTTGCTTTGGAGCGATAGGGGAAACACGCTGCGTCATGTTTGTGCCGTTGATACGGCGGGTTTTAGCGCTGTCGGGTGTTTTATTATCTATGCTAAGGCTTTTGATCTGTACCCCATCGGTCAAGTCACCTGCCGAAACCTGCATTTGACGTGCCGAACCCTTTTTATATAAGTTGGGGTACAGTTTAAATTGTACCCGCTTTAACGTATCGGGGCTGTTGTTAACATAATCGATACCAACTGTCCCGATTAACAAGCGGGTTTTAGGGTCGAAATTTACTTTGATCTTATAGTCGGCCGTGTTTTGCCAGTAATTTTTGCCGGGTGCTCCGGTTGTGGTACGTGTGCCTTTGGTATAGGTTTTTTGCAGGTTTACAGCTATGGGTAGGCTTTGCTGGGCCAATGCTGCAGTACCGCTCAATAATAAAGCAAAAGGCAATAATTTTTTAATACTGATCATTTATGCGGATATATATAAGTTATATTTGATGTAAATATAATAAACCGTTACAGAACCCGGTAAGCGATAATTTTGTATCGCCGGTATGTTACAGGGCAAATCAACTCACGGTTTTGAGTAGTTTATCCATTTATATAAATAGTATCCATGACTGCCGAAAAAATGATCATTGTAACCGGTAAGCAATACCTTGAGCTAAAACAAAGTTTAGAAAGCGGCGAGGGGCTTACCTATAATATAGGTACTGATAAGCATCCCGAAATGGTTAAGATCACCAACATTTATATGGACACTGATCCCGACTTTACCCGCAACCCGCGCCAGTTTGCCCGGATGCACGAAGACCTGAACGTGCAAGTGAAACTGGAGTATGTAACGGAGTAGATAAAAAACAAACGAACCAGGGATTGGTTTTGTGTGTCAGGAGGTGAGGAGAAATCTTCTACGCCATGCTTCCCAACATGAATAGCCACTGGCAGGGCGTACAAGATTTCTCTTTCGCCCCGGCGTTCATTCCCTTCCCTGCTCTATCGAAATGACATTTTTTTGATTACTACAATTACCGCAATAAACCTTTAGCCTTTTCCCTTTCACCTAAAAAATCATCCCCGCATTTTGTCCAATAGATCGCTTAGGGTTGCGGCTTCATCTTCGGTGAGGTTGTTGCTCAGGATCTCTTTTGTTTTAAACTCGGCGTCCATTTTTGAAAGGGTTGCAAGGCCTTCTTCGCTGATGCGGATATCTACGGCGCGCCTGTCTTTATTATTGGTGCAGCGTGATACCAGTCCTTTTTGAACAAGGCGGTCAACAATGCGCGATGCATCCGACATCTTGTCGATCATCCTTTCCTTCAGTAAATTTATGGTAGCCGGTTTGGGGTACTGACCGCGCAGGATCCGCAGTATATTGAATTGCTGCTGGGTAATATTATGTTTTTCAAAATGACAACGAAAATAGTTAGCCAGCCAACCTTGCGTGTACGCCACGTTAATGGCCACTTTGTGGTAGTTGTCTTCAAAATTGGTACTTTGTATTTCGTCTTCTATTCGCATAGTAATAGTAATGAATGGGATACAAATATGTTTAATTATTTTTAATTTAACATTGATTTATTTATCGCTACCGTCTGATTCAGTGTCATTTCCAAATAATTTTACCTTGCCATAACCCCAGGGGCAGTGCAGGCACTTGTTTTTACAGCAATAGCCCCGCTTTAAATGATAGGCTTCGGTAAAAACAAAATTGCCGTCTTCGTTGATATAATAATCAATGCCTTCCTGCAACATCAGTTCAGAATTTTTACAAAGATATCATCTTTAAAGTAAGCTTTCAGATGTTCGCCCTTACCGTGAAGTGTCCACACCTGTTTGGGTTTGGTGTTGGCGATGGTTTGCAGGATATCGTTCCAGTCCACATGGTCGGATATAAAGAGGGTATCCTGGTTATTAACCTGGAGGTTTTTCCATCCCGATGCAAAAAGACGTTTCACTCCTGTGGCCCTGATGTAACTATCAAAAGTAAAGGGGGGCACAATGTAAACAAACTCATCCTGCACCTTCATTAGCTTGCGGCCGTAAATCTGGTACTTACCGGGATGGAAGCCCATCTTTTCATAAATGGCATTGATGGGTATTATTTTATGATGTACCAGGATCTTTTTTTGCGGCGCATGTTCGGTAATGAGGTTGATCAACCGCTGACTTTTACCCAGCGCATATGCACCAAGTAAAATATTGCTTTTAATATCGTTGATCTTCCGGATCTCGCTCACCGGATCCGGGTGAATAACAGCCGGATTGGCGAAGGTGCTTTCGGTGATCAGCACATCGGTTGTCACCCATTCAATAGGTTCGCAGGTGGCATCGGGCTGTAGCTTGTAGTCGCCAGTGTATAAATACCTTGCGCCTTCATACTCCATCAGTATTTGTGCCGAACCAAGCATATGCCCTGCTGGAATCAGTGTTACCGTAACCCTGCCTACTTCAAATGGCTGGTTAAAGGCAGCTATGTTAAAAACTTTGGCGGCGGTACGGTCATACCGCAGCTGCATAATGCTTGCTGTGGCGCGGGTGCAGTAAACGTTGTTGTTACCACTTATGGCATGATCGGCATGGGCATGGGATATTACAGCCGTTTTTACCGGCAGTTGGGGGTCTATATAAAAGTCGCCGTATTTGCAGTACAGCCCTTTTTCGTCAAAAGAAACAAAATCGTCAAGTATCATTAATGCTGAGCGAGCGATAAATACAGTTCATGCAGGGCTATTACCTGCGGTATAACCAATTGTTTACCATCGTTAATAATTACATCATTGGCCAGTTTCAGTTTTTCCTCCTGCGATAGCTGGCGGGCCTCGCGACTTTCAACATCGGCCCGGCTAATGCCGTCGCGTTCCATAACACGGGCAATGCGGGTTTCAAGCGGAGCGGTGATCATGATGGCCCTGTCGCACATTTTGTATGAGCCGCTTTCAAATAAAATGGCCGCTTCGCGAATTACGTAGGGAGCATCCTTGTGCAGTTGGTCAAAACTATCAAAAGCCCTGAACACGGCAGGATGTACCAGGGCGTTAAGCTTTTCAAGTTCGGCTTTATTGTTAAAAACTATCCCCGATATATATTTGCGGTTCAGGCTGCCATCATCAAAATAAGCCTGCGGACCAAAAGTTTGTTTAATACCTTCAATAAGCAGCCCGTCGGCAACCATTACTTTTTTGGCTTCGTCATCGGCATAAAAAACAGGGATGCCAAGCAATTCAAATACCTGGGCTACGGTAGTTTTGCCGCTGCCTATGTTACCGGTTAAACCTATTTTAAGCATTATTTTTTTATGTAGAAGTCAATATTGGCAGGGGCAATCTTTACTATTTTACAAAAGGGGGGCATATGGATAAGTTTTACCGGCAGGGCCGTATAACCCTTATCGCGCCAAAGATTAAGATCGGCAACAGCCTCAAACAGGTCTTCATCAATATCAGCATACCGGCTTAACGACGTAGTAAAAGTTACTTTAATTTTTTGCGGAAATACTTTTACGGTGTAATAGTTGTTGTTATTGATCAACTTCACGGGGATCTCCAGCGTTTTCTCAGTAAATTCATCAACAGGAATGATGGCCTGTACCGAGCGCGGATAAACATTCAGGTTGCCTTCATTGCTGGGCTTTAAGTTAACCCTGGTATTAATGGTTTCATTAACATTACTGAATTTAAGCGAGTCTGTTTTCCACGAGGTGATCTGCTTCAGGCGTTCAATAGGGCCGCTCACGGTAACATAAGCAGGCCTCACCGTTATGTTACCTGATACGGCAAATTGCTTTTGATAGCTAACGCCCATGGTAAGCTGAACAGGCACCTTTTTGATAAGGCGGTTACTGAAATCAAAATAAAGCGTATCCGGATCAATGGATGAAACGCGGTTGGCCGGATCTTTCCCCATATTCATCTGCTTAAGCTGCGTGCTGTCGATAACCACATAATTGCGGGTCTCGAGCGAGCGGAGGTCAACAGTTAGTGGCTTATTATCACTGTTGAGCCTGGAGAACAGCATTTGCCAGCCGGTACCCTGTATGGTAGCATCGACAGTATCGGGCTGCAGCGAATGAAAAGCCCGCCTTTGCGGCGCGTTTTTAAAAGTTAAGACTTTTTTTACCTTATACGGAAGCGGATCAGAAAGGGCAGTAAAAATCCAGGCAATGATAGCCAGCGACAAACAGGTAAAAAATACCGAGAGCCGTCTGCGTTCTGTTGCCGATAATTTTACTATTGCCATCTTTAAGGTTAAAGGCGAAAGGTTAAAGGTGAAAGGTCATGCACTTTCATGCATTCCTTTTCCTTTAACCTTTCATCTTGTTTATTTTATTGGAGTGAAGTTTTCTGGTTTTAAAGCGATTGGCTTCTGCCTTTCGCCTTTAACCTTTTTCTTTCGCCTCAAAAAATTAAGCTTTCTTTTCAACCACCGGTGTGTTCAATGCTTTTGATGCATCAAGCGATATGGCCGATTTATCAAAGCGGATCTTGCCGTTTTCAACCTCAACCAAAAATGTGGTTTCGTTTAAATCAACGATACGGCCGTGGATACCGGCTGTAGTTATAACCCTGTCGCCTTTTTTAAGTTCTTCAACGTATTTTTTTTGGTCTTTTTGCTTTTTAACCTGCGGGCGGATCATAAAGAAGTAAAACACCACGATGATCAGTACCATTGGTACTAATGAACCGTAGCTGCCTAAGCCGCCGCTTGAAGCCTGTAATAAAATAGTAGCTATCATTTGTTTAAATTAATTGTTATTTTTTTAAAACCTCGCCAATTAAATGTACCATGGTTTCGGCGGGCTGGGTGTTTGCTGTAACGGTTATTTGTTTATCCTGTAAACCGCTTTTACCGGCGCTGTTAAAAGTAACGCTGATCACGCCGCTTTCGCCGGGTTTAACCGGGGCTTTTGGCCAGGTAGGGGTAGTACAGCCACAGGTAGCACGCGCGTTGGTAATAATTAATGGCGATTTACCGGTATTGGTGAACTTAAAATCGTATGATACCTTGTCGCCTTCTTTGATCTTGCCGAAATCGTGACTTTCCTTTTCAAATTTAGCTACCGGCGCGTTAGCCGCGGTTGCGGCGCTATCGGCATTAGCTTTTGAAGCGCTATCGGCTGTGTTGCCGTTGCTGCTGTTGCAGGCCGATAATAACATGCCTGCTGCTACTAAGCTTAAAAATAGTTTTTTCATTTTTTAATATTATTCTATTAAGCCACGGCCTATCTTTTTGATTTTGTTTTCGGCTTTAAGCTCTATTAAAATCTTGTCCAAGATACCGTTTATAAATGAATTACTCTTAGGCGTACTAAACTCTTTTGATATTTCAAGATACTCGTTTATAGTAACCTTAACCGGGATAGAATTAAAGTTAATAAACTCGGTTATAGCCATTTTCATTAACAGGGTATCCATCATGGCGATACGCTCGGGCTCCCAGTTTTGGGTTTTGGCGGCTATCAGCTCATGGTAGGCCTCATTGTACCTGATGCTTTGCTGAAACAGGTTTACCACAAACTCACGGTCCTCAACCCAGTTGCCGGTAATTTCGGCAAGCTGGTTAAGCTTGTAATCATCATGCGAAAAGTTTTTGAACGTTTTGGCAATAAGCGCCTGGAGCACGTCTTTATCAACAGGCCAAAAAATAAACCTGTCTTCAAAAACCTGCTCGGCTAATGATGATTTAAGGATAACCTTTTTGAAAATGAATTTGATGATATCCTTGTCTGTTTGCAGTGTATCGCCTGTTTTGGCAAGATATTCGGCATACTCGGGCGAGTTTTTAAGGATAATGAAAAGTGATTTTGCAAGTTCGGGCTCAAAGCTCCAGTCAACTTTGTACTTTTTCCAGGCTGTAATGTACTCCTTATTATCGTTCAGGCTCAGGATAAACCTGTTGGTGAGGATCTTTAGGTTTGCATTTAAGTCATCGGCGGTAGGGAGGTGCTTGTTGGCGCGTTCCTGTGCGTCATTCGCGGCAAAACTTACTACTTCATTAATTAATGATAGCATCCAGATATACATTTCGTAAACCTGGTCAATGCTGCTTAGCATGTTTTTCTCGAATAGCTTAACATCTTTCGTGTCTGATTGATGATATGCGTACAGTGCCTGTAATACCTTTACCCGGAGGTGCCTTCTGTTTAACATTTTTGTAAGAACGATTTGGTTTGCTTATGCAAACGGTTTATATAAAAATTAATTGTTTTAATAGGATGATTTTACTTTTCTGATGTCTTCAATGCGTTTTTCGGCTATTTTATTGGCCGCGCTAATGGTTGGAATGTTTTCGGCCTTTGACAGCTTTAACACATTGCGCGTAGCTTCGTAAATATTTTCTGTAAGCTGTAAGGTACGCTTTTTATTGAAATTCATCAACTCCGAATAACCGGTAATAATACCACCCGCGTTGATCACATAATCGGGCGCAAACAGCACACCTTTATCAAGCAGCATTTGCCCGTGTACGCTCTCGTCAAGTAATTGGTTATTGGCCGAACCTGCAATAATGCCGCATTTTAATTTGGCAATGGTTTGATCATTTACGGTACCGCCCATAGCGCAGGGGGCGTAAATATCCGCATCGATATCAAAAATATTATTGTTTGATACCGGCTGCGCGCCATATTTTTTAGAGATCTGACTTACGCGTTCCTCATTAATATCGCTGGCGTAAACTTTTACATTTTCGTCCCTAAGCAGGCGCACCAGGTTTTCGCCCACATGGCCAATGCCCTGTACAATAACCGATTTGCCTGTTAAGCTGTCGCTGCCGTACATTTCCCTAACACAAGCCTTAATACCCATCAAAACACCCAGGGCAGTTATAGGCGATGGGTCGCCGCTGCCGCCAATGTTTTCAGGCGCACCTGTAACATGGCTGGTTTCCATTTTAATGTACTCCATATCGCGCGGGTTGGTACCCACATCTTCGGCAGCAATAAATTCGCCGTTAAGGTTTTTAATGAACCGGCCAAATTTACGCAGTAAAGCTTCGTTCTTGTCCTGGCGCGAATCGCCGATGATCACCGAATAGCCGCCGCCAAGGTTAAGGCCGGCTATCGCTGCCTTGTAGGTCATGCTTTTTGCTAATCGCAATACATCATTAAGGGCATCACCTTCGGTTTTATAGGCCCACATACGTACGCCGCCAAAAGCAGGGCCAAGCGTTGTATTATGGATTGCAATAATAGCTTTCAGATGGGTATCAGGATCGGTGCAAAAAACAACTTTCTTATGCCCGAAAGCGTCAAGCTGGTTAAATATGGATTCCGGTGGATGTTGTTCAGGCATTAGTACTATAAGTAAATGTCTTTAAGCGCACAAAAGTAGAGGTTTTTTTTAATACTGGCAAAGATATTAAGTGGGGAGCAGGTATGAAATGATTATTAAATAAGTATGAACGGCTGTTAGCAGGGTATTTAAGTTTTATGATTACAGTAAGATTATAAAAACAAATTTTGAATTTGAGACATTTGTCTGTATATTGGTAGACATCATGGCAGAGGTAGCTAATCACCCAAAGAAAATAAATATAGCCGATCTGGAGATTGGATCGCCGGACGCATGGTATGTTTTTTCTTTTCTTTTCCCGCATGAGTATCTTAAAGTCCACCTGAAGTGTGATATGGATAGTAATATAATTGATTGTATCAGGGGTGGGATACCGAGATTGGCTATTGATAGCATTTTAGAAAAAACAAATGTCTCCAGGGCACAGCTTTCTAATATACTTCATATCAGTACCAGGCAGCTTAACCGCTATGGGCAGGATGATCGCTTATCGGCCGAACAGTCAAATTTTCTTTATGAGTTTACACGTATCTATACCCGCGGGATAGACATTTTAGGGGATGCGGCAACAGTAGATAAATGGTTGATGCGGCCCAATATGGCCCTCGGAGATAAACAACCGTTGGAACTGCTTGATACCAGTGAAGGTTTAAGGATGGTAAACGATCTGCTTTCGCAAATTGAATACGGGTTTTACTCATGATCCTTTATCGTATTACGAGGGAAAAATATGCACACGATCTGTCGGGCAGGGGAGGATTGTTGTCATCATCCCGATGGCATGATCATATCCCGGTTATATACGCCTCTGTTAATTCATCAACAGCTATCCTGGAAGTATTGGTGCACCTGCAACCCGAAGAAATTCATAATGACCTTGTGATTATGAGTATTATTGTGCCGGATACAGCTGTAAGCGAAGAATTAGATATAGATCAATTACCTGCCGGCTGGAATAATTATCCGGCACCGATAATATTAAAAAGGATTGGTAATGCCTGGCTTACATCAAAAAGCGCGCTGCTGCTTTACATTCCAAGTGTGATAGATCCCCTTGCAAAAAATGTGCTGATAAACCCCATGCACACTGATGCCTCACGGCTGAAAATTGGTGATGTACAACCTTTTACTTTTGATAAACGATTGATTAAAAAGGATTGATAATTCCTTTGCCTGGCTTTGACATGAAGTTGGAGGCGACTACATGTGTTCCCTGCTTTTACTTGGAATTACATTTTGTTTCCCTAAGGGCAAGTAGCTTTTTTCCACTTGCTCGCCTCGTATGCATGTGCTATTAGGGAGAAAAAATAACTTCCATGCTCAAAAGCCTCCTACACAAGACTGTATTTTAATTTATTTCAACTAAGTAAGCTGTGAGATTTTATTTATAAACTCAGCTAAATGAACAGTATGATCAGGAGTGACCGGTTGGATTGTGCGTATAACTATGGCTGTGTTGATGATCTCTGCTACAAAATCGTTGTACATCATTTCAACAAGAATATTCCTGAAAGCTGAAGTCATGGCCGCTTTCGCTTTTTCATTATCGTTAGCAACAACATAAAAATGATCGTTGAAGATTCTGTCATCATTAAATTTAAGCTCAATAGGGTGAAATATTTCTAATACCCTATCTGTAAATGTTTCTCTTCTGATTAATACCCTTCCAAAATCTGATTTTAAATCTGCAAATGCCCATACCTGGTATTTATCATACCGGGTAACCTGCCCCCCTTTACCACCACGACCGCCCATGCTATTTTGATAGCTAAATTTAACAAAGTTCAGATAACAATTTGCCGAAGGGTGGTTGATGAGTAAAGTACCTCCTAATTTTGCGCCTGGAATGTTATTAAATATTTCAAACTTGTTGATGTGCTGTTCAGATTCATTCGGTAAGCCGATGCTAAATTTTCTTTTAAGCTCTTCGTAAGTATCTTCAAGTGATTGTACCTCGTCGGCATCAAGTGCGGTAGTATCAAATGGGAAATTTTTCAATTTTATAATTATTATTTGTGGACCTAAATTAAAAATAACTTATGGAAATAATTTCCCCGCTTGTTTCAACGTCATATACTTAATCTTAGTGTCGAAGACATTAAGTTATGTGTAAGTTGCATTGGCTGCATTGGCTGCATTGTCCAGCCAGTCAATTAGCCTCAGCTAATAAAACAAAAAAAGCCGCCCCGGTAAACACCGGAGGCGGCCTCTGCTAACCCAATTAATGCTGAATTATTTATCCCACCAAACGCGGGCTTTAGCATTAAAATTATTAGTGCCGCCGTAATTGGCTAAAGCCGCGGTTACGTTGGCATTATTTAAATTAAACTCTGATTGAGGATAAGGTATTTTGCGCGGGATAACACCGCTTGTACCTGGGGTTGGAGTTAACACAGGGTATCCGGTGCGCCTCCAGTTGGCCCACACCTCATCGGCATCAAAAACAAAACCAGCCACCCAAAACTCAGTGTTTATTTTGGCTATTTGTGCTTCTGAAGTTGCCGGTAACGGGTTTTTTGCCAGGTATGCGCTTATCTGGGCATCGGTAATAACCGGATTGCCCGATAATTTTGATAACGACTGCATGTGCGCCCTGATACCTGCCTGGTAATGATCATTGGCGCTGCCGGTAATATAGCCGCGTACAATAGCTTCTGCTGTTAAAAACTCAACCTCCGCATAGGCAAAATCAAAAAATGGGGTATCTTTTTGGCCAAATGCATCGTAATTAACCCGAGTGTTTGGTGCCGGGTCGCTGGCTTTAACGCTGTAGCCATTAAATTGAGTAGTATCAACCGGGGTGGCTTTTGTGCCGCCATTAGCAATAAATGTGTTGTAAACACCGCCATATACAAATAAACGCGGATCACCTGCAACCTTCATTTCGGTTACGAGGGTTTTATGCAGGAAGAAATCATTCTGACCGTCGTTAAGGGTAAAGTTAAACCCATTGGGGGCGGCGGCATTGTGTAATAAAACGGGCATATCAGCATTACTGCTCATTACACCATCGGCAATAGCTTCTTTGGCTAAAGTTGATGCCTGGGTTGGATCAACCTTAATTAAACGCATGCCTATCCTTAGCAGCATGGATGAAGCCAGCTTTTTCCACTGCGCTGCATTACCGCCATAAAACTGGTCGCCGCTTACTTTCTGATTTGCGTTATTTGACAAAATTGAAATAGACTCCCTAAGCTCCTTCACAAAATCGGTATAGATCTGTTGCTGAGGATCATACGCAGGGGTGAATACTTTATCGCTTAAAGCTTTACCAGCCTGGCTGTAAGGGATGTCGCCATAATAATCAGTTAATTTTTGATAAACAAATACCCTCCATATCCTGGCGGCAGCATAAGTTGACTGCAAATCGGTACGGGCTTTTAATACTGGTACTACGTACTCAAGATCATTTAGCGCCGGCCGGTAAAAGTTGTTCCAGTAACGTTGCGATACATCATCAGTTGCAACATACGCGTTGCCTGGCCAGTCATTAGCATAACCGTACTGCATAAAAGCGTGGCAATAAGCCGTACGCGGAAACATATCCACAGTTGATGTATTAACCATCGCGTCAGAAAGCAAGGCTCCCGGATCAATAGTAGTTATGGCATCGGGGTTTAAGTTGTATTTCGGAAAGTTTTTTGTACAACCTGAAAGCGCAGCTGTTACAACAAAGAATAATATGCTTTTTAATGAGTTTTTCATGATTTTCTCCTTTCTGTATAATTAAAAGGTAACATTTAAATTAAAGCCAAAAGTGCGGCTGGTTGGCAGCGCGCCACTGTCATAACCATATCCCTGGGCAATACTGTCTGATGCTTCAGGATCAAAAGTTGGCAGGTTTTTCTTAATATAGAAAAGGTTACGGGCAATAAGTGAAAGGGTAACCGAGCGGATATGGCTGCCGTTCAACAGGCTTTGGGGCAGCGAATAGCCCAGGGAGATTTGCCTGAATTTGACAAAAGTGCGGCTAAACACATGTGCTTCATCAGCGCTTTTATCGGCATTACCGCCATCATTATATTGGATATAAGGACTAAACGGCAGGGTGTTTTTTTGGTATACAGGTGCCGATGCAGTACCGGTGTTGATAACGCCGTTTGGTATATAGTTACCGTCGCGGCCAACAAGTGAGGCTTGTGAATTACCAAAATAGTTGGTCCACCGGGCACCTGCTTCATAAATCTGGCCGCCAAACTGGCCGTCGATAAGGAAGCTGAACGAGAAGTTTTTATAGTTGAAGGTGTTGGTGATACCGCCAGCCCAATTTGGGTTTGGTGAGCCAAGATAACTTTCATTATTGTTAACATCTTTGATAACGGCGTCATTTGGCTGTGAGGCATCAGATGTGCCATATCTCGAATTTACGGGTACATAAACATCCTGGCCCTGGGCATTCTTTAAAAATGTGGTACCGAAAATAGAACCCAGCGGATAACCTACCTTTGATTTTATGTTGTAATAATGCGAGATCCCGTTAGCGCCGATTGTAGGGTCGAGCGCGGTTACCATGTTTTTGTTTCTGGCAGCATTAAAACCAACGTTCCAGGTGAAGCTTTGCGTTTTAATGGGGCTGCCGGTAATAGCTAACTCCACGCCGCGGTTATACATGGAACCGGCGTTAAAGTATAATGAATTATAAGTGGTTGCATTGCTGATTGTTGATTGCAGTAAAAAGTTATCAGACTTTTTGTAGTAGTAAGCAAAATCAACCGATATCCTGTTTTGGAAAAATTTAAGTTCGGTACCGAGTTCTGTTTCTGTTGTAGTTTCAGGTTTTAAACTTGGCGGCGGTACGGTTGCGCCGGTAATTTCAGCATTGGTAATGCCATTTACAGGCGGCTTAAGCGTAAAGGTGAGGTCGGTAAGCTGCGGGGTGGGGTTACTGCCCGTTTGCCCTATAGATGCCCTTATTTTACCAAATGATAACACTGACTGATCTAATTTCAACGCATCGGTAAATACAAAGCTTAAATTAGCCGATGGGTAAAATAAGTTTGGTTTAAAATTAGGGCGGGTAGATGCAAGCGCCGAATACCAGTCATTACGGCCGGTTAGTTCCAGAAACAGGTATTCTTTATAGCCAAATTGCACATCGGCAAAAACCGAATTGGTTTTATACCTCGGCGTATGCGATTCTGTAGGCGGGTGCACATTGCTTGCATTGCTAAAGTTTAACAGGTTAGGGTCGGCCAGTCCTTCAGCATACAGGTCTAATGAATATTGTTGTGAATTTTGTAGTTCGGCACCGGCAAAGGCATTCACCGTAAGATCTGAAAATTTATGATCGTATGATAACATCGCCCTAACATCAGATTTTTGCTGCTCAATGGTAGTAGTACGGTAAACGCCGTTGGTATTAATTACGTTATTTGGGCGTACCACAAATAAGGCGGGTGTGTTTATATAGTCGTAACCGGCAACTAAATTGGCATGCAGGTGGCTTGTAATATCATAAGTGATATTGCCCGATGACAGGATGCGGTTTTGCGTTTGGTTGTTTGTTACCTGTTCTATCTGCACATAAGGGTTGGCGTTATAAGTTGACAGGTATTTGCCGTCAGGGGTTTTATCATCCAGCAAAGTGATATCTGTCGAGCTTGCAATACGCGGATAAGCAAGGCCAAATGAACCGCGGCCATCCCCGCGTAAAAGCGGCGCGTTCTTGCGTAGGGTTCTTGAAAGGTCTATCTTAAAATCGGTATGTAACCTGCTGCCATAATCCTGGGTGGCACGTATTACGGCGTTATAGCGCTCGTATTTTTCGCCGGGGGTAGGCAGGTTATCTTGCGTTTGCGATAGCGAAACCCTGTATGAGCCGTTTTCGGTGCCTTTTGTAAAAGCCAGGCTGTTGGTAGTAGTTACACCGGTTTTAAAAAAGCGATCGAAGTTTTTTGCTGCCGATTGAGATACATAGGGTTTTGTTTTTCCGTCGATATCTATAAATGGCCTGCCATCCAGCTTACCACCCCATGACCATCCCGGCGCATCGCCGGAGTTATCCGCAAGCTGCCCGTAAAATATCGGATCGCTATAATCGGCGGCGGTGTATGGGCGGCCAAGGTAACCACGGCCATACTCGGTTTGCAAATCGTCATAAGGCACCATTTTTTCCAGCACCGTGTTGCTGTTAAAGCTGATACCGAGGCCCTGGCCTTTTTTGCCTTTTTTGGTGGTGATTAAAATAACGCCGGCTTGCGCGCCACCTCCATAAAGAGCTGCAGCCGACGCTCCTTTTAAAACGCTGATACTTTCAATATCATCGGGGTTGATAGACGATAAACCATCACCCGGGTCAGACCCGCCATAAACTTTGCCGCCATCGTCGCTGTTTTCGCGGGTGCTGCTGTTGATAGGCACGCCGTCAACAACATATAATGGCTGGTTTGATCCCGAAAATGACGAGTTTCCCCGCAGTATAACCCTTGATGAGCCACCCGGGCCGTTTGGCGGGCTTTGCACTACCAAACCTGCCACTTTACCTTCCAACGCGTTTATAAAGGTAGGTTCGCGGGTTAGCGATACCTCTTCGCCGCCAACCTGACTTATGGAGTAACCTAATTGTTTTTCGGCTTTTTTAATACCTAAAGCGGTTACCACAACCTCACTTAATTTGCCTGCTTCACTAAGGCTAACTGTTAAAAACGTACTATTGCCAACCGCTACTTCCTTAGGTGTGAAGCCAACAAAGCTTACAATCAAAATGCTTTTATCATCGGGTACGTTAATGCTGAAAGCGCCATTTGCATCGGCAGTTACGCCCAGTGTAGTGCCCTTGAGTTGGATGCTCGCGCCGGGTAAAGGCTGGCCTTTTTCATCAACCACCTTGCCTTTAATGTTAAGCGGTACAGCGCTTGTAATAGTATTGTCCTTTTCCTGCAAAAAAACCGTGTTGTTTACAATTTTGTAGGTTAAGGGCAGGTTTTTTAAGCAAGCGTTTAAAGCTTCATCAACCGAAGCATCTTTTACTTTAACGGTAATGTTTTTATTACGTACATCTTTTGTATCGTAAAAAAACAGGTACCCATTCTGTTTATTGATTTCCTTTAGCACCTGTTTTAAAGGTACGTTAGTAGCATCGAGGTTAATCTTTTGACTAAACGCGCTCGCGCTGCATTGCATAAAGGCTATGACCATAAATAGGGTAGTCAATTTCATAACCAATAGAATTTTTTTGGGCAGCCACGGCTTATAAATGGCTGTTGAAAAAGCATTTAATTTCATACTTTTGGAAAGTTTGGGTTAATACATGGTTAGGGACACTAAGCTTGTTTTTCCGGTTTACCGGAAGGGTTAACTCAAATATTTACCGTACCCTGATGCCAGTCGGGGTGCGGTTATTTAAAATAACCTTGGTTTTGGGGGAGTACCGCCTAAGGGGTTTTTTGTATGTTTTTTTTCATCCGGTTGGGTTTAGTTAGTAGTTTAATATTTGTTTAAGGCCTTACGGTAATTGTTTTTCCTTCAATTGTGTAATGGATCTTTTTGAAACGCATAGCATCCAATATTTGTGAAGCATTAACGTTCATCGATATTTCGCCGGAGAACGTGCGTTCTTTTATTTTTCCTTCATATTTTACGTCCACATCATACCAGCGGCTAATTTGTTTCATTACTGATTCAATGCCGGCATCATTAAAATGGAAAACGCCATTTTTCCAGGCTAACGCCTCGTCCATATCTGCCTGGGTAATATTTACATCTCCATTTTTTAAGTGCGATTGTTCGCCGGGTTTAAGCAGGTAGTTTTTATTGCCCGCTTTTATCCTTACGCTGCCTTGAAGCAGGGTTGTTTTAATTTCATTTTCGTCGGCATAGGCATTAATGTTAAAATGCGTACCTAATACCTCAACAGTTTGCCCATCGCTCTCAACCCGGGAACGGTTTGGTTTTATCATGCGCTACTTCAAAATATGCCTCGCCGGTAATTTGTACTTTGCGCTCGTTTCCGTTAAATACAACAGGAAATTTGATGGATGACGCGGCGTTAAGCCACACATTAGTGCCGTCGGCCAGTATCAGGTGGTATTGCCCGCCGCGCGGGGTGCTCATTGTATTATAAGCAACAGCGGCAGGCTGTGCAGCTATCGAATTATTTTTATTGTAGGCAACCACTCCGTTGCTTAGTTTTTTAATTGTGGTGTTGCCCTGGCTGGCTATATTGCCATTGCCGGCACTGTTTAAAACAACCTTGCTGCCATTGGCTAATGTGAGGATGGCTTTGTTGCCGCCCGGAGCAATTTCATGGTTCTTTTTTATAATTGCCACAGTTTGTTGCGGCAAACGGTTTAAATAAACAGGTATACCGATGGCCATGCATAAAATAATGGCGGCCGCTGCTGCCAGTAACCAGTTAGGGAGTCTAAAGTGTTTAACAACAGTTGGCTGCAGCCTGGCTTTAACGTGGGCCAAAGCATGTTCGGTATTAAATGAGCGGTATTCGGCATAGCGGCTTTCGAGCTCGTTTTCGTTAAGGATGGTATCAAATAAAGCGCTGTTTTCTTCGCTGGCCTCAACCCATGAAAATAACTCGGCATGTTCTGCCCCGCTTAAATTGCCATTTAAATACTTACTGATAAGATCAGAAATCCTTAATCGGCTGTCTGTTTTTGAATTATCCATGCGTCTATAACCGGTATTTGATGATAGAACAGGAAAGGGTGGGGTTTTATCTAAAGGAAATTGAAATAAATTTTATGTTTTATTAACGCCTACTTTACATGGCCCATAATACCGGGTAATATCAGGAGCATTCCGAGTGCAAGTCCTTCGTCAGACAGGCGGTTTTTTAACAAACTGAGGCCACGCATTTTTTGGTTGTTTACCGTACTTATGGTAATGCCGAGTTCGCAGGCAATTTCTTTGGCTTTTTTACCATCTTCAAAAGTCATCCGGATAATTTTGCGGCACTGTTCGGGCAAAGTATCCACTGCTGCAAAAACCTGCCTTAATACCTCGGCGTGTATGATGTTATTTAAAATGGTGGCCTCCTCTATATCGGTATTTACAAGGGTTTGCCGGTGGGCTATTTTAACGCTGTTTTTTTCAAGATAATTGAAACAGGTGTTCTTTACGCTCACATATAAGTAAGATCTGATAGCATCCGCAGTGCAGGGCATGTTCTCTTTTTGCCAAAATTTAACAAAAACATCCTGTACCAGGTCTTGCGCGTCAACGGTGTCATGAATAATGCGGGAGGCGAAAAAGCACAATGGCCGGTAAAATTTTTCAAAAATCTGATCGAACGCGGCTATATCTTTGCCCTTAAGTAAGGTAAGTAGCTCATGTTCTGTCAAATCGACCCGGTTGTTCATATAAATAACGAATATAAGTATTATTTAACATTAACATCATCATGCTGCCCATAGTTACAGGAAAATCACTGTAAAAATGATGAGACCTGTTTTACTAAATCTCATCTGAAAAATTTCTACACGAATGCTTTTCAAACGATTCACAATTAATCGAATTACACGAATCTTAAATCAATTGGAAATTCGTGAAATTCGATTAATAAGTGAAAATTAGTGTGAGAATTTTTCATTTATGATTTCTCGATGTGCATGTGGTTAAAAGCGATTTCCCTGCTGATAGTTGCAGGAAAATTGCCTTTTGTATATGGATACATAATATTGATAATACTGACAGGATCCTGTCAGTGTTCAATTTTTAAAAAACAGGTGTTCAACGTTTTATTTTGTAATTTCATAACTATCTGATTATTAGTGCATGTGTGTTCATTTTAAGTTTTAACGCACTTTGGCTTATTTGTAATGTATTGATTATCAATGGGGTTTATTTTAGAGAAATATGCAAGTGTTCACACTTTTAAAAATTGAACACTACCAGGATTGTTACGAGTGTATCAATGTAACATTCTTACATCCTCCCGACTTTTCCATCCAATCACTCTCCTCAAATTTTAATACTTTTGATTATTATGTCAGGGCTTTCCGACTTTCGGACATTCCCGACTTCCGGACTATAATAATAAATGAAAGACCTCGCATACCTTAATAAGTTTTTTTACAAATACCGCTGGCGGCTTATCCCGGGCGTGTTGTTTGTAATCATATCCAACGTTTTTGGTGTGCTGCCGGCACAGGTTATCCGCGTAGCTTTTGACCTGGTTACCGAAAACATAGGGGCCTACCAGCTTTTTTCGGGTTTCGACAGGCAGAGTTTTATTTATGATATTTTCGGTACCAGCTTATTCCTGTTTGGTACACTGGTATTAGTGCTAGCCTTGCTGCGGGGCCTGTTCCTGTTTTTTATGAGGCAAACCATCATCCTCATGTCGCGCCATATCGAGTACGATTTAAAAAACGAGATCTACAACCACTACCAGGAACTTTCACTGGCCTTTTATCGCCGCCACAACACCGGAGATTTAATGAACCGGGTAACCGAGGATGTTAGCCGTGTGCGCATGTACCTTGGGCCGGGTATTATGTACTCCATCAATACCGTAGTATTGTTTGTTATGGTGATATATGCCATGCTAACAGTAAACGTACAACTGGCCATTTTTTCGGTATTGCCATTGCCTATTTTGGCCGGTGTTATTTACTATGTAAACAATATTATCAATCACCGCAGCGAGATGATCCAGGAGCGCCTGTCTGGTTTATCCAGCTTTGTGCAGGAAAACTTTTCGGGCATCAGGGTGATCAAATCGTACGTGCGCGAAGGCTTTGTGCGCGAAAACTTTGCCAAGGAGAGCGAAGACTATAAAGTGCACTCCATGGAACTGGCTAAAGTACAGGCCCTGTTTTTCCCCATTATGTTATTACTGGTAGGCCTGAGTAACGTAATAACCATGTACGTTGGCGGGGTAGAAGTAATAAAAGGTAACATTACTCCCGGTAATATCGCCGAGTTTATTGTGTACCTCAATATGCTGTCGTTCCCGGTTATTTCGCTGGGTTGGGTAACCTCTTTGGTGCAGCGTGCCGCGGCTTCCCAAAAACGCATCAACGAGTTTTTACACCAAAAACCAGAGATTATTTCGCCAATTGCGGAAAAGCATCATGTTAAGGGATTGATTAAGTTTGATGATGTATCGTTCATTTATCCCGATACCGGCATCCAGGCTTTAAAGAATGTTTCGTTTACCGTAGAGCCGGGACAGATGCTGGCAATTATAGGTCGGACAGGTTCGGGTAAATCAACAATTGCCAACCTGGTGATGCGTATGTACGATACTACGGGTGGGGAGATCTCCATTGACGGTCGGCCGATAAAATCGTTGAGTCTTGAAAACTATCGCTCGCAGATAGGTTTTGTACCGCAGGAGGTTTTCCTGTTTTCGGATACCATAGCCAATAACATTGCTTTTAGTGCCGATGTACTAGATATGCCGGTTGTTGAGCAGGCCGCCAAAGATGCCGCGGTGTACAATAATATTATTGAACTGGAAGAAGGTTTTACAACCCTTATAGGCGAACGCGGCGTTACCTTATCGGGCGGGCAAAAACAGCGTGTATCCATTGCACGGGCCATATTTAAGCGCCCGCAGGTTTTGATCTTTGACGATTGTCTTTCGGCAGTTGATACCCGCACGGAAGAGGAGATTCTGAATAACCTTGGCCGGGTAATGCAGGATAAAACAAGCATCATTATAGCCCATCGCATTTCCACCATAAAAAATGCGGACAAGATCCTGGTAATGGATAACGGCCAAATTGTTGAGCAGGGTAACCATGCGTACCTCATGCAGCTTAAAGGCACCTACTTTGAGCTTTACGAAAAACAATTACTGGAAGAAGAGGAAAACGCATAACGAATGGGGCTCAAGTGAGCATGCCCGCAACCTCCGCACAACACTTGCGCCGGTGGGAGATGAATTTGTGTGTGTCTTGTCCTGAAATAGGTTTACCTGTCACGTCCCAAAAAAGGTTTACAGTTTATAAAATAATTTTTGTTATACATTTACCCCGCATTGTAACAGGTGGCCCAAGTTAGCCTCCGCACAGCCAAACCCGCAAAACTTGCGCCAGTGAAGACTTATGTGCGTTCTCTTTTCACAACTCACCTGTAATCGGTCATCCACACAAAAAAATGACGCTTTTGTTTCAAAAAACTCAATAATAACGAATAAAATACTTGCACTTTGAAAATTTATTTATATTTATGCCAACCAAAACTAATTACAGGTAAATATATATGGGAGATTTTGACAATAGAGAGCGTGAAGAGGTTTATTCAAAGAAGGTGAGAGCCGGGAAGCGGACCTATTTTTTTGATGTAAAAGCAACCCGTTCAAACGATTATTATGTTACTATTACTGAAAGCAAAAAGCGTTTGGAAGATGGGGTGTTTGTAAAACACAAGATCTTTTTATATAAAGAAGACTTTGAAAAATTTGCCGAAGGTTTGAAAGATACCATCGACTACATCAAATCAAACCAGGAGGTAGTTGAAAAACGCTATGAGTACAGCGAAAACCCTGAAATTGCCAGGGCATCTGCCGATGAAGATTTTTCGTTTGAGATCTAATTATTACAGAACAATACTAAACTAAAATAATTAAAGCCCTGCTTCTTATTCAGAAACAGGGCTTTTTTCGTGTGTTATATTTGAAAACGAGGATTACAATAATATACCCCGCATAAATATTACGGCTATAGTAAAGTAAATGATCAACCCGGTAACATCTACCAGGGTGGCTACAAACGGAGCTGACGAGGTAGCAGGGTCGGCGCCAAGTTTTTTAAGCAAAAGTGGCAGCATCGAACCTGATAATGATCCCCATAAAACAATACCGATAAGGGACGCGCCTACGGTAAAGCCTACCAGCATCCAGTGCGGGCCGTAAATATTGCTGAACATGCTCCAGGCCGCTATGCGTAAAAAGCCTATTAAACCTAAACAAACACCAAGCATTAAACCCGAAAGAATTTCCCTGCGCATAACCCGCCACCAGTCGGCAACGGTAACTTCACCAAGGGCCATGGCCTGGATAATGAGGGTTGAAGCCTGCGAACCACTGTTACCACCGCTCGAAATAATTAATGGAATAAAATAAGCCAGTACAACTACTTTGGAGATCTCATCGCCAAAATAACCCATAGCGGTAGCGGTAAGCATCTCTCCTAAAAATAAAATGATGAGCCAGCCTACGCGTTTTTTTACAAGTTTAAAAAGGTTGATATCAAGATATGGTTCATCCAGCGCTTCCGTACCACCTATTTTTTGGATATCTTCGGTATATTCTTCGTTAGCTATCCAAAGGATGTCGTCAACTGTTACAATGCCAAGCAATACGTCATTATTATCAACAACAGGTAGGGCGGTGCGGTTATTCATCCTGAAAACGTTGATTGCTTCTTCCTGCGGATCACTGGCACTAAGCGAAATCAAACGACCATCCATTAGCTCACTCACCTTGGTTTCGGGCTTTACCAATAAGATCTCGCGGATCCGGATGTCATCAAGTAAAACACCGTGCTCATCAATTACATAAATAACATCGATGGTCTCTGAGTTTTTACCATACCGGCGAATGTGCGAAAGCACACGGCTTACGTCCCAGGTGCGTTTAACGGCAATATAGTCGGGTGTCATTAAGCGGCCAACGCTTTCTTCTTCGTAACCTAAAAGTTTTAAAGCCTCCTCGCGGTTTTCGCGTGAAAGTTTTTGGATAAGTTTTTGAACGGCGTCACCATGCAATTCGCTGAAAAGTGACGTGCGGTCGTCAGGAGGGAGTTCGTTGATCAGATCTTCAAGCTTTTGACCCGAAAGTTTTTTGATGATCCGCTCTTGCACAGGGAATTCAAGGATGCGGAACACGTTAACCGCGCGGTTAAGCGAAAGGGTTTCGATGAATTTTGGGCCATGTTCAGGAAGTTCACCAATCAGTTCTTCAACATCCGATATGTTAAGGTTGTTCAAATATTCCTGTAATTGGGTATCGTCTTGTTTTTCCAGCAACAATTCTATTTGCTCAACCATTTCTTCCATATATAGGCCCTCCTCTTTTACATCGGTGTATTAATATTTAGCTTCTTTTTTCCGAGCGCAAAAGTCGTTTATTTTTTCAAATTATAAGGCAAAATTTTCTGTTATCTTTGCGCTTTTTAAAGTGAGTGGTTTATTAGGTTAAATGGTTGAGTAGTTTACCGAAATCAAAACTTAATCAACCCAATCAACCATTCACCCAATCAACTAAAAACACAAAAATGGGTTTACAATGTGGTATAGTAGGTTTGCCGAATGTGGGCAAATCGACACTTTTTAATTGCTTATCAAACGCTAAGGCACAAGCGGCTAACTTTCCGTTTTGTACTATTGAGCCAAACGTGGGTGTAATTACAGTGCCGGACGAGCGCTTAACAAAGCTTACCGAAATAGTACAGCCAAAATCAATTGTACCAAACGTTATAGAGATAGTTGATATTGCCGGCCTGGTTAAAGGGGCCAGCAAAGGCGAAGGTTTAGGTAACCAGTTTTTGGCCAATATTCGCGCTACCAATGCTATCATCCACGTATTACGTTGCTTTGATAACGATAATGTGATCCATGTTGATGGCTCGGTTGACCCAATCCGCGACAAAGAAATCATTGATACTGAACTGCAGCTAAAGGACCTTGAATCTATTGAGAAAAAGATCCAGAAAGTTGAAAAGATGGCCAAAACCGGCGGCGACAAAGAGGCTAAAAAAACCTTTGATGTTTTAACCGTTTATAAAAATCACCTGCTGGAAGGTAAGTCGGCCCGTACTGCACCTGTTGAGGAAGAAGATAAAGAATATGTAGCCGACCTTTGGCTGCTTACCGCCAAACCGGTATTATATGTTTGTAATGTTGATGAAGGTTCGGTAAGTACCGGTAATGCTCATGTTGAAAAAGTAAAAGCAGCCGTTAAAGATGAAAATGCCGAAGTGCTGATCATTTCAGCTCAGATTGAATCTGAAATTTCACAACTGGAAACCTATGAAGAGCGCCAGATGTTTTTGGATGATCTGGGTCTTGCCGAATCAGGTGTTAACAAACTGATTAAAGCGGCATACAGGCTATTAAACCTGGCTACCTACTTTACTGCCGGTGTGCAGGAAGTTCGTGCCTGGACTATTACTCAGGGTTTCACCGCGCCACAGGCGGCGGGTGTGATCCATACCGATTTTGAAAAAGGCTTTATCCGTGCCGAAGTAATTAAATACGAAGATTTTGTGAAATTCAACGGCTCTGAAGCTGTCATCAAAGAGAACGGCAAGCTGGGCGTTGAAGGTAAAACCTATATTGTGCAGGACGGAGACATTATGCACTTCAGGTTTAACGTTTAGGGAATAGACCCAAGACGGCAAGAGTCAGGAATTAAGAATTTAGAGTCAAGACAAAATTTAGAGTTAAGACAATAAGATACAAGAGCCAGGAATGAGATCTAATCCATTTCTGGCTCTTTTTATGTCTTAACTCTTGACTCATGATTTCTTGACTCTATTTCTCGTCCTGATTCTTAAGTCTTGACTTCTCGCTTCTGTTTTTTCTTGTCTCTTGACTCTTGCTGTCTTGACTCTATTTTCTTGATTTCTTGACTCTCCCCCAGCGGCTACACCGCCGACGGCGCTACCCCATAAGCTTTTTTAAAGGCGAAGGAAAAGTGGGAGAGATCTTTAAAGCCCACATCCATGTACACGTCCGATACTTTGTGCTTCTTTTCTTTGATCAGGAAGTAGGCATCCTTTAATCGTTGCTGCTGGATCCACCGGTTGGGTGATATATTAAAGATCCGTTCAAAATCACGCTTAAAAGTAGCCAGGCTGCGGCCGGTTAAGTAAGCAAAGCGGTTCAAGTCTACATTAAAACGATAGTTTTGAGTCATGAAAGCCTCCAGGTCTATTTTGCCGGGTTCACTGAAATCAAAGAGGATATTTTTGAGTTCGGGGTTTGTTTCCAGCAAAATCATTACAGCTTCCTTAACCTTGTGCAGGGTAAGTGCCGGGCTAATTTCGTCGCCGGTTTTATCCATATAAGGACTTAACGATGTAATGTAATTGTTGAAAAGCTCGTTTGGTCTCAGAAACAAAGCGCTTTCGCCTGAATACTGGCCATCTGCATGCAAATCAAGTTCGGCACTCATACTTTGCAGGGTAGTCTGATCCATACCAATAGTGATGGTTTTAAATTCGCCGCCTGCGGGTGGATGCTTTACAAATTTAGCCAATTCGTTCCGCTTCAGAAAACGGTAATCGCCTTGTTTAAAGTAATAGTTTTTACCGTTGACATAAAGCTCCGAATCGCCGGAGAGGATATAGCCGAATACATGGTCGGCAATAAATTGCTCGCCAGCTCGGCTTACTTGCGAGTAACAGGAATAAAGTATCCGCGGCGACGTTTTTGTATTTGGCACAGGCATGTTGTTCAAATTTAATAATAAAGAAAGACTTACGAAGTTTCAAGAGCTTCGTAAGTCTGATATATCCCGGGGAACATGTCCCCACAACCGAAATTATATTATGCTTTTTGAGCGGTTATTGATTTCCCAAATTCTGTATTCAGAAAATCTTCCGCTTCGGCATGATCAGTTGAAGTTGTAACAGGGAGCCATTTTTCAAATTCGGCCTTGCGTGCTTCGTCGGCTGCTTTTAATAAGCCGGCGGCTTCACTGCCTAATATAAGGTGTATAGGAGGCTCCGGATGTTCAACTATATCAACCATTGCTTTCGCTGCTTTTTTGGGGTCGCCCACAGGAATAAATTTACCGCTCGATAAATAATCGGCACGCGCGTCAACCGTTTGTTCATAGCCTTCAACCTTTGGTGCATAGCTCATGGAATCACCAGCCCAATCGGTACGGAAACCTCCCGGCTCAACGCTGGTAACCAGTATGCCAAGTGGCTTTACTTCTTTAGCTAAAGCTTCAGTGAAGCCGCTAAGACCAAACTTAGCTGCCTGGTACATGCTTAAACCTGCATTGCCAACGCGACCACCAACCGAGCTAATCTGCAAAATACGGCCCGAGCGTTGCTTGCGCATATAGGGCAAAACCGCACGGGTGATCTCGATGGGGGCATATAAATTCGTTTCCAGTTGACTGCGTACCTGCTCATCAGTAAACGCTTCGGCTGCACCAATGATCCCGAAACCGGCATTGTTTACCAATACATCAATTTTGCCAAAGTGGGCTACCGCGTCGGCAACGGCTTTATATACTGCCGGGTAATCGGTAACATCTAATTTTATCGGATATACCTGACCGGGATATTGATCAGCCAGATTTTTCAATTGTTCGGGGTTACGTGCTGTTGCTGCAACATTATCGCCTGCTGCTAAAACTGCTTCTGTAAGGCTGCGGCCTAATCCGCGGGCGCTGCCTGTTATAAACCATACTTTTTTCATAGTGTTATCTTTCTTTTTGATAACACAAAGTTAGGTTGAAAGGCGGCGCGGCGTTTTGTTAAAAAGCTCAAGTTGCTTTGTTGAAAAGGTCGAGCTACAGGTTTTGGTCGTCAGGTATCGGATAAAGAAGTTATATTAGTAGATAGAGAAAGAATAATAAATGATATGGTATCTAAACAGTTAGAATATATTGATAACGGTCGTGAAGGGTACGTTATTTATAGGGATGGAGATATTAAGTTGCAGTTTCTGTACGAGTTAGCTGCCGGCAGGCACGTTGCATTAGTATATATTCCGACAACGGAAAGTTGGTTTGAAAAAACAGGGATACCTACTAATAACCGGCATCAGGTAATTGAATTTATAGCCCGCCAGGTAATAAAAGATCGAGCACCCGATGCGACTTATGAATTATATGATGATTGTATAAGTCTGTTACAAGAAACCGATTAGTAAACTATAAGCTCTTAATGTTGATAATAATAATTGCCCCAATATGCGAGCGGGTTCATTAGCTCGTTTTATCAGGGCAATCCCAAAATCCTACAAATCACGGTTAAAAGAAGCTGCTCATCTTATCCATATATTCCTCAATAGGCATCGAGCTGCGCATGTTCATTAGCATGTTGCCCATATCACCTATCACCGTACGGAACTTGTTGTTTTTGCCGGTGGCAAGATCATCAATAGCATTAACAATCAACATCGGATCATCCAGCTGCGATTCATCACGTGAGCCCATCAGGTTTTGCAGTTTGTTGGTAAGTTCATCGTACGCAGTTATATCCGGGTTTTGGTTCCAAACTACGCTTTCAACAAAGTTGTTTCCTTTTGATCCGCCTTGCTCTATCAGTCTTAAATGAATATTAAGCGGTTTTAGTTCGTAATATAGTCCTTCTGTAAGGCCTTCTAATGCAAATTTCGACATGTTGTACAGTGAGCCAAGTGGTACGGCCGAAGTGATACCCATAAAAGAGCTGATGTTGATGAACATACCTCCTTCGTTTTCCCTGAAATGAGGCAGGAAGGCACGGATGATATTAATAGGACCGCGGGCATTTACCGCAAACTGCCAGTCGATATCTTCTTCTTTGGCAAGTTCCAGTGCACCGTAAGTACCCATACCTGCATTGTTCACCACAACATCAATTTTACCGAAAGCGGCTATCGCTTGTTCTGTTGCTGTTTTTACCTGTTCAAGGTTGGTTACATCCAGTTTAAATATTTTGATATTAGGATATTGTGTTAGTTCGGTTTCCTTTTCGGGTGTACGCATGGTGGCGGCTACATTCCAGCCTTGTTGTGCAAAATGTTTAGCGGTTAATTTGCCCAGTCCGCTGCTTGTTCCGGTTATAAAAACTGTTTTTGACATGGTATTTTATTTTTTGATGCAAAAGTATGTTATAATTGGTATAATTTTGTAACCAGTTACACAGAGTATACCAGTATGGAAGAGGGAATAACGTCATACCAACGTAATCATGCCGATGAGCGGCAGGCTTTACAAGACACCATGTATGTTATTGGCGGTAAATGGACGCTGCCAATCATTAATTCTATTTGCAACGGAAACAAACGTTTCAGAGAAATTGAGCGGAGCATCCCCGGCATCACCACGCGCATGTTATCGCGCGAGCTGAAAACCATGGAGATGAACAAACTTGTTAAACGTACGGTGACCCCAACTTCGCCGGTTTTAATTGAGTACGAATCGACAGAGTACTGCCGGAGTTTTGGCGGCATCATTTTGGAGATGATAAAATGGGGCAAGGAGCATAGGGAAATGTTGAGGAAGGCTGGTAAGCAGTAGTTGTTAATCCCCATTGTAAAAGTTAAGATATCTTTAACGGTCATCCGCTATAAAAAACTATTTTCACCCGGTAATGAAACATTATACCCAATTAACCTGCAAAGGCCTTTTCCTTTTGGTTTTTATATTTTTAATTGCACCGGCTTTGGCACAGAAAAAGCAATTGCCCAATATTATTTTTGTACTGGCCGATGATATGGGGTACTCTGATTTGAGTTGTTATGGTAACCCGGTGATCCGCACGCCATTTTTAGATAAGATGGCGCAAAAAGGGGTGAGGGCAACCAATTATGTAGTGAGCAGCCCAACCTGTACGCCATCAAGGGCTTCATTACTTACGGGGCGTTATGCTTCAAGGATGAACCTGCCGGCACCGATAGGCCCCGGTTCAAAGCTTGGTATCCCCGATCAGGAAATTACCATTGCCGAAATGCTGAAACAAATTGGCTATAAAACTGCCATGATTGGTAAATGGCACCTTGGCGATCATGCGGCTTATAACCACCCTATGGCGCAGGGTTTTGATTCGTATTATGGCTTGCTGTATAGTCACGATTATCGGTCGCCTTATGTGAAAACGGATACCACAATTAAAGTATTCCGAAACCATAAGCCCGAGATCTTAAAACCTGCCGATTCATCGCTGATAGAGTTGTATCAACGGGAAACCATCCATTTTATTAAGGAACAAAAAAAGAATGATAAACCCTTCTTTTTGTACCTGGCTCATAATATGCCGCATTTACCGGTAGCCTTTGCATCATCGGCGAAAAATAAAAACAGAAGCGATGGCGGTCATTTAGGTGATGTAGTTGAACAGCTTGATGAAAGCCTTGGCCAGGTTTGGGCAGAGCTTGAAAAGCAGGGACTGGCTGATAATACAATATTCATGTTTTCGAGCGATAATGGTCCATGGGTAGATTTTCCTGACCGGATGCTTGGCGATAGTGCCACTAAACATTGGGATGCAGGTACCGCCGGTGTATTTCGCGGCAGCAAGGGATTAACATATGAAGGCGGGGTACGTGAGCCATTCATTGTTTACTGGAAAAATCATACTCCGGTTGGCGCAAGCATCACCAGCATGATGAGTAACCTGGATGTGTTGCCTACACTTGCCAATTGGACTGGTGCCCCGCTGCCGAAAGGCCGTACCTTGGATGGGCAGTCGATAGCTGATGTATTAACTGGCAAAGTGCCTAAACATCCCGAACACAGACCTATTTACTATTATAACAACAGCGTTTGCGAGGCTGTGCGCCTTGGCGACTGGAAGTATCGTGAAGTAAAGGCAAATAACAATGTTGGTGGCGTAGCAGGTTCGCCGCTACCTGCAAAAACCGAACTGTTTAACCTGGCTTATGACCCCAGCGAACGTACCAATGTTATAAATGAATACCCTGAAATGGCTCAAAAGCTAAAAGCTCTTTTTGACCAATATCCGGGTATGAAGGAGAATTAGAATATAATTAAACGCTTAATAAAACCATGTCATTGAGGAGCGGAATGGGAAAGAGCTCGGGTGCGACGTGGCAATCGCATGCTATACAGGGCCGATATGCTTCCGTGCGATAGCCATGCTGCGCTCGCAATGACATGGTTATATATTGTCCTTAACTCTCCCTTATCGTCGTCTTATCCTCCAAAGCCATTTTAGCGATTTCATCTTTTCGTTTAAAGCTTACGCCTTTGTGCTGTTGTATGTATTTGATCAACTCATTGGAGGCCTTAACCATTTGCGGGGTACCGCCAATACGGTCGTGGAAACTGATTGACATTTGGCGGCGTTTAAATTCAGCCTCGGCATAAAGCTGGTCGAACTCCATTTTTACCTGTGTGAGGAATTGATCTGTCGAGAAATTTTTGCCTTCAATCAGCACAATATCGTTGTTGCGGATGGTATAAGGTACCACCACAAAATCTTTTTGATTTATGGGGATGATAAAAGGCTCATCGCGGCTCAAATCGTCAATATGGTATACAAAACCAAGTTCCTGTAATATTTTCAGCGTGTTTTCGCCGCGGCGCAGCCAATTGGCGTTGTAGCCTACCGGAGTAAAACCGGTTACTTTTTTAATGGCATCGGCGCTATCTTTTATAAACTGCTTTTCCTGTTCATAGGGCATGGTGTATTGCGTGGCCCAATTCATGCCATGTGCTGCAGCTTCGTGTCCACGGTCCACAATTTCTTTAGCTAAGGAGGGGTTTTTAAGTACAGCCGAACCAACCATGTGCGACGTTACTTTAATGCCCAGTTTATCCCAGTTATCCAGCATACGGGGAATCCCTTCTTTATAACCGTATTGAAACCAGGTTGCACCGGGCAGATCGATATAGCCTTTTTGCATATTCTGCGGAAACGGGCTCTCGGCATTATCCGGCTGACCACCGGCCTCAAACTGCATGGATATAGAAACCACCAGCCTTGAACCATCGGCCCATTTTGAGGTATTAAAGTTATTTACCGGTGTGTTTTGTTTAGCCGATGCCAAATTACTGCCCACAAGGCCGGCCAACCCTAAAAGTCCGCCTTGTTTTACAAAATCTCTTCTTGAGCTCATGATCTTATTTATTAAAGAAAAGGTTATCTAATGAATAGGTATTGTTAGCCGAAAACTGAAGCAGTACGGCGAAGAAAGCAGCATGGATCAGCTGTGAAGGAAGGATCTCCCAGTTCTCGATCAAACAGCTGCCAAATATTAACAGGATCATTACCAGACTGCCGCCAATTAAAGCAGGTTTAGTAAATAAGCCCGATAAAAGCAATATACCTATAATAAATTCGGCAATTGGTAACAGGTAACTAAAGGGTGTTACCATAGCTTTGGGCAGCATTGACTTTTCAAAAGTGCCAACCATCCATTGGCTGAAACCATTTAGTTTAGGTAAGCGGACCAGGCCGTGACCAAACATACTGGCTCCGACGGCCAGTCTTAGTATTACAAATGTTAAATCGTTCATGATGTGTTTGTTTTGATAAGTCAAAGTTCTGTATAATCGGTGCCTGCGCCTTGTACATTCAGGGGGATGATCTGTAACTTTACGGGTATGGAAACCAAGAACCTGTACAGGCCTTATGAACTGGAGTTGCTCGAAACAAACCAGTACACAGCCAAACCGCACCGCAATACTTTTTTTGAAATGGTATTTACGCTGGAAGGTAAGGGGATCCAGATCATTAACGGGCATGAACTGCCTTATGCCTCGGATAAGTTCTTTTTGATTTTTCCGGAAGATCACCACGGCTTTGAGGTGCACGAGCTAACCCGCTTTTACTTCATCCGCTTTACTGATAGCTACCTGAAAACACAAAGCGAAAAGTGGGTTAAAAAAATGGAATACATTTTTCATAACCATAACCATTTGCCTGGTTGTATTTTGAAAACTGTTACCGATAAGCCGCTGGTAAGGGCGCTGATAGAGGCTTTACAACGAGAAACATCAAACGAGTTTCCTCAGCATAATGAGGTAGTTGAGCAATTGATGAATACCATTATAACCATTGCCGCCCGCAATATCACGCTACAGCAGCATGCCAATATTTTAAAACAGCCTTCAACAACTACGTTGCCGCTACTTAACTATATCCACGAATATATTTACCAGCCCGACCGCCTCAAGGCCGAGTGTATAGCCTCCTCATTTAACTTTTCGCCAAACTACATCAGCGAATATTTTAAGAAAACCACCGGCGAAAGCTTACAGCAGTACATTACCAGCTATAAGCTGAAATTGATAGAAACCCGCCTGCAATACACCGATAAACGCATGAGCGAAATAGCCTATGAGTTTGGTTTTACCGATGAAAGCCACCTGAATAGGATTTTTAAAAAGTATAAAAGGGAGAACCCTACGGCGTTTAGGAAAAGGTATGCGGAAATGAATAGATGAAACAAAAAGAGACTTGAAACTTGCAAGTCTCTTTTGTGCTCCCGACGAGATTCGAACTCATATCGATGGTACCGGAAACCATAATTCTATCCATTGAACTACGGGAGCAGACAGGGGCAAAGATATAAAATTGATTTAAACCAAAAGCATTGTTTGATATATTAACGCGTATGAAATAATCCCCGGTTTAATAACGATTGTTATCGATACCGGCGCTACGTAAACGTTTACGTAAATAAAAAGTACACCGCCATCGCCAATTAAATTGAAAGTTTAATAGTTTAGGTGTTTAATGTACAATTAAACGCTTCATTGTTCGTAAACTCAATAAGCGATAAACCTGCTTAAATTTTTCTTTTAATAATAACTGATAATGAAAATCTTTCATTTTTTAACGTTGCTTATAGCGCCATTTGCGGGTTATGCTCAGCAAAAAGTATTTAACATTACCGATTATGGCGCTAAAGCCGATGGTATTACCAATAACACTGTCAGCATTCAAAAAGCTATTGATAATGCAAGCGAGCAGGGAGGCGGTACGGTATATGTTCCTGCCGGAAAGTTTCTAACGGCTGCTATCAGCCTAAAATCAAATGTCACCCTTAACCTTGCCAAAAATGCTGTATTGCTGGGCAGCGCAAAAAGAATTGATTACGGCGAAGGCCATGCAGCTCCATTGATAGCTGCCAATGGCTTGCAGCATATTGCCATAACAGGTAAAGGGATAATTGACGGAAACGGTGAAGAATTACTGAAAGACCTTTTCGCGATGCTGAAGGCAGGGAAATTAAGAGATTCGTTATGGCAAAAGCAAAACCCATGGGGCCAAACTCAGCCCGAGGAACCTAACCGGCCTAAGCTGATCCATTTTTCCAATTGCACCGATGTGCAGATAAAAGGTGTAACCATGAAAAACGGTTTGGTATGGGTACAGGATTACACCAAATGCCGCGATTTGGTTATTGACAGTATAAAAGTAGAAAGCAATACTTATTGGAATAACGACGGTATTGATTTGGTCGACTGCCAAAATGTAAAGCTTACCAATAGCTTTTTTAATGCCGATGATGATGGCATCTGCCTAAAATCAAGCGACAGGAACAGCAGCTGTGAAAATATTTATGTTGCAAACTGTACCACCAGGTCAAGTGCCAGTGGCATCAAATTTGGCACGGCTTCGCGTGGCGGTTTTAAAAAGATAACGATAAAGAATGTGAAAATTTACGATACCTACCGGTCGGCCATTGCTTTGGAGTGTGTTGATGGTGGCGTGATGGAAGATATTGATATCAGCGACATCCGTGCCACTAATACAGGCAATGCCATCTTTATTCGCCTTGGTCATCGTAATAAAGATACCGTGGTAAGCCGCATCAATGGCATCCGTATCAGTAATGTAACTGTTGATGTGCCTAAAGGTAAACCCGATAAAGGTTACCCGATGGAAGGGCCTTTAGTTAAAGGGGACCATAATATCTTTCCTTCGTCAATTGCGGGCTTGCCGGGGCACCCGGTTAAAAATGTAATCCTCGAAAATATTAAGATAGTGTACCATGGAGATGCCAGCAAAGCTGTGGCAAGTGTTAGCCTCGATTCATTGGCGAAGATCCCCGAAAACCCGCATGATTATCCCGAATTTTCAATGTTTGGTGAATTGCCAGCCTGGGGCTTTTACACGCGCCATGCAGAAGGGGTAACGTTTAAAAATGTAACCCTTAGTTGCCTGGGAAATGATTTCAGGGCTACCGGCGTGTTTGATAATGTGGATGGGTTGACTATTAATGGCCTCAAAATACCACAGGTTAAATCACTGCCGGTGATTGTGTTTAACGGGGTAAGCAAATCTTCGGTTAAAGGCATTCAGATTCCCGGAACAAGTAAAAATAAGATCCTTAAGAGGTAATTCCATTTCACAGTAGGAATCAGCCTTGCTAAATCAATTTAAGGGCTTTTAACGTTGTGCGTGCAGCTTTTAACGTTAGTGTAACTTAATCGTTTACGTAAATAAATATTGCAGTTAATATAAAAGGACCGTTTTTTTTATCAAAATTTAATCATTATAAAACTAAACGGAGCATTGAATTGCAGCTCCAGTAAAACTTAAAGCCGCAATAATTAATTGGATTTTTCTGTGGTATTTGGTTTGGAGCGCAATAAATATCAAGGTGCTTAATATTTAATAAAAGGTTTACAATATGGAAAAGTTAACTGAAAAAGAGATATCGCCATTGCCGAGTCTTGACGTATGGGAAGATGATGTATTGAGTAGGTACCCGGAACCAGGTACCGAAAAGGCCAAAGAGGAGTTTAGGGTTTATAACGACGATGAAAATAACCCGGTGCGGGAGTTTTACAGGCTTAACCATACTTATCAAACCTATGGTAACGTATTGGCCAAAAAGGCCAACTTTTTACAGTTTGATAAAAAAGAGATGCCATGGTGGTCGGCAATGGAATACCTGAACACACTGGTTGATGAATCAGATCCGGATATTTCGCTTGATCAGCTACAGCATTTATTGCAAACATCTGAGGCTATCCGTGCTGATGGCCATCCGGATTGGTTTGTATTAACAGGCTTTATACATGATTTAGGCAAGGTACTTTGCCTTTTTGGCGAACCGCAATGGAATGTAGTGGGCGATACGTTCCCGGTAGGCTGCAAGTTTTCGGATAAGATAGTTTACCCGGAATTTTTTGCCGCAAATCCTGATAGCTACGATGAGCGTTACAATACCAAGTATGGCGTTTATACTCATCAATGCGGGCTCGAAAATGTGCATATGTCATGGGGGCATGATGAGTACCTGTACCATATCACCAAAGATTACCTGCCCGAAGAAGCTTTGTACATGATCCGCTATCACTCATTTTACTCACAGCACCGCGAAAAAGCGTATGACCATTTGTTGAATGCGCATGACCAGGAAATGTTTAAATGGGTTGATAAATTTAATCCGTACGATCTGTATTCGAAAAGCCCGAAACCGCCGGTAGTATCGGAGTTAAAACCTTATTATGAGGATTTAATTGCCAAATATCTGCCCGCAACAGTTAAATTGTAATTTAATGGGCGGTAGTTAAGCCCGTTTTTATATATTGGTCATTCCAGTTACCTGTTTAGCCCAGGCTATAAAAAATAAGTTTATAGTCTGGGTCAAGCTTTACAAAAGGCGATAAGCCTCCTACCTGTTACTGAATAAATAATTAATGGCGCTGCTATGGCGTGGCTTCGTTGATTGAAAAATAGTTGTACTTTTAACAATAATTCCTGCCTGTTGATTAAAGAATAAATAAATAATTATCAGTTTTTATGGATTCAAATGGAGATAAAGATTTAGTGTTTCGCTTACACGATGATGACATCGGCGCATTTGATATGCTTTATCAAAAGTATCACCAGGCTATTTATCGTAACATATTCAAACTCACTAAAGACGATGATATTGCCCGGGATATTTTGCAGGATATTTTTGTTGCCCTATGGGAAAAACGGGCTGATATTAACCCCGATCAATCGGTAAGTGGCTGGTTATTTGTATTGAGCTTCAATAAATCCATCTCCTATCTCCGCAAAAAGATACGCGAAACGGCTGTTGTTAACGCCATGCCTTTTGCCGAAATGGAAACCGATAACGGCGACGTACAGTTAATGGATGAGCAATATTATTTATTACAACAGGCTATTAACCAATTATCGCCGCAGCGAAAAAAGGTATTTACCCTTTGCAAATTGGAAGGGAAAACCTATGAAGAGGCTGCCGAGAAATTGAACCTTTCTAAACATACTGTTAAGGAATACCTCGGACATGCGGTTGTAGCAGTTAAAAACCACATCAAAGAACACCAGGCTGAATGGAAAACCGCAGGGGTTATAATGGTTTGTTATTGGATAGGAACAAATTAATGATGGGATTTATTTTAAACAATTGCTCCAACTAGTTTCTTTCTTCCAACAAACCTGATAACCGAGCCTTGTCCGCTGTGATAAGGTCCTTCATTTAAATGGATCTCCGTTTCCAGAAGTTCTAAAATCTCGTAATTATTAAAATCTGTCTTAATTTCCTCTAAAGAAAATAGTGATTCGATATCTCTGGGACCGCCCATTTTTTCATCTTTTGCAAGGTAGTTAAGGTGGCTTTTACTAAAAGCTTCAAAAATAATAAGCCCTCCGGTATTTAAATATTTATCAAGGGTTTGATGTACAAGTGATTTGATATTAGCAGGGAAGTGCGCATAAATCAAGGCGATCACGTCAAATTGCCCCTCTGTATAGTTGAGTTCCTGCAATTCTCCAACCCGATAATCAATAGCTACCTGTTTTTTTTCTGCAAGTTTCAGGGCTTTCTTTTGACCCTCAATACTAATATCGAATGCGGAAACTGCCCAGCCAAGCCCGGCGGCAAAAACAGCATTGCGCCCTTCGCCTTCTGCAGGGAAAAGAATTTTGCCTGGTTTTAAAAGTGACAGTTGTTGTTGTAAAAAATTATTAGGCTGTTCACCATAGGCAAATTCTTCTTCGGTATATCGTTGGTCCCATTTTTCTGTCCAGGCATTTTTCATACAGAGGTAATTATTTAGCTATTTATTAATGATAAAGGTAGTATTTAAGTAAGTTAACACAAGGGCTGCAGTACATTGATGACAATAATGTGGCTGTGAAAAAAAATTAAATGTGGCTCAATTTTATGAGTTTTTATTTTTTTAAAAAATATCACAAACCTATCCCCCCGTTTTAAAGCTCCTGGCGTATTTATATAAAAACAGCTTGTGGAAACTATTGTCAAACGCTTAGAAAGGCTTTATAATACTGAGAACTTAACTCCAGAAGACAGGCGCTGGCTTGCTGAATACCTGAAGGGCGATGTTTCGGAATTATATCTTGTTGCGCTTGAAGGTTTCAGTAAGGATGCACTGGAAAAGAAGGTCTCTCTGAGTGGAGAGGCATCTGATCAGATACTTAATAATATCCATCAGCGTATAATAAAGCCTCCACCTGCACGTAAGGTATTCCCAATTTGGCGGTTGCTGGTGAAAATAGCTGTAGCCGCATCTGTAACAGCCGTTTTCAGTGCAGCATATATATTCAGAAAACAATTGGACAACTGGTTAAACCCGGTTCACTACCAGGAAACGGTGGCTCTAAACGGCGAAATTAAACTGATCACCTTGCCCGATGGAACGAGCATTTGCCTTAATGCCGGCAGTAGTTTAAAGTACCCGGATAAGTTTAAAGAGAAGATGCGCGAGGTTACACTTACAGGCGAGGCTTTCTTTAAAGTAGCGCACGATAGCAGCAAACCGTTTGTCATTCACTCGGGTAAAATTAAAACCACTGTTTTAGGTACCAGCTTTAATGTTAAAGCTTATACCGAAGATAAATCGGTTAAGATCACCGTGGTAAGCGGAAAAGTAGGAGTTGTTCCAACGATCTCAAAACATGTAGCTGTATTACTCACAGCGAATATGCAAATGGTATATAATAAAACCAGCCAAAAACTGATTACCGAAAAAATTGGAGATGCTTCGTCTGTAATCAGCTGGCAGCAGGGCAAGCTGCAATACCATAACACCCCTTTATTTGATGTTTTGGCCGATGTGCAGCGAAAATATAATGTAACAATCAGGGCCGACAAAAATTTACTGAACTGTACGTTATACGCCGATTTTAACAATATGCCATTAGAAAAAGTATTGAAGCTGACGGAAGCCCTTATAAATGCCCATTTTAAAAAGGCAGGCGATGCTTATACGTTAAAGGGCAAAGGCTGTAATTAATGTACCTGATATACCAATTATAAAAACAAATAAATGTTTGACAACCTAAAAAAATGAAATTGCTATGAGTTAAACCAAGGAAAGAGAAAATGATCCTCCAAAATGGCCGGGCCAGTTTTGGAGGAATAAAATGTAAAGATTTTTTAATGGACCATGCACAGGGCCTCTCACAACCGCAGCACGTTCCAGCTTGACCTATAACACTTTAATATAGCAAAAATATGAAAATAAACATACCCGAAAGAGTCTTTCGAGCCATAACATTTGTTATGAAAATTAATGCGATCATTTTATTAGTAGTCTGTTCCCTGTCAACCATTGCCATGGCTGATAACTCATACGGACAAAGCGTGCTGGAAAAGCCAGTTACCGTTAAATTAAAAAATACCCCTCTTGCTGATGCACTGGAGCGGATTTCGGCCAGTACCGGCGTACGGATCATGTACACCGGGAATAACATTGAAAGCGATGTTAAAGTAACCCTTACAGCTCATAACGAAAAGCTGGAGGCTGTTTTGAAAAAAGTTTTATTAGATAACCAGTTTACTTATACCGAAGTTGAAGGAAGTTTGCTGGTTAAACCCGCCCCAAAGCCACCGGTTGAGAAGAAGATCGAGCTCCCGCCGCCAGTTATCGTTACCGGATCTGTAGTAGATGATAAAGGCCAGCCCTTAATAGGTGTTTCTGTTAAAATAGAAGGCCTTGCAACAGGTGCGGTAACCGATATAGATGGTAAATTCAGGGTGCAGGTTGCCAACGAAAAAGCTGTACTGGTGTTTTCTTACATAGGCTTTGAAACTCAAAAAATAGCCGTAGGCAAACAAACATCTATAAAAGTAATTTTACTGCCTTCGGCAAACTCGTTATCTACCGTTGTAGTAATTGGTTACGGTACTACTACCAAAAAGGAATTGACCAGCGCTATTGCGACTGTAAAAGCCGAGCAATTTAATGCCGGTGTTGTTGCAACTCCTGCCGATTTATTGGAAGGTAAAGTAGCCGGTTTAAATATCACCAACGATGGTAACCCTAATGGTAAAGCTTCGGTAACACTGCGCGGTCCATCTTCAATAAGGGCTGGCGCGGCGTCTGTGCCTTTTTATGTAATTGACGGCGTGCCCGGCGCCGATTTTAACCTATTGGCTCCATCAGATATTGCTTCGATAGATGTGTTGAAGGATGCTTCGGCAGCGGCAATTTACGGAACCAGGGCTACCAATGGTGTAATTATCGTTACTACTAAAAGGGCAAAAGCAGGCCAGTTGAGGATGACTTATAACGGATACGGATCATTTGAAAAAGTATCTAACCAGTTTAAAGTTGCCAGCGCCGACCAGTTAAGGGCCTATGTAAAAGCTAACGGACAAAGTTTTACCCCTGCGAATGACAACGGTGGAAATACCGACTGGCAAAAAGCCGTTGAACGCAGCACCGGATTTTCCCAAAATCATAACCTTTCTTTTGGCGGTGGCACCGATAAAACTACTTATAACGGAAGCATAAACTACCTGCAAAACCAGGGTATAGTTAAAAGCAGCGATATGAAGCGTGTTATAGGCAGGCTTAATATCACCCAAAAAGCACTGAATGATAAATTGAAATTGGATTTTTCGCTAAGTAATTCGGTAACCAATTCTAACCTGTTAGTTAATGATATTCCGCTATCATCGGCAAATGGACAAAGCCCCGGGTTGTTTAAATCGATAGTACAGTATTTACCTACCCGCACTATTTACAATGCCGATGGTACTTTTTACAACGATCCTACTTTAAAATTAGGTTATAACCCGGTAGGGCTTATTACTAACGATAGCTACAAACAAAAAGTTAACTTGTTGCTGGGTAATGTACGCGGTGAGTTGATACTGCCTGCAGGCTTGCTTTACAATTTTAACTTAGCTTACCAGGAAACAAATACCGACAACAATACCTATTACAACTCTGCATCAGAACTGGCACCTGGCCTCAACGGCAAAGCCATCCGTTCAACTTATGAGGATAACAAAAAGTTGTTTGAAAACTATTTGACCTATGCTCATAAATGGGGCGATAAACATGATTTTAAAGCCCTGTTTGGCTATTCAATAGATCAAACTACCACCGGGAATGGCTTTCAATCAACCAATCAAGGATTTATTTCGGATGCTACGGGTTCAGACAATCTTAGTTTAGGTACGCCTTCCGGGAACTACCGGGTTGATTATGGTAACGTTAACGTCGAAACTTTACGTTTGATATCCTTTTACTCTCGTCTTAATTATAGCTACAGGGGCAAATACCTTTTACAGGCATCTTTACGACGTGACGGTTCAAACGCCTTTGGTACTAATAAACGCTGGGGTTATTTCCCGGCAGCTTCGGCCGCATGGCGGGTTATCGACGAGGGCTTTATGAAATCTCAATCCTTATTTGATGATTTGAAATTGCGCGTTGGCTATGGTAAAACCGGTAACTCATTAGGCTTCTCGCCTTATACGCCCCTTACGCTTTATGGTACCACCGGTAGCTTTTATTATAATAACGCCTATATTGGTGCAATTGGTGTAACTCAAAACCCAAACCCTGATTTGAAATGGGAAAGTACAGCTACGTTAAACGGCGGTGTTGATTTTTCCTTATTTAAAGGACGTTTGGGCGGTTCGGTTGATATCTACAATAAAAAAACAACCGATATGATCACCACGGTACCGGTGTCGCTTATTAACAACTTTGTAAATACAAAAGTTGAAAACGTAGGTAGTATGACCAATAAAGGTGTTGAGATAGCCCTTAACGGAACACCAATAAAAACAAAAGATTTTACCTGGAGCAGCTATGGCAATATCTCATTTAATAAAAATAAGATCACTGCACTGGCGCCAAACCTTTCAAAAATATATGCAGGCGATCCGGAAGGTCCAGGACAAAGCGGTATCAAAACATCAATCATTGAGGCCGGTTATCCGCTTGGCGAATTTTACACCCTGAAATACCTTGGCCGCACCAATGGTGTATCTACCTTTATGGGTGCTAATGGCCAGCCAACAACAACACCTCAAAGTACCGATCAGACTTATGCAGGCAATGCCCAACCTACATACACATTTGGTTTTGGTAATGATCTTACCTATAAAAACTTCAGCCTTAACTTCTTTTTCAGGGGACAGGGCGGTAACAAGATCATGAATGCATCATTAGCCAGCTTTAACCAGCCTACCCAGGCTTCGGTACATGGCGTACCAGCTTTAACATTAAGCGAGCCGGGCACCGATGTTAATGCCTATTATTATTCAACACGTTATCTTGAAAGTGGAGCCTTTATCAGGTTAAGTAATGCTACACTATCTTATAAAATAAATGTTCCGGGTAATTATGTACATGGTATCCGGTTGTATGTTACCGGTACTAATTTATTTATCATCACCAAATACAAAGGCGTTGATCCTGAATTGAACCTGAACATCGATAACCAATTAAGCGGCCAGTTTATCGGGGTAGACAGCAATAATTTTTATCCAAAAACAAGGAGCTTCCTTGCCGGCGTACAAGTTGATTTATAATAAATTTTAACCTAACTGACATGAATAATTTAAAAAGATATATAAAACCTGGCCTCATTGCCATGTTTATAGGAGCAATTTACCTTTCAGGTTGTACTAAATTGGATATCACGCCAAAATCGGCGCTTACAACGGCTAACTTTCCTACTACACCAGCGCAGTATGTAGCTGCTACCGGGCCTATCTATACCTCGTTTCGCGGGGCGCCGGGCAGGCAATACTGGTTGTTGCAAAATTTAAGTACCGATGAATGCGTACTTGTGGCACGTGGTGGTAACTGGCTTGACGGCGGTACCTATTCAACCGTAAACCTGCACACTGTTACGCCTGATAACGGCATGACCGAAACTTGCTGGTCGGGAGGTTACGGAACCATCAGTTTATGTAACCAGGTATTGTCGTTATTGGCACCTACGCCCGAAAGCGATTCAAAAAAACAAACCATTGCCGAAATTAAAACCATGCGTGCCCTGTCATATTTTTACCTGATGGACCTGTTTGGTAACGTGCCTATCAGCAAAACCTTTGGCGATACCACCAACCTGGGCACCCAGCCAAGGGCGGCAGTGTTTGCATTTATTGAAAGTGAATTGCTTGCCCAGATTCCTGATCTGAGCGGCACAGCAGGGGTAACTACTTATGGCAGGCCGACCAAAGGTTTGGCGTATGCCATACTTGCAAAAATGTACCTTAACGCGCAATATTACATTGGTACACCAAGGTACCAGGACGCGGTTACCATGTGTGATAACGTTATTAAAAGCGGTCAATATGGTTTAGATGCAGATTATTTAGGCATGTTTAAACCTAATAACGGCCCGGGTGTTAAAGACTTTATTTTTGCCATACCTTATGACGGCATTTTGGCGCAGGGACAGTACTACGCACGCTGGACGCTGAACCCTAACCTGAAAAGTAAGTATAAAATGCCGTACACGCCAGATGGGCCGGTGTACACCTACAAGGAGTATTATGCCTTGTTTAATGATGCAAATGATATTCGCAAAAAGCAATTTTTAGTTGGCAAGCAGTACAACAATGATGGCTCTCCAATATTAATCACAACAACTAATATCGGACTGGATGCAAGTTATTCCGGCCCTAAGCCAAATGATATAGTGATCCACCAGTTAGAGTTTACACCTGATATTGTGTGGAAAAACCCGGCAACTTTTGACATCGGTAATGATGAGCTTGCTAACGAAGAAGGTTACAGGAACAATAAGTTTTATCCGGATAGCTTAAGTAATGACCGTAACCAGGGCAATGATGTGCCTATGTTCAGGTATGCTGATATTTTGCTTGAAAAAGCCGAGGCTATTTTACGCGGCGCATCAGCAACCAATGGCGATTCGCCTTTATCATTGGTTAACCAGGTGAGAGCGCGTGCAAAAGCTTCGCCTTTAACTTCGGTAACACTGTCTGATATTTTAGATGAACGGGGCCGCGAATTTTCTATGGAAACGTGGCGTCGTAATGACCTGATCCGCTTTGGTCAGTTTGAGAAAAAATGGGGTATAAAAACAGATGCCGATCCTAATAAACGTATTTTCCCGATCCCAAGACCGGAAATGCAGTTGAACCCGAAACTGGTACAAAATCCGGGGTATTAATTTAGTTCTATTATTTATTTAACAAACGCAGGCCCTAAGAAGCCTGCATTTGTTTTTTTTAACGGGCTTTTAACGATCCTAAAACTCCCTGAATTTTCTCCTGTATTCCATTGGTGTGCTCCCGGTAGCTAATTTAAAATACCTGTTAAAATTTGAAAGATTGTTAAACCCCGAATCGCGGCTGATTGAATTTATATTTTCATTGGTCTCCCTGATCAGTTTACACGAGTTTTCTATTCTTACCTTCAGTAAAAAATCAAAATAGGTTTGGCCGGTACGCAATTTAAAATAATGGCAAAATGCCTTCGGTACCATATGTATGATGTTTGCTATATCTTTAAGTTTAATGTCTTTATAAAAATTGTCCATAGTATACAGGTAGATTTTTGTCAATCGCACTTCATCTATTCTGTTGAAGATCTTCTTTTCAGTTTCAGCGGCCAGGTTTGAGAGCTGTTCGCCCTCAGCAATTTTATTTAACAGTTGCAGCAATAACGGAAGTTGTTCATACTTCGCCGAACCTTCTATTTGCCGGATAAAGTCAATCGCCAGGGCCTTTGAATTACTATTGATCAGCAAGCCATTCTTAGCACTGTTTAAAAGGTTGTTCAGGAGGCTGTTTTCGGGCAGCATCATGAAGGCGCTCCCTAATTTATTCGGATCAAAATGAAGGGTAAGCAGTTGTAGCGGTTTGGGTATTTTACCGCTTTTCATGGAGTAATCATAATAACGGTTAGTTTCAAATTTGAACATGTGGGGCACGTTGCAGCCTATCATGATCATGGTATCCCCTGAAATTCTTTTTGAAGTATTTCCTATCGAAAAAGTGCCTTCGCCACTTATAATATAAATAAGTTCCAGTTCAGGATGGTTGTGAAAATTATTGATAGCATGGTAGGTTTTTGCTTCGGCTATTGTAAAAGCTGAATTGTCGACTTTCAGAATTTGCTCGAAAAACTCTCTCATTTTATACTATAGTGATGATAAAAAATAAAAATAGCCATTATATTGTGAATATAGTATTACTTGTGATGAATATTTAAGCATTGGGCAATTTGCTAAGCGGCTAACTTCGTTTTATAAAATTTTAGCCATGAAGGAAAAGAAATTTACTATGAAGCTTATTGAAGCTTCGATAAGTGACATTGAATTAGTAGGGGGTAAAAATGCATCGCTTGGAGAAATGATGCAGAACATCTCTCAATTTGGCATTGATATCCCTGATGGGTTTATCATCACAAGTAAGGCTTATTACCAGTTCATTGCAGATAATCAGCTTGATAAAATGATCAGGGATATCCTTGAGGATAAAGACCTGTCCAACTTGCAGGTTCTGTTATCCTGTGGCAGTAAAATACGAAAGCTTATACAAAACGGCCGGTTTTCTGCTGTTATGCAGAATGAGATTCTTGAAGCTTATAAGGATCTGCTGATCCAATATGCAGATAACGCAGCCGACGTTGCAGTCCGCTCATCGGCTACTGCTGAAGACCTGCCCGATGCATCATTTGCAGGCCAGCAAGACACTTATTTAAATATCAGGGGAGAAGAAAACCTATTAACAGCGATAAAGAATTGTTTTGCCTCATTATTTACCGACAGGGCAATCAGCTACCGGGAATCATTTAATTATGATCATTTCAATGTCGGCCTTTCTGTTTGTGTTCAAAAAATGGTGCGCTCAGATAAGGGCGCTTCAGGGGTTGCATTTTCATTAGATACAGAAAGCGGTTTTAAAGATGCCGTGATTATTAACGGATCATACGGCTTAGGCGAAATGCTGGTACAGGGATCGGTTAATCCCGACGAATTTATCGTTTATAAGCCGCTGCTTAAAAGCGGTTTCAGGCCCATCCTCGAAAAAAAATTGGGCAAAAAGCATCAAAAAATGATTTACGGAAACGCCGGGGAAGCTGCCGTAAAAATCATTGACACCCCAGTTGAGGATAGTTCAAGGTTTTGCCTGTTGGATGATCAGATCATCCAATTGAGTAATTGGGTAATTATCATTGAAGCCTATTACACCAAATTAAAAGGCAAATGGTGCCCTATGGATATTGAATGGGCCGTTGACGGCATCAGCGGCCGCTTGTTTATAGTGCAGGCAAGGCCCGAAACTATTCACTCCCGCAAGCAAGTAAACCTGCTTACCGAATTTCGTATCAATGACCCGGACAGAGCGGACAGGATCTTGCTGAAAGGTATCGCTGTTGGCGATAAAATAGCGACAGGCAGGGTACATAATCTCTCCGGTATTGGTAAGCAAAATATCCACGAAATCAACTTTTTGCCCGGCGATATCATGGTTACTGATATGACCGACCCTGACTGGGAACCGGTAATGAAAAAAGCATCGGCCATCATCACCAATAAAGGTGGCCGAACCTGCCATGCCGCCATTGTTGCCCGCGAGTTAGGCGTTCCGGCAATAGTTGGCTGCGAATGCGCTACCACTATCCTAAAAACCGGTGATGAAATAACAGCTTCATGTGCCGAAGGAGATGCCGGAATTATTTACAGCGGCATAGTAGCATTTACTAAGCGGGAACATGATCTTAATGACCTGCCTGAAATTGAAACCCCGTTGATGATGAATATCGGGTCGCCCGAAATAGCATTTAATTATGCGCATTATCCAGGAAAAGGTGTAGGCCTTGCCAGGGAGGAATTTATTATCAATAATTATATAAAAATTCACCCGTTGGCCCTGCTCGAACACCGAAACCTGAATGATGCTTCGTTGACCGCCCATATTGAGGAAGCTATGCTGGGTTATGAGAGTGAAGAAGCTTATTTTATTGAAAAGTTATCCTACGGAATAGCCAAGATAGCCGCTGCATTTTATCCCAATAAAGTAATTGTACGTTTCTCGGATTTTAAAACCAATGAATACTACAATATGCCGGGCGGCAAGTATTTCGAACCGAATGAGGAAAATCCAATGATCGGTTGGAGGGGAGCGTCCAGGTATTATTCAAAAGTATATAAAGATGCTTTTGGGATGGAATGTAAAGCTATTAAGAAGGTACGCGAAATGATGGGCCTTGATAATGTGGTGGTGATGATCCCTTTTTGCCGCACAGTGAATGAACTTTCATTGGTATACGAAACCATGAACGAGTATGGCCTGAAACGCGGGGAAAACGGGCTTGAAGTTTATCTGATGGCCGAAGTTCCGTCGAACGTGATTTTGGCCGAGCAATTTGCTGATTACATCGATGGTTTTTCAATCGGCTCCAACGACCTAACCCAACTGGTATTGGGACTCGATCGTGATTCATCCTTAGTGGCCGGCTTGTATAATGAGCGTAACGACGCGGTAAAATTCATGATCTCATCCTTGATAAAAACCGCGAAGAAGAGAGGTATAAAAGTGGGGATCTGCGGGCAGGGGCCATCCGATTATCCTGATTTTGCCCAGTTCCTGGTAGAAGAAGGGATTGACAGCATCTCCGTTACTCCCGACTCATTTTTTAAAACCGTAATGGCTATCAGGAAAATAGAGGATGAGATTGAAGCGGCAAAACGGCTCTGCCTATCTGCCTGATACGAACGATTTATTAACTAATGCTAAAGCCGCTACTCAATCCGGGTAGCGGTACTAATATTAAAATTTTATTTATATGAAAGCGGTAAAAACTTTAGGCCAATTTATCATCGAAAAACAAGCAGAATTTCCATACGCCAAAGGCGAACTATCCAGGTTGCTGAGAGATATAGGCATTGCTGCAAAGGTTGTTAACAGGGAGGTTAACCGGGCGGGATTGGCTGATCTGACCCTCGATAACGGTTCGGTAAACATACAGGGCGAAAGCCAGAAAAAGCTGGATGTTTTTGCCAATGAACAGTTTATTTCGGCCTTACAGCACGGCGGCGAATGTTGTGTGGTAGTATCGGAAGAAAGCGATGAATATATTGATATCGACAGTGAGATCTCAAAAAATGCTAAATACATTGTAGCAATAGATCCCCTGGATGGCTCGTCTAACATTGATGTAAATGTGAGCGTGGGCACCATTTTTTCTATTTACCGCAGAACAACAACAGAGGGAAGAGCTACCATTAAAGATGTTTTACAAAGGGGTACCGAGCAGATAGCCGCGGGATATGTGATTTATGGTTCATCAACCATGCTGGTTTACACTACCGGGAAAGGGGTAAACGGTTTTACGTTAGATCCTTCCCTGGGCGAGTTTTGCCTCTCGCACCCCAAAATGCGGATCCCGGATGATGGTGTCATCTATTCTATAAACGAAGGCTATTATTCTCATTTCCCTGATGGTGTGAAAAAATATATCAAATATTGCCAGGTTGAAGATGTTTCAACAAACAGGCCGTTTAAAGCAAGATATATCGGATCGATGGTGGCCGACCTGCACCGGAATATGATAAAAGGCGGGATCTTTATTTACCCGGCCAACGCAAGCGATCCGAAGGGGAAACTGCGTTTAATTTATGAATGTAACCCCATGGCGTTCATTATTGAACAGGCCGGAGGCAGAGCCAGTAACGGATACGAACGTATTTTGGACCTGGAGGTTACAGAACTTCATCAGCGTTCGGGGATCTTCATCGGCTCAAAAAATATGGTGACCAAAGCCGAAGAAATGATGAAGCGCTTTTCGCCAATTACAACCAACGTTGACTATAGTTATATGGAATTAATATAATGAAGCTAAAAGCACAACGCTAACAGCTATAAATTAATTTAAAGACAAACCGGGGAAGCGGGGGCGCTATTTACATTTACCCGGATTTTTAATTAAAAAACTGTGGCTATTATTTTACATGTTAAACACGTAAAGTAATAGCTCACAGTTGTATTTATAAATGACATTAGGTGTAGAGGGACTGTCATCCTGAGCTTGTCGAAGGACGCGCGCAGAGACCCTACCCGCCATGCTTCGACTGGCTACCCATGACATAATAAAATTAAGGTCATGCTGAACTTGTTTCAGCACCCCACTCGCTAAGCAACCATGCTAATCAAATTTGCCACTTTTCTTGTGAGGTGCCGAAACAAGTTCGGCATGACTAAGGAGAGATGTCATACTACCTTCAGAGGCCGCCGGATTTAAACACTCAGCATGACACCCATTTTTTTTCCAACACTGTATTTGTTTACAGTATCACTTTAATATTAAGCCAGATCAAACCTGTCAAGGTTCATCACCTTGGTCCAGGCAGCTACAAAATCTTTTACAAATTTGTCTTGTCCGTCGGCACTTCCGTATACTTCGGCAATAGCTCTTAGTTCGGCATTGGAGCCAAACACAAGGTCGGCGCGGGTTGCTGTCCATTTTATTGCACCGGTAGCACGGTCGCTGCCTTCGTAAAGTTCTCTATCGGCAGCTGTGGCTTTCCAGGCAGTGCCCATATCAAGCAGGTTTACAAAAAAATCGTTGCTAAGCACACCTTCGCGCGTGGTGAATACACCGTGTTTCGATCCGTCAAAATTAATGTTCAATACACGCAGACCACCTAACAATACGGTTAACTCAGGAGCGGTCAGGGTGAGTAGGTGCGCTTTATCAATCAGCAATTCTTCGGTTGATACTGCAAATTTTGACCTGCGGTAGTTGCGGAAGCCATCGGCTGCCGGTTCAAGATAGCCAAATGATTCTACATCGGTTTCTTCCTGTGAGGCATCGGTACGGCCCGGAGTGAACGGAACGGTGATAGTATGCCCGCCATCTTTAGCAGCTTTTTCAATAGCGGCACTTCCTGCCAGCGCGATCAAATCGGCCAGTGAAACTTTTTTGCCATCGGTTTGAGCACTGTTAAACTCATTTTGAATGCCTTCAAGCACACTCAGTACTTTTTGCAGTTGCGTAGGGTTGTTTACCTGCCAGTACCTTTGCGGGGCCAGGCGAATGCGGCCACCGTTTATACCACCGCGCTTATCAGTACCACGGAAGGTAGAAGCAGCAGCCCATGTTGTTGAAACCAACTCAGGTACACTTAAGCCTGATGCCAGTATCTTTCCCTTTAAAGCAACAACGTCGCTTTCAACTATCGGCGCATAATCAGCAGCCGGGATAGGGTCTTGCCAAAGCAATACCTCTTCAGGCACATCGGCACCAAGGTAACGTGCTCTTGGCCCCATATCGCGGTGTGTTAATTTATACCATGCGCGTGCAAAGGCATCAGCAAACTGATCAGGGTTTTCCAGGAATCGCCTTGATATCTTTTCATATGCAGGATCAAACCTTAAAGAAAGATCGGTGGTGAGCATGGTTGGTAAATGCTTTTTCGAAGCATCATAAGCATCGGGGATGATAGCTTCCGCGTTTTTAGCTACCCATTGGTGCGCGTCGGCCGGACTTTTGGTTAATTCCCATTCAAAGCCAAACAGGTTTTCGAAAAAGTTATTGCTCCATTTGGTAGGGGTTGTAGTCCAGGTTACTTCCAGGCCGCTGGTAATAGTATCGGCACCTTTGCCTGAGCCATAACCGTTATGCCAGCCAAAGCCCTGTGCGCCAATGTCAGAAGCTTCGGGCTCTTTCCCTACATTATCTGCAGATGCAGCACCGTGGGTTTTGCCAAAAGTGTGGCCGCCTGCAATTAACGCAACGGTTTCTTCATCATTCATCGCCATCCGGCCGAAGGTATCCCGGATATCTTTAGCTGCCATGATAGGATCAGGATTGCCATCGGGGCCTTCAGGGTTTACATAAATCAGGCCCATTTGTACGGCTGCAAGCGGTTTTTCGAGGTTTCGTGTATGAATATCGCCATCGGCATCATCATCTGATACCAGTACACCATGACCTTCCTGCACACCCGGCGAACCATGTGCGTAACGGATATCGCCGCCCAGCCAGGTAGTTTCTGAACCCCAGTATACCGATTCATCTGCTTCCCAGGCATCCTCGCGGCCGCCGGCAAAGCCAAAGGTTTTAAAACCCATTGATTCAAGTGCTATGTTTCCTGTAAGGATCATCAGATCGGCCCATGAAATTTTGCGGCCATATTTTTGTTTAATAGGCCAAAGCAGCCTGCGGGCTTTATCAAGGCTTACGTTATCGGGCCAACTGTTAAGCGGCGCAAAACGTTGCAAGCCTGCTCCGGCACCTCCGCGACCGTCACCTACACGATAGGTACCTGCACTGTGCCAGGCCATGCGGATAAACAAACCACCATAGTGACCAAAATCTGCCGGCCACCAATCCTGCGAATCGGTCATAAGCGCGTGCAGATCTTTTTTTACAGCTTCAAGGTCGAGGCTTTTAAAGGCTTCGGCATAATTAAAGCCTTCATCCATAGGGTTTGATAATGAAGAGTTCTGCCGAAGGATATTAAGCTTTAGCTGGTTAGGCCACCAATTGTGGTTCCGTGTACCGCCGCCGCCAACATTGTGCTTCATTGTACCGTTGTGAAACGGGCATTTACTGATGTCATTTGATCCGTTTTCCATAATTATAGTTATAAATTGAATAGACTGCTTAAACCGCCGTTGGGTATTAAGTTTTATAAAAGTAGGATGTTAATAGCAACAATCACAATCAATTAATTCTATAAGCGGATAGCTAAAAGCTATAACATAGTTAATGATGGCCGGGCTTAAAAAATGGTAAAAAGATGGGATTATATCCGCCAAATTGGATGTGCCGGTAACTGTAACTTATAATCTTTATATTAATTAATAGGTAAAAAACACCTTTTTTACATCCTTCTTGATCTTTTTATTAACGAAATGTTTAGTTTTGCATCAACCCTAAACTTATCAGTATTGAAAAAAATATCCTATCCTGTAACAATAACCCTATCAAGGTCGTCTTCTTGAAATATGGAGATGTTAACGGCTGTGTCCGGTTGATTGGATTAACGATGTGTTTTTGCTGAAAAATTTACGGTATAATTTAAACATACCAGGCAGCGTTTAATGCTGCCTAACGATATTCCCGATAGTTCTTTAATGAGTATTTTCATTGTAAAATACAGTTTTAGTTAAAAAAACAATGTGTTAGCCAGGGATAGCACATTGTTTATTCGCCTTCCGGGCCAGCTCATTTTATCCAGGCACTTTCTCCCATTATTCTTCGAAACTTATAAATGCAAATTCCTTACTGACCATTGATATGCTGCATTCGTTAGCCTTACGGAAATGAATTGTTTATTAAATGTTGCCAGGACGTTTTTTAATTTGTCGGTTACACTTAACTTAGGGCCAGTCAATTCGTCAATAATTACCGTATTAAACCTAAATTAATGAACCTTAAAAAGTGTTTATCCATACTAATCGGAAGTGTATTGCTTAATGCCGGTGCATTTGCCAAAGTGATCATGCCGGGTGTTTTTAGCGATAATATGGTTTTACAGCAAAAAACCATGGCTCGGGTTTGGGGCAAGGCGAATGCGGGTAAAACAGTAACCATTACCTCTTCATGGAACAATAAAACCTATACAACCATTGCAGATGCTGATGGTAACTGGAAAACGAAGATCAAGACGCCATCGTATGGAGGGCCTTACCAGGTAACTATAACCGACGGCAGCGACCCGGTGGTTTTAAATAATGTACTGATAGGAGAGGTATGGATTTGCTCGGGACAGTCGAACATGGAAATGCCCGTGGCCGGTTGGGGCCAGGTAAATAACTATAAAGAAGAAATAGCCAACGCAAATTATCCGGAGATCCGTTTGTTACAGGTATCGCAGGCAACGAGCCTTACCCCGCAAACCAATATTAAAGTTGCCAATAACGGCTGGATGGTATGCTCACCTCAAACTATCGGCGAATTTTCGTCGGTAGCTTATTTTTTTGCCAGGGAGATCAATAAACAGGTTAAAATTCCTATCGGCCTCATCAGTTCAAACTGGGGGGGTACTATGATCGAAGCCTGGAGCGATGAAAACACGCTTACTAATAACCCGGTTTTCAGCGCACAGATCAAACAGCAGCAAAGGAATCTGCTAAAACAGAAACGCCATTAACCTTTGCACAAAAAATGGATGCTTGGAACAAACTTGCCGCCGCTGCTGATTGGGGGTATACCAATAATAACGCGTTTAATCCTGATACTGCCGGCTGGCGGAGCATGTTGCTGCCCCAGTTTTTTGAAAAAGGCGCTTTAGGAGATTTCGATGGCGTTGTTTGGTTCCGTAAAAAGATCATCATTCCTGCAGCCTGGGCCGGGCAGGATGTAAAGATTAGCCTGGGTAAGATAGATGATAATGAAATAACATTTTTTAACGGTGAAAAGATAGGCGCTACGGATGGTTACACACAGTCGCGTAATTACATTATTCCAGCTGCAAAGGTAAAGGCCGGGGAGTCGGTGATCACCGTGCGGGTTTTTGACAGCGGTGGCGGTGGCGGTCTGTACGGCGCCGACGAAATGCAATTGGTATCAGCATCGGGTGAAAAGATCTCCTTAGCCGGTACCTGGGATTATAAAGTTGGTTTTAATATAAAAAGCCTGCCACCTATGCCTGTTGCCAATAACCCGAACCGGTTGGCTGTGTTGTATAATGCGATGATCAATCCGCTTACACCTATGGCTATCCGTGGCGTAATCTGGTACCAGGGCGAAGCCAATACAGGCAGGTCGGGCCAGTATAAAGAATTATTTGAAGGCATGATAAACGGCTGGCGTGGTGTCTGGGATCAGGGCAATTTTCCGTTTTATTTTGTACAGTTAGCTAACTGGCAAAAACGTGAAGCCGACCCCGTTGCATCAGGATGGGCAGAGTTGCGGGAGGCTCAAACCCAAACACTTGAACTGCCTAACACTGGCATGGCCGTAGCTGCCGATCTGGGCGAAGCTGATAATATCCACCCAAAAAATAAACAGGAAGTTGGCCGGAGGCTGGCATTGGTCGCGCTTGATAAAACCTATCATAAAAAACAGCCCTATTCCGGGCCGATGTACAAATCACAAAAAATCGAAGGTGATAAAATTGAATTAAGCTTTAATTATACCGATGGCGGTTTAAAAGCACAGGGAGGCGACAATATGCAGGGTTTTGCCATAGCCGGTGAAGATATGAAGTTTCATTGGGCCACCGCAATTATAAAAGGCGATAAGGTTATAGTGAGCAGCCCGGATGTTACAAACCCGGTTGCCGTAAGGTACGCCTGGGCCAATAACCCGGTAAGTTCGTTGTACAATGGCGTCGGATTACCGGCTTCGCCTTTCCGCACGGATAATTGGGCAGGGAAGTAAATAACAGAGTATAACGTAACCATCTTCTAAAATCCAGACTTACGAAGTTTCTAAAATTTCGTAAGTCTTCAACTGTTCTATTACTTACAACAATGGTCTCGGATCAAATATTACCCTGATGGAGTTTATCTTACCATCAACCACATGATACCACCCGCAGCTGAATATGGTGGCGCGGTCCATATCAATATCATAAAAGATACATACATCATCGCCATCGCTAAACACACGTTTAATATCATATTTTAGCTTCATGTGCTGCATATCAGTAAAATAGGCATCGGCACCGTCGCGCTGGCCAAGTACGCCTACAAATTTCAAGTCGTCTGCCACGCAATTGCGGGCCTCTGCAAAATTTTCTTCGTTTAATGCTTTTATGAAGGAAAGCACCACGTCATTGGCGCTGCCAACTGTTGCACCTGCTTCTGTTGTCATAGGAATGGTTATTTAAGGTTACAAAATGATTTAATATAACCATCAATAATTATTCCCTTACTTATCCATTCAGTAATAATTCTTAAATTTATTAGGATGAAAAAGCATTTCGTAATTAAACTCACCGGCAACCGCCCAACGTTTCCTAACGATATGACCGATGACGAACGCGTTATTATGCAAGCTCATTCCGAATATCTGAAAGGGAAAATGAAAGAAGGCCTGGTGCTTATTTTTGGCCCGGTTTTCGACCCGAGAGGCGTTTATGGCCTTGGCATCCTTACAGTTGATGACGAAGCTCAGGTGCACGAAATTATTGCCAATGATCCGGCCAATGTTTTAGGTACTTATGAAGTGGCGTTGATGATGGCCTGGATATCGGCTTAGTTTTAAGTTAACAAGAAAGCCGCCCGGTAATGCAGGCGGCCTAAAATCAAAACAACAAAATTAAAAAGGATTAATCGAGTGGTGGCTGAAGTTGGGTAGTTACACCAATGCGGTTCCAGGCATTGATGGTGATGATAGCCATAATCACTTGTGCCAGGTATTTTTCGTCAAACAATTCTGCGGCTTTTTTATAGGTTTCGTCAGATACGCGGCCGGCGATCAGGGTTACTTCTTCGGTAAGGGCTAATATTGCACGTTCCTGCTCATCAAAGAAAGGTGCTTCGTGCCAAACACTGATGTTATAGATGCGGCGTTCGGTTTCGCCGGCTTTGCGTGCATCTGTAGTGTGCATATCCACGCAGTAAGCACAGCCATTAATTTGTGAAGCGCGGATCTTGATCAGGTCTTTATGACGGGTGGTTAACTCAGTGCTTTCGATGTATTTTTCAAGGGCAAACATGGCCCTGTATGCAGCCGGTTCGGCGATGTTGATTTTTAAGCGATTCATGTTTTTTTCTTTTTTGTTAATACAAAATTGGGGATAAACATGGCCTCAAAAAATGAACTGAGTTTAAGAAAATCAGATTTTTTTAGCCCTGAGCCGGCTCAAAAACTGCGGGGTAAAGCCTAAATAGGATGCCAGCATGTATTGGGGCACCCGCTGAACAAAAGCTGGAAACAAACCGGTGAAATGGCGATAACGCTCCTCATCGTTTTGATTAAAGATATAACCTATGCGGCGCTGTGATGCAATGAAAGCTTTTTGCATCATGATCCGGAAATAACCTTCCATCTGCGGAACCGCTTCAAATAATGCTATACGGTTCTTTTCGGTAAGCAACAGCATTTCTGAAGCTTCGATGGTTTGAATGTAAGTAGTAGCCGGCTGATGGTTGAGCAAACTATCCTGATCGGCAATCCACCAATTTTCCAGGCCAAACTGGATGATCTGCTCATTAAGCTTATTGTTAACAAAGTACTGCCTTACAAGCCCTTTGAGTACAAAATAATTACCTGCACAATGTTTGCCCGGTTCTAAAATGAGCTCTTTCTTTTTAAACTTCTTTAATTCAAAATGCCGGCAAATAGTTTCCTCGTCGGCCAGTGACAACTGAACATATCGTTTAACATGGCTGATTAGTTCGGGATACATAGATCAGGTATGAATTAGCAGGAGCAAATTTGTCAAATTAGGTTTGAATTGCGCGAATTAAACTTATATCTCATAAAAAATAAATGCTGTTTATATAAAAGCCCCCATTATTTATGCGCTGATATGTTTCCATATCGTCCAATGTTCATTGGCTAAATTTCTAATCTGATGCTGAACTAATGACAACTTCAGTTCTTGATAGTTTTGGTGATAATAGGTTGATAGTTTTACTATTCTTTCGTTTCCGGAAATTAGGTATAAATATTCACCAGCATTTTTCTTATAGGATACTGCATAGGTCAAAAAGCCTTCAATGTCACTTATTTTATAAACCTTCTTCAACCCAAATCCAAAGCAGCGAACCCTGATTATTGAACTATCATTAATAATGATTTTATGTGCTTTATGATTTAGTTGATATCCAATTAAACTAATGGTATTGCAATTAAAGATAACATAAGGAAATGACAGGAAGTGAAGGGGCTTTCCATGTGCAAAAAGAATATCGAAATTAATGAAAACATAAAAAAATATCAGGCAGTTCAAAAACAGACACATCAGTATAAAAAATACCGGCCAAAAATGGAACCTGGATTTCATTTGTTTAAGAAATTGTTATTAATAAGCTTTATCTGTACCTTCAAATTCGGCTTTTTCCTCGTATCCTAAATTCAAATCATCTTCAATTTTTTGCCGTGTTGGGCGCTGGTATATGGCATATAAAACAAGCGCAGCCGATATGGAAATAAATACTACGTTGTTGGTTAATAAAAAGCATACTATACCAAATAACGAAGGGCCTTCCAATAAGGCCATGCGTATAATAAATGCTGTCTGGTACAATTTAAGTTTAGCAAGCAGGGGCTGATCGTTTTTGATATTGCCTATCATGTTTTTTGGTAATAGCATAGACACGAGGAAGCATCCTAATGCTATTGCCGGCATTACATATATCAGTGCATCGTTTTTAGGGTTTAGTGGCTGTTGTTTTCCAATTGCAAAAACAACAATACCAAATAATATCTGCCCGGCAACCAAAGCGAGGTGAATGATGGTAATTTGTTTTAATATTAAAGACGGAGTTTGGTTTTGCGCTTGTTTGCTGATCATGTGATATGGCTGGTGTTAGTTTTCAGCAAGTTAAGTAATAAATATGAAACCGTCGCAAAGCACCCTGATAATGTCATTTTTGCCCCTCTCATCCCGCGGGTACACGCCCTAACTTTATACTAAACAAAAACATACTATCATGACAACTAAAGAAATTGTACAGCAGGTTATCGACGCTTTTGATAATAATGACGTTGAAAAGATCTTAAGTTTTTTTGCCGACGACGTAAAATGGACTATGAAAGGCTCATCTGTAACTATTATGAACGGGAAGAATGAAGTGGAGCAATTTTTAGGCGGAATGGAAGACGTGAAAATGGTGTCATCAACCAAGGATCACATTTTAGTGGAGGGTAACACCGCAGCTGTTGACGGCCGTGTTCAGTGCAAAGACAAAGATGGCAAAGAAATGGCTATGTACTATGCCGATTTTTATGAGCTGGAAAATGATAAGGTGAAAGCAATTACATCGTACATAGTTGATAAAAAGGAGTAAATTGTTTTTAGTGGCGAAAGGTAAAGGTTAAAGGCGAAAGGTTTTGACCTTTGCTATCTAAACTTCTTCTAATGTCAGCAGGTTATCGATACCGGCCCTGTCAGTTAGAGATTGGAGATGTTTTTTGCCGCCGTTTTCGGGTTTTACCACGGTAAGGTAGGTTTTGCCCCGCTCAGTGCTTACATAAAAAGCCTGGCTGTTGGCTTCGATACGGGCAATGGCTTCAGCTACGGAGATCACTACCCTCGGCCTGTCTAACGATTCATAATAACCGATGTGGGTTATTTGCTCTTGTGTACTTGAGGCTTTGGGTTTGTCAATACAGTTTATCTGGTAGCTTGCCATAAAATATGAGTGTGGTATTTGTAAAGATATGGTTTATTAGATAATCGGAAAGTTAAAAAATTGGGTGTCATGGGTAGCTCGTCGAAGCATGGTAAGCAGGCCCCTCCGCACGAGTCTTCGACGGGCTCAGACTGACTGTCCTCTTTGGTCATTTCGCCTTTCAATGTCTAATAGCTTCCTTTAGTTTTATTTTAAAACCCTTACTTTTGCCCCTTACCAATCTGCATAAAATTGTACTCAAAAGAACAGGCAACTCAATTAAAACAAGCGTTCTGGACAGCGTTTGGGCAATACCTCAAACCCCAGCTTTCCGCCGATGGCTTGCGCACTAACTGGGTTAACTATAAAACGGGCATTAAGCACCTGTACTTTAAAATGGAGGCCGATAAAAGATCTGCTTTTATCGCTATTGAAATGAGCCATCCCGATGCTGATATCCAGCAATTGATGTTCGATCAGTTTGTTGAGTTGAAAAATATTCTGAATAGCCAGCTTGATGAGGAATGGGACTGGCAGTTGCACACTACAGACGGGTACGGAAAAACTGTAAGCCGGATCATCAAGACATTACCCGGCGTAAGCGTATTTAACCAACAAGACTGGCCCGCGCTGATCTCTTTCTTTAAACCAAGAATTATTGCACTTGATGAGTTTTGGAGCATAGCGCAGTATAGTTTTGATTTGTTCAGGTAGATCGAATAAATTTCCTGAACGGATATGGTGAAAAACTTACGAAGTTTTTAAAACTTCGTAAGTTTAAGAGTGCAATAAGAAAAATCTTTAAACCATGTGTGCCACATCATCACCGGCTGCCAAAAAGCAATGGTTAACTGTGTCGATAACATCGCTCAAATTAAAAGGCTTGGCAATAAAAGCATCGGAACCATAGCTGCCTAATGATTCCAGCACACGCGGGTAGGCCGATACCATCACCACCGGGATATGCGCCGTGGCCGGGTTTGTTTTTAGCATGTGGCAAAGTTCGCCACCGTTTATACCGAACAAAATGTAATCCAAAATTACAAGGTCGGCGTTAGCTGATAGGGCCGCCTTGCATATGTCATCAGTATAGTTCAGTACCTCAACTTCATAGTGCTCCATTTCCAGAGCTTCTTTCATCACTTCCAAAATATCCTCGCTATCATCGAGGATCAAGATCTTTTTTGACATAATTAATAATTGGTAAAGAAGATAACGCGGGGAACGTTTCTTTTGTTTTCAAAGTTATATCCAATTATTGTAACAATCAAGTAACAACCTGTAGCTCTAAGATATTGGTTATTATTTACAGCTTCAGGTTATCTACGAGGTTATGAATAGATGCCAAAACGATATCCAAATTTGCAGGAGAATCTGTCACTTTCGAGATCATGATACCGCCCTCAATAAGCGCTATCATGCTTAAGGCCGTTTCTGTAGTGTTGATGCCCGGCTTAAGCTCGCCTGCATCGATGCCTGCTTTAATAAGGTTTTCGATGCCCGTTTTCCAACGGATCACCGCCCTGGCGGCTTTATCTTTCAGCAATGGGTTGGTGTCGTCGGCATCAACAGCAGTATTCAGAATAGGGCAACCGCCGGGAATAAAATCACCCCGCGTAAAACTGTGGTATACCTGGGCATAAACCAATAATTTGTCATGGTAGCTGGTGGCCCGCTGAATCCGCTCCTGGATCTGTTTGCGCACTTTGCCCGAGTTATATTCAAATACTTCGGCAGCTACTTCTTCCTTATTTTTAAAGTTACCATAAATACTGCCCTTGGTGAGGCCGGTGGCTTCGGTAAGATCGGAAAGGGATGTACCGGCATACCCCTTTTTATTAAATACGGGTGAGGTACGCTCAATAATGAATTGACGTGTACGTTCGGCTTTTGACAATTCGTTTTCCATAATGCAAATATACCAATTGGTATTAATTAGTGGTCATTTATGATAACAACAGGACGGGCTTGTTTTTTACGGTTGATAACAAGGAACAAGAGCGGCATAGCCAGTAAAAATATCAAACCCGAAAACAGGTAAGCATCCAGATAGCTTAATAAAAATGATTGTCTGTTAATGGTATTATCAATAACCGCAATGGCCTTTTTATGTGCTTCTAATGATGAAAAGCCCCGGCTGCTGAAATAATTGCTAAGCTTGGCTATCCGCGCCGTAGTTTGATCGTTGAAAATATTAATATTAGATAACAGGTCATTGCGGTGTAATCCGAAACGTTGGGCTACATAGGTATTGATTACGGCGATGCCAAATGAACCACCTAACTGCCGCATCATGTTATTTAAAGCAGTTCCCTGTGGAATGTCTTTAGGTTCGAGCCCCGATACAGCCAAAGCTGTAAGCGGAACGGTTAATAAGGCAATACCCATTGCCCTGTAAATTAGCGGGCCAACTAAATCGCCAGGAGCCGCCTCCAGGTTCATGCGCGACATTTGCCAGGTAAAGCTGATGAATATCACGAACCCCGCAGTAATGATGATCAATGGCGATATGCCTTTTTTTAACAATGTGGCCGAAAATAACAAGCCCACAATGGCCAGTACCGCGCCTGGCAACAGAATAAGCCCCGTAATGGTTGGCGGGAACAGAAGCACCCTTTGGGCAAGCACAGGTGTGAGGAATACAGACGTAAACAGGCCAAACCCGGTTACAAATGTCAGTATAGCCGCTACAGCGAGCGACTTGCTTCTCAGTACCCGCAGATCAATAACCGGGTTAGGGGTTGTAAGCTCCCACCAAATGAAAGTACTAAGACTTATAATGGCTATTATAGTAAGCACTATAATGTAACCGGCGGCAAACCAGTCGTCAGTTTCACCGCGTTCTAATACAGTTTGAAGCGAGCCGATGCCTATAATCAGCAGGAGAATGCCCCACCAGTCTACACTTTTTACTTTGGCTTTGATCTCCGGTTCAGTGACCAGCAATAAACTGGATATAGTTACAGCAATACCGATAGGGATGTTGATGTAAAAGATCCATGGCCAACTATAATTTTCGGTAATGAAGCCACCCAGAGTAGGGCCAATAGTCGGGCCTAAAAACACACCCACGCCAAATAGCGCGCTGGCTATGCCCACACGTTCCTTGCCGTAAACCTCAAATACAATAGCCTGAGATACTGATAACAGCGCGCCGCCACCGATGCCCTGCAAAAAGCGAAAAGCAACCAGTGTCCATATGTTTGACGATAGTCCGCACATAGCCGAAAAGAAAGTAAACGCGATGATTGAACCGATATAATAATTACGACGGCCAAGCTTGGTGGTTAAAAAACTGGTCATCGGTATTACGATGATGTTGGCAATGGCATAAGCTGTAATAACCCAGGAAGTATCTTCGAGCGTAGCGCCAAGGTTACCGCTCATGTGCGAGAGGGCAACATTTACTATTGAGGTATCTATCAGTTCCATGATAGCAGCGGCTATAACGGTAATGATAAGGATGCTTTTTTTCATTGAAATATGAATTGAAAAACTAAAAATTGTCCTAAAAAATACCAATCGGTATTTTTTAGGACAAAAATTAAATCAGAGATTTATCTCTGATGCAGGGCTTTCAATGCTTCGGCTGGGTTTGACAGGAACAAGCGGTAGAATGGTTCGGTACCACCAACGCGGATCTCGAAGTTGTCGGTTTCAAAGCTTGCAACAAATTCATCAGCAACCTGCGATGCAGGGATACCATTGTGCCCGCCAATCTCTGCCGAAAATTCGGTATCGACCAATGGAGGCATTAGCTCAAATACTTTAATGTTAGTTTCTTCTAAAGCGGCCCTTAATGAAATAGTATAAGAGTGCAGGGCGGCTTTAGTTGCTGAGTAGGTGGCAGTTTGCTTGCCAGGCAAAAAGGCAACTATTGATGATACGTTTACGATAGCCGCTTCGCTTTGCTGCTGTAAAACCGGCAGCAGTTTTTCGTTAAGGCGGATTACTGAAATATAGTTGGTAAACATTTCAGTTTGTGCGTTTTCAAAAACGTTGGGCGTAGTAAGCAGATCGTTGATTGAAGCTGCACCGGCGTTATTGATCACCACGTTTAGCTGAGGGAAATCTTTTTTCACTTGTGCGGTTAATGCTTCCACATCTTCTGCATTAGATATATCTGCTTTAATTGCGGTTACATTTTGTAATTGAGCGGCGGCTTTATCCAAACGATCCTGGTTGCGGCCAATAATAATTACATGGTTATTTTTAGCTGATAGTTGTTTTGCAATTTCAAAACCTATACCGGCACTGCCGCCGGTTATCAATACTGTATTTTGTGAAGTTTTCATGTTGTTATGTGTCCTTTAGTTTTGACAATACAAAAATATACCAATCGGTATATTTTTGTATCATATATTTGTCATTGTTGTAAATTGTTGATTTTTAGAGTAAAAGTATGGGCTTAGTAAGTTAAGTTCTTGCGCTCGTTTGCGCTCGTTTGTAACGAGTGCTTAAAATGGTTTGGCGATTGCATTGCCAGTTGCGTTACAAACGCAAACCCATGTTACACACTCGTTACAAACGAGCGCGAGATAAGGTTTTTAGGGGGGAGAGTTGGGGGGGATGCAAATGAAAAGCGTCATTGCAGAGGTACGAAGCAATCCCAAACAGTACAGGTTATTAAGTGTATTTTTCTAATGGATTTTATAACATGGGCGTTGCCTGCGGCCCGGGCTTTCCGTTGCAAGTCCTCGCCTTTCCTGCCCGCAACCCCTCTACACGCTCCAGGCTTTACACTTCAATCCCTCCTATGTTTACATCTAATATTATTGTAATGATTTTATGAGTGAAAAGAGTGAGAGCACAGCAATCCCAAACAGCCTTGAGCATGTTGAGCGTTAGATATAGCCTCACTCCTTTACTTTTTTGAGTTTGAACAGAATGTAAGGAATACGACCAGGCAGTATATCCAGGATAACCAACAGGAGGAAAAACGAAGAAAGGTTTTCACTTATAACAGTTAAAAACTTTGATCAATGGCAAGCAGATTATTAAAACAAGTAGTAGGTATTGATGTGGCTCAAAAAGAGCTGGTGGTTTCTATCGGCAAGATGGATGAGCAGGCAGTTATAACAGTTTATGCGAACAAGATTTTTCCAAACAATGAAAAAGGATTTGCAAACCTGGAAGTATGGATAAACAAGCAAAGCATCCCCCAATATCCATTAAGATATGTAATGGAGGCCACAGGTGTATACCACGAGCGCCTTGCTTATTATCTGGCCGGCAAAGGGTATGCTGTAAGTATTGTCATGCCCAACAAGATCTCAAACTTCTTCAAGACACTGGAGATCAAAACAATTACCGATAAATCAATGTCTTTTGCCATAGCCATGTTCGGACTTGAAAAGAAACTGGATAACTGGGTACAACCCAAAAGGGTGTTCAGGACCCTGCGGCAGATAACCCGTGAAAGAGAACAACTTATTGCAGAAAGAACCATGATCAAGAACCAGCTACATGCTGAACAGTCCGAAGCTTTTCCGGGGGAAGATACTATCCGCAGAATGATGGACAGGATAAAGATGATTGGTGAACAACTTAAAGAAATACTTACTGAGATTAGAACAGCTGTAGCACAGGACAAACATTTAAAACAAACACTGGCTACCATTACCACTATTCCTGGAGTCGGCTTATTAACGGCCACTGTGATCATAGCCGAAACAAACGGCTTTGAGCTGATCAGGAGTAAAAAGCAGCTGACCAGTTACGCCGGGCTGGATGTCAGGGAAAAAGAATCCGGCTCATCCGTTAAGGGCAAACCCAAGATATCTAAAAGGGGGAACAAGCATTTACGAAAAGCCATGCACTTACCTGCATTAGCGGCCATAAGACATTCAGAAAGATATAAAGCTATATTTGTCCGGATCGTATCCCGAAATAGCGTGAAAATGAAAGCTACTGTAGCAGTACAAAGAAAATTATTGGAGATGGTATACACTATATACAAAACCAACAAACCATTCGAAAAAGACTACCTTCAACAGAATGCACACATATCCGAAAATAGTTAGAGCAGTCGCTTCAATTGAAGGACTGCCCTAAACAGGCTAACATAAAGCTGCCTAAGACTCAAAAATAAAAAATAACTTTTGCATATCAACACAGAATCTAACGCGGCCCACGCGCAACACCGCTAAAATATATTTTACATGTCATTACGTTTTTTTTCAGGGCTTCCCTGATGGTTACTCGCAATGACGTTACTTTTAGGTCGCTTTTAAAAGATCTTTAAGAAAGTATAAACACCGATAAACTTCTTGGCCCATGAGCCCCTATAACCAACGACTGTTCAATATCTGCAGTTTTTGAAGGGCCGGAGATAAACGAACCATAGCCATAATCGGCATCGGCAATTACCTGGTAAGCCTGCGCCATGGTAGGTACAAAATCATCTTTACCGATTACTACTGCCAAATGCTGGGCAATAAAAGGTAGTACCCGGCTACCCATATCTTTTTCGGTAAGCCAGAGTGCCCCGTTTTCGGCAACACCAAGTTTAGTACGAAGTACGGTCAATTCAACATCTGCGAAAGTGTGCCCGTCTTCGTGTTTCACGTTTTCGGCATAAATGTAATCGCTCAGTTCGCTAAGGGCAGATATGATCTTAACGCCGGCTTTAAATTCGTTATTAATGATGGTTTTGATCTCATCAAAGTCACTAACCTCATAAACAAAGCTGCCGCCTGCTGTAGCGATGGTTTTGTATTTTGATACCAGATCAGTTCTGACATCGGTTAGCGTATTCAACACATCCATATCTGGCAGCGGCATAGCAGCGGGCTGATTAAATTTTACAGCGGCTAAGATCTTTTCACGGCTCATGAGTTTTTTGCTCCTTTCCTTTTGGCATACCATTCGCCAAATGATTCATCGGGTGCTTTAGGCATTTCCCTTTGATTGTACCAGGGGTTTAGTTTATTATTTACTGCAAATGGGGCATATTTAAATACCAGTCTGCCGGTTTTACCTCCCATGCGGTACAGGGCTGGTGAGGCCAGTGTTAAAGCCATAGCTTTCATGGCTATAGTTTTTGCTTTGGGCGAATATCCTTCCTTCACAATCACCTGCCGCCATTTATACAGCTGGTCATGAATATCTATCTTAACCGGGCACACGTTGCTGCACGAACCGCAAAGGGTAGAGGCAAATGGCAGGTCGGCATATATTTTCATGTCGAGGTTAGGGGCCAGGATGGATCCTATTGGCCCGGCAACGGCGGTATGATAGCTGTGACCGCCACTTTTGCGATAAACCGGGCAGGTATTCATACAAGCCCCGCAACGGATACATTTCAACGAGTTGCGAAAGTCCTCGCGACCCAGCTGAATGCTGCGCCCGTTATCAACAATAACAATGTGAATTTCGGTGCCTTCCTGCGGTTTGCTGAAATGGCTCGAGTAAGTGGTAATAGGCTGTCCGGTAGCACTGCGGGTAAGCAGGCGCAGAAACACACCAAGGTGTTTCCTTTCTGGAATAAGCTTTTCGATGCCCATTGATGCGATATGGATCTCGGCTAAATGTGCCCCCATATCAGCGTTACCCTCATTGGTACAGATCACGAACTCACCTGTTTCGGCCACTGCGAAATTAACACCGGTAAGTGCTGCGCGACGGGTTAAAAATACCTCGCGCAAATGTTGACGGGCAGTTTCAGTCAATATTTTAGGATCTGATTCGCCTTTGGCTGAACCTAAATGCTCGTGGAAAATATCGCCTATTTCTTCCTTCTTTTTATGGATACAAGGCAGTACGATATGGCTTGGCGGTTCATGGGCCAACTGTACAATGCGCTCTCCGAGATCGGAGTCAATTACATCAATGCCCTGCTCTTTCAGGTATTCGTTCAAATGGCATTCCTCGGTAAGCATCGATTTGCTTTTTACCATTTTAGTAATGCCCTTTTGTTCAAGCAGGCCGTGTACAATTTGGTTATGTTCTGTGGCGTCGGCCGCCCAGTGTACTATGATCCCATTTTTGGTGGCATTGGCCTCAAACTGCTCCAGGTAGATGCTCAGGTTTGAGAGTACGTTAAATTTTATTTGGGATGCCGTTTCGCGCAGCAATTCCCATTCGGGGAGTTTATGAGCGGCAATATCCCGTTTGGCACGTACCCACCATAGGGTTTCATCATGCCAGTTTACACGGGGCTCATCGCGGTTAAATTCGGCAGCTAAATGCGGGTGATCTTTGGTAGTAGCGGTACTCATTACAGGCTGTTGTTTAAAATTTCGGCTACGTGAATTACTTTAACATCGCTGTTTTGGCGACGCAGGATGCCCTCAAGGTGCATCAGGCACGAAAGATCGGCCGAGGTAATATATTGCGCCCCGTGCGATATGTGATCAGCTACACGGTCTTTCCCCATTTTGGCCGATACCGCCTCCTCAACCACACAAAACGTTCCTCCAAAACCGCAGCAATCATCCTGGCGGCTAAGTTGTACCAGTTCCAGTCCATTTACCAGATCCAGTAACTGGGCCGGTTTGCTGAATGGTTCGGCAACAAGCTCACTCATTTGGGCTATGCGTAAACCACGCAAACCGTGGCAGCTCTGGTGTAAACCAACTTTGTATGGGAAACTGGCCGAAAGCTGTTTAACTCTCAATATATCAACCAAAAACTCGGTAAGCTCATAAACTTTTTTGCGGATCTCTGTTGCCTGTTCCTCTTTTCCATCGGCATGTAAATGCTCTTTGATGTGCAGGGTACAACTTCCCGACGGACAAACGACATAATCGTATCCCGAAAAATTATCGACAAATAGATTATTGCAGCCGCCGGTTAAATGCTCATAACCCGAATTGGCCATCGGCTGCCCGCAGCAGGTTTGATTTTTAGGGTAGTGGACTTCGCAGCCAAGTTTTTCCAGTAATTCCAGCGTGGCAATGGCCGCTTTTGGGTAAAACTGGTCAACATAGCAAGGAACAAACAAGGCAACTCTCATCGTTTACACGTTTACTTTATTGGTTAAAGCAATATTAGCGTTTATAATTTGCACAACTATCCTTTGGTATCCTGCAGGCAAATTAAACGGTTATATACTAACATCGAAAGTACAGCTAAGTGTGATACGAGTTTTCAATTTTATTTGCAAAATGCTGACGTTTATTTGCAAGTTGTCTGAACCTGGATTTGGGGGGATTTTTGGAAGACAGGATTTTGTCTGAACTCGAATTTTAGGAATTAAAGAATAGACAGAATCTTTATGCAGTGAACTACCAAGCAAATTCTTCACTGTTTGCTGTTCGCAGACTCTGTCTATGGATGTACTATGTGTGTAGTTATAACTACATACTCCCCGATAGTTAACAGACTTAGAATAGCACGGGAATTGTGGAACTAACAAACCAATTCGATAAATTCTTTAATTCCTAAAATTCGAGTTCAGACAGAACGCAACTACTGCACATATGCCAGCTTCACATCCTTATAAGCCGGTTTCTGCAATTGTTTTTTTAAACCTTTAAAACTTTCGGTAGGGCCTTGTGCGGCAAACATATTGATAAGCCAGGCAGGTACCGAGCCTCCCGGATCAAGGTGCAGGGTGTAAACGATACTTACATGATTGCTATCAACGGGAGTGATAACCCACCTGCCGGTTGAGTTTTCAACTCTTACGATGCCATCTTTCGCGGGTACCATATTTGAGATAACCGGCGCGTCGATGGTAACCACTTTGGTTTTAGGGTCTTGCGTAACTTTTAAATGTGCTACAAAATCACGGTTATGAACCGGCCATGGTATGTTTACTTCCGAGTAGTAATAAATATCTGAAGGAGAAACTTCTTTAATAACAGTTGCCGACTTGGTGTGGTAAACCCATTCGCTGCAGGTTTTGATATCCATAAGAACCGCCACCAATTGTGCTGCTGAAGCATTAAATGTGCACTCTACTTTTATGGCTTTGATTTTTGAATTTGCAATATGGCGGGTGTAAACCTTGATGCCGTCTTTGTCGGTGCTTAATGACCATGGCTCTTCAGGGCCTGCCATGGCAAATTTGGTAACAAATAATAAAAATACGATAGTAAGTATCCTGCGCATGGTGTATCAGTGATTGTAAATAAGGTGCGACAAATTTATATACAAAAACAGGCCGGGGTTGCCCCGGCCTGTCAGTAAATGGTCATTTGATATGCGCAGATATTAAAATATGAAAATACTATGGCATTTGCGGTGATATTATTTTACCTCGAACACATAGCTGCCCGCATTTATTTTATACAACGCAGGGTTGTTGATTGCTTTGCCCGCAAGATAAACTTTACCAGCCGGGAAGCTAATTGTTGCACTTGAGTTTGCAGGCACACTTACTTTATAAGTTACACTGTTACCGGTGCGTTGCCACGATGAAACAATGTTACCATAAGGCCCTTTGTGGGTAGCCGTAAATTCGTTTAGGTTTGGTACAAAGTGCGGTTGCAGTAATACATTTTTAAAGCCGGGATGCTCCGGATCGGGGTGAATACCTGCAATGCCCTTGTATAGCCATGCGCCAATTTCACCAAACATAATGTGGTTGAGCGAAATATCAGATTTTGCATCTATTTGCCAGTTTTCATATAGTGTGGTAGCGCCGTTAACCATCCACCATCCCCATGATGGGAAGGTTTCCTGCGAGGCTATTTTGTAGGCAACATCCGGATAACCGTTATCGCTTAGTGCACTCAAGATGGCCTTGGCACCCAAAATGCCTACATCCAAATGGAAGTTATCGGCTTCAACACGTTTAGCCAGATTGGCGGCAACTTTACTTTTCATGTTATCGGGCACTACACCCCAGTAGAGTGGTACACTTAATTCTGTTTGTAAGCCCTTGCCGTAAAGGCCAGTTGTAGTATCTAAATATTTAGCATTGATGGCGTTCCTGATCTTATTGGCCAATGCCGAATATTTTACATAATCGACCTGTTTGCCTAATATTTTGGCTGCTTTAGCCAGTATGCTGGCATCGGTATAATAATAAACAGACGAAGTAAGCTCAACCGGCGAAACCGATTTTACCGGCACCCAGTCGCCCAGGCCCCAGGTGGTCAAGCCGGTCGGATAAAGCTCATCGATGTGGTTTACGTATTTTTCAATAGCATTATAGCTATCGGCCAATAGTTTGCTATCGCCATAAAATAAATAAATATTGTAAGGAATAATGGCGATGGTACTGGTCCAGTCGGGCCCGTTACCCCACTCGTAGCCCCAGCCGCCGGTTGGGATAATTGAAGGGAGTACGCCGTTAGGTTGCTGCTCATCGCGATGATCGGCCAGCCATTTTTCGTAAACGGTGATGCCATCAAAATTATAGAGGCCGGTTTCGCTGGCAATGTGGGCATCGCCGGTCCAGCCGTTCTTTTCACGTTGAGGGCAATCAGTGGGATAGCCGAACAGGTTGCTGAGGTAGCTATTGTTGGTAGCCGTCCAGATCTGGTTAATGGTTTGATTGGATGCTTTAACGGTACCGATGGGCTCTACATCGCTGTGCATAAAAAACGCTTTGATGTTTTCTTTGCCAATTTGGATGGGTTTGCTGCTACTTACCTCAATATATTGAAAACCTTTGTAGTTAAAACGCGGCGAAAATGTTTCTTCGCCCTTGCCGCCTAAAATGAAAATATCGGTCTGGAATGGATCTTTATCATCAGTAGGGCGGTAATGCAGATCGATGTTTGATTGATCAACATGTCCGTTTTTGTTCAATCTTTCTGCATGTTTAAGACGGATCACGGTGCCCGAATCACCTTTAACAGTGATCTGGCTTACGCCCGAAATATTTCGGCCCATGTCAAACACCCAAACGTCGCTGTCAATTTTGGTAACGCTTTTGGTGCTGATGGTATCAACCGCACGGATAGGCTGCATAGCTTGTGATACAATGTTCATTGATGGAGCAGAACGGTTAATAACCGGCTTCCATTTGCTGTCGTCAAAGTTGGCTGTGTTCCAGCCCGGTTGCTCTAACCGGCCATCGTAATGCTCGGCAGTGTAAATACTGTTGAAAACGATAGGACTAAGCGAAGTTTTCCAGTCGGTACCTGATTTTACAGTTTCAACCGTACCATCGGTATAAGTGATGCGCAAGTCCATACAAAATGCCGGGCGACCGCGCCAAGGCGCCTGGTGAAAGAACCAAACAGCCGTACTCTGGTGGTTGTACCAGCCGTTACCTAACAATACGCCAACGGCATTTTTGCCGCTTTGCAACTGGGCGGTTACATCATACGAAACATATAATGTACGCCTGTCGAACCGGGTATACATAGGATCGAGGCGGTGATTGCCGATTTTTTTTCCGTTGAGATATAATTCATATAAACCAGCCGCAGCAATATAAGCCCTCGCCGAGCGGATTGGCTTAGCTACTTTAAATGTATTGCGAAAATAAGGGGCAGGGTTTACTGCTATCCCTTTATTATCGCTGATCCATGAGCCTTTCCAGTTTTGCATGCCCATCATGCCTGTTTCGAAACTGTTTACAACTGATGGGGCAAGCTTTTTACCTGCCCAGTCCCAAAGCTGAACCTTCCAGAAATACTTAGTAAAAGGTTTTAGTTGTTGACCACTATAAATAACAAGATTATTTGATGAAGCAATTTTGGATGTAGTCCATGCGCTGCCTTTGCTTGCTGAAACAGCAACTGAATCGGTACCTATATAAAGCTGGTAGGCACTCTGAGCTGCACCCTGTGCTTTATCGTTCATGAGCCAGGTTAAGCGGGGGTGAGTGTTATCGATGCCTATAGGGTTTACAAGGTATTCGGATTTAAGACCTGTTGCCCCAGGCGTTTGAGCTTGTGTTACCGAATAAAAGCAAAATGATAAGGCAATGCTAAGCAATGGCTTACATAAAAGGTGTTTCATGTGGTTAAGATAGCGGTTTATACAATATTGGCCAAAGCCTATGATAAGTTGTCACAATCAACAATGTTAAATGGATAGATTGAGATTGGCATCCTGAACTGTCTGAACCTGAATTTTGACCATTGATTTTTTCTGATTACGTTGATTACGCTGATTTTTTTCTGAACCCGAATTTATGCAATTAAGGAATTAACAGAATGCTGAGCAAATTCAATAAATTCATTTAATTCAATAAATTCGAGTTCAGACAAAATAAGACAGTTCAGATAATTTATACATTTGCACCATGAGCAAGCTATGGCAAAAAACTACCAACGTTAACGAACTGGTTGAAAACTTTACTGTTGGCCGCGACCGTGAATTTGATGAGCAAATGGCGGCGTTTGACGTTTTAGGATCGTTGGCCCATACCCGGATGCTGCAAAGCGTAGGGCTGATGGATAGCACCGATCTGGAGCTTGTTCAGCGCGAGTTGAAAAACATTTATGCAGATATTGCCAAAGGCGGTTTCAAGATCGATGAGCATGTGGAAGACGTTCACTCGCAGGTTGAACTGCTGCTCACCCAACGCATTGGTGATGCCGGTAAAAAGATCCACAGCGGCCGCTCACGTAACGACCAGGTTTTGGTCGACTTAAAGCTTTTCTTCCGTTACCAGTTGCAGGAAGTTGTTGAAAGCACCGAAACCCTGTTCCGCCAGCTTATTGAATTGAGTGAAAAACATAAAGATGTTTTATTGCCGGGTTATACCCACCTGCAGGTGGCCATGCCATCATCATTTGGCTTATGGTTTGGCGCCTATGCCGAAAGCCTGGTTGATGACCTTGAACTGGTTCTGGCTGCTTACCGCATTACCAATAAAAATCCGCTGGGTTCGGCTGCCGGTTATGGTTCATCGTTCCCGCTTAACCGTACTTTAACTACACAGCTTTTAGGTTTTGATAACCTTAATTATAATGTTGTTTACGCGCAAATGGGGCGGGGTAAAACGGAGCGCATTATTGCTCAGGCCATATCAACCATTGCGGCTACGCTGGCAAAAATGGCGATGGATCAAACCTTGTACCTGAGCCAGAATTTCTCGTTTGTAAGTTACCCGGACGCATTAACTACCGGCAGCAGCATTATGCCGCACAAAAAAAACCCCGATGTTTGGGAAATTATGCGCGGCAAATGTAACCGCCTGCAAGCACTGCCTACCGATGTAGCCATGATGACCACTAATTTACCATCAGGATATCACCGTGAGCTTCAATTACTGAAAGAATTGCTGTTTCCTGCTTTTGCCGATTTGAAACACTGCCTGCAAATGGCAACCTTCATGCTGCAAAATATAACCATAAAAACGGACATTTTGGATGATGCCAAATACGCTTACCTGTTTAGTGTTGAGGAAGTGAACCGTTTAACCTTAAGCGGCACGCCATTCCGCGATGCTTATAAACAGGTTGGTTTGGCTATTGAAGCAGGAAATTTTAATCCTGATAAAACGGTGAACCATACCCACGAGGGTAGCATCGGTAACCTTGGAAACGAGCAGATTGCTGCCTCATTTGATAAACTGATCGATAATTTTGATTTCGGAAAAGTAGAGCAGGCAATAAAAGGGCTGGTTGAATAGTTATAATGGTATCAGGAATTTTTTTAGCAGCCTGATACTAAACCAATGAAAAAACCTTATTACACCATCCTGCTGATGCTTATCAGCGTGTTTTCCTGTAAACATGATAATACCGTAATAATTAAAGGAGATATAAAAGGCCTTAAAAGTAAATGGGTGTATTACAAACCCGCTTATTCATTTTTTAGTAAAGCCACAGACTCTGCCAAAGTTACTGATGGAAAGTTCGAAATTAGATTTAAACGGGATACCCCTTTTTTTGCCGATCTTGTTCAGTTAAATTATCTCGACGAAAAAGGAAAACAGCAATTTATAGATGTTGCCAATCCGTATGAGCCTTCAAAAAATCATTCCAGGTATACTTTTTTTGTTATAAGTTCGGGAATAACCACAATAACCGGAGACCTCTCAAAAACTGAAGGAGCGATCTTAAAAGGTGGGCCACAATCCGATTCGTTTTTGAAGAATATAACGCTGCCTTACATCCGTATAAGTAAAGATGGTATCAGGAGAACCGCGCAAGCAGAAAGGATAAAAAAAATTATCAGTGAGAATCCCGACTCTTATTGGAGTTTACTTGCGTTGCATGGTTTTAGATTTTACTTAGATCATTCCCAATTGAAAGAATTATTCAACTCTTTTGGCGATGAAGCAAAAGCATCGTACTATGGGAAAAAACTGAAACAGTTTATTGATAATCAGCCTGCAGATAAAAATCAGTTTGCTAATAGCGTTTTCAATGATGCTGATGAAAAGCCGGTGAACCTGGTGGATAATACAAAAAAGTTAAATATGGTGATATTCTGGGCAAGCTGGTGCAGCCCATGTCGCCAGGAAATCCCTTCCTTAAAGCGGATAGCAGCCCGATTTAATAAAGATGATATCAGATTTGTTAGCGTATCAATAGATGCAAAGAAAGAGAACTGGTTACCAGTTATGAAAGCTGAAGATATGCCCTGGCAGCAACTCATCATACCTCAGCAGGTGTTTTCTAAAGCACAGGCACAGTACAATTTGGGGTTCATACCACAGGTATACCTGGTTAATAATAAAAATATAGTAGTAAAAAAAATTGATGGTTTTGACAATGGCAACGAAGAACGCGTTAAAACTTTTATAGCCGATTATCTTGCGAAAAATTGATATTTGCCTGGTTTTTGTGATAAGATTATTGTCGATCTATTCAATCGGTGAAATCATATCAATCAAAAAAATCAAAAAATAAAATCAGCGAAATCAACGTAATCAAATAAATCAACGGTCATGAATGGACAAAACAGAAGCGATATATACCCCGGCCTTGAGGTTGACATCATACTAAAAAAAGACCAGCGTACAGGTACGCTGACCAGGGGTTTCGTAAAACGGCTGTTAACCAGCGCGGCGTATCATTCACGCGGTATCAAAGTACAACTGGATGACGGGCAGGTAGGCCGTGTGGCCTGGATTGTTGAGGAAGACGATTTTTAGTATCTTCATTTAATCTACATCAAACATTATAATATTTATGGTGTAGCTTAAATTGTATGCCTCAAAAAACAAAAACCAAAGTCTTTTTTAGTCTTGATGCTCATCACCGCCTCCTGATCTCGTTAGGGGCCGCAGCAATAACACTGTTTTTCTCCTGGGCTCATTTTTCGGTGCCAACGGTTGCTTTGGTAACCTGGATAGCATTTGGTTTATGCATCATTATTATGGATTGGATCATTATCCTAACGGCTAACCCCGCCGAGATCCGTAAAATAGCAAGTATCGAAGACTCAAGCCGCACACTGATATTTTTGTTTGTGATAGTATCATCGCTGATGAGCTTGCTGGCAATAGTATTTCTGTTGTTATCCACAAAAAACCAATCGGACGCGGTTGTGACGGCGCGGGTTTTATTGGCCATGGCATCGGTTATTGTTTCATGGTGGCTGGTACACACTATATTCGCCTTGCGTTATGCCCATATGTATTATACTACAGATCCCGATGATGATAAAAAACTCAAACATCTCGGCGGTCTTGAATTTCCGGGTGATGAAAAAGAGCCGGATTACCTCGATTTTGTATACTTTTCGTTTGTAGTAGGCATGACTTTCCAGGTATCTGACGTGGAGATCTCCGCACGCTCTATCCGCAGGCTGGCCTGGCTGCACGGGTTGATTTCTTTTGCGTTTAATACAGCTATTGTGGCATTGAGCATTAATGTGATATCGGGGATGATATCTAAATAAGATTATGTCAGATTGCTGTTGTCATGACGGCCGATCAAACCAACGGCATTCTGAAGCCAAGAGTGAGGCCGTCAGTCTGAGTGATTTAAATCCAGAGTCTCAGAAGGTAAAATGACATCCCCGCAACGTCATTGAGGTACGAAGCAATCTGCGGACAGACTGGTAACAGGCTTCATTAGTAGTTAACTTACATCGTCGCGCTTTTGGCCGCGCGGGGCCAGTTACTTTTTTCTTGATAAAAAAGTAACCAAAAAATCAAGTCAGCAGAAAGGCTTCTTTGCGCTCACCCTGCCCCAATATCCATCGCCCGGCCTTTTCCCTGCAAACGGTCAGAACCACGGCTGCAATTATTTTGCCCCGCTTCGCCCACACATATCCCCAGCTTCTGCAAAAACTTGCTATGCCCTTTCCTTCGCTCAAGGCCACCATTGTTCTGCCCGTTTTTGCCCGAAGCTTACCTGCTGACAAAAATGTATTTTTTAAACATGTCATGGGTAGCTTGTCGGAGACTCGCTCGTAGAGGCTTGCCCGCCATGCTTCGACCGGCAGCGTGACATCTGTTTTTATCCTGTTATGAGTAAACACGATTTGCACCGCCACTTTATTGTAACATTTAACTATCTCCAACCTCCACACCTTTCAAAGTAGTTAAATATTTTGTTACTTGTAATGCCTTTATTTAAACAGTTATGCACAGAAGAAATTTCCTCAAAACCGGTTCATTAGCTGGGTTAACGATATCTACTTTAGTAGCGGCTTCCTGCAATCAGCCATCTGCCGAAAATAAAGCCGATGAAACTGCCGCTGCCGATAACAGTAAGGACGATATATTTGAACTGAGCGAGATAACCATTACCGATCTGCAGCAAAAAATGCAGAGCAAACAGTTTACTTCAAGGCTGATTACCGAGCTGTACCTGAAACGCATTGATCAGATAGATAAAAAAGGCATCATGCTTAACTCGGTTATCGAGCTTAATAAAGATGCCTTGAACATGGCCGATGCGATGGACCGGGAACGTGAAAAGGGTAAGGTGCGTGGTCCGCTGCATGGTATACCTGTGCTGATAAAGGATAATATTAATACCGGCGATAACATGCACACCACGGCGGGCTCATTAGCTTTGGCCGATAATTTTGCCAAGCAAGATGCTTTTATAGTGCACAAGCTTCGTGAGGCAGGTGCTGTGATATTGGGCAAAACCAATTTAAGCGAGTGGGCAAACTTTCGGTCTACACATTCAACCAGCGCCTGGAGCAGCAGGGGAGGGCAAACTAAGTGCCCTTATGTTTTAGACAGGAACCCCAGCGGTTCAAGCGCCGGTACCGGAACGGCTGTAGCAGCCAATCTTTGCGTTATTGGTATCGGTACAGAAACCAACGGCTCGATAGTGTCGCCGGCATCGGTTAACGGCCTGGTGGGCATTAAGCCAACTGTGGGCTTGTGGAGCCGGTCGGGCATAATCCCCATTTCCAAAACGCAGGATACGGCAGGACCAATGGCGCGTACAGTTAAGGACGCCGCCATACTGCTTGGTGCGCTTACCGGTATTGATACGCTCGACCTGGCAACACTTGGTAGTAAAGGCAGGATTGAGGCGGATTATACCAAATTTTTAGACGCTAATGGTTTACAGGGTAAGCGCCTGGGGATTGAGAAATCTGCGCTTAATGATAACCCGGCCGTTGTGGCATTATTACAGGATGCCATCAAAACCCTGAAAAGTAAAGGTGCCGAAGTGGTGGAGATAGAATTGAACAAGGAGCTAAAAACCATAGGCAAAAATGAATTCACCGTGCTGCTTTATGAATTTAAAGACGGCCTTAATCAATACTTTGGCAATGCCAACAGCAAAATAAAAACCCTGGCCGATGTAATTGCCTTTAACAAGCAAAATGAGGTTAAATCAATGCCTTTCTTTAAACAGGAAACGATGGAGTTAGCTCAAGCCAAAGGTGACCTGAACAGTAAGGAATATCTTGACGCAGTTAAGCAAACCAATACAGGTACCCGTAAAGTTATTGACGATATGCTGGCCAAATATAAACTTGATGCCATCATAGGCACCACTAATGGTCCGGCTGTATGTATCGACCTGGTAAATGGCGACTATGATAATGGTTTTAGCTTTTCGGGCCCTGCAGCTATGGCGGGGTATCCGCATATTACAGTGCCCATGGGGTTGGCCCATGGCCTGCCGGTTGGGTTATCGTTTTTTAGCACAGCCTACAAAGAGGGCGACATCATAAAGTTGGGGTATGCTTATGAGCAGGCATCTAAAAAGCGGGTGGCACCATTGTTTAAGCCCGATCTGTTTGCTTAGTTTTGTATGATGGAAACGACGCTCACTGTTCCGAAAAAAATACTGGTCCGTCAGCACGAAATTACCGCCGACTATTTGAAAGCTATTGATAGGCATCTTGACGATGTGCTGAACAACCGAGTATTGGACATGTACGAGATCCGTGATTTTGCTGATGAAATGCATATCCATCCTACCCATTTGAGCAATACTATTAAACTTACTACAGGCAAACATCCCTGTTTCTTTTTCGAGGAAAAAATCATGGGGATTGCCAAAACCATGCTGCAGGAAAACAAGGCCAGTGTAGCCGAAATAGCTAACCGGCTTACTTTTGATCCGTCGAACTTTACCAAGTTTTTTAAGCGTTTTGAGGGAGTTACACCAAAACAGTATCGTGAACAGTGGCTGGTAAGGAACCTTGATTTATAGGATTGGAGGATTATATGATATTGTGCTGAAGTGTTGTGCGGCGGGAGCGTTAGGGATTGCAGTGTAAAGCCCACAGTGTGCGGAGGTTGGGGCGTCGGAAGGCGAGGACTTGTAACGAAAAGCCCGGGCCGCAGGCAACGCCCATGCATATAATATGATTCTAAATAAATCTGCCAATCAATAGTTTACAATCACGTCGTTATGAGAGATGATGACAACTGTGCCTAAACATATTAATCAGCTCCGTTTAGTATGTATTATGTTATTCCAAAGGCATGTCATTGTTATAGTCGAATAATAACTTCTGTATCATCCTCCAAACATTATTGGACAAAGCACGAGGCAGGGCGTATTAACGCCTGTTGTTATCCCTGAAATTTTGAGTACGTACGGCAATTTGTTCTAAAGTAAGTTCGCCGTATTTTTTAGCGCGATCTGCCCATTCGGGGGCGTTGTCAACCAGGTTATCGATAATCGATTTACCGTCGGGTCCTTTTTTGGTTACGTAATTTATTCCGTAAGCAACTGCAGCACCTATAGCAAGAGTTTTGATAAAGCCCATAATTTATTTTTCTTTTCTGATATATGACAATGATGATGCCAGTTTGTTACTTCACCCAATAAAAGCTTCTATATTTGAAGTACTTAAACACCATAACCGCCATATGTTTTTTATTTTTTCAAAAGTCCTTTCGTTTTTAATGAATTTGCTTCTATGGGTATTCGCATTTTTATTGATCGCCCTTTTTTCAAAGAACGTAAAACGTAAACGGAAATTTTTGCTTGCAGGTATTATTGTGCTTTATATTTTCTCTAATTCATTGTTACTTAACCTGGTTAGCTGGTGTTGGGATATCAGGGAGATTACTGTACCAGCCGATAAAAAGTATACCTGTGCTATAGTGCTGGGTGGTTTTAGCTCGGATGATGGCAATGGCGGCGGTTTCTTTAACTCTGCTGCCGATAGGTTTATCCAGGGTGTTCGTTTGCAAAAAACAGGTAAAGTCAGCCATCTTCTTATCACAGGAGGAAACGGGCTTTTGAGGCCATCGGGTTTTAGGGAGGCTGATTGGGTAAGGGAGCAACTCAGGGAAATGCAGGTTGCGGACAGTTGCGTACTAAGCGAACCGAAATCTCGGAATACCATTGAAAATGCCGCTTTTTCAAAAGAACTCTTGCAGCAGCATAAACTTAAAGCACCATATTTACTGGTTACCTCGGCATTTCATATGCGCCGTTCCCTGATGATATTTAAAAAACAGGGAGTTGACGTGGTTGCATACCCCTGCAATTTTTCCAGCCGCAGGTTTTCGGTATCTGCCGATGATTTCCTACCTAATGCAGGTGCTTTAGCAGGTTGGGGGACCTATATAAAGGAAGCCATCGGCTATGTGGTAACTCGTTATTTTAAGTGATCAGCATTGTTTAAGATGCCCTATATTTGGGGTAAAACCAGGCTCCCGGCGGTTATGTTTATTCCAATTGGCTATATCCACCATTCCGGGCGGCGTTTGATAATGATTTGGGTTGGCGCCGCATCTTACAATAAATTTACCTTTAGCCTGTGCAATTACAGGCCTGCTGCCGCAGATAATGCAAGGCTCGCAAAAGATGGATACCTGAATTTTAATGGGTTCGCTCATAATTAAACTAAGGTGCTATCTATCGCGTGAAAATTCAATACCAAGTAGTTGGTATTTTTAGCGGTATATTACCCGTTGTTTTTTAACAGGCTGGTGCATCATCAATTGTTCAATATCCTTTGCAATATCCCCGGGCTGCATGGCAAATTGAAGATATAAAAACCGCTCTCCCGGCACCACTACATCGGTGCCGTTGTCCTTTATTTCCATGTTAAGTTTGCGATAGGTAAAATAAGGTTTGGGCCCCCTGATGGCTGTTAGTACGGCGGTTTCGTCCCAACTATTACGGCCGGTTGTATTCTTGTCTTTTGTAAGTGCTATCTGGAAGGCGTCTTTTACGGGGCTATTTTTTATTGATGTATTGTTGATCAGGCGGATTCCGGTCAGGATTTTTTCACCTATTTCAAAACCGCTAAGGGTAATAGGTGTAGGCCAGTCTTTAAATACTTTTTGCGCAGAGGCTGCGTCCACATTTACATTGTATTCGCTAAAGGTTTTACCGTCGGTACCTATTCCCGTAGCCATGGATACCAGTTGTTTTACTTTCTTTTTCACCAGTTGTTCTCCATCCAGTTTGCTGTATTTATCAGCTCCCGACCGGAGCAGATCGGCCAGGTTGGTGAAAAATCCTACCGAAATAATAGTTACGCTGCCATCGGCTTGCTTTGCCAGCACCTTGCGGTAAAGTGCTACCGCTTCAACTGCCTGGCTGTTTGATTTTATGTTATGCGGATATTTGGCAATAATAGCCTGGGCCCATTGCTGTGCACAGTCTTTATTAGGTTTGTCTTTTTTTACAATACCTATGGGGATATTGGGCTTGCCAAAATAGGTGTTGATCACACTGATGGTTGGTGCGGTAGTTTCGAAGGCATTGCAGGATATGGTTGCTAATATTTTGGCCTCACCCTTATCTGCAAAGGCATACAGCATAGCCATCGCACCAACATCGTCATAATCTCCGGCGATATCCGTGTCGAAAATAACAGGGACAGGGCTGTGTTTTTGCGCTTTGACAAAGTTGAGGTTAAAAATAAATGCCAGGATGAGTAATGCTGATTTGAATTTCATTGTATGCAATAAAATAAAAGGTAGTTAGGCCCGAAAAAGATGTATCGGCAAATAAATGGTTTATGAATAACCGGTAAATAAATCTCGCATTATTTAATTACTTTGGCAAGTATTAATTTATAACGAACGACGCTAATCAAATGACTTATTGCCTGGGAATTAAAGTTAAAGAGGGCTTATTGGCCATTGCCGATACCCGTATAACTTCGGGGACGGATACCACTGTAAAAAAGAAGATCACTATAGAACAAAAGGATCATTTTTCGCTGTTTATCATGACCAGCGGTTTGCGCTCGGTGCGTGATAAGGCCGTGATATATTTTAATGAATTATTGGAGACAGCCGAGTTTAATAAGATGTATAAGGCCGTGAATGCATTTGGCGAACAGGTAAAGCGTGCCGCACAGGAAGATAAAGCGTCGCTTGATGCAGCCGGGTTACGATTTGACCTGAATACCATCATTGGCGGGCAACTGCGCGATGATGATGAACACAAGCTTTTTTTGCTATATCCCGAAGGAAACTGGGTGGAGTTAGGGCAGGGGGCGCCATACGTGGTTATCGGAAATTCGGGGCATGGTAAAGCTATCCTTAACCGTATCCTTAATGAAGATTCGAGCCTGAAACTGGCGCTAAAAACAGGTTTTCTTTCATTCGATTCAACAAGGGTAAGCTCGAACAATGTCGATTTTCCGATAGATGTGGCTGTTTATAAAAAGGATAGTTTCAATATTGTTGAGCAGCGTTATAATAAGCAGGACCTTGAACATATCTCAACCCAATGGGCCGAGGAACTGAAACTGGCACTTGAGCATATTTCGGAGGATTGGATGGATGCCACATTTAACAAATTAGAAGAAATAAAAACAGAAAGCTGATAACATGAAATTCGATGTGTTTACCCAAATGGAATATGTAGTACGGTCGCCGGGCACATTGATTTTAAACATACACGCGTTACGCAGCCCAAATCAAACGGTAATAAGTGAAGAATTTGGCCTGGAACCATATATCAAGTTTGAAGAGCTGCAAACCCTGCAAGGCGAAAATCGTTTGGTACGTTTTGATGTAAGTGCCGATACGCCCAATATTAAAGTTACCTACAAAGCTACGGTTGATAATTGTTATGAAATAACCAATTTCGGTAATTTACAGGAAACCCACGTTTCTGAGCTGCCTTCGCCGGTGCTGCCATATTTAAATCCAAGCCGCTATTGTCAGTCGGACAAATTATACCGGCTTGCACATAATATGTTCGGGCATGTTACCAACCCTTTTGAGCAGGTGGTTGAATTAACCAACTGGATCAATAAAAACGTACAATATTTAAGCGGATCAACCAATTCACAAACATCAGCTTTTGATACCGTTACCGAGCAGGCCGGCGTTTGCCGTGATTTTGCACACTTGGGCATTGCCCTTTGCCGTGCGCTTACCATACCTGCCCGCTATTTTACAGGGTACGCCTATCGTCTTAAACCTGCCGATTTCCACGCCTGCTTTGAGGCTTATCTTGGCGGCAAGTGGATCCTGTTTGATGCAACGCGGCTGATACCTTTAAACGGCCTTATCAAAATAGCTACCGGCCATGATGCTGCCGACTCGGCCATAGCCAATATTTTTGGCGATGTTACTTTTACCACCATGCAGGTAAGTTGTGAACTTGCCGAAGACGGTTTTGAGCCCTTTTATTATAGTGATGGGGAATTTAATGGGTTGTCGTATTTGTAAAAAGAAGCCTCATCTCCAGGAGAGAGGGACCTTAAAAGTCTCCCCTACCGGGGGAGATTTAGAGGGGGCTTACTTTTTTCCCTTTTTTACCGGTACTTTTTTGTTTTCTCTTATAGCATAGATCCAGTTAATTGCCAGTACTGCTACACAGATCAGTAACCCGAAAAACTCACGCACTTCTTCAATCCAGGGCTTTTCGGCTTTCATGGTTTGCACAAGGCTTTCGGCATGATGGAACTTAAACCAGTCGATAAGGCCGTTGTTATCAAATATCTTATAAATGGCATAACCTGTAAAAATGATTATGCCGGCTGCATAGCCAATGGGGTAAAATTCTTTTTTTGCTGCCAGGTAGCAAAACCAGGCACAATAAAGGTAAATAGGCATCCAAAGGTAAGGATCTGGATCGTTATACTGTAAACCTGCAAATGTGACAAAAAGTACAACCCATATGATATTGAAGATCTTCATAAGTAAAAAGTAATTGCAATAATTTATACTGGTTATGGTGCTTAATATACAGGTTAAGCAATGCTAAATATATGAAAATATGTTTCAGTACTTAAATAAGGAAATAACAATTATTGGCACCCATTACCGCCCAATGCATTATCAAAATTATATCCGCCTTAACATTAATTAAATATTGTTCAAACATTTTTTAACCTAATTCACTTCATCCTTTATAACTTTCGTAGCTGTATCTTTTAAATTGTTAGTGTATATGACTTTAACGGATTACCATTTTACCAGGCAATACTCCGGAAGGTTAGGAATTATACTGCCGCTTTTACTGTTCATGCTTTTCTGCAGCCGGCAAGTAGGGGCCCAGGTTAATATTTTTGACCTGCGTAAGGAAAAAGATACCATAACACGATTTTCAGATCCGCCGGCAAAACAGAAACGTTTTGGAAGGGCTGCCTTAGAGCTTGGCCTCGCCGAGATTGCGCCCTGGACATATGATCGCTATATAGTCAACGTTGATTATGCCCGGATTTCCTGGAAAACAACAGGCCATAACCTGAACCCAGGCAGTTGGACCTGGGACAATGATCCGTTTCAAACCAACCAGTTTGGACATCCATATCACGGCAGCATGTTTTATAGCGCTTTCAGGAGTAATGGTTATAGTTTTTGGCAATCAGTACCGGCTACTATGGTGGGCAGTTACCTGTGGGAAACATTTGCCGAAAACCAGGCACCCGCCCCTAATGATTTTATCAACACCAGCTTTGGCGGCATAGTATTGGGTGAAATGACCTATCGGCTATCAAATAAGATCATTAATAACCATCGCCGCGGTTTTAAACGGCAGGCCAGTGAGGTGCTGGGTTTTTTGGTTAACCCGATGAATGGGCTTAACCGCATTATTGATGGAAAATGGGGAAAGGTTGTTGGGCCGGCAAATAGGTCGCAGGATGATTCATCAAAAGTAAGTGCCGAATTTGATCTGGGCGCACGTAAGTTTAACAGCGGCAACCAGGGATTGTTAACCCATGGACGGTTTGGTTGGTTTGGCCGGGCGAAGCTGCTTTACGGCGCTTCTAACGAAAATTTGCACACACCTTTCAGCAATATTTCCATCACAGCCGAGTTTGGAAAAGACGATAGCAGTGCGGTTAATGTGATCAGTGTTTATGGATCTCTTGCAGGATGGGACGTGTCAATATCGGATAGCGTGGAAAACCTGATCATCATATCGGCTAATTATGATTATATACGTAATGCCGCTTTCTTTTACGGAGGGCAAAGCGTAAAGGCTAATTTACTATCCGAATTTAGATTATTGAATGGCTTTAAAGTGAATACGGCGGTGGGTGCGGGGCTTATCATTTTAGGAGCCGCTCCCGATCCCTACCTGTATAGAGGGCGTAATTATGACTACGGCTCGGGTTTCGCCATAAACGGCAGAGCTGGTTTTAATATAGGTAACAGATTTTATTATAGTATTAATTATCGCGGTAGCTGGCTCATGACTATCAATGGAAATAAGTCGCACTATTTTTTACATACCATAACCAATGAGATAAGTTATCGTGTGTTAAAAGATCTCTCGATAAGTGCCGAACCCGGATATTTCAGGCTGGAAGGAAACTATAAAAATCACCCGGATGTAGACAAAATTTACCCGTACCTGCGGATCTCAACAAGGTACAGAGTTAACCTGTAAGCTATAAAAAAAAGGATTGGAAAAATTTGATGTCGCGGGCAGATTCGAACTGCCGTTTAGGGTATTGCGGACCCCCACCTATCCTCTCGGTCACGCGACTTGAAAACCATAAAAATTCACTTAATCAGATCGGTTGTGGGGTGTAGATATAATTATCTCTCTCCCGTTTTGCACAGGAGCAGGAATTAGCACCTTTTACATTATGCGGATGTACAGGTTGCTAAGACGTCTATGGGCCTTTCCCTCAGTCTTTCTTGATAAGTTATTAAAAGAACACTTTGTCGTTGTTGACAGTGCAAATGTAATAATAAATTATATAATTCCTATAGTTTAAGTAGTTTAATTTAATTTTTATTTGTTCTTCATTGATTTTGAGGCTGATAAATTTATTGAAGCTGTTTCGATCCAATGCTTTTTGGGAGTTTCTGGTAGAGGTATTTTTAAAAAAAGACTGAAATGGTCACCATTTAATCTGAAGTAGTCACCATAATTTTCATTCCTAACTATTGCACCTTTGTATTGTTAAAACATTAAAAAACATCACAATGGGAACAAATAAAATTGCATTAATAACCGGCGGCAGCCGTGGCCTTGGCAAAAATGCCGCTAAACATATCGCCCAAAAAGGTATTGACGTTATTGTTACTTACCGTAGCAAGAAAGAAGAAGCTGAAGCCGTAGTTGCCGAAATTGAATCAATGGGGCAAAAGGCCGTTGCTTTACAGTTGGATACAGGTATAGTATCTACCTTTGATGCTTTTATTACAACATTAAAAGCAACGCTTAACAAAAAGTGGGGCCGGGATACCTTTGATTTCCTGATCAACAATGCAGGTATTGATGCCGCTTCGCCATTTGCGCAAACTACGGAAGAGGATTTTGATAACCTGTTTAATGTGCATTTTAAAGGCGTTTACTTCTTAACACAAAAGAGCTTACCCGTAATTGCTGATGGTGGCCGGATCATTAATTTTTCGACCGGGCTGGCCCGTTTCTCAACTCCCGGGTATGCCGCTTATGCCTCTATGAAGGGCGCTATTGAGGTATTCACCAAATACCTTGCAAAAGAGTTAGGCAGCCGTGGTATAGCCGCAAACGTTGTGGCTCCGGGTATTATCCAAACCGATTTTACCAAAGCGGCATTTGATTCGCATCCCGGTTTGGAAGAAATGATGTCGAAGTCAACAGCCTTGGGCAGGGTAGGCCAACCGGATGATATCGGTGGTATAGTAGCGTTTCTCTGCACCGAAGATGCCCGCTGGATCAACGCTCAGCGTATCGAAGCTTCGGGTGGGATGTTCTTGTAGTTGATTGTCTGAATCAGAATTTACAGAATTTTTAAATTAACAGGATGTATTGCGAACAAATCATTTATTCTGAAAATTCGTTAATCCTGTAAATTCTGATTCAGACAATTTCCTATCTTTCCCACAAAAAAGCGATATGGAATTTGGCAGAGTAACCGATGAAGAATTAGCAAGGGTTGATTTTACCTTGCCGGCCGATCCGCAGATAACTGTTGATACGCTTGCCGCTGCGAAAAATGATGTGCCTTTGCAAGTACATGTTGGCTGCGCAAAATGGGGGCGCAAAGAATGGATTGGGAAAATTTATCCGCCAAAAACCAAAGACGCTAATTTTTTAGATGAATACGTTAAACACTTTGACTGTATTGAGCTTAACGCCACTTTTTACAATGTTTACGGCCCCGATACCATTGCCAAATGGAAGGCCAAGGCCGATAGTAATCCTGAGTTTAAATTTTGCCCTAAATTTTCGCAGAGCATCAGCCATATCCGCCGCTTAAAAAATGCCGAAGATATTACAACCACCTATTATGAAGGTGTCTTGGCTTTTGGCGAAAAACTTGGCCCGCTGTTTTTGCAGTTGAGCGATAACTACACACCAAAGAGTTTCCCGGAGCTTAAGGCCTATCTTGAGCAACTACCAAAAGACCTCCCGGTGTTTGTTGAGCTGCGCCATAAAGAGTGGTTTGCCGTAGCTGAAAACCGCGACAGGGTATTTAACCTTTTCCGCGATTTAAACATCGGTTCTGTTATTACTGATGCCAGCGGCCGCCGGGATGTGGTGCATATGGCTTTGCCTACACCGCATGCTTTTATCCGGTTTGTAGGCAATAGTTTACACCCTACAGATTATGCCCGCGTTGACGAGTGGGTTGAACGGATCAAAAACTGGAAGGAGCAAGGCCTTAAATCGGTATGGTTTTTTATGCACCAGCATGATGAGCGTTACTCGCCCGAGCTGGCCGATTACGTGATTGAAGAATTAAATAAAGCATTGGGCACACAGCTTATGCGCCCAACGTTTATCCAAAGGGACGATAATAAGCCAACACCCCAAACCTCGCTGTTATTGTAAAGGTTCGGTAGTAGCCGGCGGAATTTTTAGGGCCGGGTTAAAGTTGGGGATCAGTTGCTGCACTTTATCAGCAGTTGAATTGTTCATATCCAGGAACGACCAACTTTTTCCGCCATCGCCGCTAACTGCCAGCAGGTTACTATGCATGGCCATACGGCCTTTTGGGCTTGCCATTATAATCGTCTCGGGCAGCAGGCAGTGGGTTTCTTTTCCTGCTTTATAAAATTTGCCCGGTGTGCCTACCGTGATACTTTCAAAACTAATGCCCGCTGCTTTCATCTGTTGCATAGCGGCACTAATCATGGCCGTCATTTTTTCTTTGCCTCCGGCCATTTGAACGGCTTTGGGGTAGGTATAATTAACTATGCTTTTATAGTCGCCTTTAGTCATGCTTTGGGTCATTAGGGTTGCCTGCTGCTTTACTACGGCAGGGTTTTGGGCGTGTAGAGCCAGTGGCGATAATATGAAGATCAGGAGCCTGAATGCGTTTTTCATAGGATGTTTTTATTTTTTTGTAAGGATGTTATCAGCAAGCTGGCCGGTACCATCAACCTTGCTATTGTATTTAAGCCCCAATATCCGATTTACTAAGTTAAAAACATCAACATTTTTAAAAGAAGGTATTTGTTTGCCTGTTTTAAAGGCGTGTCCCCAGGCCATGTTGTAGAAGACAGACTTGCGAAGTTTTTAAAACTTCGCAAGTCTTCCCCGGCTTTATCATTCCTCCTTAAAAGTCCGGCAGATTCCAAAACTCAGCAACATTTGCTAAAGTTTATCTGGCCTGCTTCGTCTTCAACGCTTCCGCGATCCCTTTTTCAACCAATGGCCCCATTATCCGGTATCCTTCAACAGTTGGATGTACACCATCGGCAGCAAGGTTCTTCGGCAAGCCTTTGCGCTCGTCGGCCATGGCGCTATGGTAATCTACATAAACCATTTTATTAGCATCGGCGAAGGCTTTGATCAGGGCATTAAGTTGGATTACTTTTTGCGCCGGTTCCATCCCGGGGCGCCATGGAAAAGCATAGGCAGGCAGCACCGAACATAATACCACTTTTATATTGGCAGCTTTGGCCAGCAATGCCATGGATTCGATATTACCAAAAATATCTTCAATAGCTATTGGGCCGTTATTTTGGGCGATGTCATTGATGCCTGCCAGGATCACTACGGCGCCCGGTTTCAGATCGATCACATCTTCCCGGAAACGTACCAGCATCTGAGTGGTAGTTTGCCCGCTGATCCCGCGGTCATAATAAGGTTTACCATTCCAGAACGATGAGTCCCTGCTGATCCAAAAATCGGTAATAGAATCGCCCATATAAACTACGCTTTTAGGGTTTGGCGCCGATGCCTTTACCTTTTCATTGTCAGCCTTGTAACGGGTCATATTCGCCCAATCTTTATGGAATGCGTCTTCCCATTGTTTGTGGTAAGCCTCCCATTGTTCAGTCTTTTCTTTAACTGTTTTTATCTTTGGATCTACAGGTTTCAGAAAGCCTTTAAGCTCCAGCCAGTCGTTAAAACGCTCAATCCAGTTATCAGCAGGCAGGTTTTGTTTGCGCATGCCAAAGCCATGGCCGCCTTTTGCGTACATGTGCAGTTCGGCGCTATGTTTTGATGCCAGCCATTTGCTATAAAGCTCAATGCTGTGCGGCGCAAGGCCAAGCTGATCATCAGTAGCTGCAACTATAAACATCGGCGGCGCGTCGTCAGGGATTTTTGAGAGCAGTTCGGGCGGTACATAAGGATAAATGGGTGCGTCAAAGTCGGGCTTATTAGCGGCCGTATAATTTAAAGCGGCCGCGCTTGCTAATGTTCCACCCGCCGAAAAGCCCATGATGCCGATACGTTGCGGCGAAACATGGTATTCGGAAGCATGCTCGCGTACATAAGTAAGCGCTGCACGTGCATCGGCAATTGCCAGCGGAATGATAGGGGCTACCTGTTTAGGGAAATCTTTTTGGCTCATTTTAGTTACCAGCTCCTTTACAGGGTCGGTAGTGAGGCTATGTGCCAGCCTGTATTTTAGTACAAAACAGGTAACTCCCTGTTTATTGAGCCATTTGGCCACGTCATAGCCCTCACTGTTGATAGAAAGGGTATGAAAACCGCCGCCCGGGCAAATAACTACCGCTGTACCATTAGCAATAGTTGAATCGGGCAGGAAAACATTTAGAGAAGGGTGCGTAACGTTGTAAACCACTTTGGTGTTGAAGGCATTTTTATCGCTTTCACCTTCGTCCCAGGTCCAGTTTTCGGAACCGCGGGCCGCGCCGGGGTACAGCGGAATAACTTTTTGCTGGGCCTGTACGCCAAGTGCCGACAATAGGAGTAAGGTGCCTATCAGTTTTAATTTCATGGGAGGTTAATTCAGGTTAAATGTTGATGTACAAAAATAACAGCATAAAGCTAAAACGCAAGTTGCCTAAACGTTTTAGCAAAGATAAATTCCGTTTTAATTACAGCACCTGTAACCTCGCTGTAAAATATCTGTTATCAGGATTATTGACAGATATTTTCATTATCTTAATCATTTCCAATTTAAAATGACCGCGGTATTTATACATATCAAAAATTTGCTCCGGGTTTTGCCGCTGTTAGTTTTGCTTGGTGCATGTGCCAAACAAAAAAGGATTTTTCAAAGCGATTGCAATAGTTCAAAAGATTATAAAAAGATTTCATTTACAGAGCTGGCCAGTCATATTGAAAAATATGATAAACAATATGTTGAAGTGAGCGGTAAGTACAAGGAAGGAAATGAGCAATCCGCGCTTTTTAATGACAGCCTCTTCTCGAGCCACGCATTATATAATGCCATTTGGATTGATTTTAGCCAGGATTGCCCCCTTTATCTGCCGGGCACTCATATAGGTTTGTTTACCTATAACGATGGCCAGTTTATCCGGATGAATAAACGTAAAGTAACTATTCGGGGTGTGGTTGATGCAAGCGATAAAGGACATTTAAAACAATACAGAGGAACTATCGACAGGGTGAGCTTTATTGAGCTGTGACCTTCAATCCCTTTGAAAATAAAAACAATGTGCCCCGGTAACAGTTGTAATTATAAAACAAATAGTTATGGCTATCAACCCAAATGATATACCCGACAATGGCTTTTTTGACGAATCGGACGATGAAGAGATCATCAATCAAAATAAACTAAAAGGCTCAAACACGGTAAAAGATCCGGATGATTGGACAACCGGTGATGAACCCATGACCGGCGCGCAGCACTCCTATCTCAAAACATTATCCGACGAAGCCGGTGAAGAGTTTGACGGATCGCTTACTAAGGCCGAAGCGTCAAAACGGATAGACGAACTGCAGCATAAAACAGGCAGGGGATTAAATAATTAATTAAAAGATACGGATAGCCCGTTGGTTTCGGCAAATGTTTTGAGCATGATTACAGCAGTATGGTTGTTATCGGCAATGTCATTTTTATTTGCCGGATTAAGAAATCCTTCTACATTTTTCAGCAAGCCTGCATTTACTGATGCAAAAGCCATTGACCATTTTGGGAAAATTCTTTCCTCAACCATTCCGGTTATCATCAGGACAATGTTACGATGACGTGAATCAAGTTGGATTGCGTTATAAATTTTGTAAAGGTCTTCTGTTTCGCCCTCAAGCGCCTGTATAAAAGTACCTTCACTGTATAGGAGCATACCGGTGACGTTATGGGCGAAATTTTTTATTCGTGCTGTTTGCAGCAGGTTCAATAATTCATCATCGCCCATTAACTTTTTAGCGGTACTTATATAAACAAGATATTCCATAGATGAGAAGAAATTTTGCCCCAAGATACGGGAAATTTAGAAACGCAGATTTAATGTTGGGGTTAAATCTCCAGTTTTAAACCGTCATACGCCAGCTCGATACCGGCAGGTAGCTCTTTAGAAACATCAGCATGTTTGCCCAGCCTGTGGCTTATATGCGTAAAGTAAGTAGTCTCTGCCCCAATATCGTTTGCAAAAGCTATGGCTTCTTCAAGCGTAAAGTGGGAGATATGAGTTTCCTTCTGCAGTGCATTGATCACTAATATTTTTGTGCCCTTTATTTTTTCCTTCTCGGCGTCCGGAATCGTTTTGGCATCGGTTAAGTAAGTAAAATCTTTAATCCTGAAGCCTTTTATAGGCAATCTGTAATGGAATACTTCGATAGGGATCAGCTCAACATTGCCGATCATGAAGAGATCAAGCCCAATAATGTGCATGTTTACCTGCGGAATGCCCGGGTAACCAGTGCCATCAAAAATATAGGGAAATTCACGCACAAGGGCTTTTTGCACCCTTTCGTCGGCATAAATATCAATCGGGGCATTTTGTTTGTAATTAAACGCGCGGATATCATCCATGCCGGCAATATGGTCTTTATGCTCATGCGTAAAAAACAATAGCGTCAAGGTGCTGTACTTTGGCACGGAGCATCTGATACCTGAAATCGGGGCCCGAATCAATAGCGATAACCTTATCTTCGGCTTCAATTAAAACAGAACTGCGCAGGCGATTATCATGCTTATCTGTTGAGAGGCACACCTCGCAGTTACAAGCAATAACAGGTACACCCTGTGACGTTCCGGTTCCTAAAAATGTTATGGTCACAGCTGCAGTTTTGTTTGTTTAATATCCTGCAAAAATGCAATCTGTTTATCATCGAGCAATTTGTAATCTACCTCAAGTTCACGTAATAATTCAGTTAAGGCAAGGATCTTGCTTTCCAGGTTAGAGAAACGGTTAACAACGATCATTTTACTGTTAAGCAACAGGCAGGCGCCGGTTTTGAAGTTACCCTTTTCATAACGCACCTTGTAACCGGCCGTTTTTAACAGCAGTTCCAATTTCTCGAGGGTATGGTTAGTCGCGGGTAGCATTAATTTCAAAAGTAGCAAAAATGGGTGTATTTGCCGGGCTTAAATTGGCATTTGCATGTCACATTTGCTAATTTAATTTCTAATTTTATTAACCTGTTATACCCTAAAACCATCCGGATGAAGAACTTACTGCTTACCGTTACAGGCATTGTTTTTAGCATTGCTGTTTATGCCCAGCAAACCAAAACCTATGCCGAAAAGCTTGGCTGGCCTAAAGACGCACGTGTAATTATCCTGCATGTTGATGATGCCGGCATGTCGCATGAATCGAACGAAGGGGTGGAGAAAGCCATTGGTGAGGGTGTAGCCACTTCAACCAGTGTGATGATGCCCTGCCCCTGGGTACCAGATTTTAAGCATTATATGGATCAGCACCCGGGAATTGATGCAGGGCTGCACTTAACCTTAACTTCCGAATGGAAAAATTACCGATGGGGGCCGCTTGCGGGTAAGGCAACAGTTCAGGGACTGATTGATAAAGAAGGCGCTTTCTGGCCCGGAGTAGTCGCCGTTTATTTCCATGCTACTGCCGATGAGATTGATAAGGAGATCCGCGCCCAGCTTGACCGTGCCTTAACCATGGGCTTTATACCAACCCATCTCGACTCGCATATGGGTACTTTATTTGCCAAGCCGGCTTTTCTCGAAAAATATATTAACCTCGGCATCGAAAAAAAGATACCGGTAATGTTGCCCGGAGGCGAGGATCTATTTTACCGCGAGGAAGCAAAGAATGCTACGATAGCACAGCTTAAAAAAGATGGTAAATATATCGACGGGATGATCATCGCTGAACCTGCAGAACTGGCAAAAGCACGCGAACTTGGTGAAATAGCCTGGAAGGGAGGTTTACCGGTACTGGACGATCTTGATAATTCAAGCTATGACTGGGTAATGCCCGATATTGACAAGGCTACTGATAAGGAACTGCAAAAATGGTACACAGACCACTATATCGAAAACTTCGACCGTTTTTCGCCGGGATTAACTATGGTATTGATGCATTGTACACAACCCTCACCTCAGTTTAAAAACATTTGTAACGAAGGCCAGAAACGAAAAGGCGACCTGCTGGCCATGACCGATCCTCGCCTGAAAGCTTATCTTAAACAAAAAGGCTTTATTTTAACCACCTGGAAAGATGTAATGGAGCGGAGGGTTAAGGTCGGAAATGACTAAGTTTGGACTTAAATATAACAACCCGTGCATATCAACATCTTCGGCGCATCTGGCTCAGGGGTAACTACGCTGGGCAAAACTTTGAGCGAGAGACTTGATTACCCGTATTTCGACAGCGATCATTATTTCTGGTTCCCTTCCGATCCTCCTTTTACTAACCGGCGACCGCCTGAAGAACGAAATGCTGTGATTAACAGTGAAATGGCCGGTAATGAAAACTGGATCATTGGCGGGTCCGTCATCAACTGGAACAATAACTGGCGATTTGATCTGTCGGTATTTTTATATATCCCGCCAGCCATCAGGATTCGGCGTTTGCAGCAAAGAGAGCTTGAACGTTATGGAGATATTATCTATACCGATAGGGAGCGAAATAAGCTTTATAATGAATTTATTGATTGGGCACGCGGTTATGATGAGCTCATCACCAACAGCCGAAGCCTGCATTCGCATAAGAATTGGATGAATAAGCTCACAACTCCTTTGCTGATTATAGAAGGGGATACTACCGTGGAGGAAAGGGTAGAGGCTGTTTTAATGAAGATTAAGGAGTTAAGTTTGTAATATAAATAACCGCAGCAAATAGTCTTTCGACCAGAAATGATGGAAGCATTCTGCTTCCGAAGGCAAATAGTTTATGAATAGTCTGATACCTTGTGTGCTAAGCTGAAAGCTTAACTTGTTTTAGGACGAAGATACGCTATCGCTAAACCTTCGTCCGGCAAAGGGTTCAGTAAAGGAATCTTTAGCGTAACTCCTTTTTTTTATAAGTATTTGATTATTAGTTGTATAATGAGGGGTTTTTGAAATTGTGTTAACCCTGTTACCCCCCCTTTGTATGTAATTTGTAGTGGATGTTACAACATACTACCGGAGTTGGTAAATGTTGTTCTGAATGAGAAGGTAAGTTTAACGTGATGCGAAATAATCCTTAACAGCAACCCCGGTTAACCGCCGGTTTCAAACAGCCATAAGTCGAGTCTGATTTATTTAGCTTCGGCGGCGGGATGCCGCGGAATAGTTGCCACCGGGCTGGAGCCGAGCGGCGGCGAAAACCAATAAAAAAAGCGGAAGGTAAATCCCCCGCTTCAAAATATCTCAATTCTTATGTCTCAAATCTGAGACAGGTTACCTTAAATCAACAACCTCAACGCCCGGGTGGCCTTTGGCATCCCAGGCAAAAGTTGCGTCAGGAGCAGGTACGTTAGGGGTAAAGGTGCGTACGGTATAAGTATACCTGTTGCCGTTTTTATCGAACAATAAAGCACTGTAGAGTTGTTTTTTTACTTTGTCGATGGTAAGCTTCACTTTAAAGATGGCTTTTTTATCATCTTCGGGTGTAAGCTCTATGTTTTGATAAACTTTGCCTGCTATCTTCTGTTCGCCGGTGTACAGGTATTTAAAGCCTTTTTCATACATCGTAAAAATCTGGGCAGGGTTATTTAGTCCGTCGCCGCTTTTGTCGGCATCGCTTACCTGTACCTCTTTATCTTTTTTAAGGTATGTCCACTGGTTTTTGCCGTCGCTCAAAATTTCTTTGTCTACTTCGGGTTTCACGGCTGCGCTGTAAAGGGTAACGCGGTATTTACCGGTTTTCGCCCTTGATATCAGGGTGCCGGTTTGTGTTTCTTTAATATTGGCCTGTTGGTTATTCAGGCTAAAGGTAAAATCGGTTTTAATAACATCGTACGACCGGTATTTTTGGCTTACCTGGTTTAAAATCGCTTTTGCCTGGCTGTCTTTTTGTGCAAAGGCGGTGCTGTATGTACTTATTGCTAAAATGGTATATGCTATGATCTTTTTCATTCAGTTTTATTCAACAACAACTATTGTTATTAATAGTTATTGGATTAGAGTAATTAAATTTTGCTTGGTTTAATCTTTAATTGGTTTTTGCAGTGTTTCGAGGTAGCGCTCAAGGCTGTATTCGTCGGGATAGAGTACATCACGGGCCTTGCTGCCTTCAAACGGGCCTACAATTCCGGCTGCTTCCAACTGGTCAATAATGCGGCCGGCGCGGTTATAGCCCAGTTTCATTTTGCGTTGGATAAGCGATGTTGAGCCTTGCTGATGCAGTACAATTAAACGTGCAGCTTCTTCAAACATCGGGTCGCGGTCGTCAGGGTCATATTCTTTGGCGCCGCTGCTGGCTTCACCTTCTCCCACATATTCGGGCAGGTACATGGCCGATGGATAGCCTTTCTGGTTGCCGATAAAATCAGATATAGCTTCAACCTCCGGCGTATCCACAAATGCACACTGTAAACGGATCAGGTCGCTACCTGTTGAAAATAGCATATCCCCACGACCGATCAACTGATCAGCGCCGCCGGCATCCAGAATGGTGCGCGAATCGATCTTAGAAAGTACCCTGAAGGCCAGCCTTGACGGGAAGTTGGCTTTGATAGTACCGGTAATGATGTTAACAGAAGGGCGCTGCGTTGCAATAACCAAATGGATCCCCACCGCACGGGCCAGCTGCGCAATACGGGCAATCGGCATTTCCACTTCTTTACCGGCCGTCATCATCAAATCGGCAAACTCGTCAATTACTAAAACTATAAATGGCAGGTAACGGTGTTTTTCAGGGTCGCTGATCTTACGGTTTACAAATTTGGAGTTGTACTCTTTCAGGTTGCGTACCTGCGCGTCTTTCAGCAGGTCATAACGCTGGTCCATTTCAATACAAAGCGAATTGAGCGTATTTACCACCTTTTTGGTATCGGTGATGATGGCATCGCCATCATCAGGCAGTTTAGCCAAAAAGTGCCTTTCTATCTTACGGAAAAGCGTAAGCTCCACCTTTTTAGGGTCAACCAGTACAAATTTGAGTTCGGCAGGGTGTTTTTTATACAGCAGCGATACCAGGATGGCGTTAATACCAACCGATTTACCCTGGCCGGTGGCTCCGGCAACCAGTAAGTGTGGCATCTTGGCCAAATCGGCAATAAATACTTCGTTAGATATGGTTTTACCTAAAGCGATAGGCAGGTCCATCGTGGTATTCTGGTATTTTTCGGTCGATAGGATAGAGCGCATCGAAACCATCTCAGGATTTTGATTAGGCACTTCAATACCGATAGTCCCCTTGCCAGGCATAGGGGCGATGATACGGATGCCCAGTGCAGCTAAACTTAAGGCAATATCATCTTCAAGGTTCTTGATCTTGCTGATCCTCACACCTGGCGCGGGGATGATCTCATATAAGGTAACCGTTGGGCCAATGGTTGCCTTGATCTTATCAATTTCGATATTATAGTGGTTCAGTGTTTCAACAATTTTGTTCTTATTGGCTTCCAGCTCTTCGGCATTAACCGAAATCTTGTTTGAGCCGTGGTTTTCTAATAACTCCAGGTGCGGAAGTTTGTATGAAGCCAGATCGAGCTTGTGGTCATATATACCAAATTTGCTTAGCAGGTCATCCTGTTTGGCTTCATCAGCCTGTTCAACACTTAATTCGGGCAGAGGCCTGTTGGTATCAATGGTGAGCGGGATTTCTTCTTCCTCTTCGGGTTCGTGTTTAATTGTATTTTCAGGACGCAACACCACAGGTTCATGATATCCGGGCATTTGCTCCATAGGAGGGTGCCTAAGCGGTGATGGAGGTATAAGCGGTTCCTGTACCATGGGCTCGGGCATGATGCTGCTTACATGGGTTTCGCGGATGTTGTTATTGCCCCGGGGCCATTCAAGCGGCATTGACGGCTCATCATCAATCAGTTCAACAGGTTCAGGTGCTATCTCATCAACACTCATAGCTGCAACCGGGCGGTTTTTACGCTGGGGTATTTTAAAGTCGATATTATAGGCTATTACCAATACGGTAAGCGCCAAAAACACCAGCAATCCGCCGGTACCCGCTTCACCTATCTGAGCCGCAAGTAAGCGGTTAGTCCAAAAACCGAAACCGCCTTCAAGGTAATGGGGATAATCAATCACAAATGAATGAAAATAAGCTATCGCCACAGAAATAAAGACAATGCTGAATAACGAATATGCAAGTGTTTTACGGATAGAAAATAGCCTCGCTTTAAACAGCAGTCGGTACCCTACAACAAAAAATACAAAAATAAACAGGAATGAAGCTACGCCAAACCATTCATAAATAAACTGATTGGATAATAACGCGCCAAACTTGCCCAGCCAGTTTTGCGCCCTGATGGTCGGGTCGCTCAGGTCGGCAATTTCATGAACCGTAGTGCCCGTCGACAGGTTATGCCAGCCACCGTTTGTTTTAGAAATATAGCTCTGGTCTTCCTGCCAGGTAAACAGGTATGATGTAAAAGCGATGAGGAAAAAAATGGATAATAGCAGTGAAAACAAACCCGCTATTTTAACAGCCTTGCCGTTTTCATAGTCAAAGTCAAAACTGGGCAGTTTAGGTAATTTCCTGCCTGCCACTCGTTCCTTTTCGGCCTTGCCGCCTTGGCGAGGCTGATTTTCTCCCTTGAAATTATTTGATCTAAACTGGTTTCCTTTTGCCGGCATCCTGATGTAACAATCGTTTATGTGCAAACTTACGTAAAATTTCACCTATGTGAACTTTGCAGTTACACCCGGTAAATATTTTATATAAGATTCGTTAACCCGCAAAAAATTACAGGCCGAATGAATATAAAGTTAACAGATTATATAACTTATTGTCAACATTTTTAATTTTTTAGTATAATTGAAAAACAACATTTACCCGTAACATAAACGTAAATTTAACAAAGTGAATATAACAACGCCGTTAATAGTAAACGCTTTACTTAATTAAGTAATGAGCATAGAAAGACTGGAAGAATATATCGCATCCGCCGATTTAGATAGTATCAATACCCTGCTTGGCCGCGACCCTGCGCTGGCTACTCAAAAAACAAGCCTCAGGGTATCGCCGCTTATGCTTTCGTGCTATTATAAAAAGCCGGAGGTTACCGGTTTACTGTTAAATTATGTAAACGATATTAGTTTGTTTGAAGCGGCTGCGGCCGGCAAATTTGATACGGTTGCCCACCTGGTTACTACTAACCCAAATACTCTTGATGATTACGCCGAAGATGGCTTTACTGCTTTAGGGCTTGCCTGTTATTTTGGACAGTTTGATGTTGCGCGCTACCTGGTGCTCAAAGGCGCAAATGTTAACCTGCAATCAAATAATGGTTTCAACGTGTTCCCAATTCATTCGGCGGCGGCAGGTAATTATACTGAGATTGCCCGTATGCTCATTGAAAACGGTGCGAAGGTAAATGTGATACAGCAGGCCGGTGCTACGCCGCTGCATTCGGCCGCGCAAAATGGTAACCTGGAACTCATTATCCTGTTGCTGGAAAACGGTGCCGAGCTTTTTATACGCATGGAAGGTGGCAAACTCCCCGCCGACCTCGCCCGCGAAAAGGGCTTTGAAGAGATAGCCGAAATCTTGAGTTGATGTTTAAACGCTTAATTTTAAATTGGTTAAGTGATAGCTTTTTATCAATGATCTGCGTTTTTTAAGGCTTATCGCATGTTTTTGTGCCGGGTGCTTTTATATATTTGTAATAACCTGAATTATAACAAATGAAAGAAATAGCGCTGCTTATTCACGAAGACATTAATCTTTCAACCATATCGGGCGTATTGGATATGGTGAGACATACTAACCGTTTTTTGGTAGAAAGCGGCAAAACCGAGGCCTTTAGCGTAATGCTTGTAGGTGAAAAAATAAATAATAACCTGCTTTATTTCCCTGCCCAGTTTACCGGTTTTAAAACCATTGATGAGATCAAAGATGTCGACCTGGTAATAGCCCCGGCGTTTTATGGTCCGCCTGATTTGGTGATGCGTAAAAACAAAAACCTGATTGATTTTATAAGGAACATGTACAATAAGGGCGCGGAAGTGGCCAGTCTGTGTTTCGGCAGTTATTTTTTGGCCGAAGCGGGTGTGCTTAACGGCAAACCCTGTACTACACATTGGGTTGCTGTTGATGATATGAAACGCCGCTATCCGGATGTGAATATTTTACCCGATATGGTAACCACCGATAAAGACGGGACTTATACCAGTGGCGGTGCTTTTTCAAGCATGAACCTGATCCTGTACCTGATTGAAAAATATTGCGGCAGGGATACCGGCATTTGGGCCAGCAAAATGTTTTCGCTGGATATTGACCGTACCAGCCAGGCGCACTTTAAAGTGTTTGAAGGGCAGCATCAGCATGAAGATCAGGAAATTATGCGCTCGCAGTTGTTTATCGAAAATAATTATCATCTGCCTATTTCAGTAGAGGAGATTGCCGGACAAACCAATATGAGCAAGCGTAATTTCATTCGCCGGTTTAAAAGCGCCACGCAGAATACACCAATGGAATACCTGCAAAAGGTAAAGATCGAATCGGTAAAAAAAGGATTGGAGAAAACCAATTTCAATATCAGTGAGCTGATGTATAAGGTTGGGTATAATGATTTAAAGACATTCAGAAAGATCTTTAAACGGATAACAGGCTTAACCCCGCAGGACTACAGGAGTAAGTACTGCCGCAGGGCAGTGCTGGAGAATTAAAGATGAAGTATTTAAAATAAAAGACATGTCATTGTGAGTGTTTAAACCCGGAGGCCTCTGAAGGTTAGATGACAAAGAGGGCCTGTCAGTCTGAGCCTGTCGAAGACTCGTGCGCAGAGGCCTGCCCGCCATACTTCGACAGGCTCAGTATGACACCCCCTTTTTTAAGTTGTCATAGGTAGGAGGAATGACGGCTGTGCATTCGTTTAGTTGCCACGTTTCTTCGCAATGACATGGTTTTAAAAGTACTTTTAAACCATTTCTTCTTTTTCGCCCTGCTTCACAGCTTTTTTTTCCTGGTTATTTTCCTTCTCCCCAAGCGATTCAAAATAGGCCTTTTTAACCACTGTTGTCATTTTATGATCGCCGGTATGGCTCCAGCCGGGTGGCATTATAACGTACAGAAACTTGTTTTTAATACCGGGCGCCTTGCGTACATCTTTGGCCAGCGCTATGATCTCGCCAAAATAAGCATCCAAAAAGCTGTTTTTAATCATGGGGCGACTGATGCCATATTCAATAGGGATCTTGCGGTCTTCATTTTGGAAGGTGCCGAAAACTTTATCCCAAATCGGTAACAGGTTACAGAAATTGGTATCCATATATAATGGATTACGTGCATGATGTACCCTGTGATGCGATGGTGTGAGCACGATTTTGTTCAGGAAGCCAAGACGCCCATCTTCAATAAGGTTTTCACCGATATGGATCATTGATCCCCAAAAGCCATCCACAAACATGATCACAAACAGCATTGGCGGATTTACACCCAATAAAATACAAATGCTGGTGCGGATGAGATCTGCATAAGGCGCTTCAAGGAAAAAATGGGCGAAAGTAACCGAAAGGTTCATGCTTTCGGGTGCATGATGGGTTGAGTGGAGGCACCATAGGATCCTCACTTTATGAGCAAGGTAGTGATACCAAAAATGAGCAAACTCCCATACTATATAGCCGTAAATAAACCAGTACCAGGTAAACGTTGTTTTAAAAATGGCAAACCTCGAAAAGAAGCCGATACAAAACCCTACCATGGCAATGGAAAGTACGCTGCCTATAAAAGCATTTAGCACATATGTCCAAAAAGAAATCTTGTAGTGGATCACCTTGAATTTTTTATAGAACGCCCCCCTGATGATCTCAAACACCAGCAATACAGGTAGCATTGGGCCTAACAAAGCCGTAATACCATCATAGGTAAGTAGTTTGCCATAATCGCCCGATTTGATGATGGTATACAATCCGCCGAGGCCGAAAAATCCAGTAATATGCTCGTATATCGCTTTTAAAAAATCCATATCAAAAATTAGGTTTACCGGTAAAATGTTTTATTCAAATTTAGGAAAATTAATTTGTATATATGTAGGTACATGTAAATTCTTTGAACGAGTATTAACATCACACATCACGGCTGACCTGCCTGTGCTCTTCGTTTTTTTATTAATGATAAATTAGCTTATTAAATAAAGTGAAAAGAAATAAAGGAGCATCAAATAAAAGGGTAACGAGTGTAGTGATGTCAGGAGTGAGTAACTCTGCATCAATCCCGAAACAATCCATTAACAGCAAGGTTATTTCTATAAATTTGCCTCAAAAAATCATCTGATATGAAATCATTTAACCGCGCTTTTGTATTATTTTTAGTGTGTATGATCCGGTACAGTTTAGTTAACGCCCAATCAACACCTATGACCCAAACTTCTGCCAGCAATCCGCTACAAAACAACCGGATCAAAATTGATTCCATCGATAAAAAATTGATAGCCTTGCTGGGCGAACGCGAGAGGGTAGTAAAAGAGATCGGCATCTATAAAGCACAAAACAATATTCCGGCCCTCCAGGCCGACCGTTTTAAACAGGTACTGGAAAAAACTGTCGAAGCCGGAAAACAGGAAGGGCTCTCCGCCACATTCATTACCGAACTTATGAACGCTATCCATAAAGAAAGCCTGCACATTGAGGAAGAAATTAAGGCTCAAAAACAATAGCCGGTGTAAAAAATACACTATAATTTAAAATGCATTTTAGCGCATCAAATTTGTAAGCAATTTCTATATGAGTTATCGTTCAATGTGTTTATTATCAATTGATTAAATTAAGATAAAATTTGGTATTAAGGCGTATCAATTTGCCCGGCACGACCTTTTGAGGTGATAATTTATATCGTGATTTTTGCTTTTTTTTAATTAAGTTTAATAAATTTGACAACTCCGGTTAGCCACAGTCCAGGCTTGTAACCAAGCCGGTAAGCCTATTAATTAAACTCATGCAAAAAAAGTATTTAATTGCCTGTTTGATCGCGGGCGGATTATTAAAGATTGGCTTTGTCAGCGCTCAGGGTAAAGCGCCTTATTCAGTAGCGGGCAAATCGGTCAAGGTGATTGTCTCTGAGCAAAAGGCCGGGTATAAATTTAAAGAAACCGAAACCCTGAAGTTTGCAGATAAGCCTCAACCCGCGGAAACAGAGGTGGCAGTTTTTATTGATCCGGCCAAAACATTCCAAACGATGATTGGAATTGGCGGTGCGCTTACAGATGCGGCAGCCGAAACCTATGCTAAACTGCCAAAAGATAAACAAAAAGAATTTTTAACCGCTTACTATGATAAAGCCAAAGGCATTGGTTACTCCTTTGGTCGCACCAATATTCAAAGCTGTGATTTTTCGAGCGATAGTTACAGCTATGTAAAAGATGGTGATAAGGACTTAAAAACCTTTGATATCAGTCATGATAAAACCTACCGGATTCCTTTTATTAAAGCGGCCGCAGCGGCTGCGGGAGGTAAACTGACCATGTTTGTATCACCCTGGAGCCCTCCTGCTTTTATGAAAGATAATAACGATGTACTGCATGGAGGTAAGCTCAAAAAGGAATTTGATCAAAGCTGGGCCAACTTTTACGTTAAGTTTATTAAAGCTTATGAAAAAGAAGGGGTTCCTATATGGGGCCTTTCGGTACAAAACGAACCGATGGCTAAGCAAACATGGGAATCATGCATGTATACTGCCGAAGAGGAGCGTGATTTTGTAAAGAACTTTTTGGGCCCAACCTTGCAAAAACAAGGCCTGGCCAATAAAAAACTGATAGTTTGGGACCATAACCGAGATTTGCTTTACCAACGCGCCAGCACTATCCTGGACGATCCGGCAGCGGCCAAATACATCTGGGGTATCGGGTTCCATTGGTATGAAACCTGGACCGGCGCAGGCCAAAATTTTGAAGCCACCCGTCGTACCCATGAAGCATTCCCGGGCAAAAACCTGGTATTTACCGAAGGTTGTATCGAAAAATTTGATTTCAACAAGATCAATGACTGGTCGCTTGGCGAACGTTATGGCCTTTCAATGATCAATGACTTTAATGCCGGTACCGTTGCCTGGACCGACTGGAACGTATTGCTTGACGAAAACGGCGGGCCAAATCACGTAGGTAACTTTTGCTTTGCCCCGGTACATGCCGACCTGCGCAACGGAAGCCTCATCTACACCAGTTCATATTATTACATCGGCCATTTCTCTAAATATATTCACCCCGGTGCAAAACGCATTAGCGCGGTAGCCAGCAGGGATAAGCTGTTAACAACCGCTTACCAAAACCCCGATGGCTCAATTGCAGTGGTGGTAATGAACAAAACCGATGAAAAAATAGATTACAGCCTTTGGATAAAAGGAAAAGCGGCAGGCACTACTGCCCTGCCGCACTCAATTGCTACACTTATAGTGAAGTAATCTTTATAAAAATCTTTAGTTTAATCAATCAACTAAATCTCTGGTATGGTGGGTCATTTATGATCCACCATTATCATTACCGGGAAATGGTCGCTGGGCTCCTTAGCCTCATATTTATCCGATCCCTTAGCCTTTGCCCTGTAGGTATCCGTTAAGATCCCGTATCTCTTTACCGTAAAATCTTTGGTTACAAAAATATGATCGATACGGCCGCTGGTTTTACCATTAGCATCGAAGTCATTAAAAGTACCATTGGTAGCATATTTTATGGGCGATAGCTCATAGCTATCCTTCAACCTCCCCGAGTTATTGATTACCGCGTAGCTGTCAGACGTTTGATCAACATTAAAATCGCCTGATAAAATAGCAGGGGAGCTACCGCCTAAGTCTTTCACTTTTTTCAATACCAGCTTTGCGCTCTCACGGCGGGCAACAACACCTATATGGTCCATATGCAGGTTAAAATAGTAAAACTTGTACCCGGTTTTTATCTCCTGGAAATATCCCCATGAGCAGATTCTTGGAAGTGCGGCATCCCAGCCTTTGTTGGGCTTGTTGGTGATCGGTGCCATCCAGAAATCGCCATGTTTCAGTAGTTTAAATTTATCCTTTTTGTAAAAAATGGCCGAGAACTCGCCGGCAGTTTTACCATCATCACGGCCTATGCCGGTATAAGCGTACTGGGGCATGGCCTGTTTTAAACCATTAAGTTGGTGTACCAACCCCTCCTGGGTGCCAAAAATATCCCAGTTATGAAAGCGGATGAGCTGCGTTATAACCGGCAGGCGCTGTTTCCAGCCATTACCTCGTACAGAATCATCATTTGTAGCATTATCATTACGTAAATTATACGTGGCAATAGTAAGTTGATGCTGGCCATAACTTGCTGAAACAGAAAGTATAGCCATAAATAATAAAGAAAGTAGTTTTTTCATAGTAGTATTTAGATAAGATGCGAACAGCACTTGAACAAAGTTAAAAGTAAATATTACGTTATAACATAAGTTATACACTGAAGAGTATTTAACCTGCGAAAACTTACGAGGGTTCAAAATTTTGTAAGCCAGGAGTAATTCTATTCAGAATTTAGAGAAACATGCAAGGAGGCCGGGAAAGCTTAGCTTCGCATTGGCGGTATCGCTACTATCCCGAATATTGGTTGGTGTGTTTACTCAAACACTACCGTTTTGTTCTTATAAACAAATACCCGGTCTTCAAAAACAAGCTTCAATGCTTTGGCTAATACGGCGGTTTCCACTTCCTGGCCGGCTTTTACCATGTCTGTCCAGCTATATGAGTGATTTACCGGAACAATTTGCTGGGCAATGATCGGCCCTTCATCCAATTCATTTGATACGTAGTGCGCTGTTGCCCCTATGAGTTTCACACCCCGTTCAAACGCCTGTTTATAGGGATTGGCACCTATAAACGCGGGTAAAAATGAGTGATGGATATTAATGATCTTCATCGGAAATTCAGCCACAAATTGGGGCGACAGGATCCGCATAAATTTAGCCAGCACCACATAATCAGGAGTGTATTGCTTAATGGCACCGATCACCTGTTGTTCAAATTCAGCCTTGCTTACCTGTTCATGGCTGATATGATAAAAAGGAATGTCAAATCGCTCGCATATGTTTTGCAGCTTGGCGTGATTACCGATAACGCATTGCACGCTTGCACCCAGGGTATTAAAGTGGTTACGCACCAGGATATCGCTCAGGCAATGATACTCTTTGGTAGCCAGTACAACCACTTTCTTCATGGGCTCAGGGTTTACTGAAATATAAGCCCCTTCGGGCAGTATCTTACGTAATGAATCTTCGAGGCCGGCGTCGTCGCCTTGTTCAACTTCCAGGCGCGTAAAAAAAACATTTTCGTTATGATCAACGTGCTCACGCATGGAAACTATATTGAGCAGGTGTTTGGCTAATGTTGCAGATATGGCCGCCACAAGGCCCACTTTGTCTTTACACTGTATTACAATAATCATGGTTTAATGATACAAAGAATTTTGCTGAATATACAACAGGTATTTCCCTTTAAATTATTTTACAACTTATTGTAGCAAAGCCATGTGCTGTACCGTAAGGTATCTTATAAACCCACAATTATGAAAATTATCCTGTTAGCAGCATCCGTAATTTTATTAGGTAGTATAACCGCCTGTAATAAAGGCGACCTTCCCGGCCCGGGCAGCAGCAGTATTGTTGGCAAATGGCGCTGGGTAAAATCAATTGGCGGTATTGGCGGCTTTACCGTTACGCCACAAAGCAGCGGCTACAATATTCGAAATGAATTTTATGCTGATAGCAGTTTCAAAAGGTTCCAAAACAACGTGCTACAGATTAGCGGCAATTTTCGCACTACTCCAAACTATCAATATAGCCCGACAGAAAAGGCAGATATATTATTGATCTCCGGGCCTACGCTTGATACTCGCCCGGTTTCATACCTCATAAGGCACGATACGCTTTACCTGAACGAGATTTATATAGCCGATGGGTATAATGAGGTATATGTACGGATGAAATAATTGCCGTTACTCCCCCCCGGCACCGCTATGCTCATTACCTCCTCTCTAAATAAGCATAAAGAGAGGAGGGATGTTTTTTCTTACCCTCTTTGCAAAGCTTGAAGGGCACAGGCGGGGGTAGTAAGCTACACTTACCTTATATAATAGTTATTTAGCGTAATGCCCTATCTTCATCATATCCCGTACGGCACTCGCTAATGAAATCTTCTCGTTATTATCAAGTTCCTTTTTCTTTTCGCCGTCATTAAACTGATAGGTAATACGCCCGTTATAATCGCTTTCGGCACTGATTTCAAAGTCATTATTTTTGTATTTTACCTTCCCATTGGGCGAGATCCTGCTGATGCCCGTGCTATCAGCGGTAAAATACACGTGCCCCCAGTATTCAATCCGTCTTTCTCTGCCATCAGCGTTTTCAGAAATCACTGTATGCCTTCCGCCTATGTGGCAGGCATCTAATAAGGCTATCAAACCTATGACAACCAATACATAACCTAATAATTTTTTCATGTTGTTGTTTTTTAATGTGATTATTTTAATTGATGCTGCTCTTTGATGTTGAGCAGTTTTATAAAGCAGGAGCCGAGCGATACAAACCAAACCGACCAACCCAGGTGGGCCAATCTTTGAATAAGCCCGGTATAATTGTTTTGAATAGTAGCCGAAGGAATGAAGCGGATAAAGATGAGCAGCATAATACTCAGGCTTAATAGCGAAAGCTTCCTGATCTGTCTGAACTCCTCTCCCCGCCATAAAATAGCAGATAGCAGCGCACCGATATAAAGCGTCAAAAACACCGGCCCGGATGCCGAATGCAGTGGGTTACCTGCATGAAATATAGTCGCCCAGCCAAACATGATAGGGAAACCTATCACTCCAAACACGGGCAGGATATTAAGCTGCAACTGGCTGCACGCAATAAACAGGCCCGCCATAAAAAACACACTGAGTACTGTATTAAGCAGCGTAAATGTTTCCATCAACGTTTCAGATTTTGTGCCGATAGCGCCCAGCTCACTGATAGTGTTGCTGAAATGATTGTAATTACCATGCACAAACCCACAAATAATGGTTGAAAGCCAAAATATAATGGGAATAATGATGCCTGTATATAGTAGCGGTTTAGTATCCATTTTAATAATATTCAGATTGTTTTAGTTCGATTAAAACAAAGTTAATATTAAACACGGTACTATACAATACATAGTACTATGTTTTTTATTTTATTTTTTCAAAACTGTTTAATGGCTTCGCCAAAATGTGTTAGTTTAAAAATGGATTGACGAAACCTGAATTGATTTAGATGCACTTCGCTCTTGTCAGGCAGGGAGGCAATACAGCATAGGATCACAAAGATGAAACAGATGCCGGTTATACCATACTTTTATTCACCATTACAAAAATGTGCTAACTTCGCGGCATGTATCAGTTGATAAAACCCATCCTGTTTAAGTTCGATCCGGAAAATGTGCATTACTTTGTTACCCGCAACCTCAAGCGCTTTAATCGTTTTCCGGGCGGTGCATCGTTAAGTAAAGCGATGTGGGATGTAAAAGATCCGAAGCTTGAACGCGAGGTTTTTGGTCTGAAGTTCAGGAACCCGGTTGGCCTGGCCGCGGGTTTTGATAAAAACGCCGAAATGATGGGCGAAATGGCCAACCTTGGTTTTGGTTTTGTTGAGATTGGCACTGTTACACCGCTGCCGCAACCTGGTAACGAAAAGCCACGCATGTTTCGCCTGCCGGAAGATAGCGCGCTCATTAACCGCATGGGGTTTAATAATTTTGGTGTAGACATAGCTGCCGAACGAATCGCAGCTTTCAGGCGCGATCAGAAAAATATCAACAAACAACTGATCATTGGCGGCAACATTGGTAAAAACAAGGTTACCCCTAATGAGGATGCTGTTAACGACTACATTAAATGCTTTGACCGCCTGTTTGATGTAGTTGATTATTTTGTAGTGAACGTAAGCTCACCCAATACCCCGGGCTTGCGCGCCCTGCAGGAAAAGGGGCCTCTGATGGAAATCCTGAACACATTACAGCAACGCAATAGTAAACATGGTATCAGCAGACCTATCCTGCTAAAAATAGCGCCTGATTTAACTGATTCCCAACTGGACGATATTGTTGATATTGTGCAGCAAACAGGCATAGCCGGGGTAATTGCCACCAATACCACTATCAGCCGTGAAAACCTTTCATCTCCATCGAAATTAAAAGGAGAAACCGGCGGTTTGAGTGGTAAGCCACTTACCCAACGCTCAACAGAAGTTATTGCTTATCTGCATAAAAAATCTAACGGATCATTCCCCATCATCGGAGTGGGGGGGATTCACTCTGCGGAGGATGCCATTGAGAAGCTAAACGCGGGCGCTTCATTGGTACAATTGTATACCGGTTTTATCTATGAAGGGCCGGGGTTGATTGGAAGGATTAACAGGAAGCTTCTGAACCGTGATTCTTAGGATTTGAGGATTACCCTGAAATATACATTTTGATGCCGGATATTCCGTTTCCTCGCGGAGACCTTATGCCTTTTAGTTTATTGAATGATATTTTTGTCTGAATCCGTAAGGACATGGGCTTTGGAAGAAAATATCAAGTCCATCCTCAAATCCTAAAAATCATGGTTCAAAATCATAATACAAAAAAAGTCCCGCCGGAAACCGGCAGGACTTTAAGCTTTTTCTTCCGAAGAAGGAGAGAATTATTTGCCTAATGCGATATCTAAAGCTGCATTGTTTTTAGCTATCTGGCTGTGTTTTGACTCAGCAGAACGGCTTCCGTATTCAAGGTTAGTAGCCAGTTTCAAGAACTGTACTTCTAAGCGTGAAAAAGTTTTATTTCTCCTGTCTTTTCTTTTTAAACGAGTAACGCCCATTGTCTTTTATTTTAAATTTTTTTAACCCTGAGGTCGGAAGCGGATTCGAACCGCTGTAAAAGGTTTTGCAGACCTCTGCCTAGCCACTCGGCCATCCGACCCTTTTTTAAGGACTGCAAAGATAGTAATTATTTTTAGCGGGCAAATTTATTTGAACGAATTTCTTTTTATTTCTGAACATAATATGGCCGTAGCTATCGCTACATTCAATGATTCGGCATAACCTATCCGGGGTATAGTTACTGTTTTATTTATTAACTGCTGTATTTCAGGGCGTAAGCCATTACCCTCGTTGCCCATAGCCAGTAAACCCTCATGACCGAAATTAGTGCTATAGATATTTTCGCCATCGAGCATAGCGCCAAATAAAGGAAGCTTTATTTCGGGGATGATAGTTATTAAATCGCCGTAATGCACATTTACCCGTGCTAATGAGCCCATGGTAGCCTGCACCACTTTGGGGTTATAAACATCAACGGTATCATCTGAGCAAATAATATCGGTAATGCCAAACCAGTCGGCCGTGCGGATGATGGTGCCCATATTGCCGGGGTCCTGCACCCCGTCAAGCACCAGCGAGAACTTGTTTTTCAGTAAGTTATAATTTAATTCGGGCCATTTTGGTATTTTAATCAAACCAATTACCTCTTGCGGGGTTTTCAAACTGCTGATCTTTTCCAGATCGGTCAATGAAATTTCCTGAAAATTTATTTTTCGGGATAAATTCATCATTTTTGGGGCAATTTCAGATGTGTGGTATATAGCATCAACCTGGTATGCAGCGTTTACAAACTCAACAACTGATTTGTAACCTTCAACCAAAAACAAGCCATGCTCTTTACGGAATTTTTTATGTTGTAAGGATTTTAATAAACTGATCTGTGATTTTGAAAGCATATACTAAGCCTGCTGTTTACCGCCTTACAATATTAAGTATTTTACTGGTTATTATCGGTTCGGGCTGCAGCATTACCCGTGGCATCCGCAAAGACCAGACACTGGTACGCAAAATTACTATAAAAGGCATTGACGAGCAATTTGCGGAAACCGCTATAAATTATGTGGATAAGGAGCAACAACCCAATAACTGGCTCAATCTGCAGTTGTACTATACTTTTAGCAATAAAGGTAAAAAAAATATAGGCGAAGCCCCCGTTGTTGTTGATAGTAACCTGATCGAGTACTCGCGTGTACAGATGGAAAAATACATCCGCAGCCGTGGTTACCTGAAAGCGAAGGTCACCGACAGTGTGGTGATAAAAAAGCAAAAGGCTGAATTGATTTTTACTGCTGATGAAGGCCCTATGTTTCGCATCCGCAAATTTACTGATAGTATTGCCGATAATAATATTAAGGCGTTGTATAGTGGTAACCGTAACAGGATCTCGCACATACAGCCGGGCGGCAGGTTTGACACCGATAGCTTAGCTTACGACCGCGACCAGCTCTATTTGCTGATGAAGCATAATGGCTACTACGACTTTTACAGGCAGTACATCAATTTTACCTATGATTCTACCTTTAACAGCAGTGTGGTTGATGTAAAAATGATAATTGATAACCCGGCGGGGAAAACACAGCACCCGGTTTATACCATCAACAATACATTAATTACGATATCAAACAGCCAGGGGCGTACACCGGGCAAAGTTGATACGATACAGGTTGATTCACAATTCAGGTTTGTTGACTACTCAAAAAGGTTTAAACCAAGGGTAGTAACCGATTACGTTTTTCAGAAAAAAGGCGAAATATACGATATTGATAAGCAAACACGCACCACCACGCGCTTATCCGAATTAAATGTTTTCAGAAATGTGCCCAACCCCGTTTACGAAAAACTGAAAGATAGCTCTAACAGGCTTAATACCCGGATTGATATTGTGCCGCTTAAACGGATGAGTGACCGTGTAGAAGGTGAGGTGCTTTTTAGCGGCGGTCGTTTTGGTTATAACGTGGGTAATACTTTTACCGACAGGAATTTATTTAAACAGGCCGCTATATTGCAGCTGAAAGTTAACTGGAGTATCCTTTTTGATAACGGCAACAATGTGGGCAACGACCACAGTAGTATCCAAAACCAGGAGTTTAGGGTAGGAGCACAGCTTGTCTATCCGCGGCTATTGCTTCCGTTCAAATTTCCATTTCTTGGTAAATTTGCGGTTCCACACACCACATTTTCATCAAACTATTCGCTGTTTTACCAAAAAGATCTGGTTAAGCGCGAAAGTTTTATCAATTCCATTACGTACGACTTTTTTGATACACCGTATAAAACGCATACTATTACGCCCATTAACATTGAGTTTTCGAGAGGTATAATTGATCCGGCTGCAAGGGCGGCGCTGCTTGCTCAAAACAGGTACTCCTATGTTTATTTAATCGGGCGTACGGTTTTCACATCCGGTAGCCAATACACTTACCAGGTTAACGCCATAAAGCTTAATGGTTATGAAAATTTTACCTATTTCCGGGGCAGTTTAGATATTGGCGGGAATTTTCTTAACCTGGTAAGCAATCTCACCAATGCTCCTAAAGATACTCTTGGGCAACATAAGCTTTTTGGATATACTTTTGCGCAGTATACCAAAGTTGAGCTTGATACGCGCATCTATCGAAACTTTGGTGGCGAAAAACAATTTGTTTTCCGTATAAACCCGGGTATAGGTATCCCTTACGGTAATAGCAATCAACTTATTTTTGAAAAGAATTTTTATGCAGGCGGAGCCAATGATATCAGGGCCTGGCTGCCGCGAACCTTAGGGCCAGGGCAATTTAACCGGGGCACATATTACGGTACTGATGTTAATAACCGGGCACGTTTGAAATACCTTGACCAGTTTGGCGAGATCAAGTTTATAACTAATGCCGAGTACCGGTACCTGTTGGCCAATAACTTTTTTGGTGCAAAGCTTAAAGGTGCGGTTTTTGTTGATGCCGGTAATGTATGGCGCTTGCATGACGAGCCCGATAACCCCAACGGTCAGTTTAAATTAAACAACTTTTTAAGCTCAACGGCTGTAGGTATAGGTACAGGGTTGAGGTTTGATTTAAGTTTCTTCGTTTTTAGGCTTGATGCCGCCTTTAAGCTTAAAGACCCTCAATTTAGCGGAGCTAACCAATGGGTGCTGATTAACCATGCCGGCGAACTGTTTAGCAAAGGTTCATTCAAACAGGCTTACAAAGCAGCCAACGGAGAAGATTACAACTTTATGCAGTTGAACTTTGGTATTGGATTACCTTTTTAAGATTTTTAGGTAAAAGGATAAAGGTGAAAGGCAAAAGGTAGCTGCAGCTTTACGTTTGCATCTGTTTTAAAACCTTTTACTTTTCGTTTTGCTTTCACGTCCCCTAAAAAACCTTTAACCTTTGACCTTTTACCTTCCTTCTAAAACATATTCTTCAACCCGTCGATAATGCTTTCAAAAAAGGTTGGGATACTTAATCCGTTGTGGTAGTTGAAATACAGGAAGATACAAAATATTACTAACGCAATAATGATGAACCGCTTAAACATATAGGCCAGCAACACCAGTAAAAGAGGGATAGCTATCAGTAATACCCAGCTGATATGGAACGGACTTAGTTTACTATCATGCTTGTAAATGTAGTATAGTATGGCATGTGTGCCGGAATCGTTCATATGTTTGGCGTACAGGAAGGTTGAACGGTCAAGCTTGTGGCGGTAAAAAGCCGTGCCTTTGTCAAACTTAAGTTCTTCGGTAAAACCGTTCATTACAAAGGTGAAAATGCCGTTTACATTTTCCTGTATCACGCCTGCAGTATCGGTTGCAACTACGGCTACCTCATCAACCGCAAAGGGGTTTTCTTTAATTACAAAATGGTTGATAGCAGTTTTATCGGCAAACGCAAAGCTGTGTGCTGCTGTAATAAAGCAAAAAATAAGTAAAAGTTTTTTCATGGTTTGATAGAAAGCTCTTATCGGTGCTGTAATTATCTGCAATAAAAATAGCGTTTTTTATGAGCTATCGGTTAAAGAAATAAATACTTAAAGGTTTACTGGAAATAGGTAATCTTTAACACTAATCAAAATGAACACTTTACATAAGTGGTACAACTGCGTTATAATAATTACATAATAATTGAGCTGAATTAGCACTTAAATATTAGTTTAGCCTGCATGATAAAAGCCTACAGGTTATATACCGGTGATGACGGTCATTCGCATATTTAAAAAGGTATGGTTGAATTAGGGCCGCTTAACGAAAGTCTGGCAATAAGGTTTCAGGAATCTGAACCGCATGCGTTTTATGATTATCATAATGCCCCAACTAATCAATATGTAATAACCCTTACCGGTACGCTTGAATTTGAAACCTATCCCGGCGAAAAGTTTGTACTTAAGCCCGGCGAAATACTAATAGCGCAGGATATTACCGGAACGGCACACAAATGGCGGTTGATAGATGATGAGCCCTGGAAACGGGTTTACGTTACTTTTGATCCGGCAAAGCCAATAAATTTTGTGGCTGATAAATAAGAACTGTTGCTACAATTGTGGAGGCACGTAATATTCCTTTTACAAATACTGGTACAAAACCCGACAAAATTTTAATAGTTATAGCAAATCAGTATTTTCGGCAAATACCCTTATAATCCTCAAATGAAAGATACCAAACAAAACTACCGTCGTCATTTTTTAAAAACCACCGCTGTAGGCACGCTTGCGGCTATGGGCATACCCTCAATTGTTTCATCGGCTTTAGCTGCCGAAAGACCTGCAAAAAAGCTAACCTTTAACCAGGGCGATGTAGTGCTTTTTCAGGGCGACTCCATTACCGACTGGGGGCGTGACCATAGCAAAACCGAACCCAATACTACCAGCGCTTTAGGCTCGGGCTATGCTTTGTTAACTGCTTCACAATTGCTGCTTAAACACGCTGATAAAGGTTTAAAAATCTACAATAAAGGTATCAGCGGTAATAAAGTATATCAGCTTGCCGAGCGCTGGGATACCGATTGCCTTGCCCTTAAACCAAACATATTGAGTATTCACATAGGCGTGAATGACTTTTGGCATACCCTTACCAGTGGCTATAAAGGCACAATAGATACGTACATTACTGATTACCGCGCACTGCTCACCCGTACTAAACAGGCCCTGCCCGATATTAAACTGGTAGTCTGCGAGCCCTTCGCCGAAAAAAACGTGAAGGCCGTTGATGATAAATGGTACCCTACATTTGATACCTTCCGTAAAGCTGCTAAAGATATTGCTGCAGAGTTTGATGCGGTATTTGTGCCTTACCAATCGGCATTTGACAAAGCCGAGCAAACAGCACCGGCAACTTACTGGAACCTCGATGGCGTGCACCCCAGTGTAGCCGGCGAAGCCCTTATGGCCCAAACCTGGTTGAAAGCGGTGGGAGCTCTTTAGAAGGTAAAAGGCTAAAGGTGAAAGGCAAAAGGTAGCTGCGGCTTTGCAAATAAAAGGTAAAAGGCTAAAGGTGAAAGGCAAAAGGTAGCTGCGGCTTTGCAAATAAAAGGTAAAAGTGAAAGGCAAAAGGTAGCTGCGGCTTTGCAAATAAAAGGTAAAAGGCAAAAGGTGAAAGGCAAAAGGTAGCTGCAGTTTTGCATGCTTCACCTCCTCCTAAAGAACCTTTCACCTTTCGCCTTAAAACAAAAAGGCGTATCTTTGCGCATAAATGATTGCTATAAATAACCTTACGTTCGAGATCGGTGCGCGGGCCCTTTATGATGAAGCCAACTGGCATATTAAACCCGGTGAAAAAATTGGTTTAATTGGTGCCAACGGTACAGGTAAAACTACCCTTTTAAAAATTATTGTAGGCGACTATAAGCCTACTTCCGGAACGGTATCCATGGCTAAGGACCTTACCATGGGGTACCTTAACCAGGATCTGCTGTCATATTCATCCGATAAAAACATCGTACATGTGGCCATGGAAGCCTTTGAGCGCCAAAATCAGCTGCACGATGAGATCGAGAACCTGCTTAAAAAGCTGGAAACGGATTATAGCGAAGATCTTTTAAATAAGCTGAGCGACAAGCAGCACGAGTTTGAATTGCTCGATGGTTACAACATCGAATATAAAGCACATGAGATTTTAGCCGGTTTAGGCTTTAGCGATGAGGATTGCAAGCGTAAGTTGAGCACCTTTTCGGGTGGCTGGCGGATGCGTGTAATGCTGGCCAAGATCCTGTTGCAGGCACCCGATATCCTTTTGCTGGATGAGCCTACCAACCACCTGGATTTACCGTCTATCCAATGGCTGGAAGATTACCTGAAATCATTCCCCGGCGCCATCATTATCGTATCGCACGATAGGTGGTTCCTGGATAAAGTGATCAACCGCACGGTTGAATCTCGCAAAGGCAAGCTTACCGTCTACGCGGGCAACTACTCTTTCTATCTCGAAGAAAAAGCCCTGCGCGAAGAAATTCAGCGCGGTGAGTTTAAAAACCAGCAATCAAAAATTAAACAGGAAGAGCGTTTGATCGAGCGTTTCCGTGCTAAAGCCTCTAAAGCTAAAATGGCGCAGTCGCGCATTAAAATGCTGGATAGGATGGAGCGTATTGATGATGTGGATGACGATAATCCATCCGTTAACTTCGCTTTCCGTTTCAGCAAACAGTCGGGCAGGCACGTGATCACTTTAGAGGATATCACCAAAAAATACCCTGCTATCGATATTCTTGACCACGCCGAAGCTGTAATTGAAAAAGGTGATAAAATTGCCCTCATCGGTGCCAACGGTAAAGGTAAATCAACGCTGTTGCGTATCATCGCATCGGCCGATAAGGATTATACAGGTACGGTAACTACCGGTCATAACGTAACTACTACTTTTTTTGCACAGCACCAGCTGGAGTCCCTGCACCTCGAAAACCAGATCCTGCAGGAGCTGCAATCATTCGCCCCAAAACATACTGATACCGAGTTGCGTACCATTTTAGGTTCGTTTTTGTTTACAGGCGATGATGTGTTCAAGAAGATCAAGGTATTATCGGGTGGTGAAAAATCACGTGTGGCACTGGCTAAGGCGCTTACCGCGGATGCCAATTTCCTGGTACTGGATGAGCCTACCAACCACCTGGATATGCAATCGGTTAATATCCTGATCCAGGCGCTTGACCAGTACGAGGGTACTTTCATTGTGGTATCGCACGATAGGTATTTCCTTGATAACGTAGCCAACAAGATCTGGTTTATTGAAGATCAGAAGATCAAGATCTACCCTGGTACTTATGCCGAGTTTGACGAATGGTATGCCAAACGCAAGCTGGAGCCCAAAGCTGCCGCGCCTTCACCTCAGCCTAAAAAGGAAGAGAAAAAGCCCGAGCCTGTTAAACAGCCGCAAGGCGAAAACAAACATCAGCAGCTTAAGAAACTGAACCAGGACCTTGCCAAAATGGAACAGCAAATTGCCGACCTTGAAAAAGAAGTAAAGCAGTTTGAAACCCAGCTGGCCGACGAAAAAATATACAGCGATAACGCCAAATTAAAACAAACCAACGCTGCCTACAGCGCCAAACAAACCGAACTGAAACAATTGCAGGAAAAGTGGGAAGCACTGGCCGAGCAGATATTGGAGTTGGAATCGTAAGCTCCACCCAACCCTCCCCGAAAGGGAGAGGGCTTTGATGAGCGTGTGGAGTAAACTGTTATTGTGAATTAACGTCCCATCAATTAACGTCCCATCAGGGTCTCTCGAAGAGGGCCCTGATGAACACGAAAGTCGCTATTGCGTTGTAATAGCGACTATAAACCTAAATTAATAAATGACCAATCAATACCGTAGCCTTGTCATTGCTATAATAATATCCAGTTGCCTTATTATAGTTGGGGCAGGTCACGGCGCGGTACCAATGATGTTGATTGAAATCATGGCCCCGATAGCAAAAGGGCTTAAGTTTTCATTACAACTATCCAATAATAATGAAGACACCCTTGCGGCATCAGCGTTGTTCTTTTTTATCGGACAACTTTTGTTGTTTTTCGGTACACACAGAATGCATGTAATTACACGGCTTATTGGTGTTATATTTATGTGGATAGGTTTATTTTACCAGACACATAATATGTCCAACGATGGTGGTGCTAAGTTTACATTTGCTACAGGCGCCCCATTCTTATTTTTATCAATTGCATTGTTTAGTTTTGATGTCAGGCAGAATTGGCTGCAGGATAAAACAGATATTGAAGAGGAATGAAATTGATGAGATTTTTTTTGAGTATTGCGCTCCTTATCTTATTTGCTCAACAAAGCTTTGCACAACAATCCCCCTACAACAACAACGTTTACTCGCCGGCTATAAAAAGCGTGGAGTTTTATAACACTGCCAAGCAGGGCTCTTTCCCGGTTATTAATTTGGGGACCGATGAAAAGGTGCTGCTAACTTTCGATGATCTGCGCGGGGGCAGCCGTAATTACTATTATACCATTGAGCATTGCGATGCTAATTGGAACTCGTCAAACCTTTCATCTGCCGAGTACCTGCAAAGCTTTACCGACGACCGGCTGTACAATTACAGCTATTCAACCGGCACCATGCAAAAATATACCCATTACGAAATTTCGTTGCCCAACAATAACATCGCCCCCAAAATATCGGGCAACTATGTGCTGAAGGTTTATGAAGATGGCGATCAAAACAAAATGGTGCTTACCCGTCGCTTGTACGTGCTGGGCAAACGCGTTTCGATAGCTGCCGATCTGGTAGCTTCGGCCAATAATGCTACCCGGCAAACTAATCAAAAAATCAATTTTACGGTTGATTATTCCGGGCTTGTTGTGCAGAACCCTGCTTATGCCCTGCGTACTTTTATTATGCAAAACGCCCGTACCGAAACAGCGGTGCTTAACGGGCAGCCAACTTATATTCGTGGTTCGCAGTTAATTTATAATGATGTAAGCATTAATGATTTTCCGGGCCGTAACGAGTTCAGGCTGTTTGATATGCGTACGCTCAAGCTTAATTCGCAAAGGGTAGCTAAAATTTACAAAGATTCAACCAACGTGGTAGTGCTGCTTGGCGACCCCGTGCGCGATCAGCCCAACTACATTTTTCAGTACGATAACGACGGTAAGTTTTATATCCTGAATAACGACGGCACCACACCGGCTACCGATGCCGATTACGCGCACGTATACTTCACCCTATCAACCAATAAAGACCCTAAAGACGGAGCACCATACGTAGTAGGCCAGTTTAACAATTACCGCCTTGATGATAGCAATAAGCTGCACCCGCTTGACAATGGCAGGTACACCGTAAATATGCTGTTAAAACAAGGCGTGTACGATTACGAATACGTTTGGGTAGATGCCAAAACAGGCCAGGCCGATGATATCCCTTTTGAGGGCAGCCACTTTGAAACCGAAAACGAATACCAGATGCTGACCTACTACCGCCCGCCCGCTGCCCGATGGGATGAGCTGGTTGGTTTTAGGGAGTTGGTGACAAAAAGATAATGGCCTCACCTAAATCCTCTACGAAGGAGAAGACTTTAAAAACAAACTTAACAGCGTTTGCGAATTAAAAGCTTCCGCTTAGGAGAAGGCTGTCTCATCCTAAAAAAAGTTTACAGTTTGACTGCTAAATCCTGTCATACGTTTACAATAAAAAAGTCACGAGTACGCCACGCTTTTCCCTACGCTGCATACTCGCGCAAGTTGGAATGTATCGTCCTAAAATAGGTTTACAGATTAAAAAGTCACGAGTACGCCACGCTTTTCCCTGCGCTGCATACCCGCACCAGTTGGGAGACTCTCCTTGCTTCAAAAGCTATAATGTTAAAATGGTAGGAAGTCGTCGGTAAAAGTGAAATTCCCAGAATATTTAAAATTATCTTTCAACCAATCGGCTGTTCTGATTTTCAATCTTTCGTTACGATTAAGGTGTTCGTTTTCGGAGTCAATATCAGATACATTTATATTAAGCCCATTTTCATCTGTTTCTAAAACCAAAAATGTAAAATCCTTACTAATCCCGGTTTCTTGTCGATAGGAGAATTTTACTAAGTCCAAATACTGAGACTTAGTTTTATTAATAATAAATGATTTCTTTTTATAATCCTTAAAAACGTTATCAAAAAAGTCTTTATTAACCGTTCGATAAAAATTAATATTCCATTTATGTAGGGTATCGTATTCTTCAATAACAGACTTCAAAATATCGAATTTGACAAAATCAATTTTGGAATGCTGTTCTTGACTACTAATTAAAAAGCGGTTTAAATAATTTATTCTGTTTATTTCTGATACAGTTACTTTATCATTTTCATAATGGAGTTCATGAAAATCAAGATCAGCGACTGATAATAAATTTATATTATAAATATATTTTTGATTCTTCTTCCTTCCATCCTTTAACGAGGAAATTTCATAAGCTTGGGCTTTAATCAACGAGGCAATGCTTGAATAGATATTGGAATCATTACTGGGTGCATTATTAGATTTTCTTATTTCCTGATAAGCAAACACTACTCTATTATAATTATACATCTTATTGATAAGACTATTGGAGTCATACTTCTTTATAAACTTTTCTTTTGACCAGTCGATATCGCTTACTTGATAATTAAATACATCAATATTTGACGAAAAATTTACTGGCAACATATTTATATTAATGTCCATTCCAGGGGCTTTCCGTGTGAGAAATACCCAATCAAACTCCGAATTTTTTTTACAGCTTATTATTAACGCTGTAAATAGCTTAACATCGTCTTCGAGTAAAACGGTCTTGTATGCGATCATGTCCATTTCCCTTTGTAGTTCGGTGACATCATCTAAATAATATCGATTATGAATAACAGACCAGTGTTCTTTTTCAAGCATTGAGGCTACTTTATGCTCTAAAACATATCCTGTTTTTTCAATTGCTTTCTCGATTGAAATTTTTTCATTGTCTTCTTTTTTATCTGGCTTACCCATTGTTAGAATTTAATTATTAGAAGGTATAGGCAATATGGTTTATAGTAAGGTAAATTAATCAATTATCTTAAATATTCAACCCAAAACTGCATACTCGTACCCACCGTCCGCTACCTGTCCCTAAGCATAGTGACACAAGTATACGGACGGACGGAAAGCCTTTGGTATTTATCGTGGTTGTGCGCAGGCCGCGTTAGGGATTGCAGTGTAAAGCCCACAGCGCGGGTTAGGATTGCGGGAGGGAAAGGCGAGGACTTGCAACGAAAAGCCTGGGCCGCAGGCAACGCCATTGTTATGATTTGGGTTTCGGATGTTTGATTTCGGATTTTTTAATTTGCAATCCATATTGCGGTACCATGTGGTTAAGCTGGAAGCTTAACCTGTGCGCCCCACGGGTTACGCTATCGCTAAACCCGCGGTAGTAAATAAATTGTCTGAACCTGGATTTATTCGATTCACGGATTACCGGAGTTCCACAAACAGGACAAGAAAATCCAGGTATCAAAAAAACTGTAAATCCCGCCCAAGACAAGAAAAATCCTGCCTATCCGAAAGATCCCCCCAAATCCCGGTTCAGACAAACAAAAAAACGCCCTCCGGTTATCCGAAGGGCGTTTTATATGATCTAAAAAAATCAGCGATTATAATTTGCCAATTTCCTGAACAAGGTCAATCAGTTTGTTTGAGTAACCCCACTCGTTATCGTACCATGAAACAACTTTTACGAAGTTATCATTCAGACCGATACCTGCTTTAGCGTCGAAAATTGAAGTACGCACATCGCCTTTAAAGTCTTCAGATACAACTTCATCTTCAGTGTAACCAAGGATACCTTTTAATTCGCCTTCAGAAGCTTCTTTCATAGCAGCTTTGATGGTTTCGTATGAAGCACCGTTTTTCAAACGTACAGTTAAGTCAACTACAGATACGTCGGCAACCGGTACGCGGAATGACATACCTGTTAATTTACCTTTTAACTGAGGTAAAACTAAACCTACTGCTTTAGCTGCACCTGTTGATGAAGGGATGATGTTTTGGTAAGCACCACGACCACCTCTCCAATCTTTTGCAGATGGGCCGTCAACTGTTTTTTGAGTTGCAGTAACAGCGTGTACAGTAGTCATCAAACCTTCTTCGATACCAAATTTATCGTCCAATACTTTAGCGATAGGGGCTAAACAGTTGGTAGTACATGAAGCGTTTGAAACGATGTTTTGATCGGCTTTTAACGCTTTGTGGTTAACACCCATTACAAATGTAGGGGTATCATCTTTTGCAGGGGCGCTCATTACTACTTTTTTAGCACCGGCGTCGATGTGTTTTTGAGCAGTTTCCTGAGTTAAGAACAAACCGGTTGATTCGATTATCACCTCAGCACCTACTTCACCCCATTTAAGGTTGGCAGGGTCTTTTTCGGCAGTAACGCGGATGGTTTTACCGTTAACAACCAAATGACCGCCTTCAACAGCAATAGTACCATTGAACTGACCATGGGTTGAATCGTATTTTAACATGTAAGCCATGTAATCTGGCTCAACAAGGTCATTAATACCAACAACTTCAATGTCTGGTCTTTCAATTGCAGCCCTGAATGCCAGGCGGCCAATACGGCCGAAACCGTTAATTCCTATTTTCATGATTTTTTAATTTTTACTTGAATAGTAGGTTAATAAATTATTTATGGGTTCTTTAATTATGTTAGTGATTTGCAGATCAGCTTCGGCGGCAGCTTCATACAAGTGTTCCTGAAAATTAAAAGCAACAGAGCCTGCAAAGTGAACAGACGTACCCGGGTGTTGCTGATATAAAGGTAACAAATATGTGGAAATTAGCTTGCTAAATCCTTTTTTTATGACGTTTTGCAGATGATGATCGTTTTTATTATCGAGATAAAAATCGGTGAAGGAACTTAAAAATAAAGCAGGTTGCTTTTGACGATAAACCTTTTCGAGCAGATTTTTACGGTCTGCATCGTATTTGTGTATAAACTTTTTACGGATAGATAGAGGCAGGGTATCGTTCATGAATTCCTTGATGAGCTGCCTGCCTAACCAGTTGCCCGATCCTTCATCGGCCAGGATATAACCCAAGCCATAATTGTTTGGCCAAACTCTTTTTCCATCATACCAGGCGGCGTTGCTGCCGCTGCCGCAAATGCTCACAATGCCGGGTTCGTTTTTACAGCAGGCTATAGCCGCCCCGGCAATATCATGCTCAACAGAAACTTTTCCAAACTTGAAAAAGGTTGAAAAAGCACTATGTACTATCTTCTTCCGCTCATCTGACGAGGCGCCCGCACCAAAAAAGTAGATGCGTCTGATCACTTCGGCGTGGTGTATAAGATTGATGTTTTTATTGAGCAGTTGAAGGATGTGCTTCTCGTCGTTAAAATAGGGATTTATGCCATTGGTTTTAAAGGAAGCAACAGTTCTTCCCTTATCAGTAAGCCTCCAATGTGCAAAGTACGATCCGCTATAAACAACTGCAATCATTAATAATCTATATCGATAATATATCCATCATTTGTAAAAGGTCTTCTTCAAGCTTAAACTCGTGCTGGTTAAGTGCTGCTTCCAGGTCTGTCATCATGATCTGATTGGCCTGCAAACCTACCATTTTTTGTGATTCGCCGGCAACCAAAGCGTTAACTGCTGCAAAGCCAAGCCTGCTGCCCAAAATACGGTCAAAGCTTGACGGCGCACCGCCCCGTTGCAAGTGGCCTAAGATAGTAACTTTTATGTCGTAATTTTTAACTTCTTGTTGTACAGCCTTTGCCACGTCATAAACACCGCCGTTTTTATCACCTTCGGCAACAATTACAATGCTTGATGATTTTTTGTTCATGTGGCCCTCTTTAAGGTTTACGATCAAATCATCAATAGCAGTAGCGCGTTCAGGAAGTAAAATAGCTTCGGCACCGCATGATATACCTGCACGCAAGGCAATAGCGCCCGAGTCGCGGCCCATAACCTCTATAAAGAAAAGGCGGTCATGCGCATCGGCAGTATCGCGGATTTTGTCGATAGCCTGGATAACCGTATTGGTAGCGGTATCAAAACCAAGGGTATAGGTTGAACCGCAAAGGTCATTATCAATTGTACCCGGTACGCCCATTACTGCAATGTCGGGATACTTACGTGAAAAACGCAGGGCACCGGTAAAAGTACCATCACCGCCAATAACCACAAGGGCATCGATACCACGGGCTTTGGCGTTTTGGTATGCTATCTCCATGCCCTCGTCAGTTTTGAAAGGCAGGCAACGCGCGGTTTTTAAAATGGTGCCGCCCAAATTAAGGATGTTACTTACCGAGCGTTTATCCATTTCATACATGTCGTTTTCGATAAGGCCTTTATAACCCTGCCTTATACCTACAACTTCCAGCCCGTTATACAGTGCGGTCCTCACAACGGCACGTATACAAGGGTTCATTCCGGGGGCATCACCGCCTGAAGTTAAAACCCCTATTTTTGAAATTTTACGCATCTTTCGCTCCTTAATTTTACGCTACGAAGATACTGTGTGTAAATTACACCATTAAATTTTATTTATTTTTTTTTGGATTAGGAATTAAGGCTATATCTTTAAACTTATTAACTAAATCTCACTAATAGTTTGGAACTAATGTTACCCAAGTTTGATTCCGTATTCTCGATTGACTGCGTGATATTCGGCTTTGAAGCCGGCGAGCTTAAAATTTTGCTTATTGAGCGAAACGAGGAGCCATATAAAGACTGGCTTGCACTGCCCGGCTATATTGTTGAGCAAGACGAGAGTATTGATGATGCGGCTGAGCGGATCCTGTATGAGCTTACAGGTTTACGTGATTTGCACATGCAGCAGTTTCATACTTTTGGCGAAGTGAACCGCCACCCCCAGGGCCGTGTAATTACGGTTGCTTACTATGCATTGATCCGCATAAACGGGCAAAAGGAATTACGACCGGTTACACAATATGCCAAAAAAGCATTCTGGCATCCGGTAAGCGAATTGCCTAAACTGGCGTTTGACCATAGTGAGATCTTTAAAACAGGGTTCAATAAGATAAAGCGCCGGCTACACTATCAGCCGATAGCGTTTGAGCTATTGCCCGAAAAATTTACGCTTACCCAATTGCAGTCGCTTTATGAGGCTGTTTTGGATAAGAAGCTTGATAAACGCAATTTTCGCAAAAAGATGCTCAGCTATGGCTTTTTGAAGGAGCTTGATGAAAAGCAGAAGGGGGTATCATACCGCGCCGCTAAACTGTACAAGTTTGATAAACGTAAGTACGGCAAGATTTTTCAGGGAGAGATGAATTTGGTGTAGCTTTTAGAGAGTCAGGAAGTCAGGACAGAGTCAGGAAGTCAAGAATCAAGAGCCAAGAAAGAAATAGAATTATAAGACAGAAGGGTTGGGAGATTTTCCAGCCCTTTTGTTTTTAGTGATCGTTTCACCCCGTCATTGCGAGGCGCGAAGCAATGACGGGGTGGAGGGGGCAGGTATCCACTATCTGTAGAAAGTGTAGTGACACAGGTATACAGACGGCAGAATCATCCCATTCATTTGTTGAAGAACACGTAAAAAGCAAAAGGACCGGAAAATCTTCCAGTCCTTTTTAGCTTAAAATCTTGACGTCTTAGGTCTTGATTCTTGATGTCTTGCTTCTAACTATAAAGAAGAAGGTGCTAATTCCAAATGGTATTTCACCAGGTTATCTATAGGTGAGCGGATGATGTTGCCAACAACCATACCGTTTTCAGTAACCACTTCTTCCAGCACGTTACGGAAGTTATAACCTACCGAACCGATGCAGTTGAAAGTGTATTTTTGGTAATCAGGGTAGTGGGTTACCAGATTGCGAAAGAAATCTTCGAACGAGGTACGTACCAGGTTGCGTGAATATTCGATGTGTACGTTGTTATCGTAAACAAATTTGCTGAAGCTTGCGCAAAAACGGTTAGCACGCGGCTGGGTATAAACCTGCTCATTGATATCATCAGGAGTAAGTTTGTAAGTTTCCCAGAAAAGGGCACGTACAGGCTCAGGCATATAACCGCGCAGGTAATCTGTTAACAGCTTTTTGCCGATGTAGCAACCGCTGCCTTCGTCACCAAGAATATAGGCGCCCGAATCAATATTGTGTACAACTTCTTTACCATCATAAATGCAGGTATTGGTTCCGGTACCTAATATGGCGGCAAAGCCTTCGGTGTTACCAAGCAAAGCACGGGCAGCAGCAAGCAAGTCATGGCCAATATTAACTTTAGCGCCGGTGAAAACTACTTTCATAGCTTCCTCAACAATTTTACGCATTTCGGGGGTTGAACAGCCGGCACCATAGTAATTTACCTCTGTGATCAGGTTTTTTTCAAGATCGGTTGGCAGGCTTTCGTTCAGTGACTGTATAATATACTCTGTACTTGAAAAGTAGGGGTTATAACCCTCGGTATTGAAGTAAACTTTTTTTCCCTCTTCGGTAACCAGGCACCAATTTGTTTTGGTTGAGCCACCGTCAGCAATTATGATCATAAATTTTTGTTTTTTTAAAAATCGGTTAAAAGTAGGATTTACTTATTGTAAAAAAAACACTTAGTATTTTAAAAATTGAAAATTGCGATTTTTACTTAAATTATAGCTACTTTTTTGTATAAATTAAACTTTAAATGGTGCTTTTATACCATTGTTATCAATAATTAATCAGGTCAACTATACCTTTTTTTAAATGTAAAGTTTACAGATAAGCGGTGCGCCCTACAATTTAAAAACAGAGTAATTTACAATTGTACGCAATGTTACATTATTAAGCAAAATATTGGCTTTAATTAATGCTAAAACGTGTATTTTGTATCACAAACGGGTTACATAAACGCAAGTGAATTACCCGGGTGAATGTGTGTGGCTTTAATGCCGGGTACGTTTTGCTTCAGCCATCCTATCATAAACTCCGAACCCGGTTCTTCGCTGGCAATATGCCCTAATACAATTAATGAAAGTTTATCGCCTTTGGCTTGGGCATCCCTCACATATTCGGCAGTTTCCCATTCTGAAATTTCACCGCAAATCAGTACATCTGGTTTTTTGGTGCTCATTTCGGTGATCTGTCTTTTACCGCCGGCCGCTCCAGGTAACAGCAGCACCTTTTGGCAGCTTTGTGATGGATTGCCAATGTAGCGTACCTTCTCAATTTTTAGCTTCTTTTTAAATGTTTCGATAAGCGAACTTAAGGAGGTAGACGGAATGTTTAACAGGTTCCCTGTTTCAGGTTTGTAATAGCTTATCCAATCAAGCTGCTTTAACAAACCAATGCCAACGCCATCGGGTTTAAGGCTATGTATGGTATCATGGTTGCGCCAAACCGCAATGTTGTGCTTGTCGAGCAATTGTTTTTTATACTGAAATACGTCATCATTAGCCAGCCAGGTGGTTTCATCGGCATGGTTATAAAAAGTTGGCTCGTGTGCTATGATAAAATTAGCGCCTAAGCTGATTGCTTTTTCAATAATGGCAATGGTTGCAAACATAGTGGTAACTATTCCGGTAACAACAATATCGCGATTGCCTGATTTTAAGGTATCAACCGTATTAGGGAAGGGAGCGCCTGGCACCTGTTTCATAAACAGATCGATGATTTGCCCTACGGTGATGTTTTCATCGGGCTTAACAAGGGTTATGGCATCAGCAGCAAATGGAGCCGACAACAATGCTGCAGTACCGGCTAAGGCACCTAACTGACCAATAAATTTACGGCGATCGGGGTTATGGTTAATGGGGGAGGGGTTTGGTTTCATGGTAATGATTGGATTTGATCAAAGATAACACAGGCAAGTTAATTCCTGTGCTTGTAATAATTGTGTGACATATTTATATCTTCGCATAAATTTAACGACCCCTAATCCGTGCAAAAACTTGCTAAGCTTATCACCAACAAACCTTTTGTATATTCTTTATGGTTTGGCCTAAGTTTATTTTTGGTAATTAAAGGTGTTTTAGCCCACCAGGGCTTTAACAATTACACCATATTTAAATATAACTTTTTAAATACCATTCATCAGCATAACCTGTACGCTTACCAGCCCGAGCATTATTATGACCTGAACCACTATGGACCGGTATTTTCAATAATCATGGCGCCATTTTCTATCCTGCCAGATAGTATCGGGGTTATTTTATGGGTGATGTTTAATGCGTTTATCCTGTTTAAGGCTATTCAATTATTGCCGCTAAAAAAAGATCAGTATGTTATTGTGCTTTTGTTGTGCGCCCATGAGCTGATGACGGCATCGGCCAATGTGCAGAGCAACCCCATGATAGCGGCGCTGATCATATTGGGGTTTAATTTTATCAAACGCGAACAGGATTTTTGGGCTGCATTAATGATTGCCCTTGGTGCGTTCATCAAGCTGTACGGTATAGTTGGACTGGCTTTCTTTTTCTTTTCAACCAACAAACCAAGGTTTGTGCTCAGCTTTATATTTTGGTCGGTAGTGTTGTTTGTGTTGCCGATGGCTATTTCGTCACCTTCGTTTATCATCCAAACTTATCACGACTGGTATACCGACCTTATGATCAAAAATTCAGGTAATCAACATTCGTTAATGCAGGAGATTTGCGTTACCGGTTTTATCCGAAGGATATCTCATTATGAGGACCTCAAAAATATGTATGTAATAGGACCGGCGCTAGTGCTGTTCACACTTTCATACCTGCGCATAGGCGCTTATAAAATTTTGGAATATCAGCGGCTCATCCTATCGTCGGTGCTGATCTTTGCGGTGATATTCAGCAGTTCGGCCGAATCATCAACTTATATCATTGCTTTTGTCGGGGTAGCCGTTTGGTTTATGAATTTAAACCGCCCGGTAACCGGCTTCGAGATTTTCCTGTTGGTTTTGGCGCTGTTGATAACAAGTCTTTCGCCTTCAGATCTTTTTCCCTCCTTTATCCGTACCCAATATATTGTTCCTTATAAACTAAAATCGATACCCTGCTTTTTGATCTGGCTTAAAATAATTTACGAAACGCTCACCAGGGATTTTGCGGGCGAAAAGAAAAGTGTATTGAATACGGCCGCAGTTTAGAGGATTACTGATATGAAAACAATTCTGCAGGGGCTAATTTTTGATGTAAACCCCGGAAAACTTGCAGATTAATAAATAATTTTTATGTTTGTAACATAAAAGTTACATTTGAGGAATTTGACACCTTTATTTAAATCTGATTACGGCAGTTACATTTTGTAACAAATTAGCGTAAGGTTATTTAAGTAAAAAAGCGGTGCCTAAAAGGTATTCAAATATAAGCTTTAATTACTATACCACCTATTACAATTAAAAATCCATAGTATAACTATGACTTACCTTGCCGATAAGAAGATCTCTATTGTTATACCCTCTCATAACGAAGAAAAAAACATTAGTTATTTAATTGAGCAACTTCGTGAAACACTTTCGCCCACGGGATATGCCTATGAGCTGATCTTTGTTGACGACGGAAGCCGCGATAATACCCTGAATGAGTTAAAGATCAATGCCGAGCTGCATTCCAATGTATTTTATGTAGAACTTTCGCGCAACTTTGGTAAAGATTATGCTCTTAAGGCCGGTATTGCAATGGCGCAGGGCGATGCCGTGATAACAATGGATGCTGATTTGCAGCACCCGCCACAACTGATCCTGAAGATGTTAAACCTTTGGGAAAGTGGCTATGATATTGTTTACACCTATCGCGAAGGCGAAAACCCTCATGGCAAAGGTTATCAGAAAGTTACTTCAAAATTGTTTTACAAAGGCCTTAACATGCTTTCGGATATCAAGATGGAAAATGGTACCGCCGATTTCAGGTTGATTGATGAAAAAGTAGTAAAACAGCTTAAACTGATTGACGAATACGAGATCTTTTTCAGGGGAATAATTAAATGGGCGGGATATAAACAGGTTGGCATTCCTTATGTGCCATCAAAACGACATACAGGTGAGGCAAGCTATTCTTTTTCAAAACTGGTTAAGCTTGCTGTAGGCAGCATAGTAGCTTTCAGCGCAAGGCCGCTTTATATTGTATCGTTAATTGGTTTGTTCTTTTCGTCGCTGGCTATTTTGTATATACCATACGTGTTGGTAAGTTATTTTTTGGGTTACGCGGTTTCGGGCTGGGCATCAATTATTGCTACCATAGCCTTTTTTGGCGGCCTTCAGTTGCTTGTGATGAGCGTTATAGGGGTATATGTGGGGAAAATTTTTATGCAGTCAAAACATCGCCCGCATTATATTATCCGGTCATCAAATGTTGTTATTGTAGATAATGATTTTATTAGGGTTTGATGTTGAAGAGTTTGATATGCCGTTTGAGTACGGCAAATCAATACCATTTGATGAGCAGCTTGAAATTTCAACAAGGGGTACCAATGCTATACTCAAATTACTGGGGCAGAAAAATATAAAGGTTACTTTTTTTTGCACTGCAAATTATGCCATCAATAGGCCGGATGTCATCAAACAGATGGTGACCGAAGGACATGAAGTAGCCTCGCACGGGTATTATCACTCTGATTTTAAGGTTGAGCATTTAAGGCAGTCGAAGCTGGCTTTGGAGAATATTTCCGGGACTGAAGTAACAGGTTTTCGGATGGCCCGGATGATGCCGGTGGATGAGATTGAGATTGCGAAAGCCGGTTACGGGTATAACTCATCCATAAATCCGACATGGCTGCCAGGAAGGTATAATAATTTTAATAAACCACGTACCTGGTTTTATGACCATGATGTGCTGCAGATTCCGGCTTCGGTTTCGCCGTTGGTACGCTTTCCGCTGTTTTGGCTAAGCTTTCATAATTTGCCGCTATCTTTATTAAAACGTATGGCTTCGGCAACGCATAAAAAAGACGGTTATCTGAACTTGTATTTCCACCCCTGGGAATTTACCGACCTGCACGATAAAGAAAAGTTCGGTTTCCCGGGCTATGTTTCCAGAAACTCGGGCGAAGCTTTTGCACGAAGGGTAGCTGATTTTATCGATTGGGCAATGGACAAGGGTTACACCTTTGGACGGACGGACGGATTTTGTGAAACAATTAAAAACAAAAATAAACAAGAGCCCGTATTACATTAACAAGCTGTTAAGCAGCTTATAGCAAATCAATTACCAAATTGATTGTTATTTTCAGCATAATTTTGCATATTTGCACCGCAAAAAAATATACAGTATACCATGGGTTCGAAACCATGCTTATATTTGTAGTTTAGGTGCGATGGTCCTATAGCTCAGCTGGATAGAGCAACAGATTTCTAATCTGTAGGTCTTTGGTTCGAATCCAAATGGGATCACTCACAAGAAAAGCCGTTTCAGTTACCAGGAAACGGCTTTTTTTGTACATGAGGCCACTTTTGAGGGCCTGCCATATCTTGAATCGACAGTCGTCGTGTCAGCTTGCCCCGGAACATAGTGGTCAAGTTCAACAGAATCTCCACCCACCAACGAGTATTGTATCAACTTTGTAGCCCCTGTAAAAGTCATTACTAAGTGAGTTCATATGTGCTATTTCCCCGGTAAGCGAGTTATAGACTATACGAAAGTCTGGTTCTTTTTTCAGTAAAGCACAGCAGTCGGCGCAAGCCCGAATTGCTTTTTAAAGGCAAAGGAGAAATGAGACAGATTCTCGAAGCCCAGCTCAAGATAAATGTCTTTGGGCTTTTGGCTTTGCTGGTGGATGAGAAAGTAAGCTTCTTCCAATCGCTTTTTTGTCAGCCAGCGTCCGGGCGTGTCGTTATAGATTTGCCGGAAGTCACGCTTGAAAGCGGATAGGCTCCTGCCTGTCAGAAACGCGAAGCGCTCCAAAGGGACATTAAACCTGAAGTTCCGGGTCATGAAAGCTTCGATGTCTATCTTTTGCGGCGCACCGAAGTTGAACAATACGGCAGCAAGGCCTGGGTCGTTTTTGAGCAGGATCAATAGCAGTTCTTCCCGCTTGAGATCTGCAAAAGCTTCCTCGATCTCGGCCTCGCCCCTATAATAGGGTTCGAGGGAATGGATGAAGCTGGTAAGCAGCTGATCGTCCTTGACCGGCCGGATGGAATCGTCTGATGTGGCGATGCCGGTATCTACCCTGTGCCGGGCTAAAAACCGTTTTAAAAAGGCTTCATCCAGGACGATAACAATCTTTTTAAAGTCACCGTCCTGCTGCTGCTTGGTGTAGCGTAGCAAATGGTTCTTACGGGCGATGCAGCTATCGCCGGGATGAAAGTGGTAATGCTTGTCGCCACTATATGCCAGCATTGAGCCTTTTAGGAGGTACAGAAAGAAATGATCGGATATGACCTGTTCGGGAGACATTCCGGGACCTAAATGACAGGATTGCAGACTACTGGTGATCATACTCAAAAATACTTAATTCAAAAGACTATCCACACTTGCCAATATCACTTCTTCCTTACTGCGAGGATACCAATTCAATACCCGCTGTGCCTTTTCGTTGGAAATGGCAATATAGAAGGATTCATCCAGCGGTTTCAGGTCGGCGATGTTTCCGGCGTATTCGGGTCTTTCTTTCCGGATAAGCTCAGCCACGTCGTAAAGGCTCATGACGCCGATGGCTGTTGCCAGGAAGCGCTCGCCCGCTGCGGCCGGATGTGTCATTGCTTTGAGGTGAATATCGGCTACATCACGCACATCTACCACGCCAAAAGTGAAGGGCAGCGTTTCTTTGATCTGGCCATCCAATACGCCTTTCACAAAGCCGATAGAGGTGGAGAAGTCTTTTCCCAGGGCAGGGCCAAATACGCCAACCGGGTTTATTACGGTGAGTTCCATGGCGTGGCCCTCACTGTTGATCCAGTCCCAGGCAGCTTTTTCGGCAATCGTTTTAGATTTGATGTAGGCGCGGTCTGTCAGTTCGGGGTCTGTCCAGTCTTCTTCGGTAAAGGTGTAGTCTTTGGGATCTTTGCTGTAGCCAATGGCAGCAAAGGATGACGTTAGTACCACGCGCTTCACACCTGCATAGCGGGCGGCTTTCAATACCCGTAACGCGCCATCCCGTGCGGGTATAATCAGCTCGTTGGCATCTTCGGGTTCTTCGGCAGGAAATGGGGAAGCTACGTGCAGCACATAGGTGCAGCCATCAGCTGCCCGGTTCCAGTTTCGGTCATTAGTCAGGTCTGCTTCCACAAAGGTGAGGTTTTCAAAGGATTTGATTCCGGCTCCTCTGAGCAGGTTAATTACTTCGTCTTTTCTTTTTAAGGAGCGAAGGGTTGTTTTAACAGCGTAGCCTTGTTGTAAGAGTTGAAGGATACAATAGATGCCAATAAAGCCTGTGCCACCTGTTACTAATACGGTTGGTTGTTTGATGTTATTTTCCATTTTGAATTTTCTTTTGACAAAGATGGCGCTAATGCGGCTTGCCTGTTTTGTTTAGAAGTTCAACTTTGTTTTGTTTAAAAGTCCAGAAAATTTGATTTTGCTTTAATCCGCTGACTATAAGGCTTAGCACATAACCATATTTTTTCTAAGTGGATAAAGCAATTCTTAATTCCAACCTGTCTTTTTATAGATGTTAAAGTAACACTTAAATTTGCGCCGAATCCCTCATGAAAAATTCTTATATCTATGAAAAACTAACATCAATATTTATTTTTTGGGTATATTCATTGAACTTGAAATGAATGTTTATTTAACAATTAATTTGAGTTTTTATTTGATTATTGATTTAATTGATTTAGATTAGTAATACAATTAAAACCTAATTATAGTTCCCTCTACACGTTGAATTTTATTGACTGGTAAACAAAATTAGTTGTTTTCAATGAAGACGGACTGTAACTATTATAAACATCAAATTTATAATGAAACCAATTGAGTTAAATCATACTGACGACGTTTTATTGTTACAGCAAATAGAACAGGGCAGTCAACATGCATTTAATTTATTGTATGAAAAGCATTGGGGGAACGCCTATTCTGAAGCATATAAACGTTTAAAGGATTCGGATCAGGCAAAAGATATAGTCCAGGAAGTATTTACTCATATTTGGCTCAAAAAAGAAAGTCTCCGTATTCATAATCTACCGGCTTATTTAACAGTAGCTATACGTAATAAGGTGTTTAAACTGGTTGAAAAGCAGAAAATCATTCATCCATTCTTTGATGTTATTGATGACCTGCCTGCATCTTGTCAACAAGCTGACGACAATTTGCTTTGGAAAGAGTTTTTAATATCTTATGAGGCGCTTTTAAATACGCTTCCTCCCAAAAGGCAAATTATTTTCCGCCTTCATTATCAGAACGATTTACCAACCAAAGAAATCGCGGCACAATTGGGTCTCACAAGAAAAACAGTTCAAAATCAGCTCCTAAAAGCTATTGAAAAATTGAAAGTGTCATTATTACCCTTCCTTTCTTTATTGATCATTTTATTTGGGGCAATAAAATAATTAGGTCTGTAAAAAATAAATTTTTTAGTAGAGTGGGACTTTTGGTTGTTTATAGGTCATATCTATAATCAATAGTACAACCTATTTTAAATGGACAAGCAATATTTTCTTGAACTGTTGCATAAATATCTCAATAATGAAGCAACAGATGAAGAACAGCAATTTTTAGTTAAATATTACGAGTTGTTTTCTGCCGAGCCAGATATTATTTCACTATTGAGTGATGAGCAGAAGAAGGAAATCAAGGAAGAAATAAATGCCTCAATTTGGGAAAGCATCGATAAACATACCGGGGTTGATAAAAAAATAATACGCCTGAAGACCTGGGTCAACAAAATAGCTGCCGCAGCGGCAATCATAGGAGTTTGTGGCATAGGATATTTATTCTTACACAATAAACCGGTTGTTAAACCTCCCCAGTCATACTCGGCCCATCGGCCAAAACCTAACCTGTTTCTGGTACTGCCTGACGGAAGCAGGGTAATACTCAGTTATGGTAGCAAACTTAGTTATGCTTCATCATTTGATGGCCTTGCGAAACGCGAAGTATATCTTACCGGTGAAGCCTTTTTCGACATAAAACATAACAACTTAAAACCTTTTGTTGTACACACCGGTAAAATAAAAACAACCGTGTTGGGTACTGCATTTGATGTAAAAGCAGTGCCTGGTGATAAAACCATAACAGTCACCGTTACCAGAGGCAAGGTAAAAGTCAGCAATAATAACAAGCTCCTGGGCATTATCGTTCCCAATCAGCAGATTACCTTTGACCGGCAAAAATCCATTTCAACGCAAACTAACATAAATGCAAAAAACTACACGATCTGGACGGCGAAGGATGATTTGTATTTCGAAGATGTAACTTTTGGGGAAGCAGCCAAGGTATTGGAAGACCGGTTTAAGGTTAAAATATTATTTACAGATCAGTTGGTTAGTTCAAAACACTTCACCTCTACTTTCAATAAGTCTGCTAACCTGGATCAGGCATTAAAAAGCATTTGTGAGTTCAATGACGCCATTTATTCTTACGATAAAGCAAAGACTACCATAACCATCTCCACTAAGTCTCAAGCCAATTAAACTAAATCTCAAACCAATTAAACTTAAAGTATATGAAGAAAAAGTACCTCAAAAATCACAAACAGATCCTGTTTCAAAGAAGTCCGGATAGTTTTCCGGCATAAAAAACCCTCTGAACCATTTCCGGGGAAATAACCTCAGAGGGTCGCTAACACTATTCGACTGCAATCGATTGTATTAGCCGGGTGTTTTAAATTTTAACATTCAATCGAAGACATTAATCACTTAAAACAAACTAAATTATGAATTTTTCCATAATTCTGGCAGAGCCGCGGCATTTTGTTAAATACCCGCTTAGATTTCATCTGCTAATTGACTTAAATTTTAAACAGTGTATGAGAATCGGGATAATTTCAATGTTCATATTAGCTACTTCAATTCCTGTATTTTCAGCAGCCCCTGTAAAGAGTCAGACAATTGACCAGGTAGCGGTGAATCTTACACTCAAGAATGAATCACTTGTAAAAGCTTTTCATAAAATCGAATCACAAAGCAGCTTTCATTTTATGTATCGCAATGATGATGTGAAAGATATTCTCAACCTGGATATTGCTGCCAGTAATAAATCGATAGCTGTAGTTCTGAAGGCCATTTTGTCTAACACTTTGCTCAAATTCAGGCAGATTGATGACCAGATATTAATTACAAAATCAAATCAGGATAACGCGGCAACCGGTGAAAAAGCGGATGTTGCTACTGACATAGTAGCATCCAAAGGTGTAATTAAAGGAACTGTGACTGATTCAAAGGAGAGTCCGTTAGCGGGTGTTACAGTAAAGCTGGATGGTGCAATTTCATTAAATAAAGCAACAGATGTTAACGGCAACTATAGCTTCGCTAATTTACCGGCAGGTAACTATACGCTCACTTTTACTTTTATCGGTTTTAAATCGGCAACAAAAACATTGGTCTTAGGAGAGGATCAGCAAAGTGTTATTAATGTGGTGTTGACGGAAAGTACAAACGGCCTGGACGAAGTGGTTGTAACTGGTTACGGAACCCAGAAAAAGCGGGAAGTAACCAGCGCAATTACCTCTGTAAGTGCAGCACAATTTAATAAAGGTAATATCAGTGATGTTGCACAGTTATTACAAGGTAAAGTAGCCGGTCTTTCTATCGCACGCCCGGGTGGCGACCCTAACGGTGGTTTTGCCATCAGGTTAAGGGGACTTTCTACTTTAGGAGCTAACACACAGCCGCTAATAGTGCTTGATGGCCAGGTGGGGGCTGATATTAATACAGTTGATCCAAATGATATAAAAAGTATTGACGTACTGAAGGATGGTTCGGCCGCTGCAATTTATGGCACACGCGGTTCGGCAGGCGTTATCATTATAACAACCATCGCAGGAAAGAGAGGGATGTCAAAGCTTACTTATAACGTTTCAGGTACTGAAGAAACCCCTGCCAAATTTACCAAGCATATGACAGCCGCCGAGTTTGTTGCACTTGGCAAAGGGACAAACTATGGCTCTTCTACCGATTGGAATAAAGAAATAACCCGTTCTGCCTTTTCACATGTACATAATTTAGGTATTTCGGGAGGTGATGAACGTACTGTTTATGATGCAACTTTAAACTATCGCAATAGTCAGGGTGTTGCAATCAGAACTGGTTTTCAGCAATTAAATGGCCGTTTGAATATCACACATAAGGCTTTGGATAACAAATTGGTCCTTAATTTAAATATAAATACTACTAACAGAAACTCACAATTTGGTTTTCCAGATGCTTTCAAATATGCAACCATTTTTAACCCCACAGCACCAGTTCATTCTACAGATCCTTTATATGATTTAACCGGCGGTGGTTTTTTTGAATCCAACTTCGTTGATTATTCAAACCCGGTGGCAATGTTGGTTCAAAATACTAACGAAGCGCGGAATAAGAAGTTTAATATTGGCGGAACTGCGACCTATGAGCTAACCAAAGGGCTGAAATTTGCTACTAAATATTTTAAACAAACAACAAGCATTTATCATTCAGAGTACTCCCCAACTACAGCCTTTATTTCCAGGGGCTTCCCGTTGGGCAGTGGTTTTAGCCGTTCGGGCATTTCTGCAAAATTTGATGATGAATCTGAAAACAGTTTACTTGAAAGTACCTTGTCTTACGACAAAACAATACATAAACTGGAGATTGCCGCTGTCGCCGGATATTCGTATCAGGATTTCTTCTACCAGGGATTTGATGCCCAGGGCGGTAATTTTGTAACTGATGCTTCGGGTCAGAATTTTGCAGCCGCTCTTGATTTTAAAAATGGTATAGGTGTAGTTGAAAGTTATAAAAATGAGAATAAGCTGATCTCGTTTTTCGGGCGGGTAAACTTAAACTATGATAATATCGCTTTCCTTTCGGCCAGTTTAAGAAGAGACGGTTCAACAGAGTTTGGTGTAAATAACAAATGGGGCTTTTTTCCTGCTGTTAGTGCAGGTTTTGATTTGAGCAGAATATTAAAGATTCAAAGTATAAGCAACCTCAAATTGCGCGGCAGCTACGGTGTTACCGGTGCGTTACCACCGTTTCCGTATCTTTCATTGTCTACTTTATCAAATAGCGGCGGTACCTATTATGCGGGTAATGGTGTATATCTGAGCACCTACAGTGGCACCAGAAATCCTAACCCTGGTCTGAAATGGGAGAAAAAAGCTGAAACAGATATCGGGTTAGACTTTTCACTGTTAAACGGAAGGTTAACCGGTACCTTTGACTATTTTAACAGGAAAACTACCGACTTGATTTTTGACGTTACGGTGCCTTCGCCGCCGGCGTTATTCAACAATACCTGGGAAAATATTGGCGAACTGAGTAACTCGGGTGTGGAATTAGCTCTAAGTTATGAAGCTATTAAAACACCTGACTTCAGTTGGACTACCGGTGGCAATATTTCAAGTTACCACGTAGTTTTAACAAAGCTGATTGACGCTTTAAAAGGTTCGTACGTAGGGGCTACCAACCTTGGCACTCCTGGCCAGGAAGCCACGCAGTTAACGAGGGCGGTAGAAGGTCAGCCGATCGGTATACTTTACGGGCCCAAATATGTAGGTGTTGACGCAAATGGCGTATACCAGTACTCTGACGGTAAAGGCGGCACTGTTGGGTTGGCAAATGCACCACGCCAGGTTATTGGTAATGGCTTACCTAAATTTGAATTTGGGATTACCAACGCCTTTAGATACAAACAGTTCGATTTTAACTTTTTTCTTCGCTCATCTATCGGTCATCAGTTAATCAATACTTACCGCGCGTTTTACGAAAATCCAAATGTTGCAACCAGCTACAATATAGTAAATACCAAATATTTCAATCCCAAAGTTACCGATGGTGCCGCATACAGCAGTTATGACGTTGAAAAAGCATCTTTCCTGAAACTGGATAACGCAACGCTTGGCTATACTTTCAAGATTGCCAAGAGCAGTAAACCGGGGATGATTAGCAGTTTGAGAGCCTATATTTCGGGCCAGAACCTTTTCACTATTACCGGTTATACAGGTGTTGACCCGGAGGTTAGGTACGCTGACTCCGGAAATGTGTTAGCTCCGGGTATCGACCGCAGGGAGACATGGGTTTATACAAGGTCATTTACCCTCGGCGTTAATTTGGGATTTTAATTAAGGTATTTCAAAGTTTAATATATACAAATTATGAAACATAAATCATTAACAAGATATTCGTTGCTGGTGTTTCTTGCTGCGGCTTCATGTACAAAGCTGGATGAAAAAGCATTGCTCTACGATCAGGTAACTGAGGATAGTTTTTATAAAACAGACAAGCAACTGGCGGCCGCCGTGGGCGCTGCATATTCTTCTATTTATGGTTACAACGGTGCTTTCTTTAACTTAAATGAGGTTACTACCGACGAGGTTGTTGTACCAACACGGGGCGCTGACTGGGGTGACGGTGGGCACTGGGTACGTTTAAAAACACATAAAACCAACAGCACCGATTCGCAACCAGCTAATGGCTGGAGCCTTGGTTTCGGCGGGGTTACCACTTGTAACAAAATTTTAGCCGCCCTGGCTGTAAGTAAATCACCAACTGCTGCTACTTATGTAGCAGAATTAAAATGTTTAAGGGCCATTTACTACTACTGGCTGCTTGATTTGTTTGGCAACGTGCCTATCACCACTGATTTTTCGGATACCAAACCCCCTGCAACCAAAAGCCGGGCCGAGGTTTACACTTTTATTGAATCAGAATTACTGGCAAATATTGAAAAACTACCCAAAATAGGCACAGGCGATGGCCCATACTACGGCCGCGTTACTTATTATGTTGCTGAAGCAACTTTGGCCAAGTTATATTTAAATGCCCAAACTTATACCGGAACCCCACAATATGATAAAGCATTAGCTGCATGTGATGTAATTATTAATTCCGGTAAGTATACGCTGATGAATAATTACGCCGACAACTTTTCAAGGAATAATACGGGCTCAACCGAGTCTATTTGGGCGATACCGTTTGATGGGGTTAAAGCGGGCGGCTTTAATATGAATATGGAGACCTTGCACTTGCAAAGCCAGAACACTTATCAAATGAATAACCAGCCATGGAATGGATTTGCTTCGGTACAGGAATTTTACCAATCCTATATTGACCCGGCGCAAAACCCCGGCCCGCAGGGAACTGTTGTAGGCCTTGACCCCAAAGGTACACCTACTACCGGCACACTCGACAAACGGATGCTGAATAATTTCCTTGTGGGACCTCAATACCAGGCTGATGGGGTAACCCCCTTAACGGACGGCGGTGCAGATGTGACGGATCCTAATGGTCCGCCTATTACCTTTACCCCTTACATTAACGAACTGCAGCCTAATGCCTGGAGACAGGCGGGTGCTCGTATTGGTAAATGGCAATTTTATAAAGGTATGCAGTCAAGTTTGGATAATGATTTGGCAATTTATAGATACGCCGATATTTTGCTGATGAAGGCCGAATTATTAGCCAGAAAAAGTGGCAATTGGAACGACCCGGTTACGCTTGCCTTGGTTAATCAAATCCGAACAGTACATGGAGGGGTTGCACCATTCACCAGTTTAACTCCTTTAATATTTTTAGCAGAGCGCGGCCGGGAAATGTTCGCAGAAAGCTACAGAAGGCAGGATATGATCCGTTTTGGTGTTTATAATGACGCGTACCGTTTCCACCCGGCCGATCCGGATGCTCACGTTAATATTTTTCCGGTACCCGAACCTCAAATTAATGCAAATCCAAACCTGAAACAAAACCCCGGGTATTGATAAAATGCTTTGAGTTTGGCAAAGGTGCTCTTTTAAGGAAAGCAAGTGATTTATTACTTGCTTTCCTCATTAAATACCACGGGTTTACCTAATTGACCTGAATGTTGATTTAAATGTTTGATTATTAGTTGATTGTGCTTTGCTGTTTTGATTGAGTTGTTGTCAACCCATCAGGTTTAGAAATTGCGACGGCTACAATATTTGAACAAGGTTAAAAGGAACTTATTTTATATAAAGTGAATGATTAAACGGGTACTTAATATTATTCCTGAGCCAATTGTATTATTGGTTTATTCTCCAATAAAACGTAGCTCCCCAAAGGTCATTTTATTTTTCACAGCCTTTTGGCGTTCCGTTATGGCGGCAAAGATATATGCTTCATGCACAGAGGCCAGCTATATTCGGCAGGTACCTTTTTTTGCATTTTTATTTTTGATGGGCTGCAATCCCATCGAACCTAAAAAAGACGAAGGCAACAAACTTTTTTCACTGCTTCCTTCATCATCCACGGGAATAACTTTTGCCAATGATGTTAAATATACCGAACAATTGAATGTTTATACCTACCGTAATTTTTATAACGGTGGCGGTGTTGGTATTGGAGATATTAATAATGACGGCTTGCCGGATGTTTTCCTTTGCGGAAATCAAAAATCAAACAGACTCTATTTAAACAAAGGCAACTTTCAGTTCGAAGACATAACCGATAAGGCTGGGCTCTCTTCGGCAGGTGTATGGTCAACGGGCGTTACCTTTGCGGATATTAACGGCGATGGGCTGTTGGATATTTATATATGTAAGTCGGGCGATTTTTCCGGGAAAAACAGAAGTAATCAGTTATTCATTAATAATGGTAACCTCACGTTTACCGAAAAAGCGGCCGAATATGGGTTAAATAATAAAGGCTTGTGTACTCATGCTGTTTTCTTTGATTACGATCACGACGGAGACCTGGATTGCTACCTTCTTAATAATTCGTTTCGTTCGGTAGGGAACTATGATTTGATCAAAGATCAGCGCAATATTCCTGATCCCCTGGGTGGGAATAAACTGTATCGTAACGACGGTGGTCATTTTACAGACGTGACCCAACAAGCAGGAATATACAGTAGCAAAATTGGTTTTGGATTAGGTGTAACTATTTCTGATGTAAACGGGGATGGCTGGGACGATATCTATGTTTCCAACGATTTTTTTGAACGTGATTACCTCTACATTAATAATCGCGACGGCACCTTTAAAGAGTGCCTTACCGACGCAATTAGGGAATTGAGCCAAAACTCAATGGGAGCTGACATAGCCGACATCAATAATGACGGCTATCCTGATATTTATGTGACTGATATGCTTCCTGAACCGGAATCAAGGTTAAAAACAAAAACAGCTTTTGAAAACTGGGATAAGTATCAGTCCGACCTCCAAAATGGATATTATCAGCAATTCCTTCGCAATGTTTTGCAGCTGAACCAGGGCCCGGTTATGAATAAAAACTTAGCCGAAAATAAGATAAACTTCAGCGAGATAGGCCGGCTTTCGGGAGTTCATGCAACCGACTGGAGTTGGGGCGCGCTGATCTCGGATATGGATAATGATGGGTTTAAAGACATTTTCGTTAGCAACGGTATTTATAAAGACCTAACCGATCAGGATTATATCCAATTTATGGCTAACCCGATACAAGTAAGAAAAATGATGGGTAGTGAGAAGGAAGTAATTAAGAAGCTAATAGATAGTATGCCCTCGGAGGCTGTGCCTAACTATGCCTACCGAAACAATGGGGACCTGACATTTACCAATAAGGCAGTCGAATGGGGACTTGGTGATCCGGGTTTTTCGAATGGTTCGGCGTATGGTGATTTAAATAACGATGGGGCGCTTGACCTGGTGGTGAACAATGTAAATATGCCGGCCTTTATCTACCGAAACAACAGCAGGAAGCTGGAGCCGGCGAATAAATATTTGAAAGTAGTATTGCAGGGCGAGGGGAGGAACCGGTTTGGCGTAGGGGCACAGGTAACGTTATACTATAATCATACCTTAAACTACCAGGAGCAGGTTCCGTCGCGGGGATTTGAATCGAGCGTAGACACCCGTTTGAATTTCGGGTTAGGTAAAATAAAGGAGATCGATTCGATAGCGGTAAAATGGCCTTGTGGTAAGCAGAAAGTATTAAAAGGAGTAAAACCGAACCAGACGATCACGGTAAAGGAGGTTGAATCAGAACTGCCCGGGAAAGCAGTGCGAGGGGCAGCCGGTTCAAAGCCGGTATTTGAGCAAAGTACAGATAACCATGGGATAGACTTTGTGCACAAGGAAAATGACTTTATAGATTTTGACAGGGAAAAGCTGATCTTCCAGATGCACTCGGCGGATGGCCCGCGGATAGGTAAAGGCGATGTCAACGGCGACGGTTTGGAAGACTTCTATATCTGCGGGGCCAAGGACCAGCCAGGCGCATTATATATCCAAACCCGGGCGGGTCGTTTTAAACGGAGCAACGAAAAGCTGTTTGAGCAGGATAAGGCCAGTGAAGATACGGACTGTTTGTTTTTCGACGCGGATGGCGACGGGGACCAGGACCTGTATGTATGCAGCGGAGGCAACGAGTTCTCGGCTAACTCGACGGATCTGATCGACCGGCTATATATCAATGATGGGAAGGGTAATTTCAGCAAATCGCAACAGGTGCTGCCGTCATTTCAGTTTGAGAGCAGCTCCTGCGTAACGGCAGCAGATGTTGACGGGGACGGGGACCAGGACCTGTTTGTTGGAGTGCGGTTAAAGCCGGGTGAATATGGCTACCCGTGCAAGGGTTATCTCCTGCAGAATAATGGCAAAGGCTTTTTTACAGATGTAACCGAGGAGAGGGCCCCGGGCTTAACGGAATTGGGTATGGTTACGGATGCCAAATGGTTTGATTATGACCGCGACGGAAAACCAGACCTGGTAACCTGCGGGGAGTATATGCCGATCCGGATATTCCATAATGAAGGGGGGCGTTTAAAGGAAGTAACGCGCGAAGCGGGTCTGGAGTGGAGTAATGGGTGGTGGAACCGCCTGGAGATTGCGGACATAGACGGCGATGGTTACCCGGATATAGTAGCCGGCAATCACGGGCTAAACTCCAGGTTTAAGGCAACCAGAGCGAAGCCGGTAAGCATGTATGTTGGGGACTTTAGCGGCACGGGCAGCATAGAAGATATAGTATGCACCTATAACGGCGACAAACAATACCCGATGGCACTGAGGCATGACCTGGTAGGCGAACTTCCTTATCTGAAGAAGAAATACCTGCGGTACGCCCAGTATAAGGAACAAACGATGGAAGATATATTTGGCAGGGACCTGTTACAAAAGATGGTTAAGCTGGATGCCTGCGAAATGCGGAGCAGTGTGCTGCTGAATAAGCGGAATGGCAAGTTCCTGATGAAGCCATTGCCGGTGGAGGCGCAGTTTTCGACGGTTTTTGGGCTGGTGGTGAAAGACTATGACGGGGATGGGAAAAAGGACATTGTGCTGGGAGGCAACTTTTACCAGTCAAAACCGGAAGCAGGGATCTACGATGCCAGCTATGGACTGCTGCTTAAAGGAGACGGGAAAGGTGGCTTTACGGCAGTTAAACCTCAGGTAAGCGGCATCGTAATAAAAGGGGCCGTACGTGATATAAAAGAGATTAAAGCCGGAAACAACAAGCTGCTGATTGTAGCTAAAAATAATGATAAAACAGAGGTGTTGAGTTTTAAATAAGATGGTGGTTAACTATGAGATATTTTAAAGGGATCCTGGTTGTTTTATGCCTCATTTCTGTATTTTCTTGTAATTCAGACGACAGAAAGTATGAAAACGTAGTAGCGAGTGAACTTTCGCGGGGGGTGAGAAGAGATAGCCTGTTTCAGGGAATAAAATTAGGGATGACCTCAAAAGAGTTTTATACCCACTGTTGGGAAATGAATAAAAAAGGGATCTTTTTTGCAGGCCCCGGCAATACAACAGTTTTATACAAACTAAATAAGGAATTGAAATATCCGGCTTCCATGAATTTCTACCCTGATTTTCGGCAAGGTAAGATTAGCAAAATGAGAGTGAGTTTTAGTTACGATGCTTTCGCCCCTTGGAATAAACAAATGTTTGCTGATAGCCTGCAGTTGGATGTATTAAATATGCTGAAAAAATGGTATAAGGAAAAGGACTTTATCCGTATAACGGACCCGGCTAAAGGGACGATTTTTGTGCAGGTAGATGGCAACCGTAGAATTATCATCGGGAAATATGATGACGCCCATGTAAAAGTAGATTACACTGATTTACTGACAGATGAAAAAAAATAAGGTGAATTTTACTTTTTTGACAGAAAAAACTATTCATGATGTTTTTAGCATCAGGTACTGTTTTGTGTTCTTTTTATTGGCTTTAACCAGTTGCCAGAAAAAGCAAAGCGGAGGTGGCAATAAACTTTTTGAACTTTTAAATTCCAATGAAACGCATATCGATTTTGTTAACCAATTATCGTATGATGCTAATTTCAATATTTTTACTTATCGTAATTTTTATAACGGTGGCGGTGTAGCAATAGGAGATATCAATAATGACGGATTGCCGGATATTTTTTTGGTGGGCAACATGGTGCCCAGTCATCTATATTTAAACAAAGGCAATTTTCAGCTTGAAGACATAACCGGGAAAGCCGGAATTACCAAGCTCGGCAGATGGTCTACCGGTGTTACTATGGCCGATGTTAATGGTGATGGGTTGTTGGATATTTATGTTTGCAATAGTGGCGATGTTAAAGGCGATCATAAGCAGAATGAATTATACATCAACAACGGTAATCTCACCTTTACCGAACGGGCAAAAGAATATGGAATTGGCGTAAATGGATACTCAACCCACGCTGTTTTCTTTGATTATGATCATGACGGAGACCTGGACCTCTTTATGTTAAGCAATTCTTTTAAGGCAATCGGTAGCTTTAATATTCAGAACAATGAACGGAATAAAAGAGATTTATTGGGAGGGCAAAAATTATTCAGGAATGATGGCGGCCATTTTACCGATGTGAGTGAACAGGCCGGTATTTATGGTAGTGTGATTGGTTTTGGTTTGGGGGTAAGTGTGGGAGATGTAAATGGGGATGGCTGGGACGACATCTATGTTTCCAACGATTTTTTTGAACGTGATTATCTATATATTAATAATCACAACGGTACGTTTAAAGAATCGCTTGAGGATCAGATGAAAAGCATTAGTAATGCATCAATGGGAGCCGACCTGGCCGATATCAACAACGATGCACATCCTGATATTTTTGTGACGGATATGCTTCCGGCATCAGAATCAAGGCTTAAAACAAATACCACTTTTGAAAACTGGGATAAATACCAGCTTGATTTAAGATATGATTATTATCACCAGTTTACCAGGAACACGCTCCAATTAAATAATGGCAACGGAACTTTTAGCGAGATAGGCCGGCTTTCGGGAGTTCATGCAACCGATTGGAGCTGGGGAGCGTTGATCACTGATCTTGACAATGATGGATTCAAAGATGTTTTTATCGCTAACGGTATTTATAAGGACTTAACAAACCAGGACTATATTCAACGTTTATCCGATCGGAACGGAATGGGAAGTGTTTGGACAAACAAAGGCATAAATTACAAGAAGCTAATAGATAGTATGCCCTCGGAGGCTGTGCCTAACTATGCCTACCGAAACAATGGGGACCTGACATTTACCAATAAGGCAGTCGAATGGGGACTTGGTGATCCGGGTTTTTCGAATGGTTCGGCGTATGGTGATTTAAATAACGATGGGGCGCTTGACCTGGTGGTGAACAATGTAAATATGCCGGCCTTTATCTACCGAAACAACAGCAGGAAGCTGGAGCCGGCGAATAAATATTTGAAAGTAGTATTGCAGGGCGAGGGGAGGAACCGGTTTGGCGTAGGGGCACAGGTAACGTTATACTATAATCATACCTTAAACTACCAGGAGCAGGTTCCGTCGCGGGGATTTGAATCGAGCGTAGACACCCGTTTGAATTTCGGGTTAGGTAAAATAAAGGAGATCGATTCGATAGCGGTAAAATGGCCTTGTGGTAAGCAGAAAGTATTAAAAGGAGTAAAACCGAACCAGACGATCACGGTAAAGGAGGTTGAATCAGAACTGCCCGGGAAAGCAGTGCGAGGGGCAGCCGGTTCAAAGCCGGTATTTGAGCAAAGTACAGATAACCATGGGATAGACTTTGTGCACAAGGAAAATGACTTTATAGATTTTGACAGGGAAAAGCTGATCTTCCAGATGCACTCGGCGGATGGCCCGCGGATAGGTAAAGGCGATGTCAACGGCGACGGTTTGGAAGACTTCTATATCTGCGGGGCCAAGGACCAGCCAGGCGCATTATATATCCAAACCCGGGCGGGTCGTTTTAAACGGAGCAACGAAAAGCTGTTTGAGCAGGATAAGGCCAGTGAAGATACGGACTGTTTGTTTTTCGACGCGGATGGCGACGGGGACCAGGACCTGTATGTATGCAGCGGAGGCAACGAGTTCTCGGCTAACTCGACGGATCTGATCGACCGGCTATATATCAATGATGGGAAGGGTAATTTCAGCAAATCGCAACAGGTGCTGCCGTCATTTCAGTTTGAGAGCAGCTCCTGCGTAACGGCAGCAGATGTTGACGGGGACGGGGACCAGGACCTGTTTGTTGGAGTGCGGTTAAAGCCGGGTGAATATGGCTACCCGTGCAAGGGTTATCTCCTGCAGAATAATGGCAAAGGCTTTTTTACAGATGTAACCGAGGAGAGGGCCCCGGGCTTAACGGAATTGGGTATGGTTACGGATGCCAAATGGTTTGATTATGACCGCGACGGAAAACCAGACCTGGTAACCTGCGGGGAGTATATGCCGATCCGGATATTCCATAATGAAGGGGGGCGTTTAAAGGAAGTAACGCGCGAAGCGGGTCTGGAGTGGAGTAATGGGTGGTGGAACCGCCTGGAGATTGCGGACATAGACGGCGATGGTTACCCGGATATAGTAGCCGGCAATCACGGGCTAAACTCCAGGTTTAAGGCAACCAGAGCGAAGCCGGTAAGCATGTATGTTGGGGACTTTAGCGGCACGGGCAGCATAGAAGATATAATATGCACCTATAACGGCGACAAACAATACCCGATGGCACTGAGGCATGACCTGGTAGGCGAACTTCCTTATCTGAAGAAGAAATACCTGCGGTACGCCCAGTATAAGGAACAAACGATGGAAGATATATTTGGCAGGGACCTGTTACAAAAGATGGTTAAGCTGGATGCCTGCGAAATGCGGAGCAGTGTGCTGCTGAATAAGCGGAATGGCAAGTTCCTGATGAAGCCATTGCCGGTGGAGGCGCAGTTTTCGACGGTTTTTGGGCTGGTGGTGAAAGACTATGACGGGGATGGGAAAAAGGACATTGTGCTGGGAGGCAACTTTTACCAGTCAAAACCGGAAGCAGGGATCTACGATGCCAGCTATGGACTGCTGCTTAAAGGAGACGGGAAAGGTGGCTTTACGGCAGTTAAGCCTCAGGTAAGCGGCATCGTAATAAAAGGGGCCGTACGTGATATAAAAGAGATTAAAGCCGGAAACAATAAGCTGCTGATCGTAGCTAAAAATAATGATAAAACAGAGGTACTGGTAAAGGCTCCGGATAAAAAAGGAGTAAATGGAATACAGTAAAGGGAATAGTGATAAAATAAAATTACCTGCATTGTAAATAGGGTGGTAGTAAAATACAACCGAATTACCATCGTTGAATGATGGGCGGATAATTATACAATCCGAAGAAGCAGAAATTTATTACCGAAAAATAGAAATTGCCGAACTATAATTTAACCGAATACCATAAATCTAAATATAGTCAAATGCCAATAGATTCATTGAACGTAAATACCAAAGCTAAAATTCAAAACACCTACGATGCTATTGTAATCGGCTCGGGGATTAGCGGCGGATGGGCTGCAAAGGAATTAACCGAAAAAGGGCTGAAAGTATTAATGCTTGAACGCGGTCGTAATTATGAGCATATAAAGGATTATGTTACCGCTACAAAAGATCCATGGGAATTTGAACACCGGGGCAATGCTACCTTACAGCAGAAAACAGATAACCCTGTTATATCCCGGGATTGGGCTATGTACGGGACCGCGGCCCAGGAACCCCTGATGAAGTCATGGGTAAATGAAAAAGATTGTCCCTATGTGGAAGTTAAACCGTTTACCTGGTGGCGTTCATATCAGTTAGGCGGAAGGTCTACTTTATGGGGGCGGCAAAGCTACCGGTGGAGTGATTTTGATTTTGAAGCTAATGCAAAAGATGGTATTGCTGTTGATTGGCCTATTCGTTATAAAGAACTGGCGCCATGGTATGACTATGTAGAAAAATTTGCCGGAATAAGTGGATCGACGGAGGGCTTGCCCCATTTACCCGATGGGCACTACTTGCCGCCTATGCAACTAAATTGTGTGGAAAAAGATGTGGCATCAAGAATAAAAGCTTTTTACAAGGGACAGCGCCACATGTTTATAGGCCGCGTGGCCAATCTTACCGCGCCTATCCAGGCAAGAACGCAGTGTCAGTTTAGAAACCGGTGCTGGGAGGGTTGCCCATTTGGCGGCTATTTCAGTACCCAATCTTCAACGCTGCCCGCAGCAATGGCAACGGGTAACCTTACCGTGAGGCCATGGTCAATCGTAACCAAAATTTTGTACGATAAAGACACCAGCAAAGCGACGGGTGTTGAGGTGCTGGATGGCGAAACGAATAAAACCTATGAATTTTATTCAAAAATTGTATTCCTGAATGCTTCTGCACTGAACAGTGCATGGGTTTTGATGAATACCGCAACAGATGTATGGCAAGGCGGATTAGGCAGTAGCAGCGGCGAATTAGGACATAATATTATGGATCATCATTATATGCTCGGCGCACAAGGAACAATAGAAGGCTTCGAAGACAAATACTATTTTGGCCGCAGGGCGAATGGTTTTTATATTCCCCGTTTTGTTAACTTGTTTGGTGATAAAAGGGACTTCCTGCGCGGCTATGGTTACCAGGGAAGCGCCAGCAGGGACGGCTGGAGCCGGGATGTTGCGGAAATGAATATAGGTGCTGATTTTAAAGATGCACTTACAGAACCTGGTGCATGGCATATCGGAGCGACAGGTTTTGGTGAAATTTTGCCCTATCACGATAACAAAATAACGCTTAATAAAGATGTGAAAGATAAGTGGGGGCTGCCTGTACTTTCAATGGATGCGGGTTTGAAAGAGAATGAGCTAAGCATGCGTAGGGATATTATTAAAGAATTGGTGGCCATGTATGAAGCGGCCGGGGTAAAGAATATCACAACCTGGGATAAAAATTATGCAATTGGTCAGGGCATTCACGAGATGGGGAGTGCACGTATGGGTAAAGATCCAAAAACATCGGTACTCAACGCGCACAATCAGGTTTGGGACGCGCAAAATGTGTTTGTAACTGATGGGGCCTGCATGACTTCAAGCGCCTGTCAAAACCCATCGCTCACTTACATGGCGCTTACCGCACGCGCGGCTCACTATGCTGTGGATGAGTTAAAAAAAGGCAATTTATAAGCGACATGTTTAAGCTTTAATTTTAATAATTAATCAGACGAAATACAATTAATACATGCGGCAATATTGGTAAGCATCTGTTTTATCGCAAAACGCAGCAAATTTCAAAGCCCGAAGATACCGGGACAATAGTTCCGACTAATTACCATGGGCCGTAGATTTAAATGTCGCTATCATTTTTGGATAGCGACAAGGCTTTTTCGGAGCCAATGACTATTATCAAATAAAAGCACCTTTTCATATAGTAGCTATGCTGCGTCACAATTAATAAATTTTTATGAATCGTTTTTTACTTTGGCTTTCAGGGATTATCATTTTGCTTAGTTCCTGCCAAAAAACTGATTATCAAAAGATAACTGATAACCCGGAATTGTACCGTATTACGGAAAAAAAATTAAATGACATTATACTTGAAAATAATTTCCCCCCAGTCATTGCTTCCCGTAACTATGCGTATGCTAACATCGCCGCATACGAGGTAATATCCGCCCAGGATCCTAAAAAATTCCGGTCGTTGGCAGGTCAAATCAGGCATTTAACCGCTACCCCAAAACCTGCTCCGGGTGTTGAAATTGATTACCCGTTTGCATCCTTGCTTGCCTTTTGCTATGTAGGGAATGCGGTTACATTTCCAGAGGGGAGTATGGATGAATATGTCGATGCATTAAAAAAGAAAGCAAAAGATGGCGGAATGCCTTCTGATGTATTTGAGCATTCGGTGAACTATTCAGATGTAGTTGCAAAGCACATTATGAAATGGAGCAAAACGGATCATTATGCACAAACACGATCCGCTAACAAATACACGGTTACAAAAAAAGAAGGGCGTTGGGTACCTACACCACCTATGTATTCACAAGCATTGGAACCGCATTGGGGAGAGATCAGGCCTTTGATACTCGATTCTGCTTCGCAAGTGGCGCCACCACGACCTCCTTTATTTGATATGAAGGACATAAATAGCCAGTTTTATAAGGACGTATTAGATGTAAAGTCTATTGGTACAAATCTTACCAAAGAGCAAAAACACATCGCTGATTTTTGGGATGATAATGCCTTTAAGTTAAACGTTGTGGGACATGCCACCTTTGGAACTAAGAAGTTCTCACCGGGCGGGCATTGGATGAATATCGCGGGGATAGCCTCAGAAACGTGCAAGGCCGATTTTAGCAGCACAGTTTGTGCATATGCTGAAACATCGATTGCTTTATTCGATGCATTTATCAATTGCTGGTATTTTAAGTATAAATATAATTTAGTTCGCCCCGAGACTGTAATAACCAAATATTTGGACCCTGACTGGAAAACATATATTCAAACGCCCTCATTCCCCGAATACGTAAGCGGCCATGCTGTAATCTCGGCAGCAGCAGCCGAGATTTTGACCAACCAATTCGGAGATAATTTTGCATACCGGGATACATCAGAGACTGAGTTTGGAATAGCACCCCGTAGCTTTAGATCTTTTAGGGAAGCAGCAATGGAAGCGGGCATATCGCGCGTTTATGGCGGTATACATTTTAAAAATTCCTGCATAGTTGGAACAGAAGAGGGTGAGCAAGTTGGGCAATTGGTATTAAACAGGTTACATATGAAGATTAAATTGCATGAAAAATGAGTTTATATCGTAAGATCGATTCAATCTTCGCTTGTTGCCTTTAATATACATTTAATGTTATACTGAATTATGCTCAGCCATTGCATTAAAAAGGATATCACTAAGGGGGCGTGACAATCTCCTACATAACATATGAATGTAATATAAACAGCCTTTATCGGGTAGCCCGCTTGGTTGGGAAATGTTCGGAGACGGGAATGCCGGCCTGCAGCACGTGACTGACATTTTTTAATACGGCCTCGTCAAACCCGCTTTTGTCAACCATTTCCACAATTTTGAAGCTATAGAATTGCTTTTTTAATACATCATATTCAACAGATAGTGCCAGCGCCAGCAATTGTAGCTTCCCCGGAGGAAAGTCCTTTTTATTTGATTCTATCCTGCTTAAGTCGCTCCGGTTCATTCCAAGTTCTGCGGATAAATATTCTTGTGAAAACTTTAATGTTGTCCTATACTTTTTGATCAACCTACCAAAGCTCAAAGCGGCAGGTGGGAGGCTCTCTTTCCCGGAAGCGGCGGTGTTAGGGTTTAGTGGCTCAATAGGTGCGTAGCTGCCGATGATTTTGAAAAGATCGGCCAACTGCCTGGCAGGGCGCTTTATATCGGATGTTTTAAGCTCATATCTGATCTTTCTATTCTCGCGTCTGATGGTTACAAAGCCTGCTTTTTTAAGATCGGTTATATGCTTCGTTAATTGCCCTGGGTTAAAAGGAAGAGAAAGCAATACCTCTTGAGATAGTATGTTGTTATTAGCGATAAGCGCTTTGAAGATATATACCCTGATTGGGAGCGCCAGCAACCTGGCAAAGTTGCAAAGTTCCAGATCTGCTTTATTGATATCCATATTTGAACCGGGCATAGATACGATATTATAGAATATAAATTAATGTTGTTCCGGTTCAGCTTCGTGGGAATCCGGTATGCCCAGTTCTTCCACGAGGCGACCATAATGTCTGGCGAATCTGCTCCACATATTTTCATTTAATGTATACAAAGATCTTTTTCCATCGATGCTAACCGAGATCAATTCGGTTTTGATCAACTCCTTCAAATGGTGGGATACTGTAGATTGTGCGAACGGTAGAAATTCCACGAGCTCGCCTGTGGTAATCCCAGGTTTCCGGGCAATGATACGGATAATAGAGATCCTACCGGGATGCGACAGTGCTATGGATACATCTGAGATGAACTGGTCGGGATAACTGAACTCTTCTGTTTTCTTTTGTGCCATCGCTGTTTACAATTATTTGATCGTGCTAAAATAGAGTTTGTTTTTTGAATGTTGGAAGCTTCTTGACCTATTTAATATTGTCTATAATATCGATTATTCAATATATTCTTTTTGATAATATGAACTTAACATTGGCTTAATTTATCGCCGATAATTTTGAGCGTCATTTAAGATTATGCAAAAGTTTACTCGGCTCTTTCCTTTCATTATTTTAAGTTTTTTAATAAGCTCCAATTCATTTGCACAGTCATTGGGTAAAATTGCCGGTAAGGTAATCGACCAAAAGACTGGTGAAACACTCATAGGCGCGACAGTTGGCTTACAGAGCGGCAGCAAGGGCGCTGCCACCAATGTGGAAGGCCGGTATATATTGAGTGGACTTCAGCCGGGCAAATACAGTATCGTTGTTAAATACATCGGTTACCAGAGCAAATCGGTTTCTGATGTGGAAGTTCAGGCAGGTGCAGTAACCTCGCTGGATGTCGCTTTGACCCAATCGTCAACGCAGGCTCTTAATGAAGTTGTTGTGAAAGCTACATACCGCCAGGCTTCAGTAAACGCCCTTTACGCAAGGCAGAAGAATAGTATACAATTAAGTGATGGTATATCTGCCGATATGATCCGTAAATCCCCTGACCGGAATACTGGTGACGTTTTGAAACGCGTCAGCGGAACAAGCGTGCAGGAGGGCAAATTCGTTGTTATCCGTGGTTTATCCGAAAGGTATAATAACAATATGATGAACGGGACAACGCTGCCAAGTTCTGAACCGGATAAAAAAGCTTTTGCTTTTGACATCATTCCTTCAAGTCTTGTCGATAATATTATCGTGTACAAAACGGCGACGCCCGATCTGCCCGGTGATTTTGCGGGTGGTACGATCAATACTATTACCAAAGATATTCCCGACAGCAGGTTCCTGGAAGTGGCGCTAAGTGTTGGCTATAATTCCAAAACTACCCTTAAGAATAACTTTATCGATGCGAGGCCTAACGGTAAATATGATTTCCTTGGATTCGATGACGGTTCACGAAAGCTGCCTGCAGCTTATTCTAATGTGAAAAAAGACTATACATCCGGGACAACAAGTGCCGAAAAAATCGCTATAGCGCAGCAATTTCCCAATACCTTTTATTATAAAGAAGCGCAAATGAGCCTTCCCAATATTGGTTTCCAATTTTCCACGGGCAACTCTAAGACCAATACTAATGGCAATCGCCTGGGTTATAATTTCAGTCTGAACTACAGCAATGGGCACCGAGCGTCATTTGGTGACAGAATTGGCTATACCGGGTTCAATGACGCGTCGAAAGAGCTTCCTCTGTACAGCTTTGACCGTAATACTTACACCAATTATAAAAGCCTTGGCGGTTTGCTGAATTTCGCTTATACATTCGGAAAAAACAAAATTGCCTGGAGAAACCTTTACAACAACGATTTTTCTGTTGACTTCGAGCAAACCAACAATGCCCTGAATTTTGAGGCCGGTCAAACAGACCCGCTGCGCTACAAAGGCTACTCTGTAGAGACAACTCAAAACGGCATTTATACTTCTGCATTGGAAGGACAGCACACGCTGGGCAAAAAGAATATTATTTTTGACTGGAATGCTTCCTACGGTTTATCATACCGGAACCAGCCCGATCAAAGGATCGTAACCATCTATACACCTTTGAACCAGCCCGAATATATCTCATTATCCAGCGAAAACAGCCCCAAACCTAATGACCTTGGCCGTGTGTATTCAAAATTAAATGAAAATATTTACGGTGCGAAAGCAAACCTGGCAGTTCCGTTCAAGTGGCTTAATGAGTCGCAGAAATTGAAATTCGGTGGTCTTATTTCTCATCGTGACCGTGATTTCAGCATTGACGCGCTGGGATACACTGACGCCATCGGCTTCGGAAACAAAGCAATCCCGCTCACCGGCGGTTATACGATCTTTAATGTGTTCAGTCCTCAAAGTATCGCTCAAAACGGGATCGATCTGTCGCGCCTGGACCTTAGCTCCACCGATTACAAAGGAAAAGCCGATCAGGACGCGGGGTATGTGATGCTGGACAATAAGCTGAGCAAAAAAATCCGTTTGGTTTGGGGGGCACGTGTTGAACGGTATGCGCAATCGCTCAAACCGCTGGGCCAGACCGAACAGAAATATAATAATACTGATGTTCTGCCTTCGGGTAACCTGACCTATAGTTTATCGGAGAAGGTCAATTTACGTGCGGCATACTTCAGGTCGGTAAACCGTCCGGAGTTCAGAGAGCTTGCCAGTTTTCGCTATTTTGACTACCAGACTAACTTTATCGTCAGCGGTAACCCGGACCTGCAGCGAAGTATAATTGATAACGCAGACCTTCGCTTTGAATATTACCCGTCAGGAGGGGAGATCATCTCGGTTTCGGCTTTTTACAAGAAATTTAAGAATCCGATCGAGCAGATTAATCAGGGTAACGATATTTTGACTTATCAGAATGCGCTCAATGCCAAGGATTTCGGTTTTGAAGCCGAGATGAGGAAGAAACTGAATTTTATTGCTGAGGGAAGTTTCTTGAATGATGTAACATTTTATGTGAATGCTTCCTATATCAATGCCAAGGTAAAGCTGGCTGATGGCCGTAACGCGTCTACCCCCCTTCAGGGACAGTCACCCTACCTGATTAACTCGGGCCTGTATTATACACCCGAAGGTACTGATTTTTCTTTCAACGTGCTTTATAACAGGATAGGGGAGCGTTTACGTTTCAGGGCCGTTACCGGTGGTGTGGACATCTATGAGAAGCCACGGAATGTGATCGATATGCAGCTAAGTAAGGCTTTATTTAAAAAGCGTGCCGAGCTTAAACTGACCGTATCCGACCTGCTTGCGCAGCCTTTTGCATTGTATAATAATTACGGAAGCTCGGGGAGTACCGCATATAATGCTAAAGAGGATAAAATAATCCAAAGCCGTTATTCGGGTTTTGGAACAACCCTTTCGTTTAAATATAATTTCAGTTTCAAAAAATAATCACGCTATACAGTAAAAGGCCTTCAATTTATTATCAATTATTATTAACAATTATTATGAAAAAAACGTTGTATTTACTTGGCTCATTAGCCATGATAGGATTAGCTTCCTGCTCAAAAAACAATGACCCGGGTACAAATCCGCCGGTTAATCCTCCTGCTGTTACCAAAATGGATGTTAGGGGAAAGATTACTAAAGACACGCACTGGACCGCCGATATCACTTACAGGCTTCGCGGTTACGTTTACGTGGATAATAACGCAACTTTAACCATCGATCCGGGAACCAAAATTGTGAGCAATAAAGACTCAGCAGGTGTCCTCATCATTTATAAAGGAAGCAAGATCAATGCCGCCGGAACTGCTGATAAGCCAATTGTTTTCACCTCGGCGGAGGCTGACCCGAAACCAGGTAATTTCGGTGGCCTTGTGATCGTTGGATCGGCTACGGGTAATGGCAACCACGCTGTTTTGGAAGGTGGCGTAGATACCGAGCACCAGCCATTCGGCGGCACAAACGATGCTGATAATTCAGGTGTTTTACAATATGTACGTATTGAATATGCCGGTAAAGCGGTTAACCCTGGTGATGAAGTAAACGGCTTAAGTATGTATACCGTAGGGAGCGGCACCAAAATAGACCACATTGAAGTGCTTCGCGGCCTTGACGATGCTTACGAGTTTTTCGGGGGTTCATTTAATGCTAAATACCTGGTTGCCTATAACAACGCTGATGATGACTTTGATTTTGATGACGGATATCACGGTAAGATCCAATACGCGATCTCTGTTAAAGATCCGGCATTTACAGATAATAAAGGTACCAGCGGTGATATCTCCAACAATTTTGAAGTGGATAACACAACAGATGCTAAAGGTTATTTATTAACTCCTAACACATTCCCTTTGTTGTCGAACTTTACGGCTGTAGGGCCTAATAACGCCACAGGAGTATCTGCGGATTATGGTTACGGTATGCGCTGGAGAAGAGGTGCAAAATTTATTTTGGCTAATGCCATAGTAATGGGGGGGCAAAAAGCGGGCTTAGACCTGGATAATGACCCAACCGCGCAGTATTATATTGCCGGGACAAGCGGTTTAAAAAACAGCTTGTTACAGGCGGTAACTTCACCTTATAAAGTTGACAAATTGGCTACAGCTGGTTTATTGGACGCAGCAGGTTTGAAAGCTTTAGTTGAAGGCCGTGATGGCACAAAATCATTCACTGCTGCAGCAGATATTATGTTGACCGATCCGTTTAACAATGCTGCTCCAAACTTATTGCCTAAAACAGGTTCACCGGCAATTGTTGCGGGCAAGTTTGATGGCTCCTTATCCGATTCATTCTTTGATAAAACCAACTATATAGGTGCGATCGATCCTGCTAATGACTGGTCGAAAGCTTCCTGGATAGTTTACGGAAAATAATCCGCAGGGTACTAAAGCAAAAGACCTTTTCAGTAATGGAAAGGTCTTTTTTTGCTATATGAAATAGTCAGCTTTGTTTGGATCACTAAGTTAACACGTAGTGAAAGGTGCTCTGCTTCATTGGCGGATTTTAGTGTTAATATCCAATTTCAACTGTTGCCTGGTAAGTATCCCGGGTAGCAACGTTATTGATGATAAAGTGTGCAACATCGGCCCTTGATATTTTGAGGCAGTTTTTAAGAAATGTATTAATAGCTATGCGATATGTGCCGGTAACGGCTTGGTTTGTAAGCTGCGGTGGTCTAATGATAGTCCAGCTAATGTTACTGCTTTTTATCACTGCCTCCATTTTGAGCAAATCGGTATACATATGTTTCAGCAGTTTTTGAACTACATATTTTTCAATAAGCCTGATATAAAATGGGAGTACGGGACTTATTTCAATTGCACTGGCCGAGATCAGGAACATGCGTTTTATGCCTTTTTGTTCCATCGCTTTTAAAACATTGGCATTGCCTTGCGAATATAAAGCTGTGGGTTTATCTGATCCGAAACCGCCGGCTACGCCTATTGCCGAAATCACAGCATCCTGGTTTTCAAAATGATTTTCAAATGCGCCGGGTTGCATAACATCACCGCTTACTTTTTTTAGATTGGGGTGCTCGATTGCTAATTTGGCCGGGTTTCGTAATATTGCAGTAACCAAGTGTCCCGCCTGAAGGGCCTGTTCAACGCACTGCCTGCCAATGCCGCCGTTTGCGCCTACAATTACCAACTTATAAATAGGCGTGTTTTGTTGCATTTCCATTTTTTTTTGATTAACTAAATTTGAAAATGCTTAAAAAAACTATGCTGAAAAACAATATCAGTTGTACCGTAAAAAAGATATTAAGGTTCACCTTAATTTGGTCAACCCGTTCTGCTAAGTAAGCTTTGTCGTTACTCATAATCATTCGTAGCTTTTCGCCTTGCTTCCTTCCAAAAAATATCCCGTTTAGCATTAGAACCAAAACAATTCCTATTTTTATTCTAAACCATAGCTGTTCGCCAAATACGCCATGGGTTAAGGCCATCATGCCAATGCCTGTTATAACCAGCAGGGCGGCACCTATTCCAATCAGTGTTGATGACTTAGATGTACCTGCCAGTATACCTTTTGATTTTTCTGTATCATCATCAAAATGCTTCCAAAAGGTTTTAAATACTGTAAAATCAACAATGGTGGTGCCCGCCATTATAGTTAGCCCTGTTAAGTGTAGTATTAATAGTGCTGGTAAAAAGAGTGAGGTATTCATTTGGTATGATCGATTAAATTTATAAAATGTACCATATGGTAGTAAGCTAATGCAATATTATACCAAAAGAAAGTAAATAGCAAATATTGGAGACCTTTTTTTTAGATTTGATACCAAAAGGAAATAACACGTGAATAAAACAGTTGAATTGGTTAAGCTTTGGGGCGATTATGAGGAGCAAAATCCCGGTTGTAATTTGGATGATTTCTTCCGGCATCAGCTAATGGCCAAGGCAGCAGATGAGAAGAAAGCAACGCCCGACTGGCAATTAAGGCCGGGAATTAACGGCAAGCTCATGATTTTGATAAGACGGATAGGAAAGTACCATATGGTATATTCAAACAAAGCGCTTGAAGGTACAGGGCTTGATCAGATAGAGGAGTTCGGTATATTGGTTACTATTTTTAACCAGGTTAACCCAATAAAATCTGAAGCTATTTATAATAACATAATCGAACTATCAAGCGGTACCAATATGCTTAACAGGCTAAAAAAACGCGAACTGATAACCGAGTATGAAGATATTGATGATAAACGTATTAAGCGTTTAAAATTAACAGCCCTTGGAGAGGAAACTCTTGGAAAAGCCAAAGTACGTGTACTTGAAGTTGCGCGAATGATGACCAGCGCATTGAGCGAGGAAGATAAACAGCTTTGCTTTCAATTGCTTAACCCCGTTAGCGAAAAGTTTGACGGAACCTTCCAAAAATTTAAAAGCAAAGGTTTTGATGAAATTTTTGAAGCTATGATGAAGTAGTTTATTGGCTTTTTTAACGGAAAGAAAAGTTTTGTGACCGTAATGCGGCAAGTGTTAATATTTGTTAAAAGTTTAAAGGTTAATAATTTATGCGTATATTTAGTTAACCTGCTCACCTGTTAACTGAACCCGTCATGAAAACATTGAAACTTACCTCAACAGTGATATTGATGCTCTTGTCAATAAATCTGTTTGCCCAGCGTGTTAAAGGTATTGTTATTGATAAAGCTACCTATTTGCCGGTGGCAAATGCTTTTATCAATACACCTGCATCAAAAAGTATAAGTAATGCCGAAGGGAAGTTTGTGTTGGCCAACGTAAAGCCCGGTGATACTTTAAGGATCACCAGCATAGGTTACAAGCCTTTTAAGCTTATAGTCAGTTTTTTAAAATTTGATACCTTAAGATGTTACATTGAGCCTGCGGCAACTGTTTTAAGTGAGGTAAAGATCAGGGCCAGGCGTAATGCCAGGGCCGATTCATTACGTAACAGGAGGGAGTTTGCCTCTGTTTTTGCCTATCATAGCTCAACCATAAAAGATGCGTTTATAGCACGTCCGGCTGATCTTGATTTTGGTAAACCCAGCAATCACATAAATGCGGATAAAAGTACAGCAACTATCTTGAGCATCAACTTGCTGTCGGTGATCGACATGTTGAATAAAAACAGAGCTCCGCAATCAAAGCTGCAAAAGATTTTGCTGAAAGATGAAGAAGATGAGTATGTGGACAGGTTTTTTTCGCCAGAAAAGGTGAGCTCAATAACTAATCTTAAAGGCGATTCGCTGCAAAACTTTATGAACCAATATCACCCCGAAATTAAAAAAGTGAAAAAAATGAGCGATTATGATATGATCAGTTATATTAAAAAAAGCTATGCCGAGTATCTCAAATCGGGTAGCAGGCAAACAGCTCCGCTTTTTGCAAAGTGAAAGGGTCTTATATTGTTAAGCTATACTGTGTTTTGAACAATAGGAAGTGTTGTTACCGAACGGTTTCGTTACCTTTCAATTACCAGGTATTTTTTGTTGCAGCTATAACAAAAATACCTTTTAACCGGCAGCCAAAATGTCAATAGCTTTAACAATGCCGGCCGGTGGATCCTTTGGCCGGTATTGGTTTGGCACTTTGGACAAAATGTATAGCTGTGCCTTTTTTTTGAAGGTTCATTTTCAGTATCTACAATATGCATAACATGAATACAATTAAACCCATTGTATCCTCATAAGCAGGTTTTTATTGATTAAATACCCAAAACTGAAACTATTACTTTTATGGAATAGTTTTTATGAGGCTTTGCTTTTATATTGTGTGCCTGTAAGCACGGGCGATTTTTGGTTAAACCTGTTCCATTCATCAATATTTACCATACCGGGAGCAGTTTCATAATGCTTTTTATTTGTTGGGCAGGTAACCACAAAACCTTTACGGGTTTGATTAATTACCGGGCGTGCACCACATTCTTTGCAAGGCTCACAATGGATATTGGGTTGAATTTGAATAGATTCGGACATTACGTTTTTTTAAAGGTTAAATGAACCCTTGCTACTGAGCAAGAGAATTTTTTTCATTATGAATTAGGGTTAGGGTTGTGTTGCTACAAAGATGCAAATAATATTTTTATTAAAAAAATGCAATTTGTGAAGCGTATTTCACAATTATATAACATGTTTATTAGCAAAAGTGTAAAGTTGAGTTATTTTGTGTGCATAATTGTGTAGCTGTTAGTTTATAACAGGCAAGTTTAAGTTGTGAGTTTTTTGTTTATTAACAACTTTTTTACACTTTGAGATATTGAATTCCTCCTCATGAAAAAAATCATAAGCACACTGTTATCGTTATTAGTTTGTATTCATTTTGCATTTGCACAACCGCCATCTTCTTCGATAAAGCAATGGCAGGATCAGAAGTTTTCCATGTTTATCCATTTTGGTGGTATTTATTCAGTTTTGGGTGGTGTTTGGGATGGGAAGCCGGTTATCCGCGGCTTAAGTGAGCAAATCCAGGCCCATGCTGGTATTTACAGTGATACTTACGCCAACCTGGCCAAAAACTTTAACCCGATAAACTGGAATGCTGATAGTATTGCCCTGCTGGCTAAAGCGGCTGGGATGCGCTCTGTTGTATTAACTTCAAAACATCACGATGGATTTTGCATGTTTAAAACTGCAACTACCGATTTTAATGTGGTTGATGCTACTCCATTTAAACGTGATGTGGTAAAGGAAATGGCCGAAGCCTGTAAAAGGCGTGGTTTAAGGTTTGGTTTGTATTTTTCGCTGATAGACTGGCATTATCCGCAGGCATCACCCATATCAAGTCATAATTCTGATTATATAACACCCGAGCATCATGAATATAACAAGAAGCAGGTAACCGAGTTGCTATCAAACTATGGTACTATATCCGAACTTTGGTTTGATATGGGGTCGCAAAGCCCTGAACAAAGTAAAGAGCTTTATCAATTGGTGCACCGCCTGCAGCCTGATTGTATGGTAAGCAGCCGTTTGGGTAATGATCAGGGCGATTTTGCCGTAATGGGTGATAATCAGTATCCCGATTATTCCATCGGAGTGCCCTGGCAGTCGCCCGCTTCATTTTTTGACGAAACCTGGGGCTACCGGTCGTGGCAAAAACGCGGAAGCGAGGATGAAAAGTATAAAGAGAAATTGGAAAGCCTGATCCGCGTGATTAGCAGGGGAGGGAATTACCTGCTTAATATCGGGCCCAAAGGAGATGGCTCAGTAGTTGGTTTTGAAAAGGATGTTTTATTGAAGATAGGCACCTGGCTCCATAAAAATGCCGAAGCTGTTTATGGCACAACTGCCGATCCCTTTTTTGCCTCTTTTGACTGGGGGAATATAACCAGTAAACCCAATAAGCTTTATCTTTTTGTAACCTCGGCACCCGCTGATGGCCTGATCACTTTACCCGGTCTGGAAGGCAGGATTAGTAATGTTTCTGTTTTGGGTGAACAACAATCGCTTAGCTTTAAACAGGCAACTGATGCCGCTGTGATAACCTTACCCGCAGGTTTTGACAGTGAAAAACAAATAAAAGTTATAGCGGTTGACGTTGCCGAAGGTTACAAAGTGCAACCTGCTCATATCCTGAGCAGCAGTTATGACCACATAAAACTGGATGAGCACAACGCTTATAATTATTATAGTTCATCGGGTATTGATTATAACAGCAATTATCAAAGTACGGTAAAGCAAGGCTGGACAATTAAGCCCAAACACAAAGGCAGGTATCAGCCTGCTATACAATATACCGACGAAGAAAAAGGCAGCATTGTTGACCTAAATGTAAATAATGTAACCACCACGCTCAAACTCGACAGCGACAGGAAGATGAAGTATAAACCCGATACGGCTAAAATAAAATGGGGGCCATTATATATAACCGGCCCATACTCCGCGGGCTTAGGAGGTTTAAATGGCAGCGCGGATGAAATCGATATCTCAAAACCTTTTACCAAAGACACCGATAAACCATGGCGGTCTGTAAATTACTATAAAAACGGGCAGCTGATTGATCTGCCTGCAGGCATGGATAATGCTTACTACATTTTGCAAAACATTAACGCAGGTAAGGATTTAATTTACGCGCAGGTTAAGGTTACCAGCGGCGATGGTATAATTGTTTTGCTAAATGGCAGACAGCTGCTCATCAATAATAATCCGGGTAAGGCTGCCTCTGTAAGTCATGTAATCGGTTTGGATTTGATGCCCGGCAATAACCAGTTACTGATAAAAGTGTTCAACAACTTTAAAAAGAACATTCCTTTTGCGCTCACACATAGTATTCCACAAAATCTCTATATTAAAGATCTTGAACCTTTAACGTTTGAAGCAAATGAACTTTACCCGGTGAGTTTAAAGTTACATGATCCGGCATCGCCGCATCAAACTTTAAAGTTGCCTAATCTTGAAATCTGGTTTGCGAAAAAGTAAGAAAAACCGCCTTACGAAGGTTTCAAAACTTCGTAAGGCTTACTTACTCTCGTAAATTGTTACTTCAACACCACCTTGGTAGCGCCGTAACCAAATTTTTCTTTACGGGCATCCATAAAGGTTTGTACTTTTTTATGCCTGCCTAATTGTTTGTGCAGCTCATTACGCAGCGTGCCATTGCCACCACCGTGTATAAAAGTAATATCAGGTAGTTGATGAACAATAGCCGCATCCAGCGCTTTGTGAAAATGGGCCAGCTGAATCTCCATAATCTCAGCGCTGCTTAAAAACTGATAATCGTCCCGCAGCTTTTCTATATGCAGGTCAACTTCGCTAACCGGCTTTTCAATCACTATTTTTTCTGTAGGGCTTTCAAAAAAGCTTTCCTTCAGTTTTTGAGCATCAATAATCAGTTCAGGCTCGTCGAGCCTGATGAGCCAGCCGGCCTGGTTAAGGAATGGAATGTTCTTTTTAGTGGTTGAGAAATCCTTGGCCTTAAACTTTTCATGTACAGCCAACGGTGCCGGTGGTTCAACGTTTTGTTTGGTACTGAATAAAACGCTGAAAATAAACTTTGGCCAAACCTGCAGATCGGCCAGTTGGGCGGAGTAGATATTTTCGGTTGATTTTGGCGCGATGATCCCTGCAAATTCGCCTTTAAATACCTGTTGCTTATCTGTGGTTAAAGTAGCCAGCAACTGAAACGAAGTTTCATTGATTAAATGAAAATGTACGACAGAACTTGCCCTGGCATCAGTAACCACGCCTATATAAACGCCTTTTTTTACAAATTCACCTGGTGTTAAGGGCTTTTCAGCTGTTGTATTGTTGCTTTTTGTCGCCCCTGCCGGTTGGTAACCATGAACGTAAGTTACTTTACTGGCCAGTACCGGAATCTCAAAATCGTCTTCGCCGGTAACGCCTATCATCTGTTCGTCGATGATGCGCGTTACAAAACCTTCCATTTTTTCATCAACAAACCGAACAAAATCGCCTAATTTATATTTCATAGCATTATGTTATTGCAGTGCAAAGTTAATTTATCGGGCACATCTGTCAGGTAATAAAACTTACTTATTTTTAAGGTAAGTTTGATGAGCAATGATGTAATTAATAGCTTTAAGAATATAATCAACCACAACTACACTTTAATTTTATGCTATGAGTAAAAATGCCCCTAAAACACTGGACAATGACTTATTAAAAAAGGTATTTGTCCACAATTTAAACCGCATTTATTTTGGTAAGTGTTATCTTGATAAGCACCTTGGGCACCTGAAAGGCCTCGCTTCTTTTACCGCATTGCAGCAAGCGATACAGGAGTTTTGGGACGATATCAAAAAACAGATAGAACGGATGAATAAGGTGTATACCCTGATTAATGAAATTCCATCGGATAAGAACTGTAACCCTATAAAGTCCATTGTTAAGGATGAGTTTTGCCTGGACGAAGAGCAAACTATACCAGTATTGTTGGATATGGATATTATGTTGTATCTGCAGCTACTTGAACATATTAATATCACTTCGTGCCATATGTTAATAATGGTGGCCAAGCAGCTTAATTATACTGAAGCTCAACAATTACTTACCGAGTGTAAAGATGAATCAATTGATAATGACGAGCTTTTTACGCTCATTTCCAAAGAATATATTGTTGCTGATTGAGAGGGGAAATAAGAAAGCCATCCGCATAGCGCAGATGGCTTAAATGTTAGTTATTTAATACCCCTATTAAAATAACTGGTAACAAAGTAAAAAAAAATATATTCGATACCGCAAAATATTTATTTATAAATAATCTTTGTGACAGCTTTGTTACAAAATAAGCTCTGATATAGCGATTTATCAAGCGATTTTTTGTTTTAAATTTTCCGATTAATGTTTCTTGCATATCGTTATTTAGTCCAATTAATTTAAATTGGCAACGAAATTTAAGACGTATGACCAAACCCATTATTTTATCTGCATTAGCCTGCATTGCATTTATACAGGTTAAGGCCCAAACCTTGTATATGCCACGCGATATACAAAAAGCATTTAAAAACGAAACGCGCTCGACTGATGGCCGCCCCGGCAAAAAGTACTGGCAAAATTATGGCCGTTATAATATCAGTATTACGGCTGTGCCTCAAAATCGTACTGTAAAAGGCACAGAACAGATCACTTATGTTAATAATAGTCCGGATACTTTAAAAAGGCTTAACATGAAGCTCATCCTGAACATTCATAAACCGGGTGCCGCCCGTTTTGGCGATGCAGGGGCTGACTATCTTACACCGGGCATTCAGTTTGATAGCTTTTCAATTAATGGCGAAGCAAAAAAAGTTGCATCAGGTTCAACAAATCAAATGGTTGGTTTAAGTAAGTCGTTGATGCCTCATGATTCTGTTAAGCTTGATATTGGCTGGCATTTTGAAATTTCGAAAGAAAGCGGCCGCGAAGGAATGATCGATTCAACTACCTGCTACCTGGCTTATTTTTATCCGCGGGTGTCGGTTTATGACGATTACAATGGCTGGGACAGGCTACCTTTTTTAGATGCCCAGGAATTTTACAACGACTTTAACGACTATACCCTGCACGTTACCGCGCCTAAAAACTACGTAGTTTGGGCTACCGGTACCCTGCAAAACCCTGAAGAGGTGCTTCAGCCTGAATATGCAAAACGATTGAAGGCTTCATTCACCAGTGATTCAACTATCAATATTGCATCGGCTGCTGAGCTTGCCGCCCATAAAGTAACGGCTCAAAAGGAGATGAACACCTGGACCTGGACCGCTAACGATATCAGCGATATGGCTGTAGGTATTAGTGATCATTATGTATGGGATGCAGCCAGCGTTGTGGTTGATGATGCAACAAACCGCCGGGCCAGTATGCAGGCTGCTTTTTTAGATAGCTCGGAAGATTTTCATCATGCGGTACAAAACGGCCGTAATTCATTAAGCTGGTTATCACATAACTGGCCGGGGGTACCCTACCCGTTCCCTAAAATGACGTCGTTCCAGGGCTTTGCAGATATGGAATACCCTATGATGGTTAACGATAGCCATACCAACGATGTGCGCTTTTCGCAGTTTGTGCAGGATCATGAAATAGCGCATACTTATTTCCCTTTTTATATGGGTATTAACGAAAGCCGTTATGCATTTATGGACGAGGGCTGGGCAACCACTTTTGAACTGTTGATTGGAACATCAGAAGTTGGCAAAGAAAAAGCTGAAGCATTGTATAAAAATTTCCGTGTTGACAGATGGATCCATGATGCTTCAACCGCCGAAGATCAGCCGGTCATTACACCATCGAGCGAATTGAGGGGTGGGTACGGTAATAACTCATACGGTAAGCCATCATTAAGTTATTTAGCTCTGAAAGACATGCTGGGCGATCAACTATTCAAAAAAGCCCTGCATGGATATATGGACCGCTGGCATGGCAAACACCCAATACCATGGGATTATTTTAACTCTATGAGTAATATTACAGGTAAAAACCTTGATTGGTTTTTCAATAACTGGTTCTTTACTAATTACTATATCGATCTGTCGGTAAAAGGTGTAACCAAAACAGCCGGTGGTTATACAGTAGCAATTAAAAACGTGGGCGGTTTTGTAATTCCGTTTGATGTAAAAATTACTTATGCTGATGGTTCGGCCGAAAGCATTCATCAAACCCCTGTGGTTTGGGAAAAAAATCAAAAGCAAATTTCGGTAGATATCAAAACCGCCAAAACCATTAAATCAGCTACTTTAGATGGCGGTATATTTATGGATGCTGATGACAGCAACAATACATGGAATAAATAATAAAAAAAACGCTTATAAATAATAAAACCCTGCCAACTGGCAGGGTTTTATTATTTTATGATAGTACTAAATATTATGCGTTTTGTACAGAATTGTTCCAGTCATTAGCAGTTGCTTTAGCTTTATCTTTTGCGCTTTCGGCGGCGTCGCTGGCTTTGCCTGCAATTTCATCGGCTTTTGATTGTACTGTGTCAACAGCTTTATCTTTAGCATCCCAAAGGTCGCTAACGGTTCCGCTAAATTTGGTTTTTGCTTTATCAATTACATTGTTGCTGTAATCTTTGATTTCTCCGGCTGTTGTTTGCGCTTTCGTTTTGGCTGTATCAACCAAATCATTTATATAGTCTGCAATATCTCCTCTTAATTCAGTTCCTTTTTCAGGAGCTAACAATAAACCCAAAGCCGCGCCCGCCGCTGCACCTACCAATAGTGCTGCTATAATTTTTGCTTGATCTTTCATGTTCTTTCTTTGTTTTATGTGTAGTCGATTTATGATATTATTAGAATAAACAACAACAATGCCAGTTTTTATTTGAAAGTAACATTCAAATATTAAGCCGATGTACGCAGCAGGTTAACAAAAAAATAAAGCAAAAAAAAGGCACTCAAAAATTGAGTGCCTGGTAGGCTTAATGATTATATTATAATTATATAACTTTTACATTTACCGCGTTAAGACCTTTACGGCCGTTTTCAACTTCGTATTCAACGGTGTCGTTTTCACGAACTTCGTCAATAAGGCCTGTTGAATGAACAAAAATATCCGGACCACCATTGCTTGGTACTATAAATCCGAAACCTTTTGTTTCATTAAAAAATTTTACTGTTCCTTGATTTTGCATTCTTTTATTTATTAATGCCGCCAAGGTAGTTATAATTTACCGTAATCAGCAATAGCCAAAGCGTAATTTAGGTGTAAACCAAATCTGTGGGATGGTATTTGTCCGGTTAAATAATTGATGATCAGGCTACTGACAAATGGCCTCCCTGGATGGTGTCTTCCGAATCTTTTACTATCCCCCGTATCTTTTCATCCAGTTCGTTAACGGTATGTTCTATTATATTAAAGTAACCAAAATCAATATTTTCCATTCGCATGAGGTTTAATATACCAAGCTTTGACGCTACCGGCCTCCGCAATTCGTGCGATTGTATGATAGCTATACGGTTGAGCGCCTCTTTTTGAATTATTGCTTCAGCTTAAAATTCATTATGGTTAAAATCTTTAGGATTAAATACCTTTTTATCGGATGGATTAAGTACATGAAAAGACCAATGTTTCGCTAAAAAAATCGAACAATATATTCATTCATCGTGCGGCTGTTAAAAACTAATCGCCTATGTGTTTAAAGAATATGTGGCCTAATTCAACTTTTAGTTTTTTAAAGGTTTAAGTTTGCCGAAAAATTGGCTCGGTTTTATCTCATAAATTGAAAATTAATACATGAAGGCCTTTATATTCGACCTTAACGGCACTATGATCAATGACATGCCTTATCATACCAAAGCATGGCAATATCTTTTAAATACCGACCTTGGCGGCAGCTTTACCTGGGATGAAGTAAAACCACAGATGTACGGTAAAAATCAGGAAGTACTGGAACGTATGTTTGGCCCCAATCGCTTTACTACCGAGGAAATGAACAGGCTTTCGTACCTTAAAGAACAGCGCTACCAGAATGAGTTTTTACCCCACCTGGCGCTATTGCCCGGTTTGCATGAGTTTTTGGAAAAAGCTTATCAAAACGGTATCCCTATGGCTATCGGTTCAGCCGCTATTCCTTTTAACATTGATTTTGTACTGGATAACCTTAACATCAGGCATTATTTTAAAGCAATAGTAAGTGCCGATGACGTAGTACTAAGTAAACCCCATCCAGAAACATTTTTAAAAGCTGCCGAATTGCTGAATACATTGCCCACAGATTGTATTGTGTTTGAGGATGTACCTAAAGGTGCTGAAGCTGCCGCTAATGCAGGTATGAAAGCTGTTGTACTTACTACTACCCATCAAATAGATGAGTTTTCCGAATTGCAAAACGTAATTCATTTTGCCGATGATTTTACGGATGACTTTGTTGGTAGCCTGGTATAATAAATAGTTGGGCAAACGCATTTTAATATTTAGTGATGATGACTTGTTGTTAATATAGCTAACGAAATAAGGTTATGATATAAGTGCCCTTGGTGCCGGTAAAATAACCCAGGTCTCATCGTCACCGGCTTTTGCCAATAACAACTATAAACATTCGGATGTGCTTAATTGCTCGGAAAATTTAGTTTAGTGTTAACCCTGTTGAAATACAAGTGATTGATTGTGAGTTTTTTGTATGTGTATTATTTGGAAAGTGTTAACTCATGTTAACCCCATTTAGATGCGTTTAACCTGAATAAACAGCAGGGTTTGTTATTTTATTACTTGTTTTAGCGTATAATTGTTGAGTATCTGTTTATAAACCTGACCCGGACCTTTTACGATGAAACTTAAATTCAGCCTGCTTTTGCTCCTGCCCAGTATATTCATGCAGTGATCATATTTATGCGCCGGCCATGCACCATAGCGATATTGCTTATCTGCCTAAACCGGTATCTGCCGATGCTGTCAAATCGACAAATTATATTTCGGGGGCGTTAGTAGTTGATGAAAGCCCTAATTACTCAGACGAGTTGGTTAGTGGACAGCTTAATTTTAGCCGCGCACATGCATTTGATCATTTCAATCCGGCTTACGGTGCTTTGGTACATTAGGTAATTATCATAACAGCGAATTGGAGCCGCAAGATCCCAACTACTTTAAAAATAAGTTCTTTGGAACGGCAGGAGGGAGGTTGTCGGGAACTTTTTTGTGAGCAGCGGACGTATCGATTTTCGCTTTATCGATTTTGAAGCGGCGAGGGGATTTATTTGTGCGAGCATCGTAACCACGGCGGCAACCGCATGTTGGTAATATCGGCATGGGGCGAATAAATAATGAATAAGTGTCAATTATTATTGTAAAAAGCACAATTAATTTACACATTTGACTAACAATTGTAAATTAATGCGTTTTTAACAGGTATAACACAGCAAATTTGCAAGCTTATATCGAATGTTATTCTATATTTGTTTTTACCATAAAATTATTACTGTTTATAAATGCTCAAGTACTCCAAGCAAACAAGGTTATTATTAGCTGTTGATTGTATCATTTTTGGCTTTGATGGCGAAGTTTTAAAGATCCTATTGATAAAAAGAGGCTTTCAACCCGAAAAGGGAAACTGGAGCCTGATGGGTGGCTTTGTTCAGCCAGATGAAAGTCTTGATCAAAGTGCCAACCGCATTTTAAAGCAATTAACCGGTTTGGAGGGCGTGTACCTTGAACAATTATATACTTTTGGGCAACCCCAGCGTGACCCTATTGAGCGTACAGTATCTGTAGCATACTTTGCACTGGTTGACATCCATAAATATGAAGCCCAGATTAGTGATGATTACCATGCCGAATGGTTTCAGCTTAAACGCGCCCCTAAATTGATATTTGACCAGCAGGAAATGGTTGAGCAGGCCCGCAAACGCATCCGCTACAAAGCAGCTATGCACCCTATCCTGTTTGAGCTTTTGCCCACCAAGTTTACTATTCCGCAATTGCAAACACTTTACGAAAGCGTGTTTAATACCACTATTGATAAACGTAATTTCAGTAAAAGGGTGCTGGCAACCGGTTTACTCATTAAACTGGCCGATAAGGATAAAGCCGGCTCAAAACGCGGTGCTTATTATTACCAGTTAAACATGCAAAACTATTATGCCAAGTTTCAGGCATTTATGAACTTTATTCCTAATCCCGATTCGTTATAACAGTTCTTTGAATCATTTTTTTATTTCAGCCATTATGCCGGTATTACCTGCATAAGCTTGAATATCTTTTTTTGGGGGATAGCAGTTTAAATTAACTGTAACTCAGGCCTATTTTATTTAACATTCTCCAACCATACCATTTTTTATCCGTATAATAGCTTTAGGCTATATTATGAACCGTTAGCCCCGTTTTGCAAATATTAATTAATGAAAAAAAACGTAAGCCTTTTAGTATTGCTGTTGCTTGCTGTATCTGAATGTTTCGGCCAATTCAAGGAGGTTAATAAACTAAAAAAAAATCTTCCTTTAATTCATGACAGTATACAATATGTCAATGCACTTAACCGGCTGGGCTTACTTTTGTATGAGCAAAACATCGACAGTGCTTTTTTTTATGCAAAAAAAGCAAGAAATATAGCCGAACGACTTAACTATAAGGCCGGTAAAGCCGACGCCTTGAATGCTATAGGTATTGTTTATGACCTAAAAGGCAATTTACAGCTTTCGCTGCGGTATTATAACGAGGCCTATAATCTTTATAAGGAGTTAAAAGATACCTCGAACATTGTACAGGGGTTAATGAACATTGGCCTCGTATTTAACGAAACCAAAGAGAATAAAAAAGCAATAGACTTTTTTAAACGCGCGATGAACCTCGGCAAAACCCTGCAGCGTGATTCTATAATGTCGCTGGTGTTATGTAATTACTTGCTCTTATACCCGGAGCAAGTGCCAAAAGATTCCGTTGAAATTTATCTTAAAAAAGCGCGGGAGATAGGAACAAGATTTAAAGATAACCGTATGCTGGTTGAAGCAGACCAGATCCAGGGCTTATTGTATGTGCAAAACAACGAGCGCGAAAAAGGTACGGCATTACTGCAACAAGCTGCTAACAACGGTTTAGCAATGGAGCTTTCCTATCTGAGCCTTGATATAATCATTAACCTTGGCGATCTGTACATGGATAATAATATCGCCAAAGCTATTATATATTACAAACAAGGGCTTTCCATTGCCGAAAAAAGTGGTTATCATTATTATGAAAAGTTCTTCGGCAAAAAATTATATGAAATCTACAGCGCTCAAAATAACCTGAATGAAGTACAGCGCTACAGCGAAAAATTATTGAAGCTTTATGAAGATGAAGAAAAATTCGCTAACACATCGGGCTTCGATTACATTGATTATGCACTTAAGGACCAGGAACTGGAAGCTATAACCATCCGGAGCCAAAACAGGCAGGTGCTTGCTATTGTACTTGGTATTTTATTTGTGATAACTGCCATTACTGTAATATTTACCTACCGCCTGTATAACCTCAAGAAAAAGCATGGCCAAACATTGGAAGAACTTAATCGCACTGTACAGCTACGAAACGAAAAACTGGAAATAGATCATGAATTCAACAACCGGCTGGTATCAATTCTTGCGCATGATTTCAGGCAGCCAATAGGCGCACTCAAAACACTGGCAACCGTACTTAAAGACGCTAATACTTTTACACGGGAAGAGTTGATGGAATTGGTAGATACAATGGAGCATTCTTCAAATATTTCGCTGGAGATTTTTGAAAATATCTTGCAATGGATCAAACAGCAATTGTCGGGCTTTAATTACAAAGCTGTTCCATTGCCATTAAAGGATCTTATTGATGAGGCTATACAACCATTTTACTTAATGGGGAAAGACCGTGGACTTAAGTTCGTAATCACAGTGGACCCGGCCATTGTTATTCATGCCGACAAGGAACTAGTACAGTTTATCCATCGCAATTTTATACATAACGCCATTAAGTTTTCGCCAGATAATTCAACCATTACTATAGGTGCGTCAAGCGATAACAACGATATAACTGTTTGTGTACAGGACGAAGGAAAAGGTATTTCACCCGATAAGTTGAAGTTGCTCTTTAATTTTAAAGCCAACATGCAGTACAGTAACGAAAAGGAAAAAGGCGCGGGCGTAGCGCTTATGATCTGCAAAGATTTTACCGAAAAGATGAATGGCCGGATCTGGGTTGAAAACAACAAGGAAAAAGGAGCTATTTTCTGCTACTCATTGCCCAATATCCATTAACCTCTTCATTGTAATTTTTAAATTACCTGTTGAAAAACAACATTTTAAGTTCGTAAATTTCAGTTCAAATACAGTTTGCTATAACCTGTTATTAAACCTATAATTTATGAAAACTTACTTATTACTGTTTGCAGCGCTACTGCTTTCTGCTTATTCCTTTGCCCAGCAAATACCTGCCCGCTGGGACGAGCTTGTTGCCTCAGATTTTCCTGCTGCGCTCGAAAAATCGTCGAAAACCTGTATCCTGCCCATTGGGATCCTGGAAAAACACGGCCCCCATTCCCCTTTGGGAACCGACCTGATCCACGTACGTGAGTGGGCTGCCCATGCTGTTAAGTTGGAATATGCTGTTGTATTTCCTGATTATTTTTATGGGCAGATCAATGAGGCCCGCCATCAGCCCGGAACGTTTGCGCTGCCAAGCAAAGTGATCTGGGATTTACTGGAAGCTACCTGCGATGAAATTGCGCGAAACGGGTTTGATAAAATAGTAATACTGAACGGCCATGGCGGCAATCCCGAGTTTATCCAGTTCTTTATGCAATCTCTGCTCAACAAACGTCACAGCTATGCAGTATATTTTTATAACCCGCATAGTGCAGATAAGGAATACACAGATCAATACCGCAAAATGCATAAATCAGCTATTGAAGGTGATCAGCATGCCGGCGAAAGTGAAACCGCGTCGATGCTTTACTATCGCCCAGATCTGATGAAGATGGACCGGGCGGCATCACAATCAGGCGACAATCAACACCGTTTAAACCTGGCTAATATTTATACACCTATATGGTGGTATGCCGCTTATCCTAACCACTATGCAGGTGAAGGAGCTAAAGCTACACCTGGATTTGGCAAATTTATAGCAGAGCATGAAATAGCCAGTTTTATACAAACGCTTAAAGCGATTAAGGCCGATACCAGTACCATCAAATTGCAAAATGAATTTTTTGATAAGGTAGATGCGTTGCATAAGTGATCTAAATAGCCAGACTTACGAAGTAATTAAACTTCGTAAGTCTTCAATATGCCAATCAGTCCTCCTTACCTCCCAAAACCTCGTCTATCATCCCAAAAGCTTTAGCTTCTTTAGCTATCATCCAGTAATCTCTGTCGGATACTTCATAAACCCTGTCGTAGCTTTGCCCGCTGTGTTTGGCTGTGATCTCATACAGTTCTCGCTTCATTTTAGAGATCTGCCGGGCAGCAATTTCGATATCCGATTCCTGCCCCTGCGCTCCGCCTGATGGCTGGTGCAGCATCACCCGTGAGTGCGGCAACGCGGCCCGTTTGCCGTTGGCGCCGGCGCAAAGTAATGTCGAAGCCATTGAGGCAGCCATACCAGTACAGATAGTAGCCACATCGGGCGATATAAACTGCATAGTATCATAAATCCCCAGTCCGGCATACACCGAACCGCCCGGTGAATTGATATAGATCTGGATATCCTTTTTGGCATCGGCCGATTGCAGGAAAAGCAATTGCGCCTGGATGATGTTAGCCACCTGCTCATCTATCGCAGTGCCCAGAAAAATGATCCTGTCCATCATCAGTCTCGAAAAAACATCCATTTGCGAGATATTGAGCTGCCGCTCTTCCATAATATAGGGCGTCATGCCCATCCTTATTTGGCTGTTATTTACCTGCGCAATAAACCTGTCAATATGTAAACTTTGGACACGGCGATGCCTTACCGCATATTTGCGGAACTCATTTTGATTGATATTCATAAAATTTAATGTTTAGCGTTTATTGAACAAACGCATGATCTTTTGCCTGAAACCCACATGCTCAGGCAGGCTGAATAGCTTTTGATGTACAGTTTCAATTTCGGCCTTAAGGCTGTTATGGCCATATTGCTGCACAAGGGCCAGAGTTTGTTTATGCCGCATCACCTTATACTTAAGGCCAGGGTTGATGATCAGTTTGGCATCGAACAGCAGTGCCTCATCAGGCGCAGTTTGCCCAAGCACATGATCGTCAATTTCCTTGATCTCATTCAATGAAGTCCTCATAGGCCAGTGATTGTTCTTTAACTGTTTCCCTTACCTTTTCAATGCATTTATACTTCTGCACAGTAGCTGATCGCTCACCCGCGTAGCCAAACAAATCCGCGAGATCCTTCATGGGCAGCTTATGATAATAAAAAGCGCTTAGCAACTCCATGCATTTTTTACCCGCCGTTTCCAGGTATCTCATTAGTTTAACTGCCGATGGCTGATCTTCAGTTTCATCTGTAACATCAAAATCTTTAGTACAACTATCAAGCGGCAGGTTATGGCGGTCACCCTTAAACTTTTTGAGCCAAAGATGTTTGGCAATACCCAGCAGGTAAGCCTTTTCACCGTTATGCGGTGACAGATCACCGTTTAACGTCTTTTCATAATAAATAACAAGGGCATCCTGAAAAATATCTTTCGCGTCATCAAAAGAGCCGCCCATTTTGCTTACATATTTAGCCACTGTTGGGAAAGCGCTTTGGTAAAGCTTCGTAATGAGTTTTTCCCTTCGGGCGGCCGGTTTATCAAAAACTATCTCATGTGTCATGATCAGTGCGTTTAATAGTAAGTGCGCAAAACGAGAGATATATCACCGTGAATTTAGAAAATTATTCCCAGGATAGGATAATAGAATTATTTTCAGCCTTATGGAAAAGGATATTGAAGGGGCTGCTGCCCTGTCATGAACTGCCTTTTTTCTAAAGGTCAGCCCATCCCGAGTTATCTTCAATACAATTAAAACCACTCGGGGATAGCAAAAAATTATGTTTTCTTCGTAAACTCCTTTTGGTACATGAGTGGGCTTTTACCTGTTACCTGTTTAAAATGCTTGTGAAAAGTGGAGAAATTATTGAAGCCGCTGTCGTAACAAAGCTGCTTGATGTTGAGCTTATTTTCAATGAGGAGTTTGCAGGCATAGCCTACCTTTATTTCGATCACAAACTGTGAGTAGGTTTTGCGGGTTTTTGATTTAAAGTACCGGCAAAACGAGTTCGCGCTCACACCGGCTATATCGGCAATTTCTTCCAGGTAAATCTTTTTGCGGAAGTTACGTACCGAGTATTCATAAATATTATTGAGCCTGTCGCTTTCCGATTCATTATGATCGTACTTAAAACCTATAGAAGTTAGATAATTAAGCGGTGAACTGCCCGCTATGGTATTCAATGCTTTGAGCAGCATGATGATCCTTTCGGCACCATCAGTATTAAGCATAGTGGCTAAAATAGAGGCCACCTGCTTTTTTATTTCACCTGTTATTTGCAAGCCACGTTTTGAACGTTCAAGCAATACTTTTATTAGCTTGTTTTCTGGAAGCTGAAGAAACTGATCGCCCCAAAAGTTTTCGCAAAAATGTACCACGATGGTATCAACCGGCACCTGTTCGTTGCCATTATTAAAGTACATGTCGTCAAAGCGCCAGTAATGAGGCAGGTTTGATCCAACCAACACCATATCGCCGTCTTCAAACTGCTTAATACTATCGCCTATAAATTGCGTTCCGCCACCTTTGATGAAATAAATCAGCTCCAATTCGGGATGGCAGTGCCAGCGGTTATTGATATCCGGTGATACATCATGCCTTACGCTAAAGGAATGCGCAGGATCGGCAGAAACTTTAAGTAAAAGCGGCTTCATTCAGTTTTATTTACAAATAATGGGTTAAATGTAATTAAAAACTGTAAAAAAAGCTTATTTTTTATAAAGGGCTAAATTAACAAATATTCGGGCTACGAAGTACCCCCGCAAAAACGGTCCAGGTAAATTAACACATAAAAGTTTAATCTTTGGTTTGTGTAGTTTAATTAAATAATAAAAAAAATGAGAATAATATCTCATACTACGGCGTTGATATTCAGATTGATTGAATAATAAATTGGTTTAAGCCAAAAATCGAAACCTAAATAAGTGCATTAACGTATAATTAATAAAAAAGGGGCGTCCCGTATCTCACCCCGGAACGCCCTGCAGTTATCTGATGATAACATCAACTAAATCTCAGATCATCATGCTTTTTGATCTGAACTCACCATCGTTCTCAGGGATGGGAAGGTTTTTAATATTTTATGAACCTTTGCTGTTCTTTAAAATGGCGGCGGTCCGCCGGGGCCGCCGCCCGGAGGTGGAGCACCCGGTCCGCCACGCTCCATGGTTGGCCTTTTGCCGGCAAATTTCTGTAGCTTAAGCGTAAAGGTTAACAAGTAGTAACGCCCCAAACGATTACTGTTGGTTTGAGTGATATAGCTGCCGTTCTGAGTGGTAGTATACCCGGTATTTTCATTAAACACATCCATCACCGAAAAGCGTAACGTACCGGCATTGCCTTTCAAAAAGCGACGCTCAACATAGGTATTCAATATATTAGGATTGGTAGCGCCCGTATAACCATAGTAGATCATTTTTGAATAATCATAGCTCAGGGTCCAGTCTTTAAAATAGCTTTTGCCATTAAGGCCAAGATTAAGCGTTTGGAAGTTACTGTTAACATTTGCCTGTTTGATAGAATTGCTTGAGGTGTTAACGCTGTAAGTAGTGCTTGCTTCGGCATCAATAACGTCGGTAATGCTTACCCTAAAGCGCGCGCCTTGAGATAATACCAAATTTTTGGCTATATTCTTTTCGGTTGTCATGTTATAGGTAGCAGAGTCAACGTTACTAATATATGAGACGTTGTTATTGTACGAAATGTTACCGATCATGAATAAATTATATTTTCTTTTTTGCCATGGCTTGGCGAACACGTAAAACCCCTGGGCCGAATAATAGCCATCGGCATTTAAATATTGGGTTAAGATACTTCCCGCAAGTTTACTGTTTGGTGCATAATTTCTGGGGTAGGTAATGGTGTTGGCTACTATCTTATTATCTGTTTTAATGAACGACAGGTTACTGAAAAACACGTTCCCGCTTTCAAAATTGAATTTATTGTATTTTAACGACAGCGTGTTGTTGAACTCCGGTTTCAGATCGGGGTTACCTTGTACCGGGTATGATGCGTTACTAAAATCGGTAACCGGCTGCAACTCGGTATAAGTAGGCTGGTTGCTGCTGCCATTATAGTTTAAACTAAGTGACTGACTGCGCGAAAAGTTATAAATGAACCTTGCAGTAGGCGCCCAATTAAACGTATTGTTATTAGTAGTAAATGGTGTGCCATCAACTATCGACGATCCTTTTAATAGCGTAGGTTGCGCTACCAGGCCCAGGGTATAATTGTATTTTTTGTCGATAAAACGATAGTTAAGCCCGAACCGGTTGGTAACAAAGGTAGAATTGTAGTTATTGCTCAGTAAGCCGTACCGGTTTATATTTCCGTCATCAGCCAGGGTATCGGTTGCCCTGTCGGCAGTGGTGTAAGCATAATGATATGCATAGTTAAGTTCCAGGTAACCTTTTTTACTCACAGGCTCCATATATGATACTGTAGTCCCCACGCTATCGGTACGGCTATCGGTATTAATAAACTGGTTTAAAGGCGCATTGCGGGCTCCGTCAATATAGGTGTAAACCGGGTTTTGATATTTGTTAATGGTATAGCTGCCTGTTCCAACATTTACGCTAAAGTTGCGTCCGTGACTGTTAAACCTATGATTAAATAATACATTAACGCCATAGTTGGGCTCCGTTGATTTACTAAGGTTGGCGAGGCTGTAGTTTGATACCGTTTCCGAATTCCGGAGCAGCAAGCTGGTTGCATCAGATGTAGTATTGATACTTGCGTAAGCATACGTTGGGGTAATTTTTACATAATTTACCGTATCTGGCTTGTATTCAATGTTGAAGTTTACCCGGTGGTTAAGCTTTTCGTCCTGCTGGTTATTGGTTTGTGTATTGGTGCTCGGGTTGGTTGATGAAAGATTATTTTGAATGGTACTGCTGATGGTGTTCACCGAATTATCGGCAAAGCTGTAACTGCCATAAGCGGTAATCTTCTTGCCCCAGCTATCGCGATAATTAAATCCGAACGAGCGTGCGGTAGTGATTCCGTTTGACGAACTGTTGTTACCTCCCGGCGGGCCTCCCGGTCCGCCACCTCTTGGGCCACCACCACCAAAACTAAACAGATTGGTGTTGGTGTTATTGAGGTTACCTAAGAAAGCCAGTTGCCTGTTGCCGTTAAAACTAAATACATTGGCCGAAGCTACATACCTGTTACCCTCCTTATCGCTTGATACCCCAGGAATAGCATCGCGACCGCCACCTAAACTGGCCTGACCAAAGTACCCATAGTTTTTATTTTGTTTGATGGTGATGTTCAATACTTTGTCGGGTTCGCCGGTTTTGATACCGGTAAGGTTGGCCTGATCGCCATAATCATCTATGATCTGGATATTTTGTACGATATCGGCAGGCAGGTTTTTTGTAGCTGTTTTAACGTCGCCTCCAAAAAAATCCTTTCCATTAACACGCACCTTGGTTACACTTTTGCCCTGGGCGGTAATATTGCCATCTTTATCAACATCCATACCAGGCAGTTTTTTAATCACATCTTCAACAGGGGCATTATCGCGTACTTTGTAAGCATCGGCGTTAAATTCAATGGTATCTTCCTTAAGCTTTACCGGGTTCACATCCGCAATAACTACGGTTTTTAACATCGTAGTTTCTATTTTCAGGATAACCGGCGGCAAATTAGCCGGCTTATTATCATTAGCCAACACAAACCTGCGCCTGAGTGGTTCATAACCTATCGAGCTAAAAACTAAACTAAACTGGCTTACTGTCACATTGTTAAATGTAAAGGTACCATCGGCACCCGTAATAACGGTAGTGCTGTCGGTACCGGTAAGCATTTTTACAGTGGTACCTGCAACCAGGTAACCGGTAGAGTCTTTTACGACACCTTTAACCGTACGGCCAGGGTCGGCTTTTGCGTTAAACGGTTTGATAAACGCTAAGGCAATAATTACTGCCAAGGAGTATAGGATTTTCATTTTATGCTGATTAACAGCCCCAAAACAATAGCATTATTTTTAGTGAAAAAAAGGGAATAGACGGGCGTTGTTTATGTATAGACGGGATACAGCTTTTTGCCTATAAACACTGACTGTTATCCTACGAAAGGTTGATAGAAGTCTTTAAAGATCAGATCAAAGCGTTCATCGGTGATTTTTGCCTCCCGGGCGATTATAATTGTCTTATAGTCTTATTGATTTGTAATATTGCTGAATTATATCTGTAAATTTATTTGCCGTGCACCGTAGCGTAAATCCCCTAAATGAGCCTTAAATCAAAAAGCAATACCATTACCGTCCTCATTCATATCTTAATATGGGTGGTGTTTGGACTGCTGTTGTTCTTTTACCAGCCGCTTACCTGGAATGTTGAATTTCCGTACCAGTTTTGGATCAAACAGGCGGTTACTTTTTTTATACTGGTTGCTGCCTATTACTTTAACAGCAAATTACTTGTTCCGCGATTTTTGTTGCATGACCGCACCGGCATGTACTTTATAGCCGTTGTAGGTGTAGTAATAGTTTTTTTATTGCTTAACAATTGGGCCGATAAAGCGCTGCATATGCATGAGCACATGGAGGCGGTTTTTCACCGGCAGCACCGCCCGCCAAAACCAAAAGACCGCGGCGGCTGGGATATTTTTGGTACCGTTATAGTGGCGTTGGTTTTAGGGATCAGCACCAGTATTACGGCTATCCAAAAATGGCAGATGGATATCCGCCTGCGCCAGGCCCTGGAGCAGGATAAGATCAGCTCGGAATTATCATTCCTGAAAGCCCAGATTAACCCGCATTTCTTTTTCAATACGCTTAATAACATTTATGCGCTTACCCATGTTAACGCCGAAACATCGCGCAAGGCGCTGCACCAGCTTTCGCGCATGATGCGATATGTGTTATATGATACACAACATGGCACTGCATTATTAAGCCAGGAGATAGCTTTCATTAAAGACTATATCAGCCTTATGGAACTGCGCCTTACCCAAAAAGTAACCGTTAGCTTTACTCCGCCTGCACATACTAATGATGTAACCGTGGCCCCAATGATTTTTTTACCTTTTGTAGAAAACGCCTTTAAACACGGCATCAGCGCTACAGAGCCGAGTGCTATCCACATCAATATCGATCAGCATGATAACCAGCTGGAGTTAAAGGTAGAGAATGGCATCTATAAAGATCATAACCTAAACATTGGCGAAAATAAAGGTATCGGTTTAACCAATACCATTCGCCGGCTTGATTTGCTCTATGCAGGAAAATATAAACTGGATATTACTGAGGATGTAACCGCCAATATCTATACTGTTCACTTAACCCTTAACCTGTCATGATAATTAACTGCATAGCGATTGATGATGAGCCGCTTGCGCTGGGCCTGGTTTGTGCTTTTATCGAGCAAACCCCCTTCCTGAAACTGATTGGCCGTTATAGCAGTGCCGTAGAGGCGCTTGTCGGCTTGCAGGATCAAAAGGTTGATCTTATTTTTTTGGACATCCAAATGCCTAACCTTAATGGCATGGAGCTGGCCCGGGTGCTTGACAGCCGCGGAGCAACTAAACCCCGCATTATTTTTACCACCGCCTACAACCAGTTTGCTATTGAAGGCTACCGGGTTGATGCTCTCGATTACCTGCTCAAACCCTTTAACTATGAAGAATTTTTGCATGCTTCAAACAAAGCCCTGAATTATTTTGAACTGGTGAACCGCTCGAACAGCCCTGCAACCGTAATTGCCGCTGAACCCGAAGAGGAAGAGTACTTGTTTTTAAAGATAGAATACCAGTTAGTAAGGATCGCTCTTAATGACATCTTGTACATTGAAGGTTTGAAAGATTATGTAAAAATCTATCTTCAGGATAAGGAAAAACCATTGCTTTCCCTCACCAGTTTAAAAGCTTTGGAAGAAAAACTGCCATCCAAACGTTTTATGCGTGTACATCGTTCATTCATTGTATCGCTCAATAAAATCAACTCCATTACCCGCAACGCTTTACAGATAGGTAAAGTGAACATTACCGTTGGGGATCAGTATAAAGAAGCCTTCGGGGTATTTTTGAGCAAATGGAATTGAACCCGGATTTATAGGATTTTCCTGATTACTGGATTTTTGAATGCTGCCTGAAGATTAACCGAGCCATTCGATATTCTGCCCCTGCGATCGTGTCTCCACGATCGCCTTCAAAGCCATCAACTTTCCATATTAACAAAGCGTTTCATGAGGACACGAATCCAGGGAATCCAATAATCCCCTAAATCCCGGTTCAGACAAAATCCTGGTACAGACAAACAAAATCCATCCTGCACAGGTTCACCTAATTGCAATTTTTTGCCTCATTTTTACATCATTAAATAATATTCCCTACTTTTAAATTATGCAAAAGGTAAGTGAACTACAGGTAAGCGTATCAGACTTAAAAGCTTTTGAAGCTTTGGCCAATATACCCGACGATCAGCTGCAATGGCTGATTGATAAAAGTGAGATCTTAACATTTGAAGATGGTGAATACCTAATGGAGCCGGGGCAGGATCTTACAGGCCCACATTTTATAATAGAAGGCAACATGCGCTTCTTTATGATGCAGCAGGGTTCGCGTCGCGACTATACCATGGTTGAAAAAGGAAGTATCACGGGTTATATGCCCTATTCCCGCGGTCTCATAGCCAAAGGCTATGCCCAGGCTGTTGGCGAACTGACGGTGTTGAGTTACCCTACAGCCGAAATCATGGAGATGATTCGGAACCATTTTGAGCTTACGCAGGCGCTGGTACATATCATGACTACCCGCGTACGCGATTTTACGGCCATGCAGCAGCAAAATGATAAAATGATGGCTTTAGGTAAGCTATCTGCCGGTTTAGCGCATGAGCTTAATAACCCGGCATCGGCCATTGTGCGCGACTCGCTGTCATTAAGAAAACACCTGCGTATGGTGCCTGCCCACCTAAAAAATATGTTTGCCATAAGGGCGAGTGATGAGCAGGTTGATGGTTTGACAGACGAACTTTTCAGGATCCTGAATAAAAAGGAATGCTATACCCGCCTTACACTAAAACAGCGCACCCAACTTGAAGACGAAATATCAGAATGGCTGGAAGATAACGGTGTTGAGGATGCCTATGATATAGCCGAAAGCTTTGTTGACTTTAGCTTTACTACCGAAAATCTGGAGGCACTAAAATCGCACATTCCAGAACATGCGGTACCAATCATTATGGGCTGGCTTAGTGCCAAGCTTATGGGCGAAAAGATGATTGAAGATATCCAGGAGTCTGCACGACGTATTGCCGAATTGGTAAGTTCCGTTAAAACATTTACCCACATGGACCGCGCGCAGGATAAGCAGTATGCCGATATCCACGTAGGGATCCGTAACACGATTACCATGTTGGGTTACAAGATCAGGAAGGAAAATATTACCGTAATTGAAGAGTTTGATGAAACCCTGCCCGAAGTGAAAGCGCTTATCGGCGAACTTAACCAGGTTTGGACCAACCTGGTTGATAATGCCCTTGATGCCATGGAAATAAATGAGAGAGGCACACTTACCATCCGCACAAAAAAAGATAACGACTTTGTTGAAGTAAGAATCATTGATGATGGGCCCGGTATACCCGAAGATAATATCAGCCAGATCTACGATCCGTTCTTTACCACAAAAGAAATGGGCAAAGGCACTGGTATGGGCCTTGAAGTGGTGCAGCGTATTGTGAAGCAGCACCGCGGTTCAATAAAGGTAAAATCAAGACCCGGGCATACCGAGTTTATAGTTTGCTTCCCGATAAATGGTTAGCAAAAAACTGATTTTACCAAAAATATTAGTTAATTTGCCTGCATATTTACCCTATGAGCCGTCCGATAATATTTTCCATAGATGATGATCCGCAGGTACTGCGGTCAATAAGCCGCGATTTAAAGTCGCAGTATGGCAAAGAATATAAAATACTAAGCACAACATCGGCAAATGAGGCATATGATACCCTTATCGAACTGAAAAACAGTTCGGAGGTGGTCGCCTTATTTTTGTGCGACCAGCGCATGCCCGAAATGGAAGGCGTTAAATTTTTGGAGAAGGCAAAAAAAGTATTCCCCGAGGCTAAACGGGTACTGCTTACCGCCTACTCCGATACTGATGCCGCCATTAAAGCCATTAACGATGTACAGCTTGATTATTACCTGATGAAGCCCTGGAACCCGCCAGAGGAAAAACTTTATCCTGTAATAAATGACTTGCTCGATGACTGGCATAGCCACTACATACCCGAATTTGTGGGTATGAAGCTCGTTGGCTACCAGTTTTCGCCTCAATCGCACGTTATAAAAGATTTTTTAGCCGGTAACCTGATCCCTTACCGTTGGTTTGATATTGAAAAAAATATCGATTCGGCCAGTTTGCTTACCATCAATAACCGCACAACCGATGATTTGCCGATGGTGATATTTGAGGATGGCAGTTGTTTAACAAAACCAACCATCAGGGACATTGCCGATAAAATGGGTAAAAATCCAACCCAGCTCACTGATGTTTATGACGTGGTGATCATTGGTGCCGGCCCTGCAGGGTTGGCTGCTGCCGTATATGGTTCATCAGAAGGCTTAAAAACTTTATTGATTGAGCGTAAAGCACCGGGCGGACAGGCCGGTACCAGCTCCCGTATTGAAAATTATCTGGGTTTCCCGGCAGGTTTAAGCGGCGCCGATCTTACCCGTCGCGCCATAAGTCAGGCTATGCGTTTAGGCGCCGAATTTTTATCACCCCAATCTGTAAGCGATATCAAACAAAAAGATGGCTACAAAACCATTATTTTGGATGACGGGCCCGAGATCATCAGCCGTACAGTAGTAATTACTACCGGTGTTGATTACCGTAAACTGGAAGTTAAAGGCGTTGATAACTTTACCGGAGCCGGCATTTACTATGGCGCGGCTACTACCGAAGCTTCGGCATGTACAGGTAAAGAGGTGTTTGTAATTGGCGGAGGTAACTCGGCCGGACAGGCAGCTATGTACCTTTCCAAATTTGCAAAAAACGTGCATATTATTATCCGCAGGGATGATTTGACGGCAACCATGTCTGCCTACCTGATCAACCAGATTGCCGATACGCCCAATATAAAGGTTATGCCAAATACCGAGGTAATTGAGGCCGAAGGCACTAACTGCCTTGAAAAGCTTACGATACAAAACTGCAAAACCAAGGAAAGCGAAGTTAAAACTGCTAACGCATTATATATATTTATTGGTGCCAAGCCGTATACCGACTGGATAAAGCTGGACATCATTAAAAATAATAAAGACTTTATTGAAACCGGCCGGGAGTTGCGCAGTTACGAGAACTTTAACAAAGTTTGGAAGCTTAAACGTGATCCGTTCCTGTTAGAAACCAGTTGCCCGGGTATATTTGCAGCCGGCGATGTGCGTGCCGGGGCTATGAACCGCGTGGCATCTGCCGTAGGCGAAGGCTCAATGGCTATAAGTTTCGTACATAAATATCTTGCCGAAGTTTAAATTATTAATCACTACATACACCTATGGAAGAAACCTGTGCCCACATCGAAGCTGTTGAAAGCATAACCGAGCCCAAAGGCTACGTTTGTGAGGAATGCATAAAACATCACGGTTCATGGCTGCACCTGCGTACCTGCCAAACCTGCGGCGTTACGCTTTGCTGCGATAGTTCACCCAATACGCATATGACTAAGCATTTCCACGCTACAGGCCATCCCGTAGTTATATCTGCCGAACCAGGTGAGCGCTGGCTATGGTGTTATGTAGATGAAGCCGTTAAAGGATATTAATTGGAAGTCGGAAGTTTTGAGTTCGAAGTTTTAAGTCCCAAATTGGGAGTTTTACAGTTTTGGTGTTAGTTAAAAGAAATTCCTTTCCTGGCTCTTGATTTCTTATCTCTCCATTATCCCTTAAACGACAGTACTTTATCCAATGACCATGGACCGGAGCCTAAAATGGTAAATAGTATAAGCAGAGCCAGAGCTGTAATTGATGGCCATAACATGGTATTGATAGGTTCCTGGAAAATCCCTGTTAAAAATACTGCGCCCACCAATATAGGGATCTGAATAATGCAGCCCAAACGGGTTAATATACCCATGGCTATGAGTATACCACCAACCATGTGGGCAAATGATACATAGTATACCAGGATCATCAGCATATCTGGCGATACGTTAATAACATCCTGATCGGTAATAATACCTCGCAGGTATGATGTATTTTCCATAAAAGTTATGCCTTTCACTAATAAAAATACGCCAAGAACAATACGCACAATATCCAAAACTTTAGGGTGATGAGTGTCGCCCCAGTGTTCAATTTTATGAACCAGATTCATAAAGCCCTCCTTTTAGTTTAATAATTGGTTATGAGCAACCCGGGGCGATCAGGGAGATCAAGCGACGGGCATGCTGTTATTAAATTTAGTAACAAATTTGTTATAAAACAAGTTTTAGGGGAGTAAAAAAAATGACAGGTTGAAGCGCGGATACTTAAACCTGTAATGCGTTGAACGAGACCTACAGGTCATACTCTGCCAGCCATCCACGCAATCTGGTCAAATCCTTTTTTAAAGCGGCCGAAAACTCATCCTTACTAATAGTCAGCTCACGTTTACCATCCTCTGCCCCGCCTAAGGGATATTCGCAGTGCAGGCTCATGGGGCCATTGATATTGTATTGTTTTAGCAGGCTGAAGTATTTTTTATAATCAACCATACCCTCGCCTAATGGCACACTTTTCACCCGCCATTTGTCGCCCTTTTTCTCCCAGTAAAAATCTTTTACATTGATTGTTTTGGAATAAGCCTTCAACAGGTCAAGTGTAACAGGCCAGGTATCGGCACCTTCAGTTGTTGCATGCCTTACATCGTACTGACAACCGATGTTATTAGGATCAAGCCCTTCAAGGCTCAGCCATAAATCCCATTGTGATGCTCCAAACAAGTCGCCGGAGTGGTTTTGATAGCCGCCGTGCATGCCATACCTTTTGTTGAGCTGGGCAAGACCGGCCAGTTGCTTATTGATAGCCCTGATATTGGCCGGTACACTGGTAGCCTTATCATAATTAAACCAGGCGGTACGATAATATTTAATGCCCAATGCCGATGCTGTTTTCAGGATCGGTTCGGCGTATTTTTCATCAGCAGTTTTAATATTGGTTACTATGGTATAAACCTTGAGCCCGGCTTTTTCAATAGCTTCAACCGCTTTAGGCAGGTCATCGGCAACACGTTCGGGCAGCACGTGGCCATCGGGCCTTACAGTAAGGTCAATTCCGTCAAAACCAAGCTGTACCGTTAAAGCGGCCATATCGGCATAATTAAGCCAGTGCATATGTTTGGAAAATATGCTCACTTTTATTTTTTCACCCGCAGAGGGGTTACCTGTGGCAACGTCAGTATTTAAGGGTGATTGCTTAGCCAAAGCACTTAAACCAAAAGGTAAACCGGCAGCAGCTATTGCGGCCGAAGCAATAAATTTTTTGCGGCTGATGTTTTTCATAGGTGTTAAAATTGGTAATGCAATATGCCATTTTTTGTTGTGATTATTTCCTGATTTTGCCCACCTTTATCCAAACCTATTTATCATGATATTATTCTGGTACAGCGTAATACTGTTTGTATCCACTTTAGCGCTTAACTTTTATCTGCTTATCGGCTTTAAACAAATTAAACAGGTAAGCCGACAACCTGTGATGGATAATCCCCCACCCCTTGCCATCATTATAGCTGTGCGAAACGAGGAGGAAGACCTTGAAAAAGCCTTGCAAAGCGTTTGCCATATCAATTATCCTAACCATCGCCTTATTGTAGTGAACGACCGCTCAACCGACCGTACCACCGACATCCTGAAAGATTTTAGCTTACACTATCCAAAGCTTCAGGTAACTACGATAGACACTTTACCCGACGGATGGCTTGGTAAAAACAACGCACTTTACCAGGGTTACCTTAGCAGTACTGAGGAATGGATGCTTTTTGCCGATGCTGATATCGTTTTTCATCCTGATGCTATTAACAAGGCTGTCGGTTATGCCGTTAAGCACGAGGTTGATCATTTAACCATGTTACCTGAGTTGATCTCCCGGTCGTCAATTTTAAACAGTGTATTTGCCACATTAAGCATTATGCTCATGATTGCCATGAAACCATGGGAGGCAAAAAAACCGAAATCAAAAGCATCGTCGGGCATAGGGGCTTTCAATTTGGTCAGACGTACAGCTTATGAAAAAATTGGCACGCATGTACGCATAAAACTGCGCCCGGATGATGATCTTCAACTTGGTCAATTGATAAAAAAAGAAGGTTTACGGCAGGATGTTTTAGCCGGTAAGGGTTACGTTTGCCTGGAATGGTATAAAAATCTTGGTGAGCTTGGGCGCGGTGTGCAGAAAAACTCATTTGCTGTTGCCAACTATAATCTTGTGCAAGCCATTATTAACGTGCTGAATATGTTATTAACAGTAGCTCTGCCCATGCCGTTGATGTTTATTTTCGGCACTGCAGGTATCCGCATCATGGCTGCTATTATGCTGGTATCCCATATTATTTATATGATGATAGTGCCACCAAATAAGTGGTGGTATGCATTCATGATACCCTTTTCGGGGCTATTTCTGGCCTGGCATTTTTTAAAAGCATCAATAATAACAGTTGTACAGGGCGGCATTTACTGGCGCGAGAGTTTTTACTCGCTTGATATGTTGAGGGGAAAGTGATAAAATTGGGTTTATTACGATCCCGACATTTTATACCGAATGACGGAACGGAGATGTCATTTCTCAATCAAAGCCCAACGAATTTCAAAACTCAGAAGCGATATGCCCGTCAAATTTAAATTCCAATCACATTACATTAAAGCGTTTTAAAACACTATTTTTAGCGCCTCAAATATTGGTGCTTGAATATCAGTAAAATGATGTTCAGGAACACCGATCATATACGGTTAACAGCAACATAAAAATGAAAGTTTTAAAATTTGGTGGGACATCAGTAGGTAGCCCCGCCCGGATGAAAGCGCTGCTTGATATCATTAACCCGGCCGAGCGCCAGGTAGTGGTGCTATCGGCAGTGTCAGGCACAACAAACAGCCTCGTAGAAATTGGACAAGCATATCTCGCCGGCGATAAGAAGAAGGCAGTGCAGCTTATTACTATCCTAAAGGATAAGTACGAAATTTTTATTAAGGAATTGTTTGCGAAACCCGAATTTTTAGCCCAGGGCAAAGAGGTTATCGACTACCATTTTTCGTTGCTCAGCAACCTGGCGAATGATCTTTTCACCCATATTGAAGATAAGATCATCGTTGCACAGGGCGAACTGCTTTCAACTACCCTCTATCATGTTTATTTAAAGGAGATAGGTATCCCATCGGTATTGCTGCCTGCCCTGGATTTTATGAAGATAGATGAGGATAATGAGCCCATTGTTGATCATATTACCGAAAACCTGCTCCCGCTGCTTGATAAGCACCCCGAAGTAAACTTGTTTATTACCCAGGGATATATTTGCCGCAATGCTTATGGCGAGATAGATAACCTGCGCCGCGGCGGCAGCGATTATACCGCTTCATTGATTGGTGCCGGCATCCGCAGCGAGGAAGTCCAGATCTGGACAGATATCGACGGCATGCACAATAACGACCCGCGGATTGTAAAAGGCACACAGCCTATTGCTCAGCTATCGTTTGATGAAGCTGCTGAGCTTGCCTATTTTGGTGCCAAAATTCTGCACCCGCAAAGCGTGTTCCCTGCTCAAAAATATAAGATTCCGGTTCGTTTATTAAACACAATGGATCCTAAAGCGCTGGGTACCCTAATCACCAATACCAGCGAAAAGGACAAGATCAAATCTATAGCTGCTAAGGATGCCATTACGGCTATCAAGATCCAATCGAGCAGAATGCTTTTGGCACATGGCTTTTTACGCAAGGTATTCGAGGTATTTGAACGTTATAAAACATCTATCGATATGATCACCACATCAGAAGTTGGTGTTTCTGTTACCATCGATGATACCACTTACCTGGGCGACATCACCAAAGAATTAAACGCTTACGGTTCGGTGGAAATTGATGTAAACCAAACCATTATTTGTGTGGTAGGTGATTTCGGGGCCGAAAAACATGGGTATGCCGCACGTGTGCTTGAAGCTGTTAAACATATCCCTTTAAGAATGATATCATACGGTGGCAGTGATCACAACCTGTCGTTACTGGTTAAAACAGAGGATAAGGTTGAGGCTTTAAGAAGTTTACATAACAGGTTGTTTTAATTCCGGATATCGGATTTTCGATTTCGGAATTGCCTTATTTGAAATTTTTAATTTAAAACGTCATCGCGAGGAACGAAGCAATCCCTGATATGCAATAGTTCAGCATGATTTGATGAAATATTACCCATGTTCACAAGTAAAACTATAGATAAATTCAACGGCTTAGATACCCCGTTTTATTACTACGATCTCGAGGTGCTTAAAAACACCCTAAGCGCCTGCCGCGATGCATCTGCAAAGCATGGTTTCCATGTGCATTATGCCATGAAGGCCAACTTTAACCCAAAAGTCATTGACACCATACAAACCTATGGCTTTGGCGCCGATTGCGTGAGCGGTAATGAAGTTCGGGCAGCTATTGATCATGGCTTTGATAAAAGCAAAGTTGTATTTGCAGGTGTAGGCAAATCAGACCGTGAAATAAACCTGGCCCTTGATGCGGATATCTTCTGCTTCAATGTCGAATCCATTCAGGAGCTTTTCATTATTGATGGCCTTGCTAAAGCAAAAAACAAAAAAGCTGGCGTGGCTATCCGCATTAACCCGAATGTTGATGCACATACTCACCATTTCATCACCACCGGACTTGATGAAAACAAGTTCGGCATCAATACCTGGCAATTACCTGATGTTGCCGCTGCTTTGCGCAAATGTGATAACCTGCAATTTTTAGGTATCCACTTCCATATTGGTTCACAAATTACCGACCTTGAAGTTTACAAAAACCTGTGTACCCGCATTAATGAAATGCAGGAATGGTTTGAAGATCGTGGCTTCCCGATAAAAGTGCTTAATACCGGCGGTGGCCTCGGGGTTGATTATTACAGCCCGGATAACAACATAGCCGATTTTGAAGCCTACTTCCAGGTGTTTAAAAACTTCCTGAACGTTAAGCCGGGGCAAGAAGTTCATTTTGAGCTTGGCCGTGCACTGGTAGCCCAAAGTGCGTCGCTTATATCGCGTGTATTGTATGTTAAAAACGGGCAGAAAAAGAACTTCCTGATCCTTGACGCCGGCATGACCGAGCTGATTCGTCCGATGCTTTATCAGGCTTATCACCAGATAGAGAATTTGAGCAGGAAAGGCCATGGACCATGGACCATAGACCATGGTCTGAAATATGACGTTGTTGGGCCGATATGTGAAAGCACGGATTGTTTTCAGAAGGATGTGAGCCTGCCTGAGTCATTCCGCGGCGACCTGATAGCTGTACGTACCGCGGGTGCTTATGGTGAGGTGATGGCATCAGGCTATAACCTGCGCGACAGGGTTGGCAGCGTTTATTCTGAATAAGATATCTGAACCTGTGGCCAAGTCTTAGCTGTACATAGGTACCAGCTTCAACAACGGCCATATAATTTTAATCTGCATAAAATAACGGTTGGGTCGGCATTTTCATTAATGGTTAATGATGCCGAAGTATGCTGAATAAATACCTGGCAAATACCGGTTTTTAGCTCTTGTATTTGAGGCAATGCATTCATTACTTCGCTGTCATAAGATGTGAGCCTCTTTTGCGCTCCCTAAGCTGAAGCATTTGCTGAAATATTTTCATAAACAGTTTGCTTCATAACAGTGTTGCAAACATATCTATAAAGATTGTTCCGTTTTGTTTTGAATGGTGCGCCAATTAAAAATTGTTTACAGGTTTACATTGCCTATGCAGCGATGGCGGGATTCAGATCATCGCTTTCAACTGCGAACAGGCGATTAATGAACGCCTTTATCTTTTCGATGAAACTTTTCCTGACCGGTTTTTCAACCATTTGAATTTGATCATCGTCCGGAGGATTTGGGGTATCGGCATCCTGCATTTCTTCCAAAACAATTTCACGGATCTCAGGGTCACGGTTTACGATCTCATCCAGTTCGGTGAGCTCGTTAAAGGTGGCTATACCGTTTTTTTGCCGTTTAATAAGTATTTCAAAACGGTCCTGGTTAAAAGTACGCCTTTCCAGTTGTTTGCCGTGTCTCATGATATATACAGTAATCTTTGTTATGAACTCAAATTAAGTGCCATGTATTTATGATATTGATATTCAATTAATTGCTATTGTTTTTAATGCAATAATGTGCATCGTTATGATACATTTATTGTTCGTTTTCGTGCAGGGGTATCTATTATTTAAATAGGTTTTGATGAGCAGTATTGGTACTTTTAACGTAAATATCTGTTAGTTATGAATTGGTGGCCATATGAAAAATTTTCCATTATAAGTCCGCTTAACCCCGAAGAGGTAAGATTAAGATTGACAGAACAAGTAAGCCCTGCTTTCACAGGAAGTTTCTTTGAACAATTAACCAACAGGTATCCCACTCCTTTTAAAGGGTATGTAAATATTGGTAAGTTTAAAATTGAACCCGTAGTTGTTGGTAGGAATTCGTTTATACCTTTGATAAAGGGGCGCGTGGAGTTTGCGGAAACGGGAAGTTGTCTTTATATAACCATGGCTATGCACCAGGAAATAGAATATATTATCATTGGAATGGCTGCTTTTTTAATGGTCGCGGGTTTTGGCGGTTGGATACATTCTTCAATGTCTGATAGGTCTGACCCTTATCAATAACTCCATTTGGTATGTTGGTATTCATTTATCTTATTATGATATATGGCTTCAACTCGGAAAGTAATAGCTGTAAATCTTTTTTATTAGAATTATTAGAAGGAGATTATGAGCGATAGCACTACCACAAAACAAATACAGGGCATAGCCCCCTTGCTTCAGGTTTTTGATATGCCCGTGGCCTTAGGATTTTACCGCGATGTGCTGGGTTTTGAAATAGTGCAGGCATCGGGCGAAGGAGATGATGTTGATTGGGTTTTATTGAAACTTAATGGTATAGAACTAATGCTCAACACCGTGTACGAAAAGCCAGGCCGCCCTTTCGAGCCCGATGAACAGCGTGTTTCTGCCCATGCCGATACTTCACTTTATTTCGGCCACCCCGACATTGATATGCTATATAGCTATTTATTAAGTAAGGGCATGCACCTTAAACAACCTCAAATTACAGGTTATGGCTGGAAAGCCATTTCTCTGCTTGATCCGGATGGATATCAGCTGTGCTTCCACTGGCCTGTACCATAATATTATAACCGCTCATAGTGAGATTCGGAGCCATCTGCTGCAAGGGGAACTGTCCCGTAAAAAGTCAGTATTTTGCCTTCTACCCTAAAAAATGTGATACTGTTGCTCGTGGTATCATTGTCATACATGATTTGCTCATTTGCATTATCATATTTCCGGGTACGGTAAGTGCCACTGTTTATCAGGGTGTCTTTTTTAAATCGTTTGTACGTATTAGCGGTAAAAACAATAATGTTGCCGTTGCCCGGCCTTATCGAATTAAGATCTTTGGGAGGCTCGCAGTAACAACTGGTGCCGCGGTACTCCCACCTGCCAATCAACTGATCATTATTAGGGGTATTGCCTTTTTTACAGCCTGATAAAACGGCGAGCACGCCAAATAAAAACAGCTTTTTCATAGCATAAGGTTTATAATACTTTACGTTAATACCAGGCAAAACGCTACAAATTAACTTTGTTAGTAACACTTTCAATACACAATTTGCAGGCATCAATTAATTGATAACTTTGGTGTAAACCAATGTATTTCCTATAAAATTTATGAAGCAGCATAACTTATCAAGGCGCAGGTTTATTGGCAGCAGCGCACTTGCCGCAGCGGGGCTTTTAGCATTTTCAAAATCATCATTCGCCGGCGTGGTTTCAGGCAGGGTTGATAAACCCAACTCGCTTATCAATGGCGTACAAATAGGCGTGATCACCTACTCATTCAGGAGCATGCCGGGCACAATCGAAGATTTATTGAGGTACTGTATCGACTGTAATATTAACGCCATTGAACTTATGGGCGATGCCGCCGAAATATACGCCGGTGCCCCTAAACAGGAAGCTGGCGAAGACTGGGCTGCATTTGGAAAAAAGATAGCCGAATGGCGTGTCTCGGCTCCAATGGATAAATTTAAGGAGATCAGGAAGATGTACCATGATGCCGGTGTCAATATTTATGCCTGGAAACCCAATGCCCTCGGTACTAAAAACAGCGATGCCGAAATTGATTATGCCTTTAATGCAGGGAAAGCTTTGGGTGTAAATCACGTAACTGTTGAGTTGCCTGATGAGGTTCAAACCAAACGCCTTGGTGATATAGCCGCCAAACATAAAATGATGGTTGGCTACCATGCCCACACCCAGGCCACGCCAACCCTTTGGGACGCGGCCCTGGCCCAGTCAAAGTATAACGGAATTAATTTGGATATCGGCCATTATGTAGCGGGTACCAGCAGCAGCCCGGTTCCCTTTATTGAAAAATATCATGACCGTATAATCAGCATGCACATCAAAGATCGTAAGTTTCATGACGGTCCCAACCAACCCTGGGGACAGGGCGATACTCCGATAAAAGAAGTACTGCAACTGCTTAAAAATAACCACTATAAATTCCCGGCCACCATTGAGCTGGAGTATAAAATCCCTGAAGGGTCAGACGCGGTAAAGGAGGTGAAAATTTGTCGCCAATTTGCTGCCGATGCGCTGGCATAAACTATTGTATGGTTTGTCCGTGATATGAATGCTTCTTGTTTTGTAAATTTATATTTATTTGAATATAGCTATGGATAACTCCTGTAAACTAAAGTTGGAATGGATTCCTGCCGCCTATAGCGGAATAGCAAAACATGGCTTTAACGATACATCGGCTGATAAGCTTAAACAAACACAACCTATAAACGGGATTTATCAAAGCGGCAAAGGCTTTGCAAAGCACAAGGTTTACCGGCGAAAATCATAGGAGATCGCTTTGTTGATGTTCGGCATATAAGCCTATCTTTATCAAATGAATGGAATCTAAAATATTTTCATACAGAGCAGATGGCATTATACTTGCCCCGGTTGACGATCAGTTAAGTATCAGCCCGGTATTTGATCGCAAAGAATTGCTGAGCAAATTGAAGGACCTTTTTAACGATGATGACTATAAAGTTGATGAACGTGCCCTCGATTATAAAATTAAGGATGGTCAGCTTTACATTGAAGGCGTAGTAACGAAACAGGTCCCGGCAAAATCGATAGGATTTATGGGCGGAAAGTAGTTAACTGTAATGCCCCGACCTGATTTTTATGCTTGTCTTTTTTGGGATCAATTAATGGCGTTTCTTTCCTAAACCCGTTTAATCAAGCCTGTTTACTCTGTAATTTAATGCTGCAGTTGTACCTCCGGTTACATCAATGGTAACGCCTGTAATCTGGCCAGCCAGATCCGATGCCAGAAAAACCGCGGTATTAGCAATATCGGCCATTAATGGTAGTTTTTTGAGCATGGTATCAGCTTCCATTTTTTTGAGGATAGGGTCCATAACATCGGGCATGGCGTCAATTGCGTTTTTGAACACGCGCGAATCGGGCGAGCCTCCCGATCGGATATTAACCACGCGGATGCCGTAAGCACCCAATTCGGATGCCAGTGTGCGCGAAAAACTTTCAACACTGCTGCAAGCGGGGCCAAAGCCACCTGTGTGAGGATAGCCTATACCTCCCGGCGTAGCTGTAAGCGATAAAATTACTCCTGATTTTTGTTTCATCATTACTTTGCCTGCTGCAATAGCGGTCATGAAACGGGTTTGCATAGTAAGGGTAATGGGCTTTACAAAGTCTTCGGCTGATATTTCGGTAAGCGGTACATTCTGCACAACGTCAACTCCAACGGCGTTAAACGAGATATCAATCGTCCCTGCGCTGCTTACCACTTGCTGTAAATGCCGATCAATTGCTTTTTCGTCAAATGCATCTACAATTGCTATTTCAGCCAATCCCCCTGCAGCAATAATTTCATCGAATATCTTTCTAATTGACCCGGGGTTAGGTCCGGTTAGAAATACGCGCGCGCCGGCGCCGGCCAGTGCCTTTGCAACAGCACCGCCTAATGAACCGCCAGCACCGTAAATTACCGCGTTTTTATTTTGGAGCATCATGATTGTAGTTTTATTTAAAGATAGTTTTAAAAACACCGGCTACATAACAAAACTAATTGTAAATGATGTTTGAGGGAAGGGGAAAGATGACAATTACGGGGGTGGGACAAGAAAAGGAATATGCCAAATTAAACATAGATGAACTTACCAGGTAAATTTAAGACCCAATAGAGACTATTGAGTTATATCCTTTGATTAGGTTAGATTGTGTTTGATTGCTTGCCATATTAACGTTTGCTAAAAGGGAATCTGATGGCAATCAGCAAACAAACGTAAACGGCTTATTTATAAGCTTCAGGCCATTTTGATAATATACAGTTGCTTAATGTTAAGCTCCCGTCTTTTTCCTGATCCTTAACAAACCATTAGCAGTGGTGGCATAAATAATACCTTTTGAATCTTGTACAATCTGGTAAATAGTAAAACCAGGGAGCGGCGAATTGTTGTTGTGGTAATTTTCCCAACCACTATTCAAGTCAAACCTGGCAATGCCCGATTCGTCTGTACCCAGCCACAAAACATGCTCAAACTTATCATACAACATGGTATTAACATGGTTAGCAGGCATGCCCGAGTTTTTATCATTATAATGCAGCCAGTTGCCATTAAACTTTAGTACGGCTATACCTTCTTTGTCACTATCATTTTCACCTGTTTGTTTATTACAATCAACCAGTGAGAAGTAAACATTTCCTTTTTCATCCTCCACCGCGCCCGAAATACTGGCGTTTTTCAGAGGAGTGTTGTTAAGGCTGTTAAATGAGGTGATAACGCTTTTATCAATCATGATGGTGCCTTTTGACGTACCTATCCAAAGCCGTTTTTGACTATCTACATAAGCAAAAAGCACATTGCTTGAGGGCATTTCAGGCATCGATTTTTTGTTTATTACTACTACTTTATCTTTCCTTTTTACAACAAGACCGTTTTGGGTGGTGAAAAGTAATTCGCCATTGCGGCTGTTCAGCACCTGGTTAACCCCACCTGCCAAAAATTGCTTAAAATCAAACAGCTGCCAGCCGCCACTGCCGTACATAAATATTTTATTATCGTAATAAACCCATTTATTATTATCCCTGTCGATGGTGACTTCCTTTATGTTTGCATCTGACGGGAATGGCGAATTATATTCATTAACCGGGATAAACGTTGTTCCCTCAAAGCGGGTCATTCCTTTTTCGGTAGCATACCATAACAGATCCGATTGATCCATAGCAGCTGATTTGGCGATGTTATCAACCAGGGGCGAGTTATATTTTGTCCATACCGTAAAGTCGTAGTTTTTTAATGATGGATTGGTGTAGGTGAAAGTTTTATTGTAAATGGTTGGGTCGCCGGGTGGTTTCATTTCGGCAAGATCCAACCTCTGTACCTGGCCATAAACGCCGCCGCTTATAAAGCGAAAGATCACATTTACAGATGAGGCCACCGGCTTGCCATCTACCTTGGCCGGCTTCCAGATACAACCGTTCAGGTAGGTGATCAACTCGTTGGTGAGGGCGCTTTTGCTCGCATCATTATGGCTAAGCACGCAGCTAAAACCCCGCTCATCCACCAAAACCTGGAACGTTATGGAACCCGTAGCTTCTTTTAGCAGATAACGGTTATTGATCCTCGCAGAAACAAAATCAATGGCAAGCTGGTCGCAACTGGCCTTGGGATCGCCGCAGTCCATGCAATAATTGGTGATATTGCACATCTCAACCTTTTGCAAAAAAAGATTTTGTGCAAACAGGGCCGATGGTAAAATAAAGATAAACAGGCAGATAAATAAAACTCTGCGGATTTTAGTTGGGGATAACAATGCCAGCATTACGCTTATAAATAAAAGAAAGCAAACCCGAAACTCCAAGCGAATGATAGTTAAATAATGTTAAACAAAGATACAAATCCTAAATGAGGATAATATGAAGCAGTTTGCATTTGACTTGCCTGCTATAAAACATTTAAAATATGATAAATGTTATTTTAAAACTAATTATCCTGGAGCACGGATTTATTACATTTTAGGTCCTTTAATATTTAATTAATATGAAAGTTGAAAAATCAAAGAGCGCCGAAGCGCAAATGCTGATTCGCAAGCCTGTTGCTGAAGTGTTTAACGCTTTTATTGATCCGTATGTTACCACGCAATTTTGGTTTACCCAATCAACAGGTAAACTGGAAACCGGAAAACAAGTTATCTGGTCATGGGAAATGTATGGTGTATCATCGGTAGTGGTTCCGATAGTTATTAAAGAAAACGAATTGATCACCGTTGAATGGGGATCGCCTGCTACAACTGTTGATTTTAATTTTAAACCTATGGGCGGGGATGCTACCTATGTAGAGATTCAGAATTATGGGTTCAATCAAACGGGAGATGAATTAATTGCTGCTATCAAAGATTCTACAGGAGGTTTCACAACGGTATTAGATGGATTGAAAGCCTGGCTGGAGTACGGGATCCATTTAAATTTGATGGAAGATAAATTCCCGCAAGGAAAGTAACAGCAGGAGTTTTTAGCACAGATACACTAAAATCTTTTACTTTTGCACTATGAGCTACGAAGAATTGAGTGAATACTTTACTAATGTTACATTACCCCAGGAATTAAGGTTAGATCGCGCTACAACTCAGCTCCATGTTGCCGATTTTGTTAAGCAATTATTGAAGAACATGAAAAACTATCCTGATAATTGGCGTCACCAATACCAGTTAATGAGGATCAAAAATGCCCTCGAAAATCCATATAACGGCCCGGAAATTCCGAGGTTTTAGACGTTCTTTTTAGGAAAATAAGTCGTTTTCGCCTAAATAAGTCCTGATCATTTTTAGAATGGGTTCGCCCAGGTCTGTTGCTTTTGCATCACCAAAACTTTTTAATTGCGAAAGCTGGTTTAATGACCGTGGTAGCTTAGCAGTGATATCGCGCAGCATGTTTTCAGACACCAGCGTATGTTCGGGGATTTTACGTTCGAGACTGGTTTCTTTACGCCAATTGAGTAATTGTTTGTATAATTCGGGATTAACAATTTCCTTCTCTTTTGGCAGTGCTTTAGGGTTCCAATTTTTATATACGGGCTTGTAACTTATCCCTGCTTCCTGTACCGACGATAAAACATCCCTGCCCGATGTAGCAATGGGCAGACGTACAAATGCTGCCGTTTTTGCTTTCAGGTTAACCAATAAGTGATTTAAGCTGTCGTAAAACTCGGCAGGAGGGTTGGTGTTATTTATGACAGTATAAAAACTGTTAATAGCCTCCGAAAAAGTATTTAATTTAGGCAGAAAATAGTTAGCAGCATTTTTTAGCCTGCTTATAAACGGGGCATTGGTCCAGATAAGCTGATCATCGGGTAAAGCGCCCAGTTCCTTCCTGATAAAACGGTCGCCAATAGTTTTAATTTCAGTTTCCCAGCTGTGATCGGTTTTGTTGATGTTTTCGGATAAGGGGCTATTTTTAATCGCGCTGTTTAGCATGATGGTTTTAAGCTGCCTCCATGCACCCGTGAGCATCGAAAAATCGAAGATGTCCTTCATTTCTTCCAGGGCTATTTGCCGGATAGTACTTTCCAGCAGATTTTCATCGGGTATGGAGATAGCTGCATTTTGCATAAAGCTGATGATCTCTCGATCGGTGCGGATATTTTTCGGGGCGTACCGGCGATTTCAGGATCATGCCCTCAAGCGAACGGCAACGGCTTAGCGCAACATAAGCTTGCCCGAAAGCAAAGGCGGCGTCGACATCAATAACCGCTTTTTCAAATGTAAGTCCCTGGCTTTTGTGTATGGTGATGGCCCAGGCCAGCCTAAGCGGATATTGGCTAAACGAACCGTTATTTTGTTCATTTACTTTCTGCTCATTTTCGGCCAATGCATATTTTACGTTTTGCCAGGTTTCTGGGATCACTTCAAACTCGGTACCGTCGTCAAGGAAACTAAGGCGAATATTACCCGGTCCCATTGCAACGATGCGCCCCGTGCGGCCGTTATAATATTGCTTTTTACCAGAGCTGTCATTTTTAATGAACATTACTTGTGCCCCAACTTTCAAAACAAGCTCATCTTCGGCGGGGCAGGCATCTTTGGGGAAATCGCCGGTTACGGTGGCTTTAAAAGTGTGGGCTTCACCATCAAGCTCCATTAAACGCTGCTGGTTAATTTCGTTAACAAGTTGGTTATGGGTAGATAGGGTTACATAATCTTTAAGCCAGCTGGCATTCAGATTAGGGTTATAATGTGCGTTAAGCTTGTTCAGCATTTCGTTGTTGGCGTAGCCATTGCGAATACTGTTCAGGATCTCCACAAATACCGGATCTTTTTGGCGGTAAACCTGTGTAAGTTCAAATGTTAACACCGGAAATTTTTGGAATGCAAGGCTATCAAAAAAATAAGGCCCTTTGTAAAAGTTTCTGAGTACCGGCCAGTCTTTTTCATAAACAGGGGGGAGCTGAAACAAGTCGCCGATCATCAATAACTGTACACCGCCAAAAGGTCGCGCCGATCCTTTAACCTGGCGCAATACAGTATCAATATAATCAAGGGTATCGGCGCGTACCATACTGATCTCATCAATAATGAGCAGATCGAGGCATTTTAATATGTTTGATTTTTCGAGGCTTACCTGCCTGAGCAGGGTGCTGTGATTGTTATAATCCGTTACAGGCACCTGCGGCCCGAAAGGCACCTGGAAAAAGGAATGAATGGTTACGCCGCCGGCGTTAATAGCTGCTACTGCGGTAGGGGCTACAACCGCCAGATTTTTGGTAACGTTTGCCCTGATCCAGCGGAGAAAAGTGGTTTTACCGGTGCCTGCCTTACCTGTTAAAAATATCGGCCGGTTAGTATTTTCAATAAATTTAAGGACGAGTTCATGAAAAGGCTCCAACACCATACACTTGTTATATTATTGCTCCCCGGATCAGGAAATTATCTTCAAATTTAATAATTAGGTGCGATAGTGCTGGAAACTGTTTGTCAACATATCAGAAAACGACTTTAAATAAACACACCCAAACGGATAAATTAATTACCTTCTTTGCCTTTTTTAAGTGCCTGTTTCTTACACGGACATTAATTACAAACTATAATAGGTCTGGAGACGTGTGTAAGTATTTGATTAAAAGTGTGTTAAATTTAATTTGCAAAATTTTTAAAAATATTTTGCCAGCACCTGGTGGAAGTTATATATTTGCGGCCACCAATGCGAAAGTAGCTCAGTTGGTAGAGCACGACCTTGCCAAGGTCGGGGTCGCGAGTTCGAATCTCGTCTTTCGCTCTTAAGCCTTTCCCTATCCAGGGAGAGGCTTTTTTATACCTCTAATCATCTATTCAACCACCCGATGAAGGAATAATTTTAGTAAAAGCCTATCTGTAACAATATCAATACAATGAAGATGGATGGTGAGGGTTGGCCGAGGCAGGTCATGGCAGGGTTAATTCTTCCCCGGTTCGGGAAAGTTTATATACGCTAATTGAGCTTATGGGCGGGCGCAAAAGCTGGTTTGCCCGTAAAAATTGTCTCAATATTTCAGGAAAAAGTTTTGCGGTAACTGTACCAGCGGATAACTTTTAATAGCTCATCCTCTGAGATAATATTATTGCCTGTGGGCTGGAAAACCAATTCTTTATCCAGTATTGTGGCCCGCAATGGTTGGGACGAACCCGTACTGGTTTGCGTTTCCGGTTCGAAAACGCAGACGCTACTGCCTGAACCGGGAATTAAGATAACGTCGACCCCATCTACGGAGTTCAGTAAATAATTTTGATCCATGCTATACCTTTTGCAAAAAGTATACCTGTTTAGTAACTATCTCTATCAACCGGGATGGCCGAAAAATAAAATATAACCATCAGCGTCTGCCAATTCAAAGCCGCGCAAGCCATCAGGAGTATTTTGTAACGGTACAGTGAAACTAACACCGCGCGATATAAACTCTGCGGACAGCGTATCCGGGTCAGGTACACTAACATACGCGTCCCACCGGGCATCCGGGGCTTGCTTGTAGTTCGGAAGCGGGTCCTCGCCTACAGATTTCAGGAAGATCATTGCCCCATCCCGCTGTACAATAGCAAAAAACGGATCATGATCCGGCTCCTGGAAAACGGTATCAAAACCGAGTTTCTCCAGATAAAAGGATATTGCCGTTGTGACATTGCGTACAATGAAGAATGGAGCAATGCCGGCTATATGTGGCTGATTCATAAGTTGATTTTACAAGACTACAGATATAAATATATGAAGCAGGTACTGGATTGGCAATATGTGAAATATGTTTCTCCTTCCTGAATAATGTGAATATATAAATAAGTCTGTCGGATATAAGTCTTATCCGACAGATTTGCATCGCAATGTCCTTTATGGCCCGTTATAAATAATTGTACAACACAGTAAAGTGCTTATGATGTTAATTTTTGACTGTAGTAGATAGTTTTGCTAATGAGAAGGCACCGATTGCCATTACAATGTCACGCACAGCCACATCTAAATAGGTTCCGCTTGCCAATAAACTCAATGCAATTAATACTAACCAGGCACTAACAAGATAAGCTCCTTTTTGCGGATTCAAAAGAACTAATATCCCGGCCACAATTTCAATTACACCAACAATCATCATAAATACATGTTCGCTGAAAGGCAGCATGGTTTTAATTGTTGGATTGAGATAATGTGACCAATCGGTCAATAGGTTGGTGAATTTGTCGGCTCCCGCTACAACAGGCACTAAACCATAAGTAAACTTTAAAAGAGTTTGAGTGTTTTTAGTTTGATCTTCCATGATTATTTTGAATTAATATCCATTAGAGATTGCCTTTGAACAAAGGGTTACAAAGTTTAATTAGAGGTAATCTGTAACCCTTTAGCTTTACAGTGCTCTATTATATAAATCAGATTTTATGAACCCACCTGCCGATCATATGACCGATACTTTCAGTGACGAGGAGATTGTAAAACGAGTAGTTAATGGCGAAAAGCATTTGTACGAAAAACTAATGCGCAAATTCAACGAAAGATTGTATAGGATCAGCATGTCCATCATTAACGACGATAAGGAGGCTGAAGACATTATGCAAACGGCCTACCTAAACGCCTATCGCCAGTTGTCTAATTTCAAATATCAATCGAGTTTTAGCACCTGGCTAATCCGGATCCTGATTAACGAGAGCCTGTTGCACAAAAAGAGGAAAGCTCAATTAGAAAAAACACTTACGGAACATATTCGCATTGATCACCAACCTGAAACACCTTTAGATAATCTTATGAACAAAGAATTAAAAGCTATTTTAGAAAAGGCGGTATTAACGCTCCCTGAAAAATACAGGTTGGTATTTGTAATGAGGGAGATACAGGGAATGACCACTAATGAAACAATGGAAGCGCTGGAAATAGGGGAGTCTAATGTTAAAATAAGATTGAACCGGGCCAAAGAAATGTTACGCACCGAGTTAAATAGTTATTGGCAGCCCGGAGAACTTCTGGAATTTAACCTTACTCGTTGTGATGTGATCGTTAATTATGTGATGCATAAAATCAATGCAGGTTGATAATAATGTTATCAGAAATTTGGGTGTTATTATAGTTAATCTATTAAAAACAAACCGCGATAGATAACAATCTGGTCTTCGTCGATTTGTTTGCCACCGGCAGAGGTAGCAAAGCTGTGATCAGTATATTTGTTTTAAGGAGAGATCACTCTAATGATCGGCTTCGTTACTTTTAAACGAATTATAAACCGCCCTTCAATTAACAAATCGCATGAATAAAACTGCATTCGCCCCCAATTTTAAAGCGATGAGATTTGACATGGTCAAATTACTCGTCGTAAGCATATTATGGATTCCGATGGTTTTTATTTCAAACAAATGTTCAGCGCAGGCCACACCCTCGCGGGTTTTACTTGCACTTTCAAAAAGCGATCATAATTTGGCGATCATCAATCCGGTGACTTTAAAGGTTATCGCGCGTATTCCTGTGGGATCCGATCCTCATGAAGTTATTGCCTCAGCCGATGGAAAGACGGCTTATGTTTCCATCTACGGTGGAGGAAGCCTGCACGAGCTGAGAGTAATTGATCTTGTGGCGCAAAAAGCGCTGCCCGCCATTGATACCAAACCATTGATGGGGCCGCATGGATTAACATTTGCAGGAGGAAAAGTTTGGTTCTCGGCCGAAGGCGCTAAAGCTGTTGGCCGCTATGATCCTGCAACCGGCAAATTTGACTGGGCCATGGGAACAGGCCAGGATAGAACGCACATGATCTATGTAACCGATGATGGGAAAAAGGTGTTTACCACAAATGTATCTTCAGCAACGGTAAGCATTTTGGAGGATAGTTTGCTGAAGCCAATGGGGCCTCCGGGCGGTTTTGCACCTCCGGCACGCCATGACTGGGTACAAACTGTTGTCCCGGTAGCTAAAGGTTCTGAGGGTTTTGACGTATCACCCAATGGGCGCGAATTGTGGACTGCAGGTGCTGAGGATGGCAATATTTCAATCGTCGATATCGCGGCCAAAAAGGTAACTGCCACAATTGATGCAAAGGTGGCAGGTGCCAACCGGCTTAAATTTACGCCTGATGGCAAACGTGTATTGGTTACCAGTCTTCGTACCGGCGACTTGTTCGTTTTTGATGCTACTTCGCATCAGGAAATAAAACGTATAAATACAGGCCATGGGGCGGCAGGGATTCTGGTAAACGACGACGGATCACGTGCATTTATCGGCTGCACTGGTGATAATTATGTGGCAGTGATCGACCTTAATAAATTAGAAGTGACCGGGCATATTGATATTCGCGGGGCTGATGGTTTGGCCTGGGCGTTGATGCGTTGATGCCGTGATAATTTATTAGCTTTAAGCTTCGTATTCTGCTTTTAGTCCTATAAAAAAGTATTTGCAATCAAAGGGGTAAGTAAGGGACAGTTAAGTATCATTTTATTAGCATATTGCTTTACCAATTATTTTTACTGTAAACCCAATTATGACAAAAAATCCTGCCCCGATAACTAAACCGGCTATCCTGATTTTATTACTGTTATTTTCATTTATACAAATTAACCTTTACGGTGCTGTAAAAGGGACCAGGATAGTTAACCTGCAGGTGGAGTATACAGATCATCCTATTGGGATTGATGTTAAACTGCCCCGGTTTAGCTGGCAAATGCTGGCCCCTGAAGGATCGAGAGGCTATAACCAGGTTGCTTATCAGATCATCGTAAAAGATACACAGGGAAAAGTGGTATGGAATAGCACCAGAATAAAAAGTGGAACAGCCTTAGCTGTGGTTTACGCAGGCTCGCCGCTTAAAGCCGCAACCCGCTATAGCTGGACGGTAAATGTTTGGGATCAGGCAGGCGGTGTTTCTTCCTCGGGCTCCTGGTTTGAAATGGGGCTCATGGACACGGGAATGTCGGCCTGGGATGGCGCGCAATGGATAGGGGGAGGAGATAATGACCTGGTGCTTTATGCACATTACCTGCCGCTGTATAACCTGAAATATAAAGTGGCTATCGCGCCGGGGAGCTCCAGGGCAGGCCTGATTTTTGCCGCTAATGACCCACGGCTGATGGATAGTAACAGGAACATTTTTCAGCTTGCCAATAAAAAGAACCAATCTTATTTTAAAGTGGAGGTGGATATTTCAGGGCTGGATCAGGGAGGCAATGCACGGATCAACGTATACAGAGCAGGGTATTCGGAAAAAGATACATTGGATAAAGTATTTAAAAGCTTCCCAATAAAAACCGACCTGATTGGCAACGGTAATAAGAACAAACAACACTCCATATTGATCAATAATGAGCTTGGTACACTTACATTCACTGTTGATGATAATAAAACATTTTTAGCAGATGAGAAAGATGCAATTGCTATAGCCCAGCCTGTACCTGCAAACCGCGACGCCGTGATAACACTTAATCCGCTTGGCCGCCATGATGTAATCTCTTTTGGAATGCTTGGCGAGATAGGTTTTTCTGTAGATAAAGGTCAGAAAGCCGAATTTTCTGAGCTGACGGTTTCCAATTTCAGGTCGCCGCGCAACAATTTATTCAGCGAAAAGCCCGAAGAACATAATTACAAAGGGATTTTTAAAGAAGCAGTTATTACTCCTTCATCCGGTTTAGTTATAAAAGATGGGAAATATGAGGTAGATGGCGGAAGTGCGGGCGCATTTATCCTTGCCGATCCCAGTCATAACGCTATGCCTATGCTACGCTCGGTTTTTAATGCCGATAAAAGTATTTCGCAGGCAAGGCTTTATGTAACGGCAAGGGGGATTTATGAAATCTATCTTAACGGTAAACGGGTAGGTAACGATTATTACAACCCCGGCCTTACACAATATAACAAAACTCATCTTTATCAAACCTACGATGTAACCGGTATGGTAAGTAAAGGGAAAAACGCTATTGGTGCTATGCTCGGCGAAGGCTGGTGGAGTGGCTTGTTGAGCTACGGCTCGGTCTGGAACCATTTTGGCGACAGGCAATCCTTATTAGCCAAGCTGGTTATTACTTATACTGATGGTTCGCAGGAGGTGATCAAAACCAATAACAAAAACTGGAAATATTTTAACGATGGCCCTGTTGTTTACAGCAGCCTGGATATGGGCGAGGTTGATGATGCCACAAAGGAAGTTGCAGTTAAAGACTGGAACACGGTAGCTTATGATGATCATAACTGGCAAAAGGCGCAGGAAGTATCTCTGAAAGGAACAACATATACGGGGGATGACGTTGACTATTTCGGGAAAAAGATCCCGCTGGATTTTGATCATATTTCGATGATCGGGCAGATCGGAACATCGGCAGGAATTTATAAAACCCTTACTGCAAAAGGAGTGAGGGAAGTTAGAAAAGGTGTTTATGTATATGACATGGGACAGAATTTTGTAGGTGTGCCCAAGATCAGCATCAAAAATGGTATCGCCGGAAAAAAACTAACCTTACGTTATGCCGAAATCCTGTATCCCAACCTGAAGGAGTCTGGTAAAAATGTAGGTATGATCATGACCGAAAATTACCGTGCAGCTTTAAGTCAGGATCTCTATATCATGAAGGATGGCGATCAGGTGATCCAACCGCATTTTACATCGCATGGTTATCAATATATCGAAATTACCGGCATTGATAGGCCGCTGCCGTTAGAGGATGTACAAGGCCTGGTTATAAGTTCTGTAAAAAAACTCACTGCCAATTATACTACCTCCAATCCAAGGGTAAACAAACTATGGTCCAACCTAACGTGGTCAAACATCGATAACTTCCTCACAATACCAACCGATTGCCCGCAAAGGAATGAGCGGATGGGCTGGTCGGGCGATATCAGTATTTTTTCGCGTACTGCAACCTATGTATCCAATGCCGATCAGTTTCTGCGCAGGCACATGCTGGCTATGCGCGATTTGCAAACCGAGCAAGGGCGATTTACCGATATTGCGCCTGTTGGCGGCGGATTTGGCGGCGTGATTTGGGGAAGCGCTGGCATTACTGTAGCCTGGGAAACTTACCAGCAATATAATGATGTATCATTACTTGCCGAACATTATGATGCCATGTGCAGGTATATGGATTACATCGACTCAACTATTGATCCTAAAACCGGCTTCAGTACGGATGGTGTGCTGGGCGACTGGCTTGGGCCACAGTATATGCAGCTTGGCACTGCTTTCCCGGTTACGGCTTATCATGTTTATGATTTGGGCATTATGGCAAAGGTGGCTGGCATTTTAGGAAAGAAAGATGATGCTGAGAAATTCAGGAAAAAATATGAAGAGCGAAAAGCTTTCTTCAACAAAACATTTGTTAACGCTGATAAAAAAGCCGTAGGTCTTATTGGGGGTGGGATGTTCGGCGAGCCGGGCAAGAAAGAGTTTAAAGTTTCGGATACACAAACCGCCTATGCAACAGGTTTGGCCCTTGGTGTATTCAGCGACGAAAATGTCAGTTATATGGCAAAGAACCTTGAGGCTGCGGTTGAACGTGAGAATAAAGATGATCAGGGGATCGTCCGTCCGTCTTATTCCCTCATGACCGGATTTGTAGGTACGGGCGCGATCAGTAAAGCCCTTTCAGATAACGGGCACTCGGGCCTTGCTTATAAAATGTTGCAGAACGAGCATTATCCATCGTGGCTGTATGCTATTAATCAGGGCGCTACAACTATCTGGGAAAGGCTGAACGGGTATACTGTAGAAAACGGCTTTGGCGGTAATAACAGCATGAACTCTTTTAACCACTATTCATTTGGCGCTGTTGGTCAATGGATGATTGCTTATTCTATCGGGATTCAGCGTGATGAACCTGGTTTTAAGAAATTTATTTTGCAGCCTGAGCCCGACCCCACCGGGGAGATGACCTGGGCTAAAGGATCTTATGATTCACCTTATGGACGGATAAACAGTAGCTGGTCCGTAAGCGGTAAAACATTGGCCTATGATGCAACTGTTCCGGCGAATACCACAGCTACATTGTTTCTTCCGGCAGTTACTGTTAAAGGCATAACTGAAGGTGGTAAGCCTGTGGCAGGGGCAAAGGGTATCAGCTTTATCAGGTTTGAAGGAAACAAAGCAATTTATCGCTTGATGCCGGGAGCTTACCGGTTTACATCAAGCTTATAAAGCTATGCCCGAAGCAATTTTGGAAGTATTGATCGCAACGATTATTGATGAGGTTGGGGATCGATACTTCCAAAATCTATAATGAACCTTACTTGATCAATGTAACAAGTGGTTTATCTTTTTCAACAATATAGGTGGCAAGCTCACTCGCCTTAGTAGTACCCACATTTTTTACCGAATGCACGGTTCCGTAAGGAATGAACAAAACATCGCCTGCTTTAAGTGTTACCGGTTGTTGGCCTGCTACCTGGTATTCCAGTAACCCTTCAAGTACATAAATAATTTCTTCGCCGGGGTGTTTATGCTCAGGATAAGCCTTCCCTTTTTCAATATCTACACGGATCTGCACCATTTCGCGGCCAGGAACACTAAGGCCATGTCGCTGTAACTCCGTGCGGCCAGTTACCGTTTGCTGAGCCAGGACAGATGATGGAAGTGTAAGTACTGCAAGAGCTGTGATAATAATGGCAGTAGCCAATTTGTTTTTATTAGTTTTCATGTTTTTTTTGATTTTAGTTGTTTGTAATTTATTTAAAAGCAGGCAATGTGATTACTCCATTACCCTAAAGTAAATTAACGCAGTTGTTTGAATGCTGCACGCAACTCTTCAGTAAATAATTGTGGTTGTTCCCACGCTGCGAAGTGACCACCCTTGTCAACCTCATGAAAATAAGTAAGGTTAGGGTATGCACGCCGGGCCCAGGTTTCGGGAGCGCGATAAACATCTTCCGGAAACACGGTAATAGCTACCGGCAATTTGATCTCGGTGGTTTTTTGCGCAGTGGCGCTTATGGGTCCGCGTCCGGCATTTTCCCAATAAAGGCGCGCTGCAGAAGTACTGCTGTTTGTAAGCCAGTACAAAGTAAAGTCGTCGAGTACTTCATCTTTTGTTGGGTATTTGTCTGGGTCATCATCATAAGTCCATTGTGAAAAACCGGGATGAATTAGTAACCAGGCTGCAAGGCCGGCAGGTGAATCTGTTAAGCCATAGCCAATGGCCTGTGGCCTGGCAGTCATTATTACGTTGTATGCAGCGGCGCCTGTTTTTCTGTATTTGCTTAAGGCATTAAATACATCAAGTTCTTTACCTGAAAGTCCGGCAGGAGCGGGGCTGCCGGTGGTAAGCGCCGCATCTACTTCAACAGGTATTGTGGCCGGTAAATTGAGGTGAATGCCTGCCAAACCTGCCGGCGCCTGCCTGCCCATTGCTTCGGTGATAACTGCGCCCCAATCGCCGCCTTGTGCCGCGTAATGGGTGTATCCAAGTCGTTTCATAAGCACATCCCATGCGCGGGCAATGCGCTCTGGGCCCCAGCCAGCTTCGGTTGGTTTGCCAGAGAAGCCATAACCCGGTAGGGATGGAATCACTACATCAAAAGCATCTTCTGCCCGGCCCCCAAATGCGGTCGGATTAGTAAGCGGGCCAATGATCTTAAGTAATTCAAACACAGAACCAGGCCAGCCATGTGAAATAATGAGCGGCAATGCATTTTTGTATGGTGAGCGTACATGAATAAAGTGGATGTTAACGCCATCAATTGTAGTTGTAAATTGTGGCAAAGCATTTAGTTTTTCTTCAGCTTTGCGCCAATCGTAGCCCTTGCCCCAATAATTAACAAGTTCCTGTAGCTTTTCAAGCTGAGCACCTTGTGAACGGTCGGCAACGGTTTCATGATCTGGCCAGCGCGTTGCTGCTATGCGGCGTTTAAGATCAGTGATTTCTTTTTGAGGAATATAAACCTTGAAAGGGCGAATGACTTCATTGGATTGTACTTCGGCAGGAGTTCCCGTTTGCGCATAGCCGGTTGTGCCCTGCACCAGAAAGGTTCCTGCAATAATGGTACTTACAAGAAGGTTTTTTACAGTTTTCATTGTTTGAGTATCTAATTTTTGGTAAAACTACAGCAGTAGCTATCCGTTATGAAGCTCCTTTATGGTGAAGCGGACTAACTAATCCTTCAGACAGACATTAACGGATGCAAAAGTCAGGTTAAGGAGGAGAAAATGACCGCTTACCGGCCGAAAAAGAATAGCTAACAAGATTTGACTAATGTATATTTGATAAACAATTGCCAATGTATAAATCACTTAAATCAGGCTTTAAGATTGCCAGTTTATACTTCTAAAAAAATGAAGTTTTAACGAATAAAATCATGACTGACATATCTATAACCCAAAAGAGTATAGCAGACCAGGCAGCCCGCGATGGCAATGTTACTACCCTGGCCGATTTTATACTGAATTATGGCGATAGGTCACAGTTGTCGCAGTGGTTTGGGGATACGGGTTATCAACCGGAAAATAGCCCCGAGGAGAATGCCCGGTTAATTATATCTCATGCAAACTATTTTGATAGCTGGGCACATTATGAAAAATTTAAAACCGGGTTATCAGCAAATCCGTCCTTGCAGCAATTTGAGCAAGCGGCAGATGCTATAGCTGCCGGAGATGCGGATACGCTCAAAAAGCTGCTGGCACAAAGGCCAGGCCTGATAAATGAGCGTTCGCGGCGCAATCATCACAGCACATTGTTAAATTATGTTGGTGCAAATGGCTTTGAAGCATGGCGCCAGAAAACACCACAAAATGCCGTGGAAATTGCGGCTATAATTTTAGACGCAGGCGCAGAAGTTGATGCCTGGGGCGATATGTACCGGGGAACATCTACACTCGGACTTGTTGCCACCAGTGTGCACCCGGTTATCAAAGGAATACAGGAAGAGCTGATGGATATCCTGATCAGGCATGGTGCCGACCCCAATCATGCGGTAGCTGCGGATTATACCGATGGCAACCTGATCCTGGCCTGTCTGCATAATGGCCGTTATGAACCTGTCCGTTATCTTGCTTCCAAAGGCGCGGAAGTTGAATTGGAAGGTGCCGGTGGTATTGGCGACCTGGAAAAGGTTAAATCTTATTTTAATGAACAGGGAGAACTTATTAATAAAAGCATGGCTGCGAAGCGCGATGGCTGCCTGATCTGGGCTTGTGTTTGCGGTCATCGCCCGGTAGTTGAATTTTTACTGAACCACGGCTGCGGCGTGCGCACCGTTTGGGACAATACCACGCCACTCCATTCGGCGGCCTACGGGGGGCAGGTAGAATTGGTAAAGATGCTGCTGAACGAAGGCGCAGACATGGAAGCATTGAATGGATACGGGGGCACTGTATTGGGCTCCACGCTTTGGGCGCTGTACAACAGCCGGAGGCCGGGCCACCTGGAAATCATGGAAATACTGATAGCCTCGGGTGCAGTTATTAAGGATGACTGGCAAATTTATATCGATGAAAAAAGAGCTGAAACATAGCCTGACCCTATGAAAGGAGCTTGCATGGCAATTTTCCTACCTGTCAATCGATCTTAATTTAGTCGATGGGTTAGCCATATTCATCGAAAAAAGATTTTCAGGCAGTATGATATCCGGGTATTTATCCATCATATAAGCCTTTTGAACGGGAACGTCAAATGCCCTGATCACGCGCTGGTTAAATGTTTTAACCCTGATAGTTTCGCTGTTTATGCGGAGGAGGATCACCGGTTGCGGCGCTCCGTTTACCTGTACGCTGTAATTATAATCTATCCCCTGAAAATAGATAGTTGTTTCATAACCGAATTCATAAACCTCTTTGGCCTTTTTGATCTTTTTTGATTTAACGGAAAGGATCAGGTAAAAAATGCCAGCCCAGGCCAGCAACAATGGTACAAATATTATCCAGCCGCCCATGCTGCCAAAAAAGACTATTAAGGGTGCTCCAAAGCAAAGATTAAACATCAATCCAAAACTGGTATAAAAGGGTTTGGAATAAAAATAAGTGATTCTTCTGCTCACATCATCTGTTATTAACCTGATAGGCACCATGATTTGTACTTTATGATTTAAACCAAAATAAAATAGTTATTGTTTTAGGCCCCAAAGAACGGAGGGGGGTAATTGGCCGCGATTCTACCAATGCTTTTTTAGCTTGAACAAAGCGGCACACGTCGTAAAAATATCAACCATTATTGCTTTGCTTTAATACGAATGTTAAAAAGCAATGGCATATTGAATATTTGTCAGGTCGAACTGAAAAAAAAGCATTTTTTGTGAAATTTTTTCAGTGATCTCAAGTATTTATTACACTGGCATTAGCTTTGAATTGAATGAACCGGTTTAATTAATATAAGTTTTAATCATTAATTTATTTAAGGAGGAAGACCTATGACATTGGTTAAATTTAATGCCGACAAAAAGAATAACAGTTCGTTATTACCGTCATTTAATGATGTTTTTGAATCAATCTTAAACGATTCTTTTTTCAATGACCGCCTGGTAGCGCGCGTTCCAGCAGCTAACATCAGCGAAACCGAGGATCATTATCATGTTGAACTGGCTGCGCCCGGCCTGAAAAAAGAAGATTTCAAAATTAACCTTGACCGCAATGTGCTGCACATTTCGGTAGAACGACAAAACGAAAGCAGCGACGTTCAAAAAAATTACAGTAAACGTGAGTATAGTTACAGTTCATTTGTACGTTCGTTTACGTTGCCCGACAGCGCCAATGCCGAAAATATTGAGGCGTCTTATACAGACGGCGTCCTGAAGATCGATATTGCTAAACGCGAAGAAGCTAAGGCTATACGCAGGCAAATTGAAATTAAATAAGTGGATTAGTTTTTTAAATGAGGCTCCTGTTAAAGCAGGAGCCTTTAATTTATAGCTATGGAACTCGGGTTTTATATTTTGCTGAGCGTTAGAACACCGGCAGGATTTGATAGTTATGGACAGTATTTTTTAGGTAATGACCGAAATTTCGCCGACCTGCTTTTTGACAGCTTTAAGGGCAGAGAACATTCGGGCTCCGATTTACTTCATATCGACCTGATGGAAACGACGGGTGAAATCCCGGTAAAAATTAAGTCGATATCCTGTACTCTTGAGGAGCTAACCTGCAATATCAAATTGATTGTCCGGGGTATCTTCCGGCAGAAAAACCTCACAGAATTTAACGGATATGGACAGGCAACAATGGAGTGAAATGCTCATCGGTATGCTCACGATACTGGTGTTATTGACAGAATTGTTTTTATGGTTAACCAGCCCAGGTCACCGCTTGCCCGAAATGAATCAGAAATTATTGCTCACCGGCGCCTTGCTTTGGATATCGGGCATTCTTTTTCGTATAAACAAAACAGACAGCGATGACTGGGCGATATAATAATAAGACAGTTGTTCTGCCCTTAGCTTCGTGAAATCGTATTTCTTTCTTGATTGGGTGTGGTCTTCATACACCAGGCTTTCGCAGGGTATCCCTTGCTATAAGGGATTAAAAACGGTAACCCATACCTACGCCGATGATCCATGGCCTGATTTTTACATCAGCCGGTATGTTTTTCAAAACCGGCGCAAGTTCGGGTTTGCCCGCAGGCGTTAAATTGGATGCATCAACCTTTACATCGGTAGAGAGAAATATTTTCTTCAGATCAATATTCAAGAATACTTTTTTACTGATATCGAAATCAGCACCCAACTGAGTTGCAAAAGCAAAACTGTTGTTGTAATCAATGCCGCCTACGGTTGGACCTTTATCGGCATTGTAAAAAATAGTGTAGTTAAGCCCCGCGCCGATATAGGGTTTAAAAAGGGTACCTGTGGGCAAATGATATTGCAAAGTAAGCGTAGGCGGAAGCAACCATACTTTACCGAGATCAACATCGGCCGAAGAGCCGGCACCAATAGCACTCAGGTTGGAGCCTTTTGTTTTTACCTGGTGTTTTGTTGTCGCCAGGATTAATTCTGCAGAAAAATTTTTGGCAAAAAAGTAGGTGAAATCGAGCTCGGGAACAACAGTATTGGAAATGTTTATATCTCCGCCGATGACGCCTATCGCCGCGCTTTCCTGGGGGATAACCCCAATTGCCCTGATGCGGATGTCCCATTCATTTTTTTGCTGAGCGAAAGCGGTTATCCCGTTTAATAAAAATAAGATTACGGTAGTAAAGAAAATCTTTTTCATAATGATTTGTATTAAATTATGGGTCAAATGTATCCCGCAGGTGATAAATTTTGCCTGACAGGAAACAGTTGTTCTCATGATACTTATCATTTCACGTTTACCCGGTTTATTACCGGATAGCAACCCGGAAACGAGTATAATGCTGACGTTGCCCGCAATAAAAAGATCCGCCCAGGGAGCGGATCTTTTTATTGTAACTTAGTTTGAGGAGGCGCTTAGGTACGGTATATTGCGTCAATGAGCAGTTTGATCCGGCCTGCGGTAAAAGTTTTTGTTATTTGCAGATTAGGGTTTAGCTATTTCAAGTACAACCCGGCCGTCTACCTTACCATTTTTCAGGTCGGCCAAAACTGTATTGATGTCTTCTAACTTCGCGGTATGTATGGTGGCTTTAACTTTTCCTTCCACGGCGAACTCGATAGCTTCCTGCAGATCTTTACGAGTGCCTACAATTGATCCCCTGATGGTATAGCGGTTCAACACGGTTTCAAATATGGGGAGGTCGAAACTACCGGGCGGTAATCCATTCAGCGCGATAGTCCCTTTTCTTCTTAACGCGGATATGCCTTGTTTAAACGCGATGGGTGATACAGCGGTAACCAACACGCCATGCATCCCCCCTGTTTCTTTTTGTAAAAACGCGCCAGGGTCGGTAGTTCTGGCATTAACTGTTAACTCGGCGCCAAGGTTTTTAGCTAATTCCAGTTTTGTATCGTCTACATCAATAGCCGCAACATGCATGCCCATGGCTTTGGCATATTGTACAGCTAAGTGCCCAAGGCCACCTATGCCGGAAATAGCTACCCATTCGCCGGGTTTGGTTTCCGTTTCTTTAAGGCCTTTGTAAACGGTAACACCTGCGCAAATGATCGGTGCCATCGCGGTACAATCCGAGCCTGCCGGGAAATGCCCAACATAACGGGAATCGGCCACCACATATTCTGCATAACCGCCGTCAACGCTATAGCCGCCATTTCGCTGGTCGTTACATAAGGTTTCCCAACCCGTAATACAAAATTCGCAGCATCCACAGGCGCTGTACAGCCAGGGTACACCCACAATATCACCTTCCTTCAGGCCTTTAACATCAGGGCCAAGCGCTACTACATAACCAATGGCCTCGTGGCCGGGAATCAGTGGCATTTTGGGTTTAACCGGCCAGTCGCCGTCTGCCGCGTGCAAGTCGGTATGGCAAACACCACTGGCTATTACTTTAACCAGTATTTCATGTTGGCCCGGCTCGCGAACCGGCATTTCTTCTATTTGCAAAGGCTGGCCAAACTCGTGCACTACGGCGGCTTTCATTTTTTTAGGTATCATATTTTCAATGGCTTATGACTAATGATTTTTTTATTGATACAAAGCTTGCGGAATTTAGCGGCTTAAATAGTGATCAAAATCACCTCCTGTTATGATATGGCACATTCAATCTGGGGGGAGACTGCATGAAAATACAAGATGGGAAAGATAGCCGCGCTATTTTCCCTCGTAAATAACTCCCGATGTCGGCGTTTCTTTCAATTCAATTTTAGTAAGCCCATCCAATTTTCCTGTTACGCTGTTCCAAATCCATACGGCCAGGTTTTCGGCCGTGGGGTTTTCCAAACCAGGGACCTCGTTCAGAATGGTATGGTCCAATTGATCAACTATTGGTTTAACCGCGTTTTTGATCAGGGCGAAGTCAAGCACCCATCCTTCGGGTGTTGTTACCTCGCCTTCAAAATAAACTGTTAAATGGTAGGTATGACCATGTATGTTCCTGCATTTGTGGTGCGGCGGAACGTTGGGTAAAAAATGTGCAGAATCGAAAGTGAAGCTTTTGTAAATGATCATATAATACGCTTTTTGCAGCTTTTAGTTTGCGGGCAAAAGAAGCGCGAAAAGTACTCTGATAAAATGATCTGTATTTCTTTATTCGTTGATTGAAATCACTCGCGCATTGGTTAAAATATCTCCGGGTTATATTTACGATACCGGCAGCAATGATTTTAGAAGTACTTACCCGTATCCTCAAGTTCACAATGCGGTATAAGTTTTTTTACGCGGCAAATAGTTTTTTATTATTGGTTTTTGGGGTTAGATGTTGTTTTATAGATGTTTACAATCAGGTTGATAAATGACAATCGTCACTATTTTAACACCCGCTGCGCTGCAACTTTACATCGTCAGGAACGATGTTATGAAAACACTTGAAAGCGATAAAATACCTGTTGTTTTTAGAATACACCTGCAAAAAAATGATAGTTATACAGCGGTTATTATTGACGGGCAGCCGGTTAAATATTACGGCATATATAACCTTGATAACCAAGTTGAGAGCCAGCTATACAATATCGAACGAATCATAGAAAACATTAATCATATCCATTAATCAATCCTTTAAGCCATGAAAACTATTTTAGTACCCACCGATTTTTCGGAACCTGCAAAAAACGCCGCGAGCTATGCTATAAACCTTGCGCAAAATATAAAAGCGGGCTTGATATTATGTCATGCCATTAAAATACCTTCAGAAACGCCCATGGCAGCGCAGGTAGCCTGGCCTTTAGAGGATTATACATCGCTCAAAGCAGATGCAGATAAGGAATTGGAACAACTTTCTGTAACCTTACAACAGGAAACTCCTTACGCCAAAGCGGGTGCGGGCCATAGTGTTATTAATACCTGTTGTGACGTAGGCGAGGTAATTGATGTAGTAACAGGCAAAATAGATGAAGAAAAGAGCGTAATGGTTGTTATGGGCATGTCGGGAGCGGGGGCTATGAGCAGATTTTTTTTAGGCAGCAACACGCAGGATATGATCAGCGATGCCGCCTTTCCGGTTTTACTCATCCCATCGCAAGCAAAATATCACCCTGTAACCAAAATAGCTTTCGCTACCGATTTGAACAACAGCGATATAGAAATGATCCATTCGGTGGCAAGCCTGGCACGTTATTTTAATGCAGAGCTATTGATAGCCCACGTAACCGACGAGAAATATGAAACAGGTGATGAAAAAAAGGAGGTAGAAGCTTTTTTAAATGAAGTTACCTGTAAAGCCAACTATCCTAAAATTTATTACAGGCACATTAAAGGTACGGGTATAATGCGCGGGCTCGATTGGCTCAGCGAACACGGAGTGATCGATATGCTGGTGATGGTACACCGTAAAGTTAATCCCCTTGAGCGTTTGTTTGGTATCAGTTATACTAAAAAACTTTCGCATCATATTGAAATACCTCTGCTGGTGTTGCCTGAAGGGCTTCCGCCGTTGCATTTCTAAAACAGGAGATGGGAGGGAGCGTATAAGATCACATAGTAACGCGTGTTACTCTTTGTTTTTTAGTTGTGAAAAATGATACTCATCACTTTTCCATCCAACAGCCATCATTTTTCAGGTGCCGGATTACAGCCATTTTTGATCTTATAAATAGATCATCAATGGCTGTAAATATACTTACCCAAACTACCTGTTACCACTGTGGTAATGATTGTGATAAAGATCATTATGTATTAGATGGCAAAGATTTTTGTTGTGCTGGCTGTAAAGGTGTTTATAAAGTGCTATCCAATAGTGGGTTATGTAACTACTACAGTTATAATGAACACCCCGGCGCAACCCGCACCCTTGTGGAAAAGCGATTTGAATACCTTGATGATCCTTCGATCATTGCCGACCTGGTTGATTTTACAGACGAAAATATTACAATATTAACGCTTTATATTCCTTACATCCATTGCAGCTCCTGTATTTGGCTGCTTGAGCAGTTGAATAGGTTTAACCCTGCCATTTATTACAGCCGGATTGATTTTTTGAAGAAACAGGTAAGTCTGCGCTTTAATAACAGGGAGATAAGTTTAAGGCAGGTTGTGGAGCTATTGGTTGATATCGGCTATGAGCCACTTATTAACCTCCAGGATGTTATTAAAAAACAACAAACCGGTGCTGGCGATAATCTTGTAAAAAAGATAGCAGTAGCTGGGTTTTGTTTTGGAAATGTGATGCTGCTTAGTTTTCCCGAGTATTTGGGATTGTCGGAATATGAGCAAACTTTCAGGCATTTTTTTGGCTGGTTGAACGTGCTGTTTTCGTTGCCGGTTGTTTTTTACTGCGGTAGGGAATATTTCCAATCGGCCTACACAAATCTGCGTAATAAGATATTGAATATCGATTTTCCGCTGGCGCTGGGCATAGCCGTGCTTTTTTTGCGTACGCTGATTGAGGTACTAACCCATGCGGGGGCTGGGTTTGCCGATACGCTTTGTGGGCTGGTGTTTTTTTTACTGGTAGGTAAATTTGTTCAGCGAAAAACCTATTACCATATCTCTTTTGAGCGTGACTACCGTTCGTTTTTCCCTGTTGCCGTACAGATTGTTGAGAACGGTATCGAAAAGCCGCTGCCCTTATCAGCCCTGAAAGTAGGTCAGCGGATCCGCATTCGTAGTAATGAGATTATTCCGGCCGATGCGATATTACTAAATGGCGAAGCGCGGATTGATTTTAGCTTTGTTACCGGCGAGTCAGCTCCCGTGACAAAGGTTTGGGGTGAAGTGGTTTATGCCGGTGGCCGGCAAATGGGCGAAGCTATTGAATTGGAGGTAATTAAACCAGTATCACAAAGCTACCTTACCCAATTGTGGAACAATGAAGCTTTTAGCCGTAGCCAGGACAACCGGATGCAAACCTTTAACCAAAAGGTAAGTAAGTATTTCAGCATTGTTTTACTGGTGATTGCATTGGGTTCATTAGTTTTTTGGCTGCCGGTCGATGTTTACCGTGCTTTTTCGGCATTTACAGCTGTGTTGATTGTTGCCTGCCCCTGTGCACTGGCCTTAAGTACTCCGTTCACTATGTCGGCGGCGCTCAGCGTTTTTGATCGTAATTTTTTCTACCTCAAAAACACCGCCGTTGTTGAACAGCTGGCCCGTATCAATACCATCGTTTTAGATAAAACCGGCACCATTACTATTGGCGGCGAAAACGGTGTAAGCAACAATGCGCAGCTAAGCAGTTACGATGAACAACTCATATACAGCATTTGCAGTAATTCGGCGCATCCCTTAAGCGTTCAGATTTGCGATTACCTCAAGGGCGCAGAAAAACTTCGGGTAAGTAATTACCGGGAAATAGCCGGAAAAGGTATCACTGCCTGGGTTGATGGGCATAATGTTCAAGTGGGCAGCCAGTCGTTTTTAACAGGAGGAGTAGACATCGCAAAATCAACCGAAGTACACCTGATGATTAACGGGCGATACGCCGGTTATTTCAGCTTTGTTAACAAGTATCGCGAAGGGCTTGAAGATATTGCGCGGCTGGCAGCAGATTATAAAATTTACCTGTTATCAGGCGACCAGGACCGGGAGCGGAAAAATTTACTGCCTTATTTTAAGGGGGAGGGATATATGCTGTTTAACCAATCGCCGCAGCAAAAGCTTGATTTTATAAAGGCTTTACAGCTGGCCGGTAAAAAGGTAATGATGATAGGTGATGGCTTGAATGATTCGGGTGCTTTAAAACAAAGTGATTTGGGGATAGCTATTACGGATAACGTTAACAATTTTTCGCCCGGCAGCGATGCTATTTTAGATGGGCGTTCGCTCAGGTTGCTGCCCGCATTTCTTAATTTATCAAAGGATAGTATCACCATTATCCACATCTCGTTTTTTATATCGCTTTGCTATAACCTATTAGGATTAAGCTATGCAGTAAGCGGCAGGCTTTCACCGCTCATAGCGGCCATATTGATGCCTTTAAGTACTGCAACTATCATTTCGTTCACAAGCATAGCAACACACCTCGCCGCTAAAAAAAGAAAATTATCATGAACATTATTTATTTCCTGATCGGGTGCAGCGTGCTGCTTGCACTCGTGTTTTTAGGCGCTTTTTTTTGGGCGCAGCGTAACGGCCAGCATGATGATCTGTATACCCCATCGGTAAGGATCCTGCTGGATGATGAACCAAATGATAAAGATAAAAAATGACCAATGTCATTATTCGGGCAAACCGTCATCATTCTGTCGGCGGCAGCCCCTCAATACTTTTACACCATCAAATTATTTAATATCATATGCAGCCCGAAAATTTTTACTATGACAACAAGATCGTCCGGAATTTTGGTATCGCCACGGTGATCTGGGGTATAATTGGGATGACCGTAGGCCTCATCGTAGCCATACAATTGTATAGCCCGGGGATGAACATGGGCAACCAATACACTACATTTGGCCGCATCAGGCCCTTACACACCAATGCGGTGATCTTCGCTTTTGTGGGTAACGCTATTTTTATGGGTGTTTACTATTCATTACAGCGGCTGTTAAAAGCGCGGATGTTTAGCGATGCTCTTAGTCAAATTCATTTTTGGGGCTGGCAGCTCATCATTGTTTCGGCTGTTATTACGTTGCCCTTAGGTTTAACCACCTCGCATGAATATGCCGAACTTGAATGGCCAATAGATATTGCCATTACCCTTATCTGGGTTGTGTTTGGCATTAATATGTTTGGAACCATATTTAAACGCCGCGAACGGCATTTATATGTTGCCATATGGTTTTACATAGCCACGTTTGTCACCATTGCCGTATTGCATATTGTAAATTCATTTGAACTGCCGGTATCAGCCTTTAAAAGTTACATGGTATATGCCGGCGTGCAGGATGCACTGGTACAATGGTGGTATGGCCACAATGCGGTGGCATTTTTCCTGACCACCCCATACCTGGGCATGATGTATTACTTTTTGCCCAAAATGGCCAACAGGCCTATCTATTCCTATAAGTTAAGTATTCTGCACTTTTGGGCTCTCATTTTTATCTATATCTGGGCCGGCCCGCACCATTTACTGTACACCACGCTTCCCGGTTGGGCGCAGTCATTAGGTGTGGCCTTTTCTATCATGCTGTTAGCACCAAGCTGGGGCGGTATGATCAATGGTTTGCTCACCTTGCGAGGGGCCTGGGATAAAGTTCGCGATGATGTGATCCTGAAGTTTATGGTAGTTGGCTTAACTGCTTATGGTATGGCCACTTTTGAAGGCCCTATGCTTTCATTGAAACAGGTGAACGCCATAGGCCACTTTACCGATTGGATAATTGCTCACGTACACGTTGGCGCTTTGGGCTGGAACGGCTTTTTAACCTTTGCCATCCTTTACTGGCTTATTCCGCGTATTTATAAAACGCAGTTATATTCAAAGAAGATGGCCTCGTTCCATTTTTGGATAGGCACGCTCGGGATCCTGTTTTACGCCGTGCCAATGTATTGGGCCGGTTTTACCCAGGGTTTAATGCTTAAAGAGTTTACACCCGAAGGAATTCTGAAATATCCGGCATTTTTGGAAACCACCATGCGCATATTGCCTATGCACGTTATGCGTTCTGTAGGCGGTGGATTATACCTGCTGGGTGTTATTGTAATGGCTTATAACCTTTGCCGCACCGCGCTGCAGGGCAAACTCGTTGCAAATGAGCCTGCCCAGGCTATGCCGCTGCCGACTTTAAGCAAAACCGGGCATGAAGAAACATGGCACCGGGTATTGGAACGCCGCCCAATACAAATGATGATAGCCGCATTGCTGGTTATACTGGTAGGTACTTTTATTGAGTTGATGCCAACGCTAACTATATCATCAAATATCCCAACTATAGCAGCGGTAAAACCTTATACTCCACTTGAGTTGCAGGGACGTGACCTTTATATCAGAGAGGGCTGCTCAAACTGCCACTCACAAACGGTAAGGCCTTTCCGCTCAGAAACCGAGCGCTATGGCGAATACAGCAAGGCTGGTGAATTTGTTTATGATCACCCGTTTTTATGGGGATCAAAACGTACCGGGCCCGACCTGGCACGCGAGGGCGGCAAATATGGTAATGCCTGGCACTATAACCACCTGATGGACCCGCGCCTCATGTCGCCGGGGAGTATTATGCCAAATTATGATTGGCTGTTAACCCAAAATCTTGATACGGCTACCACAGCCGCCAAAATAAAGGCCATGCGCACACTGGGCGTCCCATATCCCGAAGGATATGAAAAAATAGCCAACAACGATCTTAGTAAACAGGAAAAAGAAATTGCCGATAACCTGTATAACGATCATATAAAGGTTAAAAACAATAAAGAAATAGTAGCCTTGATAGCTTACCTGCAACGTTTGGGTACCGATATCAAAGCAAGCAAAACCGCCGCTAAATAACAAAAGCAATGTTTAAGCAATTTACAGAACACATTTCGGGTGCCCAGGGTTACCTGTTATTTTCTCTGGGGATCTTCCTCGTATTTTTTATTGTAGTAGCTATCCTGCTTTTCAGGCTCAGGAAACAGCATGTAGATCATATGCGTAATCTGCCTTTGAAGGATAGTCATGGTGAATCCCTTAATTCTTACAACTTATGAAATACCGCCGCCTGTTAATTTTACTAGTATTGATGATACCGTTACATCCGGCAATGGCCGCCGATGACAGCCTGATACCAGGCGATTTGATGAACGAGATAGGGTATGGAGCAATTATAGCCATGCTGGCATTGTTTATTGTAGCCATGCTGGTGTTGCTCAGGGCGCTTAGGGTATTGACAAAAATAACGCTCCGGGCGCAGGGGTATACAGAAGAGCAGATCATAGCGGAGATGAAACCCGCCAAAAAAGTTAAAAAGCCTAAAACGGAGGTTTGGAACAAATTACTGTCGCTAAGACCGATGTCTGAAGAAAAGGAGCTGATCATAGCACATGATTATGACGGTATCCAGGAGCTTAATAATCCTATTCCTGGCTGGTTCAGCTACCTGTTTTATATCACCATTATTTTTGCAATTGGTTACATACTCATTTATCATGTATTTGGTGTTGGGCAGTTGCAATATGATGAATATAAAACGGAGATGGCCCAGGCAGACATTGCCAAAAAAGAATACCTGAGCAAGGCCGCTAACCGGGTTGACGAAACCACAGTTAAACTCGTTACCGATCAGGCTGTACTGGCTTCAGGGCAGGCGGTTTTTAAACAAAGCTGCGTTCCTTGTCATGGCGATCACGCGCAAGGGGTAGTTGGCCCCAACCTTACCGATGATTACTGGCTGCACGGCGGTAAGATCAATGATGTATTTAAAACCATAAAATACGGCGTACAGGCCAAAGGGATGCCCAATTGGGAGAAACAGTTATCGCCCAAGCAAATCTCGGATGTGGCAAACTATATAAAATCATTGCATGGCAGCAATCCGGCTAATCCTAAAGAACCGCAGGGCGAAAAAGATGCAGATGACGTTGCGGCAAAAGGCAAAACGATAGCAAAATTATAACGATTATGGACGGTTTACTGGCGGCAAAAGAAAACGGGAAAAGGCAGTGGATGTATCCGCTGGTACGTAAAGGCAGGTTTTATAAATGGAGAAGCTGGTTAAGCTATTTTTATCTCATTTTCTTTTTTGCCGGGCCGTTTTTACGAATCAATGGCCAGCCGTTGTTGCTGCTCAATGTGATAGACCGGCAATTTGTACTGCTGGGGCAGGTGTTTTGGCCGCAGGATATTTTTCTGTTCATGCTGGCTTCGCTTGTTTTTTTGGTTTGCGTGGTAATATTTACTATTGCTTTCGGCCGTATTTTCTGCGGTTGGATCTGCCCGCAAACCATATTTATGGAAATGGTTTTCAGAAAGATAGAGATTTGGATAGAAGGGGATGCCAATAAGCGTAAAAAGCTTGACGCTGGTGCCTGGACACGGGAAAAAATCATCAAAAAAACAGCCAAACATGCTTTGTTTGTATTGGTCTCCTTTCTGATCGCCAACACTTTCCTTGCTTATATCATCGGCAGCGAAAGCCTTGTTAAAATTATTGTTGAACCTGTTACAGCCCACTGGATCGGTTTTATCAGTATATGGGTATTCACCATTGTATTTTATTTGATTTACAGCCAGGTACGTGAGCTGGTTTGCACATTGATATGTCCTTACGGGCGTTTACAAAGTGTATTGATTGATGAGCACACTTTAGTAGTAGCTTATGACGATGTGCGTGGCGAACCACGGGGCAAGTTAAGCCGTAACGCGGACCCCTTTAACCTGAAAGGCGATTGTGTTGATTGCAGCCTGTGCGTTGCTGTTTGTCCTACAGGTATTGATATTCGTAAAGGAACTCAGATTGAATGTATCAACTGTACCGCCTGCATAGACGCCTGCGACCAGGTAATGGACAAGATAGGAAAACCCCGTAACCTGATTGGCTACTTCTCCGAAAATATGATCAGGCTGAAAGAAAAGCCCTCGTTTACCGGGCGCATGATGGGATATACCGCGGTAATAACCGTGCTGGTAGCTGTACTTGGTTATTTTATTTTCAGCCGGAGCGATATGGATATCACCGTTATGCGCAGTGCGGGAATGCTTTATCAGCAACAGCCGGGCGGCTACATCAGTAATATTTATAATGCCGAAATCATTAATAAAACCAATCAGGATAAAGTGATCAGGATAGGGGCAGATGATCCGGCTGTTAAGATCAGTTATATCCAGGCGCCCGGACCGGTTGCAAAGGGAGGATCGGCTAAAACGGTGTTTTTTGTCATGTTGCCTGCATCAAAGGTACATACCGCCAAAACTACCATTAAACTGAACCTGTTGCTTGGCGGTAAGGTGGTTCAATCTGTCAAAACCAATTTTATAGCACCAACAAATGATTAAACATATGAACTGGGGGAAAGGGATAGTAATAGGCATGCTGGCTTTTATGAGTTACATTGTAGCCATGGGCGTTGCCATGTTCAGGCAGCCCGACGATGTCGATCCGCATTATTACGAAAAAGGGCTTGCCTTTAATGCCGATTATGATAAAGAGAAGCAAGTACTTAACGATAAAGCACAGCCATCAATCAGCATCAGCAACAATATCCTTTTAGTAAAGTTTGCGGGTCCTGTAAAGGGAACAGCAGATTTGAAGCGCCCGGACAACGGCAAAATGGACAGGCATGTTAATCTGGAGAGCAGCCTGACGGGTAATGTTAATATTCCCCTAACTGATGTAAAGTCAGGTAGGTGGCAGCTTGTTTTTAATTGGGAAAACAATGGCAAAAAATACCTGTACACCAAAGAAATATTTATACCATGAGCACCAGTCAAATCGCTTTTTTTATAGGCTTGTTTGGCAGTGTTCACTGTATAGGAATGTGCGGCCCGCTCGCCTTCGCTATCCCGGTTAACCACAGTAGCTTTTGGCTGCTGTTGTGGGATAAGTTGGTATATAACCTTGGGCGTACTATAAGTTACGCAACCCTCGGCTTAATAACCGGGCTCATCGGTAAGCAATTATGGCTTTCTGGTTTGCAGCAGGGGGTAAGCATCATTAGCGGAATACTGATCCTGCTGGCGGCCGGTTCAAGATTGTGGAAGGTGAAAATTCGTAACAACAGCAGTAGCAACTGGCTGCTGAAGCCTTTTAATGCGTTGCTTACTTATGCGTTACAGCATCGGGCCGGCCATTTGGCCATAGGCTTGTTAAACGGTTTTTTACCCTGCGGTTTTGTTTACCTGGCGCTCATCGGTGCGGTAAACACTTCGTCAGTGGGTGCTTCCGTGCAATACATGATTTGGTTTGGTTTGGGTACCCTGCCTTTAATGCTGGCAGTCACTGTTGGCAGTGGATTTGTTAACCAGGGCATCCGAAGAAAAATGAACAGGATGGTTCCCTATTTTATGCTATGCCTTGGCGTCTGGTTTTTACTGCGCGGGCTCGCGCTTGACATTCCTTATCTGAGTCCGCCATCGGCCAGCGGAACCGTTATTTGTAAGTAACACCATAGGTACATTGATGAGCCTCATGTTTATTCTAAATACATAATATTAAATTAATTATATGCACAGCTTTCATATACCTGTTTTAGGTTTGGGATACTCTGTTGATACACCGCTAAAAGTGGCCCGGTACGGTATCTCGTCCGTTGTTTCAATTGTTGATGATGAACTCGTTGAGCGTATGCGGCAGTATCACTCAACTCAAAATGGTTTGCCATTTACGCCTATTTTAAAAAATGGGCCCGACAGCCGTTCAAAACGGATTATGGCCTATCTTAATTTATTAAACGAGCTGGTAAATAAGCAGTTTGAAGAACTTAAACAAATGCCATTTAACCAGGGAATGGACATCGACCGTTACTTTAACCTGCTACCGGAGGCTTCGCCTTTAAAGCAGGGTTACGAACTGATGAACGAGTATCCTGAGGGGGAACGTAAACAGATCTTTCAAGATCTTTTGCGCGCCAGAATGAACAAAGGCGCTATTGATGTAAATATCATGGCCAAAGTTGATAAAATGAACTTTGATGCGGACGGCAATTATACCGGCGATACCCATACCGACGCCCTTGCTGCTTTAAAAGGCTTTGCTGAGAGCGAGCTGAATTCATCAGTAGTACTTTCGGCGGGAATGAACCCGAGGCTGTACAGTTACCTGGAAACTTTTAAGTGTTTTTATCCTGACGGCAATAACGAGCTCCGTAAACGGATCGTTTTAAAGGTGAGCGATTTTCGTTCGGCGCTGATCCAGGCAAAGTTTTTAGCAAAGAAGGGGCTGTGGGTATCAGAATTCAGAATTGAATCGGGCCTGAATTGCGGCGGGCATGCTTTTGCTACTGATGGCCTGCTGCTCGGGCCGATCCTGGAAGAGTTTAAACTGAAACGGGAACACATGATGCACGAACTGCTTGCCCTTTATCAACCGGCACTTGCCGAAAGGGGTTTTACAGAGACCAACCCGGCGCAAAAGATCAGCGTACAAGGTGGGATAGGCACTATGCAGGAAGATGTTTTTTTGCGGGAGCATTATCAGATGGATGCTACCGGTTGGGGCAGTCCGTTCCTGCTGGTACCCGAAGCCACCAACGTTGATGAACATACGCTACAACAATTGGCAGGCGCCGGCCATGATGATTTTTATGTAAGCTCGTCATCGCCGCTGGGTATCCTGTTCAATAACTTCAGCAAAAGCTCGGGCGAAGAGCAAAGACTTAGCAGGATAGCAAATGGCAGGCCGGGCAGTCCCTGCAATAAAAAATATTTAGTATCAAATACCGAGTTTACCGAACATCCCATTTGCACAGCATCACGTGAGTACCAGCATTTGAAAATAAAGCAGCTAAAACACAGTGAGCTTCCGGCAGCTGAAATTCAAAAGCAAATAGATGCTGTTACCGAAAAGGTTTGCTTATGCGAAGGGCTCTGTGCATCCGCTTATATCAAAAACGATATCCTGAAAGCCCGGGAAAACAAGGCGGTAACCATTTGTCCTGGACCGAATATCGCCTTCTTTTCGGGAGTGTATACGCTTGATGATATGGTTGGCCACATTTATGGGCGCATCAACCTGCTTGAGGCAGCAACCCGCCCTAACATGTTTATCAATGAGTTAAACCTTTATATCGATTACCTGAAAAAGGACATTTCGGGCTATGTAGCAAACCTCAACGAAAAGAAAGGAAAATACCTGATCAAATTTAAAGACCAATTACAGCAGGGTATCACATACTATAAAGAATTGATCCCACAAATAAGCAACCAAACCCAGGATTACCTGGAGCGGATGTTAAAGGATCTGCTCTCATCAGAAGAGAAACTGCAATTGCTAAATATCTAAAACAAAGAAACCGGGAATCAATCCCGGTTTCTTTGTTTAACTGATAGTTGGTTTTGTCAAAGCCTTATCCAGTCATGCTGAATAATTGCGTAGTTGGCTTGTCGGCCCATAGGCGGGCATCAAGCGCCATACATATATTGCGTAAAAAGCGTTTACCCATGGGGGTAACAGTAATGCACCATGAATTTAGCTCAACCAGTCCGTCCCGTTCAAATTGGCGCATGCGGTCCAGTCCTTCTAAAAAAGCTTCACTTGCTTCAGTGTGCAGGTTCCAGCAGGTTTTGCCGTTACACATGATATTCAAAATATGCCTGCGGATGCTCAGATCATCGGCCGTAAGCATATGTCCTTTAAATACCGGTAGCTGGCCGGCATTTACTAATTGCAAGTATTCCTCTACTTTTTTTACATTTTGGGCAAAGGCATACCAGCTATCGCTTATGGAGGATACGCCCAAACCAATCATTAATTGGGTATATTGATGGGTGTAACCCATGAAATTACGGTGCAGCGTACCATTTTGTTCGGCTAAGTAAAGACTATCCGTGGGCAAGGCGAAATGGTCCATACCAATTTCATGATAGCCCAACGCTGTAAATAATTCGCGTCCGCATTCATACAAAGCTCTTTTATCATTAGCATCTGGCAGGTCGTTTTCGGTAAAACGGCGCTGACCGGGTTTTATCCACGGTACATGGGCATAACTGTAAAAAGCGATCCTATCGGGCATTAATTTCGCCACCTGGGCAATGGTATCCTTTAGCCCGTTGATGGTTTGAAGCGGGAGGCCATATATCAGATCGAAGTTAACGGATGTGTACCCGATCCGTCGTGCCTGCTGGGTAACCAGTTTTACCAGTTCAAAACTCTGGATCCGGTTAATGATAAACTGAACCCTGGGATCAAAATCCTGAATGCCGAGGCTTATCCTCCTGAAACCAAGATTGTATAAAACCTGTAAATGATCAACAGTTGTGTTAGCGGGGTGCGCCTCAAAGCTAAACTCGGCCCGGGGATGGATAGTTGATGAATTTAATATACCATTGATCAGTATGGCCAGGTGTTCTGGTTTAAAAAATGTAGGTGTGCCGCCGCCGAGGTGTATTTCCCTGATAACGGGTTTGCTTTCAAAGGTATTGAGGTACATGGCCCATTCCATCAAAACAGCTTTAATGTATGGCTCTTCTACCCGGTGGTTTTTGGTGATGCGGGTGTTACAACCGCAATAGGTACACAGACTTTCGCAAAATGGCAGGTGAATATACAGGCTGATCCCGTCACGATCGTTACTTTCCTTAAAAGAAAGCGATACTGATTTTCGCCATTCCTCTTTGTCGAAGTTATCAGTGTTCCAATACGGTACGGTAGGGTAACTGGTATAGCGGGGAGCAGCAACGTTGTATTTATCAATAAGGTGCTGAGGGATTTTCATAAATATTAAGCTTTGGTAGTATTAACCGTTGATAGCTCACCGGTCGCTTTGCAGTTTTTTGAACACACACACGCATTTCCAACGCACTTTTTAGCCTGCCATTGATCAAGGTTTTTTATGGTTTGATTAGCTATCTGCTGTAATGCCTCACTGGTTAAAAAAGCCTGATGGGGGGTGATGAGTACATTTTTAAAGGTCATCAGTTTTTCCAGCAAAGGGTCCTTATCGGTATCATGTTGATGCTGCTCAAAAAACAGACCCTTTTCTTTTTCATAAACGTCCAGTCCTAAATAACCTATTTTACCGGCTTCAAGGGCTTGTAATGCCGCTTCAGTATCAATTAATCCTCCTCGAGAAGTATTCAGGAGCATGACTCCATCTTTCATCAAAGTAAGGGTGTCATTATTGATCATATGATAGTTTTCGGGGCTGAGGGGGGCATGTAATGAAATGATATCGGCGGTAGTAAGCAGATCATTCATAGGCACTTGTTCAACTCCTGGCAAGTTTGATTTGACAATCGGATCATAGCCAATAACACGACAGCCAAAGCCATTAAAGATAGCAGCAACCGCCTGCCCGGTATGTCCCAGGCCAATAATGCCAACTGTTTTGCCTGATAAATTAAACCCCATGAGGCCATTCAGCCTGAAATCAAACAGGTGGCTATGGGCGTTTGATTCGGTTAAATGCCTGTTTAGGGCAAGTGCCATGGCAACGGTATGTTCGGCAATAGCCTGCGGCGAGTATTCAGGTACGTTGGCCAGTTTTATGTTGCGCAAAGCTGCTGCTTCCTTATCGATATGATCTGTACCAACCGACCGGGTAGCAATATATTTAACGCCAAGATCGGCCAGTTGGTTGATAACATAGGCAGATACATCGTCATTGGTAAAAACAACCACCGCTTCCTTACCCTCGGCATAAACCGCGGTTTCAGAATTTAATGGGTTAGAGATAAGGGTAATATCATGTTTTTTTTGGTTCGCTCTGGCCAAAAATTCCTTTTCGAACGCCTTGATACTGTAAGCTACAACTTTCATCTGTGCACATTTATATTAAACAAAACTACCCGGATGGCACCGGCAAAACCATGAGTGCGGTCAGTGAAAAAAATGACCTTTGTCAGTTTCTCATTTTTACCAGCTTGTTAAGGTCTGTTATATTGATAGTTGCACCTTTTTTTTCTATTAGGCCTTCCTCTTTAAAATCAGAAAGCGTACGGCTTACCGTTTCGGTAGCCATACCGGCCATTGAAGCCATTTCTTCCCTTGATATTTTAAATTCCTGTTTTTCCCCGTTTTGTTTGTTCAGTCTTACCAATACCTGCGCCAGCCGTTTCCTTACCGAATGGTAGGCCAGCTCGATTAGCTGTTCTTCCTTTTCTTTGATATTGTTTGACAGTATTTTCAAAAATTGCCGGCCAACGTCGGGATATCGGTCAAGCATAGTTAAAACGGTATCTTTCGGCAGCAGGCATATGGCAGCGTCTTCGGTTGCTTCGGCAGTTTCGCCGTAAGCATCGTCAAGCAGCAGGGCATGTACGCCAAGGTAGTCGTCGGCTTTGTATAAGCCGGTCATCAGTTCCCTGCCGTCTTCGGCCAGTTTAAATGTTTTTATGCTGCCCTCCATTACCAGGTAAATTCCCTGCGGGCTATCCCCGTCATAAAACAATACTTGTTTTTTTCTTATCTGCCTTATTTTTCGACTGGCTATCAGTGCGTTTAACTCGGCAGCGCCGTTGCGCGAATTGATGGCCAGGTGCTCTATTTTTTGCAGCGACCTGCTAAAAAATGCCTGTTGTTTTTCTTTTTTGCTCAACCTGCTATCAATGGCATTAAGCAATTCTATGTCGTCAAAAGGTTTGGTAAGATAATCATCGGCACCCATTTCCATGCCTCTTCTAAAGTCTACCCGTTCGGCTTTTGCGGTTAAAAATATAAAGGGTATATTATCCGTTTCGGGCGATTTGCTGAGCATGAATAACACGCCATACCCGTCAAGCTCGGGCATCATGATATCGCACAAAATAAGGTCGGGTTTATGCTTTATAGCTAAGTCCACACCAATTTTGCCGTTACCGGCCTGTAATACCAGGTAGCCGGAAAGCTCCAGTATTTCGGCGGTGCTTTCTCTTATATCGGTATTGTCTTCAATAATGAGGATACTTTTTTTCATGATTGCGAAAATGTGAGCGTGAATGATGTTCCGTAATTAACTTTGCTTTCAAATTGCACCGTGCCGTTGATCAGGCCAACGTAGCGCGCCACTATATTAAGGCCGAGACCAGTACCTGATATATTGCCGGTATTGTGTGCCCTGAAAAACGCTTCAAACAAGTGCTTCTGGTCACTTTCAGGGATGCCTATACCATTATCCTTAACCACAACAACCAACTGATCGCTGGCTACCTCCGTGTTAAATTCAATAAAGGTATTTTCGCCCGAGTATTTGATGGCGTTGCTGATCAGGTTAATGATGCAGTTTTTTAACAGTGCGGGATCCAATTTAAAAACACTGGTAGTACCGGTATGCTGATAAATGATATTTTGGTTTTGTTTGGCTACCAGTTGCATTTCTTCTGTTATTTCCTCGCCAAATTTTACCAGGTTAAATTCGGTAAATACGGGCTCGACCTTGCCGGCTTCGAGTTTTTCGAGCGACAGAAAATCATTCAGGATACCCGTAAGGTTACCTACCGACGTTTTTATTTTGGCGATGTGTTTGCTGATGTTAGGATTGCTAAACTCCTGCGCATATTTTTCAACAAGGATGGCCGACAATTGGATACTGCTCAGCGGGGTCCTGAACTCGTGCGAGGCCATTGATACAAAACGGCTTTTCATCTGGCCAAGTTCTTTTTCTTTCTCTAATGACAGGCTAACTTCTTCTTTAGCCTGCAGCAATTCGCTTACCGAATGCTTTAAAGAAATTGTACGCTCCTCCACCAGCTCTTCTAAATGGACGGCGTACTCCTTTAATCTTTCCTCTGCCTCCTTTTCGCGTGTTAGGTCATGGATAAAACCGGTATAGATTTTTCGGCCTGAAAACTGTACTTCACTTACCCCCAGGCGGAAAGGGAATACCGAGCCATCTTTTTTTAAACCTTTAACTTCGCGGCCAAAACCTATAATGTGCGCCTTGCCTGTGTTTTGATAACGGTTTATATAACCATCGTGCAGCTCCTTATCGGGCAGCGGCATTAAAACAGATACATTTTTACCAATTACTTCGCCGGGGCTGTATTGAAACAGATTACATGCTGCCGGATTGATAGATTCGATAATTCCGTGGCTGTTTATGGTAATAATGCCGTCTATGGCATTTTCAATAATTGCTTTTAGCAGCGCGGCATTCTCCATCAGCGTTTCCTTGTTTAATGACAAAGATCACGAATGGATTTAGTCTTCAATATGATGTGCCTCACCATAAAAAGTGATCACAATCACTTTTTATGGTGAGGCACAAAGTAAAAGGATGGTTGAGTGTAGAGCAACCATCCTTTTTTTACCTATTTTTAAACGCTATTCGATATGTTAAATAGAAAACAAAATATATGAAGTATACGGTACTGATCCTGATCTTATCCATGTTTTTCAATAACGAGGCACGATCGCAAAACATGATTTCGGGCGGAGACTTTAAGGACACTGATGGAAATCAGATTAATGCTCATGGGGCAGGGGTACTTTATTATAATGAGGTATATTACCTGTTTGGCGAAATTAAAAAAGGCAAAACCTGGCTGGTCCCCGGACAAAGCTGGGAAGATTACCGGGTTCCTGCAGGCGGGGTGTCATGTTATTCGTCGACGGATCTGAAACATTGGAAAAATCTGGGAACTGCATTAAGATCTGTGACAGGTGACCCGTCAAATGATCTGGATACTGGCAGGGTAATTGAACGGCCCAAGGTGCTTTACAATGAGAAAACCAAAAAATTTGTGATGTGGTTCCATAATGACAGAAATGATTACCAGGATTCAAAGGCCGGTATTGCCATAAGCGATTCGCCCGGGGGGCCATACACATACCTGGGCAGTATCAAACCAAACAACCAAATGCTGCGTGACATGACACTTTTTAAGGATACCGATGGGAAAGCCTACGTTGTTTATTCGTCCGAAGGTAACAACACTATGCATGTTTGCCAGCTGAAAGATGATTATTTGAAGCCAACGGAACATTACACCCGGATTCTGATCGACAGAAACCGCGAAAGCCCGGCACTTTTCAAAAAAAACGGCAAATATTTCCTGATTACTTCGGGATGCTCAGGTTGGAGCCCCAATGCGGCATCTTACGCAACTGCTGATAGTATCATGGGGCCGTGGACTGAGATAGGCAACCCCTGCAGCGGTGCTAATGCAGAACAAACATTTTTTGCACAGGGAAATTATGTTTTGCCGATAAACGGAAAACCTTCAAATTTTATCTTCATGGGAGATTTGTGGAACAAACTTGACCTGGAGAAATCCGGTTATTTGTGGATACCATTCGAGGTAATCAACGGCGAAGTGAAAATAATTAACTGATGTAGTGCTGACGATAAATTGGTGTTTAGCCCTTAGCCGAAAGTCATAAACACTAAATAACCCAATAGCTGAAAACGGGAAAGACCGCTATGATTTGTGTCTTTCCCGTTGTATGCCCGGAATCGGGAGTCGTGTTTTTAATTTATTAAAAATCAGTATCTTATGTTGCCTATTGAGCGTTACGCAATGGATCGTTCAGCCCTGTTTCTTCGCAATATTATCTGTATATCACCCGTTCTTAAAGTTTAAAAATCTGTTTCATGATCACCCATTTTTCTCCTTCTTTTGCCCAGGGGAGGGGTTGTTGAAATAGCCACATGAGTTGCTCCCATTCCTGTACTTTAGGATTTAGCGCGTCCATTTCTTCTTTTTTTTTCGACTCAAAATGGTCGCTCGTTTCCATGATCATAAACAACCGGTTTCCCGTGCGATAGATCTGCATATCAAGAATTTCCGCGTCCAGTATGCTTTTGCGTATTTCCGGCCAACTATTTTCAGCCTTATGCCAATGTTCATATTCCGCTATCAATTGCGGATCATCCTTTAAATCGAGGGCCAAACAGTATCTTTTCATAGTGATATTTAATTTTTACAGATAAGCGGAAGCGTATGATTCGTCAACTAAGCCATATTCTTTCATTTCTTTCCAAAATTGTGTTGGGATCTTTAATGAAGCCAGCGAAACATTTTGTAAAACCCTGTCGGGATTTGTGGTATTCAGGGCGATACTTTTAACGCCTGGAGCATTTAACCCAAAAGCCACGCAGGCATCCGCCGGTTTTATTTTATAATCTGCACATAAGCCATAAAACAACTCTCGCCAACGATGTAAATGTTTGTCTTTTACCGGATCAGTTAACCGATAGTTATAATAATCAGACCCGGTTAAAAAGCCGCCGTTAAAAACGGCGGAATTAATAATCAAAGTTCCTTGCTTTTCAAGCTCCTGCATAAATTCAATTAATTCTGGCGGATGGCTATGAATTGTCATGCTATTGGCGATCATTACCCAATCCAATTTTACATCTTGCGTTATCTTTTTGATGATCCGCCAGTCTTTCGAACCTACACCAATACCTTTTACTTTGCCATTCAGTTTCAATTCATTCAGCGCACGGTAGGCTTCCAATATGTCCCGGTAACGTTGTGCTTGTTCCTGTTTATCTTTTGCTGCATTAAGGTATTCATCGGGGTCATGTACAGAAACCAGTTCTGCACGATAATTGCCCAGCAACTCATTTCCCTGTTCATAACATTCCAGGATGCCTTCATAACTTATTCGCTGAACTGCGTCATATTTCAGGTCGCGCCAAACACCCGGTTCAAAAGTAGGTTCGGGGCTTTTTAATGCCGTACGCAGCCAGCCCAATTTATTACTGATCAGTACCTCCGATGGGGAGACATTTAGTATTGCCAAAGCCTTTCCCAATGATTCGAGCGCGAGCCCCGCGCCGTATTTCCCTGCTGAGTCAAATACAGCCGGTTTAGGAGAATGCCTGATACTTTCGGCAACAATAGCATATTTAACATCGTCCGGAAGTGCCACATATAAATTTCCTAATCCACTGGTTCCAAAAATTATTTTTGGCAGATTGATTTCTTGCATATTGAAAATGGATTATTTTAAAGGATGGCTGAAACCGGTACACTTTCAGGTACTTTTACACGATGGCCTTTCAATCCGAAAAGGGCCACTACCGCAAAGCATACCAACGGTACCACATAACCATTTTGAATATTGCCAGTTACATCGCTGATATAACCGAATATCCTTGGTAAAACAGCACCATCGACAATAGACATAATGATCAGGCTGCTGCCAAATTCTGTATCAGCTTTTAAATCTTTTATGCCCAGGGCAAAAATGGTTGGAAACATGATTGACATGAAGAAACAGATCCCAATTACGGTGTAAACCGTGATCATGCCGTGACCAAAAATGGCGATTGCGGATAGCAAAATATTGATACCCGCATAAACTGCAAGTAAAACAGCCGAGCTGTAATACCTCATCAGGAAAGTACCAATAAACCTGCCTATCAGGAATGCAGCGCCGCACAAACCAAGATAGTAGGTCGTTTGCACCTCCGTAAGTCCGGCAGATTTCGTGGCATAAAGAATAAACAAACTAAATACACAAACTTGCGCGCCAACATAGAAGAACTGGGCAGCCACACCCCAGGCCAAATGACGGTGCTTCAAGGCATGGAAAATGTTTTTGCTGGCTGTATGTCCTTCATGCTGCTGGATTCTTGGCAGCCGTGTAAACGCAAAAAGTATTGCAATAAACACCAGCACACTGCCTAATATAAAATAGGGTGTTTTTACTGATGAAGCTTCGGCGGCCAGCGCCAGTTTACGGCCCTGTTCTGTCATTGCGCTTAATTGTGCCTGGGTATAACCTTTTGTCAGTATAATACGCCCGCCAATTATAGGCGCGAGGGTGGCAGCCAGCCCGTTAAATGATTGCGCAAAGTTAAGCCTTTGTGTAGAAGTTGCGGGATCTCCTAATGAAGAAGCATATGGATTGGCAGCAGTTTCTAAGATGGTTAACCCGCAGGCAATGATAAACAAAGCTACAAGGAAAAATGTGTACTGCTGTGTATTAGCTGCCGGTATAAATAAATAGGAACCAAACGCGAAAATTAGCAGCCCTGTGATAATACCTGTTTTGTAACCGTATTTTTTCATGATGAAACCTGCCGGTAAAGCCATCAAAAAATAGGCAATAAATACCGCGGAATCCACCAGAGTTGCCTGCACTGTGGTAAGCGTAAACGACTTCTTTAAGTGAGGTATCAATATCGGGTCGAGGTTATGTGCAAACCCCCACAGAAAGAATAGGCTGGTTATTAATATAAATGGAAAAAGAGTTTTATTCTTTGTCATGATCTGATCATTGTATTAAACTTTTGTATGCCGGATTAAAGGTTCTCAATTAATTACTGGGCAGTTATTTTACGCTGCCCATCCGCCTGCTGTATCCATATGGACGCTGATCACCGAATTAGCCGATATCTTTTTTTCAGACCGGGTTAGGTCTTGAGGAGATGATAACACGTCGCCCCATGATGATAACGTGTAGTTACCCGCCGGTAAAAAATCCATTTTCAATTGTACAGTTCTTTCAAAATCGTTTGTCATCGCGCCGATATACCAGTCTTTCCCGCTTCTTTTGGCAATAATGACATATTGGCCCGGGTAACCGCCAAGCACCTTTGTATCATCCCAAACGGTTGGCATATTGTTAAAAAAATCGGCTCCGGGCTTGCCCAAAATGTTTTCAGGCGCATCGCAATAAACCATAAACGGACTTTCGTAGATCACGAACTTTGCCAGCTCGGCGCAACGGCTGTTCATTACCTGGGTAGGGCTTCCCTTTCTGAAATCGCTTTTCTTTACATTCAGGAATCCGCCGGGAGTATAATCCATTGGCCCGGCCAACATACGGGTGAATGGCAATGTGGTATTATGCCCGGCTGTTATCCTGGTCGAAAATTTGGAATATTCTTCACCTAAAACTCCTTCGCGGGTTACCATGTTGGGATAGGTCCGCTCGATGCCGTCGGGTTTAAATGCACCATGAAAATCAACCATCAAATGATATTTTGCAGCCGTTTGGATGATACGACGGTACCAGTTCACCATTTGCTGATCATCGCGGTCCATGAAGTCAATTTTTATGCCTGCAATGCCCCATTTTTCGTAAATCGGAAACGCTTTTTCAAAATTGTCATTCCGGTTAACATCCGAGCTATATAACCAAAGCCAGCATTTAACCTTTTTGGCTTTAGCATAGGCTAAAATCTCGGCCATATTTAATTGCGGGGCCACTTTTGTAATATCTGCTTCAGGCTTGTTAAATGGCCCATACCATTGCCAGTCAATAAGCATGTAGGGCCAACGCTCTTTCGATGCCAGGTCTATATACTTTTTGATGGTCGGCATATCTACTTTTACGTCTCCGCTCCACCAGTTATCCCAGGCGCTCATGCCTGGTTTGATCCAGCTGGGATCTTTCAATACGTTAGGCGGGTTCAGGTTTTGTATCAGTTCCGATTCAATCAGTTTACTAGGCGAACCTGCCAGCATCACTACACGCCAGGGCGTAAGCAGGTTATTAGTGAAGCGTGCTTTAACACCTTTTTCATTTTCACCGGGCAGGGGCGATAGCTTGGTGATCAGGCTAATTTTGTCGGTAGCACCAGTGTCAGTTTTTGAGGATCCTATATAAAATCCCGGATAGTTATCAATATTGGCTTCAGTAAAAGCCGCATAATGATGCTCATCTAATTCAACAAGCAGGGGTAAGCCTGCAATTGTTTTTTCTGTGATATGGTTTAGGTTTTTCGGTTGAAATTCGGTTTCCTGGGAAGATGTATAACTGCCATAGTCTGCAACCCAGGTTTTTGCTTTTGCCGGTAAGTTAAAGGTGGTGAGTTCCTTTACTATTTGTCGGTCGCCAATTTTATCAGCTCCGAACAACTGATAGCGAAATGCAACGCCATCGTTATAAGCCCTGAACCATATGTTCATGCGGCGCATTGGTGCCGATTTTTCTACCAGTGATAATTCCAGTTCATTGTAATGGTCGGTTACAATGCTGTGTTTAGCTTTTACTATTGGCGCCCAGGTTTGATTAACAGCATGCTCCACATGGCTGGTTACGGCCATGCCGGTTCCGATAGCCGGTTCATCTTTAAACTCGAAACCGAGTGATGAAGAATGGACGATTGTTAAACCGTTGCTGGAAACGGTATATTGCAGGTTGCTGGTATTGTTTATTTCCACAATGTTTTTTTTATCCGGCGATACCAGCTTAAAAGTTTGCGCCAAAGAAGGACCTGCCAGTGAAACGGCAGTGATCAGGGTGTAACAAGTTTTCAGGTTCATCATATAAATTAAACAGCTCCTTCTATTTTTAAAACAAACGCATCTTTACCGGGTGCCTGCTCAGGCAATTTTACTTTAAGACCGGCCTCAGTCTGCTCAAAACTCAACTTGCCGTTTCCGAGCAAGCTTACACTGCTTACATTGCCTGTTTCATTATTTTTTGCTAACTTTTTAACAACGGCTTCATTCCCGGTTGGCCAACCCAGCATAATGGCGTAAAGGGTTTTGCCTTTTACGGTAAAACGGATATCTTCGGCTCCGAATGGTTTGCCTTTACCTTCATTAAAGCCCTGCGCGCTAATTGGGGCCGCTGAATCTGTTGCGGGTCCCTCTCCAAACACTTTCCACGGGCGGGTGCCATAAATTGCTTCGCTGTTAACCTGCATCCAGGCTCCTATGCCCTCAACAACAGTTCGTTCTTCGCTGTCGATACTTCCGTCTCCCCGTAACGGGACATTTAAAAGCAGGTTACCGTTTTTACTTACAATATCAACCAGGGTATGTACCACTGTTTTGGCACTTTTGTAGCCTTTATTATCAAATATGCGCCGATCATAATGCCAACCGCCAATACAGGTATCGGTTTGCCATGGTAAAGGTTCTATCTGGTTACTTTGGCCACGTTCTATATCCCATATCATGCATTTACGCTGCTGCTCATTCAATACTTTAGCAAACAGCGCGGCCTGTAGTTTTCCATGCTTTTTAATGCTGGTATTGTACATATGGGCAGCTATTTTTAAACCGGCGTCGCTTACCGGCCATAGTGGCAGGGCTGTATCATCAAAATAAATTAGTTCTGGGCCGTATTTATCTATCAGTTCAATGGTGCGGTTCAAAAACTTATCACAATAAGCTTTGCTGGGCACGCTTGCTCCGTTGCCCCAGTCCCAGTGACTGCCCATACTGTTGTCATCAAGGCTATCCTTACTTAAAGGATGGTTTTGTGCATATAATTCCTGTGGGTCGTAGCCACTCCACAATTTACCTGCGCCATCAGCTTTGGTAAGCTTGCCGTCATAAGGTACGCCTGCCAACGGGCCGGTTTTATCCGCACGTTGGGCAACCTCATACCAGGTCCAGGGGTGGGAAGCGTGTACGGTTACGCCAAAAGGCAAACCATGCTCTTTAGCTGCTTTGGCCCAGCCGCCTATCAGGTCTTTTTTAGGGCCAAGTTTAGTAGAGTTCCAGCTTTGGTATTTGCTGTCATAAAGGTCAAAATTATCATGGTGATTGGCCAGTGCCATAAAATATTTGGCGCCGGCTTTTTTATATAGGCCAACCAATTCATCTGGGTTCCAGTTTTCGGCTTTCCATTCGTTAATAACGTCTTTAAAACCAAATTTGGAAGGATGCCCATATTTTTGAACATGATATTTATACTGGTCGCTGCCTTCCTGGTACATGCCGCGTGCATACCAGTCGCCACGTTCCGGCTGGCACTGCGGGCCCCAATGCGCCCACATCCCGAACTTGGCATCGCGAAACCAGTCCGGCACCTGGTACTGAGTCAATGAATCCCAACTGGGTTTAAAAGGCCCCGAAGCAATTGCGGCGTTTGAATTAGTTTGCAGCAAACTGCTGCCAAAAGCCTTTGACAAATACAAAGACGAGAGCCCCGTGGCCATGCCTTTTATTAATGTTCTTCTTTTCATAATTGAGTTTGGAAGTTTTGAAAAAGTACCTGTCTGGATCAGCTGTGCAACGAGTAGCCAGGCCTTTAAGTAAATTTCTATATATCGTTATTTATAATTGGTTGATGAGCAATTCAGTTTACGTCGGTCAGTAATTGATCATCAATCAAATTTCTTTGAAATAATATTTAAATAGTTGACCTAATGGGACTTTTTTTTATACAAAACCGACTTTTGAGCGGTTAATATTACTATTGAAGTTAAGATTGATAAAAGGATCGGATGCTACTTAAATCAAATTATCTTTCAGGTTTGACTATAAATAGCTTATTTATTGAGGATTATCAAATAATGGAAATTAAGCGTTTGTTTACGCCATGTCAGGATGCGTAGTGAAAGAAAGCTTGGGAACAGGATTGTAAAAATGGAAGCATTGGCTGTTTCAGACCATGCTATTCTCAATTTGCAGCATTATTGGTGAAAAAAGCGACAATGATAAGCATAAGGATACTAATGATTGAAGCCAACCTGGTACATCTGTTTTTTATATTCGCTGGGCGACATACCGGTTAGCTTTTTGAAAGTTTTGGAAAAATAAGAAAGGTTATCAAACCCGGTTTGTGTGCAAATCTCTGAGTAAGCCATTCTGCTTGTTGCCATCAAATATTGTGCACGTTCAATTCGTTTTTCATTTATATAATTCAACGGCCTGGTTCCTGTGTGCTGCTTAAACTGCCTTGAAAAATAATCGACATTTTGATTTGCCCGGGAAGCCAGCAGGTTCACAGTTAGATCCATGTGTAAATTAACAAGGATATAATTTAAGGTTTCTGCAATTTTAACGGGTATAGATTTATGTTCTGGATGCTTAAATAATTGTGGGTTAAGGAATTTTGCGGTTAACATCATCAGGATACCTTGGGTTTCCAGGTACACGGAAGTGTTTTGTTGATTATTAAGTTCCTGATATTCCTTATAGTAGATATCTTTTTCATATACCTTGGGATTGTCTGACCGGTTAATTCCTCTACCCGGGTTGATTTCAAGCAGTCTGTTAAAAAGGTTGATATCCATTTCGGTGGCCCTTGTTCTCAATATAACCCTGTGGTTAGCGAAAAGCGAACTTCCATCTATCGAATCCTCAAAAAACTGAACAAAATACTGGCCCAGATAATCACTGCACCCTAAGTTACATAGCGTGAAACTTGGAATGATGTATAGATAGCCTGGTTCAAGCTTTAACGAACTGGCGGCATCTGATACTTCACCTTCTCCATCATCTATATAATAAATACGGTAGTAAGGACTGATCACATTCCTGTAATTCCATTTGGAGTTGAGCTTCACATAGTCAACGTTGAGGAGCGAGAAAGTATGTTTTAAATTTCTTTTGATCATCTGAATCACAAATATGCAAATTGCATTGATATCCCTAAATGCATATGAATATCTCAAATATAGTAAAGTCGGATTTTTACAACAAAAAGTCCATTTTAATTAAGTTTTTAGATGGCGGCTTACTGTAGGTTTGAATCAACCAATATAAAGAAGGAATATCTCAAAACTTTGCATTAATACCAGGCATTAACAGGCTTGCTTTGCATATTAAAATTCGATATTTACCAAACACTGTCTTTTATTGATTATTTTTATGAATACTCCTAAGCTATGAGATATAAATTATCACTAAGCGTGCTTATATTGTTGTTGACGTTTCGTGTTGCTTTTGCGCAAAATGGCAAATACCAGTTTTCGCAGCTCAACAGAAGCAATGGCTTGTCTCACAACCAGGTTAACTGCATTTTTAAAGATTCTGAAGGTTTTATGTGGTTTGGGACCGCGTCAGGCCTTAACCGTTATGACGGCTATAGTTTTAAAATATTCAAGCACGACGCTAATAATAAAAAGTCACTTAACGATGATTTTGTAAGCAGTATTTTTGAAGGACCCGGCAAAAAATTATGGGTGTCAACCCGCGGAGGATATTGTTTTTATAATCCGGAAACGGAGCAGTTTGACAGTGATATGTCGGTAATGACGAGCTCGTTAAAGGTTCCTGGATATCCTAACGTATCTAAAATAATTCACGGTGGTAAGGGCGAGTTTTGGCTTTTGTGCCCGGATTCCGGTCTTTACAGGTATAATGGAGTCAACAAAACAACCCGTCGGTATTATCACGACCGTTCAAGCGTATCATTATATTCAAATCTCATTTCAGACATAACTCAGGATGCTGCCGGCAACCTTTGGTTGGTATACCGTAACGGAATGGTTGAAAAGTTTGATATCAGTCAAAATAAAATTTCCTACCGCACAGATATTTTTAATAAAGCTGTTAATAGTAAAGATGCATATTACGCCATTACTGTTGATAAGGATAACGATTTATGGTTTTACACACCTGGTTTTTACGCCAACGCGTATTATTACAGTCCCTCAAGCAGGGCGTTCAGGCCTATCGCTAACGAACCTTCGGGGCTCAAATTAAAATCTTATATCATCAGCAACATTATCCAGGCTGATGACGGGTTAATATGGATAGCGACCGACCACGGCGGTATAAATTTGTTAGATAAAAAAACTTTCACATTTACCTATTTATTGAACAGGGAAGATGATGCCAAATCATTAAGTCAAAACAGCGTTATCAACCTTTATAAGGACGATTCGGGTATTATGTGGGCAGGCACCTTTAAAGAAGGAGTAAGTTATTATCACAAAAATATTATCCGGTTCCCATTGTACAGGCACTTCGCCTCAGACCCTAAAAGTTTGGGTTTCGAAGATGCTAACAAGTTTGTTGAAGATAAAAATGGGAACATTTGGATTGGTACAAATGGAGGAGGATTGATTTATTTTAACCGTGAAACCGGCAGCTTTAAACAATATAAGTACGAACCAGGAAATGCAAACAGTCTCAGCAATGATATTATTGTCAGTTTATGTGTCGACCATGATCAAAAATTGTGGATAGGGACATATTTTGGCGGCCTGGATTGCTTTGACGGACAAACGTTTACCCACTATAAACATGACGATAAGATAGCCGGGAGCCTTGCCGATAACCGGGTGATGAGTATTTTCGAAGATTCATCACATACGTTATGGATAGGGACATTTGCAGCCGGGCTCCAGATATTTGACAGAGAAAAAAAGAAATTTTCCCGTCCCTTTAAACAAACAGATATCAGGTGCCTTTACGTTTCTGCTCTGTTTGAAGACCGCAAAGGCAATATTTGGGTTGGAGGATACTTTGGTATCGATGTGATTTTAAAAAATACAGGCAGGTTTATCCATTACAGCATAAATAAAGATGATGCAAATAGTTTGATTAGTAATACTATTAACTGCATTAACCAGGACGGGCGCGGCTTGATCTGGATAGCTACACGCTACGGGTTAAGCATTCTTAATCCCGAAACCAACAAGTTCACATCGTTAACCAAGCGAAACGGGTTACCAGATAATGCCATATTGCAAATACTGGAAGATAGCAAAGGAAGAATGTGGTTGAGTACTGCTAATGGTTTAAGCAGGGTAACGCTTATTGCGCAAAAGGCTCCTTACGCTTTCAGGTTTGAGAATTTTGATGAAACGGATGGTTTGCAAGGCCGGGAATTTAATGATCAGGCAGGGCTCAAAACCCGCAAGGGCGAACTCATATTTGGCGGCGGGCATGGTTTCAATATTTTCGACCCCATAGCTATACATGCCAATATCAATAAACCTAAACTAACTTTTACTGATTTCTTGCTCTATAATAAAAGTATCAAGGCTAATGAAGAAGTTAACGGACATGTGGTATTGTCAAAAGCTATTTCGGCTACCCGCGAGCTGACGCTGACACACAATGAAAATGTGTTTACCATTGAGTTTGCCGCACTTAATTTCTTTAATCCCAACAAAGTAAAACATCAGTATATGTTGGAAGGCTTTGATAAGGATTGGATTGATGCCGATAATGCTACGAGAAAAGCCACCTACACCAACCTTGATGGGGGCGATTATACTTTTAAAGTAAGGGCGATTAGCCAGGAAGGGCGGTGGGACCCTGATTATATCACATTAAAAATTAAGGTATTGCCCCCGTTCTGGAAATCGACAATAGCTTATTTTATTTATATATTACTTTTATTTGGGATCCTATTTTTTATGCGCCGGCGCGGAATTCAAAAAATAAGAAGGCAGTTTGAAATCGAAAAGGAGAAACGCGAGGCTAAATTGTTAATTGAAAATGAGCGGCAGGAGGCCAGGCGTATGCATGAACTTGATATGATGAAAATTAAGTTCTTCACCAATGTAAGCCATGAATTCCGGACCCCTTTATCATTGATAATGGCGCCTGTTGATAAGATTTTAAAGCAAACCGAGGCCGAAGAGCAGAGAAATCAGTTGCAATTAATTAACCGCAATGCCAAACGGTTACTAAATATGGTAAATCAGTTGCTTGATTTCAGGAAAATGGAGGTGCAGGAACTTAGGCTGCATGCACGGAGCGGAGATATTATCAATTTTATTAAGGAAATGGTTTACTCGTTCTCGGATGTTGCTGAAAAAAAACATATCAGGCTGGTATTCGATTCGGAAATTCAAAACCTGATTGTCAACTTTGACCACGATAAAATCGAACGCATCATCTTCAACCTGCTTTCTAATGCTTTTAAGTTTACACCTGATGGCGGGCATATAAGCGTTTTATTGGCGATACTCGAAAAGGACTCCGGAAAGCAACAGCTTGAGATAAAGGTTATTGATACGGGTATTGGAATTCCGTTAGATAAGCAGGACAGAATTTTTGAGCGCTTTTTTCAAAACGAGGTGCCGGGCTCTATGGTTAACCAGGGTAGTGGTATAGGGCTGTCAATAACCAAAGAATTTGTAAAGCTGCACAACGGTGAAATATCAGTGCAAAGTGAACCCGGCCAGGGCAGTTATTTTACTATACTTTTACCTGTTGATTTAGTGACAGAGGAAGAAGTATCGATAAATGAACCTGATTTCCCCCGGACAGCAGTATCCGAAAACCCCGATTGGGTGCAGGCGGGAGGCAGCAATTCAATTAAGAAGCTTTCTGTTTTACTGGTTGAAGATAATGAGGATTTCCGTTTTTATTTGAAAGACAATTTAAATGATACTTTCAACATTATCGAGGCTGCCAATGGAAAGGAAGGATGGCAAAAAACCCTGGCCCTTCACCCTAACCTGGTAGTCAGCGATATCAGCATGCCGGAAATGAATGGCATTGATTTATGTCGGAAAATACGAAACGATAAACGTACATCACATATACCGGTTGTGTTGCTTACGGCTGTTACAGATGAAGAACAGCAATTGGAAGGGCTTGAAACCGGCGCCAATGATTACCTGACCAAGCCTTTTAATTTCGAGATTCTGACTTCTAAATTAAAGAACATATTGGCCATGCAGCAAGATATGCGTAAAACTTATCAAAAGCAGCTTGACGTTACCCCAACTGAAGTAGAAACCGAATCACTTGATGAAGCGTTTATAAAAAAAGCGGTACAAATAATCGAAAAAAACATTGACAATGCCGAATTCTCGGTAGAGGAATTGAGCAGCGAATTATTTGTGAGCCGCGTAACCCTGTACAAAAGAGCGTTGGCTTTAACAGGAAAATCTCCCGTAGATCTGATCCGTACCATCCGCCTCAAACGTGCCGCACAGTTGCTTGAGAATTCACAATTAACTATATCACAGATCTCTTACAAAGTAGGCTTTAAAAGCCAAAAGTACTTCGTACGATGCTTTAAGGCCGAATTTAATTGCCTTCCATCTGCGTATGTCAGCAACAAGAACAAATAGCGTTTTATAAGCCTTCAGCCGGTTTTACCGTAAGGAAATCGCTTTTAAAATTTGCCGCTTATGGCCTCACCTAAACCCTTTCCAAAGAAGAGGGCTGGTTTAGCTTTAGTTGTGTGCGAAATCGCATTTATTATTTTTTAAAACGATTTACCTGATTTTGCTATTGGTTTAACTTGATGCTTTTTGGGTCTTTTTGTTAAATTTAGTACAACATCTGTTTCAGTTATGACCGATTATTGGGTGCGAATCTACTTTAATGTGCTGTAAATAAGCGAAGTATGTGGTTTTAACATTTGTGTCCCCATTTGTGAACAATCGATTGCACCCCGGCATTTAGATTAGCAGCGTAATTCAATGTTTCTTTATTGTAAAACGCAATTAAAGTTGGGCATTGCTTAAGCCAATTTTCAAACCTGCTTAATTTACTATGATGTTAAAACGTATACTTTGGTGTACTGCTGCTATTTTTTCGATGGCTTCTCCGCTCAAGGCCGCTTATCGCAATAGTCCTCAAATGGCAATGAAGGATACAGCCGTTGTCAGAACAATTTATCCCTCATACAATATTTCGCCCAAGGCTCCTGATAAAACGGGAATGGATAACACTGCTGTGCAACAGGCAGCAAACATCAAATTAGGCTGGAACATCGGTAACACAATGGAAGCGCCCGGCGCCGAAACCGGCTGGGGCAATCCTTTAATTACAGAAGATTATATCAAACTGGTTAAGCGGAGCGGGTTTAATGCTATTCGTATCCCTTGTGCCTGGGATCAATATTCAGATAAAAAAACTGCCAAAATACAGGATGCCTGGTTAAACCGCGTAAAACAGGTAGTACAATATTGTGTGAAAAACGATATGTATGTGTTGCTCAATATTCACTGGGATGGCGGTTGGCTTGAAAATAATATTACTCCGGCAAAACAGGATTCTGTTAACGCTAAACAAAAAGCGTTTTGGGAACAAATTGCAACAGCAATGCGCGATTTTGACGAACATGTGATGTTTGCCAGCGCTAATGAGCCGGCTGCAGATGATGCCGCGGCAACAGCAATACTTGCTACCTATCATCAAACTTTTATTAACGCGGTTAGGTCAACCGGTGGTAAAAACGCCTACCGTGTATTGGTACTGCAGGGCCCATCTACTAACATGGAAAAAACAAGTCATTTTATGACATCCCTGCCAACCGATCAGGTGGCAGGCCGGCTAATGGTTGAGGTACATTATTATTCTCCCGTTAATTTTTGCCTTATGGAAAAAGATGAACCATGGGGCCGCATGTTTTATTATTGGGGGAACGGGCACCACTCATTATCGGATTCTGCGAGAAACCCAACTTATGGAGAAGAGGCTGAGGTTAAGAGCACATTCCAACTCATGAAAACAAAATTCGTTGATAAAGGAATCCCTGTTGTGATGGGAGAATATGGCGCTTACAGACGAACTGCCCCTAAAGATTTGGCGGTACACAATGATGCTGTAGATTATTGGATAAAGTTTACAACACAACAAGCTATAGCCAACGGCCTTAAGCCATTTTTTTGGGATATAGGTATTGCCCTGGACAGACGAAATAATAAAGTACTTGATCAACGCACAATTAATGCCCTTATAGCAGGGGCCAAGTAACAATTTTTGCAATGATAATAAATCCGCTGATTGCCATGCAAGCGTCTTATACCAAACCTTGTTTAAAAAAATGAAACCAACCTACTTTTTGTATTTTTTGATTTTAGTGTTCGCTACAGGGAACACTATAGCCCAATCCCCCGAAATAGCTTCAAAACGCGAACATTTATCTGTTGATAATGACTGGCGCTTTGCTTTGGGTCATGCATCCGATGTTTCTAAAGATTTTTATAACGGGACCGGCGGGTTCTCCTATTTGGCCAAAACTGGTTATGGCGATGGCGCCGCATCGGCAGAATTTGACGACAGGGGCTGGCGTAAGATCGACCTTCCGCATGATTGGGCAGTTGAACAGCCATTTAGCCCGAAAGGCAGTTTCAGTCACGGATCGAAAGCTATTGGCCGTAACTTCCCCGAAGCAAGCGTTGGCTGGTACCGCAAAAGTTTCGTTGTGCCGGCTTCTGATCTCGGTAAACACATATCCATCGCATTTGATGGCGTTTTCCGAAATAGCATAGTTTGGGTAAACGGACATTACTTAGGCACCGAACCCAGCGGCTATAATAGCTTTGAATACAATATTTCAGAATATTTAAATTATGGCGGCAACAACGTTATAGCCGTACGTGCGGATGTGACTATGGAAGAAGGTTGGTTTTATGAAGGCGCGGGCATTTATCGCCATGTGTGGCTTAACAAAACAAACCAGGTTCACATCGTGCCCGATGGAACGTTCGTTACCACGGCGGTAAAAAGTAATGTGGCCGATGTTACTGCAACGGCCACCATCAACAATGATGACAAAAAAACAAGAAGCTTTAATATAACTCAAACTATTATTGATGATAGTGGCAAAGCCCTTGCGACGAAAACGACTACCGGGCTTACGTTGAAGCCTTTCGCATCGCAGGATATTAAAAATATTTTGACGGTTAGCAATCCAAAACTCTGGTCATTAGAAACGCCCAATTTACATAAGCTGATTACCACGGTTGAAGAGAATGGAACTGTTATTGACAGTTATGTAACAACTTTCGGGATCCGCACCATCAGGTTCGACGCTAACGAAGGCTTTTTTCTAAACGGCAAACACGTAAAAATACAGGGCACGAATAATCACCAGGACCACGCCGGGGTAGGGGCTGCTATACCCGATGCTTTACAGGAATTCAGGATCAGGACTTTAAAAGGCATGGGCTGTAATGCCTATCGTTGTTCGCATAACCCGCCAACACCCGAATTGCTCAACGCCTGCGACAGGTTAGGGATGCTGGTCATTGACGAAAACCGCTCGATGGGGATTACCCCGACCCAGTTAAATGATCTGAAAAGGATGATCCTGCGTGACCGTAACCATCCCAGCATCATTAGTTGGTCGATAGGGAACGAGGAGTGGGCTATTGAAGGCAATATTACCGGCGCGCGGATAGCAGCCACCATGCAGGCCTTCGCCAAATCGGTTGATTCAACGCGTTATATTACGGCGGCCATAAGCGGCGGTATCGGCTCGGGGATATCAACAGTGATAGATGTGCTTGGCTATAACTACGTTGCCACCAAAAATACCGATGAGCAGCATAAAAAGTATCCGAATCAATTTAGCTGGGGTACCGAAGAGGGCTCGACAGTTGCCTCGAGGGGGATTTACGAGGATGATATGGACAAGCACCAGCTTGTGGCATATGACAGAAAACAAAACGACTTTTTTTATAGCCTGGAACAAGGCTGGAAACATTATGCCTCGCGTCCGTACCTGGCCGGCATGTTCATCTGGACCGGTTTTGATTACCGGGGAGAACCAACGCCGTTTGGATGGCCCTCAGTGGGGTCATATTTTGGGATGGTTGATGCCTGTGGTTTTCCAAAGGACGATTACTATTATTTAAAATCATGGTGGACGAACGAGACAGTGGTGCACCTGTTGCCGCACTGGAACTGGCATGGCAAAGAAGGCCAGGAAATAAGAGTATGCGCATATAGCAATTGCGACGAGGTGGAGCTATTCCTAAACAGAAAAAGTCTCGGCAAAAAAACTATGGAGCCGAACGGACACCTCGAATGGCAGGTAAAATATGAGCCCGGGACGCTGGAAGCTGTAGGGTACAAAAAAGGCATTAAAGCCGGTAATGATATTGTTAAAACTACGCTTACGCCAAATCAGGTTAAGTTAACAGTGGACCGCAAAGCGATTAAGGCCGATAAAAAAGATATTGCCATAATTACAGTGCAGGCCGATGACAAAAACGCCCTGCGGGTGCCAACCGCCCAAAATGAGCTGAGCTTTTCAATTACAGGCCCCGGCAAAATCATAGGGGTGGGCAACGGCGATCCAACATCGCTGGAGGCGGATCAATATTTAGAACGGATAGACCTTATTAATATAGGCGCTTTCAAAGAGAAATTTGTCGACGATTTAAACGCGAAGGCCGAGGTTGCAGCGGATTATAACGATAGCAGCTGGCAAAATGCTTTTAAAGATACCCGGGACGATGAATTTGGCCGAAGAGTGAAAGCCATAGTTTACCGGGCTGGTTTTACCATGCCTGCTGATGCGGCAACCGCTACCGCTACCTTATTTAGTAAAAATATCGGCAAAGTTCAAAACATCTACATCAATGGTAAGGAAATAGGGCACGAAATCAAAGCAGGCGATGGGAACACCGAATTTAAACTGGATGCTTCATTACTGCACCCCGGTAACAATACTGTCGCTATTGTAGCTACCCCCTTGCTTAAAGCCAATATTTGGGCGAGCGTTAATACCGATCCCGGCCTGATCCAATTGGTTTATCCAGCGGCGCAATATAAGCGAAAGCTCTTTAGCGGCTACGCCCAGGTTGTTGTCCAGTCAACCGGGCTGCCGGGCACTATAGTTTTAAAGGCAATCTCGCCGGGGTTAAAGCAGTCGGCTATTGAAATTACAGCTGCTGATAAATGATGTTAAACAAAGAATTTAAAGAAATAATGCTTATGAAATATATAATTACCTGTATTATCGCGCTTTTTTTGTTTGGTAGTGTATCTGCACAAAACAAAAACGATGCAGCCCTTAAATTAAAGATCAATAGTATCATCAAAAAGATGACACTTGAAGAGAAAATAGAAATGTTGCACGGCAACGCTTTATTTTCTTCGGCAGGTGTGCCGCGTTTAGGTATCCCTGAATTGACCTGTGACGACGGGCCATTAGGTGTGCGCGAGGAAATAAAACGCTTTGACTGGGCTTCGGCCAATTGGACAACCGATTCTGCTACGTTTTTACCCAACGGATCGGCAATAGCTGCGACCTGGAACCCCATAATGGCCAATAAATACGGTGTGGTGATAGGAGAGGAAGCGAATGCCCGTAAAAAAAATGTGATGCTTGCGCCTGCGTTCAACATCTGCAGGATGCCCCTTTGCGGCCGTACTTATGAATATTACTCAGAAGACCCCTATTTAAATAGCCAATTGGCCATTCAATCGGTAAAAGGGATTCAAAGTCAGCATGTGGCGGCCTGTATTAAACATTTTGCCGCCAATAATCAGGAGCTTAACCGCGATAGTGTAAATACAATAGTTGATGAAAGGGCCTTGCAGGAAATCTATTTCCCTGCTTTTAAAGCTGCCGTTCAGCAGGGCAATGCTTATACCGTTATGTCGGCTTATAATAAGTTAAATGGTTATTGGTGTTCTGAAAATGGGTATTTATTAAACAAAGTTTTAAAAGGAGACTGGGGCTTTAAAGGCGTGGTTATGTCTGATTGGGCCGGCACGCATCATACTGTGGCGGCAGCAAACAATGGCCTTGATATTGAAATGGGTTCGAGCGGACCTTATGATCAATGGTATCTGGCTAAACCATTGCTTGCCGCTGTTAAAGCCGGGCAGGTTTCAGTAAAAACTATTGACGATAAAGTGGGCAGGATTTTATGGCTCGTGTACCATACATCCATGAGTGCCAACCATCCAAAAGGGGCTATCGCAACACCGGAGCACACTAAAGCCGCATATGATATCGCCTCAGAATCCATAGTTCTGTTGAAAAACGATAAACGATTATTGCCATTAAAGACAAATGGGATTAAACGCATAGCAGTTATAGGAGATAATGCCGTACGTACTTTCGCCTTAGGAGGATATGGCGCGGGTGTAAAGGCTAAATATGAGATTACCGCATTAGAAGGGATAAAGTCAAGGTTCGGTAAAACCGTCGATATCAGGTTTGCACAGGGTTACAGGGCAAAGTACCAGGCGAGTAAAACTGCTGAGCAAAATGGCGACTATAATAAACCCGATCAGGACCTGATTAATGAAGCCATAGCACTTGCTAAAAGCAGTGATGTTGTCATTTTGTGTATTGGTTCAAACCGTGAATACGAAAGTGAAGCCCATGATCGCAAAAGCCTGGAACTGCCTTTTGGCGAGCAGGCTTTGGTTAACGCCGTAAGTGCCGTTAATCCAAATACCGTTATTGTCGTAATGGCTGGTGCGCCATTTGACCTGAACGAAATCAAAAAATCAAATCACACTATTGTTTGGTCATGGTTTAACGGCTCAGAAGCCGGCAATGCGCTCGCCGATGTGTTAAAAGGGACTATAAACCCATCGGGTAAGCTTCCATTTACCTTCCCGGCTTCGTTAAATGATTCGCCGGCGTTTAATTTAAATACCTATCCGGGCAATAATCTCACAGCCGAATATAAGGAGGGAATATTGGTTGGCTATCGCTGGTATGATACAAAAAATATAGTGCCGCTGTTCCCATTTGGTTATGGCCTTTCTTATACCGATTTTTCTGTCAGCAAACTTTCCACAGATAAATCAATTTATAAAAAAGACGAAACGATCCATGCGAAGTTTACGATCAAAAATACAGGAGGAAGAAATGGTGCCGAAGTTGTGCAGCTGTATGTAAACGATCCGGTTTGTTCTGTAAAACGCCCCGAAAAAGAGCTTAAAGCTTTTAAGAAGATATTTTTAAAGACCGGCGAAACAAAGACGATAGAAATGCAGGTGAAAGCTGCAGATCTGGCATTTTATGATGAAGCAAAAAAAGGCTGGAACACAGAAGCCGGCGAATACGTTCTTGAGTTAGGTAATTCATCCCGTAATATCATTCTTAAAACAAAAATTGCAGTTAAATAGCTGTGTTAAGCATACCACTTTTATGAAAAGAATAACAATAGCCACCTTGCTTTTGGCTTATAGTGTTCTAAGTTTTGCCCAATCTTCGGTTGGCTCCGGGCGAAAACAATTGTTTGATTACAATTGGAAATTTAACCTGGGTGACGATTCATTGGCACGGTTACGGGATTTTAATGATAATGCCTGGCGTAACCTTGACTTGCCGCATGATTGGAGCATTGAAGGGAGCATAAGCCCCAAAAATCCTACGGGAGGTGCGGGCGGTTATTTCCCGACGGGCATTGGCTGGTACAGAAAAACGTTCAAGGTAGCTCCTGAATGGAAAGGAAAAAGCATTTTCGTTTATTTTGAGGGCGTTTACATGAATTCGGAGGTGTTTATCAATGGTAAATCCCTTGGTATCCGGCCTTATGGTTTTTCGTCATTTAGGTATGATCTTTCGCCTTACCTGGATTTTAACAAAGAGAATGTGATAGCCGTACGTGTGGATAATTCACAGCAAGTAAACAGCAGATGGTATAGTGGTTCAGGAATCTACCGCCATGTGTGGCTTGACGTTACCAATCCCTTACACTTAGCCGATTGGGGAGTAGCCATTACAACACCCGAAGTCTCTTCAAAGCAGGCTTCGGTACAGGTTAAGGCTACGATAAAAAACGAAACCAGCTTTCCGCAGCGCATCGCTGTTAACACCCGGCTGCTATCCGCAAGCTTTAAAGATGTGGGAAATAATACAACAAAGGTAGAGTTACCGGCACACAGCGAAAAAGAAATTACTCAAATTATAAAAGTATCGAAGCCATTATTATGGACACCAGAAACTCCATATTTATACCATGCTCAAATTCAGGTATTAAAAGCCAAGGAAAAAATTGATGAGACAAAGACCGCTCTTGGCATCCGCTCAATAAAATTCACGCCGGACAAAGGTTTCCAGCTTAATGGTAAAACTGTGAAGATTAGCGGCGGATGTGTCCATCATGACAACGGGTGCCTTGGTGCCGCTGCTTTTGACCGGGCCGAGGAACGTAAAGTTGAGTTAATGAAAGCTGCCGGTTTCAACGCTGTGCGTACATCTCATAATCCACCGTCCGAAGCTTTTTTAGAAGCTTGCGACAGGTTAGGTTTATTAGTTATTGATGAGGCTTTCGATGGCTGGAGAGTTGGTAAAAACAAACACGACTATTCTGTATATTTTGATAAATGGTCGAAACGCGACCTGGAAACAATGGTGCTGCGCGATAGGAACCATCCTTCAATTTTTATGTGGAGTATAGGTAATGAAGTGGTTGAGAGAAACAAGCCAGAGGCTGTTGTGATCGCTAAAATGCTTGCAGGTATTGTTAAAGGTATAGATAGCACACGACCGGTAACATCGGCAATTGTAAAGTGGGGCAATGACTGGGAATCTTTAGATCCGCTTATGGCAGCTCATGATGTTTGCGGCTATAATTACCAACTTCAAGGTGCTCCCGCAGATCATAAAAGGGTGCCCTCCCGTGTTATTTTTCAGACTGAATCATATCCGCGAGATGCTTTTGCCAATTGGAAGCTGGTACAAAACAACAATTATATTATTGGTGATTTTGTATGGACAGCGATAGATTATTTAGGCGAATCGGGAATTGGCCGATGGTATTATTCGGGCGATGTGCCAGGAGAACATTGGGAAAATGATTTTTTTCCGTGGCATGGTGCGTATTGCGGAGATATAGATTTAACCGGATGGAGAAAACCGATTTCGCACTACCGCAGCATGTTGTACAACGATAAGGAAAAGCTGTACATGGCTGTCCGCGAGCCAAAGCCCGAACCGCTGGAAATCAAAGAAACCTGGTGGTCTGTATGGCCTACCTGGGAAAGCTGGACATGGCCAGGCTTTGAGGGCAGAAAATTAGACGTAGACATATATTCAAAATATCCCAAAGTAAGGCTTTACTTCAATGACAAACTTCTTGAGGAGAAGCCTACAACAGTAAATCAGGAATTTAAAGCTACTTTCTCAGTACCCTATACGCCAGGGACCCTCAAAGCAGTGGGCGTTGAAAATGATAAAGAAATTGAATCAACTACGCTGCAAACTTCAGGCTCCGCTGCTAAGGTCAGGCTCATTGCCGACCGTAAGCAGCTATTGCCGAATGGGCAGGACCTATCCTATGTTTCAATTGAAATCACTGATAAGGATGGCGTACTACAACCAAACGCATCAGATCGGCTTCAATTTAAAATTGAAGGGTCTGGTGTAATAGCCGGAGTGGATAATGCGAATGTCAAGGACACCGACCCATATATAGGCAATTCGCGCAAAGCCTGGCATGGCCGGGCCATGGTGGTAATCAGGAGCACTCATAATGCCGGCGATATTAAGCTTACCGTTAGTTCCGAGAGATTCTCCTACACGTCTATCATCATAAAAACGGTCGGGCACTAAAGTAATTTAAAATAGATGACACTGGATACCGATAAATCGAGATTACTTGCAGGAAAGTATCGCAATGTGCGGCCTGCATTCCAATTTATGACATGAAAAAACAAGTTGCATTAAAATCAACTGCGATAGATTTTTCCAACTATCTATAAATACCTGAAAAAATGATAACTAACCTTAAAAAGATTTTCGCGCTTAGCTTCGTCCTGTCCGGGATGTCGTTGATGCTGCGCGGACAAGAGCTGTCCGTTAACAATGGCCCGTTCAAGCCTTCGGATACTTCTTTTAAACAATACCAGTATCCTGCGTGGTTCAGAGATGCCAAGTTTGGTATCTGGGCGCATTGGGGGCCGCAAGCCGTGCCTCGGCAGGGTGATTGGTATGCCCGTAACATGTATATTCAGGGCAGCGAACAAAATAAATATCACGTTGCGCATTACGGGCACCCGTCAAAGTTTGGTTATAAAGACATCATACCATTATGGAAGGCTGAAAAATGGGATCCGGCGAAATTGATGGCGCTATATAAAAAAGCCGGGGCAAAATACTTTGTAAGCATGGGGACTCATCATGATAATTTCTTTTTATGGAATTCTTCACTGCACCGGTGGAATGCTGTACAAATGGGACCTCATAAAGATGTAGTGGGTATTTGGCAAACGGAGGCCAAAAAGAATGGCCTTAAATTTGGTGTTTCGGAGCATTTGGGAGCAAGCTATACCTGGTACCAACCCGCACATAGTGCCGACACCTCAGGCGCTTATAAGGGTGTTCCATATGATGCGAATGATCCAGCTTATGCCGATTTATATCATCCGAAAGCGAAAGCAGATGACCGCGGCTGGTTAACTAAGGACGCGGAATGGCAACGCACGTGGTATAAGTCCGTCAAGGAACTGGTGGACACTTATCATCCTGATCTGCTTTACTCAGATAGCGGATTTCCGTTTGGGGATATTGGCAGGAACATGTTAGCTAATTTTTACAACGGAAATATGGCCTACAACAATGGCCAACTTACTGCCGTGTATAACTGCAAACAGCCTTCGCAGGGTATGTGGGTGCAGGACCTTGAGCGGGGCGTTCAGGATTCCATCAGCCCGTATCCATGGCAAACGGATACTTCTATAGGCGATTGGTTCTATCGTACCGGCCAAACCTACAAAAGCGGTACCGATATTATACGGATGCTGGTAGACATAGTAAGTAAAAATGGGAACCTGCTGATAAATATTGTGCAAACACCGGAGGGAGATTTAGAGCCCGATATGTTGAATACACTTGATGAGATAGGTAAGTGGACTGCCGCCAACGGTGAAGGGATCTACGGATCACGACCGTGGAAAATATTTGGAGAACGCCCGGGAAACGCAGTAAAAGTTAAAACCGACAACTTTAATGAAGACCGGATGAAATACACGGCAGAAGATATCCGTTTCACCTGCAATGGCAACAAGTTATATGCTTTTTTACTTGATACGCCCACTTCAGATATTCGAATCAAATCGCTGGGTAAATCGTCGGCAATAAACATCAAAAAAATACGCTCCGTGAAACTTTTGGGCAGTAAAGAAAAAATACAATGGCAGCAGGAAGCGGATGCACTTGTTATCAAAAAGCCTGTGAACCTGCCCGACTGGAAGGTATCAGGTTTTAGGATTGAGCTTGCTGATTAAGGGAAATCGGCTTAAGATAATAAATTAAAAGACAGGCCCTTCCGCTTCAACAGGAGGGCCTGTCTTTTTTCTGAAGACTACAAGGAAGCTGCGTGCAACTCCTGCAATGATAAACTTTGGTCTGCTATTTTCGCTACATTAAAGCAGTCGATAAGCAGCTCTTTACGATATTTATTTTTATAAAAATCAAACCGGATCATCTGTAAATTAATAGAAAATTTGTTAATTTAAGAAACGTATTTGAAGATGGAAAAGTAAATATCAGGTGTATAAAGGTTGTCATATGATATGCTTGACTTAGCTTTCTCCTGTGCTGTGTTATTAATTATATTCTATGAACCAACTACTGCGTAATAACATCGCCAGGCACGTTTCGCTCAGCGAAGATCAACTGCAACAGTTTCATGATCTTTTTGAACCCCGGTTGTTTAAGAAAAAAAGCCATTTTCTATCAGAAGGACAAATTTGTGCCCATGAAGGTTTTGTGCTGAAAGGACTTTTCCGTGTTTACCATGTGGACGCAAACGGTGTTGAGCAAGTTCTTTATTTTGCGCCCGAAGATTGGTGGATTGCTGATATAGACAGTTTTTCTAACCAAAAACCGTCAAATTTATTTATTGAAGCTTTGGAAGATAGTGAAGTCCTGGTCATTTCCCGGAAAAACAAGGACCTCGCTTATGAGCATTTCCCGGCCATTGAAAAGCTGTTCCGTATCATGACGCAGAAAACGCATGTAGCCTTGCAGCGCAGGATGATCGATAATTTGAGTAAAACGGCCGATAAACGATACCAGGATTTTTTAGCAAAGTATCCGGATTTATACAACCGGTTATCCAACAGGCAAATAGCGGCATACCTGGGGATTAGTCATGAGTTTTTGAGCAAAATCCGTAATAAACTGGCAAAGGAGAAGTAACTATCTTTTTGCGTTTGTTGAACTTGTTCAATGTTTTTCGTTTGAGCCATGGGTACCTTTGTTTAATCTATTAATCAACAAGGTTTAACAAAAGGTTTTTAACTATGGAAGCGCAGGCACAGCAATTTAAACAATTTCAATCAGGCAATCTTACACTTGATGTATTTATAGCAGCGGAAACCAGTTTTGGCGTAACATCAACAATTATTTCGGGGAAGACGGAAGCAATACTCGTCGATGCCCAGTTTACCCTGGCCGAGGCGGAAGTTGTTGCGGAGCATATCAAAAACTCGGGTAAGAAATTATCGTTAATTTATATCAGTTATGCCGATCCCGACTTCTATTTCGGATTGGAGATCTTCAAACGCTACTTTCCTGAGGTTACAGTTTACGCAAATGATACAACCATTGAACATATTAAAGCAACCTCGCAAAAAAAACTTGACGTTTGGGGAGGCCGCCTTGGCAATGCCCTTACCAAAAATGTGGTATTGCCGCAATTGCTAAAGGATGGTTCATTTGAATTGGAGGACGAAAAAATTGAAATATACGGACTTGAAGAGTTCCCTTCGAAATCTTTTGTATGGATCCCTTCCGTAAAAGCTGTAATAGGGGGCATTAATATTTTTGGCAGCAATTTCAACCTGTGGACAGCCGACGCACAAACGCCCGATGCCCGCGATAAATGGATCGCTATCCTGGATAAGATTACTGCTCTGGCACCATCTATTGTAATTCCTGCCCATACTGATCAGTACTCCGCTTTCGATACTGCGTCAGTGTCCCACACTAAAAACTACCTTTTATTTTACGAAGAAGCCCTGAAAGCAAATAAAACATCAGGGGAGTTGGTTGATGCTGTAAAGAGCCATTATCCAGATCTTCGTTTTGATGTAGCGCTTCAAATTGGAGCAAAGGTAAATACGGGCGAAATGAAATGGTAAATAGTAACAGCAATGACAAACCTTGAAATTGTAAAGAGTACTTACGAAGGGAAATCTTCGGAAGAGAACGGTAAAAACCTTCAGAAATTTCTTGCACCGGCAGCCGTTTGGACAGAGGCGGCGGGTTTTCCACTCGCCGGCACTTACGTGGGTTTTGACGAGATTAAGCAAAATGTGTTTTATCGGCTGGCTACCGAGTGGATCGATTATAAGTTTACGCCGGAGGATTATGTTGCTGACGGCGATAAAGTAGTTGCCTTTGGTACCTATAGCGGCACATATAAAGAAACAAACAAATTTTTTAAAGCGCGCGTGGCGCATCTATGGCAATTGGAAAACGACAGCATAATATCTTTTGAACAATTTGTAGATAGTAAAACGGTTAATGACGCAACAAAATGAATAATCAATAATGAGCTCAGTTGAGTTCATTATTGATTAGATGGCGACAAAAAAATACCCGGGGTCAGTGGAAGCCCCGGGCGTTTTTTTTAATTTGCGCCTTGCTTAATAGCGGTTATCGTCCGCTGATCTTTTACGGTATAATTTCTTCTATCCAGGGCACCGCCTGTATCCCAGTAAAATGGCAGCATGCCACGTGTTTTCGCTTGTTTTGTAACATAAAAATTCCAATAGTCTACCGCATCCTCGTGTGTCGGTAAATCTAAAGGGACATGCGCAGTATTGTCACGCCTGTAGGCACCATATTCGCCTAAAAGAACAGGAATCCCTTTATCAACGAAGTTTGTCTTCATTAGGTTGAATGAGGCATCGACATCACTTTCTTCGCCCCAGGTGGCATTTCGTTCAGGTTCAATAGCCGAGTGATGCCCAGTGCCCCAATAATAAAACATTTTACCCCAGCTTGCATCATTGTCCAACAGGCAGCAGAACTGAAATGGAGAGTAGTAATGTACCTCTACCATCAGCTTGTTTGTCACCTGATCTTGCGGGAGATTGGTCATAAAAGCACTTGTTTTCTCCATATTAGTAGAAGGGCCCTGAAGCACCAGTACACGATAGGCGTTTTTACCACCGGTTGATCTAACCGCGTTAATAAAGGTTTGATGATAGGTAGAAAGTATTGCTGTTGCTGCGGCATCATCTGCTGCCGGCTCATTGGCACTGGCAAACATCAGGTGTTCGTCAAAATCGCGCATGGCCGTTGCAATTTGTTCCCATAATGCCTTTTGTTTAGCATTAACTGAATCTTGTTTTGCCTGGGTAATATTGTTTTCAAGCCAACCACCATCCCAATGGATGTTAAGCAAAACGTACATGTCATTGTTTACGCAATACCCTACTACTTCTCTAACCCTTTTTACCCAGTTTGGATCTATTTGCGCAGTTGCCGGGTTACTTAAATGGCCCATGTTCCAGGCGCAGGGAAGGCGTATAGCATTAAAGCCTTGCTGTTTTACAAATTTTACATAATCTTCAGTGATTAGCGGATTACCCCAGCCTGTTTCGCCGCCGGAAGCTTCCAGTGTATTGCCGATATTCCAACCCAATTTTATTTTCGCGGCAAGCTGAACAGCGTTACTGCTCATCCCGGTTGCATCAGGAGCTATTGGCGATGTATTGTAGTTAGGAAAAAGGTTAGATGTTTGAGATACTTTTAAGGTTCGTGCCTGTCCGTTTGAGGAGTTTATGGTTAAAGTACTGGAACGTGTTGATCCTGTACCGTTTTCTGATAACGTTTTGATATGAATAACGATACTGCCGCTATTGCCCGAGGTGGTGCTTAACTGCAGCCAGGTAGAGCCTGGATTAACGATATTCCATGTTGCATTACACGAAATAGAAAAATCCTGCGTACCGCCCTGAGGTGTAAAAGTTATTGCTGTTTGGTTTACGGTAAGTTCCGGCGGTGCATTATTCGTTTTTTTGCACGAAAAAAACGAAATCAATACGATTGCCATTAAAAATACTGGTTTTAAGAAAAATGTTTTTTTCATTTTTTAACTGGTTGGTAATAAATTCTTTGTTTGTTTTTGCATGCGATTATTGGGTTAGGTAAGTATTGGAACAATTATAATATGGTCATTTGATGTATGCGGTACAGTTTTTAAAATTTCATGCCGCACATAACATTGTTAGCTTATATCGTTAAAAATGCCGGGGCCCTGCTACAACCCCAGGCATTCACTTATTCAACTAACTTTTACTTTTTAATTTAAACTGCTGTCAGGTTATGAACAGTTATATTAAATTCTTTACCGGAGTTTTCTCCGTATCTCAGCTTTCAGAGTTTTAATATCCAGGCGTCAGCTAAAAAAATGCCGGGGCCTGTTAAGACCCCGCGCATTCATTTATAATCAACTAACTCTCTCGCTTATTTAACTCTTACTACTCTGATATTATCAATAGCTGCCTCGAAATTTTGAACAGTACTTGAACCATCATTAGTAAATGTAACGTTGATGGCCCCGGCTCCTGCTGAACCGAGCAGATCTGAAAGCGTTGGTGCCGGAAAGCCTTTACTGTCAACAAAATTTGATAATGGAATAGTAACTGTTTGCCAGCCCTTGGTAGTAAACGGAACTGTTGCTCCTGTAGAGGTTTTCCATGGATGGTAAAGAGCTGAATAAGTCCATGAGTAATCTTTTACTATCTGGATAGAGCCGTTTGTCCACGGCTTGGTAACCGATATCTCGAATTTTAAAACATAATGGCTTAAGGTATCTTTCATGTTGGCCTGGGGTATCCACTGCGCCGAGTTTGTATTGATTGACCTGCCGTCATTCCACCAGGATCCATCGCCGGCAGGAACATTTGATGCTTTCATGATCCCATAATAACCGGTGTTGCCAGGGTAAGTTGCTGAGCTGTTGGAAGTGCCCGAACCCCACGAGAAATTATTAATGTTATCGTAATTATTCAATTACCCCGTTTACTAAATTGTGTATCGAATAAACAGTAGCAGCTTTACCTGATTTTGTTTCAACGCTAACAATACCACCTGTTTGCGTAATGCCTGCAGGCACTGCAAGGCTGATGCTTGTACCATCATTCGACGATTTAAAACTGGTAATATTAATTCCGCCGTAAATGACGCTCTTAACAAAGAAAAAGCTAAGCCCGTTTATTTTAACCGAATCGCCCGGGTTAGCGTCTTCGTTAGAAACGCCTGTAATAGTAGGGGCGGGCGCTACAATAGGGAACGAAAACGTAGTTTGACCATGATTGGTGATGTATTGTATGGTATTCAGCTTATCCGAAGGTACCGTCGGGAACGCGATAACAGCCGGAATCAGGGCGATAGCGCTGGTATCTGAAAACCAGGCGTCATTAAAAGAGCCTTTTACGCCATCAAAATTGATAGCAAGTGCACCTTTTAAATTTTTACCCGAAATAACTACCCATTGACCGGTACCCACACTGCTCAGTAGCGAATCCCCGGGATGGGCCACATAATTACGGATAGAGGTAATCACAGGGGTCCCTTTTGATGATGATGTTGCATCCTTTTTACAGCCCGGTTGCATGAATGCGGCTGCGGCAAGCCAGACAAGTAGCAAACAGCTTTTAATATGATTTAATTTTTTCATGATTTTAAGAATTATCTAAATGATTCTGAATGCAATTAATAATAGGGTACAGGAGCCTCTAACAACTTAGGGTCTGCCGTTTGCTCATTTGCCGGTATAGGCAGCATAAATGTGTTAATGGTCGGCGGCGTTATGATCAGGCTATTATTAGATGCTTTTTTTACTCCAGTGGCCGGATCATAGCTAAATTGCGAACGCGGTATATACCTGTTATTAGGATCAGGGTCATTTGTAAGGGTTATTTGCTTACTAATTATCGAGATTGCCTTATTAGGGTCGTAATAAGAAAGGCGCACAAGGTCAAACCAGTATTGGCCTTCAAAAGCCAGTTCAATCCGCCTTTCCTTCATGATGATCTCAGGAGTGAGTTGGGTAACAACATCAACACCGGCCCTGCTGCGTACGTGGTTGAAATAAAGCAATGCATCCGCGTTAGTAGTTGATGCGTTATTGCCTAATAAAGCTTCGGCATAAATTAAGTATACATCAGCAAGGCGTAATACTGTATTATGCTCGATAGATGACCAAAGGTCCATAGTAGGCGAATTATTATCGGCTGCGGTACCAACTATGTGTTTTTTAACATTTACACCAGTTGCTGTGTAGCCTCCGCCTGCCGCGTTAAGCTCAGGGTATTTATCACCGGTAAGCATGAATGTAGCTTTGCGGCGTACCGAGTCCTGGGCAGTATACTGGTTTGCAAGATCTATCGTTGGGCCAATTGCTCCCCCCCAGCCGCCGCCGCCGGTAACCAGGCTGCCGCTTGGTGCAAATTGGGCTTGTATTGAATTACCTTGCCCGTATGGTACGCCGGGCGCCCATTGATAGGCAAATAAGGATTCAGAATTGTCATTATACTGGGTCCTGAAAAGATTGTAGTAGCTTGGTAAAAGAGATAAACCGCTGGTTTTGCAAACATTACCGGCATAGTACGCGGCGCTGTCCAGATCAGACTGGTTGCGTGAGCCTTTTTGATTTAAACCGGCCCGGGTTAAATAAACTTTTGCCAGCATACCCTGTGCCGACCATGTAGTAACACGGCCAGGCTGATCAGTTCGGGGTAAATTAGCAACGGCGTATCTTAAATCATTGATAATAAACTTGTATACATCCTCAAGCTTATGGCGAGGTACCAGCGGGTTAGTTATCAACTTATCGTTATCTTCTACAATAGGTACGGGGCCCCATAACTGGGCAAGATAAAAATAGGAAGTAGCACGAATAAACCTTATTTCACCAAGCGCGCCTGTTTTACTTTTTACGGCTACACTATCTGGCATTTTGGTATTAATGGCTTTAAGATTGATATTGCAATGCGCTATAACGTTAAAAAAGCTTTGCCATGCCGATGTTAGCGTTCCGTTTTGCGGCGTGATGGAAAAGGTAGTAAGCTGAACAAGATCGGCGTTATAAGGCTGCAACATATTACCGCTCATGATGTCGCCCATACCAAGCAATGGAAAGTTATTCCAGGTAGCCCAGGGCTGTGCATACAGAGTAGCTGTAGCTAATCTTAAATCCGAACCGCTTTTATAAAAATTATCAGTGGTGATACCGGTTAAAGGGGGCCGGTTGAGGTAATCTTTTTTGCAGCTGCTTATGATAATTATGCCGATAACCAGCAAGATTATATTTATTTTGATGCGTTTCATGAATCTTGATTTTAATTGTTTAAGGATAGATTAAGGCCAAATGTGTAAACACGCGGCTGGGCGTAATATCCATTATCAATACCGGCTGCTAATGGGTTCCATGAGCCAATCTCAGGATCGTAGCCGGTATATTTAGTAATGGTGAACACATTGGTTACGTTGACATATACCCTTAGTGACCGTAATTTGATTTTGTTTAAAAGGTTATTTGAAAAGCTATATCCTAAAGCGATGCTTTTGCACTTTAAGAACGAACCGTTTTCGACGTATTTGTCGGAAAAACGCTGGTTATCATTACCGCTGCTTTGGCTAATCCTGACAATATTGGTTGAAGGGTTTGTAATGAATACATTGTTGATATCCGAGTTGGAACCGGTTGGATTAATCAACCCGATTTTTGCATAGTTGAACACAGACGGGAAATAACCAAAGTTTTGATTAGGGTTATCGCCGTTTACCTTTAACTGGTTATAAACTTTATTGCCATAATTGCCGGCCATAAAAATATTCAGGTCGAAATTTTTATAGTTGAAACTGTTATTGATGCCAAATTGAAATTTAGGCATAGGAGAGCCCAAAAAGGTTTGATCGTTGGCGTCAATTTTACCATCGCCGTTAATGTCTTTAAAAATGACGTCACCTACCCAAACACCGCCAGAGCCGGGCGTTATAGGTATGGGGCCGCTGCCATTTTGGGGCAAAGCGGGGTATTTTGCAAAATCTGCGGCATTTTTATAAATGCCCAGTACCTGATACCCGTAAAATTCGCCGATTGAACGGCCAACAACAGTTTTGGAAACAGAACCGTAAATGGCAGGGGTGCCGTCAACCAAAGCAAGCACTTTGTTGATATTTCGGGAAAAGTTAATATTTGTGGTCCAGTTAAAATCTTTTGACCGGATGTTTTGCGTAGAAAGTGAAAACTCAAACCCCTTATTGCTCACCGCGCCAACGTTTACATATGGAGCCTGCACTGCACCCGGTGAATATCCGCCGGCGGCAAATGTTCCCGAGTAGTACGGCAGGGTAAGGCTAAGCAACAGGTTATTGGTTTTGCGGTAATAAACGTCACCGGATAAACTGATTCTTCCATTTAACACGCTTGCATCCAGGCCAATGTTATATGATTTTGTAGTTTCCCATTTGATGTTTGGGTTTCCGGTTGTTGTAGCTATTTGCGAGTTACCTGACAAGCCTGTAGATATCGTACTTAAAGTTGAACCATAAGCATATTCAGCAATATTTTGATTGTTTACCAATCCGTAGCCGAGCCTGAGCTTAAGATCATTGATCGCTTTTACACTTTTAAGAAAATTTTCGTGGTTAATTTTCCATGCAAGGGCACCGGAATATGTGGTGTTCCACCGGTTAGCTTCGGCAAATTTCGATGAACCATCATGACGGACGGTTGCGGTTAACAAATAACGGTCGTCGTAGGTAAAGTTAGCCCTGCCAAAGTAGGCTTCCAAAGATCCCTGGCCCTTAACACCAGTATTGGTTGCAGTTGTGGCGTCGCCGCTGCTGATTGTTTGTACGTTATTACTTGCAAAATTGGTTCGGGTAGCCGATATGCCGCTATTTTTAAGCAACTGGGCTTCATGGCCAGCCACTACGTTTACCCAGTATTTTTTTGCAAATGTGTGCTGGTAGGTTAAATAATTCGAAATTGAGTTATAGAAATTTTGCGCGCTTGAAGCAGTACCGTTGTTATTACTTTTGGTGTACGCACCCATAACATAACTTGGATTAAAGTAATCCTCCGTTGCAAAGTCGAAATTTCCTGCTACCTCATTACGCAAGGTTAAATCCCTGGTGAATTGGATTTCTGCATAAGCATTACTGAATAGCTGGTAGCGGCTTTTAAAATCTTTCACAATAGTTGCTATTGCAAATGGGTTAGTGCCCACCGCACCATAAATATTGGGATCATTACCTCCCCATGTACCATCAGGGTTTTTTACAGCTACATCGGGCGTTTGATTAAGCGCTTGCAAAATCACACCTGTATTGGAAGTGGTAACATTCTCGGCCACATGCGCCATATTCAAGTTGATGCCAACCTTCAACCAATCGGTGGTTTTATTATCGATATTTGCTTTTACCGAAGTCCTTTTAAAATCTGAGCCTAACGCTATCCCTGTTTGGGAAAAATAGGTGCCTGATATATAATATTTTGTCCTGTTATCACCACCGCTGATGGCTAAATTATGGTTTTGCATAGGAGCAGTGCGGAACAGGGCTTTTTGCCAGTTGGTACCAACACCCAGGTATTGAGGATTAGCAAATTGCGGCCGCATATCATAACCGATAATTGCCGATTTTTCATTCATGAAAGTGGCGTACTGCCTTAAATCCATCACATCATAATACTTGGGTAATTTTTGCCAGCCCTGGTATCCGTCATAACTAATTAGCGGTGGGCCTGTGGCGCCTCTTTTAGTGGTAATAATAATTACACCGTTAGATGCCTGCGAACCATAAATAGCGGTAGCTGAAGCGTCTTTTAACACATCTATCGAAGCTATATCTGAAGGGTTGATGCTGGATAAGGGGTTGGTGCCATTGCCTGCAATTGCCGACTGTCCATTCGGTGGGATCTGCACACCGTCAATTACATATAGCGGAGGAGCGCCTGTAAAACCACCCAAACCGCGGATCTGCACGTTAACGTCACCACCGGGCTGGCCTGACACCTGCTGCACAACCACACCCGCTACTCTTCCTTGTAAGGCCTGGTCAAATGTGGTAGGTTGCGCTTTTAACAGGTCTGCCGCTGTTACCGACGATATAGCACCGGTAAGGTCATGTCTTTTCCTGGTGCCATAACCAATTACAACAACTTCGTTCAAGTCGCTGGTTGCGGGTTTGAGGGCTACGTTTATAACGGTAGATGAGCTTACGTATATTTGCTGGGAATTGTAGCTTATAAAGCTAAAAATCAGCACATCCCCGTTTTTTGCATTGATACTGTAGCTGCCATCTGCACCAGATAGCGTGCCTGTTGGCGAATCCTTTACTTTGATTGTAACACCGGGCAGAGGCTGATTATTGTCTGCACTGGTAATTTTACCTGTAATTTTAACACTTTGCGCGTAACCTGTAAGGTTTAGCAACAACAAAGTTGTAAACAGCAGTACTACATGTCTTAATCTTTTTCGTAAATCTTTTTCCATGTTAATTGAGGTTCATAATTGTTTGGTTATTTGGTTTGTTTATTTGATTGGTTTCGGACATTGATTTATCCTGTCATATTCACATTTGATGCTGTGGAACCGGTGTCGGGGACAGCATCTGTATGTTTACACGGAAGTATACCGACGTAATGCGGACGGGATATTTACAATAAATCCTGAATTGATTTTTTAATGGGCTGCCTCGTGAATGGCACAGGCATTAATAAGTACGCGTTTTGGCATAATGCTTAGTTTAAATTAGGTTATTCATAAAATTGGTTATCTCATCTGTCCCTTTGTTCAGGCGTCAGACTACGGCATCGGTATAGAAGATATGCCGCTTTATGGAGGATGAAGTTAGATGACCAATCGCAATCGATTGTTTACAAATGGGGGTACAAATGTTAATTGAAACTAACTAATTGATTATAAGCTAATTAAACTTATTTTCGTCAAGGATAGGAGGCGAAATGCCATTGCAGAGCCGACAATATTCAAAAAAAAAGTAAAAGTGAAGCGTTTAAGAACAGCTATCGGCATTTAAATTTGAAGGTAAAATAGCCGGAAAGTACTAACAAATGCGAAAATAATACCAACTTTAAAACCTGTTGAAAAAGCCGGCGCAGGTTATTGCAGATTCAATCATTTGAAAATTAACATTTGTATCCCTATTTACCAACAATAAGGAGCGTGGTACAATATACATTTGCCGCCTCTGATATAATATTGCTTAGCTTCGTTTATCGCTGCGTACCAATATTGTATTCCATATAATAATTATCAGACAAGTCTTGTAAACGGAGATATAAAAATCAATATGAAAATCTTACCCATTATTTTAGGAAGCCTGTTTTTTAGTAACGTTTTTGCTCAGGGTAACAGCCCGGAAAAAGCAAATCAAGCTAAAAGGGTTATTAACATCGATTTTAAAAAAGAAAAAGGACGTTTTAATACGTCATTTAATTTATGTGTGGGAGCAGGGCGTGCAAATGAAGGCTTGCGGGCCGACTGGCAACAACAATTGGCCACTGTACAAAAGGAATGTGGTTTTAAATATATCAGGATGCATGGCCTGCTTACAGACGATATGGCTGTTTACCGGGAAGACAGGAATGGTAAGCCGGAATATAATTACCAATACGTTGACGCTTTATATGATTATATTTTAAGTATAGGCATGAAACCGTTTGTTGAACTGGGGTTTATGCCGGGAGCGCTGGCAAGTGGTAATAAAACAATTTTTTGGTGGAGAGGAAATGTAACACCCCCGAAAGACTATAATAAATGGGAAGGTTTGATCCGTAACCTTACCCGGCATTTTACCGAGCGGTATGGAATTGACGAAGTAAAAAAATGGTATTTTGAAGTTTGGAATGAGCCGAACCTCAAAGATGGTTTTTGGACCGGTTCGCAAGATGACTATTTTAAATTGTATCAATACAGTGCGAAAGCGATAAAAAGTGTAAACCCAGCCTATAAAGTAGGAGGGCCGGCTACTGCCGGTGCGGCATGGGTACCTGACATGATAGATTTTTGCAGCAAAAATTCAGTTCCTATTGATTTTATAAGTACCCATGCTTATGGTGTAAAACAAGGCTTTTTGGACGAGTACGGTTCAACCGGTACCGTACTTGACAAAAACAAAGGAAGCGTTAGCGGTGATGTTCGGAATTCACGCAAGCAAATAGAAAACTCCACAATTCCGGGCCTCGAGTTACATTATACTGAATGGAGCTCATCTTATACTCCGTCAGATCCCATACACGATAGCTATCACGAAGCTGCATATATACTTGAAAAATTGAAGCAAACCGGATCTGCAGCCAATTCCATGTCTTACTGGACGTTCACTGACATCTTTGAAGAAGCCGGACCACGGTTTACGCCATTCCACGGAGGTTTCGGTTTACTCAATACTCAGGGGATAAAGAAGCCGGCTTTTTTTGCCTATTCTTTTTTAAACAAATTAGGTGAAACGGAAATAACAGATCAGGATAGCTCCTCCTGGGCCTGTAAAAATAAAAAAGGGGATGTTCAGGTGTTGCTTTGGGATTACACTTATACTTTGCCTGATTCTGTCAATAACCAGGCTTACTATGTCCGCGACCTACCTGCTAAATCAAAAGGAGAGGTTGAGTTGGTAATATCCGGTATGCCCAGCGGCAAATATCGGATGGAAATCTATAAAACGGGATATAAGGTAAATGATCCATACACAACATACCTGTCTTTCAATAAACCTGATCAACTGACAAAAGCACAGGTTGACAAGCTAAAAAAGGAAAATAGTGGTGCAGTCATCTGGCATGAGGATATTACAGTAAATGCATCAGGTAAGGTGTTAAAGCATCTTCCTGTCAGGGAAAACGATGTTGCTTTCATCAATATCGTTAAACTTTAGTAAGCCTTCAGTTAGCTCATTTTAATACATCAGCAGGTGATACTTTTAAATGAGTACACCTGCTGATGTATTCCTGGTATGGGTTGTTATTTAATTTGCAAAGTTAAGCCTCTTACAGTCTTCTTTTCATTTTCGGCAGTTCAATTAAGCTGCACGCATATTTATTTGCCTGCTGGTGAGCAACATTTATTACTCTATATTTTATAAATATCTTACGAGTACTTCAAATAATATTCAGGGCTTCTTTTTTTTCGTTGACGACCTGATTTGAAAAATTACCACTGCCGTTAATAAAGTAATGGAAGTATAAAACTCGAAATTTTGTAGCGGCGAGCCTACAGACATGGTCGCGGCTGTCTTTTCTATCTTGTTAATCATTTAAAGAAGGCTGAGGTATTAATGATATTACTAAATTACTATTATTTACAACTTAAAGGAGTAAAACGAATTGGTTTTGTTTAAATTACTTCAGTAAGGCATTAATCTTAGTTGATAATAATTTTCGTTACATTTTATCTTGGATTATACCTATAGTATTCAAGATTATAGTCACCAGCACTGTATTTTCTTTTAAATTAAACATTCGGCACCCTATTTATTCACTTTTGTGGCCTTATCGGCCTATATATTTGGCTCCCAAACCAATAGCCGAAAAGTGGCTTTAACCAAAAAACAACCTGCACAGATTTGAAACAGAAGCGTAATCGCTAAAAGAGCGTTTGTTTATGCGCGCTGTTTAATTGTTCTTTTTTTGCTATAAACTAATTAATATTTAAATATGAGAACACTTAACTATTTTTTCGGCGTAGTCGCGATTTTATTGTTTACCCGATGCCAAAAGCAACAAATTGCCAGTCCGGTTGTTAAGCCGCCTGTTTCCAAAGCAGTTAAAACATTGGCTATAACCAGTTATCCAAGTTACAATACGTCACCTCTTGCGCCTGATCAAACCGGGGTATCAAGTACAGCCGCCCAGCTTGCAGCAAAGTTCCAATTGGGGTGGAATATTGGTAATACACTCGAAGCATCAGGCAGCGAAACAGCCTGGGGTAACCCTTTGGTAACCCAGGCGCTTATTGATAAAGTTAAGCAAGCCGGTTTTACGGCAATTCGTATTCCCTGTGATTGGGACCAGTACTCTGACCAAAACACCGGGCAAATACAGCAATCGTGGCTTAACCGGGTGCAGCAGGTTGTTCAATATTGCGTTAATGACGGCTTATATGTGATATTGAACATACATTGGGACGGCGGGTGGCTGGAGAACAATTGTACCACCGCCGCACAGGCCGCAGTTAACGCCAAACAAAAAGCTTTTTGGGAGCAAATAGCCACGCAAATGCGTGGTTTTGACGAGCATGTGATTTTTGCCAGCGCCAATGAACCCAATGTATCAGATGCTACCGGGATGAGTGTGCTGCTTTCATATCATCAAACATTTGTTAACGCGGTCAGATCAACCGGGGGGCATAACAGTTACAGGGTGCTGCTTGTGCAAGGGCCAAGTACTAACATTGATGGCACCAACACTTTGATGAATACGCTTCCAACTGATCCGGCAAGCAACCGTTTAATGGTTGAAGTACATTATTATGATCCGGCTCAGTTTTGTTTTTTGACATCGGATGCAAGCTGGGGTAATATGTTCTATTATTGGGGCAGCGGGTATCATTCTACAACCGATGCTTCACGAAATGCTACCTGGGGTGAAGAGTCGTATATGACTTCAGAACTTTCGTTGATGAAAACAAAGTTTGTTGATAAGGGCATTCCTGTTATGTTGGGAGAATATGCAGTAAACCGCAGATTAGGTCTTACCGGCGATGCGTTAAACCTGCAACTTGCAAGCAGAGGTTATTACCTCAATTATTTTGTCCACCAGGCATTACAATATGGATTAAAACCATTTTATTTTGATTCAGGTGGTACGGACTCAACCAATCCGGGTCGGATTTTTAACAGGCAGAACAACAGCGTTTACGATCAGCAAGGTTTAGCCGCCATTTTGCAGGGAGCGCAAAATAATACCTCTTCAATAATTCAGGTTGGCCAGGTTTACCAGATTTACAGCAGAAACAGTTTCAAAGCATTGGAATTTGCAGGCTGGGGAACTGCCAATCAAACACAGGCCGATCAGTGGGACTATTTAGCAGGGACAAACCAGCAATTTAAAGTAGAAGACGCGGGAGGCGGTTATTACAGGCTTACTCCAATGCATGCAACCGGAAAATGCCTCGAAGTTTATGGTTTGAACACAGCTGACGGAGGACAGGTAGACCTGTGGGATTACTATGGCGGCACAAATCAAAAATGGTCAATTCAGCTAACAGACAATGGATATTATAAAATCATCAATGCCAATAGTGGGAAAGCTTTGGATGTTAACGGGGCTTCGCTTAATAACGGTGTAGCTGCTGTTCAATGGACCTATTCTGGCGGGCGTAACCAGCAATGGGGCTTTGTGAAAATATAATGTAACCCTTAAGAAAACTTATATCTTTTTCTTTCTTCACAAAAAGCATGAAAGATGCGCCGCGATATAAGCGGTAGTTGATATTTAAAAATGAACAATAATGTAAAGGCCTTCAAATTAGCGATTTGAAGGCCTTTTATCTTTTTATTGTTGTTTTAACACTTAATGATGTATCTTGCCGATGAAAACCCAATTATGAAACGCATCGCTTTTTTATTGATTTTTAGTCCGTTTTTGCTGTGGGCGCAACAAAAGCAGGTTGTCAAAAGCTTTCCTCTACAGGATGTTAGGCTATTACCGGGGATTTTTGAAGAACAGGAGCAGACAGACCTCAACTATATGCTTGCCCTGCGGCCCGACCGCCTGCTTGCACCTTTTAGGAGGGAGGCGGGGCTGCCACAAAAAGCTAAAAGTTATACAAATTGGGAAAATTCGGGCCTGGATGGACATATCGGTGGCCACTATCTTTCTGCCCTGGCTATGATGTATGCTTCTACCGGTGATAAGCGTATGCGCCAGCGCCTTGATTACATGATCAATGAGCTTAAATTGTGCCAGGACAAAAACGGTGACGGATATTTGAGTGGCGTGCCTGGAAGCCGCGGACTTTGGCCCCAGGTAATGAAGGGTGATTTTACAGATTTCAATAAGAAATGGGTGCCTTTTTATAATATTCATAAAGTATTTGCCGGGCTGCGCGATGCATGGCTGTATGAAAATAATCAAACAGCAAAAGTCATGCTGATTAAACTGGCAGACTGGTTTTACAATATCAGTACTGCACTTAGCCAGTCACAAATGCAGCAGCTGCTTGGGAATGAGCACGGAGGTGTCAATGAGGTACTGGCAGATGTATACGGGATCACCGGCGAAAAGAAATACCTTGACGCGGCCTACAGTTTCTCTCACCAGGCTCTCCTTCAGCCGCTTGAAAAAGGTCAGGATAAACTGGATAATTTACATGCAAATACGCAGATCCCCAAAATGATAGGTTTTAAGCGGATTGCTGATTACAACGGTGATACCGCCTACAATCGTGCTGCGGTATTCTTTTGGCAAACCGTGGTACATCATCGGTCGGTAGCAACAGGTGGTAACAGCGTAAGGGAACATTTTAACCCCGCTACAGATTTCTCAACCATGATCTCCAGTGTAGAAGGACCCGAAACATGCAATACCTATAACATGCTTAAGCTTACCGAAGATCTGTACAGGTCAGATCCGGATATTGCCTATATCGATTATTACGAACGGGCGTTGTATAATCATATCCTTACAACCCAGCGGCCGGGGAAGGGCGGTTTTGTTTACTTTACACCGATGCGCCCCGGGCATTACAGGGTGTACTCCCAGCCACAAACAAGCATGTGGTGTTGCGTTGGCTCCGGTATGGAAAATCATTCAAAGTATGGTGAAATGATCTACAGCCATTCAGATAACGAGCTATATGTTAATCTGTTTATTCCGTCTCAGCTTATATGGAAGCAAAAGGGCTTGCAACTTAAGCAGGAAACCGTGTTCCCCGACAAGGAAACAACTACGCTGAAGATTTTGAAGACTGGCAATGGTGCATACGGGATAAACATCAGGTATCCATCATGGGTAAAAACCGGTGCACTTTCAATTAACATCAATGGCCGGCCTGTTCAGGTTACAGCGCAGCCGTCATCATATGCGCAGTTAAAAAGAAAATGGCGGAAAGGAGATATCATCACCGTCCAATTACCGATGCAGACGACGACGGAGAAACTTCCCGACAGCTCCAATTATGAAGCCGTATTGCATGGCCCGATCGTGCTTGCTTCAGTGATTGATACAATTGCCCAAAAAGGCCGTGAGGCCGATGACAGCAGGATGGGCCATGTTGCTGCGGGCAACCTGTATAAGCTTACAGATATGCCGGTTTTTGTAAGCGATTCTGCTAATGATGCCCCCATGATAGTTGGTGATAAAAATAAACCGATGTCCTTTACTGCCGGGCGACTAATATACCCGGTTAAATACCGAAACCTGAAGCTGGTGCCGTTTTATAAGATACAGGATGCCCGTTATGTAGTGTACTGGCGAAAAGAATCGGCCAAAGGCTTTGACGAATTGCAGGCTAAGTTAGCGGAGGAGGACGCGAAGGAAGCAAAACTGGCTGCCAATACTATCGATTTGGTAACTCCGGGTGAGCAACAGCCTGAGTCAGATCATTTCATTGAAAAAGAGAATTCTTTTGCCGGCGTTAATTTCAATAGGCACTTTAGGGCTGCAACGGGGGCGTTCGGCTATAAGCTCACCGATAAAAATAAAGCTGCAAAGAAAATTAGTATCACGTATTTTGGAATTGAAAGGAACCATAAGTTCTCCGTCCTTATCAATGAACAGGAATTGGTCAGAGTTGATTTAAAAGATGGTAAACGTGACGCTTTCTATACCGTGGAATATGATTTACCAGCCGATTTGAAATACAACGCAGACCAAAGTCTCCGGATAAAATTCCAGGCGGATAAGGGTGCAATGGCCGGGCCTGTTTATGAAATACGACTTTTGAATAATTGAAGGCTTAAAGCCATTCCAAGCCGTTGCAATAACAGGATCGGTTCACTATTGTGTGGTAAAATGTTTTCGATACATATAAATACTATTCAGGGCCTCAAAAAGGCCCTTTTTTTGTGTTTTTCAAGTAAACCGCTGTTTAACCGCAAAATTATTCCTGCCTCTAAAAACAGGCTGTCTGGTAAAACTTTTAGAAAATTTTAATCTTTTACCGGGCAATCGTGGAATCGGTTTGGGATAACAAATACCGCGCTTCATTTTCAATGAATGATAAATGATAGTCATTAATGTTGAACCTCAAATCAACCATATAAGGTATCATTAAGCAAATCCTTAACAACCTTGTCGATTCTTAGAACGCTGCCTTTCTACCGCATAAACATACTCGGATGATGACAACTTGAATAACAAAACTATTCCAATGCGAACGTCATAGCTTGGGAACCAGTAGCGCTTAATACAAACAATTGTTTTTTGAACACCAATAATTCAAAATGCCGGTAACAGCCAAATATTGGTATGCGCTTATCGATGCATGGTAAGAACATGAAAATATACAAATTGAAACATTTGTACACCTATTTTTTAACAAATGGCGCTACTCCGCAAAGTATTTTTGAACGCCAGAATTACTTATTATATAAACCATAAAGCTCATTTAATATTTTCTTACAATCAGGATGGAGATGCTTGCTATATTTTCGCAATCGATTGTATTTTAATATTGGTGTTTATTTAACAATTAATTGTGGTTAAATAAAAGTTTTACTTAACAACAAAAACCAATTATGAAAATGAAAATTACAAATTTTACCAGGCTGCTAAGCGCAGCTAAATTACGGCACTTGCTGCTACTGCTGGTGTTTATGAGCACATTGCCCGTAATGGCACAAACAGTCACCATTAAAGGCGTCGTAAAATCGGCCGATGATAACAGTCCGCTACCCGGGGTTACAGTTGCAGAGAAAGGAAAGGAAAACGGAGTTATTACCCGGACGGATGGCTCTTATTCGCTCAACGTAACGGGGGATGCTACCCTTGTATTTTCTTTTGTTGGTTACACAAAACAAGAGATTAAAGTAAATGGAAAAACCGTACTGAATGTAAATTTACAAAGTGATAGTAAAGCCCTTAATGAAGTAGTAGTAATTGGCTATGGTACCGCCCGTAAAAAGGACCTGATAGGCTCGGTAAATGTGGTAACCGCAAAAGATGCAGGGGCTAATACATCTACAAGCCCGGCTCAATTATTAATAGGCAAGGCACCTGGGGTTCAGGTAATGCAGGCTAACGGTGTGCCTGGTTCGGGCGCTCAAATTATTGTACGCGGTACAGGCTCGTTTACCGATGTTAGTCCGCTTTACGTAATTGATGGTATCCAGGGCGATGCCAATTTATTCAACGCCATCAGCCCCCAGGATATTGAAAATATAACCATACTAAAAGACGCTGCCTCCACAGCAATATATGGTGTTGCTGCAGCAAACGGCGTTGTGATCATCACCACCAAAAAAGGTAAGGCGGGTTCAACTCAAATTACATTTAATTCGCAGGTGGGTGTTTCAAACGTCACTAAAAACCTTGATCTGCTGGGTGCCGCCGACTATGTGAAGCTCCTTAAAGATATAGACGCGACCAATAACAACCCGGTGCCGGCAAAACTTAACACGCCATATGTATTAGTTGACAGGACCAATTGGCAGAAAGAGATTTTTAAAACATCCGTTTCAACTCAAAACGACCTGAGCGTAAGCGGAGGGAGCGACAAGGTTACTTATAACATGTCGGCAGGATACGTTACGCAGCAAGCCGTAGTTAAAGATTATAATTTTAGAAGGTTTAATAACCGGTTTGTATTAGATGAAAAACTGGGTCGTTTCCATTTTGGACAAACCTTGAACTTACGGTATACTAAAACTGCAGGCCAGGTAACAAGTATTGGTAACGCGCTTGGTTATGCACCGTATCAGCCCGTTTATGATGCGTCTATCCCCGGCGGTTACTCTATCCTTACCAACGTTGATGATAACAGCAATGCTGTAAACCCATTGCAGATTTTAGGTGTACAAACCTTAAGCAGCCACGACCTCGTTTTATTTCCGCAGGTATTCGGCGAGGTGAAAATTATCAACGGGTTAACTCTTCGTTCGCAGGTATCAGGTGTATATGGCAACAGCGTGAACGATTCGTACCAAATACCATATGTTACCTCCAACAACCTTGCATACAGCAGGCAGGCAGGTCGTGCGTCAAATAACTATTCTAATTATACCATCGAAAATTACCTATCATATAATCACAGCTTCGGAAAACATAATATTTCATTAACTGCAGGTACCAGTTATATTGATGCAGGCAGCACCAAATATCTTAGCGTACTGGGCACTGGTATGTTATCAGATGCTGTGCGAGATATCGGTGTAGCGCCTACGCTTACCGTGCAGGGTAATTCATCGGGCTATTACACTCAATTTGGCAACGTCATTTCCTATTATGCCCGTTTAATCTATTCGTTTAACGATAAGTACATTCTTTCGGGTAGTATCAGGCGCGATGGTTCGTCAAACTTTGGCCCGTTAAGCCGTTATGGTAACTTTCCGGGTGGTGGTTTTGCCTGGCGTTTTGCCCAGGAGGATTTTGTCAAGTCGGCATTGCCATTTATCAATGATGGTAAACTGCGCGTAGGATGGGGCCGCACAGGTAATAACAGATTTGGCCTTACAAATACCAGCGTATTTACCTTTAACGGGCCGCCGGGAAACCTCGTTTATTCGTTTGGCCAAACCGAACAGTTTGTTAACGGTACAACTGTAATAACTATCGCCAACCCTTTATTACATTGGGAAACAACCGACCAAACCGACGCGGGTATCGACCTTACGTTCCTGAATAACCAGTTAACTTTCTCGGCCGATTACTATAATCGTAAAAGCAGCGGCCTTATAGTAGCGATACCTTTGCCGCCAAGTTTGGGTGTGGGTATAAACACATCAAACAGTAACGAGATTGTTAATGCGGCGGATGCCCAAAATAAAGGTTTCGAATTTCAATTAGGTTACCGTTCAAAGCCCCAAAACGGTTTTAGTTATAATGTAAGTGTAAACGGTGCTTACAATAATAACAAAACAATATCATTAGGTACACAATCGCCAACACCGATTGTTGGTGGAACAGGAGCAATTTACACACTAACCCAGGCAGGTTATCCTATCGGCTCATTTTATGGTTACAGGGTTGGCCATGTAGCTAAAAACCAGGCCGAAATTGACGCCCTGAATAAAACGGCACAGCAAAAAACCGGCGATGCCAACGCGGTTTATCAAACAGGGTTGCTTCCCGGCGATTTTATATTCAAGGATTTGAATGGGGATGGAGTTGTTGACAGCAAAGACCAGCAAGTTTTGGGAAGTGCTATTCCAAAGTTCATATATGGTATTAACCTTGGGGCCACTTATCGTAATTTTGATCTTAATGTGGTATTATCAGGCGTACAGGGAGTTCAGATTGGAAACAATTTAAGATCAAGTTTGGAGTTTGCCGGAACAGGACATAATGCCTCAACAGCTATATTAAACAGATGGGAGAAACCTGGCGATAACGCTCTCCTGCCAAGAGCCGGGCAAAATGCAACCGGATCCGGAAATTTAAGGCCATCAGACTTTTTTATCGATAACGGCTCCTATTTGCGTGCGCGTAACATAACCCTTGGCTATTCCTTTAGTAAAGCCGCACTGCAATCGTTTTCAGGTTCTGTTTTAAGCAAACTGCGTATATATGTGGCCGCCGAAAATCTTTTTACTATCACCGGTTATAAAGGATATGATCCTGAGTTAAGTACAGTTTATGGCGATAACAATTCAAACGATACTATTTTTAACCGCAATATTGATAACGGCCAGGTACCGCAACCGCGCACATTTTTATTCGGGATACAAGTAGCATTTTAAAAGGCATTCTTTAAAAATAAAAACATGAAAAAATATATAAAATTCCTTTTGATGACAGCACTTCTTGCGTTCTCAATAGGTTGCAAAAAAGATCTGAATCTGACAAACAAAAGTGCATACACTTATGATACTTATTTTAATAGCGATGTTGCGATAAACCAGGCTGTTGTAGCCACTTACGCCGCTTTGCTGCATACAGGTTTTTGGTCTGGTGATTATTATACTACTTTTGACCTGCTTGGATATGACGCTAAAAACAACCAACCCCTTTTAGGTGATTATTTGCAAGTGGCCCAGTATAATTTTGGCCCCGACCTTGACGTAATGAACAACACATGGTCAGCATTTTACCAGTTAATTGCACGGGCCAATGTTGTTATTGACAGGGCACAGGTGTGGAAGCCAGCTAATGCTGCAGAAACGACCGACCAGGCGCAATATGTTGCCGAAGCCAAATTTTTGCGTGCTTATGCTTATTTTAACCTGGTTAATTGTTTTGGACGGGTACCTTTACGTACTAAATATTTACCCCTGCCAACACCTGCCGATATCAATATGCCGAGATCGTCAGTTGCAGATGTATGGGCATTTATTGAACAGGATTTGAAGGATGCCGAAGCGGGTTTGCCAATATCTTACCCTGCAACCAGCTATGGCCGTGCTACGCAGGGCGCTGCAGTGGCGTTGCTGGGTAAATCATACCTTTATGAAAAAAAATGGGGCCAGGCACAGACTGAGCTTACCAAGCTAACGCAGCAACCTTACACCTATGCACTGGCGCCAGTTTATAATAACCTGTTTGACGATCCTAACCAGGATAATCCTGCCTTGAACCCTGAAACTATTTTCCAGGTGATGAACCAGCAGTGGACAGATTGGGGGATTGGTAACCAGTATTATATGTTTGGGGGCCAGGAAACCTGGGGCGGTAAGGCAACACATACCGTTCGCGCTCAATCATATGGCTTTAATGATTGGAACAACGTTTATGTCACTACAACAGCTGTTAAAGCGTTCACTTACCCTAACCCGCAAAATCCATCGGTTAATTACGTTGACCCACGTGCTGCTTTTACTTTTTACGGCGATGCCGCAAGCGGCGGACAGACACAGTATTGCCAACAATGTGCAACCGGTCCGATAGCTTATCCTTTCGCTACAAAAGGTTACGAATGGCTTAAGTACGAATATTATAACAAGGTAGCTACCTTTGGTGGCCCGCAAAGCGGTATCAACGGCCAGGTGATCCGCTATGCTGATGTATTGCTTATGTTGGCCGAAAGTTATATTCAGCAGGGCAATACGGGTGATAAACCTTTGGCCTTAATTAACCAGGTACGCAGTAGGCCAAGTGTTAATGCGCCGCTTTATACATCATTAGGCAGCCAAACCGATGCAATGCGGATATTAATGCGTGAACGACAATTGGAACTAACGGGAGAACAAGTTCGTTATTTCGACCTGATTCGCTGGGGTATTGCCAAGCAAACTATCAACGCCGAAAGGCAAATTGAAGATGGCACACAACCTTTCCAGGATAAAAATGTGTTGTTCCCGATACCGTTGGCAGAAAAGAATGCCAACTCTGCAATAGCAAAAGATATTTCAGGCGACTGGAATTAAGAAGCCTATTAAGGAGTTGGTTTGCAACTAAACTATACAGATCGTGAACTAATAGGTGGCGTTTCCATAGGTTTAGCTTTTAAGTAACATAAATTCCAATAAGAGCAGGCTTTGTAGCTTGCTCTTATTTCATAATCCTGGCGAAAGATTTCTTTAATTTTTCTTTCTCTTTTTATAAATACCATGATACAGGCCAAAAACATCACTAATCCTGTCACTAACCTTACCACATAATATTCATCACGTTTCTTGTAAAGCGTATAGAACTAAGTAAGCAGTATTGTTTTGCTTTTCCGTCGGGAAACGGTTTACCGGGCGGCTTTTATCGCGATACTTCTTCAAAAAAAGTAAAGTATAATCAAACGCATATGAGCCGGGATAGGTTTAAAATAGCCAATAAACTACTGGCTAAGATTAAGTTTAACTTTTTTAAAAAGGGTAAACAAGGCAGGTATTACAGGTTTATTTTTCTTTCGGCCCCCTGATTAACCATGGCGTTTTTAAAATTCTTCCTGAATTTTTTGATGTATTCAGATGGTTTTAAATCAAACACCTTTTTAAACTGCTCACGAAAATATTTTATATCTTTTATTCCAACAGCATAAGCGGTTTCCAATATATTTAAATCGCTGTGAACAAATAGCTGCGCGGCTTTTCTTAACCTGATAGCTCTTATGAAGCTATTAGCTGGCTGGCCTGAAATCATTTTGATTTTTTTGTAGATCCCCGAATAAGACATATTTAATTCGGAGGCTAAGGATTGCAGATTAAAATCGGGATCAGTTATATGATCTTCCACAATTCGGATACAGGAATCCAGGAATCTTTTGTACTCGATAGAGATAGTGTGCGGGTTATTGTTCAGCGTAATTTCATTATAAAAGTATTGCTGAAGTGTATTTCGGGTTTTAAGCAGCCCGCTAACCCGTGCTTTCAGGATATCTTTATCAAAAGGTTTTCCAATATAATCGTCGGCCCCCCCTTCAATACCTTTTAATTTAATTTCATTTGATGCACTGGCGGTTAATAAGATCACGGGAACATGAGATGTTGTTATATTCTCTTTAATAGCGGCGCAAACTTCTATCCCGGTCATGCCCTGCATCATCACATCGCATATGACTATATCCGGCCACTGCTCATTAATAATCTTGATTCCATCCTCACCATTTGGCGCTACAAGAACATTATATTCAATTTTAAATATCTGACGGAGATACTCTCTCATATCCTCGTGGTCATCGATGATTAACAGTGTTTTGAGGTCAGACGCTGTTACTTCCTCTCCCGGCTCTGCTGCGGGCACTATATCATGGGCTGTAGTTTCAGAATCTATCAACTCTTTTAAAAACTCAGAAGTAGCTGTTGGCTGTTCTGAGATGATCTGATCTTTTAAATGCGCTTTCCCTTTTTTTAAAGTGATTGTAAAAGCTGTCCCTTTTCCTGCATCGCTGTGATATTCAACAGTTCCGGCCTGGCGCTCTACAAAATTTTTAACAAGATAAAGCCCAAGGCCAAACCCTCCGTTTGAGGTACTGGCCAAATCAGACACCTGGTAAAACCGGCTAAAAAGTCTTTCGCCAACTTCAGGTGGGATTCCGCAGCCGGTATCCTCAACGATTATTGAAACTGTCTGTTCAAATTCCTCTGCACAAACGCGAATTATACCGAGTTTTGGAGTGAACTTCATCGCGTTTGAGAGCAAATTAAACAGCACGATCTCTGTTTTTTCCCGGTCGATATAAACATTCAAACAATCGGTTGGTGATATGAATTCAAGTTGAATGTGTTTTCTTTTTGCTTCATGTACAAAGCATAAATAAACCTCCCTGCATAAATCGATTATATTAACATTACTTATCCTCAATTGATCAGATTCCGATTCGGCCTTTTTGAAAAGCAGCAACTGATCTACTAAACCTAATAACCGGCGTGCGTTCCTGTAAACGATGGTTAAATTGGAGGTATCTACCGTCTTCTTTTCATTATATAAAAGTTCCTTAATAGGATTAATGATCAATGTTAATGGTGTTCTGAACTCATGCGAAATATTGGTAAAGAAGGCGAGCTTTCGCTCGCTGAGCTCCTTTTCCTTTTCGCTTTCATAATGCGCTATCTGGATTTCATATTTTAATTTAGCCTGACGGTCCCGGTATAAAAGATACAGATAAACTACCCCGCCAATGATTATGGCATAAATTGTATATGCCCACCAGGTACGGTACCATGGCGGCGAAATAATGATGATTAGGGATTTGGGTGTCTTGTTCCAGATACCATCATTATTACTTGCTATAACTTTAAATTTATAAGTTCCGGGATTAAGATTGGTGTAAGTAGCCCTTCGCTGGTTACCGTTAAAATTCCATTTTTCGTCAAAGCCTTCCAGTTTATACCGATAACTATTTTTTTCCGGATGAGTATAATTCAGCGAAACAAATTCAATTGAAAATACATTTTGATCATAATTAAGAAAGGCAGTATCTGCTGTACCAACAGGTCTTTTCAACGGTGAATCAGCACCCGGTTTTACAGATTTATTAAACACCTGAAAATCGGTAAAGTAAACCGGTGGGATTTTATCGTTCAATTTAATTTTTGACGGATCGAATACCACGACACCTGAATTTCCCGCTAAATAAATTTGCCCATCTGCAGATTTGTAAATAAGCGAATGCGAAAATACGCCGTCGCCCTCATCAAAGTTAGTTATGGCTAATGTTTGGGGTGTAAACTTTGATACCCCCGTGGCAGAATTGATCCAAAGATTTCCCACCTCATCTTCAACTACACTGTTGAAAACGTTGCTTGCAAATCTGTTTTTACGTGAATAAACAATAAAAGAATCGGTTTCCGGAGCATATTTGTTTAATCCGTCGGCTGTGCAGATCCAGATGTTCTTTTTGCTATCCTCAAATATGCAATGCACAATATTATTACTGAGGCTGCCTGCAATTTTATCATTATAAGTATAGTGGTGAAAAATCCCGGTTTTAGGATCAAAACGATCAACACCGTTTCCGCTTGTTCCGATCCATACATTGCCTTTGCTATCTTTTAAAAGATTATAAATATGGTTACTGGCAATTGAATTGGGGTTCCTGTCGTCATTATAATAATGTTTAAATTGCTGTGTTTCTTCATGGTAAATCTTTAAACCGGCATCTGTGGCGAGCCAATATTCGAGAGGCCTTACTTCAAGAATATCCCTGAAAACATCTTCATTAAAAAAATTACTCAGGGCCGAATGGTGAAAATGATGGATAAACCTATTATTGCTGCTGTCAAATTTATCAAACCCATTTTCGGTTGCTGCCCATAGCACCCCCTCATTATCCAAATATATTTTACCAACCTGGTTACTGCTGATACTTGAGGGATCATTGGTATGTTGAAATAACTTTGTTGTCTTTTTCGGTAAATCAAACTTATATAGCCCTTCGTTGGTAGCCAGCCACAACATATTGCCTTGCAATAACATACTTTTTGCTTCGCGGGGCGCGATTGATAAGGGGATGAAACGGAATTTATATTGTGTAAAATCAACTTTTGTTAAGGCGTCTTTGCCACAAAGCCACATAATACCGGCCCCATCATTATAAACATATCCATCCGCAGTACTATTAATATCGCCAATCTTTCGCCATTGACCATTACCCTTATTTATAAAATAGAACCCGCCGTTACTTCCAACAACTAAAGTGGAGTCATTAGCCTTATCAATGCTAAAAGCTCCTACGTTGATATTATCGTGACTCGAAAACCGGGTATATTGCTGGTTTTTAGGATTAAAACAAAAAAGGCCGCTCCAATAAGTACCTACCCAAATGCAACCGTTTTTTTGATCGTAAAAAAGGCTCCAAATATCATTGGGGCTTTTTTTAAGCTGAGATTCAGTCTGCGGATAATTGCTGAAATGTTTACTTACCTTATCGAATTTATTTAATCCACCATTCCAGTTTCCCAGCCACAAGTTTTTTTTATCATCCTCAACAATTGCATTTACCGACTTGCCTTTTATTGAAAATCGATCATTCTGATTGGGTTTATAACTAACAAAAGATCGCTTATTTGACACGTATTGATTAAAACCATCATCCGTACCTATCCATATTGTTCCTTCTTTGTCGCAGCAGATCGAAAAAATCTTATTATTACTTACCGACTCTTTGATCTTATCGCTATGATAAAATCGTTCAAACTTCTCGGTATTGGGATCTAAAATGTTTAAGCCGTCCATGGTGCCAACCCATATCTTTCCGTTCTTGTCTTCGGCCAGCGCACTGATAAAATTTGAACTTATACTCGCGGTATTTCCGGGAATATTCACTAAACTTTCAAAAGTGTAGCCGTCAAACTTACAAAGCCCGTTATCCGTCCCTATCCACATATACCCCCGGCTGTCTTTAAGTGCCACTGTTACATTTTCAGAAGGCAGGCCATCATGAGTGGTATATGATTTTAATGCAAAATTCCTTGCATCGTTAGTTGGAAAAGTTACCGGAGCCTGCGCGTTCACAACACTGACAAACAGAAGATTAATCAGAAAAAACAAGACAACTTTATGCATAGATCCGTTATCACTTTTAATTAGGCAAATACAACACTCCGTATCATCGCTAACATTTTTTACACTATAAACCAGTTATCGCCGCCTTGGCTTAGGCAGGCTAATGCGTTTAATATTGTACTTGATACACTTGTAACCTTCAACAATTTAGCAATATAAAAACAGAGTTTGTTGGCTGTTCTGCATGTGCCTGCAAATAATTTTCTAATATCCAGGTATTAAATGTTCATTTGATGAATTTTCCTCTCAGGGCCAGTAACCATCAAAAACTCATTTAATACTCATTGAAAAATGATTCGTCAGTTCGCTTAACTTTTGGCAGAACCTGTCATATAATGCTGAAACACTAAGTTTATAAGGCATCCAAATGTAAATAATTATTAATTGTATTTATAACAATAATTAAGAGCAAAGGGCATTCGTTGAATTGGCGAAAAAGCAAATTAAAAGCCGGGCTATTGTAGTAAACCCTGATAAAATGCCACTTTATCCCCCCAATATTGAGGCTTTACCCCCTTTTCAATTCCTACTTTTTAAAAGAAATTTAGGACAACCATATAAACACGGATTTTCTTCCTCCGATATTACGTATAGCCATTTTTAACGGCTAATTAAATTACTGATGGTTACATTCCGCAGTGATTGACAGTTAATTATCGGCAGAAAATCTATTGTTCAAAACATCTGCCATGATAATATTTGATTTGTGCCCGAACATGCATTCGGTCAGGTTACTGGTAACCGATATAATTCACTTCATATTAACGCTGGGAAGGGCCCCGCCATAATTAAAAATTAAAACCGATTGATCAAAAGAGCTACTTATTTAACACCTGATATAAAATTATGAGAAAAAACTTAACTACCGGGGCACTATACTGCCTGTTAGCCCTGGCCATGGGCTGTTCTAAAAACCCTATTCAAAAAGGCGCTGACCTATCAGGCCAAAAATTTGGAAAACAATCATTTGCCCTTTCAACTACCAATACAAACGGTTTCAGGGGTATAAACTGGGCCGACCCTAACGGAAACGAGGGAGATGGGAGGGTTGTATTGCCCAGTGGTATGACTACATCGCTTACCGCTACGCAAGCTGCTACTTTGGCCACTAATATATCCAGTGCCGTTAAAACAAGCGGCGGCACCACCATCAGGATGCCGATAAACCCCTGGACTGCCTCAAGCTCAACTTATTGGCCGGTTTACCAGGCTGCAATTAACGCGGTTGTGGCAAACGGCTGTAAAGTAATACTTTGTTACTGGCCGGTTGGGGTACATCATGTACCTGATACTGCACAATGGCATACCATGTGGACAACAGTAAATAATGTATATAAAAACAATACATCGGTATTATATGAACCTATCAACGAGCCGGTTGATTATTCAAGTACCGACCTGAACAACTTATATGCTGGTTTCTTAACCACTTATAGCCCGGCCGATGGAAAATGTATCCTTGATGGTACAGGGTATGCCGCCGACGTAACTGCGGTTGGTGCCGATTCAAGGTTAGCCAACCAGTATCTTGGACTGCATTGCTACTGGTGGTTCTGGGGCTCGTACAATGTTTGGTCAAGCTACTATAATATCATGTCGGCCCGTACAGGTTCATACGCGTCACGTACCATAGTTACCGAGGTTGGTATCGAAACTTTCAGGAACATGAGCTTCTGGTGGCAATGGGATACCGGCGTATATGTTGACCAGGCCTTCCTCACCGGATCGCTTGCCTACGCCAAGGATAATTCAATGGGGACAATAGCATGGTCGGGCGTTAATGATATTGATACTTATCGGTGGTATACTGCAAACAATAACCTTACCGAGGTTAGCCCGGGTACCGCAAATATGTTCAGGTGGTCATGGAAGCTTACCGCTGCACCCGTATGGATAGGGCCGGTTGCTGACGGGCGATATCAACTTCAAAACCGGGCATCGGGCCTTATGCTTGATAACCTGGGCAGTACAACCGATGGCGCAGCTGTGGCGCAATGGGCATCAGGAACAAGCAATAACCAGAAATGGAATATAAGCTACACTGCCGGTTATTATACTTTAAGTTGTGTTACCGGAAAAGAATGTCTTGATGTGGGTACAAATACCGCAGATGGGTCAAATGTTTTACAGTATGTAGTAGGCACGAGTACAAACCAACGTTGGTCGCTTGTTTCAACCGGAGATGGCTATTATAGGGTAATTAATCTAACCACAGGCAAATGCCTTGATACCGGAGGTTTAACTGCCAATGGATCAGCTGTACAGCAGTGGCCACAGGGTTCAAGTTATAACCAGCAATGGAAACTTATTGCTCAATAGAACATATTTAATTGCCAGGGTAAGCACCCGGCTTTAGTTTAAAAACAAAATTCAAAAGGCTGTCTCAAAAAGGACGGCCTTTTGAATTGATAATTTGCTGCGCGAATAATTATTCATGTTGCAATCAGATTGATTTGCTTTAGTCCCATAATGTTTCGCAAAAAAAAATCTGGTTTAATGCATTTTATGTAGAGCATAATTGCGTCTTCCACAGGACAAGCCGATTTCAAAAGCTTCTCAGTTGTCGTAAATAGCAAGCGAGAGACGCATTATGCGTCTTTACAATCAAAACTATCGTTTTTAAACAACACTATAACAAGTAACAAAATTTCAATCAGATACATTACAAAGGCACTTATAAAACCAAACCCTCGATAGGTCGCCGCAATCGGCAGTCCTATCGAGGGTTGTATAGTTAAAGAGGGGGGCAATCACATCATTTAATGATGTAATGTCCGGGAGCCCTAATATCCCGGATTGTTAGGCAACAATTTTTTATTAATATCAATATCAGCCTGAGGAATCGGCCAAAGCCACCCTTTGCCAGCGTCAAATGTCCTGGTCTCTAACTTAACCTGGCTAAATTTCCAGGTAGATGGGCTTGCCGGGTTTTTTAGCAACGATTTGTCGTAACCATACACGTCATGAACAAGGGATTGATCTTTCCATCGTAACATATCTGCATACCGGGTGCCTTCCATAAAGAACTCTACCCTACGCTCGTGGCGCAAAACGGCACGTAATTGTGCCTGGCTTAAACCGGCTCCCTCCACACTTTCTACCGTTGGCATATTTACCCTTGCCCGTATCTGGTCAATGAGTGTATAAATTTCGGGTGCAGTACTTCCGGATTCAATCAAGGCTTCTGCACGAATCAGTAATACATCTGCATAACGCATCAGGATAGTATTTAAAGAGCAATTATTAGGGTCGGCAATACCAATTGCTGCGTATTTACGCGGACGGGCCCCTGACGGCACTACATCAGTGGCGGGGATGTAAGTAGTTGAACCCCACTGAGAGCCGGGCAGCACCACTGAAGCGGCCAGTCTTGGGTCGCGATTAACATAAGGGTTTTGCGAATTGTACCCAGAAGCCGAATTGGTAATTGGCAATCCATTGGTCATGTAATATGAATCGATCAAATCGGTGGTAACATTTGGTGTTGGCCAAACGCTCAAAGATAGGGCAGATGACGGCCATGGTTGTGGTTGGGTGGTTGGAATATATTGGATATCAAAAATTACCTCGCTGTTGTTTTCATGCGCTTCATCAAATAATAAACCATAATTTGGATATAAACTATAGGCTTTAAGATCAATCACATCCTGCGCTGCCTGCGCGGCATCGGCCCATTTTCCATTATACAAAAGCACTTTTGCTTTGTAGGCCAGGGCGGCACCCTTTGTTGCACGGCCCACGTCGGTACCTGAGTAAGAGGCTGGCAATGCTGCTGCGGCATCTGTAAGGTCAGTTACAACCTGGGTAAGCACAGTGGCTTTGGCCGTTCTTGAAACATATGCGTCCGAAAGTGACTGAACTTGGGTAATTAAAGGTACATCGCCGAAATAAGCAATCAAATCAGCATAGGCGTAACCACGTAAAAACTTAGCCTCTCCTGTCATTTGGCTTTTTACTGTAGCATCAATACTTGCAGCGGCAACATCCTTTAGGAACTCATTGGCTCTGGAGATAATAGTATAGTCCTGCGTCCACTTAGCGTATGGGGCCCAACTGTTGGATGTTGTTTGCCATTCCCCCACTTCCTTCGAGCCCTGCCACGCGTCCTGGCAATAGGCGTTATCCGATTCAAAATCAAACTGGAAAAATTGTGCCGGCGTGGCATTGGGCTGTAACGCATTGTAAATACCCACCAAGGCCATTTTTACCTGGGTTTCATTTTGGTAGAATGTTGATGGTGATAAGCGGTCATTTGGAGTCTTGTCCAACAGACCTTTCTTGCAGCTTGCAAGATTAATAACAGCTAATACAGTTAAGACTTTATATATATTTTTCATGATTTTATCATTTAGAAATTAACATTTACACCCGCGGTCATCACACGGACCTGCGGATACGCTTCGGCCCTTGTTTGATCTGTAGTTTGTTCGGGATCAAAGCCTTTGAATTTGGTGAATGTGAAGGCGTTTTGCACGTTCGCATAGATCCTCAATGAGCTTAAACCGATCTTCTTAATGGCAGCCGGACTTAAGGTGTACCCTAATTCAATATTTTTGATCCTCAGATAAGATGCATTCTCAACATAAAAAGAGGAGTGGATATTATTTTTTACGCCATCTAACGTGATGCGCGGATAAGTATTAGAAGGATTTTGCGGTGTCCACCTGTTTAACCACCAGGTACCAAGGTTGGCAAAGCCGCTGAAAGGCGAAGCAATTTCATAGTAGGTATAACCTTGCATACCTTGTACGCCTTGTAAAAACGCGCCAAGGTCAAAGCCTTTCCAGGCCACATTGAAATTGAATGCATACGTTACACCTGGAAACTGCTTCCCGATAACTTTACGGTCATGATTTTGATCAACTATACCATCTCTATTAAGATCGGCATATTTAATATCGCCAGGTTGTGCGTTATAATCACTTACTTTAACAACACCTGGCTTAAGCGTATAAGTACGGCTTGCATAAGGTATAGACGCATCACTATTGTTTTGCCATGTAAAGTCGGCGATCTGGTAAATACCCGTCATCTGATAGCCGTAGAATGAATTGATAGCAGAGCCAACAACAATAGCTTTTGGTGATGTAAACTGCTGAGGTACATTCATAGCGAGGATCTTGTTGACAATGTGCGACACATTTAAAGAAGTCCTTAATTTAATACCATTATCAAATGCCTTTTTATACGAAATCCCGAGTTCGAAGCCCTTGTTTTGCACTTCACCTGCATTGGCCGTTGGAGCCGATTGAGCAATTGTTAGTGGAATCGGTTGGGTCAACAGCAGGTTTTTAGTCCTTTTGTCAAAATAATCCGCTGTAATTTCAATATTATTGTGCAAAGAGATGTCGAGGCCGAAATCAAGCTGCTGAGCTGTTTCCCATGTCAAATCTTTGTTAGTCATTGCGGTAATGGCAACACCCGAGTAAAGGGTTCCGCCAAACGAATAGTTCTGGCCCGAATTCAGAATATCGCTGCCATTATAATAATTGCTGATATTTTGATTGCCTAAACGGCCCCAGGAAGCACGAACTTTCGCAAAATCAAGCCAGCTCAGGTTTTTCATAAAACTTTCCTTCGATATCACCCATCCGGCTGAGAATGAAGGAAATGTACCCCACTGTTTTCCTTGTGCAAATCTGGAAGAGCCGTCCCTCCTGATATTGGCTTCAAATAAATATTTTTCATCAAAAGCATAATTGAAACGGCCAAAGTATGAGCGAAGGCCAAGAGCATAGCTGCCGGCATTATTTGTTTGCGTAGCTGCATCGCCAAGATTCAATATCCGCTGAGAATTATTTACAAAATGTGCACGATAGCCGCTTTGCCAATCGTAAGTAAACTCCTCTTCGCTATAGCCACCTAATAAATTGAATGAATGACGGTTAATGGTCTTGTTGTATTTTAGTAAACCGGTAAGTAATGAGTGGCCATCAATCTCGCTTGATGTAGTCAAATCAGAAGGTAACTGCGTAACTGTTCCGTTTTGGTTTTGTAAGGTTACATTGGCATGAAAGGCATTGCCGTTAGTAGAGATAACGTTATAACCGTAGGTAAGCTGCGCACTTAAACCGGGCAGAATTTTATACTCCGCTTCGGCCTGACCGCCGAAATTATAGCGTTTTGTAAGGTTTGTACTGCCCTCTTTAATTTCACCGTAATAGTTGCGTTCGCCATTAACAGAAACCCAGTTGCCGTTGGCATCTTTAAGCGGATGTATTGGCGCTAAGGTTGCGTACCATTCAGCGTTCCAAAGATCGGTTGGTTCATTTTTTATCCCTACGTTGCCGGATATGTTGCCCGAAACACGGAGCTTTTTATCTTTTAAATGATAGCTGTCAAGGTTAAGACGGAAGTCCGTTTTCTTGTAATTGGTAGCAACCAGAATCCCATCCTGATCCAAATGGCCAAGCATAAAAGAATAATTAACGTTATCACTTCCTCCTGTTGCACTTACCCGGTGGTTTTGCATGTAAGCATTACCATAGTATACATCAAAATAATTGATATCCGGATACATGGGGTTATTGTGAGCCGCGTACTTTTGGATTATCGAGTCGGGATATGTAGGAGGCGCTCCACTATTTATATCCGCCTCATTATGCAGTGTAGTATATTGAACCGAGTTTAGTACTTTAGGTAGCCTTGTCGGGCTCTGAATACCTGCATATCCGCTGTAATTAACACGGACTTTGCCTGCAGATCCTCGTTTAGTAGTAATTAAAACAACGCCGTTTGCAGCCCGGTTACCGTAAATAGCCGATGATGCCGCGTCTTTAAGCACCGAAATTGATTGAACATCATTAGGGTTCACGTCGCCTATAGCCCCGGGAAAGCCGTCAACTAACACTAAAGGAGAATTATCTCCAAAAGTTCCGACGCCGCGGATGTCGATGACAGTATTGTCATCTCCGGGTTTACCTGAACTTTGCAGCGCATAAACACCTGAAACTGTACCTTGTAGTGCCTGGCCTGTATTTGTCAAAGGCCTGCTTTCCAGATCCTGCGTATTTACAATACCTACAGAGCCAGTAAGGTTTTCTTTCTTCTGCGTTCCGTAACCTACTACTACAACATCGTTGAGCGTTTTCATCGATGGCTGAAGCTTTATGGCGATATCAGTCTTTCCGCCTACGGCTATTTCAACTTTTTCGTAAGAGATGTAGGTTACAACGAGCACGGCATTTTCCGGCACATTGTTAAGTTGAAAGTTTCCCTTTATGTCACTTAGCGTACCTTTGTTAGTTCCCTTGACACTGATAGAAACACCTACCAGGGGCTGGCCGTTGGAGGCGTCTATGACGGATCCTTTTACAGTAATCGCAGCTTTATCAGGAACTATTTGAGCGATTATCAGGCTGCTTTTGTGAATTAAATTTGGAATTGACGCGTTAGCACCGATTGGCAATATAAATAATGCCAAAGTTTTAAGTGTGGTGCGAAAACCCCTGGAATACAAATAATTTGAAATAAGTAATTTTCGTTTCATAATTGGGTTATTAATAATTTAGATTTTTGGGTATTGGCAAAAGACAGTTATGTAAACGCTGTTGGTATGTAAGGCACCAACAACCGAAAAGCATAATTTAAATGAAGCTTTCAGGGTTAACAATAAAGGACAATTGCCCGGGCAGTATTTATACCGACATTTCTCGAGATCGTTTTCAATTAAGATGCATGCTGCTTCCTTTTCCTGGGAGCATGCGCTGCGTTCGGTTTTTTTTCATCATGGGTTTAATTAACAGTATAATTGGTTGCACGAATGGTCATCTCTTAATGACCATTCGAGAGATGCAAAGTCTTTGAAAAACACAGAAAACAAAAGGGGCTAACCAGCAAAAAAGAGGGGACAAAAGGGAAATTTTTAGTTGAAAAAAGCACTTAGTGGATAAACCACAGCATATTGCTCCAGGGAGGCAATCATCTAATGAGAAAGCGTTTTGTAGCACTTATAGTCTTCAATTGCCACCGGTTTCGCCATTCAATTCGCATACCGGGCAACTGGGCAATGTAAGGCCAGCGGTTAAATGAACTGCACTTCCTGTAGTAATGATCGCGTTGAGCTACACTGTACCAGGGATTAAAGGCTTTGATTGGTGGTGCCAAGCTGAAAATAGCCAGTACAGATAAAGCTAAAGCCAGGTCAGCATCAACTATGTGGACGGGCGGAAAATCGCTCCAAAGGGTACAATAGAAAGCGTTGCCAGTGGAAGACGGCATCGTATCCCGTCTTGGAAGATCGGTGGAGGACATACTATTACACAAAGTTATTCGGTAAATACCGCTGCTAATGCCATCAGGCTTTGGGTGATAACTACTGCTATTACCGGGGCCTCACAAAGCTCGATTTATCCGACCGGAAGTCCTGCGGTGGGCATACAGGCGGTGCATTTGTTTCAGCTAAAACTAAGTGATTAAAAATATACGTTTTAGTTTATAAAGGACGTTAATGCCCTAAATAATACGATTGGGGCGGCCCGCGATACTCAGAAAATTGCCAACCTGTTGCCGGGAGTGAACCTCAGGCGGAAGGTTAAGCAGCACTCTGAAGTGACCTTTCTGAATGCAAATTCAGGTTAGTGCCCAGCCCAGATTTCCTGAACCTCCTCCAACGATTTCCCTTTGGTTTCGGGAACCATTTTATACACAATCAGTAAAGAAAAAAAGCAACACGCAGCAAAGAACCAGAAGGTGACCGCCGGCCCGATTGAATTTAAAAACATAGGGGTTAGCTGCCCTACGATTGTATCTGCCACCCACATGGTCATGATGCTTAAGCCTAAAGCCCGACCTCGGATCCTTGTTGGATAAATTTCGGATGCGATAACGAATTTCAACGGGCCTATCGAGAACGCGAAACAAGCTAAAAATAGGATGATGCTAACAACTAATGCAAGGCCGGTTGTAGCACCTGTATAAAAGCAAGCCCCGGTAAAAAGAAGGCAAATCGTGGCGCCTAAAGCGCCGGCTATATATAGCGGTCTGCGCCCCATTTTATCAACTTTCCAAATGGCTATTAGCGTAAAAGCGAAGTTAGCAATGCCAAATATGATCTGGCTAAGCAGGGCGTTGCTGATATTGATGCCTGCATCGCTCAATATTCTGGGGCCATAATAAATAACGGCGTTAATCCCACTGAACTGAGAGAACAGCGGAAGCAGCAAGCCAATTAGCAATGGTTTACGCATAGCTGGTGCAAATATCTCGCGGTAGGTGCCTATGTCACGGCTTTGGGTGTTCTTTATCAGTGTTACGTCTTTTAGAGCCGTTGCATAGTCGGTTACTTTTGAGAGGACGGCAATGCCATCGTCGGTTTTTCCGTTTTGAATAAGCCAGCGTGGGCTTTCGGGTACAAAGCACAGACCAACAAAAAACAGCAGGGCAGGGATGGCGCCCAGGCCAAGCATGCTGCGCCAAACTTCTTTAACCATCACCAGATCGATAATTGTACCTAAGTAACTGCTCTTATGGTGTAATGAAAAATTAAGTAAGCCGGCATTGGTAAGGTAGGCTACAAGAATGCCCGCGGTGATAGCCAGTTGATAAAAAGTTACCAGGCGGCCGCGTATCCGTGCCGGGGCAATTTCTGATATGTATAGCGGTGCCACAATTGATGCTACGCCAACACCCATACCGCCCAGCATCCGGGCTAAGATAAGCAAGGTAAAGCCCGATGACAAGGCCGAACCCAGGGCAGAAAGCAAGAAAAGCACCGCCGATAACATCAGCATTTTTTTACGGCCTACCCGGTCGCTTAAGTCCCCCGAAAAAGCTACACCGATAATACACCCGATGAGTGCCGATGATACGAACCAGCCTTCGGTAGCAGCCGATAGCGCGAACTGGCTTTTCACAAACGGGAGCACACCCGAAATAACGGCCATATCAAAACCAAAAAGCAGGCCGCCTAATGTGGCTATAAGGGTTACAGCGGTTAAAAACAGGGCGGAGGTTTTGGTTTCCGGCGATAGTTTTTGTTTCATAGCGATTTTATTTTTCGATGCGTACAGTGATTATTCCTTTTGCCGAAATCTTAAAATTGTTATCAAGCGCGGCCACCTTTTCTTCGGTCAGATTGCTTTTCCAGATCTTTATCGTCGCTTTTGCTTTTGGAGTGATGTTCACTTCGCTATCGCCGGTGCTCACTATCTGCGCAATAACGCCATTGCCATCATCGGCAGGTTTTATGGATTCTACATAGATCTGCTTACCACCGATATTAAAAAACAGTTCGTCATCCTGATTATCCGAAGCGGAAACTACTAATGGCTGATGATTATTAAGGCCAAACCGGTTGGCATCAAAACTATCGTATCCTAAGGCGTGTGAACGGAAGATATAACGGAAGGTGGCCGGCCCTTTTTCCTGCTCGGCGCGGAAATTGGTATGCCATAAGTTGTTCATTACCCACGAATAAATCTTTGGCGACTGCGCCGTGAATGTTAGCCACTGCGGCGCGTGATGCAAACCACCAAGCAAATCGGCAGTTGTGATCTTGCCTATCTCAAACAAAGGCGCATCCGGACTTGACCAGGTAATACCGAACGTCGAGTTTGAAACATCAACCCAGTGCTGCATGGTAAACCAATTTTTATTGGCGTTAGGGAGTTGGTCGGCTTCGGCAGCAGCACTTCCCCACGGAATACTATAACGTACCTGCGCACCTGGAACACTAAACGGAAACGCGAAGTGAACGCTCTCTTTAGAGCGAATACTTTTCTTATCAATGGTATTGATCAGCTCAATTTTATCAAGCCCGTTAACCAGCCTGATTTCGCGGGTTAAGCCATAGGCTCCAGGCGCTTTTGAGGTAACCAAAAGGCTCACCACCAATGGCCCATCTTCTTTAATACTAATGATGGCGTCGGTACTTGTTTGCTGGCGCTGCAGCGAATCGCCGGGCATGTAAATGTATTTGTTAAAACCGGTGCTATCCACCAATACCTGTTTTTTGCCACTCTCGGTCTTTACCAGTTTGCTTATATCGCCGGTTTTACTGTCAATTGTGACAGTGTAGATGCCGTTAGCCAATCCGTTTAACGAAATGACAGCTTTGCCCTTTGCAAAAGCTTTACCACGGTTAATAGTGTACGTTTTTTTACCAAACGCCGGTACCCCTGTGGCAACAAAAGCCAGCTCGCCCGAGCTTAAGCGTTGCGATGGGATTGCATTGCCTGTTGCATCCTTAACCAGGTCGCCTGCTTTGCTTAAACCGGCCGGTACATAAACAACATCGGTGCGCAGCCACGACAGGGTGTTGTAAACGTCTACCTTATTTGCTGCTGCGGTTTTTACAGCCAATATCAAATTGCTGAGCGAATCGGTTTGTTTTTGGGCGCTTAGTGCATAGCCTTTTTTAACAGTCCACTCGCTTTTAACTTTTGCATCTTCGGGGTCGCTAACACTATTATATGCGCCCCAGGTGTGTTCATTGTAAAGCAGCAGGTTTTTCCAGGTGTCGTCAAAATCATCAACAGGGTAGCCTGGTTTATTACGGATGGCCCAAAGGGCCGATGCCTGTTTTAGCTTGTCAGATGTTTGGCGGCTGATGGCTGTTTCTTTCGCTGCTGACGACACGCCGTCCGTCCAGTACTCAGTATAATCGCCGGTGAACGACGGGATTTTGTCTTGATATTGTTTCTCAAAATCCTGGAAAAATTGTTTTACCGAGGTGATCACCAGTTTTGGCGAGGCAAAATGCTCGTTCCAGCTTTTAACAGCATCGGGAAGTTCAGGATCGATAGGAGCATTATCGCTCATAGCCCAGGTTAACAACGACATGTTATACGGAAAGTTATTTTGTTCAAGGCCGCCGAGATATTGGAAAAGGTGCGGGTTTAGAAAATTATCCGATGGGTGACCAGTATAAAAAGGTTTAGGATCGTCTATAGTAAAAAAATTAGGGATCCTGGTTCCTTTTAGCGCATAGCCTATCGAGTAAGGCTGGCATTGCCAGAACAGTAGTTTTTGTTTACCCGATGGCGAAATCCAATAAAATGGTTTATCCTGCCATTTGGCAAGGTTGCCTATCCTGTCGGATGCGTTTGGGCCTGATAAAAAGTATTTGATCCCGGTTTGTTCGCTTTGCGCAGCAAGGCCCCAACTGGCGCCCGGCACATCGCCCTGGAACATGGTATGGATCTCAACCCCATTCGCCTTAGCCAGTTTTTGCGATTTGGCGAACATTTGCATCAACTGGTAGGAGTCTGTCATGCTGGTGTTGATATTACCGTAAGCACCATCCAAATTAATCCATCCTTTTTTCACCGCGTCCCAAAAGCGTTCTTTTTTAGCTTCATCTGCCGCTTTCAGGTAATTATCAACTACCCAAATGGCTTCTGTTGTCCATTTATAGCGGGCTTCCACTGGGTAATTGGCTGTTTTTTTAGCCAGATCAATAGCCTCATCAATATTATCCATGTGCAGCTTCAAAACCTTTGCCTGTGTGTTGGTGTAACCGATATCTACATGCGAGTGAGGGAGGATATACATGGTCCAGTTGTTACGGGCCGGTTCAACAATGCAGCGGGCCATATAGGTTTGCCCGCCGGAATTTAAGATAACCGTAACCTGTGCTGCCGAAGTTATTGGCGAGCCGGGAAGCGGAAGCTCAAATACATCAGTGCCCTCTTTACTGGCCGGTATTATAACATGATCGGTTATGCCATTGAAGGAAACGGTGGCCTCTGTGGCTGCGCAGTTTTTACCCTCATGAAATAACAGCCGGACCATTCTGCGGGGCTCGCCCTGGTAATTGATATAGGCTATTGTTGGTTGCAGGGTGATTCCATTAAAATGCTTACCACCTGTTTGCGCCATTGCTGATGTGCATATGGAAATGAATGCCGACAGGATGGAAAAAATCTTATTCATAACTTAGAAGGTTTTAAGAGGATGCGTTTTGAGTTTGATTTAAGCAGAGATATTAACAACATTCGTCTTTAACAAAAGCTTTGACAACCTTAACCCTTGTTTTGCCTGTATTTTTAAGTGTATAGCTTTTAACCGCGGCCGGAATAATAAAGGTTTCGGCATAATGAATAACCTGTTCACGATCGTTAGTGATCACTGCAATACTTTCGCCCTCAACCAGGCTCAATACATGGCATTGGTTATTGGTATCTTCAGTTATCTCGGTATCAAACTCAAAGCGCTCAATAGCGTAAAAGTGCTCAGGATGAGTTGATAGGTTAATGATCTCCCAGTCATGGCCTTTTTTTAAGGTGGTTTGTTTGGAGATGAGGGTTTCCGTCACTACATCACCTTTCCTTTCGAAATTGAGGTTTTCAAAGGCCCGGTCGATATTCAGCGTTCGTGGATTTCCGCTTAAATCGGGACGGAGCCAGTCGTACATTTTAAAGGTAAAGATGTACGGCGTGGCGCTGATCTCCAGTACCATATTATTTTTGCCCGAGCAATGTACCGTACCATTCGGGATCAGGAACAAGTCGTGCCTGGTTGCCGGGAAGGTTTGTACGTAGTCTTTGATCTCTACCGGTTCGTTTTGCTCAAAGCTGTTCTCTAAAACGCTCCTGAATTGTTGTTTATTGATATTTTCCTGGAAACCAAGGTAAACTTCGGCGCCTGGTTCTGCATCGAGGATATAATAAGTTTCATCCTGTGTAAAATCTTCGCCGAAGTTATTTTTAATGTATTCAACAGAAGGGTGGCATTGCAATGAAAGGTTGCCACCGTCAAAAGTATCCAAAAAATCAAACCGGATAGGAAAGGCATCGCCAAACCTGGCTGCCGCTTTGCCTAAAATGGCTTCGTTATCCAGTAACAGCAAGGTATCCAACGATACCTCTAATATATTGTTGCCGCTTTGCAGCAGGATGCCGTTCTCCGGGGCGATAAGTTCAAATGACCAGGCATAGTTTACAACATCTTTGTTCAGGCCATTGATGTTGTTTTTAATCCACTGGCCTCCCCAAACCCCGGGCTCAAACCAAGGTCTGGCCCTAAACATGTGGCTGGACATGGTTTTAAGTCCGTTTCTTAATGTATCGCCAGTTGCCCACGATATTTCATTGATCCTTTGCTCATCGATGATTACATCTATGGCAGGCAAAAGCTGTTTTTTATGTTTATTGAGTACCGGCCAATCTATAAAATAAAAACGTTTGTATTGATTTTTGGGATCGGAAGGCAGCTTTTCGCCAAGGTTGCAGATTGTGTTGGCCCTTGACCGGAACTGGATCTCATTTTTAGGAACATCGATATATAGCAATGTACATTTCCATCCGGCAAGAGCGGCACCCGCACCATACAATATGTTTAATTTGTTTGGTTCGGGTTTAAGACTTTTGAGCTTTTCGACATCAAAAAAATCGCTCAGCTCCCCATCGTATAGCTTACCAAATAACGGGTCATCGCCACCATCGTAATTAGCGGTTATTTCATGAATAATGCTTTCCGGTTTTAATGCTTTATTTACATTAATCCAATTAGCCTGGATGTTTGAAGCGGCAAATTCATCGTTCAGGTTGCAGATAAGTACATCCCAATATACGCCCGAATAGCCATCTATAACAATATCATGGTTGCATGCAATGATCCAATTGGCTAAGGCTTTATAGCCGGTATATATTGGCCCGGCAATGTCGAAAGTGGGGTAAATGTCATACTCCTGCCTTTTCGCGGCTTTCTTCAGATCCGGAAGCAGAAACTGTTTGGTGTTCCTCATCGTTTCGATATTAACCGCGTTCGATAAAATAGATTTATTCATGCACTAATATGTTGTAATGTGCAAACATATTTTATTTCATTTATATTTCAAATAAGTCAAAAAAAAATAAATTTAGGAACTGCGCCTGCTTTCTACCGTATAAACAAAGCTTTCGGCTTTATAATAGCCCAGGTTATACTCCATCGGCCGTTCGCCCTGATCGTAAACAAACCGTTTCCTGATCAAAACAGGACTGCCCGGATCTATTTCCAGTTTACCTGCTACGAATTTATCGGCCGCCTTGGCGCTTATTTCTTCCTTTGATAGGTCTGCAACTACAGAATGCTCACTCTCAAGCATTTCGTAAAGTGGTTTCTTGAAATCTTCTTCGCCCGTAAGCCCGATCCGTGGATGAAAATACGAAATAAAATACACAAAAGCTTCTTCGGAGTTTCCCCTTAACCTTTCCATTTTCAAAATTTTCTTATCTGTTTTGATATCGAAAAAATTGGCTATATGATCTTCCGGAAAGACCCAGCTAATATGAAGCTCGTAATTTTTTATAGGGATGCTGCGGGCTTCCATCTCCTGTGTAAAGCTCAACCAATTCATTGATTTGGAGCTCATTTTGGTATGGGCCACTTTGGTTCCGAGCCGTTTTTTTCTCACCAGCAGCTCTTCATAAACCAATTTGTTAATAGCCTGGCGTAAAGTGGTGCGCGATATAGCTAACTTTTTAGCAAGATCAACCTCGTTAGGCAATAATTTACCGGCCTGATATTCAGGCTCGCGGATGAGCTCTCTTAGCAGGTTCTCTGCCTGGATATGTAAGGGTATGGCGCTTTTATGATCGATGGAAATTTTCATAATGAATTAAGTGGCAAGGTAATAATTTATCAGGAAAACGGCAGGGGGCGGCATGTAGTGGTATCACCTTTGGAGGAGGAACATCTACGGAGCAGAAAAAGGTTGAATTTTTTTATAATACGGTTTTGGGGTTCAGTAGCAGCTTCCTTTACTAAGGTAATTTTCTGACCTCTGTTCATTTTTTATCATAGTTAATAAAAAAACTTTGGAAAAACTTTGGAATATAATATTATGACACTATGTTTGTACATACTATAACAATCTGTCTCCATTTCTATCTGGTAAGGCAGTAACCTAATTACATATTTACCTGCATGAAAAAACGTTTACTCATTTCTACGGCATTGTCTTGCTTTATTTTTTCCATTGCCGGAGCACAACAGTCCTCCAACAAAGCTTTGGCAGAGAAAATTCTTGCCGATATCCGGCTTGATACAGTCCAGGCGAAAGCTTTACAACTGTTATCCGGTTTTTCTGCAGGTACATCCTACAGTGAGGTGTGGATCCGCGACTTCAACACTTTCATCAATGGCTCATTAAAAGTACATCCCAAAGAAGAAGTAAAAACCAAACTATTGATGTTTTTCCGCATCCAGGGCCAGGGCGGGGATATTGTGGATGGTGTGGTTGACAGCGCTAAAGCCAGTGTAGGTTATAAATATCGCTACTCATCCTTATTACCGGGTTGGGCAGCGCATAAAAACACGGTAGAGACCGACCAGGAATCGTCATTGATCCAGGCTGTGAAAAAATACATTGATTTTACCGGTGACCAATCTATTTTAAACGAGTGTATTGGTGGTAAAACGATTTTGCAACGAATGGAGGAGGCGCTGGCCTATCTGCATAAAGATCGCTGGTCGGAAAAATATGGTTTGATAACCGGGGCCACCACTATTGACTGGGGCGATGTGCAATCCGAAAACGGCTGGGGCGTGGCCATTAATGATAAAACCAAATGGGCTTTGGATATTTATGATAACGCCATGTTTGTGAAGGCAGTTCAAGATTTCCTTGCGATGGCACCCCGAGGCTATAAAGCCCAAACTGATTGGAAGATCATTGCCGCAAAGGTCACTGCCAATGTTCGTAAATACCTTTGGGATGCTGCCGCTCAAAAATATATCCCGCATATCTACCTTAACGGCAGCCCTTTCTCTTCGGATTTTAATGAAAAAGAGATCTTATACACCGGTGGATCCATATGTGCTATCATAGCAGGGTTTAACACTCCGGCCGAAGTTTTGGAAATAAACAAACAAATGCTTGCAGCCGCGACTAAAGAAAAGCATGCCACTATCGGCATTACAGTGTATCCTCCTTATCCTGAAAAGCAGTATCCAAACATGAAGCCTTATAATTATCAAAACGGCGGCGACTGGACATGGTTTGGCGGACGAATGATAGCACCGCTCATTATCTATGGTCGCCCGCAGGAAGCTTACGCGGAGTTGTCACCGATGCTCGACAGGATGCTTGCCAACAAGGGCTTTTTTGAATGGTATGATGTACAATCCGGCGCACCAAAAGGTTCGGGCGATTTCAGGGGTGAAGCAGGTGTTTTATATGATGCCATTACGGCACTAAGGCAATGGGCCGCTAAAAACCGGTAGCCTGCCAGCCAATAAGCTGACATAAACTAAAGTAAACTATAATCCAAATTCATGAAAAAAAATGATGCCATAAAGGCAATCCGGACTTCTTTGCCCTTTCTGAAGGGCAACTTCCGGCCTTGCGGCGGTTATAAACCGCCATGAATGCTTCGCAGAGAAGTGTTCCTATAATTACCAGTTTAAAAACAACCTACTAAACAATGTTATGAAGAAAAATCTTATCTACTCAATTCTGCTCACCTTGCTGTCGCTGCATACGATGGCGCAGGTTAAGATCAGCGGCAAGGTAACCGATGCTAAGGATAATTCAGCTTTACCTGGTGTAAGTATCAAAATAAAGGGCACCCAGGGTGGTACCCAGACGGATCTTAACGGAAATTACTCGATACAGGTAACCAGTGCCAAACCTGTATTGATATTTTCATATACAGGTTATGCCAGCCAGGAAATATCAACCGTTGGCAAAACTGTCGTTAACGTGCAGTTAGCTGGCACGTCCAGCGCCCTTAACGAAGTTGTGGTGATCGGCTACGGAACTGTTAAAAAATCGGATCTTACCGGCGCTGTTACCGGCATCAAAGGCGATCAGTTAAATGATAAACCCGTGGCTAACGTAACCCAGGCCCTGCAAGGCAAAATAGCCGGTGTGGAAGTTAGTGTTAACAGCACGGCCCCCGGCGCGGGCGCTAAAGTACGAATTAGGGGTATCGGATCCATCAACTCCAATGTTGATCCATTATATGTGGTGGATGGTGTGGTTGGAGTTGATCCAAACTCTATCAACCCGCTGGATATAGCCTCGGCCGAGGTGTTAAAAGATGCTTCGTCCACAGCTATTTATGGTTCGCGTGGTGCCAATGGTGTAATTATGATCACTACCAAACGTGGCCGTACTGGTGCTGCAACTATTACTTATGATGATAACTTTAACGTAAGCGAATTGTATCGCCATTTACGCACTTTAAATTCGGCCGAGTTTGTTAAAGTTTACAATGAATCATTCGCCAACGGTCAAAAATTTGACCCGGCCGGAGGGGTATGGGCACCACCGGTTGCATTAAACCATACCAATTTCCCTAAGCTTTTTGACGCTAATAATAACCCAATTTATGATACCAATTGGGAAAAGGAAACCTACAAGCCGGCGTTTTCTCAAAGTCACCAGTTAAATATTCAGGGTGGCAGCGAAAAATCGCTTTACAGCTTATCGCTTGGCTATTTTAACCAGAATGGTCTTGCGCCAACATCGGCCTTTAAAAGATATACCATCAAAATGACAATGGATAACGACCTGAAAAGCTGGTTGAAAGTGGGCGGCAGCATCAACCTCATCAGCAGCAGGCAACGTTTAGTTACCGATGGCAACGGTGGCCTGAACGTGCCAAGGGACGTATCAGAAGAGGTGCCAATAGTACCTGTTAAATATCCTGATGGCACATGGGCAGGTAATTATGACATTGCCGGTCTTGAGGGCGCGCCAAACCCGGTGCAGGTTGCCAACGAGCGTTACACGCTTAACAATAACCTGCAAATGTTAGGTAACATCTATTCCTTGTTCCACATTACAAAAGAGCTGGATTTTAAAACAGATTTCGGCTATAACTTAAGCGCTCAAAAAAATAACTTCTATTCAGCAGGCGATCTGCCGCATTTATCGCAGGATCAGGGAGGTGTAGCTAATGTAAACGCTTATAATAATTACTACTGGCAAACAGAAAATTACCTTACCTGGAACAAAAAGATCAACGAAAGGCAGCGTTTTACCGCTTTGTTAGGTATCTCGTTCCAGCAACAAGGGTATGCCCGGGTACGCTCAGAAACGCAGAATTTTATTGATGATATTTTTCAGTACCACTACGAGCAGGCCGGTTCTGTAAGGAGCGCCAATGAAACGCAGGATGAAAAATCATCATTAAGTTCATACTACGCCCGTTTAACTTATAACCTTGATGAAAAATACCTGTTTACCGCAACCGGCCGGTACGATGGCTCATCACGGTTTGGGGTGAACAACAAGTACGCATTCTTCCCTTCGGTGGGTGCCGCATGGCGTGTATCGCAGGAGAATTTCCTGAAGGATAACCATACCATTACCAACATGAAATTGCGGGCCAGTTACGGTACTTCGGGTAACCAGGAGATAGGTAACTATCGTTCGCTGGCACAGATCCAGCCGAGCACCACGGTTTTGGGTGGGGCTGCTCAGTCAACATTGTTGCCAAGCTATATTGGTAACCCTAACTTAAAGTGGGAACGTTCTGTTCAGTTTGATGCCGGTTTGGAGTTAGGTTTATTTCATGATCGTGTAAACCTTAACCTCGATTATTATAACCGCACAACTAAAGATCTGTTGTTGCAGGCCCCTATACCATGGTCTGCCGGTGAAACCAATGCCAATGTATATAAAAACGTAGGATCGGTGCGTAACTCCGGTGTCGAGGTTAGTCTGAACACCCTAAACGTTAAAACTCCCGATTTTGAATGGAGTACCAATTTTATATTCACTACCAATAAAAACAAAGTTTTAAAACTAAACGATAATGGCGCGGACATCTTCCCGGGCCCTAATTTCCTTGGTCAAAACTTTGTGATCAGGGTTGGCGAACCTATCGGTTCGTTTTATGGTATGACAAGGCTTGGTACCTATAGCACCTCAGCCGAGGATGTAGCCGAGGCCGCTAAACACAGCTTAAAGCCCGGCGACAGGAAATATATTTACAATCCGGATGGCAGTAATTATTATAGTATCATCGGCCGCGCTTATCCTAAATGGACGGGCACTTTCAGCAGCAGCTTCAGATATAAAGCTTTCGATTTTTCGTTCGATATCCGCTTTGTTCAGGGTGTAAATACTGCCGCCAACTTCAAACACTCGGTTGAGGACAGGCAAACCCTTTCAAACAGTTTGGCCACCGTGCTTAACGCCTGGACACCTAATAACCAGAACACCTATATTTCGCAGGTGCGTAACTATAAATTCGCGCAGGATTCGCATTTCGATACATGGTGGGTTGAGGATGGTTCGTTTATTCGCGGCCAAAACTTTACGTTGGGCTATACCTTGCCACAGCCGGTGCTTAAAAAGCTTCATGCCAATCGTTTCAGGATCTACGCAAGTGTTCAAAACGCGTTCATCATAACCAAATACACCGGTTATGACCCGGAGGTGGATACCTTCAATTCAAGCTACGGGTCGAACGGTTCGTTCTCGCAGAATTTAGATTTCTTCTCAAACCCTCGCCCCCGTGTATGGAACCTTGGTTTACAGGTAACTTTTTAAACAGGGGTAGAGGATCGATTGATAGTTTAATTTAAATTATATAAAAATGAAAACCATAAAAAATATATTGCTTGTAGGGCTGGTGTTGTTTACATGCTCCTGCAAAAAGTTTTTGAAGGAGGAGCCTACCAGTTTCCTTACGCCCGAGTCGAATGTATCGAGTGTTAAAGTGGCCAGGGCTTTTGCCAATTCGGGTTACCAAAACCTGCAGGGCTTTTTATCAGGCCAAAGTGGTTCGTACGGCGGTAATACCTGGAATTTGATGGAATTTATGACCGGTAAATCAGGCAGCGACCTTGGGCAAACCGGTTACGTAAATTACCAGAACCTAACTTATAGCAGTACTTCCTTTTACTTTGATACATGGTGGCAGCAAATGTACCTTGGCATAGGCGCGTGTAACCTGGCCATAGGTAAAATACCAACCATCAATGCACCCGGCCTTACTGACGAGGTAAAGAACAATATGCTGGCCGAAGTAAAAACCCTGCGGGCGCTTTACTATTTTCAACTGGTACGTATGTATGGCGCGGTACCCATGGTTACCGAAACGCCCAAAGACCTGAACCTCAATGTTCCACGTACAGCTGCGAAGGATATATATGATAAAGTGATTATTCCCGATCTGTTAGCTGCCGAAAAATCAACGCTGCCATGGAAAGACAACACGGGTAAAGTATCTATGGGTGCTGTTGAGGCCTTATTGGCCGATGTGTATTTAACGTATGCAGGTGCCGCGATCAACGGCGGTAAAACATTCTACGCCGAATCGGCCAAGCGCTCGCTCAATGTGATCCAGAATGGGGGATATACCCTGTTTCCTGAATATACCGATATGATCAAACCTGCAAATAAAAATACAGGCGAATTTATATTCCAGGTGCAATATGCGGCGTCGGTACCATCGTCAAATCCGCTTACACCGCTTACTATTCCAAATTTTTCGGGTGTTTCGCAATACTCAGATGAGTATGGCTCGGTTTATCCTACAACTCAGTTTTTAGCATCATTTGCTGCTGGCGATAAAAGAGTACAAGAAAAGCAGTTCTTTTACTCAAGCTATACTAATACAAAAACGGGCAAAAAAATTACTTTCCGCAGCCCCTATATCTACAAGTGGTTTGATTCTACCGCAGTTAATACCACGTTAAAATCTGATCTTAACTACACCCTTTACCGTTTGGCCGATGTTGAGTTGATGTACGCCGAAGCATCAAACGAAGCCGAAGGTGCACCAAATGCCACGGCTATTTTGATGGTTAATAATATCCGTGCAAGGGCTAAGCTGGCCCCGATAGGGGTATTGACCCAATCTGCATTTGAGCAGGAGGTGTGGTTACAGCGGTATTTTGAGCTCTGCTTTGAAAATAAAATGTGGTTCGATATGCTCCGAACCCGCAAAGTTCATAACGATGTTACCGGTAACTGGGATAATTTTATAGGCCATAAAACAGTATTTGGCGCCACGTTTACCGATAAACAACTGCTGTTCCCGCTGCCTAAACAGGAAACAGATGTCAATCCGAAGTTGTTACCTAATAATCCGGGTTTTTAACGGAAAAGTAATCTGAAATTTTATTAATAAGAAACAGCAAAAGGCCGGGCAAGCGGCCTTTTGCTGTTTGTGGGTTAACCAACAACCTCTGTTTAAACCAACTTAGAGGTTTCTTTCGGATATATTTAATATCCGGGATTTTGTATTAGTAAATTGTTCTTGTTTACTTCATCGCGGGTGATTGGCCTGAAGTAAAGCGCGTTGTTCCAGGCCCTGTTTTCCAATACATTATATTCGGACGGTGTGTAGCTATAATCATAAACCGATGGGTCATAATGGTAAGGAGAGGATTGCGTTTTTCCCGATTTGAATTTTCCGGTAACAGTTACTATGGTTACCTTCCTGCCTACGGTTTCGTTGGCTATCAGCCATCTTCGTACATCATGATATCGCTGTTCTTCATAGGCCATCTCAATCCGGCGCTCATGACGGTAAATGTTTCTCAGGCTTGTTTGATCTGTGGCGGTAACCGCGGGCATACCAACCCTGAAGCGGATCTTGTTTAACCATTCTACCGCCGGGCCTGTGTCACCGAGTTCTATAGACGCCTCAATATAATTCAAAACCGCTTCTGTATATCTGAAAAAAGGCCAGGGAATAGTTTGCGGCATGTTTTGATCAATGATATTAGGATCCGGATCGGTAAATTTATGATAGTAATAGCCGGTGTAGGTACCGTTCCAGTTTTCTAACGAACTGTTGCGGGTGTCCAGTCCGCTGAAAGATGTTAGTTTGCCGCTCACCATCAAATCATAAGTGCCGGTTTGAATTTGATTGGCGGGGTCAACATTGCCGGATACTTTATCGCGGGGTTTCCAATCCGAGCCATCGTACAGCACCGTTGCATAAAATCGGGGGTCGCGGTTTTTATAGGGATCAGCTTTTTCTAATGGGTTCGACCAACTGAATGGAGTGCCGTCCTGCATATCATAATCATCAACAAGTAAGCCAATCGGAGAGTTTCCGCCCCAGTTATGATAACCGTTAGGCCCGTTGTAAAGGTTTGGTGTTACGGCATAGTTTGGCAGCAGGAAATACTTTGCAAAGATGATTTCCGAAGCCCCGGCGGGGTCAATATTGGGCGCTTTACTACCTCCGCCCATTGCGATACTCGCATAGTTAATAGCACCCTGACTGGCTGAAACAGGAGCTGATAAATTTAGTTTATAACCGGTGCGCGGATCAGCATCCATTACCGCCTTTGCCGCGGTTTGTGCCAGGCGGTAACGATCGGCCTGGTTGCCGCTTGTGTAACACAGCAGGGGAAGGGTTTGATCCGGAATACCACTAACTTTTGCCGTTAGTTTAGCTTTATCATGCAGGTCACTCGCTGCATAAAGTAATACCCTCGATTTAATGGCCAGGGCTGCAAGCGCCGTAGCACGACCTTGCCCCATTGTTTTACCGGATAATAATTTGTTCGCTTCATCGCAATCTTTTACAATAAAGTTTACACACTCCTCGTAGGTATTACGCTTTACCTTAAGGTCGTCGGTAATGTTATATACTTTGGTGATGAGGGGGACACCGCCGTAAAAGCGTAATAATTGCTGGTAGTAATAGGCCCTCAAAAAATAGGCTTCACCTAAAAACTGGTCTTTTTTGGTCTGGTCGGAAATGCTGTTTTTGCCGCTTACAATTCTGTCGATGGCCGTATTACAGGTCCTGATATACAGGTACATCCTGTCCCAGTTCCACGAATCGTCGATCCAGCCGGTAGTAGTGGGGCTAACATTGCCCGTATTGACGATATCGATACCTCGTCCGGTATGGTTAAACAGAGATTCATCGGATACGGAGGCGAGCATTTGCTCAGATAATCCACCGTTTATCAGGCCTTTATAGGCATCGTTCATATAGGCTTCGGCCAAAGTCGGGTCGCTCCAAACCACATCAGCAGATAGTTGGTTGGGTGGAGCAACATTCAGGAAATCCTTTTTACAAGCCGCGCCCATTATCATAATGAACACCAGCAGATACAGGTTTTTATTTTTTAATGTCGTTTTCATATCAATTCCTTTCATAATGCGTTTTCTTACGCTCCTTAAAAAGTAACTTTAACACCCATGTTAATTACCTTAGCCTGCGGATAATACTGTCCGCTGGTATTGGTAGATTCGGGGTCCCAAATTTTGATCTTATCAAAAGTGGCCAGGTTGATGCCATTAGCGTAGATCCTCAATGAATTGAGCCCCAACTTTTGGATCCATTCTTTCGGAAGCGTATAACCCAACTCCACATTCTTTATCCGGATGTAATTGCTGTTGATTACATAATAGCTATTGTCTGACGCGCTGGAAGTGAAGTAGGTAGCGCCGCTATTAGAGTCAGATAACCGCGGATAAAGGTTGTTAGGATGATCAATACTCCAGCGTTTTTGATATGACCATTCCAGGTAGTTACCGATACTTCCTGATTCGGTCAGCCCTATTTTTTGTAAGCCGCCGGTAGCTCCCTGAACCAATACGCTTAGGTCAAATCCTTTGTAACCCAGGTTGATGTTCACGCCACCTGTAAAGGTAGGAGTGCCGTTTTTATCCATCCGTATTTTGTCATCACCATTAATTTTACCGTCGTGGTTTACATCTTTAAATTTCATATCTCCGGGCCTTAAGCTCGAATTTGAAATTCCTAATCCGCTGTAGTCAAGCTTATTGGCGTCGATATCTCCCTGGTCTTTAAAAACGCCGTCATATTGGTATAACAGCCAGGCATCTGTTGGATGATCGGTTGCCCGCTGCCAGTCTGGCGCGCCCGGGGTTTCGTCAAAATACAATACTTTATTTTTAGCATATCCGGCGTTTACACTAACGCTGTAATTAAAATCGCCGGCGCGGTCACTGTAATTCACGCTGAAATCATACCCCGAGTTTTTCAACCTGCCGAGGTTAACAGGAGGGAAGTTGTATACAGGGATACCTGCGCTTCCCGGTATCGATCCGGTTTTAGGCGCCAGCACATTTGAGCGGAGGTTATAAAAATAATCGAACGTTACTGATAACCGGCTGTTTAAAAAGCTTGCTTCAAGGCCAACATCGGTATTGTTTGCAACTTCCCAGGTAAAATCATAATTAGGTACGGTGCCTTCATAAACCGTCGCAACGGGCTGTCCGTTAAACATGTTATTGCTGGTTGCCAATAAAGTTAGGTATTGGTACTCTTTAAGCGCACCGCCATAATATGCTTCGGCCCCCATCCGGCCCCATGAGCCCCTTAGCTTCAAATTATCGACAAAGTGAATGTTGTTTTTAAAGAAGCCCTCTTCCGAAATGCGCCATGCTGCCGTAACACCCGGGAAAAAGCCAAACCGGTGGCTGGGCGGAAAGATATAGGAGCCATCTACACGCCAAAGAAATTGCGCGATATATTTTTCTTTATAGTTATAATTGGCGGAACCGAAATAGCTTAAGCGCGCACTTTTAAATACATCATTGGCCCCGTTTGATTGTCCCAATTCCTGGCCAAATGATAACTGCGGGATTTGCGAGGATATAAAGTTGGTTTTAAAAGCTGTAAAGCCGCTGCTATTAGCAGTTTGGCGCTGTACACCGGCCATTAATGAAACCGCATGACCATTAAAGTTCCTGTCATAATTGATGATGCCGGTTAAGTTTATATCCAGCTCATTAATGTTTTTTTCTGTAAGATTTGGTGTATGAAACTGGTCAGGATAGAAGTTTTTAACCTGCAATTGCGGGCTGCCATCATTATTTAAGGTAGTTTTATCCCACGAATACAATTCATATGGTGTTCTCCAGGTACTTTGCCTGTCCCAGTATTTATCCAGCGACGCTGTACCGGTTAATTTTAGGCCTTCTACGCCCGGCAATTTAATTTCTATTTTACCGGTAGTCTGCAGGTAATCTTTAGTGTTTTTATCATATCCGGTTTGGTTAGTTGTAGCCACAACCGGGTTAATACCGTTTTCAATATCCGGACCGGCCGAACCGTTGGGCCAAATGGCTACATCCGTTGGCCTGCCACGCATAATAAACCTGAAAATGTTGGCGGCACTCACTGTTGGGTAGTTAGGGTTTTCTTCCCTGCCGGTAACATTTAAACTGGTGGTGATATATTTACTAACTTTAGATTCTACATTGATTCGCAAATCGTACTGCTTGTATCTGGTGGCCGAGTTCTTATAAAAACCGTCCTGGTTTAAATAGCCCAGCGAAACAAGGTATTTGGTATAGTCGTTACCGCCCGTAACCTGCAGGTTGTGCCTTTGTTGCGGCGACCATTTTTGAAATACGGTGCCAAACCAATCGGTATTGGGATATCGGAGCGGGTCAGATCCATCCCTGAATTTCTGCATAGCCTCCGGCGAAAAAGCAGCGTTTATGCTGCTGCCATCAGGCCGGGTGTACGTGCCTGTGTTTTTTAAAGCTTGCCAGGCATCGTTCCAGTTGCTTTGATTTAAGCCCGAATTGAATATTTGTAATTCGTTCATGATCTCGGCATATTCCGGTGCGTTTGCCATTTTGGGTACACGGGTAGGACGCTGCAAACCATAATAAAAATCATAACTGAATTGTGGCTTACCCGATTTACCTTGCTTGGTAGTAACCAAAATTACACCGTTACCGGCCCTTGATCCATATATTGCGGCTGATGCATCTTTCAGGATTGATATACTTTCTACGTCGTTAGGATTGATCCTGTCAATACCACCTGCACGTCCCGGTACCCCGTCAATTACAATCAGCGGATCTGTGTTACCGCCTGATAAGGAGTTGATACCGCGGATGCGAATAGTAGAGCCATCACCACCAGGTTCGCCGCTTGATTGGATAGCAACTACACCCGACAGGCGGCCACCAAGAGAGTTAGAGAGGTTAACAGAGGCTGATTTGGCCAGCTCCGAGCCCTTTACATCTGATACCGCGCCCGACACAACGACCTTTTTCTGCGTGCCGTAACCAACCACAACAACCTGGCTCAGATCTGAAGCCAGAGGAACAAGCTTGATATTATCGAGGTTCTTTTTCGCCGGTACTTCCAAAGTGGTAAATCCCACGAAAGAGATAACCAGGATACCATCATCCGGAACATTGCTTAACGTAAAACGCCCTTCGGTATCGGTTTGTGTACCTAAACTTCCGCCTTTTAATTTTACCGATGCACCCATAAGGGGTTTTCCGGTCTCATCAACAACCTTTCCCTTGACGGTGATCGGCGGAGGAGCGTTTTCCTGCTCAGCTGTTTGAGGATAAGTTGCTCTCAGCAAAATATTTTTACCGGTGATCTTGTAGCCGATCTGCGCGTTTTTAAAACAGGCGTTCAATGTTTCCTCGATCGAGGCGTCTTTAACATTAACACTGATGGACGTATTCACCAGGTTTTGATCGGTATACAGAAAAACATAACCTGACTGGTTTTTAATCTGGGATAAAACTTTTTCCAGGGGGGTATTTTTTTCGTTTAGACTGATCTTTTGACTATAACTTTTAGCGCTTGCATGTAATAGCGTAATTATTAGTAGGAGGGTGGTTAGTTTCATAACCATAATAAGTTTATGGACCAGTGAGCCTTTTTTAGGGCATATCACTGTCAGGACACCTGTAAAATTCATTACATTTGTTAGGTTTGAGGTTAACACATAAGATAATACTCCATTTGTTTTACCGATTTATTCGGAAGGGTTGACTCAAGCTTTATCGCAGAAGTGCTTCGAACCACTTCTGCGTTCTTTTAAGAACCCTGTTTTCTCTGATCAGGTTATTTGACGTAATATTTTTTTCATCGTTTTCAGGTTAGCTGTTAAATAATTGGTTATTTATTTAGTGTAGGTTTAAGGTTTAATGATAATTTTCTTTTCTGAGCCTTTGGTTTGCTGTACAATTTCATAGTTTACTTTAAAATAAGCCAGCATATCCAGTATTTGTGTGGCGTTCGCATCTTTGATCATTTCGCCAGAAAAAACGGTTTTCGGAACACCATACGGGTATGAAACATCAACGTTGTACCAACGCGATAACTGCCGCATAACATCCTCAATTTTTGCTTTTTTAAATTTGAACAGCCCGTTTTTCCAGGCGGTTGCCTCGTTAATATCTGCGTCTTTAATTTCAATTGCTGTATTTGATAAAGACGTTATACTTTGCTGTCCCGGGCGGAGGAGCACACTCCTTGAATCTCTTGATAATTTTATGCTGCCTGCCACCAGGGTAGTTTTTATTACCTGTTCATCATCATAGGCATTTATATTAAACTCAGTACCGATATCTTCAATAGTATGCCCTTTGAAATTTACCCTGAATGGTTGTTTCGCATTATGTACAATCTCAAAATAAACTTCGCCGGTAATATTTACGGTGCGATCATTTCCTTTAAAAGCCGTGGGGTAAGTGATGGATGAGGCAGAGTTTAACCACACCTTGGTACCATCAGCTAACACCAGGTCATATTTCCCCCCGCGGGGGGTACTCAAAGTATTGTAAACTACAACTGAAGGATCGGTATTGTCAGGTGCATAAGCCAACTGACCGTTAGCCGTTTTTACGATTCTGATATTGCCTTGTTTAGCTATTGTCCCGTTTATCTGGCTGTTTAAATTAATCTTGAGGCCGTTGTTTAGTACCAGGACCGCTTTATTACCGCCAGGGGCAATGTCTACCCTTTCAACCTTTGCCGTCATTTGTTGCTGACTGGCTTTCGAATTTGAAAGATAATAGTAGCCCCCTACTGATAAACAAAGTATCACAGAAGCTGCCAATGCTATTCGTGGCCATAGCCGTTTGGTTGCGGCCGGCAGTACAGTTACATTTAATGATTGCCAAACATCCGCTTTCATCTGGTCAATTTCTTCGGATGAAAGCTCCTGTTGTTCAGGTGTCCATTGGGCGTACCACTCCTCCAATAAAACGCGCTCTTCGTCGGTTATCGTGCCGGCGTGATATTTACTTAATAACTCCTGAAGATTGATTTTTGGGTTCAACTGGCTAAGTATTGTCTTTATTTATTATAGACAAATAACCCGGTAGCCAGGGGGGTAAAAATTATTTATCGAATAAAATAAAAATCAAAAATGTTATGATGCCCAATTTAACCCTCAATACTTTAAGCGCATTTTTTACATGGCTTCTTACAGATTGTTCGGTAATATCCAGCTTACCGGCAATCTCCTTATAGGTCATATGATGCTTGCGGCTCATTTCAAAAACGATGCGCATTTTTGGGGGTAAGGCCTGAATTTCTTTGTTAATGATCTCGGTCAGTTGCCGTTCACGCACCAGATGATCGGTCATGACAGGGGCGATGAGCTGCTCAGGAAGCTTCAATCTATATCTTTCATGGATCTGTTTACGCCCTATTACATTCAGGATCCTGTTTCGGGTAGCAGTATACAAATAATTTGACAGGTTGGTTTTAAATTCAATGGAACCATGATTAGCCCACAAAAAAGCGAATAACTCCTGCACTACGTCTCTTGCTTCTTCTTTATCCCTTACGCGGTTAAACGCATGGATATAAAGCAAACCGAAATACCGGTCGTATATCTCTGCAAAGGCCAGCGGATCATCCAGCTTGAGAAGATCTGTTAATTCGGAATCGCTTAATGTGTTATAATTGACCATCGCGATTATTTAAGTTACCTAAAAAAGCACACCTGACTGACGTAAGCAGCCATTGCGTGTAAATAATCAAGTTATTAATTGGCAGATGTATTAAATGTGGTTTTGACATTAAACGCAATTTGAGTAAAATGGCCGATCAACTCCTATGAAGATGTACTGAAAATCTTGAAACGAATTGGCTGGCGTTATAACTTAAATTTCGACTTAAATAAAGCACAATAAAGCAAATTTATTTTTATGCAGGAAATTTATTTCATTATGCCGGACGCGGACATAGCCGGCTTCAATTCAGACGGATTGATCCGCTCGGTTTTGGGGCTGGTAAACATGCGCGGTCACGGATTACCTGTGAATCCGAATAAATTTTGTTCATATATCAATAATTCAAAATCACATTAACGGGATTTCGTGGCTTACTGATAGCTTGATTTTTGATAGTGTGTTAATATTCAGGTATTTATATGATGGTGTTACATTTGAATATTTGATAACAACCATCCCGCGAAACTTTGACTACCTCATCCGGACCCGTGGTATCAGCACATTCAGCTATTGTCATGAAAGCGTTGCTAAACAAGGTCACTAAGATGAATAACTTGATATTTGACAGATCAAAAGCGAGCGTTGATCTTCAGGAGAAAGTCGGCCAATTTTTTTATAATAATCAAGCGGTTCTGAATGTAAACGAAATCGGCGAAGAGGGGTCAATCAAAATGGCTTATCTACTTGCCCTGCTCTTTCAATTGTAATATCGCCGTTGCAGTGAAGGTATCCGAAACCTTTTCTGCTCTTTATAAATGTTTTTATTCTGTGAGGTCACTGCATAACATCCTCGTTTTAACAATGGGATAGCAAATGTTGAGCCCTTTAATAGGTTTTCCCGGCTATCTGAGGCTATGAAGGGCTATGTTATTTATTAAAAACGTACGCTGCCTGTGCGGTTTTATTACAAATGAATATGTGAAAGTTTTTATAACTATTTATTAGTTAGTTAGTTATTGATTTGGAATGACGATTGAGCTAATTGAGCACGTGAATCATATTCCTATTATATGACCTTTTACGATCTGGCATCCCTTGGAAGCTTGTTTACCGGGCTGACGCTTGCTTTGCTGTTGGCAGCCAAAAAGCACCGACCGTAGCAGTAACTTATTTTTAAGCTCTGCGTTGGTTACAGTCGTATTGAAGACCGGCGGACTTACACCGGTTCTTTTGCCGGCCCTGGGGCCGCTGTTGTATTTTTATGTGCGGCAGCAAACCTGTCCCGGCCAACGATTCAAACTAATAGAGCTGCTGCATTTCTGCCTCTTGCTGCCTGGATTTTGGATGCCGGGATGGCTGGTATTAATTTCGACCATTGGTTACTTGTATTTGTCACATCGTTTGATCAGTATTTTCTATGACCGGATACAGCCGGTGTTGATGGACCGGCCCCGGCTTGCTTTTCGGCGGCTGGAACAGCGACTTTTCTTGCTGGCTGTGCTCTGCCTGCTCTGGTCATTTTACACCATCTTCGGTTTTGCCGTAGCCTTGGTATTGTTCGGGATGACGGCCGGTGCAATACTGAAACCCCTTGGATCGGTGCAACCACAACCGGTAACGACGGACATACCGGATGCCAGAAGTAAAAGCCGGAAACTTAAAGAAGCGGTAGCCGCCGGCCGCCTTTATGAAGATGCCGAACTGACCCTGGCTACTCTGGCGGTGAAACTGGCGATGCATCCGCATGACTTGTCCCGGATTATTAACCTGGGTATGAAAAAGAATTTTAATGATTTTATCAATGAGTTCCGGGTACGGGAAGTCGTCCGGAAAATGCAGGATAGCAGCTATAACCACCTGACCCTGTTCGGCATCGCTTTCGGGTCCGGGTTCAATTCCCAAAGAACCTTCAACCGGATTTTTAAAGAAATGACCGGAAAGACCCCTGTGGAATACAAAAACAACCTGAAAAAAGAATGGCCATTTGATAAATTGGCCATTCTGCCGCATAAGCGGCCAGTAATATTGCGTTCGGAAAGTCCGCCAAATCGAGTCTCCGAAAAATTAAAACGCAATCGTATGTTCCGCAATTATTTTAAAACTGCATTCAGAAACCTCCGTCAGCAAAAGTTGTACTCCATCATCAATATCGCCGGTTTAAGTATTGGGCTGGCCTGCGCCATGCTGATCATGCTATATGTTCAGGATGAAGTAAGCTACGACCGCTTTCATCAAAACGCCAGCCAGATCTACCGGATCGATAAGCAAACGACCAAAGATGATAACAGTGTCTCCAACGGCAGTTATACCGGTTATTTCCCCGGTCCGCGTTTTGCTGCAAAGATCCCGGAGATACAAAGCTTTGTCCGCTTTCAACCGGCGCAGGCAGATATTAAAATCGGCACCGATGTCAATTCGCAGGGTGTATGTTTTGTCGATGCTAACTTTTTTTCGGTATTCAGCTTTCCTTTACTTAGTGGTGATGCACGTTCCGTATTAACCCAGCCCAATTCCGCGGTAATTACCGAAGAAATGGCGAAAAAGTATTTTGGGCGTTCAAACGCCGTTGGCCAGATTATCTCCATCAACGACGACAGTGTATTTAGACCCTGCATGATCACAGGGATTGCCAGGGATTGCCCGCAAAATTCATCCCTCAAATTCCAGGTACTGCGACCGCTGCATGTTTCTGCTGCAGCCGAAAATAATAATGCTAATTGGTTTAACTCATTTCTCAGCACTTTTGTCGTGCTATCTCCCGGTGCGGATATTAAAGCTGTTGAAGCAAAAATGAACCAGGTATTTGTATCAGATGCCGGCAAAGCCATTGGGGAGATAAAAAATAAATATCACGTAAAAAATATCGGTATAGCTTATTTGCTGGAGCCGCTTACTGGTATTCATCTGGGTAAGATGGTGCCGGGTGAAAACGAAATACTCCGCGATAAAAGTAACCCTGAATTTGCGTATATTCTTTCGGCTATTGCCCTTTTTGTGCTGCTGATCGCCTGTATCAATTTTGTTAACCTTACCATAGCACGTTCGGTAAAGCGGGCAAAAGAGATCGGTATCCGTAAAGTGATCGGCGGCACCAGGCAGCAATTACGGCTGCAATTTTTAAGCGAGTCCCTTCTGCTTTGTTTGATCGCTTTCACCATCGCGCTGGGGATCGTTATAACGATATTACCGGTATTTGGCGGGTTAGCCAATAAAGTGCTGTCGCTTACTTATTTGCTTAATGCAAAACTGGTGAGCTGTTATATCGCGCTTTTTGTGCTCACCGGTTTACTGGCCGGGTTTTATCCCGCTATCATTTTGTCCGGTTACCACCCGGTCAAAACGTTGTACAGTCGTTTTAACCTGGCCGGGAAAAGTTATTTACAAAAGGCCTTGGTCGTCTTTCAGTTCGCGCTGGCTTCTTTTTTAATCATAGGCGCGATCACCATTTTTTTACAGTTCAATTACCTGACCACGCAAAGTCTGGGATATGATGATCGTAATTTGATTACGGTTGACCAATTCCCTTTGACCCGAAGTGAAGCGGCTTTGATAAAAAAGAAATTGATGGAGAATCCCAATATTGTTGAAGCTGCTCCTAAAAATGGCGGTTATAATAACAATACAGTAAAAATAAATGGTGATCAGCAGATTAACATTGCTGTTGAAGCGATAGATGCTGATTATTTACCGCTCCTTCGTGTACCCGTTATTGCCGGCAGGAATTTTTCAGTTGCCTATCCGTGGGATCAGCTAAAATCAGCCTTGATCAATGAGGCGTTTGTCAAAGAAGCCGGTTGGAAGCACCCCGTTGGGCAGCAAATCAACACCTTTGGTAATGAGACCTACACCGTCATAGGTGTGGTTAAGGACTACCATTATCAGCCTTTGACTGAAAAAACAGGCCCGCAGCTTTTTACCATGAACCCGGCAAATAGCTTCGGTATGATGTACATTAAAATCAAGCCCGGCACAGAGACCGCGAGCCTCCGGTTCATCGGCCGGGTATTTAAAGAATTGTTCCCGCTGAATCCTTTCGTTTACAACTTTAAACAAGACCAGAATAAGCAAAGTTATGCAGCCGAAGCCAGGTGGAAAGCGATCATTTTATTCAGTGCCGCACTTATTATCTTTATTTCCTGTATCGGCTTGTTCGGCTTATCTGTATTGGCCGTTGAGAAGCGGGTCAAAGAGATCGGCATACGCAAAGTGCTTGGAGCTTCAGCAGGCAACGTAGTGGTAATCCTCTCAGCGGATTTTTTTAAGCTGGTCGTTATCGCGCTCGCCGTATCTATTCCGTTTGCCTGGATCGCGGCCAGCCAGTGGCTGCAACATTACCCCTACCGAATTATACTCAACTGCTGGTTGTTTGTATCCGGTAGTGTATTGGTTATACTGATCGCCCTGATCACTATCAGTTTTCAATCTGTCAGGGCAGCGATCGCCAACCCGGCCAAAAGTCTACGAACGGAGTAAGTTATTTACCATTTCTCAGTTTACTTGCCTGCTAAATACCCCGAAGAATTGAACTAAAGCAGCTTAATGATGAAGAAAATCATGTTCCTGATTTTGTTGGCCCCGGTGCTTTGCCGGGCACAGCATGTTTCTCAAACAGACTGGAAGAATTTTTGGACGATGCGCGATAGCGTATCAGCCAGCTCTGATACAGCCCGGCAACTTGCCGCGGTTAACCACCTGTATATAGGCAACGCCAGTGAAGGTCTGAAAGCGTTCATGCGTAATAAAGACGGCCTGGACCGTAAATGGCTGGCGTTGCTTAAGAGCAATCCCGGCTTTTGGGATACCCTGCAAAGAAAGCAATTCATGGTCAATGCTGCCGTACGAAAACTGGAAAGACAGATCGCCCGCTTTCAAAAGCTATATCCCGGACTGAAGCCCGCACGGTCCTATTTTATTGTTGGTTTACAACGGCAGGGCGGCACGGTCCGCGGCAGTCTGTCGCTCATCGGGGTGGAAGTCGTGTTGAACGATCCTGAGATGACAGGCGATCAGTTGGTACGCATGGGGATCCACGAGTATACCCACACGCAGCAAAAGCGTCCGGATTTTCAGCATATCAATGTACTGACTTCGGCTATCCGGGAGGGGGCCTGCGATTTTGTGGCCAAACAAGTAACCGGCATCCCAATGAAAACACCTTATATGGCCTACGGTCCCCTGCACGAAAAGGAAGTGTGGCACTCTTTCCGACAGGAAATGTATACGCAAAACAATGATAACTGGGTGAGTACCGGCCAAAACCCGGCGTTGCCCGCGCCTGACCTGGGCTACTTTATCGGTTACCGGATATGCCAGGCCTATTATGACCAGGCAAAAGATAAAAAAGCGGCGCTAAAGGAAATCATCGAATTAGATTACGCAAACCCGGTAGCAGTGGACGATTTTTTCAAACGTTCGGGCTACCAGGGCGGCCGATCAGGTAACTGAACCACCATTTAAACCAGGCCATAACAACAGTGATAACCAAAATAGCTTGCTGCCAACAAACGGCCTAATTTCAGCGAGGATTGACTATAACCCCGGTTTTTAAGCACTGAGCTTAAAGTGGCCTTTCGGGATGGAGATTTGTTCAGAATCCCATAGGAAATCCGGGAAAAGAAGTAATCCAAATAGCTATCTGTTTTTATGTCATTAATCTTTACCATAAAACTGTATCGTTCAACGATTTTCCTGCGTAATATCTATTATACCCATAACCTGAATTACCATGAAAAAATTCCTGATCATCTCTACCCTGTTATTTATCGTAAGTGTCGGCTGTAAGAAAGAAAATATTGGTGGCGGCGGACTTTGTGCATGCTCCCCGGTACGTGGGCCGGAAGTTAATTTAGTTATAAAAAACGCTACCGGCGACGATCTTTTAAATGATAAGACAACAGGATCATATACAAAAGACAGGATCGCTGTATACAGGAAAGATGGAAATGGCAATGTCATCCCAATGGACTTTGCGATACGACCAGGGTTTTCTTATGGTAATGAGAAGTTTAATTTCAATACCTTATTCCTCGGTAATCTTACTTTTCTGCAAAAATCACCTGCCGATGTTATCTATCTGAAGCTGGGAGAAAAGGAAGTCCGAGAGTTACGTTTACAACTCAATCAGGAGAAATATGAGGTAGAAAAAGTGATGATCGGTAATGAGGAAGCCGTAAAGGATTCCGGTACCGTCTCCAGGTATGCTGCTGTTTTTTATCTGATACAATAGAACTGGCATCTTCGTTATCATTTCCGATAACTTTAAAATACGACCTTAAAAAAGACGATCTATTTGGAATCATAGCCTTGCAATAAACCTTAGTAAGCGTCTCGCTATCATCTGTTAATTTAATGAGTTTGTCCCTTATCCGGAATGTTTTTACACAACTATGTGATTTGAATTAACAGGCTTTAAGTAATCGATGCGGCAGTTCATCCGGCAGTTCGCTTCGTGCTATAGTCTCGACTGCTTTTTCGATATCGTAATCAAAGCGGATGAATTCAGCCTTTAAGCCGCCGTTCGCCGCCAGGAGAGCATGTCGCGAGGCCGGCATCGAGATCATTATATTAATAACGAACCATTAATTTACTGTAATGCCTATTACGTACTTGTATGCGCTCATTTTACTGTAATTCTGTATCTTGGGGCATGGAATTTCGTTTCGCTGAACCAAACGACTTAAAGGCGCTGGCTGCTATTCGCGGGACGGATGATAATTCTGAAAGCTATTGGTTTAACCGGATTTCCGGTTATTACCACGGTACACACAGCCCACAACAGGCGTTAACCCCGCGTGTTATTATCATTGCTACTGACGATTTCAGGGTTATTGGATTTGTAGCAGGACATTTAACCCGCCGTTATGATTTCGATGGAGAACTGCAATGGATTGACACTATACCTGACTACCGGGGGAAGGGGCATTGCCACAAGTTTATTTCAGCTTTTGAAAAACTGGTTTATAGAACAGGGTACAAAACGCATTTGTGTCAATTGCGCTTCTGACAACCTGGTCGCTTTAAATTTTTATAAGAAAAATGGTGCCGTTCCACTGAATGAATACTGGCTCGCCTGGGAAGATATTGGACGGGATTATAGATGATTCAACTCATTGTTACTTGCGGCAACAACGTCCGTCTATCGCAGAAAAGCATCTTTGGAAGATTGCAGATCTTTTTAGGCCTGCATAGACTGCTTCATTTGCCTTTCCGGACTGTATGTTGATTTAGCTTGATTAACCTTGTTATGGCAGGCTTATTATTCAGAATGTATTTCATAAGGAGCAAATGGTTATTTGTATGGAGAACCCTGTTGTCCATATAAAGTATTTTAGAAAACAGGTGGATCATATACGGGTTTTATTTAATAAATATGGCCACGTTTTTATAGATTTAAACATTTTTATGCTATTAAATAATTAAAGCGGAAATGGACAGTAAGTGCATTTCGTTGTTAGCCAAAAAATCATCGCTTTTCCCGGCCGGCCGGAAACTTACGCTCTTGCTATAGTTATGCATGTTCCTTTTCCCGGTGCCGAAGCTAATAAAAACTGAAACCCGATTTGCTCTGCCCGGTGCTGCATGTTTCCCAATCCATAGCCGGTAGGTTTGCTGCTGACCTGAAATCCTATACCGTCATCGGTTATAGCAAATGATAGCCTGTTATGATGGTCTGGTTTAATGACGACGCTGATATTACTGCATTTCGAATATTTAAAGCAGTTGTTGATCGCCTCTTTCGCGATCAATAAAAGGTTTCTCTTTTCGATCTTGGACAAATGCTGGTTTTTTATTCCCGGATCAACATATGTTTCAAATTTAATCCCGTTCGCATGAGCCAGGGGCAGCACGAAGTTTTTGATACGTTCCATCAGCACGTCGATATTGTCCCGTGAATCCTCGAGGACCCATAGCATGTCACGGAGGCCCGCTGTCATACCGGTTATAAGCGTTTCAATTTCGTTCAGGTAGGATTGGTTCTGTTTTTTTTCGATCGCGAGGTGTGTGAAAATCTTGATTGAGTTGAGGCTGCTGCCCAGGTCGTCATGCAGGTCATTGGCAATATCCCGCCTGATGCGGTGCTGAATTTTAACCTGTTCAATACGATAGCGGTAAATACTATACAAAACACTGCATAGGGAAAGGATCATCAATACTTCAAACCACAGGGTTTGGTACCATTTGGGGACAAAGATCATCGATAACCTGATCGGCGCGGTAGTCCATATACCATTTTCATTGGAAGATTCCACTGATAAATGATAGCGACCGGGATTGATACCAATAATGTTGATGAAATTTCTTGTTCCTAAGTCGATCCAGTCATCGTTAAGTTCCTCAATTTTGTACCGGTACTGAACTCTTTTGGAATTATTGTAATGTAAGCCGGTAAAAGAGATCGTGGTTTGTAAGGCGTCATCGGGAACCAATAATTCTGAAATGTTTAAATTTCTCGATACCGTGCTGGCTAATTTGGAGTCTATCCTGATATCGGTGAAGTACAATTTTGGCGGATGGCGATCAATGATCAGCATTTTAGGGTCAATAATCGTGAACCCGTTCAAACCGCCTGCATATATTTTCCCTCCAGATTCGATACCACAATTTTCATCAAAGGCGCTGGAATGCAGGCCATCCTCCTCGTAGTAATTGGTAAAGGATGAGGTAGACAGATTATACACCGATAAGCCATTGTTTGATGTTACCATCAGGTTATCGCGATCAACACGGAATATTTTATAAACACCGTCATTGCATAAGCCGTTAGCACTGTTGAGTACTTGAAATACTTTGCCGGCGGCGTCGATTTCCACTATTCCGAGGCTGTAATTGGCCAGCCAAAACCGGCCATTGACCTCACATATATCAAAATACAGTCTTAATGGATTACCGGAAACCGGGTTTTTTATATTCAGATAACTCACTTTTGAGAAATCTTTTTCGATGACATCGATCCCGAAATCGGATAATACCCATAACCGACCGGAACTGTCCTGAAAGATTTTTTTTACGATATTGCTTCGCAACCTTATAGGTGAGCTGTTATTATTGACCATCCGGAGTGTCCGCCGTTTGAAATTCCAGCAAAAAAAACCTCTGTCATTATCTGAACCTATTACCTCGAGAGAATCACCTATCCTTATTGCGCTGTTGATATAGTTGCCTGACACCGGTTTTAATTCCGGGTAATAAGCGTTAACGGGGATTAATTTTCCCGCGGTAAACACATATAGTCCGTCGTCACCTGAAACAATTACGCGCTTGTTGAAGTCCGTGAAGGCAAAATTGAAAGATCTTTTTTGGTCGATCTTAGAGAATCTGTCGGTCGTGCTATCATACAGCAAAAGACTTTTTTCCTGGCCAACCAATATCTTACCGAAAGGTAAGGGATACAGATTATAGGTATGCGTAAGTCCGGCGTGTGCATACCCCGTATTATTAAAACCCCGGAACGCGGATGAGGTAGTGGACAGATAGGCAAGTCCCCGTTTACAACCGATCCACAGGTTGCCATCACTGTCCGTACACAGGTGGTTGATTTCGTTTAACCAGGATTCTTCGCCATTGCTGTTGGACTCCTTGATCTTGATGCAGGTTGACAGTCCTTCGTCGGTCTTATACAAGCCGCTGTTTCCGGCGAGATAAATATGACCGGCGGCCTTTGTCATCGCTGTGGTCTGCTCGCGGGCCAGGGTCATCAGGGGGCCGGCAAACCGATGGCGGATGACAAGTTTCAGACTGTTGTTATAACTTAGGGCGATCAAACCGGATGATGTGCCAAGCAGAAGTTCTCCTGGTTTAAGTTCTATAACGGTCTTAAAGATCAGCGGGCCTGTTTCTCCGGTCAGTTGTGCATTGGTGATGACCTTAATGATGTTTTTGGTCTTTCCGTCAATAACGGCAATCCCGTAGTGGTTTAAAGAAAGCCCAGATACGGCCTGAGCGGTCAGTGAAGATTGTCCTGACAGCGTACAGATCGTCGTCTCCGTTTTTTTTAAACGGGGAGGAAGGGCCGTTGATCCAGGCTTGTCTGACGATATCATATATTTTGATACCGTTGGTACAACCCAGCCAAAGCTGGTCCCGATAAAGGGTCATCGACACCGCCCAGTCGTCATTGTCTGCGCGAAGTCCCCTGATTGTTTTAACTACTTTCCCGGTTTCATAGTCAACCGCGTTTAATACGATCTCCGGATTTAAAACCCAGACCCAATGCCTGGAAGTATCGGTTATCAGCCAGCGTATATCCGTGCCGTAAAGCTTTCGGGTTTTTTCGGCGTTCTCCGTATACCTGGAAAAGGCCTTGCCATCGAACAGATTTAACCCGTCCTGGGTCGCTATCCACATAAAGCCTTTAGGGTCCTGCAGGGTATGGTGAATATTATAACTTGATAAGCCGTCGTTTTGGGTATATTTTAATAATAAATGGGTCTCCGTCTGTTGGGAAACGCTTTTAAATGAATATATTAGGAGTAAAAAACACGCAATATGGAAACTCATGCTGTTATCCGGAAATGGAATATTATTTTTCTAATATATGCAGAATTGGAGGATATTACAACTAATTTTAATGGCCAGGATGGCTATGAAGCGGATGTGAAAGCAGACCTTGATCAACTTCTGAAAATAATACTCGAAATTGATACGCATGACAGTTTCAACCTGCTCACAATAGAAAATAAAGTTCAGATAAAAGATGAAATTATTCAAAGCGACGCGACTTACATTAGCCGACTGATCTTCGATCCCTGTAAAGGAAATAACACCTTGTTGCAACTGCAGCAATTGGAGGACCGTGACTTTGCACAGAAAAGCGACAGCATAAAAAAGGTATTTCGTTATATAGACCGGTATTATCCGGCCGAAAAGAACATGCTGATCACCTGGGATCATGGATCGGCATTTGGTATTTTTAAAAAAAAGCTGAAAGATCCGCCTCGTCCTGAAGATGAAGAGGTTAGCCCGGCCAGAGGGGGGGCAGGCATGGCCGATGATTTGCCGATCCAGGCGAAGGAGGACCTTCTATACGTAAACACAAAGGTACCGGAATCTCCGTGTTATAAGGTCCTGGCACAAAAAAAGCTCGATGAGAACAATACAATCTTGGTAGTGAAAAATAGGCGCTTTTTACGACCGGATACTTTTTTTACTGAAAAAATGCGGTCAGGCACTTCTGAAGAAGCGCAAACAATAGATTTTGCATTGCTTTCCAATGATAAGCTGGCAGAAGCGATCAGCATGGGTTTTAAAGGAAAGCAGGTCGATGTATTGCTCATGTTCAACTGTTTTATGCAAAATGTGCATACCTGTTTTTCCCTTTGTAAAAATGTGAGTCACCTGGTAGCTCCGGAAGGAAGTATCTGCGCTCCCGGTTATGACTACAAAGCTATTGTCAGGTCAATCAAAGAGAGTCAGGGAAACATTGATGGTAAACAGCTTGCCAGGTTGGCGGTGAATACCTTCCGAAAGAATTATATATTCTGGAAACGCGCTGCGGCCCTAAAAGCTATTGGCGTATTTGCTTTTTCGCTGCAAGACTATGAACAGCAAATGATTGCTGCTTTAAAAGATTGGATCCAATCTATGGAAGAAATGATCCGGACCTTCACGGAACTGCCTGGTGAGATGCGGGCCGCCAGGGCTCATGATTACGAATTTGGGATCGTTCAGGACATGGACTATCAATTTATAGATTTGAACAATTATATGCTTGATCTCGTAGAGCGATCTGATAAACCGGCGCTGAAAAAGCCGTATTCGGCGGGGATCAGAGCTTTGAAAAAATCATTAAAAGTAGCGAGTACCACAATAAGAACAGCAAGTACCATTGGCAGGGGATTTTATGCAGATGGGCGGGGAACCTCACAAACGATAGACAAACAACGGCCGACCGGTATATCCATTTATTTCCCTCAGGAAGCGCAGCAGCCGCCCGGAGCAATCGAGCAGTTGTTTATAATTCCCGGTGCACCATTTGTCACGAGCTTAATTGAGGTTTTAAAATGGAGGGAGTTTATCGATGTGGTTTATCCCCCCTCCACTTAAGCTATTACACATGATCAGTTGCCATAATCCCTTTTGGGTTCGGCAAGCGCAAGCTGTAAATTCAAAAAGCCCTGCTGATCAGTAAAAGTTACTGACAGCGCGTTCCCGCCTTTGGGCTGGGCCGTTTCGGGTAAATACATTTTGTCCGTACTGGCAAAACCGACTTCATTTTTAGCCAGTTTATACTCACCCTGGCCGTCCGGCGGGACGACTCTGAATAATCTGGGATCAATAGGAATTGTAACGGTCAGAACCGCCGAATTGATCGTACCGGTAGTGTCCTTTCCTATTTTGATCTCAGCGTTTACACCGCTATCATTATTGCCAGGATTGGATAAGGTTTCACCAAATGGGAAAACCAGAAGGGGAGAAGCAGCCATAATGTAAAAATTTAAAGGTTAAAATAATTTATTCTTTTAAGATTACTTAGTTTTCAGTTCAACCAGACCTAATTTTATGCCTTCTAATGCCATTCCGGTCCGGCTCTTTACGTTTAATTTGCTGAACAGCGATTCCCGGTAACCATCGATGGTTTTCTCGGATAAAAACATTTTCGAGGCAATTTCCTTGTAGGTAAAGTCGCTGCAGGCCAAAGTCAAAAACTGTTTTTCCCGGTCTGTAAACCTCATTTCTTCCTGATTCCTTAACAGCCGGCGGTAATGCAGCCGAAATGTGTCGCCATTATAAAAACCTGTTTCACTTAATTGAAGCAACGCCGTTTCCAGTTCTTTGGGATGCACATCTTTCAACAAATAAGCGGAGCAACCAGCCCGCAACATGCTTAGTATCGAATGGTCATCCTCTTTCATTGACAACGCCGCCGTTTTTATTAAGGGAAAGCGTTCCGCGATCCGGGAGACTGTCGCAGGACCATCCATTACCGGCATCTGTACATCAATCAAAACAATATCGGGCAGCTTATCCAGCGTGGTTAACTGTCTTAGCAGCTCCGCACCATTTAAGGCTTCCACTACTACTACGCAATTATCGAATGAATTGATCAGACCGGATAATGACCGCAGAAATAATTGCTGGTCATCGGCTATACCTACTGTTATCTTCATGGGGAAATTTGTGATTCAGATCGATGTTAGGTTGTTATTGTGCTTAATATTGCATACCTGCATAAGCCGATCTAATTTGCACAAAAAAAATTATACCTCAAAGAGCTTAACCGCCTTTTTCTTACTGAAGCGAATACAATTATAAAACCTCCTGTCAAATTTTTGTACCGGAAAAATCCGGTTTTATATACCGGGTTTTTCCTCTTAATTATCTGTTTATAAGCGATTTAAATTTGTTCTGTACAAAACTTATTGCTCACGCTAAAAAACTTAAACAATGAACGGTATCAGAATAGCAGTCCTGAATCAATTTGCAGGCTTAACAGACGACGAGGTTGCCGCAGCAGTTACAGCCTTACAGATACAAGTACATGAACACTTTGAACCGGCATGGGGAATCGATGCTGAGGTCACTTTCTATCCTGACGGTCAGGCACCCGCCGGATGCTGGCAATTGGTTATTCTAAACAACTCGGACCAGGCCGGCGCTTTGGGCTATCATGATTTAACGAATGAAGGTTTGCCGCTCGGCAAAGTCTTTGCCGGTACGGATTTGGCATACGGCAACTCATGGACCGTTACCGCCAGTCATGAATTGCTGGAAATGCTTGGCGACCCGGATATCAATCTGACCGTTTTTATCGAAAACTCGGCCAACGGTGGGATCCTTTACGCTTACGAAAATTGTGATGCCTGTGAAGACGACCGCTACAGTTACGCGATTAACGGCGTTCAGGTATCCGATTTTGTTTTGCCATCCTGGTTTCAAAACTTTAACCTGCCTAACACGCAATATGATTATTGCAACCATATCACCCAAGCTTTTGAGTTATTGCCCGGCGGGTATATCGGATACTATAACGTTAACGCAGGCGGCGGCTGGCAGCAAAAATACGCAGCTGGCCAGTCGCTCAAGTACAGCATGCGTGCGTATATAGGCAGCAGGCGGGAAAGGAGAAGAACGCCAAAGGTCCAGTGGATTAAAAGCAATGTGAATAAAGTTTTAACATCTAAAAACAGATTTGCCCGGGAATTGACAGCTGAAATAGGGCTGAGACCTATCACCTTCACTGTAAAGTTTTACGATGGGAAAGGCGGTATATGCTTTTTTGACGTAAGCATGGGGAATGATGGTAAATGTATCAATTCTGATAATGGCGACACGCAGTCATTCACCGTTAACCAAGCGCCAGGTATTCAGATAATTGTGGTAACCGGAAGCGCGCCAAACGGTGGAAAAATCACAGTTGAGGTTACAGACGCCCGGGGGAACGTGTTAACAACTGCCGATGATAATTCCTTTTCCGGCAATATCATCAAAAGTTTTATTAAGCCATATACTTTAAACTGATATAGATCATGAAAAAACTTTCTCTCATGGCGCTGTTTGTGCTGGTTCTAACAGGAAAAGCCTTTGGTCGGGCAGATAGTCTGATGGCTGACACCGATAAGTTCAATCCTGAAGTGGAGCGTTTTTTTCAAAAAGGGCCATCTAAAGCGGGTATAAGCTATGAAGCGCTTTCAAAGTTCGTACAGGCCGGTGTGACGACTGAAAATAATGGCGGATTTACGTTTAAGTCTACGTTATTCGGAACAGCCAATTTTTTTAAACACGGGAAATTGGACTTGTCAGATTATTATAACAGTAAGTTAGGGAAATTTCAACGGAATTTTGAATATCAACTGGGGGTGAGTAAGGACAACTCCGGAAGCTACAATATATTTAATGGCGGATTCAAATATGCGATCGTAAACCGCCGGGACAGCAGTGATTTTAACTTTTTTAATATCCTCGTATCAGGCCTGGAAGCCATCGGGAATTTTCAGGAAAAGGCATTGAAGATCTATAAAGACAAAATAACGGGAGACCCTGCCCTTGTTCAGGAACTGGTTGCCGGTATTAATAAATACAGGGACTCCAATAATCTGATGGATCTTCCAAAAGGACTTTTGGCAGTGCGTGACAGTCTCTCCGCATTAATGTTGCACAGAGACGAAAGCGCCTTCTTGGATAGCCTGCAACAGGTTTATAATGCCAAGGTGAAAGCGCTCAACTCGAGAGGCCTGGCAACACTGGGTATCAATTCCCGGTACAGATCGAATACCGGTAAGATCGACAGCCTGAATATTTCTTTTGAATACCTCGTTGGTCTTGGTAAAAATCATAATAAAGCATGGAACGTTGACCTGCAGTTAAACAATATCTTTTTACAGGATTCAATTAGTAAGCGTGGCTTGTCCCGAAATATTTCGAGGGTTTCCCTGGGCATCAATAAAGTATTGATTAACGATAAGTCAGGCGGCGGGAGCCCTTTATTCGAATTTGAACTGGCCTGTGAGGATATCTGGCTGGATCATGGCCAAACTTATGCTAATGAGGCGAGGAACACGGTAAACGCAAACGCCATTTTTCGGGTTCATTTTTCCAAATCAATGTCTTTACCCGTTACCCTGAAATATGACGTTAAACATCCCAAGCTGTTTGGGTTTCTGTCGATTCAATGGAATCTTGACGATAACAGTACAACGAATAAATAACCCCATATCATATGCCAAATATCAAATGTATTACCCCGGGATGTCCTCATTGGATCTCGGATCCCTGTATAAAAACAAATGCGTTGTTTCAGATCCGGACTGATCTGATGGAGCGCCTGGAAAACACCCCGGGCGACAAAGAAGCTATGACAGGTATTAATCACCTGGATGCGATAATGGAAAGCGAATTGGGTTTTCAGGATGTACAGGCGCGTTACCAGATACATAAAAAAGCTGCAGAAGGGGCATCGGAAGTTCACCTCTTTACCCTGATCTGTGTATTAGGTCACAAGAATCAATATCAACTTAAATGTTCTTAATGTTATGCCCATTAACGATCAAAACCAGAGCTCAGACATATTCTGGCTGAATATAGGAGCGGAAGAAATATACAATTCTACACAAATCAGAAAAGATGCCGTGCAAAAACTTCAGGCTACCATCGCTTGGGTATTCAGTGTCTACACGGCTACGACCATTGGTTCGACCGTTTTTGGTAAGAGCGACTGGAATGTATGGGCTTTGTTGGTACTTGGGTTAGGTTTTATGGGATTGACGCTGGCCTATTGGCTGGCAACGGTCGCCGGATTCCCGGTTCCGCAATCCTTTTATGCCAATGAAGTTGCCTCGATACAAACTGCTTTCAATGATGCTATAAAGCGGAGTAATTCCCGGTTTAAGTCTGCGGTTATTTTAACTTCAATAGGCGTCTTTCTTTACAGCATAGGTTTACTCATCCAATTTGGGTCACCCGCGTTCAACCCCGTCGTAAGGCAAACGACACCTTGCGTATCCCTGAATGCAGTTTCAACTGTGTCCGCGAGAGACCAGGTCATCGTACTGAAGATCAGCTCCCGGAAGAACTCCTGGAATAAAATTACGCTGTTATCAGACACCGTTATAAATAAAAAGGTGGTTACTGACACGATCACCGATGATTGTTGCCTGAACTTGAAAACGACATTCATCTACGCAGATTCAACGGCAACCGGTACAATTAAGTTCAGAAAACCTTCCAAACGACATTTATATGTAATGATCAGCCGGGAAGATACCCTGTCCAGAGGAACACTGGTACAAACTTTTAAACTAAAATATCCCATTTATTAGATATTTTAGAACAGGATCAAAGATCATTTATAGCGATAAGCCAGCGCGATCCGGATCGGGTTTTCCAGTATCCGGCTCATGAGTCCGGTCAAACGATGAGGCTGATAATCGACAGGTACTCATCCCTGATGAGTGCGTCAGTCTTAGCGGAAGCAGCAGCCCGTCAATAGGTCTTAATTTTTCTGATCAGTTCCTCAAGCGTGCCGATAGCTATCGCTTTATCCCGCTCTTCTATTTTCAAGGTGCTGCTACGCGCGCTTTTCCAGGAAAAATTGGGCATTCTTTCCGTTGAAAGGAAAGGCGTAATGCTGCGGAGAACAAGGCTGAACGAACGGGCGCTCAGCAGCCGGGTTTCGTCGGCGGCCTTTAAAAGGATAGCGACCTGGTCGACGCTCAGCCGGCAGGTAATTTTAAAAAGAGGTTGGTGATCCCCCGCTGCCGGTCTGCTGCCGGCTGATTTATGAGTATCCGTCTCGCCGTTAAAATAATGTCGGTAGCGGCGCCGGAATTGCTGGTCCAGCTGTTCGAGTTCCGCGAGGACCTGATTAAAGAAGCTGTTCAGGGGATTGTCTTCGGGATAGGCGGCCATGTTGACTATGGCCTGCCATTTAAGTTCGTCCAGGCTTTCCTGGTATTGCCGGAGCATAGCGGCGATCTTTTTATGGCTTAAGAGCAGGAAGGTTTGAGCGCTCAGGTTTTTCCAGATCTTTCCGATTTCGGAACGGATTTGCTGTTGCAGGCCGGGCAGATCTTTTAGACTGATCTGTTTCGAGGTGCTGCTTCCGGGAACGAGCGCTGTGCCGATGATTTCATCGAGCCGTTCAAAGGGGTAGCGTAGCCGATCGTTTGTTGCCATAGGTTTGCATAAATATGTGAAGATGAATGTTTTCCCGCCTCAATAATGAAGAGCATTGGGCTTCCGGGTAATTCCGGCAGGTGCCTTCAAAGTTAAAGTCATTCATACCGTTGTGGCTTGATCCTGATCAAAATTTGGTTGACGTATTGAAACGGAGGCCTGGCCATGATCAGTTCGTCAATCCGCGGTAATTTACGGTGGCATATGTGTGTATTTACACTGCTGGCGGTCCGGGGCGTGACGACAAAATTTTTATGAAGGATGCCGGAATAGGGTGTAACATATCTCCGAAACGCCCAATCTACAAGCTACGTTAAAGGGAATAGTCGAAAAAATTGGTGACCGTCAAAAAGAGTTGACGGATATTGAAACTAAAATTGAAAGGTTGGAGGAAAAGATGATGAATGATGAGATCGAACCTAGTACTTACAAAAATGGTTTAATAGATACGCTGGGGAAAAATGGTATGTGTCGAACACCTACAATAAATCCGGCGTTCGCTCATAACTTGCTGAATATTAAAGCAAAAAGGCTGCTCGATATCGAACAGCCTTTGCCGGATTTGTCCATAAATCCCATGTGTACCGAAACTGGGAAATTAATTGAACACATTTATAGCTTCCTGATGATCGTAGAGCGGATTTTGGAGAAATATGAGGAGCAAAAGTTACGTGAGAAACACGAATAATTGAGCCATTTTTCTTTGTAAAAGGTGTTCAATAAATTCAACATGGTGGATTTATTGAACACCGAATTATTTTAATTCAAAAACTGACCAAATTTATTGGGGCAATACTAAACGCTAAGCTTGCATTTAGTCGAACTATTTTATTAGTCCCGATATACGCTGTCTTATTTGTTTACTTATTTACGGTCCGCAGTTCATGCGAGACTGAACAGCGGAAAAGTAAGGAGCAATTACCAGGTGGATAAACCATAACATAATGCCCCTGCCGCCAATTTGAATTTGCCCGCTTTTTATTATTATAATCAAGTAGTTAGGAATGCAGACGGAATTGGCGAAGAGGGGACAACCAAAATGGTTTTTCCATAAAGGGATCATTGCTGGGCAAATCCCCGCCAAACATCGGCGGTGAGTGAAAAATACACCATAGGCTCATCAATGTATTGCTCATCTCGGCTGAACCTACTCATGCGGTTATCACCCCTTTCGGTACGGATACCAATCCTGCCAAACGGCAGCTTATCACCGTCGAGCCAGCTTCCAGGTATGCGGTAGGCATTCCATCTTTTAAAAACATCAAAATAGTTTTTGAGCATGTGCCAGTTGTCTCAGAAACCGTCTACAGTGCATAACATATTGGCATGTTGCTGCACATCGGCGACGCTTTCTATAAGGGGGCGCCGGGCGAGGTACACAATCCATTGCTCTAATGAGAATGGTCAGGTATGCAGGAATATCGATATCCGGCAGATGGCAGTTATCAAAAGGTATTATTTCCGCTGTTTTTTTCAGCCCGTCGCGAAATTTCTGCTTCGGGAGGCATCCGTCTGATGAAATGGCTTTTGAACTCATTTATTCCGATGAGCTTTTCGCTTATAAACGTATTTGTTAAAGTATAAAAATCGTTTTCATATCCAATTTCAGATGATTCTACCATTTGTAAAATATCTGAGATTAGTGAGAGTTTGAGTATATCAAATTTATAAGACAAGGTGGTGTTCATGAATTGCGTGAAAGCATCTTTGTATTTTTCATAATTGCCCTTGTAAAAATTTCTTTTGATATATATCCAAAACTTCATAATCTCGCGATCATTGGTATCTTCTTTCATGCTGATCTTATCGAAAAACAGTTTAAAAACAAAAAAATCATCGTAAAAGTCTTTCCGATGATCTAATGGCCATGCCGCCATTTTTCTGAAAAGCTGGTAAAGGCAGCCTTCTCTGATGTATATGTGCGAATGATATAATGGATTGTCTTTAAACATTCTGCTGACCAGCATTTTGCTTGATTTGCCATTTGATAAATACTGCAAGAGGTGGTTTTTTAGCCTCAAACCCTCCTTTATTCGACCTTCCTGAATATATATAGCCGACAGGTTCATATTTTGTTCAAATATTCTGAATATGGCAGTTTTTAATCCTTTGCCGATCAAAAATTCATTTAAGGCAATGCATTCAATAAGCTTAGACTTTGCTTTCCCAAAATTTTCGTTTTTGTAATAATATAATCCCCAGACAGATAATCCCCATTGTTTTAAGTACAAATAGCTATCACCATCAAAATCGCTTTCTACCCTTCGATCAAGCTTTATAAGTTTCCTGAGAACAGTGTTATCTTCTTTTAGGTTCAACGGCACTACAAGTTTTTCGTATTCTTCTTTCAGGATCCTGATTTTATCGATTTCCTTCGGCTTCTGTTTGCTGTTTATCAGTTGCTTTAACTCTTTATTTTCTGAAACTATCAAGACTTTTTTAAAATCATAAGTCATGTTTTGCTCCTCTTTTGATCTCGCAAAATCTGACCATTTGAGTTTGAATATGCTTACGAGAAGGTCTTCCGGTATTGTTTTACTCATTTGCCTTATAATAATTTGTCTGCGGATATAGATTAATTAATTTCCCAGATCAAATGGAACATGGTAGGTACTATTTCCTTTCTTTACTCTATCCTCACGATTTAACGTTGCAATGATTTGAGAAAACTGTTGGTCGTCGAGGTTTTCGATACATTTAACCAGATCGTTTTTGATCTGTGTTTTGAGTCTGGTTAAAGCTTCCTGGTCGCGGGGCATTGGCATATAATAAAGCTCATTTTTTAATAATTCGGGATGGATATAGCATTCCAGGATACAGGCAATCAGATCCAATATATTATTATTCCGAACAGCTATGGACATACTTAAGGAATTGTTTGTCTCGGGGCTAGCTTTATGCCATACCCCGCTTGGAATATATAATATATCTCCTTTTTCCAGTACGTATTCTATAGCCGGTAGCGAATTTTCTTTGTCCGGGGAGTTATACCCCTCTCCGAAAATCTCCCATTTTTTTTGCCCTTCAAGCTGAACGGTAAATACCGCTACGGGATCGCAGTGGGTATCAAAGGAGGGTTGATTGATCGTATTGTAAAACAGGGTAATGTTAATGTCGCTGGTAAGTTCTTCTGATAGCTGATGCGCAAAGCTTTGTATATTCAGGTTATATTCGTGAATACCACTGATAATCAGAGAGGCATTTTTATTGATCAGGTCGCTGACTTTTCGTGGATCTATTTTTGTTTTTTCAAATGAATCATTTGAATAGACTGGTATAGTTTCCTGGTAAAGTCCCGGATCCAGTATTTTCCCATCCAGAGATAGACGTATTTCTGGAAACTGAATGCTGTTTGCATGGGTGTTCAAAAAAAAATTAAGGTCATCAAAAGAAAAGAAATCTTTAAATTTCTCTTGTTCCCCTTTGATAAAAAGAACTTTAGTATCCTGGTAGTTGTCAAGAAAAATCTCTTTTTTAAGCGGATATAGGATTTTTTCAAGTATAGTCATTTTGTGGAATTATGAAACGATCGCTGTTGATCGTATAAGTTTTGAATGATAATGGCGCTCAAGTAAATGATATAATAGTAATTCCTGTTTTCTTTGACTAAAACAGAATAGCCTGTTGATGTGCATGTGAATCAAGCTGGATATCAGGCTATTGAGATCTGTTTCTCCTGTGTTTTTTAGGCTTGCTATTTCGTTTATATCCAAAAGTGCATCAATGCTCCTGGTGTTTATAATGCTATGCAATTGATGTTTTCTTTTGTCGGATGTTTTTTTGTTCCCGAAATGATTATCGATAGCGTCCTGCATTGACCTGTATTTACCATTTAGCTGTTTCTGTAACACTTTGTTTCCGCCAAATTCTTGGAAAAATGCAGCCCGAAGTTGATCAATCAAAAGGTGCTTTTCATTCAATGAGAACCCAAAATCATTCAATAATTGATCGGTACTATATAATGCCGCGATAGTTTTAGGTACGAACCCTTTGTTGCCAAGCTTCAGTAATTTTAAAACAGCTAGACTGTCTCTATGAAAAAAACGTTCAACATCTATAATTTTCTCAAATCCATATCTTTCGATTTCTCTTTCGTAACTATCAATAACAATTCTGAAAACGATCTTTTTCTTTATCCATACTTTAACGCCACTCATTAAAAGTTGATAAAGTTTTTCTTGAGTTTGCAGGTCCGTGTTGAAGAACCTAATTCTGATATGATCAAATTCATCTTTATACCGTACGAAGAAAAAGTGTTTGAATAGCGTCTTGTTTTTCGTTACGAAGGGGTATACGAACTCGATCAGAAGCCGTTCTAAGTTGAGAGCGCCTCCATAAATTTTGAAATATAACCATTCTGAATATGGAGGGAACGTTCGCTGTACATTATTTAAGGTTATCCGTTCTCTGGCACTTGTTTGTAAGGTTGGGCGTTGCTCTGTATAAACTGGTATGGTAAGTTCGCTTATGTAATTCTTGTTATTGGGGTCTGAGATGATTGATTTATCGCTGTTGTAAATGAATTCCTCTAAAATGATTTCATTTTTGACTGATAAGCTTTTTAAAAACAAGGCAATTCCTGTGGACGTTTCCAGGTCAATCAATAATTCATCCTCATATTCGATCAACAATAATTTTGAAGGTATTTTATATTTCAGCCTGAATTCTTCCAGAAATGCTAGCCGCAAGTCATGATGTTCAGGGAGGCCGGACATATGCTTGGCCGAGACCTTCCAGCGGGCCCTTTTCAGAATGATGTTCTTGTACACCACAGACGGAAGGTATGTCAGACTTTCCAGGTCGCCCCAGTCCCAGGTTGCCATTAAATCCCTATCCTGATACTGTAAATCACATAAAAATTTATATACGCTGAGCGGTTTGCTGTTGAAATTGTGGGCAGTCGTTAACCGAGGAATGATACGCTTTTTTAGCCTCCGGCTATAAAGATGTACACGATCGTTTTTGACCGCTACCAATATATCATCAACGTTGATCTGATCCTTTGTATCGGCACCTTGTCCGCCGAGATATTGGATGCTATATTTTCTTAGATGCGGCCTTATTAAGGAATTGCCTATCCCACCGGCGGGCGTATGGACGATCTCCGCGTAAATCGCATCATGGTCACTTGTTTCTTCCTTTGAAATAATATCGTTGACGAGTTCCGAGATGTCCTGATCACCATAAGCGAACCTGCCCATGAGGTTTGCCCCCGAAGGGCCGGAAATGTTTTTAAGAAGAAATGAAAATTTTTCGCGGTTGATTTCAGTTCCGGTTTTAAGCAGGCTACCGAAAATACACATGCTTGATGGGAGATGAGCACTACGGTCTTTGTCGAACTGTTGAAGTTCAGAAGGCTCAATTTCGATCATATCCAAGCCATCATCAATGTACTGTCTGTATTTATTGATGCAAAAATCCCTGATCGCTGAATGATTTGCCGGCCTGTAAACGTCGGCATTTGAACTATTCAGATCTGAAATTAGGGCTTCTTCAGAATAGGAATCAAAATCGAACTGATTGTAGCCGACACCATGATCCACATCAAGGGCTATCATCATCGGGACAAGTTGATCCTGGTATAACTGTGCGAACCTGTTTTTAAAGGTTTCCAAAAGATTGTTCCCGTTTGTTTGTTTTAAGCAGCAGAGATCAGCGATTTGGGAGGTAATTTCCTCTATCAGCGGTTTGTTCACCGTGTTGGAACCTAATTTCAAAAACAAATCGGCATGCAATAGATTTTTACGGCGGAACGGGGAGCTGACCAGGTCGGATAATTGTTTTTCAACATGCTGATAATCGAGAATTGTGTTCCCGTTTTTTTTTAAACTAACTGATATTCCGGTCAAATCATTAATGAGCGCGCTGATCTTTTGGTTGGGGCTAAGGCCTTTTAGTTTTGCCAGAAGTGAATCCAAAGGATCTGTATCGGTCATTCGTGGTTCCAGCTCACAGATAAACACTTTGGCTGTTATCAGTTCATTGATATAATTGCTTACTTCGTCCCGGTTGGCACTGGTGTTTGTAATTAAATGTTCTGTCAGCTCATTTATGGTACGTCCCGGTTTCATAAAACGGAATACTGAATTTAGCAATGCCGACTTGAGTATTGAAGAAAGCTTAAACGTCCGGTTATCTCCTTTGTTCTGATATTCAATATATCGTACAGCGCGTGGAAGATTATATAAAGAATCGTTGAGGCGGAACTTTAAAACTGGTAAAATTTCCGGGACACCCTCTAAATGACTAACCAGCTCGTTTACAAATGTTATATCTACACGTGTTTTCTTAATATGATCTCGCGGGTAAGACAGTTTTATATCTGTAGCACCCGGGGTCAATTGTAACACAGCGATTCCCGCGAATACACCGAAAGGAGTCGGTCGTGTGCAAGCTCTTAGCCAATATTTGCTAATACTTTCGTTAATTTTTTTCTCCTCTTTGCTCCCTACCCCCTGATATTTGAGCAGTGAGGCATACAATTGAGGGGAGGCGAAATAAATTCCTTCTTCAAAAATTGGAGGAAGGGGCGCCGGTACATTTTTATAGGCTTCAGCATCGAAGAATGGAACACGGATCACTATCTGACCGAAATTTCGTAACATAGGAGGTTTGAATTAGATCATTTACAATAGCCGGAGGTGGGAGAGTTTATGAAATATATAATAATTCGTCAATTGGGGGCATGGATGGCTTTAAGTGCAGCATATGGGCAATTCCGATACCTATTATCCCCAAACTAAAACAGGTGTTCCAGCCGTATTCCTCAGCCCTGGCGACCATGCTTAAAAATCCACTGAATGTATTTTCGTGACCTGCATAGCTGGCCGTTTTTTTGTGCCAGTATATGGAGCGGTATTTATACCTGTCATCTTTTGTAATTTTCGCTATTTTATTAAATGCGAGTGCGAGACCGGCTGCACCATAAGTTAAACTGGCATCCCAAGTAAGATTATCTTCCTTTGAACGATGAAGACATGTCTCGAGAATTTTTGAGGATTGGTCTTTTAAAACCGGGTCATTAAGCAATAAGGCAGCCTTATATAAAGCGTACCCAATACCAAGGTCTCCGTAACATTGGGAAAATTGAGTCTGAAAAGGCTCTTCGCCGATATAATTGGGAAATAAGCCATTGACCTGGTCTCTTTTTTGTTTGATAAGGAAGTTTGCCGCGCGCCTGATCGTAAAGAGGCTTAAGGTTTGCTCAATTCCCTTTTCAAAAACACCGGCAAGGAAATTTATCATAGAGGCTGAGCCATGTGAAATACCCAGGTATACCTTATTTTCCAATTGCGGAGCAGGCCAATAAAAGTCGCCTTCAGGGTCCCGGTGTGCCCGGTGATAAGCTTCCTTCACGCAATCGCTCAAATGGTGATTGGCCAGCGTATTTTGGCCATCCCTGGCTAAAAAATAATTCCCGGCAGCAAGTGCCCCACTTGAAGTGTCGAAGTCTGAACGGTTTATTTGATGGGTGAACAGTTCGGACATTAATGGGTCCAGATCTGCAAAATACTCTTCCGATTCTATCAAAAAGAAATGGTTCTTGTTGTTAAATTCTATAAACCTGCCTATACCGGATAATTGAGCATCAATAGAGTCGACTTTATGGATCGGCTTAAAATTGTAGATATCAAGACGCTGCAGGCCGTCCCAGAGAAAATATTCTGCACTTGATCTGTAAGTTTTATTACTGGTGTATAAGGCATAATAGCTATAAAAGAGCGACAGTCCTAACAAGCCGGTATCCAGGGTGGCGCGGCTGATCGACGAAATCAGTTCAGGCGATTGCAGCCTCTCCCTGATCATGTGGATCTGGTCGTCTATTAGCAAATCGTCAGAATCGTTGGATCGCATGGCTTATGGAGTCATTTTGGCAGGAGGGAAGAGTATTTAAACAATACAAAATAACCTCAGCGGGAACTGTTATTTTGTATTGCCTGAATAATGAGGATTTCAGAGCCTGTTTTCTTTTGAAAAACTACTGATATCATTTCTGGGATGTATAATGCTGTTACTACAGCAAGTAGCGATGTGACATGTGCCCGGAAAACAACCGTCGGTTTGTGTAGAAGATGTAGGATTGCCTGCTCTTAATTGCCTGGTATTGATCAGGGAGATCACCTCTCTGTCAAGCCCGATTTTGTTTAATTTTAGCTTTTTCATGATTGTTGACTTATTTAAATGATAGCGTTTTCAAAGTTTATTGAACAAAGACCAAAGCGTTGACTGTTCCTCCTTATTTGATAAGGGACTGCGCTATGTTGAACCTTTGATGTTTTTATTTTGAAATTAAACATTGTGCCCACCCTGGTAAGTATTTTAGTACACACATAAAAATCCAATGATCACTAGTAGAATACGAAACATGTTCATCAATTCGAATTTTTTCAAGCTAAAGCATAGCTAACTCTTTCTCTTATCCAATTTTTTATTCGTTATGTTGAAAATAAATCCCTTTGGAAAGAAGAATGTGCATGGTTAATATCCCTTACCTGACCAGATTGTTACCAATAATTTTAAAGACGATATGTCAATACCGAAAAATCGTACTACCGGTTTGTTTTTTTGATGGGCATTATTGTGTAATTTATTTATTAAATGATAGATGAGTGGTGGTCACAATAGTTACTGTGGTGGGATCTGTTTCAGTTGGAAACCTTCCATTTTGGTTGTCATGGTATTTATACAAAGATTTGTACTTCGGAAATGTGAGCTTTTTTAGTTTCGTTTTCATATTTGGTGGTTATAATCCAATTGTAAAAAATAAGGATATAACAACAAAAACTATTACACGAAAAACAATTTAAGCGTTACCAACGCTTCATTTGATTATATTTGAATTGCAATGCAGTTAAAACCTCAACCTGGGAATTTTCCAATCAAGAATCATTTTATCTTTTGGGCGATATTTATTGCGTATGAGGTTATAATTTCACGTTCTTATAGTGGTACGTTTTCTTCGGTACTTGATTATATTACCTATTACACCCTCAATATCACGTTATTTTATGTACATGCCCAATGCCTGTTAAATTTCAGGTTTTCGGGTAGGGTAAAATATATTCTATGGCTACTGGTCTTTGTGGCTGAACTATTGTCGTATTTATTTATTAAATACATCATTTCAATATGCTATTATAAAATAGGTTGGTATCAGAATGCTCCGAGTAAATTGGGAGATTTTTTCAGAGAGGGTGTCTGGCGGGGCTTTTATTTTATGGGCCTGGGTTCTGCTTATGGTTTTTTTGTGTCATCTATCAGGTATAAAAACAAAATAGCGGAACTTGAGATCGGAAAATTGCAAAACCAGATCGCGCTCAAGGAACTCGAAAATGAAAAACTGTTTTCGGATATTGCTTTTTTAAAGGCGCAGATCAATCCTCATTTTATTTTTAATACCCTCAGTCTGATTCACAATGATGTCGCGAGGTTTTCCGAAGAGGCGGGGGAACGATTGTTGATGTTATCCGATGTTATGCGTTTCGCATTGGAAGAACCTGGAGCGGATGGAAAGATAGACCTGGAATTTGAATTGACCTATATTGAGAATTATGTCTTCTTGAACCAGGAGCGTTTTAATAAGGAATTGAATATTCACTTGTCGGTGAGCGGAGAAATTTCAGGAATGCGCATAATTCCTTTAATTATTATAACATTGATAGAAAATATCTTTAAATATGGAGAGTTAAGAAGAAAGGAGGATCCTGCCAAGATCTCTATTAGTGTAGAAAATGGCGAATTGCTGCTGATGATTACAAATAAGAAAAGATCAGGTAATCATTTCGAAAGCTTCGGGATAGGTATGAAGAATATTAGAAAACGACTGGACCTGCATTATATGAGTAATTACACCTTAGAGATCGAACAGGACCTTGAGGCCTATGCACTAAGGCTTTACATTAATTTGTTATAATATGAATTGTTACGTTATCGATGATGAAATACATTCGATTGATACTATTAAGGGCTATATTTTGAAATCTGATAAGTTACAGTTTGCAGGCAGCTCGACAAATCCTGTTCAGGGCCAGTCAGAGTTAAATAACAGAGATGATATAGACATGGTTTTTATAGACATCGATATGCCTGACCTCTCCGGGCTTGAACTGACAAAATTGATACCTCCCGGAATTGCCGTTGTTTTTATTTCGGCCTATCATAAATATGCTGTAGATGCTTTTGACCTGAATGTCGTAGACTTCCTTTTAAAACCGATTTCTTTGCCAAGATTTCTTAGGGCAGTTCAAAAAGTAGAGGCCGTAAGAGGGACTTTATTGAAAGATACCTATCGAAGCCCGGACTCCTTATTCATAAGTCCCGGAACCAGGGGTAAAGTGATACAAATTCACTTAAACCAAATAGTTTACATCGAAGGGCTGAAAAACTATGTTATCGTCCATATAATCGGTGATGAGAAACACATAACCTATCTTACCATGTCGGAAATTGAGATGGCCTTACCCCAAAATCAGTTTATAAGAATTCATAAATCATTTATAGTTAACAAGTCGATGATTCAAAGTATTGAAGGGAATACGATCACTGTTAACAGTAAAATTCAGCTAACTCTGGGGCATACTTACAAAGATAAATTCAAGGAAGTTATCGGCTTGATCATGCTTAAAAGCAAAAGATAATTTAATATTTCCCCGTGTGAAAATATCGTTCCGATAACATCCGCTGCCGCGATAACCTATTTTCGTTCAGATCCCAAAGACTGGCCGCCTGGCGTGGCATCGCCATTTTCAAAAAGGACTGTTTTCAGCTCAAAAAGCAGATTTTTTTTTCGATCTTTATGGTTACGTGAGGGAGAATGCTATGCCATTGAAGCTATTTATAGCTTTTATTTAATTGTTTAAATTCTGACTAAACCTTGTTGCTTTTCAATGCCTTACTCCGCTGCAAAAGCAAGCTGATAAAACAAATTATTTACGCGTTCCCTGCTGTATTCACTTTACCTGGGAGTCGTCCGGCATCCCTTTTTCAGGCCAAATTTAGCGAACTACAGGACTGCTTCAAGTAAGTGCTGCCATTCATAGATCATAAAACCTGCCCAAGTTTTTTACATAGATGTTTTATTGAGTAAATGCAAGGAAGCTTTCAATCAGTACGGCTGTTGGTGTAAATTCAAGGTTAGTTTGTGTAATAAATGTTAGTAGGAAAGGCTACCCTCTTAACTTTATTTCAAGCAATCCGCAACGGAGTTGAGGTACGATCCCAGCTTTCAATTTTAAAACAATTCAAATAAAAAATATCCGGGCTAATACTATTCAGCGATAAATGCCCGCGGTGTCTTTAATCATGTTTTACAAACTGATCACAAATTGGGGGCAGCGACCAATGTTAACCCGGCCGAAAGTGGTCGGGGGAAAATGCCTTAATGCAGAATCAATTAAATACATAATAATACATTAATCAAGTAATCATGGAAAACAAAAAATCGAGAGTTGCTGGTTTGAAAACAGCAGGTGTGGAATTGATCAAGCCACGGAAAATTGAAGACGTTTATGCTAATACGCAAATGGTTGAAGCATTTTGCGGTGAGTTTGGAAAAGGGACAGACTGCCGTGGCGTTAATGCTGCTGTTGAAGCAGATGAAGACAGTCTGCTGTTTTAACCTCAGGTATAGTCCGTGCCCATCAAGGTGTTAAGCGTGGAGGGCGACTAAGAATAAGGCTATGTGACAGGTGCTTATATCCTGTCGCGAAACCCTTATTTAGGGAAGCGAATCTTTGCTTAAGGAGCTATAGGTGTACCATCTAAACCGCTTCACCACTCAGGAGGGGTTTTAGTTTGCTTTTTTTAACAGTTTATTAATCAATAATTTAAATCAAAAAAAGGATGAACAATCAACAATCAGTGTCAAACGAGCAGATCAAAGAATTGATCAAACCTCGTAAAGTTGAAGACGTGTATTCGAACACCCAGGCAGTGGAAGCTTTCTGCAGGGAATTCGGAAGCGGAACAGATTGCAGGGGGGTAAACGCTGCGATCGAATCAGACGAAGACAGCTTGCTGTTCTAATTTGTAATTCAAAGGCCGGTCGGCATTAGTGTTTCGACCGGCTCTTTAGATGGTTGGTTTAAATATAGACGTTACAGAAGATGAAGGATATCAAATATAGTTTTTACAATGTTATAGTCCCGGTAGCAGAGAAGTCTGAGTACCTGATCTATAATTTGATCAGCGGAGGCCTTGAGGTTTTAACCTGGGAGCAGGGGGCCTATCTTGAAAGTGTCGGTCAAACGTCATTACGCCCTGGGGATAGTGAGTTAAGTGGTCAGGAGGAGCTGTTGGGGTACCTTTACGACAAAGGCTTTTTTGTAAGGAGCGATTTAAATGAACGGGAAGAGTACAATAAGTTTTATTCGAAGAAGAAGGAGCTGTTGTATGATAAGGATGACGGGAGTATCAACCTGACGGTTGGAACAACCATTATGTGCAATATGGGTTGCCCTTATTGTTTTGAGTTTGTGAAGCCGAATAAGTCATTAAATGATATCGAGAACCTTCGGGCGATCATTACTTATATTAATGATATGGTAGAGCAGTCACCTGTAAAAAGATGGCATTCCCTGAATGTTACGTGGTACGGGGGAGAACCGCTGATCAATAAGAATGCGATATCCAGGCTAACGCCAATGCTGCAGGAGCTTTGCGCAAAACACGGTATGAGCTATTCGGCGAATATTATCACGAATGGTATCCTGCTTACCTCTGATAATTGGGAACTGTTAAAGAAGTGTGATGTAAAAAATGTGCAGATCACGATAGATGGCCCTCAAAAAACACATGATAAAAGCCGTCCGCTAAAGGGTCGGAACAATGAGAAGAAGAACTATTTCCAGATCCTGGAAAACTTATGTTTGATGCCTTCGGGGATGCATGTTACGGTACGGATCAATACAGACCGTGAGATAGCGGACTCGATAGATGAACTATTCCAGGATTTTCATGTATTTGGATTGTGGCCAATGCGTTCAAACCAGATCTCTTTCAGTACGGCCTGGTTACGGACGTATGAAGAGGCTAATGAGTCGGATCTGAGCGCAAGGTTTAGCGTAGGCGACTTTTTTGATTTTCAGCAGTCATTCAGGCTTAACCTGGTAAACCGTTATAACCGCTGGGCCTCTCAAAACCAGCGGGAGCAAGCGCGTTTGAAATGGGTACTTCCGGAAATACAGGATGAGTGTGCTACGTGGGTATCACCGTACAGCCTTGTTGTAGATCCGGATGGTAATATCCATAAATGCTGGGAAACGATCCATGAGGGAAAGGAAGCGATCAGTCATGTATCGCAGGGTTTTAAAATAGAATCTCATCAGCCGTATATGGATTATGACCGTTCGCAGTTGAACGAGATCTGTAGTTCATGCAAATATTTGCCGGTATGTGATAAGTTATCGTGTTCCCACCAGGCATTGAAAGAGGGCATGCCGGACTGTACACCCTGGAAAACGAAAACGGAAGATAGCCTGAAATATCAATATCTATTGATGGACAGCAGACCTGACCTGATCATCTTTCCCGGCCATACAAATAAAGTTAACACAGGGCATTCTAATAAATAACCCGTTCGGGGCCACCCAGCAAATCAATTGATATGGAAAATACACTTACATCGCAGGAAGGATATATTGAACGGTTCATAGCAAGGAATGTTTTGGCTTCACTGCTGTTTTTGCTTGTTTTTTCCTGTGCCAGTGCGCAGGCTATTAACGGCGATGGCAAAAGCCTGCGGAAAGCTTATCATGTAAATAGTTATTTATCGGTTGAAATCTATTCGCAACTAAATGTTTATCTCACAGCCGATACTGGCGCCATCGTTATTGAAGCAGACAGCAATATCATACCCCACATACAATTGAAAGCAGAAAAAGGTACGCTCGTTATCAAAAATGATCCTGGTATCTGGTTCAATCCTAAAACCGCTATCAAAGTATCAATTCCCGCCGAAAAAGTAAGAACTATAAAAAATGTAGGCTCTGCCGATATCAACACGCTCAATGTTAAATTAACCGGACCTTCTGTCCGAATTTTGAACATTGGCTCGGGAAAAGTAAAAGCGGCTTTAGATTGCATTGATTTAAAGGTGACCGGCAAAGGATCTGCAGATTTTGACCTGTCAGGAAAAACACAACACGCGGCTATTGATCTGTCTGGAAGCGGAGACATTCATGCGCAAGAATTATCCGCGAATGAGGCAAACCTGCGCTTAAACGGAAGCTGCAACGCCTGGGTCAATTGCCGGGATCGGTTGAATGTACACATACCACTGATAAGTAGCAGTACAGTATATTATAAAGGAAGCCCCCTGGTAAAAAAAACGGGGTTGGGAGGCAGCACCGAAAAAATCTAAGCTTTGATATTTCAATTTGACATTTCAATAAGTTAAACATGGATCACATGCCGGCAGAAATAATTGCGCCTTCCGTTTCACAAAAAAAGTGGTGGCTGGCAAATACCCATCCAGATAAATCAGGATATCAGGATGCGCTGATCTTAGACTTTTATCCTGAAAAAGTTGATGCTGAAGTTTTAAAAAAAACAGTAGGTGTCTTGTATGAAAGGCATGAGAGTCTACGTACAATTTTCCCCTTGATAGCTGGCGAGGTCAGACAGGTTATTTTGCCCGAAGCATTGGAGTGCTTTGATCTCCAATATTATGATATCAGCACTTTGCCGGGCCACGAACAGCACCATTTTATGGTGCAAAAGAAAATGATCAGTTTTCATGAGTTAAATAATGGGCCGCTGAGTAAATTTCTGCTCTTTAAAATCAGCGGGCAACTGTACAACGTAAGTGTTGTACTCCATCACATTATTTCAGATGCATGGTCCGTTAAGATACTGAAAGATGAAATAACGGATGTTTACTCAAAACATAAACTCGGAAAGTATCCGTTCTTTCAATCACCACCAGTTCAGTTAAAAGAATTCACCGAACACCAGAACTTCCAATGCTCAAAAAATAAAGATAGGGATATTGCATACTGGAGGCGGGTTTTATCCGGTGAACCATCAGCTTTAGGCTATCAAGGATATGTTGACAGCGATCTTAAATATAGCGGATCGCATCTTCCGCAGAAGGCAACTGCCTATGTGACAAATTTTACCGATGATGCATATACTGAAATCCTTTCATCTCCATTAACATTGAAATTTGGGTTGGCTCCCGTTTTCTATGCGGGTTTCCTGCTCAGTTTGAACCATCTGAACAAAGCAAACAACATCATTTTTGCATCGCCTGTGGCTAACAGGTTTTTAAGCAAATTTAATGAAACCATCGGATGCCTCACAGGAGGCATTTACTTGACTCATACTTTAAACCATGAGGCTACTATTTCGGATATTGCGGCAGGTTTCCGCCTAAACCTTGTAAATGCATGCCGGCATATAATTTTTGACCATGGTTATCTTGGCCTGGATGAAAGCTACTTGCGCGGGAATTGTGATCTGTATGCTAACCTGGAATTGAGTAAATTAGGTTCCGCGTCATTGATAGGAAACGACAGCCCAATTGGTTACCAAGACCATCAAAGCACATATTATCCATTAGAATGCGCGGTATCTCAATACCTGGACGCCTTTGCATTTCGTTGGAGCTGCAATTTACGGTTCTTTGATCCCGGATTTTTAGAAACACTTGCATTCGTTCATAGAATTGTAATGAGCTATATCGTCGCCCATCCCGATCGTCAGGTTAAAGATTTATTACAGTTATTGAAAAATGATAAGTTATCAGCTGCCCATCGAACAATATCCGGATAATTAACAGCTTGTTCTGGTAATAAGATAGAGGTTTTCCATTCCATCTGCCTCCAATACAATGTCTGCAGTTGTTAAGTATTAACCGTGCGCATACGCCTGCATTAACGTCTTATAATCTGACGATGAAGCCCCGGAGCAAGGATTATCAGATCGAAATCAAATATCATGAAACCGAAACATCAACAATTAGATCTCTTTTCGTGGATAAAACAGCCAGCTTTTTCTGCGAAAAGAATGGCCGTGCTTATTCCTCAATTCAATGAGTGTAAAGACATAGCATATTATTATGGTCGCCTGGAGTATTTTTCAACTTTGGCTCACAAGTATTCCGATGAGCTGGATGTTATATTAATCGACGACGGTTCAAATGATGAGAGCAGGGAAATATTAGCACGTTTTCAGCAGCGGGTTGACAGCGGGTTTTATTCGGCAGCCATAGCCAGCAATACACAAAAAGTTGGCGCATTGAATTTGACGGCCATAAATACCTCTTATGATTATCTAACACTGTCAGATTTTGATACAGACCTCGGCCATCTTGAAAATTTGAGAATGGCAGTCATGCGTCTGGATCATTCGCAAGAATTTATGGGTTGTTATTTGAGAATGTATCCATTTGGGGAAAGCGGCCTTACGTTTAAAATGCAACAATTGGAATATTGCTTTGCCAGGACATACTATAAGTTTCACCAGAAAGAGCGGTCTGTCCCTGTTATGCCTGGTGCCGGATCTTGTTACCGCAGAACCATGTTGCTTGATATTTACAAAATGCATTCCGGTTTAAGGAGTGGGGAGGACCGGGAAGCTGCTACTATTGGCGCCAAGCTTAATTTGAAGGTGTTTTATCTTGAAAATGTAGAAGCTTTGACCCGTCCGCCCAGCCGTCTTCCCCAATTGATAAGTCAGCGTACCCGTTGGTACAGGGGGTACATTGAAACTGTTATTAAAGAGCATGCGTTTTATTTCGCCCAAATTAAATCAGGCAGTGTCATCGGTTTACGTACCTTACAGGATTTTGTATCTGTTTTGCTGTTATTACTGTTTCCAATACTGGTGATGATAGTAGCCGCCACAGGCTTCAAAAGCCTTATCGCCGTTTTATCGATAAGCTATTGTTTAAGTGAATGCTATTATTTATTGCTGTTAACATACGCTCCTAAAGAAAAGAGGTTTGTGCAAAACCCTTCCATGCTCAGTATTCTGCTCTATCCTTTATTTTGGTTACTGGTTTCTTTTCTTTCCTGGTGGAAAGCGGTGATGTACTGCGTTTTAAATTATAAAACAATAAAAGCACATTTTAACAGGAACGAAGAAATGGTTCCACCTTATGTTTTTTACCATCGTGAAGCCAGCATTTAAAGTATTTCGGGCACTAACCAATCTCTGAAAAGCCCCTTAAACAGTGATCAGTCCGTTCTCCGGAGCAGATAACTACATCAAACCTAACGTTGGTGTAAACATCAGCGGTGCTTGTGTAATAAATATTTTCAGCTAAAGCTGATGGTCTAAATTTATGAAATACGCACTGAAGCTATAAACCACATCCCTATATTTTAAAGTTATATGAGATCACAAAAGATACCAGTTTTTATTCTGGAAGAGCATAATGAAGCTTATTATGTGTGGACTGAATGTGTACAGAATGGTATGTTACCTGCAGCCAATAATGTTTTGTACCATATAGATGAACATGGAGATATGGGGGTCCCCAGGTTCAATAAGTCCATTAATTGCGTGAACGCGGCCGAACAGCGTGAAGTTAGGGCGTTCACGCATGAGGAAATCGGGATAGGCTCATTTATAATGCCGGCTATGTACAAAGGCATTTTCAGCAGTATCTATTGGTTTAAAGTGCAACATAAAGCTACCAAGCGAGATCATCTCATGTATGTCAGGACTTATAATGCGGACGGGTTGAAGCTGCTTTCAGGGCCTGTTACCGAAGAAATAAAGAAGGCTTCAGAAATAGATCATGATCTGAAAATCTTTGATTTTCATTTAAATAATATCAACGAAATGCCTGAAACGGAGCTTTCCATAGCCTTGGATATCGATCTCGATTATTTTTCCTGCTCCGGAAACCCCGTAGAGCTGTATGAAATAAGCATTGAAATAACAAAAGCTGAATATGAAAAATTTCATAGTACACCTTACCACCAAAGTAAATTTCTGGGTTTTAAATCAAACGTTTATGAATCAGATGGTAAGTATCACCTTATACTTAATGATTACAAGCATACCTATCCGGACCTTTACCCTTTTACCTTAAAAGTAGACCGGGAGCTGATCAGCGAACGGATTGCCGAAGTAACCCGGAAACTAAAGCAGAGCAAGGTTGTACCGAAAGTTATAACCATTTGCCGTTCCCGCTTTAGCGGCTTCACACCGGATGACCAGTGGGAATTTATCGAAAGTTCACTGCTGAAAGAGCTTGGATCATTATACGAATTGGATGTTCATTTAACTGCCGGACTCGAAGTAGCCTAATCAAAATCAGAGATGAAAAATATAAAGATATTATTGCTTTTTATTTCGTTTTTCCCCTCTTCGGGATTTTGCCAGTGGAAAGCCCAAACACTTGATTTTGTCAACGACAAAACAGTGTATAGCATCGTGCAGGACAAGAACCAAAAAACGCTCAATTTTCTATTCCCAGAATACGAGTTCTATGATAGGTTAAGTACAAAAGCTTACCCGCTTATAGATGCTGGCGAAGGTATGGGAAAGGGTTATATATGGAAAACCGATTTCTATTACCAGGCCAAACTGGATTCTTCCGAGCATTTTCTCCAAACTGACTTGTATCTCGAAAATGTGGGGAGCCTTTTATTTTTGATGTACAATCCTTACAGCCGGACTTTTTATTCAAAAACTATAAAAGTAACTTATCAGGGATACCAAAACCAGCTATCAGATAACCTGGGCGAATGGGACAGTAGCAAGGAACTGCCAGTAATATTTAAAGATAAGGGCCTTTTTCCTTTAAGTGATAAATTTAAGCTCGCGGTGCTGGCAGTGCCGGTCAACCCGGAATTGAAGTTAAAAGTTTATGTAGCTGATTTAGCGGTTGTACACGGTTCGGTAAAATATGTCAGCCTTCCCCCGGATTTTTATTTGCCGCAAGTTGCCAAGAAAAACAGGAAACAGCCGTCGACGTCCTCCGACTTTATGAGCGAATACATTTCTTCATCGACAGATCAGGAAAAAAGAGGTGTCCTTGGCTCAAGTATTTATCTGTCCGATCTGGATGATAAGCTGGCTGAGCGGGATTTGATCAATAATGCTGTACTCAGCTCCGTTAAAAATTACCCTTTTTACGCCGAAAGAAATATCAATAAAGATTCGGCGATGCGGAAGCTTCAGAAAATAATGCGGTTAAATACGGATACCGCAGGTTTTTATAACTATGTGGGGATATTATCACGTTTTTTAAAAGATGAATTTCATGATCCGCACTTGGGTATCAATATACAGTCAGGCGGCGCAATTAAGGCCCAGCCAGTACAAAAAGTAATCAGGCCGCTGAGAGCCTATAGCATAAGTAATAAACTTTATGTCGCGGCAGTTTTCGATGAACGCTATAAAACGGTGCTGCCATTGGGCGAAGAAATTATAAAAATCGACCAGCGGTTGGTTACCGATATTATGGATAGTTTGAGGAAAAACGATCCGGAAGATGCAAAGAACCTCAATGGCGAGTTTTTGGATGGCCTTGGAAAGCACAAAGCGGATAGTACTGTCCTGACTGTTAAGGGAATTGATGGCATGCAACAAAAGGTGTGCATGAAGTATAATGGCACCTTAACGGTTGATGAAAACTTTAAACCAAAGCAATGTTATTTTAAAATGCTGGATAAAGATGTGGCTTATTACCAGATATCAAGCTGGACATTAGATGTTTATAGAAGGTTTTTAAATAATTGGGATAATGTGAAGAATGCCCGCAAAGTCATCATCGATCTTAGGGGCAACGGTGGCGGGATCGGTTTGTCAGTGTTCCGGTTGCTGTCTGTTTTTTTTGATAAGCCGGCTACCATATATAAGATAAAAGATTTTGAAGGTAATTATTCAGATCCCCTCATTATCAAGTCCAATCAGTATTATCACCTGAATCCGACAGCAAAGCTTGTTGTTTTATGCGATAAAAATACGGCCTGCGCATCGGAGATCTTTATCGCCGGTATTTTAGCGAACAGGGCCAATACAGTTCTTATTGGCAGCGAAAGCACAGGCGGTGTCCTTGCAGACAGGTATGATCTGAATTTTCCTTCGAAAGTAGTTTTCTACACCGATGCGCTCATCGGAAAATTATACCTGAATAAATTTAATTGCATCGAGACAAAAGGCATTGCTCCAACGTCGTTGGTAAGTATCGATCAAATCACAGACTTAAAGCCATACCGGGATAAGGTATTAAGAACTGCCATAAGTGAGTAGATCACCTTTTGAAAGGCCCGGGAATATAACAACAATACAGCAGGGAAGCGAATCTTTGCTTAAGGAGCTATAGGTGTACCATCTAAACCGCTTCACCACTCAGGAGGGGTTTTAGTTTGCTTTTTTTAACAGTTTATTAATCAATAATTTAAATCAAAAAAAGGATGAACAATCAACAATCAGTGTCAAACGAGCAGATCAAAGAATTGATCAAACCTCGTAAAGTTGAAGACGTGTATTCGAACACCCAGGCAGTGGAAGCTTTCTGCAGGGAATTCGGAAGCGGAACAGATTGCAGGGGGGTAAACGCTGCGATCGAATCAGACGAAGACAGCTTGCTGTTCTAATTTGTAATTCAAAGGCCGGTCGGCATTAGTGTTTCGACCGGCTCTTTAGATGGTTGGTTTAAATATAGACGTTACAGAAGATGAAGGATATCAAATATAGTTTTTACAATGTTATAGTCCCGGTAGCAGAGAAGTCTGAGTATCTGATCTATAATTTGATCAGCGGAGGCCTTGAGGTTTTAACCTGGGAGCAGGGGGCCTATCTTGAAAGTGTCGGTCAAACGTCATTACGCCCTGGGGATAGTGAGTTAAGTGGTCAGGAGGAGCTGTTGGGGTACCTTTACGACAAAGGCTTTTTTGTAAGGAGCGATTTAAATGAACGGGAAGAGTACAATAAGTTTTATTCGAAGAAGAAGGAGCTGTTGTATGATAAGGATGACGGGAGTATCAACCTGACGGTTGGAACAACCATTATGTGCAATATGGGTTGCCCTTATTGTTTTGAGTTTGTGAAGCCGAATAAGTCATTAAATGATATCGAGAACCTTCGGGCGATCATTACTTATATTAATGATGTGGTAGAGCAGTCACCTGTAAAAAGATGGCATTCCCTGAATGTTACGTGGTACGGGGGAGAACCGCTGATCAATAAGAATGCGATATCCAGGCTAACGCCAATGCTGCAGGAGCTTTGCGCAAAACACGGTATGAGCTATTCGGCGAATATTATCACGAATGGTATCCTGCTTACCTCTGATAATTGGGAACTGTTAAAGAAGTGTGATGTAAAAAATGTGCAGATCACGATAGATGGCCCTCAAAAAACACATGATAAAAGCCGTCCGCTAAAGGGTCGGAACAATGAGAAGAAGAACTATTTTCAGATCCTGGAAAACTTATGTTTGATGCCTTCGGGGATGCATGTTACGGTACGGATCAATACAGACCGTGAGATAGCGGACTCGATAGATGAACTATTCCAGGATTTTCATGTATTTGGATTGTGGCCAATGCGTTCAAACCAGATCTCTTTCAGTACGGCCTGGTTACGGACGTATGAAGAGGCTAATGAGTCGGATCTGAGCGCAAGGTTTAGCGTAGGCGACTTTTTTGATTTTCAGCAGTCATTCAGGCTTAACCTGGTAAACCGTTATAACCGCTGGGCTTCTCAAAACCAGCGGGAGCAAGCGCGTTTGAAATGGGTACTTCCGGAAATACAGGATGAGTGTGCTACGTGGGTATCACCGTACAGCCTTGTTGTAGATCCGGATGGTAATATCCATAAATGCTGGGAAACGATCCATGAGGGAAAGGAAGCGATCAGTCATGTATCGCAGGGTTTTAAAATAGAATCTCATCAGCCGTATATGGATTATGACCGTTCGCAGTTGAACGAGATCTGTAGTTCATGCAAATATTTGCCGGTATGTGATAAGTTATCGTGTTCCCACCAGGCATTGAAAGAGGGCATGCCGGACTGTACACCCTGGAAAACGAAAACGGAAGATAGCCTGAAATATCAATATCTATTGATGGACAGCAGACCTGACCTGATCATCTTTCCCGGCCATACAAATAAAGTTAACACAGGGCATTCTAATAAATAACCCGTTCGGGGCCACCCAGCAAATCAATTGATATGGAAAATACACTTACATCGCAGGAAGAATATATTGAGCGGTTTATCGCAGGGAATACACTATTTCATAAAGGATATACCAATAATTACAGCATCGAACTTGTAAGTGCGTTGATAGATTTGCCGCAGCTTAAAAAACAACGGATAGATGGCCTGGAGCTGCTCAATAATGCCAGCTATAATTTGTGTGATTTTTGTATCAAATGCCTCTCAGCAATCAAGGCATCCGGAATGCTTTCAGGGGCACGGGCTGTTGAGATCAACACAGTACTAAAAAACTGGAAGTACCTGATCGAGGGGGGGAATTCATTTGCTACCTACGATTACGCAGCGGAAATAACCCGATCCATTAAAACATTCGGATATCCTTTTCTCGAAAAACTTCAATCGGTTGAATTTGAGCATATTCCTGCCGCATTTACAGCGATATCTGGAAAGTTCAAATATTTCGTCAGGGTAAGCTGTTTTTTACAGCCGTTTTTTTTCGAAGAGGCATTTTCTATCGCGCTAAATATTCTGGAGAACAACATTTCGATTTACGCAGCGGTCGAGAGGATAGAGGTAGCTAAAAAAGACTTTCCACTGAGCATCGATAACGGTGAACCGTTTCCAATCTTTAGTATAATTTTTGACTATAACAAAGTACCGGGCCCCGACGATAGCATAATCAAGCATTTCATCGCACTTTATAATCAAAAAACTCAGCATTTAGGATCCGGCCTTACCACCGAATACCCGTATTCAAAAAATGTAGGGGAGGGGCTGACATTGTCCCAGGGGTTCAAAAACTATAAAAAGTACTTGAAATTAATAGACGAACTGGATCATGTGTATGACAGGTCAGACAATTATGCTTTTTCGTTAACGCTCAATAAGAAATCCAATGATTAAAATCGCGATAATAGACGAAGGCGTGGATGCTGGCCATACACGTTTGCTCGATAGTAAAGTTATTGGCTATACTATCAAAGAGAGCGACGGGAATTTATATAGCCTGGGTACAGATCCGCATATGGATGCGACGGGCCATGGAACTGCTATAGCGTCGATCATTCATAAGATAGTGCCTGAAGCCGAACTTCATAGTGTCAGGCTATTTGCTGCCGGAGGAAAGATCAGCGAACAGCTTTTAACAGAAGGTATCAAGCATTGTCTTAACATTGAGGGGCTAAGGGTGGTCAATATCAGCATGGGAATAGCCGTAAGCACTCCGTCCTCCGCTTTATTCAATGCCTGCAGAACGCTTTCTGAATCAGGGGTTCTTATCGTTGCTTCATCTCATAATTTTCCGCACGTGGAGTGCTTTCCTGCCCATTTTCCTTTTGTGTATTCGGTAGGCTGCGGACTTGTCAAAAACAAAAATGAGTACAGTTATAATGAGAACAAAAAAACCAAGGTGTTAGCGAAAGGTGGCCTGCAAAGGATTGCCTGGGCTGATAACGGCTACAAGATATCGTCGGGAACCAGTTACGCTACAGCTCATTTTACCGGAATCCTATCTCGTTTGATTATAGACAATGGCCCAAAAAACGAGCAAGAATTAAAGGCGCTGATCATTAGTAACAGTTCAAAAGACCTCGCGGAATTTATTTATATCTCTAAAAATTATGATATCATCAGTTCAGGAACAAGACAGCTGAACCAGGCAGAGCAGGATGTTTTGGGCAGGAATTTGTTTACACCCGCTAAGATTGATTTTGCTGAAAAAATAGCTGTATTCCCCTCTTCTGAAAAGGAGATCAGAACGATAATCGAGTTTAGGAACCAGATCCGCGGAGAATTGGTCTTGTCTATCGATTATCCCAGAAGTATCTCATCAACCACTGGCAAAACCAGCGCTTCAGCATCGGTTTTTTTGGCTATTAATAGGGAGCCGGGAAAAGAGGAACTCGATTTGTTCGATACTATCGTGATCGGCTATTTCCTTGATATTCCGGTAGAGTCAAATATTATTTTCGGGAACAGGTTATTGAAAAGCTGCATACTGAGTAACAAAAACTTCATCGTTTTTGATAATGATGTATTCGATCACCTGAACCGGCTTGTAAAAGAAATATATCCAGAATATGCCGGCAAAATTCACTTTACCTCCGTCAGGAAAGCAGTAGTTGATGATATAAAAAATTTCCGTCACTTGCCTAAGATCCAGACTTCAGTATTGGCTTGTGTGGGTACGGGGAGTAAACAGGGTAAGTTCACTAACCAAATGAGGGTAAAGGAAATATTATCAGCGCAGGGGTATCGTGTTTCCCAGCTTTCTACTGAACCCCAGGGCGCAGTAGTCGGTTCGGCCTTTACCTTTCCATTCGGGCATAACGCGAACGTTGAAATCAAGTTCAGAGATTGGACAAGTAACATAGAAACGATATTGAGAGGGATCCAGCACTATAATAAGCCCGACCTGATCATCACGGGTATCCAGGGGGGGATTTTGCCCAGGGCTTTCAATATGGATACCTCTAAAGCGGGTTCGATCCTAACACCGATACAATATTTATTGGGGGTGCGCCCCGACGCTATTATTTGCACTATCCACCCTACAGATACTGTTGAACTGGTACAGCAAACCATTCAAACCGTGAAAAACTATTGTAACAGCACTTGCTTGTTTTGTACGATGAGCCCGGTATACAATGAGCTCAAGAATATCAATAACATGTGGGTAAAGAATTCGCGTGTGTTGGAAAAAGATGAGATGAGGGCTATCATGGATGATTTTTCTGTCAAATTAGGGACCCCTGTTTTTGATATCATGGATTTGGAGAATGATGAAAAGATATTGAAATGTATAACAAACTTTTTCTCATGAAAAATAAAACATAATCAGATAAAGCAATATGAAGATGTATCAAAACTTCGTCCGTCATGAGCATGTTGGAGAGGCCGATGTTCATACTGCGGACCTATCAGCACCATTTAAACTGAAAGGTTATATGGAAAAGTGGCCAGCTTTTAAATTATGGGACAGCTCATTTTTGAAAAAGGAATTTGGCCAGGTGGTGTTGAACGCAAGCAAACACTCCAATAAGGACTCCATTTCCCGTACCTTCTTGTTAGAAGATTATTTGCAGTATATGAATAAGACACGGGCTGCCAACCCCTATTATTTAAAGGACTGTAAATTTCATCTCGGAACGAAAATGGAATCGCACTATACTGCCCCCGATATTTTTAATTGTTGGTATAAAATGATTCCTGCAAATCAGCGAAAAACGACTTTGTCCTGGTTGTATATCGGAGCGAAAGGTACTTTTTCCCGGCTGCACCTCGATATCTGGAATACAAGTGCTTGGAACGCTGTGATCTCCGGGGCCAAGCTATGGCTTTTTTATCCGCCCGACAACCGGCAATATTTATATAACGGGGCGGTAAACCCCTTTTTTCCCGACCTGGACAAATTTCCGGGCTTTGCAAATGCCCGACCACTTGTGGCCGTGCAGCGTCCAGGTGAAATTATTTACACGCCAAGTAATTGGTGGCACGCGGTCTATAATCTTGAAAAAGGCTTGTCGCTAACCGAAAACTTTATAAATGATTCAAACTACACTGAGGTGCTCGAATACTTTAAGGAAAAAAGCCCTAAAAGCTATCAGAGCCTCTTAGAATTGATCAACCTAAATAAAACTACCGCATCATATGAATGATCAAATCCATTTAACCGATACCGAAATCAAAAATAAACTACTGGTCATCGTTGATCAGCTGATCAACGCTCAACCTGAATTGCATAATTCAGATACAATGCTGATCGATGATAAGCTTAATGTGTTAATCAGCGAATCCAGCCAGGCCCTTGTATTCATTACAACAATTGAAGATGAATTTGATGTTGAACTGGATGATGACGACATCGATCTGGAGTTTTTTACAGATGTAAATGTCATGACGGCCAGGATAAAACGGAATTTACAGGATCAGTGAAATTAAAATATGCTAAAAATTACATCGGGGGTTGATATTGTTCATATAGCTGAAATCAAAGGCAATATCGAAAAGCATGGTGAGCGTTATTTAAAACGGGCTTTTAGCCTGCGAGAAATAGCTTATTGCGATTCTAAACCTAACAGGTACCAACATTATGCAGTTAGGATCGCGGCAAAGGAGGCTGTCATGAAGGCCGTCAAAACAGGTTGGAACAATGGTGTACAATGGAAAAATATTGAAATAGTAAAAAACAGGGACGGGACGCCGGCATTGAGTTTTTCTGGGAAGATAAAAGATATTTTGGATGAATCAGGTTTCAACAATCATGATATATCCTTATCTCATAACCAGGAATATGCCGTGGCCTTCGCAATATTTTATCAGGAAATGATAACCGGTATCGCAGCAGATACGGCCGCTTCCTTACTGAAATGATAACCGTTGAAAAGTGTTTTTCCAAGGGCTTCAGTTTAGGGAGCCGGAAACGCTGAGGTGTTTATGCAGGCCTAAAATACTGTGATAATTTGTTTTAGATATAGATAACGGAGTGCTGTGCATGGACATTAAATCATCAATGCACTCCTTACCAAAGCTTTAAATGGGCCGGGCTAAAGCCCGGTATGACCGATAAAAAATTGACCTGATATATGGAATTTAAAACCATCACTATTGAACAGCGGCCAATGTATGTGATTGATAACGCTGTTACGGAAGAAGAGGTTCATGATTTTTATAACCTTGTTACTAATCTGTCATTTACACGAACGGAAAGGGATAACCGCGGAGATGCACATTGTATCTTTAATGCCGAATTCATTCCAGAGAAGGTTGAAACCTCGCTTAGGGTAGGAGTTGTTGCAAGGCAGCTGCTCCAAAAGTTCTTCCCGGACAGCGAGTACCTGTTACAACGCTCCTATATTAATATGAGCCATTACGGAGATATGGCTTACCCGCATAGAGATTGCGCTTTAAGTGCTAAGGATGTTACGGTATTATACTATGCCAATAAAGACTGGGACTATCGCTGGGGCGGGGAAACAATTTTTTACGAAAACCATGAGTCGGAAAATATAGTAATGCCAAAACCCGGGAGGTTTTTAATATTTCCAGGTTTTATTGAACATAAAGGCGCTGTACCTACCCGCGAGTGTGTCAGTTCCAGGTTCACCTTTGCCTTTAAGTATAAAGAAAGACAATGAAAACGGTCAGGAGAAAAAGTCTTAATTAATTGGAGCCCCCGGCAGGCCGCGGATTGGATATAAACAGGAATGAAAATGAAGAGCAGGAAGTCTTTAAAGCTTATAAACAGATACCTTAAATATTTCAGGCCGTATATTTTTGATATTTTCTTATTGATAGTGTTGATGATTATTTCAAGCGCGGGTTCACTGGCTACACCGTACGTCCTGAAAAGCATCATTGACCAAATCTTCCCCCAAGGCGATTTTACCCAGCTAATTACGATACTCCTGGTACTGGTACTGGTTTACATATTAAGGATCGTATGCAATCTATGGACTGATATCCTGGATAACAAGATCAGTCAGAATGTAGTAGGCAAGATCAGGATCGATATGTTAAATTCCTTGTTTTTAAAGGATATTGGTTTCTTTAAAAATGTCAATACGGGTGACGTGCTTTTTACCATAATTGACGATGTAAGAAATATACAAACAACATTATCTTCTTTAATATTGAGTTTGTTGAACGATGTGTTCGTAGTTATCGGTATCATCGTCATGCTTTCGGTTCTGAACTTCAAACTCACGCTGATCAGTTTGGTCATCATCCCGATGATCCTGTATAGCATCAGGAGATTTGCACCTTTGATCCAAAAACATTTTAAGGAGGTTCAGGAATCGGAAGGTTTATTGAATAATTTTTTTCTGCAATGCTTTAGAAACATAAGGGTCATAAAGAGCTATGAAGCTTTCAGTTTCGAAAACAAGAAGCTGTTCAATATTAATTCGCAGATATACAGCAGTAATAAAAGCAGCACTTTTTTCAGTTCAATAAATGGTAGTATAGTCACTTTTTTTATCGCCATAGGACCTATCCTGGTTTTGATAATTGGCGGGAAAAGTGTTTTTGCCGGAGCATTGACACTGGGCGCATTAATTGCTTTTATCCAGTATATCAACAGGCTTTATTCGCCGGCAATAAATATCATGAGAACCTATAACCAAATCAATAAGGCAATTATTTCAATGGAAAGGGTGTTGCCTTATCTTCCGATTGATCAAACAAAAGCTGCGGTTCTCCATAAAGCAGTTCTTGCTGAAGACAGAATAGCTTTTGATAAATTGATTTTCGAGAACGTATCCTACCGCATTGATGAAGAAGAAATCGTGTCAGGCCTAAATGCCGAATTCAAAAAGGGGCATATCTACGGGATAATTGGCCCAAGCGGTTCAGGGAAAAGTACAATAATTAATTTGATCTGTGGTTTCCTGTCCCCCTCTGAGGGAATGATAAAAGTCGATGATTCTGTATGTATCAGCCAGATAAAGAATTGGACATCCAATCTCGGATTAATCGAAAAGGAAAACCAGTTGTTTAGCGATACTATTATTTCCAATCTGAAATACGGCAGTGATGATGCCAGTGAAGCGGATGTGGTCAAGGCGGTTGAGCATGCCATGTTTAAAGAGGTTCTTGATCACCGCATCGTTAATTATGATTCTGTGATCACCGACACCGGCTCAACATTATCAGACGGTCAAAAACAGCGTATTTCTATCGCCAGAGCTTTAGTCAAGGCTCCACAGATCATTATTTTCGATGAAGCCACCGCTTCGCTTGACCCAAGCCTCGAGCGTTCGATCATTAACAATTTAAAAAAGCATTACACGGATTCGATCGTCATCATCATCACGCACCGGGTTTCGTCCCTCCAGTCCTTTGACTTCGTTTATGCCATCGAAAAAGGAACGTTTGCTAAGGAAGGTTTACCGGTTTTATTTACCAATAATTAACACTTTATGGAGAATTTACACGATAAGCGGGACATGGATATGCTCAAGCAGCTGGCAAGCCGCAAGAGCGCGCTTGGTACCCATGATCAGATAAAAAAAGTTTTAGTTGTTTGCGGCCTTTGTGATCTGATCACACAATGTAATGTGGATATCCAGATGATCACACAGTTGTACATCCCTATCTATATATTCTCCCAGGTTAAAACAAATGGCACTAAGGTAACCGTATTGGATGAAATAATGACTAATTATGATACCTTATGGAAAAGCAATAGTGAACCTATCAGTTTTATTAATCCGTACCTCTCTAAAAATACTTTAGAAAATATTGATCTTCTGAGTTATGATCTGATCATTTTTTACCATAAATACGAGCATCAGCTACTATTGAAACTGGCTGCCGAGCTTGACGTAAAGAGCCGGCTCAGAGATGATGAGCTCCCGGTATTTGCATCTATGAAAGATACAAACGAAAAGAACCGGCAAAGCGTATTTACAGACCTGAACACTTTTATAAACACCATAGGGTTTGACGCGGCGGAAAAAGAGAGAATAAAGAAATTTAAAGAAACTCTTTTTTCAAACTATTTAGGGTTTAACACTTTACAACAGGAAGCGCTGTACCAGAACTTAATTCAAACGATCGTTGATTTAAATACGGCGCGCTCCGGCGGAAATTTTAAACGTATCCTCCTGATCGACGATCAAAAGCGCAAGTTTTACATTGGTGATACCTACTTCTGGCTTCAAAATATCAGAAAAAATATACTCAGCGCTTATCCGGATGCCACGATAACCGTGAACTGCCGCAGTCAGGAAAAAATAGAAAAGATCACGAATATTTTCAGCGATGATTTCGATGCAAGGATAAATATAATCAACAGTTCATTCGAGGAATTACCTTTTCATGATTTTGACCTGGTGTTGTGTGAAAACGATTCAGTCATCTATTTATTATTCTATATCGTTTCCCATAAGAACCATTTTTTCAATCAGGTAAGTTTATACAGTTACGTTAACACGTTTATCAAACAAGTTAGCGAGTTTTCTGCGCTGAACTATAAATATTTATACGATAAACGTATTGCCGGAGTGGACCCTATTGCCCTGATGCTTCAAAATAAGCGAGATGCTGAAATAATGCTCAGGGAGGTTGAAAAAAATTGGGCGGCCGCCTGGCTTGCTGAAAAAGGCCTGAGAACCGGCGAATGCCTGAATGTACTGGTTTTCAATTCCTCGGCCGGGACAAAGATGCTCACAGAAGCCATGGCAACCGAACTGATCCGCATCGTTGCTTCCCAGGAAAATAATAAAGTATTGTTATTTGATGAGGATAAACAAAACCTGTCACAAAAATTAAGGTCAGAACTTCAGGAAAATATTTGGAAAAAAGTTATTGTTTTCGAAGGCCGTGGCTTAAGACAGGCCATGAGTATGATCGCACATCCCCAGGTGAAATTGGTCATAGGCCCCTGCACAGGCGTTATGCACCTTGCCAATGGTGTTTATCAACATAAGCTTAATCAAAAGGAGATCAAAAAGTCTCTATTACCAGACCTGATCGTTTATACAGGAAACTGGAAAGAGTTGCAGCGGTACTACCATCCCAAGCATTGGTGGACCGGGACATTGATCAGGTGCATTGTTTACTCAAAATCAAAGGATGTAGCGGAGGGTGAGTTCAGGGACTTGGCATTGTTTGATGACGGGATCGAATCTTACTGTGAACAGAGCCTGCCGCTTCAACAAATAACGCCGGGCGTTTTTACAGCATATTTTAAAAAGAAAGTATCCCGCCAGCCACTAACCCCGGCCGGATCCGGCAGCCAGGGTATTTGATCTTATTGCGCAAATAATATTAAACTAATCAAGTAATACTATGAATCCTAATTTTGCATCATCGGCAATCCGTATTTTTTCTGCTGCGATAAACGATTATCATAGCGAAACAAACCCTCAAAAAATAAACCTGAGTGACCGGTACAGGCACACAAACCTGGAACAATTACTTTACGATAAATGTTGGACAGATTTGGTGCAATGGCATAAGGAAGACGATATCAGGCTCCCTGAAATAGAGCCCCAACATGCATTGGAATTAAAAAGGCAGATAGATCAGCTCAATCAAGTCAGAAATGACATAGTTGAGTGTATTGACGAGACCTTCGGAAAGCAATTTGACGGCATTGTGCCTGTAAATTTTGCTGAAATGAATACCGAAAGCCCTGCCTGGGCTGTTGACAGGCTTTGCATTCTTTGTATTAAAGCTTTTCATATGAACGAGCAATTGTTCAGAGAGGACGTTGATACTTTACATATTAACACCTGTAAGAATAAGCTGATCATTTTAAATGAACAAATTGCAGATTTGTCCAAAAGCGTGGATAAACTACTGGCCGATATACAAAAAGGGCTCAAGGTTATGAAGATCTACCGGCAAATGAAAATGTACAACAATCCGGATTTAAACCCTGTGCTATATGGGGCGCAAAAGCCCGCATAAAATACTATTTAAAGTGCTATCGTAAATATTATTTGATATTTATTCAGACTCTGGTTATTTTGAGTGATATATAACCAAGAATAGATCTGATCTTATGTTTACGTTTCACCCGAAAGTTTTTTTACGTGCCCCTCTTTTAAGTTCCGAAAATTATAATGAAACGCGTTTAGTGGAATTACTGAAAATAAGTTTTTTTCAAAGCAGTATTTTTTTAGCGAATTATGAATTCTATGAACACCTGAAAAAAAAGGATTTTTCTTACGCCTTGCTTTCAGATAAGGAAAAAAAAACGATTTGGAGTTACTATAACAGGATGAGTTTTCGTTCAACACCCTTTGGCGCATTTGCTTCGTTCAGTATACTTAACTGGCAGGACCATGCTGATCAAATTACGCTCCAGGATAAAACGACTTCGAAATTACATCTTTTCGTCGATCACGAGCTAACGTTGAAACTAACGGAAAAACTGCGGCAGGGAACCGGTTATTTCGGAGCCTGGGCGGTTAACCCAACCGTTTACCGCCTCAATAAGGAATTAAGATATATCAGGACAATGCCTGCCGACGGCAATAGCAGGACCTCGTCTCATTTAAGTGCTGTTGAAAATAACAGGGTGATCAGCGCAATCATCAAATTGCTAAGATCAAAACGGCAATCATTCGATGAGTTGATCCTTTATTTGATAGATGAATTTAGTTTTAGCCGTCTGGACGCGGCGGCCTACATTCATATGCTCAGTGAATCTAAGCTAATTCTTTCAGCAATGGAAGGTAGCGTATTAGGGAAAGATTATTTTTTGCAGTTATTGGATTGTGTAAATGAGGGGAACCCCTCAACTATAAAGCAAAGCCGGGAAATACTGGCAGAAATGAGTAGTGTTTCATTCCCTGATCCCCTTACTTTACAAAGTCTCACAGATGGTATTGAAAAAATATTTCCGGGCAAAGAAATGAAGATAGGAAAACGGTTCTTTTATTCGGTGCTGGAACGGACCGCAAGCGGAGGCCTGGACGTCCGCTATCAGCAACAGATCATGGATGTCCTTCCTCTGCTCCAGCGTTTGACTACCGGCAGCAAGCCACCTGCATTGAATACTTTTATCGGGAAATTCAAAACCAAATTTGAAGGCCGGAAAATTCCGTTGCTCCAGGCTTTGGATCCGGACATTGGTATTGACTACGATGGACGGGCATTTTCCTTGAATGAAGATAGCCTTACGGAAAACATTTTTTTTAAACGTAAGGCAGTCGAAGAAGCTTTGATCAATTGGACACCTGTCCACAAGCTTTTGTCGGGCAAATGTCTGAACCTTTATCCCGGCCAGGAGATTTTAATTGCCGACGAAGACCTGAGTATTGATGATCAGGGAAATAACCTGCCCTTGCCACCGTCAATCTCAGTAATGTTTTCGTTAACACCCTGCAATTTGATCCTTGAAGCGATAGGGGGAGTTTCAGCTACCGCTATTACCGGGCGGTTCACTATTTGCAATGCCGATCTGCTCGAAGTTAATAAACAAATAGCCCGGGCCGAACAGGATAACAACCCGGAAGTTGTTTTTGCCGAAGTCAATTGCATTGTTAACTCGCATATTGACAATATAAACAGGCGGGAGCCTGTATACATTTATGAAATACCCGTCAACACCGTTTCTAACCTTGAAACAGCAAATCAGCTGTTATTGTCGGATATGTATTTATCCGTTATCAATGATGAGTTGATCCTGGAATCAAAAAAACTGAAAAAAAGGATCATTCCGAGGATAAGTTCGGCTTATAATTATCAAAGCAACCAGTTGGGGATCTGCCGGCTTTTGGGAGATCTGCAGTATCAAGGTTTACAAACTTCGCTCAAACTGGACTTTGAAAGGGTTTTACCGGATTTGAGTTATTATCCGAGGATACGTTACAAGGATGTTATTATTAGTCTGGCCATGTGGAAGTTATCTGTAGAAGAAATTGTAAGCCTTACAGATAAAAATGATGATGATAATCTTGATGAACTTGCGCGGTTTCTGAAAACCAAGAAAATTCCGGAGACGCTATCCATCAAACGTTCGGACCAGTTGTTGACATTTGATTTAGGCCACAGGGATGAATCTTTATTTTTTTTAAGATCCATAAAGGGAAACTTTCCGGTGATCATCCAGGAGTATTTGTCTGCGATGCCAGTTGTGATAAACCCAGATAAAAAGACCCTTGCCCATCAGTTTGTAGCAGCTTTGATCAATAGTAATTCCGTTTACAAGAAGCAGGATCTGACACCGTTCCCCAAAAGCATCCCTGAAAGAGATTTTGTACTGGGTAGTCAGTGGCTTTTTTTAAAAATATACTGCCAGCCCTCTACAAGTAACCTCTTGCTTACTAAATATCTGTTGCCATTTTTAAAAGATATAATAAATAAAGAAGCAGAAACCTGGTTCTTCATCCGCTATACTGATCCTGATTTTCATATTCGCCTGCGTTTATTGGTAAAAGACAAAAAATTTATTTCCGATCTGCTGGTCAGGCTCAGGTCCCGGCTATCGGAGAGTTTAAATTTTAATGTAGTAAGGGATTACAAGGCCGATATGTACAAAAGGGAAATAGAACGATATGGTGCAGATACTATACAGGTGGCCGAGCGTATTTTTCACGCAAGCTCATTATTTATATTGCACTATATCAGGAAGACCCAATTGCCTGGTTTCAGGTACCCATATTATAATTTAGGGCTGATTTCCACACTGCAGATCATCCGGCAGTTTTTCCCTGACATTCAAACGCAGTATGTTTTCGCATGCACTGTTATCAATAATTTTTACACGGAATATGATGATCCTAAGCTATTGAAATATGAAATGGATTTGAAGTTCAGGGAAATCAAAGGGGAAGTATATGATTTATTACGAAAAGAAACTTTTTTGGGGGAGCTAAAGCTTATCAGGTTTAAAAATCTGATGGACAGTGAGATCAATGAATATTTGTCTTCAGGCGAAAAAACAGAAGCAAGAAAGAGCAAGTTTGCTGCCGATATTATCCATATGCACCTCAACCGGCTCTTTGTTTCCAGTCAGCGTGAACAGGAATTCATGGTTTATTTCGTGATCATGAAATACCTGGTCACAGAAATTAATATCCGGAAAGCACCTCTTGATAATTGATTCAGGCGCAAACTTGAATTTACAGTAAAATACAAACGTGTTTTATTTCGATCAAAAAATGAAAACCAAGATCCTTTTGTACAACAACTTTTGGGAAATGGAATGGAACCTTCCTTCCATTTTAGTTCGTGATGGATTCGAGTTAATTAATCAAAGAGCTCATTTTAATGAGGCCGATGTAGTTGTTTTTCATATGCCCAATATGGATAAAGCTGAACTGGAGGCGCTAAAATCCCAAAAAAGAGAAACCCAATTATGGGTGTTCTTTTCTATGGAATGCAACTTACACTATGAATGGCACTCGGAGAAAGCAATAAGGGATCTTTTCGAGATCACAATGACATATAGTAATAAATCAGACATCCCTGTACCTTATTTGTACCCGGGATATGCGAAGCAGGTTTTGAACGCACCTGTTTCAAAACATCATAATGTTAACGCATTTATATCAAGTGGATTTGATAAAAGCGATAGGTTGAGGATACTCAGCGAGCTGATGGGTTTCATCGAAATCGATTCATATGGCAAGCAGTTAAATAATAAGTCCCTTGAGGGAGACCAGGGCCCGTCAACGAAAGCGCAAATAATATCCCAATATAAGTTTACGATCGCATTTGAAAATGCAATTGCCGAAGACTATGTTACCGAAAAATTTTTTGAACCACTAATTGCCGGGTCTGTCCCGGTATATCTCGGGGCGCCCAATATCGATGATTTCGCTCCTGGCGATCATTGTTATGTAAATGTCAGTTCCTTTTCATCTGTAAAGGAACTCGCGCTGCATATTGTAAACTGCTGTAATGATGATACCCAGTATCAGCAATATTTAAACTGGAAGAATAAGCCACTGAAACAAAGTTTTATGCAGCGCCTCGAACTTGTAAAAAACAGGTTGTTCTTACGTCTCTGTGATTATCTGAATGAACGGTTAAAAGAATAACGTCCCCTGATCATATTACCGCATATATTTTGTCCTTTTTTCGGTAATGCCAAAGAAATGTTGAAGATCTGCCTTATCGTTTTTCCTGCATGCCCCATCCTGTTGTTGGTAACGCCAGAAACGCTGTTGGTGTAAAGTCTTTTATAACCAATATACTAATTATTAATCTTGGAAATAAACGATGACTTGCGCAGCGGGCGTGTTTTTACTGCATGAGCAAAAGTCCTGATGTAATGTGGCGCACCCCATTGCCGAATCGCACTGAAGCGGTTGTAGACAAGCTCCTCATCGCATTTGTGATAATCGAACAAACCGCACATATGGCCTATATAAAAGCAATCACTGACGAAGATCTGATCACTCTCCTTAAAAAGGACAGTAAAGAGGCATTTACAGAAATTTACAGGCGCTATGGTGATAGTTTAACCGGTTTTGCGATGTCGAAACTCCATGATATGGATGAAGCCAGGGATCTTTTACACGATTTTTTTATCAAGTTTTGGGAAAATCGGCGATCGCTTGATGTACACGATAATTTAAAGTCTTATTTATTTCGCGCTGTACGTTACAAAATAGTAGATATTATCAGGCGGAATATTTCAAAAAGGTCCTATGAATCATTGTTGCAGTCATTGGCGGATATGTATGAACCCTCTGTTGAATCGCAGATAGAGGCCGAAGAATTGTCGCTGGCGCTCGTTAAGCTGGTCGACAATTTATCCCCCAGAGTTGGCTTGATTTATAAGCTGAGCAGACACCAGAACCATACGATCAGCGAAATTGCGACGATGTTGAATTTAAGCCAGCAAACTGTGAAAAATCAATTAGGCAGCGCACTAAAATACCTCCGTCAATCAATCAAATATATCAGCCTGATATTGTTGTTACCCTATTTTCTCCTCTAGCTAGAATAATTCTGCAAAAAAAACAAAAATTGTTATAGTACTATCACACGTTTCATCCGACTACTGTGAAAATGCATCAGTATGAGCCGGAACGATATCGCCGAATTATTAACACGCTACCTAGAAGGGCAAACTACGCCGACTGAAAACGAAATGTTGGAGTATTGGCTGGAGCATTATAACCTCAATAATTATTGGAAGCGTCTGGATGAAGCTTCCCGGAAAGAATGGTTGAACTCTTTATTCAGGGATGTTGAAAGCCATATTTTAGCCCCCGAAAGAAACATTAAAAGACCGGGCGCCAGCCCTGTTGTAAGATGGGCGGCTATTGCAGCCGTGTTTCTTGCTTTTCTCGTTTTAACCGCTAAAATGGTTTCGATAAAAAACGGACCGGTAGAACAAACATCAGAAGGGCTTAAAATCCCCCTGACAGGAAATCACAAAGTCGTTCTCCATGACGGAAGCAAAGTTTGGGCTAATTCAGGTGCAACTTTGCGGTACCTCGAAAACTTCAACGTGAAAACCCGGGAGGTTTTTTTAACAGGAGAAGCATACTTTGATGTTCAGCATCAACCATCAAAACCATTTTTGGTACACACCGGTAAGGTTGACGTTACTGTTTTGGGAACTGCATTCAATATAAAATCAGGCGGTGGTTCAAATAAAGTAATAGTAACAGTTGCCAGGGGAAGGGTCAAGGTGAGCGAAGGGAACAAACTCATCGGTTTTCTGAACACTAACGAGCAAGTCATTTTTAACACGGCCAATCATCAATACAGCCAATCCGCTATTAATGCTGCGGAAGTCATAAAGTGGCTGGAAAACGATCTGAATTTTAACGATGTAACATTTGGCCAGGCGGCAATAAAGCTACAGGAAAGGTTCAGGGTCATCATTCGCTTTCAAAATGACAAAATAAAAAGTTCCGTTTTTTCGGGTACTGCCCTACGGGGAAATGATTTAGAAGATATCCTTAAAGTTTTGTGTGCTTTCAACCATGCTTGTTACAAAAAAGAAGCAGATGGAAGCATTCTGATCTTTGAAAACAATATTAAAAATATTAAATAAGTGCAGGGGTAATAATATTTATTACTCAATTTAGAAACAGATTTTTGATCAATCCTCCAAACGTTATGCTATCTATCCTATATAAAAAACAATTAATGCGAAAACAACAACAAAATAGTGTGGCACCCGGAAGTGAATCTTCAGGAGATTTCGCGAAGTGGCTATTGATGGCCTTTACTGTTATTGTAATGCTGGTTTTTGCAGATGTACAGCCCCTCCACGCGATGTCTGCAAGGGAAGATAATATTTCTGATACGAAGGTTACCATAGCGCTCAATCACGAGAGTATGGAAGGTGCTTTCAAGAAAATTGAAAGTCAGACCCCGTTTAGATTTTTTTACAGGAAGTCGTACGTTGATCAATTTACCAACCTTAATATGGTCCAAGTTACAACGACTGTAGAGAAACTATTAAATGTGTTGCTTGAAAATACCGCATTGTCTTTCCGTTTGATGGATAAGAATATTTTATTGGAGCCAAAGGATATGCAGGCTTCATATGAAATTTCCGGGCGCCTGGTGGATGTCAAGAATAATCCGGTTGAGTTCGCGACCATCAGTATAAGAAAACGCGACGACACCAAAATAATTCAATCAGCGGTTTCGGCGGCTGACGGAAGCTTCAGGCTTTCGGTTGAAAATAAGGGCGAGTATATTGCCGATATTAAATCACTGGGACTTGACAGTGTATCGATAGCTGTCATTGTCGGTGATAAAACGGCTATCCAGCTCCCGGAAATAATGCTTACTGCCGCTACCAAGGTTTTACAGGAAGTTAGCGTTGTAGCTAAAAAACCAATTATTGAATTGAGAAGCGACCGTTTGGTCTTCAATGTAGGTAATAGTATCAATGGGGTCGGAGAAGATGCGCTGCAAGTCCTCAAGCGGGCTCCGGGCGTTGCAGTATCTAACAACGATATCGTATCCTTAAAAGGAAATTCAGGTGTGCAGATCATGATCAACGGCCGGCCGACGTACCTGGGAGGAGGGGACCTGGCCAGTGTCTTGAAAAATATCCCCGCAGCTAATATCGATCAAATTGAAATCATAAGTAATCCTTCCGCTAAGTTTGACGCCGCCGGAACTGCCGGGATCATTAATATCAAATTGAAAAAGAACAAGAACTTTGGCTTTAATGGCTCTTTAAACCTGAACGGGACCCAAGGCTACACCTCTAAATTTAATGGAGGGATAGACGGGAATTACCGATCTGAGAAGTTTAATGTTTATGGAAGTTATGGCTATGACGACGGCGTATATAAAACCAAGACCTCTATCCTTAGAAGCCAGGAAGTAAACGGCACCCAGGCAACATTTAATCAGCGCTCTGATGAATTCGACGGAAACAAAAACCATTCTTATAAAGCAGGAGTGGATTATTTTATCGATAACAAAAATACGTTAGGTTTCCTTTTTAATGGTTCCAATGGCCGTAATAATGATAATATTTTTGGCAACACGATTATTTCTGACGGTCCGGGAAACATTGATTCCATATTAACCGCTAAAAACAACAGGCTGATCAAAAGGAATAACTACAACTATAACCTCAATTATCAATACACCGATACAAGCGGTAGAACCTTGACCAGCAACTTTAACTATATTTTGCTTGATAGAAAAGAACTCAGTTCCCAGCCTAACCAATACACGGATGCTGCCGGTAATCCCCTGTCCGACCCTTTGATATATTTCATCAACGCGCCAACTAAAATCAATGTCTATGCCGCCAATATAGATTATGAGCAAAAACTGTTTAAAGGGACATTCGGAACAGGCGCAAAGTTTAGCGCCGTTGACTCTAAAAATGATTTCAACAGCTATAACGTAATTAACGGGGAAAATGTGATCAATCCGGAACTCACCAACTTCTTCGATTATAATGAAAAGGTTAGTGCCGCTTATCTCAATTACAATATAACTTTAAAGAAATGGACCTATCAGGCAGGGCTGAGAGGGGAGCAGACATCGTCAGACGGAAGGCTTACTACATTGACCAGCAATGGTAATGAGGTGGTCAAGCGCAGCTATTTTAACCTGTTTCCGACGGCATCCATTGCTTTCAAACAAAATGATCATCATAGCTTTAGTCTGAGCTACAGCAGGAGGATCCAGCGTCCCAATTACCAAAACCTCAACCCTTTTCAAATCCGTATGGATGAGTTGACTTTTTTTCAGGGAAACCCCTTCCTGAAACCTGAGTATTCAAACAGCTTTCAATTGGCTTACGCCTGGCAACAGTATCTGATTGCTTCGGTTGGCTATATGAAAACGACAAACGTAGTTTCTCCGCTGACAGATAGTACGAGCAATAACAGAATCATTTCCAGCTATCAGAACATCGGGGACAACCAAAGTGTGACGTTCAGCCTATCTTCTTCTCTTGATATTAACAGGTGGTGGAGCTTATTTGTCAACACCAATCTATATTATCAGAATTATAAAGGAAGTTTGCCAAACGGAACGGTGAACAACAGTGTAACCACGTTTAGCGCAAACGGTTCATCTACTTTTAAAATCACACCTTCGTTTTCTACAGAGCTGTCATTTTTCTACCGTACCCCGGAGGTTTATGGCGTACTCAAAAACTCCAGCGTTGGGGAAATAGATCTCGGCGCGAAGAAATCCCTGTTCAATGACAGGGCAAGTCTCCGGCTTTCATTCAGCGATCTGTTTCATATGCTCAAATTAACGAGCCGGAGTTATTATTCGGGCTTAAGTCTGGTATCCACACAACAGCCCGAATCCCAGGTATTTAAGATCGGGTTCTCCTATAAATTCGGCCGGTCGCAGATAAAAGGCGCAAGGAACAGGTCGAAAGGTGCAGAAGATGAAAGCGGCAGGTTACACTAACCAGGTATTCCCACAAGTTTGATCAGGTATTTTCGCTATTATTTGATCAAACTATTTTAAATATCGATATAGAATCGGGATTTTAAAACACGTGTTCTATTACGAGCTTGTCAAATTAAAATTAACAACTTGCCCAAAAGCATGATTTTGATAAATTTTTTGATTAAGTGAGATTGAATATCTAATTCGATTATTCGATACGCATCATTTTCATATAGTTTGCCTTAAAACGATGCTTTTAGCATCATCGGAATTTCAATAATAAAAAGTTGCCAATAAAATCGACAACTTGCCTAAAAGTGCCCCCGGAGAAATTCGAACTCTCGACCCAACAATCTTGAAGTAGAAAACTTTCACTAAGTGATTTGGTCGTTGAAGCACATCTGGGCTCTCATTGCATAAAATAAACTATGAATCAAGCTTTGATTCTAACGCTTGGTGCCACGGCGAGATTCATTATTGTCTTCTCGTTTCGGTGAACTACGACTGAATCGCTTTACAATTGATGAGATAGCTGGGTTAGCCCACTCAGGCAAATCTTTACTCACAAAAACACCTTCGCGGTTCTGTATTCTTAGCAATGATTTTAGTTCGTATAAATTCCCACTGGCATCGATGAATTCAAGGTTGTCGAAACGGTTTGCGAGGTGTTAAAAGTTTTTTAACCCTTCGATATAATTATAATAGATGCTACCTGTGTCGACAAAATGACAGCCTCTTTTTACTCGCGCAGTCACACGGTCCATGGATTGTTTAACGTCAGCCAGGCCAATATAAATTACGCTGGCAACATAGTCGTTTTCCTTAAACCGGGTTACAATATTCATTAGTCCAGGATCTCTTAAATTTGTTTCTACCGTAAAGTCCGTTTTATTTTTCAGTGCTTGTGTTACGCAATCCTGGAAATATTGCTCAACTGCGTAAGAAACGCTTTCGCCTGGGAGGCCGGGGTAAAGTGCTTCAATCTTTACAGCTTCTTTATCCGGGTCAAAGATAGATGCACCGGCAGCGGATAAATCTTTTGAAAAAGCAGATTTACCTGCACCGTTCGGCCCCGCTACGATCAGTAGTTGCGGGTTATTCAAGGTCATAACTAAAGGATTTTAATCAGGTGTGCTGTGCCTTTGTCATCTATTTGTACCTGCTCTTTTCTATCGCGGTACTCATGTATCATGTAACCGGTATCGGGACAAACGGCTTTATCGAAGTAGGTTAGATAACTGTTCCTGTTGAATGTTTCGCGCATAACGGCATCAGCGGTAGGACGAAGACGCTAAGGTATGCGGAGAATTAAAAAGGAGATTGCTGGCCAACAAATATAAGATAAGCTTGAACGACAACGTTGCCTTGGCCAGCGGTCAAAATGCGCTATGCTTGCGTAAACGTACAGCCCAATCGCTAAAGCTACCCTTGCGCTGATTTGACCTTTGCTCGCAACTACCTGCGCTGCTCTTTGGTGGTTTTGAAAGTTCGTATAAGGAGTCGGTGGTAGACATGCCTAAAAACGGTTGGATCATACAACAACTAACACCTTTTAATCAGTGCTGCTGCTAAACAAAACTGAATTTACGGGGCGTGATATTCACTTGCCGACGTAGGTAACAAATGTTACCGTTTAGCTTTTTAGCCGAACCTACTTTTGTTAAAAAAATAAATTAATGAAAACGATAAGGCGTTTAATCAAAGCGGGCTTGTTCCTCTTTATAGGTTTCTCCGGCTTCCTCTCAGTAGCGCAAGCCCAGGACCTTCACGAAAAGTTGAGCCTGAATGAGGCCATTTCAGCAGCTTTAGCCAACAACAAAACTATCCGCCTGGCCGGTTTAGACGAGCGTATTGCGGAGTCGGATTACAACCAGACCCAGGCGGTCTACCTGCCACAGGCTGATGTCACCTATGCGGCCATGAGCACCAACAATCCTCTTAATGCTTTTGGTTTTAAACTACAGCAACGCAGTATTACCCAAAATGATTTTAATCCTGCCCTTTTAAACCATCCTTCTGCAACGCCGGATTATATGGCACAGCTGGAGGTTAAGCAGCCATTGCTTAATATCGATATGCTGTACATGCGGAAGGGGGCCGAAAAGCAAACCCAAGTTTACCAATATAAAACCCAGCGCATTAAGGAATATATTACTTTCGAAACCACTAAAGCATTTTTGCAACTGCAGCTGGCTTACCAGGCAGAGAAAGTTTTGACGGAAGCAAGCCAGACTGCAAAGTCGGTATATACTTTCACCGACAATCACTTCAAGCAGGGATTGATCCAAAAGTCAGACTTATTGAATGCCCAGGTTCATGTAACGGCAGTTGAAAGTAGCTTGGCAAAAGCCAAAAGCAGCATCCTTAACGCGTCTGATTACCTCAGCTTGTTAATGGGGCAGCCTACCGGAAAAGCTTATAGCCTTGTTGATCAACCGGAAACAAACTTGCCGGCTATAGATAGTACGCAAAAGGTTTTTGCTACCCGTTCTGATTTTATGGCCATGCAAAGAGCCATTGAAGCATCCGGACTGATGATCAAATCCAGCCAGATGAATTACCTGCCTAAACTGAATGCGTTTGGTAGTTTTCAATATAGCGACAGTCGCTTAGCCGGTTTCGGCGCAAATGCGTATTTGGTTGGAATTCAGTTATCGTGGAATATTTTTAACGGGAATAAAACCAAACATGTCATCGCTGCCCAAAAACTAAAACGAGATAAGCTTTCGGTGCAGTTAGCCCAGCAAAAAGACCAGAGCCGAACGGAGCTGGATAAAGCTTACCGCGACCTTTCTGATGCCAGCTTTGAAGCGGATCAGGATAAGGCTGCCATAGAACAAGCTACCGAGGCCCTGCGAATATTGCAGAACCGTTACCAGCAAGGACTGGTCAACACCACCGATGTGCTGATTGCCGACACCCAGTTATCCCAATTAAAGTTTTCATTAGCTCAAGCGCAGTTTACTGTCGACGTTACCCGCGCTTACATACAATTATTAACAACTACCACCACCAAATAGCCATCAGATATGAACTTACCTATCCATAAAAACAGGGCTTTGCAATTACTAATCGGTATCGGTTTAATGGTCATTAGTTCCTGTTCTTTCAATGAAAAAAAAGACACAGCCACCAGTGCAGATACGGCAATACTGGTTACGGTGAGCCAACCTTTGGCCGATGCAAAACAAGGACTGACTGTAAGCGGGCAGATAGAAGCTGGTCAAACAGCTAATATCAGCACCAGGGTAATGGGCTATATTACAAAGATTGATGTCAAGGTTGGCGACCGCGTTAGTAAAGACCAGCCATTGGCTACAATCAGCAATGACGACATTCTGGCCAAAAGAGCACAAGTTGATGCAATGATTGCCGAAGCTAACGCCGGATACCAAAACGCGCAAAAAGATTATGACCGCTTTACCGCATTGTATAAACAACAAAGCGCCTCAGCCAAAGAACTGGACAATATTACACTGCAGTACCATTCGGCCAAAGCGAGATTAGAAGCGGCGAAACAACAACGCCGGGAAGTAAACGCCATGCTGAGCTATACTAACCTGACCGCTCCTTTTGCCGGCACAGTTACTCAGAAAATGGTGGACGCCGGCAGCATGGCCAGCCCTGGGATGCCGCTATTGACCATTGAACAAAGCCGCAGTTACCAGGTAAGGGCCTCCGTGCCGGAAAGTGAGATTAGTTTGATAGAGGAAAATACACCGGTAACAATAAATATCGACGCTATTCATAAATCAATCAAAGGAACAATAGCACAGATCAGTCAGTCTTCAGAGAACAGCGGCGGCCAGTACCTGATCAAAGCAACTATTCCGGATAACGAAAAGAAAGGTTTGTTCGCCGGTATGTACGCCAATGTGACTATCCCGGTTACACAGCCAGTAAAAACCAATGTAAGTGATCAGGTCATGGTGCCGTTAGCTGCCGTTCAGTATAAAGACCAATTAACCGGATTGTATACCATTGGCAGCAACCACACCGCTTTGCTGCGCTGGGTAAGGCTTGGAAGAACGCAGGGTAACCAGGTAGAAGTATTAAGCGGACTGGCTGCGAATGAACCATTCATCGTGAGCGCGGAAGGTAGATTATACAACGGCGTAGCTGTTAAAATAAAATAAGGATATGAAAGACGGATTTGCAGGAAATATAGCGAAGGCATTCATACAATCGAAATTAACCATACTGTTAATGATCGCCTTTTTACTCATCGGCGGTTACAGTACGTTCTTAATTCCGCGCGAGGAAGAACCCCAGATACAGGTGCCGATGGCCGATATATTTATCGGGTATCCCGGCGCGTCACCAAAAGATGTAGAAACGAAAGTTGCCGCTCCGATGGAGAAAATGATCTCGAATATCAAAGGGGTGGAATACGTATATTCTACCTCCATGCAAGGACAAGCGATGGTGATTGTGCAGTTCAATGTCGGCGAAGACGTGGAACGCTCGTTAGTGAAGCTGTACAGCGAACTGATGAAGAACATGGACAAAATGCCGCAGGGCGTTACACTGCCATTGATCAAAACCAGGGCCATTGACGATGTGCCGGTATTGGGTTTAACCCTCTGGAGCGATAAATATGATGATTACCAGCTGAAACAAATGGGCCAGGAACTGGCAAACGAGATCAAAAAGATCAATGATGTATCGGATGTTAACATTATTGGTGGCCGCAACAGGGAGGTAAAAGTATTGCTTGATAAAAACAAGATGGCGGAGAACCATGTGGACTTTTTATCTCTCAGCAAACAGATACAGGGCAGCAATATGCAATTGCCAGGCGGCACCCTGCTTCAAAAAGATACGGCCTTTTCCGTTGAGACCGGAAATTTTCTGGCCTCTTCGGATGATGTAGGCAATTTAGTGGTGGGCATTAACCAGCAACAACCGGTTTACCTGAAATCTATCGCCAAAGTTGAAGAAGGCGCTGAAACACCAAATCAGTATGTGCTATTTGGTTATGGAAAAGCGGATATTAAAAATTTACAAGCCTTTAAATCCAATTACCCGGCCATCACCCTTTCGGTAGCCAAAAAGAAAGGCGCGGACGCGATGAAGTTATCGGAGCAGATCTTAAATAAAGTTGAGCATTTAAAAAGCGGATTGTTGCCAAACGATGTGCACTTAACCGTTACCCGAAATTACGGCGAAAGCGCGTCGGATAAAGTAGGTGAATTATTGCTTCACCTGTTTATCGCCATCATAGTCGTAACGGTGTTTGTGATGCTAGCCATGGGCTGGCGCGGTGGCCTGGTGGTATTTCTGTCAGTACCGGTAACCTTCGCCCTTACGCTGTTCGCTTATTACTTTATGCACTATACGCTTAACCGTATAACACTATTCGCGCTGGTATTTATCACGGGTATAGTGGTGGATGATTCCATTATCATCGCGGAGAACATGCACCGGCACTTTAAGATGAAGAAGCTGCCGCCATTGCAGGCCGCGATCTATGCCATTAACGAGGTTGGAAACCCCACCATATTGGCAACGTTTACGGTTATTGCAGCCGTATTGCCAATGGCCTTTGTTTCGGGCATGATGGGGCCTTATATGAGCCCGATGCCGATTGGTGCCTCTATCGCCATGATCTTATCGCTGATCGTCGCTTTAACCTTGACCCCATACCTCGGTTACATCTTTTTGCGCGGGAAAGAAAAGCACGGCATCGCACACGAAGAGAACAAACCCAAGCTAATGGAAGAAACCCGGGTCTATAAAATATACCGCTCTTCTATCCAGCCACTACTGGAAACCCGGTGGAAACGCTGGACATTTATCCTGGGCACTGTGGTGATCCTGTTTGCCTCGCTGTCCATGTTTTACACCAAAGCAGTTGCCGTGAAAATGCTGCCCTTTGATAATAAGAATGAGTTCCAAGTGGTGATTGATATGCCGGAAGGCACTACGCTGGAGAAAACACAGGCAGTAGCAAAGGACATCGGCTCCTACATTTCCGGGCAAGCACTGGTCAGAAATTATGAGACCTATATCGGTACCTCAGCACCGATCAGCTTTAACGGTTTGGTGCGCCATTACGATTTAAGAAGAGGCGACAACGTGGCCGACATACAGGTGAACCTCATGGATAAGAAAGATCGGAGTAGCCAAAGTCACGGTATAGCCAAGGAAATGCGCGGCCCGATACAAGCCATCGCTGCGAAATACCATGCGAATGTGAAGATCGTAGAGGTGCCGCCAGGCCCTCCGGTGCTCTCTACTTTAGTGACCGAAATTTACGGGCCCGACTATAAGGAACAGATCAAAGTTGCCCGGCAGGTAAAAGACCTGATGAACAAAACCGCCAATGTGGTGGATGTGGACTGGATGGTTGAAGACGACCAGCCCGAATACCATATTGAAGTGAATAAAGAAAAAGCCATGCGTTATGGTATAGCCACCGCACAGATAGCTGCGACGGTTAACGCCGGCTTATCCGGTATGCCGGTAGGTAATATCGCCCAGCCCGCAGCTTATAACCAAACCGCCATCAAGCTGCAATTGAGCGATGCCGATAAAAGCAGTATAGACGATGTACTAAATTTAAAAGTGATGGGTATGCAGGGGAATGCTGTGCCCATAAAAGATCTGGTTACTGTAATCCGGCAGATCAAGCCGAAAAGCATTTACCGTAAAAACCAGAAAGAAGTGGTTTACGTGCTGGGCGATATGGCAGGTGCCCTGGAAAGTCCCTCATATGCAATCTCCGATGTTTCCGATCATTTAAAAAGCGTGAAAGTTCCTAAAGGCTTCTCGCTGAAAGAGGAATATACCCATCAACCCGATTTGGAAGACAATTACAGCCTGAAATGGGACGGGGAATGGCAGATCACGTTCGAAGTATTTCGGGACCTGGGTATCGCTTTCGCCGTGGTGATCATCATGATCTATATCCTGATCGTAGGCTGGTTCCAGAACTTTACGGTGCCGCTGGTAATGCTGGCCGCAATACCACTATCGCTGATCGGGATCGTTTTGGGCCACTGGATGCTGCACGCTTATTTTACAGCGACCTCGATGATCGGTTTCATCGCCCTGGCCGGTGTAATGGTACGTAACTCCATTTTACTGATCGACTTTATCAATATCAGGCTGGATGAAGGCATCCCGCTTAAACAAGCCATCATTGAAGCCGGCGCGGTACGCACCACACCGATCTTATTGACCGCAGGTGCGGTGGCTTTAGGCGCGGTGATCATTCTATTCGACCCGATCTTCCAGGGCTTGGCCATCTCACTGATGGGCGGTACCATCACCTCCACTTTCCTGACATTGATCGTGGTGCCTTTGCTCTACTTTAAAATGATGCGTAAAACAAAACTTAACCCTAAAATTCAAAAACCATGAAAGAAAGAATCGTTCGTGCCGTTGCCGCCACAATAGTTTTAACCAGTATAATACTGGCTTACACTGTAAATATTAACTGGCTTTGGTTAGGCGTATTTGTCGGCGTAAACCTTCTGCAATCCGCATTTACCAGATTCTGCCCGTTGGAGTTGATCCTGAAAGCAGCCGGCGTAAAAAATTGAATTATTTGAAATTTAAACGATAAGGACATGAATTTATTTAAGCAATTATTCGGTGGTTCACCCGCAGTTGACCTAAAAGAACTGATCAAAGAAGGTGCTTTGATCATAGATGTACGCACACCCGCCGAGTTTGCCTGTGGACACGCAAAAGGTTCCGTCAATATCCCACTGGATAAGGTAGCTTCCCAGCAGGCCATGTTCAGGGGCAAAAAGAACATTATTGTTTGTTGTCAAAGCGGGGGCAGAAGCGGGCATGCGAAACTCATACTTGAAAAAAGCGGGTTTACCAATGTGACCAATGGCGGAAGTTGGAATAATGTAGCCCAATACTGTTAACTTAGCAGCATGGACGAACCCATTAATTTTGTTTTTCAGTTTGAACCGGCCCTGATCAAAGAGATCGAGGAGTTTGGCGAGTTACGATCATTCAAAGACGGTGAACTGGTGATGGATTACGGGAAATATATCCGTATGATGCCGCTCGTAGTTAAAGGCACCTTAAAAGTTCTTAAAAAGGATGATAATGGCAATGAGATTTTATTGTATTATCTATCCAGCAGCGAGAGCTGTTCGATGGCTTATAGCTGTTGCCTGGAAGAGAAGAAAAGTGAAGTAAAAGCCATTGCCGAAGGTGACCTGCAAATCATCGCCATCCCCCATAACAAGCTGGATGAGTGGTTGTGTAACTATCCGAGCTGGAAGAATTATATCATGCGGAGTTTTAACGAGCGCTTCTCAGAAATGCTGAAGTCTATAGAAAGTATTGCATTTCATAAACTGGACGACAGGTTGATCGCTTATCTTAAAGAAAAGAAAAGGCTGTCGGGTTCAAGCGTTGTTAAAGCATCCCATTACCAGATCGCTGACGAACTGGCTACATCGAGAGTCGTGATCTCACGCCTGCTTAAGATACTGGAGAATAATGGCAAGATCCTATTATATCGCAACGAGATTAAACTGCTAAATGATTTTGATTCCTGATTGCCTGCAACTAAGCGGGTATCGAATTCTATGTGTTGTTGATGAATAACTAAACTAAGAATTCAAACATAAGCCATAAGGCTACTTTATGGCCACGAATCGGAAAATCCTGAATTGCTGTCTCCGGCAAGAAGCCTTTCGACTCCAATTGTGATTTATCATAACCTGATGGCACCAGGTTCTTTTCTTCAAGATAGATATTCAATTGACCCTTCTCGGAGGAATGAACATCTGTAAGTTCAAAATAGTCTAAAAGGCCTTCTGGTAGGATTAAACGGACGAGGGTTTCGTATGCTGATGACAAGTGGATGCCTGTTGAGTTTTATATCCACAAAGCAAACACTTTTTTTATTCCCCCACAATTTTTCTGCTTGATCCCCTCATGACCCTGTTTATTTGCGGATTTTGAGTGGGTTTATAACAAAAAAAGCCCCTAAATCATTGATTTAAGGGCTTTTTAAGCGATTTTACGCTGCTTTTGTACTCAGAGCGGGAATCGAACCCGCACTCCGTTTACGGGAACAGGATTTTAAGTCCTGCGTGTCTACCAGTTCCACCATCTGAGCAGGTGTCTAACCTTTTAAAAATAAAACCCTTCTTTCAATCAGGAAGGGCTTTGAGCGAAAGACGAGATTCGAACTCGCGACCCCGACCTTGGCAAGGTCGTGCTCTACCAACTGAGCTACTTTCGCATTGGTGTTTTCTCGCTTGAAGTAAGCTTTCGTTTAACCGGCTGCTTATCTCGTTTGCGGGAGTGCAAATATAGGTAGAATTGGATACTCTGCAAGGAAAAATTTAATTTTTTTGAAAATAGTTTATAACTCGCTGTTTTTCAAAATATCAGATATCAGCTCAGCTTCAAATCCGCGGCCCATGGCGTATTGCTGTAGCTTGTACCGGCGCTTCAGGTGGTTCTTCTCGGTTAGGGTCGCCTCTTTTTTTTGTACTAAGTGGGTCAAAGCAGCCAAATAATCGTCAGGGTCGATAGTAAGGAGAGCTTTTTTGATCAATACATCGGGCACCCGTTTAAGTTTAAGCCCTTGTTTAATTTTAATACGTCCCCACACTTTTTGGTTAAATTTACTTTTAGCATAGATCCGTGCAAAGCGTTCCTCGTTAAGGAAATTGTCCTCTATCAATTGGCTTATAATGCGTTCAACAGCATCAGGCCATAAGCCCCACTCGTAAAGTTTGTCGCGTACTTCCTGCTGGGCGCGCTCCTGGTAGGCGCAAAAGTGCTCGGCTTTTGCAAGGGCAACTTTCTCGTCGGTAATTTTAATTGATTTGGGTTGATCCATTTAAAAACCAAAATTCGTTAAAAATTATTCTATTTGTTTTAATATCTCCAAATTAGCAGCATGCCCAATAACACGTACACCATAAGCGCTATAAAAAAGATCATCAAGGCAGATGGCAACATCGTTGAAGAATATACGATCAGTGCGCTTTTTACCGATAGCCGCCGGATCAACAACCCTGCCGAAGGCTTATTTTTTGCCCTGAGCGGCAGACGCAATGGCCATGAGTTTGTTGCCGAAGCTTATGCAGGCGGTGTGCGCAATTTTGTAGTGGAACATGGCCCGGAGTTTAACCTGCCCGGCGCAAACTTTTTGATTGTGCCAGATCCGCTGGCGGCCCTGCAAATGCTGGCAGCCTATCACCGCAGCCGTTTTAAGCTGGAGGTAATTGGCATTACGGGCAGTAACGGCAAAACTATTGTTAAGGAATGGCTTTACCAGCTGCTTTCGGCCGATAAAAATATTGTACGAAACCCTAAAAGTTATAATTCGCAAATCGGTGTGCCATTGTCCGTATGGCAAATCAACGACCGAAACGAACTGGGGATTTTTGAAGCGGGCATCTCTACCATAAATGAGATGAATAAGCTGGAAGCTATCATTAAGCCCGAAATAGGGGTACTCACCCACATAGGCCCTGCGCATGACGAGGGTTTTGAATCGCCCAGGCAAAAGCTCCTGGAAAAACTGGGGCTATTCAAAAACAGCAGGCTGCTAATCCATAATTACGATCAGCTAATCGGTTATGAAAAAGATATCGCGGCTAAAGAAACCTTTACCTGGAGCCGTAAATTCCGTGAAGCTGACCTGTATGTTTTCAGCGAGACGGTGATCTCTAAAAATTATTACTTTCGTGCCCGGTACCAGGGTAAAGAAATAGAATGCCTCGTTCCTTTTACCGACCAGGCCTCGGTAGAAAATGCCATAACCTGCTGGGCTACTATGCTGGCTTTAGGCTACAGTGCTGTAGAGGCCGACAAACGCATAGAGCGCCTCGCGCCGGTAAGTATGCGGTTAGAGTTAAAAAACGGCGTAAATAACTGTTCCGTTATTGATGATTCATACAATTCGGATCTGCAATCGCTGGAGATAGCGCTTAACTTTTTATCGCAGCAAAATCAGCATCAAAAAAAGACGCTGATCCTGTCAGATATTTATCAATCGGGCCTGCAGCAGGATGTGCTGTACAAACAGGTGGCCGAATTGATCCGGGCTAAAAAGATTGATAAATTTGTTGGCGTAGGGGAGGCGCTGCTCAGCCACCAGCAATATTTTGACATAGCCCAACAGCATTTTTATGCCGATACTGCCACACTGCTGCAGCAGTTAAAAGCACTCAATTTTAAAGATGAAACCATCCTGATCAAAGGTTCGCGCAGCTTTGAGTTTGAGCAGGTGAGCCGTGCGTTAGCCCAAAAAGCGCATGAAACCGTAATGGAAATCAACCTGAACTCCTTATTAAACAACCTCAACTTTTATAAATCAAAGCTTAAGCCGGGCGTAAAAGTGATGGCTATGGTAAAGGCTTTTAGCTATGGCAGCGGTACTTTTGAGGTGGCCAATATGCTGCAATATAATAAGGTTGATTATTTGGCGGTTGCCTATATTGATGAGGGGGTAGCTTTACGGCAGGCCGGGATTAACCTACCCATCAAAGTGCTTAACCCCGAGGCTTCGGCATTTGATAAGCTCACCGAATATAAGCTTGAGCCTGTAATTTACAGTTTTGGTTTATTAGATGATTTTGTGAGCTATGCTTCGGCACAGAGCATTGCCGGTTACCCGGTGCATCTTAAAATTGATACTGGTATGCACCGCCTGGGTTTTGAAAATTACGAGATAGAAACCCTGTGCGATATGCTGGAGGTCAACCGCTACGTACGGGTGCAATCGGTATTTTCGCACCTGGTAGCAAGCGAAAGTCCGGAACATGACGAGTTTACTAAAAAGCAGATCAGGCGCTTTGAAAAGGCTTTTAAGGAGATAGAGCGCACACTGGGTTATAAGGTGATCAAGCACATTTGCAATACTGCCGGTATTATCCGCTGGCCTTCGGCACACTATGATATGGTTCGATTGGGGATAGGTTTATATGGGATCGACTCGTCGGTGCCGGAGTCTGATGCGGGCTTGCAGCCTATAGCCAGTTTAAAAACAAGCGTTGCCCAGGTTAAAAAGATTGGGAAAGGAGACACAATCAGCTACGGGCGAAGCGGGAGCCTTGTTAAAGACGGGAAAATAGCTACCATTCGTATTGGCTATGCCGATGGTTACCTGCGTGCCTTTGGTAAAGGCGTGGGTAAAATGCTGGTGAAAGGCACACTTGTGCCTACAGTGGGCAACATCACAATGGATATGTGTATGCTGGATGTGAGCGGCCTTGACGTGCATGAAGGCGATGAGGTGATCATTTTTGATGAGCACCAGCGCATTGAAGAACTGGCAAAGCAGATAGGTACCATCCCCTACGAAATATTAACCAATATTTCGCAAAGGGTAAAAAGAGTGTACTTTTACGAGTAGAAATCAGGGGCTTAAAATGAACAGGTTAGCGCGGGCATTATTCAGGTATTTTGTAAAAGGGATGTTGGTGGTTGTACCGGTAGGCGCAGCTATTTTCCTGATGTACTGGGCGGTGGCCAGCATTGATAAAGCGCTTAACCTAAGTGATCTTTGGGTTGATAAGACCGGGAAGCACATGTATATCCCGGGTTTGGGGATCCTGAATGTGGTAGTGGTTATCATGATCATGGGGGTACTGGTTACTAATGTAATCACCGAACCAATTAAAGCCTGGTTTAAGCGGTGGTTTGCACGTTTGCCCATCTTCGCGTTCCTGTATTCGTCGATAAAAGATTTGACAGAAGCCTTTGTTGGCGAAGAGAAAAAGTTCAACGAACCGGTACTGGTTGAAGTTAATGAGTTCGGTTTGAAAAAGATAGGTTTCCTGGTTCAGAAAGACCTGGCAAAGATTGGCTTGCCCGGAGAGGTTGCTGTATACTTCCCATATTCCTACTCGTTTGCGGGGCAGGTGATCATCATTGCTGCGGATAAGGTAAAACCGATGGATAAGAGTGCTGCCGATGTGATGAAATTTGTAATATCAGGCGGGGTGAGCGGGTTGGATTAGCCCAGCCCCCTCTAAATCTCCCCCGGTAGGGGAGACTTTTTTGAATTTTCAAAGTCCTCCGTTTCGGGGAGGGTTTGGGTGGAGCTTGCGTGTTCCTAAGGCAACACTTCCACCTGTTTTGAATCTGTCACCCTGGCTTTCTTGAAGCTTCTTACCGCAAAAAAAACGGCTATTAGCATTAAAATCGCACCTAAAATATACGGAGCGCCCGGAAAATAGGTTGAAGTATTGCGATGGGTGAACAAATGAAACACCGAACTCATTAACAGGGGGCCGATGATCACCGCTAAACTACTGATACTCGTCAATGAGCCCTGCAATTCGCCCTGCTCTTTAGCTGATACTGTACTGGTAATCATACCCTGAAGTGAAGGGCCCGAAATACCGCCAAGGCAATAAGGTACCATAAAAACATACATCATCCAACCCTGGTTGGCAAAAGCAATGAGGGTTAAGCCGATGGTGTAAAATAGTAAGCCTGCTACGATATTTTTCTCCTGCCCGAATTTAGGGATGGTAAACCTGATCAGTCCTCCTTGTATGGCTACCAGCACAATGCCGATGAAAAAACCTAAAAAGCCAATGCTTTTCAGCGACCAGTCAAACTTTTCGGTTACGTAAAAGGATAACACATATTCAACAGCTTTTTGGGCGATATAAACCAACGAGAATGCTCCGATCAATCCGGTTAAGGATTTATATCGCGACAGGCTGCGTAATGAGCTAATGGGATTAGCCTTCTTCCATTCAAAACGCCTGCGGTTTTTGATATTTAATGATTCGGGTAATACAAAATAGCCATACGCCGCATTCAGGAGTGCCAGACCGGCCGCAAGCATAAAAGGGAACCGCACATTTAATGCACCCAAAAAGCTCCCGGTGCCTATGCCAATAATAAATCCAAGCCCGGACGCTGCCCCAACTAAACCGAAGTTTGCCGCACGGTTTTTACCGGTACTGATATCGGCAATGTAAGCGGTTGCCGTGGTATTACTGGCCCCCGCAAAACCTGCTATGGCACGGCCGATAAATAACCAGGCCACAGTCGGAGCAAAGGCCATGAAAATATAATCTATCCCAAAGCCAATAAGCGAACCTAATAATACAGGCCGGCGCCCGTACCTGTCACTTAAATTTCCCAGCAACGACGAAAACAGGAACTGCATGGAGGCGTAGGTGAACGTTAAATAGCCATTATATTGCGCAGCGGTACTTACATCCATGTTGCCCAGCTTTTCGAGCAATGAGGGCATTACCGGTATAATAATGCCTAAACCAAGCACATCAATAAAAAGCGTTACGAAAATAAATCCTAAGGCGGCGGTATGTTTTTTAGGTTTGGCGCTCATTAATAATGATAAAGGTTTAAGCTGATTAAAAGTTTTATTATGGGCTGTTTTACAGTTTGATATTTAATTTATACTTGCGCTTTTGCTATTCTTCGCTGTTGTTATCACCAACTTTGTGACCGGCAATAGTGCATTCATGATATTAAGACATGATTGTTTGCGACAACACCAACAACGGCAGGTTGAGGGTGTTTATCTATCAATTTTACAATATGGGCGTTGCCTGCGGCCCGGGCTTTCCGTTACAAGTCCTCGCTTTTCCCGCGCAAGCCCAATCCACGCTCCGGGCTTTTCACTGCAATCCCTCCTATGTTTACATCTAATATTATTGTAATGATTTTATGAGTGAAAAGAGTGAGAGCACAGCAATCCCAAACAGCCTTGAGCATGTTGAGCGTTAGATATAGCCTCACTCCTTTACTTTTTTGAGTTTGAACAGAATGTAAGGAATACGACCAGGCAGTATATCCAGGATAACCAACAGGAGGAAAAACGAAGAAAGGTTTTCACTTATAACAGTTAAAAACTTTGATCAATGGCAAGCAGATTATTAAAACAAGTAGTAGGTATTGATGTGGCTCAAAAAGAGCTGGTGGTTTCTATCGGCAAGATGGATGAGCAGGCAGTTATAACAGTTTATGCGAACAAGATTTTTCCAAACAATGAAAAAGGATTTGCAAACCTGGAAGTATGGATAAACAAGCAAAGCATCCCCCAATATCCATTAAGATATGTAATGGAGGCCACAGGTGTATACCACGAGCGCCTTGCTTATTATCTGGCCGGCAAAGGGTATGCTGTAAGTATTGTCATGCCCAACAAGATCTCAAACTTCTTCAAGACACTGGAGATCAAAACAATTACCGATAAATCAATGTCTTTTGCCATAGCCATGTTCGGACTTGAAAAGAAACTGGATAACTGGGTACAACCCAAAAGGGTGTTCAGGACCCTGCGGCAGATAACCCGTGAAAGAGAACAACTTATTGCAGAAAGAACCATGATCAAGAACCAGCTACATGCTGAACAGTCCGAAGCTTTTCCGGGGGAAGATACTATCCGCAGAATGATGGACAGGATAAAGATGATTGGTGAACAACTTAAAGAAATACTTACTGAGATTAGAACAGCTGTAGCACAGGACAAACATTTAAAACAAACACTGGCTACCATTACCACTATTCCTGGAGTCGGCTTATTAACGGCCACTGTGATCATAGCCGAAACAAACGGCTTTGAGCTGATCAGGAGTAAAAAGCAGCTGACCAGTTACGCCGGGCTGGATGTCAGGGAAAAAGAATCCGGCTCATCCGTTAAGGGCAAACCCAAGATATCTAAAAGGGGGAACAAGCATTTACGAAAAGCCATGCACTTACCTGCATTAGCGGCCATAAGACATTCAGAAAGATATAAAGCTATATTTGTCCGGATCGTATCCCGAAATAGCGTGAAAATGAAAGCTACTGTAGCAGTACAAAGAAAATTATTGGAGATGGTATACACTATATACAAAACCAACAAACCATTCGAAAAAGACTACCTTCAACAGAATGCACACATATCCGAAAATAGTTAGAGCAGTCGCTTCAATTGAAGGACTGCCCTAAACAGGCTAACATAAAGCTGCCTAAGACTCAAAAATAAAAAATAACTTTTGCATATCAACACAGAATCTAACGCGGCTCCCGCTCATCATCCCCTAAAATATATTTTAAACAGCATCACGGTTTTTTCAGGATTTCCCCTGATGGCTACTTGCAATGACATGGTTTCTGTTTAATCTCCCAATAATTTCATCTTCCAAACACGTATGACAACAATACCAACAACAGCAAAGCTTTAAGCTTTGTGCATTCTGCTTTTAATGCAATGTTGCTAAGGCATCCACATCCTTGCTTTAAGCTTTGTGCATTCTGCTTTTAATGCAATGTTGCTAAGGCATCCACATCCTTTGCTGAGGTTTTCTTCACGTTTTTGAAATTACGGATAGCAAGTAACGCGCTTATCAACATCAGTATTGCACCTAAAATAAAGGGGGCTCCCGGAAAAAAGAAGGGCCTTTTATCGTTGGTGAAATAATAAAATAAAGTGGTCATTACCCAGGGGCCAAAAATGGCGCTCAGGCTCATGAGGCTGGTTAAGCCACCCTGCAGTTCGCCCTGTTCATTGGCGGGTACCTGGTTGGTCATGATGCCCTGCAACGCGGGGCCTGCAATACCGCCAAGGGCATAAGGCACCATAAAGGCAAACATCATCCAACCCTGGGTTGCCATAGCAAACAGGATAAGGCCGGTACTATATAGCAGCAAGCCAACCCAAATGCAACGTTCCATGCCAAGTTTGGGCAGGATCAGGCGCATCAGGCCGCCCTGTACAAGCGCTATCATCAGGCCTATAAAGGCCAGAGAATAACCAACCGTATCCTCGCCCCATTTAAATTTTTCGAAAGTAAAATAGGTCCAAACGTTTTGTACGGCCTGCCCGGCAAAATATACCAGGAACAGCGACAGGGCCAAACCCATAACCGAGGGGTATTTTTTAAGCTGCAGCAATGAGCCAAGCGGGTTTGCCCTTTTGATATCGAAGGGGCGGCGATGGGCCTCATCCAGCGATTCGGGCAGGATGAAGAAACCATAAAGGGCGTTCAAAAAGGCTAAACCTGCGGCAGCGAAAAATGGATATTGAACATCCATTTTACCTAACACACCGCCAATTGCCGGACCAATGATAAAGCCAAGACCAAAGGCAACGCCAATCATACCAAAGTTTTGGGCGCGTTTTTCGGGAGTACTCACATCGGCTATATAGGCCGATGCTGTGGTGAAGCTGGCGCCGGTAATGCCCGCAATGGCCCGGCCTAAAAATAGCCACCATATGGATGGTGCAAAGGCAAGGAACAAATAATCAATGCCAAAACCCAGTAAGGAACAAAGCAGAACCGGGCGGCGGCCATACTTATCACTCAGGTTGCCTATCATTGGCGAAAAAAGGAACTGCATTACCGAATAGGCCAGCGTTAAAAAGCCGGCGTACAAAGAAGCTTCGCTCAACCCGGCGTGGATCAATTTTTCAATCAGTTTGGGCAGCACCGGTATGATGATCCCTAAGCCTACCACATCAATCAGTAAAGTAACAAATATAAAGCCTAAAGCTCCTTGGGGTTTATTCTTGGCGGACTTATCCATGGCGCAAAATAAATTATTAACGTTAATAATTGTTAAAATAATTGTATTTATAATAATTTGTATTTAACTTGAACTATATAATTAGTTAAACCTATGAAACCACACAAATCAATGCTGCTATTGCCGGCGCTGCTGGCAGTGCAAAGTGTTTTTGCACAAAGTAACCATCTTACATTATCTGATAGTTATCCATCGACGACTGAAAAAGTTAAAATTACTTATGACCCGGAGGGTACGCCTGTTGCTGGTAAAAAGGATATCAGCGCACAGGTATATTACATTGATGGGAAAGATAACCCGGCAGCCGACATCGAACTAAAACCTAATGGCGCTTTACTTTCAGGCGACTTTACCATTCCTGCCGCAGCGAAAGCTTTTTTTGTAAAGATTTTTAGTAACGGTGACATCGATAATAATAATGACAAAGGGTACATATACTTAATTTATAAAGATAAAAAACCTGTTCAGGGTGCTTATGAAGCAAAAGCTTACATATTGGCGAGTGGTGTTGGCAGTAATTTTGCCAAAATAAAAACCGACTCTGAAGAAGGCCTGGCCTTGTTTAAAAAGGAATACGATACTAACCCACAGGCCGAAAAACCTTATCAGTTTAATTATTACTACCTGTTGGCCAGGAAAAAAGACCCGGCTACCTCAGCTATGTTAAACGCCAAGGTTCAATCGCTTGAAAAAAGCACGGTGGAGAAAGACCTGATCCTGGCCGCTAATATCCTGAACTGGCGCAACAAAAAAGCCTCTGCCGATTCATTGGGAGAGATCATCAAAGCTAAGTACCCTAACGGCGAATCCGTAAAAAACGAGGCGGAGTTTGCCATGATGCGCGAGAAGGACGTACACAAAAAAGATTCGCTTTATAAAGCATATATAGCCAAATTCCCGGCTATGGCTACTGATAAAGGCTCACGGATCGATTACATAAGGGGGCAGCTGGCTACCGGCTTTTTAACTGATGGGAATACTGCTGCTTTTAATGCTTATGCAGCACAAGTCCAAAATAAATCAAGCATTGCAAATAGCTATAATAACATAGCTTATGGCTGGGCTCAAAAAGATGAGCGCCTTGACGAGGCTGAAAAGCTGTCAAAACAATCATTGGACATCGTTATTGAAAAAATGAAGCATCCTGAGGCTTCGCCGTTTATGTCGGTAAAGAGCATGCAAAAGCAAAACAAGGATGTATATAACATGTATGCTGATAGTTACGCATTCATTTTATATAAAGAGAAAAAATATAATGAGGCCCTTAAATATCAAAAAGAGGTTTATACAGACAACAAGGTTAACGACCCGATCACCACCGAGCATTACGTACTTATTTTAAATGCCCTTGGCAAATATGCCGAATCAAAAGATGTAATTGAGGGCGCATTTAAGGCAGCTAAAGTTTCCCCGGCTTTAACAGACGAGTTAAAAAAGGCCTATGTAGGTTTAAAAGGCAATGAAGCGGGTTACGATCAATACCTGGCCGGTTTAACAGCTATTGCAAAAGACAAAAAAAGGGAAGAGGTGGCTAAGCAAATGATCAACGAGCCTGCTGCCAAATTTGCCCTTAAAGATTTTGCGGGAAAAACAGTTTCGCTGGCCGACTTAAAAGGCAAAATTGTTATAGTTGATTTTTGGGCTACCTGGTGCGGCCCTTGTAAAGCATCTTTTCCGGGGATGCAAATGGCTGTAAATAAATATAAGGATGATGAGGATGTGAAATTCCTGTTTATTGATACCTGGGAAAACGGCGATAATTATATTGATGGCGTAAAGAAATTCATTGCAGATAATAATTACACCTTTAACGTGCTGGTAGATGAAAAAGGCAGCGATGGCAGGCAATCAAAAGTGGTATCACAATTTGGAGTAACCGGCATTCCAACCAAGTTCATCATCGATAAAAACGGCAATGTCCGCTTTAAGGTTGTGGGGTTTGATGGCTCGGCTGATGGGCTGGTAGATGAAGTGAGCACAATGATTGACATGGCAAAAGCGCCGGTTGTTGCGGAGGTTGCTGCTACGCCAAAACAAAACATGAAATAGCTGATTGCAACCTAAAACTATATCAAAACAAAAATGCCGCCCTGTTGGAGCGGCATTTTTTATTGTATTGCCTGTTAAAAGTTCGGCTTAAGTACGTATTTGTTATAGAAACGGGTGATGTGCTCAACAGCTTCTTCCGCGGTATCAACCACGCGGTAAAGGTTCAGGTCGTCGGGATTGATATTGTGCTGGTCGTTCAGCATTTTTTCTTCAACCCATTTAAACAGGCCTTTCCAATATTCAACTCCAACAAAAATGATTGGGAAACGGGCAATTTTACCGGTTTGGATAAGTGTAATGGCCTCAAACGATTCATCCATAGTGCCAAAGCCGCCGGGCAAAATGATAAAACCCTGCGAATATTTCATAAACATAACCTTACGGATAAAGAAGTAATCAAACTCCATGATCTTATCCCTGTCGATATATTTATTGTGGAACTGCTCAAATGGGAGTTCGATATTTAAACCTACTGATTTACCGCCGTTTTCATAGGCGCCCTTGTTGGCAGCTTCCATAATACCGGGCCCGCCGCCTGATATTACACCGTAACCATGCTCGGTAAGCAGGCGCGCGGTTTCTACCGCCAGTTGGTAATATTTGTTATCGGTATGCGTACGTGCTGACCCGAAGATGGATACGCATGGGCCAATTTTGGCCAGTTTTTCAAAGCCGTCAACAAATTCGGCCATTATTTTAAAGATCTGCCAGGAGTCGGTAACTTTAATTTCCTGCCAGTTTTTGTTCTCGAAAGCTTGTCTTATTTTATCTTCTCCGGTCATATTCTTTTTTTAGTCCGGAAGTTGGGGAGTCCAAAAGTCCGGAAGTGTTTTTTAGTCCGGAAGTCGGAACGTCCGAAAGTCCGGAAGTTTTTATTCTATATTAATTAATGCAAAGTACAAAGAAAATTGATTCCGGTTTATTTGTTGTTTTACTTTTTAATTACCCGATCTCCGGGTTTTCCGACTTACGGACTTCCCCAGCTTTCGAACTCGAAGTAACCCAAAGCCCAATAAATGTAATTAATCCGTTTACAATGATGAGTTCGTTACCAAAAACATATCCGCCTAAAATTGATTTTGATTCGGCATTTAAAAAATAGCATATAGCAGGAGAGAGTATGCAAATGAAAGGCACCAGTTTATCCATTACCTGCCTGTTGCCTACAAACAGGCCAAATGAATAAAGGCCAAGCAGCGGCCCATAGGTATATGATGCCACGGTGAATATGGCGCTAACTACAGCATCATTATTAATGGCGTTAAATATGATGATGGTTAAAAACATCAACCCCGAAAAAGCAATGTGTACCCAATGACGTACGGCCACCATTTTTTTGCTATTCACATCCTTGCGCTTGTTAAAACCTAAAAAGTCTACACAAAAAGAGGTGGTGAGCGCTGTAAGTGCCGAATCGGTAGTGGCAAAGGTGGCCGCTGTTAAGCCCAGCATAAATATCATGGCCGGAACCAATCCTAAATATTGCAGGGCTATAGTAGGGTACAGGTAATCGGTTTTGGTAACATTGATACCGTTTTTAGCGGCGTACATGTAAAGCAAAGCGCCTACGCTCAGGAAAAATATGTTAATGATCACGAAAACGCCAACAAAGCTGAACATGTTTTTTTGCGCTTCTTTGATATTTTTAAGGCTGAGGTTTTTTTGCATCAGGTCCTGGTCAAGCCCGGTCATACCGATAGTGATAAACATGGCGCCTAAAAACTGTTTACCTAAATGCAGCTTGCTGCTCATAAAATCATTAAAGAAGAATATTTTGGAATAGCTGCTGTTTTTGATGGTTTCGGCAGCTTCAAAAATGTTCATGTGCAGGCTCTGGCAAATAAAATATATCGACAGGAAAACAGATGTTACCAGGAAAAATGTTTGCAAGCTGTCGGTAATGATAATGGTTTTCAATCCTCCCTTAAAGGTGTACGACCAGATGAGCAGCAAACAAATAAGCACCGTAATCGCAAAGGGAATATGGTAGCTGTCGAAAATAAACTTCTGCAGCACGATAACCACCAGGTATAACCTGAAAGCCGAGCCGATAACCCGGCTCACCAGGAATATAGCAGCAGCTGTTTTATAGCTCCAAACGCCTAAAGCGCCTTCAATGTAGCTGTATATGGATGTGAGTTTAAGCCGGTAATATAAGGGAAGTAATACCGTTGCTATGATGAAAAAGCCCGCAGCGTTGCCCAGCACAAACTGGAAATAGGCAAAATCATCGGTGCCAACCTTACCGGGAACAGAGATAAAAGTAACCCCGCTCAACGCCGTTCCAATCATCCCGAAGGCAACTAAATACCATTTGGAATTTCGGTTAGCTACAAAGAAAGTATCGTTATCCGAAGATTTTTTTGATGTAAGCCACGAGATGATGAGCAATACCAAAAAATAACCGATGATGAATGACAATAATACTCCTGGCGACATAGGTGTTTTTTTAGTCCGGAAGTCGGAAAGTCCGGAAGTCCGAAAGATTTTTTATTTAGTCCGTAAGTCCGGTAAGTCCGAAAGTCCGGAGGATTTTTTGCAAAATACAAATACATTGTAAGATTTGCCAATCATAACTTCTCTGCTTTAGATTTTCTAAATCTAAACATCCAACTTTCGGACTTCCCCAACTTCCGGACTTTCCGACTCCCCCGACTTTCGGACTTCCGACTTAAATTCCCTACCTTCGCACAATGAATTTTTCGTCCAAATTGCTGGAAAATGCTGTAGCCGAATTTGCTAAATTACCAGGGGTAGGTCAAAAAACCGCCCTACGTTTGGTGCTGCATTTACTTAACCAGGATAAGCAGGATGTTGAACGTTTCAGTACCGCGGTAACCAAACTTCGCAACGAAATACAGTTTTGCCGGGTTTGCCATAATATCTCTGACCAGCCGGTTTGCGAGATCTGCTCATCGCACCGCCGCGACCACAGCCTTATCTGTGTGGTTGAGGATACCCGCGATGTAATGGCTATTGAAAATACCAATCAGTTTAATGGCGTTTACCACGTGCTGGGCGGCTTAATATCGCCGATGGATGGCGTTGGGCCGTCAGATTTGCAGGTGGATACCCTGGTCGAACGTCTTAAGCCAACCACAGATAACGAGGTTAAAGAAGTGGTTTTTGCCCTCAGCGCCACTATGGAAGGTGACACAACCTTGTTCTATCTTCATAAAAAATTAAAAAATTTCAATATTACCATCACAACTATAGCTCGTGGCATAGCTTTTGGTGGTGAATTAGAGTACGTAGATGAGATAACTTTGGGCCGTTCCATAGCTACCCGCGTTCCGTACGAAAATTCACTATCTAAATAGCATGAAACTATCTATAGTTGTTGTAAGCCATAATACCTGCAACCTGCTCAGAATTGCCCTGAATGCAGCGGTCAGGGCTGCTCAGGACGTTAGTCATGAGGTTTTTGTGGTCGACAATGCTTCGGCTGATAAGTCGATAGCCATGTTAAATACTGAATTTCCGGATGTAAAGATAATAGCCAGCGATAAAAACGAGGGCATGGCCCGGGCATATAACCATGCACTTAAACTGGCTACGGGCGAGTATATTTTACTGGTCAATGCGGATACTATTACAGGCAAGAAGACTATAGAAAAGGCCCTTGAGTTTATGGATCTGCATACCGACGCCGGTGGTTTGGGGGTACGTATGATAACTCCTGAAGGTAAATTTTTAAAAGAATCAAAACGCGGGTTCAACAAGCCCTGGGAAACCTTTTTCAAGCTAACCGGCCTGGCAAAACACTTTTCAAAATCAAGGCTTACCAGCCCGCAAAGTAAAGACTGGGTTGAAGAGTTTCAAACCTCCGAATCGGATATCATCAACGGTGCGTTTATGCTGCTGCGGAAAGAGGCGCTTAACCAGGTAGGAATAATGGATGAGCGTTTTCATACCTATGGTTATGATATCGATTATTCATATCGGATCAGGCTTGCCGGGTTTAAGAACTACTATTTCCCCAAAACATATATCATCAATTTTAACATACAAAACAAGGTTAAATTTAGCTGGGCACACATTAAAGAATATTATGGGGCGATGATTATCTTCGCGTCCAAATATTTATTTAAGGTGCCCGAACTTAAGGTGGAAGGCATCCCCCAGCTAATTCCTCCTTCGTATGAAGTTAAATGATAAGATTGTAATCATCACTGGTGCTTCGTCGGGCATCGGGAAATCACTTGCTTATGAATGTGCTAAACGCGGCGCCAATGTGGTACTGGCGGCAAGGCAATATGTTACCCTTTGCCAGCTTACCGAACAGTTGGAGCGGGAATATAAAATCAAAGCATTAGCTATACAGTGTGATGTAACCAATGAAGATGATTGCGCTCAGCTTATTAAACAAACCCTTATTACTTTTGGTAAAATTGACGTATTGATCAACAACGCAGGCATCACTATGCGCGCCCTGTTTAAGGATGTAAAAGTGGATGTGCTGAAACAGGTGATGGACGTTAATTTTTGGGGAATGGTTAACTGCATCAAATATGCACTGCCCGAAATTACTAAAACCAAAGGCAGTATAGTAGGTGTATCATCTATAGCAGGCTACAAGGGTTTGCCCGGCCGTTCAGGTTACTCGGCATCAAAATTTGCCATGAACGGGTTTTTAGATTCATTGAGGATCGAAAATCTTAAAACAGGGGTACATGTATTAACAGCCTGCCCTGGCTTTACGGCATCAAACATACGCAACACCGCTTTGAACAGCGAAGGTAAACAGCAAGGCGAGAGCACCCTCGAAGAACAAAAAATGATGAGCAGCGATGAGGTAGCCAAACATATTGTTGATGGCATTGAAAACCGGGTCCGCACATTAACCCTCACCGGCCAGGGCAAACTTACTGTAGCCCTGAGTAAATTTATACCGGCATTTTTAGATAAAATGGTTTATAAGCATTTTACCAAAGAACGGGACCCGCTTCTTCGTTAGTCATTCTTTCATTAGGTCATTGAGTCATTGCACTTACGCTGCAAAAAAAATGACTTAATGACGCAATGACCTAATGAATGATATCATATGCACTGATCCTGCTCAAATCCAATACAACGCGGCCTGTTTCGTCGCGCTCAAAGGCAGGTTTAAATTTAGCGTCCCATACAAAATCGTCGTATTGGTATGAAGTACGGGAATGGACGGTTTGCGAAAAAGTATCGTCGAAAGTTTTCAGGATTACCGCAAGGCCGGCTTGCCTGCGTTCAAGCTCCTCGGGTGTGATATCTTTAATCGGGCTGTTTTCATCAAGCGGATGAACTACTGTCCAGTTCAGGGTTAAGATACTAACCCGGGTTCGTTCCAGTTCGAGCTGGAAGAATTTACGTACGGTTTTGCCGTTTTCCTCGTCGTTATAGCTGAAAACTACTTCCATTTCCAGGTCGATGAGGATATTTCTGCGTTCGTTGGCCAGGCGAAACATCAAACCTTTACCACCGTCGCGATAGGGCGCGATAAGCACATTGCGGCTATACGTGATCTTGGCCGAGGGGCGCGAAAAACGACCGTAAAGTAAACCGGTTGCCAAAGCAAAAGCCAGCAGGCCCATCATTGATTCGAGCGCGGCGATGGTATTGGGAATCATGCCCCTGGGACTAATATGGCCATAGCCTACGGTTGATATGGTTTGTGCTGAGAAAAAGAAGGAATCCATAAAACGGTCAAAATCGGTATTGCCGCTTTTGCCGTCAAGCACATCGGGACCTAACGAGAAATAAATGAATGCGAAAATAATGTTTACTATAAAGTAGCAGCTAAAAACTATGAACCAAAACTTGCGCCAGCTCATGGTAATGAGCGAGTGGTAGTTGTTTGATGTAGTAAAAAACGGAAGGCCAGTACGTTTTACATTGATAGTACCATCCTTATTTATAACCGGCTGGCTTTTAATAACCGGCTGGGTACCAAAACCAAGATCATCTTCGGGATTAATTTTCTCTTTATGTATAGCCATGGAGCTAATTACTGAATTATGAGTTATTGAATTATCGATTTTTAGAAAATGTTTACAGTTTACTCTGATCTTCTACTAATTTAGTAGCTAAATCAATAATTCAGTAAATCAATAATTCAATAAATGTACTGTTCTGTTTGTTTTTATAAAAACTATTTACATATTTGTGCCAACAAGTAACAATGACAAAATTAAACAACAATTGGTGGTGGCTTAACGAGTAATCGTAAGGCAATTCCATGTTTGTTTAAAAGATATATTCAAAAAGGGTTGCCATACGGCAACCCTTTTTTTATGCTTCGCCCTCCGGCCCCCTAAAGGGGGAGTAACGGCAAAAGGGGGTAAAAACTTTAACAATAAACTACCCCTTTAGGGGGTTGGGGGGCATATGAAACAGATATTAAATCATCTTTTTGAACACAAAACCTTTAGCAGGGAACAATCAAAAGGCATTTTGATCAATATTGCGCAGGGTAAGTACAACAACGCGCAAATGGCAGCTTTCATGACAGCCTATTGTATGCGAAGCATTACCGTTGAAGAACTGGAAGGCTTTCGCGATGCCATGCTGGAACTTTGTCTGCCCGTTAACCTGGAAACCGATGGCCTCATTGACCTTTGCGGTACCGGAGGCGATGGTAAGGATACTTTTAACATTTCAACGCTTGCTTCATTTGTTGTTGCGGGTGCGGGGTATAAGGTGGCCAAGCATGGTAACTATGGGGTATCATCGGGCTGCGGTTCATCAAATGTGATGGAGTACCTGGGTTACCAGTTTACCAATGATATTGACAAGCTGAAACGGAGTGCCGAGGAAGCTAATATCTGTTTTCTGCACGCGCCTTTGTTTCACCCGGCTATGAAAACCGTTGCGCCTATCCGCAGGGAACTGGGTGTTAAAACCTTCTTCAACATGCTGGGGCCTCTGGTTAACCCGGCGAAGCCCGATAATCAATTGGTAGGGGTGTTTAACCTGGAGCTTGCCCGGGTATACGCTTACCTTTACCAAAAATCAACTACAAAATATACTATCATAAACGCCCTGGAAGGCTATGACGAAATCTCATTAACCTGCGATTTTAAGACCTTTTCGGCAGATGGTGAAAAGATCAACAGTGTCGAAGACCTTGGATTTGAAAAGCTTGATCCTAAAGAAATCATCGGCGGCGATACTGTGACAGCTTCGGCAGCCATATTTAGTTCGGTGCTTAAAGGCGAAGGTACCCCAGCCCAAAATAACGTGGTACTGGCTAACGCCGCGCTGGCCATTAAAACCATCGGCCCTGAAAAAACTTTTGGTGATTGTTTTTATGAAGCCGAAGAAGCATTGTTAAGCAAAAAAGCGCTGAGGAGTTTTAATACTTTATTACAAAACTAAACCATGAAAATAAAGGTTTGCGGTTTAAAACATCCTGAAAATATTAATGCGGTTGCTGCTTTACAGCCCGACTATGCAGGCTTTATTTTATATGGCAAATCGCCACGCTATATGGCAAACCTGGCGACAGATGCGTTGCAAACTATACCCGCCTCTATCCAAAAAACGGGTGTTTTCGTAAATGAAAGCTCTGAAAATATTGATCGCCTGGTCACTGAATATGGCTTTAACGCGGTTCAGTTGCATGGTGATGAAAGTCCGGAATTTTGCGCTGCTTTTAAAGGTAGGGTAACCGTGATCAAAGCTTTTGGTATTAACGAAGATTTTGATTTTGAACAGTTAAAAGATTATGCCAACAATGTCGATCTTTTCCTGTTCGATACCAAAACAAAAGAATATGGAGGCTCAGGCAAAACTTTTGACTGGGCTATTCTTGATCAATATAAACTGGACATTCCCTTCTTTTTATCAGGAGGGGTGGGGCTTGAAAAATATAAAAGAGGTTAAAAACATCACACATTCCCAATTTTATGGGGTTGACCTTAACAGCAGGTTTGAAAATGAGCCCGGCTTGAAGAATATCGAAAAATTAAAAGAGGCATTTAAAATCATCAAAAATAAAACACAACAGATGAAATACGGAGTTAACGAACAAGGTTATTATGGCGATTTTGGGGGAGCATATATCCCCGAAATGTTGTACCCTAACGTAGAGGAATTAAGGGAGCAATACCTCAATATCATAAATGACGATGATTTTAAAGCCGAGTTTGATGATCTGCTTAAAAACTACGTCGGCCGGCCTTCTCCGTTATATCATGCCAAAAGGTATTCGGAAAAATATGGCGCTAACATATTTTTTAAGCGGGAAGACCTGAACCATACCGGCTCGCATAAAATTAACAATGCCATAGGGCAAATCCTGTTAGCAAAACGCCTGGGTAAAAAGCGTATCATTGCCGAAACCGGCGCAGGTCAGCATGGGGTGGCAACCGCTACCGTATGCGCGCTCATGAATATTGAATGCGTTGTTTACATGGGCGAAATTGACATGGTAAGGCAGGCGCCGAACGTTGCCCGTATGAAAATGCTTGGCGCTAAGGTTGTACCCGCCACATCTGGCAGTAAAACACTTAAAGACGCTACCAACGAGGCCCTGCGCGATTGGATAGGCAACCCGGTTGATACACATTATATCATCGGCTCTGTAGTTGGCCCGTATCCTTATCCGGATATTGTAGCCCGTTTTCAATCTATCATATCGCAGGAAACAAAGGCCCAGTTGCTTGAGCAAACCGGCAAGGAGTTACCGCAATATGTGATGGCCTGTGTAGGCGGGGGTAGCAACGCTATGGGGATGTTCTATCATTTTATAGAGGATGAGGCTGTGAAACTGGTAGCTGTTGAAGCGGCAGGTAAAGGCGTAAATAGTGGTGAATCTGCCGCTACAACAGCTTTGGGCGATGAAGGGGTGCTGCATGGCAGTCGCACCATATTGATGCAAACCGAAGACGGACAGGTGGTTGAGCCTTATTCAATTTCGGCGGGACTGGATTATCCGGGTATAGGGCCGCAGCACGCACATTTGTTTAAAACCGGCCGCGGGCAATATGTAAGTATTACCGATGAGGAGGCTTTGCAGGCAGGCTTACTTTGCTGCCAGCTTGAAGGGATTATCCCAGCTATTGAAACAGCCCACGCTTTGGCGCAGTTAGAAAAAATGAAGTTTGAAGCCAACGATAATGTGGTGATCTGTATTTCGGGCAGGGGAGATAAGGACCTGGATACGTATATTAATTATTTTGGGTACTAATTGGTTTATAGTTGATGGTCTATAGACCATGGCTGATCAGTGAAAAAAATCAACAATAAAAAATAAAACCATGGACTATGGTCTATCGTCCATAGACAAATAAAATACAATGAACCGTTTAAACAAACTTTTTGCATCAAAAAACAATAACCTGTTATCTATATACTTTACCGCCGGTTACCCAGCGCTGAACACTACAATTGATATTGCCGAAGCCCTTGAAAAATCAGGTGCCGATTTCCTTGAGATTGGTTTCCCTTATTCTGATCCCGTAGCTGATGGCCCGACTATTCAGCATAGCTCAGAGGTAGCATTGGAAAATGGCATGAGCCTTAAAGTTTTGTTTGAAGAGCTTGCCGAACTGCGCAGCAGGGTAAGTATTCCTATTTTGCTCATGGGCTATTTTAATCCCATTGCACAATATGGTGTTGAACGGTTTTGTAAAAAGGCTGCCGAGGTAGGTGTTGACGGTATTATTGTACCCGATCTGCCGATCTATGAATATGAAAAAATGTACTCGTCATATTTTATCGATAACGGCCTGAGCAATATATTCCTGGTAACCCCGCAAACATCTGAAGAGCGCATCCGCAAAATTGATGAACTGAGCAACAGCTTTATCTACCTGCTGTCGTCATCAACAATAACCGGCTATAACCTGAAACTGAGTGATAGCGTAGAAGAATACTACAAACGCATTACCGCGATGAAGTTAAAGAATCCAACCATTATTGGTTTTGGGATTACTGATAGCAGCAGCTTTGCCAAAGCATGTAATTATGCCAATGGGGCAATAATAGGCAGCAAATTTGTGAAGCTTTTAGGCGAGGAAGGTTATATGGATAAGATTGACGGGTTTGTGAAGGGAATAAGGCCGTAAGCCGATATTTCTCCACTGCGTCATTGCGAGAAAGAAGCAATCCCCGATAGACAGAGCCGATCTGTGTAGTTGGGATTGCTTTATTTCTTATATTGATTTGAGCGTAAGCTGTTTGTTGTTAGTTTTTTTTGATTGGATGATGTGGACGTTGCCTGCGGCCCGGGCTTTCCGTTACAAGTCCTCGCTTTGCCTGCCCCGATGCCTACCCGCGCTGTGGGCTTTCCGTTACAAGTCCTCGCTTTGCCTGCCCCGATGCCTACCCGCGCTGTGGGCTTTTCACTACAATCCCTAACGCTGCCTGCGCACAATGCCGATAAACACAAAAAGCTTCTGTCCATCCGTGTACTTGTGTTACTATCTTATGGACGGGTTGTGGACGGGTTTTACTACTTGCAGAGCTAAAGAAAGAAACTTGATATAAATAAAAATCTATTCGTATATCGAATTATAATTATATCAATTACATATCTTTATTAAAATCCTTATCACATGTCTGACGACGAAGAAAATGAAGTATCAAGCAGCTTAGATAAAAGCATAACAAGCATTGGTGAGATTACTGGAATTGCTATAGCTTTAGCGGTAGTTTTTTCGCTAATACGAAATTACATTTATTACTACTTAAAACTTCACATACCTATATTTCAATATTTCGAGATAGCAGATATTGCATTAGTTGCTCCTACAGCTATTTGGTGGGCATTATATTATGGAAGTGTTGAGGCTGCTAATCAGCTAATCGAAAGCAAGAAAATTATAGGTCTACAAAAATGGGGATATGTAAGCCTTCTATATTGTTTTGCCATATTTCTTATGATATATGGATATCAAAATGATCCAATCATACGAACGGGTATTAGCTTAACTTTCGTACTAAAATATTGGTGGACTATAATTTTAATTTCTGCTTATGTTTTAATTAGGATGCGAGCTAAAGAAACCGGAAGCGATTTTTTTAGGGATAATCGTATTGTCGGCATATTTATATTAGCCATTTGGTATGCACTATTTGATAGCTTAGCCAGCTATTCAACCTTGCAGAAGCCAAATCATCAACTTCATGCAGTTTTAAAACTAAAATCCGGGCAAAAGATAATTACTGGCCAAACATACCATTTTGCTGGAAGAACTAATGGATACTGGTTTCTTTACAACTCAAAGACCCATTTCGTAAGAACGATAAAAAATGATGACATTGATTTAGTTGACTTTGATACCTATATTAATAATTAGAGCCTTACGATATAGAGTAGATTGATCTTCAGTCCTAAAAAGATTTATATTATATACACTAAACCCATCATTATGCCATGAGTGACTTTCAAAATAAAACAGAATATTACCTTGAAGATATCATTTCATTAATCGACAATGAAGTCGAAGAATCCATTCACTTAGATTTTAAAGAAGCCGGATCTTTTGACAAAAGCGATGGAAAAAAGAAAGAGATCTCCAAAGATGTTTCTGCGTTCGCAAACTCGGATGGAGGCATAATAATTTATGGCGTTAAAGAAGAAAATCATAAAGCTTCGGGATTATCATACATCGATGGAAACATATACACAAAGGAGTGGTTAGAACAGACGATAAATTCATCAGTACAGAAAAGGATTGCAGATTTAAAGATTTATCCTATTAGAAGTGAAGGGAATATCAATCAAAGTATCTATGTAGTCAAAATCCCTAAAAGCTACGATGTACCTCACATGTGTAGAGACAAACGCTTCTATAAACGGTTTAATTTTGAATCTGTTATGATGGAAGAATATGAAGTAAGAGAATCTTATGGTAGGAAACTAAAATCCAAACTCCTTTTAAAAGAGTGGTCAATCGGGAGGCAGAATGATAGGAGCAACCCGATTGGAAGAATTAAACATATATTTCAAGTAGATATCTTTAACGAAGGAGATGTAATCGAATCTGATTTTAAAGTTAACGTGTATTTCATAAACTATAATAATCTCATTAATATAACATGGGATCAGTATCAAGGATATGAATTTACACGTCTAAATAATAATAGAATGAAAATTTCTTCAAACGGTAAGACTACAATTTATCCCAATGAGCAGATAAATGCAATGCGCTTTAACTTCGATATTCCTGATGATAAAATTGCAAGTGCCTTGAAAGATTTAAAAATTGAAGTGATTTTATTATATCAGAATGGAGAAAGTAAGATGGAAGGAGATGTAAAACAACTTGAATACAAGTTATTATTGGAGTATCCCAATCAACGTTAACCACCGTTGCCCCGCTACCGCAAACGTTCTCCCCAACTGGCGCGGGTATGCAGCGTTGAGAAAGCGTGGCGTACTCGTGACTTTTTAACCAAGGACACCCAGTACAGTTCGCGATTGCTTCGTGCCTCGTAATGAAGTGGTAGTGAGTGCGATGGATTACAGGACGGCTATGCTTCCGTGCGATTGCTTCGTTCCTCGCAATGATGGTTTTAATTATATCACTTATCTCTCAACCATGGCGTTGCCTGCGGCCCGGATTTTTCGTTACAAGTCCTCGCCCTTTCTACCCTCGATAACCACCTCGCGCTGTGGGCTTTTCACTACAATCTAACGCGCCCGCCATACAACATAGCTAAAGCAGATGTAGTGTATTACAAATACAACTCCAAATCACCTTTACCTTCACGAACAATATCAAAGTCGCCGGTAGTGCAATCAACTATGGTTGATGGGATGTTGTCGCCATAACCACCATCGATCACAATATCCACCAGGTCTTCATATTTTTCGTGGATCAGCTCCGGATCGGTTGAGTACTCGATAATATCGTCGTCGTCCCTTATAGATGTAGAAAGTATCGGATTACCTAACACACGCACAATTTCGCGGGCTATATTATTGTCTGGCACCCTGATACCAACCGTTTTTTTGTTGGAGCTGAGCATTTTGGGAACCATATGACTGGCATTGAATATGAATGTAAAGGGCCCCGGTAATGCCTTTTTCAGTACACGGAAAGTAGTATTGTCAATGGGTTTGATATAGTCAGAGATATGGCTTAAGTCGTAGCAAATGAATGAGAAGTTAGCCTTTTCGGGTTTGATATTTCTGATCTTGCAAATGGCCTCAATAGCGCGGTGGTTGGTAATGTCACAACCCAAACCATAAATGGTATCGGTAGGGTATATGATGAGGCCGCCTTTTTTTAACACCTCCACCACCTGCTCAATAGCCTTTGGATTAGGGTTTTCGGGATATATTTTAATTAGCATAAGTATAAGAACAAATATAAGGCTACTTAGTTTAAAAATGAGGCTTAAACGCGCTTTAAATCATGTGTTTGCGATGATTTATACTGTAATGCGGAAAACTTACGAAGTTTTTAAAACTTCGTAAGTTTGGTTGGTTCATAACAAACAAAGCCATCCCGATTAAATCAGAATGGCTTTGCTATTTAAATTTTAACCTGTTTTGCTGTTTCAATAATGCCGTGTTGTTTGGATCCTTTAACAACAGCGGCATTTTAAAAGTTAAAACACAGCAACAGTATTAAAACAATTAAGCTTGTTTAGTGAACTGGATGTTGATCAACAATTTAATGTCTTCGCCAACTACAATTGAACCTGCTTCGGTTACACCATCCCAGGTTAAACCGAAATCTTTACGGTTAATTTTGCCGCTGATCTCGAAACCAGCTTTGGTGTTGCCATAAAAGTCAGCAGCCGAGCCACCAAATTCTACGTCGAGGGTTACCGGTTTGGTTTGATCTTTAATGGTCAGGTTGCCTTTCAATTCATATTCTTCATCATCAGTTTTGGTGAATGAAGTTGATTTGAAAGTGATCTGAGGATATTTTTCGGCGTCAAAAAATTCGGCCGATTTCAAGTGCTCGTCGCGTTGTGTCTGATTGGTGTCAATGCTGTTGATATCTAAAGAGAAATCAATTTCAGCATTTTCAAAATCATCATTATCAGTTAATAACTCACCGTTAAAGCTTTTGAAAAAACCACTCACGGTTGAAATAACCAGGTGTTTAACTTTAAATTGTACTTCTGAGTGCATAGGGTCAATAACCCATTTTGTTGCTGTTTCTGTTGCCATGATTTTTATTTCTTTTTTGTTGATACAAAGATAAGCACAAAAATAGATGTTTAAACATGTATTTTTACTTTGTGACTTTAAACCGACATTGAGTAAGTTTCTTAACCACAAATTTGCCCTATTGTTTAAATTATAAATCTATTTTTATCAAACTTAATAGCCGCTTCATATAAAATTAACTATCCATGAGAAAGCTCTTCGTTGTTTCGTTCTTTATCATATTCAGTATGCTTGCTTTGTGGACTGTCATCTGGCCACCCGCTGCATGGTCGTTCCTGTTCATTGGACCTATATATCTTATTGGTTTTTATGATATGGTGCAGCCTAAGCATAGCATTGTGCGTAATTACCCGGTATTTGGCCACCTGAGGTATTTGATGGAAGAGTTAAGACCTAAAATATACCAGTACTTTATTGAAAGCGATACCAACGGTACACCCTTTAACCGTCAAAACAGGAGTGTAATTTACCAGCGAGCCAAAAAGGTTGATGACACCCGTCCCTTTGGTACCGAGCTTGATGTATATGATAACGGCTACGAATGGCTTAACCACAGCATCGCCGCTATTGATCACCATCAATTAAATATGGATCCGCGTGTAAAGGTTGGCGGGGCGGCCTGTACGCAGCCTTATATGGCCAGCGTATTCAATATTTCGGCTATGAGCTTTGGTTCGTTGAGTATGAATGCTATCCTGGCCCTTAACGGCGGTGCAAAACTGGATAACTTTGCCCATAACACCGGGGAAGGTGGTTTAAGCGATTACCACTTGCAACCAGGCGGCGATATCATTTGGCAAATAGGCACCGGTTATTTCAGTTGCCGCCATAAGGATGGTACTATGAACTACGATGCCTTTGCCGAACGCGCGGTGCTGCCACAAGTGAAAATGATCGAGATCAAGCTGTCGCAAGGAGCAAAGCCTGGTCATGGGGGGATATTGCCCGCTGCCAAGGTAACACCTGAAATTGCACGGATTAGGCTGGTGGAGATGGGGGAGGATGTGGTTTCACCGCCATACCATACCGCATTCACCAATCCATTGGAGCTGATGGTATTTATTCAAAAGCTTCGGGATCTTTCAGGCGGCAAGCCAATCGGATTTAAATTGTGTGTAGGTCATAAAAGCGAGTTTTTAGCTATTTGCAAGGCTATGGTCAAAACAGGCATTACTCCTGATTTTATTACTGTTGATGGGGGAGAAGGCGGCACCGGCGCTGCCCCGCTTGAGTTCAGTAACTCGGTAGGGATGCCGCTGCGCGAGGCTTTGGCTTTTGTTTATGACGCGCTGACCGGGTTCGATCTTAAAAAACATATCAAGCTTATAGCATCAGGAAAAGTAGCCACGGGTTTTGACCTGGTCAAAAATTTTGCCCTCGGCGCCGATATGTGCAACAGTGCCCGTGGTATGATGTTCGCCCTTGGCTGCATCCAGGCGCTGGAATGCAATACGAACACCTGCCCAACCGGTGTGGCTACACAGGATAAAAGCCTGATGAAAGGCCTCGTAGTGGATGATAAAAAAGTACGTGTGGCTAATTTCCACCGGCAAACCGTGGGCAGCGCCATCCAAATGATAGGTGCCGCCGGTTTAAGCAAACCGTGCGACCTGCACCGCATGTATATTTACCGCCGTGTTAACCACAGCCAGATCCTGACTTATGGTGAGCTGTTCCCTTACATCCCCAAAGGCAGTTTGTTAAACACACCTTATCCGGCATCGTTTGAGTTTGATATGGCCATCAGCAGCGAAAATACGTTTGTGCCTGATTATAGCGGGATTACAAATGTTGACTATAGCAATGTGAGTTCGTATTGAAGAAATTTGAGGCTTGGTGATTAGATATTAATTAAAAATGGGGCGATTGCCGGCTCAAGCACGAATGCCTGAACCGGCGGGTTATATTGCGAAAGCCCCGCGCTTAAATAGGGATTGAAAACATTTAACAGATCTGTTAGCATAATTAATGTCCTACACTTACCACCCTCGTCACTTTCCATTGCCCGTCCTTATACTGCCAAATGTGTACAAATTTCATCAGACCGATTACCGGTTGGCCGTTTTCGGTATGTGTGAAACGATGCGTACCCATTTCAATAGCGCCAAAGCCGGGCATGGGGTAAACCTCAAGCGTTTCTTTAAGCAGGTCGCGGCGCAGGTCGGCGGCTTGTTTGTTTTCAAAAATTCCTTTAAAGCCGGCCATGGTGCCTTCATAACCGGTTAAGCCCTTACCATCGTTATAAAATTCAACATCGGGCGCAAACAGCGTTTTCATCACTTCTAAATTACGGCTGTTAAAGGCGTTGAACATTACACTGTCCATGTGTGCGATGGTGTTAAATAACTGCTGGTCTTTGGGTTTAAAGGCCTTGGTTTGCGCTTTGGCAACGGAGGCAGACAGTATTGCGGCAAAGCCAATAATAAACAGGGTATAGGTTGATTTTTTCATGATATGATAGAGCGTCTAATAATTAATTTACATAAAATAATTATATAATGTTAATAAACAGAATGTTAAGTTTTTGGCTTTGTGCGTTCAGTTTTTAGCTTTATATAAATGTATTAAATATATCATCATGACGCGCCACCATGACCGATAGTGACAGTTGTACCGACCATTTTCATGGTGAAAAAAACTGTATAATGCTACTGCAATTCATAATTAAGTAAAAATGCTCCCGATTAACATAATTTAACGGTTTATGCCCGGCGCCGGTGTAATATTTAGACTGCATTTTACGTAACTTTACTTATAAAATTAAGCGCAATGAAAAGGAATATCTTTATGATAGGCTTGATGCTTTTAGGCGGTTTGTTTAGCGGCACCGTAAAGGCCCAGGAAACCGCATCGCTGGTTGCCGATCAAAATCCACGCTACATGGAAAGCCAGGCAAAATATATCAGGGTTGCCGATACCCTGAACAGCCTGCACGGGGTAACCATACAAAATACTTACAAAGCTTACGATTGGTATGAAGCCAAACTGGAACGCCGCCGTCAAAACCGCGCGTGGCGGCATGAGGAACGCATGAACGGATATTATGATTATTCACCGTCATGGGGCTTATATGGCGGCTACTCTTATTCGCCATTTTTAAACTATGGATGGGGCAATCGCTGGGGCGGCTATTATGGTGGCCGCTGGGGTGGCCGTACAAGCATCGGTATCGGTTTTGGCTGGTAACAAATTAAGCAGCATTCAATCTAACACATCATAATTTATAATATACTACAAATGAAATTTAACAGGATTTTAACAGTTGCTGCATTAGCAGTTTCAGGGATTTTTATAGCCTCATGTTCAAGGCAGGTTACACGCGTTAGCACCGACCAAACTATTGATGTTAGCGGCAACTGGAATAACAGTGATGCACGAATGGCAGCCGATGAGCTTACCGGCAAAATTTTAGGTGCTAACTGGATAGATACCCACCTTAGCGAGCACCAGGGTAAACGCCCGGTAGTTATAGTTGGCTTTGTACAAAATAAAAGCCACGAACATATTGATGCCGAAACATTCTTAACCGATATTGAAAGCTCATTCATCCAATCGCAAAAAGTACGTTTGGTGCAGGGCGGTAAAAAACGTGATGAGTTACGTGCCGAAAAGGCCGATCAGCAAACAAACGCTACGGTATCGAGCATGAAAAAATTTGGCCTGGAAAACGGTGCCGATTATATACTGCAGGGCTCAATCAATTCAATAGTTGATTCGCACAAACGCCAAAAAGTTGTTTACTACCAGGTAAATCTGGAGCTTACCAACATTCAAACAAATGAAGTGGTTTGGATAGGCGAAAAGAAAATTGCCAAATACGTTAAAAACTAAACCTGGTAAACATCATTGCCCTGAACATGGTACGCCTGTGTTCGGGGCAGTTTGCATTTAATAATGATCAACTTACGTACGCATATTCTCCAGGTATTTTCTTTTATCGGGCTGATGCTTTTTTTATCGGCGTGTTCAACCTATAATCAAAGTGTTGCTCCTTATTACAAAAATGTATCGGCCGGTAACTATCCACAGGCCGAGAAGGAGCTTGATAATAACAGCCTGATTCAAAAGCCCCGAAATAAGCTCCTGTACCTGATGGAGAAGGGGAGGATCTGCCATTTAAAAGGCGAGTACGAAAATAGCAACAACTACTTTAACCAGGCCGATCAGTTGCTTGATGAAGGTTTGACCAGCGCATCTGACGCCGCTGTTGGCGTTTTGCTTAATTCCGCATCGCAAAGGTATAAAGGAGAGGATTTTGAAAAGTTCATGATCCATTATTATAAGGCGCTCAATTATTTGTACCTGAATAAAACAGAGGATGCAATTGTTGAAGCCCGTCGTATTACTTTACAGGCTCAGGAACAGGGCGATAAGTATAACAATAAAGACAGCCGTTACTCAAACGACGCTTTTTCGCTGACGTTGCAGGGGATGTTGTACGAAAGCAACAACGATGTAAACAATGCATTTATATCATACAGGAACGCGGCTGAGATCTATCTTAAAAGTCCTGATAAAACTTATTACGGTACCCCGATGCCCGTTGAACTGCAGGAGGACGTGATCCGCACGGCAAAGCTGAACGGCTTTACAACTGAAGCTGACCAGTTTGAAACAACCTTTGGCATTAAATATGAACCTGTAAAACCATCGGAAGGCGGTGAGCTGATATTTTTTTGGGAGAACGGCCTTGCCCCGGTAAAAACGCAGGTCGACCTGTTTTTTAGCCTGATCCGTAACAGCAACGGCGACTTGTTTTTTACCGATGCTGCCGGAGGCCTGGTAATTCCCTTTAATTACGACGGTGACAGGAACAGGGTAAACACCAAGTCGGTTGAAAGCCTGCGGGTTGCATTTCCTAAATATGTTGCGCAAACGCCATATTATTCAAGCGCAAGTATCTCGGTTAATAACCAGGATGCGTCATTGGTAAAAGCTGAAGATATTAATGAGCTGGCATTTAAAACTTTGCAGCAGCGTGCATTAAAAGAGATGAGCGGGATCCTGTCGCGCCTTGCGGTGAAGAAGATAGCCGAATATTCGATACGTGCAGCTGCCAAAAGTGATGGCAAAACCAACGGGTTATTGGAAGGACTTGGTTACGGCATCCAGCTTTACAGCTTACTATCTGAAAAAGCGGATACCCGCAACTGGCAAAGCCTGCCGGCTTATATTTCTTATGCACGGATCCCTTTGCAAAAAGGAGATAACCAGGTACATATTACCCTTAAAAATGCCCAGGGCTCTACTGAAACCAAAACCATTACTATACAAGGGAATGGCAGGTTGCAGTTTTATAATTATGCTACCTTGCGATAGCTGGCAACAATATTTGAGATTTTTATATAAATAAAAAAGCCATTTGCTGTTAAGGGCAGATGGCTAATTTATATTGATAGGGTTTAGGTTCGATATTTAAATACTTTTCTAAATATTTTTTAAAAATAGCGTTAATATTATCACCTTGAAATACCCCTTTTTCAGTATATTTCGTTATTTTATGGGTCGCGTTAAAAAAAACTAAAATATCTACTTAATTATCAACGCAGTAATCTTTCGGGCGTATTGAACCATCAATAGTTTTCATCACATATTGAAAGCAGGTTTAAGCCAGTTGTTTTTCTGTTACCGAGATCAGGTTTACCAGTTCGTTCCCGGCAAGTTCAATAGCGCCGTCATTTTGTATTTCGATGCAGTTTTCGAGATTGGTATTGAGTTCGGCAGTGCGGGCTATACGGTTGGCTATTTCTTCAGCGTTTTCCCGGCCGCGCCCAACCAGGCGACTTGCAATAACTTCGGGGCTCGCCGTTACTAATATCACTATCAGATCGGGGTAGAGCCGCTGCGCAACAGGCAGGTACTCGCGCGACCCGTTAACCACCACATTGAAGCCTTTATTAAGCCAGTTGTTTATTTCCTGGCCTATGCCATAGTATTTATCGTGGCTGGCCCAGCTTAAAGCAAACATCCCAGCTTTGCTCCTTAATGCAAATTCCTCATTGGTTAAGCTAACGTGGTTCTCGTTGCCAGAAAATGGAGGCCGGGTGATATACCGGTGCGCAAATACCACATTTTCCGATCCGTTAATTTGCTTGCGGGCATAATTCATCAGCGTGTCTTTGCCTGCTCCGGATGCGCCAATAACATAAAATAGCTTGCTCATGGTGTTTTTTATGGATGAAAGGGGCGGATTGTTTGAATCCGCTATATTTTGAATGGTAAAATTACCGATTGACGGCAGGTTGTTTATAGTCAATTTATTACAAGTGTTGTGGTGATGCCGAAATGATCGCTCGGGTACAAGCCGGTTTCTTCATCAGGCACATTTAATACCACTGCCGAATCAATAAACCGCGGATAATTATCCGTACCAGGGAAGGGCAAAGTAAAGATCTGGTCAACACATACCTGTTTGTTGGCTTTGTAATAGGCGTCCGTAAGGCTGTATCTCGGTTCTGCACCATTACCTTCGGTATAACAGTCAGCAGCTTTAGATAATTCCCGGAAAGCCATAACCGCTTCCGAATCGGGTGTAGCATTAAAGTCGCCGCAAATAATGTGGTATGGCTTTGGGCTTTCCTCAGTAACAAAACCCGCGAGGGCTTCGGCCTGGGCTTTTCTTAGGCCTTTATGCTGGCCCAGGTGTGTAAGATGGGTAGTGGTAACAGTAACTATTTTTCCCGATGGCAGGTTTACGTTTGCCCGGAAAGCTTTACGGTCGTTATCTTCGGCTACTACGGGTAAATCAAAACTCCCGGTTTCGGTAACCGGGTAAACTGATAATATGCCCAGGCCCGATGTGCTGTTAACCATACTCCCTTCAAACAGGCGTTTTTTCGATCGGCCGGGTAAAAAACAGTAGTTCATATTTAATTCGGCAGCCAAAAATTTCAGGGTATCGGCATTTGCTTCTTCGCTGTAAAAACATTCCTGGCAAGCTATAACATGAGGTTTTAATTGTTTAAGTTGTTTGGCAAGTATGCCCATGCGCACCCGATACTCACCATCACATTTCCATGTATTTATGGTGACAATTTTAACATTTTCCACTCAGGCAATATCAGCAATCTAAATTATACAATCAACATTCGGTAATTATTAACTGATAACACCGGCCTGGCGATGCTGACCAGGAGCCTACCGGTTAACCCGTGTAAAATTTACAGTATAAAAATTCCAATTGAGCGTGGCAAGAGGCAAGGTGTTTTCAGTAAACAGGTTAATAAAACTGGTGGATATTTATTTTACCTTTTTAAACAAAGCAAGTGAAAGTGCATTGCCCTTTAACCTTTAACCTTTAACCTTTAACCTTTAACCTTTAACCTTTAACCTAAATTTTCATTTTTTTTTGAAAGTTTAAAAACTTGTTTATATTTGTGCATGGAATTGGCAGAGGCAAAGTTAAAGTTCATTGAGGCCTGGGGTAAGCTAGGGTCGGAGTGGGGGATTAACCGCACCATGGCCCAGGTACATGCTTTGCTGATGATCTCGCCAGAGGCTTTGACCACTGAAGAAGTGATGACCGAATTAAGTATATCACGCGGTAATGCCAATATGACCCTGCGCGACCTCATTGACTGGGGTTTGGTTGAAAAGCAGCATAAAACAGGTGAGCGTAAGGAGTTTTTTTACGCAGAGAAAGATGTGTGGACTATTGCCCGCCGTGTTGCCGAAGAACGTAAAAAGCGCGAGCTTACACCAATCATTAAGATACTTGATCAACTTGCCGGAGTGAATGGCGATGCAAAAGATCCGGCTTATAAAACATTTAAAACCACGGTTACTGATATAAATAAGCTGGCTAACAACGTGAACAAAACACTTGATACCATGCTCAAGGCCGAAGAGAACTGGTTTTTTGGTTCGATATTGAAAGTGTTTAAATAAATTTTTTTATAAATAAATTTCAATTTTTACTGAAAATTCTAAATAATTAATAATAACTAAATCTTTAACATTATGAACTACTTTATTTTAACCTATGTTATTTACCTGTTGGCAAGTGTAGCATTAACAGTATGGGTGGCCAAAGTGCTGTTTAAAAACGGGCGTATATTTTTAGTGGATATTTTTCACGGCAACAGTGAACTGGCCGATTCTGTGAACAAGCTGCTTGTAGTAGGCTTTTACCTGGTAAATATAGGCTATATGAGCCTGGCCTTAAAGGAGTATGGCAATATTGCCAGTATGCAGGTAGTGGTTGAGGTACTGAGTTATAAAGTGGGCTGGATAATTTTAATATTGGGCGGTATGCATTTCCTAAACCTTGTCATTTTCTTTAAGCTGCGTAACCGCGCTAAACGGGAAAATGCATTTACTATAAATGTTTAGTTTTGTTTTGATTTGACGGGGTAGGCGAGTATTTGCCTGCTCCGTTTTTTTCGGGAATATATCCTGTATATCAGGCGGCACTTCTTAACTGCCTGTTTATACTATCCAGCAAAACATCAATGTCAAAAGGTTTGGCTATAAAATCATCGGGCGAACCGGCTTGGCTTAGCATACCCGGATTATGGCTTGCCGAAATTAATATTACAGGTATGTTTTTAGTTTCCTGCTGATTTTTAAGGGTTTTGCAAAGTTCACGGCCATCTAAATTGCCGAGCATAATGTCAAGCAAAATTAAATCAGGCTCGTGTTGCTTTATCCGGTCAAACAAGTTTCTGCCTTCAGTTAAGGTATCAACCTCATAGCCTGAATCTTCCAGTATATATTTTATGATTTCTAAAATATCTTTGTCGTCGTCCACCGCTAAAATCCGTCGCATAGGTAAGTTGTTAAAAAGATGTATCAGCAAAAAAAGTCAATGGCGATATGGCTTTATACAATATCGAGAAACACTATGCAATTTTTATACCAAGTATTAGGCGTAACTATCTTAGTTCAAATTTGGATTTTATGAGGCTTTATAAGGGAATGCTCTGTAATTCTGTACTTATAATGATATACAACGGGTATATTGTTGTATACAAATAAGGTCGGGGCTTTAAAATGACAGTACAAGAAGGTTATAAACGCAGATTACCTGCATTTTCTGAAGTAACAGGGTATCAAAACACTAAAGAAAATTGATTAATGGAAAATTATTTGATGAAAACGTGAGCCGGCTTTTTGCACTTTGCGCAAAAATATTTCCTGACCGGTATAAAAAACAGGATGTTTTTCAAAAACCAACTCCTTCGCATCTGGAAATGGTAAGGGGCTCCGCATTTTGAACAATAATATCTTTTCTTTGACTTGGCTTCGTTTTCTTCCACAAACTTAAAATAACAGGCAGCCAAAATACAATATCTATATTATTGGCGAAGAAGAAAAAAAGGAAAAGTACTTTTAAGTAAGTGTTAATTTCTTTTTATGAAATTAATTATCGTAATATGTATCTCTTGCGCTGGCATTTGTAGCACATGTACCTCTTTAGCGGGAGAAAAAACAAAACTTTTTTCACAAAAAAGCCTCTGGGCACACGGTTATCAAGCTCTGATTTACACCTTGGGCATACCGGCGCCTTTTTTACTTCTGTTTTCTCGTGTTCGTTTATTGATAGTACCATAATACAATCAGGGGCTTATTGTATTTAACTAATTATTTTGCTTTAACCTATAAAACAAAGTTAAAATAATTACCAATATTTCAACCGTGCTGTTTAAGTATTGATAATTAATCAATTTATGCGTTAAAAATGTGCTGTATTTATAATGCAGGAAGCTTTAAAGCGCTTTCTTTGCTTTTTTTATAATTATTATCCCGGTTTGGCAGAATAAAGGAATGAAATAAAGGTTAAATGGATAGTGCAAGGGGAGGTAAATTGACCGTTGAGGCAGGGATTACGTTTTTAAAGCAGGTTATTAACCTTTTCAACAAGTTCGGTCAAATCAAATGGTTTGTTGATTATTGCGTCGCACCCGTAGCTGATGAGCTCATTTTCATTGTTCACATAGGCCGAGAATATAATAACAGGAGTATTGCCAAATTTAGGATGTACTTTTATGTTTCGGCAAATTTCGCCGCCATTAGTACCAGCCACCCGGTAATCAAGTATAACAAGATCCGGTTCAAAGCTCTCAATCAGCGGAAGCACATCGGTGCTTATTGATGTGCTTTTGACTTCAAATTGTTCATAAGTAAGGGTTTCATGAACAATATCAAGTATGTCTTGATTGTCATCCAATACTAAAATACGCTTTACCATAATAAAAGTTAAAGAAATAAATGCCGAAAAGGTATTAAAGTATGCGTTAAAATTACAGTATCCTGTAAAGTAGTGGTTTGGGTTTAATCTTATCGGATAAAACTTTAATGCAAAATTAAAACTATTTTTTATAAAATTAATAAAACAATGTTATAAATAGCAACATGTTGTATGTTAGTTACACAAACTGCTTGTTTTTCAAGTACAAATGGCAAAATTAAAAGGCTGATTGATTATTGAGACCGGGTTATCAAAGCTTTTACCATATAAAAACCCTAAACTCAAATTTTGTTGTTACTTTAGTTGACATCAGCAGGTGCCCTATACTGAGGTTGCACGCCCGCTGGCCACACATAACCTATAACTTAATGGTACTGTTAACTATCTTTTTTTGTATTGTTTTACTGGTTTTGTTGGTGAGCCTGGTAAAAATAAACCCTTTTATTGCCTTTCTCATTGTTTCGATAATTGCAGGTTTGTTGCTGGGCATACCCATTAATAAAGTAACCGCTTCCGTTCAGAAAGGCATGGGTGATATTTTAGGTCAGCTGCTCATCATTATTTGCCTGGGCGCTATGCTGGGCAAGCTGGTTGCTGTAAGCGGGGCCGCGCAAAAAATAGCAGGTGTACTTGTTGCCGCCGTAGGCGAAAAATATATTCAATGGGCGCTGGTTGCAGCTGGGTTTATTATAGGCATTCCGCTGTTTTATGGTATTGGCTTCGTGCTGATGGTACCGCTGATATTCTCGGTGGTTTATAAATATAAACTGCCGGCTGTGTATATAGGCTTACCTATGTTGGCTTCGCTGTCGGTAACGCATGGTTTTTTGCCCCCGCATCCATCGCCATCGGCGTTAGTGGCCTTGTTTCATGCTAATATGGCAACCACCTTTATTTACGGGCTTATGATAGCTATTCCGGCTATTATACTGGCGGGGCCGGTATTTGCACAGTTTCTTAAAAAAATCCCATCGGAGCCGCTGGCTACTTTTAGGGCTGAAGAATTACCTGCCGAAAAGCTGCCCGGCGCGTTCAATAGCTTTTTTACAGCTTTATTGCCGGTTTTGCTTTTAATGCTTACCGCGTTTTTTCCATACCTTAACATACAGGATCCGGGTGTAGCAAAGTTCATCACATTTCTTGGCGATCCATCAATTGTTATGCTGATAGCGCTTATGGTTGCCACCTATACTTTAGGTGTAAAGCAAGGTAAAAGCATGGGCCAGCTTGCGGGCAATTTTACTGATGCGGTGAAGGATGTGGCCTTGATATTATTGATCATAGCGGGATCGGGCGCCTTTAAGGAAGTTTTAACCGCCAGCGGTGTAAGCGGCCAGATAGCAGCGCAACTGCAGTCGTTCAATTTGCCGCCACTGTTATTAGGCTGGGTGATAGCCGCTATTATCCGCGTTAGTTTGGGCTCGGCAACGGTTGCCGGACTAACAGCTGCAGGCATTGTTGCGCCGCTGGTTTTGCAAAATCATATTAATCCCAATTTAATGGTATTATCTATCGGAGCCGGTAGCCTGGCATTTTCGCACGTAAACGATTCGGGTTTTTGGCTGTATAAAGAGTATTTTAATTTAAGTATTAAAGATACTATAAAATCATGGTCGTTAATGGAAACGCTTGTTTCTGTTATAGGGCTTGCGGGAGTAAGTATTATTAACCTGTTTATTAAATAAAAATATGTTTGTTATCAAAAAACTATCGGCAAGTTTAGCCCTGTTAATTTTTATGCTGATCACCAGCAATGGTGCATTAGCGCAGCCGGTTACTGCTCCGGGTAGCTATTATACTTCGTTTGATGGTGTTAAAATCCATTATGAAGCGAAAGGTGATGGCTTCCCGGTGATACTGGTACATGGTTTTTCGGGCACAGGCGAAGGCTGGAAAAAAGGAAAGCTTTATAATGATCTGTTAACGGCTGGTTATAAAGTGATCATACTGGATCAGCGGGGCAACGGACTGTCGGACAAGCCCCACGATGACGCGGGTTATGCTAACGATGCCGAAGCTAAAGACATTATGGGCCTGGCTACAAGCCTTGGGCTGAAACGATATGATATTGTTGGATATTCGCGCGGATCGATCATTACTTCGCGCGTGTTTGTGCTGGATAAGCGGATTCAAAAGGCGGTAATGGGTGGTATGGGCGATGCTTACACTAACCCCGAATGGCCGCGGAGGATTCATGCTTATAAGGCTTTAATGGGCGATACCAGCTTTCATGATGTTGATGGGATGATCAATTATATCCACAGTAACCCTTTTGATGAACTTGCTTTAGCCTATCAGCAAAAGTGGCAGCCATCAACCAGCAAACAGGAATTAGCTAAGGTAAAAATCCCGGTACTGCTCATAGATGGGAGCGAAGATCATGATAACGGCGACGAGGTTGCTCTTCATAAACTCATTCCCGGCTCAAAGCTGGTTCACGTTCCGGGCGATCATAACAGCGCCAGCCGCACTTCCGAATTTTCAAAAGCTGTAATGGCTTTCCTGAAATAAACATTGTCGGTTAATGTTCAGTTGTTGAATTTTTGTGCCGTTATTTTCGATAATGGTCTGTTATTTGCATGAGTGTATATGTTAACACTTATAAATACATACCATTATGAAAAAGCTAATGATATATATGTGCTTTTTAATTGGCCTGATGCTATCCATCAGTATCACTGCCAATGCACAAACCACACAGAAAAAGGGAATAAGTAAACAAGGCAAAGGCGCAATCATAGGTGGAGCAGGCGGTGCAATTGCGGGTGGCCTTATTACGCATAGTGCAGGCGGCGCTTTAGTTGGCGGTGCGCTTGGTGCCGGTGGCGGTTATATTATCGGTAATGAAGCCCGCCGACGCGAAGAGAAAAGGCAGCGTGCTGCCCGCATTGCCTGGCGCAGGGCACATCCGCATCACCATTATACCACAACCAAAACAACCGTAACTAAACAAACAACTTACCATTAATTTAAATGGTTGTTATAAAGGCCTGTAGGTTTCAATACTTACAGGCCTTTTTTATTTAAATTAAAATTTAGCTAAATTGAAGCGATTGCCCTGTTTTATCCGTTATTAAACTTACTAACAGCCAAACAGCACGGTAATATTTTTCGTTTAAAGTACGATGGTAAAAGGGTTATCTGTAATAGTTTTATGTTTGATTCCGGCAATGATGCTGGCACAGGAGCCGGTTGCAGATACCATCAGCGTAAAAAAAGATACAGTACCGCAACGGGATGTTATTGACATTGTACGTTCGCTTTTTAAAATTAAGCCCCGGCAGCAGGCAACGCAGCGAAAGAAGATCTACTTTTCTGTTTTTCCCACCTCAACAACCGACGGGCGGAGCGGCGGAAAAGCATTGTTTACTTCAACAACGGCTGGGTTTTACCTGGGGGATGAAGCTACTACTAATTTATCAAGCTTTACTTTTACCCCTTATTTTAATTTAAAGGGGAGGTATGGCTTGCCTATCCGGTCAAATATCTGGCTTAATAATAACGAGTGGAATATACAGGGCGACACCAGGCTGATGGTTTATCCTCAATATACATGGGGCCTGGGAGGTAACCAGGGTCCCGAAGATAAGTTCCTGGTAAATTATAATTACCTCCGCTTTTATCAAAGCGTGTTAAAGCAGATTAAGCCATACTTTTATGCCGGGTTAGGCTATAATCTTGACTATTACATAGATATTGAAAGCAACGGCGATCAAAACCTGCGTAAGTTTACCGGTTATAAATATGGTACTGCGACCGATCAGGATGCGTTTTCATCGGGTGTAACAGTCAATTTATTATACGATTCGCGCAAAAACTCTATCAATCCGCTGCCCGGAGCTTATGCCAATATAGTTTACCGGGTTAATGCCAAGGCTTTTGGAAGCCATACCAACTGGAGTTCTCTATATATCGATATGCGTAAATATGTGCAGTTAACCAACTCGAGGCCTAAAAACGTGCTGGCTTTCTGGGCCTATTACTGGACAACACTTACACCCCGCACACCTTATCTTAACCTGCCAAGTCTTGGCTGGGAGCCTTATCAGCGATCGGGCAGGGGATTTCCGCAAAGCCGTTACCGGGGCGACAGGCTGGTATATTTTGAAACTGAATACCGCCGCGATATCACCCGCAATGGCTTATTGGGTTTTGTGGTATTTGCCAATGTAAATTCCGTTACCGAGCCCGAAAACCATGCCTTTGTATATTGGCACCCGGCCGCCGGCACAGGCCTGCGTTTTAAGTTCAATAAAAAAACGGGAACCAATATCAGCCTCGATTATGGCGTGAGCAAAAACTTTTCATCAATAAGTCTTAATTTAGGCGAGGCGTTTTGATGCTTCGGTTCATAGGTTATGGATCATGGTTCATAGAATTTTAGCATGACCATTATACTATTGTGCCCATTCACAGCTATGAACTATCAACCATGAACCATCAACTAACTAACACACGTATGACCAAACAAAAATATACAGTACTGATCCTCATATTGGGTTCGCTTACAGCACTTGGCCCTTTTTCTATAGATATGTACCTGCCAGGCTTTAAAGCCATAGCTAAGTACTTGCATACCAGTACCGATGAGGTAGCGCTGTCATTATCGAGCTATTTTATTGGCATCGCCGCCGGGCAATTACTTTATGGACCTTTGCTCGACAGGTTTGGCCGTAAAAACCCATTATACTGGGGGCTTGGGCTTTATATCGTATCATCAATGGGCTGTTTTTTCTCTTCATCGCTCGAAATGCTTATTGCACTGCGTTTTTTTCAGGCGGTGGGCAGCTGCGCTGCAAGCGTAGCCGCTATGGCCATGGTGCGCGATTTGTTCCCGGTTGAGGATAATGCCAAAGTATTTTCGTTGCTGATCCTGGTACTGGGTGCTTCGCCAATGCTGGCTCCAACCGCAGGTAGTTACATTACCGCGGCTTTTGAATGGCAGGTCATTTTCTTGGTATTAACTATTATAGCGGTGCTCATATTGCTGTCCGTAATATTCTGGCTCCCCGAAAGCTATCAGCCCGATCCTGCTTATTCTTTAAAACCAGGGCCGATTATAGGGCATTTTATAACAGTTTTAAAGGATGCGCAGTTTGTAACCTATGCCATAGGCGGCGCGTTCGCTTTCGCGGGTTTGTTTGCCTATGTTTCGTCTTCGCCTATCGTGTTTATTGAGGGCTTTAAAGTAAGCGAAAAGCAGTTCGGCTGGATCTTTGCCGGGCTTTCGGTCGGGTTTATTGGTTCAAGTCAGCTAAACAGTGTGCTGATAAAAAAATACAAAAGCGAACAAATGATAGGCGCATCACTTATTTTAATGGTGATTATTTCCACAGTGTTTTTGGCGGGTTCATTAAATCATTGGTTCGGGATAGGTGGTACTATAGCTATGATATTTGGAGTTTTGTGCTGCGTTGGCATTTGCGCGCCCAATACATCGGCATTATCCCTTGCTCCCTTCTCTAAAAATGCGGGTTCGGCTTCTGCAATATTAGGCGCATCGCAAATGGCCGTGGGGGCCTTGTCATCCATCGGTATTTCGGTAATAAAACAACATAGTTCGCTGCCCATGGCGGCGGTTATGGCGGCGTCATCAATTTTGGCACTTCTGATTGTTTTTATTGGCAAGCGGTTTATAAAAAACAAGGTTGAAGCCAGTGGAGAGGTTGTTGCGGCACATTGAGCCTTGATTTTAGGATTACAGGATAGCTTGATTTTAAATTACTGCGCTGTTGTTGGTGTTGTCACCAACAACTTCCTATTCGTAGCTCTTATTAATTACGAGCTAATTCAGCATTGCAATTGCATAGCGCAGAGTTGTTGGTGACAACACCAACAACGGCGAGAGATTGTACCTTGTGGCCTGCAAGCAAAAAATTAACTGACTTAAAATTTGCTTGCCCGCAATGCTGTAACCTTTGAGCCTTCGGGGCCGGTACTTTCAAAAACTATCTTATTTTCGGTTAGTTCCGAAACGTAAAAAACGAAATTACGGGTTTTGCCATCAGGGAGTTTCTCGGTTACATTCATGTTGCTTCCATTCAGCGTAAAAGAGCCGTGCGACAGGAATTTGCCGCCCCATACAATCAGGAATTTCATTTCGGGCGTAAACTGAATATAAGGTACGTTGGCATCCAACTCGGCTTGTTTTACGGTATCGGGCGGGCTTGCATTTGGATGCTCAATTTTTATATATTTCCATTTGCCGGTAAGCGTCCTAACCGAAACTTCAGGTTTACATGATGCTATAAAAAGCACCACTACAGCAAACAATAAAAAGCCTTGTTTTATCATAACAGAAAAATGTTTGGATAAAACTATACAATTGCTTTTAAAATTGAAAGCGAAGGGTTAGTCTTTAGTCTAAAGTCATAAGTCTGAAATGCGGTGAGGAAAAAGAGATCTTTTGACATCCGACTTAAGACTATTGACTTTACACTATCTCTTCTTCAAACCTTTATTAGTACGCTCTTCGGCTTGCTTCACTTCGTCTTTTTCACTTAGCGGGCCCTCGGTTTTGATCTCTTTGGCTTTCTGTCCACCCGCTTTTACCGGACTTATCCTGGTACCTTCTTTTTTGATGTCTTTGGGGATACTCATAGCGGTAATGTTAAGTATTCATTAAACAATAGGATACTTATTTAACTACACCTGTTGTAAAATGTTTCCTGAAAATTATTTAAAAATTTACTTTCTGTGTATCAATTAATTACATGAATTTGACGACGCTCCTAAAATATTTTTATGATTTTTCGTAACAAAGCATAATTGCAACTGTCTTAATGACACTATATAGCCAAGGTACTCTTCCAGGTAAGCTATAAGTATTGTGAGGGCCCGCACCTTAAGGGTTCCGTTAAAAAAATCAAAAACAATCTTAAAAAAAATGGACAATCTAATTGTTAGTCTGTGGTGGGTTATACCCGTCATAGTGTTATTGCTGATGTACAAATTTGTTTTGCGCGTGTTTTGCGGCATGGTTATCGTTCCGGACGACCGTATCGGGTTGGTGATCAAGAAATTTGCTCTTACGGGTAACAGCCGCCTGCCCGATGGTCGGATCATAGCCACCAAAGGCGAGGCTGGTATGCAGGGCCGTGGCCTTGCGCCGGGCTTATATTGGAAAATGTGGCCATGGCAGTATACTATTATCATGCAGCCCTTTACCATTATTGAGCAAAACAAGCTTGGCCTGGTAAAAGCAAAAGACGGGGCCTCGTTTGATACCGGCCGTGTGCTGGGTAAACCGGTTGATTGTGATAAGTTTCAGGATGCGGTAGCATTTTTGGATAATAATGGTCAAAAAGGCCCTCAGGCAGCTTTCCTTACACCGGGCAGCTATCGTATCAACACCTTTTTGTTTGATATTGAGATGGTGCCTATCACCCAGATCCACGAAAACAAGGTAGGTATTATTACCACTTTGGATGGTGAGCCGCTGAACAAAGGCGAGATAGCCGGCGAATCGGTTGCAGGGCATAAAAACTACCAGGACCCAATTGCTTTTATCACCGCAGGTGGCCGCAAGGGTTTGCAGGAGGACGTGATCCTGGCGGGTACCTACTATCTTAACCCCTGGTTTGTGAGCGTTGAGCAGGTAGATATGATCTATATCCCAATTGGTTATGTAGGTGTTGTGAACTCGTTCGTAGGCCCGGAAGGCAAGGATACCAGTGGCGATAATTTCAAACATGGTAACATCGTGAAACGAAATGAAAAAGGGGTTTGGGACGAACCGCTCGATCCCGGTAAGCACCCGGTAAACATCTATACCCACGCCGTTGAAATTGTACCCACAACCAACATCGTGCTTAACTGGGCCGATAGCCGTACCGAATCGCACGAGCTGGATAAGAACCTATGCACCATCACGGTAAGGTCAAGCGATGGTTTTACTTTCAACCTGGATGTGTCACAGATCATCCACGTACCTCGCAACGAAGCACCGAAAGTGATAGCAAGGTTTGGTAAAATGAAAAACCTGGTATCGCAGGTGCTGGAGCCAACCATTGCCAACTACTTCCGTAACTCGGCCCAAAAAAGTGATGTGATCGGCTTCCTGGCCAACCGTATCCAAAGGCAAACTGATGCCCGTGAGCATATTGGCCGCGTACTGGAAACCTACAACGTAATTGGTGTGGATACCCTGATAGGCGACATCGTACCTCCGGCTGCCCTGATGAAAACCCTTACCGACCGTAAACTGGCCGAAGAGGAAAAGGTTACTTATGAAATTCAGCGCCACGCGCAAATTGAACGTAAGGAATTTGAAAGCGCTCGTGCCGGTGCCGATATGCAGCCTGAAGTAGTAAAATCAACCCGCCAGGTTGAGATTAACACCCAGATGGCTGCTTCAAGGGTAGCCGCATCAAAAGGTGAGGCAGAAGCTAAAACCATCAATGCCAAGGCCGATGCTGAAGTAAGGATTACCATAGCCAAGGCTGATGCCGAAGCCAAGACGGTAAACGCAAAAGCCGATGCAAATGCCACAGAGGTAAATGGTATGGCCGAAGGTGCCAAGATCAAGGCCATAGGTTTATCAGAAGCCGAGGTTACCAAACAAAAAACCGAAGCCATGGGTACCGAGCAATACGCTATAGTGCGTGTGGCCGAAGCTTTGGCCGCCGCAGGTATCAGGTTAGTACCGGAGATATTGGTAAGCGGTAAAGAGGGCGGCAGCGGTGGCATGATTGATGCCCTGATAGGCACCGAAATGCTCAAAAAACTGCAGATCGAAAACCAAGGCAAAGGCGGTGCCACCACTAAAGGCGAATAATTAAAATAAATGCATAAAAATTAAAGGTTGATTATGTAATCCCTTCAAATTATGCATCATGACAAAGGTTTGTGATTAGAGATTTTTGAGGGAGAGTACAGATAACTCAAATCCTAAACCTTTTGTTAAGAGATCCACGGTTGGAGGTTGGTGGTTAGTCGCTCCCTCCGGCAATAGATAATACGTTCTTTATACCTAAACTTTATTTAAGAGATCAGAGGATGGAGATTAGAGATGGGTTGCTATGATAGTATCCGGCTTTATGATTCATCCGCACTGATATAATTGACGAGGCTTTTAACCTAAACCGATCAATTGAACAAAGGCATCCCGCGAGGGGATGCCTTTTGTGTTTTATGAGTTAAAGAATCAACGGAATCATCGAAATCAAAACTAATCAACGGTCATAGGTCGCTTAGTTTAAATGTATCCTTAACCCTGATGCCTTTTTCTGTTTGCTGTAAAGTGCAGCATTCATTAATCGGGTCGTGCTCAAAATATAGTACGTATTCTTTTTCAAGGGCCTCGTTTAAAAAAAGTTTTTTCTCAGTAAGCGTTTGAAGCGGGAACATATCATAAGCCATTATGTAAGGGATAGGCAGGTGCCCGATTGATGGCAGCAGATCGGCCATGTACAGGATCTGTTTGCCTTTATAATTAATGAACGGCAGCATCATTGATTCGGTATGGCCGGATACAAAGCGGATCTCAAAATCTTTCATAAAGTTGATGCCGTCTTCAGTATCAACAAATTTTAGCTGGCCGCTTTCCTGTATAGGGATGATGTTTTCTTTGAAAAAGGAAGCTTTTTCCCGTTCGTTGGGGTTAACTGCCCAATCCCAGTGTTTAGGATTACTCCAGTAGGTGGCGTTTTTAAAGGCAGGGAGCAGGTTTTCGCCCTCGCGTACAACCGCACCGCCCACATGGTCAAAGTGCAGGTGGGTTAAAAATACGTCGGTAATATCGCCGCGATGAAATCCAAGCGAAGCCAATGAACTATCCAGGCTTGCATTGCCGTGAAGATAATAGTGGCTGAAAAACTTTTCGCTTTGCTTGTTGCCTATGCCGGTATCAACTAATATCAACCTGTTTTCATGTTCAACCAGCAGGCAGCGCATGGCCCAGCTGCAAAGGTTGTTTTCATCGGCGGGATTGGTTTTGTTCCAGATGGTTTTAGGAACAACGCCAAACATAGCCCCGCCATCTAATTTGAAAAAGCCTGTATCAATGGTGTGTAGTTTCATTTTAGTTCATGGTTTATAGTCCATAGTCCATAGTCGATGGTCCATAGATAATGGGCGTGACTTATAATGTGCTGATAGGGCTAAATTAGAATAATATTTTAAGATAAGTTGTGGTTATAAAGTATGAAACTAAAAAGCCTCAAACCAAATGCAATGCATTTAATTTGAGGCTTTAAATATTTATTGTAGCTATAACTATCAACCATGAACTATGATCCATGAACCATACCCCATGAACCAAAAACTACAAGTGGATACACTCGCCGTAAGCTTCGGCAGCGGCTTCCATTACAGCTTCACTCATGGTTGGGTGAGGGTGTACCGATTTGATGATCTCATGACCGGTAGCTTCCAGTTTACGGGCGGTAACTACTTCGGCAATCATTTCGGTAACGTTGTAGCCAAGCATGTGAGCGCCTAAAAACTCGCCGTATTTGGCATCAAATATCACTTTTACAAAGCCATCTTTAGCGCCGGCAGCACTTGCCTTACCCGATGCCGAGAATGGGAATTTACCAACTTTAACTTCATAGCCAGCCTCTTTAGCTGCTTTTTCGGTATAACCAACAGAAGCAACTTCTGGTGAGCAATAGGTACAGCCCGGAATGTTGTTATAATCAAGCGGGTGAGGGTTTTGACCGGCAATTTTTTCAACGCAGATAATACCTTCGGCAGATGCTACGTGAGCCAGGGCCTGGCCTTTAACAATATCGCCAATGGCGTAAACGCCTTCAACATTGGTACGGTAGAAATCATCAACCAATACTTTGCCGCGCTCGGTTTTAACTCCGTTTTCTTCAAGGCCGATGCCTTCAAGATTGGTAGCGATACCTACTGCTGACAGTACGATCTCGGCTTCAAGCACTTCAGTGCCGGTAGCTGTTTTTACTGTTACCTTGCACAGATCGCCGCTGGTATCAACCGACTCCACATTGGAACTGGTCATGATGTTGATACCCTGTTTTTTAAGAATGCGGTTTAATCCTTTTGATACATCCTCATCCTCTAACGGAACAATATTATCTAAAAACTCAACTACGGTAACTTTTGTACCTATTGAGTTGTAAAAATAAGCAAACTCAATACCGATAGCACCCGAACCAACTACAACCATTGATTTAGGTTGCTGCGGCAATACCATGGCCTGGCGGTAACCGATAACTTTTTTACCATCCTGTTTCAGGTTAGGTAACTCGCGCGAGCGGCCGCCTGTTGCTAATATAATGTGTTTTGCACTGTAGGTTTTAGCTGTACCGTCGGCGGCTTTAACTTCAACAGCGCCTTTGCTTTTTAATTTACCAAAGCCAACAAGAACATCTATCTTGTTTTTCTTCATCAAAAACTGAACGCCTTTGCTCATGCCATCGGCAACGTTACGGCTTCTTTTAACAACCGCGGCAAAGTCAACTTCTCCGGCGCCGTTAATTTTAATACCGTAATCGGCACTATGGTTAAGGTATTCAAAAACCTGGGCGCTTTTTAACAAAGCCTTGGTTGGGATACAACCCCAGTTCAAACAGATACCGCCTAATGATTCTTTTTCGACAATGGCGGTTTTTAAACCAAGCTGGGAAGCGCGGATAGCAGCAACATAGCCACCCGGACCAGACCCAATAACAATTACATCGTAATCCATATTATTATTGATATACTTTAATTTCGTTTCAAAGGTAAATAAGCTGCGCGGATTTTTGTGGTTTTTCCGCAGCCCCCTATTTTTTGAATGCCAAAGCTAAGGAAAAGGGCTGAAACCAAAAAATGTACTGCCGGTATATATCACCTGCCACGCGTTATTTATATCTGCGCTGTGTCATAAAAGTAAAGGGCGTAAAGCAACCGTTAAGCCCGGGTATGATTTAAACCATATTATTTGTAATATTTTCATTGTTTTTGACGATTGTTTTATGGTTTTTATGCTTATAATGTAAAATGTTGATAAATATATAATAATTGTTAACGTTAACTTAACATTGGTAATTAGTTCATTAATTATCTTTGCGCCAATTAATTAAACGTATAATTAAAAAAGCAATTTATGAGGAAGCATTACCTTCTTTTATTCATTTTTTCGCTGCTCACACTAAACTTTGCGTTCGCGCAAAACGTTACTACAAGTAGCATGTCTGGTACAGTGGTTGATGAAAAGGGATTACCACTCCCTGGTGTAACCATTACCGCGTTACACACACCCACAGGTACTAATTATTCAACTGTTAGCCGCGCCGACGGCCGTTACAACTTACCAAACATCCGTGTTGGCGGTCCGTACACTATCAGTTTTAAATTTATTGGTTTTAATACCTTTAGCCAGGATAACATCACGCTATCTTTAGGTCAGGACTTTAAGATCAACGCTAAACTTGCACCTACCAATACCGAACTTAAGGAAGTTGTGGTTTCGGGTGTACAGAACAAGGTTATCAATACTTCAAGAACCGGTTCTCAGGAGATTATTAACCGCGCCCAGATCGATCGTTTACCAACTATCAGCAGGTCAATTTATGATTACACTAAATTAACTCCAACTGCAAATGGTACTTCATTTGGCGGCCGTAACGGTAATGGTAACAACTTAACTGTTGACGGTGCCTTGTTCAATAACTCGTTTGGTTTATCAAACACCTTAGGTGGCCAGGCAAACTCACAGCCAATTTCATTAGACGCGATTGAGCAGATCCAGGTTTCTGTATCTCCTTTCGACGTAAGCCAGGGCCGTTTTGCCGGTACCGGTATCAATACCGTAACTAAATCAGGTACCAACGAATTTAAAGGCAGCGTTTACTACTACAAACGTTCGGCTGGTCTATTAGGTTTGCATACGCTTACTACTGATGTTCAAAAACCAACTATTGACTACAATCAACGTGGTATCAGCTTAGGTGGCCCGATCATCAAAAATAAATTATTCTTCTTCGTATCTGGCGAGCAGGAAAGGATTAAAGATCCGGCTACTTCTTATACAGCTTTACGTGATGGTCAGACAGCAGGTGGTAGTATCTCCCAGGCTTCTTATGCTGATTTAACCGCATTGTCTTCATTCCTTCAAAAAAATTATGGATACAATCCCGGAGCATTTGAAAACTACCAGTTACGTACGCAATCAGATAAGATCGCTGCCAAATTGGATTGGAATATCGACAAAAATAATACCTTATCATTGAAATATTTCTATTTGAAATCATTCCGTGATGTGCCTCCAAGCAGTTCAGGTGCGCCTACCGGCGGCCGTGCGCCAAGCAGCACTTCGTTGCCGTTCTTTTCATCTTACTATACCATCAACAACAACTTCAATATTGGTATTGCCGAGTTGAACACCCGTATTAGCTCAAACCTTGCCAATAAATTAACTGTAGGTTACCAGGCCCTGCGCGATTTCCGCGAGTCTCCGGGCGGTGGTTCATTCCCGTTGGTTGATATCCAGAATCCTAATGGTACTACTTTAACCTCTTTTGGTTATGAGCCGTTTACTGCCAACAACGTATTGAATACTGATACCTGGCAGGCATCTGATAACTTAACCCTTTACAAAGGTAAACACGAGTTTAACTTCGGTTTATCATACGAATCGAACAAGTTTAAAAATGGTTTTGCCCCTAACTATTATGGCGGTTACCGTTTTAAAAGTTTAGCTGATTTTTATGCATCGGCAGACCCTAACAACGGTCTTACAGATGCACAAAGAGCACTTGCTACCCGTTATGATTTCCGCTATTCAGCGCTGCCTGATGGTTCGTTCCCCTTTGCTATCGTAAAATCATATACTATTGGTGCATACGCTCAGGACAAATGGACAGTTAACGATAACTTCAAATTAACTTACGGTGTTCGTTTTGATTTGCCGGTTTATAATACTGACAGCCAGTACAATACCAATGCTGCAGCTTTAACAGGTTTCAGGGATGGTTACAAGATCAATACTGCGCAGTTCCCTAAAACAAATATTCAAATTTCACCAAGGGTAGGCTTTAACTGGGATGTTAACGGCGATGCCAGCACACAAGTGCGTGGTGGTGCAGGTATCTTTACCGGTCCGGTTCCTTATGTATATATATCAAACCAGGCCAGCAACAATGGTGTACAGTTTGGTTCATATAGCATTGTGCCCGGTGCCGGTGGTGTATCAACAACCGACCCTCGTTTGATCTTTAGCCCTGATGTTAACAAAAACAGGCCACAGGGCGCTGCAGCCAATACATCATACAACCTGGTTGTTACCGATAAGAACTTCAAGTTCCCTTCAAACTTCAGGCTAAACTTAGCTGTTGACCAGAAATTGCCATTAGGTATTATCGGTACTTTAGAAGGTATCTATTCAAAAGATATCAACTCGGTATACTTTGTTAACCTTGCATTGCCTACATCAGGTCAGGCTTTAAAGGGTAATGATAACCGTATCCGTTACAGCAGTACTACTGTTTATCCTTCAATCCCTGCTGCCCAGGGTGGTAACACAGCGGCGGTACCTAATATTACCGATGCTATCCTGATGAAAAACACCAGCAAAGGTTATACTTACAGCGTTACCGGCCAGTTACAAAGAACGTTTAAAGAGCTTTACTTTAACATAGCTTACACTCACTCTGATTCACGTTCGGTTAATGACGGTGGTTCTATCGCTCAGTCAACCTGGAGAGACCGCGTTGTATCCGGCGATCCAAACGCTGATGTTACTTCATATGCTAACTTCTACCAGCCAAACCGTATCATCGCTTCGGTATCATTCCGTAAGGATTATATCAAACACCTTACTACTTCGGTTGGTTTAACTTACGAAAGCGCTAACAACGGTGTTGCTTCATACACTTATAATGGTGACTTGAATGGTGACGGTCAAACTACCAACGATTTGATGTACATCCCTAAAGATGCAAGTGATATCGTGTTGGTAAAAGACAACGCAAATGACCCTCGTACTGTTGACCAAACTTACCAGCAGTTGAACGCGTTTATTAACCAGGACCCATACCTGAGCAAACACCGCGGTCAATATGCTAAGCGTAATGCTTTGGTATTGCCATACTTTCACCTGGTTAACTTTAACTTTACCCAGGACCTGTATGCTTCAACCGGTAAGTTTAAAAATACTTTACAGTTTGAGTTTAACATTATTAACCTTGGCAACTTCCTGAACAGGAACTGGGGTAACTTTAAGTTTGTTAACCGTACAAGCCCATTATCATTTAAAGGTGTTTACGCCAACAACGCTAACCCTAATGATCCTAACATTGGTAAGCCAACATTCTCGTTCCCTTACTTTGATGATAAAAACCAAATCCCGCTTACATCAACTTTTGGTAACGGTATTTCGCAGGTATCACGCTGGCAAGCTCAAATTGGTTTAAGGTATCTCTTTAACTAATTGAATTTACCATATGATTTAAAGCCCCGGTCAATTTGACCGGGGCTTTTTTTCGTTAGAAATAATTTGATTATATATTTATATTATTTCATAGTGAGTGAAAGTTAATGTATTGGTTAATAATTATTAATCAATACATTAGCTTTGTTTTGAATTATACTTTTATATTTGAATAATACTTAAATTTTATCACCACCTATGAAAACAAATATCAAAATCATCGCGCTCATCCTCTTTAGTTTTTTAATCGGCTTCTCCATACACTTAGGCTTTACTATGTCAATTGTGTCGTTTGAATTTACGTTATTGAAAGATATATTAAACCCCGGAAATAGCTTTTGGAATCAACTAAATATCTCACTTTTAGTATTGTTTCATCTTGGATTGTTAGCGCTGCCCTTCATAAGATCATCAAAGTATTATAAAACCTTTTTGATCTTTATTCCGGCGTGTTTTCTGTTAACTGTTTGCACAAATACGGTCATCTTTTTATTAATAGCGCCGGATTTGGCCGTCTCGATGATTCCCTTTATAGTTATGTGGATCATCTGCCTGGTTAAAAAAGATAATTCTAAGCGCATACCATATGAGGTGTCGTTGAACATATAAGCAAGGATAAAATTCGATTTAACCAATTATAGCCGGGAGCATTTGCATCGCCTCCGGCTTTTATTTTTTATAAAAGGTGAGCCTATAAGCTTATTGTTTAAGGCTTATAAGTTTTAAATAACCTATCCCAGATGTTTGTATAAAAGCCGAAATTAAAATCAATTTCCAGGTGATGCCGATGGTGAAAAGAGGGTGTACCTAAATATTTAAAAGGAGCCATTTTTCGAACAGAGGCAGGAACGGGTTCGATACCTAAATGGCCCATGATACCGAAAAATAAATTGGCTGTAAGGTAAATCAGTACCGCATAGAAATTGAAACCATAAAGAGCCAATATTATAAGCCATAACGAGCCAAAGCCAATCGTTTCGATAGGATGGAGAACAAATAAGTCGATAGGGATAGGATCGGTGTAATGATGATGAAACCTGTGCACCACTTTATATACTGCCGAATGGTGGATCATGTAATGGAAAACGAACATAGCGAGATCTATCAGCAAAAAAAGCAGTATGAAATCAAAAACAATAGCCCAGTTTATTTCAAAAGTGACATGTAGATAACCGTGCTTAAAAAGCCAGAACCCAGCATATGTGATAACTGTATTAATAACGTTGGTAAGCAGGCATATTAATACCTCGTTTCTGCTGGCGGGCTTTATCGGCTTTTTACTTATTTTTAATGTAAGCCAGCCGAATAGCAGAGCTAAAGCTGTAACAAGCAGGTTTTCGGCCAAAAAAATCATCCATAAGTTTATTGATGATAATGTCGCCAAAAACTTCAGCATAAACTTTATAGTTTACTCGTACTCAAACACCCCAAACTCCGATGTTACGGTTACTTTCTTAGTATTAGCCTTTTCTACACGGCCAATGATCTGCGCATCAACACCAAAGCTTTTTGAAATATTGATCAGGTCAGCAGCTATAGCTTCAGGTACATAAAGCTCCATACGGTGCCCCATATTAAATACCTTGTACATTTCCTGCCAGCTGGTTTTTGATTCCTCGTGAATGAGTTTAAATAATGGTGGTACAGGGAACAGGTTGTCTTTTATAATATGCAAACCTTCTACAAAATGCAATACTTTGGTTTGTGCGCCGCCGCTGCAATGTACCATACCATGTACCTGGCTACGGTAGCCATCTAAAATTTGCTTAATGATTGGCGCGTAGGTGCGGGTCGCACTTAAAACAAGCTTGCCTGCCGTTACGGTTTCACCGTTGCCAATGTCAATAGCATCGGTAAGGTTTTTACTGCCCGAAAAGATTAGCTCGTAAGGGATGGCCGCGTCATAACTTTCGGGGAATTTATCGGCAATGGATTTATTGAATACATCATGACGGGCAGATGTAAGGCCGTTTGAGCCCATGCCGCCGTTGTATTCTTTTTCATAAGTAGCCTGGCCGTATGAGGCAAGCCCTACAATTACATCGCCGGGTTGAATGCGGTGGTTGGAAATCACATCTTCACGTTTCATACGGCAGGTAACTGTCGAATCAACAATGATGGTGCGCACCAGGTCGCCTACGTCGGCAGTTTCGCCGCCGGTGGAGTAGATGCCTATGCCGGCCCCGCGCAGTTCGGCTAAAATTTCTTCGGTACCATTAATGATAGCGGCAATAACTTCGCCGGGAATGAGGCCTTTATTACGGCCGATGGTTGATGACAGCAGGATGTTGTCAGTAGCGCCAACACAAAGCAAATCATCAAGGTTCATGATGATGGCATCCTGGGCAATACCGCGCCATACAGAGATATCACCGGTCTCTTTCCAGTAAGTATAAGCTAATGACGATTTAGTGCCCGCGCCATCGGCATGCATAATATTGCAATACTCAGGATCGTTGGTTAAGATATCGGGTACTATTTTGCAGAAAGCTTTGGGGAAAATGCCTTTGTCGATATTTTTTATGGCATTATGAACGTCATCTTTGGAGGCTGATACGCCACGCTGATCATATCTTTGCGAAGAAATCATGGGCAAATATAATGCTATTAACCTTAATTTTCAGAAAGAGTGCTACTCCTTATACTGAGTTTAAATTATGAGTGTGACCTGATTAATAAAATTGACCGAAATTGTGTTTCTTTGTAAGAAAATCGACTAATACATGTCATTAGTCTGTTTTATCAGCTTAATTGAAAACAATTCGCGCTCATAACTCTTCATCAGCAGAATTGGTAGTATATACTTCTTATGTTAAAAACGCTTTCCTACAAAATAAACCGCTGGCGGTTAAAACGCAATAGTCAACGTAACTTTTTAATTTATTGCAGCGTGTTTGTAGGTTTTATGGGCGGACTGGCCGCCGTTGCCCTTAAGTTTTTAGTGCATTTAATGGAAGAGTTAAGCCGGAATATCTCTTCACACCTGTATTATCATATAGCATATGTGTTTTTACCTGCAATAGGCATTTTGGGTACGGTGCTTTATCAGCACCTCATCAACCGCGATAAGATTGAAAAAGGGATAGGTAAGGTGCTCATCAATATCAAAAAGAACCGCTCAAACATCAAAGCCAATAATATTTATTCGCATTTAATAACAAGCTCGTTAACCGTAGGCTTCGGCGGTTCGGCAGGGTTGGAGGCGCCTATTGTTTGTACAGGTACAGCCATCGGTTCAAACGTAGGTAAGTTTTTTAAGCTTACACCCTATGAAAAAACGGTATTGTTAGCTGCAGGATGTTCGGCGGGTATAGCTGCGGTATTTAACAGTCCTATTGCCGGGGTGCTTTTTTCGCTGGAGATATTAATAGGGGAGATCACCATTCCCACTTTTATACCTTTATTAATAGCCTCCGCTACGGGAGTTGTAGTTTCCAAATTATTATACTCGGGGCAATTGTTCCATTTGGTTACCGAAGGCTGGGCAATGAACGCCCTGCCCTTTTATGTGCTGCTTGGCATATTAAGCGGATGGATAGCGATATATATATCCAAAGTAGGGGGTAAACTTGAAGGCGGGATCCTTAAAAAACAAAACCGATATGTGAGGGCAGTTGGCGGCGGTGTGATATTAGGGTTGATCATTGCTGTGTTTCCTCAATTGTTTGGCGAGGGGTATCATTATCTCACCGAAATATTAAATGGTAATATCAATGTATTAAAGGAAGAAAGCTTTTTTGCCAACTGGCTTTCCGAGCCGCTGGTCATGCTGTTATTTATAGGGGCACTCGTGTTTACCAAAATCATTGCTGCGGGTATTACCATTGGTGCCGGTGGCAATGGCGGTACATTTGCACCTACCGTATTTACCGGCGCTTTCCTGGGTTTGTTTGTGGCTTACGGGGTTAATCAAACCGGGCTGATACATTTAAATACGGTTAATTTTATTGCGGTGGGTATGGCGGGGGCCCTGGCTGGCGTATTGCATGCACCCTTAACTGCTATATTTTTGATAGCCGAAATTACCGGTGGATATGTGCTGTTTATCCCGCTCATGATCGTGTCAGCTATGTCATACATCATATCGCGCTATTCATCGCCCCATAATATGTACTGGAGCCAGCTGATTCATCATAATAATATTCACCCGGGGCAGGATTATGGCATGCTTAACAGTATAATGCTTGATAGCATCATTAACCGCAAATACACCCCGGTTGATAAACAAATGCCGGTTGGCGAATTTTACCAGGTACTGGCCAAAACCGATGCCAATATTTTCCCGGTGCTTAAAGAGGACGGAAGTCTTGAAGGTGTTGTATTGATAGACGACATTCGCCGGCGCTTGTTCAATAAAGACATCGCGGATGAAAATATAGCCGATATCATGATTGAACCACCGGCTATAATTGATTATGATCAACCGGCCAGCAGCGTTATGGACACCTTTGATGCCATTGACGTATGGCAGTTACCGGTAGTAAAAGATGAGGTTTTTATCGGCTTTATATCCAAATCGGCATTGCTGTCAAAATACAGGGCTGTGATCATTGAACAGCATAAGGCGAGTGATTTGTTTGCGTAGGAATAACTAAAAAAATGTCATTGCGAGGAACGAAGCAATCGCATGCTATACAGAGTGGTCACGCTTCCGTGCGATTGCTTCGTTCCTCGCAATGACATGATAATACGAATGCCGCTAACGTTTAACATCAGCGGCATTTGTATTTTAAAATCAAAGTTCTATTTAATAAACAACAACTCCCTGAATTTTGGCAGCGGCCATTGGCGGTCATCAACCAGTTGCTCCAGTTTATCAACGTGGTAGCGGATAGGCTGGAAGAATGATTTTACCTTTTCATCGTAATCAATAGCGCGCTGACGAAGGTCGTCAATAACGTTAGCTTTTTTACGCTCTTCAACCATTTGCTCGGTATTGGTTTTAATGAAGTTCACATGCTCGGAGATCCTGTTAATGATGTCCAGCTGCGAAGCATAAGTTGCTTTATCCAGGCCAATGTCTTTTAGTCCTTTTACATTTTCAATCAGTTTGCTTTGATAAGCAATTGCTGCCGGGATAATCACGTTCATCACCATTTCGCCAATTACGCGGGCTTCTATCTGTAGCTTTTTGTAGAAAGCATCAAGTAAGATCTCGTGACGTGCATGCGCTTCACGCACGGTGAACACGCCGGTTTCGGCAAAAAGGTGTTCCGACTTATCGTTTATTAAAGCATCCAGCGCTTTGGGTGTGGTTTTAACATTGGGTAAACCTCTTAGCGCGGCTTCTTTTTCCCATTCTTCGCTATAACCATTTCCCTCAAAGCGGATGTTTTTTGATTCTTTGATGTACTTTTTGATCACCATTAATAAAGCCAGATCTTTTTTCTCGCCTTTCTTCATCAGCTTATCTACATCGTATTTGAATTTTTTAAGCTGATCGGCAACGATAAGGTTAAGAATGGTCATCGGGCTGGCCGAGTTGGCTGATGAGCCTACTGCGCGCAGCTCAAACTTGTTACCGGTAAAGGCAAAAGGTGAGGTACGGTTACGGTCGGTATTGTCGGGTAAAATTTGCGGGATCTTAGGGATGCCCTGCCATAACAGGTTTTCTTCTTTAATTTTTTTGCTGATGCGGGATGTTTCTATCTCATCAAGCACGTCGCTAAGCTGGCTGCCCAAAAATATAGATATAATGGCCGGAGGGGCTTCATTGGCGCCTAAACGGTGGTCATTGTTAACTGATGCAATGGATGCCCTTAACAGGTCGGCATGCTCGTGTACCGCTTTGATGGTATTCACAAAAAAGGCCAGGAACATGAGGTTGTTTTTAGGCGTTTTGCCTGGCGATAACAGGTTTTTGCCTGTATTGGTTATCAACGACCAGTTATTGTGCTTGCCCGAACCATTAAGGCCTGCGTATGGTTTTTCATGAAGTAATACCTTAAAGTTATGGCGCCTGGCAACACGGTCCATCAAATCCATTAACAGTTGGTTATGGTCGATAGCGAGGTTGATCTCTTCATATATCGGTGCACATTCAAACTGGGATGGAGCAACCTCATTATGACGGGTTTTAAGCGGGATGCCTAATTGCAATGCTTCGGCTTCCATATCCTGCATGTAAGCATACACGCGCTCAGGTATCGAGCCAAAGTAATGATCTTCCAGTTGCTGGTTTTTGGCCGACATGTGGCCGAATAAAGTGCGGCCGGTTAAATAAAGATCGGGACGGGCATTAAATAAGGCCAGGTCAACCAAAAAGTATTCCTGCTCAATACCTAATGACGCGTTTACCTTTTCAATGCCTTTATCAAAATAATGGCAAACATCAACGGCTGCTTTGTCAAGCACGTTCAGTGCCTTTAATAAAGGTACTTTATAATCAAGTGCTTCGCCGGTGTACGATACGAACACTGTTGGGATACACAGGGTACGCGCCATTAAAAAGGCAGGCGAAGAAGGGTCCCATGCGGTATAACCGCGGGCCTCAAATGTATTACGGATGCCGCCACTCGGGAAGCTTGAGGCATCAGGCTCCTGTTGTGCAAGGGCATCGCCCGAAAAACGTTCTATGGCGCCGCCATCTGCGGTGGGCTCAAAAAAAGCGTCATGTTTTTCGGCCGTAGTGCCGGTAAGCGGTTGAAACCAGTGTGTATAATGGGTTGCGCCTTTGCCTAAAGCCCAGGCTTTCATTGCAGAGGCTATCTGTTCTGCCAGGTCGCGCGGGATCGGCTCACCTTTTTCAATTGAATTTACAATTCCCTGGTAAGCCTCTGATGAAAGGTATTCCTTCATCTTCTTTTTATCAAAAACATTCGATCCGAAATAATCGGAAATTTTTGGTGAAGGCGGTTTTACTTCAGGGATAGTTCTTGAAAGTACATCCTGTAAGGCTTTAAAACGGATATTGGACATATTTTATGAGGTTTAAATAAAGGTTAGTGTTCAAAAATATAACTATCCTTTAAAATATCGGGCAAAATTAAGTGAAATATAACATACCACCTAATCATTAAAAAACTGATATAATTTAAAGGAAAGTCTTAAATCTTCTGAAAATTCTGCCTTAAATCAATAAAATCGTGTTTTTTTAATGTTTTTGGGCGTGTTTTTGCTTTTAAAACTGATTAATTGGTGTTTTAAACTGTAAAAATTAGATTTTTCAAATTTTTTTATGATTAAAATGAATTTGGATTGAAAATATCATTTTTAAATGTTTAAAAAATGACATTATAAGAGCCTTGTTTTTGCAATTTTCATAATTTTTCGATTTTTTACCATTAATTTATCATTAATAATTTGTTATTCTTAAAAATACTACCTAATTTCAGAAAATAATTTACGAAAACACACCAATTATTATGCTTTTTATAAAAAAAATGAAAAAGATTAAAGGCAGGATTGAGGATTTGGAGGTGAAAAGGGTTTTGTAATTCAGGATAGCAATCAAACTAAATTTAAATACAACAATCAAACTAATTAATTTTTAAAAAACAATCAAACTAAATTAAACGATGAAAGTAGGTTCTACAAAACACAACTTCCTAAGTGCAGTCCGACAGCTGACACGTGAAAAATGGGCGCTGGGAGCAACCATTTTTACAGGGAAAATGATTGGCTTATTGCTGGTGTTTGCCGCAATGATGGTTTTGCCAGGTGTATTTGGCACAAAAGCTAACGCTGCCGAAACGTACACCGCCCATGAAACAGCGTTAATTAACACGGTTAATACTGTTTGGACACTGGTTGCTGCCTTTTTGGTATTTGGTATGCAGGCGGGTTTTGTTATGCTCGAGGCTGGTTTCGCCCGTAAACGCGAAACAGTGAACGTGCTGATGGAGTGTATTTTTGATACTTGTCTTTGTGGTTTACTATTTTACGCTATAGGTTATGCCTTTATGTTTGGTAACGGTAACGGCTTTATTGGCTGGGGCGGTGCTGATGGCAAAACCTGGTTCTTCCTCCAAAACACACCTGAAACTTATGGTTCAACCGGTATCCCAGTATTGGCACACTGGATTTTCCAGTACGCTTTTGCTGATACCTGCTCAACCATCGTATCAGGTGCAATGATCGGTCGTACCAGTTTCCGTGGCGATATCCTTTACAGTATCGGTATTACCGGCTTTATCTATCCTATCATCGGTCACTGGGCATGGGGGCCGGATGGTTTCCTTGCTACCATGGGAACTTCAGGCTTCTTTAAATCAATAAGCGCTCAGCCTTTCCGTGACTTTGCCGGTTCAACAGTAGTACACACTATTGGTGGTGTTGCTTCACTGGCCGGTGCAATGGTGTTAGGCCCACGCTTAGGCCGCATATTTGCCCGTGATGATAAAGAAAAAGGCGGATTGCCGGCAGGTCATAACTTATTGGTTGCTGCTGTAGGTGGTTTCTTACTTTGGTTTGGTTGGTATGGTTTTAACCCTGGTTCAACATTATCAGCAATGGATATGCAGGGTATCGGCCGCGTTGCTGCTAACACTACGCTTGCTGCCTGTGCCGGTGGTTTTACCGCTATGCTTGCTGCTTTATGGTTTGGCCCAACAAAAGGCAAATTTGATTTAGCCTTTACCATTAATGGTTTCCTTGCAGGTTTAGTTGCTATTACTTGCCCTTGTTACTGGGTAAGCCCATTCGGTGCTATTATGCTTGGTGCTATTTCGGGCTTCATCATCTTTGGTGGTGTTTATTTGATCGAATGGTTCCGTATCGATGATCCGGTTGGTGCAGTATCAGTACACGGCTTTAACGGTATCTGGGGTACTATTTCTTTAGGTTTATTCGCTTCAGGTCAATATGGTGCTACAGGCCCAACAGGTGCTGATAACTCTGCTCCGGTAACAGGCTTGTTTTACGGCGGTGGTTTTGATGTATTAAAAGCTCAGCTGATCGGTAGCCTTACTATTACCCTTGCAGTATTCGCGGTTTCATATGTAATGATGTTTGTGATCAACAAATTAGGCCATCCATGGAAATTACGTATCGAAGAGCATGGTGAAACAGGTGCCGGTGGTATCGACGTATTTGACCACGGTATCGAAGTTTACCCTGTTCAGGATGATGAGATTAGCTTAAGCGGCCTTTTTGATAATGGCGCTAAGGTTGCTTCTGAAGCCTAAATAGCTCGGTACAGTACCAGAGAAAGATATTTGATGCCTTGTGCGGTTGGTGAAGTAGGATGTTTTGATTGACGTTGCCGTTGCCAGCCGTACAGGGATTTTTTATGCCGGCACATAAATGATCCTTTTAATTACAAGGTGTTGATAATCAAATAGTAATAGCGTGGTTGTCCCCAAAAATAACAATTAACAAATAGTTTATCAATTCACAATTAAATCGTTATCATGAAAAAAGTATTTCTACTCTTCTCATTATTTTCAATTGCGGCCTTTACGGTTAAGGCCCAGGACACTGTTAAAACAACCTCAGATTCCCCTCTGGTGATCTACGGTTCGGTAGATACCTATTATAAATATGATTTTTCTGATAAGGGTTCACAAATCCCTACCAGCTTTGCAAGCGATCACAATTCAGTATCAATTGGTATGATTGACCTGGGTTTGAAGAAAAAAGTTGGTAAAGCAGCTTTTGTGGGCGAGCTTTCATTTGGTCCGCGTGGCCAGGCCCAATCAATTCCTAATGGTCCTAATGGCGATTCATTCCACATTCAAAATTTGTATGTATCATATGATTTAACCGATAAATTAAACCTTACCGGTGGTTATATGGCTACCTTTATTGGTTATGAGGTTATTAGCCCGGTAGGTAACTTTAACTACTCTACTTCGTATTTATTTACCAATGGTCCGTTCCAAAATCCTGGTGTTAAATTAACTTACGCGTTTAGTGATAAAGTAAGTTTAATGGCGGGTATTTTTAATGATACCTGGAACAATTATACTTCAACGCATAAGGTAAATACTTTCGGCTCACAGTTGTTTGTATCTCCTGTTAAAGGATGGACTGCTTATCTTAACCTTGCTACCGGAAGTACTTCAGGTACCGAAGTTGATTTAACAACCGCTTATCAAATTACTGATGCCTTTAAACTGGGCTTAAACGGCGCTACTTATTCTGCTCCGCATGATGGTGGTGGTTTTAGCGGCGTTGCTTTGTATCCGCAGTTAGCAGTATCAAAAACAGTAACTTTAGGTTTAAGGGGCGAGTACTTTAAAACTAAAAAAGGTGATTTAGTAACTTTAGGCCCTCCTCCGGGACAAAATGTTAAAGCATTTACCTTTACTGCAAATATTAAATCAGGCCCGCTTACTTTCATTCCTGAAATCAGGTTAGATCACGGCTCATCTACTTCATTCCTGAACCACTCTGGCGATCCTTCGAAATCAGCCGGCCAGTTTGCTGTAGCTGCTGTGTACGCGTTCTAAAAAAAATTAATTTAATCTATTTTTATCGCGAGCCGTTCCGGGTTTATCCGGAACGGCTTTTATATTTGTTAAATGAAAAAGATACTATTAGGCTTTGTTGGTCTCCTTTTTTCGTCAGGCGCTTTTGCGCAGAAGGATTCGCTGGCTTTTGATGAGAATAATAAATACATTTATTATAAAACGGTTGACCAGCCCGGCTCCATTGCAGATTCGCTTTATAGCAGGGGATTGTATTTTTTGACCAAGGCTTATCCTAAAAAAGTGCTTAAACTGGCAAAGGCCGATAAGGATGGCAATGCGCTTACCGGTACGGGTATTTTTTTGGTTAACAAAAAAGGCCTGATGGGTAATAGTGAAGGCGGCGAGCTAAGCTATACGCTTAAAGTAGAGGTAAAAGATGGTAAATACCGTTATTGGTTAACAGATTTTGTTTATCAGCCATATCAGCGTAACCGTTATGGTAATGTGGAACATATGCATGGCAAGGATGTCGCCCTGGAAAAGGCAGCCGAAAAATTATCGAAGGTTGATTTTAATGCCTGTTTAAACCAGGTGCTGAGCAACAGCAAGCATGTAGGTGATAATTTAAAGGCTTATATGCTTAAAACCTCATCGCTTGAGAAGCCGGCGGAAGTTAAAAAAGTAAAAAGGGTATCTACTAAAGAATGGTAGTTTTCTTGAGTTTGCAGTTGCAGTTTTGCAATTTCAGTAAATAATGTGCAAGATGAAATAAAAGAGCCGCACACTGTAAAGGGTGCGGCTTATTTTTTATGTTGTTAATTGAGTTTAATCAGGTAGGGTAGGATCTGGTTTACAGTTCTTCGTCGTGCTGACTGATGTCAAGGCCTGCAAGTTCTTCTTCTGGTGTTACACGCAGTGTGCTGATCATGTCGGTGATCTTTAATAAGATGAATGAGCCGAAGAAAGCGAAGGCTGATACACCTACAAGGGTAATTAAATGAATAATGAAAAGGTGTGTTTCGCCGTAAAATAAACCGTTACCGGTTGTGTTGGCGGCGTTTACGTTTTGGTGTGCAAATACGCCGGTTAATAACATGCCTACCATGCCGCCTACACCATGGCATGGGAATACGTCGAGGGTATCATCAATGCTGGTTTTTGTTCTCCAGATCACAACCAGGTTACTTACTACTGCTGCTACGATACCGATAATTAATGAATGGGGAATAGTTACATAGCCCGCTGCCGGAGTGATAGCCACCAAACCTACAACCGCGCCGATACAGGCACCTAATACACCCGGTTTTTTGCCGCGAAGGATATCAAAGAACATCCAGGCCATAGCAGCCGCGGCTGATGCTGTAGTGGTTGTTGCCAAAGCGGTTGCTGCCAATGTGCCCGAACCTAATGCCGAACCCGCGTTAAAGCCAAACCAGCCAAACCATAATAGGCCTGTGCCTAATAATACATAACTGATCCGGGCCGGATTGTGTGATGTTTCATTACGGCCTTTTAAATATATGGCTGATGCCAAAGCTGCCCAGCCTGCACTCATGTGCACCACGGTGCCGCCGGCAAAATCAAGTACACCTTTTCCGAAAAGGAAGCCTTTTGGATGCCAGGTAGCGTGAGCTAAGGGTGCATATATAAACACCATGAACAGGCAAAGGAAGATGACATAAGAGTTGAAGCGGATCCTTTCGGCAAACGCGCCGGTGATGAGGGCCGGGGTGATAACCGCAAATTTTAGCTGGAACATAGCAAATAGTATCAGCGGGATAGTTGGGGCCAGTTCCCAGGTGGCGTTGCCCAATGTGCCTTTCATCATAAAGAAAGTGCCGGGATTGCCGATAAAGCCACCAAACTCATCTTCGCCAAAGGCAAGGCTAAAGCCGAATATTACCCATATAACAGTAATTACACCCATACAAACAAAGCTTTGCAGCATGGTTGACAGTACGTTTTTTTTGCTCACCATACCACCATAAAAAAATGCCAGGCCAGGGGTCATGATCAGTACAAGGGCGGTACTTACTAATAGCCAGGCGGTATCACCTGTATCAATTTTGCTGTCTTTAATGGTTGTAAGAGTAACTGAAGGGTATAGAAGGGCTAATACAATTACAATTAAAAGTATGCCGAAGGGTATGAATTTTTTCATGTTTTGGGTTTAAGGGAGGAAAAATGAAGATTTGAATAATACTGCCCGGTATCCAATCAAAAATACCGGACAGCATTAAAACTAAATTTTTTTAAAAAACAATAAATCCTGCATGCTTAATCAGAGCATGAGGGTTGGTTTATTGTTTTTTGCCTACCAAAAATCGTGAAACGGAAAAAGGATGAGTTTGCGGAACCTGGAGAGCTTGCTTGTATCCAGTTCGCAAATGAAATCAAGGTATTTAAATTTAATGGCGTAGCCGCCGGGCATTGCTACAAAGGCCTGTAAAGAATGTGCACCCCTATGCTGGTGTATATTAATAGCGGGCGTGAGTGCATTATTGAGTGCGAATTCAAAATTTAACGGGCGATGGTGCGGTATTGTCGCAGATACCGTGGTTTTTTTTGTGGTTTTGTGGTAATAATGGTATAATTCACCCTTGGCGGATGCTGTGAAGCCGCTAAAGAGTAAAAAAAATAAGGCGATAAGTTTATAAAGCCTGTTAACCATATCTAAAAGTAATAAAAAAATAAAATAACTGTACTTTTTTTTAAAATATTTTAAGTTTTTGATGATTTATATATAAAAATTGTGTTTAAATGAATGTTTTTGTGCTGTTTTTATTTAATTGGCAAAAAAAATGGACTTGGTTATTGATTTTTAAACAGATTATTATGATTTGATGGTTTTTGTAAGAAGATGAAAATTTGATGAAAAATTAGACGAAATTATTTTCGATAAATTTAGTTTTATACAAAATATAATATAACTATATTCGTTATAATTGAAATTTAATTCTGAAACTATGCTTATCACCAAATTTGATTTGTACAATGCCGAGTGGCTCGACCTTGTATTTGACCATCGCAACAAAAATTACGGCGCTTATGAATTAAGACAAAGCTATGGGCGTACCATGACAAAATCCATGGGGATCGCCTTTGCGGCAGTAGCCCTTTTATCGGCTGCAGCCATTATTTTTAAGGCAAAGCCGAAGCCAATTGATAATAGGCGGATAATAGAAGTGACACTTGATCCTTCCATCCCCAAACCACCTGTTGAGGCTAAACCCAAGCAGCCGGATGCTCCTGCTCCAATGGAGCATCAAAAGCCGGCTGCCCCGGTTGAAGCAAAAGGTTTCACCACGCCGCACCTGGTAACAACAGACCCGCCAACAGACCCGCCTACAATAGATCAACTGAAAAATGTTGCCATTGGGCCGGTAGATGCAGTAGGGAAGAGCGGAACAGATAATGTAGCCAAAACAGACGAAGGAACTCCCGGAGGAACAGGAACTGCCAAAGTTGATGATGGCGTTCATACACTTGGTGAAGTACTTGAAGTAATGCCAGAACCTGTTGGCGGTGCTGCAGCATGGGCTAAATTTTTGCAAAAGAACCTGCGTTTCCCGGCGGTTGCCCAGGAGCAGGGTGTTTCAGGCAAAGTTCTTCTGAGTTTCATTATTGAAAAAGATGGCACTTTATCAAATATAAAAGTGGACCGTCCTGCAGGCTATGGTTTTGATGAGGAAGCTTTACGTGTACTTAAATTAGCCAAAGCCTGGAAGCCTGGTGTGCAAAACGGCCAGAATGTGCGGGTTAGGTACAGTATCCCAATAAGCTTTCAGTTAGCGACAGAAGAATAGGTAATAATTTGCTGTGTGTTTTTAATTAAATGTGTGTTATATAGTAGCTAACTGTTTCGGCCCCGCGCAAGCGGGGCTTTTTGTTATTCATCATGCCTCCCGGAAGTTATTTATGAACAGGTAAAAGATTTTTGGTAGAGACGCATCACATGCGTCTCCCATAGGGCAAGCTGGTTTGTAAGTCATTAAGTTCAGGAATTTGCATGCGGGAGACGCATGTGATGCGTCTCTACATAAAAAAACAAAATTCGTCATTGCGGGTAGCCACCCTTGGGAGCCCGGAAAAAATTGCGGTGATGTATAAAATAGATTTTAACGATGGTGCGCGGGGGCCGCGTTAGTGATAGGAGCGGATACCGGCCAATGAGCATAAGGCCTGCAGGCGTATGAGCGTATAGCACGGCCGCAGGCAACGCCCATATTTATAATATTGATCGGGAAAACACATTTAACGATCAGTAACTTACTGTCGCGTTATTTAAGTAATGAAGTTATGAGGCCTTTTTTTATAAAATCTTCATCAGGCTGTTTTTAAAAAGCCTCTTAATACCTCATTATATAAAGACTGTGCCGAGACTATCGCCGAGTATTTTCCACTTTCTGTTATCACAATAAAAGGATCTTCATTTGCAAACAGGGCATTTGTTTGCTGCTCATTATCCCAGTTTTTGTCTATCTGTTTTTTTATCAGTACCGGCTTAAATAAATTATCAAGGTGTACGGTGCTGATATGCTTTGCGCCGCCTGTGCTTTCAATAGTTTGGCCAAGTTCGTTCTGTAAAAGCTGCTCGGTTAATAATTCGTTAGGTAAACCGGTGGTAGTTGAAAATGCCATCCAGGCGTGGCTCAGGGCAAGGATACCCTGCATCCAGGGCGGTGGCGGCGGAGCATTATAATAACTGCCGGGCGGCAAGAGGGCTAACGGACCTAATAATGCCCATTGTGCGGCAGCCGCGCGGGCGGCATAAAAGGTTCTTAAGTATCGGGGGTCTTCTTTTAGCAATTGTTCCAGGAGGTCGCCGGGGCGGGCCCAGCCTAAATAAGTTTGCTCTCTTGCTTCGACAGTTGCTACAAAAACAATTTTATCGGGCTTTTTTAGGCGGTCGGCACCGGCCAGCAAAACTAACAACCGGGTTTCCCACCAGGCGTGGCCATCTTCAAGGTCGATCACCGCGACACCCGAAGAGGTGGCCGCGCGCAGTGTTTCGAGGATATTGGAGGTGCCGCTGTCGGCAACGTACTGTCCCCGTACACCGATATTGGCGGGCACGGTAAAGCCCGAATTTGACAGTTGCTGGATTTTTGAAAAGTCGATCTTGAGGTCGCCATAGCCTATGCTGCCCCCGCGCTCAATAACTACATTGAGGATTGCGAGGACGATAGGGAGCAGGCTAAGGATAAAAATACCGATCAAAACGGTGTTATTGGCCGATTCGGCAGGCCAGCCTGTATAAACACGGAGCACCCCCGTAAGCAGCAGGAGCACCAATAAAACAACAACGGCGGTAATGATACTCACCTTTGGTGTAAACGGCCAGAAACTATGATCGCGTGGTTTCATTTATTTCGCCTTTTAATAAAGTGCTAATTATGGTAAAGCGCAATTGTGCTTGTGCAAATCCTGATTGCTGGTTGGTATGATTTTATTGCTGTTAGATGAATGAAATTAAATATAAAATATTGAAATACAATGCGTTGAATCACGCTTTGCGTGTGCGGTTTTTACGTGAATGTAAAAAGCGGCGTTATTTTACTGACAGCTGAGGCTGGGCAGAATTATTTTGCAACTTCCGGAGCGGCCTGGGCCATTTCCCTTATAGAAACCCAACCGTAAGGGCTGTTTTTATACTTTACAAAAACAGTCATCGACCGCCCCCTGCCTACAGACGGCTTGCCGCCATTTACCGGGGTTGCCCTAAACGCGAATATGCAGGTTTCGATAATGGTGTTGCCATTAAAGGCGGTACTTTCAACCTGGTTTTGGATTAATTCCATCCTGGATGTACGGAACATGGCTGTTAACTGCCGGGCCAGCTGCGCGCGACCGGTAACCACATTGTTGCCGCCAAAATATTTAACAATATCGGGATGGTGCAACGCTACTATAGCCTTTACATCACTATGAGCAAAAGCCGTAGTAAAAGCGGCCTTGGTTTTTTGAAGGGCAAGTTTGTCGGCGGCAAGGTTATCGCTTTGGGGAGCTGACGAACAGCCGCAAAATATTAAAACGATGAAAATAAGGTAGCGCGATGTTTTCATACCGGTTATTGATTTTTGATAACAAAATAGCGAATGCTAACGGTATGGGTTTGATGAATTGATGATTGTGTTGGGATAATTGACGAGATGCGGGTTGGGAGGGATGAAGGGGGCGGAAGTTACGCTATCGGTAAACTTGGGCCAGTGAAGGAGACCTGTGAAGGTAAAACAGAACGGCCATTACTATAAAGTATCGGCTGTTTTAATGAATTTAGGCTTGAGCGCCGGATAGCCCCATTTGCTGCTTAACACATATGAGAGATTGTGCCTTTTAGTGTTCCAATGTTTCCTGGGCTTTTTTGATCCAATCGTCTTTTTCCTGCAAATAAACGGCGGGCTTTATACCCGTTTCATCAATTCCCTGGCCTACATCCACGCGGCGGCTACGAGAGGAAGAATAATTAAGAACGTACTGCATGCAAGAAAACGGAGCTTGTAGTACGTTAGAATAATCGAGCGTTCCTGATGTGTTCTGCCCCATCAACGTAACTTTTTTACTTTGGCGGCTTTGTAGTAAAAACTCTTCGGTAGTACTGGCGCAATTATTATCAATTAATATAACAACCTTAGCCGGGTTGGGCTGTATTTTGTATCCCGTGATGTCAAAATCGTTAGCATTCATTACCATTTTACCCCTGTTTGCTTCAAGCGAGGCAACTGTTTTTCTGAGCGATTGTTTGTTTTCTTCGGATCTGTCATTGTCATTTAATATATTTTTCCAGCCGGCTATATTGGCATCGGTAGACAGCAAATCATTACCTATATGTTTAATCGGGCCGGTATACACCAAATCCATTAAGGGGGTAAAGGTATAGTCGGCGCCGCCGCCATTGCCTCTCAAATCTAAAACCAAATTAGGGGTGTTTGAAAGTATCGCTTTATTTGCCTTAACAATAGAATCAATGTTTGTTGCATTTGACGGAGAAAAGGTTGATATTTTCAGATAGCTGGTTTTATCAGATAGTTTACGGAACGCCACCGGTTCGTATTTGGATGAGGCGGACTCAGTAACTGTAGTCCCCTCGCGATGCCAATCGCCATAAATCCGGTTGCCTTTAAAATAAAACCCTTCTACTTTTGGCATCCCGTTAAGTATATATAATATACCACGCCCAATACTGTCATTAACCATTTTAGCTTCCCATTTGATCATGCCTGGTTTCCATCCCGGCAGGTTGGAGCTTATAATCACAGCCAGATAGTCGTGCAAAGGTGTTTTGTCTTTTATTACGGCTATCTTATATTTTGGCCGGATCATGAAAATCATAAATACCCTCAAAGCCTTTGGATTTTCTTAATTCGGCAATTTTTTCTGCTGTTATAGGAACGATCTCCCGGTTTGCTATATACGCCGAATCAATTTTAGTTGCATCAAATTTAACACCAACGGATACATGGTGGTCTTTAAATTTACCAAGGTATTGGGCGATGATCAGGAGACAATGTTCATTGGCATGGGGCTTTTTTGCAAGCCCGATATATTCACTGAGCATTTTATCGTAGCCGGCTTTAGTCATCAGTGCCTGCTTGTCCTTAAAACCGGCATAATTCTTTTCCATAAAGCCGGCGATATATTTTACTTCGGTTTCGCAGTTACAGGTTTGCGAAAAAGCACGGCAACCGATAAGTGTTAAAGTAAATAGTAAGGCGATTTTTCTGATCATTGCGAAAGGCTTAAGTTTTACCGTAAGTTACAATAAAACACTTTACTTCAAAGCAGAATAACAAAATAGTTACTGAAAATATATATGCTATAATATTTAATGACCCGAACGCGGGGCACAATCAAAGACGCTTGCGGGAGCCTCGCTTGTATACCTCAGATATGCAGCTTGATATTCATATTTGATGTTACGTCGTTGCTAAATTTCGACTAGTAAACGATTCTTCAAAAATTATTTTACCGCTATTTTCTTATCGTACTCAGCCTGCAGTTCATTTATTTCATCGTAATAATTTTTCTTATCAGCAAAAACCATTGGATTATAAGGGCTGCCGGGCTTGTGCTTCCTGAGGAGATCAAATTGGATGCCATGGGATGCAACCCAAATATCAAATTTTAAGCCCTTCATTGCTTTTAAGGTATACGCATAATCTTTAGCGATGTTAGGGTAAGAAGGTATATCTGTGAACTTTTTATCGGTAACGATAGTGGGCATGTTGGCGATCAAAACCCTGTAGTTTCGTTTATTATCTTTTACATCAAATAAATAGCTGCAAGACCCCTTGGTATGGCCCGGATGGTGAAGTATGGTTAGTTTCATGTTACCCAGCTTAATACTATCGCCGTTGTGTAAAATACGGTCTGCTTTTACAGGGTTGAATGTGCGCACATCCCCTTTAAGATCATAATCAGAAAGGCCGCCGTCGGCTGCAACCGCCGCGTCGCCTTCATCTACCATCATTTTGGCTTTTGTGATCTTCTTTATTGCCGCCATCGCACCCATATGATCAAAGTGAGCCTGCGTTGTTAAAAGAATTTTTGTGTCTGAAATCCTGAATCCCAGGGTTTTGATATTTGCTGTAATTTGCGGTTCGGATGAAGCCAGCCCGGTATTGATCAGGATATTGCCTGCTGAAGTGGTGATGAGATAACAAGCCAGATCGGCAGTGCCCACATAATAAAGATTGCCCGCGATTTGAAAAGGCGGAAAGGAGCGGGTCCATTCCGGGTGCTTTGCTGCTGATGGTTCCAGTACCCTTTGCGCCTGGACTATTAAAGCGTTGCAGAAAAATAATAACAGGATAAGCGTTCGTTTCATTTCATCAATCTTTTAAAGGTGAAAGGATTTATTTATGCGCGCATGGTGCTGCAACAAAAATGCAACAAACTCGAAAGTATTTGCAACATACGCGTAAGTGTTTTTTTTACCGGTAATGTAGCTTTGTAAGCTAATTGCATGTGCGTTATAGCCCCGGCAACAAATCCTGCAATTTACACTAAACCTAATATCCATTAAATACCCTATGAAAAACACTTATCCATCCGGGCTTTATAGCCTATCGTTTAATGCTTTGAAAATCAGTAAATTAATTGCCATTGCGGGTCTGCTGTTTTTTGCCGCCTGCAAAAAGGATGCGCCATCTGTAACTAAAACAAACAACGGTGCAGATACAACAGGTAAAGGAACGGGTACAGGTACCGGAACAGGCACAGGTGGAGAAACGGGTACCATTATTGATACCCTAACCCCCAGTAAAGTTGCTGTTGCCGCTTTAGATGATGAGGTAAATACCTTTATGACTGACTTATGATGTACCGGCGGTATCCGTAGCGATTACCAAAGGCGAAAAGCTGGTTTACCTGAAAGCTTACGGCGTAAGCAACAAATCTAAAGGTACCAAAGCTGTTATTAGCGACCGTTACCGGTTGGCCAGCTGTTCAAAACAATTCACGGCGGTTGCCATCATGAAACTGCTTGAGCAGGGCAAAATAAAACTATCGGACAAAGTATTTGGCGATGGCGCTATTTTAGGTAAAACCTATGGTACTAAAGCCTATGGCTTACACATTACCGATATTACGGTTGATGAGTTGCTGCACCACACCTCAGGCGGCTGGGGAAATGAAACAGATGACCCGATGTTCAGTAACCCGACAATGACGACGGCACAGCTCATTACCTGGACTTTAGATAACCGCCCGCTCGATCATGTACCGGGTACCAATTACGACTACTCTAACTTTGGATATTGCATATTGGGGCGTGTAATAGAAAAAATTACCGGCCAAACCTATGCCGAAGCAGTGTAAAAACATTGGTTTTAACTCCAATCGGAATTACTGATATGACCATTGGCGGCAACACACTGGCCGATAAACAGGCCAAAGAAGTTACCTATTACGGTCAATCCGGAGAGGATCCTTATGCTTATAATATTACGCGGATGGATGCGCACGGGGGCTGGGTTGCTACCGCTGCCGACCTGGCCAGGTTCCTGGTTTATATTGATAAATTTCCCGTACGGCCAGATATCCTTACCTCGGCTTCGCTAACCACCATGTATACCGGCTCAACGGCCAATGCAGGTTATGGATGCGGCTGGGCCATTGCAGGCGATAGCTATTTTCACCAGGGAAGCTTGCCGGGTACGGCTACAGAACAAGCCCGTTTGGGTAACGGGTTTAATTTTGTGATCCTGACCAACACACGCAGTTTCAAAGCTAATTTCGATTTTGCCCTTGATCAGATCTTCTGGAAGGCGTTGGCCAAAAACCCAACCTGGGCTACAGGAGATCTGTTTCTTAAATAGTAATAGTTAATAGTTAAGTGGTTACATCCCCTCGCCGGTTGGGAGACCGGTGGGGGATGACTTATTTTTGCTTCAGTTTTGCAAAAAAATCGGTAATAGTGCCAATAACCGCGCATGGCGAATTGGCCGGGCAGTTACTAACTACGGGAACATAAAAAATCCTTCGGCTGCCGGCTTGCCCGTCGGGGCTTATTTCCACAACATAGGTTTCCTCACTGATGCCGCCGCAATTGCATTCCCGCTTGTTGATGTTTTCGAAGTTTTTGGCGGTCAGCTTGCTCATGAAGCTGTTCATGGCGGCATCAGCTATGTATTTGCCGTTTTCGGCCGATAAAGGTTTGCCTATTTGCACATGCGGTACTTTTTTAAAGTAATAACACTTAGCCGCCAAAAGTGCTATGGCTTTAACTTTATGGTCTTTTTTGTGGTGCGGGTTATACTGGTAGATAATAACCTGCTTTGAACTGATGTTTGATGGAGATTGGCTGGCGGTTTGAGCAAAAGTATTTCCTGTGCTTATGATAAGCAACGCTGTCGATACGATTTTTACGAATATGGACATTGGTTTAATTGGTGTTTGCCGATGTAGCCCTTTTGTGCGTGTCTAATAGCTCTTCATTACTCTGATGAACATATCCGCTGTGTGCTTTTATTTGGTGCCAGAAGGGGGAACTTTGTAAAGCGTGTTTAGTTTGATAATTGGTTGAATAAAATTAGGGATTTGTTGGGGGAATGGCAATTGTTAGTTGTTGTGAGGTCATTAATACGTCGCGCTTTTTGCGTGTGCTGCACATTCGCGCCGGTAGGGCAGATTAATTGCTGTTATTTACCCCTTTGCTGTCGCAAGCGTCCTCATTTGTGGATGTTATTTAGATATTTGGTTTGCGTACTCAAGTGTTATAAGCGCAGCAAAAGATAAATTTCTTATTTGTCTAAATCTATTCAATACGAGCTTAAACATATGAAGTGATGATCAGGAAAACTTTCGAATTGATATCTTTGGCGGACGGGCTAACAGCTGCCAACGTAAGATGATTCAGATTGAACCAAATCATCGTAGCAGCAGTTGCGCTCAACTTGAAGTATGTATATTGGTCATGATTCAAAAACACAAACTAAACTTTAAATATAAATTAGTAAAGGTCAATTAGATCTGTTATTTATTAACACATATAATGTTATTCAATTCTATAGCGTACGCATTTTTTTTACCGCTGATATTTTTTTTGTACTGGATAGTATTGAAAAGGTCAAAAACAGCTCAAAATGGACTCTTGTTAGTAGCCAGCTATGTTTTTTATGGCTGGTGGGACTTTCGCTTTTTATTTTTATTGATCTTCTCCACGCTTTTAGATTATTGTTCGGGAATCATGATTTATCAAGCCCGCAGTTCTCTTAAAAAGAGAATTTGGCTTTTCTCCAGTGTTATTATTAATGTTGGTTTTTTGGCGGTTTTTAAATATTACAATTTCTTTATTGAATCATTTTATGACATAGTTCAACCGCCGGGGGGGCAGGTAATCAATTGGACATTAAAGATCATTTTACCGGTCGGCATTTCATTTTACACTTTTCACGGCTTGTCTTATGTATTTGATATTTATAACCGGAAAACTGTTCCCTCAAGGAATTTCATAGACTACTCGCTGTTTGTTAGTTTTTTTCCATTATTGGTAGCGGGCCCGATCGAACGAGCTACCCATTTATTGCCTCAAATTAGCGCAAAACGAGAATTTGATTACAAGAGCGCTAAAGATGCTTTGCGACAGATTTTATGGGGATTATTCAAAAAAGTTGTAATTGCAGACAATTGTGCACGCATCGTAAATGAGATATTTAAAACCCCCGAGATTTTCAAGGGCAGCACATTGCTCTACGGAGCTGTATTATTCGCATTTCAGATTTACTGCGATTTCTCAGGTTATTCTGACATTGCGTTAGGCTCCGCACGTCTTTTTGGGATTGAACTGATCAGGAATTTTAATTATCCTTATTTCTCCAGAAATGTGGCTGAGTTCTGGCGACGTTGGCATATATCGCTTTCTACTTGGTTTAGAGACTATATTTATATTCCACTTGGAGGTAGTAGAGGATCCCGATGGCAAAAAATAAGAAACACGCTCCTGATGTTTATTATCAGCGGCTTTTGGCATGGAGCTAATTGGACTTTTTTATTGTGGGGAGCGCTAAATGGATTATTATTTCTGCCACTTCTATTGACCAGGCGTAATAAGAAACATGCAACAGCAATAGTGGCCGAAAATCGGTATCTTCCGTCATGGAGTGAAGTGTTCGGTTTGTTAACCACCTTTCTTTCTATAACGGCCGGGTGGATATTATTCAGGGCGGATACAATAAGACTTGCCTTTAGCTATTATAAAGGCATATTTTCCAAATCTTTTATTTCACAACCCCAGTTATTCGATAATTTGATATTTAAGTTTATTTTGATTCTTTTAATCGTTGAATGGATACACCGAGACAAAACACATGGGCTTCAAATTGATTATGTTAAGTGGCCTGCCATACGATGGGGGATATACATAGGTTTGATTTATTTGATTTGTTACTTTGGTGGCACACAACAGGGGTTTATCTATTTCCAATTTTAAGTTATGAGTACTGCGTTTTTTATCAGGCGTTTTTTGCTTTTTATAATTTTGGCGGCTCCGTTTATAACAGCTCAAAGCCTTTACACTTATTTTAATAAATCATACGAGCAAATAGTAAATGGGAGTGAAATTTATACTTCTTTGCACAAAAGCAAGGTTAAAAAAAAGGTAAAAGTCTTGATAATAGGAGACAGTGTGGGCGAACAGCTATACGACAATCATACATATAATGATGAAATCTATTCACTAACCACAAATCAGGCAATCTCATTGGCGGGTTATTATATTCTTTTAAAAAAATTTACAGATATTAATAGTGATAGCTTGCCGGAACAAGTCATTTTAATTCTTCATCCTGAAACATTTACAAACAACCTTGATCAGAAATTTACTTTTCACTACTTCCTGAAACCATTTTACAAACAGGAAAACAAGCCGCTGCTAACTACAAAGTGTTTGGAACAAATTCATAAAATCCCTTTCAATGCTTTGTCTCAACTTCCTTTTATTCTTAATACTAATTGGGCACCAGACTATCAACCTGGAAAAGATACCACCTATCGATTAATTTCGCCTATCTCCAACGACTATATAATTAAGATCAATAAATTGTGCATTCAGAAACACATTGCGTTTAAACTTTATAGCCCCCCGGTTAGGTCCAGCAGCAGGAACCTGATAGCAAAGTACTCAAGTGGGCAAAACGAGTGCATTCAATGCGATCTTACCCCTGAGTTTTATGATTATTTTAAGAATATCCAATATTTTGCGGATACGCTTTTTCAAGATCATATTCACTTCAAAAAGCAATATATACCCAATGATATTCTTAGGTTAAAAATTAAGTAAAAAATATTGCATTTATATATATGTCTTCATTATATTCGTAGTAATAAAAATATCCTAAACCAGTGATCAACCACCACCTCGGATGAGTTTTAGGCATTTTTGTTTTGTTCTGCCGTTAACTAAATCACTATATGAAAACAAAACTTAAACTGTTATTTATTGTGTTTTTTATCTGCATAATTGCGGATTCGTGTAAAAAAAATGCAGCTCCACCGAAGGTGGATACTCCAAAGGAAAGCGATCTTCAAGTAATTGCAAAATTGGGATTCAACACTTCGGGGATAATTGAAAAATCAGATGGCTATATCGTAGAAAACGATATTTTTTTATCAAAAGACTCTTTGCGTCAATCTTATAAAAACGCATCTGTTATCGTCGCCAAAACAGAGCAATACAACACTACCAATTTGGTGACAGGGTTGCCAAGAACTATTACCATGTATTCCCCCTTGTCGGGCGTTTATTTGTCGGCTTTGGATGATGCTATTACGAGGTGGAATAGCTTAGGTCTTTTAATTACGTTTCAGCGAGTGTCCAGCCCACCTTATGATATTACAGTGACCTCTGCATACCAAAATAGTAATATACTTGCGGTTTCTGGCTTCCCTTTTAGCGATGGCAGGCCATACAATTATATTACTTTAAATACGTATAATTTAACCGGCACCACAAATCAGGATTATATTTCATCTACTATTCAACATGAGATGGGGCATACCATTGGTATGAGGCATACCGATTATGCTGACAGATCATACAGTTGCGGAGGTACAGCCAGTCCGGAATCAAGTATTCCTGACGGGGCAATATATATACCAGGCACACCTTCAGGGCCCGATCCTCAATCAATTATGTTAGCATGTAATAGTGGGCTAAATCGAACTTTTACCTCCAATGATATTATCGCGGTTAGTTATTTATATACATCTTCACATATCCCCGGTCCCCAGCCTGTTTATTTATTCTACAATTCGGGTCTTGAAGATCATTTCACTGCTGCAAACAGAAATGCAACCTTGTCGTCAAGCGGTTGGGCATATTATGGCGTGATATTTAAGGCATATTTAACAAATGCTTCAGGGACAGTTCCGGTATATGAATTTTATAACACATCCACCGGAGATCATTATGATTCCATTAATCCGAATGAGGTCAATGGTTTGGCAAATTGGGTGAATGATGGAATCAAATATTATGCTTATAGCACCAACGTTTCCGGATCAATCCCGGTGTATAGCTTCTATAATTCGTCTAAAACCGATCACTATCTGACACCTGATATAAATGCGGTTAACGGTAGCTCAGGATGGGTAAATGAGGGTGTTAAGTTTTATGTTCTACCTAAATAATTTAATAATATATTCATATTAAGAAAGCTAAGATCAAAAAAAAGGATCTTAGCTTTCTCTGTTTTTAGTTCCCTATTACCGCAAGCCAATCCGATACTCAGCAAACGAACTTCAAGCGAGGATGCTTGCGGTAGCAAAAAAAATTGGTCGTTGCCGCAAGGCTGTGCCTTGTGGCCCACATGCAAGGTATAATCCAGAAATGACTAAATACCTAAAAAAAAGTACTATAATTTAATGATATCAGCCTTACTAATGGTGTCGCTATTTTGCCAGTACCCTTTAAGCATGAAGCGCTGATTTTAAAAAAACTCAAAAAAACATAAAAAACAAGCGAAATAAATGCTGGATAAAAAAAACTGCATTTTAATACTGTTTTTATACTCTTGAAAGTTTTAAGTGGTGACTATTAGTTATTTAGCTATGTTTCAAGCAAAAAGCCAATTGTTTGATTATCAAAGTGTTTCATAAAAAAGGTGTCCCGCGTTTTTACACTCGAAATTTGGAACATGCTCATTTTTAAAAAAAGACGCCGGAGATTTTTTTATTTTTTTTTCGGGAATCAAAAAATTGGGACAGCCGCTTTGTTACAATTGATCTGATACTCATGTTGGCGTTTCCCAAACCTTTCACCTTTAGCCTTTAACCTTTCCGCCTTTTTTCATACTTTTGCGCATCCTTTCAAATAAAACAATATTACATTGGAGCACCAGGAATTAACCACCGTTGAAACCGCTAAAGATCTGGGCCTTTTACCCGAAGAATTTGCACGTATAAATGAAATATTAGGGCGTGTGCCCAACTTTACCGAGCTTTCTATTTTCTCGGTTATGTGGAGCGAGCACTGCTCATATAAAAATTCAATTACATGGCTTAAAACTTTACCAAAGGATAGTCCGCGGATGCTGGCTAAGGCAGGTGAAGAAAATGCCGGTCTGGTTGACCTTGGCGATGGCATTGGCTGTGCCTTCAAAATCGAATCGCACAATCACCCTTCGGCACTTGAACCTTATCAAGGTGCTGCAACAGGCGTGGGCGGTATTAACCGCGATATTTTTACCATGGGTGCAAGGCCTATCGCACAGCTTAACTCATTACGCTTTGGCGACCTGAGCCTCGACAAAACCAAATGGTTAGTTAAAGGTGTGGTTAAAGGTATCAGCCACTATGGTAACGCTTTCGGGATCCCAACCGTTGGCGGCGAATTGTTTTTTGACGATTGCTATAATGTTAACCCGCTGGTTAATGCTATGTCGGCCGGTATTGTTAAGGCTGGCGAAACCGTTTCTGCTACATCGTATGGTGTGGGCAACCCGGTTTATATAGTTGGTTCGGCTACAGGTAAAGACGGGATCCACGGTGCCGCCTTTGCTTCTAAAGATATTACCGAAGATTCGGTGAACGACCTTCCTGCCGTACAGGTAGGCGACCCTTTCCAGGAGAAATTGTTACTGGAAGCTACCCTTGAGGTTATTAAAACCGGTGCAGTTGTTGGTATGCAGGATATGGGCGCTGCCGGTATCATCTGCTCAAACTCAGAAATGAGCGCCAAAGGCGAGCACGGTATGCGTATCGACCTGGACAAAGTGCCAACCCGCCAGGATCATATGAAACCTTACGAAATCCTGCTTTCTGAATCACAGGAGCGTATGCTGATCGTAGTTCACAAAGGCCGCGAAAAAGAAGTTGAAGCTATTTTTGATAAATGGGATTTAAACTGCGCCATTATTGGTGAAGTTACTGATACCAAACGTTTAGAGTACTTTATGCACGGCGAAAAAGTTGCCGATGTTCCTGCCGATGACCTTGTATTAGGCGGCGGTGCCCCGGTTTACCAGCGCGAATACCGCGAGCCTGCTTACTTTGCCGAAAACCAGAAATTCAATATAGACGACGTTGCTGAGCCTGCAAACCTGGTTGAGGTTGCCGAGCATTTGGTTGGTCATCCTAATATTGCTTCAAAACGTTGGGTAACCGACCAGTACGATAGCATGGTAGGTGTACAAACCATGACTGCCAACCGCTCATGCGACGCCGCCGTTGTTGCCGTTAAAGATACCGACAAAGCTATCGTATTAACCACCGACTGTAACTCACGCTACGTATACGCCGATCCATATAAAGGTACTGCCATTGCCGTTGCCGAAGCAGCACGTAACATTACCTGTGCCGGCGGCGAGCCTGTGGCTATTACCAACTGCTTAAACTTTGGTAACCCTTACATTCCTGAAGTTTACTGGCAGTTTGTAAGCGCTATTAAAGGTATGGGCGATGCCTGCCGCAAGTTTGAAACCCCTGTTACCGGTGGTAACGTAAGTTTCTACAACCAGTCTGCGGATGGTGGTTCGGTATTCCCAACGCCAACTATTGGTATGTTAGGTGTGATGGACAACGTTGAAAACATCATGACCGCCGACTTCAAGCAGCCCGGAGACCTGATCTATCTGATCGGTGAATCGGTTAATGACATCGCTTCGTCACAATACCTTGCTTCATGGCATAAAATAACTAAAGCACCTGCGCCGCATTTCGATATCGATAAAGAGTACGATATGCAGCAAACTGTTAAGGAACTGATCAAACACAAAGTGGTTGAATCGGCTCATGACGTTGCTGACGGTGGTTTATATATTGCGCTGTTAGAGTCGGCCATGCCTAACGGACTTGGTTTTGATATAGCTACTGATGACAGCATCCGTAAAGATGCCTTTCTGTTTGGCGAGGCACAAGGCAGGGTAGTGGTAAGCGTTGCACCCGAAGAGGAGGAGCGCTTTGTTGAGGTGATGGCTACCAGTGAGGTTGAATTTACCTTATTGGGTACTGTAACCAACGGTGGTTTAACTGTTGATGAAGAAGCCTTCGGTCATGTTACCGACCTGAAAATGGTTCATGCTAACATCCTTCACGGTATTTTAGGCGAATAATGTTAAAACTTAACCGGGTACATCATATAGCTATCATCTGTTCGGATTATGCAAAATCCAAACGGTTTTATACAGAGGTACTCGGCTTAAAAATAGTTCGTGAGGTTTACCGCGAACAGCGACAATCATACAAACTCGATCTGGAAGTCGGCGACCTCTACCAGATCGAGCTTTTCTCGTTCCCCGATCCGCCCGCGCGCGCGTCGCGCCCCGAAGCGGCCGGTCTGCGTCATTTAGCTTTTGAGGTTGATGATCTGGATGAGGCGGTAGCGCATATCTCTTCTTTTGGAGTTGATATTGAACCTATTCGTGTAGATGAAACTACGGGCAAACGCTTTACATTTTTTGCCGATCCGGATGGTTTGCCGCTGGAGTTGTATGAGCGGTAAAGGACGTCTAACTATATTCTAAGATAGAAAGTCGTGCCGAATTTATTTCGGCATCCCACGGGAAGTGTCTACTTCGTTTTTAAAAATAACTTTTGTTGTTATTAACTATCATCGGCCCGCTCAATTGCCGCGGGTTGGCTTTGTTCTTTTGTCTTGATACAAAAGTAACCAAAAAGTCAAGTCAGCAGGGAGCCTTCTTTGCTGCACCGGCCAGTGCACATGCCTTTGTTTGGCCTTTGCCCTGCAAACCGGGCATAACCACGGGCTGCAATTATTTTGCCCCGCTTCGCATGTGCCCAATGCTTCTGCAAAAACTTGCTATGCCCCTGCAGCCGCACAAGGCCACCATTGTTCTGCCCGCTTTCTCCCGAAGCTTACCTGCTGACGAGGAGGGGAAGAGATTCAGGACAGTGAGAGCCAAGAAACAAGAAAAGAAATTACGACTTCATGAAAGGATGGATCTTTGGGCAAATAAAATAATGTTATAAATCCCAAAACGAAAGCGGGTAAAGGCCCGGCAAAAAAGCGGGCCAGGGAGTATGGCCTGTGGGTTGAAGCATTTTTTTGCCTTGATGTTTGGTTACTTTGCATCTAAGGTAAAGTAACTGGCCCTCGCCCGGCCAAGAGGGCGACGATGTAAGTTATTTAGCAGAAATATCTTGTTTTTCCCCTTAAACTCTAACTTCGCCCTCATGTTCCGTTTCAAACAATTCAGCGTTGACCAAACCGGCTGTGCCATGAAGATCAATACCGATGGCGTATTGCTGGGTGCTATAGCCGGCGAAGGCGAGCCGTTGAACATACTGGATATCGGTACCGGTACAGGCGTAATCGCCCTGATGCTGGCGCAACGTTTCACGGATGCCAAAATAGACGCAGTTGAAATTGATGAGCAGGCAGCTATAACAGCGAAAAACAATTTTAGCAATTCGCCATTTAAAAACAGATTAACACTTTATGCAAATGGATTTGAACAGTTTTTTGAAGATTATCCTGGAAAGAGATATGACCTCATTGTATCAAATCCGCCGTTTTATATTAACTCCCTGCAATCACCGGGAGTTAAAACAAATTTAGCCAAACATGCTGCTGATGGTTTCTTCGAAAAACTAATATCGGTAGTTGCCCCGCAACTTACCGAGCAGGGTATTTGCTGGCTGATACTGCCTGTAGATACTTCAGCACTGGTGAAGAACCTCTCCTTACAAAGCGGACTCCATCTGCAAAAAGCAATCAGCATTCACTCCTTTAAGAATGATGCAGCACACCGGGAAATTCTTGCTTTTGGAAAAAACGACACGCAGACGATAGCCGATAAATTTGTGATCTACAACGAGCCAAAAGTATACACAGAAACATACCGTGAAGTGCTAAAGGGTTTCCTGACGATATTTTAGCCTCTATCTTGATTCTTGCATCTTAATTCTTAGCTCTTACTACGTATCTTTACCCCATGACCCGCATAGGCCTTATTTCCGATACTCACAGCTACCTTGATGATGCCGTTTTTAAACATTTTGAGAATTGCGACGAGATCTGGCATGCCGGCGATTTCGGTACCATTGAGCTGGCCGACAGGCTCGCCGCCTTTAAACCCTTAAAAGGTGTATACGGCAATATCGACGATAAAGACGTGCGTATAGTTTACCCCGAACATTTACGCTTTAAATGCGAAGAAGTAGATGTATGGATGACCCATATCGGGGGCTATCCCGGCAGGTACAGCCAAAATATCAAAGCCGAGATTTATAGTAATCCGCCAAAGCTTTTTATCACCGGGCACTCGCATATTTTAAAAGTGATGTTTGATAAAAAGATCAATTGTTTGCATATGAACCCCGGCGCGGCAGGCAAGCAGGGCTGGCATAAGGTGCGTACCCTGTTAAGATTTAATGTCGATGGCGATAAGATCCAGGATTTACAGGTTATTGAACTGGCTAGGTAAAATACCTGTTGTTTGATCGAATAAGTATTTGGCTGCTATGATATCACATTATTCCTGCCCTTGCATTCTCCGCTTCAAAAACTGAATCAATGAGCAGGGGAGGACGCTTGCCTGCTGCCACGGCTAATTGGTCGCAACGCTCATTTTCGGGATGCCCGTTATGCCCGCGCACCCAGGTGAATTTAATTTTATGAAGCTTGCTTATCTCTAAATAGCGCATCCACAGATCTTTGTTTTTTTTGCCCACAAAGCCCTTGGCTACCCAGCCATTAACCCAGCGTTTTTCGATAGCATCAATAACATATTTGGAGTCGGAAAAGATCATTACATTTTGATTGGGCGCTTTCAGCGCTTCCAGGCCTTTGATCACCGCAAGTAGCTCCATTCGGTTATTGGTGGTTTTGCGAAACCCTTCCGAAAGCTCTTTGTAATGTTGTCCAGAACGCAATATCACACCATAACCACCCGGCCCCGGATTTCCGCTTGAAGCCCCGTCTGTAAAAATCTCTATCATATTTAAGTCCATGGACGATAGTTGATAGTCCATGGCAAAAGTAAGAAACTTTAAATCATACGTTGCATTGATCTAAAGCAAATAAAAACTATGGGCTATAGACTATGGTCTATCGACTCTTTTAATCTTCAACCTCAATGAATTACCTATAACTACAACATCTGAAAAAGCCATAGTCAGCGCTCCAATCATAGGATTAAGGAAACCCATTGCCGCCACAGGGATAGCTATGATATTATAAGCAAAAGCCCAAAAAAGGTTTTGTTTTATGGTAAGCAGCGTATGCCTGCTGATCTGTAAAAAATTAATCACCGACTGCAGGTCGGTATTTAATAGTACCACACTGGCCGACTGAATTGCCACCTGACTGGCGTCATTCATAGATATGCCAACATCGGCATGGGTTAGGGCAGGAGCATCGTTAATGCCGTCACCTATCATAATGGTTTTACCTTTTTGTTTATAAATGTCAATCACCTTCAGTTTTTCTTCGGGAAGTTTTTCGCCATGAACCTCTGTGATACCTAATTGATGAGCTACGCTAAGGCAACGGTCTTTTTTATCACCGCTCAACAGTACCGGGATAATACCCATTTGTTTAAGTTGAGTTATAAGCGTGGAGGCTTCTGGTTTTATCTGGTCATCGACAGCAATTTGCGCCATCGGTACCTGGTTTTTATATAGCACAATGTTGAAATTGGCCTGATGGTTGGTTTTCGCTGTACCCAAAAAGTAATTATTGCCGTGGATATCTTCGGCACGCATACCCAGGCCTTTTTCTTCTTTAACCGATTTTAAAATGAGCTTTTGCTGAGGTAATCCTTTTAAACCGTTTACAAGCGATTTGGCTATAGGATGATTAGATCGTTCCTCAATAGCAATGATCATGCCCCTGATGTGTTCTATATCCGCACCATTCTCAATCCTGATCTCATTAACGGTAAACTTGCCGGTTGTAAGTGTGCCTGTTTTATCAAAAACTACATATCTGGTATTAGTGACGGCTTCAATCGTATCTCCGCCTTTTACCAGGATGCCGTTCTTAGCTGCCCGGCCCAAGCCAACCATAACAGCGGTGGGTGTGGCTAAGCCCATAGCGCATGGGCAGGATATTACCAATACTGCAATAGCATTCATGATAGCATGCTGTAAACCCGAACCGCCAACAAAGTAAGTAAGCATAAAGGTGATCAATGCTATCAGTATTACCGCAGGGACAAATACAGCCGCAACCTTATCACCGAGTTTTTGAACAGGTGGTTTAGCCGCCTGGGCCTTTTTCATCAGGTCGATAATTTGGGCGAGGATGGTATTTGACCCAACACGGGTTGCCAGCATATGGAAATTGCCATTAAGCAATATAGTACCGCCAATAACCTTATCGTATTTTTGTTTTTCAACCGGGATACTTTCGCCTGTGAGCATGGCCTCGTTAACCGAACCCTGGCCTGAAAGGATCTCGCCGTCAACAGGTATTTTATCGCCTTCATTAACCAGTAATGTATCACCAGGGCGCACCTCTTTGGCATTGATTATTTCAACGCTTCCATTTATGATGCGATTGGCATTCACTTCCTGAAATTTGATGAGGTCTTTTACAGCCGAGGTAGTTTGACTCACCGAACGTTTTTCGAACACATTACCTAACAACACCAGGGTAATAATGGTGGCGCAAGTTTCGTAAAACTGGTATTGAGGGCCGAGGTTTTGTATTGTGCCGATAAGGCTATATATAAATGCCGATGTTGAGCCCACAAAAATGAGCACATCCATATTAGGAACGCCGCCTTTAAGTGAGCTGATGGCGCTTTTACCAAAATGCAAACACCCAACAATAAAAACCGGCAGGCATAACAACAATTGAATTATGGGCTGATGCAGAAAGTGCCAGGGTAATATCATGTGCAGCAAAAGTGGTGCGGTAAAGATGGCGCAGAAGATAAATTTGTTTTCTACCCGTTCGTAAAACGGTACCGAATGGGTGCTGAGATCCTCGACAACTTTAAAACCTAAACTTTCTATCCCTTTTTTTATTTCAGGCAGTCGGGTTTCATCGCTGGTTGAAAATTTTACTTCTTCGCTTGCGAAATCAACCAGGATATTGTGTAAGCCCTTTTTTTCGAGGAATTTATGGACAGACATCGCGCAATTATTACAATGCATGCCGGTCACATTTAGTTCTATCAATTGCTCAGCCATTTTACAAAAATACTTATTATGCATAATCATTCTAAATTAAACGGGTAAGCTTAATGTAATTTTAAAAAAGAGTTTGCAATTAACCAGGAGATTTCTATTTTTGCACACTCGAAAAACAAAACGGTAGGCATAGCTCAGTTGGTTAGAGCACCAGATTGTGGTTCTGGGGGTCGTGGGTTCGAGCCCCATTGCTTACCCGCTTTTATAAGGCTCATTTACATAAGTAAATGGGCTTTTTTATGCCCATAGGTAGTTTTTACATGGGGAATTTGATTTAGCAGCTAATATCACTACCACCTGGAAGTGACGGGCACAACTTATGGCGCTATTTGTAATGAAGTATGTCTTTTATTTGCGGCATACACCGTTCTCCTCTCGAAATTAGCCTGATGCTGCGCCTGTGGCTGAAAAAAGGCGCAACCGATTGTTTTGCACTGTATTCTCGCACGATACATATGATCTCATCATTTTTGCCCATATGGAGTGTCAAACAGGCTCCTTCCAATTTTTAGGGTATTCATTATGTTTTATATTTGTGTGCGCACACACACAAATTATTATTTTATTTTTCTCGTAATTTATCAACTATGCTAAAAAGACTGTTGTTTTTAATTTGTATCGGCCTAACAAGCGTTACTAAAGCTCAGGATGTTTTTCTTTCGGGTGTAAAACCGGGCAAGGCATTGGTGTTTTCGACTAAGGGGGCACTGGTTTTAATAAAATAATTGTTTATCTGTAAAGTGGCTTGCTGGTAAATCGATAATTGCTATAAACGAATCTGCCGTTCAGAATAAGAAACAAATTAATTTAAAAGGCTCTCCTTTATTTGGATTAGAGTTTAAGGATGGTACTGTAATAAATTCTGCTGATTTTCAATTAAGTACCACTCCGAAAATTGTTCAGATCAAAGGAGATCCTGAGGCAGTTAAATTTTCTGAAAAGGAAGATGGTGTGAAAATTTTAGCCGAATTTTTGAATGTAAAATATGGCATTCGTGTAAAGTGGGAGACTATTTTGAAAGATAATTCCAATTATATCAGACAAGTTTTCGGCGTTTTTGCTTTGAAAGACTCTTTAAAGATCAGGAAATTGAATCTGATCAATTTTTCGGCAGAAACGGGCATTAAGCCGTTGGGGGTTGTGGACGGATCGCCAATGGTATCGGATGATTTCTTTTTTGCCTGTGAAAGTCCGATAAGCAAATACAATAATCAGCATGGCCGGATCAGCGGCTATATTGAACGGCAGGAGCCAACTCTTAATTTCGAAGCTTCTACCGTATGGGGAATTGCCCCTAAAGGCCAGTTACGGAGGGGATTTCTTTATTACCTGGAACGGGAAAGAGCGGTGCCATATCGCCAGATGCTTCATTATAATTCATGGTATGACCTTTCCTGGGCCGATCGTAAGTTAACTGAAGCTGGTTGTCTTGATCGTATTCAGGCATTTGGCGACAGTCTTACCGCAAAACGTCATATTAGCTTAAACGCATTTTTGTTTGACGATGGCTGGGATGACAACCAAACATTGTGGCAGATCAGCCAAAAGAATTTTCCGGCAGGTTTTGATAACATTAAAGCGCTGGCTGACAAATACGGAGCTTCATTGGGCGTGTGGATGTCGCCCTGGGGTGGTTACGAGCAGGCAAAGGAACAGCGGCTACAATATGGCCGAAGCCAAAATCCTCCTTTTGAAACTAATTTGCATGGGTTTTCTCTTTCCGGTCCGGTTTATTCGTCCAGGTTTAAAAGTACTGCCGCTAAGTTCGTGACCAGTGATGGTATCTCTATGTTTAAATTTGATGGTGTAGGGGCGGGAGATCAGTCTACAGGTGCTACGGTTGAATATCAAACAGATATGGAGTCTTTGTTGGATTTAGTAACGGGCTTGCGTAAGGTAAAACGGGATTTGTATTTTAGCCTCACCATAGGTACCTGGCCGTCGCCTTTCTGGCTTAAATATGGTGATGTAATTTGGCGAAATGGCTGGGATACAAACACGCAAGGGCAGGGCAATGGCCGTCAGCAATGGCTCAATTACCGGGATGGTCAGGCCTATAAGAATATTGTAATGCGCGCTCCCCTTTACCCTTTAAGCTCCCTGATGTATCACGGGATTTGTATCGCGGATAATGGTGCGCCTGCTAAGTTTGACATGGATGATAAAGATATTTCTGACGAGATATGGTCGTTTTTTGGATCTGGAACCAGTTTGCAGGAGTTGTATATCAATCCTCATAAGTTAAACGAGGCCAACTGGAATTGCCTTGCCGCTGCCATAAAATGGTCGCGCGAAAATGCAGATATTATGCCGGATGTACATTGGGTAGGCGGCGACCCATCCAAAGGGGATGTTTACGGTTTTGCAGCTTGGTCGCCGAAAAAGGCTGTTCTTACCTTAAGAAATCCCTCAAATACAGCTAAAACATACCTGGTTAATACCCGGGAAGTATTTGAATTGCCATCAAATAGTAATCCAGATTATATCTTTTATAATGCGAAAGTTAACAGTAAAGAAACGAAGTCGTATGTGTTTAAGGGAACCGTTCATGATGTTAAGCTTGAGCCGTTTGAAGTGATGGTTTTAAACGCTATACCTGTAAAATGACGGTTTAATCATTTGTTTGTCTTCTGATTTGAATTATAAATTGATATTACAAGTGTGCGCGCAAACGCATTGGCCCGCACGATGGTGTGTATGGCAACATTGCTTTTAAATAAATAAAAATGAAACGCGTATTCGTAGTGGTATTGTTAATCCTTTGCTTTTTCAATAAGACATCCTTTTCGCAAAATTTAGCTCCATATAAATGGTATGACCCGGTTAAGACTGATTTTCCGGTTATAGAAGGGCAAGCCTGGTCAAAAGAAGCGGCGGGCAGTTATGACAGGTTTCCGGCGCGTGCTCAAAAGGGCCTTAATCCTAATGTGTGGAACATCTCGCATAGCAGTGCCGGGTTGTACATTAAGTTTAAAACAGATGCTCAAAACCTGGTTATCCGGTATAAGGTTAGTGGCGATTTTGCCATGTCACATATGCCGGCCACTGGTGTAAGCGGGTTGGACCTGTATGTATTAGATCCTAATGGCCAATGGTGCCTTGCTCCGGGTAGTTTCTCGTTTAAGGATACCGTTACTTACCGGTTTTCAAATATTAAGGTAAGTGCCGATTTTGCGGGGAGAAGTTATGAATACCGGCTTTTCCTGCCTTTGTATAATTCGTTATCATGGTTTGAAATAGGTGTTCCGTCTGGTAGTGCATTTAATTTTATGCCTTTATCCAAAGAAAAGCCGGTGCTTGTATACGGAACATCCATTGCGCAGGGGGCCTGTGCTTCAAGGCCAGGTTTAGCATGGACCTCCATTTTGCAGCGCGCGCTGGATCGCCCGTTGATTAATCTTGGTTTTTCCGGCTCCGGATTGCTTGAGAAATCAGTTATTGATCTGATGGCAGAGGTGGATGCGAAAGTATATGTGCTTGATTGTATGCCTAATATGATAAGTTTTTCTGACCAGGAAATCGAAGCACGTTTATCTGCAGCGATACAAACTTTAAAGCAGAAGCACCCATTGGTGCCGATATTGCTTGTTGAACACAGCGGGGGGAACGCGGGCGGACTATTGGATACGGGTAGAAATGCCGGTTATGGTCATGTTAATAAAGTGCTTGACCTGGCTTATTCAAAGTTGATTGCAGCCGGAACAAAGGGTATTTATTTATTGACTGGCAAAGAAATCGGGTTTGGTATCAACTCAACAGTTGATGGCTTACATCCTAATGATATCGGAATGGAGCAGTATGCCGCAGCATATGAGCAAGCAATCCGTGTTATAATTAATGAACCAATTGGCCGCTATTCAACCACGCGGCCCGCAGTACAAAGCAGGGATGGGTATTATGACTGGCGAAACAGGCATAATGAAATATTAACGCTTATCAAAACCAGTTCGCCAAAGATTGTATTTCTTGGTAATTCGATCCTGAATTACTGGGGTGGTGAGCCTAAGGCGCCTTTAGCAAGAGGAGCTGATTCGTGGGATAAATATATGGAACCTCTGGGTGTGAAAAATTTTGGTTTTGGCTGGGACCAGGTAGAGAACGTGCTATGGCGCGTATACCATGAAGAAATAGATGGGTTTAAGGCGGACAAAGTGATGATTATGATAGGCACTAATAACTTGTCTGCCTGCAGTGACCAGGAAATATCAGAAGGGTTGAAAATGCTTGTGCTGGCTGTGAAGGAACGTCAGCCCACAGCGGAGGTTCTTTTATCGGGTTTGCTACCCAGGAGGGCAATGGAAAGCCGGATAAAGGTGCTTAATAAAGCTATTGCTAAACTGGCAGCTCAAACCCAAGTCCGTTTTATTGATCCGGGCAAATTATTGCTTAACCATAAAGGGAAGATCGATGAATCACTTTTCGGGGATGGTTTGCACCCCAATGAGGTTGGTTATCAAAAGCTGGCGGTAACATTGGTGCCATATCTTAAAAAATAATAAAGATGCGGGTATGAAATGCGCTTGACATGTGAAACGCAGAAATAAGTTCAGTATAGCGGAATCGTTTTAAAAGTAATTTCTATCAAATGATAGTCGATATTGATGAGATGGGTTATATTAAATTACTTTTGCTATCTTTTCTACGCTAAAGTTTATTATGAAGAATAAAATTGTTCGCATTAAAGACATTGCCGAAAAAGCGAAGGTTTCGACAGGTACGGTTGACAGAGTACTGCATAAACGCGGGCGGGTGTCAAAAAAGGTAGAAGAGAAAGTGCTCAAAATTATTGAAGAGATGGATTACGAGCCCAATCTTATGGCAAGGGCTTTGGGATCAAATAAAATATACCAAATAGCGGCCTTGATACCTGATCATGAAATCGATTCCTATTGGTATGCGCCTAAGGCCGGTATTGAAAAGGCAGAGAAAGACTTAAAGCAATATGGCATTATTGTACAACAATATGTCTTTGATCCATATGATGTAGATTCATTTATAAGCAAGGCCAGTAAATTAACCAATGATAAGCCGGACGGCATAATTTTATCGCCTATATTTTACAGGGAAACCCTACCTTTTTTCGAGAAATGGAAGGCTGCTGAAATTCCATTTGTGTTGTTTAATACACAAATTGCTGAATGTGAGCCCTTAAGTTATATCGGCCAGGATTCATATCAGAGTGGTTTTTTGGCTGGTAAGCTTATTCATTATGGACAACCCGATTCCTGCTCTGTTTTAATTGCGCACATTGATGAAGAGACGAGCAACGCCGCTCACCTTTTAAAAAAGGAGCAGGGATTTCGCAATTATTTTGCTCAAAATAACCTGGATCATCAGTACAAAATTCTGAGGGTTGAGTTAAACAGGTCAAATGCCGCAGTTTTTATGAAACAACTGGGGGATGTTATTGACAGCACCCCTGATTTAGGCAGTATTTTCGTGACAACATCTAAAGCTCATGAAATTGCGAAGTACCTGGAACAGCGCTATATAAAACATATTAAAATAATAGGATATGATTTATTGCCTCCTAATCTGTATTTTCTGAACAAAGGGACAATCAGTTTCCTGATTAATCAAAACCCTAAGGGACAAGGTTATTGGGGTATCTATCAATTAACCGACAGCCTGGTGTTCAAAAAAGAAGTGCCAATTATTAAGTATCTTCCGCTTGATATCGTTACAAAAGAAAATGTGAACTATTATGTTGATGATGAGGATGTCGTTTATTTAGATATTTGATCTCTCCTTAGCTAATTATACTTCATTCAGAGGTCTGTATCCGCCATTGTTCGGTTATCCGGTTCAACCCCTGGTCAAATCCTTTTCTGCCAAAGCCCAATTTTTATGGGTTAAAGAAAAACGGTACAATAAATTACTTGATCTCTCACAAAGGCGCTATGCTTTTAAGTTTCCCATTTGCGGCTTAGTGTCCTTGTACGCAAAAAACTTTTTTAATAACATTTTTGTACACAACCAGAGCGGCTCAGCTCAGCGTGGTATTCGCCGATAAGTTCTCGCTGACTAATCTGTTTCATTTATATAATCCGAAGGTTTTTCCGGCGCATTGTCCTCAAAAAAAAATAGTAACAAAAAATTAACAAAGTGTGTGCGAACACACTAATATAATTATATTTGTATCAAGGTGTTTACGTTAATTTAATGTGTTCGTAAACATTTTCCTGATCGCAACGTATAAACGAAAAATAAATGTCATATAATATCTCTGAAATAGTATCTAATTTTTGCATTGAAGGAAATGTCGCAGCTATTATTCCGTATGGGTCCGGGCACATAAACGATACATTTCATTTGAAAAATACAAACCCGGGTTTGCCAGGGTATTTGCTTCAGCGAATCAATCATCATGTGTTTGAAAACGTTCCGGCTTTGATGAAAAATGTACAATTAGTAACAGATCATTTAAAAGAAAAATTGACCGGCATTCCGGGTTCAAGCCCCGACAAAGAAGTACTGACAATAGTTTCGGCTAAAGACAAACAGTGTTTTTTTTGTGATGAAACAGGTAATTACTGGAGAATGTATTGTTTTTTGAAAGATACCAAGAGTTATGACATGGTATTAACCGAACAGCAAGCTTATGAAGGCGGAAAAGCATTTGGAAAATTCCAGTTACTGTTGTCAGATCTTGATAGCGGATTACTTTACGAAACCATACCAGGCTTTCATAACATCACCATGCGGCTTGATCGTTTAAACAAAGCGGTATTGGCTGATCCGAAAAACCGGATTAAGGATGTTTTGACTGAGTTGTCGTTTATAATTGAAAGAGCAGATCAGATGGCTACTATCATGAATTTGGGAAAGGAAGGGAAATTGCCGCTGCGCATTATTCATAACGATACCAAATTCAATAACATATTGCTTGATATGAATGATCATGAACAATGTGTAATTGACCTGGATACAGTTATGCCAGGCTATGTGGCATATGATTTTGGCGATGCCATCCGCACTATCATCAATACCGCGCCCGAGGATGAGCAGGATGTTACTAAAATAGAGCTAAACATCCCCTTATTTAAAGCTTATGCAGCGGGGTATTTTGAATACGCCGGTAGCTTTTTGTCAGATACAGAAGTTAAATCGCTTTCGATGGGAGTTTTATTAATACCCTATATGCAGGGTGTGCGTTTCCTGACGGATTATATAGAAGGGGATGTTTATTACAAGATCCACTCTCCCGAACATAATTTACAGCGAGCCAGGGCGCAGTTCGAGCTGCTTAGTAAGCTTGAGAAAAATTACGACGTTTTTGATCAGATAATTCATAACACAGCAAAAAAGTACATACAGATAACAACCGAAATTAAATAATGGAACTTACAGTAGCATTTTTAGAAGATGTGGACAAAAGCAGCCCTATTGAACACATGTCTGTTTTGTTAGACGAACAGGAGAAGCACCTTGTTGGAATTGTACCATGGCCCGATTATAATTACAAACCCGATGTTCATTTTGCAATAGCTTACAGTACCGATTGTTTTATGTTGAAATATTACGTAAAAGAAAAAGCGATAAAAGCTTCCTGTTACAAACCTAATGAACCTGTTCACCAGGATAGCTGTGTGGAATTTTTCATTGGTTTTGGTACCGAGCTGGAGTATTACAATTTTGGGTTTAACTGTATCGGCACTTGTTCGCTTGGGTTCGGAAGGGGCAGGGAAAATCGCGAGTTATCACCTGAAAAGCTAATACGGCTTATAAAGTCTCAGGTGCGGTTAACACAGCAAACAAATATTGGGCATGGCGATATTAGCTGGGAGCTTACCCTGATGTTACCGTTGGATGTGTTTTATCATCATTCATTTACATCATTAAAAGGACAACAATGCCATGCTAATTTTTATAAATGTGGAGATGAACTACCTGAGCCACACTTTTTAACGTGGCATAATATTGAATGCGACGACCCCGACTTTCACCACCCGGAGTTTTTTGGGGAAATAAAGCTTGAAGCTTAACATAGCCATGCGGCATTTATATGTGTTTGAAGTTATTTGCAAGGTAATAGCACAGAGTTTTTTGTTTTTATTATTGATAATGTAGATCCCGGAAAAACGACGATTTTATGAGAATGAAACTTATATTAATAATGGTATTATATAGTTCAGTGGCTTTGGCACAGGTTAAAGTTGATGGAACTTACCAGGAGCTTCCGGATCCCAAACCTGTAAAACGGGCAGGCTGGAGTGCGCTGAAACCCGGGGTTTATGTAAGTTTTGCTACCGCCGATATACGTTATGATAAACATAATGCTCCTGCCATATCTCCTTTGCAGGCTCAATGGAAAACCAAAGCGTGGAAAGGAGAAAAAGTGCATACTCAATTCCTGATATGGACAACCCGGAATCTGAAACAACTAAGCTTTATATGGAGTAAACTTAAAGATGGTAAAGGGCATGAAATCCCCCAAAAAAATATAAACGCGAATTTTGTACGTTATGTGATGGCCGATGGGTTAAACAATGAAGGCGGTGGCTGCGGGATATTGCCCGGCCATGATTCCAGCCTTGTTGAGGATGTTATTGACCCTGTAAAAATGCTTCCGGCGGGTAAAAATACAACCAGGCCGGTTTGGTTAAGTGTGAGTGTACCGGCTACTGCTGTTGAAGGCCTTTACAGAGGGAATGTGAAGGTAATTGAAGGGAAAAATGCACCGCCTTTAATTTTACATTACGCTATACAAGTGCTTAATCATACCTTGCCTGCACCGGAGCACTGGAAATTTCACCTTGACTTGTGGCAAAATCCCTATTCGGTGGCCCGGGTGTATGGTGTAAAGCCATGGTCAAAGCAACATTTTTATGTAATGCGCCCTTACATGAAAATGCTGGCAAATACCGGGCAGAAAGTAATTACAACTACACTTATTCATGATCCGTGGAATAGCCAAACCTATGATATTTACGGATCGATGATAAAATGGACAAAAAATAAGAATGGCTCATGGAGATATGATTATTCAATATTTGATAAGTGGGTGTCTTTTATGATGTCATTGGGGATTAATAAGTTAATCAACTGCTATAGTATGATTCCCTGGAATCTAAAGTTTTACTACTATGACGAAGCCCTGAGAAAAGAAACGATGATCGTGGCTAAACCCGGCTCGGCAGAATACGAGGCACATTGGCGCCCAATGCTGATGGATTTTGCCCGCCATCTTAAAGAAAAAGGATGGTTTAATAAAACCACTATAGCTATGGACGAAAGATCCATGGCCGATATGCAAAAAGCTATTGCGTTAATAAAAAGCGCTGATAAAAATTTTAAGATTTCGTTAGCAGGCAATTATCATCCGGAAATTGAAAGAGATTTGTTTGATTATAGTGTGGCGTCAAATCAGTTAATGGATGAGGCAACAATTCGTTTGCGCAGGGAATCGGGTCTAAATACCACCTATTATACCTGCTGCACAGAAGGATATCCCAATACATTCAGTTTTTCGGCCCCGGCCGAGTCGGTTTGGCTGGCATGGCATGCCGCTTACAAAGGATATGACGGGTATTTGAGATGGGCTTACAATTGCTGGACCAAAGATCCTTTACGTGATACACGATTTGGGGCATGGTCATCGGGCGATGCTTACCTGGTTTATCCCGGTCCACGGTCCTCTGTTCGCCTGGAACGATTGATCGAGGGCATCCAGGATTTTGAAAAAATTAATATTTTAAAGGAAGGGTTTATAAAAAATAACCAGCAGGATAAATTACTTCAGCTAAAAAATATATTGGAAGGTTTTGACATAGGCGAGTTGAAAAATAAGACTGCCGCCGAAACACTTCAGGCTGCGCAGGAACGACTGAATAGCTTATAAATCACAAAAAAAACGTTTTAATTATTTATATTTATTGTTTGCCCGCTTTCATTTTCAGTTTTTTTTTGACTTTATTTATAACTTCTGATTATTTTGAAAAGCTTAACATAAATGGCTTACACCAAGCCCCTAAGGAATAGCTTTTTTAATTTTTAAAAGTTAAAACCAATAATCGATAATAAATACATTCTTTGGATGATGCCAACTATAAATTTTATAATGCAGAATGAATAGCCTGGAAATTCAGCTGATGACGGATGAGGATCTTATAGCATTGATCAGGGAAAATGACCTTGGGGCGTTTGAACGTATTTATAATAAATATTGGTCAAAGCTTTATCTTTCAGCATATAACATCATCAGAGATCGCCAGGTAGCTGAAGATGTAACCCAGGAAGTACTGGTAAACCTGTGGATAAAACGGGCCAATCTTAAACTCACTTCGTTAAATGCCTATTTATATACATCTGTTCGTTACCAGGTGTTTAATGTTATCCGTTCGGGTAAAGTAAGGGCCGATCTTTTTAACAGGCTGGATGAGCTTTTTAGCAATAACGGCGGCGAGGAGCTCCTGTCTGAAAAAGAAATTAACCGTTTGCTGGAACAAGGTGTTGCTGAGTTACCTGAAAAGTGCCGCCAGATTTTTATTATGAGCCGCAAAGAACACTTATCGACCAAAGAAATTGCCGAACGGCTGGGTATCGCGCCAAAAACAGTCGAAAACCAACTGACTGTAGCCCTGAACCGCTTGCGCAAAACGCTGGGCGATTTTGTTTGCATAGCCGCCATTATGTTATGCGGGCGTTGGTTTTAAGCTTTTTTACCTGTATCTGCTTGCATTTATCCCTTCCTTAGATATTATTACAGGTTTTACTCTCCAAAATTTCATGATTCCTTAATGCTGTAGAAATATTTTATTATTCTTTGGGGGTATGACCTGTTCAGGGTTACTTACATACAATAACTACCCAAATGAAAAAAGAAACACTGATAAACTTAATAAACAAATACTTATCAAACGAGGCTACTCCCGAAGAAGAGGCCCGATTGCTAAGCTATTATGATACACTCCAAAAAAACAAGCTGCAATGGGATGAACTTGAAATGGGCAATGAAAATGTAACAAAGAGCGAGTTGTACAGCAAGATACTATCGGAGATAAAAAAACGTGAATCTGCACCTAAAAAAATGATTTTTCTGAGGAGGTGGTTTGTGGCGGCCTCTATCACAACATTGCTGATTGCGTCGGCTTCTTTGGTTTTTTATATGAAGTATAACAGCTCATATTTCATCGCAAAAAATAGCACACATCCTGTAAACAAGCACAGTATTGCCCCGGGAGGAAATAAAGCATTGCTAACTTTAGCCGATGGTTCAAAAATTACCCTGGATGATGCCGCATCCGGCGAACTGGCCAAACAATCGGGTACAAAAGTATCTAAGGCGGCAAATGGTCAGTTGGTTTACACAGTTGAAAACTCTGCATCTCATGCCACTGCTCCGGGTTTGCCTGAATACAATGTTATTGAAATCCCAAAGGGAGGGCAATACCAGGTTAATTTAGCCGATGGCACTAAGGTTTGGTTAAATGCCGGATCTTCACTCAAATATCCTACAAATTTTGATGGTGCAGTACGCAAGGTTGAATTAGCAGGAGAAGCTTACTTCGAAGTTGCTAAAAATGCACATAAACCATTTAAGGTTATCAGTAACCACCAGATGGTGGAGGTTTTGGGTACACACTTCAATATCAGCTCTTATACGGACGAAACTTCGGTTAAAACTACTTTATTAGAAGGCTCCGTTAAGGTATCAGCCATCAAAGCCAATCAATCCAGATTACTGAAACCTGGTCAGCAATCTGATATCAATTACGCAAATAATTCAATTTCGGTACAACCGGTTAACACCGACGAGGTTGTGGCCTGGAAAAATGGTTATTTCCTTTTTACCGACGAAGATTTGAAAAGCATTATGAGCAAGTTTGCCCGCTGGTATAATGTTGAGGTAGAATACCAGGGAAATGTGGATAATTTAAGATTTGGAGGGATGGTGTCGCGTTCAAAAGACCTTGCGCAGGCATTGAAGATAATTGAACAGACAGGGAACGTAAAAACCAGGATCGAAGGAAGGAGGGTTATCATTATGCCGTGATCATTACCCAGCATATGGTAGCCTAAAAAGGAAAGCCGGAAGTGGTGGAACACTTCCGGCCGGAAAGTTAGGGCTTTGCCATGAAATTAAATTCGTAGTCCAATTACAGATTAAACCCAAAACAAGTTCAAATGTATGAAATGTTATGAAATAAGTTTATACACAATCCCCCGTATAAAAAATAAAGCACTGTTGATCATGAAATTATCGATCATATTGTTACTGGCGACAATACTTCAGGTGAGTGCTAAAAGCTATGCACAAAAAATTACATTGTCAGAGAAAAATGCTCCGTTAGAAAAGGTGCTTAAAGAAATAAGAGAGCAAAGCGGGTACGATTTTTTTTATAACTCAAAGCTGATTAAAGACGCTAATCCGGTTAGTATCAATGTACGGAATACAGAATTGGAAGAGGTATTGAAACTGGCACTTTCGGGTCAGCCGTTTATCTATAGCATAGAAGAGAAAACAATAATTATAAAACCTAAGCCTGCGCCTGTTAAGCCCCCCGTTCAGGCTGTACCTACTATCAAAGTTTCAGGTGTTGTTACTGATTCAAAGGGTGTTACTTTACCCGGCGCAAGCGTACGTATCAAGGGGACTGATAAAGGTGTAATAACAGATAGCGAGGGGCGGTTTACCATTGAAGCTAATGATAACAGCACCCTTGTTATTTCATTTGCCGGTTTCATTGCCAAAGAAATTACGGTTACCGCAGCAACATCTTTCCTGACCGTTCAGTTACTTGACGATACCAAGGGTATAAATGAAGTGGTAGTAGTAGGCTATGGTAAACAAAAGAAGCTGACCATAACCGGGGCCGTTACCACGGTGAATGTTGCTGATATAACAACTCCAAACCGCTCCCTATCTAATGCACTGGCAGGTAAGGTAGCCGGGGTTATATCGATGCAAAGAAGCGGGGAGCCGGGTTATGATAACGCGTCATTTACCATCAGGGGTATTGGCACTTTTACGGGTAACTCAAACCCGCTTATTATTATAGATGGAGTGCAGCGGGATGACGTGAACAGTACTTATGGCGGAGCTTATAACAACATCGATCCGGAGGATATTCAAAGCATTTCCCTGTTAAAAGACGCTTCGTCAACCGCTGTATATGGGGCTAAAGGCGCCAACGGGGTTTTGATCATTACCACTAAAAAAGGTGTTGCAGGTAAACCTAAAATTTCCTTTAAAACAGAAACATCCATGTCGGGCCTTACCCGGACCCCTAAAATGCTGGATGCCGTTTCATGGATGAGGTTGCATAACGAAGCAACTACAAATGATGGTAACCCTCCTGCATATTCTGAAGAAACTATCCAGAAAACGGCAAGCGGGTTAGACCCATACCTTTATCCCAATGTAAATTGGATAAAGTCTGTATATAAGAATTGGGCCCCCGGCTATAATACCAACTTAAATGTTACCGGCGGTGCTTCGTCGGTAAGGTATTATGTTTCCGCTTCTTTTTATGACCAGGATGGAAGTTATAAAGTAACCAAACAAAATGGCTATAATCCCAACCTTAACTTTAAGCGTTATGACTTCAGGTCAAACCTTGATATCGATATCAGCAAAACCACTTTATTGACCATGAACCTGGATGCGATGCTGGTGAGCAGCCGTTATCCCGGCATCTCGGCAGGAAACATCTGGTATGAGTCATATTTAACCCCACCTAACGCGTTCCCGATAAGATACCCCGATGGCAAATGGGCCGGTCCGTATAACAATGGCGGATCCAACCCGGTAAACGATATCCAAAACTCAGGTTATAACACCGAGTTTCGCCCTACCATCCAGTCTGTTTTTTCCATTAACCAGAAACTGGATGCAATTACCAGCGGCTTGAGCGCCATGGCCAGGTTCTCGTTCGATTCGTACAGCGAAAATGACAATGGCAGAACAGGTACCAATGATCTTTACTTAGCTACGTCAAGAGATCCGCAGGGTAACCTGGTATTAGGTCAATCGAGGTACGGAAACCAGTTTTTGGGTTATACGCAGTATTCATCTGCCGAAAAAACCATGTACCTGGAAACCAATATTAATTATGATCAGTCCTTCGGCAAGCACCATGTGGGCGGATTGCTTCTATACAATATGCGATCGAGGGTCCAGAGCACCGCGGGTAGTGTTATTACCTCTATTCCTTATAACAATCAGAGTTTGGCCGGCAGGGCAACATATACTTACGCCGATAAATACCTGCTTGAATTTGATGCCGGCTATACCGGTTCAGAAAACTTTGAACCGGGCAAAAAGTTTGGCTTTTTCCCGGCTGTCTCTGCGGGTTGGGTAATTTCGAGGGAGCCTTTTTTCAAAGATTTTTCAAAAACGTTTAACCTGCTTAAAATAAGGGGTTCACATGGTCTCGTAGGTAACGATCAAATAGGATCTGATTACCGTATCACCAGGTTTCCTTATATTAACCAATATGGCAGTGGCGGCTCAGTGGGTTTAGGCCTTAACGGAACAATATATGGTGGTACTACCGAGACTGTTATAGGAGTGGAGAACCTGACATGGGAAAAAGCCAGGAAAGATAATATTGGACTGGAGATAGGGTTGTTCAATAAACTGAATATCACTGTTGATGCCTATAAAGAGAGGCGGACAAATATTTTGGTTCAACGCAGTTCTTTATCTGGGATACTGGGTGTAAGCGGGGCTGTATTTGCCAACTTAGGTGAAATGAATAACCACGGTATTGAGGGTAACATTGAATATAATGATAATATAGGTAAGGTAGGCTTACGCCTTTATGGCAATTTCACTTACAACAATAATAAAATTGTACAGAAAGATGAGCCTAAACAATTATACGCCTATCAGCAAGCTACCGGTCGCAAATATGGCGATAACCTGATGTACGTTGCCGAAGGGTTATTTACCTCGCAGGAAGACGTTGATAAAAGCCCCACTCAATTTGGCGCTGTGTTGAGGCCCGGCGATATCAAGTATAAAGATGTAAATGGCGATGGCGTGATCAACAGTTATGACAAGGTTTATACCGGTAAATCAGACATCCCTACCATATTATATGGCGCAGGGTTTACGGTTGGTTATAAAAAGTTCGATCTTTCTCTTTTCTTCCAGGGAACCGGTAATGTAATTATTATGGCAAACGGTTCTTCTATAACCGGTGCAGGTGCACAAGGCGCGGGTATTGTACCGTTTACAGGCATGGGCACTTATCCATCGGGTATGCTAGCAAGCCTTGAGAACAGGTGGACAGTTGATAACCCAAGTCAGAATGTATACTATCCACGGTTAGGCATTGCTAATCAAAACAGCAATAATTATCAGCCCAGCACATGGTGGTCAAAAGATGCGAGTTTTGTCCGTTTAAAACAGGCCACATTAGGTTATACTTATAAGCCCTCCTTTCTTACCCAGGCGGGTATTAACTCAGTCTACCTTTATTTAACGGGGCAAAACCTGCTAACATTCTCCAAATTCAAACTTTGGGACCCTGAACTTGGCTCTAACGGGGCAGGCTATCCACCGGTACGAATACTTGCCTTAGGATTAAGAGTTGCGTTATAGAGATCGTGAATTTAAATCAGTTTCAAAAGAATTTAAAGTGTGCCAAATGAAAAAAAACATACTAATAATGGTAGTTGGGATCTGCTTCCTGGGTGCCTGTTTATCGTCCTGTAATTACCTTAATAAAAAACCCGATAACCTGTTAACATCAGATCTGATCTGGAGCACCAGGGCTAATGCCGAATCTTACCTGTATAACATTTACGGCTACATTGTACAAACCGATGGGGGAGATTACAGCGCGATGGGCGCCAGTGACGAGTCGTCGGTATCCATTCCCGGCACCAATGTAAGGCAAATGGTTGTTGGCAACTGGAGCCCTGTAAATGCTTATTTTGATTATTGGGACAGGTATTACACTGGTATCCGGTCGTCTTTCATTTTTGAAGCCAATATTGATAAGGTTCCTGCTACCCAACTAAGTGTCAGCCTAAAAAATCAATATAAAGCCGAAGCAAGGTTTTTGCGTGGATGGTTTTACTGGCAGTTAATGAAGCAATATGGCCCTGTTGTAAAAGTAACGGAAACGTTAAGCTTAAATGATGACTTCAATAAGTACCCGAGAGCGTCTTTTGACGAATGTAAGGATTACGTTAACCAACTGATGGATCAGGCCGCTTCGGGTTTACCGGCGCAATGGCCTTCAACCAGCAATTACGGTCGGCCAACAAAAGGTGCCTGCCTTGCTGTAAAAGCTCAGCTGGCCTTATTGTCGGCAAGCCCATTATGGAATGGTAATCCATCGTTTGCTTCTTTTAAAAACCAGGATGGCACCCCGCTGGCACCCACAGTATTTGATGCCGGCAAATGGAAAATAGCTGCCGATGCAGCCAAGGCTGTAATTGATCTTGGTTCGTACAAGTTATTTACAAATCTGGATAACGGCGGAACCCAGTTTGATCCTTATCTGTCTGTCAGGGACCTTTTCTTAACAAACTGGAACAGTGAGATCATATTTTCAAGAAACTCCTGGAATTATTGGGGGTATACCAAATGTGTATCGCCGGGACCGGGAGGATATAGCATGTACAATGCCACCCAAAATGTTGTGGACGCGTTTTATATGAATAACGGCCGCACCATTGATGATCCGCTCTCGGGATATACAGCCACAAGTTTTGCTCAAAGTAATGGCTCAAAATATTGGGAGCACAGCAAAGGGCAATGGAACATGTATGCCAATCGCGAACCGCGGTTTTATGCCTATATCCAGTATAATGGCCGGCCGGTATTGCCTGCGCCAACTGTTGATGATAAAAACTATTATTCATCTGCAGCGAATGTTGACGGCACTGGCCGGGTTGAATTTTATTATAACGGTAAAGCCGGCGCAAAAGCCAGCGGCGCAAGTAATAATATTACCGGATATGATGTATTGAAAAATGTAAGCCCTGCCGATAATATAAGGATGGATGCCACCAACTACAGGCCGTTCATATTGATCAGGTACGCCGAGATATTGCTGGATTATGTAGAAGCCCTGAATGAATATGATCCCTCGAACCCTAATATCGTGCTTTATCTTGATCAGATCAGGACCAGGGCCGGCTTGCCTGGTATAGAGACCGTTTATCCGGGAGCTGTTGGAAACAAGGATTTAATGCGGAAATATATTTTAAGGGAACGCCAGGTAGAGCTTTGTTTTGAAAGCGACAGATACTTTACCCTTGTAAGAAGGCTGTTACTGGGTGCCGATGAAAATCAGACTATTTATGGCCTTAATGTCAATACTGACGATCAGGGCCTGGGATTTGCATTTACCGGGCTTTACAACAAAACGCTTTTTCAAAAAAGGGTATGGAACAATAAAATGTACCTGTTTCCAATATCCCAGTACCAATTGGACCGCGATAGGGCATTGGTACAAAACCCTGGTTGGTAATGCTGGCTCTTATTTACCCTACAGGGTGTAAAAGGTCTGGAAATAAATAATTAAACCGTAATTATTCAAATGAAAACATTCATAAATATATTGGCAAAAGGCATCAATCAATACCTGCTTGCCGGGGCGTTTTTTATCATGATAGCTGTTATGAGCTGTAAAAAAGAAAAAGTGCCTGCACATGATCCTGCATCACCTATCAGTATCAGTACGTTTATCCCGGCACAGGGTGGCGGTGGTACCGAAGTATTGATCTCTGGTACTAACTTTTCAACAGATACTTCGCAAATTTCGGTTACCCTGAATGGGTTTAAACTGAAGGTCATCGGTGCCAACACCAAACAAATGATGGTAGTGGTGCCTAAGAAAGCAGGTTCCGGGCCTATTGTTGTAACTATTGGAAAAGGAACCGCAACAAGCACCGATAATTTTACATACCAATATACCAGGACTGTCACCACGCTGGCAGGATCAGGTAAAGCCGGCTTTGCAAACGGTAAAGGAACAGATGCTATGTTTGATTTTAGCGGGCAAAGCTGGTACCGAAGCTGCGGAGTAACCGTTGATGATAACCTGAATATTTATGTTGCCGATCCCGGAAATCATTGCATCAGGAAAATTGACACCGCGGGCAACGTATCTACACTCGCCGGTAATCCCCAGGTTTCGGGCTATGCTGATGGTAAGGGGAGCGCGGCAAATTTCTCCATACCTTATGATGTTGCCGTTGATGCCCAGGGAAATGTATATTCCGTTGATCCGGGAAATTATGACATCCGTAAAATAAGCCCCGATGGTACTGCAACCACCTGGGCCTGGGGAAATCAATCGCCATGGAGTGTTGCTGTCGACAAAACAACGGGTTTTGTTTATTACTCCAGTTGCTCCAGCCCCGGAAACATCTACCAGGTATCAGCTCAGTGGACTACCAAACAGGTTATATCCGGCCTTAATTATCCTGCAGGAATCAAATTTGACAAAGCCGGTAACTTATATGTATCAGTTAACGGCGACCAGGTTATCAGAAAATTCAGTGCCGGCAACTGGAACGGTAGCATCATAGCAGGGCAACTTGGTGTTTCTGGTTATTTAAACGGAGCCGCTACGACTGCAAAATTTGCTTATCCCTGGGGTATCGCGGTTGATAACAGCAATAATATTTATGTAGCAGGCAACGGAACATGGGACGGCGGCAGCTATAACCCCGATCAAAGTATCCGCTTTATACAGGCGAATACTTTTGACGTAAGCACCTTTGCCGGCAGCGGTACAACAGGTTATGCTGATGCGATAGGAGGATCTGCGCTTTTCAGCGCGCCAACCGGTGTTGCTGTTGATAAGAATGGAACCGTATATGTTTTGGATAAAAACAACAACCGGATAAGAAAAATAGTTTCGGAATAATAACGATCCTTTTTTAAAATACTATCACAGTTTATTTTTCAACCCAGGCATATCCTTGTTGTCCGGGATAAATATGAGTAGTAGTTAATAATTGTTTGGGTTTATTTAAGGGTACTCCGTAGCAGAAACACGTTTCTGCTACGGGCAGGTACTGCGCGGTTTTAAGTGCGAATAAACTTAATGCATGTCAAACAATTGCTACGCCAATTTTTCTTAGAATAAATTTAATGAAACATTATATAAATATCTTTTTAATACATGTTTTTGCCATTCAGGCAATGGCTTGCAGCAAAAAAACGGTAGGTAATGACGTAATAGTCTCAACCGGTAATACACATATCTACTATGTATCAGTTAACGGCTCTGATGCAAATTCGGGCAAAATCAATGCCCCTTTCCAGTCTATCAATGCCGCCTTAGATCATGCCTTACCCGGTGATACCGTTATGGTTAGAGGCGGCAGCTATTATGATAAGGTGGTGTTTCCTAAATCGGGAGCAATGGATAAGTTGATCACATTGAAGGCTTACCCCGGCGAAAGGCCGATGATAGACGGTAGTAAAATAATTGTTTCGGGCTGGGTGCCGCTGGTTACACTGAGCAATGTAAGATATATAACATTGGATGGCTTTGATATCTGCAATCTCACGAGCTCAACTTTTAATACCGATCCTGAAGGGATCGCCATCAATGGCAATTCGCACGATATCACTATCAAAAACTGCAACATTTATAACATAAAGAACAACGCATCCCTGAACGACTGGCGAAGCGGACACGCTATACTGGCAATTGGTAACGGAACTACTGCCATTACTAACCTGGTTATTACGCATTGTACTGTACATGATACGCAGACCGGTACAAGTGAAAATGTAACGCTGGCCGGCAATATTGACGGCTTTGTTTTTAGCCATAATAAAGTATATGATACGGAAAACATCGGGATAATTGTTGCCGGTGGTGATGGTTTAAACCCTAAAGGAGATGTATCTACCAACTATGCCCGCAATGGAGTGATAAGTGATAATATTTTTCACGATAATACCATGACCAGGACCCCGGAAACCTGGGGCCCCGACAGGTACGGCGCTATCTCCATTTATGTTTGCGGCGGTGCTAATACCATTATCGAAAGAAACACAGTATACAACAGCGACCGGGGGATAGGGCTGGTGAGCGAAAGCAACGTGTATGCAACCAAAACCACCATCGTGCGAAATAATTTTGTATATAACTGCTATCGCACAGGTATATACATGGGCGATTATCTGAACTACACATCCGGCGGAACTAAAAACTGTTACGTCGTAAATAATACCTTATATCAGAATAACCGTGTGCCAGGCGCTTTTGGAGAAATTGAAGGAGAGATCAGGCTTACGGAGCATTGCGACAATAACGTGATCAAAAATAACATAGTTTATGCAAGGCCCGTGGATGTATTTATTCATAAGTATACCACAACAGGCAGCAATAACATTATCGACAATAATTTATACTATACTACTGGCACTCCGCAATGGATCTGGAACAGTACTAACGGCGCACCATATACCGATTTAAACGCCTGGCGCGCAGCCAGCGGTAACGATGCCAATTCAACAAATGGGCAAGACCCTCTTTTGCTGAACACCTCGTCGCCCGATCTTCATATACAAGCGGCCTCTCCTGCAAAAAATACCGGAAATGTAATTTCTGCCGATATAAATGGCGCCACAGATATTGACGGAAATACCCGCATTGTAAATAATAAGATAAGTAAAGGCGCACAGCAGTAAGATGTTTAATTAAAAAAGTATGCTTATGAAATGTAATGTCTATGTTTTTTTAATGCTTGGTTTTGCTATACAGGCATTTGGTTGCAGTAAAAAGAACGATTCCGGCGGTAATGTTACAATTACCGGGAGCACTCATGTTTATTATGTAGCTGCCAACAGGTTAGAGTCAAATAAAGGAACAATTGACGCACCTTTTCAAACTATCAATAACGCGCTTTCCCATACCATTCCCGGCGATACTGTAATGGTAAGGGGTGGAGTATATAGCGAAAAGGTTGTATTTCCCAAATCTGGCGTAATGGATAAGTATATCACGTTGAAAGCTTACCGTGGGGAAACACCTATAATTGACGGTAGTTCTTTTAGTGTTAACGGGAGGGAAGCCCTGGTAACCATTGATAAGGCAAAGTATATAGTTGTAGATGGCTTTGAAATACGCAATCTTAAAACCGCAACCGGCGATCCCAAAGCCATTATGGTTGAAGGTGGATCCGACTACATTATTATAAAAAACAATACGGTATACGGTATTGATTATACTCAGCTCCCGCTCAATGGAGGCGGAAATGCTATACTGATCATCGGGAATACTGCCGATCCCGTAACTAATATTACCGTTACCGGGAACACAATCCATGATTGTAAAACCGGGTACGGCGAAAATTTAACCATCAATGGCTATGTTGACGGTTTTACCATCACCAATAATACCATTTATAATGCTCAAAATATTGGGATAGATGCAGCAGGAGGCTATGCGGCCAATGGCGATCCCGCACTAAACTATGCCCGTAACGGTGTTATCAGTGGCAATACCCTCTATAATATTGAAAGTAAAAGAGGGCCGCTTGGCGGGCATGGCGCTATAGGTATTTATGTAGATGGTGGCAGAAATGTGATAGTAGAGAAAAACAGGGTGTCTGTTACAGACAGGGGGATTGGCGCAGTGAGCGAAACCAACGGATTTCCAACAGACCATGTTACTATAAGGAATAACCTGGTATATAAATGTTGGTGTGCCGGTATTTACATGGGTGGGTACTTAAATTATACAGGTGCCGGTACAAGTAACTCTGCCATTATAAATAATACTTTATACAATAATAACCAGGCATTAGGTGCTTTTGGCGAGATAGAAGGAGAGATAAGCATCAGGGAAGATTGCACTAATAATGTTATAAAAAATAATATCATTTACGGCGGGGCATCAGATATGTTTATTCATAAATATACCAACCGGGGATCGGGTAATATCATAGATTATAACCTGTATTACACCACAGGCCCCGCGCAGTGGACCTGGAACGGCGTGGCCTATACCCACTATAACTTATGGAAGGCAGCCTGCGGTGGAGACGCCAGTTCAACATATGGCACCGATCCTTTATTTGTCAATACATCCGGACTTGATTTTCACCTGCAATCGTCCTCAGTAGCAAAAAATAGCGGGCAGGTGATATCTGATGGCGTTAACGGTACGGTTGATTTTGATGGTAATACGCGTATCGTAAATAAGCAGATAAGTAAAGGGGCATATCAATAATCAATACCCATTGTTTTTAATCTTTATTACAAGATGGAAAAGATTCCCACAATTAAAGAGATAGCTAAACGCTTAAAAGTAAGCCCTTCAACAGTGTCCCGTGCTCTTCATGGTCATCCCAGCATTGGCCTTGTAACTACCATGCGGGTTAATAAGGTAGCAAGCGAACTAAATTATGAGCGAAATCAAACAGCTGTATTTTTTAAACAACGAAAAACATTAACTATTGGTGTAATTGTTCCGGATTTTTCTGACGCGTTTTTTTCTTCGGCCCTCAGTGGGATAGAAGATTACGCCAGCAAAAGGAATTATAACGTTTTTATTGGGCAATCGTTAGAAAACCCTGATAAGGAAAAACGTATCCTGGAAACAATGAAAACCCATCGGTTAGACGGTATTATCATTTCGATAAGCAAAAATACCACGAATTATGAAGTGTTTGAACAATTGAAAAAATATAACATTCCTGTTGTGTTTTTTGACCGTATTCCTGGCATGGAAGATATTCATTACTCGGTTTGTAATCTCCAATCGGGAATGCTACAAGCCATTGATTGCTTAATAGAAAAAGGGCATCGTAGTATTGGGTTAATTAATGGTCCATCGCAACTGGCTGCGAGTAAAGAGCGCCTGGATGCTTACAAACAGGGGCTTGATAAATATCAGATAGCAGTAAATACGGACCTGATAGTCTCTTCGGATCTGTCGTCTGCCCAAAATACTTATGCTATGCGGCGGCTATTATCTTTAGCAGATAAACCTACAGCTATTATCACTTTTAACGATTATGTGGCACGCGATGCAATTAAGTTGTTGAAGAACTATAATCTGGCTCCCAATCACGATATTAGCTTTGTCAGTTTTGCAAATTCTCCTATTTGGAGTTTTATGGATAGTGCGCCAATGGCGTCCATTGAACAATTTCCCCAAAAGCAGGGCATAAAAGCGGCCGAAATACTTTTTAAAATAATTGATGATCGCATCAGTGAAGCGTCGTTAACCCCGGTTTTCCATCATGCGGTATTTGATTCCAGTATGGTGTCTCACAGAGGGCGTACCAATGTATAGGATAAGGTTATAAAGAAGTTCGGGTTTTGATTTGCATAAAGCATTGGCGGGTAATATTTATACAAAAAGGGGTTTACATATTTTTTAGAAATTACACTTAATAAGTTGATTATTAAATATATATGTGGGTGTTAACCCCGAATTGTGTTAACCCTGTTAACCCCTCTTTGTTAACAGTGTAAATCCAACCCAACACTATATATCGCTTAGTATCTGAAAAATCCCAAAAAAGCGAGGCTCATCATACCGCCTCGTTTTTTTTGAATTATAAGGTAGAAGTTGATAGGCTTGTTGTTTGTATACTCTTTAATATTCCAATTCAAAAGTGTCACTATACTTTAATATGCTGCTCTTTTGTAAAGATTTGGGAATTTGAATACGCAACTGCCCATTTTGATAGGCCCATTTTAACTTTTCAGAGTTGCCCAACAGGCTTACTTTTTTAATCCGTTTAATATTGTTTACAGGGAAACTTACCTCGGCCGGAAGGGTTACATTATCTTTTTCTGATAGCCAGAAGGCATATAATGTTTTTTTTGTTTTTGACCTTGTAAAATATATGTTCCCAACAGAATAAGGTATAACAGGTTCGGAAGCGTAAATTCCTTTTTCGTTAATCTTCATCCAATTCGCAATGTCCTGTAACCTCTGATAGGCAGTCGGATTCCAGTCGCCATCCGGTCCGGGGGCTATATTAAGCAAGAGGTTACCTCCTCTTGAAACTATTTTTATCAGCGTTTGCACCAATAGGCGGCTGGGCTTAAATTCGTCATCAGGAACATAACTCCAGTATTTGCCAATGGTCATACAGGTTTCCCATGGGTAGGATAAGGGCTTGTCCGGTACTTCCTGTTCGGGCGTGGTATAGTTTTCAAATTCGCCGGTCACTGTCCTGTCTACCATAATCAAACCCGGCTGATAGCTGCGGCTCATTTTTGCTATCCGGGCCATATCAATGTCCTGGTTATAATGTTGCGGGTCGTTATCCTTTGTAACTGATGGCCGTACCCAGCCGCCATCGAGCCATAAAATATCTATTTTACCATAACCGGTCATTAATTCTTCAATTTGGTTGTAAGTAAAATCTTTAAATTTTTGCCAGCGTTCAGGATATCGTTGCGGATCGTAATTTACATTATGATCTTTAGGAGGAAAGTAAGGCCACCAATAATTTTCATTATGCCAGTCGGGTTTGGAAAAATATGCCCCGATCATAAAATTGTCGTTACGGAAGGCGTTAAATATTTCTTTGGTGACATTGCTTCGCGGATTTTTCGAAAACGGAGTTTTAGGGTCGGTAATTTTATAATCTGTTTGTTTAGTATCAAACATGCTAAAACCATCGTGATGTTTAGTGGTAAACACCACGTAATTCATCCCCGCAGCCTTGGCCGCTTTAACCCATTTTTCGGGGTTAAAATTGGCAGGGTTAAAGGTGGTTTGGAGGTTTTCGTATGCTTTTTTATAGGCGAAATAATCATTGCTGTAGGGGCCGGTACGTGTAACCCAGTCATCAGGGCAAATAGTCCAGCTTTCGGCCACACCCCATTGGCTGTATGTTCCCCAGTGCATAAATAAACCAAACTTTTTGTCTTGCCAGCGGGCAAGTTTTTGCCGTACCAGCGAATCTTTAGGAAGCTGGTACGTATCTGACATTTTATGTTCGTTTTGTGCCAATACCGCCTGGCTGCATCCTAAAATAAACAGGCAGGGTAAAAGTTTTCGGATCATGATGATATAATACATTGATAGTTTTGTTTTCATAGGTAGATGAGTAAACATTAATTTAAAACCAATTCAATTACCGGTATCTCACTATCGGGCTTGGTTTCCGGTAGATTTAATATCAGGTCGTTACCTGTGCCTTTTGATTTGCTATCCTGTTGTATCTCCGACGCGTCATGTAAAAACTGAACGTATTTTACTTTATCCTTGTAGCCTGGTAAAGTAAGTGTTTTGCCGGGATATGCTAACAAATGCACGTATAAGCGCCGGGTATTTGCATTATAGGTAAGCAGGGTGTGCTCCGGGGCTACAAAGGTTTCCGGAGCTTCGGTACATCCATAAATGGAGCGGCTGTTATATTTCATCCAGGCTGCTATTCCGTCCAGCCTTTCGTTAGCACGTTTATCAAATAAACCGCGTGCAGTAGGGCCCACGTTAAGCAACAGGTTACCTCTTTTGCTTACAGCCTCTATCAGCATGGTAATTAATTGCGTGGTACTTTTCCAGCTGTTTTCGTCGCGGAAATAACCCCAGGAACCAGAAAACGTTTGGCAGGTTTCCCAATAAGTTTTGTAATCGTTTTTTTTGACCCACTCCGATAAATTTACCTGTTCGGGTGTCAGGTAATCCCAACCATCCTGGTATTCATTTAAATCGAGGCGGTTATCAATTATAATATTGGGCTGTAATTTTCTTATTTCTTTAACGAGTTCAACAGATCCCCAGTCTTTGGCCCCTTTCCCATGTTTGCCATTATCAGGGTACGAAAAATCGAGCCATAGCATATCAATTTTGCCGTAATTGGTAAGCAGTTCTTTAATTTGGTTATGCATGTAGGTGCGGTACCTGGCCACATCGCGGCCTTTGTTCAGCTTATCATAATCCTCATCTTTTTCGCTTGCCGGTTGCAGGGGGTGTAAAACATCAACGGTAAAGTCTGGGTGATGCCAATCCAACAGTGAATAATAAAAACCTATTTTTATACCCTCGGCTCTAAATGCATCAACAAACTCCTTTACAAGGTCTCTTTTAGCAGCGGTTTTAGTAGCCTTGTAGTCAGTATATTTTGAATCAAACAGGCAAAACCCTTCATGATGTTTAGTAGTAAGCACAGCATATTTCATCCCGGCTGCCTTAGCTTTCTTTGCCCACTCTTTGGGATTAAACAAATCTGGATTAAACTCATCAAAATAAGGCTGGTATTGCGCATCCGTCATGCGCTCCCATCTTTTTACCCATTCATGCCTTGCTGCCTGCGAATAAAGCCCCCAATGGATAAACATACCAAAGCGGTCAATAGTCCACCAGGACATACGTTTGGCTTTTTGTTCGGGTGTTTCTGTTCCTATTTTCTTTTGGGCATATAAAGGGGAAAATGCAATAAAAACCAATAAAATACCTGTTAACGTTTTTTTCATTTGGAGGATAGCTGACGTCAGTTTTAAGAAAGAGTGTTAAAAAAGGGCGATGTTTTTACATTGATAAAATTTCATCAACCACTTCCAGTAAAGGCCTTTGAGGCTTTTCAGGGTTTAGCTTTTGGTTGTCGTCCACCCATTTTCGTTCCCAGGAAAAGTAATCAGGTTCCTGAACGTTTTTACCTTGCAAATTGCTGCGCAGATAATCAAAATAAATCTCCCAGCGGAGCAAGTAATAGCTATCCATCAGGCCGGCCCACTCTTTATAAGCATACTCATGCAGATTGTCTTCGGTACGCACATTTTCGCCCCAATAGGTAATTTGCATTAATTCGTTTTTTAAATTGTTTGCTTTTTCTTCCGCGGTATTGCCGTTATCTATAGCTTGTTTGAGATAGGTGTTGAGCCTGAAATATTGATCGGTATTTAAGAGGTCATCTGTCAGCCTTATCATATGCAGGAATTTTGCGCTGGCTGCGTTAAATGTTTGCAGATTCTTGCTGTTATAAGCAGTTACCATTTCATTAAATGTGAGCGTGCCTTTATTAGCCAGCAGTTGCCGCACCATATTGATGAGGTCTATTTTATAAGTGGCCGAATTTTTAAGATCTGGTGCTGCTTTTGCAAATTCTTTTACCGCATTTGCAAAAGCAACCGTGTCATAATTACGAGTGAGCGTACCCCAACTGGAAATTGATTTAACTTTAAGTGCGGGTCTTGCGCAAAAAATGGATTCGCCAGCCCCTTCCTGGTAACCGGGAAGGCTTTGATAAATGGTTTGTAAAAATCCTTGCCAGGCATTACTTGCATGCCCATTGCTTTTACCATAACGATATAGAGCGTATTTATCGATCCAGTTCCGGGTATCCACATGTTCCTGGTGCCAGCCCAGTTCAAGCATCAGGTCATAATCAGGAGGGTTGTTATTGATGCCTTCAGGCATAATCCCCACACCTTTAAGATAATTGCTGTAAGTGCTTTTACGGACACGGTATACCTCATCGGCAAAGCGCTGCAGTTTTCCATATACGCCAGGCCGTTCGCCAAAATTATTAACGCTGCACCATATAAATGGTGTATTATCGTAAGCCTTACGCTTTTCCCAGTTATTTGTAAATTCACCAAAAAGCTCCTGTACCAATACTTTTGATTTATCGAGGCCATCAAGCATGGCCTGCTTGGGATTATCCTGCCAGCCCTGCAATACCCATGTTGAACCGGGGTAGTAATTTTGCATCGATGCCTGTATGGCAGTGCCTGCTTTTTTCAAATCAACACCTTCCGTTTTACCACCCTCATGAAAAGGGTCGCCGGCAAAAAAATGGATGTTCTTACCGTATAATTTTTGAATTTCGCTATAGTAGATGCCGGCAATGCGGCTAAACTCAGGATCAGTGGGGTCAAGTATATCAGGTCTTTTAAAAGCACCCCAGGTGCCCTGATCAATAATATGTGCTTTACTTTTGTTTTTTAATGTGCTTGGCACCATGCCATAAAAACCTTGCAACACAGGTTGTATACCCAACTCCTGCATCCGCTTCATCATTTTCTGTTGAATCAGCTTCCTGTTGTCTATCTGGCTTTGCGGCATGGGACCTCCCCAGCCTTCAATATTTCCCATCAGCCACCATGCGGTATAAGCAGGCCCAACAATGAAACTGTTAATTTCACTTTCAGTGTATCCTATTTTCCTCAGCGTGTTTTGCCATACCGCTTCCATCCCTTCAACAGTAAGCATTGTATTAACACCATTTAACGCCATCCAGTCAAGCTCCCGTTCCCAGTCGGGCCAACTATAAAAGCTCATGGTATAGTTATAGGTGCAATAATTTAACGCATAACGATACTTGGCCGCAGCTTGTACGGTTACTTTTTTGTTAACATTAGGAATAGGAAACACGGGCGACATGTTATCACCCATGTGCGACATAGAACGATGGCAATAATATTTTAAATACCAGTTTACACCAACAGCCGCCGCATTGGCTCCTGAAGCATGGATAACCAGTTTATTCTTGATGGTTTGCAGTTCAACTATTTCTGAACTGGTGTTTTTTAAGGGTTCAAAAACGATATGGTTGCTTAACCACGGCGCGCGCCTTTTAACCAGTGCTTTTACAGGATCAAATTGTTGCGCTAAAAGCTGTATAGGCAATAATAAAAGTAGCAGACAGGTTGGTTTTCGCATAGAAATTTGTTGGTTTTTTTCTGTTAATATGTCCGAAACTAACTAAAATTTTATGGAAAGATTATGCATAATTCTATGCCCTGGAGCCTTGAAACTTACGCAAACGTTTGTTACTGCAAAGACAAACGTTTGCGTAAATTTTCACTGTTTTTTATCAAATATAGAGCGGGCGAAATGCTAATCCTGCCTGGACAACCCCGATCGACATTAACAGCCTGGGCTATTTTATGATAGGGTGAAAAAATGTAACCGATATTACAGTTACCTATGGCTGCCGATAACTACGGCCTATAAAGGCCGCTGAAAAATAGAATAAAGGCGCTAAATTAGAGCAGAATTACGGATATTAATAACCTAACTAAACTGGTGGTTTAACTCACGAGTTCGGTTGATTTTTAATACGGTCACATGATACAATATTATAAATGTTAAAATCACTCTTGAATACCCGCATAAGTTATTATAGATATTATAACCGCAGTATATTAAAAGCAACACCGCTACTGTTACTGGTAACCTTAACAACAATAAGCGTTAGTGCTCAAAATTTGATTGTAAAACCTGCTTTAGCCTCAAAATCAACAGATATTACAGTGGCCACTGCTCAAAAAAGTATAAGTTTAGCTATTGATAATTCTGATTACCAGGCGGTGAAACTTGCGGCTGGCTTTTTTGCTGACGATATAAAACAGGTTACCGGAACTTCGCCTGCTATTACTACTTTGCAACACCCCGCCGGTGAAATGATTATTGCCGGCACTATTGGTAAAAGCCCAGCTATTGATAGGTTGATAGCTGCACACAAGATCAAAGATATTAATAAAATTAAAGGCCGTTGGGAGGCTTCATTATGGCAAATAGTTAACAACCCCGCACCTGGTGTAAAAAAAGCGCTCATTATAGTTGGAAGCGATAGACGAGGGACAGTTTATGGACTCTTACAAATTTCAAGGAAAATAGGTGTATCGCCGTGGCATTGGTGGGCAGATGTTCCTACTGCTAAAAGAAAAACAGTTACGATCTCCGTACCTAAACCAACTTGGGATGAACCGGCAGTTAAATATCGCGGTATTTTTATTAACGATGAAGACTGGGGAATAAATCAATGGGCGAGGAAAAACTTTGAAAAGGATTTTGCACATGGCATTGGCCCCAAAATATATGAAAAATTATTTGAATTGATGTTGCGTTTGCGGCTCAACTACATTTGGCCTGCTATGCATGAAGTGTCTAAAGAATTTGGCGACACTCCCGAGAATGTAGCTTTGGCCGATCATTATGGTATTGTTGCAGGTTCATCACATTGCGAACCGATGCTGTATAATAACGTGCATTGGAACGAGAAACTTAAAGGTGTATGGAATTATAGCACTAATCCTGATAGTATTTATAAATACTGGAAAGAAACTGCTAAGCACAGAAAAGACAAAGAAGCAGTTTGGACAATGGGTATACGCGGTATACATGATCGTGGTATGGAATCGCCACCGTCAGGTATACCTGAAAGGATAACCCTTTTGGAAAAGGTATTTAAAGACCAGCGAGATCTTATTAATCAATACGTCAATAAACAATGGGGGCCTGTTGCCCAATGTTTTGTTCCTTATAAAGAGGTATTGCCTGTGTATGATGCCGGCTTAAAGGTACCTGATGATGTAACTCTGATTTGGGTAGATGATAATTTTGGGTACATTCGCCGCTTATCGAATCCAACCGAAAGGAAGCGGTCTGGCGGAAGCGGATTATACTGGCACTTATCTTACTACGGTGGTCCTCATTCGTATACCTGGATCAATTCTACCGCCCCGGCATTGATGTGGGAAGAGTTTCATAAGGCCTGGGAAAATCAGGCCCGGACGATGTGGGTGATTAACGTAGGTGATGTTAAACCGATGGAATTGGGGATCGACTATTTTTCACGCTTATCATGGAACCCGGAAAGTCAAAAGACGGATGCACAACCCCAATTTTTAAAAGCATTTCTTACAGAACATTTTAATGAAAATGTAGCTACGCTTAACAATTTGCTTACAGAATTTTATCGTTTAGGCACAGTACGAAAACCTGAATTAATGAATCGTGATTGGGCTATTTCTTTGTCGGATAACGAAGCTGTGCAATTACAAGCTGATTATCAGAGATTATTAAATCTTGAAACTTCTGTAGCAAAGTCTGTACCTTTAAATAAGCAGGATTCTTACACAGAAATGATTGGTTTTCCGGCCCGTATCATGGCAGAAACCGGACTTATATTTATGCATGACAGGGCAATTGTTTATGGTGCAAATCAATCTGCCCATCAGGTCGAGATAGATCGCCTTAAAGCAGCTTTGGAATCCGAAGTTGATAATTACAACAATAAAATAGCAGGGGGGAAATGGCAATATATGATGCCGGGAACAGTAACCGGTCAAAATCTTCTATCATGGAATAGCCAGGTAGCATGGCCATGGGCTGAAACCAGGAAACCGGATACCACCAAAAAAGCAATTCAGGCGGATATAACAAGAAACGCTTCATCTGCCGATGAACAAACCACAGCTGGAACCGCAAAATGGTCGGTTATACCAGGATTGGGCAATAGCGGCCAGGCTATGGCATTGACACCGGTTAACCTTAATTTATTATGGAAACCTGGTGATGTAAAAGCTCCAACATTGAATTACAATTTTAAAACTGATGGTAATTCAGCAAAGGTGAGGATTGATTTTATGCCAACTTTTAGAATTTATCCGGGTATGCAATTAAGGGTAGCCATTTTAGTTGATAATAAATTTATTTCAACAACAGAAGTGCCGGGGTCAAATGGCAAGGAAGATGAGAATGGACCCAACCGTAACCAGGGTATTAGAAATAATTACGTTAGTGCATTAATAGACTTACCAGCATTAACCACCGGGACACATAAATTATCTATCAGGGCTATTGACCCTGGCGTAGTAATTGATAAAATTTCATTTTATAAAAATTAGCGTCCTTAACTTTTTTATTTATTCCCAAAGCCGACGGTCCCAAAAGAAAAGACATATTCGGGAAACCGTTCCTGAGGAAATCAGCAGGTGATTGCTGCGTGTGCTTCTTAAAGTATTTCACAAAGTAGGATGGGCGTCTACGACCCATGCAAAACTCCATTCCTTTATGGCAGGATCTGTAAAGTTTGTATTGGAACATGCAGAGCCGTTTTGGAAAAACGAGGGTTATGCCGGCTCATAAATATTTAACCCCAGATAGACAACCAATGATGATCAAGACCAATCTTTCAGGAATGTGGTAAAAACTTCTTTATATTGTTCGGTTACAGGTATCGTAGTATTTTCAATCTGGACAGAATTTTTGGTAACGGATTTGACTGCTTCTTTGGATACGATAAATGAGCGGTGGATTCGCAGGAAAATACTGGCCGGGAGTTTCTCTTCAAGGTTTTTCAGGCTTGTGAGGGTCAATAAGGGTTTATCCTGGTTCGCCAGGAAAATCTTTACATAATCTTTAAGTCCTTCGATATAAAGGATGTCGGCTATATTAACTTTTACCAGCTGATAATCAACCTTAAGATAAATATAGTTCTTTTCAACAGGCGTTCCGGGAGTTATATTATTTTGAGCGCTTTCCAAAATCTCAAAATAATCATATGCTTTGGCAGCCGCTTTTGAAAAATCAACAAAACTAAACGGTTTCAGTAAGTAATCTAACGCGTTTACCTTAAAACCCTCTAAAGCATACTGATCATAAGCTGTTGTAAATATAACGCGCGGACCCTTTTTCTTTCCGGTTTGCTCAATGATCCGGGCCAGTTCAACACCGCTTAGGTCAGCCATCCTGATGTCTAAAAATATCAATTGAAGGCCGGGTTGTTGATGAATAGCTTTCAGCGCTTCGATAGCGTTGCCGAACGTACCCTGTAAATTTAAAAACGGGGTTTGTTCAATGTACGAAGTAATTAGCTTTAAAGCTATCGGTTCGTCGTCTACAGCTATGCAGTCAATTTTCATTTGAATCGGAACGTTAAATTTACAATGAATTCCCTGATATTGGAGTCGCGGTCAACCGATAATGTGTAGCGCCCGGGATATAGCAGGTCGAGCCTTATTTTCGTATTGACAATACCGATGCCATTACTATCTTCCAACTGAGCCGTTTGTTCTTCAAAAAGGGAATTCCTGATCTCCAACTTCAGCTCGTCGGCAGATTGGCTGATCTCTACATAAATGTAACTTGGGTGTACACCGCTGATGCCATGCTTAAAGGCATTTTCAACAAATGGCAGGAAAAGCATGGGAGCTATTTCATGATTTTTTAGGTTGACCTGTTTTTCAAAAATGATCTGTACATCATCGCTCAGCCTCAGCTTCATCAGCTTGATATAGTCCTCAATAAATTTGATCTCCTTTTCCAGGTCGGTCAGATCGTTCTTGGTTTCATAAATAACATAACGCATCATATGCGAAAGCGTGTAAACCGCATCTTTAGACGCCACAGGGTTGCTATCGGCGAGTGCATAAATGGTATGCAGGATATTAAAAAAGAAGTGCGGATTGATCTGCGCTTTTAAAAAAGAAAGCTCTGAGCTGATTTTTTCCTGTTCGGTGGCACGGAAGGCTTCCTGGTCGGCCTTGATCTTCCGGGAGACCGCGATGATTGTGCTTACTCCGAGTAAAACAAGTGCAGTTATGATAGTCCAATAATTATAAACATGGTTATCGTCAGATGATTTTTTAGCCGGGTTTTTGTAAACTTTGGTAAATACAGCCTTCCAACCGGTTATTTCATCTAACCAATTGTTTAAGTACACAACGGAGACGAGAATAGCTATCATCAAAAGAACAAATAATACAGCCTTGTTTTTGTAAATCAATTGGGGAGTAAAATAAAACAGGTTGGCATAGAATAATGTTGCCCATACCAAATGTATCAATACCTGTTTGATCCAAAATTCACCGGGGAGTTTTAAGGGCCAGGATAATGGGAATAACATTAACGCTAATAAACAGGCCACTATATAAAAGTGAACTGAAAAAAAGATCTTCTTTAAGCCTGAAAAAGCCATATCGCGAATTTTACCATAAAAATAGCGGAAAAAAGTGCGTTTTGTTTCTCAGGCAAAACGCACCATACTGTATCAAATACAGTAATCAACTAAATCCCATCTCACCGGGATGCTGCAAATGACAAAATGTTTTTTTATTTTTTTTAAGGAATAGATGGTTTACAGGAATTAATAGACAGAATGACAACTTTGATCTATAGCTTATATTGAAAATTCCTCCAATCACAAAGCCATAGACTCTAACGTTCGTTTGGTCTATTATTAAGGCCGATCCGTCTATTCTGCAGATTTTGATCAATGTATTTACTTTGTTTTGTTTCAAAATCTCGAATATGGGAACTGAAAATTACAAGTTCAACTTAAAAAATACAACGAGCCTGCGGGCATTGAAACTGATAACCTGGTTTTTATTGGCAGCAGGGACCGTGCGAGCCCAACAGCCCGCAGGCCCGCCATCAGGTGCCTCTTTGGGTAATGGAACTATCTTCGGAACCGTAATAGACTCCCTGACTAAAAAGCCACTGGACTATTCGACAGTAAGCTTATTTAAAGCAGGTACAACTGCTCCAGTGAACGGTAGCCTGGCAGATCAGAAAGGGAGTTTCAAAATCACTGGTGTGGCGCCGGGAACTTATCGCGTCCAAATCGCTTTTATAGGTTACTCCACCAAAACAATTGACGGCGTTGTTTTAACGGGAGCCAAAACCGACAGAAACCTTGGGCAGGTCATCGTTTCGCCAAGCGCTAAGATGCTGGCTGATGTTCAGGTTACCGGGCAAAGAGCCCTGGCGGAAAACCACATTGACAAATTAGTTTTTAATGCAGAAAAAGATGTAACCAGTGCCGGCGGCAATGCTTCTGATATCCTGCGCAAAGTGCCCATGGTTTCGGTTGACATGGACGGGAATGTTTCCCTCCGCGGAAATCAGAACGTACGGATACTGATCAATGGCAAGCCTTCAGGAGCGTTGGTAACCAACGCGGGCGACGTTTTGAAATCCATGCCTTCCGATCAGATCAAGAATATTGAAGTGATAACGGCGCCCTCGGCTAAATACGATGCGGAAGGTTCGGCCGGCATTATCAATATTATTACCAAGAAGAAGGAGGTTGCCGGTGTAAGCGGCTCTATCAATATGGGTATAGGTACCCGTCAAAACAATGAGAGCGGAAATATCAATTTTAACAAAAATAAATTAAGCATTACAGCTAACCTTGGTTATAACGTTGGATGGCCGCAAACCACCTATCAATCCTTTAACAGTCAAAATACCGAACTGGGTACATCATCCTCGTCAAACGGGCAAAGTACATCAAATCGTCATTTTACCAATGGCTCGGCATCTTTGGGATATGATTTTAATGATCAAAACACGTTTAACTCTACTTTTAGCCTAAGGGGAGGGGCATTTAAAAATAAAGGTAATTCGGTCAATAGCAATAATTCTGCATCAGAGGGAAATATCGATTATACAGCCTTAACAAGCAACGAATTCAAAGTCTCCAACTTTGACTGGAATAACGATTTTACCCATAAGTTTAAAAAGGAAGGTGAAGAATTAAGCTTTGCTTTTCAATGGACACATGGCACATCAGATGTAAACTATCTGTCAGAATATTCTGCTTTTACCCAAAACCAGCGTGCGGTTAATAACGGTACCAATAACGAGTATACTTACCAGCTGGATTACGTACTACCAATCAGCAGGGTATTTAAGCTGGAAACAGGTGCGAAAAGTATTTTAAGGAGGATATCCAGCGAATACGATTTTTTCAATCCAGATGCTTCAGGCGCGTACGTATTTAATACGGCCACATCCAACACCTATAGTTACGACCAGGACGTGTACTCGGGCTACGGCTTGCTTACTGCAAATTTGAAAGATGGTTTTACTGTACAGGCAGGTGCCCGGTTAGAGAATACAAAAATTAATGGAAATTCGGGTAATGTCAGTGCGGGCCTGGCACCTTTTGATAATACCTATACCAATTTTATTCCAAGCTTTGTGATTTCAAAGGCTTTAACGCCTACCCAAACGCTGAAACTAAGCTATAGTAAGCGTATCCAGCGGCCGAGCCTGCAATATTTAAACCCGTTTCTGAATACCAGCAACCCTCTCAACCAAACGCAGGGTAACCCGGAATTGTCGCCAGAAATTACGCAGACCGTGGAAATGACTTATTCTACCTTCATCAAAAGCAGTGTGATCAATGCCTCCGTCTATTATAGGAAGACCGATGATATTATTGAAAGCTACGTGCGTACAGTGCCTTACACCACGGTGGATAATAACGGGAACCCGGTTACCAGGGATGTTTCCCTCACCAATTACCTTAACGTGGGTAACAATAATTCCGTTGGTGTAACCTTCTTTGGCTCAACAGAATTGTTCAAGGTCCTAACCATACGGGGCAACGTTAATGCATTTACCTATAAACCGCAGGTGATCAGTAGCCTACAGCAAGCAAGCCAGTCTACCTATGTTCAGTACAATGCCTTCATTAGCGGAACAGTAAAAATAAACAAGGCTTTGTCTGCCGAAACTTTTTTGATCCAGAACTCGGCAAGGAGAACTTTCCAGGGAACAAACCCCTCGTTCAATTTATGGGTGATAGGTTTGAAGCAGGATGTTTGGAAAAAACGCGGAACTATTGGTTTGAACATTACCCAGCCATTTAAGGATTATAAAGACTTTACTTCCAATATCAATAGCGGCCCGCTTAGTCAAAGCAGCAGGTTCTCAGTGCCGTTCAGATCTTTTGGCGTTAGCTTTGCCTACAATTTCGGTAAAATGAATTTTGGTCCGCAGATGCCTAAGAAGAAACGCGGCGTTAACAATGATGATTTAAAACAGGGTGACAGCAATGGGCAAGGGGCGCAAAATTGATAGACAATATTGAGGGAGAGTTTTTTGAGTAATACCCTTATCACGGTAAAATGATGGCTATATGGGCTATATCCAACGAACTGATGCCGGTAACGACACACAGCCCGACTGAAACGAAAAGTAACAACCCCGTAATTACCTGAACCTTGCGCCGGGATCAGCGGGCCGTGACATACCTGCCGGGATATTTAAAAATGATAAAAAGTAATTCTGATAAATATCCCGGACCGGTTTGTTTGATATGGTGATGCTATTTAAATGACTTAAAAGCCTCCGCAGCCTGGTTTAATTGCGCTGCGCTGTTAGTTTGCGGCCCATTGTGTATGATAATCCGATACCTGAATGTTACCGATTCGCCTTTCTTTAAAGTCAGGTTCTTTTCAGATTTGCCGTTGGTAAACACCTTTTCGCCCAGCGGATTGGCTGCAAACAGACCGTAGCCACGGGCATGCCAAAAAGTAGGATAATTAGGGTTTTGAGGATGATCGATAATGGTAACGCTTACCGAATCGGTTCCAATTTTACCATATACCTTGCACCATACGCCGCGGGTGCTCCATGCGTCGTTACCTGTTTTGCCTTCACTGGTGAGGTAAGTACCGTTGGCAACTTTATCGGTACCACCTTTTACTATGGTAACATTACCCTTATCGTCAGTAAATTTCTGGTCGGCAGGGTCAGGGATTTGCAGCTCATGGGCCAGACGCAGGCCAAGCATGCCATCTTTGGCATCTTTAAAAAGAGCGTCCTTATCCGCAGTAAGCGTAGTTACACGGTCAATGATCCGTTCCCGGGCATTTCCGCTAAATTCAAAGCGGGTTTGCTCTTCCAGTATTACTTGTTTTTGCTGATCTGTCCAGTTTGCATGATAGGCTAATATGCCTTTTGTCCCATCTTTTGTTTCCAAAATTTTGTCGGTGCGGATCCAGCCATAACCACTCTTTTTAGCCGCAGGTATGGCATAGGAGTTATTCCAGAAATCCAGACCGTTCAGGTTTTCAAAGTTAAACCATAATCCTATGTGATGCGGATGATCTGTAGGATCGCCAGGCCGTGGGGCCAACGGAAAGCCGCGGGTTACCAATGTGCCGTTTGCCGACCGCAAAGGGTAAAGAACGGGTTTTTCTAAAGTATCCGGATACAGGAAACTGGTAAAGGGTTTTCCACCTATCAGGATATCTATTTTATTATTTGTTGCTTTTACCAGCCTTACCGGTTCGGCTTTTTGAGCGTGTACTACAGGAAACAATAGCATATTTGCGGCAACGGCAAGTCCCAGTTTTTTTATGATCTTCATTGCTTGATGTAAGGTTAAAAAGGCTGTGCGCTAATGGCAAGGCACAGCCGATGTCAATAATGTTTGTGACCTATCCAGCTATTAATATTTAAAAACTTTTCCATTAGCCATTACCTCCTGGGTAGCTTCATCAAAAGTAGCCTTGTAGCCGGTATGAACAGCTGCATTGGTCATGATATTGGCTATCGAATGGCTGTAACCGGCTTCAACGGGGGCGTTTGGCTGCTTACGGCTGCGCACGCATTCCATCCAGTTGCGTACGTGGTTTGAAGTAAGTATATCACCTCCGGTATTGGCTGATGCTACCACCTTTTCGGTATTAGCCAGGCTAATCTCAGGCAGCAGGTTTGCCTTCATATGCATGGCATCGGCCATTTTTTGAGTAAGACCTCCTTTTGGCGATACTGTATTGGTGATGAGGTTAAGCTCGCCGCCGTTTGAATAGTAAATTTCGGCCGGATGCTCATCACCATTGTGCATGCGTGAGCCAAACGTAACCTGGAAGCCGGTTGAAGGATCATTAAGCGGACCGTAATCAAAAGCGGCCAGTATGGTATCCCAGTTGCGGCGCCCATCTTTCCACATATAGATGCCGCCGTTGGCAACTACACTACGCGGGTGTTTTAAGCCCGTAAACCAGTGTACCGTATCAATCTGATGGCTCATCCACTGCCCCGGCAGTCCTGACGAATATGGCCAGAACAGGCGGTACTCCAAGTATTTACGCGGGTCGAAATCTTCATAAGGCCGGTTCATTATAAAACGTTTCCAGTCGGTATCCTGTTCCTTCAGCTGTCCTAATAACTCCGGCCGGCGCCAGCGGCCTGGTTGATTCACATTCCAGGTGAGCTCAACCATGGTGATAGGACCAAACTTGCCCGAACTGATAAATTCATTGGCTGCATGATAATTAGCGCCGCTTCTGCGCTGCGATCCAATTTGCACAATTTTGCCCGATTCCTTTACTGCCTTTAAGGCAGCCCGGTTATCTTCCATGGTTTCGGCAAATGGTTTTTCTACATAAGCATCGCAGCCGGCCTTCACAGCTTCAATAGCATGGCGTGCATGCTGAAAATCGGCAGTGCTGATGAATACGGCGTCCACACTTTTACTATCATATAATTCTTCATTATTGCGGTAAGCTTTTACGTCATGCTGCATTTTTTCTTTCCAGAGGGCAGAGCCTTCCTCGCGCCGTTTGTTCCAGATATCGGATACGGCTACCACATCAAAGTTGAGTTCTTTATAATGGTTCATGAAACTGGGCACGTGCGAACTTTTGTGCCTGTCTGAAAAGCCTACCACCCCAATCCTGACCCGGTCATTGGCGCCAATGATACGTTTATAACTTTGTGCGCTCCAACTTTTGGGGGCAAGCATAATTCCGGCCCCGGCTAACGAGGCCTGCCTGATAAAGGTACGGCGTGATTTTTCCATGTAGTAAATAGTTTTATTTGCAGGTTGTTTTTCTTCAAAATACGGGTGCCGTCAGGGGGCGGACACCTTCATTTTTTGCTGATTAAAAGGTAAACTGGTTAAAGCCGGTGCTTATGCGCGACTAAATCAAATATCGAAGAATAGAATTGAAAAGCAATAGCGTTTTTAACTGTTAATGTAACAATAATACTGTTTTTTGTAAATCAGATTTCCTTTAATGTCCTGGTTTGAAATGTAACAGGTTAATATTTAATTAAGCTAATTGGTTAAGCAACCCTGATTTTTAGCAGTATAAAGTTTGAGATAAAACCCTAATTGATAATTGATTAAACCCTCAAGCGCCTTTCATGAAAAATGAAAGGCGCTTTCTTGCCTAAAAGTTGTTCGAAACTTTCAGGTTTTAGTTTCAATATATTGACTAATAGAATATGATGTTTTATTTGGTTAGCTTTAATTTCGTTAACTAACTTTCTTTAGGATTAGGCTCTCCTTTACCTGTGGTAATGAGGTTGTACAAACTTCCCGTAATATAACTGGCCCAGGCGTTTGAGCAAACCTCATAACATTCATGAGGTGGAACCAAGCCTTGGTGGGTGAAGCGGACTTGTGTTTTGTCGTCCTGTTCGGAAATTTCAAAAATCACTTTGGTGCCTTTCCATTCGGTTTGATCTTTGGTGAAACTAAAATAGTTGTCCAGTACAAGCCAAACCACTTTTTGGTTGGGAACAACTTCTGTTAATTTCAAGGTACAGCGGTGAAGGTCCCTGGCTTTGTAGGTAAACTCGTCATTGAGTTTTTCTGTGCCGCCTTTAACTTCTTCCGACCACCATCCGCGAACATTATTGATGGCATCATAAGCCTCTTTAGAGGTTTTATCTACCGAAATGGTTATAGTTAAATCCTGATCTTTCATTTTTTGTTCATTTTATCGTTCATTAAAACTCCCAGTTTGTCCAGTTTATCGCCCCAGAATTTATCATAGTAGGCTAACCAGGCCTGTAGCTCTTTAAAGCCGTCTTGCTTCAACACACAATGCCTTTCTCTGCCGATGTCTTGTATAGAGATAAAACCGGCATTGTAAAGCACTTTGATATGCTTTGAAACGGCCGGCCTGCTCATATCAAAGTTCTCGGCCAGTGAGTTGATTGTACGGCTGTCTTTTGAAAGCAGGTGCAGGATCTGCCTCCTGCTTGGGTCGGCAATTACCTGGAATGCATCAAGCCTGTGCTGTTCCATCTTTTTCTGCGTTTATGATCTGCAGCATTTTGTTGATAAGCACCAACCAGCCTTTTTCCATCGAGCTAAACATCAACGGGTTTACAGAGTCTGCAAAATCACGGTGTACCAGCAAAAGTTCGGTGCCGTTATCTTTTTCTATTAGCATCCAGTTCACTGTCGAATTGCTTAGTTCACCATTGCCTGAGCCGAATTTCCATGAATAAGAGAGTTTTTTGAAGGGGATAACCTCCAGGATCTTGCAATAAAAAATCCCGTCGAAATCCATCTCGGGCATAGGTTTGGCCTTAAGCTGAAATTCGTGACCCAGTACAGGTTTCAGATTGCCGGGCATGAGCCATTGCGATATCAGTTCCTGATCGGTTAAAAATTCCCAAACCACTGCGGGTGGATGCGGGTAAAATAATTGGTGCTGAATGATTTTTGCCATGATAGGTAACTTTTAAGTTACTCAAATTTATATGTAACTTGTGAGTTACGCAAATTTATTTTCATTTTTATTTTGGATGTCTTATTAAAAATGTAGAGACGCATGTGATGCATCTCTACTAAAAAATGATTGGATGCTTTGTGCTTTAGAGCAGTTTTTTATGCAGCCTGGGCATTTTGATACAATATCACCCCAGTTATTATTAAAGCAATTACAAAAATCACGGCCAGGATAATTTTAATGGCGCTTACCGGGCGCTGGCCGATAACTTCACCGGTACTGGCATTAACTGTAAATTGATAAATCTTGTTATTGTAGTTATAGGCGCTTACCCAAACCGGTAACATCAGGTATTTTATAGCTTTATCAAGATATTGGGTATCGGTGCTGTCGATTCTTTGCTCGTCTCCGCCTATGTCGTCTCGTATGGCCGAATTTATCGCTCCAGCAGTTTGTTCGGCCGCTTTAGTAAAACCTTGTTCCGGGCCTAACTGGTAAGTTTCGGAACGGAAGCCGCTCATATAACGTTCATCAAACTTAACCAGCATATTAAAATTCCAGGGCCCGAGTTTGGTAAGCGTTTTTTCAGGCAGTGAGTTGCTGGCGGGTACCAACAAGTCACCAAAATCGCACTCTACTCTTCCCGAAGCGTACGACCAGTCAGTATGGCGTACCTGCCTTGTTTTGGTTTGCGTTTTTCCGTCGACGGTTTCGGTATAAGTTTCGGTGGTATAGTAATAATCGCCGCGCTCACCGCTATAATCGGTTATGGTATAGGTGTCGTATGTCCAGTGTGGCAGGTAAACACCTTTTAGTGCTGATGATGCATCGCTTACCTTTTTAGCCAGGTCATTTGGTGCCCACCAAAGACTTTTAAGCCATTTTTTGAAAAAATCAACACCCTGTTGTTGGGTAACGGCAAATGGCAAAATATAATGAGGCGGCACATATTGCTGTCCGCTTTCAAGGTCCAATACCAGGGGAGCTGTACAAAACGGACATTTATCCGAGGTTACAAACTGATCGAGGATGGTTTGTGAGCCGCAGTTTTTACAATTCACTACCTTAAGATCGGCACTTTGTTTATTGTTGTCAATACCGGCGACAAATTCCTCATAATCATAAGGTAGAATATCGCGGCTGTCGGGGGCACTTTCAATGGCGTTGCTCACGCCACAGTAATCACACAGCAAATTATGAGTGCCGGGATTAAAGTGCAGTAACGCTCCGCAGCCCGAACAATTTAAAGAATTGTTTATTGCTGACGGATTAACCTGGTTGTTCATCTCGAAAATATAGATTTAGGAATAGTTGCAGATCAGACTATCGGTGGAGGTACATTGTTGAATAATTCTGCTATCTCTTCAACAGATGATGCAACCGCCCATGCAGCCATTCCTTTTTTCCAAATCATGCTTTCCCTGCTTAAGGTTCTGCTGGCGATCATAGCATTAATCTCATCGATAGTGTGCGGCCCGTCTGATTTTCCGTCCTTCACAATATGATATTGGATGCCTGGCTGGGGCGGCGGAGGCGGTACGTCACCACCGGTATTATTAGGAGTAACCTGATTTTGCTGAAAGATATTGCCAACCTGGCCCATCATCGCAGCGCCAACCCCCAAACCCATACCGGCAGCTCCTAAGTTACCACCAATAGTATTTTCGGCAGATTTTTCAATAGCATTGGCAGCCTGGAATTGTGCATAAGCGCCGAGATTACCCAATATGCCCATTTCGCTGCGTTTATCCAGCACCTGCTCAACTTCGGGTGGCAGGGAGATATTTTCGACTAATAGTTTGGTTAGGTTTAAACCAAGCTCAGCGAAATCGGGCTGGATAGATTCTGTTATGAATTTGCCCATTTCGTTGTAGTTGGCTGCCAGATCAAGCACGTTTATCTTTGATTCGGCTACGGCATCCATCCCCCGCGAAACAACGGTGTTCCGCAACTGCTCATTGATATCTTCAATGATAAAATCGGGATTAGTGGCGGCGATTTCCTTAATAAATACTTTAGGATCCTGAACCTTAAAGTTAAACGAACCAAATGCCCTCAGCCGTACCGGCCCAAATTCAGCATCGCGGATCATTACCGGGTTTTTGGTACCCCATTTTTGGTTGGTGAACTGACGCAGGCTTACGAAGAATATATCAACTTTAAACGGGCTTTCAAAGCCATATTTCCAGCTCATTAGGGTGGTTAACAAAGGCATGTTCTGCGTTTGCAACTCATAAGTACCGGGAGTAAATACATCGGCGATGCGTCCCTCGTTCATGAAAACAGCTGCCTGCGATTCGCGAACAATAAGTTTTGCACCCATCTTTATGGCATTATCATGGCGCGGAAATTTCCATACAAGCGTATTCTGGGTGGTATCAACCCACTCTATTACATCTATAAATTCGTTACGAAGGATATTGAACAGGCCCATATTTTTGGATGTCAGGTTTAAATAATGATTAAATATGTGAAAAAAACAAATAGGTGAATGCGCCCACTGTTAATTATTTTATGCTTTTAAATCTGCATAAAACAAAAAACCGGACACTAATCAATTGACTAATGCCCGGCTCAAATGTTACAAATCAACTAAATTATGGTACTACTTTATCAAGAGGCGGGATATTGGTTTCTGAACCTGCGTATCCTTTGCTCTGGTTAATATGACCATTTACATTCAGGTCGATCTCGCTTTGCGGGACAGGCCATAAAACATGGTATGGCGAAATAGTATAGTGATTACCCGAATTGGTTACAACATTAGGGTTTTTATAGAAGTCGTTCTTCTCCATGATCCTGTCGTAAAAGAAGTTGCTTGTTGAAAAATTAGCTACGTTGTAGCTTTTTCCATTATAAGCGGCAATTCCTGTTTGCGCAAAGATGAAAGCGATACGGGTAAGCTCAGTTTTACGTGGCTCCTCCCAATACAGTTCTCTCTGGCGTTCGTCAAGTATAGTGCCGATATTAACTTTGCCTGGATCTGTTAACAACTGTGCATTTGCACGTGCCCTTACTTTGTTGATATCATCCATAGCAAGTGCGGTTTGGCCTTTCCATACGTAGGCTTCGGCACGTAACAGATAGGTTTCGGCTAAGCGGAAAACATACCAGTCGGTGTTGGTACCACGCGGCGGGCTCCACCATTTATCAAGCGCGATAGGGCCCGAGCCAATAAACACTTTGTAATGCGGCCAGCCAAACCAGGCACGGATGGTATCTTTTGCACCATTCAGGAAGCGTTGCTTAACGTTAGCATCGGTATATTGCTCAAGATGCTTGCCATACCATGCCGGATCGGAGGTTTTAATGGCCGGGCTATTGTAAACCAGATCAGTCATGTTCATCCAGTTTCCGGGAGCGTGCCTTAAGTCGGTATTATCTGTCCAGATGTATTTGGTAGCATAAGGCGTACCGCGTAAACGACCAATACCACGGCCATACCATAAAGTAAGCGGGAATTCTTCGGTTACTTTATCTGAAATGCCCGGTTTCAGCGCTCCGGGGGTAAGTATAGTACCGTTATGCCACATCGGCACACAGTTCCTCATCACCTGTGATCCGTTTGGCGTAGCGCCGTCAAGTGTTTCGCGGTCAAGTACTACATATAAAGCCTCGGCATTTGTTCCTAAAGCCTTGTTTTCGGGTCGGTGAAGGTCCCAGATGATGTTTTTTGAAGCATCGCCCGCAACTATGCCGAAACGATTGGTCATGAGGTGATACGGGCCGTTGATGGCAACGTTGGCGGCTGCAATGGCATCATCAAATAAACCAAGTGCCAGATCAACTTTAGCTAAAAGGTGGGCAGCGCCGCCTTTGGAGATATCGCCTTTAGCGTTCGCATCGGTAAGATTAGCTACGGCGAACTCCAGGTCTGTTTTCATTTGCTTGAGAATAACGATACGCTGCGTACTGAAGTAGCCGGTGTTTACCGCAGTTTCTTCTTTTAGCAGCAATGGCACATCGCCAAACTCATGCACTAAACGATAGTAGCGGTAAGCCCGGTGAAATAAAGCTGTCGCTTTTACCAGGTTTTTATCGGCGTCTGAAGGCCATTTAATGTTATCCAGCCTCGATAAAATAACGTTACAGTCATGGATGCCCTGGTACCATGCGCTCCAGTAGCGACCTATCTTGTTATAGTCGTCACTGTTTAGGTTGGCGGTAGGGGTGATACGCGCGTTCAGATCCTGTGCGGGTGTGGTTTTATCGGTAGTACCCTCAACCGCGGCATCGGTAAATATCGATTCGGTAAGCAACGGGGCCGAGTCGCCAAAGTATTCAAATCTGACGCTTACATTTAATGTAGCCAAAGCTGCTTTAAATGCAGCAGGTGAGGTATAAGTTACGTCGGGTGTAAATTTTGAAGGTGCCTGCGGATACAGATCGGCCCGCTTGGTACAACCCCCGGTTATAAATATGGTTGCCGCTGCTAAAGCCGCAGCCATGATGTTTTTGTTTATCTTGTTCATGTATTAAATCCCTCCTTTAAAAAACTACGTTAAACCCGGCTGATAAATATCTTGGAGTAGGACCGCCGTTTTGCGGATCCCAAAGCGGCCAGCTTGAAAACACAGCTGCATTGCTTGCATTCACAAATAATTTGGCGCTTGATATGCCCAGGCGTTTGATGAGCTGCGGACTGAAAGTGTAGCCGATAGAAGCGGTTTGCAGCCTTACAAACGAAGCTTTACGCCAAACATTAATGGTTGTGCCTGATGAACCTGAGTTTAAGCGGGCGTAATCGTCAATCTCGTTATCAGGTGTCCAGTAAGGCAATACGTATGAGTTCATACGCGCAAAGCCTACGCTGCCCGGGTTGTTTAAAGCCTGGTTGTATTGCCTTAACTGACCAATGCTTGATACCAGCAGGAACGATACATCGAAATGTTTAAGGAAATTGAAATCATTGCGTAAAGACCAGCTAAAGCGTGGATTGGTTGAACCCAGAAATTGCTTATCATCATTGGTGAATTTAAAATCGCCGTTTACATCCTGCAGTTTAAAATCACCGGGTTTAGCGCCGTATTTAGCTGCTTCAGTAGCATCTGCGGTTTTCCAAACACCCAGGATCCTGTAATCCCAAACAACGTTGATATCGTGACCAATGAACCAGCCGTTGCCGATATCGTCTTTTTCAACATTGGTGGTAACGCCGTTGGCATCAGTAACCGGGAATGCACCATACAGGTGAACAATTTTGTTGCGGTTTAAGAAAAACGTTCCACTGGCATTCCAGTTAAAGTTTTCGCTTTTAATGATCTTGCCATCCAATGAAATTTCAAACCCCTTGTTGTTAACCTGGCCGATGTTGGTGTATGGGTTGGAGTTGTTAGCCCCACCAACTAAATCGCCCGATGAGTTGTAGCCCTGAACATCAAGAATACTACGTTTAACCAGCAGGTCGGTAGTTTTACGGTCGTAAACATCTATCGAGCCGCTTAACCTGTTGTGTAATATGGTGAAATCCAGACCGATGTTAGGCCCTACGGTACGTTCCCATTTTAAAGCCGCATTTTGTAAAGTACTTACATAAATACCGCTGTTATTGGTAACTGTACCAGAGTTGTTTGCTGTAGGGTATTTGATACCGCCCAATACAGCTAATGAGATGGATGGATCGGCAGTGGTTGTATTGGTACGGTTACCGTTGGCGCCGTAGCTGAAACGTAATTTACCATAGTCAAGCCATTTAAAAGCGTCGCCTTTCATGAAGCTTTCATCGCTGAATACCCAGGCAATTGCTCCAGAAGGGTATACCTCGCGTGGGTGCTGCAAGCCAAATGCAGAGAAACCGTCGCGGCGTACAGTGGCGGTAACAATGTACCTGCCTAATAAGGTATAGTTGATCCTGCCCATGATGGCATCGGCGTTATAAATTCGGTCATCGCTGCTTTCAACAGGCAAATTACCGGCGCCTATGTTGTGGTAACCCAAAATATCGGTTGGGGTTAACTGTGTGTTTGAAGCATTGGTATACCACGTTTGATACTTTTCTTTGTTAAGCAGGAAGGTTGCATCAAAGCTATGGATGCCAAAAGTTTTGTTCCAGCTTAAAATGTTATCAAGGTTGTACCTGTAACGGTTTTCTTGTGTACGGATAGCGGTACCACCCGAAAGTTCGTTAGGGTTAGCTACGGGGCGGAAGAAAAAGTTCCGATACGATTCGATGGTTGGCGCATAATTCACCGTATACTTAATGCCGAAAGGGAGATCCAAACGGGCAAAAAGTACCGAGAACAGCGTGTTTTGAACCGCTACGTTTTGATTATAGCGGTTCCCGAGGAATGGGTTACGCTGGTTCAAACCGCTGTCATCGGTATCGATACGGCGTAATGAGCCATCGGCATTGTACACATCTCCATAAGGAGATGAGTTAATGATCTGCGTCCAGTCGGCTTCGGTAGCGTCAATACCCTGGCCACTCAGCGGGGTGCTGGCTGCACCTTCATCGCGGCTTGCAAATTGCGCATTTACACCAAGGGTTAAAAACTTAGCTGCCTTACCTTCCAGGTTTACGCGGAAACGGCCGTCGGTATACTGTCCGCCCTGGATCAGGTTCTGGTTTTTAGTGTAGTTGCCCGATACATAATATTTAACGGTTTCTGAACTTCCCGAAAAGCTGCCTGTATAATCCTGACGGAAGCCATTGCGGAAAATCAGTTTTGACCAGTCGGTCATTTTACCGGCCTGGTAGTTGGCAATCTCGTTAGGGAATAAGCCCAAACGCTGCAGCCAGATGGTGGTAGGATCGCCTGTAGCACCGTTTAGGAACTGGTCAAGCGTTACACCCTCAGGCAGTTTGTTGGGGTTGCTGTAATAATAATAAGGATTTGAAGTATTAGAACTACGGGCTCCGTCGGCACGCCAGTTAAGGAAGCCATCGCCTGTATAGTATTTTTGATTTTGCAATAGTTGAGCAATACCGAAATTGGCATTCAGAGTGATTTGAGTACCACCCTTTTTACCTTTTTTGGTAGTAATGGCTACAACACCACCGGCAGATTGTGCACCGTATACGGCAAGTGCGCTTGGATCTCGTAACACATCGACACGGTCGATATCGTTAGGGTTGATATCAGCCAGCTGACCCGGATAAATAACCCCATCCAATACGATAACAGGTTGTACGTTGCCCGAAAGGGAGGCTTTACCCCTGATCTGCAAATCGCCGGTACCGCCGCCTTTGGCCGAGGTATTCAAGGCAACCGATATACCCGGGATATTGCCCCTGATAATATCCGTAGCACTGGCCGGGTGTTCATTTTCTAATTTCTCGGCCTTAACACTGCTGATGGCACCGGTAACATCTTTAACGGCACGTGTGCCGTAACCTATTACTACAACTTCTTCCAGCTGTTTGTTGGCATCGGCCAGTGTTACATCAATTGTTGTGCGTCCATTAACCGGCTGCTCTTGTGTGGCCGAACCCACAAAGCTGAAAACAAGTGTAGCGTTGCCGTTGGCTGTGATAGAATAGCTGCCTTTTAAATCCGTAACGGTTACCGCACCTGTTGACTTGTTTTTTACAGTGGCGCCAGGTATTGGCAGACCCTGGTTGTCTTTAACAATACCTTTCACGGTAATGTCCTGTGCGAACGTGCGTGTTAGTATTGTAATAAGTAAAACAAAAATTAGCGTAATTTTTTTCTTCATAATTAATTGCTGTTTAATTGGTTAAGCAGCCCGTGGCTGCCGGAATGGGCTATAGGCAAACCTGGTTTACACAATAGCGGTGCAGGTAAATACTGCCGCGCGATCTTACTTCATATAATCGATTTGTTGGTTAAGCGTATTACTAACTGGTAATTGGTGGGGTAAATTTAACGTGGAATAAATCAATAATGCAATAGGTTTATTGTATGTAAGTTATTGATTTTAAGATGTTTAAATATATTTTGATACGTTTTGATAACGAAAAACTCAAACGTTGAAGTTGCGTATTTACAGCAGGTTACACCTCGTTGTTTTTTTCGGGTGATACGCTTGGTGAACAAGAAAAAAAAGTGAAAATATTTTAAAAAATGACAATTGAGGGGATTGGAGAGTGGTTAAAACCTGCCCTATTGCAACAGAAATAAGGTTGGGGGATGGAAACAGGAGGGGCGCGTCCTGTTAGAGGAGAAAATCGCTATTGAAAAGCCAATACGTTCCTTACCAATGAATTAATCAAAGGAATTATTGATAATACAAAGGGGCTGTTCCCTCAGGGGCTCTCGCAGATTTAAGTTAACCCACAAAATCAATAGTCAAATTGGGTAAAGTGCGTGAGTTGAGCCCCTCTGGGGCTCGGGTAGGGGATAGGACGTTTTTTTCTACAAACCTTTTCCCCCTCTGGGGGACTTTTATAATTTAACAAACAGGTATTAATTGCCAAGGACAAGTGCACCAGAGGTGCAAAAGGTTTGTAGCATGTGAGATTATTGAAATACCCCTTGCCCCAGAGGGGCAAAACAATACACCTTGCTGATTAAACGACAAATCAATTTTATGGAATAGCTTGGATCCGCGAGGGTTTCGGAGGCATCGACTTACTTAGACTATATACAAACAGCGAAAAATGTCAACGAATAACACTCCCCAAATGCTACAAAGAACAAATGTTACTTCTCACATCACCAGCACCGTCCATCCCTGCTGATCATTCTTTTTCCTTGATTTTTTCTTTTCCTGCAATACTTTCTTTATACGGATGGCGTAAGTCCAGCAGGTGCTTTGGCGGATATCGAGCTTTTCGGAAAGCTGGTGCGATGATATCGTGCCGTTAGTACTGTAAATAAGATAGGTGAGATAAAAAGCCTTATTGATAGGAATGCGGCTGTTTTGAAATATGGTATTATGCAGGGCCGATTCTTCATAACTGCATTTGGTACACCGGCGGCTGTGCGGCAACCTGCCGGCACAATACGTTGTATTCGAGCAGCGGGTGCAAATAAAGCCATCTTTCCATTTTAAAGCCGACAGGAATTTAAAACAGGTTTCCTGGTCGGGATACTTAGCGCTGAATTCTTCATAGCCCAACTCTGTAGATAACGCGCGTGATTCGGTAACCTTTTCAATGTTTGTTTTGAGCTGAACATTATCTTTTTCAAGTAAAATATTCATTCTTAATATTTCACCGGCCTGCTTTTCCAACTGCTCGTTGGCCCGTAACAATTCTTTGTTTTGGTTTTCGATGATCTGGCTTTGTTGCCTCACCTCGTTTGATTTTTCAACCAGTTCGTGTGTGCGGATTTCAACCTGGCGCTCCAATTCCTCATTTATTGAATCCTTCAACTGGCTGTTCAATTGCATTTGCCGTATGGTTTCTTCATGGGCTGCATCCTTCTCTTTCCGCAGGATCCTTACCTGGTCGCCAATGGCAAATGATAACAGTATCATCTCAATAATAAAACAAAAACTAAGGCTATAGTAGCTTATAGGTGCGGGTAAAAAGTAAGCGTAACCAAGGGCGGTAAACGCTTTAACTATAAAGCCCACAAACAAAATTGAGTAGGCCAGCACAAAAAAGCGGGCCGGCTTGTAGCCGTTTTTATAGATATACACACCGGTAGCAAAAGCCAGCGATAGCGGGATCACTTCAACAAACTTATATACAAACAGCGAATTGTTGAAGATAAGGCAATACAGAAAATAGGTGGTGCGCAGCAATATCACACAATTGATTAGCCTGTTAAACTGCGGAGCTTTTATTTTAACCTGCAATAGCTCCTTGCTGAATATCAGGGCGCAAATACTGGTAAAATATAGGGCAGTGCCGTTCCCGTAATTATTTAAAGCCGGAACTCCCGGCCATAAATATTGGAACGCGATGCCATCGGCACTCATTTCGTAAAGGCCTACGCTTAAAATGTAAAATACGTAGTACAGGTATTGTTTCTTTTTAACTGCCAGAAACATAAGCAGGTTATGGAAACAAAAAATAAGGATCATACCATAAAACAGGCCGTAGGTTAAGTATTCATTAAGCGCATAATGGATAAAGTAATTAATGGTACGGTAAACTATAATAACATTTACCGCATTGTGCGATTTGATCCTGAAATAATAAGTATGATAACCAGGTTTGGTATCCCCGATCAGAAATTCAAAGTTTTTATGATGAAAAAGCCTGCTGTTGAAATTAAGGTTAGCGCCCGATTCACTTTTGATATAGTTGCCTGCCGCATCAGGCATATACGCCGTTACCTCATCAGTTGTTTGATCAAATAGCTCAATGATACTGTTGTTTACAGGTTCGCTGAAGTACATACGCACGCGGAACCAATAGGTGGAGTTTTTATGGTGATTGCTGGGGTAGTATGAGCTGTTTTCGGTAAAAGAGGAGCTCATTTCCTGGATCTCCCGGAAAGTTAGCTTGCCGGTGCTATCCTGCAGGTATTTTACCTCGTTAAGGGTAAATTTATGTTGCTGAACACTTTCATCAACCCGAAGTATATTTTGAGCACGGGAAGTAAGTGCCCACAGGCATACATAAAAAATAAATAAGTACTTAGTCAATGCAGGTAAATGTTTAATCAAATGTTTTTAATAAGTAGTATGGCCTGCAATCATTTTAAATGCATAATTACTGCATTCCCCCATTTTTTGGGATAACGGTCATACATAATAATGTTTATTAAGAACAGGTTTATAATCTCCCAAATATAATTAATTGTTAATTATTTTGTCTGTGGTATGTGAGCTATTTTCCCTGTATGTTTTGATAAGCTTTTGTTGTGTTGGTATTCCTGTCGTATCTAAACAGGATAAAATCTGCGAATGAAAGGCTGTTACATTTTAATATCTTTGGAGGTAACCAGTTATTGTTTACCCGGCTAATGTTTCAGCGATTAAAGGTTTTTTTGCTTATTTCTTTTTTATGTTACTCATTAACAGCGTCAGCAAAAGGCCCGGGTTTTCCGGTTAGATATTTAGGCATTGAAGATGGCCTTTCAAACAATGCGGTAACCTGTATTACACAGGATAAATATGGCTTTATGTGGATGGGAACTTATGACGGGCTCAACAGGTATGACGGTTACACATTTAAAGTCTTCCGGAACATCTGGGGAGATAAAAACTCGCTCGTCAATAATCACATTAAATCCATTAACGCCAGCGGCGGACGAATATATGTAGGAACCGAAAAAGGACTCATGTATTTTGATTATGCCGACTCGCGCTTTCATGCGCTTTATTGTTATAATGAAAAGCATGAGCCAATTAAAATTGGGTTTAATATCAATGAGATAGTCTCCGATCGGTCGGGTAATATTTTCGCTACCAATGGTACATACGGCTTCCTAAAATTTGGGAAAACAGATACCATTGGCAAAGAGATCCTGTATGATGTCAAAAAACAACAGTTTAATACCATTGCTGCCCAGATGGATACGCAGGGCACTATCTGGATTCTGGTAAACGGGGTTGGGCTTGGCAGATACGATGCACCGGCTGAAAAGATAAAAATTGTATCACCAGAACTGGCATATGCAGGTTGTATGACCATTGATGGAAAAGGTAAAATTATTGCAGGCGCAGGTAATGAATTATGGATATATGATCCTGTCACCTTGAAAACTACGAGACTGGAGAACGGGCTTAACAAAGTGACCAACAACAATATTTTTAGCCTCACCACAACAAGAAACGGCGATATCTGGATTGCAACCAATGGGGGAGGGATTAAAGTTTGGAACCCGGAGACCAATACGCTCATCTATATCAATGCAGGCGAAACACCTAATAGCTTACGGAGCGATGCTGTTGATGCTGTTTATGAGGATGATGAATCCCGGATCTGGATAGCAACCTTACGGGGTGGCGTGAACATTATTGACCGCAAACCGGCCTCTTTTCATGTGTTCGCGCATGATGCTTTTAATAAAAATAGTGTTATCAATAATTTTATCCTGTCGTTTTGCGAAGATAAGCAGCATAATGTATGGATTGGCACTGACGGCGGCGGGTTAAATTACTGGAACACTAAAACAAATACGTTTACTGCCTATGTACACCAAAATATTCCGGGATCTATCAGCAGTAATTTTGTTGTAAGTATTTTAAACGACTATACCAATAAGATTTGGGTGGCAACCTTTAATGGTGGCATTGATGCGTTTGATAATGCAACCGGCCGGTTTAAACATTATAGCTGTTATAACCCGGTGGATAAAAAAGAAGAACGGAATTTTTGGAAGCTTTATGAAGATTCGCAGCACCGTTTGTGGGCAGGCAGTACCTGGGGAGGGGCATTGTTTTTGTACAACCGGGCCAAAGATCAGTTTGAACTTTTTGATAACAGCCTGGTAAACCTCCACGCGCTTTTTGAAGATCATAGAGGTAATTTGTGGGCGGGAAATTATAGTCGCCTCATCAAAATTGATGTTCAGCATAAAAAACACCAGGTTTATTTTATCGGCCAGGCCATCAGGGCTATTACCGAAGATAATAAACGCAATTTATGGATTGGTACCGAAGGCGGAGGGCTGCTTCAATATAATACCAACACCCATCAGTATAAAAGATACACCGAATCGGCAGGGTTACCGAGCAATACTGTACTGAATATATTGGTTGATAACAGCGGCAATTTATGGTGCAGTACTTATAATGGCCTTTCCTGTTTTAATGTAATCACAAAAAAGATCACCAATTACAATGCATCTGATGGTTTGCAAAGCAACCAGTTTAATTACAACGCGGCCTTAAAGCTGGCATCGGGCAAAATGTTGTTCGGCGGCATCAAAGGGTTTAATTTGTTTTCGCCCGATAGTATCGCTCCTTATGCACACCAGCCCCGGCTCATGCTTTCTGATTTTAAAATAAACAACGTTTCAATTGAGCTCGATAGTGTATATGGCCCAAAACTGCCGTTAAATGAATTAAAAAATATAACCATCCCGTTTAGCCAGGCAACGCTGAACATCAGTTATACAGCGCTTGAATATTCATTTCCCGAAAAGATCTCCTATGCCTATTACCTTGAAGGCTGGGACCATGGCTGGAACTATGTAGGCAAGCTAAAGTCGGCCTACTTTTCGCGTCTCAATGAAGGCTCCTATACACTGAAAATCAGGGCTACCAATACGGAAGGACAGTGGACAGCGCCACCCATTACCATTAAAATTATTGTTTTGCCACCTTGGTATCGTACCTGGTGGGCCTATATAGTTTACCTGTCATTAATAGTTGCTATAGGCTACGCGTTTTACAGGTACAGATTAAACCAGGCCAGGCTCAGGTTTAAGGTAAAGCTGGCCAACCTGCAGGTGGAGAAAGAAAAGGAGCTCAACGAAAAGAAACTGACTTTCTTTACCAATGTATCGCATGAGTTCAGAACGCCGTTAACGCTTATTATTAACCCTATAAAGGACCTTCTTAATCAAAGTAAAGGAAATGCAGAAGAGCTGAGCACAATTTACCGCAATGCGCGCCGACTGCTTGGTTTGGTTGATCATTTGCTGCTTTTCAGGAAAACCGAAAGCGAAAATGCTTCGCTGAAAGTAAGCAGGTTAAATTTTGTGACTTTATGTAACGAGGTTTATTCGTGCTTTATTCAGCAAGCCAAAATTAAACATCTTCGTTATACCCTCGAGGGCGGCTCAGATGCCATTGAGGTGTACTGCGACCTGGAAAAGATAGAAATAGCTTTGTTTAACCTCATCTCAAACGCTATAAAATTTACTCCCGACCGTGGTACTATCCATGTTGTAATTGAACAGGACGATACTTATGTATATTTTAAAGTAATCGATAATGGCATAGGCATAAATACCGAGGCCGGCGACAGGCTGTTTGATAAATTTTACCAGGCAAAGGATAAAAACTATTTCCGTAAGGGTTTTGGCATAGGTTTATACCTGGTTAAGGTTTTTATTGAAAGCCATAAAGGTAATATTAGCTACTCCAACAATCCTGATGGGGGGACAACCTTTGTCCTGGCGCTGCCAAAGGGTAAAGCGCATTTTTCGGGAGAGGTTATTGTCGATGATGTTGTGCCGGATTACACGTATGTAAATGAGCTTATTAGCGAAGATAACAAAGATATTGTGCCGGAAGACGAGGATTTGGCGAGATTGGAGCTCTTCAGTTCGGCCAGGCATACGCTTACGGTGATTGATGATAACGACCAGATCCGTTCATACATCAAAAAGATTTTTACGCCGGGCTATAACGTAATCGAGGCGCAGGACGGTACCACAGGCCTTGAACTTATCAAGAAGCATATCCCCGATGTAATTATAAGCGATATCGTGATGGATGGTATCAGCGGGCTTGAACTGTGCCGGATTGTTAAAGAAGACCAGGCCATAAGCCATATCCCTGTTATCCTTTTAACCGGCGATACAACGCCGGATATAATGCTTAAGAGTATAGAGGAAGGGGCCATTGATTTTTTGCGCAAGCCTTTTGATAAAGAATTACTCATAGCGCGCGTAAAAAGTGTGCTACGCAATAAAACCGAGCTTCAGAATTACTTTTATAAGGAGGTTACCAAGAAAAGCACCGGTCGCAGTATCTCACAGGAAAATAAGGACTTTCTGAATAATTGTATTTCGGTAATTGAGCATTATTTTACCGACGATAAGTTTGATGTATATGTGCTGGCCAAAGAGATTGGTATCAGCTATGCAACCTTATTTAAACGTCTTAAAAACATCACGGGGCAATCGGTCAATAACTTTATCCGGTTTGTGCGCCTGCGCAAAGCTGCCGAATTACTCATTCAAACCAATTGTAATGTTAATGAAGCTGCATTCCAGGTTGGCTTTAGCGATGTGAAATACTTTCGCGAACAATTCTTCAAACAATACGGGATCAATCCGTCTGATTTTATCAAAAAACACCGCGCAAATTTTCAAATTTCGTATCGTATGAACGAGTTTGAAAAAAACTCTTCCAAATAAGACCCTGCCTTACCGGGATAGTACGTTGTCGCCGGAAAAGCTTTCCGGAAAAATAAAAGTGAATTTGACACTTATTTTATTGCTTATTCTACAAAAACTATCAAAAAGAGGGTTTTTTATATATTTTGACCCCGGTAATTTATAGTTTTACCCCTCTCTCGCAAAGCCAAATTCCGCTTATTTCGTTTTAACCGACAGGCAATAATCAGTACCAATATTTTATTGCCGGCAATTCATAAACTAAAAATTAATGCAATGAAAATTTCAAAAATGCGCAACCGGGCAGCTAATGCCGCGGTGTTAAACCGGCCCGGATAGGCTCAGTTACCGCCCAAAATTCCAAATTAAATGAACCCTTATAAACCAAATTAAATTATGAAATATAGATTTACTCTCTTAAAAAGTTTTTCCGTATTGCTTTTAATGATGATGCTCACAGGCATTGCTCAACTGGCAAGCGCGCAAACAAAAATTAATGTAAAAGGTGTTGTAAAAGATGCTACCGGCAATGTGTTGCCCGGTGCAACTGTAAACATCCAGGGCACAACCCAATCAACCACAACCGATGTTAATGGCACTTTTAAAATAGAAGTTGCGGAAGGCTCAACGTTAAAGATCTCTTTTGTGAGCATGGTAGCCAAATTCATTGCGGTTACAAAAAATACCACCACATTAAATATCGTACTTGAAGATAGTAACAAGCAGCTTAATGAGGTTGTAGTGGTTGGTTACGGTACGCAAAAACGATCGGACGTTACCGGCTCGGTTACAACGGTACCCAAGTCCCGCTTATCACAATTGCCGGTAACTAACGTATTGCAGGCCGTAGAAGGTGCCGTTGCCGGGGTAACTGTAACCACCACATCATCAATTCCTGGTCGCCAGCCTTCAGTCACGGTGAGAGGTCAAAATTCCATATCGGCAGCTTCGGGGCCTTTTGTGGTAGTTGATGGTATCCCGCTTACAAAAAGTGGGGGATCACTTAATGATATTAACCCCAACGATATTGCGTCAATGGAAATCCTTAAAGATGCTTCCGCAGTTGCTATTTATGGTGCTAACGGCTCGCAAGGCGTTATCCTGATCACTACAAAACGTGGTACTACTGGTAAACCTGTAATTCGTTACAACGGATATGCCGGTTATGAAAATCTTGGGCATATCCTTGAACCACGCGATCCGGCCTCATTTACCCAGAAGTTCCTTGATTATGAATCTCAAAACCACTTAACTCAACAATTCCCGGAGCCGGTGTATAATAACTCAGAAAGGGCTAACTATGCAGCGGGCCGTACTATTGATTGGGTAAAAGAAACTACCCAGCAAGGCTTTATGCAAGATCATAACCTGAGTGTAACAGGCGGTACCCCCGATGTTAAATACTTTTTATCAGGCGATTATCTGAAACAAAAAGGTGTGATAAAAGGCTATCAGTATAACCGTGCAAGCGTACGTTCAAACTTGGATGTAAACGTAACCAGCTACCTGAGCGTGGGCGCAAATTTGTATTTCGCTAATAATAACTATGATGGCGGCAGGGCAAACTTACTGAACGCTACAGCCATGAGTCCCTATGGCAACGTATATAACGCCGATGGCACTTATACTATTTACCCGATGGCGCCTGAGCAATTATATGTTAATCCATTGCTTGGCTTAACTACAAATCAGATAAACCGCAGTGTAAACATTAGCGGTAATGGCTATGCTGAAGTGAAATTTGGAGGTGTGCTCAAAGGCTTAAAATACCGCTTAAATGCCGGGTATACTTACCTGCCTACCCGTGTAGACGGCTATAGCGGCCGTTTGGCTAATACACCTTTAGGTTCGGCAACCGCGGTAAGTTCCGAAACAAATAGCTACACACTTGATAACCTGTTGCTTTATACCCGCGATTTTGGTAAGCACCGGATCGATTTTACAGGCTTATACAGCGCGCAGCAGCGTAAATATTTCATTTCGGGAATAGCCGGCACTGGTTATATAAACGACGAACTGTCATTTAACCAGATTGGTATTGGCGCAACAGTATCAGGCGCAAGTGTAAATGGCTTTTCAGGGAGTTATTCAGATAGGTATGCGCTTAATTCGCAAATGGCCAGGTTGAATTATTCATATGACAGCAGGTACCTGGTAACCCTGACCGTAAGGCGTGACGGTTCATCAGTATTTGGTGCCAATACTTCCAAATATGGCTGGTTCCCGGTTGCAGCTCTTGGTTGGAATGTAAGTAACGAAGATTTTCTCAAAAACTCCAAACTGATCAATAACTTAAAACTTAGGGCATCATACGGTAAAACCGGTAACGAGGCGGTAAGTGTTTACAGAACCATTACATCGGATGGTACGGTAAGGTTTCCTTTTAATGGGGTAAGTACCGTAGGTATACAGGCAAACAATCTTGGTAACGGAAACCTGCACTGGGAAAGCACTAACCAGGCTAATATCGCGGCCGACTTTTCTGTGTTGAATAGGAGAATCAGTGGTACCGTGGAATATTATGATTCAAGAACAACCGGACTATTGTTAAACCGCGCCCTACCAACCATTACCGGTTACAACCAGGTTGTTGATAACATAGGTAAGGTAGCAAATAAAGGTATTGAGGTAACATTAAATACCCGCAATATTGATGGCAAAGATTTTAGATGGGAAAGTACTATTGTGTTTGCAGCAAATAAAAATAAAATTGTTGCCCTTTATGGCGATGGGAAAGATGACATAGGTAACAAATGGTTTATAGGCAAGCCTATCAATGTGATATATGATTACAAAATGACGGGTGTTTGGCAAACAGGCGAAGATCCTTCCAAGCAGGATCCCGTTGCTAAGCCGGGGGATTTGAAATTTGCCGATATTAACGGTGATGGTAAAATTACTGCCGATGGGGACAGGGTAATATTGGGACAGCAGGACCCTAAGTGGACCGGCGGTTTAACCAACACATTTCATTATAAGAATTTTAACCTGAGCATCTTTGTACAAACGGCACAGGGTATGTTAAAAAATAACGCCGATTTAAATTATGCCGATGAATCGGGCAGAAGAAATACACCTGCCGCGGTTGGCTACTGGACACCAACCAATAACAGTAACGAGTTTCAGTCATTAACCTATACGAATACACGTGGTTATGGTTATCCGCGGAATGCTAGCTATACACGTATTAAAGATGTGACTTTTAGTTACGTAGTTCCTCAAAGGTTGCTTGATAAAGCAGGCATAAGCGGTTTAACCTTTTATTTAAGCGGTAGAAACCTGAAAACGTTTACAAACTGGATAGGATGGGACCCTGAGGCCAATTACTCAACCCGCGGATCGGGCGATTGGGTAAATAATTATCCACAAACCCGTACAATCATTTTAGGTGCTAATATTTCTTTAAAATAACTAACCCGTAAAAAGACATGAAAAACTATTCAGCAATATTACTCTTTGCAGGTGTGTTAACAGCATTCGCATCTTGCAAAAAATCATATCTCGACGAAAAACCATACTCGTCATATACTCCCCTTACTGTTACCGATTCATTGGGTATGGAGGCATCGGCAATAGGTTTATACAACCTTGAAACCGGTATCCTAACCTATTCAGGTGCGCAAGGCTGGCCAAGTGTTTGGCAGGTAGGTACCGATGTGGCGAACGCTACAGCCCAGCAGCAGGGGATAGAGGTGCCTTATTATAATTATAGTGCGCTGGCACCACAGGATGACGCCGCCAAATATATCTGGGGCAAATATTATGCGATGATCAATAACGCTAATATTATAATTGACAATGCTGAAAATCCATCAAATACAAAATTAGGATCTATAGGAAAAAAACAAGTGGAAGCAGAGGCCAAGTTTTTCAGGGCCTATGCCTACAATAACCTGGTTACCTTATTTGGTAAAGTGCCGCTTACTGATCACGCTTTAACTGTTCCTAAAACAAATTTTACCCGTGCGTCTCTTGATGATTTAAACGCGCTTATTACCAGTGACCTTAACTATGCAGTTACTAACCTGGCCGACCTGAATGCCGGTACCGCGAAAACAAACGCTCAGGGTAAGCCGGTTGGCAGGGCTAACAAATACATGGCAATGCAGTTGTTAGCCGAAGCTTATCTGCGTATGGGTAAAAACGACCTTGCTGAGCAGCAAGCTCAAGCCATTATCAATAGTGGTAAATTTAGCCTGATCAAAGCCCGTTATGGCGTAAGGGCAGGTGGCGCCGGCGATTACTATTCAGATATGTTTGTATATGGCAATGAGCGTAGAGCACAGGGAAACACTGAAGCCATCTGGGTACTTGAGCAGGAAAATCCATCTGTTGTAGTTGGTGGTAATGTAGATAATGCCCAGCAACGCCGGGTATGGGGCGCTGCTTATTATGCGGTTCCCGGAATGTTACCTTGTGACTCATTAGGGGGGCGTAGTATTGCCAGGTTAAGGTTAAGCAACTGGGTGCTTTACGGCTTGTACCCTCAAGGCGATCTTCGTAATTCACAATATAGCATTAAAAGACAATACTATTACAATGATCCTAAGTTCCCTGCTTTATTAGGAAAACCTGTACCATTTGCTGGTGCGGATACCTTATTCAGGATTTGCCCGAGTACAACTAAATGGGGCGCGTTTGATCCTAACGATACTTTTGGCTACGCCATGATCAAGGATTTTATCATGATGCGTTTAGGTGAAACTTACCTGCTACTCGCCGAAGCACAGTTTAAACAAGGTAAAACTGCTGATGCAGCGACTTCTATTAACGTGTTAAGGACGCGGGCTAATGCACCACAGGTAACGGCCGCGCAAATGACACTTGATTTTATACTTGATGAACGTGCCAGGGAATTGATCGGCGAGGAAAACCGCCGCCAAACCTTGATGCGTACAGGTACACTGGTTGACCGTGCCACGCGGCTTAATAGTAACGATGCCGTTCACCCAACAACCGGGCTCGCAGCTAAGAATCTGCTGCTACCTATCCCTCTGTCTGAAATTCAATTGAATAAAGATGCGGTGCTGGAGCAAAATCCGGGTTATTAAATTAAAACACAAATAAAAAGTAAGGGCAATATCCATTGCCCTTACTTTTACTTTTTATGAAGCTATACCATTTAAGATCACTTTTTTTTACATGTGTCCTGTTTGGGGGCACTATTGTTGTATCTGCTCAAACCGGCAAAGTAACTACTACCACTATTGGTTTGGGCTGGGCTAATAACTCTGTCAATACAGTTGTTTTTCGCAAAAACTCATTAGTTACTTTTAAGGGTGAACAATACGCCGCTTATTATAACAACGACCAGGCTTTAGTGTTGGCTAAGAGAAAAAGCGGATCTGGTAACTGGCAGGTTGCTGCAACGCAATATAAAGCCGATGCTGCTGATGCCCATAAGGATATCAGTATCATGGTTGATGGTGCCGGTTATTTGCATGTTGCCTGGGGGCACCATAATCAGACTTTAAACTATGCTAAAAGCATTAAGCCCGGAAGCCTAACTTTGTCGGCCCAACAAAGCATGACAGGGGGTGGCGAAAACAAGGTCAGCTATCCCGAATTTTATCGTTTACAAGATGGCGATCTGTTATTTGTTTACCGCGACGGAGGTTCGGGTAACGGAAACCTGGTCATGAACAGGTATAATATAACTACTCAAAAATGGGTTAACATACAGCAAAATCTTATTGACGGTGAGGGTAAACGCAATGCCTACTGGCAAATGTGCATCGATAAAAAAGGGACAATCCATATTTCATGGGTATGGCGCGAAACGCCAGACGTAGCAAGTAATCATGACATGTGCTACGCCCGATCAAACGACGCAGGTTTAACCTGGGAAAAATCGACTGGCGAAAAATATATGCTCCCGATTAATGCTGCTAATGCTGAATACGCATGCCGGATTCCGCAGCACAGCGAGCTCATCAATCAAACATCCATGTTTGCCGATGACGGGGGCAACCCTTTTATCGCAACCTATTGGCGCGATAGCAGTTCAACTGCACCGCAGTATCATATTGTTTTTAAAACCAGCAGTGGTTGGCACTCGGCCAATCTTGGTTTTAGGAAAACGGCATTCAGCCTTGGAGGCACAGGTACCAAACGGATCCCGATATCTCGCCCGCAGATCATTACCTGGAACAATGGCGGGATGCAATCAGCAGCACTAATTTTCAGGGACGCTGAACGCGGTAATAAAGTTTCGGTGGCGATGAATGCCGACCTGAAAACTTCAAACTGGCAGGTTAGTGATTTAACTACCACGCCTGTAGAGGAATGGGAACCGACTTATGATACCGAGCTATGGAAAGATAAAAAGATTCTTAACCTGTTTGTACAACAGGTAGCCCAGGTTGATGGTGAAGGGAAAGCCAGTATACCGCCCACTAACGTACAGGTATTGGAATGGACGCTTTAAAGTTGAAAGTCTGTCGAAAGTCTTTAGACATATTTTAAGAAAAAACGACTTAAGACTTAGAGCTTTCGACTTGAGACTTACAACATGGAACTTGAATCAAAGTATAATAAACAAATAAACATCCCGGATGAAGAAACTCATATTTTACTTTCTATTGATAAGCGCTCCGTTTTGTGCATCCGCCCAAAGCAAAAAGAATATCGCCCAGGTGTCCGACAGGAAATTGTGGTTAAGCTACATGGATAAGGTAGCCCGGCCGGTGATTAGCAACCTTGCTGCCGATCAGCTTAAAGAGAAAATGCCCATGGAATTGTCTGATAGGGTTGATAATAAGGAAAGTCGTGCTAAGGTGGGATACCTGGAAGCTTTTGGTCGTACATTGTGTGGTATAGCACCGTGGTTACAATTAGAAGGTGGTGATCCAGCCGAGGTAAAACTTCGCGAACAATACAGGGCCTGGTCTTTAAAGGCTATTGCAAACGCGGTTAATCCGCAGGCTAAAGACTATATGCAATGGAGCGGTGGCCAGCCATTGGTTGATGCCTCGTTTGTTGCTTTTGCCTTGGTGCGGAGTCCATGGTTATGGGAGCATCTTGATGATGCTACCAAAAAACAAGTGGTTGAAGTAATGAAAACTACCCGGGCAACTGTTCCGGTTTATTCCAACTGGATTTTGTTTTCGGGGATGATAGAGGCATTCTTTTGCAAATATGACCTTGGCTACGATCCGGTAAGGGTTGAATTTGGTATCCGCGAATTTACAGAACATTGGTATGTTGGCGACGGTATGTATTCGGACGGGATGAGCTTTCATCTCGATTATTATAATAGCATCGTGATCCATCCAAACCTGAGTACCATATTGGAAGAGGTTAATGCTAAAAAGAAAACTTATGTGCGTGAGGAACAACGTGAGTTGGCTGTTGGCCAACGTTATGCCGAAGTGCTTGAGCGCCTTATTAATGCTGATGGAAGCTTCCCGGCTATCGGACGGTCGATAGTTTATCGCGGCGGCGCATTTCATCATTTAGCAAATATCGCCTACAAAAAACAACTGCCTGCAAACCTGAAACCGGCACAGGTAAGATGCGCGCTAACAGCTATGATCAAAAAAACGCTTGGCGCACCGCAAACTTTTACTGCCGATGGCTGGCTTAATATGGGTTTATATGGCAAGCAGCCCGGCCTGGCCGATTTTTATATTACAACCGGCAGCCTTTATTTCTGCGCTACTGTTTTTGTACCATTAGGCTTGCCCGAAACCGATCCGTTTTGGACTGATGCGGACGAACCCTGGACCGCAGTTAAAATCTGGAGCGGCCAGGATGCACCTGCCGATCATGCACTTGATATTAGAAAATAATACAACATCTTTATATGAAATACTATCGTTTTTTATTGCCGGCCTTTTTGCTGCTAAGTATCCTCGGTCGTGCGCAAACCAAATTAACCAGTTTTAGTCCGGGCGCAATCTGGCCAGATGATAAAGGGGTGCACATTAATGCCCACGGGGGAGGCATTCTGTATAATAATGGGGTTTATTATTGGTTTGGCGAACACAAAATTGCCGGCGATGCAGGCAACCGGGCAATGGTTGGGGTTCATTGCTATTCGTCAAAAGATTTATACAACTGGAAGGATGAGGGGATCTCGCTGAGTGTTTCGCCCGATACCACAAATGATATAGCAAAAGGCTGCATCCTGGAAAGGCCCAAAGTTGTTTATAACAAAAAGACAAAGAAATATGTAATGTGGTTTCACCTGGAACTATTAGGCAAAGGCTACAGCGCTGCCCGCGCCGGGGTTGCTGTAAGCGATAAGGTGATCGGCCCGTACAAGTTTATTAAAAGCTATCGCCCCAACCCGGGGCAGATGCCGTTTTATCCGGCACTTACACCCGAAGGTGATAAAATAAACTGTATTAATCCGGCTCACGAAACCGATAAGTTTTTTTGCCGCGATTTGCCCGGTGGCCAGATGGCCCGCGACATGACCGTTTTTGTTGATGACGACGGCAAGGCTTACCACGTTTTTTCATCCGAAGAAAACTACACCCTTGACCTGGCCGAACTAACTCCCGATTATACAGGGCATACAGGTAAGTTTATCCGTATCTATATAGGCCACCAAACTGAAGCTCCTGCATTATTTAAACGTAACGGAATTTATTACATGATAGGCTCGGGCTGTACAGGTTGGGCACCCAACGCCGCCCGTTGGTTCAGTGCAAAATCAATTTGGGGGCCTTGGACTTACCACGGTAACCCTTGCCAGGGACAGGATAGCAAAATAACTTACGGCGGTCAAAGTACGCATGTATTGCCTATTGCCGGTAAAAAAGATGCCTTCATATTTATAGCCGATAAATGGGCTCCAAAAGACGCCATTGACGGCCGTTACCTCTGGCTGCCCATCAGCTTTAAAGGTGATGACATCGAAATAAACTGGGTAGATAACTGGAACCTTGACGTATTTAAGAAATAATATGCGAAATTTTATAAGCTTGTGCTGTCTGCTGTTCATTGCCGTTACGGCGACTGCTCAGGACAGTCTCATTACCAATATTCAAAGCCGTAAAGCACTTGATCTGAACGGCAAATGGCAATACATTGTTGATCCGTACGAAACCGGGTTTTATGATTATCGCTATAAGGAGCTCAACGAAAAAAATGGGGATGCCTATTGGAACAGCGGCATCCCGGCTAATAAAACTGAGAAAAAGGAGCACGGCTACATCGATAAATATAGCATTGATGTACCCGGCGACTGGAACCATCAAAAGCCGGAGTTTACTTATTACGAAGGAACTATCTGGTATAAAAAATCGTTCGACTACGTTAAACCGGCCAATGGCGGCAGGCAGTACCTTTATTTTGGCGCGGTAAATTATAAGGCCGATGTATACCTGAATGGAAAAAAATTGGGGATGCACAAAGGTGGTTTTACGCCTTTTAATTTTGAAGTACCTGCCGGGCTGCTTAAAGAAAAGGATAACCTGTTGGTGGTTAAGGTTGATAATAAACGCTACGCCGATGAGGTACCTACCCTCAATACCGACTGGTGGAACTACGGTGGTATAACCCGCGATGTAAAACTGGTGGAAGTACCGTCTACCTATATCCGCGATTTTGTGATCCAGCTTAAAAAGTCTGTTAACGGTGCAGTTCCCGCTAAACAACCGGAGGTAAGCGGATGGGTTAAACTGAGCGATACTCCGCCAACTGGTCAAAATATCACCGTACAAATACCCGAGCTTAAGTTTAGTAAGCAGTTTGCTGCCACGGGTGCGCTTATACAGGTTAGCTTTAAATTACCAAAAGTGCAGCTTTGGTCGCCCGAAACCCCTAAGCTGTATAAGGTTATCGTAAGTACTGGTGCTGATAAAACTGAAGATAAGATCGGGTTCCGTACCATTGAGGCGTATGGCCCGAAGCTGTTGTTAAACGGCAAGCCCGTATTTTTACGGGGGATCTGTATCCATGGCGAAATACCACAGGATGTACGGAGGGCTTACACCCAGCAGGATGCTGAGCAATTGTTAAATCAGGCGCATGAACTTGGCTGCAATATGGTAAGGCTGGCACATTATCCCCACGATGAAAAAATAACCCGACTGGCCGATTCGCTGGGTATTATGGTTTGGTCGGAGATCCCGGTTTACTGGACGATTGACTTTGGCAACGCAGCAGTACTTGAAAAGGCAAAAGCGCAGCTTAATGAAATGATTACACGCGATCATAACCGTGCCAGTATCATTATCTGGTCGGTTGGGAACGAAACACCGGTGAGCCCAACCCGCACTAATTTTATGGATAATTTGATTATTAAGGCTAAACAGTTAGATGATACGCGACTGGTTTCGGCTGCGCTTGAGGTGAACTATGGTTCGGGTAAGGATTTGAATGTAGTGGACGATCCGTTGGGCGAGTTTGTTGATCTTGTTGCCTTTAACGAATACCTTGGCTGGTATGGCGGCCTGCCCGATAAATGCCGCACTACAAACTGGAGCACGCCATACAATAAACCTTTATTTATCAGCGAAACCGGGGCCGAAGCTAAAACCGGTTTTCATGCCGACTCATTGACCCGCTTCGGCGAAGAATACCAGGAATGGTATTTTAAAGAGCAGGTAGCCATGTTTAAGCGGATGCCTGCAAATTTCGTCGGCCTGTCGCCATGGGTGATGGCCGATTTCCGGTCGCCCAAACGGAATAACCCGGTGTACCAGGAAGGCTGGAACCGCAAGGGCTTTTATGATGACAAAGGCAATAAAAAGAAAGCGTTTTATATTCTTCAAAACTATTACAAACAAAAAAGCGCGGAAGCGCTGAACCGATAGTCACCACAATGAAAAAAACTATTATATCCTTTTTAACATTTTTAAGCCTGGGCATAACCGGCTTCTGCCAGGCACCCAAACATACATTTGCGTTAGGCGATGAAGCTTTCTTGCTTGATGGGAAACCTTTCCAGATGATCTCGGGCGAAATGCATTATCCCCGCGTGCCGCGCGAAGCCTGGCGTGCCCGTATGAAAATGGCGAAAGCTATGGGATTAAATACCATTGGCACCTACGTTTTCTGGAACCTGCACGAGCCACAAAAAGGCAAGTTTGATTTTACCGGCAATAATGATGTGGCCGAGTTTGTTCGCATAGCCCAGCAGGAAGGCCTGTGGGTAATCCTCGCCCAAGCCCATACGTTTGTGCCGAGTGGGAGTTTGGAGGATATCCTTACTGGCTACAGAATGAAAAAGGTCTTGAAGTACGCAGTAAAGAGGCTCAATATCTTAAGGAGTATCAAAGCTATATTAAAGAGGTTGGCAAGCAATTAGCTCCGCTGCAGATAAATCATGGCGGTAATATCTTGATGGTACAAATTGAAAATGAATACGGCTCATATGGCAGCGATAAAGAGTATCTGGGGATTAATCAAAAACTATTTAAAGAAGCCGGTTTTGATGGATTGCTGTACACCTGCGACCCTGCCCCCGATTTGGTAGCTGGTCATTTGCCGGGATTACTTCCTGCTGTTAACGGTCTTGATAATCCTGCAAAGGTTAAAAAGATCATTAATGAAAATCACGATGGTAAGGGCCCGTATTATATTGCCGAGTGGTATCCGGCCTGGTTTGATTGGTGGGGAACTGCCCATCACACTATCCCTGCCGAACGTTATGCCGGTAGGCTTGATTCCGTACTGGCAGCAGGGATTTCTATCAACATGTACATGTTTCATGGTGGCACCACCCGTGCGTTTATGAATGGCGCAAATTTTAAAGATACCTCGCCTTATGAACCGCAAACGAGTAGCTATGATTATGATGCTCCCTTAGATGAGGCAGGTAATGCCACGCCGAAATTTATGCAATTCAGGCAGGTGATCCAAACGCATTTGCCTGCCGGTGTGCAATTGCCCGATGTACCGGCAGCCAAACCAGTAATAACAATACCGGCTGTTAAACTAACACAATCGGTAAGTTTATTAAATACTCTGCCGGCTGCTAAAGAAAATATAAGTCCGCTTACGTTTGAAGACTTACACCAGGATTATGGCTTTGTGTTGTACCGCACGGTTTTAAATGGAAGCCAAAGCGGGCAACTCAAGCTAAAAGAGCTTAGGGATTACGCAGTGATCATGATTAACGGTAAAAAGGTAGGCACGCTCGACCGCAGGCTTAACCAGGACAGCCTTTACTTAAAGTTGCCTGCAGGTAAAGTAACGCTTGATATTTTGATAGAAAACCTTGGCCGCATCAACTTTGGTAAGTATCTTTTGCAAAATAAAAAAGGGATCACTCAACAGGTGCTTTTAAACGGAACAGAATTGCAGCATTGGAAAATGTATTCGCTGCCGTTTCATGATCTAAGCACTGTGAAATTCTCTGCCGCAAGGCAAAATGCTCAATCGCCGGTAATCAGGAAAGGTGGCTTTAAATTGGATCAATTAGGGGATACCTACCTTGACATGAGTAACTGGGGCAAGGGTGTGGTATGGGTAAACGGGCATAACCTTGGCCGGTACTGGGGCATCGGTCCACAGCAAACTTTATACCTGCCGGTTGAATGGTTAAAGAAGGGATATAATGATGTTGAGGTTTTGGAACTGTTAAAGCCTGAGCGAGACCAGTTAGCTGGCGTCGATAAACCGATATTGGATGTGGTAAAACCTTAAATAAGCTTAAAGCCGAAAGCTAAAGGCTCAAAGCCTATTTTGCAAATAAACTATTAAAAGCTTTGAGCTTTTTGCTTTAAGCCTTGAGGCTCTTTTGATAACAGACATATATAAATACTATTTACAATGGCAAGAGTAGCGTTTAAAATGAAGCTTCATGAAGGGCAAACCGCCGAATACAAGGCGCGGCATGATGCCATTTGGCCCGAGTTGAGCAGTTTGCTTAAAGATGTGGGGATCAGTAATTATTCTATTTTTTTAGATGAGGATACGTATTGCCTTTTTGGTGTGATGGAAGTTGAAGATCAGGAAGCCCTTGATCATTTGCCTGATAGCCCTATTATGAAAAAATGGTGGTTATACATGGCCGATATCATGGATACCAATGCCGATCATTCGCCGGTGAGTGTGCCTTTGAAAGAGGTGTTCTTTTTGCCATAGATACGAAAACGTCCCCGCCGAAATGGCTGTCATAAATGGCATACTGCGTTAGGTGCCTTTACGATAGCCATTTTTGTTTTATACAGGTCAAGCACCTGCTGGGCCGTTACTTTACTATGTGTGCTGATTTTAATAAAAAGAATTATTTTTACAGATATAGTTAACCCTGATAAGTATGGTTGAGATATTTCAGAATATCCGTAAAATATACAGGTTCAGCGCACCTTGCGAAGAGCTGGCTAACTATATCGAATTTTATTCACAATCAGTTTTAGATTTATCTGCACAGTACGTAAAAAATGAGTTTTCATCGGTGAAGATGTTCCCAAGTTGGACACCTACTTTTTATATCAACCTTGGTTCGCCCTATTATATTCATTTGAAGAATACCCGGTATCATGTAAGGGAGCAGCAAGATGTTTTAATATTGAGAAACGAGGACGTTACCAGGCATAAACTACCTGCTGATAATATATTCACGGTTAAATTTAATCCGGGCGGTTTAGAAGCCGTTTTAGGTCTAAATCAAGTCCCGGTTATTGACAAGATCATTAACCTTAATCAAATTTTGCCCTGGGAATTACTTCAAAAAGTAAAACGGCCAATAAGCTTTGAAGAGCGTGTGATCATTGTTGAATCATATTTGTTAGAAAAGCTCATTAAACAGGCAAGCCAGGATCATTATGTTAAAATTGTTAACGACAGCATTGGCGAATATCAGGCTACCGGTATGAAGTTGAATACGTCAAAAGTTGCAGAGAGGCTGTTCATTACTTCTAAAACTATCAATCGGTATTTCAACAGGGTGATTGGCACTCCGCCTAAAAATTATTTCTCAATTGTGCGGGGCAGAAATGCATTAACAGCATTTGTAAATGACAGGGAAAACTTTGTTCCGATAGATTATGGATATTATGATTTGAGCCATTTTCATAAGGACGTCATAAACCTTACCGGCCAAAGGATAACGAAGCATCAATTTTAATTTGTCCGTTTTTTACTTTTAATGGGTAAGGCAGATCGCTTTCTTTGTAAGCTAAACAACGGTCATGAAAACATTCCTTATCATATTATTTGGCGCTGCTTTTCTTATTCAAAAAGCTTATAGCCAGAAATACAAACCGGTATTAGAGCCTTACCCCGGGTTGGTTAAGGCAGACCCAAGGCTTGTTTTAAAAACAGGTTACCTTGTTGTACCGGAAAATAGAAGTAAACCGGCAGGGCGCAAAGTGAAGATCCCGTTTTTATTTGTACGCAGGCCGGATCAGGATGCACGCAAAAACATCTCACTTTACACTACAGGGGGACCGGGTTATAGCACTACACGTAATATCGATAGCATAGGTTATGACTCCGGCTGGTTGGCCTACGGTGGCTTTATTGCTTTTGATCAACGCGGAACAAAGCGGGCGCAGCCATGCCTTGATTGTACGGAAGTAGCAGCAGCCATTAAACGCAGTTACAGGGAAGGGAAAAATAAAGATAGCCTCGTATCTCAGGCCGTTACCCAATGCCGAAACCGGTTTACAAAACAGGGTGTCGACTTATCAGCTTATAATACTATTGAAAGCGCAGAGGATATAAATGATTTAAGGTTAGCCTTAAATATTGATTCGCTTAACTTGGTTGGTATATCCTACAGTGGCGGCCTGATGCTTACCATGGCGCGAAACCATCCTGAGGGCGTTCGGGCGTTGCTTTTGAATTCACCGCTCCCCGGTTACGTAAATTTTGAAGAACACGCTTTGTTTAATATTAATGAAGCGCTTGAGCAGGTATTTCATAATTGCGAAACGGATTCCTCTGCCACGAAATATAAAAATTTAAGAACGAAGTTCCATCAGTACTTCAACGCTATCACCGGGAAGAAGTATACCATATCTTATCAGGAAAAAGGAAGCAATCAAGCTAATAGTTCTCACTTATACAAAAAACGAATTACTCGATGCAATAATAGGCCGGATGAACTCCCGGCAGGTTAGCACGGTGCCTGCGGTAATGATTGATTTAATTGAAGGCCGTCATGATAAATATGTACGGGAGGTGTTTGATGGCTATTTCGCGGGTAATTCAAGCGTATCACTGGGTATGCGGTATTCTGTTTATTGCTCAGAACAAATTTCGTACGATGACCCTGCGTTGGAAGCACAACAACACTTGGTACTACCGTGGTTGGCCGGGTATCCGTTTAATGATGTAAATCATGTCATATGCAATTGTTGGAAGGTGAAGGCTGAACCTGCTGTAGCAAAGCAGCCTGTTTATTCTACAGTACCGGCATTAATTTCGGCAGGTGACGTCGACCCCGATTGCAAGCCGTTTTATAACAGGTTGATAAAACGGTATATGCCTAATAGCCAATTATTGATCATCCATAACAGGGGGCATGCTCCGGGTTTTAGTGTAGATGGAACTGATTATGTGAAGCTATTTTTAGATAACCCACATCAGAAACTTACATCTCAATCAAAAAACCTGATCATTGAATAGCTTAATAGCCATTGTCAGATTTTTCGGTAATAAAGGTTTTGTCGTCTGTTAACATTATGCTAACATAGCAGCCTTACATTTGAGCCAAAACAACTCTTTGGCATGTATCCTGCACTTACTGATGAAGCGTTGATGGGGCTTATCCAGCAAAGCAACCCCGTTGCCCTTGAAACTCTTTTTAATCGTTACTACAAAACCTTATGTCAGCTGTGCACGGTGTACACTAAAGATTATACCGTTGCCGAAGAGATCACCGCCAATCTTTTCATTAAACTCTGGGACAACCGCGATACGGCCATCCTTAATGTAAAAAGTTACCTGTTTGTTGCTGCCAAAAATCTCTCTTTAAATCATATCCAAAAAAAGAAAGATCCGGTACATTCTATCGAAGATATCGACCTTCAGGGCCACATGTTAAAAGATAGGGATAATCCATTTAAAATTCTTTCTGGCCGCGAATCGTACAATAAAATACTAAACCTTATTGATACCTTGCCTGCCAGCCAAAGGCAGATATTGCTCATGAGCCGTATTGATAACCTTGATAAAAATGAGATAGCCAAAGTGTTGGGTATTTCAGTGCGCACAGTTGAAACTACGCTTTATCAATCTATCAAAAAACTTCGTCAGCTGTTAAAAGGGCAGCATAACTTCACTTCTGAGGGTTAATGATTTTTTAATATAAACTTAACTCATTTCGCTACGTATCGGGTACGTAAAATCAGTCTTTATTGCAGAGACAGATTTAATGGAAGATAACAGTTACCGCTTAATAGTTGAATATTTTGAAAAAACCATCAGTGATGATGGCTTAACACAGTTACAGGAGTGGATTGAGGAGAACCCCGAAAACCTTGCCCAGTTCAGTGAAGCCATCCAGATCCTGGAAGCATCCAAAGTTTATTTTAAACAGCCGGAAAATGCCGAAAGCACCTGGGCAAAAATCAATGCGCATATAACCCAACCCCAGATACCGGTAATTAAACGCAGTTCTAAATTTAACTGGATGGCTTATGCCGCCGCTTGTTTGCTTATTTGTACTGCCGGTTGGTTTGGATACCGTTATTTTAAACAGTCGCCGGTTTTGGTTTATGAAGAAATCAGCAATGCCGATGGCAAGCATTCAAAAATAATACTGCCAGATAGCTCGACAGTTTATCTGGGTGGTGGTAGCAAACTCAGATACGCCAAAAACTTTAGCGGCGAAAAACGTGATGTAACGCTTAATGGCGAAGCTTTTTTTGATGTGGTCCATCAGGCTAAACCATTTGTAGTTAAAAGCGGCGATATCACAACAGTGGTATTGGGTACTTCATTTAATATTAAAGCCTATCTGGCCGATCATAAAGTAGCTGTAACCGTGCAAAGCGGTAAAGTAGGGGTAATGGCCAATGTGCAGGGAAAACCTCAAATGGTTAAATACCTGGTAAAGAATGAACAGATCAGCATCAATACCCAAAATGGTATCTATACTTTTAACAACACTGATGCATCATCAGTAAGCTCGTGGATCAATAACGAATTTGTTTTCTACAATACAACTTACAGGGAGATAGCCGCTTCGCTTGAGCATCATTACGGTGCTAAGATTCGGTTTACAGAACAGGACTTAGGCAATGTAAGGCTTACAGCCAAATTAAGGGGAATGACATTGACAGATGCCATGGAAACCCTCAGCGCGCTATCCGGATTGGGCTACACGCAAAAAGGCAAGCAGCTATTTATTTCAAACAATAATCAAAAAGGAGGAAGTATAATGAAATAGTATTTACCCGGCTATTGGTAAAAGCCTGGACGTTGCTGGTAACAACCCCAGGCTTCAGAATTTTGACAATTTAAACTCACGGTTAGACAAGTATAAATTAAAGTAAATATATGAAAAAGTTATGGTTATTAACCATGCTGTTCTTTTTACAATTGCCTTTTGGCGGCATAAACGCTAAGGCTCAAACAGTAATAAACAAAAGGATCACGTTTGGTGCCGAGGGCACCATGCTAAAGGATGCCTTTCAGCAAATTGAAAAATCAAGCGATATCTCTATCAGCTATAACAATAGCCTGCTTGATGATAAACGCAAAGTACATGTAACAAAAGCAGAGCGCTCTTTAGGCGAAACACTCGACGTGCTTTTAAAAGGCACTACCTGCACATACAGAGCAGCAGGTGAACGTAATATCCTCATCATTGCAAAAACACAAGATAGGGGTAGCATTAAAGGGAAAGTGGTTGATGAAAAATCAGAACCACTTCCCGGTGCTACTGTGAAAATTCCGGGAACCGGGGCCACTGCTATCAGTGGCGTTGATGGTTCATATACATTAAATATTGTGCCGGGTACTTACACGGTTGAGGCAAGCTTTATCTCTTACGAAACTAAGAGGATCCAGAATGTAAGTGTTAGCTCGAGTACCAATACTGTTTTAAATATCACGCTTAGCCCGGCCGATAATAAACTTAACGAAGTTGTGGTAACGGCACTTGGTATAAAAAGGGAAGATAAAAGTTTGGGTTATTCTGCCCCGGTCATTAAAGGTGAGCAACTAACCGGCGCTCTTTCAGGTAACTGGACTGATGCATTATCGGGCAAGGTAGCCGGTTTAAACCTGATCCGTTCAAACAGCGGTCCGGCCGGATCAAACAAAATTATCCTGCGTGGTGAAAATAACCTGACCGGTGATAACGAAGCTTTGATAGTGGTTGACGGTGTTGTAATTAACCAGGGTAGCGGCAGACGTACAAGCAACTCCGGCGAATCGGCTTATGGCACCAGCAGCGATAACATGCCTGCCGATTATGGCAGCAACCTGAACGACATCAACCCAGAGGACATTGAAACGGTAACGGTATTGAAAGGCCCGGGCGCGGCGGCGCTTTATGGCCAGCGCGGTGCCAATGGTGCTATTATCATCACAACAAAATCGGGTAAAAAGCATAGTGGCCTGGGCATCACCTTTAACTCAAATGCAAGCCTTGAAAGTGTAAACCGCTGGCCCGATCTGCAATATGAATACGGACAAGGTACGGCGGGTTCTCGTTATTATTCGTACGGGGCAGGGCCGGATGGTGCAAGCACCAGCTCGACAAGTTCGGCTTATGGCCCAAAGTTTGATGGACAGCTTTTTTATCAGCTTGACCCGGTTACTCAAAAACAAAGTACAACACGCACACCATGGGTGCCATACAAAAACCAGATCCGTGATTTTTTTGATGTTGGCCAAACTTTCACCAACTCGGTAAGTGTTGACGGCGGCAGCGATAAAACAACCGCCCGTTTCTCGGCAACCAACGTTACCAATCACTGGATAACACCTAACACAGGATATACCCGTAACAGCATCGCTTTATCGGTAAATTCAAAGATCAATGATAAGTTGACCATCAACGCAAAAGTAAACTACAACAACAGAAACAGTGATAACTTACCGGCGGGCGGGCTATGGTAACCAGTCATTGATGTACTGGTTTATTTTCTGGCAGCCCAATGCCGATCTGAACTGGTTAAAAAACTACTGGAAAAACGGGCAGGATGGCAAAGCCATATTTTATCCTTTCAGTTCGTTCCCTGAAAACCCCTACGCAGTATCAAATGAGTTTATCAACAAGTCAAACCGTAACTCGGTTACAGGAAACGTAGAGGCACTTTATAATGTCACAAAAGAGTTTAGCATACAGGTTCGTGCTACTTTAGACATGGGCTATGAGCAGCGCGCACAGCAGCGTCCATATGATGCCGGAAGTAAATACCCGAAAGGCTCGTACCGTACACAAAACATCTATTCGGAAGAGCAGGGTGCCGATTTCCTGTTGAAATACAACAAGAAAATAACGCACGATGTTAACATTACCGCTACAGCAGGCGGCAGTATGCTCCGCAACAATTATAACCGCGATGAGGTACGTGCCGACTCGTTAGTATATCCGGGCGTGTATTCGATGGCTAACAATGCTGGTCCGCTGGTTACGTTGCCTTATAAATCAAAATATGCTATCAACAGCTTTTACGGCTTGTTATCGACATCTTTTAAAGATTACTTGTATGTAGATTTAACAGCCCGTCAGGATTGGATCAGTACACTGGCTACCGCGAACCGTACCGATCAGGTTGGTTTCTTCTATCCATCGGCAAGCATGAGCTTTTTACCGTCTGAAGCATTTAAGCTGCCTAAATTTATTGACTATGCAAAACTAAGGGCATCGCTTGCAGGTGTTGGTAGCGGTACAACAAACCCTTATCAAACCTCATTTAATTATGTATCGGCGGGTAGCACTTATGCAGGTGGTTTGCAAAACCCGCGTACGCTGTCAAACCCCGATCTGAAACCTTTACGCACCACAACGCTTGAAGTTGGTGCCGAAACCAGGATGTTCAGCAATCGCTTAGGTTTTGATATAGCTTTATATACGGGTAACACTAAAAACCAGATCCTGAGCCGTACTGTGGATCAATCGTCAGGTTATAACCAGGCAGTTATCAACGTAGGTAAGGTAAACAACAAAGGCATCGAAATTACATTGAACGGAACGCCTATACGCAAAGCCAACGTGTTTAGCTGGAATGTTACTGCAACCTTCAGCGCCAATAAAAACACCATTGAGCAACTTGCCGATAGCGCGGTTGTGTTGCGGAATGGCCCTACCGGCGGTGGCCAGATTGTTGCCCGTGTAGGCGGCAGTATGGGCGATATGTACGGTCGCGGTTATTTGCGCTCGCCTGATGGGCAGATCGTTTATGATGCTTCTACAGGTTTTGCCAAATTAGCTGATAACCTGGTTTATTTAGGCAACACTATCCCTAAATGGAAAGCAAGCATGGGGCACGATTTCAGGTATAAGCAATTTAACCTGCACCTGTTGTTTGATGCCCAGGTTGGCGGTGTATCATATTCGCTTTCAAACTATAAACTGGCCGAGCAGGGTAAAACAACGCTCACCCTACCCGGCAGGTATAACGGTATCATAGGCAAAGGCGTTATCCAAAACCCGGACGGCAGTTACAGACCGAACGATGTTATTGCAACAGATGTTGACGGTTACTACCGCTCACACTATGGTATTGATAATGCCGAAGGTAATACGTTTTCAACCAACTTCCTGAAATTCCGCGAGGCAAGGTTTGATTATTCATTGAGCCCTCGTTTAGTTAAACGCCTCGGATTAACGCGTGCTACGGTAGGTGTATATGGTCGTGACCTATACATCTGGACTAAGTGGCCAATCTTCGATCCTGAATTTGGTACGCTTTCGGGTACCGACATTGTGCAGGGATTTGAAGTGGCGCAGTTTCCATCAACCCGCACATTTGGTTTTAACATAGTTATTGGCATTTAATAATTAACAATATGAAAAGGAACGGATATATACTTATATCAATGACGATGTTGTTCGTTAGCATAATGTCGTCATGTAAAAAGGATTTTATTGCACTTAATACCGATCCCAACGGTACGCCTAATGCCTTGCCGCAGCAATTGCTGGCCCCGGCATTGGTGAATACATTGGGTACTAATATGCTTCGTGCCCGTAATTTTAATAACGAGCTGATGCAGGTTACAGTTGATGCAGGCGACTCGGAGGGTAGGGTGTTCAGGTATGACATCAAACGTACCTGGGCCGATGTTACCTGGAATGCCTGGTATACCCAGTTAACTAACTTTAAAGATATTTATACCATTGCCAGCAAGGAGGTTACCTATAACAAAACTTATATGGGCATTTCGCTCATTTGTCAGGCATGGTTGTACTCCATGCTCACCGATACTTATGGCGATGTACCTTACTTTGATTCGAACAAAGGCAAGGACGGAAACTTTACACCAAAGTTTGATAAACAGAAAGAGATCTACCTGGATATTTTTAAAAACCTGGAAGCAGCAGACACCCTGCTTAATGCTTCAGCAAACGTAGTTGCCGGCAGTGATCCGGTATTTAACGGGAATGCTTTAAAATGGCGCAAGTTTGGTAACACGCTTTATTTAAGGTTGTTGTTAAGGGTATCGGGCAAAGCCGATGTTTCGGCTGATGTGATCGCCAAGATCAAACAAATTGTTGATACCAATCCGGATGCTTACCCCATTATGGGCAGCAATGATGATTCGGCAGTTTTGCGGTGGACAGGCTCCGGTGCCTTGACATCTCCATTTATTGGGGGAGTACGCGAACAGGACTGGCGGCAACCCGGTATTTGCGAGTTTTTTGTAAACAACCTGGCTAAATGGGCCGATCCGAGGCTGGTTAACAACCGCTGGTCGATATCAAGTTACCAGGGTGGCATACAGGGGATTCCAAGTGGTTATGCCCCAGGTGAAAATGTTGGTATCAAATCATATTTCCAATCTGCCACATCAACAACTACGTTAATGAACGATCCGTTGATGGGTAACATCATGAACTATTCGGAGTTGCAATTTATCCTTGCCGAAGCCGCTGCCAAGGGCTGGATAGCCGGCGATGCTGCTACTTATTATAAAAACGGTGTTCAGGCTGGTATCACTTTCTGGATCCCGACATATACAGTACCTATTGATACCTATTTAGCAGGCGCTGATATTACGTGGGATAATGCTGCTCCGCTTGATGAAAAAATGGAGATGATCCATGTTCAGAAATACTACTCCATGTTTTACACTGATTTTGAGCAATGGTTTGAATATCGCCGTACCGGCCACCCGGTATTGCCGAAAGGTAATGGTTTAAAGAACAACGGTATTATGCCGGCCAGGCTGCAATACCCGGTTTATGTACAATCGGCCAATCCTGATAGTTACAAGGCTGCGGTAGCTGCACAGGGTGCCGATGAGATAAGCACACAGGTGTGGTGGCAAAAACAATAATAACCCGGTTTTAAACTAAGAGATCCATAAAATGAAAAAAGTATATTTATTACTGGTGCTTGCAATGGCCGCCGGTATAAGTTCATGTAAAAAGAATAATTATGCCGAAGGTACATTAAGCCCCATCATAGCAGTTGTTGACCTTCGCGCTATTTACAAAGGCTCGGATGTTGTGCTGAACAGCAACAACATGGGTGGGGCTAAGGAAATAGTGGGTGTAGTAATATCAAATGCGGCGGCAGGTAACAGTCCGGCCGGCGTATTGGTGGTACAAAATAACCGCCGCAATGCTGTACGAGGAATTTCTCTTGAAATAGGCAGCGCAGCTGCAAATTATGTTCCGGGCGATTCGGTAATAGTGCAAGTTGATGGCGCTACACTTACCAAAGTAAATGGCAGTATGCGTGTTAAAGGTCTTACTGAAACATCAGTAAGTAAAGTTGCCGATAACAGACCTATCAAAGTACAATCTGTTCCGTCAGCTACTTTACTGGCTTCGCCGGACGTTTATGAAGGCACGCTGGTTACTATAGCCAAAGCGGTTACTGATCCGGAGCCGCAGCAGGGCGAAACCTACGCGGGTGATAAAACACTTAATGATGGTTTTGGCAAAATAACCATGCATACAGAGGCAAACGCTGCTTTCGCAAGTACCGAATTGCCGTTCAGCGCTAATTTTACAGGCATCCCGTTTGCGGTAACATCTGGTACGGATACCAGGTTGCAGCTTTGGCCGCGTACTATTGATGATGTGTTTACACTTGCGGCAACCAAGCCATCGCCGATTATTATAACCGGATACCTTACCAATCCTTCGGGCAGCGATGGTAATTATGAATATATTCAGTTCAAGGCAACTAAGGATATCGATTTTTCGGTAACCAATTATGCCGTTGTAACCTGTAATAACGCGGGTACCAACCCGGCACCTGCCAATGGCTGGGCGCAAGGTTTGGCAAAAACTTACAAGTTTAACCTTACATCGGGCACAGTTAAAAAAGGGCAGTTTTTTTACGTAGGGGGTAATAAAAATATCTGGGGCAAGGGCTCAACCGATATCAGCTCATCCAACTGGATCAACAGTACTATGTATGCCGAAGTGCCCGGTGCTGATTTCGGGAATGTAACTACCAATCTGTTAGCTAACAGTGGTAACGTAGCCGGCGTTGCAGTTTTCGCGGGCATAACAGTTAATGCCACAAGTGTTCCGCTTGATGTGATCATGTATGGTGGCGGTGGTACCGTGTACTCGGCTGGCCCGCCGGAGATTGGTTACCGCATCACCAATACCGATTATTACAGTACCATTAACCCGGTAACCCGTACAGAGCAAGGCTTTTATGGCGGTGGCTCAAATACATCTAAGCTCCCATTGCCAACTGATGGTTTATTTAGCCAGTTGGGTGGTGTTTACGATGCGCTTACCGGCAGGTGGGTAACCGGCAGAACAGTGACCAGCGTTACACTTACACTAACATCGCCAATTACTGCTATTGAAACAGCTACTGGCGTAACAACGATTCAAAACTAAATACAATAAAAAGGCCGTGATGAATTTATAGGTGTAAAAGCAGGGAATGTGCGATTCCCTCCCTTGGGGAGGGTGTAGGGAGGGGTTTTATCCGCCGGGTCATTTGATCGGCAAGGCGAATAACCCCTCCCTGCCATTACACTTTCCCGTCGCGCCCCTCCCTGGGGAGGGAATTGAAAGCTTTTGACTACTTGAAATTTATCACCGGCCTTTTTTCTTACACATTTACCAAAGCTAAACATCTGTTTGAGCTTCGAAAATATCATCAAATGAACAGAAGGTCATTTTTACAGTGCGTAGGCCTTATAACGGGCGGCGCGTTCATCTCGCTGCGTGCCAACGCTCTTACTCAAATATTAAAAGGGGATACAGTTAAAGGCCGTGTCACCGCAGGCAAAAAAGGAATTAAAGGAGTAGTAATATCCGACGGTTTTTCGGTAGTGATTACCGATGATAAAGGCTATTACGAGCTTACTCCCAATGAAAAAGCCAAAAGCATATTCATGAGTACCCCATCAGGCTATGAGTTTAAAACAGATTATAACGTAGCTAAACATTACGAAAACATAGGCGGCAGTTCGCATTTTGATTTTAAGCTGGAGCTTTTAAAAGTTGATGATAATAACCATCACTTCATCATCTGGGCCGATCCACAGGTGAAAAACAAAAAGGATGTGAAACAAATGATGGATACCTCGGTTCCCGACACTATTGCTACCATAAAATCATTGGGGAAAAACGCGTTGGTGCATGGCATTTGCGTAGGTGATATTGTTTGGGATAACCATGAGCTTTTTCCGGCCTATAATGAAGCTGTTGCTCAAATGGGCATCCCGTTTTTCCAGGCGATAGGTAATCACGACATGGATTACCGCATGGGAGGGGATGAAACCTCGGATGTTACTTTTAAGCAGATCTATGGGCCAACTTATTATTCCTTTAACCGTGGTAAAGCACATTATGTAGTATTGGATAACGTTCGGTACCTGGGCGTTGAACGCGAGTACGATGGCTATATCACGGAAGATCAGTTAAGCTGGCTGGCAAAAGATCTGCAATATGTTAAGAAAGGCCAATTGCTGATCATCAACCTACATATCCCGGTTTATAACCAGGTGAAAAATAACCAGGATTTTTATAAAGTATTGGAAGGCTTCAGCAATGTGCACATCATGTCGGGCCATACGCATTACCATGATAACAATATCACCAATGGCATTTTTGAACATAACCACGGCACCGTATGCGGCGGCTGGTGGACAGGGCCAATCTGCGTTGATGGTACCCCGCGCGGTTATGGCGTGTACTCAGTAAACGGCACCGAATTAAAATGGTACTATAAATCTACAGGGTTACCGGCCGAAAATCAGATCAGTGTTTATGCCGAAAAACTGACCAACCAGATGCGCCTGATTGCTAATGTTTGGAACTATGATCCGCAGTGGAAAGTTGTGTATTATTTAGATGACAAACCAATGGGAGCATTATCAAAAGAGCAGGGATATGATCCCTTATCGGTAAGTTTGTATAAAGGTGATCAGTTGCCGGCAGGCCGCCATTTTGTTGAGCCCCATGAGACAGGGCATTTGTTTGTGGCGCATTTTGAGCCGTCGGTTAAAAAGGTTAGGGTTGAAGCTACAGATCGATTTGGGAATAAATATTCAAGCGAATTAGATGCAAAATAAATTGAACTTTGTTACCGGAATAAGTCTTATCTTGTTATCAGGCTTTACTGTTGTTAAAAACATGGAACTAAAAAATGCAGATTTCCCCTCATTCAGTGCCGAAGCACATCGCGGCGGCAGGGGACTGAGGCCCGAAAATACCATTCCTGCAATGAAAAACGCCATCGATCTTAGTGTTGTTACCACGCTGGAGATGGATACGCATATTACCGCGGATGGGCAGGTGGTTTTATCGCATGATGAATACATCAATCCGCTGTTTTCGCTTACGCCCGATGGTAAGGAGATCAGCAAGGAGGAAGCAAAAAACCTGATCCTCTATAAAATGAAATATGAGGATCTGAAAAAATATGATGTAGGCTCAAAGCCCTACAGTAAATTTCCGCGCCAGCAAAAGATCAAAACCTACATGCCGCTGTTGTCTGAACTGATTGATTCGGTTCAGAATTATATTAAGGTAAATCATAAAAAGCCGGTATTCTACAACATCGAAACCAAATGCTCACCAGAAGGGGATGGTATTTATAATCCAAGCCCGGATGAATTCGCGGAGCGTTTGATGGCTGTTTTGATCGAAAAGAAAATCCTGCCTTACGTGGTGATCCAGTCATTTGATAGACGTACGCTGCAGATCATCCACAAAAAATATCATGATGTGCGTACTTCTTATCTTATCGAAAACAAAAAAACGTTTGAAGATAATATGGCCGATTTGGGCTTTACCCCATTCATCTACAGTCCGGACTATAAACTGGTTGATGCCAACCTGGTAAAGAAATGCCATGATGCAAAGATTAAAGTACTACCATGGACAGTAAATACCAAAAAGGAAATAGAACAACTCAAAAGTTTAGGTGTTGATGGTGTGATTACGGATTATCCGGATTTGTTTTAGTGAAACAACTTGCCGCCGCTCGGCTCCAGTCGAGTGGCAACTATCACGCGGCCTCCGGCCGCCGGTATGATGTATGTATGTCTTGAGCTTATTTATAACAAGTGCCTTTCTTGCAATCATTATAATGAGCGCAAGTTTAAACACGGCGGCCAGAGGCCGCAAAATAGTTGCCACTCGGCTGGAGCCGAGCGGCGGCATATGTTTTTATCCTCGCCACGCCAAATAAGCTGAATGTAATGTCAATTTTCGATAATCTAAACATTAAATTTAAATGTGATATTGCGATTGTTAAAACGTTTTATCAATTTAACCAACAACCCAATCATGTTTAAATTAAGAGCTATATGCTTAGCAGCCTTTTGTGCGGCTTCACTCTCACTAAAAGCACAAACAGCGCAGCAGCCTGTAAAACCGCTTGCCCAGCTTCAGCAGGAATTTGTCGACCTGCGTTTTGGCATGTTTATCCACTTTAACATCCCAACCTATATGGATCAGGACTGGGCCGATCCGGAAGCATTGCCAACCATCTTCAATCCAAAAAAACTCAATTGCGATCAATGGGCAAAGGCGGCAAAATCGGCCAACATGACTTACGGTTGTATCACTACCAAACATCACAGCGGTTTTTGTATCTGGGATACCAAAACAACCGATTATAACGTAATGAACAGTCCGCTGAAAAAGGATGTGGTTAAAGAATATGCCGATGCGTTCAGGGCTAACGGTTTAAAAGTGTTCCTGTATTATTCTATTCTGGATACCCATCACAGGTTAAGGCCAAACATGATCACGCCAAAGCATATTGAAATGGTAAAAGCACAGATCACAGAACTGATGACCAAATACGGCGAGGTTTCTGCATTGATCATTGACGGATGGGATGCCCCATGGTCCAGGATCTCGTATGATGATGTTCCGTTTGAAGAGATCTACACACTGGTAAAATCATTACAGCCAAACTGCCTCGTAATGGACCTTAACGGAGCCAAATACCCCGCCGAGGGCATGTATTATACCGATATCAAAACTTATGAAATGGGTGCAGGGCAACGTGTATCAACTAAAGATAACCGCATGCCGGCCATTGCCTGTTTACCGCTGCAGTCAACCTGGTTTTGGGAAACAAAGCACCCGGCAGCCCAGGTTAAAGAACCTGCCAAGTTGGTTAATGATATCCTGAAACCGTTGAACAACGTTGACTGCAATTTTATCCTGAATGTAGCGCCTAATCGCGATGGCTTGTTTGACGATAACGCCCTTGCCGCGCTTAAGGAGATCGGCAAGCTTTGGAAAAACGAAGGTCCGCTTGCTAAACTCTCTCAACTGGATGCGCCTATCATCTCATCAAATATTGCTAAAAATCAACCGGCAAGTTCAAGCTGGAGCGATGATTCGGCCATTATGGATTTTGCGAACGATGATGATTTTCATAGTTCATGGGTATCAAACCCAACAGTTAAGAATCCATGGTACGAGATCGACTTTAAGAAAGACCAGGCCCTGAATACCATTGTTATTGCCGAAGAAAAGCCGAATATTTCACATTACCATTTAGAATATTACCTTAACGGAAGCTGGAAGCCATTGTTTGACGGTGAGAATGCTAACAAGATTAAAGTTCATCGTTTTGACAGGGTATGGGCTGGTAAAGTACGGATCTCGATAGATAAGGCCGATCACCAGGTATCAATAGCCGAGTTCCAGGTTTATAACGAAAGAAGATAATTACACAATAACTAACTACTAACTGATGAGAGCCCGCCCGCAAAGCGGGTTTTTTTATTGAGCACTAACCGTTTTGGATATAAAAATGCCAATAAGCATTATTTTTTATAGATATCCCGTTGTTATACTTGTAAAAACAATTGTAACCTATTTTATGAACCAAGCTCTGAAAGCAGCACTCCTGTCTGCAGTTTTACCACTATGCATGCAACTGGTTGCGTTTAACGCAAACGCCCAAAACAATACTTTATGGTATAAACAACCCGCAAAGGTATGGACGGAAGCCTTGCCCATCGGTAACGGCCGGTTGGGTGCCATGGTTTTTGGTGGTGTTGATGATGAATTGCTGCAGCTTAATGAATCAACTTTATGGTCGGGTGGGCCGGTGAAGCAAAATGTAAATCCCGGTGCATTTCAGTATTTGGCCCAAGTGAGGGAGGCATTATTTAAAGGCGATTATCAAAAGGCGCATGAACTGACAAAAAAGATGCAGGGTTTGTACTCTGAAAGCTATCTGCCTATGGCCGATTTGCATATCAAACAATCATATAATGGAGTTAACAGTGCAAACTATTACCGCGACCTGAATATCGGTAATGCTGTTGCCACAACAAAATATACGATTGGCGGTGTAAACTATAAACGCGAGATTTTTGCTTCGGCACCCGATAAGGTGATCGTGATCCGGTTTACTGCCGATAAGCCTAAACAGTTAAATCTTAAAATAAATACTAACAGCCAGCTCAGGTTTCAAAAAGAGGTGCTGAATAAAAATATACTACAATTAAGCGGCAAGGCCCCAGCACATGTTGAGCCAAGCTATGTTGATTCAAAAAATCCCATAGTTTATGCCGATGATGATAAGTGCCGGGGTATGCGTTATGAGGTGTTGGCAAAGGCCGTAAGCAGTGATGGTAAAATAACTGCCGATACAAGCGGGATCACCGTAAAAGGGGCATCAAGTTTAACGCTGTATGTTACCGCAGCCACCAGTTTTAAAGCATACAACCAATGCCCTGATGGCGACGAAAAGGTTGCGGCCAAATACCTTGATAAAGCTGCTGCCAAACCTTATGCACAGTTGCTCGCCGCCCACCTGACCGATTATCATCGTTTTTTTAACAGGGTAAGCCTTAAAATTAACGATAACAAGGGCAGTCATGCCGAATTGCCTACTGATGAACGACTTGCGCTTTACAATAAGAATCATGGTACTGATCCTGGCATTGAAGCTTTATATTTTCAATATGGCCGTTACCTGTTGATAAGCAGCTCCAGAACACCGGGCGTTCCTGCTAACCTTCAGGGCATCTGGAATAAAGAATTACGTGCACCATGGAGCTCAAACTATACCAGCAACATCAACGTGCAAATGAACTACTGGATGGCAGAGGATTGTAACCTGTCTGAAATGCACCAGCCTTTATTTGAGCTGATCAAAGGATTGTCGGAAACGGGCGCTGGTGTTGCTAAAGATTTCTACCATGCTAAGGGCTGGGTAACCCACCATAATACAGATATCTGGGCTTTGGCTAACCCCGTAGGCGACCTTGGTCATGGCGACCCTAAATGGGCAAACTGGGCAATGGGTGGCGACTGGCTAACCCGTCATCTTTGGGAGCACTATTTATATACCGGCGATAAAGCGTTTTTAAAAAATACAGCTTACCCTTTAATGAAAGGCGCCGCCGAATTTACTTTTGATTGGTTAGTGCCCGATGGTCAGGGCCATTTGGTAACTGCACCGTCTATGTCGCCCGAAAATGATTTTATTTATGCTGAGGGTAAAACCGGGGATGTTTCTGTTTCTACTACAATGGATATGGGCATCATCCGCGATCTGTTTGATAACCTGATAGCAGCAACTAAGGTACTGGGCGTTGATGCAGCTTTCAGGGATTCGCTTATCGCCAAAAAAGCTAAACTGATCCCGTATCAGATAGGCAGTAAAGGCCAATTGCAGGAATGGTACAAAGACCAGGAATCGCCTGACCCGCATCACCGCCATGTATCGCATTTATATTCGGTTTACCCGGCTAATGAAATTTCGATAGCTACAAATCCTGAGTTGGCAGCCGCGGCTAAAAGATCGTTAGAGTTACGCGGTGATGAAAGCACCGGCTGGAGCCTGGCCTGGAAAGTAAACCTTTGGGCCCGGTTGAGAGATGGCAACCATGCCTACAAACTTTACCGCGATCTGCTGCGCTTAACCGGCGAAAGTGGATACAACTACAGCGAGGGTGGGGGCCTCTATCCAAATATGTTTGATGCCCATCCGCCGTTCCAGATTGATGGAAATTTTGGTGGCACCTCTGGTTTGGCCGAAATGCTGCTGCAAAGCCAGAACGGTAATGTACACCTGCTACCTGCATTGCCCGATGCCTGGGCAAATGGTGAAATTAAAGGTTTGGTAGCAAGGGGCGCATTTGTAGTTGACATGAAATGGGCAGCGGGCAAGGTTGTGACCGCCGATATTTTATCAAAAGCAGGAGGCACCTGTCGTGTTTTATCTAAATCTAAACTGACAGTTAAAGGTTTAAGTGTTACTCCTGTTAAAATAAAAGAGGGGTATGAGTTGGTGATCAATACAGAAAAAGGCAAATCATACCAGTTAGTAAGCAGCTTATGAGTAACAGCAGGAGAGATTTTTTAAAGAAAGCATCGCTGGCCGGAGCCGCGGTGGTGGCAGCACCAGGATTGGCATCAGCATCTGGCACAGATGATAAATATCTTCCCGATGATGGCGTAGGCAAAACCTTCCTGTTTCAAGGTGATTCGATAACCGATGGCGGTCGTAGTTATGATAAAGACTGGAACCATGTTTACGGGCAGGGCTATGCTTACCTGATAACCGCCCGCATTAATTTTGACTATCCCGGCCGTGATTACCAATTTTTTAACAGGGGCATTAGCGGGAATACCGTAAATGACCTTGCAGCACGCTGGCAAAAGGATACGTTGGATATTAAGCCCGATGTATTAAGCATACTGATAGGCATTAACGATGTGCACAGGGTAATTATGCAGGGCGATAAAGCAACCGCCGAAGATTTCGCCAATGCTTATGATAGGATGTTAACACAAACCAAAGCTGCGTTACCCGACGTTAAGCTGATCATGTTAGAGCCTTTTATTTTACCAGTTGGTATGGTAAGCAAGAACCCGGAGCTATGGACAACTGAAGTTCAAAAACGACAGGTTATGGTTAACTCACTTGCTTCAAAATTTAACGCCATTTTTGTGCCTTTGCAGGATGTGTTTAATAAGGCCTTGCAAAAAGCCAAAGCTGAGCATTGGATCTGGGATGGTGTTCATCCCATGCCGGCAGGGCATGAACTTATTGCCCGGGAGTGGATGAAGGCGGTTAAAAAGCTGTATTAAGTTTTCCCTAATTAGTTCCCGCAATCATTTGAATTGCCTCTTCGCGGGTTTTGTGTTCAATGGCCATTACAAATTCAACAGGGCCGCCGCCTTTACCGCAGCCAAAGCATTGAAAAATATTTTTTTCGGGCGATACCATCAGGGAGGTTGCCTGGTCTTTATGGAAAGGGCAGCGGCCTTTTAAATTTCTCCGGCTTTCTTCAAGCAACACATATTTTGAAACAATTCGTACAAGATCGACCTGTACCGGCGACAGGGAATGAGATGCAGACATGTTGGGTAATAGAATGATTAATTTATCAGGCTGCGAAAATAATTTTTTACCAGGTTGCAATAAGGGATTGTTGAAAAAAATGTGATTTCAACGGGATAAGGTAATGCCTCTTTATTACAAGTGGCAGTTTATATAGCAACTGGGCATCACTTTTATTTAGGCGCCCACATGCTAAGTTGATGGATGTTTAACAGATGGCTTGTTCTGTGCATTCCCAAAACAAGTTCGGTATGACTTTTTTTAAGTAACTGGCCATACTTTCTGCTTTTCTCAGAAATATTTACTTTAGCGACACAAGCAAATCGGCAAAAAAACTTTGCGCCTTTGCGAGAGAAAAATCAAACACCATGAACTACACTCAAATTTGCAAAGCTTTTAACGATTTAACCGTTACCGAGTTGTACCAATTACTAAAGCTCAGGAGCGAGGTATTTGTAGTTGAACAAAATTGTGTGTTTTTAGACACCGATGATAAAGACTACGCTTGCCACCATCTGTTATTGTTTGATGATGATCAGGAACTGGTGGCTTATGCCCGTATTGTACCCGCGGGTAAATCATATGCCGAAGCATCAATTGGGCGTATAGTTAGCAGCAAAAAAGTACGCGGTACAGGTGTAGGTAAAATACTAACCCTGGCCGCTATCGATCAAACTAAAAAGATCTATGGGGATGTGCCTATCCGGATAGGGGCACAGTACTATGCTGTCAAGTTTTATGAACAGTCGGGCTTTAAAATTGATGGTGAAATTTATGATGAAGATGGTATCGACCATATTGAAATGATCCTGTCCTGATAGATCTCTACCTGAAAAGAGCGTTGATGATTGCCGTTGCCCGCTTCACTAATTTGATGCAGTTGTAAATGTGGTACTGACTAAATTGTATGATGACACTTCCAAAAAAACTACATAGCATGAAAGTCATAATCTGCGGGGCGATGGTGTTTATCACGCCTGTACTGTCATCTATTGGTTGGGATTTGTCATACACATACCATGATCATCATGCACTGTTTATTTTTTACTTTGAGGTAACCGCATTTACGTTATATTGGCCCAGTAAAAACACAGTTCAGCATGTGTAAGCATTCGCCCCAATATGAATAAGTTATAACAAGAAATAGCAATCACAAATTACATATATCATGAAAACAAACATCGGAATTAACGAAGCCGACCGCCAGGCCGTTTCAGATCAGTTAGCCAAATTATTAGCCGACGAATTTGTACTGTACACCAAAACCCGTAATGCCCACTGGAATATTGAAGGTCCCGACTTTCATTCAATGCATGTGTTTTTTGAACAGCAATACAACGAGCTTGATGAAATTATGGACAGCGTGGCCGAACGCATCCGTAAGATAGGCCATTACGCGCCTGCTACTTTAACCCAATTATTACAACTTACCCATTTAACCGAAAAACTTGATCATAAAAATGATAGCCTTGGTTTTTTGAAAGAATTGCTTGAAGACCATGAAAGCATCATCGAGTTTATCCGCGGTAATATCGATCCTTTTGTTAGCAAGTACAATGATGCCGGTACCAGTGATTTTATTACCGGCCTTATGGAAACACATGAAGGCATGGCCTGGATGCTGAGGTCACATTTCAGATAAGATCCCCGTTTAAATAACACTTTTCGGCTCATATGGTCTTCCGGATGCAAACGGAAGACCGTGAGCGGAACGTAAAATGATTATGTCTGCAATATTATTCGGCCTGCTCATGGTGAGTTTAGTTGCAGATGATAATCCTATTGCCATGCAAACCTTTTGCACCTTCGGCACATTTTTTACTTGTTCCTGAAGTAAGATCTCCAGAGGAGAGCGTTAAATACAATCGATAATATAATGTATTAAAAAAGATAGTACAGGATGCCAGATCATGATGAAAGCGTTAGTATTGTTTAATTATAAACTTACCAGCTTTTACGATAAATCTGTATCATTTGGTATTTAGTCTTCGGTAATATCTTCAAAGAAAGCGCGGTTAACGAACTTGAATCGATGAAAAAGACTATGTTTAACCGGGCAACTAATAAAGCAGTGCGAAATACACCTTTGCTGTGGCATTTTCCATTGTGTACCTTCTTCAGAGGGAAATTATAAAAGTAGGCAAAAAGGTATTTTCACATGAAGAAAATCATCGGTATACTCATATTGACTATCATCTGTTTTATTTGCAAGGCCCAAAAGCTTCCTCCGGTTTTTGATGCTAAGCGATCTGCCGAAGCGCAATCGACAGAAACGGTGAGGAAATATCTTTCTCCGATCCGCATCCTTTGGAAATCGGCTGATGCCGCTACCAATATTATCAATGCCGAAAAACTGCTGAAGCAAGGTGATGGACAAGCCAATCTTTCAGGTAATGACTTGTGCATTCTTCAAAGTAATGAAAAGGGAAAGCCCGGTTTATTGCTTGATTTTGGTAAGGAATTGCACGGCGGTTTGCAATTGGTAACCGATCAGTCGAGGGGTGGCAAGCCGGTGAGGGTGCGTATCCGTTTTGGCGAATCGGCGAGCGAAGCTATGTCAGATATCGATACCATAAAAGGCGCTACTAACGACCACGCTATGCGCGACATGATCGTGTCCCTGCCATGGTTGGGTAAGCTGGAAATCGGCAACACCGGTTTTCGTTTTGTACGGATAGATTTGGTGGATGATAACAGTCAACTTAAGCTGAAAGAAGCAAGGGCCATTTTTGTTTACCGCGATATCCCTTACCTCGGCTCATTTAAATGCAGTGATACGTTGCTTAACAAAATCTGGCTTACCGGTGCGTACACCGTCCATCTTAACATGCAGGATTATCTTTGGGACGGAATCAAGCGCGATAAGCTGGTTTGGGTAGGTGATATGCATCCCGAAACATCAACCATTGCCGCTGTATTTGGCGATAATCCGGTGGTGTCAAAGAGCCTTGATCTGGCACGGAACACTACCCCTTTGCCGGGCTACATGAACGGGATGGTATCCTATTCCATGTGGTGGATCCTGATCCAACGCGATTGGTATATGCATACCGGTAATTTGAAATATCTGCAGCAGCAGAAAGCTTACCTGGTAAAGTTGCTGGATCAGTACGCTGTACAGGTTGATGCAAACGGCAGCGAAAAGCTGGACGGTGCCGGTCGGTTTTTAGACTGGCCATCGAGCGAAAATAAACCTGCTATTCATGCCGGCTTACAGGCCATGCTGGTGATGACCCTGAATGCCGGTGCCGAGCTCTGCAAAATATTGAAAGATCCGGCCACCGCCAAAAAATGCGAAGCCGCGGTTGCTAAACTAAAAAATAATGTGCCGGATGCCAGCGGTTCAAAACAGGCAGCAGCCTTATTGGGCTTATCGGGTTTACTCCCTGCCGAAAAAGCAAACGATATTCTTTCTAAAGATGGAGTACACAATTACTCAACGTTTTTTGGTTATTATATGCTGTTGACCAAAGCCAAAGCCGGCGACTACCAGGGTGGCATTGATGCTATCCGTAACTTTTGGGGACCGATGCTGAACCTTGGCGCTACTACTTTTTGGGAAGATTTTAATATCGACTGGCTGCCCAACGCTTCGCGGATAGATGAGTTGGTGCCCGATGGTAAAAAAGATATCCATGGTGATTATGGCGCTTATTGTTATAAAGGTTTCAGGCATAGCCTTTCGCATGGCTGGGCATCAGGGCCAACACCGTGGTTAACCGAGTATGTATTGGGTGTAAAGGTAATAGCGCCGGGTTGTAAGGTAATTAAGATTGAACCCCATTTGGGCGATCTGAGCTTTGTCGAAGGTACTTATCCAACGCCATATGGTATTGTGAAAATTAAACATGTTAAGCAGGCTGATGGTAAAGTGAAATCGGTGATTAATGCCCCAGCCGGGATTAGGGTAATTCAATAAATATCTACCGTTGCCGCTGGCAAAACCGTAAAGTATTGCCGTCAGTATCCGTAACATAAAACTCGCGCGTTCCCCAGGTTTGGTCGGTTGGTCCCTGGTGAACGGGCGATTCTTTTTTAACTGAGGTATCCAACCCGCGGGATAGGTAATATGTAAACCGGCTATCCATATCATTAACCCAAACATTTACCACCGAACCAAATAAGTGGTCGCTTTCATATACTGATAACTGCAGCTCTCCAAATTCGCTTATTAGGTCAATAACGCCGTCGTCAGCGGTGGCTTCTGGGTATTTGAGCCTGAAATCAAGCACGTTAGTGTAAAAACCAACGGCCTGGTGTAAGTCCCGGCATTTAAAAAGTGGGATCATTTTCATTGTGAAGTATTTGCTTAAAGTTAGCCCTAAACTTTTGTTAGAAGAAATATTAAAAGCGCAGCGATTGAATAATTGGATTTTTCATTGTTCAAAACAAATTTGTTACGGAGTTATTGATATTAAAAGTGCTATCTTGGTGTAATTATAAATCGCTGTATATGTCTACAACAAAGCCCTGCACTCCAACCGACGGCGAAGACAATTCAAACGGAACGCGCCGTGATTTTCTTAAGCAAACATCGCTGTTAACGGCCATTGCCTTAACACCGGGTACTGTAGTTAAAGCGGCCGAAAACCAATGGGATGAGAAACTTGCCGGCGTTTTTGAAAAGCAAAGCCCTGCACCTGGAGGTGAACGGTGTAAAACATGAATTGATGGTTGAACCGCGCGTGACCTTGCTGGAAGTGCTGCGCGAATACCTCGACCTTACGGGTACCAAAAAGGGTTGCGACCGCGGCCAGTGCGGCGCTTGTACGGTACATGTAAATGGCGTACGCGTTAACTCATGCCTAAGTCTTGCATTAACAAATGATGGTAAAAAGATAACCACTATTGAAGGCCTTGCCAAAGAGGAAGAGCTGCACCCTATGCAGGAGGCTTTTATTAAGCATGATGGTTTTCAATGCGGATATTGCACATCGGGACAGATCATGTCGGCTGTGGCTTTGCTTAAAGAAGGCCATTCCGGTTCTGAAACAGAGATCAGGGAGTTTATGAGCGGCAATATTTGCCGTTGCGGCGCTTATCCCAATATTGTTAAGGCTATTCAGGAAGTTAAAGGAGGTATGGTATGAACCAGTTTCAATACACACGACCAGCCGAAACGGCTGTCGCCGTTAAATCATTGGCAAAAGAACCAAACGGTTACTTTTTGGCAGGCGGAACCAATTTGGTTGATATGATGAAGATGGGATTGGTAGTACCGGATAAGTTGATTGATATTAACCGCCTCCCGCTTAAAAAGATAGAAAAAACGGCCACAGGTATGCACATCGGCGCTTTAGCCTCCAATAGTGAGGTTGCTGAGCACGCTTATATAAAGGCGCAATACCCGTTGCTGGCGCTGGCTATCAATGCCGGTGCTTCGCCGCAGCTGCGCAATATGGCTACCGTTGGGGGCAATCTTATGCAGCGCACCCGCTGTCCTTATTTTTTTGATACTGCCATGCCTTGCAATAAACGTACACCCGGAAGCGGTTGTGGAGCGTTGGAGGGGATTAATCGCATGCATGCCCTTTTTGGCGCCAGCGATAAATGTATTGCCGTTAACCCCAGTGATATGAATGTGGCGCTGGCCGCATTGGATGCCACCATCCACGTAACGGGTGTAAAAGGCCCGAGAGCCATTAAGATTGGTGATTTTCACCGCTTGCCAGGCGACCATCCCGAACTTGATAATACCCTGCAAAAAGGTGAGCTGATCACTTCAGTTGATCTGCCCACAGCATCATCTGCTTATAACAAACACGTTTACTATTTAAAAATCCGCGACCGTACATCATATGCCTTTGCCCTGGTTTCGGTGGCTGCTGCCTTGCATATCGAAAATAATACCATTACAGGCGCAAGGTTGGCGATGGGTGGGGTAGCACATAAGCCATGGCGTTTATCCACTGCCGAAACATTTTTAAAAGGTAAAGCTGTTAATGAAGATAATTTTAAGCATGCAGCGCAAATTGCCATGCAGGGAGCTAAAGCTTATGAGTACAACAAGTTTAAGTTAAAGCTTGCACCTAATGCTATTGTACAATCCTTAAAATTGGCCACCGGCCTTGCATCATAAATTAACAACTATTTAGCTAATAGATTTAATACTGATCTTCATGAAAAAAGACGCAATTGGCGATTCCTTAAGCCGTGTTGATGGCCGGTTAAAAGTAACCGGCGGAGCTAAATACAGCGGTGAGTATAAAGTCCCCAACCTCACCTATGGGGTGCTGGTATCGGCAACCATTGCTTCTGGTACAGTAACTGCACTTGATACCAGGTCTGCCGAGCGTGCGCCGGGGGTGCTTGCTGTCATTACGCCATTTAATGCGCCAAAAGTACCGGGTTATCAGGCCGGAGCCGAAAGGCCGGTACGCGGGCTTAAGTTATTTAATGATAATAAGATCTACTTTAACGCGCAACCCATCGCGCTGGTAGTTGCTGATACCTTTGAACGTGCTACCTATGCGGCAAGCCTGGTTAAAGCAACTTACAATACGGAGCCTTTTGAAACTGATTTTCATAAAAACATAGATAAAGGAGTAACCCCGCAAAAAGGTAATTATAAAGATTATGTGCGCGGTGAGGCAAATGCCTATAAAAATGCCCCGGTAATGGTTGAGGAGGAATATCTGCTTCCTACCGAAGTGCATAACCCTATGGAGTTGCACGTCACCACCGCTTTTTGGGATGGGGATGATAAGGTTACACTGTATACCAAATCGCAGGGGGTAAAAGGTTCCCAGCGATCCATTGCTGCGGCGTTCGGGCTTAACCCCGATAATGTGCAGATCAATTCGAGGTTTGTTGGTGGAGCTTTCGGCTCTTCATTACGTACCTGGCCACATGAAATTGCAGCCGCACAGGCAGCCAAGCTGGTAAAACGCCCGGTTAAACTTACACTTACCCGCGAACAGATGTTTACGCAGGTAGGTTATCGCCCTTTAACCATCCAAAAAATAGGACTGGGCGCAACTGCCGATGGTAAGCTGATTGGCATTACCCATGAATCGCATTCGCAAACGGCAGTGTATGAGGAATTTACTGAGGGGGCAGTAAATGTATCGCAGTTTTTATATAACAGCCCTAATGTAAATACGCTTTACAAGGTAGTGCCTTTAAATGTAGGCGTACCTGCGCCTATGCGCGGTCCGGGGGAGGCTACAGGTTCTTTCGCACTTGAATCGGCGCTGGATGAGTTATCTTACAAGCTTAACCTCGATCCCATAGAGCTAAGACTAAGAAACTATACCGATACCGATCCTGAACGGAACAAGCCATGGTCGAGCAAATACCTAAAGGAATGTTACCAGAAAGGGGCCGAGGCCATAGGCTGGGCCGATCGTAAAGCACAACCTGGTACCAATAAAGAGGGCGAATGGCTGGTAGGCTACGGGATAGGCTGCGGTGCGTTTGGTGCATACCGGGGCAATGCCATGGCTAAAATAAAGTTAATGGCTGATGGTAGCGTAAATATTCAGAGTGCGACGAGCGATATTGGCCCAGGCACCGGCACATCGATGGTATTGATAGCTGCTGATACTTTGGGGATTCCCGCGGATAAGATCACGTTTGAGCTGGGCAATTCGGCTTTTCCTAATGCGCCAACGCAGGGTGGATCGGCAACGGTATCATCTGTTGGTTCGGCGGTGCATGATGTGTGTGTGGCTTTAAAACAGAAGCTGTACACCATGGCCGGCAAACCTGCCGATAGTATGGAGCCTATTGATTACGTTGCTGTGTTAAAGCAAAACAATATGCCCTCGGTTGAGCTTACACAAGAATCAAAAGGCAATCCAGAAGCGCAAAAATATTCCATGTACTCGTTTTCGGCGCATTTTGCCAAAGTGCATGTACACCCGCTTACAGGGCAGGTAAAGATCAAGAAGATTGTAGCCTGTGTTGATGCCGGAAAAATAGTTAACCACAAAACCGCCAGCAGCCAGATGATTGGCGGCGCGGTTGGTGGCGTTGGCATGGCCATGACTGAAGAAGCTGTTTTTGATGAGCGTTACGGGCGCTACATTAACGGTAACTTTGCCGATTACCACGTGCCGGTAAATGCCGATATCCAGCAGATAGAAGCTATATTTATTGATAAGCCCGATCCGGTTTTGAATCCGGTAGGCACCAAAGGTATTGGCGAAATTTCGTTGATAGGGGTAGCTCCTGCTTTGGCAAACGCCATTTATAACGCTACGGGCAAAAGGGTAAGGGAACTGCCCATAACACCCGACAAACTGATATAGCTGTAAAGCTGCTGATGAAAGAGATCATTGATATTGTTGCTGCCTATGATGAGGCATATGCGCTGGGAAAAAAAACTGCCCTGGCTACTGTTGTATTGGTGGAAGGCTCTGCCTATCGTCGGGCCGGTGCACGTATGCTGATTACTGAGGACGGGCAACTTACCGGCGCCATCAGCGGCGGGTGTTTGGAAGGCGATGCCCTGCGCAAAGCCCGCCTGGTGATCCTGCAGCAGCAACCTTTACTGGTAACCTATGATACTACCGACGATGATGATGCCAAGCTGGGCGTAGGATTGGGCTGCAACGGCATTATCTATATTCTTATTGAACCCATAACCAGCGATATCAATAACCCAATTAGTCTGTTGAAAAATATCGTCAGCAATGGTCGGTACGCCGTACTTGCCACCGTGTTTTCTATTAAAGACAGAAAAGCCTCACAGCCAGGTACCTGCCTTTGCCTTACCGAAGATAAACTTACGGTGAACCATTCCGGGCATCTGCAATACCAGGTTGCTTTGGTAAGTGATGCTGAAAGGGTACTGGAGGAACAGCGATCAGAAATACGGTTTTACCAGGCTGATACCGAGTATACCGCTTTTGTAGAACATATTAAACCTGTGATTTCACTCGTGATTGTAGGGGCAGGTAACGACGCAATTCCTTTAACACGAATAGCTGCGGTTTTAGGCTGGAATATTACCGTGATAGATGGCCGGCCTAATTACGCCGTTAAGCAACGGTTCCCGTTTGCTCAAAATATTGTAACTGCCAAACCAGCCGATGTATTATCGCATATAAAGACCAATGATCGTACGGCTATTGTTATGATGACCCACAATTATAACTATGAGGTAGCACTGCTTAAAGAACTATTACATACATCGTTACCTTATATCGGTATCCTCGGCCCCAAAAAGAAATTGGAACGTATGCTGGCAGAAGTTGAACATGCAGGCATATCTATTAGCGAAGCACAAATGAACAACATCTATGGCCCGGTCGGCTTGGATATAGGCGCAGAGGGGGCGGAAGAGATAGCCTTATCGATTATGTCTGAAATTAAAGCGGTATTATCAGCACGCCAGGGATATTCATTGAAATATAAACCCGCGCCGATTCACATTTCTAATCTTCAATACCTGGTTAAGTAGCCGTCAGGTATCTGGATTTGAAAGCTAAAAGCAGAAGGTAAAGCACAAAGCTTAAATCCAAAGATTGTCTATTAACTTTATTCAAATATTTTATATGAAATTAGTAGACTCTAAATAATTACTTTAGTTAGTTTTTCAAATCTTCTTCGAATTAACAGTTTTGGTTGCGATTTGTCATACTGCAATCATTAATTGTCCCGAACCGTAAAATAGACCAAAACATCAGAACTTTAGCCATTTTTAATCAGGTATTACTGCGCAATTTTGTATCGCATAGGTGAGGTAATGCAGCGGAATGGGTTGAGTTTTTAAGTGTGTAATATTTACACTAAGATGAGGCTGGTTGCCATAAACTTTAGTAAATTTATGTTAGAAAAACGAGGCAAATGAAGCCGGAATATTTTTCAGATCGGGACCTGATCCTGCTTTACCTGCCTATAAAATATTAAGTATCATGACAAGTATAACACCCCAAAGCGGCAAAAAAAAGATAGTAATTGTTGGCGGCGGTTTTGCCGGGCTTAACATTGCACAGCAGCTATATAAAAACAAGTATTATGATGTTACCCTGGTTGATAAAAATAACTACAATTATTTTACACCGCTGCTTTACCAGGTAGCAACCAGTTTCCTTGAACCATCAAGTATCAGCTATCCCTTCCGTAAGCTTTTCAGGGATAAAAGATTGAGTTTCCGTATGGCAGCCATGGTTAAGGTTGATCCTGCGGCAAAGATTCTTTATTTGAGTAATGGCGAGCTATCTTATGATTACCTCGTTTTCGCGGCCGGTGCAAGTACAAATTTTTACGGGATTGAGAGTATCAAACAAAATGCCATCTCCCTTAAAGAAATTGATGACGCGCTCCGAATGCGTAACAGCCTTATTAAAACAATGGAAAAGGCAGCCATTACTACCGATCCGATAGAGCGTCAAAAGCTTTTAACCATAGTAGTTGCCGGGGGCGGTCCAACTGGTGTTGAAGTAGCTGGTATGCTTGCCGAAATGAAAAACTATATCCTGAAAAAGGATTACCCCGAGCTAATGAATGCAAAAGGTAAAATTTACATAGTTGATGGCGGCCCTGATTTGCTTGCCCCCATGAGTGATAAAACCCACAAGGAAACCCGCCAGGCACTGATTGAGTTGGGTGTTGAAGTTAAATTAAATGCCCATGTAAACGATTTTAATAATGGTGTGATAACCTTTGCCGATGGTGAAACACTTGAAGCTAAAACCCTGATCTGGGCTGCCGGTATCGTAGCCAATACTTTTGAGGGGATCCCTGCAAGTAGTTTAGGCATAGGCCGCCGGATGATCACTGACGAATATAACCGGGTTAAAGACCTTGAAGATGTATATGCCATAGGCGATATCAGTGTGCAAATAACCGACCCGGTTTATCCAAAAGGACACCCGCAACTGGCACAGGTTGCCATACAAATGGGACGCAATACCGCCAAGAACTTTATAGCCATGGCAAAAGGCAAAGCCATAAAACCATTTAAATATTTCGACAGGGGAGATATGGCCATTGTTGGCCGGCATAATGCCGTGGTCGATCTGTTTAAGCACAAGGTACACCTCAGTGGTATTGCGGCTTTATTTGTATGGCTATTTATCCACCTGATGTCCTTAGTGAATTATAATAATAAAATTAAAACTTTGTATAACTGGGCGGTGGCCTTTTTAACACGCGACCAGGCACTAAGGATGATATTCGGGAGCGGGCAGAGCCGGGCAGATTAATCCTCTGTATTAAATGGTTTGCTTATACTACAGTTATTAAAAAAGGGGCAGTGCCTGGTGTAGGTTGCTGCCCCTTTTTCGTTTCTCAAATAATGTGCAGGCGCATTTATGACCAGGAGCATTGTAACAAATGAGGTGTCCCAATTTTTTGATTCCCGAAAAGAAAAATGAAAAAAGGCCGGTGCTTCTTTTTTTTAAAATCCATGTGTTCCATTTTTTAAGTGTAAAATAACGGAACAGGTTAAAAATGTTATTCATTGATAATCAGTGGTTTATGCTTTTGTATGAAACATAGTTAAATTAATGATAATCAGTATTTAAAATTTTTTGGCGTATTTGTTTAGTGTTTCACCTTTAATCCAAACAAGGGCTGATTTTTGAGTGTATTTTTACACTTTTTTTTAATGTTTTTTGATAAGGCTGGTTGTTGGAATCTTGATGGTGACAAAGTACTGCCACCATTGCTTGATGCCGGGAAGATTAGCTTTGCGCTTTTCTGTGTATATGACGAAGCGAAGCTTCGTCAGCCCCGAGGCTTGGGTCACTTTATTGCCGTGCACATATGCCCATGTGCTTTTTCTGATATTAGTTTAAATCTGATATTAGTTTAAAGATACCCGCGAAACGCGCACCAGTACGGTAAAATACTTGTTTTCACAGTTGCGATTTAGCGGTTTAATGGTAGTTTTGAACAACCAATCGCAATTTTATGAGACGTTTAATTTTTATGCTTGCTTCAGTGCTTACTGTGGTAGTTGCCAATGCACAACCGGCTCCTGTTAAGGTAAATGAAGGGCTGCTGCAGGGTACCTTTGAAAACAGCCTCACAGTTTATAAAGGCATTCCATTTGCCGCTCCTCCGGTAGGCAAATTGCGCTGGTGCCCTCCGCAACCCGCCGCGAAATGGGATGGTGTGCGCCTGGCCGACAAATTTGCCCCGGAACCCATGCAGGGGGGCAACCCTGTGTCGGGAAAAAGTGAAGATTGCTTGTACCTGAACGTTTGGACACCTGCTAAATCACCCGATAGCAAAATTCCGGTCCTTGTATGGATTTACGGCGGTGCTTTCAATGCCGGCGGCACTGCCGAATGGGCTTATAATGGTGCCAATCTGGCAAAAAAAAATGTAGTGCTGGTAAGCATCGCCTATCGCGTGGGCCAGCTTGGGTTTTTGGCGCACCCTGAATTAAGTGCCGAAAGCCCCAAACGCGTATCCGGTAACTACGGCCTTCTTGATATGATAGCAGCACTTAAATGGATTAAACAAAATATTGCGGCCTTTGGGGGCGATCCTGGCAAGGTTACTATTTTTGGCGAGTCGGCAGGAGGCATCGCAGTTAGTATGTTATGTGCAAGTCCACTGGCTAAAGGACTGTTTCGCGGGGCCATTTCCGAAAGCGGGGGCTCATTTGGTCCAACGCGTACCACAACCTTTCCGGGCGAAAATATGAAAAAGCTGCATGATGCCGAGGCTGCCGGCGAAGCATATGCTAAAGGTGCCGGGTATCCCTCAATTGACAGTTTGCGAAAAGTCGATGCTGATAAGCTCCCTGCCGTACGCGGGCTTGCATGGCCCATTGTTGATGGCTGGGTAATTCCCGATGATCAATATAAACTCTACGAAGCCGGGAAGTATAACGACATACCGATACTGGTTGGTTATAACTCTGATGAAGGTGCCAGTTTTTCGCCGCCTAAAACTACGGATGACTATATCGCCGCGGTAAAAAACCGTTATGGAAAGTTCGCCGATGAACTTATTAAGGCTTATCCGCCCGGCACCGGTACGGTAGCAAAAACCGCGCGCGACTTAACACGTGATGCGGCGTTTGGCTGGCATACCTGGAGCTGGGCTACATTACAGGCAAAAAGGGGCAAATCCAAGGTTTTTTATTATTATTTTGATCAACACCCCGAGTATCCGGCAGGTTCCCCGCAGGCAGGTTATGGATCGCCGCATGCACAGGAAGTGGCTTACGTATTCGGCCTGCTTAATGCCTCAGGTGCGCAGGCTAAAGCAGACCTGGATATTTCGGATGCGATGAGTACTTACTGGACAAACTTTGCAAAGTATGGCGACCCCAATGGTGCCGGAAAGCCCGAATGGCCGGCCTACAGCCCTGCCCGTCCGGTAGTAATGTACTTTTCCCAAACGGCGCATACCGGCCCTGTTCCGGACCTTGCGTCGCTGAAAGTGTTGGATGCTTATTTCAGATGGAGGCGTTCGCCGGATGGCCAGGCCGGTGTTAAATAAAACGGGGGCGCCTGGCTCCTCGTAAAGGGGTGGTACCGGATTAAAGGAAATAGCTGGTTGGCCGATTAAGCTTTAAATAAAACTTGAATGAAGTTAAGAACTATTGATGCAGCATCGTTAACACCGGCCGAAATGCAGGTTTATCTGCACTATGCCATTGCACCCCGGCCAATATGTTTTGTATCCACTATCAACAAAAGCGGCGAGGTTAACTTAAGTCCGTTTAGTTTTTTTAATGTTTTTAGTATCAACCCGCCAATATGTGTTTTTTCGCCCACAAGCAGGGCGCGGGATAATACCACTAAGCACACACTCGAAAACGTTTTGGAAGTGCCTGAATGTGTGATTAATATTGTGAACTACGATATGGTGCAACAGACCTATTTAACCAGTATGGATTACAAAAAAGGGGTAAACGAATTTGCGAAAGCGGGCTTTACTGAACTGGCTTCGGATACGGTAAAGCCACCGAGGGTAGCGGAGTCGACCGTTCAATTGGAATGTGCAGTGAATGATGTGATATCGTTAGGAAAAAACGGGGGCGCGGGTAATTTGGTTATTGCCGAGGTGAAACGGATCCATATCAGCGAAGCTATTTTGGATGCTAATGATAAAATAGACCCGCATAAAATAGACCTGGTGGCCCGTTTAGGCGGCGATTGGTATTGCAGGGTAACCGGCAATAATTTATTTAAAATTTCCAAACCAACAGGCGGCGCCGGCATAGGTATCGGTGTAGATGCTTTTCCAATAGAGGTTAAATACTCCAAAGTATTAACCGGGAATGATCTGGGGCTATTGGGGCTTGTTGAAACGCTGCCATCGTATGAGGAGATAAGCGCTTTTACCAAAACCGATGAAATGAAAGAACTGGTTGATGCTGACACCAGTGACATCCGCACCCTGCACCTGCATTTAAAAGCCAAACAATTGTTAGATAACGGCCGGGTAATGGATGCCTGGAAAGTGTTGCTGATGTAGTTTATTTTAACCTTGCAATGGTGCGGTAGCAAGAGTAAATAAAATTGTCATGTGTCATATAACGCATTATATTTGTATATGATTGAAAGCATCCGTCATAAGGGGCTGTTATTATATTATACAGAAGGAAACGGAGCGAAATTGCCGGCCAATCAGCTGGCTAAAATATCACGTATCCTTGACGCATTGGATGCTATATCATCTGAAGATGATATTAAACAATTAGGATCAGGAATCCATAAACTAAGTGGAAACCTGAAAGAGTTTTGGTCGATCAAAGTGACAGCAAATTACCGTATCATCTTCCGGTTTGAGGATGGAAATATTCATGATGTTGATTATATCGACTATCATTAAAAAGGAAAATATTATGTTGAAACGCAAATTACCGCCCAATCATCCCGGCTTCATTTTAAAAGAAATGTTTATTGATGAACAGGAACTGACCATTACTGAAGTAGCGAAAGGCCTGGGTATGGCCCGTGCCAACCTGTCGGCTATAGTTAATGGCCATACGGGGATCAGCCCGGAACTTGCTATCAAACTATCTGAGGCATTCGGCAATACATCGCAATTTTGGGTAAATCTTCAAAATAATTATGAATTGTGGCACGCTGAACAAAAGGTTGATCGCACGAGTATCAGGCATTTTTATAAGGCAAGTGCCTGAAAGCTTAACACATTTTGGAGGCTTCAAATAAAATCGATTATTTCAGCTTCTCCAATGCAAACCGGGCCCTCGTGTATTTGCCATTTCCGGCCAATGCTTAGATATTGTTCTATTTGTGGACGGAAAAAAAATCTAACAGTTACTACTTTTTCTTCCCCCGGCTCAATGGCAAGCCCATCATACCAGGTAATATCACCCATGAATGCTTCAAGTCTGCCATCGTTTTCGGGATATTCAAAAACATGATCGGGCCTGTACCCGCTTAATATTCCTGTTCGCCTTCCTCCATCTGCTGTTGCTTTTAATTTTAATAGGACACTAACTGCTATCAGTTCGCGTTTTTCCCGCTGCTGCTGCAGATCCTTGATACTTACAAGCGTATTTTTATCATAAGCCATAACATCAAATACTTTTGATGCCCCTGTATCAAGCCATCTTTTGTAGATGAGTTTGCCGTTCATGTACACGTAGAGTTCGCGATCTTTGACTTCTTTGTGGATTAGCATGGTATTTATAAAGGTAGAAATTGTGCGTGTAAACACCATGAACTATAAGACAGTTAGTGTTGAGAATGTGCGACACATGAGCACCAGCCAAGGGGAGTTTGACCAACCACTGCGACAGGCATGTTTCAGATGCTTTTTACCATTTTAAAAGAAATAATAAAAAGTAATATCATAAGTTATAATTAAATCGTTAATAAGCTTAGTTACAAATCTGAACCTTATTTCAAGTCACAAATCATCCATGCTAAAATTTTTGCTAATTCTTTTCTTGATGAGCTTTTTATCATCTATCATCAACGCTCAAACTTTAGATAGGATAGAAACCAGCATAACCGATACATCAAAAAAACATTCGCCTGTTCGATCCCTATCTGCTTCTTTTGCACCCAAAATTGATCAGTCACGAGAGAAAATATATCATCCGGATAGTTCACATATTCCGCACACGGCAGTTATGCGTTCCTTAATGATTCCAGGTTATGGACAAATCTATAACCACAGATGGTGGAAAGTACCGTTGATTTATGGCGGCCTGGGCCTCCTGGCCTCGGCAATAATCTATAACCAGCACCAATACAATGAGTATCTCACCATATCGCGATACCGTCAGGGTGATCCGCCAGGCCCGGACGCACCCTATTACGACCGATATATTCTTTTCAGGGATTATCAGGTTTCGGATGCCCGGTTAAGCGATGTACGGGAAAATTCGAGAAGAAACAGGGATTTAAGTATAATGGGTTTTCTGGCAGTTTGGGGCGTCCAGGCAATTGATGCGTACATTGATGCGAAGTTCCTGCATTCTTATTCAGTTGATAATAATTTATCATTCAGGGCAACTCCCCAAGTTATAAATCGCCAGGTATATGCACAGGATACGGGTTTTAGGTATATTCCGGGTGTTAAAGTAACTTGTAGTTTCTGATAAGCTGTTTAAAAGCGATTCAGTAAAACTTATATATCCCTTTGCTGGTGCACACGGTCGCGTGTACCTTGTCCGTTTTGTTTTGAAATGGTATTTGACGAATTTGTAACTTCACCTAATTAGACATTCGTAATGAGTTGAGAGGAACACGCGGCACGCGTGCACCAGCGAAAGGGAAGACGCTTGCGGCAGAGGGGATCTTTATAATTAAAATTATGTGATGATGAAAGAGTATAAAAAATCTGATCCCACAAGGATTGTTATACGTATATTTTTTGTTTGTTTTTTAATCTTTACTCCTTTTGTTATTTGGCAAATGCGTAAAACGCCTTCTCCTGCAGAACGCATATTAAATGAAGCACAAAAGATGTCTTTTCATGGAAGAATAGATTCGATCTGTTTTGATAGACAAAATCATAATGCAATTTATTTGATCTTGACTGATGGATTCAGGTATCCTCTATATGAACATTGGCAGTTTCGTGTGCAAAAGGGTGATTCTCTTGCAAAGGATTCAGGTGATTATGTAGTTCATGTGGTCAGAAGCGATGGAAAAATTGACACGCTTGACTATCAAAAATTGATAAAGATCTACCAATAAATATTTATCTTATTCTGGTTTAGCGGTAGCGTAACTTAGACCTAAAACTATGCAAGTATTTTGCTTGCGTGGCTTAACTAGCAATAAACGATACAACTGTCATAAAGTTAAGCTGAAAGCTTAAATCATTTTAGGACGAAGTTACGCTATCGCTAAACTTCGACCAGTGGGGGGAAAGCTTAACTCATTTTAGGACGAAGTTACGCTACCGCTAAACTTCGACCAGTGGGGATTATGGAGGGCAAGTTCCTGTCGTTTAAGAAGTGGTAAACTAACAATGTTTTCTTTGCCTTGGTTGGAGTTATGCAACTGCTAAACTTCGACTTGTTGGGGACATGATTACATCCCCTCAATAGCATTCGATAGTGTGCTACTTGCCGATCATTTTTTTACTTAAATATGGGCTGTAATCGAGAACGCCTGTGGAGGATGGACATTTATAATGTTGAAAAAAGAAAGGATAAAAAGCACTATACCTCCTATAAACACAAATACATGCGGCAACATAACGTGAGGCCAAAAAAGGATCTTGAAAATGCTATTTTTATATCTCCCATGCCATTGTTTGCTCCAAAAATGAGTCAATTGCAGCGGTTGTACTGCTTTTTTTACTTCGGCGTTAAAATGGTCTTCAATTGTATATACACGATCATAAAAAGATTGCTGAAATGTTTTCCAAATCCCCTCAATATACCAAAATAGTAACGAGGCTACCGACGCAATTAGAAATAATGCTATGCTGCCTTTACCGGTAAACCCGGCCCCCATAATTACAAGACTGCCTGATACACTCCAGGCTTTTATGGTTATACTTTTACTGTCAAAAGATTCTATTGTATTTTGAAGATGGAAGTATTCTTCTTTTAACAGAGCTTCGATGTTGGTAAGGTCAGGATTAGGCATGATTTATAAGTGTTTACCAAATATAACTAATAAGGCTTGTAGTTGATAGTATTATTTCCCAACAAAATTAAACCCATGAACTATAAGACAGTTAGTGTTGAGAACGCGCGACACGCGCGCACCAGCATAAAGAATTAAAGTAATTTGTAACTTCTGATAAGCTGTTTAAAAGCGATTTAGTAAAACTTATATATCCCTTTGCGGGTGCACCCATGCCGCGTGTCACGTGTACTTTGTCCGTTTTGTTTTGAAATGGTACTTGACGAATTTGTAACTTCACCTAATTAGACATTCGTAATCAGGCGAGAGGAACACGCGGCACGCGTGCACCAGCGAAGAGGATAATTCAGGAGGATTGGGGTGAAATCCGGGGCTCTTCCTTGTATATTTACACATCAGAGGGCAACGTACAGGTTGGCTATGCGGCTTCCAAAATTCCCATGACAGATTTTAAGCAACTTTTGCAGGAATGGCTGGCGTTTATCAGTTAGCCGATAAACAGTTCAAATTACCGTTAATAAGTCTATCATTCTCTTATTATGGTCGAAGTTTAACGGTAGCGTAACTTAGACCAGTTGGGGGCATAAAATTAATGCTTTTGTAATAGTTGTTCCTTTTTCTCCATGGCTTTCTTCAATTGCCCTCGTAAAGAATCTACTTGCATCTTTAACTGCTTAACTTCCGTATCTGTTTTTATTTGCAGGTCTCGAACTGATTTTTCATTTAGATCTTTGATATTGGAGATCGTGATACTTGGTGAGCTTTTTTTGACTACAGCGATTGACAACAGTACAGATATCGTTAAAACTGCAAGAAACCAGATGCCTAATCTAAAACAACGGCTAGCGTAAACTAGGTTACTGGCCATTTTATTAGTAGCATTGGCGTTGAAATTGATCATTTTAACGGAATCATCAATCTCTCCATTCATGAATTTAAGTAGCGTACTTGCTCTTTTTTCACTTGTTACTGTACTCGTAGAACCATACATATAACGACTTTTGTTGATCAAATGTAGTTTGATAGCATAGTGGATAGCCAGTATAAAGTGAAGAAAAAGTATGATAAACAATATTAGGAGGAATGTACTGACATATAAGTTCAGGCCTGAAAACCGTTCAGCAAAAAGAGAGATAAAAAGTGAGGTGATCGAAATGACGGTACTAGATTGCCCAATAATTTGCGAAACTTTTGTTTCAATGGTTTGCGTCCGCTCGGCATGGGCTTTGGCCAGTTTATCCAGATAATCCAAGTATAATCGAGCAGCGTCTGTTGTCGTAGCAGGTTTGTATTGCTCCTTATGATAAGGATATTCATTTTCGGTGAACCCTATATATTCCAGGTATCTTTTAAACATCGGCCAAAAAATTAATAATACTGCCGGATATGTCCAAACCAGTATCTATTTCGATCCAGGCCCATTGGCCATTAGGGTTAATTTCCAAGAAATAATAGCTTCCATCAGTCGATTTTATCATATCAATTGCCCCAAAAGATAGGTTCAGTTTATTGACCAGTAATTTACAATGGCTGGCAAGCTCTTTAGGAATTTCACAGGTTAAAAACTTTAGTTTCTTTTTCCTCCAATCTGTAAGTGTTTCCGGGTCGGTTTGTGAATATACTTTAGCTGCAAAAACCTGGTCTCCAACAACGGTAATCCGTAACTCATATTCTTTTTCGATCCGCTTTTGGAAAATACACGGGGTCAACTCAAATTCACTAATATTGGCCAAATGTGCTGCTTGCAATTTATTGGTGTATATCAACCGATGGCTGGTTTCATCTTTGATGCGCCCGCTTTTTAGAGGCTTGATAATAATATCGCTTTCACATGAATCAGAAAATTCGATTAGCCGATCCTTGCTGTTGGTAACTAGTGTTTCCGGGATCATGAATCCGATTTCTCTGGCCAAAGTCAATTGATAGAGCTTATTCTCCGCCGTATGGATCGCATTAGGATCACTCAGCCATTTTTTTGCGGGAAGGTTTTGCAATAGGTTATATAAAAGCGCATCATAGTCAGCAAATAAGCTGGCCAGCTCTGGCTCTGTAAGATTGTCCGCATGTAATTCCGGTAACTTGGTACGCCTAAACCATACAGCATTAAATGATGTGATACCAGCTATGGCAGAATGCGCATCAGAAGCCGTATTAAAAACATAGTCTATGGTGGAAATATCCTCACAGTTGAACCGGTAATACGGAATGGATTGTTGATTAAGTTTGTTAATCAGAAAATCAGCCGTAAAATCTTCTTTGTGCGTAACGATAAGAATCATTAATTGGTTAGTTTACAGACCGCGGCTGAAGTTGCAACTGGTCGACATCACCGTCAGTTTCATCACCATTAAGTTGTCTTGTATAGATTCTTGTATCGATGGATTGCCTTATTGCAAATCTGAAATTATCATCAGATTCACTGGTATCTACTTCTGCCTTTGTAAAAGTTTCTGTAATAAAAGTGACCTCATTGATAGCTGGCTGACCTGTGGATTTCAACACATTCAGATGAAGTTTTGAATCATATTCAATCTCATCAAAGGTAGTGTGATCGTCTTTTGGAATTTCAGCGTATTCAAAAATTAAAGGTCTCATAATGTAAGGTTTAGATATAAAGGTAGATATTATTTTAATTATAATAACCAAAAGATTTCTTTTATTGCATCTATTGCTTGTAAGGGCGAAAATTATTGGGATTATATTTTTTTAACACTATAATAATTACTCGGATTTTTAGCAAGTTTTTCTTCTCCAATCTGACGCGAGTATGCAGCGTTGGACTACAGGGCGACAAAGACAATATATAAAGTCACGAGTACGCCACGATTTTGCCTGCGCCGCATACCGCACTAGAAAAAGTAAATCATAAATTTTAATCCCTCACCCACAAATCAACCCCGCCACAGTCCTCACCTCAACAAAATCATCCCCCTCCAAATCCTTACAATTCACATGTGTATCGGTGCAGATCAACTTCTTAATAGCCCCGCAGGCTTTTAACTTACCAATGCCATCGTTCACAAATAAACCATGCGTGGTGATCACATAAATATCCCCGGCACCGGCATTTTTGTAAGTCATCGCGGCGTTTACGATGCTGCCGCCCGAGCGGATCATGTCGTCATAGATAATAACCGTTTTGCCGGCTACGTCGGCGTTGATGGCACTTACTTCGGTATGGTCGCCTTTGAGGCGGCGTTTGAGGATGAAGGCGGCGTTTACACCCATATCATTAGCCAGTGATTCAACCCATTTGGCGCGGCCGGCATCCGTGCTGGCCATCACAAAATTATCGCCGCCATAACGGGTAGCCGCTTCAATCACAATATCCTTGCAGTACACATGTACGGGGTACAGGTCCTGCTCAAAGTAGTACTGGATGCCCTCGCTATGCAGATCGAACAGCATCACTTTATTGCCCCGGTTTGATTTGGGTATAGCCGAAAGCAGGCGGGCGCGGGTTTTGGCCGTTACAATTTCGCCGGCTTTAACGGCACGCTCCATGGTGCTGTAGCCAAAGTAGGGGATCACCAATGTAAGCGAATCGGCCCCATAACTCACCAGCGATGAAGCCAAATCATATAATTCAAGCGTAGCGCTGTCGTTCACGGTACCGCCTATCAGCAGCACTTCGCGGCCTTCCACGTTGGACAGGATGCGCTGATAACGCTCGCCATCGGTAAAGTGGCTCACTTCAATTTCGCCGCGTTCGCAGGTGCCCAGAGCAAGCACTTTTTCGGCAAGGTATTCATATCCGGTTATGGCAAAAAGTAGTTTTTTCATTATATAAGAGCTTAAAGCAGAAGGCCTAAAGCATAAAGCTTTTTTGTTAATGTGATTTATTGGTTCTGTAAGGTGTTGATCACCTGCTCAAAGGTAAAATCTTTCATGATATGCCCGTTCTCAAAAACAGTTTGGAGCTGGTCGGCAAGTTCGGGTTGTTCATCCTGCTGAATGGTTTTGTAACCTTCGGCAGTTTTTACCAGTTTGAGCCTGCCGCCTTTGCTCTTTTTAAAACTGGTGGTGATGTTGCCACGGGCGTCCATTTCGGTGGGACTTTTCTCAACAGCTACTTCATTTCCGTCAATAACGGCGCTGCTGCATTTCAGGGCGAACTTTTGAGTATCACGATCAACCTTTTGCAGTAACGCGCCGCCCATGCCCAGCACCAGGTTTTCGGCACTGATGCCGTTTTCTTTAAGGGCTTTGTAAATCACGCCGATCTCGGTATAATTAACTCCATCGCCCTGGATCACCCTAACCTGCGGAGGCAGTACTTTATAGCCTTTGGCATTGGTGGTAAAGCCGAACTTATCGAACAGGATGTTAAAGATCTCCAATAAGGTCATGACCGGGTCGCCGCTATCCGGGCGGATCACCAGGGTGCCGTCGCGTTTCAGGATCTCCTGTTTCAAATCTTCGCCCCAATACTCACTGCAGGCGCGGAAAATGTTATAGCTGTCGCTTACACAGGCTATAACGCCGGTGGGGAAGCTGCGCAGCACATGTTTAAATACTTCCAGTTCGCCTTGCTGCCCAAGCAGGGTGCAAATACTGTGCTCGGTAGCAGGGATGCTGAGGCCATATACTTTTTCTGCATGGTAATATTTAATAGCCATGCCCGAGCCGGCAAGGTTATCGCTGCCTGCAAAGCTGAGCAAGTGGGCAGCTCCGCCAATTTTGGCACTTTCTACACTGCTCACCCCACGGAAACCGAAGTCATTCAGCACAAAACCAATCCCGCCGAAAGCTTCGGGTGTGGCGGTTTCCTCGTAGTATTGGGTAACTACTTTTTTAACCTCATGGCTAAGCGTAGCTACGGTGCAAGGGTACCAAACCTGCATCAGCAGGGTTTCGAGGAAGTTGGTGAGCCAGTAACATTCGGGGTCGGTATTTTCAATGGTCATGAGCACGTTACCGGTGGGCACGCTGGTGCCTTCGGCCACAGCTTTGATGCGTACAGGCAAGTAGCCGTTATATTTATCTAATATGTATTGAAACTTACTGCAGTCAAACACATCATTGCGGCCGAAAACCTGTTTCATAAATTCGTCGGCTTCATCCAGATCAACCTGGTTAAAGGCTGGGCCCTGCAGGTATTCCTTCAAAAAATATTGCAGACCGAAGAAAACGGTTTCGTTGAACATGCCCCCGCGGCTTTCCAGGTAACTGTAAATATTGGTGGTGCCGGGGTAGTAAAATTTATGGTGGGCGTATTTATAGGCGTCGGCTAAGAGGATCAGATTTTCCTTTTTCATGGCTTTAATTTTTAAGGTATTTGCCGGTGATGAAATTAAACAATTCAATGTGTTCTTCGCTAATAGAGCCATCTTTTATCATTAATGGGAGGTCTGTTAGTTTAAACCAGGCCAGGTCGGCAATATCATCCTGGGCCTTTGGTTCTCCTTCAATAAAGTCGCAGCTAAACAGCAGGGTAATGATCTTATCGGCTTCAATGCGGTAGCGCCAGTCGTTTATTTTGGCCGATGTTTCGTACTGCATAGCGGTGGTTTGCATTTCGCCGCACTCTTCGGTAAGCTCGCGTTTGGCAGCATCTTCGTAACAGGCATCTTCCGGGTCGGAAAAACCGCCCACAAAGCGACATTTATTGTTGATGGCTTTTTTGCCTAAGAGGATCTCGCTGCGGTTATTCCTGAACAGGGCTACATCCACGGTAGGGTACACCTTTGGATATTGGTTATAGTAAGCGTACAGGATGCCTGCGCGGAAATCGTTTGAATCAAAAACCTTATCGGCGTATTGTTTACGCAGTTCCGTGGCGTTATAGTCGCCATGCTCGGGCAGTTCGATGGTTTCAAATTTACCGCTATAGTAGGGAATGAAGCTGTCGCGACTGCCGTACAAACAAAACTGCTCAGCATTGAAAACACTTTTAAGCAAATCGTCCAGATTATCCGACCAAACTTTATCACTCGGATTATCGCTGATGGGCAGCACCACAATTTCAGGATAATCTTTTTTGATCATTTTTTCACGCGTGTAATAGTCGTAAGGGTTTTTGCGGCTGCCTTTTATGGGGCTAACACCCAGCAGTATGATCAGTTTGGCATGATTCTGCTTAACCTGAGCTATCAATTCCCGGTGACCCTCATGCAGGTATGGCGTTTGAAAGCGTGCTATAATTACTCCTGTTTTCATTTTTGATTTGCGTTAATTATACACAAATATAAATATGTGTTTTTAATACGCAAATTATTTTTTTATTTTTTTGGAATAGAGGGTTTATTTATAAAGAAGATGAGACAAAAAAGTTTTTGCTTTTAAGGTTGGAGATTTATTTCACGCAAAGGCGCTAAGACGCAAAGCTTTCTCTGGTTTTTTGTGCGAATATAGTGGTGGGATAGCCTGTCACCCTGAGCTTGTCGAAGGGTCGCGCGCAGATGCCCTGCCCACTATGCTTCGACGGGCTACCCATGACACCCGCTTTTGACTCCGTTACTAATTTACAAGGAAAACTTTGCGTCTTAACGCGTTTGCGTACTCAAATAACTAATTGGCAGATAAAAGTTAGCGTACTTATATCTCGAAACTAATGCCCTCTTTCTTCAACTGAAAATACTTTTCCTCGTTAAAGCGAAAAAGGTTACCCGGTCTGCCGGCGCCTTCGAGGGCCTGTTTTTCGGTAGTTTCTTCGAGGAAGCCGTATTTGGTGATCTTCTTTTTAAAGTTACGGCGGTCGATAGGGCGGTCGAGTACCGCGAGGTAGAGCTTTTCGAGTTCAGAAAAGGGGAACTTTTCTTCAAGCAGCTCAAAGCCCACGGGCTGATAAAGCATTTTGCTTTTAAGGCGTTCGCGTGCCACGCTGATAATGGTAGTATGATCGAAGGCCAGGGCGGGAAGCTTTTTGATATTGAACCAGTTTACATCGCTGGCGTCGGTAGCGGCTTTAACAACAAAGGCGTCGGGCCTTACAAGCCCGTAATAAGTTATGGAGATCACCCTGTTACGCGGGTCGCGCCCTGGCTGGCCAAAGCTGTACAGTTGCTCCAGGTAAGTGATGTTTACGCCGGTCTCTTCCCGTAGCTCGCGCTGAATGGCTTCCTCTAACGATTCATGGTCAGCCACCAAACCGCCTGGTAATGCCCAGCTGTTTTTAAAAGGCTCAATATTGCGTTTGATGAGCAGCACGGATAATCCCTCCTTGGAGGTATATCCAAATACTACGGCATCAACGGCAACCTTTATGTTTTGGGCGACTGACATAATACAAAGTTAGATATTGAGAAGCGGTAGGGCAAGAGAAAGGCAACTATTCAATCAATTAAAATCGGTGTGCCGAACACTATTTCTTTACGTTTTATTAGCTGGTGAGGTAACGGTGTTAAGCGGAAGGAATATTAAAAGTTTTTTTATTTAAAAATTTTCTTGTAAATATGCCCTACCGATCAGTAAACCGTTTTACCGCCGCTATGCTTCACGATAAGGAATATCAAATGTGGCCCGATGCCCGGTTATTGGAGCAGTTAAGGCTTGATGACCGTAAGGCATTTGAAATTCTGTACCATAAATATTCCTCGAAGTTGTTTTACGCGGCTTATAACCTTTTCAGGGATAAGGATGTTTGTGAAGACCTGGTGCAGGAACTATTTATTGATCTGTGGACAAAGCGAAACCAGCTAAATATTACTTCGCTCGAAGCTTACCTCAAAGTAGCCATCAGGCACAGGGTATTATTTTATCTGCGCACAAAAAAGGCATCGGTAGATCTTGCGGTGATTGAAACGCTTGTTGAAAAGTATTCGGCAGATAGTAAATTGTTCCAGGATGATATTGCTCATTTACTGGAAGATGGCGTAGCTCAACTCCCCGAAAAATGCAGGCAGATTTTTACCCTGAGCCGTAAAGAATATCTCAGTAATAAAGAAATAGCCACCCGGCTAAACATCTCCATTAAAACTGTCGAAAACCAGATCACTATCGCTTTGAGGTACCTGCGCACCGGCTTAACTGACTACCTGCCGTCGGTAGTGGCGCTGGTATTGCTGCATATGTTTGGCAAATAGACCCAAAAAAATATTTTCAATTGCTTTGGGGGCTACCCCGGTTTATTGCATCCTGCAGTTATAAACCATGGCAAAATTCCCTTTCAGAAAAAAACAATCCGGTGCAAATGACAGGCATTTGCAGGAAGAGCTTGTGAATAAGTATTTCGATGAGCTTGATCTCCGCAGCGTACAAAACGAAGCAGGTGATGATGTGGAATTTAACGCCGACGGTTTATTCAGCAGGATCAATGCTACTTTAGATAATGCAGAAAAGAAAACTCCCGGCAAATCAAAAAGATGGATGGTTGCAGCCTCGCTGCTTGCCGGTTTATGCATTTCGGTAACTGCCGCCTATCATTACCGTTATGCCCTGCTTGATCGTTTAGATCCTATCGCCAGCAAACAATTGGTTGCCGCTAACGGGCAAACTGTAAATTTCACCCTTGCCGATGGTACCAAAATATGGTTAAATGCTGGCAGTAAACTTACTTATCCCGAAACCTTCCGGGGCGAAAAACGAGAGATCAGGCTGGAAGGCGAAGCTTTTTTGGATGTGGCACATGACCCTGCCAAAGCTTTTATTATACATACCGGAAAAGTGCGCACCCAGGTGCTGGGCACCAGTTTTAATATCAAAGCCTATGCTAACGAAAGCTTTATTAAGGTTGACGTTTTAAGCGGCAAAGTTGGGGTAGTTACTCCGGCCGGTGCAGCAAAAAATACAACCACATTTTTAACCCCCGCCGAGGAGGTTGTTTTTAACAAAGATGGCCTTTCTGTCACCAAAAATAAACAGGTTGATGTGAATGCACTAAGTAGTTGGAAAGACGGCGAACTGGTATTTAAAAACATGGCACTGCCCGAAGTGCTCAACACCATTAACCGCCATTTCAACGTAACCGTAAAGGCCGATATTAACCTGGCGCGTTGCTCTATTACCGCCAACTTTACCAATGTTTCACTGGAAAATATCATGAAGATCATATCGAAACTGGTGAAGGGAAAAGCTGTGCAAAAGGGCCCTGCTTATCAGCTAAAAGGCAAGGGCTGTTAACATAAAACCAATTAATAAAAGAGACATACCAATTATCAGTTAACCTAAATAACAAGCTATGATAACATAAATACATTAAAAAACCCTGCTCAAAAGGGATTTTGACAGGGTTAAACTAAAATGCCGGGTTATTAATAAGTGCAGCGTTTAGAGGTCCAATTCAGAACGAAGCACTTGAATTTCAAACACTTTAATTTTCTCAAATCTATGAATATATCTCTATTTTCAAATGGAGTAATTCGTCATGTATTAATATTAATGAAAATTACCTCGCTTGCCTGCTTTGTGGTTTGCCTCATGTGCTTTACGGCCGTGGCAAACAACTCGTTTGGCCAAAAATTTCTGGAGGTATCGGTTACGCTCAAATTAAAAAATGCCAAACTAACCGACGCGCTGGATAAGATCTCGAACCAAAAGCATATCAAATTTGCCTATGCCGATAATGTACTTAAACCAACTTATGTCATAAGCCTTAGGGTTAAAGACAAAAGTATTAAGGAAGTACTTGATCAGGTGTTGACTCCCTTCAACCTCAGCTATAAGATCATCGATGATGTTATCGTTATTGATGAAAAGCCCGAGATTGAAAGCAGCACCGGCGGTATTGAGCAGGGCCCCAGGCAACCCATCAAAGTTAAAGGTAAAGTTACCGACGAAAACAACTTAGTTATACCCGGCGCAAGCGTACGGGTTAAAGGTACAACCATTGGCACCGTAACCGATATTAACGGTAATTACACCATTGATGCGCCCGATGCTGACGCTGTACTGGTGTTTAACTTTATTGGTTATACCACAAAGGAACAGCCCGTAGGTAGCCAAACTACGCTGAACGTGCAGCTGATCCCTGAAAGAACCTCTCTTAACGAGGTGGTAGTTATTGGTTATGGAACTCAAAGGCGCGCCAATGTTATTGGCGCGGTTGACCAGGTCAGCTCGAAGGCTATCGAGACGAAACCATCGGTTAACCTGACACAAGCTTTGCAGGGAACATCCCCAAACCTTATCATCCAGCAAACCAGTTCAGAGCCAGGCGCTTACGCTAATATTAATATACGGGGTATGAGTACCTTGAATGATAATAACCCGTTGGTAGTTATTGATGGTATTACGGGCGGCGATATCAACTTGCTCAACCCTTTAGATATTGAAAGTGTTTCGGTATTGAAGGATGCCGGTTCGGCTGCTATTTATGGTTCACGCTCGGCCAATGGGGTTATTTTGGTTACCACTAAAAAAGGAAAAAATAATTCGCGTACAACGCTTTCATATAATGGGCAGGCTGGCATCCAATCACCGCATGTTGGGTACAAGCCGGTGCATAGTTATGAAAATGCCATTTTGCGTAACGAGGCTGTGGTGAATGCCGGTTTGCAGCCTATTTACAGTCCGCAGCAAATTCGTGACTTTCAGCAGCAAGGCGATCAGCAATGGTTTTTGGATGCAATTTTAAAAGATGCATGGCAGCAAAATCACAACCTAGCTTTAACCGGCGGAAACGCCACTACTACGTTCCTGGTATCGGCCGGGGTTACTGACCAGCGAAGTAACCTGGTTGGTCCCAATTATGGCTTAAGGCGTTACAATTATAGAATGAACCTTACCAGTAATTATGGTAAGCTTAAGTTAACAGGCATACTTGCCTACTCACGTACCGAAATTAAAGAACATTCGTACAGCACCGGTACCCTTATTGTTGATGCTGGTCGTACACCTACTTATTATAAGATCAAAGACGACCAGGGCCGCTACCTTACCAATGATGTGCTTACCGAGTTTAACCCGTTGGGAATACTCGAAAAAGGTGGCTATCGGTTACGCGATAATGATAACATATTTGGAAATCTTAATGCCGAACTTTCCATCACTAAAGACCTGAAGTTAAAAGGTGTATTTGGTGGTACCTTGCTATCAAACCACATGTTTGGCAGGGTAATGCAGGTTAATTTTTATCCGTCGGGTACCTACGGTGCTGATAGAAACACCAACGACGAAAACGACAAAAACCTGTTTACCAATGCACAGTTCCTGGCGCAGTATACTAAAACATTTAATAAATCGCATAATGTTGATGTACTTATTGGTGTTGCTAATGAATCGACCACTAATAAATCAAACAGGCTTTATTTAAAGTATACCGACCCCGAGTTAGGAACCCCAGTTACAGGTACCGTTATCGACCCGGCGTCATCAAACACCAATAATAATACGGTAGAAACCAGTCTTAACTCGTTATTTGGCAGGGCTAACTATTCGTACAAAAACAAGCTCTACGGCGAGTTCGATTTCCGTTTGGATGCTTCGTCTAAATTCAATACACAAAATCGTAACGCATTTTTTCCATCGGTTTCGGGCGGTTACAGGTTAACAGAAGAGGCCTTTATGCAAAACTATCGCGATAAATTAGGCGATATTAAGTTAAGGGCTTCATATGGTATTTTGGGAAACCAGAGTGTGCGCGATTATCAGTATCTGCGTACTTATGGGCCTTACCGCAATGGAGATGGAACAATCAATCCCAATCCTTACGGGTTCAATAACTCCGGCGTTGGCGGCATAACTATTGATTTTGCCAATCCAAACCTGCGTTGGGAACGCGCGGCAACATTTAATGCCGGCGTTGATGCCAATTTCTTTAAAAACAGTTTAAGTGTATCGGTTGATTATTTCAACAAAACAACCCGTGATATCCTGTTGCCGCCGGTTGTACCCGGAACTTTCGGCGCCGGGCTACCAAGTTATAACGCGGGGAAGGTGCAAAACCACGGCTGGGAACTTACGGTTAATTATTATTTGACCACTCAAAACTTTAAGCATTCCTTTAGCTTTAATGTGGGCGATAGTAAAAACAAAGTTTTATACCTTGAGGGCGGCGACCAGTTAAAAACGTACGATGAGATGCAGGTTATTAACCGCGTTGGTCTGCCTATTGGTTCGTATGTGGGTTTAAAACGCGATGGCTATTTTCAAAATCTCCATGATATCCAAACAGGCCCTAAACCAGCCGGCCTAACTGTTTCGCCTGGCGACAATCGTTATGTTGACGTTAACGGCGACGGCGTTATTGATGATAACGACAAGTTTGTTTTGGGCAACCCATTCCCACGATTGACTTTCGGTTTTACCTATAATGTTACGTTTAAAGGTTTTGACTTCAACCTGTTTTTACAGGGCGTGGGCAAGCGGAGCATGTTTGTAAGAGGCGAACAGGTTGAGCCCTTCCACGTAAATTATTCGCAGGTTATTTATCAGCACCAGTTAGATTATTGGACTCCTGAAAACCCAGACGCACGTTACCCAAGACTCGCGGCCAGCGGCAGTCAATCGAATGAAAATAACTTCAGGCGAGGGTCAGACATGTACCTGTTTGATGGCAAATACCTGCGGGTGAAAAATGTGCAGTTTGGTTATACCTTACCTGCAACTTGGTCAAAGAAATTGGGCTTACAAAAACTGAGGGCCTATGTATCCGGTCAAAACGTACTCACTTTTTCAGGTGTGAAGTTTATAGATCCTGAATCGACCGAGTTCAACAATAACCTTAGTGCAAATGGAGCAAACAGCGCACGCGCTTATCCAACACCAATTTATTATGGTTTTGGCTTAGATGTAACCTTATAACACTATCCATCATGAAAAAAAAATCAACACATAAAATTGCCTTCTTTATATTGCTTGCCGGGTTGGTATCGGCCTGTAAAAAGCTTGACCTGGCACCGGTAAACAAATTTACCGATAGCAATTTCTGGACGACAGCTGAAAAGGCCGGCAGTGTGCTTAATACGGCATATACTCAAATGTATAATAATGACTATTTCTTTTATAACGAAGGAGCGTCGGATAATGCATACAATGGCCGTGGTGACAACCAAGGGGTGGCTTCGCTTGCCGCAGGCACCTATGATCCGTCATTGGGGCGTATCAAACAGGAGTGGGGCTTTCACTATAGTGGCATAAAAACTTGCAATATCTTTTTAGAGAATGTTGATAAGGTTACCGCTATGGACGCAACGCTGAAAGCCCGTATGAAAGCTGAAGCAAGGTTTATCCGTGCTTTTCATTATTTTATGCTGGAGACCTGGTGGGGGGATGTGCCTTTATTTGATCACGACATTACAATTGAAGAATCAAAAACAGTTGCACGTACGCCGAAGGCGCAGGTAGTGGATTTTGTTTTAAAAGAACTTGATGCAGCGGCTGCCGATTTGCCGGTGAACACCGCCTATAAAGAATCCGACAGAGGGCGCATCACTAAAGGCGCTGCCATTGCCCTTAAAGCAAGGGTGTTGTTATATGAAAACCGCTGGCAGGAAGTTGCTGCTACCTGCGAAAAGCTGATGAACGATAATAGTAATGGTACATACAGCTTGTTCCCCTCATATGAAGGTGTGTTTTTGCCGCAAAACGAATATAACAGCGAGGTAATGCTTGACCTGGAATATGTGCCTATTGTGCGTACCTACAGCAACTTTTTTGATATGGCCCCGCTGGCTGTGGGCGCGCGTTTGAATGCACTTGCGCCAACCCAGGAACTGGTGGACAGTTACCTGATGGATAACGGAAAAAAAATATCTGATGCAGGTTCGGGCTACGACGAAAACAATCCGTACGTTCACCGCGATCCACGTCTAACCAATACTATTGTTTACAATGGCTATCAATGGAAAAAACCTGATAACACAACACAAGTTATATATACCAAACCGGGCGATGATCCTGCTCCTACCAAGCTTGATGAATATGCTCCCGGAAAGGTAAGTTCGCCGACTGGCTACTATATCCGTAAGTATTACGATCCTACATCTGCCACCAATTTTCAGTCGGGTTTAAACTTAATATTAATCCGCTATGCCGATGTGTTGCTGATGTATGCCGAAGCTAAAAATGAGCTTGGCCAGCTGGATGCCGGTGTTTGGGATAAAACAATCAAAGCCTTACGCGCCCGCGCCGGTTTTACCGATGCGCCTGCACTTAACTTCAGTGCAACCGGACAGGCAGATTTACGGAACATTGTACGTAACGAGCGCCGTGTAGAACTGGCTATGGAAGGCCTGCGGGTGTTTGATATCCGTCGTTGGCATACTGCCGAAACCGTACTGAACGGTTGGGCGCACGGAGCCAAATTTGGTCCGGCATCGGTTGATAATGGCTACATCAGGGCCAACCTGCGCACATTTGACAAAGGTAAAAACTACCTCTGGCCAATCCCTCGCGATGAGCGCGCTGTTGACCCTAACCTAACTCAAAACCCGGGCTGGTAAATCATTAATTATTTATAAAAAGACATTATAATCAATTACGATCATGAAAAATATTACATACTGCCTCATGGCAGGCATCATAGCCATTTTAATGGTAACAGGCTGCAAAAAGGATAAAACCTTACAACATACACAGGTATCGGCAGTAACCAACCTTTTTGCTCCTGCAAATAACAAATTCATCCAGTTAGAGCCGGTAACCGGTTCGGCCACATTTGAATGGGCCGAAGCCCATGCCGAAGACAATGGCCTGGTTTTGTACGAGGTTGCTTTTGATAAAGAAGGCGGCGATTTTTCAAAGCCAATTTATACTATTCCTTCAGATGCTAACGGACTCTACAACAAGCTTACCATCTCGTACAAAGACCTGAATAAGGTGGCCGATTTAGCCGGGATCCAACCGCAGGCTACCGGTAAATTGAAATGGACCGTAATGTCGTCGAAAGGTATCAATGTGGTTAAAGCGACTGCATCAAGCATTATTGAAGTGCAGCGTGCTGCGGGTTTTACAGATATTCCTGCTGATCTGTACCTGACAGGTTCGGCAACCGAAGGCGGCGAAGACTTAAGCAAAGCGGTACATTTTAAACAAACTGCAGCGGGTGTTTTTGAGGCCTGGACATCATTAAAAGCAGGTACCTACCATTTTGCCGAACGTAACACAGGCACTCCTGCTACTTACTCTATCGATGGTATTAAGCTGCTGAAAGATGGTAGCACTACCGTAACCGGCGCAACTAAAGTTGAGCGTATCGTAGTTGACTTTACATCTGCATCGGCTACTATAACCGAAGTAACTGAGGTTGGTTTATGGTTTGCGGCAGATAATAAAGTATGGTTCCCGCTCCCTTACAAAGCCGGTGGTAAATGGGAAATAGATAACGCTTCTATTGTATTTCACCAGGAATCATGGGGTAGGGATGAGCGTTACAAGTTCCGCTTTACCTTTAAAGATGCTGCGGGTAACACTTCAACCCAGTTTTATGGCAGCAAAAATTCGGATAACAGTCGCCCGGATGCCAATACAGCCAAATCATTCTGGTACATGGTGCCGGTTAACAACTCGCAATATGATTTCTGCTTTAAGTTTACCGGTGCAGCCGATAATCACAACGCCGATATCGTAGTTGACTTTAGCGCTGATGCTGCTGCTTATACCCACTCTGTTACTGTTAAATAATATTAACCGCCTACCTGCCGCCGTGTTGCCAAAATATGGCGGCAGGTTGACGATAAAAGATATTTTATGAAAAATAAATTGCTCAACATAGCTACTGCTGTCCTTGTAGGCGGCATAGCCATGACTTTTTCATCGTGTTTAAAGGATAAGCCTTTCCCCTTGTACGGCAATAAAGCTTCGGCAAAGGTGCAATATAAGTACGCCGAAACAGCCGATTCATTACAGGAAAAAACATACACAACCTTCATATCGGCAAACGGAAATTATTTTGTGGCGAACAATGCCGGCAGTACCACTTTTAATTACTGGCCTAATGCCCATACCCTTGATATTTTTACCGATGCCTACCTGCGCACCAATAATGATATCTACAAGCAAAGAATGAGCTCGCTTTTAGCCGGAATAAAAACTACTAACGGCGGTCTTTCCAATAATTTTTACGATGATATGGAATGGCTGGATCTGGCTACATTAAGGGCTTACAATGCTACAAAGGATGCCGCTTATCTAACGGCAGCCCACACGCTTTGGACAGATATTCAAACCGGCGAAAACAGCAACCAGGGCGGCGGTATAGCCTGGCGTAAAAATCAGTTGGATTATAAAAATACACCTGCAAATGCTCCGGCCATCATCTTTGCGGCCCGTTTATATGCTTTGGAAAAAAATGAAGCCGACCTCGCGACAGCAAAAAGATTATATACCTGGCTTAAGAAAACCCTGCTTGACCCTTCAGGTATTATCTGGGATGGTATCAACGCCAATGGCGACGGGCAGATCAGCAAGTGGAAGTTTACCTATAACCAGGGTGTGTTTATCGGGGCTGCATTGGAACTTTATCATGTTACCAAAGATGCTGCTTACCTTACCGATGCGGTAAACACAGCTAATGCCACCATTAATGATACAGATATTTCACCCGGCGGCATCCTGAAATCGGAAGGGCAGGGCGACGGTGGTTTATTTAAGGGAATCCTGATCAGGTATCTTACACTGCTGGCGCTTGATCCGGATGTTTCAGAAGCAGACAAAACTAAGTTTATCAGCTTCCTGAAATTTAATGCCGAAACACTATATACGGCAGGTATCGAAAGACCATCGCTCATGATCAGCCCCGACTGGAAAAAGAAACCATCGGGAACAACAGACCTCACTACCCAGTTAAGCGGTGTAATGATGGTTGAAGCTGCCGCAACGCTGAAAGCGGCCGGTAAATTTTAAACAACAGCTTTGTAACAATAAAAGCCATAAAAGGATTCAACCACTTTTATGGCTTATTTTAGTATCTGATTTATACCTGTCCTAAATACAATTATCTATGAAAATTAAATTGATTACCCTGCTATTTTTTACCGCTGCAGTAAGCGCAAATGCCCAAACACCTAATTACAAAGGGCGGATAAAAATCATTAACCAAAATATCAACAGTTGTTTTGCTGATACCAAAACAGGGTTGTATCTTGAAACTACCGACTCGGTTGAGAATAAGGGCAACCATTCGTTTTTGTGGCCACTTTGTGCTTTGGTTCAAGCTGCTAATGAAATGGAAGTGCTGGAACCTTCAAAACAATATCTCAAGCCTGTTATGGTTGCTATCCAGCAATATTATTCGCCCCGCTCGCCCGCACCGGCTTACCAGGCCATGGTGGCAAAAGAAAAGCAGGATTCGCGTTTTTATGATGATAACGAGTGGGTGGCCATTGCCCTGATGGATGCCTATAACCGTACCCATAATAAACAGTATTTGGAAACCTCTAAAATGATCTACCGCTTTTTACTAACCGGTTATACCAATGAAGCCGGTGGTGGTTTTTATTGGGAAGAAGGCAACCGGAAAAGTAAAAATACCTGCTCAAATGGTCCGGGGATATTGGTGGCCTTGCAGCTGTACAAAGCAACAGGTCGTAAACAATATTTAGACACAGCTTTACTGGCTTATAACTGGACAAACAAAAACCTGCAGGCGCCATCCGGCTTGTTTTATGATAACATAAAGGTGCCGTCGTTAAAGATCGATTCGGCCATTTATACATACAACGCGGGTACCATGCTGCAAGCCAATGTGCTGCTCTATAACATCACCCATGATAAAAAATACCTGACCGAGGCCCGTCGCATAGCCAAAGCTTCCGAACAATATTTTTACCGTAACAACCGGCTGCCCGGCAATTATTGGTTCAATGCGGTTTTACTTCGTGGCTACCAGGAATTATATCGTGTTGATAAAGACAAAACACAATTTCGTTTTTTTGTCGACGACGCTAACCGTATATGGCAACAGGAACGGAACGATAAAAACCTGCTCGGCCAGCATCGCATCAAAAGCCTGATAGACCAGGCAGCGATGATAGAGATTTATGCGAGGCTGGAGGAGATGGGGGTATAAGGTACTACTCCCCCGTCACGCCAAGCCAGTCGAAGCATGGCGGATAGGGCCTCTGCGCGCGACCCTTCGACAGGCTCAGGGTGACAGGCTCGCCTACGAAAATAAAACGGTTGTCATGCTTCGAGAGCCTACCCATGACAACTTAAAAAATGGGTGTCATACTGAGCCCGTCGAAGTATGGAGGGCAGGCCTCTGCGCGCGACCCTTCGACAAGCTCAGGGTGACATGCTGACACACAACAAAAAGGGATTGTCATGCTTCGACAAGCTCAGGGTAACAGGCCTTTATTTTTTGCTTTAGCTAATTCCGGTAAAAGATCCCAAGTGCCGTTTATGATAGCTTCTTTCTTTTCCCTCCTCCAGCCCTTAACTTGTTTTTCAAATGCAATTGCTTGATTAACGTCATTAAATACTTCATTAAAAACCAATTTCAATGGTCGTCGTTTAAAAGTATAACAAGCGGGGTTCTCGCCGGATTGATGCTCAATCAACCTTCGCTCAATATTATTAGTTATTCCAGTGTAGTACGAACCATCAGCACATTTCAATATATAAACGTGATATTGATTCAGGCCAACGTTTATCATCCCTTACCCAAACAAATTATTCGTAAACTCCATCTTTATTCTTGTTTGAAAGTTATCTATCGTTTTAAAAATCTCCTTTAAGGCTACTTTTTCAATTTTGGTGAGTTTATCCGGGTCGATGTAATTGTCGGGTTCGGTGCGGTCCCGGATAATTTGGGAGGCCTGGTTGCGGAGGCGCAGGCCCATTAAAAAATAGTACGACTGGATCAGCTCATGAACCTCTTTTTCGTTGAACACACCTTTCTCTTTTAGCGCCTTCAACCGCTCGCCTGTATTAACCTCAAAAATACGGTGGCGCAGGGCGTACATTCGCACCAGGTCGACGATAGGGGTCATTGATTTTTTAATATCGAAAACTTCCTGGCTGCCTTTGGTGAACGTTTTGATGTTTTTGAAAAAGGTGAGGGGCGGCTCATATTGCAAAGCATTTTTAGCCATGTGGAAGAAGATCTTGCCCAACGGTTTTTGCAGTTCCTCATCCAGAAATTCTTTGAGCTCATCCATAATACTGGCCTCGCCATACAAATAGCGGCAATCAAAAAAGGTAGAGAACTGAATTACAGTTTCGGGAACAGCTTCGGTCATCCAACTTTCGTAATTGCGTTTCCAATGGGAGAGGGAGTGCGTCCATTTGGGGTTTTGGGCCATGTAGCCGCCGGTACAAAAGCTGAAGCCGATATGATCAAGCTTTTCGGATACCTGCTGCGCAAAGCTCAGGAAATATTCGCGCACTAACTCACGCTGCTCGTTGGCTTTATCTTCGTAAATAATGGCGTTATCCTGGTCGGTTTTAAAGGTTTGCTCTTTACGGCCTTCGCTGCCAAGCACCATGAAAACAAATTTGGCAGGCGGCTGTCCCATAGTTGCAATAACGCTTTCAATTACTTTTATGGCAATGGTATCGGCAATAGTGGTAATCACCTGGTTTACAATTTCGGCGTTTACACCACGGCCAAGCAATTGCGTAACCATTTGCGGTACCGATTCCCATTTACGCTTAAGCTCCTGTACTGAAATGGCTTGTTTTACCGATTGAATAAACACCAGTGGCGATTGCGCCTGTTCGGACAATAATTTATTCCTGCTGATGCTGCCTACAAATTCATCCCCGTTTTTGATGAGTAAATACCGGGTTTTGGTACGGAACATCATCAAAATAGCTTCGTATACATAAGCGTTGGTACTAATGCAAATGATAGGGTTATCCATAATGTTGCCGACCGGTTGGGCGGTATCCGCCTGTTTTGCAACTACATTATCGCGCAGGGTTATATCGGTCACATAGCCTACAATTTTGGCTTGTTCATCGCGAATAAAAATGCAGCTTACCTTATGTTTAGCCATTAGGCGGGCCGTTTCATAAACAGGGGTCCCTTGAGGGCAGGATACTATCTCGCGGTATTCGATACCTTCAATTTTACGCGAGTACATTTGTTCGGAAGCTATGTAGCTTTCTTCAAACGTTGCCGGGCGTTTATAAAAATGGGCAAACTCATCATTAAGCATCCGTTTACCAAAATCGGCAGTAAAATATTGTACAAAATCCTCGTAAGCTTTGCACAGCGACCGGAAATCCTTGCGGTGTAAAAAGAAAACGGTTGTGCCCTTTTTGGCTATTACCGTACGGATAGACTGTTTACGGTTAAGCAATACCGAAATACCTCCATAGCAGTAACCCGAATGATGATACTCCAACAACCGCTTATTTTGCTGGGTGTCATAAAAAAAGGATTCGTATTCGCCTTCGGCAATGATATCCACGCCGCGCATTTTGGTTACTTCCTGCTGGTAAATAACCGTGTCTTTACTATAACGGATCTCCTGCAACTGGTCGGCAACCTGTTCCAATACTTCTGTTGGAAGCAGATTAAAAGGGGATACTTTACTTAAAAATTCAAGACGTTGAACCATATAACCAAAAAGCTATGATGATGATCAAAATTAAAATGATGGCTGCGGGTAAAAGGTATTTTTTTTCGGAGCGGATTTTTTGCAGGTAAACCTCCTGGTGCTCTACGCTCTCTTCGCTAATATCGCCGCGTTTCAGCATCTCAAAAAAGCATTCGGCGGTAGCTTCGGCATCTTCAAGGGCGTTGTGCTGCCTGTCGAATGTTTTGTTAAACAGTACTTCGTACAGTTGGTTTAACCTTAAATACTTGGTCTGCGGGTTTTGTACCCATTTGGTGGTAGCCAGCATGGTACAAAAGGTTTTTAAATTTTGAAGCGGATTGGTGATTCCTGTGCGATAAAACTCAACGCCGGCAACATTCAGGTCAAGCTCAATAAAATGACCTACTACGAGTGGTTGATATTCAAGCAGATCGTTGGCCAGCATGTTCATTACATCGCTCCGCCATTCACCGTGCTCAACCAAATACTCCTGGGTAAGGCCATGAACAGCATACGCTTTTGGGCTTATGGTGAAGTCATTATCCTTAATATAATGATCTTCGCGCTTTATCTCCTGCATATCTTTGGTGTACACGATCCACGACACCTGCAGGGCATAAGGCCAGTTGTCGTTATCACAATAGGGCAGGTCCCACTTTTTGGGCAGGCCGGAGGTTTCGGTATCTATGAATAAAAGGTAATCTTGCACATGCTAAATTTATGAATTTATTTGAATGATGGGAGCAAGTGTGAATTGCCTTTAAAACCATTGATTGGTCGAAAGTTATTTAGGAATTAAAATCAGATCATTAATTTAAAATCTTATGGAAAAAAAACCGCTGATTTAAAAGCAGATTTAATGCTTGGCTTAAATTCGCATATTCGTAATATACAATTACAGGAAAACATGATGACGAATAAGAAGATCAAATTTATTAAGGCTTTGATAATATATTTAACTTTTATTGGTTTGGTGACCCTTTTTGGTTTAATTACAAAAATCGGCCAAATAATAGGAAATTTCAATATCTTCTTTATATCTGTTTTGTTGATTAATCTATTTGTTGTTGTGGTTAACTTATTCTTTTTGTTCAAAAAAGAATCCGAAAATGGCTATAAATTGATTTTACTTGCGAACGCAATATATAGTTTAATTTCTGGCCTTGAGTTTCGCGGGAGAGGTGTTATCATTAGCAATAATTTAGGCCCTGATATATCGGTTTATTTTAAAAAGAATTGGGGAGGGCTTGATTACGGTTTCCATTATGATGTTTTTAATGTAGTTATTAAACTGTTTTTCTATGACAATACTAAATATCCTCAATTGTCTTTTCAGGTAAATTTGATCATGTTGATGATAAGTGTGTTCCTTTTTTTTAATTGTAAAACAGTAAAAAAGTCTTTATATACAGAGCGTTAACTGCAGTAGGCGTAAAAATATTGCGTCGGCAGTCGGAAATGTATAAGTTGCCACTGTTACTGGTCGAAGTTTAGCGATAGCGTAACTTCGTCCTAAAATGGTTTAAGCTTTCAGCTTGAATTAAACAATCCTTGTTTGGAAGCGGATTGAATAAGGGGGGCATTTTACCCAAACCGGGGAATCATTCTGCTTCCCCGGTTTGGGTAAAAGTTACGCTCTCGCTAAACTTGAACCAGATTACAGGTTTTTCTTTAGGAAGCGGGCTTACGGCGCTGTCAACACCTTCCTCTCCACTGTATGCGCGCTAAAGTAACCCAACGCACCGCCTTTGATATTGGTTAGTGGATTTGCCGGGGCGGCGTTATTGCCATCGCCGTTGGCGCTGTTACTAAGACTGTAAAAGTATTTGTAAACCGCCTGGTCAATGCTCATCATTTCGATGGTTACCTGGTTGCCGGGGCGGATATCACGTGCCGGGTTATCGTTGCTGTTGTCAAACCTGAGGTTGTTGTTCACCTCCTGCCCGTTGGTAAATTCATCGTCTTCCAGCATGATCGTTTCTTCTTTGCGGCCGTTTACATACTGAACAAAACGATAATAGTTTTTGGTAGCTATAGGGTCGTCATATCGCACGGTGACATATTTACGCGGGGTGCCGTCCTTGTTATTCTGAAGTTCGTCTTTAACCAGGTAAATACTATCTAACGGAACGGCGGGATGCATTAAGCAGCTTGAGGTGAATGTTTTGCCATCAACACTCACACTAAGCTGATAGGTATGGCCAGGGGTGCCTGTTAAGGTACTGTTTTGATAAATGCCTGTGCTGGTAGCTGTAAGCGGGTAAACATTGTTATTATCATCGGCAATAGCAACGGTAGCGCCGCCTATGCCATTGAAGTCATTGTTATCGGTGAAGTTTTTGGTCTTACTTAATAATACTTTGCAGCCGCCGGCCTGGTTGGTTAATACACCTTCAACTACATATTGCGGGGTGGTATCTTTCAGTTTAAGGTCGATGGCTTTTTCGCAACTGCTTAAGGTTGCTGCAAAAAGCATAGTGGTGATGTATTTTATAGTGTTTTTCATCGGCTTAAAATTTAAAGTTATAGGTAACCGAAGGCACAAAGGTGAACAGGGTAGTGCGTACAGCTTCGGTGCGGCTTGCATCGGTTTTATTATCGCGGAAGAATATGCGGTAAGCGTTAGGGTTGCCGTAAGCATTGTAAAGACTGAAGGTTAGATCAGATTGAAATTTCGCTGTTTTTTTGAGTTGCCGAGTGGCTCCCAGGTCTAAGCGGTGGTAGGCCGGCATCCTGTCGGCATTTCGGTTGGTATAGTAGTAATAAGTTACGCCGTCAACCTGGTATTTACCACTCGGGAAGGTCACGGCATCGCCGGTATAGTAGACAAAGTTGGCCGAGAATGTCCATTTTTCGCTGGCTTTATACATGGCTACAATGGCAATGTCGTGGGTGCGGTCCTGCCGGGCATTGTACCACTGATTGTTATTGATGCCGTCGATCATCCGTTCAGATTTTGACAGGGTATAGCTAATCCAGCCGCTAAGCCTGCCGGTTTTCTTTTTTAGCAAGAACTCGGCACCGTAGGAGCGGCCTTTTCCGAAAAGCAACTGTGTTTCTATGGGTTGATTGGTGAACACATTGGCGCCATTGCGGTAATCTATCTGGTTTTGCAGCTTTTTGTAATAGCTTTCAACGGTAAACTCATAATTATGATCGTTAAAATCTTTATAGTATCCAACAGAGAACTGATCGGCAATTTCGGGCTTGATCAAGTTGGTGCTTGCCACCCATTTATCTGTTGGCGAACCCGAATTAGAGTTGGAGATCAAATGCAGGTTTTGCGCATTACGGGCGTACGATGCCTTGATAGAACTCACATCATTTAGCTGGAAAGCCGCTGCAATGCGGGGCTCGGGGTTTATATAGGTTTTTACCCCCTGGCCGGAAGTGTAATGTTTAGAGCCTACGATGTTCCCGTCAGCATCAATGTCATAATAATCGCCTGAGCCAAGAATGGTAAAGGCCGACAGGCGTACCCCATAGGTTAGGGTAAAGCGGTCTGTTGCTTTCCAGGTGTTGGTAACGTAAGCGGCGTTTTCGAGAGCATACCTGTTTTGCAGGCTTTGAGATATAACGCCAGAGTTACCGGTTGCCGAAATTTCGCCCGGCTTAATGGTATGGTAAATGCTGTTTACACCAAAGCTGATGGTGTTTTTGCCGCCGGCATACCATTGCAGGTCTTCCTTAAAATTAAAGTCGCGGATCTGCGAATAAATATTGTATTCGTTTACATCCTGCTTAATGTTAAGTTTGTAATCATAATTGCTGTAGATGAGCGAGGTGTTTGAAAATAGCTGACTGTTAAAAATATGGTTCCAGCGTAGGGTAGCCGTGGTGTTACCCCAGTTAATGCCGGCTATATCGGCAGCCTTAAGCACGTCCTTTCCAAAATATCCCGAAACAAACAACCTGTCTTTATCGCCTAAAACATAGTTGGCTTTGGCATTAAGGTCATAAAAATAAAGCTGGCTTTTTTTTGCAATACTGTCTTTTGATAAGGCCAGGAAAGCATCTGCATAAGTACGCCGTGCAGAAATCAGGAAAGATGATTTGCCTTTTTGAATAGGCCCTTCGGCATTGATGCGCGCGGCAATCAGGCCAATGCCGCCGCTTACGCCAAACTTCTGGTTGTTACCATCGTTCATTTTAATATCCAGTACAGATGAAAGCCTGCCGCCATATTGCGCGGGCATGTCGCCTTTATAAATATTAATATTTTTGATGGCATCCGAGTTAAAGGTGGAGAAGAAACCCAGCAAATGCGATGCATTGTATACGGGAGCCTCATCCAGCAGGATCAAATTTTGATCGGTTGCGCCACCGCGTACAAAGAAACCGCCGCTGCCTTCCCCGGCCGATTTGATGCCCGGCAGCAATTGGATGGTTTTGATCACATCCCGCTCGCCAAGCAGCACGGGAATATTTTTGGTTTCCTGGATGCTGAGGTGCTCAACACCCATTTGCGGGCTGGCCAGGTCGCGTGCACCGGCAGGCGCTGCTTTAACGGTTACTTCCTGCAATTGCTGGGCATTGTCTTCCAGTTCGATATTTAAACGAAGGCTACCGGCTAATGATACCTGAACAACCGCGGCTTTTTGCCCCATAGCGCTTACCGAAAGTCGATGGTCACCGGCAGGCAGTGTAAGCGAATAAAAGCCGTATTCGTTACTTGATGTGCCAAAGTTTGCATCGGTAACCCTAATGCTTGCGCCAATAATAGTTTCGCCGGTTTGTTTTGATTTAACGGTGCCGCTTACCGTGTATTTGCCATCAGTGCCGGCGGCTGCCTGCTTTTTTACCTTGCCGGCATCGTATTTGATCAATACTTCATTATCAAGCACCGTAAAAATAAACGGGTGCGGAGCAAGGGCCTTGCGTAATACCTCGCCCAAAGGCTGGTTTTTGGCGTTGACACTGATCTTAACCGTGCTTTTGGCAACTGTTTCATTATAGGTAAACCTTACGCCACAGGCGGCTGTGATTTTATCCAAAGCCTGCTTAAGCGGTTCGTTGTTTATGGTTATAGTAACGGGTTTATCTAAAGGCCCCTGGGCTTGTGCTTTGCTTAGTGCCATCATTAAAAATAACAACATGCAGAGTGCCGTTCGGAAGGGTATTCGCGTTATTTCGCAAATCAGCATGGAGGGCCATGCCGGTCTGTTGGTTTTCATAGTTGCTTTAAATTGTTGGTGTGGTTTGTTTCCTTTTTAGGGATGATGTTTTAGAATGAAAAGGTTAATTGTTGGATGATAAAGGTTGCAGGAAGTATTGGTTTTCGACGCGTTTCCACCGAAGGTCCATTACGGCGCAAAGTTTATTAAACGTTTTGTCGATAGGCTCATTCGTGTTGATGTGGCCGTAAAAACCGTTTTGGGTGATATCCGGCGTAAGGTTTACGCGGGCACCATACTGATGCGACAGGTCGTCAACCACGGTTTGCAGTGATGCCCCGTCATAACTGAACAAACCGGTACGTTGTGAAAGGAATTTGGAGGCATTGGGATAATTTTCCTTAATTAAGGATCTGTCAGCCTTGTTATACAAGGCCCGTTGGTTAAGTACCATAATGGCTTGCTGGCTTTTGGGTAGGTTATGCTCCTGCACCGCCACTTTTCCGCTGATAACCGTAACTTCAGAGATAATCTGGTCGGGATAGGCCTTAACATTAAAGCTGGTACCTAATACAACGGTTTTAAGCTGTCCCGATTGGATAACGAATGGATGGTCTTCATCATGCACTACATCGAAAAACGCCTCACCCTCCAATGTTACCAAACGTTCTTTAGTCCTGAATTTATCTGGATAACTGATGCGGCTGCCGGGACTAAGCCAGATCCGGGTACCATCGGGCAAACTGATTTGCCGGTGTTTGCCCGGAGCTGTAACCAGATCGACCTGTTTGGCAGGATCAATAACTTCCAATACCTGGTTTTTGTAAAGCGCGGCAAAGGTAACCAGTAATACCACAGCCGCTGCAGCAGCTATATTTCGCCATAAGGTAAATACCTTACGCGCAGGTTGCCCCGGTGTTTCCATTTGCGCGGTTATCTTAGTCAAAATACTTTCCCGCAGCTGTTCAGGATTTTGGTATTTCGAGGCCGATAACAATACTTCCTCATCATTAAAACCGGCATACCAGGTATCAAGCCAGGCTTTTTCGTCAGCACTGATGGTGCCTTGTTTTAATTTATGAGCGAGCTCCTTTACGTTGTAGGTGTTGTTTTCCATTGTGCCTGATCTTTCAACCTTTTGCACATATAGTCAGTGATGGAAACAGATACCCTTAGTGGAAAATGAAAAATATTTACCGCTATCTTTTTTTTCTTTTTTGGTGAGATAAAGATCTGTATAAGTTATGCTGGTTGAAATTTACTAATTTTAAAAAAGTCGATTAAAAACCAATCAAATGAGAAAAGTAATCTACGGCATTAACCTGAGCTTAGATGGTTGCTGCGACCACACCAAATTTAGCGGTGGCAAGGATATATTAGAACATTTTACCCGACTTATGGATGATGTTGACCTGATTGTATACGGGCGTAAAACCTTCGAGCTTATGGTTCCGTATTGGCCGGATGCCGCAAAAGATCCTAACTCAACCAAAGAGGAAAAAGAATTTGCACAGGCATTTGACAGTATTGAAAAACTTGTTTTCTCACGGACACTGACCAGTACCGACGATAAAAACTCTGTTATTAGTCAAGCAAACCCTGGCGATGAGATCCGCAAACTGAAGCAACAGGCTGGTGGTAATATTTCAATAGGAGGTGTGAACCTGCCCTTACAACTCATTGAACTTGGTTTGGTTGATGAGTTTCATTATGTTATACATCCCGTAATTGTAGGTGAGGGAAGAAGTCTGCTGGAAGCCGTAGGTTTAAAGGAAAATGTAGGCTTAAAACTAATTGAATCAAAGATCCTTGAATCGGGCTGTATCGCGCTTCATTATGTTAAAAATTGAAGCGTATGTTAACTGAGGAGTAAAATCAGCACCGGCAGAGAAATACCCAGCGATTGCCTTAACGAACTTAGCGCCTTTGACATATGTGCCTCAACAGTTTTTTGTGATATGCCCAGTTCAGCAGCTATCTCGGCATAGGTTTTATTTTCATCCCGGCTAAGCAGGAATACGATACGGCATTTTTCGGGCAGGAGGCTGATGCTGTGGTTAAGCCGTTGGCGCAGTTCTTTTTCCTCCAGCCATTGAATGGTGCTGTCGTCTGCTTCGGGCAAGGTAAAAGCGAATTCATCCAGGTGCTGTTGTTTCCTGTACTGGCGATCAAGATGGTTGATCACCTTGTATTTAATGGCTACCGAAAGATACGTAGCCATGGTATGTGTTAACTTAAGGCTTGCCCGGCGCTGCCAGATGCTTAAAAATACTTCCTGCACTACTTCTTCGGCCTCATGCTCATCATCTAAACGGTGATAGGCCACAGCAAAGGTTTTATCCCAATACCGGTGATACAACTCGGTAAAGGCATCGCGGTTGTCGCGGGCCATTAGTTGTAATAACTGTTCGTCCGTGTGGGCTATGTGCTGGTTTGGTACAGGCATTATTTTATCTGCAATGCTATGTTAAATAGATTGCAAAATCTTATTTTTTGAACCTATTTAACATGTTTTAACAGTTTACAAGTTTAGAGTTTAATCAACATATAAAGTTACAGAGCTATCAATATTTATGAATTTCCTCTAAATTAAAAAGGTCGCCCCACAATCGGGGCGACCTGTATCGAATCAGTCAGTTAATAGTTTTTCAGTTGATTATTTAAAATGTAAAGCCTACCCGGGCAAAAAAGCGGCGGCCGTTTTCGCCCATCTGTACGGCATCAAACGGACCTGATGGTTCGTTGTTATAAGCCCATCCCTTAGCTCCCTTTACATAAGCCAGATCAGGATGTACGTTAAAAATGTTATCCGCTCCTATAGATACACGAACCGATTTCGCCACTTTATAAGCAAAATACAGGTCGCTTACAACTTTACCGCTGTAAATATATTGGTCGGGTAGTTGTGCCGAACCATTATCGGTTGGTACGGTAGGGGTGAGGGTTGTACCGTCGCCATAGCCATCAATCACAACTTTACCAAAGTAAGTAAAGCGTGTACCTACGGTAAAGCTTTTGTGGCTAAACTCGGGGTTTAAGCTAAGTTTTTGAGGCGGGGCCGATGCCAGGATGAATTTCTTTTCGCGCTCGCTCAAAAATGTTTCGCGCAAGGCAGGGGTAGTACCAAGTATAGGCGGGTAGTTTACCTTGTCAATCTTCATGGTTTGGAAATTGCCTGTAAAAAGTACCCTGAACCTGTTGGCGCCAATAGTTTTGTTGTAGTCAATAACTACGTCCAAACCTTTGTTGGTAGTGTTTACAGCATTGGCAAAAAACTGGGCAGAGCTTACATGCAGGTTTTTCAGGGCATTGGTAAATGTAGGGTCGAGGGTTTCGTCATCGGCACTGAACTGGCCAGAAAGCACAACGCGGTCGGTAACTTTAATATAGTATCCATCAACAGTAAAGCTTAACTCAGGCATTGGTTTAAAGGTAAAGCCTAAACCGGCATTTTTTGATTTTTCCTGTTTAAGGTTAGGGATGCCTGCTGCTTTGGTGATAGGGCTATAGTTTGGCGCTATTTTAACTTCAGATATCACCGTGCCCTGTACGTTGGTAAAGGTTGAACTGTAATTGATCTGCTGTAACGATGGTGCACGGAAACCTGTACCCAATGAACCGCGGATGTTAAAGTTATCGGTAATTTTATAGCGTGTAGCCAGTTTGGTATTAAAGTTTGAGCCAAAGTCGCTGTAATGTTCATAGCGGTTAGCGAAATCGACCAGCCATTTTTTAGTGATATCGCCTTCAAGATCAACATATACACCTTCTACCGAACGGTGGGCATTTACCACATCACCGGGCTGATAGCCGGGGAAGCCCTGTGAGCCTGCCGCTTTTACGCCAGTTGGATCATAATTTTTGTAGGATGCCTCTTCGCCCGAAAAGATCTTATAGCGCTCGTAACGGTATTCGCCGCCAAAACCAAGGTTAAGGCCCTGCATTACATTGCCAAAATGTTTGTTGATGTTCAGGTTACTGGTGTTTTGTAAAAACTCCGATCCGCCGTCGTCAAAATTGGTTTTACCAGCCCCTAAAGAAGCATTAAATGTTTTATAGCCAAAAAAGTGGAACTTATTGTTACCGATATTATTGCTCAAATCCCAGTCCCAGGCATTGCCCAGGGTACCTTTTGCGCCTACGGCAATGGCAAGATCTGTATTATGGGTGCGGATAATGGGATTGTAATATGATTCGCCGTCGGGAGTAGTAAAAATAATGCCGCTTACAGGGATTATGTTACCACTGTTGTCAGTAGGGAAACGTTCGGGGCGACCAGAGAAATTACGGGTAAAGGCATAATCATCAGATGCTTTATAGCTATAGCCGCCAAAGCTGTATAAAGTTGTACGGGTACCGGCAAGAGGTGATTCATGGTTGAAAAAGAATGTGCCGCTCTCGGCCGATCCATCGCCATTGGCACGCCTGTAAGGGTTTATAGGCAATGCTTTGGGATTTGAGGTTGTGGTATCATGGGTTTGGCGAAAGGTTTTGCCGTTTTTGGCATAGTCGCCCGTAAAATTGATGAAACCACCGTTTTTACCAAGAGCCAAACCATAATTGGCATCAATGGTGATACCATTGCCATCAATAGCACCACCGTGAGGGTATTGAGAGGCAACAACACTTTTACCACTGTTAAAGGCGGGATCATAGTAACCAGAATAACCAACGTTGGCATTAAACACGCCGGTGGTTTTCTTTAAAACAAGGTTGATAACACCCGCAATAGCGTCAGAGCCATACTGGGCCGAAGCGCCGTCGCGAAGGATCTCGATTCTGTCGATAGATGCCGTTGGGATCGAACTCAGATCGACACCGGAGTTACCGCGGCCGCGCGTACCGAATACCGAAACGAAAGCAGTGGAATGCCGCCGTTTGCCATTCACCAATACCAGGGTTTGATCAGGTCCTAAGCCGCGTAATGTACCCAATTCAACGTGGTCGGCACCATCCGAACCGGATTGTTTATTGTAGTTGAATGATGGAGCCGAGTAGTTAAGGATGTCGGTAATATCCATACGACCGGTTACTGAGGCCGCTTTACCCACATTAACAATATCAACAGGAACCGCCGTTTCAAGTTTTACCCGCCCGGCAGATCGTGTACCTATTAATACTACTTCATTTAATTGGGCTATATCACCAACCAGTGTAATATCAATTTTAGTACGTCCATTAATAGCAACTGTTATGGTTTTGTAGCCCGTATAGCTTATAATCAGTTCATCAGTTGCCGCTGCCGAAATGGTGTATATCCCCTTTGCGTTGGTGCTTGTACCTAAATTATTCCCTTTTATATGTACCGACACCCCGGGCATTGGTGCATTGCTTGCCGCATCGGTAACGATTCCGGTTATAGCTTTCTTTTGTGCTAATGCCAATAGGGGAGTTATGGTTAGCAAAACGAGGGTGAATAGTAAAATTTTCTTCATAAAACGGAGGTTATGGCTATTGAAATAATGTTAATTTAACGTAAGTTAATAATTATTGAATAATTGTCAATATAAAACAATTTTATTGGAAGATTTGCACTCGTAATTTACTGTTTTGGGTGATTTGTGATGAAAAATATTGGCATTGCTGTATTTTTTTATGCCACATTGTTGAATTAATAAAAAAAGCCAACTGCTGAAAGGTCTTAATCCTTAACAATTGGCTTTTTTGGTATTAAAAAAATGAATTTAATGTCTTTTTTGTCGTTTGTTTTTTTTAATTAAATGGCTTTTTCAGGCTCGGTATCTTTTGTTGTTTTGCTCGCAGGCGCTTTTGCAGGAGTAGCCGATGCTGCTTCGGTTGCTTTTTTCTCCTTTTTTGCTTTGAGTTCAGCGGGAGCGGCGTGTACTTCAGGACTTAATTTAGCCGCCAATATTTTTGCCAGGTTTTTTGCAGCTTTGTCGATAGCCTTTTTAGCTTTGCCGGCATCGGGGCCAAATTCACTTACCAGGGTTTCAATCTGGATTACTAATTTTTCTTTTAATTGCTTCTTAAGAATTTTGCGGGCTTGTTTAGTAGCGGCTTTATCTTTTATATTTTTCATGTGAATGGATTGGAGATCGGGTGAAGCACAGTTTTTTCCTGCGCGGTGCAAAGTTAGGTTAATATAATGTGGTTTTAATATTATGTTTATGTTAACAATCGCTATTTATGTTAAATTTTTATTAATTGATAATCAGTGCTATTAATTGTTGTTGCTTTATTTATTTTTTTGTTTTATAACCTTTGGCCTAATACGGCTTATACTAATTTTTTGAAAGCCTTAGGGTTAATTCTTAACTTAGCCGTTTATTTATCGCCCTAAAACAACATGATCAAAGATTTAAGTGCATTAACCCAGGTAGCCGAATTTCATGCCACTTTTAAGCACCCTATAATTGAAAAACCTGCAATACCCTCAAGAGCACGCTGTGATCTGCGTATCGAACTTATTGCCGAAGAACTAAAAGAACTGCAGCAGGCTGTTAATGATAATAACATGGTTGAAGTAGCTGATGCCCTCTGCGATCTGCAATATGTATTATCAGGAGCGGTACTTGAATTTGGTTTGGGCTCAAAATTTAAAGAGCTGTTTGATGAGGTTCACCGCTCCAACATGAGCAAAGCCTGCAAAACAGTTGAGGAGGCCGAAAAAACCATCGAGCATTATAAAAATACGGCCAATACAGATGCATACTATAAAGAGATAGACGGCTTGTACCTGGTATACCGCACCTCTGACCATAAAACATTAAAATCTATCAATTATTCGCCTGCCGATCTGAATGGCATTGTGGGTTAATCATAAACTAAAAAAACACTATTCCATTGTCAGCACAAGAATCCAACCAGCCTCAGGCTAAAACCAATATGCACCCGCGTAATAAACACCGCGGGGGGTATGATTTTAAAGCATTGATCAAAGCCACGCCTGCCCTGAGGCCGTTTGTGCGTACTAATGAATATGATAATTTTACCATTAATTTTGCCGATCCGGAAGCAGTAAAAACACTTAATAAGGCATTGCTGCAGCATCATTACGGTATAAACTACTGGGACATTCCCGAAGGTTTTTTATGTCCGCCTATACCTGGCCGTGCCGATTATATTCATTATGCGGCCGATCTGCTTGCTTCTGTTAATAACGGTGTTGTGCGCAAAGGCCGGAAAGTACGTGTGCTTGACATCGGAACAGGTGCTAACCTGGTTTATCCCATAGTAGGTTTCAAAGAATATGGCTGGAACTTTGTTGGCTCAGAGCTCGACCTGGAGGCTATGGCATCGGCACAAAGTATTGTTGAGCAAAACAGCCAGTTAAAGGTTGCTGTTGAATTGAGACAGCAAAGCAAGAAGGCCGATATTTTTAAAGGGATCATTAAATCCGGCGAGTTATTTGATCTTACAATCTGTAACCCGCCCTTCCACGCCTCTGCTAAGGAGGCTGCTGCCGGTTCGGCCCGTAAATGGGATAACCTTGGTTTAAGAAAGGATAAACAGCCTATACTTAATTTCGGCGGTCAAAATACCGAGTTGTGGTATCCCGGGGGCGAAGCTGCATTCCTGAAACTGATGGCAGCACAGAGTAAGCCATTTGAGAAACAGGTTTTATGGTTTACCACGCTGGTTTCAAAAAAAGAAAATCTCAGGATCTTATATAATACCCTTCAAAAAGAAGGCGTAAAAGATGTGCAAACCATCAATATGTCGCAAGGCCAAAAGGTAAGCCGTATTATGGCCTGGACTTACTTAACGCCGGAGGAGCAGAAAATGTGGTTGAACCCTGATTTATAGGATTAAAGGATGCCGTGATATTTCCTTGATTTGCCGGACTTTAGGATAGCCTTGATGCTTTTTAATTCATGGTTATCCTAAAATCCTTTCAATCAAGGTTCAGCTTACACTCTCAAAAATGTCTTCTTGGTATATAGATAATACAAAAACGCCCATTTTACCATTACGAAGCAAATAGCCATTACTACAATGTTATACGGATCGCCAACTAACTGGCCTATCCACCCGAAAAAGCCTTCGGTAGTATAACTCCATTTAATAAAGTGGCCCGAAATATAAATCAAAATGGAGTTCATGCCTATCACCCTGAAATAAAATGCCCATTTCTGATAGCCTTTTACATCAATAATATAGTAAAATAATGCCATCAGCAATAGGCTTAAACCGCCTACGTGCAGTACAAATGAGCTTGTCCACAGGTTTTTGTTGATCGGGAAATCGAGGTTCCAGATTTGTGCGAGAATCAGGAAGATGATACCTACTACAGCCATGGTAGTTACCTTGCGCATTTGCGTAACGCCGCCCTTTTTAAGCAACAGGCCGGTAAGGATGCCCAATATGCCGGTGCTGATGGCCGGGATGGTTGAAAAAAGCCCCTCAGGATCGTGGATGCCTAAATACAACCGGCCCGGTAGTATGCTGCGGTCAACGTATGAGGCAAAGTTGCCTTTCATGGTCAGGTCGCCCATAGGGAAACCCGGGGCTGAGGTAAATTTAAGCAGCAGCCAGTAGCCGATAATGAAAAAGCAAAACCAAAACATTTGCCAGCGTTCTTTGCTGTACAGATAAATGATATTGGCAAACATATAAGCGATACCAATACGCCCAAGCACACTTGGGAAACGGATTTCGGCAATAGGCATAATTTTTATTCCGTTGTTTACAACAAGGCCAAGCAGCACTAAGATAAATACCCGTTTTATAACCCTGAACAACAATTGCTGGCGTGTTTTGCCTTTTTCCAGTTCGCGCCCCACAGAAAATGGGGTTGATACGCCTGCCATAAACAGGAACAACGGGAAGATAAGATCATACAGGTGAAAACCATTCCAGTCGGGGTGGGTGAACTGGTTGGCAATAGCGCCCCAGAAAGGTGAACCGGTGGCTTTGGCCATGCCGTGGAAGATCTCTTCGCCGCCCATGATCCAAAACATATCAAATCCCCGAAGGGCATCCAACGAAAATAAACGGGTACGGGCCGCGTTAATGTCGTCGGCTTGTTTTGCACTTGCCTGGTCTGCTGAGGTAGCCATTAGTTTAATTGTATTTTTAGGTGTGAACTAAAGATAGGAAAAGCAACACTATTTAAAATTATTTTTTTACATCAATAACTTTTAAAAGCTGTTTAAAAAGATTTGTTGAGGTATTTTAATGCGAAGCGCCCTACGGTAGAAAGATTTCAGAAATAAATCCAAAATGCTGCCGTAAATTCGCAGCCTTGTAATTATGCCCATGTTAGAGATCATATACCGCGACGAGCACCTGATTGCCATCAACAAGCCCCATGGGTTGCTGGTTCACCGGTCGCCCATAGCAGCCGATGCTTCAGAGTTTGCCCTGCAATTGCTTCGGGATCAAATTGGCATGAAAGTTAACCCTGCTCACCGTATCGATCGTAAAACCGGTGGGATCCTGCTTTTTGCTTTTAATAAAGAGGTAGAGATTGCCATGCAAAAAGCATTTATGGAAAACCAGGTGAGCAAGAAATACCTGGCCATAGTAAGGGGTCATACACCTGATGCGGAAGATATAAATTACCCACTACGCAAAGAGAACGGCACTTTGCAGGACGCGTTTACCAGTTACACTACCCTGAAAAGGGCCGAACTTGATATCGCATTCGGTAAACACCCAACTTCAAGGTATTCATTGGTGGAGGCTGTGCCCACAACCGGGCGTATGCATCAATTACGCAAGCACTTGAGCCATATTTTTCACCCCATTATAGGCGACCGCACCCACGGTTGTAATAAACAGAATAAGCTTTTTTTAGAGCAATGGGAAATGACAACCATGCTGCTGCATGCATCGCAGTTAACTTTTAAGCACCCTATAACCGGCGAAGAAATAACGATCAAGGCCGCGCTTCAACCCGAATTTGCCCGGGTTATGGAGATCATGGGCTGGTAAGCCAGTCTTCAGGTAGTTATTTAAACAAAACGGCCTTAGTATTGTAGTTGATAGATGGAAAAGTCGGTAATCTATGATCTGGATACCGAAGATGGTATACGCCAGATCGGCATTGAAGCGGTGCAACAGCTGATACCCGGTACACATGTGTATGCAACGGGCGTATTTAGGTTAAGTGAAGGGGAAACAGATCTTGGAGATATTGTTTTTGACGATCACATGCACGAATGGGAATATACCTGTATGGGAAATTTAACCCATCGGGAAGCTAAAAAGGTTGCGAGGTTTATTAAGCATAATTTTAAAACGGAAGTGGCGGAGTAGGGAACTAAAGCAAAAAATCCCCTCAAGCGGGGGAATCGCACATTCCCCCGTTTTTTTAGTCTGTTAAGTTAATAGCTAAGCAGATGCATATAATCGGTCCCCCGGGAAAATTTTACCGTATCTTTGCGCCTCAACAAAAATAAATCATGATTGATCAGGCATTGAGTAACCTCGGCATAACTGCCCTTAACCCCATGCAGCTTGCCGCGCTTAGTGCCGCTAAAAAAGGTGATGTAATCCTTTTATCACCTACAGGCTCGGGGAAAACGCTTGGTTTTTTATTGCCTTTGCTTAACCTGCTTGATGCCGGTGTTTCTACAGTACAGGTGATGATCCTGGTGCCATCGCGTGAGCTTGCTTTACAAATTGAGCAGGTTTGGAAATCTATGGGTACAGGGTTCAAGATCAATTGCTGTTATGGCGGCCATGCCGTGAAAATTGAACGCAATAACCTTTCGCACCCGCCTGCAGTTTTGGTTGGTACGCCGGGAAGGATTGCCTTTCATTTGCGGGAAGAAAATTTTAGTACCGATACTGTACGTACGCTTATTCTCGATGAGTTTGATAAAGCGCTCGAGTTCGGTTTCCAGGAGGATATGGCTTATATCATCAGGCAGTTGCCCGTTGTTAAAAAGCGGATATTGACTTCGGCGACTAAGATGGATGAGATTCCTGCTTTTACTGGAATTGTTAAACCTGTTGAAGTGAACTTTTTAAGTAATGTTACTTCGGCGCCAGATATTAAACAAAAAGCGGTGATATCCGAAGCTGCCGATAAACTGGATGCACTTTTTGCCCTGATCTGTAAAATTGGTAATAAAGCAACCCTTGTGTTTTGTAATCACCGTGAAGCGGTTGACAGGATCAGCGAGTTGCTTTGGTACAAGGGGTTGGAGCATGATGTTTTTCACGGCGGTATGGAACAGGACGACCGGGAACGCGCCCTGTTAAAATTCAGGAACGGAAGTCACCGTTTATTGATCACCACGGATCTGGCCTCACGTGGGCTGGATATCCCTGAAATAGAATATGTGGTACATTACCAGCTGCCGCATAATGAGGAGGCTTTTTTACACCGTAACGGCCGCACAGCACGTATGAACGCTAAAGGTACATCATACCTGATGCTAACACCCGATGAAAAGTTGCCATACTTAAAACAACTGCCCGAGATTGAAGAACTGCCCGAAAAACTGATATTGCCGCCTGCATCGCCTTGGCTTACCTTGTACATAGCCGCCGGCAAAAAGGATAAAGTTAACAAGGTGGATATTGTAGGCCTGCTGCTTAAAAAAGGCGGGTTGGCAAAGGAGGACCTTGGTTTGATAGAAGTGCTTGACTACTCATCGTACGCTGCTATCAAGCGCGATAAAATAGAAAGTGTAGTAAAGCAGGTAAAGGCCGAAAAAATTAAGGGCAAAAAGGTGAAGATGGAAATTTCGAGGTAATTTTGTTTAAAAGAAGAATACTATGAGTAATAACGATATCATGAAAAAGCTGAGGGTGGCAATGAAATTTACTGATGATGATATTATCAAGGTTTTGGCATTAGTTAATTTCAGGATCACCAAAGCCGAAATAGGCGCCATATTCCGCGCTGATGACCACCCCAACTTTAAACCCTGCGGCGATCAGATCCTGCGTAATTTCCTGAATGGTCTCATCATCTACAAACGCGGCCCAAGGGAGCCAAAACCGAAACCGGAGGCAGGGAAGTAAGGTTGTTGGAGGTAACTCCAACAACGGCAAGAATGAGTAGATTGGTTAGATTTCACAGACAAAATCCTGACTTCCGAAAAATCCTATGAAATCCCGGTTCAGACAAAAATCAATGCCCTTCCACAGGCTTTTCCTGTATTAATCTGTATCTCCCTGATTTAATCAACTTTTGTTGCTGAGCCGAAAATGAGGTTCTGCCCCCGAAATCCTGTACCCAATAGGTTTTATATTCAGCTACACCTACTTCCTTAAAGTCCGGGTTCATGAGGTTACGGCAATGGCCTTCGCTTTTAAACCAGCCTGCCATCACTTCAGCAATGCTTTGCTGGCCCTGGGCTATGTTTTCGCCTATGGCAAAACTTTTGAAGCCTTTAAATTTATAACCGGCGTATACTATGCGGTCTTCCATGCTGCGGCCATCTTTACTGTCGTGACTAAAATAGCTTTTGCGGGCCATGTCTTTAGCGTGGCCTATGGCTGCATCTTCCAAATCATCATTCCAGGTAAGAGGAGGCGCCGGCGGGAAATATTTGCTGCCGCAATTGCAGCCTTTCTGGCGTGTAGCATTAATGCTGTTTAAAAACTCGGTCCTGAAGTGTTTGCTGCTTTGGCTGTAGGCATTACCAAGGGATAACAGCACAGCAAATAATACGATCAACTTTTTCATCTTGATGATTTGACAATTTAAACGCCTGTGGTTTAAATTATTGTTTAGGCCGCCTGATAGCAGAACGCCAGCGACCGGTTTTCTTCCGCCTGTAAATAATAATGATAGCTATAACGACGAGAATAATAGTGGTGACGGTGAGGACGATAACGATGTTATGTGCCTGGCGTATCTTAGCATTGGCCTGCGCCTGGAGTTTTTGGTAAATACTTTTTTTTTGGCTATCACCGAATCCTGTTTTTTGATCTTGATCGAATCGGCAGCAGCTACCTTGGCAATGCTGTCGACTGTGACCTGGTTAAGGCTATCGTCTAAAAACTCATGGCGCTTAATGGCTACTGCAGCTTTATCATAATCGTTCATTTTCCGGTACAGTTCGGCAAAGCCTACCTGCACTATCGACTCTTTTTTAGGATCGTGGGTTTTGAGCGACAATGTTAAAGCATCGTTCAGGTCCTTCATACTGAGTTTGTAGTCTTTGATGTCGCTTTTAATGGCTGCAAGCTCTATGAGCGAGTTGATAATATTAAGGGTATCCTTCCTTTGCCTTGATATGGTGTTCGATTGCAAAATGAACCATTTGGCCTGGCTGAATTTACGCTGTGAGCGGTAAATCTTTGCAAGCGCGTTAAAGCTTGTACGCAAGCCTAAAGTATCGTTATAAGTGGAATAGCTATGCAGGGCGAGCATAGTGTAGTTAAGCGCTTCGGTTTGGAAATAGTATTTCATCCGCCGGGTTGATACGGTATCATATCCTAAATAATGGGCAGCTATTTGGGTATAAATAGGGCCTTTTAACGAGTCGCTGGTAACCTGTAATTTTTGCTTAAGGCTATCAAGCTCACTGGCGTGTGCGGATAATTTAAGCATAGCTGTCAGAATAAAAAGTAAGGTAAAAAGTCTCTTCATATAACAGATTACTCGAAAATACAATAATCCACTTGTAATTAGGCAAATAGCGTGCCTGTTTAAGATCACCGCCATGGGTGTTTGTGAAAGGTGCTTGGCTTTTTGTTCGTTTTTGAAATGTATGGGCTGTTTTTCAGGAGGATAGCCCTGGAAATATTAATTAACAAATGTTTGTACGTTTTCCACACTGCCTGCTTTAATACATAAAGTTGTATAGAAAAAGAGATTTTGCACTAATGGGTATTTACAATAGCAAGGATTTTAAAGGTCAAAAGTTGCCAATCGCAAAGCTTTATTCCATTAAAATCCTATGCTATTCAAAGCAGAGCCGTAAAGGTTTACAAGGTTTTCGCTATTGTTGTTAATTAGGGTTGATAATTAAAAACCATATCTTAAGCCTATCTGAAACTGGTAAGGGTTGCCGCTTAAATTGGATACCCCTGCATTTGTGTTAACCGCGTATGCGTATTGTTTTTTAACAGGGTCGAAGCTTTTAATCGTATAAATAGGAGTTGCACCCAGGTTATGGTTAACGCCCCATTCTTTATTCAATAAATTGGCCACGTTAAATAAGTCGACAGATATTTCAAAATACTGTTTTTTTAATAGCGTTACCCTTTTAATCAACCGTAGATCAAATACCGCCATAAAACGGGTTTACTCCTCCATTACGTTCAGCAATTTTTCCGAAACTTTTAACTATGTAATTTTTGGCGCTTTGCTCTACCTTAGGGTTGTTCAGTATCGCATTGATCCCGTCTTTTATGTATTGAGGTGTTGACGCTGCATTCGGATCGTAAATGTAAGCCAGATCGTTACTGGCCACAAAATCGCCGTTCACGTTACCGTTCACCAATAAAGAATACCTGGTGCCGCTTATCCCCGAAAATCGCAAGCCTGCGCTAAAGCCATGAAATGTTGGCGAACTTCCGTAAGCAACAATCTTATTCCTGAATTGGTTATCAGAATAATTCATGCCGCCCAGGTTACGTGGGTCATCTTTTACGTACTGTACAAGCGTAGCCGTATTAGCAACGTTTCCGTTGTATGATGTATTGTCTTTAGCTTGATTCCATGTATAAGAAACGGAGATTTCGCCCTGTTTATAATATTTGTAGTCGGCATCAATAACAAAAGCCATCTGGGTTAACTCTTCCCTTGCTTTCTAATTCCAGTACCCTGCCTACTTCAGTTGTTTTTCTGCCTTGTGTCCAGTCTGCCGAACCATTTGACGCGTTTATTGTATTTGCCGGAACATATACACCTCTGTTATCTTCGGAAGCAATACGGAAGTACGGCTGATCAACCATGTTTTTATCCAGATAAGTATAGTTGTTGCGGCCTAAACTTAAGTAGCCGGATGCTGTAACCCTGAAGTTTTGAGCAAAGAAGTGCGAATAAGACAAGTTGGCTTTGTAAACCGTTGGTACTTTAGCATCCTTGCCATTCATATTAATAGTAGCAAGCTTGGGTATGGCGGGGTTATTAAGTAAATCCTGTCCTGGTGCTGTTGCAGGGTCCTTGCGGTAAGCCGGAAAGTTAGGGGTAGGCACCTGGCTGCCGTTAAGATCAACACTTAAAATGTGTGAGCCATCAAACAGCATATTGTTTATCATAGAATAAGGGTTCAATGCCGAACCTAAAATGCCACCACCTAACCTGACAATGTCTTTACCATTTTGCCCTACATCCCAGGTGGTTTGCAAACGCGGTTGAATTTGTAGCGTAGCCAGTTTGTTAGATGTATTTAAGCCTAAAGTTTTATAAACCGTAGGATTGAAATTTGCCTGGTCAAGGTAATCGGTGTAATCGATACGTACCCCGGCGGTTACTTCAAAACCCGGAAACAAGTTGGTTTGTACCTGGGCGTAAGCATTAGGTGCAAGTATGTTAAATTTAATGTTCCGGTTTGATGAGGTATAAATATCCCTTGCAAAGCGATAGGGTGTAAGGTTATTGAAATTAGTTAAGCCTGTAAAGTAAAAACGTCCATTGGTTTCGCTGCCGTAAATAGAATTTTGGTTGGTGAAAGTTAACCCTCCACCAAATGTAAAGTTATACTTGCCTTTGGTCCAGTACAAGTTGTCGGTTAGCTGTGCTACATTATTATTAAAATAGTCGCCGCCGTAACGTTGCCCTCCCAACTGTATGGCGGTTGAATAAGTGGATCCATCTGCTGCAAGCGAGGAAATATTCTGCACAATAGCGCGGGGAATATTATCGGCAGGTAACTGGCTGTTTGCAAACATCTTGTTGTACTCCCAGTAGTGCTGCACTTTCAGTTCGTTGGTTAAATTAGGGCTGAATATACTACGCAATGAGGCCATTACACTGTTATTTAAACTTTTGCGCGTGCTGTAAACTTCGTAGATGTTTATGGCAGTATTATCACCGTCGGATTGGTTGTCAAGGTCATAGATAAAGTTATCGCGGATGGTAAACAAATTTTTGGAATTAATTTGCCAGTCGACACGTGCAAAAGCAGCGTGAGTATTTTTAAATTTATCAAACTGACCAAACTGTGGGGTATTGGCAACTCCATATTTAGCCCTTGCTATGCTCAAAAAGTTATCTAATGTGGCCTGGGTTACATTGTTTCGTTTTTCGTCATCTGCAGATTGGATATTGGCAATATAAAGTGGCCTTGAATCTGCCTGATGATCCCACGCAATAAAGAATTGCGCTTTATCTTTAACAATAGGGCCTCCTAATGAAAAACCATATTGATAAGTAGAAAACGACTGGTTACGTTTTAATCCATTTAATCCAAATGGACTGGATAGCCAATTTGCACGTGCATAATTGAAAGCGCTCCCTGATAATACGTTAGTTCCTGATTTGGTTACCGTACTTATTGTACCGCCGCCGGCATTGCCATAAGTAACATCATATTGATTGGTAACTACCTGAAATTCCCTTACAGCCTCAAGCGAAATAGAGTAAGCACCGGTTGGTTGGCCACCGGCTATAGTACTGCGTGCCGCCATGCCATCAATGGTATAATTTGTAGCTGAGCCCAGCTGCCCGCTTAAGCTGCTTCCCGCGCTCAATGGAGATAAATCGGCCAGGGATGTGAAATTACGACCGTTTACCGGTAACTTGGCTATATCTTTAGCTGTAACAGCAGTGGATGAGCCAATGTTTTCGATCCTGTTACGGGTTGTGGTAGTTCTTACTTCAACAACATTGAGTTCCTGGATCTTTTCTGTCATTACAAACGTAACCTGTAGCAAGTCGCCCTGATTTAAAGCATAACCGGTTTGTTTTTGTGCAGTCATGCCCATAATTTCTGCCGTTATGCTATAAGGCGCGCCCAGCGGAAGCTCCTTTAACAGAAATGTTCCTTTTGAATTGGTTGTAGCTTTGATTACAAACCCGGTCGACTCATTTTTAACGGTAATGGTTGCATTTGGCAGGGCTTCACCATTCGGGCCGGAAACCTTCCCTGAAATACCGGCCAAATTGGTTTGTGCCATACCCGCCGTTATTAAAAATAAATTGAATATGCCCAAAAGGCACAACTTTTTAAAAAAAACTTTGTTTATCCTTAACATTTTAACATTTTTAGTTAAGGCAAAAATGCATCTGCGGTGTTAAGGGGAGGTTGGTGAAACGTTAAAAATTGATAATGTATTTCGGGGAATATTGATAAAGTTTCAGTATTTTTTGCTTATATTTAATATAATGATAATTTGTAGTAAACGCTAACAATCCGCTAATTGTGTAAGCAAGATGTTACACTACGAGATTACCCTTTGGTATTTATTTAAAGCAGACTGCAAACCCGGGATTTTTTTTAACAGTACATTGTATAAGGCAATACCTAATGCCGCACAAGTGATACCGGCTAACACGTCGAGCACGTAGTGGTGGCTTGCATATACCGCCGTAAACCAGATGCCAACGGTTACCACCGCAAAAAAGATATTAGCAAGTCCCAGCTTGTTTTTTAAGCCGTAGTAAAGCACTATAACAGGGTATGACGAATGCAGCGACGGCATGGCAGCAAACACGTTTGATCCTTTTGTATAAATCCCTTTAAAAACCCCGGCATGAAAATAGGCGTCAAACCTAGCCAGCCCGGCTGTGTTGCCCATGGTTAACGGAATAAAATGAAATCCGTGATATTGAACAAACCAGGGTGGTGCGGCAGGGTAGGCGTAGTAAACTATAAAGCCCAGGATATTCACCAAAACAAACGTTAACGAAAAATTGAGGAACTGTTTTTTGTTTTTGAAGAACAGGTAAGCGGCAAAACCCAGCGGCACGGGGATCCAGCATAAATAGAATAAGCCCGATAACACATCAATAAAAGTGTTGCTGTTGGCCAGCCAGTATTCATTGGGTGTAAGCAGTTTGCCGTTAAAATGAATGCCGAACAGGTGTTTCTCTGCATTATAGAGCTCGGCAATATGTACGGGGTTGTAATTATAATTGGGGAAGGCCTTCATGTAATCAAAAACAATCCAGTACACTATGAAAATAGTGAAGCCTAATATAAACTTGCGGGTTATTGCCGATGCATAGAATAACACATTGAAAATAACTACCAGTGTAAGCTCATCTGGTTTATAACCAATAAGGAAAGTTGAAAACGCCAGGTAAGCAATGGAAAGCAGTGAAACAATAATTATCGACCGGATATTTACTGTTACGCCTGTATTGGCATTGGTCATTGCTATTTTTTTAAGAAATCTGAACGGAAAATTTTATCCCAGAAAGGTGAACTCACACCATAGCCTTTTTCAGGATCCTGGTAGTGGTGCAGCATATGGTGTTGTTTTATTTTTTTGAACAGCCCGCTTTTAAAATTAAAATGGTGCATGGCATAGTGCGATATGTCATAAAACAGGTAGCCCAAAATAAAGCCCGGAAAAAAGCCCCAGATGTAGTTTACAGGCAATAACCATTTAAACAAAAAGAAAAAGCCTGTAGCCAGCGGAATGCTTAATGACGGGGGCAATACCAAACGTTTGGCATCGCTCGGATAATCATGATGCACGCCATGCATGATAAAATGCAGACGTTGTGCCCATTCCAGTTTTTCGCTTGGCTGATAGTGAAAAACAAAGCGGTGCATGATGTATTCGGTGATAGTCCAGATGAAGAGGCCGAAAATAAACAGGCAAAGATAGGTTAATACATCCAATCCCAGGTCAAAGAATTTATAGCTGCAATATCCAATAACGGGCACAAAAATGTACAGGGGCACGGTATAATGTACCTTTGATAAGCCTTCTAAAAAGTCGCTCTTAAACATTCGCACCGATTCCTGCGAGTTGGATATATATTTCTTTTTCATTGTTATAATCAGGGTTTAAAATGTTTTACGATCTCTCTGCCTGTTTATGGGTGTTAAAATTGTTCAGAATGGCTGGCCTTTAACCAACAAAAAGCAATTTTAGCAAAGATATTGCTAAGTGTAAATGCCTTTATTTTATTGTTGCGAAGATATGATATTTGTTGGTAAGTCTTAAGCCTAAAGTTCTAAGTCTAAAGTTCACAGCCTTAAGAGAAGTAATTCAACGTCCTCACTTAAGACTTTTGACTTAGAACTACAGCCTTACTTACCTTCTTCCTCTTCCAGTTTAATTAAAGCTTTTTTAGCTTCTCTTAGCCTGTTAAAAGCCGTAATATTGGTTAAAACGGCAAGTATTACCAATGGGATAGTAAATATCGATATGGTTTCAAATACATGAAATTTGATGCCCGGGACAAACAATTTATAGTTACCGCCAATATACTGGGCTACTATACCTGAAAGTGCTGCGCATAAGCCGATGGTTACCACACGTTCTGGCCTTTGCATTAAGCCGCCTTTAATTTCAACACCTAAACCTTCGGCACGTGCACGTACATAACTAACCATCATTGAGCCAATCAGTGCTATAAAGGCGGCTATCGAGCTCAGGAAATAGTGATGTGCTACCAGGTAATAGCAAATGCCCAGGAACATGATCAATTCGCTGTAGCGGTCAAGTACGGAATCATACAAAGCACCAAAGGTTGATTTCATATTGCCTAAGCGGGCTACCTGACCGTCAAGCATATCAAATAAGCCTGCAAAAAGGATGAGGCCGCCGGCCCAGCCAACATAGCTCAGGTCGCCGCGGTTACCTTCTTCGGCACCTAAAATAAATATCCCTGCAACGCCTACATTAAGTACAAAACCTATGGTAGTAACTGCATTGGGGGTTAAGCCTATTTTTATAAGGATCTTCACAAACGGATCAATAACCTTATATATCCCTAACTGTAGGTTGGTTCTGAATGATCTCCTAAGTGTTGTTGTTTGCTGTTCCATTTTTCTCTCTGCTTATTTAGGTGCAATGATTAAAAGTCGAATTTAACCCTTGTGCGCAGGCCCCATTGGGCAACGTTTGGCTGGTCAAGGTAGTTAAAGCGCCTCACAAAATCTATGCGTATAAATTTAAATATATTTTCAATACCAACACTACCCTCAACATAAGGCGTTTTGCCCAATGTATAAGTAATCGGCACGCCATCAGTGCCAACGGGTAATTGATATAATGACGGATGTATCGAAGGATTGTTTTGATCAGACAGGCCGCCGTATAGTACTTTTAACGATGCGGTTTCGCGCCATTTCAATTTCTTTAGCAAAGGTATTTTATTAAAGAAGAAACCGCTGAAGTGCTGATCTATCCTGAAGCTGGCATATTTATCACTCACAAACTCCAAAAAATTCATTAAGTTGTATGAGTCGAGGTCATACGCGTAAGTTTGGTTAGCCCTGTGTATGGTTAATAAAGGGTAGGGCACCGAACCAAAGATTTTACCTGCCGAAACATTAATATCCGCATAACCTAACTGCGAAAAATAGAAACGTTTATCGGCACGGAAGTCAAGCTTTTGATAATTGTATTCGCCGGCAAATAAGCCTTTAATACCTTGAGCATAATCAAGTTCAAAGGCCGGGTATTTGTTAGGGATAGGGATGCGATAGATCTTGCCCTGGTAAAACTGCTCATGAGGTGCCCAGCGGATACTTCCGGTAAGCTCGGTGGTGGTTAAATGATGGATAGAATTTGGCAGATCATTAACAATATTATCAAAATATAATGATCCCGCCGGCTCTTGGGTCCATTTTTTGAAGCCCGCGGCAAACGAAAGATGGCTTTCCAGTTCGTGTAAATAATCAAACCTGTAAAAATCGTTATAAAGGAACTTATCGTTCACACCACGCTTAAACGATAACAGGAAATTATCCTCCTGCACAAACTGCAGGCTTGCGCCAGGGATTTTGGTGTCACGCTGAAAACTTGCCCTAATATAGTTTTGAGGGAAACGATAGATAGATTTATTATTAATGGAGTAGGTTGCACTTAAAAAGTACTTCCAGCGCTCGTCTTTAAAACCATAAGCTGCATAAGTTTCAAAATAATAACGTTTGCTTAATTCGGGTGTTGTACGGCCGCCTACACGTAAACGGAAACCTTCAACCGGGTTAAAGCTGTAAAATGTGTTGGCAGGACCTAACTCAAATTTACCAAAGCCTTTATAGCCTGCAAGCAGGAGCGTTGCTATATCAACCGTACGTTTAAACGAAGGCATATTACGCAAGCTGTCGATGTTTTTATAAACCTTTGATTCGGCAAGCGTTAAAGTATCCGGCCTGTTTTCCTGCCAGAAGGATTCGGGGCGATGTTTCACTTCATCGCTTAATTCAGCATATGGCGATCCCTGGTAAGTTGTATCCGGCCGGGGTTTGTTAACCACGTAATTGCTGTAGGTTATGGCCCGGATACCAAATAAACCACTCTTTGCATCTTTTTTGGAAGCGCCAAAATCTGCAATGGTAGTACTTTTGCTCAGATGATATCGGCCATCGGGGTTTTGCTGAAACTCCAGGTTAACAGTCATCGACCTGATAAAGTTGATGTTGATATGTTTATTAATGGTCAGGTCGCACTTTTGTACAGCGTAGTTACCATCAAGCGTGATGTATATGCTACCCTCAAAAAGTACGTCGGTTGTATTGCGGGGGGTAAAGTCAAGCTTAACCAGTTTGTGGTTATGTGCGTCAACAATGGTATCGGCAATAAAGTATTTGTAATAGTTCGGCGAGTTGTCAGATATTGGGCTAAGAAACTGGCTGGTTATCAAAAATACGTTGTTGGTATAAATATCAACCTTGTTGTATAAGTGCTTGAAATATTGGGTAAGCCCTTCATTATCGATACCCGCACCGTAGTTAACACTTTTTTGGCCGGTTATATCTTCCCTTGTTTTTTCGGGGTTTTTGCGGTAATAAACCTGCTGCAGCTTTTCATCAAGATAAATAGGCAACAATGATTTGCCTGGTACCAATGAGCTATCGCGGTTATCTAAAATGAACTTATACTTGCGAAAGAATTTCCTGTCCGAAAACTGGGCGGATACATTGCTTAGTGCAAACATCATTTTATCATACTCCTTGTATTCAACATAGTTGTATGCTTCGGGGCGGTTCTTTTCTTTATTTTCGATAACCTTACGGATCAGCTCAACAGCGGGGTTGTCTTTATTACGGTACTTAGGTTTTTTGCCCGATTTTACCACAACCTCGTTAAGTTGCTGAGAAGCGGGGAACATCTTTACATTGATAACCTGCTCTTTACCGGGAACAACAGCTAAAAAAGCATCTTTATAGCCTAAAAATGAAATTTTGATTTGTTTATATTGCTGATTGTTTGTAGCCAGGCGATATTTGCCATTAACATCTGTAGTGGTACCGGTAGTGCTGCCCGTAAAAGAAATACTAACAGAAGGCAAGGTTTGTTTATTACCTGCATCGGTAACAGTACCCGTTATTACCGTTTGCTGCGCATATAATGCCGAAGCAGAGAAGAACAGTATTAAGAAAAATAAGCTTTTATAAAATTTTTTACAATCCATGTACTTTGTGCATTGTGCAAATACAAACTTCTTTTTTCGGCTTAACACTTTTATTATCGGATAAAGAGGTATGTATCAGTTATTCAAATATTTTTGGCAGATTAATTATGCCCGCCTCCGTATGTTTTTCATTGTTCTGCCGCTTAATCTCTCTACACTTACCTTGTTTTGTACACTCCCGGCAGATGGTTATTACGGAGTTTACAATTAACAGGCCAAAGGTAAAAAAAATCACTACAGACTAATGTGGTCAAAAAGTCAAATATTGTTTACAGCTATTTACGCTATCATATTACTGTAATTATAACTAAACTCAAACAACGGCTTGGCCGGTTAGTTAGTATTCCTATTGTTTGCTGTTAGTTATATAACCAATTGCGTAACGCTCTGATAATTAGATGTTATTTGCCATTTTTTGATTGTTTGGAAGAAGTCGTTTAGGTTAATAAATAACATTATTTAACAAATTAACATTAGCGCCAATAAGACTATTGCCTTAAAATAATGTTACTTGCGTATGATCATTTTTACCTGATAAAAACAAAACAGCCGTAAAGCAGGGTTTAGTTGCTTACGGCTGTTTTGACGGTATTTGGTAATTTAACGATTATTCGGTCGCGAACATATCGTCATAATAATCCAAACCAAGGTGGGTGATCAGGTCCTCGCCCATCAGGTAACGAAGGGTATTCTCCAATTTGATCAGTTGTTTAAAGATGTCATTTTCTGCATGTAAACCCGGTGCAGTTTGAGGCGATTTCAGGTAGAATGACAGCCATTCCTGGATACCGCTCATGCCGGCACGTTTAGCCAGATCGCAGAAGATAGCCAAATCAAGCGCGATAGGGGCAGCAAGGATTGAGTCGCGGCAAAGGAAGTTGATCTTGATCTGCATTTTGTAGCCTAACCAGCCAAAAATATCGATGTTATCCCAGCTCTCTTTGTTATCACCATGCGGAGGGTAGTAGTTGATACGGATTTTGTGGTAGATGTTACCATAAAGTTCCTGGTTATCTTCCGGTTTGAAAATATCTTCCAATACACCCAGTTTTGATACTTCTTTAGTTTTGAAGTTATCCGGATCGTCAAGAACCCAGCCATCGCGGTTACCCAAAATGTTGGTCGAGAACCAGCCATGCACACCTAATGAACGCGCTGCCAAACCTGGGGCCAATACTGTTTTCATTAAAGTTTGACCTGTTTTGAAATCTTTACCAGCAATCGGGGTTTTGGTTAATTTGGCCAGTTCGATTAAAGCAGGGATATCAACTGTTAAGTTAGGGGCGCCGTTAGCAAAAGGAACACCTAATTTTAAAGCCGCGTAAGCATAGATCATGCTTGGAGCGATCAGCTTGTCGTCATTTTTCAATCCTTCTTCAAAAGCGGCTAATGACTGGTGTACAGCAGATGCTTCATAATAGATCTCGGTTGAACCACACCATACCAACACAACCCTGTCAAGACCATTAGCCTCTTTAAAGTTTTTGATATCTTCCATTACCTGCTCGGCAAGTTCAAGCCTGGTTCCGGTTTTAACGTGGGTGCCATCAAGGTTTTTAGCGTAGTTTTTATCAAACGCGGCTTTCATTGGCTTTATAGCTTCCAATTCGGCTTTAACCGAATGTAAAAGTCCTGCTTCCAATACCTGTGCGTTTGAGGCTGCTTCAAATACGTTATCTTCATAAACATCCCAACCGCCAAATACGATGTCGTTTAAATCGGCTAAAGGAACAAATTCTTTAATTTTCGGGTTACGGTTTTCGGTTCTTTTTCCTAAACGTATGTGGCCCATTTGAGTAAGGGAGCCAATTGGCTGCGAGATGCCTTTTTTAACGGCCTCTACGCCGGCAATTAAGGTAGTTGCTACAGCGCCTAACCCGGGGATCAGGATGCCAAGCTTACCTTTAGCAGGTGTAATGTTGATTTTCATTTATGTTACTATTATTTATTTCAAATTAATTGGTTAAAGCCATTTGTTGGCTTTATACCATTTTAGCGTTTCGGCCATGCCGCTTTGCAGATTGTATAAAGGATAAAAACCCAGGTCGGATTTAGCTGCTTCAATATCGCAATTCCAGTTAATGGCGGTCAGTTCATTAAGCTTTTCGATATTCAGCACTGCAGCTTTGTTGCTCAAAGAACTTATTTTTTCAGATACTGCTGCAATCATTTTAACAAAATTTACAGGCAGATGAAACTTTAGCGTTTTTAGCATTAATACATCTTTGGTGATGGTGCCTAACTCATAACGGTTATAAAAATTACCATCGCTCAGGTTATATGTCTTGTTATTGCCACCGTATAAAGCCTTGATACTTGCTTTGGCCAGGTCTTTAACATATATAAAGCTGAGTTTTTGCTGCGCCTTGCCTATATAGGGCTCAATGCCCTTCACTATCTGTTTAAAAAATATAAATATGCCGGTGTCCCTTGGTCCGTAAACCGCGGTAGGTCTTAGTATGGTATAATTCAGGCCGCTCACCGTTTTTAATTTCTGTTCGGCAAGCAATTTGCTCCTGCCGTATGCTGTAACAGGATGCGGAGGGGTTGCCTCGGTTATGGTGCCGGTTAGCGTATTAAGCGGCCCAACCGAAGCCAGGCTGCCAATAAGTACAAACTTTTTTAAATCGGGGCAAGCTTCATAAGCCGCCGAAGCAAGGTTATGGGTATATGTAGCATTGATCCGGTTATATTCGGCTTCGGAGCGGGCACTGGTTACACCTGCCGCGTGGATGATATAATCGGGCTTTATCTCGGCCAGTTGCTTCTTTAATGTTTCCTTATTGTTAAATTCGGGATAGATATATTGGATATCTAAATCGTTTAAGTGACTTATTACACTGCTTTTTCTGATGGCTATAAAAACCTCCAGATTGTTTTGTAAGGCCTCTTCAATCAAATGGTATCCAACAAATCCGCTTCCACCGGTTATTAAAACCCGCTCCCTCATATCGCTTTTTGATATAACCTGTATTTTTTATAAGGATCGCCTTTTATGGCTTCAATGGCACGGTTCATCATGTCGTTGTTTTCCAGTGTCCAGCCGGCTTCGGCATGTTTATAACCCTTGGCCTTATATTCCTTTATGATAGTGCCATATAAACAGGCCTCGATACCCATTTTGCGGTAATCTTCAATAACACCGAGGGCATAAATACGGATACCGGTAATGCTTTTTTTGCCGAACAGTAATTTGAAAATACCGGTTGGCAACAACCGACCGCGTTTTATTTTTTTGAAGATGTCATTATAGTCGGGCAGGGCCAGGCCAAATGCAACTATCTTACCGCGCTGCTCGGCCACGATGGCAAAATCGGGATCAAGGATCAGTTTAAGATCTTTGGCCAGGTAATCGTACTCTTCGTTGGTCAGGGGCACAAAACCGGTGTTTTTGTCCCATGCTGAGTTATACACTTCGCGCAGTTTGGCGGCTTCCTCCTTGAAATTTTTAAGGTTGATCTTACGAATAACTATATCGTTTCGCTTTAACCGCTCTTCAAGCGCGTTTAATAAACGTACTGATTTATCATCATAAGCTTGTCCGTCCCAGTGCCAGGCAATCAGATCGACATCTTTAGCAAAACCAAAATTTTCGACCAGATTAGCGTAATAAGCAAAGTTATAGGTGTTCATCAGGAACGGTGAACTATCAAATCCCTTTATTAATAAACCGCAAGGCTCATTGGTTGAAAAGTTGGTAGGGCCTAATAATTTGCCGGTAACGCCTTTTTCTTTAAGCCATTTGGTAACGGTTTCAAAAAGCAGGTTAGATACCGCCGTATCGTTAATACAATCAAAAAAGCCAAAAAAGCCATCGTTAACGTGGCTGTATTCGTTATGGCCGTTATTAAGGATCGCGGCTATCCGGCCAACAATTTTATCGCCATCATAAGCTAAAAAGGGTTGTACGGTATTGTGTTTATGGAAGGGATGTTTGGTTAAGAGGTCCCTTTGGGCAATAAACAACTCCGGAACATAGTAAGGATCGTCCTTGTACAGGTCATGCGGGAAATCAATAAACGAAGCCAGTTCTTTTTTTGATTTAACCGTTACTATTGTAATCATGTGTGGTAAATGATTGAATAAAGCAAATTGGTATGCTTTAAAATAAAAAGTGCATTTAGCTTACCTTAATTAAAAAGCAGCTAAATGCACCTCAGGTTTCTTCATTATATTTTTTCTTTAACAGAAGCGGTTACACCAACTTCTTTAAAGGCTTTTGACAGTTTTTCAACGGCTTCGTCAATTTGCTCAAAGGTATGGGTAGCCATCAATGAGAAACGAAGCAGTGACGAATCGGAAGGAACGGCAGGGGATACAACCGGGTTAACAAATACACCTGAAGCTTGCAGGTGTTTGGTAACCGCGAAAGTTTTTTCGTTATCACGAACGTAGATCGGCAAAATAGGGCTTTCGGTAGGGCCAAGGTCAAAGCCTTCTTCCAGCAAAAGTTTCATGGCATAATTGGTGTTATCCCATAATTTCTCGATACGCTCCGGTTCTGATTCAATGATATCTAAAGCGGCAATTACGCTGGCTACAGAGCCCGGAGGCATACTTGCGCTAAACATCAATGAACGTGCGCGGTGTTTGATATAATCAATAGTGTCCTGATCGCTGGCGATGAAGCCACCTAACGAGGCTAATGATTTACTGAAGGTACCCATGATCAGGTCAACTTCATTGGTAAGGTTAAAGTGTGAGGCGGTACCTGCACCCTTATCACCAATTACACCAAGGCTGTGGGCATCATCAACCATGATATTGGCACCGTAAGTATCGGCAAGCTCAACAATCTTAGGCAATTTAACAATGTCGCCTTCCATGCTAAAAATACCGTCAACAGCGATAATCTTCACGGCATCTTCAGGAAGTATGCTTAATTTGCGCTCCAAATCGGCCATATCGTTATGGGCGTACTTGATCACTTTTGAAAACGACAGGCGGCTGCCGTCAATGATACAGGCATGGTCATACTCATCAAGTATGATATAGTCATTCCGGCCGGTAACGCACGAAAGTACACCAAGGTTAACCTGGTAACCTGTGCTGAATAAAACAGTAGCTTCTTTGCCTACATAGTTAGCAAGCCTGTTTTCAAGCTCAATGTGGATATCAAGTGTGCCGTTCAAAAAACGTGAACCGGCACAGCCTGTGCCATATTTGTCAATTGCTTTTTTTGAAGCTTCTTTGATTTTTGGATGATTGGTAAGGCCTAAGTATGAGTTAGAACCAAACATTAATACCCGCTTGTTGTCAATAATTACCTCAGTGTCTTGTGCAGACTCAATAGGCCTGAAATAAGGATATAACCCCCGTTCACGCAGCATATTTGCTACTTGAAACTGAGCGATTTTCCCATGTAGTTTTTTAACCATGTATATTAACTCTGCTTAAATTTTGTGTAAAAATACCATGAATAAGCATATAACTTATACGGTGTGTGTAAATTTTTTTAAAATAATGCCTATTAACGTATCAATACTACTTAAGAAGCACACAAATTCTTACACGGCAAATTAATTAATTTTTTTGTTTATATCGAGCCTATTATTTTCATTTTTTTGTCAAAAGCCCAAAAAGCTGATACTATCCCGTGTTTTTGTAATTTTTTACGTAAAATTCTTGTTCGTGATTTTAAATTAGTAATATTAATTACATATTCGCATTCCCCGTAACAATCGTGCACTAATTATAAAATTTTTTCTTATAATTTTTGCCTGATATACATTGTTATTTATAGCTACCCTATGAAAAAACACAAGTACTTTTTGGCGCTTCTCGTACTTAATTTAACATTGAATTTACATAGCAATAGTTATGCCCAAACTGCCGCTGATAGTATAAGCGGACCGGTTTCCCTAAAACAGGCTATTGACTTTGCCTTGCGTAACCAACCAACAGTAAGGCAGGCTTCCATTGATGAACAGATCAATGAGCGTGATATTAGAATTGGCCTGTCGGCCTGGCTGCCGCAGGTGAACGGCTCGGGCCTTTATAATTATTACTATAAGGGCAGCCCGCAGGCTGGTGCCTCCGGTGCTAACATTCCCAGCAACGCGGGCAGTATCCGTAACCTTTCAACCCTGGGCGTTACGGCATCGCAGGTACTATATAACAACGATGTATTTCTTGCTTCAAGGGCGAAAAGATATTCGCGCGAGTATTATAAGCAGAACACCTTGAGCAGCCAGATTGATGTAGTAAGCGATGTAAGCAAAGCTTTCTTTGATGTTTTACTATCCGGCAAACAACTTGACATTACTAATGAGGATATCATCAGGTTGCAAAGAAGCCTGAAGGATGCCAAAAGCAGGTATACTGCCGGTGTATCCGATCCTACGGATTATAAGCAGGCAACCATCGCTTTAAATAATTCATTGGCTACCCGTAAACAAACCGAAGAAGCCATCAAAAGCAAAACGGCTTTATTAAAGCAGATCATGGGTGTAGGCGCGGCTACACCGTTAAGCCTTTCGTATGATTCGAGCCGGTATGAGCAGGAGGCCAGTATTGATACTTTGCAATCGCTTAATGTAAATAACCGGATCGAATACCGTTTGCTTGAAACAACAAAGGCACTCAATAATCTCAACGTAAATTACTACCGCTTTGGGTTTTTGCCTTCATTATCAGCGGTAGGGAGTTACCAGCATGCATACTTCAGTCATGATTTAGGTGATTTGTATAATAAATCTTTCCCTACAGGTTATGTTGGCTTAACACTGGCTGTACCTATTTTCCAGGGGACGAAGCGCCTGCAAAACCTCGCTAAAGCCAGGTTGCAGGTTGAACGTACCGACCTGGACCTGATCAATACAAAAAATAGTATTTATACGGAATATACCCAGGCACTGGCGGCATATAAAAGCAATTATACCAGCTACCAGCTCATTCGCGAAAATGTTACACTTGCAAAAGATGTATATAAGGTGGTAAGCCTGCAATACCGCGAGGGAGTAAAAACTTACCTCGACGTAATTGTATCGCAGGCAGATCTGCGTACTGCCGAACTGAGCTATTATAATGCCCTGTTCAATTTGCTCAGCAGTAAAATTGACCTGCAGAGGGCCCTTGGAATCCTGCCTGTTCAGCAACCATAAGATATCGTTATAAAAAAATAAAAACTACAGCAACACACGAACAACCTATTCTACATGAAACATACATATATATATTGGTTAGCCCCTGCAGCACTTTTAACATGGGCATCATGCGGTAAACCTAAAAAGGGCGGGCCGGCGGCCATGCCCCCAACACCAGTATACCTTGCCGACGCGAAAACAGCCGAAGCAGTATACTATGATAAATACCAGGGTATTGTGGTTTCGGTGAACACTGTCGAACTGCGCAGCCAGGTACCGGGTTTTGTAACGGGTATATTTTTTAAAGAGGGTGATGTTGTGCAAAAAGGCAAAGTATTGTATGAAATAGATAAACGCAAATACCAGGCTGCTTTTGACCAGGCCAAAGCTAATGTGCTAAGCGCCGAGGCCAATTTGGTTAAAGCGCAAAAAGACATTGACAGGTATAACATGCTGCTTAAGAGCGATGCGATTGCCCGTCAGACAGTGGATCAGGCACAGGCTACTTACGAAACTAATAAAAGCCAGGTTGCTGTAGCCAAAGCCGCGCTTGAGTCGGCCCGTACCGATTTATCATATGCCACCATTACCGCGCCTTTTACGGGGCGAATAGGGATCTCGCAGGTGAGGCTTGGAACACAGGTAGCAGCAGGAACCACATTGATGAACACCATATCGGCCGAGCACCCCATAGGTGTTGATGTGGTGATCAATGAGCAGGATATCAACCGCTTTTACGGTCTGCAAAAATCAAGTACCGACAGTACCTTTAAATTGGTGCTGCCCGACGGAAGCAAATACAACAAAACAGGTAAAGTACTGGCGATTGACAGGGGCGTTAGCAACCAAACCGGCAGCATTAGGGTAAGGATCCAGTTTCCGAACGAGGATGATGTGCTTAAGGATGGCATGAGTTGTGTTTTACAGGTGCTGAACAGCCAGTCGGGCCAGCGGGTACAAATCCCTTACAAAGCAGTAACTGAGCAAATGGGTGAGTTTTTTGTTTTCGCAACAAGAGATACCGTTGTTAAAGACACAGCTGCCGATAAAACTGTTAAGGACAGGCGCGATACAATTGCAAAACAGGTGAAGGTGAAATTAGGGCCGCGTATTAACAGCGACGTAGTGATAATGGATGGCATAAAACAAGGCGATAAAGTGATTACCGACGGTTTTCAGCGTTTGCGCGATGGTGGCAGGGTCACTACCGGAACAGCCGCGCCGGCCGGAGCAGCGCCTAAAAAATAAATTTATATCAACAGGAAAAATTTTAAGCCGAAAAAGGGGCACATCTACCCTGGAAAACTTAATATAGAGAAAGAATGATCGCAGATACTTTTATAAAACGACCGGTTACCGCCATTGTAATATCCCTGGTGATATTAATAGTGGGCATCCTGTCAATATCCAGCCTGCCTATAGGCCAGTACCCTGATATTACACCTCCAACCGTGTCAGTTAGCGGTAACTATGTCGGTGCCGACGCATTAACGGTTGAACAAACGGTTGCTACCCCGGTTGAGGTGCAGGTGAACGGCGTACCAGGCATGACCTACCTGCAAAGTAACAGCAGTAGTAACGGGCAAATGAGTATGACCGTTAACTTTGACGTTGGTACAGATATTAATATCGCAGCGCTGGACGTGCAAAACCGTGTAGGTATTGCTTTACCAACCTTGCCGCAGGAGGTACAGCGTTTGGGTATGGTGGTACGTAAACGTAACCCAAGTATCCTGATGCTGGTAGCCATGTTTAGTCCTAAAGGCACCCATGATGTCACTTTCACTGATAACTACACCAACGTATTTATAAAGGATGCTATTTTGCGTACCAAAGGAGTGGGCGATGTTGTTACACGTGCTGATGATTTTAGTATGCGGATCTGGCTTAACCCGGATAAACTTGCTGCGTTAGGTATGAGTGCTGCGGATGTAACCAGTGCCCTTCAGGAGCAAAACGCGCAGGTTGCCGCCGGTACGGTAGGCGCTACACCGCAATTAAAGGGGCAAACATTTGAGTATTCGGTTATTGTAAAAGGCCGTTTAGAGAAGCCAGAAGAATTTGGTAATGTGGTTGTTAAAACCCAGCCTAACAATGGGGGCATAGTACATTTAAAAGATGTTGCCAGGATTGAGCTGGGTAAATTCAACTACTCAGGTAACTCATTTGTTGATGGTAAAAGGGCATCTTATCTGCTGGTGTACCAGGCCCCGAACAGTAACTCGCTTGAAACTGCCGATAATGTATACGCTACTATGAATGAGCTTAAAAAGAGCTTTCCTAAAGATATAGATTACGTAGTTCCTTTTGAGGCCATAACCGTGGTAAAGGTTTCGGTAAGCGAGGTTATCGAAACGCTGGTTATAGCACTGGTGCTGGTTATATTGGTGGTGTTCCTGTTTCTGCAAAGCTGGCGCACAACGCTGATACCGGTACTGGCTATCCCGGTGTCTATTATCGGTACGTTTATCTTTTTTATCCCGCTCAACTTTACCATTAATACGTTAACGCTGTTTGGTTTCGTACTGGCCATTGGTATTGTGGTTGATGACGCTATTGTGGTGGTTGAGGCTGTACAGCATTATATGGATGAGGAGGGTATGACACCTAAAGAAGCCACCCAGCACGCTATGGCCGATATCTCGGCCCCCGTAATAGCAATTGCGCTGATCCTGGCTGCAGTGTTTGTGCCGGTAGGCTTTGTGCCGGGTATAGTAGGGCGATTGTATCAACAGTTTGCCATCACCATTGCCATATCTGTATTGATATCGGCTTTTGTTGCGCTATCATTAACACCTGCATTGTGTACGTTGATATTAAGGCCGCATAAGATAGATGAAAGCTCCCGTGGCTTAAATAAGTTTTTCTTTAAATTCAATACCTGGTTTACCCGCGTAACCGGTAAATATCGAAACACAGTTGATAAAAGCATTAAAAACTCAAGATACATTATCATTCTGCTGGTATGTATCATTACAGGCGCGATACTTTTATTTAGAAGCAAGCCGTCGGGTTTTATTCCGCTGGAAGATGATGGTCGTGTGTATATTACTTTTGATTTGCCCGAGGCATCAGCAACCGGCCGTACTGTTGATGTGTTGCACAACATGATGAGAACGCTTGATAGCGTACCGGAAATAGCTCATTACGCGGCGCTGGGTGGTTTGAATGCCATCAGCTTTGCAAGTAAATCAAATAGTGCAACCATATTCGTGCAGTTGAAACCCTGGGATGAACGTAAAGAAAAGTCGCAGCAGATAACAGCGCTTGTTGCACGGTTAAACCAAAAGCTCGGTAAGTATAAGGAAGCCAATGTTGTGGTGATCCAGCCACCGGCAATTCCGGGGTTGGGTAGTACAGGAGGTTTCTCGTTTATATTAGAGGAGAAACAGGCAGGCGGCGATATCAAGGTATTTGAGAAAACGCTCCGAACGTTCCTTGGCGCAATCAACCAGCGTAAGGAGATAGCAAGGGCATTCTCGTTCTTTACCGCCAGTACGCCTGCTTACCAGTTAACGATAGACAGAGAGAAATCTAAAAAGCTTGGTGTAGCGATATCTGACGTGAACAATGCGTTGCAAACCTATTTGGGTAGTACCTATATCAACGACTTTACCATTTACGGTCGTAACTTCAGGGTAGTGGCCCAGGCCGATACCAGTTATCGTACCAATGTGCAAAACATAGGACAGTATTTTGTGCGAAATTCTTCAGGAGCCATGGTGCCATTGAGCACACTTACATCATATAAGGTAATTGAAAACTCACCATTGATATCGCACTATAACCTGTTCCGTTCGGCCGAGATTAACGGTAGTACCAAGCCGGGGTATAGTAGTGGTGATGCTATTACCGCTTTGAAAGAGACAGCCGCGCAGGTATTGCCGCAAGGTTACGGTTACGAGTTTTCGGGCCTGAGCCGTGAGGAGTTATTATCCGGGTCAAAAACGGTATATATATTTGCACTGTCAATAGGATTCGTGTTCCTGTTCCTGGCTGCTTTGTATGAAAGCTGGTCGGTACCTTTCTCTGTGTTATTGTCAGTGCCCCTGGGTGCATTTGGTGCCATATTGTTCCTTACTTTCTGGCCTGATCTTACCAATAATGTTTACGCCCAGATCGGTTTGATAACGTTGATAGGTTTGGCCGCCAAAAACGCCATCCTGATCGTAGAGTTTGCCAAGGAACGTGTAGACGCAGGCATGGAACTGGAAAAAGCTACGCTCGAGGCCGTCCGGCTGCGTTTAAGGCCAATCATCATGACGTCGATGGCATTTATATTGGGTGTAGGTCCGTTGATGGTTGCATCGGGTGCCGGTGCTGAAGCCCGTAAAACCATAGGCTGGACTGTGTTTGGGGGAATGCTTACCGCTACTTCATTAGCTATATTTATAGTACCGGTTTTATTTTACCTGATCACCAAAATGGCTTACGGTAAAGAAAAACTTGCCGAGCTTGAAAAAAATTATGATCCTAAAAAGCACGGGCCGGAGGCATAATAATTGTTAAAGTTTTGTAAAAAGAGAGGCGCAAGTCTCTCTTTTTTACTTTCCGGCAGGTTTGGTATACTGCTATACCTCGCTATTTAACCATTTATAGGCTCGAAATTTGGTGTTAGTAGACACTTTTGATGCTTATGCAGGGCAGTTTTTAATAAAACCATTCATCATAAAATATATTAAACGGTAATTATTTTGTATTGACCTTATCGCTTTAAATATTATTGATTTTCAATTATTAAGTCGTGTGTGATTGGATTAAATGCGGTTGTTTTATTAGTTTAAATAATATCCTGGATAGTAAATGATGCCAATAATGGCAAAGTATTTGTTAAGGAGGAGTTAATACAATGAAAAATTAAAAAATGAACATTGTAGAATTTGACTAAAAAACACAACTATGAAAACAATGACTAAAATGATAGCTTCGGCGTTTACTGCGGTGGCTATCTTCATCGGAACAAATGTTAAAGCTCAAACCACACCAGCAAACGCGTTGCGCTTTGGGGTGGGCCTGGAAGCAGGTATCCCAACAGGTAACGCCCACGACATTTCAAAATTTGAGTTAGGCGGTACCGCTCGTTTGCAATATGGTGTAAGTAATGATTTAGCCCTTACACTTACCTCGGGTTATTACAATTTTTTTGGTAAAACCTATACTTCATCATTTTCCAACTCTACGTCAACAACTACAGTTACAGTTAAGGGCAGGTCTTTAGGCATAATTCCTGTAAAAGCCGGTATTAAAGCTTTTGTTGGCGATGGCTTTTATTTCGCAGGAGAGGTGGGTGCCGGTTTTGAAGTTCACCCACCAATTGCAGGGGGTGAAAAGAATACTAAACTTATACTTTCTCCCGGCTTAGGTTATGCCACCAAATCATGGGATATTGGTGTGCGTTATGAAAACTTCTCGGGACAAAGCAATAACTATGGCCTGGTTGGCTTACGTTTAGCTTATGGATTTGGATTGTAATTTCTAATATACTTAACCAAAAAAATCCGCTTGCCAACAGCAAGCGGATTTTTTATTTCTGAACCGGGATTTGCGGGGATTTACCGGATTTAAAGGATTGATTTCACCGTGCAGACAATTAATATCCTGATAATCCTCAAATCCTAAAAATCCAGGTTCAGTTTATTATGCCAATTTACCTAATGCTTCTTTTAACCTTCTCATAGCCTCAATCAGTTTATCTTCAGCAGCAGCGTATGATAAACGGATAGACGACGGATCACCGAAAGAATCGCCGCCCACGGTGGCTACGTGGCCTTCTTCAAGAAGGTAAAGGCTCAAGTCGTCAGAGTCATTGATCACGCGGCCATTGTAGCTTTTACCAAAGAACGAAGTAACGTTAGGGAAAAAGTAGAACGCTCCATCTGGCAGGTTTACTTTAATGCCTTCTATTTCGCTCAGCAATTTATAAACAATATCACGGCGTTTTTTGAATGCGGCGCGCATTTCAAGCACGCTTTCCAAACCACCTTCGTAAGCGGCTATGCCGGCACGCTGAGTGATTGAACAGGTACCGGAAGTTACCTGGCCCTGCATTTTATCAAAAGCAGCAGCAAGTTCTTTAGTGCTGGCTGTGTAACCAATACGCCAGCCGGTCATGGCAAAAGCTTTCGACCAGCCGTTGATGATAACCACACGATCTTTGATATAGTCAAACTGCGCGATAGACTCGTGTTTGTCAACAAAGTTGATGTGTTCGTAGATCTCATCGCTCAGGATATAAACTTGTGGATATTTTTCAAATACCTTAGCTAAACCTTCAAGTTCATCTTTGCTGTAAACGCTTCCTGTAGGGTTGCAAGGTGATGAAAACATGAACAGTTTGGTTTTAGGCGTAATAGCAGCCTCTAACTGCTCAGGGCTAATTTTGAAGTTAGTATCAACGGTAGTGTTAATGAAAACGCTTTTACCTTCGGCCAATTTAACTACTTCACTGTATGAAACCCAGTAAGGAGTAGGGATAATTACTTCTTCGCCGGGGTTAACCAAACACAATACCGCGTTAGCGATAGCCTGCTTGGCACCTGTTGAAACAACTATGTCGGCAGCATCATAATCAAGATTGTTCTCGTTTTTTAGCTTTGTAACTACGGCTTTACGAAGGTCAGGGTAGCCTGCTACTGGTGTGTAGTAGGTGAAGTTCTTGTCCATGGCCTGCTTGGCGGCTTCCTTGATGTGTTCAGGGGTATGAAAATCAGGTTCACCAAAGCTAAGGCTGATCACGTCGACACCTTTAGCGGCAAGTTCACGGCCCAGTTTGGCCATTTTAATTGTTGCAGATTCGGACAGGTTTTGTATCCGGGTACTTAATGCGCTCATATAAATTATGTTATCGCGGCAAATATAGAAAATAACTTTACTGCTACTTACGCTTGTTATTTTTTAAATTTGCGGCCTAATACCACCCTTGCTTTGAATCAACAAAAAAGGATCATTTTAATTTCGCTGATAACGGGGATTGTGCTGATGCTGGCGAAATTTGGCGCCTACTTTTTAACAGCCTCCAATTTTGTACTTACCGATGCCGCCGAAAGTATTGTAAATGTAATAGCAAGCTCATTTGCCTTTTACAGTATCTATCTTTCCGCCCTGCCACGAGATGAAAACCACCCTTACGGCCACGGCAAGGTGGAGTTTTTTTCTGTTTTTATAGAAGGATCACTTATCGGCATTGCCGGGTGCATAATCATTGTAAAATCGGTTTACAGCTTTTTCTTTCCCAACATTATCCATGACCTGTTTACCGGTGCCATTATTATAGCGGCTACTGGAGCCATTAATGGCGTGCTGGGTTATTATATGATCCGTAAGGGCAAAGAGCTTCGTTCCATCACCCTTGATGCCGACGGTCGTCATTTGCTGGCCGATACCGTTACCAGCGTAGGCCTGGTGGTAGGTTTATTGTTAATTGAATTTACCAGGATTTTATGGCTCGATAGTGCATTATCTATATTGGTTGGCTTATATATAGTGTACAGTAGTTACAAATTGGTGCGTAAATCGGTAGGGGGATTAATGGATGAGGCAGATTTTCAGGTAGTGACCGGGATCGTGAACGTTTTAAGTGAAAAACGCCGTGAGGCCTGGATAGATGTACACAATTTGCGCGCGCAGAAATATGGACATGAGCTGCATATCGACTGTCACATGACGCTGCCAAACTATTTTGATCTGAACACAGTACATACCGAAATATCATTGGTTGATAAGATGATTAATAAAGATATGGGCATCAAAACGGAGCTTTTTATTCATGCTGACCCTTGTGTGCCCAATTGCTGTCACTACTGCAGTATGCCCAATTGCCCTATCCGGTCGGAAGCAAAAACCGAAACAATAGCCTGGACAATGGAAAAGGTTGTACGTAATAAAAAACACTTTGAATAATGGAATACTTTAATGTAAGGGTTTACGGTCTGCTTCTGAACGATGATGATGAATTGCTCATAAGCGATGAACAGGAATATGGCATGCGTTTTTCAAAGTTCCCGGGCGGAGGCCTGGAACTTGGTGAGGGCCTGATTGACGGGCTTAAACGTGAGTTTATGGAAGAGTGTAATATTGAGATTGAAGTTGTAGGCCATTTTTACACCACTGATTTTGCCGTAAAATCGGCATTTAACAACTCCCAGGTGATCAGTGTATATTATTTGGTGCGAAGCATCACCCCGGTTAATTTGAATATAAAGGCTGTTGCATTTGATTTTGACGGGGAAGGAGAGGTGTTGCAGGCTTTTAGATGGGTGCCGCTTACCGCGCTGAGCGTAGCCGATTTTGAATTTCCGACAGATAAACGTGTGGTTGAACTTTTGCAGAACGAACTATGAACCTTACCGAAAGGGATTTAAAAGTAATATGGCACCCCTATACCCAAATGAAAACCGCGCAGCCGCCTGTAGGCATTGTACGCGGCGAAGGGGCACTGTTATTTGACGAAGAAGGAAAACAGTACATTGATGCAGTATCGTCATGGTGGGTAAACATTCACGGGCATGCACATCCTTATATTGCCCAAAAGGTATCAGAGCAGCTTCACAAACTGGAACATGTGATATTTGCAGGCTTTACCCATGAAGGCGCCGTTGAATTGGCGGAACGGCTGTTAGCAATTTTGCCGGGCAACCAAAAAAAGGCATTCTATTCAGATAACGGTTCAACCGCTGTTGAGGTGGCCATAAAAATGTGCCTGCAATACTGGCTTAATAAAGGTGATCAGCGCACCAAAATCATAGCTTTTAATAATGCTTACCACGGCGATACCTTCGGGGCTATGGCCGTAAGCGGCCGCAGTGCATTTACCAAAGCGTTTGATAGCCTGTTGTTTGAAGTAGAATTCATCGACATCCCTACAAAAGAAAACATCTCAAATCTCAAATCTCAGATCTCAAATCTAAAGAACGAAACAGCCTGCTTTATTTTTGAACCATTGGTGCAGGGCTCGGCAGGGATGATCATGTATGAGGCTGAGTATTTGAATGAATTGATGGCCCACTGCCGTGAGGAGGAAGTGATGCTGATTGCCGATGAGGTGTTTACAGGTTTTGGTCGTACGGGTAAACCCTTCGCCACAAATCATGTGGATGTTGAACCGGATATCATGTGTTTCTCAAAGGGGCTTACAGGCGGTACCATGGCCCTGGGCTTAACTACCTGTACGCAGCAAATTTATGATGCTTTTTTATCGGATGATAAGTTGAAAACCCTTTTTCACGGGCATTCGTTTACGGCCAACCCGATAGCATGCGCTTCGGCATTGGCAAGTCTTGATCTGTTTCAACAACCCGAAACGGCAGAGAACATTGCCAGGATCAAAGCCGCTCATACCGCCTTTGCAGATAAGATCCGCAATCACCCTAAAATAAAAACCGCGAGGCAAACAGGCACTATACTGGCCATGGAGTGGGAAACCGGCGATAATACCTCATACTTCAGTTCGCTTAGGGATAAGCTGTACCATTATTTTTTATCCGCGGGGATCATATTGCGTCCCCTGGGGAACGTTATTTATATTTTACCGCCATATTGCATTACTAATGAGCAACTCAACTATGTTTACAGCAAAATTGAGCAGGCTCTTGAAGAACTATAAATTATGCTGAACAAAATACTACCTACCATAATTGCCGATAACGAACTGCATTCACGCTGGTTAAATACTTTATCCTTAATGGAAAATACCGGCGCACGCAAGATTTCGGCCAGTGAAGATCCACTTACTGTGACTTACATCATATTAAAGCACGCTGCCGAAGAGCACCGTCATGCTTTCTACCTAAAAAAACAACTGGAAAAAACGGCTGTAACACTGCCTACGTACGCGGCCGAATACCTGCTGGCTCCGGGCTCAAGTAAGTACTATTTGAACCAGTTGGATGTTGATGTTTGCCGTTATTTAAAAAGCGAGCTTAACCTGAAAGGTGCCGACCTCCGTTTTGCAGCTTACCTGTTGGTTACCTACGCTATTGAGGTACGTGCCGATGAACTTTATCCAATTTACCAGGATGCCCTTGACGAAGCAGGCAGCAAAGTGAACGTAAAATCAATCATTTTAGAAGAGGAAGGTCATTTGGAAGAGATGATCAACCAACTACAGCATTTTTCTCCTCAATGGGAATTACATGCTCAAAAAGCGGTTGAATTTGAAACCAAATTGTTTAATCAGTGGGTTGAGCAGTTGGGGAAGGAAATAGCTTTATAAACTCCCGTCATTGCGAGGTACGAAGCAATCGCGAACTATACGGAGAGACTCTGCTAATCGGGGATTGCTTCGTACCTCGCAATGACGTTTTTGAGAATTAGCATTGGTAGTCAATACCCCATATACTCCGTAAACACCTGCTGCAAATAGGCTTTACCATGAGCAAGCGCAGCTTCAGTAGCCTTTTTATCAGCATTTGGTTTGCTGTTATAGATCATGGTTCGGCCGGCGTTATCATAGGATACAGCCTGCCCGGGCTGCATAAAACCGAACCCGTTATCCCAGTCAAAAAAAGCAAACTCTTTGCTATTGGGATTCAAGAGATCTTTCGACCACTTAAACTGATTATGTGGCATACCTAACTGAGCCAGCAGGGTAGCTGCGAGGTCTGTTTGTCCGCCCAGTTTACTGTTCTTTTTACCACGATATTCGGGCTTGATCACATCGCCGAAAAACAAAAGAGGTATATGGTATTTAGCCGGGTCGTAAGCCTCGGCTGTATTACGCGGCAGGCGGTGACCGTGATCGGCCACAAGGATAAACAGTGTGTTTTTATACCAGGGCTGTTTTCTGGCCTGATCAAAATAAGCGTTCAGGCATGAATCGGTAAAATAGGCTGTGCTTCTGAATTTATTACTTAAATCAGCGTCATCACTAAAATGGTGCTTAACAGGCAGTACAAAAGGCTCATGATTGGATGAGGTTTGTACATAATTAAAAAATGGCTGTTTTTGGCGGGCCAAATATTGTAGGTTTCGCATAAGCAGGTCATCGTCATAAACGCCCCATTGTGTTTTTATATGGCTATTATCAAAGCTGGCCTCGTCGATAATATGATCGATATTATGAGAAGTCATGAACTTATCAAAATTCATGTAATTACTTTTGCCACCATAAAAATAAGCGGTTTCATAACCTGCATCTTTAAACGATGCAGATATAGCCGGAAGTTTTTTATGTTTAAGCGTATCGCTGATGATGGTGCGGATCGCCTGCGAAGGGAAGCCGCTCATAAGGGCGATAATGCCTTTGTCAGTACGATCGCCGGAGGCGTAGATGTTGTTAAAAAGCAGTCCGTTCCTGATGAACTTTTCAAAGTTTGGTGCCACGCCTTTATCACCGCCTAATGATTCGATCACATCGGCTGTATAACTTTCTAACTGGATAATTACCACATTGGGCCTGCTGGTGGTAAGGATTTGTTCGGTAGAATCGTTTTTAACATCGTACAGCTCATTAACAATTTTAGCAGCATCAATTGGATGGTTGTAGAGATAAGGGTTATAAGGTGCGCGCAGGTTTTCAAATACATTGTTAAAAAGGTTCCACTCGGTGTTGAGCGCACTCTGGTTAAGAATCTGCTTTTCGGAGAAATAGGCGGAATTCTGGCTTACTGGCTTAGCTTGTAAACCACCACGCATCAGCACAAAGTTCAAAAATAAAAGTAGTGCAGTAAGCGAAACTTTTAGGCTTGGCCGGGCTTCGGGCTTTTTAAAATCGTAGTTGATTATAAAGTGAGATAACATTATGCCTGTTGTCAGTAAAGCTATGCCAATGAAAATACATTTACCAACCGGCGAAGAACCGCTTGACGCGATTGCTTCTGAAGGAGCATGATAAAATGAGGTAAACACTCTGAAGCTAACCTTAGTGCCCCATTCACGGAAAATATTAAAGTTAAGTACCGTATTCAACGAAATGCAGAACAGGCAAAACCAAACATATACTTTTAGCCAGATGGGTTTTATCCTAACCTTAGGAATGAACCAGTTGATGGTAAATACAAGGATTGGCATGATGCAGATATAAGCTGTTGCCGAAGCATCGAGCCTTAGGCCCCAGAAAAACGTTTGAAGGATTTCACTGATGCTGGCATTATCAAGCTTGTGCAGAAAATAGATCTCAAATGTCGCTCTTGTTATTGCGAAAAAGGCGATCCAAAAGATGAAGAATCTGAAAAAGCTAAAAAGGTTCCTTAACATTGGGGTAACAAAAATAATATTTTGCTACAATGTTAAGGAACCTTTAATGAATTGTTAATGAAATATTTTCGATTACCTGCCGCCACTCATAGCTTTCAGGTCATCCAGGGTGATCTTTTCAAAATCGGCAGGGATGCCGAAAATACCGGCAGGGTTTTTTTGCTCAGTTATGCTTTTAACAGTAACCTCGGTGCTTTGGCCCTGTGAAAATGAAGTGTATTGTACCGGGAAACCACCAACAGATCGGTAGTATTTAGCAATAGCAGTTACAGGTACAGTAACATCATTAGTTACCCAGATATCATAAGTTTTGTTGGCTTTTGCATCTGTAGCTACCACTTTTTTGCAATTAAAACCCGAAATAACTTTAGTTTCGGTACCGGGAGCAAAAGTAAGAGTTGGTAATGAAGCCATAGCCTGGTCAACCTCATCAGGAGTAGCAACCGCAGCTTTTTTGATAGACGCAACAGGTACATCAACCATTACAACTAATGATTTACCATCGGCATCGGTTAATATTTTTATGGTAGCAGGCCCTGTAGTAAATTGCATTGCGGCCGAATCGGCGCGGAAATAACTTTTAGCTTCAACCTGTTGCCCCTGCATAGCCGTTGAAATAGTTACCACACCCTCTTTGTAAGCTTTTTGGGCGTTTGCGCTGATAGCTGTTGCGGTAAGGGCAAGGCCTAAGGCAACATTGAAAATTTTAATGTTCATGTTTTGAGTTTGATTTAATGCCAAATTAATTTTTAATAATTAAAAGACAAATTTTTAGATAAGTAGTTTAATATATTTTTCAATTAGATGCTGTCACGAACGATTTGTTACGTTTTAATATTACATAATTGACATGCAGGGCACGTGCCTGATCTGCAATAAATTGTACGGTTTTAGGGGCATTGGTAGCATCAATAATTATAGTATGATATTCGTGATTTTTATTAATAATAGCAAGCGGAATTTTAGGGCTCCCGGTTATGTATAGGTAGTCGGTTTTTTGTTTTACCGCGGATATGGTGTCCACATAATCTCTGTTCACAACAGCTATCGACCGATTTCGAAATTGAATAAAATTATTCTGTTTTCGTAAAAAGCCAGATCGGATATCCTGATCAGGTTGATACAAAGCGATGTCGTTTATTTTACAACTATCCAGGTATGGCCTGACGGAATAATTGTAGGTTTTGTCAGTATCGGAAAGATCACTTACTATGATAGCATGATTACCGCTTTTAAATACTATCCCAATGTTTTTGCGCAGGTTTAAAAAGGCGATGCTGTTGGTTGTATATGAGCGGTATGTTTTTATGCTGATACTTACAGCTAACAAAAATATCAATGCAATACCTGCTCTCAGCAGCCATATTTTTCTATCGTACAAAAAGTAAAAAACGCATATGATAATAGCGTAAAGCAACAGGTACTCGGTTGTGGTAAGCCATATTTTGTTAATGCTTGCCAACGGCAGGTGCTCAAACCTGGCCAGTACAGCGTTCATGAGCAGGATGGTTTTTTCGAGGAACCAGGCAAGGCCGGCAGATATAAAGGGGACATGTGGTAATAGCAGGTAAAAGATCCCACTATACATAATAACAGCCGTGGGAACGATGATGAACAGGTTGCTAAACAAAAAATAAACCGGGAACCGGTGAAAATAAAAAGCACTCAGCGGGAAGGTAATTACCTGCGCAGCTATGGATACCGAACATAAGGCCCACAGCTTGTCCATCCATTTATTAGAAAAAGTAAACCATTTATAGACCACGGGTTGTAAAACTACAAGGCCGGCAACTGCGAGGTATGACAACTGAAAGCCTACATCTGTTATCAGCAAAGGATTATATAGCAGCAATATAAACGCCGATATGGCCAGGATATTTAAATTATTGATATACCGGCTATAAGTTTTACCAATGATAACCGTGCTGATCATTACTGCTGCCCGGCAAACCGCGGGTGAAAAACCAGTTAACATAGCGTAATACCAAATGATAGGAATAATGATGATCGCTTTAATCACCCTGCCATGCCTGAACCTGTTCAGGAAATTCAGCATAAAGGCCAGCAAAGCCCAAATGATAGCCACATGGGCGCCCGAAACAGAGAGCACATGAATGGTACCGGTTTTGGAATAAGCCTGTAATACATCTTCGCTTAAATCGGCTTTGTAACCTAAAATCAGGGTGGAGGCTACGGCTATAGCATTTGGATAGTGCATTTGGTTTTTTAGCTTTTCAACCATTTGCCGCCTTAACGCCAGCGCGTTTGCTATGAACATATTGCCGGCGTGTGATTGCACCAAACGGTATTGCCCCGGGTATAAAAACTCCTGGTAATAAATGTTTTGATGGGCGAGGTATTTTTTATAATTAAACTCGGCAGGGTTAAAAGGCGGGTCGATAGCAGTGTATTTACCGGGGACCAACAGTTCATCGCCATAAGCCAGGTGCACCGCAGCACTATCTTTTATGGTGATCATTAACGTCCCGGTTGCCGGGAGGGAATTTTTTTGGTTGATGTTCGCTACAACGTTGGCCGTAAAACGGATCAGCCCTTTTTTTATTTGTGGCTCATTACTAATGCGTACAAGCAGCCGTTGCGCGGGCAGCTTTGAAAAATGACCGGGATTATTGAGTTCGTTATTGTTGATGACGGCTATCCAGCCAGCAAGAAACAATAACAAATGAATGATGATTCCGCCAAGCCATCGTTTTTTGTAAACTTTAAAGCGGCTGTAATAAAAGTTGAGCAGCAGAAATAACATCAGCAGACTGGCAAACCCAACAGCCAAGGGCATTAAATAAGCGACAGACCTTAAATTGATCCCAGCGCTTATACCCAATAAAAAAGGAATCAGTAAAATAACAACCGGGATCTCGCCCTTGTGGTTAGCGATCATATATCTTACGGATTGTTATAACAGGTGACAGCATGGTTATAGGTTAACCCGACGGTATTTTAGAAATAAAGATAGTTTTTATGCGGAAGATTACAATTGGTCGCGTACCTCAAGCAGGAATTTTTTGAGATTTTCGAGCGAATCGATAACGCGCTGGTTATCCCTGGTATCGCCCATGTTGTTTTTGAGATGTTCTTTTGCTCCGTTTAAAGTGTAGCCCTTATCACGGATAAGGTGAAAGATGATCTTGAAGTTTTCAATGTCTTCGGGGGTGAAATACCGGTTGCCTTTTTTGTTTTTCTTGGGTTGCAGAACATCAAACTCTTTTTCATAAAAACGTATAAGCGACTGATTAACATCAAACATGGCCGATACCTCGCCCATGGTGTAGTACATCTTGCTTATCTCACGTTCTTTATACGGCATAATACAAATGTATCTATTTGATTTCGGAATTGGGAATTTCGATTTCGGAATTTTCTTTGAATCTGATCCATATAATTATATATTTATGGCTCTAATAACCTTATGACTATTAAACTATTGATAACATACACGCTGTGTGTGTTATGTACTATGCGGTTAAGTGCCCTCGAAGTTGATTCGGCTGTAACCATAACCTCCTTGAAAAATGAGTTTCGGTTTAATTGGAACAGCAAAGATAACCGTGTAGAGATCATCCAGAAACTTAATAATATCTACACCAGTAGTGCTTACCAGGTTAATTACACGGTATCTGAATTTTACAACAACAATATCTCTATTGATAATATAACCTGCAAAGTTGACGGCCGCACTCCCCGCGGTTTTAAACCTGAGTATACTTATTACAGCAATAATGATATTTTTTATTCGGACGAACGGTTGTGTTACTTTACGCTCGATCTGGCAAAAAAAGGAAGTATTGGCAATGTTACTTTTGAAGAAACCGTTAATGATCCCCGCTATTTTACCAATATTTATTTTGCTGATAACCTGCCGGTCCAACAAGGCGAAGTCAGTATCGAAATTCCGCGCTGGATGAAGGTGGAGATTAAGGAGTTTAATTTTAATGCTTTTAATATTAAAAAAAGTACCGTTTATAACAGCAGCAATGATGCCGATATTATAACATATAAGTTTACTAATATCCCGGCAATGAAAAAGGAATTGCATGGTCCGGGCCCAACCTACGTATATCCGCATTTGCTCATCATGTGTAAATCGGCGATTGTAGGAAGTAAACAGTTTACTTATTTCAATACTCTTGCCGATCTTTATGCATGGTACCATGAGTTAGTAAAGGATGTGGCCGGCGACCCCGCGCTGTTACGTACTAAAAGTAATGAGCTCACTGCAGGGTTAACTAATGATTTGGATAAAATAAAAGCCATATTTTATTATGTTCAGGACAACATCAGATATATAGCATTTGAAGATGGCATAGCAGGTTTTAAACCTGAAAAAGCCGACGAGGTGCTAAGAAAAAAATATGGTGACTGTAAGGGAATGGCCAACCTCACCAAAGCCCTGCTTGTATCTGCAGGCTTTGATGCCCGGCTTTGCTGGCTGGGTACAAAACATATTGCTTATGATTATCAAACACCCTCAATGGCAGTTGATAATCATATGATTTGCGGGTTGCCTTATAAAGGCAAAATCTACTATCTTGATGCTACTGAAACCTATATAGGTATTAATGAATATGCTGAAAGGATACAAGGCAGACAGGTTTTAATGGAAGATGGTGATAAGTATATTCTCGGTAAAATACCATACGCGCAACCTCAGCAAAATGTAAGCAGCGAAATAAGCAAACTCTATATAAATGGAGCAAGCCTTGCCGGTAAAGTGAGCAACGTTTGGAAAGGAGAGGATAAAGAAGCAGTATTAGCTGGAATAAATAGCATTAAGCATGAAAATGTCGAAGATGTTATGAAACATTATCTTGCTGCAGGTAATACCGATTATGCCATCAATAACCTTGTTTTAAGTAGCACAAGCAATCCCGACAAAGATTTAAATGCCGGGTATGATGTTGATCGTAAAAGTGGAATATCTGCTTTTGGTAAAGAGTATTATATTGATCTGGATAACCGTAAGGAGCTTTCGGGTGCTGTCATAGCTATTGATGAGCAAAAAAATGATTATTGGTTTTCAAGAAAAGACCAGATTGCAGCCGAGACCGAACTCACGCTGCCGCCAGGTTATAAAACTGCAAGCATACCGCCCGGCGTTAACATATCCAGGCCGGGGTATGAGTTTTATATCACTTACATCAGTTCGCCCGGAAAAATCACTTATAAAAAAACGTTGCTCATAAAGAACACGCTGCTTACAAAGGCAAATTTTGCGCAATGGAACCAGGATATTGAACTCTTGAATAAAGCTTACAACGAAAATTTAGTTATAAAACCTGTATCACAATGAAAAAAACATTACGTTTATTATTTTTCTTTCCTCTGTTTGCTATGACCGCGGGTGCGCAAAACAATAACCAAACCTACGCGGAAAAAGCAGCCGAAATTCAGAAGGAGGTTTGGGGGACAACCGTGCCTGAATTTGCAACCACAAAGGTGCCTGTTAATTTAAGTAATGAAAGCGCCGTGGTTTTTGCCAAATCATACAGCATGCAAAGATCGCTGACCAATAAATTTAAATTTATGATCATCACGGCGTCATCAACAACTCGGGCACTCAAGCTTACCACTTTTCACGAACGGGTTAAGATAAACGACAAATCAGCACTTGAAGATTTTTCAACTATATCTTACCAAAAACGTCTTGATGAAAGCGTACATATTTTGAGCGCTAAATTTTCCATGACACATGACACCTACATTGGGGCTAAGATCATTAAGCCAAGCGGCAAAGAAGTTGTGGTAAACACAAGCGAAGAAGTTCTGATCAAAAATGAAAAGAAAGATCAGGTGAGTAAACTTGCCATATCCGATTTGCAGGTTGGTGATATACTTGATTATTACGTGAGCACTGTCGACGTAAACGAAAATGCAAGTACCGATAATTTTGCTGATAACGATATGGTTTTTGTATTGGCCGGCGAGTATCCTGTTTTATACAGCAGCTACGATTTTCAATATTCAAAAAAAGATAATGTAAAGCATATTTGTGCAAATGGCGCCCCGCAGTTTAATATAAGTACGAACGCAGCAGGCGACCAGATATACAGTTTGAAGGTCAGAGATCAGGCCAAGTATTCCAGTGAATTTTGGACTTCCAAGTTTCGTCAGTTCCCTTATATCGAAATCAGCAGTTCACACACCATGGGTTTTGTAAAGTTTGTTTCGGGTGGTAAAGCAGGTGAAAGCGCTGCTGATAGGTTGCAGGCCAATAAGGCAATTTTTGAAGGCACTTTTACCGAACGGGACATTCCTTACTTCAGCAATGTTGTTGACCGTTTGAAAAAATATTTCGACGGCAAAAAGAACATTAAAGCTGTACCGCTTGATAGCGCTATGAAGGTGCTTTACAATATCAGGAAGGGAATGGTTTTTGGTAGTTATAGTAAGGATGATGTTGGCAAAGTTGATGAAATCAATTATCGTCGTATGTCCTCAAAGTTTAATACGGTTGTTATGAGCATGGCTTTAAATGATCTGAAAATTGATCATGACGTATTGTTGGTTTGTTCGCGTAATGCTAATACACTCGATAATATCTTTAACTATAGTGATTTTGACGCCTGCATCCGCATAAATGATACGAAGCCGCTATATATGTTTTTTGATGACGCCGCAACCCATTTTAATGAGATACCTCAACGCTTTCAGGGTGAAAAAGTGATTGTGCTTACTCCTAAGCGGGAAAGTTCAACCAAATATTCGTTTACTGAAGGTACAGCAGTTTTGCCCGTAATGCAGGCCGCTGTTAATAATATAAATGAAGACATTAAGGTATCGCTTTTGCCGGCCAACATGCAAAAGATAAAGATACAGAGGCTGGTTAAACAAACAGGTTTGATGAGGCATGATGATCAGTTACGTTTACTGCCCGTAGTTGATATTGATAACATCCTTATGGAATTATCTAAGAGTGAAAAGCTGGAAAAACGACTGGCAGAAAACCCCGAAACAAAAAAACTGCGTGATGATTTCAGCTACGCATTTTCGGATGATGAGTCAAAATCAGTAAAGAAATTTACATCTGAAATAAAAGCCCAGTACGAGCAGGAGCCAACCCAGGTTACAGATTGTAAAATTATTAACGCCGCTCTTGATAACAGCAATCCAGTTTTTCAGTACTCGGAATCATTTGTATTGGATAATCTGGTAAAAAAGGCGGGCAATAATTATATTATTGACGCAGGTAAACTTGCAGGATCGTTTTACAAACTGGTGGAAAAAGAACGAAAACGCACTTATGACGTGTATATGCCATGCTCCCGTAGTTTTAAATACACCATAAACATTGCTGTACCACAGGGATATACAGCCAAAGGCCTTGAGGAAATAGCAGCAAAAAAGACTAATAAAACCGGTTCGTTTTCGTCAGAAGCAACCCTTAACGGTAATGTTGTAACTATTGTGATAACACGTGTTTACAATAATAATTTTGAAAAAGCAGAAAACTGGCCGCTCCTTAGCGAGGTGATTGACGCTTCAGCGGGATTCAATGCGCAGAAAATACTGTTTGAGAAAAAAAGTTAATGACTGTTTAAAAAAGTCCGGATACTACATTCGGACTTTTTTTCAACCCGCTCTATAATTGCATCAGTAATTATTTTTAATGTCCGCTAAATCTGTATCGTATGGCTATTTGGTTTCGCTCCAGGGCAGGGAAGACGCTTTGCCTGCCAGGAAATCAGCTTTGCGGCTGGCCAGGTCTTTAGCCTGTTGTTCAAGCACAGCGTCGTTTTCATTATCTATGCGATAATTATAATCCAAACTGTCAAGAAAAGCCAGGAGTACTCGCTTCTCCTGTTCGTTTTGAATATCAACTCTTAAAGTTTCCATAAACAAATTTAAAGCAAATAAGGTAAATTGTTTAATTGTATCGATGAATGGGAGGGTAAATCAGCTATAATCAATAAATAAATCCGAAATCGAAAATCCGATATCCGAAATAATTGAAAATCCTATCTTTGCTTCCTATGACTGCTACCGAAATACGACAGGCTTTTCTTGATTTTTTTGTTTCAAAGGGACATACCATCGTTCCTTCGGCACCAATTGTAATTAAAAACGATCCAACCCTGATGTTCACCAACGCGGGGATGAACCAGTTTAAAGATATATTTTTAGGCGAGGCGGCACCGAAAGCCCCGCGCGTGGCGGATACGCAGCGTTGTTTACGCGTGTCCGGCAAGCACAACGATTTGGAAGAGGTGGGTATCGATACCTATCACCACACCATGTTTGAAATGCTGGGCAACTGGAGCTTTGGCGATTACTTTAAAAAAGAAGCCATTGCCTGGAGCTGGGAGCTGCTTACCGAGGTGTACAAGCTGCCTAAAGACCGCCTGTACGTTACCTATTTTGAAGGTGACAAAAAGGAAGGCCTCGAAGCTGATACCGAAACCTACGAACTGTGGAAACAGTATGTAGCGGAAGATCATATTCTCCGTGGTAACAAAAAAGACAACTTTTGGGAAATGGGCGAGACTGGTCCGTGTGGTCCTTGTTCAGAGATCCACTTTGATAGCCGCCCGGATAATGAGCGTACCGAAGTAAGCGGTGCAAATTTAGTTAATGCCGACCATGACCAGGTTATCGAAATCTGGAATGATGTATTTATGCAATTCAACCGCCTTAAAGGTGGTGTATTGCAACCATTGCCCAACAAACATGTGGATACCGGGATGGGTTTTGAACGGTTGGTACGTGTATTACAGGGTAAAACATCCAACTATGATACCGACGTTTTCCAGCCGATGATCCAGTTTATTGCCGAAAAATCGGGCAAAAAATATAACAGTGCCGCCAAACCCGGCGATGCCGATTGGAATGATGCTGTGGCTATGCGTGTTCTGGCCGATCATATTCGTGCCATAAGCTTTGCTATTGCTGATGGTCAATTGCCTGCAAGTAACAAAGCGGGGTATGTGATCCGCAGGATCTTACGTAGGGCAGTGCGTTATAGCTATCAAACTTTAGGTTTTAAGGAGCCTTTCTTTAATCAGTTGGTGCCGTTATTGGCCGGACAGTTTAAGGGGGTGTTTGATGAGCTATTTTCGCAAAAGGATTTTGTGCAGAAGGTGATTTTGGAAGAGGAGGTTTCTTTCTTAAGAACACTGCAGCAGGGTATAAGCTATTTTAATAAAAGCGTGAGCGGCAATAATGATAAAGTTTTAAGTGGCGCCCTCGCATTTGAATTATCTGATACCTACGGCTTTCCTATCGATCTTACCGAATTGATGGCGCGCGAAATTGGCTGGACAGTAGATATGGAGGGTTTTGAAGCCGCTCTTCAGGAGCAAAAGACCCGCTCCCGCGCTGCCACTGCTATTGATACCGGTGACTGGATCGTATTAAAAGACGATGAATCGGTTGAGTTTACCGGGTACGATGAAACCGAAACCGTTGCCCATATTGTAAAATACCGTAAGGTAACCGCTAAGGGCAAGGAGCAATACCAGCTGGTGCTGGATAAAACGCCTTTTTATGCCGAAAGCGGTGGCCAGGTAGGGGATAAGGGCGAACTGGTTTTCCCTGATGGAGAGATCATCCTCGTAACGGACACCAAGAAAGAGAACGGCCTGATAGTTCACTTCACTGATAAACTGCCGCAGGATATTGACGACGCTTTAACGGCTATTGTTGATCCCGCCTTACGCAGCCAAACCAACAGTAACCACTCGGCAACGCACTTGCTGCATGCAGCCATGAAACAGGTTTTGGGTAGCCACGTAAATCAAAAAGGTTCATTGGTGAATGCCGATTACCTGAGGTTCGATTTTTCACACTTCGCTAAAGTTACCGATGAGGAGCTGGCGCAGATCGAGGCCATCGTAAACCAAAAGGTGCGCGAAAATATTCCGCTTAAAGAAGAGCGCAGCGTATTGTATGCCGAAGCTATTACCAGTGGTGTAACCGCCCTGTTTGGTGAAAAATATGGCGAGTATGTGCGTGTAATTACTTTTGATGACAACTTTAGTAAGGAGCTTTGCGGCGGTACACATGTGAAAGCTACCGGGCAAATTGGTTTCTTCAAAATTATTGCCGAAAGTGCTGTAGCTGCCGGTGTTCGCCGTATTGAAGCTATTACCGGTGTTGCTGCCGAAAAATATATCGTTACCCAAAACGCTTTGGTTAACCAGTTAAAGGAGCTGCTTAAAAATCCAAAAGATCTATCAAAAAGTATTGAAGGATTATTGGACGAAAATGCTAAGCTAAAAAAAGAGATCGAGAAATCGATCCTTGAAAAATCATCAGGCTTAAAAACTGAGCTGGCTCAAAAGGCCGAAGCTATTGGCGATATCAATTTCATCGCCCAAAAAGTAGCCCTGCCCAATGCCGATGCGGTTAAGAACCTGGCTTACCAGCTTAAGGATATCGTATCGAACCTGTTCCTGGTACTGGTTGCTGATTTCGACGGCAAACCGAGCATTACCGTAATGATTGCCGAAAACCTGGTGAAGGAAAAAGGTCTGCATGCCGGTAACATCGTAAAAGAGCTGGCTAAAGAAGTTAAAGGCGGTGGCGGCGGTCAGCCGTTTTTCGCTACCGCAGGTGGCAGTGATGTAAGCGGATTGGATAATGTATTGGTGAAGGCGAGGAGCTTTGCGGGGTAAAAAGGCTTTCATGCGGAGCCTGTCGAAGCATGGTGGGTAGGGCCTCTGCGCGACCCTTCGACGGGCTCAGGGTGACAAGCCCTCTATAACAAATAGCATTTCACAGTTCAAACCAGATATCCAAATTCCCATGACCTGGTGTATAAATAATCTAATAAATAAAAAGACCGCTTTTATTGAGCGGTCTTTTTATTTATATACTTTTTAGGGGAAAGCCTGTTGGACAATTAATGGCGGTGACCATTTTTTTGTCCACGGTGTTCAACTACGCGGGTACGTTTTACTACGGTTTTATGCGGCTTTTGGTAATGGTTTACTACCTTGGTACGGTTAACCACATGTGTGCGGTTCATTACCCTGGTGCGATAGTTATCTCGCACTATAACATTCTTTGTACCGCGGTAGCGGGCATAGGTGTCACGGTCGTGTGTAAAATAGGTATACGCTCTTGGGCGGTTTACGGCCACTTTGTAACCTGTCGCAATGTTGTAGCTGGCATAGCGTGGCGGCAATGATCGCCTCCAAACCCAGTTTCCGCCATCCAAATAAACATATTGATGAGTAGGGACATAATAGTAGCTTTCTACATCGGGTAAGTAGTAATAATTAATACCCGCATATTCGGCGGGCGGGTTCCATAAGCCAACATTTAAATTTACACTTACCTGTGCATTTGTCCTGGTAACCGAAGCTGCAAGTAAAAAACATCCTGCAAGCATTCCTAAAATTAATTTTTTCATGGTGTCTGTCTAAATATGAACACTTATTCAATTTCTGTGCCTGACAAATAAATAGACAGCGGAGGATACAGAAAGTTTAATCATGCTGATGACAGGCATGTTTTGAATTGAATATTCCCATCAACTGATCTCCAATCATCTGCTATAATCTCTATAACCCCTACCTTACAACTATATAATTGCACTTTTACCGTTGTTTTAAAAGCAAATGGTGTTGTTACTGTATTAATCTTTATATATTTGACTTTTATACATCAGTAAAATCATAGCTGAATTTTTATTTTTATGACAGTTCTCGCAGACGGGGTAGCTGAAAAGTACGAGTTGGTGATAGGCCTCGAAGTACACGCGCAGTTATCTACATCAAGTAAGATATTCTCGGCAGATTCGGCTGCCTTTGGTGCCGAACCTAACCGCCATGTTAGCGCGGTATCGCTGGGCCATCCAGGCACTTTGCCCTTTATTAATAAAAAAGCGGTTGAATATGCCGTTAAAATGGGCCTGGCCTGTAATTGCACTATCAACCTGAATAACAGCTTCGCCCGTAAAAATTATTTTTATGCCGATCTGCCCAAAGGCTACCAGATTAGTCAGGACCAGGCGCCTGTTTGCCTTAACGGTTATGTGCCCGTGAAACTGGCCGATGGCACTGAAAAGAACATAGCCCTGCACCACATTCATATGGAAGAGGATGCCGGGAAAAGTATGCATGATCAGCACCACGCCGATTCACTTATCGACCTGAACCGCGCCGGTGTACCGCTGGTGGAGATCGTATCTGAACCGGATATGCGCAGCGCCGAAGAGGCTGGTCAGTTCCTGACCGAAATGCGTAAAATTCTCCGCTATCTTGATATTTGCGATGGTAACATGGAAGAGGGCAGCATGCGCTGCGACGCTAATATTTCGGTGCGGCTTAAAGGTGCAACTGCCTATGGTAACCGTTGCGAGGTAAAAAACCTTAACTCCATCCGTAACGTGCAGCGTGCTATTGAGCATGAGTTTGCTCGCCAGGTAAACATTATTGAAGCCGGCGGCCACATCGATCAGAATACGCTGAACTTTAACGCCGATACAGGCGAGACCTCAGTACTCCGTTCAAAAGAAATGGCCAACGATTACCGCTATTTCCCTGAGCCGGACCTGCCACCCTTGAAGCTTACCAATGAGTATGTGGAAAACGTCCGTAAAAGCTTGCCGGCGCTACCCGGTCAGTTGTATCATAAATACACCGAGCAATTGGGCTTAACCGCTTATGACGCCTCGGTTATCACTGCCGATAGGGACACCGCCTTTTATTTTGAATCGCTGATAAAATATACCGATCATTATAAAGCTGCTGCTAACTGGCTGATGGGTGCTGTACGCTCATACCTGAATGATCATAACCAAACCATTGGTAACTTTGCTGTTACGCCGCAAAACCTTGCCGCCCTCATCAAACTAATTGACACCGGGGTGATAAATAATTCTGTAGCTTCGCACAAATTATTTCCTGCCATGATCAAAGAACCCGGCAAAAAACCGGATGATCTGGCTAAGGAACTTAACCTGCTGATCAGTGCCGATGGTGATGATGTAACCCGTTTTATAAAGGATGCCATCGCCAAATATCCTGATAAGGTTAAGGAATACCAAAAGGGGAAAAAGGGCGTTTTGGGCCTGTTTATGGGCGAGATCATGAAAAGCTCAAAAGGGAAGATCGACCCACAGAAAACTAACCAGCTATTGATAAAGGAATTAGAAGCTAAGTAAATGAAAGTTAAAAATCTGGCTGCCGGCGCGTTGTTATTGCTTAGCGCGGGCATGTACTCTTGTAAAAACGAATCACAATTTAGTGTTTCGGGAACTATCAAAAATCCGGGTAACCTTAAAGCTGTTTATTTGATTGAGGCCGATAGCTCGGGCTTAAAGGTTGTTGATTCTACTTCGTTAGGCGAGGGTGGTAAGTTTGAGTTTAAGCATGTAGCGCTTTATCCAAACTTGTTTAAACTTAGGGTAGGCAATACTGGTCCGCAGGGTGGCGAAATGCAGGGCGAAAACCTGTACGATTTCATTGCTAAAAATGGCGACGATATTGAATTCGAGACAGACAATAACAATAAAAACCACGAGTATACTATCAAAGGTTCTGATGATTCGGATAAGATAAAGGAGTTTAACCGCATCAGTAATCTTTACGGTGATAAAAATGCTAAGCTTTTCGCCGAATACCAGGAAAAATCTCGCGGTGAGCGGAATGATTCGCTGCTAAAAATATATATGCCTATATTTTTAAAGAATGTGAATGAAGGCGGCGAAGCGGTTTTAAAATTTGTGAACGATAATAAAAAATCGCTTGCGGGCTTTTATGCAGCTACCACGCTCGATCCTACCAAATACGAAGCCCAGCTTATTAAATTTGCCGATGAAATCAGGGGCGATTTTAAAGATAACCCTACCGTGCAAAAGTTTATCGCGCAAATGGATAAGGCTAAGCCGATATCCCTTGGTCATAAAGCGCCCGAGTTTACCGTTAACGGTATTGATGGCAAGCCAATTAATTTGTCTGATTACAAAGGCAAATATGTAATGATTGATTTTTGGGCTTCATGGTGCCAGCCTTGCCGCCAGGAAAATCCAAATGTGGTTAAACAGTACAATGCATTTAAAGATAAAGGCTTTAATATTTTAGGGGTATCGCTTGATAAGGACAAAGCACCATGGCAAAAAGCCATCAGCGATGATAAACTTGCCTGGGCGCATGGCTCGGATTTAAACGGCTTTGAAGGCCCTACAGAAAGGCTTTACCATATTGAAGCTATTCCTTCAAATTTCATCATCGATCCGCAGGGAAATATTGTTGCCAAAAATATTACAGGCGCCGATCTTGAAGCTTTTTTAAATAAAACATTTAAATAGCCTCAACTTAGGGTTAATATAAGGTAACGTTTAACAATTTGTTAATATTAACTTAACTATTAGCTGTTGTAAAGCGTATACTTTTATACAAAAAATTTAACGCAACATGAGCAGCACCGCAAAACAGAAAATACTTATTGTTGATGATGAACCGGATATTTTAGAACTGATTGAGTATAACCTCAAAAAGGAAGGTTACCAGGTGTTTTTAGCACGTAACGGCCAGGAAGCTGTTGCCGAGGCAAAAAAGGCCCTGCCTGATCTGATTGTACTTGACATCATGATGCCTAAAATGGATGGGATAGAAGCATGCCGCATTATGCGCACCATGCCCGAGTTTAAAAATACCTTTATGGTGTTTTTAACAGCCCGCAGCGAAGAGTATTCGGAAATTGCCGGTTTTAACGTAGGTGCCGATGATTACATTGCAAAACCTATCAAGCCACGCGCGCTGGTTAGCCGTATAAACGCCATACTTCGTCGTAATGCCCCTGCCGAAGACGTAATTGATAATAAACTGGAAATAGGCGACCTGGTTATCGACCGCGAAGCTTACCTGGTTTATAAAAACGGTGTTAAAGTTGTATTGGCCAAAAAAGAATTTGAGCTGTTGTACCTGCTGGCTTCAAAACCCGGTAAAGTTTATACCCGTGAGGTGATCCTTAAAAACATCTGGGAAGATTCGGTAGTGGTTACCAACCGCACCATCGACGTACACATCCGTAAACTACGCGAAAAACTGGGCGACGATTGCGTTGCTACTGTGAAGGGTGTGGGTTATAAGTTTGAGGCTTAAGCCCCCGGCCCGAAGGGAGTGATATTAAAAAGCGATTGGATTGTCCAATCGCTTTTTTATTGGCATTGTAATTAATCTGCTTTGGCTATAACTTCATTACGATAGTATTTTCGGCGAAGCCAAAATGCCACGTTAACCAGCGCTATCAGTGCCGGCACCTCAACCAGCGGGCCGATTACCCCTGCAAAGGCTTGCCCTGAGTTAATACCAAATACACCAATAGATACCGCGATAGCGAGCTCAAAATTATTGCCGGTAGCTGTGAAGGCAATGGAGGTACTTTTTGAATAATCAGCACCAAAATATTTGCCGATGAAAAAACTAAGCATGAACATAATTGCAAAGTAAAATACCAGCGGTATAGCAATGTGAACCACATCCATAGGGATTTGCACTATAAGCCTACCCTTGAGGCTAAACATCAGTATAATGGTAAACAACAGCGCAATAAGGGTTATGGGTGAAATAAAAGGAACAAATTTTTGCTGAAACCAGCCCTCGCCCTTTAGTTTGATCAATGTGTAGCGACTAATAATACCGGCGGCAAAAGGAATACCGAGATAGATGCCCACACTTTTGGCAATCTGGAGCATGGTAATATGTACCTGGAGACTTTTAAAGCCGAGCAACGGCGGCAGTACGGTTATAAAAATGTAAGCATATACGCTATATAAAAGTACTTGGAAAATGCTGTTCAGGGCTATCAAACCGGCGGCATATTCGCGGCTGCCATCGGCAAGTTCATTCCATACTACAACCATGGCAATACAACGAGCAAGCCCAATCAGTATTAGTCCTGTCATATATCCTGGGTAACCGCGCAGGAAAACGACAGCTAAAATGAACATTAGGATAGGGCCTATTATCCAGTTTAAAATAAGCGAGGCACTTAATACCTTTACATCTTTAAATACCCTGCCCATCTGTTCATATTTTACTTTAGCAAGCGGCGGGTACATCATTAATATGAGGCCGATCGCCAACGGAATATTAGTAGTCCCGCTCGAAAACGAATTGATAAAATCGGACGATGAGGGTATAAAATACCCTGTTACAACGCCTATAGCCATGGCCAGGAAAATCCAGATGGTGAGATAGCGATCAATAAAACCGAGCCGTTTTCGTTCAACAGCCGGAGTGCAATTATTGGCAGACATATTATTGCGCTTCGGTTAAATGCTGTTCTACAAATTGTTGGGTGTACGCTTTGATCTGTTCACGTACTTTTCTGAATTCGCCCATTACTTCATCTTCGGTGCCGCGGGCTTTGGCCGGATCCGGGAAGTTGTAATGAAAACGTTTCACATCCCCCGGAAAGTAAGGGCAGGCTTCGTTAGCATTATCGCAAACGGTTATTAAATAATCAAAAGCAACGTTGGCGTATTCATCCACATGGTTTGAGGTATGGTTGGAAATATCAATATCATCCTCGGCCATGGTTTTAATAGCTTTGGGGTTCACGCCATGTGTTTCAATGCCTGCACTGTATATGTTTGCTTTACTGCCCGCAAAATGCTTTAAATATCCCTCGGCTATCTGACTCCGGCAACTATTGCCTGTGCATAGTACTAATATATTTTTCATAATTGTTTTATTGGCAGCAGCCTGGTTCGCAGCATACTTTTGTTTCGGGTTTTTCGGCATACACGGTGACGCTTACAATAGCGCCGTTGCCGTTTTTAAATTCGTTAATTTCATCTGCCGATAGGTAATTGCTTAAAATATCATCAGGAATAATAATGGCTTTTTCTTTTTGCACAATGATATTGACAAAACCATTTTTGCTGATGAGCTCAAGGTATTCCTCTTTTTGAACGGCCCCTGATACGCAGCCTGCATACATTTCGGCGGCTGTCCTGATCTTTTCGGGCAAGCTGCCGGTCAATACAATATCCGAAATGCTAAAGTGGCCCCCGGGTTTCAATACGCGGTAAATGTCTTTAATGACAGCGTTTTTATCAGGCACCAGGTTTAATACACAGTTGCTTACAATTACATCGGCCGCGTTGGCAGTTACCGGCATATGCTCGATATCCCCCAAACGAAACTCCACATTATTAAAGCCAAGTTTGTCGGCGTTTTCGCGGGCCTTGCTAATCATAGCGTCTGTAAAATCAATCCCTATTACTTTGCCGGTCTCGCCGGTTTCGGAGCGGGCTATAAAGCAATCATTGCCTGCACCGCTGCCGAGGTCAATTACCGTATCACCCTTTTTAATTTGGGCGAATTGCGTGGGCAAACCGCAGCCTAAACCAAGATCGGCATCGGCATTGTAACCTTGCAGTTTGGTATAATCTTCGCTCATGATATTGTAAACCTCGGTTGAACATCCGCCAGCCCCGCAGCATGATGATTGATTGGTATCCTTATCCTGTAAGGCGATTTCGCTGTATTTCAGCTTTACCAATTCTTTTAATTCCTCGTTTGTTTTCATTTGTGTATTGCAATATTACGATTAATGTGACCAAAAAATTTTAACAGCAATTATTGAAGTCTTTGTACGATGAGAATAGTTTATTTAACTCATCATTCAGGTTTTTCCAGGCTTCGGGTTCAATGCAGTAGCAAACACTTACACCTTCAATAGTACCCTGTATAAGGCCTGCATTCTTTAATTCTTTAAGATGCTGGGACACCGTGGGTTGGGCAAGCCCTAATTCAGATGACAGATCGCCGCAGATACAAGCCTTAGCTTCGATAATAAGCTGTAGGATGGCAATACGGGCCGGATGGGCGATAGCTTTAAGCTGCACAGCCAGCTTGTTCTGCTCGTCGGTAAATATTTCTGTTTTAGTGATCCCCATAATTATATTGCAATATTACGATTAATTAAATTACTGTCAATAGTTTTTACAATTTAATTTTCGGCTGGATGTTGATTGATGAAGTAAATTCGGAAAGAGAAAGACCTGTGAAGTTTCTAAAACTTCGCAGGTCTGAAAATTAGCAATCTTACTTAGCTGTAGCTGCCGCTTTCTTTTTAACGCTGGTAGCTGCTTTAGCAGTTTTCGATGCTACGGCCTTTTTAGCTTCCGTGGCTTCAGTTTTGGCTTTTGTGGTAATAGCTTTTGCTTTAGTTGCTGCCTTTGCTTTTACGTCAGCTGCAGCTTTTTTAGCGGTTGCTGCTTCATCTTTTGCTTTGGTGGTAATGGCTTTAGCCTTGGTTTCGGCTTTGGCTTTTACTTCAGAAACTGCTTTTTTTGCTTTGTTGGTTACCACGTCAGCTTTTTTAGCCGCTGCGGTTTTAGTTGGCGCTGCTTTTTTGGTAACCGTGGCTTTTTTAGCGGTTACTTTTTCCTTGATATCTTCTATTTTTTCTTCGGCTGCTTCTTTTACGTCTTCGGCTGTATCTTTTGTGCCTTCCCAAAGGCTTTCAATTGTTTCCTTAACCTTCTCGAAAAATCCCTTTTCTTCGGGTTGCGTTGAATTATTACTCATAATGTTTTTATGGATAGGTAAACAAATTGTTAATTAATTAACTATCTAACCTCAAAAATTTTAGGTTTGTTTTAAATTCGCTTAATAAAACATTATAGTGAATAAAACATCCGAATCAGGAATAGCTGTGTTTTACCTTGCCTTTTTGCAGGTCGTATAAACCATCTATAGCTTTCAAAGTAGCTTCGTCAAGTCTTTGTTCCAGGAGGAGCCTGATTTCGGTGTAGATATCCCGTCTAACCCATAGATGTATAGCCTCAAGTGTTTCGGTCTTATCACCCAGATGTTCATAAAAAGATACTCCGGCGGCATTCCATAGGTTATCGGATTTTTGCCTGAAACACCATTCGGCAAAATCATAGTTCTTTTTGAGCTGCATGGTGTCATTATCGCGATGTGCAGCAACAGTTGCATGTAATAATTCCATAAAAACGCCGTAAATAGACGTTTCGGGGTCTTCAAATTCTCTCTTTAAAGCAGGGAGGCATTCAATTGCCCTTTTTCGCCAGGCGCTCATTTTGTATATATATATATATATATCAGGAACTAATATAAAGCAAAAAGTCCCGCCGTTGGGCAGGACTTTTGTATAAAAAAAGTGTTCAGTTATTTTACTACCGAAAACTTATAAAGCGATTGCGTTTTATAGGTATCGCCGGGTTTCAATTCCGTAGAAGGGAATTGCGGCTGATTTGGTGAATCAGGAAAATGCTGGGTTTCCATCGCGAATGAAGTACGGTACTCATCTTTAATACCGCGTTTCATTGCATTTTTAGCCTGCATAAAGTTACCGCTGTAAAACTGTAAGCCAGGTTCTTCGGTAAATACTTCCATTTTGATACCGCTCTTATCACCTACAACAGTCGCAATTGGAGTGCTCAGGTCATGTTTGTTCAGTACGAAGTTGTGATCGTAACCTTTGCCATCTTTTAACTGCACATTGTCGTCGTTGATACGTTTGCCTATGGTTTCGGGCTTAGTGAAATCGAACGGAGTGCCGGCAACTTTTTCAAGTTTCCCGGTAGGGATCAAGCCTGCATCAACCGGTAAATAATTATCAGCATCTATCTGTACCAAATGATTGAGGATTGTACCGCTGCCTTCGCCATTGAGGTTAAAGAACGCGTGATTGGTAAGGTTAACAACCGTTTTTTTATCGGTAGTAGCTTCGTACTGGCATTTAAATGAGTTATCCTCGGTAAGGCTGTAAATTACTTTAACATTGAGGTTACCGGGGAAGCCTTCTTCCATATCTTTTGAAAGATAGGTAAGCTCTACGGTAGATGAATCGATCATTTTACCATCCCACACCACTTCCTGGAAACCGTGTTTGCCACCGTGCAGCATATTGGGCGTATTGTTAATTGATGATTGATAATCTTTACCATCTATTTTAAAATGGCCTTTGGCAATACGGTTGCCGTAACGGCCAATGGTAGCGCCATAATAACGTTCGGTTGATTTTTCAAAACCTTCCACATCATCAAAACCTAAAACAACATCGGTTAACTTGCCATTTTTATCGGGTACTAATAAGCTTACCACACGGCCGCCATAATTGGTGATGGTGGCAATAATGCCGTTTTTGTTTTTAAGGGTAAATAAATGGGTTTGTTTACCATCGATTGTTTTTTCGAATGCTGATGCAGTGGTTTGGGTGCTATCCGCCATAGTAGTGTTTTTCTGTGAGGTTGAATTTTGATTACAGGCAGCCAAATATAGGCTACAAGCAGGTAAAATTGTTAAATAAATACCTTTAATTAATTTTCTCATAAATAGGTTGGTTATAGTTTGGTTTAAAAATAGCTTTTTTTCATTATTCCTTCGTTTTATAATGGATCTCACTTAAACCACGCAATTTTTCAGCAGCAAACTCTGCTGTGATATCGCGTTGCGGATTGGCAAGCATCTCATAACCTACCATAAACTTTTTAACCGTGGCCGAACGTAACAGCGGCGGGTAAAAATGCATATGCCAGTGCCAGTAGGGATGATCGCCCGAGTTAACCGGAGACTGGTGCATACCAGCCGAATAAGGGAACGATGTTTCAAACATGTTATCATACCTGATGGTGAGCCTCCTGATAGCGTCGGCAAGGGCATGTTTTTCCTGCCCGGTAAAGTATAAAATGCTTGTTACATGCCTTTTGCTTACAATCATAGTTTCGTACGGCCAAACTGCCCAAAATGGTACAAGCACAACAAAATGTTCATTTTCAAAAACTATGCGGTCCTGCTTTTTAAGTTCCAATGCAAGGTAATCGGCTAAAAGGCTTGTTCCTTTTTGCTCAAAATGCAGCTTTTGCTGCTGGGTTTCTTTAGCTACTTCAACCGGCAGGCTGTTTTGCGCCCAGATTTGCCCATGCGGATGCGGGTTACTGCAGCCCATGATATCGCCCTTGTTTTCAAAGATCTGGATGTGTTTGATCCACGGATAAGAAGCCAGGTCCTCAAATTCCGACTGCCATACGTCAACCACTTTGCTGATCTCTTTGGTGGTCATCTGGGGCAGGGTGAGGTCATGCCTCGGCGAAAAACTGATTACCCGGCAAATACCTTTCTGGCTGTTAGCTACCAGCAGTTCTTCTTCATTTAAACCGCCATCCGGCGTATTCAGCAACAGCGATGAATAGTCATTGGTAAACACAAAGCTTCCTTTATAATCGGGATTTTCGCTGCCATCGGCCCTTTTGTTTGTGGGGCACAGGTAACAGGCCGGATCATACTGCGGGCGGTCATCGGCTTGTGTAGCCTCAACTTTGCCTTGCCATGGGCGTTTTGTACGATGCGGCGATACCAGGATCCAGTCGCCTGTTAAAATGTTTAACCTACTGTGAGGATGCTCTTTAAGATCAAAATTTGTGTCCATTAGTTTAAAATCAGGTAATAATTGGCTTATACATGTAAGGTAGACAGTTATACCTTAGCGATTTCAAAGTTGGTAAAAATAAATGTAAACCATACATTTAAAACAAATTTTTCAAAATAAATAGTTACGGTAGAAAGATTGAGAGTATTTGTAGAAAGGAGGGGGGAATGCCATACGAGTAGGAACGACGAAGCAACAACATTCTGTACAGGCGGCTATGCTTCCTTGCGGCTGCCGCGCTTCGCTCAATGACATGCTTTGGAAGTTTAGAATCCCAATCCACCGGCCTCCACTACTGCCGAATCGCAGATATAAGTTGGCACAATGCCGGTGGCAGTGATGCGGTTTTCGGCGTCTTTGGCCTGGGTATTACCGGATAGCACCAGTACAGTATCCAAACCAAATTTATTGCCGCCCAAAATGTCTGTTTGCAGGGTATCACCTACCATTACAATATCTCTTTTACTGATCGGCCTGCGCTCGCGGAGCAGATCGTAGGCAAACATGAACATTTGCGAATCAGGCTTACCGAAACGAATAAACTCTTTACCCACAATTTTTTCTATCATACTGGCTAAGCCGCCTATGGCTATAGATACATCATGCTTGGTTAGCGGATAGGCATGATCGGTATTGGCTACAATGGCCGGAATGGTGCGCTTACGCATGAGGTTAACTGATTTGTTCAGGTCACGTCCCCAGTCAAAACCTTCGTCATCTAAAAACACCAGCGCGTTAACCCTGTCAATATTGCTTTCGTTTACTTCGCTGATAGGCAATGTATGCAGCCCAGAGCTATCAATGTAATGGGCAGAATCGGGCGTGCCTAAATAGGCTACGATACCGTCGTTCACCTTCAGGTCAAGATATTCTTTGGTAAGCATGCCCGATGATATGATCCTGTCGGGCGTTATGGCGGCCAATCCTTTGGTGGTATAGGATTCGGCTAATTGCACCGGGCTTCGTGATGCATCGTTGGTTACAATATAATACTCCTTACCTTGTTCTGCCAGGTAAGAAAAAGTGCGTTCAATACCCGGAAGCAGGCCGCCATAGTTTTTCAAAACCCCAAAAGCATCAAAAAAAACAACTTCGTATTTATCAATTATGGATTTAAAGTTGTCTATCCTGGTCATGCTTATCTGTTTTAGGGCTTTTTATAAAATAAGCCTGAAAGATAGTTAACCTATTTTAATTTTAAGGCCTCAATGATCTTTTCGGCATCAAAATCCCTGTCTACCGATGGTAAATAGATGTCAAAAGCTTCAGCCTGTAGTTTTTTGGCATATTGTTCGCTAAAAAAGTGCTTACCATCTTTAATTACGTAATTCAGGATAAAAAAACGATAAGCTTCTTTTAAAAAGCGGATCTCATCGGCAGTAAGCGGGTTAACTTTATGGTATTCTTTTAAAAAAATAATGAATCGGTCTTCCATCATAGTGTTGATCACGTAGCTGAAAACGGTACGGTCGCCAATATCAGAAACTACGCGACTGAAGAAATAAAAATCGAGCAAACGGTAACTCATCCTGAACCAATCATAATCCCAGCGCGAGTAAAGCTCAAGATCAGGTGTTACCGAAAAGTTGCCGATATTCCAGTCGATAAATACAGGAATGATCTCGAACGAGCTCATGTTGTATTTGGAGCGGTTTTTCAAAAAGGTTTCACAGTGGTATTTTAAAAAGTCGGCCTGCATGCCGGTACCAAATTGTTTTGGGTTGCTCTCGATTTGTTGCTGCAAGGCCCAGATATCGGTGCGTAAGGTCTTTGACGATTTTGGCAGCACATTTTTAACCCTTGAGCAGGCTTTATGGAATTTGCCAACCTGCTGACCAAGTTTTTTAATATGGTTTTCTTCTAACCGGCGTGGCAGGCGCTGTAAAATACGTGTGGGGTTATAGAAAACCACCCAGGCATCGGTTTTGCCGTGTTTATGATGATAGATGTAAACGCGGTTATTTTTTTGTAAAGAACGGGCCAGGAAATTCTCAAACGGGTAAAGCAGGTTAATTGCCAGCGTTTGAATAATGCGGTGGTCCTCCTTAAAATGTTCGAACTTGCCAAAGTATGAGAGTTTGGCTATGATAATATCATCGTCATCAAACGTAATGCGGTACACGTGATTGGTTGAAACCATAGCGCTGATATCTTCAATATCACGGATGGTTTTTGACGCGTCATACCCTTCCCAGGCCTTGCGGATAATAAAAGAATAGTCCATTTGTATGTATCTACCGGCAAAGTTACGCCATTGGCAGCATTCGGTTTATAATTAAGGGTGTAAATATATTGTCTGAACCCGAATTTTTCGAATTAAAAAATTAAACAGAATATTAAATTCTACTCATTCCCAAAATTCGTTTAATTCGAGTTCAGACATCCTTCCGGTTCAGATTATATAATCTCAAAATACCTCTTCAACTCCCAGTCGGTAACGCTTTTGGCAAACTGGCGGTATTCCCACAGCCGGGTTTGGGTGAAGTGATCAACAAAACCTTCGCCAAAGAGCTCTTTGGCCAAGTCGGAGTTTTGCATTGCCGTGGCGGCTGTATGCAGGTTTGGCCATAGTACACCATTACGTTTGTCCTGGTAACCATTGCCTGTTGTTGGCTTAATATTTAGCTCAAGCTTGTTTTTAATACCGTACAAGCCCGAAGCCAGTGCTGCAGCCATGCCCAGGTATGGGTTGGTATCTGAACCCGGGATGCGGGTTTCCAGGCGGGTATAGTTTTCGGTGGTATTGATAACACGTAACGCGGTAGTGCGATTTTCTACGCCCCAGGTTATGGTAGTGGGTGCCCAGGCCCCTTCAACAAGGCGTTTGTAGCTGTTGATGGTTGGCGCGTACATAGGCAACAGGTAAGGCATGCAATATAGCTGGCCTGCAAGGTAATGCTTATGCAGGTCGCTCATTTTGTTTACATCATTGGCGTTGTAAAACAGGTTTTTTGATTGATCTTTAGTCCACAGGCTTTGGTGGATATGGCCGCTGCAGCCTGGCAGCGTTTCAGTCCATTTGGCCATGAATGACGCTATAATGCCGTGTTTATAGGCTATCTCTTTAACTGCGGTTTTAAACAGGGTTGCTTTATCAGCGGCAGCTAAAACTTCATCATGCAATATGGCAGCTTCATATACTCCCGGACCAGTTTCGGTATGCAGGCCCTCAATCGGGATATTGAATTTGGTAAGCAGATTAAACAGATCATAATAAAAATCGCTGTTTTCTGATGTACGCAGTATAGAATAGCCGAACATGCCCGGTGTGAGCGGTTCAATATTAGTGAACTTTTTATCGGCAAGGGTTTGCGGTGTTTCTTTAAAATTGAACCATTCAAACTCCTGTGCAAATTCGGCGTGATAGCCCATCTCATCACATTGCGCTTTAACATGTTTGAGCAGGCTACGCGGACAGGCCGGCAAGTCGTTGCCGTCGGGTTTGCTGAAATCGGCTAAAAAAAAGGGGATATCATCCTGCCAGGGCACATTACGCAGGGTCGACAGGTCAATACGGCAAAGTTTGTCCGGGTAACCGCTTTGCCAGCCGGTTAACTGTACGTTATCATAACAAACATCGCTGCTATCCCAGCCAAATACCACATCGCAAAAGCCATAGCCACTTTGCAATCCATCAATAAATTTTTTAGGGTGGATCACCTTACCGCGCAAAATGCCATCAATATCGGCAAAGGCGAATTTTATTTTCTGGATGTTATTCTGTTCTATATACGCTTTGATCTCTTCTGTGTTCATGGTATAAAGTATGGCCGGTTAAGGTGCAGCAAGATAGCTATTATGGCTTAAACTATAAAAAAATAGCCTGTGCGTGTATAATACGCGTTTGCGCTTACCTTTGTTTGAGCTATTTATGGAAACAACAAGTCAATTTTTATTTGTGTATGGCACATTGCTGCAGCCCGGCAATGAGTTTGCAGCGTATCTAAATAAACACTGTAAATTTATAGGTGACGGAAGAATAAGAGGGCGACTTTATGATATTGGCGAATATCCTGGCGCAGTGATCGGTAATACTGAAGAACGCTACATTTACGGTAGTATTTTTATGATGGATGACCCCGACATTATATTAAAGGTAATTGACGATTATGAAGGTGTCGGTGGGTTATACCAACATCCGCATGAATATATAAGGGAAACGGTGAGCATCTATACCACTAATGATATCATGGAGTGTTGGATCTATCTTTATAATTTACCTGTAGCCGCTTATAATGAGATTACCACGGGTGACTATATCCAATATTTAAAAGATACTTCTGTCAAAAATAATGTTGCTAAGCAGCCATTTAAATAACGATGTTTTTTCATTTCAAAGATAGATTTCCGAAGTTGAATGCCTATTGGGACAGATACCTGCCATTTCAGAAACGCATGGAGGTACCGGCTAAAACAGTGTTACTTCAGGAAGGCAAAATATCTCAGCATTATATCTTTATTGAAAAAGGTTGTGTACGAACATTTTTCAATAACAATGGTGATGATAAAACGGTACAATTTTTCTTTGAAAATGAAGGGTTAAGTTCTTTCGATAGTTTTGTAAACAACGTGCCAAGCTCGTTCACAATCGAAACTATTGAACCATCGGTTATTTATCTGTTGCCCAGGCAGTATGTTTCCCAATTAATGGACGAGTTAAGCCACGAGCCCGATTTTGCACAAATGATATTACAGATGACGGCCCGGCGGCAAATGCATTACATTAATGAGTTTGTTTCCATTATTCGCGATACACCTGAACAACGCTATCAGCTTCTTTTAAACGAGAGGCCGCATATCATACAGCGAGTACTTCAGCATTATATTGCCTCGTATCTGGGTGTAAGCAAAGTACATTTAAGCCGCATAAAAAGCAAACTGGCAAAAGGCAAATCGCATTTCTGAACTTGATAACATATGTTATCGTCCCGGTTTGTATGCCTGGCTAATTTTGTGTTATCAAAAAAAGAAAAATAACATGAAAGCAGCAGTAATGTATCAACAGGGAGGGCTACCTCAATATACAGATTTTCCTGAACCGGCGGTTCAAAACCCCGACGAAGTATTGGTTAGTGTAAAAGCAGTAGCTATTAAACATCTTGACAAAAGCAGGGCATCGGGCAAGCATTATTCGAGCGATGCACTTAATGAAAACGGTCGTGTAATTGGTGGCGACGGTGTTTGTGTTCTTGAAGATGGGAAACGCGTATATAGTATAGGTGTAAGCGGTATGCTGGCAGAAAAGGCTGTTATAAATAAAAACAGGATGGTGAAAATACCTGATGGTGTGGATGATGCCGTTGCGGCCGCTTTGCCAAATGCAGTTATTGGCGCCGCTATGGGACTTAAATTTAAGGCCAATATCAAACCCGGAGATGTTGTGCTTATCAATGGCGCCACCGGCTTTACCGGGCGTGTAGCCGTACAGATTGCCAAACACTACGGTGCAAAAAAAATAATTGCAACCGGTAGAAACAAAGCATCCCTTAACGAACTGTTGGCACTTGGGGCCGATGAGACTATTTCCTTAACGCAGGATGATGACGGCTTTAAAGCACGGTTATCAGCAGTACATTCGCAAACACCGATAGATATTGTCATAGACTATTTATGGGGGCATACTGCCGAAATGATCCTTACTTGCTTAAAGGGTAACGGTTCATTTACCAATAAAATAAGATATGTATCTGTAGGTAGTATGGCCGGAGATCTTGTACAGCTTTCGGCGGCAACCCTCCGAAGTGCTGATCTTCAGTTAACAGGGTCGGGACTTGGCGCATGGTCAAAAGCACAGGTAGGTGAACTTTTTAGGGAGATTTTACCGGAGATGTTTGCGCTTGCGGCTGCAGGTAAATTAAAAGGAGATACTGTTAAGGTGAATTTAGCAGATATTGCCGAACTCTGGAACCTGGAAGTGCCTAACGGGCAACGCCTTGTGGTGATAATCGACAATTGAGGCATTTCAAAGCATAATATCCCGGTACAAAAAATCCCCCGGTTATAAACCGGGGGATAAAATAATAACTATTTATTAGGGGGATTAAAGCTTAGCTGATTTTACAGTTTTGATGATCACAGCAGCAACTTTGTATGGATCGGCAGCTGAGTTAGGACGACGATCTTCCAGGTAACCGCTCCAGTTGTGGTCAACAGCGTACAGAGGGATACGGATAGAAGCACCACGGTCAGATACACCATAGCTAAAGTCATGGATAGAAGCTGTTTCGTGTTTACCGGTTAAACGCTGATCGTTATCAGCGCCGTAAACAGCGATACACTCAGCAACTGCAGGGCGGAAAGACTCGCAGATAGCTGTGAAAATTTCTTTGCTGTTTGCAGTACGTAAAGTAGTATTTGAGAAGTTAGCGTGCATACCAGAACCGTTCCAGTCTAATTGACCAAGCGGTTTGCAATGCCAGTTAACAGCAACTCCGTATTTTTCGCCAATTCTTTCCAATAAATAACGTGCAACCCAGATCTGGTCACCAGCTTCTTTAGCACCTTTAGCAAAGATTTGGAATTCCCACTGGCCGGCAGCAACCTCAGCGTTGATACCTTCAACGTTTAAGCCTGCTTCTAAACATACGTCTAAGTGTTCTTCAACAATTTCGCGACCGAAAGCATTGTTTGCACCTACTGAACAGTAGTAAGGGCCTTGCGGGCCAGGGTAGCCACCTGCAGGGAAACCAAGTGGTTTGTTTGTTGCGGGATCCCACAGGAAGTATTCCTGCTCAAAACCGAACCAGAAATCATTATCATCATCAGCGATGGTAGCACGGCCGTTTGATTCATGTGGTTTGCCATCAGCACTTAATACTTCGCACATTACTAAGTAAGCGCTTTTTCTTTGCGGATCTGGAACAACAAAAACTGGCTTTAAGATACAATCAGATGAACCACCTGGTGCCTGCTCAGTTGAAGAACCGTCAAAGCTCCAGTTATCTAAATCTTCTACTTTTCCGCTAAATTCTTTAACGATTTTTGTTTTGCTACGCAGGCTTTGTGTTGGTTTATAGCCGTCAAGCCAAATGTACTCGAGTTTCGTTGCCATTTTTTAATTAATTTGTAAAGTTGGGGTTCTAATTATAGTTTTTGTATTAATCTCAATAATTATTAAGGCGAATTTAAATTATTTTTACAAAATTCATTGCAAATGTTAAGAAATTTTGTATTTTTTTTCAATAACACGTTAATTATAGCTGCAAACCTGTAAAAAAGGGTCTGTAAAACTGTGTTTTTAACAATTTCATATTTTCGGAAATGAATAAGGGCTGTTTTTTATCAATAATGCAAATGTGCGTGTACGGGGTAGCCTTGCAGGTATAATACAAGCAGATATACTTGCCTCTTCCGGTAAGGCTGAGATAAAAATTATTGATACAGGAACTTAGTCGCTTAATTTTTCTGATATGTTCTTAATAGCGTCGTCGAGCCTGGTGGCCGAATCGTAAAGATGCTTTTCTACCTGTAAAAACTCCTCTTTTTTGTCTTTGCTTTCGCTCATCAGCTCAACAAGGCCTAATATATTGGTAAGATGTTTGCGTACCTCATGCGAGTTGATAAAAGCCAGCTCGTTTTTTTTGGTATCATATAGTAATTTTTCATAGTGCCGTTTTTGCCTGGCGCTGCGATATAACAGGGCAATAACAGCAAACATGAAAACTGTGGTAATGCTGATGAGGATCAAAATAAGGCGTTCGCGCCTGTATTTTTCGGCAGTATCGGTAAACGAGGTTTCAATTTTATCAATTTTTATTTGCGCCGATACATTGCCCACCTGTGTAGTATTATTCAGGCTCTCTTCTGATTGTTTCAATGCAAGGTCAAAATTCTCGACAGCCAGTTTGTAATCGCCCCTGTCCCGGGCTATTTTTCCAAGCAATTGATAAAGATGATGCTTTATTTCAGGGTGATTATCAGAATATGGAAGCGCGAGCAGTTGGTTAGCTATAGCGCTTGCCGAATCCGGTTGTCCGTTCAGGTAAAAAGCATCGGCCAGATTTTGTTTCTCAACATCGTTAGGTACATATTTTTTGTCCCTTTGAAGGTTTTTGATTTGTGTTATAGCTTTGTTATAATCATGTTTTAACAGCGATATATAATAGGCAGTACGATATTGGTAGCTGAATAGTTTATAACTTTTGTTGTTTGGCCCCATTAAATCATCATGACATCGCTGCAGCGAATCAAGGTTTTTCATCCTAAAAAAATTCTCGGCCTTGTTATAGCTTATTATCGTGTAAAATCTGTCGTCCTTTATCTTATTTTCCTCCTTGATATGGAATGCCTGGTTAAGGTAATATAATGACTGGCTATACAGGTTGAGTTTGTAATACAGATCGGATATATTGATGTTCAAGAATACCTGCAATAGCGGATCGTTAAGTTTTAAAGCTTGTTTTTGAGCCAGGCCGTAACTGTATATAGCGCCTATTGGGTTGCCTTTATCTGTTTGAATAAAAGCAAGATGGCTAATAAACGAATAAAGCAAAAAATCGGCTTTGTTCTTTGAAGCCTGATTAATGGCTTTAACCATAGCACTTTCAGCTTCGGGGAGTTTTAAAAAGCGTTTCTGAATAATGCTTTCAATAAAGTATTTTAAAGCTTCCTTATCGCCCACATCGTATTTATCAAGCTCCTTATAAACTTCATTTTTACCCTGCGGGATTGTATTTACGGGCCCCTGCTGAAAGCGGAGCTTAATATAATTAACCAGTTTTTTATCCTGAAGATCCCTGTTCTGGATCTTTAAAAAATGAACAAGACTGTCTTCAGGAAGATATATATAAGGATCAGCTTTTGAATAGCTCACACCAAATATTACCAGCAAAAAACAGTAGAGGAATTTTTTTAAGCTACGCGGCATGGAGCATAAAAATACGTTGGCGCATGATAATTTCAAATACTTTGTACCATTTAATTTTAACTGTCAAATTTATCAAGCAGCTTCAAAAGCGTTTCAAAGTCTTTAGGATATGGAGCATGGATGGTAACTTCGGTTTCGGGATTGATACGAAATGTTACTTCATAAGCATGCAGGGCAAAGCGCTTCATGATAGGCAGCTCTTCCTGATCTTTACCCAAATGATATTTGCGCTTTATTTTAGAGAGAAAAACAGGCTCGCCCTTATACATCTCATCGCCGGCTATGGAGGCTCTTTGTGTAGCCAGGTGGATCCTGATCTGGTGCATACGGCCTGTAACCGGGCGGCATTCAACCAAAGTATAATGTTTATAATATTTTAACGACTGAAACCAGGTTTCGGCACGCTTGCCTTCCTGCCTGCTGATGGTTACACTGCCCTTGCCAACATTTAATATAGGCAAATCAACAAGCAGGTTATCGAAAGTATGTGTGCCGTCAATAACCGCGTGATATACTTTTTTAACCTTACGCTTTTCAAACTGAATGGAAACCGACCGGTAAGCCTCGGGATTTTTTGCAAAAATAAGCGCGCCGGATGTTTCTTTATCAAGGCGATGACAGATCTGCGCATCGTCCCAATAAGCCTTAGCCAGCCTTAACATGCTGATCTCGCTGCTGCCTTCGCCCCGTTCATCAAGTGAGCTTATAAAAGGCGGTTTGTTCACAACAATAACGTCGTCGTTCTCAAACAGTATCAGATCGGCAAATTTGGGAAACTTCATAGCCCGCAAAAATACGGTTTATAATTTAAACAGCTGCCACCGTATTTTATTCATTTATGCTGCTAAATTAAAGTTGCAAACAGGGTAAGGAATTAAGTTGAATGTTAATAAAAGTTTTAGCTAATATTTACTCCATATCATCATTGTTTAATAAATAAAACTTCCTGTTTTTCCTCGTTAAAAAAGTGTACCTTCGCGCCGTTATTTTCATGGTGGTGCTGAGCGCTTTTTTGCCTGTAATCCCTTCATCGACAATAAAAAAGAATTAAATAAACAATGAAAAAAATTGGCGGCTACAGGAAACTCCTGAACGTGACCGAAAATGCAGAGTTAAGCGAGTTACGTTCGGTTTATAAAAGCATGATGAAAACCTGGCACCCCGACAGGTTTCAGGACGACAACAGGGCAGAGGCAGAAGAGAAGAGTAAAACAATTATTGAAGCTTATCATTTTTTGGTAAGCATTGCACCTGAAACCCGTGCTCAAACTTTGCCTGATTATACAGCTACCACAACGTTATCAAACATAGCCGATTTTGAGTATAAGCAACAGGTACTGAAAGTTACTTTTCTTGATGGTAATGTGTATGAATATTTTGGCGTGCCCAAAGCCGTTTATATCAAACTGATCAATGCTGATTCGCCCGGCCGGTTTGCCCGCAGGCATATTTTTAACGAGTTTGTATATCGCAGTGTAAATAAACTGGTTGCTTCGGCTTAATTATCTTATCCTACCTGGTTAAGCCTTTCTAAATCATCGGCGGTGTCAATGTCAATAGCGCCCAGCGGAAAAGGGAGTATAAAAACGTCATCGGTATGTGCTTCAATGATTTTTTTTGCACCTTCGGAGCCTTGCAGGTCAAGTAGTTCGGGGAAATATTTTATATCGAACAAAGCGGGCGCGCCCAAAACATCACGATAGCCGCAGGCAATAATACCGCAGTCATTAACTTCTTTTTTTTCCATTAATTGTGATATCAGGAATGAATCAACAAATGGCTGATCGCAAAGCATCAGGATAATTGAAGTTATGCGGGGTTCAAGCCTCAAAATTTCGGCTACACCAACTTTTATTGACGAGCCCATTCCCTCTTCCCAACGCGGATTGTGAATGACGCCTACAAGTTGTTCATCTATATTGGGACGGATTAATTGTTCATTGGCTCCTAACACCACAATAACTTTTTCGCAATGCAGGCAGGTAAGCGCGGTTTGAATTGCCCGCTGTAAAAGGGTTTTACCCTGGTAAATTTGGTTTTGCTTGGGCGAGCCAAAACGATTTGATGCGCCCGCCGCCAGAATAATAATCCCTGTCATTTTTATTACTGTTACATTAGATGTTGGTATAACTGTTGTTGTAATGCCTGGTTAATGATCATGCATTACCATTTTGTAGCTTCCGGTCCTGCGGTTTATGTTTGTTAGGCTCAGGGGGCTTCCTTTTTATAAATTCTTTGGGGCGGATGCTTGCCTTAATACGGTAATAATTTAATTAAAGTTTTAGTCGGATCTATTCATTTATAACAATTTGATTTTTTGTGCTTTATGCGTGTATTGGGAAAGGGGTGTAACCCTGTTACGCTTTTGTAATTTTATTTCAGACCGGATATATCACTGAGGAAGGGAATAAAAATACATTTCGTAAACATCTCCAAGCGGGGTAATGCTTATTTTTACAATTGCCGTGCATAAACTTAAAGGTGTAATGGCTGTTAATTAATTAAATTTACAGGATAAAAAAGCTATATTTTGTTAACAGATAATCATGGACGGAAGATCAGCTATATGCGCCTCGCGGTGACAGACAGGTGCAACCTGCGCTGTTTTTACTGTATGCCTGAGGATGGCTTGAACTGGCTTTCACGTGCCGAGCTCATGACCTATGAGGAAATGCTGCGCAGCTGCAGTTTGCTTGTAAAAATGGGTATCGAAAAAATCCGTATTACCGGGGGCGAGCCCTTTGTACGCAAAGATATTATGCATTTGCTCACAGCTATATCCAGGCTGGACGGCTTAAAAGAGCTGGGCCTTACAACTAACGGTGTACTTACAGCTCCTTATGTGCCCGAATTAAGAAAGATAGGTGTACGGTCAATAAACCTGAGCCTGGATACGCTGGATGCCAACCGCTTTTTTACCATTACCCGCCGCGACGAATTTGCCAGTGTGATGACAGCCTTAGATGCCATGCTGAGCCATGATATGGAAGTAAAGATCAATGCCGTGGTGATGGATGGCAAAAATATACAGGATATTATCCCGCTGGTTGAATTGGCCAAAGAGTTGCCGGTAAGTGTCAGGTTTATAGAAGAAATGCCTTTTAACGGCGATGGTCATGTGTACGATGGATTACATTGGGATTATCTTCGCATTTTAGATGAAATAAAAAGCAAGTATCCGCAAATAAAGAAACTGGATGACCCGGCTTATTCTACTTCATACAATTATCAGGTCCCGGGGCATAAGGGTACAGTTGGTATTATAGCCGCTTATTCGCGTACATTTTGCGGCAGCTGTAACCGGATCCGCATAACGCCTCAGGGTGGGTTAAAAACCTGTTTGTATGATGATGGCGTGCTCAATTTAAAAGATCTGATGCGTGCGGGAGCTTCTGATGAAGTATTGGAGGATGCCCTGTTAACTGCTTTTAGCCACCGCCCGGCAGATGGCTGGGAAGCCGAGCGGGCACGGGTAGCCAAAACAGGTATCCACGAGTCAATGGCCACTATTGGCGGATAGTTTTAAACTACATATATATGACAACGGTTGAAGAAGCTGAAAAACTGGTGCTTGCGCAAATTAGGGATTATGGTACTCAAAGCCTCCCGTTTGAACAGGCTCTGGGTTGTGCCCTGGCCGAAGACCTGAAGGCCGACCGCGATCTGCCGCCCTTTAACCGGGTAACCATGGATGGTATCGCTATAAGATATGAAGCTATTGAGAGTGGGATCAATATTTTCCGGATCAAAGCTACCCAGGCAGCCGGTGACGAGCCGGTTCAAATCGACAGCGCCGATGAATGCATCGAGATCATGACCGGTGCTGTGTTGCCCGCTTCGGTTGATACAGTGATCCGCTATGAGGATGTGGAGATCATCGCCGGGTCGGCGAGTATACATACCCGCGACATAAAAAAGGGACAGAACCTGCATTTGCAGGGCCTTGATAAAAAACAAAATGATGTTATATCAACGGCAGGACAGCTGGTAAGCCCCGCTATCATTAGTGTGGCGGCATCAGTAGGTAAAACCCACCTGCTTGTTAAAAAAATGCCGCGGGTGGTAATAGTTTCGTCAGGAGATGAATTAGTTGATGTGCATGAAACGCCGCTGCCGTACCAGATCCGCAAATCAAACAGCTATATGGTAAAAGCCGTTTTAAAACAACATGGTACCGATGCTGATATTTTGCATATCCCCGATGAGCCCGCGGTTACTGAAGAAAAGATCCAGTACTGTTTACAAAACTATGATGTACTGCTGCTAAGCGGTGGTGTTTCGATGGGGAAGTTTGATTATATCCCCCGGGCGCTTGAGGAATTAAAGGTTGAAAAGTTGTTTCATAAAGTAGCCCAGCGGCCCGGTAAACCCTTTTGGTTTGGCAGGCATAATAACGGTGCATTGGTGTTTGCTTTTCCGGGTAACCCGGTAGCCACATTTATGTGCCTGCACCGTTACTTTTTAACATGGCTTAATACAGCGCTGGGCTTGCCCGCAAAAGCCGCCACATATGCGGTATTAGGGAAAGATTTTACATTTCAGCCGGCATTACAATACTATTTGCAGGTAAAGCTGCAAAGTAACGGGCAAGGCCAATTGATAGCTACGCCTGTTGAGGGAAATGGTTCTGGCGATTTTGCTAACTTAGCAGATACCGAAGCTTTTTTAGAACTTCCGGCCGAAAAGAATAATTTTAAAGCAGGAGAGGTGTTTAAGGTTTGGAGGTTTTAGTTTTTGGGATTTCACCGATTTTCTTTGTTGATTACACCGATTTTTTGATTTGATCGAATCCATAACATAATAAGTCGCTATAAACAAACAAAAGGGTCATGGCCTAACCAATCGGTGAAATCACAATAAAAATCATTGCAATCATAATAAAAAATAATGTTAACCCACATAAACAAACAAGGCGATCCGAATATGGTTGATGTAACTGAAAAGCAGGTTACATACCGCACTGCTACTGCGCGCAGCATTGTTAGTTTGCCGGCAGAGGTATTTGAACTTTTAGCAGGAAATGAATTGCAAAGCAAAAAAGGCCCCGTTTTTCAAACGGCTATCATCGCTGGTATCATGGCGGCAAAAAAAACCGGCGACCTGATCCCGCTTTGTCATCCGCTGGGTTTGGATAACTGTAATGTTACTATCCGAATAAATGAGCAGCAGGAAGTGGTGGTTGACTGTACTGCAAGCATTACGGCAAAGACAGGTGTGGAAATGGAAGCGCTGGTAGGCGCTTCAATAGCGGCACTTACTATTTATGATATGTGCAAGGCCATGAGCCATGATATAGTGATAAAAGAAACCAAACTGATCTCAAAAACAGGAGGTAAACGTGACTTTAAAAGATCATAACCAGCCATCAGGCACGCATAAAAAACACGCTAAACTGGCCCGCCCTTCAACCGGTAACTTCGGCCGTAACGAATGGGCAATTTTAGGTGGCCCCTGTACCGTGATCAAATTATTGGCCGATGATGTGATCCGTTCACTTTCTCCGGTTTATAAATGTGCTTATGTGGATATGTCACATAATGATGATATTACTTTGCTGCCCGGCAGATTGGTGAGCGGCGCTTCGCTTGATTATACCGACCAGGTAAACTATCAGCAGTTTAACTATCAAAACCCGGTATATCCTTATCAGCTTAAACAGCAATTTTCGTCTGCCGACCTGGTATTAGTTAATGGAAATCACCAGCAGGCTAAGGCCCAGGTAGTTATTATCGACGTTAATAAAGAGGCGTCACTGCAAAAAAGGACAGGTCAGCTCAATAATATTCAGCTTTTTCTGCTGGCCGATAATGCAAGCGAAATCCCGGACTTTATACAGGAAGTTATACCCAACTGGCATCAGATCCCAATTTTAAAAGTAGATGAACGTGAAAAGATCGTTGCCTTTTTTGAAGCCGCATTAAAGTTAGCCAAACCCGTTTTAAATGGACTGGTATTGGCCGGCGGCAAAAGTACCCGAATGGGTTTTGATAAAGGTGCGGCCAAATGGCATGGCAAGCAGCAACGGTATTATATGGCCGATCTGCTTAAAACCTTTTGTCGGGAGGTTTACATTTCCGGTCGCCCCGGCCAGCAGCAGGAAATTGACCCGGCTTATCCCGTTATTGAGGATACATTTACTGGTTTAGGACCTTATGGGGCTATTCTTTCCGCTTTTCGCGAACAGCCGGATGCCGCCTGGCTGATTATAGCCTGCGATTTGCCTTTGATGGATGAAGCTACCCTTCGCAATTTAGTGGCCTGGCGAAACAGTTCGTCGGTAGCTACGGCTTATCACAGTCCGGTAACTGATTTCCCGGAACCTTTGATAGCCATATGGGAGCCTAAAAGCTACCCTGTACTGCTATCGTTTTTGGCGCAAGGGTATTCATGCCCGCGCAAGGTTTTGATCAATAGTGATATTACATTGTTAAATGCCCCACAACAGGAGGCGCTGACCAATGTGAATACGCCTGAAGAATTGGAGAAAGTAAAATCAATGATCCACCATACAATAGTTGTTACTAATGAATCAGGATTTACAACGATATAACTGCCAGATAGCGCTGCCTGGTTTTGGCGAGGAAGCCCAGCAATTATTGCAGGAAGCCCGCGTACTGGTTGTTGGGGTAGGAGGGTTGGGCTGTCCGGCTGCACAATACCTGGCATCAACCGGAATTGGTACATTGGGTATTGCCGACTTTGACCAGGTATCGGTAAGTAACCTGCATCGCCAGGTATTATACACGCCGGCCGATGAAGGCGAAAATAAAGCTGAAGTGGCTTGTTCACGCCTGCAGGCCCAAAATCCGGGTATTAAGCTCGTACCTCATGTCATCAAAATAACGTCCGACAATGTGATGGATGTCATCAGCAATTACGACATTGTGCTGGATGGTACCGATAATTTTGAAACCCGTTATTTGCTCAACGATGCCTGTGTTTTGGCAGGTAAACCCCTTGTTTACGGTGCTATTTACCAGTTTGAAGGGCAGGTTGCCGTTTGGAACGTAAGCAACGCTAAAGGACTTAATTCGCCCAATTACCGTGATCTGTTTCCCGAGGTAGATGCTACCCAGATCCCTAATTGTACCGAAGGCGGGGTGGTACCAACCCTGGCCGGAATTATTGGCTGCATGCAGGCCAACGAAGTAATCAAGTACATCACTAAAACTGGTGAATTATTGGCTGGAAAAGTGCTGATCTTTGACGCACAAAGCATGCAAAGCCGCATCATTAAGATTGGCCCGGTAACAAAAACACATATCCGCAGGTTAAAAACAACCATTACCATTCCTACCATCAATGCTGATGAGTTAAAAAAACGGATCCTTTTGGATGATACCATAGAACTTATTGACGTGCGTACCATCCAGGAGCGTGAAGCCTATGATATTGGCGGCACGCATATCCCGCTGGATGAAATAGAAGAGTACCTGGCCTACTTTACTAGCCCGAATACCAAAGTCCTTTACTGTTCATCAGGCAAACGAAGCGACGAAGCCGTAAAACTTATCCTCAAAATGCTCCCTGAGGCCGATGTGTTTTCATTGGAAGGCGGATTGGAAGAGTATAAGGTTGGATGATTTCGGATTTTGGAATTTCGATTTTGGATTTTTTTAATTTAAAATCGAAACGTTTAAATCCGAAATCGAACATTCCCAATCCGAAATTCTGCGCCGTTGTTGGTGTTGTCACCAACAACTTTTTTGTATCCTAAGCTTTTATAATGACGAAACCTCCTACAAGCGGCAGCTACGGAGCGGGAGTTGTTAGTGACAACACCAACAATAGCAAAAATCTAAACTTCCAATTCCGAAATCGAAATTCCCAAATCCGAAATCCTAAGGATGTGCTGCCACCCAGACGTCACCATCCTCAAAGCTTTCTTTTTTCCAGATAGGTACGGTTTGTTTAAGTGTGTCGATGATGTACCTGCAGGCATCAAAGGCAGCGTCACGGTGCGCTGCTGAAACGGCAATAACAACCGGCACCTCGCCAACCTGCAGCAATCCGGTACGGTGGTGAATCAGTATTTTTTGTACCGGCCAGCGTTCAAAGGCCTGCGCAGCAATTTTGTTCATCTCGCTGATGGCCATTGGCTCGTAAGCTTCAAAATCGAGCCTTAAAACTTTTTTTCCTTTGGTTGCATTGCGTACGGTACCAATAAACACATCTATCCCCCCGGATTCGGGCGACATGATCCAGTCGATACATGATTGGATATCCAGTGTTTGGGCCGATAGGAGGATCTGTGTGTTCATAGCAATGCAAATCTATATTTTATCTGCCAATGATTTCATGAGGTATTTGGGCGACTCGGAATAACCCTGCCTGTAATAAAACCGGTGGGCGTCGGTCCTGCGTGTATGGCAGTGTACCTCTATCCTGTCGGCATTACGTTCTTTGCCAAGTTCGGTAATATAATCCTCAAGCGCCTTGCCAATACCTTTGCTCCGGGTGTTTTCATCAACAGAAAAACAACTGATGCGAATAAAATCACCCTTAACTACCAGCTGTGTTAAAAAATCAATGGCGATAAAACCTGCAACCTCACCTTCATCTTCATAAACCAAAACCTTCGATGAAGGTTGCTCTAACATTCGTTCAAGGTTACCCGGCAAAAAATCTTCAGTGCCTGGATAACCCAATTGTGTTAGCAAATTTGATATTGCAGTATGATCGGCAAGCGTTGCGCTTCTGATGGCCATTCTATATTAAGTTGATTGTTTAATATTGATGAAATTGAGGGTAAGTCCTAAAATACTACTGCAAGCTGCCCACTAAAAACTGTAAACTGCCGCTAAAAAGTTTACTGCCACTGCTACTTAAAAACTGCAAACTGATCTACCCCCCGCTTACCGGCGGAATGATCGCTATTTCGTCGCGTTCGTGAATAGTATCGCCGGGCAGGGCATATTCGTTGTTAACAGCCAGCATGTATGATGAAAGCTGCTTTAAACGCGGGTATTGTTGCTCAAGCAGGTATTTTAAATTGGAGATAGTTGCATCGTTGGTCATTTCCAGGCTAACTTCGCTGCTTCCAAATATCTCCTTAGCCACTCCAAAAGCCAGTATGTTGATCTTCATATCTCAAAAATATTCAAATTAGCTTACAAAACGAGTACTGGGTTTTAAATTTAACAAATCAACATATGTAAGTTCATTATGCGGGTTAAAGCCTCCGGGTTTGAGCCTAAACAAAAAATAAGCGTGAAGCCTTAACCTTGCCGGGGTTTACATGTGTTAATACTATTTTTAATGTAATTAATTGATTGTTAATTGGATAGTATAAAATTGCTCGAATTTCTGTTAACCCTGTTAACTCCTTGCCAGCCTAAGTTAACGGCTGTTTTGCAGACGCTTGCCTCAAAAACAATTCAAACGAAGGGACTTAAACTTGCCTTCTGCATATAAACTTGCATAAACAAACTATGCCATAAATTGTATCTTTGAATATGTCTTCGCCATCAGTTATTCATATCCCGGTTGTAAAAGTTAACGCTAACCGAAGCGCAAGGGAGGAGGATAGCATAGCCATTGAAGAACCACTTGAAATTAAACTGGAATATGGCCCTGCAGATGGCAGAGAGTTACGTAATATCTCTGTAACTATGCGTACCCCCGGTCATGATGCCGAATTGGCAACCGGTTTCCTTTTTACCGAAGGCATTATTAAAAATGCAGATGAAATAAAATCGGCAAAACACAGCTTTATCGCCTGTGCCGAAAACAAGGAGAATACCATACTGGTAACACTTGAACAAGGTGTGATACCACATCTCCAAAATACCGAACGTAATTTTTATACCACCAGCAGTTGCGGTGTGTGCGGCAAGGGTTCTATTAGCGCTATTCGCACGGTAAGCAATTTTGCCGCCGGGGTAGATGACGGAAATGTGATCAATAGTTTGGTACTTAATCAGTTACCGAAGATTTTGCGCGGGCACCAGCGGGTATTTGATGATACGGGCGGTTTGCATGCATCGGCTTTGTTTACTCCTTTAGGTGAGCTGTTATTATTGAGGGAAGACGTAGGCAGGCATAATGCTTTAGATAAGCTGATAGGTGCTGCTATGATGTATAACTGGCTGCCGTTGCAGCAAACAGTATTGTTACTTAGCGGCAGGGCAAGTTTTGAGCTTATTCAAAAGGCCGCGATGGCCGGCATCAGTATTATTGCGGCAGTAGGTGCGCCGTCAAGCCTGGCTATAGAACTGGCAAACGAATTTAATATTACACTGATTGGCTTTTTACGCGATGAGCGCTTTAATATTTACGCGGGCGCGCACCGGGTAATGGTCCCCGATGAAGCCGTACTAACTGCACCATCGGCGTAAACTGATTGATACCAATGAAAATAAGGATAAAAGGTAATTCACTAAGATACAGGCTCACAAAAACTGATGTAGCCAAACTGGCCGAAGAAGGTTATGTTCAGGAAACGGTCGATTTTGGCAGCCAGCAGCTTATTTATGCTTTGAGGCTGGTTGATGATGAGCATCTTTCGGCAACCTATAAGGAGAATGCCATAACACTATATGTGCCAAAAGCTGTGGCCACCGGCTTTGCCGACGACGATAAGGTAGGTTATGAAGGTAAACACGGCAGTTTGCATTTACTGGTAGAAAAAGATTTTACGTGTTTGGATGAAGTCGCCGAAGATCAGAGCGATAATTATCCCAATCCCTTAGCAGCTAAAAAGCCATGAGCAAGCAAGCAAAACAGGTACCGGCAGCAGAGAACCCCGAGAAGCTGCTCGACCTGAAAATAACACATCCAAAAGACTGGGCGGCGGGTATCCCTGCTGTAACAGTGGCGATGGTTGATATAGTAAAGGAAACGGGCCTGGCAAGAGGTATGGAAGGCTTGTTTCATATGAACAAAAAGAGTGGCTTTGATTGTTCTGGCTGTGCCTGGCCCGACCCGGATGACGACCGTTCAGCCATTGCCGAATACTGTGAAAATGGTGCCAAAGCCCTTGCCGAAGAAGCTACTACCAAAAAACTTACCGGTGATTTTTTTGTAGAAAATTCGGTAGCGGATCTTGCCAAACTTAACGATTATGAGATAGGGAAGAAGGGGCGTATCGCCCAACCAGTGTATCTGGGCAAAGGAGCTACACATTACACACCGGTAAGCTGGGATTTTGCGTTTAAAAAAATAGCGACTGAGCTTAACACTTTGGCGTCGCCCGATGAAGCTGCATTTTATACATCGGGCCGTACCAGCAATGAGGCTTCATTTACTTACCAGTTATTTGTACGCGAGTTTGGTACCAATAATATGCCCGATTGCTCCAATATGTGCCATGAAAGTACCGGTGTTGGCCTTGCAGATACCATTGGCATTGGCAAGGGTACAGTTACGCTTAATGATTTTTACGATACCGATGTGATTATTATTATGGGGCAAAACCCCGGCACCAATCATCCCCGGATGCTTAGCGCGCTTGAAAAGGCCAAGCAGAAAGGCTCAAAGATCATTGCGGTAAACCCATTGCATGAGGCGGGGTTGATGGGTTTTAAAAATCCGCAAACAGTAAAGGGCATTTTAGGTATCAAAACCCAGTTGGCCGATCTGTACTTACAGGTGAAGATAAACGGCGACATGGCCTTGCTAAAAGCCATGGAAAAACTGCTATACAAAGCCGAACAGGAAAATCCCGGCAGCGTCTTCGATCATGAATTTATTAAAAAGAACACTACCGGTTACGTTGCATTTTTAGACAGCCTGAACCAATATGAGGTTGACGACCTGGCTAAAGCTGCCGGTTTAACAGTGAATGAAATTGAGCAGGCGGTTGATCTGATTAAAAATAAAAGCCGCATCATCATTTGCTGGGCTATGGGCATCACCCAGCATAAAAACGGAGTGGATACCGTAAAAGAAATTGTGAACCTGACCATGCTTAAAGGCGCCATTGGTAAACCCGGTGCCGGTTTGTGTCCGGTACGTGGTCATAGCAACGTACAGGGTAACCGTACCATGATGATCTGGGATAAGCCAAAACCGAAGCAGTTGGATAAACTCAAGGAAATTTTTGGTTTTGAGCCGCCGCGGGGCCATGGTTATGATGTTGTTGAATCTATTAAAGCTATGGACGAAGACAAACTTAAAGTGTTTTTTGCCATGGGCGGCAATTTCCTTTCGGCTACGCCGGATACCCTGTTTACGGCACAGGCCTTGCGTAAACTTAAACTTTCGGTACATGTATCAACCAAATTAAATCGAAGCCATCTGGTACATGGTGAAGAAGCTTTGATCCTGCCAACACTATCACGAAGTGATAAAGATGTTGTAAATGGCGAGGATCAGTTTATAAGCTGCGAAAACTCCATGGGGGTTGTTCAAATGTCAAAAGGGATGCTGAAGCCTGTATCTGAACATCTGATGAACGAGAACCAGATCATTTGTAATCTTGCTAAAGCCACATTAGGTAATCGTGCCGTTGTCGACTGGGATAAGTACGCTCAAAGCTATGACGCTGTGCGCGACGCGATTGCCAAAGTCATTCCGGGCTGTGAGGATTATAACCAAAAGGTACGTTTGCCCGGCGGTTTTTACCTGCCAAACGCCGCCCGCGAGGGTAAGTTTATCACCGAAAAGAATGGAGCTGTTGTGCCTTTCAATATCGCCCCGTTGCCGAAGCATGAACTGGCTGCCGACGAATACCATATGGCAACCATCCGCAGTCATGATCAGTTTAACACCACCATATATGGCCTTGACGACCGCTACCGGGGCATTCACAATGAGCGCCGGGTAATTTTGATGAATGAAAAAGATATGAAAAAAGCCGGTTTCAGGGCGCAGGAAAAAGTTGACCTGTTTAATTATGATGATGGTGTTGAGCGGGTAGCGAGGTTGTTTGTAGTTGTGCCTTACAACATCCCCGAAGGGAATACAGCTACCTATTACCCCGAGGCCAATGTACTGGTTCCTATCAACAGCGTTGCCGAACAAAGTAATACGCCCACATCCAAACTGGTTAATATCAAAATCAGGAAACACGTGGGTTAATAACCATTCTAAATACTTACACCTTAAAACAAAAGCGTTTACATAATACTTATCTCCTTAAAAAAAGTATTATGTCATTTGATCAATATCACGAGCCGGCAAATGAACTATCCGACGAAACCCGCACCTTTGCCCGAATGATAGTTTCATTAACCGAAGAGGCTGAGGCTATAAACTGGTACGAACAGCGGATTTCTGTCGAGAAAGATAACCAGGCCAAAGCCATTATGCAAAACGCACAGCAGGAGGAGTTTAAGCACTTTGGTATGGACCTTGAGTTTTTACTGCGCAAAAAGCCGGTATGGCGTACTACGCTGCAAGCTATCCTTTTTAAAGAAGGTGATATTGTTGAGCTGGGCACCAAAGGTGAAGAAGCGGCAGAATAATAGTCATTTTTACATTTTTAGTTTTATCATCGTTACATTAAGTTAGGGCTATTGTATTATCTTTAGCGCTTAAATTAATACGGCCCTACTATAAAAGAATATGATCTGGTACGAAGAGGATGTGAAGCAGCTGGAAATTAAGCGAACCAAGCTTGATTATGTGCCGCGGGTAATTTTTTATGGAAGCTCATCCATTCGTTTGTGGAATACGCTTGATGCTGATTTTGATGACATGCAACCAGTTAACCTGGGTTTTGGCGGTTCTACACTGGCTGCCTGTGTATGGTTTTTTGAACGTATAATGCATTCTTATAACCCCGAATCCATTGTAGTGTACGCGGGCGATAATGATCTCGGCGATGGTCGCAATCCCGAAGAAGTTTTTATATTTTTTAAGCAGCTCACGGTTGAGGTTGAACGGCTGTTTGGTAATATTCCCTGCTATTATATATCGCTTAAGCCAAGCCTTGCCCGCTGGCCTATTGTTGAAAAGTACAGGTATACCAATAGCTTAATTGAAAACGAGATAATACACCGCCATAAAAACTGGCAGTTCATCAATATATTTAATCAGATGATAGATGCTTCCGGTAAACCAATACGAGAATATTATGATAAAGATGGTTTGCATTTGAGCAGCGCCGGTTACGCTTTGTGGAAAAAAGCTGTTTTACAGCGAATGCCACAAAGTATCAAATTAGCTTAATATAGGGTTTACACGCATTTGTCATCTTTCAGCGGTTTAAAAGATGAAAAGAGAGTACCACAAGTGGTTCAGTCCGTCGCTTCAGCGCAATATGGAATTGCTGGTTTTTGGCCATGCGGGCGCCTCTGTTCTATTTTTTCCCACCCGCACAGCCCGGTTTTATGATTATGAAGACTGGAAAGTAATTGAAGCCTTACGCAGTAAAATTGAGGCAGGTCACCTGCAGGTCTACTGTGTGGATAGTATCGACCGTGAAAGCTTTTATAATGAGTTCAGTCATCCCTACCATCGTATGGAAAGGCACCTGCAGTATGAGCAATACATTTTACAAGAGGTGGTGCCTTTAATGAAAATGCTTAACCTCAACGGCTCAATTATTTCGGCGGGTTGCAGCATGGGGGCTTATCATGCAGTAAATATCGCCTTTAAGCATCCTTCGGTATTTGTTAAGGTGGTAGGTATGAGTGGCCGCTATGATATTACACAGGCTATGGGTAACTTCCGCGACCTGTTGGATGGCTATCGTGATGAGAATGTGTATTTCAATATGCCCAACCAGTTTTTGAATAACCTGCACAGTCCCGAAATAATTGACCAGATCAAGCGCCTCCAAATTATCCTGGCCGTGGGCGAGGAGGACGCATTTTTGGAAGATAATAAATACCTAAGCACCGTGCTGGCCAGCAAAGGCATCCAGAATAGCCTGTATATCTGGCATGAGGAAGCACACCGCGCCCGTTATTGGCGTAAAATGGTACAACTCTATTTTTAAAAGCAAAACACTTTCCTGTTTGTTATATCAGCTGTAGTTTAAAATATTATGGGCACTATTGAACTGATACAGGGTGATATCACAAAAGTTAAGGCCGATGCCATTGTAAACGCAGCAAATACATCATTGATGGGCGGCGGCGGTGTCGATGGCGCTATCCATCGCGCCGGCGGACCGGAGATCCTGGAAGATTGCCGTAAGATAGTAGCCCGGCAGGGCGGCTGCAAAACCGGGCAGGCTGTAATTACAACCGGCGGTAAGTTGCCGGCTAAATATGTGATCCACACCGTTGGCCCTGTTTATAATAGCGGTAAAAAAGGTGAGGACAAACTGTTGCAATCCGCTTATTTAAATAGTTTGAAGCTTGCCGCAGAAAACGATGTGCATACCATAGCTTTTCCTAATATCAGTACCGGCATCTATCATTTTCCAAAAGATAAGGCTGCGGCAATCGCTGTTAAAACGGTTAAAGATTTTTTGGCAGATAACGAGGTAGTTGAGAAAGTGATATTTGTCTGCTTCGATAACGAAAATTACAGCTTGTATAATGAGCTGCTCACTTAGCAGCAGACTGTGCTTGTCCCTTATATGTTGTAGATCCGGGCATACGAAGTTTCTAAAACTTCGTAAGTCTTCACAGGTTAAAATAATCTGGAATTTGTCAACCCGAGGCTAAGTGCATAAATTGCAGCTATGCATCCTGCTTTAAAACAACATCTTGAAGGTAAATTAATCCTCTCGCCTGAACATGAGCGGCTGATTGCAAATTGTTTTAAAACCCGCTTTACCAAACGAAACGAGATCCTGGTTGAAAAGGGAAGCATCGCGAAGCATTTATATTTTGTGGTTAAAAGGATGCCTGCGGGTATTCTTAACCGATGATGACGGCAACGAATCAACCCGGTTCCTGATATTTGAAGGGCGTATGGGTACCGCATTTCCAAGCTTTATATTGAAAGAGCCCTCTGTCGCATCTATTCAAAGTCCTGAGCCATCCGAGTTGCTGGTACTGAGCTATGCAGACCGTGATTTGCTACTGAAGGAGATCCCCGGTTTTGAAACCATGTACCGTAAAGGGCTTGAGTTGGATTATATCGCGTCCATACAGCGGATTGAAAGCCTCATTACTATGGATTCAAAAGCCCGTTACAATATCCTAATGCAAACCCAGCCCGAAATTATTAAAAGGCTGCCCAATAAAATAGTTGCCGATTACCTTGGGATCTCGCAGGAAACCCTGAGCCGCCTTAAATCAAAAAAGTGATTTATTGACTATTGTCAATCTTTTTGACTCACTGAATGTGTTGCTTTGTGATATAAACGCTAACATTATGTGGAAACAAACCTTCACCATTATTATAATCTTGCTATCAGGCCATCTTGCGATTGCCCAAAACTTAGGCGAGCGTACCCTCAATTTTAAGGACGAAAGCCGTAATAACCGTCCGGTGGTAACCGAAATCTGGTATCCAACTGCCGATACATTGAAGCCTGCAGATAAGCATTTTTCGCCCTTTTTACGGCAACCGACGGTCCGTAATGGCAAGCTTCCCGCAAATATACTGCCGCTTATCCTGCTCTCGCATGGCACAGGTGGCGGCCGGTTAACTTTGGAGTGGCTGGCCCAGGCCATCGCAAACAGCGGTTGCATAGTTGCCGCCGTCGATCATTACGGCAATACCTACGATCATAAAATTCCCCTTGAATTTGTTAAGCCATGGGAACGCCCGCTGGATATCAGTTTTGCTCTTACATCCTTATTGAATAACCCCGAGATCGGCCCCCTTATTAATCAGCAAAAAATAGGCGCAACCGGGTTTTCATTTGGCGGCTATACTATGATCGCCCTGGCCGGTGCAAAGCTCGATTTTGAACAGGCCCGCAACTATTACAAAACCACAGGCCGCAAAGAGCTGGAAATCCCCGAATTTCCGGGCTTGGTAAAATTACTGGACGATAGCTCCATGATCGCCGATTCCAAACATGTGCCCCCGCTAAAAGATAACCGGATCAAAGCATTCTTTTCCATATCGCCCGCATTAGGCTTTGGTTTCACTCGTAAAGAGCAGGTAGCTGATATTAAAGGCGCCTTGTATATTGTAGGCTCGCAAAGTGATAGCATAGCCCCGGTTAAAACCAATGCAAGGCATTATCATCAGCTCATTGGTAGATCAAAATATACAGAGTTGCCCGGTAAGGTTGGCCATTACGTAATGCTTGGTGAAGCCATTGACGCTGTAAAAAAAGAAGCTCCGATATATTTTACGGATGATCCTTCGGTTAACAGGCATGCCATTCACTTACAGGTGGACAGCTTGGCTGTCGGTTTTTTTAAGACGGCGTTAAAGTATTAGTCGGCCGGTAAAATTTAACAAAACCTTATCATTAGGTTAAAAACATTTTTATCGTGCAGGAGTTGATAGTTAAATCTGAATCGTAGAATTTTTTCCTGCCGATACTATGAAAGCTTTTGTGTTAGGTTTGCTTATCACACTTTTTGCCGGTGTTAATGCCGGTGCGCAACCAAAAAATGTAAGCGGCGTTTACGCCGGTATTGAAATAACCTTACCTGTTACTATGGGGGGAGGCATGGGCCGCAGTGATGTTGTTTTCCAGTTAAGGCCCGATGGTACTTTTAACGATTTGCTTGAAAAGCCCGATTGGAAAACACATGTTGCAGGTCGTTACCAGGTACAGGGCAATACGCTCAAATTGCAATACCTCAAAGGCTCCAAACAGGAGTATAAAATTGAATCTGACGGCGATATCGATGCGGGCTCTTTTAGTATCCTAAAGCTCAATACTGCCGACAGGGTGCCTGCCGGTTACTACCAATTTACCCACGCAAGTAGCATGGGAGGAGGGAATACCGGGCAGGTATTTGTTGGCACATCGGGCTCAAAAGGTCTTTATTTTGATGGGAAGGGTAATTTTAGCCAAAATAGCTCTTCAGCCACTATGGTATCGGGTGAAGGCATAGGCGGTGGCAGCGGTCGCAAAGACAGCGGGGCTGGTACCTATACAATTAAAGATGGAGTACTTACCCTAAATTACAATACAGGTAAAACCGAAACGCATAGTTTCTTTTGCCGTCCCGGTGAAAAGCCGGTAATGGCTGCCATAGACGGCAATATTTATTTTATGGAAGATAAAGCGCCTAAAAGCGCGTCATCTTCATCTAAAACAACATCCGGGTCTTCCGGCAATGCCAAAACAACTGCCGGAAACCAGGCAGCTGAAACCGGTGATAATGATGCTGCGGGTTTATTAAACAAGGCTGCCGAAGTACACGGCGGTGCAAAGCTCAATGCAATTAAAACCATGCAGATCTCTGCTACGATGACGGGCCTCGATTTTACCATTAAGATTGACCTGTCTGCTCATCGTGTCCGCTCTGAGATTCGCAAAGGTGGGAAGTTGTTGCAGGTTGAGCAAATGGAAGGTGATAATGGCTGGCAATGGCGTAACGGCGATAAAAAACCGCTTTCATCTTCCCGCATATCGCAATTGAAACAAGGTTTCCGTTCAGGAGCGTTATTATTCAGGAAAGAGAACCTCGACCATATTCAAAATGTTAAGGCACAGGAGGGTAAAAATAACGTGATGATAGTGAGCTATAGTTTTGACGGCGTAACCAGTTTTGCAGTGTTAGACGGTAAAAATCAGCTGGTTGGCGAAGGTACTAAAGTAGGTTCGGTAGTGCAGATATCGGCTTTTACCGGTTTTAAAACGGTTGATGGTATTGTTTTCCCTGCCGCCGAATTACAAACAGAGGGTGCGCAAAAAAGCAGCATTACATATAACGATTATAAAATAAATCCAGCCTTTACCGAAGCTGATTGGGCAGATGCCCGTTAAGATCATGCCATGGAGTTTTGATAATATATATTATCAAATAGCTGCAAACGCCAATTATATAATCCGCAATTGCAAACAAACCTTACATAATAGCTGCCGTTATCTCGCGGCCTTCCCGGCAGATGCCATAAATGATCAGCGTTAAAATTAGAAGGTACGCAAATGCCGAATTGGATTAGATTAGGGTTGTTACTATGCAAGTGGCGGGTTTAAACCTCATCACTCAAACGATATAGTTAAAATATACGGCCCCGGGCATGGCTGCACCCCACACAGGTTTATATATTTGAAGTTCCAACTCCAATACAACCTCATGAGAATTAAGTACTATCTGCCGCGGGTATTTGTGGCATCCGCTTTATCTATCAGCTTTAGCCTTGCAGCCTCGGCACAGCAAAAGAACATCTATCATAAAGGCTGGATAGATTTTAACAAGAACGGTAAAATGGATGTGTTCGAAGACCCGTCACAACCCATTGATAAGCGCGTGGCCGACCTGGTAAGCCAGATGACCGTTGAAGAGAAAACCTGCCAAATGGCTACCCTTTATGGTTATAAGCGTGTGTTAAAGGACGAAATGCCCGTCCCTAACTGGAAAAATGAAGTATGGAAAGATGGCATAGCCAATATTGATGAAGAACTGAATAATCTTACTTCGCATACTGATGATGCGCCTACACAATATTCATACCCGTTTAGTAAACATGCATCGGCCATTAATAACATTCAAAAATGGTTTGTTGAGGAAACCCGTTTAGGGATCCCGGTTGATTTCACCAATGAGGGGATTCACGGCCTTAACCATGACAGGGCCACGCCGTTGCCCGCGCCGATATCTATAGGCAGCACCTTTGATAAAGAACTGGTTTATGAGGCAGGTAGAACCGTTGGCCGCGAGGCTAAAGCTTTGGGCTATACCAATGTTTACGCCCCCATACTTGACCCCGCCCGCGACCAACGCTGGGGCCGTGTGGTTGAATGTTATGGTGAAGATCCCTTTCATATTGCCGAAATGGGCAAGCAGATGGTGTTGGGCATCCAGGAAGGCGGCGTAGCGTCAACCCTTAAGCACTTTGCTGTGTACAGCGTACCTAAAGGAGGCCGTGATGGCAGTGCCCGTACCGATCCGCATGTCGCTCCGCGCGAAATGCACCAGCTATATTTGTATCCCTTCCGCAGGGTGATCCAGGAGGCGCATCCAATGGGGGTAATGAGCAGTTATAATGATTGGGACGGCGTACCAATAACTGGCAGCTATTACTTCCTTACGCAGCTTTTACGTCAGCAATTTGGCTTTAATGGCTATGTGGTAAGCGATAGTGAGGCTGTTGAGTTTCTTTATTCAAAACATCATGTTGCTGCCGATTACAAAGAAGCTGTAAGGCAGGCTGTTGAGGCTGGCCTTAACGTGCGTACTAATTTCACTATGCCGCAAACCTTTATTATGCCTTTGCGCGAGCTGATCAAAGAAAACCGTATCTCCATGAAGATCATCGATACCCGTGTTGGCGAGGTATTGAAAGTGAAGTTCAGATTAGGTTTGTTTGATAGCCCTTATGTTAAAGACCCTAAAACTGCCGATAAAATAGTGCATACCGATGCGGATAAAGCCATGAGCCTGAAAATGAACCGCGAGTCGATGGTATTGCTAAAAAATGCAGGCAATCTGCTGCCGTTGGATAAAAAGAAATATCCTAATATCCTGGTAACTGGTCCGCTGGCTAAGGAAACTAACTATGCTGTGAGCAGGTATGGTCCATCGCACAACCCGGTTATTACCGCGTTTGACGGTGTTAAAAATTACGTAGGCAGCGATGCCAAAGTAAGCTATGCTAAAGGCTGTGACATGATTGATGCTACCTGGCCGGAGAGCGAAATTATTGAAACACCGCTAACCGCCCAGGAGCAGGCCGGTATTGATTCGGCAGTTGCACAGGCTAAACAATCGGATATTGTGATTGCTGTGGTAGGCGAGGATGTTGACCGTGTTGGCGAAAGTTTATCGCGTACGGGTTTAAACCTGCCGGGCAGGCAATTGAAGTTGATCCAGGCTTTGCAGGCTACCGGAAAACCTGTGGTAATGGTGATGATCAACGGGCAGCCGCTTACCATCAACTGGGAAAATAAATATGTGCCGGCCATTTTAGAGGCCTGGTTTCCGAGCGTACAAAGCGGGCAGGTGATTGCCGAAACCTTATTTGGCGATAATAATCCCGGTGGAAGATTGCCGATCACTTTCCCAAAAACAACAGGTCAACTGGAATATAATTTTCCTTTTAAACCGTCGTCACAGGCTGAACAGGGCGGACAGAACAGCTGGGGCAAAACCAGTGTGAAAGGAGCTTTGTACCCGTATGGTTACGGGTTAAGCTACACCACATTTGAGTACAGCAACCTGCAGGTATCGCCCGAAAAAGGTAATTCTCAGGGACTTATACAGGTTAGCGTTGATGTAACCAACACCGGGCAGCGCAAAGGCGATGATGTGGTGCAGCTTTACCTTAAGGATGAGGTAAGCAGCGTTACTACTTACGAGTACGATCTGCGTGGCTTTGATCGCGTTACACTAAATCCCGGCGAGAAGAAAACAGTGCAGTTTACCTTGCACCCTGATGATTTGGCCCTGCTGGATAAAAATATGAACTGGACTGTTGAGCCGGGTAAATTTATGGTGATGATAGGCAGTTCATCTGTTGATATCAAATTGAAAAAAGAGTTTGAGATAGAATAAAAGAGATGTTTATGACTTACGAAGTTTACAAAGCTTCGTAAGTCTGGTATCTATTAAGCAGAAGGGATGCTTTTACAAATGATTTTTTTGAATAAGTATACCAGATTTGGTCAAGCGTGACTATCTTTATACTAAGTATCGTTTTGCTTTAATTTTATATAAACATCTCTGCTAAACCTTGTAAAAACATCCCTTATGATCTTAGATGATACCTGGGTATCGGTAGAAGCCGTATCCGACGATGATATTCCGTTGCTGGTCCGCTACAGACCCAATTTATCAAACTTTTTTGAAACCGGTGTTTACCTGCAGCGAATGGATGTAACCTGGAACTATGAATCATTTGATCCGTCATTGTTGCCCCCAACTGATGAAATGTTGCTGATGGAACAGGTAGAGGATGCTTTAGTCGATCTGCTTGAAGATGGTCATCAAAGCATACTGGCCTTTGTATTTACCGGCGAAAACGAACGCTGGTGGGCCTGGTATACCACAGATATTGAGGAAGCAGGCGACAGGTTAAACGATGCCTTATCCGAATTTGATGAACTCCCGATTAATATCACGGTTATTGACGACCCGGAATGGGAAGAATATTTTGGTGTAATGGAAGATTTTGGAGAGGATGGGAAATAAAGATTGCCCCCGGTTAACCGTTAATTCCGATGCCCGTTTGGCCGTTCCAACTTCTGAAATGGTATTTTGAGGATATTCAAAAACTTGCCGGTAGTTTCTTTATCCATATGGGTATCAATGCCGAAACGGGTGTTTTCCTGTTCAAGTTCGCCAAAGGTGCCAAAAAGCCTGTCCCAAATACTTAGTACATCGCCGTAATTACGGTCGGTATGTGGTAGTTGATAATGATGGTGTACATGGTGCAGGTTAGGAGTTATAAAAATCAGGCCAACAATTTTGTTAACACGTTGTGGTAACCTGAACTCGGTATGGGCCAGGATATTAAATAATGATTGAAAAGTTTGCCTCAATACCAAAACGCCAATTGCCGGGCCGCAAATAAATACCCAAAGCATTAAGCAACAGGTGCGTACACAGGTTTCGCCGGGATGTTCACGTACTGTGGTCGAAACGTCAACATGAAGATCGCTGTGATGCACGAGGTGAAATTTCCACAGCGGATCTATCTTGTGCATTACCACGTGATAAACGTATTCGCAAAGGTCAAGCAGCATAAAAAGGCTTATATAGTAAACCCATTTATTATGATGACCGGGTATGTAATTGATTAGCCCCCAATGATGTGCGTTGGTCCAGCCAACTATGAGTAAAACAATCGTGGTAAGTAATAGTTGGATAGGGAGGGCTGTGAAAATGAACAGCAGGTTGGTTTTATTGTGCTGCCAGCGTTTTTTTACCGAAATCATACCAGAAGCAACGCAGACTTCCATCAGCCACAGTGAGCAGATAATAAAAGCATATAAAGCAACTTGCACAGCATCCTGATGCCGGTCGAGGAATTGGGTAATAGTCATTCTTAAATTAGTAGGGTAATCGCCTTTGATATTAGAAGGCAATTAGAATGCAATATCTTTTTTTTGAATGAATGTTTGATGAAGTATGTTAAGCGGTTGTTAATGTACTGTGAATGGAAGAGGAGCACATTTGACAGTATAATTTGTCCTGGGTTATCCGAACGCTGAAAAATCATTATAAATTTATCATATGAAGATTCCGAAAATTACCGGCATAATTGACAGGCGCATATTGGTGAACTTTACCGCGGATGCGGACATAGCAAAAAAAAATAGTGCCACCGCCCTTTACTCCCAAGCTTGTTAACAGCAAAGCTATAGCAGGGATCTGTTTGATCAGGCTTAAGCACGTTCGCCCTAAAGGTATGCCTGCTTTTTTAGGCGTAGGTTCGGAAAATGGCGCACATCGAATAGCCGTACAATGGGAGGAAAACGGGGAATTGAAAGAAGGAGTTTATATACCTCGACGGGATACCTCGTCCTTATTTAATACGATTGCAGGTGGCAGGGTATTCCCCGGTAGACATCACCAGGCCAAATTTGACGTTAATGAGCACGACGACCAATATCACGTGGCTTTCACCAGTTCGGACGGAACGGTGATTAGTGTGGATGCAAAAGTTGCTGATGAACTCAATCCGGATTCGATATTCGGGACGCTTGATGTAGCTTCTGATTTCTTTAAGGCCGGGGCAACGGGATATTCACCCAATGGCAATAAGTATGAAGGGTTAGTGTTATATACCGATAACTGGAAAGTACAGGCGCTCGAAGTGAGTGCTGTTAAATCAAGCTTTTTTGAAGATGAAAGCATTTTTCCGAAGGGTTCAGTAACGTTTGACAATGCGTTACTTATGACCAATGTTCAGCACGATTGGTCATCCGGCTGCGATAAACCGATGGTGGTGAGCGCTTAATTATTACTTTTAAATATCTTTGCGCTTACGCAAATGAAATTATCAGCTACAGAACAATCCACGGGCGGCGATCTGCTGCTGCTTATCAATGAAAAACATTTCGACAGGATGTTTTTTACCCGCGATCGTCAGCATAAATACCTTACCATAGCCTGGAACCGTGGCGAAAAGCAAACTGTAACCATCGATGAGGTGGATTATGATTTTCTGCCCAACACCATTCTGCCCCTAATGGTTAACCAATCTTTCCGTTTTGAGCGGCCTGAAGATATAGTAGCCTGGCAGTTTAACCGCGATTTTTATTGCATTGTTGATCATGACGAAGAAGTAAGCTGCGTGGGCTTCCTGTTTTATGGTAGCTCTGACCAGGTTTTTGTTACCCTTGACGAAGCCATGCAGTTTAAACTGCAACGCTTGTTGGATATTTTTATAGAAGAGTTTGAAACAGCAGATAATATCCAGATAGATATGCTCAGGATGCTGCTGAAGCGGCTTATCATTATCGTAACCCGCCTTGCCAAGGCGCACAGCGGGCCTCGTGAAGTTTTGGCCGATGAAAAATTTGGTACCATTCGTAAGTTTAATTTGTTGGTAGAGAATAATTACCGTGAACACCATACCGTGGCTTATTATGCGCAGCAGTTAAATAAATCGCCTAAAACGCTTTCCAACCTTTTTGCCCTGTATAACCATAAGACGCCTTTACAGGTGATACAAGAGCGTTTGATTATTGAGGCGAAGCGCCTGTTGTATTATACTGATAAATCGGCCAAGGAAATTACTTATGAATTGGGTTTTGATGACGCAGCTTATTTTAGCAATTTCTTTAAAAAACACACCTCATTTTCACCAACCGATTTCAGAAATAATAAGGTTTTAGTTGCCGAAGGGAAATAATTACAAGTACCCGGGAAATTTGCCCATTCCGCAGGGCTGCTTAAGTTGCCACCTTTGTATTGTTAATTCAAAACAACAAAAATTAACGTTACAAAAATGAAAACTTTCGCAATTCCAACAAGAGAACAAGTAACTCCAGAAAACCAAGCCATATTTGATACATTAACAAAAGTGGTAGGCCGTGTGCCAAACCTGTTTGCAGTTTTTGCAACTTCAGATCATGCGCTGGCTAACTATATAACTCTTTCAAACGGTAAAACATCTTTACGTGCTAAAGAAAAAGAAGCCGTAAACCTTATCGTGAGCCAGGTAAATGATTGTGCTTATTGTTCTGCCGCACACACTGCCATTGCTAAAATGAATGGGTTTAATGATGACCAGATCGTTGAGATCCGTGGCGGTTCAGCTTCATTCGACGCGAAAATTGATGCTTTAGTTAAGGTAGCTAAATCAATTACCGAAAATAAAGGCCATGCCGATCATCAACTGGTTGAAAACTTTTACGCTGCCGGTTATACACAAGCTAACCTGATTGACGTAGCCGTAGCAGTGGGCGATAAAACAATTACCAACTATGTATACGCCTTGACCCAGGTGCCGGTTGACTGGCCTGCTATTCCTGAATTGGTTAAATAATATCCCTGATTTATAATTATAGTTTACACCCTTATGCCCGCCCTGCACTGCAGGGTGGGCATAAGTATTTATCTTTAAATTGTTTACATCATGAACTTTGCACGTTTTGCTTTTACCGATGGTGTTAAAAAGCTGCAGCAAAAATATGGCAGCCGTAGTAGTTATGCCCGTATGGAAAGCCTCATGGCTGATAGAGATGGCATTTCCGAACCTGAACAAATGTTTATTGAAAGCCGCGACAGTTTTTATATGGCCAGTATAGGCGAAAACGGCTATCCATATATTCAGCACAGGGGAGGCCCTGCCGGTTTTATCAAAGTTATAGATAACCATACTATTGGAGTGGTTGATTTCAGAGGGAACAAGCAATATATTTCGGTTGGCAACGTGATGACCCATCCGCAGGTATCTTTATTTTTGATGGATTATCCGCATAAAACAAGGCTTAAGATCTATGCAGATGCCCGTATTGTTGAACTTGCCGACAATCCCGAATTATTTGACCTGATTGATCCCGCTGAGTACAAACATACACCTGAAAGAATGCTCGTTTTCGATGTAAAAGCATTTGACTGGAATTGTCCGCAGCATATTACACCGCGCTACACCGTTGAGGAAATTAAGGAAGCCTTCGCACCGCAAAATGAATATGTGCTTAAACTGGAGTATGAAATAGCTAAGCTAAAAAAGCAACTGGAAGAAAAATAAGCGGCTTTGATAAATAGACCGCAATAGTTTACCTTTAATTAATGCTGATAACAGCAAGCGTAAATTAATGAACATAATTCAACAAATAATCCCCATGCTTGCCTACGAAGATGGTATTGCGGCCATGAACTGGTTGTGCGATGTTTTTGGTTTTACTGAAAATATGCGGATGACGGATGCGGCTGATCACCTTGCTCATGGGGAGCTCAAAATGGGCGAAAGCCTGGTTATGCTGGCTGAGCCTACGTCCCATTATCAAAGCCCGGCACATCATGCCCAGAATTGTGATATCGCTGCTAAATGGAGCGCTGTACCTTATATTATCAATGGAGTTTTGGTGTATGTAGACGATGTTGAACAGCATTACAGAACTGCTAAAAGTAAAGGCGCAACGATATTAAGTGAATTGGAATATGGCTTTCCCGGCACCCGCTATCGTGCTGCCGACCTGGAGGGGCAGCGCTGGATGTTTATGCAAATTAAAAGAGATTAAACCACCTTATGACTACGCTGTTCCATTTATTGTTTGTTGTAATTAAATCATCCATTCTTGGGTTGCTTTATACCCCGGTAGTCTGGTTTTTATGGGTGCTGTTTTTAAAAGCACAAAAAAAGTATACCGGCTTTAAATGGTTCAGCGTATTTGCAGTTTATAAAATTGTCAGTATATCGCTGATCGTGTTTTCCTTTACCTATTATGGCAATCATGGCCTCGGCGATGAATCCCGGATTCCTTTGGGGCATGGAGAAGCTATGGAGGAGAGCGACCAGTTTGCTTATTTTGTGCCTAATGGGAAAAGTGAACAAATCCATGTGGATACTTATCTTTTAAAAGGCGATAACCTTTGCATGTCGGTTGATTCGGGATATAAAGTTTATAACCTAAGAACTAAAGGTGTTGTTAATTTCAGTGATGAGCCAATGTATAACGCTTTTGCTGTTTCATACGGTTTACCATTATCGCGGCATTTAAAAGATTTCAGATCGCAATATGATGAATACTGGAGCGGATGGCGGTTTTGGCTGCTGCCATAGTAAATTATTGGGTTCAAATAGCCGTGATAGCAAGTTTTAATCAAAACTTTCGCATATTTTATATCGTACACCAATATAATAGATATTTTTGTGCGTTGTAGGCAAAAGGCACATTAATGGTGTCCATGTACATACAACAGGTTTACTGTAATATTTACAGTTGTACTTATTAACTTTATTTTTAATTTTATAAAATTCAGAACACTAAGGTGTTGCCTGTTATAAACCAAACTATAATAATTGTTGATGGAACTTACGAATAAAGGGGTAAAAGGCAGCCAGTTAAAAAATATGATCATTAAAAGGCTTTATTTTAATAAGGCCATGTCGTGTGCCGGATTAAGTGAGTTATTTGATAAAAGTATCCCGTCTATAGCCAAAGCTATAAACGAGTTAATGCACGAGGGTTTTGTGGTTGAACAGGGGTATGCCCCTTCAAGCGGCGGCCGTCGCCCGTTAATGTATTCGGTAAAGTCAAGCGCTATGCACATTTTAGCTATCGCGCTCGATCAGCTCACCGCCCGTATCCAGATGTTTGATCTGCTGAATAATCCGGTTGCCGATATGCTTACCTTTGAGCTTAAACTACTCAATAACCCCGAGGCATTGCCCACGTTGGTTGAGCAGATTAACAACTACATAGCAAACAGTGGGATCGCTAAAGATAAGATTGCCGGAATAGGCATCGGTATGCCCGGCTTCATCAATATTACCGAAGGTATCAATTACACTTACCTTGACGCCGGCGGACAAAGCTTAACTGCCTACCTTACTTCCAAAACAGGCATCGCCACTTATATCGATAATGATTCGAGCCTGATAGCCCTTGCCGAACAAAAATTTGGTATTGCCAAATCACAGCAGGAGGTTATGGTAATAAACCTGGGCTGGGGTATTGGCCTGGGGATGATCGTAAATGGAAAACTGTTCCGCGGTCACAACGGTTTTGCAGGCGAGCTAAGCCATATCCCGCTATCGGAAGATGGTTCCCTTTGCGAATGTGGTAAACGTGGCTGCCTGGAAGCCGAAGCATCATTATTGGTAGTTGCTCAAAAAGCCATAGCAGGTATCAAAAAAGGCCGTGTAACCAGCTTAAAATATAATGAGGAAGATCACTCCAAACTAATGGGAGATGCCCTGATAGAGGCTGCCAATAACGGTGACCAGTTTGCCATCGAACTGTTATCCGACGCCGGTTATAAAATAGGGAAGGCCCTGGCCATCCTTATCCACATCATGAACCCCGCCATCATTGTATTAAGTGGTCGCGGAGCTAAAGTTGCCAAGATACTGATGGCCCCGATACAACAAGCCCTTCACAAATACTGCATCCCGCGCCTGGCAGGCGGTACCGAACTATTAGTATCTGAACTTGGATTTGATGCTGAGTTAATTGGTGCCGCTGTATTGGTAATGGAAAACTTTGACAGGGTAGTGAAAAATAAAGCAGCTAAAGCGGCTAAGCACGCCGCGGCATAAATATCTGTCTGAACTCGAATTTTTAGAATTTGTGGAATTTATCGAATAGTAAGCCAGAATCTGCCCGATTCAAATAAATTCGTTTAATTCGAGTTCAGACTTCAGGCAAACACCCTTCCCGAGTAATCCATCGCCTCTTTAAATTTATCCATATTAAGCCCTGTGGGCTCATTTTGTATTTTAAGGTAGCCTATCAGGTTTTCGGTGGCAATATTGCCTGTGAGATCGTCTTTGGCCATTGGACAGCCCCCATAGCCTTTTATTGCTGTGTCGAAACGCTTACATCCGCTTTGGTAGGCTGCGGCTATTTTAGGTTGCCATGTATCAGGAGTGGAATGCAGGTGAATGCCAAACTCGGTATTGGTGAATAAACGGCAAAGGTTGGGGTAAATGCCACTGATCTGTTCTGCATCCGCAATACCTACGGTATCGGCAAGAGCGATGTTTTTTATTCCTTCTACTGTCATTTTTTCTGCCCAGTGTTCAATGATGCCGGTATTCCATTCATCACCGTAAGGGTTTCCAAAACCCATGGAAAGATAAACTAACAATTGCTTGCCGTTTTTATGGCTCAATTCATTTATCCGCTGTACGGTTTCAAAAGCCTGCTCAATGGTTGAGTTTGTATTTCTAAGCTGAAATGTTTCGGATATGGAAAATGGATAACCAAGGTAAGTGATCTCTTCATGTTTAGCCGCGTCTTCTGCCCCGCGATAGTTGGCTATAATAGCCAATAGTTTTGAGCGAGTATTACTCAGATCGAGTTTCTTTAATACCTCCACCGTGTCCTGTAACTGGGGGATAGCCTTGTGTGATACAAAGCTGCCAAAATCTATCGTATCAAAACCCACCTGTAAAAGCAGGTTAATGTATTCGGCCTTTATATCGGTAGGAATAAAATCATGAATGCCCTGCATGGCATCGCGGGGACATTCGGTTATTTTGATGCTCATTTTTGGAAATCTTAGGTTTTAAGTCTTAAGTCAAAAGTCATCAATTTAGTTTACAAAACGCTAAACTTCCAACTTAAAACTTCTGACTTAAGCCTTAAAACCGGAGACTTTAGATTCAGGACTTAAGCTAATCAACTGTATTAGGCAAATGCTGATCCTCAGTTAAGCCTTCGCGCTCAAATTTGCGGATAATAAGCCTTGTACCGCCATTATAGGTTACATAGCTCGATACCCAGTTAATGAATACAATCACCTTATTACGGCCGCCTAAAAGCGATATCAGGTGCACAAACATCCATACAAGCCATGCAAAAAATCCCTGGAATTTTACTTTGCCCAAATCGGCGACCGCCTTATTGCGGCCAATGGTTGCCAATGAGCCTTTATCGTTATACTTAAACGATGAGGTTTGTTCGCCGTTAATGATATGAATGATATTTTTAGCCACGTGCTGGCCCATTTGTATCGCTACCTGCGCTACGCCGGGGTGTCCCTTAGGGGTTTCATCGGTGATCATGGCTGCAACGTCGCCAATTGCAAATACGTTGTTAAAGCCGGCAACGCGGCCAACGCTATCCACTTTTATTCTATTTCCACGTTCAATAACCTCTTGATCAAAGCCATCGGGCACAACACCCATAACCCCGGCACTCCAGATCACATTTTTGGTGCGAATGCTTTTACCGCCTTCAAATTTGATTTCCTCGCCGTCATAGCTTTCCACCTTTACGCCGGTTAGCACTTCAACGCCCATATTGGTCAGGAAGGTGCGGGCCGCGTTGGATGCCTGGTCGGAGAAGGGGCCAAGTACTTTCGGTAAAAAATCGACCAGGTACACCTTCATGTCCTCCTTTTTAAGTTCAGGATAGTCTTTAGTCAAAACGTGATTACGAAGCTCGGCCAGTGAGCCTGCAAGCTCAACACCCGTTGGGCCTGCGCCTACCAGTACAAAAGTAAGGTAGGGATCGCGCTCGGCTTTGCCAACTTTAAGCAGGGCCTCTTCAATGTTCTGCAAAATAGAATACCGGAGGTTCAACGCCTCAGGGATCGACTTCATCGGCATGGAATAATGCTCGATATCTTTATTGCCAAAAAAGTTGGTGGTTGAGCCTGTTGCTATCACCAGGTAATCATAAGCTATATTGCCTATGGTGGTTTCGAGCATATTACTTTGAGTATCTACTTTTGTTACTTCCGCTATCCTGAAGCGGAAATTCTTTTGGCTCGCAAAATTTTTCCTTAAAGAGAAGGCAATCGACTCCGACTCGAGGCTGCCCATAGCAACCTGGTATAAGAGGGGCTGAAAGGTATGGTAGTTGTGCTTATCCAGCATCAAAACGTCTACAGGTTTGTCCTTTAGTTGTTTTGCTACCTGCAGGCCGCCGAAGCCGCCGCCTACGATCACTACTAAAGGGAATTTTGAATTTTGAGTAGATTCCATTTTATTTAGCTTAAAGCTGAAGGCTCAAAGCCTAAAGCAAGGGTTATTTTAGCTTGAAGCAAAAGACCTAAAAGCCTGAAGCTTTTTTGTTTTTTTTAAATCTGTTTCTTTTTTGCCTTAACATACAGCTTTCGGCCTTCAGCTTTTAGCTTTATGCTTATTTAGATAACAAAAAAGGCTCCAAATGTTCTTTGGAGCCTTTCAATAATTTATTCTTTTCCTTATTTGAGGTCTTTCTTTCCAAAGTCAACGATCACCGGTGTTGCCACACAGATCGACGAATATGTACCGAAAAGAACACCTATCAATAACGCGAATGAGAAGCCTTTGATCACGTCGCCACCAAAGATGAATAATACCAACAATACGAATACCACGGTTAAAGCTGTGATAATTGTACGGCTTAAGGTACTGTTGATGGCCCTGTTGATAACCTCTTCTGGTTTTTCGTTTTTGTTAGAGTGTTCAAGGAATTCACGGATCCTGTCAAATACTACCACGGTATCGTTAATTGAATAACCAATTACAGTAAGGATAGCCGCAATGAAAGCCTGATCAATATCCAATGAGAATGGAAGGTAGCCATTGAACAACGAGAAGAACGACAGTACCAATAAGGCATCGTGAGCAGTCGCGATCATCGCACCCAAGCTGAACTGCCATTTACGGAAACGGATCAGGATGTAAGCGGAAATCACAAAGATTGCGAACAATACCGTGTAAATAGCTGATGTTTTTAACTCATCGGCAATAGTAGCACTTACTTTTGAACCACCTAAAATGTTGCTGTCGGTAATTTTAGTTTCAGCTTTAGCAGCTAATGTGCTAACAAGGGTTGCCCTTACCTTGGCATCGGCAGCTGTTGAGTTATCATTGAACAGATAGTTAGTAGTGATACTGAATTTATCGGTACCCATGGTTTTAACCTCGGTACTGCGACCTAAAGTGGCGTCGATAGCATCGTGGATCTGCTCGGTAGTAACGGTTTTGTTAGGGAAGCTAACAATGTAGTTACGGCCGCCTTCAAAATCCACACCGTAGGTAAAGCCTCGGGTGAAGATAGATACCAAACCTGCTGCAATGAATAAGCCTGAGAAAATGTAGAACTTGCCGCGGTTTTTTACGAACGCGAAGTTTGCATTTTTAAAGGTATGTGAGCTCCAAGGGTTAGAGAATTTGATATCCATGCCTTTGTCAAGCATCCACTCAAATATAACCCTTGAGATCAGCAATGAACAGAACAATGAAGTTGCGATACCGATCATCAATGTAGTTGCAAAGCCCTGGATAGGACCTGAACCAAATACAAACAGGATTAAACCGGTAAGGAAGGTACTGATCTGTGAATCGAGGATTGAAGGCAAAGCATGTTTGAAGCCATCGGCAACAGCAACCCTTAATGATTTGCCAAGGCCAAGCTCTTCACGCACACGTTCATAAACCAGTACGTTGGCATCTACCGCGATACCGAGGGTTAATACGATACCTGCAACACCTGGCACAGTTAATACCGCGCCTAAACTGGTCAGTACACCCATCAGGAAGAAGATATTGATGATTACTGCAACAACTGCTACAGTACCGGCACGATTGTAGTAAGCGATCATGAAGATCAATACAACAACTAAGCCTAAGATACTTGAAGTAATGCCTGCAGAGATAGCCTGCTCGCCTAATGACGGACCTACAATTGACTCAGATACGATGTGGGCAGGAGCCGGTAAACGGCCTGCTTTTAATACGTTGGCTAAGTCGCGCGTATCATCAATGGTAAAGTTACCGGAGATTGATGATACACCGCCCGAAATTTCGTTTTGTACGGTAGGAGCAGAGTATACGTTATCATCTAAAACGATGGCGATAGCTTTTTTGTTGGTGCCTGATGATGCTTCGGCCGTAACGGCACGCCATTTTTGAGCACCTTCTGAGTTCATGATCATCACAACCTCAGGACTGCCTTTCTGGTCGTTATCGGCACGGGCGTCGTTAATTACGTCGCCTGATAATACCGGGCCATTTTCGGCACCAGTAAGTTTAATAGCGTATAACGCGAAAGTTTTGGTGTTTTTAATAGGTTTTACTTCCCACAAAAATTTGATGTTACGTGGAATAACTGCTAAAACATCTGCACTGTGCAGGTATGAATTTACTTTAGCAGTATCCTGAAGCGGAGCATAACCAACAACAGGACCCTGGCCTAATTGCTGCTGGCCGTTTGCACCCTGGCCAACGTTCAATGACATTACTGCAAACAACGGGTGTTGTGCAGCTAATTTTGTTTTGCTTAATGAAGCAGCTGAAGTATCGTTTTTAGCGGCGTTTTTCTGAACCTTGCTTAACAACGAACCACCTTTAGCTGTATCAGCTTTTCCGGCTGCAAGTTTAGCAGTGGTATCAGCTTTCGCTGATTTACCTGTGTCCGCTTTGGCAGTTTTGCTTTTTGCAGCAAGCAGGTTGTCAATATTGATCAGGTATTGATATGCCTCAGCATTATCAAAAGTTTCGTAAAACTCCAGTTTCGCAGAACCTGAAAGCAATTTGCGAACACGCTCTGGTTCTTTAACGCCTGGCAGCTCAACTAAAATCCTGTTTGAGCCTTGTTGCAACTGGATGTTTGGCTGGGTTACACCAAACTGGTTGATACGGGTGTTTAAAACAGTAAATGATTGTTTAACCGCAGTTGAAGCCAAATCCTCAAGATAAGTTTTAACCTCGCTGTTTGAAGCGTTGAACTTCAGGTGGTCCTGGTTATCTTTCGTTGAAAAGATAGCGGCGAGTTTGCCATTAGGGTTTAGCTTTTCGTACTCGCTTACAAATAAAGCGATGTAATCTTTTTGGTTGGTTTGAGCATTGGCCTGCAATTTATCGGCGTTAGCCAAAGCCTGGTTAAAAGTAGCATCAGGATTGTTGTTGGCAATTTTCCTAACCAACTCATCAAGCTGGATCTGCATAGTAACGTTCATGCCACCCTTAAGGTCAAGGCCTAATGCAATTTCCCTTTGCAATACATAAGCGTAATCATGTTTTAATAGCGGATAAACCGGTTGATTGGAAATAGAATCCAAATAAGCTTTTTCTTTCTCAGGATCTCCCTTTGAGTATACTTTGGCATCCTCCCTAACCTTATGGGCCACCCACGTAAATGATAGCTGGTATAAGCACACCACTGCCAGTAGTATGGCGAAAAATTTAATAACCCCTTTGCCTTGCATCGAATTTGTAATATGTAATAAATTAGTTTATAAGCTTTTTTTCAATAAGGCAGCAAATCTAATAAAATTTCGTAAGCACAAAATTTTAAATTAAAACAAAATCATGACAAAAAATGTTAGCGCCGCACAAGTGTGATAAAAGAATATTTATACTTGTTTTTTTCGTCGGGTTCAAAATCTTCACGATCTTTTTCCTGCCATTCATCAGGATTTAATTCCGGGAAGAAGGTATCGCCTTCAAAATCCTGATCAATAATGGTGAGATATATGCGGTTTGTAAGAGGAAGAGCCTGCCGGTAGATCTCAGCTCCGCCAACAATAAAAACTTCATCCTCGGCCTTGCAAAGCTCAATAGCCGCTTCAACGGATGGTACCACCTCACAACCATCGATACTGATGGCTTGCCGGGTAACAACAATGTTGCGGCGTTTGGGCAAAGGCTTACCAACCGAATCAAAAGTTTTACGGCCCATGATCACGGTATGCCCGGTAGTAACATCTTTAAAATGTTTTAGATCGTTAGGCAGATACCAGAGTAATTTATTGTCTTTACCGATAGCATGGTTTTTGGCTATGGCTACGATGATGGATAAAATCATTTCTTGCAGGTCATTAAGTCATTGGGTCATTTTGCTTTGCATCATTTTACTTCGCGTCATTGAGTCATTTTTTGACTTGTAGTTATGCATTGCCTTTCCCAATGAATTTGATATAGATGTTTAATTTTACGTGAATTGTTTCTAATTCCCGGAGCAGCGATTGATATTCGTCGTCATTGATCAGGCCTCACGTATTTGCCTTTTTGAGCCAGCCTTTGGTTTCAATTACTGATCCGCGGCTAAAATAGCAGAAGTTCTTATTCTCCTTGTAATGATAGCGTCCAAATCCTTCAGCAATGTTTGCGCCAATCGAATCAGATGAGCGAACAATTTGTTTACCCAAAGTGTCTTTAGCAAAGTATTCCCATTTAGCCACTATAAACCAAACCCTGTCGGAAAATGCTTCTGAAAGATTATACACTTCAAGTTCTTCAATTCTATTACTCATGATAAGATCAGGCGTAAAATAGGACAATCAAAAAAATGACTCAATGACCAAATGACGCGAAGCCAATGACTAAGTTATACCGCCACTTCGGCCTTAATATGCGGCCAGGGATCATAATTCTCCAAAGTGAAATCTTCAAACTTGAATGAGAAGATATCTCTTACCTCCGGATTGATTTTCATGGTTGGCAGGGGGCGAGGATCGCGGCTTAGCTGCAGGCGCGCCTGGTCCATATGGTTGTTGTACAAATGGGCATCACCAAAAGTGTGTATAAAGTCGCCAAGATCAAGGTCGCATACCTGTGCCATCATCATGGTGAGCAACGCATAGGAAGCTATGTTGAACGGAACGCCAAGGAAAATATCGGCACTGCGTTGGTACAACTGGCACGAAAGTTTTCCCTTTTGTTCCCCCTTCAGGGGGTTAGGGGGCTCTACGTAAAACTGGAACAAACTATGGCATGGCGGCAGGGCCATCTGGTTAACCTCGGCAACGTTCCAGGCTGACACGATGATACGGCGCGAGTCGGGATTGTTTTTAAGCTGGTTCACCACCTGTTTGATCTGGTCGATATGACCGCCATCTGGTGTAGGCCACGAGCGCCACTGTTTGCCGTACACGGGGCCAAGGTCGCCATTTTCGTCGGCCCACTCGTCCCATATTTTTACGCCATTTTCTTTCAGGTAGCGGATATTGCTGTCGCCGCTCAAAAACCAGATGAGCTCATGGATGATAGATTTGAGGTGCAGTTTTTTGGTGGTTACCATCGGGAAACCATCCTTGAGGTTGAAACGCATCTGGTAGCCAAACACACTTACTGTACCGGTGCCGGTTCTGTCATGCTTTTGCGCTCCGGTTTCCATCACATGTCTCATCAGGTCAAGATACTGTTTCATTTTATTTTAAGTTAGATTCGGTTGATTGAGTTAAATTGGGTGATTAGGTTAATGCTTTGAGAAGGCAATGACTTAATGACCTAATGACTCAATGACCAAAGTTTCAAAAGGCAAAGAAAAATAATCTACCTTTGGTTTCCTACGGATGTTGGCAAATACATCACGTGTTAATTAATTTGTATGATTTTATTTCCGAATGCAAAAATAAACATCGGCCTCAATATTACCGAACGCCGGCCGGATGGTTATCATAATCTCGAAACCATTTTTTACCCTATCGACATTAAAGACGCCCTTGAAGTAGTGAAAAGCGACAAATTTAGCTTCACCTCAAGCGGGCTGGATATTCCTGGCCTACCGGAGGATAATCTCTGCGTTAAAGGTTATCAAATGCTCAAGCAGGACCATGACCTGCCACCGGTGAGCATTCATCTGCATAAGCATATCCCGATAGGCTCGGGGTTGGGCGGGGGATCGGCCGATGCCGCATTTTTTATAAGGTTGATGAATGATGAATTTAAACTCGGTCTTTTGGTAGATGAAATGACCAATTACGCGCGCAGCCTCGGTGCCGACTGCGCTTTTTTCATCGAGAACAAACCTGTGTTTGCTTTTGAACGCGGCGATGAATTTGAGAACATCAGGCTCGACCTGTCGGCTTATAAAATCGTGTTGGTAATGCCGCCTGTTCATGTATCAACAGGGGAAGCTTTTCGCGGTATAAAGCCGACCCCGGTAAAAGATTCATTGTTCGATTTGATCAACGAACCGATAGCTGATTGGAAGAAGCTTATCAAAAATGATTTTGAACAAACCGTGTTTGAAAATCATGCAGAAATCAGAGGCATCAAAGCGGCCCTTTATGAGGCAGGGGCCATATACTCAAGCATGAGTGGAACCGGAGCATCCGTGTTCGGTATTTTTGCTGAAACTCCCGATTTGAAATTTTTGGAAGGGGAGAACCAAGTGTTCTATTTGTGATGTCGGATTTCGGATGTTTGATTTCGGATTTGGTAGGATTCGGGAAGCTGTCCCGAAGCAAAATAAAAGCATCATTGCGAGGTACGAAGCAATCCCCGATTGGCAGGCCATCCGTGTATTGTTTGGGATTGCTTCGTACCTCGCAATGACGTTGTGATATAAAGCAATTCTGCTACCAAACTTACTTATCCTGCTGCATGTAAATGCCGGATGATTTATCGATCATTTTATCAGTCGATAGACCATCCGGCATTTTATTTAAAAGAAATATCCGATTCCAAAATCCTATTTCCAAAATCCGAAATCAAACATCTGAAATCAAAGCCCCGCGTCTTCACTCACGCCTCGCCCTATGCCTTCCACCCAATCGTGCTCGCCCCAGCCTTTGGCAATAGCGGTTAATAAACGGCTGTGTACGGCGTTTGCAATAGGCATGGGCATCTCGCTTGTCTGCGATAATTTAAATGCGAGGCGCGCATCTTTATAACCCAATTTTGATTTGAAGCCTACTGGTTGATATTGCTTGCCGGCAAGGGCCTTGCCGTAGCTCTGGAAAATTGGAGCGTTGAAAAGCGTCGAGCTGAAAAAGTCGGCTACCTGCATTCTGCTTAGTCCGTTTTTTTCGGCAAGGGTGAATGCCTCGGCCATCATTTCCATGGATGCCATGATCATAAAATTGCCTGCTATTTTAACCACATTTGCACCTCCCGCCGAGGGGCCAAAATCAATCACTTCCTGGCCAAGTAAATCAAGTATAGGACGAGCATCAGTTTTAGTTTGTTCATCACCCGAAACGCAAATCCAAAGCTTACGTGCAGCGGCTGCTTCGGGCCTTCCGAATACAGGAGAAGCAAGGTAGCGACTGCCGGCCTGTTCATGTAACCTGGTAAGTTCTTCGGAAGTTCCAGGCGAAATAGTGCTCATGGATATATGTACAGCATTTGGCTGTAGCGTTTTTAAAATTCCGCCGTCGCCTACAGCCGATTCTCGCAGCACCTCGTCATCTGATACCATGGTGATCAAAAATGGCACATTTGCCGCGGCTTCGGCAGGACTCTGGCATTTGGTTACACTGTCGGTGCCAAGCTCGTCTACCTTTAAGAGTGTGCGGTTGTAAACCTGCAAATGGTACCCCGAGTCAATGAGGTTTTTGGCCATGCTGGTACCCATGTTGCCAAGGCCTATAAATCCAATCTTTGTTTTCATATTTTAGCTGATGTATTCCCTGTCTTCGTCACTTAGTGTATCGGCATCGTCTTTTTTGTGCATGGCGTCATGATAGCCTTCAATATCGAACTTTTGTTTTTTAGGCCATGCCACGATCAAGCCCAATATGAAACCTGTTACCGCAACCACCAGCATCATCATTAGTTTGGATACCCTGAAAGTGGCGAACAAAAATTTGAAGTAAACCTCGTCGGTGTTTTGCATCAGTACGATGGTAAGCAAAACAGCGATAATTACAATGACTATTGTTTTAATGCTCATGATGGATGTGGTTTTAGAGTTAATACAATATCCGCTTTTTAAATGTTTAATAAAAATTGATCTCCGGTAAATTGATGCCCTGATATTGGTAAGCCGGGAAGGACGGAAGCCATATGTTTGTTATGCCTGAATTTTATAGCCGGATCAATGTCTGGTATCTCTGCAATTAATTAAGCCGCCCTGGCTTTGCCCGACCTTTAATAATCGCTTTTCCAAAAAAATGGAACGATTACAATTGCGGTTGAATTTTGCTCAGGTTTTTCGATGGTAAAAAAATGGTATTGACCTTTCTCTAACTGGATAGAATAGCAAATTTTTATGCCGAAAATTTCTTCGCGACAATCGCACGAGAGCATAAAAAAATCGATCCGTAAATAAGTTCTGTATACAAGCAGGAGGGATGCTTTGATTTTTTTTAGTTCCTGAATAAATACTTCACTACACTTTGTCAAGTGTGTCTTGGCATTATCTGTTTTCAAAGTTTTACCTAATATAAATCAATTTAAATATTTGATTTAAAGGATTATGTTGTTGTTTTTTTTAGATATAATTTATATTGCTAATTTTTTTAGTTTTTTAGACTTTTGCTTACATGGATTGTATTTAATTATTTGTTTATATAAATTATATAAGTATTTGATTTTTTGTATTATATTTTTTCTATTTAAATGAATTTTTTTAATTATAACAGTAGATTAAACGAGTTGGATTGTGAATTGCTGAGATTGCTGATAGGATTTTTAAATTTGAATTTAATACACTAAGTAAAAATTGGATTTTGCCGCTGTTTTGTGCTGAAGTATTGATTGAACCCAGAATGCGGTAAAAAAATAGAATCGCTCTGAGGGGCTAAAAACGGCCAAATGAAGCACAAGGGTTTCACCCCTATTTTGGGTTAGAAATTAAAAAGCCGGGATAGATTTTGGGTTTTAAACAGCTATCAGGTAACCGGCAGAAGTATGGTTTCTGAAGTTGTTTTACGAAGTAACAGGAGGCGAAAAATATAAAGATCAGGCTTTGGTTTTGCGCTGGGTAATTTGCTTTCGGGCGACGGGGTACAAGAAGATTGTCGACAAAATAAGAAGCGCACCACTCCAAAACCCCGGCGTCATTTTATTCATGTCGCCCAAAAAAATAAACGACATTATGATGCCGTACACCGGTTCAAGGTTGGTGATAAGCGCCACCCTGAACGCCGAAAGCTCGCGCATTACGGATACACCGGCAACGTAAGCGAGCGATGTACACACGGTGCCAAGTAGTACCAGGTAACCAATATCCGCTGGCTTTAACAACATGGCCCGGGTATAGCCGGAGGTTATCAAAAGGTAAATCGAGATCCATACAAAAGCGCCGGATAGCTCATAAAATGCAATAACCGGCGCCTGTAATTTTTGTACGTGGCGAGAGTTAATGATGGAAAAAAGGCTGGCGCAAACCGCGCTTACAAGTCCGGCTATAATACCCTTAGTGTATCTTGTTTCAAATTTGAAAATTAAAATGATGCCTGAAATAATTAAAATCCCGGCTAAAATTTCCAATTTTGAAATGCTTTTTTTATTGATGATCGGCTCAAATATTGCCGTGAAAAGTGTGATGGATGAGAGGCAAACCAGGGTAACTGCAACCGTCGAAAGTTTAATGGCTGCAAAGAAAAGGATCCAATGCCCACCCACAATTGCCCCCGTAAGCACCAGTTTGATCAGCGTTTTTCTGTCGACTTTAAAATCGGTTTTATTGAATTTAAAATACAAAAACAGCGAAACAGAGGCAATAAGTACTCTGTACCACACCAATTGTACGGCCGAAATGGTGATCAGGGCGCCTAAAATTCCGGTAAATCCCCACACAAAAACAGTAAAATGGAGTATTATAAGGTTCTTATTTAGGGTAGAGGGGGTGTTTTGCGCCATTATTTAGGTGCTTTTAAAAGTAGGTAATAGCCCAAAATGCCAAAAACGATGTTAGGAATGAATACAGCTGCCAGAGGCGACATGCCCCCTTTTACCGAAAATACAAGGGCAAACCGTTCTAATATAATATAAGCGAAGCATAATAGAATACCTATCCCCAGGGGTAATCCAACGCCTCCGCGTACCTTTCTTGACGATATAGAAACACCGATTAAAGTAAGTACAAAGGCTGATAAAGGGTACACAAAACGGTGATATTTTTCAAAATAAATGGCCTTTAAATATTCCGGGCGGCGCAGTTTTTCCTTGTCAATATTCTTGTTCAGGTCGCTTAAAGACATGGCCTGGTATACGTTATCATATACAATAAAATCGCTCGGGTGCATATCCAAAACAGTGTCTTTTGGCGTGTTACTTGTAATGAATTGTTCTTTCATTCCGTTTACATATTTAACACTGTATTGTTTAAGCGACCAGATCCGTTTTAAAGAATCGTATTGAATTTGTTCGGCAATCAGTTTTTCACGCAACGTATCACCATTAAATTTCTCCATTATAAAATTGTAACCGAAGTGAGTTGTGGGATCGTAATTGGCAAGATAAACAAAAGTATGTTTGTCAATTTGCATGTGTACCTCCACCTTAGTCGGGTCATTGTCCATCATGCCATTGGCATTTTCAAAGTCGATTTTCAGCCGGTTTGTGAAAGGAATAAGGTATACATTTGCAAAAAAAGACACCACAAATATGATTGATGAAGCGATTACATAAGGTCTTAAAAATCGATTAAAACTTGCCCGGCCGCTCAATATCGGAACAATTTCTGTTTGGTTTGCCATCTTGGCTGTAAAGAAAATCACCGCCAAGAAGTTGATCAGCGGCGATAACATATTCAAATAAAATGGAATAAAACCCGCGTAATATCTGAAGACGATATCGTGCAAACTGGCGTGTTTATTCAGGAAGTTATCAAGCTTTTCTGACACGTCAAACACTACAGATATCACCATGAAAATGCCCATAGTAAATATAAAAGTGCCAAGGTATTTGCCAATAATAAACCTGTCGATGATCTTTAAATATCTATGAAAAAAAGCTTTCATCTGTCGGTTGTTTGATTGTTAATTTCCATGTTTTTCCCGGAGATTTCTTGTGATTTTATGAGTTGTTATAAACGCTGTCCAAGGCGCTTTACCATCATGTTTTTCCAATCGTAAAACTCACCCGCAATAATTTTTTTTCGCGCCTCTTTAACCAGCCATAGATAAAAATGGAGGTTGTGCAAGGTGGCGATCTGAGCGCCTAACATTTCGCCAGAGTGGATCAAATGACGTAAATAGGCTTTGCTGTAATCCCTGTCGGCAAACAGATCGCTGTCATCTTCAATGGCCGAAAAGTCGTTTTTCCATTTCTCATTTTTGATGTTGATGATGCCGTTTTTGGTGAAAAGCATGCCATTGCGCGCGTTCCTGGTTGGCATAACGCAATCAAACATGTCAATACCCAGAGCTATGTTTTCCAAAATGTTTACAGGCGTACCTACACCCATTAAGTAACGCGGTTTTTGCTGCGGTAATATATTGCATACAATTTCGGTCATGGCATACATTTCCTCGGCCGGTTCACCGACCGAAAGGCCGCCTATGGCATTACCTTCACGCTCATATGAGGCTATTACTTCGGCAGATCGTACGCGCAGATCTTTATATACCGAACCTTGTACAATTGGGAAAAGTGTTTGACTGTAGCCATATTTTGGCCCGGTGCTGTCAAATCTGTCGCAGCAGCGTTTCAGCCAGCGGTGGGTCATTTCTATCGATCGTTTTGCGTAGTTGTAATCGCAGGGATAGGGGGTACACTCATCAAACGCCATGATAATATCGGCGCCGATTATGCGCTGAATGTCCATTACATTTTCGGGAGTAAACAAATGTTTTGATCCGTCAATATGCGAGCGGAACGTAACCCCTTCCTCTTTTATTTTGCGTACTTCGGTTAATGAATATACCTGGTAGCCGCCGCTATCGGTTAAGATGGGGCCGTCCCATCCATTAAATTTATGTAGTCCTCCGGCGCTTTCAAGTGTATTTAAACCGGGACGCAGATATAGGTGATAAGTGTTGCCCAATATAATTTGCGCCGAAATATCCTGTTTAAGCTCGTGCTGGTGCACCGCCTTTACAGTGCCGGCAGTGCCTACCGGCATAAAAATAGGGGTTTGTATGGTACCGTGGTCGGTAGTGATCTCGCCGGCTCGGGCCTTTGAAAGCGGGTCTTGTGCTGTTAAGTTAAATTTCATTTTAGGGTTGCAAAATTAGCAAAAAAAACCCTCATGCCCGTCCTTTCCAAAACGGCGGCAGGATAAAAGCTATTTATAAACGTGCTGAATATTAAAACCATGTTAATTAAAGTACTTTTATTTTAAGGGGGATTAAATAAGAGTACATTAAACTTCAAATTAACGCTGATATTGAGCCTTAATTTCATTGATTTTTAACAAATTTGCCTCATTATTTTTTTTGTTTGGAAACGTACTTACACGACGCGCTTTTTATTCTTTTTCAGCTTTGTTTTATAGTTCAGCTATATTACCTGGTAAGCAGGCATACCCGCCTTGCAGGCCATAAACCCGCCGAAGGGCCGCCGCCCAGAGTCTTAATCCCCATTTCTGTTATTATCAGCGCCCGCAACGAAGCCCGTAACTTAGAGGAAAATCTGCCATCGATACTGGAACAAAACTATCCTGATTTTGAGGTGGTTGTTATCAATGATTGCTCTTTTGATACTTCCGACGAGGTGCTTGAAACCATGCAAAAAAAATACGCCCACCTGAAAGTTGTTACCATTACCGAGCATGACCGCTTTAAAACCGGTAAAAAGTTTGCCCTTACCTTAGGCATCAAGGCATCAAAAAATGAACACCTTTTATTTACCGACGCTGATTGTAAGCCAGCTTCCGAAAACTGGATAAGCCGTATGGCAGCCAATTTTGCAAGCGGTGTGCAAATAGTTTTGGGATACTCTCCTTATTATAAAAAAGGTGGTTTTATTAATGCTTTTACCCGCTTTGAAACCATAAAAACAGCAACCAATTACCTATCGGGCGCGTTAACCGGCGACCCCTATATGGGTATTGGACGCAACCTTGCCTATACAAAAACGTTATTTTTTAGTGCAAAAGGGTTTGCTTCGCACATGCACGTAATATCAGGCGATGATGACCTGTTTGTTAACCAGCATGCTACTCCTGACAACACAGTAGTTGAACTGAGCCCCGAATCATTTATGTTTACAGAGGCTAAAACCACTTTTAAATCATGGTTTAAACAAAAAAAGCGACACATGGGAGTAGGGAAACTGTATAAAAACCAGCACAGGCGTATGCTTAGTTTTGATGCAGTTAGCGGCTTTATATTCTATATTTTATTGATATTATTCCTTATTTTAAGGTATGAACCGTTACTGGCATTAGGTTTGTACGTTTTTAGGTTGATATTACAAATGGCCATTTATAATCGTATATTTAAAAAACTTAATGGCAAAGACCTTTGGTGGTATCTCCCCTTTTTTGACCTATTATATTATACATATTTAAATGTTTTTGGATTGATCGGTACCTTTTTAAAAACTACTCAATGGAAATAAACGCCAACTTTACCGAGAACGCAAAGAATGATTTTCACCTGGTAGTGAAGGCCAGGCAGGGAGATCAAAAAGCCTATGCCGATTTGATGCACCGTTATAAAGACTCGATTTATTTCATGGTGCTTAAGATGGTAAACAACAAAGAAGATGCAATGGATTTAACGGTTGAAACCTTTGCCAAAGCATTTGAAAAACTTGAAAAATACCAGCCTGATTTTGCTTTTAGCACCTGGCTTTTCAGGGTAGCAACTAACAATTGCATTGATTTTATCCGCAAAAAGAAACTAAGTACCATGTCAATTCATGGCATGATGGACGATGAAGGGGATGAAAAACCGCTGCAAATTAAGGCGGATAGCCTTAATCCCGAAGAAACATCTATCAAAAAGCAACAAACTCAGGAGCTAAGATCATTAATTGAAAGCCTCCCCACGCGTTATAGGAACCTGATTACCTTACGCTATTTTGATGAGCTTTCGTACGAAGAAATAGCCCAGCAACTCGATCTCCCGTTAGGGACGGTAAAGGCGCAATTATTTAGGGCAAGGTACCTGCTTGGCAATATTATTAACCGTTTTAACAGGGATGACATCTGAAATAATTCTACAATATTTTCCTGATTTAGGTGCCGAACAGCGTGAGCAATTTGAAAAATTGCCAGCTTTATATGAACACTGGAACAGCCAGATCAATGTAATTTCGCGCAAAGATATTGATCTTTTGTTTGAACGTCACGTGCTCCACTCGCTTGGGATTGCTAAAGTTATGTCTTTTTTACCGGGTGAAAATGTGCTTGATGTGGGTACCGGTGGGGGCTTTCCTGGTATTCCGCTGGCTATTTTATTCCCCGAAACCCAATTTCATTTGGTTGATTCGATAGGCAAAAAAATCAAGGTTGTTACGGAAGTAGCTGCAGCCTTAGGCCTCAGAAACGTGAAAGCATCACACCTGCGGGCCGAACAAATTGCGGATAAATTTGACTTTGTAGTATCACGCGCTGTTACCCAATTAAAGGATTTTTATCCATGGGTAAAAAGTAAATTCAACAAGCAATCGAATAACAAATTACCCAACGGTATCCTGTATTTAAAGGGCGGGGATTTGGAGCAGGAGATCAAAGAATCGGGCTTAAAAGTTATCCAATATCATCTGAAAGATTACTTTAAAGAGGAGTTTTTCGAAACAAAACAGGTGATATACGTGAAGGGAATAATCTATTTGTAATCCACCTTTCTGATTATAAATATGCACATAAAGACGCTACTGCGTTAAAGTAAATCACTTTACGCCTTCGCGTCTTTGCGAGAAATCATTTATAAAATGCGGTTTAACTTCTATATCAAATGATCATGATGCTGGTTGTCGGTGCGTGATGCTGCCCAAAAAACAAACCCCAGGAAAAATAAAGCACCGCCGGCAAAAACAGGCAGTTTAAATGTCCATCCGCCATTTAAGCCGGTAGTGATAATTGAACTGCCAGAGCTATCTACCGCATTGATGGTATGCTTATAAAAAAAATTACCTGCAATAAGCATCACAATGCCTACTATTGCTAAAATGATCCCAAACTTTTTCATATTATGAGGTTTAAAAATGAACAAAATCAGGTTAACGGTAAGGTCCAGGAAGTATAATTGGTACTTATTAAACAAAGCGTATTTTAATGTGTTTGCTTTGTTTTAGATATATTTTAAAAGAAGTTGTCCCGATGGGATATATCTAAGTTACAAACTTTTGAATACTTAAAGAAATTATTTAACGATTTGTAAAACAGGGTTAAGGAGAGAGCAGGGATTTACGCAGAAAATTGCCGGGACGGTTTTAGGCCGGTCGGCAATTATAAAAGCTTGTTTAAAGCTTTATTTTTATTTGTTTTCTTTTGCGGGGTAGCCTACCACAATAACTTCGCGAAGGGTAGTTGAAGCTTTTGTAGAAGCCATTGCCTGATCATATTGCTTTGAAGGTACAGGGGGGTAATAGTTATCATTGTCAGCAACTAAAGCCATAGATATGGGTAAATTATAATGGCCTGATTTTATGCCGAGATTACCGTCGAAATTATTTACAACCCTTAATATTTCATTATCTATATCCTGATCAACGCCTTCGGCAAGGGCCACTTCACTTATTTTACCATTAATAATATTAAAATTTAACGTCACTTTTCCCGAAATGTGGTTTTCACGTGCTTTTGACGGGTAGCGTGTGTGTTTAGCGACGTACATATATAGGGTTTGAAATGGATCTGCAGGTGGCGGGGGCGGCGGGACACGTTCTGCAACAGCTGGTGTGGGAGCCTTCGGGGTAACAGGTGACCCTTCTATCACTTTAGGTGCTTTCTTTATCTTTTCCGGATTTGCAGGCGGTGGCGGAGGTGGCAGCTTTACATCAATAACCTTAGGTTTTTTGCTGTTTGCGGGTGGAGCAGGCGGAGGTGGTGGAAGCTTTGGATAAATTAACATTTTAGGAAATGTATAGCCGTATTTAGTTTTCAGTGTAGCCAGTTCTTCCGGGGTAGCTTTGCTTTTATAGTATTCTTTTTGCTCTCCGTTCTTTTCGGTAATAATTACCCTGAAATCGGTTTTTTTATTAACAAGGTAACCGGTTTCTTCGTATTTAAAACCTTTGGCAGTAACATCTGCTTTTTTTATTCGGACTGGGTCTACTTTTACAGTGTCGGCGGGGGCTGTATGCGTATTGGCCACCTTTTTATTGACAATTTCCTGTTGGGGCATCAGATCGAAAAAAACATAAGTTTTACTGAATACCAGGGTTGATGCACAAAGCAGGCCGGCGCATATGGGTACGGCCACGAGGTATTTTAGCCTGGCTAATTTCCCCGAACGTTTTTGGTTTAACATAATTATCCTCTTTTTTAATAAGTTATAATTGAAAAATGAATGCGCCAGGGGCGAGCCGTTTAACCCATAAGCATTGCTTACCAAAAACGACGAATAGCTGAGGGCATCACTTTCCTGCGCGGCAGTTTGCTCGTCGGCTATATATTCATGGATGGTTTTCAGGCTGATTTGCAATAAATAAACCAGCGGATTAAACCAATTGATAATCTTGATCAACTCCAGAAAAACAATATCAACCGAGTGTTTTTGACGAATGTGAACCAGCTCGTGCCTGATAATGATATTATTAGCTTGGGTTTTTGTGCCAATAAAAAGGTAGTTAAAGAAGGAAAAGGCGGTGTTTGATCCCTCTATATTGATGAGTTTATACTTATCATTAACCAGAGTTTTGGTGGCCTTTGTTAGTTTGACCAATTGATAAAGCCTGATAAAGAGTACTGTGGTAAGTACTATTGTACCAAGTATATAGGCGTAAACCAAAATATCGTTAAAGGTTAACGTTGGCTGCACAGTAAGCTTTTGCACGGTGGTTTGGTAAGCCGTTTGCGGAATGATAACGATTGTTTTTGTTGCAGTTTCAACCGGTTTTAGCCAGCCAATTTGTACAACGGGTAATACAAATGAAATCACACAGCTCAATAACAGGTATATACGGTTTAAGGTATAGTGTGTTTCTTTATTTAAAAACAGGCAGTACCCTGCATAAAATACGCATAGGTACAAGTTTGCTTCAAGCAAATAATATAGCCAGTTCATTGTTGTTTGCTTTTAAGTTTATCAATTAATGATGTTAGCTCGTCCAGTTCTTTTACGCTGATGTTCTTTTCATCCACAATAAAGGATACCAAACTTTGATATGAGTTGCTGAAATAGTTTTTCATCATCTTATCAAATGTGAATTTTTTGTACTCCGCATCGCTGATGAGCGGAAAGTAAACATGCGAGTTACCATAGGCCTTATGGTCGATAAAGCCTTTGCCTTCCAATACCCTTACCACAGTCGACACCGTGTTATAAGCGGGTTTAGGCTCCGGCATTTCTTCAATAATGTCTTTAACAATAGCTTCTTTCAGTTGCCAAAGGATCTGCATTACCTGCTCTTCGGCTTTGGTTAGTTCTTTGATACGCATAGTAAACTATTTTTATAGTTGAATAAAGGTAAAACTATTTTTATAGTTTGCAAACTATTTTTGTAGTTTTTTAATAGGTGTGCAGATTACGGCTGTGCAGATGTGCAAATTAAGTAACGAAAGGCATATGTTTTAGGGGTGAGTATGATATCCAGACTTTATTTATTGCATTACAAATAACAGGTCCTGCTTGAAAATCGCCCGAATATTTATAATTTGCAAGGCTATAATCGGTACGTCTAAACCCAATGTCATTACTCCATAAAGTAGCTTTATCTTTTGTTAAAAACCTCGGGCCGGTAGCGGCTAAGTCGTTGATCGCATATCTTGGCAGCGTAGAAGAAGTGTTTAATGCATCGCCCGAAAAAATGACCAGGATTCCGGGAATAGGTGAGAAGCGCGCTGTAAAATGGGATTTTGACGATGCTTTGAGGCAAGCCGAAAAGGAGCTGAAGTTTTTAGAAGGTCACGATATCGATGTTATTTTTTATACAGATGCCCGTTACCCAAAGCGCTTAAAAAATTGCCACGATTCGCCGGTGCTGCTTTATGCAAAGGGCAAAATGGATCTTAACCCGCCCCACATTATCAGTATAGTGGGCACCCGTAACGCTACCGATTATGGCAGGCAATTATGCCGCCAGTTAGTTGAAGAATTACAGCAATATAATGTATTAATAGTAAGTGGTTTGGCGCATGGCATTGATGTAGCGGCACATAAAGAATGTGTAAAGCTAAACGTGCCAACCATCGGTGTACTGGGCCATGGGCTCGACAGGCTTTATCCGGCTCAAAATAGGGGTACTGCCGATAAAATGCTCGAAAACGGCGGTTTACTATCCGAATATCCTTCGGGCACTAATCCCGACAGGGAAAACTTTCCTCAGCGAAACCGGATAGTTGCCGGCATTGCCGATGCAACTGTGGTAATTGAAGCCAGTATAAAAGGAGGTGCGCTCATCACGGCCGAAATTGCCAATTCCTACAACCGGGATGTTTTTGCTTTTCCGGGCAGATTGGGTGATGAATTTTCTGAAGGATGTAACTTCCTGATCCGCAATAATAAAGCGAGCCTGCTAACCTGCCCTGCTGATCTGGCTTTTAGTCTTGGCTGGGAAAAGAACGATGCCAATAAACCTACAGAGCAATTTATGCTGCCTTTTGATTTGTCGGCAGATGAACGGCTGATCATGGAGATATTGCAGCAGAATAAAACGCCGCTTGCCATAGATGATCTTACTTTAAGGGCTAATATGCCTATGAGCCAACTGGCCATGAACCTGCTTAATATGGAAATGCAAGGGTATATCAGTTCGCTGCCGGGGAAAACTTATAGAGTGAATTGAGTGGGGAGTCCGAAAGTCGGAGAAGTTCGAAAGTCGGTAAGATTCTTATTTAACGGTAATTTTTTTCCGTAAAATTTGAAATAGTTTCGCCTCGCTGGCGACTGATGAAGGTCAAATAGTATTTTTTCTTTCGGACTTACGGACTTCTCTGACTTTCGGACACAACGCTACCCCTTCGGTGAATCAAAATGCGTCAGTGTCCCGTCTTCTTCGCTGATGGATTGCCATGTATCGTTTTCAAAGGTAATGATGGCCACGGCACAGGTCGGCATCTCTTTTAGCTGGCTGGTGAGGTAATATAGTATTTGGCTTATACCCGGGTTATGGCCAACTATGCCTATATAATCATATTCATCGGGCAGGCTATTAACTACTTTAACCCAGGTGTTTTCGCTGGCTTCGTAAATTCTTTTGTCTTCCCCCGGAGCCGGTAATTTAAACTGGTTAGCAAAAATTTCGGCAGTAGTTTTGGTACGCAGTGCAGGGCTGGTTATTATAATTTGAGGTATTTGTAACTGTCCTTTTAAAAGGGTGGCCATTAAAACCGCATCCTGCATACCTGATTGTTTTAAAGGCCGGTCAAAATCAACATAACCGCTTTCATGGGTAGCTTTTGCGTGGCGTATTAATAATAACTTTTTCATGATTTTAAACGGCTGACCGATCGGTTTATAATGTTACGGTTTTGTGATTATAACGTGAGACATTTGTAATAAGTTTCCAATAATACTAAATAAATAAGGAGAAGCTGTTGCTTCTCCTTATAATAAAAGACAGGCAAAGCCTGCTTCAATTTTTTACCAGGTTAATTAAAACGCGTAACCAACTGAAATACCGAAAACACGGTTTGTAAGTTTGATGCCATCAACGTTTGTGATGTTGGTAAGACCCCAATCATAATTAGCATTGATCAGGAAACCGGTTTTGAATTTAAAGCCAACAATGGCATTTAAACCAGCGTCTGTTCTTTTGATCTCGTCCTGGCCGCTGCCAAATTTAATGTCTTCAGAATTGCCGTTGTTGTCTTTTGCTTTACCGGAAATACCCATGCCAAGGTAAGGGCCGGCACCAAAGTAAAAGTCACCGACCACCGCAGGCACGTGGTACACAGCATTTACCGGAACTTGCAGGTAATAGAGTTTTACTTTGCCGCCAGAGTTTGCTTCGCCATCAAAAGAAACACTTGATGATCCGCCTTTACCGGTAAAGTTTAAGGCTGGTTGTAACGATACATTGCCAAATTTAAAATCGACAAAAGCGCCTACATTGAATGTAGTTAAGCTGCCCGAATTACCGGAGCCGCTGACCCCGTCAACTGTAGCGTGTAACGTTGCGAAGTTTACACCTCCTTTAAAACCAACAGTAGGTAATTGTGCAAATGCTGCAAAGGATGCCATTAAAAGGCACAGGCTTAGTAATGTTTTTTTCATCGTGAAAAGATTTTAAGTTAATACACAAAATTATACAAATACACTAAAATTAAAAGGTATCTGATGTTTTTTGGCGAAATATTGACAATTGTGGATTTGTAAGTATAACTTAAATAAGGTTTTATACCCGTAATTAGCGATTGGAGAAATCTACGATATCGGCTTCTGGCATATCGTTCATACATTTAAAGTGTCCGAGCGGGCATTTTTCAAGTCCGAATTTCGAGCAGGGGCGGCAGGATAGCTCAATACCGGCAATCAGTGTTTCTTTTACTTTATAAGGCCAAACCCCCAGCAGATCGGGCGTGGTGCCGCCCCAAACCGAGGCTATCGGCACATTAAACGCTTCGGCAATATGGGTGAGACCTGTATCAAAACCAATTATATTTTGAGCTTTTGACACCAGAAAAACTGATTCATCCAGAGAGGTAATACCACAAGCATTGTAAACAGATGTGCCTACAGCCGCGGCAATTTCATCGCCATTAGCCTTTACATCATTACCGCCCAACAATAAAACAGGCAAATTAAGCTGCCTGCAAATGCTGATGATCTTGTAATTAGGCATCCTTTTGGTAAAATGTGTAGCACCTATTACAAAAGCAACATAGCCATGTTGATGGCTAACCGGCAGTAATTTAGTTATATCGTGTTGGGCTTTGATATAATAATCTATAGGTTTATCGTCATTAACTACGCCTAAAAATTTAACGGCTTTTAAATACCTGTCAACCAAATGTTCCTCACTTACCAGGTTGCGTTTCAGTTTTAAACTCAGCCATTTCAGGATCGGCTGTTTTTTGTAGGTGGATGCCTTGATGCCTGTTCGAAGCTTGATGATGCTTGTGCGAAGATTATTATGCAGATCAATGATCTGATCATACTTTTCTGCCTTAATGTCGTTAATGGTATCTGTTAACGAGGGTTTTAGTAACAGCAACTTATCAATATACGGGTTATTATCGTAAATGTATTTGAAAGCTGGTTTGGTTAAAAAATGAACTTCGGCATCAGGGATCTGCTTTTTGAGGCAGCGCACAACAGGCGTAGTATAAATTATATCACCCATCGAGCTAAAGCGGATCACCAGTATCTTCATGTCGTTATCAAGTTCAGGAAATCTGGTTCCTGATTTTTTCAATTATGGAAGTGGATGAATACCCTTCAACAAAATTAATGGTTTTAACCTCGCCTCCGTTTGCTATCACTTCTTTAGCCCCTACAATGTTTTCAACCGCGTAATCAGCACCTTTTACCAGGATATCCGGCAGGAGGGAGCTGATTAAATTCAAGGGCGTATCTTCCTCAAAAACGACAATGGCATCTACAAAAAATAATGCCGCCAACAGTGCTGCACGGCTGTTTTGATCATTTACCGGGCGGGTTGGCCCTTTGATGCGCCTTACCGAGCTATCGGCATTAAGGCCAATCACCAGCTTGTCGCCAAGTTCGGCCGCTTTGGCCAGGTAGGTGAGATGGCCTATGTGCAGCAGGTCAAAAACACCATTGGTGAACACCACCTTTTTGCCTTCAGCTTGCCAGTTTTTGATCTGTGCCTGTAGCGACGGCTGATCTGTTATTTTATCAAGAAGGGTTTTTTCGAAGCCGGTCCTCATTTGTTTTTCCTGTAAACACACATCACATGTGTCTTTGTATATTATTAGAACGACGCATGTGATGCGTCTCTACGGTACTGTTTAATCAAAAAGGTCATCAACGGCAGTACACAGGATATGCCCGATAAGGATATGCATTTCCTGGATACGCGCGGTAATGTTTGACGGCACGATGATGTTAAGATCGCAAAGACCATTCATTTTACCGCCATCCCTGCCCGAAAGGCCTAAGGTTTTAACTTCCAGTTTTTTAGCAGACTCAAATGCCGCCAGGATCCCCGGACTGTTTCCGCTCGTCGAAATGCCGATGAACAAGTCGCCCGGTTTGGCAAATGCCTCCAACTGGCGTGAAAATACATGTTCGTAGCCGTAATCATTGGCAATAGATGTAAGCGCCGAAGTATCAACTGTTAATGCAATGCCCGGCAAGGGTTTACGATCTTTTACATAACGCCCGGTAAGCTCTGCTGCAATATGCTGAGCATCAGCAGCACTGCCGCCGTTACCAGCCAGTAATACTTTATTGCCTTTTTTTATGGTTGAGGTAATCATATCACAGGCTATCTCGATATCGCCGCCAAGCGTATCAATTACCCTTTGCAGCGTATCCTGGTGATCTTTAAGTTCGTTTAATATTTTTTCGTTCATTCGTTCACTGGTTCATTAGTTCATTGGTTGGTTAGGGCAAGCACATTCAAACCATTGGCCTTTAACCTCTGCCTTACCTTTCGCTTTTTAAAATATCCTCAACAATCTCATCTACCGTAGTTGTTGCGCTGCCCACGTGGCGAATTACTATAGCAGCCGCGTGGTTGGCCAGTTCGCATGAATCCTCAATGCTTAAGCCTCCCGCCATAAAGTATGCCATGGTGGCCAGTACAGTATCGCCGGCACCTGTTACATCAAACACTTCGGTTGCCTTTACCGGTAAACTTTGATAGCCCTCTTCGCTTAATATTACCATGCCTTCTTCGGATAAGGTAACTACTATATATTGAGTCCCGGTTTGTTCAAAAATTACCTTACCGGCCTGTTGCAGGCTTTCTATCGAGTTGATCTTATCGGTTTTAGCAGCTTCAGACAATTCCTTGCGATTAGGCTTAATGATAAAAGCGCCTTTGTATTTTTCGTAATTAAGCCCTTTGGGGTCGATGATTACTTTTTTGCCTTTAGCATTTGCTGCTTTTATAATGCCCTGGGTTAGGAACGGCGAAAACAGGCCTTTGTTATAATCAGATAAAAGTACCATATCTGCGTTGTCAATATAACCGCTTAGCTTACTAATAAGCTCGTTGGCGATAGGCTCCGATACTTCGTCGGTAACTTCACGGTCAACACGTACCAGTTGGTGGCTGCCAACAACAACGCGGGTTTTTACTGTGGTAGGGCGGTTGCTATCTTTAATAATAGTGTCAGTTTCAACCCCTTCGTCGGTCAGGATTTTGATCAATTCTCCGGCAGCCTGGTCATTTCCAATTATGCCGGCAACAATAACTTTTGCACCTAATGATACCAGGTTTTGAACCACATTACCGGCACCACCTAATGTAGTGGTTTCGTTTTTAACGTTTACAATAGGCACAGGCGCCTCGGGCGAAAGGCGGGTAGCATTGCCCCATATATAATGGTCAACCATCAGGTCGCCAATAACAAGTATTGCCGGTTTGCGAACCGTAGCCTGTATAGCGTGTACTTTATCTTTTAGGTTCATTTAATTTAGTCATTGTTTCATTGCTTCATTAGGTCATTGTTTATCGCGTAAAAAACACTAACCTCTGATCTCTAATCACTAACCTCTCTTTGCAGCAAACGCCTTCGTAATTTCAGCCACGGACATAGCATTCATACACATTTCTTTATACAAACCGCCTTTACGTGCGGCAAGAATACCGTAATGCATATCTGTGAAGCCTTCAATACGGTGGGCATCGGGGTTTATAGATAACATAACACCTTTATCTAAAGCATATTGGTGCCAGCGCCAGTCGAGGTCGAGCCTTAACGGGTTGGCATTGATTTCAATAACTACGTTATTCGCTGCGCAGGCATCTATCACTTTTTTATAGTTGATAGGATATCCGCTACGACTTAGTAAAAGTCTGCCTGTTGGGTGTCCCAATATAGTTGTATAAGGATTTTCGATTGCGGTGATCAGTCTCGACGTAGCCTTTTCCTCGTCCATTTTGAGGATTGAATGAACTGAGGCTACAATGAAATCAAACTTTTGCAGGATCTCGTCAGGATAATCAAGCGAACCATCATACAAAATATCCGATTCAATACCTTTAAAAATATGGAAACCATCGAGTTTTTTATTCAGGGCATCTATTTCTTCATGTTGCTGCAATACCCGTTCAATACTCAGGCCTTTTGCATAAAACGCGCTCTTACTGTGATCACACATGCCCAGGTATTCTAATTTCAGGGTATCCCGGCAATACAAGGCCATTTCTTCAATGCTGTTAACGCCATCGCTCCATGTGCTGTGGTTATGAAGTGTACCTTGCAGGTCGTGCCAGTTAATGAGCGTTGGCAGTATGTTCTTTTCGGCCTTTTCAATAAACAGGGTACCTTCACGCAGTTCGGGCTGCATCCAGCTTAAGCCGGCCTTGGTGTAGATCATTTCTTCCGTTTCTGGCTGTTCAACAGGAACATTAATCCTGTCGAAAACGGCCTGTACATGATCATCAGTACCTGTATTGATAAATAGTTCTTTGTAATAATCAGCCTTATCTACACAAACAATATCAACGAGCAAGCCATTTTGCAGCTCGCCCTGAATATGGTTTTGATTTTTACTTACATTGCAAAGTATGGTTGAATTTACCAGCGCTTCGTAGGCAACATCATGGTTAAGGCTACCTACTACGATCACAATTTCGGTGATGATCTCATTCAAACGCCTGAATTCGCCGGCGAAATGCTTTAGCGCATCAGGGAAAATGGCTTTTACCTCATCCATCAGTTCGTTGGCTTCCTTTTCAACCTGGGCAAAAAGAAATTTGCCATTGCTCGCCATCCTGAACTCAATAGCCTTACGGATCTCTTCCTGCGTTTTAAGACCGAAGCCCTTTGCCTCTATCAGGCGGTTTTCATTGCAGGCATAAAAAAGCTCACCGGTATTTTCAATGCCCAGCTCTTTCCAGATGACAGCTACCTTTTTGGGGCCGATGCCTTTAATACCCATCATTTCAACCACACCGGCAGGGGTTTTATCCAACATATCCTGCAGCTCGGTCATGGTGCCGGTTTCAAGCAACTCAGCAACTTTGCCGGCTATGCTTTTACCTATGCCATCAATCTTCTCCAGTTCGTCCAGTTTTTTACCGGCGATAGGGAAGGGGAGCTTATCAACTTTAAAAGCTGCGTTGGCTACCGATTTGATCTTGAACGGATTAACCTCATGGAGTTCCATGAGTTGTGAGAGTAAACGAAGTGTACGGGCTATGGGTTTATTTTCCATAATTACAATGAGGCCGTAAAAATACAAAAAGCCATTGTAATGACAGCTTATGCGGTGGGTTTGTTTTTGAGCAGGGCTATTTTCTCGCGAAAGGCAAGCCATAATACAGTTTGAGAATACCTGGCTGGCGTCTTTTAAATTATTGAAAGAGTAATCATTGGATTCTTTAACTTTAATAAAAAGATCATGCCCGATTATAACGACATCCTTTACGCCGCCGAAACTCATGCTGTTGATGAGATCAAAGCGTATTTTAATAAAGGCGGCAGCCCGAACGAAGTTCATGATGGCATGCCTGTTTTTACCATGATGGTTGAAATGTATGCCCGCTGCCCCCGGTTTAAAGACTGTGTGCAAGCTTTTATTGATGCCGAACTTGATTATGAATACAAGGCGTTACTGGCGGTTTTTGCCCACGATGAGGAGATGTTAAAACAGGCTTTGACGATAGATCCATCTGCTGTTAACAAAACCTATTCTTTATATAATAATACCTATACTCCTTTAACGGGTGGAACACTCATGCATTTTTGCGCCGAATATAATAGCCTTGCCTGCGCCAAAATACTTTTACAGCATGGGGCTGATGTAAATGCCAAAGCAGCTTATGATGATCATGGTTTCGGCGGACATACACCTATTTTTCATACGGTTAATCAAAACGGGAATAGTTCTGTTGATATGCTTCACTTTCTGTTGCAAACGGTACCGATCTGTTCTATACAGTTAAAGGGTTGATCTGGGGCCGGGGATATGAATGGGAAACGTTTATTACATCTGTAAACCCAATAACTTATGCGATGATGGGGTCACTACCACAATTTCACCGCAGGGAGCAAACTGTTATGGATGTGGTTAGCCTGCTGATAAAGCATGCTTACGGAATTGACTATGTACCGATGAATGTGCCGAATGCTTATTTGAAGAGGGGATAAGATGTATTATATTTAACAGACTTATGCAGTTTTCAAAATTTTGTAAGTCTTACCGGACAACAAAAAAGCCACCCAACTGGGCAGCTTTTCACAATCAAAATTAATGTATTAATGAAATATTATTTGATCACCAAATCGTAAGGAAGGCGGGCTTGCGGGGTGCGCATCATTTGGGTGATCCCTTTTATTTGCTGATAAACACGGTAATTTTCGCCAAGCTCGTTTTTCACCATGTGGGTTTGTACTTCGGCGCTTAAACCGCTGCCCACCTTGTTGAAAAAGCTTTTTTGCTCGGGGTAACTTACAATATTATAGGTTTTGATCTTAGCTTTTTTGGCAGCTGAAGTGATAGCATCGTTGATATTCCCCAAACGGTCAACCAGGCCAATTTTTAGGGCCTGCTCACCGGTCCAAACACGGCCCTGGCCAATGCTGTTAATGTAGGCCTGTGTTTTACCGCGACCATCAGCTACGGCCTTAGTAAATTCATCATAACCACGATTTACGCTGTTTTGTAATATCAGGTGCTCTTCCGGGCTCAGCGGGCGACTGATATCGCCCAAATCTGCATACTTCCCGGTTTTTACACCATCAAAGGTTACACCCAGTTTATCGTTAAACAGTTTTTGCATGTTTGGCAATACGGCGAAAATGCCGATAGAACCGGTAATAGTATTAGGCTGGGCAATGATCGAATCGGCTGCACATGAAATGTAATAGCCACCCGATGCAGCATAATCACCCATAGAAACAATGATCGGCTTCTTTTCGTGGATCAACTTTACTTCGCGCCAAATCACATCAGATGCCAGTGAGCTGCCGCCCGGCGAATTTACACGCAATACCACAGCTTTAACTTTATCATCTAAACGAGCTTTGCGTAATGCTTTCGAAATAGTTTCTGAACCGATACTGTTGTCGTCGCCATCGCCACCGGTAATATCACCTGATGCATAGACAATAGCAATGCGGTTTTTAGATGATGAATCATCCTCCTTATCGTCCGAATCATCACTTTTGCTTTTGGCGTAATCCCTAAGATCAACGCTTTTTAAATCGTCTTTTAAATCGGTACCAGTGCGCCTTTTCAAATCGTTCAGGATCTCATCTTTATATTTTAAGCCGTCAACCAGCTTCAATTTATAGGCATCTTCAGGAAATTGAATGCGCATATTATCGGCATAGCTGAATAATGAATCCCTGTTAAGGCCCCGACTTTTGCTGATACCGGTTAAAAAATGATTGTACAGTGAACCAAGATATGAAGTTACCTGTAGTTTATTGGCATCGCTCATCTTGGTAAGGAACAACGGTTCAACAGCGCTTTTAAAGGTACCAACTTTAATGATCTGTGCTTCAATGCCTAATTTGTCCAGTGCACCCTTCAGGAAAGTGGTTTGAGAGCTAAAGCCGTGAAACTCAAAAATACCTTTTGGGTTAATATAAACTTTATCGGCTACTGATGCCAGATAGTAAAAGCCCTGTGTATATACTTCGGCGTAGGCTACAATAAATTTGCCTGATTTTTTAAAGTCGATAAGTGCGTTGCGGATCTCTTCGGTAGTGGCCTGGCCGGCAGTCATATAACTTTCATCAAGGTATATGCCTTTAATATTATCGTCGGTTTTGGCTTTTTTAATATCAGCCAGGATATCATTTAAGCCGATTGATTTATCTTCATTCAAACCTAAAAAATCCAAACCGGCAAGGGGATTGTTTGGTGTACGCTCAGTGATCTGATTTTTTAGCGACATGTATAAAATAGAGTTTGCGCTAACATCTACAGTTTTATCACTGCCGGCGGATGCAATAAGGCCGATAACAAGAACCGCTCCTACAACACCTATTATTATACCCGAAATAATTACCCCTACAATAGTGGCCAGAACGAATTTGAAGAATTGTTTCATTAATGTTATAAATCTTTTTAACTATGCAAACTTAGTAATAAGGAGCCGTATAATGCTAAGAGCGGTTTCCATTATATTTGTTACAACATGATTGATGTTTTTTTACTGCTTGGGAGCAACCTCGGTACCCGCGAATTGTTTCTGCAGCAGGCAATTGAATCTATTTCGGCTCAGATTGCTCCGGTTAAACTGATATCGTCGGTTTATGAAACCCAGTCGTGGGGTAAAACCGATGAGCCCGACTATTTAAACCAGGTGCTGATGCTCCAAACTGATCTGTCGGCGCAGGACGTGTTGGAAAAAATATTGAATATCGAACTGCAAATGGGTCGTAAGCGGGAGGTTAAATGGGGATCGCGCATTATTGATATTGATATTTTGTTTTATGGCGATGAAGTGATCCATGATTTTAACCTGGTAGTGCCACATCCCGAATTATATAAACGCAGTTTTACGCTGATCCCCCTGGCCGAGATAGCACCTAACCTTGTTCATCCTGTGTTCAAAAAAAATATTTTGCAGCTAAAGGATGAACTAAAGGATAACTTAATCGTAAAAAAGCATATTTTTGAATAAACACAAAGCTTTTATAATGGCAGATATTTCACCAGAACAGGACCTTGATCTTTCTTTTTTATACGAGATTGCCGATGGTAGCGACGATTTTATTGTTGACTCGATTGGGATGTTCCTTGAGCAATCGCCCGATCTACTTAATACGATCAGCAACGCGTTAAATAACCAGGATTGGGCTTTAGCAGCCCAGGCAGCTCATAAATTAAAGCCTAACCTTGGTTTTTTTGGTATGCCCATAAGCCAGGCTACCATACAGGAAGTTGAGCTGGCCTGTAAAGCCGGCGGTCAAAACCCAACCGAAATATTTGAAAAATTTAACCAGGTAAACAGTATGGTATCTGCAAACCTCATCACTTTAAAGGAAATTAAAGCCGAAAAGGAAGCTAATTTGTAAGTCTTTAAGGTGAAAGGTGAAAGGTGAAAGGTGAAAGGTGAAAGGTGAAAGGTGAAAGGTGAAAGGTGAAAATTTCGCCGGTTAGATATAAAAAGCAAAGGCAAGAGGTTTCCCTTTTGCCTTTCGTATTTTATAAAGTTTTAGTTGTTTATGCAGATAAGAAACCTTTGGCCTTTTACCTTTCGCCTTTATCCTAAAAAAGCCTTTCGCCTTTAACCTAAACTTCTGATACTTTAAAAGTATAGCTTTCCATAATCAGGTTGGCCAGTAGGTTTTTGCAGGCCTGGTCAACTTTGGCGCTGGCAGCTTCGGCATTTTCGGCTTCTATTTCAAGCGTAATGTGTTTGCCAATGCGCACGTTATGAATTTCGGCTAAGCCAAGGTTTTTCATGCTACCGGTTACTGCTTTTCCTTGTGGATCAAGTATTTCTTTTTTGGGCATTACGTCGATTTCAGCCTGGAACTTTGTCATTTGTGAGTTTTGTTTGAATTAGAGATAAGGTGATATAAATAAATATAACCACCGGAACGGCCACAAATTTAAAAAATAGTATGAGTATTGCCGAAAACAAGAGCAGTAAATAACGGAAAATGTTTTTGTTAAAGTCGCGGTTCTTGAATTTAAGCGACATGAGCGGTATTTCGGATACGAGTAGCGTACACATTATTAAAACCAGAACTGTTAGAAAGTAAGGATTTAAAATGTAATGCGCCAAAGCATCGTACTGTTGTACTATTAAAGGCAGCGATGCTATAAGGATGGCGTTTGCTGGTGTCGGTAACCCGATAAAGCTATCTGATTGCCGCGTGTCGTTATTGAATTTTGCAAGCCTCAATGCCGAAAATACCGGTAAAAGGAATGCAACGAAGTTTAACAGGTGACTTATGCCGTTTAATTGCGGAGCCTGTAAAAATAGTTCGTACATGATCACTGACGGCAATACGCCAAAGCTTACCATATCGGCCAGCGAATCGAGGTCTTTGCCTATAAATGAATAAGAGTTTAAAACCCTTGATGCAAGGCCATCAAAAAAATCAAATATTGAGGAAAGAAAAATGGCATAAGCAGCCACTATGAGGTTACCCTGGAAAGCGAAAACTATACCTATACAACCGCTAAAAAGGTTGGCGCAGGTAATAGCATTTGGAAGGTGTTTTTTGACGCGTCTCTTCATTTCGCCATCGAAGTTATCAGGAATTTATTAAGTAATAATGAAGTTACAAATAATATTCTACTTACTTATAACTTCATTATCGCTAAAATATTACGAATTCATCGAAATCAGAAATTCTTCGTTAGTTTTTGTGCCTCTAATTTGAGCTTGTAAAAACTCCATTGATTCCTGCGAATTCATATCAGCAAGGTGGTTGCGGAGAATCCAGATACGCTGAAGCGTGTCACGGTCAAGCAGTAAGTCGTCGCGGCGGGTACTTGAAGCAGTAATATCGATAGCCGGGAAAATACGTTTATTCGATAATTTACGATCCAGTTGTAACTCCATGTTACCGGTACCTTTAAATTCTTCAAAAATAACCTCGTCCATTTTTGAGCCGGTTTCGGTAAGTGCTGTAGCAATGATAGTTAATGAACCGCCATCCTCAATGTTGCGGGCGGCACCAAAAAATCGTTTAGGTTTGTGCAATGCGTTAGCATCAACACCGCCTGATAATATCTTACCTGATGCGGGGGCAACAGTATTATAAGCGCGTGCCAAACGGGTGATAGAGTCAAGAAGGATCACTACGTCATGACCACACTCTACCATACGTTTTGATTTTTCAAGCACAATGTTAGCAATTTTTACGTGGCGCTCAGCAGGCTCATCAAAAGTGGATGAAACAACTTCGGCGCGTACGCTGCGGGCCATGTCGGTAACCTCTTCCGGACGTTCGTCTATCAGCAATATAATAAGGTATACTTCGGGATGGTTTTTCGCAATAGCATTGGCCACATCCTTTAATAACATGGTTTTACCTGTTTTTGGCTGTGCCACGATTAAACCACGCTGACCTTTACCAATAGGCGAAAACAGGTCCATGATGCGGGTTGAATAGTTGTTCGGATCGGTGAAGAGGCTCAGTTTTTCGGAAGGGAACAAAGGTGTTAAGTGATCAAAAGGAACACGGTCACGTACCTCGGCAGGGATGCGGCCGTTGATGGCCTCAACACGTACCAGCGGGAAGTATTTTTCACCTTCTTTCGGCGGGCGGATGCTGCCCCTAACCGTGTCACCTGTTTTAAGGCCGAATAGTTTTATCTGTGATTGTGATACGTAAATATCATCGGGAGAAGTAAGGTAGTTGTAATCAGATGAACGAAGGAAGCCATAACCATCAGGCATAATTTCCAAAACACCTTCATTTACAATTACATTATCAAAGTCGAGATTGATTGGCGGTTCCTGTGCTTTTTGCTGATTTTGGTTGTTGCTGTTAACCCTGCGCTCAAACTTTTGCGGGCGGGCTTCCGGAACAACTTCTTCCGTACGGGCAACTGTTTCACCGGCTTGCGGCGCTTCTGTTTCTGCAGTTACAGCAGGAATTTCCGTTTCCGGATCATCCTGTGATGGCTCATCATCCTGTGCATCAAAAAGATTGGTATCATCTAAAGGAACCTCTATACGTGGTTTTGATGAATCTTTGGTTTTTATAACACGGGTCCTTTTTCGGGGCTTTTCAATTGTTTCAGCAGGCGCTTCGCCTGGCGCGGGTGTAGGGGTATAGTTTGATTCAATCAGATTTTGTTGAGCCCTGGCGGCTTCAATAAGCTGTTGTTGTTCAATAATACGGGCAACAAGCTGAGCTTTACGTAGTTCGTCGGCCTCAGCAATACCTAAATTTCTGGCAATTTCGCGCAACTCAGAAACGAGTTTGTCGTTCAATTCAATTTTATCAGACATGATATGAATTATAGTTCAATGGGATTTTTTAATTGTAATTTGTTTTCAAACGGCAAAAATTTCTATGCAAGTGTTAAAGCTTGACCACATGTAAAAACATATGAGGCTATAATTGAAAGAAATTGATCTTGAAACCTTGTTTTAGTAAACATCCAAACCCATGCAAGTATTATATAAAGTGATAATAAAAAGCGTGGTGATTTAAATTGTTTCTTTAGTGCAAGAAAAATTCAATGGAAAACGATGCAAGTGTAAACAATTATTCTTTAATTTCAAATTAATTAAATAAATATCACTTATATCAGAACACATAAGCCAAATTTTTAGTTTTTTTGACAATTAAAATATTATTCAGCCGCTGATGATGTCCCGCCAGGAGTTAATTGAACAAATCAAAAAAAAGAAATCGTTTTTATGTGTTGGGCTTGATCCCGATATCAACAAGATCCCTGAGTTTTTAAGATCATATCCCGATCCTATACTTGAATTTAACAAACGCATCATTGATGCTACGCAGGATATCTGTATAGCTTATAAGCCTAATGCTGCTTTTTACGAAGCCTATGGTATAAAAGGATTACAAAGCTTAATTGATACCTATAAATACCTGCCCAAAGATTGTTTAAGTATCATCGACGCTAAACGGGGCGATATCGGCAATACATCCGATAAATATGCCAAAGCATTTTTTGATGAGCAATCGGGCGGGATGAGCTTTGATGCTATTACCATTACGCCCTATATGGGTAATGACAGTGTTACGCCATATCTCGCTTACGAAGGTAAATGGGTTATTATTTTAGCCCTGACATCATCCGTTGGCAGTAAGGATTTTCAATACCTGCAAACCGGAGACGGCTATTTATATGAAAATGTGATAAAAAAGGCCAATACCTGGGCCGGAGCCGACAGGATCATGTATGTAGTGGGCGCAACCAAAAGCACCGAGTTTACTAACATCCGCGCATATGCGCCCGATAATTTTTTATTAGTACCCGGAGTTGGAGCACAGGGAGGAAGCCTTGAAGAAGTTTGCAAATACGGCATCACTAAAGATTGCGGCCTTATCGTAAACTCGTCGCGTTCTATATTATATGCAAGCAATGGCGAAGATTTTGCCGATGCCGCCCGTGCGGAAGCACTAAGTTTACAACAGCAGATGCAGGTGGAGCTGGAAAAGGCAGGAGTTATATAAAGCAAGTTCAAGCGTCTATGCTTGTGACTGAAATAGCAGTTAATAAAAAGGGGATTTTGTATCTTTAAAAGATGAACCTGAAGCTCGAAATAGAATTTAGTAAAGCCTCCGTATTACAGGAAATAGATAGCCTGAAAAAGCAAATAGATGAAATGCGCCCCCTGCCGCCAGATGTTGAAGGGCGGGTGATGCAGAAGTTACGTCTCGATTGGAACTATAACTCGAATGCAATTGAAGGTAACAAGCTAAGTTATGGCGAAACCGTAGCTTTTTTGATGGAAGGTATTACTGCTAAGGGAAAACCATTAAAAGATCATTTAGATATCCGCGGGCACAATGAGGCTATAAATTTCCTGCTTGATATGGTTAAAGATGACCGGCCTTTATCTGAGGCAGACATCAGGGGACTACACGAAATGATTTTAGTTGAACCTTACGATGTAAAGGCTCAAACAGCCGAAGGAATGCCAACAACTAAGCGGATTGTTCCAGGGGTATACAAAACAACTGCAAACCACGTTCAAACTGCAACAGGCGAAACACACTACTACGCTACACCTGAAGAAACTCCAGCCAAAATGCGCGAGCTCATGGAGTGGTATTATGAAGCTGATAGTAACGCTGAAATACACCCTGTTGTTGTTGCCGCACTGTTTCATCACAAATTTGTAGCAATACACCCTTTTGACGATGGTAATGGAAGACTCTCCCGAATATTGATGAATCTGGTATTGCTTAAAAAAGGATATCCGCCGGTGGTTGTGAAAATGGACGATAGAAGGAATTACTACTCGTTGTTAAGCAGGGCTGATGTAGGAGAGAACTGGCCATTTATCGAATATATTATTGAACGTTTATTGTGGTCTTTGAGTCTATACTTAAAAGGTGCTAAAGGAGAAGATATTGATGAAGATGAGGATGTGCTCAAGGAAATAGCTTTATTTAAGATCGAATTAGATGAAGTTACGAAGATAAATGAAAAGAGAAATTCTCATCGAGTAAAACAGATTATCATAAGTAGCATTATCCCCTTATTTAAAAAAATATTGATCATTATAGATGAATTTGTGCCATATTTCACCAAAACGGAAAAAGTTTTGGATATGTATTTTGTTGATACTGATAACATAGTCTTAATAAGAGATCATAAAAAAAGAGTTATGTCATTAAAGACTTGGGAAAATTTGCCAGATAGAAAAGAGGGCTACAAGGTGGACAAAAGTTTTTCTAATCTGCAAACAATGTCGATTGCACAAGAGTTTTTAGAGGATATTATTATTGGAATTAATAATTCAACCGAAGATTATACTCAACTAATTCTTCATTTAAACTTTTATAAATTAAAAAAAGAAGACGCTACCTTTGATATCTCATTTGATACAACCGTAGTATTTGATGATAATGGGTACACGGTTTCAGATTTAACAGAGACTCTTGTTTCAAAAAAATATAATCAAAAACTTACTGCTGCTGATTATAACCATATAACGAGAAATATATTTTATTTAATTAAGTCACTCATTGAATTGAATTTAGATATATAGATATTTCCTCTGCAAATTCGAAAATTCTTTGCTTATGTCATCTCGTAGAAAACTAAAAAGCCCGAAGTGATAATAACTCCGGGCTTTGCATATACCTTTCAGCTTTCGCCTTTATCCTTTCACCTAAAGAAAAATTATTCAAAATATTCCTTCATCCGTTCAAAGAAACTTTTCTCGTTTTTGCCCGGATTGGGTTTAAAGTTAGGAGAGCCCTGCAGTTTTTCCAGGATCTCACGCTCCTCGCGGCTTAACGCTTTAGGTGTCCAAATGTTGATATGCACCAGTTGATCGCCGCGATGATATGAGTTCACTTCCGGTAAACCCTTACCTTTCAGGCGTAGTATTTTGCCCCCTTGTGTTCCGGGGTCAATTTTTATTTTAGCCTTACCGTCAATGGTTGGTACTTCAATAGATGTACCTAAAGTTGCATCAACAAAGTTTACATGCAGATCATAGATCACGTTGTTGCCATCACGTTTTAATGTTTCGTGAGGTACCTCTTCAATCAGGATGATCAAGTCGCCGGGAACACCGCCGCGTGGGGCTGCATTACCTTTACCGCTCATGCTCAACTGCATACCTTCGCTAACACCTGCAGGCACCTGGATGGTGATCAATTCTTCACCGCGAACCACGCCGTCACCATGACAAACGTTACATTTTGACAGTATGGTTGATCCTTCGCCGTTACAGGTAGGGCAGGTGCTGGTAGTTTGCATCTGACCCAAAATGGTATTGGTTACTCTGCGTACCGCTCCTGAACCACCGCAGGTTTTGCAGGTTTGGAACGATGATTTGTCTTTAGCCCCGCTGCCATCGCAGGTTTTACAGATGATCTGTTTATTTACTTTGATCTTCTTTTCGGCGCCGTTGGCAATTTCCTCGAGGGTTAAGCGTACTTTGATACGCAGGTTGCTGCCGCGGGCTACACGCCTGCCGCCGCCACCGCTTTGACGGCCGCCGCCAAAGAAACCTTCAAACGGACTACCACCACCAAAAATATCGCCAAACTGGCTAAATATGTCGTCCATATTCATACCACCACCACCATAACCACCACCATTTGGCGATGAAGCGTTGGCTGCGTGACCAAACTGATCATAACGCTGACGTTTTTCGGGAGTGCTTAGTACTTCGTAAGCTTCGGCAGCTTCCTTAAACTTTTCTTCCGCTTCCTTATCGCCCTGATTTTTATCAGGGTGATATTTAATAGCCATTTTACGATATGCTTTTTTTATGTCATCAGCACTTGCGCCTTTCGCAACCCCAAGCACATCGTAATAATCTCTTTTAGCCATGTTATTTAATGTCGAATTAATGAGTTAGTGAGTTAGCGAATTATATGCGGCGTCCCAACCAATAATCCAAACTCATGATTTTATTTGTAATGCAGAATGATTGATTAAGCGAAAAGTGATTAAACCACTAATTCACTAAATCAATCATTCAATAATTAATTTTTATGCTCCTACAACCACTTTAGCAAAGCGGATCACTTTGTCGTTAAGTGTGTAGCCTTTTTCCATTTCGTCCATTACCTTGCCTTTAAGGTCATCAGTAGGTGCCGGAATATTGGTAATAGCTTCATGCAGGTCGGCATCAAAGGCATTGCCTATTGATGTCATTTCTTTCAGGCCTTTTTGGCCAAGTATATTTTTTAGCTTGTGTTGGATCAAAGTAACGCCCTCTTTAACCGGGGCAACTTCGGTAGCCTTATCCATGGCACGCTGCGCGCGTTCAAAGTCGTCAAGTACAGGTAGTAAAGCCACAATTACATCTTTACCTTCAGTTTTGCGGGCTTCCTCGCGTTCTTTAATGGTACGCCTTCTAAAGTTATCAAATTCGGCATATAAACGCAAGTACTTGTCATTAGCCTGTGCCAGCTCGTCTTTCAACTTTTCTTCGGCAGTTGGGGCAGCGGCAGTTCCCTGTTGGGTTTCCGTGGCTGTAGCTTCTGCTACCGGGGCTTGTTCCTGCCCTTCATCATGTAATTGCTCGTTGTTCACTTCGTTTATATTTTCAGTATTATCCGTATTTTCTTTCTTCTTTTTCTTCAACATATCGTTAAATTTCATAGCGAGTAGTGCCAATCAAGTATCTTGCCACAACTGTAAAGCAGTCAAGCTGTCAGTGGCATGTAGTAATTTTAAGAAAGGGTGACAGGGGAAGCGCCAAATGGGCAAACCAGAACCATGATTCGCCTGATTTAAGGATGCCTTGAGTTTTATACATCAGGACATCCTTAAATCCTAAAAATCATGGTTTAGTTTATATTTCCACATCTTCCAAAACCTTACCGTTCTCGCATTTGATAATACGCGATGGAAAAGCGCGGATAATGTGATAATCGTGCGTGGCTACCAGTACAGCAGTGCCCGATTGACTGATTTGTTTGAGCAGGAGTACAATTTCTTCAGATGTTTCAGGGTCGAGGTTGCCTGTAGGTTCATCGGCCAGGATTATTTCCGGGTCATTAAGCAAGGCGCGTGCTATAACTACACGCTGCTGCTCGCCGCCTGAAAGTTCGTGAGGCATTTTCTTTAATTTTGACCGCAGGCCAACCTTTTCAAGTACATCAAGAGCTTTATCTGCAATCAGTTTTTTATCGTTCCAACCGGTGGCGCGCATTACAAAGTTGAGATTTTGCTCAATGGTACGATCGGTAAGCAACTGAAAATCCTGGAAAACTATACCCAGTTTACGGCGCAGGTAGGGAATGTCGCGGCTGGGCAGCTTGCTTAATTCATAGCCACAGGCATGACCGGTACCCGCTTTAATCCCCAAGTCGCCATAAATTACTTTCAGCAGGCTGCTTTTCCCTGATCCTGTCTGACCTATCAGCCACACAAAGTCACCTTTATCAACATGTAAATTCACGTTTGAAAGTACCAGGTGAGCTTGTTGAAAAATATCAACGTTGTTTAGTTTTATTATAGAATTTCCAATCATTGTTTTATAACTCTAATTTTAAGATCTGTCCAAACGGCAGGTCTTTGATAATATTCATGATCTCGTCGGCCTTGTCGCCTAATCCAACCTTATCAAGCGATTTATCCGGTCTGTCAACCCTGAAATAAGCCAACAGCGTAAACTTATCATCACGTAGTTGTACATAATCGGGTATTTTGGCAACCCCTTTAACTTTTATGATATACATTTTTTTTAAGGTTAAAGCTGAAAGGCAAAAGGCAAAAGGTGCCTTTTGGGGTGAAAAAGGTAGTAACCTTTCGCCTTTTACCTTACTTTTTTTATAATATACATTTTTTTAAGGTTAAAGCTGAAAGGCAAAAGGTGTCGTTCAAGTACAATAGGGTAGTAACCTTTCGCCTTTTACCTTGGTCCTTTCACCTTACTTCCCAAAGGTATTTATTTTATTTAAAGACTTGACAAAAATTCCATCGTATCCACGCCGTCGGCATAATCCCATAGTTTGGGTTGCTGGCTTTGTCCAAAACCTACCACCTGGCTTGTAACCTGCAGCGGTAGTTTGCTCACTATACACTGGATATTTTCGGCATTCTGATCAACGATATTTTCGGCCTCTGCCATGTCATGATAATAGTTAAAAAACAATACTGACAGCGGAGATGTCAGCCTGTCATCTTCTTTAACCATCAAAAAACCATTATCAAAATGTTTATCACCATTAACCAGGTAAATGGATTTGTTATAATCGTAATTATTGTTGTATTTATGATGATTAATGATGGCTTTATGATCTTCTATCGATTCGAAAAAGAAAGTAAAGTCATACCCCTCCGGTACCAGTATTTTGGATACGTTACGACAGCCAAGGCCATAATAATCTAAAATATCATGTCCCAGGCTAAATAAGTCTGCAGCGCTTTCCTTGCCGCTTAAAACGGCAATACTGTTACGGTTTTTACGAATGATGTTAGGCACTTTGCCAAAGTAATAATCAAAATAACGTGAGCTGTTGTTGCTGCCTGTGGCTATGATGGCGTCAAAATCTTCCAGCCTGTCAACAAAGTTAAAGCTGCCGGCAAAAGCAGGATAAATAGCTACCAGTTTTTCCAATACAGCTTTGATGAGTCGTGCATCCTGTGATGAGGCTTTGATAAGCGCCTTGTTGCCGGAAGCAATAACACAAAGCACGTCATGAAACCCTACCAGCGGGATGTTGCCTGCCAGTATAAGCCCTACGTTTTTTGCAGGTTTGCCTGTTTCAAGCACATATTTCGAAAGCCATGTAGTTAGATCTTCCACGTTAAGCATGGCGCCTATGGCTGTAACGGCTTCTGAAACACTTGCCGGCGTAAACCAGGCATTATGATATTGTTCGTTTTCAATGAGTGCGCTTAATGCCGCATCGGGGGCCAGGAGTTGCCTGCCTAACTCCGAAAATGAATTTATTGAGTTTTTTGGATTAATTTTTGACATATATATGTTAAGGGATTAAACCCTTAAAGCCTTTTTTTGTTATATTTGTACGCTTGTAATTTGCAGGCAAAGTTAATTGAGATTATTAGATATTTAGAAATATGGCGATTAAAATCACCGACGAATGCATAAACTGCGGGGCCTGCGAACCGGAATGCCCTAATAATGCTATTTATGATGCAGGAGCGGCCTGGCGTTTCAGCGATGGGACTGGCCTTAGAGGGATAATTGATTTTGGCGATGGTAATACCCTGAATGCCGAAGAAACACAAGCTGCATTATCTGACGATATTTATTATATAGTACCCGATAAGTGTACCGAATGTGTAGGTTTCCATGATGAACCCCAGTGTGCTGCGGTTTGCCCTGTAGATTGTTGTGTTGATGACGAAGATATCCGCGAAAGCGAAGAAGAGCTGCTTGCCAAAAAAGAGTGGCTGCATATGAACGAATAGGACATTATTTTAGGGATATAAAAAGGGATATGCAATGCATGTCCCTTTTTAGTTAGCGATGATTCGGCGAGTGATAAATTAAGTATTAAGGATTGCCGGAAGATTTCTGTTGGGTTAAATATTTCAAAAATATTTTGTATTATCGTATAGCTTTTACCCCAAAAGTTACTGATACCAATTATTAAATAATATCATATTAAAATGTTAACCGCGTATAGATTAAAAAATACGTGCCAGATTGTTGTTTATTTGACATTACAGAACTATGGAGTACGGGATATGTAATCTTGCTGTAATCCCGCTAAGGGCCGAGCCCAGTGAGCGGAGTGAGCAGGTATCGCAATTGCTATTTGGCGAAGTGTTTGAAATTACTGAGTGGCAAAACAACTGGGTTAAGATCATTGCCGAGGCGGATGGGTATATCGGGTGGATAGGCCGCTTGCAATTTGCTATGCTTGGTCATGTAGCGTATAAAAATATCAGGAACCATCCCTCAAAGCTCACTTACCAGCCGGTTACGCAGGCATGGAAAATGAGCGACAATAGTGTTGTTTATTTGCCGGCGGGCAGCTCGCTTGCTTTTTTAGAAGGGACCTCATGCCGCATTGGTCATGAACGTTTTGAAATAATTGGTAAAATTGGTGAGCCTGAAGATATTGCTGCCACCGCTAAAGCATTTCTGAACTCTCCTTACTTGTGGGGCGGGCGAACGCATTTTGGTATTGATTGCTCGGGCTTTACACAAATGGTTTACAAACTTAAAGGCCTCAGAATTAAGCGGGATGCAAGCATGCAGGTGAAAGAAGGTATCAAGGTTGATTCGATAAAGGAAGCACGGTTAGGCGATCTGGCTTTTTTTGATAATTCCGAAGGCAGGGTAACTCACGTGGGTATTATACTTAATAATGAGCACATCATTCATGCATCGGGCAAGGTTAAAATTGATACTATTAACGAAGATGGTATATACTCACGGGAGCAAAAAAAATATACCCATAACCTGTGCGGTATAAGGCGTTTTTTTAATTAGCTCCATGCCTTATTTACCCCAATAATGTAAAGGCATACGGAAGGAAGATAGTTTAATTTGGTAAGATAAGTTTCCTGAAAAAAAGAAGGATGTCAACTAAATTTAATCTCCCATGAAATGATCTTTTTATCGTCACTTACCGAAAGGAGTTGGTCGGGAGTTCCCCATGCTAATTTATTGACAGATAACACATGGCCTGGATAGCCTTTTTCCCTGCTGATATTTTTGTAGAGTTTAAAATCGTCCGATCCCCAAATCTTGATACTTTTATCCATGCTGGCGGTAGCAAAATAGGGTAGGGTGGGATGGAATGCAATATGGTTCACCGCAAATAAATGGGCAGGAACATTTTTTATTTCATGATAACTGCTGCTATCCCAAATCTTTACCTGTGCATCTCTTGAGCCGGAAGCGATGTAACTCCCATCGGGACTGTAGACAAGCGCAAAAACAGCCATAGTATGGCCGTGAAGAGCTTTAATAATAGTATAATCTTCCAGGTCGTAAATGGCGATGTGATTATCCCGGCAACCGAATGCCACCTGTTTTTGATCCGGCGAAACGGCAATACAACGAACGGTGTCCCTGGATACTGTTATGCTGTGCACCATTTCAAGCGTTTTAAGGTTCCATACAGATACGGTGCCATCTTCCGATGCTATTAATAACTCATCTTTTTTAACTGATGATTTGATATCGAAGATAGCCTTGCGGTGGTGCCTTAAAGGTTTGAGCAATTTTTGCTGAATAAAATCAAACACCAGAACTTCGCCGCTGCGCAAACCCGCAAACATTAGCGGATATCCCTCCGGACAATGAATAGCATAAATAGATGCATTGACCGGGAACATCACTTTAATAAAAGTGAAATCATTCAAGCCCCATTCAACCAGTCCTTTATCATTTCCGCCCGTAAACAATATGCCCGGCTTTTGCGATAACTCAAGCGTGAATATTGGGTTGGCATGGCCTGTGAGCTCGGCTGTTTTTTGGATGGTGATCATTTCAGTTTGCAGTTGCCGGTTGGTAGTTTATAGTTTTGTATTTTGCAATATTAGTTAAAACTCTCCAACTGCCTGCTGCAAACTCAAAACTGCCAACTATTTACTTATGTCTTGATTCTAAATTTTTAGCGATAGTTTCCAGTGTTAAACCTTTTTCACGAAGCAGAACCAATAGATGGAAAACCAGGTCTGATGATTCATTGATCAGGTCGGTTTCTGTTTCGGCAAGGGCGGCGATAACAGTTTCAACTCCTTCTTCACCAACTTTCTGGGCTATTTTGTTAAGGCCTTTGTTGCGAAGTTTATTTACATATGATCCTTCAACCGGGTTAGTATATCTGTCGGCAATGATATTTTCCAGCTCCAGGATAAAATTTTGATTAAATTCGGTATTGAAGCAGCTGCGTGAGCCTGTATGACAGGTTGGGCCGTCGGCTTTCACTTTGATCAGCAGCGTATCATTATCGCAATCAATGCTGATGCTTTTTACATGCAGGAAGTTGCTGCTGGTTTCCCCCTTAGTCCATAAACGGTTTTTGGTACGGGAATAAAAAGTAACGATATTTTCCTGAACGGTTTTATCGTAAGCTTCCTGGTTCATGTAACCCAGCATCAGTACCTCTAAAGTTTGCTCGTCCTGTATAATTACGGGGACAAGTCCGCCGGTTTTTTCAAAATCTATATTCATTCTTTTCTTTTAATTTCCTCCCTGGGGAGGGGTGTATTGGGAATGTGCAATGGCAGGGAGGGGGGGACATCTGTTGCTGAAACCCCTCCCTACACCCTCCCAAGGGAGGGAATCGCGCAAGGCCGCCGCGTTATCTCAAATCCTAACTTCTATTTTATTGCTTTGCAATATCCGCTTTAAATCCGGTATCAAAATCTCACCATAATGAAACACTGAAGCCGCCAGTGCTGCATCCACATTGGTTTTCTCAAATACATCAACAAAGTGTTCAACCTTGCCTGCACCGCCCGAAGCTATCACCGGGATATGCACGGCATCATTAACAGTTTTCAGCAAACCATTATCAAAGCCGCCTTTGGTGCCGTCATGATCCATAGAAGTGAGCAGGATTTCGCCTGCGCCACGGCTTTCAGCCTCCAGGATCCACTCCAGTGTTTGGCGCTCGGTTGGCAGCCTGCCGCCATTCAGGTGTACTATATTTTTATCACCAATGCTACGGGTATCAACCGCTATTACTACAAACTGAACACCGAAGGCATTAGCAAGTTCATCTATCAGCTTCGGATTACGCACCGCGGCCGAATTGATGGAGATTTTATCGGCTCCGGCATTGAGCAGTGCATCGGCATCAGCAATTTCATTAATGCCGCCGCCAATGGTGAATGGGATATTGATCTGCCTGGCTACTGCTTTCACCAGTTCAACCATAGTTTTACGGCGTTCAACGGTTGCTGTAATATCCAGAAACACCAACTCGTCGGCTCCCTGGTTCGAGTAATTCCAGGCCAGCTCAACCGGGTCGCCGGCATCGCGCAAGTCAACAAAGTTTACACCTTTTACCGTACGACCGTCTTTAACGTCAAGACAGGGGATGATTCGCTTGGCTAACCCCCCCCGCCCCCTAAAGGGGGAGCTTTTGATTTGCGTATTTATATTTTCCAATACTTTTTCTAAATTATTAAGCACCTGGTCATTGGTAAAGCGCAATACTTTAAGTCCATCGGAAACCAAGTTGTTTTGTCTAACAATATCATTTTGAATTACATCAGGAAGATTATGAATACTTCCATCCAATTCAATGATTAATTTATGTTGGTGACAATAGAAATCAGCGATGTAAATTCCTAAAGGATGCTGCCTTCGAAATTTTACACCCAACCGTTTACCCTTTAATTGTTCCCAAAGTAACTCTTCGGCAACTGTCATTCTATAACGAAGTGCTTCTGCGTTTTGAAAGACTAATCGATCTGCTCCCAAAAACATTTTTCTTTTCATTATAAAACTATTGTTCCCCCTTTAGGGGGTTAGGGGGCGATTATATCGATATCAGCGCGTCCAAATTCCAGTGTTTCACGTTTTCAATGGTGATATGGCCCTCATATATGGCTTTGCCAACTACTACCGACTCAACTTTTAAGCGGTTAAGCTTTTCGATATCGCTCATAGAACTAACGCCGCCTGAGGCGATCAGTTTAATGAATGGAGAATGGTCAAGCAGTTTTTCGTATAGCTCAATGCCGGCACCGCCCAATTTACCGTCCTTATTAATGTCAGTACAAAGGAAACGGAAGAAACCTAAAGCCAGGCATTTATCAACGTAATCCATCAGTTTGATGGGGGAGCTTTCCATCCAGCCTGAGTATTTGATTACCTCGTCAAGTACGTCGATGGCTACTACCACCTGGTCGGAGCATTTGTCTTTGCCGCAGATCTCTTTGCTCAGATCTGGTAAAAAATCAGGGTTGGTAAGTGCCTGCGTGCCAACGATAACGCGGTGAACGCCTGCATCTATCAGCTCTTTTACTTTTTCGATGCTGCGTATACCACCGCCATACTGTACCTTCATATCAGTTTTACGGATCACGTCAAACAGGTACTGCTGATTGCTGAAATCATTTTTTGCGCCGTTAAGGTCGATAATGTGGATGAAGTTGGTGCCGTTGCTCTGGTAGCGTTCAATCATTTCTTCAAGGGTAACATCGTATTCGGTTACCTGTTTGTAGTCGCCTTCACGAAGACGGACAACCTTCTTGTTCAAAATGTCAATGGCAGGAATAATGTACATATCCTTTATATTTTTGAGAAATTAGTTAACAATGTTTCGCCAAACACGCCCGACTTTTCGGGGTGAAATTGTACGCCGTAAAAATTATCAAGCCAAATTGATGCCGAAAATTGATTTCCGTAATCGGAGGCTAATAAAGTGTATGCTTTATCATACTCAATAAAGTATGAATGTACAAAGTAAAAATGTGAACCTGACGGTATATTTTCAAATAGCGGGTTGTCCTTTTCAGGGTAAACCCTGTTCCAGCCCGTGTGCGGCACTTTATGATCGGCGCTATCTTTAAACCTTAAAGTTTTAACCGGTATGATATCCAACAGGTTAGAGTCGCCCTCTTCAGAGTAAGAGGTAAGCAATTGCATACCTACACAAATACCGAGGGTGGGCTTTTTTAACGCTTTGATGGAAGGTACAAGCCCGGTAGCTTTAAGCTTATTCATGGCTGCGCCCGCATGTCCGACACCGGGGATGATATAGCGGTCGTACTTGTCAAAATCCTCCTCGCTGTTTATAAAGCCATAGGGGATACCTAAGCGCTCTAAAGCGGCAGTTAGGGAAAATATGTTTCCGGCTCCGTATAGGATGATGCCGATACCCCCCCCGCCCCCTGAAGGGGGTGCCTCTGCGAGGCTTTTATCGGTTCCCGATGTATTGTTTTGATCTGGTGTTTCCATTTTGATTAGTTACTCCCCCTTTAGGAGGCTGGGGAGTTACAAAAGCCCTTTAGTGCTTGGTAAAACCATCTTATCTACATCACGTTTTACAGCCACTTTTATTGCCTTGGCAAAGGCTTTAAATATAGCTTCAATTTTGTGATGTTCGTTTTGTCCTTCTGCTTTTATATTCAGGTTGCTTTTTGAGGCATCGCTGAATGATTTGAAGAAGTGGTAGAACATTTCGGTAGGCACATCGCCTACTTTTTCGCGTTTAAAATCGGCTTCCCAAACAAGCCAGTTACGGCCGCCGAAATCAATAGCAGCTTGTGCAAGGCAATCGTCCATTGGCAAACAGAAACCGTAACGTTCAATTCCCATTTTGTTGCCCAAAGCAGCGGCAAATACTTCGCCTAAAGCAATGCCGGTATCTTCAATGGTATGATGCTCGTCGATATGCAGATCTCCTTTGGCTGTAATTTCCAGGTCAATACTACCATGACGGGCAATCTGATCCAGCATGTGGTCAAAAAAATGCAAACCGGTTGATATTTTGGCATCGCCCTTACCATCAAGGTTTATTTTGATATAGATATCGGTTTCCTTAGTGGCACGGCGATGTTCAAATACCCGCTGACCAAGTTTCAGAAACTCATAGATCTTTTGCCAGTCGGTAGTTTCAAGGGCGATAACGTCATCAATATGATCTGCTTCGCTAAACTCGTTGCCGCCAAGGTTGCTGTTGTTGTTAAGCCAGATAGCTTTTGCACCCAGGTTTTTTGCCAGCAGCACATCGTTTTTACGATCGCCGATGGTAAACGAATTTTTCAGGTCGTATTTATCCGCATCTAAGTATTGCGTTAACAGTGCAGTGCCCGGCTTACGGGTGGGGGCATTATCACGCGCAAAAGTACGGTCAATGATCTGGTTAGCAAATTTTACGCCTTCACCTTCAAAGGTTTGCAGGATGAAATTGTGGACAGGCCAAAATGTATCTTCAGGATAAACAGAAGTTCCTAAACCGTCCTGGTTGGTAACCATTACCAGTTCAAAATCAAGTTCTTTGGCTATTTTGGGCAGATAGGTTAACGCGCCCGGATAAAACTCCAACTTGGAAAATGAATCAATTTGCTCATCAGCAGGCTCTTTGATCAGGGTGCCGTCGCGGTCGACAAATAATATTTTCTGTAAACTCATTCTTTATAATTAGTGAATTAGCGAATTATTGAGTTAGTGATTTTTTTATTTAAAGTTTTGAAGCGCTTCGAGTAAAATAGTGTTCTCATCTGGTGTGCCTACAGTGATGCGCAGACAGCCCTCGCAAAGCTCAACTTTTGAACGGTTGCGCACTATAATGCCCTGTTTTACCAGGTAGTCGTAAATACCGTTAGCATTGGTGGTTTTTACAAGGATAAAGTTGGCATCTGAAGGGTAAATATCTACCACAAACTCAAAATCTTTCAGTTGTAAAACCAACCTGTCGCGTTGTGTAAGGGTTTCTTTAATCCATTCATTAACCTGACCAACGTTTGCCAGGGCAGCCAATGCCAGCTGTTGTGAGGACTCGTTAACGTTATAAGGCGGCTTTACTTTGTTCATCACCTCAATGATTTCCTCGCTGGCGAAAGCCATACCAACACGTAAACCGGCCAGGCCCCAGGCTTTGGAAAGGGTTTGCATTACCACAAGGTTGGCACATTCGGTCAATTCCTGTATAAATGACTTTTGACGGCTGAAGTTGATGTAAGCCTCATCAACCACTACAATTCCGCTGAAGTTGGCCAGCAGGGTTTGAATATCATCGCGGTTGATGGAGTTACCGGTAGGGTTATTTGGCGAGCAGATAAAGATGAGCTTGGTGTTTTTGTCAATAGCTTCGGCAATTCCCTCTAAATTTAGCTGATAATCTTCCGTAAGGTTTACTTTGCGGGCCTGGATATCGTTGATATTGGCCGATACCTCGTACATGCCATAAGTAGGCGGCACCAATATCACATTGTCAACACCCGGGTTACAAAAGCTGCGGAACAGGATATCGATAGCTTCATCACTGCCGTTGCCTACAAAAATATTGCGCGGCGGTACGCCTTTAATTTCGGTAATGCGTTTTTTTAAATCGTACTGTAAAGGATCAGGGTAGCGGTTAAACTGCTGATCTAAAGGAGAGCCAAAAGCATTTTCGTTGGCATCCAGGAAAACGCTTGCTTCACCCTGGTATTCATCGCGTGCCGATGAATAGGGTACAAGACGTTTTATATTTTCTCTGAGTATATTATTTATGTCGAACATTTTAATTGTAAGGCTTAAAATCCTTTGTGAATTTTCTTAATTTTTTATTCTCTCCGTCAAAATAGATGGTGTCATTTTTTAAATATGGCGCTGAAAAATAGTTGGCATCATCTGTTTCGATATAATCATCAACCAAATAATAATTCGTGGTTTTCTTGGTAACCGGATCATATTTAGCAGCCGATATACTGTTATTACCTGTTGTATCTATTTTTTTTATTTGCCAGAAATAAATGTTGCCGTTTATTACAGATGGTGAAGAAAAATAGTCATTAAAGTCAGTTATAAACGCTGACAGATTTTGTTTTTTACCATTTACGACCATTATATAACTGCCCAAAGACCCACTGATTGATTTTTGAGATTTCTGTGTTTTCGAAGTATCATCTTCTCCCGGCCCTGTACCTGTTATTGTTAGATACAAATAGTTATCGTTGCCAATTTTCTCAATTCCGTAATATTTGTCAATAGTATCGGCAAGCTTTCCGTTCCTTGTTACAACGGCATAGCTGCCTCCCATAACAGTTGCATCAAAAATACCTGTGTCAATTACAATGTAGTCTTTATTAAGCTGATAAGGCTTAAACGAGGTAGTGGTATCTCGTTTAACTGTATCAGATATTAATTGTTTATGATTACCGTTGTGACAAGCAGTGAGTGCAAACAAACTCAAAAGGTATGCAAGCTTTTTCATGATCAACTATTGTTTCTGACACTCACAGCATTCCTGTGTGCATGTAAACCCTCCAATTCGGCCAAAACTTCAACTGTTGGACCGATGTTTTGGATCCCTTCGCGAGTGATATGCTGAAACGTGATCTTTTTCACAAACGAATCAACTGACACACCCGAATAAGCCCTTGCATAACTGCTGGTTGGCAGGGTATGGTTGGTTCCTGATGCATAGTCACCTGCGCTTTCTGGTGTTAAGTTTCCTAAAAATACTGAACCCGCATTGATGATGTCTCCGGTGATCTGTTCCCAACTGTCGGTTGCCAGGATCAGGTGCTCAGGAGCATATTGATTGCTGAAACTCATTGCTTCGTTCAGGTTATCAGTGATCACCACATATGAATTATCGATGGCCATTTTGGCTATCTCCCCACGGGGCAATACAGGCAGTTGTTTTTCAACTTCGGCAATGGCTTTTTCGGCAACATCAACGGAGGTACAAACCAATACAGCCTGGCTGTCGATGCCATGCTCGGCCTGGGCCAGCAGATCGGCTGCAATGTATGCCGGAATAGCCGTTTCATCTGCAATAACCAATACTTCCGACGGGCCCGCAGGCATATCAATTGCCGTTGTGGTGGTTGACTGGATAATGGTTTTAGCTTTGGTTACAAACTGGTTGCCGGGCCCGAAGATCTTATCTACCTTAGGGATGCTTGCAGTTCCGTAAGCCATTGCCGCCACAGCCTGCGAACCACCTGCCAGGTAGATCTTATCGATCCCCAGCATCAGCGCTACATAAGCTATAAAGGCATTTACCCTACCGTTTTTTTGCGGGGGTGAGCAAACTACTATTTCATGGCAACCGGCAATACATGCCGGGATTCCCAGCATCAAAAACGTACTTGGCAATACAGCAGAGCCACCGGGGATATACAAGCCTACTTTTTCAATCGGCCTTAATTCGCGCCAGCAGGTTACGCCGGGCATGGTTTCAACTTTGTCCTCGGTTTTTAGCTGCGTTTGGTGAAACTTGTAAATGTTGCTATACGCTGTTTCCAACGCTGCTTTCTGATCGGCAGATATTGCTTTGGCAATTTCTTCCAGTTCGGCTTTATCAAGATAAAGTTTGTTCAGTTCTACCTTGTCAAACTTTAAAGCATAATCAAGCAGGGCTTTGTCACCATGCTGCTGCACGCTGGCAATCACATCTTCAACAATAGTCCTGATCTCATTGGCCGGGTCAACATTACGCTGAACCAGCTTCTGGATATCGGATGCAGTAAGTTCTGAATAATTGTATGTCTTCATACCCCCAAACCCCCTAAAGGGGCGTTATGTCCTAAAGTAAACTATTCAATTTATTATATAACCACACTCGCTCCCCCTTCAGTGGGCCGGGGGGCTTACAAAATGATCTTCTCAATAGGCATTACCACAATGCCTTGTGCGCCGGCTTGTTTAAGCTGGCTTATGCGGTCCCAGAAATCACGTTCGGGGATCACAGTATGCACTGCTACCCAGCCATCTTCGGCCAATGGTACTACCGACGGGCTTTTTACGCCCGGCAATAAAGCAATAACGGCATCGAGGTTTTTTTTCTCAACGTTAAGTACCACGTATTTAGTTTCTTTAGCGCGTAAAACTGATTGAATACGCTGGATCAGTTCCTGCACAAGGTCGCTTTCGGCAATGGCCTTGCTGCCTATCAGTACCGCCTCAGATGACATTACATCGGCAAAAGGTTTCAGTCCGTTGCTTTTAAGGGTACCGCCTGTTGATACCAAATCGCAAATGGCGTCGCTAAGACCTAAGCCAGGTGATATTTCAACCGAACCGGAAATGGTGCGGATATCTGAAGTAATATTTTGTTGTTTTAAAAACTTGCCTAAAATGGCAGGGTAGGTGGTAGCAATTGCTTTGCCGTGTAAATCGGCCAGTGAGTTGATATCGCTGTTGTTGGGCACTGCTATCTTGAGCGAGCATTTACCAAAACCAAGGCGCTGCAGATAGCTTACTTCAACTTCGGTTTCCTGGATCACATTTTCGCCTACGATACCTAAATCGGCAATGCCATCCTGCACATATTCAGGGATATCATCATCGCGAAGGAAAAGGATTTCTAAAGGGAAATTGGATACCGGAGAGATAAGCGAGCTTTTGTAGTTTTCAAAGTTTAAGCCGCAATTTTTTAATAATTCAACGGATTTTTCGTTGAGCCTACCCGATTTTTGGATAGCTATTTTAAGTGTTTTCAAAAGATTGAATTTAAGAGACTATGATAAAAAAGAATATAAACGGAGGTTGTTATTTCGCGTAGAAACATACATATTAGCTGATCACCACATGGTGGTGATGCAGATGAAGATGATGTAGTGCGATACCGTTCATTTTTTATATAGTAAAACTATAGATTAGCGGTGCAAATATAGACAGATGTTTTTTAAATCAAAATTTAATGTGAAAAAGTATACGGGTGCGTGAAATTTTCAAGAAGTTTTATGTCCGATTGAACAAGCTTTTAGAATTTAATTTTGTTAACCTTTGCCGTTGTTGGTGACAATAGCAATCGCTGATTGCAATGAGAGGGGGTTAACAGGGTTAACATAAATTTGAATATGTTGAACTAAGTAATTGGTTGTCAGTTATTTAATTTGAAGGTAGGGTTACTCCAAAGATTATTAAAATACTTCGCCTGTGGCCAACTTGTTGTCACCCGCCCGTTATTGGTGTTGTCAGGTAACTATATACCTGTTAGACCATGTGGATGAGAAAAGAATTACTTCAACGTTAATTCTTCAGTAAACAAATGCCCATTGGGGCATTTGTATGTATAGATTATCAGTTTACCATCTCGCTTATTCGATACAATTTCTTTTGCTTCTTCACCACATTCTAAACAGTCGGGGTAAGGTTTTTTAGGCAAAGGAATATTCACCGATGCTTTTATTATAGAGTTAAAGATGTTTGATGCTTCTTTGGGGTGCTTTTGCCCTGCCATAAAACAAAGATAAACATTGACAAATGAAGCCCGCCCGTTGTTGGTGACAATACCAACAACGGTGGGAAGTCGCGTTTCTTCAATTCGTCGTAATCCTGAAATTCCATAAATCATGGTTCAGACTCATATTCATAAATCGCCCCTTCTTCGCCAAAATCCTTGATCTTTTTGAGGTTTTTAACCTTTTGGATATCCTTCAGGTTGATTAGCTCTGGGTTCTCCAATACATTAAACCAAATAAGATAATAATGTTTCACCTTATAAAACTTATCGATATCCTTTGTGAAGAAACGGTGCGGCACCAGGTAGGATGACATGCCCGAGAAAAAGTAAACGGCTTCATGCGCGTCGGTATAGATTTTGACGCCGGGTTTAAACAGGCGGTGGTCTGTACCCCTTAAATAGGCTGCAAATTCCGAATCTATCCAGCTTTCGTCGGTATAGCCGGGGTTACCGTATTCGTCGGCTACCTGGTCGTTGTACCGGGCTTTATCTATCAAAAATTCGCTGGTGATAAAACCCAGCATCAGCATAATCATTACAGCACCGATAATGCGCCGGGTAGTGGTATCGTTTATTTTTTTCAGCAGGAGCAAAGCCCAACTGGTATATCCCCATAAAGCCGAAATGTACAATGGCGATAACAGGCGGTGATTGATCCGTTCATACCTTGAGAAAGTAGATGAGAGCACAATAAAAGCCCCGTAAACCAATGCGAAAGTAATGGCCAAATTTTCAAAGCTATCCAGCTTGCGGCGATAATAATTAAATGCCAGGGCAGCGATAAAGCCCAGGAAAATAATAATAGCTATAGGTGTAGCAGCCCAGTATTGATTGGGAGTGAGACCCATCCAGTCGCACATTACGGTGCCGAAGTAATACAGGTTTTTGCTAAACGGAGTGATAGATGGCTCCCGCGGACCGGTTGTTGTACCTGTCACAAAAGCATTGAATACGAGGTTACTTACCAATAGCGAGATACAAATTAGCCCGTAAACAATGATATGGGTAATCTTCTTTTTAAGGGGCAATACCCTGTCCAATAGCAAAAGTAAACCGCCTGTACCTACAATGGTAACAGCCGCGTACCTGGTTATGCAACTTATTGCTGCTATAACGGCTGCCACTATAAGTGCTTTAAGCGTGTGTTTTAAAAGGTATTCGCGGAAAGCAACCAAAAAAAACAGGATCTCAAGAATGAACAAGGTCTCCGACCATAAGTATGAATATACCTGTAACAACGGTGGACTGAGGATAATTGCCGCCAGCATCAGCCATTTATAAATTCTTGAGGCAGGTACAAAGTGTTCCATGATCCAGCCGCTGGTGAAAATGAGTGTGGCGAACATGATGCCATTCAACATTGCGCCAAACTTAACAGGATCTATCTGGGTGATAACTGAAATTATACCAAGATAAATAGGATAGAAAACCGGAAAGTCAACAATAGGTACATGGTTAAACGTTAGCAGGGTACCGTGCTCTTTAAAGTTCCTGGCCGCGCTGGTATACATGATACTATCCGGAGAAACTCCTACACCGCTATACCTGAAAAACAAGCTTAATATAAACCAGCCGATTAAGGCGGCTATTACAGCATCAAGGTTTTTTAAGTAGCGGCTTTTTTGCATAGGATAATATAAATATTTGTAAAAAGCAGGAGAGAAGAAAATGTTTTAGGGAAAGGGCTTTATTTTTATGTCATTGCGAGGAGGAACGACGAAGCAATCTCGTAGCCAAGCAGATCGGAAATGCATTGGCTACGAGATTGCCGCGCTACGCTCGCAATGACATATGTTTTTGCTTTTACAGTATCAGATCCAGCACCGTACTGATCGGCTGGTCGCTGTCAATCAGGATGCCTTTTACCCCGGCAGCAGTTCCCGCTTCAACATCGCGTTCACGGTCGCCTATAAAGTAAGATTTTGACGGATCAATGTTATATTTAGCTATGCCTTGCAGCAGGAGCCCCGGTTTTGGTTTGCGGCAATCGCAGTCGCCGGTAAAGTTGGGGTGATGCGGGCAGTAAAAAAAGTCGGTAAGTTCAACGCCGTGTTCATGATAAACCTGTTTCAGGTGAGCGTGCATTTTTGCCAGTTCCTCTTCGGTATACCAGCCTTTGGCCAAACCACCCTGGTTGGTAGCAACAAGCAGCATATAGCCGCGATCCTGCAGGGTTTTAAGGGCATCAAAGTTATCAAGTACATGGAAATCCTCAAAACGGCGAACGTAATCACCCATTTCCTGGTTTAACACACCATCACGATCTAAAAAAACAGCTTTAATTTTATCAGGCATCTATTTTAATTTTTTGGCGAAGGTACGTTTTTTAGTCCATAGTCGATGGTCTATAGACCATGGCTTATAGTTCATAGATCATGGTTGGTGGTTTAAGGAGCATGGGTAGTTTGCTTCGATTACTTAAATTGAAAACGGAGTTTGCGTTGGTTAATAGCGGATACCGGCTATGTTTCTGACCTGGATTAAACGGATTTTAGGATTTGCTCTTAATTCAGATATCATTAGCGATTGTATATGCAAAGAAACTAATCTCTAACCTCCAGCCACTAATCTCTGATCACAAACCATTGATCTCAAAAAATAAAAACAGATATTTACGTAATATCGTTAACCATACTACATCTAAATAAAAATCAGGCCGGTTAAATTGCTGGCTAACAAACTTAAACTAAAAATGGATACATCACTTATTACTACCAGTACAGCCTTAGATGGCTACAGGGTTACCAGGCATTTAGGCGTTGTACGCGGCATTACGGTGCGCAGCCGCAGCGCCTTGGGCAATATTGCCGGCGGTTTTCAATCGCTGTTTGGCGGCAGGCTTTCAATTTATGTTGAACTGTGCGAAAACGCACGCGAAGAGGCTTACCAGCTTTTAATTCAACACGCGCAGGCTATTGGTGCCAATGCCATTATTAACATGCGTTATGATGCCAACGAAGTAATGCAGGGCGTTACAGAAGTGCTTGCTTACGGTACCGCTGTTGTGGTTGAAAAGGTTTAATAAAAAAGGAAAAACCACCCTGAGATTATACCGGGGTGGTTTTTCCTTTTTTATATCGTACAGTTTTACCTTATTTAAAGTATGAAAGTGGAATGGTTTTCCACATACCGTGGGCAAGGTGGCCTATCAGCAGCTCATATATCAGGTATACAGGCCAAAATATGTAATGGATAATAAGTAAAATAACACTGTGATTGTAATACCAGCTTATCATTAAACTATATAATCCTAAAACAAGATATAGTATACTGGTTTCGCGCTTTTCCATTTTCTTGACCTTTATTTTTTAGCTAATTTATAAATTGCGTTTAAATTAACGGCAATTTTTCATGCTGTAAATTACTGTATAATCAGCTGTGCTGTTGGTTTGTTGCTTGCCGGTTTTGGGATCGTACCTGTAAGGCTTTTGGGCAAGCTGATTGCCCCTTAGCTGAAACTCTACGCTCAGCGTATCCGTGCGGCTTTCCTGCCCGTAAGTCCATAAGGCTTTAATAACATTGCCGTTTAAATTGCCCATCAGGCTGCCTTTGCGGGCATCTTTTTCTTTGGGCAGCCAGTCCATATCGCCGGTAACTTTATTGCCGTTAATATGCAGGTTAACTTTTGTAGTATCCTGGCTGGCGGTACCTTCAGTAGTATAAAAGCAATACTCCATATTTACAGCCGGCGCGTCGGGTGCATTAGCCATGGCAGTGTCTTCCTTTTTTATTGCCGTGTCGGCATCATTTGTTGAATGATTGCCCGAGCAAGAGGCAACCGTTATTGTGATAAGGGAAACAAAGCCTAATTGAAATTTCATAACTGTGGTTAATTTTTTTGTTATGACAATTAAAATACTAAAAGGTTCAATCACTCCGGGCTACCGCCACGAAATAGTTACAATGTAACGACTATATACTATTACGGGCCGGCAAGTTTAAGGGGTTGCATAATCCGATTAATTGTGATAGTAAAAGCCTTGTGCTGTTTAATTAACTGTCACAATGACTATATTTAGCCCGTAAACCAACCCAAAAAAACCCATGAAACGCAGAAACTTTGTTCAAAGCTCGGTACTGGCCGGGGCTTCACTTTTTACCACAGGTGTTTTAAAAGCCTCCGCGCTTACCGGTTGCGCTCAACCTACAGGAGAAGTAGCTGCTGTAGCCGGCGATAAACCTTTTAACCTTAACTATGGCATTCACGACGGCATGTTTAAAAGCCATGCAGGCGATGATTTTATCGACCAGATAAAATTTGCATACGATAAAGGTTTCCGCGCTATTGAGGATAACGGGATGAGCGGCCGGCCGGTTGAGCAGCAAAAAAAGATTGGCGAGATATTAGCAAAGCTGGGCATGGCAATGGGCGTTTTTGTGCAGCCAGGCTTGGGCAACGATAGTAACATGCTGGCAACCGGCAATGCCGACCAGGTTGAAAAGTTCATCGCCTCCTGCAAGCAGGCGGTTGAGGTAGCCAAACGCATAGGCAGCAAACTGGTTACCGTGGTCCCCGGCGATTTTGCGCGGAAACTTCCTATCGGTGTGCAAACAGGCAATGTTATTGAAGCCATAAAAAAGGGAACTGCTATACTGGAGCCGCACGGCATTATCATGGTTTTGGAGCCGCTAAGCGATAATCCGGATCTGTTCCTGCGTACACCCGACCAGGCCTATGCCATCTGTAAGGCTGTGGGAAGTCCGTCATGTAAGATCCTGTATGATATGTATCACGTCCAGCGTAACCAGGGTAATATTATCCCGACACTTGATTTGGTTTACGATGAGATAGGCTATTACCAGATAGGGGATAACCCCGGCCGTAAAGAACCCGGAACCGGCGAGGTTAATTATAAAAATATATTCAAACATATTTATAACAAAGGCTATAAAGGCGTAATGGGTATGGAGCATGGTACTGCCGGAACAGGAAAAGAAGGTGAGCTTGCATTAATTAAAGCATATCGTGAGGCTGACAGTTTTATTTAAAATGCTGTTACTGTAGCCGGTTATCAACACTGTTTATTTATGCTTAGCCCCAACTTTAATCCGTTTCCTGTTTTGGTAACTGAGCGCCTTATATTAAGGCGCTTTACCCGTGATGACGCTGCCGATTTGTTTGAAATGAGATCGAACGAAACCGTGATGCAGTACATTCACCGGCCAATCAATAAAACCATTGATGACGCCATTGCACTGATAGACGTGATAGAAGACCTGCTTGGCAAAAACGATGGCATTACCTGGTGTATCTGCCTGAAAAACAATAATAAATATATTGGGAGCATAGGTTTTTGGCGGATAGAGAAAGACAGTCACCGTGCCGAGATCGGGTATCTTTTAAACCCCGCATACCAGGGGCAGCGGCTCATGCAGGAGGCAATAACAGCCGCTATTGACTATGGTTTTAATGTGATGAAACTGCATTCTATAGGAGCTTATGTAAGTCCGGGGAATTTCGCTTCAATTAAATTATTGCTCAAAAACAATTTTGTGCAGGAGGCTTATTTTAAGGAAGATCATTTGTATAAAGGTCGTTTTGAGGATACGATGGTTTATTCGTTATTAACACAAACTTAAATCTGTTAACAAATTATTTATCCCAGCTATTTTTAATTAAAAAAAAATGATGCATGTTTACGCATAGAAACCAATTATACCTGTGCTGAAAACAATTCAGTTTAAATGGGGTTAACATTAAAAAACAAAAGAAACTTATCATGGCAACAGAAAAAGGAAGTGGCATCACCGCTTATTCAGTGAAAACAAAAACTAAAAATGTACCGATGATCAATCCCGTTATCGACGTAAAATCGGGCAGATACATTGCAACAGGAACTGACAGTGAAGGTAACAAAATGGCTGCCATCATGGGCAAAGCAACTGCCGAAGAGCATATCAAAAATGGTAATGCTAAAAAAGGCTCTGGCTGGTAAATAAAACTAAACATAAAAATGCCCTGTATTTGTTGAAAATGCAGGGCGCTTTTGTTTAGTAAGCATTTTGAAATTTTCTACTTATCCGAAGGATTTTTCTTTTTATTTTTTAGCATCTCAACCATCTTAACTAAACGGTCCTGGCGGGTTTTCTCCTGTTTGGCTGTGAGGATCCAAAGTACATACTCCTTTTTATGGCTGTAGGCCAGGGACTGGAAGTAATCAAGCGCTTCCGGATATTGCCCCAATGTTTCCTTTATATAATCGGGGAGGGTTACTATTTTATTATCCACGTCAATATAATCGCCGTACTCATTATTTCGTACAGCCTCATTTCGTCCTTCAGAAACTTTTACAGCTTCAACCGGCCGAAAGCGCAATGCAGTCCATACTTCGTTAACAGCAGCTGATGCTACAGGCCGTAAGCCATACAGAGCCGGGGCGTCCCAACTGCTTATCATTTCCAGATCTGTTTGGATACTTGAACTTTTTTTAGGGTAGATAATCCAGAAAACAGTATCGTCTTTAAGTAAGGGGGTGATTACCTTAAGTTCGGATGTCAGTTCTGTACTGTTGGTTACAAATAGCTGGATACCGTTAAATTCGCCTCCGGTGTTAAATACAAGGCTGGCATTATCCGGCAGGGGAGACAAGCTATCCTGGTAACCTGCGGGCGCATTTTGCAACAACCAGCGTGAATTCGGTTTGATCTGCAGTTTTTTAGCAAGGGCATTCATTGTAAACGTTTTATAATGGATAAAGCTAATGTAAGCAATAAATTAAAATTGAATGACAAGCCCAAACCCTGCTGCATGGTATTTTTAATAGCTTTGCCTTGATGGAACATGTACTTGACAACCCGGCCTGGAACGCGCTTAGCACCGGTAATAAAACCCTTGCAAGTGGTAATGATATAGCTAAATATTTCCCGAAGGAGGTTTCGCCTTTTGTTGCTATTCCCGAAATATCTGCGGAAAATTTCAACCTGCTTTACGATACCATTCCTTTTGAAAGCCACTTTATATTTATTGCACCACATGATGTTGTAATCCCGGAGCAGTGGAACATAGTACACTATCTGAAGTGTCTGCAGATGGTTTTTGAGGGAAAGGTGCCTGCTGGTTTTGCTGATGACGATCTGTTGCCGCTTACAGAGCAACATGTACACCAAATGATTGAACTTACTCAACTAACCAATCCTGGCCCCTTTATAGAGCGAACTATTGAGTTTGGACATTATCACGGCATATTTGATAGAGATAAGTTGGTTGCTATGGCCGGCCAGCGCTTAAACCCTACTCCCTATGCCGAGATCAGCGCAGTTTGTACACACCCCGATTATCTGGGGCGTGGTTATGCAGGCAAATTATTGTTAAACCAGGCTAAGCGGATCAAAGCAGCTTCTGAAATTCCATTTCTGCATGTGAAAAGTGAAAATGAAAGGGCTATTAAAGTGTATGAAAAGCTCGGTTTTGTAACGAGGAAGGAAATGTCGTTTTATGTACTGAGGAAGTAACCCCCTCTAAATCTCCCCGAGGGGGGAGACTTTAAGAAGCATTTTTAAGCCCTCTCTTTTGGAGAGGGTTTGGGTGAGGTTCTATATCGCCATCTTGGCAAAAAAGTCCCAAAGTACGATTCCTGCTGATACAACTATGTTAAACGAATGCTTAGTGCCAAACTGGGGGATCTCAATACAGGCGTCAATCGCTTGCATTACTTCATCACTTACACCGTTTACTTCGTTACCAAAAATCAGGGCGTATTTGCCATCTTCAGCGGGTTTAAACTCGTGAAGCATGGTGCTGTTTTCGGCTTGTTCAATGGCTATGATCTGGTAGCCATCGTTACGTAATTGTTCAACAGCCTGCAGAGGAGTTTCGTAATAAGTCCAGTTAACAGACTGGGTTGCGCCAAGGGCTGTTTTTTCAATTTCGCGGTGAGGTGGTTGGGCGGTAATACCGCAAAGGCAAATCTGTTCAACCGCAAAACCATCGGAGGTGCGGAAAATGGAGCCAATATTGTGCATACTGCGTACGTTATCCAGCACCACGGCTACCGGCAATTTATCCTGTGCTTTAAATTCATCAACCGTAGCCCGGTTCAGCTCATCCAATTTTAATTTGCGCATACTCTTTAGTTCATGGTTCATAGACCGTAGTTCATAGCCAATATGTGTTTAATAACAGGCTATGAACCATGAACTATCAACTATGAACCAAATGCAAAAATACAAAAAAGCCGTTAGTTAAGCACTGAAGCCAATACACCTACACCGTCGCCGATAAGCGAGCTGTAAACAGATGGGGCATATCCTATTTTTTGCGTGTAATATTCGGTTATTTCTTTGCTGAAATTATCGTACGCATCACCTTTTACCAGGGCAATGGCACAACCGCCAAAACCTGCACCCGTCATACGGGCACCCGCAACATCAGGGTTGGTTTTGCTGTATTCGGCAACAGCGTCCAGTTCAACACCGCTTACTTCGTACAAATCGCGCAGGGAATCATGTGAGGCGTACATCAGCCTGCCAAACTCGGTCAGGTTGTTATCTGCAAGGGCCGTTGCGGCCAGTTTTACACGGTCATTTTCTTCAATTACGTGTTTTGCGCGTTTCAGCACAATCGGATCGGTTATCAGGTGTTTGTATTGTTCAAAAGTAGTGCTATTGATCTCGCAAAGATATTTAATGTCCAGTTGCTGTTGCAAGGCCATTAGGGCTGCCTGGCACTCCTCTACGCGTTCGTTATATTTTGATTCGGCCAGTTTGCGGGGTTTATTAGTGTTGATAATGGCAAGTACATAATCGCCAAGATTGCTGTCAACCGCCTGGTAATCCAGGGTATCGCAGTTAAGCATCAGGGCTTTGTTCTTTTCGCCAAAGGCAACTGCAAATTGGTCCATGATACCGCAGTTAACACCTATAAAGTTGTTTTCTACATCTTTTGACAGTTTAACCAGGTCGAGCTTGCTATAGCCGCTGTTAAACAGGTCGTTAAGTGCATAGGAGGTAACCACCTCGATAGAAGCTGATGATGACAAACCCGAACCAATTGGGATATCGCCATAAAATAACATATCCAGGCCTTTTAACGGATGACCATCCTTTACAAAGCGGTCAATAACACCGATAGGAAAGTTAAACCAGTTTTCGCCGGTTTTTTCATAACTGATTTGCAACGGGATATCTTTTTGCTCACTAAAATTTAAACTCCTGAAGCGGAAAACGCCATCCTCATTAGGGGAGGTTAGCAAATAAGTACCAAAAGTAATGGCGCATGGCATAACCAAACCACCGTTATAATCAATATGTTCGCCAATAAGGTTTACACGACCGGGCGAAAAGTACGCGTTGTCTGCTTCTTTGTTAAAGATCTTAATAAATTCCTGGTGCAAATTATTCTTCATTATTCAGGTTGGTTTTTCGGGAAACAAATATTGTAAAAATTGTCAACTTTACAGTTATAAATTTAATTTAATTTTTAATTTATTTTAATGGGATAGTTTTGCAGATATTCGGACCTGATAAAAGCATGCATGCGCAAAAACTGCATGCATGTTATTTAAATACCAATTAAAATAGATACCCATGAAACAATACCTCGTTACCGCCTACGATTATACCGATGCCGAAGCATTTGAACGTCGGTTAGGTGCCCGCCCTCATCATCTTGATGGTGCCAGGGCTTTAAAAGCCAATGGTAATTTTGTGTTAGGAGGAGCCATGCTAAACGATGAAGGCAAGATGATTGGCTCAACCATGATAGTACAGTTTGAAACCGACGAAGAGATGGAAGCCTGGAAACAAAATGATCCGTATGTTACTCAAAAAGTATGGGAAAGTGTTGATGTAAAACCCTTTAAAGTGGCAGACGTTTAACACGGTTTGCAGTCATTAGTCTGCTGTTTGCAGTTACAAAAAAACTCCGCTGTTCGAAGTCAGAGACTTCGGACAGCGAATATCACAGAATGTCAAACAGATTTTCACTGCAAACTGCTAACTCAAAACTGCCCACTGCCTACTGCTCCGCCCATCTGCTCATTTGCCAGTATCCCTGAGCATCTTTAGCATAAAAAGCAGTATAACCTTTGCCCTGCATCGTAAAATTAAAATCAAACTGATTTACCGAACTGTCATCAGGCAAAAAATTGGCGACTACATTATCAGCTACCGCGGTTATCATAGCACTGAAGTCATCCTGTACCTGTTCCTTAGCCTGGGTACTCGCCATAAAATCATTAAAAGTTTCAAACTCGTAAGCTTCGTTACTTTGTTTCCTTGCTGCGTTAAAAGCCGCTTCGGCCCATTGTTGTTTGTAGGCTTCCATAGCGTTGAGCAGGTCTTCGGCTGATATTTCCAGCAGGCCATCCTTGCCAGTAGTGTTATAGCTGTTTAGTATTTCTTCTTTACTTTTCATTCAGGACTAATGTTTCATAATAGCTGCCGGTTTTTTATCCTTTCAATTTGATTCAAAATTAAAAGGACGCCAAATTAATGACATCCTTTTAATTTTAGCTCTTCAAAGTTTTATTTATGCTTCAGACAGGCTATTCAATACATCTATATCATCGTCTGAAAGCTGAATATCGGCGGTTTTCATATTCTCTTCCAGGTGTTTTACACTTGATGTACCCGGGATAAGCAGAATGTTTGGCGAATGGTGAAGCAGCCAGCTTAAGGCCACCTGGTGAAGTGTAGCGCCATGTTTGGCTGCAATGCGATTTAATATCTCCTCGCCCTGCACATTACCGCCGCCAAGCGGGAACCACGGGATAAACGCGATATTATGGTCGCGGGTATATTCCAGTTCCGCTTCCCATTTGCGGTTGTCAACGCTGTACATGTTTTGTATTGATACCACCTCAAAATATTGCTGTGCAAGTTTAATATCTTCAACACTTACTTCAGATAAACCTATATGCCTTATCTTGCCCTCTTGCTGTGCCTTTTGTAAAAATTCAAATGATTTTTCAGCAGGCACTTTAGGGTCGATGCGGTGCAATTGGTAAAGGTCGATACGTTCAACCTGAAGACGTTTCAGACTGCCTTCAAGAGCTTCCTTTAAATGCTCCGGCGAAGAATCTACAGGCCACTCGTTAGGGCCGGTACGCAACAAACCGCCTTTGGTTCCAATCAACAGATCGGCAGGGTAGGGATGCAGGGCTTTCGCAATTAATTCTTCCGATATATTTGGCCCGTAGCTATCGGCTGTGTCAATAAAATTTACACCGAGTTCAATAGCGCGCTTCAACACACGGATGCTTTCGTCTTTATCTTTCGGCGGTCCCCAAATGCCGGGACCTGTGATACGCATTGCGCCGTAACCTAAACGATTAATGGTAATGTCGCCACCAATGGTGAATGTTTTTTCAAATGAACTTGTTGTGCTTGCCATGGTAATGTATTTTGGATTGACTACTGTAAAGTTCAACTAAAAAGCATCAGTATTGTTCATGGAATATATAACATCAATGTCATTTTGAACCTGCATTAATTGCACTAATGGTGTAAACGAATTACACGAATTAAGGCTCAATAGCTATTCGTGTAATTCGCATAAATTCGTTTTCTATTAGTGAATAATCATCTTATCTCCAGGTACCTAATATTAAGCCCATCAGGGTTAGGGACACTACGCTATAGCCGCCGTTTATGAAGATCAGCCGCCAGCTTTTGAGCTCAAACAAACTGTGAATGGCAATAGCGCAAAACGTCCAGATGCCGGCAAGGAAACCCCATAGTGTCCCTAAAGCGGCAGTCGTAGTTGGAACGGCTAAAAACATAGCGAGGTTTACAGCCATAATGATAGAAAAGAAGGCTGTAAAGCCAAAGGCCCTCCCTTTGCTGGATGCCTGAAGCTCGGCACTGCTAAGCTTATTATCTGCCATCCATGCATTGGCAAACAGGGCAGGAGAGTACCAGATACCGCCAACTAAAAACGCGGATAATGCTGCAACCACAACGGCCAGCCAGTTGATAAGTTGAAAATTCATGATGATAATGTTTAAATTAATTGGTTGTACTAATATAACTATTAATAGCTAAAAGCTCAATGCCCAAAGCCAAAAGCTAATAAATTGATACAAATAGGGATAAATGAAAAGCCCTGGCTGCTTTTTAGCAACCAGGGCTTTTTTTCTGTCAGCAAAATTTGTGCTGGTTTATTTTACGTTGTAGTGGATCACACTTCGGCCTATATTACCTTCGGCGTCAATTCCCTCAATTATAGCACGGTATGAGCCGCGTTGGTCGCTGTTAAAGAAGCTGATAGTTGCCGTACCGGTTGCTTTATCGGTAATTACGTTAGGTTTCCAATAAATCGTATTACGTAAATCACCCCCAAGCGTGCCTGCTTTGGTTACGTCATATTTAGGCGAGTAAAACTCCTTGGCCTTGGTATAGCCCTGCACTGCAAAAGTGATCACATTTTGCTTGGGAATAAGTTCCTGTAGTTGTGCAAGTGTTATCTTTTGTTTTTTAACAACCTTTTTGTTAATCACCAGTACGCCCTTGGTTTGGGTACTACGGTTGATGCCGCTTACCCCATCATTTAAAAAGATCTCCACAGATTCAACCTCGCTCGATTGTATGCTTGATAAAAAGTTGGCATCAACAGGCAGGCTGCCCACATACACCTGTACCGGGGTGCGGCCGCCGGCATTGTAATCGCGGGTAACGTAAAAATTGTTGTCAATATAGGTAAGGCCCATTGCCATGGTTGATAAACAGTTTAACAACAAAGGGCAGCCCTGTAATTGCTGTGCAGATACTTCATGATCGGCCTGCATAGGTAAACCTGAGAAGGTGCCATAATCGGCATGGCTGGCTTTTTTAACGATCTTGGTTGATTTTACAACAACTTCCTTTATGGTACGTGAACTTTGATATTGCTTATAGCTGTTTTGTAAATAAGGGCGGAAAGTGCTGTCAATATTCAGGATCTCATCGGGGATGTTGTTGTTTTTGTTCAATTTTTGATAAGCTTCGCCATTAACCGATATAACCATGTTGCGTCCGTTAGGGTTGTTGCGGGCGCTCAGGGTAATTTTTGATGTATCCGGCACATTCACGTTTGAGAATTTAAAATTGCCCGACATATCGGTAATTGTTTCTGCCGAAAAGTTTTTATCAGGAATTAGCAACCTTAAACTGCCTTTGGCTACCGGAAGACCTGCATTGGTCCTCAATGTTCCTGTTACGTCAATGCCTTGCTCCGGCATCAGGTATATAGGCGGATTTTTGTCGGCCAGTATATCCTCATAATCAAAGCGACGGTAACCCTGGGTAAGCATCAAAATATCCAGGTTGGCCAGTTTTTCATCATCGGGTTTATTAAAGTAATAGTTCGGTTTTTCGATGTAACCTTTCAGATCGGAGGTGAGCAACATATTACTTAATATGGTTGATTCTGCATCTTCATTTGATGGTACCGTGCCATCATCAACAACAGCTACCGAAAAGCTGCCTTCGGCCGGGGTTGTATTATTTTTTGCCGATACTGTGATCTTAACACTCCCCCTTGTACTGTAGGATGGTTTATCCGTTTTAAGGGCCAGGTTCATCTGGTCATTATGTTGAATAAATACAATCCGTTCGCACAGAGCATATCCGCCCGATGAAAACAGCGTTACCTGCACAATACCCGTAGGGAACTTACTTTTAGGGATATTGGCCGAATAAACTGTGCTTTGCAGTACTGTTTGAGCCGCATAGTAAATAACGCCGCCGCTTTGTGCTACCAGGTAAAAACTTTTGTTTTGCTTGCGCTGAAAAAACAAATCGTTAGCCGATATTTTTACAGTGAGATTGGTTGGATCATTGTTGTAAACGGCAATATTGATTCCCATTGATTGTACGCGAGGCAAATTATAGGTAGCCTGTGATCCATCCGGGAAAGTAATGTTCGCTTTGTATGATCTTTCAAGATCCGGCGTGATGGCGAAAATTCCCATGCCTAAATGCGCGCTGCTGATCTGGGCTATTTCGGCGCCTTTATCGTCAACTATCGTTCCTTTAATGTCTACACCCAAACCGCTTGAAGCTATGGCTTTGAACGCAACTTTAGTACGGATCCCGTTGGTTAACTGCCCTCCTTCCGGAAAAAACTGCACATCATAGCCTTTAACCGCAGTGCGCATAGAAAAGCTGCTGCTGATAGTTTTACGGTCGCCAACGTCAATGGAAGTAACCAGGATACCGCCAGTAATTACATCGGCCTGGCTTTCGGGCAGGTCAACCTGCAATATGCCTTTATCGTCAGTAATACCGTGGCCTTTGCTTACAGGGTCACCATTTTTCATCAGCTGCCAGTTTACTTTTTTGTTGGCATACGGACTGTTATCCGGCCCTTTGTAAAGGATGGTAGCATCAACTTTAACGCCTGTTCTTTTGCTTGAGCTTTTATAAGTGATGTTGGTGCGTACCTGGTTATCTATGGCATTGCCAACATTAAAAGTATGATCATAAAAATAATCCGGGTCAAAATTACGCATCCAGTTGGTGTAGCTTCGCAGGCGGTAAGCTCCTTGTTTATAAGTATCTCCGTTAAGCACAATGTTACCACTTGCAAAACCGTTTGTAACTGCAATGCGCTGACTCTCAACTACAGAATCGCGGTTGTTGATCAGGTCGACATAAACAATGCGGCTCAATGCCGATGGCTGGTGCTTTTCAATGGTTACATAGGCCTTAAACCAAATGGTATCGCCAACAGCGTAATAAGGTTTATCTGTATGCAGGTAAACTTTCTCGATAGGGTAGCTGCTGTTAAACTTGCTTGTTTTTTCAATTATGGTTGTTAGCGGGATGCTATCCTGCTGGGCAAAAACAGATGCGCCAAAGGCGGTTAACAGGCTTAATAGGAGTAAAAATCGACGTATGATCATCAATATAAGTTAAAGAAGTAACAGGGGCTAATATAAACATTTAGCCGTATTGCATTTTTAGCGGCCGTTTATTTAACACTTTTTTACAAATGCTTTTTTAGCCGCTTGCGAAAGTTAAACGCTAAAAGCTATGCGCTTATACAAAATAGCACAATTGTTACTTGGCTGCAGTTTTGGCCTTGCCCTCAACATGTACCGAAACCATGCTTGAGTGGATGATGCCCAGGGTAGTACCAGGCTTTACATTAAGGTAAAATTTAAAGTAGCTGTCCACAACGGCTTTTGAGGTATGAATATAATCGGCTTCTCTTTCCTGGTCGCCGTTAAATCCGACAAGCGGGGCACCGTAGTACAAACTACCTTTATCATCAACATACATGGTGAAGGAAAAATAGAAATCCTTATAGGCATTTTTGATCACAATGTCGTAAGTAGGGTCGAGGTAGTCATCAGAGTTATCGAAATTATTAAGTATGTCCGGTTTGGTAGTGCGGCGAGATACGGTTACCAGCGGGCTATTGCTGGTTATTGTAGCCGGCTGTCTGGCTGCAAAAGCCTTGGTATAATCTGCAGTTGCTTTAGCGGCAAGCGAACGGATGAATACTGTATCGGCACGGCTTGGCCTTCTTAATGTAGCGGTATCGGTGTGCAAAACGTTTTTTACATAATTATCAGCAAAAAATCGCATGAACACCTTGGTGCCTTTAACATCAAGTGAATCCCCTTTCTGGATCAGGATCTCCATGGTGATACTGTCTTTATTGATTTGCCTTATCTTTAACCATGAGCGCGCTGCGTTGAAGATTGAATCATAGCCACGTGTTAGCGGGAAATTAATAAATGCATTTTTTGTTGGACTGAAAATGCTTATCGAATCGTCTGAAACAAATTTTAGCTTCCACTGCGGCTCCAGTTGATAACCGTATTCGTTAAACGAGAGGCCATTTTTTTGACGTCTGGATACTTCAGAGTAGTTGATGCCATTGTAAGGTTTAAAGGAGATCAACTCTCTTTTCTTGTTACCTGAAGAGCCGCTGCCGCAACCTGAAATAAAGGCAGATATAATGATGAGCAGCCCAAATGCTGCCGGTTTTAACTTTTTAAGATTGATAAGTAGCATTGCTGCTAAAGATATAGATAATTTGATAAATGGCTAAAAAATGGACCGATATCATTATAAGCCACTTTTGCCGGTAACGTTTACTGCAATCTCGCTGGTATGCACAATGCCAAGTGTACTGCCTGGCTTCACATCAAGATAAAACTTGAGGTAAGTTTCCATTACGGCTTTTGAAAGATGGGTATTGCTTACCCTTTGAGTTTCTTCGAAAAATACCCGTAGGGGTTTACCATAATGCATCCGCCCCACGGGGTCAACAAAAATTGAGAACGAATAGTAAAAGTTTGCATAGGCTTTGTCAATAGTGATGTCAAACTCGGGGCGCATATAGTCGGATGGGTTAAAATTGTTGAGCATGGTTGGCTCGGTATGGAGTTTTTTTATTTTTATCCGGTTACTGCTGCTGCTAAGCTCAACCGGTTGGCGGGCTGCAAAAGCTTTTTTAATGTTTTTATTGGCAGCTTCGGCTAACTGCTTTATATATATCGAGTCTTTGCGGTTAGGGCTTTTACATTTGCTCAAATCACCGTGAAGTGTGTTTTTAATATAATTATCGGCATAAAAAACCATATAAACCTTTGCGCCACGGGTATCAACTGAATCGCCGCGAGCTTTAAGCATTTCGATGATCATGCTATCCTTAGTCATGGTCTTAATTTTTAACCAGCTGCGGGCGGTATTAAAAACGGAATCGTATCCGCGGGTAAGCGGAAAATTGATAAATTGTTTTTTTGTCGGGCTGTAAATGCTGACTGAGTCATCGGAAACGAATTGTATTTTCCATTGCGGCTCTAATTGATAACCGGAGTTATTAAATGACAGCCCGTTATCTGATCTGCGCGCTATTTCTGTATAGCTGATACCCAATACAGGTTTAAACGAAATCAGGTCTTTTTCGCCATTGTGTTTAACAATGTTACGTTGTTTGCAGCCCATGCAAAGCAAAGCCAAAACAATGCAGGTTAATTTTGCTATAGATTTGTTAGTTATCATATAGGTATTTGTTAAATATATGACTTATTATGAACGCTAAAACGAGGAGGTTACATAACCTCGTGACTTGAATCTATACGCCCCGGTTTCCCGTAACATGAACGGCTATCTCACTGGTATGCACTATACCAAGTGTTTTACCGGGAATAAAGTTCAGGTAGTATTTAAGGTAACTGTTCATTACCGCTGTAGAGAGGTGAATATAATTTTCCTCGTAGCTTTTTTCTGTAAATACCGTAAGGGGTTTTCCATAATGTATTTGCCCGGCCGGATCAATAAACATGGAGAATGAATAGTAAAAATTGCTGTATGCTTTATCGATGGTAATATCAAACTCGGGGTTCATATAATCATAGGAAGTATCGAAGTTGTTGAGCATGGTGGGCTCTGTATGGCGTTTACTAAAAGTAACATGCGGGCTTTTGCTTTCGAGTTCAACAGGTTGTCTTGCGGCAAATGCTTTGGTAAAATCTTTATTGGCTGCATTGGTTAATGATTGTATATATACAGTATCCCTTCGGCTGGGACTTTTGCATTTGCTTAAATCGCCATGAAGTACATTGTTTATATACTTATCCGCATAAAAAACCATGTAAACTTTAGCGCCGCGAGTGTCAACCGAATCTGCATAGGCCTTGAGCAATTCAATGATCATGCTGTCTTTTGTCATGGTTTTAACTTTGAGCCAGGTGCGGGCCGTATTAAAAATAGAGTCATAACCACGGGTAAGGGGAAAATTGATGAACTGTTTTTTTGTTGGGCTATAGATACTGGTAGAATCATTTGAAACAAATCGCATTTTCCATTCCGGTTCTAACTGGTAACCAAAATGGTTAAATGATAGCCCGTTTTGTGAGCGCCGCGCAATTTCGGTATAGCTGATGCCAAAGACAGGTTTAAATGAGATCAGATCTTTTTCGCCGTCATGTTTAACAATGTTGCGGTGTTTACAGCCAAGGCAAAACAAAGTCAATACAATGCAGGTTAAATTTGTAAAAGGTTTAGCAATTAGCATATAGGTTCGATATATTATAAATATATGATATTTACCAATGCCCAAATGTTAAATAATGCTAAAATTGCAGATTGTAAGTAAATCTGATATAAACTGATGGCAATTGAAATAGAACGTAAATTTTTGGTAGATCGGGAAAAATGGCAGCTGGTAACAAAGCCTGAGGCAATGCATTTCAGGCAGGGGTATATTTTTAGTGATGAAAAGAAAACAATAAGGGTACGGGTTACTGATACCGAAGCATATATCACTATAAAAGGAAGTACAGCAGGTTTTAGCCGAAGCGAGTTTGAATATACTATTCCCGCAGCCGATGGCGTTCAGTTGCTTGATAATTTTGCCGCCTCCGAGTTGGAAAAATACCGCTATGACATCCACCACGCCGGTAAACTTTGGGAAGTTGACGAGTTTTTAGGCGATAACCAGGGTTTGTTGATGGCCGAAATTGAGCTTGGCAGCGAGGATGAAGAATTTGAGCTGCCGCCATGGGTAACAGCTGAGGTAACCGGCGATGATCGGTATTACAATGCCAGGTTAAGCGTTCATCCTTTTAAAAACTGGTAACAACTTTTCAGGCACATTCCGGTAAGCCGAGCAGATAGTCGGGTTTCGATTCGTCGTAAACAGTCTTAACATACTTGTTGCCCTTGGGACAAACAGCAGGGATCAAGCTGGTTTTATTGCCTTTGTCGTCAATAATGTAAGCCTCACCATCCTCATGTTTTATCCAGTCATAAAGTTTCGACCTTTCGGTGAGGCCTTTTACATTGATCCGCTCGTTGATCCATTCAAGTGAGTCGATGGCCACATACGGGTTATCGTGCGGTGCGCTGTCGGTTTTTATAGATACTATACGTACTGCCATTGTATTAAATTGCATTAAACATTCAGGTGGGATAAAAATATGGTAAAAAGCAATACCCCGAAATAGGTATAATCACCCAATTTTCACTACGTAAAATTACCTATGGTATAGGCGCTGCTGCTTGCTGACCATATCGCTTATTTGGCGAATAATGAAATGATTTGAGGATAGGGGTGTATTGCATATGCTTGTAAATAAGTATGTTGAAAGTAAAGTAGCACCCTGTAGGTGCGTGTTGCGTCTTTTTAAGAAAATTAAAATAGATATTGCGTAACCAAATGGTTTCATTTATATTTGTAACCGAACGGTTTCATGTTTCCGTTCTGTTACTATGCGAAGAGATGTTTTCCAGGCCATTGCCGACCCAACCCGTCGTGAGATCATTAACCTGCTGGCCAGCCGGCAAATGAACCTTAATGCCGTGGCCGATAATTTTGATATCAGCAGGCCGGCCGTATCCAAACACATAAAAATATTAACCGAATGCGGTTTGCTCATTATTAAGCAACAGGGGAGGGAACGCTATTGCCATGCCGATTTGAAACAGTTAAAGCAAGTTACAGACTGGGCAGAGCAATACCGCCGGTTTTGGACGCAGAAACTGGATGCCCTCGACGCTTTTTTAACCAACGAACAAAATACAGATAACCATAAAAACAGCAAACTATGAGCACACAACCATTTGTAATTGAACGTGTTTATTCGGCGCCCATTCAAAAGGTATGGGAAGCCATTACCGTTAAAGAAAAAATGAAAGAATGGTATTTTGACCTTGCCGAATTTAAACCCGAGGTAGGATTTGAATTTGAATTTACGGCGGGAGATAAGGATAATTTTCAATACCGTCACCTGTGCCGGGTAACTAAAGTTGTTGAGGGTAAAATCATTGCTTATACCTGGCGATATGATGGCTACGAAGGCGACTCGGAAGTTACGTGGGAACTTTTTCCTGAAGGGAATGGTACCAGATTAATCCTCACCCATAGCGGTCTGGAAACTTTCCCGCCGTTGGATTCCTTCAAAAAAGAAAATTTTGTTGCCGGTTGGACACATATTACGGGTATTTCGCTTAAAGAATACCTTGAAAAGTAAACAAATAACGTAAAAACAACAAAGCCGGGCAAACGCCCGGCTTTGTTGTTTTTATGAAAAAGGAGAAAAGTAACTAACCTCTGATCTCAAACCTCCAATCTCTACCACTAAAACACCTGGTCAAACTGGTTAACAGCATCTTTGCTTTCCAGCAGAGAGTGGCCCATTAAAAACTCGTCAACCTTGCGGGCAGCTTCGCGGCCTTCAGATATAGCCCAAACCACCAATGATTGTCCGCGGCGCATATCGCCTGCTGTAAACACTTTGCTTACGTTGGTACGGTAAACACCTTCTTTGGCTTTAACGTTTTTACGGTCGTCAATTTCAACGCCAAGCTGGCTGATGAAAGTATCATGCTGTGGATGTAAGAAACCCATAGCCAGGAATACACGCTGACAAGGGATTTCACGCTCCGAACCTTCAACTACATGGAATTTTACAGGGCGACCCATAAAATCCTGTTCCCATTCAACATCAACTACTCTCAGGGCACGCAGGTTACCTTCTTCATCGCCTAAAAATTCTAAAGTATTAACACCCCAGAAACGGTCGGCACCTTCCTCGTGTGAGCTGGTAGTTTTCAGTACCATTGGGTAAGTAGGCCATGGCATATGCTGTGTACGCTGAGCCGGCGGCTGGAACATCACCTCAAATTGCTTGATTGATGCAGCACCCTGGCGGTTTGAAGTACCCACACAGTCTGATCCGGTGTCACCACCGCCAATTACCACTACGTCTTTACCTGTAGCTATAATATCTTCGGCAGTAACTTCAATATTGCTAACACGTTTGTTTTGTTGTTTCAGGAAATCCATTGCAAAATGGATGCCTTTTAACTCACGGCCCGGAATGTTAAGGTTACGCGGGATTGTTGAACCTCCTGCTAAAATCACGGCATCGTTGTTACGTACCAGTTCATCAGCAGCTACGTTTACACCAACCTCGCTGTTGTATTTAAATATAACGCCATCTTTTTCCATTACTTCAACGCGGCGCTCAACAACCCATTTTTCCAGTTTAAAATCGGGGATGCCATAGCGTAATAAACCACCTGCACGGTCATCACGTTCGTAAACGGTAACGGTGTGGCCAACTTTTACCAGTTGGGCTGCTGCGGCAAGACCCGCAGGGCCCGAACCTACAACGGCTACCTTTTTGCCCGTTTTAACAAGCGGTGCAGTTGGTTTTACAAGGTTTTTCTCATAAGCGATCTCGATGATATGGCGCTCAATTTCCTCAATAGCAACAGGCGGTTTGTTGATGCCTAACACGCATGCAGATTCGCATGGGGCAGGGCAGATACGGCCTGTAAACTCAGGGAAGTTATTAGTTGATGATAATATATGGTAAGCTTCTTCCCAGTTTTTACGATACACGGCATCGTTAAACTCAGGAATGATATTACCAAGGGGGCATCCCGAATGGCAGAAAGGGATACCGCAATTCATACACCTGGCCGATTGCTGGTTAAGCTTCTCTTCAGTATATAAATTCACAAATTCGTTATAGTTCTTAACGCGTTCAGCAGCCGGAACTTTTGATGGAAGTTCGCGATTAAACTCCTGAAATCCTGTAGGTTTTCCCATTTCTTAGCCTATGGTTTGATATTGTAATTTCTCTAATACTTTTTTATACTCTCTCGGGAATACTTTCACAAACTGGGTTGATGCTTCATTCCAGTTGTTTAGTATCTTTTGCGCCAGCTTGCTGCCGGTTAAGGTGATGTGTTTACGCAGCAGGGTGAGGATCTGCTCTTCGTCTTGTACGCTTAGCGGGTCAAGGTCAACCATTTCGGTATTGCAATTTTCTGCAAAAGTACCTTCAGGGTTATAAACCCAGGCTATACCGCCGCTCATACCGGCTGCAAAGTTCCGGCCTGTTTTACCAAGAATCAATGCACGGCCACCGGTCATGTACTCGCAACCGTGGTCGCCAATACCTTCAACAACCGTGGTGGCACCTGAGTTACGTACCGCGAAACGTTCACCGGCCATACCGCCTACAAACAGCTCGCCAGATGTAGCGCCGTAAAGGGCCACGTTACCGATGATGATGTTATCTTCAGGTACAAATGTTGCATTAGCTGCCGGATAAACGGCTATCTGAGCGCCCGAAAGACCTTTACCTACATAATCATTAGCTTCGCCTTCCAGCTCGAAAGAAACACCTTTAGTGGTGAATGCTGCAAAACTTTGACCAGCCGAACCTTTGAATTTGAAGTTAACGGTATTGTCAGGTAAACCAGCCGAACCATAAACTTTAGAAATCTCGTTAGATAACAAGGTGCCGATGGTGCGGTCAACGTTGATCACATCAAACGAAGCAAATACCGGGGTTTTATCTTCAATAGCGGGTTTCGCAGCTTCCCATAGTTTCCAGTCAAGGATATTGGCCATGCCATGATCCTGTGATTCACTGTTGTACAAGGTCATACCTTTGGTGTTGGTAACCGGGTGCAGGATGCCGCTAAGGTCAATCTTTTTGGCTTTCCAGCTTTGCAGGTTATCTTTCACTTTCAGGAACTGTACGCGGCCAACCATTTCATGAATAGTACGGAAACCAAGCTCGGCCATGATCTCACGCAACTCTTCGGCCATAAAGCGGAACAGGTTAACGATATGCTCAGGTTTGCCCGAGAATAATTTACGTAATTCAGGATCTTGAGTAGCCACACCTACAGGGCAGGTGTTCAGATGGCATTTACGCATCATGATACAACCGCCGGCAACAAGGGCAGCAGTAGCCACACCCCATTCTTCGGCGCCCATCAGGGCTGCGATTGCCAAATCGCGACCAGTTTTCAGTTGACCGTCTGTTTGTAGCACCACACGGCTGCGCAGTTTATTACGTACCAGTGTTTGGTGAGCTTCGGTTAAACCAAGCTCCCATGGCAAGCCAGCATGTTTGATAGAGCTTATTGGCGATGCACCAGTACCACCGTCATAACCTGCAATCAGGATTACGTCTGCGTGTGCTTTGGCAACACCGGCTGCAATAGTACCTACACCTGCTTTTGATACCAATTTAACGTTGATACGGGCTGCACGGTTTGCATTTTTAAGATCGAAGATAAGCTGTGCCAAATCTTCGATAGAGTAAATATCGTGGTGCGGCGGAGGAGAGATCAAACCTACACCCGGAGTAGAGTGACGGGTTTTAGCGATCCAGTCGTCAACCTTGTGGCCCGGCAGCTGACCGCCTTCACCTGGTTTTGCACCCTGTGCCATTTTAATCTGCAACTCATCGGCGTTGGTAAGGTAGTTTGAAGTTACCCCAAAACGGCCCGATGCTACCTGTTTAATGGCAGAACGTAACGAATCGCCGTTTGGCAATTTGTCGTAACGCATCTCGTCTTCGCCACCTTCACCAGTATTACTTTTACCGCCAATACGGTTCATGGCAATAGCCATGGTGCTGTGCGCCTCGTGTGAGATAGAGCCGAATGACATGGCGCCTGTAGCAAAACGCTTCATGATGCTTTCTGCAGGTTCAACCTCATCAATGCTGATCGATTCGCGGTGGTGGGCAAAATCAAGTAAACCACGGATGGTGAAGTGTTTTTCAGTTTGCTCGTTTACTGCCTTAGCATAGTTTTTATATACCTCGTAGCTATTAGTACGTGTGGCGTGCTGTAACAGGTGAACGGTAGTAGGATTAAACAAATGGGCTTCGCCTCGGCGTTTCCACTGGTAGATACCACCTTCAGGTAACAGGTTGTCAGCTCCTTTAGCTTCAAAGCCCATTTTGTGTTTGCAAAGTGCTTCACGGGCAATTTCATCGAGGCCTAAACCGCCTATGCGGGTAACTGCACCGTGGAAGTATTTGTCAACAACGGTTTTGTTTAAACCAAGGATCTCGAATACCTGTGCGCCATGGTATGACTGTAAGGTTGAGATCCCCATTTTCGAGAAGATCTTCAACAAGCCATCGTTAATAGATTTAACGTAGTTATTCCGCAGCTTTTTGATATCGTAGCTGGTTTCAAGGCTGCCATTATCTTTAAGGGTTTCAATAGTTGAAAGCGCCAGGTACGGGTTGATAGCTGTAGCACCAAAGGCCAGTAAGCAAGCAAAGTGGTGTACTTCCCAGGCATCGCCGGTTTCAACAACCAGGCCAACAGCGCCACGGCGACCTTTGCGGATCAAATGGTGGTGTACTGCTGATACAGCCAGCAGGGTAGGGATAGGGGCATGCTCAGAATCAACCGCACGATCCGAAAGGATCAATACCTCAAAGCCGTCATCAACAGCATCCTCGGCGTAGCGGCAAAGGCGTGCAATGCCTTTTTCCAGTGAACCCGGCAGGCCATCAGCCTTAAAGTATGTTTGCAGTGTTTTAGCGTGGAACAGGCCGGTATCGATACTGCGCAGTTTTTCTAACTGATGGTTTTTCAATATCGGGTGTTTCAATACCACGCAATGACAATGCATTTTATCCTCATCAAGCAGGTTGCCATTGTTGCCGATAAAGGTAGCAAGGCTCATCACCAAACGCTCACGGATCGGGTCGATTGGCGGATTGGTTACCTGCGCGAAGAACTGTTTGAAATAGCTTGACAGGTGCTGAGGTTTGTCCGAAAGGATAGCCAAAGGCACATCGGTACCCATTGAGCCTACCGGCTCTTTGCCATCTAATGCCATTGGTTTAATGATGGTGTCAATATCCTCACGGCTGTAGCCAAATACCTGCTGGTAACGGTAAACAGAAGCTTCAGACAGGCTGGCGAAAGCCAAACGCGGTTCTGAAAGCTCGCTCAGGTTAATTTTATAGTTTTCTAACCAGCGGCCATATGGCTGCTGTGAAGCAACTTGTTTCTTGATCTCCTCATCTGTAATGATACGGCCTTTTTCAGTGTCGATCAATAACATTTTACCGGGCTGTAAACGGCCTTTGCGTAAAACAGTGCTTTCGTCGATAGCTAAAGTACCTGCTTCAGAAGCGGCTATTACACGACCATCGTTGGTTACCACGAAGCGCAGTGGGCGCAAACCATTGCGGTCAAGCAGGGCTCCTACCAGTTTACCATCGGTAAAGGTAATTGCGGCAGGTCCATCCCATGGCTCCATTAGTGTAGCGTGGAACTCATAGAAGGCTTTTTTAAGCGGATCCATGGCTTCGTTGCCATCCCATGCTTCAGGCACCAGCATCATCATCACATGTGGCAATGAACGGCCGGAGTGCAACAATATTTCAATGATATTATCCAGACAGGCAGAATCCGACTGGTTGTTATCAATCACCGGCAACAACATATCCATTTCTTCGGCAGTAAAGTACGACGAAGCGTATGATTTCAGGCCGGCATAAAACCAGTTTAAGTTACCTGTAAGGGTATTGATCTCGCCGTTATGCGCAATTAAGCGGAATGGTTGGGCCAGTTTCCATGAAGGGAAAGTATTGGTAGAAAAACGCGAGTGGATCATGGCAAAGCCCGATGCAATACGCGGATCAGAAAGATCGGTATAGTATTTACGCAGTTGGTAGGTAGTAAGCTGCCCTTTGTAAATAATTGTTTTACAGCTTAACGATGTAAAATAAAAATTATCAGAAGCGCCGGCTACTGTTTCAGTAATGGTTTTGTTGATATACCTTCTGAGCACGAATAATTTGCGTTCAAAATCATCGGCGTTGGTAATGTGATGCGGCCTTGCAATATAAATTTGCTCAATATCAGGCTCGGCCTGGCGGGCTGTTTCACCAATAACTGATGAATCAACGGTAAGCTTACGCTCGCCCAGCTTATGTAAACCTAATTTTTCAATAGCATTGTTAATAATGGTACGGCAGGCCTTTTTCTGGGCCGAATCTTTAGGTAAAAATATCATACCTACACCATACTCGCCGGGTTCCGGCAGGCTGATCTCGAGGTTTGAGCATTCTTCCATTAAAAACTCATGGGGCAATTGTATTAAAATTCCCGCACCGTCCCCGCTCTCGGGGTCGCATCCGCACGCACCGCGATGTTCCATGTTTTCGAGCATGGTTAACGCGTTATCAATAATTTGGTTGGTTTTATGACCGTTGATATTGGTTATAAATCCCGTTCCGCACGAATCGTGTTCAAATTCCGGTCTGTAAAGACCCTGGTGGCTATCAGTTTGATCCATTGTTTAAATTAAACCGTTTACAATTTTATAAGGGGTGTAACCACGAAGTTACCAAAACTCAAATAAATTATAAAATTTACGGTAATTTTTAAAGATTTCTAAAAAATCAATTATTTAAATCATAATTATTTAACATTATCTCAACAAAAAGAGACAAATATTATGATGTACAAAATGAAAGTACGAAAAAAATTATTTAGAATCAATATAAAGTTATACCAAACTTGTGCAATACATTTATTAAAGCTGACTTTTTAGCTATAACCAAATTAAATTTTGTGGTGTTTCTCTATGTGATTAGTAGGATTTGGGAAGTTAGTTCATAGTTGATGGTTCATAGATCATGGTTGAAAGTTGGATTAATTGAGGAAGATAGGAGGACTTTCGGATACCGGAGGCATATAATATCTTTGCAGGGTAAACGAAGGAATAGTTTAATTCGGGTTCAGACAAAAAAACGGCTAACCGCCTACTTTAAGCTGCCAACTGAATGGGCGTTGCCTGCGGCGGGCTATCCGCTTATACTACACAGGATTAGCCACGGGCCGGTATCCGCTCCTATTATTCCTAATGCACCATTCGCTTCAAATTATTGATCGGTCCTATGAACCATCAACTATGATCCATGAACCATAGTTATAAACTATCTGTAAGTACACAAATATGAACTCTGTATTTCTGTTTTTACTTTAAATGATGTATTGGCTTCAACCTCAAATACTTGACCGTTGGTAAAAGTTTGCCATTGGCTTTGGCCTGGTAATAAAGCTTCAAGGCTGCCTTCAATTACGGTCATGGTTTCGTGACTTGATGTGCCAAATTCATATTCGCCGGGTTCAATAACGCCGATGGTTGAGCGCCCTTGCGGAGTGGTGTATGCCAGTGATTTTACGGCACCTTCAAAATATTCGTTTACGTTGATCATGTTTAAAAATTTCGGCCTAATATGGTTAAATAAAATGAATTGTATTATAATTGGGGCTTAACTATTAAAAGCCGCCGTGCCGGCGAATGTTAAAATATGTGAAAAAAGTAATTTCGGTTGTGATTATTACTTCTTAAACATCGTTATTTGCATAAAATTTATATATGAGGAAAATCCAACTATTAATGCTGTTCGTTTTATCAGCTATAATATTCCAGGGCTGTAAAAAGGACGTTGTTACTTCTGCTTCCACTACTTCCGACCAAATACTTGCCGCAACTATAAATGGTACATCATGGATCCCGGATGATGTTACCGCTACTATAAATTATGATGCTACTGCTAAAACAAAATCATTTAATGTAGTTGGTACTGCTGACCTGAAAAGAGTAAAATGGACGATTACTTTAAGTGATGCTAATGCTACCAATGTCAATACTTTTCCGGTGGCTACTTATAAGGTTGACGCTACCAACAGGGTAAATATGGCTTACTTCACATCAACAGGCGGTACATCCTATAATCAGGTGGGGGTGGTTGAGCCAGGTTCGGGTTCTATCATAATTACCTCTATAGATCCATCAAAAAATGTGATAACCGGTACCTATAGCATGACCACGAAAAAAGTAAACTATAATGATGATGGTACCATTGCCTCTATTGAAACGTCGCAGATATTAGGTGGTACATTCACTAATCTGCCTTATACCTTTACCCAGGTCAGTAATTAAATAAATTAGAAAATATAACATGAACGCCCCGGGTTGCAATATCCCCCGGGGCGTTCATGTTATAAAACCGACCTATAATTATTGACCAGGACTTGCTGGCCTGGTTGGGCTCGACGGATTAGGTGTCGGGCTTGGTGTTGTTGGGCTTGGCGTATTTGGTATAGGGCTTGGGTTAGGGGTGTTTGGCTGCGGCGCCGGATTAGGGGTATTAGGTGTTGGTGAAGGGTTTGGTGTTGGCGTTGGCGCAGGAGTTGGTACCCGATTTGGATCAGTAGGCGTTGGTGTCGGCGTTGGTGTTGGACTTGGCACAGGATCTGTTGGTTTTGGTGTGGGCACCGGAGTTTTTGGTTTCTTTTTATTTTTATCTGGCACAGTATCAGTAGTCAATGTGTACTTTGTTACTGATACACCGGTATTTTGACCTTGGTGTCCGTTAGCTAATGCCAAAGAGCCGGCTAATGACAGGGCGATAGCTGCGGCTGTTATTCTTAAATTTTTCATATTTTTTTCTTTTTATTTATGAAAAGTTAACTATTAAGATAACTTAACGAGGAAGGAATAGTTTTTGAAATTTGAAATGAATCCAAGTCCAGTGCATTAACCACACCTATTGAAGCAAATGCCCTGGTAATGCAACGAATTATAACAGCGTTTGCATTGTTGATGAGTGGCCGGTTTAAATAATGAGCACCTATATTTGCCTGTAACCTGCATATGCAAACATTACCCTATGACTGAACTTGAAAAAATGATATCCGGCGAACTGTATAATGCCGGGGATGCCGAACTTGTTGCCGCCCGTTCAAAGGCCCGGCAATTGTTTACACAATACAATGCCGCAAGCTATGATGATAAAGAAACCAAAACCGCCCTGTTAAAACAACTGCTGGGAAGCTTTAAAGGCAATATTGATATTCAATCGCCTTTTTACTGTGACTATGGCTTTAATATAATAGCCGGGGATAATCTGTTTCTGAATTTTAACTGCATTATATTGGATTGTGCCCGTGTTACCTTTGGCGATAACGTGTTCCTGGCGCCCAATGTGCAGCTCTATACAGCCTATCACCCGGTAATAGCTGCCGAACGGATCAAAGGCCCCGAATATGCGGCACCTATTACTATTGGCAATAACGTGTGGCTGGGTGGTGGTGTAATTGTTTGTCCCGGAGTCACCATAGGTGATAATACGACAATAGGTGCAGGAAGTGTGGTGACCAAAAGTATTCCGGCAAATATAGTTGCTGCAGGAAATCCATGCCGGGTGATCAGGGAATTGTGATTTCATTATAATTTCGGATTTCGGAATTTCGATTTCGGATTTGGGGACTTTGGGAGCAAGCTATTTTAGACATATGTGAAGGAACTGAAGAAACTTCTTTTATGCTTAGCCCCTTTACTTTGAAATTACCGAGCTTGACATTGTGAAAGTATTCAAGCTGATAACACCGGTAACGGCTTTGTGCTGTCTTTTAATAATTTCAGTTCGGCAACAATGATAAAGCTTACAATTACCAGGAAGGCCCAGGAGCTTATTTTCTGATAATTTACTACTGTCCAGGCATGGTGCTGGTATGCATAGCGCCAGGCCCCAAGCCGGGTAGCTATATTTTCGGCAAGCCAGATGAAAAAACCTATCAGCATAAATGATAATATTGTTGGCATGCGAAAGACTTTTCCCTGTAAATGAAAAACTACTACCGACCGCCTGAAAAAATAAAGGATCAGCACGCCTATGCCATAGCGGATATCGGGCATAAAATGATTGCTAAAAAAATTAAAGTATATCAAAATACCTATAGTGCGGGTAATGTAACGATTAGGCCAGTTTTGTATTTGCAGGTTAAGCCTTCGCCAGGCCTGGCACATATAGCTGGCAACACTGGCATACATAAAGCCGCTGTATAACGGAACGCCGCCTATTTTCAGATAAGCAAATTCAGGATAGGCCCATGAGCCGTAGTGAACTTTGAAGAGCTCCATTACCAGGCCCAGCAGGTGAAATATGCAAATTACCAGTACTTCATCCTTAGTTTCGATCCCGGTGTAATATAAAGCAGCCTGAATGAGCAGGCAGGCTATCAGCATAAAGTCATAACGGGGCAAAATGCCTGTAAACAAATGCGAAAGTGCCAGCATGGCAAATACCAAAACCGGGAACAGGCAGGAGAGCGCCTGCTGCTGCACAAAGATCCCGAAATGTTTAATAGCTGTTTTCATGGATTAATTTAAAGCATATGTCTGGTCCATTCCCTGGATCTGAATTTTGTATTGCACCGGCAGGAGGGCATCCCTTAAAAACTTTCCGGGTTTAAGGTTTTTTATTGCCTTATATACCTTTAGTACAGGCCAAAGCCAGGCTATTTTACCCAGCGGCAGTTGTTGGCTAACCTGTGTGGGCACGGTTAGCAACTGTGCCTGCTTCAGAATCTGATACCTGGCAAAACCAAGATGTTTTTTATACTGATGATATAAATCGGCAGTGAAGGCGCTGTTAATTAAATTGTGTTCAAGGTGTTCTTTGCGCATTTGAAGATAGTGTTGATAATCTGATGGTATCCCTGTTAGCCGCATTCGTTCGCCAACCCGGTTAAATACGTTAAACACTTCGGCTTTTTCGGCTGCGCTAAGAGGCTTTTCCAGTAATTCATATGAACGGATGGACAGATCGATCAACAGGAACAGCACATCACGATAAGCCCAGTCGGGTATTTGGGAACCACGGGCGGTTTCAACACCTTTATGAATGGCATTTATTTTATCAATAGCCTTTAAAGCTTCATCGCGTTCCGAAAAAATGATTTGCCGCGAATAGGCTACGGTGCTAAACAGGCGTGCTAAAGGATCAGCAGGAAGTTTGCCCGTGAAATAAAGCCAGTCGACAGCCTTATTTAAAGCAAACTCGGCTGCGGCCCCGGCGAAAATGAACAGGATGGTATCTGCCTTGCCCCAGATCCTGCGCACTATCGAATGTTCATCTACAAAAAGGTTCATGTTATATGTTTTTTGTTGCTTTTACTTTGTTTTATAAAAGTACTTTGTGTTTCAAAGTTAGTAAAATGATTTAAGTTTGCAATGGGAAGCAGGGGATTTATTTTAGAGTGGTGGAAAGTTGACATCAGATTCAGTTACTAATTGATTGCTAATTTTTATGGCTTTTTGATTGTTTAAAACTTTTTTGCTAATTTTTATAGTTTTAAAATTGCTGTTAGTATACTTGTATTTTAGTTAGATATACTATTAGAGCAGGCTTATGGTAAATGCAGTTTTTGAATTTGAATTTAATAATCAGGTTGTTGAGTTTGATATCAGCGATAAGGATTTAATGATCAATGCCACAGAAATGGGCAAGATCTTTGGGAAAAACCCAACAGAGTTTTTAAAGTTGAAACAAACTAAAGATTTTATTGACGAATTGAAAAGCATGCCCTTGCCGTTTAATGAATCGAATTTTGAAGGGAACAGCGCAAAGAATTCTGCTGACCTGGAAGCCATGATATTTGTGAATAAGCTGGATGGGCTATGGATGTGCGAAATTTTAGCATTGAAATTTGCAGGCTGGCTTAACCCTAAGTTTGAAGTTTGGGTGTATAGCACCATCCGGGAATTTTTGCCCAACTTAAGGGATAACAACGAGGCCTATAAGCAAATTGTAAAGTTTGAAGATCAGTTGGATAAACTGGTAAAAAAACTACAGGGTAATGCCGATTTTCAGGCCTATATGCAATTACAGGAAAAATTGAAAAAGCTGCCTTACCGGATCAAAAGAAACAACCAGGCTACTTTAAGGCAGTACAGGCAATTGAAAGCTATTTGATATATTTTTATAAAAGAGGGGGTTCAGCTTTCTCAGGGTTCGTTTTTCCTCTCTTGAAAATATTTACATTCCGTTTTGCCAACCTAATGTCATTAAATCACCGTTGATTTCGTATTAAATAATTGTTATTCTATTTTTTTTACTTTCGCTTTTTATTAGCTCCCTGGGGTAAATTAGGTTTGATCAACTCCTGCCGGTCAAGCCTTTGGGGAAACTAAAGCAAAGCGTTTTTCATGGAAAGTAAATTGAGGTTGGCCGAATATAAAGTACTTTTATACAGGCTGTTTTTGGGGTATTTGTTTTATTTTATTGCCAGGGTATTGTTCTTTGCATTCAATACGCACCTGTTCGCTGTTGATAGCTTTTGGGCGCTGCTTAAACTGTGCTATTACGGTATGGCCTTTGATACCACGGCTTTACTGTACATCAACAGCCTGTTTATCCTGCTCAGCGTTTTGCCCTTAACTGTAAATACCCGGCCGGCTTTTCAAAAAGGTATGGCTATCCTGTACTTTGTTACCAATTTGCTTGCTTACGCCACCAACTTTGTTGATATCATTTACTATCGCTTTAGCCAGGTGCGTTCAACCAAGGCAACACTTGACGTATTGGCCGATGAAAATAACAAGAAACTGTTATTTACCCATTTTTCGGAAGCTTACTGGTATGTGATCATCATATTTATATTATGTTCCGTTTGCTGGGTTTGGCTGTACAAACAGGTGAAGTTAAAGCCCGCTGCGGTAACGGATAAGAAAGTGTATTTTCTATCGTCGATAGTTTCCTTCCTGTTGATCCTTACCCTGGTTATTGGTGGTATCAGGGGCGATTTTGCACATAGCACACGGCCTATCAACATGGTTGATGCATATAAACACATCACTGTTCCCAACCAGGGCGATATTGTGCTGAACACCCCTTTTGCTGTATTCCGCACACTGGGAACCAATAACTACAAGCTTCAACACTGGGTAGACGAAGCATACATCAGCAGTAATATCAAACCCGTAAAAAAATACAACACCAAACCGGCTGCTAAACCCAACGTAGTTATCATTATACTGGAGAGCATGGCCCGCGAGTATTGGGGCAGCATGAATCGCGATGTTAATATCCCAGGCTTTAAATCATATACGCCGTTTTTGGATTCACTATCAAACAGCAGTCTTATTTTTACCAATGCTTACGCTACAGGACGGCAATCCATTCATGCTGTATCATCGGTAATAGCGGGGATCCCATCTTTTCAGAATGCTTTTACATCATCGCCTTATGCTAAGCAGAATATCCAGTCGGTGGTATCAGTTTGTGACAGTATGGGATATCAAACCTCGTTCTTCCATGGGGCAGCCAATGGGTCGATGGGATTTCAGGGTTTTGGCAGTATTTTGGGATATAAAAATTATTATGGCCGTACAGAATACAACGACGACAAAGATTTCGACGGCATCTGGGGCATTTGGGACGAGCATTTTTTCCCATTCATGGGGCGTACGCTAAGCAACCAGAAGCAGCCATTTATGGCTACGCTGTTCACACTGTCATCGCATGATCCATATCAACTGCCCGAAAAATATAAAGCAAGGTTTAAGGGCGGTCCGCTGGCTATTGATAAATGTGTTCAGTATACAGATAACTCCCTGCGTATCTTTTTCAATTACGCTAAAACACAGCCCTGGTTTAACAACACCATTTTTGTGATCACAGCCGATCATACCAGCCAAACTTATTATCCCGAATATAGTAAGCAGGTTAACCGTTTCGCGGTGCCTATCCTGTTTTACAGTGCCAACAGCGCTTATAATCTGAAAGGCGTGCGTACCGACCTGGCATCACAAATGGATATTTATCCAACATTGGTCGATTTAGTCGGTTATAACAAACCCTTCAGGTCATGGGGGAGGAGTTTGGTAAGCAACCTGCCCGATGAGCAGCCAAGGGTTATTAACTCAACAGGTAACATCTACCAGTTTATGCAGGGTAATTATACCTACCTGTTTGATGGCAAAAACTTCACAGGCGTTTTTGCCGTTGCCGATAAAGGATTGGAGAAAAACCTGATGACCGCGCAACCCAACGCTGAAATGCAAAAAGGCATGCAGGATTGTAAAGCCCTGATACAAGATTATGCAGACAGGATTGTGAACGGGAAGTTGGTGGTGAAGTAAGAATTAAAATAGTAGTTGCTTGATTTAAATTATGTAGTTGTCTTCATTATATTTGCGGAAACCTACTTTGTCATGTTTTCGAAAATAAACACTCCGAAATTTTTAAGATTAGCTCTTTTGGGCATCTTGCTGCTAATGGTATCGATGTTATACTATTTTAGGATGTTTAGTTCTTTTCCAATTACGATAGTTTGGTTTGTTATAGTGTTAACCAACCTTTGGTTAGTTTATCTCCTTCTAATTCCAAAGGAATTTGGTAAGGTAAAACTTAGAAGATATACTGTATTTATAATAATTTCAGCATTCACCTTTCTTATAGCTCAGGAAAAGATAATTAAATCAATGTCAAAAAGTTGGCGTGCTAATGTCAATGAAATTTTAGTTAGTTATCACTTACCCTCGTTTTCTGAATGGGAATTTGTTGTAATAATTTGTATTAGTGTAATGGCCTTGGTGCTGTTGTTTGCAAATTATATTTTGCAGGATAAGACTGTCATGAAAGAACACGATAATTCTTTTGATGATTCTTTCCCGGAACGAGAATTTACGGCACGCTTAAAATCTTTTTGCAATTTCTTGGAAAATAGAATAGACGTATTTGATAATGAAGCAAATTGGAGTGATGCACATTTTACATCTCTAGATGCAGAAGTTGAAACATTAACATCTAAAGGGAAAAAGCGGCGTGTAACGAACTTGCTAAAAGCAATAAGAAACAATTATAGTAGTAAAGTTTTCTTAGTCCTTGGTGATCCAGGGTCTGGTAAAAGTGTTGCACTTAGAAAGTTGTGCCGGGATTTAATAAAAGAAGTATTGCCAACAAGAAAGATTCCTATCTATCTAAACTTAAAAGAATGGTACACAACGTTTAAATGGGACGAACATACCCCTCCAACGCCAGATGATCTTTATAAATTTTGTTTAAACTCACTTAAAGGAAAAGATATTTTTGCAGACGAGTTTCTCGATAAATATTTTAAGAGATTATATGAAAATGGTCATTTATTCTTTATAGTTGACTCTTTTGATGAAATTCCTGCGGTTTTAGATGTTGACGAGTCATCGTGGTTAATTGATAAGCTATCGGAAATTTTATTTAGCTTTTTAGGCGGAGCTCACGAGTCGAGAGGAGTTTTGGCATCGAGATATTTTAGAAAACCTACGGCAAAATTTAAATCAGGTACTGTTCTTAATGTTCGCCCGTTTTCTCATTTAAAGATAAATGATGCTTTAAATAAATATATATCAATAGACAAAGAAATTATTAAATTAATATTCAGTCAACGAAGTGATCTGCTTCCGATAGCGAGTAATCCTTTTGCTGTTGGTTTGATACATTCTTATTTAAAAGATAACGATAATAAACTTCCCGAAAATCAGGCCGATTTGTTTTCCAGTTATATCGATAGTAGACTTAAATCATCAGTTAATTACATTAAACGAAGTGGTTTAACGCAAAATATTATAAAAACATACGCAACCGAGATTGCTTTATATATGTTACACAAGGTAAATTTTGGCTTGGAAGTATCTTTAGATGAAGTTAAAGATCAATTTCCGGAAGTAAATATAGAAACGGTTTTGGATATTCTGGTTTATGCACGAATCGGAAGGATTGGGCGGGGGGAAGAGAAAAGATTTAGCTTTGTACATCGAAGATTTAATGAATACTTTGTTGTTCAGAAATTTTTATTAGATCCGTCCTTAATAGATATTGAGTCTATTCCTGTTGATTCACGATTCCGTGATGCACTAGTCCTTTATTGCGAAATTGCACCGGAAGATATGGCTGTTAAAATTGCTGAATATTGCTGGTGCGAAATCCAAATAATTGATTATAAAGATACGAATCAATTTAAGCGATCCGTGCATTGCTTGCGATTTATAATAGAAGCTTATCGTCTAAGGTTGAATTTATTGAGTGCTTTTAGAAATGAATTAAGTGACCAAATTATCCAACTTATAAAAGATTATGACAATCAACAGCACCCATTGTTAGTAAAAATTGCAGTAGAAGCAACTGGTATCCTTGAGCAAGAAAAAATGCAATATGCGTTGTATTTATGTTTTAATATAAATAATTGGTGGATAAATCAAACAGCCATAGGAGCTTGTCGGTATTTATCAGCAATAAATAAAATGCTTGAAAATAAAATATTAGCTTTTGTAAAGGATACAGATTATTTTGAATTTCTCCTTCAGAAAAATGAGTTGGTTTTTGCGATGTCTCTATCTGAATCATTTAGGATTATCAAAAAGTATATTATATTTAGATATGTTGATATTGTGTTATTTATTACTGTGGTAGCATTTGTTATCATAATAAACCCAGCTGTTGGTCTGCTACTCATCGTGACTTATTTTTCCGCGAAATTTATGTCAAATATCGTTCGAAATAGGAAGAGAAGTAATGCGGTTTTAACGATGTTACGACCATTTATGGCTTTTTTAATGATTTTATATAGCATTCCCTATTCCATGCCCTTAAGGTCAGGAAAGGGCATGGGTAATTCTGCTTCGAAATTGTTCTTTGCAAAATATTATAAAATGGCTGATAGTTATTGGTGGGTTAAAGACGTATTCCCTCAAATATTAATTTACTTTTCAATTGTGTTGGCTGTTGTAATGTTATTTCCAACTTTTGACTTTTGTTATTCCATTAAAAGTGTCCGAGATAGACTGAAGTTGCGAAAACTCACAGCAAGGAAATTTATAAATAAGATTGTTTCCTTTTTTGGGGCGGCCTTTATCGCGTCCAGTATTGTTGGCGCCTTAATATATCTATTAGTAACACTTTTAGCTAAATATAATTTGGAAGATGTTCTATTATATTTATTACTGTTTTGTTTTCTTATATCATTGGTTTGGCTGTCTTATGTTTTTGTTAAAGATTGTTTGAAATTTCAAAAAATGAAACAGCATCGACCTAATATTTCAAGGAACAAGATAGCTCTTGACTATAATTCATTTAAGCTTGAATTCTTTAAAAAAAGATTTGTTCTAAATTTACAATCTTATAATAATGTGCCACATGATAATTGGCCTAATGGATTTAGACTAACTGGTAATGCTAATTCAATTATTATTTTGGCTCAGTTGGATGAGAAATGGCTTGGCTTGGATTAGCCGGGGTTTGAGTAACTGCCGTTTTAATATAAAAGCCTTTAGATATGAATGCCAATTTTATGCTTAATTAAATTTAGAGTCATTACCCCACATATCCACACTCCCCCAACTTTTCAACAATGCCCTAAAACACCTGCCAATGCATTAACTTTACCCGATTAACAGAAGGAGTAACCGCTTGGCTAAAGATACTACCAAAGAAACCCCCTTAATGCAGCAATATAATGCTATCAAAGTAAAGTACCCCGGTGCTTTGCTGCTGTTTAGAGTGGGCGATTTTTATGAAACATTTGGCGAAGACGCCGTTAAGGCTGCCGGTATTTTAGGCATCGTACTTACCCGCCGGGCAAACGGCGCCGCTACACATATTGAGCTTGCCGGTTTTCCGCACCATTCGCTGGATACTTACCTGCCTAAGCTGGTACGTGCCGGGCAGCGTGTAGCCATCTGCGATCAGCTGGAAGACCCCAAAACTACCAAAACCATCGTTAAACGCGGTGTAACCGAACTGGTTACCCCCGGTGTAGCCACTAACGATAACATCCTTCAGCAAAAAAGCAATAACTACCTGGCCTCGCTGCATTTTGAAAAGAATACGATAGGCATTGCCCTGATAGATATCTCTACCGGTGAGTTCATGACCGCCCAGGGTAACAGCGATTATATTGATAAGCTGCTGCAAAGTTTTTCGCCCAGCGAAGTGATCTACCCCAAAAGCCGTACACGCGATTTTAAAGATACTTATGGCGACCGCTTCTATACCTATGCTCTTGACGAATGGCCATACAGCGGCGATTACGCTACCGAAACGCTGCTCAAGCATTTCGGCGTTAAATCGCTCAAAGGCTTTGGTATTGATAAACTGAATTTAGGCATCATCGCTGCCGGCGTGGCTATTCATTATTTGAATGAAACCGAACACCGCAACCTGGGCCACATTTCAGCCATCAGCAGGATAGAGGAAGACAGGTACCTATGGCTCGATAGGTTCAGCATCCGCAACCTGGAACTGGTAGGTCCGGCCAATGAAAATGCCATGACGCTGGTTGATGTACTTGATCATACTTGTTCGCCCATGGGCGCGCGTTTATTGCGCCGCTGGATTGTAATGCCGTTGAAGCAGATCAAAGCAATTAACGACCGCCTTGGCGTGGTTGAATACCTGATAGAAAACGAAGAGCTGAGGGAAGAGTTGCTCCACTACCTGCGCCAGATAGGTGATTTGGAAAGGCTCATCTCAAAAATAGGTTTACAAAAAGCCAATCCACGTGAGGTTTGCCAGTTAAAAAAGGCCCTCACTGCCATAGCACAAATTAAGCGGATTGCCGAATCATCACAAAGTGCCCCGCTGCGTGCCATTGGCGAGCAGCTTAACCCCTGCGCGTTGATCTGTGAAAAGATAGAACGGGAATTGAACCCCGAGCCGCCGGTGATGCTGGTAAAAGGCTCTGTAATGAACGAGGGGATTAATGAAGAGCTTGACAGGCTGCGTAAGATCGCCTTCGGTGGTAAAGGCTACCTGCTGGAGATTCAGAAGCGCGAAGCTGAATTAACGGGGATCCCATCGCTTAAAGTATCGTTCAATAACGTATTTGGTTACTACCTGGAGGTTACCCATGCCCACAGGGATAAAGTACCAACCGAATGGATCCGCAAGCAAACGCTGGTTAATGCCGAGCGATACATTACGCCCGAGCTTAAAGAATATGAAGAACAGATTTTAGGCGCCGAAGAAAAGATCCTGGCGCTTGAAACACAATTATATAATGACCTGCTGTATTCACTGGCCGAATATATTAAGCCAATCCAGCTGAATGCCCAACTGATAGCCCGTTTGGATGTGCTGCTCAACTTTGCAACCATCTCCATTAAAAACTACTACGTTAAGCCCGAAATTAATGAAAGTAAGGTACTTGACATTAAGGGCGGTCGCCACCCTGTTATTGAAAAGAACCTGCCAATAGGCGAGGAGTACATCACCAACAGCGTTTACCTCGATTCGGAAACCCAGCAGATCATCATTATTACTGGTCCCAATATGGCTGGTAAGTCGGCTTTATTAAGGCAAACAGGCTTGATAGTACTGATGGCCCAAATGGGTTGTTTTGTGCCGGCTAAAGCTGCGTCAATAGGCCTGGTTGATAAGATCTTTACAAGGGTGGGAGCTTCGGATAACCTTTCATCCGGCGAATCAACCTTTATGGTAGAGATGAATGAAACGGCAAGCATCCTCAATAACCTGAGCGACAGGAGCCTGATCCTGCTGGATGAGATCGGTCGTGGTACATCAACCTATGATGGGATTTCCATTGCGTGGTCGATTGCCGAATACCTGCATAACCATCCAACAGCGAGGGCTAAAACCTTATTTGCTACACATTATCATGAGCTTAATGAATTAAGCAACTCATTTAACCGGGTTAAAAACTTTAACGTATCGGTAAAAGAAGTGGGCCAGCAGATCATATTTTTACGCAAGCTGGTACCGGGTGGCAGCGAACACAGCTTCGGGATCCACGTAGCTAAACTGGCTGGGATGCCCTCAAAAGTGTTAAGCCGCGCCAATGAGATCCTAAAGAAATTGGAAAACGAACGTACCGGCGGCGAACATATTAAAGAAAGTATCCGTAAGGTGCAGAAACAAGCTGTACAAATGCAGATGTTTTCGATAGATGACCCGGTACTGGTGAAGATCCGTGATACGCTGAACAACCTTGATGTAAATACCCTAACCCCGGTTGAGGCACTCATGAAACTGGATGAAATTCAAAGGGTGGTGAAGAGTTGATTTTCGAAGTCCGAAAGTCCGATGTCCGAAAGTCGGCGAGTCAGAAAGGTCGAAGGTTGTGAAGGTTTTAATTTAAAGAAATTAACTTCCGGACTTTCGGACATCGGACTTGCAGACTTCTTCCACCCATGTTAATATGTTAAAAACATCCGCATCCTCTCAATAAACATTAAAGTTAATTTTACTTTATGAGCATATACCTGCGTCGTAGTTTTTATTTGTTTATACTTTTCCTTTCCCCATTTATATTAAGTTCATGTCACTCGCGCAAGGCCGCTATGCGCGGCCAGCCGGGTGAGGTGGTTAATCCCTCGCCTGATATCGCTTCAAAATATTCCGAAATTATGGAGGTTGATAAGGGCAGTATTCAAAATGGTCGCCTTTACGCTTTTATTGATCAATGGATGGGTACGCCTTACAAATTTGGCGGACTTGATAAAGATGGTATTGATTGCTCCGGCCTGGCATTTCTGCTGGAACAGCAGGTCTATGGCGTCACCATTCCCCGCATGACCAGCAAGCAGATCTCCGTCATCAAACGAAAATATGAAGATGAGCTAAAGGAAGGCGACCTGGTGTTTTTCGATTTCGACGGAAAGCAGTTTAGCCATGTTGGGGTTTATTTGCAGAATGGCTATGTTGTGCATGCCAGCTCACGTCGCGGGGTTATCATTGTAAAACTACGCGATCCCTCGTTATACAAATACTTTTCAAGGGCTGGCTCAATCGAAAATGTGCCCACCAGCATGAATTAAGTAACACAAATTTTAGAAGGATTTTTGCGAATTACACCAATATTAAGCTTAAATCACATTGGTGTAATTCGTTAAAATTTGACCCAATTGGTGTGTTTATTTTCAATAATTTTGCGCTGTTATGGCCGACAAAAAACAAGATTACTCATTCTGGACTAAGTACAAGCGGTTCGCAGGCACCGAGATCATGCTTTATGTGATCATGGTGCTTGGTATTATCCTCGGTATCGTGATATTTAGTTACCTTTAACTAAGGTAACGTTATCATTATCTACATCCGCAATTGACTGGTAAAAATCAACAAGGTCCTGATAGGTGTCTTTACTATATGTACCATCTATGATCTGTAGCTTGCGACTGTATACCAGCTTATCCCCATTTACAGTTGCACTTGATTCAAACTTTCCGAAAGGTTTTTCGATACTTACTTTTTTAGGGCGCATATCAACCTTGTATCCTGCGGGTAGGGTATAAGTGATCTCATCCTCATCGGTATATCCACGGTTAATGTAAACATCGTTATGTCGGTTACGGACCTCACGTAACGGCGAACTTACACGGTTGGCCGGGTTGGCCAGAAAAATTATTTTTCCGTCAGATACCGAGGCATAGTCTGTAGCCGAAATTTTTAACGTTTCGGTAGTGTATGGTTGTTCAACTTTAAACTGCTTCAGATCTGCACTTTCAATATCAAGGTTATTAATGGGATAAATCTTCTTCAGATCTTTGATCTGTTCTGTTTTCGATTCATAGATCACATGGTCGCGATCTTCATAATTAGTGCCCTTGAAATTGGTAACCATTGTACCCGACAGGTTACCGTTGGCACTCAATGTAAAATTGGCTTTGCGCTGTTCGAGATTAGCCTGGGCCGTGTATTTTGGCGTACGCATTAATTTGCCGCCCTGTGGGGTACAGGCCAGTACGATCCTGTCGTCGGTGAAATCACCTAAAAAGCCAAAAGGTATGTTCTGACTGGTACATTCTAAAAAGGTGGTATCATTTTTAAAAGGCAGGCATAAAATAACATGATTGCCCTGGTCAATGCTTGCAAAGTCGGGCTGGAAATTTACCTTCGATGATCCTGCATACACCACGCAGTAATATGAATCGATGTCGACAGCCTTTAATAACGCCTGTGTGTAGTTAACGAGGGCTTTGCAATCACCATAATTTTGAGCGTCAACATCCGAAGCCAGGAAGGGTTGTAAGCCGCCTATCCCTACTTGGATGCTGATATAATGCGTTTTGCCCTGCATGTATTCATAAACCTTACGCGCTTTGGCTTTAGGATCGGTTATTGATGCTGTAAGCTCCTTCATGCTTGCCACAGTTTGAGGCGAAAGCTGCTGGCGGCCTGCATTAAGCTTGTCATATTGCCATTGCCCAAGTTCTTTCCAGTTGGTAAATGAGCCACTGATACCACGGTAAACGAATTTTTCGGGCACTATTTCCAGGCTGGGCATTATTGATCGGTAAACAGGGCTATATGGCTCATGCTTTAAAGCTTTAAGGTTATTAGTTTGCCAGGTGTATGTTTGCATACCCTGTTTATTTGTACCAATTGTTGGTTTAACAGATAAATTGGTTTGTTTGTATTTGATCTTAAAATCGGGCTTGCAGATTAATGTATATGAGCTTTTTTCAACGGCTATACCATCCGAAGGTATTGGGAGCCAGCCTTCAAGGTCAAGTGATTGTTTCGACTTTACATCATATTCATAACTGATGGTGTAAGGATAATCTGCTACCCTGGGCCGGTAATGTTTTATCTTCAGGTCGGTAAAAAGCGAAAAGCCATCACGGTTGGTATTATCTTCAAAATCGCTTTCTGAAAATTTGCCTGTGGGTTTGCCCCATTGGTTATAAATAACGCCTTTTATATCCTTGATATACCGGCTTTTGTCATGCCATATCGCTATATCAACGTCATCGTCACCATTTTTATTGAGTACAGTTATTACTTGTTTTACGTGACAAAGTGTGTTATCTAAGTCTTTAACCTCAACAGTAACTTCCTCATTACGCACTATTGAACTGGCATAAGGCAAAAGGTCTTTTGAAATGAGCGATACGTCGTAGTTTTCCTGTGCTTTTACACAGGTTACCGCCAAAAAGATAAAAAGGGTAGTTAAAAATGCTTTCATTATTTTTTCCTGAAGATCATATCCCCTTTTTCCGTTAGAATGATCTTATTAAACAGCTCCTTAAGATAAGGGTATTCGGCCGAATCATAAACCGACTTGTTAAACTGGGTAATGTTTGAAAAGGTAAAACTGTTATTGTCCTGGCTCTCAAACGTGGTAGCAAACATGCCGCCTTTGTTTGGTAATGAAAACGCCACTATCTGGGGCGGGGTTTCAATGATATATTGTGCAGGCAGGTGCATTACCAAAACCAGCCTCTTGTCTGAGGCAAAGGCCCAGTCTACCGGATAATCACGTTCGGCAAGTTTGAAGGGATTGGTAGTGCGTTTTTCCCAAAAGTAAGGGTTAAATGCAAGCTTATCATGATTGGTATTATCAAACGCATCTATCTCCACTTCAAAGGTTTCACGTAGCGGGTTGTCAAGGCTGTCGAGATTTGCTATATCTGATTTAAATACTTTTAATTTAGGTTGTTTCTCATCAAAATCTTCAACGTATTCATCAACTGTATTAAACTTTTTAATGGCTTTGCGTTTTTCGTAAGCGTCGTAACCTTTGTAGTAATTGGTTATTGTGCCTTTTAACTTCCCATTATCAAGCAGTGTAAGATCGAACATCCGTGTAGTGGCTGCTTTGGGCTGGGTGCTTAACTCTATCCAGTATGATGGTTTATTGAGGCTGATTACCCTGCCCTTATCATTGATACATTTAAGGGGAAGCAAGCCAAACGAGAGCAGCGGATCGGTAGCGTCAAGCAGATAGGTTTGATCGCCAATAGTTAACCTGGCTATAACGTAGTTAAAGTCGCTAAGTACCGGGTAAAGGTTATTCACCATTCCATGGTCGCGGGTTGAAAGCAATACGGCATCGGCGTTAAGGCCAGCGGCGCTTAGCGCGGTAATAAGTGTCAGATTAATATCGGCGATACTGCCGGCATGTGTATCCAATGATTTTTTTACGCCATCGGTGCTGTAGATACCTATATAATCATTCCACTTTATTTGGCTTTTGATCCATGCATAAATAGCTTTTGCCTTGTCAAGGTCATTTGCCTTACCTGCAATTACCGGCCCAATGCGTTCTTTAAGTAAGCTGGTCCTTTTCATTTGAACGCCAAATTCATCGGATATCTTTAATTGATGGTCAACGTCGCCCCATTCTTTTGTCATAACGGTTTTGACGTTGTTATAAGGGTTGGTGTATTCAACAAGCTCAAAAAATATAGCTGATAAAAAGTTTTTACGGGCGGTCATATAATCTTCATCAACAAATGCAGGAATGTCCTTCATGTTGTAAGTAATATGTGAGCAATCGGCTTTTGCACCTCCCGATGAAAAGCATTCACGCTCAACTTCCGAACTACTTTTGGTTAATTTCAGCGCCCCGCGTAACGAAGCGTTGAATGTCCAAAAGCCCGGGATGTGTACTTCATACTGCGAATTTATTTTGGGGATATCGTCCTGAAATGCCCATTCCCGGAAATTGTCCCAATATGGTGAGATAAGTTCGTATTTAAATTCAATAACGCAGCCGGGCCGTAAAGCCGGCAACGCAAACTTTACAGTGCTGCCATATTTATAATCTTTAGATGTAAATACCTTTTTGGAATCAAGTTCGGCCTTTTGAATAATACCGTTATCATCTTTATAATAAGTAAACCCGCTAACATTGTTAACTTCTTCTGCGGAGTTATCGCCATTGTGGATAGGTATAGCTATAGTACCGTGAGTTAATCCTTCCTTGGTGAAAATTTTAATTTTGGCATGATAGGTGTGAATGAGCCTGATATGGTCCATGTATTCATCTATACGAACACTGCCAAACTCGTTTAAAAAAACGGCGTTGGCCTGCGGATCTTTATCATATTTAACCATATCAATTTCCGGTCCTTCTATACCGGTTTCAAAGTCCTGGCCCGACGCGAGGTGTGATAAGGTAATGAAAATCAAAAGAATAAGAAGAAATCTGTTCATGCAAATTGTGATAATTAGGGATAATCAAATTAAATAATAAATTGGTATATTAAATAAATTAAAAAATTTATTCTGCTGATTAATTTTAGGACATTTGCGACCTTTGCATCTCTGAACACTTACAAATGAAATTAAATTTAAAACGGCCCCTGGCTTTCTTTGATCTTGAAACAACAGGTACCAATATCGGTGCCGACCGTATAGTTGAAATATCTGTTATCAAGCTTAACCCTGATGGCAGCGAAGAAGTGAAAACGTGGCGTGTTCACCCGGGCATTCCTATCCCACTCGAGTCGTCGCTGGTGCACGGCATTTATGATGAGCATATACAAAACGAAAAGCAATTTAAAGAACTTGGACAGGAAATAGCCGATTTTATTGGTGATAGTGATTTGGCCGGATACAATTCAAATAAGTTTGATATCCCCATGATTATGGAGGAATTTTTACGTTCCGGAGTGGATTTCAACCTGGATGCCCGCCATTTTGTTGATGTACAGAACATATTTCATCAAATGGAGCAACGCACGTTAAAGGCGGCCTACCAGTTTTATTGCAATAAAGTAATTGAAAACGCCCATTCGGCCGAAGCAGATACCCGCGCTACCATGGAGGTTTTGCTGGCGCAGATTGAGCGTTATGAAAATGTAGAGTGGGAAGATAAAAAAGGCAATAAAATAATCCCTGTTGTGGGCGATGTTGAAGCGCTGCACGCATTTACTAACCTGAGCAAACCGGTTGATTTTGCCGGTCGTATGGTTTATAATGAACAGGGCGAGGAGTTGATAAACTTTGGCAAACATAAAGGCAAACGTGTTGAAGACGTATTAAACGCCGAGCCAAGTTATTATTCGTGGATGATGCAGGGTGATTTTCCGCTTTATACCAAGCGCAAGCTCGAAGAAATTTATACCCGCTGGAACGCCAAAAAAGTTGCCGAGCGTCAGGCAAACAAAGCAGCCCAGCCAAAACCGGCCGATCAACAACCTGCTGCCCCCAAACCTGAGTATCAGAAAAAAGAATACACAAAGCCCGATCATACTAAAAATCAACATTATCAAAACAAACCTTTCAAAAAGAAGGATGAGCCTGCCCAGCCTGTTAACGATGATATGCTGGCTCAGTTAGCTTTGAAGTTTAAAAAGGGGTAAATTTGTCTGAACCCTGATTTTTAGGATTAAAGGATTTTCAGGATTTTTTATGAAGCCCTTGCAGGTATTTGTGCAAGGGCTTTTTGTTGATAATATTCTGAAACCTAAGCTTCATGGATTCGTTCAACTTTAGCCTTTAGCCTTTAGCCTTTAGCCTTTAGCCTTTAGCCTTTAGCCTTTAAAAAATCAATATTCCTTTTTAGCCCGCTAAATTTCGTGCGTTTAACAGCCGAGTTTTTGAATACTTTTTGAAAAATATCCTGGGTAATGTCCTGCCAGTCGGTAGTTTTCAAGTGTAGCAAATCGGGGTGCGGAGTAAAGGCCGGCTCGGTATTAAGCACCGAGAAACGGTTCCAGGGGCAAACATCCTGACAAACATCGCAGCCAAACATCCAGTTATCCATCTTGCCTTTAAACTCCTGCGGAATTTCATTTTTAAGCTCGATGGTTAAATAGGAGATGCAGCGGCTGCCATCAACCACATATGGGCCAACTATAGCATCGGTAGGGCAGGCGTCGATACAATTGGTGCAGGTGCCGCAATGATCGGCTGTGGGGGCTATATCGTATTCCAGTTCAAGGTCAATGATCAGTTCGGCCAGGAAAAAGAACGAGCCGGCTTTTTTGTTGAGCAGGTTGCTGTTTTTGCCAATCCAGCCCATTCCTGCTTTACGTGCCCATGCCTTATCAAGTACTGGAGCCGAATCAACAAACGCACGGCCGCCTACTTCACCAATTTTATCATTAATGATTTGCAGTAATAGCCTCAGCTTATCTTTAATCACCGTGTGGTAGTCAATTCCATAAGCGTATTTAGAGATTTTGGGCGATAACGGATCATCCTGTTGCTGATCGGTATAGTAATTTATACCAAGCGAGATGACAGATTTTGCCCCATCAACCAACAAACGAGGGTCAAGGCGCTTATCAAAATGGTTCTCCATGTACGCCATTTCGCCATGCATGTTTTTATTAAGCCAGGCTTCAAGGCGTGGAGCTTCGTCTTCCAAAAAATCAGCCCTGGCGATGCCGCAAAACAGAAAGCCAAGTTTTTGCGCCTCGTTTTTAATGAGTTGACTGTATGTTGATTTGTTTTGCTGCATTTGTGCAAAGATACTATAAATTGAAATTGGTGAGTGTACAGAGACGCCCCCCAATCAGGTTTGTATACTTGCATAAGCACATTATTCGTTATTATACTTTACTCCGTTTTGCTATAAGTTTACTATTGGTTCAGTTTTTGTATCTGATTAAAAAATAAGAATTTATAGCATGCTTGAGCATATTAAATATTTGCCTGCGCATGTGTTAGGGATGCATGCAGCAGGCCACGTTACTATTGGCGATTATGAAAGGGCTTTACGACCATTGCTTGAGCAACAGGTAAAACAAACCGGGCGGATAAACTTTTTACTGGTGCTGGAAACTAATATTAAAAATTTTACAGCAGGTGCCTGGTGCGGTAATATCAGGCTGGGCCTTAAATATTTTACCCGGTGGAACAAAGTTGCTGTTGTAACCGATCAGGACGGTGTTCGGGAGTTCAGTCATTTGTTTAAATATATTTTACCGGGCAAGTTTGCAGGCTATAGGCTGGAAGAATTAGACGAAGCCGTAAAATGGATAACAGGAAATAAATAAATATCATTATGGAAACTATAGATGAAAGAGCAGCTATGAATAATGATGATTCAGATCTGCACAATGATGAGTTAGGTGAAAATACCGGTGATGATACCATAATAGCCGAGATAGTTCATTTAAAGCCCGACGAAAAGGATATTAGCAAAATGCCGTCGTCAAACAAAGGGCAAGGCCCGGCGGGTGAGGATTTGTGAGCCGTCCGCCCCCAAAAGGGGAATCGCAAGTTCCCAGCTTTTTAGTCCTTAAATTGATGGCTATGCCTAAATAGATGGCAGAAAACAAGAAATGCCAACTCTTTGAGCCGGCATTTCTTATTTAAATATCCTCCGTATCTCCCCTTTAAGGGGGCGGGGGCTAAAAGCTGTTCCTGATACTGTTGCTTAACGTTTTAGTGCTCCAGTACCCGCTATCCAAAATCCGGCGCACAGTCATTAATGGATCGGCTTGATCACGTTTATCAGCTAATTGGAAAGCCATTTTAAAACCACGTTTCCTAAGTTCAGGTAAAGCGGCTTTGTTCCAGATACCAAACGGATAAGCAAAGTAATCCATTTTTTTGCCGGTGATCTCTTCCAACGTTTTGGTTGGTTTTTCGATTTGGGTAACCCAGTCATCCACCGGGCGATTGGTTATTTTACCGTTTTTACCAATGATTTTGAGGCTAGAAGTGTGTGAGTAACGGTCAACACGGTGGTGGTCCCAGGTATGGCTGGCAATAACGTTACCTTCATCTGATAGTTGTTTTACCTGCTCTTTGGTCATGTAATGCGGACGGCCTAACGATACGGTCATCACAAAATAAACCGCTTTAAAACCATACTTTTTAAGGGTAGGATTGGCAATGGTGAACTGATCAAGGTCGGTATCATCAAACGTAAGCATGATAGGTTTTTTAGGCAGCGGCGCGCCTTTGGTAAGATATGCATAAAGCTGATCGGGCAGTATGGTATGGTAACCGCTGTCGGCCAGCATTTTGATGTGCTCTTTAAAAGCAGCAACCTGAACTATATAATCTTTAGCGTTTTTTGAATCGGTAGGCTTCCAGTCGCGGATTTGGTGGTAGCAGAGGATAGGTACCTGTTTGCGGGCTAAAATAGCGGCCGCATCACCCTGTGATGTTGCATTGGCAGCCGGAACTTCGGCAACAGGGGCAGCAGTAGTTGATTTATCTGATGGCTTCGACTGGCATGAAACAGCGCCGAAAGCACAAAGGGCCAGCATGGCTAACGTTTGTTTTATCATATTATAGGTTGGTTTTATTCCTTAATTAACGGCAGCTAAAATAATAATTATATAACACGCAAGCCTTGCGATGTAAACAAAATTAATTAAGACTTTAAGTATGATAACCGGATAATTATTCGCTTTTATTGATGATCTGCTTCAGGCCCGGCTCGCATGTAAGCAGGTGCCATCCGCCAAAAACTACAAACACTTTGTTATGGGGTTTAAGCAGATTGTCAATGGTGCGAAGCAGGCTTTGATCCCTGATCTCTTTGGAGGCTCTGCCAATTTCCTGAAATTTTCCTTTGGGGTCAAACGGATTGGTAGGTTCCAGCTCCTCGAGCTTAAAAGGGCGGTTAAGCAGTTTTTGATAGGCGGCTTCAAAATAATCCAGGGTTTGCTCAGCCGGTGAAAGCTTTACTCCACCTGTTTTCATGATATAGCCTTGTATAAATTTAGCATAATTTGCTTTAAATGCCGCGCTATCGGTAACAGGAGGCCGTTGGCCCCACATAAAACGTTCGGTAACTATATAAGCTAAAAATTCGCTGGTAGTGTATCTCTTCAATAGCTCTTTAAATTCAAGGCTATCGGTCATGTCGCCGTTAACGGTTATAATTTTAAGGCTATCTGCAAGGGTTTTGGTAAGCCCTATTTCACCATCTTTTTGAATGGCTTCTTTTTTTGAGGCGAAAACCTTTTTTGAAACATCTCCTCCTTCGTTAACACATACATCAGGTCTGAATTCAAAAAATGCCTTTTCGATCCCCTTAAACATCGGGTTTTCGGTGTCGTTGTTATCCGGCAAATGGTTAACGCCACAAAAAACAATCTCCTTTTTGTCGTTTTTAAACCTTAAGATGTAGGGATTGGCAGGCAGGTGCCCGGCAGCATCAAGTTTGATCTTTAAGTAACTAACCGTTGGGTAAACCTCAGCGGGTGCTTTGTCTTTTTTGGTTCTGCAGCTTAACAAGGCCGAGGAAAATAACAGTAATAAAGTTATGTATTTCATCGGCCCTGTTGTGTTTGTTATAAAACTATACGCTTTCCTTCTTTTATTGACCGCTTGGCGGCATCCAGGATTTGCATAACAATCATATTGTATTTTAATGATGAACGGTCATCCGGGTGCCTGAGCGGATTTGCGAGGGCTGAAGTAAAATAGGCTACCGGCGCATCAGCTGGTGCTACCAGTGGGGCAGCTTTATAACCTCTTACACGGTTATTAACTTTTATTTCAACACTATCCTTATCGAAGGCATGGATATAACCTTTAGCACCGAAAATCTCCATATCCTTGATACTGAAAGGCCAGTTCCAGGAGGCTTCAATTTGCCCGGTGGCATTGGCGTATTCAACCAATATGGTGGCATCATCCTCAACCTTCGGATATACGTTTGGTTTATAATGCCTTGCGATAGCGGTTACTGCTATCGGGCGCTGGCCCTTCATTAGCCAGGTCATCAAATCAGCGCCATAGCAGCCAAAATCATTCAGGGCGCCTGCACCATTTAATACGGGATCTGTTAACCAGCTCAAAAAGTCTTCGCTGCAGCCAATTTCGCGTGGCCCCTGGTGCCCGTCATGTACCACCATTTTACGGATCAAACCTATGCTGTCCTGCTTAACGGTATTATAAACATCCTGAAAGGATGGGTACCAGGTAGTTTCATAATTTGTTAATACTTTGACGTAGTATTTAAGAGCCAGAAACTCCATACGTTTAGCTTGCTCAAGGGTGGCGGCCAACGGTTTTTCAACCATTACAGAAATACCTAAGGGTGCGCAGGTCTCCACAATATCCACATGTTTGCCAACAGCGTTGTAACCCAACACAATAGCAGGCTTACGGGTGGTGCACATTTTCCTTAGGTCATCAAAAAACAGGGAATCGGGCAGGTTATATGCTTTGCCAAATTTTTCCCAAAGCTTTTTATCAGGTTCGGCAATGCCTACAATATTTACGTTTCCTTTTCGGTACTCACTTAATATGAGGTGGATATGGTCATGGTTTAAGCCCATAATACCTACTTTTAGCGTCGGTACGGGCTTGTGTATCACGGGTATGGTGTCTTTTTTTGCCTTGTTAACTGAATCGGTAGGTGCCGTAACCGAAGGGGCTGGTGCTGTACCTGGTGGCGGTGGTGTTGTTTGTGCCGATGCGATAGTTATGCAGCTTAAAAAGAGCGTAGTAGTAGTGAGCAGTAGTTTTAATTTGGTTTTCATGATTGGTGGCGATGTATACGTTTATCTCAAAATAAGGATGGATTTCCTCCCAGCTTTATCTTTCCTAAATGTTTGTAGGCAGCTTCAGTAGCTTCACGGCCGCGGGCCGTACGCATTAAAAAGCCTTCCTGTATTAAAAACGGTTCGTAAACCTCTTCAATTGTGCCCTCGTCTTCACCAACTGCTGTTGCAACGGTTTTTAAACCTACAGGACCGCCTTTAAACTTATCAATAATGGTAAGCAGGATCTTGTTGTCCATTTCGTCCAGTCCGTGACTATCTACATTTAAAGCGTTCAATGCATACTGGGCAATCTCCGTATCAATCTTGCCATTTCCTTTGATTTGGGCGAAATCACGTGTGCGGCGAAGTAATGCATTGGCAATACGGGGGGTACCACGGCTGCGGCGGGCGATTTCATAAGCACCTTCATCAGTAATAGGTGTTTTTAGTATCGATGCCGAACGTAGTACAATGGTGGTAAGCAGTTTGGCATCATAATATTCCAGGCGCGAGTTGATACCAAACCTGGCCCTTAGAGGCGCAGTAAGCAAGCCGGAACGGGTAGTTGCGCCTACCAGGGTAAACGGATTAAGCGAAATTTGTACCGAACGGGCATTGGGGCCGCTCTCCAGCATAATATCTATCTTAAAATCCTCCATGGCCGAGTAAAGGTATTCTTCAACCAGCGGACTTAAGCGGTGAATTTCATCAATAAAAAGAATATCCCCGGTTTCAAGATTGGTAAGCAAACCCGCCAAATCCCCGGGTTTATCTAAAACAGGGCCTGAGGTGATCTTAATGCCTACACCCATTTCATTGGCGATAATGTGTGAAAGGGTGGTTTTGCCTAAACCCGGAGGGCCATGCAGCAATACATGATCAAGCGCCTCTCCGCGCTGGCGGGCCGCCTGTACAAAGATCTTTAAATTAGCTAATATTTTATGCTGACCGGTAAAGTCTTCAAATTGCTGCGGGCGCAATACTTTTTCAATATCACGTTCGGCCGGACTGAGACGTTCGCGTTCAGGGTCAAGATGCTCATTCATTGCCAACGAAATTAGTAATTTTTTAGGCCAAAGGTGAAAGGTTAAAGGTAAAAGGTTTGTTTCTTTTGAGGAGGCGAAAGGTTAAAGCTAAAAGGCAAAAGGTTTTTTCTTTCAGTGGATAGATTAATTTGCTTTAAAGACAAAAAGTTAAAGTTTTGTAATGTAACCTTTAACCTTTCGCCTTTATCCTTTCACCTTTAAAAAATCACCCCTCCGGGTACTTCCTGAAAATGCTGTTGATCTTCATCTGGATCACGCCTAAAAATGCTTCCCGGAAAATACGCGTCGACATTTTGGAGGTACCGGCAGTGCGGTCGGTAAATATAATCGGGACTTCTACCAGCTTAAAGCCATGTTTAATGGTAGTATATTTCATCTCGATCTGGAAAGCGTAACCAACAAACTTGATTTTATCCAGCTTAACGGTTTCAAGCACCCTGCGTTTGTAGCACATAAAACCCGCGGTGGCGTCTTGCACTTTCATGCCGGTTATAAAACGTACATATACTGATGCAAAATAGCTCATCAACACCCGGCTCATGGGCCAGTTTACCACGTTTACGCCAGTTACATAACGGGAGCCTATTGCCGCGTCGGCACCATCAATACAGGCTTGCCTTAGTTTCAACAGGTCATCCGGATTGTGCGAAAAGTCGGCATCCATCTCAAAAATATAGTCGTAATGGCGGGCTATACACCATTTAAAACCATGTATATAGGCAGTGCCCAATCCCTGTTTACCGGCTCGTTCTTCCATAAAAAGCCGACCGTCATATTCAGCTTGCAAACTTTTTACTATCTGCGGCGTACCGTCGGGTGATCCGTCGTCAATGATCAGGATATGAAAATCATGAGGCAAGGAAAATACCTTGCGGATCATCCGCTCGATATTTTCCTTCTCGTTATACGTGGGTATAATTACTATGCTATCGGGCACTGAATCGTATTTTGAAAAATGATGTAAACGTTTAAGGTGCGAAAATAATCAATTTACAGAGCATCAAAACAAAAAAACAGGAAAGCTTGCGCAATCCTGCAATTTTGGGTAATATTTTACAGGTTATGAGTGTCGGCAATAACCTGGTTTTCCACGTAAGGGTCGGTAATGTAATTTCTTTCTTTAAGGCGTGGAGAAACGATCAGGAATATGATGATGAATACACTGATGAAAACCACAAAAAACCATTCGTAATTGGCACCCTTAAGATTTTCAGCCCACCAGCCCCCGTCTTCAATAAGACCATTTACAAGGGCGGTGATCAGGTTTCCAAACGAAACAACCAGGAACCAAATTCCTGACATAGTACTTTTCATTGATTTTGGAGAATGGGTATAAGCATATTCCAAACCGGTAATTGACACCAATACTTCAGCAGCTGATAATATTAAAAAGGCCAGCACTTGCCACCACATTGACGGAGAGCCACCATGATCAATACTTACATGTGTAAAACCGATAACTACAAACGATAATGCTGTTAAAACCAAGCCGGCACCCAGCCTGCGCAAAGGTGTTGTTTTTAATCCGATCTTATCTAAATTGGGATAAATTACATAGTTAAACAGTGGTATGAATAACAAAAGGAAAACAGTATTAAATGTAGACATTGAACCTGGTTCTATCTGGAATGAGGTAAAACCAAGATTGATGTTTCGATCCATTTTTGCAGCATACAGCGTCCATTCTGAAAGGCATTGGTCCCAAACAGCCCAAAACGCCAGCGCAAAAAAGAATACAGAAATTACGCGGTATACCGCTTTAACTCCTTCAACGCGTTCCTGGTCATAACTTTCTTTGGCAATATCAAGTAATGATTGCCCTGGTTTCTTTTTACTTAAATGGGTAATTGCATACCAGGTAATAAACACCAGGTTATTTCGGTTTACGCCCTGCGGAGGCACTTTTACATATTTTTTGCGGCCCATAAAAAATATAACAGTTGCCAAACCCATTAATATCCCGGGAACACCAAAAGCCCATTTAGGGCCGTAATATTTGTAAATGGTAGGGATAGCAATCGTTGATAACATAGAGCCTGCATTGATGCTAAAGTAAAACCAACCGTAAACTTTTGAGAGCAAATCCTGGTTGCTGGCATCAAACTGGTCGCCTACGTTGGCCGAAACGCACGATTTGATACCACCCGCACCGATGGCGACCACAAGCATACCTATCTCAAAGCCACTAAGGCTTGTATCAAACATCGCCAGCAACAGGTGTCCAAAGCAATATACTACAGAAATATAAAGGATGAGCTTGTATTTGCCGGTAAACCAGTCGGCCACCATGCCGCCTACAAATGGTAAAGCGTAAGCCACCATAACAAATAAATGGTTCAGCTTATTGGCATGGGCATCAGCCTGTTGGGCTAACGCGGGATTACCTGCAGGGTTAAAGAATTGTTTTACCAAAAAAAGGGTAAGTATGGAACGCATGCCATAAAAGCTAAAACGTTCAGCGGCTTCATTGCCAATAATGTAAGGGACGCTCTTGGGGAATTTTGATTTTAGTGGAGCAGTTTTTTCTTGCATCAGTTAACTTAAAATTTGCTAAAGGTAATATAAATCTTCCAATCCGAAATTTAATACCGAAAGTGTTACAATTTAAACAATAAAAGTGTTGATTTTGGGGCTATTGCTGTTGTTTAATTTCTTAATGTTTTACCGGTAAAAGGGCGCGGTCTTTTGCGGCTTGCTTTTTGGGATCAATATATTCGTTATCGGTGGCCGAATTGCCGTCGGCAATGTTGCGCATGTCAAGGTTTTCTATATAAGTCCAGCGGCCATCTTTTAATTGGTAGCCATCGTAACTCAAATCGGGGCCAAAGGTTTCAGGTTTGTCTTTACTCCGGCCATCTGGCGCCGAAAGATGGTCAAAAACAATAATATTTTTCTCTGGCACAAATCTCAATAGCATCGATACCTGCCGGGCGTACTCAAATATAACACGGCTGCGGGTTTTGCCATTGCCGTTAAACACGGGCATGCCAAACTGCGGCACACCATTGTTAAATGAAATTGCATCGATCACTTTTTTTGTGGATTTAACGGTATTACCTTTCCACCCTAATAATACATAAAATGGTTTGGGGCCGTACACCGACATTATCTTATAGTATTGGGCACCATACCATTTATGGCTATCGGTTACCGAATCCTCTGGGTTTTTCAATAAAGGCGAATAATCTTCGAGCGGGTACATTTTGAGCGGGCCGCCGGTATTTATTTGAACAGTTCCATAAAAGCGATAACTGCCATCGAGGTTTGTAACATGCCAGCTCAGGATGCGAAAACGGTTATCGGGCGAGTTGACAATGCTGATGCTTTTAACCGAATCAAAAGGGAACAGGAATGAGTTATTGACCTTCAGCGCTTGTACCAGTGTTTTAATGAACTGATAATTGGCATTTTTACGCTCCATGTCGTTCTCATCATTTACAATTTTTTTGCCAAGGCGAGTGAGACTATCCTGGTATTCGTTAAGTTTTTTGAGCCTTGTACCTTCGTCATGGTATTGCGCAAAAGTTTGCATGCAAAGCAGTATGGAGAAGATAGTAAGAAGGGTTTTTTTTGTCACTATTTTAATTTAATTAGTTGAGCTTATTTTTTATGTCTTTGCGAGATGGCTTTGCAAGTTTCTTTATATAGAATGAGATTGTTTCGTTTCTTATAATGACGTAATAGTAAGCTGTTGGTTAGTATTGTATTTATACTCTATTTTATAAATATGGGCGTTGCCTGAGGCCCGGGCTTTCCGTTACAAGTCCTCGCTTTGCATGCCCGCGACCCAACCTGCGCTGTGGGCTTTTCACTGCAATCCCTAACGCGCCCCACGCGCAACATCACTAAAATATATTTTGCTTATAATGACGTTATTTATAAAATACTAACGTAAATTTTCGATAACCATTGCGCTGGCACCGCCACCACCGTTACAGATACCGGCAGCGCCGTATTTGCCGTTGTTTTGCTTTAATACGTGTAAAAGGGTAACAATGATTCGTGCACCCGAAGCGCCGAGCGGGTGGCCTAATGAAACAGCACCGCCGTTAACGTTTACTTTTTCCCGGTCGAGGTTCAAAAGCTGGTTGTTGGCTATTGATACTACAGAGAAGGCTTCATTGATCTCAAAGAAGTCGATATCGGAGTTTTGCAGGCCTGCCCTGTGCAGTGCCAGCGGAATGGCTTTTGACGGTGCGGTAGTAAACCATTCGGGTGCCTGCTGTGCATCGGCGTAGGAAACCACCTTAGCCAATGGGGTTATACCGAGTTCATCCGCTTTTTCGCGGCTCATAAGCACTACAGCTGCGGCACCGTCATTAAGGGTCGAGGCGTTGGCGGCCGTAACCGTACCATCTTTTTTAAATACGGGTTTTAATGAGGGGATCTTGTCAAACTTAACTGTTTTGGGTTCCTCATCTTCGGCGAACATCGTGATATCGCCTTTTTTGTCTTTAAGGCCAACAGGAGTTATTTCATCTTTAAATTTTCCGTCTGCCTGTGCTTTTTGGGCACGCTGGTATGATAGGATGGCATATGCATCCTGTTCCTCCCGACTGATGTTGCAGTCGGTAGCGCAAAGTTCGGCTGCTGAGCCCATATGATAGTCGTTGTAAACATCCCAAAGACCGTCTTTTACCAAACCGTCAATGATTTGCCCGTTACCTAAACGGTAACCGTTGCGGGCCTTATCCAGGTAATAGGGTACGTTGCTCATGCTTTCCATGCCGCCGGCAACAACAATATCGTTTTGCCCTATGGCTATGCTTTGGGCGGCTAACATAATAGCTTTCATACCCGATGCACAAACTTTATTAACGGTAGTTGCGGGCAAATAGGGGAGCCCGGCAAAAATAGCTGCCTGTGTTGCCGGCGCCTGCCCAACATTGGCCGACATTACGTTGCCCATATAAATTTCCTGAACCTGATCGGGCCGTAAGCCCGCTTTTTCAACTGCCGATTTGATGACTGCCGCGCCTAACTGTGTGGCGCCGATAGCAGCCAGGCTGCCTCCAAAACTACCTATAGGTGTGCGTGTAGCCGCTACTATTACAACTTCTTTCATGTGTCCCTCATTAAAATTGGTGGGCAAATTTAGTGATTTGGATGAAAGAAAATACTATGCATGCATAATAAAATTAGTTGGCAGTTTTTTAGTGGCAGTAGCAGGTTTTAAATCAGTTGACAGTTTTTAGTTTGCAGTTGGCATTTTTTGATTACGTAAAATTAAGGCTTCTGTAGCGGGACATTAATTTATACTAGGTGCAAACCATAAACGGCAAACAGTTGCTACCTACTGCTACTATAAACTGCTACTGCCACTAATCACTATCTTCCTTTTTCTTTTTAACTCCTTTTTTCCTCGCATGCAGGGCTTGTTGCATGAGGTATTCGATCTGGCCGTTGGTGCTCCTGAATTCTTCGGCAGCCCAGCTCTCAATCTCCTTCAGCATGTCGGGGTTAATGCGTAATACAAATGCTTTTTTTTCGGCCATATCAACTTGCGGCCGCTGCCTGGGCCTGTTTTAACAAAACTAAATTTATGCCCAGTAACGCCAATAGCGGTAGTTCTGGTACTTTTTTGATCATATCGAGGTTCATTTTTACAATAAATGGCTTTTTCCGGCTCCACATTTTGGTTTCTACATTCAGGATATCGCCCAATTGCTCGTTTACCCAGGTGCAGCTGCGTGAAAGGATCTTTTTATTATAAAAAGTAGCCATGAGCCCATTGTTTAAATTGAGCGTTATCTTACGGTTCCAGATGTCTGGTGTCACCAAACCTGTTTCCATGCCATCGGACTGCTCAATAACAAGTTTTCGGCCTAACCAGTTCTTGCGTTTTACTATCCAGTTTCCATTCGCTGTTTCCAGTAAGCAAGCGCGTTTTAAAGCTCCTGTATAGGTGAGCTTACCATAGCTAAACTGCCCGTCGGTAAGTTCATACCATGGCCGCCAAAAACCATGCCTCAGTACTGGTAATTCTGACACGCGGAGTTGGTCAAAGCTTCTGAATTGGTCCATGGTATTAATGGTATAAAGTACCGGTATTAACAACAGGGTTAACGGCTTTATCGCCGCAAAGTACAACCAGCAGATTGCTTACCATGGCCGCCTTGCGTTCTTCATCAAGTTCAACTATGTTTTTTTCGGATAGCTTGTTCAGTGCCATTTCAACCATGCCAACGGCACCTTCAACTATCAGCTTACGGGCTGCTATGATGGCCGATGCCTGCTGTACCTGCAGCATGGAATGTGCAATTTCAGGCGCGTAGGCCAAATGCGAGATTCGAGCTTCCAGTACTTCAATGCCGGCGCGGTCGAGCCTTTCGTTCAATTCCTTCTCAAGCATGGAGCTTACCTGTTCGGCGCCACCGCGCAGGGTGATGGCTGCGGTTTCATCCTCCAGGTTATCATAAGGAAATGAGTTGGCCAGGTGCCTTACTGCAGCTTCGCTCTGGATATTTACATACTGGATATAATTTTCAACTGCAAACACGGCAGCGGCGGTATCTTTGATCTGCCATACAATAACAGCGGCAATTTCAATAGGGTTACCAATGCTATCGTTCACTTTCAGTTGCTGCCCGTTAAGGTTAAATGCCTTCAATGATACCTTCTTTTTAACAGTGAATGGATTAACCCAGAAAAAGCCGTCAGTTTTTACAGTACCAACATACTTGCCAAAAAGGGTAAGCACTTTTGATTCGTTGGGATTAACAACGATGATGCCGGGAAGTAAAAATATGAGGCTCACCGGAATTAATAGGAAACCGATAGCTTCCAGTCCGGTGCTTAAGCAGAAAATGGCCGCAACTAACAAAGCAATAGCCAAAATAAACACAGAGAAGCCGGATGGCGGGTTGATGATTTTTTCAGTATTCATGATTTAGTTTGATTTTGAAATGATATCATAAAGATATCAAATTTGTTTTTACAAAAGCAAGAAAAACTGCATATAACAGAAACTTATATTATTTTTGGCAGGTTAATCATTTAAATGGCAAAACTATCCACTTCGCGCCAAAAGGCTTTACTGCGCAAATACGCCCGTAATGTTAAGTTTTTGATGATGCTGATCAGTATCGTGCTTATTGTTTACTTTTTACCGAAGCAGGCAAAATTTAGCTACGAGCACGAAAAGGGGAGGATCTGGAACCAGAAAGACCTGGTATCGCCCTATAATTTCGCAATACTAAAAACACCGCAGGAAATCATGGCCGATCAAAAATCGGCACTGGAAAGCATAACGCCAATTTACCAGCTGGACGCAGGGATGCAAAACCAGCAGATAGAAGGTTTTAAAGCCGACCTGGAAATTAAATGGCACAATGCCGGTATCAACGATAAACTTAAGTCAAAGTACATTGCTGTCGGTACCGATTTATTGACCGAAATTTACCAGACAGGGGTTTTTAAACCCAATGCCAAATATCAGCAAAGCTCCGAAAATTATCCCATACGGATCCTGGACAGGAATGTGGCCACTGATAAAAACACCAGCGAACTGTTTACCAAAGAAAAAGCGCAGGCTTATTGTGATAAGGTATTGAGCAGGCATACTGATTTAGATAAAGCCTTCCTGCTCGATCTGATCAGCAACCGCCTCCAAAATAATCTTGCCTATGATAATAACCTTACTTCAAGACTGGAGAAGGAAGTTGTAGATGGTCTTTCGGTAACACGCGGAATGGTGCAAAAAGGAGAGGTGATAGTTTACAAAGGCTCGGTAGTTAATGACGATGTTTATCAAAAACTGGAATCATTTAAAAAAGCCTTTGAGGATAACGCCCGTGTTAACGGTAACAGGAACTTAGTCCTCTTGGGGCAATTTTTCCTGGTGGCTATAGCTATCTCGCTGCTCATGATTTTCCTGTATCTTTTTCGTAAGGATATTTACGCTGATAACAGGTTGGTAAGTTTAATATTACTGGTAATTACTACCATGCTGGCCACTTTATCGCTGGCTATAAAACTCCAGTTTCCGACTAATTTGTACTATATCCCTTATTGTATAGTACCTATTATTATTCGGATATTGTTTGATACCCGTTTGGCGCTTAATATCCATTTGCTGGTGGTGCTGATAGCCGGCTTTTTTGTACCTAACAGTTTTGAGTTTGCTTATTATGAGATTACGGCGGGTATGGTATCCATCTACAGTATTAAAAACCTGGTACGCCGCGAACAGTTTCTGATCTCGGCAGTGATCATTATCTTTACCTACTTCGTGGCATTTTTGGGGATTACCTTTATTCGTGAGGGTGATTTCCTGAACATCGACTGGATGGACTTTTTGCCGTTTGTAGTTAGCGTACTGCTTACCTTGCTGGCTTACCCGCTTATTTATTTGTTCGAGAAGGTTTTTGCCATCACTTCCGAAATTACACTCATCGAACTAACCAATACCAATGCGCCATTGCTGCGCGAACTGGCTTTTAACGCTCCGGGCACCTTTCAGCATTCGCTGCAGGTAGCTAACCTGGCCGAAAACGCTATTTATGCAGTTGGCGGCAACGCCTTACTGGTTAGGGCAGGGGCGCTTTATCATGATATTGGCAAAATGGAAAACCCTTTGTTTTTTATCGAAAACCAAAGTTCGGGCTTTAACCCGCATGATAAACTGCCTTATGAAGAAAGTGCCCAGATCATTATCCGCCACGTGAGCAGGGGTATTGAAATGGCACGCAAGTCCAACCTGCCCGAGGTGGTGATTGATTTTATCCGTACCCATCATGGTAATACCCGCGTGGATTATTTTTACCAGTCGTCATTGAAAAATTTCCCGGAAAAATTCATCAACGAAAACATATTTCGCTATCCCGGCCCCATTCCTTTTACCAAAGAAGGTGCCGTTTTAATGCTTGCCGACTCAGTTGAGGCCGCATCGCGCTCATTAAAAGAGCCCGATGAAGAATCCATCAGTGTACTGGTAGACCGTATTGTAAAATACAAGCTTGATCAAAACCAGTTGAAAGACAGTAATATAACTTTGAAAGACATAGAAACAATCAAGGCTATTTTTAAGCGCATGCTGATGAGTATTTATCATGTTAGAATAGATTATTAAAAAATGTAATTTTTTTTTGCGGGGATACTTGAATTACTATATTTGCAGTCCCTGAAAAAAGGGATATAGTTTAAAAAACAAAACGGAGAGATGCCTGAGAGGCCGAAAGGAACAGTTTGCTAAACTGTCGTACTGGAAACGGTACCGAGGGTTCGAATCCCTCTCTCTCCGCTTCGCAAGAGGATCGCAAGTTGCGGTCCTTTTTTGTTTCTACAGGTCCCGTCATAAAAGTCGATACTGTTTACTTACATCCATTAAACGCTTACATTTGCACAAATGGAAGCTATAATATTTTGCGGAATTCAGGCGACAGGTAAAACTACATTCTTTAAAGAGAGTTTTTTTAACACCCACATGCGTATTTCCTTAGACCAGCTAAACACAAGAAATAAAGAATTGAGGTTTATAGAAACTTGCTTCCAAACATCCCATCCTTTTGTAATAGATAACACTAATTCTTCCCTGGAAGAAAGAGCAAAATATATAACTATCGCGAAAGCAAATAACTTTAAAGTGATTGGATATTATTTTCAATCTAAGATAACTGATGCCATAAAGCGGAATAATCAACGTGTTGGTAAAGAAAATATCCCTGAAATTGGCATACGGGGAACTTTTAAGCGTCTTGTCTTACCGCAGATAGCAGAAGGTTTTGATGAACTTTATTATGTAGTAGCGGAAAATAATACATTTACAGTAAACAAATGGTCAGATGAAGTTTGATGATTTAGATGAAAAAATGAGGATATACGAAACCTCACAAGACCGCTGCGTACTCCCTGATATGTACATTGTAGCCAGAATTGATGGACGAAGTTTCACCAGACTTACAAAAGAAACACACAAATTCGAAGCACCTTTTGACGAAAAATTTCGGGACTTGATGGTTGAAACAGTAAAACACCTGATGAATTGCGGTTTCAATGTGATATATGGTTATACCGAAAGTGACGAAATATCACTGCTCCTGCATCCAAACGAAAATCTTTTTGGCCGAAAGACCAGAAAATACATTTCCATATTAGCAAGCGAAGCCAGCGCCAAATTCTCCGCATCGCTGGGCAGCGTGGCAGCTTTTGACTGCCGCCTCTCAGAGCTTCCCAATAGAAATTTAGTGGAAGATTATTTTAGATGGCGTAATGAAGACGCACACAGAAACGCCTTAAATGCACATTGTTACTGGCGGCTAAGACAAGATGGTTTTACCATGAATGAGGCAACTTTAAAAATCGAGGGGATGAGCATTGCCAATAAAAATGAATTATTATTTCAGTATGGCGTAAATTTCAACAATCTTCCCGCTTGGCAAAAAAGAGGAATAGGTTTGTATTGGAAGGATTTAAAAAAGGAAGGGTTTAATCCGAAGACCGATGAACACGTGTTAATTAACCGACGTACACTTTATATAAACATGGAATTGCCCATGCGGGATGAATACAATAAATTTATACACGATTTGGTAGGCAAGTACTAAAAGCACGACTGAGTTTACACTTTCTTAATACTTTTTACAATTTCCAAAATCCCTTCCAGGTGTTCTAACAGGTTTCCATTCACTCTGCTGATGTTGATGTGGGGCTATTTAAAAGTTTGTAAATAAAATAATTGCAGGCTTTTATTTTTATGTCAAATACTCAAAATTTCCATTAATTCGCATCATAAAGGACTATTGATAGAACTTTAAAAAACGATTTACAAATGGTGTAAACCTTATGTGCAGTCATATACAATTTAATACCATTATTTTACTCTTGTTGTTTCTTTAAAAACATACCTATAAATTGGTTCTGTAATCTAAATATCAGTCACTTTTATATCGGCATTATTTGATTTTCGATAAAGGGTTAATATGTATTAATCTGCTCTGTTACTTGTCGCCAACCTGGCTGATATAACCGATTTTAATTAAGTAAAATAAATTTTATACCAATCATGATTGAACAGGGAACTTACCTAAAGTCGAAAATTTATGATTTAATGAACCTGATGATCAACGATGAAAGCGGGTTGTTTGAAGTAGGCGATTTGGATGGTTATATTGATAAGTTAATTGAAAAAGCATGTATCATAACTATTATGGCACAGGATGCTTTACAGGGTTTTTTGGCTTATTATGCAAATGATTATGAGAATAAAGTTGGGTTTATCTCCATGCTGATCATTGATCCTTCTACAAAACGGATGGGTTATGGCCGAAGGCTCGTTGAATTTGCATTAAAAGATTTAACAATGAAGGGATTTGAAAAATGCCGCACCGAGGTGAATGCTGACAACATTAAAGCAGTAAATATTTGTAAAAGGTTAGGCTTTACATATGTGGGTAATAACAATGTATATATGGTGTTTGAAAAACAGCTATAGTTTCCTCAAATAATCCTGATCTATTTGCATTGAAAATTTAGTTGTTGATTTCATTTAGAAACGTTTTTCAAAACGTAAAAAAGCGGCTCATTGATATTGTAACTGAAAGGGCCAAAATCAAAAAAAGCATTCCCGATCAGCAGGTCGGGTTTTCCATCACCGTTTATATCACCGGCGTCAAGAGTTACCGCGCGTTCAAACTTTGTATGGGCAGGAAAGGCATATGGTACAAAGTTTAAGTTGCCGGTGTTCTTTAGATATACAAAACCTTCTTCGGGTTGCTTTGCGTCAGTAAAAAGACTGATCGTTGCAAGATCAATAATCCCGTCACCATCAAAATCTTTAGCGATAGCTTTATAGCAGCCGTTTATGGGATAAAAATACCGCTGTTTGTAATTGCCTTTCCCGTCGTTTAAAAAAATGTAGACACCATGGTAAGGTTTTAATACCAGCGTTGCATTTCCATTATCGCCGCAGGTATAAATAATGTCTTTATAACCGTCATGGTTCATGTCAACCATTTCAAAGTAGGACGACCCGTAAATTGCAGGGAACCTTAAAATTTCCTTTGAATCAAATCTGCCACCGCCCTTATTTTCGAAGTGAAAAATCCCTTCTTCGCCCTGGGCAAAAAGCACGTACAGGCCGGGTAACTTGTTATCCTGGTAATCGATATACGCTTTTATAGCTCCGGGTAAATTACTTATCACGTGTTTGGTGAAAGCGCCGTTACCCAAATTCTCCATCCAGCAAAGCTCACCGGTTATACTCCCAAATTCACAAATAACATAGTCGGTTTTGTTGTCGTTATTCAAATCGGCCGCCAATATTTGAACCGGGCGACCAAGCTTATTGAATACAGGCTGAGATGCTAATTGCATTTTGCCTTCGGCGGAAATGGTTAATGGGGTTATAGTCCCCAGTTTATCGCTGTTGGCACCTAATTCATTGCCTATGGTGCAGATCATGGTATTGCCATGATCAAAAAGCATATCAACCACAGGGCCGGTTGTTGATACCGAATCGATGATATTTAATTGACCTGATAAAAGATAAAGCTTTTTTGTTTGCCCGTTGGCAACAAAAACACGAGCGGGCTTAACACTGTTGTCAATTCTTACATAGCAGCCCAGCACTTGTTTGCCGTCAAATGATTGCTGTGATTTTTGGATGTTAAAAAAGGGGAGTTCCCGTTTAATAGCCATGGGCCTGTTTTGTACAGGTAAGGCGATAGGGGCGGTGTTCATGTAATAATCGATAATATCCTGCCATTGTTCCTCATTTAATGCGGGCTTGTCGGGCACAATCAAATCGTCGCCCTTAATTGTCCCTACGTATGACTCACCTCTGTGGGCTTTAATGCCCATACGTAAACCCATTTGCGGAAATACATTTTTCCATTTAAACCTGCTAAGCAAGGCTGGTTCGGGCAGCATATGGCACGAGCGGCAATATTGTTGTGATAATATCTTACCCCTGGCAATGCTTTGAAGGGTTGCCATCGGGTAATCGGTACGTAGATCTGTACCAGCATTATCCTGTTTGTTTTCAGAGAAATGCCATATTGAATAAACTACCGAAACGGTTATGACCAAAACAATCGAACCAACAATTACAACTTTGCGATTTTTTGCAGGACGGTGACTATCAGGTTTATTATTCATGAATATTTTAAAAGGCGTTTAATATACAAAAGCTAAAAACAGAATGCACAAAGCTTAAAGCTAAAAAATATTAATCGGTGAGAGTTGTCTTTAAATACATAACCCCTGGACATTTGCCCCGGGGTTATGTAAAATCAAGGTATTAATCTTTTAGTATCCTGGGTTTTGTACCAGTTTTTTATTCTTGTCAATTTCCGCTTGCGGAATTGGCATCCAGTTTTGCCGCTCGAAGAAGGTATTGGTAAATATCTTAACCGGGGTATACGTTAGTCCTGAGCCGCCGGCTTCGATCTTCATACCATATTCCGGCGTGGTAAGCACACCGTTTGTGCCGGTAGTTATCAGCCATCTGCGGATGTCAAACCATCGCTTATCCTCAAATGCGAGCTCAATACGCCGTTCGCGACGAATATATGCACGCATTTGATCCTTTGTTAAGCCGGCTTTTACAGCAGGCAAGGCAGATCTCGCCCTCACCTTATTAACCGCGTCATAAACCGACGCATCCGGTCCAACCGCTTCATTTTGCGCTTCGGCATAGCTTAACAGCACTTCCGCGTAACGGAAAATAATGTAATTGGCAAAGCTTGGCGCCAGGTTGATACTGGTTTGCCCGGTGATGCTTTCATCAAGCGTTTTACGGGCGTAATAACCGGTATTGGTGATATCGCTTGAAGAGCCAAGATCTATTTGGTTACTGCCGCCTATGCGCGTTTTTATGATATCTCCCTGCCATGTTGCACCATCATATAAGATTGACTGATAGAAACGTTGCTCACGATGCGTGTAAGGGGCTTGAGGATTATAACCTGAAGCCGCATCTGTAATAGGCAAGCCATTATCCATCGAGTAATCATCAATCAGGCCCTGTGTTGGAGCAAGGTTCCCCCACGATTGCTGAACACCATTCACGTATACCGGGCCCAGGTAACCTTCCCGGTGACTGCCCTTTGCAGGCCCTGTAGCATAACCACGGGCAAATATCGTTTCAACATTCCAGTTGTTTGCCGATAGAAACTGGTCGGCATAAGAAGTAGCCGAAGTGTTGAACAGGCTATAAGTACCCATATCCATCACCGATTTGTTGGTAGCTGCTGCTTTACTCCATTTTCCCGCGTCATTGGCCGTGTTTACCAGCGGGCTGGCTGCAAAAAGCTCTACCCAGCCTTTAAGTGTTAGTGCAGCGCCTTTTGTGGCTCTCCCGGTTTGTGCTGCTTTTGTGGGTAAAACAGCGGCCGCGGCATCGCAATCAGCTTCAATAAAAGCGACTGTTTCATCAATAGTACCACGGGCAGTAAAAATATCAGTTCCGTTCCGGTTATCAAGCGGGACAGTAATAATAGGCACCCCGCCATAAGCTGTGAACAATAGTGAGTAGAAATAAGCTCTTAGAAACGTAACCTCGGCAACGCGTTGCTTATACCAGTCGTCGGTATACTTGGCTTTATTTAAGGCTGCCTGCTGCAGAAATACATTACATTTTCGTATTTTGGTATAGTTACCTTCCCATGACCACATACCGCCAGGGCCGGTAGGTACATTACTTGGCCCAATTGAACCTGCCCTTACAGTTGCCTGACCGTTTTCCCAGGCCGCTCCACAAAAGCTGTTATCAGCATATTGTTCGGTTAACTGGTAATCGTTATTGACATCCGGGATTTGATTATAAATGTCATTTATAAAGAGGTCTGCGTTGTTTTGAGAACTAAATGTTGCTACGTCAGTAAGAAATCCTTTGTTAATGACATTCAAAGAATCATCTTTTTTACATCCACTAATACTTACAACAAGCAAAGCAAGTAAAAAAAGTTCTCGGTATTTTATAAAAATCTGTTTCATCGCTTTCTTATTTTTAGTTAAAATGTGGCATTTAAACCTAATGAAAATACACGCTGCTGATAGTAGTTGGTGTTATTGCCGCTATTTTCCGGGTCAATAATTTCCTTTACATGAGGTAAATGGTTAATGACGTTTTGCCCTGCAACATAGATCCTTATGGATTGGACCTTGTTTTTTAATAGTTTGTTTGACAGCGTATAACCAAGTTCAAAGCTTTTTAAGCGGATGTAAGAGTCATTTCTGACGAACCAGGACGAGGTTTGTGTATTATTTGAGGTTGGTGTGCCGGTAACCCTTGGATATAAGGCATTAGGGGTAGATGGTGTCCAATGATCATCATACACCAATTGAGAGGCCGAACCAGATGCATTGAAAGGGAATGCGAAATAGTTACTGATAACAATGTTGCTGTTTCCCGAACCCTGGAACAGAACATCAAGATCGAAGTTTTTGAAGGTCAGTCTGGGCTCTAAGCCATAGATGATTTCAGGGGTATTAGGGTGCCCTATTACGGTTTGGTCATTGGCATCTATCTTACCATCTGGCGTGCCGTTAGGACCGCTTAAATCGGCGTATTCGATGTCACCTGGTTTAACCGGCCCGAAAGAAGGAACTGGCAACCCGGCTTTTAGCGTTCCGTCAGCATTAAAATCAGTTGTTTTGAAATAACCTAAGGCCTGGTACCCGAATATGGTATTTAATGGCCGGCCGGTGGTTCTTCTGTTGGGATTATCGGCTGTAGCACTTGTTTCGTAAGTTTGTAATAATTTATTTCTGGCAAAGGTGAATGTTCCCGTAACGTCCAGCCTTAAGTCTTTTGAAAAGCTATGAGAACTTTGTAGTGTAAGATCGATACCGTGATTGCTCATGATCCCGCCATTAACAAGCCCTAAACCCAGACCATATTCACCAGGTAATGTATTTTGAACCTTCACGAGCATATTCCCCCTTTTTTCATAAAAGTAATCTGCCTCAATACTTAATAGGCCCTTCCATAATGTCGCTTCAAATCCAATATCGGTTTTGGTCGCTTTTTCCCAGCCAATTCCAGGATTGCCCTGTAAAGATTCATAAATACCCTGGGTAGCACTACCGTTAATAACGGCCGAGTTTGCGTAAGGTTTGTAAGGGCTTAAATACTGATATGTTTGTATAGCACCACCATCACGCGGATAAGCTCCCGATTTTCCCCAAGAAGCCCGAAGTTTTAAATTATCAAGCCAGAGGATATTATCTTTGATGAATTTTTCTTCAGATAGTCGCCAACCAGCAGAAAAAGCAGGGAAAAAGCCGTATCTCTGGCCTGGGGCAAATAGATAGCTGCCGTCATATCTTCCTGATGCTTCAAGCAGATACTTCTTGTCATAGGCGTAGCCAATCCTGTACACATAACCAATTTGTTTTTGGCCTTCAGAATGACCGAAGTTAGTTGCATCCGCTGCTGCCGGACCGCCAAAATCCAGTTCATCAATATCAAGGTTGTAGTTATATTTAGTGGCCCCAAATGTTTGATACTTTACGCGGCGGCTCTCAAAAACGCCTAAAGCGGTGATATCGCTTTTACCGAAAGAACCCGAATAAGATAGTAACCCCTGAATGGTTAATGTGTGGTTTTGACTATAATTTTCCGCAAAGGTCGCCTTTGAATTTCCCTGGATCCCTTGTTTGTAAGTATAAGGAGTAGTAGTTACATCAACGTTATAGAAAGGTATGGGTGTGGTGTAAATACGCTGGAACGAAGTTTGATTTCCTGTGAATAACGGATCAGGCCCGTTATCATAGCTGATTACGCCTTTTAAGCTTAACCCTTTAATCGGTAATTTTTGATCCACAGTAAACTGTGATAATACAGCGGTATTTTCATTGAATTGATAACCGCTGTGATAAATTTCGCCTATAAGCGACTGACCGATATAGCCGGACCATAACCCGTTACTGTAATAAATAGGCGTTGTCGGCGCCTGGCGTTGAGCCTGTCCAATAATTGTGGCAGCACTTTGGGATGGAAAGTGCTGATCTTCTACATAACTGTTAACAGAGAGTGATACCGTTGTGGTTTTAGTGGCGTTTGCAGTTAAGTTTAACGAACCATTATATTTATCAAGATAGGTTGTGCTCCACATACCTGCCTGGTGAGTATATCCAAGGGCTGCGAAATACTTGATGTCTTCTGTACCTCCCGAAAGTGTCACATTATGATACGTGATTGGACGGTTTTTCTGGATAATTTGCTGCAAAGGATGTCCATCGGGGTGCCCATCGGGATCTGAATGATCTTTGAATTTTTGAATATCATCTGCTGTATATGCCGGTGGCTGACCATCATTGGCATTGGCCTCATTACGCAGCAATGCATACTCATACGAGCCTACAAATGTGGGCACCTTGGTTGGGTTTTGGATACCATAGTATCCGTTATAAGTTAGCGTTGGTTTGCCTGATTTACCCTTTTTGGTAGTAACCAGTATTACGCCATTTGCACCCGCCACACCATATGGAGCAACAGCAGCAGCATCTTTTAATACCGATACGTTTTCGATAGTATTAGGATCAAGACGGCTGAAATCGCGTGGCACACCATCAACAATAAGCAGGGGAGAACTGCCGCCGGTTGATCCGATGCCCCTGATCAATATGTTTGAACCGTCATAACCTGGTTCGCCGCTACCCTGGGTTATGATTAAGCCAGAGGCACGACCAACAAGGCTGTTGGTTAAGTTAACCACCGGTTTTTTTGCAATTTCGGTGGTTTGAATGGTTGATACGGCTGCGGTTGAGGATGTTTTCTTTTGAGTACCGTAACCTACAACGATAACTTCATTCAGGTTTTTTGCGTTCACCTGCAACCTGATGGTTACTGAAGTTTGTCCGTTTAAAGGAAACTCCGCCTGTTCATAACCTATATAGCTAACTATCAATATAGCATTAGGATCGGCATTAAGAGTGAAACTACCATTTACATCGGTAACGGCACCTGTACTGGTTCCTTTGATTTTTACAGATGCGCCTATGATGGTTTCACCGGTGGTTTTGTCAATTACTTTACCTTTAATGGGTACGGCGGCTGTATATCGGTTAAGTTTTATTCCGCTGAAGGAGTTAAAGGCAGTAGCTGCATAGCTGCTTGTTTGCATAGCTATCAGCAGGATCAGTAATAAAACTACTGATCCGGATTTTCTTCTCAAAGATATTTTATCAGGTAAAAAATATTGCATAATTGGGAGTGATTAGAATTTAAAACTTGGCATTAGTTAATGCGTCTGGATCATGGTCCGTTTTCCTTTTTAGTTTTTCTGTCTTGCCATAATTTTTTGTTAGGTTATGAAATGAGTTAATAGAATAATTGTTAAAACAACAGTTTAAATTTTGGGTGCAATTCAGGCAGTAATCTCAAAGAACAATGGTAGCTTTCCGTCTTAATCTGACGTTAATAGTATAGCCCTGTGTTTCATAAACATTTGAGGCTATATTATTCACAGCAGCAGCAAGCAACTTTTAATAAATAAAAAATCTGTACAAACAGGCCGTTATAATATTTGCAGAGGTTTTAACGAACAGTCTATGTTAATTGGTAACCACAATTAAGCGCTATTTTTTTGGAAAAAAAGGGGGCAAAGCTGTAAAAAAAAGGGGATAAAATCCATTATATGCAACGTTTTTAAAATAAAACGGTCTTATGTCCCTGTTTTTGGTGAGGAATAATGTATATATGACAATTTTAAAAGGCAGCAAACAAAATGTACTGATCCGGCGCTTTAATTTTTTTGATACACCCGAACGTAATCAACTTCAAACCGTTTAGGGAATTTTGTGGCAGATGGGTCGCCACCGTTATCACCACCTATTGCAAGGTTAAGCAATATATAATGAGGCTGCATAAAAGGGTTAAATTGAGTACCGTCCTGGTTAACAAGATCTTTTAGCTCGACACGATTGAGCAGGCTATCATCTGCATATAAACTTATAGCTGTGGCATCCCAGTCCATGCGCCAGATATGAAATTTCTTACTCCAGTTGGCTTTGAAAGTATGGAGGGCTTTGGCGTTACTATACCATTTGGCTTTATATGGAACCTCTGTACCGCAGGCAATATTAGCCAAAAGCTTATTCTGGTAATATTCCATAATATCAATTTCTCCGTTGGCAGGCCAGGGCTTTTCGACACCCAGGGTCCAAAAAGCTGGCCACAGCCCGGCGTCCGTATTGATCCGGGCGCGCATAATAAACCGCCCGTATTGGAAGCTGTGCTTGCCCATTGTATTGATGCTTGACGATGTATAATTTATAAATTGTCTTTTCTGTTTCCAGTTGGTACTGTTAGGTACGTACCCAGGATTTGTCAAATGTACCCTTCGCGCTTCGATTATCAATTTGCCGTGGCGGCAAATTGCATTTTGTTCCCGATACCATTGATCTTCGTTATTGCGTACAAATCCCGATTCAAACCGCCAGTTATCCGGATTTGGAGAGTCGTACTCGTCAAACTCATCTGCCCAAATCAATTTATAGCCGCCCACCGTATCCTGTTGGCATTTACCGACGAGCGGAATTGCTATCAGCAGTAGGACAGTAATTATTTTAGTAATCATAATAATGAAATAATTATAAATCTTAAATGATCTTATTGATTTCGTCCGAAACAAAATAAGGCATAGTTTAAAGTATAAAGGAGGGACAAAACTATAAATTAAAGGGGAGAGAAAATTGTATTCAGGCTGTTCAGCTGTTTTTAAGACGGCCTGATGTTTCTCTTTCCGAACTTTGCACCATTGATATTTAATTTACGGGAGGTTTTTCAAACTCGTTTAAGCGATAGGAGACCTGGAAATTTGCCCGGTGTTTTCTGATAAATTCTGATGGATTGACGCCGAATTGTTTGTGAAATTGTTCCCTGAAATATTTGATATCGCTGATACCTACCTGTATTGCCGCCTCATTGATATTACAATTGGTTTGGATCAGGAGCTCGGCGGCTTTACGCAGGCGAACAAACCTGATAAAGTTGTTGATAGACTGACCGGTAGTGCTTTTGATCCTTTTAAATAATGTTGGATAACTAATGCCGACTGCATCTGCAAGGGCATAAACATCAAAATTGTCGCTGTTGAAATTTTGCTCAATAACAGCAATACAGTTGTTGAGCAGGTCTTTATTTTCCCGCGAAATATTAATGGCTATGTTTTCCTTCGTAACCTCCTTATAAAAATATTGCTGAAGTTTTGTTTTATTCCTCAATACACTTTTAACCCTTGCTGTGAGCAATTCTTTATCAAATGGTTTTCGCAAAAAGTCTATTGCACCTTGTTCAAGGCTTTTAACCATAATATCGGGTGTGGTATCGCCGGTGAGCAAAATAACCGGGATGTGCTTTATGGCCGCATCATCCATAATCATTTTACATAAATCCAACCCGTTTATTCCGTCCATTAGGATATCGCTGATGATCAGATCTGGTATGTATTTTTTAATCAGCTCAAGACCGGTTGCTCCATCTTTTGCTTCAAGAACTAAATAGTCGGCAAAAAATATTTTTTTGATATATGTCCTTATCTGTTCATTATCGTCAATAACAACGAGGGTATGCTTTTCCTGGCTAAACAGTTCAAGCTTGTGCAATTCAGTATTTTCTTCAATCAGATCTTTACTGCCATGATCTATAAGGTCATTTACAAAATTATAGTCAGGAGCTGTTACAATATTTATCTCCTCTGCCGAAAAGTGTTCTATTCCTTTTGATAGCTTTAAGGTAAAGGTTGTTCCGCCATTTTTATTATTTAAATAGTTTATTGTGCCCTTATGGCAATCAATAAATACTTTAACCAGGTACAAACCGATACCGAAACCCTTTTTAAAGTAATTATTATCCTTTACCTGGTAGAATTTATCAAACAGTTTATCGCCGGTTTCGGTATTGATGCCAATGCCATTATCTGTTATTTTAAAGTAAACATGTGTGTCATCTTCTTCTACAAAAATCTTGATGGTGCCGTGATCTGGTGTAAACTTAACGGCGTTCGAAATAAGGTTAAACAATGAAATCTCTATTTTTTCGACATCGGCAAATACCGTAATATTCCTGCTGGTTGTTTCAATATTAAAATTCAGGTTTTTGATTTTAGCCTGATGTGCAAAGCAGGAAAATACCTCTTCGCATACCCGCACAAAATTTATCTCACTTATATTTAACTGCGCGTTTTCGCTTTCAGTTTTGCGAAACAGCAGTAGGTGATCTACCAATCCTAATAAGCGCCGGGCATTCCTATATACCGTATTTAGCTCGTCCGAATGGCTTTTATTTTTGTCCAGCAGATCTTTGATAGGATTAATGATCAGCGTAAGCGGCGTTCTGAACTCGTGCGAAACATTGGTAAAAAAAGCGAGCTTCTTTTCATTCAGTTCTTTTTCCTTTTCAACCTTTAAGTTAGCCAGGTTAATTTCAAATTTAAGCTTTGCCTGCTTTACCCGATATAAGAAATAAAGGTATATTATCCCAAAGATAATAACCAGGTATACCCCGTAGGCCCACAACGTTCTGTACCATGGCGGAAACACAATAACTTTAACACTGATCTGTTTCGGCATCCAGTTTCCCCGGGTGTCTGTAGCTTTGATCCTTAGCCTGTAATTGCCTTCATTTAAATGAGTGTAATATGCAGATTTGGCCTTGCCCACATAGTTCCACCCATGGTCCCATCCCTCAAGATAATAAGCGTATTCAATTTTATCCGGAAACGAATATTCGAGCGCCGTGTAATGAACGGTAAGCGCAGCCTGTTCATAATTAAGCCGGATTGTTTTAAGATCCGCTACAGATTGATTTTTGAGCAATTCGCTGGAGCCATCGGTTTCTGAATTGTCAATTTTCAAGCCGGTAATGCGAAGATCGGGCCTATGGTCTGCTACCTGTATGCTGTCGGGATTAAAAATGTTAAATCCATTAATCCCTCCAAAGGCCATATTGCCCGATTGAAGCCGGATAGCCGCGTTGTAATTAAATTGGAGGCTTTGCAAACCGTCAGAAACAATATAATTTGTAAACTTATTTTTTGCCGGGGAAAACCTGCTTAAACCATTGTAAGTACTGCACCATAGGTTTTCTTTATTGTCGATAAGGATATTAAGGATGGAATTACCCGGCAAACCATTGGCCTTGGTATACCTCACACGGACCATATCAGGAAGGTTGAATTTTAGCAATCCACCACCCTCAGTTCCAACCCATAAATGATTTGAATTATCAGCCGCTATGGTTCTGATGCCATAACCCACATTAAAAAAATGATGAGCCTTCTTAACGGTATCTATTTTAATGAGCCGGGTGTAATTGCCTGCCCACAAGTTTCCATTACTGTCTTCAAATATAGCATGTATGTTAACGAGGTTTTCATCAAATAGTTCAAAGCGGTCATTTTTTCGGTTATAAAGATACAATGGGCCGCCCCTGGTAGTACCTGCCCATAAATGGTGCCTGGAATCTTCAAAAAGTTTCCATAGGTTTCTATCGGTTGTTTGAGTTAATGTATTATAGCAGTTGTAATGCTTGAATTTGCCGGTAGCTTTGCTAAACTGGTCAATACCACCGTTGAAAGAAGCCACCCATATTTTATTATCGAAGGTTTTAAGTATGCTCACGATAAAATCGGTACTCAGGCCCCCACCGGTTGATGCATGAGTATAACCGGTGTATAAATTATTTTTTATGTCCCAGTAAGAAAGCCCGCCGCCATCTGTGCCTATCCATAGGTTATGCTTTTCATCTTCACAAAATGAAAGGATAAAATTGTTGATCACGCTGTTTTTATTGAAGGGATCATTGTTAAAAAGTGCGAACGGCTTTTTAAAGTTGTCTACGACACTAACCCCGCCGCGCAGGGTTGCTATCCATTTTCTTGATTCCCTGTCATGATAAACCGCGGTAACAGCCCCGCTGCGCAATGAACCTGCTTTGTTACCATTGGTAATAAAAGTGAGTTTGCCGCTATCTGTATTTAAAATATTGATGCCGCCACCGTCGGTAGCTATCCAGATATTACCTTTTTCGTCGAGAGTTAAATTGGATATGTTATCGCTTGTAAGTTTATCAATAGCCTGGTTAAACCTCTTGATAGCTAGTGTTTTACTGTTAAATATAAACAAGCCGTTTTCGGTGCCTATCCAAAGGTTACCCGCTTTATCTGAAAGCAGGCAACTGGCACTGTAAAGTTGAGTATTGATGATATTTATACGATCAGATTTTGGATCGTATAAACCCAGTCCGCGGTTTTTTACAAATACCCAAACCCCTGCCCGGGTGAGGCATAATGCTTTTACGCTATAATCATATTGGTTGGTAAGGCCCGTTTGCAGGTAAAGTTTCCTGGTTTTATCATATCTCAATAATCCCAGCTCATCGGATCCTATATATATGCTACTGTCCTTACCGGTTACAATAACATTGATATTTGAAGCTATTTTTAACCGGTGCCCGCTGTTGTGCTCCCGGAAATATTCCGGATAGAAATAAGAGTTGGGGTAATTATAAAAAACAAGCCCGCGTTGTGTGCCTATCAATATTTTGTTACCAACACCATTTAAGGCGCTTATATGATTGTATGGGAGGGATTTGTTGTTGTTCCACTCGTTTCTGTAGACTTTAAATTCATCACTGTCATACCGGTTTAAGCCATCATAAGTACCCATCCACATAAAACCATATTGATCCTGGTAGAGAGAGGTAACCGCATTATTAGATAGTCCGTTTTCGATACCAAGATACCGCACGGGCTGCCCGGCTGTGAAACCAAAAACATTTAGGTAAACGAAAAGGAACAGGAAACTAAAGTATATTTTCGGATTTAAGATGTTATTTATCCTACTATGCATTATAAATTATTAGTTAATAACTGGTAAGTAAAAATATCAAAATGATTTACAAAAGTGTCTTGTTTTTTAATCCATGTGATAATGTTACAAAGCAAGGGCAGGGGTAGTGTTCAGGGTGCTGTTTTGAGTATATGTCTATAAGCTAATTGCTTCTATACTACCAGATAGGTTTCTGTATCTTGATTTTTACATGCAATTTATTTTACCCCCTTAAATTTAGGGCTTTACCCCCTTTTTTTCTAATTCTATTATTGCATTTTTGATCAGCAGCCGGTTAAACCTATATAGCAATCTGCTTTTTTATTTTTCGGGCAATAAACTAATAGTTAGATAATAAAAAAATATGTCATGATAAAGCGTGGACTCACTTTTTCAATATTGAATGTTTTATTTTTAATAAGCCTGCCCATATTGCTGGCGTTTAAACGCCCGGATCCAAAATTGAAAGTTAAGTGGGAACAGCTTTTTAACGGAAAGGATTTAACGGATTGGACTGTTAAAATCAGGAAACATCAATTAAATGAAAATTTTGGTAACACCTTCAGGGTTGTTGATCATAAGATCCAGGTAAGTTATGATCAATATGAAAAATTTGATGACCAGTTTGGGCACTTGTTTTACAAAAAGCCTTTTTCTTATTACCTGATAGGGGTAGAGTATCGTTTCACAGGTAACCAGGTAAAAGGCGGCCCCGGATGGGCGTTCCGCAACAGCGGAATTATGATACACGGGCAGGATCCTAAAACAATGAAGGTAGACCAGGATTTTCCAATATCCATTGAGGTTCAGTTATTGGGCGGTAATGGTAAAGATAAACGGCCGACGGCGAACGTGTGCACCCCTGGTACACAGTACGTTTTAAATAACTCGGTAGTTAAAAGTCATTGCCTGGATTCAAAATCGGAAACCTTTCATGGCGATCAGTGGGTTAGGGTGGAGGCCCTTGTTTTGGGCGATTCGCTGGTGGTACATTATGTAAACGGAGAAGAAGTGTTACGTTATCAGCGTCCGCAATTAGATCCCGTTGGCAGCGCAGAGGAAGGTGCGTTGTTAAAAAGCGGTACAATTTCCCTGCAAAGCGAAAGCCATCCAGTTGAGTTTAGGAAAGTTGAAATTGTTAATCTTGAAAAATACGCGCATGATCCTCAGAAATTAGCCGACGTAATTAAGCAGTTGACCGCTGAGAAACGGATTCCTAAACAATAAATAAAATAAAAAGACTAATTTGACTGCCTTTTACCTGTATAATTAAAAAATAACAATGTTAAAGTTTTCCTTAACCCTATTCCTCTGTTTCTCTTTCATTTTGACGTTCAAATATTTTGCAAATATCCACAGTAACGAAGCGGGACCCACTAAATCAAATACTTTGGCTTCAATACGAGGACAAAGTCATTCTAAGAGCGATTCGCTCCATTGGCCAGCCGGCTTTACAATCACCAGGTTTGCCGGACCTGAGCTTACACCAAGTCCGGCTTGTTTAGCTGTGGCTGCCACAGGCGAGGTGTTTGTTGGCGTTGATATGATTGGTTCGCTGGGTAAAGATCCCGGGAAAGGGCGGATAATTAAACTTATCGATAGCGATAATGATGGTAAATTAGATAAGCATACAGATTTTGCTGATGTTGATGACCCGCGCGGTATACTCATCATGGGCGACCAGGTTTTTGTGCTCCATACAGTTTTTTCAAAAGAAACTCTTAAGGCGACCGGTATGATCCTTGAAGTTTTTGAAGATAAAGATCATGATGGCATAGCCGACGGGCCGCCAAAACCACTCGTCGAGCACCTGAGTAATGCTCACATGCTGGTTGAACGCGGAACAGACCATGCTACTAATGGCATCCGTATGGGGATTGATGGATGGATCTACATAGCTGTTGGCGATTTCGGCTTTCATGATGCTACCGACCGCGATGGTAAAAAACTGACCATGCTTGGCGGCGGCATTATAAGGGTAAGGCCTAATGGCAAAGAAATGGAGGTTTATACTCATGGTACCCGCAATATTTATGATGTTGCCATAGATCCGTACATGAATGTATTTACCCGAGACAATACCAATGATGGCGGCGGCTGGAACATCCGTTTTTCGCATCATATTCAATCGGGAGAATATGGTTACCCCTTATTATTTCAGCATTTTACAGATGAGATTCTGCCCGCCCTGGTTGATTTGGGCGGCGGTTCAGGCACAGGTTCGCTGTTTATGGATGAACCTACCTGGCCCGAAAAATATAACCATGTACCTATGACGGCAGACTGGGGACGGAGCGAACTTTATATTAATAGGATAAAACCAGATGGTGCCAGTTTTAAACAAACTGAGGAACCGTTTATTGAACTACCTCAGATCACTGACCTGGATGTTGATGGTTCGGGGCGGCTTTATCTTTCAGCCTGGGATGGCGCGGGATATTCGGGCAGTGCATCAAAGGGCTATGTTATCAGGGCTATACCTAATGGATGGAACTATAAAGCATTTCCTGATGTTAAAGCGCTGGCCGTAGCTGATTTGGCCAATATGTTAAAATCAGAAAGCGCAGTGGCGAGATTAAATGCTTCACAGGAACTTATTACAAGACCGGCTGACGAAAGCAGCAAGGCAGCTTTTGCCGTAGCATCAGATGCAAGTGTTGCTTTATATGCACGGGTGGCTGCTCTTTTTACTTACGGACAAATTGCCCGGGAGAGCGGAATAGCTAACCTTGTACAACTTACGGAGGATAATGCTTTGAGGGAATTTGCATTACGAGCCTTAACAGACAGGAAAGAAGGAATAGCACAAGTGCCAATAGCTCCCTTTTTGAACGGGCTGAAAGATCCGTCTCCGCGCGTGAAGGCTGCGGCAATTATAGGTTTGGGTCGTCTTGGCCGTTTAGAGGCAGCTTCTGAATTACTTAAAACACAAGTTCCTGCAAGTTTTGCAGCGCCTGCTAAAAATACCGAAGGACCGCACGCCACGCCAAATTCGGCCATAATACTGCCCCACCTGGCTGTGAGGGCACTTGTAAGCATAAATGCGGTTGATGCGTGCGTTGGTGCAATTGGAACTACCAATTCAACATTAGCATTATGGGCATTGCGGTATATGTACGATACTAAAGCGGTAAATGGTTTGATTGCTGCTTACCCTAAAATCAAAGATGTAAAAACAAAGAAACAAATATTGGTAACCCTGGCACGCCTTTATAAGCAGGAAGCTCCTTATGATGCATCCTGGTGGTGGGGAACCCGGCCCGATTCACATGGCCCAATTTACAAAGGTATAACCTGGGAAGGCTCGGCTCGTATCGAGAAGTTCCTGACGCTTGAACGAAGCAAAGCAGGCGCTGCGGGCAAACAATTTTATGCCGACCTGAATGAGCGCCACCAAATGGGAATTACAGCTTTTGGCGGTGAAGAAAAAAGTGTTCCAACAAAAGAGGTTAAAGTAGATTTGTCAAAGATCCTGAACAAAAAAGGGCAGATCGGTAATTCATCTATTGAAGATGTGATGTTGATGTTAGCCAAAGTTAAAGGAGATCCAAAGAAAGGAAAGGCACTCTTTACGCAGCAAGGTTGTGTAGCCTGCCATAGCCTTACCCGTGGCGAAAAATTAAAAGGCCCGTTTATGGGGCAGATAGGATCTATTATGAACCGCCAGCAAATTGCCGAATCCATCCTAAAACCCAGCGCTTCTATTTCGCAGGGATTTGCCACGGTGATGATCACAGCTAAAGGAAATAAAAATTATATGGGATTTATTACAGATGAGTCTGCCCAAAAAATAGTGATGAGAAACATTACCGGAGATGTATTTACCATTAAATCCAGCGATGTGATTACCAGGAAGGAACTGAAAACATCTATGATGCCTGTAGGGCTTGCCAATGCATTATCATATGATGAATTTGCCTCACTGGTTACTTTTCTATCTCAGCAAAAAAATTGACATTAAAAGCGAATTAATTAGTTATTTGAAAATCAACGGCCATGAAGTATCTTGGTATCTAATTAACCTGCAATCTGCGTTATGTTTACGTAGATTGCAGGTCGAAATCTAAAGCCACAAATATGCAACACAAAGCTATATCACTCAGGCCGTTCATCGGTGCAAAAGATTTTGAAACCTCTCGCAGTTTTTATCGTGACCTGGGTTTTGAGGAGGTTGTGTTGGATCCTAATATGTCGGTGTTCAAGACAGGTCAGCTGGCATTTTATCTTCAAAACGCATATGTTAAAGATTGGATAGATAACACCATGTTGTTTCTGGAAGTTGATGATGTTGCCCGCTACTGGAACGAGTTGCTGGGTCTTGATCTGCCTGCAAAATATGCCGGAGTAAGATTAACCCCAATCCGTGTAGAGCAATGGGGTAGGGAATGTTTTTTACATGACCCTTCCGGAATCCTCTGGCATTTTGGTGAATTTTTTAATAAACTTTAGTTCTTATAGCTCCATTGCAGGCATTAATGCCTTTTTATTTCCCAACCGATTTCATGGTGAACTTCCAACTGATCGAGGATAATATCAAGGCCGAAACGGCGCGTAACGCTTAAACATCAATGAAAGTCCGCTCAGTATCTGTACACCTTTTGCAAAGGATAAAAATATCCTTTGCCTCTTAAACCTGCTTAATTAATCTCGTAGCTTGATCATTACTCTGCCGGCACTTAATAAGCTTTAAGTGGATGTTTTAATATCTATTTGCTTGATTTTGTATGAATTACGCCAGATTTAGTTTAAATTAGGTTAAAAGTATCCATATGGAAAACTTCTGGCAGGAAAAAAAGGAATGGCTCAATAAATTGACCCTGGAAGATGCAAAGTTCATATTTGAACAGGCCGAAAAATCATATAACTACACCATAGAAACGGCAAAGGGTATTTATGAACGATCAAACGGATTATTAACCCTGGTTTCAGGTGTTTTAATTGGTCTTGTGGCTTATGCTATCGGAAAATGGAAGGATACACCTCACTTGGATAGTTTGTTATTTACAGCAATTGTAGGGATCTTTTATTTTTTGATAGTAGGTTTAATGTTTGTACTGCAAGGTTTAACCCCAAGCGAATATCTTTTGCCAGGTACAAGCCCCAAAATATACTTTGATAAGGCATTTTTCCATAAGGATATTGCTGATGATGAAAGGATCCTGAGGTTTTACAAAGTTGAGATCATCAATTACCAGGAACGGATTGAGCAAAACACAAAGAAAAACGATTATAGATGGAATATTTACGTACTTTGTTTACGGGCAATATTTTTTTCGCCCATAGTTATGGGGATAGTTTTTGCTATTGCAACTATAGCTTCCTGACTATTCCGATCCCAGATAATCCGCCTGATCAGACGATGACAGGTCGTTATCATCCCATAAACCGGGTGTACCTATATCCCCTTCCAAATAAGGCTCGCTGTCTTCGGCACAAGGCATGGCCTCATCCAGGTTAATGTCTGATCTGCCCACACGGCCCTTGCCCGATGTTTTGATATCCCATATATCAGGGATATTTCCACTGTCTTCTTCAGGGGTTGGGGTTTCGTCAGGATCTGGAAATTGGCTCATAATCAAATAATTATTGCTAAATAAAGTTAACTTATAATTTGCATAATAGCAAATTGAAATGTATTTCCAGGTTCTTAGAACAGCTTCCTCAGGGTCTGTCGAAAGAGTCCTCTCAATGTTTATCTCATGCGTTCTTTAATGCCGACAAATCACATTGCAGATCTTTATCCCAATTACCCGTTTTAGCCGCGGCGTCATACGTGGATTGCAAAAATTGAAGCAAAGTCCGTTCCGGGTCGGCCGATCGGGAAACAACTTCGTAGGTCAATAAAAACTCACCCATTTCCCCGCTGTAAAATGCTTCGGGAGGCGATACCTGCTGTTTGGCAAAATCTTCGGGAGTGGGGTAGCAATATGCGTAAAAAACGGGATGAGGGAAGGCATCTGAGCCTGGCCAAAAGCCGCATGAGCTTACTTCCTGCGAATAGGCTTCCTGCATTACTATCGCGGGCATATTGGGAACGCTGCCCTGGTGTTTTGGTGCAGGCCTGCCCGAAAAGCGGGTGACCGCTAGGTCAAATCCTCCCCAAAAGAAATGTACCGGGCTATTTTTTCCTTGAAACCCGGCCCTGAACTCTGTGAAAACATTATGGATCCTTACCAGCGCCTGCCAGTAATCATGCATAATGGAAGCATTATAGTTACATGGCGTATGATTTTTGGCAAAAGGAATAGCCGGCTCCACTTCATTCGGCACTGCATATATTTCTACGCCTGCATTAACTGAAGCAATGTTATCCATCAGAGAACTGTAAAAGGCGGACACGCTTCCGGTACCGAGCCCAAACGATCGTTTTTCTCCGGTACTGGTGGATATATTCAGGGTATGACTGATAAAATCAAGATCTATCTGGAAAACGCCGCCCTCAAATGGCATACTTCCGGTAGTTAGACCGGTTGAACTTACATAAAGGGTTACCTGCCATGAATGATTGATCCAGGGCATTTGCTTTAGTCTTACCTTACCAATGATTTGAGTCCACATATGAACACTTGCAAGGGTATCTTTAAGATCATGGTAATCGAGCCTGGGCCAGCGTGTTGTTGTCGGGTTGCTCATAGGTGTAATTTGTTGAGTTAAATCGCTTAATCCTAAATTACAAATGTTTTGCGGGATGTTAGCTTTAATTTTCAGTCAAATAAAAATTAAAGCGGACACCTCAATTTTTGCTTCACTGTCACATTTTTATATCATTTGTTCCTGTTAACGGTGAGCTAACATGAGTGGGCTAAGTTGGCTGCCGAAAGTATTACAAAATAAAAAGATCGACAAAATTACTTATGGTACTAAGCACTAACAGGAACATTGGACTGTTAATTAAAACCGGTTTAATAATTATGGTTGCGGGCTGCATCAGCGGTTCGGCATTGGGGCAATCGGCCCATGTAAACCCCTGGGCTCCCAAACCGCTGGGCACACTGCCGCCGCCGGCCAGTCTCAGTCAGGGTGTCTGGCTTAAAGGCGAGCTGCATATGCACTCCAGGCATAGCAAGGAGTCGTCAAATAATTCAATCAGCAAGATCATCACTTTTTGCAGGTTAGTAGGGATCGATTTCCTGGCTATTACCGATCACGATAATCATGTAGAAGGCGACGTAGCTCACAATACCTGGGCTGATCCGGAGTTTAAATCAGACTCGGTATTGCTGCTTTACGCTGCCGAATGGACAACTACCCGAGGCCATGGCAACGCCTTTTCGGCCAGGCCTTATGATCATCAACAGTTATTTGACGTGCGCGATCAGCGCGATACTGTGGTGGGGCGCATAAAAAATAAACTTGGTATTCACCTGTCGGCAAACCATCCCAGCGGTAAAGATCATTTTGGGTATTCGTATGATATGGTTAATTCTATTGAAGTATGGAATTCGGCCATCTGGTCAAAAAATGCCAATGCGATCATGATCTGGGATGATATGCTGTCATCGGGCCGAAAGCTAACCGGCAGGGGAGGGAGCGATGCACATCACGGCGTGCCTGTAGGGGATGAAAAACCGGGCCCTAATACTTACCAGGCTAAAGCCAATTATGCAGGAACGCCTACTACCTGGGTATTTGCAACTGCACGTACTAAGCAAGCTGTTATTGACGCCTTAACCAACGGACGGGTATCTATAAGTTCAAACCCATATGCTCCCCGTGTTGAGTTTTATGCTGATTTAAATGGCGACGATAAAATGGATATGATGATGGGTGATAATGTGAAGGCAACAGGTAAGCCGGTTAAATTTAAAGTTCAGTTAACCGGGAACAGTATAAAGGATACTACCTACACTATCAATGTGGTAAAAAACGGCAACCCGTTTGGTGCTTTTAAAATGGAAGGAAAAATGCCCATGATTGAATTTACCGATACACCGGCAATAGCCGGCCGTACTTATTACCGGGTTACGGTTGAAGGGCCGTCTACGCCTTACCCTCAGGTGCCGCAATCAGCAGCACTGAGCGGTAATATGGTAGGATTGTCAAACCCGATCTGTTTTAATTTTGATCCGAATTTCTGACAACCGAATATAATAGGGAAAACCGTACACGAGCTTACTGTGTACGGTTTCTTGTTGTAACTATTAACTAAAAGAACGAAGCTGCAGTTAAAAGTGTTGGTGTTTTATAATAATTATTAAAACCCCAATTCAATACGGATTTGTTTAGTTTAATAAGGTCAGTATGTCATCAATTATGTGATGTAACAGGATATAAAAAGAGCCGCATTATGCAATGCAAAACGGCTCTTTTTTGATTTTTTATTATTTGTGTTTGATAGTTTCTTCAACAACACGGTCGCCCGTACCGGCTGGATATCTGTAATTCAATATAAAGCTTTTAGTGGCAGGGTCGTAAGTACTTTTCTTTCCGGCAACAGGTAATAACGGTTGGGTTGCACTAACATTACCAGAAACAGTTACCTCATTTGTAGCTTCATTTACGGTCAGGGTCATTGATCCGCCGATATCACCAATTTCTGTGCTTACGGCTGTAGCACCAGCTGTAGTAAGGGTTTTATCCCTGTCTATTGCGCGGTCGCCGTTTACAGGATGGTGGAAGATTCCGGTTGAGTGGTATTCCCCGTCATACTTGTTCTTAATAGCAAAGAAAGCATATAAAGTGTCTTTGCTTTCAGCATGTACGGTTAAACCGGCAGCGTCACTGATTATATAAGCAAGCGCATATTTTTTGGTCAGATCAAACTTACTTCCATCCAATTTGATAGTGAAATAGTTCTGGAAATCCCCGGGAGCAAATTTAGCATTAAGGTTTCCTGAAGTTCCGGCAGTAACTTTGGTGCTGCTTATTGTATACAGACTTGTTGGCAGTAACTCATACTCGGTGCCATTATCATCGTTGTATTTAGTGATTGCATCGGGGATTGATTTCAAAACCACAGTTTGATCTTTTTGCAAATCCGCCGTGCTTTTTGCATCGCGTTTGATCGAAAATACATCAACGGTCTTAATGTTGGTAAACGGATCAAAGAAGTGGGATTGTTCAAGTCCGTCAGGGAATCCGATGAACGACTTGCCATTGTCCATAGCCTGCCCTGTAACCTTGTCGGCAACAGTTTCTTTCCGGCAGCCTGAAAAAACGATTGCAGATGCGATACAGGCAAGAAGTAAATATTTTGAAATGTTCTTTTTCATCTTGTGTGTTAATTTTAATTAATTATTTAACGTCCCACCAAACACGTGAATCCTGAGTGTCACCTCCTGATAATCTTGCTACCGCGGCGTTTACACTTGCACTGTTTGTACTGTATTCAGTTGTAGAATACACGAATCGGCGAACAATTTGCTTGGAAGCGTTTGTTGCATCAGGGGCAGGAGTAAGTTTCGGATAGTCTGATTTTCGCCATATATTCCAAGCCATATGGCCATCAGGATAACTTGCCACCCAACGTTGAATTGACAGGTTTTTGATATTGTCGATGCTCGGACCAGCTGTTATCTTAAACTGACTTTCGAAAGATTCAGGAACACTACCAACGCCCCACTGCGCAAACGATTCGGTTAAACCCTTGTGGAAATCGTCGCTAACGCTTTCACTGACCCAGCCTAAATTAGCTGCTTCAGCTCTTGCTAACCACGTTTCAGCTGCGCTGATCAATACAACGGTTCCGGTTTCAAGCCTGAAGTCACCACGCAATACACGCGCCCATTTTGGGTTAGCATCGGTAAATGCGGTTACCGCTAAGCGTGCTAAACCATAAGGTACTCCAACACTTGATGTATTAAGATTACCTGGTTGTTCGCTTTCGCCTCCAAACGCGGCCTGACGGGCATCGTTTGTACTTGCTGTGTAATCAGTTAGTGTTTTTGATTCAGCAAAATCTTTTCTGCCGTTATACAGGTTCCACCAAGGACTTTTGTATGAACTTCCCGGATATTTAATTACGAAGTTTTGATCTTTATCGATTATAACTCCCGATGCAACGGCCTCTTTCGCGGCCGCTGAAGCTAAACTTGCTACACTTGAAACTTTCGACATCTGAACGGCAATGAGTAATTTGAGTGAATTTGCCATTCTTTTCCATGAGGCTACATCGCCACCATAGATCAAGTCGCCTGATATAGGTGATGAATCAAACGAGTTTATAGCAGTTGTTAAAGTGGTGAGCATGCCTTTGTAAATATCCTCTTGGGTATCATATTTGGGCAATATGTTCGCTGAACCCTGTAATGCTTCACTGTAAGGTACATCTCCCCATGAATCAGTAACAACCCAAAAGATGTATTGCTGAAGGATCTTAGCTACGTTTACCATGTTTTTATTAGGGTTTAACCTAACAATGATCTGCAGGTTATTTAAGTTACCTCCATAGTTGCCGGTAAATGAGTTTTGTGGTAAATTATAAAGAGAGGTACCAGAATATTGCGTTTCGGTAAAATACTGTGCATATTGACCGCCGCTGATGGCTTCTGTTCCGGTGGAGGCGTACCCCCCAAGTCCTGCTTCCACAGCCGATAATAGAGCCGATGGAATTGGTGTTACTGTTGCTCCGGGGTTGTTATTAACATCACCGAAGTCTTTAATTTTATTACAGCCGGCACCTAAGAAAATAAGCGCGCTTGATATGGTATATAAATATATCTTTTTCATTTTTTTTCTCTCTGATATCCGTTAATCTTAGAATGTTACTCTCAGGTTAAAACCAATGCCCCTCGTGCCGGGGTATTGCGCTGTTTCACCTTCTGTTGCGGTAATCTCTGAAGGATCGAAATCTTTAGATTTTGCGTACATCAGCCATAAGTTGCGGCCGGTTAGTTCAAATCTTGCAGACTGCAACGCTTTACCTAAACCCCATTTTTTGATAGGAAGGTTGTAACCAAACGCTATCTCACGAAGTTTAATAAAAGTAAGGTCATAGATATACGGGTCGTAAGTTTTGTTGTTGGTTAAGCCCTGGTAATATGCTTTCGCGTCAACATAGTATGTAACCGGATTGTTGTTAGCATCAACACCGCTAACTTTAACACCGCCACCGTCAGCAACAGGGTCACGTACCGATAAGCCCTTATCATTAAGCGCTGCGGTATTGGCAGTTAAACCGCTGTACTGGCCCCACCTGTTTGAAAGGGATACGAATTTACCGCCAAACTGATAGTCGATATTAACATTAAGGACAAAATCTTTAAATAGGCTAAATGAGTTTTGCAAACCGCCTGTATATTTTGGTAGCGCGCTTCCGAAATACACGTTAGGATCGTTTATATACATGCCTGACGAAGTAAGGATTGGAACTCCCTTAGAATTACGTTTGATACCGTTACCATAGATTTGTCCCCACCATTTACCCTTTTGATTGATGAGCAAAGGCATGTCTGAACCCCAAACACCTGCAACATTTACCCGGTTAACGCCATATTTATCACTGATCTCTACTACCGTATTATCTATCAGCTGAGCGAAATTTGCATTAATAGTCCAACTGAAATTTGGTAGTTTTATAGGGGTACCGCCTGCCATTAATTCAAGGCCTTTTCTCTTGATCGAACCTACGTTGGTTTGAATGAATGATACGCCGCTGGCAGCATTTACACTTAGAGAAGTAGGAAAATCCTTGTCTTTTGCCGCATAATAGGTAGCCCCTAAGTTCAGCCTGTCGTTAAAAAAGCCAAGGTTAAAGCCAACTTCAGTTGTTTCTGTTGTGCTTCCATGTAAGTTTGGATCAACAAAGTTATTTGGCCCGGCTTCTAAAAGGTAGCCATTGAATTTACTGCCTGCTACGTTATAAACAGTGTTATTTACGTAAGCGCCAAATGTTTCAGTACCATTACTTAAGGCACGCGGGATCTGGCCCCATGATGCCCTTACCTTACCAAAGCTTAACCAGTCTTTAAATTCGGGAAGCAATTCGCTGAACACAAATGAACTACCGAATGATTTTGATAATACAGAGTTGGCGCCGTTGGCTGAAGATAAGGTAGAATACCAGTCGTTACGTAATGTTCCGTCAACATATACTATTGCTTTGTAACCCAGCGAAACTTTGCCAAATAAAGCGCGGTATTGTTCCTGCGTACGGCCGTTACCGTATGCGATAGGATCTACCGAGTTTGATAAAGTATAAAGATCCGGCACACTTAGCCCATTTTGGGTACTGGCCGAAACATCTTTATAACTCCAATTATAGATATCTGAACCTGCATTTGCGTTAATGTGAAAATCTTTTATCTGCTTATTATAGCTTAGTAAGGTTTCGTAGTTTTCGCGGTTTGAATATGTGTTGGAAGTGCCATAAGCGGCTTTTTGACCGGTTTGGGTACCACTGGCCTGAATTTCTGAAGAGATCCTTCCTTCGTTCCAGGTATTGGTTTGGTTACGGCGGTAGGTAACTTTAAAGCTCAAGTCTTTTATGATGTTATACTGGAAATAGATAAGTCCGTAGAAACGGTCACGCTGATTGAGGTTTTGCCATTGTTTTTGCCATAAATATGGGTTATACCAATAGTTGCCGGCATAAAACTGCGATGGGTTTGAAGCATCGTAAGAATTAGGGTTTTGGTGATTCCAGCTTACATAGGTTCCATCAGGTGATTTCAGGTCCTGTAATTCTTTCATGATGCCCATATCCAAATCACGGTGGAACCAGGAGTTAAATGATCCGCTGGTCGCGCTTGCATAAGCGTCACTGATCTGGCCATTTAGCTGTGTGCCTACAAAATTAATATTTGCGCCTACACTAAAATGTTTGTTAAGGTCATAGTTAACATTTAAGTTAAATATGTTTTTAGTTAGCTTGGTCTCAGGCACTATACCGCGTACATTTTGGTTATTGTATGACATCCTGATGTTGTAGTCATCCCCAGCTTTGCTAAATGCAATACTATTGTTCAAGCTTACACCGGTTTGAAAGAAGTCTTTCGCATTATCTGGTTGTGGTAGCCATTTCGCGGTTTTGAACGAGTATTTGGTGCCGGCTGCCCATGCATACCATGGAATATATTCCTGACCAACCATTTTGGGGCCCCAACTGCTATCATCTGTATAGTCCGGATAGTATTTACCATCTAACGCTTTCCAGCCCTCCGGATCGCCATCTTTCCAGTGATACTGGATAAAATCGGCAGATGCACCACCTCCATAAGTGTTTTGGTAGTTAGGCATGATGTAGGCCTTGTCAAAGTTGGCTCCTATGTTAACTTCCAGTCCAATGCCACGACCTTTTTTTCCTTTCTTGGTGGTCATAACGATAGCGCCAAATGCTCCCTGTGAACCAAATTGTGCTGAAGCGGCAGGACCTTCCAGTACGCTCACCGATTCCATATCATCAGGGTTAAGATCATCTGAGTTAGGTAAAATAGTGCCGTCAACTACATAAAGCGGATTGTTACCGCTCCCAAAACCAACAGCACCGCGTAGTCTAATATTGGTACTACGGCCCAGGGCGGCAGCTGATTGACTGCGAACTTGTATACCGGCTACTTTACCAGCTAAGGCATTGTTAATGTTGGGCTGCCTAATAGTGTTCAATTCTTCGGACTTTACAACTTGCGCCGCATATGATGCAGAACGTGATGATTGCTTTGTTCCGTAAGCACCAGAGATAACAACCTCTGATAATTTGTTAGCGCTGCTTGATAATTTTACATCTAAGGGAGCCGAACCTATTTCAACAGTTTGAGATGTAAAACCAATAAAGCTAAAGCCTAAAGATTTTGCAGAGGCAGGAACAGATAAAGAAAATTTACCATCTGCATTTGTTTGTGTACCGAGCGTGGTACCTACAACTCTTACGGACACGCCTGGCAGCGGTAGTCCATCGTCTTTTGAAGTTACCCGGCCGGTAACCGTTTTGTTTTGTGCATGTACCACACTAATAAATAGCATGAACAAACACCAGCTTGCGAGTAGGAGTTTTTTCATTGTTAAAAAATCAGTTTTAGTTAATATCCAAAACTACAATTTTTGTAATAAAATGAAAAAAAAGTTAAAAAAATTTTAAAGTTTTTTGCATATATTAAAATATTTATAAAAAAATTGATAAAACGTTAATGCAAAATAAGTGAAATGTGGTTTTTTTTGAATTCTTTATATGAAATTCATATAAAATCTATATGAATTTTAATTTTTGAGGCGGTTGCCACGATGTTTATGGAAAATGACGTGAAATATTACTTTATAAAGTCAATATTAATGAGATATGTAAGTAATAATTGAAAAAGCGTGTTCTTTTTTTTAATTTAAAAACTAAATATACATTTGAGAAAAACGTTTTAGTTTACTTTTTAAAAATAATAATATTTTTTGTAAAAAGAAAGTGACAAATGGCTGAATATTAAAAAAATAATTGGTGAAAGCTTTTGCTTGTAATACCCGAATTGCCTTTGTGAATATTTAATTAATTGACTGTTAGGTTTTTAGTGATTTTGTATTCTGTATATATTATTATTTTTTGTCGGATTCTGTTTTTAAATAAAATGTTTTAAAAGGAATTTAATTGTCAAACTGTGATAGCAAGGTATTTTGATTGTACCCCAATTAATCGAATTTTTGTGGTTTACTAAAAATGGGGGTGGCACTTAGCACTTCAATGCAGCTTAATTACTTCATTAATTGTCAGGTAGCAAATATCCGTTGCCATGAAGTTGTCATCTGCCGGTTATGCAACCTTAAAGGATTGTTTGTAATAGTTGCAGGCAGGAGCAAAGAAGCTTAAATTGCATTGTGAGCAAAAAGCGTTTGCGACATTTGTATCTTTTTCAGTATTTGATTGCATAGTTGGGTTAGGCTTTGGTTGTAATACTGTTGTCCCGTTAAAATTTGAAGGATAGACGAGCCTGGCTGTTGATGATGTCGCTAATGCATCTGTTTGAGGTTCATATTCACTAACAGGTAATTGAGGGGATATCCCCGAAACAAAGTGAGGGGCTTTGTTATATTTAAGTAGCCGGTACTCTCTTCGGTCTGGAAGTTTGCTCTGAGGCCTTGGTAAAACTATCCCGTTGTCATAAGATTTATCCTGCAATAATGCGATTATACAAATCAGCATTATTATAAATGTGCTAATAAAGTATTCCATCACTTTTTCTGTTAATAGATTTCGGTATATATTGGATACAGTAACCGGGTAAGCGTAATTCATATAAATAAGATGTGCGATGGCTTTTCATTTATTTAAGTTTGTTTCGGTAGAACAATTTTATGAACAGAGGCTGGGATGCACAATACAAATCAGTTGGTATTTTATGAAATAAAGATAAAATATAGATTTACAGTGAATTTATTATATGGAAAGCACCGTGGAAAAACTATCAGTAATAATAGCAGATGACCATACTTTATTTATAAACGGCTTACACATGTTGTTGCAGGGAGAGCCAGATATAGAGGTAATGAGCGTTGCAGCAAACGGTAAGGAATTATTGCATTTGTTACACACCCAAACACCCAACCTCATATTGCTTGATATCAATATGCCGGGTATGAACGGGTTCGACGTACTTAAGCGTATAAAGGATTACTATCCTAAAATTAAGGTAATCATGCTTTCTACATATAATGAGGAGCACCTGATCGAAAAAGCAAAGGCTGAAGGTGCCAGCGGCTACTTATTCAAAAATGTCGGGAAGGCTGAACTATTACAGGTAATGCGCTCCGTAGCGCAAGGGCAACTGTGTTTTCCCTGCAAACAGCCGGTTGTTAATTCCATGCTTAATGAACCAGACCCTTTTTTAAAGCAGTTCCAGCTTACTAAGCGGGAAACTGAACTTTTACAATTTATAAAACAGAATTTTACCAACCAGCAAATGGCCGATCATCTTCACTTAAGTATTTATACTGTTGAAACACACCGTAAAAATATTATGCAAAAGCTTAATCTGAAAAATCCGGTTGAGCTTAACCGGTTTATCATGCAATATAACTTATAAAGGTTTATTGGTGAGTGGGATATAAATAGAAACAAGTGTGCCCCTGTTAGGATGCGAATCAAATTCAACCATGCCTTTTAAAAAATTTATCCGCGACATTAGATTGTTTAAGCCCATGCCTTTAAAAATATCAGGATTGGTTGCGTCAAAGCCTATGCCATTATCTTCAATAGTGAGGCTGATGTTTTCATCGCTTCTTATAAGTGAAATGTCAACCCTGTCGGCATGAGCGTGCTTCATTACATTGTTTACACTTTCCTGTAATACCCGGTATAAAATGATCTCGATGGTATCGTCAAACGGCGAATCAAATCCCTGGCAAAAAAAGTTTATTGCAATATTATTGTTCTTGATATTCTCAATAAATTGTTTAATTACTTGTGCTAACCCTGTTTTATGAAGTGCCCAGGGCATCATATTGTGTGATATCGTTCTTACCTCTTTAAATCCATAATCAACAAGGTTAATTGCTTTTTCAAAACGGGTTCTTTGCTCTTCGTTTATGAAAGCTAATTCACTGCCTATAACTGACAGGTTTATTTTTGCCGCCGATATTATTTGGCTCACACTATCATGTAAATCCCTGGCAATTCTTTGCCTTTCACTTTCTTCAGCTGCAATTATAGCCTGCATAGCCATATTGCGCTGTTTTAGCTTGTTTTGTTTATAGTAAAAAAAGCCTGTAAAGAACATTAAAAGTATAAAAACACAGATACCCGCCATCCAGTAATTACGCTTTGTTATTTCAAATTGTTGTTGCAGTACCTGATCTTCACGTTGTTTTATTTCGTATTTTGCCTGTAGTTCATCAATGGTGCTGTTGCCTGAGGTTTTAATTGCTGCATGCTTTTTTAAGTAAATTAGCGATTGCTTATAGTCGCCCAATTGCTCATACAAATCAGCTATTTCATTTGTGGCGCTTCTTTGCATATCTGCATAATTTATTTGTGTGGCAAACTGAAGGCTGTTTTTTAATGCATCGAGAGATTGTAGATATAACCGTTTGTTTTTATACAATACGCCAAGGTTAAAATAGTTAATTGAAAGCGCAAGGGTATCATTTAATGATTTTTTGACATCGATGATTTTTAAAATTTCCTGCTCTGAATCGTTTGGTTTAATACTTCCCATAACATCCCCCATAAATTTATGGCTGTAGGCTTCAGAGGTGTTTTCATTTGTTTGCCGGGCAAGGTTTAAAGAGTCGTTTATGTCGAAAGCCTGCCTGGAGTAATTTAAGGCCTCCCGGTAATTGTTTTTTGCCTCATATAACGTTGCGGCCAGGTTTAAAGCTTCTATCAATTCTGTACGGTCGCCGGTTTTTTGGGCATACGAAATTGCCAGCATGCAAAATTCAAGCGCTTTTTTATGATTTTTTAATTTTACATACGCTTTCGCTAACCTGTAGTAACCATCGGTTAAAATGTACTGTTGATTTATTTTGTTGAGTGCAACCGCGGCAAGGTTGTAATAATATGATGCGGAATCATATTGGTTAGTTTGGAAATAAGCTTCTCCTAAAGTTTGCGATAGTAAAGTAATTGCTTTTTTATTGTTTAGCTTATGTGCAAGGTTCAATCCTTCTTTTGCAACTATAATGATTTTAGTCGGATTTTTTTCAGCCGGATAGTTGGCAATCTGAGTAGCGGCGGTTAAGCGTTTTTGTATAGGTGATTTGCTGAAAACAACCTTTTCTAAACTGTCAATATTTTGACCGCAACACGGAATTACAGCCAAAATAAGCAGAAAAAACAAAGGGTATTTCATGTCCGGGTTTTTGGTCCCGGTTAAAGATAGCAATTTGATATTTATCAGCAAAAGCCGTTGGGCTTGGGGTTGTTACCGGTTAATGTGTTTTTAAAATCTGGAGATGAATATTATTAAAGCAGATAATACGGCTAACACGAAAAACATAATTTGCCGTTGCCTGGCACTGATAATGTTGGGTATTTTGCCTGTTCCCTGCAATTTGTCGAGCTTAAATTTATACATAGCCGATAATCCCATAAAAGTTAGGGAAACAAAGCCCGCGAGGTAATTTAAAGTACTTTCCATGGTTTTTTTAATTTAGATGAAACGCGATGAATTAATTTGGTCAAAACCATTATGGCTTTGTTTTATATTATTTCACCATCGTGCTTGACAGTACAATTTTATGGAGAGGCCGAAATTCACACAATACAAAGCAGTTGGTATTTTGGAGTAACACCATAAAGCTTATTTTTACAGATGAAATATTGGAGGTAAGTATATCATGTAGAAACACTATTTAGTATTATACAGATAGCATATATTGGAAAACCGTGTGCCGTAATCGATAAAAAGGATTAACTTTAATAATGATTTTGCAATATAATTCTAACCTATACCTAAAATCATTATTGCTCATTAACAATCGATAAAAATTAAATTAATAAGCTATTATTCACCAAATAAAACTGACTGACTGTATTGAAAGCAATCGCTTTCTGCATAAAGATAATTAAATGGAAATGTCATACATCGTCCAAAAAAAGAAGAGAAACCGGCGACTCAACAGCTTAATACCATGCTTTATTTGGTTATTAGTTGCCTGGGGGGGCTTAAGTAATACTATGGCCCAGAGCCGCAATAATCAGTCGGACTGGAACGTGCCGCCGCCGTTAACGCCTGGTACAATTACCAAAGGAAACACTCAAGGCAATGGTTCGGCGGGTAAGCCGATTGTACTTACGCTTACGGATATCCCCGTAGTTGCTCAGCCCTTTGTTTCAGCAACTCAAATGCCTGTGCTGGCTGCAGTTGGCTCAACGCCACCTGTGGTTGATGCACCCGACCAACCCGATGTTAATGGTTCAACTGCGGGGTTACCTGAAATTCCATCGCCTGAAGCGCCCGAGGCTCCACATTTGCCAAAGCAAACAATGCAGGACCTTCAGTTTTCAGCTGTTATGGACCTCCCTTTGCCAGAATCGCCGGAATTGCCGCCTGCGCCTGTTGAGCCAACCGTATCAGGCCAGGTGAATATTATAAAAGGCCCCATTCCGATAATGCCCGATATAACAAGTACGGTGCCGCTTTTACAGCCTTCCGAAAATCTTACACCCTGGTCTATCCCGGAAATTCCCGAAAGCGAGAGCTTTAAAATGATATCGCCTGCGGGAACGAAGGATGATAAGTTAAAAGGCAAACCCCAATCAAACAGGAAAAAACACTAACTGTGACATAATGTCAAATTATTAAAGGCATTATAACAAGAATACCAAAATGAAAAGTACCCCAATTGAGTTAAAATATATATTTGTTATAATATTAGCTTTTGCGAGCGGTGTTACCTATGCCCAGGGCAGATTTAAACAGGGAGATGAGTTTCAAAGGCAGGTAAATACAAAGTCAAATTGTGTTTTACAGCGCGGCAGCCAAACTTTGCGTGTTGGTTCGGTTTCAATAGTTATTAAAACGTACAAGGTAACCGATGCTTCTGAAAGGGGGGCCTCTTTTACTATTACTACTGATAAGCTTATCGATACCATAAATGCAATGAACCAGAACCTGGTATATAACTCAGGTAAACCTGCCGACCCAAATTCTGTTATCCAGGTTGGTTTGCAAAAGATGTTCAATAATCAATCGATAGTTTCAGTAAACAACAAAGGCGAGATCCTGAATTTAAAACGCCCGGCTGTTGCCAATGATACACTTTTATCTTTTGCCGGCATCCAGCCCGAACGGTTGTCGCCAGGGACCACACTACAGTTAATGGTTGATTTTCCAGTAAGCGTCGCGCTTAAAAAGGGCTATTCATGGAAGGTGACTACTTCATCGGCCGAAACCAACTATACAGTTTATGCTATAAGCAGCACAACTACCGTTGTTACCTATAAAACTTCGGTTTTAGGCGGTAGCTTAAATAGCCGGATAAACGGATCAATGCTCATAGATAACAACACCGGGGTTATTTTAAAACGCTATTCGCAAAGCGTTTCTACTGGCTATGAAATGGTAAATGGAATAGTTTACACTGCCACCCGCCGTACTGCTGTTACAGAGATCTGTAATAAAAAATAGACTTTTAATATCCTTTGATTTATTTAAAAAGCGTCGCTGTAAATTTGTAGCGCATTGAAAAACTCACCTCGTGACAGAGTATAAAAAGGAGTTGAAATTATGAGGGTATGGTTTTTGAAGATAATGGTATCGACCTTAAGCATTAATGTTTAGTTGTTTTTTAACCCGATCTGATGGTTGCCATAATCGGTTAGGTATTCATTACTGATGAAAAAATCGAGACTGAAAATGGTACGGTAATCACCCGTATTATTGGGATTTTGCACTTCTGTTAGGTTTCCGGTGCTTGATGTGGTATAAGTATAAACAAAGCCCTTGTTGGTAGTTATGGTTACGGTCGAATTTGCGGGAAGGCTGCCTATTGAATTGGTTGCCAGCCTGTCTTCAATTACAGTAGTTGATGGGGTTCCGGTATCAAACAAAATCTGTCCGGAGATGGTCTTTCCATTGTAAGTGATAGTTGCAGGGATATTAGGTGAGTATCCGCCGCTGTTTGAATAAGAAAGCGGGTGCATAATGAATCCGGATGATGAAAGATCACTGTTGCTTAAGCCGATAGTTAACAGATTGCTTACATAAGTTCCACTGGTGGAAAATAAGCTTTTATTTAACGTGGCCAGCTTAAATCCGCTTGTAAGACCTGTGCCGGTGCTAAAGGATCTTAACGGGCTCTGAATCAGACTGGTTATATAACTTGTACCGGGGCCAACACCAAAAACATCGCTGGCATGGGCCGATAGTTGCGCACCAGTTTCATCAACTATTTTGTAGTATAAAAAAAATGGCACCCTTTTTAACGTAAGGTTGCCCTGTGCGTCGCCGATGGTGATATTGGCGTAGGCTAAATTGCCGTATTCTTTTGTGGAGCTTAACTGGTCGCCAAAGCTTATTGTGCCCTTGGTATTAGTAACCGTAATACCGTTCACAACTACCGAGTCCCCGGTAAACTGGATGCCTGACGATGTGATCATTGATGCAGGCAGGATACCTGCGGCATCAAGCGTCATCCCCGATGAACCCGTATCAAACACGGTATAATAAGTCACTGCTTTTGTGCCTACCAGCGTAATGGGTAAAAAGATCCGTTTGTTTACCCCGCTGGCGTATTCATATAAACCAAGTGTAACAGGATTAACTTGTGTTTGAGGCGCTGCGGTTTTATCTTTTTTACAGGAAAAAAAGGCAACCGTTATTAATAAACAACCAATAATTTTGGAAGTAAAAAGTAAATGTTTTGCAGTCATATATGTCTGTATATAAACCCGGTTGGTAATAATTACGATAAAAGTGCCGTTTTAGTTGAGCTTAAAATTAAGATAACAATTTGATATACCGGGTTAATGAATCGATAAAACTGGGTGTTGAACCGATTAATTATCCGGACATATAAACGGACGGAGAACGCTGCTATTGTGTAAGTTAAAGCAAATGATTGGTTTCTTTGATAATATCCATTACAAAAGTGCTTTTTGAGTGGCCAATACCCTTTACTTCGCTTAGTTTATTTACAAAAAACGAATGGTAACTATCCATACTTTCAGAAACAATTTTGAGCATAAAATCAAAATCGCCCGATATGTTATAGCATTCTATCACTTCGTCAAATTCCAATACAGCGTTAATAAAATCGGCACCTGCTTTGCGGCTATGTTCGCGCAGGGTTACCATGCAAATAACCATGATGCGTTTGTTCAGCATCCGCTTATCTAAAATGGCGGTATAGCTTTTAATAACCCCCGCTTTTTCAAGGCGTTTAATGCGTTCGTGCGCAGGCGTAGGGCTTAGGTTGATCTTAACAGCTATTTCCCGCACAGTAAGCTTGGCATTCCGTTCAACCAGCCGTAATATTTCGTAATCTTTTTCATCAAGCTGGATGCCGGCTTTTTCTTGTTCTGTTTGTGGGGCCATAACGGTGTGTTAATTGGGCGTTTGTTCTTTTAAAGCGCTTTAATTTTTAATTATGTTCCAAAATTATAATAAATAATATTGTTAATTTCTATTAACATAGTTTTGAAAGGACAAAAATCAAAATTATGGCACAAAAAAAGAACAAAGTCCTGATCATAGCCTCTATGGCCATATTTGTCGAAGCGCTTGACATCGCCATCATTAACCTCACCATTCCGGCAATACAAAAGCAGTTTGTGGTCACTAACGACCAAGTTCAATGGCTTCAAACGCTCTATGTGCTATTGTACGGTGGTTTCCTGATTATAGGAGGGAAGCTGTCTGATGTTGCCGGACCAAAGAAGGTCTTTATTACCGGTGCGGTATTATTCCTGGTAACTTCATTAGGTGCCGGCTTATCAGGTACTTTTGTGTTTCTTAGTTTATCGAGGGCTGTACAAGGCTTGGCAGCAGCGTTGATCATACCATCAGCACTTTCCATAGTAACGCATACTTTTACCGAAGAACTGGAGCGGAGCAAGGCTATCGGGATCTTTAGCTCATTCGCGGCGGTTGGTTCAGGAAGCGGTCTTTCCATTGGCGGAATCATCAGCACTTACTTAGGCTGGCATTGGGTGTTTTTGATCAACGTGCCAATACTGGTTTTTATTATTGTTATAGGCTGGCTGTCCCTGGCTAATGACGCTCCTGAACAAAAGCAGCCATCCCCCGATTTGTTTTCGGGTATTTTATTGGTGATAGGTTTGCTGATGCTTAGTTATGGTGTGCACCAGCTTGCAGATATCAAACAACAATATACTTTTATTATGCTTTGTGCCATAGGCGTGGTTATTTGCATGAGGCTCTTATATGTCCGTTTAACCCGGAGTGCAAATCCGCTGATCGATCTTTCAGTTTTTAAAGCGTCATCAGTTATTACCGCAAATGGCGTATTCATTTTATTAGGCGCATTTTTTACCGGTTACCTTTTCATTATATCTCAATTATTGCAAAAAGATATGCATTACACCGCAGCACGGTCAGGCTTGTTACTGGTACCTTTTAGTTTTTTATCAGCTATTGTGGCTAAGTTTATGCTACCCGGCATCATGAAACGGTTAACAACCGAACAAACCGGGTTGTTGGGTATGAGTTGTATGTTAACCGGGGGACTGGTTTTAATTTGCGCGGTATTTACAGGTTACTCTCTCGCTTTACTGCTGTTATCCGCTGCTTTTATATCCGGTTTAGGTATGACCATCTGTTTTACAAGCTTGTCGGTACTTGCTGTAAAAAACATCCCCAAACAACACTACGGGTTGGCATCAAGCCTGGGTACTACCGCTTACTTTTTAGGTGCCGGAGTAGGTTTGTCTATACTCACACTTTTTATGCAAACAAGCGATGAAGGCGCTTCCGTGAGCACTTTATCGCTTGTTATACTTAGTATGTATGCTTTAATCGGTTTGCTATGGCTCATTATTTACGTTGTAAATTCGGTAGCCAGGAACATGCAGGTATCATTAAATGAATCATAAAGACTGCCCGACGTTTTTTAACTGGTGAATGTGCTTTTGAGTATGATAGCAAATAAGATAGAGCCATTCTAACCGGGTAAGCTCACCAAAAAAAGGAACTACCAGATCAGTACTAATGGCATAAAGATCTTTGGAGTTAATTATTTCTCTAACCTGGATGATAACTGTTTGTAATAATTCGATAAGCTCAGATTTATTGTGAGGCCCGTCTGATGGCAATATGTTTGGTGCTGATTTGAATTTAGCCTCAAAATCAAGAAACAGGTCTTTTATCATTTTGACTTTTTCGGCCGGGTCTCTTTCTGCTGGTTTGTCGGAGCCGGTAAGTACCGGAACAAGTTGTAAAGCCGATTTAAAAACATGTTCCGCTATCTGTCCGGCTGTCCATCCGCCGTGGGGTGGTATAATATTAATTTGTTGCTCATTGAATAAAGCAATGGTTGATAAAAGGTTGCTGGCAGTATCCTCAAATACTGCCAGTAAGTTAATACGTGCATCGGTTTGGAGGGTGGTGGTTATTTGATTTTCCATGATGTTTTGAAGATTGATTAATACAAATCTCCATGCAAAATCAAAATTTACACCTTGTCGTTTGTGCCATAATTGGGGTAGTTTTGCGCCATCGTATGTGCAGGCGTTTATCTTTTCTTTTCACCTAATGAAAACCAATTACCCGAGTCGTCTTTGAATAAGGCTTCAAAGCCGTAAAACTCTTTAGTGGGGGCTTTAGTAAACTCAACGCCTTTCGCTTTTAACTCTTCGTAAGTAGCTATAAGGTCGTTGCATTCAAAAACCCCGAACCCAAAGGTGCCGCGCTGTACCAATTCGCGCATTTGATGTGCCGACTGTGCGTCGAACATCATTCCCTCCGTTACAGCCATGAGTGATATTTCCAATTCGGGCTGCCCGGGAGGACATACAGTAAGCCAGCGCATTCCCGGCCCCATGGCAGCATCTGTATTTACGGTAAAGCCTAATTTGTTTACATAAAAATCATAAGCGCTGTTCTGGTCAAGTACAAATACGCTTACATGGTTTAATTTGGTTATCATGTTAATGTTGTTTGATAAACCAAAAGTCGTTATCAAAAAAGAACCGGGCTTATTGAAAATTGCGATTTCGCAGCCATTCTTTTTCCCGGGCAAAGCAACCGGGTATAAATTTGAGGGGCGATTGCTGCATCTCCGCCTGCCGTTTAAGTTCTGTTTGCTGGTAGTTTGCAGGAGAACGGGAGGTGATCTTTTTAAATAACGCAGAAAATGAAGTAACACTGTCAAAACCTACAGCATAACAAACATTAGCAATGGGAAGGCCTTTTTTTAATTGCAGCCGGGCGTTTTCAACCCGCACCTGGATGAGGTATTGGTGTGGTGTTTTACCATAGATGTTTTTAAACAACCTGATGAAATGATATTTGGAAAAATAGGCCTCGTCGGCAATATCGTTCAGGTCGATCGGTTCATGATAGTTTTTATCAATGAACAACTTAGCCTGTATAAGCCTGCGGTAAAGGTATATTTTAGGTAATTGATCCGTCATTTCAAGGTTAAATATCGGCTTTTATTATTTGAAAACGCGCTACCTGTTAAAACTGAACAATTGAACATGTTCGTTCTTTCTCTCCAGGATAAGATCATGGATAATTTCGGCAGCAATTACGCTAAAAGTGATACCATTACCTCCAAAGCCAAGCGCAAAATAAGTGTTCGGTCTTTCGGGAATGCAGCCAATGTAAGGCAAGCCATCTTTAGTGATCGCAAAAGCACCGGCCCAGCTAAAATCAGCTTTTAATGGGATGTGCGGCATTTTTTTGAGAAAAGCCTGCTGTAGCATGTCCGCCTTTCGTTTAATAACAGAAGGCGGTATATGCGGATGATGAAACTGGTCATCGCGGCCTCCAACAAGGATGCGGTTTTCACTTACAGCCCTAAAGTACATGTAGGGTACGGTAGTTTCCCAAATCAAACTGTTCTTATACCAGAAACTTACATCGGGCAAAGGCTCCGAAACCAGTGCGTAAGTTGAGTTAATTTCGGCTATTTTTTTAGGGACGTATTTTAAACTTTCATAACCGCATGCAATAATCAGCTTTTTAGCTTTGATAACTGAGCCGTTGGCGGTTTGCAGCGTTATGCCTTGTTTATGATGCTCAATGGTTTTAATATCGGTATTGCTGTATATTTTATGACCGGCTTTGGCAAAATTTGTAAGTAAAGCATGGGTAAGCAGATATGCATCAACCTCCCCGCCATCTGCAGAGAAAATAGCCCCGGAAGCCTTAAACCCGAATTTCTGTTCAATTTCATCAGCTTCGAGCCATTGTACCTCAAAGCCATGCTTTTTACGGAAGTTATATTCCTGATTTAGTGAATTTGTATGTGTTTTGAAGCTGGCATACTGCAAACTTGGCCTCAAGCTAAAATCAAAGGCGGGTTTAAGCGATTTACATAAATCAGCAATGTCATAAATAGCTTTGCGGCAAAGTTGATAGCTTGTTACGGCATTTGCTTCGCCAACCAGGTGTTTTAAAGATGTAAGGGGCGTATCAATTTCATATTGCAGGAACGCAGTGCTGGCCGCGGTACTGCCCATACCAACGTGGCGCTTATCAAAAACAGCTATACTTAAACCCGAGTTGCGGAGCTGCCAGGCTGTTAAAGCGGCGCTGATGCCGGCCCCAATAATGGCCACATCCAGCTTCAAATCTTTTTGAAGAGAAGGGTAGGAGGCAATTATGCCATTTTTTATTAGCCAGTAAGGCTGTTGTTCATATAAATTCATGGATTTGAACAGCTATAGCATAACAACATGCAATCCTTTTTTAAGTTTTTTGGAGGGAAATCAAGTGTAATAACAGGGTTATTCAGTATTTTGAGAAACCATAAAGAATTTAATTTAAGGCAATATTTTGTTAATGAGCAGATTATAGGCAGGCTTGCAAAATCTTTCAAAAAAAATTTTGCAACTTAATTTAAAATCATACTTTTGCACACCCAATCAGGGAGACGGGATGTAGCGTAGCCCGGTATCGCGCCACATTTGGGATGTGGAGGCCGCAGGTTCGAATCCTGCCATCCCGACTAAAGCGATACCAAGTATCAAAACCCTCTAAATTGAATTTTAGAGGGTTTTCTTTTCTGATTGGCGAAATAGTATGCCAGCGCAGGCTGAATAAAAAAACGGGATGTAGCGTAGCCCGGTATCGCGCCACATTTGGGATGTGGAGGCCGCAGGTTCGAATCCTGCCATCCCGACAGAAAGCGATATCAAGTATCAAACCCTCTAAATTACAATTTTAGAGGGTTTTCTTTTTACAGATTCATGTTTACTTGCTTCCATGCTTGATCTTCTTTAACGGGGAGCAGGCAGAATCATTTCCTCGCTTACAAGCATATTTTGTCGCAATTGTCCCCTAAGTAGTCGTTTTTGTACGCTATCAAACCCTGAAATGAGTTCCATCTTTGTATTGTTAATAAAATCAAACTTAACCGCCATGAAAAATTTACTCCAAGCACTTAACCCTCTTAAATCAATACTGTTAATTGTAATTATGTTTGCAACATCACGATCAAATGGACAACAAATCAAGCCTTCCAAAGGTGGCTACGCGCCTGTGAACGGTATCAAAGTTTATTATGAGGTATATGGCGAGGGTAAACCGCTCATTTTACTACATGGTGCTTTTATGACAATTGAAGGAAACTGGGCCGAATTGATCCCCGAACTATCAAAAAACAGGAAAGTAATTGCCATTGAATTACAGGGACACGGGCATACACCGTTTTCGGATAGAAAGTTATCATATGCTACCTTAGCTAATGATGTGGAAGGAGTTATGGACTACCTGAAAATTGACAGTGCCGACGTAGCAGGGTATAGTATGGGTGGCTCTGTGGCTTACAAGTTTGCTTTACAAAGCCCTAAACGGTTAAAAAAATTAGTGATCATTTCTTCTACTTATAAAAGTAGCGGATGGCTGCCTGAAATAACCAATGCTTTCAAATCCTGGAAGCCCGGGCTTTTTATGAATACTCCTATGAAAACCGCATACGATGCAATAGCACCAGATAAAACAAAATGGACAAAGTTTATAGGGCAGATGATCGCTTTCGCGCAGGAGCCGTTCGACTTCGGTGATGACAATATTTCGAAAATTTCTGCTCCGGTATTGATCATAGCCGGTGATAACGATGGGCTGGACAAAATTGAATTGGCAAAAATATATAAATTATTAGGCGGGGGCGTTTCTGCTGATTTAGCGCCAATGCCAAAATCGCAATTGGCCATAGTCCCTTCGCAAGGACATGTAAGCCTGATGATGCAGACAACAACGGTTTTGACCTATCTGAACAATTTTTTAAAGTAAGCTGATGTAAATGCATGCTAATAGAAAAACGTTATCAGAATTTAACTTTTAATCAGGCCGCTTCTCTCGTAAGGATATTGGCTTCGCAAGTATTTGAAAGAGTAGGTCAAATGATCTTTTGAAGAAACGCTTTGAACTTCTTGTCGCTCAATCAACACTCTTTTCAATCAAATCTTCATTATAATTGTTGTTGCCTAAAAAGGAGGAAGCATGCCCTGGTATAACGGAGACTACCCGCCATCTTACAAAAATCAACCTCCCAAATTGCGGGAAAAGGCGGTAGAAATTGCCAATGAAATTTTGAAGGAAAGCGGCGATGAAGGCATTGCCATAGCCACAGGTTTAAAAAAGGCACGGGAATATTTTAAAGATCATCCCGAAGAAGCTGATGCTGACAACGATTAAATTGTTAAGGAGGCTATTAAAACATCGCTGTGCTTTTAGGGGTTACTTTACCGATCCTTTTATCCCTGCGCGAAACAAGTTCGCAAAGCTGGATTGCCGAATTCTCAAAATCATCGTGGCTGTCACTAAGCAGGAGCCAGGCCGTATCAAAGCCCTCGTCTAATACAAAATCAGTGATGGCCGGTATTTCCCCTTTGAGGCTGGCATGATTTTCCCGCCTGGTAGAGATCCAAATACCGTTATGCTGCGGATTTTTACTAACCTTTCGGAAGATCAGCACAATCTTTTTATCGAAATAGATATAGAACATGCCTACCGCCGGCTTGATGATTATACCTGTCGGCAAGTAATCGAGCAGGAAGTCAAATGGCACGGTTTTTTTCATAGTTTTTCAATGAATGTGCAATATAGTGCACCCTGATGAAAATAAAGGGTTTTTCATTTGGTTTGGCAGACCGACGGTGAACGAACTCATGTCATAATATGCCGCTTAAATGTCACTAATGCACCTTGTCTGTCCATGAAAAACCAATTAGTTTTGAGGTATTGAATAAGAAAAATCAGAACAGATTAGGATCTTGAGTTCTTATTCCCGATAAAGGCTGCAAGGTGAAGCCTTAACCGGCGGTGCTGCCTGTAAAAACAATTAACGCTTACAATTTCTTATTATATATCACCACTAAAATCATTTACCCATGTTACCCATCAAACCACACATCTGGTTCGACCAGGATAAAGCCCGGGAAGCTGCCGAGTTCTATGCAACTTTAATGCCTGATTTGGCTTTAAACTATGTTAATCATTTCCCAATGCCCGGCGGGGAGTGCGAAATAGTTGAATTTGCCTTTGCCGGCCAGCCATTCCTGGGCATCAGCGCCGGGGATGGATTAAAGATCAGTCCCTCTATTTCTTTTATGATCAATTTTGATCCGTCGCGTGATCCAGATGCCGCAGGGCGTATTGACGAAGTTTGGAGCAAACTATCAGAAAGCGGAAAGATAATGATGCCACTCGACCGGTATCCTTTCAGCGAGCGCTACGGTTGGGTGAGCGATAAATATGGTGTGTCATGGCAACTGATACTGACCAATCCGGCAGGTGAAGAAAGACCGGTGATCGTTCCGTCGCTGATGTATACCGGCCAGGTGGCCGGTAAAGCGGATGAAGCCATCGATTTTTATTGCTCTGTGTTTAAAGACGGTAAACGCGGTATTACGGCGCCGCGCCCCGAGGATATAGGGTCTGATAAAGCCGGCACGCTTATGTTTGCCGATTTTCATATCGACCAAACCTGGCTGGCAGCGATGGACAGCGCGCATCCACACGGTTTTAGTTTTAACGACGCGGTGTCGCTATTGATCCCTTGTGAAACACAGGAAGAGATCGATTATTATTGGTCAGCGCTTTCAGCTGATGGCAAACCCGGCCAATGCGGTTGGCTGAAGGACAAATATGGCGTGTCCTGGCAGGTTGCATCAACAGTTATGTTAAAAACACTGAAAAACGGCAGCCCCGAACAAATTGCACGCGTTACGCAGGCTTTTATGACGATGAAGAAAGTTGACGTCGCAGCCCTACAGCAGGCCTCTGATAGCCGTTGACCCATGTTGGCGTGATACCACTATTTAGTTGTTAATTTACCCAGTTTGGCATATTCCACATCATTAGGCTCCCATAGTTCAATTTTGTTGCCCTCGGGGTCCATCAAATGTACAAAGTTGCCATAACCGGCTTTCTCTACTGAATCGGTCGGCAGGATGCCGGCCGATTTGAGATTGGAATCATGAATCGACGCATCTGCAGCTTCAGTACCGTATGCTTTTACTGTTGTTGTTTTCATAATCGTTTATTTTGAATATTGATCATCACTTACTTTCTCCAGCCAGGTAACCACCTCGCCGTTAACAGCTTCCTGAATGGCTATATGACTCATAGCTTTACTCGGCGATGCACCATGCCAGTGTTTCTCGTTTGGTTCAAACCAAACTACATCACCCGGCCCTATATCTTCGATCGGCCCACCTTCGCGTTGTACCCGGCCAAGACCGGAAATAACAATAAGTGTTTGACCTGCCGGGTGAATGTGCCAGGCTGTTCTGGCGCCAGGCTCAAAGGTGACCAACGCGCCCGCGCCTTTGGTAGCTTCTTTTTTTGCAAACAGGGGATCTATGCGCACGGCGCCGGTAAACCAGGCTTCCGGACCTTTTACTGATGCTTGCGCACCGTTTTTAATTATTTCCATAATAAATAGATTGAGAGAGTTTATATGGTTTTGACATCAGTGACATAACGATAGCGTGCTTTTTCAGCCATTGTATTTTCCTGGCTTCATTAACTTATTCTGCCTTAATAACCTGTATTTGTGAATAAATGTTATTGTCTGTACAGGAATTAACTTTTTAAGTTTCCGATATGCCGCTGCACCGTTATTCTTTATGATTCAATGGTTTTTAAAATTTTTGCAGGAATACCCCCGACAACAGTATTTGCCGGTACGTCCTTGATTACAACCGCACCAGCGGCAACAACTGCATTCTCTCCAATGGTTACACCCGGCAATATAGTGGCACCCGCGCCAACCCATGCGTTGCGCTTGATAACGATAGGTTTGCAAATCATACCCCGCCGGTTAACCGGGTCGAGTGGATGATTTTCAGTGATCAGGTTTACCTTAGGGCCGAGGAGTACATGATCTTCCAGCGTAATACCGCCCATGTCAAGAAACGAGCAGGCATGATTAATAAACACATGCTTGCCAATACTAATGAAACGGCCAAAGTTGGTATGGAAGGGTGCGAACAAAGTGGTGCTTTTGTCTATTGTTGCGCCAATAATGTTGCTAAGCTGTTCGCGGAGCTGCTCAACGGTGGTAGCTGCATTGAGTGCAGGCGACAACGCCAGAGTGCGGGCCACCACATCATTTACCTTGTAAAATTCCGGGTCAGTAAGCGGAACAAATTCCCCTGCTTTCAACCGTTCGAAAATATCTTTCATAATAATGTTTTTATTTAACGCTATTGTATTCATTATCAGAAATATGTAGCCATATCGCAATGCCTTTTTCTATATTGAAATTGATTGCTATTTGCGTAAAGCTGTTTTGGAACGTAGTACCATGCCAGTGTAAGATGCCCGGCGAAATGGTGACCACATCACCTTTATGTAGAAATTTTTGCGCCGTGGCACTTAGTGAAAACAGACTACCTGCAGCTAAAATCATCAGCTGCAGTATGATGGAAGTTTTGTATCTGCCGATGTTTTTCATTTTGCAAAGTTAGTGCTGTTGCCAACTTTGCTGTTTAAGAAAATCAAACCAATGCTTATGAAAATCAAACTTCCATGGTGCGAAGCGAACTTGGATTGGTGCCAGTCATGCGTTTAAAATAGTTGTTGAAGTAGCTGGGATATTCAAAGCCAAGTGCATAAGCAATGTCGGCTATGTTCCAGTCAGTATGTTGTAACAGTGCTTTTGCTTCGCTGATAATCCGCTCTGCAATGTGCGCAGATGTTGGCCTGCCGGTAACTTCCTTTACCATACGGTTGAGGTAATTTACGTGAAGGGCGAGGTTTTGGGCGTAGTCCTGGGCCGTCTTCAACTGCAACGGCTTATTTGGGCTTTCTACAGGAAATTGTCTTTCAAGCAATTCCATAAATACAGCAGCGACCCGGTAGGCAGCGTTTTTATGCTGATCAAAATTTTCAGAGGGCTGCATTTTCATCGCTTCATGCATGATCAGGTTGATGTAACTGCGTATCAGGTGCGTCTTTATATACGTAACTACTGTTTTGCTCATCTATCATCTTCTGAAAGAGGATGTTCAGAGACGCTCTTTGCTGTTCAGTGATCTTTAGTACCGGTGTGCCGCCGATCTTGAAAAAGGGTGATTGCTGCAGCATATCGGTACGTTCTGAAACGCACAGAAATTCTTCGGAAAAGAGACAGGTATAACCCACATAAGTGGTTGAGATAGTTTCCCAGGAATATGGAATATGCGGATTGCCAAAAAACAAAACAGTGCCCTCCACTTCAAAGCTGCGGTCGGCATAGTGAATCTTGCTTTTGCCTGTAGTTAAACAAATTTTGTAAAAGTCTTTTCTACTGTAAAACCGAACAGCCTGATCGTCTTCTTTTATCTGGAAAACATTGAAGCCTTTTAACCTGAGGTCATTGTTAAAGAGAGAAACCGATCTCGCTATTTTATTGTCCATGACTTAAAGTTATGAAACTCAAACTTTCAATTTCCAATTAAAAAGACAAGCGCTAACCTTTGATGTAATTGTATATCCCGTTCCCGAATTGTAAACAGGCGGTTCCGCTATATTAAGCAGCGCTGATCGATTTAAGCAAAATTACTCTCCCATAAACTTTTCACATTAAAGCTTACTTATTTTGTAAAGATTGCCATTGTCCGTAACACCGTATAATGCGCCGTCCTTGCCGGTAACAAGAGAACGCCAGCGTTCGCCCTTGTCTTTCAGCAGGCGTTCTTCCGCTACAATCTTATTGTCTTTAATAATAAGCCTGATGATATGTGATCCACCTAAGGCGCCTACAAATAGATTTCCTTTCCATTCGGGAATCAGGTTGCCCGTATAAAAGGTTATGCCGCACGGTGAAATGCTTGGGTTCCAGTAATAAATGGGTTGGGCCATGCCTTCTTTTTGCTGTATTCCATCGCCAACTTTTACACCCCGGTATTCGATGCCGTAAGTAATAACCGGCCAGCCATAGTTCTTTCCCGGCCGGATAATGTTAATTTCATCACCTCCGCGCGGACCGAATTCTGATTCCCATAATTCGCCGGTATTTGGATTCATCGTCATACCTTCGGGGTTTCTTAAGCCATAAGCATAAATTTCGGGCAAAGCGCCGGCTTTTTGCGAAAATGGTCCGCCAGGCACCGGTTTCCCGTCACGGGTTATATGCAATACTTTTCCGATTGCGGTATTCAGGTCCTGGGCCTTGACACGCATTTCATCATCCCCATGTTCGCCTGTGCTTACAAACAGGTTACCCTGTTTATCGAAAACGATTCGTGAGCCGAATTGCAGGTGACCGTTATAGGCGGGTTTAGCATGATAGATCACCTTTACGTTTTCGAGCCTGCTGTAATCTGACGAAAGTACACCAGTGGCGACAGCCAACTGGAATCCCTCAGGAACTTTTTCGGAGTATGACCAAAATAAAGTCCGGTCTTTTACAAAAGAAGCATCAAAATTAACATCTAACAAGCCTCCCTGGCCACCCACCGCTACTGTCGGTAAACCTTGAATATTCTTGTCTAAACCTCCATCAGCCTTTAATATCCGCATGGTGCCGCCTTTTTCTGTAATTAAAAAGCGCCCGTCGGGCAGACAGCGTAAAGCAAAGGGTTGCTTCAGCTCATGATTGATCACGTTTACACTGAGTTTGGTTTTAGTTTGTGCACCAGGGGCCCTTGTCTGCCCCGGAAAAGCGGGCTTGTAGTCGGCCGTTGGTGATTGCGTTTCAACGGGCGGCAGTGACTGGGCAACAGCCCGCGCAATATCAAGCAAAAAGCAAAGTGAAGCAATTGCACAGGTAACTAACAAGGGTTTGATTGGTTTTGACATGGGTAATGTGTATTTGTTGTGAAGATAAATAATATGCCGGCAAATGTTAAAATGTGTTGAGCAAATAAATCTGCCTGCTCCGGTAATATTAACAGGCCATCAGGTTGTAACAGAGCCCAAGGGCAATGATTTATTATCAGTACATATAAAGAGCGTTGCGATGTTTGAGATATCTTCCCCTGGCCGATATGAAATTAGCTGGTTAGTGCCTATAGCTTAGGATTTAAGTACCTGCGGCATTTTACACCGGCATTTAAAAAGGTAAGCGGCCAAACACGCCAGGAATATAGAACATTGAATTGAGAAACGGCCGGGGCGGTTCACCCTGGCGCCAGATTTAACCTGCAATAGATCTAAAGAAAAATAACTATTTGATTTACACTGGTATTCCTGGTAGAAATATTTAAATTTAATTATTAATTCCCGATCTCAAGCCTAACTTAAACTCTTCAATATGATAGCGATAACAATCAATGGGAAACAGCGGGAGGTTGCCGCTGACCCGGACATGCCTTTATTGTGGGTTATTCGTGACCTTTTAGGCCTTACCGGCACCAAATTCGGTTGTGGTGTGGCGCAGTGCGGAGCATGTACTGTACACCTGAACGGCGAAGCTGTACGGTCATGCGTAACAAAAGTGAGCCGTGCGGCAGGGCAGCAGGTCACTACAATTGAAGGACTGTCTAAATTAAATGACCACGCTTTGCAAATTGCCTGGGCCGAACTCGATGTTCCGCAATGTGGCTATTGCCAGTCGGGTCAACTCATGTCTGCAGCTATTTTGCTGCGGGAAAATCCCAACCCAACAGATCAGGATATTGATGATGCGATGTCAGGTAATATTTGCCGTTGCGGTACTTATCCCCGCATCCGGTTGGCTATACACAAAGCGGCAGAACTGCAGCGGGAAGGAGCAAAATCATGAACAGGCGTAACTTTATACAATCAGGTGCATTATTGAGCGGTGGCTTGCTCATCTCATTTACTATTCCGAAGGCCAATAAGCTTGCTGCCCTTGCAGGTACGGCTGATTTAAATGTGTTTGCCCCTAATGCATTTTTAAATATAGGTACAGACAACAGCATTTCGGTATACCTGAGCCATGTGGAAATGGGGCAGGGGATCTGGACTACACTGCCCATGCTTATCGCGGATGAGCTTGATGTGGATCTGAAAAAAATCAATATTAAACATGGCGGTGCCAATAAGGCGTTTAACCATGTTATTTACGGTGCTCAAATTACCGGCGGGTCAAGTACTACCTGGTCTGAGTTTGACAGGTATCGTAATGCCGGCGCAACCGCACGGACGCTCTTGCTTCAAACAGCCGCTACCCGTTCGGGGATTGCTATTGAAAGCTGCAAAACGGAAGATGGGTTTGTTATTGCCGGGAACAAAAGATACACTTATGGCGAGTTAGCTAATGATGCCGCAAAGTTACCTGTACCTGCAAAGGTTCCGCTGCGTTCACCCGCCGACTGGAAATACATCGGCAAAGGAAGCAAACGGATGGATGCCCGAGTAAAGACTGATGGTACCGCAAAATTTGGCTTGGATATCCAGTTTCCCGGATTGCTTACCGCAGTTGTTGCCCACGCACCTGTTTTTGGTGGTAAAGTTAAATCGTTTGATGCCGGTAAGGCGAAAGCAGTTCCCGGCGTAAGGGAGGTTGTACAAATTCCGACGGGTGTGGCTGTCATTGCCGACCACTTCTGGGCCGCCCAACAGGGACGGAAGGCCTTACAGATAACCTGGGATTATGGCGCCGGCGTGCAGTTAAATACCGGTACGCAGACCGCGGCTTACCGAAAACTGGCTGCATCGGATGGCCTCCCGGTTCAGGAAAAAGGCGATGTTAAAGCAGCGTTTACAAAAGCGGTAAAAACCATTTCGGCAGAATATGTTTTTCCTTACCTGGCCCACGCACCTATGGAACCACTGAATTGCACAGTAAAGATTGAAAATGATAGCTGCGAGATATGGACAGGTACACAGTTGCCAGGCGGAGAACAGGCTGCCGCAGCAAAAATTCTTGGATATAAGCCGGAGCAGGTAAAAGTAAATATACCATTCCTTGGGGGAGGCTTTGGCAGACGTGCTACACCTGCCTGCGATTTTGTTTCGGAGGCGGTTCATATTGCGAAAGCAAGCGGTAGACCGGTAAAAATGGTATGGACACGCGAAGATGATATGAAGAGCGGCTTTTACCGGCCTTTTTATGTCCATAATGTAAAGATTGGCGTAGATAAGGACGGTCTTACCATTGCCTGGAACCATAATATTGCAGGTCAGTCAATTATGGCGGATGCGGCAGTGCTTTTTGGTCCGCCTCCGGCAATAGATGATACAACGGTGGAAGGCGTAAAAGGATCACCATATCTGGACGAGATACCAAATCATTTTGTCGGCCTTCACACCACTAAAGAAGTAGTGCCTGTTTTGTGGTACCGGTCTGTAGGTGGTACGCACACTGCATTTGTAATGGAAACGCTTATAGACCAGCTTGCCCAAAATGCAGGTATCGACCCTGTGGAGTACCGCCGCGGCTTATTTAAAAATCATTCAAGGCACCTGGCTGCGCTTAACCTTGTGGCCGAAAAAGGCGATTGGAGCCGAACACTGGCTCCAGGACGGTTTAAAGGCATCGCGGTACATGAGGCTTTTGGCAGTGTTGTAGCGATTATAGCCGAAGTAAGCGTTGAAAAAGGAGTTACGAAAGTACATCAGGTAGATTGTGCAATTGAGTGCGGCCTGGCCGTGAACCCCGACGGTGTAAAAGCCCAAATGGAAAGCGGGATCATTTTCAGTATCTCGATGGCAATGTACGGCGAGCTGACGTTCGTTAATGGAGAATTACAACAAAATAATTTTTATGATTACCGGATCACCCGGATGCACGAGGCACCCCGGATCAATGTTTACATTGTGGATAGCAAGGAAAAAATGGGGGGTGCCGGAGAATGCGCGGTTCCCCCAACAGCACCGGCTTTAGCTAATGCAATTTTTGCAGCAACCGGAAAACGGATTTACAATTTACCTATCGTTAACAACCGACTCGAAAAACAGGCATGAAAAAACTAATAATCACCATGATCGTTTTGTTTATGTCAAGTGCGGTCATATTATCGTTCAAAGAGGAAAAATCAACATTTAATTATGCTGCACTACCTAAAGATAGTGTGGCTTCTGTTGCAGCTTTTAAACAAGTTTACACTGTATTGATGAGTGCCCGCTGTATGAATTGTCATCCATCAGGTAATATACCACTGCAGGGCGACGATAATCACTTGCACACCATGTTTCCCAAAAGAGGGGTGGATGGTAAGGGTGTTTATGCCATGAAATGCGCCAATTGCCATCAGCCAACAAATACTTCGGGCTTGCACACGCCCCCGGGCAATCCCAATTGGCATCTCCCACCGGCCGATATGAAAATGGTTTTCCAGGGGAGGACACCCCGCCAATTGGCAAAACAAATCATAGATCCGAAGCAAAACGGACATAAGGACATGCAGAAGCTCATTGCACATGCAGATGATGGACTGGTGCTTTGGGCCTGGAAACCGGGGGAGGGCCGTAAACTTCCACCAATGAGCCACGCAGCATTTAAGAAAGCCTGGCTTACCTGGTTAAAAACCGGCGCGTATGCCCCGGCTAAATAAAGTGCGGCAAAGCCGGGATTACTAAGGATGGAGGAAGCGGGGTTTTTAATATCCTGGCTATCTACGTTGTTGATTTATAATGTTGCTTATTTAAATGCAGTTTAGTTAATAATAAAGCTCCGTCCCTGATCGGCGTTTTATTATTAACCTGCTATTAAAATTGCCGGCAACCTCCTGTAATAGTTCGTCGGATAGCTTATAAGACAAAAAAAAGCCCGATACATTTGTACCAGGCGCTGTTAGTTAGTTGTTTGATATGTTATTATTAATTGCCGCTGACCGTTTTATTATCAAGCTGACTTAGGGATGCGGTATTAACGGTATTAAGCATCCCGTTCATAATGCGCTGATTGATGTACGCTGAAAACTTTAAAGCTCCTTTGAAATTCAAATGCCCAAAATCGGCAAAGTCATCATTTTTTAGCGGAAAGTTATTGAAGTCCAGGAATTTTATATCGCTAAAGTAACGCTCACGGATCCGCGAAAACTCTGCCTCATTATTTCTGTACTCATACAATGGATGTTGCGGGCTCCTGATCAGGAAAACACTTTTATGCATGCCGTTGCAATAATCTATTATTTTCCTTAGATATTGAATATTGGTTGTTGAGATTGCACTTTTATTCGATGCTGCTTTAATAATTTTACCCGCCGGATTATTTGAAGGTAAAGGCCTGGAACCTTCTATTTTGAAATATCCTCCTGTTTTTCCTGTGTAATCATAATTGAATGAAAGTGCTTTAATAAAATTGGTACGCGCAGCTATGCCTACACAATTCATAAAATATTTTGAATTATGCTTAGCCAGCAATTCAAAATCGGCCAGGCTCATAAAAGAGGCATATTGCGGAAACATATTTGACATGTAGGTGTACCCCCATGTCCAGTCATCCATTTTTGTGTCAATCTGGTTATTTGAAAATTCTATAAGTACAGTGGTTATCTGAGGGTTTTGCGACAGGTATTTTTTAACCTTCTGAAAGGTGTAAAAATAAGATTCGGCTGAGTGCGACAGATTGGTTAGTTTGGGTATCAGGGTATCATTGTAGGCACATTCTGAATGTGAATGACCAAAAAGTGCAATAGTATTGTCTTTCTTTACACTAAACTTTGAAAATTTATTTACCATATAACCCGGAATCAGGGCAATAGCCAATATGAGCAGGCAGCTCATTAAAACAAATGATATGGTTTTAATTAAAAAGCGGTGCATTGCTTAAAATTGAAAGTAAATAAACTGCTGCTCTTTTCCTGTAAATAAAAAAATCACCACAACCAATGTATAATAAAAGGTCAATCTGTACCCTCTTTTTCTTAACCAGCTTAACTTCTCAATGGCATATTGGTTTTCCCGCCCCTGCCACTCAACTATTATAAAACATAGGATAAGAATGATCACTTCAAGCAATTGTGCTTTGTTAACATCTAATTGAGGTATGGAAAAAAGCGATCGTGAAAAAATCCGGCCGATATATTTAAAGGCTTGTGTAACACTATCAGCCCTAAAAAAGATCCAAGCAAAAATTACCTGCAGAAATGTGGCTCCCATTTGCATGAATTCGGTGAACGTTGGCATAGCTTTGCCTTTGGCTGCAATTTCGAGGTGGTTTCTGTTTGTTTTTAAAAGGATAGAAGGGAGAATGAATAAAGCATTTAGAAGGCCCCAGATGATGAAGGTCCAGTTGGCGCCGTGCCAAAAACCGCTAACCAAGAAAATGATTAATGTGTTTCTTACTTTGAGCCAGGTGCCTGTTTTGCTGCCCCCAAGAGGTATGTATAAGTAATCTCTAAACCATGACGATAGTGAGATATGCCATCTGCGCCAAAACTCGGCCATATCTCTTGAAAAGTACGGGAATGCAAAATTTCTCAGCAGTTCAAATCCAAAAAGTTTTGCTATGCCTAATGCCATATCAGAATACCCCGAGAAATCGCAATAGATTTGGAATGCAAAAAATATAGCGCCTAAAACCAGGGTACTGCCTGGATAATGCGAACTATTTGCAAATATCATGTTGGCATAGTCGGCACATTGATCGGCAATTACAGCTTTTTTAAACAGGCCCCATAGAATTTGCCGCAGCCCATTAATTGCCTCCTGGTAGTTAAACTCTCTCTTGGTTTTTACCTGGGGCAAAAGGTGTGTTGCCCGCTCGATAGGGCCGGCCACCAAAAGCGGAAAAAAACTTACGAACAATGAATAGTCAATGAAGTTCCGTTCGGCTTTAATACGGTTTTTATAAACATCAATTACATATGATAAACCATGAAATGTATAAAAAGAGATACCGACAGGCAGGATTACATTTAGAGTAAACGGGCTTAAATGAATCCCTATACTGGCGCATAGGCCGGCAAGCGATGCTGCAAAGAAGTTGTAGTATTTAAAAACACCCAAAAAACCCAGGTTTACAGATATGCTTAACCAAAGCCAAAAGGTTTTTAGGCCATGTGTTTTTGCATGGTACATTTTTAGCCCGGTAAAATAATCTAAAAGGGTAGAAAAAATTAACAACAAAAGAAACCGCCAGTCCCAGCATGCGTAAAAAAAATAACTTGCAGCGAGCAGTAACAAATTTTGCTGTTGCAGTTTTCGGTTAAGTACAAACCAATAAAGCACAAAAACCACAATCAGAAATATTCCGAACCCAAAGGAATTAAAAAGCATGATGGTGAATTTTAAAAAATAGCCAAAGTGGCTGACTTAGGAATATTTAGTAAGTACAGAGGCTGGAAAATAGGTGGAGGTAGATGTATAAAAAAGCAACAAAAAATTGATTGCTGTTTACAACAACCAACTTATAACAATATAAAAAAGTAAAGGTCTTTTGTCAATATAATAATTTTGTAATACCGATGGACCTGTCAATCTGGTTTTAATGTGTTCTCGTTACGCAAGGCTTCATTGAATTTTTCAAGCAATTTAATATACTTGTCCATCCAATAATATATGGCATCAAGCGGAGCGTCTTTTGCCTCATGGGTTTCGATATCCTTTTCGGCATTCGGCGAGTTAAATCTCAAGGCAAATTCGTTGGGAAATTCCTTTGAAAAATCATGTTCGATAACAATTCCGATCTGACAAATTATATCAAAGCTAAGCCTTTTGGTGTTGAACCAATTGTATAAGGTTCTGCGGCTTACGTTGAGTTTCCGGGCGATTTCACTTATCCCCATATGGTCACGTCTAACAATTCGCTCTACAATTTTGCCAAAATGTAAATCTTGAGTGTCATTAATACCAATAGATCTTTGATCATTATTGATATATGAGCTAACAGGGTAATAAACTTTGCTGTGCATAAGATTAGATTCGATTAGGTGTCAATTTTAGTTGGTTAGCATAATTAAATTTAGGTTATAATAAACTGCAAGTTATTTATAGATACTTATGATCGTAAATATCGGTTCTCGGCTTTTTCTGAATCATGATTTGAGTTTAGGTTATTCATTTGTTTAGTATTTAGTGCTTCACATTTGTTTATCAATAAACAAACGATGGCCTTATTTGATAATTCGTATCATCGTTTGTGAATTAAATTTATGTATACTTCCGTTGTTAATTCAACCTATAAAAGGCCAAATTATACCTGTAGAAGGCGTTAATATACACTAATTGGGAATGGTAAAAATGGCTCTGCACGTTTTTGGGGCCAATATTTGCCAGGTTTTGTGAGTGGTAGTTAAGTTATTAAACTGTTATCCATCCAATGAAGTGTTATTTTAGTTAATTTTACTAATGGTGTAATTTATTTCAAAATAAGATAAATTTAGCGCATGGAGCTAATGCAAACGCATAAATTCATAAAATAATGGCGAATTATCATTTTTTTTGTCTTCCGGTTGGAGATCATCACGATAAAGTATTTTTCTAAACAGCTCAATCCGTCAAAAAGTTGGCCGTTTTAAAAGGTGAAAGAGGAGTGATATCCAGTAATATTCCAGATAGCTTTTTACACTTATTATTTTGAAATTCAGGATAACCAATAATTCTTATTTTTCTTGAATTACCTTTGGCGGTTATCATATCAACTTCAATATCAAAAGAGCTTCCGTATTTTAATGCGTCTTTTAAAGCTTTTTTACTAAGCCGCTCGCTTTTACCTTGTTTAAAAAGCTTCCATATCGTTTTTATATCAGGTACAAAGTACTCAGGTACTTCAAGGATGCTTTTTATAACGTTATCCCACTGCATAGTATGGGTAAGCAGATCCCGAGTCCAGGTACCTATTTTTGACAAGGTTGCAGCTCTTTTTAAAAGCTTCTCGGCCTGTTTGTTTTCTTTCTCTATGGCTTTAATTTTGGAGATATCTTCGGTATGGATAAATAGTCCGCCTGTTTCTCCCGAAGTTGTAAACCATGGGTGAATATTCCACTTTAACCAAACGCGGGTACCATCATTCTTTTTTAAGAGCAGGCCATCACATTGATATATATTACCTTTTAAGCAATGATTATGGAGCTTTTCGCATTTCTTTTTTGTAGCCGGTAAAACTTCATAAATACTTTTTCCAATAAAACCTGTGTTTTCAAGTTTATATTCGGCAATCCATCTTTTTGAAGCCGCAATAAATTGCATCTGGTTATCGAACATGGCAATAGCAATAGGGGCCTGTTCTATAAGCATTTTATTATGCGTATTATCTTCTTTTTGTGTTTCGATGAGCTCACTATCGGATGATTTTTCTTCTAAATATCTATGGTAGCATGCCGAAAAATTCGACGGATTGGAAAAATTAAGCATTACTGCCATTTGGTTTTTATTGCAGCGCTTTTCCCTGATATACCTGTCTGCAATTTCCATTTGCAGATACCGGTAATAGGAAAAAATAGTTCTGCCGAAACTTTGCTTAAAATCCCTTTTTAATTTTGACTCGGATACAAAATGTTTTTTTGAAAGTGCAGAGATACTCGGAAATCCGATAAACACATTCTCATTTAGTGTTTTTGCAACATTTTCAAGGAGCTGGTCATTTTGAGTTACAAACTCCGGTAGTTTTTCTACCCCTGTTTTATTATTATCGTGGGATTTATTATTTAGCGGGCTAATGTCTGCCATATGTGCATAAAATCCCTTTATTTCACCTTCAACATAGTTGGGATGATAAGTTACCCGCACATTTTTTGCTCTGCCTGAATACAAATGAATTACCTGGTCAAAAACCTGTATTTTACCGCCTAACACACCATTAATATAAGGAAGTTGTATTTCAAATAATGTTCCTAAAATTTCTGAAAGATGTGATTTATTGATCATGTGCTCCGGGGTTATCCCAAACCAATCGGCGGTAGCTTTATTGGCATAGCGGCAAATCAGGTTTTTATCCCAATAAGCCAGCATAGCCTCTGTATGCTCCGTCACGTTGAACGCTATCTCAAAAAAATCAGAATTCGGATCAAAGGACATTAGATTTCCTCTTTAAAAATAACAATCATCAGCTTTACCCATCGTGATGTAAATGGGATCTTAGGTTTTAATTAGCTTAAATCTGCAAATTATTATTGATAACCTATAAGATAAATCATATAAATTAAAAAAAAGCTCAATTTACCATTTGTTTATCAATCAATTTTATGTCGAGCTTTTCATATTGGGAGTTGTTGCTGATGTAATCAGGCAATATGGTTTTCATTTTCGATACCATCAAATCAACTTCATTATGCAGGTTAAGTTCCAAAAGGTCCTTTATTAAATTATTGATCTTAGCGTAACTAACCGGGATATTTTTGGAGATTTTGATGTCTTTGTTATAAGTAGGTATTACCTCTTCTTCCGCGTTTAACAACTCTTCATATAGTTTTTCGCCAGGCCGCAATCCGGTATAAACAATCTGGATATCTTTTCCCGGAACAAGACCAGCCATTTTTATCATATTCGCCGCCAGATCGGCGATTTTTACCGGCTCGCCCATGTCAAATAAAAATATTTCACCTCCTTTGCCCATTACGGCTGCCTCAAGTACCAGTTGTACAGCTTCGGGTATAGTCATAAAGTATCTTGTGATATCCGGATGGGTAACAGTGACGGGCCCACCTTTTTCAATTTGTGCTTTAAAGCGAGGGATCACGGAGCCGTTTGACCCAAGGACATTGCCAAAGCGGGTTGTTATAAACCTGGTTTGGTTGCCTTTTGACGGATCGGAGTTAAAAAAATGCTCTTCAAACAACAGGTTATTTAACGATTGAATATACATTTCGGCTATCCGTTTTGAGGCCCCCATGATGTTTGTTGGACGCACCGCTTTATCTGTTGAGATCATTACAAATTTTTCGACATTAAATTCTATTGAAATATCTGCCAGGATTTTTGTGCCCCATACGTTGGTTAAAATAGCTTCGGTTGGATTATTTTCCATCATCGGTACATGCTTGTAAGCTGCCGCATGAAATACTATTTGAGGCCTGTATAAATTAAATAGTGTTTTTATACGACCGGCATTTTGAATATCAGCAATAAAGATCCTGGTGCGGTTACCGTACAAACCATCTTCAATTTCCATTTGAATATCATGCAGCGGGGTTTCGGCCCTGTCACATAATACAACAAATTCGGGACTATACATTAACACTTGCCTTACCAGCTCAGAACCTATTGAACCGGCAGCACCCGTGATCAAAATCCTTTTACCTTTAATGTCATCTAAAATATGTTCATTGCAGATTTTTATGGGTTTTCGCTCCAACAGGTCTTCTATTTTTAAGTCTTTAAACTGATTTAGGTTTGGCTTGCCGTTGATCCACTGGTCTGATGACGGCACAATAATTACTTTTATGCCAAGTTCAATGCATTTTTCAACCGCTTTTCGTTTTCCATCGATTTTTATATCCTCGGATGTTATCAGCATTGACTTTATATCGTAGCGTTTTTTTAGCATATCAATTGATTTGATAGGATAAACTTGCTTTTGCTCAATGCATTTTGATATTCTGTCAACCCCGGTGTCGATAAAGCCCTGAACATTGAGTATAAATCCTTTTTGCGCTTCAAGGGCATTTTTAATTAGTATGGAAGGTTCGTTGGAGCCGTAGATCAGTACATTTTCTTTTTCAACTTTATAGCTTGTTGCCTCAATGTATTTAAAAACATCCTTGATAATAATACGCATACACATAAGCATAGACGAAGTGATAAAGAAATTGATCAGCAGCACGTCCATCAATCCGCTGACATCTATTTTAAGATAGAAAGCGAAGAACAAATGATAAAACAGCAGAAAAGTAACGTTACTTGCCAGTACGGTTATTAAAATCCGCATCATATCGCGTGTGTTGGAATACCTGATAATACAGGTATGTATTTTCATTATCATAAAAACCAACACCGCATTGCTGCAATAAAAGAGCATATAATAAAGACTGATGGGATCAAACTGAAGCCGGTTTTTAAAATATAGTGATGTCCATAATGATAACAAAACTACCATCAGGTCAATTACCAGGATTAGCCATCTTGAATGGAACTTATCCTGGAACAACAAATTTTTGAGGTATATCATAACTGGTTTATTTAGGTATTATCTTAAGCGTATCTGTATAGTGGAAAAAAGTCTACTTCGGCATTTTCTTCAATGCCCTTATCCTGCAAAAGCTTTTGGTATATTTCGGGATTGGCAATATATCTCCATGTTTTAAAGTCAAGATGGAGGTCGGAGAAGGCACATTTCCAGTCAAAGAGCTTGTCGTTTTTAAATCCAAGGCCACCACCCAGGTTGTAATATTTCATTCCTTTTTCTCTGCCTATCTGCGTTATGCAATCGGCCAGAAATTTGGTTGGACTATGATGTAAATATTCTGCGCGGGCACCTACTAAATGGGCTTGAATAATGCCATTTGTAAAGGTTATTATAGTGCTTGCAATTGCAATGTCGTTGTAGTAAACAGTTAGCAAACGGGCTTCATATTCAGATGTGTTTAATATTTCTGAAAAGTATTTTTCGTTAAACAGGTAGTAGCTGCTGGCGCCAACGCGTTTCATGTTTTCGGTATAAATTTCGACAAAGGTGTTTATGCCGTCAGCATTTGTTTCGTCCTTTACTTTAAACCCCCTTTTCCATGCATGCTTAATAGCATCCATGGTTGATTGCCTGTATTTTTTGCGCTGTTCATCAATAGGCACTGAAAGGTCAAATACTACCGTTTTTCCGTTTTCGTGAACACCTCCAAATTTATCCAGTAATTTTTGCTGCTTATAAAAAGGATGAAGTCTTACAAAAACAGATACGTACTTTTCCTTTATAAGGAAATTGTTGAAAGCGCTTTTAAAATTTTCCATCAGCTCCTCATCTATCTCATCAATTCTTTTGTTTGAAAACGGGCCCGAAAAACCATATACGCAGGTTAGGTCGCTATAATCAGAACCCGGAATTTTTCGCTGCAGCAGGGGGAAGCCGATATAGGTATCTGACTCCTCATAAATAAATAGAACAGGATCTCCCGCTGTTTCAAGGGAGTGATAATGCCATGTATGATAAAAATCATATTCGGCCGAATTACCGACGTAAGAAATCCATTCCTCTTTATTGAGCAGGGTAAAGATCTTAATCATTGAATTAAAGTTTAGGAGATAGTAAATTATGATTGTTGATTTTGAAGGCAAACAAATTTACTTTTGGTAATACTCATTGTAATCAAATCATTTACCTTACCTGTAATTTCAAATCCGGCCTTTTCATAAACAGTGATTGCCGCGATATTTGCAGGGTGTACCTTTAAATAAATCTCATCCAGTTCCTTTATTAAAAAGCCATATCGTATCATCTGCACTGTTGCCTGGTAACCAATTCCTTTACCCCAGTAAAGTTTGTTACCAATAAACAGGTGCAGTTCTGCGTCATGATCAGTAATATCGAGCAGTTGTATATTCCCTATATATGTATTAAGTTCTTTAACACAAATTGCAAATCTAAGCTGATCGGGCTTGGCCAGCTTTTCACGTAACCAGGCTGTTTCTATTTCCGAACTAATATAATGAGTGGGTTTGTAGCCTGTATATACCCATATCAATGGGTCGTTACGCCATGCGTAAGATACGGACGCATCTTCTATTACAAGGGGGCGTATGTAAACTGAAATGGTCATAAAAAAAGTCTTAGCGTATTTAACATATAAAACATATCCTGAAGGTCATACCGTTGATCAATTGGTAATGGCACTAAGCACCGGGCCAGGTAATTTTCGTTGGTGTTTTTCTTAGTCCACTTAAATACATTAGGCCAGTAGGTAGCAACATATATTTTTTTCTGGATCAGATGTACTTTTAAGTGCCGGTCATTAGTTAAAAAAGGGTATACCAACGGTACTGTGTGCTCATCAGCGGCATCAAACTTGAGCAGGTTAAATTCAGCAAGGTGCTTATGCAAAAAATTAAAGTTTCGTTGCCTTGCAAATACACATTCGTTGTAATTGATGCTTGTAAGTATCTTTCGGGTCAATAACGACATGGACCTGATCTCGTTGTTTTCCAGATCCTTGCTGTTGTTTATATAGTCAGAATACCCGGCTTCTATACCTGCGTCTATACTTTTTATAAGGTGCGAAAATCGGTTTACTGAGCTATCTATGGGCAACTTTTTAGTAAGTTTTCTTTTAATGCTTAAGTATGCGCCGTCTGGAACGCCAAAAAACTTACGGCACGAGTAAAATGTATCAATGCCGGCAAGGGGCTCTGAAAAAAAGGCTTGCGAATTATCAATTATAAGATTTTTGATTTTGCCGCTAAGCTCTAATGCTTTTGTTTGTTTTATGCCAAAGTAATTGGTATATAAAAAACAGGCGTCAGGCTCGATCTCAAAATCGATGATGGGATCTAACTGCCGGTCAACATGATAAAACTGGTATTGAATACCTGTTCGTGCAATTGGTTCAAGCAGTACATCGCAGGTGAAATAAGGAATATAAATTTTATGATATTTTTTTTGTATCAATATGTATTCTAACGCATTACGTCCTGTGTTTAACCTAACCAAATCGGGATAGTATTCATTCCCTTTGGGCAGTTCCAGCTCCAAATACCCGCCTATCGGTTTTAACGCGGCTTTATTTTTTTGCATGACTGTAAATTGAGTGTGAAAAATAAAGTTGTTATCCCTGGTCGCTTTTATACATTCTTAAATGAATGGGTTGATAATATTCTTCCAGGCTTTCCGGGATACGTGAATTGTAACCCAATACCTGCCGCTGATCAGAGCTAAGCTTATCAATAAAGTCGTAACCTAATACCCTTGGGTAGTCCATTTGTGGTTTAATAAAAGGGCGGGTGAATCCCAGTGTTAATGCCCGGCGTTGCTTAATTGTTTTGTTTTCTCCGGCAGCATGCCATATGTTGGAGTCGAAAAGGATGATGCTTCCTTTTGGTGTTACAGCCCTTTCGGCGGTTTCGTAGAAATAATTTTCGTTAGGTTTGATATCTGTTTTATGTGAGCCCGACAGAAAATAGGTAGCACCGTTTTCTGCGGTAAAATCATCAAGGGTAACTATCATTTGCACTAATAATTTCGTATCGCCTAAAAATGTGCGCACATCACGGTGCATGTTACTTACATAAGGATGTTGCTGCTGGGTGTGTATTACAGCATTAAAACCATTCAGTATATAATTACCACTCAAAAAATAAGCTATTTCATCGGCACAATACATTTTTTCAATAAACGGCAAGCTGAAATTGTCCTTTTCAACAAGGTGATGAAGTGTGCCGGCCATGTTAGAGCTTATCCCATTTTTTTCCTGAATGGCTCGTCGTTTTACGTACGCTTCCTTTAAATCCTCATTAATAACTGCAACAAAATCGCTGTCTAATGCATTCTCAAAAATAACCCATCCGTAATCACGCATCGCAACGCGGAAATCTTCAAAATGCCTGTCTCCGTAGTTAAGTCTATTTCTCATGAATTTGTATTGTTGATTTTCGGCTAATTAATTCAGGTCCATAATCTGCATCATCATAGCATTTACTTTATGCACATCAAATTTTTCCTTTGCCAAGGCCAGTCCGTTAAGCCCGAAACTGCTGATAGCTTCCTTGTTGGTTATGAAATACTCCATCTTGTGCACAAGTTCGGCTGTGTTTTTTACGGGTATTAAAAATCCATTGCTGTTGGGTGACGCATCAACAGTTTCCCTGCAACCAACAGAATCGCAGGTTATAATGGCACGCGCCATAGCCATGGCTTCAAGTAAACACCGTGGAATTCCTTCCCGATAGTATGAAGGCAGTACCACAACAGACGAACTGCTTATATATGGTCTTACATCATCAACGGCACCCAGGTAGTTAATTACACTCCGGTGCTTTATCTCCGAAAATAAGTCGGGGTGAATGGCGTCAACATTATCATCATAGGATCCGATTAGCTTGAACGTTACCTGCGGATGCTTTAGGAATACAATTTGCGCTGCTTCAAAATATTCGCGGATCCCTTTGGCATTGATTAGCCTGGATACCATGATAAAGCTTATGTTATTAATGTCCGGCCGGGTAGGGGTATAGTAGCTCAAGTCTACTCCCGATCCGTTAACTACTGCGGTTTGATGTTTTGCTGATATTATTTTAGAATCAAGCAGAGTTTGTACATCATCTTTATTTTGAAATATGACAGACAACCCCTGCCTGTTTTTAAGGCTGAACCTAAGCAGGAAGCGGGTAATTTTGCTTGTTAAAGATGTGTTACCGCTAACAAAGTTATAACCAAGGCCCGAAAGCATTGGGGTTATTTTTCGCACGCCGCCCAGTTTGGCTGCAAGTGTTCCATATATAACCGGTTTAAGGGTGTATGGAAAAAAAACATCCGGCTTTAGCTGTTTGATGAGCCGGTAAAGTTTCAACGCATATTTCAGATCAGATAAGATCGATACATTACTTCCGTTTAGATTGTTTTCAAATAAAACGATGTTTAACAAAGCCAGTTTTGCGCGTTGCTCGGGCGGTATCGCAGGGATAAAAGCATAAACAGTATGTTCTCTCCGCATCAGCTCAACTAATTTACCTCTAAAATCAATCAACGATTTGGCCGAATCGCAGGCGATCAGCACTTTTTTGCTTGCCATGATGGTATAATAAGCAATAGGTTATGAGCGAGGATTTAATTGGGGATGTAATGCTGGTCAAAGACAATGCACTGTTATCGGGGATGTATTTTAGTGAACAAGGACTGGCTCAGGGCTGGTGCTTTTAATATGGTAATATTTTTTATACCATGCAATAAATCGCTCAACCCCTGTATGGACAGAAACCTGGGGCTTGTAGTTCAGCATTTCATCTAAATTTGAAACATCAGCACAGGTTTCGGCAACGTCGCCATCCTGCATCGGCATTAGTGTTTTGATTGCTTTTTTGTTCACCTGTGCCTCAATTTCGCTTACAAAATCAAGCAGGTTAACCGGTGCTCCTCTGCCAATGTTAAACACCCTGAAAGGTGCAGATGATGTAGCCGGATCGGGATCTTTGGCATCCCACAGAAAATTGATCTCAGCCGGTTGATCAATAACATGTGTAATGCCTTCAACAATGTCATCTACGTAGGTAAAATCGCGAAGCATATTGCCGTTGTTAAAAACTTCAATAGGCCTGCCCTCCAGAATTGCTTTGGTAAAAATAAATAAAGCCATGTCCGGCCGGCCCCACGGCCCGTAAACTGTAAAAAAACGTAACCCCGTAGTTCGCAGATTAAATAAATGGCTGTAGGTATGGGCCATCATTTCATTGGCTTTTTTTGATGCTGCGTATAATGAAACCGGATGGTCGGCAATATTATGCTCGCTGAAGGGCATTTTTTTGTTTAAACCATAAACGCTTGATGAACTGGCGTAAACAAGGTGATTAATCTTGAAATGCCTGCAGCATTCCAGGATGTTTAAAAATCCTTTTACGTTTGTGTCAATATAAACATCAGGATTAGTAAGACTGTAGCGTACACCGGCCTGTGCGGCCAAGTTACAAACGGCATCAAACTGATAGTTTTGGAATTGCTGCTGCAGATTTTCTTTATCCGTTATATCCAGTTTTATAAACGTATAGTTTGGATGTTTTGTGCTGCAAACAGGTTTGTTATAAACCATTCCTGATACTTTTATGCCGGCATCCAGCAATCGGGCGTGCTTTAGCTTTACATCGTAGTAATCGTTAATATTATCAATGCCTACAACGGTGTCACCGCGTTTAAGTAATTTTTGGGTTAAATGATAGCCGATAAATCCCGCAGTGCCGGTAATTAAAATTTTCATAAATAAGTGAAATTAGGTTTAAATGAAAGCCTTAGAGAAAGGCGTTGATTATTGGTTGATTATAAGCGCGAACGCTTAACTAATTGTAAATGCCTGTATGAAAAAGAATCAGGAATGGTAACGAAAAAGGAGGTAGATGTACTTGTTGCAGAATACTTTTGAGTAAGGAGTTTATCAAATTGCGCGCGTTTGAGTGTGATTTGATAAATCTTACTTCATGGTATAAGTGTATTTTCTCCCGTTTGTAAGTGGATTACTATTGTCCGACGTTGAGAAATACAATGTGTTGCCCCAATGGCTAAATTGTCCCAGTCCAAAACTGCGGATATCATGGTGGGTAGAGTGGGCCGGCCCCAGTTCAACGCCATTTTCAAACAGCCTGAGCTTTGAAACAGTTGGAGAGGTGTTTGAATCCCCAATTTCAGGTAAATCATAGCCAATTTTGTAACAAAAGCCGCTATCTACTCTCAACCCTATCAAGCTTATCGATTTGATAGATTCGTCCTGTGGTGTTGTAACCGGAGGAGTAGTTGTAGGCGGTGTTGGAGTTGGTGTTGGCTGGTCGGCTTTTTTACAGCCGTTAATAGCAGATAGCATGGCTACAATTGTTATTATAGGCAACACAACATTTCGGGTGGATTTAATAATTGTTTTCATAAAAATTTTATTTTAGTTAGTTAAAGTTGTTGCGCTACTATGTATAAGTCAGGGGCTGTTTATACCAGTGCATTCAGTATCGACTTGATGAATATTTCGGGGGTGCGGTCTTCTACGTATTGCATTATAAGGTCTTTATGATTGCTATTAGTGCTGAGGGCGGTGTTTACCGTTGTTGTTAACGAGTTTACATTATCGGCTTCAGCCAGGTAAATGCCCGGGATCTCATCGATACCTCCCGCGCAATTGGTGCTGATTACAACAGGGTTCAGGATCATCATTTGCAACAATACGTTCGGAAAGCCCTCTTTTATTGATGATATAACGCAGGCTTTTGCATGCTTAAAATAAGGCATTGGGTTTGCGACCCATCCTTTTAATACTACCCGGCCTTCCAATTTTAATTCACTGATCAGTTTCTGAAGCGAAGCTTGCTCCGGGCCTTCGCCAAATATCAGGAGCTGCAAATGGGGCTGGGAAGCTTTAATTTCATCAAAAGCCATAATTAGTATATCAAAACCCTTTTCAGGAATCAGCCGCCCGGCTGCGCAAATAAATTCAGCAGTGGCATCGGCAGCGGGCAGTGCTTCTTCGGCCTTTATTAGGTTTTGTTCAATATCGATCGGGTTTTTCTGAATGATAACCCTTCGCTTGTCGATGTATGGGAGATGCTGTACAAAGCTATCCCGCATGCTGTTGGTTTGGCATACAACCAAATTTACCCCGGGGTAGCCAAGCCAATATGCTATCTGGTAACTCAATTTTTTTAAACCGCTGTACCGGGTTAAAACAGAAGAGCATTCCCTTACTATGAGTTTTGATTTTAAATATCCAATGCGCTTTAAAAAACCCAGGAAAGCATTTAAGTAAGGATGTGTACTAAAAATAATATGATCTGTGCGGTAAGGGCTTAAGCTTTTTATTAACCTTGAAAAGCCACTTAATATGCTTCCGTTGCTCACATATTCCACTTGTTGATCGATGGGAATATTTAACCCGCCGCTTTCAACTTTCTTTAAAAATAGCAGAGAAGCGTTACTCGCACGGGCGGCTTGTAGCAGTATGTTCTCGGCGCCGTTTGCCTTGTTGGTAATTGAAACAAAAAGTAATTTAGGCTTCATCTTGGGCATTAGTTAGCGTTATTAAGGGTCTTCAGTTTCCTGATCACTTTTTTAAAGGGGCCCATTGCACTCAATACTTTGCGTTTTCCGTCAACAATCAACAATCCATCTTCAAAATTTATAGTATGCAACCCTTCGTCATAAGGTGCCTGGGGAAGTAGTTCAAAAGCAGTATGGTATTGAAAATCTGTTTCGGTTATAGTGGTTATTTCATTGATCATTACCGAGCCTCCATAACACCTTTTAGGGTTTTGGCTGGGCATATAAAGTTTTTGCCCAACTACAAATAGCCTCCCTGCCGACCGGCTCACGTTTGACGCCACATTTATCGGGTTTTGTTTATGTGCCTTAAATGGAGCGTCGAGTGTGTCGGCATAAAATAAGTACAGTACACCCTGTTCACCCGAAACACTTGTAAAGAGCCAATATTTGTTGTTATAATGGATAATGGAACTGTCAACAAATGCCTGGCCTTCCAGCAATACCCTGATCTTTTCAAACTTATAAGGGTTGTTCATATCAATTTGATAAAGAGCCACCTGTTTAGCTCTGCCTGTTTCCGGAATACAGTATAGCCGGTTACTATCAGTGAACATGTGAGGATAAGAGAGGTGTATTTCGTCTTCCATGATGCCATTTACTTTTTTCTTATTTTTGAAATGCATGTTATCCGTCATCATGATTTCGCCTTTTCCCTTCCAGAAATTAAGCTCTTCATAATAGAGATGTAAACGGCCGTTGATATTTGCAGTAAAAGGATCGGCCGTATAATCCGCCTTATCTTCTGATAACCAATTGATTTTTCCGTTTAGCTGTTGAGTGTGGATAAGGTTTTCTGGAGATTGTGATATATAACCTATATTCCATTTGTCATAACTAAACACTCTGTGAATAAATGAAATGAATGAGGAGATAAGGTCTTTCATAATCGAAATGTTTTTTTTAAAAATGACAGGAGCGTTAGTGATATAGGCAGATAATCGGTTTCCTGCAGCAGGCTTCCACCAAAACTATCTTTGAATTTGTTGATCTTTAAAAGTTCGGCATCCGATGTATTGTAAGCATAGCCGCCCAAATCATATATTTTAAACCCAAGCTGTTTAAAAAAGCGGATATCTTCAAAATGCAGCAAGCGGTTTGCCCGGCCTGTGACAGCTCTTAACTGGCTGTCATTTTCATTTCTGAACAGGGAAGCCGAATGCAATAATCTTACTCTTTGCGATGAATGATCGCGGATGTAAGCGTGCATAACAATATCCTGGTCCTGGTAAACCGCTTTGGAGATAAACAGGTGCGGTTTGTATTTATAAAATTCTTTATTGATTTTTTTTAGGCCCTTGGTAACTGCAAATGCATTGTAAAAGTCAATAAAGGGTTTAATGCCGGTACCCATCACGGTTGATACGCCATCTTTAAGGGCCCTGCGTATTTCGTATGTTGTGTTTTTGTCAAAATTGGCTTCAATAGCAGGTACAGGTACGGTTATATCAATTATTTTTGTAAAAAAATCCTCTTTACGATATCCCGGAACAGTTTCGCTGCTTTTACTTTGTTTATAGTATTTTAACAGGCAACCCCATAAATTGGGCTTAGCGGCAAACCACACAACTGTGTATGGTACTATACGCATAGCCCTGTTGTTAATCTGGATCATAAGGTTAGAATGTTTTAAGCTACCTGGTATGTTGAAATTGCTTTTGAACGCTGATCTTTAAGCCATTGTGTATACACAAGCAGTTTCCAGATCTGGGTTGCCCTGTTCCATTTGCCGCTCATGTGATCGTTTATCATAGCAAATGATTTTTGTACATTAATACCGGGGATGTTCTTTAGCTCGCTGATTGAAAGATGATCCATCACGTGATCTCTCAGTTCGTTTTTAAACCAATGGCTTAGCGGCATTGTAAAGCCGGATTTTGGCCTGTCAAACAGTTGCGCCGGCGCATATTGGTATAGTATATCTTTCAAAATCCTTTTTTGAATGCCGTATTTAAATTTATAGCTGTCGGGCAAGGTTTGCGCAAATGCAATTACCCGGTAATCCATAAGCGGCGCCCTTGCTTCTAACGAAAAGGCCATTGTGCCCCTGTCAACCTTAGTATTTATATCACCGTTTAAATAGGTCTTGGTATCAAATGCCGACAGCTTTTGAAGCATGCTTGTTGATTTTGACGACCAGATGTCCATGAAGGGAACCTGCAGGCCAATGTTAGGATTTTCGAGCCAGGAGTATTCCAGGCCGCCCAGCATAAGCCCGTAAAGTGATTTAACCTCGGGATTGCAGATCCCCATTGCAATTAGCTTATGACGATAGTTAGGAGAGATGCTAATTACATCGGCTATTTTTTTACGCAGCGCCAGCGGACATTTAAACAGCTGGTTAACCATATTAAACCATTTGTAACGGCTGTATCCTAAAAAGCTTTCGTCGCCGCCATCACCGCTTAAAACCACGGTAACGTGTTTTTTGGTGTGTTTACTTAACAGCAGGGATGGGATGGCGCTTGAATCGGCAAAAGGCTCATCATAATAGCGGCCGAAACTCTCAATTAGTTCAAGGCCCTCTTCTTTATTACATTCAATTGTATGGTGATCTGTTTTTAAATGATCGGCAATTTTTTGTGCAAAAACGCTTTCATCAAAACCTTTTTCTCTGAATTTTATGCAAAAGGTTTTTACATTATCATAGTTTTTTGAAGCTATAGCCGCAACAAGTGATGAGTCGATACCGCCTGAAAGGTATACTCCAAGGGGCACATCGGCATGCATGCGTATATCAACAGCGTTGGTAATCAGCCGGGTTAAATCGGCTTGTGCTTGCTGATATGCTCCTTCATAGCGTTCGGCATGGTTTAAGTCCAGTTCCCAGTATTTTCTTTTTCTGAAACTGCCGGTGTTGCAATCAAAACAAAATGAATGCCCGGCCTCAAGCTTTTGGATTTCGTTCCAGGCCGATTTGGGTTCGGGAACGTATCCCCATACAAAATATTCGTTAATAGCCTGTTCATTGATAGTTACATTCCGGCCTATACATATTTGCGATGGCTGGCTGGCAAATTCAAAATCTAAACCATTTTGGGTATAATAAAACGGCTTTTTGCCAAGCCTGTCGCGGGCGCCAAAAAGCTGGAGCGTACGGGTGTCAAAAATTACAAAGGCAAACATCCCGTTGAAATGGTTGACACAGTTTTCGCCGTATTCAAGATAGGCGGCTGTAATAACCTCTGTATCGGAATCGGTCAGGAATCTGTAACCCAGGGCTGTGAGCTTTACCTTTAAGGTTTTATAGTTGTAGATTTCGCCATTAAATACAACTTTAAGGTGATTGTAAGTTAAGGGCTGATCTGACCGGTGGTCCAGATCAACAATAGCCAGCCGGTTATGGCCCAGGGTAACCGGACCATTGTGTTCAAAGCCAGAATAATCGGGCCCCCTGAAATCGGCCCTTGCCAGTTTTTGAAATATGATGTTATCGTCATATCTCACTGTTGATCCGTAAATGCCGCACATAAAAAAACGCTAAGGGGTTAATAGTTTTGTTTAATTAGCAAGCAGGGTTTCATATTCCATGCCTATTTTCTCGAGACTAAAGCGATCAACGATATCGGCTTTGATATTAGGATGCTGCCAGGTTTGATTGCATGCCCTGATAATTTGATGGCGTAGTGTGCAAAGATCATTTTGTTCGGCTATAAAACCGTTAAAGCCTTCCCTTATCAGTTCGTTAACACCACCAACTCTGAATGTAACTACCGGAACGCCTACCGACAGTGCTTCGAGCACTACATTAGGGAAGCCTTCGGTAAATGAGCTTAAAACCAGTAAGTCATGCTTAGAAATAACATCGGCAACATTTTTAATTTCACCGATGAACTTCACGCGTTCGTTGAGGCCGATATTTTGTACCTCTGCTTTTAAGGTATCCATCAGCGGGCCCTTGCCGGCTATAGTTAGAACATAGTTTTGAGGCAGTGCTTTCATAACCTCAAGCAAGCGAAATAATCCTTTCTCTTTGATGAGCCGGTTAACTGCAATAAGCCTCTTTAGTCCCGAAATTTGGTTTTGAGGTTTTATTGCATTCGTTATAATAACCGGGTTATGAATAACAATAAGCTTGTTTAGGTTGATGTTATAAAACCGGGCAATGGATTGCTTCATTTCTTCCGACTGGCAAACTATTGAGTTAAAGCGTACAAACAAAAACCTGGAAAAGTAATTGTAAAAACGGGATTTAAACCCATAAAACTGTGCCATTTGCTGCGGATTGTTAGATGCCCTGGCTATTAAATTAGGCACTTTAACAAACATTGAAACAAAGGCTACCAGGATATTAATATGATCGGTAGTTGAAAAAACAGCGTATGGTTTTTCATCTTTCAGCAGTTTGCGAAGTTTAAAAAATGAGCGTGAAGCCTTTATTGTTTTCAGGTTTAAAAATCTGATACCTGCTATTTCTGTTGAGAAACTGCACTCGTCTCCATTAAGCAATACTACAACTACCTCATAATCGGGTTTGTTGAAATATTGCGATAACAGCCAGTAAACACGCTCAGAACCACCTGTGCCAAGCGAGCCAAGAACAAGGAAAATCTTTTTTCTCATTATAAATAAAAATCTGGATCAAGTTTTAAGCGACAGCTAATTCTTCCTGCACTGGTTCGGTTTGTTTTACAGGGTCTTTCAACCTGTTGTAGTGTAATACGGCGAAATAAATAAATATAGTAGGGCCGTCCACGCTCATCAGCCACCCGTTATGTGACAGCGCGTTTAATGAAATTGCTATAAAAGTGAAAAATATAGCTACATAAATTGCACTCCCTTTATGCTTTACGTTTTTTATAGTTTGCCAAAACAGTCGGACAGTTTTGTAATATATGGCCCATAGCAACCCCAGCCCCAAAAACGGGCCAAGCAGGGTAATAAACATCAGGTAGGCATTGTGCGATGATAATCCGAAAGTGAACAAGGGGTTCCGGTAAGTTACGTCGTTCCAGGTTTTACCATAAAATATAAGTCCGAAAGGATAGTCAGCAAATATTTTAAGGTTTTCGGCAGCCATGTCGGCCCTGTTAAAATCATTTGCCTCTTTAGCCTGATTTTTTGACAGGATGTTGTTTTTGTCATCAGTGTTATCTTTTAATACATAAGTGTACAACCCAAAACATATGATCACTGTAGCTGCAACCAGGAAAACGGCTCTATAGCGATAGTAAATAAACAGGAAGAGCGTTACACCGGCTCCAAAGCTTATAAATGCCGACCTGTTCATGCCAAGGTAAATGCAAACAATGCAGGCCGCTAAAACCAATGCTCTTACTATAAGATATTGCCCGGTAGTGCATGATGCAATAAAGGCAAACGTGGTAATGGCTACAACCTGGTACCCGAAGTTGAATTGCGTTACTGCCAGGCCAGCTGGACTTTGTTTAACCGGCTCGCCCAATAGCATGCTCCTGATCGGATCAATGATGCCTGCCATGCTGTGATCAAGTACCATAATGATCATAGAGCACATGAGCAGAAAGAAAAACATTAATATTGAAGCGTAATAGCGCGATTTATTTGCACCAACAAAATAGTTGAAGTATAACGAACATGGTATTATAGTAAGGAGAATGGCAAAAAAGGTAATATAATTGTTCATCCCTACTACCTGATATAAAAAAACGCCGATTAAAAAAATTATTAACTCCTTGGTATAGCCGAAATCCAGCAAAGGTTTTTGCACAAAGAATAGCAGCATGCAAAAAATTACAGGCGCAGGAATCCTCAAAGTATCTGTCATGAAAATGTTAAAAGCAAGTGTGTACAGATAGAAGAGCATTAAACCATAAAAGAGGCACTTTTTAAGCAGCATAATAAAGTGGAACTATTGAAAAATTCGTTTTATTGTAGATAGTATTATCTTCAGATCCATGAAAAGATCCTGATTGTCGATGTATTCGAGATTCTTGCTGATCTTTGATGGAACTATTACCTTGATATACATATCTTCAGGATCATCGCTGCCGGCCAGGATATCATTTTCATCAAAATATTTGATGGATGCCCAGTCTGTTACTCCCGGTTTAACACTTAATACCCTTAGTTGAGCAGGTGTATACAGGTTTACATATTTCCGTACTTCGGGGCGCGGGCCAACAAAGCTCATGTCACCTTTTAACACGTTTAGTAATTGCGGCAGTTCATCAAGTTTATATTTCCTGAGCCAGTAACCAACACTGGTGATCCGGTAATCTTTACTGCCTATGGTTAATAATCCGGCCCTGTCCGAGTTTATGTACATGGTCCGGAATTTGAACAGTTCAAACTCATTTCCATCTTTCCCAACCCTTGTTTGTTTATAAAATGCGCTTCCCCTCGAATTTATTTTAATAGCTATGGCAATTAAAATAAACAATGGGAGCAACATTATCAGTGCTATAAGTGATATGACAATATCAAAAAGCCGTTTAATCATAACTCTATTTTATAATTCCACTTTTGCAAGTTCTTTACACTCATCCAGCACAGTGTTAACCGAGTTTATGACGGTTGTAATTATGAAATCAATCTGCTCGCCGGTAAGTTGAGGATAAATGGGCAGCGAGATTTCATTTGCGTAAAGAGCATAAGCTGATGGATACTGAGCGATCTTATAACCCAGATCTTTAAAAAGAGTAAGCATTGGCAGCGGGGTAAAATGTACATTGGCCATGATCCCTTCAGCCATAATACTTTCAATTATCTGGTCACGCTGTGTCTCTGATATGCCTTTGACCCGCAGGGCAAACAAGTGGTAGGATGATTCCCTTTGCTCGTTTTTTAGTGGCGGTTCAACAAACCAGTCCATTGATTTGAACCTGTCACAATATACGGATGCAACATGCTTGCGCATAGGGAGCAAGCTGGCCTCATAATTTCTGAGCTGGCCGAGGCCTATCGCGGCACAAATGTCGGGCATATTGATTTTGAGGCCCATAAACAGGATATCGTATTTCCAGCCGCCGCCATTACTTTTGGTGAAGGCATCTTTGGTTTGGCCGTTAAGAGTATATAGTTTTAAATACCGGTATTCTTCAGCCGAATTAAAGCGGGCAGGTAAATTGATGCAGATACAACCTCCTTCGGCTGTAGTGATGTTTTTTACCGCGTGAAAAGAAAATATCGATACGTCACTATACTTTGCTGCCGGTAATTCATTTATGGTTGCACCGATTGAGTGCGCTGCATCGGCAATTAAGAGGATCCTACCTAAAATCTTTTGCTTGGGACTTTCAGTAACAAATAGTTTTTTAATTTCCGGTTTATTGATAATCGCCTTTAATTTTTCGTAGTTGCATGGCCAGCCGGCTATGTCAACAGCGATAATTGCTTTTGTTTTTGGGGTTATTGCTTTGATCACAGCTTCTGTGGAGATGCAGCAGTCGTCATCAACATCAACTATCACCGGCGTAGCCCCGCAATGCAGTACACTTAAGGCGGTAGCACAATAGGTGTATGCTGGTATGATAACCTCGTCGCCTTCCTTTATGCCGAACCATTTCAATATCAGGATAGCTCCTGATGTCCAGGAGTTTACGCAAACAGCTGCATCCGAAGCTGTAAGCTGCTTCATTTGCTGTTCAAGTGCGGCTACTTTGGGCCCGGTGGTTATCCAGCCAGAATTAAGCGTGTCCATAACCTCGTTTATAACAGCCTGGTCAATGTAAGGTGGCGCAAAAGAAATTTTCATATCAGGTTTAATAGAGTTAGTTTCCGGCAGGGACCCGTTCCAAAAAAGCGATTGCTTTTTGAGCGTAATCACGGGCTAATCGTTTATAAATGCAATATTTTTCAGCAAGAGCATCTGCCCAGGTATAATTTGAAAAATCGAGGTCATCCAATGAAACAAAAAGATGATGGTTTTTTTCTATGAAAATTTCAAGCTCAGCAAACGTTTTGTCAGAACAGGTTTCGGGATGATAATTGAATGTCCAGGTGTATTTTGTTTTTTGTTCAACTTCTGATAGTTGAACAGGCACCCAATTAAAGCCAAATCTTACATAAGGTGACTTAAGCAGGCCGTCACTTATTATTTTAATGTTGGTGTATTCGTGTAAAGCAAGCAATGTATTACGGTCAAAAGTATGTGCAGGAGCAATAAAAACAGTGGGGTTGATATTTTCACGTTTGAAAATTTCTGCCGCTTTTCTTATTTTTTCTTTTTGTGTTTGCAATGGTAAGCCTGCAAATTCCGACCGGTTATTCATCTTCAGCAAGCCGGAGTTGTGATTTATGTAATAATGATCAAAACCGTGCATGCCTATCACATAATTTTGATTTTGAAGCTCGCGCACCAACTGCCAGTAGTAAGGATTGAAATTACCGCAGGCTTTTAACTTTGGGTCTTTATTTGCCGGTATAACAGCAATTATGGGTTTTATGCCATACTTGTCAAACAGGGTGAAGAAACGTTGCCATTTTTGGAGGTTATTTGTCGGGCATAAATCATCCAAACGAATTAAGTACTGTAGCATATTAACAGTTTGATAGTTTTATAAAGCTGGTTGGCTGTTTGTTAGTTGTGCCGCTGTTGCAGTTGCAGCGACGTGCTTTTTGATTAACGTTTCCCATTCTCCCAGTATCTTATCAGGATGGTTGGTTTTAGATATGACGCGGGCCTGATTTCCAAGAGTTGTTTTTACAACCTCATTGTTGGCCAAACGGTGCATTGCATCGGCTAAATCACTTATTGATCCTCTTTTTACCAATATCCCATTTTGGCCGTTGTTGATGATCTCCGAAGGTCCAAAATTGCAATCAACTGCTATGGAAGGGCATCCAAAGCTCATAGCCTCAACTAAAGCATTAGGGTATCCCTCGTTGCGCGATGGTAAGACAAACATTTCGGCCTGGTTGTAATAATCCTGAAGGTTGTTTTTGCTTCCAGGTAGCAATACCCGTTCTCTTAACCCCAGATTAAAGATCTGGCAAACGAGGTTAGCACGTTCTTCGCCATCGCCAACGATTATCAGATCGACGTCGGTAAGGCTTGATTTTGCATAGGCCTCAATAAGGATATCAAAGCCTTTTACATAGGCCAAACGGCCAACTCCCAAAATAAACCTCCGATGGTGAACCTTCTCCTCTGACGGTAATGGGAAAATAGTAACAGCATTTGTTATGCGCTCGATGTTTGTGAGCACTTTAAAGTCTTTGTCCTTAAGCAGGCAGTCCTCAACTCCTTTAGCACTTACTACAACCGCTTCGGCTCTTTTATATAAGTTTAAAGCCAGTTGTTTACGCAAATAGTTAAACCTGATAACGCTTCTATCGGGCGAAGTGCGCTCTGAAACAATGTAAGGCACCCGGGTAAACCAACAGGTAATGCCAGTCCAAACATTGGCGGATGTGATAAATGATAAAGCGCACACCGGTTTTTGAGCCCGCAATAACTTGATAAGTTTAAAAAAAGTTTCGGCAATATGATATAACCTGTAAACAAACAAATTTTTTTGACGGTCAGCAAGGTAAAATACCTTAACATCATTATCAATTTCATATGCTGGAACATCATTGTTTAAAGAAATAAGTACCGACTGGAAGTTGTTTTTATTAAAATAATTAGCAAGCGAAATGATAACTCTTTCTGCTCCTCCGCCTCTAAGCGACGGAATAATGAAAAACAGAACGGGTTTTGAAAAAGGGGCGGCTTGTATGTTCATGTTAATGTTAAATGCGCTGGGCAGTTATAGCAGGTATTTTACCGTATCGTAAGCTTTACGAAACCGCTTGTTTTGTAATTCAAAAAGCAGATAGCGTTTTATGTAAAGCAGCAAAAGTCTTTTTTTAGCGATCGCGGAGTATGTGAAATTCTTGATGATTAAATTGAAATCACTTATAACCATTTCCATGCGTGCTTTGGCGTTGATCATGCTCCACACACCTCCTTCATGATTGCGGTAACAGCTCATTACCTCGGGTATTACATAAATTTTACCGCCGGTATGCTGGGTGGCCCATAGCTTAAACATTTTATCGCCGGCAAAACATTCAAAAAACCAGGGGGCAGCGAACAACTGATGAGTTTCGGGAATATTGCGATAAACAACTGTTGCCGTTTTTGTTTCTTCCTGTTTCCCCGCCAGCAAATCGGCATATGTATGTATTAGCGGTGTGGGGTTAGGATGTACGTAAAGTGTTTTGTTATTAACGTTTATCACTTTGTGGTAATGGCAGCAAATAACGAAGTCGGCATTGTTTTCTAAAAAATCAACCTGCTTTTGCAGTTTATATTCATTTATCCAGTAGTCGTCGCCCTCGCAAAGAGCTATGTACCTGCCCCTGCACTGTGTAACACAATTAATTAAATTTTTATGCGTGCCTAAGTTGGTAGGGGAGGCTATAAGCTTGATCCTGCCGGGATAGGTTTCTGAGTAAAATTTAATTATTGACTGGGTTTTATCTGTCGAGCAATCGTCGCCAATGATGATCTCAAACTTAAAGTTGGTTTTCTGCATCAAGAAGCTTCGGATAGCCTCGGAAATGAATTTTTCATGGTTGTAAGTAATACAAAGAACACTTACCATTATTTCTTCATCATTCATACCGTTCCATTTACATTCGCTGCCCTTACATTTATTTCAGATTCAATTTTATCTGTCACCAGTGTGCCAAAATGTTTCGGTTTAAAGTTGTTGTCGAAGTTTTGTGCGCGGAGCAACAACCTGCAAATAAGGTCGAGATCTGACAGCGACAGCGTATGATATAAAGGAAGACAAACCACCCGTGACGCTATGGAATCGCAAACAGGCATTGGTTGGCTTTTTACGTATGGCAATGATGACAGTGAGGGGTAAAAATACCTCCTGCAATAAATCTGTGCCAACTCTAATTTTGCTTTACTTTGATGCATGAGGGCCTCTGTTTGAAAAACAACGGGGAAATATGCATAATTGTAATCCTGTTCGTTTTCAAGTTTTTGAAACTGAACATCCAGGTTTTCCAGGCGCTGCAGATATTGCTCATACAAATACTTTCTTTTTTTAAGTATTTCGTCAACATGGCGCAGGTTGCATAAACCCATTGCTGCATGAAACTCGCTGTTTTTGGCGTTGATGCCTTCCTCCGAGAAAGTATCAACACCTGAATATCCGAAGTTGCGCATCAGTGCCATGGTTTTTAATAACTCCGGATCCTGGGTAAATACAGCGCCGCCTTCGATAGTGTGATATAATTTGGTTGAGTGAAAGCTGGTTACACTGATGTCGCCATATTCAAATACGGAGCGGTTTTTATAAAAAGTACCGAAGCAATGCGCGGCATCATAGATCACCTTAAGGTTATGTTTATCAGCAATAGCCTGTATGGCTGTTATATCGCATGGGTTACCAAATACGTGTGTTGCCAGTATAGCCGATGTGTTGGGTGTGATGGCTGCTTCTATTTTAGCCGGATCAATATTCAGCGTCTCAGGGTCGATATCCACAAATACAGGTTCGCAACCCTGCCATACAATAGTGCTTGTAGTAGCAACAAATGAAAATGGCGTTGTGATAATTTCTCCGCTTAAGTTAAGGGCTTTGATGGCCAGTTGCAAAGCTATTGTACCGTTTGTAACAAACAGCATATGACTAACGCCCAGGTATTGTTTTAACTTTAATTCGAGCGTGTTCACAAGGGGGCCGTTGTTGGTGAGCCATTGCCTTTCCCAGATACTTTTAACATAGGCTCTGAACTCCTTTTCGGCAGGGAGAAATGGTTTGGTTACTGGAATCATCTTTTTAGGATTAATTGGTTAAAATCTTTAATAGCGGAGAGCTTAATTAATAAACTGGCACCATAATAAACCGCAATGAATACTATGAGTAATATGCCAATTTGCATAGTCGGGATGAAAAAATCATTGATCAGCAACTTGTCAAGAAAATAACAGCAGAGGCCGATACTTCCGGCCAACGTTACTGTTGGCAAAATATCTTTCACCTGTTCGGTAACCGGGTAGTCAATTAAGCGCCCGCTGTAAATGGAATTGATGTAGTAGGCTATTATGTTAAAAAGTAACTGAAAGTATAATAACCCATAAATCCCGAAGGGAATAAAGAGCAGGATGCCGACTACACTTAAAACCTTTTTAATAACCTCTAACTTTAAAAATAATGCGCTTTGCCCCATTACTTTCAAAACATTTAAGTTGTATGAATGAAGCGGGTACATGATGCCACCTATGCATAGCAACTGGAAAAACGGAACGGCTGGCAGCCATTTGTCGGTCAACAAAATGTGAAACAAAGGCCTGGCAATAACGCTGAGCAATATAAGTGCCGGTGCGTTCCAGAATACTACCTGCTGCATAAGCCGTTTATATACATTTTTTAGTTGTATTGGGTCGTTTGAGATCTCTGCGAACATTGGGTAAGTAACTTTATTTATAGCTGCTGAAATATTACTTATCGGTAATTGGCTTATCGAATCGGCCCGGCTGTAGTAGCCAAGCTGGGTTGCCGAAAAGAACTTACCTATGATTATCAGGTAAATGTTTTGATAAACGGTATCAATTAAACCTGATAATGTCATTTTGTAGCCGAAATGGATATGTTTTTTAAAACAAGCCTTATCAAATATCAGTGCCGGTCGCCAGCTTGAAGTGATCCAATGTATGGCCGTTGATAAAAAAGATGTGCATAAGCCCATCCAAACCAGGCTCCAAACTCCGTATCCTAATTTTGCAAGTATGATACCCAATATTCCGCCGCCAATGGCCGACGGGACTTGAATGTTGGTTTGTTTTTTAAACTTCAGATCCTTGACCAGTAAGGTGCTTTGTACCCCAAAAAACGCGTTTATAATTAAAATTAAGGTGTAAACGCGCACAACAGAGGTTAACAGTGGCTGGTGATAAAAAGCGGCGATGAGCGGCGCAGTTATAAAAAGTATCAGGTAAAGAATGCTGCTGCCAATGATATTAAAATAGAAAACGGTTGAATAATCGCGCTGATCTGCATTGGTGGTTCGGATCAGCGAGGCTGTAAGGCCGCCGTCCAAAAGGCTATTGCCTATCGATATAAAAAGATACAGCATAGCTATCAAACCAAATTGTGACGGCTCCAGGATCCGTGCCAGAAAAATGGATATGCCAAAGCTCACCACCTTTGAACTTAATTGCTGCCACAGCGCCCATACTATGCCGGACACGGCTCTTTGTTTGTAGGTCATAAATTTTTAAAGCCGGGCGTTAACAACGTTTTCTGGTAAAAATGCCTTCAAATCATACAATACTGCATTGGGTTTGCAAAGCGCTTTTACATTCATTTCTTTAAACTCTTCGTGGGCAACAGCAAGTAAAACCCCGTCATAGGTACGGGTTTTTGATTCGCCGTTTTCGCAGATGATGCCATACTCTTTTTTGGCATGTGCCGCGTTGGCCCAGGGATCATGGATATGCACTTTTACTTTATACTCCTTCAACCGTTTAACAATGTCTATCACACGGGTATTCCTTACGTCGGGGCAGTTTTCTTTAAATGTGAAACCAAGTATCAGCACCTCACTATCTGTTATTGAAGTACCGCGACAAATCATCTGTTTAATAAACTGATCGGCAACATATGCACCCATAGAGTCATTGATACGCCGGCCAGCCAAAATAATTTCAGGGTGATACCCTGCTTCCTGGGCCTTTTGTGCAAGATAATATGGGTCAACCCCGATACAGTGGCCGCCAACAAGGCCCGGGCGAAAATTCAGAAAGTTCCATTTAGTGCCCGCCGCCTCCAATACTTTATGGGTATCGATACCCAGTTTATTAAAGATCATGGCCAGCTCGTTCACAAATGCAATATTTATATCGCGTTGCGCATTTTCAATTACCTTAGCAGCCTCAGCTACTTTTATCGAATGCGCTTTAAATGTGCCGGCTGTAATAATTGATTGGTAAAGCTTATCTACAGTTTCGGCTGTTTCCGGAGTAGAGCCTGATGTAATTTTGCGGATTTTTGAAACGGTATGTAATTTATCTCCGGGATTGATCCTTTCAGGCGAGTAGCCCGCAAAAAAATCAACATTATAGGTAAGCCCCGATACTTTTTCTAAAATAGGCATACATTCATCTTCTGTTACCCCAGGATATACGGTTGATTCGTAAACCACGATATCATTCTTTTTTAACACTTTGCCTACAACCCTGCTGGCGTTTATTAACGGTGAGAGATCAGGCCGGTTATTTTTATCAACAGGGGTTGGCACAGTTACAATGAATATGGAACATTGCTGTAGTTTTTCAATTTCATCAGTAACGTATAAACCGGTTGCGGTTGTACAAACAGGGGTAATTACAGCATTTAATTGATCGGGGTCGATCTCTAAGGTGTGATCAATGCCCGATTTGAGCTCATTAATGCGATCTACATTAATGTCATAGCCAATAACTTTGTATTTTTTTGCAAATTCAACGGCCAGGGGCAAGCCTACATAACCAAGACCGATAATGCCTAATTTAGGTTGGTAATTCTCAATTTTCATGATTTCTGCTGATGTTATGAACTGATAAGTTTTGGATTGAAACACGTGTTACCAAAGCGCAATTGATGGTTTCAAAAATCATTAATACATTTTTACCCTGTATCTGCAACACCTTACCCATTTGATTTACAAGAGCGCCATCTTTTATTTTAACTGTATCACCAATACTGAGGTTGTTAAGGCTCACAATTTCCATGTCTTTGTAGCGTACAAGATTTGTCCTGATCTCGTCTATTACGTTGTCCCTCACTACAGCAGGTTTACCCATATAGTAAACAAAGCCTAACGCCCCCATTACGTAAAGCGCCCTTGACTGCTCATAAGCATCGACATGAACAAATACGTAGGAGCTAAACAGAGGAACACTGATCTCCTTTTTCCTGTCAGACCATTGGCTTACTACATCTCTGACCGGGCAATAGCATTCAATGCCATTTTGCTTTAAAAGCTTGTCCACCTTTTTTTCCCATCGGGGCTTGGTGTAAATAACAAGCCATTTTTTTTCATGATAATTTGTCATGCGAAATTGCGGTGTTCTTAATTGGGTTTCCATAAAATGAATAAAGTTGGATCGGGGAATTAATAAGGGCTTATTATAGCTTCGCCAACTCACTCACATGGCGCAAGTGATGATGGTTTTAAAAAATAGTAATTGAAAATTACTAACCTGGTTATCTGATTTATTACGGACGCAGCCTGTGCTGGCTGTGGCTCCGCCAATCCAGTCACATGGTTAGGCGGTTAATAAAAAATAATCGAACTAATAGTTTATAATATTCGCCGGTTTTTCCCGTTTACTATAAAATATAACAGGTGTCTTAGTCTCTCTGCGGCTTCGCCAATCCAGTCACACTGGCCAAACCGTAAAAAAGCAAGCTAACGGCTTATATCGTTCTCCGGTTACCCGGTTATTGGTTCATAACAACTGCAACTTACGTTGCTTAAGACTCCGCCAATCCAGTCACATGGAACAGCAGTAAAACAGTCTAACTAAAAGTTTATAACACGTATTAGCATTAACCTTATGCCATTGTAAAAATGATAGCTATCAACTGCCATATGCCGATGCGTATCCATAGCCACCGTAGGCGTACGCCTCCCGGTTTTCTTTTTTCGCATCGTTAAACACTACCATAAGGTTATTTAATTTATCATTATCATAAATATCTCTGAGGATACTTAATTGCTCGGTATTGGTATAATTATACCGTACAATATAAATACTCAACTCGGCGTATTTAGCCAGGCTAAAAGCATCGGCAACGGCACCAACAGGCGATGTGTCAAGCACGATATAGTCAAACTCTGTTTTGCACCAGTTAAAAAGCAGGTCAAGCCGTTTATCTGACAATAGCTCGGCGGGGTTAATTGCTTTACTGCCGCTTCCCATTACAAAAAGGTTATCTGATTCATTATAAGCCTGGATGCATTCGGCCGGTGAATTGGTATCACCCATTAAAAAATCTGTAATGCCCTTGGTTTGCTCCATGTTGATGTTTTTAAGCAAATCTGGCTTGCGCAGGTCAAACTCCATAATTAATACCCGTTTATTGAGCATGGCAAGCGTTAAGCCCAGGTTGATGCTGAAAAAGGTTTTGCCTTCGCCTTTCATAGACGATGTAACAAGCATGGTTTTGTGCTGTGTTCCCTGGTTCAGGAAGCCAATATTGCTCCTGATATACCTGAACAGTTCTGAAATGTTGGTATTACTGCCGTTAGATATAACTACAGGGCTCTGACCTTCATTATTATGGCATAATTCGCCCAGGATCTTTACGCCTTTTATATTCAGCAGGCTTGATTGATTCCTGATTTTCAGGCTAAATTTATCTTTCAGGAAGATGTAAATTCCCGGCATAAATAACCCGGCTATAATAGCGAATAAATAGGTGAGCTGTTGCTTAGGAAATTCAGCTATCGGATTAGCGGCAGGTTTATCAATCAATTGCGATGAAGGAATTGTAGCTGATAACGACAACGCCGTTTCTTCTCTTTTTTGCAACAAGTATTGGTATAAATTAGTTTTTACCCCCTGTTCACGGCTCCGCTGTAAAAGCCCCCGTTCAAGCGACGGAACCGAGCGGATGCGGGAGTCATACTGGGCAGAATTTTGGCTGAGCAATTTGTGGCTGATTGAGAAGCCTTTTTTAATATTACTGAGGTTTTCCATGATATTTACACGAAGGCTGGCTATCTGGTTGCTCAAGTTTTCAATAAGAGGGTTGGCAGGGTTTGCGCTGCCCAGCATGCGGTTCCTTTCCAACTGCAGGTCGTTGAAACGGCTAACCAGTGTATTTAACGCCGGATCCTTCAATCCCATGGTACTGGGTACAGCATCGTATTGGTTAGCCGAGTTTTTTAAATATGCTTCAATGGAATTCACAATACCCAACTGAGTATTTGATTCTTCAAGCAGTTGATTATATTCTGCAGATTTTGTCAGATTTACCTGTGTGCTTGCATTGATCTCTGCAGCTCCATTCCTTTGCTTGAAAGTTTCAATGTCACCTTCGGTGTATGACAGGTCCCGTTCTAAATCATGTAATCGTTTATCAATGAATAATATGGTGTTTACGGCTGTAACGTTTTTCTTAACAACGTTTTCGGCGTTATAGGTAGATATGATGTTGTTCAAAATATCAATCCCTCTTTCGGGCACAGCATCAACCAGGCTTAAGGTTAAGGTGTTTGATTCTTTAACTACAGGGTTAACCTGTAATGATCCGGCGCTGTAAGCTGCTGCCAGCCCGGTAAGGTTTTTAAACTGGATCAGTATCGGCGTGTCATTATCTGCAAGGGCCGGCCCTTTTTCTACTTTAAAGGAATAATCCTTATGATTAATCAGTTGGTTATAGCTGTAAATCCATGTTTTGGTTTCCTCTTTTAACAAAAACTTACTTTGTGAATATGGCTGGATATATAGTTTTTTCAAATAGCCGGTTTTCCCTATTCTCTTTACAGTAACGGTGAAAGGCCGCTCATTACCATACAGTTCTTTTACTTTAAAGCCGCTTTCATCAAAATAGGAAGTTTCCAGGTTAAGTTTTTTGAATACGCTATAAATCAAATCTTTTGATCGTAATACCTCCATTTCATTATCCACGGTTTTAGTTTCCTGAAACATGTTCAGGTCACTAAAAGCAGTAGCTTTTAAAATACCATCGCCTTTTTTATCGTCAGGGATTTGCAGTGTACTTGTTATTTTATACAGCGGGGTAACGTAGTTAAGGTATGTCCAGGCTGCTGCAAAACACATAACCATGCTTATCAGGAATAAATACCAGCCATTTAAATAAGGCTTAATGTTGTTCCTGAACTTGTTGCCCGGCAAAGGTTCTTTTAAAATAAAATTATTATCCATGTCAGCTATTCTTAGGTATCTTTAAAACTGTATTTTATCTTCTTAACAGTACCGCCGCCAATACGGCCAATGCCGAAATTGAGGCTACTACTATTGGTGCTAAGCGTGTGCTTTGGCTATACTCAACCGCCTTTGATTTGTCGGGCTCCACATAAACAATATCATTTTGTTTAAGGTTGAAGTAAGGCGAATCCATTGATTCAACTTTATTAAGGTTAAGGCGGTTCATTGTTCTGCGTCCGTTTTCTGTGCGGATCACCAATACATTTTCCCTGCGTCCATAAACTGTCATATCCCCTGCCATACCTAATGCTTCAAGTAAGTTTACATTTTCATCAGTTATTATAAATGTTGATGGTTTGTTAACCTCGCCTATCACGCTTATTTTAAAATTTAGGAGTTGGATGTCAACTACCGGGCTTTTAACAAAAGCCGATAGCTTTTTAGCTATTTCAGTCTGTGCTTCCTCAATGGTTTGCCCTTCAATTTTATAGTCACCTATAAGCGGTAAATTCACAAATCCATTTTCGTTTACTTTATATCCGCCGCGGGTTGATTGATTGTTTAAGCCTACATTTTTGTTACCGTTGAATAACATATTCGATTCGGGATTTAAGCTGGTAACAGTTACATTTAAAATGTCTTTCTGATGAATGACTACTGTTCCGCTTGTATTGTTATTTGCTGCACCTGTATTTGCCATGTTGCTGAAGTAAACAAGATCCCGACTTCCGGCACATCCGGTTATCAATAGCAATGTTGTAATGAAACAGTATATATTAATTTTTTTCATCATCAATAGTTTAAGAGAGTTTAGGGAACTATTTTGAACTGGTTTATTTGGTTAGTCAAATTTATCTATTTGGGCATCGATAGTATACGGTTTTAGTCGATTGCCGTTTTTTTGTAAACCTGTATCTTAGTCTTTACAGAACATGTAAAGCAGTAATGCAGGCATGTGTAAAGGGATGAGAAAAAAGTGTCTGAGTTGGGAATTTGGGGCTACACGTTCATATAATAGTGGTTACACCCAGAAATAACAGCACATAAAAAAAGCAGGCCTGAGCCTGCTTTTTTTATGGAGTTTGTTGGTTAATTATTCCAAATTATTCTACTGTAACCGATTTAGCCAGATTACGGGGCTGATCAACATTACAGCCCCGTTTTACGGCTATATGATAGGAGAGAAGTTGTAGCGGGATAGTGGCCAGCAGTGGTAAAAAGGCTTCGTCGGCATCGGGTATTTCAATGCAGTAATCGGCCATGTTTTTCACTTTAACATCACCACGGGTAACAATAGCTATTACTATTCCTTTCCGGGCTTTAACCTCCTGTATATTGCTGATCACTTTTTCATACGATGAGTTTTTTGTGGCGATGAAGATCACCGGCATCTGCTCGTCAATTAACGCAATTGGCCCGTGCTTCATTTCGGCGGCGGGATAACCTTCGGCATGGATATAGGAGATCTCCTTCAGTTTTAAAGCCCCTTCCAAAGCAACCGGGAAACCGAAACCACGCCCTAAGAACAGGCAGTTAGGGGCATTCTTTATTTTGCAGGCAATGTCTTCAATCAATTCATTATCCTGCAGCAGCGTTTGTATTTTATCGGGTATGGTATCAAGCTCCGTTAATAAATTAGTGAGCCTGCCTGGTGTTAAAGTACCTTTGTGCTGCGCAATATATAAAGCAATTAAAGTTAAAACAGTAACCTGCGCTGTAAAGGCTTTTGTCGAGGCAACGCCTATTTCCGGGCCGGCATGGGTGTAAACCCCTGCATCAGTTACGCGCGGAATTGAAGCGCCAACAACATTGCAGATCCCCAGGATAGTTGCACCCCGTTCTTTAGCTATTTCAATGGCGGCTAATGTATCGGCAGTTTCTCCCGATTGGGATACCGCCATTACAATATCCTTATCAGTAATTATGGGATTACGGTACCTGAATTCGGAAGCATATTCAACTTCTACCTTAATGCGTCCGTATTCTTCAATAAGGTATTCGCCTGTTAAGCCGGCATGCCACGAGGTACCGCAGGCAATAATAATTATCCGCTCGGCATTTTTAAGCTTGTCGGTATATTGTTTAATGCCACCTAACTCAACCTTGCCTTCAAGCGGAAAGATGCGACCACGCATGCAATCCCTTATAGAACGCGGCTGCTCAAAGATTTCCTTCATCATAAAGTGCTCAAAGCCGCCTTTTTCTAACGATTCAAGTTTTAATTCTAACTCCTGGATCAATGGGGTTTGAACAACATTGTCAAGCTTCTTTATTAAAAGCCCACTGGGTTTAACCTGTACTATTTCGTTATCTTTTAAATACACTACGTTTTTGGTGTACTCGATAATAGGAGTGGCGTCTGATGCAATAAAATACTCGCCATGGCCAACACCAATAACCAATGGACTGCCTTTTCGGGCGGCAATCAGCTGATCGGGGTTTTCCCGGTCCAGGATAACTATAGCGTAAGCACCTATCACTGTATTTAAAGCCAATCGGACAGCTTCCAGTAAATCAGTTTGTTCGATATTTTGAATTTCCTCAATTAAGTGGATCAGGATTTCTGTATCTGTTTCACTTTTAAAGGTATGCCCACGGGCAAGTAGTTCTTCTTTAAGGATCAGGTAATTTTCGATGATCCCGTTATGGATAATGTGCAGGCGGTTATCGTTTGAGCTATGCGGATGCGAATTTGCATCAGATGGGGCGCCATGTGTGGCCCACCGGGTATGTCCTATTGCAACATGCCCGCTTTTGTCTTTATCTGCTGTGTGAGCCTCAAGACACGCCACTTTTCCGGTTTTTTTATACACATTGAAGCCTACATTATTTATGATAGCAATACCGGCGCTATCATAACCACGATATTCTAATCGTTTGAGGCCGTTCAACACAACGGGCCACGCATCTCTTGATCCGATGTAACCAACAATTCCGCACATAGTTTTAGGTCTTTAAATGATAAATTAAGTTTATTTGTTACTTGGTGAGTAAAATTATTTAATTGACTATCAATAAAGTATGAGCTAAGTTCAATTGCCCGTAAATTGTAAATCTGACGCCATTTTACACGTTTAAACTGTAAAAGGATATAAATCGCTTTACATTTTAGTTGTTGTGTTATATGATAAGCCGGTTAAAGATTTTTTATCAAATGGTTGGAGAATCAATTCACTTTGGGGTTACAGTGTATGTATTCCTGAACTTGCAATGTGCTGATCAGATTTTGGCTGTGAAGTTTGTTGCGTGATTTTACAGAATGATTTACGATCGCAGTGTCGCTATTTTATATCATTTTATTTTCAGTTAGGTTTAATTAACCAAAAAGAACCTGGCGATGATATTTAACTCATTTACTTTTCTGCTGTTTTTTCCTGTGGTAACGGCTTTATATTTTCTTGTGCCCCACAAATTTAGGTGGCTGCTGCTGCTTATAGCAAGCTGCTATTTTTATATGTTCTTTAAAGCCATTTATATCCTTATCCTGTTTTTTACAATAATTATCGACTATACCGCAGGCATTTACCTGGAAAAAGTTAATGACCTTAAGAAGAAGAAGCTTTTGTTAATATTAAGTCTTACGGCAAATATTGGCGTACTGGCGGTATTTAAGTATTTCAATTTTTTTAATGCCAATTTATCGGGATTGCTATACTGGATGGGGTACACTAACCCGATTCCGTTTTTACAGATCCTGCTTCCGATAGGGTTGTCATTTCACACTTTTCAGGCCATGAGTTATACTATTGAAGTTTACCGGGGCCATCAAAAGGCCGAACGACATTTCGGTATTTATGCTTTATACGTAATGTTTTATCCGCAATTAGTTGCCGGCCCAATTGAACGTCCTCAAAATCTGTTACCGCAATTTAAAACCGAACATCATTTTAATGCCCTGGATGTTTCTGAAGGGCTAAAACGAATGCTCATCGGTTTTTTTAAAAAGGTTGTAGTTGCCGATAGGTTATCTATATATGTAAAAACTGTTTTCAACAATTATCCTGAACACGGCTCGGCCACAATTGTGCTTGCTTCATTGTTTTTTGCAGTCCAGATTTATTGCGACTTTTCGGGCTACTCGGATATTGCGATAGGCAGTGCCAGGGTGATGGGCTTTAAGCTGATGGAAAATTTTAAACGGCCTTATTTTGCAAAAAGCATAAGCGAGTTTTGGAGCAGGTGGCATATCTCACTTTCTACGTGGTTTAAAGATTATGTGTATATACCCTTAGGAGGCAACCGGGTTAGCAAAGGCCGGTTGTATTTAAATTTATTTGTCGTGTTTATGATCAGCGGTTTGTGGCATGGCGCTAATTGGACATTTATTGTTTGGGGCGCTTTACACGGGTTTTACCTCATTTGCGGAATGGCAACGCAGAAGTGGAGGACGGCAACAGCAAGTAAATTAGGGTTAGGCAGCGGAGTATTTGCCAATTTCTTAAATATATCTTTTACAATATTCCTGGTTACTATAAGCTGGATCTTTTTCAGGGCTGTATCATTAGAGCAGGCCTGGGGTTTGTTAAAAGGTGTTTTTATTTATAAACCCGGCTTTTTCATAGGCGAACCTTCTTATTTTCTGTATGACTTGATGGCTATAGCCGCCTTGTTTTTTTACGAAATAAAGCAGGAATACGGCCATCATTCATTACGGTTTCTTCACAATGAAAATTGGGGGATCCGCATGGCTTCCTATTTAGGATTGGTTTTTATAATCCTGTTGTTTGGCGTTTTTGATGGCGGACAATTCATTTACTTTCAGTTTTAGATTATGAAGCAGTTGAAAGAAAACAGCAATAAGTTTTTTATCAGGTTGTTATTGATGATTGTGGCTTTTGTGGCTGTTGATCAGGCAGCCGGTATGTTCCTTTATTATTTTTTTACACACCAGGTTTCCGGCGAATACGCTGTCGCTAATCACGTTGTGTATAATTTAAATGAAGATGTGTTGGTTTTGGGAAGCTCAAGAGCTTCTCATCATTATAACTCATCGATTATAAAGGATGGTTTACACCTAAGTTGTTTTAATGGCGGCCGGGATGGCGAAGGGCTTTTATATAGTACAGCAATTTTTGAACTGGCATTACAGCACCACGTTCCTAAGGTTGTTGTATTAGATGTAACGAGCGATGTGTTAAGTGAAAAGGAAGATGAAAAGAACAGGCTTTCCATTTTACTGCCTTATTTAAAACAATCGGATGTTATCGGCAATATGATTGAAAAGAAAGACCGGCTGGAGCTAATAAAAAGCCATCTTCAAACATACCGCTACAATGGCCAGCTGGTTTCTATATTTCAGCATTACTTTTTATCATCAGGAAACACTGTCATGGGCTTTAATCCTTTAGATAATAAAATGGACGTCAGCCGGGTTTCAACCCATACATCGCTTAAACCATATTCAGACAGCATATCGGCCGATAATGTAAATGCGCTGGATTTGTTTATAAATGAATGTAAGCGGCAAAAAATTCAATTGTTTGTATTTGTATCGCCGAGGTATAACGATGATACCCAACAGAATTCCTATTTAAAATTGAAAAGTACTTGTAACAGTAACAAGGTTGTTTTTCACGATTTTACCAACGATGTATATTTTAAAAACCCGGAATACTATTCGGACAGGGCGCATTTAAACGGCAGAGGAGCCGACCTGTATACCGATACCATTGTGGCTTTTATGAAAAAAAGATTAAGCCCTGCGGCTAACGTTCAATACTTCAGTAAAAACCAGGAGCCCCTGCGTGAAAATTGATTATTGTATCGGAGCTGGGATCAATAAAAAGTGAAAGGCCGCTTTTATGATAATTCATAAAGCGGCCTTTCACTTAGCATGGGGATGAATAATTTAATTAATTAACTGTTTTAACGCCGGCACCTGCTGTTACCACTGCCGGAACGTTTGCAGCAGCATCAAGCAACGTGCTGTAAGCGTATGACGGCACCCAACTTGATAAAGATGAGGTGATGTCGTTAGCACCGCAATTAGAATAAATGTTGGTTGATATACCGCTGAAGTAACCTACAGGGTCGCCATCTAAGTTAGTAGTAAGTGGCTTCCTGCAGCCTGAGAAATATTCATTATCTGTCCTTACTGTACCACCGTATCTTGCACCGATGGAATAACCATCGTTGTTTAAGTGGTAGTTATTGTACATGTGGATAGTACCGAATACCAAAGTTGGCTCCCTTTCAGACACATTGTACCAGTAGTTGTGGTGCAATGTAACGTGTAGTTTGCCGGTGTTGGCTGTAACAGCATCGCTTGTTACCGAACCAATAAGCAATGACAAGTAGGTGTCATGGAATTTGTTCCATGAAATGGTTACGTAGTCAGAGCCTTCGGCAACGCCGATATCTTTACCCCAGTAATCCCAGCCATGGCTGCGGTCTGTTGCAAAATCGCAATGGTCAATCCAAACGTGGTTCGACTGGAATTTAACGTAAACACCGCATTCGGTTACGTAGTTTCTAAACGTAACGTTTTGGATAATGATATTGCTTACAGTGAACAGGTAAAGGTTAAGGCTTGATAAAACGGCGCCGGTTTTACCGATGATGGTGGTATTTGAACCAACATACACAGGAGTTACGCCTGATCCGCTAATTGTTCCGGAAACATACACAATCTTGGGCGAATTGCCTGACACCGCAGATTTGAACGCAGCCAGTGTGTTTACAGTTACCGTGGTACCGCCTTTACCACCGGTTGTTGTACCGTTAACAGCAGCGTAACCGGTTAATACTGTACTCAAAACGGAGCCCGATGCGGTTGTTGTTGAAGTACTTGTAGCCGGAGCGGTTGTGGTGGTAGTAGTTGTTGTACCGGTAAGGGTGTAAGTGTACTTTCTTCCGTTTGTCAGAGGGCTGCTGTTGTCGGAAGTTGAGAAATACAATCCGGTATCCCAGTGACTGTAACGCCCTTTACCAAGGTTTCTGATGTCACTGTGAACAGAATGAGCCGGACCTAACGCAACACCATTTTCATAAAGTTGGAGTGTTGACGCTGTTGGCTGCGTGTTTGAATCGCCGCTTACCTGAACGGGGCTGAATTTGTAAGCGTAACCTTCATCTAACCGGATTGAAGATGTGGCCATCGTGTAGACGGTGGGGGCTGTTGTTGCCAGGCTTTTGCTGGCGTTTAAATCATTAATTGGAACGGTTACTGGTTGGTCTGCATTTTTGGAGCAACTTCCGATGAGGATAATTGCGCTCAGTGCCAAACTGCCAAAAGTCATTTTTTTTAAAGATTTTGTTTTTTGCATGTTATAATTTTTAATTAAGCCCTCGAAACGTGGTCTTATATTAAAAATTACCGTTGATTTTTTCCTAAAGATATAGACTAAAAGCTTAAATAGTTCAAAAATGCTGATTCTGCTGTTTAAACGTGTAAAGTTATGTGTATTTGTGACACGTATAGTTGTGAAGTATTTTACACTTCATGACATTTGGATGACAATTTTAGTTCAGAAGAAAAAACAATTTTCGTCGATTATTGTCTTATGTCACTTTAAAACCAAGTTTTGCCCAGTATTTTTAACTTGCAATTAAAGCATTAAATTGTGAAAGCAGCTTTACAAAAAGTTGGCGCTTAACGTGGTCACTATCGCGTTTTTCAATATTCTTATTGAATTTTAACTTCTCCTTCAAACGATTTGACAAATAATTTTGGAGAAAATGATGACATAAATTCTTCGGCTTTGAGTACCATATCCATTGAGCCAATAAATATGGAGGATCGCTGGTGTAGTTCCTTTACTTCAATTTCCATAATTCTTTTGTATCCGTCTGATGCTTTGCCGCCGGCTTGCTCAATAATATAAGCCATAGGGTTACACTCGTAAATCAGCCGCAGTTTTCCCTTTTTTGCGCCTGTAGTAGGGGGATAAATAAAAATTCCGCCTTTTATTAAGGTCCGGTGTATATCCGCAACCATCGATCCTGTGTACCTGGAAGTATATGGTCGGTTGGTATCCGGATCTTCTACCTGGCAATATTTGATATATTTTTTTACCCCATCCGGAAAATGAATGTAATTGCCTTCGTTTATTGAGTAAATTGTTCCTGCTGCCGGAACAGTCATGTTAGGGTGCGAAAGACAAAACTCACCGATTGAAGGATCAAGGGTAAAGCCATTAACACCCTTGCCTGTGGTATATACAAGCATCGTTGAAGATCCATAAATGACATATCCTGCAGCCACCTGCTCGGTACCAAGCTGTAATACATCTTCGTTTGTGGAATGTTTCCCTGTGTCTGATTTTCGTCTGTAAATAGAAAATATGGTTCCTACGCCTACATTGACATCGATATTGGATGATCCGTCTAAAGGATCAAGTGCAACAACGTAGTTTGCTTCTTTTGAAATATCCGAATCTATAACCAGGTATTCATCATTTTCTTCCGAAACCACTATACAGCATTCCCCGCCGCTTCTTAATGCTGCTATAAACTGCTCATTGGCATAAATGTCCAGCTTTTTTTGTGACTCTCCCTGAATATTGGAGGAGCCGGCATCACCTAAAATATCAACAAGGCCGGCCTTGTTAATTTCCCTGTTTACTATTTTGGCGGCGATCCCAATATCACGAAGTAGCCGAGAAAGCTCGCCTTTGGCATAAGGAAAATCTTTTTGCCGCTCAATAATAAATTGTCCAAGAGTTTTAAATGCCGTCATATTTTTCGATGTTTAATGTGTTTAACCCGGTAGCTTAAAAGAAATTGGTTAACAGAATACTTACCGATTACCAATTATAACATGGTATTTACATATTGCACCCACAATGCTGTTAATTATTTACGCAAACGTTTGCGTTTTTGCTTGGTTAACCAATTTTATGGAAATGTTATTTTTAATTGATAAACAGTCTGTTAGCATAGCTTCGCATGGTGTATTTTTAAGCTATCGTGTTAATCGGGGATAATCAGCTACCTTGTTTTCGAGGATAGTAGCATCAACAGGTTAGGAGTTGATCCTACCTAAAATAAAAGCCGAATAAGCTGAAAGGACAGCCTTGTTATAGAAGCTGCCCATCTTAATTTGGAGGTAATTAATGCAATTCAGCCTTTTATGTTAAGCATTTATTAAGTTTGGGTTATCTAATAGTTTTAGGCTCTTTTATTCAATTTTTCTCCAGTTTTCAGCGGGTTTCTTTGCGGAAAATTAAACCCGTTGTTCATGAAATACACCTACTTTCTTTACAGGCTATTGCTCTTGTTTTCAATATGCCTGTTATTTTCTGTTTCGGCTAATGCCCAAACCATAAGGGGAAAGGTAACCGATACTAAAACCGGCGAACCCCTTACCGGAGCAACAGTTCACTTAACCCAGGATGGGGTTAGCAAATTTGTTGCGGTTAACCTTAATGGCGCTTATAGCTTTAAAAATTTAAAGAATGGGCCATACAAAATACAGGTAAATTATGTTGGTTACGGCCCTTCTAAAGTTAGGGAGGGCAATATTACATCGGTCAATGAAGTCATTACGGTAAACGTGGCCTTGCAGGACGCCGATATGCAGATGACAGAAATACAGGTTAAAGCCCAGACAAATAAAGAATCTGATGGCGCTGTGCGTAGCATTGAAAAAAATGCACCGATGGTTATCAACGTACTTTCGGCAAATGCAATAAAGTTATTGCCCGACGTTACTGTGGCTAACGCTTTACAGCGTGTTAGCGGTGTAACCATTCAGCGTTCGGCAAGTGGCGAAGGTCGTTACGCTATCATTAGGGGTATGGACCAGCGTTACAACTCAACATTGGTAAACGGTATTAAAATACCAAGCCCGGATGCTCAATACCGGTTTGTGCCTATGGATATATTCCCTTCAGAAATGCTGGAAAGGCTTGAAGTGATCAAAGCGCTTACCCCAAGTATGGAAGGCGATGCCATTGGCGGCGTGATGAACCTGGTGATGAAAAGTGCTCCAAGCCAGTTTACTTTCAGCGCTAACGTATCAGGTGGCTTTTCTACCCTGTTTTCGTCAAGCAGGCCATTTGTTGGTTTCAGCGCATCTCCTAACAGAAAATCTCCGGCAGCAATCAATGGTAACAGCTATGCCGCTACCTATGCCGATTTTAGCAATAAGGCGCTTACAAGCGATAAAAATATTTCAACTCCTTTTAGCTCAACCGCCGGCCTCACTATTGGTGATAGGTTTTTGAATAAAAAATTAGGCGTTATTGTATCTGCAAGTTATCAGAACATATACCGTGGTTCTAACTCAAAGCAGCTTACGCCAAATGCGCAGCCTTCAGCTATCCCACTACCAAACTCGCCGCAGTTTTCTGATGCTTATGACCGTACTTATTCAACCCAAACAGAACGCGTAGGTATCCACAACAAAATAGATTACGCGATTAACGACAAAAACAAGATCTCGTTATACAACCTATACATTCATCAAAGCGAATTTGAATCGCGTTTTACTTCTGATACCCTTGGTTTGGGCTTAAACTCAACTGGCTTAAGCAAGCAGATCACCATCTCAAACAGGAGTATGCTAGCCAAGCAAAATATCTATAACTCAACCTTGCATGGTGATCACTGGCTTGGTAACGAGTGGCGCTTAAACTGGGATGGGGTATATTCTGAAGCTACGAGGCACCAGCCGGATAGAACCGAGTTTTTTTATGATGCCAATAAAACCCTCAATAACTCGGGAGCCGTCACTGCCGAGGTTGACAACAATACCCAGTTAGACCATCATTGGGAAAATAACCGCGATAAAGACATTTCGGGATACGCTAATCTGATCTATACTCCTAAAATTGCCGGTAAAGATGTTGGGTTTTCTGCAGGTGGTTTATATCGCCATAAAGTGAGGGATGCTGATTATATCACTTATTCATTAACCGGTGGTAAATCAACCTTGTTCAATAATAATTTCGACGCTATCCCTTTTGCATTCAATTCGACTGCTGATGGTATCGGTGCCAATAACCCCGATCTGCAAAACAACTACCACGTAAGGGAAAATGATAATGCCGAATATTTACAGATTAAGTTTGATCTGTTCCCGAAACTGCAGATATTAGGCGGCGTGCGAATCGAAAATACCGATTTGACCTACAACACCCAATCGCCCGAAACGGTTACACAAAGAAGCGGTAACATTAAATACACCGATGTATTACCAAGCATCCACTTAAAATACCAGTTAACAGATAATCAAAATATCCGTGCTTCATACTTTGCGGCAATAAGCCGTCCGGGCTTTGGTGAGCAGGTGCCATATAAAGTTACCGGCGAATATTATGACCAGGTAGGTAACCCATATTTAAAGCATATCACTGCCGATAATTACGACGTACGTTATGAGTTTTTCCCTGGCGGTGCCGATCAGTTATTGTTAGGTTCTTTCTACAAAAAGATCTATAATCCAATTGAGTACTTTGTTGTGCGCAATGGCGGTCCGAGCGATCAGGTTATTAAACCTCAAAATGACCCTGGTAATGCTACCAACTATGGTTTTGAAGCTTTGGCTACTAAATTCTTTGGTGTGATAGGCTTTTCAATCAACTATACTTATACCCACTCAAGGATAACCACCAACAAATTGCTTTACTCAAATGACCCAACATTGGGTTTACAGCAAACCAATGTGAATCAAACGCGTCCGCTGCAAGGTCAGGCAGACCATGTGGGTAACGCATCTGTATTGTACAAAAGCGCGAAGTTAGGTTTGGATATGCAACTGGCTTTTGTTTACACCGGCGAGCGTTTGGCGCAAGTATCACCATATTATAACCTCGATTTTTACCAGCATGCCTACAACCAGTTAGATTTTTCTTTCGAAAAAACTATAGCCAAAAGATTTTCTTTCTATGGCAAGGTTAATAATATCACCAACGCGGCCAGCAAAATCTATTTGAAATACCCGCATGGTAGTCTTGATGCAAAGCAGCAGGAGTTTTTAGGCAAACAGGACATTGCAGGTCAAACGCTTGTACAAAGCGACTATTACAAAACACTATTCCTTGGTGGTTTCAGGTATAAATTATAATAAAAACAACGATGAAAAAATATATAATCCCAGTTATTTGTATCCTGATGGCGGCCGCGTTTTCCGGTTGTCAGAAATGGAAAGGTGAGCACATGGACATTTACAGCTATACACCACCGGCTGCAAACCCGGTAAGTGATAAAGCTCCGCTTTCGTGCAGCTCAAGCGGTTCAACAGTAATCCCGGTAAAAGGTACCATGCTTACCGGCAAAACATACACCGTTGAAGACGGTTGTGATTTGGTGATCAACCCAACTGATACTTTATTATTGCAGCCTGGTGTAAGATTAAACATGGGTGCCGGGAGCAGCCTTATTGCGCTTGGTACCCTGGTGAGTAACGGGTCAAAAAATCAGCCAAACTGGATCACCGTTCCTGGTATTGTGAAAAATGATGCGCCCGGTGGCTTTACTGCTGCTGTCGATCCTGCATACGCTGGTAAATGGAAAGGCATTATTGGCGGACCAACCTGTAATTTATTAGTGCTAAGATGGACTCACGTGGAGTATGCCGGCTTAACCGAGGGAAAAGCCACATCAACTATTGCCGGCTCGGGCACAGGCAACCAATACAGTATTTTATTTGCCAATTATAAAGGCAATTTCATTATGGAAGATTCCTGGCTGTACGGTGGGATAGATGACCCTATCCGGATCTCGGCAGGTAAAATAGCCATCTTCAGAAACACTTTTGAAAAAAATGGCGTTAGCGGAGGTGATTGTTTAAATGCCAAAGGCGGTACTGTAGGTACAATGGCCTACAATATGTTTATCGGTACGGCTACTAATGGCCAAAAAGCATCAAACAAAGGTCAGGCTACGGGTGCACCGCAAACCAATATTGTAATGTATAACAATACATTTGTTAGTGGTGGTTACCGCCAGGTGCAAAGCGGTCGTGGTGGTTGTATCAATTTTGAAGAAGGTGCAGCGGGCATGTATTACAATAACGTGGCAATCAATTGCAAGTTTGGTTATCGTGTGGTAGGCAGCCCGGTTGCCGATGTTGCCCACCTTTCATACGGTAATAACTATCAATGGGCCGATTCATTAAGTGTAGCCAACCAGTTTTATCCAACAGGCTACATCACGCAGCCGCAAAGCACGGATATTCCATCAATCACAACATCGGCAAAATACCTGCCTTCAAATTATACTTTAGGTTCTATTTATGATGGCAGCGATGTTGTACAAAAAAATAACCCGATGTTCCTGAACTTTCCGCTGCCAACTGTAGGTCATCCGTTGTACCAATATAACGCCATAGGTAACTTTAACTTCCGTTTGCTGGCCGGCTCGCCGCTTATCGGTAAGGGTAACACTACCATTAAACCGTTAATTACGGTACCGCTTGATAAGGTTTATGGCTTATCTGACGCAACATTACCTGGTGCCGATCTTGGGGCATACCAGTTAAATGGCTCAGGAAATCAGCATTAAATTATTAACTATTTATATAAGGATGAGGCTGTATCATATATCATCGGCCTCATTTTTTGACTTATTCAGATGCTTAAGCGATATATAATTCCGGGTTGAATTTACTAATAAAAGGGGAGGTAACAGGGTTAACACAATTCAGGGTTAACATTTAATTATATATCTGATAATCAGTTAATTGAATTTGTTTTTATCCAAAAAAGTGTTAACCCCCTTTTTTGTGTAAATATTTAATTATGTGTCTAATAATCAGTTGGTTGGTAGTTTTTTATTCAAAAAACATGTTAACCCCGTTTTGTATAAATATTATCGGCTGAATTTCAATTCACAGGTAACATAACTCCAAGGTAGTCAATTCGACTAATGATACGGCCTCGTCCTTTTAAAGACTCAATTACAAAAATGAAAAAGATCATTCGTATCCTGTTTTTATTTATCATATCCCTGTTAGCTATACTATCAGTTAAGGCGCAATCAACTGATTTAAAGATTGTCTTTATCCGTCATGCCGAAAAGGCATTGAAGGGCGATAATCTGAATTGCCAGGGAATAAACAGATCGTTAAAGTTACCGGCTATACTAACCGCCAGATTTGGAGTGCCTGACAAAATATTTGTGCCCGGCCTGGGGCTGGGAGAGGCTACCAAACACTCGAGAATGTTTCAGACCATTGTGCCGCTTGCTGCCAAATACAATTTAACGGTAAACAGCTCACGTACCGAGAAGGATTCTTTAGGTTTGGCTGCCGATTTAAAAAGCCGTACCGGTGTAATATTAGTGGTATGGGAGCATGGCGGCATTGCACCAATAGTACGTTCCTTAGGCATAAAACAGGATAACCTGAAATGGCCGGATGATGATTACGATAGCATTTGGGTTGTCTCCTTTGAAAACGGCGAAGCTGTTCTTACCCGCGATAAGGAAAATATCGATCCAGGAAAAGATTGTAATTTTTAAGTTGTTTGAAAATGAAAGTTTCATAGCCGTTGACTTTAGTCAATGGCTATGATTACCTGTAATGCCAAATTGCTTAAAAATCCGGGGCGAAACTAAATTTAACGCCATATTCCGCAGCCCCCGGATGGTCAAGGTAATTAAACCTTTTGATCCCGTCTATCCGCAAAAACTTAAAGATATTACCTATACCTACTCCGGCTTCTATATAAGGTTTAGTGCCTAAAGCATAAGTACCATTTGCCCCGTTACCACCTACCGGGAACCGGAACAAGTTAGGTGAATAAAGTGGATTATTTTCGTTGCGCAAGCCGCCGAATAGTATTTTGGCTGATAGAAATTCCCTCCATTTCAGGTGTTTTATCAATGGGAATTTATTCAGCAAAAAGCCGCTGAAGCTATGGGTTAAGTTAATACCCGCATAATGATCGCTTACAAACTCAAGGTAGGTTTGCTGGTTATAGGCATCCTCATCATAGGCGAGTGACTGGTTAGCCGGGGCCAGATTGAGGAGTGGAAATGGCACTTTACCCACTAAATAATTTCCAAGTACAGTAATATCAGTATAACCAAGCTGAGACAGGTAAAACCGTTTGAAAATGCTTGCTTTAACACTGGTGAAATCATATTCACCATTGAACAGGCCTTTAAAGCCATGATTGATCTGCAAATTTATGATCGGGTATTTGCTGTAGATGGTGCGGCGGTATACCGTTCCCTGTAAAATTTGCTCATGCGGTGCATACCTGAAAGCGAGGTTCAACTCGCTGGTAGTAATGTCATGAACCATAGTGTTGGCATCATCATTATATTGAAATACTAATGCCGCGGCGGGGCGCTGGTTCCAGTTTCTAAACGCGAGATCGAACGAAAAATGGTTTTCAAAGTCCTTTACATATTCAATTTTGGCAATCTTACTATAAAGCCAGTATATTGTTTTTCCTGTTGAAAACGATGCAAGCGCGGCTTGCTGATTGATAGTAGAAAGGTCCCTCCCCGGTACATTAACATCATTTAAATAGCTTGCCTTAAGGTAGTCATTAGGGTAGCGGTAAAAAGGTGTTTTATTGAATGAGTAAAAAGTTGCGATATTGTATTTATAAGCCTTATCGCGAGTACCATAGGCGCCAAATCCTTCAAAATAAATTGATTTGCTTAAATCGGTGGTGGTACGTCCGCCAATCTGAAAGCGGGAGCCTTCCTGGCTGTCCCGGGAATAAAATGTGCCAATGGGGCCTATCAGCACCGGGCCCGCCTTGGCATAACCTCCGGTAAAAGTAGCTGCAAACCAGGTTGCCCGTTTAAATTGCGGCATTTTTTCTAACCGGGAGATGCGCGGGTACATCTTCGACTGATGATCGGTTAGTGTATCCGGCCGGTTACGAGCCCAGTATGAGGTGTCGGGCTTGTCTGCATCGGGAGCTATCTGCAATTCTTTGCCCTCATAAAATGCGGCGGGAAGCGGTTTGTCTGCTATATAGTTAGAGAAAATTACCGTTCGTTCGCCCATTAACCCCAGGCCTTTGTTTTTTAAGATGCCGAAATCGGCTTTAACGTCGCTTTTGCTTAAAAAATACCGGCCGTTAGGGTTCTGCTCAAAATCAAGCGTGATCTTGAGCGTTCGCATGAAGTTAATATTGATCTGTTTGTTCACATTAAGTTCACAGCTCCGTACGGCATAGTTGCCCGTCATACTTACAAGCAATTTACCTTCAAAAAGCAAGTCGCCTTTGGTACGTGGTGTAAAACTTAGTTCAATCAGTTTTTCCTTAGCAGTCTGTATGGTATCGGTAATAAAAAATTTGTAATAATTAGGAGAGTGATCTGCAATAGGGCTCAGGAACTGGTTGGTAATGATAAAAACATTGTTATCATAAATATCAATTACATTACCGTAAAGGCGGTTCATATAAACATCAAGGCCTGCCGTATCAATAAATTTAAGGATGTTGGCTTCCTTTTGCGCTTTGAGCACACTGATGGATTTAGCCGGATCTTTGCGATAGTAATTTTGATATTGCTTTTCGCTAAGATACGCGGGAAGCAACACCTGGGTTTGCCCGTTATCTTTTACAGTATCAAGCATAAACTGGTACATCTTAAAATAACGGCTGTTCATCAGTTTAGAAGGAACGTCGATAAATGACAGATTGATGCGCTCATATTGGTCATATTGCAGGTAATCGGCGCTTTCCATGCGGTTTTGCTTTTTATGGTCGATGACCTGCTGGATAAGCTCAACCGCAGGGTTGCCTTTATTACGGTATCGTTGTTTCTTTCCGGAAACAACCTTAACCTCTTTAAGCTGGGTTTGACTATCATGTAACCTGATGTGCAGAACGTTTACCTGTCCGGGTTTAATCACTTTTGTAACGGTTTGATAGCCAATATAAGAGAAGGTAACATGCGTAAAAGCTCCCGGGGCGTTTAACTCAAATTTCCCGTCCGGTTCTGCAATGGTTCCGTACCTGCCGCCAACAACTTTAACATTAATACCCGGAAGCGGCTGCCCCGAGGCGTCATCTACCACTTGTCCTTTAATGCTCGTTATTACCTGAGCTGATGGTTTTTTAACGCTGTCTGGTTGTTGTGCTGTGCTGCACAACGGAAACAACATAAGGATAAGCAATGGAGTTAAAAGATTAGAGAATAGCAGTCTTGTTGAGTTTGACGTTCGGGAATAAATCTCAAAAGAGGATAGCAAATTGTGGTAGATTAAGGGTACAAAAAGTGTTCAGTTTTATTCATATTTCGGGCGTGTGCCCGGAATATGCTTTTCAATTGTTTTAAACGTACAAATTAAATTTGAATTGTTACAAAAGATAGTATTATTTTAAGATTAACAGGATTGTGACGGCTATATTCAATCAATTTTAATGAACTTTCCTTTTTGGTCAAATAACAGATCTTTCCCTTTTATTTCTGCCTCAAACATCTTTTTGCCCGCCGCATTGGTTACACGCCCGGCTTCTTTAATTTTTGTGCCTTTATAATTAGTTTTAACATATTCAAAAACAGCAGGAGGTAGTTGGGTAACCGGTATGGCATCCCCCTCTTCTACAAATTCGCCTTTGGGGGTAAAAGTTACCGAAGTATCCTCGCCCGATTTGCCTCCCCAATTGGCTTCATAATTTCCTTTTTCTTTTTCCCAGGTAACTTTTGTGGCATTTGGATATTTTTTGGCGAGGCTTTGCTTTACAGCGACTGGTACTTCTAAACTGCCGGTTGCTTTTACCACGGCACCGGTACCAAGCAGGGCGGCGGTGATGATTAATAAAATGGCCTTTTTCATAAGTGCTTTTATTTTGATTTACACTAATTTAAGAGAGCAATCTGGAGGAATATGGTACGGGCAAAACAACTTGATTTTAATTGAAACAAACTTGAATGGGTTTGAACCGGTGTTTGTAATTAACCACCGCTAACTTTGTTTTGCAGATAGTAAATCCAATAAAATAAACATAACCATTTTACCATGAGAATTTTAATTTTCCTGCTTGTGTTGTGCTGCTTTTATAGCTGTGTAAGCGCTCAAAGCAATTTTTTCAATAGCAAGGACGCTTATCTTGGACAGCAGCGCCCTAATGATACACCGCGTGTTTTTGCGCAACACATGTTGGTGCCCGATAGTGGCATAGCCATGGGGCGGTCGGCCTTTTCTGCAAATGGCAAGGAGTTCTATTACGGCAATTCCATACACTGGTTTAATGCAAAAGGTAATAAGATCCGTTATTTTAAATATGATGATAACAGATGGCAAGGCCCTTTTGTACTTAACTATGATTATAGCACACCAACTTTTTCTGTTGATGGCAGGAGCATGTACTTTGTAGGCAAAGGCGATGGTAAACATTCATATGTTTGGATATCACATCGCAACAAAGATGGTTGGACAGATCCATATGTATTTCTGAAAAAGGGTTATGGCCTTTACAATTTTATGCCGACCAACAGCGGAACTTTTTATGTAGGTAGTAACGGTGATAAGGGCAACGTAAGGGACTATAGTACTTACGATTTCTGCACGCTTACCATCTCCAAAACAGATACAGTTATTAAAAGCTTAGGACCGGTTATCAATACACCGGCATTCGACGGCGATTTCTATGTAGCGTCCGATGAGTCATACATGATCATCAGCTATAAGGAAAAGCCAGATTACGAATGTGAGCTGGGGATCACTTTTCGTAAGCCCGATCATAGCTGGACAGCACCGTTAAACCTTGGTCCGCTGATTAATGATGGTGATGCCCACCGCTGGGGTGAATATGTTACTCCTGATGGTAAATACCTGATTTATACCAAAGGCACCAGTGAAAAGGATTGTTGCCTTTATTGGGTACGGTTTGATACTTTGAAGGCAAAACTAAAAAAGGAGGCGTTGGGTAAATAACTCGCCAGGCTTACTTTATTTCCGGTCCATAAAATTTCAAACCTAAAACACCTGTCATGATCAGTAGCATGAAAAATATTTCCACGTAGGAGAGGCGCTGATTTAAAAACGAAACTTCTACTAATTTAATCAGGATGAGGGTTACCGCTGTCCAAACAGCATATGCTACGGCTGTTGGCACCAGTTTTATTGCCAGCGAAAAAAAGTAGATATTGCCGATGCCAAAAACAATATAGCCAACAAAAGGTAACCATACTGGCAGGCCATGTTGCAGGCTTAAAACAGAATTAAGACGAAGTGCCTTCAAATCGCTGAATTTCATGAATTTTAGCGAGAATGTCCAGGCCGCTTCAAATGCGGCTGCGATTAAAATATATAGCCAGGCCAATATGTTTTTAGTTTTGTTGTAGTACGTTTTCTTGTTCGGATACTAAGGTAACGGGTTGCTGCTCAATCTCCAATTTAGGTGCATTGTTTATTTTAACAGGAAGTAAAGTTTTCATCCAATTCATAAACCGTGGCCGCAGGTGATAATACCAGTTAAACCAGCGGTATTTGAGCAGCGTTTTTTCGTCGAAGCGTTTTACGCTGAATGCATGCTGCAAAAAGTAATCTTTGGGGTAATCATAATAGAGGCCCCAGTTTTCGGGCTTGTTGCCAGGCGTGTGGCCCGGGTCATAAACGGTACCGAAAAGGTAATCCCAAAATGAAAACTTCGTTGCGAAGTTGGCGTGAAAAACTTCCTGGTAATTGGCATGGTGCCATAAATGCAATTGGGGCGAGTTAATGATGTACTTAAGCTTGCCCATGTTTACCTTAATATTGCCGTGTATAAACATGCCAAACATGGCATCTAACATAGCTTTTATCGGTATAACTATTGGGTTGGCACCTAACAAAATGATAGGTGCAAACTCAATGGTTTGATTAATGATGATCTCCATGATATGCGAACGCGAACCGGCTAAAAAGTCAACCTCCCTGCCCGAGTGGTGCGCCTCATGAATACGCCAGAAAAATTTATTGGAGTGCTGAAAGCGGTGAAACAAATAAATATAAAGGTCATGCGTAAGCAGGAAAAACAAAACTTGTAATGCTACAGGCCAGTTACTTATTAAATGCATATGCGACAGATCAAAATGCGCCTCTAAAGGCTTAATGATATAATCGAAAATGAGGATTTTTAAAAAATAACTTTGTATCAGTGTATACCACACTAAATCAATCCAAAACCCCTCCCTGAAAAATTTCAAGCCTTTTCTGTAAGGCGATATTCGTTCCCAGGCAATGATGAATCCTATCCAGCAAAAAAGGATAATAGATGTAATTATGGTGGCTAGTTTTTCCGGAGACATTATGATTTAACGGTTGGTTTCTCTTTATATTCGTCGCTGATGTTTACCCTTAAACGTTTCATTGGTGCAAGTTCTGATTCGTAAACACGTTTTTCACCGTCACCAGTTGCCGTTTCAACATCCCTGATGTCGCGCACTAAACGTTGTAAACCCTGAGGCTCAACAGAAGCAGCATGGTCAGACCCCCACATGGCACGGTCGAGCGTAAAGTGGCGCTCAACAAAAGTTGCGCCCATAGCTACTGCACCCACGGTAGTTGCCAAACCTGTTTCGTGGCCCGAATAGCCGATAGGGATGCCCGGATATTTATTCTCCAGCGTCTGGATCATTTTAAGGTTAAGCTCATGCGGAGGGCATGGATAAGCTGAAGTTGAATGAGCAATAAACAGTGGATAGTTTTCATCAAAGGCATTGATATAATCCATAGTTGTTTCGATCTCTTTCATGGTCGACATACCGGTTGAAAGCATTAACGGTTTGCCGGTTTCAAGGATACGCTGGATCAGGGCAAAGTCGGTTAATGACGCCGACGCCAGTTTGTATAGGATGGTATCAAACTGTTCCATAAAATCGACAGATGGTGCGTCCCAGGCAGATACAAACCAGTCGATACCTACTTTTTTGCAATATTGGTCGATGGTTGCATATTCGGCTATGCCAAATTCGGTTTTACGTTTGTAGTCGATATAGGTAATGCGGCCCCATGGGGTGTCACGCATAATTTCCCACTGATCGCGCGGCACGCAAATTTCAGGTGTGCGTTTTTGAAATTTAACCGCATCGGCTTTGGCTGCTACAGCCTCATCAATTAATTTCTTACAAATATCAAGTGAACCATTGTGGTTGATGCCAATTTCGGCAATGATATAGCTTGGCTGGCCTTTGCCAATTATCCGGCCGTTTTGTAAAGTGATGGTGCCATTTCTTTTACCCGATAAGTATTTTTCGTTTTTGGCTTCGATAATCAGTTCGGCAAACTCCCGGAAGCACCCGTCGCCACCATTTAATGAACTTACGAAGTCTACCTGTGCTTTAACGTGCGGTAAAGCATCGGCAGGAGACGCGGTAAGGCCGGCCAGTTTCATCACTTCCAGGTCGTTGTAATCATCGCCGATAAAAGCAACTTCGGTAGGTTGCAGCTCTAAGCGGCCGCAAATTTCTTTAAAAGCAGCTACTTTATCTTTTGTACCTAAATGCAGTTCGGTGATGTGTAATTTTTCTGCTCTTTTAATTAATGACGGCGAGTTTTCGCCGGTAATAATACCAGTATTTACATCAGCAAATTTGCGAAGGCGTTCAACCCCCATACCATCGCGCATGCTGAATTTTTTTAAAAGCTCGCCGTCGTGATTGTAGTATACTCCGGCATCTGTTAAAACCCCATCGTTGTCGGTAAGCAATAATTTAATGCCGGCCGCTTTTTGTTTTAAAATCTCGTTCATAATAGTTGGTTTAAATTAAATAGCTGTCCACCCCCCGTCCACAACCAGGTTAGCGCCGGTCATATAAGCCGATGCCTCGCTGGCCAGGAATATAAGCGCGCCCTGATAGTCTGACGCTTGGGCCATGCGCCCTAATAAAGTTTTTGCTGAATAGTTGCCAATGAAATCTTCGGTTTGCCCGGCTTCAACGCCGCCCGGAGAAAGGGTATTTACCCTCACGCCGGTATGGCCCCAATAGGCTGCTAAAAAGCGGGTGAAATTGATGATAGCCCCCTTAGTAACCGGGTATGCTGCCGACTTGTAAAAAGTCTGCTGACCGCGCGAATCGCGGTAAATGCTTTGATCGGGCCCAACCATGCCATATGTTGAAGCTATGTTGATGATACTACCGCTGCGTTGCAAGGCCATGTGTGTACCAAATACCTGTGAGCATAAGAATACGCCGGTAACATTTACATTAAGCGATTGCTGAAAAGCTTCCAGCGGATAGTTTTCAAACGCAGATAGCTCCTTAGCCATGGCCGGGTTCTCGAATTTATCGTTAATGGCGGCGTTGTTTACCAATACATCAACCGAATCATATTTATCAAGTGCTGCATTGAGCGCATCAATTAATGATTCCTTGCTGGTTACGTCAACGCCCAGCCCTAAATGATTATCGCCCAGTTCTGCGGCAAATGCCGTGGTTGCTTCAGCATTTATATCGGCCACTATTACGTTTGCACCTGCTGCTGCAAGGGCTTCGCAATGTTTACGACCGATGAGCCCTAAAGCACCCGTTACAACTGCAGTTTTCCCTTTTAATGAAAACAGATCCATGACTTAGGCTATACTTTTAGGTTTGATGTTGTAATTGCTCACCTTACGGAAAACGGCCTCTAACACTTCACCTTTTAGTTGACCTTTGATGTTACCGCTTTCGATGGCTGCTTTTAGCAATGGCAATACATCACGGTAAGCAGCAAGGATGTAGTCGATATCCTCGGTGGTGTGGCTGTAGCACATATTGTGGAAGCCAGCCCAAAGCACGCCGCGTTTTATCATTTCCTGCTGCATGAAGGTTTTTACTTCCAGACCGTTACCTGCATCAGGAGTAAAGGTTACCATGCTGCGGCAGTTAAAACCTACACAATGGGTGTATTTATCAACGCCCAACTCAATGGCAAGGCTGTTGTAGCCATCTTTTAAAAGTGCACCATGTTCGTCAAGGTATTGTGGTACCTTTTTATCGCGAAGCTCATTGATCGTAGCGATGCAAGCCGCTAATGATAAAGCTTCGCCGCCAAAGGTTGTATAGCTGAATACTTCAGAGTTGAACAACTCCATCACATCGGCACGGCCTGTTAACAATGCTATTGGCATACCGTTGGCACATGCTTTTGAAAACACAGCCAAATCAGCTTTAACATTGAAATACTCCTGCGCGCCACCAACTGCTACACGGAAGCCTGTCCACATTTCGTCAAAAATGAGCAGGGTGCCATTAGCTTTGCAAACTTCTGCCAGTTCCTGCAGATAGCCCGGTTTCGGTGCCTCAAAAATGAAAGGCTCCAGTATAAGGGCAGCAACTGTTTCATCCAAAGCTGCTTTTACTGATTCAATGTCATTATATTCAAAAGTGTAAGTTAAATCCTGGATAGCTTCAGGCACACCCGAGTTGCGACTGGTGATACCAATATACCAGTCGTGCCAGCCATGGTAACCACAGCAAAATACCTTATCGCGACCAGTAAATGCACGTGCTACGCGGATAGCTGCTGAACAAACGTCGGCTCCTGTTTTAGAGATCTTTACCGCTTCAGCATTAGGTACAACCTGTTGTACCAGTTCTGAAAGTTCAACCTCAAGTGGGTGCATCAATGAAAAGGTAATACCATCATTCAATTGCTGACGAATAGCCTCGTCAACAGCAGGGTAGGCATAACCCAAAGAAATAGGGCCGATAGCCGAGTTCAGGTCAATATATTCGTTACCGTCTACATCCCATACATGCGATCCTTTACCTTTTACAAGATATTTTGGCGCTACACCTTTGGTAAATTGACCCGGGCCTTTAGCGAGGGTTTGAGTAACCGGTTTCTGAACTTTTAAAGCGCGTTCGTATAATTTATCTGACTCGGTAATGTTTGGATAATCGTTGTTAAGGTCTATTTTATTAGCCATGGTCAATATTTTTATTCTGAAAATTCAGGTGTTAAAATTTGTGGTTGGTTGTGGGTAGTTTGGTAGCCCAGTATTTTTTCGGCAATCTGTTTGCCTGTAAAACCTTCATGCTCCAATACAGAAGGAAGCAGTGCCGGCCTGAACCATTTTTCGTTCAGCGCCATAGGCAGTACGTTAGCTGTGGTACGGTGTTTTAATAAAACTTCGGCTACAATGGTGTAAAGACCGCCGGTTAAAAAATGGTCTTCAAGCGTAACTACCAATTTGCTTTGTGCCGATGCTTTCAATATAGCCTGCTCATCAACAGGTTTAAGGCTACGCATGTTGATCAAACCCACAGAAAGGCCTTCGCTTTTCAGCATTTCAACAGCGATGAGCGCCTGCTCAAATAACAAGCCGTAGGTTAAAATAGTTACATCGCTGCCCTCAGCTATCACTTCGGCTTTGCCTGGGGTAAAAGGTTCGTGTACGTAAGTGGTTTTGCGTGTGTTGATGCGGGTGTATGCCGGGCTTTTGCTTTCCCAGATCTGAGGCAGCATTTTTACCAGGTCATCTTCATCAGCCGGGGCAAATACGGTTACATTAGGGATGCCACGCATAATCGAGATATCTTCAACAGCCTGGTGGGTTGGCCCGTTACCATCTGATAAAAAACCGGGGATGAATGAGCTCAACTTAACCGGCAAATTGGCTATGCCAACATCGGTACGTACAAACTCAAACGCACGCATGGTTAAAAAAGCGGCAAGCGCGTGTACTACCGGGGTACGACCACGCAGGGCAAGGCCCGCCGCCGCACCAATCATGGTTTGCTCGGTAATACCGGTATCAATAAAACGTTTGCCTAATATACCGGGCAGGTTACGTACCAGCGCGCGGTTTTCGGCGGTCATTACAATCACTTGCTCGTTGGCAAGGGCTGTTTGGGTTAAAAGTTCTTCGTAACTCATCTTATCGCACCACTAAAGTTTCTGATGTTAATGTTGTTTGATGTTCGCCGTGCAGCTCTAATAAAAGCTGCTGAATCTCGTCTGCATTGAAATTACAAAACCACCTATCTGCACGTTCCTGTATGCTTGGCAGGCCTTTGCCGCGCACTGTATCGGCAATAATGACATTAAGTTTTTCGGCCTGAAAAGGGAAAGCGCCAAAAGCTTCGTCAAGCTCAGCAAAACTGTGTCCGTTTATTCTTTTAACGGCTGCGCCAAAGGCTTCAAACTTATCGGCAAGCGGTTCCAGCGGAATCAGGTCTTCCGTACGCACATTGGCCTGGAAGTGGTTACGGTCAACCACGAATAGCAGGTTATCCAGTTTATAAGCGTTGGCTACCAGCATGGCTTCCCAGCAGGTGCCTTCGTTCAACTCGCCATCGCCCAAAATGCAAACAACTTTGTTTGTGCCGCCGCTGATCTTCAAATCCATAGCAACGCCAATAGCTACCGAAGGTAAATGACCTAATGAGCCTGAGTGGAACTCAATGCCTGGAATTTTGGTGTTTGGGTGCCAGTAAATATGATCATTAAGTAGCAGGTGGTTTTTTAAACGTTCTTTCTCCAATAAACCCAGCTCGGCAAAGGTGCCGTACAGGGCGGGCACATCGTGGCCTTTTGACAGAAAAAGGTAATCGCGGTTTGGATCATCAAGATTATCCTTGTTAATGTTTAAAAAGCGGCTATATAAATAAACAATAAGGTCCACCGCCGATAGCGATGCACCTGTAAAACACCCGCCATCGGTAGACATGCGGATGATGTGCTCCCGTACCTTCAGAGCGGTGCCTGTTAATTCCTGGTAATTGTTGTTCTCCACTGTTATCATTCGCTTGTTATAATTCCTGTAAGTTTTTTGAGGGTGCCTGTTTGGTTTGGGCAGATGTAATGGTTTTTAGCTCATCTACATGGTGCCTGTACCAGTTTACCCCGGCATATTGTGCATTGATATTATAGATCTCGGGTTTTTGAGTTAGCAGGTTAAGAATATCATCGCACGAGAAATTATTGTTATCTGCATATAATTCGCGGAATACCCGTTCTATGAAATAATAGTCTTCTGCATAGTCAATCGTAAACCGGTGCGACATGGAATAATCCAAACCGGCAGGCCAGGTTACGTTACCAAGCCTGAATAATTGAGGATTTTCCCATATATAAGGAGTGGTATGCTCCAGTTCCAGCTCCCGGCTTGCTTGTTCCCAAGCTTTGGTGAGGCAATCCATGGTCATGATCTCCACATCGTTGCCATCGGGATATGTAGCCGGGTGCAGGTTGCTTACAAAATCAAAGCTGTTTTGGTTGGCAAAAAAGTAATCCAATACATGGTCCACAATACGCGGATCAATGAGCGGGCAATCAGAGGGGATCTTTAATACAACATCTGCATTATGCAATTTCGCTGCCTGGTAATGCCTGTCGAGCAGGTTATTCAGACTGCCGCGATAATAAGGGACACCTATGTTGATAGCTTCATTGATGATGATATCATCAGCCGGCGTTTCGGATGTGGCAATGATCACTTCAGCCTCATGGCTAATCATTTTAAGCCGCTCAATCATCCTTGCCAGCAGGCTTTTACCCAATATAGGCAGCATTACCTTACCCGGTAAACGGCTCGAAGCCATGCGGGCCTGTACTACAATTAATATTTTCTGTTTCACGGTAAATGATTACCAGTTAGCTATTAGTTCTTCGGTTAATTGCGTCTCCGGCTTATTAACCTGGTATTTATCCATAGCCGTGTGCGGGTCAAAACTTTTCTTATCGCCATCGTGGTTTAAAAAACCGCGGCAAATGGCAGCGATATTTCTTGCTGATACGCCATCGTTTTGTATCGGTGCAAGTCTTTTAAGCTCATCGACATCAAAAAGTGAATGAACTTTTTTGCCTAAAGCAATACCTGTATAAACTACAGTTGAGTATTGTGTAATAAGCTCACAGCAATTAGCTATCATATGGTTAGTATTGCCTTTACTGTATACCAATGTACCGGCCGGCGTATTGGCGTAGATTTCTTTTTCTGCACGCCCGACATTCTCATTCGGATGAAGTTTAAAGAGCAATGGACGGCCATTGGCAATTTTTACCGCTTTTTTAATAAAGGCAATCCTGTTTTCAATGCGGAATGTTTCGCGCATATCAGTAGTGGCTACCATTACATAGTTGTGGTGCGGAAAATCATTATTAACGTGCTGAACCAGGTTATCATAGTTTGGCATGCCGGTTACCACAATTTTGCGTTCGCTGGTACCTTTACCTGTAAAGTACTGTTTGTAACCTTCTGATGCGGCACAATAGACATCACATATGTTTGACGAACCGTTTAACGAGGTGTTGCCGCAAAGTGTAGGAGGAAGCTTTAGGGCTTTAACAACACTGCTCCAGGGAGTGTAACGATCAATCATACCCTCTTGCACCCAAATGGTTTTAATGTTGCGCATGCGCGGAGGCACAATCAAATCGGTACAGAATACAACAAGGTCATATTTGTTTTTTTGTGCCCTGAAATCAATTTGTAAAGCATGTTTTTGAAGGTACTCTTCAGAAATAAGCCTGAATTTGGTAGAAAGCACTGTGCCGCTAAGCAGGGTAGTTTTATTAATAATGGTATTTAAGGTAGTATTATCAGTAAACAACTGGCTAAACCAGCAGTCAAACTCAGGCAGCTCATTAGCTATCTGGTGCATTTGAGTGGTTTGGTTAATTGAACCTGTAATGAATAATATTTTCTTCATCCTTTTATTTCAATTAGCTTTAATTCCCGAAATTTTGTTTGTGAAAGGCATTAAGGTATAGACCGATTTTGTATAGATTCTGTAGTTAGCCGTTGTGAAAAGAAATTGGCCGGATGACATAGTAATATTGTTAGGTTGAGTAGTTGTCATATCAAATTTCAAAATATTGCATGGCCAATTCTTTACAAATTCCTGATTCAGAATTTAAATAAGAAGTTGCCATATCCGGCTAAAACTTATGATTTGATAAATGTAGGAGGGTAGTTTTTAAATAATGAAAACCCAAAGTTATCAAATCGTTAAGCCGTAATTTTCAGTAAATTATTTATTAACAAACGCGCCGCTCTGTTAATTGCTTTAAACAGAGTATTATAGTGCAGGAGAGAGAAATTAAAAAATGCAGTAAGGTTAATTGAAATACAAGTTACAATCAATTTACACTATTGCAAAATTTTTTTTACAAACAATAAATTGATATATGTAATGACTAATTTAACTGGTTTTTGAAGTTTGAATATCAGTTGGGGAAAGTAAATATTGCCCTCGGGGGGGTAGATGCTTTTAATGTTGTAGGTCTCTTTATAATAGGTTATCTTGAAAAATTTAGTGGTATATTTAGTATGGCTAAACCATTATTTTAAACAAGATCAGTATAGCCGTTATGAATAGCACTATCATCCCACCAAGGAAAAGGTAATCTGCCACGGCTTCCGAACGTCCGCCGGGTTTTATATTTCCCCGGATGGACAGAAAAGACAGTATACAGCTTAGCATAAAAAAACAAGTGCTATGGTTACTGTTTCGTCAATATAGGTCCGGTCGGACATTTTCAGGAATTTCAATGAGGTAAGCACCACAAAGCACAAGCCCAGTAAATTTGATGCTGCGTTAAGGATGTGTGGCGATTTATCGTTGCGGGTCATACAATCATAAAACTAATAAAATTTAGTATGTAGAGGCTGTTTGCTTTCAAAATCTTTTTCGGTCAATATCAGAACGGTAATAACATAACCGCCTGCCTGATGTGTAAAATGATTACAGATTGATTATTTTTATACCTGTGTAAGAGTTTAAAAGACTATTAAGATAACAGCGATATTGTTGTGTTATTCAGAATCGCCTTTTAAAATAACGATATATCGCCACTTGTTTTTGTGTTGATTTATGTTAAGTATCTGTATTTTAGATACTTGTGTGTTTGGTATGTCTCTTGTTAACAGTTTAGTTTATTGTATTTTAAGTCCTGCATCTTAAACACATCACCTCATGACAAAAAGGATACTTACTATTTTATTTCTTACGGGCTCGGCAGTGTATGCTAATGCCCAGGCTATAGCGCCATCGGCCTGGCAAAAATTTCCGGATAGCACTGTTGTAAGTGTTCACGCCTCATATGATGATGTAAGCGGGATTCACCGTTGGCTGTTCGGCGAAAACTATCGTAAGGACTGGGCCATGAAAGTGAAGCTTCCCGTTATAAAACTATCGCAAATAAATGGCGGACTATCACCTATTAAACAAGGTGGTGGTATGGAATCAAAGTCGTTACGTTTGGAAGATAAAACCGGCCGCGAGTGGGTATTGCGTAGTGTTGAAAAAACACCGGATAAACTGTTGCCCGAAAATTTGCAGGGTACCTTTGCTGTTGATTGGGTTGGTGATGAATTTAGCGGCCAGCACCCATATTCCGCTTTGATTGTGCCACCGCTTGCCGAAGCTGCGCATGTAGCACATGCTAACCCTATCATAGGTGTTGTGGCCGAAGACCCGGCGCTTGGGCAATACAGCAAGTTGTTTGTTGGCACTGTTTGTTTGATAGAAGAAAGAGAGCCGATTGGTTCATCAGATAATACCCTTAAAATGGAAGGGCAACTGCTTAAAAGCTATGACAACAGGTTGGATGGAGAAGGCTTTTTACGCGCCCGAATGCTTGATCTTTTAATGGGTGATTGGGACAGGCATGAAGATCAATGGCGCTGGGCTGATACTAAAAATGGTAAAGGTAAAACCTATGTTGCTGTACCACGTGACCGTGATCAGGTATTTCACGTTACACAAGGTGTGTTTCCGAGTATTGCAGCCCTGCCATGGATAGATCCCTTACTTGAAGATTTTACAGGGGATATTCCGCATGTGAAATATTCTCTTTTTAAAACAAGGTTCATGAAGCAGTATCCGGATGCACAAATAGGCTACGAACGATGGATGCAGATTGCCAATGAATTTGTTAAAGCCGAAACTGATGCTGTGCTCGAAGAAAGTTTAAAACGCCTGCCTGCAGAAAGCTATAAATTGAGGCATAAAGAGTTGCTTGCCATATTAAAACAACGCCGAGATAATATACCGGCAGCAATGAGTGAGTATTATAAATTCACTAATAGGATAGTGGATATCCGCGCTACTGATAAAAGCGAACTGATCACCGTTGCCGATGCGCCCGACAAGGCTATGCGTATAACAATTAATAAACTGAATAAAGATGGCGAAACCAAAGATCAGTTTATGGATATGGTGTACAAGCCCGAAATCACTAAAGAAATAAGATTGTATGTTTCTGCCGGAAATGACCGCATAGTTATTAATAATGCCAATTCGCCCATTAAGTTAAGATTGATTGATAGTGTAGGTAGTAAAACTGTTGAGGTTAAGCAGTCGGCACAAACAATAAAATTTTATGGTCGGCGGGATAGCACCAATTTTACCGGCAACGTCGGCCAATTAAATAAGCATCTTTCAAATGATACCTCAAATACTCAGTTTTTACCCACCAATTTATACAATGTGTGGATGCCGCTTGCCACTGCAGCGTTAAATAAGGATGATGGCTTTTTACTTGGCCTGGGTTTTCAATATACCGGTCATGATGGTTTCAGGAAATTGCCTTATTCAACATTACAGCAGGTAATGATCACCCATTCGTTTGCTACGGATGCTTTCAGGATCAAATACCGGGGGGAATGGATAGATGCCGTTGGCAAAGCTGATTTTACTATGCAGGCCAACATCCAGTCGCCTGATAATACGGTGAACTTTTTTGGCCTGGGTAATGAAAGCCCGTTAAATAAATTTCCTGGTTATCGTACTTACTACCGTACACGGTATGATATTTATCAGTTTGATCCGGCTTTACGCTGGCATACGGGCAAGAACAGCGATATCAGTGTTGGTCCGTCATTTCAATATTATCATCTCAATCTCAATGACAATACCGGGCGGTTCATCAATCAAACATCGCTCATCAATTCTTACGATAGCTTAACAGTTGGGAAAAATAAAGCTCATCTTGGCGCACTGATCAATTATATCACAAATCAACGTGATAATAACATCCTGCCTACAAAGGGCTACTATTTTACTGTAACGGTACAAGGTTATGAAGGACTTAACAGTTATTCCAAATCTTTTGTACAGATTAAGCCAGAGTTTACTTTCTATCAAAAACTAACCCCTGGCGGTGCTATTGTATTATCTGATCGTGTTGGTGGCGGTGTAAGTTTTGGAAAGCCGGCCTTTTATCAATCAATGTTTTTGGGCGGACAAGGCAACCTATTGGGGTATCTGCAAAACCGGTTTGCAGGCAAGCATATCGTGTTCAATAATTTACAGGCAAGGGTTAAACTTGCTGATATAGCCAGCTATATTTTACCTGGCCAGTTGGGTTTGGTAGGCTTTTATGATACGGGGCGTGTTTGGATAGAAGATGAGCATTCGGATAAGTGGCATACCGGTACCGGCGGCGGGTTATATTTTGCACCGGCAAGTTTAACAGTATTGCAATTGCTGGCCGGTCATTCAAGTGAGGGCTGGTATCCTTACATATCGCTTAACTTCAGGTTGTAGTGAATCTTTGCCGAAGTTGGTAGAGGTAAAAAAATCAAAAAAATTGCAACGTTTTTTTTGAAAAAGCGTCATATTCTTAAACACGCGATCATGAAAAAACTAATCTTCTCACTTATGGCTTCGTTACTAACGGTTTCGATAGCCTTTAATGCTTCCGCGCAAACTGTAACCCGCAACGTATCGGGTTATAACGGTATTGCCTGTGGTGGCCCGTTTAACGTATTTATTAAAATTGATGGAACCGAAAGTCTGAAACTTGATGTTGATGCCAATGTAGTTGATGATATTAAAACTGAAGTAGAAAACGGCATATTAAAAGTTGAATTTAAAGATCACTGGAAAAACCACCGCAATATGCAACGCGCCAACATTTATATCACCGCCAAAAGCCTTGGATACCTTGCTAACAGCGGTTCAGGAAATGCAACTGTTGATGGTACAATGACCGCCGAAAATGCCAAAATTGCGTTAAGCGGTTCTGGTAATATTAAAACTGCCGTTAAATCAGGTACTTTGGACCTGAAAATCAGCGGATCGGGCTCAATTGATGTTAATGGCAGTACAGGTATGGCCGACTGCCGTATTTCAGGTTCGGGAGAGATAAACGGTAAATCATTAAGAACTGAAACTGTTGAAGCTTCAATTGCAGGTTCAGGAAATATTAATTTGATTGCCAGTAAAACAGTTTCTGCGCGTATTTCTGGTTCAGGAAGTGTTGTATATTCCGGTACCGCAACAATTGGTACAACCCGTTACGCGGGATCAGGCAGGGTTAGCAAAGCTGATTAAAACCTGGTTAACTTACTATATCGAAAGACTGCTTCTTCCGAGCGGTCTTTTTTTGTTATTAGTGTAGCGAATTAAAAGTTTCTATCGTACGGATAGGTAAAACCTTCACTTTATGATTAAGCCTGTATTGATATTTAAGAATTTAACTGTTTGCCTGTTGCTATCGGTTTTGTTTTCTCTTGGCGCCTGTAAAAAAGACAAGGCGCAGCAACCCGTCAAAAAAAATACATCCCTTTTTGGCCAGTGGTATATTCCGGTTAAAGAGGGGGAACAAGCGCGTTATTTAGTATTCTCGTCGGATAGTACTTTTATTTTGGCTGATGTAACTTATAAAAATGGTAATTCAACAACGGTTCAGTACACCGGGAAATTTCATACTAAAGGAGATGGATTAAACATTGTTATCGCAAAAAAAATCGTAAGTGAAGGTAGTAATGTTATCAGTACCGACCCTTCTAACGCTCAATTTTATACCAATTCGGCGTTTGTTGTCGACAATTATAAATTGACCATAAACTATAAAGACAATACCGGGGCTGCTATGAAAAGTATTTTTTCGATGGTACTTCAGGATAAAGTTATTTGATTTAGTTTTGTTTTTTAAGCACCCCGGTCGGGGTGCTTTTTTGTTTATACTTTATTAATTCCGCCGGCCACACGTTGAGCCTAACGAATACATGATTCCCTTTGCTTAAATTATCGGCATAAGTGCCGGCGAAATATCAATTCACATAGCTGGAGTAAACCCTTTGCGTTGGCCCTTTAGTTTAATCGCCTGGTATATCATAATCAGAATAAATAATACCAGCATGATCAAAAGTCCCATTTTTACTACGGGAGAGTCAGGTCCTTCAGCCAGTGGTTGTTCAACCGGAAGTCTGGTGAGCGTTTCAACTACAGCAGGTACTAATGAGAAAAATAAGGTGGCTGTCATGCCTATAGTTTGTACATAATCGGCCTTGCTGCCAAAAATGCGCAGGGAGGGGGCATAGTAAACAACAGGCAATAATATTAAAATAAGAAAGGAAAGGTTGTGGGCACTGCTCAGGTGACCGGTTTTCATAACCAAAAATGAGGATAAACAGGCCAGCACGGTAAAAACACCGTAAAGCCTGCCGTTTTTTGTTTTAGGGGCGATTTTCCCGTCCTGAAACAATGCAATAAAACCGATGGCAACTCCCACAAGACTTATGGCTGTATGAATAACTCCTAATGTTGATAAATGATTTGGCATAACAGTGATTTTTAAGGTTAATAATATTTTGAAAAGTGATTTGCTTAAGAATAAACAGGTTTTATCAATACTTATGCCTTTTTGTTATATTATTGATAATGAGTTATTTGTAATCTGTTTGACTTTGAAATGACGAAATCTCGTCACGATTTGCCATCACTAACGGAATATAGCAATTGTGAGTTATAAAATAGTAAAACAAACTTATCTGCGGCGCTAAGGTTAGTTAAAATAGTTGCATGCTAAATCTGAAACAAATGTTGAGCATTTATTATAAGATCTGGGTTGACGCCATTACGCAGGAAAGGGCGAAGAAAGGCGAAGATGGCAAGTATTGGAAGGCATTTACAATTATCCCCATATCTTTGATTCAGGGGGTTAACCTGCTAACATTATTGTTTTTCCTTCGTTTTTTTACTGATATTCCTATCCTTTTTACGTTGGACTTAACCAGGGATAAAGCCATAAATGGATTCATAGCCGGGCTACTTGTATTTTTTATCCCCTTTGTGCTATTGAATTACCTGCTTATATTTTACAACAATCGTTATAATAAGTTGATGAACTTATATCCCGCTAAGGATAGTAAACTCTATCGTAATTATGTTTTAATAAGTTTGGGTATAATAGTGATCCCTTTTGTGCTTAAGCTGATTTTTTAACAAATGGATTGTATTAATAAAATCTTTTAAACGGTTATGATCTGATTTTTGATGGCAAAAAGTACCATGCCTGTTCTTGATTTAAGCCCAAACTTTTGAAATAACGATTCGCGATAATTATCAATAGTATGCGGGCTCAGGTTCATTTCGTCGGCAATTTGCCTGTAGGTGAGCTCAGAGCAGCTTAGTTTCAGAAATATAAGTTCATTGGAGCTAAGCTCTTTGGATTTATCGGCGGGTGTATTTTTATTTTGCATGGTATAAAGCAATTTGCCGCTTACCAGTTCATTTAGATAATAGCCGTGCTTTTGGATAGTTTGCATCGCATAAACTACGTCTCTTATCTTCGATTCCTTAAGCATATAGCCAACAGCCCCGTTCTTAAGCATGTTTATAATCGGTTTATCTTCGTCAGACATGCTTAACGCCAGCACTTTTACTGTAGGGTGATTTTCACGTAACCAGGCCGTAGCTGCGTAACCATCCATTACCGGCATGGTTATATCCATCAATATAATATCAGGTAAGGAGGATTTTTTTAGCTTGCTGATCATATCCTCTCCATTTTCGGCGTCAAAAAGGATATTGATCTCTTTAAAATCGCCCAGTAAGCTGATCATTCCCTGTCTAAATAAGGTATGATTATCAACTATGGCAATTTGTACAGGCCCGGTAAATGTTGAAGTGTGCATTAATATTAGGTGTATATGTTAACTGATGTTAATCATATTGCCAAAGTAAAAAAAATAATGAACTTATATTTCATTTTACCATGCAGTTTAAAGCAAAAAAGGGTGGTTTCACCCTTTTTAATTCTTAATTGTTAAGCGAGATTTGGGTTGTTGAAAGAAATATACCCAACTTTTAATTTACACACCTGATAAAATAAATATTCAAGTGCTGCGAAGAGGCGTCGGGATATTGAAATTACAGCTCGAAACGATATTAACTGAATTTAAGGAAGCCCTAAACCTTTTTGCTCAATTATTTAATATTGATGTTTAGCCCATTATAAGAGTCATCGGCTTTCGTAATGGGCTATTTCTTTTTACAGCCGCCTGTCTTCTTCTTTGATGGGCAGGTCATTGATGCTGGCATAGCGCTTTTGCATTAAGCCGTTTTCGTCAAACTCCCAGTTCTCGTTGCCATAAGCACGAAACCATTGGCCTTCGGCATTATGATATTCGTACTCAAAACGTACTGCAATACGGTTATCTGTAAAGGCCCACAGTTCTTTTTTTAATTTATAATCGAATTCTTTTTCCCATTTGCGGGTTAAAAATTCCACTACCTGTTGGCGCCCGTTTACAAATTCCGAGCGGTTGCGCCATTCGGTGTCAATGGTGTAAGCTAAAGAAACCCTTGCCGGGTCCTGGCTGTTCCAGGCGTCTTCGGCTAATTGCACTTTTTGGGTGGCTGTTTCAAAGTTAAATGGCGGTAATGGCAGCTTTTGTTCCATGATGGTAATAATCTGATTTGATATATCAAAGTTAAGACGATGCAGGGTTATTTAATGGTACTATTCAACGTTCCTTTGGTATTATGTTTTCTTTTTTTAAATTTAGATAGGCCCTCTTAACCAGTTTATTACCTGTTAATCATGAAAGCCAAAAGTACCAAACCAGTTGTCCTTGCCGACTCGGCAGGGGTAGACAGTTATATGCAAAAGCTTGATCACCCATTGAAGGGAGTGTTAGGAGCGCTGAGAAAAATTATCCTGGCTATTGACGATGAAATTGGCGAGCATATCAAATGGAATGCACCGAGCTTTTTATATATCGGTGAAATGAAACCCTTTGATCCTAAAGAGTATAAAAGATATATTATCGTTTCGAACGTGTACCAAAAAGATTGTATCAGACTGGTATTCCCCTCAGGGGCAAAGATCAATGATACATCCGGTTTGCTTTCCGGCGATTATGCCGACGGCCACCGGTTGGCTTTTTTTCACAATATGGAAGAAGTTAAGGCAAAAGAAGAAGCTTTGCGAAACGTTGTGAAAACCTGGTTGACTTTGCTGGATAAATAAAAGGAGAAAGCTATGATCAAATTTATTCAGCACATAAAAGAACTTAACGTTGGAGCTGTTAAAGTGATGATCGAAGAAGACCACGGCTGGCTTACCTGGGCTGAAGACAGCGGTAAAAACGCACTTCATTACCTGTGTGGCATTGAAATCGCCAAACGCCCTGCAAAAGCCGAAGAAAGTTTGACCATGCTTAAGCTGTTGCTGGCAAAAGGCATGGATATCAATTCAATCCACCGGATAAAAGAGGAATGCGACTTTTTTCCGGCCACCCCGCTTTGGTATGCTTATACCCGGGGAAGAAATAAGCTGTTATATGAATATTTGCTGGCTAATGGCGCCAATCCGGAGCATTGCATGTATGCCATAACCTGGTATAATGATGTGAAAGCCGCCGGTCTGTTTAAAAGCTATGGTGCACAAACAGACCCGGGTGCTGGAGATGACAGCCCGTTTATGGCCGCATTCAACTGGAAACGCTTTGAAGTGGCCGAATGGTTTTTAAGCAATGGCGCCGATGTAAATTTTACCGATAAAGACGGGAATACTGCACTTTTTTATGCGGTGAAACGAAAGTATAAACTGGATCAGATCAGGTTGTTGCTGAAATATGGCGCCGACTTTAATATAGAGAATAAACAGGGGATATCAGCCAGGAAATTGGCAGAGCAAAATAATCAGACCGGAGTTTTGAAGTTGTTTACCTCTTGAATTAAATAATTATTCTTATAATGGATCTCTAAAAATAGTGTTGACCGGGTGTTTTTTTGCATATAATCGGGTAAGCAATGATTATGGGCATGCTTTAAGCATGTAGCTCATAACAATATTTGCAGCTCAGTACTCCACAGCTGTGTCCTGTTTGTAGCGCCAATTATAAATTGCTGTTGATTCTGTAGGTGCCTCCTAATCTACATGTAAACATCGCCATTTTAGTATTCGCAATCTGCCCATTTTATTTAATTTTGCCGAATGGATTTTATTATAGAAGCAGCCGTAAAAGCAGTTAAACAATTATACCAAACTGACATTGAACCGGCTGCCGTTAGCATACAGGAAACCCGTAAAGAGTTTGAAGGACAAGTAACCATTGTAACTTTTCCGTTTACCAAATTTTCGCGCAAAGGCCCGGAGCAAACCGGCACCGAAATAGGGGAGTACCTCAAAAACGAATTAAAGGAAGTTGCTTCTTTTAATGTAATCAAAGGCTTTTTGAACCTTTCAATAACCGATGAATATTGGATCGGCCGCTTATATAACAATATTATAGCCGATGACTTCGCGGCAGCAAAACCTAACGGACAAAAGGTGATGGTTGAGTATTCATCGCCCAATACTAATAAACCGCTGCACCTTGGCCATATCCGTAACAACCTGTTGGGTTATTCGGTTGCTGAAATTTTGGCTGCTGATGGTTACGAGGTGATCAAAACCAACCTGGTGAATGATCGTGGGATCCATATCTGTAAATCCATGCTGGCCTGGCAAAAATTCGGTAATGGCGAAACGCCTGAATCTTCGGGCATGAAGGGCGATCACCTGGTAGGCAAATATTATGTGCTTTTTGATAAGGAACTGAGAGAGCAGCTTAAACCGGTTTTGAGCGAAGTTTATGAAAAACATGATCTTTCGGCCTTTAAAGAAAACCAAAAAGCAAAGATTGAAGAATCGTTAGCTACCATAGCTAAGGTAAAAGAAAAACGTGCTCAAACCGACGAAGCAAATCAAAAGCTTATTGGCGAACTGGACGAAAAAATTGCCGGCGAAGAAGACAAGATCAAAGAGATAGCCAAAAATGCTACTCCTATCATGATAGAAACCCAGCAGATGCTGCAAAAATGGGAGGCAGGCGATGAAGAGGTAATGAACCTGTGGAGAACCATGAATGGTTGGGTATACGCCGGTTTTGCTGAAACTTACAAGCAACTGGGTGTTGACTTTGATAAATACTACTACGAGTCAAATACCTATCTTTTAGGTAAAGATATTATTGAAGAAGGGCTTGCAAAAGGCGTATTCTTTAAAAAAGCGGATAACTCGGTTTGGATAGACCTTACTTCAGACGGTCTTGACGAGAAGCTGGTTCTCCGTGGCGATGGTACATCTGTTTACATCACCCAGGATATGGGTACCGCCCAATTGAAGTATAATGATTACCATATGGATAAATCCATCTACGTGGTAGGCAACGAACAGGATTATCACTTTAAGGTGCTGTTCCTGATCTTACAAAAATTAGGTAAAACGGGTGCGGATGGATTGTTCCATCTATCATATGGTATGGTTGACCTGCCTTCGGGTAAAATGAAATCACGTGAAGGTACAGTAGTTGATGCTGATGACCTGATGGCCGAGATGGAAAAAACCGCTAAAGAGCAAACCGAAGCCATGGGCAAAGTTGACGCGTTTAGCGAAGAAGATAAGATTGCATTATATCATACCATTGGCATGGGAGCACTTAAATACTTCCTGTTAAAAGTTGATCCAAAAAAACGTTTGCTGTTTGATCCTAACGAATCGGTAGATTTTCAGGGACATACAGGGCCGTTTATTCAATATACACACGCCCGGATTAAGTCGGTATTAAGCAGGGCTGATTATCAGGTTGGAATTAAACCGACTGTAACTGAACTGGCAGGCGTTGAACGCGATTTAATTGTATTACTTGATAAATACCCTGAAACAGTTAAAGAAGCTGCAAACGGTTATAGCCCGGCAGTAATAGCCAACTATGTATATGAGCTTGCTAAAACATATAACAAGTTCTATCATGAAAAGTCGATCTTACAGGCTGAAGATGAGGATTCAAAACAATTCCGTTTGGCCTTATCGGCATCATCAGCCAAGGTGATCAGCAAAGGGATGAAACTTTTGGGGATTGAAGTGCCTGAGAGGATGTAATTGCCCCCTAACCCCCTGAAAGGGGAACGAGCACGGTTAAAAGAAAAGCCTTTAGCAGAAAAAATTGCTAAAGGCTTTCTGTTTTATAACTCCCTCTTTAGGGGGCCGGGGGGCTACCTCCAATACCCCCTTACCCAAACATATCCCCGATTGGTTGGTTGCCAATGTCCCTGAACATATACCCGGTTATATCTTGGCCTTGCATAAAAGCCCTGGCGGTAAACGTAATGGTTACCGCGCCAAACCCATTCGCCGGGTACCCAAACAGCATTAGGGTAGGGAGCTACCGGACGAACATAAACCGGTTCAACCGGGCGTTCGGTTACGTAAGCCTGGCTTGAGCATGATGCAAATAATGAGCCTGTTAGGGCGAGTACTATTCCTAATTTAGCAATGGTTTTCATTTCAGATGTTTTTAGTTGTTCAGTATAATAACTTTTGACAACATCCAACATCGAAAGTTTAACGGCGTTTAGGCTATGAATTTATCGGCCACAACCAAATCTTTGCTGCCCGCGGAGTATTTATAAAATCCACTGCCTGTCTTGGCTCCTAAGTGGTCAGCCGTAACCATATTTACCAGCAGCGGGCATGGGGCATATTTAGGGTTTCCGAAGCCATCATGCAATACCTTCAAAATAGCAAGGCAAACATCCAGCCCAATGAAATCGGCTAATTGCAGCGGCCCCATCGGGTGGGCCATACCCAGTTTCATCACCATATCAATTTCCTGTACGCCAGCAACGCCTTCATATAAGGTATAAATAGCCTCGTTTATCATGGGCATTAAAATGCGGTTGGCTACAAAGCCTGGATAGTCGTTTACCTTAACCGGATCTTTGCCTAATGTACGCGAAAGCTCCATAATGGCTTCGGTAACAGCATTGGTTGTGGCGTACCCTCTGATCACCTCCACCAGTTTCATTACCGGTACAGGATTCATGAAATGCATGCCTATTACATTGCCGGGGTGCCTGGTAACCGAAGCAATTTTAGTAATGGAGATAGATGAGGTATTGGAAGCAAGGATAACTTTATCATTGCAAATTTCGCTGAGCTGTTTAAACAGTTTTAGTTTTATTTCCTGATTTTCGGTAGCAGCTTCAATTACCAGGTCTGCATTTTTAGCTCCTTCAGCCAAATCAGTAAAAACTTGTATGCGGCTTAGGGTTTCGGTTTTACCCTCTTCTGTTATAGTGCCTTTTTTTACCTGCCTCACCAGGTTGTTGCTAATGGTTTGCAGGGCTTTGCTCAATGCATCATCGCTGATATCAACCAATGATACCTTAAATCCATGCTGGGCAAAGGTATGGGCAATGCCGTTGCCCATCGTTCCGGAGCCAATTACGGTAATGTTCTTCATAGTATATGTTTACGAAACCGGCAAAATATCGGTTTATATAAGCTGCCGGTATTACAAGGTAATAAACTTACCGGCCTCTTTAACAGTTTTTTTGTTGATAGTTTTAAATTCAGGAATCTGTCCGAGATCGGCAGCTTCTGAATATTCAAGAATATAACTTTTTGAATAGATATCCTTATCACCGTTAAAAATCACTCCCATAACAGGGATGCCATATTTTTTTAACGCGTGTAAGGAAAGCAGGGTATGGTTAATGCTGCCCAAATAGTGTTTGCTTACCAGTATTACCCGGGCATTAAGCTGTTTAATAAGGTCGATAATAAGAAAGTTATCATTCAATGGTACCATAAGGCCGCCGGCACCCTCAATAATTAGCTGGTTATCTGTTTTTGGCAGAATGATATTTTCAAGTTCTATGGTCACTTTATCAAGAGCCGCAGATTTATGAGGCGAAAAGGGTTGCGTGAGTGCGTAGGCCTCGGGGAAAAAATGGCTGACCTTATTTGAGATAAGGTTTTTAACTTTCAGTGTATCGCTGTTATCAAGGTCGCCCGATTGTATGGGCTTCCAATAGTCTGCGTTTAGTTTTTCAGTTAAAATAGCCGAAACCAGGGTTTTACCTATTCCGGTATCAATACCGGTAATAAATATCGGTTGCGTATCAGGCATGTAGTAATATAAATTTGTTAAGAGTTACAGCCAGCAAAGTTAACTCATTTTCCGTATTAAAGCTATGCAGGCAAATCCTGATCCGCTCGGTACCCTGTGCCACCGTGGGGCTTAGGATAGGCCGCACATCAAAGTTGTTCATTTGCAGTTGTTTAGCTGCTTCTCTTGCCATTTCATTGCTTTTGAGTACGATACATTGAATAGCGCTATCACTATTTAGTAAAATGAAATTTTTGCCTGTGCTTACTTGCTGTTTAAACAGTTCAATGTTCTTCTTTAGGCAGAAGATGGCCTCGCGGGAATTTTCCAATAACTGATAGGCCATTTTGATCGCTGCCAGCTGATGAAAAGGTGCTGCTGTTGTATAAATAAAGGAGCGTGCAAAATTGATTAAATATTTCCGTAAGTTATTACTACCAAGCACTATAGCCCCGTGGCTGCCCAGTGCTTTGCCAAATGTTATTACACGGGCAAAGATCCTGTGCTGTAAACCAAGCTCGCAAACCAACCCTTTGGGATAAAGACCTACAGCATGTGCTTCATCAACTATGAGGGCGGCATTATATTTTTCAGTGAGGCTGAGGATTTCAACAAGGGGAGAAACATCACCATCCATGGAATACACACTTTCAACAACCACATAACAATTACCTTTGGATAATTTTAACTTGGTTTCTAAACTTTCCAAATCGTTGTGCCTGAAACTGTAGCGATTGGCATAACTTAGTCTCGCTCCGTCGATGATTGAGGCATGTACCAACTCATCTAAAATAACGGTATCGCCGCGCTGGGCAAGGGATGAAAGCAGGCCAAGGTTAGCATCATAGCCCGAGTTAAAAAGCAGGCCGGCTTCACTTTGATGATAAATGGCTATTTGCTGCTCCAGATCTTCGGCATATTGTATGTTTCCTGATAGCAATCTTGATCCGGCGGCACCATTGAGGCTAAGCGGATGAGTGTTCACCTCATTTATTATGCTTTGTTTTAAAACTGCCGACCGCGCAAAGCCCAGGTAATCGTTTGAGCAAAAGTCTGTCAAGCCGTTTTCGGGTCTCAATTCACGGTAGGTGCCCGATTGCCGCCGCTCGTGTAATTTGTTTTTTAAAAAATCTTCGGCAGGTTTCAATGTGCTTCGTTTGTGCAAAAATAAAAAAAGCGACCATTGGTCGCTTTCTTGTATGTTATAAATGTTTACTGGCCACCGCCGCCCTGGCGCATGCGGTCCATTCTTTCTTTCATGGCCTTATCATAAGCCGCAGCTTGTTCGGCTGTTAAAATAGCTTTGATCTTGGCGTTAGTTGCTTCCATCATTGGGCGCATGGCAGAGCGCATTGCATCCCTGTCGCCATTGGCCGCAGTGCGTACGCTGTCCATTTTGGTTGCCTGCTCTTTATAAACCGCAGTGATCTTGGTTGTTTGATCGTCTGTTAATTTAAGCTGGGTTTGCAATTCTTTTGCTCTTTCTTCGGGGCTTCTCCTCATGCCGCCCTGCGCGTAGCTGGCTGCAGAAATTCCTAAAAGGAAGCAGCACATTAACAATAATTTTTTCATAGCTTTTTTAATTTAATTTACGTTTTATCAGTATGATAAAGATATATCGTAATAGTTTAAAAAAGCCGATGTAACTTAATTGTTGCCTTGCTGTAAGTTAGATATAGAGCGCTGCATCTGGGCCATCATTGCTGTAAGGCTCTCCATGGTTGGCTCCGGTGAGGGCGATGGCAATTGGGTGGAGATATAACCTTTTGCTTTCCACAGTTCCAGTACATCCTCGCCCGATATTTCATAAGGTTCGTAAACCGGGTTGTCAGAAATAAGCTTTAGCTTTTTGTTCTCCTTAAATTTATTGCCAATGCGTTTGTAAACCACGCCGTCATTTTTAGATATTACCACATAAGTTTCGCCGCTTTTTACATCGCCCCAGTTTTCTACATATTCACCTATTATAATAGTGCCTGATACAAGTGGGAGCATGGAGTCGCCTTTGATCTCAAAAGCGCGGTAAGTGCCCTGTTTAAACATAGGCAGGTAAAACTTCGGAAGCTGTGCCACGTATTCAGGATCGGCATAACCATTAAGGTATCCGGCGCTGGCTTTTACGGGCACCATTTCTATATTTTCATTTTCTTCCTTATCAACAGAAATACTCAGGATCCGCAGGTTGGCGGGGTTGCCTTTTGGTTTTGGCTGCCATTTTTCGTTGATGGTTTCGTTGATAAAGTCATCAATAGTAACATCAAAATAGGTTGCTAATGTTTTTAGTAAGTCGTATTTGGGATCGGCCCGGTCTTCTTCGTATGCGCCTACTAATGAACGTTTTATACCTAATTCATCCGCAAATTGCTGTTGCGTTAAACCCTTCTTTTTGCGGAGAAACTTAATATTTTGTGAAATTATTGACATAAAATTTGGATTTGCTAAATTTATTAGTAATTTTATGCTCATAAAGTTAGTAATAATTATCTGTTCACCAAATTTTTTATCATAAAATGAAACGTTTTGTTTATATCATTACCGACAGGAACCGTAAAAATCTGCATGTAGGCTTATGTTCAGACCTGATGAAAACCATCCAGTTTTACAGCGAAATGCCGACTTTGTTTTTCGACAATGCGCAGCAGCTTAACCGTTTGGTTTACTTTGAGGAGATCAATACCGAAGAGCAGGCAATGGAACGTTTTAAAGTGGTGAGCACTTTTACACGCCCGCAAAAAGAAAAAATGATCAGATCTGTTAATGCCGACTGGATAGATTTGACCATTGGGTTAAAATATGAGCAGGGCTTACGTGTAAGGCCGCAGCTACGCCCGTCCTTAAATGTGAACCGCAGGGTTATGGCTTTTTAATAAATTTTAAAGCCCCTGAGTTCATGCAGTACCTTTTGCCGCCGCGGTCGGCAGGCCCGTCATCAAATACGTGGCCAAGGTGTAAGCCTGTACTTTTTTCAATAACGTCGTCGCGGCTCATGCCGTAGCTGTTATCCGTAATTATTGCTACTTTTTTCGGGTCGACAGGTTTAACAAAACTTGGCCAGCCCGTACCACTATCATATTTGTCATCAGAGGTGAATAATGTGTCGCCGGTTGCGGCGCTTACGAAAACACCTTTTTCATGATTGTTCCAATACTCGTTCTGATAGGGAGGCTCGGTGCCACTTTCAACCATAATATGGTATTGATTGGGTGTAAGCGTCTTTTTCCATTCATCGGCAGGTTTGCTCAGTTTACGTTTGGCACCCTGCCCGTTGGTATTTTGGCATCCTAATGCTATCAGGATACTTAAAGCTATCACTGTTAAGATGAGTGTTTTCATAACCCATTATGTTTTGATGTTATCTTAATTATAGATGCTTCCTTTTCGTTGCCGGAAACTACTATATGCTTTAACTCAAATACGTAATTTTATTATATGGGGATTGTCATTTGGCAGTCTGTTTATATGAGCTTCTTTTTGGGTACCAGTACTTTGTTTACCAGATGTACTATACCGTTGTTTTGTTTAATATCAACCTGACTGATTGTACTTTTACCGCCATTGCCGTCAATCAAAACAATATTACTGTTGCTATCTATTTTAGCGAATAATTTACCACCCGAAAGTGTGGTAAATGTGGCTATGCCTTTTCCTTTATTGATCTTTTTCTGAATGTCTCTTGCCTTTAGCTGTCCTGCAATGGCATGATAAGCTACTAAATCTGTAAGTTCCCAAATATGCGCAGGTTTGGCAAGGGAGTCGAACTTACCGGTAGGCATGTCGCTAAACCCGCCATCAATCGGTACAAATACGGTGATAGGCCCGCGGCTTGTGTAAGTGAGTGCGAGGTTTGTTTTTTGAATGAAAATATAAAATGTATGCGTATTGGGCGCTACAGATATGTTTTTTACAATATCATTGGCAGGAAGCATTGTTGTTGTATTACTGCTTTTGCTGTCGGTTTGGGCCAGCAATAATGCCGGGCAAAATACAATGGATATTAAAAACAGTAACTTTTTCATAGTGTGTAGGTTATAGGTTAAACATACAAAATATAAATAGGTTTTAAAATGGATAGCCGGGTTGTAGATTATAAGCTACCTTTGTTAACCTATGGAAATCTTCCCTACGCAATACTCAACCTTATCATCAAAAGCACTGAATATAAAACTTCAGGAAAGTTATGGTTTAAGTCATACAACGTGCCGGTTATTGATCCGCAATGTGAGCGACACTTATATTATAGAAAATGCAGCCGAAAAGTACATTTTTAAAATTTACAGGGATGCGCACCGAAAGCTGGAAGAGATCAAAGGCGAGGTAGAGTTATTAACTATCCTATTTCAAAGAGGTGCAAAAGTGTCCCGACCTATCTCTGATAAAAGCGGTGAAATGTTACAGGTATTCAATGCTGCTGAAGGAACCCGGTATGGTGTTTTGTTTGCATGGGCACAAGGTAACGTTGTTTATACTATGAATGATCGGCAGATTGAAACCGTTGGAAGGGAGATGGCTGTGATACATAATATTACATCTGCAATTGAACTTAGCTATCACCGTCATACGTACTCAATAGAAACTGTTATCGTTAATCCACTTAAAATACTTGAGCCTGCATTTGCAGGCCTTGAAGATGACCATGCCTATTTAAAGCAAACTGCCGCTGAAGTAATGGAGAGGTATAATCAATTTGATGAAGGTTTTAGCTATGGCTATTGCCATTTTGATTTTCTTCCGAAAAACTTTCATTTCGATGATGCGGGTGACATAACTTTCTTTGATTTTGATTTCGTAGGTAAAGGTTTGATGGCTTATGATGTTACATCATTTTTTATTCACTATTTTTTAGAGTTTACCTACGGAAAGATCACTGAGCAAGAAGCGCGTGATGCTTTCCGGACTTTTGTTAATAGTTACCGTAAAGTACGGCCCTTATCAAATGAAGAAATAGCCGCCATACCATATTTAGGTTTTGGATTTTGGGTGTTTTATTTTGGCTTTCAGTATGAAAACTTTGATGACTGGTCGAATTTGTTCTGGGGGCCTAAGTTTATGAAAGACCGCGTCGCATTGATTAAGAAATGGATGGAGACAGCTCATCTTTTATTGTCATAGCTTATTGTTAGGCATATAAAACAGAAAAAGCGGCCATTCAGCCGCTTTTTCTGTTTTATCATCATATAAGTGATATTACATATTACCAACCTGGTGTAAAACCTAAACCAAACAACGGTTTTTTAACATCGCTGCGGTTAAAGGGAACAGCCAGGTAAGGCTCTAAAATAAAAGCACCAAATATGTTAATACGCAGGGAAATACCCGCGCTCAAGGCCGGTACGCGGCCGTAAACGTTTTGTGTTGTAGTAGTGCCGTCAGAGTTTATAAAATCCTGTTGACCAATCACCGGCGGATCTTTCTGAAAATAGATATGATCGCCGGAATTCCAGGCTAAACCGGCATCAAAAAACAAGTTAAGATCGGTAAACAGGAATTTCGATTTTATAGCAGCCAATTTTTCGGGACCGGTAAACGGCAAGCGTACCTCAAAGTTAAACACAGCCAAACGACTGCCTGATAATTGATCGATAGTGAAGCCATTAGTTGTGGCCTTGCCGTTGTTATAAAATGTTTGTCCCTCATACCCTCTGATGTAAAAAGGATAGCCCACAAATAATGGATAAAGCCCTTTATCGTCACCAAAACGACCGGTTGCAAAAAACCTGGCAGCAAAGGTAACCGGTGCTGTGCGTACATATTTTCTTACATCAATTGTTGGCGCAAAGAACTTATAGGTGCCAAAATTATAACCGGCTTCCAGCCTGTACCTGAAACCATTTAACGGCGCTGTTACACCAAAAAACGAATTATCACCAATTAACGCGGTTGAAAGCGTTAGGATAGAATATGATTTTAGATTATAAAAATAGGTTGAGCCGTAGTTTTGATTAAGCGTTGCCGATTCTTCTTCATTAGGGATCTTTTTCCTGTCGGAGGTGATATAATTACCTATGCCGATTTGCTGCTTGCCATTTACTACCGCAGTATCAATAAGGTAGTAATCGCTGTAGCGGTCAACGCGGTAATAGTTGTGCGAAGCAGCCCCGCTCACCTCAAAACGGGTTGTCCTGGAAATAGGGTATGAGGTGAACACCCTGCCCGCATCCTCAAAATTGCGGATAATGTCAATGTTATCAGAATAAACGGTTTGATTTTTACCGCCCACATTTCTTACCGGGTAAGTAGTTGTATTGAAGCCGAACTGGTAAGGGATGTGAGAAACGCCCACACCAAGGTTCCAGCGGCCGGTTTGGTTTACGTAGGTTACAGCAGCGCCTGAATCATAGATCTGCCCGTTTACCGATGCAGCGGCAAAGATTTGGTTGCGCCCCAATATATCACTGAATACACCCTGGATCCCGCTTGAAAGACTTGTGCCATAGAAGTTACTTACACCAACACCAATGCCGCTGCCTGCAAGGTAATCAAGTTTGAATTTTGAACGGAATGGGATTGCTTTAACAGAATCAGTCGGGATTTTACGATAAGCCAAAAAGTTGTTCAGGTTAGAGTTGATCAGATCGACACCAACAGAGCGATTGGGCGGTAGGGTACCTGCTGCAAAATTTACATCGCCCGGTTGTACCACAACGGGTGTAAAATCGGATGCTTTAGCATTGTAAATAGAATATTTTTGAGCGCGGTAATAAGAATAAACCACATCGTCATGGTTGGAGATACTCAATGCCGGTGAATATTCCGTAATGCCAGAGATGCCGGTAAACAGGTTGGTCATTTGTTCTATCTGACCCGACGCGATAGTATAGCGGTAAAGGTTACGGAAGCCATCACGGTTTGACAGGAAGTAGATCTGCTTGCCATCAGCCGAATATTGCGGGTTCAGATTGTTTGCGCCGTTAAAAATTTTAATGTCGGTTACTTTTCCGGTTGTTAGATCAAGCTCGGCCAGATTAAAGGGGATATCCTGCTCCAACGACTGATCATAAGTTGTCCTGTCGCTTGAAAAGATGATCTTTTTACCGTCCGGCGAATAGCTTGGCTGGTAGTCGGAAAACTTATCGTTGGTAAGCTGTGTGATCTTTTTAGTATCGAAGTTATAAGAGTACAGATCGCTTTGCCCTTCAACCAATCCCTGGAAAACGATATCCTTGCCATTGGGCGACCATGACAGGTTACTAAACTGGACTACCTGCTCCATCGAAATATCATCAATCACATTGCCGCTTTTCAGGTCAACTACGTCAAGTCTGTTACGCCCCTTGCTAAACACGCTAAAGGCAAACTTGCTTCCGTCTGGCGACCAGGCACCTGCCGATTCGATGAAGTTAAACTCATCAATATGGGTGTTGGATACTTTACTCGTGAGCTTTCGTAATATGCGCCCTGTTTTAGCATCGGCCAAATAAAGATCAATGCTGAATAAACTTTTGGCCGATAAAAAGGCGACATATTTACCATCGGGACTAACGGACGGGGCAACCACAAGGTCGCCACCGTTTTTACTGTCAACCAGTTTGATGCCTTTAGGTGTTTGAGTGGTATCCTTTAAAAAGGGTTTATAAGTAGCCTCGATAGAGTTTTTCCAAAGTCGGGAGAGGGTGCGATCATCATAACCAAACGTACGCCTGATGCCATACTCTAAACCGTATTTGGCCGCGTTTTTAAAGAAGGGCACTATAACCGTATCACCATAAGTTGAACCTATGAACGACCAGAATGCTTCGCCATAACGATAAGGGAAGTATTTGCTGCTTTCGGTAAGATCGCGAACGGTAGGGATATCATGGTTCAAATACGCGTCACGCATCCACATGGCTGTATAGCTGTCCTTCTTACCTAAGGAGAGGTACTCGGCCATACCCTCAATCATCCAAAGCGGAATGTTGTTTATATTTTCATATTCGGACGAATCATGCCCCAGCAATAAACGGTACTGGAAAGCGTGTACCAACTCGTGCCCGATAACGTGCCTTGTGGTTTGGTTGGTTTCCATCACCGGCATTACCACACGGTTTTTAAGGCCTTCGGTAACACCGCCGGTGCCCACGCTAATTTCACCATCAATAGCGGTTGTTTGCTGAAAATCGGGATGGTTGGCGTATAGGATTATCGGGTTGGCGTGTTTAAAGGTATCTCTGAAAACTTGTTGGTGCAAGGTATACCAAAGCTCACTTTCCTGGGCAAAGCGTTTTACCATACTATCGTTTTTCAGGTAATAGTAAATCTCGAAGTGAGGGGTTTTATAAACGTTAAACTTAAGGTTTTTGTACCTTACCTTGTTTTGGCCAAAATATTGTGCCCTGGCATTGATGCTTATCAACAGCGAGCCAACAAAACAAATGAATATAATGGTGTGCTTTTTAACTCTATTGAAAAGTGAGTAAACTTTATTCATATATTATTTAACTAAATAGATATGGCTAATTTAATAAAATAAGGTTGTTCTTAGTTCAAAAAACAACCTTATTCATTTTCTCTTCACAGTATGGAAAAAAACGCCTACACCTGTTTACCGCTGGTTATTAGGCGGTGTGCTTTCCGGGTTTTCCGGATTGTTTTCCTGTACAGGTGTTACGCCTGTTGTATCAATAGGGTTGCTTATGCTATCTGTTGAAGTTGTATCTTCTTCAATATGCGGCGAAGGACAGTTATAAGTTTTGGTGATCTTGCTCCATGGTTTTGGGAATGGTCCGTAAGTATAACCTAACGACTGATCGGCATATACTTTTTCCATAAACCTGCCGAAGATAGGCAACGCCGTATGTGAGCCTTCGCCAGTTTCGGATGTGGTAAAGTGCACTGAGCGGTCATCAGCACCAACCCAAATGCCTGTCACCAGATCTTTGGTGATACCCATATACCAGCCATCCACATAATCGGATGATGTGCCGGTTTTGCCGCCTATCTGGTTGTCTTTTTTCCAAAGGCCGTTGTATTCCCACAGCGCTTGTGAGGTTCCGCCGGGTTCTTCCATCCCCCCGCGGAACATGTAAAGCATCAGCCAGGCAGTTTCCTCGCTTAGTACTTTCTCTGTTTTAAGCTTAAACTCCTGTATCACATTGCCTTGCTGATCAGTGATTTTAGTGACCAGTAACGGATCCAATTTTTCACCCTTGTTAAGAAAGGTGCTATAAGCCCTAACCATTTCATAAACAGAAACATCATTTGAACCCAATGATACCGATGGAACGGACTTTAAAGGGCTTTCGATGCCGCAGCGGTGAGCATATTCCACAATTTTATCCCAGCCCACTTTTTCGGTTAGCTGTGCTGTAATGGAATTTACAGATTTACCCATAGCCCAGCGCAGTGACATTTCACGATAGGAGAAATGGAAGTCGGCATTGTTAGGCTCCCAAACTTTATCCTCGCCATTGTCTTTGTACTTGATGGATACCGGCTTGTCGGTAAACTTATCGCAAGGGGTAAAGCCATTATCAAGCGCTGTTAAATAGGCAAATGGCTTAAAGGTGGAGCCTGCCTGTCTGCGGCTTTGGTTTACGTGATCGTAATTAAAGAAACGATGATCGATACCACCAATCCAAACTTTTATTTTACCGGTTGATGGCTCCAGTGTCATCATGCCGGTGTTCAGGATCTTAGCGTAATATTTTATAGAATCTATAGTAGAAAAAGTAGTGTCCTGTTCTCCATGCCAGGTAAACACGGTCATCCGTTTTTTCGTTTTAAAGTAATCCTGGATCTTAATCGTATCACCGCCGTATTTTTTTTCAAGTAGCTTGTAAATAGGGAGCCTTTGTTCGTTTTTGAGGATGAAATCTTTGATCTCAACGCCTTTTGAATCGCGCCACGGATTTTTGTTCCCCCAAAGGTTATAGAAGCGTTTTTGCAGCATCTTCATTTTTTCTGTAACAGCTTCTTCGGCATATTGCTGCATCTTTGAGTCGATGGTGGTGTAGATCTTCAGACCATCCTCGTAAAGGTTATAATCATTTTCCTTGCACCATTTGTCCAGCCATTTCTCAACGGCGCGGCGCAGGTACGAATCGCCGTGGGAGTCGTCTTCAACATAACTCAGGTCGAGCCCGAGTGGCGACGCGACGTTACTTTTATACTGGTCGGCAGTGAGGTACTTATATTTCGCCATCTGTCCCAACACAGTATTGCGCCTTTCGGTAGCACGCTGCGGATTTTTAATGGGATTGTAGCTCGATGTGGCTTTCAGCATGCCGATAAGTAAGGCTGATTCGGCAGGATTTAAGGTGCCGGGCTGCTTATTAAAATACTTTAACGATGCTGTTTTAATACCGTATGAATTGTTGCCAAAGGGCACGGTATTGAAGTACAACGTCAATATTTGTTGCTTGCTGTAAACGTGCTCAATTTTAAAAGCGGTAAGCCATTCCTTGCATTTATAAACAATGGTGCGCAGCACCGGGATATGCTTAATGACGCCCTGCGATTTCTTTTTACGTGTTTCAAAAAGGTTTTTGGCTAACTGTTGGGTTATGGTGCTGCCGCCGCGGCGGTCGCCTTTGGCTGTTGAGAGCACACTGGTAAAAAAGGAGTAAAAATCTACTCCGCCATGACTGTAAAACCGTACATCCTCAGTTGCCACAAGGGCGTTTATGAGGTTGGGGGAGATCTCTTTAAATTCAATTGGTGAGCGGTTTTCTTTATAATATTGGCCTATTAGCTTTCCATCGGCAGTGTAAACTTCCGAGCCGACAGAAAGTACGGGACTTTTAATATCCTGCATGTCAGGTGAGTATCCGAAAAGCCAAAGGAAGTTAAGTTCAATAGAACAAAAGAAAATAATTACGAAGTAAATGAATATGACAAAATATCTCAGAAATCGGTTGCGTATACGTCTGAACATTGGGTAAAGATGTAAAATTATGACACTATATCATAGTGCAGTTTAACAAATATAAACAACGTAAAATAGACAGGTAAATTTTAGGTTAACACTGGCATAATACATATTTATATTGTGCAAAGTACACAATAAATAAATCAAAAGCTGTTTGGATAAAAAAAATCGCCTGTTGAAGGTTGCAACGTATATTTGAAATCAAGTTGCTAAAACTTTAATGTTGTTTTTGTACTTTGTATGGATATCTATTTTATATGAAAAGTTTAACAGAACAATTTAAGGTACCAAGTAATAGCATATTTTCGCTGAATGATCATGACCCTGCATTTAGCGATGGTTACGAAAAAGAAGATGCCGGGTCTGTTTTGGATGAACTGATAGCTGAAACTTCTAAATTGGAGGCACAACTTTATGCCTCAAACAGTTATTCATTGCTTATTATTTTTCAAGCGATGGATGCTGCCGGAAAAGATAGCGCTATAGCGCACACCATGTCGGGCATAAACCCGCAGGGCTGCCAGGTTTATAGCTTTAAACAACCCAGTTCAGAAGACTATGACCATGATTTTTTATGGCGACATTATAAAGCCCTGCCCGAAAGAGGGCGTATTGGTATCCATAACAGGTCGCACTATGAAAATGTGCTTGTCGTTAAAGTCCATCCCGAGCTTGTTTTAAAAGAAAATAACCCGGCCATAAAACAAGTAGAAGATATTGATAAACAGTTTTGGGAACAACGGTATGAGAGCATCCGCAATTTTGAAAAGCATATCTGTAACAGCGGTACTGTTGTGATCAAATTTTTCCTTAATGTTTCAAAACAGGAGCAAAAAAAGCGGTTTTTAAAGCGAATAGATAACCCCAAAAAAAATTGGAAGTTCCAGGCCAGCGATATTGCGGAACGGGAGCATTGGGATGAGTATATGAAAGCTTATGAAAAAGCCATTAACGAAACCGCTACAGATGATTGCCCCTGGTATGTTATCCCGGCTGATAAGAAATGGTTTACGCGCATCGCGATATCAACTATAATCAGGGATACCTTGAAAAAGTTGAGGCTGGAGTTCCCTGTTTTGCCTAAAGACGAAATGGAAAAACTACAGGAGGCTAAACATTTGTTAGAAAAACAATAACGGAAATATTAAGACTTACGAAATTTTCAAAATTTCGTAAGTCTGCGATAGCATTCTGAATCTTAAATACCCGAAAACATATTTTGTGCGGGCTCTCCAATAAGCGGCATCGGTTTTCTTTCGCCGTTAATTGCGCCAATTAAACCGATGATCCAAATAACCAGTAAGCCCAGGCGTATAATCCAAAGGATTGACGCACCTATGAATATTCCTGATGTTACAAAGGCCATGCCTATAATAAAACCGGCAATCCATGAAATTACGATTGAAACGAGATGAAACAATAATGTTTGTCTCATCTGGTAGGCAGCCAACGGTGTTTTATTATTAGTGTACAACGCAAAGTAGGCAATAAGCCATCCAATAAGCGTAAAATAACTGATGATGCCGGCGGTCTTACCGTCGTCAGAGGTAGGTTTGTAATTTTCCATGTGTGGTAAAGTTTTTTGTATAAAGCTAACCGTTTAAAAATGAAATAGTTTTATTCATTTTTAAATGATATCTCATAGCAGACTTTATTTATCCGCACATCAAATCATTACTCTATTGTTATTTCATCGGCAAAAATGTAGGATTGATTGCCTTTGTTCTCATGCCAGTCGGGTAGCGGGCCGTATTGCTTGGCTATCAGTTTAATATAACGGGCACTGGTGTTTAACGGCGCGGTAAATTCCTGCGTTTGCACGTTGGTATCTTTAATATCGACTTTGGTGTTAACGGTGGTCGCCAGTTTGTAAGTTTTGCCATCATTTGATGTCCAGAACTGTACATACTTAGGGAACACAATCCAGGCGCGGCTATCCTGTAGGGTACTGACGCTGATTTGTTTGATGGGTTTAACGGCGCTCATATCAACGATGGCTATACAATCCTTTCCCTGGTAGCCCTGCCAATTGCCTAAACGCCAGTTGGTAGTGCCATGCTGCCCGTCAATTAATGATTCATCGCCTTTCGCTGCGTAATTAGGCAGGTATTTATTCAGTATAGTTAGCTTAATATCGTTGCGGAGTTTGATGAAACTTGCCTCATCAACAAAGCTGCTTTTGCCCTCCTTTATCGCGATAGCTTTTACCGTGATATTATCGCTAATAGTAATTGGCTGTGTATAAGGCGTTGACGATGAAGTAGGAGCAGAGCCATCGAGTGTGTAATAGATTTTTGCATCGGTATCCTGATCCTTTATTTGAATGCTGAAAGGTTGTTTAAATGACCTGGCGGGCGATATAATGTAAGGATTAGGTACAATAAGGTTATCGGTGATCTTTGAAACAGGCTTCTCCAAATCCTGGGTAAAGATCTTATTAGCCAGCCTGCCGGTGAATACTTCAAAATCGCCGCCTTTGGTAATATCATCGTAGTTGATAAAAAGCTTACTGTACACCTTTTTATCAAGGTTCATGCCCTGCAGATAGATATTGCTGCGGGTAATGCCGGCGCCGGGGTTAATAATGCTGAATTTTTTGCCGTTCTCCAAATTGATCACTGCCTTATCAAACTGCGGGATCCCGATCTGAAAATCCTGCTGACCGGGTGCAATATTGTAAATTCCCAACGAACTCATCACATACCAGGCTGACATTTGGCCGCAATCCTCATTACCGGCTAAACCATCAGGTTTATTGCTGTATTCTTCGCGCAAAATACGGCTCACGTAAAACTGGGTTTTATCCGGCGAGTCGGTAAAATTGTACAAGTATGCCATGTGGTGACTTGGTTCGTTGCCATGGGCGTATTGGCCTATCAATCCGCTTACGTCAGGAATATCACTGCCGCTAAGTTTTGATTGGGTGCTAAACAATTCATCGAGCTTATTTTCAAATGCCTGTTTGCCGCCCATTTTATCAATCAGGGTTTCTACATCGTGCGGTACCAGGAACGAGTATTGCCAGGAATTACCTTCGGTATAATTGCCGTTGATCTCTGCAGGATCGAAAGGCTCCAGCCAGCCGCCGTTGGTACGGGCTTGCATAAAAGTATTCTGGTTGTTGAAGATGTTTTTCCAGTATTGTGCCCGCTGAATGTATTGGGTATAATCGTCGGTTTTATTGAGCATTTTTGCCATCTGGGCTATACACCAATCGTCATAAGCATACTCCAATGTTTTAGACACAGACGCATCTTCTTCGTCTGATTGAACAGCCCCGTTTTGGCGATAATTATCCAGCCCAAACTGGTTACGGTTTACGGCGGCTTTCATTGCGGTGAAAGCTTTCTCGGCATCAAAATCACGAATGCCCTTCGCGTAAGCATCCACAATAACCGGGATAGAATGATTGCCGATCATGCAATAGGTTTCGGTACTTGCAAGCGGCCATATCGGTAATAAGCCGCCCTGATCATACATCGCCATAAAACTCTTGATAAAATCGAGCGTACGCTTGCGGTCTATCAGCGTAAGCAGCGGGTTCTCGGCCCGGTAAGTGTCCCATAAGGAAAACACGGTGTAATAATCAAATCCCTGAGCTGTATGTACCTGTTGATCCATGCCACGGTATTGCCCATCCACATCACTGTAAATATTGGGAGCAACCATGCTGTGGTATAAGGCGGTATAAAATATGGTTTGTTTGATTTTAGCATAATCGGGCTGCACTACTTTTTTAGCAGGGGGGGCATAACTGTATAGACTTGTTCCGCCTAAGGGTTGGGTTTGGGTTGCCGGGGCCGGCGCGCCGCCCTCTACCTGAATCTTATTCAATTCATGGTTCCAGGCTATTTTGGCATCTTTCTGAACTTTTTTAAAGTCGAAATCAGGTATTTCTGCATCCAGGTTTTTTAAAGCACCTTCGGTGCTTACCGAGGAGATACCCACCTTACTGATCACTTCGCCGGGATTATCAAACTGCAAAAACAACTTTATATTCTTGCCCTGTGCATTGCTTTGGTCATTTTGTACCTCGTTATTTACAGCAATACCGTAAGTTTTAAAAGGCTTTGAAAACTTAGCGTAAAAATATACGTGCTGTTTATCGGCCCATGATTTCGACATACGGAAACCACGTACTTCATGATCATTTACTACTTCTATCCATGAATCCAAAACCTCATCGCGGTGCTGCAAATCGATAATAATATTTGCCTTATCGGTTGATGGGTAAGTGTAGCGATGCATACCTACACGGGTTGTTGCAGTTAGCTCAACGCCAATATTATATTTATCGAGCAGTGTTTTATAATAACCTGGTGTAGCACTCTCATTTTTTTTGCTAAAGTGCGACCGATAATCGGTGTTTTTAAATTTAGGATCGCCGGTGGTTGGCATAAACAATACATCACAGTAATCAGGGACACCGGTACCGCTCAGATGCGTGTGCGAGAAACCATATACCAGGCTATCGGTATAATGATAACCGGAACAGCCATCCCAACCCTCCAACCGGGTATCCGGACTAAGCTGTACCATGCCGAAAGGCGTCACCGCACCGGGATAAGTATGCCCATGTCCGCCTGTACCTATAAATGGATCGACCAGTTGGGCGTAGTCTTTTTCCTTCTCCTTTTTCTTTTGTGCCGATGATAAAAAGGGCAGAACAAGCAACAGGGCGACCGGCAAAGCAGAGCGGAATACGGGTTTGATCAATGACATATTATTTAAAACCAATTATATGATTTGAGTGTGCACAAATTACACTAATTACCACGAATATTTACTAACAGGAAAGTTCCCTATTTTATTATTAGTGTAATAAATGGTCACTAAAAACAAATAGCGACGGGCATATCCACATCGCTATTTGTTTTAGAATAACTAATTCGTGAAATTCGATTTAATTCGAAATAATTAGTATTCAGTTTTATCCTTTTATCATACCTACTTTTTTCAGCAGCTTACGGTTTTCACGAAGGTGTATTAAACGGTACACGATTGCGTAAATAATAGGTAATATCAATAAGGTTAGTATGGTAGATGTCACAAGCCCACCTATAACTACTATAGCCAGCGGTTTCTGAGTTTCCGAGCCAATACCGGTTGAGATAGCTGCCGGCATTAAACCAATGGCAGCCATCAGCGCGGTCATCACTACCGGGCGCACACGTGATATCACGCCTTGCATAATGGCCTCATCAAGGTGCATTTTTTCTTCAATGTTTTTCTTAAACACTGAGATCAGGATCACACCATTCTGAATACATACGCCAAACAAGGCAATGAAACCAATACCAGCTGATATACTAAAGTTTGTATTAGTAATATGTAATGCTAAAATACCGCCTATCAACGCAAACGGCACGTTCAGGATAACCAACACTGCATCTTTAGCGTTACCGAAGGTGATGAACAGGATCAGGAATATCACCAGTAAACACACAGGCACTACGTGCGCTAATGTATTTGATGCCCTGATCTGGTTTTCAAACTCACCGTTCCAGGTAAATGAATATCCCTGGTCAAGTTTTACAGCGGCTCCTACTTTTTCCTGCGCTTCGGCTATAGTGCTACCTAAGTCGCGGCCACGCACCGAGAATTTCACAGCGATGTAACGCATGTTGTTATCGCGGTAAATAAATGCAGGGCCGGTTAATGTGGTGATTTTGGAAATCTCTTTGATTGCAATTTTTGAACCGTTAAGTGTCGGTACCATCAGGTTCTCAATTTTGCTTTGAGTATCCCTGAATTGTTTTTGATAACGGATCCGGATATCAAATTTACGTTCGCCTTCATAAAGCTGCGAGGCCGCTTTACCGCCTATCGCCATCTCAATAACCGAGTTGGCATCGGCAGTAGACACACCGTAAAGCGCCATCTTGCGCTGGTCAAGCTCAATACGAAACTCCGGCTGACCGAGGTTGCGTAAAATACCAAGGTCTTCAACACCATGGATCTTCTTGAGCACGGCCATTACCGAGTCGGCCTTCTGATCAAGCACCTGGAAATCAGGCCCGAATATTTTTACTGCCATAGATGCCGGTACGCCGGCAACTGCTTCGGCTACGTTATCGATAATAGGCTGCGAATAGTTAAATACAATACCCGGAAACTGACTCAGTTTTTTATCCATTTCGGCTATCAGCTCTTCTTGGCTGATGCTTCGTTTCCATTCTTTTTTAGGCAGAAGGTCAACCTGGATCTGAACGTTAAAGAAACCTTTCGGGTCGGTACCGTCGTTGGTACGGCCAACCTGCGACAGGGTTTGTTTCACTTCGGGGAAGGTTGAAAGGATCTGCCTCATTTTATCAGTTACCTTAACCGAACTTTCCAGCGAGGTACTCATTGGCAGCTGCGCGGTTACCCACAGGGCGCCCTCGTTAAGCTGCGGAAGGAATTCCGAACCTAAAAACTTAGCCGAAAAGAAGGTAACCGACATAAAGGCTATTGCTACAATGAGACTCAGTTTTTGGTTACGGTAAGTGTAGCTAAACATACGGCGGATACCGTTTTCAAAGAATATCACTACCGGGTTATGCTTCTCCCTTACATTTTTGTTAAGTAAGATACTTGACAAAGCTGGTACCAGGGTAAGGGTAAAGATCAACGCGCCAAGCAAAGCAAAACCCAAAGTGTAAGCCAGCGGAGAGAACATTTTACCTTCAACCTTTTGGAAAGCGAAAATTGGTACCAAACAGGTAAGGATGATAAGCTTGGAGAAGAAGATCGCTTTACCCATCTCGGCGCCGACATTTTTGAATAGGCCAAGTTTAGCCAACCCGTTGAATTTTTGCATCCCTACTTCCTTAGCCCGGTGATCAAGCGCCACGAAGATCCCCTCAACCATCACCACCGCGCCATCTATAATAATACCAAAATCGACTGCACCCATAGAGAGCAGGTTGGCGCTCATTCCCTTTAATCGTAAACAGATGAAAGCAAACAATAATGCCAGCGGTATAATGATAGCAACAATGAGCGTTGTGCGCCAATCGGCCATAAACAGGAATACGATAACGGTTACCAGGATAATACCCTCGCATAAATTATGGATCACCGTTTCGGTACAAAAATCCATCAGGTTGGTACGATCATAAAAGGTGGAGATCTTTACATCGGCAGGTAACACGCTTTTGTTGAGGTCGACAACTTTCTGGTTAATGAGCTTTAATACCTCAGCAGGGTTTTCACCTTTACGCATTACCACAATACCTTCAATAACGTCGTTGTTTTTATCCCGGCCCACCTGGCCTAAACGCGGTAAACCACCCTCTTTAATCTCGGCAATATCACGGGCCAGGATAGGAACGTTATTAACGTTTTTGATAATAATATTCTGAATTTCTTCGATATTATTAATTAAGCCAATACCACGCACTACATAAGCCTGGTCGTTTTTTTCGATGATATCACCACCTACGTTAATGTTACTACGATTAAGGGCCGTGTAAACATCAAGCGAAGTAAGACCGTATTTTTGTAACAGCGAAGGGTTTACACTCACTTCATAAGTTTTTTCCTCGCCACCAAAGCTGTTTACATCAGCTACACCGGGGATTGATTTAAACTGGCGGTCAAGCACCCAATCCTGTATAGCGGTAAGGTCATGCAAAGATTTGGTGTGGCTTTTTAGGGTGTAACGGAAAATTTCACCTGTTGGGCCGTATGGCGGTTCAACCTCGGGTTTAACACCATCGGGCAAATCGGCATTGCCAAGTCGGCTTAATACCTGTTGGCGGGCAAAGGCATCATCAACATCATCATCAAAAATAATACGGATGTATGATAAACCAAAAGATGATGTGGTACGAAGGTTAGCCTTTTTTTGTACCGAGTTTAAAACGGTTTCCATAGGGATGGTAACCATTTTTTCCATCTCTTCGGCACTGCGGCCCGGCCATTGGGCTATAATAATGATTTGTGTATTGGTAACGTCGGGAAAAGTCTCGATAGGAGTGTTGGTATAGCTCCACACACCCAAAGCTACCAATACCAGTGTCATAAAAAACACAAAGTAACGGTGCCTGAGCGAGAAGTATATAATATTTTTGATGAACTTGTTCATTGTTGTCTTTGTATTTTAAAAACGTAAATGCCTGGTTTTAAAACCAGGCAATTTTTGGTTTATCCACCTGTTAGTTGTTGCCGGCAATGGCATCATAAAAAAGCAGCTGGTTTTTTGAGATGATCTTATCACCGGCTTGCAAACCTGATGATATATAGGTGGTGTCTTCAACGGTTTTGATAACCGCTACCTGGCGCACCTTCAAATCGTCTTTATTGTTATAAACCACTACAAAGTTTTTGCTATTGTCATAAACAACGGCTTTAGCTGGTATAGCAACCGACTGCGCTTTTTCGCTGTTGGCTATTACCACACTGGTGAACATCTCCGGCTTAAGCAGCATGCCATCGTTAGGTAGTACTATTTTGATTTTCAATACCTTGTTGTCCGGATCGAGTACAGAGCTCACTGCATCAACCTTGCCGGTAAATACCTTATCCGGATAAGCGATAGTGGTAACCTTCGCGGTATAACCAACTTTAACACGGCTAATGTCTGATTCAAACACGTTTGCCCAAATCCAAACATCTTTCATGTTGGAAATGGTGAACATGCTGTTATTATTATCCGGACGGATATAGCCGCCTGCCGTAATATTTTTTTCGACCACGAAACCACTTTCAGGCGCTTTGATCACCAATGTACCGCCGGGGCTGGTATTACCGCCGCCGTTGATTGCAATCTGCTCTTTTACTTTGTTGTAGGCGGCTTCGGCTTTGTTGAAATTTTCTTTAGCCTCGGTATAATCGCGCTCGCTTGAGATGCCGTTTTTGTAGAGGTATTCGGCCTGTTCAAGCTGGCGTTTGTAAATAGCAAGGTCGGATTTTGACGAGCTAAGGTCGGTATAATTACCTGCAACATCGGCGCTGCGTACAATGGCGAGGGTTTGGCCTTTGCTCACTTTATCGCCCAGCGAAACTTTTACATCTAACACCTGCCCGCTTGAAAAAGGGAATACTTTAACAACAGTGTTGTCATCATATGATACCTCGCCCGAAAGTGTAAGCTCATTTTTTATGGTAGCGATTTTGGCAGTATCGATTGTGATAATTTTAGCCATCGAATCACTCACAGTTACCTGTTTGTTTTCAACAGCGGGAGGTGTCTTGCCTTTGCAAGCGGCAAGTAGTAGCAAAGCTGAGATGCCGGAAAACAGCGTTTCTCTTTTCATCATAGTAAGTCTTAAAAGTTTAGTCAGGATTTTATTACGGTTGTGCCAACGGCAAAATTGAGGTCGGCAATTGCTTTTTGCAGGTTGAATTGCTGTTGCAATATTTTTAATTTGGTGTCCTTATAGGTGTCAAAAAAGTCTACAAACTCCACAAGGCTTATCTGGCGCTGCTGGAAGCTCTTGAGCATTGCGCCAAACAGTTTGTCGTACTGCTCATTAAAGGCGATTTGCTGGGTTGAGAACAACTGCACGTTTAGCTTATATTGATTAACAGCAGCAACTACATCATTTTTAAGCTGGAATTCATTTTGTTTCAGGGTGCTCTCCTGGCTTTTGATATTGTATTGTGCCGACTTGATATTGCCCTGGTTGCGGTTAAACAACGGTATCGGAAAACCAACTTGTAAGCCATAGTAATGACGGGCATAACTACTGTTTTGATCGTATGATACACCTAAAGTTACGTCAGGCACGGCAAGGGCTTTTTGATAAGCAAGATTATGGGTAGCCGAATTTAATTGATACTGGTTCGATAAATAATCGGGCCTGTTGGTCATGGCTTGGCTAATGAGCGATTGCACATCAAGATCAACGGTTTCAACCGGCTTATCATTTATGACAGGCTGTACAAATGTGGTTTCCTTGGTTTGGAGTAATGTTTTAAGCTCTGTTTGCAGATCATTGATCTGGCGGTTATTTTCAACCATGTCATTTTGCAAACCGAACAATAGAGCTTTCAGGCGGATGAGGTCCTTCATGGAGGTATTACCTACATCAAATGATTTTTGAATAGCATTAACCAGTTCAGTGGCTGATTTAATTTCGTTTTGATAAACTAATTGCTGTGCATTCAAGGAGCCCAACTGGCTAAAATCAAGCTGCAGATTATAACGCAGGTTACGCATCAAGTCATTAAAGGCGGCTTCCTGAACTTTAGCATCGTCTTCGGCTACCTTTACCTGTTTGCCGCGTTTGCCGGCAGTGGCAAACACTTGGTTTAACTGGACAAATATTTGTCCGCCTCCGTTTGAGTGGTTAAAAAAATTATTGGTGCTGCCGTCATGGATATTCTGATCGGTGCTTAGGGTTGGGTTATCCCATAGTTTAGCTTGTTGAATGAGCGCCTTTGAGGCATCAACATTATACTTTTGGGCAAGCAGGCTCAGGTTATTTTCAATGAACTGTTTTTCAGCATCAGGGAAAGTGATCTTTAACGTATCTGTTTGTGCTTCGGCCTTTTGTGTTAATAAACTAAAAAATAACGGTGATATAAATAGCAGGGATTTTATAGTACGCATGTTTCCTTCTTCAATTCTACAGTACAAAATTTCAAAACGGTTATGAATTTTGTATGAAGTGAAAGAAAACTAATGGTAGGGAGGGGAACTGTCTGAACTCGAATTAAACGAATTGAAGAATTTATTGAACTCTATATTCTGGCAATTCAATAAATTCTTCAAATTCCGGTTCAGACAAAATCAAGAAATCTTCAAATCCTATGAATCAGGGTTCTTTCAGATATTTATTTCAAAATCATCCGCATCTTTCAAAAAAGGTAGTGCACGGCGCACTTTTTCAACCTCATCACCTATGATACTGAAAGTGTAAAGGTCTTCTTCATCACGTTTATAATAAACTACCTTACCGTTAGGATCGATACAGGTGGAATCGCCGCTGTGATAAACCTCGTTTCCATCGTGGCCTACTCGGTTAACTGCTATCACGTACGACTGGTTTTCAACCGCACGGGCAGGTATCAGGGTACGCCAGTGTGCAGCCCTGCGCTCGGGCCAGTTAGCAACCACGATGAGCAGATCGTAAGGATTAGCTTCTATATTACGCAGCCACACCGGGAAACGCAGGTCATAACAGATTACCGGGCAAATTTTCCAGCCGTTAAGTTCAACGAAAAGCTTTTTGGTGCCGGCGGTGTAGGTATTGTGTTCCTGGCCAAGTGCAAAGAGGTGGCGTTTGTCGTAATGTTCATGGCTGCCGTCAGGGCGCATCCAGATTAACCGGTTGTAGTACTTGCCGCCCTCTTTAATAATGATGGTCCCGGTTATCACACAATCATATTGTTTGGCTGTTTTTTCCATCCATTGCATGGTTTTGCCATTCATAGGCTCAGCCAATTCGGCGGCGTTCATGGTAAAACCCGTACTGAACATCTCGGGCAGTATGATGAGATCTGTTTTTTCGCGGATCCCTCCCGATAACCTGAGGGTAATATTCTGAAGATTTTTATCGGTATTTTCCCAAAAAAGGTAGCCTTGAAAAACAGTAATTTTAAGATTCTCCATAATATTTGGTTCATAGTTGATGGATCATGGATCACGGCAAAAAACGCATGATGATTGATTGATCCATACGGATAAAACTTATACAATTGGCTATGATCCATGAACTATGGACCATGATCCAAAATCAAACTTATGATCTGGCTATTATCCATAAACTATGGATCATTAACCAAAAATTAAACTCGAATTAACCTATCAACGGCTTTATCTAAAGTTTCTTGCCTTTTGGCGAAACAAAACCTTAACACATGGTGATCAATCCCCTTGCTGTAAAAGGCCGAAACAGGTATGGACGCTACCCCAAACTCCTTTGCCACACGGATAGAAAAGTCGGCATCTTTTTCGTCGGTAATAGCGCGGTAACTTACTGACTGAAAGTATGATCCTGAACATGGCAAAAGCTTGAAACGGCTTTGTTCAAGGCCTTTTCTGAAGTGGTCGCGTTTTTCCCTGAAAAATTCGGCCAGGCCAAGATAAGTTTCTTCGTTTTTTAAATGCTCGGCGATGGCATACTGAATAGGAGTGTTTACGGCGAATACCAAAAACTGGTGGATTTTCCTGAATTCATTCATCAAATAAGCAGGCGCCATGCAATAACCCACCTTCCAGCCGGTGGCATGAAAAGGCTTGCCAAATGATGCTACGATGAAGCTGCGCTGCTGCAGATCAGGGTAGCGGGCCATGCTGTGGTGGGTTTCGCCATCATAGATCAGGTGTTCATATACCTCATCGCTAAGGATCAGGATATCCTGGTTTTTTACCAGTGCGCTCAACTCGTCAATATCCTCCTTATGCAAAATAGTTGCCGTAGGGTTATGAGGCGAGTTAAGGATGATCATTTTTGTTTTTTGGTTGATAAGCCGCTTAACCATGTCCCATGCAATGCGGTAATTAGGCGGCTCAAGGGCAAGCGATTTTACAACACCGCCCATCAGTTTTATGGCAGGGGCATAGCAATCAAAAGCCGGCTCGAATATGATCACCTCATCGTTGGGGTGAATTACAGCACTTATAGCTGTAAAAATGGCCTGTGTACCACCGGCAGTGATGGTGATCTCTGTTTCGGGGTTATAAACCGCGCCGTAAAGCTTTTCGGTTTTTTCGGCGATACGCTCTCTTAAAGCCATGACACCAGCCATGGGCGCGTATTGATTATGCCCTTCTTTCATGGCTTTATTTACAAGCTCAATCAGGTCGGGCGAACAGTCGTAATCAGGAAAACCCTGCGACAGATTTATTGCACCCAGTTCGTTGGCCAGGGCCGACATAATGGTGAATATGGTAGTTCCGGTTTGGGGTAATTTTGAAACAACAGGTATCATCAATGGCTAAAGTAGGGAAAAATCATTATGAACGTATCCCCATAACCGGGTATTTTTTGTATTTGGAAATATTTTAATTTAAAGGTTTAAACATATTGCTGTGCCATGATTTTTAGGATTAGAAGATTATTCTGATACTATATAGAGGAGATTATAGGTCTTTACCCTACATTACGTGGCATCAGCGTAATCCTAAAATCCTCTAAATCATGGTTCAAGCAATATACTATCCGTAATCTTTGCAATATCGTAGCTGATCTTATTGATAAAGCCCAATTGCTCTTTCAACAAAGCATCTTCGGCCTGGGCTACCGGCTTCAGGGCTTCCGGGTTAACAGGGGGGATTTTACCTATATTAAATTCAATATTTTCAGCATGCAGTTTTTGACCGGTATCGTTCAAAACGGTTATACTTTTTTTGATGAGCTTCATGGCTTCAGGGTGTGCAACCGGGATTTCCTTTTTGCTTTGTGCTGATGCAATGGTAGCGATGTATGAGGAAAGGATATGATTAAGCACCACAAATTTATGTACATCCTTAATTTTGCGCTGTTTGCTTTTAGGTTCTGATGTCATGCGCTCAAATGCGGCCGAAAGGTTGGCCGATTTTACATAAACCTCTTTTCGCGCCAGCTTGTAAGTTGTAATGCTGATCATTTTGCCCGAAATGCTTTCGGCGATGGTAACCAGGTAATTGATGTTGGCTACAATGACGTCCCGAAGGGTTTCCTGGATCTGTTCAAACTCCCAGGTTGGGAAAATGAGGTAGCTGGCTACCAGGGCAATGGTTGAGCCAATAATAGTATCGATGATCCTTTCCTGCGCCACATTTAACAGTCCCACACCTAAAAACTTGAATAGGATAAGCACATACGGGGTCATGAAAATTACGCTCACTACATAATTAAGGCGTTGAAAGCTGTAGGCACCCATCATAAAAATCACCAGGAAAATAAACTGCGCAGTAAGATTAGGGATGAAGGTAAGTATGGCTATACCTATAACACCACCGCCAATGGTGCCTATTAAACGCTGGTAGTTACGCTGTTTTGAAAGACTAAACCCGGGCTTCAATATTACAATGATGGTAAGCAGTACCCAATAGCTGTGATGGCCTAATGAAACCAATTTAGCCGTGATAAAGCCTACCAAACATACCAATGCTACACGCAGGGCATGTTTGAATGCGCCGGATGCCAGCGTAAAGTTGTCGAAAAAAATATGCGGTGCAAAATCCTGGTGGGTAACAAAAGCCGAATACTCCACATCACCTTTGGGCTCATTTAATGATTCGGCGGCTTTTGAGCTGTAGTACTTGTAAATATTGTTGATCCCCTCGCTAAGTGAACGCAGGTTTACCAGCACCTTTTTAAGCACCAGATTGCTGGTTTCCTGGTTGTTTTTTCCGATGGAGTCGATCTTTACTTTTAGCTTCTCCAACTCAATTGTAAAATCGGTAAGATGGCGGCGGCGTGTGTTGGATAATATAATATAGGCTATATCGTCAAGCTCATCGGCCATATTATGGATAATACGGGCTATTTCGGTTAGTACGCCGGTGTCTTTAAATTTTTCGCGAATGTGGTTGTAATCATAGTGCGTGGCCATGATCTGTTCGTAAATATCAACAAGGTCCACAAAGGTGAGTACCAGGATCCTGCTTGGTGCCGTTGATTCGCGGGCCATGATGCGGCTTTTAAAAAGCAGTTCGCGCACAGCATCCTGGTGCTGGCTCACCTGGATCTGTTTGGAAACCAGCTTGCGGTAGTTTTCGTCAATATCGGTATCCGACAAATAAAAATCGGCTTTGATGCGTAAAAAACGTGCTATATCGGTCACATTTTCGCCAAGGGCCTGCTGTGCCGCGCGGTAAGGGCGGATACCGAAAAACAACAAGCTGAAGATCATATACCAAACACCGCCTGCTAAGATAGTCGCGCTGTAACCCAATACCTCGGGAGCTGCCAATGCCTTATCCATCATAAAGACCATGATCAATAATGATGAAGTACCTACGGATGCTGCCCTGTTGCCATAAACCGTAAACATGGAAAACAAAAAAGCGAAGAAGGTGATCTCGAAGCCAAGGGTAAATACATTGAGCCGCGCAAACCCGGTAATAGCGGCAACCAAAAATAAACACAGGTTGCCGGCCGCCATAGCATTACGCTTGTGCGATACCGGGCCGGGAGTATCTATAACGCAGATACACAATGCGCCCAGTGAAAGTGTGAGGCCCAGATCAAATTTATCAAACTGCATTAGCAGGAGGGAGGGCAGTAAAATACCTATACAAATGCGGATCCCATCAGAAAAATATTGACTGTAAAAGAAACTTTTTATCTCCCTGATGTTTATAGACATGATAGCAGTAGCTTTGTAAATAACAGAACTATTATAAGCAATTTTGTTTGTTCGGCCCGTTTTATTAAATATAATTTAATGGCCCAAAAAGACGTTGCAAATTTACATAATTTTAATTTATGTATCTGTTTTTGATAAAAATGGCATTAATTGAAGATTTGTGTTAATAAATATTTACTTTTCGATGAAATTAAATTAAAGATCAGTAAATTCACCCCCCGGAAAAGGCCAAAAGCTAAACCAATCAATTTTACCTCAATTTAATTTTTTACTATGTCGCCAACGTTAAAACTCAGCCAAAGAGAAGCAGCCTTCAATAACGAGGTTGTTACCCGATTTGAGTTATATAACAGTTTGTTTCAAACACTTCCGTTTTACCAGGTAAAGGATACAGGGATCTTATTACCGTTTTTTAGTTCACATTGTGAGAAAGGCGCTATCACCCATGATTCGCCGACAGATATTATCGAGTCGTTTTTTGAAAAGTATGTACCGGATATCGATCATCGCGAGCAGATTAACCGCATGTTCAGGTTTATTCAGTACATTGAACGGCAGGTGGTTTTATTTGACGCCATTGAAGATTCGTCATTTAATAAAATAGGTAAGTTTGATGACAGTGGTACCCTGCAAAGCCTGTTGCAGCAAGCAGCCATCAGTGATGAAAGCCGGCAGGATATCAGTGAAAAATTAAAAGATTTTTCGTTGCGCCTGGTGCTTACCGCTCACCCTACGCAGTTTTATCCCGGTACGGTGCTGGGCATCATGACGGATTTAATTGAAGCTGTAAAAACCAACGACATCAATAATATTGATGTATTGCTGCAGCAATTAGGTAAAACACCATTCTTTAATAAAACATCGCCAACGCCGGTTGATGAGGCTATCAGCCTTTCCTGGTTCCTGGAAAATATATTTTATCATGCCGTATCTGGGATCCAGTCAAAACTGGAAGAGGAGTTTGATATTGACGCTGCAAGCCGTCAGATACTGGAGCTTGGTTTTTGGCCGGGTGGCGACCGTGACGGTAACCCCAACGTAACTACCCAAACCACTAAAGAAGTTGCCAGCTTTTTAAGGCAGCGCCTGTTCAGGTGTTACTACCGGGATTTCAGGGTACTTAAACGCCGAATTACTTTCCGCGGTGTTGAGGGGGCCATGACTAAACTGGAAACGCTGTTTTACAAAAACGCTAATGAACAGTTAACCCCGGTTGATCTTCAAGGCGAACTACTGGAGTTGCTGCTTTCTATAAAAGAAGTTATCCTTCGGGATCACGATGGTTTGTTCGTGAATATTGTTGAGGATATGATCCAGAAGGTACGCCTTTTTGGATGCTATTTTGCAACACTTGATATCAGGCAGGACAGCCGTATTTTACGTAAGGTGTTTGATTACGGAACCAAAAATATTGACACAGGTGTAGCGGAAGGTTATTCGGAACTAAGCGAGGAAGATAAAATAAAGAGCATCACCTTTAAAGAGGCCGATTTTGTTTGCCCTAAAGAGGAAAAAGATGCTATGATCCACGATACACTGGATACGATCAGGTTGGTTAAGCAAATTCAACAGGGTAATGGTGAAAGGGCGTGCCAGCGCTTTATTATCAGTAACTGTCAGCGCGCTTCGGATATTTTGCAGTTGATTAACCTGTTTTTATGGAGCGGGTGGAAAAAAGACAGCTTAAGCATCGATTTTATGCCGCTGTTTGAAACCGTGAACGATCTGGAACATGCTGCAGGCATCATGGAACAATTATATACCCATCCGTTTTATGCCGAGCACCTGAAAAACAGGGGTAGCCAGCAAACTATTATGCTTGGCTTTTCGGATAGTACTAAGGACGGCGGTTACCTGATGGCTAACTGGTCGATATATAAAGCTAAAGTTGAGCTTACCGCGATGGCCCGCAAATACGGCATCCAACTGGCGTTTTTTGATGGCAGGGGAGGGCCGCCGGCACGCGGTGGTGGTAAAACACACCGTTTCTATGCATCGATGGGTAAAGAGATTGCTAACGAGCATATCCAGTTAACTATACAGGGGCAAACCGTTAGTTCGCAATATGGTTCGGTTGAAACGGCCCAATTTAATATGGAACAGCTGATCAATGCAGGTATTATTTCAGCATTGCACCCCAACCGTAACGATCTGCTTGATAACCGTCACAAGGAACTCATTCAGCAAATGGCCGACGTGAGCTACAAGCTGTTTATCGATCTGCGCGCACATCCGCTGTTTGTTGAATACCTTGAAAAATTCAGTCCGCTGAAATTATTGTCGAGGATTAATATTAGCAGTCGTCCAACCAAGCGTAATGCTGGGGCCCAATTAAAACTGGAAGATCTTAGGGCCATCAGCTTTGTAACTTCATGGAGCCAGTTAAAGCAAAGCATCCCCGGCTTTTACGGCGTAGGTACTGCGCTTAAACAGGTTAAAGAAACTGGCGGCTGGGACGAGATTAAAGAGCTTTATCAAACATCAGGCTTCTTTAAAACTATGCTGGATAACTGTATGATGTCGATGTCGAAGTCGGACTTTAGGGTTACAGCGTACCTGGAACAGGATGAAAAATTTGGCACCTTCTGGAAAATGCTTCGCGATGAGTTTATTCTTACCCGCGAAATGCTTCTTGAACTAACCGGCAGCACCGTACTGATGGAAGAATACCCGGTTGAGCGCCGTTCTATCGCTATTCGCGAAAAAATAGTGTTACCGTTGGTGATCATTCAGCATTACGCCCTGCAATGTATCAATTATGAAAAGGATACCGAGCTTAATGATGTTTATAACAAGCTGGTGATCCGTACGGTTTACGGTATTGTAAATGCCGGGCGCAATTTGGCTTAAGAGTTTATTGTTTTAATTTATATCCCCATCCACCTGTTAGCAATAGCAGGTGGATTTTTTTGATTTAATTATATGATCATGATGGGCTGTGTTAAAAACTTTTTCAAAGGTTTTAACTTTTGATCTGAAAAGCCTCTGTCCTCAACTTAAAGAAAAAACCGGGAGCCATTATAAAATTAAAAGCAGAATACGTAAAGCTTAAAACTAACAGGTTGGTTATCCGTGTTTGTTCAATTGCTTTATATGCAAAAAAAAAGACCGCATCATTTGTATTTGATGCAGCCTCATTTGTATTTAGGGGAAAGGAATTTTATTTCAATTCGAGTGTTACGATTGATTTTGCAGGCAGACTTACTACCAGTTTGTCACCGTCTTTTTTAGCGCCGGTAAAAGCGTTAAGGTGAATTTTGTTGGCATCTTTAAATGTATTAATATCTGTTAATTTAGCCGAAGTTAATACCTGGCCGCTAACGGTTTGCCATTTTATATCGCTAAGGCTGGTTGTAATAGTAATGGTATTGTGCGGATCAAGGTTAACTAATGAGATGTGTACCTTGCCGGCCGCATCCTGCGAAGCAGATGCATTTACAGCTTCAATTTTTTTGCCGTCAACTTCGTAATCAGGTACGCTCAACTTAATGGGCAGATATTTGGCATCCTGGTGTACTTTATACATATCAAATACATGGTAGGTAGGCGTAAGCACCATTTTTTCTTTATCAGTTAATATCAACGCCTGCAGCACGTTGATGGCTTGTGCAAGTGCAGCCATTCTAACACGGTCGCTATGGTTATTGAATATATTAAGCGTTGTGCCTGCTATTAAAGCATCGCGCAAGCTATTTTGTTGATACAGAACACCCCAGTTGCCGGGTTCCGGATCGGTCCAGATGCCCCATTCGTCAACAACGAGGGCCACTTTTTTATCCGGGTCATATTTATCCATAATGGCCGAATGTTTGGTAACCAGTTCCTCCATTTTAAGGCAGTTTACCATAGTGCTGAAGTATTCTTTTTCGTCAAAGTTAGTTGCCGAACCTTTTTTGCCCCAATTACCTGTTGGTATGGTATAATAATGCAACGATAAACCTGCCATCATACCGCTCGAGATGTTTTTCATGCAAACCTCCGTCCAGCGGTAATCATCTGCATTCGGTCCGCTGGCTATTTTATTTAATTTGGCGCCGGGGTAATCTTTAGCGAATGAAGCGTATCGTTTAAAAAGGTCGGAGTAATATTCAGGTGTCATATTGCCGCCGCAACCCCAGCTTTCGTTACCTACGCCCCAAAATGTTACTTTATAAGGAGCCGGATGCCCATTCTTTTTGCGTTCCTGTACTACCGTGCTGCTGCTGTTTGAATTAAGATATTCTATCCATTTCGACATTTCGTCAACCGTGCCGCTGCCCACGTTACCGGCAATATAAGGCTCACAACCCAGTAAATCACAAAGTTCCAAAAACTCATGCGTACCAAAGCTATTATCTTCGGTAACACCGCCCCAATTGGTATTTACCATGCGTGGGCGTGCGGTAGCCGGACCAATACCATCGCGCCAGTGATATTCGTCGGCAAAGCAGCCGCCGGGCCAGCGCAGGTTAGGAATCTTTATCTTTTTAAGGGCATCAACAATATCAAGCCTGATGCGGTCCTGTTTTTTTACAGGGAGGGTTTTATCAACCCAAAAGCCTCCATAAATGCCACGGCCAAGGTGTTCGGCAAACTGGCCGTAAATGTGCTTGCTAATGGTTGTTTTTGAATCGGTACTGATATTAAGTGTACCTGTTTGCCCGAAGGATGCCGAGCTCAATAAGGACAAAGCGATAACGCCGAGGTGTAAAAACGGGTTCTTTTTCATTGAAACTTAGGATTTAACTAATTGTGCAGTAAAGAAAAGAAAAAAAATGAGAATAAGTGTTAAAAGAACAATAAAAAATATTAACCATGATTAGCTTGATTAAAGGATTACCTTGAATTATAAGCATAATTGAATAAAACCGGTGGTTAGCCTTTAAGAAAAGTATTATCAGGGAATCCTTTAATCAAGCTAATCAAGGTTCCTCATAAATTTTTCAAATTCCTCGCTGCTATAATCTGCCGCGCCGGAGTGCTTATAAATAAGCATGCCCTCTTTATCAAATACGAGAGTAGTAGGGATAGTGCCATCCAGTAAAGTGCCGGGTACATTGCTCATTTGTATATATAAAGGTAGGTCGTAGTTGTTTTTAAGCATAAAAGCTTTGGCTTTGGGCAGGTCGTTATCTACATCAACCAAAAGAAAGGCTACTTTTGGATCGTTCCTGAATTTTTTGTAGAGTTCATTTACCTTAGGCATTTCTGCGATGCAGGGAGGGCACCAGGTAGCCCAATAGTTTATAAATACCACTTTAGATTTTAAGGTGCCTAACGATATGGTATTACCGCCTGCATCTTTAAACTGGATATCCGGTACATTGGCAATATTTTCGTGATGCTTAGCGTACCCCCCGGGATCGGGCTGGAAAAAACCCAGCGACATCAATCCCCTGATCAGATAGCCTTTTGCATTTGGATTAAAAATTATCAACAACGCCAATGCCATAATGAGGATGCTGAAAATATTTGAAACCGGGATCTTTTTTCGTTGGATCATGAAGTAATATTTAAGTGCTTGTAAATCCTTTGCTGCTTCGCACCTTTGCATGAAATTAATTTAATGTGGTAATTTTTCTCTGAGCAAGCCATAAACCCATGTCCCCACAATAGCGCTTAAAAGCGTAACTGAAGTAACCAAAAAGCCGCTTCCAATCTGCGCAAACAGCGGGCCGGGGCAGGCACCTGTAATTGCCCAGCCTAAGCCAAATATCAGCCCGCCATATACATTGCCCCAGCTAAATTTTTTGTCGGGAATAACAATAGCATCGCCGGTAAGGGTTTTGATCTTAAAACGTTTAATGATCATAACAGAGATCATCCCTACAATAATAGCACTGCCAATGATACCATACATATGAAACGATTGCAGTCTGAACATTTCCTGGATCCTGAACCACGATATCACTTCTGATTTCACCAGCACTATGCCAAAAAGGAGGCCTGCAAACAGGTATTTGATATTGCGCATATTATAAATGTAATAGGTAGGGTAAAATAAACCAGCTCATGATGAAACCGCCTGCCATAAAACAGCAGGTAGCCACCAGCGATGGCCATTGCAGGTTCGAGATTCCCATGATGGCGTGGCCGGATGTGCAGCCGTTGGCATACCTGGTGCCAAAGCCCACTAAAAAGCCGCCTGTCACCATAAAAATAAAACCCCTTAAGGTAAGCAGTTCACCAAAACTGAAGATATCCTTTGGTAATAAACCATTAAAATCTTTAACTCCCTGTTGTTGCAGCAATGCATGGGTTTGCGGATTGATATTAACCGGATGATTAGCAGAAAGATATTGTGCAGCCAGAAAGCCGCCCAAAACAATGCCGGCAACAAAAAACACGTTCCAGCTTTCCTTTTTCCAATCATACTTAAAAAAGGAAATATTAGCCGGAATGCATGCCGCGCAGATATGCCTCAGTGATGATGAGATACCAAAAGTTTTATTTCCGATAATAAGCAGGGCAGGTACAACAAGGCCTATCAGCGGGCCGGCTACATACCAGGGCCAGGGTTGGGTTATCAGATCCATAGTTTACGGGTTAATACCCGCAAATATATCTAATGTAGATTGGCAAAATCCTAATTAGGCTGGCGTTTAATTGTGATTGATACAATTTTACTTTTTATTTGTTTTAACAATATTGTTACATATATTTACTGGCAATTATATACCCTGACAAAATTTCTTTTGGTGAAGAAGCTTATAGCGATACTTTTATTAAACGTACATCTGTTCAATTTGGGCGGATACAGTTTAGTATTTGAGTATTTTATTCACCGGTCCGAAGTACAAATTGTTAAGCAGATCTATGAAAATAAGGTTGACGCTACCAAACTTGTAGAGATCAAGATTCCTGTACATCTTCCCAAAATTCACAGTTGGAGTGGCTATGTCCATGATCAGGGGCAACTGCAATTAAAAGGTGTTTACTACAATTACCTGCGTTATAAGGTTACGCAGGATACCATGTCATTTATTTGTATAGCCAATAGTGTTAAAACCCGTTTGGTTAATGCAAACCTCATTATTGCTAAAGAAATAAGCGATGTGCCTTTAAGTAAAAAGGGGCATGATTCATCGCAAAAAAAGATAAACGCCGGGGGCGAATACAGCTTCCAGGTTATGCATTACCAATTCTTATCTTACGGAAGGACATTAAAGGTAAAACCACGCCCTATAGCCTACCATGTAAATTCACCCTTCATCGAGTCGCCCGGCAAACCGCCAAACTCTGCCTGCTGATTATTGCCTGTAAATTATGAGTTAAATTGATTTTTGTGCCTGCTCTTAAGGACACAAAGCTTTTTTTATCATTTTGTTGTTTGAACCTGCACAACAACTGTGCTGTTAATTTTAGGTACAACAGTTTCGTTTACAGCTTTGATCATGCTTCTTAATGCTGATGTATTATCAACAAATCGGTGGTTAAGCGATTTCAGTTGATAATGTTGATCCGGCTTTTGTTTTACCATTTTTTTATACCCTTTATTTAAACGTAATGAAATTTATGTCGCTGTATTTTTACAGATGTTGTATTGTAGTTTCTTTTTTAATGGCTGTTGCACAATGTGCCAAAGCCCAAACCGATGCTGACGCATTGATGATCCCTAAAAATTATTTTTGTGCTGCCGCAGTATACACCCATGGGAGTTGGGACCACTACTGGGAGGGTACCTTTAAAAGGGATAATCCAAATTTGGGCACTGTAAGTACCAATGTTTACAGTCTGGGTGGAAATTATGGTCTTTCAAACCGGATCAACCTGCTATTTATGGTGCCTTACGTAACCACCAACGCCTCTGCGGGTACTTTAAGGGGCGAAAAGTCATTTCAGGACCTTATGGTTTCATTTAAATGGATGGCGGTAAAAGAAGAGATAGGCCGCGGTTTATTCAGCGTTCATGCAATTGCTACAGGTAGTTTGCCGTTAGCCAATTATGAGGCCGATTATTTACCCCTATCTGTAGGTTTACATAGTAAAAGTGTAGCGCTCCGTGCGTTGCTTAACTATCAAACAGGCAGATTCTTTGTGGCAGGCTCAGGTCAGTACATTCGCCGCGATAATATTACTATCGATAGAAATTCATACTACACTACCGAAATGCATTACACCAATGAGGTGCAGTTACCAAACGCTACCAACTTTATGTTTAGCAGCGGCTACCGCAGCCTCAAATTTAATGCCGAGGCCACTTTTACAAAGATTACAAGCACAAGCGGCTTTGATATCCGTAAAAACGATATGCCTTTTCCAAGTAACCGCATGAATAGCACAGCTGTTGGTCTAATATTGAAATACAGTTTCCAGTCTGTCAGCGGACTTGAGTTTACTGCAGGCGGTAACTATGTTTTAAACGGACGTAATGTAGGCCAAACCCGGTCGGGATTTGCAGGTGTGTACTATGTGTTTAGCACCAAAAAGGAGAAGTAATAACAGGTTGGACAATCAATGATCAATGAAATGAAAAAAACTATACTTAATATATTTACAATCACAGCTTTGGCGGCGGTAACCTTTAGCTCATGCCGAAAGGATATTTTAGACCGTACTTCGCTGTATCCCGCACTTAAACCCTCAAATCTTGACCTTACTGCCGATACCTGGAACCCCGTGCTTGTTAAAGATTTTAGTGTGTTGAACGTAGGCGCGCCTGATGCTGTTACATCACCGGCCTATGTAGCCGATCTGAACGAGATCAAAGGATTACAGAAAAATCTAACCAGTGATCAGCAGTCAAAGATCCAATATTGGAGCGCGGGCTCTGTATTAAGATGGAATGAGATTTTGCGCGAACTGGTAGCCAAACATAATATACCGCCATACCAAAACCCTGATGGTACTTATCCGGCTCCAAGTTCTACCAATCCTTTTAATTACCCTGAATTTCCGTTTTCAAACCCGCCTTATGCTGCACGTGCCTACGCTTATGTAAGTGCTGCACAATATGATGCGCTGATAGCTGCATGGCATTTCAAAAACGTTTATAAACGTACAGCACCATATAAAAATGACTCGGGTGTTAAAGCACTGATCCCGGCATCCGAACTGCCCTCGTACCCAAGCGAGGACGCGGTAGTATCTGGTGCGACATCTGAGATCATGAAATTATTATTCCCTGCGGATGTAGCCTATATACAACAAAAGGTTGATGAAGAAAGATTATACAGGATGGCATCAGGAGCTAATACCCGTGGCGAATTTGCTGCCGGCGAATCGTTAGGCAGGCAGGTAGCCGCCATATTTGCTACCCGCGCCCGTAATGACGGTGCAGGCAAGGCCGGCGGTTCTCCTGCTATCTGGAAAAACTTTGAAACCATCACCGCTGCAAAAGGCGAGCAATTTTGGGTGAGCCTGGAAACCCCCAAAAGGCCACCAATGCTGCCGTTGTTTTCAAAAGTTACGCCTTTCTTGTTCGATTCAACTACTGTAGCTGCAATCAGGCCCCCGGCTCCGTACGCAACAAATTCGGCCGAATTTAAAAAAGAAACAGAAGAAGTATTGTCATTCAGTAAAGACCATAGCCGCGATCATGAAGAGCTGGTTGCTTTCTGGGCCGATGGTGCCGGTACTTATACGCCTACAGGTCACTGGAATGCTATTGCAGCTGATGAATTTGTAAAACAAAATTACAGCGAAGTACGCTGGGCTCGTAACTTTGCCTTGTTAAACATGGCCGAAATGGATGCTGCTATTGTATGCTGGGATACCAAATATTTTTACTTTAACCAGCGTCCGTCGCAAGCCAATCCAAATATCAAAACCTTAACCGGGGTGCCAAACTTCCCGGCTTATACATCAGGCCACTCTAACTTTAGCGGTGCGGCTGCTACTGTGCTAACCTATTTGCTGCCTGATAGGGGGAGTAAATTTACCGATATGGCGCATGCGGCGGCTATGTCGAGGTTGTATGGGGCTATTCATTATCGTAGCGACTGCGAAGTTGGTTTGGTAACCGGAAATAAAGTTGGCCAGTACGCAGTTAACAGAGGGAAGGCTGATAGGGCAGACGCAAAATAACAGGATGTTGAATTGAGGACGAATAAACAATGCGCAGCTTAACAAACGATCAGAAAATATATCACACGCTTCGCCTGGCTGTAGTTATGTGCTTTATAGGGCACGGTTGCTTTGGTATTATTACCAAACAAATCTGGTGTAACTACTTTGGTGTTTTCGGTATCGGTAAAGAAATGGCCTATACACTGATGCCTTATGTAGGTACCGTGGATATATTAATGGGCATTTCTATGCTGGTTTATCCAACCCGTGCCATAGCTGCATGGCTGGTGGTTTGGGGACTGGCTACTGCATCTATGCGCCCACTGTCGGGCGAACCTTTTGCCGAGTTCATTGAACGTGCCGGCAACTATGGTGCACCGTTTGCTTTACTGTTGGTACAGGGAGGGTTCCCATTAGGTAAAAAACAATGGTTTGCCCATATGGATGATAATGTTAGTATCAATGCCGAAACCCTGGCTAAAGTTATTACCTGGTTAAGGGTATTTGCATTTTTGCTGCTAATAGGCCATGGCTGGCTCAACCTTATCCAAAAGCAAGGTTTATTAAGTCAATACCATACGCTTGGTTTTGCTGAACCGGCTAAAACGGCTCAGTTTGTTGGCTTGTTTGAAGTGCTGGCTGCGTTAACAGTGCTTATTCGTCCTTTTAAAAATATACTCCTCGTTTTTATTATATGGAAAATATCCAGCGAGCTCTTTTATCCAAAATACGAAATGTTTGAGTGGATAGAACGCGGCGGCAGCTACGGTGTATTGCTGGCCTTATGGTTTGCGGTTAAAAAAGCACCGGCTGGTTATATTCTCTGGCCTTTTAAACATACATCATATTTAAGAGTAAGCTAAATCATCAAAACATAAAAAAGTTTATTGAACAGGTTGAAAAATCGCCCTGCTTTGTAAATATATTAACTAAACAATTGCAAATGCACACAAATACTTTTAATAATACTATGAAAAAACTGGTACTGAAATTTATTGGCGTTACAACGGTCATCATATTTGCAACTTTTGCAAAGGCAAATGCGCAAGGCTGCGTTGCCATCAGGAGCACAGGCGGCTTATGCACTATGGATGAACATCCTGATAGTGTTTCCAACAATGGCAGCTGGTTGTTAAACAGCAATAACCGTTACTTTCGCTCATATAAACACTTCGTTGGTACCAAAGAGCAAAAACAACGAATTCAACAAGGAACTAATGTAATTAATCATTCATATACACAGGATCTTACTTTAACCCGCATATTTAATAACCGTTGGTCGTTTGCTGTTGATTTACCTATAGTTGATAACAGCCGCTCATCATTATATGAGCATGGAGGTAAGGAGCGTTTGGAAACACATTCCTTTGGTTTGGGCGATGTACGTTTAACCGCTTACGCCTGGTTGCTAAACCCAGCAAAGGCCCGCCGCGGAAATATCCAGGTTGGTTTGGGTTTAAAACTGCCAACCGGAAACTACAACTATCAGGATTATTTTTATCATACAGCTGCCAACGATGGCAAAACGCTTGGACCGGTTGATCAATCCATTCAGTTGGGTGACGGCGGAACCGGTATCACCACCGAGATCAATACCTATTACAATTTTACACACAGCTTTGGTCTGTATGGCGGCTTTTACTACCTGATTAGTCCAAGGGAGCAAAATGGTGTATCATCGGCCCGTGGCGGTACACCAAGTGCCAAAGCGGTTGCTAACGGCAGCGATGTTATGAGCGTGCCCGACCAGGTAATGATCCGCGGCGGTGCAAGCTACGGCGTCAGCAAGTTTGATTTTTCAGCCGGTATACGTTACGAATGCCTGCCGGTGCATGACCTGGTAGGGGGCAGTAATGGCTTCCGCAGGCCTGGATATATCATCTCTGCCGAGCCTGGCGTTACCTATCGTGTTAAATCATTTTCAATTTATGCTTTTGTACCTGTAGCCTTAAAACGCGACCGTACGCAAAGCGTACCGGATAAAATTACAACCCGCTTAACAGGAACTTATGCCCAGGGTGATGCTGCATTTGCAGATTATGCCATTAACGTGGGGGTAACTTTTAGAATTAAATAGAAAATTGGTTTTGTTGATTTTAAAGTCGGGATTGAGACCCCGACTTTATTTAACCACTGCTTAAGGTGCAATTACATTTAAACAACATATTATGAAACATACTTTACAATTTCTTTTTTGCACGGCGACGTGCCTGCTGCTTACCTATACCGGTGTACACGCGCAAGGCTGCGTTGCCATTAAAGGAGATGGCCCGTTCAGTAACATGGAACATACTACGCAGGACACTTCATACAAAGGTTGGGAGCTCACCGCTTCATGGCGCTATTTTAAATCGTTTCGCCACTTTAAGGGCAGCGACGAGCAGAAGCAGCGCCTGGTGATAGGTAACGAGGTGATCAACCATCAGCATACTTTTGATCTAAATCTTACCCGTAATTTTAACCAGTATTGGTCAGTATCTGTTGGTGTACCTTATCTTGTTAATACCCGCTCTTCATTATATGAGCACGGCGGTAAAGAGCGCCATAATTCATACTCGCAGGGTATTGGCGATGCCCGCATCGTTGTTAACAGGTGGTTGTTTGATAGCCGTAAAACCAGGGGAAATATCCAGGTTGGTTTAGGTATCAAGTTGCCTACCGGCGATTTTAATTATAAATCACATTTTTACAATGTCATCCCTTCCGAGCGCCCTGTTGATCAATCCATCCAGTTAGGCGATGGTGGCCTGGGCATCATTGCCGAAGCAAACGGTTACCTGGGTTTTGGCAGCGGCTTTAGCGGGTATACTAACTTGTACTATATGAGTAATCCGCGCAATACCAACGGCACCCGCACTTATCGTGAAACTTTGAGCTCATCACTGGCCAACGAAGCTATTTCAAGTGTGCCCGATCAGTATCTGGCTCGTTTAGGTGTTAATTATACCATAGCGCATGTGTTTACCATATCTGCAGGTGGCCGTATTGAAGGGATCCCTGTTCATGACCTGATAGGTAAAAGCGATGCTTTCCGCCGTCCGGGTTATATCATTTCTGCAGAGCCTGCCCTGAGCTATGCATTTAAAAGGGTAAATATCTTTGCCAGCGTGCCCATCGCCCTGAAACGCGACCGCACACAAAGTGTTACTGATAAAGAAAACTCGATAGCCACCGGTAAATACGTTATCGGCGACGCGGCATTTGCCGATTATGCTATCAATTTTGGTGTGTCGTTTAAATTTTGAGATTATATATACTACTTAGTTGATTTGGTGAAGCCGGGAGTGAGATCCCCGGCTTTTTTATTTAAAACTAATTTTTCCGAATTAAATTCTCTTCGGCAGACAGCATTCGTGTAAAATTATTTTTTATGGATACTTTTTTACTTAAAAACAATAGTTTTACGTTCATGAACACTCCCGAAGAAAACTTTGCAGCGCTGGGTTTAAATCTGCCGCCTGCACCAAAGCCGCTTGGCGTTTATAAACCATGTTTAGTTGATGGTAAATATTTATACCTGTCGGGCCATGGTCCGGTACAGGATGATGCTTCGCTGATTATTGGCCGCATTGGTGAAACAGTAAGCCAGGAAGATGGCAAGCTTGCTGCACAACAGGTTGGTTTAACTATGCTCGCTACCATTAAAGCCAACATCGGCAGTTTTAATAAAATTAAACGTGTTATAAAAGTGCTGGGTATGGTTAACTGTACACCCGAATTTGAAAAGCACCCATTCATCATAAATGGCGCAAGCGAACTTTTTGCCAAAATTTGGGGCGAGGAGAACGGCATAGGCGTACGCAGCGCGGTGGGTATGGGCTCATTACCTGATAATATCCCCGTTGAAATTGAAGCGCTGTTTGAATTAGAATAAAATCTACAATTTCCATTCTGGAGAGACGCATAATTGCGTCTCCCGCTTGCAGAGGCACCATAAGGGCGGCTCTGGATGTTCGAAGACGCAATTATGCGTCTTTACATGAAAAAATATTAAACCCATGACGCCCAACTGGTATAATATACAGGATGTTGATAAGCTGGATACCCCGGCAATGGTTGTTTATCCCGACAGGGTTAAAACAAACATTATTAGGCTCACCGACATGATCGGTGATGTTGCCCGTTTGCGCCCACATGTTAAAACCTATAAAAATGCTGAGGTTACTGGTTTGCTGCTGGAAGCCGGCATCCGTAAGTTCAAATGCGCCACCATTGCTGAGGCCGAACTGCTGGCCATAAACAAGGCCCCCGATGTTTTGCTGGCTTACCAACCCCTGGGGCCTAAACTGCACCGTTTCATCAGGCTGATCCATGCTTATCCGCACACGCGTTTTTCGTGTTTGGTTGATAACTCCACATCGGCAAAAGAGATTTCTGACGAAGCGGTAAGATTTAATGCCAATATCGACGTATACCTGGATTTGAACGTAGGCATGAACCGCACCGGTATAACGCCTGGTTTTGAAGCCCTTCAGCTTTATATGGACTGCGGCGTACTGCCGGGCATTAACCCCGTGGGTTTGCATGCCTATGATGGCCACATCCATGATGTAGACCTGCAGAAACGGGCCGAACGCTGTAATTTTGCGTTTGATCCTGTGCTTAAATTGCAGCAAACTATAAAAAGTAAAGGTTACCCCGAACCGGTTATCGTAGCAGGAGGCTCACCAACTTTTCCTATCCATGCCAAACGTAATTATGTTGAATGCAGCCCGGGTACGTTTGTTTACTGGGATAAAGGTTACCAGGTGGGAATGCCTGAGCAGGACTTTTTACCTGCAGCATTGATTGTTACCCGGGTGATTTCCCTGCCCGGCCCAACAAAGCTTTGTCTGGATGTGGGGCATAAGTCGATATCGGCTGAAAACGAATTAAGCAAACGTATTTATTTTTTAAATGCGCAGGAGCTTTACCCGGTGAGCCAAAGCGAAGAACATTTGGTGGTTGAGGCAGGCGATAATCATCAATATCAAATAGGCGATGTGCTTTACGGCATTCCGCACCATGTTTGCCCTACGGTTGCGTTGTATGAGCGCGTTTATACTATCGAAAACGAAAATGTTACCGGTGAGTGGCTTAACAAGGCCCGCGACCGCAAAATTACCATCTAAATACCCCTGATACCATGTTTGTTATAGATGCCCATTTAGATTTAAGCATGAACGCCCTGGAGTGGAACCGCGACCTTACGCGCCCGCTTGCTGAAGTAAACCAACGCGAAGAAGGCTTAACCGATAAGCCAGATCGTGCCAACGCTGTTGTTACCTTGCCCGAATTGCGTAAAGGGAATATTGGCCTGGTAGTAGCTACCCAGATAGGGCGTTATGTAGCGCCGGATAATCCGTTGCCCGGCTGGCATTCGCCCGAGCAGGCCTGGGCACAAACCCAGGGACAAGTAGCCTGGTACAGGGCTATGGAAGATGCAGGCGAAATGGTGCAGGTGAATGATCTGCCGTCGCTTGAAAAACACCTGGAACTTTGGAATGATGGTACCCCGGCAGAAAAAAAGCCGGTGGGGTATATTTTAAGTTTGGAAGGTGCCGATTCGATAGTGACGGTTCAGCATTTGGAACGGGCTTATAATTATGGCTTGCGGGCTGTTGGTCCGGCGCATTATGGCCCCGGCAGATATGCTCAGGGTACTGATGCTACCGGCTATATGGGGCCTAAAGGTCATGAGTTGCTTAAAGAAATGGAGCGGCTGAATATCATTTTAGATGCTACCCATCTCTGCGATGACAGTTTTTGGGAAGCACTTGATCATTTTAACGGGCACGTTTGGGCAAGTCATAACAATTGCCGGGCACTGGTAAATCATAACCGCCAGTACAGCGATGAGATGATCAAAGCCCTTATCGACCGCGGCGCAGTGATCGGCGCCGCCCTTGATGCCTGGATGATGGTGCCCGGATGGGTAAGGGGTGTATCTACCCCAAAAGGAATGAACTGTAATATGGAAGTTATGGTTGATCATATCGATCATATTTGCCAGATTGCCGGTAATGCCCTGCACGTAGGTATGGGTACTGATTTGGATGGCGCTTTCGGACGTGAGCAATGCCCTTATGACCTTGAAACCATTGCCGATCTGCAAAAAGTGCCCGATCTGTTAAAGAGACGCGGTTATACTGATGAGGATATTCAAAATATGATGCACGGCAACTGGCTCAGGTTTTTAAGGAATGCATGGGCGTAAATCAGTTGGCAGTTTTTAGTTTGCAGTGGGCTGTACAGCATGTTAATCTACTTTGATATCGATGAAGCGGATTTCAATAATGGCTTTTGCTGTGATATTGGTTAGCTGTAATAAATTGAGCCCGGCAGGGTTTTGGAAAGGGTTTGACAGCGATCATATCATAAAATCTGCCAGCGATCAGGGACCATGGGGCGGAACACGCACGATTGCCTGGAAAAATCGGTTACGTAATTATAATAGCCAGGATGTAATCAGATTTGCAGAAGGCAACGGTTGGAGGTTACTACAGACCATGGTTATCGACACCATTAGAAATAAAAAAATCTCCATCAGAAACGAAGGCAATAAAACACCAGATAAAGCAGATTTAGCAGTTTATGGTGGTAATACCGAAGCTGATTTAAGTTTTTCGGGTTGCGTTAACGATTACTGTACCCTGTATGAATTTAATTCTGGTTGGACTTATGTAACTGAGGGAGAGGCTATGATAGCAAAAGGGTATGTATTGGTAGATGCCAATAAGCACCGGATGACAATGTTTCATTCTTGGGGCGAATGGTAGATTTATAAGATAGAAGGTTAAGTCATCGATAAGTTTTAGTCGAAAGAGATACCCCCAAATCCTTCCATTTCTTCATTAAACAGTAAAACCTGCCTTTTATATCTGTAACTTTCCTTAATTAAATCTACTTTGCGAAACACTTACCTTAAATTAGGGATAGTGTAAATTGTCATCTATACTATGAATGCAGAACAATCAAGGTTAAAGGATACAGGCTGGAAAAAGTGGGGGCCTTACGTAAGTGACAGGCAGTGGGGTACCGTGAGGGAGGATTACAGTGCAAATGGTGATGCCTGGAACTACATTACCCATGATATGGGCCGCAGCAAGGCTTACCGCTGGGGTGAGGAAGGCATAGCCGGCATTTGCGACAGGCAGCAATACCTTTGCTTCGCTATCGCCTTATGGAATAAAAAAGATCCTATAATTAAAGAACGATACTTTGGTTTAAGCAACCCCGAAGGCAATCATGGCGAGGATGTGAAAGAGATGTACTACTATCTGGATAGTACACCTACACACTCGTACATGAAAACGTTGTATAAATATCCGCAAAACGAGTTTCCGTACAAATGGCTGGTTGATGAGAACAAACGCCGCGGCCGCCAGGATCCGGAATTTGAACTGATGGACACGGGGATCTTTGATCGTAACGAATATTTTGATGTTTTTACCGAATATGCCAAAAGCGCCCAGGAAGATATCCTCATTAAAATAACTATTCATAACCGGAGTGAAGAGGATGCTCCGCTTAATGTAATGCCTACTTTATGGTTCCGCAATACCTGGGCTTGGGGATATGATTCGCGCAAACCAGATCTTTGTGCTTCTTCGGATAAAGTGATCAGCATTTTTCATAAAGACCTTGGGCAAATGTGGCTGCACATCGAAGGGCAAGCTCAACTCCTGTTCTGTGATAATGAAACTAACTCGCGCAGGCTTTATAATTATGACGATGGCCGAAAGTATTATAAGGATGGTATAAACGATTATATTGTGCATGGTGCTGATACAGTAAATCCTAAAAACATGGGTACCAAAGCAGCTATAAACTACGATTTAAATATCCCGGCGCGGCGAAGCGTAACTATACGCTTGCGACTGTCTGAAGATGCAAATTATAGTTTTGAGGATTTTGACGAGGTTTTTGCTGTTCGCCAAACAGAGTCCGACCAGTTTTATAACGATATTCATGGCGCTACCATGAACCCCGATCGCCGCCTTATTCAGCGGCAGGCTTTTGCCGGCATGTTATGGAACAAGCAGTTTTACTATTCAGATACCCGCCATTGGCTTAGCGGTGATAAAGGGATGCCCCGCCCGCCTGCACAAAGGCAAAAAGCCCGAAACAGTAAGTGGACGCATCTTAATACCCGCGATATTGTTTCAATGCCAGATAAGTGGGAATATCCCTGGTTTGCCGCCTGGGACCTTGCTTTTCACTGCCTGCCGCTGGCAACCGTTGATATGGCCTTTGCCAAAAATCAGTTGATTTTGCTTACCCGCGATTGGTATATGCACCCTAACGGCCAGTTGCCTGCCTATGAATGGGATTTTGGCGATGTAAACCCTCCGGTACATGCCATGGCTGTATGGAACGTATATAAAACCGATAAGGAAAATAACAATGGAAAAGGGGATACTTATTTCCTGGAGCGGGTTTTTCACAAACTGATGCTCAATTTTACCTGGTGGGTTAACCGCAAGGACCAATCGGGCAATAATATTTTTGAGGGTGGTTTCCTGGGCATGGATAACATCGGTGTTTTTGACCGTAATATGCATTTACCATCCGGGCAGCATTTGGAACAGGCCGATGGCACCAGTTGGATGGCCATGTATTCGCTTAACCTGCTTCGCATTGCCACCGAACTTACCGAAACCGACAAAGCCTACGCTGATATCGCTTCTAAGTTTTTTGAGCATTTCATTTATATTGTTGGGGCCATGTCAAACCTGGGCGAAAACAATGAAGGCCTTTGGGATGATGACGACGGCTTTTTTTATGATCAGATCCGTTTCCCTGATGATGGTTCTATTAAAATGCGGGTTAGGAGTATAGTAGGGCTGATTCCACTGTTTGCTACCGAGGTATTGGATGAAAAAGATATTACGGAAAGCCCGGTGTTTAAAGACCGCATGAAATGGTTTGCCGAAAATCGCCCCGATCTTGCATCGCTGGTTTCACGCTGGAACGAGAAGGGAAGCAACGGCAAACACCTGATAAGTTTGCTGCGTGGTTACAGGATGAAGTCATTGCTCAAATACATGTTAGATGAAAATGAATTTTTAAGCGACTACGGGATCCGGTCACTTTCAAAGTATCACCTTAAACACCCTTACCATGTTTCGGTAAATGGAGTTGAATTTGGCATATCCTATGTGCCGGGCGAAAGTGACAGCGGTTTATTTGGTGGTAACAGCAACTGGCGCGGCCCTATCTGGATGCCCATCAATTACCTGATTATTGATAGTTTGCACCGGTTCCATATGTTTTATGGCGACGAGTTTAAAATAGAATGCCCAACCGGTTCGGGAAATTTTATGAACCTGAAAGAGGTAGCGAACGAACTATATGCCCGGGTTTCCAAACTGTTTATGAAAAACGAAAATGCTGAGCGGCCGGTGTATGGTAAAAATCCCAAACTGCAAACCGATCCGCATTTTAAAGATCACATTTTGTTTTATGAGTTTTTTGATGGCGATACAGGTCTTGGTTTAGGTGCCGCACATCAAACCGGCTGGACAGGCTTGATAGCCAATTGTTTGTACCTGGAGTAAAAGCTCACAACCCTGTATTTTTTATAAATGTTAACCTGATAACCTAAATTTACAGAAATAAAAATCATTATACTGTCGGCGTTGTATAATCAATTACCTGGAATTGTTTGATCAGGATCAATTAAACAGGTAATGCTTTTATTTTGAATGCGTTAGGGATAGGAGCGGATACCGGCCCTGAGCGTAATGCCTGCAGGCGTATGAGCGGATAGCCCGGCCGAAGGCAACGCCCAAAGATCGTATTAAAAATATCATTTTGTGAGTAGAGTCTTAACGACTTAAATCCTCATAATGGTTGCGTACCTCTGGCACACTTAACGTTCATCTATTTATTTCTACAAACTTTTTGCACCTCTGCAGCAGCCCGTCAGTTTGTTAACTAAATAATACCATGTGATAGTTAATTAACAAAGATTATAGATAACATTAACTAATATTGATTCCACCTATTTATCGGTTTTAAACTTTCAGTATTGCGCTTTTAGCTTTTATATAAAACTATTGTGTAAAAAAGACACAATAAATTTCCTGGCTTATTATTAATTAATTAGCTTTACTGTACCAGTTAATTATTAACCATTATCAAGCATGATTTACAGCAGAAGAAATTTTATTAAAGGCACCGGTGCATTGGTGCTTGGCGGCATGGCCTTATCGGGTAAAGCAGCAAGTTTTTTGAGTAACATGGAGCATCATCCTGTAGGACTGCAGTTGTTTACTTTTTTCGGCGTTATTGACGAAGATGTAAAGGGCACATTGAGCAAAATTGCAGCTATAGGATACAAGGAATTGGAATCGGCCTTTAGTAAAAAAGGCGGCTATTATGGTATGAAGCCTAAAGAATTTAAAGCCATGGTGAATAACCTGGGCATGAGCTGGACCTCGCACCATGTTCTTGGCGCTCCGTTTAAACTGCCACCGGGAGCAAAAATGCCTGCAGGTGCAGATGGTAAGCCGATGGTATTGCCTCCTGTATTGAACCTGCGCGATAATATGCAGCAGGTGATTGACGAGGTTGCTGAAGGCGGCGTTCAATACCTGGTTTGTGCCAATTCGCCTACGGCTACGCTTGATGAAATAAAATCGACCATTGAGGTGCTGAACAAAACGGGAGAAGCTGCTAAAAAAAGCCGGCATCCAGTTTGCATATCATAACCACGATATGGAGTTCCACGCGGTTGATGGTAAAGTGCCTTATGATTTATTATTAAGCGAAACAGATGCAGGTAATGTAAAAATGGAGCTTGATTTGGCCTGGGCCGTTAAGGCAGGTAAAAATCCGGTAGAAATGTTTAAGGAACATCCCGGTCGTTTCCCGCTTTGGCATGTGAAAGATTTGGATGCAGGCAGGCAGAATATACAACCTGTAGGAGGCGGCACTATTGATTTTAAACCAATTTTTGCAGCGGCTAAATCAGCAGGTATGCAACACTTTTTTGTAGAGCATGATATGCCTAAAGATGCCTTTGCAAGTATTACAGCCAGTATGGGATATTTGAAGGATAAGCTGATGGTGTAAATAGGGGAGTGATATCCTAATCGTTAACTATTAATTGTTTTATAATAGAATTGCAGCCGATAAATTAAGTTTTATCGGCTGTTTTGTTTGCTAACGATTGTTGTTTGCCTCTTATTTTAGTTTATGAGCTTTTTTTGTAAAAGAAGACGCCGGAACTTGTTGTATTTTTCGGAAAAGTATGGCTTAACAATTCCATAATGTACCGTAATTTTGATTTAACCTGCCTGTTGAGTAATTTAAGGCGATAAAATATTATTTATAACGGCGGCGCATGGCAGAAACATCTACAGAACATTTAAAAAGGGTTTTGAAACCTATCCATTTATGGGCCATAGCCGTAGGTTTGGTTATTTCGGGCGAATATTTCGGGTGGAATTTGGGATGGGCTGTATCCGGCACTATAGGTTTGCTCATAGCCACCCTGGTTATCACCTTGATGTATATTACATTTATTTTTAGCTATACCGAACTCACCGCCTCCATACCTCATGCGGGAGGCGCTTTTGCTTATGCGTATCGGGCTATGGGACCGTTTGGCGGGTTAATTGCCGGTTACGCTACCCTTGTTGATTTCCTGGTGGCTACGCCTGCTGTAGCAGTTTCTTTAGGGAGTTATCTGCATTTTTTATACCCGGCTATCCCTATAGCAGAGGCCGCTATGGGCTTTAATGTTCTTTTTATCCTTTTAAATATGCTTGGGGTAAAGGAATCGGCTACGTTTTCGGTGTTCATTACTATACTTGCCGTAATTGAGCTGCTGCTTTACCTTGGTATTGTATCGCCACATTTTAAAATGGTAAACTACCTCACCAATCCTATGCCCTTTGGCTGGGCTGGTGTGTTTGCAGCCCTGCCTTTTGCAGTTTGGTTTTACCTGGCCATTGAAGGGGTTGCGATGGTGGCCGAAGAAGTGGAGAACCCGAAAAGGAATATTCCCCGCGGCTATATATCGGCTATTATAACGCTGGTAGTGTTAGCGCTGGGTGTAATGGTCATAACCGGCGGGCTTACCGACTGGCGCGAACTAAGCCATTTAGACTACCCCTTGCCCGAGGCTATCGGGATAGTATTGGGCAAAGGTAATGGCTTAACCAAAGTATTTGCCAGTATAGGTTTGTTTGGTTTGATTGCCTCGCTGCACGGGATCATCCTTGCTTCGTCAAGGCAGGTATTTGCCATGGCGCGCAGTGGATATTTACCCCGGATGCTATCTGATATTAACCGCAGGTTCAAAACGCCGCATTGGGCCCTTGTGATAAGCGGTATAGTAAGTTCCATCTTCATTTATAAATTTAAAACAGATCAGATCATCATGCTCTCGGTACTGGGTGCAGTGGTTATGTATATCATGAGTATGCTGAGCCTGTTTATACTACGCAAAAAGGAGCCGCGCTTAAACCGGCCCTTCCTGGCCCCGGTATACCCGGTTTTCCCGGCAATAGCTTTGGTTATTTGTGTAGTATGCTTATTTGCTACTATATATTTTAACCCCGATATGAGCCTCATTTTTGCAGGAGGATTAGTAATTGTATTGCTGATTTTTATAGTGATGGGTAAACATAAAGTTGCATTAACAGAAGACATGATGAGCGCACCGATGGATGATGAGGTCATTAATCATTGAGTCATAAGTCATTTGTTTGTTCGCTTTTTGAATAATGAACCAATGACATAATGATTGAAAAAAATGACCCAATGATCAATGACATAATGATATAAATATGTACCGCCACAACATACATCACCGGGTTTATAAATTTCCCAACCTTAAAACGTTACTGGGGAAGGCGTCGCCTTATCGCTCGGGCGATGAACTGGCCGGGCTTTGTGCCGCCGGGTATGAGGAACGTGTGGCTGCACAAATTACCCTGGCCGATGTGCCGCTTAAAAATTTTTTAAACGAAGTGGTGATCCCTTATGAGGATGATGAAATTACCCGCCTTATTATTGATGATCATGATGAGACAGCCTTTGGCCACATCAGTCATTTAACGGTTGGTGAACTGCGCGATTGGTTATTAAGTGATGAAACTGACTGTGCTACTTTAACAACTATAGCTCCCGGCTTAACACCCGAAATGGTTGCTGCAGTATCCAAACTGATGCGCAATCAGGACCTGATTGCTATGGCCAATAAATGCCAGGTAGTTACCCGCTTTCGTAATACCATAGGGTTAAAGGGACATTTTAGTACCCGTTTACAGCCCAATCACCCAACTGATGATCCGCGGGGAGTAGCGGCCAGCATCATCGACGGCTTATTATTTGGTAGCGGCGATGCTGTTATAGGCATCAACCCGGCGACTGACAGTCCGGCGGCGGTGAGCAGTTTATTGACGTTGATGGATGAGTTACGGCACCGTTTCGATATCCCTACACAAACCTGCGTGCTAAGCCACATAACTACCACATTACAATTGGTTAACGAAGGCGCCCCTGTCGACCTATGTTTTCAATCCATTGCAGGCACGGAAAAAGCAAATGCCAGTTTCGGGGTTAATTTAAGCTTGATTGAGGAAGCTTACCAGGCCACATTATCGTTAAAGCGGGGTACTGTTGGTAATAATGTAATGTATTTTGAAACCGGACAGGGTAGCGCCCTATCGGCCAATGCCAATTTCGGGGTAGATCAGCAAACCTGCGAAGTGAGGGCCTATGCCGTCGCCCGTAAGTTTAATCCTTTGCTGGTGAATACTGTAGTTGGTTTTATTGGCCCCGAATATTTATATGATGGCAAGCAGATCATCCGTGCCGCGCTCGAAGATCATTTTTGTGGAAAACTGCTTGGCTTGCCCATGGGAGTTGACGTTTGCTATACCAATCATGCGGAAGCCGATCAGGACGATATGGATAACCTGCTTACGTTGCTTGGTGTAGCGGGTTGTAACTTCGTGATGGGTATTCCGGGCTCGGATGATATTATGCTTAATTACCAGTCAACTTCGTTTCATGATGCCCTTTACCTGCGTAAAGTATTGGGGTTGAAACCCGCTCCCGAGTTTGAGGGTTGGTTGATAAAGCAGAGGATTGTTGATGATAAAGGTTATATGCTGCCTGTTACGGAACACGGGTTGTTGAGAGGTTTTTGATTGAAGGCGAAAGGGTAAAGGCGAAAGGTAAAAGGTTTTTTGAACTGACGAAAAATAAAAAATACGGCGTCATCCTCTGCCGTCGCCCGGCTCCAGCCGAGTGTCAGCTATCTCACGGCCTCTGGCCGACGTAGCTCTTATGGCACACAGGCCGGAGGCCTATGAATAATGGTCATTCAGCTGGAGCCGAGCGAAGGCAGAGTGACAGGTTGCTGCTATATCAAGGACATAAGTAAACCATTAAATGAAACGAAATATCCCACAGGAAATTGAGCCACTAAAAGCTTTGCAGGAATTTACTTCCGCGCGGATAGCTATTGGCCGGGTGGGAACGAGTATCCCCTTAAAACAGTCGCTTGAGTTTAAACTGGCACATGCACATGCACGTGATGCCGTATATTCTGAGCTTGATCTTGCTAAGCTAACAAACTCGCTGATGCACTTTGAACTGCCGGTTTTACACTTGCATAGCCGGATAACCGACCGTCGGCAGTACCTGCAACGACCCGACCTTGGACGAAGGCTGAACGACGCCTCGCTGAACGAATTAAACGCCTATAGCGCTAAAAGTGATATAGCTATCATGATAGTTGACGGCCTTTCGGCAACCGCTGTAAATGAAAACGCTGTAGGCCTGCTTGATGCACTAATTCCTTTGTTGGTTGCCGATGGTTTAAAGCTTGCGCCAATAAGTCTGGTTGAACAGGGGAGGGTAGCCATTGGCGACGATATTGGGTATGGCCTGAAGGCTAAACTTTCGCTGATCCTGATAGGTGAACGCCCTGGTCTAAGTGCCGCGGATAGTCTTGGTGCATATCTTACCTATAATCCCAAACCCGGTTTGACAGACGAATCACGAAACTGCGTTTCTAATATCCGTCCCAAAGGTTTAACCTATAAAAAAGCAGCAAAGAAAATTTTTTATTTAATTAATGAAGCGTTCAAACGGAAACTGTCGGGAGTGGAGCTGAAGGATAATGCGGGATTGATAGAGTCTTAAGTACTAAGTCGGAAGTCATAAGTTATAAAGCTCGATATAATAGAAAAGTCCGAAAGCTCCATATAGCAAATTTCGGACTTAATACTTAGAACTTCGTACTTAAGACTCACTTCCTCCTCGCTTCCACATAACCATTGAATGATATTGGGTCGCGGTTACTGCTGATCACTTGCAGGGAGCCGTATCCATCCTGCGAAATACTTAGGTTAAATGTTTGTACATCGCGCCAGTCGGCTATGTTTTTTTCTTTGGGTTTGATCGTGATATTCCATCCGCTTCCCTTTTTTACTGACGAATATGTGAATTTGGTAGTATTAACTTTGATGCCGCCATCTGTTGTTCCCGGAGGAGGCGCTACATAGGCCCGGCCAAAGTAAGGTAAAAATGATACAATGGTATCTTTGCTTATCGTCATGTCATAATCAGAGGTAAGCGGCCTGGTACCGCCCCGCATCGGTAAAGCATAATTTGCCTTAAATACAAAGTTTTGGTCCTCTACCATCTTTTTGATTTCAGCCTGTTTGGCTACCTTTTTTTCAGCCTTGGTTTGAGCAAAGCTTACGTTAACGCCAATAAATATGAAAGCAGCCAAAAGGGCTATTTTGTTTAAGATTTTCATGATATAAATGTTTAAGTGGTTAGACAGTAAAGAGTTATTTAGGTTTAAGTACATTCAAATTTAAGCAATCTTTTAAACAAAAAAGCCCACTGGTAATTCAGTAGATTTAGGCACTAAAAAGATATTGAAATTATGTTTCGGCTATTTAATAGAAAAAAGTCAAAGCGCCCTGTACAGGATTGGGAATTGGTGCTGATGTATAAAACGCTTGAAAAACTGCCAACGGAGTTTGAATATCTGAAACGCCAGATAGAAGCAGATATATTTGCCTCATCTCTTGTTGGTTATAGTGCCTCTTATCCTGATTATGTGGCATTTTCTTATGCCGACGGGATTAGTGCTTTTGAACGCAAGCGCGAGCATGGCTATAAAATTACCAATATAAAAGTGCGGGATATTGGCGGGAGTAAAACATTTATGTATGTAATATACGTACATAACGGAGTTATCACAGGATATTCTATACACGGTTTAAAAAAACAGATTATTGATGTTATTAGTGCTGATACAGATGCTTATGTCAAGGAGTTTTATGCGGATGACAATGAGGATTATGAAAGCCTGAAAAGGATAATAAGTAAAGATGACCTGAAGTTGATTAAGCCGGAGAATGTTTATAAACTAAACCTGAAAGGCCGGGTGTTTTATCATATAGAAGATCTTGAAGACGGTGATTTTATAGGGATTGAAAGTAATGGCCAAATCTGCAAAATAACACATGATCCTTTTGAAATTATTCTTCTTAAAGAAAACTTAGCAGAGATCCTTTCAATGTAAAAGGCCACCTGTTTTTCAGATGGCCTTTAAAGTAAAGGATTTGCTGCTTTATTAAAGCAATGTATTATATCAAGCTAACACTGCGTTTAACAAACTCGGTTAAATCGGCACCGGTTAATAAGCCTTGTGATAACAATGCCAAATCAAAAGCTTGTTTTGAAAGTTGTGCCTGTACAGTTTCGTCTTCTTCCTGCAAAATACGGCTTACCAGTTTGTGGTTGCCATTTACAATTACTTTGTAGTTATCAGGCATGTTTCCGTAAAAACTCATGCCACCGCCCATAGCTGCCATATCTTTCATGCGGCGCATAAACTCGTCCATAGTTACGGTAACCGGTAACTCGTCTGGGTTAAGGCTTTCTATTTGAACGTTGTAAGCTGGCCTGTTAATGGCTTTATCAAAAATGCTTTTTACCTGCGTGCTTTGTTCTTCGGTAAGTACCGTTTCAAGCGCGTCATCCTTTTTAATCAGTTTATCAGCAACATCAGCATCAACACGTTTTAATGATGTTTTCTCTAATTTTTGCTCCAACTGGCTGATGAAGTGATTGTCAATAGGTGAATTCATCACCAATACATCATAGCCTTTTTTATTGGCAGACTGGATAAACGAATCCTGTTTCGCAGGGTCATTGGTGTAGATGTAAACCAATTGACCGTCTTTATCTGTTTGGTTAGCTTCAACTTTGTCTTTATACTCGGGCAGCGTAAAGTTTTGTTTTTCGGTGTTGGTAACCAAAACAAAGTCTTTGGCTTTGTCATAAAACTTGTCTTCGCTCACCATACCATACTTTACAAACAGGCCAATGTCGGTCCATTTTTCTTCGTAAGCTTTGCGGTCGGCTTTAAAAAGGTCTGACAATTTATCAGCTACTTTTTTGGTGATATAGCTGTTAATCTTTTTAACGTTACTATCTGCCTGTAAAAAGCTTCTTGATACGTTAAGCGGAATATCCGGTGAATCGATAACGCCATGTAATAGCATCAAAAATTCAGGAACAATATCTTTTACCTCGTCGGTAATAAATACCTGGCGGCTGAATAGTTTGATCTTGTTTTTCTGGAACTCGAAATCATTTTTCAGCTTAGGGAAATATAGTACACCTGTTAAGTTGAAAGGATAATCAACATTAAGGTGGATCCAGAATAATGGGTCTTCGCTGAAAGGATAAAGCTGTTTGTAAAAGTCAAGATAATCCTCATCTTTTAATTCAGATGGTGCTTTTGTCCAGATAGGGTTGGTGGTGTTGATGATATTATCAACTTCAACTGAAGTGTATTTTGATTTACCTTCTTCGTCAACACCATCTTCAACAGATTCGGTCTTAGTGCCGAATTTAATAGGCACAGGTAAAAATTTGCAATATTTATCCAGGATCTCCTGCAATTTGTACTGGCTTAAAAACTCGGCCGATTCATCATTGATATACAAAGTGATCTCGGTACCACGCTCTTCTAAAATACCTTCGCCAATTTCAAATTCGGTGCTACCGTCGCATACCCAGAAAGCAGGCTCTGCGCCTTCCTGGTAGGATAGGGTTTGGATCTCTACTTTATCAGCTACCATGAAAGCCGAATAAAAACCTAAACCAAAGCGACCGATGATCTCGTTGGCATCTTTTGCTTCCTTGAATTTCTCCATGAATTCGGTGGCGCCTGAGAAAGCGATCTGGTTGATGTACTTTTTAATCTCTTCGGCGGTCATACCGATACCATTATCGCTAATGGTGATGGTCTTTTTGTCTGCATCAAAAGCAACCTCAACACGGAGGTCGCCAAGTTCGCCGGTGTACTGGCCTAATGAAGCTAAACGTTTAATTTTTTGGGTAGCATCTACCGCGTTTGATACCAGCTCGCGCAAAAATATCTCATTATCAGAGTATAAGAACTTCTTAATGATCGGGAAAATGTTCTCGGTGTGGATCGAAATGCTGCCTTTTTCTTGCATAACTATATTTTAATAGGATTGATTTAATGATTGTCGCCAATGCAACATCAATGTGTGTTCCAATTGTTATTATATTGTCAAAATGGCAGGATGAGGGGGGGGCAGATAGGTCGTGGAGATAAGGCTTATTCACCCGTCATTGCAAGATACGAAGCAATCCCCAACTTTACAGACGGCTATGTGCCCCTGCAGAGTTCGCGATTGCTTCGTCGTTCCTCCTCGCAATGACGATTTTCCAAAAGCTATAGCAAAAAAATAAGGGATAAACATTTAAGCTTATCCCTTACCATATAATAAAGATTGCTTATATCGTTAATCGGCCATCATTTTGATAAACGAGGCTAATTTTTCTTTCATTTCTCTTCTGTCAACAATGAAATCAAGGAAGCCATGTTCCTGCACAAATTCGGCAGTCTGGAAACCCTTCGGGAGATCTTTTTTAATAGTTTCCTTAATTACCCTTGGCCCTGCAAAGCCTATCAGCGCGCCCGGTTCGGCAATGTTGATATCGCCTAACATAGCATATGATGCTGTTACGCCACCGGTGGTTGGATCGGTAAGTAAAGATATATAAGGGATTTTTGCCTGTGAAAGCAACGCAAGCTTAGCCGATGTTTTAGCCATTTGCATCAGTGAAAATGCCGCTTCCATCATGCGCGCACCACCCGATTTTGAAATCATCAGGAACGGAACTTTATGTTGGATACAGTAATCAATAGAGCGGGCTATCTTTTCACCAACTACCGATCCCATTGAGCCCCCAATAAAGTTAAAGTCCATACAGGCGATAACCAGGTCCTGACCGTCAATTTTACCGGCGCCTGCCCTTATTGCATCTTTTAAACCTGTTTTGTGCTGAGTTTCCTTAAGCCGGTCGGTGTATTTTTTGGTGTCCTCAAAATGAAGCGGATCACCGGATGTAAGCTCAGGAAAAAGCTCTGTAAACTCATTATTATCAAATAGTACCGAAAAATATTCTTTTGAACCTATGCGCAGGTGGAAGCCACAGTAATGGCACACATATTGATTTTCTACCTGCTCAGAATAGTGTAAAGGTTTCTTACAATTAGGGCATTTATTCCAGATGCCATCGGGGGCTTCCTTCTTTTCCTCAGTAGTCGTAATTATCCCTTTCAACTCTCGTTTAAACCATGCCATATCTGTGTCTAACTCTTTCAATTGGGTACAAAGAAACAAAAAATATTAAACATGTGGTGCCGGTATATAAAAAGTTATAGGGGGCAAATTGTTTGCTTGAAAGTTTAATTACTTATTTAATGCTATTTTTGTAATAAAAGGATCGGATTGTTAATTAATTATATCATATTTTTAAATTAACCCTATTTTTACTACCGTTTTAATATACTTTTAAGATTGCTTATCCGAATTCAATAAATTTTATAACTTCGAGCCCCAAATAAACGCTAATGGATTTAAAAAATTATAGAGGTGTTCTGCACGGCGATCAGGTGCAGGAACTATTTGAAGCAGCAAAAAAGCACCAGTTTGCTTTACCGGCAGTAAACGTTATTGGTACTAATACTATCAATGCAGTTATGGAAACAGCTAAAGCTGTTAACTCTCCGGTTATTATTCAGCTGTCAAATGGCGGTGCACAGTTTTACGCCGGCAAATCATTGGATAATTCAAAACTTCAGGCCTGTATTTTAGGTGGTGTATCTGCTGCAAAGCATGTTCACCTGTTGGCTGAGCATTACGGCGTTGCGGTTATCCTGCATACAGACCATGCTGCCAAGAAATTGTTACCGTGGATTGATGGCCTCCTGGATCATGGCGAGAAATTTTTTGCCGAAACAGGCAAGCCTCTATTTTCATCGCACATGCTCGACCTTTCAGAAGAGCCTATTGAAGAGAATATCGAAATTTCGGCTAAATATCTTGAGCGTATGGCTAAAATGGGCATGACCCTTGAAATTGAGTTGGGTGTAACCGGCGGTGAAGAAGATGGTGTTGACAATTCTGATGTTGACAGCTCTCGTTTATATACCCAGCCAGAAGAGGTTTCTTATTCATATGAGCACCTTTTAAAAGTAAGCCCCCGTTTTACTGTAGCTGCTGCTTTTGGTAACGTTCATGGTGTGTACAAACCAGGTAATGTTAAGTTACAACCGGTTATCCTGCATAACTCACAGGAGTATGTTAAACAAAAATTTGGTTTAACTGCCGAAAAACCGATCAACTTTGTATTCCATGGTGGTTCTGGTTCAAGCCAGGAAGAAATCCGCGAAGCTATTTCATATGGTGCTATCAAAATGAATATTGATACCGATATGCAATGGGCTTACTGGGAAGGCATTAAAGATTACTATAAATCAAAAGAAGGATACCTGCAAAGCCAGATCGGTAGCCCGGATGGTGAGGATTCTCCAAACAAGAAATATTATGACCCGCGCGTTTGGTTACGCAAAGGTGAGGAAAACTTTGTAAAAAGGCTTTCTGTTGCCTTTGAAGACCTTAACTGTATCGACGTTTACAGCAAATTATAATATTCATCAGAAATTAACAAAGCGCCTGTACATTTGTTGTACAGGCGCTTTGTTGTTTACAGGCAGCTGGCGATTCCATTAAAAAAAGATAAAGTCTGCTATATGGTTGAAATTAATAAAAAGAAAAAGAATTTGTTTGAACGCTTTGCCAATTGGGCCACTATAGCCACGGGCAGTTCGGGCGCATTTATCACGGCTTTTGGTATCATCATTGTTTGGGGAATAACCGGACCATTATTCCATTATTCAGATACCTGGCAGTTGGTTATCAATACCGGTACTACTGTGGTTACTTTTCTGATGGTTTTTTTGATCCAAAAATCGCAAAATAAAGATTCGAAGGCTATACATTTGAAACTGAATGAGCTGCTTGCCTCGTACCAGGGGGCAAGTAACCGGATGGTTGATATTGAAGATATTACCGAAAAGGAGCTCGATCAATTGCATAAATTTTATGTGGAACTGGCCGGACTTGCCGAAGAGGAAGATGATATCACCTGTACGCACTCTATTGATGCGGCAAGAGAAAACCACACCACAAAACTCAATCATTTCAAAACAAAACCGCATTACATCAATGCCCGCAAAAATCATAGTAAAAAAAGTAACGGAGCAAGCTGATCTTGATATCGTGCATGCCATAAGGAGGGAAGTATTTGTAGTTGAACAAAATTGCCCTCCCGAGCTGGAATATGAACATGAAGATGTATCTCATCATTTTTTAGCTACCGTTGATGGAGAACCGGCCGGTGCCTGCCGCTGGCGTAAAACCGAAAATGGTTATAAGCTTGAGCGGTTTGCCGTATTGAAAACGTTCAGAGGATTTGGGATAGGAGGAGAGCTGGTGAAAGCGGTGTTAACTGATTTGCCGGCCGATGCGGATTATGTTTATCTTAATTCGCAAACCCACGCGGTACCTTTTTATGAAAAACTGGGTTTTGAAGCATCAGGGCCGGAGTTTGAAGAAGCCGGGATCAAACATTATAAAATGGTGAAGAAGTAAAACGTTGTCGTTTTGCAGCGACTATTTAAAAGTAAAGAAAGCGTTGTTGCTTCCTACCTGCCCATGACAAGTTAAAAAGGATGTCATGTTGAGGCTCTCGAAACATGGTGGGCGGGGCCTCTGCGCGCGAGTCTTCGATGGGCTTAGACTGACAGTTCAAAGTTTGTCATTACACCTTCAGGGGCCATCGGATTTAATCACTCAGACTGACTACTATGGTCGATAAACCAACGGTGAATAAATGAGGGTTATTTCTTTTTGGATTTCCTCTTTTTAGATGCTTCTGCCAGCGGATTAAATTCAAGGCACAAATTAATCCAGTAATTCAGCTGGTCGTTGGTTTGCAGGTTGAAGTCTTCAACATAAACATAGCCTTTCATTACTCTTTCGCCGCTTACCATTTGGTTACAGTTTCCTTTCTCAAGTTCAATAGCGGCTTGTTGTTCGCCAATGCGGCACAAAATGCTATTGTCGCGTACGCAAACACATAACTTATCATCTACCATAAAACAAACTCCCTGGAACATTTTCTTTTCTTCCACCACCGGAAGGTCCATTAATTCTTCGCGAATACGATCGGCCATTTGTTCGTTATATGCCATAAGGGTTTATATTTTTTCACGCAGAGGCGCCAAGACGGCAACGGAATCCGGCGTCTTAGCGCCTTAGTGAAATAAAATTACAATTAATTCTTATCAACAAATTTGTAATTAGCCTCATTATACCTGTCGCCGGTATCCGGGTATTTAGCTAAAACGGTTTCAATATCCTGTAAATCATTGGCTGTTAATTCCACATCAACCGAACCTGCATTGTCCAAAAGGTATTTTCTCCTCTTTGTTCCTGGAATAGGGATAATGTTATCGCCTTGTGCCAGCACCCAGGCAAGCGCCAACTGGGCAGGTGTGCAATTTTTTTGAGTGGCAAGCTTTGCAAACTCATGAGCCAGCCCCATGTTATTTTCGGCGTTGGCATCCTGATAACGGGGCAGGCTTTTCCTGAAATCGTTATCAGCCAGTTTGGTTACATCCAACGTGTTTGTTACCAAACCGCGCACCAGCGGACTGAATGGCACAAATGAAATCCCAAGCTCTTTGCAAACTGGTAATACCTCAGCCTCTACATCGCGCGTTAGCAAGGAATATTCACTTTGTAATGCGCTGATTGAATGCACCGCATGTGCACGACGGACAGAATTTGCCGAAGCTTCAGACAGGCCCAGGTATTTTACCTTACCTTCTTTTACCAGGTCGGCCATGGCGCCAACCATGTCCTCAACAGGCACATTTGGGTCGATCCGGTGGGCGTAGTACAAGTCAATCACATCCGTTTTTAAGCGTTTTAAGCTCTGCTCAACCGCGGTTTTAAGATAAGCCGGCGAGCCGTCAAACTCGGTCAATCTGCCATCGGCACCGGCCCTGAAACCAAATTTGGTGGCGATGAAGATCTTATCACGATTGGGTACCAATACCTTTGATACCAGTTCTTCATTTCGGCCATTGGCATAAACATCGGCCGTATCCCAAAAGTTAATACCTATTTCTATTGATTTTTCAAGCGTAGCTATTGATTCATCGTCATCCGGCTGGCCGTAAGCATGATTCATGCCCATACATCCCAGTCCAATGGCCGAAAGTTCAACTCCGGTGTTTCCTAATTTTCTGTATTTCATAATGTGGTAGTATTGTTTATTATCAAAGTACGTGAAATAACAAAAGCATATCAACCTCAATTTATAAGTATTATGTAAGGTTATACATTGCAGATTAACTTTTTCTGGTTAATTTGAAAAAAAATCGAGTGGTTGTCCAATTCAGCCAAACCTGATCGTCTTTTGGTTTTTAACCATTAAATTCAAAAAACATGAACGAGTTCTTATTGATCTTCAGAAGAGACGCAGAAGCCACTGCAGCGCAGCGGTCGCCCGAACAGATGCAAACCATGATGAATTACTGGCGCGAATGGATTGGCGGGATTGCCGCACAAAACAAACTGGTGGCCGTAGGCAATAGGTTGGATACCTCCGGCAGCGTAGTAAAACCCGACAATGTGGTAACAGACGGCCCTTATGTTGAAGTTAAGGAAGCTATAGGCGGTTACAGCATTATCAAAGCGTCGTCGCTGGAGGAAGCCGCGGAGTTATCAAAGGGCTGCCCGATCCTGTCGGTAGGGGGAAGTGTCGAGGTGCGTCCTATCATCCCAATGGAAGTATAATTGATTTGCAGCCTCCCATATACGGGAGGCTGCTTGTTTTATGCAGCAAGATCAGCTTCTACCACATTTGTTCCGCTCCGAATATCAAAAGATAATCGCGGTATTATGCCATTATTTCGGCTTTGAACATATAGAAGCCGCCGAAGATATTGCCAGTGATACTTTTCTCACAGCTGCCGAAACATGGGGGATCAAGGGGTTGCCGGATAACCCTAAGGCATGGTTATATACTGTGGCCCGCAATAAAGCAACTGATTATTTAAGGCGTGGCTCCAGGCTTAAGCAAAAAATAGCTGAAGGGATTGTTGCAGAGGATAATTACGAGGCGGAGATCGATCTTTCTGACCAAAATATTAGCGACAGCCAGCTGCAAATGATGTTTGCTATTTGTCACCCGGTATTGCCGGCCGAGGCGCAGATTGCCCTGGCGTTACGTATCCTTTGCGGTTTCGGAATTGATGAAATTGCGGAGGCTTTCTTATCAAATAAAGAAACCATTAACAAACGTCTGTTCAGGGCTAAGGAAAAGCTCAGGGAGCAAAAAGTAAAGATCGTTTTTCCTGAACCGGCTGATATTGTTAACCGGCTGGGCATCGTACTGAAAACTTTATACCTGCTGTTTAATGAGGGCTATTACTCCAGCTGCCAGAGCACTACATTGCGAAAAGATTTGTGTTTAGAAGCCATGCGGCTTAACTATCTCCTTATAGAAAACAAACAAACCAACCTGCCCGAGGTGAATGCCTTGTTATCATTGATGTGTTTTCATGCTTCAAGGTTTGATGCCCGGGTAGATGAACATGGCGAAATGATCCGCTATGATGACCAGGACAGAATGCTTTGGAATGATGAACTGATAGTAAAGGGGCGATACTACCTAAACCTTGCCTCTAAAGGAAACGGCGCCGGTAAATATCATATTGAAGCTGCTATAGCTTATTGGCATACCGTTAAAACTGATACTACCGAAAAGTGGGAAAATATATTAATGCTCTACAATAGGTTACTTATCGCTGCTTATTCGCCCGCGGCTGCGTTGAACCGGGCTTATGCCCTGGCAAAGGTAAAAGGGAAGGAGAATGCCATTATTGAGGCCGAAAAGTTAAAATTGGATACTAATCATTTGTACCATGTGCTGCTTGGTTACTTGTATACAGGGGTAGATCGTAAAAAGGCAGTATCGCATTTGCAAACTGCCCTGAAACTGGCTAAGACCGCTACAGATAAAAGTAGAATTATGAAGGATTTAGAGGCTTTATTGTGAGTTAGTTATAAAAAAACGTCATTGCGAGGAACGAAGCAATCCCCGATAAGCAGGTTCGCCCTGTATAGCTTGGGATTGCTTCGTTCCACGCAATGACACCTTTAAGTATTACCAGACTTACGAAGTTTTTAAAACTTCGTAAGTCTTTATTAGTTTTTAATTAGATATCTTGAAATCAGCTACCAACTTTTCATCGGCCGAGCTGCTGCCCAGTACTAATTTGTAGCTGCCGGGATAAAGCTTCCATTTGTGTGTGGCAAGGTCCCATTTCTGTAAATCCTGAACAGGGATTTTCAAAGTAACGGTACCTTCTTTATCCTGCTCCAGACTGATGCGTTTAAAGCTTTTTAATTCTTTAACAGGCATCCTGTCGATGTTGGGATATTTAATATACGCCTGCACTACTTCATCGCCATTAAATTTACCGATGTTTTTAACGTTTACTGTTACTGCAAGGGTATCGGCTTTTTTGTAGGTGTTTTTTAATTTACTGCCCAGGGTGTAGCTGAACGACGTATAACTTAAACCGAAACCAAAAGGATATTGTACCGGGCCGGTATAGTAACGGTAGGTGCGGTTTTTCATATTGTAATCGCTGTAATCAGGCAGGTCGCTCATATCTTTATAAAAAGTAAGCGGCAGGTGACCAGATGGCGAAACTTCGCCAAAAATAATATCAGCTAAAGCGTTACCGCCTTGCTCGCCGGGGTACCAGGCAAATATAATGGCATCGGCATAAGGCTCAATAGCGGATATATCAACATCGCTGCCTGCGGTAATTACTGCTACAAGGGGCTTGTTTTTTACACTTTTGCGCAGTTCTTTCATAAATGCAATTTCGCTGGCAGGCAGGCTCAGGTTTTTTTTATCGCCGCCGCTTTCAGATAGGAAAGCATCGCCTGCTTCGCCTTCCAAAACGGGGGAGAGGCCTATCACAGCAATGGTAGCATCAGCATTACCCGCAGCCCAGGTGCCGCCAAAATGGGTGGTATCTTTATAGTCGCACCCTAAATCATACTCAACACGGGTTGCCTTATCAACAGCGCCGGTAATGCCCTCAACAAAATTGATCACCTTGCTGCTGGTGCCGTGGTAATTAGCTATCATGGCGTCGAGCGAGGCCGCGTTTGGCCCAACCACCATAATGCTGGAGTAGCTGCTTTTTTTGAATGGCAAAACATTGTTGTTGTTCTTTAACAATACCATACTTTGCTGGGCCACTTTACGGGCCAAAGCCAAATGTTGTTCATTGTGAACACTGTCGGCCCCGTAACCATGATAAGGATTAGCGGCCGGATCGTCATAAAAACCCAGTTTAAATTCGGTGCGTAAGATAGCGCTCAAGGCCTGGTCAACATCTTTTTCGGTAAGTAAACCTTGTTTAATGGCCTTGATACCATCGTTCTGCAAAATGGATGAGCAATCCAGGTCAACACCAGCCTTGATGGCAGCAGCAGCTACTTCAACCGCAGTTGGTAGTGTTTTGTGGGTAAGGTACACATCATCCAGGGCACCACAGTCGGTTACTACATGGCCGTTAAAGCCCCATTCTTTCCGCAGAATGTCGGTAAGTAGCATTTTATTGATAGAGTTTGGTACACCGTTAACACGGTTGTAGGCGCTCATTACCGATTCAACGTGGTTTTTAACCAGTTCGTGAAAAGCATACAGGTAGGTTTCGCGAAGGTCTTTTTCATCAACCTTAGCGTCAAATTTATCGCGGGTGGCTTCGGGGCCGCTGTGTACGGCAAAGTGTTTGGCCGTGGCAGATGTTTTCAGGTATTTAGGATCATCGCCCTGCAAACCTTTAACAAAAGCTGAGCCCATACGGCCGGTCAGGAAAGGGTCTTCGCCATAAGTTTCCTGCCCGCGTCCCCAGCGCGGATCGCGGAAAATATTGATGTTGGGCGTCCAAAAGGTAAGTCCCATGTATTGCAGGTGCCTGTCTTGTGCAATGGCCAGGTTATATTTTGCACGGGCTTCAGTTGATATTGCCGTTGATACCTGTTTTAACAGATCTTCATTAAATGTAGCCGACATCCCGATAGCCTGTGGGAATATGGTAGCTTCACCGGCACGGGCTACGCCATGCAAAGCCTCGTTCCACCAGTTATAGGCAGGGATGCCTAAACGTGGCACGGCCTGGCTGCGGTAGCCTAATAAGGAGATTTTTTCTTCGATGGTTAATTTCGATAAAAGATCTTTTACGCGTGAATCAATCGATTGCGAACCGTCTTTATAAAAAGGAGCTTGTGCATTTGCGGTAGAAAATTTTAGTAATGCCGTAAGCATTACCAAACAACATAGGAGTTTGTGTTTTATGGTGGAAGCCATTTTTAGATGATTTATTTTTTGAGTTTAAAGTTAATATTTATTCCATAAGTATGGGTTGGCGGAAGGCTTGCTCCCTCGATTCCGGCATATTTTATATCCGGCGAAAATCCAGATTCCGGATCGATATTGGCCGAGCGCTTCATGATGGTCCAGAGGTTTCTGCCTACCAGTGAAAAGGTTATGCCTTCAAATGGTGTTTTATTAAGAAAGCCCTTTGAAAAAGTATAGCCAAAAGTAACTTGCCGTAATTTGATAAACCTGCCGTCAAGCACATTTAATGCAGATACATTTTGGGCTAGCGCCTGGTAATAGTTTTGGGCAGGTACAGCAATCGTGTTCTTTTCACCATTGCTGTTTACGCCATTGCCAATAACGCCGTTTTCCCTGCCTGAAAGGGTAAGCTGGTTAAAGCCCCTGTAAATGCTATTATAATTTGTAGCCGATAATATCTTATTACCAAAACGGTAATCGATCAAAAATGAGAGGCTTAGTTTGCCAAATGCAAAATTGTTGTTTAATCCACCGTATATATTAGGCACCGCGCTGCCCATAGGTACACGCGGGCCGGCCATGGGTAAACCATTTCCGTCAAAAATGATCTGTCCTTTATCATTTCTAAGGTAATCGTTGGCCATAATCTGGGGCCCTGGCAAGCCTTTAACCAGTGCCGTAGCAGCATTTAGCGGGCGGTAAGTACCGAAGCTTATGTTAGCCGACTCGGGAGTGCCGTCTGTTTGAAGGATCTTGTTTTGTACATAGGTAAAATTAAACGATGGCGACCAGTTAAAACTTGTTGTTTTAACTGGAGTGCCGCTTAGCTCAATTTCAATGCCGTTGTTTTGGGTTGAGCCCGTAGGAATAAACCGCCGTGCAAAACCGGTTGCCAGATCAAGGTCGCCTTTAATGATCTCATTTTTTGTTTTACGGTGAAAATAGGCTACATCAATTCCAAGCCTGCCGTTTAGAAATTTAAGCTCGGTACCGGCTTCCATTTCGGTAAGCGTGTAAGGCTTAAGAAATAAATTGGGCAGGCTGTCGCTGAAACTGCCGATGGCAATACCGTTTATCGAATAATTTGTTGTGTAATATTGGGTTGTTACATATGCATCAGTTGGCTCGCCGCTCGTTTGCGCATACGATAACCTCAATTTTCCGAAATCAAGGCTGGGAATATGAACAAGATCGGAAAATAAAAGACTTGCCGATACCGAAGGCGTAAAGATACTCCGGTTATCGCTCGGCAACGTGGAGTAGGCATCGTAGCGGCCGGTAGTAGTTATGGTTAAATAGTCTCTGAATGAAAAATCAACAGCGTAATAGCTCGAATGCGTTTCGGTACTTTTATAGTTGTAGTTGCTGCTCTTGATGCTCAAATTATTATAGCTATAAAAATATGGTACAATGAATGGGCCTCCAAAAAGCTTCGTGTACTCGTATGTGTTTTTGCGTAGGTTAGTCCCGGCAGATATGTCAAAACTCAACACCTTAGGAATGATGTCATGTTTGGCACCTATTAACAGGTCACTGTTTAGTTCAGATCGTTGGGTGTTTGACTGTTCATCAAGTCCCCCCGTTCCGCCGGCGTAATAAGCGGTTCCGGTTGGGGTAACCGTTTTTCGTTTATCGTAAAGGATGTCGTTGCCCAACCTCAACTGAGCATACATCCAATTATTGAAATTATATTTGCCTGATAATGCAGCTATTAAGCGGTTACGGTTTACATCATTAATAAACCGGTTAACGGTAAAATAAGGGTTTGTAGTAAAGGTGTCGCTATTCCATCTTATTTCACTGCCATCTGAAGCATAACCAGGCGCAAGGATAGCCTGATCTTCGTTGGCTGCCAGATATTGAATGTTATTTACATTAAAAGGCCCATCGCTCAGGTTGGGTTTTAAGTTAGAAGTTTCGTTGATGAAATTAGCTACAATATTAATATTCAGTTTTTTGGTAACATTTTGACTTGCCGATAAGTTGAACGTTTTGCGGTTGAGATCACTGTTTCGTACTATTGAGCCGTTGCTAAGGTTTGATAATGACAACCGGAAATTACCATTGTCGTTACCGCCGCTAAATGCAGCAGTGTTGGTAAAAGTATAACCCCGACGGTAAAATTTACTGATATTATCTGTTACAGCCGAGTAGGGGTAATATTCGCCATCAAATTGAATTGTGGGTTTACCGTCCAGTTTTTCGCCCCAGCCATAGTTGCCTGAGGATATTGCATTGGTTACGGTAGTCGGCCTTATCCCATACAAACCCTGGCCGTATTGCGTTTGATAATCAAAGGTATTAATTGCTTTATCAGTTTGATAATTGGTATTAAACTCAACACCAAATGGAGTGTTTTTTTTTCCTGTTTTGGTAGTTATTAAAATTACGCCATTGGCCGCGCGTGCTCCATAAAGTGCCGATGCCGCCTGGCCTTTTAATACGGTCATATTTTCAACATCGTCGGGATTTATATTGCTGATGCCATCGCCAAAGTCGGCCCCGCCCCATTCATTGGCTGAGCCCCTTTGAGTATTATCCATGGGCACACCATTAATAATAAAGAGTGGCGCGCTTGCACCAAAACTTGTAACGCCTCTTAGTAAAATACGCGCAGAAGATCCTGGTCCGCCGTTTATGCCATTGATACTTAAACCTGCTACGCGCCCTTCTAATGAGTATGCTACATTTGATTCCTTGGCTTTATCAAGTACTTCACCACTAATAGTTGTTACTGAATAACCCACCCTTTTTTGTTCCTTGTTAATGCCAAGCGCCGTTACAACTACCTCGTTTAGCACATTACTTACTGTAAGCGGAATAGTTAATGTTGCAACGTTATTAAGTTTTACCTCTTTTGTAATGTAACCTACAAAACTCACTATCAACGTTGACCCAGAGGGTACTTCAAGCGAAAACGCGCCCTTCGCGTCAGTGAGCGAGCCCATGGTTGACCCTCTTACCCTAACTGTAGCGCCGGCAAGCTGTGCGCCATTTTCATCAACAACAATGCCCGTTACCTTAACTACATTAACTATTTCATCAATTGGGGCAATTACTATTAGGTGATTGGCAAGCTCGGTATAAGCGAAGCCCGAATTGGCCAAAATTTTATCTAAAATGCTTTTAACATCTTCATTATCAACGTCTACGTCAACTTTGTTTAAAGTGGGGATTTTTCTTTCGCTGTAAACAAAATGATAAATGCTTTGACGTTCGATGGCTGAGATCACCTTTTTAAAATCGGCCGATTTTAAATTGATAGTGACGCGGGTTTGTGAATATACAGTTAATATAGCCAGTAAATTGAAGAATAATATTAACCTAAACCGTATTTTCATTTATACTGATAACCTAAACCTGTCGCCAACATCCATTGGGGATGCCTAAATTTACATAAATTTTATAATTAGCACAGGTAATAGTGTAAAATGACCGAATTGGTAGGTAACAATTACGAATATTGTAAAGCACAGCCAAGCCAACTGATGGGAACAAATGTACTGATAACTAACTGTAGAATTATTAGTTAGTAGATATAAATGGCAGCGTTTTTAATTTTGTAATGAAAATCTTCGGTAATGCGTAATGCGTCAAGAGCCTGGGTGATGGATTCTTTTTCATAAGTGCCGCTGAAACGGTACTTTTTCATTTCATCATTTTTAAATTTGATCTCAACACCATACCAGCGTTCCATGCGCATGGCGAGGTCGGCAAAGCTTTCGTCCCTGAAAATGAGTTTATTCTGTGTCCAGGAGGTTTCTAAAATGGCACTGTCGTCCTGGTGAAGGCGGGTAAAGCTGGTTAAGACATATTGCGTACCGGCACTGCTGTCGGTAGCTGGTGAAAGCTTGGCCTGGTTTTTACGTACAGTAGTAAACGAGCCCTTTTTAACAATCAGTTTTTCGCTTGGTTTTAAAATGATCCTGTCCGATGGCCGGTCGTCAAGGGTAACTTCAATGGCGCCCCTGATCAGGGTTGTTTCACTTGACGGATCATCGGGGTATGATTTAACGTTAAAAGCGGTACCCAGCACCTTAATGTTCATTTTTTCGGTATGGATAATGAACGGGTGTTCATGATCTTTATGTACATCAAAAAAGGCTTCGCCGCTTAAATAAACTTCGCGGGTTTTGCCTGTGAAGTTTGTTGGATATCTTAACGAACTTTGCGAATTAAGAGTGATACGTGTACCGTCGGTTAATACAATGGTTGATTTATCGCGGGCAGACGTATTTTTATTTTGCCAGGCGGCGGATGTTGTGCTTGCAATTCCGTGGCCCAAAGTAACTGTTTTTGAATAAAAAAGGTACGCGCAACCTGCTATTAAAACAACAGCGGCCGCAGCACGCCAAAGATAATGCATCGTGCCCTTTTTAACGGGGTTAATGGCCGCTGCAGGTTCAATAACTTCCTGTGCTTTAATTTTTGACTTTATTTTTTGAAAGGCGAGGGCATTGTCGGCATATTGGGCATCGCTATGTTTCCAGTAAGCAGAAAGGGCTTCGTATTGTTCACGAAGGGAAGCATCATTAGCTAAGCAACGCTGAAATTCATTATTTTCATCAGAGCTGATTTCATTCGACAATTTTTTGCCCACCAACTCTATAAATTTATCATTGCCCATCGTATAATTGCATCCTTATTTATGATAGGACAACTTATTTAGGTTAATTACTTACAAGGTTAAAAAAAATAATTGAAAATTACAATTGTGCTCCCTAAAATGTTGATTGCATTGGTTTTAACACAGCTTCGTGGTGTTTATTGTATTGTGTCAAAACGACACTAAGCTTCTTGATCGCTCTGAAAAGTTGCGTTTGTACCGTGCGGGGCGAAATATTAAGAATTTCGGCCACTTCCTTATACTTCATACCATCCTCTTTTATCAGTCTGAAAACAATTCGGCATTGTTGGGGTAAACCGGCTATGGCCTGGTCCATCCTAAAAATAAGCTCTTTGTTTTCAATTTCCTTTTGAGGGTTATAGGTGTTTACAAATTCTACCGTATTGGTTTCTTCAATTTGTACAACGTGAATAGTTGAGTATTTTTTGATGTGGTTTAGCGATTGGTTTTTTACCGCTACAAATAAATAGGTTTCAGGGTTTTGAATTTCGGTAAGGTTTTTACGGTTAAGCCAGCATTTTACAAACACGTCCGAAACTATTTCTTCGGCAATCTCCCGTTGATGTACGTAGAGTACACAAAATTTAATGAGCGAGTTGTTAAGGACATGGAAAAACAACTCAAAAGCGTTCTCGTCATCATTGTTGCAAATGAGTTTCCATAATTTTAGCGTATCAACTTTTCTGTCTCTCAAACCGAAGATTTTTTAATTAATCAACTAAATTTAAACTTAATAATGGTGTAACAATAATAACATATTAAAATCGAAAAATGAAATTAATTGATGTAAGTTGCAATGTTTTTTAAAAAATTTTAAAAAGTGTGTAAGCAATACACCATATAAAATTGTCAGTAATTAATAAAATAATAGCTTGATGAAACGATTATTTACAGTATTTCTTTTGGTTTTCGGCTGCTTTGAAGTGTTTGGACAACAGCACAATATGTCAAAGCAATATGTTCCTGCAGGCGACCCTGCAGTTGAGCAAAAAATTGCAAATTGGCAGGATCTTAAGTTCGGTTTGTTTATGCACTGGGGTACCTACAGCCAGTGGGGGGTAGTTGAAAGCTGGAGCATTTGCCCCGAGGATGAAGGCTGGACACAACGCCGCGGTCCGTACGGCGCTACCTATAATGGTTATAAGGCGGCATACGAAAATCTCCAAACAACTTTTAACCCAACCAAATTCAATCCCGAAAAATGGGTAAAGGCGGCCAAAGATGCCGGAATGAAATATGTGATTTTCACTACCAAGCACCACGATGGCTTTTGCATGTTTGATACCAAAGAAACCGATTATAAGATCACCAGCAGCAAAACACCTTTTTCAAGCAATCCAAGGAGCAATGTAACTAAGGAGATCTTCGACGCTTTCCGTAAAGATAACTTTATGATTGGCGCTTACTTTTCAAAGCCCGACTGGCACACCGAAAATTACTGGTGGCCATACTTCCCGCCTAAAGATCGTAACGTAAATTACGATCCGAAAAAATATCCTGAACGCTGGCAAAAGTTTAAAGATTTTACCTATAACCAGATCAGCGAGCTCATGAGCGATTATGGCAAGGTTGATATTTTATGGCTTGATGGGGGATGGGTACGCCCGAAAAGCAGTGTTGATACTACCATAGAATGGCAGCGAGGAATTAAGTTTGACCAGGATATTGACATGCCAAGAATAGCCGCTATGGGCAGGCAAAAGCAACCCGGATTAATAGTGGTTGACCGTACCGTAGCAGGCAAATACGAAAATTACACTACCCCTGAGCAGGAGGTACCCGAAGCACCTCTTGATCATCCCTGGGAGAGCTGTATAACTATGGGCAATTCGTGGAGCTATGTTCCGGGCGACCATTATAAATCAGTGCAACAAATAGTTCAGTTATTGGTAAAGATCGTATCGCGTGGCGGCAACCTGCTTATGAATATAGGCCCAGGTCCTGATGGCGATTGGGACCCCGTAGCGTACGAACGCCTGCAGGGCATTAGCCAATGGATGAAGATTAACGGTGAAGGTATTTATGCCAGCCAGTCGGTAGCGCCATATTCAACAGGTAATATATATTATACTAAAGCCAAAAACAGCAACACCATTTATGCCTTTGCTTTGAGCGATCGGGAAAGAGTGGTTTTGCCTGCTACCGTATCAGTAAAATTAAAAGACATTAAAAAGGTAAAGAAAGTTACCCTGCTTGGAAGCACTCAAAGCCTTAAATGGAAACAGGTGACTGATGGTATTGATATCAGTATCCCTGCAAAATTACAACAAGCGAGCGGGCTTAATGAAGCGGCTGGTTTTAAAATAGTTTATTAATAATTCATAACAACCAAATAACCACAATGTCATTTCGACGAATAGGATAGGGCTAAGAAAGGTGAGGCGAAATCTTGTACAAGCGATGGGCAAATTTACAGGGGGGTACAAGATTTCTCCTGATTACTACCAAAAATGCCCTGTATACTCGTCTAAATGACAATTATACCGACAAAATCCCATATTATATAGCCAAGTTTTTACAGCTAAAATGATTTTGCAGTTTTTAATTTTGATTATCCATCCAACCCAAATAAATGACAACAACCCGTTCGGCAGGCAGATCTGCATTGTTTAAATTTTCATTAGTGTTATCCGTCCTCGCTTCTGGCGTTTATCAAAACGCGGGGGCACAAACCAGTTATGAGCTTAACAGCGGCTGGAAATGTACGTCAATGAATAGTGTTAAAGATAATGGCACTATTATATCTCAAGCCAATTATGATCTGGCTGCATGGAATCCTGCAGTAGTACCTGGAACGGTGCTTACAACCCAGGTAGCCAACAAACAGGTACCTGATCCATTTTACGGGATGAATAATGAGAAAATCCCTGATATCTATAAAGTTGGCCGCGATTATTATACCTACTGGTTCGCCAAAGATTTTAAAGAGGCCGCGCCAACCGGCAGTAATCAAACCTATCTTAATTTTCGTGGGGTAAACTATAGCTGCGATGTTTTCCTTAACGGGCATAAACTTAATAGCAAGCTGCATAAAGGCATGTTTTTACGCCAAAGCTATAATGTTACCAAATGGCTGAGCAAAAACGGCAATAATCGTTTAGCTGTTGTAGTATACCCTCCTGATGTTGTTGGTAACCCCAACGGCGGTCAGGGCGGTGATGGCACTATAGCGCGTGGCGTAGGCATTCAATATACGGCAGGCTGGGACTGGATCCAGCCCATCCGCGACCGCAATACCGGCATTTGGGATAAAGTAACCATTGAGCATACGGGTGCTGTGGTTATTAAAGATCCGCATGTGGTTACGCTTGTTCCGGGTGTTCGTCAGCCGGAAGGTGCACAACAGCCTGCTATTGTCCAAGTTTCGGCTGAGGTTGAAAACGCTACAGGTGCTGCAGTTAGCGGTACTTTACAATATAATTTAGATGGCAAGCTGGTATTGCAGTCGGTTACACTAAAAGCCAATTCAAAACAGGAAGTTAAACTGGCGGATTACAGCCTTAAAAACCCTAAGCTTTGGTGGCCTAATGGCTACGGTCCGCAAAATTTGTATAAGCTTAATTTGCAGTTTGTAGCGGGTGGCAAGCTATCCGACCAAAAACGCATTGAAGTTGGCGTACGCCAGATCACTACCGAGTGGAACAATAAAACCGAAAGTCGCCAGGTTAATGTGAACGGCCAAAAGGTATTTATTAAAGGCGGTAACTGGATCATCTCTGATCAGATGTTGCGTTTCAGCGATGCCCGTTATGATGCCGAAGTTCGTTTTCACCGTGATATGAACCTGAACCTGATCCGTGTTTGGGGTGGTGCGCTGATTGAACGCCCGGAGTTTTATGAGGCTTGCGATAAATACGGTATGCTGGTTTTTCAGGATATGTGGGGATCGGGCGATTGTAACGGCCGCTGGATAGATCCAATGAAGGCTGATGATCAATGGACCCGGCGTAAATATCCTGATGATCATGACCTATATTTAAAATCAGTTGCCGACCAGGTTAAACTGGTACGTAACTTCCCGTCGCTGGCTATCTGGTGCGGTGGCAACGAGATCACTCCGCCTGAAGACATTTTTGCAGCCCTGCGCGATACCATTATGCCAAAGCTGGATAATACGCGCTGGTTTATTCCATATTCAAATTCCGAAGAAATGTCGCGCAATGTACAGGGCGGTAATGGCGATGGCCCTTATGGTATCCAAAGCCTTACAACTTTCTGGGATCATCAAACTTATCCGTTCAATTCGGAAGTAGGGTCGGTTGGTGTTAGCGATTATGAATCATTAAAACGCTTTATTCCTGCCGAAAATATGGTTGTGCCTGAGTTTGATGCATCTACCGGAAAAACTAAAACAGACCCGGTGTGGGAGTATCATAAATATATCGGCTACGACGGTTTTATTGATAAATACGGCAAGGCTAAAAACGTTGAAGACTTTGCAACCAAAGCACAGTTGGTAAACTATGATCAATACCGTGCTTTGATGGAGGGCTTCAGCTCTCATATGTGGGATTGGTATACCGGTACAATCATCTGGAAAACCCAAAACCCATGGACAGCCATGCGCGGCCAGATGTATGATTATTACCTTGATCCTAATGCTTGTCTTTACGGCTTGCATAATGGCAGTGAACCTTTACATATCATGTACAACCAAACAGATGGTATGGTAATGGTGGCTAACAATACATTTAAAACGCATAGTAATATGCTGCTGGTAGTCAAAACTTATGATATGGATGGCAAGGAGAAAGTGTTAACAAAGGTTTTTGCTGATGTAACCCCAACTACTACCAAACGCTATTTGTCGCTTAAAAGAGAGATTGAAAAAGAAGCAAAAGACAAAGGCGTTTTCCTTTGCCTGCAACTGCTTAAGTCAGATAAAGAAGTGATCAGCGAAAATATTTATTGGTTACCCGATGGTAACGGCGATTTTTCCGGCTTACAAAAAATGCCGAAAGGTACTTTAGGAGCTACAGCCAGGTATTTGAAAAATGGCAAAGTAGAAGTAACGCTGACCAACGAAGGTAATGGCGCGCTTGCATTTTTCAACCGCCTGTCTTTAGTTAATGCTGATACGAAACAACGCGTCCTCCCGGCCTTTTACAGTGATAATTATGTAACGGTATTGCCGGGACAAACTAAAAAAGTTGTTATCGACCATAATCCAGGTGCAGATAAAAACCTTGCAGTAACTATTGGAGGCTGGAACATAACAGAACGTACTATATCTATCGACAAATAACAAAAAGAAGACAATGAAGACTATTTCAAAATATTTGTCGGCTGCAGCATTATTGCTTGCCTGTACAAGTGGTGTTAATGCCCAGGAAACGGCGTCGAAATTTCCGTTGATACCTTATCCTGCCCAATTAACTGCGGGAGAGGGCTCATTTACTATCACCTCTAAAACGGCTATTGTAAATGCCGGCGCTTTTAATACCGAAGCTTATGCCTTGAAGGATTTGTTGCGCAAAGGTTTAGGCACGCCTGTTGAAGTGAGCAAGATAAAGAAGGCCCACGCCATAAATCTTGTTTATGATGCAAGCATAACTACTCCCGAAGCTTATCGCATGAGTGTTACTAAAGAGCAGGTGGTTATCCGCGCGAAAGATCCGGCCGGCGTATTTCATGCGATAGAAACCATTCGTCAGTTATTGCCCGTTGGTATAGAAGCTGGTGTTGTGCAAAGGCAATTGTCATTGCCGGTTGTGGCTATAGAGGATGCACCTGTTTACGAATGGCGTGGTATGCATGTGGATGTATCGAGGCACTTCTTCTCGGTAAGTTACCTGAAAAAGTTTATCGACCGGATGGCTTTGTACAAAATGAATAAGCTGCACCTGCATTTAACGGATGATCAAGGCTGGCGTATCGAAATAAAAAAATACCCGCTGCTTACCGAAGCTGGCGCATGGCGTACGTTCAATAACCAGGATTCGGCCTGCATGAAAAAGGCTAAGGACAATCCCGATTTTGTGATCGATAAAGAGCACATCGTTCAAAAAAATGGCAAAACCATGTACGGTGGTTTTTATACGCAGGAGGAAATGAAAGGCGTTGTTGCTTATGCTGCTGCAAGGCATATTGATATCGTTCCGGAAATTGACATGCCGGGTCACATGATGGCTGCCATTAACTCATACCCGTTTTTAACCTGTGATGGCGAAAATAAATGGGGCGAGCTGTTCACCAAGCCTATCTGCCCGTGTAACGAAAGCACCTTTGAGTTTGCCGAGAATGTGTTTACCGAGATCATGCAGATCTTCCCGTCAAAATATATCCACATTGGCGGCGATGAGGTTGATCGCACCAATTGGGGCAAATCAGATGCTTGTAAAGCCCTGATGGCTAAAGAAGGTATTAAAGACCTGGCCGGCTTGCACAGTTATTTTATTAACCGTATGGAGAAATTCTTCAATTCCAAAGGTCGTAAGTTGATTGGTTGGGATGAGGTTATTGAAGGTGGTATTAGCCCTACAGCTATTATCATGTACTGGCGTACCTGGGTACCTGATGCACCGGTTAAAGCTGTGAAGAATGGCAATACCGTGATCATGACGCCCGGCGAACCACTTTATTTCGACAATCAGCCAGATCAGTATTCCGTCAGTAAAGTATATCATTTTAATCCGGTACCAAAAGTGCTGAATGCAGAAGAAGCAAAATCAATTATCGGCGCACAGGCTAATCTCTGGTCAGAAATGATTCCTTCAGAAAAACGTGCCGATTATATGTATATGCCACGTTTAACCGCATTGTCCGAAATGCTGTGGACACATAAGGAAAGTGAATACGATTCATACCTGCAGCGTTTAACTCAACAATATAAAAGAATGGACGCGATGAAGATCAATTATCGTTTGCCCGATCTGCCAAATTTGCTTAACCAATATGTTTTCACAGATGAAGGCAAGCTAAGCATAGCATCTCCATTACCAAGCTTGACTATCCGCTATACTACCGATGGTACTTTGCCAGATGCTAAATCACCTGTATTGCCATCTCCATTAACTATTTCAAAGTCGGAATTGGTAAGGGTTGCCGCGTTTACACCAACCGGGACACGTGGTGATGTTTATAATTTGAACTACACACAACAGCAAATGCTTGGCCCGGTAAAAATTGCCCCGCCAAAACCCGGGCTTACAGCTACTTATTATAAGGCTTTCTTTAAAAAGACTGCGTTAATGCAAAATGCAAAGGTTGACAGCACGTTTAGTACTGATAAAATAGAAGTACCTGCTACGGTTAAAGCTCCGTCATTTGGTATCACTTACAAAGGTTACATCGATGTGCCAGCTGATGGTATTTACAGCTTTTATTTAACCTGCGATGATGGTGGCGTACTTTACATTGGCGATAAAACGGTTGTAGATAACGATGGCAATCACTCGGCACAGGAACGGAGCGGGCAGGTTGCCCTTAAAATGGGTGCGCATCCGTTTAAGCTTGATTTTATTGAAGGCGGTGGCGGCTTTAAGCTGTTGCTGAAATATAGTGTTAATGGCTCGGCCCCACAGGATGTGCCGTCATCATGGTTCAAAAACTAATTATCTGATACCAATTATGAAGAAGTTTACAGGCATTGCCTTATTATTACTTACGGCCGGTTTAAACGGTTTCGGCCAAACTGCTCCTAAACCTTATGGCGTATTGCCTACACAAGGGCAGCTTAACTGGCAGGAAACCGGGATGTATTGCATTATCCATTACGGCGTTGATACTTATACCAACAAGGAGTGGGGCTTTGGCGATGAAGACCCAAAGATTTTCAACCCATCGCAGTTTAGTGCACTGCAGATTGTGGCAGCCGCAAAAGCCGGCGGTTTTAAGGGTGTAGTTGTGGTTGCCAAACACCACGATGGTTTTTGTATTTGGCCAACTAAAACTACGGAGCACAATATCACCAAAAGCCCATATAAAAATGGTAAGGGCGATATGCTGAAAGAATATCGCGAAGCTTGCGATAAACTCGGCATGAAACTGGGTGTATACTGCTCGCCATGGGACAGGAACAACCCCAACTACGGCACCGCCGAATATGTGAAGATCTATCGTGAACAACTGAAGGAATTGTATACCAATTATGGCCCGCTGTTTATTTCATGGCACGATGGTGCTAACGGGGGCGATGGCTACTATGGCGGCAAACGAGAAGTGCGAAAAATTGACCGTTCAACTTATTATGGCTGGGATACTACCTGGGCTATAACCCGCAAACTACAACCGAATGCTGTTTTATTTGGCGATGTTGGCCCGGATGTGCGTTGGGTAGGTAATGAGGAAGGTCATGCGGGCGAAACCTGCTGGGCAACTTATACACCACATGCTCCTGATGAAGGCAAAACCCCGGCTAATGGTTATGTGAAAGATTACGAAGGCACCGAAGGCACCCGTAACGGTAAATACTGGATGCCTGCCGAGTGCGATGTTTCATTACGCCCCGGATGGTTTTACCATAAAACACAGGATGAAGGTGTGAAATCGCCTTATACCTTGCTCGATCTGTATTACAAAAGTGTAGGCCGTGGTGCGGCGCTTGATTTGGGTTTATCTCCTGATCCGCGTGGTATTATTAACGAGATCGATGTTAAATCATTAACCGAGTTTGGTAACCTGGTTAAACAAACCTTCGCGATAAACTTGGCAAAAGGCGCAACACTAACAGCCAGTAATGTGCGTGGTGGCAACAAAGCCAAATTCGGTCCGCAGTTTTTGTTAGATGACAACCGTTACAGCTATTGGGCAACTGACGATAAAGTGACTACTCCTGAATTAACTATCGATCTGCATTCACCTAAAACATTTAATGTGATCCGCCTGCGCGAAAATATCAAGCTTGGACAGCGTATTGAAGCCGTTGCCGTAGATGCTTATTTAAATGGCAAATGGGAGCAGATTGGCTCGGCTACCAGTATTGGAGGTAACAGGCTGATCCGTTTAACGCAAAATATCACTGCAAGTAAATTACGGCTGAGGGTTACTGCTTCGCCGGTGGCTATTGCCTTGAGCGATTTCGGAATATATAAAGAGCCGGTGCATTTAACAGCACCAAAAGTATCACGCAATAAAAAAGGAGAGATTAGTATTACCACCGAAGCGCCGGTAAGCGCGATACGCTATACGCTTGACGGGCATGAGCCAACATCGAGCTCTCCGGTTTATACCAAGCCGTTTGTGCTTAATGAGGGCGGAGTAGTAAAAGCCCGGAGCTTTGAAGGTAAAAATCAACAAAGTGAAAGCGCTTATGCATCATTCGGCTTTGCTAAAACCGATTGGAAATTAGTGGATGCTACTGCGGCTAATGACCAATGGAACAAGGCCGAAAATGCCTTTGATGAAAATACCGGTAGTCTTTACAGCACACTGAAAAAAGAAGATGCGCAATTCCCGCAGCAGATATGCGTTGATTTGGGTAAAGAACAAAAGATAAAAGCATTTGGCTATTTGCCAAGGCAGGATAAACAGGCCCAGGGCATTGTTGATAGCTACGTGTTTTATGTCAGCAACGACGGCAAAACCTGGGAAAAGGTGGCGTCGGGCGAGTTTTCTAATATCAAATCGAACCCAATTGAGCAGCCTGTCGCATTAAAGCAGGAGGTTAGCGCGCGTTATATTAAATTTGAAGCTACGCATGTAATTGCAGGCAATGGTATTACCGTAGCCGAATTAAGCGTTTATTAATAATCTATTAAGTATTGGGGTTTAATTGGCAGCAATATAAACCTCAATACTATCATTTAAGTAAAGAATGAAAAAACAACTCGTTTTGGCCAGTTTACTGGCCCTGGTTAATTTAAGCTCCCAGGCACAAAGGCATCAATCGCAGCCTATGAAAAAAGCAGGCGGTTTAACGCAATATGTCGATCCGTACATCGGTACCGGTTTCCACGGTCACGTTTTTGTGGGCGCAAACGTTCCCTTTGGTGCCGTGCAGTTAGGCCCAACCAACATTTCTGAAGGCTGGGACTGGTGCTCCGGTTATCACATTTCTGATTCTACCATCATCGGCTTCCAGCATACCCACCTGAGCGGTACCGGCATAGGTGATTTAGGCGATATTTCTTTTATGCCAACAACCGGGCCAATCAACGTATGCAAGGGCAGTAACAAAGATTTAAAAAGTGGTTATGTGTCGTTGTTCAGTCACAAGGATGAGGTTGTAAAACCCGGATATTATAAAGTAAAGCTTAAAAAATATGATATCGGCGTTGAGCTTACTGCCAGTACCCGTGTTGGTATGCATAAGTACACTTTCCCGGCGTCAAAAGATGCGCACATCCTCATCGATTTGCAGGAAGGCATCGGCTGGGACAGGCCAATGGAAACCTATATTAAACAGGTTGACAAGAATACCATTTGCGGCTACCGCTTTTCCAAAGGCTGGGCAGATGATCAGCGTATTTACTTTACTGCCGTGTTTTCAAAGCCCATTAAAACTTTCGCGGTTTATGACAGTACGGCCAACGTTAAAGGTACTGAGCTAAAAGGGGAAAAGGTAAAAGGCGTAATCAGTTTTACTACCACCAAAGGTGAAGTGGTTTACGCTAAAGTGGGAATCTCGCCGGTAAGCGCAGAAAATGCCATACTTAATATTAAGGCGGAGATCCCGGGCTGGGATTTCAATAAAGTTGTTACAGATGCCGATGCAGCCTGGAATAAGCAATTCCAGAAAATTGTGATCAAAGCTGATTCATTGTCTCAGATGAAGAAGTTTTATACAGCTTTTTATCACACTATGATAGCGCCGTCTATTTTTAACGATGTAAATGGCGAATACTGGGGAACCGATAAAAAGGTGCACAAAAACGAAGGTTTCAATAATGTAACCACCTTTTCATTATGGGATACGTATCGATCCAACAACCCGTTGTCAACCATTATCCACCCGGAGCATGTGAATGATATGATCAACTCTATGCTGGCTATCTACCAGCAACAGGGCAGTTTGCCGGTTTGGCATTTGATGGCTAATGAAACCAATTGTATGGTGGGCTACAGCGCAGTACCTGTTGTAGCCGATGCTCTCTTAAAAGGTTATAAAGGCTTTGATGCCAATTTAGCTTACGAGGCCATGAAAACCACCGCTATGGGCGATGACCGTGGTATCAAATATGTGAAAAAATATGGCTATATCCCGGCAGATAGCAGCCGGGAATCAGTTTCAATGGGTCTTGAATATGCCATTGACGATTGGAGCCTGGCACAGGTAGCCAAAAAATTAGGCAAAACAGAAGACTATGCTTACTTCAGCAAACGCGGTGCCTACTACAAAAACTATTATGATGCCAAAGCTGGTTTTATGCGTGGGCGTTTATCGCAGGATGCATGGCGTACACCTTACAGCCCGTTCATTTCTATCCATGAAACCGGCGACTTTACCGAAGGCAACGGCTGGCAATATACCTTCCTTGTTCCGCAGGATGTGGAAGGTTTGATTGATATGCTGGGTGGCGTTGATAAGTTCAATACTAAATTGGATTCATTATTTATTGCCCAGGGCGATATGGGTAAATTTAAGTCGCCGGATGTATCTGGTTTGATCGGTCAATATGCCCACGGTAACGAGCCGAGCCACCCGATGAGCTATTACTACGCTTACTCGGGCAAGCCATGGAAAACAGCCGAAAAAGTGAGGTTTATCCTTGATGATTTTTATACTGATAAACCAGATGGTATTATCGGTAATGAAGATGTTGGCCAGATGTCGGCATGGTACGTGTTATCCGCAGTTGGTTTTTACCCGGTTAACCCGGCTAATGGCCTATATGTATTCGGCAGTCCGGTAGTAAATGAAGCTACGCTACAATTACAAGGCAATAAGAAATTCCATGTAGTTGTTAAAAATAACGGCCCTAAAAACAAGTACATCCAGGCTATGACATTGAACGGTGCCGATTATACCAAAGCTTATATCAAACATACAGATGTTATGCAGGGCGGCGAACTGGTAATTACTATGGGCGATAAACCTGGCACTGTTTGGGGCGTTGGGGAAGCTAACAAGGCGGTTTCGGTGTTGAAGTAGATCCTATCGATACGTCATTGCGAGCGCAGCGCGGCAATCGCACGGAAGCAGAGCCGCCATGTACAGCATGCGATTGCTTCGTACCATACAGCAATGAGATGAGTTTATTGAATTAAAAAGGGATGCCCGGCGGGCATCCTTTTTTAATTTTTGCGCATGGTCGATGTTATCATCGCACCAACAGGCTGCTTACCTTTTCCAATGAAACAGGATTTACCAAATTATGCGATAGCATGATAACACAGACAGCAGGAGGGGGTTGACAGGGTTAACATAATTTGAAAATTATTAAATTAAATAACTGATTATCAGTTGTTTGATTTGACGTAGGGGTTACGCGAAAGATTTGCAATAATTCAGCTTGTGGCCGGTGTTAGCACGCTTGAACTTGCAGAAATATCTCCATATGATAAATTCCTAATTAAAACTTAATCCCCGTTCGGTATGTTATCCCAGCATGAACCGTCTCCTCAAAAAGCTCGAAAGAATTGGCCGCGATCCTAAGATCACTGCAAAGGCAGTCGGCCTGCGTTATGTTTCTGATTCATCACCAGGTTATACCCGCAAAAAATCGGGCAAGGGTTGGAGCTATTATGATGCGGATGGTAATCTGGTAAAAGACAAAGAGCTGATAACAAGGTTCAATAAGCTGGTGATTCCGCCGGCATACACTAATGTTTGGATCTCGCCGTATGATAACAGTCACCTGCAATTTACGGGTACCGATGCAGCCGGGCGCAAGCAATATCGTTACCATGCTCACTGGAACCAGATCCGCAACCAATCCAAATATCATCGCATGCAAACTTTCGCGGCGCATTTGCCTGCTATTCGTGAGCAGGTAGATAAAGATCTGGCAAGACGTGATCTTGGTCATGAAAAGGTAGTGGCACTTGTGGTAAGGTTAATGGAATTGACAAGTATCAGGGTAGGGAATGAGTCGTACAAAAAGTTGTATGGATCATTTGGTTTAACAACTTTGCAAAACAGGCATGTAAAGGTTGAAGGTTCTAATTTACGATTTGAGTTTAAAGGTAAAAAAGGGGTGTTTCACAAAGTATCGCTCCAGAGCCGTAAGCTGGCCCGTTTAGTAAAGCAATGCCGGGATATTCCGGGAAAAGAGCTTTTTCAATACTATAATGAGGATGGAACCCGTTGCAGTGTTGGTTCAGGCGATATCAATAATTACCTGCACGAAATAACCGGCGAGGATTTTACAGCCAAGGATTTCCGTACCTGGGCCGGCAGTGTGAGTGCGCTATACGCCTTTAAAGAAGCCGGGGAGTTCAATAGCGTAACAGAATGTAAAAAGAAGATTGTGAGTGTTTTGGATGAAGTAGCGATAAACCTTGGGAACACGCGTACTGTTTGTAAAAAGTACTACGTGCACCCATCGGTTATTAAAAGTTATGAAGAAGGCACCATTTTTAAGTATATCAGCCAGCTTGATGAACGCGAAGAGGTAAAAGCCGCCGAACTTAATATTGCTGAGAAAGCCTTACTCAACCTGCTGGAAACGGAAAAACTGGCCGAGGCCAGTTGAAGGTTGATTATGTTTAAAGTTGCTTAAGAGAGTGGTTATTTCTATTAACTATTAACTGATTTTATCGAAATAAAACTACTCACCTAATCCAACTTAATCAACCAATTATTTTACTTTTTACGGGTGGTAATCACTACTACACCGTCTTTGGCTTTATCGCCGTATTTTTTCGTACTGTCATCGCCTTTCAATATCGAAATGCTTTCTATTTTGTCGGGATTAAGTTTTTTAAAGGCTTCTATGGAACTGGTTTTACCGTCTATTACAATTAATGGGTCTTTATCGCCATTAGTCATAATGCTCATTCCGTTAACGTTTAACGCCTTAACGTTTGCTTTTTTGCCGTAGCCGGTAACAACCACATCGCCTCCATTTGCCACTATCGCGTCATCATCGGATTTTATGCTGTATGAAAGGGCCGTTGGTTTAGCTTTTACGCCGTTTATGGTTATGCTGCTACTGCCAGTTCCGCTTGATGAGCTGGTAGTGTTTTTTGAAATGTAAGTTTTTACATTGCTGTAAGTTTTACCACCACTTTTACTAACCGGACCAACTACGTTAATATTGTCATTGTCATTTAGCACAGTATAGCCGCTTAGGTTGGTGTTAACCTTTTTAAAAGTAATGTTGGGTACATCTTTTTCGAGCTCGTCCTTATTAGGAGCGTCTTTAGTAATTATGTAAGCAACTTTAACAGGTTTGTCATCATCAATTTTTACAAACTTCCGGGCGTTATCGCCGGTAAGTATATACATGTTCTCGATTTTTGTCGGATCGAGGGTTTTACTGGTAGATACCACGCCATTTATCACAAATACCAAAGAATCTTTTTTAATGAATGCAAAAGATATCTTTAGCTCTTTATTAGTATCCGGTTTGACGGCCATTGGCGCGATAGCTATTAATGGTGTAAGTGAGGGTTGAGGCACGGCCGCGGGTGTAACCATTGGTTTTGCAGCAGGTGTTTTGTGGATTGGTTTACCTGCTTTTACCGGTTTTGCAGATGGAATTTCCTCTGCATTGATGTTAATGATCCTGGCCAGTGGTTGTACCGCGGCGGCAAGGGTGATCCTCACCGGTTTGGCAAAGTCAGCTTTTGAAATGCTGAATACCAGCAACAGGGCCATAACGGCCGGCACTACAAAAGCGTAGCGGGTGAGGTTAAGTTTCGACGATCTTTTCGCGTTCATCATGATTATCCGTTTTTTTATAGTTGAAATATTGAAATGGTTTACAATGCCGGGTTGGTTGTTGTTAAAGCTTACATTAACCAAACTGTATTGGTATGCTTTACTGTCGATACCGTTTTTGAGGATCTTTCGATCAGTAATAAACTCGATGTTTTCCCTTACCGCCCGCTTAATAAGCCAGATGCCCGGGTTAAACCAGTAGAAAATGCTGCTGAGCTCGGCTAACAAAATATCGGCAGTATGCCACTGGTTTACGTGTACCTGCTCATGCAGCAGGATTGATTTCAGATCGGCGGGTTCATGTTTGGCGGGGTTTACATAAATGCTTCGCCAAAATGAAAATGGCGCCGCGTCTTTATCCATTACCCTTACCAAATGGCCGCCTATGTATTGAGGTTTGGAGTTTTTATACAATCGTAAAAGGGAAAAAAGCTGCAAGGCCAGGCGGATGAGCAGCAAACCGGCACCCGTCCAGAAAATAATGCTCAGCCAGTACCAGTAATCAAATGTTTGAACCGGCTGGTTCACCAGTTGAGCCGGCGACTGCCAGTTAAGGGCTATTTGCTCCATAGGTTTGGCCAGTTCTTCGTGCCGCTGCACAAAAGCCGAAAAATTGATCTGTGGATAAATACTGGCAAACAGGATTGCCGCAAGTAAATAGATCCGGTTAAGTGTATAAAAGGTAAGGGGCCTTAGCACCAGGTAATAGCCCGCGCAAAACAATAGCAGGGCTATGTTCACTTTCAGTAAAAAAACAAATGTTGCCGGCATGGTTGTAAGGTTTATTGTTTTTCAATGAGTTTAATGATCTCTTTCAGGTCGGTAGCGCTGATCTTTTTTTCGTTGGCAAAAAACGTCACCAGGTCTTTATAGGAGTTTTGAAAATAGTCGCTTACAAAACCGCTCATAAAGCGCTTTTTATATTCCTCTTCTTGTATCAGGGGCAGGTAGCGGAACGAGTTGCCTAATTTTTCGCTTTTCAAAAATCCTTTGCGTTCCAGGTTTTTTATGGTTGAGGCAAGGGTGGTGTAGGGTGGCTTAGGTTCGGCCAGCTGATCTAAAAAATCCTTGATAAATCCCGGGCCCGATTGCCACACCGCTTGCATTGCTTCTTCCTCTTGTTGCGATAGTTTTTCCATTGTTTTTACGATTGTTTCGTAAATCTACGAACTATTCGTAGTAATGCAAATTTATTTTAACTTTTTAACAGAATTTAACGTTTGGGAGGAGAGGTTAGTGATTGGAGATCAGTGATTAGGAGGTTGTCCGAATCAGAATTAACAGGATTTTAGAATTTACAGAATCTTGTCTTAATCAGAATTAACAGATTTAAGAATTAACTGAATGCTACTTCCATGAAAATTACCAATTCTGAAAATTTTATAATTCTGAAAATTCTGATTCAGACAAATGCGTTAGGGAGAGGAGCGGATACCAGCCAATGAGCGTAAGGCCTGCAGGCGTATGAGCGGAAAGCCCGGCCGCAGGCAACGCCCTTAATCTGAACCATGATTTTTAGGATTAATGGATTGGCAGGATGTTACTTTGAAATTGTCTGAACCCGAGTTAGACCAATTGTTATAATTTATTGAATTTGCCTGTTATTTTGTTAATTCATTAATTCTGAAAATTCTGATTCAGACTAAAATTCGAGTTCAGACAAAAACATCAACCATATCTTAACATAAATTCCCCGGTCATCAAAACAACGTTGTTAATTTTATAAAAGCTGTAACAAAAGTTGTTTTACGCTTAACATAAAAGCAAACAAAAAACTATATTTAAACCAGAGTTGATTGTAAAACATAAATACGCGCTTATTGAAAACTATTACCCGCAGGGACTTTTTAAGTAAAGGTGCCATGTTGGCTGGCGGTGCTTATCCCGCTATGCTTGCCCTTGGTTTATTGAAACCATCGCCAGCACATGCTTTCAATCTTGAGGGCAGCGGCAAAGGCAAACACATTATTATTTTAGGGGCCGGGTTAGCCGGCATGACCTGTGCCTATGAGCTTGGTAAGCTCGGCTATCAATGTACCATTTTGGAGGCGCGGCAACGCACCGGCGGTCGCTGCTTTAGTATTCGTAACGGCAGTACCAATACCGAAATTGATAAGCCTGCGGCTACAGCCCGTTTTGATGCCGGCCAATATTTCAATGCCGGCCCATCGCGCATACCACACAACCATGAGCTTACGCTGCATTACTGTAAAGAGCTGGGGGTGCCTATTCAGGTTTATAACAATGTAAATGAAGGCGCTTATTACTTTGCCGAAGGCAAAGGCCCTTTATCCAACAAAAAGATAAAGGTTAGGGAGGTGCATAATGATATCCGTGGATACATGACCGAAATGCTGGCTAAAAGCATTGACCACGGTAGTCTCGATAGCAGCTTTACCAAAGAGGACGGCGAAAAGATCATCGAATACCTGCAAGCCGAAGGTGGATTGGATGTTGATAAACTGTACAAAGCTTCGGCACGCCGGGGTTATGCCGAAACGCCGGGAGCCGGCGACAAGCCCGGTAAAGTTGCTGATCCGCATAAATTGGCCGATCTGCTGCATTCCGGTTTGATGGATCCCGATTTTTATAATGTGGCCGAATATACCTACGAACTGCAGATGACCATGTTTCAGGCCGTGGGGGGTATGGATCAGATAGCTAAAGCATTGGAAAAGAAAGTGGCGCCGTCAATAAAAACGGGTGCGGAGGTTACTGCCATTAATAATGTACCTGATGGTGTTAAGATAACTTATAAAGACGCTACAGGAGAGCATACCTTAAACGGCGACCTGTGTATTTGCACTATTCCGCTGCCGGTACTAAGCAATATCAGCAATAATTTCAGCGGTGATGTTAGCCGTGCTATTGATTATATCAGCTATAACCAAACCGGGAAGATTGGCCTGCAGTTTAAACGCAGGTTTTGGGAGGAGGATGAACATATATACGGGGGTATAACGCACACTAACAATGATTTAACGCAGATTTTTTATCCATCCTATGATTATTTAGGAAAAAAGGGTATCTTGATTGGATATTACAACTTTAACGAAAAAGCGCAAAAGATCGGCGCTTTAGGCTACGCCGAAAGGGAGAAGTTCGCGCTGGAAAAAGGCAGGCTGATTCACCCGCAATATGACAAGGAGTTTGAAAGCTCGTTTTCGGTAAGCTGGCATAAAACAAAATATAATTTAGGCGGATGGGCGGTTTATACCACAGAAACCCGCAAAACACAATACCCGGTACTGTTAAAGCCCGATAAGCAGGTATATTTTGCAGGTGAGCATTTGACATACCTGAATGCCTGGATGGCCGGTGCCTTTGAATCGGCCAGGAGCACGGTTGCCGCTGTACATGCAAGGGTTACCAACCAGCGTACCCAATACCCGGTTCAAAAATAAAACGACGTTAAAAAACATTAAATACCACCACCATGTCAAGTACAATTAACCGCAGAAACTGGATCAAATCCAGTGCATTTATGGCCGGGGGACTGGCCCTTTTTTCAGGAACAATTGGTAAGCTGGCAGCCATGCCGGCCCGTGTATTTAAACCCTTAACCCGCGGCCTAACCGACCAGGAAGCTATTACCAATGCAGGCTTTGAATTAAAAGCAAGGCTCCTTGCTAACGAGAATCCGTTTGGCCCATCGGCTACTGTTAAAAAAGCCATTCAGGATGCTATTGATAAAAGTTATCAGTACCCTTTTATGCAGCTGTCCCAGATTTATGGGAAAATTGCTGCGTACGAAGGCGTAAACTCAAATAATATACTGATGGATGCGGGTTCAACTCCGCTTTTACTTGCCGCTGCTATGCATTTTACCAAAGGTGGTAAAAGCGTAATCACCGGCGACCCTTCATATGATGACCTGCCAGGCAGGGCACAGGCGCTTGAGGGAAAATGGGTAAAAGTGCCCCTGACCGCCGATTATAAACTCGACCTGGACGCCATGGAAGCAAAGGTTGATGACAATACCGGTTTGGTTTATATATGCAATCCCAATAACCCAACCGCTACTGTGGTTGATACCGAAAAGTTAAAGGCCTTTTGCGAGCGGGTATCAAAAAAAACAACTGTTTTTGTTGACGAAGCTTACATAGATTACCTGCCTGATCCGAAGGCTGCAAGTATGATCAGTTCTGTTAAAGCGGGTAATAATGTGATAGTTGCACGCACCTTTTCAAAACTTTATGGCTTTGCCGGCTTAAGGCTCGGGTATATTATATCACAGCCGGATACCATCAAAACATTTGAAAAATACACTACCCAGGCCTGGAGTATTAGCGCAACTACACTCGCCGCTGCCATAGCGGGTTACCGCGAAGAAGCATTTCTGAAAGAAACCCTGGAAAAAACAAATGCTTCTAAGGAGTATCTGTACTCAGTACTTAAAAAAGAGGGATATGAATACATCCCTTCATCGGCAAACTTTGTCATGTTCCCGCTGAAAATGGACGGCAAAAAATTTGTCGGCGAAATGATGAAGCGCGGCGTAGGCATTCGTAACTGGCAATTTAACGGCAAAGACTGGTGCCGCGTAAGCATTGGCCGCATGGACGAAATGGAAGCCTTTGCCGATGCGTTTAAACAATTGTCCTGAGTTTTAAGAAGCATGAAATCAAGAGTCAGGAGACAAGAAGAAAAGTTTCTTGCTCCCGGCTCTGAAAATTACAGCAAACTTCTTGGCTCTTGAATCCTGATATCTTGAATCTTTTCTAAAATGCACAAACTAACATTAACAATACTACTAAGCTCATCACTTTATTTTGCCAAGGGGCAAACAGTAAACCCTCGTCCGCTTACTATGGATGAGTATAAAAAGGCGCAATCATTCGCGATTGCTAATTTGGATAATGACACCTACGTTAAATTTGAAAATACCTACGTACTTGACCGTTATGAAAACCGTAAGCCTTATTTTATAACCGGGGCCGACGGCTTGAAAAAACGTATCGACCTGTATAAACTGGTTGCCAAAGAAGGTATGCAGGAAATAGGTCTGATGGTGTTTTATACCAACGAAAAAGGCAAGCTTTACAAAGCCCTCGTGCCCGATTTTACTGCCGATGCTAAAGTTTGGGAGCAGTATTTTCAGGATATTGATAATATCAACAAAGTGGAGCAGAACTTTATCCTGAAGCTGTCGTACGTGCTGTCAAAGGAAGTTAGCTTTCAACAATATAAGGCACTTAACGCGGGTAAGGATCTGAAGGAAGAGGCAGCTACCTATGGCAATGATATCTGTTTCCCTGGCGAAGAACTGGTTACCATGGCCAATGGCGATAAAAAAATGTTGAAAGCTGTGAAAAGTGGCGATGAGGTAATAACGGTTGATCCGTTGACTAAAAAAAGTGCAGCTGTAAAAGTAAAAGAGCTTACCATACATGAGGCCAAAAACTACGCTTTAACGCAACTGGTACTGGTATCGGCCCAAACAAAAAACACGGCCGAAGGCAGGCAGGTAAAACTGAATAGTAAAGTGTTACAGGCAACACCTAATCACCCTATGTTAACCAAACAGGGCAATATAAAAATAGGAGAGGTAGCTACCGGCCAGGAAGTACTTTGCCTGAACGAGCTAACCGGCAAATATGAAACTTTCACCGTACTGCAAAAAACAGAACACGCGGGCGGTGTACAAAGAGTATATAACATTGTTGCCGATGGCGGTAGCACCCTGCTCATGAATGGTGTAATGGTAATGCAAAAGTAATTTAGTGTTCCCTTTCTCTGCTTTAATCAATTTCTACAAACCTGTTCCCCCTCTGGGGGATTTTACAATTTATTAAACATGTATTAATTGCCCAAGGACAGATGCACCAAAGGTGCAAAAGGCTTGTAGCTCGTAAAGTTATAGAATGCCCTTTGCCCCCAGAGGGGCGAAACACGACGACTTGCTGTTTAAACGACAAGCAATTTTGTGAGCAAACTTAAACTCGTGGAGGAACCTTGAGTTATTCCTAAAATACTTAGTTTCTTAACAATGTCGGCAGCAATGCGTAGTCCGGCCAGGTTAACTATCGGGAAACATGCTTCTGTAATAATGAAGTTACCGTGAATAATTCAATCATTTGCTTAAAAATGTTGCAACATTAAAACCAATGATTTAATTTAGATGACTTAAACATGACAATTATGCCTGTTAACAAAAAATTATTAGTTACACTCGGTCTGCTATCCATAGTAGTGTTTGGCGCCATGACCAACATTAAACCACAGGACGAAGGTTTTAAAAATCTTAAGGTTTTGCCTAAAAACATTTCGGGCGAGAACCTGCACAAGGTTATGGAAGATTGGGAACATTCATTAGGTGTACATTGCAACTTTTGCCATGCCCGTAATGAAGAAACTAAAAAGATGGATTGGGCAAGCGATGCCAAGCCTGAAAAAGCAATGGCGCGCGATATGTATAAAATGATGAACAAAATTAATCAGAAGTATTTTCATGCCAAAAAGGATTCTTTAGGCATGATTATGCAAAGTGGTGTTAACTGCAATACCTGTCACCGTGGTACAGCTCATCCTGAGGTTATGGTACCTGACGGAAAAGGTCCGGGTGGTCAGCCTGGTCCGCCGCCTGCTGGTCCTGCCCCGGGCAACCCTGCGCCAACTAAGCCATAATTAACAAGCGTATTAGTATAATTAAATGCCTTTGGTGATCCCAGGGGCATTTTTGTTTTATAGGGGTTATTATCAGCTGTGTTTACCTGCAAGTAAAAATTAGGTTAAGGATTTTGTATTTAACTATTGAATATTTATCCTTTTTGACAGATAGCTTCAAACTGTATTCATGAAAAATTCATGCTTGGTAACGATCTTTATACACGATAAAGATTCGTTGGTTTTATTTAGGAATTGCTGGTTGATTTATGATCAAATTTGCAATGTTGATTTATGAAACCGGGGACTGATTATTGTAACCTTTAATATTATCATAATTAATAAATGACTGCTGAGTTTCGGATTAAGCCACAGGAGCAAGCTAATGTCTCAACAAATTCCAGCGATTTATTTTGCCGGAATTGCAAAAGCCGGTTGAGCCGTATCAAACGGAGCAGCCTTGCCAAATTTTTATTGTTGGGTTTACCCTTTAAAAAATATATCTGTTATAAGTGCTCCCGTAAAACCTACAGGTGGGCACCCAAATAATATTTCAATCGTTTTATAAGCATTGGGTATGTAGTATCTTTTTGTGTAAATCAATTACATTTGTTTTATGCAGAAAATACTGGTTGCCAACCGTGGTGAAATAGCTTTACGAATTATGCGCTCGGCGCGCGAAATGGGTATTAAAACCGTTGCGGTTTACTCACATGCTGATCGGGACGCCCTGCACGTGCGCTATGCCGATGAGGCTGTAAATATCGGGGAAGCTCCATCCAGTCAATCCTATCTTATTGGAGAAAAGATCATAGCTGCATGTAAGCAAACCGGGGCCGAAGGTATCCACCCGGGATATGGTTTTTTGAGCGAAAATGCCGGTTTTGCCAGGCTGGTTAAGGATTCGGGACTTATTCTTATTGGCCCTTCTCCCGCGGCCATGGAAGTAATGGGTAACAAGTTATCGGCCAAAGCTGCGGCACTCAGGTATAATATCCCGATGGTCCCCGGAACGGAGGAAGCCATTACTGATGTTAACGAAGCTAAGAAACGGGCTATTAAGGTAGGTTTTCCAATATTGATCAAAGCGGCTGCGGGGGGCGGGGGTAAAGGGATGCGCATTGTTGAAAGCCCGGCAGACTTTGAAGAGCAGATGCAGTTAGCGGTATCTGAAGCTACATCAGCTTTTGGCGACGGCTCTGTTTTCATTGAGCGCTATGTATCATCCCCCAAACACATCGAGATTCAGGTACTTGGCGATACGCATGGTAATATCGTGCACCTGTTTGAGCGTGACTGCTCGGTACAGCGCCGCCATCAAAAAGTAGTTGAAGAGGCTCCATCGGCAATATTAACGCCTGAAATCAGGGAAAAGATGGGGCGTTGTGCGGTTGATGTAGCCCGGTCTGTAAATTATACAGGTGCGGGTACGGTTGAGTTTATTATGGATGAAGGGTTGAATTTTTATTTCCTGGAAATGAATACCCGTTTACAGGTTGAGCACCCTGTTACGGAACTGATAACCGGTATTGACCTGGTAAAGGAGCAAATTAAAATTGCAAGGGGGGAGGCTATCTGTTTTAAACAGGAAGATCTGAAAATTCATGGTCATGCCGTCGAACTGCGTGTTTATGCCGAAGATCCGGCTAATAATTTCCTGCCAGATATTGGTACGCTGCAAACTTATATGACGCCCAAAGGGCCCGGTGTACGGGTAGACGATGGGTTTGAGCAAGGCATGGAGATTCCCATTTATTACGACCCGATGATAGCCAAGCTGATAACCTTTGCGGATACCCGCGCTGAAGCAATTGAGCGGATGATAAGGGCTATAGATGAATATCAGATCACCGGTATTACTACCACCCTCGGTTTCGGCCGTTTTGTAATGCAGCACGAAGCTTTTACCTCTGGTAATTTTGATACCCATTTTGTAAAAAAATATTTTTCGCCCGAGGTGCTGCGCGAAAGTCGCGAGGATGAAGCTATAGTAGCAGCAATAGTAATGGAACAGCTCTTGAGCAAAAAAAGGGTTTCAATTGCAGCCCCGGTGGAGGTAGCTAACTCAAGCAACTGGATCAAGAACAGGAAGCAGATTTAATAATTGTTGATCGCGGCCAGTTCATCTATCAAAGCTGCCTGAGCAGGGTTGATCTTTATTTTTGCTGTCGCCATATCAAACCATTCGGCACGATCAATTTCATCAAAAGTTTGTTTTTTTCCTGAGCGAGGCGGCCATTCTATTTCAAATGTATTGCTTTTGATATTTCCCGGATCAATACTGCCTTCAACAGCCCAGGCCAGTACCGTTTTACCCCCTTTTTGTTTGATAGCGTTCAACGCAATAAAATCCCCGGTTATTTCATGCCCGGTTTCTTCCTGAAATTCACGCTTTGCCGCCATGAGGGGATCTTCATCGGGAAGATATTCACCTTTGGGTACCGACCACGAGCCTTCATCTTTGTTTTTAAAGAACGGCCCGCCCGGATGTACAAGAAATACCTGCAAACCATGAGCTGCTTTACGGTATAATAAGATCCCTGCGCTTTGCTTTGGCATGTTTAAGATTTAAAGGCAAGTTAATGAAAGGCTTAATTATAATTGTTATTTTTGATACAAACGCCCCAAACCGATATACAATTATTATGGCAGACAACAGATGGAGCAAATTTAAAGTAACTGCTGATGTTGATACGGACGTACGCAGTATGTATGAAGCCTGGGCTACTCCCGAAGGCCTGGAAACCTGGTTTTTGCGTAAAGCCGATTTTTTTGCCATAGCAGGCCGTCAGCGTGAACCGCAGGAATTTATAAAAAAAGAGGATACTTATACCTGGCATTGGCATGGGTTTGATGATACCATTTCCGAAAACGGGCAGGTGCTGGAAGCCAACGGTGCCGATTTCATAAAATTTACTTTTACAGGCGGTAGTATAGTGAGTGTATCTATCACTGCTAAACTGGGCGTTGTTATTGTTGAACTGGTGCAGGAAAACATCCCCGAGGAAGCAGACCCCGAAAAAAACCTTTATGTGCAATGCCAACTTGGCTGGACATTTTATCTGGCCAATCTGAAATCGGTATTGGAGGGTGGCAAAGATCTTCGCAATAAGCGTAAAGACCTGTTCTCAAGTTTCAAATAATTTCATTTACTGCTGACAAACCATAGTGCAAAATATTTTAGCTTTGAGCCAATCAAAATAGCCCCTTTCAACGGGCCGGGAAGCATATGTTTACAGGAATTATAGAAACTTTAGGGAAGATCACCGATCTGCAGCAGGAAAAAGGCAACCTTAATATTACAGTAGAATCGGCTATATCGCACGAGCTCAAGATCGATCAATCGGTAGCGCACAATGGTGTATGCCTTACTGTGGTGGCTTTAGCCGATGGCTTGCACGTGGTAACCGCGATTGAGGAAACCTTAAATAAAACCAATCTTTCCCAGCTCAAAGTTGGCGACCCGATAAACCTGGAACGCTGCATGCAAATGAATGCCCGGCTCGATGGCCACATTGTTCAGGGCCATGTTGACCAGGTGGCTGTTTGTACCGCATTTAAAGAACTTGACGGCAGTTGGGAATACACTTTTGAATATGATGCAGCAAGCGGCAACGTAACCGTAGAGAAAGGATCCATTTGTGTAAACGGTATCAGCCTAACCGTGGTTAATTCGCACGCCAACAGCTTTTCTGTAGCAATTATTCCATATACATTTGAGCATACCAACCTGCATAATGTGCAAGTTGGCAGCCAGGTTAACCTTGAGTTCGATATCATAGGCAAATACGTTGCCCGTTTGATGCAACGCTAAATCCCTAATGATTTAATGCGCTGTTTGGAGTAAGCGATATAAGTTTTTTGTGACTCTTTTGGCTTGCTTGCCAGGTACTTTTTATAGTACTTAATAGCTGTTGCCTTATTCTTCAGTTCGGTATCATACAAAGTGGCAAGCGCGTAATAAGTGATTGGATCCGGTTTATACAACAAACTTTTCTGATATGCTTCAACCGCGCTTTTAAGCTGATGCAGGCGATCGTATGAATCCCCTTTTTCGCTGTAGTAAGAGCCTACCCCGGTAGATATTGCCTCCTCAATGGCTTTATCTAAATATACAATAGCTTTAGTGTTATAATGTAAAGCCTTAAAACTCATTGCCGTGTAGTAAAATGAAGCTTCGGTACCGGTTTGGTTGTCCTCCAGTGTTTTGAATGTTTTGATGCAATCCGGATAATTGGCAGTCATGTAATAGGAGGTGCCCAGCATGGATACAATGCTGCCGGCCTGCTCACCTGCATCCATCAGTTTTTTAGTAATAGCAATAGTTACCGGATACCTTTTTAATGCGTACGAGGCCTGGGCCTTGCCTTTCAGGAGCAGCAAATTGGCAGTATCGGCAACAAGTGCTTTGTCGATAATATTTTCAGCATTGCCATATAGTTTAAGGTTGATGAAGAAGGACGACAGGTCATATGCTACATCAGGGTTAAGCGGATTGATCTTATTGGCTTTTTGCAGATATACAATGCTCCCCTCTATATCGCCTAAATTTTGCGACAGGTCTGCCAGTTGCTTATACACATCAAAGTTGGTGGTATCTTTCAACAGGATCTTCTTTACAAACACGATCGCTTTTTTATTATTACCGCGCCTTTTAATGATCTCACTCATGTTATACAAGTTAGTTAGGCTGGTGGTATCAGTAGCGTAAATACGTTGATAATAGTTTTCAGCATCGGGCAGGCGGGAGGCCATTTTGGAGGTGTAGGCCAGTTTAGCCAATACTTTTATGTCGGTAACAGGCTCGGGATATATTTTTTTGAGGTAATCTGCTGCGTCGGCAAAACGCTGGTTTTGATAATAATCAAGCAGGAGCGAATCATTAGCGGCTTGCTGAGCGCATAATTGCGATACTGATAGGATAAGGAATAGGGTTATAAATAGATTTTTCATAACTAATTATTTAGTTAAACTAAGTTATTAGTTATGGGTGTTAAATCCAAATCTGAAACAATTTTTTATTGGTGTGGTTAAAATGTAAAGTGATACTTAAAACCACACATTATGGATAAGTTAAAGAAATTTGGACTGATGGAAAAAATTGTCCATGAACTGGAAGACTTGAAAAACAGCCAGCAGGCTATTATTGCTAAGTTAACTAAAATAGAAGTTGATAATATCGAACTTGGTGATAAACGCCTTGAAAAGGACCTGCCCGATATGCACCAGCGCGTATCCGAAAACCTGGATACTATTGCAGCTATCCTTGAGGATTTTGCTAATCAGACTGAAAACTTCAGCAATAGCAATAATATCGCAGCCCTGAAAGAACAGGAAGCATTAGGAAAATAAGTTAAAAAGAAAATCCCCGGGAAACCGGGGCCTTTCTTTTTATAGTTGTGTTAATACTAAAGCACTATTATTTTTTGTTGATTTTTCCACTATTCCGGTTATACCTTTTTATGGCCTGAAGATAATTTTTCCATTGGATGCTTTCAATGGCATCAAGATCGTCGCCAACCATTGCCCTAAGATTTTCTTCGCTGTATTGCACAATTGGCCCATTGTTGAGCTGAATGGCAACGATGGATTTGGGATTGAACATTTTTCCTTCAGGCTCGCTTAAAAGCGAGTATGCACTGATATGACCGCTTATAAACTTGAACATCCAGCAGCTATCTTTAGCAATACCTGCATAATAATTGGGGGCCAAAGTATTGGCATTTTTTTCAGCTGATGGAGGTGTAAGGTTTCGGGCTATTTCAATAGTTTGTTCCGGATATATCACTTGTTCCCTGTTTGTATCCGCTTTAGATAGTGACTGGTCAACAAACAGCAGATAACTTTTGTGTGCATAGGCATCTACATAAATTCTGGATTTTACTTCTTTTTTAGAACCGTTGCGCATCGTTACCAGGAAAGTATACTCTGGGTTGTTGGTACTCTTGTTGTGATCACTCCAAAAGTCCCACATAGCGAGAGGCGTCTGTCGATCCATTTGTGAGTCCATGTTTTGCGTGTTAAATGTATTGTTAACAGCGGGCAATCCGTTTTGAGCAGAGGCACATTTTCCTAAAATAACAAAGGAAAAAAGAGAAACATACTTTAATAAAAGTTTCATATATAAAGCTTAGATGGGTTAAATATATGAAACCAGTTTAACCGAAATGTTAACTTTTACCAATACTAAATAACTTATAACTTACGAAGCTTTTAAAGCTTCGTAAGTCTTATAGTTCATCACTACTGGTACTGAATATAAATAGGGGCAGGCTTCAGACTTAACACTTCCTTAGGCGTAAGCATCCTGTGTGGTTCGTTTTTTAAGTCGTTTTTATAAAAAAGTTTAAAGCCGGTGAACTGTACAGGCTCTTCTGAAATAAAATATTTGTAAGTGCCTTTTTTAAGTTCCGGACCACCCCAGCCATCCATATCCATCACTACCTGTACTTCGGGACGTAATTTAATATCCTTGTAGTTGGTTACCATGCGTTTGGTAAAGCGGTGTACAACAAATATTTTAGGTGGGAGGTCATTCTTTTTTGCCAGTTTGGCCAGGTAGCCGGTTACGTAGTTAATATCATCGGCATCAAAGGTACCTATGCGTTTGCCGGGCACACTGCCTTCCTTCATAGAAAATTCCGGGTCGATGCCTAAATGAACGTTTGGCATCTTCATGTATTTCTCTAATAAAGGCAATTCGGTTTGTACTGTGCTGAAGCCAACCTGGATATCTAAAAACACAAGTGCATTGATGCTTTTTGCCCAGCTAATCACGGTATCAATCTGGCTAAAGGGCATCCGTAAGTTATGCAGACCATTACGGCCGGCATCAGCCTGGGCCGTTACGCAGATATAATGTAAGGCCGGTACCACGTTAGTAGCTGTATCAGCCTTTTCCCAGTTCTTTACCTCTTCCTTTAATTTATTGAGCATGGTTTTGCGTGGGTATTGGCCCAGCACGCCCATGTTTTTTGAATAGAGGTTACCATAAAACGCTACAATGCGGTTAAATGGTAAAATAGCTCCGGGAAGCGGATATTCTTTGGTTTTTACCGGCCAGCGACCACTTTTATCGCCATTGGCCAGTTTTTTCATCAGCGAATCGTACTTTAAAGTATCCAGCATGGATGACCTTGCCGACGTATCGCGGAAATGTTTGCGGGTTGTAGAACAGGCCGTATTAGCAACGGCAATAAAAATAAACAGGGCTAAAGCAGAAATTGTCCTTTTCAAATTTTAAGATTTTTGACTTAATGAGCAATATCTGTGCCTATTCTATACTTTTGCCCTTCATAGCTGTACTTATTGCCTGATCCATTAAGCGTTCGGCAAACGGACGAGTGAACTCGTTAACCTCATCAATCGTTTTTAAAATCAGGTCTTTATCGCCGCTGGTGAGGGCCTCTTTCAGTTTCTGAACAAGTTTGGTAGTATCGGCAATTTCTGTAACCGAAACATAATCAGCATTTTTTTGCAGGAAGCGTTCAACGGTATAAACCATTTGTTCGCCTTCAGTGCGCGCCTCAATAAGCATCCGCTGATTTACATCATCTTTGGCGTGGGTAATGCTGTCCATCAGCATTTGTTCCACCTGTTCGTCGGTAATGCCATAGGTTGGTTTTACTTCAACCTCCTGCTTTACGCCCGAACGTAGTTCGATGGCCTGTATGGTTAGGATACCGTCGGCATTTAATAAAAAGTTAATATCAACTTTAGGGAAACCTGCAGGCATGGAAGGGATGCCTTTTAAATCAAACTCGGCGAGTTTACGGTTTTCTTTGATCAGATCGCGCTCACCCTGGTAAACGGCAATTTTCATGTTTACCTGTCCGTCTATTGATGTCGTATATTGCCTGCCGCCTTTGGTTGGCACTTTAGAATTTCGGGGGATGATCACATCCATCAGGCCGCCCATAGTTTCAATACCTAAGGATAAGGGGGTAACATCTAATAGTAAAATATCTTTACGGTTGCCTGCTAAAATATCGGCCTGTATGGCGGCGCCTAAAGCAACTACTTCATCAGGGTTCACATCATCATGCACCGGGCGACCAAAAAACTCAGCAACCATACGTTTAACTAATGCTGTACGGGTTGAGCCGCCAACCATAACCACTTCATCAATCTGATCGATAGTTAGTTTAGCATCCTTAAGTGCGTTTCGGCAACTGGTGATGGTTTGCTGTACTTTTGGTAATATCAGTTCTTCAAAAGTAGTGCGGTCAAGCGTACACCAGATCTCGCCGATTTTATCATTAACCAGGCTTTGGTGCGCGAAGGCTTTTTTAGCTTCTTCGGCCTTTAAGCGTAGTTGCTGGGCCAGCTCATTATTTGCAAGGACTTCGGCTTTATTAAGCTGGTTTTTCTCAATCCAGTAATCAACTATAATGCGGTCAAAATCATCACCACCTAAAAAGGTATCGCCATTGGTAGATAATACCTCAAAAATGCCGTTTTGAATTTGCAGTATGGATACATCAAACGTACCGCCTCCAAGGTCATAAACCGCTATAGTTTTAGTTTCTTCGGGGTTGAGGCCTATCCCATAAGCCAAACTTGCCGCGGTAGGTTCGTTAACTATCCGCAATACATCAAGCCCTGCAAGTTTACCAGCATCACGGGTGGCCTGGCGCTGCGAATCATTAAAATATGCCGGAACAGTGATCACAGCACGGTTAACCGGGGTTTTAAGGGCATGTTCGGCGCGTGCCTTAAGTTCTTTCAATATCTGGGCCGATAGCTCGATAGGGGTGTAAAATTTATCGCCTACTTTGATCTTAACCAGGCTTTCGGTATCGTCGTCAATTACTTTATAGCTAAAAAAGTCTTTGTAGTTTTCAATATCGTGGTAACTGCGGCCAAGCAAGCGTTTAACCGAAAATATGGTGTTTTGCGGATCGGTTATCAGGAATTCTTTTGCCTCATTACCTACCAGCACATCGCCTGCATCACCAAAATGAACTACAGAGGGCACCAATACACCTTTGCCTGCATCATTAATTACCTGCGGGTTTTTATCAGGGTTGATGAACGCTACCAGCGAGTTAGTGGTACCCAGATCAATTCCTACAATGATTTCTTCTTTTTGCAATGAGCCTGTTGCCAGGTTGATAGAAACTTTAGCCATTATATTAAGTTAACAAAGCGCAAATGTACTTAGTTTTGGCTGAGGATATGTCTTCTCAATCTCTAATTTGTTAAGTTTTGTGCGTTTTGTAACATCATCGCAGGTTGAGCCTTTATTTCATTATACTGACAAACAAATACGCTTAACGCCGCTTTATCCCTGTAATACCCTAAATAAATTATTATGAAAAATCGTGAATTAGGAGCATCCGGCATATCAACAGCGCCATTGGTTTTTGGCGGAAATGTGTTTGGGTGGACTGTTAAAGGTAAAGATACAGCCCTTTTATTGGATGCATTTGTAGATGCCGGTTTTAACACTATCGATACCGCTGATGTTTATTCGCGCTGGGTCGAGGGCAATAAAGGCGGCGAATCGGAAACCGAAATTGGTAACTGGCTTAAGCAAAGCGGCAAACGCGATAAAGTAGTTATAGCCACTAAAGTAGGCGCCGAAATGGATTCGGGCAGTAAAGGGCTTAAAAAGGATTACATTATTAAATCGGCCGAGGCTTCATTAAAGCGCTTGCAAACCGATTATATTGATTTGTATCAAACCCATTACGATGACCCCTCAACCCCGGTTGAAGAAACCCTGCGTGCTTATGATCAACTTATGCAGGACGGTAAGGTGAGGGCTATAGGAACTTCCAATATGTCTGTCGAACGGTTGCATGAGTCGCTCAAAACGAGTATTGAAAAAGGCCTGGTAGCTTATCAAACGCTTCAGCCCGAATATAACCTGTTCGACAGGGAAAAATATGAAACTACTTACGAGCCTTTCATTAAAGAGCAAAACCTTGGGGTGATCAGTTATTTTTCGTTGGCCAGCGGTTTTTTAAGCGGCAAATACCGTTCGGAAGCCGACCTGAAGGGAAGCAGCCGCGCCGGTATGGTCAAAAAATATCTTAACCCAAGAGGCTACAGAATATTAAAAGTCCTGGACGACCTTGCCGGGCAGTATCAAACCAGTCAGTCGGCAATTGCACTGGCCTGGTTAATTGCAAGGCCTGGTATTACAGCACCCATTGTTAGTGCCACCAGTTTGGAGCAACTTACTGATCTTTTTGAATCAGCCGCTTTGAAATTAGATAATGAAGCTATTGAAATGCTGAATATCGCCAGTGTTTATTAAATATTAATTTATATTTCACTATATATAACAGCGCGCTTTTTAAATGAAAGCTGCGCTGTTTGTTTTTAGTTGCCTGATTAACATTTCAATCACTGACTTTGGATTACTTAATAATTACATTGATTTTTTAAATTAATTATTAAACAATAATATCCTGTTTTTTACTTTTTTAAACACTAAAGTTTTAAATATTTCCTAAAAAATAGTTTATTTACTAAACCGAACTCCCTGTTTTTGAGTATAAAGAGTTCTCTCTAATTAATTTTTTATTTTAAATGGAAAAGCTGAAGCGGATTATTGGCTACGGGATGCCTGATTTGTCGCTGGAGAATAAGCTGTTTAATGCGCTCTCATTATTCATTTGTGCCAGCAGCGTTTTTTCGCTAATCTGCAATTTGTTTTTAGGCTTAAGTTATAAGCTTGAGCTTGTTGAGCTTTTTGTGATACTGATGTCGGGCTGGGCTTTTTACAGGAGCAGGTTCGTAAAGTATAAAGAGGATGCAACCCTCATTTACATTTGCTTAGGGCTGTTTGCAATTATTCCGGGCTGGTTTTACAATGGCGGTATCTCCGGATCAACAACGCTTTCGGGAGTCTTTTTTATTGTACTTATAACCCTGCTTGTAAAAAAACGATATCATTATATTTTTATTGGCGCGCTGATAGCTATATTTTTAGGATGCTACTTTATTGAAAAACATTTTCCTGGTTTAGTACAGCCTTATGATAGCACGGCATCAAAAGAATCTGACCTCATCACTTCGGCTGTAGTAAACATATTGACTGTTGGGCTACTGGTAGGTTTTATTAAAAAAAGCCACGAAACCGATAAGCGCGACCTGATTCATAAGAGTGAAGAGTTACAAGCTTCTCAAATTGAACTTTCGGCCTCACGTGACCAGGCTGAGGCGGCCACGTTTGCCAAATCGAATTTTCTGGCCAATATGAGCCACGAAATTCGCACACCACTTAATGGTATCATCGGTACCGCTCAATTGCTATCCCGCACCAATTTACAGCCCGAGCAACAGGAACTGCTTCAAACTTTACAATCGAGCAGTAATTTATTGATTAACATCATCAGTGATATTCTTGATATTTCAAAAATCGAAGCAGATAAACTGGTCCTTCACCCGGTTTCAACGCATTTGCGTAACTGTATAAAAACAGTTATTGAGATTACCGAACCGGCCATTACATCTCTTCACAAACCCCTAAGCTTAACTTATGATGTTGATGCTAATGTAGCAAACTATGTAATAGCAGATGAGGGCAGGCTTCAGCAAATCCTGGTTAATTTGATCGGAAATGCCATTAAGTTTACCGACGAAGGTTCGGTAAGTTTACGCGTCACGGCATCTGAGATCAGGAACAACGTCCAGGACATAACCTTTAGCATCAAAGATGACGGGATTGGCATAAGTGAAGAGGCATTAGCACAGTTATTTAAACCATTTTCACAGGTAAATACTACCGCTTTGCGCAAATATGGCGGTACGGGGCTGGGCTTATCCATTTGCAAAAAACTTGTGGAGATGATGCACGGCAGAATCTGGGTAGAAAGTAAGGAAGCCCAGGGCTCATTGTTTAGCTTTACCTTGCCTTTACATGTTACCTATGGTATTATTGAACCGGAGATGCAACCGGATGAAAAGGAAGCTTTTCAGTACCGGCCTTTACGCATTTTATTGGCCGAGGATAATAAAATGAACCAGTTAATAGCCAGTAAGATTTTTAAAAAGGTTGGTTATAATATTGATATTGCCGAAAATGGACTGGCCGCGGTAAATATGGTTGAGCAGTGTAACTACGATCTGATATTTATGGACATTCAAATGCCCGAAATGGATGGTTTACAGGCTACCCGCCATATATTAACAAAGCATGGTAAAGGCGCTCCGCCTATTATTGCCATGACAGCCAACGTGCTTAGCGAAAATGAGCGTGAATGCACCCAGGCCGGTATGAAAGATTTTGTAAGTAAACCTTTTACTTTTGAACGGCTGGAAGATATCATCCAAAAATGGACGTGATTTATCAAAAAAATGTCAATCGTTGATTAGTACCATACAAAATAAAAATAGTACCATTAAGGGCAAAGCTATTGTGTGTAGTTTTGTGTCATGTTACAAAGTATTCCAACAATTGATATTTGCACACTTGCCGATGATATTAAACAGGATGACATCCTGATCAGCAGGTTTGCGTCTTATTTGGATGCTCATAAAAACCTTTTCTTCCCGCACCGCCACTCGTTTTACCACCTGGTATTGTTTACTGATGGCGGAGGATCACATACCATTGACTTTGAAAGCTTTGAGGTAAGGCCGGGGCAGATTTACTTTATGATTCCCGGGCAGGTGCATTCATGGGCTTTTGAAGGTTTTACTGACGGTTATATCATCAATTTCTCAAGCTCGTTTATCCAGTCGTTTTTATTACGCTCAGGCTACTTTGACAATTTTAACTTTTTGAACGGCAATCCAAAGGATGAAGTAGTTGACTTACCTGCCAACCAGTTACCCGAAATCATTGCCCTTTTTGAAAGGATTGTATCTGAAGTTGAAAAGCCTGCAGTTTTGGGCAGCGATATGGTAAGGGTGCTTATGCTTCAGCTTTTCATTCTGATAAATCGTTGCCAGGGCAAAGGCGATAGCTTTGGCAAACAGGGCTATAATCAAACACTGATCCGTAACTTTCAGAAGCTGATTGAACAGCATTATATCGATGTAAAGCTTCCTAAAGATTATGCAGAACTGCTTTATATCACCCCCAATCATTTAAATGCGGTATGTAAAGATGTGCTTGGCCTATCGGCAGGAGAGGTGATCCGTAACCGTACTTTGCTTGAAGCAAAAAGGCTATTAACTAATCCGCGACTTAATATAAGTGAAATAGCTTTTAACCTTAATTTTAGCGATAACTCCTATTTTACCAAGTTCTTTAAAAAAATTGAGGGCATTACCCCCGAAGAGTTCAGAAAAAAAACCTTAAACAATAAATCATAACGTTATGGAAACCCCTAAATATAAATTATCCGCCTGGTCTGCCTTTGTAAACGCCAAATGTCCGCGTTGCAGGAGGGGAGACTTATTTATCACCGGTATGTATGAATTTAAAGGACAGGAGATGTATAAAACCTGTTCACACTGCGGCCTGGTGTATGAGCGTGAACCCGGTTATTTTTATGTAGCAATGTTTGCCAGTTATGCGCTTAACGTTGCCGAGATGGTTACACTGGCAGTTGCTATCAGCGTTTTAACAGGTAGCAGTAACCCCTGGTTGTATGTAACTATTATTTTAGGGGTAGCGGTAATTTTAGCGCCGTTTAATTTCAGGTATTCAAGAGTGATGCTTTTGCACTGGCTTACACCGGGCTTGCATTATCATCCGGAGATGAGCGAGGATAAACCGGAATAATTTAATTGACTGAGATACACGCAGATGCCCTTGATTGAAAAATCAAGGGCATTTTCATTTAAACCAAAACCTGCAGCTACAGTCATAATAATAACAAGCTTAATTTATGTAAATTAAATAAGTATTTGAAATTAAGCTGTTTATAATTACTTAAAATCTATTATCATGAAAGCGAAACTTAAATCACTGAAAGCCGATCTATATAATGTATTTGTAGTAGGGAATGCCGATGACAGGCAATTGGCAAAAGCATACTTTTTGCTGGCTATCCCTTTATTCGCCATATTTTTCGGGCTGGGTTCATTTCCCAAATTCTGATCATAAAAAAACAGTCGGAGCGTTCTGCGGCGACTGTTTACAACTGTTCCTAACTAATTAACTAACTATTAAACTAAATTATTTTTCGATTGGATTAAGGCCCAGGTAATTTGCAGCAATAAATAAATTGTTATTGATTTTGTGCCAGGCCTGGTGGTTGCCGATTGTATACCGGTTTAAAACATCATAGTAATAAGAATCCGAGAATGTGAGCCGGGTGTTTATTTCTGAATTATACAATGAATCTTTGCCTAAGTAGATGCCGCTGCGTTGCGCAGGTTTATCGATTTTTTTTTCGGGTGTTGAGGAAAACATATTGGCACAAGCTACCAAAATGAGAGACGCCGCAACCAAAACAAGAAAATGGTAGAATAATTTCATAAGCAAGGTATAAGTTTTTAAAAGATGCCTCCGGATGTTCAGAAACATATTATGCTCCAAAAATAACCAACGCTTTATAAAAAATAATCAGGGATTTCACCGTTTTGCGTACGTAGTTTTACGCATTTTTTAATAGATACAGATGAATAGTTAAATGTAGAAAGAAAATTTGATATAACGTTATAAGATCGATAAAAAAAATTAAACTTTTTACACTGTTACAAACAGCAGTTTATCTTCGTAATCTTGTTTAAAAGATGAATAAATTTTCAGTTGTGATATTAGTGTTTAATCAGGTTAGCCTTTCCTGATTTTAATTAATTTGGCTCACTACATTTATCTACAATAAAACCAATTAAGAGGTCATCGATCTAAAACTACATTATGAAAAAAACTCAATTAGCCTTTTTTAAAGTGACCATATCATGCCTAATAGTTTTACTTGCTGTTTCCGCATGCTCAAAAAAAAATAATGACAATGCTCCCCAGGCGCTAAAGGTTGTAGTAAGCACATTTGCAGGCAATATAAATCCGGGCAAAGCTGATGGCACCGGAACGACAGCGTCTTTTAACAGGCCCAGCGGTATGATCACAGATGCAGCAGGCAATATCTATGTAGCTGATGCTGGCAATAACCTGATCCGTAAAATAACCCCGGCTGGTGTAGTTACTACTTTTGCCGGGAGTGGTGCGCAGGGAGACACTGACGGTATTGGTACCGCTGCCAGTTTTAACAATCCTCAGGATATAACACTGGATGGGAACGGTAACTTATATGTAGCCGAAAGTACAGGTAAAGTGGTCAGGAAAATAACTTCGGCAGGTGCTGTTACTACATTGGCGGGGGGAGGGGCGAACGGGGTTGATGGTGCAGGCACAGCTGCAGGCTTCAGTGCGCCAACCGGAATAGCGGTAGATGGAAGTGGAAATTTATTTGTTGCCGATGTTTATAAGATCCGTAAAATAACTCCGGCCGGTGTTTGTGACTACGTTTGCAGGTTCGGGTGTAAGTGGCTCAGCAAATGGAACAGGAACTGCAGCAAGTTTTTCACAGGTTACAGGTATTGTAATTGGTTTGTCGGGTAACCTCTACGTAACAGATTTGGGCAATAACATGATTAGGAAGATTACTTCTGATGGCGTTGTTTCGACATTGGCCGGTAACGGAATCAAAGGCTCGGCAGATGGTGCTGGTAATACTGCTACTTTTAACGCACCTGTAAGTATAACCGCCGACAATCAGGGTAACATTTATGTAGGGGATTCAGACCATTTTATCAGGGCTGTTGATACTTTTGGACAGGTTACCACAGTTGCGGGTACAGGTTTTTCGGGATTGGCCGATGGAGAGGGTTCTAAGGCAAGTTTCTCAGTTCCTTATGGCCTGTCTGTAGGAGTAGGGAAGGTTTATGTGGCTGATACTTTTAATAATATGATAAGGGTACTTACAGCTCAATAACCTCATATCTCTTTACTTCCTAAATTAACATCAATCTGATAGCCGGCAGGAATAAAAAACCTTTACTTTTGCCGGCGATATGAATGATTCGCTTAAAAATAAATACGACAGCATAATTTTTGACCTTGACGGTACACTTTGGGATAGCACTGCAAACGTAGCTCTTGCTTGGCAGGCAGCTATAAGCAAGGTTGATTACATTAAAGAGGAAATGACGCAGGAACGTGTGCGTTCCATCACCGGAATGACCTACGATGCCATTTTTGATAAATTATTCCCGGAACTAAATATTGAGCAACGTAAAGAAGTACAATCGCTTTGTGCTGTCAGCGAACTGGAAATATTACATACCAAAGGAGGGGAGCTTTATCCGCAATTGGTAGAAACGCTTAAATACCTTGCTGCAAATTATAAACTTTATATCGTGAGTAATTGCCAAAACGGTTATATCGAACTGTTTTTGGATCTGAACCAATTGCATGGCCATTTTCTTGGGCATCAGTGTTTTGGCACAAAAGGAAACCCTAAGGCCGATAATATCAAAGATGTAGTAAACGACCACCAATTGAAAGCTCCGGTTTACGTAGGTGACACCATGGGCGATTATAATGCCGCCAAACAAGCCGGTGTACCTTTTATTTTTGCAAATTATGGTTTTGGCGTTGTGCCTGATGGCATGGTAGCAACTATCAGTAATTTTGCCGGCCTTAAAGAGCTGCTTTAAAATTATTGTGTTTTAATCATATTAGGGTTGAATAGTTGTTAGCTCATTACCCGGAAAGGTAATGCAGTAAATTATTATATATAATTAACCGACTTTCACAATCGGCTTGCCGGCTTGGCTTTGTGTGTTCTGCTTTAAGCTTTCGTATAATGATAATCTTATTGTAAAACAATTTTCGGCTTTTGCCATTGTACTTTCAGCTTTACGGCTAAAAAGTTAATTTAGTAAAATGAAGTTTATCAAATATCTGCCGGTAGCTATATTACTTGTTTTTTTTGTATCCTGTAAGCCCAAAACCAAATCAATGCAGGTGCCTGTAGTTGGTTTTGTTGATGCTTTTGAAGATGCCACCATATCACAGGCCCGCAAAGGCTTTACTGATGCCTTGAACAAAAATGGTTTCAGCGAAGAAAAAAAGACCGTGCAGATTGAGTACAGCAATGCCCAGGGCGATATCCCAACGCTTACACAGATAGTTAACCACTTTGTTACTGATAGTGTTAACCTGCTGGCAACGTGTACAACGCTATCAACGGTAACAGCGCTTCAAAAAACAAAATATATCCCGGTTTTTGCCATGGTATCCCCAACTGCCGAACGCATGAAGGTAACTGATGCCAACGGGAAAGCGCCCGCCAACCTTTTCGGTGCGGTAGAAGAGCTAAATTATATCGATACTTCGTTTAGCATTATTCCCAAACTACTTAAGCCTAAAGGCGCAAAACTGGTTATCGGGATGATCTATAATCAGTCGGAGCCGCAATCGGCCGATGCCTTAAACCGTATTAAATCATTGGCCGCAGGACTAAACGTTGATATTGTTGCGCTTCCGTTAAATACATCTGCCGATGCGCAGTTGGTTACGCAGTCGCTGCTAAGTAAAAACATCGACGCCTTTTTTGCTAATCCGGACAATACCGTTTTTGCATCTTTTGAAACTATCCTTAAAAATTGTAATCAAAAAAACATCCCGATTTTTACAAGCGAAGCAGGTTTGGTACAGCGTGGAGCCGTCGCTGCTTTTGGGGCTGATATTTATCAATGGGGGTACCAAGCCGGCGAGCAGGCAGCCCAATTTCTTAAAACTCATAAAACCGATGGCCTGCAACCCGAAATGGTAAAGGTCAGAAAGAGGGTATATAACCCGGCTGCTGCTAAAAAATACAATATTACCATTCCGCCAAATTTTGAGCCTGTAAAATAAATGGATTTTTACCTTACCGCTTTACTGCAGGGCCTATGCTTTTCGGCCATAGCGCTGGGGATTTATATATCCATGAAAATCTTCAATATTCCGGATATCACAACCGATGGCAGTTATACACTGGGTGGCGTGGTTACGGCAGTATTGCTGACCAATCATCAGCCTGCCTATGTTATTTTACCTGCTGTGCTTTTGGCAGGCGCAGCAGCGGGGGCACTTACCGGCATTATTCATACCAAATTAAAGATCAATGCACTGCTGGCCGGCATCCTGGTTATGACGGCGCTTTACTCAGTTAACCTTACTATTTTAGGCCGCTCAAATTTACCGCTTATCAATTTGCCTTCGTTATTTACTATAGTAAGTGTTGTGAGCGACCCTAATCAAAATACATTCTGGATCCTTGCCATTTTTGTTATCGTGATCACTTTTCTGATCGGCTACCTGCTCAAAACCGATTTTGGCATAGCCATGCGGGCTACAGGTAACAGTGAATCCATGATCCGTTCATTAGGCGTAAATACCGACAGGATGAAAATTACCGGGCTGGCACTGGCCAATGCGCTCACGGCTTTGAGCGGTTACCTGGTAGCCCAGTTCCAGGGTTTTACAGATATCAGCATGGGTATTGGGATTGTGATAGTAGGGTTAGGATCGGTGATCATTGCCGAAACATTAATTAATTGGTTTAAGCTTACCTCAGTATGGTTAAGTCTGGTATTGGTATTAGCAGGGGCAGTGATATTTCAGCTGGTTTTGGCATTTACACTCTCAGTTGGTGTCGACCCTAAATTACTTAAAATAGTTACCGCCGGTTTTGTGCTGGTAATTGTAAGCTTGCCGCGTTTATCCTTATTAAGATCATCATGATAACGATAACCGACGTACATAAAATATTTAATAAAGGTAAGGCTAACCAGGTAAACGCGGTTAATGGCGTTACGCTGGAGATACAAAGCGGTGAGTTTTTGGTGATAGTTGGTTCTAATGGCTCAGGCAAGACCACGATGCTTAATTTAATTGCCGGCAGCGTATCGCCCGATAACGGCACTATAAGCATCGATGGTAACGATGTAACCAACATGCCTGATTATAAACGCAGCCAATGGATCGCGAGGGTATTCCAAAACCCTTTGAGTGGTACTGCGCCAGATCTTAGTATTTTAGATAATTTCCGGCTGGCATCTATCCGCACAAAAAGAAAAGGTTTATCCGTTGGGGTAAATGACGCTTTTAAAAAACAGGTGCAGGAAAAAGTAGCCGTCCTTGGCATGGGTTTGCAGGATAAGATAGAACAGCCGATGGGTACTTTATCGGGCGGGCAGCGGCAGGCGCTTACCCTGCTGATGAGTGTAATGGATAGTTGTAAAGTTTTATTGCTGGACGAACCTACCGCGGCCCTCGATCCACGCTCGGCCGACGTGGTTATGCGGACAGCTGATACACTGATCCGCGATTTTAATTTAACGGCAGTATTCATTACGCATAATTTGAAGGATGCTTTTAATTATGGCACACGAATAATACAAATGGGCGAGGGGTTGATTATTAACGACTTATCTGGCGCGGGCAAAGCTTCTTTAAAACAAAGCGACTTGTTCGACTGGTTTGCATAAAAATTGGCAAAGTAATTGTATAGCTACCCGTACTATGAAAAATAATAATTTTGAAACCATATCCGACGCTTACCAGTTAGTAAACGGTGCGAAAATAAAAGGCAAAAAGCACGACGAAATATTTGAACTTGGCGCATATGATGCCCTTAAACGCGGCTATGTACTTTACCCGCTTGAACACGGCGTTAAGTTTGATGATTTCAGCGTCATGATCTCTGAAAAAGAATTAAAAAACAACTTCCTGATTGAGGCAGTTAAACAAAACGCAATAGCAGCTTGATTTTAGGCTGCTATTTTTTCACATTGCTTTTTCAAGTCATATAAAGTCAATAAACCTCATGCACAGAGTATTGGGCTGTGCATGAACACTTCTTCTCTTGCTTTTCTCGTTCAATAATTGTAAGTTTGTATTCATAAAGTACAAACCGATGCTGTTTAATAAATCAATCTGCTCAACAATAATGTGGCCCATGGTGTCACAGCAGAAGGGTTTTGTGTCGATAATTCTCTTCTCTACTCCGGTGTAGTGCTTTCGAAGCATCCAAACCGATCCTGCATTTACCACATTAGTATAACATTAAGCCTTACATAAACGTAAGCCTAACTGAATTTGAAATTTATATGGACAATTATTATTCAATAGAAGAAAAGTACCTCCAGGCTGTTGATGAACTATCGTTCGGAGAGACACCTAAGGGCTTAAACATATTAAACCAGATCATTACAGATGAGCCATTTTTTGCAAGGGCGCATTACCAGTTAGGGATGATCTACTATTACAAGATCCAGGATTACCAAACCGCAGGTTATCATTTTAAAACCTGTATGGAGCTGGAGCCATCTTTTCCGGATAATTACACCCATTATCTTGACCTGGTAGTATTCCTGGGAATGGATAAGCTGGTTTCAACAATTTCGGCCCAGGCTTTAACCACACCGGGAGTGAACAAGGCCCGCACCTTTGAGCTGCTTGGTTTATTTTATGAAAAGCAAAAGGACTGGAATAAATCCTTAGGCTATTACCAGGAAGCCTTTATGGAAGTGACCGAAAAAGACGAGCGTAAAGACATTGAAGATAGTTTTAAACGCGTACGCTCAAAAATGAAGCAAAAACAGGCTTACCTCTATTTCATTACAGAATAAACTTAAATAGCTGTTTAATTGGATACTTAACGAATAGGCCCCTGACGAAGGGGCTTATTCGTTAGTAAAAAATCCTAATTAATAACGTATGTTTAAGGATAAGTACCTGCTTATGCATATCGTCATAATGATAATTCTTTATCTCTGCAGTGCCTTCGCTCGATAGCTGCTAAGTTAAATAGTCGGTAAATGCACCTCTGCCATCATACACCTTGCGCTGCCGCCGCCGTTTGTTTCAATTGTATTGATATCAGCATGAACCAATTTGCCATACTGTTGTAAAGCGGAACGCTGCGCCTCAGTTAAAGCGCTAAAAGCATTTTGCGACATCACGATCAAAGTATCACCGGCTTTGTTCTGCACCTCCAGCATATTGCCTGCAAACTGGCTCATCTGCTCAAAAGTGATTTCAATAATTTCTTTGTGCGATGATTTTAACGATTCGATAACCGTTATTCTTTCATGCGGGTTAGGAATACTGTTTAGGCAGATCACCGCGAACCGGCTGCCGATGCACATCAATACATTGGTATGATAAATAGCCTTGCCTTTTTCATCTACAGCTTCAAAACTAATGGGCTGATAACCCGATTGCTCACAGAAATAATTAAGCACATCTTTATCTGTTCGGGGAGACAAACAGGCGTATGCTATTTTATTCTCCCTGTCAAGTACCATGCTGCCGGTGCCTTCCAGAAAGCGGTGCTCGTGCTCAAAACGGCTCAGGTCAATTACATGGGCTACTTTAAATTTATCCTCCAGGTCAGTTATGATATCTTCCCTGCGCTCAAGCCGGCGGTTTTCGGCCTGCATGGGGTAAAGGAAAATGCCGCCATCGTTGTGAAAAGATACCCAGTTGTTAGGAAATATTGAATCGGGTGTATAGGGCTGTGGGGTGTCATCTACAACGCTAACATCTACGCCATTATGGCGCAAAATGTTAACCATACTATTAAACTCACTCAAGGCTCTTTCCTGTACGCCATTTTTTTCGGCATCAGGGTTTTGGAAAGCATTGCTTGCAGCGGTTTCTTCGTTAAACCCGAAATTAACCGGGCGGATCATTAATATATGTGATGTTGATTGACTCATGATTTTTGTCATTATTTCATTGAGTCATTGAGTCATTTTTTTTAAATCATGCAAAGCAATGACTTAATGACCAGATGACTCAATGATAAATTAAATTACAGTGTCCCTGAATACCGGCATGCTCATGCAATGGAAACCACCGCGGGCACGGGAAAGTTCGGCTGAAGGCATTAATATCAGCGTATCAGTCAAACTTTGCGGATCAAGTTCATTATTCTCAAATTTTTGAAGCAGTTCGGCTACCCGGATCACATTAAAACCGCCTTCTTTAAAAGCCTCTACAGTTTTATCATTCCGATCATATCCAACAACAACGCCTTCTTTTAGGGCAAGCAGGTTGCAGGAGTCTGTCCATTGTTCACGGGCATCAAAGGGGAAGGTGTTGTTGCCCGAGTAAATAAACTTGGTTTTTACACCGCTTTTGAGATCGTTCTCGCTGATGTCGGAAAGCAGGTCCTCAATACAACCAAATAGCCTTGGTTTTTTATCTTTTTCAAACTGTACAATTTCTGCCCGTTCTTTTTGTTTTTTATCAGCAAACCATGATATCGGCTCCCGTTCCTCAATGGGGGCTTCGGCCACCGCAAGCGAGCGGAGTAGTACCCAGGTATCGCGCTTTACCTGCGTAAAAACAGTATCGATATGCATATAATCACGCTTGTTTGGAATTTTTACGATGGTTACCTTCTTCAGTACATCGTGTTCAAACAACAGCCTGATAGCTTCATTAGCACCGCTGACAGATGTCCGCTCACTGCAGCCGATCACTAAATGATTAGGACTTACCATCATCACATCGCCGCCTTCTAAAGTTGTGCGGCCTTCTGCGTCTTCGCCCGGGCGTAAAAAATGCTGCGCGGTTTCAGGAATCTCCAAAATATTATCGCGATAAGCCTCAAACAGCGGATGATTGAAAAATATGTAACGCATCAGCAAAGTTTCGCGGAAACGGGCTTTCTTTGCCGGCTTATTGAGCAGCATATGATTATTCACTGCTATACCCAGATCCCTCGAAAAAATAAGGTTGGGGATAGGGGCAAAGATCATTTCTTCGGTTGTTAACGAGCCCGAAATAAAGATCTTGGCCAGCTCAACCGGGTCGGTGTCGGTAAGCTGCTGTTGTAAACGGTAATTGCAGCTTTCAACCGCGCATACAGAAGCTACAAGTTTTTTACGGATATCCGACTGCTGTAAAATATCGGCTAACAGGGTTTGGATCTCGATAACCTTATCTGATGAATGGAAGCTTGCATTATCGGGTTTAAAAAACGAACGGCGCGTTGCTTCATCATCAATTTGATGCAGCTTGCCTTTTATTTTATCCGGGTCAAGAAAATAGAGCAACAGCTTTACGTAGTAGTCGTATTCATTCCTGCGTACCGTATCCAGGTGAATTATATCTTCAAAAAGCCAGTCCTGCGCCTTTGAAGGCACAACTTTGCCCAAACCGCTATCCGGACTATGAATAAGCAAAGTGCGGAGTGTGCCAATTTCGGAGGTTACATCTATTTTAAAATCGGAGTTGGTTATTGTCATAAAACACTATAATCGTAACACAAATCTATCAGAAATTAAATTACAAAACGGGCTTACCCGGCAAAATTAAGGTTGAGTGATATTTGACTGGATGACCTCCTAGTATGTTTCTATCCGGGTGTTTAGCCTCCGCAGCATCACTTTGATATCAAAGTCCTGGTGGATGGTACAGATCATTCTTAGTTTCAACAAAAACGTATTGCCGTATAAAAGGCTTTAGTATTTCGCCGGGCGTAAAGCGTTCAATATGCATTTAACTAAGATACAGAATTTGTTAATCAGAAAATTCCCGCCCGGCACGACTCAAGATTGTATCAATACGGATCAACGTCGGGCTGTACAATACTGCCCGTGCTAAGTTTGGTTGTATAATACTGAGTGATCACATCCCTTAAAACAGTTTTTGCTTTTATGATAGAAATCCCATCCTTCTCAAATTTGAGCATAATGCTTTTAATGTAATAATTGCGGATCCTGCTGATGAGCGGCTGCTCCGGGCCAATCACCCGCTCGCCAAAATGCTCCCGGAGCCGTGCGCCAAGATATTCGGCCTGGTTATGGAGCACATCGGGATTTTTATGCTTGATATCGAGGTTAATGATCCGGTAGAAGGGAGGGTATTTAAAGCTTTTCCGCTCTTCCATCTCGGTAAAATAAAGATCGGCGTAGTTGTTATCAATCACCTGCTTTAACACCCGGTGATAAATATCATAAGTTTGCACTACTACTTTGCCTTGCTTGCCCCGGCGGCCTGCCCTGCCGCTTACCTGTGCAAGTAGCTGATAACCACGCTCGTTTGCTCTATAGTCAGGGAATTTCAGCAGGCTATCAGCATTAATAATACCGATTAGTGTTACATCTGAAAAATCAAGCCCTTTGGCCACCATCTGGGTACCAACCAGGATATCTATCCTTTTTTCTTCCAGATCGTTGAGGATAGTTTGCAGGGAGTTCCGTGACCGTGTAGTATCCAGGTCCATCCGGGCAATCCGGGCTTCGGGCAATAAAACGCTCAGTTCGTCTTCGATTTTTTCGGTACCGAAGCCTTTATATTCTAAATGGGTAGATCCGCAGGCGGGGCAAATGGATGGCGTATCTTCCTTGTAACCGCAGTAGTGGCAATGCAGTTTGCCGCTGCTTTTATGATAAGTAAGGCTTACATCGCAGTTGATACATTTTGGAGTATAAGCACATACTTTGCACATCAGGATGGGGGCATATCCGCGGCGGTTTTGGAATAAAATCACCTGCTCTTTATTTTCAAGCGCCTGCTTGATGCCTTCAATCAGTACGCTGGTAAAGTGCGACTGGATAGTTTTTTGTTTGGTTTCGTGAGCGATGCTCACCACCTGCACATCGGGCAGCTCAACGCCGCCAAAGCGTTCGGTGAGCTCTGCAAAACCGTATTTGTGAGTGCGGGCATTATAGTAGCTTTCAAAGGATGGCGTGGCCGAACCCAAAAGCACTTTACCCTGGTGCATGTTAGCCAAAAAAATCGAGGTGTCGCGTGCGTTGTAGCGCGGCGCCGGATCAAATTGCTTATATGATGTTTCGTGTTCTTCATCAACGATGATCAATCCCAGATCGGCAAAAGGTAAAAACACGGAGGACCGCGCGCCGAGCACAATCTTATACTCTCCGCTTAAAACTTTCTGCCAAACCTCAACCCGCTCATTGTCATTAAAACGCGAATGATAAACGCCGATATCAGCACCAAAATACATCCGCAACCTTTCAATAATATGTGTTGTTAGGGCTATTTCAGGCAAAAGGTAAAGTACCTGTCTGCCGCTGCGTACAATCTCTTCTATCAGCCTTACATATAATTGTGTTTTGCCTGACGAGGTTACGCCATGCAACAGCGTTACATCTTTTTCTTTAAACTGCCCGCGGATACTTTGAAGTACCTCCGTTTGCTGTTCGCTCAATTCAAAGTTGTTGCCTTCTTCTCCCTCTTCAAAATGCAGGCGGCTAACGCTCCTGTCTTCCGAAAAGAAGATCTCTTTTTCAATGAGCGATTTAATGCTTGATTCACCTGCACCGCTTTCTTCAATAAGTTCGTTTTTGGTGATGTTTTTTTGATGACGGGAAAGCTTGATGTAAGCTAATAGGGCATCGGCCTGTTTAGGCGCGCGCTTTTCCAATATCGGGAATAGCTCCCGCAGATTATCCTGATTGTTATAAACCGGGTTAAGTGTAATAAAAGTGCGTTTGCGGGGCTTATAACGTTCGTTTACTTCTTCGGATATGTTGATGATGTTTTTTTCAAACATCAGCTTCAATATCGGCATTACAGTTTTCTGTCCCAAAAGCTTGGTAATATCGCTTATGGTAAGCTCCGGCTGAATTTCGAGGGCTTCAACAATTAAAAACTCTTTATCGTGAAGCGTGGCTTTATCTATCTCATATTCCCGGTTAAGCATGATGCGGGTTTCGCTGGCCAGCTTCAATGCCGATGGCAGCGCGGCGTTCATAACTTCGCCTATGTTGCACATATAGTAATCTGCCAGCCACTGCCAAAATTCGAGCTGCTTAGGAGTTACAACCGGGCGGTCATCCAGGATCTCGACGATATATTTTGCTTCGTACTTTTCGGGGGCCAGTTTACCTATCTCTTTAACAATAGCTGTATAAAGTTTGCTTTTGCCGAACTGCACTACCACTCTTTTGCCAATGGCAACAGCATCATTTTGATCATAAGGAACCCGGTATGTATAGTTTTTTGAAATAGCCAATGGCAAAATCACTTCGGCAAAAAGTGTTTCACGGTCGGTATGTTCAATTTCGGCAAACTCTAACATTGTTTCTTATTTGTTGCGGATAGCAGCTAATGCCAGCATCAGCCAGCCCAAAATGAACAACAAACCACCAATGGGTGTAATTGGCCCCATGGCTATAAGCCAGTTCCAGCCAAGCAGATCGCGACATGATAACAGGTACAGCGAACCTGAAAAGAATATAATGCCGAAAGTGAACAGGTAGTAAGCTGCTGATATTAAGCCACCGCTCTTTTCCCGCGCAAAAACTGCTAAAAAAAGCAAAGCAAATACATGGTAGAAGTTGTATTGTACAGCAGTATGCCAAACCTCAAGCTGGGCGGGGGCAAGCAATGCTTTTAAACCGTGGGCTCCAAAAGCGCCGGTGATAACGGCCAGCATACCTAAAAACGAAGCGGTAATAATTATTTGTTTGTTCATGCGATATAAAAAGCTAAGTTAACCAATTGAAAGTATTACTTTAACGCCGTGGGGTAAAATTCTATATTTGCTGCACGCCCCTGCTATGAAACGACTGATAGTAACCACTATATTTTTGATTATAGCTACCGTGCTGGTAACGGTGTTATATTTTAAAAATTTAAGTCCGCCGGGAGTGCGTACCGGGCAGGTTATGCGCGCTATTCCTGATAATGCGGTGGCCGTATTTGAGTTTGGTAATGAAAAGGGATTTTATGATATTTTTGCCGGCAACCAGCTCCTGAGCACTTTTGTTGGCCCCGCCAAATTACATGAACTTGATACTTTACGCAAGTTGCTCATTGCCTCTCCGCAGCTTGATCAATTTTTTGCAGGCCAAAACATTTTCGTTTCCCTTCATCCTACAAATAATGATAATATAGACTTGCTTGTAACTACTTCGGCATCAAAAGCTTTTTCGGCAACTATGTTTAATCATTTAACAGGCAATGCCAAAAGCGCTTTACAAATAGCGCCAATGCAAATAGCAGCAAGCCAGGGTTATAATATATATGTCAAGCCGCTCGACAAACATTTTTACCTCATTAAAACCGGCGACAATATATTTTCGGGCAGTTTTTCAAAAGATTTGGTTGATCATAGCGCCATCTACCAGCAGGATAAAGGCCATAATGGCTTTGTACCGTTGCCTGAGCAGCAAAACGCCAATTCGCTTGCCAATCTTTATATTAATTACAACCAGCTAAACCCGTTTTTTGATCAGCTGTTCCTTAATAAAACTACCGATCTTTTTAAGAGCTTTAGAATGCTGCCGGCCTATGCGGCATTAAACTTAAATTATAAAAGCGATGCTTTGATGTTTAACGGGTTCACCACTAAACGAAATAATGCAACCAGTTATTTAAACATTTTTTCAGCCCAGCAACCTGTCGAGAATCATTTAAAAGATATTTTCCCGGCTACAACTGCCTACAGCACAAGCTTCGCCGTTTCAGATCCTAAAAAGTTTGAGGCCGACCTTTCACAATGGCATGATAAAGCGGGAGTGGGCAGAGAAAAGAATGAACTTTTGAACAAGGTAAAATCAGAAGCAGGGCTGTTTGTAAAACCTGAGTTTGAAAAGCTGCTCGGTAACGAGTTCGCGATAGTTACCACGCGGTACTTTGAAAAATTTGCCATCATTTCTGTTAGGGATGGCTCAAAGCTTTTTCCGGTGATGATGAACATCAGTAATATGGTTACTGATAAAGTAGGCCAGTTTAATTATGAAAAACTGCCTTTCTTTTTATTGGGGGATGCATTCAGCGTTTTCCGGAAGCCCTACTTTATGATCATTGATAATTATCTCATACTTGCCACGTCGGTATCCGAGTTAGAAAGTTATAACGATACTTACTTCAATCGCAAATTCATCGGCAAAACCGATCAGTATACCCAGTTTGATAATTTGCTGGCCGAAAGGAGCAATGTGGCCTTTTTTATTAACTTTAAAAACATGCAGCCTGTATTAAAGCGCGATTTAAAAAGGCCTTTTTACGATGCTTTTGAAAACAGCGACCCCGGTTGGAAAAATTATTATGGTGCTGCCTTCCAGCTCACCGCATCCGACAAAAACTTTTATACCAATTTTTGTATGCGCCTGAATATGCCGGATACAAGTACTGTGAAAAAATAAATTTATTGTGTGTTACAAACAATACCCAATCAATTTCGTAAAACAATACAATCAGAAATTTGTAATAAATTTACCTGTATCACTTTGTGTTATCTTTCAGATAGTTTCAGAGTAAAGGTATGTGAGCTATAATATGAACAAGATCTTTATTATTCTTTTTTTAATCTTTTCTTCTTTATGTGTATCGGCTCAACAGTTTTCGCAATATAACACCGGCACCCTTTATGATTCATTTGAAAATCCTTCACAAAGAGCCTTTATCCCCGATTCGAGCCGGGAAATAGCTTTCAATTTTTTAATCCCGAATTTTAATGCTAATTTCTATATAACCGGCGATATACAACGGCCGCTAAAAAGCCGCGCATTTGCAAGCCCTTCTTATTATAATACCTCATCACTGCGCATCGGCCAAAATGCTTTAAATCATTTCAATGTAAATGCCAATGCATATGCGGTAATGGTTAAACTTTTCACCAGTTTAAACGGCAATGTTGAAATGGGCTTTTCGGCCCAAACCAAAGTAGAAGGTAAAGGCCTGGTCACCGATGAGTCTATAGCTTTTCTTGATGGACCGTCAAATTTTGCGCGTGATAATTATGATAATATATTCAACAACCATTATAGGATGCAGATGTATGACCAGTTAAGTTATATCTACCGGGAGCAGGTTAATAAACAACTCTCCTTAGGCTTTAAGCTGAGCTACCTGTCTGGTGTTCAATATAACAAAATAGATGTGGAGGAGTCGAGCCTGCGGATTAACCGGGACCCGGCAAATCCTGACAATGACAATGCCGACGTTTATATGAGGGGACGGTATTACAGGAGCTATGTGCCCGGCAGACTGGATGGGCGTGACTTTTTACCAACGTTTCGCAACCCAGGTGCGGCGATATCAATGGGTGCAACTTACCGAACAGAGGATGGGATCCTGATACAAGGTAATATAAAAGATCTTGGCTTTATTCACTGGAACAAGCGCTCAACCATTACTGATTTTAATAACACAACAAATATAACAGATATTACATCCCAGCATCGTGATGAGAATATATATAACGCTGTATATGAATTGGTCAGGGGCAACGGAATGGTTACTTCATTTAACACAAAAACCAATGCCAAAGCCGAATTGAGCGTATCCAAAAGCTATTGGCTTGATGATGAAAAAACATACAGATATTTCCCAACAGTTGTAGCCCAAAAAGAAATGTTCTTTTCCGGTTTCACCGGAGCAATGGTTAACTCGGTACAGAAAAACAACCTGATAGCTACCTTAACGGCCACTTATGACGATTATAAATTATTTAATCTCGGCGCACAAATTATGGTAAAATCCCCTAATGTCGAATTTTTTATAGGTTCCGAACGCTTACTAAATACGGGCCGCCTTACTCTGGCCGCTTTAAATAATACCAATCAAATAAATAGGGTAGGCAATTATAGCGGGGCGGATATCTTCTTGGGCTTTTCACTGAAATTTGGACGGGTAATTGAACATCCCATGAATTCCAGCTATATCCCTATGGGCGAAAAAGGGTTTTTTGGCCGTTTGTTTGGCCGTATTTTTAAAACCAATAATTAAAGCGCTTTTTTCCCGGCTATAAAATCTTTAAGGTAGTAAGGTTCGTAATAAGCTACATCTTCAAATGCGCCATCAGCAAATTTTTGAGCTGCTTTTTGAGTAAGATATGTTGCCGAATTTACAAAATCATCCAAAAACAAAGCATTTGGGCTTTCACTTAAAACAGCTTTGCATTTTTCGGCACCATCACCAAAAAACAGGATCTGATGGTCTTTCAAATAGTTGGCAAAGCTGTTTCCTTCTATAATATCAGCAGCTGTTTCACGCACCCTGTTGCCGGCAGCATCAAATAATGCTGTATAAACCTCCATTCGGCGGGCATCTATCATCGGGCATAACAGCATATTACCATCAGTAGCATCCCCCAGGCTGTTAATAACGCCATAAGCCATAGCCTCAAGTGTTTCAACCGCTATCAAAGGTTTATCAAGGGCGAAGCACAATCCTTTGGCGGTAGATACACCTATCCGTAAACCGGTGTATGACCCCGGACCGCTGCTTACAGCAATAGCATCAAGCTCGTTATAAGTTAATCCCGAGTTATTCAGCAAATCATCGATATATAAAGTAATAACTTCAGCATGGATATTACGGATATTTATTTGCTTAAAGCCCAAAACCTTGCCATCGCGGGCAAGTGCTACCGAGCAGGATGTTGTTGCTGTTTCTATTTGAAGTATGAGGCTCATATTATAAATTTATGGTACCGGATCATGCCCATGGCCACCCCAGGGATTACAGCTGGCAATGCGCTTTATGGTTAACCAACCACCTTTAAAAGCACCATACTTCCTGATAGCTTCAACACCGTACTGCGAGCAGGTGGGTGTATACCGGCATGATGCAGCCGAAAGCGGCGATATAAAATATTGGTAAAATTTGATCAGGATGATGAAAACTCCCCCAACTAATGCTTTTAAAAACCTGGCGATTGTATCCATAAGCCCATTCATGTTAATTAGCTGTGACGGGTATTGCAGCAGTTAACTCACCGGAAAGCTGGGCGAGCATCCTCAGCATTTTTTTTTCGATGAAAAGGTATGGTTCAATTTCTTTGCCTACATAGCCTACCGAAACAATTACCTTTTTATCCGCTTGCTGCAGAATATCATAAAGATGCTGCTGTTTGTGGAGCCTGTACGCTTCGCGCATCAGACGTTTTACCAAATTACGGTCGACAGCGTGCTTATAACGCTTTTTAGGAACGGAAAAAAGAATTTGCGCAGGATAGGGCTGTGGCTCGGGATTGACAAGCCAGGATACCCGGAAGGGATAACATAAAAAAGAAGAACCGTTATGAAAAAGCTTGTCAATAAGCCTCTTGTTACATAACCGTTCTTCTTTTTTAAAAGTATACATAGTTGCCATTTTTGAACCGAAGGATAAAGCAGATAAGCGGTTCCAAACCCTTATAAATAGGGTAGGGCAACCTCAATTATGCTTTGTGCCTGCCTTCGTCAGAAACAGTTAACCTTTTTCTGCCTTTAGCTCTTCTGGCTGCTAATACTCTCCTACCGTTAGCAGTTGACATGCGTTCACGGAAACCGTGTTTATTTCTTCTTTTTCTTTGAGAAGGCTGAAACGTTCTTTTCATGGCTATATTTTATTCTATTCGTCTTTTTAAAACAAGAGCGCAAATGTAGTTATTTTATTTAATAATTCAAACACTATTTTTCTTATTTATAATAACATGTGTACCGCCGCCCGGCGGCTGTAAATCAGCGGCTCTTTTTTCGGAAAACTAATTGTACGCGCAATAATTAAATTCGAAATCCTGTTCATTATCTGAACTAAATAACAGCGGCAAGCTATCATTCCAAATCAAATTAAATAAAAAGTTAAATTTAACATTAATTATTTGTTACAGATTCAGATTTTGCAACAATGTGCACTCGCGAAGTGTGCATTTATTAAAAAAAGCTGAATAAACAGGTCCGAATCATTAACTTAACAAAGTGTAAATTCAACAGCTTATCCTAACAAATGAAATTAATCCTTTCCGTAATATTCATATTTCTATCGGCCGTTACCATAGCGCAGGAGCTACCTGCAACACATTATAAAATTTACGGCACATCCGCGCAAAAGACTATCACGCCCGACGATATTGTTAATGATATGGCCAATGCCGACGTGATTTTCTTTGGCGAAGAGCATAATGATTCAACAGCGCACTACCTGGAATTTAGCTTGTTCAAAAAGCTTTCGGAAAAATATCCGCAGAAAACAGCGCTTTCCATGGAGATGTTTCAAACTGACTGTCAGCTGGTGCTGAATGAATATCTCGCGGGGCTTATTCGCGAAAAAAATCTGGTAACAGATGCGCGTACCTGGCCAAATTATAAGGATTACAAACCGCTTATTGAACTTGCCAAATCCAATCATCTGCCGGTAATAGCAGCCAACGCCCCAACCCGCTATACTAACATGGTTACACGCGGTGGACTTGACGCTTTAAAGCAGCTTGATGCCCAGGCTAAAAGCTATCTTGCACCACTGCCAATTGATACCGCTACCGGAGCTTATTATGATAAATTTGCTAAAATAATGGGAGGTCATGCCTCAATGCCGGGCATGCAGATTTACCAATCGCAAAACCTTTGGGATGCTACGATGGGCTGGTCGATAGCGAAATTCCTGAAAAACCATTCCGGTTTTAAAGTATTGCAGCTTAACGGCGGCTTTCACAGTGAAGAAAAACTGGGCGCGGTAGCTCAGCTTAAAAAATACGCACCCAAATTACGTGTGCTTAACATAGCAACCTATATGGATGATAGTTTTGACAAGCCCGACTGGAGCAAATTAGTCGGCATGGCCGACTATATCATTTTAACTGATCCTAAGCTGCCCAAAACTTTTTGATAGTTCATGGTTGATAGTTCATAGTCGATGGACCATAGTTCATGGTTTTTGTGCTATATGGCTATGTATGAACCATTAACTATTTCCTAACTATCAATCATGGTTACCAAATTTTATGGTTCGCGGTTTTTCTTATAGCTATGAACTATGAACCATCAACTATGAACCATCGACTATGAACTAAATTCCATTAAGCTTTCTTAGCCAGTAAATCGCGGATTTCTGTAAGTAAAACTTCTTCTTTAGTTGGTTCTGGCGCTGCTGCTGGAGCGACTTCTTCTTTTTTCTTCAGCGAGTTGATTGCCTTAACAATTAAAAAGATACAAAAAGCAACTATAAGAAAGTCGATCACGTTGTTGATGAACAAGCCATAATTGATGGCTGTTTCCGGTGTTTTATCAACAGCTGGCTTAAGTACATACTTTAAATCTTTAAAATCAATACCCCCGGTTGCCATGCCAATAGGCGGCATAATAATATCTGCAACCAGCGAGGTAACAATTTTACCAAAAGCAGCGCCAATGATAACACCTACAGCAAGGTCAACCACGTTGCCCCGCATTGCAAATTCTTTGAACTCTTTTACTATTGCCATAAATTAAAGTTTGGTTACTTAAAGTTAATAATATTACATAAACTATCAATTCATATAGTTTTTTTGATAGTGCTAAAACAATTGGCATGCCTAAAACATTTAACAACTTTAAAGCAGATACCTCAAGTAATTTTTAGTTAATATTAATTTGATGTATTTTTGGCTACATCTTAATTATGCTTAAACAGAACCTTCAACAAAAACTTTTACAAAAACTTTCGCCCCAGCAAATACAATTTATAAAATTGCTGCAGGTGCCTACTGTTTCGCTTGATACCCGGATAAAAGAAGAACTGGAAGAAAACCCCGCACTTGAAGATCTGAGCCTTACCAACCTAAACGAACCCGAAGAACAATATCCTGACCGCGACCCCGACGAAGATAATTATAACAATGACGAGGAAAAGGGCGAGATGGATGAATTTAATATTGACGACTATCTGCAGGAAGACAACGTAAATGATTACGGATCGCGCTATGATCAAAATGGTGACGATGAGGATGAGCGTAAAGAGATCCCCATTGCTGTGCAAAGCTCATTTTTTGAAAGCCTGCAAGCCCAGTTAGACCTGCTTCCTTTGAGTGATAAAGATTTCATGATCGGCAAGCAGATCATAGGCAGCCTTGATGACGACGGCTATCTGCGCCGCCCCATCATGTCGCTAACCGACGACCTTGCATTTTCACAAAATGTATTGGCTGAGGATGACGAAGTAGAAGAGATGCTCAGGGTGATCCAGGGCTTTGACCCTCCCGGTGTGGGCGCGCGCAGCTTACAGGAATGCCTGCTGATCCAGCTTCGCAAAAAAGATGCAAACGACCCTATCATCAAAAAAGCGATACAGGTTGTTGAACATTATTTGGATGAGTTTACCCGCAAACATTACGATAAGCTTGAAAAATCATTGAATATGAACTCCGTTGAGTTGCGTGCGGTGGTCAATGAGATCTTGAAACTCAATCCCAAACCCGGCGATTCAAACGAGATCAACACCAAGCAAATGCAGGTGATCCCTGATTTTCATATCACTAACAATGATGGTGTGCTCATCCTTACCCTCAATTCAAAAAACGCCCCCGAACTTAGAGTAAGCCGCTCATACCAGGAAATGTTTCAGCATTATGACAAGGCTTCCCAAAAGGATAAAAAACTGAAGGAAGCAGTGCAATTTGTAAAGCAAAAGCTTGATTCGGCCAAATGGTTTATTGATGCCATTAAACAGCGCCAGCAAACGCTGCTCAAAACCATGAATGCCATTATGCAGTACCAGTATGAGTTTTTCCTTACCGGTGATGATAAAAATCTGAAGCCGATGATCCTGAAAGACATTGCCGACAGGATTGGCATGGATATTTCAACGGTATCCCGTGTAGCCAACTCCAAGTATGTACAAACCGAGTTTGGTACCTTCCTGCTGAAATCTTTCTTCTCTGAAGCCATCCAAACCGAGAGCGGTGAGGAAGTATCCAATAAAGAGGTTAAAAAGATTTTGGAAGAGCATATCGGCAAAGAAGATAAGCGTCATCCGCTTGCTGATGAAAAATTGACCGAGATTCTTAAAGATGCCGGCTACAACATAGCCCGCCGTACCGTAGCCAAATACCGCGAACAAATGAACATCCCGGTGGCAAGGTTAAGGAAGGAACTGTAGATTAGAGATTAGAGGCCGGAGATTAGAGATTAGTTGCAAATCACGATCCTTAACGAAAAATCCCCCATACCGTCATGCTGAACTTGTTTCAGCACCCCACTGGACGGGTGGGCGATTTGCTTGGCAGTGTGCTTAGCATATGAGGTGCTGAAACAAGTTACCCATGACAACTTAAAAAGAGAGGTGTCATACTGAGCCCGTCGAAGTATGGCGGGCAGGCCTCTGCGCACGAGTCTTCGACGGGCTCAGACTGACAAGCCCTCTTTGTCATTTCACCTTCAGAGGCCCCGGATTTAATTTACTCAGCATGCCCCTATCAAAGTAAAACGCCTTAAGAACCAGTCCTTAAGGCGTTTATAATATCAGTACTTTTCAAAGTTTACACATTCACAGCACAAAGCTCACGAACTTTAGCTACTACAAAATCAACTTCTTCTTTTGTATTATACTTTGAGAACGAGAACCTAACCGATGGCCTTGAAGAGCTGGCCCCGATAGCAGTTAACACGTGAGAACCAATGTCGCTGCCCGAACTGCAGGCACTGCCGCCCGAAGCAGAAATACCGGCAATATCAAGATTAAACAGCAGCATATCGCTCATTTCCATCTCGGGGAAAGCCACGTTCAATACTGTATATAAACTTTTTTCGGGGTCGGTTTCGCCGTTAAAGCTTACACCGGGTACGTTTGCAACCAGTTGCTCCATCATGTATGATTTTAAGCCCTGAATGTGGTTTTGGTGCTGTTCCATTTCGCCGTAAGCAAGTTCAAGCGCTTTGGCCAAGCCAACTATACCATAAATATTTTCGGTACCGCCGCGCATGTTGCGTTCTTGGGCGCCACCGTAAATAAATGGTTTTATTTTAATTTTATGATTGATATGCAGGAAACCCACTCCCTTAGGGCCATGCAATTTATGACCGGCACATACCACAAAGTGAGCTTTAAGCTTGCTCAAATCATGCTGGTAATGGCCCATAGTTTGCACAGTATCGCAATGATAAATGGCATTGTATGCTTCGCACAGGTCACCAATACGTTCCATGTCCGATAGGGTGCCTATTTCGTTATTGGCATGCATTAATGAAACAAAACTGCGTTCATTTTCTTTCAATAATGTTTCCAGGTGATCATAATCAATAACACCCTTACTGTCTATATTTACCAGGCTCAATTTAATAATGCCCGATTTTTCCATTGCTTCCAGCGTGTGGAGCACTGCGTGATGCTCGGTGGGGCTGGTGATAGCATGGGTAATTTTGTGATCAATGATACCGCACCTGATAGCCGTATTATCGGCCTCCGTACCGCTTGATGTAAAAAAGATTTCGGCGGGCGAGGTGTGCAGTAAACCGGCAATCGTTTTCCGCGAACGCTCAATTAAAGTACGGGCTTCCCTGCCGTGGGCATGTATTGACGACGGATTACCAAACTGGCTTTCCATCACCTTATACATCTCCTTCATCACATCCGGATCAAGCGGCGTAGTGGCGGCATTATCAAAATAAACGCGCATTTTTTTAAAAATTATAAATTAATGGATCAGTAACTTCAAAAACACATGCCCGGTAATTATATATAAGCAAGCAACCAACGGTATTTACCGCCGGTTGCCTGCTATTTTTAATACCAGTAAAATTAACCTTTCAGTTGTAAGATCTCCTTAATATCGATGATGATCTTATTGGCCAAACCGTTTGCCACGGTTTCAGAATTGCCTTCAGAGTAAATCCTGATAATGGGCTCGGTGTTTGACCTCCGCAAATGTACCCATTCTTTATCAAATTCTATTTTCAGGCCATCAATTGTTGAGTGGGGCTGCTTGATGTATTTTTCTTCAACTTTCGCCAAAAGGGCGTCTATGTCCATTTCGGGTGTTAAAGTGATCTTGTTTTTTGAAATAAAATAACCCGGATATGACGCACGCAAACTTGAAACCGACTTACCATATTTAGCCAGATGAGTTAAAAACAACGCGATACCAACTAAAGCGTCACGGCCGTAATGTAACTCAGGGTAGATAACCCCGCCATTACCTTCGCCGCCAATAACAGCGTTAACTTCTTTCATTTTGTTAACCACGTTAACCTCCCCAACCGCAGCCGCATGGTATTCGCCGCCTACTTTTTCAGTTACGTCGCGCAGCGCACGGGTTGATGACAGGTTAGATACCGTGTTGCCCACATTGTTTTTCAAAACATAGTCGGCTACGGCAACCAGCGTATATTCTTCGCCAAACATGTTACCATCTTCGCAAACAAAGCAAAGGCGGTCTACATCCGGATCAACAGCAATACCCAAATCGGCACGTTTACCCACAACCTCTTTTGATAAAGCTATCAGGTTTTCGGGAAGCGGCTCAGGATTATGCGGAAAATTGCCATCCGGCTCACAATACAGTTCGTGAACGGTTTCAACGCCTAAAGCTTTCAGCAAGGCCGGTACAAAAATACCGCCTGTTGAGTTAACACAATCTATTACTACTTTAAAGTTGGCTTTTTTTATAGCCTCAACATCAACCAGCGGCAAGGCCAATACAAGGTCGATGTGTTTTTGAAGCCAGGTATCATCATGAGTAACTTTACCCAGATCGTTTACATCAGCATAATTAAAGTCGCTGTATTCGGCAATTGTTAGCACTTCCTTGCCATCGGCATCACTGATGAACTCGCCATTTGCATTGAGCAGTTTAAGGGCGTTCCATTGTTTTGGGTTATGGCTTGCGGTAAGGATAATACCACCCGCTGCCTGCTCACCGGTAACGGCAACCTCAACAGTCGGTGTAGTTGACAAACCAAGATCAATAACATCAATCCCCAAACCCTGCAGTGTGCCAATAACAAGATTGTTCACCATAGCACCCGATAAACGGGCATCACGGCCTACCACAATCTTTTTAATCCCTGATTTTTTTACAGCCCATGATCCGTAGGCCGAAGTGAATTTTACAATATCAAGCGGTGTTAAACCATCGCCAACAGCACCGCCTATGGTGCCGCGTATTCCTGAAATAGATTTTATTAATGTCAAAATGCGAAGTTTTTGGTGTGGTAAAAGTAAAAAATATAAGCTACAAATGATATTGTTTTAAGGATTTACGCAAACGCTTGCATATAAGGTTACGGCTAATTTACTGTTTTTTAATACGGTGCAGGGTGGTTTCAATTGTCATCCCTGCGCATTATTTTATGCTTAACGGGATAATGCTGCTGCTAAGTATTAAAATTTAAAGGATTTTTTAAGCTATTTGATAACTTTGGAAATTACAGCAAACAAACACCTATAGTAAAAAACAATGCCCGACTATCTTTTAAACCTCGACCGGCATTTATTTTATTTCATTAATCATGACCTGTCCAATTCGTTTTTCGACTGGATCATGCCCTTGTTGCGTAACCCCAAATTCTGGATCCCGCTGTATATTTTCATCATTATTTTTTGTTTATGGCGATATAAAAAAACAGGCGCTATTATTATAATGCTGCTGGCGGCATCGGCAGGCGTTGCTGATTTCACCAGTGGAGTTATTATTAAGCACAATATTCAGCGGCTTCGCCCTTGCCGTGATCCGGTTGTATCTGCAACCGATATCAGCCGCGTGCCCTGTGGTAGCGGGTATAGTTTTCCATCAACCCACGCCACCGATCATTTTGCCATGGCGATATTCCTTAGCTTTATGTTTTTCAGAAAATGGAGGTGGGTATGGCTTTGGGCGATACTTTGGGCAGGCAGCATTTGCTTTGCACAGGTATATGTGGGGGTGCATTTCCCGGTAGATGTATTGTGCGGCGCTTTATATGGGGCCTTTGTTGGATGGCTGTTTTCATTATTATTTAAAAAATTACAACCTGCCTTTTAATGGGATATTGGAAAATTCTGCTGCTTTTTTTTGCTGCCTTTTTTGGCGGTACTTCTGTGTTTTTATTTAAGGGCGATAACCACAAAACGCTGAAGCTGGTACTGTCGTTCAGTGGGGCTTACCTGTTTGGTATTACCGTTTTGCACCTGATTCCCGATGCTTACCACGGTAATGATAACTACGTTGGCGTATTCATATTGGTCGGTTTCCTGTTCCAGATTGTGCTTGAACAATTTTCGGACGGGATTGAGCACGGCCACATGCACAAACACCCGCATGATATGGCAGTTTTCCCGATTGGCATCATGGCAAGCCTTTGCCTGCATGCTTTTTTGGAGGGGATGCCGCTTGCCCAGGGCAACCAGGATCAATTAGTTTACGGGATTGCCTTGCACCATATCCCGGCGGCCTTCGCACTGGCTACAGTGTTGCTCACAAACAAACAAGGCAAAAACAAAACCATACTTTTTGTGGCTGTATTCGCGGTAATGGCACCGGCAGGTTATTTTTTCAGCGATGCGTTAAGCAGCGGAAACATCGGTAACCTGCAGCATTATTTTAACAGGATCATGGGCGTTGTCATCGGCATCTTCCTGCATATCTCCACTACCATCCTCTTTGAATCGAGTGCTGATCACCGTTTCAATATGCGTAAAATGATGGCGATATTAGCCGGTGTGGCCATTGCGCTGCTGGGCTTTTTGAAAGAGCTATAGATTATTCATGCTGTTACTTTATGTGAAATTAATTTCTATATAAACTTTTATTTTTCCAGCTCCAGGCCCCAGTCTTTCCCTTTATCAACCGCAGGTACTCCCTTATCCATCCAAACCGGCATTGGCGCGCCTTTTAAAAAGTGATCGAAGAATTGCTGCTCACGTATAGTAATATCTTTGCGGTTTTGGCGCAGTACCAGGTTATGAGCCTCGCCATTGTATTGCAGTAACCAAACAGGTTTACCTAAACGGCGTAAAGCTGTAAACATTTCAATCCCCTGGTACCATGGCACAGCGCCGTCGGCGTCATTGCTCATGATCGTTACCGGTGTTTTTACTTTGGGCAACTGGAACAAGGGCGAGTTTTCGATATACAGCTCGGGCTTTTCCCAAAGCGTGGCACCAATGCGGCTTTGTGATTTTTCGTATTGAAATTGCCTGTTCAGGCCAGATTCCCAGCGGATACCGCCATAGGCGGAAGTCATGTTAGCTACCGGCGCCCCCGCCCAGGCTGCCGCGTACATATTGGTTTGGGTAATGAGGTAAGCCACCTGGTAACCGCCCCAGCTTTGGCCCTGTAAGCCAATATGTGCAGCATCAACCCATGTGTTTTTCTTTAAGGCTTCAACACCCGAATTTACAAACTCGACCGCTGATGCCCCCGGATGACCGGTTTGATAGCTGATATCAGGTGCGAACACAAGATAGCCGTTGCTCGCAAAAAATGAGATAGGCAGGCGGGAAGGAGTGGGAGCCGGAGCAATGTAATTATAAAGCCCGTCAGAAAGTTTCTCATAAAAATAAACTATCATCGGGTACTTTTTGGCCGGGTCAAAATCTTCCGGTTTATACAGGATCCCTTGCGACTGATAGCCTTTAGGTGTCGTCCACCTCACAAGCTCGGCAGTGCCCCAGTTATATTCATTTTGTTGTATGTTGATGTTGCTCAGCTTGATCTCTTTCTTCAAATCAGATGAAAAGTACAAATCAGGCGACTGTTTATAGCTTGCCTTGGTGTAGATGTAAGCATCGGCATTTTTAGCTTTCAGCAGGTTATCATAACTCATGGGGGCCATGACCACTTTTTCGGGCAGATTGTTAGTCTCAGGAAACTTCCTGAAATATCCCCATTGCCTGGTGTCTTCGTTTTGAGTTAACAGCCACATTGGCTCTTTCAGGGGGATGAATTTTTGCTCCGGATCGGTTTGATCATACCTCATGATCAGTTTGTTTTTGCGCCCGATGCCTTTGGTGAAGTTAAACGCGTCGCCCGTTGCCGGGTCAAAACGCCAAATATCATACCTGTCGTAAATAAATACGGCCTTGTCGCCAGCCGTCCAGCCTGCCACACCGTAAGCTGAAGGATAGCCGGGCACATCGTTCAGTTCGTCGCCCGTTTTGGTGCCGGTTGCTTTGCTCAGGTTTATTTTTTGCCCCGTTGCTATGGTATAGCAGTACCATGCCTGATCTTTAGCATCAAACCATAGTACATAATTGCCCTGCGGAGAGATATAATAACGGCCCAAAGAGGCATTAATAAACCTGTGATTGCCGCTCCGGGTATCAATTAAAATGGCTTGTTGCCTGGTACTGCCTTCCCACTGGGCCGATACGCGGGCGCCGGTATCTGTAAGCCCTAAAACATAGCGGGCATCTCTATTTTCGGCAGTTAATATTTCGGGAATGGCCTTGCTACCTAATTGAATAATTTTGGCATTCGTTTCTTCAGGTTTTATCACTGCAGGATAGCTACGCTTCAACTCGGTTTGCAGGTTTTTGAGCTGCTGGGGCTGCAGGTAATCATCTTTGTAGTTCCAGATATCCAGCTTGGCTACCTCAAAATCAGCAAGGGTGGTATCGGCAGGTTTGGGGATAGGTGCAGTGCCAAAGAAAAGGCTATTGCCGCTTTTGCTAAAGCTTACTTTGCCATCGCCGCTTACCGCCCAGTTATTGGGTATGCCTGCAGATCCGACAGCGGCAATAACTTCCGCGCTATCTTTTGCAGTGTTGTAGTAATAAAGCTTAAATGGTTTTACCAATGCCTTTTCCGGATTTTTTTCGGCAGTAAAAGCTACCTGACGTCCGGCATCATCAATGCTGATGTTACGGTAATTACCCCTGCCGGTGCTTAATTGTTTAACCGCGTTTTTTTCCAAATCAAATAGATATAGACCAGATACAGTCTCTTTTTGTTTGGCCGGCGCTGTTACAGCAAACGCAATCCATTTTCCATTTTTACTGACCTGGTATTCTGTAACATATTTAAAAGAGCGTTCGGCGGCGGTTTTTAACTTTCTAACTGTTAAGTCTGCACCTTCATGCGTAGGCGGGGCAACAGTTGCAGCTACCGCTTTTTTTGAGGTATCGTTTGATGCTGGTTTTTTAAGCGTATCGGCTGTTGCCAGGTAGGCTATAACAGCTGCATCTTCGGCTATTTTAAATGAACGGATGGCCGGGACTTTGCTTACGGATGATGATCCTAAAGTAATTATGCCTAAAGTATCTTTAGGGAAATCCGCCTGCTTTTTCTTCTTTATTTTGGCCTGCCTGGTATCCTTATAAAACGGCCGGATAAGGCATACAGCAAATTTTGAATCGCTGCTTATCTTAATTGTGTCAGCTCTTGGAATTTTTACCAAAGTAGCGTTCTTGGCGTCTTTTATAATCAGTTCGGCATCGCCCTGCTGCGGCTTTATGACGTAACCTATCCATTTACCATCATTGCTGATGCGTTGGCCTGTTATACTTTGCCATCCATCAAACACAGTATGATCTAAAGGTTTTTTAGCTTTTTTTTGAGCAGATACATGAAACCCAATAGCTAATAACAGGCAGGCTGATAGTAAAAGTTTACGCATACAGGAAAGATGTCAAACCTAAATATGCTGAAAACTTATGGTTAAAAGAAATTAGTTACTGTAAAGTTACAATTGATGTAAAAGGTGAAAGGCATTAGGTTAAGTAGAAAACAAAAAACCTTTATCCTTTTACCTTTCGCCTTTTGCCTCCCTTAGCACATTGCTTTATTCAAAGCGCGGATCGCCTCATCGAAATCTTCGCGGGCTATCAAAAACTGGATATTGACCATTCTTAGTGCAAAGCCACAGCTTTTGATATTGATCCCTTTTTGGGCCAGTGCTGTTGCGGATTTGGCCAGTAAGCCCGGCTGATCCATGTTGGAACCTATCAGGCAAACCATCGCCATTTTTTCAACAGCAACTTTTTCGTAATTGTCTTCCAGTTCGCCAATCAGTTTTTTATTGTAGTCCTTCTCCCATATCACTATAGAAATGCTGTTAGCGCTGGTGGCCTTGAAGCTATAGCTAACGCCAAACTTGTAAAACAACTGCATGATATGAAAATCGGTACCTACATTACCAACCATTGATGGGTCATAAATATCGATCATGATCACCTTATCGGTGCCGGTGATAACCTCAACACGCTTTTTATCGCAAATATATTCGCGGGTGATAAGCGTACCCGGGTGTTCCGGTTGAAAGGTGTTTTTGATCCGCAGGTCGATATCATTTATTTCCAGCGGTTTTGATGCTTTTGGGTGGATAGCTTCCATGCCCACGTCGGCTAACTGATCGGCAACATCATAGTTGGTATTACCCACCGGGAAACAGTTTTCAACGCCAACCAATTGAGGATCGGCGGTACAAAGGTGGTATTCTTTGTGGATGATGGCTTCCTGTGGCTGTACAGCAACGGCAATTTTACTGAAGGTAACTTCCGAATAGCCGCGGTCGAACTCGCGCATAATACCTTCCGTGCCTTTGGCGTAGCCGGTAACAACGGTAATGGTTTTTGAAAAATCAATATGGGCAAGGTCTTTCTTAATGCGTTGATCAATGGTTAATGCACGGTGGTCATGAAAACCGCTCAGGTCCACCAAAGTAGCATTGATACCCATATTTTGCAGGATATTGGTAAAGTTAAAAGCCGAGTGGCTTTCACCTATTGAGGCCAGGATCTCTCTCGCGGCCTGTAAAATGCCTTCTTTACCTACATACCCTGATGCCAGAATATTAGCCAGGTTCTCCAGATAGGTTTGAGCATCGTTGATCCTTGTTTCAATGTACCTATCGGCTTCGGCTATGTTCAAACCAAGGCCTTCATAAGTTTTATTGATCTGCTTTAAACGCGTAATTAATTGTTTTAACGGCGTATGGAAGTCCTTATAATTGGCAAGCTTGTGATATACGCCCGGCGCGCCTGTCTTTTTGTTTTCGAGCAGGAGGTTGGTTACCCCTGAAAATGCCGATACTACAAATATGCGGTTGTAAAGTTGTTCCCCGCTGCGTTCAAACAGGATAATGTTTTTAATAACATCACCCAAAGCGGTCATGGATGTACCGCCAATTTTTTCTACTGTTAACATTTTATATTGAAAGATCGACAGTCAAATACCATAACCATACCAATTGTTGTAGCTATTTATTAATTGGTTGAATGTAAATAGCTTGTATCTGAACTGCTTTTTTAAAAATAACTCATTTTGATATACGCTATCAAAACGATTGAAATATAATGATTAAAAGCTTTGAGCCTTCGGCCTTAAGCTTTTCGCTTAATTAACTATCCTTTTTATACAAATCACCTGCTTTTTCGGCAGATAAACGAATGCCCTTGATCATGGCTGAGCTGAAACCGTGGTGCTCCATTTCATTTAAGCCGGCAATGGTACAGCCGCTTGGCGAAGTTACCTTATCTATTTCCTGTTCAGGGTGCGATGCCAGTTGTAATAGCAGGTCGGCCGCACCTTTAGCGGTTTGGGCTGCCATCTTTAAAGCGTCATGCGCGTGAAAACCAATCTCCGTTCCGCCTTGTGAAGCAGCGCGGATCGACCTTAAAAAGAAAGCGATACCACAGGCACAAAGCGCTGTGGCTGAGGTCATCAATTCTTCATTGATCTGGATAGTTACACCAACCGTATCAAACAATGATTTGGTCATGTTGATATTTTTATTGGTGCCGTTATCTGTAGCGATACAGGTCATGGAGTGGCCTATCGCAATCGCGGTGTTCGGCATTGCCCTGATCACCTGTACATTGAGGTCAAGGTGCTGGCGGATATCGGCACAGCTAACGCCCGAGATAACTGAGATCAATAATTGCTTATCCGGCTTTAACGAAGGTTTGATCTCGTCTAACAGTTTATTGAGTTGTTGCGGCAGTACGGCCAGCACAATAATATCGGCTTTGCGCACGGCACGCAGGTTATTGTCTGACACATGGTACCCCTGCTCGGCATATTGGGCCAGCGCAGCTACGTTACGACGGGTTAATGATATTTGCTGGGGTTTGCAAATACCCTTTTTAACTAAACCTTTGGCTAATGACAGCCCTATGTTACCGGAGCCTAATATTGAAATGTGCTGTTGTGCGTTCATGCGCTTTTTGTTAAACGTGTTCCAAATGGTTTGTTATCTTTCAATTGGCCCAAATCATCTGATTTGCCAATAATTACTGCCTTTACACCACAAGCAATTGCGGTAAAAGCGTTGTCAAGTTTAGGTAGCATACCACTGTGTATTATCCTTTCCACTTTTAGTTCCTCGTAGTGCTGCGGGTTAATTTCCCTAATCAGCGATTCTTCGTCATTAATATCCTTTAGCACGCCCTTTTTTTCAAAGCAATATATGAGGGTGGTTTCATATAATCCCGATAACGATACCGCCAGTGCCGAAGCAATGGTATCTGCATTGGTATTTAGCAGCTGCCCTTCGCCATCATGCGTTATAGCACAGAAAACGGGGGTAAAGCCTGCTTCCATCAACCGGCTTATATTTTCGGGGTTGATAGAGTCTTCAACAATATCGCCCACAAAACCATAGTCAATAGTTTTTACCGGCCGTTTAACCGCTTTAATAAAGTTGCCATCGGCACCGGTGAGGCCTATGGCGTTGTTGCCAAAACGCTGCAACTGGGCTACAATATTTTTATTGATGAGGCCTCCGTAAACCATGGTGACCACTCTCAGCGTTTCAATATCGGTGATGCGCCTGCCATCAACCATTTTCGATTCAATACCTAAATCTTCGGCCATTTGTGTGGCCACTTTTCCACCGCCATGTACCAGGATCTTCAGGCCGTCGAGCGCTTCAAAGTCCTTTAAAAAATGATATAGGTTTTCAGAGTTATCAATAACGTTTCCACCTATTTTGATTATATAAAGGCTCTTATTTGATGGTAATTTACCCGTTTTGATATGATCTGTATCAATTTTATTCATTCCAGCTGTTAATATAACTCTTTTAGTGCCAAATTTCCACTTTTTTAAGCGGAAAACTGTTAAAATTACGAAAATATAGTGTGTTTTTTCAAAAATTGATTTAAAAATGAATAATTGGATCTGCAGTTTAAGTTTACAATTTGATTATGAAAGAATTAGTAATATTGGAAAACTTTAAGGCATTATCCTTGCTTATAACTATCTATGGAGCAAAAAAAGAATACCAGGCCGCGGGTGGCAATAATAGGAGGAGGATTTGGCGGGATCCATTTAGCTAAAAAACTAAAAGATGCGCCCGTTGATGTACTGATGATTGATAAGCATAATTATCACACGTTTCAGCCTTTGTTGTACCAGGTGGCAGGGGGCTCCATAGCTGCCGATTCAATTGGCTTTCCATTGCGACGGATCTTTACGCGGCAAAAGAATTTTCGCTTCGCGCTTGCTGAGGTGCAAAAGATCAATCCCGAAACTAATACGCTTGATACTGACATCGGTACCATTTATTACGATTACCTTGCTATAGCTACCGGCTCCAATACCAACTTTTTTGGTAACAAAGAGATAGAGCATTTTGCTATGCCGATGAAGAATATCCCGGAGGCCTTAAATTTAAGAAGCCTGATCCTGCAAAACCTCGAAATGTCGCTCGTATCTAAAGACCCGGAAGAAAAAGCGGCGCTAATGACCTTTGTGGTTGTAGGAGGAGGGCCAACCGGTGTGGAACTATCCGGTGCACTTGCCGAAATGCGCGAGTTGATATTAATGAAGGATTATCATGGTTTGCGTAAACACAGCATGAGTGTTTACCTTGTTGAGGGTAAAGCGGAGCTGCTGGCCGCGTTTTCGTCGGGGGCGAGGGCCAAGGCCAAAAAGTTTTTGCAGGATATGGACGTAACCATTTATAACAGCGCACACGTGGAAAGCTATAATGGCTATGAACTGAAGATAGATAATGGCACATCGCTGTTAACCCGTAATGTACTTTGGGCGGCAGGAGTAAAGGGGGAATTTCCTGAAGGTATTTCTGCCGATAATATAGCCCGGGGTAACCGCATCCTGGTTGATGAATTTAACAAGGTAAAGGGCTACGAAAATATTTATGCTATAGGTGATGTTGCCGCTATGATCACCGATGAATATCCAAACGGGCATCCGGGTGTTGCCCCGGTAGCTATCCAGCAGGGACAAAATCTGGGTGAGAACGTTTACCGAATGTTCGACCGTAAACCGTTGGTCCCCTTTAAATACAGGGATAAAGGTTCGCTTGCAACCATAGGCCGAAATAAAGCGGTGGCCGACTTGGGGGAAATTCATTTCCAGGGATTTTTTGCCTGGCTGGTGTGGGGATTTGTACACATCATGTCGCTGGCAGGCTTTACCAATAAGGGTATCATATTTTTTAGCTGGGCCATCAACTATTTTACCAAAAATAGCGACAACCGACTCATCGTACGCTATTTTGATACCGAAACCCGAATGACGGATCCCGAATCGAGATAAAAACAAACAATAATCCTTTTGAATCCTTACTTGTAAGTATTTATGGATCTGTTTGTTGTAATTGCTTTATTGGTTATTGTCAGCGCGGTTTTCTCGTACCTTAATGCGCGGTTTATTAAATTGCCGGGCACTATCGGCATTGTGCTGCTGGCAACCATTACTTCTATCACCATACTTATTGTAGATAAGATTGATTCGTCGATAGCGGATTACCTGGGTACACTTGCCAAAAATATCAACTTTTCAAAAGCGGTATTGAATGTGCTGCTTGGTTTTCTGCTTTTTTCAAGCTCATTTAACCTGGATGGCCGGAAGTTGAAGAGAGAAATGCGACCGGTATTTGTGTTGAGCACATTGGGGGTTATCATTTCGACTGCGGTGTTTGGATGCCTGTTGTTTTATGTAGCCCCATTTTTTCATATCCATATGCCGCTGATCTATTGTCTGTTGTTCGGCGCTTTGATTTCACCCACCGATCCGGTGGCGGTTGCAGCCATTATCCGTAATTCAAAGTTACCTGCCAATCTTGAAACCATTATTTCGGGCGAATCCCTTTTTAATGATGGAATTGGGCTGATCCTGTTTGTGATTATTTTAGAAATAGCCCGGGTAGGCGAAGAGAAAATTGAACTTGCGAAAGTGGTGATGCTCATCATCAAGGAGATTATCGGCGGGATGGCGGCCGGTGCTGTTTTGGGTTACATAGCCCACAGGTTGATGCATTCAGTTAAAGATTTTCAGACCATTGTGCTGATCTCTCTGGCCCTGGTGATGGGCTTATCAGTTTTGGCCGTATTACTTGGTTTCTCCCTTCCGTTATCGGTTGTCATTGCCGGCTTATTTGCAGGGGGACAATCCATCAACCAGGATAACAAAGAAAAATCGCATGAGGCACTGGAAAAGTTTTGGAAGCTGGTTGATGAGATCCTGAATACGATTTTGTTTGTGATGATAGGCCTGCAGCTGGTCAATCTGCCCTTTGTAAATAATTACTGGATAACCGGGAGCATCTCTATCGTTACTGTTTTAATAGCCCGCTGGTTGAGTATCATGTTGCCACTTACGTTTTTGAGACATACGCTCAAGATAAATTATAACAATATCAATGTCATGACCTGGGCGGGCTTACGCGGGGGGATTTCCATAGCTTTGGCTTTGTCGTTACCTAATACGCCATACAGGCACCTTATTTTGTCGGGAAGCTATTTTATTGTAATATTTTCGGTAATAGTTCAGGGTTTAACATTGAACAGGATGATTAATAGCGCTTCTAAAAAGATAGAAGAATAAATACCCTGCCGCGGGGTTTAGCGTAGCGTAACCCCTGGTAAACGATTATTTTAGGCGCGACATATATTTACCAATCTCAGCTTCAATAGTATCTCCACTATCACTTAAGGCTGTGATGATGTTTTCCCGCTCCGTTTCGCTACGGTTTTGACTAAGCTTTTGTTTGCCCTGTAAATCATCAACGATGATCTCAAAAGCCACAATCCCTTTCATCATTCGTTGCTTGTATTCATCAGGCAGGTTATTCCATTGCGTGAGATAGTCAGCCTCGTAGTTACTGATCATCTGTGCTAACAAACCGGCAGTTTGTCCACGTTCAGGTAAGATTGTAGCTTTACCGTATGCATGTATGGCGATATAATTCCAGGTAGGTACGTTGGTTTCCTTTTCGTAATGTTTGGGCGAGATATAGGCATGTGGTTCGGTAAATATCACCAATATATCTTTCCCGATGATCTCCGTAGCTTGTGGGTTTGCTTTAGCGAAATGAGATGACAAAACAATTTTGTCATCGCGTTTGCTTACCAGGAAGGGAAGATGGGTAGCAAACGGAACGTTATCAGTAGCTGTTATAATCGTTGCAAAGCTATAGCGCTGCATAAAGCTGATTGCTTCCTGCTCATTCGTTAACTGAAAATGTTTTGGCGTATACATGGGAAGGAAAGATTTAAGACGAGAAGAAGCAAGAACCAAGACAGATTTGCTTTGATTCTTGCTTTTATATGAACAACAATTACTTACATACGTTCCAGCATCTGTTTGAGCACAGCTTGCGCGGCCCAAACACGGTTGCCGGCTTCGTGTACCACAATTGAGTTTGGCCCGTCTAATATTTCGTCAGAGAGCTCCAGGTTACGGCGTACCGGTAAGCAATGCATTACTTTGGCATTGTTGGTTTGCTCCAGCTTTTTGTTAGTAAGCATCCACTCTTCGTGTTTACCTAATATATTGCCATAAGGCTCATACGCCGACCAGTTTTTTACGTAGATGAAATCCGCGCCGGCTAAAGCCTCATCCTGATCATAAGAGATATTTGCACCCTGGGTAAAATCGGTACAAAGCTCATATCCTTTAGGCTGCACGATAGTAAAGTCGACATCCGCCTTGCACATCCACTCCGAGAATGAGTTAGGAACAGCCTGCGGCAAAGGTTTGATATGCGGCGCCCAGGTTAAAACCACTTTTGGGCGTACTGTTGTTTTCAGCTCTTCAATAGTGATCAAGTCGGCCAAACTTTGCAGCGGGTGGCGGGTAGCTGATTCCAGGCTCACAACCGGCACTTTGCAAAATTCAACAAACTTGTTGAAAATCATCTCACTATAATCTTCCTCACGGTTCCTTAAGCCAGGGAACGAACGAACGCCAATAATATCAGCGTATTGGCCCATAACGCCTGCGGCTTCACGGATATGCTCAACAGTGGTGCCGTCCATGATCACGCCGTCGCGCAGTTCAAGTGCCCAGCCTTCTTTATCGATATTAAGCACCATTACATTCATGCCCAGATTGATAGCAGCTTTTTGCGTACTCATGCGGGTACGCAGACTTGGGTTTAAAAACACCAGGGCAAGCGTTTTATTTTTACCAAGTTGCTGATGGGCAAAGGGATCCTGCTTAAGCGCCAATGCCTCTTTTACAAGTGCGTTAACATCAGCAACATCATTAACAGAAGAGAATAGTTTCATGAACTTTACAATTAATTGGTGTGTTTTCTGTTATCTATTTTTTTTAAGTCTCCCCTTTAGGGGAGATTTAGAGGGGCGTCTATTGATTCAATACATTTACAAAAGCTTCCAGGAACCTATCGGCATGAGCTTTAGTTAAGTTCAAAGCAGGTAATAACCTGATCACATTTGGTTTAGCTTCACCGGTAAATATATGGTGCTTGTTCAGCAATTCTTTACGCGCATGGGCCAATTCCTCAGGCAATTCAATGCCGATCATTAAACCACGACCACGAACCTCCTTAACCTGCTCCAGCTTGTTAAGCTCCTTTATTAAGTAGCCGCCAACCTCGGCGGCATTTTGCAAAAGATTATCCTGTTCGATAGTTTCAAGAACGGCTAAACCTGCGGCGCAAGCTAAGTGGTTGCCGCCAAAAGTAGTACCTAACATGCCATATGCCGGCTGTATTTTAGGCGAAATAATGATACCTCCCACAGGGAAACCATTACCCATGCCTTTAGCCATGCTGTAGATATCAGCATTAACACCGGCAAAATCATGCGAGAAGAATTTACCTGTACGGCCGTAACCGCATTGTACAGAATCGGCAATGAATACGGCATTATATTCATCGCACAATGAACGGATCTTTTGCAGGAAGCCCTCAGGAGCAACCTGGATACCACCAACACCCTGAATACCTTCGATAATTACTGAAGAGATTTCGTTGTTTTTGAATGCTTCTTCCAGCGCTGCCTCATCGGCCCATGGCAAAAAGATCACGTTATCAGTTTCATTGATAGGCGCAACGATCTTAGGATTATCCGTAACGGCAACCGCCAATGAGGTGCGGCCGTGAAACGCTTTGCGGAACGCGATAACCTTCTTTTTACCATTATAAAAAGAAGCCAGTTTTAAAGCATTCTCATTAGCCTCGGCACCGGAGTTGCACAGAAATAATTGGTAATCTTCCTTACCCGAAACTTTACCTAACTTTTGCGCTAACTCTTTTTGAATAGGGATCTCGATAGAGTTAGAGTAAAAGCCAAGTTTATGCAATTGATCTTCTAAACGTTTTACGTAATGCGGATGGGTATGACCAATTGAGATTACAGCGTGGCCACCATACATGTCAAGGTATTCAGTATCGTGAGCGTCATAAACTAAACTGCCCTGACCTCTAACTATATTAATAGGGTTTATAGGATAAACGTCAAATAATTTCATTTCTTAAATGGTATAAAAATTTAGTACTTAATTAGTAACAGAACTTTCAGAATTCGGCGAGCAGCTCCGTTAAAAGCCGATCGCCTTAAGTCGTAAGCCTGCGCGCTCGTCCAGCCCGAACAATAAGTTCATGTTCTGTACTGCCTGACCGGAAGCGCCCTTAAGTAAATTGTCCATTATGCTGATAATGAATATTTTGTTGTCGTGTTTTTTTACCTGCACAAAGCATTTATTAGTATTCACAATCTGCTTTAAATCAATATTTCGATTGGTTACATGCGTAAACGGATGACCATCGTAGTAGCTTTGGTAAAGTGCTAATGCTTCTTCCTCGCTCAGATCGCTCTCAGTATAAATTGAAGCGATAATGCCACGGGTAAAATCGCCACGGTAAGGAATAAAGTTGATAGCCTTATCAAAACCGGCTTGTAGCTGCCTCAATGACTGACCGATCTCGTTTAAATGCTGGTGACTAAATGCTTTGTAAACAGAAAGGTTATCATTACGCCATGTAAAATGCGAGGTAGGTGACAAGCTTTGACCTGCACCAGTTGAACCTGTTGTAGCAGTAACGTGTACTTCGTTGTTTAGCAAACCTTTTGAAGCCAAGGGAAGCAGGCCCAATTGCAAACAGGTAGCAAAGCATCCGGGGTTAGCAATATTAGAGGCTGTTTTTATGGCTTCACGATTTAATTCTGGTAAGCCATAAACAAAGCTTTTGCCGTTTAAAGTTGAGTTTTGATTAAGCCTGAAATCCTGGCTTAAATCAATGATCTTAACCGAATCAGGAATAGCGTTTGCTTCCAGGAACTTTTTGGCATCACCGTGACCAACGCAAAGGAATAACACATCAATATCTGTAGATAATTCGGCCGCAAATTTCAGATCGGTATCACCAAACAGGTCGGTATGTACCTGGTAAACATAGTTACCCGCGTTGCTGTTGCTATGAACAAAAGCAATCTCCACGTTAGGATGGTTGATCAGGATTCGGAGCATTTCGCCACCGGTGTACCCTGCTCCGCCAATTATGCCTGCACGTATCGCCCCCCGGCCCCCTGAAGGGGGAGCAAGAGTAGCGTCATTATTATCTTTAAATTCAGTCATAATTTTAACAATTATTCCCCTTTAGGGGGTTAGGGGGCTAAATTTATCCGATCATTATTTGTAGATGGATATGAATATAAAATAAACTCGAGGTCGCTCCGGTCGTTATTGCTGATGAAATGCTTTTGACCCGGATGGATCTCGATACCCTGTTCGGGCTTCAATACCGTAACCTCGCCGTCTATCGAAAATGTAGCCCTTCCTTTCAAAATAAAAAACACCTGTGTGGCTTTTTCGTGGTAATGCAATTGCTCTGCAGTATCTGGCGGCATCAGCTCCTGCTTAACGGACAGGGCTTCAGTATCAATGAAGGTCCATCCGTGGCAATCATCGCCCCAGTTATAATGCTTTATGCAGTCACCTTTTGAAAATACGCCCCCTCCGCCCCCTAAAGGGGGAACCGGAACGTTGGATTCATTGATTGGATTAGCCATTCTTTCTTTATTGAGCATTTGCTCCCCCTTCAGGGGGCTGGGGGGCGGCATTTACTTTATGATAGATCATTACCTGGTTACCAAATATTTTGGAGAACCCTTTAACGTCTTCGCCGCTCCAGGCGTTGTTCATTTCTCCATAGCTGCCAAACTTGTTCGACATCAGATCGTATGGTGATTCAATGCCTACTACCTGGAAACGATATGGGTGCAACTGAACAAATACTTTACCTGTAACGTTTTTCTGAGTATCGGTTAAAAAGGCCTCGATATTGCGCATGATAGGGTCATGGAACTGACCTTCATGCAGCCAGTTGCCATAGAAAGATGATAACTGATCTTTCCATGAAAGCTGCCATTTGGTTAGCACATGTTTCTCTAAAGTATGGTGAGCTTTGATAATCACCATAGGAGCGGCGGCCTCAAAACCTACACGGCCTTTAATGCCGATAATGGTATCACCAACGTGAATATCCCTGCCAATGCCATAAGGCTGAGCAATAGCCTGTAATGCCTGGATAGCCTTGGTTGGGTGATCATATTTTTCATCACCTATAGCTACCAATTCACCTTTTTCAAAAGTAAGTACAAGGTCTTTTACTTCAGATGCAGTTACCTGTGTAGGCCATGCTTCTTCTGGCAGGCCAAGATTTGAAGTCAAAGTTTCTTTACCACCTACTGATGTACCCCAGATCCCTTTGTTGATAGAGTATTTGGCTTTCTCGAAGTTCATATCAACACCATGTTTTTTCAGGTATTCGATCTCTTCTTCGCGGCTTAGTTTCAGGTCGCGGATAGGGGTGATGATCTTTACTTCAGGTACAAGGATGTTGAAGATCATATCAAAACGCACCTGGTCGTTACCGGCGCCGGTGCTGCCGTGAGCAACAAACTCGGCACCAATTTCTTTAGCGTAGTTAGCAATAGCAGTAGCCTGGCTTACGCGCTCGGCGCTTACAGATAGCGGGTAGGTGTTGTTTTTTAATACGTTACCATAAATTAAAAAGCGTACGCAGGTGTTGTAAAAGTTTTCGGTTTCATCAACCACATGGTGTGATGTAACGCCCATTTTATAAGCGCGTTCCTCGACGCCTTTTAACTCTTCCTCGCTAAAACCGCCGGTATTTACAATAACCGAGTGAACCTCATAACCAAGGTCCTGTGTTAAATAAATACAGCAAAAAGAGGTATCTAAACCTCCGCTATAAGCTAATACTACTTTTTTCATTTTTTAAGGTTAAAGGCGAAAGGTTAAAGCTAAAAGGTTTCGCCTTGTACGTTTTATATTAATTATCGCTTCTCAAAAATTTAATAAACCCAATTAACATCGCTTTCACTTCGTTAATCGAGGTGTTTGTTTTGTCGTAAATTTCAGTTGGAATAAATCCCAGATCATAAATCAGATAAACGGTATATTCTACTTCATGCGCAGATCCTAACGCGTTATCCAGATAATGAGTGAAATCTTTATCTGTATTTTTACCACATCCCTCAACTATATTTAACGGGATAGAATAAGTGGATCTACGTAGTTGATTAGTTAAGGCAAATTGTTCTTCACGGGGCATTATGGGCAGTATATCCGCATACACTTGCTTTGTAAGCAAATGCGCCTTTTTCCAAACATCAAGTTTTTTGTAATCTCTCATTATGTTGCAGCTACCTTTAACCTTTCGCCTTTAACCTAATCCTTAAACATCATGTTTTATACGTTTCTTTATGGCGTTCTCGATACGCTCAAGCAAAGTCGCTTTGTGCGTAATGCGCTGCATTTTCTCCTCGTATTCCTTTTGTTTTTCGGCAGGATCGAACAGCATCGCTGTGCACATGCAGTTTTTGCGGTTTTTGCTGGTTAAAATGTCAAAGTTTACGCAGCTTTTGCAGCCGGCCCAAAAGTTTTCGTCCTGGGTTAGTTCTGAATAGGTAACCGGCTCGTAACCAAGCTCCGAGTTGATCTTCATTACCGCCAAACCTGTTGTTAACCCAAATATTTTGGCATTAGGGTATTTGGTACGCGATAACTGGAAAATGCGGTGTTTAATAGCTTTTGCCAATCCCGCCTTGCGGAATTGCGGATTAACAATAAGTCCCGAGTTAGCAACAAAGTCGCCATGGCTCCAGGTTTCAATATAGCAAAAACCGGCCCAGGTACCGTCTTTATGCAGGGCTATAACAGCCTTGCCTTCCAGCATTTTATTAGCAACGTATTCGGGCGAGCGTGTAGCTATACCAGTTCCGCGCGCCTTGGCCGATTCGGCCATCTCATCGCAAATCATAGTGGCATAATCTACATGCTGTGCAGTAGCAACCTGAATATCAAAATCTTGTATTGTCATTTAAATAGATAATTACCGTGAAATTAATTGGCTTTATAAGCCTTAAATAATTAGATGGTTTTTTTAAAAAGACGTTTAAAAAACTCTTTTTGTGTGGACAGGAGAAAAATTAATTCAAACCCGTGGCATGTAGGTCCTTCGTCGGAGAGGGCAATTTAAAAAAACAGTTGAACCCAAGACAGCAGCAACCGGAGCAAAACTTGCTCTTGTAGCGGGCTTATTTAAGCTTGGTGTATTCATTTTTTTGTTGAATTACTGTGTTTTTAATTTGCTGCAAATTAGGCTATAAAATTTTATTTATACAAGAAAAAAATGTGATTATTTGTTGGTTGGTGAATGGTTGATTAAGTTTATTGAGTGAGTGTTTGGTTTGTTGTTGTAACTCGCAGATTTACAGCAATAACTATTCACCTAATCAACCCAATCAACCATTCACTTCTTTTCAACAATATCATTGATGATCATATCAGCGTGAATGCGCGAGTTTTCGATGAACCAAAGATGGGTATCAAGGCCGCCGCAAACCACGCCTGCAAGGTATAAACCTGGCATGTTTGTTTCCATGGTTTCGGGATTGTATTGGGGGATGAATTTATCTTCGGAAAGGATAATCCCGAGCCTTTTCAGGAACTCAAAATTGGGTTTATAGCCTGTCATTGCCATTACAAAATCATTAGGGATAGTTATCAGTCCATCGGGCGTCTGGATATCCACTTCGTTTTCACGAATGGCCTCGAGATTAGAATTAAAGTAAGCTTTAATGCTGCCTTCTTTAATTCGGTTAATAATGTCGGGCCGTACCCAGTATTTAACCCGGTTGCTCACTTCGCTGCCGCGGATCACCAGTGTTACCTCGGCCCCTTTACGGTAGGTTTCCAAGGCCACATCAATAGCCGAATTGCTTGAGCCAACTACCACTACTTTTTGCAGGGTATAATAATGAGGGTCCTGGTAGTAGTGTTTTACTTTGGGGAGGTTTTCGCCGGGGATATTGAGGTTAACCGCGATATCATAAAACCCGGTTGAAAGGATCACTTTTTTAGCCTGGTATGTCGCCTTTTTTGTGGTGATAGTATAGAAGCCATCTTCAGGCTTTACTTCGGTAACCTCTTCAAAAAGGTGAATAGGCAGGTTATTTGAAAGTGCTACCCGGCGATAATACTCCAAAGCATCATTGCGGGTAGGTTTGTTATGTACGGTAACAAAGGGAACGCCACCAATTTCCAGCTTCTCGGATGTAGAAAAGAAAGTCATGGTAGCAGGGTAGTTGTATAATGAATTTACAAGTGTGCCTTTTTCAACAATTACAAAACTTAAACCAGCTTTTTGTGCGGCAAGTCCGCAAGCTAAACCTATCGGGCCACCACCAATAATGAATATATCGAGCATTTATATACAGTTAAGAAATTAAAGAAATTGTGAACCTGCGCAGGTTCGGGGCATGTTTGCCGGTACGGCAAAAATAAGAAAATAAAAAAGGGTAAGCTACTTTTATCGCGCCGCTCAACTCTCTACCCTTGCTGCGTTCCCACCCTGGGGGAGTTCAAGAGGAGCTGGCCGTAAAAGACTTACCCCGGCGCAAATATAGAAAAAGGTAGCGTTTATGGTTAAGAAAATGTTAAAAAAGGCTTATCTGTTGATTTCTAGATGGATAATTTTTAATTTGCCTTGCTATAGCCAGGTTATCGTACTTCGTTAACACGTTTTCATCTCCCCGAAATTCAAATTCGCGATAAGTTTTGGCATGTTGATCAAGATCCAGCAGCAGATTTTTCAAAATAGTAAGCCGGTTCACAACAAATTTTACCTTCATTTCCCTTTTTTGAAAATAGGGCCAAAGCAGGTTAAATTGTTCGGGCGTTATGGCCCTTGCTATGGTAATATGAGGTATGGTACTGCTATCGCCAACAATACCCTTCAATAGTTTAATCCAATATTTATTTTGTTCGGTGAGCTTAAGCCTGGCAAAAATGGTTTTGTTATAGTCATTACTCTCATTAAAGCAATCAAATCCATCTGTTTCAAAAACAACGGGAGGCAGCAAACTAAGTTTACGGCTCAAAAACGAGAAGCCCTGAACGTCCACATCAAGCGGTTTGCGCGGATAATTGTTTATAGTAATATGTGCCCGTGCATGCATGCTGGGATAATTGCCGATAACGCGTTTTGCCTCGTTTTTTAATTTCCGGATCATAACATCTACATGATCAGGTATCGGGAGGATAAAATGATAAAATGCGTAGTCCATGATTATTATTTTTTAAATGAATAAATTGATCTGATCGGGATCGCCGGTTTTGAGCAGCTCCAGTTCATCACGGGTATAACCCGGGCCGGTCATGTTTTTAAATTCAAAAACCTTAAACTTATCCCATTTGGCAAAGGTATCAAGGGTATCCCGTTTTAATATGGTAAGTTCTTTAACCCAAAATGGCTCCACCAATTTTTTATGCTTAAAATGCGGCCAAAGTGTATCGAAATCTTTTTCGGCAATATCACGCACAACCGTTATATGTGGGATAAGATTCTTTTTAATGCGCAGCTTCTTTTTTAAGGTGTTAAACCATTCGTCGGTAGCGGGTGTTGCGCGGATGTTGGCATAAATGGTCATGCGGCTGTGCAAGTGGGTAAAATGATAAAAACCATCCATATGCAGCAACACCGGTGGCATGGTATTCAGGGCCTGTTCCATCAATTCCAGGTTTTTATCGGCCATAAAGGGCTTTTGTCTCTCCAGGTGTTGTATAGAGATATGAGCAGGCGAATCCATGCTTTTGTAACTGCCAATAAGCCTCGCCGATGCCTTTTTGTAACGCGCAATCTCATGCTTCACCGTGTCGGGAGGCGATAATAACAGCAGGTAGTCTTCATATATACTCATTTGCTTCACAATTTCTACATGTCAAATATGCTAATAAAATTAGCAAAATACAAAAAATATTAGCATTTTTGTTATGTGGAAGCTAAACGTCATATTGTACACATTGATCTTGATTCGTTTTTCGTTTCGGTAGAGCGGAAGTTTCATCCTGAACTGATCGGTAAGCCTGTGATCATAGGGGGCTCGGCCGAAAGAGGAGTTGTGGCTTCCTGCAGTTATGAGGCGAGGGCTTTTGGTGTGCATTCGGCTATGCCTACCCGGCAAGCTTTAAAGCTTTGTCCGCATGCCATTCTTATTCGCGGTTCGCACGGACGCTATGGGGAGGCCTCACGCGAGGTTACGCAGATCATTCACGACACAGTGCCCCTGTATCAAAAAACATCGGTTGATGAGTTTTACATTGATTACACCGGTATGGACCGCTTTTTTGATTGCTACCATGAAGCCACCAAGCTTAGGCAGAAGGTGATTAAAGAAACGGGCCTGCCTATATCCTTCGGTATGGCATCGGGCAAAACGATAGCCAAAATGGCCACTAACCAGGCCAAGCCTAACGGACAAATGTTTGTAAAGCATGGAGATGAACTTAAGTTCCTGGCGCCGCTTAACATTGGTAAGATACCCGGCCTGGGCGAAAGTACCCGCAATAAGTTATATCAATACGGCATCGAAAAAATAGGTGATCTGCAACGTACCAATATCCGTTTCCTGGAAACTGTTTTTGGTAAATACGGGCATTCGCTTTGGGAAAAAGCCAATGGTATCGATCATAGCGAAATCGTTCCGCATTCCGACAGAAAATCCATCAGCACCGAGCATACTTTCCATACTAATGTGTCTGATCACCGCACACTTGAAACTATTTTAGTATCCATGACGGAAGAGCTATCGTCCAAATTACGTCGGGAAAACAAGCTTTCATCATGCCTGGCTATTAAGTTGCGATACGGTAATTTTGAAACCCATACCCAACAGCAAAAGATAGCACTTACCGCGGCAGAACATATCCTGATCCCCGGTGTAAAGAACCTGCTTAAAATGGCCTGGGACCAGCACCGGCCCATCAGGTTGATAGGGGTACGGCTGAGTGATCTTTGCACAGGAAGTTACCAGATCAACCTGTTTGAGGATAATGAAGAACGCATCAAACTTTACCAGGCCATGGATCAGATCAATTTCAAGTTCGGCGATAAAACCATCTGCCGGGCTGCCGGAATGGAAATTGGTACAAGGAATTTTAATCCGTTTATGCGCGGCTGACCGTTGATTGTTTTGTGACGAGTTAATTGTTTAAAAAAGCGCAGGATTGTGCGATTCCCTCCCCTGGGAGGGTGTAGGGAGGGGTTTCATCGTTTTGCCTATTCCTTTGAAATGGCGGATAAACCCCTCCCTGCCACTACACATTCCAGCCACACCCCTCCCAAGGGAGGGAATTAAAAATCTTCCGAACGCCGCTCGGCTCCAGCCGGGTGGCAACTATCAAACGGCCTCTGGCCGCCGTGGGGAATGTTCTTGTTTTCTACCAATGGTCAAAGGTTTTTTACCATTGGTCAAAGTAATTTTATGGGGCGATGGGTTGTGACTTCTTTTGATAAAAAAAGAAATCATGGAAACCACACAACGTCAAACCTACCTCGATTGGCTGAGGATCTTATCCATATTGGGGGTGTTATTTTTTCATTCGGCAATGCCTTTTGTTGCCGAGGATGGCTGGCACATCAAAAACCACGAAACCAGCAACCTGATGATGGAATCGAATCATTTTTTGCACCTTTTTCGCATGCCGCTGCTCTTTTTTATTTCAGGTACCGTGAGTTACTACATGATGCAGCGGCGTTCTACACTCAATTTCATCGGTTTGCGTTTCCGCCGTCTTTTTATTCCGCTGTTGGTGGGGATGTTCATCATAGTGCCGCCGCAGATCTACATGGAACGATTGGCCAATGGTTACAAAGGCTCATTCCTGGATTTTTATCCCAGTACATTTAACTTTCAGCCATATCCCAAAGGCAATTTCAGCTGGCACCATCTTTGGTTTATTGCCTATCTGTTTCTTTATGACCTCATCTTCGCGCCTTTATTTGCCTGGATGATCTCGCCCAAAAGCAATGGTTTTAAACAAAAGCTTGCTATTTTGGCCCGGGGAAAATGGGTTTATTTATTGATGCTGCCCGGAATCCTGTGGTTTACCTTCACCAGCTGGGACCTCCCCGAAACCAATGACCTGATCCATGATGGCAGTTACTTTGTTTACTGGCTATTGTTCCTCCTGGCAGGTTTTATCTGCATCCTGCAGCCTAAACTGATGGACAGCCTTGAGCGCAATCGCCGTTTTGCCTTAACCATCGGTTTTTTAAGCCTGATGATGTGGGAGGTAATGCGCTGGAACGGCATCGAACCTTTGCATCCTCACTGGCCTTTTCAAAATATCGCATTCTCCTATGCTTTTACCGCATTGCGCCCAATCATTGCCTGGGGATGGGTGTTGGCGCTGGTTGGCTATGGCAAACATTATTTAAATAAGCCTCATAACGCGCTTAATTATTTAAACCAGGCGGTATATCCGTTTTACATATTGCACCAAACCGTTATTGTATTAATTGCCTATTATATTGTGCAAACGCAAAATGAAAGCATCCTATCAAAATATATTTATACTGTAGGCATTACCTTTTTTGTAACGGTGCTTACCTATCATTTGTTAGTACGCCCTTACGCTTTAACCCGGTTTTTATTTGGTATGAAACCAAAGGAAAAACTCAAAACTGTGCCGATCCCGGAGATAGTAGAGACAAAACCCGAACCTGTCCTTTCTGCCTTAAATTTGTAATTTGCTGATATGAAATTTTTCAGGAAGTACATTTTTCCGGCATTGTATGGCTTATTGGTATATTTTACCATAAGGCTGTTACATGATACTGACATTGGTCAGCATTTTTGGGAAAGGGATTTTTATGTTAATGGCATTGAAATGGCCTGTTCAATATTGGTGGGCTATTTGGCAATCTATATTTTTGAACGGCTTTTTACTTACTATGACAGGCACCAGACTGTACAGTTATCCTACCGGGCCGTAGTGCGCGAGTTGGCCATATTGGTGGGAGCAAATTTGATATTAGTGAACGTTGTATTTGTTCCGATGGTCATGGCCCTGCACGTAAGCCAGGGCATAGATGAGCTGATGCCCTGGGCAGACGTGGCCGATATTAATATGATCCCCACTTTGTACGCTATTGTTTATTATGGCATCGCCCGCAGCAGTACCTGGCTGAAGGCTTATGTAAATAATAAGATGCAACTGGAAAAGCTCACCAACGATCAGCTGGAAACTGAGCTGAAGTTTCTAAAAGCCCAATACCATCCGCATTTTTTATTTAATGCCCTGAATACTATTTATTTCCAGATGGATGAAGATGTGCCCGGTGCCAAAAGGAGTACCGAGTTATTATCGAGCCTGTTGCGCTATCAGCTTTATGACCAACACCAGCAAGTGCCCGTTAAGCAGGAGCTGGAGTATCTTGAAAATTATATCCGGCTGCAGCAGATCAGGGCGAGCAGCAAAATGCAGCTCAATGTTAATTTTGAAGGATGTTTAACGGATCAGCTCATCTATCCGCTGCTTTTGCTGCCACTGGTTGAAAACGCTTTTAAGTATATAGGCGGTGAATATAAAATAGCCATTGAAGGGCGCATTATTGACCATAAATTTGTTTTTAAAGTTTATAACGATGTACCCGCAAATATGAAAGCCCCCGATAATTACAGCGGTATTGGTTTGGAAAACTTAAGCCGCAGATTACAATTGCTTTATCCGGATAAACATACACTAACCGCTGGCCGCGTAGAAGATCATTATACAGCAATACTTGAATTGAATATATAAAAGATGGCATTAATTAGCTGCATTATTACCGATGATGAACCCTTTGCGCGCAAGGGGCTGGAAGGCTATGTTACCAAAGCAGGCTTTTTCGACTTGAAAGCTCAATGTGAGGATGCTATGGAATTAGGCGCCTTGTTAGCGCAGCAACCTATAGACCTGCTGTTCCTGGATATCCAGATGCCGCATTTAACCGGCGTTGAATTTATTCGTTCGCTGCCCAATCCGCCAAAAGTGATTTTCACTACTGCTTTTAAAGAATATGCTACAGATGGTTTTGACCTGGATGTGCTCGACTATCTCCTTAAACCTATCTCGTTTGAGCGTTTTATGAAGGCAGCTTTTAAGGCTAAAGATTATTTTGATTTAAGAAGTAGCTCGGAAGTTTCTGATTATCTGTTTGTTAAAAGTAATGGTAAGCTCGAAAAGATAATTTTTGACGAAGTGTTGTTCATTAAAGGCATGGAAAACTATGTAGAGGTTTATACCCCGGCGCGTAAGATCATAACCCACAGTACCCTGCGGGCCTTTGCCGAAAAACTACCTCCGCGTAAATTCATGCAAACGCATAAATCATACATAGTTGCAAATAATAAGATCACATCGATAGAAGGAAATATGCTGCATATAGGCACATTTGAGGTGCCGATCAGCAGGCAGCTCAAAGACCAGGTAATGCATGCGTTGATTAATCAGGGCAGATAGTAATCAAGTTTTAATAGTAGGATCAGAAATTTCTATGCGAATTGCTTTTCATACCTGTCCCAATTAATCGAATTACACGGATTTTTCAATAGCGTAAATTTGAAATTGGTGTTATTAGGTTAATTCGGAAAAATAGTGCGGAAATTTTTATTTGTTCGATTCTTCTTAGAAACTATCAAAGCCTGAAGAATATCGTTTACAGATAGATAAAACTTCATTGCCGTTGGTTTTAACCAACGGAATAATGAGCAGCAATATGAGGGCTTCAGCCCAAATTCGCTTGCATAATTAGGCTAAAGCCAAGACTTTTTAGCTTTTTATTCCGTTGGTTAAAACCAACGGCAATGAATATTCTGTTTTTTAAACAGCCGCTCACCATGCTTTTTAAAGTAATTTCCCTGTGTATAATTAAAACTATTTTGTAATATGCATTTATTCTACGTTGCATTACTTACAAAACCTCATGAGCGGCAAAAAACTGTTCAATGCTTTATCTCTTTTTTTAACGGCTGGCTTGTGTTTAGCCGGCAATATTTCATATGCTCAAACCCATGCCGATAGTATTAAACTGGCCATCGAGCCCTCTTATAATAAGGTAAGCGGTACCCACCAGTTTTTTCTGGGCGATAATTACCGTAAACTTTGGGCTACACCTGTCACACTGCCTATATTTCATCTTACTACAGAAAAAGGCGGTCTGAAAATATTGCAAAGGGGCGGGGGCAAGCAAACCAAATCATTGCGATTGCAGGATCCTACGGGGCAGCAATGGGTATTGCGTACTATTCAAAAATATCCCGAAAAAGGTCTGTCTGTTGATTTAAGGCCTACGGTGGCTAAAGATATTCTGCAAGACCAGGTATCGGCCGCTCATCCCTTTTCGGCGCTTACGGTACCCCCGCTGGCCGAAGCATTAGGCGTTCCGCATTCAAACCCTAAAATTGTTTATATTCCTGATGATCCTGCTTTTGGCGAGTATCAAAAGGATTTTGCTAACCAGGTATTTTTATTTGAAGAGCGTGAGCCGCTTGATGCCGAAAAAACGGATAATACCGAAAAGGTACAGCGCAAACTACAGGATGACAACGATAACCGGGTTGATCAGAAGACTGTGCTGCGCGCCCGTCTGTTGGATATGCTTTTAGGCGATTGGGACAGGCATGAAGACCAATGGCGCTGGGAAAAGATCGACGGCAAACATGAAACTGTTTACGAACCCGTTCCGCGCGATCGTGACCAGGTGTATTATAAAACTTCGGGTGTATTGCCCTGGATAGTAGCGCACCAATGGCTTAAATCAAAATTTCAGGGTTACAGCGACGAGATCAGGGATATCAATGGATGGAATTTCAATGCCCGCTATTTCGACCGCTATTTCCTGAACCAGTTGAGTGAAGGTGACTGGAAAGAGCAGATAGCCTATGTGCAAAGCAAGCTTACCGATGACCTGATCAAAAAAGCGGTGCATTTAATGCCCGATACCATCTACAAACTTTCGGGACCTGAGATCATCAGCAAAATGATAGCGAGGCGTAACATCCTGCAGAAACAGGCGCTTGAGTATTATAAATTTATCTCCATATACGTAGATGTACCGGCGAGCGATAAAACGGATAAGTTTACTGTTGCCCACGAAAGTAATGGCGATATCACCCTTACTATAAATAAGATAAAGAAAGACGGCAACGTTGATAAGGTTACCTACCAGCGTACTTTTAAACCTGATGTAACCAAAGAGATCAGGATGTATGGTTTTGCTGGTGATGACTTTTTTGCTGTAACAGGTTCAACGCCATCGCCCATAACCGTGCGGATGATAGGTGGGGAGGGGATGGACACCTTTGCGGTTGACAGCAGTTTAAATAACAGGGGCAGAACTTATATATACGACCGTTCGGATGAGAAAAATGTACTGCCTTCCTCATCGCTGGCTAAAAACCGTACATCAACAGACACGGCGGTAAATAGTTATGATAAAACTGCCTTTAAGTTCGACAGGTTTGAGCCTATTATCCTGGCTAATTACAGTAATGATATTGGCATTTTGTTGATTGGAGGTTTCTCATACGAGCGGCACGGGTTTCGTAAGGAACCATATGCTTTCCGCGAAGAATTTTTGACCAATTATTCACTGGGGCGTAAATCATTTTTGTTTACCTATACCGCCGACTGGAAAAAAGCCATCGGTGAAAACGACCTGAAGATCAACCTGCTTTCGCGCGGGCCAAGTAACCTGAGCAATTTTTTCGGAATTGGGAATAACACCATTTTTGAAAATAAGGACGACAGGAAGATCTCGTACTATCGTAACCGCTATGATTATGTTACCGGCGACGTTTCCCTGCACCGCAGTTTTGGAAACCTGCACGTAAGCGCCGGCGTTACAGGGCAGTTTTATAACAGCAAGGCATCAAACAATACTGAAAGATTTTTGAATGGCTACAATGCGACGTTTCCGGATGAGAAGGTATTTGGCACTAAGGTCTACGGCGGCTTAACAGCCAACGCAACGGTTGATACACGGAATAAACTGATCATCCCTACACAAGGCATTTTATGGACAACCACCGTGAGCGGCTTTAGCGGCGGTGGTTCAGGTAGTCATAATACTTACGGACAGGTATTATCTGAGTTTAGTTTCTATCTAAATCCCGACAGGGACTCGATATTGGTAATAGCTAACCGCACGGGATTAGGTACTACGATAGGTAATGCAGCATATTTTCAACAGATGAAATTAGGCGGGGCACAAAATTTCCGGGGCTTTCATACCAACAGGTTTACCGGACGTACGGTAGCCTATAACAACCTGGAGATGCGGTTAAAAGTATTGGATTTTACTTCATACCTGTTGCCGGGCTCATTGGGTTTAATCGGTTTTAATGATGTAGGCAGGGTATGGGTCCCCGGCGAATTATCTGACAGGTGGCACGATGGATATGGCGGCGGTTTGTATATTATTCCAGCGCAATTGGTGCTGATTGAAGCCGTAATGGGCTTTTCAAAAGAAGGATCGTTGCCTTATATATCTATTGGGTTTAGATTTTAAAATAGCTGCATAATAGCCGCGGGTTTAGCGCAGCATAACCGTGGTAAGCATGGTTAAAGTTTTCGGCTTTAACTAAATTAACCGCATTTTTTGGTGGCTCTGTTCTGTCAGTACCTTCCTGTCAATTTTAGATTTGAGCGAAAAAATCAAAAAAACAACCCAAAAATCACCAAAAAACAAGGGTAAATAAAGTGCTTTTGGAAACGCATATTTTTATTCTTAAGAGTTTTATTCATTGATTATCAGTTATTAGTGTCGTTTCGGGCGATATATTAAATCATTGATTTTCAGTTTGTTTCATTTTTAAGGCGTTTCGTGTTTTTACACTCAAAAAATGGAACAGTTAAAAAACGGTGTCTGCATGATTTCATTTTTTTATGGAGAACGGCGATTTTGGGACAGGCTCTTTTTTACAATTCTCCCATAAAAATAATTACACTATCAGTCCCATAGATTACCTGCTTTTATATATTTGCATATGAATCACCTCATAGCACCATCTATCTTAGCGGCCGATTTTGCCAACCTGCAACGCGATATTGAAATGATCAATAACAGCGAAGCCGACTGGATCCACGTTGATATTATGGATGGCATGTTTGTTCCAAATATCTCTTTTGGCTTCCCGGTTATTAGTGCGGTAAAAAAACACGCAACTAAACCACTCGATGTTCACCTGATGATAGTCGACCCGGATCGTTACCTGAAAGCGTTTAAAGACGCGGGTGCTGATAGTATCACTGTTCACCAGGAAGCTTGTCCGCATTTGCACCGTACTGTTCAGGTAATTAAACAATTGGGTTGCAAAGCCGCAGTTGCTATTAACCCGGCAACGCCTGTTTTTTTATTGGAGGATATTGTTGCCGATCTGGATATGGTTTTGATCATGTCGGTTAACCCCGGTTTTGGCGGACAGCATTTTATTGAAAATACCTATAAAAAGATCAAAGAACTCAGGACACTAAGCGCCGAAATAAATCCCGGTCTGTTAATTGAGATTGACGGTGGGGTAGATGCTAACAATATCGCAAAACTGATAGAAGCCGGAGCAAATGTGTTTGTTGCGGGCACTTCAGTGTTCTCGTCGGCCAACCAGGCGGCCGCAATTTCAAAACTCAAACATCCCTAAAAGTTATTATAATGATAATAATTAAACCAGCCCTGTAGGGTTAGTTTAATTATTTGCAATCAAAGGCCCGTTTGTTGATTAATTGTATATTTTTTCAAAAAATGTAAATAATGTCTATATATTTTGTCAAATTAATTAACTTCGGCCCAGCAAAATACAAACTTCCTAATAGTGTATTTAGAACCTACAATTCGTTAATATTATGAAACATAATTTTGGTGCCGGACCTGGCATTCTACCACATGAAGTTTTAAAGCAAGCTTCAGAAGCAGTTATTGATTTTAATGGTACTGGACTCTCTTTGCTTGAAATTTCGCACCGATCAAAAGAGTTTGAAGCCGTTTTAGACGAAGCTGTAAGCCTGGTAAAAGAATTGTTCAACGTTCCTGAAGGTTATTCGGTATTGTTTCTGCAAGGTGGCGCCAGCACTCAGTTTGCTTTAGCTCCTTACAACCTGTTACCGGAAGGCGGCAAAGCTGCTTATGTTGAAACCGGTGTTTGGGCCAATAAAGCTTTGAAAGAAGCCAAATATTTTGGCGAAGTACAAATTGTAGCTTCATCAAAAGAGGCCAACTTTACTTACATCCCTAAGGATTTCGAAATTCCGGCCGATGCCGCTTATATCCACATTACTTCTAACAATACCATTTACGGTACGCAGTTACAGGAGTTCTTTAAATCGCCAATTCCAGTGGTTTGCGATATGTCGTCAGATATTTTCAGCCGCGTGGTTAATGTTGCCGATTTTGGTTTGATCTATGCCGGTGCTCAGAAAAATATGGGCCCTGCAGGTGTTACTTTGGTTATTGTTAAGGACGATCTGCTGGGTAAAACCGGTCGCAAAATTCCTGCGATGTTCAACTACCAAACTCAAATTGAAGGTGGTTCAATGTACAATACCCCGCCGGTATTTGCTATCTACGTATCAATGCTTACCCTTAAATGGTTAAAAGCAAAAGGCGGTGTACCGGCAATTGAGCAGGAAAACATTACCAAAGCACGTGTGCTTTACGAAGAAATTGACCGCAACCCGTTGTTTAAAGCAGTGGCCGCTGTTGAAGACCGTTCAAAAATGAACGTTTGCTTCGTAATGGAAAATCCAGAGTTGGAGAAACCATTCCTGAAACTTGCCGAAGAACGCGGTATAGTAGGTATTAAAGGCCATAGGAGCGTAGGTGGTTTCCGCGCCTCTATTTACAACGCATTGCCAATAAGCAGCATCTACGTGCTGATTGACGTAATGCAGGAATTTGCTGAAAAGAATAAATAATTTGTAAGTATCATTAGTTTACTGGTTCATTAGTTCATTAGTATTTAATGAAGCAGACCAATGAACCATTGAACTAATGAACCAATGAACATAAATAAGATGATCAAAATATTAGCTAATGACGGTATCGACCCGATAGGAAAAAAAATGCTGGAAGATGCCGGCTTTTTTGTAGATACCAACAATATTCCGCAGGAAGAGCTTCCTGAAAAATTGAAAAACTATGATGCCATCACTGTGCGCAGTGCAACTAAAGTACGTAAGGCATTAATTGACGCTACTCCTAACCTGAAATTGATCGGTCGCGGTGGTGTAGGTGTTGATAATATAGATGTTGATTATGCCAAAGAAAAAGGTATTGGTGTTTACAACACTCCGGCTTCATCTTCATTATCAGTAGCTGAGCTTGTATTCGCCAGCTTATTTGGCGCTGTACGCTTTTTACCGGATAGTAACCGTAAAATGCCTGTTGAAGGCGGTACCAAATTTAACGACCTGAAAAAAGCTTATGCTAAAGGTGTTGAGCTTCGTGGTAAAACTTTAGGTATTGTAGGTTTTGGCCGTATCGGCAGGGAAGTAGCTAAAATAGCTATTGGTGTTGGCATGGATGTTTTAGCTTACGATCTTTTTGATTTCAACCCTGAGTTGGATCTTGTTTTAGGCGGTGGTATCACCGTTAAAGCATCTGTTAAAAAATCTACACTTGACGAGATCATCACCACTGCTGATTTCATTACCCTGCATACTCCATTTATCGACAAAGCCCTTTTTGGTGCCGAGGAATTGGCTAAAACTAAAAAAGGCGTTGGCCTGGTAAACATCTCACGCGGTGGTTTAATTGATGAGCTTGCTTTAGTTGACGCTCTAAACAGCGGTCAGGTTTCATTTGCAGCACTTGACGTATTCGACAATGAGCCAACCCCACGTGCCGAGATCTTAACCCATCCAAAAATTTCTCTGACCCCACATATTGGTGCTGCTACCAACGAGGCGCAGGAAAGAATTGGTGTTGAACTTGCAAGCTTGATCATTGAGCATTTTAAAAACGCTTAACACTGATTTGCTCTAATTAGGGCGAATTACACGAATACAAATCATATTATATTATAAGAGGCACTAATCGGTAAGATTAGTGCCTCTTGTTGTATACAAGCGAATTTGTGTAATTAGACTTAATTCGAGAATATTCGTGTTAGATTATATACGAAACACCCTTCTCCGGCAAAGTTACGCCATAACCTTCTTTCTCAAGATCATCGGCTAATAGTTGCATGCTTTCACCTTCGCCATGTACCAGGAATACGTGTTTTAATTTTTCCTTATCAATGGCTTTTACCGTATTCATAAGGTCGTCATGATCACCGTGGGCGCTGAGTACATCGGTTTGTTTGATAGTCGCATAAACGGACAGTTCGCGATCTTTGATGTGGACTATGGAATCTCCCCGCAACAAACGATGGCCTAATGTGCCCTTGGCGCAATAGCCTATGAACAGGATAGTGGCGTAGTAATTTTGGATGTTATAAAAAAGGTGGTCCTGGATGCGGCCGCCTTCAAGCATCCCTGCAGATGAGATAATGATGCAAGGCTCCCAATAATTGGAGATCTGCCTGCTATCTTTCAGTGTTTCTACATAGGTGAGGTTATCAAACTCAAATTCGTCGCCACGTTTTTGGTAAAATTCCTGGGCTTCCTGGTTAACGTGGTTATGGTATTTCCGGAATACCTCGGTAGCCTGCGTAGCCATCGGGCTGTCAACAAAAACCTTAACAGGCGGTAGTAAGCGGGTGCTGAAGATCTTGTTTAATGTATATACCAGTGATTGTGTACGCCCTATACTGAACGCAGGGATGATCAAACGGCCTTGCTCTTTAATACAGGCCTTTTCAATAACCTCTATCAGGGTTTGTTCAACTGTTTTGTCCTTACTATGATAGCGGCCGCCATAAGTTGCTTCCGAAACCAGGAAATCAACAGGAGGGAGGGGCTGCGGGTCATTTAGTACGGGGTAATTCTTCCTGCCGATATCGCCGGTAAAGGCTATTGATTTTTCTTCGCCTTTATCATTTAGTTTAAATACGGCTGCAGCAGCACCTAACAGGTGGCCCACCGGTACAAAAGTTAGCTCGATGTCGCCGGTGATCCTAAACGGTTTGTTGAAACCTATAGTAACAAAGCGCTCCACTGTGTCCATAACATGCTTTTGCATGTACAGCGGCTGTGCGTGGGTGTTAAATTTGCCCCTGCCGCGTTTGTGATGGCCTCCTTTAGTGGCGGCTTTACGCATAAAAATGTTTACAGAATCGAGTAGAAGTAATTCCGTTAAATCTGCCGTAGGAGGGGTGCAAAGGATCTGCCCCTCAAAACCTAAACGGATCAGGGTAGGGAGGTTGCCCGAATGGTCAATATGGGCATGGGTGAGCACTACCACATCAATATCTTCCGGGCGAAAAGGAAAGTTTTCGTTAGATATAATGCTGCGGTCCTTTTCATAGTCCAGTCCGCAATCCACTAAAATTTTATATTGGCCAACCTCAAGCAAATGCATGCTCCCGGTTACCTGCCGGGCCGCCCCGTGTATAGTTAGTTTCATTTTTATAAGTGATACCTGTGCTAAAGCGGGTATCGATAATTATATTACGTTGTAAGTAATCTTCAGTTTGTGAATATAACGGTTTACACCCGCTTTATTGCGAGTGTAAACGTATTAATGCTTTATAAGTTTAGTTAGAAACCAATAAGTTTTAAGGAGTGTTACTAAGCCTGGTTGCTTTCAAACTGAAGCTGGCTTAAGTATTTATAAAGACCTTGTTCATTGCCAATGAGTTCGACGTGGCTGCCGCTTTCTACTATATGGCCTTTTTCAAGTACGATGATCTTATCTGCTTCGCGAATAGTTGACAGACGGTGAGCTATGATGATCGACGTACGATCTTTCATTAATTCCTCAAGCGCCTCCTGTACAAGGCGTTCCGACTCAGAGTCTAACGATGATGTAGCTTCGTCAAGTATCAATATCGAAGGGTTTTTTAGCAATGCTCTCGCAATGGCAATCCGTTGCCTTTGTCCGCCTGAAAGTTTAACACCACGCTCACCCACAACGGTTTCATAGCCTTCTGGGAAGGAAGATATAAATTGATGAGCGTTAGCGCGTTTGGCAGCCTGGATGATATCTTCTTTTGAGGCATTTAAACGACCGTAGGCAATGTTTTCCATAATGGTGCCCCCAAACAACAATACATCCTGCGGAACAATGGCTACCTGGTTACGGATATCGGTAAGAGAATAGTTATCTGCTGGCTTGCCATCAAATAAGATGTTGCCGTTTTGTGGGTGATAAAACTGCAGGATTAATGAAGCCATGGTTGATTTTCCCGAACCGCTTGGCCCAACAATAGCAACACGCTGCCCTGCATCAGCATTAAAAGAAATACCTTTTAATACGGTGATTTCAGGGCGAGAGGGATATGCGAACAATACATTATCAAAAGCAAGATCACCTTTAATAGGCTGTTTAATGCCGTTTTTACTTTCAATAATGGAAATATCTTCACCCTGTTCGTGAAGGATCTCAAGTACACGCTCACTTGCGCCAACCGCTTTTTGCAGATTGGCATACAGATCAGGAAAGCTACCCATGGCGGCGCCTACAAATATCGAGTACATGATAAAAGTAGTTAGGTCGCCTACATATATTTCATGATTAGCTACCAGCACCGAGCCATACCAAATTACGCCTACAAATGTGCCAAACAAGCAAAATACGATAAACGAAGCAAAGGTACCCCTGAACTTTGCACCGCGAACGGCGATGTTCACCACTTTGCGTAAAATCTTGTCGTACCGATTAGCTTCGTAGGCCTCGTTAACAAATGCCTTTACATTAGCAATACCTTGCAGCGTTTCTTCAACTATGGTATTTGATTCGGCTAATTTGTCCTGAGCCTCGCGAGACAGCTTACGGATATACCTTCCGAAGAATACAGCGAATGCAACCAGGAATGGCAATATAGCTAATAGCGCAAGTGTAAGTTTGATAGACACTATTGCCAGTAAGGTAGTGCTGCCTATCATGATCACCAACTGGCGGATCATTTCGGCAAAAGTGGTGGTCAACGTATCCTGGATTTGGGAAAGATCGGCAGAGATACGGCTGTTCAATTCACCAACCCTGCGGTTGGCAAAAAAGTTCATGGGTAGGGTAATGAGCTTAAAATAGGTATCACGCCTGATGTCGGCTAAAGATTTTTCGGCCACCTGCACAAACCAAACCACCCTAAAAAACGACACAAAAGCCTGTGCAAATAATATAATAAAACCCATGATGGCAATGGCATTTAAGCCATGCGGCAGGTACTTGTATTTATAAATGCCTTGTGCTGCATCAATCAATGCGCCCAGAATGGCGGGGAATGCCAGGCCTACCAGGCTTGACAAAAACAGGAAAACTAATCCGGCTATGAATTTAACCCGGTAAGGTTTTAAGTAAGTGAGCAGTTTAGCTACGTTGCGCAGGCTGCTCCGGTTTATTTTTGCTTTAGGTAATTCTGCTTCGGCCTTGCTGCCACTGTTCAGTCGTCCTCTTGCCATGTATGCGTTTGAATGTTATAAGCCGCGAATTTACGCTTTAACACGGTTCTTTTTAACAAGCAGAAATAAAATTGACGCAATCATGAAAAGTATCACTAATACAAATATGTTTTGCCGGGTTTTGAAGTGTTCTTCTGAATTGTTTAACTGTTGTTTAAGACGCGCATTTTGTTGCCTTAACCTGTTAATTACCTGTATATAACCGGCAGCTGTAGTTTCTGCCTCCTTGCTGTGACTTTGGATCTGCCGTTGCTGAAAATCACGATATTCAAGCAGGATCTTGAGCTCTTTAAAAATAGCATCGTCTGTTTTGGCGATATCCATCAGGATGCCGGCCGAACGTCGGACATCACCTTTGGTTTGAAAGCCGAAAATGCCGGTATGCTGACCCAGGCTTTGTTCATATTGCCCGAATTTTTGTTTACGGGCAGCCAGCATATTATTTATTTTTTTACGCTGAAGCTGGTAAGCTACCGAATCGGAGTTAACAGGGCTTTGGGCCGATGCCCAACCGGTTGTTATCAAGCAAAATAAAAAAAGCAGTACTTTTTTTTTCATTTATATAAATTGCCTTATTGAAATTCAATAATCACCTTATCATTCAGGTTCAGGCCTAGAAGGCCACTTGCATTGCCTTTATTTATGGCAATTTCCAAATGGTCGCTGATACCAAACAAACAAAGTTTTTCGCCAACGGGTACTTCATTATAATGCCAGCTTAAATGGTTTATGGTTTCGTTGCGCTTAAAATTGAGCACAAAACGCCTGCCTTGCTGCACACTGTTAAAAAACTCCTTAGTTATATTGGTTATCACATTCTGAAATGAATCGATATAAATTACAACACCTTTGATCATGTTTTTTTCGATAACAGGCTGCAAATTCATTTTGTTTTCAATATCGCTCACCGGCAGGCCTATTTCATCCAGTTTGCCGCCTTTTGCTAAATGGCAGGCCGTTTTAACAAAGATATCGGCCAGGGGGAAGTGAAGAAATTTAAGGTCCTGCATAATGTTGATCTCAACTATCTCTTCGGGTTCCTGGTCAAACATCAGCGAAAAAATACCGTTATCAGCCCCCACAAAGTAGTGCTTTTTGTAGCGGACAGCGAGGTATTTGGTATGGTCATTATAAACGGTATCAATACCGATAAGGTGTACGGTATCTTCCGGGAAATAATGAAAGCTGTTTTTAAGTATAAAAGCGGCCTGCTGTACATTAAAGGCCGCAACACTGTTGGTAATATCAACAATATTTACTGTAGGCAACAATTTGTAGATACTGCCTTTTAACGCAGCCTGGTAAATATCTTTATCGCCTAAATCAGTAGTTAATGTTATAATTGCCATTAATTTTATAAATATTTATTGCTAATCTTGTAGTAGCATTTGAAGCTACAAATATTCAATTTTTAATTCATAAAAATCCGTAACTAAAAAATCAAATTAGTATTGAACGAACTTAAGCTATCAATTGAAAACGTAAACCCTGCAGTACTGTGGGGGCCTAATAATGATCATTTTGAGATCATTAAGAAACAATACCCCAAGCTTAAAATAGTTGCTCGCGGCAGTGAAGTGAAGGTTTTGGGCGATGATAACGAACTGAATATTTTCCAGGAAAAATTTTCCCATCTGATAAATCACGTTGAGAAATTTGAAAATCTCAACATAACTGATCTCGAGCGGATCCTTGGTTCGAAGGTTAATAATGCAGCTACATCTGAACCTGTTACTGCCGATAAATTTGCGAGTGGCGAAGTGATTGTGTTTGGGCCTAACGGCGTAATGGTTAAGGCGCGTACCACCAATCAGCGCCGCATGGTTGATAGTATTAACAAAAGCGATATCCTTTTTGCAATCGGGCCTGCGGGTACCGGTAAAACGTATACTGCGGTGGCATTGGCCGTAAGGGCACTTAAAAACAAAGAGATTAAACGCATTATACTAACCCGCCCGGCGGTTGAAGCAGGGGAGAACCTTGGTTTTTTACCGGGCGACCTTAAAGAAAAGATAGACCCATACCTGAGGCCTTTATATGATGCGCTTGATGATATGATCCCGGCCGAAAAACTGAAGGTTTACCTGGAGAACCGCACCATTGAGATTGCACCGCTGGCCTTTATGCGCGGCCGTACCCTTGATAACTGTTTTGTTATTTTGGACGAAGCCCAGAATGCCACCGATATGCAGCTTAAGATGTTCCTGACACGTATGGGGCCATCAGCTAAATTTATTGTAACCGGCGACGTAACACAGATTGATTTGCCAAAAAAACAACAATCCGGCCTGCACACTGCTTTAAGGATCCTGACCGATATCAAAGGTATCGAGATAGTATACTTGAGCGGCGAAGACGTAGTAAGGCATAAATTAGTACGTAAGATATTAGAAGCTTACGGGGATATACAGTAATTAGTTGATTAGAGGTTGGTGGTTAGAGATTAGTTGCAAAGCTCATTTCTAACTAACAACCTTTAGTCTTCAATATAAAGTGATTTGAGGCTATTGAAAGGGAAGCAAACTTGCAAATCCTAATCTCTAACCTCCAATCTCTAATCACTAAAAACAATGAACTCAATAAAAGAAACACATTTCAGCTTTCCGGGGCAAACGGCTTTTTACAAAGGGAAAGTACGCGATGTTTATACGATAGATAATAAATACCTGGCCATGGTTGTTACCGACCGGATTTCGGCCTTTGATGTTGTATTACCTGAAGCTATTCCGTTTAAAGGACAGGTGCTTAACCAAATAGCAGCCCGTTTTTTAAAGGCTACAGCCGATATTGTTCCGAACTGGGTTATTTCTGTTCCGGACCCAAGTGTTACCATTGGTCGTATTTGCGAGCCGTTTAAGGTAGAGATGGTGATCCGTGGTTACCTGGCCGGTCATGCTGCCCGCGAGTACGCTGCAGGCAGGCATCATGTATGTGGAGTGGCTTTGCCTGAAGGCTTAAAGGAGAATGACATACTGCCTCAACCTATCATTACGCCTACCACTAAAGCATCAGTAGGGCATGACGAAGATATTTCACGCGAGGAGATCCTGTCAAGAGGCATTGTATCGGAAGAAGATTATGTAAAGCTTGAGGCCTATACCCAGGCGCTATTTAAACGTGGTACCGAGATTGCAGCGAAACAAGGCTTAATATTGGTAGATACCAAATATGAGTTTGGTAAAGTTGATGGTCAGATTTACCTGATCGACGAGATCCACACGCCTGATTCTTCAAGATATTTTTATAAAGAAGGGTACGAGGAACGTCAGCAAAAAGGTGAGCCGCAGAAACAGCTTTCTAAAGAGTTTGTACGCAAATGGCTTATCGAAAATGGCTTCCAGGGTAAAGAGGGGCAAGTAGTGCCGGTTATGACCGAAGATATTGTTAATTCGATATCTGAGCGTTATATAGAGCTTTACGAAAAGATTATCGGCGAGCCATTTGTTAAGCCTGCCGAAGGGAATGTATTAGCCCGCGTTGAAGCGGCAATTAATAACGCATTGAGCGTTATGTAATTTTAAAATATCCATAAAATATTTATCTTAGCTTATTAAATTTAATAAGAATGAAATTTACTGTAGATAAACATGAGAAATATATATTATTGAAACTTAATGAATCAAAATTAAATTCAATAGTAACGCCTCAGTTAAAATCAGAACTGATTTTGATCAATACAGAGGGGCAGCGCAACATCATTCTCGACTTGTCGCAGGTGAAATATGCCGATTCATCAGGCTTAAGCAGTTTGTTGGTTGGTCACCGCTTGTGTAAAAATGCTACGGGTTCATTTATTTTGGCGGGTTTAAATGACGCAGTTGCGCGTTTAATAACCATATCACAATTGGATAACGTATTAACCATTGTCCCAACCGCCGAAGAGGGTGTCGATCTTATTTTTATGGAAGAGATTGAAAAGGAATTAAAAAAGGAAGCAAGATAAACCATTTGATTGTTTACCTATTATGAAATTTGAGGTAACAATACTTGGCAGCAGCTCCGCAACCCCCATCTTTAACAGAAATCCTACTTCACAGGTGCTCAATATCAATGAGCGCCTGTATTTAATAGACTGCGGCGAAGGCACTCAGCAACAAATGCTCCGTTTTGATATCAAAGCCAGTCGCATTGATCATATTTTTATAAGTCATCTTCACGGCGATCATTATTTAGGCCTGGTTGGTTTATTATCATCCATGCACCTTAACGGTCGTAAAAAGGCGCTTAAACTGGTATGCCCTGTGCAGTTGAAAGAAATAATTGATCTGCAATTAAGATATTCAGATACCGAACTGCAATTCCCTGTTGAATATATATTTACCAATGCCCAACAAAGTGAAGTGGTGATCAATAATAGTGATGTTGTAGTTGAAACGATACCACTTGATCACCGCATTGCCTGTACCGGCTTTTTGTTTAAGGAAAAGAAAAGACTTCGTAAACTTATTAAGGAGAAAATAGAAAGTCTCGACATCCCGGTTGCTTATTATTCGGTATTGAAAAAAGGGGGGGATTATACTGATGAAAAAGGCAAAGTTTACAAAAATGAAGAGCTAACTACCGATTCGGCCGAGCCTAAAACCTATGCTTACTGCTCCGATACGATGTATAATGAAAACTATTTCGGCCAAATCGCCAACGCCACATTGCTTTATCACGAGGCTACTTTTTTAAATGATATGCTTGACAGGGCAGTTATAACCCATCACACTACCGCGTTGCAAGCCGGAGAGATAGCCCTGAAAACCAATGCTAAAAAACTGCTCATAGGCCATTTTTCGGCCCGTTATAAAACCCTGAATGAGTTACTGGATGAGGCTAAAATAAATTTCCCCTCAACTGAACTTGCAATTGAGGGGAAAACCTTTTTTATAGAGTAGGGAGCTTAAAGCTTAAAGCCGAAGGCTGAAAGCTTCTAAATTATCTAAAGTTTATTGATTAACTCCAGTAACTCCAGCATATAGCTTTAGGCTTTATGCGTTTTGCTTTCGGCTTTTCCTTAATCCTTTTTACCGCCAAATACCGAGAAGCTCACATAACGTTTTGGATGTGCCTTCAGATCAATAAACAGGTTATTGAGGTTGTTTGATGCATCTGTAAGGTTTTTGTACATTTTATCGTCATTAAGCAAAAGGCCCAAAGAACCCTGACCGGAGTTGATTTTGGCAATAGTTGCCTGCAAATCGGCCATAGCTTTATTTGCATTATCAAGTGTTTGTTTCAGGTTAGCAGCAGCAACGTCATTACTTACTTTTTCAAAGTTAGCTGTCATTCCGTTTAGGTGTGCTGTGCTTGTCTTTAAGCTGCCTGATACTTCCTCGGCATTGGTAAGTATGGCGTCGATATGTCTGGTTTGTGAACCTACCAGGTGGTCTATTTTTTTGGTAGTGCCTTCAAGCGTTTGCAATGAGTTCGCAATGCTCATGAAACTGCGGTCAATGTTTTTCTGAAAGTTAGGATTCAGGATCTTGTTAACAGCGCTCAGTGACGAATCGAGTTTAGACATCAGCATCTCTGCCTTTTTTTGTATGGGCTGCAGGCTTTCCGCAAGGCTGCCCTGGATATCGGCTTTAAGTGTATCCTGGTCTTCGGCGGGCACATTGCTGTTACCTAACTCAAAAACAATGGCTTTACTGCCCAGCAGATCGGTACTTTCAAGCTTGGCGAGGGTGTTTTTAGGCACAACCACATCTGGCTCAATTTTAAATTCAACCACGGTACGCCCGTCTGGCTGAAGCTTCATTTTAGAGATGCGGCCTATCTGGTAACCGTTTACCAATACTGGTTTTGAAACGGTTAAACCTTCAACGCTGTTATAAATAGCATAGTATTTATTTGATCCTGAAAAAACATCATTACCGCGTAAATAACTGTAACCTAATATGAGTATGGTAATTGCTATTGCCGTAAGTGCACCAATTTTGGTTTCGTTAGAGATTTTCATTAAGTAGAGTTTATGCGTTAATTGTGTTTAAGGCTATAAACCTGCAACCAGGCTTATATGTTTTATGATGTACGTTTTATTTACAAGGAAGGTAACAGTTTGCCTTTTATAATTATTGCGAAATCTGTTCCATCTCTTTTTTATAGGTTGTTAATGCACGGATAATTGAAGCTACAATCTCATTTTGTCCTTCTTCTGAATTAAGGTACTTTTCATCGTCGGGGTTATTGATATAGCCGGTTTCAACCAATACTGATGGCATTGCGCTGTGGCAAAGTACGTAAATGCCCTGCTCCCTGATCCCTTCGCTACGCCTTCCATCGGTATCAACAAACTCGCCGTTAATTAAAGTAGCCAGCTTGATACTCTGCTGTCTGAACTTTCTCTTATACTCGTTTGTTAAAATAATGGTCATGGGGTCGTTCGGGTCCAGTGCGCCGCCGTCAAGTTCGGTCTCTTCGCCAACCTGATTTTTTTGAATGGCGTTTTCCTCTTCGCGGGTACGATGTAAACCATAAACTAAAATCAGTACGCCTTTGCCCGACCTGTCCGGAACCCTAACGGTACGGTATACCGCTTTATGACGTTTGGTGCCAACTTTTTCGCGAATTGTTCTGTCGGATAGCGAATTGCAATGCAGGGAAATGAAGAGCTGCCCTTTGTTTTCATTGGCTATTTCAGCCCTGCGTTCAAACGAAACATCATCTTCGGTAGTACGGGTCATTACAGCTTTAACACCGCTTAATTCTTTTTCTATAGCGGCTTGCAATTTAAAGCCGATAGCCAGCGTTACATTCCTTTCTGACGAATAAGAGCCCGATGCACCGTGTGAATAATGACCTGTAGAGGCTGATGGTTTACCACCATGCCCGGGGTCGATAATAATGGTTTTAATCTTAAAACCGGTACTGTTGACAACAGTGTCTGTTTGACGAGGACGACTATTGGTTAAAATAGAACTGTATGATTTAAAGGGAAAAAATGAAAGGAGAACCAGCAACACCCACAAACTATAAATCAATCTTTTCAATGCCTTATTTTTCATTATTTTTGAACGCTGTTAACTATATCTGCAAAAATACTATTCATAATCAATTTTGAAATTCATAACCTTTTTTTTTCTGCTTGCAATTATATTAATAGTAAACGGACTTGCTGCTAATGCCGGCACTGTTTTAAATAACAGCCATGGCAGGAGGCCTTTAACTGATACTATTATCAAACTTGATTCGCTTCGTGATAAGAAACTTCTTAAAGGTAAACAATCCGGCTCAATAACGCCGTTGAGAAACGGTAAGCCGGTAAATTCTTTACCTGCAAATGATACCACTAAAAAGAATAAAGGCGGTCTGCAATCAGAAGTAAAGGCAACTGCCGAGGACTCGACCCACTCAGACCGGGAGCACCAGGTTACCTATTTTTACGGCAAGGCCCGTGTAACCTATGAAGATTTTGAGCTTGACGCAGACTATATCAGGGTTGATGATAAAAACCACCTCATATTTGCACGGGGAAGCATTGACCCGCGTACACACCAATATGTCCGCAGGCCTATTATGAAGCAAAAAACGGATAAGCCCGTAGCATCCGATTCGCTGATTTTTAATTATCAAACAAAAAAAGTAAAGATATATAATCCTGCATCCGAGCAGGAAGGCAACTTTATTTCGGGCGGGCAGGCAAAAAAACTCAATGACGATGAGGTTGCATACCGTAACGTTATTTTCAGTACCTGCGATTTGCCTTACCCAGATACACACTTTGGTATAGTGATTACACGTGGCATCGGCGAAAAGAAACGCATTATATCCGGGCCCGCCTACCTTGAGATTGAAGGGGTCCCCTTACCGCTTGCCATTCCTTTTGGTTTTTTCCCTAAGCCGGACACCAGGACATCAGGTGTTATTTTGCCAACTTTTGGTGAGGACAACACCCTGGGTTTCTATTTAAAAGGGCTTGGATACTATATTGGCATAAGTGATTATGTAGATTTGACTACAACCGGGTCTATCTACTCAAAAGGCTCGTATGAACTAAGCAGCACGGCACGATATCTTAAACGTTATAAATATACAGGCAACGTTACGCTAAGCTTCGGCTCGCATAACTATGGCCTTGAGGGCGACCCGGCCACTAAAGACGCGCATATTTATTGGTCGCACGTGCAGGATGCCAATGCTAATCCCGGTTCAACTTTCAGTGCTTCGGTTGATGCAGGTACTTCCGGTTTTTTTAGGAACACGCCATCGGCAAGTAACTATAATGTTAACTCCATTGCTCAAAGTAGTTTACGCTCAAGTATCGCTTATGGTAAAACCTGGGCAGGTACACCGTTTAACTTAAGTGTAGGCATTTCGCATAGCCAGGATATAGCCCGTAAAACGGTGAATATCGAGTTGCCCACTATTGCCTTCGGTATGTCGTCGATAAACCCATTCGACTCTAAAAACAGGGTTGGCGAACAAAAATGGTATCAGAAAATTACCGTGAGCTATAATTTAGTAGGTACCAACAAGCTTAACGATATACCCGAGTCCCAATTATTTAAAGGCGAAACTTTATCAAAACGGTTACAAAATGGTTTTCAGCATACCATCCCGGTTAGTTTGGGCTTAAACGTATTAAAGTACTTTCAGTTTAATAACAGTGTTAACTATACCGAACGCTGGTATTTTCAAAGCATTAATGAAAGATTTGAAAGGGGAAGCATTGCCGGTTCAAATCAGTTAATTATTGATACTATACCTGGGTTTAAGCGTGCCGGGGAGTATAGCATCAGTACAGGTATATCAACTAAATTGTACGGTACCATAAACTTTAAACATGGTAACCTGAAAGCAATTAGGCACGTGGCAACTCCGTCAATAAGTTTTAGCTATCGTCCCGACTTCAGCGACCCAAGCTTTGGCTATTACAAAACAGCTGTTAGTACAGCCACGGTTCCTTATCCGTATACCTATCAAAAATATTCTATTTTCCAGAACGGAGTTTACGGCGGCCCCTCAGCAGGTAAGCAGGCGGGTTTAAACTTTTCGGTAGATAACACGATAGAAGCTAAGGTAAAAGCTAAAAGCACGGACACATCCGGCACCGACCGAAAAATCATGATTTTACAAGGTTTGTCGTTCTCCACCTTTTATAATTTTGCAGCCGACTCAATGAAACTTTCTGATATTTCATTTTCGGGACATACCGCTATTTTCAATCAAAAATTAAGTATCAGTTTTTCGGGAGTGTTTAGCCCATACGTAACCAAGGTAAGCGATTCAATCTCTAATAATCAGATTGTAAGAACAAGCCGTTATATAAACAGGTATGCCTGGCAGGACGGCAAATTCCCAACTTTATCAGGTTTAAACATCTCTATGGGTGGGAGTTTGAATTCAACTAAAGCAACTCCGGGAAATGCCGCCCTGAATACTATCGCAACCATGAATCCCACCCAAGCTCAGAGACTGGCCCTGGTAAATAGCGATCCGAATGCATACGTTGACTTTAACGTGCCGTGGAATATCTCGCTCAATTACAGTTTTAGCTATCAAAACTACTTAAACAACAAAACAACCAGTAATACACTCCAGATCTCGGGCGATGTGAACCTTACGCAAAAGTGGAAGATCCAATATTCTACTACGTATGATATCAAGGCGGCGAAATTTGCAAGTGCTACCTCGTTTTCAATATACCGCGATTTGCATTGCTGGGATTTGGCCTTTCAATGGATTCCTTTCGGTGTATACAAAATGTATAACGTAACTTTAAAGGTTAAAGCTTCCATTTTGCAGGATTTGAAACTAAGCAAGAAAAGCGATTACAATCCACAATCATCTTTTTATTAATATAATAATGCTGGCAGAAATAATTACCATCGGCGACGAGATACTTATCGGACAAATTGTTGATACCAATTCGGCCTGGATGGCTACCGAACTTAACAAGATAGGGATAAGGGTAAAGCAGATCTCATCAATAAGCGACGATAAAGAACATATCCTGAAGGCATTAGCCGAAGCAGCAAGCCGGGCCAGTATCATTTTTATTACCGGTGGACTTGGCCCTACCAAAGATGATATCACTAAAAAAACATTAGCTGAATACTTTAGGGTTGAACTTGTTGAAAACGAGGATGCATTTGCTAATGTAGAACGCATTTTTGCCAAATATAACCGCCCGTTATTGGAGATCAACAAACAGCAGGCGCTTGTTCCGGCTAATTGCGAGGTTGTATTGAATGAAAATGGCACTGCCCCGGGTATGTGGTTTGACCACAACGGTGTCATCTATATGTCTATGCCGGGTGTTCCCTTTGAAATGATGTATATGATGGAAGAGCAGGTATTGCCTAAAATTAAGGCTACCTTCAACCTTCCGTCAATTATACATAAAACACTGCTTACCGTTGGCGAAGGTGAATCATTTTTGGCCGAACGCATTGCGGATATCGAAGATGATTTGCCATCACATATTAAACTGGCCTATCTGCCCAAGTTAGGCCAGGTGCGTTTACGCTTAAGCGCTTTTGGCAATGATGAAACTGCTTTGCAAAAAGAGGTGGATGCATTTGCCTCCCGTTTAATTGAACGCATAGGTTCACCGTTTGTTATTGATCAGGACATCCCGCTTGAAAAGGCCATACTTGACAGGATGGAAGCAAACGGCCTCACTTTATCAGTAGCCGAGAGCTGTACCGGAGGCTATCTGTCCCATTTGTTTACCCAGCATCCTGGTTCATCACAGGTGTTTTTAGGAGGCGCTGTATCCTACTCATATGAGTTAAAGGAGAGTATTTTAGGAGTAAAGAACGAAACTTTGTGGCAACACGGAGCCGTTAGTGAAGAAACGGTAACGGAAATGGTAGAAGGCGCACTGTTAAATTTCAAGTCGGATTTGGCTGTCGCTATTACCGGTGTAGCTGGTCCGGGCGGCGGCACAGAGGATAAACCCGTTGGTACTGTGTGGATTGCAGTTGCCGCAAAGGAGAAATCAATCATAAAGAAATATACATTTGGCAGTAAACGCAGGCAAAATATTGAGCGAAGTGCTGTGATAGCGCTGTCAATGTTGAATACTTTGCTTACTGAAATTAAAAAGTAAAGATTTAAATACATAATTTTGGGGTTAAACTATATTCTACTGTATGGCCAGATACCAGCTGTTATTGCCAAAAATGGGGGAGAGCGTTGCTGAGGCAACCGTTATCAAATGGGTTAAAAATCCGGGTGATAAGGTAAATGCCGATGACGCGGTAATGGAAATCGCTACCGATAAAGTCGATTCTGATGTACCTTCGCCTGTAGCAGGTAAGTTAGTTGAACAACTGTATAAAGAAAATGATGTTGTACAGGTAGGCGCGGTTATAGCTATAATTGAAACTGATGAGCCTGAAACTGCACCGATAGTTGCCCAGTCTGAAGAGGTTGCGCCACAACCTCCCGAAGAACCGAAAATAGCAAACTCAACTTATCACGAAACCGTTCCGTTTACCGAAACTGTAAAAGCTCCTGAGCCCGAAAATTTATCCAATATCCCTGGTATTGATCAGCTTGAGAAAAAAAGTTCGCCTGCTGCTCCGGTATTTAAATCCGAAGGGCGTTTTTATTCGCCCCTTGTAAGAAATATTGCCACACAGGAAGGTATCAGTATCGGGGAGTTGGACAGCATCCCCGGGACGGGGTCGGATGGCCGTTTAACCAAAGACGACCTGCTGAACTATCTGCAGGCAAAAACTTCATCAGTTCCAAATACGCATCCGTCAGCTCATGTTGAGTCGTTTACTACTCAAACTGCCGGGCAACCTATAAAAACTGCTGAGCCTGCTAAAGAAGCACGACCGGCTGATGAACCGGCGCCGCAACCAATAATTACTGCGGCTCCAGAACCTGCAAAAACGGAAACGCCAAAAGCTGCCCCTGTTGAGCAGCAGCCTGCTCCGGCTGTTTCTGTATCCGGCAGTGATGAGATCATAGAGATGGATAGGATGCGCCGTTTGATTGCCGATCACATGGTGATGAGCAAACAAACATCGCCGCATGTTACCTCATTTGTCGAAGCCGATGTCACTAACCTGGTGTTATGGCGCGAAAAAGTAAAGAACAGCTTTGAAAAACGTGAAGGCGAAAAAATAACCTTTACGCCTATATTTATTGAGGCAGTAGCGAAAGCGATCAAGGATTTTCCAATGATCAATGTATCTGTTAACGGTACTCAGATCATTAAAAAAGCGGCTATCAACATCAGCATGGCTACGGCTTTACCAAACGGTAACCTGATTGTACCGGTAATTAAAAAAGCAGATGAGCTTAACCTTGTTGGTTTAACAAAAGCCGTTAATGACCTCGCGAACCGTGCACGCAGCGGCAAGTTATTGCCCGATGATGTAAAAGACGGCACATTTACCATTACCAACGTTGGCTCATTTGGTAACGTAATGGGTACACCGATAATCAACCAGCCACAGGTTGCCATTTTAGCTGTTGGCGCTATCAAGAAAAAACCGGCTGTTATTGAAACAAAAGAAGGCGATATGATCGCTATACGCCACATGATGTTCCTTTCATTATCATATGATCACCGCGTAGTAGATGGAGCTTTGGGTGGCTCGTTTGTAAGGCGTGTGGCCGATTATTTAGAGAAGTGGGATAGTAACAGGGAGGTATAAATTCTTAATTACATAAAAACATGACACGCCGGGCAAACTGTTCGGCGTGTCGTGTTTTTAGACCATGCGTTTCATTATTGATAAAATTGAATTTTAAATTTGTACTAATGAAGCACATAAATAACTACCAGGGTCCAAAACCCCGTAAATGATGCTTGTTGGGTAAATTGTGTGAAAATTCGTATTAACTTTGCCTTTGAAAATGGCTTACAAGTATACTGATAATTACCGCGAACAGGGTGCCCGTAAAAGGCTGGTGGATGTTTTGAGAAAGAAGGGAATTGGCGACGAACACGTTTTAGAGGCTATTGGTAAGGTAAAACGTCATTGTTTTTTTGATGAAACTTTCTGGAACCAGGCTTACAGGGATATTGCGTTCCCGATAGGCGAAGGGCAAACGATATCGCAACCCTATACTGTGGCCTATCAAACCGAATTACTGCATATCCGTAAAGGGGATAAAGTTCTTGAAATAGGCACAGGCTCGGGGTATCAAACCTGTATCCTGCTTGAACTGGGAGCTAATGTTTACACTATTGAACGCCAGGAAAAGCTCTATCACCGCACCAAATATGTGCTGCCCAATGAAATGGGTTACAATGCCCGTTTTTTCCTGGGAGATGGCTCTGTTGGGATATCCGAACACGCACCTTATGATAAGATCATTGTAACTGCCGGAGCGCCTACCGTACCCGACGTGCTGTTAAAGCAATTAAAAATAGGCGGTATCCTGGTTATCCCGGTTGGTGATGAGGAAACCCAAAAAATGGTTACAATTTTAAAGGTAGGTGAAAACGATTATGAAAAGATTGTGCTGGATACCTTCAGGTTTGTGCCTTTGGTAGGGGATAAAGCCTGGTAAATCGCCCCCTAACCCCCTAAAGGGGGAACTTTTGATTAGCAGCATGTTAGCAACAAGGCCCGGATTTTTAAACCCGGGCCTTGTTATTATTTCAATATTTGATCAATTATGCACTTAACCTCCCCCTTTAGGGGGCTGGGGGGGCGACTATCTTTTCATCACCCTGTCCAGTTCAATTTTGGTATCGCGCTCCTTCATGGTTTCGCGTTTATCATATGTCTTTTTGCCTTGTGCAAGGCCAATTTCAAGTTTGGCAAAGCCGCGCTCGCTGATAAATAGTGCCAGCGGAACTATAGTTAATCCACGTTCTTCGCCACGGGTCTGGAGTTTCTTGAGTTCTTTTTTATTTAGCAGCAGGATACGGTCGCGCTTGGCTTCATGGTTATAGAACGAGCCGAATGAATATTCAGAGATATGCAGGTTGCGTACATATAACTGATTATTAATAAATGTACAAAAAGCGTCATTAATGTTAGCCTTCCCCTGCCTTATCGACTTGATCTCGGTACCGAGCAACTGTATGCCTGCCACATACTTATCAAGTATATGATACTCAAAGTAGGCTTTTTTATTTTTTATATAGATGTTATCCTGGCTCATAATTATTCAGCCGCAAACTTACAAAATTAGTTTGACTGTGGCTTTACCACCAGTACTGGCACATTAACCTTGTGCCTTACAGAGTTTACAGTGGTGCCAAATATGAGGTCTTTCAAAGCTTTGTGCCCATGCGAGCCCATGACAATGAAATCAACATTCTCGTCTTTCACAATTTCGGCAATAGCACTGGCCGGGTTGCCGTAGCCAATCTGGCCTTGTGCGCTGTAGCCAAGGTTTTTTAGGGTGCACACGTATTTGTCAAGATTATCAAAGTCAATCTGGGTTTCATTATCCAGCACCTGGCCGCCATAGTAACGGGCGCCGGCAGTTTCAACAACGTGTATCAATGTATAACCTGCCTTTTTTCCACCCTGCATAATGGCATGGCGCAGGCATTCGGTGTCATTTTTTGAAAAGTCAATTGTTACGGCGATGCGGCTGTAAGTTATGGCATCCAGCTCGGTGATGGCATTCGCTATACCATGTGGTACAAAAGTAGGTCGGTCATAATGTTTAAACAGCAACGGACGTATAAAAACATAGATTAACAAAATTCCAATTCCGATAACACTCGGAACCACAATAGCATAGATCCAAACCGGTGAGGATGTGGTATTTACCCAATCGCCAATTTGTTCGTATACCAGTTTGGCGTTTAAGGCAACGATTAACACGGCGCTTGCCCAGGCCAATGCCCTTGTTTGGAAATTGATAGTAAACTTGCCCATTCTTTTCCGGTCGGAGGTGAAATGGATGAGTGGGATTACCGCAAAACCCAACTGAAGGCTTAATACAACCTGGCTTAAGATCAGGAGTTTTCCTAAACCTTCCTCGCCATAAAAAAGTATGGTGAACACTGCTGGTACAATAGCCAATACACGGGTAAGCAGGCGGCGTAACCAGGGCTCTATTCGCAGGTTAATATGCCCTTCCATAATGATTTGCCCGGCAAGTGTACCGGTAATGGTTGAGCTTTGCCCCGAGGCAATGAGCGCTATTGCAAATAAAGTAGGCGCTATTGCACCGAAAATATGCTCCAGCAGCTTGAATGCATCCTGGATCTCCGCTACTTCAAAATAACCATTCCTGAAAAAGGCGCTTGCTGCTAATATCAAAATAGCCGCATTTACAAAAAAAGCAAGGTTAAGGGCTATAACCGTATCAAAAAGGTTAAACTTAATCGCCGCCCTGAAGCCTTCTTCGGTACGTGTTATTTGGCGGGTTTGCACCAGTGATGAATGCAGATACAGGTTGTGTGGCATTACCGTAGCGCCAATAATGCCTATAGCTATATAAAGCATTTGCTGGCTTATTTTATCACCTTTAAATAGGTTGCCGGGAATGAAACCTTTTGCTACCTCTATTACATCGGGTTTAACGATAAACATTTCGACTAAAAAGGAGAGACCGACTATAAAGATCATCGAAATGATAAAGCCCTCGAGTTTGCGCATACCCTTATTCATGAGGTAGAGCATTAGCACGGTATCGGTAATGGTAAGCGATACACCCCAGATTAACGGCAGGTGAAACAGCAGCTTTAACCCAATCGCCATGCCGATAATTTCGGCCAGGTCACATGCTATAATGGCTATTTGTGCCAGTATATACAGGCAAAGGTTTACAAAACGAGGATAGGCATTTTTGGAAGCCTGTGCAAGGTCGAGCCCGCGCACTATCCCCAACCGGGCTGCCAGTGACTGCAGCAGAAGGGCAATCATGTTGGATATAAACAATACCCAGATCAGCTTATATCCAAAAGCACTGCCGCCTGCGATATCCGTTGCCCAATTTCCAGGATCCATATACCCTACGCTCACCAGGTAAGCCGGGCCCAGGAAAGCCATCAGCTTACGCCAGCCGTTTTTGTTTTCGGTGGTTACTGATCCGTGTACATTGCCTAAAGATTCGTTGTGTGTATTGTTCATAGGGCTATAAGCAAGTTGTTGGCTACTTCGCGGCTGATATGCACTTCTTTATTGCCGGTTTGTACCACTACCGAATGGTCATATTCAATAATATCAGTGATCATTATTTTGCAGCCGATGGTAAGCTGTTTTTTATCGAGGTATTGTAAAAAAGATGAACTATGGTCACGAACGCCTGAGATTATACCACATTGGTTTACTGTTACGGCCGAAACCGGTTTTAACTCGTGTGTGTCAAAACGGCCATTACAATCCGGTATCGGGTCGCCGTGCGGGTCATGTTTGGGATAACCCATAAACTGGTCAAGGCGGTCAATAAGCTCCTGGGATGAAATATGTTCCATCTCCTCGGCAAGGTCGTGTACCTGGTCCCATTTAAAATTAAGCTTCTCAACCAAAAAATACTCCCACAGCCGGTGTTTGCGAATAATGCCTATGGCTATTTTTTCGCCGGAGGGGGTTAGGCTTACGCCCTGATAAGGGACGTAGTTGATGAGCGCTTTTTCGGCAAGCTTTTTTAGCATGTCGGTAACTGAAGATGCTTTGGTATTTAGGGAGGATGCGATTTGATTTGTACTTGCATTCCCATTTCCATCATTTTCAGTAAGATGATAGATGGATTTCAAGTAATTTTCCTCGGCTAAAGTATTCATTTAAACAAATCTAATAAAAAATTTAGATTAATCTAAAAAAATAAACGTTAGGAAATATGTTTTCGTTGAAGTACTTTAAAGAAAAATTAAATTTTGCGAAGCGAGGAAAATACTATATTTGCATACAACTATGGCCGCCGAATTAGATAAAATAGACCTACAGATACTCAAGATTTTACAGGAAAACGGAAGGATAACCAACCTCCAGCTGTCTAACGAGATAGGGCTTTCACCTGCACCTACTCTTGAACGCGTGCGTAAACTTGAGAACGCCGAATACATTAAAAGCTACCATGCCCTGGTAGATGAAGAGAAATTAGGATTAGGTATCAAAACCTTTATCCAGATCTCGCTTGATTTTCATCAGAAAAATACCATTCAAACTTTTTTAGATGAGATCAAGAACATTAAAGAGGTAACCGAGTGCCATCACGTAACCGGCCAGTGTGATTTTTTGCTGAAGGTATACGTTCGTGATATCAAATCATATGAGCAACTCATTATGGAAAAGATCAGCCGCATTACCGTGGTGAAAACCTTCCAAACAATGATGATCATGTCTACCAGTAAAAAAGAGCCTATAGTGCCGCTGGAGTATTAGACATAAGAGGTAAGACTATAAGAATCAAGAGTCAAGAAGAAGGGTTAAATATCTTTTATTTCTTGACTCTTTTTATTTTCAGACTTTTTTAAACCTTGTTTCTTGACTCTTGGCGTCTTGTCTCTCGCTCAATGTATTTGCCAGTCAATCTCTTTTTTACCTTCTTTTCTCAATATCTCGTTAGTTTTTGAAAACGGTTTGCTGCCGAAAAAACCGCGGTCAGCGGAGAATGGTGAAGGGTGTGGGGAGCGGATAATAAAATGTTTCTTTTCGTCTATCAAAACTGCTTTTGATTGGGCGAAGGCTCCCCACAATATAAATACGATGCCTTCTTTTTTATCTGAGATGGTTTTGATCACTTCGTCTGTAAATTCTTCCCAGCCCCTTTTTTGGTGCGAACCAGGGCTGCTTGCTCTAACAGTAAGGGTGGCATTAAGCAGTAATACACCCTGTTGGGCCCACTCTTCAAGGTTGCCATGTGCGGGGATTTTAAATCCGGGAATATCGTTTTGCAGCTCTTTGTAAATGTTTATCAATGATCGGGGAATAGCAATGCCCTTTTGTACTGAAAAGGAAAGACCATGGGCCTGGTGAGCGCCATGATAAGGGTCCTGCCCTAATATAACAACTTTAACATCATCAAAAGGTGTAGTATTGAAAGCATTGAAAATTTCGCCGTTTTTGGGATAAACAACTTGCCCTGATTGCTGCTCTTCTTTTAAAAATTGTTTAAGTTTTATCATGTAAGGTTTGTCAAATTCCTGTTGTAAAACCTCAAGCCATGATGGTGGTAATGCAATCGCCATAAATATTTAGATAGAAGTTGATTAAGCGTACAAATAAACAGATATTTGCGCTAATATTAGTATCACAAAATTATGTCAAATATTGTTCGGTTAGTTATTGCTTGTGTAGTGATGGGTGCGGCGGTTGCGCTATGTGCATTCGGTTTTTGGGGATGGGGTATTTTTGTTCTGTTAATGGGCGGTGTTATACTGCTTAGCTTCTTCTTTAACGAGAATATGATCATCGCCCAGTATTTTTTACGTAAGGAAAATTCTGAAAAGTCGGAAGTATGGTTGTTGAAAATTACCGATTACGAAAAACAGCTTCACAAAAACCAGCACGGTTACTACAACTTGCTGATCGGTTTGATCGAATCACGCAAGGCGCCAATGAAATCAGAGAAATACTTTAAGAAAGCTCTGTCGCTGGGTATGAAAATGTCGCACAATATAGCTTTGGCGAAGTTGAGCCTGGCCGGCATTTCAATGGCTAAGCGTAACAAGCGCGAGGCGCAAATGTATTTGTCAGAAGCTTCAAAAGATGATAAGAACAAATTGCTTACCGAACAAATTAAAATGATGAAAGGCCAATTAGCTCAAATGGATAAGCAAGTAGTAAGAGGTGGATATCGTCAGTTCTAAGAAAAAGAACAGGTAAGAAAAAGGGATAAAAATAAAAGGGACGCGAAAACCGCGTCCCTTTTATTTTTCTTCAATGGCGCTGAAATAATCAGGCGTTGCTGAATGGTTTTGATAAGGCTGAACGTAGCTGTCTGTGTATGATGAATATTCAGATTCTTCAGACGGATTGGCCACTTCAACAAGTTTCAATAAACTCCTGATGAACGACAGGTTAAAATTGCTCCTGTTAAGTTTGATCAGGTATTCGTTTTCGGTGATCTCTAATATTGAGTTGGTCATGATATTTGTAATATATGTTTATTACAATAATAGCTAACTCTTTTTAAATGAAAGTATTATTTTTTTTAAGCTTTTGTTAAGAAATTATAACCGCTGAATGGAGGGATTACGCTGATTGCGTTGATTTTCTTGATTGAAAGATTTTACGATTGATTATAAACTAAAATGGCCTGCACGAAGCAGGCCATTATTAAATATCAGGGTAATCCGAAAATCCTACAAATCAAGGTTCAATTATTCAAACCAAGCCATTACCTCTTCTTTGGTTGGCATGGTAATATCGAGTTTTAGTTTTTTACGCATCCCGCCAAGATCATTAAATACCTTGTTGGGGTTAGCTGCTTTTAATTCTTCAACGGTATTAAAGCCCATTTTATTCAATACCGGTACCCATTCGGCTCGTACGCCAATATTTATAAAATCATCGGCGGTAGCTACTTTAGCTTTTTTCTCCGGGCGCATTTGCGGGAAGAACAATACTTCCTGGATGGTGCTTTGATTGGTCATCAGCATTACCAGCCTGTCGATACCGATACCTAAACCAGATGTTGGCGGCATGCCATATTCAAGCGCACGTAAAAAATCGTCATCCATGGCCATAGCTTCGTCATCACCGCGACCGGCCAGGATCAGCTGCTCTTCCAAACGCTCACGCTGGTCGATAGGGTCATTCAGCTCCGAGTAAGCATTTGCTATCTCTTTACCATTTACGAATAACTCAAAACGCTCAACCAAACCTTCTTTAGTACGGTGCTTTTTGGCAAGAGGGGTCATTTCGATAGGGTAGTCGGTAATATAAGTAGGCTGGATCAGGTGATGCTCAACTTTAGCGCTGAAAATCTCGTCGATCAGTTTGCCTTTGCCCATGCTTGGGTTTACTTCTATTTTTAGTTCTTCGCAAACCTCGCGTAAGCCTGCTTCGTCCATTGCAGATACGTCAATACCGGTGTATTTCAGGATCGAGTCATACATCGATAATTTTTCGTACGGGCCTGCAAAGTTGATCTCATTGCTGCCAACCTGCACAACCGGGATTCCGTGAACTGCTTTGGCAACAGTTTCCAGGCATTCCTCAACCATAGCCATCATCCATATATAGTCTTTATAAGCTACATAAATTTCCATGGCAGTAAACTCCGGGTTGTGGGTGCGGTCCATGCCCTCATTGCGGAACATTTTGCCAAACTCATAAACACCGTCAAAGCCGGCAACGATAAGCCTTTTTAAGTAAAGCTCGTTGGCAATACGTAAAAACAAGGGCATATCCAGCGTGTTATGGTGCGTAGCAAACGGACGGGCCGCTGCACCACCATGCACAGGCTGCAGAATAGGGGTTTCCACTTCCATCCATCCCTGGGTATTAAAGTAACCGCGCATAGCGCTGATCACTTTCGAGCGATTGATAAAGATCTGTTTGTAATCCGGGTTAACGGTTAAATCCACGTAACGCTGGCGGTAACGCAGTTCAGGGTCGGTAAAACCATCATGGATAGTTCCGTCCTCTTCGCGCTTAACAACTGGCAGCGGTTTCAGAGATTTTGAAAGCACAACGAGCTCACGTACGTGAACCGAGATCTCGCCCGTTTGAGTGAGGAACACATAGCCTTTTACGCCAACGTAGTCACCAATGTCCAGCAGTTTTTTGAATACAGTATTATATAAGGTCTTATCCTCGCCAGGGCAAATATCATCGCGTTTCAGGTAGATCTGCACACGACCGGTTGAATCCTGCAGTTCGGCAAAAGAAGCGCTGCCCATAATACGACGGGTCATGATGCGGCCGGCAATTACAACATCCTGGTAGGCCTCGGGTTTATCCTTAAAATTATCGGCTATATCCTGTGCCCAGGCGTTAACATTAAAAGCTTCGGCAGGGTAAGGGTTAATTCCCAGTGCACGTAGCTCCTGTAAAGATTTGCGGCGAATGATCTCCTGTTCGGATAATGCAATACTCATGTGATGTACGGTATTTTAATAAAGGTGCAAAAGTAAGGTTTTTAATGAGTTCTTTTTAAAGAGATTTTGAATAGTGGTAAATGAAAGTTAAGTCAACTCTTCAATCCTACAAAACCGCTACTTGTATCAAATATTTTACCCCTTTAAAATAATCGGTCTTAAAAACGTGTTACTTTAGCAAAACCATTATAACACTCCAAAAGCGATGAAGAAACTACCTGCTCTTATTCTGTTGATATCGGCCCTGTCGGTTAAGGCATTTGCCCAAACGGATGCAAGCCTTTACGATCCCAATACCAAAGCCCAATTGGTTGCCAAACAATTCTCATTTACCGAGGGGCCAGCTGTTGACAAAAAAGGCAATGTGTTTTTTACCGATCAGCCCAACAACAAGATCTGGAAGTATGATACCGATGGTAAGCTTTCTGTTTTCCTGGATAGCGCGGGCCGCTCAAACGGAATGTATTTTGATAAGAAAGGCAACCTCATTAGCTGTGCCGATGCCAATGATCAGCTTTGGTCTATCAGCCCCAAAGGAAAGGTTACCGTTTTGCTGAAAGACTATGAGGGGCATAAGTTTAACGGCCCTAATGATGTTTGGGTACGCCCGGACGGAGGCATCTATATAACCGATCCATACTATCAGCGTGATTACTGGACCCGCAAGCAACCCGACCTCGACGGACAAAAATTATACTTCCTGGCCAAAGGAAAAGCACCTGCGGTAATGGTTGATGATAAGTTTGTACGGCCTAACGGTATCATCGGTACGCCTGATGGTAAGACTTTGTATGTGGCTGATATCGGCGATAACAAAACCTATCGTTATGATATTAATAAGGATGGTACATTAACCAACCGCACCCTGTTTATCGCTATGGGTTGCGATGGCATGACGATTGACGAGCATGGCAATATTTATATGTGCGGTAAAGGAGTTACCATAGTTAACCCTAAAGGCGAAAAGATTGGGCACATAGATATCGATGAACCGTGGACTGCCAACATCTGTTTTGGCGGAAAAAACAAGGATGTATTATTTATAACAGCATCAAAGGCAGTTTACACCTTTAAAATGAATGTAAAAGGAGTGGATTGATCCTGTTTCCCGATAGCTTCAGAATTAACAAAACTCACACAAACACCAGGTGTTCAATTTTTAAAAGTGTGAACACTTGTTGTTTTTGTCTAAATTTTATCCATTGATAATCAATGTGTTATAAATGTCGAGAAATCCCTAATAGCATAAATTGAACATCTTTATATTGATAATCAGTTAGTTGTGAAAATTGATAGCAAAAAGTTGAACACCCCTTTTTTCAAAAATTGAACACCCGCGAAAAAGCCAATAAAAAAGCCGGAAATATTATATACCCCCGGCTTCCTTTTTCAATTACCAATTTCTTATGTTCCCGAGGCTCCGGTATCTACCTTAACTTCAAGCGCTGTTCTAACCGCAGTTGGCAGGCTTGAGAGCAGGGTATAACCTGTTGCTGTTTCAATATCCTTGATAGTTGTTATGTACTTGGTCCAGTCGGAGTTGATGGTGTTAACATTAGGGGTGTTTATCGCGATAACCCTGGTTGAAGCGGTAACCCTCGCAACGTCGCCGTCACCTTTGGGGATGATCAGGGCGACTTTCCAGACATTACTCGGTACATTCACGTGGCCATTATTGATGGTACTGGCAGTTCCGTTTGAACCCGTACCCCCTGTACCATAGCTGCCCATAATTATGTAAACCTCGTTACCGGCCGCCACTTGTTCGCGCAGGTAATTTTCAAGATTGGCCCAGGTTTGCTGGTTATTTTGAGGCGCCTGCGGTATCATATTGGTCATCAGGAAGGTTGATGAGTTAGCGTTGGTTGAACTGGCGCGATCGGCCGAGGGACAGTTATGCCCCCTGTCGAACCCGCTGCCCGAATAGCTGTTGCTCTCAACCTGGTACCAGCCGGCAGGGATCCCGCTCCAGCCGGCAAAATTATCCAAACGGCCAGTCGCATTGGTGGTATTGGTCGCGTCAAGGTGCCAGCTTACCCAGTTTGGTTCGCCTTTGGTAGCGTTGTATGATTCTACATAATACTTCTGGTCTATCAGGTAGTTATCCTTAGATGCCAGTGTTGAAAGGGCATTTGATGGGTTACCGAAAAGCAGGTTGCTGTTATCGCCGCTTACAGGAGGCGCATCGGCGCCGGCAGTAACATCCCTCGGTGTTGCTGAATTTGATGTGCCGGTAGTATCGCTGCCGCCCGTATCTGGTATGCCAACGGTAATGCCCGGATCGCCGGTACCCTTAAAGGTAATATCATCAATATTGATGCGGGTTGTGCCTGCTTTTTTGATCTCAAACCTAACTTTACCCGTAACGCTCACTTTAAATGAGTCGGTTACCAGGGTGGTATTGGTTTCAGTAATATCGGTACCTACCTGCGTGTAATTCGCCCCGCCGTCTGTCGACATTAGCAACTGCCAGGTCGATGTGGCATCGCTGCCATATTTACCGTGTTTAATGTATAAAGTAGTAAGACCTTTGATATCAAAATTCATCGCGATATCCCCGGTACGGAGCCGTACAGATTTACTGCCATCTTTAAGGTCGGCAGCGAGATTGCCTATCAGGGCGTCGCTAAAATTCCAGCTTCCGGTGCTTAGGGTTACATCGGCTGCTGCATAGGCGGTTTTGCTTCCCTGTTCAAAACCTTCGGTAATGGAATAAGGAACCGGGGCAGGTGGGCTTGCTGTAGTATCGCCGGTTTTTGGTGGAGTAGGCGAGTTTTTAAGGTCTTTGGAACATCCGGCAAAGGTTAAAGCTAAGCCCAGGCCGATAAGTAAGTTGTTAATTTTCATAATGTTGTTTTTTATGATAGATAGATACAATGCATAGCAAATGCGTTTACGCTGCTTAAATTTTAAAACCGGAAAGATTTAGGGGAACTAAAAGAAACAGGAATACGCATTCACATGCTCCTGTTGGGATATTATTGTGCCATTACAAGGCCGGTGCACTGCTTGCACTCAAATAGTTAAAACTTAAAATATTAACACCACCGGCTTTGGCAGTTGCCATAAGCACCATATCAACCTTTCAAAATTGAACTTTATGTATTCAATTTAGGTTAAATCAATGTTAGTAAATAGGTTTTGAATAGTAACTTTTCAGTTGCAAAGCAATGGTGTAAACAACACCCGTAGGGTTGTAGCTTTATTATAAATGATTGATTTTTAAAATAAAAACCCTTATACCGGTTAAGGTATAAGGGTTTTATCCGCCAGTTGTTATGTTAATTTATTGTTTTGGCTTGCCATCGGCATCAAGTTCAACAATCGGGTAGCCCAGTTTTTGCAGGCCCGGATAGATCCTTGCCTTATCCCCAACAACCAAAATGATCATGTTGTCGGGATTGAGGTATTTGGAAGCAAGCCCATTGATCTCGGCGGGAGTAATGGTCGATAGTATCTTGCTTTGCTCGTCAACAAAAGTAGGTTTAAGGCTGTACTCCTGGATGCGCGATAAAAACGCCGCTTTTTGCGCGTTGGTTTCATAACGACGGGCATCACTCTGGCCGATAGAAGTTTGGGTGAACTTCAATTCTTCGGGTGTAATCCCGGTTTTTTGGTAGTTGGTGATCTCCTTCATAAACTCAACCACCGAGCTATCGGTAGCCGTAGCCAATACGCCGGCCGAAGCGGTGAAGTCGCCGCCATATTTACCCGAACTGAAAGATGAACGGGCACCATATGTCCAGCCTTTTTTCTCACGCAGGTTAAGATTGATGTGACTATTGAAAGCGCCTCCTAAAATGTAGTTGGCTATGTTCAGCTTATAATAATCGCCTGTTGCATCATAGTTTAGTTTATCCAAATATCCGATACGGATTTCAGATTGTGCCGCGCCCGGGATATCAACCAGGTATAAAGTGGTTTTATCAAATGTTTTACCCTCAGCAGGAGCCGGGATGGTCACCTTTTTATCCTTCCAGGTATTGAGGAAAGCGAGCGCGCTTTTTGCAGATGCCTCGCTAACATCGCCTACCACAACAATTTTGGTTAACGATGGCGAAAAGTTTTTATCGTAATAGTCCTGAACATCCTGCAATGTTATACCTGCAACAGTTTCTTCATTACCGCCCGCGGCGTAAGTGCGTACGTTATCGGTACCATAAAGGATTTTGCTGTAAACTGTGCTGGCTACGCCTGCAGGTTGGGTTTTAGCTTGTTTAAAGCCTTCCAAAGTTTGCTTCTTGATCCTGTCGAGCGCGTCCTGGGTAAATTTCGGGTGATATAACCTTTCTTCGAGCAGGGACATTGTCTTGCCCAGGTTTTTGGTAAGCGACGATACCTCAGCATCAATCTGATCTAAACTGGCATAAAAAGTGATACTGCTGCCCAGTTTATCCAGTTCGGAGTTGAAATCTTCGGCAGTGTATTTCTGGGTTTCTTCATTCATCATACGGCCGACAATACCTGCCAAACCCGCTTTTGATGGGTTGTTGATGGCAAACAAACCACCGCCTTTAATAGAGATCGACATAGATACCGATGGGATCTCGTTATTTTGAGTACCGATGATATTGATGCCATTTGGTGTATTGGCCGACCATATAGCCGGAACTTTAATGGCCGGGTTAGGGCCAACGCCCGGTTTTGCAGCACGATCAAAACTATCTTTAGGCTTGTGATAGGTTAAACCATTATAGCCATAATCCGGTGCTTTGTAACCTGTGGTATCAACAGTAAAATTATCGGGTGCTACAGGTTGCAGGTTACCGCCTTTAGGCAACACGCTTAATATTACCGCCAGTTTACCTTTAATGTACTGGTTATAAACGCGCATCACATCCTCTTTGGTTACCGCCCGGATAGCAGCCAGTTCGCGGCCGATCTGGTTAGGGTTACCGGTGAAAGTTTGCGCCTGTGCCAGTTCTGATACTTTACCGCTTACGCTCGATAAACTGTTTATATAATCGGCTTCGGCAGTGGCTTTAAAGCGGGCCAGGTCATCGTCACTTACGCCTTTTTTCTCAAACTCGGCTAAGGATTCATCTATCAGTTTCTTGGCGTCAGCTAAAGTTTGCCCCGGAAAAGGTATAACCCGCATGCTGATCTCACCGGCCAGTTCGGTATTGGATGAACTCATGGTGGCCTGTGCCGCCTTACGGGTTTTTACAAAGTTTTTGTAAAAGATAGAGTTACGGCCCTGGCCGATGATGGCTGATAAAGCATCAAGAGGCGACATGTCTTTATCATAGATCTTTACGCCCGGATAGCTTACAGATAACAAGGGGAACTTGGCGTAATTATCCGTGTAGGATACATACCTGTCGGCCTTTAACACAGGTGCGGGTAAAGACATATTCTTTACCAGAGGCCCTCTTGGGATCCCGCCGAAATATTTGCTCACCCAGGCTAAGGTTTGTTTTGGGTTAAGATCGCCGCCAATGGTTAGCGTGGCATTATTAGGGCCGTACCATCTCAGGAAAAAGTTTTTAAGATCGTTTACGCCTACTTTATTCAACTCCTCAATATAGCCAATGGTAAGCCATGAATAGGGGTGGCCGTATGGATAAAGTGTTTTTGATGCATACTGGCTAACTAAACCATATGGGCGGTTATCGTAGTTTTGCCCGCGTTCGTTTTTTACGGTTGCGCGCTGCACCTCAAATTTTTGTTGGGTGACAGCATCGAGCAGGAAGCCCATCCTGTCCGACTCCAGCCAAAGCATTTTTTCCAGCTGATTGGCGGGTACGGTTTCATAATAGTTGGTACGGTCGCGGTTAGTTGAACCGTTTAGGGTACCGCCGGCTTCGGTGATGATCTTAAAATGATCGCCATTGGCTACATGATCTGACCCCTGAAACATCATGTGCTCAAAAAAGTGGGCGAAGCCCGATTTACCGATCTCCTCACGTGCCGAACCTACGTGATAGGTGATATCCACATGAACCAGCGGATCGGAGTGGTCTTCGGCCAAAATAACCGTAAGGCCATTAGGTAATACATATTTTTCATAGGGGATCACCAGCTCGGTTCCCTTACGGGTAACCTTTTCAATAAGCTTTGGTTGCGCGGCGGTTTGGGCAACCGCGTTAAACGCCAGTACAGCAATTGATGGAGTGATCAATGCATGCTTTAAAAGTTTGATCATTTGTGTTAATTGTTTAAGTATTAGTCAGTCAACCGGTGCTTCGTTTGGTAAACACCGGAACCACTATATTAAGCAATTTATACTACTGGTTAATATTATTGCGATGTAATTTGACTTGTGTAACGGATTTGTGACGGGTGTGGTGTGTTTAAAATTCCCCTCTTGAGAGGGGGCGCGAAGAAAAGAGCGTTGGCAGGGGTGTGTTTATGCAGCGTTTATTTTTACGCATGGCGAAACACACCCATACACCCCTCTCAAGAGGGGAATCGCGCATTCTCTCGCTTTAAAAAGTTTCAGAAAGTTCCTTCCAAACAAAAACAGGCGCTTGCAAGCGCCTGTTTTTGTTTGATAAAAATCTATTTATCTCCAACCACCGCCCACAGCCTGGTATAAATTAACCGAGCTTAAGAAAATATCCCGCTTAATACCGGCCAGTTCAAGCTCGGCGTCAAGTACGCTGCGCTGGGCTGTGATGATCTCTAAATAATTGGCCCGGCCAACAAGGTATAGATCGTTGGCTACAGACAAGGCATTGTTTAGCGATTGCAGCTCCTGTTGTTTAAATTCAAAAGCGCGGTTAAAATTCTCTATCCCGCTCAAATTATTTTTCACTTCCTGGAAACCGGACAGGATACTTTTTTGATAATTGTAAACCGCTATTTTCTGCTCGGCTATAGTCCGCTCATATTCTGCTTTGATAGCCTTGCGGTTAAAAATAGGGGCGGTGATACCTCCTAAAATACCATAAGTAAATGAAGCGGGATCGAATAACAGGTTTGCTCTGAAGCTATTATAGCCAACATACGGAGTTAAAGTTAAAGTGGGGAAAAAGTTTGCCCTTGCCGCTTTGATATCCGCGTTCATGGCGGTAAGCTCCAGTTCGGCAGAGCGGATATCCGGCCTGTTTAACAGCATTTGCGATGGAACTCCTGTACCAACAACCACTGGTAGTTTCGTTTTCATGATAGAAGTATCCCGTGTTACCGTTCCGGTATAACTTCCGGTTAAAAAGCGGAGCTGATTTTCGGTTTCGGTGATCTGCTGGCGGGTGGTAAACTCCAAACCTTTGGTTCGGGCCAACTGCGCCTCAAATTGTTGAACAGCCAACTCCGTAGCGCGGCCACCCAGTTTTTGGATTTTAACGATCTCCAGGGCGTGTTCCTGTAACCTGATATTTTTTTTGATGATGCCTAATTCGGTATCGTAAGCCAGTAACTGGTAATAGAGCCCTGCAATTTGGGCTGTAAGTGCGGTTGTTACCAGGCGATATCCGCTTTGACTGGCCATGAAACGGGCAAAAGCGGCCTTTTTTTGGTTGTTTAGCTTACCCCAAAGGTCAACCTCCCATGAGCTTTGAAAACCCATGAAATAGTTAGGTACAGGATTGGGGATATGCTGATCGCTATTGATGTTATTTGAAAAATTGGTGTCGTAATTACCTACGCCGTTTTGGGTATAATCACCATATTTTTCAACCCCTGCGTTGGCGGCCAGGTTTATGGTAGGTAAAAGCTTTGAGGCGTTGAACCGTAGATTGGCCCGCGCGGCTTCAACCCTTTGCAGGGCGCTTAACAAATCAGGGTTTGCTTTAAGGGCTGTGTCAATCAGGTTAACGAGCCTCTGATCGGCAAAAAACTGGCCTATTGGTAAGGCTGCAATTGTTGCCGTATCAGTACTGTTATTGAATGATAATGGCAAATTAGCGGCCACTTCCTGTCCCGTGACCGGTTTGTAGCTTTTACAGCCGGTCATGATTACCATCAAAAGTGCTGTATGGAGTATATAGAAAATTGCTTTTTTTAGCATTGCAAATCTTGATTAATTATTAACGATATCGAGCTCATGGTGAGCTACTTCTGTGGCTGGTTTTTGCTTTTTATTGCGTTCGGCCAAACCCGCGAAGATGACATATAAACCCGGAATAAGGATCAATCCGAAAATAGTTCCCATCAGCATACCTCCGGCAGCAGCGGTACCTATCGACCGGTTACCCATTGCACCGGCGCCACTTGCTACGCAAAGCGGTATCAAACCGGCAATGAATGCCAGCGAGGTCATGAGGATTGGCCGTAAACGGGATACTGCACCTTCAATAGCGGCTTTTAGCACGCTCAATCCTTCTTTTTGCCGCTGGATAGCAAACTCAACTATCAGGATGGCGTTTTTACCTAACAAGCCGATAAGCATTACCAGTGCCACCTGGGCATAAATGTTGTTTTCGAGTCCCGTGATTTTCAGAAAGAAAAACGCGCCGAAAATACCGGTAGGCAATGAAAGGATAACCGGAAGCGGCAGCAAAAAGCTTTCATACTGGGCAGCCAGCAACAGGTAAACAAAGATCAAACAGATCACAAAAATGTAAATAGCCTGGTTACCGGATAGGATCTGCTCACGCGTCATACCCGACCATTCAAAGGCATAGCCTTTCGGCAGTTTTTCGGCAGCAATACGTTCAATGGCTTTAATGGCATCGCCGCTGCTGAAGCCTTTGTCTGCATCGCCGGTAACCATGGCCGATGTATACATATTATAGCGGGTGAGCTGTTCGGGGCCGAAAACCTTCTCCATTTTAATGAATGTGGAGAACGGCACCATTTCGCCTTTATCGTTCTTAACCTGCAGGTTTAAAACATCCTCGGGGCGCGACCTGTATTCGGGCGAGGCCTGTACCATCACTTTATACATCTGCCCGAAACGGATAAAATTGGAAGCATAGAAACTCCCCATCAATGTTTGCAGGGTCGACATGGCTTTATCAATCGTAATGCCCTTTTGGGCCGCTGTTTGCTGATCGACAGAGATCATATACTGCGGGAAGTTGGGGTCAAAGCTGGTGAATGCTCCGGCAATCTCCGGCGAAGCGTTAAGCGCATTTACAAAGTTTTTGGTTACATCGGCAGCTTTCTGCAAATCGCCCTGGCCGCTTTTATCAAGTACCCTTATCTCGAAACCGCTGGCGTTACCAAAGCCCGGCACGGTAGGCGGGGGGAAGAACTGGATAGAAGCATCGCCGATATTCTTGGTTTTTGCGGTCAGCTCGGCAATAATATCATCCAATGATTCACTGCGCTCATCCCATGGTTTTAGGTTGATCATGGCCATGCCGTACGACGCACCGGCAATCTCATTCACCAAACTGTAACCCGAAAGGGTTGAAACCGATTCTATAGATTTCATCGATTTGGTTTTGGCTTCGATCTCTTTCAGCACCTGTTCGGTACGCTCAACTGTAGCACCTGCCGGGGTGGTTACGTTCACGTAAAGCATACCCTGGTCTTCAGTTGGGATAAAGCCCGTTGGCAAAATAGCGCTGGTTCCCCAGGTGAGGATAAAGAAACCCGCCAGCAATATCAAAGTAATACCCTTGCGCGGCGACAGATAGGTCATGAAGGTTGAATACCTGTTCTGTAATCCATCATACCGTTTATTGAAACCGCCAAAAAAGCGCTGCATCAAACTTTTCTTTTTTGAAGCAGGGCTATGTTTCAGCATGATAGCACAAAGGGCGGGGGTAAGCGTCAAAGCATTGACGCCCGATATCACAATGGAAATAGCCAGCGTAAGCGAAAACTGCCGGTAAAATACCCCAACAGGCCCCGACATAAAGGCAACCGGCACAAACACCGCCGACATGACCAGCGTAATAGCCACAATAGCACCGCTGATCTCGCGCATGGCGCTTACGGTGGCATCCATGGCGTTCATGTGGTTTTCGGTCATTTTTACGTGTACGGCTTCCACTACTACAATTGCGTTATCCACCACAATACCGATGGCTAACACCAATGCGAAGAGCGTGAGCAGGTTGATGGAGAACCCCAGCATCTGCATAAAAAACAGCGAACCGATGAGGGCTACCGGGACCGCCAAAGCCGGGATCAGTGTCGACCGGAAATCCTGCAGGAAAATGAATACTACAATGAAAACCAGGATGAAAGCCTCAACCAGCGTACGTAATACTTCATGTATTGATGCATCCAAAAAGCGCGATACATCATAGTTTACGTTGAAGGTCATCCCGGCCGGAAATGAGCTTTCCTTAAGCTCGGCCATGCGGGTTTTAATGTTATTGATCACCTCGCGGGCATTAGAACCGGGGCGTTGTTTTATCATGATTGATGCCGAAGGCTTGCCGTCAGTATTGGAAACCATACTGTAGGTTAGGGAACCGAATTCAACATCAGCAATTTCTTTCAATCTTAATACCGAACCGTCTTCCTCGGCGCGGATCACAATATTTTCATATTGTTTAGGCTCAAAAAATTTGCCCGGGTAGCGCAATACATATTGCAGCATTTGCGGGGTTTTATCCGAGCTTTGGCCGGTTTTGCCCGGCGCGGCCTCTACGTTCTGGGCACGGATGGCATCTATCACCTCATCGGTTGATACCTTGTAGGCCATCATTCTGTCGGGTTTAAGCCATACGCGCATAGAGTATTCTTTAGCGCCCATGATCTCGGCACGGCCTACACCATCAATTCGTTTAAGTTCCTGTAAAACGTTGATATCGGTGAAGTTATAAATAAATTTTTCGTCCATGCTGGTGTCCTGGCTCATGATGTTCAGGTACATCAGCATACTGTTTACTTCTTTTTCTGTAGTAACACCGGCTTTGATCACTTCTTCCGGCATTTCGTCAATAATGGTGGCTACGCGGTTTTGAACGTTCACCGCGGCCTGGTCGGGGTCAACCCCAACGTTAAAGTAGATCTGGATCACCGTTAAGCCATCGTTACTGCAAACGGTCGACATGTAGGTCATCCCCGGCACACCGTTAATGGCACGCTCCAACGGAGTTGCTACGGCTTTGGCACATACCTCGGCATTGGCACCGGTGTAGTTGGCCGTTACTGTTACCGATGGCGGTACAATATCAGGAAACTGGGTAACAGGCAGCGTTATCAACGCCAGCACACCCAGCATGGTAATTATCAATGAGATAACAAGCGACAGCACTGGTCGCTTTATAAAAGTTTCGAACATAGTTTGTTAGGGTAAGTGTACAATAAACCCGCGCCGCGCGTTTTACGCGGCCGGAAAAAGGAAACCTTGGCGATAATTATTTCATTGCCAGCAATGAATCTTTTGCCATTTTCCTTGGTTTAATGATCATGCCGTCACGTACGTTCTGCGCTCCCTGGTACAAGATCCTGTCGCCCGCTTTTAGACCGTCTTTTACTATATAATAGGTAGAAAAACGGGTTTGCGGCGAAAAGGCCTGCATGTGCAGTTTATTATCCTTATCAACTATGTACACGTAACTTTTATCCTGGATATCAAACACCGACTGCTGCGGCACCATGACTACGTTATTGGCTTTGGTAGATATGAAAAGCTTACCGGTAGCACCATGCCTCAATAACCTGTTTGGATTAGGGAATTTTGCCCTGAAATTGATTGAGCCCGTTTTTTGCTCAATTTCAGCTTCTACTGTTTCTATTTCGCCCTGGTAAGGGAAGTCCAGGCCATCTGCTAATACCAGCTTAACCTTATCACTTGTTTGGCCGGGAGCTGATTCCTTTTTGCGGATATATTGTAAGTATTCATTTTCCGGAAAGCTAAAATAAGCATACATGGAGCTGATATCCGAAAGACTGGTAAGCAATGTGCCTTCGTCAATCAAACTACCCGACTTAAGCGGGATCCTGTCGATGATGCCATCAAACGGCGCATGGATGTAGGTATAAGCCAGTTGGTCTTCGGCGCTTTGTACCATAGAGCGTGCTTCTTCAATGGTTGCCCGATCGGCACTCATCTTTGATTCGGCAACTTCCAGTTCAGACTTAGATATTACTTTCTTGTCAACCAGTAGTTTAACCCTTGCTACCTCAAGTTCGGTTGCTTTGGCTGCGGCCACGGCATTACTTAACGCGGCTTTAGCTTTTGACAGGTTTACTTTAAATTCCTGGTCGTTAAGCTTAAATAAAAGCTGGCCTTTTTTAACCTGCTTTCCTTCATCGATGTATATTTTTTCGAGGAAGCCGCGAACACGCGAACGGATCTCGATGTTTTTTTGTGCCTGGATATCGGCAACGTATGATTTTTGAAGAACGGTATCCTGCGTATTTAACGTAAGTACAGGCAGCTGAAGCGTATCGGAAGCGGCAGCTTCGTTATTGGTTTTGGCTTTGGTTGAGCAACCCGTGACAAATATGCCGGCGGCCATGGCCAGCAGGGGTATATAAATGATGATCCTTTTCATTTTTTTCCGGATAGATTATAGGCATAGCAGTGCTAATCACGTACTGTTAGCCAATGTTAAAATTTGATTTATAAAAACATGGATTTGCCGCAAAGGGCATCTGAAACGGAAAAAGGATCAGAACGGGCTGAGCCTGAAAAGGAAATTGTAATACGCAGGCAAAAAGCCTTTGATGGATTTATTCTGGTTTTGTCGTTTTTCGACTAATGATATAACATCTGCAAGTGAGGCCTGCTGACCAGGCATTAGTGCTGATGAATAATTTACCCGGCTGGGTAAAAAGCGTATGATGGTACGGTTATGATGAGCTTCGTTAGTATCTGAATCAGGTGAATCATCCTGAACCTCCTGCTGCTGAATTTGACCGATGATCCTTTGATGGGTACGGGAAATTAAATCGGCAGCCTGGCCGGATTTTTTGTAATGGGTTAAAATTGATTCGGCGTTAGCAGGGGCTACAGCTATTGCAAGCTGGAAAAAAAATAATGCGAAGAATATTTTTTTTATCGTCGGCGCCATGATTGCGAAAATACTAAAATATTTGAAGCTATCGAAATAGGTTTGTATTTTTTTTGATATAAAATGACTTTATTTTTATTTTTTGTTGCTGTTTTTTAGGATTTTATCTTTTTATAACTCAATTTTTACTTCGGTAGTTTTTATTTAATGCTTTCATAACAGCAAAAACGGTTATTTGTTCATGCTTCCTTAATACTGCCTAATAATATAGTTTGCAAGCTTTACTCAACGAATAATTGTATTTTAGCTACATGCTGCATCACGTTATTGTTCAATGTACCTGCCTGTTAATAGTTATCCTTTTTGTGGTAATGCTGGGGCAAAAAATAAAAATAGCTTATCCCATTTTACTTGTTTTGGTTGGTTTGCCGCTTGGTTTTGTTCCTTTTTTAAAGGGTATCGAAATTCAACCCGATCTGATCTTTGTTATTTTTCTGCCGCCTTTGCTTTATGAATCGGCCTGGAACACATCCTGGAAAGATTTCTGGAAATGGCGGAGGGTGATCTCCAGCTTCGCGTTTCTGATCGTTATTTTAACATCGTGCTTAATTGCGGTAGTGTCAAATAGCCTGATAGCAGGTTTTACCTTGCCCCTGGGTTTTTTGCTCGGGGGGATAATTTCTCCGCCAGATGCCGTATCAGCAAGCAATATCCTTAAAAATATTAAAATACCTAAACGCTTTATCTCCATTGTTGAGGGCGAAAGCTTGATGAACGATGCATCGAGCTTGGTGATATTCAGGTTTGCGCTTGCCGCGGTTGTTACCGGCAAATTTGCATTAGGACAAGCCACGCTAAGTTTTGTACTGGTAATTGTAATGGGTATCGTTATTGGATTGGCTGTAGGTTTGGTTTTTTATACCATACACCGCTGGCTGCCAACTACGGCTAATATTGATATTATCCTTACGTTTATTACACCGTATGCCATGTATATGGCGGCCGAAGAGTTTCACTTTTCGGGAGTGCTGGCTGTAGTAAGCGGCGGGTTGTTCCTGTCGTCCCAAAGGCACGTGATATTAAGTTACCGCAGCCGGTTACAGGGAGTTAATGTTTGGGAAACAGTAGCTTTTGTTTTAAACGGGTTTGTGTTTATCCTGATAGGATTAGAGTTTCCGGTAATTATCAAGGCGCTTGGGCCCGAAGGTTTGAAACCGGCGATAAATTATAGCCTCATTATAACCGGTGTGCTGATACTGGCCCGTTTAGCCAGTACTTTTGGTGCCTCTGTATTTACCGTATTCATTAGCCGTTACATCACCACTGCCGATCCGAGCCCGGGCTGGAAGGGGCCATTATTGCTGGGTTGGGCAGGTATGCGGGGCGTGGTTTCACTTGCCGCTGCCTTGAGTATCCCCGAACTTTTACCGTCCGGTGCCGCCTTTCCTCAACGCAACCTCATCTTGTTTATCACATTCGTGGTGATCATGTTTACCCTGGTGGTTCAGGGCCTTACGTTGCCCTTATTGGTGAAGTTTGTAAATATGCCAGATCGCGACTATACCGTTTCGCCGGAGCAGCAAAAGCAGTTGGTCAGGAAAAAGTTATCGAAGTTAGCTTTACAAATACTTGAAGATAAATATGCCGACAGATTAGACGGTAACGATATGGTCAAGGCATTTAGGCTAAGGTTGAGTGCCGATATGGAACTGCTGAAAGACTGGGAAAAAGATGGCAGTGAACAACGCGCCGATAATTTTTATCATGATTACCGCATGATCCTGAATGACGTGATGGATCAGCAGCGTGCCTTACTGCTTACGCTGAATAAGAAAGAAAATATCAGCGACGATATTGTAAAGCAGCAATTAGACCTGCTTGATTTGGAAGAAGAAAAGCTGAGGCAGCATTTTGAGGTGGTGTAACTTATTATTTCTTTCATGCATAATGGCTACTTTTGCCGCCTATACACACCATACTATAATGAACTGGGATCAACTGTTATCGGCAAAACGCTGGGGTTACGAGGATAAATATATTGCAAACCATATCGACGCACGATCGGAGTTTCAGCGGGATTACGACCGGATAATTTTTTCATCCCCCTTCAGGAGGTTGCAGAACAAAACCCAGGTATTCCCTTTGCCCGGAAGCATTTTTGTACATAACCGGCTTACGCATAGTTTGGAGGTAGCCAGTGTGGGCCGCTCGTTAGGGCGGATGCATTTCAACCGGATGCTTAAAGAAGATCCGGATGTAGAAAGGAAATATCCGCTGATCAGTGAGATCGGTAATATGGTGGCTGCCGCCTGCTTAGCCCATGATTTGGGTAATCCCGCCTTTGGTCATTCGGGCGAATCAGCCATTTCACATTATTTTGCGGAAGGAGCAGGTAAGGATTACAAAGACACTGTTACCGCGCAGCAATGGGAAGATTTGACGCATTTTGAAGGTAACGCCAATGCCCTGAGATTATTAACGCATCCGTTTGCCGGTAAAGGCCGGGGGAGTTTGGCATTGACTTATTCAACCATCGCTTCTATTGCAAAATACCCCTGTTCATCTGTAGCCGGGCATAAAAAGGGTATCATCTACCGAAAGAAATACGGATTTTTCGCTTCCGAGCAACAGGACTTTGAAAAGATAGCCAATGATTTGGGTTTGATCAGGGTAGAGGACGATGAACTTATTTACAAAAGGCATCCCCTGGTGTACCTGGTTGAAGCTGCGGATGATATTTGCTACAATGTCGTTGATCTGGAAGATGCCCATCGCCTTAAAATACTCTCCTATGAGGAAGTGAAAGCATTGCTAATACCGTTGTGTACTATTCCCAGGATGGAAGAGCGACTGGAAGAGTTTGATGATACAGATGCCAAAGTTGGCTATTTGAGGGCAATAGCCATAAATACTTTGGTAAACCAATGCTCAAACCTGTTCTATGATAAACAGGAAGAGATCATGAACGGTGATTTTAATTCGGCGCTGATGGATGCGATTGAAGAACCGCTCCGGTCTGCCATGAAAGCAATCGAAAAGGTTTCTGTAAAAAAGATCTACAACTATAGTTCGGTAGTGCAAAAGGAAGTTGCTGGTTATAAGGTAATGGGTGGTTTATTGGAAGAGTTTGTCCCTGCTTATTTAAAAAATAATTCAAAATACCACGAGAAACTGATCGAACTGATCCCTAAACAGTTTTTAACCAAAGCCAATGACGATTATTCAAAGATCCAGACCGTTCTTGACTTTGTTTCGGGCATGACCGATCTGTATGCGGTTGAGTTGTTCAGAAAAATTAAGGGGATTTCGTTCCCGTCAATGAGCTGATATACACGAATGCCCGGACGAGGCGTAATAATTCGTGCAAATAATAGTTATTATTGCCCTATGCCGAAAGATATCCGACCTGTACAGATGCATACCATGGAGCAATTGCTTGCTCCGCTTGGTGTTACCAATCAGTATAAAGGCCTGCATATTATGTCGTTTAATCCGGGGGATATTGAGGTGCCTATTTTGCATCCCTTCCGGTCAGACCATTTTTTTTTTAACGCTTGTTCATGAAGGTGAGCTATCAATTAATGCCAACCTTTTGGAGTACAACTTAAAAAAGAATAACATCCTGATGGTAGCGCCCAATACCGTTCGCCAGTTTCTGAATGTTTCGCCAGATTGCAGGCTTACCTCGATCATATTTACCTCGGCTTATCTATCTGCTACCAGTATCCACACAAAAAATGTGGAAGCGTTTGATTTTTTATCATCGCAGGTAAATCCGTTACTGGTTATTGATCAGGAGCCGGCCGATAATCTTATATCAATTATGAAAATCCTTGAAAGTAAAATGGATAATCGTAATGATCTGGCATTCCAGGATGAAGTTGTGCTAAGCATTTTTACCGGTTTTATTTATGAGATCGGTGCACTATATCAAAAGCAACAAAAAATAGCGGAAGTAAAAGGTACGCGTAAGGAAGAACTGACCTTTAGGTTTTTAAAAATCCTTCCGCAGCATTTTAAGGAAGAAAGAAGCGTACAGGCTTACGCTGCCATGCTGAATATCACCCCTAAATACCTTTCGCAAACTGTAAAGGAAATAACTGGCAAAACCGCGGGCGAGTTCATTGACGAGATTGTGATCCTGGAAGCTAAAGTCGCCCTTAACGACCCCTCGTTAACCATAGCCCAGATTGCTGCTTATCTCAACTTTGCCGATCAGTTCTTTTTTAGCAAGTTTTTCAAAAAACAATGCGGTACCAGTCCCAGTAAATACCGTCAAACGCCTTTATAAGCCTATAGCCCTCCCTGGAGAAATTCTTCTCAGTCCGATCTCATTGGTGCGTAGTTACTACGCTATTCGTTATAATTTTAATTGCAAATGATAAGTATCGTTGCAACGCTGTAATTATTATTACCATTCCATTACAATGTTTTTAGTGAAAACGACTTTTTGACATATTGCGCCATCCTTTAAACATTCTGCAAAAACGATAATTGAGCCACTTTTGCCCTGTCATCAGTTGTTGATGCAGCCGGGCGTAATAGTGTGCCCGGTTAAACGCCAGGTTTGTTTATGCCGATAAGGGACACAGGTGCCGAACAATTAATTAAGGACACCGCTAAACACATTTTTTTTGCCGAGGGCCGGCTCCATGCCAATACCCAGGATATCGCCGACGCGGCCGGTGTAAGCCGCACCTTGTTAAATTACTATTTCCGCACTAAGGACGTTTTAATTGAACAGGTGTTTAAGGAAGCAATGCTTGCTTTAACAACCCGTCTCGACGCTGTTATGGCATCCGACATGCCGTTTAAAAGCAAGGTTGAAAGCTTTATAGAGTTGTTTTTAACTGAGGCCAACAATTATCCCTACCAGGAAACTTTCCTGATCACCGAGATCAATTCAAACATCTGTAAGTACACAAACGAGGCCAGGCCGCATCATATCAATAAGTTCATGGAGCAGATCGGCGCCGAAATGGAAGCAGGTAATATTGAACGGATGAACCCCATGCATTTTGTGCTGAACCTGTTTTCGCTGATGTCATACCCGCTTATCATGGGGCCCATATATAAAAAGGCCTTTAACCTGAGCAACGAAAGTTATACCTGCCTCATTAATGAGCGAAAGAAGATGATCTGTAAAATGATTTTCCAGTAAAAAATTTATCCGGTGATTAACGCAATCGTCAAACAAAATAATTTAACACACATCACAATGTCTTCAATATCAATTCACTCCAATAACTACAAGTTTATATTTATGAAAAATACAGTTCAACTGCTAACCGGCTTTGGGGTCGCCTTAATTTTATTGTCGTCATGTGGCGGCAGCCAAAACCAGGGCGGCGCCATGGCTGCGGGAGCTCCCCAACCACCGCAAAGCTACCCGGTTTTTAAAATCAGTTTACATGACGCTACGCTAAACAACGAATACCCTGCCACACTCCAGGGGCAGCAGAATATAGAGATCCGTCCTAAAGTTGATGGTTATGTAGATAAGATCTACATTGACGAGGGCAGCGTTGTAAAAAAGGGCCAGCTGCTTTTTAAGCTCAGCGCGCCGCAATATGCCCAGGATGTAAACACCGCGACCGCGGCCATAGCCAGTGCCGAAGCTGATGTAAGCGCTGCCCAACTGCAGGTTAACAAGACCAGGCCGTTGGTTGAAAAAGATATCATCAGCCATTATGAGCTTGAATCGGCGGAGTATACATTAAAAGCCCGCAAGGCCACCCTCGCTCAGGCAAAAGCCAGTTTAGCAAACGCCGAAACCAATTTAGGTTATACGGTAATAACCAGCCCGGTTGATGGCGTGGTAGGGGCCATTCCTTATAAATTAGGTAGCCTCATCACCGGTTCAACCGCGCAGCCATTAACAACAGTATCCAATATTGGTAAAGTGTATGCCTACTTCGCGCTGAATGAAAAGCAGCTGCTTGATTTTTCGAGAACGGTAAAAGGAAAAACCATGAATGAAAAGCTGGCTAACACGCCGCCTGTTTCACTGGTATTGCCGGATGGCAGCACCTATGCCGAAAAAGGTAAAGTGGAAACCATCAGCGGTTTAATTAATACCGAAACCGGATCGGCAAGTTACCGGGCAGCATTCCCTAACCCTGTTGGCCTGATCCGCAGCGGCGGAAGTGCTACTATACAGATCCCCCAGACTGTAAAAGATGCCGTGCTAATCCCTCAAAAGGCCGCTTATGAGCTGCAGGGAAAGCATTTTGTGTATGTGGTTGACGGTAAAGGAGCGGTTAAAAATACCGAAGTGAGCGTTATGGACCTCACCACAGGCCAATATTATGTAGTTACCGAGGGCCTTAAGGCAGGTGATACCATTGTTACCTATGGCGCAGGCAGTTTAAAAGACGGTATGGTTATCAAACCGGAAGTACAGGAAAACGCCGTGGTATATAAAGATCTAAAATAATTTTCACAACACCGGCCGGATTCCTTTTTACCCGGCATCAACATAAACAATATGTTACGTACATTCATTGAAAGACCAGTATTATCTACCGTAATATCGGTAATTATAGTCATACTGGGTATCCTGGGCCTTACAACCTTGCCCATATCAGAATACCCCGATATAGCACCGCCTACCGTGCAGGTATCCGCATCATACCAGGGCGCTAATGCCGAAGTGGTAATGAAAAGTGTTATCGTACCGCTCGAAGAGCAAATTAACGGCGTGGAGAATATGACCTACATGACCTCTACTGCAAGTAATGACGGTAGCGCTGTTATCACTGTTTATTTTAAACAAGGTACCGACCCCGACCTGGCGGCGGTAAACGTGCAGAATAGGGTGTCAAAAGCCACCAGTTTGCTCCCTGCCGAGGTTACCAAGGCAGGCGTTACCACCAGTAAACGCCAAAGCAGTATGGTGATGGTATTTTCCCTGTCGAGCGATAATAAAAGCTACGACGAGAAATTTTTGCAGAACTACGCCAACATTAACGTGCTGCCGCAGATCAAGCGTATCAGCGGTGTAGGTGATGCATCCTCATTTGGCATACAGGATTATTCCATGCGTATTTGGTTAAAGCCCGATGTAATGGCCACCTACGGCCTTGTGCCCGATGACGTGAACAATGCCCTGGCCGAGCAAAATATTGAGGCCGCGCCGGGTAAAGTAGGAGAGAACGATAACCAGTCGTTCCAGTATGTATTGAAATATAAAGGCAGGCTTACCAGTGTGCCTGAGTTTGAAAACATCGTTATCCGCTCCTCAACCAAAGGTCAGCTGTTGCGCCTGAAAGATATAGCGCGGGTTGAGCTTGGCGCGCAAAGTTACGCCAATGCTACTACCATGAATGGCAAACCTGCGGTAGCTATAGCCATTTATCAAACCGCGGGTTCAAACGCGCATGAGTTAATTAAAAACTGCGAGCAGACCATTGAGGCGGCGTCGAAAACGTTCCCTGCGGGCATTAGTTATACTTCCCTTTTTAGTGTTAATGACTTTTTAGATGCTTCGATAGAAAAAGTTGTGCACACCCTGATTGAAGCATTTGTATTGGTGTTTATCGTAGTGTTCGTATTCCTTCAGGATTTCCGTTCCACGCTGATCCCGGCTATCGCGGTGCCTGTGGCTATTGTGGGTACTTTTTTCTTTCTGCAACTGTTTGGTTTTACCATTAACCTGCTTACGCTATTTGCCATGGTGCTGGCCATTGGTATTGTGGTGGATGATGCCATTGTGGTGGTTGAGGCCGTACACGCCAAGCTTGATCATGGGGCTAAATCGGCAAAAGCGGCTACAATCAGCGCTATGAATGATATCAGCGGCGCTATAGTATCTATCACTTTGGTAATGGCTGCCGTGTTTATCCCGGTAACGTTCATTACCGGTTCAACCGGGGTGTTTTATAAACAGTTTGGTTTAACGCTTGCTGTCGCGATTTTTATATCTGCAGTAAACGCTTTAACATTAAGCCCGGCATTGTGCGCGCTGTTATTGAAACCGCATCCCGAAGGCGAGCATCATAAAACAGGCCTGTTACAAAGATTTTATACAGCCTTTAATACCAGTTTTGATACAATTACCCGCAAATACAAAAAATCTGTAAGCTTTCTTGCGGCCAAAAAATGGCTCTCGATTGCCGGCATTGCGGTTTTTGGGTTGATATTTTGGTTCCTGCTAAAAACAACGCCATCGGGCTTTGTGCCTAATGAAGATCAGGGTTTTATTATTGGCGATATCTCATTGCCGCCTGCCGCGTCACTGGAGCGTACTACCGAGGTTATCGACAAGGTATCAGGTATGGTAAGGTCCCTGCCCGAAGTGGAGTCGACTATCAGGGTTGCAGGTCAAGGCATACTGAGCGGCGCGGGTGGCTCATATGGCTTAATCATGGTTAAGCTGAAACCCTGGGACAAACGTACGGCCAAAGGATCTGATGTGAACACCGTTATCGGTAAACTATTTGGCATGACAGCCGGAATTAAAGGTGCTACCGTCCTGTTCTTTGCTCCGCCAACCTTACAGGGCTTTGGTAACAGCAGCGGCTTCGAGTTCCAGGTGCAGGACAAAACCGGCGGCGACATTGTGAAATTTGCCGAAATAAACGGCAAGTTCCTGGGCGCATTAAACCAGCGTCCCGAAATTCAATATGCTTCTACGTTTTTTAATACCAACTTCCCGCAGTTTTTGGTTGATGTTAACGTGGCTAAATGTAAAGATGCCGGTGTTACTGTAAACTCGGTATTAAGCGCTTTACAGGGATATTTTGGCGGTGTTTATGCCTCCAACTTTAATGAGTTTGGCAAGCAATACCGTGTAATGATCCAGGCAGATGCCGCTTACAGGGGTACCACCGGCAGCCTGAACAACATGTATGTGCGCAATGCCAATAATACCATGGCACCCATATCTGAGTTTGTTACGCTGAAAAAGGTTTACGGCCCTGAATCAGTTAACCGTTTTAACCTGTTTACTTCTATTTCGGTAAACGGCGCTCCGAAACCGGGCTTCAGCACGGGCGATGCCATTAAAGCCATACAGGAAGTGGGTGCAAAGACATTGCCTGCCGGTTATGGATTCGAGTTTTCGGGCCTTACCCGCGAGGAGATTGCCAGCGGCAGTCAAACTATTTTTATTTTCCTGCTGTGTTTAGTGTTTGTATACTTCTTATTAAGTGCGCAGTACGAGAGCTATATCCTGCCATTTGCTGTATTACTGTCACTGCCTATAGGTTTGGCCGGCGCGTTCATTTTCGCCAGGATTTTCGGCATCCAAAATAATATTTATTTGCAGATCACCCTCATCATGCTCATCGGCCTGTTAGCCAAAAATGCCATCCTGATAGTTGAGTTTGCGGTAGCCCGCAGGCGTAACGGCGAAAGCATTGTGCAGGCCGCTATTGATGGCTCGGTTGCCCGTTTAAGGCCTATTTTGATGACATCTTTCGCATTTATACTGGGCTTAGTCCCGCTAATGATTGCATCAGGAGCAGGTGCCGAAGGTAACCGCTCAATAGGTACAGGCGCTGTAGGCGGGATGCTGATCGGTACCATATTCGGTGTGTTTGTGATCCCGGTACTGTTCATCATCTTCCAATCACTCCAGGAACGCGTAAGCGGTAAACCTGTTGGAAAAGAAATAGAGATTGAGACCGAAACGGTAGCCTCAGAGCAAAATTTTTAAAACGATAAATAAGCAAAAAAATGATCCATTCATATAAACGGCAAATATTGGCCACGCTGGCAGCAACGGCGGTATTTGCCTCATGTGTTACAAAAAAATACCAGCAGCCGGTAGTAAATACCGATAAGCTGTATCGCGATACCACCATCAGCGATACCACATCAATGGCCAGCATGCCGGTAAGCCAGCTATTTTCTGATACCGTTCTGGTAAACCTGATCCAGGAAGGGCTACGTGAAAACCTCGATTTAAAAACTGCCGTACAGCGCATTAACGAGGCGCAGGCAACATTTAACCAAAGCAAGGCGGCATATCTGCCAAGCCTGGAAGGAAGCGGAACCGTTACGCGGGCAAAAACATCAGCAGCAAGCTTAAATTTTCCGCCTGAGTTTGCCAACTCGTTCAACCTGAAAACCACTACTTACCAGGCAGCCTTGAGTACCAGTTGGGAGGCCGATATCTGGGGTAAATTAAGCAGTTCGAAAAGAGCGGCGCTGGCATCATTGCTGCAAAGTGACGCGGCAAAAAGAGCGGTTCAAACCCAGCTGATAGCCGATATAGCAAACGCTTATTATAACCTGCTGGCGCTTGATGAGCAATTGGCTATCACTCAGCAAACCCTTACCATACGGGTAAAAGATGTAGAGACCGTAAAAGCCCTGAAGGAAGGGGCTGTTGTAAACGGAGCGGCGGTGGTACAAAGCGAAGCTAACCGTTATGCCGCCGAGGTTACCATCCCCGATCTTAAACAAAGCATCCGCGAAGCCGAGAATGCATTAAGCATTTTGCTGGCAAGGGCCCCGGGCACTATCAAACGTACAACGCTAAGCGAGCAGAAACCCGTAGCCGACCTGAAAACGGGCATCCCATCCCAGCTCTTAAAAAACCGCCCGGATGTGCAGGAAGCTGAGTTTGCCTTCAGGAGCGCGTTTGAAAATACCAACCTGGCACGTACTTATTTTTATCCGCAGCTTACCATTACCGGGCAGGCCGGTTTATCAACCCTGCAGTTGAAGAACTTTTTTGATCATTCCATATTTTACAACTTTGTTGGCGGCATTACCCAGCCCATTTTTAACAAAGGTCAAAACCGGGCGCGTTTAAGAACAGCACAAGCCCAGCAACAGGAAGCTTATTATGCTTATCAAAAATCATTACTCACGGCGGGGCAGGAGGTAACCAACGCGTTGTTCTCCTATCAAAACGCCATTGAAAAACAAGGTTCAAGGGTTAAACAGTTGCAGGCGCTCGAAAAATCGGTTGATTATACCAAGGAGTTGCTGCGTTACAGTTCGGCTACAAATTATACCGATGTTTTAACTTCAGAACAAAACTTGCTTGCTGCCCAGTTAAGCGGCGTTAACGATCATTTGCAGGAATTGCAAGCCATAGTTAACCTTTACCGCGCTTTGGGAGGCGGCTGGAAATAGATAACATTAGCACCCTATTAATCATGGAGCCCGGTTTGCAATTGAGCTGCCGGGCTTTTTTTATAGCCAGTGGTGATTTTGACATATTTTGAAGTTGTTTAAACATTTATTATCTATGCCAACTAATTGATTTTTGTAAAACCTGTTATCATACAATCATCTAAACCAAATTGATAATTTAATTATGGTTAATTATTTATTAATGAATAAATTAAAGTAAATTTTGCTTGTGATTGAGAGGTTAAAACATGGGAAGTAAAGAACGGATATTGCGGCAAAAGGATGATACCCGCCGAAAAATACTGGACGCTGCGTTGGATATGATCAAGTGTGAGGGATGTGATGCGTTAAGTATGCGGAAACTTGCTGAGCATATCGAGTACACGGCTCCCGCTATTTACGAATATTTTGAAAGCAAGGAAGCTTTGTACACCGAGCTTGCCCGCAAGGGACACCTGAAACTGGCAGCTATGGTGAAGTTGGCAAAAGAGGCACATACAGACGCCATTGAACAGATGGAGGCTATGTGGTTGGCTTACTGGAACTTTGCGATTGCCTATAAGGAGCTTTACCAGTTGATGTTTGCCGTTGGTACAGGTTGCAGCCCGGTAGAAAACCGGATAGCGGAAGCATTGGTTTTTCCGGAGATGGTTTCTGAAGTGATCCGTACGCTATACGCGCCCCGCGAAGTAAGTGACGAAGAGGTTCAAAAAAGATATTACACCTACTGGGCCGTAATTCACGGGTTGATAGCCATTAACATGATCCAGCTCACACGGGATGAAAAAATGAACCAGGAGATCCTGATCGGCGCTATAAGAGGGATCACCGCGTTGATAACTACCTAAGCTATGATTGATAAGGAGCGGGTTTTAAACGGGAGCGAAGCGCTTTTTCTTGAAGCGGGAATAAAAAGCGTTACTATGGATGATATTGCCCGGCATTTGGGGATCTCCAAAAAAACAATTTACCAGCATTTCAGGGACAAAAACGAGCTTGTTACCGCCCTTGTAAAAAAGCGGCTGGCCGATGATGAGGCAATGCTTTGCTCAATTATTAGTGACGCGGGTAATATGATGGATGAGATGGTTGAGCTCACCAAATGTACAGGGGAGATCTTTTCGAGGGTAAACCCTGCTGTCTTGTTCGATCTGCAAAAGTACCATCATGAAGGCTGGATGTTATACCTGAAATTTAAAACAGGCTTCATGGTAAATATTATCGGGAAGCTTTTAAAAAAGGGCATCGATCAAGGGTATGTCCGTCCCGAAATTGATACCAGAATAATTGCCATTATGCGGGTTAACCAGATTGAACTTGGTTTTAACGCCTCCATATACCCGCATGTCGAATTTAATTTATGGGATGTTCAGCTGCAGCTTTTAAACCATTTTAACTATGGCGTGTGTACGTTAAAGGGTATCGCCGTTTTAAATAATGCCGACTGACAGTTAGCGTTGAGGCCTTATGGTCCGGATGCCATTTTCGCCTGCAATAATTGCCCTGCCGGCCATTTGGTAAAATAAAGAGTGTTCAACAACACCCGGTATCATTTTAACCAGGGTATTTAATTTAACCGGTTCGGGTAGCTCAGTAAATTGTACATCGATCAGCATATTGCCATTATCAGATATCAACGCACCATCTTTTTGTGTGCTCATACGCTGGGTAAGCGTAGCCTGAGGAAACAGGGTTGCCAGTTTTGCCAGTACAATTTGTAAGGCCTGGGGTAATATCTCTATAACCAGCGGATATGTAGCGTTAAGTTGGGCTGAGAATTTTCCCTCATCGCCCAGCAAAATAAATTCATGCGCCATTGAGGCAAGGATCTTTTCGGTAGTATGGATGCCGCCGCCGCTTTTCAGTGCGTTTAGTTCGCTGTCAAACTGGTCGCATCCATCAAAATAGATATCGAGTTTATTAAGCAACGCAGGCGACTGAATGCGCAACTCATGTTTGCTTAGCAACTGGGTTGTTTTGAATGATGATGAGGTAAATATTAAGGAAGCCGCAAGCTTACGATCCTGGGCTAACATATTAACCAAATGAGCTATGGTGCTCCCGGCTCCCAAACCAATAGTCTGATTGGGGGTAATCAAGGTTAAAGCGGCTTTAGCTGCTTCCAGTTTATAATCCGTCATGGCGCTAAGATACAGCACCCGCCGCTAATAACCTTTGGTAATTTACTCTTTTAGTCGTCTATGCCCTCCCACAAATGACTATGTACTATTGATATGATATGCTTTTTCATGTTATTGTTTATTTGATGATTTTAACCGTCTTTAATAATGAAGACGAATCAAAACCGGGAACATTTTAAAACAGCATAAATTTTTTTAATCTGTTAGGATGCTATTATCGCATATCAAAATACACCACGTAAGTATTAAAACCTGGTTATAAAAACAGGGTTAGCAGATGTGATGCTAATTTTGCCCTCAGTATTTTTAAAGAATTATTTACCTGCTTTCTAACAGTTAAGGGGCTTATCTCCAATATTTCGGCAATTTCGTTGTGCGACAGGTTTGAATCCCTGCTTAACTCAAATATCAGTTTCATTTTTGGGGGTAAAGAGCTTACTTCGGCCTTAATCAGGGCAATAAGTTCTTTATTTCTTAAATTTTCATCCGTTGTAGATTCGCAGGTTTCCTCAAAGTTAATTAACGAAGTGATGTAGTTGGCTTTTACTTTCTCGTGCTTAAAAACATTTAAAACCTTGTTCCGTACAGCGGTACATAAATAGGCCTGCAAACTACCTTTAATATCAATTGATGTTCTTTGGTCCCATAAATGGATAAAAAGCTCCTGTAAAAGATCTTTAACGGTATCTCTGTCCGGCAATCTTTTATACGCATGCTGATATAACGCTCCGTAATAGCGCGAATGAATCGCCGTAAAAGCAGATATGTCATCTTGCCTTAACAGCGTTATCAAATCGTCGTCACTATATTTACCGTACAAAGCCATTAAAGTTTACATTGATTATAAATTTGCAAGCGATATTTATTGATTGCTGACCATTGAGGCCCGGGATAAACGAATCGCCTGAAACGGGGCCCTTGTTTATCTATTGTATAATTGTTATTACAAATTAAGAGGACTGGAGTGATTTTAAGCGCTAAAGTTCTACGCAACCGTTTGCGTTAATTTGGGCGAATCAGCTTTAACAAAAAGGTTCTTGCCCTCAATGCAAGCGCTATGTCGCTTTAATCCGCTGATTAAGAGCGCTATTTTTAACTGATTGGTAAAGATTTTACCGTCGGGGTAATTAATACAGGCTTTAAATAACAACACTTCGCTGTTATAAAACTCAAAAAACATATTTATGAGCCTTGTTGCGATAAACAAACGTTTGCGTTGAATTTATTTGTGACAAATTCTTATATCTGAAAGCATAGACGATGTCGATCCGGCGACTTGAGATAGCTGAATATAAGTAAGTGTTCAATAAGCTTTCTTACAATCACAACAGGTGATACCTTCCCCGTTTTATGATCCGGTAAATTATTTTTACTTTTTTTTATTTTCATCTACTCCCTCCCCCCGGTTGTAGTTGTATATGGGGTAATAAGGATGATATATCCTTTAACGATTATGCAACCACAAGACATCGAAGATTTAATAGAACGGTATAACAGCGGCATGACTACTCCGGCAGAGAATGCTTTGGTTGAAAGCTGGTATTTAAAATACAAGCACGGCGATCCTTATTTGTCGCAGGAGCAATTGGAAGAAGATCAGAAAGAGAGCCTTGATAATCTGCTGAATGAAATACAGGGAAGGACAAAAAGGATACAATTATCGCGTTGGGCAATAGCTGCTTCAATACTTTTTTTTATGGCTGTGGGGGGATACTTTTTTACCATTAATAATAATTCCCGCCGGCAAATAGCTGCAGTTAAGCCTCAGAAACAGGATGTAGCCCCCGGCGGAAACAAAGCCATATTAACATTAGGCGATGGAAGCACTATCGTATTAAATGGTGCAAAGATTGGAAAACTCGCACGGCAGGGTAACATCATTATAAAAAAAGCCGCCGACGGCCAAATTAGTTATAGGGATGTTGTTGTGGACTTCCATCCGTCAAAGAACATTATATATAACACCGCCGCTACGCCACAAGGCGGGCAGTATCAATTTATTTTGGCCGATGGTACTAAAGTATGGTTAAACGCATCGTCATCAATAAAATACCCGGTAGTTTTTAATGGTAACGAACGTAGGGTAGAACTTACCGGCGAAGCCTATTTTGAAGTTGCACACAATGCCAAAAAGCCGTTCAAAGTTATTTCAAACGGGCAAACCGTAGAAGTATTAGGAACCCATTTCAACATCAATGCTTACAATGATGAGCAGGCTGTTAAAACTACCCTGCTCGAAGGCAGTGTAAAAGTATCGGCCGGGAAAGTGAGTAATATCATTAAACCGGGCCAGCAGGCAAGGTTTGACCACGGCCTGATCGATGTTATGAATGTAGATGCGGATGAAGTGGTGGCCTGGAAAAACGGATTTTTCTTTTTTGAAGACAATAATATTCAGGAAGTAATGCGGCAGCTTTCGCGCTGGTATGGTGTGGAGATCAAATATGAAGGGCAATTACCATCACGGCGGTTTTCGGGCGAAATTTCCAGGAACGTCAATCTTTCACAAATACTGGATATTCTGAGTTTTAAGCAAATACATTACAAAATAGATGGGAAAACAATTATTGTAATGAATTAACACCTGTAATTAACCAATTATTCACCTAAAAAGACGAGAACCATATGGAAAAATAAATACACATCCGGCCTTCAAAATTTAGGCCCATCCCCACAAGGTTAACTCAAAAAAAACGCATCCCGAGGGCAATCGGAATGCGGTTAAATATTGAGTTAACCCTCCCCGCAAAACGGGAATATGTTTAGTGTCTCTAACTATCTGTTAACCCAACTCAGCAAAAGTATGAAATTAAATGCTTTTTTAATGGCCATGCGTTGTCCGTGGCCGCGCAAAATGTTATTAGTTATGAAATTGACTACCTTGATCATGTTAGTTGCCCTTCTTGAATGTAGCGCAAAAGTGTATAGTCAAAAAATTAACCTGGATGAAACAAATTCCTCACTGAAAAAAGTACTTAACCGGATAAATAAACAAACAGGATATGTGTTTTTTTATGATTCAAAAGATGTACAGAATAAAAGTGTAACCATTCATCTGAAAGATGCCTCAATAGACGAGGCTTTAAAGGAATGCCTTAAAAATCAGTCCTTAACTTATAAAAAGGTTAATAACAACATTGTTCTTCAGCAAATTGAAAAGGCTGCTGATAATGTAGTTACCAGCTTAAATGTAAGCCCGGTTAAGATAAGCGGGCAGGTATTTGATAACAAAAATATACCGCTGGCCGGCGTGACTATTTCAGTAAAGGGAAGTCAAGCCATCACAATATCCGACGCCAGTGGTAAATTCAACATAGAGGTTCCGGATGGGAACGCAACACTTGTTTTTTCATTTGTTGGCTATATGAAAAAAGAATTGCAGGTTACTCCTGGTACACCCATGCTGGTAAAGATGGAAGCCGATGTAAGCGGGCTCAGCGAAATAGTTGTGGTTGCCTATGGTACGCAGAAAAAAGAAAACCTGACAGGTGCAATAGGTGTAATTAAATCATCTGCACTTGAAAACCGCCCTACATCTTCCCCAGCCAATTTGTTGCAAGGTCTGTCACCGGGCGTTACCGTTACTACGCAGGGTAGCTATCCCGGCGCAAGCGCTAATATTAAAATCAGGGAATCCTCTACCTGGCAGGGCGGAACAGACCCACTATACGTGATAGACGGTTTTGTAAGGGATGCAACAACATTTGCCACCATTAACCCGGCCGATATCGATAACATCAGTATCCTGAAAGATGCCGCGTCAACCGCGATTTATGGTATCAGGGGCGGTAACGGTGTTGTTTTGATTACAACAAAACATGGCGTAGCTAATAAGACCTTTATATCCTACAATGCATCATATACAATGAATAACCGTGAAATTACACCACGGAGAATGAACGCTTTTGATGCTTATACTTTTGCCAATGAGGCGTTTGCCCAAAAAGGTTTGCCGGCAAACGATCCAAGCTATTATACGCCTGATGAATTAGATTATTTCAAAACACATTCCTACGATTGGTTAAAAGATACCTGGCGTAATCCTTGGAATACTTCACATAACTTAGCCGTAAGTGGTGGTTCGCAAGCAGCCAGGTACTACATCTCGGCAGGTTATTTCCAGCAGGAAGGGGCAACCTCAAATTCCTTCCGTAAATATAATTTAACAGCAAAAGTGGATGGACAAATTTCTGAGCGGTGGAGCTATAATTTAAATATCCAAAGCGAATGGAATAACGGCAGCCGTCCGTTTTGGGCCTATGATTATGGGGATTTCAATTTGTCGAACATGTACAACAGGTTGTTAATGGTAAATCCCGGCCGGCCGTCTTTTATTAATGGCCTTCCTGTTGGCAACTTTGATAATACCAATACCGCCAACCTGGCAAAGGGAAATGGTGGCTACACCAAGCCGTCGGGTAACAATATCACCCCGGTTTTTCAATTGAAATATGATATCCCCGGCATAACCGGACTATCAGCAAAGGGTACTTTCGCTTACAATACCACTAATAATTACACCAAAGCATGGCGTAATGCACCTTACATTTATTATTTCCAAACCGGTGGCGACCATAACCACATCGTTACCGATAAATTGGATTTAACACGATCAGGAGGCTATCAGATATTAGACCAGGCCCAGATTTCCGGAATTGGTGCACCTACAGAATTGCAGGAGTCATATTCGCAGTCATCTAATTACCAACTGGATTTGATGTTGAATTATGACCGATCTTTTGGCCTTCATAATATCAGCGCGTTTGCCGGCTATGAACAATCGGCATACCGGGGCCATTATTCAACCATTTGGGATGACAATTACAGCAACCCAAACTATCAGCAAATTAATGGTGGCTCAACCAATAGCACTGACTGGTACATCAGGGGCGATCAGAACCAGCCTACAGGCTTTGCTTCCTATTTTGGCAGGGTCGATTACAATTACGCCTCAAAATATTTGCTTGGCTTTACCATGAGGGCCGACGGTTCTTATATTTTCCCGTCAAATAAGCGTTGGGGATATTTCCCGGCCGTTTCAGCAGGCTGGAATATCGCCAATGAAAACTTCTTTGCAAATTATACTAAAGTCCTTGATGTTTTGAAGCTGCGTTTTTCTTACGGTATAACCGGTACAGATAATACCGCTCCATGGCAGTGGCAACAAACCTACAACTTTAACGCAAACTCAGGTATTTATATAGGATCCGGGCTTCCGCCTTCAACAACGTTGGGTTCAACTATCAACCCTAATATCACATGGGAAAAAAATCATAACTACAACCTGGGTTTAGACTTTGGCATGCCAAAAAGAATCCTTACCGGAACTGTTGATTTATGGTACAAAAAAACCACCGATATCCTTGGCGCACGTGTGGCATCGGTCCCAAGTACTGTTGGAGCAAGCTTGCCTGCAGTTAATTATGGAATAGCATCGGCACGGGGTATTGAGCTATCTCTTAGTCACGAACGGCACATCAATGACTTTTTCTATCGTGTGTCTGGCAACTGGTCATATTCTGCCAACAAATATCTGAAGGTTGACCAGGCTGCATCGGTTCGTGGTTACCAGAACCTGATCGGACAACCCATTAACGGGGTTATATGGGGTTATGTATCCGACGGAATTATCAGAACCCAGCAGGACGTAGATAATATTTTAAAAGCTAACGGCCCTAATTTCACCATATTTGGTAGCAAGCCACAGCCCGGGATGTTGATGTACAAAGATATCAGGGGCCCGCTGGGTACCGATTCGCCCGATGGGAAAATTGACGGGAACGACCAGCAAATCATTTCAAAAAACGGGGTACCCCGTGTTAATTATGGCTTCAACTTCACATTTGGCTGGAAAGGGCTTAACCTCACTGCTGTATTTGCCGGTTTGGGTCGTTACGACATTATGCCTACCGATGTTTACTACAGACGGCCTTTGCCTGGCAATGATAATTTAACCATCTGGAAAAATGCATGGACTCCGCAAACAGCCTCTAGTGCCACGATGCCAAGTCCTATCATGACCGACTGGCAAGGCACAAGCAATAGCGAGGTGTCATCTACATTCTGGTTAAAAAATGGCGCTTTCCTGCGGTTAAAGTCCTTAATTGTTGACTACAGTTTGCCGGCAAGCTTGTTGGCGAAAATAAAAGTTAAAGCTGTGAAAGTTTATTTCAGCGGCGAAAACCTGTATCAATGGAACCATGTAAGCGATTGGGACCCTGAACTGGGCGGCGATTTCAGAATGTACCCGGTATTAAGAGGGTTTACCTGCGGGCTTAATGTAACACTTTAAACATTAAATTATTAGATCATGAAACTTAAATTCAATATACTATTCGTTTTATTGGGGATGATTGCTTTAACAATATCCTGTAAAAAGGTATTTGATGTTGATCATCCGGGAGGCCCAATTACGCCGGAGCAGGAATGGGGCAGTCCTGATTTTGTAAAAGGATATGTAACCGACTTCTATAATATTTTACCTTCCTGGAACAGGAACGAAGAACTGGCCGGCGAGGCTTATTCTGGCGGCAGTGGCGGCAATGGGCTTAACTCTTTTCTTAAAGGCACCTATACAAGCCAAAGCGGTTATCCCGACAGGGTTTGGGACTGGGGAAGGGTAAGGTCTATCAATAACTTTTTTGCGAATATTGATAAAAGTAAATCTGCTCTATCTGATGCTGATTATAAAAGCCTGAAAGGCCAGGCATACTTCTTCCGCGCATATTTATACTACAGGATGGTAAAGGTATTAGGAGGAGTGCCGATCATTACCGCGGTTCAGGACCCAACAGCCGATATAAATACTTTACTGGTAAAAAGAAATTCGTCACTTGAATGTTTTGATTTTATTGGCAAACAGTTGGATAGCGCAATTAATTTATTGCCGGCCACCTGGGGTTCAAATGATATTGGCCGGGTTACCAAAGGCGCTGCTATGGCGGTAAAAGGCGAAGCCCTGTTATTAAAAGCAAGTCCTCTGTTTTGCAAAACACCTAATGCCACTTATTGGAATGATGCTTATAGTGCCTTACTGGCCGCTAAAACTGAGTTAGATGCTGATGGTTATGGCTTATATACCGATAATACTGCAAAACCAAATGAGAACATGTGGTATGATAAGGCAGGGGCTGCTAAGGAAATGGTTTTGAGCTTACGTTACCATTATCCCGAAAAAACAAATGGCTTTCAACAAGGGCAAAGGCCTTTAACTGAAACCTCTGGCGCTGCAGGCTCCTGCGATCCAACCTGGGAGATGGTGCAGGCTTATCCCATGAAAAATGGTCTCCCAATTTCCGACCCGGCTTCGGGATATGACCCTACAGAGTTTTGGAAGGACAGGGATCCGCGCTTCTATCAAACAATTGTATATAATGGCGCCAGGTACGACTTTGCGGATATTACACCACGTGTGCAATGGATTTTTAACACGATAGCCGGCGATGATGCGTACAAAGCTACACCCAATTATAATATCACGGGTTTTTATTGCCGTAAGGGGATTGATACCACATTGGGTTCAAGCGTTTGGAACCGCCAGGCTTTTGATTGGCCTATCATCAGGTATGCTGAGGTTTTACTTAACCTTGCCGAGGCTGCTAATGAAGTTCAGCACCCGGCTGAATCGAGGGCTTATATTATTCAAATCCGCCAAAGGGCCCATGTAACAGCAGGAGCAGGAAATTATGGATTGGCTGCCTCGGTTGGTTCTGATTATCAGGCCACGTTGAACGCTGTTATGACCGAACGGGCAATAGAGTTTGCTTTTGAAGGAAAGCGATTTTGGGATTTAAGGCGCAGGCGGATGTTTAGTGTACTGAATAACATGGGTACGCTGCATGCTTACGGGCCGTACTTTAACAGCGCGGCTGCATCCTCTCAATATGGTATTGATATTACGCAAAGTAATAGCGGGATTGCGGCACAGCTTTCTAACCTGATAGTAAATTCACCGGCATCGTTTGATCGTAACGCTTTTCTTAAGGCTATTACCAATTACAGGTATGAGCCGATAGATCCTGGTGCCACCAGTCAAATCAATATACCCGATGCCTATTATTTCGGTCCTATTGATCCGCAGTATATTTTACAAAACAAAAATCTGCAGCAAAATATAGGATGGGATGGCGGAACATTTAATCCGGTGATACAATAGGTGCCGAATGTGTTTTATTTTTTAAGTGTACTTCCGGTAATGAGACTACCTGAGGTTTAGTTGAAGAGGCGTCCCTGTATGGTGGTACAGGGCGCCCTCTTTTATCATTGATCAGAAAGCGGTGCTTAGAAATTGGAAATGCTTTTTTAGTTGATTATATATGAGTTTTTATAACATGATAAATAAATTGAACACAGGTTTTTTAGTTCTCCTGGCGTTCAGTATGATGCTGGTAATTCACCCGCAGGCAAATGCACAAACCATTACTTTAAACACAAAGTTTGTTACGCTTAGTATAAACAAACGTGGGTTTATTACCAGTATTAAGGATAAATCATCCCATAAAGAATATTGCCCTGCCGGTAAAGTTTCTGCATTGCTTAGTCTGTACAAAGGCGAAAACTATATACTGCCGGTATCTGCTGCATTTAACACGCTCAATAAGCGCATAACGCTACACTATCCTAATGGTTCGGTGGCAACGGTACAAACTGATGAAAAAGGGGAGTATGTACGATTGAAACTGGTATCGCTTAAGCCGCGAAACGGGGTTGATAATATCGTTTGGGGCCCTTATAAATTAACTATCTCTAAAACAATTGGAGATATCCTGGGCGTAGTAAGAGATGATGATTTCGCATTTGGCATACTTGGTTTAAATGACAATACTACCAGCGGCCCCCCAACAGGAGGCGACATGTCTTTCATGTACTATTTTATTCATTCGCCTGATCCGCTGAAATACCCCTTGCCTCCAAACCTTAAGGAAGGTCAAACTTTCACAATCGGCGGAGATGGGATAAATGATGTGGCGTTTTATTCACATCCGGAAGAGTATTACCGGATGAATTACGGAAACGGAGCAAGACTTGAACCCGCTTTTGGTTCTACAGTTTGCATGCACTCAAGAGACCGCAGAAAGGAACAAATGATACGCTTCCCGGTGTTACCCGATAATTTGGATGGGAAAGTAAATTCGGCCAGGTACCAGTTGGTGCCGCCGGTAAATGCCGATTTTATCGGATCTTCGGTTGCTTTGCTGGCCTGCCCCGATTCTGTCGGGCTCCGCACTATCGAACAAATAGTTTTAAAGGAAGGGCTGCCGCATCCCGAAATTGATGGTCAATGGATCAAAGACCCTAAAGCATACCGCCCTGACATCGCGTGGCATGGCGCTCATGACAGCCTGATCACCTATGCTCATCAATTAGCCATCAAAGGCGTACAGGACGAAGGATGGGGCGAATATTATCCCAACCCACAAAATCGCTGGACCAACAGAAAAATAAATTTCAACAACGCAGCTCCCATGAACATTCCGGACTATGGCGCATTGATGAAAAAAAATGGGATCAGGTATGGACTGCATACCCTGTGCGAGTTTTTGCAGCCTGATAATAACAGCGATGTGGCCCCGGTACCAAGCGATAGCCTGGCCATTATGCAGCGCACCATTATAACCAAAGATCTTACTGATCAGGACACGGTTATAACGGTGGCCGACAGGGCCTATTTCAACGAGTTTGGTGGATGGGAAGGTAACCATACCAATGTACTGAAAATAGGGAAGGAGCTTATAGAATACAATGGCATTAGCGAGAGCAAGCCTTACACCTTTTTACATATCAAAAGGGGGCTTTATGGAACCAAAAGAGGTTCCTATAGAAAGGGTACTACAATAGTAAAGCTACAGCCTAACTGCTATCGTGGTTTTGTTCCCGATATGAATTTGCAAAAAGTATACGCGGATTATTATGGCAAGTGGCTTACAGAAGGGGGAATGGATTATATTGATTTTGATGGTTTAGAGAGCTGCATATACCAGGGACAGGGGCAATATTCCTTTAAGCAATTTTTCAGGAAATTATTTGATAGCTACGCAAAAAATGGAGGTGATTATCTCCGCGTGATGGGCAGCGCGGTTTATGAAGGCAACTGGCATTATATGAGCGTTTGCAATGTTGGCGGCGGCAATAATATGTTTAATCCGGTATTGAACCAATGGGGAATAGAGGGGAAAGATATGCGATATGTTTTTGAGAGCAGTTATTTACCTGCAACATTCGGAATAGTTGATTTGCAGAGTGATTGGAGTTTATACGATGCTGAAAACCTGGAAGCCAAATCAATAGGATGGAACGCAACCTACATGCTTGGTTTGAGCCAGCACGCTGTTGAAAATTGCCCGGAAAAGAATAACATTTTCAAAGCATACCGCGCCTGGGAAAATGCCAGGGCATTGAATATTTTCACCAAAGCAGTAAAAGAGCGTTTAAAAGATTTAAACTATAAATTTCACCTGGCGCAAAACGGCGAAAAGTCTTTCGTTTTATATCCTGTACGTGAAACCCGCTTTCCTGACCAGCAATACACTATCGAAAAAAATACCTGCCGGTTAAATAATGAATTTGATGCGCAGCCGCTGGATTGTGCGATACGGATCTCATCTGCCGAAAAAGATGGGTATGCTGATGGCATCAGGATCACTTTTCAGGACGGTACAGAACTTTCAATCGACAAAAAAATTACCAATGGCGAATTTATAATCCTGAAGGATAATACTTGCTATGTAGCGGATAAGAACAGAAAGAAGATCGCTGAAATTCCAGCTCAGGGCAATTTGAGCCTTCCGCACGGGGCATCGTCAATCCAGGTTAGCGCGTTGCATAACAGCAATCAAAAAGTAAATATGGAACTGCTGGTTTCATCCGTAGGTCCGGGCATAAAACTTTGATGATTTAACATGAACTTTAATAAAAAAAGCAGCCTTTCCGCATTCGTAATTTATACATGTTTATTAGGCATTGCCCATGCGCAGGGAGTAAAAAAGCTTATAACCCCAGATTTTTTAAAAGCTGTGCATGGAAGTATGCATGTAAGTGCTATCCAATATGAGGGTACCAAAGCATTAAATAAATTTGTGTTCGGGAACAACAGCCTGACAACAGACAGTGCCCAGTGGTCGCTTAACTTAACCGCAAAACAGGGTGCAAGCGCCGGGATACTGGATATCACCGCCGATATTATGTTAAAAGAAGGCCATGCAACTGCCACGGCCCTGGAGGTGTCTTTTGACTTCAGCCGCTGGAGCAGGAAGAATTATGTTATGGTGCCTGCAAGTATGTATAACGGGAACAGGTATCCTGCTATTGGCAACGGGTACAATCCCCCCTACACCAGGGATATGTACTATAACCCCAAAGTACCGCTAACCATTTCAAATAACCCCAGGTTATCCGCAGAACCCGATAAAGCATCGCTGGTGCAGTTACAAACCGGCAACGCAGCAACGCCGGCAATGTGCTTTTATTCACCGTCACTAAAGAAAGGCTTTATTCTGTTAACCACACAGCAAACTAAGTTGGGCAATAGTGGCCTTACCATTGCAGAAAATGCAAAACAAGATAGTTGCAGCTTTAGCATTTCGGCACCGGCAGTGCGCAGACTGGCGCCCGGGTTTGGGGATTTTCATGAAAGTGGTGATAAAGCACACGACTGGAAACCCGGCGACCATATAACCATTGCGATGAGGTTATATGTATTTGATGCCCGCAGCATTCCCGATTTGCTTACGAAGTTTATGCAGGTACGTAAGGATATAACCGGGCCAAATAGCCCCCGCAATATATTACCTATGAGTAAGTTACTTGCAGTAGGTTCGGCAATATGCAGCGGCAATTTTATACATGTTCCTGCAGGCAGTTATTACAAGCCCGAAAATAATGACGATTTTCAGTTAGGTTGGGTGAGCGGTATGATGAATACCTATCCTATGCTGGCGCTTAATAATGCAAAAGAACGTGAGCGTGTGGCGGAGGAGATCGATTTCGTAGTGAATAAACTTCAGGGGAAAAGCGGCTTTTTTCGCGGCGGAATAGAAGCAAATGGCCGCCTCCTTTTTGAAAAAATGCACCCCGATTTCGCGGAAGGCCAGGCTATGGTACGCAAAAACAGTGACGCTTTATTGTGGCTGATGAAACATCTGTTGCTGCTGAAAGCGCAGGGTTTTGGAGTTATAATTAAGCCCGAATGGGAGTCGGCCGCTAAGAAACTGGCCGAAGCTTTTACTAATACCTGGAAAAGATACGGCGAGTTTGGGCAGTACATTGTGCCCGAAACTGGCGAGATAGCCGTGTTCAATTCTACGGCAGGAGCAATTGCACCCGGCGGACTGGCTATTGCGGCAAATTACTTTAATCATCCGGAGTGGCTTGTAGTAGCCAGGGGGGCTGCAAATTATTATTACCAGCGCGATGTGGTAAAACAGGGCCTCACTGGCGGCGACTGCGGGGATATTAGTATGGATGCTAATTCAGAATCAGCATTTGGTTTTTTAGAATCATTGATGGCCTTATACAACGTTACGGGCGATAAAAGCTGGTTACAGAAGGCTGAGGTAGAGGCGGCGCTTTGTTCAACCTGGGTATTGTCCTATGATCCTGTTTTTCCAGCCTGCAGTCAGATCGCAAAGTTGAACTGCCATATGGCCGGGGCAGTTTGGGCCAGTATTCAAAATAAACATTCGGCTCCGGGTATTTGTGAAGCCTCGGGCGATTACCTGTTCAAATTATACCGTGCAACAGGTAACAAATTATATGCAGATTTGATAATGGATATTCAACATGCGCATGCCGAAGCAGTGAATATGCCCGGCCATTATACTACCAACAACCTTATCGGATCAAGCATGGAACGAATTCAAGCCAGTGACGCAGAAGGCAGGGGCAGCGTTGGCAATTTCATAAACACCCGGAATTCATGGACGGAAACGAACGGCATGTTAATGGCCATTGAACTGCCCGGAATTTATCTTCAGACAGATAAGGGAAAACTCCTGGTTTTTGATCATGTGGAAGCTGCTGTTTTGAAGAAGGATAAGAAATTGACCACACTGCTGCTGAGCAACAACACCGGGTATGATGCCAACGTAGCCGTTTTTGCAGAAAGCAGTGCCCAGGCTCAGAAGCCGCTTCCGTATACAGCGTTTTTACATTGGCCTAAAGTGATGGTAAAAACAGGACAAAAAGTACAGCTGCAAATCACAGCCGGCAACAAAATTTTGGCCGTTAAAACACTTAACTAAAAACATGACAAACACTGTCGACTCAAAAAAAAGGCGGGACCTGGTAAAGGGGATAGGGCTGCTCGCCATATCATTGCCATTAGGAGTAAAACGCGAACCGAATGCTTTGGCCGGTCCGCATGAAAAGAAACGGGTATTAAGGATAGCGCATATTACAGATGTACATATCCGCCCCGAATACAATGCGCCGGAACGTTTCGGGCGCTGCATTGAAGAAATAAAGAAACATAAGGTCGATTTTTTTCTAAACGGAGGTGATTCCATATTCGCTGCCGACTACAATAACATTACCCGTGAACGGGTCAACGAACAGTGGGCGATATGGAAAAACGCCCGTGAAAGATTTAAGGGATATGAAGTATACAGTTGTTTGGGCAATCATGATATGTGGTGGGCTTGCCCTGACAAATCCGACAGCATGTATGGCAAACCGCATGTTATCGCTCAGCTTGAAATGCCCGGCCGCTTTTACAGTTTTGAAAAGCATGGATGGCATTTTATCATTCTCGACAGCAATAATGATAATGCAGGTTCATTAGATGCCGAACAGCGAAAGTGGCTGGAGAACGACCTGGCGTCACTGCGGCGCGGCACCCCCGTTTTGTGTATGAGCCATTACCCGATTTTGGGCGTAAGCACCATAATGGAAGGAGGCAACCATACAGATGCAAGATATATTACCAACTTATTTAATAAACATCGCGACAAAACAATCACTTGTATAAGCGGCCATATCCATTTACTTGATGAGGCCGGTTATGATGGCGTTCGCTACTATTGTAACGGCGCCTTAAGTGGATTTTGGTGGGAAGACGGCGATAGTGATTCGGCGGCTAAATGTTATTACCGCGAAACCCCGCCTGGCTATGCTATATTAGATTTATTTGAAGATGGAAGCGTAAGTAACCGCTATTATCCGCATTCGTTTTGACTGAACAGGTTGCCCGTATAGTGTTGCTTTTAAAATATGGAACAAATTGAAAAGAAATAAATGAAAAGAAAGCTGTTTTTTTCGACGATTGCTTTTTGGGGCATCATCAACATCGCCAGTTCACAAGAAGCGAATAATAAATTACCTGTCTGGAAGGAAAATAACAGGCCGATCCTTTCTCAGGATTGGCTGGTAAACCCGGTTCAGCAAAAAGCCGATGTTTATGCTGATGGTAAAAACATTATTTTGAGCAATGGTTTAGTAAAAAGGACCTTCCGGATTCAGCAAAATGTGGCCTGCATTGATTACAGCAATATGAGCAACGGCCAGCAATTGCTGAGGGCTGTAAAGCCCGAAGCGAAGTTAACTGTTGATGGCAGGGAATATAATATCGGAGGCCTTTACGGGCAAAAGGAGAATGCCTATCTGCTGCCCGAATGGGTAAGCGGATTCAAAGGCAATGAAAATGATTTTCAGTTTCAATCGTTTTCGGTAACGGATATTCCTCCTTACATCCGTTGGAAACCGCGGGGATGGGCGCTTAATACCGCACCTGGCTCCGGTAAAATGCTGTCATTTACCTATAAATCAAATGTTGACGGTTTAAAAGATCTGCTTGTTACTGTACATTATGAACTGTATAATAATATTCCTCTTATGGTAAAATGGCTTTCGGTTCAGAATAAAGGAAATAAAGCGATAACGTTAAACAGGGTTATAAATGAGGTGCTTGCAACGGTAGAGGAGGAGAGTGCCGTAGTTGGCTCGCCGGCGCAAATGGAAAAACAGCACGGGCTCTATTTGGAGACTAATTATGCCTTCAACAACTCTATGCGATATGATATCAGCGACCAAACTACCCATTGGAAAGCCGATAGCAATTATACATCACAGGTAAATTATAATTACCAAACGCCGTGTTTATTGGAGGTATATCCGGAAAAGGCTACTGGTATAGCTTTGGGAAAGGGGCAGGTTTTTAACTCGGTTCGTACTTATGAGTTACTGATGGATAGTTATGACCGCGAAAGGAGGGGATTGGCTATCAGGAAAATGTACAGCACTATAGCTCCATGGACAACAGAAAATCCCATCTTCATGCACCTCGTAAGCCGTAACGATGATGATGTAAAAAAGGCTATAGACCAATGCGCGGCGACAGGATATGAAGCCCTGATCCTCAGCTTTGGAAGCCATTGCAATATGGAGGATAGCTCGATCACCAACATACAACGCTGGAAAGTATTATCCGATTATGCACACAGTAAACATATCCTGATAGGGGGCTATTCTTTATTTAGTTCGAGGCGGATCAGCGATGAAGATGATGTGATTGATCCGGTAACAAAAAAGCCGGATGCAGCTGCGTTCTTTGGTAATGCCCCTTGTTTGGGCAGCAAATGGGGCCTGGCCTATCTGGATAAATTAAAATACTTTATTGGTAAAACCGGGTTCGACATTTTTGAAAATGACGGCCCTTATCCCGGCGACGTTTGTGCTTCAACTACACACCCCGGCCATAAAAACCTGGATGATAGCCAATGGCAGCAAATGGAGTTGCAAAAAGGTTTATATCATTGGTGCAATGAGCATGGTATTTATGTAAACGCTCCCGACTGGTATTTTCTGGATGGCACCAATAAAATTGCCTTAGGCTACCGGGAAGTTAATTTTTCTTTGCCGCGTGATCAGCAAATGATCCTGAACCGTCAAAATATTTTTGATGGTACCTGGGAAAAGACCCCTGCAATGGGCTGGGGATTTGTGCCGCTTACCCGGTATCAGGGCGGTGGCCCCGAAGCCGTGCTGGAACCGCTTTCGGATCATTTGAAAGATTATGAACAATTGATGGTGCAATATTACGGGGCGGGAGTCCAGGCCTGTTACCGCGGCCCAAGATTGTATGATACCGAGGCTACCCGCAAGATGGTGGTAAGTGTAATTGACTGGTATAAAAAATATCGCAGCATCCTTAACTCCGATATTATCCATCTTCGCCGGGCCGACGGCAGGGACTGGGATGGTTTGCTGCATGTGAACCCGAAACTAGGTACAAAAGGAATGATCATGCTTTACAACCCGCTTAAAGTTGCGATCACAAGAACCATTAAGGTACCCCTGTACTACACAGGTTTAACAAGTTCGGCCCTGCTCAGGGAAAAGGGAGGGGTAGCTAAAAGGTATCCTGTTAACAGGAAATATGAGATCACACTAACCTTCAATATAGCGCCCGAGAGTTATACATGGTTTACTATTGAATAAATGGCTACGGATATGGTTAAAACCACCGGAGAAGCAACAAAATTACCCCTCCAGTTTTCTTAATTGTTATTTACAACCACATCGAAATTCATTTGAATGATCTCAACAAAAAAATTAATCACGTACATTAGCTTCTTTGTTTTAATACAATCGGGCCTGCACGCCCAGGTGAATAACATTGCGCCGAATATTATACCGGCGGTTCATCAGTGGCAGGCAGGTAGCGGCAGCTTCATTATCAATTCTGCTACGGTATTTAAATTTAAGCCATCTGTATCAACACAAAAAACTGTTGCAATATTCCTTGAAGACCTGGCTGCGTTGCGAAGCAAGGAGCAACAAGCCGGGTTACAGGCAAAAGGAGGGAAGAATGATATCATCATAAAAATCAAACCGCGGCGTCATTTAACCCAACTCCAAAAAGAATCTTATCACCTGGAAATCAAGCCGGATAAGGTTATTATAAAGGCAATGGATGAGGCAGGTGTTTTTTACGCTACCAGGACTTTGTTGCAGTTAATTGAACAGAGCACCGATAAGCAAAGTATTCCTTGTTATACTATTTCAGATTTCCCTGCCTATCCTTTTAGGGGATTTATGCTGGATGTTGGGCGGAAATTTTTCCCGGTATCGCAGCTGAAAGATTACATATGCCGCATGAGCTGGTATAAAATGAATCAATTACAATTACATTTAAACGATCAGGCTTTTCACGGCCAGCATTATGCAGCTTTCAGGGTCGAAAGTAAAACATATCCGCAGCTAACAGCAACAGATGGATTTTACACACAGCAGGAAATCAGGGATTTGATACAATACGCCGCAGATCGTGGCATAAATATTATCCCTGAAATTGATGCGCCCCCCCACGCCATGAGTATTTTAGATATTGCCCCCGAGCTAAAAAATGAAAAATTACAGGATGGACAGCTGGATGTATTAAATCCCAAAACTACCACCATGATGGAAAAGATCTTCGATGAATTTGTGCCGTTATTTCCATCACCGTATTTCCATATCGGAACTGACGAATACAGATTTAAAAAGGCTACTACGACAGAAGACCGTAAGACTTTTGCAGCAGGCTTTTGTAACTATATCAATCATTTCAACAGATACATAGGTGCTAAAGGGAAAAAAGTAATGATATGGTCCGGATACAACGAAATGCCGGGATTTACCCCTATTGATAGCAATATAATGATTGATATGTGGTTGGGTAATAATGCGAAGGAGGAGATTAAAGCGGGTCACCAGGTAGTACAATCAACGGACGGGTGGCTGTATATTGTTCCGGGTACAAATTACTATGGCGTAGATAATAAGTTTTTATATGAAAAATGGGCACCGAATGATTTCGGGCCAAACCAGCAGCTAAACCCGGGCGAACCTGATTTGTTAGGGGCGAAGCTGCATGTATGGAATGATCTTGGGCCAATGGGTTTTACCTATCATGAAACGGCAGACGAGGTTGCGGTGACTTTACCCGTAATGGCCGAGAAACTATGGGGCAATAAAATGTCACCTACTTTTGATGAATTTATAAAGAGAGTTGACGGCTTGAAAAACGTACCTCAGGTAAATGATACAAGGCTATTGGACGCTTCCAAAAACAGTGATCCAATCATTGACGTCGATTTCAAAGAAAATACTTTACCCGATGCTGTAAATAAACAGTTAATAAAACCTTTGGCCGGTTACGAATCGAAATCAGTATTAGCGCTTGATCAGCATGATTTTGTTTGGCTAAACTTACCAGCCGACGAATTAGAACAACCCTGGACATTGAGCTTCCGGGTTAAAAAAACAGATACCCGCGATACAACGACGGTGCTGTTCGAATCGCCTTACGGAACAATTTTCCTGAACCTTAAAGATAAAAAATCGGGCAAGACCGGTTTAGGTATTGCCCGGACTGTTGGCTATAAAGAGTACGCAGGTGAGGGTGAAGATTTTTACCGGCAGGTATTTACCGGCATTGTCCCTGTAAATAAATGGACGCAAATAACTTTGACCGGCGGGCATAATACCTGTACTTTGTATATCGATGGCAAAGAAACAGAATCAGTCGAAAAGCAATTCGTTTGTCCGCTAAAAACAATAGGGAGCAGCTGCGGCCATCTTTCAGCTTCAGCGTTTTTAACTAATATAAAAGTATTCGGCCGGATCTTGAAAAGAGATGAAATAATGGCATTGTATTTAAATGCTAAACTATTAGTCGATTAATTAAAGAAAATAGGTTACGATTCCAAATAGCTTGTATTGATTGTTCATAGCCAGCCGTTTTAATTTGATGATAAGGTAGAACGAAATACGGCTTACTATTGGCTGGGGTGTACAAAAAATGAGCCTCTGATGCTAAATTGGGTTTTCCTTACACGCAGGTTATCCATACAGTGCGAAGATATTAGAACAACTATTAACCCTTTTGTTGTACCGATGAAGGTTTAATTGAAAACGGCTTAGAAATTTTAGATCGACCGCAATCATCAAATAGAACGGCAACTGTTTCAGATCATCTAAAAATTGGTTCGTGAGGCGATCGGGATTGAGTACGAAAAGAAAAATAGTAAGTTGAACGTATGTTTCGCTTACGGTTTTTTTATTGTTGAAAATCTTAAGTTTACTTAAAATTAATTCGTTCTATGCTGTCACAGGAACACGATTTTGAAGAATTTAAAAGTCAATGTGTAACACATCTAATGTCGTTACAACCTGAATTTATGAAGTTGTATGATATTGATAGTTATGATGAATGGTTTTACGACCATGGCGTTGGTGCATTTCATTTCAAATCGGACAATGAAAGAAATTTGTATTTTAAATACGTTGATGTTGGTTCATTTTCAACCAAAGACAACACCTGGAAATGGGCTTGGGATAACATTACCACCCCCAAACACGTCAGCCGTTCTTTGGAAAAAGTGAAAGCTTTCGGATTAGAAAACGATTTTGAACAGCTTATTGAAGGTCTGTTTGAAGGGGATGAATATACAGGTTGGGAAATGACCGCGATTTCGGCAAAATTGTTAAACGCGATTGGTTCATATCGCATACCGCACGATCATCTGTTTATGTATTTTATTTTTACTAATGAACTAACACAAGCAGAATACAACGATCTCAAAAATAAGTATATCGATTGTGAAACACATGTGTCTGATCGTGTTGCATTTGTCTGTCAGCATTTAATTAGTAATAAATCTATTGGTTTCCATGAGGCTTTCGATTCCCATCCATCATTTGATCCTGATGATGACTATCAGGCATGGTGTGATGAGTGCGAAAAGATCAGGCTCAGAGACGGCGAGTGGACTGATAACGCAATGGCTTTCGCAGACATTAAAGTTGTTTGCAATCAATGTTATTTTGAAATTAAAGACAGGAACCAGAGAGATTGAACAACTCCATTGTATATTCATAGGTTGAGCTTACTGTAGAATGGATTTGAATATCCGGCTTGACTCTCTCTGGAAATACTTTGAAGCGCACAGATCCAACAAATACCTCCATTTTTTTCACAAATACTCCCGGCACTGCAGATGATCGCTATGCTTATTTCACGCAATGAGATGAAAAAGCGGCTGAATGCTTACATTTGGCTATCTGACTATGAAAACGATCTTACTGGCGTATCCTTGCGTCTTTATTTTGGTATGCTGTGCTTTCGTACAGCAGGAGCCGCTCCGCCGCTTCGAGCTGAAGGGGTATGCACAAGGTACCACATATGGTATCGTGTATTATGCGCCCGACAGCCTGGTGAATACAGCGCAAACGGATAGCCTGTTAAAGCATTTTGATCAGTCGGTGTCCCTATATCAGCCTAATTCGCTTATCTGCCAGTTCAACCGTTCTGCAAAAGGTATCCGTATAGATGAAATTTTTCGTGTGCTGATCACCCGTGCGCTGCAGATCAGCCACGCAACCGGGGGGCTGGTTGACCCCACAGTGAAACCTTTGGTTGATGCCTGGGGATTTGGTGTAATTAAACCGGCACATGACCCCGACCGGGAAGAAGTGCAAAACCTCCTTCATCATGTAGGAGCGGATAAAATCAGTTTGAAAGGTACTTTTTTACACAAAACCCAGCCGGAAGTACAACTGGATCTCAACGGCATCGCGCAGGGCTATTCTGTCGATCTGCTGGCTTCGTTATTGGAACAGCATTCCATTCATAACTACCTCATCGAATTGGGTGGCGAACTGCGCATTAAAGGCCATAAACCCGGAAACGAACCGTTTAAGGTGGGCATTGAAGGCATCAGTGGTGATGACCTGAACCCGGCCCCGATGCGTAAAGTGATCGAGCCGGGGGATGGCGCCATTACTACATCCGGCAATTACCGCAAACATCATGAAGCAGGCGGCAAACAGGTTTCGCACCTGATGGATCCGTTAACAGGTTATCCAATTCAAAACGAAATGATCAGCGTTACCGTTTATGCAAAAGATGCAATAACAGCGGATGGTTATGATAACGGGTTTATGACAATGGGATTAAAACGCACATTGAACTTTCTGAAAAACCGGAAGGATCTGGGTGCTTATATTGTATACCGGAAGCCGGATGGCCGTATAGCAGATACGGTTACTGCTTACTTTAAAGGATATCAACAATAAAACTGGATAAATGGAGAGAAGAACTTTTTTGAAAAATACAGGCCTGCTAACAGGCGGACTATTGCTAAACCAAAACCTGAGCGCAATACAGCCCGGGGCCGATCCTGTTAAAATTGCAGTGGTAGGCTGTGGCGACCGTGGTACCGGGATTATGAATATCCTTAACGGAATGCCCGATCAGTTCCGCATTACTGCCTTGTGCGATGTGCTCGATTTCAGGCTGACAGCAGCACAAAAACTGGTTAAGCCTGGTTCAGTGAAAATATATACGGATTACCGTAAATTAATTGATGATAAGCAGGTGGAGGCGATCATCGTTGCTGTTCCGCTGTACCTGCACTACGCTGTGGCTGCTGATGTTATCCGCTCGGGCAAACATTTATACCTGGAAAAAACGATGACCTATACCATTGATCAGGCGCTTGAACTTGTGAGCCTGATGCATGGGCGCAGCAACCAGGTGCTGCAGGTTGGTCACCAGTACCGCTATTCGCCTTTATATTACCGGGTTAAAGAGATGATCAATAAAGGCTACCTGGGCAAAGTAACGCAAGTAGATTGCCGCTGGGACCGCAATGGCAACTGGCGACGCCCGGTGCCTGATCCTTCACTGGAACGGGCCATCAACTGGCGCATGTACAAAGAATATTCGGGCGGACTGGCGGCCGAACTGCTTTCGCACCAGATTGATTTTATTAACTGGGTTTTTGATACCCATCCGCAGGAATTTTTTGCCACCGGTGGAATAGATGTGTTTAAAGATGGCAGGGAGACCTATGATAATGTACAACTGATGTTACGTTACCCGGACATGGGCCTGATCGGTAATTTCGGCGCGATGTGCGGCAATGCGCATGACGGCTATCTTTTCAAGATTAAAGGTACCCTGGGTACTGTATCCCTGCTAACTGATCAGGGCATGTTTTACCCCGAGAAAAAACTATTGAAAGAAAAAGGGACTGTAGACGGCGTAACCGGTGCAACACGTATTGTATGGAATAAAGAAGGAGGCACACCCATTCTGCCCGAGGCGACGAAAGATGGTACCTGGTATGCATTCAACGATTTTTATCAAAAAATACAGCATAATGAGCTACCGGATAGTAATGTATTCACGGGAGCCCGCACCGCCATCAGTGTGCACCTGGGCAACCAGGCGCTGTACAGCAAAAAGATCTGCAACTGGGATAACAGTTATAAAATTGGATAATTAGAAGCCCCGATATCGCAGATATCGGGGCTTTGTGTTTATAACTAAAAAAATCAAAATAAATTTGTGAAACCAATTAGTTGCGTATATATTTGCAACCAATCAGTTTCTTATTTAAATAAACCAAACCATGAAAACTAAAATCCTATTTGTTTTATGCCTGTTAACCGGGCTAATGTTTATCAACGCCGGTTGTGACAAATTTTTTCATTACATGCCCATGCCTAAAGAAATGCCCGAAAAAATGGTGAAAGCGGGGCAGGCCTTTATGCAAATAGGCTGGCTAATGCCGCTGGTGGGTGCCATGGAAATCCTTGGCGGTGTATTATTGATTATCCCAAGGACCAGGGCGCTCGGCGCATTAGTACTTGTACCTCTTTTAACCGGTATTTTATTGGCTAATATTAGTATGGCCCCATCAGGTTTACCTATTGTATTAGTATTGATCGCAATTGTTCTTTGGGTAATTATTGACAATTGGGAAAAATACCTGCCCATGATCAGGAAATAAGTTTTAAATGAACCGGCGGTCTTATTAACCGGTTCGTAAATAGTACTTCAATGAGAAGAGACATTTTTCAGGCTGTTGCCGATCCTACCCGCAGAGCTATTATCGCTTTAATAGCATTGCAGGCAATGACACCCAATGCCATTGCCGAACATTTTGATACTACCCGACAGGCAATTTCAAAGCATTTGCGGGTTTTAACCGAATGTGAACTGGTGAAACCGGAGCATCGGGGCCGGGAGATTTATTATCTATTGGAGATTGACAAAATGAAAGAAATAGACAAATGGCTGGAGCAATTCCGTAAGATTTGGGAAACCCGGTTTCTGCAACTCGATAACCTTTTAGCTACCTTAAAAAAACAACAAAAATGAAAAACAACTTGTACTTTGATTTTATTGCAGATAAAGAAAAAAATACGCTGACCATCAGGCGTGAATTTTTAGCCGACAGGCAACTGGTTTGGGATTGTTACACCCGGCAGGAATTGCTTGACCAATGGTTTGCGCCAGCACCCTTAACCACCAAAACCAAATCAATGGATTTTAGCGAAGGTGGCCACTGGCACTATGCCATGGTAGAGCCCAATGGTACAGAATACTGGGGCTGGACAGACTATCTGAAAATCAAACCGATTGATTACTATACATCATTGGATGCTTTTTGTAATGCAGAAGGTGAAATAAATAAAGATCTTCCCCGCGCGGAGTGGCTTGTAAATTTCACCGATAAAGGAGAAAACGCTTTGGTAGAAACCATTGTAACTTATAAATCGCTTTCAGATTTGGAAACGGTTATCCAGATGGGCATGGAACAGGGAATGATGGCAACCCTCGAAAAACTTGACCAATTATTATTAACCTTAAAAAAGTAAGAAATGAGCAATAAGATCACTGTTACCGCTACGGTAAATGCAGATGCTAAAAAAGCTTGGGATTATTACACCAATCCCGAACACATTACCAAATGGAACTTTGCCGATCCTTCGTGGCAATGTCCTTCTGCATCAAATGATATGCGGGTAGGCGGAAAATACTCGGCAAGAATGGAAGCTAAAGACGGAAGCTTTGGTTTTGACTTTGAAGCTACTTATGACGAAATTGTTGATGGCGAAAAGTTTACCTATACCATGCCAAACGGCAGGCAGGCCTCGGTTGCCTTCAAAGCGCATGGCGATCAAACCGAAGTTGAAGTAACATTCGACCCTGAAGATCAAAATCCCCTTGAAATGCAAAAAAATGGCTGGCAGGCGATACTTAACAACTTTAAGAAATACACCGAAGAAAATTAACGTGCTCAGGAAAGTTACCGTTAATGGTAGCTTCTACAGAAGCTGGATGGAGACATCCAGCTTTTGTGCTTTTTATTACATGTTAGTATTGTTACACTCATTAAGCTGTATATTTTATACATTGTACAGGTAAATCAATCATGTTATGTTGTTTAAGATTAAAGTGCTTTGTGTCGGCATTACATTATCGTTATGCTCTTTGCTTTCATTTGCGCAGCAAATAAATTATCCTCCTGTTGATAAGGTTGTTGCTGATTATTAAAAAACTGCTGGAAAGGCCACGCGTTCCATTAAATCCATCCATTACAATAACACAAACAGATTCGGTTATTATAGAGCACGGTTTTATTTACAGCGAAAAGGACGAACGGGTGCCTATTCTTATTTATAAGCCGGTTACCGGTATAAAACCATACCCTGCTGTAATTTTTTTACATGGTACAGGTGGTAAAAAGGAAGACAACAAAAACATGTTGTACCAATTGGTTAAAAGAGGGATCATGGGCGTAGCCATTGATGCCCGCTTTCATGGCGAACGCATTGCCGGAGGCGCGCACGGCTCAAAAGAATACGTAGCAGCTGCCACCGCTGCCTGGGAAAATAAGGACAAAGCCCATCAAACGCATCCATTTTTGTTTGATACCGCTTTCGATCTTTGGAGGGTAACCGATTACCTGGCAAGCAGGCCTGATGTAGATGCCAACCGCATTGGTATGGGCGGCATATCCATGGGAGGGATGGAAACATGGCTTGCGGCATCAGTAGATAAGCGGATAAAAGTAATTGTACTGGATATTGCAGTGCAGAGTTTCAAATGGTCATTAGATAATGATAAATGGCAGGGGCGTGCAGGTACTATCCGGGGAGCGCATTTGCAGGCAGCTAAAGACCTTGGCGATTCGGTATTAAACAGGCGTAATGTACAGGCTGTATGGGATAAACTATTACCCGGTATCACCGGCGAGTTCGACTGTCCGTCGATGCTGCGATTGATAGCGCCCCGTGCGATGTTGATTGTAGGCACAGAAAATGATCCCAATTGCCCGCTTCCCGGAGCAAACATAGCTTACGCTTCGGCCATGCAAGTATATAGATCGAAAGGGGCAACCGATAAGATTATGCGCGATGTAACGCCAAAGCTATTCCATACATCTACGCCGGAACATTTTAAAATGACGTTGGATTGGTTTAGCAAATGGCTGTAGGTATGTATGTCACTGCAATGTTAATGGAAGCTTCAGTCAGAATATCTATCTGAAAAAAATAAAATTAACAAAAATTTGCTAAATCGATTTTATTATATAATTTGGTCGTGCAATAACCAATTAATAAATACCGGTCAATTTTAGTTCTGACGGTTTATCTGTCCTAAAAAACTTACGGTAAACTAAACTTTCTATCCGGTACTACTATTATGAACATAACTACGCTGCCAGCCTTAAAAAAATCTTTAACAACCGTGTTTGCCGCGGGTATGTTGTTTAGTCCGGCAACAGTGCTGAAAGCGCAAAATGCGGCTTCCTATGTTAATCCTTTTATAGGTGCCAGCACCAGCGCTGATGGGGCAGGGGTTTACCATGGTTTAGGTAAAACCTTTCCGGGGGCTGCCACACCTTACGGGCTTGTACAGTTAAGCCCAAACACCATAACCGGAGGCGACAATGGCTCGGGCTATAGCTATGAACATAAAAGTATTGAAGGCTTTGCCTTTACTCAAATGAGTGGCATTGGCTGGTATGGCGATCTGGGGAATTTTTTGGTAATGCCTACAGCGGGGCCAATTAAAACCAGTGCCGGTAAACCAGGCACTAAAGGGGTTGGATATCGTTCTGCTTACGATAAAAGCACTGAAAAAGCATCGGCCGGATATTACAGTGTTCTGCTAACTGATAATCATATCAAGGCCGAAGCCACTGCCGCCCCTCATAGCGGCATGTTGCGCTTTACCTTTTCTCAAAATAAACAATCGCGTATCCAGATTGATCTGGCCCGGAGGGTGGGAGGAACTTCAACGCTGCAATATGTAAAAGTAGTTGATGACCACGCTATTGAGGGCTTTATGAAATGCACCCCAGACGGTGGCGGATGGGGCAATGGTGATGGACATGCAGATTATACAGTATATTTTTATACCCAATTCAGCAAGCCGCTTAAAAACTATGGCGTCTGGAGTGCCGATATTCCAAGGGACTGGAGCCGTAAGCTGGACGATGTTACCGGCGATAAATACCAGGAACGCGTAGCTAATGCTGAGATCCTTAAAGGCTTGAAGGAAAAGCAGGGAAAGCACCTTGGTTTTTATAGCGAATTTGCTACCAAAGCCGGTGAACAGGTATTGCTTAAATCGGGTATTTCATTTGTGAGTATAGCTGGTGCCAAAGCCAATTTGCAAGCCGAAATAAAGGACTGGAATTTCGATGCTGTTCATCAGCATACCGTTAACCTCTGGAATAACGCCTTATCAAAAGTAAGTATCCAGGGGGGCACTACAGAGCAAAAAACGGTGTTTTATACAGCATTGTACCATACCATGATCGATCCCCGCATTGTAAGCGATGTTACCGGGCAATATATGGGTGGTGATGGCAAGGTTCATCATACTACAACATTTAAAAAACGCACCATATTTAGCGGGTGGGACGTTTTCAGGAGCCAGATGCCTTTACAAACCATTATTAACCCTTCGCTGGTTAATGACCTGGTTAATTCGCTGGTTACGCTTGCGAATGAAAAGAAGAAAGATTACCTGGAGCGCTGGGAACTGCTGAATGCATATAGCGGTTGTATGCTTGGCAACCCGGCTGTAGCTGTATTGGCCGATGCTTATGCCAAAGGCATCCGTAATTATAATATACCAGATGCCTATAAATTAGCGGTGAGCACTGTTGAAAAATTTGGCAATGGCGATAAGGGTTTTACTCCGGGTGGTGGCAGCATAAGCTATACGCTTGAATACGCCTATAACGATTGGTGCGTTGCACAGCTTGCAAAAGCGCTTAACAAAACAAAAGACGTAAAAAAATACGGCGAAAGGGGAGAGGCATTTAAAAACATCTTTGATACGGATAAAGGTTGGTTCCGGCCTAAGGATAGTACCGGCAACTGGCTTCCATGGCCTGCAGAGGGGCGGATTAAACAATGGTACGGCTGTATTGAGAGCAACCCTTATCAGCAGGGATGGTTTGTGCCGCAGGATGTTGATGGTATGGCAAAACTGATGGGCGGCCGCGACAAGGTGATAGCTGATCTGAACAATCTTTTTGAAAAAACGCCCGATAACATGATGTGGAACGATTACTACAATCATTCCAATGAGCCTGTGCACCATGTTCCATTTTTATATAACAGGTTGGGCGCTCCATGGCTTACCCAGAAATGGACCCGTGAGATCTGCCGCCGGGCTTATAAAAACTCGGTAGAGGGTTTAGTAGGCAACGAAGATGTGGGGCAAATGTCGGCCTGGTATGTATTGGCAGCGAGTGGTTTGCATCCGGTTTGTCCCGGCGATACCAGGCAGGAGATCACCAGTCCGGTATTTAATAAAGTAACGTTAAAGCTTGATCCTAAATACGCAAAGGGTAAAACCTTTACCATCATCGCCAATAATAATTCGGCAAAAAATATTTATATACAGGGAGCAAAGCTTAACGGCAAAACCTATAATAAATGCTATATCGATTATAAGGATATTGCGGCAGGCGGCGCCCTTGAACTAAGTATGGGCGCAACACCCAATAAAAACTGGGGGATCTGATAATTTAGGATATGCGTGAAGGAAAGATGAGCAGGTTTTTTATATAGAATTGCTAAATCGATTTTATAAATTGAATGATTTGACAGCACTAACCAAACATCAAACCAAATTATAAACCAAACCAAATTATGAAAACAAACCTGTTCACCTGTACCATGACGGCCATGGCCTTGCTGGCCTCATGCAGCAAACAAGCTGCCGTTAAGTACCCCAAACCTTTTGTACGCACAGATTCTGTACAACTAACCAGCGGATCGCCGGTAAGCTCATACGGAACCTTTTTCATCACCAACGTGTTAAGCGGTAAAGCTATTGAAATTATTAGCAGCGGTATGCTTAATGATGGCACCGGTGCGCAGCAAAACCAATACTCGGGCAGTGGTACGGCCACGGCTCCCAACCAAAAATGGATAATTGTACAACAGGGTAGCGGCGCTATAACCAGCACTACCAAATTTAAGATCATGAACGTAGCCAGCGGTAAATATCTGGAAGTACCCTTGGCCACCACGAATCCCGGTACAGGCCTATGGCAGGATAAAGCCAACACTAACAATGCCCAGCAATGGTATATTCAGGCAGTAAGTACCGGCGTTTATAAAATTATTAATGTGGGTAATGGGCTTGCGGTCACCAATCATGGATCATCTGCCACTAATGGTACGCCTATTACCCAGGAAATATTTGTTGCCGGGAATACGGCGCAAACCTGGCTGCTTAACGGGCTTACAGCCGAGGCTTACCGCGACGATGATGTCGTGAACTTTTTTCACCGTACCAATGGCACCGTGGCTTTTGATGAGGGAAAAAGTATCCCGCTTACCTATGGGGCCAACAACGGAAAAGTGCTTTGGATAACCGAAGATGCCTATGAATCGTCACAGCTTCAAAGTAACGGACAGTTATATTGCCAGTTTTTTAAATATCATAATTCGGCCCTGCTGCAGCCGGCCAGTCACAGCTGGGATCAATCACTTACGCCAAATATCACTACCAATAATTCGCCGGTAAACAGCATGGAGATCATTGAAAGCCCGGGCGATCATAACTCAACCTATCGCTGGCCCGGCGCAGGAATTGAGGCCGGTAGCCACGTTTATCTTTACACATTTGAATCGGCCAACGGATCTACACCCGAAAACCAGGTGCTTTATGACTTAACTCAAAACACATCCGGACTTAACTGGGGTACAGCCGCGCGGTTAACACCTGCGGGTATGTCGGGCCAAACAGAAACCGGGTTTTCAAACGGGATGGTTAAAAACGCTACTAACGACTCGGTATATGTTTACGGAAGCAAAAGCGTTTTCTTCAATACGTCCAATGTATTCCTGGCCCGCTTCCCGGTAAGTAACCCGTCTAACTGGTCGTTCTGGACAGGCTCTTCATGGTCGTCAACCCGTACAACCGCTTCGGCGGCAGCTATAAACGTAGGTGCGGGCAATACCACGCAGCAAAATGTGACCATATCAAAAGTGAACAATAAATATGTAATGATGCAAATGGACCTGGGCTATTTTTGTGATCCGGCGAGCCATAACATTTATATTTCAACGGCCGATAGTCCTAAGGGGCCTTTCACTGCGCCTAAAATGGTTTTCACCATCAATGATGTTTACCAGGGCCATTTGGCAAAGTACTATACCCCGGCCATCCACGCTGAGTTTATAAACGGACATAACGAATTGCTTGTTACCTATTGCCTTAATTATAATGGTGATGGCGGCAGCTGCAGCACAACCACCTGCGTAAATAATAACCAGGATCCTAACTTTTACCAGGTAAAAGCAGTAAGGGTTCCGTACAGCCTGGTGGGTTTATAGTTTGAATTTATTTTTTGCTGAACACATTATAATTAACAGTTAATGAAAAAGTTGATTTTATTATTAGTACTGATAGCAGCTCGGGGAGCAGTAACTGCCCAAAACATAGCGCCATTTCGCGCGGGCGACCGGGTGGCTTTTGTTGGCAACAGTATTACAGATGGGGGCCATTACCACTCGTACATCTGGCTGTATTATATGACCCGTTTCCCTAACATGCGGATAACCTGCTATAACGCCGGCATTGGCGGCGATGTTGTAAGACAGATCAACGACCGTTTTGAAGATGATGTGTTCAGCAAAAAGCCAAATGTGTTAACCCTTACCTGGGGCATGAACGACACCGGTTATTTTGAATGGTACCGACCCGATGCACAGGATGTTATGGATAAAAGGATCCAGGGCTCATACGATAACTATGCACTGCTGGAAAACAAACTAAAGCAACACCCCGAGATCCGTAAAATTTTTATTCTTGGTTCGCCTTATGATGAAACAAGCAAGTTTACTACAAAAAACATCTATCCTAAAAAAAGTGCGGCTTTTTCAAAGGTGATCGATTTTCAGCAAGCAGCAGCGAAAAGAAATAACTGGGGTTATGTTGATTTCTATCATCCCATGACAGAGATCAACCTGCGTGAGCAAGCCAAAGATTCCACCTTCAGCTTAACGCCTAATGACAGGGTGCATCCGGACAATGACGGGCACCTCGTGATGGCTTATCTTTTTCTAAAGGCGCAGGGCTTCAGCAATAAGGTAGTGGCTGATGTGGCTGTTGATGCAAAAAGTAAAAAGACCATTAAGGCGGTGAATTGTAAAGTAACTAACGTGGTTTCTTCGGCAGATTCCGTATCGTTCAATTACCTCGCAAATTCATTGCCGTACCCCATTGATACCATTCCGCGTGGCTGGGGAAACCGAAAAAAACAAGCCGATGCGCTTAAGGTTGTGCCGTTTACCAAAGAAATGAACCAGGAGTTGCTTGCCGTTAAAGGGTTAAAAACACCCAATTATGATGTCCTTATCGATGGAGAAAAAATGGGTAGCTGGTCGGCTGAGCAATTGGGCGCAGGTATCAACCTGGCCGAGATCACTATAACACCGCAATATCAGCAGGCCATCCAGATCAGGGAACTGAACGAGGAACGTTGGGACATTGAAAGGCGTATCCGCATGTATACCTGGATGCAGTTTGACTTTTTAAAAGGCAAAGGCTTGTTATTCCATGATACCAACGCCGCTATGGATACCATAAGCAAGTATGCCAAAAAAGACATTTTTGTTAACGGAAATAAAGATAACTATACCCGTGCCCGTTACAAAAGCCTGCGCGATGCCTGGCAAAAAGAAATGGATGTACTTACCGACCAGATCTACACCATCAATAAACCGCAAAACCATCACATCACCATCATCGCCTCAAAATAAAATCACTATATACTGATGAATATTAAAAAGTTACTATCTATTCCATTGTTTATTGGCCTTGCGGTTTACAGTTTGAAAGCTGCCGCCGCAACGGTTGATACGGTGCTGACCCACAGTGCCATAATGAACAAAGACATTAAGGCTGTGGTGATCAGGCCGGCCGATTATTCAAGCACCAAAAAGTACCCGGTATTATACCTGCTGCATGGTTTTAGCGGCAATTACAGCGATTGGATTAAAAAAGTCCCTGCTGTTGCCGGTTTGGCCGATACTTATCATTTTATTATAGTTTGTGCCGACGGCGATTTTGCTGGCTGGTATTTTGATAGCCCAACCATTAAGGATTCACAATACGAAACCTATGTAGGTACTGAGCTGGTGAATTGGGTAGATAAGCATTATTCAACCATAACTGACCGAAAGGGGAGGGCCATAACCGGTTTGAGTATGGGCGGACATGGCGCGTTGTATATAGCTTTTAAGCATTTAGACAAATTTGGTGCTGCCGGGAGCATGAGTGGCGCGGTTGATATCAGGCCTTTTCCGGATAGTTTCGGCATCGAACGCGTATTGGGTAAATACAGCGAACACCCCGACAGGTGGGAACAAAACAGCGTGGTAAACCTCATCTACCTGTTAAAACCCAACTCACTTGCTATTACTTTTGATGTTGGTTATGATGATTTCCTTTACCAGGCTAACCAGGAACTGCATGAAAAGTTGCTTGAACGCAAAGTCCCCCATGATTATACTGTAAGGCCGGGAGGCCATACCTGGGAATTTTGGGGCAATTCCATCAACTACCAGGCACTGTTTTTTAGTCGTTTTTTTGGCGGAATGAAATAAATGATGCCGGGTTACCAATAAATTGGTGCTAAGTTTTTAGTTCAATTTACACGTTCAGGTATCGAAAAAGAGAAAATCAGACCTGTGGCTTCCGCTTAAGTACTATGGACTTAAATAGATAACGCTTTTATAATAACAATTACAACATTTTCAACCGATTGCAAATGTTGTAATTGTTAAAATTCCAGTATAGAAATTGTGATTTTAAAAATTATAAAAAAATAACTCGAAAAATTTGCTAAATCGTTTTTATAAACTATATTAGTATCAGATTTCAACATCTGAATTATAAACCAATTAACAAACAGCTTTTAAAACATTTGCTCCGCGGGTTAAAAAATATGAAATTGCTAAAACGATTTTATATTTTCTCTGTCGAAGCACGATGTTAACTAACCCCTATAGTATGAAAAAACTTTACTTTAAGGTTCTTGCTTATTCGGTTTTCGGGGGCTTCCTTGTTTTTACTTCATGTAAAAAGGAAGGTTTCCTGGGGCAAACACAAACATCAAACCTAACCGGCGAGACGGTGTTTACCGATAGTGCTAATACCGTATCGTTTTTAGCCGGTATTTACAGCAATGTTGGTTTTAGTGCGGCGGCAGGAAGGTTTACCTACGGGCCAATACTTTCGCCTACGCCTAACGGCGGTATCGATGCTGCCTCCGACGAAGCGGAAGTATCAGCATCTGCCGGATCAACAGCCCTGGCATTTGAAACGGGCACCATCAATGCCGCCGTGGTTACCGATGATGCGTATAAAACCTGTTATACCAATATCCGCTCGGTAAACCAGTTGCTTAAAAATTTGCCTAAGGCACCAATCAATAATTTCGTCAAAACACAAATGAAAGCCGAGGCGCGGTTTTTACGGGCCTGGTATTATGCTATATTACTGAAACATTACGGCGGTGTGCATTTACTTGGCGACAGTGTTTACACCTATACGGATAAGATCCCGGCTGCCCGCAATACCTATGCCGATTGCGTGAATTATATCCTTGCCGAGTGTGACGCGGCAGCGCAGGACCTGCCGACTGTGCAATCGGGGGTAAACTATGGCCGTGCATCAAAAGGGGCCTGCCTTGCTTTAAAATCAAGGGTGCTGCTTTATGCCGCAAGTCCTTTGTTCAACGGGCAATCTATCGGTGAGGGTAAAACGCTTGAATTGGTGGGATACCCGGCTTACGATAAAGAGCGCTGGAGACTTGCCGAACAAGCTGCGGCCGCCGTTATCTCAACAGGGGTGTATAGCCTCAACGTTGACAATGCCACCGCCCCGGGTTTTGGCTTTCAAAAGCTGTTTACCAAGCGTGTAAATACCGAATATATTTTCCAGTTGATGCGCCCGACCGGCAACGTGGATTTAGAAAACTTATGGCAGCCACCGACCCGTACGGGCAAAAACGGTGCTTTCCCCCTGCAGGGATTGGTTGATGCTTTCCCGATGAGCAACGGTAAAAATATAACAGACCCTACATCAAACTATAATCCCAATAATCCTTATGCTAACCGCGATCCGCGTTTGGATTATAGCATCATCCATGACCAAACGCCTCTGCAAATCAGGCTTTCGTCGGGTACCTCGCCCATAAATATTTTTGTTGGTAAATACAACGGAAATACAACGGGACCTGATGCCGTACATGTTGGCACTACCACCGGATACTACACCAATAAAATGCTCGACCCGGCTGCCGTGGCCAACGATTTTATGCACCGGACAGATCGTTGCCTACCATTGATCCGCTATGCCGAGATCCTGCTGAACTATGCCGAAGCTGCTAATGAATATGAAGGGCCAACCGCATTAGTTTATTCGGCAGTTGAGGCTATCCGTCAACGGGCGGGCTTAAACCCATACCAGTTGCCCGCGGGTTTGAGCCAGGCTGATATGCGTACAGCCATTCAAAATGAACGCCGTATTGAGCTGGCTTTTGAAGAGCACCGCTTTTGGGATGTGCGCCGCTGGAAAATTGCTGATCAAACTGACAACATCACTACCAAAGGCATGGAGGTTGACCGGGATGGTGCGGCAGTAGCATATAAACAATTTGATGTGCGCAAACGCAATTTCCGTAAAGCGATGTACCTATGGCCTTTCCCGCAAAGCGAGGTAGCCAAATCGCCCGAACTGATCCAGAACCCGGGCTATTAATCACCGACAGTATAATAGTATTGATATGAAATATAATTACAAAGCAAAATGGTTTTACTTGCTGTTGATAGCTGTCTTTATGATGGCAGTATCATCATGTAAAACCGAAAAGATAGTTCCCGGAAGCGAGGCGCCCAAAGATATCGCCGGCAACTGGCGGGTGATCAAAGCTACCCGTAATGGAACCGATTTAACCTCCATTATTGATTTTAGCCAGTTCCGGATCAATTTCACCGATAAGGGATACACACTGGTAAATAAGCTGCCCTTCCTGGTAAGCAAGGATGGTGCTTTTGCACTTGATGATCCGCAGTATCCGTTTAAGATCACCTTTACTGCCACGGGCGATAAGCCGGTTTCAACAGCTTTTACTTATCCTATAGTAAACGGCAAAAGGCAGCTTAGTATCACCTTCAGTCCGGGCTGTACCAATAATACTTATGTGTACGTGCTTGAAAAAGCCAATTGATAAACTAAAAGCAACCGATAAATTATGAGATCATATTTACATATAAAAGGTAAAAATTTATGGAAGCTGTGTGCTTTGGTGGTGCTGGGTATTGCTTTAGCCTGCTGTGGCGAACAAATTACCAGTGTTGATCAGCCGGCCACAGCTACCGTAGGTTCAGTTGTGCCGATAACGGTACACTGTGATATCCCTACCGTGGGAGATGGAGGCCCCGACTACCTCATTTTTGGTTTTTTGGTGCCTAAAGGCTGGAAGGCAGCGCAGAATACCACTATAACGTACACCAGCAAACAAGGTAACGGAACCATGTCCCTGATACCCGACGGTACTTTACCTAAAAAGGGCGACGGCCTTACCTGGTCGGCATACATGAAAAAAACTTTCGGTAACGGTGGTAACCTTATTGATGACATGGAATGGGTGGCTTACCAAACTGATAAAGCCTACAGCCATGCCGGTGGGGTAGAGTTCATTGTAGACCTGAATATCAAAACAAAAGTAGGTGCCGATAATAATAACATGTTGGTTAAACTGGGCTATACCATAACCGACAGCGGCAACGGTTTTACCAGCGATGGCAATGGTACTTATTACAGTGTGCTGCTTGGTAATACCTGTTTTGAAGTAACCGGCGGCAGCGGTGACCTGGTTGACTTTTGTAACCCGCAGCTTACCACTATCGATCCGCCAAAATCATTGGATAACGATTTTGTAACCCTGACTTTTGATGGTACAGTTACCGATACACAGTTAAGCGGCGCAAGTGAAGTTTACCTGTGCGCAAAGGCCTACACCAGCGATGGGAAAACCATAAACGTTTGTGAGCAAACCTCTAAAACATTATTGAAACAAACTACTGCCACCAGTAAAAAGTACCAGCTTACGTTTTGGCCGAGATCATTCTTTAATGCAGGGGATACGCAAACCATCACAAGAATGGAGTACTTCCTTACAGATAAAACGGGCAAGGTAAAGGTAGGCTATGGTAATACTGATGCCCCGTTCACCTATACATTTAAATGCGGTTGATCTGTAGATGAAATAAACAAGCAGATGCACCTAACTATACAGGATCTGCTAAAACGATATTTAAATCTTTTGCCAACAATTTTAAACCTGAAAAATATGGCTTATTGCTACATAAATAAATGTTTAACAGGTATCACGCTGTTGATGCTGCTACTGGTTAAAACCAGCTATGCAGCCATGCAGCAGGATACAACTGCCGTGGCGCCTGCACGGCCCGGTCAGGTAAGCGGTATTGTACTTGATGAGTATGGTAACCCACTGCAGGGTGTTAAAGTAATCAATAAAGGAAAAAATAGTACCCTGACTACCGGTAAAGACGGCATGTTTGCTATCAACGCCATAAAGGGAGATGCCCTGGTATTTACCGCCGTGAATTATAACGCCCGCCAGGTTACAGTTAAAAACACTGCTAAATTAACGGTGAGGCTCATAGATACCTATATCCAGGCACCTAAAACCATTAATGTGCTTTATGATACCATCAGCACATCAAAAAATGTGGGCGCCATATCAACTATCTATACCAATCAGCTTACCAGTACCCCAGCAACTTTATATACCTATGCTTTACCCGGGCAACTCCCCGGTTTATATACCCAGCAGTATAGCGGTTTCGCCGCACCTCAAACCGGTGTGCAGACTGTAAATGACTTTATCGGGGCGGTAGTACAGCACAATAATTATTCGGCCAATGATAATACGGAATTCGGCCTTTCATTAAGAGGGCAGGGGCCGATAACGATTATCGATGGTGTTCAGCGTGAGATAGCGTCGCTTGATCCGGAAAGTATCGAATCGGTTTCGGTATTAAAGGATGCGCTTTCAAATATGATGCTGGGCATCAACAGTTCGCGCGGTACTTTACTTATTACTACCAAACGTGGTCAGGTGGGTACGCCGCATATTTCATTCACTGCACAAACAGGCACCCAGCAGCCTTTAGGCTTGCCAAACCCGCTGCCTGCTTATCAATATGCGTATTTATATAATGAAGCGTTACAAAACGATGGTAAGCCGGCCCTTTACAGCAGTGCCGATTTTAACGCCTACCGCAACCACACCGACCCTTTACGGCATCCGGACGTTAACTGGTTTAAAACCATATTGCGCGATAATTCGCCGATGACCAGCTACAAGCTTAATGTTAACGGCGGTACCCAGGTAGCGCGGTACAGTGTTTCATTAAACTACCTTGACCAGGCCGGGATGTTCCGCACCTCATCGGCTGTACCATACAACACCAATAATGATCTTAACCGCTATATCATTAACTCCGATCTCGCAGTTAACGTAACCAAAAAATTTACTGTCGATCTTCAGTTATTTGGCCGTATCCAGCAAAGCACGCAGCCAGGGGCAGGGTATGGAAACATATTGGGCGCTCTTTACAGCACGCCAAACAATGCATATCCGCTTTATAATCCAAATAACACATTTGGCGGTACAACAACATATACCAACAACCTGCTTTCGCAAACCGAGTTTTCAGGCTATCAGCGCACCAGCAGCAATGATGTACTGGCCAACCTCGATCTGAATTATGACCTCAGCAGCATAACACCAGGCTTATCGGCAAAGGCAAAAGGCAATCTTGCTTTTTCATCGCAAAGTTTTTTAAATCGCTCATTGCAAAATAATGCCTATTTCTTTAACGCCGACAGTTCTTATTCGGCAGTGGGCTCATCAGTTGCGCAAAGTAATTCGTTCAGTACAGTTTCAAGCGCCCGCTACTCGTTTGCCCAGGCATCAGTTAATTACGACAGGACTTTTGGCAAAAGCAATATAACCGGTATGGCACTGTATGATGTACGCTCGGTTGTATTAAACTATGACCTTTCGCAGGTAACAACAAACCGTGCATTAAAAGCGGGTTATAATTATGACGGTAAATACTTTATTGAAGCGGTTGTCAACAGTAGCGGTTATAACCGTTATCCTCCGGGCAATCAATATGGCTTGTTTTACGCCGGCGGTATTGGCTGGCAAATGGGTAAAGAGGATTTTATTAAAGATAATTTCAGCTGGATAAACTCATGGAAATGGCGCGCCACCTATGGTAAAACCGGAAACAACAACGTAGATAATTACGGTTATTATAACTTTTTGCAAACCTACGGCCCTTCGCAGGGTTATTCATACAGCACGGGTACCAGCAAAAGCCCGGTACAGGGTTATTTTGAAAACACATTGGCCAACCCATACATCCGCTGGGAAAAAGCCCGCAAGCTGGATATAGGGGCCGATATTTCCCTGTTTAATAATCATTTCAATATTACTGCCGATTATTACCACGACAGGTATTATGATCTGTTGCAGGTTAGAGGAAACAGTATTGCTTTGTTAGGTACTTCATATCCTTACGAAAATTTGGGTATTAATCTTTACAAAGGCGCTGAGCTTACTTTAACCTATCAAAACCACATCCAAAATTTCAATTACTTTATTTCGGGTAATGCATCTATCCAATCGTCAAAAATTATTTTTAGCGACGAAGAGCCATATCCTTACCCATGGCTCAGGCACACCGGCCGCTCAACCAATGCTATTTATGGTTACACGGCTATCGGTTATTTCAAGGATGCCCAGGATGCTGCCACCAGTGCAACAACTACCGGTTACACCGCACAGGCAGGAGATGTAAAATACAAAGACCTTAACGGCGATCATATTATCAACCAGTTTGATGTTTCGGCCATAGGTGGTAACCGGCCGTTGGTTTATTATGGCTTTTCGGCGGGCTTCAATTACAAAGGTTTTAGTCTGAGTTTCCTGTTACAGGGCGTAGCGAACCGTGAGCTGATGTTCAATAACTCGCAGGTGAACGGCTTTGCAGGTGTGGGTTTCCTCGGGCTTACTTACAGCGGGCAGGCGTACAACACCATTTTAGGCCGGTGGACACCCGAAACCGCTGCTACGGCTACTGCGCCAAGGTTATCAATAGGTAACGCCAATAATACCGCCAACTCAACCTTGTACCTGCGCAAGGGCAACTATATAAGGCTTAAAAATGCCGAGGTAGGTTACAACCTGCCTTATGAGTGGGCGCATAAGCTTAGGCTATCGGGCTTGAGAATATTTGTGAACGGCGAAAACCTGTATACACTGTATGGCTACAAAGATTTTGATCCGGAGGTATACGGTACTGCTTACCCAATTCAAAGGGTAATAAATGCCGGCGTTAACATTAAGCTTTGATTTTGGCCATCATAAAAATATTACGATCATGAAGAGTTTCAACAAAATAATTTTAGCGGCCGCCGGCATCTTAACCATAATGGCCGGCTGTAAAAAATATGAGCAGTTCCCGGTTGATAAGGTGACTATCAATTACGTGTTTGACAAAAAGGACTCCTTAGGTACCAATGCCCAAATGTTCCTGTATGGGATTTATGCAGCGCTCCAAAACGGGCACAACAGGGTAGGGAACGACTACCTTGACGCGGCCAGTGATGATGCCATGTCATCGGCTTCGGTATCATCAAATGTAGTAACCATACTTTCAACAGCATCTTATAATTCATATACCATCCCCGCCGGTGAAAACCTTTGGGCTTATTACTACGCAGGCATCCGCAAGGCAAATGAGTTTGTGAACAATATTGATGTAGTGCCGGTACTTGCACAATACCATGGTTACTCCATGAAATATGTATGGAAAAGCGAGGCACGTTTTTTAAGGGCACTGTATTATTTTGAACTGGTTAAACGTTACGGTGGCGTTCCCTTATTGGGCAACAAGGTGTTTACTATAACGGATAATGTGGCCTTGCCACGTAATTCCTTTGCCGATTGTATCAACTACATTGTAAGCGAATGCGATGCCATTAAGGATACCCTGATGACCGCGCCGCTGAGCAACCCTAATGCTGATTATCACCGCCCTACCAAAGGCGCCGCCATGGCTTTAAAGGCCAAAGTACTGCTATATGCTGCAAGCCCATTATTTAACGGACAGAATATTGATGCCTCAAATCCGCTAACAGGTTACACCGATTTTAGCGCCGACAGGTGGGCACAGGCTGCTGCTGCCGAAAAAGCGGTAATGGACCTGAATGTTTATTCGTTATTGCCCAGCTTTAAAGATGTATTTCTGACTCAAAACAGCTCTGAAAATATATTTATCCGGCAAACAGATAATTCATCCTCGATTGAAACCACTAACGGTCCGGTTGGATTTACCGGGGCAGTAGGCAAGGGGCAAACCAGTCCGACACAGCAATTGGTTGATGCCTTCCCCATGAAAAGCGGTTTGGCTATTACTGATCCGGCATCAGGTTATAACCCTGATAATCCTTACCAGAACCGCGACCCGCGCTTAACCTATACCGTGCTCTATAACGGTGCAAGATGGCTTAACTCAGATCTGCAATTGTATGAAGGAGGGGCCAGCAAACCCAACGGCTCATTACAGCAAACCAAAACAGGCTATTACATGCGCAAGTTCATGGGCAATTTTGAAAACACCAATGCCTACGCTGCTCATGTCATAGACTGGCAGATCCTGCGCTATGCTGATGTGGTTTTAGGCTATGCCGAATCACTCAATGAATCGGCCGGAGCAACTCCCGAGGTTTATAATGCTGTTATCAGCATCAGGAGAAGGGCAGGGATAGATGCGGGCACCGGCAATTACGGACTTAAAGCCGGTATGAGCAAAGCGGAGATGCGCGCCATCATCCAAAATGAGCGGCGCCTGGAAATGGCTTTTGAAGAGAACCGCTACTGGGACATCCGCCGCTGGAAAATTGCTGAAACGGTAATGAACCAGCCGCAAAAGGGGATCAGCATTGTGAAGATAGGCTCCAGCCTTACCTATAACGTGGTGAATGCGCTCACCACCAAATTCGAAGCGCCAAAGATGTACCTGTACCCGATACCTTATGACGAGGTTTTGAAGAACCCGAATATGAAACAAAATCCAGGATGGTAATCTCAAAACTTCAGCCAGTTAAACCAAAAAAATTAAGCTTTATGAGAAAAATAATACTTCTCTTCCAGATATTAATGATCCTGCTCCCGGCGGTGTCATTTGCGCAAAGCAGGACTGTAACAGGTACTGTACGCGATATTACCGGGGTATTGCCAGGGGTATCGGTAATTGAAAAAGGTGTTCCGAATAATGGTGCTATTACAGATCAGGGTGGTAAGTTCAGGCTTGTTCTTAAAGGGCAGTCAAATACCATCATTGTGCGTTTTATTGGTTATATCCCGCGTGAGCTCCGTGTATCTGAATCGGGCAGAATGGATATCATCCTGCAAACCAATACCAACGGTTTGGATGAAGTAGCCGTAGTAGCTTACGGAACCAAAAAAAGGATCACCAATACAGGTGCTGTAAGTTCCATTTCGGCCAGCGAGATCCGTACCGTGCCAACGGCCAACGTGCAAAATGCTTTAACCGGTAAATTGCCGGGCTTTTTTTCGCAGCAGGGTTCGGGCCAGCCGGGTAAGGATGCTTCCGATTTTTATATCCGCGGGGTAAGCTCGTTAAATCCATCGGGTAACCAGCCGCTCATTATTGTAGATGACATCGAGTACAGCTATGACCAGCTGCAGCAGATCAATGTTAATGAGATAGAGAGCATCTCGATTTTGAAAGACGCGTCAACAACGGCTATTTATGGTATCAAGGGAGCTAACGGCGTATTGGTGGTAACCACCCGCCGCGGCAAGGCCGGCACCCCTAAAGTTAACCTTCGTGTGGAAGGCGGCATCCAGCAGCCTACTAAAACGCCGCAGTTTTTAGATTCATACAATACGGCGGTACTCATTAATGAGGCACAGCATAATGACGGCATCCCGCTTAGTTTTACCCAGCAGGACCTCGACCTGTTTAAAAATGGATCCGATCAATACGGTCACCCCAATGTTGATTGGTATAACAAAATCTTCAAGAAATACACCTATCAAACCAATGCCAACCTGGATATTTCGGGTGGTACAACCGGTGTAAAATATTTTATCTCCGGTGGCGCGCTGAACCAAAATGGTCTGGTACGTGATTTTGCCGATCCGCAAAGTTTGGTGAATACCAATTACTATTTTAAACGCTATAACTTTCGTTCAAACCTCGATCTGAAAGCCAATAAAACGCTCGATCTGCGGCTGGATATCACCACACGTTTTTCGGACCTGAACCAGCCTTATAACCAGAACGCCGTGAGCGAGGTATATAATTTTACCAAAGAAACGCCTTTTACGGCGCCATATCTTAACCCTAACGGAAGCTATTCATACGCCTATTCATCATTTAATCCTGATCACCTGCCAACGCTTAACGCCAGGCTGGCAACGGGCGGCTATCAGCATTCCCGTCGTACCGATTTTAACGTGCTTTTTGGTGCTACCCAAAGGCTCGATGCTTTAACCAATGGCCTTTCGGTAACCGGCAGGGTGGCTTATTCAAGCATTGAGCAGTTTACCAAGCAAATTTTTAACGGCGGCATCCCTGCCTATCATTATGATCCCGCTACTAATCAATATTCTTTAAGGCCGGGTGCTACTTATGTATATCAAACTTATGCGTTAACAGGCAGCACCGATATCAATACCAATAACTACAACCTGCAGCTTTACGCCAACTACGACAGGACATTCCGTGGTTCGCACCATTTTTCGGGATTGTTGTTGTTCAATCAAACTTCGCAAACGTATTTCACCTATCCGCTGCTTGATGGCGCGCAGGTTGGTGTGCCGCAAAAGTTCCGCGGTATATCGGGCAAGGTGGGATATGACTTTAAACAGAAATTTCTGTTCGACTTTAACGTAGCCTATAACGGCACCGACCGCTTTGCCGCTAATCATCGCTTTGGGATTTTTCCGGCTGTGAGCTTTGGTTACAATATCGCCAAAGAGTCGTTCTTTGAAAAGGCTCTCCCTATGTTCAGTCTTTTGAAAATAAGGGGCAGTTATGGTTTGGTTGGTTCGGATGCAGCGCCGGGTAACCGTTATGTATATAACCAGGTTTACAACCAGGGCGGTGGTTACAATTTTGGCGAAACAGCTCAAAACTACAATACTATATATGAAGGCTCATTGGGCAATCCGAACGTAGTTTGGGAACGTGCTAAAAAGATCGACATAGGCCTGGATGCCAACTTGTTTAATGATAAAATATCTATTACGGCCGATTATTTCCACGATATCCGTTACAATCAGCTGATTACACCGGGGAGTATACCGGAGATTTTGGGTGTTGGTTTGCCTGCCGTAAATATCGGTAAAACCCGTAACCAGGGCCTCGACGGGCAGATCAGCTATCATAGCACGCTTGGCAAAGTACAGTATAACGTTGGTTTCGTGTTCTCGTACGCTAAAAACAAGATCCTCTATGAGGATGAGGCTACCCCGGCATATCCATGGCTGGCGCAAACCGGTCATTCAATCGGGCAGCAATATGGTTATCACTTTTTAGGATACTATACCGCTGCCGATATTGCCGCCATCAATTCGGGAAGCAAATCGGTACCCGTACCAGATAACGGTATCCCGCTACAGCCCGGCGATCTGAAATACCAGGACCTGAACGGTGACGGCGTTATTAATGTGTTTGACAAAAGGCGGATAGGCAATCCGAACCTGCCAAACACCATACTCGGTCTTTCATTGCAGGCAGTTTACAAAGGTTTTAGTGTAAGTGTGCTTTTGCAGGGATCGTTCAATTACAGTTTCGCGGTGATTGGTACAGGTATCGAACCATTTCAAAGCCAGTTTCAACCCATACACCAGGAACGCTGGACACCCGAAAACCTGGTCAATGCCGCCTTCCCAAGGTTAACTACCAATCCAACTTCGGTAAACAGCCCTACGGCTTATTTTTCTGATTACTGGTTATTAAACGCGCATTACGTGCGGTTAAAAACGGTTGATATCGGTTATCAATTGCCAACCAAGCTGTTACCATTTAAGATTAACAACGCCCGCATTTATATGAGCGCATATAACCTGCTCACTTTTGATAACTACAAAAAATATCAGCAGGACCCGGAAATTGCTACCAATACCGCGGGCGATGCGTACATTAACCAGCGGGTGATTAACCTGGGCATCCAGGCAGGTTTTTAAAAACCAATAGATAACCATAAGGGGCCGGCGCTGCGGTGCCAGCCTCCTTTTTTTGATTTGGCAGATAAACTTTAAATTAGGATATGTTTCCAACCATCGGCGATCTGATATATTATCTCTTCCATATCCGGATTGGATTTCCTATCCAAACGCTTGGTTTTTTTATAGCGCTCGCCTTTCTATTTGCCATACATAGTGTTTACTTCAGAATTTAAAAGATATGAAGCTATTGGAAAGATCAGTGCATTTAAACGGAAGGTAATCATCGGAAAACCCGCTTCGGCAGCTGAAATGATCATTAATTTTTTGCCCGGTTTTTTATTTGGCTTTAAACTTTTTGGAGCTGTTTTTAATTACCAGGTTTTTGCTGCAAACCCGCGGGCGTATATCCTTTCATTGCAGGGAAATTTAACAGCCGGCGTACTTATTGGGGGTGCATTTGCCTTCTGGATTTACCGCGACCGGAAAAAGTTTGCATTGCCTAAGCCACAAACAACTGAATATTCGGTACATCCTTATCAATTAATGGGGCTGATTGTTTTCAGTGTTGGATTTTTCGGTTTCATTGGTGCCAAACTTTTTGATATCGTTGAGCATTTTGGCAGGTTGAGATATGATCCGCTGGGTACTATATTTTCTGCCAATGGGTTTGCTTATTATGGAGGCTTGATCTTTGGCGCGCTGACATATCTTTATATCGGTCACCGGCATAACATGAAGCTGGTCCACCTTGCCGATATCGGTTCGCCGGGCATGATGCTGGCGTATGGCATTGGCCGTATTGGTTGCCAGCTGGCGGGTGATGGTGATTGGGGTAAGGTTAACCCACATCTAAAACCCGGTTTTTTAAGCTGGCTGCCCGATTGGATGTGGGCGTTCAATTATCCGCATAATGCTATCAATGCCGGTACACTGCTGCCCGGTTGCCTGGGTAACTATTGCAATCAACTGGCTAACCCGGTATACCCCACGCCGTTTTATGAGGCCGCACTTTGCATTGGTATGTTTTTGCTGATGTGGGTTTTTCGTAAACGGATAGTTACACCCGGTTTTATGTTTTTCCTGTACCTTGTGTTAAACGGTACCGAGCGTTTTTTGATAGAGAAGATCCGAATAAACCCGGTTTATCATTTTTTAGGTTTACCATTTACCCAGGCCGGCTTCATCGGTTTTTTAATGCTGATGGGAGGATTAACCGGCTTTATTGCGCTGTTTGTTAAACACAAAAGCCATCATCATAAACATTTACCAGTATAAATATTATTTAATGAAGAAAATTACCCTTGTTTGTTTAGCTTGTTTGGGCCTGGTTTTAACCAATAGAGCCTTTGCGCAAAAAGCTGACACTGTTAATCTTACCGATATTAAATTTAAGGCAGAGGCCGCACCGGAATGGTCGGCCCTGTTAAAGCGTGATTCGGGCTGGTTCGGGGGCGATGGTATTTATACTATCCCTTTGAATGGGAAGGAGACCGGCCAGGCAAAACATAACGATAAAGTGCTTTTTATTTTCAGCGATAGCATGATAGGCGCGGTGCGTGATAACACTATGGCTCCGGGGGCCACCATGATCCACAATGCCGTAGCTGAACTAAAAGGCAATGAGCCTTTGGATAAACAGATGAAGTTTTACTGGGATAAAAATGCTAAAGGAAAACCGGAGTCGATTTTTATCCCCCATACACCTAAAACAGGAGCTACAGATTACTACTGGCTTGGCGATGGCTTTGTAAATCAGGCATTGAATAACAACATCTATATTTTTGGGTACAGGGTGCATAACGTAAGCAACGAAGCATTTGGTTTCAGGGAAGTTGGCAATACGCTCATCAAGATCCCGGCAAACAGTAAACCTCCTTATAAAGACCTTAAACAAATGGATACGCCGTTTTACCTGGTAGATCAGAAAGGGGAAAGCGGCTCGTTTGGTGCCGGGATTTACGTAAATACCAAAAAAGCCGGTGCGCCAAAGCCCGATGGCTATATTTACGTTTATGGGGTACGTGGCATGGCCAAGAACCTGATGGTTGCCCGTGTACTGCCCGGGGATTTTGAAAATTATAGTAAGTGGACTTTCTATAATGGCAAAGCCTGGGTAAGCGATATGGAACAGGTTGCCAATATAACCAGCAGCGTATCAAATGAGTTAAGTTTTAGCCCGCTGCCGGATGGGCGTTACGCGCTGATATTCCAGGTAGGCGGGATGACCACATCCGTAGGGATGCGGATAGGTGCAAGCCCGGTAGGTCCGTTTGGTCCGATCATTAAATTATGGGATTGCAAGCCTGATCTTATTGCCAAAACGTTTGTGGTTTATAATGCCAAGGCGCATCCAAGCTTATCAAAGCCCGGTGAACTGCTGATCAGTTATAACATTAACTCGGTTGATTTTTTAAACGATCTGAAGAAATACCCTAATCTGTACAGGCCAAGATTTATCAGGGTAAAGTTTAATGAACACGAATAGGCTCGAATTGAGGAGCACGAATGGAATTAGTGTTTAATATAACCCAATGAAAATACGTTCGCTTATTTGCGCAGTTGCGCTTATGTATGCCGGAAACCTGTTTGCGCAGGAGGCTAACCTTGTTAAGTATGTGAATACCCGACAGGGCACCAATACCAAATATGAGTTCTCGTACGGTAACACCTATCCGGCTACTTCGCTGCCTTTCGGCATGAACACCTGGACACCGCAAACCGGCAAAAACGGCGATGGATGGAAATACCAGTACTTTGAACATACTATCCGCGGCTTTCAGCAATCGCACCAGTGCAGTTCGTGGGTTAACGATTATGCGGTGTTTTCGCTGATGCCGGTTACCGGTAAACTGGTTGTTAATGAAGATGAACGGGCGGCATCATTTAGCCACGATAACGAGATCGCTCAACCAGGTTACTATAAAGTAAAACTTGATAATAATATTACAACCGAAATGTCGCCGACCGAACGGGGAGCGCACCTGAGGTTTTCGTTCCCGAAAGGTAAAGCCTCCTATCTTGTTTTAGATGGCTACACTAAAATGAGCGGGGTAAAAATCATCCCGGCCGAGCGGAAGATAACAGGCTACGTAAACAACTGCCGCTGGGCCCCTAAAGATTTCAGGAATTACTTTGTCATTATTTTTGATAAACCCTTTACCGATTATGGAACCTGGGAAAATAAAAAGAATATCCTTTCTGAAAAGAACGGATCGGCAGAGGGCGAAGGTATCGGGGCCTATATCAAATTTAAAGATGGCGAAACGGTACAAGTCAAAGTAGCTTCGTCCTATATCAGCCCGGAGCAGGCCGAACTTACTTTGACAACTGAACTGGGTAAATACAAATCATTTGATGACACCCGTAAAGCTGCTGATAAAGTATGGAACGAGTTGCTTGGCCGTATGGCCATTGAGGGGGCTACGGAAGATCAGAAGGCGACTTTTTATTCGTGCATGTATCACGCCAATCTATTCTCACACCAGTTTTTTGAATATAATAAAGACGGAAAGCCATACTATTATAGCCCTTACGATGGCAAGGTGCATGATGGTTATATGTATACCGATAATGGTTTTTGGGACACTTTCCGTGCCCAATTCCCGCTGAATACGGTGTTGCACCCCAAAATGGAAGGCAGGCTTGTAAATGCGCTGCTTGATGCGCAGCAGCAATGCGGTTGGTTGCCGGCCTGGTCGTTCCCGGGTGAAACGGGAGGGATGCTGGGTAACCATGCCATATCCCTGTTAACTGATGCCTGGGTAAAAGGGATCCGCACCTTCGACCCCAAAAAAGCCCTGGAGGCTTATTATCATGAAGCTACCAATAAAGGTCCGTGGGGCAGTGCCAATGGTCGCCCTGGCTGGAAGGAATATTATGCCAATGGTTATGTGCCTTTTACACCGCAAACCCTTGGTTCAACTGCCTGGACGCTGGAGTTTGCATACGATGATTTCTGCGGATATCAACTGGCTAAACTCACCGGCAATAAATTTTATGAAGATGTTTTTGCCCGGCAGATGTACAATTATAAAAACCTGTTTGATACCAAAACCCGTTTCATGCGCGCGAAAGATGCGCAAGGTAATTGGATTGAACCTTTTGACCCCATGGATTGGGGTGGCCCCTATACCGAAGGTAATGCCTGGCACTGGACCTGGTCTGTTTTTCAGGATACGCAGGGTTTGATCAACCTGATGGGCGGCGAAAAAAATTTTACCGCTAAGATTGATTCAGTATTTACAGAGCCTGGAACTATCAAAGTAGGAGGGTACGGACAGGTGATCCACGAAATGACAGAGATGGCCGAATTTAAAATGGGTCAGTACGCGCAGGGCAACGAGCCTATCCATCACTTGCTTTACCTGTACAACTATGCCGGCCAGCCCTGGAAAGCCCAGCAGCATTTGCGCGATGTGATGGATAAAATGTATAACGCCGGCGAAAACGGTTACCCCGGCGATGAGGATGAAGGCCAGATGTCATCTTGGTTTGTGTTGAGTGCCGCTGGCTTTTACAGTGTTTGCCCCGGTACCGATCAGTATGTAATTGGCAGTCCGCTATTTAAAAAGATGACCATCGCTTTGGAAAATGGCAAAAAGTTCGTGATAGAAGCTAATAATAACAACAAGGAGAACGTGTATATCCAGTCGGCGACACTGAATGGCAAGCTTTATACCCATAACTGGATCAGCCATGCTGATATTATGAACGGCGGCGTATTACACTTTGAAATGAGTGATAAACCGGCCATGAACCGTGGCATTGGTTCTGAAGATAGACCGTTTTCGCTTTCAAAAGCTCAATAACAAAATTAAGAAGAATATGGAAAACGTCATTGCGACTGTTTAAATCCGGAGGCCCCCTGAAGGTGAAATGACAAAAGAGGGCCTGTCATGCTGAGCCTGTCGAAGACTCGCGCGCAGAGTCCTGCCCACCATGCTTCGACAGGCTCAGCATGACACCCGTTTTAAGTTGTCATGGGTAGGAACGAAGCAATCCCAAACTATACAGAGCCGATCTGCAAATCAGGGATTGCGTCGTTCCTCACAATGACGGTTACTTTAAGAATTATTAGAATATCCGCTAAAACGATTTTATGGTCAATATTTACAAAATAAAAAAGTCAATTCTATTACTTACTTCGGTGATACTGCTGTTCAACCAGGCATCAGCACAGGAAATCTTTTACCTCAACAACACCAATAAACAAATCACCTGGAAAGTAAAAGCCCAGGCCGACCTGGGAGCCGATAGTCTTGACATCTACAAAAACGGTTACGCCACTACTGATTGGGTAAAGGCTATTGTACCTGGTACTGTATTTTCATCATACGTAGCAGCCGGTTTGGAAAAGGATCCCAATTTCGGCGATAATATTTATAAGGTTGATAAAAAGAAGTACGACCGCAATTTCTGGTACCGTACTGAGTTTAATGCTCCCGCCAATTTTACCAAACAAAAAATCTGGCTTAATTTCAAAGGTATTAACCGCAAAGCCGAGATCTACCTGAATGGGAAGAAGATAGGCGGCCTGGACGGTTTTATGCAGCGGGGTATGTATGACGTAACGAAACTCTTAAATAAAACAGGGGCAAATACGCTGGCTGTTTTGGTTTACTGTCCGCTGAACCCATTGGTAAATTATGCCAGTCCAACATATATACCCAGCGCCAGTTGGGATTGGATGCCTTATGTACCGGGTCTCAACAGCGGCATTACTGATGATGTTTACCTGAGCAACACAGGTAGCCTTACCATTAATGATCCCTGGATTCGTACAGATGTGCCTACTACCGCCCGGGCTGAAGTATCGGTTTCGGTTGGGGTGAAAAACAGCACAGATACTTTTCAAACAGGGACCTTAACCGGTGTTATTAATCCTGGAAATATCCGGTTTACCCAAAAAGTATTTGTGGGTGCTAACGGCAATGCAGAGGTAAAAATCGACCCAAAACATTTTTCGCAGCTGGTGATCAACGGCCCAAAACTGTGGTGGCCCAATGGCTATGGCGATGCCAACCTGTACACCTGTAACTTAAGCCTGAAGCTTGGCGATGAACTATCTGACAGCAAACAGATCCGGTTCGGCATCAAAAAATACAGCTATGATACCGTAGGCCATGTATTGCATTTATATGTAAATGGCACCAAAGTATTTTTAAAGGGCGGCAATTGGGGGATGGCCGAGTATATGCTGCGTTGCCGGGGAGACGAGTATGATACCAAAGTGCGTCTGCATAAGGAAATGAATTTTAACATCATCCGCAACTGGATAGGCTCAACCACGGATGAAGAATTTTATGATGCCTGCGATAAATACGGCATCATGATTTGGGATGATTTCTGGCTTAACTCTATCCCTAACCTGCCTAATGACGTAAATACTTTCAATGCTAACGCCATCGAAAAAATAAAACGGTTCAGAAATCACCCTTCCATTGCCATTTGGTGCGGTGATAATGAGGGCGAGCCTTTACCTCCGCTAAATAATTGGCTTCGCGAAGACATTAGCGCTTACGATGGTAACGACAGGTATTATCAACCTAACTCGCATGCCGGTAACCTAACAGGTAGCGGTCCGTGGACTAACTTTGAACCGCGCTGGTATTTCAGCCGTTTTCCTAATGGCTTTGGCGGTAATCAGGGTTGGGGATTGCGTAGTGAGATAGGTACGGCGGTGTTTACCAATTTCGACAGCTTTAAAAAGTTTATGCCGAAGGACAAATGGTGGCCGCGGAACGAGATGTGGAACCTGCATTTCTTTGGCCCATCCGCAGGTAATGCCGGGCCCGACAGGTACGACGATGGTATTAAAAACCGTTACGGTGCGCCTACAGGTATCGAGGATTATTGCCGCAAAGCCCAGCTGCTGAACATCGAAACCAATAAAGCCATGTACGAAGGCTGGGAAGATAACATTTGGGAAGATGCATCGGGCATTATGACCTGGATGAGCCAGTCGGCCTATCCTTCATTGGTGTGGCAAACCTATGATTACTATTATGACCTCACCGGTGCCTACTGGGGAGCTAAAAAAGCCTGCGAACCGGTGCACATTCAATGGAACCCGGTAAATAATGCTATTAAAGTGATCAACACCACCAGTACCGACGAAAACAGCCTCATTGCTTATGCCGATGTTTATAACAGCGATGGACAGATCGTAAAACAATATAGCCAGTCAAAAACTATCGATGCGCCATCGAATACAGCGCTGAATTGCTTTGCCATGGCTTTTGCTGATAACCGCGAAAATTTGGCACTAAACAAACCAGCATTTGCATCATCAACCACCATGGGTGAGGCCGGTTCTGTAACGGATGGTAATTCGGGAAGCAGGTGGGCTAGTAACTCCAGCGATGTCGAATGGATCTATGTTGATCTTGGCAGGGAGCAAGAGATAAACGGTGTTAAATTGAATTGGGAGGAGGCATATGGTAAAGCTTTCAAGATCCAGGTATCTGACGATGCTAAAAGCTGGAAAGATGTTTATGAAAGCGGCGATGGGCATGTCGGTGTTCAACAGGTTACCTTTGATGAAGTAAAAGGCCGGTACGTGCGCATGTACGGGCTGCAGCGTGGCTCGGGCTGGGGCTACTCGCTTTGGGATTTTGAGGTGTACGGCGGCGCGCCGAAAAGCAGCGGTCTTACGGATGTTCATTTCATCAAACTAAGATTGATTGATAAAAACGGAAAACTGGTATCAGATAATTTTTACTGGCGGGGTAATAAACGCACAGATTTTACCGCCCTTAATCAACTGTCAAAGGTTAGCCTGAAGGTATCATCAACCATAAAACTAATTAACGGCAGGTATTATGTGGATGCAAAGATCAGCAACCCATCCTCATCAAAGGCGGCCGCATTTGCCATTCGCGTACAGGCAACAAAAGCCGGCACGGGTGAACAGATACTGCCGGCAATAATGAATGATAACTATTTTTCGCTGATGAAGGGCGAATCAAAAGATATCAGGATTGAATTTGATGCAGCCTTGCTGGGCAAGGATAAGCTGAAACTATTGGTACAGCCTTATAATGATCCGGTAATAACGGAAAAGTAATAATAAGCCTTTGGTACCTTGAAGTTTTAAACTAATTTACCGGTCCAATTAACAAACAAACCTGCACAATGGATACCAAACCCAAATTTACCGAACGTAAGTTCCTTGTCGTACTCATTTTTGTAACCTCCTTATTTATGCTCTGGGGCATAGCCATGACCCTTGGCGATACATTAAACAAGCATTTTCAAAATGTTTTACACGTTTCAAAATCGCGTTCGGCGTATGTACAGTTATCATTATTTGGCGCTTACGCGGTGATGGGCATCCCGGCAGGTATGTTCATGAAAAAGTTCGGTTATAAAAACGGTGTGCTTTTAGGCCTCGGACTTTATGCTGCAGGTGCATTCCTGTTTGTTCCGGCGGCTGATGCTAAATCGTTTGACTTCTTCCGGATTGCCTTGTTTATCCTGGCTTGCGGCCTGGCTACGCTCGAAACCGTGGCCCACCCATTTGTTGCCTCTCTCGGCGATCAGCGTACCAGCGACCAGCGTATTAACTTTTCGCAGGCATTTAACGGTGTCGGCGGCGTTATTGGTCCGCTGTTGGGCGGCTATTTCGTTTTAAAAGGGGGGCAGGAGCATTCTAACGACCTGATATCTGTTAAACACCTGTATATTGTGATAGGAGCGGTGATAGCATTAGTTGGTGTAGCATTTTCATTTTTAAAAGTGCCCCCTTTACAAGATCCACATGTGGTAGCTACGGATTCATACGCTGTTGCTGCCGAAGGACATATTCCGGAAAGCCTGTTCAAAAAAAAGCATTTCGTTTTTGCGGCCATAGCTCAACTGTTTAACGTGGCAGCACAAGGCGGCACCTGGGCGTTTTTCATTAACTACGGTCACGAGATCATGCATTTAACCGATGAACACGCGGGCTATTATTTTTCATTAAGCATGGTGATGATGATGGCCGGCCGTTTTATTGGCACCTTCCTGATGCGTTACATAGCGCCAAACAAACTGCTGGCGATATTTGCTCTGGGCAATATCCTGATGTGTGTTATTGTAGCACAGGGATTTGGCGTGGTATCATTTGTTGCATTGCTGTTCATCAACTTTTTCTTCAGTATTATGTTCCCAACCATATTTAGCCTGGGGTTGAAAAATTTAGGTTCACAAACGCAAAACGCGTCATCATTTATAGTAATGGGAGTTGTAGGTGGAGGATTGTTTCCGCCTGTTATGGGCCTCATCGCTAATCACAATGTTGCTACGGCTTATTACCTGCCTATCATTTGTTATATGGTGATATTTTTGTTCGGGATCAGTTATCCTAAACTGAATAAAAAAGGAATATGAGCAAATTAGCTTAATCGATTTATTTTTATATTTTGGCCGATAATCGCTTAATAAATCATGGTTATTAAGCGATTATATTTTATATTTGATTTTAGCCAATTATAAGCCATTGAAAAAACTATCGATTGTTGATATCGCCAATGAATTAAAGGTTTCTAAAACCACCGTATCGTTTATACTGAACGGGCGTGCAAAGGAAAAACGGATAGGTGAAGACCTGGTAGAGCGTGTTACCAAATATGTAGAAGAAGTGGGTTATAAACCTAATTCCCTGGCTAAAAGCCTGCGTACCGGTAAATCAAATACCATTGGTTTAATGGTTGAAGATATTTCAAACCCTTTTTTTGCCAGCATAGCCCGGCTTATTGAGGATAGGGCTTATAAAAACGGCTACAAAATAATTTATTGCAGTACTGATAATGACACCCAAAAAACCAGGGAACTGATCAATATGTTCCGCGACAGGCATGTGGATGGCTATATTATTGCCCCGCCCGAAGGTATTGAAGACGATGTAGAACAGCTGCTTAAGGATGGCTTGCCGGTGGTAATGTTCGACAGGCATTTACCCAAAGTAAATACCGATTATGTCGAGGTTGATAATCTTTTCAGCACCTATAATGCTACCAGGCACTTAATACAACAGGGTTACAAAAATATAGGCTTCGTTACTTTTGCATCGTCACAAACACAAATGCTGGCCCGGATGCAGGGCTATAAGGATGCGCTGAAGGAAAGCCGTTTTGCTCCGGTGGTTAAAGAGATTGTTTTTAACCAGGACGAAGAAATGATCATTAAGCCGATGACTGTGTTTTTTAAAAAACATCAGGAGCTCGACGCGGTAGTTTTTGGCACCAACCACGTAGGTACCTGCGGGTTAAAAGTGTTTAACACGCTGGGTATTAAAGTGCCCGGGGATATGGCCGTTATATCGTTTGATGATTATGACGTTTTTAAACTGTACTCGCCCCCGGTAACCGCCATAGCTCAGCCGGTTGAAGAAATTGCCGATAATGTGATCACCGTGCTACTCAAAAAGCTTAATACCAAGGGAGTTAGTACCGCTTCTCATTCCATAATTCTTAAAACCAACCTCCAGATCAGGGGTTCATCGTCCGGATTAAAAGGGTGATTGAATTGGAAGGCCATATATTAACGGGTAAATGCGAAGCATTTGTAAAGATGGATATTTCGTAAATATTCAGTTTGTATCTTACCTTTAATAAAAATTTACTGTTATGAAACGGGCTTTTATTATAAAAAATAAAGCAAGAATGGTATTGGCCTTAGCTGTGCTTACTGCCATGCTTTTATTAGCCAACTGGAATGGTCGGGACAATGTTAAAGAATTGGATAAAACGTTGACATCCATTATGAAGGACCGCCTGCTGCCGACAACGTTTGTGCATGAAATAAGCAACAGGCTTTATGAAAATAAACTGGCAGCTGTTTCTGGTGCAGATGTCCAGGTAAAAATTAATGGTAATTATGCAGCTATAGAAGCGTTAGCAAAGAAATATGAGGCAACTCAATTAACACGCGAAGAATCAGCAAAATGGAAGACCTTTCGTGTGCAATTGCGTGATCTGCAGCAGCAGGAAGCTGGCCTGAATAATGCAGAGTATGTTTTTAATCAGGCCCTTAAATCGCTTGATCAACTGATAGCGATACAGGTTGGCGAGAGCAACCGCCTGCTGCAAAGCGGACAAAGAAATGTAAGTTCAAGTATACTTACAGCCAATTTTGGTGTGGTTGTTTGTATTTTACTTGGATTATTTATTATGGTGCTGCTAAGCGCCAGGGAACAAATGATTTTAAGGCAGGACGAAAGGCATTTGCTCAATTAAAGATCTTAATAAAAACCAGACTTACGATGTTTCTAAAACTTCGTAAGTCTTCGAGGTTGTTTAAAAACGAATAAAATAAATGTTTTTTGTAGAGACGCATCACATGCGTCTCTCGTAGGACAAGCCACATTCAATAGGGGCGAGCATGCGTAAATTGCATGCGGGAGACGCATGTGATGCGTCTCTACATTTGGAAATTATCGTTTTTAAATAGCTTCTTCGAGTTTCTTAAATAACCATCACATTTTCACCGCCTTTAAGCGGGTATGATTTTGCTTTCCAAACCAATACGCCGGATGTGTGCTTCGGTAAACTGACCTTTATTTTCCATCTGTTATTTTCTAAAACATAAGCTACTGCAACCTTGCCATCAGGATGGGGGATCTCGCCGCTCACATTTGTCATTGTTCCCAAATGTGGTTCGATCCTGATCTTGCTGAATCCGGGCGAATAGCTGTCAATACCCAAAACAGTCCTGAAGAATTCAATGTTGGGGCTGCTTCCCCAGGCATGGCAATCTGAACGGCTGTATTTAAGATCGGAATATTCGGCCCAGGTGGTTAAGCCCATTTTAATATTCTCGCGCCAGATATCCAGCCAATTCATATAATCGTTACCTAAACCACCTTTTACCAATGCCTGGTGCAGGTAATATTTAAAATAAATGGTGCATTGGGTCAATGAGGTATCGCTTAATAATCGTTTAGATAACACAGGCAGATCTGCGTTTTTCACCATGCCTGTAAGTATGGCTAATGAATTGGCATGCTGCGAAAATTGTTTCTTGTCCCATGTATCGGCATACAGCATTTTTGCCGGGTCCCAATATTTGCGTTGAATAGTTTGCTTAAGCTTAGCAGCTTCTTTGTTGTATAAAGTGGCGTAACCGGGCATGCCCATTTTTGTTTCCATAGCAGCAGCCCACTCATAAGCCCAAAGTAATTGCAAATCAATAATGGCCGAACTGCCGTCGGTGCCTTTTGGCGGCGAGCCTATATCCCAGTTTTTGCCGCTGGCCCAATCCACAAAAGTCCAGTAAGGGGTATTTTTTAATGAGCCATCAGCTTGTTGGTATTGGCTGAAAAACTTTAATACTGCCCGTTCGCCATCCAGCTTATCCTTAATAAAATTACTGTCATTGCGGTACATCCAGTAATCGTGCAGCATCCCTATGTACCATAATGAGAAAGTTGAAATAATTTGGGTATCATGCGTAGGGTAACGACTTTGGGTAACGCCCTCTGTTAAACGGGAGTGGTCCATCAGGTTAATGGCATTGCGGGCCAGCCGGTCGTCGCCGCTATAGTAGTAGGATATCATGGCCTGGATGCGGGTATCGCCGATGTATTGCAGCTGCTCATAATAAGGGCAATCTGTATAGGTTTCAAACGCATTCAAACGGGCGGTACGCCAGCCGATATCGAGCATTTGTTTTATTTCCTTGTTATCGGTATTGAAAACGGCACGTTGTTTAAATGGGTACCCGGTAAAGGTGCCATACAGGTCATCAATAACCAAAGGCTCGTTTTGTGTATGCACAATTAAGCGGATGTACCTAAAGGTGCGGAAGTTGAGCGTAGTATATGATTGCCCTTTGCTGCCATTGGAGATCAAACTATCGTTTCTGCCCGAAAAATCCTTGCCCTCCACATCGTTACGGTTGCCTTTACGCATGCCATATTTGCTTAAATTATCAAAAAGCGATTCGGCATAACTTAAAGAGATCCCGGCATCTTTCCCACCGCTGAAATTAATGGTAGGATAGGCATTGGTAAGATGTGTTTGATCAAGCAGCATGGTAACTGTAGTATTTGCAGGAATAGTAAGCGGCGTTTTAGTGCCCGGAAAAACCGGGGGAACATCTATCCCGGAGGCTTTACGTACAACGGGGATCCGCTCATAAATTAATTCCTGGTGCGGAATTGAGGATGGTACCAATTGCCATCCGAATCCATCCCACCGGCCCTTTAATTGCCCGCCGAAGAGGTTAGCTGCCTTTGGCCAGCTGCTATCATCAAAGTTAGACGAATACCAGTTCATCATGCTTTTATTCAGGTCCACCATTTCGCCGGTGCTGGCTGCAAAATAACCCCAGATGGGCTGATAACCTTTGTCCTGAATGCTTTTCCAGGTGTTATTGGTATTAAGGATCTCTTCGGCTGCTGAATTACCTTGTATAATAAAGGCGGTACGGACACTGATCTGGGCTTCAGGGCGGTATTGAGCTTCGTTCCACACTAAAGCAGCTACGGTATTTTTACCGGCTACGAGATAGGGCGCAAGGTCGACGGTTTCATAGTTCCAGTAAAAAGTATCGCCCCTTGCGGGGCCTAATGATACCAATGTGCCATTTACATACAATTTGTAACGGTTATCTGCCGATACATGAATGACAAAGCCGGCCGGTTTGTTGGTCAGCTCAATGTTTTTACGGAAATAATAAATGCCGTATTCATTCCCGGTGATGCCGGGCACGGAGATCCATTGCGCATTCCACGTCTTTTCCTCTGCGGTTTTATGAAGAGGCCGGGCATTACTGTTTTGTGATGAGAGAATGATAGTTAGAGATAAAGTTAGAATCAGAAGGTGTTTCATGAAGATTTCATTGATTAATTGGTGATGGTCAGGTTGGTTTTCCCTGCTTGCATTAAGTAGATAAATTGGTTTGACTAATATAATAAATCGATTTAGCATTTTATAATAATTTTTAATTTTTTATGATCGGCAAGGCTGATGGAACTATGTTTTCATTTTTGAACCATCGTTGGTCCGGTCTGCCTCCGGGTTGGGATAACATGCAAACTAAATCCCGAAGTTGTATTGAAATAAGCTGCTGAGCTTTATATTTGTTTAAACCTACCAATTACATCTATGAAAAAAATGATCCTGTTCCTGCTTTCATTTTATTTTATCGGCAGGGGGGTAGCTCAAAACCCGGTTCAGCCACTTGTTATACAGGGAAAGCTCAGCAATTCGGCCGAAAAAATGTTGAAGGTCTTTTTTGAAGATGCCAACGGTAAACTTCTTATGGATACCATCAGGCTTAATGATTCGGGCGAGTTTTATTTAAAAACGTACAAAATAGCCAAGCCTCAACGCACCAGCATCCAGCAAAACAACACTCAAATCAACCGGATCTATGTGGCACCGGGTTATGATCTCCATATAACCGGTGACGCTATTGATTATGTCAACCTGTCGAAAACTAAAAAGATAACCGGTATAGGTGCCGAAACCAATCAATACCGTGTAAAATTAGATTCAATCCTGGTTGCCCGGAACGACAAGACAGCGTGGTATGAACTAAAGACCGATGAGTTAATCCAATTCCTTAAAAAAAGCAAAACGTTGGAAGACTCGTTACTAAGTGTTGTGTTTAACAAGCCGGCAAAGCAAGATCAATATTTCAATACGTTTAAGAAAATGATTGATTTAGATAATCAAAGCTTAAATTTTTACATGCTGCTTCAACACCTTGATTTGAGTAAATACAATGTGGCGCAGATGAGGGAGCTGGTATCAAAAAATACCCCTTCAGCATTTTCAAAAGGTATATCGCATGACGAATATTTAGTATCAGAAGACTATAAATCATGGGTTTTGCCCCTTTATTATGCCTATGAACAGCGGCTGGATCTGCTGCGCGATTCTGCATCGGTGAAGCAGCCCGGGTACACACTTGGCAAAATCAAACAGCTTTTTACCGGCAAGGTAAGGGACTATTATCTAAACCGGTACGTTGAAAAAAGAATTGGTAGTGCTAACTCTCTTGAAAAATTGAATATAGCCCAAAAGGAGATGCGCGTATTCATTGACGCAATTAATAACCCGGCTTTAAAAAATAACGTCGCCGGGAATTTTACCGAAAAAAAGCTCCAGCTGATGCAGGTACAAATTGGGAAACCGGCCCCGGCTTTTACTTTGCCCAGCGACCGTGGCAAGGTTTTTAACCTGGCCGATTTTAAAGGAAAAGTTATTTATATTGACCTTTGGGCCAGCTGGTGCGGGCCCTGCCGCCAGGAAATGCCCGCATATAAAAAACTAAGCGACAAGTTTAAAACTAATCCGCAGGTTGCTTTTGTCAGTATTGCCGTACATGACGGAGAAAAGGAATGGCGAAATGCACTCAAAGAAGAAAAGCCGGACTGGCTGCAGCTTTATGACAAAGACGGTACAGTTGCACAATCATACATAGCCTATGCAATTCCAAAATATATACTGATTGATAAAGAAGGCAAAATGCTCAGTTTTGACGCTCCCGGCCCAGGGAGTGCGCAGGCCGAACAATTGATCAATGAAGCAATCGCGAAGCCGTAGTGTGTTTATGCTTTTTCCAGGGCATATGATGCCAGTTCAGTTTTCAGGCTATTGATCATGATCTGCATTGGTTTTGTGCTGTTTAATACCCTGCAGATCGCGTTGCCTCCTTCTATCGAAAGCATCATCCGGGTTGCAAATTCAACGGGGTTTATGGCGTTTGAGAGTTCTCCATTACTAATTCCGTCCTGAATAATATTGGCATAGGTTGTTATAGCGGTATCAACCATGTCTTTTAACTTTTTTTTGATGGCCGGGTTAGTATCATCCGTCTCTGTCGAAAAATTAACTATCGGGCAGCCGCCTTCAATATAGCTTTTCAATGGATTTTTGCTGTTGTCTAAAGCGGCATTGATCTTGGCAATGGCAGTTTTATGTTTGCTTACTGTGTTGTTCCTCCTGTCGTTTAGTTTTCCTAAAAGGTAATCAACAGCGGCTTGTGCCAGTTCGTCTTTGCTTTCAAAATGGCCATAAAAACATCCCTTACTGGTATTGGCAACTTCAAGTATCTCATCAACCGAAGTGCCGGCAATTCCCCTCTCATTAAATAAAATCGCTGCCTGCTCAATAATGAATTGCCTTTTTTGCTCGCCTTTGCTCATCTTCAGTTATTTACTATGCAAATATAGACTAAATGGTTTAAAAAAATAAAGGCCGTTGATTGGCTGGTTGAAATTAACTGAGTGTTTTATTATTTGTAAATAGCTGTTAGTTAGTGTTTTATTTTCATATTCGTTTTGTGATTGTATAACTTTAGGGTGTTTTTTTTTACACTGATCTTATGAATATGTGTATTTATAAGCCGGCTAAGCAGCGATTGACATAGTAATGTAAATATGGCTAAAAATAGACTGAATGGTTTTATTTAATAAACCAATTAGTCTACTTTTGTTTTAATAAAAAACGAATCACAATACTGTTTTTACGATCTGTAAATTTTAACGTTAAGCTATGAAACTTATAAAAGAACACCACAGGGGCATCAGCACAATTTTAGCGTTCGCGCTGATCCCGCTTTCGGGTTTTGCAACTGATATTTATATACCTTCCCTACCTTCTATGGCCAGGGAATTAGCTGTCAATAATTCGGCCGTTCAGCTTTCGCTCATCGCGTTTATGATCAGTTCGGGCGTTAGTCAGTTGTTTGTTGGCAGCTTGCTCGATAGCTTTGGCCGGTACCGTATCGGTACTGTCTCTTTACTGGTGTTTGCATTTGCAAGTTTTGTCATAGCTATCTGTCATAATATCGAGCTTATTTATGCAATGCGTATTTTGCAGGGCATCACGGTAGCGCTTATTGTAGTAGGGAAGAGGGCATACTTTGTAGATATGTATTCGGGCGAGCAGCTTAAACATTATACCAGCCTTTTTTCTATCATCTGGGCAACCGCGCCTATTGTAGCGCCTTTTATCGGAGGTTACCTTGAAGCTGCCTTTGGCTGGGAATCCAATTTCCTTTTCCTGGGAATAGCCACTCTTTCGCTACTTGTTTTAGAGCTGGTATACGGTGGCGAATCATTAAAAAATTATCACCCGTTCAAAGCTAAAAGTATTCTGCAGGTTTACCTGGCTACCATTAAAACCCGCGATTTTTCCCTGGGCCTCATCCTGATCTCCCTGAGCTATGCCATGCTGGTGGTGTATGGTATGAGCAGCCCTTTTATAATTGAGCATGTATTTCATTTGTCGCCTGTGGTAACCGGTTATTGTTCGCTGCTTTCGGGGGTATCATTGATGGCGGGCGGTATTATTTCAAAAACCCTCATCAGGAAACCGCTTATCAAAAAAGTATCGATAGCGCTTGCACTGCAATTAGGCTTTGCAGCTTTAATGGTGTTTACAGCAGGGATTAAAACAAATTTATTTACGCTGATGGCATTTACAGCATTGGTCCACCTATTATCTGGCTTTATATTCAATAATATATTTGCTTACTGTTTAGGCCGGTTTTCAAAAAATGCGGGTATCGCAAGCGGCGTGACCGGCGGCTCACTTTATATTATCACTTCATTTTTTAGCTACGGCATTGTAAATATTATGGCCATCAAAAATCAGCAGTTATTAGGAACCGCTTATTTATCGTTCGCGATACTGGCTGTTGTTACACTGGTGCTTTTCATCAAAGCGAGGGCTTCGCACCAAAAACAAGAAGAAGCGGCTGTTATTTTAAATGCTGAGGTAGCTGTATAAGCTGAATGATATCGCCTTAAATAATAGGTGAAGCCGGTAATTAATTATCGGCTTCACCTGTTTTACGATGATACATAAGGACGGTACAATTCAACGCTTTATAGGTTTACGCGTTTATTGACCATGATATAGCCTACAATTTCACCAATAAAATAACCTGAATATTCAGCCGGCATATCATTATATTTGCCCCGATAAGTTCTTTACTTTACTTCATCAACCGGTATAGGTTTTACTTAATTGTAGATTAATAGGGAATCGTGTGTAAATCACGAACTGTCGCGCAACTGTAAGTAACACAAAGGTTTTTGCCAGTAATGTCCACTGTCCTGATAAACAGGGATGGGAAGGACGGCAAAAATGTTACAAGTCAGGAGACCTGCCTAATACTGAATTGACAATGCTTTCGCGGTGTGAAGCTTTGGTCTGGGTTATGATTACTTGCCTGTTGGGTCCATGGCCCGTTATGACGGGCTGTGCCCATATATTCTCTCCATTTTTACATATCAACAAAGTATTGCGAAGCTTAGCTGAAAGGGCTTTTAACCGATTTATTCATTTAATCAATTAAAAGAATGCTAACGCAAAATTTAGGTTACCCGCGTATTGGTAGCCGGCGCGAATTAAAAAAAGTCTGCGAAAACTACTGGGCAGGCAAAACGGGCTTAAAAAATGTGCTTACCGTGGGTAAATACATCAGGGAAGAGAACTGGCTGCTGCAAAAAGAAGCCGGGATCGACCTCATCCCATCAAATGATTTTTCATTTTATGACCAGGTGCTTGATCATTCACTGATGTTTGGCGCTATTCCTAAACGCTATCATGAAGTGATCAGTCAAAAAGGCAATACCGAGCTCGATCTGTATTTTGCTATGGCCCGCGGCTATCAAAAAGATGGATTGGATGTGGTAGCCATGGAAATGACCAAATGGTTTGATACCAATTACCATTACATAGTACCCGAGTTTTATAAAGACCAGCAGTTTAAACTTTTCTCCACCAAAGTTATCGATGAGTTTTATGAGGCTAAACAATTGGGCATCGTTAGCAAGCCGGTGTTGATCGGGCCTGTATCGTACCTGTTGTTGGGCAAAGAGAAAGAGGCTGGTTTCGATAGGATAGACCTGATCAAAAATCTGCTGCCTGTTTATTTTGATATCCTGAATAAGCTTAAAGCTTTGGGTGCCGAATGGGTCCAGTTTGATGAGCCGTTTTTAGCGCTTGATTTAAGCGAAAAACAACAGGAGGTATTTAAAGATACCTATAAGCAATTGAGGAAAGAATTTCCTTTCCTGAAGATAGTTTTGGCAACTTATTTTGAACGCCTGGGCGATAACACTCAATTAGCGGCAACTTTACCTGTTGATGTTTTACATGTCGATTTAGTGCGGGCGCCTCAGCAATTGAATGAAGTAATGGAGCATCTGCCCCAAAAAACTATCCTTTCTTTAGGTGTTGTTGACGGGCGCAATATCTGGAAAAATGATTTTGTTAACTCGCTGGTCATTATAAAGAATGCGAAGGATAAATTAGGTGCCGACCGCGTTTGGATAGCCCCTTCATGCTCATTGATCCATTCGCCATGCGATCTGCAAAATGAAACCAACGATGAAGTGCTTACTCCTGAAATTAAACAGTGGCTGGCTTTTGCGCGGCAGAAAATAAACGAAGTGGTATTGCTCAGCAAGTTATCGGAAGATGTGGTGAGCGATAGCAGCCTGCATCAACTGGCAAAAAACCGGCAGGCAAACGAGGCCCGCCGAACATCTGCACTGATCCATAACCCAGCAGTTAAACAGCGTGTAAGCGCCATCACCGAAAATGATGCAAAGCGTATAAGTGCTTTTCCTGCACGGAAAGAACAGCAGCAGCAACTGCTTGACCTGCCGCTTTTTGCTACCACAACTATTGGTTCGTTCCCGCAAACGGCCGAAGTACGAAGCTGGCGTGCCCAATTAAAAAAAGGCGCGATAACCCTGGGGGAGTATAATAAACTGATAGCTACCGAAACTGAAAAGGCTATAAAATGGCAGGAAGAAATAGGGTTGGATGTGCTGGTACATGGCGAGTTTGAACGTAATGATATGGTTGAGTACTTTGGCGAACAACTGGCCGGTTTTACCTTTACACAAAATGGCTGGGTGCAAAGCTATGGTAGCCGCTGTGTTAAGCCACCGGTTATTTATGGCGATGTATCAAGGCCACAGCCTATGACGGTAAAATGGTCGGCTTATGCGCAATCACTAACCTCAAAATGGATGAAGGGTATGTTAACCGGCCCGGTAACTATTTTGCAATGGTCGTTTGTGCGCAATGACCAGCCCCGTTCCGAAACCTGTACGCAGATAGCTTTGGCCATTCGTGACGAAGTTTGTGACCTGGAAAGCGCAGGTATCAAAGTCATCCAGATAGATGAACCGGCCATTCGCGAAGGATTACCGCTCCGCAGGGATGACAGGGCAAATTACCTCGACTGGGCGGTTAAAGCTTTTAGGATTTCGGCAAGCGGCGTTCAGGACAGTACACAGATCCACACGCACATGTGCTATTCGGAGTTTAATGACATCATTAAAAGCATAGCCGATATGGATGCCGATGTGATCACGATAGAAACATCGCGCTCGCAAATGGAGCTGCTGGATGTTTTTGCCGATTTTAAGTATCCTAATGAAATTGGCCCCGGTGTATATGATATCCATTCGCCCCGCGTACCCAACAGGGAGGAAATGATCGGTTTACTCAAACGCGCCCAGGCGGTAATACCCGATGCCCAGCTTTGGGTAAATCCCGATTGTGGTTTAAAAACGCGGGGATGGGATGAAACCCAAAAAGCCTTAATAGAAATGGTTGAAGCCGCGAAAGCTGTCCGCGAAAATGTTATCAGCAATGTAACTGCTTAAATAAAAAAAAACTACTGTGTATCCTTACGGGTACACAATAGTTTTATAGGTATAATTAAAAAAAGGGTGTCATGTTGAGCCTATCGAAGCATGGTGGGAAGGGCCTCTGCGCGCGAGTCTTCGACGGGCTCAGACTGACAGGCCCTCTTTTGTCATTTCACCTTCAGAGGCCTCCGGATTTAAATACTTAATATGACAAAGCATGAAAATAAATACTGCCCCCGGTGTAAAGAGCCGTTTGAATGCAAAGTAGGCAGCATCCTGTTGTGCCAGTGCCAGGGCATCAGCTTTACCGACCTGGAGCGCGATTATATCCGCTTAACCTATCCTGATTGCCTGTGCCGCAAATGTCTGATGGTGATGAAGCATGAGATCAGTTCAACCGCAGCTCAGGAAAAAATGAAAACGATACTTGAAGCAATCAGGAAAGGGTACGCAATAACAGGATATTATGAATTGCGTTAAAAATTAGCTTTAAGCTTTGTGCTTTCTGCTTTTAGCTTTCAAATAATTTCCCCTGCTTCAAACAGTTCATCCAAACGGCTGTGCGAATCATTTACGCCCCGTTCCATACCCGATTGCAGCATGCCATCCCGATCTGCCGCGGATTGAAAAACCGACTGAACGGTTACTTTTGTTCTATTATCAGGAAGGGCTTCAAATCGGGTAGTTTCTAAGGTAACATGACCACTTTCGGGCAATCCTTCAAACTCAAATGTTTGGATGATACGTTCAGGGGCGGTTACATCATGGATAACACCATGAAAGCTATAATCATTACCGGCAGGGTCGGTATGAATGTAGCGGTAAGCGCCTCCGCTACGGCAGTCAAATTGATCTATGCGCATTTTAAGTTCGCGTGGGCCCAGCCATCTAACAATAAGCTCAGGATCGGTAAAAGCTCTGAAAACCAGCTCACGCGGTGCTTCAAATTCGCGGGTTATAAAAAGCTCCTGCTTGCCGGGTTCGGCCTTAATTTCTGTTTGATTTTTTGTGGTGATCATGGTGTTTTTATTTAGGTAATTGATTAATCGTTATCGTTAGCTTCCTGCAAAAGCTTGATGTCCATTTTGGTCATCTTCATCATGGCAGCCATAACTTTTTTGGCTTTTTCAGGATTTTCGTTATTATAAAGTAACTCGCTCATAACTTCAGGAACAATTTGCCAGGTAACACCAAATTTATCATCAAGCCAGCCGCACTGATTGGTTTTGCCGCCGCCTGCGGGCAGTGCTTCCCACAGGTAATCAATTTCCTCCTGGGTTTTGCAGTTTATATAAAAGGAAGTAGCCGGCGAAAAGTTAAACATCGGTCCTCCATCCAGCGCTAAAAACTGCTGGTCTTCGATACGAAATGTTCCAACTAACATTTTACGGCCATTACCTGGATCGGTAAGTGAGCTTACTTCGCTTTCGGAGTTTTTGAATACCGACGTATAAAATTTCAACGCTTCTTCAAGGTTGCCGTTAAACCATAAAAAAGGAGTTACTTTCTGGGTTGCTTTAAATGTTGCCATGGTTTCTGTTTTTTATTGATTAAAAATTTGTTGCTTTCGATATCTCAAAGTTACCTGCCCTGGCAAGGACTAATAGTGTCCAAAAACGACGAGATAAGGGGGCATTAGCGACAAAATGATTTTTTATCTCCCTGGCATTTTGCTCATATCCATGTGCAGCACATTCCAGCTATGGCCATCAGGATCGGTAAACAGGCAGCCGTACATCCAGCCATCCATTTCCCGGGGCTTGTGATTGCTTTTGCCACCGGCTTCGATAGCCTTTTGAGCCAGTTCATCAACTTCTTCCTTGCTTTCCGCGTCGATAGACAACAGAACTTCAACTCCCTTAGCCGTATCCGCAAGACCGCAGTTTTCAACAAAACCTTTAAAGGTGCTTTCGTCAAAAAACATTACTGTAACATCCTTTTCGCCAACCTGCATGGCTGCAGAATTTGGACCGTTACCAAATTGCGAATTAAACCGAAAGCCGAGTTTGCTGAAAAACTCTTTTGATACATTTACATTTTTTACAGGCAGATTGATCCAGAATTGCTTCGTCATAATTGATTATTTTAAAGGTTTGTCATTGTTTTTTAATTCTTCGAGCAGATTGTCGAGCGCGTCAAATTTTTCTTCCCAAACCTTGCGGTAGCGCTCAACCCATTGAGCTACCTCATCAAGCTGTTTCAACCGGGGTTCGCAATACCGTTCCCGGCCCTGTTTCTTAATGGCTATAAGACCGCATTCGGTTAAAATTTTTATATGCTGGGATATAGCGGGGCGGCTCACATCAAAGTTATCCGCTATGGCATTCAGGTTCATGGGTTTAAAGGCTATCAGGTTAATGATATCCCTGCGGGTTGGATCGGCAATGGCCTGGAAAACATCTCGTCTCATCTAGATCAAATATAATATGTAAGTGATTGCTTACAAAATTATATGTAAGCAATCACTTACGCAAATTTTTTAATATTTTTATTTTTAGATAAAAAGGGGGAGAAGTACAGGGCCAACATTTAAATATTCGGACTTGCCTAAGCACTCAAAAACATTAGCGTAGTGTAACCCCTCAAAAAAATAAATATTTGATTATGAATATCTTGTAAGTAATATTTTAAAAAAGTGTTAACCCTGTTAACCCTATTTATGTGCGTTTGCCCGGGAGTGAAATGGCCCTTCTGTACGATTCTCAAAAAAATCATCATCTTTGTGGCTGATAAATAGATCCTAACAATATGCTGTTTGAACAAATAAGCCAAAAGCCGTTCTTTATTCTTGGCCCCTGTGTAATGGAAAGCCAGGAGTTATTATATACTGTTGCCGAAAAAGTAGCCGAAGCCGGGCAGAAATACAATGTGCCGGTGATCTTTAAATCGTCATTTGATAAAGCGAACCGTACTTCAATCCATTCGTACCGCGGCCCGGGATTAGGGAAAGGCATGGAAATGCTGATGAATGTTAAGCAGCGTTTTGGTTTACCGGTTACCACAGATATTCATGAGCCATTCCAGGCAGCTATTGTAGCCGAGGTTGCTGATATATTGCAGATCCCCGCGTTTTTATGCCGTCAAACAGATCTGCTGGTTGCAGCTGCCCAAACCGGTAAAATTGTCAACGTAAAAAAAGCCCAGTTCCTTTCGGGGCATGATATGTTTTATCCGGCTCAAAAAGTTATTGAAGCCGGCAATAACCAGGTAATATTAACCGAGCGGGGCAATATGTATGGTTATAATAATTTAGCTGTCGATTTCAGGAATATTTACGATATGAAAGCTTTTGGCCACCCGGTTTGTATGGATTGTACCCATTCGGTTCAGCGTCCGGGCGGAGCAGGAGGAAAAACCGGCGGCGACCGTACTTTTGTGCCCATGATGGCGCTGGCAGCAAAGGCTTTTGGAGCCGATGGCTATTTTTTAGAAACGCATCCCGACCCTGATAATGCCCTGAGCGATGGCCCTAACATGGTTAAGCTGCACGAACTGGATAAGGTTTTAGCACCATTAGTAGGGTAAGTTTTTGTTCTGAATGTCCGGATCCATGAAAGATATTGCAAAAAGGGTTTTTGATATTGAAATAGAGTCGCTGCAGCAGGTAGCCTGCTCAATTGATGATGAGTTTGCAAGGGTTGTTGATGCCATATTAAAATCAACAGGAAAGCTGGTTGTTATTGGCATTGGCAAATCGGGGCTTATCGGTAAAAAGATAGCTGCCACATTGGCCAGTACAGGTACACCGAGCTTTTTTTTACATCCGGGAGAGGCTTTTCACGGCGATTTAGGCATGGTAGGCCCTAATGATATTGTTTTATTGATATCCTATTCGGGCGAAACCGACGAGGTGCTGAAACTTATTCCTTATTTAAAATGGAATAAAAATGTGATGATTGGTATAACAGGTAATCCTGTATCAACCGTTGCCAAAAACTGCAGTTATCACCTTAATATAAAAGTTGAAAGGGAGGCTTGCCCGCTTGAACTGGCGCCAACCTCGTCAACTACGGCGGCGTTGGTTATGGGCGATGCCCTTGCTATAGCATTAATGGAGGCGCGAAACTTTCAGCAGCATGATTTTGCACGTTTTCATCCGGGCGGTAGCCTTGGGCGCAAACTGCTGGTAAAGGTGAAAAACCTCATGCGGACCGATAAGCTTCCTTTTATTAATGAGGAGGCTTCATTTATGGACCTGTTACTGCGCATGTCCGAAGGCAGGTTAGGTATGGTTATAGTAGGCGATTCGTCCCGGATTAAGGGGGTGGTTACAGATGGTGACCTTCGCCGGGCTTTGCTTAAACACCCTGATACCTCAACCTTAACTATCGCCGAAATCATGACCGTTAACCCGGTTATTATTGATGAGCATGAATTTGTAGGCTATGCCGAGCAGTTAATGCTTGAAAAAAAGATCACCACCTTACTGGTAGGTTCTGCACAAAACCGATCAATAACAGGTGTTTACCAGATATATACGGCCTGAAACACTTTTGATTAGCCTGAGCCGCGCATTCTTTGGATCGGGAGGCAGCTAATTTTGGTAATATTTGATTATCTTTACCGGTATCTATCATATTCTACCGTGTTAAATTAAATGTCTGATCAATCAAATTCGATCACTAATAAATTTCAGGCTCCTGCAAATATTCATATTGCAATAATAGGTCTTGGCTATGTGGGATTGCCCCTTGCTGTTGAATTTGCCAAAAAATATCCTGTAAAAGGTTTCGATATTAAACAAAGCCGGGTTGATGAGCTGAATAACGCGTTTGACCGTACCCTTGAAACCAGTAGCGACGAACTATTGGCAGTTTTAAATTTAAAGGATGAAAGCAAGGGACTTACTTTCACATCGCAGATAACAGACATTGCTTCCTGTAACGTTTATATTGTTTCGGTACCCACACCTACCGACCAGCACAACCGGCCCGATCTGAGCCTGCTTATCCGGGCAAGTAAATCAATAGCAGGTGTATTGAAGAGGGGGGATGTAGTTATTTATGAATCAACAGTTTATCCCGGCGTAACTGAGGATGTTTGTGTGCCTGTTTTACAAAAAGAATCAGGTTTGCATTACAACAGTGATTTTTTTGCAGGATACTCGCCCGAGCGTATAAATCCGGGGGATAAAGTTCATACGCTGACCAATATTTTAAAAGTAACATCGGGCTCAACGCCCGAGGCTGCTGATTTTATTGACAACTTATACCGGTCAATAGTAAAAGCAGGAACGCATAAAGCGCCCGCCATTAAAGTTGCAGAAGCCTGTAAGGTGATCGAAAATTCACAGCGGGATATCAATATCGCTTTTGTAAACGAACTTGCCAAAATATTCAACATCATGGATATTGATACCCATGCGGTTTTGGCAGCGGCAGGTACCAAGTGGAATTTCCTGAATTTTAAACCAGGTCTTGTAGGCGGCCACTGCACAGGAGTTGATCCGTATTACCTTGCAGCAAAAGCCCAGCAAATGGGTTATCATCCCGAAATTATCCTGGCCGGGCGAAGACTTAATGATGGTATGGGTACGTACGTTGCCCTTGAAGTCATTAAACTTATGGTGAAGAATGATATTTCGGTAAAAAACTCAAAGATCCTGGTGCTCGGTTTTACTTTCAAGGAAAATTGTCCGGACGTTCGTAACACCAGGGTAATTGATATTATTAAGGGATTTGATGGTTTTGACGCAACCTGTGAAATATATGATCCATGGGCTGACCCGGATGAAGTAAAAAGAGAATATGGTATCTCTACATTAAAAAATTACGGGCAACTAAGCGGCGCTTACGATGCTATTGTTATGGCTGTGGCACATCGCGAGTTTTATGATTTAGACTATGCAAGCTTAAAACATAAACCATCATCGGTAATTTATGATATAAAAGGTATTTTAAACAAGGATGTTGTAAGCGGACGGTTGTAAGTGTTGGTTTTACAATTATTTTTTCACATAGAAAATCATTTTTTTCTCACTGTTAACAGAGAATTCATTTTGAATAAATTTCTTAATTTTTAATTTTGTGGCTGTGGAAATAATACATTTGTAACCGTGTCTCCATTTAATTATGACATTGTTATTAGTAAATAATTATAGTAATTTTAGCAGGGTTGCATACTACATAAGCACATATACATGATTCACAGATACGCTACTTTTATTAAAGCAGTGAACCTTACCATTGATTATATTATACTTAATATGAGCATGGTAATTTCTTACTTCATCGAAGACCGGTCATATATTTTTTGGATTAACAACAGGCAATACCTGCCTATTGTATTAGTTTTTAATCTAATTTGGCTGCTGTCAGCTAATATTACCGGGCTTTATGAACATGTTCTGAATAAAGATTCAATTAAAACCTATCGCGGCGTAATTAAAACTTACCTGCTGTTTGTAAGCTTTATTTGCTTCACTATCATTATATTAATAGGCACTAAGGCGTATTTTATAACACGCGAGTATCTTTTTTATTCGTTGGCCTTATTCGGCTTCCTGCTTGGTTTATGGAAGTTAATATTCCTGAGCATCCGTAAAAGCGACCGCGCAACGCTTATTGATATACGTACTGTTATCATTATAGGCGGGGGCCGCATCGGGTCAGACCTGCATAGCTTTTTTAAACAAAACCCAGAGCGTGGGTATAAGCTTGTTGGCTTTTTTGATGATGCATCAGACAGCGTACTTGATCAAAGCCTTTATTTAGGCGGTACTAATGACTGTATCAGCTATGTGCTCAACAATAAAGTGGATGAAATATTTTGTACCCTACCAAACTCTGAAGCCGAGAAAATAGAGCAGTTGATGCTTGATGCGGATAAAAATCTGATCAGGTTTAAATTTGTGCCAGAATATTACGACTACGCTAAAAAGCCAACTTTTATACAAAGCTTCGGTCATATCCCGGTTATATCCGTAAGGCCCGAACCTTTGGAGAACATGCTGAACCGCTCCATTAAACGCTTGTTTGATATCTGTTTTTCAATATTTGTGATCCTGTTTATTTTTAGCTGGTTATTCCCCATTTTGGCCATCATTATAAAGCTTGAGTCAAAAGGGCCGATATTCTTTGTGCAGGAGCGTTCAGGCAGGGACAATAAGCCGTTTAAATGCTATAAATTCCGTAGCATGCGGGTAAATCACGATTCGGATAAAAAACAAGCTACACGCGGCGATTCACGTATAACCAAATCCGGGGCATTTATCCGTAAAACAAGTATCGACGAATTGCCACAGTTCTTTAACGTAATATTGGGCAATATGTCTGTAGTAGGCCCGAGGCCGCACATGATAAGCCACACGCAACAATATTCGCAGCTAATTGATACTTTCATGGTAAGGCATTTTCTTAAACCTGGTATTACGGGTTGGGCCCAGGTGTCGGGCCTGAGGGGCGAAACTCAAACCACACAGGCTATGCTTGAGCGTGTGGAGGCCGACGTTTGGTATCTTGAAAACTGGTCGTTCCTGCTGGATATGAAGATTATCTTCCTAACGGTATGGAACGTGTTTAGGGGCGAAAAGAACGCGTTTTAATATGCCGGTATTCCGGGACCAGCTAAGCCGAAGGGTTGAACTTTCCGGAATCCGTAAGCGGATCATATCCATTGTCCCTTCACAAACAGAATTGCTTTTTTACCTTGGCTTAAACGTTGAGGTGATAGGCATTACTAAATTTTGTATCCATCCGGCAGATAGGTTTAATTCAACAACGAAAGTAGGAGGGACTAAACAGCTTGATGTCGAAAAAATCCGATTGCTGAACCCGGATTTGATTATCGCCAATAAAGAGGAGAACGACCGTCTTCAGGTAGAAGAGTTAATGAATATATGCCCGGTTTGGATCAGTGATATTTTTGATCTGGAATCGGCTTTGCAAATGATTGTTTGCATTGGTGATATGATAGGTAAGCCCGGGCAGGCAAACGTGCTTTGCACGGAAATTAATGGTCGTTTTAAGGGTATTAAGCTTCCTGTAACAGGGCTGAGAGTTGCCTATCTCATCTGGCGTAAACCCTATATGCTTGCCGGCAGGGGAACTTTCATTGATAGTATGCTGCAAACATGTGGACTAAACAATGTAACAGAGGGGGAGCGTTACCCGGAGATTGATGCAGATGCTTTAGTCGCGGCTAATCCGGATCTTGTTTTTCTATCATCAGAGCCATACCCATTCGCTAAAAAACATATAGAGGAGTTTAGGGCGCTTTTACCAAATGCAAAGATAGTTTTGGTAGATGGTGAAATGTTTTCATGGTATGGCAGCAGGCTTTTATACGCACCGGCATACTTCAAACAGGTGATAAATGGGCTTGTGAAAAAATAATTCCTACTAAATGAGCATGATAGCAAAAAAATGAAAATTATGTTTTTAAGTATAATTTTAAACGCTATCTTTGCAGCCTGTTAAATCAGAAACGCGGAAGTGGCGTAATTGGTAGCCGCACCAGACTTAGGATCTGGCGCTTCACGGCGTGGGGGTTCGAGTCCCTTCTTCCGCACAAAAAGATAAAAGCCTTCAAAGTCATTGATTTTGAAGGTTTTTTTGGTTCGATAAATAGGCTATTAATGTACTTCCTCTTTTAAGTATTTGTATTTTAGTGATTTAGCAGTTCGAGTCCAGACATCAATCCAACTGCTGAAAGTTCAAAAAATCTTTGTTATACATGCTAATTCATTGCCTGGCTGACCTAAAAATCGCATTAGATTCTATGGCCTTATAAACAAAGTTTTTCGGCCTTAAAAACAAAACATCTGAATAGGCTACCTTCTAATTTTGCATTCATAAATTTCAATTAAAATGGAACAAAATAATTTTAATGGAGCTTTGCAAAAACCGGTAGGTTCAGGCTTCAACGCAGCATCCACGACATCTGACGTTATAAAGGGAGTGGATATTAATGGAAAAATTGCTATTGTCACAGGCGGCGACGGAGGTCTTGGCCTGGAAATCACCAAAACGTTGTCTAAGGCAGGTGCGATAGTAATTGTACCTGCCAGGGATATTGAAAAAGCAAAATTAAATCTTCAAGGAATTGCCAATGTAGAAGTGGAGCCGATGAACCTAACGGAACCTGCCTCTATTACTTCGTTTGCTGAAAAATTCCTGGCATCAGATAGGCAATTGCATATGTTAATCAATAATGCGGGCATCATGTGGACACCTTTACAACGTGACAACCGAGGTTATGAGGCACAGTTTTCTACTAACCACTTAGGACATTTTCAACTGACAGCAAAACTTTGGGAAGCCCTTAAGAAGACAGAAGGAGCAAGGATCGTGACGGTTTCCTCTTCGGCACACCATTATTCTCCTGTACTTTTTGATGATGTTAATTATCATACGAGAGAATACAACAAATTTGAGGCCTACGGCCAGTCTAAAACAGCTAACGTGTTATTTACCGTAGAATTCGATAAAAAGGCACGTCCGTTCGGTGTCCGCGCTTATTCACTGCATCCAGGTCTAATATTGGATGCCAATTTGGGCAGGCACCTAACCTTTGAAGATTTTATTACTTTGGGTGCTGTAAATGCTAACGGTACACCCAATGAAGAAGCCCAGGCAGCGATGCAGAAAATGTCTAAGACTAAAAGAGCAAGGCGCCGCCACAACAGTATGGGCCGCAACAAGTCCGCAATTGCAAAATATAGGCGGTGTTTATCTGCAAGATGTCGAAGTTGCCAGTTACAATCCCGATGCCTACGATAGTAACGCAGGGAAGCGCAACCCTGGCGGGACATTCGGTGTGGCCCCATTTGCCCTGGAGCCGAATGCGGCACAAAGGCTTTGGGTTTTGAGCGAGGAACTTACTGATACAAAATTTGATGTTCAATAAACAAAACAAATAGGGCCCAAGCTGTTGGGCTTTATTTGCTTATTTTTGTATAATGGCAATACGGCAAATAAATAATTATGCAGAGATTGTATTTACCTGCAGTGAAGCGGTTCACCAAAATAGTGAACTGGTTGCTGAGGAGCATTCTGTAGTCCGGGTATTGTCAGGCAAATTGAAAGTTATTGAATCTAATAAAGCTTATTTTTTTGAGGCTGGGGAAACTTTTTTATTTCCTAAGAACCGGTTAGCCCGGCTCATTAAAACGGGAAAAGACGATTTGCCCTACAGAGCGATTATTGTAAAGCTAACCCAAGATGTGCTGAAAGCATTTTACGAGCATAAAAAAAATGAAGTCTTTACGGTATTTAAAACTGATGCCATAATTCCTTTATCTAAAGGGCCGTTACTGGACAGTTTTTTTGCTTCAATGCTTCCTTATTTTGATCTGGAATACAAATTACCGCGCGAACTTTCGGCGTTGAAAATACAGGAAGCGATAGCCATATTGCGATCTATAAATGACAGTATGGACCATATTTTATCCGATTTTTCAGAGCCGCATAAAATTAACCTTGTCGAGTTTATGGAACGTAACTATATGTTTAACATGACCATAGAAAAATTTGGTTATCTGACAGGCCGAAGTTTAACAACCTTTAAGCGTGATTTTAAGAAAGTGTATGGTACAACGCCTCAGAAATGGCTCACGCAAAAAAGGCTTGAACTCGCCCGATACCAATTGGCTGAAAAGAATCGCAAACCTTCTGAAATTTATTTGGAAACGGGTTTTGAAAACCTCTCGCACTTTTCATATGCCTTTAAAAAACAATTTGGTTTTACGCCAAGTGAATTGTCAAAAGCTAAATAAATTGAAACAACTGTTCTTAGGATACTTTGTATTATTAAAAGTTCTTAAATGGCAGATAACCCGCATAGGATAGCCAAATCCTTTAAAAAATGGTTCGAATTCTGTACCGTTAGGTGCACCATACAGGAACTTTGTCTAAGTTCTGAAAGGGGTCACTTTAAAAGAGTGGCCCTTTTTAAGTCTAAAAAGCCGCTTTTTTTCGATTTCCAAACTGCTCTACAGCTTCAATTGGTATCACGAAAACTCAAAATGTTCGATAACTGGAATATCGCTAATTGAGTTGATGAACAGATCCATTTTAACTGAAGGCCCGTGAAGCTGCCATGTTAAAAGCATATAGTCGCCATCTTTCACTCTCTTAATCATCCTGAATTTCAGTTTGTGAGCTGTCATCATATCTTCGCACAACATGATACCATTTGCCGAGACCGGGGATTTAATATAAAATGTTTTGGATTGGTTATAATAATCTATTTTCTTTTGAAAGAAAGGAAGTGCAGAAAGTATAAACAGGATCATTATACTGGCGAACCCGGCAGCTAAGTAGTAACCGGCCCCAATACCCATGCCTACTGCCGCAACGGCCCAGATGGTAGCTGCGGTAGTGATGCCATTAACCCGGTTTTCGCCTCTGAAAATAACGCCGGCACCAAGGAACCCAATCCCCGTAACCACATTTGAAGCGATCCTGTCTGCATTATCGGGTGCTCCAATAGCTGTTGACATAAGGGTGAAAAAACAGGCGCCAAAAGATATCATGATGGTAGTACGGAAGCCGGCCGCTTTACCATGGTATTCTCTTTCGGCGCCTACAAGTCCGCCCCACAACAGGGCCAGTAAAAACCTGACCAGGATTTCTATATCGAAAGCCATAAATTCAATTTTATTTGATTATAACCGAATATATGATTTTTATAGATACTTGAACCTGCCGGGTTTCATCATTTATGTAGCGGGAGTGCCCGGTTTTCAGAGATAGATTGCTGTCATCTGCTGTAATGATAATTGCCGGGGCCCACAGTGAATTTTTTGTAATTATTTCCTGAAAAATCGGGAACAAAAATATCAGCTGTTGTATTTTGCGGAACAGTTACCATCATATCTAATTTCTTATCTGTGATTTGCCATTTACTATAGATGGTTCCGTACGGGCAGTCGTATTTTCCTTCGGCCCATGATAGCCCACCGCCAATTACCGGTTTGATTGTTATTTTTTTATAGGCTGGTGCGGCAGGCGTAATACCTGTAATATAGCGATACATCCAATCGCCGATAGCCCCGTAAGCGTAATGATTATAAGAATTCATAGATGACTCTTCAAAACTGCCGTCGGTCCTGATACCATCCCATCTTTCCCAAATAGTAGTAGCCCCCTGTTTAATTGGGTATAGCCAGGAAGGATAAGTATCCTGCAATAATAACTTGTACGCCACGTCGGCGTAACCGAACCTGGTCAGGGCATCACAAAGATAAGGAGTGCCTAAAAAACCCGTTGTCAGGTGATCCCGGTATAGCCCGATGTTTTTAACAAGGCGCGCTGCAGCCTGCTGCCTCAAGTTTACCGGCAGCATATCAAATTCCAAAGCTAATACGTATGCTGTTTGGGTATCTGATGAGATCAGGCCATTAGCGGTAACATATTCGTTTACAAATGCCCGTTTTATTTTGAGCAATAACTTTGAATAATATTGCTCGTCGGTTGTTTTGTTTAAAACTTTGGCGCTGTTGATCAGTATTTGGGTTGAATATGCATAGAAGCATTGTGCGATAAGATATTTATTGGTTATCGCAGATGTACCATCCCTGTCGTTATTCACACTATAAAACAACCAGTCGCCAAAATGATTACCCGTTACCCATAAATTGTTCCTGGTTTGCTTTTGGATATAATTAATCCAGGCTTTCATGCTTTGAAACTGGTTTTCTAAAATCTTTTTGTCTCCATATGCAAAATACATATTCCATGGGATGATGGTTGCCACGTCTCCCCATCCTGAACTGCCGCCCACCTCATTTGTGCCATTTGTAAACACATCCGGAACCACAAAAGGGATACTACCGCCTGGATACTGATCGGCAGCTACATCCCTGAGCCATTTGGTAAAGAAATTGTGAACATCCATATTAAATGCTGCGGTACGTGAAAATACCTGCGCGTCTCCTGTCCAACCCAAGCGTTCGTCGCGTTGCGGGCAATCTGTTGGTACATCAAGAAAGTTACCTTTCTGCCCCCATTGGATATTGTGTTGCAATTGATTAAGTAAGGGGTTGGAGCATAAAAAGCTTCCGGTAGCTTTCATATCCGAATATACAGCTACAGCGGTAAAGTCATCTGGATTTAATGTGCCTTTTATACCGCTAACCTTAATGTACCTGAAACCCTGCCAGCTAAATTGCGGCTCAAAGGTACGTTTTACGGTATCTTTTAATATATAAGTGTTTTCGGCCTTTGCCGCCCGTAAATTCTCTGTATAAAATTCGCCTGCTTTATCCAGTACTTCTGCGTGAGCAATTTTAATTGAGTCTCCCGTATGGCCTTTCAGTGTAACTTTTACCCAGCCCACCAGATTTTGACCAAAATCAATCACCTTTGCACCGCGTGGCGTAGTTATGACCTTTATTGGCTTAAATGTTTCATGTTGCTTAACGGGTTCGTTATATGTAGCAATAAGGGTGTTTTTAGCGTATGGCATTATGATTACAGGATGCCAGTCATGGTCATCAAAAGCGGGCTTTGCCCATCCTGATTTTTCTAACCTCGTATCAATAATGCTACCGTTGTAGATCTCGGCAAATTGTAAAGCTCCTGTAGATGATCTCCAGCTTTGATCTGACGATATGATTTTCTCTGAGCCATCGGTAAAGATGATCCTCATCTCCATTAAAACCGCTGTTTTATCGCCATAAGAATTAGCCCTGGGTGTATATGGGCCCAGCGGGCTGCGATACCAACCGCTGCCAAGTGTAATACCCATGGCATTTTCTCCCTGGGCTAACAGGGTTGTAACGTCATAGGCCTGATATTGTAGCCTTTTATTATAACTTGTCCATCCTGGTGTAAGGAAGCTGTCGCCTACTTTATGCCCGTTTAGTTGTGCTTCATAAAAGCCATGCGAAGTTATATAAGCTGTGGCCTCCCGTATTTTTTTGTTTAATGAAAAATTAGTCCTCAACAAAGGAGCGGGAGCGTTAACTGTATCAATTAAGGCAGGCCTAATCCATTGGGCATGCCAGTCAGAAGCCGATAGCAGGCCCATTTTCCAAAATGCCTGATCACTCCAAACTGAACGTAATCCGTTGGTATCCCAAATCCTTACCCGCCAAAAATATTTATGGCATGATAGCAGTGTTTTGCCGCGATAAGGTATATACACTGATTGATTTGATGTTATTTTTCCGCTCGACCATAAAGGAGTTGCATTATTTTCGCTGAACGAGGCTGAGTCTACTTGTATTTCATAAGCTTGTTGGCCGATGGGTCTGTTATCTTTTTCTGCAAGTTGCCAGCTAAAGCGCGGATTGTGTGCATCAATACAAATTGGGTTTTTCAGGTTTTCGGTCAAGAGGTTTTTTAAAGCCACTTGTGCCGAGGTAGTGAGCCATGAAAATATAAAACATCCAATAAGAAATGGTGTTCTCATAATTTAATGTGTAGGGTAACCGGTAAATTGGTTTATAAAAATAAAGCAGGATGGTTTCATTACCATCCTGCTCTGTCTTTTGAATACTTATTATATCTTCGAGAAGATCGTTGTGCCGGGTTTTAGAATAATGTTTACTTTCCCTTAAGTTGCACCATCACTTTTATAGTTTGGAAAATTATACTTAAGTCGTTATTAAAGTTGACGTTTTTTAAATATATAAGATCATAACGAACCCGGTGACGCATCTCTTGAACATTTTCGGCATATCCATAATTTACCTGCCCTATAGAAGTGAGGCCGGGTTTAAGTTTTAATAATTTTTTGTAATTGGGCGATTCTTCTATGAGTTGTTCAATAAAATACTGCCGCTCCGGTCTGGGGCCAACGATAGACATATCGCCCTTTAAAACATTCCAAAACTGGGGTAATTCATCCAGCCTGGATTTGCGTAAAAATACACCCCATTTCGTAATCCGCGGATCTTTATCTTTTGATAGCATCGGCACGGATTGCTCTGAGTTTACGTACATGCTCCTGAACTTGTACATTCTGAAAGGTTTATGATTTCTGCCAATTCTTTCCTGGCGATAAAAAACCGGGCCTTTTGAAGTTAATTTAGTTACTATAGCTAACGCAATAAACACAGGAAGCCCTGGGATCATTACCAAAAGGGAAAACATAATGTCGAAACAACGCTTGAAGAAAATAATCTTCAGGCTGAGCTCAATAGAAGAGGAGAGCTGTATTACAGGAAGATTTTCATAATTAACGATGCTGGCATAGCTGTTGTCAAGTACAAGGTCCGAAACCAGTTTAATTTTAATGGAATGCTGATCGCCCAGGTCAACCAGTTTATTTAATAAAAGCTGATCCATAAATTTGTAGCATATAAATGCTTCATCCGGCCTGGCTTCAAGGATTTTGTCAAATAATATTTCATGGGGCAGGCTTTCAATCATTTCTTCGGGTATGGTGGTAATAAAATTATACCCGTACTCCGGATGCCTTGAAAATGATTTTTTTACCCGGTTAACGATATCCACATTGCCAATTATGATGACATGTTTAATATTATAGCCTTTTTTACGAATATAATCGAGTGTGAAAAAGATTAGAGAGCGCTGAACAACTATGAAGATAAAAAACAAAAGATATGTGCAAAACATCACCATTCTGCTTATCTCATAAAGCTTAAAGAAATAAACAATCCCCAGAACCATTACCAGGTGGTACACCATAGAGGACATGAATTTGCTTAAATTGTCACTTAATATCAGGGGCCTCTTTATGATATAGTTTTTAGTTACCGAAGCAATGGTAATCCAGGTTAAGTTAACTAATAATAAAAAATCAGTCGACTGTATTTCTGACGAATAGAATGCAAATATAAATAGGTGGGCACACTGCAGTGCAATATTTAATAAGATTAAATCACAAAAAAATGTGAATGGCTGAAGTAGTTTAGAGTAGCGCATTTGCGATCAGGGTTAAGTTGTGCAAATATAATAATTTTACTAAAACGAATCGTTTTTAAATAAAACCAATGTTTGTTAAACTTAATTACGGGGTATTCATCGAGAACGCTACAATTAAAAACTAATTATTCTTTATTTTATTTTGTGTTTTATTATTAATTTGGACAAATAGCTCATTTTTAAATATATCTGTTGAAAAAGAAGAAGCGTGCCGGGTAATTTCTTTATAATTAAATAATGATTCGTTAACCTCGAAACGCTCCACGGCCTCTTTAATGGCTTCGGCAGACTGTTCATAGAAGAATATGCCTGTTTTATTTTCGATAACACTTTCCAACGCGCCCCCTTTACCAAAGGCAATTACAGGAGTGCCACAGGCTTGGGCTTCAACAGGTAAAATGCCAAAGTCTTCTTCAGCTGCAAACACAAACGCCTTACCTTCGGCCAGGTATTTTTTAAGCACATCAAATGGTTGATAGCCAAGTAAGGTAGTATTTGAGGTAGTTAATTTGCTCACCTTTTTAAAATCAGGACCTTCGCCAATAACAAATAATTTTTTATCAGGCATCTGGGCAAAAGCCTGTACAATCAAATCAATTTTTTTATAAGGAACAAACCGTGAACAGGTAACGTAGTAATCCTTTTTTTCATAAACAGGTAAAAAACCTTCTGTTGCCACGTTGGGGTATATAACTGTACTTTCACGGCCATAGATCTTTTTAATTCGCCTGGCTATGTAATTTGAATTAGCGATAAAATGATCGACCCGGTTGGTGCTTATGATATCCCACTGCCGGATGCGGTGCAGTAAATATTTTGCTATGAAACCCTTTAATCCTTTGTCCAGCCCTGATTCTTTTAAATATTGATGGTGCAAGTCCCAGGCATAGCGTATTGGCGAATGACAATAACAGATATGTATTTGGTTTGAATTGGTTAAAGCTCCTTTAGCTACAGCATGTGAGGATGATATAATCAGATCATAACCTGATAAATCAAACTGCTCAATAGCCAAAGGAAATAAAGGCAGATAGGCCCGGTATTTAGTTTTTGCAAATGGCAGTTTTTGAATAAAAGAAGTGTTTATCTTATGCCCGGAAAGGCCAAGCTTAACAATGGTTTCCTTGCGGGCTACAAGCGTATAAATATCCGCATCGGGATATAATGCGGCAATTTCTTTAAAAACGTTTTCGGAGCCCCCAATTACGGTAAGCCATTCATGTACTAATGCAACTTTCAAGGTGATGTAATTAATTGGTGGTTATTAGGTTTAAGCTGATAGCAGATTTTTTAATTTTTCGGTAAATACTGCCGAATTATATGATTTTTTAGTATTGCTATATTGTTTAAAAGCTAAATTGCTTTTCGATTCATTCAACGAAGTTACTATTTCTGCTATTGCCGTTATTAATGTATCCCGGTCTTCAAACAGAATTGCTCCTGTGTTAACTGATATTTCTTTTAACCCTCCGCGGTTTCTTACGAAAGTAATGCATGAACACATCATTAATTCGGTTGCTACAATGCCAAATGCCTCGTTAAGATCTGAAGGAACCACAGCAAAATGAATATTGTATTCCTTAACCAATTGAGGGATATCATCTGATGCCTTTATAAAATGTACGTTTGCCGGAGCATCGTTTTTTAAAGATCCATAGTAAGCTAATGAATCCTCAACTGGATTTCCTATGATATAGAATTGATAATCATTGTAGATTTTTGCGGCTTCAACAATCAAATCAAAACCCTTACCCGGATAAACCCTACCTATGGAGACGAAATTAAATTGATGCCTACTGCTGCTAAGTCTGTCATTAAATTTAAGCGCCTCATATTTTTCGGTCAGGCCTGGTTCAATCACATGTAGTTTTTTGTTGGCTGCAGTATTGCTTAAGCCTATGTAATTTGAAAATCCGCTTGATAAAAAATGGGAAGTAAATACTAATGCAAAAGTGTTGGACTGATTACACAATAATTTTAAAACAAATTTCCCAACGTTGGAAAAATCAAGATGGACGTGATAGATAAACTTACGTCGGATAAAAAACGAAATAAAATAAAAAAAGATAAAATAACGGGGCCCGTTAACATAAATAATATCTGATTCCCGTACCTTTTTAACCATACCTAAGATGCCCGCATAGTGAAAAAACAACTTTAAAGAATCGAATACGGTTTTCTTTTTATTAGTTAATTTAAGATCGGGGAGATAATGAAAGTTCAAATTATTTACCTGGCTTTCAATGTACCCTCCTTGGGGAATAGCCACCGTACAATCAAAGCCTAAATGGTTAAAAGAATTGATGAGATTGATCAAAACACTTTGCCCTCCTCCAATTTTGTTATATTGATCAACCAATAAAATCTTTTCCTTCATTTTTTTCTATAATTCATTTAACCGTGGACTATTATTTAGCTGCCTGATAGCTTAGGTCAGTTTGCTGGCCATTCCGCTTATGTTACTTTGTTCTACGTTGAAATACTTTATAAAACACAACCCCAGGGCAATAAAAACCCACAAATACAGGGAATAGGTGGGCGCTATGGAAAGCATCGCTAAAAAATTAAAAAGCGTACCGAGTAAAAACATTTGGTTATAACGGCTTTTGTTTTTATTGATCCAAAATTTCCTTAAAGCTCCACCTAAAAATGCTAAAAATGACAGCCCGCCAACAATACCCTGATCAGCCAAAACACTCGAGAAGGAATTTTGGGGAAATATACCGGGGCTAAGCATTTCTCCAAACTCTCTGATGCCCATTTTAAATTCATATATATACATGTAATATATACTATTGCCAACGCCGACGCCTGTAAGCCAATGATCTTTGAAAATCCGGATACCTATTGATGAAGTGTAGCTTCTATAGCTGCCACTGTCAGTGGTGGTTTCTGGTATTGAAAAAAAACCCGATAGTTTGGATACAAATATGTATTCAAAAACAGGATAGAGATCAAAATAAAGTAATGCTATATACCCCAGCAATAATAAAACTGCTATAACGAAAATTATTCCCAGTTTAATTCTAATTGGAGATTTAAAAAGAAAAACGGAGCTGCCCAAAATAAGTGCAAAGCCAAACATTGCAGTTGAGAATGTTAGCAATAATGACGAAACATTAATGGCCATGATCAAATACCAGCTATAGGTTTTAAAAAGAGGCTTTGTATACCAACCTATCAAACAAATCCAAGCCTGGTATAAAATATAAAAGCTTGGCTCCTGCGAAAAGCCCGAGCTACGGAAATCGTAATAAGTTTTGTTTTGAATAAAAGAAGGCAACAATATGATGATATCTTTAACAAATAGTGCAAATAGCGAACAAAAAGCAATAAACGTACCTATTAACACAATTCTTTTTAAGATTACTTCAAAGTGATCATAAATATATTTTGAAATTGAAATGGCATTAAATGCCGTGAAATTGAAAAACATATAAATGAGCTGAAGGAAAGGAAATACATAGTAGTTAAACTTGAACGATGCTGCATCCGGATATTTATAATAAAAGCCGCTTGGATATCCCAGAAATAAATTGGAACAGATATAACTAATAATTGGCGACAATACAAAAAAACAGCAAGCCGCCAATGATACGCTATTAGCAAATTTAAATTTCTCGATGAAAGCTATTTCTGTGAAAAGAAGTATTAAAGCCAATAACTCATAGATTTTAAACACACCACCCACTTTAATGATAGGAAACGATTGGAAGCCTATCAGGAGCACTATCAGTACAATAACGCTATCCTTAAAACTACGGTCCTTTATTGCAGTGGTCATTTTAATATTAAAAAAATTATAACTTAAATCCTTCGCGCAGCCCTTTTAAAAGCTGGCCCCTTTGACCAGCATTAAATTGAATGTACCGCAGTGCCCTTGTTGTCAGTGTATAGGATAATGAACTTAAAAACTGTAACCCTTTAAAGTTTTTTCTTATGAAATAAATCCTGTTTCGTGTACCATAAAATATGGAGAACAAAGTTCTGTCGCCGCCTGTAGATGAGCTTTCTTTATGATAGATATGTAACTGTGGTAATAGTTTGATCTTATATCCGTACAAATAGTGAGCCCTGTACATAAAATCTGTATCGTCGTAATAAACAAAATACTTTTCGTCCATCAGCCCAACAGTTTCAAATACTTCATTATTAAACAGGGCGAAACAGGTTGGAGCAAAATCAACATATTTTTCAACGCAATATTGTGGTGCGTCATCGGCTCCTTCACCAATACCAACGGTTGTGCCCTTGTATAATAGGAACTTAGCTCCGGCCACCTGCACTTTTTTGTTATCAAAGAAAAAGATCTTGGGGATAACGATAGCGTCGTTCTTTTGTACCGAATGGTTTAATAAATCCAGTAACAGATTTGGCTGATAAAATTCAATATCATTATTAAGTAACAATGTATGGGTCGATCCGTCTTTTATAGATAATTCAATGCCCTGGTTATTACCTTTTGCCACGCCTACATTTGCGTTGTTTTTGATGTAGGTAAATGCTGTAACATTATTGTTTTTTGCAAGTGATTGTATCAAGGCATCAGATTGCTCGTTAGGGTTATTATCTATGAGATATAAATGGTAATCGGTAAAAGATTGCCCTCCAATACTTTTAAAAAAGCCAGGTAATACTTTTTCGCTGTTAAACAGCACAGTTACTAAACCAAGTTTTGCCATAATTTATTTAAAAAGACCTTTCTCTTTCATTTCGGCAATCGAATCTTCGTATTTACCTGCGTTTACCTGCTGCCCGTTAACCCATTTAACAAACCTGGCAATGCCAGTTTCAAAATTAACGGAAGGAACAAACCCAAGCGTTTTGTTAATCTTAGTTAAATCAGCATAATTATGCCTGATATCGCCAAGGCGATAGTTGCCTGATATATTAAGCGGTACTTCAATGCTGTATTGCTTTATTAATGTTTTAGCAACTGTAAGCACATCTGTTGCCACGCCAGCACCAACATTAAAAACATGTCCATCGGCTTTATCATTTATAATACCTAAATAAGTGGCATTAACAACGTCATCAATAAATACAAAATCTCTACTCTCTTTTCCATCTTCAAAAACATTTATCCCTTTGTTGTTTTTTATAAGTGTAGAAAATATCGAAAGAATGCCTGTATAAGGATTTGATAATGACTGGCCGGGTCCGTATACATTTTGATACCTGAAAGCTACCGGAGCAATGCCGATAGTTGGGCAAACTGTCATGATCATTTGTTCCTGGTTTTGTTTGGTAATACCGTATACCGATGATGGATGGATCTTTGAATTTTCGTCAGTAGCTACAAGCTTTAACGCTTTTGAATAACCAGGATGTTTTACTTCAAAATCTCCGCCATCCATATAGGCCGATGTACGGTGCTCCGGGTAAACATATCGATCCAGATCTTCGGCATAATATTTACCCTCTCCATAAATAGATCGGGAGGATGCTATAACGACCTTTTTAACCTGGTGGGTGCTGTTGGCCAAGATATCAAGCATCAAGGCAGTACCTTGAATATTAACCTCGGTATATCGTGCAATTTCATACATAGACTGGCCTGTGCCGGTTTCAGCCGCGTAGTGCACAATAACGTTGTGCCCTGCAATAACCTTTTCCCAGTCTGCTCTTGAAGTTACACTACCCTTTATAAAGTTAACTTTATCTTTAATAGCCAAATATAACGGCGACTCATTCTCCGCATTATCGCCATGGATCTGGGGCGATAGATTATCAAGAACAGTAACCTCAAAACCTTTGCTTAATAACAATAATGCAAGGTTACTTCCAATAAAACCTGCTCCGCCTGTAATTAGTACTTTATTCATATTTATATTAGTTTAAAGCCGTTTCAATTAATGAAACTCCCATCGGGGGCTGTTTTTAGCCATTCATTTAACTCAAAGTTGTACCGCTTAATTATTTTAGCGGGCGCACCTACCGCCACGCAGTAATCAGGAATGTCTTTTGTTACCACGCTATTAGCACCTATAACGCAACCTTTTCCAATACTTGCGCCAATAATACATGCGTTTTCACCAATCCAGGCTCCTTCGCCTATTTCAACTTCGTTTATCTGCTGAATTGGCTGATCCATTATGGCCTTGGTGACATCCTTATAAGAATGGAGATTATCGGTAATATAAACCCTATCAGCAGTTAGTACCTTTTTGCCGATGCGAATTTTTGACGTCGCATAGAGGTGATTGAAGTGCCCGATGCTTGCGCCATCTTCAATAATTAAAACGCAGGTTGGCGAATTGGTATGCGCGACTGCGGCAAGCCAGGTTTTGTATTCAATGTTAACCCTGGTCCCGATAGAAATGTTTGAATAGCCATCGATTTTAAGCGGTGAGATAATTTTGGAACGATGACCTATGCGTTTAAATACCACTTTATAATATGGATAAACAAATAGGTAATAAATCAAATATTTAAATTTCGTGTATAATTTCACCCAACGTCAAATGTTAGTTATAATATAATCTATTTACCGAATATCAACTTACAAGCTCTTTTGAAGCAGCGAAAGCTATTTCAGAAGAGCCTTTATTTTTAATCTATTGTAAATAATAACAAATTTTAAAAGCTGAATTAAAGCCTGTATTTTAAACTTACTTTGTGGAAACTTGCTGTAATTACGATAGTATGTTTTTATTACACTTTTATGTAGGGCTAATTGCTTCCCTATAGGTGTTGCTAATCCTGATGTATTTGCTGAATGGACACGGTACAAAGAAACCGGCTGGTTCCAAAATAATACGGCTTTATTTGCAGCAGCTCTCTGATAAAAATACCAATCCTCCGCTTTCAAATCTTCTGGGTAATAACCAACTATGTCAAATATCTTTCTATTAAGCAAACTTGTTGCACCGGAGATTGAAGGATTTTTTATAACCTCTTCCATTATCCCTTCTTCCGTTTCATACTTTGATTTATTTCCTGAGTTGTATTCAGCCATAGAACTTTGCAGGATAACTTTATTATCCCCATCAATTACTAAAGCGTCACTAACCAACACCAGCTTTCCTGTGCTTTCATTTTCTTCTAATATTTCAACTCTCTTAGTAATTGTATCACCATATAATGCGTCATCGCTTGCAAGAGGCAATATATATTTACCTTTTGATAATCGTAATAATTCATTAAGCGTGGCACAAAGTCCCTTATTTTCGCGATTTATATACTTTATCGATACAATAGCTTCATGCCTGCTTATCCACTGGTTTATTACATTATTTGAATTATCAGTGGAGCCATCATTAATAACAACAATTTCTTTGTTGGGATAAGTGTCATCCACGATACTATTTAAAGCCTCAAACACATATTTTTCGTGATTATAGCACGGAACGATGATGGATACTAAAGGATACTTCATTTGAACAATAATTTTCTGAAAAGTGCAATCATAATTATTAAATAAATAAAATAATTAATTGCAAATGCTATAGTGATACCGTTTAGGTTAAACAAATGTATGCAAACATATCCTAACAAAACATAACTTATGCTGAATACGACTTCTGTTATTATGAATGCCTTAGTCATGGCTTTGGCTAACATCAAGTAAGCCAGTATCCACGCTGCCATTTTAAAAAAATCGCCAATTAACTGAAATGCAAATAATTGGGTCATGGCTTCAAATTCTTTGGAGTATAACATATGGGTTATAAAGAAGCGCAGCCAGTAAATGAGCAAACAACTTGTAAAAACGACGGGAAGTATAATTTTATACCCGTGGTATATTTCTTTACGCAGATCGTCGTCATTATTCAATGATGATAACTTAGGCAAGTAATAGGTGCTTAAAGAGGTAGTAACCAATAGCAGATAACCATCAGAAATACGCATTATACCCTGCCAATAACCGGCATCGTTCATCCCCAATTTATTAATTACCATATTACGCAGAATAATCTGCGAAACAGGTACAGTTAAAGCCGAAACTATAGCCATTAAGCTAAATCCTGATAGTTTGCGTGCTGTTTCTTTGTTAAAAGACTGGTTAAAATAAGATTTCGAAAACCAGCTACTTTTTACAATCATTGTTAAGGTGACAAAGAATACAATGGATTGGGCTAAAACCAAAGCGTAAAGTGCACCGGTAATTTTATAAAAATAAACTAATACAACTGTAAAAACTAAACCAACAATACTACCTATCGTATTGACCAAGGTGTATTTTTTTATTTCCTTTTTTCCGTTTAAAATCGAGATCAATAACGAATTAAGGGCATATAAAATAATAGTAACACCCAAAACACGTAGCGGATTTATATAGAGTGATGAATGAAATAACCATTGAGAAATATAAGTTGCTATGCAAAGTAACACTAAGCCAAATATGGCCGAGCAAGCTACACTTATTTTAAACGCTGTACTAAATAGTGTTTTTAATTGCTGTTCATCCCCCTCAAATTCTGCAGTATATTTTATTACACCCGTATTAATTGCGCCATTAGCAAATGTTAAAGCGATGGTTATAAAATTAGAAAATTGTCCAATTAGCGCTATACCAGCCGGACCGGTAAATAAAGCCACAACTTTGCTTGCGACAAAGCCTGAAGCGATGCGAATAAAAGTAATTATAGCCGAAAAAAAAGAAGTCTTTATAAGTTTCAAGTGCTCTGATTAAATGATGTTTTCCTTTAAAACTTCTTTAATATTCATTTATGCTTTCTATAATGTAATCAACCTCTTCGGGCTTTAATACGGGGCTTAAAGGCAAACTTAAAACTTCACGATGAATCATTTCGCTTATTGGATAACTCAAGTGGTTCCACTCTTTATAAGCCTCTTGCTGATGAGGGGGGATAGGATAATGAATAACTGTTTGAATGCCTTTATCTGTAAGGTACTGCTGTAAATGCCCACGCGCATCTGTTCTTACCACAAATAAATGCCAAACATGTGCACTTTGTTCAGCCACTTTTGGTAAAATAATTTTACCATTGTTTATTTCCGCCAGGTAACGATTTGCTATTGCTCTTTTAGTTGCTGTTTCCTGATCAAGTGTTTTTAATTTAATGCTTAATAAAGCAGCCTGTAACTCATCTAAACGGCTGTTAACTCCTTTATATAGGTTTTCATACTTTTTATGTGAGCCATAATTTAGTAAAGCCCGTATAGATCCATTTAATGAATCATCATTAGTGGTGATAGCACCTGCATCCCCTAAGGCACCTAAGTTTTTACCCGGATAAAAACTAAAGCCAGTGGCATCACCAAAATTGCCCGCTCGTTTGCCATCGCTTGTTGCGCCGTGAGCTTGTGCACTATCTTCAATTACTTTTAACTGATGTTTTTGGGCAATAGCATTTATTGACTTCATATCACACAGTTGGCCATATAGATGAACCGGCAAAATAGCTTTTGTTTTTGCTGTTATGTGAGATTCAATTAGTGCAGGGTCAATATTATAAGTATCGATATTAGGCTCAACCAACACAGGAACTAAATTATTAGCAGATATGGCCAAAATACTGGCTATATAGGTATTGGCAGGTACAATAATTTCATCACCGTCCTGAAATATCCCCATCTCTTTATAGGCCCTGATAATTAAAATTAATGCATCCAGCCCGTTGGCAACGCCTATTGCGTGCTTAGCTCCGCAATACGTTGCAAACTCGGTTTCGAATTTCTTTAATTCATTGCCCATTATATACCAGCCCGAATCCAAAACACGCTCAAACGCTTTCTTCAATTCCTCTTTATGTTGTTTATTAATTGCCAGCAGATCTAAAAACTTAATCATTTTATAACAGGTTTATATCCATCAAAAACATATTGAATATTGCTTTCTTTATCCAATAAATTTATATCTAAAATTTTTGCATTTTGGGTAATGTAGCCTTTGTGAACAGCCGGATTACCGTACCAAACTGTATAAGGTGGGATAGATTTAGTAACAACACTACCTGCTCCGATAAATGAAAACTCGCCTATCTCGATACCGGCAACAATAGTGGCATTTGCACCAATAGAAGCACCTTTTTTTATAAGTGTTCTTTTAAATTCTTCAGGATAGATTTTTGAGCGAGGTATCAGATCATTAGTAAATGTAGCATTGGGGCCAATAAATACATTATCTTCTATTGTTACCCCGTCCCATATTTGCACGCCAGATTTAATCGTAACATTATTACCAATTATTACATCATTCTCTAAAAAACAATTACAATTAATATTAACATTTGAACCAATTACGGCGTCTTTCAGTATCACACAAAACTGCCATATTGAAGTATTGTTACCTATATTATTGGACTGAACATCAGCCAAGCGATGAATATTAAAGGCCATTTTTTTGATTTAAGTATTCTTGGTAATCCCTGATATAATCTTTTTCATCATATTTATTGGATGCCAAAACTAGAAGCACCGCTCCAGATGAAAAATTGACAAGATCGCGCCAAATGCCAGGCGTTATATATAATCCAAAATTAGGCCTGTTAAGCGTAATTGTTTTTTTCATATGGCCATCATCAATCACCACGTCAAAGCTTCCACTGGCTGCTATAATTAGTTGTTGCAATCCATAATGGGCATGCCCGCCGCGTATTTCGCCGCCAGGAACGTCATATAGGTAATAAACCCTTTGAATATCAAACGGTATTTCTGATAAGCCATGAATAGATGTAATATTTCCTGCTCTATTATGAATTTTTTTCAATTCAATTACATTACAATTGTATACCGAAGCTCTCATGATTTATTTTGCTTAAATACCTCGTAATCTCTTATATAGTCATCTTCCTGATAAGCAGTGGACGCGGCAATAAAAGCCAATGAATTAGTCGAAAAATTTTCCATATGCCTCCAAATTCCTTCAGGTACATATAAACCATAGTATGATCTGTTTAATGAGTAGCTTTTTATTTCTTTTCCATTATCTAATATCACATCAAAGCTTCCGGATAAGGCGATGATAAATTCTCTGTTTTCTTTATAGGCATGCCCGCCCCGTTCTTCACCACCCGGCACGTCGTATATCCAATAAACCCGTTCGATTTTAAACGGGATATGGTTGTGTTCCTCCAAAAACGAAAGGTTACCTCTCTCATCCAATATCTGAGGAAGTTTTATTATTTGGGGGGCATTAAAATTATCAACCATCTGTTAATTTATTATTTTAGTGGAAATTTTCCTTACAGTAGCTCCCATGCAGGCCAAAAAAACACCGGCCATAAAACCCAATATTGAGGCTTTGATTTTACCCAGTTTGTTTACCATTAAAGGCAATACCGGTGTATCGATGGCTTGAATAAGCGGCGTTTCCTTTCTGAGTTGAATTTTAGATAATTCAAGATTTTTTACTATTTCAGCATAAACGGCGGTGCTTGTTTGAACATCAATCTGCCTGCGTTGCGAAGGGACCCTTAAAATTGATAATGCCGGGTTTGCATTTGGTGAAGCATCTGCCGCGGAAGCAACACCTACAATAGAGCTGTTAAGTATCGATTTGACACTATCCGCCTGCTTTTGAAGTATAGTTACATTTTGAAGCTGCTTTTTAGTTTTTGTTAACACATAAAAACTGTTTACTGTATTAACTATATTATTGGCAAATTCTTTTGCAAATAACTCATCTTTTGAAAATACGTCAACTTCTATAATACTAAGTTTTTTGTCTGGTTTGTCAACGTTAAGTGCGCTTTTGTTTATAGTTTTAGTTAAATCAATGATAATACTATCCTGCAATCGGTTAAATGAATCGGGATTTCCATTGAAGCTGATATTTTTCAATGTGGATTTATCTTCCCATTTTTTCCTAAGGTTATTAAATTCAATATATCTGTCGATAAGTTTTTGTGGTTTGCCGTTAAATATGGCAGTGCTTAACAAAGTTTTACTAATCATGTTACGTGATTTGTAAAGTTCAAGGATGTTATCGCCATGAAAAATGCCGCCGCCACCACTGCTTACATCAATGCCTGCCAATGACGCCAAACCTGCATATTGGCCAAGTCCACCCTTTTCTTCTTCCTCAAGTACAAAGGTATAAACCGCCCTGTACTCGGGCTTTTTGAATATGCTATATACAAGGCCTAAGATTAAGCCCAGTAACCCGGTCAAAACTATCAGTAATAATTTACTGCGAAGATATTGCGTAAAGCTTTTGATTTTTTTAACAAGATCGGCAAGTGAAATATCGTTCGCTGATTGACTTGAAACTGTACTATTATGTGGGTTAGTTTCCATTAATTAACATAATTAAGCCGAAAAATTTCTGTTGATATTAATTATTTATTCAAACTTAAGATCCCCAAAATAATAGCACCTAATGAAGCCAGCCCTGTAGTAAATCCTAAAATTGTTTGAGCAGTATTGCCTTTACCCTCAGATTTCTTAGGAACATATATTTCGCTACCCGGTTTCACCGAAGGATGGTTATTAAAAAACAGGAATTTACGTGTGCCTTTTACAGTTCCGTTTGGATAAACCACATAGGCACCACGTCTTAACGCATCGGGACCGTAACCACCAGCATTTGAAACAAAATCATTAAATGATTTTGATTTGTCAAACACCACGGCACTTGGATAAAGTACCTGGCCATTAACACGCACAACCTGCTGCTGTTTCGGAACCCTTATAACGTCGCCATTCTCCAGAAGCAGGTCGGTTTTTGATCCTGGTGATTTCAGGATCTTATCCAATTCAATACCTACATAGTTATTTCTTAGTTGTGTAGTATCGGTCGCGATGTTTGTCGAGTCTTTGTATGATCGTTTTAACCTGCTGATCCGGGCCGAGCGCTCTGCATTTACCGATGCAGTATCTGCTTTGTTTTTATCGATACCCAGTATTGCAAAATTATCGCGTTTTAACGAACCGCCAGCTGCATCGGCCGAGGCGGTAAGCCCGCCGGCCCTGGCAATCAGATCGGATATTTTTTCGTTTTTACTTTTGATGGTATAGGAGCCAGGGTATAAAACTTCGCCCTCAACCTTTACTGTTTTTTGCTTTTCATATCCGGGCAGGCTATATACCGAAACAATATCAAAGGGGGTAAGCACAAAGTTAGCGTCTGCCGGTTTTAGTTTACCGTCAATATTAACGCTAAAAACCTGCGATACTGAACTGTTTTTAGATGAAGGATCGGCATCGGTTATCCTCCGGGCTACTTCAATACGGTTTGTACTTGCGCCTTCGGCAAAACCGCCGGCTTTTAAAATCAGGTCTTCTACTTTCATGTTTTCTGAAAAAGCAAACTTTCCTGGTTTCCTTACATTACCATTAATAGTAACGGTGTATTTATCCCTTAAATCAAATATGGATGAGATGTTAACAATATCTTCACGCTGCAAGGGGATATTTACAGATTTATTGATAACGTCCTTAACATTAAATCCTATTATTTCGGTACTGTTATCCGGCTTTAGGCGGGTAATTGTACCGCGTTCGGTAAAAGCGTCTTCTTTTAATCCCGCAGCTTTGTCAATTAGCTGCAGTAGTGTTAACCCGCTTTGCAGTTCATAATCACCAGGCCGGAAAACCGCTCCTTTTATTACTACCCGGTTTTCAAACCGGTATATAATAGATTCAATAGTATACTTATCGCCCCTTAACGGAATGTAGTTTTTATAATCGGCTTCCAACACATCCGTTATTTTGCGCTGCTGATCACTTACCTGCGATACTTTGATCCTGGCAGTATATGCGCTATCAGTAAAACCACCGGCATAAGTTATAATGTTATCCAGGCTTTCTCCCGGCAAAACTTCAAACAAGGCAGGTATTTTAATCTCACCAACAAGCTGCACCCTGGTCCGGTACGTTGGTACGCGTACAATATCCTGATCCTGTAGGGTAATGTTGTTTTTCTGATCGCCTTTTAACAAAAAATCATAAACATCCAGGTGCCTGATAATGCGGTTATTCCTGATCACCTCTATCTGCCTTAAACTACCATTATCGTTGGGGCCGCCTGCCATATATAATGCATTAAAAACGGTAGCGAGAGAGGGCAGGGTATAAGTGCCTGGTTTAGCTACCTGCCCTATGATAATTACCTGGATACTCCGGATATTACCGAGGGTAACCTGTACGCTTGTACCGCGGCCAACCGCATAGTTGTTAGCTGCAAGCCTGCTTTTTATCAGGGCCGTAGCTTGTTCAATAGTTTTACTTCCAACATTTAAAATGCCAACCCCCGGAATGTTTATATTTCCTTCGGGGGATACTTCCAGTTTCCAGTTCACCAACGAGCTGCCGTAAACATTTATGTTAAGCTGGTCATTAGGCCCAACAATATAATTTAGAGGGGTAGCCAGTTTAAGGTTGGGTTCAAATGAACTGTTTTTATTTTTAAAAATATCGGCGCCAAAAATTTTGGGCTTTAAGCTTTCAAATAAATCTTTATTGGTGTAAAGGGTATCAGTAGTATCTGGTTTATAATTAAGTTGCCTTCCTTGCTGTGTAAGTGTCGAATCGGGTCTGGTATTGGATGATTCGTTGCTTTTGGTCCTTAATTTTTTTATACGAAGTTCTAACTTTTGAACCTGTGCGGCTGACATTCCCCGGCTTTGAGCTTGCTGTAGTAACTCAGCGTCGGTTAATCCTGATTTTTGAGCTTGCTGTAACAGCTGAATCAGTTGCTGATCTGAAATATCGTCGACATTAATTGAGGAAATGTTTTGTAAGTTGGTTTGGGCGGTAATATTAGTAACTGCTCCGAAACTGAGTACAGCAATTAAAAATATAAGAAAGCGAAGTCTGTTCATGTGTGAAAGTCATCAGAGTATAAAATAGCACTCCAATAAATGATAATATTTTCTGCAAAAGTAAACCAATTTCCCATTTCAGGGGGTAAAGTGATTTTTTTAATTTGTAGTATAACTGGTGTGTTGATCGATAAACTAAAAAAATGGGCTAAAATTGTTCATTAATTAAAAAAATAAGTAAAGTTAATCTTGGCATGTAAATTAAAGCTCGAACCATTTCTGTATTCATAGTTCAATGTGTAAACAGGCGTAGCTTCGGCCGAGAGCAGGTAGTTTTTAAATTTATGATTAGCATAAAATGTACCTGCAAGATCTACCCAGTGAAGATTGCTTATTCTGGCTTCAGTAAAAGCCTGGTAATACAGATCGTTGTTATGTAACTGTCTTTCCAGCATAAGGCCATATGAGTTGTAATTTTTGAGGTAACTTATATCAAAAATAAAACTGTTTCCACCCGGCCCGATTCCAGCACCTATGTATCTGCCATAATTGGTATAACCGTCTCTCGGGCTTTGCGAATGGATATACCATGAAGGTTCGTCGCGCAGCAAATAGGTTGGCGCTCTTTGCAACTGTGTTATTTCCGATTTAATTTGGATAAAGCCTCCCCGGCTAAGTTCAAACAGTTTGCGTCCGCCAAAGGTATATGCTGATGAATGCTCGGGTTCCTGTAAAAAGTCAGAAATACTTCCGGTGCGGTCGTTACGAGCCCATTCAAAGTAAATTTCAGCTTTGTATAAAGGTAGCAGCTGCCTGATATTGAGTGCGTAAGCAAAATCCTGTTGGTCGCCGTTTTGTCCGTTGTTGATGTCATTCGCCTTAAGTGAAGAGCCAGTAATAACCGGAATTACTTTACGGATAATGTTTTTATTATGATAAAGAGAGTCTTTGTCAAGATAGTCATAAGCGGAAAGGCCAAGGTATAAACCCTTTAGCCATTTAGGCTGCCAGTTCACACTGTAGGCCGAAATATACCTTGTAACTTTAGGTTTGGGGCTATATAAATTGCTGCCGTATATAAGTTTGCTTACATCGTCTGGTGCAAAGCCCGATTGTTTTAGGTTGCCTCCTATGATCTGCCACTCAAATGAGCCAACCAGTGTTTTAACGGGTTTGGTTGAATTAAAGGTCCAATGGAAAAAGCCAGGGGCCGAATTGCTCATCATGATTGAATTTCTTATTCCTGGTCCCCACCACAAGTTTTCTGTAGATACGCCGGCTTCAATGCTTTTATACGTCAAAGTGATTTTTGATTGCCCGGGATAAAGATGTTTTAGAGAAGATGTACCAAATCGTTCGGGTGCATCAATACCATTGATTTGGCCAAAATAAGCACCCATGAGTGCCGGCGAATTGTTTCGGGCCTGTACATCTGCAAAAGTTGAAAAGTTTTTATTTTGCGCGTAAACCAGCTCAGGTCTTATCTGTACGTTGAGAATTCCGGCTTTTAACCAAAAGCCGCCACTAAGCATGCTTTGATAGCCTGCATTGGGATACAATGAGGAATTATTGTAGCCAAAGGGACGGTTCACGTTGTATTCATTTAACCAGTTAAACGGAAGGATGCGTAAACCCGATGGCATGCCCATGAAATTGAATTTTATATACTCATGGCTCGAAATTAATGGCTGAAGCGCAGGATCAGCAATAGTTGAAGCTAATGGCCTGATAACAAGTGATGATGTACTGTTTGTATTTCCTGCTACCTGATCCCTGCGTAATAGCTCCTCAGCATAGCTTCCAACTGGTATGGTTTGACTATAGCCTTTTAACGCAGCAGTGAAGGATAGTAAAATTACAATATATAAGGATCGGATAGTTATACGGATGCTCATCAAAAAGAAAGGTTTAGGAAACTAATAAATTAACCAAATGGTAATATTAAAATATCTTTCTGTTAATATTGACCGGTGCATCGTATCCAGATGCGAATCTTTAATCAATAGCTCGGGTTTTCTGATATTTCGATGGCAATTATCGGCTTTTTTTTGAAATTTCAAAACCTTTTTTAAAGTTTAATAAAAAAAATACAATTTGATTACCAATACGGTTAATTATGCCAAAACATTACAATGACCTTTAAATAAAAAACTCCGGACAATCTTAGCCGCTTTTTCCAAAACAGATTTTAACTATTATTGATTGTTTACCTTTCCGTTGCTTTTGAGTTTAGAATAAAGCAATGCCTTTATACTTAAGTTTTTGAAATATTTAAAGGCTCTTTTCTGAATACAAAAAACGGATGAACTCTCTTAACATTCCTGCAAAAACAATCACCCATGCTGTAATTGAAAAATAAATAAAGATATTGGAAATGGGCAGGATAAACGGGAGATCAAGCGCCTTGGAAAAATTAAAGGTAGCGACGGCGTACATACCGGCCGGAAAAACGAGCGACCAATATTGGGGATCATATTTCACAGGAACCTTTTGTATGATATGCCGCCATATAGGTAGTAAAAACAGGATCGGGATCCACCAGGTGGCAAACGCCCAGAAAAAAACCGTGAGCCCGGGTAAAAAATAGCTAATGCCGCTTATCCATTCATGATTATGTGAATACATCAATAAACGAGAACCCGCCAGCGTGGTGATGGCTACGGCACCCATATTTATCCAATATGGAGGGGTTAGCAATTCCGCTTTCATGCTTATAAAAAGCCAGCGGTATATAATTAACGATATAAATACCATATAGTGCATTGCACCAATGAGGAAAGCGCAAAACGATATAAAAATAATAACATCCTTATGAACCATTTCACCGGCAATAATAGCCCCCAGCACAGCTACAGATTCGGTGGCTACGACAATGAGCAGCCAGGCACCGCTTAAACTCGCTTCCACTCCTTGTTTAGGTTCTTTGGCGGTGATCACAATAAAAAAGGTGTAAGTAATCATCACCCAGAGTACGATGCCAAATTCCCATAAAAAAATGGCTACATCTTTATAGGAGGTCATTAAGCCAAACTGGTTCCCTAAAACATTATTCGCGGCAACAATGGTTAAAAAAGTAACTCCACGCGAGGAACTGCTTATATCTTTCCATACATCTGTAGGGTATTTAATTGCCCTGAATATGAGCACAGCCCAAAGCACAATATAAAAAATAACGTTAGCACATAACAAGATGTTGGCAACCTGTTTCATATTATATAAAAAGGCACCAACCGAAACTATCCCGGTTGCCATTACCAAAGCAAAGTAACCCGGAAAAAAAGTTTGGAGTGAGTGGCCCGTAATCGGTTCGCCTGGTTTAGGTGGTAGTGCTGTATGCTGAGCTTCCATATTTTCGTAATAAGTTTATGATAACAGGAGATAAAGAGGCATTAATAAAAGGTAATTATTGAAGAATATAGTCTAATGTAATTAAAACCGATACAAGAACCTGTTTTTTTTGTATTTTTAAATGTTTTATAATAGCCACGGCATATTATAATAACAAACAGAAACCAGGAAAACCCGCATCAGAAATAGCTGTATATTTTTGGTGAAAATCTAATCCGGCTTAGTGAAACCGGCAATTATCATACTTCGTAATACAATTAGCAGATGGATATGTCTCTTAATAAAAAGGCCCTATTTATAGCTACAGGAGTTTCCTTATTGTTAATCTCGTTCGTTTTTTATGGCTCACGTAAGCTTCAAAATTTCGACCCCGCATTAATTATTTATTTATTCGGAACTGTGTTCGCTTTTTTCGGAATAGTTTACCGTTATACCGTATGGTTGCAACGGCCACCTACCTGGATGTATTTTAAGCGCACCTTTCAGTTTTTTTTTACCGGGAAGATATTTTTACATGTTATTTCATTTGCAAAAGAGTTTATACAAAATATTGGCTTCCAAAAGTTTATTTATCCCCGCGGGCGGAGCCGGTGGATAGGCCATTTTTTAATGGCAACAGGTTGCACAATGGCTTTCTGCGTTACTTTTCCGTTAACCTTTGGCTGGATAAATTTTACCATGAACCCCGCCACGAGTATAAACCCCTCAAGTGTGCACATGTATGAAGCCCATTTCTTCGGATTCAAAATGTTTGAATTTGCACTTGGTTCATTTGTGGCTTTTGTGATTTTTAAGGCCCTTTACTGGTGCTCGTGGTTAGTTATTGCCGGCGTATTGATATTTATGCGTCGTCGCCTCACTAATGCCGGTTTAGTTGCTACGCAAACTTTTGAGGGTGATTTGCTGCCGTTAATACTGCTTTTAGCTATCGCTGTTACCGGCCTGGGCTTGAGCTATGGTTATGAATATATGAAAGGCATTGCATATGATTATATGGCCGTAACCCATGCTATAACAGTTATTATGTTTCTTATCTGGATTCCGTTTGGTAAGTTTTTTCATATTATACAACGGCCGGCCCAGATAGGCGCTCATATTTACAAAAAGGAAGGCATAAAAAGGGGTATGGCGGTATGCCCTCATACCCACCAGGAATTTGCTACCCAGTTGCATATAAACGACTTGAAAATTGTAACCAAAGAATTAGGCTTTGACTTTACACTTGAGGATGGAACATCGCACCTTGATCTGAGCCCCGAAGGGAAGCGCTCAAGATTGGCAATGGCTCATCTTAAAGCCAGGCAGCAAAATGGAGGTAACCTTTTCGGTTAATTGACGCAGTAGTAATTTAACATAGAATACAAATTTATGGCCCATTTACCAGTTTCGCCCGAAAAGCTTATAGAACAGTTTGGCCCGCATTTGAATTATCCTCCCCGCGAAGGTTTTGCCGGCCGTGATGAGCCGGATAAAGCGGTAAAAACACACTGCTGTTTCTGCGGAATGCAGTGTGGTATAAAGCTATTGGTTAAAAATGATAAAGTGGTTGGTTTTGATCCCTGGGAGGAGTTTCCTTTTAACCAGGGACGTTTATGCCCAAAAGGTGTACAACGATATATGCAGAACAATCATCCAGACAGGATTTTACAGCCCTTACAACGCAATGAAGGCGTAGGCTTTACTCCGGTTTCGTGGGATGAAGCGATGGATAAAACCGTGGCTGAAATAAAACGGATACAGGAAAAATACGGAAAGAACGCTTTTTCTGTGCTGTCGGGAGTTTCGCTTACCAATGAAAAAAGCTACCTGATGGGCAAGTTTGCGCGGGTAGCATTGAAAACCGCCAATTTAGATTATAATGGTCGTTTATGTATGGTTAGCGCGGGAGCCGGAAATAAAAAAGCTTTCGGACTCGACCGTACCTCAAATACGTATGCCGACCTGGAGAAGGCGGAAGTGATTATTGTAGCGGGCGCTAACATCAGCGAAACCTTTCCGACTTTAACACACTGGGTTTGGCGTGCGCGGGACCATGGGGCAAAATTAATCGTGGTTGACCCCAGGGTAATTCCACTGGCCAGGACCGCCGATCTGCATTTACCGGTCAGGCCCGGAACCGACTCCGCTTTGTACGGCGCAATACTTAAATACCTGGCCGATCATGATATGCTCGATCATGATTTTATTGACAACCATACCACAGATTTTGATAAGGCATTGGCAGCTGTTAAGGATTACACGTTGGAATGGGGCCGAAGTAATTACCGGTATTGAAAAAGCGAAAATTGAACTGGCAGCACAATGGTGGGGCAAAGCAAAAACAAGCTTTTTGTTACACGCCAGAGGTATTGAACATCATTCAAAAGGTGTAGATAATGTGCTTGGCTGTATCAATATTGTCCTGGCAACCGGCCGTATTGGTAAGCCATATTGCGGCTATGGTACTATTACAGGCCAGGGAAACGGACAGGGGGGGAGAGAGCATGGCCACAAATGTGATCAGCTGCCGGGAAATCGTGATATTACCAATCCTGAACACCGAAAGTATATAGCCGGGGTTTGGGGGATTGATGAAAAAGATATGCCCGGCAAAGGTTACACCGCCTACGAACTTATTGAGGCCATTCACCGGGGCGAAGTAAAAGGGCTGCTATCTATTTGTTTTAATCCGTTGGTTTCTCTGCCTAATAATAATTATGTGCGCGAAGCGCTGGAGAAACTGGAGTTTTATGTTTGCATTGATTTTTTTATGAATGAAACCGCCCGTCATGCTGATATTATTCTGGCGGGATCGTTACAGGAAGAAGAGGAAGGAACGGTTACTACCGCCGAAGGCCGTGTAGTTCGGATCCGAAAAGCCGTGAACCCGCCGGGACATGCACGCAGCGATACATCCATCATATTGGAATTGGCAAAAAGACTTGGTGCCGAAGATAAATTCACTTATCGTAACAGCGAAGAGTTATTCAATGAGTTAAGGGTTGCTTCAAAAGGCGGCACTGCGGATTATTATGGTATTACTTACCAAAAAATTGAAGACACAATGGGCGTTTTCTGGCCTTGCCCTACTTTGGATCATCCGGGTACACCGCGCTTATGGGAAGATAAAAAATTTGCGACTCCCGACGGTAAAGCCCACTTTAACCTGGTGACTTACCGGGATCCCGGTGAAATTACAGATGAAGAATACCCGATAATATTAACAACCGGCAGGGTTGTATCTCAATACCTGAGCGGAACGCAAACCCGCAGGATAGGTAAACTGGTTGATTTGTATCCTGAACCTAAATTAGAAATACACCCGGAACTTGCCCGGAAATATGGAATTAAACAAAATGAACTGGTGCAGGTATCTACCCGCCGAGGTACTGATGAGTTTCCTGCAAATATTGTAGAGACTATCCGCACCGACACTGTTTTTTTGCCTTACCATTGGCCTGGCAAAAAGTCGGCAAATCAGTTTACCCCGGCAACACTTGATCCGGTATCAAAAATCCCGGAGTTTAAAGTTTGCGCCTGTAACCTGAAGCCTTTGGGTGTTATATCGCCGCCATCAACGGCGTCAGGCGCGTGTGCGAGTATTTAATAAATTGTAACCCGAAATTATAAGATATGCCCGTAACCAATTACAGAACAGAACAGGAATTCTTTGTAGATATGCAAAGATGTATTGGATGCAAAGCCTGTGAAATGGCTTGTTCGGAGTGTGAAACAAACGGTCACGAATCTATGATCCATGTTAATTATATTGATCGCGCCGTTACCGTACAAACCACCGTACAGGTTTGTATGCATTGTGACGATCCTGTTTGCGCTAACGTTTGTCCGGCAGATGCTATAACGAAAGATGAGTTTGGCGTAGTGCACACCGCCAATACAGCACGGTGTATAGGCTGTTCAAACTGCGTAATGGCATGCCCTTTCGGCGTCCCTAAAAAAGATGAGGCTTATGACCTGATGATGAAATGTAATATGTGTTACGACAGAACCAGCGCCGGAAAAAAACCGATGTGTGCCACCGTTTGCCCAACACAAGCACTGTATTATGGTACAAGAGAAGAAATTGCAAAGATGCGCCCAAACAGTACTCCTGTTAACAATTTTATTTTCGGAAAAGAAAGTGTGAGCACCAAAGTAAATATCATGATGCCCAAAGGAAGTACTTCATTAATTATAGACTGACATTATTTATGGCCACAGATAAAAAGGATAATCACTGGAAAGAAGATTTTCCGGTCTATCAGCTTGAATCTACCCAGGTAAGCCGACGTGATTTTGCAAAATTTTTATGCCTCGTATCTGGTGGGTTGGCCGTTGGAAGCGGGTATGTTGCCATAAAAGCTAATTTTTTTCCACCGGATAAAATCGTGGGTGAACACTTTGTTTGTAAGAAGCACGAGCTTCCGGTAGGGGGGACCCGCTCGTTTGTGATCAATGGCAGTACTATTCCTTATATCCTTATTCGTATGGAAAATGATGAGTTTAGGGCTTACGAACAAAAATGCACCCATTTATCCTGCGCGGTTTTTTATAAACCCGGCAGCGGAAAAATTGAATGCCCTTGTCATAATGGTTTGTTCGACGCTTTTACCGGCGAAGTGCTTGCCGGCCCACCGCCCCGGCCGTTACCCCGTTTAACTGTAGTGATTAAAGGGGAAGAAGTATACGTCAAAGATTTTAAACCTGATAACGACAAACCAGATCCGAATCGTCAATCCAGATCATAAGGTCATTAACCTTTACAAACATTATAATTAAGTTATGAGTAATTTCCGCGAAGCCCAAAATCAGGCACATCCTAATAAAACCAAGACACTCATGCTGGCATTGATCATGATCCTGATATTAAATGTGAGTATCCAGGTATGGCTATTGTACACCGCGCTAAATAACGCATTGGAAAAAAATACAGATATAGCCTTCCCATCTTTTATCGCCTCATCAATTCTTTTCTTAATCGGTTTTGGCTGGTTGTATTTTTTGCCTTCGGGCCCAAGAGTAACAAAATAAGATGCTATAACCCCATTACAATAATTTTATCTTTTGCCCGGTTTTTATTTAATTTTTCGGTATGCTATTCCGGCGGCTATAAATTTTTCAATCTTATCAATATATACATGATTGGTTTACCGGTGGATGTCCGTCTGTCCGGCCTAATTTCCCCGCGTTTTAATATTTCCAAAGGTGAATGATGGCGACGCCGGGAAGCGGTGTGCAGCTTATATCCTGCTGGACTTAACTCGCAGAAAGTGAACAAGCAACATGGAAATAAAGAAAGGAAAAGACCGATTGCCGCGGGCCAGAATATGAAGTGTGGGTTGCAGTACCTAACTAAAAATGTAATTCTTACATTTTATGGCTGATTTTAATTGGTTGGAGCATGATTTTTTAACATTTTATCAGGATTTTACCGGCTGCATTATTGATAGTTTGTAAAAAAACTTAAAATTTTTGTTACTTTTTTTGTCATTTTTTCAATAGGGATCGATTGTTCCTATTTGAAATAATAAAAGTTTATTATTTTTTTGATATTACTTGGTAAAACGTTTTTCTTAATTATATTTGTTAAAACCAATTGTGAAAAATACTTTATTACTTAATCGTTTAAGCTACCTGAACTGCTTGTTTTGAGATTTATGTAATCATTAAATTAACCAATATCACTGACATGAAAAACATGATTTACCTGTACCACATCTTTCAGAAGCCCATCATCTGATAGGCTTGATCCTTCGAAAAAATCTCTTGTTGAAGATTTTAGGTATCAAAAATTTTATTAATTAACCTAATCACCAAAAGTGAAAAGAACGCTTGGGTATGGTCATTTTTGATAGCAAACCCGGGGGTGTATAACTATGCGCCGCTATCAAAAATATTCCTGCCGGTTATTTTTGATTTCTGTTCTTTTCGCTTGTAAATCAGCGCTATGGAAAAAGAATTACATTCTACTTAATCTAAAGGTGCATGTCATCTGCATAACTCGTTTGCAGGCATAAAAGCACATGGCCCGTTAAATCAAAAATTATTTTACAATCTAAAAGATCCATTCATTATGCGATACTTATGGCTGTGCTTTGTGGTTTTCGCAGCAATAACCACAAATGCACTTACAGGCTTAGCTAAGGGGAATGAGGGTAAAAAAAGCAAAGTAAAACGTTCTGTTTTTTATAAAACCTATATCCGTAAGGATACAACGGCAAAAGATTCATTATTAAAAGACAGCATAAATATTATTATAAAGCATACCCTTTATAATAAGCTGGCAGATAGTGTTACCAAAAAGCCTTATGATCTATCCAAATTCCCGGCTGTTTCCCTGCAGCAATTGTTAAAAGGGCAATTTGCAGGGCTGTATATACAGGAACCTTCGGGCGAACCCGGTACCGTTCAAAATATGTTTATGAGAGGGGCGCCCATGCCGCTTCTTTCTCCAAGAGATGTTTACCAATCGCAGCCACTGGTTGTACTGGATGGTATTCCGCTTGTAACAGAACACCCGTTTGCATATGATATACAGCTATATAACTATAACAGGATGGGAACAGCCACCAACCCATTTGCTGGTATTGATATGAATAATATAGCCTCGGTTGAAGTGTTAAAAGATCTGTCGGCCACGGCGGTTTATGGGCCCCGCGCTGTTAATGGAGTTATTGTATTAACCTCTAAAACTCCTATCGCTGCCAAAAGCATCACTTTTGATTCGTATATAGGTTTGGCACAGCGGCCGCATGTAACCACTATAAACGGTAAGTATGAAAATGCTTTCAGACAGCGTTTTTACGACCTTTATACTACCAATGGCAGATACTCTGATGATGAGAACTATCCCATCTACCTAAGCGATTCATTAAACAATGTTTATAGCGGGAAATCAGACTGGAGCGATCTTTACTATCGTAATGCTGCAGTTTATGGTATTAACTTCGGTATTTCCGGGGGTACAGATCGTGCTAACTTCCGTTTCTCATTGGGGGATCTGAAGAATAATGGTGTTGCTGATGGAACAGTGCTAAACCGATATAGCGCCATGTTCAACATTAATATGAAACCTATCAAATGGCTTCTTTTTTCGGCTATGGTAAACGCCAACCGGATTGAGCGGCAACGAAACAGATATCTACGCGACAGATTTGCCCAGATCAACTATTTTCCAGATCTCAGCGCCCCGCTACCACCAAACAAAGAATTTTATGCCGACTACCTGGCGCAGTACAAAAAAGGCTTCGATAACAACAAAACAAATATTGTTGACGGCTATGCCAAAATAGGTATCGATCTCGGAAAATTTAAATTCGTAACCACCTTCAATTTAGATTATAATGAAGGCTACCGCGATGTGTTTTATGCGCGCACGCTTTTGCAGGGCAACAGCTATGCTTCCAATTATTTTGGCTTTAGCCAAAGGATAATGGCAGATAACAGGGCAACCTATGATCTGACAGTAAATAAAGTAAACGATTTCCATTTTGAGCTTGGTCACTCAACCCAATGGGACATTTATAAATATAGCAACGCCTATGCCTACAAAGGTGTAAATGACTATATTAAGATAGATCTGCTGGATTCGAACCCAAAAAACCCAGACGGATCTGACAACGATAATTATCTCAACCCAACAGCCTTTCCACGCGAGTTAACATTCCGTTTTCTGGATAAGATCAAGCATAACCTGGTTTCGTTTTATGCCAAGACCGATTATTCATTCAAAGAAAAATACTTCCTCTCGGCAACAGTACGCGCAGATGGATCATCAAACGCTCAGCCTACCAGCCGGTGGTTCTATTCGCCGGTATTATCTGCAGCCTGGAACATTAAGAAGGAGGTATTAGATAATAGCACTATTATAAACGACCTTATTTTGCGTGCAAGCGCAGGGAGGATCGGTCGTCTTAATGCCTTTGACAACTATGCACAGGGGCCTCAGTATACAGCATCGGTAGGGTATACTGGTAACTTAACCGTGCCTGGCTATAACGCTTTTGGTGTGCTTACCAGGCCTTACTCTACCGGTTGGATAGGTTATGGCATACCATGGTCATATTCTAATCAGCTTAATATAGGCGCAGATGCCGGTTTTCTTAATAACCGTTTGCACCTTTCGGTTGATTGGTACCTGAAACAGGAAAAGAATTTGCTGATAGGTATTCCCGCTTTTGCGGAGTATGGGTATAAGCAGTCGATTGAGAGCGGTATGGCTGTAAACAATACCGGTATAGATGTATCTGTATCTGCCAATATCATCCGAAATACAAAATTTGGATGGACATCTTCCCTGAATTTAAATCATAATGCCAATAAGCTCAAAGCATTGCCAAGGGGCTTAAATCAAATCATTGTTAACGACAGGCTTTTAAAAGTAGGCAGCCCGGTTGATCAGTATTGGTTACTGGTAAATGATGGCATTTATAAATCGGAAAGCGAAATACCAGTTGTAAATGGGCAGCCACTTAAGTACAATGGCCTCGCCCTGCATGCCGGCGATCCCAGATGGCGTGATATCAATGGCGACAACGTAATTGATAATAACGATAAAGTATTAAAGGGACATGCTTTACCAAAAATTTCAGGTGGATATGATAATAATTTCAGATATGGCAACTGGAATTTAAATGTCAATCTCTATTTCAACCTGGGGCGCGACCTTATACACCAGGAAATGGCCAACCGCTTTGATTTTATTAACCGGGAAGGTAACAGCGATGTAAACTCTGTTAAGGAGATCACCTTCTGGGAAAAACGAGGCGACTACAACAAATATCAATTGTATAACCCATGGAGTACCGTTATCCCATATCGCGTTGATCAGGACCTTTTTCTTGAAAATGCTTCATTCCTGAAATTAAGAACCGTTTCCATTGGGTATGACCTAACCAAAGCAATGCGCTTAAAGAAAATCAAGCTAACCAGGTTTTATGTATATGCCACGGCAAATAATGTGTTCACCATAACCCCTTATACCGGTCAGGACCCTGAATTGGTGAATTATGATGGCTATGATACCGGTTACGGCCTGCCTATACCACGAACATATACCCTGGGTGTAAAAATGGAATTATGATATGAAAAACGATCACAAAAATCATGTTGTAAAAATGAAAAAGACATTATGTATCGTCCTGATCCTGTTTACTGCGGCAATAACAAGCTGTAATAAAACCCTGGATATTGATTCAACAAGGGTTGTGGGCGAAAAAAACATGTGGAATAAGCTTGAAGATGCACGTGCAGGCTTATTAGGAGTGTATGCACTTACCCGAGCAGCCTTATCTGACAACGATGGTCACTGGCTTTATGGCGATGTACGTACAGGCGAATTTATTAGTCCGAACCGGCAGGACCTGAAAGCAATTGCAAGTAATCAGCTCAACGCCTCATATCCAACTGTTGAGGCCTTGAGCGACTGGACAAGATTTTACGCCATAATTAATGCTGCGAATATCTTCCTTGAACGTATTGGCGATGTAAAAGCTGCCGATAAGCGCTATACAGAAAACTATTTGATAGTTGATGTTGCCCAGGTACGTTTTTTAAGGGCCTTTACCTATTTCTATATGGTAAGGATTTGGGGAGATGTACCATTCATTACCTCATCCCACGATGGCAAGTTTGAAAATCAACCCCGCGAAAGTGGCAGCAAAATATTAGTATGGGCGCAGCAGGAAATGCTTAAGGCCGCAGCCGACCTGCCGTTTGTATACAGTAACAACGATGTGCAGCAGCCCGGCAATTATTATAATGAAGATGCTACCCGCTGGGGAGGTGCTTTAGCCACGAAGAACTCAGCCTATGCGGTCCTGGCTCATTTGGCTGCCTGGCAAGGTAACTATACCGATGTAGCTACCTATACCAAGTTTGTTGAAGATAATTATGGTAAAAGCGGCATCAATTTTCAAAGCACAGAAGATCTGACCAAATCAAACGGGTTCTTTTTCAATAAAAACACCAGCCAGATGTTTGGTTTTAACTCTGACTGGGGCCATATTGACGGATCGGTAACAGGCCACCTGGAAGAGTTAACCCTGGCCGAACCTGTGGTGAATAAAAAAGTGCCGGATATCTACATGCCTAAGGATACTATCCTGAAAATATTTGACATGCCCAAGGATGAGCGCTTTAGTATAGATACGCTTGGTCAGCCCCGTACCGAAAGATACTTCACCAATATCAATGGCAAGTACCCCATTTTTAGCAAAATAAAAGTGATACTGGGGGGCGTTTCTGATCCTAACTTCCGATACTTCACCAGTGCTTTGATCTTTACAAGGATAGAGGATATCGTATTACTCCGGGCCGAGGCATTGGCTGTTTTAGGGGATGTGAACGGGGCCGAAAATGAAGTTTTTAATATCATGACCCGCCGGGGGATGGGAGATCTTACGATAGACAGCGACCAGGACATTATTGATTTGATATTTAAGGAGCGCCATCGCGAATTGATGGGAGAGGGACATCGCTGGTATGACCTGGTACGCTATAATAAAATCAAGCAAAACAACCCGGCATTCATGAAACTCATCAATTCGCAGGGGATATACTGGCCTGTTTCGCGTAAGCTCATCGCTCAAAACAATCTGTTAACCCAAAACCCATTCTGGAAATAAACTGACCATATATGAAAAAGTTAAAAAAATATATGAGTGCCTTAACGCCGGTGTTGATTGCAGCCCTGTTGCAAACTGCCTGCAAAAAGGATGGCGGCTACCATGACGCTACAGGCACCAACTCAAAATTTGCGGGTAATACTTATGAGTATTTAAAAAGCAAACCCGGTGTATATGATTCATTACTGGCGGTAGTCAACCGGATGGGGCTTCAGCAAACGCTCATGGACAGCAATGTTACCCTTTTTGCGGTTACCAATCCAAGTTTTCAGCTGGCAATTAATAACCTGAATACATTAAGAAGGCAAAGCGACAAAGATCCGCTGTTTTTGGCAAAAATTGATGGCGTACAGTTAGACACCATGGTGTCATATTATATTATCAGGGGTAAACGTACAACTGATTCCCTGCTGCTGCAGGACGGGCTTGATCTTTTCAGCGTACGTTTCGGATATCCTATGCATGGCAAGGTTTCCAAAATATCAGCTTCCGGCCTTACCGGTGGCGGCCCTGATCTTATTGAGTTTAGCAATACCAAACGCAGCAAGTTTATCAGAAACTGGTCAACCACTACTACCGGCTCCAATAATATCAGCACCAAAAATGGTATTGTTCATGTGGTAAGTCCCGATCACATTTTCGGTTTTGATGAATTTGTATCCCGATTAACCTTTGTTCCGCCACCGCCAAACCTAATGACCCTGATAGGTGGCAAGCTTACCGTTTTGAGAGATAACAATGGCGGTCCGGATAATGGCGAAGGCTCTAAAAAAGTAATTGACGGCGATGATCACACCAAGTTCCTGGCCGAACTTCAGGGACGGTTATGGATGCAGTTTGAGCTAAATGAGCCTGCCGTATCAGGGGTGTATACGCTCACATCTGCCAATGATGCACCTGAACGCGACCCCAGGGCCTGGACTTATGAAGGCTCAAATGACGGCAAAACCTGGACGGAGTTAGATCGCCGGAGTAACTTCTTCTTCGAAGAACGATACCAGACCAAAGTTTTCAGGTGCCCTAACACCACCGCTTATAAATTCTACCGGGTGGATATTTCCGAACTGCGTGACGGGGGGCTTTTCCAACTGGCCGAATGGACCATCAACAAAGTAAAATAAGGCATGGAAGATCAAAATATCAATACATTAAAAAAACGAAAAGAGATGCAAACATTCATAAAAATGGGATCTGTAGCTCTACTATTTGCTGCAGTCGCGTTCAGTAGTTGCAAGAAGATGTATGGCATTCCCGATGAAAAAGATTATCTGAGTTCGAATGTAAACTACAGCAATAAAGTTTTTGAACCGATTTTAGGCCGAACCACTTTGATGGGCGGGTTTAATGGAGATAACTCAACCCAGCCGTTAAAGTTTGAGATCATCAACGCGCGTTTTGGTGACGGTAAACCTGTGACAGATCTTTTTCAAAAAAGACCAACCTATGTATGGACAGCGCCCTACAACGGGCTTGAAAAGAGCCTGGCCGAGATAGAGGCAAAACGCAAGCTGGAAGATCACCCTTTATTTGAAGTGCGCTCGTCGGGCGAGTTTATTATGTGGGCTTCTTCCAATAATGAGCTGATCAAGCCCAGGCCGTCTGATAGTACCAATTTTCCGCAGGATACGCGCTATTTTGACATAAAGATAACCAACACGGGTGGCAGTACTATAATTCGCGACCTGCAGGTACGCCCATTCCGCGAGCGCCCTTATGAACCTTCTGACGACTTTAACATTTACTCCGGCCTGCCTGCGCCTCATCCCAAAACGCCTTATAATCCGGCCAGCCGAAACTACATCAGGCCATTTTTAAACGGGGTAATAGGCCAGGTAACCGACATTCCGCTGCAGAGTAATGACGAAAAAAAGGATGTGGTGGTTTATATCCGTCCGTTTACCGGCGGTACGGGAAATTCGTTAAGGTTCAAGTTTCTGAACAAAGACTCAGTAGAGATGAATCCGGCCCTGTTTAACGAAACTACCTGGGATAAAATAGTACATGGCTTTAACATGCAAAAAACTGCAACATATGTACAATACGATGTTGCCTATCCTATTCCTTTAGTGGAAATACCAACTGTATATGCCCCAGGAGGAACCAGGGACCATGCCGAATTTAAATATTCGCGAATTGGTTTTGGCGGCAGTAGGGTAGTGGCAAGCTTCGGGATAGATTTCGCTATATACAAAAAAGGCGACTGGGAGATAGTGTTCCATTTTTTGAAGGACAATCCAAAGTTTGAAGACGAATAACCGAATTAAAACTTATCACCATGAGAAAACACATACTATTTTATATAGTGCTTGCTGTTTGCACGATCTTATTCTGTGCAGATGTTCATGCACAAGCACAAAATATAACGGTTACCGGTACGGTAGTTGAAAAAGCTACCAATAAAATTTTACCCGGTGTAAATATCTATATGGGCAGTAAAGGCCTGATACAAACTGATTATAAGGGAAAGTTTACCGTTTCTGTACCGGCTAACAGCACACTTACTTTTACGTTTGTAGGTTTTGTTACGGAAAAAGTAAAACTTGAACCCGGGCAAAAAAACATAACTGTAACGCTGACTGAAGACAAAAAAGGCCTTAATGAAGTAATTATTGTGGCCTACCAAAACAGGAATAAAGAATCATCACCAGGCGCTGCGGTTACCTTAACCCAAAAGGACATCCAGGATGTGCCGGCATCAAACGTCGAAAACCTGCTGCAAGGAAAAGTAGCTGGTTTAAACGTTCAGAACAATACTGGTGCTCCAGGTTTCAGGGGCTCCGTTCAGGTGCGTGGTTTATCAGCCCTGAGTGTATCAGGCAGTGGCAGTGAATCGTTCCTGCAACCTACATCCCCCCTGTATATTATTGATGGGGTACCTTTAGATGCGGATAAGGCTGCTGAGTTTGGTTTTCAAACGCAGGGGCCGGGGGTAAGCCCGTTATCATTGATCCCGGTAGAGGATATCCAAAGCATACAGATCATGAAGGATGCGCAGGCAACTTCCATGTACGGATCAAGGGGGGCTTATGGCGTAATCATCATAACTACCAAGCGAGGAAATTCTAAAGTACCCCGGGTAAGGTATACGGGCAACTTCTTCGTTAACGCCGTCCCACAGCTGCGCGCAACACTGGGTGGTAATTCCGAACGCCGGGCAAAAATTCAGCAGATATTATCCAATGCAACAATTATTGATGAGTTAAGGAAATTGGGGCAAACCGGTTTCCTGGCTGATAGTTTGAACGCATATTGGAATAACTCAACAAACTGGCAGTCCATTTTTTATGGCACAACACATAACCAAAGCCATAACGTAGCCTTAGACGGTGGCAACGACCGCTTTAACTACAAAGTGAACATGGGGCTTTATTCGGAAAAAGGCGTGATCAAAAACACCGGTTTCGACAGGTATAACCTGAATATGAATATGGAGTTTAAGCCGAATGATAAATTCAGGTTCTTTGGTTCATTGTTCGGCTCGTTGGGAAGCCAGGCTAAGGGCAATGGTGTGGGCTTACTGCAACAAGGAGTGGCCTCAAACGGTCAGGCATCTACGCTGCTGCCGCCTCCTTCGTTTTATCTTTCACCAGATGGCGTAACGTCAGCTTTACAAACCCAAAACAGTAACAGTACAAGAAATATCCGTACCAATATTGATGGTCGTTATGAGTTTATACCGGGATTGGCGCTATCCTCAAGCATCAGTTATGATTATACCTCAGATGCCGAATCAACCTTCACGCCCGCAGCTGCAAATGCTCAGTTTGCGCAGGTATATGATTATGAGGGCCGTAATTTCACATTATACAACCGTAACGCACTTACTTATGCCAAAACATTCAGCGCCGACCACACCATATTCATTAATACGTTTAATGAAATATATAAACAAGGCGGCCAAAGCGGTATCATCAGGCAAAACCGTATACCTAATGATCAATTGCAGGGGCCAGTAGGGTCCGACCCATATAACTCAAGAGGCGGAGGTGTATTGTCAAACTTTAAAAATGCCACCATCGCTTCATTCGCAGGCTCCTTTAACTACGATTATAAAAAGAAGTATGTACTGGAGTTATCATACCGCTTAGATGGTACATCCTCAAACGGCTTAGAGAATCCGTATTCCAAAAATCCTGCAGCCGGTTTCAGGTGGAATTACTACAAGGAAAACTGGTTTAAAAATTGGGATTGGCTCACTTCAGGAGGTTTAAGGTTAACCTGGGGCCAAAATATCGTACCAACCGGCAGTTTGCAAAGTATTTATGGTTTGTATAACCTTAATGGTAATTTCAACAACAATCCAACCATTGGTATTAATTATGAATTTGTGCCTAACCCAGCATTAAAGCCTACTACAACTACGCAGTACAACCTTGGGTTTGACATGACGATTTTGCAGGGTAAAGTCGACCTGACTTTTGACACTTATTACAAAAAGGTTGATAACTTGTTGTTTGACAGGTTTTTACCTAATAGTACAGGTTTTCAGAAAAAATCCAGCAATGACGTATCCATTGCCGATTATGGGTATGAGCTGATGGTAACGGTAAGGCCTTTAACCGCCAAGGATTTTAACTGGACGGTATCATTTAACGGCGCCATTAACCGCGATTACCTATTGAGGTTACCTGCCGAATACAACGGACAATACATCAAATTTGATTATAATAACTATCAGCACATTGTTTTCAGGGTAGGTAAAAATACATTGTCAAACTACCTGCTGATTAACCAGGGTGTTTATTCAACCGATGGTGATGTACCGGTAGACCCTGTAACCGGTAAAAAATATCAAACCGGTGGGCTTGCCTTTAAAGGCGGCGACCCGAGGTTTAAAGATGTTAACGGCGATTACATCCTCGATGACCGGGATTATGAGATAACCGGTAACTCACAACCTTTAATTACCGGTGGTATATCGACAAATATCAACTACAAAAATTTTGGATTAAATATTTATGCCTCCTATACCGCCAAGAGAACGATATTAAATAACGCGTTATCAGACAGGTTGTCGATCATGAAAGATCCTTATGCCCTGCTGGCAGCAGTTCCATTGGACGATCTGGATATATGGCGAAAACCGGGTGATCAATCCAAGTATCCTAATCCCTATGCGTTTTCGAGGTTCAATCAGATAAAGCCACTTCGTTCCGATCAAAATTTGTGGCAGGAAGAAGGCTCATACCTGAAGATCAACACGGTTACTCTATCCTACATGTTTGACAAAAAGTTTGTACGAAGGTTCGGGTTCAATAACGTTAGGGTTTATTTCTCAACCAATAACCTGATCACATTTTCAGGATATAATGGCCCCAACCCCGAAAACGTAACTTCTCTGGGCCGGGATATATCAAGCGGGTACCCGGTACCGCGTACATATAATTTAGGTTTAAATATTGAACTCAATACAAGTAAATAAAACTCAAGATCATGAAAAAAAGTGTTATATACATTTTAGCAGCGGCAGCAAGCTTGTGTTTACCAGCCTGTAAAAAGTTTCTGAACGTACAACCCATTGATAAACTAACAGGGAATAACTTTTACCAATCGAAAGATGACGTTGTGGCCAATATTTATGATATGTCAAGAACATTTTTTGGCAAGATCAACGAAACGCATTTTATTGGCGCTACGGGCGAATATCGTTCGGGAGAGGTTTTATCTGAACCTCAGGCAGATAACGGGCCCGCACGTGCATATGTAGAGGTGTTAGGCCGGAATGACCTGCTTGGGCTTATCAACGGCAACCCGCCCTGGAATTTTTACAACTTTTATCGCATTACCGATTGGACAGGTTATTACCAGGTAATACAAAGTGCCAACATCCTCATCTCGAAACTGGAAGCAGGTGTGCCTGGCGTATCAGACAGCGAAAAAAAACAGTTTGAGGGCGAAGCGGCTTTTATACGCGGGCTTGCATACTTCTTTATGGTAAGGCTTTATGGCGACGTTCCTTATTATACCGATGCTTACCATTCAACAGCTTTACCGCGCGAAAACATGGTATCTGTTTTAAACAAAAGCATCGCCGACCTTAAAAAATATAAGGACGGTTTGCCTTGGACTTATTCTGACCCGGCTTTAAAAGGGGTACGTGCAAGCAGGGGCAGCGTTATCGCGCTTATCATGAACATGAACATGTGGAATGCTGGTTTCGACAAACCCAATGCAACCAAGTACTACCAGGAGACTGCAGACCTTGGGCAGGAATTGATTAAGAGCAATGCTTACAGGCTGTTACCCATCAATGAATGGGCCACGGTTATCAAAGGCCGGTCGGACGAGAGTTTGTTTGAGTTTTATCGCAGTATAAACTATGGCGATCAAAACACCAATGTTGCCCCTATTGGCGATATGTTTCTGCATTATCCATATAAAAGGCCGGAATATACGCACCGTATAAGCTTCGCCTATTTCAGGGCCGAGTATATGCAAAAACTATATTCAGGTACGGCTGACAAGCGCGCTACAACCTGGTTTAATTCAGACATCTACGCCGATAACGGAAAGTTCATGATGCTCAAATTTGCTCAAAATTCATTTGCAACCGGCGAAGAGGACGCCAATCCTGACAACACCTTTATGATATTCAGATATGCTGGTGAAATACTGCTCTGCGCAGAAGCACTGGCCGAACTTGGTCAGGATGACCAGGCTATTGCACTGGTGAATAAAGTGAGGGACAGGGCCGAAGCTTCGCGCTATACCGGTGGCGGCGGACAAGACCTTAAGGATTTTATTTTCCTGGAAAGATCCCGGGAACTGATGGGCGAGGGGCACCATTACTTTGACCTGGTGCGTACCCGCAGGATTATGAACAGCGAGTGGTCATATAACGTATTGACGCTGGACAAATTTAACCGCGGTGCCTGGACATGGCCAATTAGTAGTAACGCGTTGGCCAATAACCCATTTATGTCATTAAACATGTACTGGGTTAACGGAGGTAATTAACCTATTCCTAAAAAGTAATGATAAGAAATATGAAAAATATAATTATTGTTTTTGCCGGGTTTTTACTGGTGCTTACCGGCTGTAAACGCGATGAGTATTATAAAGACGGAGGTAAAGCTAAGGCCGATTACCCTGCCGATATGCTTCAATACCTGCAGGATAAAGCAGTACCGTTTGATACCATTGCCCAGATCGTAAAACTGGCCGGTATGGAAGAAACATTTCGCAAAAGTGATTTTACCTTTTTTGCACCAGACGATGATGTTATAAAAAGAACGATAGGTGACTACAAAACCAGAGGCTCTTTAAATCAATTTTTGTACGAGGCCGGTCGTGATACCGTGAAAAAGCTGTCGGACATCGACTCTGCTATATGGAAAAAATATCTGCAACGGTATATGTTCAAGGGGATCAACCGGCTTAAAGATTATCCGCAAATAGATTTTAACCTGCAAAATCAGTATCCCGGAGCGCTTTATTATTCATACAGCGGCGATGTGGTGAACATTGGTGTGATATATGACGACGCGAATAACATCAAATACATTGGTTCGCGTACATTGGTAATCAGTTATATCTATGACATCAATAATGCGCAAAACGTAGTTTTCGGGAATAAGGTTTCATCGTCTGATATCAAACCTACGAACGGGATAGTACATACCCTGCAATATGACGGAGCCTATTTCGGGTTTAACCGGTACGACTTTTATGAGGAAATATACTTTGCAGGCCTTCACCATTCTGAGTAAAACATTATTAACAATATTCTTTCAATGATAATAAATTGAATATGAGAAGATTTAACTATATCATCACGTTTATCCTGCTGGTGCTCATAATTGCAGCTTGCAAAAAGGATAAAACAGTTTATTCTGACCCCTATGGGGAAGGAAAGCCGCCGTTGGGCGTCATCCTTAGCCGTGACGCAATACCTGCACCGGCAAATGGGACGGTGGGTACCGAGGTAACATTCAAAGCCACCGGACTTATTCCTTATAAAGGCAAAATAAAGTTCATGTTTAATGGCGAACCCGGTCAGGTTACCGAGGTAACAGAATCAACTATTAAGGTAAAAGTTCCGCCATTTGGCAGCACAGGTATTACGTCAATAGCAATTGACGATCAGTTAGTACTTGGGCCGCTATTTAAGGTATCCGGATTAATTAATATCGATCCTTCTTTCCGGGCAACTGCCGGAGCAAATGGCAATGTAAACCAGGTGTATCCTCTTGCCGATGGCCGGAACCTGGTGCTGGGTTGGTTTACCAATTATGATAATAAAGGGATCATTACCCCGCTTAACCGCATTGTAAGAACATCGGCTGATGGTGAATTTGACCGTACGTTCCGGACAGGTAAGGCAGCAAACGGATTATTATCGAGAGTAATAGAACTCGGCGGAAAATATGTAATAGCCGGAGGATTTAGCGGCTACAATCAGCGCACAGAAAACATCAGTAATATTACCACATTAAATGTTGATGGCAGTATTGATACCATTGGCGTAAAAACCTACAGGCGCCCATCCCAAACAGATACAACCAAATATTTTCCGAAGTTTAACGGCGGTACTAACGACTATATATCTAAAATATACAAGCATCAGAACAAAATACTGGCAACAGGGAGTTTCAGATATTATGTAAGACGGGTTTATACTGAACATAATCATGATTTTACCCGCGATACGGTGATTCTTGACAGTACGGAAATCCGGCAAATAGCCCGTTTTAACCTGGATGGAACACTTGACAAAACCTATCGTTTTAACATAGCGACAAACAAAGGCTTGCCTTCGGCAAATGGCCCTGTTGACTCGTACATGCATACCGACGCTGATCAGCTGGAAAAACTGGTGCTGTTTGGAAGTTTTACCACGTTTGACCAAAAAACAGCGGGGCGGCTGGTTCGTTTGAGCCCCAATGGCACCATTGATGATTCATTTAAAACCGGGACAGGTACCGATAATAGCATCTCATCTTTAACGTACAATCCTGTAACCAAAAAATACCTGATAACAGGGATCTTCAGAACATACGATGGCAAACCGGCCGTCAGCATGGCGCTGGTTAACCTGGATGGTAGTCTTGATCAAACTTTCGTAGCTAAAACATTTGAGGGAGGCTATCCTGGTTTTGCCCGCCAGCTTAATGATGGACTGGTAGTAGTTAGCGGCAGCTTTAAAAAGTATAATAACGTTACCCGCAATGGTTTCATGGTACTAAATACCAAAGGTGAACTTGCCGGGAATTACAATACTACCGGACCATTTTCAGGTACATTGTCTGATATTATTGAAACCAAATCGACTGATGGTAAGCGGGCATTATTGCTGATTGGTGGTTTTGACCGTTTTGATAACATTCAGGTTAGCAATATCATACGCGTTACCATCGAATAAATTTTAATTGAACTTATAATCTATAAAGAAATGCAGAACAGGAAAAAATACAAACAGATCATTTTTTCAATTATTTGTGCATTGGCTGTCGCGACAATATCATGTAATAAGGATTTTGTGCGCACGCTGCCCGATAAAAATTATACTGACACGGCCAAAGCAACATCCGGCGAACGTAAGGTTTTGTACCTGATTGTTGACGGGGCACGGGGCTCATCAGTAAATAGCGCCAATGTGCCTAATATTAAAGCATTACTGCCCAGTTCAATTTACAGTTGGGTTGCATTGAGCGATCCGGACTCGACCCGCGATGTAAGCAACTGGGCCAATATGCTAACCGGCGTAAAAAAAGAAAAGCACAAGATCTTGTCGGATGATTTTGCCGGCAATAACCTGGCAACTTATCCTGTGTTTTTTGAAAGGATAAAAGAAGAAAGACCAAATGCCAAAATCGTTTCTTTTTCTTCCTCGGCTATTTTTAAAAATAAGTTAACACAGGGTGCTGCAGTAAGCGAGTTGTATAGTACTGATGAGCAAATTAAAACGGCTGTAGTTAATGACCTGAATACCGACACGGCACAATTGATAGTTGGCCATTTTAATGATATTAAAGAAGCAGGTGCCAAATACGGATTCGACAATTCATCGTCGCAGTACAAAGCTTCTATCGAAAAATTTGACGGTTATGTAGGTGAGATTGTTAATGCCCTAAAAAAAAGGAAAAATTATGCCAATGAAGATTGGCTGGTAGTGATTGCGTCGAGCGGTGGTGGTAAATTTAATATCCCGGCTAACGAGAACGATAATACAGTTTTCAGTAACACTGCCGCCAATACATTTACTATCTATTACAATCCAAAATATAAACAAAGAATAATAGGTAAACCATTTACCGGCAACAGGTATTTGGGGCGCACAGTACGTTTGAAAGATACGGGGTTGAGAGCCGAGATAGATACAGCTGATATCTTTAACATCGATGATACTACCAAGTTCACCATCGAGCTAAAAGTTAAGAAGAATGAGGATAAATTCTTTTGGCCAAGTATTCTCGGGAAAAGAGCGCAATGGTCGGCAGGTCATCCGGGAGTTGGCTGGGTGATTTATCTGGAAGATGCTTACTGGTATTTTGAATACCGGGGGACTAAGGATAACGATTATCATCAATGCCGTGGCGGCGACCTTCAAAAAGGCAGATGGCAAAACCTTTCGGTTAAATGTGAAATACGCGCAGGCAAGCGATATATCAGAACCTACACCGACGGGGTTTTTAATAATGAATTGGAGATAACCGCATCGGGAAGTTTAAGCAACCACAGCCCGTTGAAGTTGGGCTATTTAAACGGTAACGGGCATGGTACACCTGATGTGTATGTAACCGACATCAGATTTTTCAAGGTCGACGTACCCGATGCCGTGATTGGAAATTATGCCTGCGAAACATCCATTAGCGAAGGTCATCCTTATTATACCTTTTTGGCAGCATACTGGCCGGGCACAGATGGCCAGGGCGACAAGATCAGGGATATTGGCCCGCAAGCCCGCGACTTTCAATTAAAAGGCCCTTACCAATGGGAAGATTTTAATGATCTGATCTGCCCGCCGCCGGCAGGGGCACTGGCCATATTTGTCCCGCAAACGGCAGATATCCCGGCGCAAATAATAAACTGGTTCAGAATACCTAACAGGCAGGCTTGGGGGCTTGATGGCCGTGTTTGGCTTGACCAGTAAAAAGCTAACCATTACAAACTAAATTATTTGATGATGAAAAAATACAGATATATCTTGTTTATCGGGTTAATTGTCCTGATAGCGGGAGCCTGCAAGCAAAATGATCTTGATGAGCTGAAGCCAATTCAAAACACCGACAGAAACGTTTCCGGCGCAGGAGCCAATACTGGTGATGCAACTGCTGGTAACGAAATAGTTAAAGTTCCATTTAAAATATCCTTATCAGGGCCGGCAACCAAAGCATTCCAGGTTGGTATAACACTTAATAATGATACTATAGCCAAGCTGATAGCGAATGGCACCCTTAAAAATACGGTAATATTACCTGCCGGTGCAATTGATTATCCCGGCGTAATCAACGTAGCATTTGGGTCAGATACCGCCACTGCCGTTGCCAGCGTCAGGTTATCGGCCATTGAGGCTAATTATGGTAAAAACGTAGCTTTTGCATTTAAACTTACTGATCCCGGCAAGGGCAATCAAATCAAAGGGTCGCAATCAAATATCCTGGTGGTGCTTGATACCAAAAAGTTTATTAAAGAAAGTGATATTCATTATGTGTCGCTTTTGAATGGCGGTGGCATTATGGATGTTGATTATCAAAAAAACTATACAACATCACCGGCAGGTATCACCATTCCATTAACCATAAACATGGCGGGTGTACCGGCCGGCGCGTTTAATGTTCATGTAAAATTAAACATGGATACCATTACAACTTTGGTAAGTAAAAAAGTGCTGCCTGATAACACTATAGCACTTAACCCCGATCAATTTTCTATTGATACCCTGATTAGGGTAAATTCCAACGCCAGTACAGCGGTGGTGCGCTTATCAATAGGATGGCCTGTTTTTGATGCCAATATAGTTGCCAATAAACGTTTTGGTTTTGTGGTGAGTTTGGTTAATCCGTCAAAACACATCTTGCATCCAACAAAAAGCAAGTTGATCGTTTTGGTACAGCCAGAGGTTAATCTTGATAATAACTCTTACATAACCGGAAACGGAACGGGCTTAAAAGCGGAATACTTTTCAAACAATCAATTGCTTGATTTTGATGGCAGAAAGCCCGATCTTGTACAAATAGAACCTACTATTGATTGGCCTAATGACGGGGTTTGGCAAGCCGCTATACCAAGTATAAGTCATGATAATTTCTCCACCAGGTGGACTGGCGAGTTCCTTGCACCCGTTCGGGGTGAATACGTGTTCTGGCAGAACGAATGGGACGACGGATCAAGATTATATATAGACGGCAAGGCCATTATTAATGATTTCACTACCGAGTGGGATAAGGATAGCCGTACTGCCAAAATTTTCTTGGAACGCGGTAAACGCTATAAAATAGAAGCAGATCATCGCGAAAACGTGGGTGGCCAGCGCGCCCGTTTAACTTTTGAAGTTCCATCGGCCGGCATCAACGGCAGAAGAATAGTACCACAAAGCCAATTATTCCCCGCCCCTTAAGCCAATTGATCAATGAAAATTAAGGACATGAAAAAAATATTGCATATTATCTCGGTATTTTCAACGGTAGCCCTGTTGTTTGCCGGGTGTAAAAAAGATAAGCCTGCGCCCCAACCCGAACCGGATGAGCCCAGACCCATCGCAGGTTTCACAGTGGCACGAACAGATAGCGTTGATTTTTTAAGCTATCAGTTCACCAGTACATCCATCAATTATAAAGATATCCTGTGGCAATTCGGCGACGATAGCACGTCGGCAGAAAAAGCACCGAAGCATAGGTATGCCTTTGATGGCTTATATCACGTAACATTAACGGCCAGAAATTCACAGGGATATTCAGCTGCGCGGGAAATAATATTGAACGTTGCCGACCCTAATTTTGACCGCACCAAGGTTGGTGAAAGTTACTTTGCTACCATAGGCGGTACATTGACTGTATCACGCGACAATGGGGGCGGCCCAAATGCAAACGAGGGGTCACTAAAAGTGGTTGACGGTGATCCGAATACCAAGTTTTTCCAATCGGGGTTCTCCGGCGACCTGGTGATGAAATATGAGCTTAAAACACCTGCCGTTGCAGGAGCCTATACCCATGACATCTGCAAATGATTCGCCCACCCGTGACCCGAAAGGATGGATCCTCCAGGGTTCTGAGGACGGTATACGCTGGATAAACCTGCACAGTAAGAACAACGAAGTTTTTGCCAACCGCTTTCAGCGCATCCTATATCACTTTAATAACAATGTGGCTTATAAGTTTTATAGGATAAGCATTAAGACTAATAATGGCAGTCGTGACTTCCAGATGGCTGAGTGGACGGTTAATAAAAAGCAGCCGTAAAATTGGTTGTTTGTAAGAATGATCCATGGAATGTTCGATCTGATGTTACGTAAGTTCATTCGCCCGGTCAACAGTTTTTAAGGAATAAGGCCCGGGAGTGTAGTATCCGGGCTTATTCCTTAGGTATTCGGTCATATAAAGTGTAATAGCATAACTTATCCGACAATTATCAGCACTTATGCTAAGTTGCTTTTACTAATTGTATCACCAGCCGGTAAATCAATTTAGAAAAAAATCCAGGTGTCGTTCATTGCCAGGAATGTAGCATTTGCCGAAAAAAAGAACTACTTGGTCGATATTTTTTCCTTATAGGTGACTTTTCATGCTATTTGCCTAAAAAAAAACATGAAAACCATCATTTGTAATCTCCCGGCATGGCTAAAAGTATTTCTTTATTTTGTTTTGCTTACCGCCGCCAGGTTCGTCGCAGACGCTGTTCCTGCGTTAAATGATCTGTCCTTTTATATGGCCGTCTCATTGCTAATAAGCTGGCTGTTGCTATGGGCAGAAGGGAAAACACTAAAGACGCTAAATTTTATTCCGGTGTGTAGCAGTAATTGGCTTCAGTTACTATGCGGAACCGTGGGCGGCATTTTAATGTTAATCGTCACGGCGATGATAACCGTTTATCTCACCGGCGACAAATGGCATTTCAACTCGTCGCCTGACATCATATTCCTGCTGATGTGCTTTCTGGCCAACCTGTGGTCGGTGTTTGTGCAGGAATTTGCTTTTCGCGGATATCCTTTCCAGACGCTGAACAGTCACTATGGAGCCTGGAAAGCACAGCTCATCATTGCGATACCTTTTGGTTTGATGCATGTAAACAGTACAATGAACATGCAAACTATTTTGATGGCTATGTTGACGACAGGGTTGGGATCGGTTTTGTTCGGGATGGCTTATCTATATACCCGCAACTTAGCGCTGCCAATAGGTTTGCACGTGGGATGGAACTATGCTCAGGCGTTGATCCCCCGAACAGCAGGCGCTGCAGGGAGGACGATTATCACGGTGGATGGTGATCCTAAACATTATAGTTCGCTATACATAATCGGCCCATATTTGGGTGTTGTCTTATGTACAATGGCAGTCTTGTGGTTACTTAAACAAAGAATGAGGATAAGCACGGTACCCTTAACTTCATCTCCTCAATCCATTTAGCACCATGAAGGTTATCTTGCAAACTTTACTGTTCTACGTTTTGACAGTATGCGTATTTATCTTATCCGATCTTTGGGCTAAAGGTTTGGGAGAGAAATATGCCTCGCATATCGCAATGGCAACCGCCGCGCTTTTTACCTTTTTATTGGTGATCATATTTTGCAGGCTGCGGGCCATACCGCTAACCGAAGCAGGTACTATTCCTGACAAAGGAAGCCCGGGCCGTATAATTACCGGATTTCTCGCCGGGCTGCTGATGTCATGCCTGCAACCGGGCATACTGATGATTATGGGTTACGTGAAGCTTCAATTTAACGCCTTTGATCCGCATGTTATCGGTCTGCATATGCTGCTTTTTACGTTGATCTCCTGCCGCGAAGAACTTGTGTTCAGGTCTTATGCTTTACGTAGTCTTGCCGACCGCTTTGGAGCAGGCTCAGCGCAATTGTTTATTGCCGCCTTGTTTGTTTTTGAGCACATCTGGGGAGGAATGAACTGGTGGATGGCGTTGATCGGTTCAGGAACCGGGGCCTTGCTATTTGGCTATGCGGCTCTTAAAAGTAAAGGAATTGGACTTCCGCTTGGCCTGCATACAGCGTGGAATATGGGACAGTGGTGCTGGGGAGGCAAAGGTGATGCTGGCATCTTTACCCAAAGGATCACGGCGGGCAGGGAAGCGTTATCTGAAGTTATAGGCTTGTCCGTTTTTGTCGGTGCCGCGTTATTTGCCGGTTTGGCCATCGCTTATTATTACAAACGATCGGTTCAATCATGATAGCATAATTGATCTTTTGTTGCCCCACAACCCTGCTCGTTGACTAAAAACACCGCTCTGTTGATTTATGTTGTGTAATTGACAAAGATAAGCCAACTTTAAATAACAATGTTTCAAAGCTTTGCTCTATACACCTCCCGGCCCGGGTACCGCAAAATGGTGCACCTTTTATTCTGGCTTGTACTGCTTATAGTTAGGCTATACCTCACGCTGATTACCTTCAACGTTTATAGCGGCTTATCTTTTAGTATTGTTTTCCTGCTGAACCTAAGCAGTACCTTGCTTATCGCGGCTGTATTTTATCTGATGACAGGTCCGCTATGGAAACTATTGCAGCGGAGGCAATATTTTCACTTTACTTTCTCCTTTTTGGGTTTGTTATGCGGATACACATTGATCGAGGCGGTAACGGAGCAGGCCTTGCTCAGGTCCTGTTCCGGCTGCTTGCTCAGTTTGCAGAAAGATCAGCCGCTATATTTTGCCCTGGTACAATCCGGTCTCATTAACATTGTACTGAAGCGCCTGCTTAGCCTGGGCACCCCATTTGGCCTTTTGCTGACACTGAGTATTCCGTTATGCCTGAAGCTGGCGGTTAACGCCTGGCGATCGCAACTAAAAGCTTTACAGCTTGCAAAAGACAACCTGGAGCTGGAATTTAACTTTCTGAAAGCGCAGCTCAATCCCCACTTTTTATTCAATTCGATGAATAACATTTACGGCTTGATACTGCAAGGTAACCAGGAACGGTCTGCCGGGTTGGTCGCTCGCTTGTCTGAGATGCTGCGCTATATGCTTTATGAATCCAATGAAGCATTTATGCCTTTGCAAAGCGAGATCAAGCTGATACAAAATTACATAGAACTGGAAAAAGTACGCCTGAATGACACCGGGGTCATAGTGGATATTGCTGTGGATTCCAAGACATATGAAATACCGCCGCTTTTACTCATGCCGCTGGTTGAAAACGCGTTCAAGTTTTCTCCTGATGAACCGGGAGCTCGTATTCATTTCTTTCTGGATGTCACTGACGGTCGTTTGCGTTTTACATCTGACAATGTTGTGGACCATCGGGAACGGATGCAGCAAAACGGAGGTATAGGGCTGGGCAACCTTAAAAAACGTTTAGAAATGTATTACCCCGGCAAGTATTGGTACGAAGATAATTTTGCTGACGGCGTTTATAACGCCATCTTATTTATTGAGCTGACATGAAAAAACTGAGTTGCCTCATCGTTGAAGATGAACCCATTGCAAGAAGTATATTGGAAACGTATATCGAGCGCCTGCCGGAAATTGCTTTGATAAAAAGCTGCCGCAATGCGAATGAGGCTTACGAGGCGCTTTATGAACATGTTGTCGATCTGATTTTCCTGGACATCAAAATGCCCGTAATTACCGGAATAGAGTTTTTTCGTTCATTACCTAATCCGCCGCTGGTTATTTTTACCACTGCTTATTCCAGTTATGCTGTCGAGGGTTTTGAACTGAATTCTGTGGACTATCTGATGAAGCCGATCACTTTTGAACGGTTTAACCAGGCCGTGCGGCGGGCGCAGGAGCGGTTGGTCTCGCATCAACCAGAATTGGATCCGCCGCCGTATATCTTTCTCAGGCAGGATACCCGCCTGGTAAAAGTGAATTTTGATGAAATCAGTTATGTGCAGGCAGAACGTGACTTTTGCTCTGTTTATTTGTGTGGCGGTAAACGGCTACTTGCAGGTATGCATCTGAAAATCCTGGAAGAAAGATTGCCGGCTAAACGATTTATACGGGTACATCGTTCCTATATCATTAATCTGGACAAGATCACCAGTATTAAAGGTAATGTAATAGAATTCGGCACTACGGAAGTTCCGATAGGGAACAGTTATAGGGAGCTGGTATTTAAAGCATTGCGGTTATCATAAAGCATTTTGGTTATAAACTTATTTTAAGCTAAATTCAAAAAATCCCCTCTATGGTAAAATTAGCCACAGAGAGGATCAGGCCTCAATCTCAATTCGGCATATTCGCTGCGTCCATGTAAACAATTTCCCATTGGTGCCCATCCGGATCTGCAAAGCTATGCTGGTACATCCATCCGTAATCTTGAGGTTCGGCATAAATGGAGCCTCCAAGCCCGGTTGCTTTTGTTATGGTTTGCTGCACTTCCTCGCGCGAGGCTGCATCAAGCGCCAGCAATACTTCAGTTGCCAGGTGTGCGTCGCTTACTTCTTTTTTGGTGAAGGTTTTAAAATAGCTTTCTACAAGCATCATTACATAAATATGCTCGCTTACCACCATGCAGGCCGCCTTGTCGTCGGTAAATTGTGGATTAAAGCTGTAGCCAAGACCGCTGAAAAATGCCTTTGACCGCTCCAGGTCTTTAACAGGCAGGTTGATGAAAATTTTTGTTGCCATGATTTTAAATTTTTTAATTGTTATTGATGGCACAAAGTTGCGGCAACCGTTTTTTTTAAAAATTTACATATGTTGAGAAAAGCGAAAAATCTTCACTTATTCGCAAAAAATATGCGGCTTAGCTGCGTTGGGGTAATGCCGAGATAGGCGGCAATGTGCTGTTTCTTTAGCCTTTTCACTAAACCAGGATATTTGCGGAGGAAATTATCGTAATTGGTTTTAGCCGATTCATATCGCAGCGACACTTCATAAGGTTCCTTTTCAATTATCCAATGCTGTTCCATGTAGCGGATATAAAAAGCGGCAATATCGGGATAAATGGTAACGAGTTTCTTAAATTCCATAAAATTGTATTCGAGCACATCTGTATCCTCAAAGGCTTTTATGGTAAAATTACCCGCCGACTGTGTGAGCGTTGCTGTCATGGAACCGGCAATCCGGTTTTCGGGGAAGAAATATTTAACCACTATGTCGCCGTTTTCGGCAGCGTAGTATTGATACATTAATCCATTCACAACAAAAGCCACTTTTTTAGGTACCTGGCCTTCGGTAACAAAATAATCGCCCTTGTTATAGGTATTTTCGCGGAGCAAAGCCGCCCATGCCGCTTCGGCCTGCGGTGAGAGTTCAGCGTACGTTTTTATTTTTTGGAAGAAAGCATCATAGCTCATTGGCTAAAGATATGAATCTTATTTGCCAGGCGATGAAGATATGTGAAGATATCAAACTGCTCAAATGCGGTTCTATAATTAATTGATCATCTGATAGGGGATAAAAATTACAGGATATTTGGAAAGAAAGGTGACCGCTATAATCGTCAAATTGAAGCCGGCCTGTACAAGAACGTTCCGGAAGATGTTTATAAGGAACTGAGATCCTCACGGGTGAAAGGCCGCTATCTGCACTTTTTCGTAAAGAATAAATATGAGTTTGAGCAAATATCAACGGGCTAAATCACCAAACGAAAGGTGAGGTTTACCCTCGCTTTCATTAATTTGTTAGACTTGGCAATCCGGTGTTCCCAATACTCCTGCAATCCTGATTTCATCAGCAGGAATGAACCATGCTCGAGCCTGACGGAGTAATGTTCTTTGTGATTAACTTTATTGCGGATGTCAAAACTGCGCACCTGCCCGAGGCTTACCGAAACAATAATTGGCTGACTGCCCATAATGCTTTCCTTGTCACTATGCCAGGTTACGGAATCATTTCCATCACGATAATAGTTCAGTAATACGCTGTTGAAAGTAATACCCGCTAAAGGTTCCACCATGCCCCGGATAGTTTGCAGTTCCGGTGTCCAGGGGAGTGTTCCTGTGATCCGGTCTGTGTTTCCATACCAGCAGGTGAGCCTTGGTGTCAGGTATTCCTTATCCCAAAGTTTTTGTGTTGTTTGTTTCCAGGGTGTTTCCCTGATCAGTTTTTCTAACAGCCAGTCACCCGTTGCCGGATCAATTAAACCGGGCTGGTATTCCAGCAAATCCTTAGGCAATCCTTTACTTTGCCCGGTTTCGGCAAATAATGTCAATTGTTCCATCACTAAATCCTTTCCACATAAGTTGTTATAAAATGGGCCAATTGTTCCTGTTCTTCTGGTTGCAGTACATCGCCGTCGTATATCCAGTAGCCCTTCGCGTCAAATAAAATACGGCCCATGTAAACGGGCGGCTGATCATAAGCCGTATAGATCTCATAGCATTGTACAGCGTGCTTTTGCGCTGTATCCGGTACAATTTTCATCACTTCCCGTGAACCATCGCGGTATTTAAGCCAGGCTTTAGCCTCGCTTTTTAAATACGTTTTGACCAACAATTCCTGCATTTGAAATTTTTTCTCAAAGATATATAAAATACTAATATTTTTAGCATTAAATTTGTACTCCCTATTTGGTACAAACACGATGGAAACGGCACACGACCGAAAAGCGCTGATTAACAGTCTGCAAAAGAATATTTTGCAATGGGAGGGCTATAGGCCACCGCCTGCAGGTACGCAGGGATTGGTAGGCCTGGGGGCAGTGGAAACGGCTTTCCCCAACGGCGTTTTTCCTTTAGGTACAGTGCATGAACTGGTTTGCAGTACCACCGAACAGGCTACTGCTTCCAGCGGATTGATTAGCGGCCTGCTCTCCGTGTTTATGCAAAATGGCGGGGCCTGTTTATGGATCAGCCTCACCGGAAACATCTTCCCACCGGCGTTAAGCGGCTTTGGTATAGAACCCAGCCGTTTGATCTTTATCCGGGTAACCAAAGACCAGGAAGCCTTATGGGTGATGGAAGAAGCGCTGAAATGTGCGGGGCTTGCCGCGGTTGTGGCAGAAACGCGGGAACTGGATTTTAAACAATCGCGCAGACTTCAGCTGGCTGTTGAGCAAAGTCATGTTACCGGATTTGTGCTGCGTAATGCTGTTAAAAAGATCGGTTCAACGGCTTGCGCTGCCCGGTGGCAGGTGAAACCTTTGCCGAGCGAACCGGTAGACGATTTGCCCGGTCTTGGTTTTCCGCGCTGGGAGGTAGAACTATTACGTGTCCGTAACGGGCATCCGGGTACCTGGATCATAGAATGGGCAGAAGGTAAATTCAAACAGGTGGAAAAAGAGCAAACAGTTAAACCATTTAAACGGAAAGCGGGGTGAGCTATGCAGCACAGGTATATGGCTATTTGGTTTCGTCACCTGGTGACAGACTGGCTGACACTCCGGCAGCCGGAATTAAAAGATCAGCCCTTTGTGCTGGTTGTGCCCGAACATAACCGTATGATCGTCAGGGCAGCTAATCCCGAAGCCGAAGCACAAGGTGTTCGTACAGGAATGCCGGCAGCAGATGCCAAAGCGATTACCACCAATTTACAGGTTATTGATTTTCCGTTGGGCCAGGAAAGTAAGCTGCTCCGGCATTTGGGTTTATGGTGCATCCGCTATACGCCGGTTGTGGCTATTGACCTGCCCGATGGTTTGACCCTTGATATTTCCGGCTGTGCACACCTATGGGGTGGTGAAAAAGGATATTTAAAAACTGTTGTACTTAAATTAAGGGGTATGGGCTACGATGCACGGGCCGCTATTGCTGATACTGTTGGCGCAGCCTGGGCTATTGCCCGGTATGGTAAGATCAGGCCCATTATTGAAAGTGGCGGACAGGCGGAAGCCATTGCCGGCCTTTCTCCGGCCGCCCTCCGGTTGGAACCGGAAATACTGGACAAACTGTATAAACTCGGCTTCCGGTATGTTAAAAGTTTTATGACCATGCCACGTACCGTGCTGCGCAGGCGTTTTGGTGAGGGCTTTTTGTTAAGGCTTGCCCAGGCTTTGGGTACTACTGATGAATACCTGGCCCCGATTATCCCGCCCGTACCTTATGTTGAGCGGCTGCCCTGCCTGGAACCGGTACGAACGGATAAAGCCATAGAGATTGGCATTGAAAAACTATTGCAAGGCCTATGTAGCCGCTTGCAAGCTGAAGGAAAAGGTGTGCGTAAGGCCGTGCTGAAATGTTTCCGGATTGATGGTAAAATGGTACAAGCGGGGATAACGACCACGCGCGGCTCACATAGTGTTTCCCATTTATTCAAGCTCTTTGGTTTACAGATCAGCAAGATTGAACCTGCTTTGGGTATTGAGCTGTTTCTGCTGGAAGCACAAAAAGTGGAAGATATCGACCCCTTGCAGGAAAAGTTATGGATGGGGGAGCCGGGCTTGCAGGATACCGCACTGGCTGAGCTGCTTGATCGGATTGCCGGAAAGATCGGCCCGGAAAGGATTATGCGTTACCTGCCTGCCGAGCATTACTGGCCCGAACGTTCCATCCGGCCCGCTCTTTCACTCAAAGATATCTCGCTGGCCGGCTGGCGGGCTGACAAGCCAAGGCCAATACGCTTGCTCAGCAAACCGGAAGCCATTGAAGTCATGGCTCTGTTACCGGATTATCCGCCAAAAATATTTATCTATAAGGGTAAGCGCTATGTTGTGGATAAAGCAGACGGCCCGGAACGTATTGAACGGGAATGGTGGCTGGACAAAGGTGAGCACCGCGACTATTATATGGTGGAAGATGAGCATGGAGGCCGTTATTGGCTGTTCCGTTCGGGCCATTATGATGGCGGAGATGCCCAATGGTATTTACACGGATTTTTTGCCTGATGATGAAATACGCGGAATTATATTGTACCTCCAATTTTAGCTTCCTGCGCGGTGGATCTCACCCGGAGGAACTGGTTGAGCAGGCAGTGGTTCATGGCTATACGGCCATAGCGGTTACCGACCGGAATAGCCTGGCCGGTATTGTCCGGGCGCATATTGCCGCAAAAAAACTACCTGTACAATTTATTCCCGCTTGTCGCCTGGACTTGCTGGATGGGCCGGGTCTGCTGGCTTATCCTACTGATCTTGCTGCTTATGGCCGGCTTTCGGCCTTGCTCACCAGGGGTAATCTGCGCGCTGAAAAAGGTGAATGCCATTTATATAAAGCAGATGTTTATGAACACCGGGAAGGCATCCTGTTTATCATCATTCCGCCCGATGAGCTCAACGCGCGGTTTGATTTTGCAGATGAGTTTAAAACAGCAGTAGCAGAATATAAACAAGCTTTCGGGAATGCCTTATACATGGCTGCCCTACGTTCTTACAGCGGCGATGATGCCAAACGGCTGCACAGGTTAGCCGGTATGGGTATACCTTTGGTTGCTGCCGGTGATGTGCATTATCATGAACCGAACAGGAGGGAACTACAGGATGTATTGACCTGTATCCGGGAGAAATGCACTATCAACAACGCAGGATACCGGCTGCATCAGAATGCGGAACGCTACCTGAAACCTATTGAAGAAATACACCGGATCTTCAGGCAATATCCGGAAGCCATTGAAAATGCGCTTGCTATTGCCGAAGCCTGTACTTTTTCGCTGGATGATTTAAAATACATCGAGCCGGAAGAAAAGATCTTTGACGGGTTAACACCACAGGAAAGGTTAAAAAAATACACGTGGGAAGGTGCACATGAACGTTATGGTGAGCATATACCGCCTAAAATAGGTAAGCAGATTGATTTTGAACTGGCCTTTATCGAAAAGCGCAGGCTGGCGCCTTATTTTCTCCGTGTATATAAATACACCCGGAAAGCAGAAGAACTCGAAATCTTGCACCAGGGCAGGGGTTCTGCAGCCAACTCAACGGTATGTTATTGTTTGCGCATTACGGCGGTCGACCCGATGAAGTCACGTTTGCTTTTTTCCCGTTTTATGTCGGATGCGCGTGAGGAATGGCCTGATATCGATGTGGATTTCGAGCATGAACGCCGCGAGGAAATCATCCAGTATATTTATGAGGATTATGGCCGGGAACACGCGGCTATTGTGGCTACCGTTACGCAAGAGCGGCATAAAGGAGCAATTCGGGATGTGGGCAAAGCGATGGGCTTATCTGAAGATACGATTAAACGTATCGGTGGTACGATATGGGATTTCAGTGAAGAAGGTTTTGACGAAAAGCGCTTGCAGGAACAGGGGCTTAACCCGGGCGATCCATTGATATACAAAGTACTGGAGCTGACGACACTGCTGATGGGTTTCCCGCGGCAATTGGGTCAGCATACCGGCGGCTTTGTTATTACCGATAACAAACTATCCGACCTGTGCCCGGTGCTCAACGCCCGCATGGAGAACCGTACTCAACTGGAATGGAACAAAGATGACCTGGAAGCGTTGGGCATTTTGAAGGTGGATGTTTTAGGATTGGGTATGCTGACCATGATCCGCAAAGCATTTGACCTGATAAAACAACATTATGGCCGAAAGCTTACCTTAGCCAATATCCCGCAGGACGACCCCAAAGTTTATGAAATGATAGGTCATGCGGATACACTTGGGGTATTCCAGATTGAGAGCCGGGCGCAAATGTCTATGCTGCCAAGACTGAGGCCCCAATGTTTTTATGACCTCGTGATCGAGGTGGCTATCGTGCGGCCCGGTCCCATACAGGGTGATATGGTGCATCCTTACCTGCGCAGGCGTAATGGCGAAGAGCAGGTAGTATATCCATCAACGGAACTGGAAGATATTTTAGGCCGGACGTTAGGTGTTCCGCTTTTTCAGGAACAAGCGATGGAGATCGCTATTGTTGCAGCAGGCTTTACACCGGCCGAGGCTGATGAACTGCGCCGGAGCATGGCGACTTTTAAAGCGAATGGCAAGTTATACCTGTACGAAAAGAAAATGGTGGAGGGTATGGTGGCGCGTGGTTATGAGGAAGATTTTTCGAGGCGGGTGTTTAAGCAGTTACAAGGTTTTGAGGGTTATGGTTTCCCCGAAAGCCATGCCGCTTCTTTTGCGCTGCTGGTTTATATATCTTCCTGGCTGAAGTATTATTATCCGGATGCTTTTGCCGCTGCTTTGCTCAATAGCCAGCCGATGGGCTTTTATCAGCCCGCTGAGATCGTGGATGATGCGCGCGGGCATGGCGTTTTTGTTCGTGGCGTGGATATTAACTACTCGGCCTGGGATCATTCGCTGGAAGAACAGGCCGGAAAATATAAGATATTACGCTTAGGTTTCCGGTTGGTGAAAGGGCTAAAAGAAGAAGAAATGAATATCCTGGTTGAGAATGCACCTTATCAACATATTATCGATTTGTCAAATGTCGGGATTTCGCAGGCAGCTTTGGAGAAACTGGCTGATGCGGATGCATTTCGCTCTATCGGCCTCGACCGCAGGCAGGCGCTTTGGGAAGTAGCCGCTTTAGGTGACCGCCCCGTGGCATTGCTGGAAAGTTTGCCTTCGGCCAGCGCAGGTGAGCAAATTGAATTACCGCTAATGACCGCGGGTGAGCACGTGGTACAGGATTTCGCTTCTACCGGCTTATCCATTAAAGCGCACCCGGTAAGTTTTGTGCGGGAAGATTTGAACCGGCTGCAGGTTATGCCGCTCAATCGGATCCAATCGTTAAAAAATGGCGAAAAAATTCGTGTTGCCGGGATGATCACCGTGCGGCAGCGGCCGGGGACGGCCAAAGGCGTGGTATTCGTAACTATCAAAGATGAAACCGGCTTTGCCAATCTTGTGGTTTGGGGTAAGTTTTTTGATAAGTACCGCAAAGAGATCGTTCAGTCGCAACTGCTCCTGGTAGATGGGCATTTACAGGTTGAGGGCGAAGTAATCCATGTGGTGGTACGCCGCTGTTATAATCTCAATTCTTTATTGGGCAAACTGACGGCTGTGCCAGATGAACAGCCTTCTTTGCTGAGCCTGTCCAGGGGGGATGAAACCTCGATGCCTTCACCTGGTCCGCGAAATATCCCCAATAAGAGCGCCTTTCATAAGGGCAGGAATTTTCATTGATGAAGAGCTTATCATTAATAAGGCTTTTAATAAACTCAATGGCAACTATTGTTATATAATTGTCTTGCTGTGCCTGTAAAAGGGATATGGTAAGTTTTATCGATCAAAGGAATTGCAATACCAATTGCTCCCATTCCTCTTCCAAAGAAAGGCTGGGGCGCACCTGCCGCGCTTTGCTATACCAGTAGTCAGCATTTCCAATATCACCTTCTTTACGGTGCAAATAGGCATGGACCCAGGCCGATGCCTGATCCGTCAGATGATCAACCTGTGCATGCGCCTGATGCCAGTCGCCTTTACCATCAAACCAAAGGCTTTTTAGCTGTGCAGAGAGCCCGTTAACAGGCTGTTCTAAATTTAATGATGCTTTAAATTCTGTTAAAGTTGTCATTGGTATTAGTTTTTTACAATAAGCGTAATTGGTACATCGGACTTTTATCAATACATAGTTCGATTCGTTACCGGCATCAATTATTACTGTATTGGTAAATATCCTAAATTAATCGGAAATTAATGGGGACATATTATTTAATCAAACATAGGCCGGTTTATAATTTCTGATGTAAACATTATAAACAATGTATTACGATGTTGTGCAATACCGCGGATTTTTGTTTTAGCAGAAAAAAGAAAAACAGTGCAACTAAAATCTTAATGCCGGCGTCTTATGGTTATTAAAGCCTGATCATATGTTAAAAAACTACTTAAAGATTACCTGGCGCAACCTCTTACGTCAAAAAACATTCTCCCTGATCAATATCCTCGGATTGACTATTGGTATGGCCAGCGCAGCGCTGATTTTGTTGTGGATCCAGAATGAGGTTAGCTATGATCAGTTCCATGAAAAACGGGACCGGCTTTATTCTGTATATAACCGCTCGAAATTTGACGGTAAATTATGGAGCTGGGAAACCACGCCTAAAATCATGGGTAAGGTGATGAAAGCAGAGTTGCCGCAACTGGAAAAAGTAGCCAGGGTAACTGATGCCAGTTTTTTGTTTAGCATTGGCGACAAACGTTTGACTGCAACCGGCGATTTTACTGATCCGGATTTTCTTTCCATGTTCAGTTTTCCATTAATCAATGGAGACCCCAAAACCGCTTTGAACGACCTTCATAGCATAGTTATCACTGAAAAATTTTCAAAGAAACTTTTCGGAGAGGAAAATGCGCTCGGCAAAACGGTTAAAATAGATAGTAACGCTTATTTTAAAGTGACGGGTGTGATGAAAGACCTCCCGAATAATACCCGGTTTGATTTTGAATACCTGATTCCCTGGTCGTATCTAAAAAAAATAGGGCAGGATGATGAATACTGGGGCAATAACTCCATTCAAACATTTGTTCTTTTGAAACCAAGCGTAACGGAAGCTCATGCTGATGCCGCTGTGCTGAACTTTACCAGGAACCATTCTGATACCAAAGATATTCAGCAGTTTTTGCACCCCGCAGTCAAATGGCACCTGTATTCGCAGTTTAAGGATGGGGTGATAGTCGGTGGGAGAATTGAACGGGTCAGGGTATTTTCACTGATCGCTGTTCTGATCCTCGTCATTGCTTGTATAAATTTCATGAATTTAAGTACGGCCAGGAGCGAGACACGTGCAAGGGAGGTGGGCATCCGTAAAACTGTCGGCGCATTAAGGGGTTCGTTAATCTGGCAGTTTTTAGGTGAATCTGTTTTGATTGCACTTATTGCCGGTATTTTTGCCATCGTCATCGTACAAATCAGTATGTCGGGTTTCAACCAGCTTACCCAAAAGCAATTATATGTACCATATAGCAATCCCTATTTTTGGCTCACCGCAATTGGATTTATACTGGTTACCGGTGTTATTTCGGGAAGCTATCCCGCATTGTACCTGTCTTCATTCAAGCCTGTAGCTGTACTGAAAGGTACTTTTAAGGCGGCAAATGCTTTGGTTACCCCACGTAAGTTGCTGGTTGTCATTCAGTTTACTTTTGCGGTGGTATTAATCATTTGTACCATCATTATCCGCCAGCAATTACAATACGCCCAGGACAGGGATACGGGGTATAAGAAAGATAACCTTGTTTACACATTTATGTCCGGCGAGATCTCGAAGCACTATCAATCCATCAGAAATGAATTACTTACCAGTGGCGCCGCGACTTCGGTGTCCAGAACAAATTCGCCTATAACTCAGCGATACAGCGATAGCTGGGGTTTTAACTGGCCAGGTTCAGAGCCCAAGAACAAGGTTGATTTTATTATTTACACTTCGGACGGAAACCTTATTAAAACCATGGGCCTTAAGCTTGTTGCAGGCAGGGATATCGACCCGGTAAACTATCCGACGGACTCAACAGCCATGCTGGTAAATGAGGCTTCGGTGAAGATCATGAACCTGAAAGATCCGGTTGGTAAATTAGTTACCCAGGGCGAAGGTAAAGACATCAAAACATGGCATATTGTTGGAGTTATCAAAGACTTTATCATCAGTTCGCCTTATGAACCTGTGCAACATATGCTGATTGAAGGCCCCAGTTCCTGGTTCAATATCATTCACTACAAGCTTAATAACGCTAATTCGACAAAAGAAAACCTGCGCCGCGCTGAAGCTGTATTTAAGAAATACAACCCGGATTACCCGTTTGAATATAGTTTTGTCGACCAGGAGTACGCCAAGAAGTTTGGCGATGAGCAGCGGATCGGGACTTTGGCCAGCCTGTTTGCCGGATTGACAATCGTTATATCCTGTCTCGGACTTTTTGGCCTGGCGGCTTACATGGCGCAAAACCGTATCAAAGAAATCGGCATCAGAAAAGTGCTTGGCGCATCAGTTGCCAGTGTGACCACACTGCTTTCCAGGGATTTTCTGAAGCTGGTCGCAATCTCATTTTGCATTGCGGCACCAATAGCCTGGTATTTAATGTTCCAATGGTTGAAAGGATATAGTTACCGGATTTCCATTAATATCTGGGTATTTGTAATCGCCGGGGCCCTAACATTGCTGATCTCTGTTTTGACAGTAAGCTACCAGGCAATCAAGGCTGCATTAACAAATCCGGTAAAAAGTTTGAAAGGGGAATAACACCCTCATTACAGGGTGTTGCATTCTCATTACCATAAAAGGCAAAGTAACAGCCCGGTGAAGGGCCCGTTTTAAATTTACTGCCCCCAAAAAGTTAGACACTATTTGGGGGCATTTTTATGCATAAAACAGAAGTGATCGCTTCTGTTACGCCCAAAACGTTAGTTGGATCCTGAACTTCATAAGCAATCCCAATCAATAACGAAATCTCCACGATTAAGCCGGTACGGTGAATAATATGGGCTTAGGTTACTGGTTTTTTTTAATAAAACTTGGCTAATGCACCCGTTTTAAGGCAGGCATATATATACCGGTACGTCAGCCCGACAGCATTATTAAAATTTTTTATTTCAAATAGGTGTAACAAATTCGTTCGGGGGGTAGTCATATGGTTATAGTACTATGTATTGCATGGTATTATAGGATTTGTAGCCTGGTTAAGATTGGCTCAAAAAGATTAATGGTCAAACAGTTCACCTATCACATCAGCATGAAACTAAAGCTCTTACTCCTCATCTTATTTTCAATCGTTATGGCCCCGGCCTTCGGGCAGGCGGGGCAGGCGTTATTCGCGGTAAACGGCATCGCAACGGATTCACTATCGAAACAACCGCTTGCCTATGTAACCGTAAACCTGCGCAACGAAGCAAAGCAGTTGGTCCGCACCACGGTGACTAAAACCGACGGCACGTTCCGGTTTGAAAAGCTGCCATCAGGACAATATCTTCTCTCGATGGTTAGTGTCGGTTTTAAGACGAAAACACTTCCTGTTGATTTTTTAGATAATAATAAACCCTCTATAAATCTGGGGAACATTGCCCTGGGCACACAAACTACACAACTTAAAACGGTGGCTATTACGGCCGACAGGCCCATAATTAAACAGGAGGTTGATAAGCTCATTTACGACTTAAAGGCTGACCCTGACAGCAAAAGCAGCAATGTACTGGAGATGATGCGCAAAGTGCCTTTGTTAACAGTAGACGGTGACGATAACATCCTTTTGAAGGGAAATAGCGGCTACCGGATATTTGTTAACGGTAAACCATCAAGTATGATGGAGCGCGATCCGAAGAATATCCTCAAAAGTATGCCTGCGTCAACCATTCAAAGCATCGAGGTAATTACCAACCCTTCGTCGAAGTATGATGCCGAGGGAATGGCGGGGATTATTAATATAGTGACCAATAAAAAAATAAGTAACGGGTACAATGGCACGCTAAACCTTAGCCATGTATTCCCGGTAGGCGGCCCACGATTGGGCGGGTCATTTTCGTCTAAACAAGGCAAGCTGGAACTATCAGGCTATTTTGGCGGGAATATCTCCAATTCGCCCGAAGTGCTCAGTTCCATTTCGAGGCTTACTACCGGCAGCAACCCTACGAGCCTTAACCAGAATAACACCGCGAAATGGGATGGCAAAAATGGCTATGCGGAAGTTGGCATAAGTTACGAAATTGATAGTCTTAACCTTATTTCGGGACAATTCAATATTAACGGAAATAACCAGGACGGCATCAACACGCAAAGTTCTGTTTTGAACGAAGCCGGCAACATGGTTGAAGGGTACGACCTGTACAATAACAATACGGCAGGCGGCAGGGGCCTGAATGTCGGTTTAAATTACCAGCTGGGTTTTAAAAGCAATAAGCAAAGGCTGCTCACCTTTTCGTACCAGTACTATACATTCAACAACAGGCAAGATGCGTCGCTGACGGCATCTAATCGCGTGAACTATACGACGCCCGATTACCTGCAACACAATGAAGGTGAATCTTCCGAACAGACTGTCCAGGTAGATTACGTTCAGCCTGTAAAGAAGTTGAATATTGAAATGGGGGTGAAAGCAATTATTCGTGATAACAAAAGTGACTTTCAATACCTCGGATTTAATGCGACAACCGGTAATTTCGAGGCCGACCCATCGCGAAGCAATAAATTCGATAATAACCAAAATGTACTGGGTGCATACAACAGCTATACCTATATCCTGCAAAACTGGAGCTTTAAAGCAGGCGCCAGGGTAGAGGAGACGCTGATTGATGCTGATTTTATTTCTACCTCATCGCAGCTGAACAAAAATTTCTTTAATATAGTGCCTTCGGTAAGTATTAATAAGCGGTTTAAAAACTCCAGTACGCTGAACTTCGGGTTTTCGCAAAGGATACAGCGCCCGGGCATATACCAGTTAAACCCTTTTGTTGACCGCTCGAACCCAAACTTCGAATCGTCGGGAAACCCCAACCTCAGGCCAGCGGTTTCCAATAGCATTCAATTGGGTTATAGCAGAACGAAAAAGGCATCCTTAAACCTGATGCTTGGCTATAATTATTTTAACGACCTGATCATGCCCGTTGTAATTTTCGACCCGGCCACGAATATTACCCGCAGCACTTTTGATAACACCGGCAAAGCCCGCCTGTTCACCTTTAACGCTAATATCAATTACCCCATCACCAAAAAATGGAGCACATCGTTCAACGGTAGGATTGCGCATGGCCGTGTGCAGGGCATAGTGAATGGCCAACTGGTGAAAAATCAGGGCTTTATGTATGGCGCATCACTAAACAGCGGTTATAATTTAGAGAAGGGCTGGCGGGTTAGCACCAACGTGTTTCTGAATGGGCCTAACCTTTCTATCCAGGGTACATCGAACCCTTATGCCAGTGTATCCTTTACAGTTAATAAGGATGTAGTGAAGGATAAACTTTCGTTCTCGGCCACGGTGAATAACCCTTTCAGCAAATACAGGAATAACATCAGGAGTTCGTTCGGGCCCGATTTTACCCAAACAAATATTAACCGCGCCTATTTCCGGGGTTTTACCGCCAGCCTTAATTACCGGTTCGGCAAGCTGAAGGAAGCGGTTAAGAAAAACAAACGGGGTATCAGTAATGACGATGTTCAGGGAGCGCCTTCGGGGAACTAAGAGCATTTAACAAATAACAAACAGGCGGAGGGGACCGCCTGTTTGTTATTAACCTTTTTCGATATTCCAGGCTCGGTTTTAGTTATCTAATAACCTGCGCAGATCGCCCGCACTGATCTCCTGTACCGGCCGGAATGCACCCCCGGCCGCATAATGTAACAAGCTGTATCGGAGCTGCCTTGCCGCTGCCCGTTCCGTTAATTGGCTATGAAGATCCATTGTACAAAGAATTAAGGTCCCGGAACCAACCTTGAATTCAACCAGCGTTGCCAGGTTACGGTTCCTGAAAAAGTTATCGATCACCCGGACTATCGGCGTTGCAGGAGCTCTCAATTTATCAAGTATCAGCGACCGGGAACGGGTCACCAGGTCCCACCATTGCCAATCCGTATAAAAGTCAGTAGGGAAATCAGCCAGCGCGTTATTTTTTTTGTCGATGAGCAGGCCCATACTGCCAGGTTGGTCCGGGAAATGGACCGGGCTCCAGAAAACAGGAGCGAAACGGCCGTCGATACCTTTAACGTTGGCAGTATCCGGATTAAGCAACACTTTTCGCCCCGCTTGCAGATAACTAAGGGCACTGTCGATGGATGTAGTAAAGATCACGTTACTAAAAGATTCCGGATTTTTATTTGGGTAAACCCAAATTTTCCAGTGATTAGTATAACCGGTATTGGCTATGCTTACAGTGATCAGTAATTCACAAGCCCGGTCGATTTTGCTGAGATCTATCGAGAAACTTCCCGCAGAAGCGTTGCCAATAGCAATAGACTGCCGGCCAAGCGAACCACGAAGATTAAAGTGCTTATCTGCTGAAATTGCCGACCAAAGAATTTCGCCATTTATTTGCCGGTCGCTATAGTTGGCAATTTCGGCAGCCGCAGCAAAACGCTCACGATTGCTGTAAGCCGCCTTTTCAAAACGGATCAATGGCACCACCGGGCCACAGAATTTGCTAAAATCAGCCGGCGAAATCAAGCTTTTACTATCCCAGAAAGCATTTAAAATCCCAACAAGTGCTGTTCCCTGTCCCGGAAAGTCATGAAGGTCAAGCAATTGAAACCCGCCAACACCCTTGGTTTTCAATGCGCGTTCAATTTCTTCTTTGTAAAGCTGAACAGCGAGTGTTCCGCTTGCTTTAAGGTAATCAGGAGCCAATCCAAGCATCCCTTTTTTGCGGAGGTTGTTCCGTACTGCCTCAAAGTTAGCTGGCCGCAAAACCCCAGTATATTTTTTTATTTCTTCAAGATCCGGATAAACAGAATACTGGCCCACCTCGTGAATAATAAGGGGAACTGTTGTCCCTTCCAGCGCTTTACTGTAATCTGTCTTAAAATCGGGCGGGTTGGTGTTAAAAATACCCTGTCCCCGTACCCATCCTTTTTCCGTGTACTGGGTAATAAAATAATCATCGGCAGGATCCGGATTTTTGCCATGCCCTTTTTGAAAGCTGAAGGTGGTTGTGGTGTATAAATGCCGGTTGTCTTCCTGCTTTAACTTACGCACCAGCTTCTCCAGCCATCCAAAATCGCCCTCCAGTTCATTGCCCATGCTCCAAAAACAAAATGAAGGATGGTTGCCATAATTCCGGATAATATTTTCGGCTTCCTGTTCCAGGTAAATCAATGTTTTTGGGTCTTTGCCCACGGTTAGTGCCCATAGCGGCAGCTCAACATGCAGGTAAAAACCCAGCGAGTCGGCTACCTGAAATGCTGCTTCAGGCGGGCACCATGAATGAAAGCGAAGATGGTTCAGCCCGTAAGCTTTAGCGGTCTTAAACACCTTCAGCCAGCCGGCTGTATTCATTGGTGGATGGCCTTCCAGCGGAAAAATATTGCATTCAAGTGTACCGCGCAGAAAAAGCGGACGACCATTGATACGAAGTTCGTTCCCGGTCGCGTTAATATCCCTGAAGCCAAAACTTTGAGTCCTGGCATCCAAAACTCGTCCCTTGCTGTCAATTACTTCCGTGCGAAGGTTGTATAGCCGCGGATGAAATTCGTCCCATGATTGCACCGCCGGAACCTGGAGGTTAATTTCCTGCTGATCATGCTGAATAACGGTTGGGCTGGTTTGTTTAACGACCTTTTTTCCGGAAAGGAGGGAAGCCCGCAGATAAGTATCGCCACGATGGGAACCGCCCAGGCTGATAGCTGCCTTTACGCTGTGATTGGCCAGCGAGGAGTATACCTGTACCTGGTTAATAACTTGTTTGCCTATGTCGATCAGCTGCATCTTTCCGATAACGCCGTTCCAAATGATCTGTGTACCGTCGGTGTAGGCATGGGCAAAGTCATTTACGCTGATATCATGCTGTTTGCGATTGTCTACGCGAATGGTGATCACATGTTTACCTGCTGCCAGAGGACCTAATTTGAAAACTTGTGGTGCAATCAGGCTTTCCTGTGTGCCGGCTGGTTTGCCATCTATCCAACAATCGGTTTTCCAGATCACCCGTTCAAGCGACAGCAGGGCGTTGGCCATCCAGCTGGTTAAATTAATGCTGCGCTGGTACCAAACAGCACCGATATACCTGTGTTTTCTGGACAGATGCAGCATGATGTCCTTGCTCAGCACAGTTGTATCCACCTTTACAGGCGCCCCGATACCGGCGTCATCTAAGGTGCCAGGCAGCCATATGCTGTTAGTAAATTGCTGTTGCTGCCATTTCTGATCCAAACCATTGTCAAGCGAATCGAGTCTGTACAGCCATTTGCCGGCAACCGGGATTGGTTTAACCTGCGCCGAAATGGTGGAACTTGCTACCAGTGCCGCGAGCAAGAAAAATGTTTTTTTTAAAGAATACTGCATCATTGATAGTGAGCGGTTAAAGTAGTAACAGAGCGGGGCTCAAGTGTTATTGTGCCTATTGGTGTTGTTGATTTTTTGAGATTTTTGAGAACTGTTGTAGTGTACACATCAAATGTATTTCCGGCCAATTGTGAACCACCCGGATCAACCGTGTATTGTTTGCTTTCGGTACTCATATTTATCAGCACAATAACCAATTGTTTTGAAGCGGGATCTTTGTATGCGGAAACCATTTGTGTTCCTGTTGCCAGCACGGGATCGGTAACATCGCTTAATGCTGCATTTATGCGGATCATCCCCGGCCTGATAAACCGCGAATAATTTCCCAAACACCACAATTGTTTTGAATCACTAACCAGGCCATTGGTTTTCATGCTGTTCAGGTCATATCCACCAGATGGGTCGTTAATGTATACAAGCCCGTCACTATAATTATAAGTATCAACGGCAAGCCACCACTGCCATGAAGTTACATTGGCCACCGTAAGGTCATGATGAATAACTTTGGCCACATACAAGCCGTAATCAATACCGGTATTTTTCGGGTACCCATTCAATTGACCACAAATATCGCCTAATATACCAAACTCTGACTGCCAAAGATGGAGACTTGGGTCAATAGTCTTTTGCTTATCTGCTGCGTGTTGCCGGTAACTGATCAAATCGGTGCCCGGACAGGTAGTAAAATAACTGTGTGCTGATAGTAAGTGCTCCATCGAAGGGACATCGCCTATATAATTAGCGGAGCTTTTGTTAAAGAACTGATTGAGCTGATCGCCGCGACCATCGCTGTTGTTAGCATCCAGCGAATTCCATTGATTGGCTTCACCAAGACAGATCGTGGTAGCTAAGCCGGCAGCTTTCATCTTCGGGCCCAACAGGCGTATAAAGTCTGCAATTTCAGCATTGGTAGCACCAGTGCCTTCCTGCGATGGATTTTCTCCCCAATTCCACTGGGGTTCATTAAAGGGGCTGAGATAATTAAAAGGGGTACTGCTTGATTTAAAATGCTTTAAAACGCTAACCAGAAAATCTGCAAAAGCATTTTTTTTGCTTTCTGTCAGGTTCAGATGACTGTTAGCCAAACCATAAGCTTTATTATTTTGCGTGAACTGTACCGGTGGCGAAACAGAAAATGCCAGGAAGTCTTTTACACCGCGTGCTTTCGCTGCCGACAGGAACCATTGCTGGCCTGCTTGTTTGTTCCAGTTATAATTATTATTTGCATCCAGAAAGCATTCTTCCCGGCGAAACTCATCCGGTATTCCGCTATCCGAACCTTGTTCATAGCTCCCGGCGCCGATGTTGAAGCGCCAAAGCGTAAGGCCAATGCCTTTGGGATTGCCCTGCTGGTCGGCTTCCATGCTGAACAGGTAATCAGCAATCTGATTCTTTTTGGTAACATCATTCCACTTTCCGATGAATTTGGTTGTCCAGCAATCAGAGGCACCAAAGCTTTGCATCGTTTGCTGCTCATTTCCCAAATTGATAGTGATGCGGGCCGGGCCGGTGTTGCATGTATTAACGCCATTAACGATGCAACCGTCGTCTCCTTTTTTAATTCCTGTTTTTTTAGCGCAGCTGAATGAGTTTGATACCCCCAGCATTACCATCAATAGCAGCGCTGATCGCAAATTTATTTTCATAATAGTTATTTAAAGCCGCCGGCATGCCGGCGGCTATTTGCTAATATCCCGGGTTTTGTGTGATCTTTCCGTTCGAGGCAATAATTTCCTTTGATGGGATAGGCCATAGATTATGTGTTCCTGCAATAAAATTAGCACCCTTATTTTGAGGTTCGTTCAGGTTCTTAGTTTCATATGGGTCTTTGCTTTGTTGCGTATTGTATTTAACAAAACTTCCGTTCGGTCCTAAAATGCTGTTGATCACCGGTTGTCCGCTTTGATCTTTCCATCGCCTGATGTCATACAAACGATCTCCTTCCAGGGCCATTTCGAGCCTGCGCTCCAATCGCACAGCGTTGATGAGGTTCCAACCGGTAAGTGTCATATCGGTAGTGAGGCCAACGCGGTTCCTAACCGCACGCATCGACTGTAAAGCCTGGGCCGACTGCTGCTGCATAGCGGCAGCTTCAGCATTCATCAGGTAAACATCTGCCAGCCTCAGGTAAATATGATCTTTTGAAAAGCGGCCGTTCGGTGTTCTTTCACCGCGAGGTACATAAACTTTTCGGTTGTACCTGGCAGATTTACATTGTGCCGGATTGGCATTGAATGAGGTATTGGCCGGATCGCCGGCAACGGAGAAGCCCTGGCGCATGATCGTCCAGTTTAACCTTACACTGTCTGCCTGAGATTTAAAGGCATTTTCAAGATCGCTGGTTGGCGTAAAATATCCCCATCCGCCTTCGGTCCCAGGCATGGAGGTTGTAGGAAAAATGTTGCCCAGGTTTGGGTATTGGGTAGAATACTGGTATTGTATTTCAAAAATAGACTCAGGTCCGTTATGATTAGTTGTTTGCCATATATTACCAAAAAACGTTTCCAGGTTGTATTCACCAGAGCTGATGATCTGGCCGGTCAGATTTTGAGCTCCTGTCCAATCTTCCGTATACAGGTCGATCTTGGCCAGCAGTGCTTGCGCTGCTCCCTTTGATACGCGGAACTTATCTGTGGCGCTATACTGGGATTTATTCGGTAAAATGCCAATAGCACTATTAAGATCTTGTTTAATGAAATTGTACACATCGGCGGCGCTGGTCCTGCTGTAGGTATTTTCCTGAGGGCCCAGTGTCTTAGTGATCAGCGGAATCCCGCCCCAGTTTCTTACCAGCTCAAAATATTGGAAAGCCCGCAGAAACTTGATCTCGGCGATAAGCTTCTGTTTGGTAGGGTCGTCAATCTGCGATTTCTGAATGCCTTCAATGGTAGCATTGAAAATATAAATGCTTTTGTAGATCTCGATCCAGTGTGCCTCAATACGATCATTTTCGGCATTTAATGTGTAATGCGCGGCCTGTACTGCCGTGCCTTGCCCTCCGTTGATACCGATCCACTCATTGTCGGAGGCGGCCTCGCCGCCTACTTGCTTCCACCATTGCGTCTGCCACCAGTCGTCAAAGTCAATGTATTTGTAGCAAGCAATCGTTGCGCCACTGGCTTCATCAACTGTATTATAAAAAGTATTGGCCTGTATAGCATTACCATAAGGTTCCTGATCCAGGAAAGTCTTTTTGCAAGCGCTCATGCCGGCAATAACCAGTACGAGCAATATATATTTCAAGTGTTTCATTGTTGTTTACTGCTAAGTCTTAAAAATTCGCGTTAAATCCGATATTGAAGAATTTGGGGATCGGGTTCTGTCCGTTGTCAATGCCATACCTCAGTACACCCGCAAATGGTACTTCAGGGTTTAATCCGTCATATTTGGTAATGGTGAAGAGGTTTTGAGCAGATACGTAAATCCGCACTTTTGCCCGGCCGCCCAACGCTTTTTCAGGCACGGTGTAACCCAGTTGCAATAACTTATTGCGTACATAGGTGCCATCTTTGATAAAGAAACTGGAGTTTTTAGAGAAATTGCCGTTTGGATCACTCAAACTCAACACAGGATAACTGTTCGTGCTGCCCGGACCTGTCCAAAATTTATTTTCTTTACCGCTGATGAAGTTATACCCGTAGATGGGGTTCATCCTTACCAGGTAATCATCAGCTACCTTATTGCCAAAGGACCCATAAAATTCCATACGGAAATCAAAGCCATGGTAAGAAGCCTGAAGGTTTAAGCCCGATGATAATTTAGGATATGGATTTCCGATCGATGTCCGGTCGTTCAAATCAATGGTATTATCGCCGCTAACGTTCGCGTACATAAAATCGCCGGGCCTCGCATTAGGCTGCAATACAGTGCCGTTAGGGCTTTTATAGTTCTGTACGTCCTGGGCTGTTTGGAAAACACCGAGTACCTTATAACCGTAATAACCGCCTAAAATATCACCTGCAGCGGTTTTGGTCCTCCGGGTAGACTGAAATACGTCATTGGATATTTCGTCATACAGGATCTGTCCCTTCAAGTCAACCGCTTTGGAAATGAAATGCTGTACTGTAAGACCGATACCGAAAGAAACACCACCGATTTTGTCTTTATAATTGATGGCTGCTTCCCAACCGCAGGTACGCATGGTACCTACGTTAGTATAAACTGTTGGGATATATCCCTGCGGATAGCCCAGCGAGGGTTGTACCGGGAGGTAAAGCAACATATCTTTAGGCGAGCGCCAGTATTTATCAGCAGTTATGGATAATTTATTATTGAAGAAGTCCGCATCAAAGCCGATGGTCACGTCCTGTGTTGTTTCCCATTTGATATTTGGGTCTGGTACATTAGAGGGAACATAACCATAAACCCGGCTGTTTGCGCCATTGATATAATCTGATAAGCCCAGAGTACTTTCGTATGCGCCTGGCGAGCCTGGCAAATTGCCTCCCACACGGCCAAATGATCCGCGCAATTTGAGGTAGTTCAGCCATTTGATGTTCTTCATAAATGACTCGTTTGAAATCACATAAGCACCTGAAACGGTTGGAAAATAACCCCAGCGGTTGGCGGGTGATAACATTGATGAACCATCTGCCCGGAAAGAGCCGGCAATGAAATAGGTTTCATTAAAATCATAAGATACGCGGGCAAAGTAAGAGCTCATTTTACCGAAGGGCCCCGCGCCGGGTTGATGAGAGCCGGATCCGTCGGCAAGCGTTGCGCCGGCAGAAATGTAGTGATAAGGCTCCGCATCATAAGGAATATCCTGGCGGTACACGTAAGTGTTATTATACGTGTAATTATCGGCAGACTGGCCTATCAAAACGTTGTAATGATGTTTGTTGATACTACCAATATAATTGATCGTATTATCCAATTGCCAGCGGTAGTTGATCACCGAGTTTTGGGATGCGCCTGATATATCACTGCGGTCTTGCGGATCGATGTAATATTTAGGTTGGTAATTAGTCTGGTTTATCGAGTTATAAAAGCCGGAAATACTGCTTCTTAATGTCAGGCCTTTAATTGGTTTGATTTCAAGATAGGAGGAACCCTGTGTGCCGAATAATCGTGATTGGTTAAAATCACGGGCCATGGCAGCTAATGGATTATTGATATTATTAAAATTGGAACGCGTAAACTGGCTGTAAACCGGGTTATAGGCAGTGAAGCTCCAGCTCGGATTGGTTGCTGCATAAGCGTTAACAGCCGTTTGCGTCTCGGCAGCAGATCTGGTTGCCGCTACGTTGGGTGCAATAGACATGATGTTGAACAGGCTTGTGCCGCCACCGTCGCCATATCGCTCCATACGCGGTGCAAGGCTAACACCAAATTTAAATACTTTTGAAATTTCGTAATCGATGTTAAACCTGGTGGTGATTTTTTGATAGTCAGCAGTACCACGCTGTGCGGCAAAGTTGCTGGTTTGATCAAAATACCCGGCGCTTCCGTAAAAGGTGAGCCCGTTTTTTGATCCGGATGCGCTGACATTATAGTTATGTGTGTAAGCTTTTTTGGTTGCCTCATTCCACCAATCAGTATTAACACCTGTCACCGTTCCATTGGCCGGAAGGGTCTGGTTGTTATTAGCATAGATCTGGCGGTAATGGCTTACAAACTCGTCTGTCTGTGCAAGTTTCGGGTTCACCCAATAGTTCATGCCCGAAGTTCCGTTAAAATTGATCTGCGTTTTCTCTTTCCCTCTTTTTGTGGTAACCAGCAAAACACCGGCTCCGCCACGGGAACCATAAATAGCAGTAGCTGCCGCATCTTTCAGCACGTCGATTTTGTCAATATCTGACGGGTTGATGTCATTAAGGCCGCCGAATGAGGTGATCACGCCGTCAACAACAATGAGCGGATCGCTGGACCCTGTGATTGTGGAGAAGCCCCTGATCAGCAGCTTCGGTTGCGCGCCGGGATTGCCGCCCCCCTGAAATACCTGCAGGCCGGGTACTTTACCTTGAATAGCATCTGCAACATTACTGGTGGTGGTAGGGGCAATGTCTTTAGTCCCGACAGAGGACACCGCTGTAGTTACGCTTTTGCGGGTAATGGTTTGGTATCCAATTACCACAGCCTCATTAAGCTGATTGTCGGCAGGATTAAGTGTTACCTCATAAGTTTCTCTGTCATCCACCGGAACCTCTTTGGCCTGGAAACCAAGGTAAGAGAATACCAGTATGTCACCTTTGCTTGCTCTGATCTGGAACTGACCGGCTGCGTCGGTTACAGAACCGGTTTTTGTGCCCTTAAGCAAAATGCTTACGCCAATAAGCGTTTGATGCGTGTTATCTGTTACACGTCCTTTTAAGGCTTTGGTTTGGGCGAAAACCAGGCTGCAAAGTGGTAACAATAACACTAATGTTAGTGTAAATTTTGTTCTCATAATTGGGTTATTTGGGGTTATTAAGGATGACAAATCTAATGGCAATCGGATCGTTGAGTATAGACGATATGATGTAATACATGGATAATATTCTGATTGTTATTGTATTTAGCTGTTTTGCTGCTTATTGGTTGATAAAAACCTATGCCTTTTTTTCGCTATTTGGGGCTATGTAGAGTTATTTTATTCTTTTAGTTAAAAAAACGAAAGGCGGGCATTCATGAGTTTGGTCGTTCTATATGGATAATTTTACTATTTAATTATAGAGTATGCCAGGGCCTTTCGAATGTGGCATTGCTGATTAAAATGAATGCGTAGTGGCGCATTAAATTATAGGAAGGAGAAAATTGAAGGGAATAAAACAAATGTTAAATGATTTCAGTTCGTCCTGTTTGATAAAAAGCACAAAAGTTTGCCATAAATAGCCGAATCAGGGGTACTCATCAGGCTTGTTTCTTATAAAAGCCTGACCTTATTTTCGCAATGAACGTAAAGTGTTTTAGCGTTCCGGCGATAGTTATATAGTCCATGTTTTTAATTTTTTCATCTATATAGAATGCCCTGTTATTAAATATTTTTGTGAATATCAATGTTGACCGACTAACAATTACAGATTGAAATCAATGAATATCAAATCCTGTCCATATCCTAAAAAATGGGGCAGGGCAGTATTTTAAAAGATAATAATTTAATGGATTTATGAAATTCAGCCGTTCAGAAATTTTACTTTTAATGTCAGTATCCGGCATTGATAACGGCTGTGGCAAAACAGTATCTATTCGCCTTTTAACACAGCATGTCTGCATTCGCAAACATGCGTAACCCGCGATAGGATTTAAATAAATCAAATGAACACATATTCAGCAAGTTACAAAAAAGATGGTTTTGAAGGTCAGCGAGCGATCGTGATACCCAAAACTATATTACAGCGGTTTTGTGAGGGAAATGCGGCTATACAAGGAGCATTTATAACGGATATTGGATACTATCCCAAGGCAAAATTTCATCGCAGGGAGCGATATACAGGTGCGGGGCAAAATATCCTGATTTACTGCGTTGACGGAAAAGGGATGGTTAAGATAGGCACTCATACTTATGAGATCAAGCCCGGCGACTTTTTTGTTATTCCTCATGGTGTTAAGCACTTTTATGAAACAAATGAAACCAGCCCCTGGACAATTTACTGGTGCCACTTTAAAGGCCCGCAAGCGGATGCTATAACAGAGCAAATTTATGTAAGGGATCAGAGTTTCCGGTACAGCATCGAATTTGACGGTGATCGGATCGCCCTTTTTGACAAGCTTTACGTATTTTTAGAACAGGGTTACAGTACAGAAAATCTCACTTACGTCAATTTACTGTTGCTGCAATATTTAAGTTCTTTTTTGTTTAGGGACAAATATTATAAAACGAATTTAAACACACACTCCCAGCCGCAGGACAGATCTATTTTATTCATGCAGAAGAATCTGGATAAGACCCTAAGTTTAGCTGAGCTCGCGGCCTCGGTAAACCTATCGGTGAGTCATTATTCTGCATTATTTAAGAAAACCACAGGATTTTCTCCTATAGATTATTTTAATCATCTTAAAATACAAAAAGCCTGTCAGTACTTGCAGTTCACGGAATTGAGGATACGTGAAATAGCTTTTCGCATTGGCATCGACGACCCTCTTTATTTTTCAAGATTGTTTAACAGAACTATGGGATACGGCCCAAAAGAATACCGTAAAAGCCGATCTCCTTCCATTAAATAAGTGCGTTTACCCGCTTTGGGCTGTATTTTTTAAAAATTATGCTTTCTTAACAAACTCTGATTTTAATGCCATAGCGCCAAACCCATCTATCTTACAATCAATGTTATGATCGCTGTCAACCAAACGGATGTTTTTAACCTTGGTCCCGGCTTTTATACTTTGAGAGGAACCACGTACCGGCAGGTTCTTTATGGTAACAACAGTATCCCCGTTCTGGAGAATATTTCCATTGCTATCCTTCACCACAAACAGATCTGAACTTACAGGATTATCTTGGGGGTTCCATTCGTGTCCGCATTCCGGACATATGAGCAGGTTATCCATTTCATAAGCATAGGGAGATTTACATATTGGGCAGGGGGCAAGTTCACTCATCTTTTGTAGTATTTGATTTCATCGGCAAAGATAAAATTTTAAAAGATTTGCATTCGGCCATGTTGTATACATTTTTTCCAGGCAAAACAATTAAAATAAGGAATCGGAAGACAGACCTGCCATACAGTAATCTATAGAAATAGTTTCGCCGAAACCCTGATATGTGAGATGCTATTTGCCAGTTTTAATATTGACTTAACTATATGACTTAATAGGGTTTCTTAAGATTTAGTATTTAGAATTAGATTAAATAAATACTTTCGTGCAAAATTTAATCTGATGAAATCACATGTACCATTACACTTTATTACTACCTGTTTTTTATTATTATCCTGTTTTGCATCAGCTCAAAACGTGAAAATACAAGGTAGCGTCCGCGACTCCGTGTCTGGAGTGGCCTATCCCACAATCAAGTTGAAAACCGCGCAGATAAGTGGTGATGCCAAAGGGCGCTTCACGGCTTTTGTACCGGCAGGACAGCAACTGACAATAGAAATTTCTGCCGTCGGCTATCAGCCCATATTGGTATCACTTCCTGCTTTAACGCGCGACACGGCTATTAACTGGCGTTTACAGCAAGCCAGCCAGGCGCTTGGTGAGGTTGTAATTTCCGCAACCAGAAGACCGGAAAGCCCCAGGAATATTGTATCAACAGTGAGCATCGTTTCAAAAAAGAAACTCGATAATGAGATTGCTGTTAACCCGGACCTGACCAGCATCCTGGCAAACGAGGTACCCGGCTTTGCCCCGACAGCGCAATCGGGCAGTAATGTTGGTCAAAACTTAAGGGGGCGTCCCATGCTGGTTATGATTGATGGTGTGAGCCAGTCGTCACCACTCAGAAATGCTGAGGTGGACCTGCGATCTATTGACCCGTCTGTATTGCAGCAAATTGAAGTCGTAAAAGGGGCAACGGCCATTTACGGTAATGGTGCCGCCGGCGGCCTGGTTAACTATGTAACATTGGTGCCTGATACTTCGGCAAAGTTTGCCGGTAAGACCGACATTTATTTAAACGGCTCACTGGTGAAAGTACGTAATTCGGTAGGCGGTCGCATCAGTCAGATGTTTTATGGCAAAACAGGGAAATTTGATTATGTAGCAAGCGGCATGGCAGAAGAAACCGGAGAATACAAAGATGCCAGGGGCGATGTGGTTGGACCTAACTACAGCCTCGGTGAAACAAACACCTATAATGCCTTTGCTAAACTGGGTTATCAGCCAACGCGTAACCAGCGCTTGCAATTGGTATATAACTATTATAGCAGCTTACAGAACAGCAACTTTACGCTGGTGAACGGCAACCTGGCTACAGGTCAGAAAGCTACCGGTGTACTTGGTAAACCGGCGGGCATTCCTACCGGGGCGGCTTACAATCACAACCTGCATTTATCTTACAAGGTTGACAATCTTTTCGCTCATACGAGCCTAAACGCGGACGCTTATTATGAAAAACGCCAGGATGTTTTTTATGTGTCGTTAGGCCGCTTTGATGGCGGAGACGGTCAGTCATTAGCACATAATGATAAAAAAGGCATACGATTATTCCTCCAAACTCCACTGGTCAGCCGTCCGTTGCTGAACGCTAACCTGTCTTATGGTATAGATTTGCTGAAAGACAAAACCTCACAACCGCTGGTAGACGGCCGTGTTTGGGTACCGACCATGGACATGACCAACCTGGCGCCATTTGCGCAAGCTGACCTAATGATCATTCGGGACCTGGTGTTCAAAACAGGGTTCCGGTATGAGCGTGTAAATATTGATGTTGACAATTATCGTACATTACGCATCACCAATGCAAGCGGTGCTACGGTAACTCCATCATTTGATGTAACAGGCGGCGTGTTGAAATATAATACCGCTTTGTTTAATGCCGGTTTAAAGTATAATCGTTTTGAGCTGTTCAGTCCTTATGTAAGTTTCTCCCAGGGTTTTTCTGTAATGGACATCGGTTTGGCTTTACGCGATGCCAGGGTGAACAGTATTAATAAGATCAATACCGATGCTGTTAAAGTGAATAATTATGAGGCGGGCTTTGAAAGCCGTTATCAAAATCTGGCATTTTCAGCTTCAGCCTATCAAAGCACCTCTAAGTTGGGAATTGAGGTATTATATGATCCGGCCACCGGCTTATTTAATACCGCGCGCAGCCCTGAAAAAATTTACGGTTTTGAATTAGCTGCCAGCTACATATTTAGCCGCCGGTTAACTGTAGGCGGTAGTTACAGTTATACAGATGGAAAAAGGGACGTTAATCAATAACGGGAAATACGATGACCCGCAAGATGCCTACCTGAATGGCAGGCGCATTTCTGCTCCTAAGATTACCGGTAATGTTACTTATTCACCAATCCGGGTGGTGGACATAACCCTGAATTATACAGGAATTGGCAACCGCAACCGTTTCGCAAAAAATGCTGCCGGTATCTACAATGGCAATGAAGGAGCTGTAAAAGCCTATAACCTGTTCAACCTGGCCGCCGGGTATAAAGTGAATAAGAATACCCGGTTGAGCCTGGGCATTGAAAACCTGTTTAATGAAGACTATTTTCCAGCACGTGCGCAATGGTTCATGCAACCGGGATTCTATTCAAAAGGCAGAGGCACAGCGTTTAACTTTGGTATATCAGTAGGATATTAAAGACAGGCCGATCAGCACATCCATGGTACAGGCGGTGAGTGCAGCGTAGCCTTGGCAGAAACAAATAGGAGGAGGCACAAGGCATTTTTTCAATACAGGATGTGGAGATTAAACCTAATTCATTTTTAATGCTCCATAAAAGCTTCTGAATTGAAAAGGTATATCCTGAAACAGAAACAACCACATAAACAGAGCAATGCTTTTTATGTGGTTGTTAAATCGGTTGAACTAATGGGGATGTAAATAGATCGTGCTCATAAAAATTAGAAATACCGTAGAGGCAAAGCACAGTTTTTAATTACGGACCACTGCCGATTCTTTAAAAACTTGATATATATGCCTTCAGGAATTGAGCTTCGCCAACTTACGAGGCTTGAAAAAATGATTAAGAGGCCCGGATCCCTCGCCTGTCTTTACATTCTGCCCTTCTTTGATGGCGATATTAACGTAATTCCCGGCCAAAGCAATAGCTTCGGGTAGAGATTGCCCTCGTGCTATGTAAGATGCGATAGCTGAAGCCAGTGTACAACCTGTTCCGTGTGTGTTTAAGGAGTTTATAAAAGGGTAGGCGAAAGTTTTTTTTACACCTTGCCGATCAGCATATACGTTGTAGAGTTCAGTCCCATCTAAGTGGCCACCTTTTATAAGAACGCCCTGGCAACCTAAATCTAACAATGCTTCTGCCGCGTTTATCATATCATCAACATTACCGGCATGTTGGCCGGTTAGTTGAGTTGTTTCATTCAGGTTTGGAGTGAGCAGGGTTACCATCGGAAAAAGTAGCTCCTTCATGGCAAGCAATGCTTCGTTATTTGCCAGTTGTTTTCCGCTGCTTGAGCTGATAACGGGGTCGAGGATGATGGGTACCGGTTCGTAGCTTTTTAATGTATCGACCACTGCCTGCACAGTTTCCGCATTTGGCAGCATCCCGATTTTCACTGCCAAAGGCCTGATATCGCTCATTACCGCGCTGATCTGATTTTGTACCATTGCCGGTGGAACAACGTGGATATCAGTTACCCCCAGGGTATTTTGCGCGGTAATGGCAGTAATGGCCGAGGTACCATAACAACCCAGGGCAGCAAAAGTCTTCAGGTCGGCCTGAATGCCCGCACCGCCGCCGCTATCGGAGCCGGCAATGGTTAATACCGAACAATATTGATAATACTGCATAAGCGCGTTTTAAAAGTTAAAAGCGTTAATTCCTCCTTTTAAACTGAAGGCTGCTATCCCCGACAAAGACCTGGTTTGCTGAGCCGCTATTTTACTGCGTTGGCCGGTTTGGCAAATAAATACCAGCTTTTTACCGCTTGGAAAAATATTAGCGTGTTCTTCCAATTCATAAAGCGGGATATTTATTCCTCCTATATTTTCATCGTCAAATTCATAGGTTTCACGCACATCAACCAGGTAAATTTGGTCGGGTGTTTCCGCCCTCCATTTTTTAAAGGTGTCGGCGTCGATTTCATTTATAACTTTGTCACTTTCAACCGGCTGAGAAATGTTAACCGGGAGTGAAGGCGTTGCGGCAGAAATTTTGAAAATACTGATGCTGTTGTCAAGCGCATTCAGGGTTAACAGTTTGCCTGATAATAGCTCCCCAATACCGCAAATCAACTTAATGGCTTCGTTGGCCATATAAGTACCTATTATACCAGGTAACACGCCAATAACACCAATTTCGGCACAGTTGGGTACTTCATTTTCTGGTGGCGCTTCAGGAAATAGGTCACGATAGCCGGTGCCGCCCTGATGATTAAACACCGATACCTGTCCCTCAAATTTAAATATCGATCCGAATACCAGCGGTTTGCCAAGGGTGACGCAAGTATCATTCACCAGATAGCGGGTGGTAAAGTTATCAGAGCCATCTATCACCAAATCAAAGCCGGTTATCAGTTGTTGGGCGTTGGCAAGGGTAATCCTTTCTGTATATGTTATCAGCTCTACAAAAGGGTTAAGCTGATTTAGTTTTTGCTTGGCTATCAAAGCCTTTGGCTGGCCAATATCAGCGGCAGCATATAATATTTGCCGGTGCAGGTTGCTGATATCAACCATGTCATCATCCACAATACCAATGGTGCCTACTCCGGCTGCTACCAGGTACTGCAAAATGGGGCAACCTAATCCGCCGGCACCTATCATCAACACCCGGGCTGCTTTTAGTTTTTCTTGTCCCTGCAGGCCCAGCTCGGGCAATATCATTTGCCGGTTGTATCTTTTCAGTTCTTCACGTTCCAGCATATCCTTAGGTTAAACAGTTGTCCCAATCTTTCCAAACCGCCTCGTAACCCTGTTGGGCAATGATCTCTGCAATTTCCGCTGGACTGCGCTCGTCTGAAATTTCGAACTGCTCCAGCGACTCAGGCTCTACCGCGTACCCGCCCGGATTGGTTTTTGAACCGGCGCTTATAGAGGTGATACCCAGCTTGATGATATTATTGCGAAAGTTAGCCGATTCGCGTGTAGATATCGAAAGTTCAACCTCTTCGTTAAATAAACGATAAGCGCAGATCAGTTGTACCAGTTCGCGGTCATTCATTTCCACCTTTGGTTCGAGGCCGCCGCTAAAAGGCCTTAGCCGCGGGAATGAAAGGCTGTATTTAGTTTGCCAGTATTTTTTTTCGAGGTAATTAAGGTGCATTGCGGTAAAAAAACAATCGGTGCGCCAGTCTTCCAAACCTATTAAAACGCCCAGTCCCATTTTATGGATCCCGGCCTGGCCCAACCTGTCGGGCGTCTCCACCCGGTATTTAAAGTTTGATTTTTTGCCTTTGGGGTGGTGTTTTTTGTAATCCTCTTTATGATAAGTTTCCTGGTATACCAGCACGGTATTGAGGCCATAAGACGTTAGCTGTTGATAGTCTTCCAGATCCATCGGTTGCACCTCCATCGAGATATGGGCAAAATGCGGCCTGATCAGCTCGAGCACTTTTTTAAAATAATCAACATGCACATTCACGTTGTCCTCGCCGGTTACCAGTAAAACATGCTCGTAGCCCATCTCTTTAATAACGGCCACTTCCTGCATAATTTCCATTGGCGAAAGCGTTTTGCGTTTTACCTTGTTATCGTAACTAAAGCCGCAATAGGTACAGATGTTGCTGCATTCGTTGGATAGATAAAGCGGCACGTACATCTGCAGCACCTTGCCAAAACGTTTCAGGGTCAGGCGCTGGCTGATCCGCGCCATTTGCTCCAGGTAGGGCGCTGCAGCAGGTGATACCAGGGCCTTAAAATCCTCCAATGTTCGTTTATCTGCGGCCAGGGCGCGTTCAACATCCGCGCTGGTTTTAGCGTAGATACTGGCCTTGGTATCATCCCAGTTATAGGTTTCAAAAATATCGTTAAAACTACTCATCTAAAAAAGAAGTTAGTGGACTACTTGCCATAGCATGTGATACAGGTTGTGCCAGTTTTGCTTCAAAAGCTATCCGGCCGGCTTCAACGGCCAGTTTAAATGCTTCGGCCATTTGTACAGGATTACTTGATACCGCGATGGCGGTGTTTACCAGTACGGCGTCGGCGCCTATTTCAAGCGCTTTGGCTGCATCAGACGGAGCGCCTATACCCGCATCAACAATAACGGGTACGCTGCTTTGGCTGATGATGATCTCTAAAAAATCGATGGTTTTAAGCCCCTTATTGCTACCTATGGGCGAGCCTAAAGGCATTACAGCCGCAGTACCGGCTTCTTCAAGCCTTTTGCATAATACGGGGTCGGCATGGATATAGGGCAATACTATAAAACCCAGTTTCGCCAGTTCTTCGGTAGCTTTTAGGGTTTCTATAGGGTCGGGCATCAGGTATTTGGGATCGGGATGGATCTCCAACTTTATCCAGTTGGTTTCCAGCGCCTCGCGGGCAAGCTGGGCAGCAAACACAGCCTCCTTAGCGTTCCGTACACCTGAGGTATTGGGCAGCAGATTAATATGCGGATATTTTAAACGCAGCAACAGATCGTCGTTGTCGTTGTTTTTTACATCAACACGCTTTAGGGCTACGGTTACCAGTTCAGAGCCTGAGGCCAGCAATGCCTCCTCCATCATGGCAGGCGAGTTAAATTTGCCAGTGCCTGAAAATAAGCGCGACTGAAAAGTTTTATCAGCGATGGTTAACATAGTGTTGATTTTAAGCTTCGTTAAACGAAGGTTGATTTAAATGATGGTATAATTCCGAAACCACTTGCCTGGCGTTGGTGGCGTGGGTGATGGCGCCGGACAGCGCAACACCATATACGCCGCTTTGTATGATCAGCGGTATATCGGCCGGCACAATGCCGCCGATAGCGATTACCGGGATCCTCATATTTGCAAGACGCATCTGATCCATGATATCCCGGTAACCGTCCAGCCCCAAAATAGGGCTCAGCTTTTGTTTGGTAGTTGTAAAACGGTAAGGGCCAAGGCCGATATAGTCGGCGCCCTCGGCAACGCGCTGTTTTACATGCGCAAATGTATTGGCCGTACCACCGATGATCATATCATGGCCAACAATCTGACGGGCCTGTTGTATGGGCATATCCTGTAAACCCAGGTGCAGCCCGTGGGCACCCGCCTTTTTTGCAATTTCAGGATGGTCGTTCACTATTAATCTGGCACCGTACCCGTCACAAAGTTTAACGGCCTCGATGGCATATTGCAGAATGATGTCTTCGGGCTGATCTTTAACCCTCAACTGTATCCATTTACAGCCCGCATCCAAAGCCGCTTTGATAGCGCTAAGGTGCGTGCCATTTTGAGATTGTTGAGAGATATAATGCAGTTTATCAATCATGGATTTAATTGTTCGGTTTGTTTTTTAATGCTTATAAAATTGGAAACAGCCTGCTTGGGATCTTGCCAGATAGCACCCAAAACCGCCGCTCCGTCAAAATTCATTTTTTTTAGCAGGTTTAAATTGGTTATATCCACGCCGCCAAGCGCTATTATTTTTGGTCCGGACTTATTACGGTCTAAACAAAAACCGGCAGGCAGCATGCTTTGATAACCTGGCTTGGATATGCTGTTGAACACCGGGCTTAAAAATGTGTACTCAAAATGTTTTAGTGAGGATGTGACGCTAACATCATGTATCGAAGTACTCAATCGGTAACCCTGATTAAGCTGAATATTTAAATCCAGGTGGTCGCTTTTGATACGATCCTTTTCGGGATAATGTAAATAGTGCATCTCAAAAACTTTGGCCAGCCTATGATGCTGATGACAAACTATAGCATGATGATAGGCCTGGTCAATCTGAGTAATCAGATTGGTACATTGATCGAGATTCCAATCCGGTTTGCGCAGATGGAAGCGCTGTAACCCGGCCCCGAACAAGCGATTGATTATTTGTGCTTCATCCGTCACAGTATCCGGGGCCGATATCACGATCAATTCCATTACAGGTATATTTCGCTGCCTTTTTCGGCAAACTCTTTTGATTTTTGTTCCATGCCACGGGTTAGGGCGTCGGCTTCGTTAACACCATTCTCTTTGGCAAAGTCGCGCACATCCTGGGTTATTTTCATCGAGCAGAAGTTTGGCCCGCACATCGAGCAAAAGTGCGCGATCTTGGCTCCCTCGGCAGGCAGGGTTTCATCATGAAATTCTTTAGCCGTATCCGGATCCAACGACAGGTTAAACTGATCTTCCCACCTGAACTCGAAACGTGCCTTGCTCAACGCATTGTCGCGATACTGCGCACCGGGATGACCTTTGGCTAAATCGGCAGCATGGGCAGCAATTTTGTACGTGATCACGCCGTCTTTAACATCTTTTTTGTTGGGCAAACCCAGGTGTTCTTTAGGGGTCACATAGCACAACATAGCGGTACCGAACCAACCGATCATGGCAGCGCCGATAGCCGAAGTAATATGATCATAACCCGGAGCGATATCGGTAGTTAACGGACCTAAAGTGTAAAAAGGCGCTTCAGAACAATGCTTTAATTGTTTCTCCATGTTCTCTTTGATGAGGTGCATGGGTACGTGGCCGGGGCCTTCAATAATGGTTTGCACATCGTGCTTCCAGGCTATTTTGGTCAGCTCGCCCAGGGTTTCCAGCTCGCCAAACTGCGCGGCATCGTTGGCATCGGCAATACAGCCGGGGCGCAAGCCATCGCCCAGCGAGAAGGCGACATCATACGCTTTCATGATCTCGCAGATCTCTTCAAAATGCGTGTACAGGAAATTCTCTTTATGATGGGCCAGGCACCATTTGGCCATGATAGAACCACCGCGCGATACGATACCGGTAATACGTTTGGCCGTTAAAGGCACATAGCGCAGCAACACGCCCGCATGGATAGTGAAATAATCAACACCCTGCTCTGCCTGTTCTATCAGCGTATCCCTGAACAGTTCCCAGGTCAGGTCTTCGGCTTTGCCGTTCACTTTTTCGAGCGCCTGGTAAATAGGCACGGTACCTATGGGCACAGGTGTGTTGCGGATGATCCATTCGCGGGTTTCGTGAATGTTTTTACCTGTCGACAGGTCCATAATGGTATCGGCGCCCCAGCGGCATGCCCAAACGGCTTTTTCTACTTCTTCTTCAATACTCGAGGTAACTGCCGAGTTGCCAATATTGGCATTGATCTTAACCAAAAAATTACGGCCAATGATCATCGGTTCACTTTCGGGGTGATTGATATTTGATGGGATAACAGCCCGACCGGCGGCTACCTCTTGTCGTACAAATTCGGGCGTAATGTAACCTTTAGGTGTGTTGGCACCAAAGCTATGGCCCTGATGCTGTTGGCTCATTACATCGTATTGCCCGTTCAACTGTTGTTTCAGCAGATCGATGCGTTGGTTTTCGCGTATGGCAATGTACTCCATTTCGGGTGTAACGATACCCTTTTTTGCGTAATGCAGTTGTGATACATTCATGCCTGCTTTGGCGCGGAAAGGTTTACTTTGGTAGCCAAAACGTAAATGATCAAGCTCTTTACTGTTTAAGCGTTCGCGGCCATATGCTGATGATATGCTATCCAGCAGCTCGACATCACCACGCGAAGTGATCCATTTTTCGCGCAGGCGGGGTAAACCTTTTTTAACATCGATGGCTATGTTTGGATCGGTATAAGGGCCGCTGGTATCGTAAACAGTTACCGGGGCGTTGGGCTCGGTTTCGCCAAAACGGCCATGTAGTTGGGTGTCGTTCAGGCTTATTTCGCGCATGGCCACGTCAATGTCGTGTAATTGCCCTTTAACGTAAATCTTACGCGAGGCTGGAAACGGTGTTTGCGTGATGGCTTGTGCTGTAGGTGTTTTTTCTGTTTTCATAAAAGGCTATTGGGTGTTTATCCTCCCTGGGTGGCTTTAATAATGATGATTTTATCGCCCCGATTGAGCTTGTGGTTTTCCCATTGGGTTTTGGGAACAATAGCTTCGTTGATGGCAATGGCCAGCCCCCGGTCAGGGTGCTGCAAGACATCAGCGAGCAAAGCCTGCACATTGCAGTTATCAGGCACAATAAAATTTTGTTGATTAACGGTTACTTCCATTACGTTGCATTAAAATTTCAACTGTAGGAATGTCCCCGTATTAGGAAAGAAAAAACAACACCAATAGTGTTATCGTCACTTTTCCCTTCGCCAGCATTACCCGGATCAGGTTCAAAGGGTATTATCTCAGTCCGTCAGGACACCCCTAAAGTTGCAGTAAAGCTAAAGGAATAAAATTGATTAATCCAAATCAATTTTATGTTAAGACTATCTGGTTACTATTGATGGTAATTTGTTTTAACGTGTAAGTGTGTTGAATGTCAAACGATTGAATGGTATTAATACTGGCGAAAATAATTTTAAAACATCAGGCAAGCTATCATCGGCTTAGCCTAAAATCCATGAAATAATAGACTACTCTCAACCTGATGTCAAATAATTGTTAATCGGCAAAATCGGGCCGGTCAATAAAAATAAGTGTCTTATCTTAGCTGCAACTGAAGTATGAACGCATTAGTTGATTTAATACAAACCTATGGGCTGTGGCTGGTATTTTTGATCACTCTTTTACAGAGTGTTGGATTGCCGCTGCCTGCATTTGCAGTATTGATTGTAACTACTGCTGTAACGCCTGCAACCGAAGCTAATATCATCATACTCATTTTAACCGGATCACTGGGTACCTTAGCAGGCGACCTTATATTATATTTTGCCGGGAAGAGATACGGAACAGGGATCCTTGGGAAATTATGTAAAATTTCTATGTCACCGGATACCTGTGTTCGCAGTACCGGCGATATTTTTGAACGCTACGGCGCCCCGGCGTTAACCATTGTTAAATTTATTCCGGGGCTGTCAACACTGGCACCTGTTGTTGCCGGAGTTTATGCAATGCGGGTGACATTATTTGTGTTTTTTTCATCTATCGCAGCACTTATCTATCTCGGCGCGGCGGTGACGCTGGGTGCAGTTTTTCGGCACCAGGTTGATGGCTTGATCGCTGCATTAAGTCATTATGGCACGATGGGCGGTTTATTTGTCGTCGTGCTGTTCGGTTTATACCTTTTGTTCAAATGGCTGCGTCGTTATCGCCTTATCAGGCAGTTTGAAACGGATAGGTTAACTGTGAATGATTTGATAGAACTGATTGACGGAGAATCGAACCCTGTGATACTTGATGCACGCCCGATAGATCAGCGCACAAGAAATGGATTTATACCGGGCTCAGTTCCCATAGACGAAAACAGTTTTAATGATATTGCCGACCGATATGCCGGGCATAAGGAGATTGTTATTTACTGTTCGTGCCCCAATGAAATAACCGCTGCAAGGTATGCCGAGAAATTGCGTAAAGTTGGCCTGAAGCGCATCCGGCCTTTAGTAGGAGGGATTGATGCATGGGCCCAATCAGGCCAGCAGGTTACATTTCTTTAATGCCAGTTCAAATTCAATTGTTTAATGTAAAGACGCATCACATGGGTCTTCCGCATACAGATTCCTGATGTTCATGAACTGTAAAGCAGCTTGACCTATGGGAGACGCATGTGATGCGTCTCTACATAAAAGCAATATCAGCGCTTGTTGCAAACGACCGCAAGATTAAAGCAATAAGCCCCCGCTAAATCTCCCCCGGAAGGGGAGACTTTTTGATGTGCATTTTTTTAAGCCCTCCCTTCCGGGGAGGGTTTGGGTGGGGCTTTACCCATTCCCTACACGCTGCATTTCATCGGCCGCGCCGTTGTCGCGCTTGGCCGTTTTGAAGGTTTTGCCGAAACGATAGGTGAACGCGAGCACCACTACGCGGCTATCGCGCTTAATCTTAAAATACTCGGTGGCGTTGGGGAACTGCGTTAAGCCTTCCATGGCATTGGTATAGAATATATCGCGCATGCTCAACTTCAGGGTGGCCTTCTTTTTAAATACCGACATGCCCAGCCCTGCCGAGAGCTGCCCGGTAGGGTATAGCCGTTCCTGCACATCGTTGCGGGCGCGGGTGGTGTAAAAGCCCGATACCTCGCCCGTAAAACGTTTGCCCATGGTGAACTGGTTGCTGGCATTGAGGTTAAGCTGGTTAATATCTGATGTGTAATGATTGCCGTTAAAACCGCTCAGTTTTTTGTAATTGTACAGCGCCTGTGCTGTAAGCGTCCACCAGTTGGTGGGGGAGGCCGTGATAGCTTCGGATACGCCGATGATATACGTGCGCCCCACGTTGCCCTGTGTATACAGCAAAATACCCGCAAGGGTAGGGTCGCTCAAAAAGATCTGCGAAAAGTAGTTGTTGATATTGCTGTAAGATACCGTGGTGGTGAGCAGGTTTTTGTATTGATGGCTCAGCTCCAGGTTCCAGCTGTATTGAGGTAAAATATAAGGGTTGCCCGTTTGATAAGTGTACTTGTTAATGATAAAATAAAATGGGTTAAGCGTTTGGTAAACCGGGCGATCAATACGGCGGCTTACCGTTAAAGTAAAGCTATTTGCAGTATCGGCCTGGTAACTGAAATAGCCGCTGGGAAAAAAGCTGCCGTAGTTGCGCGAAAAGGCCGAATCTTTTTGCAGCACATTACCCAGTTGATGGGCGTGATAATCGGTATGCTCATAACGTAAGCCTACCTGATAGGAAATGGCCTTATGCTTGCGCTCCCATTGCGTGTAAACCGCGTGGATGTTCTCACTGTAAAGGAAATGGTTACTGCGGGTCAGGTCATCAGTCCATTGGCCCGCATTGAGGTTTTGGTAACCGGCGGAGTTATCGGTACTGCTGTGTGCCGATTTCCAGCCCGCCTGAAATTGGCCATCGCTGTCGGTTTTAAGCGTATAGTCGGCTTTGCCAGTGAATATGTTGATGGTGGTGGGGATGTTGGCGCGTGTAGATTCGTTATAACCGCCGGTGGTTTGCAGGCGGTTGTTGAAATTCTGGTCGCTGGTAATGTTGTAGTGCAGCCAGTCGGCATCAGCGCTGATGTCCTGGTTTTTGCTGATGGCATGGCGGAGGCTCAGGCTCACCTGGCCGTTTTTAAACCGGCTGTTATTGGCGTTATCGGTAGCGATGACAGAATCTGCCGCACCACTTGGGTTGAGCCAGCGCGCCGAAGCTGTATTGTTGCCCTCGCGATGGATCATGGTTCCGCCGAGCACAATGCCAACCGTTGTTTTAGGCGAAACTTCATAGTCCAGCCCCGCTTTGGCCGTATTGTTCAGCAGTGTGCCGGTGAAGTGTGATGGCTGATCCAGCGTTGCGGTGGTCGCCCCGTCGGCGCCGGTGTATTTACGCAGCGCGTACAGGTTGGTAAGATACTTCTGCCGGCTGATATTGTAATTAAAGAAAGTGCTGACACGCCCGGCGCGGTAATTGAGCGTGAGCGTGTTATTGGTTTTGAAGTAAACTCCCTGCGCCACCGTAGCCGTAACCGACCCGTTGAAACCCTTTTGCCGGTTCTTTTTGGTTTTAATATTAATGATCCCCGCGTTTCCGCTGGCATCATACCGTGCGGTGGGATTGGCAATCAGTTCAATTTGCGCCACCTGGGTGGAGCTCATGCTGCTGAGCAGGTTGTTGAGGTCGGCGCCGGAGAGGTAGGTAGGCTTGCCGTCTATCATCACCAGCACCCCGGGCTTGCCCTGTAAAGCAATGCCGCCATTACGGTCGACCATTACCCCCGGCGATTTCTCCAATACCTCCAGTACCGTGGCCCCCACATTCGTAACCGAAGCATCAACGTTTACGATCACCTTTCCCTGCTTCACCTCTACCGGCGGCGTTTTGGCAGTGATGTTCACCTCTTTCAGTACAGTACTCAGGGCTTGTATGCGGATGGTATCCTGCTTAATATTCTCCGCAATGGTATAGCTGCGGGTGGTTTGGGGCTGATATCCCGTATAAGTTACCGAGAAGCTGAATGCTCCCTGCGCAATGTTCTGAAACCTGGCCTGGCCGCGGGCGTTAGTTACGATCATACTGGCCTGTTTGTTTGCCTGTATCAGTTTAACGGTAGCACCATCGGCGGGCTGGGCGTTTTCTTTAACAACTATCAGCGTAAACTGCTGTGCAAAGCCGCCCAGGGGTAACAGGGCCAGTAGAAAGAGTAAAAGTGTACGGGTCATTCAGTCAATCCTAATAATCCCGTAAGATAATCAGGGTTAGGCTGATGTTTGCAATTTAAGGTGCGAAAATATGGGTGAAAATCACTTTTTTACTTTGAAAGTCACTGGTATGCCGCATCTAAACCCAACCCTGCATACCCGCGCCAGGTTGGGAAACTATCAACATTAACGCCTTACGCGGTTTAAATTAAAGGCAACCAGGTATTCGTACACTGGCTCGGGGGCGAAACGATCCGACGGTATCACTGTTTGTGCCTTCATCACCTGGTTCAATTGCGTTTTTACCAGGGCAAAAGTCGCTTTTAACAGTTCGGGCAGTACGCTTGTCGCTACTGTGGGATAGTACTGTTTCTCAAAAGCTTTTTTCTCAGCGGCGGTAGCCATTTGTACCTCCCAATGCTCATCGGGTTTAAAACCATTCTCCAAAGCGGTATTACCCAGGTCATAAATATATTCGCTGGCTTTGTAGTGTGCTGTTTGTTTATCGGTCATTCTGATATTTATTGTATGAGGATTTATCTTGTTTATTGTTGCAATGGTTAATTAAGCCTTAGCTCGCTTTAGCGACTTTGACAGCGGTAGGCCCTTTTTGCCCCTGTTCTATTTCAAAGGTAACTTTGTCATTTTCTTTGATGGCAAAAGAAGCCGCGTTGACATGAACAAAAATGCTTTCCTGGGTTTGCAGATCTTTAATGAAACCGAACCCTTTAGATTCATTAAAGAATGTTACTGTGCCTTTTCTTACAATTTCTACTTCAACTTCCTCCTGTTTTGGCGTACCGATGAGGATGTCCTGCGCCAATACCTTTTTCCGGTTACCGGGATCTTGTGGCACGGAGGTAATGTTGCCGTTTGCGTCAACATAGGCCAGCATATCTTCAAAACCCTGTCCTTTAACAGCGTTGGCTTTACGATCTTCGGCCTTTTCTTTTTTGTCCTGTTGTTTTTTGAGCTTTTTCTTTTCGCGCTCTTTCTTGTTAAATGTTTCGGTGGATCTACCCATGTTTTTGATTAAGTGTAACAAAAAAGCATCCCCCGGATGGGAGGATGCTTTTAAAATGATGATATAGTGATTAAGCTATTTTTACATTTACTGCATTCGGACCTTTACGGCCTTCTTCAACGTCATAACTAACGGCGCTGTTCTCACGAACATTGTCAATCAGACCTGTTGAATGAACGAAGATTTCGCTGCCACCATTGTTAGGTGTGATAAATCCGAAACCTTTGGCTTCATTAAAAAATTTTACTGTTCCTTGTTGCATTATATTGTTGTTAATAAGTGTGCAATATAACTTTAATTATTGGTATATTTTACTTTTCGTAAAATTATTTAACATTTATTTAATTGATTGCTGCCGAAAAGGGCCTGGAGCGTTGTTTAATGGATGTTTTTGAGTCTTCTTTAGTTTTTAAAAAACTTGGTGTGCATTTTGATAAATGGTGTGCATAGCCGGCATGCTGCTCTTTTGGCTTTGCATCTCTTGTTGTGATCATTGCAACCGTGAAGTTGGTGTAAATAAAACTTTATTTACCTGAACACGGGGCCATAAGCATGGGCGCTTGCGGCAGCGTGAGAGGACACTTGCGGCAGCCGAGCGTGTACTTTGAGAGTCACGAGTATGCAACCGCTCTTTGTCGGCGACGCACACTCGTGCCTGATTGGGTTGGAATTTGCTTTAGTAAGGTGGCGGTACCTTTTGGAAATCAGGTTGATATAGAGCAGAATTCTGTTAGCCTTATGGCGTTTATTTCTCAGCCCTTCTTCCCGTAGTAATGCCCACACGGTTCCAGGCATTCATAGCAATAATTGCCATCATAACCTTGGTAGTGTACTGTTGGCCAAGTAGTTCAATAGCAGTGTCATATACTTTATCAGATACATGCTTGCCTGCTATCAAAGTCATCTCTTCGGCCAGGGCTAATATGGCCTGTTCTTCTTTTGAAAAAAAGTTAGTTTCCCGCCATACAGGTAACAAAATAATGCGTTGCGCACTCTCGCCTAAAGCGATGGCATCCTTACTATGTTTATCAATACAATAAGCACATCCGTTTAATTGGGAAACCCGTATTTTTATCATTTCCCAGTGCAGTTTTGATAGCGAAGATGTTGCCAGGTATCGCTCTAATCCCATCATCGCGTCAAATGCCTTTGCGTCGGCATCCTTTAAAAATTTGCGTTTATACATATTTGTTGTTAAAATATTATGCTCGTTTAATGATAAATCAATTTCCAATTTTTACTGATCCGATCTTCGGATAATTGCAGGTGATTTTCGCATTCGATATTTGATTATAAAAATATATTTTTACCGGACTATCAAAATCGTCCAATTTGAATATAATAGGTAGTCCAATTTGATATGTATTCACTTGCAAGTCTAATTATCATTAGTTCAAATTCTGTTGAGCCGGTTTACCAGCAAATAGCGAATCAATTGTTGAAACTGATTAAAGGCGGAACATTAACTACAGGGCACCGCTTACCGAGTACCCGGGAATTATCCGAACAACTGAAAGTTCACAGAAAGACTATCGTACGCGCATACGATGAATTGTTAGTGCAAGGCTGGCTACAATCCGAAACCGGAAAAAAACGGCACTTTCGTAAGTGAAAAATTGCCATTTATAGCGCCGGAAAAATTAATGGCGAGGTCTACCCAAAAAGGGAGCAACTTAAAAACAGCCGGCTATAACATTGACAATGCCGACCATTTAGCCAGAAAGCTTATAAAACATACCAGCCAATATCATTTAGATGATGGTTATCCTGATGGTCGCTTAGCGCCGTTGACTGACTTATCAAGGGCTTACCGCACGCAACTACGGGCAGGCAACCAATATGTCCGTTTAGGGTATGGCGACCCTAAAGGTTCAATATGGCTTCGCGAAGAATTATGTACTTATTTTGCCGAAACCAGGGGATTGAATATCACTTCTGAAAATATACTGATCACCCGCGGCACCATCATGGGATTATATCTGGTGTCAACAGCCTTACTTAAGCCCGGCGATAACATTGTTATTGGCGACTTAGGCTGGACCGGGGCAAATATGAATTTTTTACAGGCGGGGGCAAACGTTATAAAAATACCGGTTGACGGACATGGAATAATAGTAGATGAATTGCGTGAAATTTGTCGGGTAAAGCCTATCCGTATGGTGTATGTTACTCCACACCATAATTACCCTACTACAGTAGCCTTGCGGGCAGACAGACGGATGCAGCTATTGCAACTGGCAAAGGAATTTGATTTTATTGTTTTCGAGGATGATTACGATTATGATTTTCATTATCAAAACAAGCCTTTACAACCGCTGGCTGGCGCAGATGTTACCGGGCACGTGCTTTATTGCGGGTCGTTTACTAAAGCCATCGCCCCGGCATTTCGTATCGGTTACCTGGTTGGCCCCGAAAATGTAATACAGCGGTTAGCAACTTTACGCCGTATTGTAGATCGGCAGGGCGACAATCTGGTGGAAAACGCGGTAGCCGAGTTACTGCAATTAGGCATCATACAAAAACATGTACGTAAATCATTGCGGGCTTATCATGAGCGGCGGGACCTATTCTGTGAGTTATTAAAATATCACCTGCAAGACAAAGTTGATTTCAAAATGCCCGAAGGCGGAATGGCATTATGGGCAACGTTTGACCAATCAATTAACATTTACGACCTGCAAAAACAGGCCCTGGCCAGGGATATTTATATTAATGATGGTTCGGGTCAATTTACGCGCCAGTCGGCCGAACAATCACTTCGATTGGGTTTCGCATCCTCAACTGTTACAGAATTGGAATATATAGCCGAAACTCTCGGAAAATTAACATCATGCCAGGTAAGCTTAAAATGAAGAAAAATGTATTTTAACGAAAAAATAGCTTTGATAACAGGAGCCAGCAGCGGAATAGGTCGCGCTATTGCCGAAGCATTAAATAAGGGAGGCTACAGGCTGATACTGGCGGCACGCCGGGAGGAAAAATTGAAGGAGCTACAATCTGAATTTGTAGATATTATTCCCGGTGATCTTTCCTCTGCCGGTTACCAGGATGCATTGGTAGAATATATTTACAAAACTTACGGAAAATGTGATTATCTGTTCAATTGCGCGGGAACGCTTCATACCGGCACCATAGCGGAAACGGATATTGATAAAATGACCGGAATGTTGCGGTTAAATATTGAAGCTACCTTCAGGTTAACTTATTCTTTACTCAAGCGTTTCAAAATTCAGGGATATGGGCATGTGATCAATTTGTCGAGCGTGCTGGGTACCAAAGTACGCCCTACGGCCGGCGCATATGCAGCCACCAAATTTGCTATCGAAGCACTATCTGAAGCTTTACGCATGGAACTTGCCGGAACAAACATCCAGGTATCCTGTATAGAGCCCGGCCTGGTGATGACCGAACTTCACAACGACTGGGAGGTTCATCCTAAAGATAGTATGCAAATACATGAACCTTTAAATGTCGCTGATGTTGTCGAGGCGGTTTTCTATATCCTGCGACAACCCGCTCATGTACGAATACCCAAATTGATGATTTTACCAAAGGATCATTTGATATAATGCAGAGGATTTTAATGAGATAACTGTAACATGCATTTAGTAGTTCACTTATTCTACGCTCTTAAACAAATTTGCTTTGTAGGTTAATCCAATTGGTAAATCAATATCAGCAATTCTTACAAAGTTACCTTCAATATATTGAATAAGATGCTTATTAATAATAATAGAGCGGTGGATGCGGATAAATTCATAGTTTGGAAGTAGTGCTTCGAGTTTGCCCAGGGCCATGTATGAAACATAAGTATGGTTGGGTGTATGCACTTTAACGTAGTCACCTAAACCCTCAATATAAATGATAGATGAAAGGTTAATTTTTACTAACTTTTTATCAACCTTCAAAAAGATATTTGTTATTTCAGCCGTTGGTTGATTGATCCGTTGAGATTCATTTTTATTCAGACCGACCTTTTGAACTGCCTTCAGGAAACGCTCAAACATGACCGGCTTAACCAGATAATCCGTAGCCTCTATTTCAAAAGCTTCAACGGCATATTCGGTGTATGCAGTTATGAAAATAACTTTCGGATGGGTTTTCAAGGATTTTATAAAATTAAGTCCACTGATTCCAGGCATTTCTATGTCGATAAAGATCACCTCTACCCGGTGCTGATGCAAAGCAGTAAATGCTTCAACGGCTGTCGGGTAACTTCCTAAACAATGCAGATCAGGCATCTGTTCGATATAGGAAACTATCAGCTGCCTTGCCAGTGGCTCATCATCAACTACTATACAATTAATCATTTAAAGGGTCTAATTGAATGGTCAAACTTACCGTGAAAGTTTCTTCTTCCTCAAAAATAATCAGCTCATGCCGGCCAGCGTAAAGCAAGTCGAGTCGTTTTCGCACATTTAGCAGACCGATACCACTTTGCGATTTGTCATAGTTATCATTAGCAGGAAGCTTGGCATTGGATGTTTGAAAAATTAGTTCGTTTTCATCGACCGCCAAAATCAATTTTACCCAATTGTCCATGATATCCCGATGTAGGGCGTGCTTGAAAGTATTCTCGATTAGTGGCATAAACAGCAATGGCTCAATTTTTATATTGTCAATATCACCCTGGACAGCAAAGTCAATTATATCAGGCTTGGTATGGCGTAAATTTTCGAGGCTGATATAGCTTTTAATAAAATCTATCTCCTGTTGTAATGATACTCTTTCATGACGAGTGTCATAAAGCACGTAACGCATAATTTCTGAGAGATCCTTAATCATCAATGGCGTTTTAGGAGAATGATGAACACTCAACGAATACATATTATTAAGAGTGTTAAAGAAAAAATGTGGTCGAATCTGTGATTTTAAATGGTTGAGTTCAAGCTTTAATTTTTCGGTTTCCAGCGTACTGACTTTATATTGCTGCTTGAATAGCAGCTTAATAATATATAAAGAAGTAGCTGCTAATATAACGAGAATAGTAATGCCAATATCCGTATTAAAATATCCCTGGGTAAAATCTAAAGGCCGGGCACCACTGATATTGTTCCGGTAAACTTCCGGTATAAAAGGCATGTACATAACCGCTAATATTCCGAATCGCTCATTTAAACCATATAAAACAAAATATATCGGCAATAAAATAATAAACATCCAATAGCGATTTTTCCCGATTGTAACGGGTAAATACCAGCGATAAAGTAAAATGATAACAGGTAATTGCAAAACATTGATTACAACATAACCAAATGAGTTTGCCAATGTATGTTGAGACCAGGTTGCCAAGCCTACTGCAAATGGGCTCAAAATACTAATCACAAATAAGTAAGATGTTTCGGCAACTAAGCCCTTCTGTTTATAATTAAGCGTAGCAAATGGCATGGCTCAATTTACACTTATTAAATAATAAGCAATAGAATTTTCGATGAACACCTTGTTCTGCATGTTGAACTATTAAAAGACAGGATTCAACAGGCGGATAAACAAGTTCGTCTAATTTATTTAGCTTACCGCGTTCAAGGAGTCATTTTTGTTTTATATAAACCAATTCCATATAACTTATACTTAATTGTCATTATTATGAAACACTTCCTTTGCGCAAAGCTATCCTGTGTATTATTATTTCTGCTGACAAGCACCGCAGGTTTTGGTCAAACAAGGTATGAAAAGATCGCAATTTACGATAAGATATGGGGTTTTTTAAAATATCATCATCCATCAGTAGCTCGCGGGATAGTTGACTGGGATTCTGTTTATGTGCATGATATTGATAAAATGCAAAACGCATCTGTAAGCAAGCTTAACAAGATGCTAATTACTACCATAGACAACCTCGGACCCATCCCCCAAAATAAGCCTCGACCAACTGTCGATACGTTATTTAAGCTAAATCATAATTTGGGTTGGATAGCAAATTCGAAATACATCAGTCATCAGCTTCAAAATAAACTAAAAGAAATATACGTCTATCGTAATCAAGGTGCTAATAAATACATAAAACAAAATTATGAAGCGGCTGACTACAGCGGCGAAAAAAAATACCAAAACATGATTCTTCCAAATGAACAGTACCGTTTGTTATTTTTAGCCCGTTTCTGGAATGCCATCAATTACTTTGCACCATATAAATACCTTATTGGCGAGGATTGGAACAATGTCCTTACTCGGTTTATCCCAAAATTGATCAATACAAAAGATATTCTCTCTTATTATAGAGCCATGCTTCAACTTACCGTTGCCCTCAACGATGGTCATGCACAGTTTAGTTTCGAGGATGGGGATAATACATCGATAAATAATCTTGTTTTTGGTAAATACACCGCACCAGTTTATGCAAAAATTGTAGATAACACGGTGATAATAACCAAATTGGTCAACGACACTTTAACACACAAAGCCCGTTTACAGAAGGGAGATATTGTATTAAGTATTGACAATAGTCCTGTTGGTGTAAGAATGAAACAATTTAGGGCTTATGTTTCGGGATCGAACAATGCATCACGTAACCATTATCTGTCCTGGGTATTATTCAATACCCCAAAAGCTTACCAAAAACTGAAAATTAAAAGGGGAGTCCGGATAATGGACGTTAAAGTAAAATGTATTTTACCATCACAGCGGGATTGGCGGGACTTAACCGAATATCAATCTAATGCGACCGGATACAAAACAGTTGGAAATTCTATCGCTTATGTATACGCCGCACAAATTTGGAGCGGGAATTTGGATACCATAAAAAATCTGATCAGAAGCAAGAAAGCAGTAATATTTGACGTACGTAATTATCCACAAAATGATGCTTTTTACAATATATTCGGCATGTTTCTGCCAAATCCTAAATCAATAGATTACTCTTTGCTAATGATTCCTGACAATCCTGGTTATTTTACCTGGAAACAGTCCGCTAAGATGGGTGAAATCAATAAAACACCCTATAAGGGACAGGTGATTGTATTGGCTGACGAAAGAAACCAAAGCCAGGGGGAGTATTCAGTAATGTGTTTTCAGACCATTCCGGGTGCTGTGACCATTGGCAGCCAAACAGCCGGGGCCGATGGCGTTAAAATTGGCATACCCGTTGGTGGGAAAATGGTTATATCTTATTCCAGCTACGGAGTTTACTATACTAATAAAACGCCAACACAAAGGCGTGGGGTCAAAATTGACATATATGTCAAAAAGACTGTGGAAAGTGTTATAAGGAGTGATGATTTGGTTTTGGCTCGAGCCTTGTCATACTTAAAAAGTAAAGGGATCGATTGATAGTGTCCCGATCCTAAAACAGGTTTACAGATTAAAATCCACAAGTACGCCGTGCTCCTTGCCGGCGCTGCATACTTAAGCCGGTTATAGGCCAGTAGCGAGCAAATTAATTTTGGTTCAAGCCAGGTGAAGAGGGCAAGCCCATTCGCCCGAAAACTTAAATTAAATACAAAAAGTCGGGCAACTCCCGACTTTTCGCATTTGATAATATATTTGAATTGAACTTCAGCTCAATGGCTTATTTACGCTTCGACAGCCTGATGACGTTGACAGAGTAAGGCTGAAAGGTGTGTTTGAATGACCGGCCGAGTCCCGTTATGGTCGACGTAACCGGCACGATTTTATTAGGCTCGTCAATTGTATTGGTATCTTCCGGTTTATCGCCCTTTAGTATTACCAGGGTGCCATTTGCAGCCACATCTCCGCCCTTCAGGCTGATGGTGATTTCCCGGGCCATATCATCGGTATTCACCACCTTCAGATACACATTTTTAGCATCCTGGGTACAAACAAAAAATAACGCCGCACGCTCGGCTTTAGGGCGCCGCGCGTTTGCCGGCCAATGGCCTATGCCGGCGGTGTCTTTAACTGCTGGTTTGCGTAAGGGGGCATTTTCTGCTGTTATTGGCACCACCTTGGTACCAAGGTAGCTGCCGAACATTTTTTGTACGTAATAGGATGGTGATCCATAACTTTTAAGGGCTGTATAACCAATCAGATCAGAGTCCCATTGCCAGGCTTTAGGTTGGCCATTGCCTGCCTGGTTTACGTTCACAAATAATGGTGCATAGCATGACCGCTCCACCAGGTCGCTGTTGCGTTCCATCCCGGTCATCCAGGCGGCGTCTCCGAGGGCTGCATTCAGATTAGTGGTAGGCGCGCCTTCGCGGGTGGCCCATTCGCCTACAAATATTTTAGGGCTGGTTGCACGGTCATAGCTATCGTACTTCGCCGCGTCTTCTTCCATCTGCCAGGCCGATTGGTAATAATGCTCGTCAACCATTTGGGGTTTAACACTGGTTACCTTGTCGGGCTTATAACTTTCAATGGTTGAGATACAGCGTAACTGGGGGTATTTAGCTTTTATAGCAGCTTGAAATTGTTTAAAGCGCCCATCGTAGCTATGCGACCTGTCAAACCAGTCCTCATTGCCTATCTCTATATCTGTCAGTTTGAAAGGGGCGGGATGGCCGTCGGCAGCCCGTTTTGCACCCCAGTAAGTTTTGGTATCGCCAATACAATATTCAATTTCATCCAGCGCGTCTTTAACATATGGCTCTAATAAAGGCCCCGCATCTATGTGGTCACCACGTAATGAGTAACCCCCCGGCAAAAACTGCTAAAAGCGGTTCCATTTTCAAATCTTCACACCACTCTAAAAATTCCAGCAGGCCCATACCGTCGCTTGCCCGGTAACCCCAGCTGCCTGTATGGCCGGGGCGCTGCTCCAGCGGGCCTAAGGTTGTTTTCCAGGGGAAGGCATCTCCCAGGTATGGCCCCTCTAAAAAGTTGCCGCCCGGAAAGCGTAGAAAGGTCGGCTTCATATCGGCCATCATCTGCATTAAATCAATGCGATTGCCATTAGGCCTGTTTTTATATGTTGGGGGAAATAAGGAAACGAGGTTAAAATAGTAAGTGCCTGTCCGGTTAGATGAAATCACAAAACGCGCGTCGGCAGTAGGTTTAATATTTGCAGCGGTTGTGATGGTTAACTCATGCTTTTTCCAGTAAGTGCTTTTTTCGAGGTTGATTGTACCCCTTGCGTAGGTTGTTTTGCCATCGGTGCTTTCCAAACTAATGTTGATAATACCGGGGCCATCTTCTGTAACTGCTGTTGCAGGCGGCGTAGCATCAGGCCTGTTACCCCTCGGAAAATTGACAGTGCCGGTTTTGATATAAAAGGAGCAGCGATAAGTAGTTGACGGTGTAACCGGAATACCCCAAAAGCCACTGTTGGCAATGCCCGCGCGGTTACCGTTTGCCTGGCTAACCGTAAGCTTAAGGCAGGTTGTAAGTGCCGCGTTAATAGCATTGCGCCCCTGATCAAAAGGCACATTAGCCGGATCGGCACCGATCAGCTGTATCGACGCTTTACTATCGCCATCCTGAACAACGCTCCAGCCATCAGGCTGGTTTGGGTTATCCTTGAAAACCCGGTTACGGATCAGCTCGGCATATAAACCTCCGTCATAGGAATGATTGATCTCCTCGGTCATAAGTCCGTAAAGCTTCGGACTTACGTTCACACCTTTGGTAAGATCCAGGTTGAGGCGGGTTTGCGCCTGTAAACCGCTGAATGCACTTAAACATAAAGCAGATAAGAATAGTAGCTTTTTTGTCATTGTTGGTATTCCTTAGTTATTCTGAAATGATGATCGGGCTGATGCATAGTTGTTTTATTGTGCATTGCTGATGTGGAAAAAATCAAAATCAACATAACCGCCAGATTGCCTGGTTGCATAGTTAAACAGGCCAAAGCGGTATCCCATAAAATGGGGGAGCGTATAAACCATTTGCAGCGGTGTGCCAATAGGTTCCCATTTGCGCCCGTCGAGACTATAAAAAAAGTAGGCTTTGTCTGTTCGCTTAGTAAAATCGCAGCTTGCTTTAAGATAAATAGTTGTTTGCTTTAGAGGTATGCTGGCCGCTTCAATAGCCGATCCGGATTGCGCGTTGATCATAATTACTTGTTTGGAGCCATGATCTGATTTTACACCAACGAAGCCATACTTTCGTTGCAGTAAAACCAGCCCTGCAAAGTCTCCATCCTTCATGTTGGAAACATCAATTAAAGTTGTTCCCGAACATTCGGGGCCAATAGTGCGCTGCGTTAAGGTGTTACGTGCCGATAGTACTGTGCTGTCCAGTCGCCCGGTGGTCAATCTCAGGTAGCCGGCCCGCTTTTTTAACGACCATAACTGATCGTCCGGATTGTGGTTCCATTGCCATACCAAAGGCAGTATGGGCTCCCCGTTTTTACGGCTAAATTCATCCGGGGATACAACACCCGGTATTAAGCTTTTATTCGCGGGTAAATCCAGCGTATCTGGTGCTTTGTGATCAACACCCAATACAGGCCATTCATCTGTCCAGGTAACCGGTACCAGGTACGGCATCCGGCCAACGGCGCCAAAATCACGAAATAAATAGGCATACCAATCGCCTTTCGGGGTATTGATAAGCCCGCCCTGGGCCACGCCTTTATCCTGGAGCCCTACCTGGCCTTCATAAGGACCGGTCAACTTGTCGGCCCGGTGGATTAAAACGGTACGCATACCCCCTTTAGGCCAGCTGATATTGAAAAGGTAATATTTCCCCTTAATTTTGAATAGCTGCGAGCCTTCGGCAGGCAAACCAATATTGGGACCGGCAGCAGCGCTTGCATTCTCGATCAGGATTTGCGGTTTTTTATCAGGATTGACGCCAGACAGGTCATCATTCAGTTCGGCCAGCATGATCTTGCCGCTCCCATAGATCATATAAGCTTTGCCGTCATCATCAAAAAAAAGGGAGTGGTCATGTAATGCCGGTTTAAAGGACATTTCTTTCCATGGGCCTTTTTCAATGTTTTTTGTGCTGTAGATATAGGTTTTATTGGTAGTGCCCGAAAATGTGGAAACGTAAAAAGTACCGTTATGATAACGCAAGCTGCTTGCCCATGATCCTCTGCCATATGCGTTTGCTCCGTTTGCCAGGTTGAGGGCATCTCCACCATCAAGCGTATTATACGCGTAACTTACGATATGCCAGTTCACCAAATCTTTTGATTTCATGATTGGCAGCCCCGGATTAAGATGCATAGTGGTGCTGCTTGCATAATAAGTATCACCAACCCTGATCATCGATACATCCGGAACGTCTGCATATATGATAGGATTTTGTGCTGTTTGCGCGTTTAAAGGCATAACTGCCAGTCGCCATAAAAGGCAGGTAACTGTCAGTTTAAGAAATGCGATATTTTTTGTTTTCATTCATTTTACGTTAAAAGTTAACCACTTCCCAATATGCCTTTTTTCGTTGAAGTTTTTCATCAAACAACAGCGGGTAGGCTTTGATAACTTTGCGAGTTGTGCCCTCGGTCGCAGCTGCGCCGCCGGCAATACCGCCACCGCGGAAATCAAGCCAGCTGTACCGGTCTGATACGTTCCAAAAAGTAACCCCGGTTATTACCTTTTTGTATTTCCTGAAGATTTCAAAAATGGCCTTATACCTTTCGGTTTGCTGAGCGGCCATAGTTTCCGTATAAGCGGAATCCGTTAGCGTTTGATCGCCTGCTTTACGCGGCGGGCCGGTACGTACCGTAACATCCAACTCCGTGATCTGCAGCTTTAATCCAAGTGCTGCATACTTATCCATAGCTTCAGTTATTTGTTGCAAACTGGGGTCATTTAATTTCCAGTGGCCCTGCAAACCTACTCCGGTTACAGGCACCCCGGCGTCTTTAAGGTTCCTGAGCAATTTACAAATCTTATCCCGTTTGGATGGAACCTCACTGTTGTAATCGTTGTAAAAAAGCTGGGCCTCCGGGTCGGCTTCATGGGCATATTCAAACGCTTTGGCAATAAAATCCTCGCCGCAGATCTGGTACCATAATGAGTTACGCAGGTAGTTATCGGGTTTATCATCAATGGCTTCGTTAACTACGTCCCACGCGTATATTTTACCCTTAAAATGATTGACTACCGTGGTAATATGATCCTTAAGCCGCTTCAGCAACACATCTTTACTTACCTGTTTGCCCGTGCTGTCTTTAAACATCCATGCAGGAGCCTGCGCATGCCAAAGCAAATTATGGCCCCTAATTTTCATGTGGTGCTCTTGCGCGAATGCTACGATAGCGTCGGCGTTTTTCCAGTTATATTCATTTTCGCGCGGATGAATGGGGCCCATTTTCATATCGTTTTCCGGCGTAACACTGTTAAACTCCTTTGCAATCAGTTCTGCTTCAGGTCCGCTAAGTGCAGCCGCGTTTACTGCAACACCGATAGGAAAATACTTTCGGTAATAATCTTTCAATCCCTTATCAGCCTTATGTGATGAGGTTGTAGCTCGGCCATAATCTGCGTTATGATGTAGTGCCTGTCGGTTCGTAAAGGATACCAGAGCGGCAAATCCAGTTAGTAACAGCGGGAATTTTAATGTTGTAATCGTTTTAAATTTCATGTTGGATCAGTTGCAGGTGTAATTTTAATTTATTTGAAACTTATCCAGTCGATATTAACGCTGGTGCCGCTTTTTAATACTATTACCAGGTTGGCGGTTTTAGATGGGAGAGAAGAGAGGCGGGTTTGTATAACTTGCCAATCGTTCCCTTCGGCAATGTTTGCCGAAGCCAATATGCGTCCGTTGGGATCGCCAAGCCGCACTTCTATAGTTGCTTTACTTGCTGCATTTGCCAGGATCTGCAATTCTTTAAACTTTTTGCCTTCGAAGTCAACACGATTGTAACGGATCCAACTGCCTGCATTGTTGAACGTAGTCTTCCAGCCGTCAAATCTTTTTGCGGTATCAAGAAAGGAGATTTTAACGGTACTGTCCTTATCGCTGTACCTGTCTATCTGTATTTTTTCTGAGGCTTTGGTGATCCCCACGCCACGCAGGGTTGGGATAACTTTTTTGATCGTTCCGTCGGCGTTAAAAAACAGGCTGTCGCACCTTATCGATCTGTTTTTGTCGAAATTCGGCGATAGGTCGTCGTTGTGGTAAAACAAGTACCATTGATTTTTAAACTGGATGATTGACTGGTGATTGGTCCAGCAGCCGGAAGCCGACTCATCCATAATCACGCCTGCAAATTTAAAAGGCCCCATCGGGTTGTTGCCGGTAGCATATTCCAATCGCTCAATCTTATTGGCCACATGCGGATAGGTGAGGTAATAAATGCCATTGCGTTCAAACAGGTAAGGGCCTTCCTTCAGCCCTTTATCAGGCAGTTGGGCTAAAATTATTGGTTCTGAAGCAAGTTCCAGCATGTTTTCTTTAAGTTTTGCAGCATACAGGTTTCCCTGTGCCCAATACAAGTAGGCTTGTCCGTCTTTATCAATAAATACATTAGGATCGATGCCATGCACCCCTTTTATAGGTTCTGGCTGAGGGGTAAACGGTCCATAAGGTTTATCGGCCACGGCAACACCTATGGTAAAGCCGCGACCGTTTTCGCTGCCTTTCATGGTAGTAGGGAAGTACATATAATATTTGCCGTTGCGGAAAATGCAGTCGGGAGCCCACATGCTGTACGAAGCAGGGTCGGCCCAGGGCACTGTTGTTTGACTGATGATCATGCCATGATCAGTCCAGTCGGTGAGGTTTGCTGATGAAAAAACGTGGTAATCTTCCATGCAGAACCAACCAGGGCGGCCATGGCCGGGTGTTGCCTTAATATCATGCGATGGATAAACGTACACTCTGTCGCCAAAAACGCGGGCCGAGGGATCGGCCGTAAACTGGTCCCTGATCAATGGATTTTGTGCCATGGATTGCCCGGCGAAGCCCAGTACTGATCCGAATAGCAATAGCCAGAACTTAATATTTTTCATGAACGGAATGTCTTTGATCTGATTTTTTGATCATTAATTATTTAAACAGGATGGGGGCAAATTTGTAAAGATCATTTCGCCAAACAGGCCAGGTATGACCTCCCGGATACTCGTAATAAGTATGTTTTATCTTCATCTCGTCCAGCTTGCCCAGCATAACCTGGCAGTTTTTATACGCGATATCCTCCTTGCCGCCCATCGCAATCCAGAATGCTTTTAGGTTGGTGTTGATTTTGGTAGTATTTTTCTTCATAAAATCATACTGTGCATCAGCGATGCTGTTTTGTACAGGTAAAATCCACCCCGAGCTGAATACGCCGAGGTAACTGAATGTATCAGTATTGTAGATACCTGTATATAGGGTATTTAGTCCACCCATGGAAAGCCCGGCCAGGGCACGGCCCTGCGCGGTACGGTTAACCCGGTAGTTCTTTTCTATAAAGGGGATAATGCATTGTTTTATTTCGCTCGCGAAGGTTTTGAGACCGGCTTCACCAAAACCTCCGCCGAAATTGGCATCGGGCATTACCACTAACATGGGTTTCGCTTGCCCGGCCGCAATCAGGTTATCCATGATCATATTGGTTTTGCCCTGGGTTGCCCAGCCGGTTTCGTCCTCGCCGCCGCCATGTAATATATACAGCGCGGGGTATTTAAGCTGGCTTGCGTCATAACCAGGCGGAGTGTAAATGAACAGCCTTCGCCATGATTTGGTGACGGTTGAAAAATAGGTTTTGATGCGGATATCGCCATGCGGAACGTTTTTTAACGCATAATAATCGCCGCCGTCAAATGGTATTTCTATGCCGCTGGCCATGCGCCCCATGCCGTAAAAGGTTTGACTGGAAGGATCGGTTGTAGCAACGCCATCTATAATCAACGAATAATAATGGAAGCCTTCGCCAATTGAATCTGTTGTAGCTGTCCAATAACCTGCCGTGTCTTTTACCATGTCATATTTCTTGCCCAGGTCAACCTGAACTTTTTGTGCATCCGGCGCCTTGACACGGAAAAGCACCCGGTGGTCGGGTTGGATAAAAGGATATTTTGAGCCTCTGATATTGGTAGATGCAGGGCCGCCCGAAATCATCATGTTATATTTATCGATATCAACAGGTTTGAACAGGAATTGCGAAAACAGGTAAAGATCATTTTTCCAAACTTTAAAGTCGTGGATTCCCGGCTCGACATTGAAGATATGCGGCACATTTTTTTGTTCGAGGTAATCGTGGGTACGTTTGCTGAACGACATTAACCCGTCGTGATCGCCGCAGGAGATCCAAAGCAACTTAAGTTTGCTTTTGGCTGCATCGGGATCAGGTAACAGTTCTTCAGGTTTTTTGGTATTGGGTGCTGATGAAAAGCCTCCAACCCAGGCAAATTTATCCAGGTTGCCCAGCCCAAAATTAAGTGACTGACCACCGCCCATTGATAATCCGGCCAGTGCCCGGTGTTCGCGATCGGTATAAACTGGATATTTTTTTTGAATAAATGGGATCAGGTCATCCAGCAAGTCGTGCTCAAAAGTTGCAAACGCGGCAACTTTATCCGGAGCCATTATATTGCCGGTGGCACGGTCGTCTTTCATGGCACGGCCGTTGGGCAACACAACGATCATTGGTTCCAGTTTTTTATCGGCATACAAATTATCCAATATCACCTGGGGCGTGCCTTGGTTAAGCCATTCAAATTCATCGCCGCCAATACCATGCAGCAGGTACAAAACAGGATATGTTTTTTTAGCGGTATAGCCGGGTGGCAGGTAAACTACTGCGCGCCGTTTGGAATCAACTGTTTTTGAGTTGTAGGTAACGGTGTCTAATTTTCCGTGTGCTATACCAGCGCGGTAAGTGTCGAAACCGGCCGGTGAATGTTTAAGAGCTGGCTGTGAAAGGGCCAGCAAGGCAGGCAAAATGCCGATGACGGTGAGGTAGGCTATCTTCTTCATAATTTTGTTGTCAGTTAATACGCTAAACTGATTGCCTTTCGGATTAAGGACGCTAAAGCGGGTTAAATTGTGTTAGTTTTTGCTCGTTTGAGGAATACCCGAAAGTAGGGCAAGCACTTTGCCGCGGTTAACACAAATCATGATAATGATAGCACGAATGTTTAAGACCTGAAAAATGAATCATCAAACCGGTTTGCGTAAATGAACAGGAAGCCGGAAAATACGCCCGCTATTCTTTTTTTGAATCGTTAATTGTATTGATAACCAGTTTGTTTTAGATATCTGGAATGTTTGAGGCTGTGTTTAATTGCGTCTGATTGTAACAATCATATAGCATTTTTGGGAACGCATCCATGCAGATACATTCGTGGTATCAAAATATTGGATTGTGGTAGCAAACCATTTTCTGTACGGATACTTTCGTACAGTCCGTAATCGGTATTCCGATCATAAACTTCTTTAATAAATCTTATAAACCATGCAATTGAAAATTTACTTACCGAAGCCGGTCATGATGGTGATGGCATTAATTTTTTGCCTGTCATCCCTCCGGGGCACGGCTCAAAAACTAAAACTAAACAAGTTGGGTTATTTCGAAACGCCCGGCGTCAACGTCCTCGTATTTAGTAACCAGTATAATGGGATCTTTCAGGACGAAAAGACAGCAGGTGTTGAGTTGATACATCACGGCGTGCGTACAATTACAGGCGGCGCGGTACGGCTGCAAAACACACCCGAGCAATGGGACCTGGTGCCCACACTGGTTAACCGTAAGGTTGATAGCGTCAACCATCAAATTGATGTTACCATGCGTTACGCCGATTATGATTTTGATTCCAGGATCACCGTTACGCCGAAAGGCAATGGCGTTGAATTGAATTTATACCTTGATAAACCGGTGCCGGAAAAGTTAGCAGGCAGGGCAGGTTTCAACCTGGAAATTATACCATCTGCTTACTTTGAGAAAACATTTTTGATTGATGGAAAACCGGGCGAGTTTCCGCTGTACCCGGCAGGTTTAACAAAAATGCTTCCTTCAAGTCAAAAAATCCCGCAGTTTGCCGGCCACAGCACATTTGACGATCGTGGCCGCAATGAATTTATCGAGCCCGCACCATTGGCTACCGGTAAAACATTGGTGATGGCGCCCGAAGATCCTGAGCGCACCATTAAAATTCAATCATTTGATGCCGACCTTAAGTTGTTTGACGGCCGAAGCCTTGCGCAAAACGGATGGTTTATTGTGCGCAGTTTATTACCGGCAGGAAAAACGGGCAAAGTATTAACCTGGTATATTGAGCCAAATGCCGTACCTGGTTGGAAGCGTGCGCCCGTAATTGAGTTTTCGCAGGTTGGTTACCGCCCGGAGCAGCAAAAGACCGCAGTAATAGAACTGGATAAAAATGACACGCCATTACAAACCGCCACACTTTTTGAGATAACTCCCGATGGGAAATACGTTGAGCGGCTTAAAGCAGCTGTACAGCACTGGGGACAATTTACCCGTTACAATTATTTGAAGTTCGACTTCAGCAGTGTGAAAAAAGCAGGTTTATATGTGATAGCCTACGGCGACCAAAAAACCAATGCATTCCCCATCAATGCAAATGTTTATGAAAATATAGGGCATCCCACAATGGATGTTTGGTTCCCGGTTCAGATGGATCACATGATGGTTAACGAGGCCTACCGAGTATGGCACGGCGCGCCTTTTCTTGATGACGCCTTGCAGGCACCTCCAAACCACCAGCATTTTGATACGTACCAGATGGGGCCAACTACTGACACAAAATATAAACCGCTTGAGCGCATCCCCGGGCTTAATGTTGGCGGCTGGTTTGATGCCGGCGATTTTGATGTTGAAACGCCATCGCACTGCAGCGTTGTGCTGAATTTTGTTGAAGCCTGGGAGAATTTCAAGATCGATCGCGACGAAACATATGTAGATTACCCAACCCGGTACGTAGATATACACCGCCCTGACGGTAAGCCTGATCTTTTACAGCAAATAGAACATGGTACACTTAACCTGGTGGCGCAGGTAGTGAACATTGGCCACCCGGCGCGCGGAATCATAGTGCCTAATTTGCACCAGTATCATCACCTCGGGGACGCCGTTAACGAAACAGATAACCTGCCTTATAACGCCTCGCTGAAGCCCTACCAAACCGACGGTAAATCAAGTGGTACCATGGATGACAGATGGGCATTCACTACAAGGAATATAGCATTGGATTACCAGGCTACCGCCGCGCTTGCCGCTGCTAGCAGGGCGCTAAAAGGGTACAACGATACGCTGTCTGTTAAAAGTTTGCAAAGTGCGTTGAAACTCTGGCACGAAGACGACAGCCTGAAAATGCACATGGACTCGGCTGCCCGGGCACGTAACAGGTTCCTTGCCGGTAACGAAATGCTTGCCGCTCTTCAATTGTATATCACAACCAAAGATCAGCAGTATGCAGATCATTTCAAAAAGCTGATTATGCCGATGCTTGATCGCTTTCCCGGCTTTGTTATGATAAGCGCGCTCCACGCTTACCCTTATATGGATAAAGATTATCAGGATAAAATAGCAGCCTATATGCAAAAGTACAAAGCTTCATGCGATGAGTACGATAAACAGAACCCCTACGGTGTGCCGGTTACTCCAGGAGGCTGGGGTGGTAGCGGGCAGGTTATTAACTACGCCATTACCAACTATTACGCCAATAAGTATTTCCCTAATATAATCGGTCCGGAATATGTTTACAAAGGGTTGAATTATATCTTTGGATGTCATCCTTATTCCAACCTTTCGTTTGTATCGGCGGTAGGTGTACGTTCAAAAAAAGTAACCTACGGTAATAACCGGGCCGACTTCAGGTTTATTGCCGGCGGCGTAGTGCCCGGTATTTTGCTGCTTAAACCCGATTTTCCGGAGAATAAGGAAGACTGGCCGTTTTTCTGGGGGGAGAATGAAGTTACAATAGCCGGCTGTGCGCAGTACATTGTTTTGTCAGGAGCTGTTAATCAGTTAGGTCAGCATAATTAAGTTAAAGGAGCATTATTTCAATTAAACAATCACTTCCCCGATTTCGAATAGAAGAGATCGGGGAGGTGGATTTAGGTCAACCCGTTTATTACAAAGAAGCCCTGCCGGCATTTTGCCGGCAGGGCTTCTTTGTGTATGGCCACGTGAATGTAATTGGTATTTACTCTTTAAATAGCAAAGGCGCAAGTTCGTAAAGACTACGGCGCCAGGTCAGGAACTCATGTGCGGTGTTTTCAGAAATGTAAGATACCGCGTCATATCCCGCACCTTTTAAAGCAACCACGGCATTTTTAACGCCGTCGGGCCGTTCCTTGCTGCCGCAGCTTATGAATATCAGTTTAGGTTTGGTTTTGTCTTTAAGCTCATCCGGCGAATAAGTTCCGCCGCTAAGCAGGGCATAATAGGCAAAAAGCTCGGGTTTGTTTAGTGTTATCATATGCGTTTCCATACCGCCCATTGACAATCCCCCCATGGCACGGTGAGCCCTGTCTGCACGTGTGCGGAAGCTTGCATCAACGTAGGGGATAAGCTCGTCAGTTAAAACTGTTTGAAAGTGATCAATCTTAAAACTTTTAAATGCGCCAGGGCCGGGCTTCACGTCGTTGGTCATGCCGTAAGTCATTACAATAATGAATGGCTGTATTTTACCGGTTGCAATTAAGTTATCCATAATCAGGTTGGCATGGCCCTGGTTGCTCCACGCGGTTTCATCTTCGCCCCAGCCATGCTGCAGATATAGTACCGGATATTTTTTTGATTTATCCTTTTCGTACCCTGGTGGCGTGTAAACAAAAGCCCTGCGCTGGGTATTGGTGCTTTTTGAAGGAAAAAGGATCTGCTGTACATTGCCGTGCGGAACATCTTTAAGCGCATAAAAATCCTGGTCGTGCGCGGGGATCTCAATGCCGCTTTCCCAACGTGTGGATCCATAAAAATTTAATGTGCCCGGATCATTAAATACCCCGCCATCGATGGTTAAGTGGTAGTAATGAAATCCTTCATCCATCGGTCCTTCTGTGGTGCCGGTCCAGAACCCGTCGGCTCCTTTTGTGAGTTTGGTGCCCCCGCGCCCGCCAAGGCCAAGGCTAACTTTTATACTGTCGGACTGTGGGGCCTTGATACGAAAGCGCGCGTAGCCTTGCGAGTTTACCTGGGGGTACTCTTGTCCCGGCTGGTTAAAAGTTGATGGTTTGAAATCTTCGGCAATTGAAGCTGTTTGTGCCATGCAGAGACTGGAGGCACATGTAACGGCCAACAAGGCAAGTAAACATTTTGGTTTCATAATAGAATATTGAGGTTTATAAATTGTGGCTAATAGTAAAGTGCCGGGCTGTTTTGATCCGGTGAATACACGGAATACGATAAATGATTAAATTGTGATTAATTGTTATTGTTACACATATTAAGTAGTTGTTTTGTTTTGACTTTAACCGGAGCCAGTTTTCATTATTTATGAAAAGTTGATCCGGGATGAAATATTTAAAAATAATTTATAATGGCTATCCTGTTGTTTTGAGCGGCTTTTTCTTATTATAAAAGTATTTTTATATTAAAAACAAGGCACGCAGTTTTTAGCATAATTTTACAACATTTGTCGATGCCATGTGGAGCGATATCATTGCCGCAAATTCGTCGATATGTACTTTTGTACAATAATTACCTGTGTGATTGAACAAGTGTGTTATTTCTTTGAACAAATGTTTGCCTGTTTCATCATCATAAAATGTAGATTTGGATAATGATGTTTTGTTCGAAGACGTCAATCACACCAATTTTAAAACCATAGTTCATCAACAATTTTTTCCTGCGGGTTATCCGCTCCGGAAAAAAGTAACCTGTTTGTTATGATGCATTCTGTACCCGATTTGTGTATTCGCAAAAAGATCAATACAGTGCTGGCAGGCACTGTGCGCGTTATACTCACCTTAGTCGTTTTGGCCAACCTCAGTTTCCTGGCAAATGCTCAAAAGCCTAACCTGAAATTTACCGCATTAACCACCAGGCAAGGGTTAATGGGTAACGCCGTAAATGCCATCGTAAAAGATAATAACGGGATGATGTGGGTTGGCACCTCCGAAAGCCTGAACAGGTATGACGGAAGGAAGTTTAAAGTTTATACATTGGGTGCCAAAAGGCAGGTAGAGCCGGGCTCCTACGAAATAAGCAGCATCAGTATGGACCGTGCTGGTACGCTATGGGTAGGCACCATCGGTTTTGGTTTGTATTATTACGATAAGGCGGCGGATGATTTCAAAAGCTTTAGTTCGCCCTTAAAAGGGCAGCGTTTAAGCCAGGGTGTTATTACCGCCGTTTGTGCAAACGATAAAAATGAGATCTGGGTGGGAACGGTAAACGGCCTTGATGTGATCAGCCCCGATCGTAAATATATCAGCCATTTTGAAACCGGGACAGGCAAACCAGGGCAGATACCTGTTAAAAGCATGGGCTGTATTTTTGAGGATAGTTACAGCAGGATATGGATTTGTACCAATTTAGGTTTGTATTTATATGATGATACGCATAAAGGTTTTAAAGCCTTCCGTCATCAAAAAAACGATACCCGTAGTTTACCCTCGGATGTTGTAATGACAGTTTCGCAGGATAAAGCGGGCAATTTGTGGGTAGGTACAGCTAATGGCTTAAGCCGCCTGGATAAGGATGGTGAACACTTTGTTAATTACTGTTATAATGATAAGGATGAGACGTCGCTATGTGGTGACATTGTTTACAGCATTGCCGCTGATGATAAAGACCACATCTGGGTTGGTACCGAAGGCGGTTTGAATGTTATGGATATCCACACCGGGAAATCCATCCGTTACCGCCATGACCCGCGCGATCCGTACAGCCTTAACAGTAAATCCATCCGCAGCATTTATATCGATCCTAAAGGCATTTATTGGGTGGGTACCTATATGGGCGGCATCAATAAATACGACAAAAACCTCACATTGTTTAATTATGTGCAACCCACTGAGTTAGACCCTTACGGTTTGCGCGCGCCAATCGTATCATCTTTCGCGCAAAAAAATGACAATGAACTATACGTGGGAACGGACGGCGGCGGCCTTAGCATTTTCAACAACAAAACCAACCGTTTCACTCATATCGCTATTCAGCCGAAGGAAAAAATAAATTCGGCAGGCCTGCCTGTTCTGGCTATGTTATTGGATCATAAAAAACAACTTTGGATAGGAACATTCGGCCACGGGCTTTTTAAACTCAATACTGCAAACAATAGCTATACACAATTCACCGGCGGTAGCGGAAAGCTAAATATCAGTCAAAATAACATTTTCTGCTTCAAGGAAGACCGCTCTGGTAATGTATGGATAGGTACTAACGGCGCGGGTATCGATATTTTTGACGCGAAGGCTGATAGCTTCCGCCGGTTTAAACCTGCCTTAGTCTCCGTAAAAGGCTATAAAATGCCATCAAATGGTTATATCAGGGCTTTTGAAGAGGATAATGACGGTAATATGTGGATCGGGTCGTACGGTACGGGCATCGCTATTTATAACCCGGCTACCAAAGTGTTCGATACACTTAATCCAATCAATACAGGTTTGCCTATAGCAGAGGTGTTGTCTTTAAAACGCGATACTAACGGCAATATGTGGATAGGTACCAACGGCGATGGCCTTTTCTTTTATGATCATCGGCTTAAAAAAATAACCCCGTTTAAATACAATAGCCAGTTGCCGAACGGTGTAATTTGTAAAATTTTGCAGGATAAAACCAATAATATTTGGTTCAGTACAAACCAGGGTATCGGGAGAATTGATCCTGCTGATCAGAAACTGTATGTTTATTGTAACGATAACGGGCTTCAAAACAATGTTTTTTTAAACGGGTCGGGTATTATTGCCGCAGATGGCACGCTTTACTTTGGCGGGGTAGACGGGTTCAATTATTTTAAGGGATCAGATGTAAGGCTTAATAAAAATCTGCCCCCGGTTGTATTAACTACCCTGAGTATAGATAATAAACGTATTTCGCCTAATCGTGATAACCCCTTGCCTGTTAATATCAGTGAGGCAAAAGAGATCACCATAAAGTATAAACAAGACATCTCCATAAACTTTGTGGCGCTCAATTATACCCTTCCACAGCAAAATCGCTATTCGTACATTTTAGAGGGATTTAGCAATACCTGGAAAAATGCAGGAACATCAACAACGGCCAGTTATACCAACCTTGATCCGGGAGAATACACGTTCCGGGTACGGGCATCCAATAATGATGGTAAATGGAATGATACCGGTACATCGTTGAAAATTATAGTGAAGCCGCCTTTTTGGATGACTATATATGCTTATGTGCTTTATGTTTTGCTGGCCTTTGGCGTGTTGTTGCTCATCCGCAGGCAGGGTGTTAAAAAGCTTAAAAAGAAATTGCACGATGAGCAGGAACGTAAAGCAGCCGAAGCCCGTCATGAACTGGATGAGATGAAAATTAAGTTTTTAACCAACCTGAGCCATGAATTCCGGACACCGATATCTTTGATAATGGCGCCTGTTGATAAGCTTTTGGAGCAGCCTAACAGCGGGCCTGTTACCGAACAATTAGGTGTTATTAAAAGAAACTCGCGCAGGTTGCTTAACCTGGTTAACCAACTGCTCGATTTTAGGAAACTTGAAGAGAATGAGCTTAAGTTGAATTTGGTTGAAGGGGAATTTATTTCTTTTGTTCGCGAAGTAGCAGATTCGTTTTATGATCTGGCCAATAGAAAAAAAATTGTTACAGTATTTAAAACTGCCGGTGAAAGGTTATTTGTAAAATTTGATCATGATAAGGTTGAGCGAATATTATTTAACCTGCTATCCAACGCGTTTAAATTTACGATGCCTGGCGGGCAAATTACTGTTGAAGTTACCGCCCCTGTTATCTCAGAAGATGGCAATTCATACCGCTTGGGTATTTCGGTTGCGGATACAGGTACCGGTATAGCAGCCGAGCAGGTTAAGCATGTTTTTGACAGGTTTTATCAGGCAGATGCCCAGCCTGCCATACTTAACCAGGGAAGCGGGATAGGATTATCGATAACACGCGAACTTGTGCAGTTGCATGGCGGCGAGATTGGTGTGAAAAGTGAATTAGGCAAAGGCTCAATTTTCTCCTTATCAATTTCATTGCCTGTAATTAATCTATCGGAGACAGCAATGCTTGAGCAAAATACGCCCGGGGCTGCCCCAATCGTTATCGACGATGACAGGGACAATAAACCGAAGACGGCGATTGCCACAGGTGTTAACCGGCTCCATGTTCTGGTCATTGAAGATAATGATGAAATGAGGCAATACTTGTCCGAAAGTCTGGCTGCAACTTACAAAGTTTCGGAGGCGGCTAATGGCCGTGAAGGGTGGCATAAAGCACTTGCCGTACATCCCGACCTGATAGTTAGTGATATCAGTATGCCATATATGGATGGGATCCAGCTAAGTTGTAAACTTAGGGCCGATAAAAGAACCAGCCATATCCCCATTATATTATTAACGGCGATGACCAGCCAAAAGGAGCAACTTGCAGGGCTGGAATTGGGCGTGAACGATTACCTGACCAAGCCTTTCAACTTCGATATCCTGAATATCAAAATTAAAAACCTGCTTCAACTAAATAAGTCGCTTAAAGAAACCTATCAGAAGAAAATAAAAGTTATCCCGGCAGATATGGATATTGAATCCTCGTCAGAACGGTTCATTAAAGATGTGGTGATGTATATTGAGAAAAACATCAACAATCCTAAATTTTCCGTCGAGGAGATCAGCCATCATTTTAGTATGAGCAGGGGATCATTCTATAGCAAGATCACCGAACTAACCGGCGAGCCACCTGTGGAATTTATCCGCTCCATAAAACTGGACAAAGCAGCCATACTGCTCGAAAAAACCGATTTGACCATTGCAGAGATAGCATACTCCATCGGTTTTTCGACGCCTCATTATTTTACCAAATCATTCAAGGCAAAATATAATGTTCTGCCATCCGAGTACCGGGTAAAAAAAATAGATGTCAAAAGTGTGGCTTAAGAAAGCTTTCATTTTATCGGATAGAAAAATATCGATATTACCTGCCGGTATTCCCTGTTGCTTGAACAGGTACAGGATTGGTGATGGCGGGTGCCTTGTAACCCAACAGATTGAGCACTTGTAATCCATATCGTGTGCCTAAAATTCGATAGCCCTCAGCGGTGAAGTGCAGCTTATCTGATGCAGCCGGGCAGCCGCTTGAATTGATCACATATGCGTTGGAGATAACTTCAGGAAGCTTATCAATTATGTTGTTCATAGCAGCACACTTGCCGCCCTGGTCTTCATTAACAAGCTCGCCAGCCAACAAGGGAACTTTTCTGGCCTTCAGGTGAAGATCTTTTAATAGCATATCATAAATGCCTTTCACTTTCAGTGTCCAAAGCGTATCATTTGGATTAGATTCGCCTTGGTGCAGCAAGATGCCTTTAATCACGCCGGATTTTTGTGCCAGTTTAGCCATCTCGACCAAATGGCCATAGGGATTGCCGCCATATTCGTTGATCATATTCACCATCCAGGAAGGTGCGGTGGCTGCATAATCCTTATAACTGTCTTTTTGGAACAATTCAATTTTACAACCAGCTACCGATACGTTCACAATACCAACTGTTACATCGCTGGGCAGGGTTGCTATCAGGGTGCGGCCAAAGTAGTCGGCAGGGGTGAGGCCGGTATTGCAGCGTGCCAACGGTGGCACGGCGGTGTACCAGTTGCCCTTGGCCCGTTTAAGGTTAGGGCAGTCCACGGTTTCCAGTACTTGTAAACGCTGATCAACTATGGTATCCTGTGGCTGTATGCGGGCGTTACCTTCCATATTTGATTGACCGAAGCACAAAAAAATATAAAACTTTTTGTTTTGGGCTGATGCATTACCAACAAATAACAAGACGATTGCCAACAGGGTAAGAGAAAAGATCCTTAGATTCATTTGATGTTCTTTTAGGTTTTGCAGCAATCAAAATTGGCTGCCAGTCTGCTGATAAAAATAGGCCAACCTATAATCATACTATTACAACAATTGTTGAAAGTGCTATAACAATTGTTTAGGGCATTTTGCAATAGTCTACAAAGAACAGCAATAAGTTAGGAATGGGGGAGCGATTGTGCGTTTAGTAAACCAATGTGTTAACCTTTTCAACATGTGTGTCATTTAAAGTTTACCATCCTTAATACATTTGATTGCTTGAGGTGTACTAATCCTGGACTACATAACCTTAACAAAGTTTACTGATATGATCAATAATTATTTGTAGCATTTGCGTTAACGCGCAAATACTTTATCACATACTTACAAGATATAATACCTCACCTTTATTACTTTTCTTTTTTTAAAATTGGTTGTAAGGACAGCGCGAGGCTGTCCTTATTTGTTTCCTGTAAGCAGGTATGCTAAAAATATTTATTATTTCTATAGCTATAAATCAATAAGATTTATTGTTTTAACAATACCTAAATACCGTGTTTCGGGCAAGTTTCGCAATCGATTGTTGTTGGCGGTATTTTTGCCTTCAAATTAACAAACCAGTGCCAGTTTCTGGTAAAGAAAATCACCAGTGTTCAACTCGTTTTGATTTTTGTTTTGTATTTAAATAGCTTAAAATCAATGATTTGTAATTTTTTATCGGTCTCAAAAATCTACATTGAGGCACGTCATATATCATGCGGGAAAACTGTTTTAAAATTCAAAGCAAACCTTGCTGTAGGGAGCTTGCTTAAACAAATGTTGTAAGATTAAGATAAATACTGCGCTACCTGCCCAACCGCGAAAGATAATTTTACCTCTGTTATTACAATCTGCTTTTAGCCGGCTGTAACAATAAGTACTGTTGGTATTACAACGTACAGATTACCAATTATAAACATGTTGACCAATAATGGAGCATTCGTGGCATTTGTCGTTTGCTGTCCGGTTCGGCGTGGGATACTGTTTGAAATTGAAAACTAATAACACCTACATATCAATTATCAATCAATTAACTAACAAGAAAAATTATGGAAAGACAAAAAAGAGATTTTCAGATCCTGGATAAGTACGGAACAGCTAACGGATAGGTTTCGTCGTTCATTTAAATCCGGTAGTTACCATTAGGTAAGGCCAGGATAATTTTAGGCATTTACAGCTTAAACGATATCGGTAAATGTTGCCCCGAGAGCAAATCAGGTCAACGTTTCCTTAATCGAATCGAAAATTTTAAACCTTAATAACATGAAGTATTCTTTACAAAAAATTTATAATAACAAATGGCGTTACGCTACGCTCATCTTAACCGGATGCGCGCTCGCAATGCCATCGGTGTCAATTGCACATAATCGTGGTTCGGCAGGTTCATTAAATGGCATTACCATTAACAAAAATGGCGCTTTGAAAATGAAGCCTGCATTCAACGTTTCGGGCAAAGTTACTGATGATGATAACCAACCCCTGCCCGGCGTAGCGGTTTCCATAAAAGGCACAACACAAGGCGTAACAACTGATGCCGGCGGTAATTTTAAAATAGTGGTGCCCGGCAATTCAGCTGTGCTGGTGTTTAAGTTAATTGGCTTTGCACAGCAAGAGATCACGGTTACCAGCGCTGCTGAGCTAAAGGTGCAAATGAAAAAAGATACCAAGAACCTGGAAGAGGTTGTTGTGGTTGGTTACGGATCGCAAAAACGTGCCAAAGTTACCGGGGCGGTTTCATCAGTTAGCGGCAAAACCCTGGCCTCTTTACCTGTTGGCGGTATTGAAGCGTTACAAGGCCGTATAGCCGGTCTTACTGTTACCAATAATGGCGGTCCGGGAACCGGGGCTATTATTTCATTGCGTGGTATTAGCTCTGTGAATTTCGGATCTGATCCTTTATACATCGTTGATGGATATCCGGGTAGCCTCACAGGCGTTGACATTAAGGATATTCAAAGTATCGATGTGTTGAAGGATGCGAGTGCTGCGGCGATCTATGGTTCCCGGGGTACAAACGGTGTTATCATCATTACCACTAAAAAGGGGAGCAACAATAGCCGCACAGAGGTAACTATCGACTCATACTATGGCATACAAAATGTAATCAAAAAGTATGACCTGCTTAATACCCAGCAATACTTGCAATATGAGCGCGCTCTTAACGGTTCAGCCACTCCTGTTATAGCTATACCGCCGCGCCTGCTGCCAGAAAACTTTAACAAACCAATTTATGCGGGTAGTTCCCAAACCTTTGCTCAAACAAATACCAACTGGCAGGACGCGTATTTCAGGAGTAATGCTCCGATTCAGCAGCACAATGTGGCATTGAGCGGCGGCAACGCGGTGACCCGCTTTTATACTTCGGCAAATTACTTCGATCAGCAGGGTATCGCCCAGGGCTTAAGCGCTTACCACAAGGCGATTCGGGTTAACGCCGATCATACGATTGGTAAAATCCTGTCGTTTGGCGAAACATTCAATGCCATCATCAATCATCAGCGTTACGGCGTAGATGCGGGTAACCGTTCTGCCATAACAAATGTGGTGAGGATGCAGCCATATCTGCCAATCTACAATCCAAATAATGCCGGCGGGTTTATGGGGCCGCAAAATAGTTTCGATGGCTCAGACCCAACCAACCCGATTGAAGCGGCCAAACTGATTGATAATACCAATCACGGTTATACTATCCACGGTAATGCTTACGCTACGCTGAAGTTTACTTCATGGCTTAACTTTAAATCAATTTATGGTATTGACTATGGCAGCAACATGAATAATACTTACACGCCTATTTATAATGACGGTGGTACCTCTCAATCGCCAACCGCGGTTATTAATTACACCAGGGGCACCAGCACCACGCAACTGTACTCGCAGCAGCTTACTTTCGATAAAACGTTCGGCAACAAGCACCATGTTAATGCCGTTTTAGTTTACGAGGCCCAAAGCTCACGCGGCGACAATCAGGTTTCTTCGGGTAACCAAAATACCAATACGGTAAGGACACTAAATGGCGCGACTAATCTTTTCACTAATTATACCTACGGCACCAATCTCCTCGTTTCAGAAGTAGCCCGTTTGGGTTATGATTTTGAAGGCAAATATCTGATATCAGGCTCTATACGTCGCGACGGTTTATCTGTATTTGCGCCGGGGCATAAACATGAAAGTTTCCCTGCCGCGTCATTAGGCTGGAAGGTAGACCAAGAAGATTTCATGAAGTCGCTCAAGTCGGTTTCGTCATTAAAGCTGAGGGCCGGTTATGGTGTAACAGGTATCAATGGCACCGTATTGGGCAATTATCCTTATTTGCAACCGATATCATCTAACATAGCTACCTATCCGTTCAACGGTTCACTGGCCGATCTTGGAAATGCTTCGTTTTACAGTGGTTTAAGTAACCTCAATTTGTCATGGGAAACAACTAAACAAACCAACATTGGTTTAGATCTGGGCTTGTTCCAGGATGTCTTTACATTATCTGCCGAGGTTTATACCAGGAAAACCGATAATCTTCTATTAACAGTACCTACCTCGCCCAGCCTCGGTTTTAACGGTACCGGGACCTTAGCTAACGTGGGTTCAATGCGTAACCGCGGTTTTGAAGTTAGTTTAGGTTATCATAAAACACACGGCGAATTTAAATATGATATTACCGGAAATTTTTCCCTCAACAGAAACAAGGTTTTAACGCTTAGTACCGCCAATGCTTCCATTACCGCCGGCGGCGACGCGGATTATGGCGGTGGTGATCCTATAACCAAAACAGCAGTTGGGCAGCCGGTTCAATCATTCTTTGGCTATATTGCAGATGGGATATTCCAAAACGCCGGTGAAGTTGCTAATTCAGCAAAGCAAACGAATGCCGCTCCCGGCGATATCAAGTTCAGGGATATAAACCACGATGGTGTTATCACTGATGCTGACCGCACTTTTATTGGTAGCTATCTGCCAAAATTCACCTACTCGTTAAACTACAGCGCTTCCTATAAAAATTTCGACGCGATAGTGTTTTTCCAGGGCGTTTATGGCAACAAGATATTTAATGGCGAAAGGATTATCCTCGAAGGCATGCCAAGGCTTTTCAATGCCGGTACCAATGTGTTAAAGGCATGGACACCTACAAATACCAACACAAATATCCCGCGCGCCATTTCAGGTGATCCGAACGGCAACAAAAGGCCTTCAACCAGGTGGATTGAAAGCGGCTCATACCTGCGGGTTAAAAATATGCAGATAGGCTATAATTTCCCAACCTCATGGTTAAAGTCAAAAACAGACAACGCGTTGAACAGGCTCAGGATTTACGTGGCATCAACCAATCTTTTAACATTTACTAAATATAAAGGTCTTGATCCCGAAATCGGCTCTCGTAATGGTACCCTTACCAACGGTATTGATTACGGCCAGTATCCGCAGCCAAGAACAGTTCAGCTAGGTTTACAGGCGACCTTTTAATGATTAATTTAAAAAGATACAGCAATGAAAACGAAGAAAATATACATATGGTCGGCCCTTACAGCTATTATGGTAACGGCAACGGTTAACTCCTGCAAAAAAGGGTCCCTTGACACCAGCGACCCTAATAATGTAACAACGAACCAATACTACAAAACCAGCGATCAGTTAACCAAGGGGGTAAACGCTATTTATGTTGCCATACATAGCCTGGGGCTGGTATCAAGGGAGTGGTTTTTTATTCACGACCTCAGAAGTGATGAAGTTGCAAGCGGCGGCGGGCAGCTTGAAGCCCCAAGGGGACAGATGCTTAACGGTAATGTTGATCCTGCCAACTCGGTGATGAACTCTGTTTGGAATACCTGGTACACAACTATTTTCAGGGCGAATGTAGTTATTGCGAATGGGCCTAATGTAACTGATAACACGGCCCTGCGTGACCGGTTGGTTGGCGAGGCTAAGTTTTTGCGCGCCTGGGCTTATTTCGACCTGGTTTCACAATGGGGAGGGGTGCCGGTTTATACAACGCCTGCTAAGGCAGTTGGCGATTTTCAGCCACGCTCATCCGAAGCAGAGGTTTATGCCTTAATTGTTAAAGATCTTCAGGATGCAGCAGCCGTTCTTCCTGAAAAAACCGGTACCGATAAAGGCCGGGCAACCGCTTCTGCGGCAAATGCTATGCTGGGCCGCGTATTAATGCAAACCGGTGATTATGCCGGTGCTAAAGCTGCGCTTTTAAAGATCCCGACAACCGGAGCAAACGGCTATACCCTTACTGCCAGGTACCTCGACAACTTTGAGGAGGAGACCGAATTCAATAGCGAATCCATCTTCGAGATCGTTTTTGTTGACAAAGGCGACGGCGGATTTAACTGGGGCGGTGACAGTCCTACTGAAGCGCAGTCTACCGTACGTAACCAGGAATACAACCCCATAGCATGGAGAAATCTTATTCCGTCAAACAAATTGATTAACGAATTTGAGAACACTGCTACCGGCGCGGCCAAATCTGATCCCCGTTTTCACTACACCTGTTACCAATCGGGCGACACTTATAATAAAGGTGCGTCGGTGCTAACAGACGGCGACCAGAACGGCAACTCGTCAGTGATGAACGGCGTAACCAAAAAGATCAGTTTTCGTAAGTTCATGATCATCTACAAGGAAGGTTTGCCGGCAGCGGGTTTCCACCCGGGCGGCAATAATCAACGCATTATCCGTTATGCCGAGGTTTTATTGATGCTGGCCGAATGTGAAAATGAGCTGGGTAATATTCCTGCAGCAATTAACTACCTCAATATGGTTCGTGCACGTGCGGATGTTGCTATGCCTCTTTATCCAACAGCGCAATTTCCTGTAGCGTCAAAAGCTGATGTGGTAAAAGCCATCATGCACGAAAAAATGGTGGAAATGGGTTGCGAAGAAATAAGAAATATCGACATCCTTCGCTGGAGGAAAAAGCAATACTTCACCACTGACCCATTCCCATATTTCAGAAAAGGAAGAGATGAACTATTGCCAATTCCTCAGGCCGAGCTGGATAATAACCCTAAGGTAAACGGACATCAAAACCCTGGCTATTAATACTTAACTTGCTTATATATAGCAATTAAAAAGTATAGAGTTTCGGACTTGTTAAAAGAGATAGGCTGTGCATAGCAGCCTATCTTTTCCATATAAAACCAATTTATAAATGAAGAAATTTTACCCGGCTTTATTACTCGTTAGTGTTGTTCTTTTTTCATGTGCTAAAAAGAAAGCAACACTGTTCGAATTGATACCGTCTTCGCATTCGGGCGTTACTTTCAATAATTTAATTACCGAAAACGACTCTATCAACCCGATTGACAATGCCAACGTTTACAATGGTGGCGGAGTTGGTATAGGTGATTTTAATAACGACGGCTTGCAGGATATTTACTTTTCGGGTAATATGGTATCAAACAAGCTGTACCTAAACCGTGGCGACTTCAAGTTCGATGATATCACCGATAAAGCCGGCGTTAATGGTTTAGGAAAATGGGGCAGAGGCGTTGCCGTTATTGATATTAATAATGATGGCTTGCAGGATATTTATGTATGCAATTCGCTGCTACAGGATAGCGTTAAAAGGCAAAATTTGCTTTACATAAACCAGGGGGCAGATAAAGAGGGGGTACCGCACTTTAAGGAAGAAGGCAAAGAATATGGCCTAAATATACACGCATATTCTACCATGGCAACCTTTTTTGACTACAATAATGATGGCAAGCTGGACATGTATCTTACCGTTAACCGCCCCGGCGATGGCTATTACGCAAACCAGTTTCGCCCGATAATCGCGGACGGCAGCGGTAAGAGTACAGGGAGGTTATATGAAAGCAAATGGGATGCCCAACTTAAACACCCGGTGTTTAGCGATGTATCCAAAAAAGCCGGTATATCCATTGAAGGCTATGGGCACGCGGCAACTATTGTGGATATAAACAAAGACGGTTGGAAGGACATTTATGTTACCGACGATTTTATATCGCCCAATATTCTCTACATCAATAATGGTGATGGTACATTCACCAATAGATCTAAAGAATACTTTAAGCACACCTCGATGAACTCGATGGGGCAGGACATCGAAGATTTAAATAACGATGGTTTGGCCGATGTATTTGAACTGGACATGTCACCACCGGATAATTACCGGAAAAAAATGATGTCGATGCCGGAAAGCTACCAGTCGTACGAGTTATTTAATCATTATGCATACCAATATCAATATGCACGTAACACCTTGCAGATAAACCAGGGGCCGGGATTGGGGCAGAATGATTCTATCAAGAACTCCGTATTCAGTGAAACCGGGTTCTTGAGCGGAGTTACAGAGACCGACTGGAGCTGGACGCCTTTGATAACAGATTTCAACAATGATGGTTACCGTGATATCATTGTAACCAATGGATTTCCGAAGGATGTTACTGATCATGACTTTATCGTTTACCGAAACAATCCTTATTCCACAGCCTCAAAAAAAACTGTTATTGACCAGATTCCTACAGTCAAGATCCATAATTATGCTTTTCAAAATAATGGCGACCTAAACTTTGGTGATGTTTCCAGCCAATGGGGATTGGATTTACCGACCTTTTCAAACGGCGCCGCTTATGCTGATCTGAACAATGACGGTGCAATGGATATGGTGATCAATAACATCAATGACGAGGCTCTTATCTATAAAAACAATAGCCGCGCACTTACCTCCAAACCATCAAATTACTTGCAGGTAAAATTGAATGGCAACAACTTTAACAGGGATGGCATTGGTGCCTGGGTAGATATCTATTATGCAGGCAAGCAACACCAGGTATACGAGAACAATCCTTATCGTGGATATTTATCTTCTATCCAAAACATCGCGCACTTTGGCCTCGGCAAAGTCAATAAGCTCGATTCTGTAGTAGTGAGATGGCCGAATAATTATAAGCAGGTAATAAAAAATGTAAGCGCTAACCAAACGCTGAAAGTGAATATCAATGATGCGCGTCAGCCTTATAGTTGGGTTATACCCCAAAAAAACAGGGGTGCACTGTTTACAGAAGTTACAGGTACGGCAGGTATTAGTTACAGGCACAAGGATGATGATTTTCCGGATTTTACCATCCAGAAATTATTGCCTCATAAATTTTCGGCGTATGCTCCGGCGCTTGCAGCCGAAGATGTTGATGGCAACGGGCTTGATGATATTGCTATCGGTGGTAACAAGAAATTTCCCGCTCAGGTTTTCCTGCAGCAGGCTAACGGTAAATTTAATCAGCGAAATTTAATTGATGTAAAACCGGACAGTGCAAATTATAAGGATGAAAGTTTATTGTTCTTTGATGCCGATGGCGATGGGAAGCCAGATCTGTATATGGCCAGCGGGGGATATGAAAGCGCGCCGGGTTCAAAAAATTATGCAGACCGCATCTACCTCAACGATGGCCGCGGGCGTTTCAGCGAACAAAAAGGTGCCTTACCCGGTAATTTTACAAGTAAGCTATGTGTCAGAGCGTTCGATTATAATAAGGATGGCAAGCTCGATTTGCTGGTGACGGGCCGTGTTGATGCCTGGCATTATCCCAACCCGGTATCCAGTTTTATTTTACGAAACGACAGTAAACCCGGGAAGCTGCAATTTACAGATGTAACGGCATCAGTTGCCCCTTGCTTAAAAAATCTGGGGCTAACCTGTGATGCCCTGGTTACAGATTATGATAATGACGGTTGGCCGGATCTTGTTATAGCGGGTGAATGGATGCCCATTACGTTTATCAAAAACGTTGGGGGCAAATTCGTTAACTCCACAGCAGCGTCTGGTATTGCTGATAAGATCGGCTGGTGGAATTCCATCGCGGCCGGCGATTTCAGGCATTGCGGTAAGATAGACTATATTGTTGGCAACCTGGGAAAGAATAGTTTTTTCAAAGCCAGCGATAAAGAGCCCGTATATATCACGGCAGGCGATTTTGATAAACGTAAAACCACTGATGCCTTTCCATCCCTATTCCTCCCCGACACTGACGGGGTGAAACGTGAATTTCCATCTTTTGTTCGCGACGATGCTATTAAGCAAATGATCAGTCTCCGAAAAAAGTTTGTTAATTACAGATCCTTTGGCCACGCAACGTTGCAGGATTTGTTATCGCCTGAACAACTGAAAAATGCCTTGCGGTTAAAAGCCAATACGCTTACTTCATGTTATCTCGAAAATTTAGGAAACGGGAAATTTAAAATGTACCCTCTGCCAAACTATGCGCAGGTTTCTGCCATTAACGGAATGGTAGTGGATGATTTTGACGGTGATGGCAATTTAGACGTAGCTATTAACGGGAATGATTACGGCACAAATGTTTCGGTAGGCCGGTACGATGCCTTAAACGGATTGCTTTTAAAAGGCGATGGCAAAGGAGGGTTTAAGCCATTGACGATTTTGCAAAGCGGGATCTGTTTTCCCGGCGATGGGAAAGCCCTGGTAAAACTTAAGGGGAAAGATAGCCGTTACTACCTCGCGGCCAGCGAGCATAACGGCAATTTGAAGTTGTTAAAGCTCAACGCACCGGGAAAAACTATAAAGATCGGGCCGCAGGATGCCTATGCGGAAGTATCTGCAAAAGATGGTTCGGTTACCCGGCAGGAGTTTTATTATGGCTCGTCTTTTTTATCACAATCGGCAAGGTTTCTGAAAATAAGCCCGGACGTGCAGAAAGTTAAGATTGTATCTAACGATGGCCGGTGTAGGGAAATTAAGCTTTAATAATCCGCTTGTGGTATTCAAAATATAACACCTTCAATATTGATCAGAGTCTTAAGAAAAAATAATGTGTAGCTAATTTTACTGAAGGAATGCCGAAGAATGTAATTGTCAATTTTGCTTTGAATTTGGCCCGTGGAAAAACGTCGTTAAATATTTATGCAAAATTTTTGCTATTGATACTTGCCATGTCATTTATTACATCATGCCGCGAATCATCCGAGGGTAAAATGATCCAGATCATTGCCGGTCTGAACCAAAAGGATTACAACAGCCGCAATCCGTTTTGTCCCGAAGCGAAAGTGGCGCAGTGCGATAGCTTACTTAAACTGCCGGGCAGGGAAAATGATTTTTATCTTTTAAATACCAAGGCTAAGCTTTTATTGGAAACCGGTGACGAAACACAGGCTGTTGCCATTTACGAAAAGATGGTGAGGGGGGCCGATAGCTCAAAACGTGATTTATTTGAACCGGATATGGCACTGGCCTACATGAGGTTAGGCGAGCGGACTAATTGTATGTTGAACCACAACCGGATGTCATGTACCTACCCAATAAGGGATAACGCAATTCACGTGAATCAAACAGGGTCGCGACATGCCATTGCAGTTTATGAAAGTATTTTGAAGAAGCATCCGGCCGACCTGGAATCCCGCTGGATGCTCAATATCGCTTACATGACACTGGGGCACTACCCCGATAGTGTGCCCAAGCCCTTTTTAATCCCAGATCTCAATAAAACATCCGCGACAAAAATAAAGTCGTTTACCGATATGGCTGCCGATGTTGGTATTAAACTGAGAAGCAGGGCGGGTGGCGTTATAGCGGATGATTTCAATAACGACGGTTACCTTGACATAGTAACTTCAGGAACGGAACTTGATGATCAAATGCATTATTTTCAAAATAACCAGGACGGAACATTTATTGACAAGTCTGAAACAAGCGGGTTGCGGAAGTTTACCGGTGGGCTGAATATTCAGCAAACTGATTACAACAACGATGGGAAGATGGACATTTTTGTACTGCGGGGTGCCTGGAAAAAGAACGGTTTTGGTAACCAGCCTGCCTCACTGCTGCGTAACAATGGCGATGGCACATTCACGGATGTGACGATACCCGCCGGATTACTTTTTTATCACCCTACACAGGCGGCAGTCTGGGCTGATTTTAATAATGATGGATGGCTTGATGTATTTGTAGGGGCGGAGGGTTTTAACAACGGCGACAGCGTCAATATCCACCGGAGCATGCTTTATATAAATAACCGGAACGATACCTTTACTGAGGTTGGCCATAAAGCGCATTGCGATGTAATGTCATACGTAAAAGGGGTTACATCGGCAGATTTTAACCATGACGGGTGGCCGGATATTTTTATTTCAACAATGGACGGGCGTAAGTACCTTTTAAAAAATAAAGGTAACAGCGGGAATATCCCCGACTTTGAAGACGTTACCAAGCAATCCGGGATATTGGCAAATACCAACAGCACTTTTACTACCTGGTTTTTTGATTATAATAATGATGACTGGCAGGATATCCTGATTGCAGATTACAAATTCGAGGCCCCGCTGGGATATTATTCGGCTGCCGAAGCGCTCGGAAAGCCCATACCCAATGCAGGAAACATTTACCTGTATAAAAATAACCATAACGGCACTTTCACCGATGTTACCAAACAAACGGGTCTTGATAAAGTAGTGTTCAGCATGGGCGCAAACTTTGGTGATATTGATAATGACGGCTTTCCCGACCTGTATTTTGGCACAGGCAACCCCGATTTTGGCTCCCTTATACCCAATAAAATGTTCAGGAACGTAGACGGACAGCGGTTTGAGGAAGTTACAAGCGCGTCCGGAACGGGAAACTTGCAAAAAGGCCACGGTGTAGCGTTTGCAGATTTCAGGAACCGTGGCTTACAGGATATCTTCATTGAAATGGGCGGGGCTTACGCCGGCGATGCCTATACCAGTGCATTGTATGTAAACCCTGGTCAAAATGATAACAACTGGATAAGTATAAAGGCAGAAGGGATAAAAAGTAATAAAGCTGCCATTGGCAGTCGGTTAAAAATAACATTTGTTGACAATGGTGTTAAAAGAAGTGTTTACCGCGACTTAAACTCGGGTGGTAGTTTTGGTTCATCGCCCATACAGGCGGAAATAGGGGTAGGGCATGCCGGGCTTATCGAAGAGCTTGAAATAACATGGGCTGGCAGCCATACTGTTCAACGGTTTCGTAATTTGCAGGTAAACCAGTTCGACCATATTACAGAAGGAAAAGGGAAAGTGGCCGTGGTTCAATTAAAAAAACTTAGTATCAATAATATGGCGATAAAAATGTGAGATCTCGCTTAAGTCGAGATAGCTATCGGTTAATTCACGGTCACTTACACCAAATAAGCTCTGGACGATATGTGGGAGCATAAAAAGGCAATCAACGTAAAAGGCTGTTTGATCATGAGCGTTTCCGGTTGGATTGTTTGTGCATAGAGGTTAAGATATCCGGTATCCGATCCAGAACGTTTTCCTAACGCCGTTTGAAACACTAGTGTAGGGCAGCCATTGGCATAAAGCGGCAAAATAAAATCAGCACTGAGGGTTTTGCTTTCAATGATCAGCATACCAGTGACATATTCGTCAAGGTCGGGAGGCGGAAACAACGTAATTATATTCACCGATTTCTAAATTACTTCTTTCAATTAATAAAATAAAATTATCTTTGTAACTAAGATAATCAAAGTTACAAAGATATTGTGAAAAGCGAAGCTATTACCCGGATAAGAAAACTAAGCCAGTTGTATGCTTATACATCCATTCAAATGCATGAAAATATCGCTCGAAAAGCCGGACTATCAGGTACCGATCAAAAATACCTGGGCTTTTTCCTGGTGAAAGGGGCCATGACAGCCGGTGAGCTTATGGAAGTAACAGGGCTTACCAGCGGCGCTGTTACAGGTTTGATTGACCGGTTTGAGAAAAAAGACCTGGTCAAAAGAGAATTTGCGAAAACGGACAGGCGAAAAGTATTGGTAGTGCCGGATACTGAAAAGATAATGCAGCTCATGGCTCCGCTTTACAAGGATTATCGCAGCCATTCGGAGCAATTGATCGGTTCTTTCGCTGAAGAAGATTTGAAAATTATCGAAAAATTTTTGGAAGGATCGATTGCAATTATGAATGAAACAGCCAATCAGTTTAAAGACAAGTGAGGTATATGAAAAACAGAAGTTTATACATTGTTGATTTAAAAAAGGCCGATAAAACGTTTATTAAGTTAATCGGGGGCAAGGGGGCAAATCTGGCAGAATTATACAAAATTAAGGCGCTTAATGTGCCTGACGGTTTTTGTATAACCACTGAAGCGTTTAAAGAAACTGTTGGGAACGACCAGGAGTTTAATTCACTGCTGGAGCAATTAGCATTGCTAACCGAAAACCAAAAGAATGAGATCAATGAAATAAGCAAAAAGATCAGAACGCTGATAGAATCGATAGCTCTTTCTCAGGAACTGAAAAACCAGATCGTTGCGCATATGGACCAATATGGAAGTGATTACGCTTACGCCGTTCGTTCAAGTGCGACAGCGGAGGACTTAGCCACCGCATCGTTCGCCGGACAACAGGATACCTACCTGAACGTTATCGGCGAAGCCGCTATTTTAAAACACATCAGCAAATGTTGGGCATCTCTTTTTACAGAACGTGCCATCATCTACCGGCTTCAGAATGGCTTTGACCACCGCAAGGTTTACCTGGCTGTTATTATACAGCAAATGGTAGTTGCAAAGGTAGCCGGCGTGCTATTTACGGCCCATCCTGTTACTGGTAACAGGAAAGTGAGCTCGATAGATGCGAGCTTCGGCTTGGGGGAAGCACTGGTTTCTGGTTTGGTTAACGCCGATAATTACCAGGTCCGTGCTTCAAGAATTATTGAAAAGAAGATTTCGGAGAAAAGGATCGCTATTGAGATCATTAAAAATGGCGGTACTGAGCAAAAAGAGATAGGGCCGGAGCAACAAAATAAGCAAGCGCTAACTGACGAGCAAATTTTACAACTCGAACAAACCGGCAGGATGATCGAGGCACATTTCGGCCATCCCCAGGATATTGAATGGTGTTTAAGTGACGATAAATTCTATGTTGTACAAAGCCGGCCAATCACCACATTATATCCTGTGCCAGCGGCAGACGACTTGGAGAACCGGGTTTATGTATCTGTAGGACATCAACAAATGATGACTGACGCATTTAAACCACTCGGCATATCCGTTTGGATGTTAACCGGAAACCGCGCGATATTCAAAATGGCTGGCGGAAGGTTATTTGTTGATATCTCGAAGGGGCTGGCTTCGCCGGCAGGCAGGGAGAATCTTTTAAATGTATTGGGGCATTCAGATCCACTCATAAAAGATGCCCTGATGACTGTAATCGATCGAAACTTTGTAAAAGAGGACCCTGGAGCCAATATTCCCGGACAGGTTAAAGGTCATCACGGGATGTCGGCGGCGGATATACTTGCGGAAGCGGGAGCCGATGCCGGGATTGTGGCCGATCTCATCAGCAGCAGCGAAAGGTCGGTATCAGCATTGAAAGATAACATCCGGGCAAAAAACAGGCCCCGATGTATTTGATTACATCCTGGACGATATGCAGCAACGGAGGCAGCTGTCTTTAGAAAAGAAAAATCTGAACGTGATCATGGCGGCCATCCATGCATCGGCCTGGATCAATGACAAGATGAAAGAGTGGCTTGGTGAAATCAACGCAGCAGATGTTCTGTCGCTTTCTGTTCCAAACAACATTACCTCAGAAATGGGCCTTGAACTTTTGGACCTGGCGGATGTGATTCGTCCCTATCCGGAGGTCATCGCCTATCTGCAAGGGGCAAAACAGAATAATTTATTGAATGGGTTATGCCAGTTGGAGGGCGGATCGCAAGTACACGACGCTTTCATTGCTTATCTTAACAAATATGGCATGCGTTGCGCCGGCGAGATCGATATTACCCGTACACGATGGAGGGAAAATCCAGCTGCGCTGGTTCCGATAATCTTGAGCAATATCAAAAACCTTAAACCGGGAGAGAGTACCCGAAGATTTGAGCAGGGGAAGCAGGCAGCCTTAGAAAAAGAACAAGACTTAATGTTGCGCCTGAAACAATTGCACGATGGTGAAGAAAAAACCCGGGAAACGAAGCAGATGATTGACCTGTTGCGGAATTTTATCGGCTACCGCGAATATCCGAAATACGATATCGTGAGCAGGTACTTTATCTACAAGCAGACTTTGCTTCAGGAAGCCGAACGCCTCGTAAAAGCCGGTGTGCTTCATGATGAAAAAGATAGCTATTATCTTTATTTTGAAGAGTTGCAGGAGGCGGTGCGTACCGGAAAAGTAGATTACCAGCTTATTGACCAGCGCAAAACGGATTATCAATTTTATGAAAAGCTGACACCGCCACGAGTTATTACTTCTGAAGGTGAAGCGATAATCGGTCATTACAGCCGTGAAAATATCCCGGCAGGGGCCCTGGCCGGTCTCGCCGTTTCTTCCGGCATAGTTGAAGGGCGCGCACGCATGGTGCTAAACGTAGAAGGTGCTGATCTGGAAGATGGCGATATCTTGGTTACAACCTTTACCGACCCAAGCTGGACCCCTTTATTCTTAGCCATCAAGGGCCTGGTTACAGAAGTTGGCGGACTAATGACACATGGCGCTGTAATAGCCCGTGAATACGGTTTGCCTGCGGTTGTTGGCGTGGAAAACGCAACCAAACTAATTAAAGATGGTCAACGCATTCGTGTGCATGGAACCGCAGGGTACGTGGAGATTATGAGCGAAGTGGATGCATTGTGGAAATAATCTTGTCGCGAATTACCCCCGGGATTGTCGCTTTTGCACACTGCGAAACAACGGCGTGCGTCCCATCTTTGTATCGTTGATTAAGTTTATGATCAATCAGGATCGTGTTACGAAAACAACAAAGTAAACCGGCAATCGTACAAAATTTTTAAATAAGCAACGATGAGTACATTACAGATCACAAGCTCAAAGCTTTGGAACGCCATTAAGCTTTCTCTTAATGGCGAGCAGCAGGATTATACGCAAGGCAGTATTCCGAAAGCCATCTTTTTACTGGCTATCCCAATGATCCTGGAATTAAGCCTGGAAAGCGTTTTTGCGGTGGTAGATATGTTCTTTGTAGGCAAACTTGGGCAAAACGCTATAGCCACGGTAGGTTTAACGGAGTCGGTGATCACCATTGTCTATTCCATCGCTATTGGTTTAAGCACCGCGGCAACGGCAATCGTAGCACGAAGGATTGGTGAAAAGAAACCGGAAGCCGCTGCGCATGCAGGAGCCCAGGCGCTGGTAATCTGCCTGATCACAACTATAATAGTAAGTATGGCTGGTGTTTTATATTCACCTGAGATCTTAAAGTTAATGGGAGCAAGCGAAGAAGTGGTGAGGGACGGAGCTATTTTTACCCGGATCATGCTGGGCAGCAGCCTTATTATTATCCTGTTGTTTCTGATCAACGGAATTTTTCGCGGCGCGGGTGACGCCGCCATGGCGATGAAGAGCCTTTGGATTGCAAGCATTATAAACATTATTCTCTGCCCGGTTTTCATTCACTTTTTTGGGTTGAAGGGCGCTGCTATGGCCACCGTAATTGGAAGGAGTTGCGGGGTGACCTTCCAGGTATATCACCTGTTTAAAGGCAGCGGCATTCTGAAGTTTCGCAGTGCTCACTTTAATTGGGATCCGGCTGTGGTAAAAACCATCATCGCTGTGGCCTGGCCGGCAACCTTTCAATTTATCATTGCAAGCGGCAGTTGGATCATCTTGACGCGGTTGGTTGCTGAAACCGGCGGTACAGCAGCTTCAGCCGGCTACCAGATCGCTTTTCGGAATTTTGTTTTCTTTATTTTACCATGCTGGGGGTTAAGTAATGCTGCTGCGACCCTGGTAGGGCAAAATTTAGGTGCAGGTCATGTTGAAAGGGCGGCTCAAAGTGTGTTGCTTACGGCGCGATATAATGCTGTATTGATGAGTTTCGTCATGCTGCTGTTCCTGTTCTTTGCCCGTCCCATCATCAGCATATTTACAACCGAACCCGTTATTTTGAACTTTGGCAGTACGGCGCTCCGGATCATCGGTTCGGGATTTATTTTTTATGCTATAGCCATGGTCATGAGCCAGGCCTTAAACGGGGCCGGTGACACCAAAACGCCTACATGGATCAATTTTGGGTGCTTCTGGCTTTTTCAGGTGCCTTTAGCTTACTTACTCGCAAAAGGCTTAGGATGGCATTCGGCAGGCGCCATCGCAGCGGTGCCCGCGGCGGAGGCGCTTTTAGCCCTGGTTTCCTGGTATTACTTTAAAAAAGGGAACTGGAAAAAGGTGAAAGTGTAAGGCCGTCCATATTGAATTACTAAAAAACAATTAAACCACATAAAAATGAAAAACAAAATCCTATTCATTGCATGCCTGTTATTCGGGCTGATGTTTATCAATGCAGGCCTGAACAAGTTTTTAAATTACATGCCTGTACCAAAAGATATGCCGCCAAATGCTATGGCCATGTTTGGCGCCATTATGCAGATCAAATGGCTGATGCCACTTATCGGCATCGCCGAAATTATTGGAGGGATACTGGTGATTATTCCCCGTTTCAGGGCTTTAGGCGCGGTGATCATTTTTCCAGTTATGGTTGGCATATTGTTAACTGTTATTTCTTTATCTTCGGGAATACCGATGGTGCTTGTGCTTTGGGCGGTGCTCATCTGGGTGCTATTTGAAAACAGGGAGAAATATTTTCACATGATCCGGTAGCGGATGGCATAGTCTGGCTATTCCGCAACTAAATAATAACCGTCCGGTGAATTGGAAATTACAAATGATTATAGGCAAGTCGTGTTACGTATTTGAGAGACTTTATTAAAAATCACATGAAACTTTTTGAAAAGGAAACGGGCAAAACAAACTGTGTCGGGGTAACCGGAGCTTCTGCAACCGGGGCATCAGCAATTGCTGTGTTAGCATTGGGATCTATGGCTATTGGCGCGATTGCTATAGGCGCATTGGTGATTAGCCGAATCATGGTTAAAAAAGCTGTAATCAGAAACCTCCATGTCGGTAATCTCAGCGTAGATAACCTTGTAATTAAAAATCGCGAATATTAGCACGTCCCTGGGGGATCCGGTTACGTTGAATTGAGGTGGAGTAAAGTGTTATCAGAGTTGTTTCTGAGTCTGCCCTTGTTCCCACGATAATTTCGTCTCGCCGTCGATAGCCAACAATATCGTTCTCGGACACTGGCCGGCTTGCGTCGGAAACTCACCTGCCTTAAAATTCGTCTTTTGTTATGTTTTGAAATAAATTCAGAACGGCCGGCTCAAATTGCGGGAATATGGCAGCCGGGAAGACAGATTACGCATTTATAAAATAAATGTTGTTTTTTAACGTTACATTCATCATTTAGTGCATGAAAAGAGCGTGTTTGGGAATTGTGTTGGCTGCACTGTTATTATTGACGGTCGGTGGTTGCGGCGTAGTTAAATCTCTGGGTAAAAATCCGGATGGCGAAGAACTTACCCGGTTGGATTCTTTACCAAATTATAAAAATGGAGCTTTTATAAATTTGGCTGAACTTTCCGATTCGACGGTCAAACGTAAATTTCTTTTTTTGAGCAGACGTCCTGAAACCATCAGGCCATCTCATGCACTTCCGTGGATTAAAACCGATCTGAATTCATTAGCTGCTCCTGCACCTACGATCGTTTGGTTTGGACATTCATCTTTACTTATAAAAAGCGAGCAGTTTAATATGCTCATTGATCCGGTTTTTAGCAATCATGCCGGACCGGTGCCCGGATTGATTACCGCATTCCCGGGTACAAAGCATTATCACGCCGATGATATGCCTCAAATAGATGCGCTGATCATTTCTCATGATCACTACGATCATCTGGATTATCGAACTTTGAAAAAATTAAAAGATCGTATTAAAATGGCTATCGTGCCGATGGGAGTAGGCGCTGATCTGGTATACTGGGGGTTTGACCCTAAAAAGATCATCGAACTTAATTGGAACCAATCGATTACGTTGTCCGGTGGTATTCGGATTACCGCCACCCCAGCCCAACATCGCAGCAATCGTACGTATAAGAATGAGAATAAAACATTATGGGCCTCTTACGTTTTTCAGATTGGCAGTTATAGGCTGTTTTACAGTGGCGATAGCGGGTACGGGCCGCATTTTAAACAAATAGGCCAGCAATTCGGGCCATTTGATCTGGCGTTTTTGGAATGCGGACAGTATAGCCCCAATTGGCCATGGACGCACCTGTGGTTAGGGCAACCCGCACAGGCTGCTGCTGACCTGCATGCCCGTTTGTTACAGCCTATTCACTGGGCTAAGTTTATTGAAGCTAACCAGCCCTGGAACGAACCGATAAAAAGGCTTGTGCCTGCAGCAAAGGAGTTGGGTGTCGAACTAAACGTTCCGCGTATTGGGGAGCCTTACACTTTAGGCAGCCCCCTCAAACAGGTTGCGTGGTGGAATTTTGAATAACTGCTTTTGTAATATTGAACAGTTAATAAAAAGGACCATATCGGATGGCAGGATAATCATTTGAACAACCGGCAATCAGTATACAAGGCCAGCTTAGCTAATCAATTTTTCAGGTGCCTCCAGATGATATCATGAATGTCGGTCGCTATCAGGTCCTGTTTTTCCAATGGGTTATCGGTAATGATCACCGGCTGATATTCTGACGGTACATCCACCCGGCCATGAGAGCCTTTAATCAGGGCGGCATCCAGGGGAATGACATCCATCACATACCTGAAACCAGCCTTTTTGCGCAGCAACTTGTAGCCGGCGCGGAGCTTTGAGCTCATAAACATCTCAACAGGATCATAACCCGGTTTTTTATGGATGTCAACTACGCGCGCGTAATCCGGGGCAAGCGCGTCATCCAGCCAAAAGTAATAAGTGAACCAACTTCTTTCATCAGCGATCAGGACCAGGTCGCCGGCCCGGGGATGGTCGATGTGATATGCGGCCTGCTCTTCCCGGGTAAGCACCCGTTCAACACCAGGCACGGCTTCAAGCAGCGCTTTGACTTTTGCCGTTACGCTCGCATCGTTGATGTAGACATGTGCCAGTTGGTGATCAGCTACCGCAAAGGCTTTGGAAGCACCCGGATCAAGTATCTCCAGTCCACGTTCAATCCTGATGCCTAACAAGCCGTTTTGCCTCAATACCCGGTTTAAATGAACCGGGCGGTCCACCGGGGAGATACCATATTCGGAAAGGATGATGATCTCGGCATTTTTTTTCTTGTAAAACGAAACCAGATCTTCGATAATTTTATCAATATCATTCAGGTCCTTGGCAATAACCGGTAAATCCGGACCAAATTTTTGCAGGCAATAGTCCAGATGCGGCAGGTATATCAGCGTTAGCGTCGGGTCATGCAACGTATCTGTTTCTATTGCAGCGTCAGCTATCCAACGGCTTGATTTGATATTGGCGCCGGGCCCCCAAAACTGAAAAAGCGGAAACTGCCCCAACTTCGCCTGAAGGTGGTCACGCAGATCGGCAGGCTCCGAGTAACAATCCGGTATTTTTCGTCCGTCGGCAAGGTAGTTTGGCCTGGGTGTCACGGAGTAATCCGCAGAGGAGTACATATTGTACCACCAAAACATTATCGAGCTCGTGAAAGATGGATCTTCGCTCTTGGCCTTTTCCCATATTTTCTGTCCCTCCACAAGTTTGTTTGACTGCTTCCAGAATTTTACTTCACAATCCGCGCGGTCATACCACCCATTACCTACAATGCCATTGTCAACAGGAAATTTACCGGTGACGTAGGCGGACTGCATGGCGGTGGTAACAGCAGGTAATACAGGTGTTATATGCGTCAGATGTCTGTCTTTGGTATAAGATTTAAGAAATGGCGTATGCTCGCCGATCAGAGACGTGGATAAACCTACTACATCGATAACTACCGTTTTATTCATATTAGTTTCTTTCTTATGATATCTGCGCTTTAACCCAATCCAATTCCCGGATGATCGATTGCGTTAGGGGGGCCTTCAGCTCATCCGGCAATACACTCCAGGTATATGTTTCCACCTCCAGGTGTTGTGTAAAAGCAGCGTTCCTGAACTTGTTGAGCACCCTGATAATATCGTTTTGTGTTGATTGCACCACACCCATATCCTCCACAAAAACAGGTACATGGAAATGCGCACGCCATTCATTGACTACCGGGTTCCGGCTATCTGCCAGGGCTTCCGGTAAATCGGGATAGCGGATCAATTCTCCATTTGCAGTTTTCGCGATCACCTGGTGCAAATAGGTTGGCTCGTTGAATCTGGCAAGCGCGTCGGTCACCTCGTCCCTCATTGCCAAATCCACCGGAAGATGGGCCTTCAAGGCAGCACTGATTTGTATCTTGCCTACCTGGATACCTTTCGCGGCCAGTTCATCAATGACGCGCTCATGTTCTTCATAGCCGATAGCAAAATGGCAAACATCATAGCATAGGTTAATATGTTGTTTTACAACTGCTTCTGCATCAGCCGGAGACAGGCCAAACTGTTCTCCCAGCACTAAAATACCCCGCGGCAGCAGGTCGTTTTCAAACCAATCTATAAACTCCCGGCCTGATTCCAGGAAGCCATCCGGCTCGGGTTCGATATCCAGGTGCATCAGGATTCCAGTCGAACTGTATTTTTCAAAAAGTGCGGCCGCCACCGTTAAAATATTCTCCGTGGCGATCGCCCTTGCAGTGTTCCGGGCTTCACCGGCCGCATGCCATGGCTTATAGCTTAAGGGTGAGGTTGAAATTCCTCCCTGCAAACCTTCAGGAAGTAATTCGGCCAATATATGAAACAGGCGTAAGGTATAATCCACGCGCTCAACTGTTGTCCAATCCGGCGCATGCACTTCGTCCTTGACCACGGTGTTGTGGAAACCGCCATAGGGGAAACCGTTCATCGTGAAAACATAAGCATCATGATCAAACAGCCATTGTTTGAACTCCGCTAAGTTATCTTCCTCTGCCAGCAAACCCAGGCTCGCCATATTAGAAAGGCGCAGGCCAATACCCATTTGTTCCTTCCCTGCAAGGGCCGCCCTGATTGCCGGGAAATGGTTTTTCAGGGCTCCGAAAGTTTCCGGCCAGTTCTCCGCGGGATGGATATTGGTACAATAGGTCAGGTGCGCTACATTTATTTTCATGAGGGCAGATGTTTATATTGTTTAAATTTGCGTTTGCTGAAGTTCGAATTGCCGGTTGTATAGTTCAATACTCGCTTGTTTCAAAAGCTCGGTATCAATTTCATGCACCTCGGCACCTTCGCCAATAGCATTGAGTAACGTAATAGTGAGCTCTCCGCCCAAATGCTCGCGAAACTCCTCCATGCCCTGCAATAATGGGCTGTCATCTCTGCTGATCTTTAAGAGCCCATGGCTGATTTCAAAACCTAAGTTTTGGATCAGGCTTACCACGCGCTCACTGTGCGCAGCGGTTAAACGGCCGCAAAGGCAGGAATAAACCGTATCCAGGGCTATCCCCATGGCTACCGCTTCACCATGTCGAACGTCGAAGCCGCTGAGATATTCCAGTTTGTGCGCGCTCCAATGCCCGAAATCCAAAGGGCGTGATGAGCCGCTTTCAAAGGGGTCGGCGCCGGCAATGTGCTGCATGTGCAGCTGCGCGCAGCGCCAAATCAGGTAATTCATTGCTGTCGCGTCGCGGCTCACGAGGGCGGGTGCGTTCTGTTCTATCCAGTTGAAAAAAACAGGGTCTTTGATTAGGGCAACTTTGATAGCTTCGGATATTCCGGAACGCCAGTCTCGGTCGGTCAGCGTGGTCAAAAACTGGTCATCATTAAAAACAGCGGCAGGGGGTGCGAATGTGCCCAGGAAATTCTTTTTCCCAAAATAATTGATGCTGTTCTTCACCCCGATCCCTGAATCGTTCTGAGACAGCACAGTTGTTGGTATGCGGATAAGCTTTACTCCCCGGTGGGCTACTGCAGCAGCATAACCTGCCATATCCAATACGGCCCCGCCACCAATTGCTGCGATGTATGAATGCCGGTCTATACCGTAATTATTTACCGCTTCGAGGATCATATCAAAATAGCGTTCATCATTCTTTACGTACTCGCCGCCGGGTATCAGCAAGATCTCGGGCACCAGATGAACAGCAGTATGCGCCTGAAAATAAGAACTGATATCAGAGCATAAATGCTCGTGGGCGTCGGCCACCCCCTGATCCACCACAAAAAGAATCTTCCTTAACGCGCCTGAAGTAGCAGCGTTTGTCAGAAAATCGTTCAGAAGGGGATTGTCCTTTGCGAATAAAGCCGAAGTAAAAAAGACGTTATAACTATATTTTACGCTGAAGTTCTGTTGCAAATGTTCCATCGGAGGAAGATCTATTGTTATTGAAATTAATTAGGTGACTGCAAAGGTTTTCGACAGCCACATGGAGAGCGGTAAGAGGCAGGCGATCATCAGGGCGAATGTGAGTGAGCTGAATGTGGCAGACCAGGAAGCGTCCATCAATATCAGGGAGATCACCCCGGCCTTTACGGCATTACCAATATTTTTGCCGATAGGCTCTCTTATAGCTCTGAGCAACGGTTTGAATATCATCCAGGTAAAGGGTAAGATGAAAAGCAGTGACCATAGCAGCCGGTTATTAACGTACGAAAAGTAGCTGATAAAGGCGATGACCGCGGCGTACAAAAATGCCGCTATATACAAGTTGTTCCTTTTGCCCCCATGAACTTCGCCACGACTGGTCAGGGTGATCGAGAATATGTAAATCACAGGCACCAATGCTAACATTGACCAATGGTTGAGCGCATCCGGTATGATGCTGACTCCGAGCAACAGGTTTAATCCCCGGCACATCCCCATATTAAGCGGCCCGAAAAAGGGATGATGTTTGCCCAACTTGTCGTAGAGCAGCGCGCAGAGCGCAATAGCTGCCGCGAGTATACCAGATGCCGCCGAAACGAGAAATGCCAATAAAATGCCTGCGCTTAACAACAACGTGCCGAGCACTGAAGCTTCCGGTAAACTAACCTTGCCTGAGGGGATAGCTCTTTCAGGCCGTTCAATCTTATCAGTCTCCACATCGAAAATATCGTTAAAAACAATACCGCCGCCGTAAAGACAAGCTGTGGAAAGGCAAAGCAGGAGAGCCATTGGCCAGGCTCTTTCCACTAAACTACCTGGGGCACTGGCAATAGCGATCCCCGCCAGAATATCTGCGACCGAAGTAACAATATTGGCGGGCCGCATGAGCTGAAGATAAATGTACAGTTTCCTCAAGATCACGATTAGCTAATGATGATGGATGATTTATCGATTCTCGGTTGCTGGCCGCCTCGCAATATACTGTTACCTTCAAATTTTACGCTTTGATCAACGTTCCTCACCGTGGCGAAATCAGTTTCATCGAGCTGTCCGCTTTGAGCAAAAGCGGTAATTGCGTTACCGTAGGTGATCAATTGGATATCTTTGTCACTGATACCGCGTATTTTCATTAGTGCAGCGGTTTTCGGCACAGCCAGGGGATCGCTGATGCCCCAATCAGCAGCCGAATTGACCATGATCCGCTCCGGGCCATATTGTCTGGCGATTTCAACCATGCGCTCATTACCCATTTTGGTGAAGGGATAAATCGTGAATGCAGCCCAAAAACCCCGGTCAAGGACCTCTTTAACGGTCTCCTCGTTGTTATGATCAATGATGACCTTATAAGGATCAATGCCATGTTCTATCGCGATGTCCATACTACGGCGTGTGCCGTTTTTCTTGTCGCGGTGCGGCGTGTGGACCTGTACCGGCAGGCCGGCTTCCCTGGCCAGTTCCAGTTGCAAGCGGTAATATTTTTCTTCAGCCGCTGTTTGATCGTCGAAACCTATTTCACCGATACCCACAACTCCCTCTTTATAAGCAAACAGCGGAAGTATTTCCATCACTTGTTCTGCAAGGCTTTCATTGTTTGCCTCGCGGGAGTTAAGCCCTATGGTGCAATAATGTTTAATGCCAAACTGCGATGAGCGGAATCTTTCCCAGCCAACCAGGCTGCTGTAATAATCGCGAAAGCTGTCAATGCCCGTCCGGGGCTGTCCCAGCCAGAAAGCCGGTTCTATCAGCCCAACCACGCCCGCATCAGCCATAGCCTGGTAGTCATCAGTTGTACGGGATGTCATATGTACATGCGGGTCAAAAAAACGCATACCTTTTACGGCGGTTATGTCAAATGACTCTGGTTTTTCGCCAGGTATTTGCTCTCTGTTTTCAAAATTGCTGCAACACATATCCCAAAATTAATTTTTTGTATCGTTAATAAATTCGTTCCAACTCGTTTTTCTGCCCGCCGCCATCTTTAAATGATCAACTTTCAACAATTCTTTTGCTGGCTGAAAGCTGCTTTCGGCAATAGCTAATGCCACCGCTTCCCTTTCAAGTTCGCTTACACCCGGTAATCCTTCCTTGATGTCCTGCAGTATCGTGTCATCCATAAAGCGACTTACTAATCGCCAAAGCATAGGATCTGTACTTCGGCCGGCTGACCAGCGCTCTCGCGCGTAATCAATCAATGTATGTGCAAGGCTGGCATTGGCACGCTGGTCCAATCCCGTGATCAGTTCCAGCTTTTTTTCGGTGAAAAGTGCCTTTAGCACCATTTGGTTCCAGGCCGGCTCAGGCAGGTTTTCCGCAGGGTAAGGGTTGCGATACATGATCGCTTCGAGCACAACGCCCAGATTACTGCGGTTACCTTCCGTACAGCGTTGTACCCATATCGGGGCGTAAGCAAGCAGAGGCAAAGCCGAATATAAAGCCACCAATTCGTTCATTTCAGCAGCCAAAAATAGGTTTTCGATATTGCGTTGATAACGCTCCTTATCGGTGGTATCAAGCGTTAACAACAGCCATACCCTGGCAAGCCTGTCAACCGACCATCCTGCGATCGAAAAATCTTTACGGATAGCCGATAAATCAGCTTCATTTTCAGGACCGGCATTGACCGGCGCTTTTCCCGTCTTACGCGGCAAGGCGGCGAAGGCAGTGTTAAATGCTGCGGCAGATGCAGCATGGACTCCCTGGGCCAGCAGCCAGTCTTTGGCATCTGGGCTCACATGTCTTGCAATAAGATCTGTAAGCAGAGGCTTAAATTTTTCTATATCATAAGTGAACATATCTTCAAATCATCAGGGTTGACCGAGCCATGTTGCTCAGGCTGCGATATAATTGATGAGCAATGCGCCGGCAATGATCAGCAGGCCAAAGAACTCCCTCGTTTTTTCTATATAAGGCTTGTCTGCCTGCATCGTTTCTACCAAACTTGGCCTGTTATATTTCGTTATCCAGTCGCGTACACCATCTTTAGAAAAATAAATGGTGCCTGCGTGAACAAGGTATATCGCGATCAGGCATAGATACAACCTCGGATAAACCTGGTGAAAAACTACCAGGCCGCAACATACAGCCGCGCTAAGGTATATTGGTACCCAAAGCCACGGATCGACATCGTTCAGGTTAAGGTAAGCGAAGACCAGGAAAGAGAGACAGAAAATGATATTTATAATAGTAATCATATTGAACAGATCGGAGCCAGGCAAATTAATAAATGTAATGTAATCTAAGGCTCATATATCAATATAAATTTTCTTTCGCTTGACAACTTCATTTTCTATTGGAGATGGGCAGTGTTTTTGCATTGTAACCAGGCAAAAACGCTTAGATATCGGAAATGATCAGTTTTTGCAGAGCCGGACACCGGCCGGAGGTCGTTTTTGTATAAAATAAAGTCTGGTTTAGGTAATTCTGCGTCGCCGACTTTAATTAATTTAGCGTGGCGTATGCCTTAATTATTAAACCGTCCTGAAAAACGTCGGGTTTATTATAATGCAAAAGGTTTAAACCATCGCTATTTGCCTGAATTGTTACTGTATGAAAACCCTAATTATGCTTAACCGAAAAACCACGATCAAGGCAGCTTGTTTGCTGCTAACACTATTGAGCCATTCTTTTATGGTAAAGAGCCAGCAAATGAGCGACGCAGAACGAAAATCAATGGAAAAAGGTAAGGTGTACCCTGCATTAAAGGGTGCAGGGCAGGGTGTATCGGGTCCTGGTTCTAACCTTCCGCCCGAAAAGATGCAATGGTGGGAAGATCAGAAATTTGGGATGTTTATACATTGGGGCCTATATGCAATTCCGGCCACGGGTGAATGGACCATGTTCAATCAAAAGATACCGGCAGAGGAATATGCCAGGTTAGCCGATCAGTTTAACCCAAAACATTTTAGCGCCACAGAATGGGCTAAGGTAGCCAAGGAGGCAGGTATGAAATATATGGTAATGGTTAGCCGCCATCATGATGGCTTTGCCCTTTGGAACAGCCCCTCAAGTTACCGGCATTTTGATAGTTGGGAAACTGCCGCTCACCGTGATTTTGTAAAAGAGTATACTGATGCGTGCCGTAAAGCAGGCCTTTATGTAGGCATTTATTATTCTCCTTTGGATTGGCGTTTTCCTGGTTATTTCGACCCTAAGGGGCTTTCCGACAATGCTGCCTTGCTCAAAAAACAAACATATGGGCAGGTAGAGGAGCTAATGAAGAATTACGGCAAAATAGATATTTTGTGGTATGATGGCGGCTGGCTGGCGCATAAAGGTACCGATGCCGACGCTGCCTGGTTTTGGGAACCATTAAAACTTAATGCTGTGGTACGTAGCTACAACCCGGATGTGGTCATTAATCCAAGATCAGGGATGGTGGGAGATTTCCAGACCGACGAAGGTGGCGCGGATGTTAAAGGACCTATTATTCCCTTCCCATGGGAAAAATGCTTGAACCTTAATGAAACCAGTTGGGGATACAATAAGGCTCAGCGATTGATGCCGCTGAAAAAGATTATAAACATGCTTGTTAATACCGTTGACCGCGGTGGAAATATGTTATTAAATGTTGGGCCGGATCCGGACGGTGTTATTCCCCCTGCTCATGTGGATCGCCTGAGACAAGTGGGGCAGTGGTTAGCAAAAAATGGCGAGAGCATATATCAAACGCGTCCGGGACCTTTTCAACCTGTTGATGATTTCTACGGGGCCACAAGTAGAGGTGATAAAATATATATCCACGTGCTGAAAATGCCGGCGGGAGATACTGTCATTAAATTACCGCCTGTTAAACAAACTATTACACATTGCAGGGTACTGCATGGTGAAAAAGTTAAATTTTATCAGGATTCAACGGGTATTAATCTTGACTTAGCCACAGTAAAACTGGATTCACTGGCAACCACTTTGGAGTTAAAAACAAAAATTAACTAACTGTTCAAATATCCTAAAGTTGAGCTAAAACCGGGGCTGTAAAATAAACTGTGTCAATCCCAGCCCGGCCCCGGCCACCTTGTTAATTTATTGACTATACCGTTGTTGCAAATCAGAAATAGCGTCAAATTCATCAGCGACTTTTGTTATCAGGCTTTCGAATACTTTAAAATATTGGGCATACACCTTGTGGTTTTCCGCGTTGGGCAAATAGGTTTGATGCATGGTTACCGTTTTGGAGGCTTCTTCTAAAGAAGGATAAATACCCATCTCGGTCGCGCTTAGCAGGAACGCACCTTTGCCTATGCTGTCCGCATGGTTAAGTGTGCTTACGGGTTTATTAAACAGGTCGGCTATAATTTGAGTGCAAAAGGGTATAGACGCGAAACTGCCGTTGATAGACAGGCTTTCGATATGACGGTGTTTTTCCAGCGTACGGCCAATACTGTACATCTCATATAAGATACCCTCAATGGTGGCCCGTATAAAGTGTTTGCGCTCGTGCCTGATGTTAACGCCAAAATAACACCCCCTTGAATTGGGGTTCCAGATAGGTGCCCGTTCGCCGTGCAAAAAGGGAAGGAAGATCAAACCGCCCGAGCCGACTTCGACACCCGCAGCTTCCTCTATCAGCATTTCCATTGATTGATCGATATCAAAAGCCTCCCGAAAATCACCAAATTGTTTCGCAAACCAATTGAATATCACGCCACCGTTACTTGTAGGCCCTCCGGTGATGATATGCTTATCGGTAAGCAGGTAGTTGAAAATCTGCTGTTTGGGGTCTTCTATTATTTTATCGCCAATGATCCGGAACGCGCCGCTATCTTCAATGGTAATAGTGGCCATACTATTTTCCCAAACGCCCGCGCCCAGTGTAGCCAGGCAACCATCACTTGATCCAATCAGGATTTTAACCGTTGGCGACAGTTTTAAAACCCTTTGATATTCTTTTTTCAGCGTTACCCCCGAATAGAAAACCGGGTGCAGATCCGGAAGCTCCTGTGGTGTTATGCCGGCAAACTCCAACGCAGCCTCATCCCAGGTTAATTTATGAATATTCATCAGGCCTGTTGCAGATGCTATACTGTAATCTATCACACAGTCTCCTGTTAGTTGTTGAATGATATAGCTCTTTATAGGCATAAACTTTTGTGCCTGTTTGAATTTTTCGGGTTCGTGGTTTTTCATCCAGGCAATTTTAATTAACGACGACATCGGGTGGATGGGAGTGCCGGTAGCCTTGTAGATCTCCTCGCCCAGGCTGCTTTGTTTAAGCTCTGCGGCCTCTTTTTTGCCCCGGTTATCAGCCCAGGTAATGGCGTTGCCTAACGGTATGCCATCCTTATCCACTGCCAGTAAACTATGCATAGATGAGCCAAAGCAGATACAGGTTACGGTATATTTTTTAGGGTAGATCTTTTCATTAAGCAGATTTTTCAAAATGTAGAGCATGGTAATAAACATTTGCTCAGGATCCTGTTCGCTATGGTCAGGTTGTTCATGAAAGGTGGGATAATGCCCCTTTGACGAACTGATTAAGTTACCGGAAAGATCAAAGGCGAAGACCCTTACAGCGTCTGTGCCCATTTCTATGATGATGATACAATTCATGATGTATATTGATGATCTGGTGTTTTATTTTTTTCTGAACTCGCTTGGGGTGTACCCGGTAAGTTTTTTAAAGGTTGTGGAAAAATGCTGAGACGAATAAAATCCTGTGCTCAGCGCTATGTCGGTAACATTTACCTCGTTTTTTTTAAGCAGTTTGGTAGCTTCAGTTATCCTGATGTTGATTAAATAATTTAGAGGTGAAAAGCCTGAATAGTTTTTTACTTTTTCCGTGAAGGCGGTAGTCCCCATGCCTGTCAGCGCCGCCATTTCTTCCACCGTCCATTGATGTGCAAGGTTTTGCCGTAATGTTTGCTCCAGCTTCAGGAATGTTTGAGGGAAATCTCTTCTGGAATTGTTTTGCCTGATCAATTGCCGGCTCACCAACACAAAAAGCTCGTCGAGCAGCTGGTTTACACGTGTGTAAAAGCCTACTTCCTCATTTTGTAATTCAAGTTGTAAATTATGCATTAAAACCTGCGCTTCTTTCAGTTTCAAAACAAGCTGTTGCTTATTTACAAGCAAAATCTGGTTGATGGATAGTTTTTCCTTTTTAGTAAGCCCGCTCCATTTACCCAGCAAAATCTTTCCACAATCTTCGGCAGAGATCTTTAACCCAAACAGAGCGCCGATATTTAATATTCCCGTTTCGCCGCCAATGCGTTGCCCGGGCAATACTAAGGCAAAATCGCCCGGGTATAAGGTATGTTGTTGTAAGTCAATCATCCAGCTGAATTTTCCCTCTAAAATATAATACAGGCAAATGCAGTCCGTAACGTTACTGTTAAAGGAGTTGAGTTGGATAGTATTGTTCTTTTTGTGGGTAAACTCCAGAATATGCGGAAAATGCATAAGTTCTTTAGATATGCCCTGCTGAAGTATCAATTGATTCATTCAGTATAATAATTGGTATACGTTGCTGCCGCCTCTGTACTGCAACGGTTATCGGGCATCCAACAGGGGGCGCCCATTGAAAGCAAGTTTACACATTACAAAACTAAAATTTGTATAAAAACCAACGCTGTTTTTTAATGGTATTTTCCGGGTTAAATATTATGATACTTTGTAAGTATTATAACCAGTTACAACCAATACCAAAGCCGCTATTCCCCTTAATAGTGCGCGTTTTAAATTTATTACGATGAGAAAATGCCGTCTTCTTTACCGTGTTGCGGGTATTGCATTGCTGCAATGCTGTTTGTTTTTTCATAACGCCTTCGCGCAGCAAATTTCCAGGGATGAGCTGATATTTCTTACTCCCGAATGGAAAGGTGAGCGCTTTGCCGATGGTCGCCCCCGGGTGCCGGATGCAATCCTGGCCCGGATGAAGCAGGTGAGTATTGAAGAAGCCTGGGCCGTTCTTAAAAATGCAGGCTATGGCTATCAGCTAACCGAAAACTGGCTGGTGATAAATCCCGACAGCGTTTTGGTTGGCCGCGCAGTAACTGCTGTTTTCATGCCTGCACGCCCCGATGTATGGAAAGCTATTGACGACAGGGGCAAAACCCAGGGAAAAAAAGGGCAAAACACCTGGCCGGTAGACCTGCTGGTAAAAGGCGATGTGTACGTGGCCGATCAGTTTGGGGCCCATAAAAACGGGCCTACCATCGGCGATAACGTCGGTAACGCTATCTACGCGAAAACCGGCAACGGCATAGTTTATAATGGTGCGGTGAGGGATTTGCGGGGATTAAAAGAGATGGGCGGCTTTACATCCTTTGTAGAAAGTTATGATCCATCGTACCATAACCCGCCCGGCGACCTGAACACCATGATTGTTGGGATCAATCAGCCTACCAGGATCAAGCAGGCTACCGTAATGCCCGGAGACGTGGTTTTGGGCGAGAATGGCGTAGTCATATTTATCCCGCCGCACCTGGCCGAAAAAGTAGTGACCACCTCCGAAGTGGTGAGGTTAAGGGATATGTTTGGCCACCTGAGGTTAAAAGAAGGTAAATACACAGCCGGGCAAATAGACGCCCGGTGGAGCCCGGATATAGAAAAAGATTTTTCAGCATGGCTTAACGAGCATATTAACGAATTACCGGTACCTAAGGAGCAGATCCAAAATATCCTGAAAAACCGGACCTGGTAAATAAATCTATCCTAAATATAAAATATGTCAAACTATCAAAACAGGCGCAGCTTTCTTTCGAAAACTGTATTAGCCGGTGCCGCTGTATTAGCAGCACCATTAAATAAAACATTTGGGCAGGGGCTAATAGATGCCAAAGAGCGCACCCCGCAGGCATCATCCCCATCCGACCTTAAAATTACAGAAGTTAAGTGCGCCTACGCGGGTGGCGGGCTTTTTGTAAAAATATATACCAACCAGGGCATCTGGGGCTCGGGCGAAGGAGTTGACGCCATAGCGGGAACTTATTACCTGGTTAAACGGCTGGAATGGATGCTGAAAGGCCGAAGCCCCTTAAATCCAAACAGGATAGCGGAGGAGATCAGGAAAGCGAACTTTTTTTCCGGTGCGCAATCCGGGATGTTTGTGGCCGTGCTCACCGCGGTTGAGGCGGCCCTTTGGGACCTTACAGGTAAAGCTTTGGGTTTACCGGTTTACCAGTTATTAGGCGGCAAATATCGCGATAAATGCCGTGTTTATTGTGATACGGAATTATACACAGCCACAAACCCTGTGCCTGATGATTATGCAAAGGCTGCCCGCGGGGCGGTTAACCACGGATACACTGCCGTGAAATTTGATATTGACGATGCCCGTGACCCCAATAAATTTGACCGCTATAACTGGACTGCCAGTAACGCCGAACTCGACAGGATGTATAATGCCATAGCCGCTGTGAGGAAAGAGGTTGGGCCAAACATTGATATATGTGTAGATATGCACGGCCGTTACGATGCTACAACAGGCCGCCGGGTTGCAAAAATGATGGAACCCCTTAATTTAATGTGGCTGGAAGAACCGGTACCTGCCGATAATATTGATGTGTACAAAACTATAACCCAGGAAACCAGCACACCTATTTGTGCCGGGGAGAATTTTTACCTGGCTTATGGTTATACCAGGCTGCTTTCGGAAGCCGGAATTGATATTGTGATGCCCGATCTTCAAAAATGCGGCGGGCTGGGCGAGGGGCAGCGGATAGCTAACCTTGCCAACTTATATTATGTGCCGTTTTCGCCGCACATGGTGGGATCTTTCCTGGGGGCTATGGCAACCGCGCATGTTTGTGCCTCGGTACCCAATTTCCATATCCTGGAATGGCAAACGTTGAGCGATACCGAGCCAAAATGGAAGGAAATAGTACAATACGATAAACCCTTTATTGAGAAAGGTTTCCTGGTGCTATCTGACAAGCCCGGAGTGGGTGTTGAGATCAACGAGGGAGGGTTGAAGAAATACGCGATGCCCGGAGTCCCTTTCTTTGCTTGATCAATGCCGGGTATGAATACTTTTTTCAAAGTCACTATCACGTTAACCATCGCTGCGTTTGCCGCTGTACTTATTGTGATACCTAAAGGCCTTGGATACACAGGGCCTTATGTACTTGCATTTTTTATACTGCTTGCAGTAAGCCTCTGTGCTTCGCCAAAAACCAAAAGTTTTGCATATACGGTACTGATTTTCGGAGCTGCCGCTATGGCGCTTTATTATCCTGAGTTTTTTATCAGTTATGGCAATTTTAAATATGCTACGCTTATTATCCCGCTAATACAGCTCATCATGTTTGGTATGGGCACTTCCATGCATTACCAGGATTTTCTCGGCGTATTAAAATCGCCCGGGGGAATCATTATAGGGGTGGTGAGCCATTTTATTATAATGCCCTTACTTGGCTTTAGCATCGCGACACTGAGCGTAAAATTAGCCGGAATGCCTGCCGAGATAGCAGCCGGCATTATACTGATCGGTTGTTGCCCTAACGGCATGGCATCCAATGTGGTATCCTATCTGGCGAGGGCAAACCTGGCGCTCTCGGTTACTATAACCAGCATTTCCACCATGCTATCGCCGGTATTGACACCATTTTTAATGAATTTACTTGCTGGTCCGCTTATTAAAATAGACCCCTGGTTAATGGTGGCGGATATTTTTAAGATGGTCATGATACCTATTGCTTTGGGTGTGCTGTTTTCTTCAATAGCCAAAACACGCAGTACATGGCTAAAAAGGATAATGCCCATGATATCCATGGGAGGGATTATCTGTATCATTATTATTATAACAGCCGCGGGGAGAGAAAGCCTGCTTAAAGTTGGCCTATTGCTGGCGGTATTGGTACTGCTGCATAATATTGGGGGCTATTTGCTTGGCTTTTGGTCGGCAAAGGCATTTGGAATGGAAGAACGTGACTGTCGTACCATCGCTATAGAAGTAGGGATGCAAAACGGAGGTATGGCCGCCGGGCTTGCCAAAGGGATGGGAAAAATTGCTACGCTCGGCCTTGCCCCGGTCATCTTTTCAACTTTCATGAATATTACGGGCTCTTTGCTGGCTTCTTACTGGCACAAAAAAAAGCCCGGTCCCGCACACGAGACTACTTTGCAAAATTCTGCTGAGAACTAAGGTGGCACTGGGTTTTTACGCTAAGTTTTTTGTGTAAAAATCAACGCTGTGTTTTTTTGGAAGCTTAAGCGATTTGCTTTAGCATTCTTTGTACATAACCAAGTAACCGATTTGTTACATTTTTTGATAACGAAATAACTGCCGCATAAACGCCGGACAGCAATAAATAGCTATGCATATATTTAAAACCAACGATAAAGTTATTGTAAAATACGCCGGTCTGTTATACAGTTCGCCGGATTGGACCTGGGACAATTTTATAAACCGACAGGCATTGCACGGCGAGGTTTTAAAAGACCTCCAAAGTATTGCATCCAACTCTTCGTTGGCTCATCATCTGGAAAACATAAGCGCTCCCATTGCCAACCAAGAGATTTGGGCGTCGGGTGTCACTTATCTGCGCAGCAAAGATGCCCGGATGGAAGAATCTAAAGATGCCGGTGGCGGCGATTTCTATGCAAGGGTTTACGATGCCGAGCGCCCCGAGATCTTTTTTAAATCATCTGCATCCCGTGCGGTTGGCCCCGGCGGTTCTGTTCGCATCCGGAAAGATTCGAAATGGAACGTTCCGGAGCCCGAGTTAGTGTTGTTCATTTGCAGCGCGGGTACTATTGAGGGTTATATGATTGGCAATGACATGTCCTCAAGAGATATCGAAGGAGAAAATCCCTTATATCTTCCTCAGGCTAAATCATACGACGGAGCCGCCGCGGTTGGCCCGTGTCTTTATGTGCCGGGAACAGCTATCCCGCCTGACACCGAAATTCAAATTGAAATAGTGAGAGATAATGTTCAGGTATTTGCCGACACCATATTGATCAGCAGGATGAAGCGTACGCACCAGGAGCTTGCCGGTTACCTGTTTATGGAGATGTCATTTCCTGCAGGTGCATACCTGATGACCGGTACCGGTATAGTGCCCCCGGATTCTTTCACACTTAACTACGGCGATGTGATTAGTATTACAATAAGCAATATAGGAACACTTACAAACCTGGTGGGCAAATAATTGCATCAGGGCAACGATATCAATTAAATAAAATTATAAAAGAAAATAAAATGTCACAGTTCAGAAGTGCCGATTGGTTTGGAAAAACAGGTAAAATGGGGTTCTTATACAGGAGCTGGATGAAAAACCAGGGTATGCCTACCGACCTTTTCGACGGAAGACCGGTCATCGGGATCTGCAACACCTGGTCGGAGCTAACCCCTTGCAATGCACACCTACGGGACCTTGCCGAAGCTGTTAAACGCGGGGTTTACGAAGCAGGCGGTTTCCCGGTAGAGTTCCCGATCATGTCCTTAGGCGAAACTTTGCTAAAACCAACCGCTATGCTGTTCAGGAACCTGGCCAGTATGGACGCGGAAGAATCAATTCGCGGCAACCCGATAGATGGCGTGGTATTGCTGACCGGCTGCGACAAAACTACACCATCTACCATGATGGGAGCGGCCAGTGTAGGCTTACCTACCATCGTAGTGCCGGGCGGGCCAATGCTCAACGGTAAATATCGCGGCGCTGATATCGGATCGGGCACAGCGGTATGGAAGCTGACCGACGACCTCAAAACCGGTAAAATAACCAGCGATGAATACCTTGCTGCTGAAAGCTGCATGTCAAGAAGTGCAGGCCATTGTATGACGATGGGTACCGCGTCTACCATGGCTTGTATGGTCGAGTCGCTTGGCATGTGCCTTTCGCAGGCCGCGGCTACCCCGGCGGTCGACTCCAGGAAAAAAGTACTGGCGCAGCTATCCGGCAGGCGTATCGTTGAAATGGTAAAGGAAGGTTTAACGATATCAAAAGTTCTTACACGTGCCGCTTTCGAAAACGCTATTAAAGTAAACGCGGCAATAGGAGGGTCAACCAATTTCATTATACATCTTACGGCAATTGCCGGGCGTATCGGGGTTGACTTATGCCTCGACGATTTTGACAGGCTGGGCAGCAAAATACCTTTGTTACTCAACCTCATGCCTTCCGGAAAATACCTTATGGAAGATTTTTACTATGCAGGCGGCCTGCCGGTGATATTGAAAGAGCTTAGCAATGAGCTGGATATGGACGCGATAACGGTAACAGGTAAATCGCATGCGGAAAATATAAAAGACGATGCTATATGCTACAATAAGGACGTTATCGCCGCTTATGATGATCCAATCATTGCTGAAGCGGGCATAGCCGTTTTAAAAGGAAACCTGGCCATTAATGGCGCGGTTATCAAGCCGTCGGCGGCAACGCCAGCACTAATGCAGCATACCGGCAGGGCGGTGGTTTTTGAAACTATCGAAGACTATCACACCAGGGTTGATGACCCGCAGCTTGATATTGACGAAACCTGCGTGATGGTGCTTAAAAATGTTGGGCCGGTAGGTTATCCCGGCATGCCCGAAGTTGGCAATATGGTGCTGCCCAAAAAACTGCTGGATAAAGGTATTACGGATATGGTAAGGATCTCCGACGGACGGATGAGCGGCACCGCATACGGTACGGTTGTGCTCCATGTTTCACCGGAGTCCGCCATCGGCGGTAACCTGGCGCTGGTTGAAAACGGGGACCTGATATGCCTCGATGTACCGGCCAAAAAAATAGAGTTGCTTGTAGATGAAGTTGAATTGCAAAGACGGCGGTTGTTATGGCAAAAACCTGCTTATCATACCGATAGGGGGTACGTATCTATGTATCAGCGCCATGTGCAGCAAGCCGATAAAGGAGCCGATCTGGATTTCCTGGTTGGAAATTCAGGATCTGTTGTAACCCGCGATTCGCATTAAACTAAGCTGATTATAATGACAATGCTTGTACTTATCATTTGTATTTTACTGCTTATAGTGCTGATCACCTGGGCAAAAGTGAATGCTTTTCTTGCCTTTATTATTGTAGCACTGCTGGCGGGCAGCTTTTTCGGCATGCCGTTTACAACGGTTATCGCATCGATAAATAAAGGGCTGGGCGATACATTAGGGTCAGTAGCAATCATTATTGTATTAGGTGCCATGTTGGGTAAATTGGTTGCCGAAAGCGGTGCCGCGCAGCGGATAGCACATTTCATGCACGGTTTATTTGGAGCCAGATATGTAAGCTATGCCATGGCCCTTACAGGCTTTATTGTAGGGATCCCATTGTATTACAACGTTGGGTTCATACTGCTGGTCCCTATCATTTTTTCGGTTGCCTCCAGCTACCGTTTACCGCTGTTGTATGTGGGAATGCCTATGCTCACGGCGCTATCTGTAATGCACGGCTTTTTACCACCTCATCCTTCGCCAATGACACTCATCAGCGTTTTTCATGCCGATGTAGTAAAAACATTTGGCTATGGGCTGATCATTGCTATTCCTGCTATCATAATTGCGGGGCCGATATTCTCAGGTACCCTCAAAAAAATAGGGCCTAACGGTTTGCAATTTACCCATAGTTCGGCCGCCTTGCCTGTTCATGAACTACCGGGTATTGTTAACAGCATACTATCATCTCTTTTACCTGTAGTATTGATTTGCCTGGCCCATTTGCTGCCTGTGCTTTTTAGGGATAAATCTTTGATAAAGAGTTTATCTGAATGGCTCGCCGAACCAATTATAGCCATACTGGTCACCGTAATTATAAGTACGTATACGCTTGGTTTGCGTAAAGGCAGGTCATTGGCAAAAATAATGGATGGGTATGTGTGTGCAGTAAAAGATATAGCCATGGTATTGCTCATCATTGGCAGCGCGGGTGCACTGAAGCAAGTATTTGTAGATAGCCACTTAAGCAATACCCTTGCCGGTATGCTGGTCAGCAGCACCATGCATCCCTTGTTGTTGGCGTGGCTGGCGACGGCTTGTCTACGAATTTGCCTCGGCTCGGCTACGGTGGCTGGCGTAACCGCCGCGGGCGTGTTGTTCCCGATAGCTCAACATGCGGGCGTAAATACCAATTTACTGGTGCTGGCTATCGGAGCGGGCAGCTTGTTTGGCTCGCACGTAAACGATACAGCTTTTTGGCTATGCAAAGAATATTTCGGGTTATCAGTAAAGGAAACACTCCGCTCATGGACGGTGATGGAAAGCATGGTAGCTGTAATAGGGCTTGTCGGCGTCTTATCGTTGGACTGTTTACTATAAATAGATTATACCGGTACATGTATATAAACCAATTTTAAACCAAAACCCTGCATAACATGAAGAAAAAGCGATACTAAAATGAAAAGCGGCTTTTAAAGTTACCGCCCCGAGAAGCTCTTTCGCAACTACCAATTTTGAGAAAGAAGTTAAAGTAAGATTTGCCAATTTGAATTAACCCTAAAATTATGGAAAAAGAAATCAAAGTATCAGGAATGATGCTGTCTATTGCAATAAGTGTTCTTTTTACACTTATGATTGCAGGGAATGTGCAGGCGGAAAGCATCGTCGCAGCCCGAACCAGCCCCGAAGTGGGGGTACAAATAGTTACCGGTAAAGTGACCGACGAAAAAGGCGGCCCGCTTATCGGCGTTAGCGTAAGCGAAAAAGGAACAAAAAATGGTGTTTTAACCGACGCGAACGGTAATTACAAACTCCAGGTATCTGCCGATAACGCTGTTTTACTATTCAGCTACGTGGGCTACAATCCAAAAACCGAACCCCTTAATGGGCGCACTACGCTGAATGTTTCGCTTGAGCCCAAGTCAACCGCCATCAGCGAGATCATTGTAACGGCTTTAGGCATCAAGCGCGAGTCCAAAAAATTAGGCTATGCGGCAGAAAATGTGCGTGTAGCCGAAATAACAACTAACCGTTCAACAAACTTTGTTAATTCACTTGAAGGAAAAGTTGCCGGTTTAGACATCTCTCCACCGGCAAGCGGTCCTGGCGGCAGTACCAAGATCAGGCTGCGGGGGCAATCAGCGTTCCAGGGTGATAATGCGCCGTTAATCGTATTAAACGGCCTGCCTTTATCGCAAAGTCCCTCAAGTACCAACGGTTACACCCAGTCGGTCGATCTTGGTGATAATATGCAGCAGATCAACCCGGATGATATCGAATCGATGACCGTATTGAAAGGGGCTACAGCCGCTGCGCTTTACGGTTCAAGGGCAAGTAACGGCGCGTTGATCATTACTACCAAAAGCGGTAATAAAAACGGCGGGATAGGTATTGAGTTTACTTCCAACTTTACTCAAAACAAGGCACTGGATTTTACCGACTTTCAATATGAGTACGGGCAAGGTGAGAATAATGTGAGGCCAAAAACACAGGGGCAGGCGCAAAGTTCAGGCGCATGGAGTTTTGGGGAAAAATTTGATAATGCACCTACCTACCAGTTTGATGGAGTACAACGCCCTTATGCACCAGAAAGAAATCGTATAAGCAAATTTTTCAGACTGGCCAATGCATGGACTAATACTATTGCGTTTTCGGGCGGTAATGATAAAGGGAGCTTCAGGTTTTCTTATTCAAATCAGGATGCACAAGGCATAATACCGAATAATGATTATCACAAAAAGATATTCAATCTTGGGTTAAACTACAATTTTACCCCCAAGTTGTCTGCCCAAATTTATGTGAATTACGACCACGAGAATAATAATAACCCTCCGGTAATTGGTATTCAGGGCTCATCGGTTACTAATTACATGTACCGTTATAGTAACTCGGTTAGTTTGGATGTATTAAAAGCCGCCGCCATTGATGCCAACGGCAACGAAACGCCTACATCTCGTTTCACCACGCTTACCAATCCGTATTGGATTATGCAAAAGCAATTTACAAAGCAAACTAAAGATCATCTTTTAGGTACTGCGACCCTGCGATACCAATTTTTTGACTGGCTTTATTTGCAGGGCCGTGTAAATATGGAATATAGTCCATCTTACTACGAACAAAATTCGCCAACAGGTACTTTAGCAAATGCGGCTGCACCGGTTGGCCTTTATAATGGTAGTTATAACTCAAATGATAACACCTATCGTGCGCTGAACGCCGACTTCTTATTAGGCGGCGGCCACAAATGGGGACCTTTTTCTTTTGATGCCACGGTAGGAGGAAATACATTCCCCTCCTCATCACAAGGATATACTGTCACCGCTACAAATTTCTACGTGAGGGATTTTTATACCCTTGGAAATGGCGTAACCAACACATCTGCCTTCGCGGTTTCCAAATCAACAGTAAACTCGCTTTATGGCACCGCCGAGTTTGGCTATAAATCTTATTTGTTTTTAAATGTAACCGGCCGTAACGACTGGTTCTCGGTGCTAAGCCCTGAACATAACCATTATTTTTATCCATCCGTAAGCGGCAGCTTTGTTTTTTCGGAGTTTTTAAAGAACCCGCCTGCATGGCTCACCTTTGGAAAGATCAGGGCTACTTATGCTAATGTGGGTAGCGCTAACGGTATTAATCCTTACAGTAATTCGCTCACGTTCACGCTTTCACAAAACGCGTTTAATGGTGTTCCGCTGGGAAGTATCAGCAACGTAACTACTCCAAATCAGGCAATTAAACCATACAGCGTAAAAGAAAAAGAAATCGGTCTTGAACTGCGTATGTTTAACAGCCGGGTAAACCTGGATATAGCCGCGTATGATAAGCATACTACTAACCAAATTTTAAGTGTTGCTATTTCTAACGCGTCGGGCTATACTGGCACCATCGTAAACCTTGGCGAACTGCAAAACCGGGGTATGGAGTTTTTGCTGGAGTTAGTGCCCGTCAGAAAACCAAATTTTAGCTGGCGTTCGGCATTTAATACGGCCATAAATACCTCTAAAGTTTTGGCGCTGGCAAATGGTCAAAAACAACTGACATTAGGTGCGGGCGAATTTTTCGGCTCTATTGTTGACCAGGTTGGTCTTCCGTTAAACCAGATCCAGGGCTCAACTTATCGCAGAGATGCCAATGGCAAGATCATTGTATCGGGTGGTAAACCAGTGGCAAGCACATCTCCTGTGCTTTTTGGCAGCGCATTGCCTAAAGCTACAGGTGGTTGGGTAAATACATTTACTTACAAAAGGTTTACCCTGATGGCGCATATCGATTATAAAAAAGGTGGTAAAATATTGTCAAGTTCTAACCTGAATTTCCTGAGAGAAGGTTTGTCAAAAGAGTCGCTGGTAGGCAGGGAGGGAGGCGTAAAGTTTGACGCGGTGAATGCAGACGGCACTCCCAATACAACTGCAGTGAACGCCGAGGATTTTTATGCCAATTACCGGTCGCAGGGCATCCTGGATCCTTTCGTTTATAAATCGGACTTTATCAAGTTAAGGAACCTTTCGGTTAGCTATGATTTTTCGAAAATGATGAAAACCAAATTTATTAAAGGACTTGTGCTTTCAGCAGTATGCCACAACGTGCTTATCATTAAAAAGTACACACCTAATATCGATCCGGAGGCTATATCATCAAGCGGTGATATTTTAACCGGTTACGAGCAAAGTTCGCTGCCTACCACGCGGACTTATGGTTTTAACCTAAACGTCAAATTTTAAAAGAGTACGATCATGAAAAAATATATAAAGATCATATTGTCCGCGGCCTGCCTGTTTTCTGCAGCAGGTTGCGATAAAGGGTTCAGAGAGTTGAACGTTAATCCAAATAACACTACCAGTCTCGATCCGGTGTTTTTGTTTTCCAACGCGGAAGTTTTAACATATGCGGCATTAATGGAAACTGAACCAACGGTTGTTCAGCAGTTTATTGATCCTTTTGGTGGGGTTACCTCTGCGTTTAACTTCAACGTATTAAATCAAACCTATACAGTGATGCGGTGGAATAACGCTTATCCAAATACTATAAAATTGCTTGAGCACATTTTGCCGGATTTAAAAGGCAACGCTTCCAGGTCTAACTTGTATAACGAAACCAGGATATGGCGGGCCTATAATTACATGATGCTGGTTGATACTTATGGCGATGTGCCATATAGCCAGGCTGGCCAGGCTTACCTCAATTCTGCTTTTTTGCCTAAATACGATAAACAACAGGATATTTATGCCGACTTGGTAAACGAACTAACAACAGCCACCGCGGCGTTAGACCCTGCGAAGGATCTTGTTAAGGGAGATGTGTTTTTTGGCGGAGATATTCCTCAATGGAAGCGGCTTGGCTATTCATTGTTGCTTCGGATAGGGATGCGCTATTCTAAATTAGACCCAGGCAAGGCAAAAACTATTGTTCAGGCAGCTGTTACCGGAGGGGTAATGCAATCTAACGCAGATAACTGTTACCTGAAATATAACAATACGTACCCCAACCTGGTTACCCAGCAAATTCAACAGCTAACCAACACTTATTATTTGGCCGAGCCTTTTATAACGCAATTAAAATCCACGGGTGATCCAAGGCTGAAGTACATCTCGGCTATGTACACCGACCCCGGAAAAGCATTGTCCCTCGCGCCTGATACTGCATCAGCCAACCAGTTTGGTTTGCCGATAGGTTATGACAGCGGTACGCTGCCATCAGCGCCCGGATTTCGCGGTGTGAGCGGATCAGGGTTCAAATATTCGCAGGTAAATTACAGCGTATTTGGTAAAATAACCGCTCCGCAGTTCTTTGTAACATATGCTCAAACGCAGCTGTTACTGGCCGAGGCGGCTTTTAGGGGATATATAGCAGGTACGGCAAGTACTTATTATAATAACGGCGTAAAGGCGGCCATGGATCAATTTACCAGCTATGATGCTACCGCTGTTATCAGCAGCGATGCACAAAATGCCTATTTAAATAACCCGGCAATTGCATATTCTGATGCCAATGCCCTGAAACTGATCAATACACAATACTGGATAACTTCGTTTGGAAACGGCGCAGAAACATGGGCTAATTTCAGGAGGAGCGGGTACCCTGCATTAGCGCCAAACACATATCCCGGCAGGCAAATCAAAGGCAACTTTGTACGCAGGTACACCTACCCGCAAACAGAAGCGGCTATTAATGCCGATAACTACAGAGCGGCGGTGGCCAGCATAGGCGCGGATGACCTGGATACACCTGTGTTTTGGGATAAATAAATTAGCCCAGATTAATTACACTTCACTACCCCGGTGGCATTTGGCGCCGGGGTATCATTAAGGGGGCTACAAAACCTTGTGGGTTGCTGAAGTAACTGTTCACTCACGAGTGTTCAACTTTTAAAAGTGTGAACAGTTGATATTTTTTCAAAATAAATTGCCATTGATAATCAATTACTTAAGGTTTAATTAAAATCTAATAAATCTTAAATTGAACAGATTGTTGTTGATAATCAATTAGTTGTGAAATTGCATTTTAATTGATTGAACACCCGTTTTTTTAAAATTGAACACTGACAAGATATTGTCATTAATTCCCCGCTGATGCAATTGCGCCTATGTAACTACGGGTTCCCAAATCCGTAGTTCGATTTTTTAACTAAGCGTTTAATGTCTTTGATCCATATCTTCCGGCCGTCGGTTTCCAGTACGCCTTCCTCTTTAAATTCTTTTAATAAGCGGATCACATTTTCCTGCGCTATCCCTGCCATGCCGGCCAGGTCCATTCTTGAGATATTGAGAATAACATCTTTTTCACCTGATCCGTCCCCTTTAAACTTTTCTCTCAAAATGATCAGCGAAATAGCGAGGCGTTCAGATGCTGTTCTCTGAGAGATTACGGAAATACTATTGGCCAATACACTAAATTCATGGCTCAATGATTTTAATAAGCGCCGCATGAAAAGCGGCGATCTGTCCAGAATGGTTAAAAAGTCCTCTTTAGGGATAAAACTGATCAGGCAGTCTTCCAATGCAGCCGCAGAATCAGGGCAACGCTCTTCCGCCAAAATTGCATGATACCCTATTAATTCGCCTTTATTAGCTACATATATGATCTGCTCCCGGCCATTCCGGTCAACTTTGTATTTTTTTATTTTTCCCTGGTGAATAAAATAGATACCGGAAGGTACAATACCTTCTTTGAAGATGATTTCTCCTTTTTGATATTTCTGCGCGCCTTGCCGGGAGATTAAAAAGTTATAATCTTCTTCGGAAAGTGTATTAAGAACAGATTGTGTTGTGAATTCCCACTTATCAATTGGAAAAATTCCGGATAAACTCATATTACAAATATATAAATTTAATGAAGCCGATGTTATTGGCTGGTATGACCTGTATGACCGGAAAAACCCTTACAGCATGTACAGGCGCGGGCTTGCCGTCTAAAACTGATAAATATCAGTTTGTTTGCTGATGTCATACCATATCAGGCCTTTATTATAAGCATAGCTTTGTATTAATGATAAGAACATCAAAATCGTGGGCAATGCTCCATGCAAAATGCCCGCGTTGCCGCAGGGGCAATATGTTCGAAGGAGCAACATACCGTTTTGGTTCCAACAAGATCAACCTGAATTGCCCGCATTGTCAGATGATCTTCGAGATCGAGCCCGGCTATTTTTATGCAGCGATGTATATCAGCTACGCTATGAATGTTGCGGAGGGAGGCATCTTGTGGGTCGCCACTTTCATGATAACCCAAAATAATGATTCGCCATGGTTATATCTCAGTACCATTCTCGGTGGTTTGTTCTTGCTTGCACCTTTGAATTTCAGGTATTCCCGTGTAATATTGCTTTACTGGTTATCTCCCAAGGTACATTATCACCCCGAACTTGATATTGAAATACCGGTGGATGGGAATAAATTTAAATGGTTTCAATAATGAACAAGATGATGAATTTGTTCAGGCCCAAGCTGATTGACACCCTTAAAGGTTACACCCCCGCGCAATTTTATAAAGATGTTGTTGCCGGAGTAATTGTAGGTGTTGTTGCTTTGCCCCTGGCCATAGCTTTTGCCATTGCTTCGGGCGTATCCCCCGAAAAAGGAATTTTTACGGCTATCATTGCGGGGGCAATTATATCCGCATTGGGAGGCAGCAAGGTACAGATAGGAGGGCCCACAGGCGCGTTTATCGTTGTTGTTTACGGGATCGTTCAGCAGTTCGGTGTGAGCGGATTGGTTATTGCCACATTTATTGCCGGGATCATTTTGATTATTATGGGGGTGGCTAAATTGGGTAATACTATTAAATACATTCCCTATCCGCTGATCATTGGTTTTACCACCGGGATTGCGGTCATCATTTTTTCTTCAGAAGTTAAAGACTTTTTGGGGTTGAAAATGGGAAATGTCCCTGCTGATTTTATCAGTAAATGGATCGGCTATAGCCGGCACCTGTCTTCGCTGAACCTTTATGCCTTGTTTATCGGGGTTTTTACCTTACTGGTTGTTTTGCTGTGGCCCAGGGTAACCCGGAAAGTTCCCGGTTCGCTGATCGCAATTGTCATGAGCACACTGCTTGTCCGGTATTTCCATCTTCCGGTAGAAACTATTGGCAGCCGTTTTGGAGTGATCACTGCTGCTTTACCGCACCCGGTTATGCCAGATGTAAGCCTGGAAACCATCAGGCAGTTGATCAGGCCTGCTTTTACCATCGCTTTGCTGTGCAGCATTGAGTCTTTATTATCAGCCGTTGTGGCAGATGGCATGACCGGCGGAAATCACCGGTCCAATACAGAGCTCATTGCACAGGGAGTGGCCAATATCTGTTCATCTGTTTTAGGGGGCATTCCAGCCACAGGGGCAATAGCAAGAACGGCTACCAATATAAAAAATGGCGGAAGTACACCCGTAGCGGGGATCATCCATGCCATTACCTTACTTCTTATTATGCTTTTTATAGGCAAATGGGCAGCGCTGATCCCCATGGCAACACTTGCAGGTATATTGGTGGTGGTGGCCTGGAATATGAGCGAACTGGGGAATTTTATGGACGTATTTAAAGGCTCTAAAAGTGATGCTTCCGTTTTGTTGATCACCTTCGGCCTCACCGTATTGGTAGACCTGACCGTAGCTATTGAAATTGGGATAATTGTTGCCGCTTTCCTTTTTATGCGCAAAATGATGCAGTCCAGTTCTGTACAGCAAACTATTTTGTCTCGGGATCAATTATCTGATGATGAATTTAACCAATCGGATATCCCCAAAGGGGTTGACGTTTTTGAGATCAATGGGCCTTTGTTCTTTGGTGCGGCCTATAAATTTAAAGACACGATGAAAGTGTTGGAAAAACCCGCCCGGGTATTGATTATCCGGATGGGGAATGTGCCCGTCATTGATGCAACCGGTATCAGGGTATTAAGGGATGTTCATCAGGAAATAAAAAAGAAAGGAACTAAACTTATCCTGTCGGAGGCAAACAGCGAACAGGTAACAGAAGCATTAAAAAAGACGCGTTTATTATTTCAAATCGGTAAAGGCAATGTCCGGGACACATTTGAAAAAGCATTAAAACGGGCAGATGAAGTTTTATTGGACACCGATCCCTCAAAAAAATCCTATGCAGGTTAATAAAAGCTTTGACCTGTTATAATCCTGTTATTAAATAGGGTAACGCAAGGTCACCGCTCTGCTTATAGCCAGCACCAACCCCTGATCAAGAGGACGATCTTTATCCGGGTCTTTTTCGATCCATAGTTTATTTAAACTCAGAATAAAAGTATAACTTTTAGCATCTAAAAGAATTTCAAGGGTATGGTTCTTTTTACTCGGGGCAGCAATGATATAATAAATAAAATCTTGCTGCTGATAAGTAACACGTAAAGGAAATCCGATCATATATCAAAAAGAATGATTTGTCAGGCTGTTATTGATAAAATAAACCAGGTCAAAGGTTGACCAGGTTTATTTTCCCAAAACAGTTCTTAAACTATTGTTGATTGTTTTTCTTTTCTGTTATTTCTTTACGGATATCTGTTGCCATAACTTTTAATTGCTGCATAGCATTTCTAACCCTGGTTCCTGCAGCTTTGTTGCCTTTTTCGTAAAAGCTGAACATGTCTTTCTCTATGGCATCTATCAAATCTTTTGCCGCTTTAAATTTTTCCATTGTGTTTTGTGTTAAATAAATAATGTGTTTGATTTTGTTTTTTAGCCAGTAAGGTTAAATATTTGGCTTAATACCGTTCAAAATGGTATCAACGCAGAGGATTAGTTACCTCCGATCTGTGCCAGGTATTGTTCTGCCGTCAACAGCGACTCGCGGTCGTCTGCTAAGCTTACCAGCACTTTGATCATCCAGCATCCATAAGGGTCCTGGTTCACCAGCTCGGGGTTAGTTTCAAGCAAAGGATTAACCGCTATTACTTTACCATTTACCGGCATAAAAAGATCTGATACTGTTTTTACCGCTTCAACTGTGCCAAATATGGCCTCTTTAGCAATGATCTTATTCAGGCATGGGATATCAACATAAACGATATCACCCAATTCCTTTTGTGCAAAATCGGTGATACCAATCAATGCATGGTCCTGCTCGAAGCTGATCCATTCATGGTCTTTGGTATAAAATAAATGTTCGGGGTAATTCATGATTTTTATTTTTTATCGTTCAATTATTATTTAATAAATATTGCCGCGTTCATCAGGCCTGATCTGAATGTTTTCTATAGCAAGGCTGAACCAACTCTTTTACTGCTTGATCCACATTTTCAGCACCCGGCTATAGGAATTGTTCACTAATCGATAACTAACCGGAATCTGTTTTTCCGGGGCATGGAAGGTAACCAACCGGGTGCCGGCCGGTCTTTTGTTCAGCATTTCGTAAATGAACAAAGTATAGTAGTTGTACAGATCAAACGAGGTATTGACGCTATAATCGATCCGGATGCTTGGTTCTATATTTTCATAAAAGGGATTGAAGAAATAAAAATGATCAAACAGGTCATAATCCAGGTTAGTGAGGTTACCATGCATAAACTGCACATTGGGTACACCTATCTGCGCTTTGGCTGATTCTGCATAATTGAACAGCTCTTCCCGTTGCTCAATGCCGTAAAAGGTAGCCTCCGGATGATAAACGCCCGCCGCGATACAAAATTTACCGACGCCGCTGCCAATATCCAGGATTCTGGCCCCTGGGGCTGCGAGGAAATTGCTGGCTTCGAGCGAAATGTCCAGGCCAGTCCAGTGCATTTGTGATAGCTCCCGGATGTGTGTCGGATACAAAGTATCGAAAGCCGCGTCTTTGCGGAAATAAGAAATACTTATTGTATCACTATACATAAAAAAGGGAACTGCATGTTATTCAAGTGTTTAAATTAAATCGTAATTAATCTTTGACCCACAACTGAAGTAAGGAATCATAAGCGAGATCTTTCATGCTGTAATCTATCGGAATAATTTCTCCGAAACTCTGATAGGTCACTACTCTTGTACCCGACGGTTTATCATTCAGCATCGATTTTAAATACCGTGAATAATAGGCGTAGAGGCCGTAGGAAGTTTCTATATGATCATCAATAGCGTTCTCCTGGTCTAAATTTTCAAAGAAAGAATTATAGAAATAGAAATGATCAAATTGATGAAAGTTAACCTGGGTGATATTGGCATGTATGAAACTGACATTATTAAGATCCAGGTATTTTTGTGTGGTTTGGGCGTAATGCACCAGTTCATGTCGCTGTTCAACCCCGAAATAAAAAGAGTCAGGATAAAAATGCGCCGCGGTTAAGCAAAATTTTCCTATGCCGCTACCAACATCCAGTACTTTGGCGCCTTTTACTGCTAAATATTCGGCGGCCTTTCTGGCGATGGCAATAGGCGTCCATTGTTTTTGTGATAAGGACTGCAAATGCTCCGGGTAAAGCCAGTCAAATTCCGCATCATTGCGAAAAAAACAATCATTGGGATTTTTTTTCTTAAAAAGTGTCGTCGCACGCTGCTCTTCTTCGGACCGGGCGGAAAATGCTGAAAATGGATATTGTGTTGGCACATGCAAATATATCCGCCATTACAGGCCGCTTTACCTGCAAGAAATCAATGGTAAAGATGATATTTATCAGTTTTAGATAGCAGGGATTGGATAATGTTATGATTCAATTATAATGTATCATGACAAAAAGGGTTTTATTATTTTTTTCCTGCAATGCTTATCGAGCCGCCATGTTATACATTGAGGCAGGAATGATCCGACCGTAAACAAGTGCCTTCGCGACATTGTTGGCGAAAGCATCTTGTTCAGTAAAGCATATGCCTGCCACCGGCAGCGGGGGAGCTATCACATCTGCAGGTATGCCGAAAGCCGCCGCCATGATTTCATGGGCATACAATTCGAAGCGCGAATCATAGCGCCTACCGTCAGGATGGCTGCATTCCGCATGCGCTTACCAAGTGTTTTAACGCCAACCCAGCCCGGGAGCCACATGCTCCAGGATAGAAGACAGCACATGCACATTGTAATCAACACCTAAGGTGTTAGGTATTGTCAAAAGCACCGTATCCGCTTCCTGGATGGCTTCATCTTTAGATAGTTCGGCGATCAGCCGGTCTGGTTCAGCGGCATAACTTCTGCCGAAGACCGCCCGCTTATCCGCTTCGATATAACCGAAACTGTCTGCTCCTTTCCCTTGCTGGCCAAAATAAAGCCTGTCCTGGTCGTTTACCAATGCAAAAATAGAACGGCTTACTGATACTCTTGGCTCGCGATTATGACCGGCATTCTTCCACGCCTCTTTATACACCCTGATTTGCTCGGCCTGCTGTACATGGAAAGGCTTGCCGCTTTCATCAAACTTTAATGTGGAACTTTGCAGATGCATTCCCTGCTCGGCTGCCCAAACAGCCGTGGCGTTCGAAGCAGCGCCCCACCAAATGCGTTCCCGCAGTCCTTTTGAGTAGGGCTCTAAACGTAACAAGCCCGGCGGATTTGGAAACATGGGGTATGGGTTTGGCTCGGCGAAACCAATACCTTTTAACTTATCCAAAAATACCAATGCTTTTTTACGCCCCATATCCGCATCGTTTTCGTCCTCGGCAGGCTCATATCCAAAATAACGCCAGCCCTCGATCACCTGTTCCGGAGAACCGCGGCTGATGCCCAGTTGTAACCGTCCGCCCGAGATCAGATCGGCGGCCCCGGCGTCTTCAACCATATAAAGCGGGTTCTCATACCGCATATCTATCACACCTGTGCCGATCTCAATCCGATTTGTTTTTGTACCGATAGCCGATAGCAAAGGAAAGGGAGATGCCAGTTGAGATGCGAAATGATGGACGCGGAAATAAGCGCCGTCAAGGCCGATTTCTTCGGCAGCAACCGCCAGGTCAATAGATTGCAGCAAGGTATCGGCCGCGGTACGCGTCTTATATGCAGGGTGGTCGGACCAGTGTCCGAACGATAAAAAGCCAATTTTCTTCATACTAACAACAAATCTAAGGAATGAATCGCTGGTTAGGTATCAGGGAAAAGTCAAGGTTTTAGTTCATGAACCGCGGGTTTTTATCCGCACTCATTTTGGATTGAGCGTATTTTGCGGTTTATTTGTTCCAAAAAACAGCATGGAAATCATACAGGTACCGGAAGTTACACGTCACCATTCCCACATTTCGGCTGGTGAGATCACTTTCGTGGATTATCATGATAGGGGCAGCGCTTTCCGTACGCGCGTTTTTTTTAGCCGGTGCGCGGTCAGCTTTGTACAAAATGGTCAAAAACAGATTTATCGTGCCGCTGAAAATACTGTTCTTACCCCGGGTTATGGCATGTTGATACCTGAGGGCAATTCAATTATTGCCGAGCACAGCAATAACGCCGAGCCCTATGGTAGTGTAATTGTCTTTTTTCCGCGCAGCATCGGGCAGGAATTCACGGTAAGCCGCCCCGGCAAGGGGGGAGCCAGCGCCGGCGATGCGCCGTATATTTATTTCAAGACCAACACTTATATCAATGAGTATGTGCGCAACATCAAATCCCTGATCGCCGGCAGGCAAAGCCTTTCTTATGAAATGGCCTTACTCAAACTTACCGAATTGCTCACCGCTTTGCATGAGTTGGCGCCCGAACTTTTGACCGGCATGTTCGGCAACCCTGCAGATATATCCCTTAAAACTGTTGTTGAAAATAACCTGTTAAGCAGCCTTACACTCGATGAACTTGCCTTTCTGAGTAACCGGAGCGTGTCGTCATTTAAGCGTGACTTCGAAAGAGATTACGGGGTAGCTCCTCAAAAATACATCCGGGAGCGGAAACTGGAAATGGCTTGTACCGAACTGCTAAAAGGCAAGTCGGCCAGCGAGCTATACCTGGACTACGGTTATCAGCACGTGTCCAATTTCAACACGGCTTTCAAAAGGAAATATGGCGTAACTCCGGCGAATTACCGTAAAACGCCATAATTTGAGCTTTTCTCATTATATTCTGAACTTTCAGCAACAATTGCCTTATGCAATACGCAGGCATATTTGAGGCATGAAAAAATTCATCCTCTTTTGCGCTTTTGCAATCAGTTATTACTGCTCATCTGCACAGACATTCACCCTTAAAAGTGCAGACCTTGGCGGTCAGTTTACCAATGAATTTGTGGCCGGCAACTTTGGCTGCAACGGACAAAATCATTCGCCGCAGCTCGGGTGGTCAAACGCGCCTGCAGGTACAAAAAGCTTCGCGATTACCATGTATGACGCTGATGCCCCCACAGGGAGCGGGTTCTGGCATTGGGTGATTGTCAATATCCCCCCGGTTGTTACAGAACTGAAACGTGGAGCAGGTGACCCAAAAGTCAGCGCGGCGCCGGCCGGTAGTTTGCAAAGCATTAATGACACGGGCGCCGCCGGGTACCAGGGGCCCTGCCCTGGTGAAGGAGAAGCACCGCATCGTTACATCATCACGGTTTACGCGTTGAATACAGATAAATTGGGTATTGCAACTGGCACGCCGGCTGCTTTATCAGGATACCTGCTTAACAAAGCGGCCCTGGCTAAAGCTTCCCTCGTGGTTTATTGCAAGCGATAACCCGGGAACACAACAGATATGAAAACGATATATATTGCAGGAGCGGGCGTCATAGGCCGCACGCTTGCGGTTATATTAAAGCATGCCGGTAAGAATGTGCTGTTGATCCGCGGAACTGTTGATGGCTTGCCGGGCACATCTGAAAGGATCAGGATTAACTTGCCCGACGGATCAGAAGTAAGTGAAAACATTGATGTAAAAACTTTCAGTCAAATAAAAACGATTGATGGCATCGTTGTCATCACCGCCAAATCATTTGCCAATAGCGCTTTAGCGGCGAAGTTAGCTTTAAAGGGAGTCCATTATCCTGTCGTCCTTTTGCAGAATGGCCTGAATGTGGAGCAGCCATTTATCATGCTTGGTTTTACGCAGTTATATCGTTGCGTGTTGTTTGTGACGGGCCAGTTTACCTCCGAAAACGTGGTACGGTTCAAACCGGTAGCAACCTGCCCGGTAGGGGCGATCAATAGCAATGAGGAAAGTCTTGCAGCAGTCGTATCAGAAATAAACAGCCCTGCATTTTCCTTTAAACCAGAATCAAATATCCAGGCAGTGATCTGGAAAAAAGTGATCGTCAACTGCGTGTTCAACTCTGTGTGCCCTTTGCTGAACATTGATAACAGTATTTTTCACCGTAATAATGAAGCGCTGGCAATCGGAAAACGAATAATTAAAGAGTGTATCCAGGTAGCTAACGTTTGTGGCGTCTCCCTTCCGGAGGAAGAGGTAACCGAGACCTTGCTTGCCATCAGCCGCTCATCCGATGGACAATTGATATCTACCCTGCAGGACATCAATGAACACCGCCCTACGGAAATTGCCACCCTCAACCTGGAGATCGCACGGATAGCCAAAGAGCTGGGCCTGGAAGATATGGTAAAAGAAACGCGCCTTTTAGGGGAACTGACAGCGATCAAATCAAGCTTAAGCCTGAATCGATAATTAGCCGGCCTTATATCTATCTATACTACAAACCGGAAGCAACTGACTCGGACAGTGTGTTATTTTGCGCGGTTCAAGTGAGGGGCCAAATCTGCGGAGTTTTTGATAGATGTCGTTTTTCATTTTCCTGCGGTATGTAGCAGCCAGTACGGTTAATCGACCGGGTTTGCTCCAGAAGTGTTCGGAAGAAATAAAAAAAGCGAAGATTGTGCGATTCCCTCCCCCTGGGAGGGTGTAGGGAGGGGTTTCATTCACAGACTTATTCGCCTGAAATGACGTATATACCCCTCCCTGCCACCACGAAATCCAGCCGCACCCCTCCCAGGGGAGGGAATTAAAAATCTTCCGAACACTTCTGGGGTTTGCTCCGACAGACAGTTGGGGACGGTTACGGATACGCATTATATATCTTAGCAGGCTGTTTGAAAAAATCGAATTATGATAACTTAGCGGTTACAATCGCTATAAACCAGGCAAACGGAATACTTGTTCATCCGCGCGCAAAGCTACCGATACCTGTTCCCGGAAAATAAAATAGAAGCACTATCGTCTATGAGATTTAAAACTCTTTTGATCTTCACTTCAGCGGCAATGGCGGCGGTCGTTACCACACCTTTGTTCGCTCAAAAAACAAAGCCAGGCAATACGCCTAAAATCGTTAACATTGTCAATTTTATCCGCGACATCGAACCACGTGATGCGGGTATCACCAAAGATGTCCTGTACCAGACCGTGGTAAACCAGATTGCGCTGATGAAGCAATATCACCTGGGCGGAACTTTTTTGTTACAGTACGATGCCCTGATTGACAAGCGCTACCAGGATTTGCTGAAAACACTTCCGAAAGATGAGTTTGAGATTGGGGGATGGTGGGAACTGCCGCAACCGCTGATTGAAAAAGCTGGGATCAAATGGAGGGGAAAATATGCCTGGGACTGGCATTCAGACATCGGTTTTTCTGTGGGTTACACGCCTGCGGAACGCGAAAAGATCATCGACGTTTATTTTGCTGATTTTAAAAGCATATTCGGGTATTATCCCAAATCCATCGCTTCATGGGTCATCGATGCGCATTCGCTGAATTACATGTACGATAAATATAAGATTGTTGCCTCTGCCAACTGTAAAGACCAGGTAGGTACCGATGGTTTCACCCTGTGGGGCGGTTACTGGAACCAGGCGTATTACCCGAGCCGTTTAAACGCTTATATGCCTGCCCAGCATGCAGATAGGCAGTTGCCCGTGCCCGTATTCAGGATGCTGGGTAGCGACCCTATACGGCAATACGCCGATGGCAGCTCGGTAACCACGCTTGAGCCTGTTTACCCCCACGCGGGCGGAAATGAGCAGTGGATCAACTGGTTTTTGCAAACTTTTGCCAATGATTCCTCGCTCGGCTACAATTATACGCAGGCTGGGCAGGAAAATTCATTCACCTGGGATGCCATGAAAAAAGGGCTGGAATGGCAGATGCCGGTTATTGCCCGTCTCCGCAAACAGGGCAAGGTTCGGGTAGAAACCATGGCGCAGTCGGGCGAATGGTTTAAACGTACCTATAAGGTAACCCCAGCTACAACCTTTACGGTAAGCAGGGACCTGGCAAACAGCGATAAAAAAACCGTTTGGTATAACAGCAGGTTTTACAGGACTAACCTGCTTTGGGAAAATGGAACGTTGCGGATAACCGATATCCACCTGTTTAACGAAACCGTGCCGGATAAATACCTGAATAACGTTACTACCGTTAATCAAAGTTTCTTTTACACGCTCCCGGTGGCAGATGGTTTTCAATGGGGAAAACGCGGCAAACCCGAGGGTTTTCGCCTGATGATGAACGACGGGGCCGGGGAAGCGCCGGTTCAGGGAGGAGATCCTGTGTTCACAAATATGAATAAGACGACGGCCCATGCTTCATGGCCTGTTGGTAAAGGTTCTTTCGAAATCAATATGGACGAAAAATCCCTGACCATCATGGCTAAGAACCACCCGGCCGGCGACTGGTTCCTGGACTTGTGCATTGCGGAAGGCGCTAAAACCCCGTTTAAACAATTGACAGGCAACAGCGCCCTGTATGAATTTGATGGCCATACCTACCGGCTTGCTATGCAGCAGGGCACTCTGGAAAAAAGCGCCAATGGCAGTTTATACCGCATCAGGCCACAACACCAGCGAGTTGTATTATTACTGGCAGATCAATAAAAGATCTGCCGGTATACAGGCGGCATTTTGCTATTATAGTCAAATAGTAGGAATGCAAACAAAAATTGGTGAAGAGGGGCAACCAAAATCTTTTTTACAGGTCAATCAACAATTTAATAAAAGTAAAAATTGCATAAAGGGCTTAATAAAATGCCTGATTCGTACATAAGAAAGTCGGATTATGTTAATGAAAAATTAAAATACTATTTTAGATTTGACTGCCAGTGCGTTCTTAGCACCGAGAACCAATTTTAAATTTAGTTTAAGCATGAACAATTGGAAAACATTAACCGATGAGGAGTTGGTTGAGCGGTTAAATTTTTCTGACCATGCAGCATTTACAGAAATTTTTCACCGTTATCACGGGGCTTTATATTCATTTGCACTAAAACGGTGCCGCGAAGCAGAAATAGCAGAAGAACTGGTGCAGGACCTGTTTGTGAATTTATGGATTAAACGCGGGCAATTGTATATAAAGGCAACCCTGAGTGGATACCTGTATGTTGCGTTACGAAATTTGGTGTTGAATCATATTCAAAAGCAAATGCTTCGTGATAGGGCCACTGAAATTTTGCGTTTAGCGGCGCCTGTTCCGCAAACCGCCCCTGAGGAAATGCTGATAGTTAAAGAAATTGGGCAGGAGGTTGACCGGAATCTTCATTTACTCCCCGAAAAATGCAGAACTGTTTACGAACTCAGCCGGAAACAATACAAATCTAATAAGCAGATTGCCGCCGAGCTGGGTATTACCGAAAAAACGGTAGAAAATCATATGAACCGGGCACTCAGATTTTTGCGATTATCCCTCCACCAGTTGTTTACAATTGCTATTATATACTCCTTGCTCTATCTTAAAACTTTTTTTAAATAAAAATAAAATTCTTTTGGGTGCTACATAGGTTTTAACTGTCTTGGTTATTAAAAGGACAATTTTAAAACCATGCAACCTATTACACCGGAACTTATTGAGAAATACCTTGCAGGGAAATGTAATACTGACGAAGAGGCCACAGTACTCACGTGGTTTAATGCGCCGGAAAATGAACCGGATGCGTATGATCAGCTTTCGCCGGAGGCTAAACAGGCCTTACAGGACCGGTTGATATTGGGAATACGCGAGAAAATACGCTTGTCCGAACCTCCCGTAAAGAAGTTTAATTATTATTGGGCCGGTGCAATAGCAGCCAGCATTTTGATTTTTATTACAATTGGCCTTTTATGGTACAAACAACCGGCGGCAAATAAATCAACGGTTATTAATGATAATGTCAGGATTGTAAATACAGGGCAAAAGATAAAAAAAGTAACGCTGCCCGATGGTAGTACGGCCTGGCTTAGCCCAGGGACTATGGTTGCATACGACCGTACATTTAATCGTGAATTCCGGACTGTTTCGCTTACCGGCGAGTCGTTTTTTGACGTGAAAAAAGATCACGCCCATCCATTTATTGTCCGGACAGCGCACATGTCAACTAAAGTTTGGGGAACCAGTTTTAGTGTAAAGGATAATGAACATGCGCTTCGCGCCGAAGTAGCAGTAGTTACCGGAAAAGTATCTGTCGCGATAGCTGATCGAAATAAAGACGTTGCAGATGTTATGCTCCATCCTCAGCAAAAGGCAGTTTGGCAGGTAACAGCAAAAAAGACTGATAAACTTGAAGTTAGCCTTGTAGAGAAGCACTCGGTATTGAAAATTTGGGGAAAAACCAGCCTTTCATTTAATGATGTGTCCCTTAGAGAAGCAGTTCGTGTACTTCAACAGCAATTTGATGTGATAATTATGTTGCCCGACGGGGATCACGATCTTGCAGAAGCCAAGTTACAGGCTGACTTTAGCAATCAAAGCCTGCCCGAAATAATGGAAGTACTTGAAAAACTCCTCAACGTTAGCTATGTAACCGATGGGAAGAAGTTTGTGTTACAGAGAGCCATAACAACCAATTAACCAATTATTATTAACCCTAAAGTTAAATTATGAAGAAAGATTAACCTCAGCAAACACCACTTATGTAAAATGAAGAAAGCGTGTCGTTACCACGCTTTCTTCGGGCCCCGGCCGTGTCATTACACACCTTTCGTAGAGGTGCGGGGGCTTTTTTGTCTCATTTTTTTACCAAATAAAACACACTAATGTATGAATATTAATTTACTAATATCGATCAACTGGTATAAAATTATGAAGTTATCCTGTTGCCAGATTTTGTTGGCCATCATATTTGCAGGTGTATCGGTAGCCGGCACCACGCGTGCGCAGGGAGTCCTGGACCGCAAGGTTGATATCGCCGCTGTTGATATGGATATGAAGTCTTTTCTTAATATGCTTTCAAAAAAAGCGGGAGTTAAGTTTGTCTATTTAAAAGAAACTTTAAGTAATCAACAAAAGGTTACGACTGCGGGAGGGCAGAAAGATTTAAAAGCAATATTGGAGCAGGTTTTTCTTGCTAATGGTATTGGTTTTGAACTCGTTAACAATCAAATTATCCTGACAAAACTCCGAACACCTGCCGACACCGGCTCACAAAATAGTGAAGATAAAAATGATGGACCGGAGATAATACAGGTAAAAGTTACCGGGCAGGTTACCGATGATAAGGGAGTAGTATTGCCGGGAGTTACCATTAAGGTAAAAGGAACCACTGTAGCAGCGGCAACCGATGGACAGGGTAATTATACGATAAATGCGCCCGATTATAACGCGACGTTAATTGTCAGTTATTTAGGCTACGTAACCCGTGAAGTAGCGATAAATGGCCAAAAAGTTGTCAATATTCAATTGCAGGAAGATAACAAGGCCCTTAACGAAGTAGTTGTTGTTGGTTACAGTACGCAGAGCAGGCATAAATTGACCAGTGCAGTAGTTACCGTTTCTGGCGATGAACTTAATAAAAGGGTCGCTACTTCACCCTCAACTTTACTGCAGGGTAAGTTGCCGGGTTTACAGGTTGTTCAGGGTTCCGGAGAGCCAGGAAATGAAAATGTTCAATTAACCATAAGGGGCGTCGGTACATTCAGCGGGGCAGGGTCCAATCCATTAATTATTGTTGATGGCCTTCCGGGAAGCCTTGATGTATTGAACGCCAATGATATCGAATCGATATCTGTATTAAAGGATGCTTCTTCGGCGGCCATTTACGGCTCCCGGGGTGCTAACGGTGTTATTGTAGTAAAAACTAAAAGAGGTAAGGCCGGTAGCCTGGCTATCCAGTATACATACAATCTGGGGGTCTCCAAGGCTACCAAACTCCCTGATATAATCACCAATTCGGCAACGTACATGCAATTGTCAAATGAGGCACGGACAAACTCCTCGCTCGCGCCCCTGTATACGCAGGCCCAGATAGATCTGTACCAAAACGCAACCGACAGGGTAAAATATCCGAATCATAACTGGTTGAATGATATTTTTCGAACAGCTTATACCCAAAACCATTATCTGAACATGAGCGGGGGTAAGGATAGTACAACGTATAGTGTTGGCGTCGGTATTACCAACCAGCCTGGCGTGATGCGGGGATTTGACTATTCGAAATATACGTTTTCACTGGGTTTAAACTCAAAGCTAAATAAACGGATCACTTTTGGATCGGATATCCAGATGCGGTACGGCAGAAAACTGACCCCTGAAAATGGCGCAAGTGATCAGTTTCTTTCGGCATTGGCCCAATCACCATTATATCCTGCCCAAAGTTCAGATGGCAGATGGATAAAAAAAGCATACTCCAACGAGCAGGGTAATAAAAATCCCGCGGCTATTGTAGGCGAGGATATCAGAACACGGGGTAATGATTATTATTTACAGGGTAACCTATCCCTGGATATCGATCTTTTTAAAGGTTTGCGTTGGGAAAATAAAGGAGGGTTTAATTATGGCTACTATAAATTCAATGATTTCAGGCCGGTAATTCCTACATATTATTATAGTGATATGTCTCCTGCGGGCAACCTTGATGATGGGTCGCCGGGTTTAAATGTGGGCAATTCAGACAATATTTATACGGTATATTATAGCCAGCTGACTTATAAAAAGAGCCTTGGGCTTCACAATTTTTCGGCATTTGCCGGTTATCAGCGGGAAAAAAATAATGCCAGTAACATCAACGCGTCCCGCACCCAGTATGTAACAAACTACCTGCGGGAACTGAATGCCGGGCCTTCTGACGGGCAAACCAATAACGGCACATCATCCGCATGGGCGATCAGCTCATTTTATGGCAGTGCCAATTATGATTATGCAGATAAATATTTACTGGGCGCTAACATCAGATACGATGGAACCTCCCGTTTGCCTTCAAACTCAAGGTATGGTACTTTCTATTCATTCTCCGGTGGCTGGCGAATTTCCAAAGAGAATTTCCTGAAGGATGTTTTGTGGTTAAATGACCTTAAAGTCCGGGGCTCGTGGGGACAGTTGGGTAATCAGAATATCGGAACTTATCCTTATCAATCAACTCTGTCGGGTGCCAATTATGCCTTTGGAGGCTCTGTTTCTTCAGGTTTCGTCGCCAATACGCTGGTTGATCCGAGCCTGACCTGGGAAACCACGCGGGTTGGAGATATTGGCCTTGATATGACCATTTTAAATAACAAACTTGTTTTGTCGGCAGATTATTTCAATAAATATACTTTTGATATTTTGAGAAGCTCGCAGGTGCCATTCTATATTGGTTTGAACGCGCCTACAATCAATGACGGGGCGCTTCGTAATAAAGGTTTCGAGTTTGCCCTGCAATATAACGACAGGATTGGAAGAGATTTCTCTTATACCGTAGGCGTAAATCTTCAAACCTACAAAAACAAGCTTGAAAGGTACGGATCAAAGGATATCAGCGACCACACCATCAGGCAAGAGGGACATGAACTGGATGCTTACTACATGTATGTGTGGGACGGGATATTCCAAAGTCAGCAGGAGATAGACAATTCGCCTAAACAGCCGGTTACACCTACTCCCGGCGACCTGAAGATCAAAGATGTTAACGGCGACGGTAAAATAGATGCCAATGACAGAACTTATGTGAGCGGCAGATTCCCTTCATATCAATATTCGGCCAATATCGGCGCTGCTTATAAGGGGTTTGATTTTAGCGCTCAGCTATATGGCTCCCAGGGCCAAAAGGCTTATGTTAATGGCTGGGGAATTGAGCCTTTCAGGCAAGGTTCTGTTCCAACAACAGATTGGCTAAATCGTTGGACTCCAACCAACCATACGAATACAATGCCTAAGATTTACGTGGCAGATGGTTATGCGGCGGTTCAAAATTATCCTTCTACTTATTTCTTAAAAGATGCCTCGTTCGTTCGTCTTAAAAGCTTACAACTGGGTTATAATTTCGCCTTACCTGCGCTAAAAAAGGTGTCGATAAAATCGCTGAGGGTTTTTGTAGCGGCTGACAACGTATTTACTATAAGTAAGTATCCGGGCCTTGATCCTGAACGGGTAGGGGACGGAACCTACGTTACTTATCCGCAAAACAGAACGATAACCTTTGGAGCTTCCATTAAACTTTAAAATTATTAAAGAAAACGATTATGAAACTTTATAATAAGTATATATACATACTGATGACGGTGGTAGTCATACTGGTATCTTGTAAGAAAAGTTCCCTTGACCTCAATCCACCGGATAAACTTTCTACTCAAAATTTTTGGAAGTCAGAAAGTGATGCCGACCTGGCATTAACAGGTTGTTACAATTTCTTATATGCACAGGGAGGGAGCTATTCCACATCGCAATATGAGGTGGTTGCATGGGATAATTTTAGTGACAATTCTTACGGGCAATATAACTATGGTGGCGGTACCAGTGCACTGTCATCTGGTTTATCTCCCGGCGTTTTTGATACTTATAATCTTTATCAATCGTCCTATTATGTTAATAATTATACTGCTATAGCCTCCATTAACTATTTTTTGGCAAACGTTGATAAAGTACTTACCGGCGATAAGCTTAAACAATACAAGGCTGAAGCCTATTTTTTGCGTGCCTTTAATTATTACTGGCTTGCTATATTATACGGAAATGTGATCATTACCACGGCCGATCCTTTTACGCTGGATTATAAAAAACACATGGCCAAATCTACCAGGGCCGATGTTTTGAAACAAGTAGAGGCAGACCTTGACCTGGCGATAGCTGGCTTACCGGATGTTGCCTATGGCAACGGACATGCTGTTAAAGCTACAGCCCAGGGTTACAAGGTAAGGGCATTGTTATTTGAGAAAAAATACGCCGATGCGGCCACGCTCGCCAATACCATTATCGCAGGCGGGAAATTTTCTTTAAACCCGTCTTATCCTTCAAATTTTTATAAACCTGCGCAGAACAGCAGCCCTGAAATCATGTTTTCGGTTAAATACCAACTGCCAAATCTCTCGCACCAGGATAATGGTATAAGTGTGCCCTTACAACGCTGGAAAGGAGAATTAGCAACCCAGGATTTGGTTAACGAGTACGAAGCTGCTGATGGCAAGGACACAACCTCATCTGCCGTTTATGTAAAGGGAAAACCGTTTGACAATCGCGATCCCCGGATGCGGATGACCCTGTTTTTTCCAGGTGATACCAAAGCGCAGGGGTGGCCATTTACAGGATCATATGCCGTGGCCCAGCCCGGAAAAGATTCATGGATAGTAGGTTACTATGCTGTAAAAAAATGGCTTGATCCAACACTTGTAGACCCTGACTATGGAGTAAAGGGTGATAATGACTTTGTTTTATTGCGTTATGCAGATGTATTACTGATGTATGCTGAAGCACAAAACGAGGCAGTAGGCCCGGATGCAAGCGCTTACAACGCAATTAACCTGGTTAGGAAAAGGGTTAATATGCCCGACCTGGCTGCCGGCCTATCACAGGCCCAGTTTAGAGAGAAAGTGCGTCATGAAAGAAGGGTTGAATTTGCCCTGGAGGGGATCCGTTATTTTGATTTGAGGAGATGGGGAATTGCTACGCAGAAGTTGAACGGCTTTGTGCAAAATCCTTTATTCCCCACTGTGAAAACCAAGTATGCCGATAACTATGATTTTTGGCCGATTCCGCAACCCGAAATTGACAGGAATTCGCCCGAACTGGTGCAAAATCCCGGTTATTAAATAATAAATAATTGTTAGACAGCGAGGCCGTATCAATTTATTTTGATACGGCCTCTTAATATAAACCTGTTTTTGCCAATAGATCACCATGATTATAATAGCTGTAACTGTGAATAATTTCAGGATGGCCCAATTCGTTGATTGAGAAAATGACTTGGCAGATCGTTCGACAAAACCAGGAAAAGCCCGGATAAAAGCAAGAAAACCTTGGATGATGAGATTCCGCTGAGAAGCATTCTTACATGCCGATGCGGTTGCTGTTTTTTCAATTAGTTTATGATGGTTCCGTCTTCCATTTCAATAATTCTTTGGGTCTTACGCGCGAATTCACTATCATGTGTAACTACAAGTATCGTCTGTTGATAATTGGTAATCAATTCGTTAAAAATGTTAAAAACGATTTCAGTATTTTTTTTATCCAAATTACCGGTTGGCTCATCAGCCATGATGATTAGCGGATCATTGATCAATGCCCGTGCAATGGCTACCCTTTGCTTTTGCCCGCCAGATAATTGATTCGGCTTTTTTTTTGCTTCCGTTTCAACGCCTAATACTTTTAATTTTTCAAAAGCCCGGTGTTCAGTTTCTTCTGCGCTGTATTTTCCAAGCCTCAGGCCTGGGAGCATCACATTTCGGAGTACAGAGAATTCATTTAAAAGGTAATGAAACTGAAATACGAAGCCTATTTTTTCGTTTCTTACCGAGGCCAGCTCCCGTTCGTTCTTTTGTTTCATACTGATATGATCAATCCTCAGGTCTCCTTCATAATCAGTGTCCATGGTTGAAAGGATATATAATAGTGTTGATTTGCCGCAGCCTGATTTTCCCATAATTGAGGCGAATTCGCCTTTATGAAGCGAAAAATTAACATCCCTCAATACTTTTACCGCTTTGGGTTCATAAAAGGTTTTTGAGATGTTTAAAGCTTCTAATATTATTGAGTCCATGTTATTTCCCTCTTATAATGATTACAGGATCTACTTTACTTGCTTTTTTTGAGGGAAAATATCCCGCGAAATAGGTGGTTAGAAAAGAGAACAGACCAGCGATAAAATAAAAACCTATATTGAAATCAATGGGATAGGTTTTAATTGTGGGAAGCGCGGTTGTATTAAATGGGATGTGGTTTATGATAACAGATAAGATGAAACCCAGTATCAGCCCTGCCAGGCCGCCAAAAATACCTATGCCTAATGCAATTGTACTAAATATGCGGCTGACATCTTTGCCTGAAAATCCTGTGGCTTTTAATATTGCGATGGAATCGAGCTTTTCATAAATCATCATATTTAGAATGTTATATATCCCAAAACCTGCTACAATCAGTAAAGTTACCCCAACTGTGTAAGATATCAGCGAGCGGATAAAGCTACCGGTATCAAATTGTGAATTGGCCGTTTGGATATCCATCGCATCTATATTGAATACCTGCCTGTAATAAGCTGCGATTTTCGGTGCTTCGGTGATGTTTTTTAATTTGACCTGGATGTCTGTGATATAATTGTTTGATTCGTCAAGTAATTTTTGAGTTGTTGCGATAGAGGTATAACTTTGCTTGTTGTCAATCTCTTCAAGACCGGATTGATAAATCCCTACTACTTTTAAAGGCACCTGGTTTCCATTAGCAGGGGTTACGTGAATGATATCCCCCAGATGGACTATCATTTTTTTTGCAATGCCTTTTCCTAAAATAATACTGTTGGGTGTATTTTTAAGGTCAATGAATTTGCCCGCTATAATATAGTCGCCAAATAAAAAAAGTTCATTTTCCATATTCGGATCAATGCCGTTAATAAGGCCGGTGATATTAACCTGTCCTGTATTGTAGAATATTTGCGCGGTAATTAGCGGTGATAGTCCCTGCACGCGTGGATCGACTGCGATAGCCTTCATTATAGCCTTGCTATTGTAAATGCCCAGGCGCTTGTTCTGCGGCTTAACGGAGCTTACAAAGTTGTAACTGTGGCGATATGCGTTGGTAAGGTCCACTGGTTGATGCCGTGCAGCTGCAATTTCATTATACAATCTGATATGAGGGGTGCGGTTTATTACCAGTCCATCTAAAAGCTTGTTTAAGCCACCCATAAAACTCAATAGGGCAATAAACATTGTTATGCTAAAAGTTACACCGGTTGCGGCAACAATCGTCTGTCTCAAGTGAGCTAATAATAAAGCTACCGCGATGTTCCAGGTCAGCTTAAAATTCATGGTATCGGTTTTATTAGTTCATCATTTAACTGGAGACCGGAAATCACTTCTACTTGCAGGTAATCACTAAGACCTGTTTTTATTTTAAGTTTTTCACCGTCGCTTCTTATCACAACGGAATCGTTGAGCAAGTAGCTTCTGGGGATAAGCAAAGCCTTTTTTCGGGTTTGGATAATTATATTTGCTTCCAAAGTAGTGTTAGGATATAATTTTAGCGGCGGGGTAGTAAAAATAGCTTCAACACGAAATGTTTTGGTGTGTTCGTTCATTTCCGGATATATTTTGGTTACTCTGGCTTCAAATACCTTGCCTCTGTAACTATCCATTGTGACAAAAACGGTAAGCCCCGGATTTACTTTAACGATATCATATTCGTCCACTTGTAATTCAAGCAGGAAACGGTCGGCTTTGCCAATGAGGGCCAGCGGTGTTTGCGGACTAACAGTTTCGCCCGGATTTTTGTAAAGGTTATATACTACTCCGTTTATATTGCTTTTAACAGTAAAGTCGCTTTCCTGTTGTTTGTTAATACTGAGATTATTTATGCTTTGCGCGGCGTTATAATGCAATTGCCTTTTCAATTCTGTGAAATTAATTATGGCTGTTTGTAAGGCTGTTTTTGAATTGACTACTGCTAATTCCCTTTCCTCAAGCTGTACTTTCGTACCGATCTGCTGCCCCCACAGTTCTTTTTGCCTGACCAACATTACTGAGTCGTTAAGCATCTTGGACCGGGCCTGATCAACCGCGATTGCCGCTGCGGCCAGTTTATCTCTATTTAGCCTGAAGTCGGCAAACGAAGCCGATATCATCGCGTTTTCAACATTTAGCTTTTGATTTTCTTTTTTAATAGATATTAAAGGAGTGCCGGCAGTAACATATTGACCTTCAGTTACAAATTGTTCCTGAATGATACCGCTAACTGAGGTAAAAGCTTGATATTGATCCTTGCTTTTAATTATGCCGGACGCATATACGGACTCTGATATGGAAGCAACTACCGGCCTTATTTTATCGCTTTTTAATTGACAGGAAAAGCTGAAGAGAAACGTGGATGCAGTAATTATCGCTTTTACAATATTTATCTGATGGTTTGTTATATTATCAGTAATACTAAAGCTCCTAACAATTTTCATATTGCTAATGTCATCACTCTTAAGTACTTTAAGTTTGATAAATATCAGGATGAATAGTGACGGTGCTCACGCCAATTTGATGGTAGGCATAATTTTATGATCTGCATCAACAAGTTATTTGATGTGTGTCATTCTTTTTGCTGGGTGTTATTCAAAACTTTACACAATATCAATGTAGCCATGGGCCGCACTGAAGAAGATTTGGATACTCACAAAATATTGCAATGAAAAAGTTGGTTCTTTTGTTATTCACTTTCAGTTCGTTTTTTCTGGTTAATGTATTTGCCCAGGAAAAGAAGGGGATTACCAATAATGCAATTAACGAACAGCTCAAAAGCGCTGCTACGTCGCAACAATTACATTACCCACAAAGCGTTACCCGGTTTTATCGCCAAAACAATTACCTTCCGGTATGGACTAACCCGCAATCGCGTCAAAACACCGGGAATGCAATGGTGCTTTTAGATTGTGTGTTACAATACGGATTATCGCATGATGATTTTCATCCTAAAGAGCTTCAGTTTGATATGCTCCGCGATATTTTGGAAAATCCAGGTTCGGTTAGTGACTCCTTAAAGGCACAGTTTGATGTTTTGCTTACAGATGCTGTCATTACCATGCTGAACTATTTGCATTACGGAAAGCTTAATCCCGACTACGGATCCGACAGGGTAGATCATGGTATGGATGTACCATTTCATGCAGAAGCTAAACTGCAGGACATTATACATTCGCAGGAGTTTACGAAGTCTGTTTTGGAGGTACAACCTAATGCAAAACTCTATACCGCTTTTCAGGAAATGCTGCACATAATCAGAGGACAAGCTCCGGATGATTGCTATGGAACCCCAGGAAATGATGTAATGAAAATCGCCGTCAACATGGAAAGAATCAGGTGGGCAAACGTTGATGACCGGGAAAAATATATACAAATTAATATCCCTACCTACGAGCTGACATTTCATTTGCCGGATACGCTGGTGGTATTTAAAGCTATTGTCGGAACGGCGCAAACCCCCAGTCCGACTTTGCAGAGCCAAATCACCTATTTTACTTCTTTTCCAGACTGGCTTGTTCCTGACCGGATATTTATCCGCGACATCCTCCCGAAAGCAATAGCTGATAGTTTATTCCTTGACCGGCTTCAGATCAGTATTTATAATAAGGCTGGTCAATTAAAAGATATCACTAACGCCCAACTTAAGAGCATATTGACTTCGCCCCAGGGCTATTACGCTAAACAGGCGCCCGGCTGCGATAACACCCTGGGATCGCTGGTTTTTCATTTTCAAAATGTGTACAACATATACTTAAACCAAATTGCTGATCAAAAGCTGTTTGAAAAAGATAAACGTGATTTAAGTAATGGTTGTATCTGGTTAGATGATGCTGCCGGGCTCGCCGCGTTATTGCTCAAATATGACGCTTCAGAGCAAAGCGACAAATTGTTTAAAATTCTTAAAAAATCAAAGACACATAATTTCGTGCTTAATAAACCTGTTCCTATAAAAATCACTTACCTGACATGTGACATAAAAAAAGGTGAATTAATCAGGTTTGAGGATATCTATAATATGGACACAAGCCTGGAATTGGCTATTTACAGCAAGCTTCAACGCAATACGAGCATAAGATAAGCTTCATTTTGCGCGAAAGTTGTTAAATCAAATTTTGAACCTTTAACTCATAAGCGGCCACTACTACCAGCGTCAAAACATAGTAGGTGATCAGAAAATTCATCATTTGGTGTATGGGAATAATATAATTTTCTGATATTCAATACCATGAAAGGTAATCAACAGAAAAAAAAGAACCGCTTTTTGAGATTTTTTTCAATTTTAGGCCCGGGCCTTACTACTGGTGCTGCTGATGATGACCCCTCTGGCATTGCTACTTATTCGCAAACCGGCGCACAGTTTGGCTACAATCAGCTGTGGGCAGCGCTATATATGTTACCTTTTATGATTGCCGTTCAGGAAGCTTGCGCACGTATCGGCATGGTAGCAGGTAAAGGCCTATCAGCTGTAATTAAGGAACATTACAGCAAAACTGTTTTATATGCGGTTGTCGGGCTCGTATTGGTGGCCAATACAATCAATATCGGGGCCGATATAGGAGCTATGGCAGCTGCGGCCCGATTACTTATCCCAGCCCCGTTTGTTGCATTAACCTTGTTTTTTACATTGTTGACCCTTGTTCTGGAGGTTTTTACTTCTTATCATTCTTACGCCAGGATACTAAAATGGCTTGCAGTAACTTTATTGGCATATCCCATAACTTTGTTTATTGTACACCAGCCATGGCTTACCGTTCTGAAAGCAACTGTTATACCTCATTTTGAGTTAAATTTTAGTTTTCTATTTATCATAACGGGGGTTTTGGGAACCACAATTTCTCCATATATGTTTTTTTGGGAGGCCTCACAGGAAGTGGAGGAGCAGAAAGAAAAGGAGAGGATTTCGCGGCATAAACCCAGGCCCGGTTGGATGCAAATAAAAAAAATGCGTATTGATAACACTATCGGCATGATATTTTCAGAATTCACTGCCTGGAGTATTATTGTAGTTGCTGCAACCGTTTTGCACAATAGCGGTGTAACTGACATAAAAAGTGCGTCTGATGCGGCAAGGGCGATAGAGCCGCTGGTGCATACCTTTCCTAACGCCGGATTTTTAGCCAAATTAATTTTTTCTACCGGCATTATAGGCCTTGGTTTATTGGCTGTCCCGGTACTTTCCGGCTCGGTAGGATATGCCGCTTGTGAGGCCTTTAACTGGAAGGCAGGGCTTAATTTAAAATTGAAAAAGGCGCGCTCTTTTTATGCTGTCATATGCATTGCCACTTTAATTGGATTACTAATCAATTATATTGGCATCGATCCGGTTAAGGCATTAGTTTATGCGGCGGTATTAAATGGGATAGCAGCGGTACCACTATTGTTCCTGATTGCCAGGATCTCCTCTAACCCCAAAATCATGGGAGAGTACAATAGCAAGTTTATTTCCAAATTGATGCTTTGGAGCAGTTTTGCTGCCATGGGGGCAGCTGCAATAGCTTTGTGTTATACATTGTATTAGCACGGGATTTGGCCCCTTTAATTTAATGATTTAAATTACACAATATACTGTGCTGTGATTTCTGTCAGCAAGATCATTGATTCTCGTCATGAATAACAGGGGAGTGGTACTCATAAAAGCTTTATGTATCTCGTTTCGGGTTAAGAATCGACTGACGCTATTGTCGGCTTTGATATAATTGACGGTTCAGGGGTGACCATTGTCATTTTTGCATTAGCTCCGGTTCGGTAACTTGTATAACCAAATCAAATTACCGCTATGAACGGAATTATTATTTATCAGGGCAAATATGGTGCAACCAGCCAGTATGCGCATTGGCTTGGAGAAACATTGCAGATGCCGGTATCAAAAGTAGAGAATGTAACACCTGCAGTTTTAGCCCTTTATGATACCATTATTATAGGCAGCTCAGTTTATATCGGCCGGCTGGTACTACGCGATTGGTTAAAGGAAAATGACATCAGGCTAAAAGACAAAAAGCTTTTCATTTTTATTGTTTGCAGCTTCGCAGTTAATGACATGACGCAACAACTGGAGATAATAAAAAATAATCTTGGTGCCAAAATCAAAGATGTTGCCGAAATATTTTTCCTGCCCGGCAGGTGTGTCGTTTCCGGACTGTCGTGGAAAGACCGGCTTATGCTAAAATTGGGCGCCTGGATTGAAAAAGATCCTGAAAAGAAATCGGTGATGCGTAATGGGTTTGATCATCTTGAGCGGAGCAACCTCAAACTTCTCATCGAAAATATTCACCGTATGGCTGATGACTATTGATGGCGCGACAAGAAAGAAGCGTTATTATGATCAACTGGTGTTTAAAGCAAGAAGCGAAGAACTCGCGTTCATTCATTCGCATGAAGTTCGCCGTCATCTTTCCAATATCATGGGCATTATCGGACTAATAAAGGACGCTGATGACCGTCAAACGGAATTTGAGAGTTCGGTGAGTTATTTGATTGCTTCCGCAGACAATCTTGATAACGCTATAAGACATATTTCTGAAAAATTGGATATCTGAAAAACGGTTTTTAAAGGTAATTGAGTTGGTGTTTAAGCAACGTGTCGAATATCAATATAAGCTTGCTGCCATTAGAAATTCTGAATCTTTTCGAAAAAACCACGCAGGCGCTCGCAAGCTTAATCTTTTTAAACAACTCGCGATAATACTGGTAAGCCAGATAGACGCCCCGGCGGGAAGATTTTGGTAGCTTTCGGATGTCCTTCAACGCTTCATTGAAGTCTTGTTCAATTTCTTGTTCTATCTTCTTTTTATCTGTTTCGGAAAAATGCTTAAGGTCGATCCCCGGAAAGTAGCTTCTGTTGAGCTGAAGATAGTCCGCACCGATATCTCTCAGGAAATTAACCTTTTGAAAGGCCGCACCTAAGCGCATGGCTCCCGGCTTAAGAGCTTCGTAACGTGCCTTATTGCCGTTTGTGAACACATACAAGCACATCAGGCCAACCACCTCTGCAGATCCAAGGATATATTCTTCAAATTTTTGTTGGTCATAATGCTGATCGTCCAGGTCCATTTCCATACTATGCAGAAATTGGTTAATCAATTGGTGATCTATATGGTATTTATTGACTGTTTCCTGGAAAGCGTTAAGGATGGGATTCAGGCTGATACCCAGTTCTATCGCTTCAAAGCAATCCTTTCTAAATTTATTTAGTAATTCACGCTTGTCATAATTATGAAAGCTGTCTACGATTTCGTCAGTAAGCCTGACAAAGCCATAGATAGCATAAATTGGCTGATGCAATTCTTTATCAAGAAAATTGATGCCCAGAAAAAAGCTGGTACTGTACCTGCGCGTTGCCAGTTTACTGCATTCCGCAGAAAGGCGGTCAAATTTTTCTTTCATCGATTAGGTTTTTCAGAGAGTTTAATAATTGATGTATTGAAACATTACCGGAAACGCTGGCTGGCGGAACACCCGCAAAAAAGAGGTACGCCGCGGCGCTTAATCCCGCAATGTCAGTGCCTGGTATCGCGTACCTTTTTCGTTCCTTTTTGCTCATATAACCGGCGCGATTATTTGTTCAAAATCCGGAAGCGTTTCCAACCAATACACATTTTTCGGGAAGTGAACGCTATTTATGACTTGCTTGTTGCCAGATAAGTATATTTTAACAGATTTGAAAGTAGACGCGAGCTGGTCAATATATGCCTGTGCATTAGCAATTGGCCTTACACGCGTCATAAAAAAAAGAAGGTTGTGAGGTTGCGTACTTTCAAGCGCATGGTTTAAAGCCGACATGGGCACCTGCGGACCTAAATAAATCACCCGATGGCCGGCAGTCCGCAACATATAGCTTGCAAGGAGGAGGCCAATATCATGATCTTCGTCTTCCGGTAAAAATAGCAGCCATAACGGTTTGCTATTTTGCTGTTGCTCCATACAATCATTGATTGCAGAAAATAGCTTTTGCCTGATAATGGACGAAAGAAAATGCTCCTGTGATGGGCAAAGCGAATTGTTTAGCCACATTAAACCAGCACGTACTAACATGGGGTATATCACGAATTTATATGTCCCTAAAACTCCATTCTGCTCGAACGATTTGGTTATAAGCTCGTTTACTGCATACTCATGAAAAATTAATGCATTGCTGATGATCTGAGAAATGAAATACTCATGCTTATGCCGAGCGGGCCGGGTTTTATCTATTTCAGTCTGGAGTAGTTTGTTCATTTCCTCCCGGCTTAACGCGCAGGCTTTAGAAATTTTGTAGCCCGCGTGGTAAAGTCCGGCTATGTTCAATAATTTCTTTAGCTGGTCATCATTATAAAAGCGCGTATTTCCGGCTGTCCTTGAAGGCGTAAATGCTTGGTACCTCCTTTCCCAAATACGGATATTATGGGCGGAAACACCTGACAATTGCTCAAGATCAGAAATGGAATAATTCATTTTGTCTAAGTTTTACTAATTCAAATTTAGACAAAAAAATGAATTAACAAATGTTTCTTTATGAAGTATGCCAAATTCCTTAGGCGCAAGTATTACAGGGAATAGACAGGTTGTTAAGCAAGAAAAAACGGAGGGGGTGGCAAGCGGCACAATGAAACTGTAAATTCTCTGAGAAATATTTAACCCGATGCCACTATAACAGGTAAGATGAAAAAGAAGATCACGTCTTGATCAATTGATAAGGAGTGTCATCAGGTTTAATTCTCCATCTAAAGTGCCTGTTTCAAAATCTTAATGTACGATCAACGTATTTTCTATGACGAGGTTTTTACATTTGAGTCCTTACGTAACCATCCTTTATAAAGCTCGAACCAAATGACGGAGGTAAATCCTATAATTACACTGATCAACAGGTCACTCACATTTAGAGGGTTGAAACCAAAGAAAACTGCTAAAGGGCGGATGTATATCAGTGAAGATGATATAAAGATTGTGAGCCCGACAACCAGGAGCACAAGGTTATTTTTATATTTGATTGTGGTAAACAGCGAGTAGTAAAACGAGCGATTTACTAAGGTGAGCAAAACATTGGCCGATATCAGACTGGTAAATACCATGGTACGGGTTACTTGTTCATCTGCTGCTTTGCTTACGGCATATTGGTAGACCGTGAGTGTTCCGATTGTGATGGCTACCCCCTGTATTATGCTGGTCGCCAACTCTTTCCAATTAAAGAAAGTAGTGCTGAACGGACGTGGCTTTTGCAACATGGCGTTCTTTTCTATGGGCTCGTTTTCATAAATGATCGAACAAGTCGGCCCCATAATCAGTTCCAGGAAAATAATATGCACCGGTGAAAAAATATTCGGATAAATCCAGCCTAAAGCCAGTGGTATAAATACCGTTAATACGATAGGGATGTGAATGGAGATGATATACTGTATGGCTTTTTTTAGGTTGGTGTAGATACGCCGGCCCATGGCTACAGCATCAACCATTTTTGAAAGGTCATCCTCCAATAAAATTAATGAGGCAGCCTGCTTCGCTATCTCTGTTCCCTTTTTTCCCATCGCAATGCCTATATGCGCCGCTTTCAGCGCGGGGCCGTCGTTAACTCCGTCTCCGGTCATAGCTACTATCTCATTTTGGGCTTTTAAAGCATTGATGATCTTTAGCTTGGCATCCGGGAACATACGGGTAAAAATGTTGGCTTTCTTCACATTCTCCCTAAGTTCCTGTTCTGACAGTTGCATGAGCATGTCTCCGCTGATACATTGGTCTGCTCCACGGAAGTCAATTTGCTTCGCGATAGCACCGGTAGTTTCTGCATTATCGCCTGTGATGATTTTAACCTTGATACCAGCTTTGTAAAAGCCCTGTAGTACAGTAGCGATGTTTTTCTTTGGCGGATCATAAAACGCAACCAGCCCTTTGAATACAAAATGAAACTCCTGCTGTGCAGCAGGGAAATCACTTCCCACAAAATTTGCTTCTCCTACGGCCAATACCCGGTAACCTTCGATAGCCAAAGCAGCTATTGCAGCAGTCACATGTTCTTTCTGGGGTTGATTTAAGTTGCTGACGCCGATCAATGCTTCAGGCGCACCTTTGGCTGCGATAATGCGATTCCCTTTTTTATTTTCAAAAAGGTGGGTCATCATCGGCGGCTTGCCGCCCAGCGGATATTCGTGAACCATTTTATAATCCGGACGCTCATCTGCCAGATTTGTGTGGGTGTAGGCATTGTGCAGGGCAACTTCCATGGGATCAAAAGGGATCGGTTCGCTGGCCCACATGGCAAGCGCGATTAGCTCTATTGTTGCGTTGGATAATTGCTTTTCATTAAGATTATAAATGCAATCCTCATTCAGGACATACGCTTTCGCCAGGCTCATCTTATTCTCGGTTAGTGTGCCGGTTTTATCAGTGCATATAACCGATGCGCTGCCCAAAGTCTCCACCGTTTTCATTTGCTTAACAACGACACCAATTTTCATAAGCCGCCAGGCCCCAAGCGCCATAAAGGTGGTAAACGCAACGGGAATTTCTTCGGGCAGGATACTCATAGCCAGTGTAAGCGCCTTAAGGAGACTGTCTAAGATATTTGCCGAATGAAAATAGTTTATTCCCCACACCGTCAGAAACACAATAACCCCCACGATCACCATTTTCTTTACAAAATTGCTGATCTGTATTTCCAGGGGTGTTTTTTCTTCCGCTATAGATTCCAGGCTCCCGCCAATTTTACCTAATCGTGTTTGATTGCCTATTGCCGTTACGGTTGCAATGGCCAGTCCGCTTGCTACTGTTGTGCCACTGAAAATCAGATTGTCTGCAGAGGATTTGTCTTTAAAAACAGCCAGGGATTCGCCTGTGAGAATGCTTTCGTTGATTGAGAAATCATTGGAATGTTCAATAACACCATCAGCAGTAATAAAAGTGCCTTCCTCTACCATCAGGCTGTCGCCAATAACAAGTTCTTCTTTTTTTACCTCCAAAACTTCTCCCTGCCTGATCACTTTGCATTTAGGTTGCGAAAAATCCTTCAATTTTTCGAGCGCGTTCCGGCTTCTGGAGTCCTGATATAAAGATATGCCCGCCACGAGTACAATTGCTGAAGCTAAAAAAATACCGTCTCCGGCCTTTCCGCTAATAAAATAAATACATGAGGTAACCAACAATAAGATTACCATCGGTTCTTTTGTCAATCCTATCAACGCATTAACAAATCCGTTTTCTTTCTTAAACGAAAGGCTGTTCGCTCCGTATTTAGATCTCGCCGCAAGTACTTCCTGTTCGCTCAGGCCCTGTATATCGAAATTATTTATTGCCATTTATTTGATCAGCTAATAATTAGTCACGAGTCGATCAGACCATTTCAGCCGGAATGACCATCAGAGGTAAATGCTGGTTGTCTAAAGCGGCCACCGTTGTAGACTTGTCAAACAGCCCCGACAAAAAAGAGTTTTGATGATGAACAAGTGCCAGTATATCCGATCCGTTATCTTTGCATAACCTATTTAATCGTTTAATCACGTCTTTTCCCCTTATTTCCCGAAAGGTTGTATTATCCTGTTTGATTGCTTCGATATGGTTAAGTAAAGCCTTTTCTTTTACAGGATCGCCTTCCTCTTCTATGGCGGATACATGGACAATTTCCAGGTGAAAGCGTAACTGTTTTTGTAAGCCGGTTAGGTAATTGATTGCATTGATATCGGCCATATCGAAAGCCGTGGCTAACGTTACTTTTTTTAGCCGGGCTAAATCCGCTCTTGGCGGGATGATCAATACGGGGCATGACGAATGATCTATCACCTGCATCGTATCTCTGCCGAAGATCAAGTGGTCTAAAGAGCTGTCTGTACTACTGCCGATTACAACAAGGTCAACATTGTTCTCCTGAATAACCGCCGCTGTATTTCTGCCAAGTGAACCTTCACCAAATTGATAATCAATTTTAGGTTCAACGCCGTCTGTAGTTAGATCTGAAATAATATGCCTTAGTTGAATAGCCAATTGGCCCAGTCGTGCCGCGCTTTCATCTTTACGAAAAACGAATTCTTCTACCACCCAGGGGCCACCGGCATATGTAGGAAGTATAGGGTGGTCATAATAAGTATTGTAAAGCAGTATATCTGCATTTAAATTCCTCAGCGCTTTTGCGGCGGTTTTTGCGGCGTGGTTTGCATTTATCGAAAAGTCAGTGAGCATTAGAATCATCTTCATGGCGTAATTCTTTAGATTGTAAAGCTATCCGTTCATTACCCGACAATAAATGATTAAGATCATTTATTAGCTTGATTACTGCTATTTAAACAGTGCTATTAGTTGATCACCTTTGATAAAAAAGTCATGAACCAAACACACATCCACCTGCTGATCACCCACCTGCCTATCGTTGGTACGGCTTTGGGGGCATTTGTCCTGATCCATGGGATATGGAAAAGGAACAAAGGTACACTAATCGCTGCTTATAATGTTTTGATCGTTTCAGCAATTGGTGCCGGTATTGCTTATGCGACCGGCGAGGGTGCTGAAGAAACCATTGAACATTTAAAAGGGATATCTAAATATCTCATTGAAGATCATGAGGAGTCCGCCCTGGTATCTTTGATCGCTTTAATACTTACAGGTGGGGTTTCGCTGATCGGGCTTTTTGCAACATTAAAAAACACATCACAGGTTAGACGTATGGCGTTAATAGTGCTCGCCGTATCCTTGATAAGCTTTGGACTGATTGCAAGGACTGGCTATTTAGGCGGACAAATCAGGCATTCGGAAATCAGAACTGATACGATATCTCCATTAAAACAGAGAAATGATAATGATTGAATAGCATTATACTTGTTAACCTCACGCATAACGGAGTTATTATATAGTAAATGCCATTACCTTTTATAGGTTATCGGCGGCTCCCTTACTTTTGACATTATTATTGTCAGCTTAACCATCCTTGATTTGTTAGAGGAATCGCACGTACTTATTATTCCGAAATGGGAAACCAATATAAAAGGCTTATATTGGGTAATAAAAAAAGCGCGCTCCTAAAAGTGTAAAACTGCTCCCATGGTAAAAGAAATGCCGGTAACCGTGAAACGGGCCATAGAACTAATTGGCCTGTTTGTTTTAGGAACCATCATCATCGCTGGAAATACGATCATTATGCCTTTGTTGATGGCGTTCTTCTTCAGCCTGGTGCTTTTACCCGTCTTTCGTTTTTTCAGGAAGCTCAAAGTGCCGGAGGTTATTGCGGTTTTTTTGCCAATATTGTTATTAACGGTCATCGTGGCGCTGATCATCTGGCTGTTATCCAGTCAGATAGGTGCTTTGGTAGATGATTTTCCGCAGATTCAACGTACCGTGGCCAAACACCTGGATGACCTAAGTATCTGGATCAGCAAGTCATTTGGATATTCCCCGGCAGAGCAAGTGAAATTCATTAATGTGCAAAGCAAAAAGTTATTCAGTTCTTTAGGCGGAGTTTTAAGCGGCGCGGCTGGATCTTTGTCTGGCATGGTTATATTTATTGGATTATTGCCGATCTATATCTACCTGATCATTCTATACAGGAACCTTTTTTTGAAATTTCTGCTGATGTGGTTTAAAAAAGAGGATTATCTGAATGTGGAGGAAGCTGTAAGGCAAACTGAAAAAATGGTTAAAAGCTATCTTGTAGGGCTGCTGATACAGATTACCTATATCATTGTTCTTTTAGGTGGCATATTATGGTTTTTGGGCATTCAGAATGCACTGCTCATTGGTATTATCTTCGCTTTTCTGAACCTGATCCCGTACCTGGGCGCCCTGATCGGCAATATTCTGGGTGTGCTGTTAACGCTCGCTTCGTCAGATAGTGTTGCAGATGTGCTGATTGTATTGGGAGCGATTACAGTGGTACAGTTTCTGGATAACAATATTTTAATGCCGCGTATCGTAGGGTCGCAGGTGAAAATTAATCCGCTTGTTTCCATCGTTGGTATTATCATTGGCGGAAGCATGGCGGGGCTTTCGGGCATGTTCCTGGCGATGCCGGTGCTATCTATTTTAAAAATAGTGTTTGACCGTAGCGAAAATTATAAGCAATGGGGTGTGTTACTGGGCGATGAGCGGCCTGTAAAGAGCCAGATGCAGGTTTAACTCCTCCGGTTGTGTATTTTCTGGAAAGCTTTGCAGTCCTGAAAAACAACTAATGGCAACAGGCTGGCTGTTGTAGCGGTCAGCCACAACTTATAATAATACTAAGCGCAGGCGGGGTATAACAAAGACAATTAACGTTGGTCCACTACAGATAAAAATGACAATCCATATATCAAGGAGCGGACCTTGGCAAAATTATTTGCCATCCTTTTTTTTAAAGGTGAGTAAAGGTACCTTTCCATAAAAGGAATATTCTGTGGCATTAGAAGGGAAAAATAGCTTTTCGAGCATAGACCTGGACTGATGAGTGAATAAGACCAAAAGGGACGGTTTGCTGATCTTAACAGCGTGATCTATATCTTCCAGTAAATTATTGTTGACATCTCTTTGCAGGTTTAAAAGGCTAATTTTATAACTATTTTTTTTCTGTAAGGTGGCTTCAGCCAACTCTTTGTCAAAAGCAAATTCATTAGGATAGGCGATATGTACCATCTCTACACTGGCACCAATTGGCCTGGCAAAATCGACAACCTCTTTTAATTCGTTTTCATAATCGGTCATATCCGAAGCATACATGATGTGTTTCAATTCTTTTAAATGGTATGCGCTTGGTATGCATATAACAGGCACAGTCGAACAGCTGATCAATTTTGCGGTATGCGTGCCGAATATTTTTGCGATAGTGCCCGCTCCACGGGTACTGATGCAGATATAGGAACAACTGTTCCTGCTGGCATAATCTGTGATGCCATCAACTACATCGATATTGGATACCAAAACTAATTGGTAGTTAATTTCGCGTTCATCGATATCACGATAGATGCCTGCAATAAATGATGACAATTCTTCTGTCGTTTTTTTTCTGAATTCATTGGTATACGCCGCAAAAGCGTGGTCTGTCCATTTGAAGGGTTTTAAAAGATGGTATACATGAAGGATGGTTAATTCGGCCTTACGCTGGCTGGCCAGTTTAATCGCAAAACGGATGGCCGCTTTGGAATTAACGGATTGATCTGTTGTAACTAATATCTTTTCCATAATTATTCGAGGTTTAACGGTTGTGATGTTGTTTTATTCGGCACGTATATGCATGTTGTTTAAGAGCTTAAAATAACTTTCAGCGCTTTCGCTTCGGCTGCATTGCCAAATGTATCGTATGCTTCTGCCACCTGATCTAATCTGAAACGATGTGTGATTAGGTTGGCAGGCGCTATTTTCTTTGATTGTATCGTTTTTAACAACATTGGTGAAGTCACTGTGTCCACGAGCCTGGTCGTGATAGTAATGTTTTTCGACCACAGGTCTTCCAGGTGTAAACGGACGCTTTTTCCATGAACGCCAATGTTGGCGATACGGCCGCCGGGGGCGATAATCGCCTCACACAGCTCGAATGTCTCGGGAATGCCGACAGCTTCTATCGCCACATCAACGCCGGTTTGGTTGGTGAGTTTCATTACCGCTTCAATTGTATTTTCATTGCGGCTATTAATAATCTGTGTTGCACCGAATTTCCTGGCCACATTGAGCCGGTTATCATCCTGATCGATCATGATAATTTCCGCAGGTGTATAAAATTGTGCGGTAAGTAAAGTGGCAATCCCGATCGGGCCGGCACCTATTATGGCTATAGTATCTCCAGGTTGTACTTTGCCGTTTAATACGCCGCATTCAAAGCCCGTAGGCAGTATATCGCTTAACATCACCAATGCTTCTTCGTCAGAACCGCTGGGTACCAGAAAAAGGCTGTTGTCTGCATGGGGGATACGAACATATTCTGCCTGCGTGCCATCAATCAGGTGTCCTAATAACCAACCGCCATCTGTACAGTGAGAATACATACCCTTTTTACAGTAGGTACATTTACCGCAAGATGTGATACAGGATATAATCACGTGGTCACCCGGCTTAAAATTACTGACAGTGGTCCCCACTTCTTCGATCACGCCCACGCCTTCGTGCCCGATGATCCTGCCATCGGCAACTTCAGGAACATCTCCTTTCATAATGTGCAGATCTGTACCGCAAATCGTTGTTTTCAGGATTTTTACAATGGCATCGCTTGTTGACAGCAGTACCGGTTTGGGCTTTTCTTCCCAGGCTTTCTGACCTGGGCCGTGATAAACTAATGCTCTCATATTTTCTGCTTTAACCTACTTATGTTAAGCACAAAATTGCTGTTGTTTTATTTTTTTATGATGCTGGTCGTCAGGTAAATAAATGATATATATCACTATTTGAAAATGACAGGTAATTAAGCGGCCCTTATGTGTGGGCGGTTTACCTGGAATGGCATTGCATGAAGGCCTTGAGACATATCCGTAAAGGGCAAATCTTATTGAATGATGAGCGTCACCATTGTAGTTGATCTTTATCCTGGCCAGGCTTAGGGCGGCGGTATAACAATTAGAAGGGTACAAGGTACTTTGCACCTTATGGGCAACATGACCCAACCGCTGTGTATTATACCAGCGATTACGACCGGTCAACACTCCATAGTAGTTTTGTTGGTGCCAACATCAGGTTATCGCCGCCAACCGGCGTATTTGGATGGCAGCATTTCAATTCGCTGGAGATCAGGGCGGGACATTACATGCGCTCGACGGGTTTAAATTCAAATATTGTAACTTTAGCAATGAAGTTTAAATAAAGTCTTATGCATCGTGAACATCATGTAACAAGTTCAGAAACCATCAGGGATATCGTTATCGGCATGTCTGATGGTTTAACCGTGCCTTTTGCGCTTGCAGCAGGGCTAAGTGGAGCGGTAAGTTCGTAGACCCTGGTGGTTACTGCGGGTATCGCCGAAATAGTAGCCGGATCTATTGCCATGGGGCTGGGCGGATATCTTGCCGGTCGAACGGAAGTTGACCATTATCAATCTGAGTTGAAGCGGGAATATGATGAGGTTGAGCGTGTGCCTGAACAGGAGAAGGCAGAAGTAAAGAAGGTATTTGCAGATTTCGGACTTTCAAAGCATCTGCAGGACGAGATAGTGGATGAGCTGGCAAAAGACAAGAAACAATGGGTTGATTTTATGATGCGTTATGAACTGGGCCTGGAGGAACCTAATGCAAACCGCGCTACCCAAAGTGCTATTACTATTGGTATTTCCTATATCGTAGGTGGTATCATCCCGCTTTCACCCTATATTATTATTCATGAGGCGCAAGAGGCACTTTATTACTCATGCGGGGTAACAATAATTTGCTTGTTCATTTTTGGCTATTTCAAAAGCAAGATGACCGGCCAGCCTGCGTTAAGCGGCGCGTTAAAAGTAGTAATTATTGGAGCTCTTGCTGCAGGGGCCGCGTTTATTATGGCAAAGCTGATTACCGGAAAATGATATTTAGTTATTATTACCACCGTTTATCATGTCTGAGACAATGCCTTTGTCATCTTTCCGCTCAGCCAAAAATACGCCAGCTAAATGCACGAGTATAAACGCGATAATCAGATACATGCAAAATCCGTGAACTTCTTTAACACTATGCCTGATAGCCTTAAATGGCGCTAACAGATTTTCAAATGCCAGGAATAAACCCGTTACTGCCATTATAATAAGCAAGATATAGAATGCTGCATAAACGGCTTTCACGATGAGCTCATGTTTGGCAAGTTCACGCTCTTTTCTTGTGGAATGAAACTGACTATAGAGGTCCTTTATCCGGCGGATGAATTTTTGATCGGTTACTTGAAAAAGTTCAAGGATGAGCCTGAACAGCAATAGCCCCGCTAATACATAACCAAACCAGGTATGTATGCTCCAAACACTATCCCCCAGCGCTTGAGCAACGGAGCCCGATTGATCATCGGTTATGGTGGCGCCCTGGGTTTTCAGTTGCGTTTTAATTATGTTTGTTAAAGTTCTTCTGTCGGTAATAGTAGAATTGATCAAAACAGTAATTAATGAACCACTCATAACTATTGTGTTTGCCCAATGCCAAAAACGCAAGGGAGCTGAGTATATCCGGCGCGTGATGGGCCGACTATCAGGTTGGATTATTGCCATAGTTGTTTTAACCGGAATCGGGTTACTTGCGTCCTCATTTAAAATGTTTGTAAATTATCTGGTGATTTTGAAGTAAGTCTGTAGTGTTGGTAATACTTCAGCTTCTCTTCAGTTTCAATTTTTAAATTTGATTAAAAAGCTTTGAAAATATTGGTAATAGAAGACGAGCAAGGTTTACGCGAAAACATCACGAGTTATTTGAATGTAGATGGTAACATTTGTGAAAGTTGTAATGCATTGACTCCCGCACTGCAAAAACTATCTGATTATGATTATGACTGTGTTTTGCTTGACATTGGCTTACCCGATGGCGAAGGGTTTGGCGTACTTGAATACTTAAGCACACAACAAAAAAGCGAAGCTGTTCTGATCATTTCTGCCCGCAACTCGCTCGATGATAAATTGAAGGGGCTCAACATAGGCGCAGACGATTACCTGACCAAGCCTTTCCATTTAGCCGAGCTTAAAGCCAGGCTGATGGCTGTTTATCGCAGGAAAGCGCTAAATACCAGCAGCAAGCTGGTTTTTAATGAAATTTCAATTGATATACAGGGGCGCACTGTCGAGGTTAATAAAAATACGATAATATTAACCAGAAAAGAATATGAAATGTTACTGTACTTTATTGCCAATAAAGGCAAAGTAATTTCAAAAAATGCAATTGCAGAACATCTTTGGGGCGACGAGATGGACATGTATGATAGTTTCGATTTTATTTATACCCATATTAAAAACCTCCGGCGGAAAATTCTGGATGCGGGAGGAAGAGATTATTTGACATCTATATACGGACTCGGCTATAAATTCACTGATTGATGAGGCTGTCAGAGCATTATACCAGGACGAGTTTTTATATTACCCTGGCTGTGTTAGTGATAGGAGCAGTGATTTACTACTTCGCTATAAATTACATTGGCACACAGCAACTTGATCGGGCGCTTCAACAACAGTTAACAGAGGCTGAAGAGTATATCAGGAGCAACAATGGCAATCCGCAGCAATATGACCTTGACCGCGATCACGCTGTATTTGTTAAAACTTACAGGCAACTGTTACAGAAGCGTTTTTTTGACACTATTTATTTAAACCCGGCAGAGCAGCGACGGGAAGCAGGCAGAGCCGTAGAAGACCTCGTAAAGTTAAAGAATAGCAACTATAAGGTTACAATTACTGTTTCGAGGGTTGGGCAAAAAAACCTTATCGAACTCATTTCTATTATCACACTTGCATTACTTGCCGGTTTATTGACGGTACTCTTTATAACCAATAAATATCTGCTAAATGGCCTTTGGAAGCCTTTTCAGCTCACCCTTAAAGAGATCAAACAGTTCAATATCGCCGACGTTGATCAATTTACAGGTAAGCCAAGTAAGGTGGACGAGTTTATAGAACTTAATGAAGCCATACGGGAAATGTCTTTAAGGGTAACTCAGGATTATCTTAGCCTGAAACAATTTACAGAGAATGCATCACATGAAATGATGACACCCCTGGCTGTTGTAACCACCAAATTGGATACACTAATACAGGACGAAACATTGACTGCAGCGCAATTGACGCAGATCGCAGATATTTACAGCTCAGTAAACAAGTCCAGTCGACTTAATCACTCATTATTACTGCTGGCTAAACTGGAAAATAAGCTGATCGTTGAAGAGGAATCGATTGAACTCGATGTAATACTTGAAAGGAAAATGCTGCAATTTCAGGAACTTATGCAAAATAAGAACCTTACTGTCCGGTATAAGCTGCACCCGAAGCAGATATCGGCCAGTAAATACCTGATTGATATTTTACTAAATAATTTGTTTGGTAATGCAATCCGCCATAATGTGCCGGGTGGTGAAATTTTTATTGGTCTTGACCCAGACAAACTTTCGATAAAAAATACCGGTGTTGCAAACGCGTTAAACGGCCAACAAATTTTTGAACGTTTTCACAAAAGCAAAGATTCACAAGGTGCCGGACTGGGATTAACACTGGTTAAAAATATTTGCCAGCACTACGGGTATGGCATCCAATACCAATATGACGCGGGAAAGCATACGTTTGTCATAACCTTTTAATTTCGTTTGTCACGTTTCTTATACATAAGCTTTAACTCCAATTTTACTTCAGATTGTCCCGATAGTTTTAGCGCTATACTATTTGTATACAAGTTAAAACCGACTATTGATGAAATATTTATGTTTACTGATCTTAGTGTTTTACGCCCTGGAACTTAAGGCGCAAGATAATTATGAGATTCAGGTTTACGGTTCTGAAACCGTTGAAAAGGGTAAAACAATGTTTGAATTGCATAGCAATTATACATTAAATGGCAGTAAAACTGTAACCAGCGGAGAACTTCCTACCAACCATGTTGTACATGAAACGATAGAGATCACCCATGGTTGGACAACCTGGTTTGAAACAGGTTTTTATATCTTTAACTCTATTGGGGATGCGGGCCGGACGGCTTACGTCGGCTCTCACATCAGGCCCAGGGTTGCCGCTCCTTCAAGCTGGAACTGGCCCGTGGGGGTAAGTATATCTACAGAGTTTGGCTTCCAGAAAAGTGCGTTCTCGGCAAATACCTCCACGCTGGAAATCAGGCCAATCGTAGATAAAAAATGGAACAAGTTATATATATCCTTAAATCCTACCCTCGAGAAGAGTTTCAAGGGGCCCGATCAAAACCGTGGATTTACCTTTTCACCAAATGTTAAAGGGAGTTACGATGTAACAAAAGCTGTCGCCCTGGGCCTCGAATATTATGGTAGTACCGGCCCATTTTTTCACTACGACCCAATTAAACAACAAGATCACCAGTTGTTTGTAGCCACGGACCTCAACGTAGACCCTAAATGGGAGTTTAACGGAGGAATTGGCTATGGATTTACATCGAATTCGGACCGTGCCATTGTTAAAATAATTATTGGCAGAAGATTTTAGGTTTATTAAAATGTTCTGATAATTAATAGTGACCTGAATCATTTTTCGGACTGATCAGAAGCATTCAGTTTTTAATTCGCAATAGCTCAATTTGTTTAGAATTTTCTAAACCTCTTTTAGCCCAAACTGATGGAAAGCAAAACTAATGATCAACTGAGTAATTTTTGGCAACTTTCTATTAATGATGCATTTAAACTCCTTGAAACTCAGGCAACAGGTATTGGCACTGCCGAAGCTACTAAAAGGCTTAAGCAATATGGTGCCAATACGTTAAAAAAAGCTAATAGATTTAATAACCTGATCATATTATTTTCTCAGTTTAAAAGCCCGGTAACATTGTTGCTTATAGCTGCTGCTTTGCTTTCCGCAGCCCTGGGAGATACCGCCGACACATTAATCATTATGATCATTGTCCTGATCAGCAGCCTTCTTGGTTTCTGGCAGGAAAGAGGTGCAGCAAGTGCGGTAAGTGAACTGTTAAAGATGGTTCAGCTACACTGCACCGTGCTACGGGATAACAGGAAAACAGAGCTTGAGGTAACTGCTGTTGTACCCGGAGATGTGATTTGCCTTTCAGCGGGAGATATTATCCCTGCCGATGGCCTTGTTTTAGAATCTGAGGCCTTGTTTGTTGATGAAGCGGCATTTACCGGCGAATCTTACCCGGTAGAAAAAAATCCAGGAGTTGAAAGTGTTGACGCCCCCTTAGCCAGGCGCAACAATTGCCTGTTTATGGGTTCGAGCGTGGTAAGCGGTATTGGAAAGGCACTCATCGTGACAACAGGCCAGCAAACCGAATTTGGGAAAATATCAGATAAGCTGTCATTAAGAATTCCTGAAACTGATTTCGAAAAAGGGATAAGAAAATTTGGATATATGTTAATGGAGATCACGCTTTTGTTAGTGTTGGTGATCTTTGCCGTTAATGTGTTGCTGCATAAGCCGGCGCTTGATTCGTTTTTGTTTTCACTCGCGTTGGCCGTAGGGCTTACACCTCAATTGTTGCCCGCCATCATTAGCGTTAATCTTTCGGTTGGTGCCCGCAGGATGGCCAGCCAAAAGGTGATTGTAAAACGGCTGAGCGCTATTGAAAACTTTGGCAGCATGAATATCTTGTGTTCTGATAAGACAGGGACAATTACAGAAGGTAAAGTAACTTTAAAAGAGACACTTGATTTTAAAGGCGCACCCAGCGATAGAGTTTTTAAATATGCCTGGCTTAATGCCAGCTGCCAGCAAGGATTTGTCAACCCGATCGATAAAGCCATCTGTTCTGCCCATTATGAGGGAAATGAAGCGAAGGATTTTTCGGCGATTACAGAAGTGCCATATGATTTTGTGCGTAAACGGCTTACAGTACAGGTGAAAATCCCGGCAGCCAATATAGCCATCACGAAAGGTGCTTTGCGTCAGGTTCTTGATATTTGTAATCGGGTTGAAACATCGGCAGGTATTCTTGCGGATATAGGCGACCATAAAGAAGCGATTTTAGTTCAGTATCAGCTTTTAAGTGATTCGGGATTGCGCACGCTTGGAGTGTCATATAAGGAAGTTGCTCCTGATCAAATTTTCACCAGGGAAAATGAGCATGATATGGTTTTCCTTGGGTTTATAACATTATTTGACCCTCCGCGTGCCGGCATGTCTGAAACCATTAAAAAACTGCAACATCTCGGCGTCAGACTTAAGATTATTACAGGGGATAACGCACCGGTAGCCAGAAACCTGGCTAAACAGCTTGGGCTTTCATCCGCACAGGTCCTTACAGGTCAGGAAATACGTAATATGAGTAGTGCAGCATTGCGTCATAAGGCGCCCCTGACTCATATTTTTGCGGAGGTTGAGCCCAGCCAGAAAGAACGTATCATAAGTGTTTTGAAAAAAGCAGGGAACGTTGTTGGTTTTATGGGAGATGGTATTAATGACGCGCCGGCACTGCACACGGCCGATGTGGGTATATCAGTAAATTCGGCGGTTGACGTTGCAAAAGAGGCGGCTGATATCGTTTTGTTAGATCAGGACCTAAATGTATTATGTGACGGGATTATAGAAGGCCGTAAAACATTTACAAATACCATGAAGTATATTTTTATGGCTACCAGTGCAAATTTTGGTAATATGTTTAGTATGGCCGGTGCATCGTTATTTTTGCCCTTTTTGCCTTTGTTGCCAAAGCAGATATTGCTTACCAACCTGTTGACCGATTTTCCTGAAATGACCATATCTTCAGACAAGGTTGATGATATTAATCTTAAAACGCCGCAACGGTGGAACCTCGGTTTTATTAAACGATTTATGATCGTTTTCGGTTTATTGAGTTCCGTTTTTGATTATTTAACATTTGCCGTGCTCATTTTTATTTTGCATGCTAATCAAAGAGTTTTTCAAACAGGGTGGTTCACCGAGTCGGTGGTTTCTGCAGTTTTAATTGTTTTAGTTGTACGTACCCGACTGTCATTCTTTAAAAGCCTTCCCGGCAGATATCTATCGATAACTACCATCGCAATATTGCTATTGGTGTTAATGATTCCATATTCGCCATTGGCGTCAATATTTGGTTTCGTACCACTATCCTGGAAATACTATATGTTGATGCTTGCAACTGTTACTGCATATATTCTATCGGCTGAACTTGCCAAGAGATGGTTTTATAAAAAAAATTAAATAACCTCTTTGTCCGACGTACATAGTAATAGCTGTCTGCAAATCGCTATCATAGCTTAAGATGATATTATACCCGTATACAGTTATGTGCATGTTAAATTCTATTTCGCATTTAATATCAGCAACGGAATATGAATGTTTTTTGCCATTTCAAGGGCTACCATGAAAAAGTCGTTTTATAAGGCCTGCAAAATGTATGAGGAAAATCACGTAAATCGTTGATTTACATCAAGTGGATAAAATGAGCCTATGCCTAATTTTGCTATCGTACTTCAATTATTAACCTGAAAACACAGCCTATGAAAACGATCCTGATAATTGACGATGGTTCTGCGTCTGCTACAAATGCCACGCATCTTGCCTTCAACATAGCAAAGCACATTGGAGCTAATTTAGTTTTGGCCCGGATATATCCGGTAAAACAACCATCGTTTTCTAAAGCATTGCAATTGGCGGGGCATGTTGCCGCAGATGGTTACAGACTCGGTCCGTTACGGGGCCAACCGGCCAATTTGTCCTTAAAAGAAGGTGAACATATGCCGCTAATTGAAGAACTTGAAGTGTCAAGTGATACGGAAGCGCAATTGATTGCTTACATCAATAAAAATTGCGTTTGGATGGTTATAAAAGGGTTGCCGGAATCGGCACCATTTAATCGGGACGTTAAGGTGCAGGCGGTTTTAAACCGGATATCTTGCCCGGTGATGCTTGTTCCTGTGAAATTTGATGGTGGTTTTGAGCGCTTGGTTTACACAGCTGATTTACGATATTGCCGGTTAAATGTTTTGAAACATCTTGCTTCTTTGGCCCAGGCCTTTCAGGCAGATCTGTTACTCGCCCATATTTCGGCAAAGGGTTTGCCCCATTTGGAACAAAATTACGCGCTAACACTCTTTAGCGACGAGATAAGTAAAAAAATCGGCTATGAGAGGCTGTTTTTTAGTAATACAAAAGAACGTGATATGTCACGGGCTGTTGATGTTATGATACATAATATGCATGCCGATCTGCTGGCGGTTGTACATCACCGATTTCATTGTGAGCAGTTGAGAACCGAGGGGAGCGATATTTCCGTTCCTGTGCAAGTAGGCATCCCGGTGCTTGTCTTTCCATATTGAGTTTACAAAGTTGAAACTGTTTTGAGTGTTCAGGATCAATTGGATAAATGACCGTCGTCACTAATTTAACCTACCAGGCATTGCAATTTTACGTCATAAAAACGATATTATGAAAATAGTTGAAATAAGCTTTGCCGCCAGTAAACAAACCCTTATTTGGCTGTTTGTTTTGTGCATTTTTTTTATGCCGGTAGAAGCCATATCAAAAAGCTATGCACCAGGAAAAAACATTATTCGCAATACAACTGATACTTCGATCACAGCACAGATCGCCGGGCAATTAAATGATAAGGCATTGAATAATGGCTTGTATTTTCCTGTTTCAGCTAAGCGGTTTTACGAAAAACGGGCTTTTGCTCCGGTATGGACAGTGGAACAAAAAGATCAAAATAAAACATGGGCTGCCATGCTCCTGATTGATTGTGTGTTGCAATTTGGTTTAAGGCACGAAGATTATCATCCTAAAGAGCTGCAGTATACCACCTTGCACACCATACTCGAACAACCCGGTAAAGTAAGCAACAAGCAAAAGGCCCGGTTTGAGATATTCCTCACCGACGCTATGCTCGCTTTTATGAATAACCTGCATTTCGGCAAACTGAACCCATATTATCCGCCAGCGAAAATTGATAGGGCAACGATTAACGGCTTTAACAGCGAAGAAATATTAACTAATGCGCTCAAATTACCTGCTTTTATGGATGCAGTAGTAAAAGTGCAACCTTTAAACAAAGAGTACGCAATATTTCAACATCAGTTACATTTGATTAAAGGGCTTTATGAGGGAGACTGCTATGAAACGCCGGAAGCCGATGTGAGAAAAATTGCTGTGAATATGGAGCGGTTACGGTGGGCCGAAATAAACGATAGTACTTATATCCAGATTAATATTCCAACTTATACATTAAAATTAGTCCTGCCGGATACTACGTTTAATTTCAAAATAGTGGTAGGGGCTGCTGCTACACCAACACCCTTAATGGTAAGTACGCTTACAGATTTTGCTACCGGAACAGGCGCTGTAAATCCCAAAACTAATCAGAGAGACAAACTGATTCCGTATAATCTGTTTCCTAAACAAAAAACAGGCAATCAAAAAAATGGTAATTATATCTATTTCATGCCCGGCAATAAGGTAGGTATAGAGTTGTTGGGTTTATCTGATAAGAATTTATTCAGGAAGCAAAAAAGAGCGACGAGTAACGGGGCGATAAGAATTGAGCGGGGAGAAGAACTTGCAAAATTGTTATTAGCAACAGCCGGAAATAAAACAGACATAAAATCCATGCACCGAGCCCTGATGGATCGCGAAATTAAAGTTTTTCAACTTAAAAAGCCTGTCCCAATCAGGATCACTTATATCACCACTGCTATTGTGGATGGCCAGATTGTAAAATATGAAGATATATATAACCTTGACAGCAAGGTCGAAAATCAGCTTTACGGCCAATTATAATTAGTGATGTCTAAAGAGAGCAATAAATCTGAGATCGCATTCCTGGAAGGGCCCCATTCGCGATTTAAAGAGTTATGTTTTACGGTCGAAACAATGTGGGAATTTATAAAAGGATTCCGTGCATTACATTTTATTGGCCCCTGTATTACGGTATTTGGTTCGGCCAGATTTAAGGAAGACCATCCTTATTATGAACTGACCCGGAAAGCTGCTGCCGAATTTGCGAAGCTCGGTTTTACAATTATGACAGGGGGAGGGCCTGGACTTATGGAAGCGGCTAATAGGGGAGCTAAGGATGTTGGCGGCCGGTCTGTTGCCTGTAATATCCAGCTTCCTGTAGAGCAAAAGCCTAACCAATACCTCGATAAATGGGTTTACATGAAACATTTTTTTGTAAGGAAGGTGTTATTGGTCAAATACTCTTTTGCCTTTATTGTTATGCCCGGGGGATACGGTACAATGGACGAATATTTTGAAGCGCTAACCCTGATCCAAACACACAAGATAAAAGACTTCCCGGTGATTATTTTCGGTAAAGAATACTATAGCAAACTTGTTGAACATATCGATCTCATGAAGGCTAATGGAACAATAGGGCCTGGTGATATGAAGTTGTATTTGATAACTGATGATATAGAAGAAGCCGTTAGTTTAATTTCCGAAAAGTGCATCAAAACGTTTGGGCTAAAGCCGGCAAAGCCGATCACTCCTATAAAGTGGCTTTTGGAACGAATTTAATAGTTTATTATCGATATTGCTATCAATATGAATGATCTGAATTTCCCCCGTTATACAGCATGTGATAGATGGTATTGTTATCATTAATAAAACCGGAGAGGTCATTTATACCAATCCAGCAGCTGATGAATTGTTTAGATACAAGCCTCAGAGATGGCGTCTTTTTCGAAACGAAATTTCTGGTTGAATAAACCGCTTCATGTAACTGATATTAATGGTCCATTCAAAGTATGGGTTGTACCCATTTTTGAATGGACCGCTTTTAATAAATTGAACCGGGTTTAAATAATAGTCGGGAAAATGAACAGCGGCAATTTTAGGTCGCTAAGAGCTTCTTTGGTAGTGCTATGTTCAAAATAGCGCCTGAAAAAAGAATGCTGGTGATGAACTACCGCGAGGAGATCAGGTTTTTCTTCAGCGCAATGACGGTGTAGCCGGTCCGCAACTTCGCGGCCTCCGAGGTCCTTAAACGAAATACGGTCGTACCCGAATTTGGCAATATGTTTTTGGAAAGCTTCTTCCTTTTCAATTTGCTGTTTCTTATCTTTTACCGGCTGGTTTACATGTACTACTTCAATACTGAACTTAAAGATCTTTCCCAGGCCAATTAAGAAATGGAGTGGCGCAATATCCGCTTCATCGAAGGTCGTCGCGAACACTACCTTTTTAATATCGGTAATACTGGTACTGGCTGGTACAACCAACACCGGGCGTTGTGTATGTTGAATTATTTTATTGGTTTCGCTGCCGAAAAACAAATGTTCGATAGAGGTACCTGATGGGGCCCCCATCGTTATAAACATAATTTGGTTTTCATCAAGTATTTGTTTGAGGTTATCTTTCAGGTTACCGTCACCGCTTAGGCCTTTAAGTGTTGGCTTTCGTTCGGTTTTATCAATCCCATCTGCAATGTATTGCAGTGTATTTAATTGATGATCAAGTTTTTTCTTTATTTCGGTAGTGGCTAAAAAAAACTCTTCTTCTACGTAGGGACCTCCTGAAAAAGTGGACGCTACCGGTATGGTTTCATAGTTATGATACAAAAGTACGTTGGCATGCAATTTACCTGCCAGTAGTACAGCAGAATTTGCAGCGTTTGATGAATTATCGGAAAAATCGGTGAGTGCGAGGATAGTTTTCATGATAATGGATTGAATTTTTAAGTAACTGATTTGATTACACAAATATTCACATCTCAGTCCTCATTATAAATGACCATGGTCATGACTGAACTTGACTTTAAACATGAATGGTTAAATACAGCTTGCATTTAATGCCCACAATCATAACTCATTGTGAGCACGGTCATGTGAGTTTGAATAATCCATTCCGAATTTTGAACCATAAACTTAAATATACAACGCTATGTCAACATTAGTAAAATCAAACAACATCCCCTCATTGCGTTCAATGATGGAGGATTTCTGGAACAACGACAATTTCTTTAATCATCCTTTCTTCAATCGGGAGCTATTGCCGGCGGTAAACATCCGTGATAAGAAAGAGAATTATGAACTTGAAGTTGCCGCCCCGGGTTTCAAGAAAGATGATTTCAATATCGGTATTGAAAATGGTTTGCTGACTATCAGCGCCGAAACCAGCGAGGAACATAATGAGGAAAAAGAGAATTACACCCGCAAAGAATTTTCAAGCAGTTCCTTTACCCGAAGCTTCAATTTACCCGAAGATGTGGATAATGACCACATTAAAGCAAATTACAAGAACGGGTTGCTGACTATTGATATTCGTAAAACAACCCCTGCTGTTGCAGAGAAAAAGAAAATTAACATTGACTGATCAACCGCGTTGCGCCTGTACTTTGATTGTGCAGGTGCAACTTCTTCTTTGATCAAACGCCGCAAAAAATATCAAACTATGGAAGCTGTAGTTTATAACAGGGTAATTGTCCCGTCCAGATATTGGATATTGATGCTGTTATCTGGTATCCTGCTTTGTGTCCTTGGGTTTTGGGTGATTCTATCGCCGCTGCAGTCGTATCTGTCACTTAGTATTACGTTTGCCGCAGGAATGATGATGACCGGCCTTTTTGAAACTGTTTTTGCAATGATAAGTATCCGGCATATTGAACGCTGGGGATGGCTGCTGGCAAGTGGACTGATTGATTTAGCTATAGGTAGTTATTTGTTTACCTACCCAACAATAACTATGATGCTGCTTCCGATTATTGTTGGATTTTGGCTGCTTGTAAGAGGCATAATGGGTATAGGAAGCGCGCTTGATATGCGTGCTTATGGTATCACGAGTTGGGGCTGGATCATGTTTAATAGTTTGGTTATCATTTTCTTTTCAGCTGGCATTCTTGCTTATCCTGCTTTTGGTATCGCTAACCTGATCGTATGGACAGGAACGGCGTTTTTGGGAGCAGGTATTTTCAGAGTGGTTATTTCTTTTAAGGTTAGGCATATCATCAGTCTTTCTTCGGGTAAATCCCAAAGTTAACTAAATGCTGTTACTCATCGGAATTAGTGATGGCGGTCATGTTTTGAGGATCCCAGCCATTCGATATTTGTTGATAATGTTAAATCAGTGAATAATGAATTCTGATCAAAATAAGAATATATCTGCAAATGATTCAGGGGTTAACGTCTATATAATACCAACTGATGAGGAACTGATGATGGCGCAGATCGTGAATGAAATAATCCACATTTGAAACTATTTAAAGCAATTAAAATGACAATGATAACTGATATCACATCAATCGATAACGCGCCGTTAACCGGTGAGTGTTTGGAAAAATTAGATGCTTATTGGCGCGCAGCTAATTATTTGTCTGTTGGCCAGCTTTATCTTTGCGATAATCCGCTTTTGGAAGAGCCTTTAAAAATAGAACATCTCAAGAAAATGCAGTTAGGCCACTGGGGTACCACCCCGGGGCAGAATTTTATTTATACTCACCTTAACCGGATCATTAACAGATATGATTTAAATATGCTTTATATTTCAGGACCCGGGCACGGCGGACCTGCCGTAGCAGCAGGTACATACCTGGAAGGAACCTACAGCGAAGTTTATCCGGAAGTTAGCCAGGACCGTGCGGGGATGAGAAATTTGTTTAAACGGTTCTCATTTCCAGGTGGTGTATCCAGTCATGCCTCACCCCAAACGCCGGGATCAATGCATGAAGGAGGTGAACTTGGATATTCGTTAAGCCATGCATTTGGCGCTGTGCTGGATAATCCCGACCTCATTGCTGCTTGTGTTGTAGGCGATGGAGAAGCCGAAACCGGTCCGCTGGCAACTGCCTGGCATTCTAATAAGTTCCTGAACCCGATTACCGATGGCGCTGTATTACCAATTTTGCATTTGAACGGCTATAAGATTTCAAATCCAACGGTTTTGGCCCGCATTCCCCACATCGAGCTCGAACAGCTATTTCATGGTTATGGGTACTTTCCTTTATTTGTCGAAGGTTCGAACCCTGCAATTATGCACCAGGCTATGGCTGCGGCCTTAGAGCAAGCAGTACACTTTCTAAAGCAAATAAAATACAATGCCATAGAGCATCCAGGGCAGGAGCGACCAAAATGGCCAATGATCATATTAAATTCACCAAAAGGGTGGACCGGGCCAAAGGTTGTTGATGGAAAGCAGATAGAGGGCACATTTCGCTCTCATCAAATACCGCTTACCGTTTCTGAGTCAAGCCCGGAGAGTCATTTGCAAATGCTCGAAAGCTGGATGAAGAGTTACCGGCCCGGAGAGTTATTCGATACTAACGGTTGCTTAAAGAAGGAAATTGCGGAAATAGCACCAAAAGGCAATCGAAGGATGGGAGCAAATGCGCACACAAATGGGGGGCTTTTGCTTAGAGAGTTGGTGCTTCCTGATTTTCAGAAATATGCAGTTAATGTTGATCATCCGGGTATCACAGGCGAAGGTGATGTGCACGTCACCGGTCGTTTCTTACGGGATGTAATATCTCTTAATCCTCAAAATTTCAGAGTTTTCGGTCCCGATGAGACTGTCTCAAATAAGTTAGAGGCAATTTTTGAAACTACCAGCCGTCAGTGGAACGCTGATATTAATGTAAATGATGAATACCTTGCCCCAAAGGGGAGAGTAATGGAGATGCTCAGCGAACATCAGTGCGAAGGTTGGCTCGAAGGGTATTTGCTAACCGGCAGGCACGGGCTATTCAATTGTTATGAGGCATTTATACATATCGTCGATTCGATGTTTAATCAACACGCCAAATGGTTGAAAATGACGCGGGAGATACCATGGCGGAGAAAGATAGCATCCCTGAATATCCTGCTTACTTCAACCGTTTGGCGCCAGGACCATAACGGTTTTACCCATCAGGACCCGGGATTCATTGATCACGTCATTAATAAAAAATCAGAAATTGTGAGGGTTTACTTGCCGCCGGATTCTAACTGCCTTTTGTCGGTTATGGCTCATTGCCTGGGCAGTAAACATTATGTAAATGTTATGGTAGCAGGGAAGCATCCTTCTCCTCAATGGTTAAGTATGGATGAGGCTGTGGTTCATTGTTCAAGAGGCATTGGGGTATGGGACTGGGCAAGTAATGACCAGGACTGTGAGCCGGATATTGTGATGGCCTGCTGCGGTGATGTGCCTACATTAGAAACGCTGGCTGCTGTATCCATATTACGTGAACATTTTCCTGATTTAAAGATAAGGGTTGTAAACGTTGTCGACTTGCTAAAGCTGGAAAGGCAATCCAGCCATCCACATGGCTTGAACGACCATGATTTTGATGCACTTTTTACTGTCGATAAACCCGTGATCTTCGCTTTTCATGGCTATCCATGGCTTATTCACAGGCTTACTTATAATAGGACCAATAATAACAATATTCATGTAAGAGGTTACAAAGAAGAAGGCACAATAACGACATCGTTTGACATGACCGTGCTTAACGAAATGGATAGGTTTCATCTCGTCATGGATGTAATCGATCGATTGCCGCATCTGGGTAGCAAAGGCTTATATCTCAAACAAAACCTAATGGACAAATTGGTTGAGCACAAACAATACATCAACATCAATGGTGAGGATATGCCCGAAATCAGAAATTGGCGGTGGAAAGCTTGAAAGGTGAAATTTTCGAAGGCCAGAAGTTGCACGTATGCTTAATCTAATCACTATGATAACCAGGTAATTATTGCGGATCCTGATTCAAATAAATATGCAGATCGGGACATAATGTAATTCCCTGTACCCAAAAAGCCACACTGCAAAAAACGACCTGCAGTACTTAGCAATTTATCCTATTACGACAACGGGGCCGGGTGAAACAGAAAATGCCAAGAGGCATTTTCTGTTTCCGGACTTAATTTAACGAAGGGGGAGTAGTATCTGATAATTACTTTCGTCCCGGTAACGCTTTCTTACTGTGACATCAGTGTCTGCTGCTACCGTTTTATGGGCAGGCTTCAAAAAAACAGATGCAGTAAAGTGATATTGCCCGGGGGGTAATTGGCTAAAAGTTGCGCTTCCATTAATAGCGGAAAGCTGCATTCCTTGATATCTAATGTTGCCTGAGTTGTCTTTTTCAGGTATCCCGGCATAGTAATAAACAGGAATATCCGGCACAGGTTGTTGGTTGTATTGTACCATAATATTAACATTCCCATTATATACAATAGCTTTTTCGCATGATGATAATATAGTAATGGCAACTACTGAGATGACTAATTTCATCGTGATATTAGTTTTCATATTTGACAGGCCTTAGTTTAAACGCTATTTAATTTTATTCCGCCTTATTCTTCATCATCATTAATAATGAATACGCACCTTTGGTTACAAAAACAGCGTTCGCGGTCATAGTCTTTGTAGGCAACAGTATTTCTGTAAAGCCGTTTTCACTTTCGCCTGTATTAACCTCGGTCATCTCAAACTGTCGGTTCCCGATAACTTTATAGATATATTGTTTACCTTCAAACTGAACAATGGCTTCATTAGCTATGGCATATGCCTTAGTATTTTTTACTTGTACTTCTGCATTCATATAAGTACCCGGAACAAGTGTTTTATCGTAAGTTTCAAAATGGCAATGCACATCTGCGTTCCTGTCGGCAGAAAGATCACGGCCAATCAGTAATATCTCGGCTTCGTGTTTTTTTGCCGGTTGGTTGTTGGTATAGGCCACCAGTTTTTGACCGATATATAATTTATCCAGATCTTTCTCATATACTTTCAGCGCCAGGTGGATATCTGTTGGGTTGACCAACTCGAACAGCACCTCCGTCGGGGACACGTATTTGCCGATATTGACATTTACTTTAGATACAAAGCCGGTGATAGGAGAGTATATATTTACGCTCCTTGATATTTTTGAAGCGCTGATAGTTCGTACGTTGATACGAATGAGTTGTAATTTCTCAGCTAATGAGCTAATTAACACTTGCTGGCTGCGGTATTCGGCCTCGGCCTGCTGAAAAACCTTGTCACTGCTCGCTTTGCTTTGGTTAAGGTCTTTTTGGCGGTTATATTCATTTTCAAGATACCCTATCCGGGCCTTTGCTGTAAGATAATCCTGTTGTAACTGGATATATTGCTGGTCCTCTATCATCGCTATGGCTTCACCTTTATTCACATGCATGCCCGGCAACAGCTTGGTTGATTTTAAATACCCACCAAGAGGGACACTAATGGAAACCATATTTTGCGGCGGAACATCGATTTTTCCATTGAGTTTTAACACAGATGATATTTCCCTTTGCTCAAGCTTGCCTGTAAGTATCGATGCATTTTTTAGCTGCGCATCCGTCAGGGTTACGATGTTAGTATTCTCTGCTTTATCTGTATTATCTGTTGCCGGTTTTTTTTCGCCGCAGGCAGATAGCAGGATAATAATGACTGATAGATATATAATGGATTTCATGATCATATTTTTAGTTGTTTGAAAAATAGTTGAGTTGAATGATGGCCTCGTTAAGGTTGCGAACAGCATCCAGGTAATCATTTTTAATGGTAGTGGCCTGGTTAATCAGCTGTGTCCATTCCAGGTAGTTGATGTTTCCGGCGGCAATTTGCTGGTTGGCGGTAACGGTTATTAAAGCGGCATTTTTTAACGGCTTGCTTTCAAAATACTGAACCGTTTGCAGGTACTTGTGGTATTGAAAAACGGCAGATTGATAAGCTGTTGTCATGCTTTGAAGTTCCATAGCATAACTACTTTCGGCTATCTGTTTGTTTACTCTCGCGCTGTTGATCCGCGCCTTTTGCGCCCCGGCAAAAATAGGTATGCCGATACCCAATTGCACTGAGTTAAACCGGTTTGAGCCATTATAAAGCTTATTATCGGCACCAATACCCTTGATGCTGGTATTGTTATATCCTATGGCCAGATCAGGCAAAAGTTTGCTCTTTTCCATGCGGATAGCAGCGTCTGCAATTTGCTGCTGCTGAGCTATTAGTTTTATTACCGGGTGGTTTTTCAAGGTCAAGGTGTCTGAGGCCAATATAACGGCTAATTTATAGTCGGATTTATCTGGTGTTAAGGGCTCTGTAGAATTAAGCAACAACTGGAATTGCAGTTGTATGATGGCCACATCTTCCTTTAACTGGCTTAGCTGCATCTGCACCTGTCCCAATAATGTTTCAGCACTTGTTTTCTCCAGTATATTGGCTTCGCCTTTGGCCAGCCGCAACTCGGCTTTTTTATAAAAGCTCAAATACAGGCTATCGGCATGCTGTAGTAACATTCGCTTGTTTTCCAGATATACCAGGGTGTTAAAAACCTGGCTAACCTGCTTTTTTAACAGCACCTCATTTACCGCGATATTCAGTATGCTGTTTTTCCAGTCTTCTTGCAAAAGTTCTTTCTGCCTGCTATAGACAGTCGGAAAGTTGAAAGACTGGGAAATACCGAATTTCGTATCGTTGTAGCTGCTGTTGATTTGCCCAACCTCTCCAAACAGCGTAGCCTGCGAAATATTGGCTGATGTGCCGATCAGTATCTGCTGATACTTCGACTTTAACTGTTCATGTTTAACTTGTAAGTTGTTTTTTAAAGCAGTATCTATAGCGGCTTTAAGGGTGATGGGCGTTTGCGCCCCCGAGGTTTGGCTTATTACAGTCAGCAAAATGATGGAAAGCACAGTGGCCGTTTTCTTCGATAGCACTGTTTTAAAGCCTTTTTCAAACATGATATATAAAACGGGCAATACAAACAAGGTGAGGAAAGTGGCGATCAGCAAGCCACCTATTACTACCGTAGCTAAGGGCCTTTGTACTTCGGCACCGGCACCGTTACTGATGGCCATGGGAAAGAAACCCAGGGAAGCCACAAATGCGGTCATGAGTACCGGTCTTAACCTTACCTTGGTGCCTGATAACACAATATGTTTCAAATTGGTCATACCTTCTTTTTTTAACTGGTTAAATTCCGATATCAATACAATGCCGTTTAGCACGGCCACGCCAAACAGAGCGATAAAACCCACCCCGGCGCTGATGCTGAAAGGCATGCCGCGCAAAGCAAGGAACAGGATGCCCCCGATAGCTGACAACGGAATGGCGGAGTAAATCAATAATCCCTGCTTAATGGAGTTGAAAGCAAAATAGAGTAGTAAGAAAATAAGCAGCAACGAAACCGGCACGGCTATCATCAGGCGCTGTTTGGCAGCATTCAGGTTTTCAAAAGCACCACCATAGGTTACATAATAGCCGGCCGGGAGTTTAACTTGTTTATCTACCTTGGCCTGCAGCTCATTTACGATTGTTTGTACGTCCCGGCCGCGCACATTGAAGCCAACTACGATACGGCGTTTGGCATCCTCGCGCTGTATCTGGTTGGGGCCGTCTTTTATTTGTACATCGGCCAATTGATATAAAGGGATCTGTGTACCCCTCGGTGTCGGGATGAGCAAGTTTTGAATATCCTTCAAGTCTTTTTTTTGCTCGCTGCTTATCCTAACCACTATTTCAAAGCGCTTTTCACCTTCAAACAGGGTTCCGGTGCTTTGCCCGGCAAGTGCTGTGTTAACCACCTTGTTAATATCGGCGATATTGAGGTTGTATTGCGCTATGGCATTGCGGTTATAATTAATGATGATCTGCGGCATGCCGGCAACTGCTTCCACAAACAGGTTTTTAGCGCCGTCAACCGTATTGATGATCTTACCCAGTTTATTCGCATAAGCAGCGAGGGTATCCAGGTCTTCGCCGAATATTTTACAAACCACGTCCTGGCGCGCACCGGTCATCAGTTCGTTAAAACGCATCTGAACCGGGTACTGAAAGCCTGCGGTAACACCCGGAACCGCTTGTAAGGCCTTACCCATTTTTTCAGACAATTCATTAAAGGTTTTAGCCGATGTCCACTCGTTCTTGGGTTTTAGGATCACCATCATATCGCTTGCATCCATCGGCATAGGATCGGTCGGAACTTCGCCGCTGCCTATTTTGGTCACCACCTTTTCAACTTCGGGGAATTGGCTTTTTAAGATGTGGGCGGCCTTTTGGGTATTGGTAATAGTAGTATTCAGGCTACTGCCGGTTAGCACCCGCGTATCAACCGCAAAATCACCTTCTTCCAGTGCAGGTATAAACTCACCGCCCAGTGTGGTTAAAATATAGGCTGAAAATATAAACAGACCGATAATAGTTAATAATGCAGCTTTGGGAACTGCAATTACCCCGCTTAATGTTTTTTGATATATTCTTTCAACCTTCGCCATTAACCTATCCGAAAAATTGGGCTTGTGCTTGATCTTCTTACTCAGGAAGACGGCGCTCATCATAGGGATGTAAGTGAGTGATAAAATAAAAGCGCCCAACAGCGCAAACGCCACGGTTTGCGCCATAGGCTTAAACATTTTACCCTCGATTCCCTGCAAAGTGAAGATCGGCAGGTATACTACTAATATAATGATCTGGCCAAAAACGGCGCTGTTCATCATTTTGCTGGCAGAACTGTTCACTTCCTGATCCATTTCTTTCTGCCCAATCTTGTCAGTTAATGTAAAATGTTTGCTATGGCTAAGGGTATGCATTACGGCTTCTACAATAATTACGGCGCCATCTACAATTAAACCGAAATCAAGCGCACCAAGGCTCATTAGGTTACCGCTTACACCAAAAAGGTTCATCATAATAATGGCAAACAGCATTGACAACGGGATCACAGAGGCAACGAGCAAACCTGCCCTAAAATTGCCAAGGAATAATACCAGTACAAATACCACAATGAGCGCCCCCTCCAGCAGATTGCGCTCCACAGTACCGATGGCGTTGTTCACCATTTTGGTACGGTCCAGGAAAGGTTCAATCTCCACGCCTTCTGGCATAGTTTTCTGGATTTGTGCTATACGTTCCTTTACGTTTTTAATCACCTCGCTGCTGTTGGCACCTTTCAGCATCATGACAACCGCTCCCGCAACTTCGCCTTCGTCGTTATAGCACATCGCACCATAACGGGTAGCATAGCCTATTTTAACGTCAGCCACGTCTTTAATAAAAAGCGGCGAGCCATCGGCAGTATTTTTAATTACCGTATTATTGATATCTTCCATATTGCCGATCAGCCCCTGGCTACGGATATATACCACCGTCGGGCCTTTTTCAATATAAGCGCCGCCGGTGTTCTGGTTGTTACTTTCCAGGGCCTTAAAAACATCGGTTATGGTAATATTATGGGAAAGCAGTTTATTAGGATCAACTTCAATAGAATACTGTTTAAGCTTCCCGCCAAAGCTGCTCACTTCGGCTACACCTTTGACGCCGAGTAACTGGCGGCGAACTATCCAGTCCTGTATCGTACGGAGCTCGGTTTCGTTATACCTACCGGCATAGCCCTTTTTGGGGCGCACTACGTATTGGTAAATTTCGCCCAGCCCGGTGCTTACCGGGCCCAACTCGGGTGTGCCGATACCGGCGGGTATCTGGCTTTGCACTTTTTGCAAACGCTCGGCAACCTGCTGTCTCGCCCAGTAAACATCTGTAGCGTCGTCAAAAACAATGGTAACCAGCGACAGGCCAAACCTGGAAAAACTTCGGATCTCTTTTAAGCCCGAGATATTGCTGTTCGCCTGCTCTATAGGGTAGGTAACCAAACGTTCGATATCTGTAGCTCCGAATGATGGGGCGATGGTAATAACCTGTACCTGGTTGTTGGTAATATCGGGTACGGCATCAATGGGCAGCCTGGTAAACTGATAGCTGCCATAGCCAATAAGGGCGATAATAAAAAGCCCTATGATCAGCTTATTCCGCACGGAAAAAGCGATAATATGATTTAACATAAAATAAGATCTTGAAAATTAGCAATTCAAAAAGCAGCGCATAGCAGGAATAGCCAGGCTAAGCGCTGTAAATAACATAGAAATGACTGCTAATTAGGATTTTGGCGGCTGCCAGATGCTGGATAAATAAGTTGAGTGGTTAAACGACTGATCGAAGGCATGTAACTTCGTTTTCGTTGAGAATACCAGGGGAGGGACGAGTGGCTGGAATAATTGAGGAACCAGCACGGGTGATATCGTCGCTGTGCAATTATCTGCTGTTTTGAAGGGCAGCTTCATATCCTCCCTGTAGTCTTTATCCCTCGGGCTGCCATGCATGTAATGCATATCCAGAAATTGCAGGAATGAAATGCTCTTGTTTTCCTTCCGGTGTTCGGCAAAGTGTTCAAAAACCACAGGCAATTTCAGCAACTGGTGGAGTTCAGTTGTTGAAAACAGGAAGGTTGTTAAAAGCAATATGGCCGTGAACTTTTTCAAAACTATACAAAAGTAACAATTAATAAACAATCGTTTTTGACGCAGATCATATGATTATTAAGTTTTAATCATTTATTAATATGCGCGATAGGCTCAAAATGAGGTCCCGAAGGTCTTCGCAGCCGCATTTCGTCCTTTTTTCATATTCAGACTGGAAAACACGGGAATGACGAAAGTACTTACGTGGAAAGGGCATCATTATGAAAGAATTGTTGTAAACTGAAATATTAAAAGCGGCTTTCAGTTTTAAAGGATGTAGGAGTGAGGTTACTTATTAAAGTCAATTGCGGGCCGGTTTCAAATTTAGCTCTTAATCCATCGTTTGAATTTTAGTGGCTTGTGCGTACTGTCATATAATATCCTGATCCGTGTCATTCCCGGTTAGCAGATAAACACCAACATTTGAAAAAACATTCATCACGACTTGTGAAAACAGAAATTAAAATAGTCTATAATACTAATATACCCGTCAGCTTTAAAATAGCTACGGGTCTTTTTTTTAAATCATATGAGCTTCTCCTTTCAGCATCCTTACCCAATAAACCCGGAATACAAAATGCCGGTCGCTTATCTTTGCATGGAATATGCCGTCCATCAGCCCCTTAAAACCTACTCAGGTGGCCTCGGCTATCTTGCAGGCTCTTTTATGAGGAGCGCCTATGAACTCAGGCAGAACGTTATAGGTATCGGAATCTTGTGGAAATATGGTTATTATAACCAGGGAAGAAAGGGTGATGAAACCATGGAGGTACTCTTCCAGGAAAAAATATATCACTTCCTCATTGATACCGGCATTAAATTTACTATTAAGGTATCCGGCCACGATGTTTGGGTTACCGCGTTTTACCTGAAGCCTGAAATTTTTAAAACGGCTCCTCTGTTTTTCCTGACAACAGATCTGCCGGAGAATGATTATTTGGCTAAAACCATTTCACATAAGCTTTATGACAGTAATCCTGAAACGGGGACTGCTGCTGCGATATTGTTGGGTGAAGGCGGGGCACGCTTATTAGAAGCAATCAATTTCCAACCGGATATTTATCATCTGAACGAATCGCATGCCTTACCCATCGCATTTTATTTATATAAAAAATATAAGTCCGTTGAGGAAGTAAAAAGAAGACTGGTTTTCACTAACCATACACCCGAGCCTGGCGGCAACCAACGGTCCGATTTGTTTCTGCTTAATAAAATGGGGTTTTGGGGGGATATTCCAATAGATGAGATAAAGGAAATAGCGGGTTGTCAGGGTGACGTTATGGATCATACCTTAACTGCGTTTAGGTTCTCTGGCAAAGCCAATGCTGTGTCGAAAATGCATTTAAACACGCTACAAGGAATATGGAATGGAAATAATGGCATTTGTGAACTTACTTCTATAACCAATGCCCAAAGCTATTCTTATTGGGCAGACAAGGAAATGTATGCGGCATTGGAAACTAATCAGATGCAAAAGCTGGTGGAAAAGAAAATGGCAGGTAAGCGTGCACTTTTTGACGAGGTAGCGGACCAATGCGGTGTTCTACTCGATCCTGAAGTGCTCACCATTGTTTTTGCGAAAAGGTTCGCCGGGTACAAAAGGCCGGAATTGCTATTGCATGATATGGACTTTTTTCACCAACTGCTAACTAACAATAAAATGCCGATCCAAATGATATGGGCAGGAAAGCCTTATCCAATGGATTATGATGCGATAGCCAGTTTTAATAAGATCGTAAACTTATGTAAGGATTACCCAAACTGCGCGATTTTAGTCGGTTATGAATTGCGTTTATCACGATTACTTAAACAAGGGGCAGACGTCTGGCTCAACACGCCGCGGCTGACCCACGAAGCTTCAGGTACGAGCGGGATGTCGGCTGCAATGAACGGATGTATTAATGTTTCGATTCCTGATGGCTGGTTTCCTGAATTTGTTGTGGATGGAGTGAACGGTTTTGTTATACCCAATACTGAAATTAGTGAACATAAATTTCAACAGGATGAAACCGATGCGCATAACTTGTATAATTTGCTGCAAAAAACAGTCATTCCCCTGTATTACGATCATCCGGATAAATGGATTGAAATAATTAGGCGCAGCATGCAGGATATATTCCCTCTCTTTGACAGTAACCGGATGGCAAATGAGTATTATAAACAGCTTTATACTATCAACGGTTACTAATATTTGTTAATATGGGCTTCTTCGCTGCTTCCCATAACCTTTTGAGCAGCAGGTTCACAAACCTCGGGGTTGATGCCACGCTTGGTCGTAATTTCGACACGTTGTTGGTTTTTATCCAGGCAGCAATCGAAACCGTGAATTGTTTGTTGTAACCGGCTATAGCATGACCAATCCCTTTATAGTTTTTTCCATTTCGACCCACATAAAAGATCGCGTGGGTTGATAAATGCGCCTACCTCATCAGGATCAATAAAATGACCAGTAATGCAGGTACGGCCTGTATATAGAAGATCTTTTTGGTTACCGTAAAAGCACCGTAAATGCCAGCTACAGCCACACAACTCAGGAAAAACAGGGCCACATAGTTATGCCATTGTGCGTCGCTGATAAAGAATGTCCAAATCAGACCCGCTGCTAAAAATCCGTTGTATAAACCCTGGTTAGCCGCTAAAACTTTGCTGTTTTCCAGTTCCTGCAATGATTTGTTGAAAGCTTTGGGACCGCGGGTTGTCCAGGCAAACATTTCCAACCATAATATATAGCAATGAATAAAGGCTACCAGGCCGATGAGTACTTTGATGATAAGATCCATAGATTTTGATGAATTAAGTATAAATGTAGTAAATGTTATAGGATATATTGTACTGAGATTCTGTTACGCATTAAGCCTTAAACTTATTCTGTAAGGGCACTCAAGTGCAAATGGATAGCGATGTAACCAATACGGTTCATTTTGCCGTTTTGCAACTGTGAAAAATGAGGAGAGCAAAAGCAGGGCCAGTAGGATGCTGGGTTGCCCTTTCCTGATTGTAATGGTTTGGCTCATGGAAAATTACAATAATAGGGAAGAGACCATCATACTAACGGAAATCGGAGTTTTCTTGCCATGCTAAGCTGATAATTCTCTGCCATCGCGTTTAAACCCGTTTATAAGATTTTATTTTGCCAGATAATTTCTATATTTGGATTTGACACATATACAATGAGCATTAAAACACCATGATGTTTGTGTAATTAACCTGATCAATATAGGAAATTAAAATAACGCATGGCCCCTCTTGACTTGTCAGCCGACGATGCCAAACTTCTGAAACTCATTAGTGAAGGTAGCAAACCTGCCTTCGATGTATTATATACCAAATATTGGAAACAGGTTTATAACGCAGCATACAAACGGGTTAACGATATTGAACGCGCTCAGGATATTGCTCAGGACGTATTTGTGCAGTTATGGGTGCGTGCGTCAAAGTCGCCGATTGAAAATCTGCCGGCTTATTTATTGGTTGCCGCTCGCAACGGCGTTTTTAAATATATGGAAAAGGAATCGCGCTATGCGGCCTTACCCGATACAGTCCATGAAATTGAAAGCCATCTTGGCCGCGCCGATGCTAATGTGCTTCATGATGAATTTTTGAAAGCTTTTAATGAGCTTATTGATACCTTGCCAACTCAACAGCGTATCATATTCAATTTGCGCTTTTATGAAGGCCTCTCAAGCCAGCAAATTGCCGACCAACTGGAAATCTCCCCCAAAACCGTTCGTAACCAAATGGGGAAGGCCCTTGCAACACTTCGTAAATCACTTTTCTTACTTCATGTATTGCTTTATTTTTATCAACAAGGTTGATAAAACGTTTTTTCTTTAATGAAGATGCCTTATTTTTATCAATTATGATGATTGGTTGATAATATTTTATCATTTTGATTTTAAACCTGTATTATTTTTAAATAAAACATTAAAAATATTTTCAATTAACATGGGCTATTTTCATTTTGCCGACTCATGTATATATAAAGGATGTAAATGGACGAGGCGAACAAGCAATATTTTATACAAATACTAACAAAATACAAACGTGGCGAGGCTACTCAGGAAGAAATTAAATTCCTGGAATCGTACTATAATCTGTTTGATTTGAACGATGACCTCATTACCGATGAAAATGAGGTCGACTACCTGTATCTGAAAGATGCCATTAAAGCAAAGGTTGATGAAAGGATAGCGCAATGCGAAAAAAAGCCAGTTACCATGCCTTTAAGATCGGGTTGGACCAGATATGCCGTGGCCGCCTCAATTCTGTTGTTTATTTCGGTTGGTGCTTACTTTTTTGTTCGTAACCGGTATAAGGCCGATAATTTGGCCGCAAACTCTTACAAAGGCATAGTACCTGGTACCAACAAGGCTACGCTCACTTTGGCCAACGGCACAACCATATCGCTTGATGATGCTGCCAACGGACAAATAGCTAAACAAGCCGGGGTTAAAATCACCAAAACGGCCGATGGGCAGATCGTTTACCAGGCCGAAGCGACCGGGCAGAATCAAGCCGTTCAAAATACGGTTACCACACCTAACGGCGGGCAGTACAAGATCATCCTGCCCGACGGCACTAATGTGTGGCTTAACGCAGCATCGTCAATAACTTATCCAACCGTGTTTAAGGGAGCGGAACGTGAGGTAATGCTCAATGGCGAAGGCTACTTTGAGGTAACAAAAAATAAAGCAATGCCATTCAGAGTTAAATCGGCATTGCAAACTATTGAGGTGCTCGGTACGCATTTTAATGTCAATGCTTACGGCGATGAAGCTTTGCTTAAAACCACCCTGTTGGAGGGTTCGGTAAAGGTAACATCGGCAACAAACTCAATACTTATTGTTCCCGGTGAGCAGGCTGTAATAAGCCGTGCAGGTAACGGTACCATCAGTAAACAACAAGTGAACCTCGACAAAGAAGTAGCCTGGAAAAACGGGGTATTCTCATTTGCAGATGAGGATATCCGCGAGGTTATGCGCCAGGTAAGCCGCTGGTATGATATTGATGTGGTTTATGAAGGCGATATGCCAACGGAGAAATTTTTTGGTGAAATTTCAAGGAGCAGTAAACTGACCGACGTTTTCAGGATCCTGGAGCTTAACAACATGAAATTTTCGGTGGAGGGCAAAACAGTGAAGGTGTCCTACGGTAAATGATATTTAACTTAAACTTTATACTAACAACTAACAAAACTAAATGCTAATCACTAAAACAAAACTTAATGGATAAACAAGTACGATAAATCTCAGACCAATCTCATATCAACAGACCAAAAATTAACCGGAAGCCTCTCACCGCTTCCGGTTTAAAATAGGTCAGGCAGCACAAGATGTCGAAGCCCTGGGCTGCATTTTATTAACCCAATCTTATTCAAAAATATGAAATTAACTTTTCTTTACAACGCCGTATGCGCAATGCGGGGGGTAAAGTGCAAATTCTTATTAGTATTGAAACTCACCACTATACTGTTGCTTGTTGGCGTGTTGCACTTATCGGCTGCAAGTTATTCTCAAACGGTAACCATATCCGGTAAAAACAAGAGCCTCGAATCGGTTTTTAAGGATATAAAACAACAAACAGGCTATTTGTTTTTTTACAGCGAAAAAGTAAATATAAAAGGCAAAACAGTTGATGCCAATTTTCATGACGCGCCGCTTGTTGATGTGCTTAACACGTGTCTTAAAGATTTTGATCTGAGTTTTACCATTGTGTCTAAAACCATCGTAATCCAAAATAAAATACCCGAACCGCGGCCGGAACTGGCTGCGCCGATGAGCAAAATTCCGGTGAGTGGCCGTGTATTGGATTCGGTGAGTAAAACCACTTTGCCCGGTGTAAACATTGCCATTAAAGGCGGCAGGGGAGTAATAGGCCAAACCAATGATAAAGGGGAGTTTAATGTACAGGCGGATGCAGGGCAAACATTAATATTCTCGTTTATGGGCTACAAATCCGCAGAAGTTAAGGTGGTAGCAGGGCAATCGATTGTAGTGAGGCTTTTGCCTGATATTAATAACATTAAAGACATAGTGGTAACCGGTTACCAGGTTATCAAAAAGGATAATTATACCGGTAATGCTATCACGGTAAGCGGTGCAGATTTGAAGCGTAATAACCCGCAAAACGTGATCAAAAGTATAGCTTCGTTTGATCCGTCGTTTAAAGTACTTGATAATAACTTTATCGGTTCGGATCCAAACAAGCTGCCAAAGATAAACGTAAGGGGCGCCACAGCTATCCCTTCCATCAGCGACAATATACTGGACCGCAACAACCTTTCAAGTAATTATAACCTGCCGGCCTTTATCCTTGATGGCTTTGAAGTATCGCTTCAAAAAGTAGTTGACCTGGATATTAACCGGATAGAATCGGTTACCTTATTGAAAGATGGTGCGGCTACTGCGGTTTACGGTTCAAGGGCAGCCAACGGTGTAATGGTGATCACTACCAAAGCGCCTGTTGCCGGGAAACTGCAGTTATCATACAATTACGAGCTTACCTTCAACGGCCCGGATCTGTCCGACTATCACGTGCTTAATGCTAAACAAAAAGTGGCCTATGAGCAGCTTGTGGGTTTATATGACACACAGACATCTACCAGCGGTGATACTAAACAGGACGAGCTTGACGCCCAGTTGTTCACGCGCTTAAAAAATGTGGCGAGCGGTGTTAATACTTATTGGTTGTCGCAGCCTTTAAGAAACGCCTATCAGCAGAAGCATTCGGTTTACGCGCAGGGAGGCGATCAATCGTTCAGGTATGGTATCGACTTGCGATACCAGACACAACCGGGGGTTATGAAGGGTTCTGACAATACGCGTTATAGCGGCGGGGTTGATTTTACCTATAATCCAAGCTCAAAGCTTATTATCAGGAATGATCTGACCATTACACAGGTTAACCAGGCCAATTCTCCTTACGGCGATTTTTCGACCTATGTAAATGCCAACCCATATTTCCCGATAAGGGACAGTACAGGCAGATTGGTACAGGAACTGGCCAACTGGCGTGTAAACACCGGCCGTTCAGGAACTGATCAATATGTTACCGAAAATGTGTTTAACCCTTTATATGAAGCCAGCCTGAGCAGTTTTAATAAAGCGGCATATACAGAAATACTGGAGTCGTTCTCTGCTGATTATAAGATGACAAAAAGCCTGAGGTTAAGGGCGTTAATGAGCGTAAACAAAACCAATTCAACATCTGATAATTATGTATCGCCCTTAAGTAGTGTTTTTTACAACTACGCGTCTGATAGGCTGAACAACAGGGGGACTTATGATTACGGAACAAATGCCAGTCTTAACCTTGACGGAAACGTAACTATCAGTTATAACAAGCAGTTGGGCGATCATTATTTCAACCTTGTGTTAGGTGCTAATATTTTGGCTTCAAAGGCCGATGTTAAATCATTTTCGGCCCAGGGTTTTTCAAACGACAGGTTTACCAATATTGGCTTTGCACGTATTTACAAAGAAAATTCAGGCCCTTACGGAGATGTTACCAAGTCAAGAACGGCAGGTGCTTTCTTTTCGGGCAACTATGCGTTCCAAAACAAATATCTGTTAGATGCATCGGTAAGGGTTGATGGTTCATCGGCTTTCGGGGCCGACAGGCGTTATGCTCCTTTCGGATCCCTTGGGATTGGCTGGAATATTCATAAGGAAGGCTTTTTTCAGGGCTCAAAAGTAATAAGCCAGCTGCGCCTTAAAGGCAGTATCGCAACGCTTGGTTCTATCAGCTTCCCGGCATACCAGTCGCGCTCAATTTATTCATATGATACGCAAAACTGGTATTCAACCGGTATCGGCGCTACCATTCTGGGCTACGGCAATAGCAACCTGGAATGGCAAAAAACCCGTACCTCTGATGTTGGTATGGACATTGGGTTGTTTAAAGATAGGATAGTTATATCGCCAAGATACTATTACAAACTTACCAAAGGGTTAATTACTGATATCAATCTTGCGCCGTCAACAGGTTTTACAACTTATAAAGATAACCTTGGTGACATGTCAAACAAAGGCTATGAGCTTTACCTCGTAGCCCAGGTTTTCCATACATCCAACTGGAACATTAACCTGACAGGTAACCTTGCTCATAACGTTAACAAAATAGTGAGCATATCTGATGCGCTTAAAGCCTTCAACAATAACATAGATAACTTCCAGACCAATAAGGATAACAACGCTTTTTCAACCCCGCTAACCCGGTATGTTGAAGGTAAATCACTGAATACCATTTACGCAGTGAAGTCATTGGGTATTGATCCTGAAAACGGTAAAGAGATCCTGGTAAAAAAAGATGGTACCCTAACCTATGTGTGGGATGTTAAGGATGTACAGGACGTGGGCAATACCACGCCAAAGGCCGAGGGCTTTTTTGGTAGTACGGTATCATACAAAAGGTTTATGCTGAGCTTTAGCTTCCATTACCGTTTTGGCGGGCAAGCCTTTAACCAAACGCTTATCGACAGGGTTGAAAATGCTGATCCCCGTTTTAATGTTGATAGCCGCGTGCTGGAGCAGAGGTGGAAACAGCCCGGCGATCGCACGTTTTTCAAAAATATTACTGACCTAACCGATACTTATGTGTCATCGCGATTTGTACAAAAAGATAACCTGATAGAGCTGCAGTCGCTTTACTTGTCATATGATTTTAAGCCAAACGCTATTCGTCGTTTGGGGCTTCAAAATTTGAGGCTGGCAGCCACAGCAAACGATGTTTTCAGGACTTCAACTATCCAGGCAGAGCGTGGGATCTATTATCCCTTTGCCCGCAGCTTAACATTTTCATTATTGGGTTCATTTTAACACATAACCATGAAGAGATATTTAATTTTTATAATCCCGTTGCTGGTATTTACCTCATGCAAAAAGTTTTTGGATGTACAGCCGGAATCTGATGTAACCAAAGAGCAACTGTTTACCACTGAAGATGGTTTTGAGGAGGCGTTGAATGGTGTTTACACCAGGTGTACCAAAGCAGATATGTACGGTGGCAACCTCACGTTTAGCAACCTGGATATCATGGCGCAGAACTATTCGTTTTCGAATACTGATTTTCAAAAGATCGCTTCTTTTCAGTACAGCCAAAGCATTTTAAAGGATAAAAACAGCCAGATCTGGTCGGCGGTTTATAACGCCATCGGTAATTGTAATGAAATATTACAGGTGATAGATAAACAAAAGGCTGTGTTTTCGGGTAACAACTATGCCATCATTAAAGGCGAAGCGCTCGCCCTTCGCGCATACCTGCATTTTGATCTTTTGCGCATGTTCGCGGCTTCGTATAAATCCAATCCGAACGCCAAAGGCATCCCATATGTAACCAATGTTAGTATTAAAAGTACATCGTTTTCATCGGTAGCTGAGGTAATTAACAACGCTATAGCTGATCTGCGTAATGCACGTGCGTTGCTAAGTACAACTGATCCCATTCTTTCTCCAGGCTACATAGTTGGATATCCCAACAAAACCTATCCCGGCGGTTATACAGGTCGCAAGCAAACAGAAACCACAAGTAATACCCTGTTTTTGCAAAACCGCAGGCACAGGCTTAATTATTATGCCGTATGCGGCGAACTTGCAAGGATTTACCTGTATGAAAATGACTACCAGAATGCACTCTCCAACGCCAATGATGTAATAACTGCTAATAAATTCCCCTGGACTCAAAAAGATGATGCCTTTAACAACAACGTTGAACAAAAAGACAGGATTTTTTACAACGAGCTGGTATTTGGCTGGTATGCACCACATGCCAACGATAACAACGCGCTTGTTACGTTATTCAGTGCCACAAATACTGCTCAATATCAGCCAACACCGTTGCACTTAGATAATATCTATGAAAAAAGCACTGTTGGTGCCGAGGACTGGCGCTACAGAGAATGGTTTTTTACAGCTACAGATGTAACGCCAAACCGTAGTTACCTGGTTAAATATTTGGTTAACAGTTCGCCGCAGGTAAACCTGCACCCGTTAATGGCACCGTCTTTTCGCTTGGCTGAGGCCTACTATATAGCAGCTGAAGCAAGCTATGATAGTAACCCAACAAAAGCCATTGAGTATTTAAATACAGTACGTACCCATAGGGGCATTATCGATTTATTGCCGAATACTTTGGGCAAATCAGCTTTTATGAATGAGCTGGTTAAAGAAGCCCGTAAAGAGTTTTACGGCGAGAGCCAGATATTTTACATGTATAAACGCTTAAACCTTGATATAGTGGCGGCCAGCGGCCAGATCTATCCGGCATCAAACAGCATATACGTGTTCCCGATCCCCGACGACGAAACAGCTTACAATAATTGATCTCATACCATTTATAACAATGAAAAGAAATATATTTTTTGTTTTAGTGGTCTTTGCAGCTCTTTTCGGTTGCAAAAAAGACCAGTTACTTACATACGGCTCCAGGGATAATATTTATCTGAATTATAAGGATAAAGACGGCAACCAGGATACGTCGGTATTAACCTATTCCTTTGCCTATAATCCAACCCTGGCGCAGGATACCATTTGGGTACCGGTGATCATTTCGGGGCAAAGGTCAAAAACCGAAAGAAGGTTTGCGATATCCGTAGTTGACACCGCTACCACGGCCAAAGCCGGTTTGCACTATGAAGCGCTTAAGCCCTCGTACACTATGCCTGCTGATTCGGGCACAGTAAAGGTACCTGTCATCATCAAAAATACCGACCCAGAACTTGCAAATAAATCGGTTGTGCTTACCATTCTTGTTTCGGGTGGTCAGGATTTTAATTCGTCATTGCCTGTGGCGTTGAGGATGCGATCTATCCTTTATTCGTCGCGTTTGGAACAACCGGCCTGGTGGATTTACTGGATGGGTAATCTGGGCCCTTACAGCAGGATAAAACACCAGTTGTTCCTGATCTCTTCGGGTACTACCGATTTGGTTGATATGTCAAAACCGAACGCTTATCTGCAGATTCCGCGCACGCTGTATTATATAGATAACGTGAGGACCTTTATTAATGACCCTTTTGCCTGGGTAGCGCGATATCCCGAAAAAGGCTACATACTTACCAAAAGGGCCGACGGAAGTAATGATTATGATTTTTATAATTCTTCTTCGCCCGGTAAGAAGTTTTACCTCAAGTATTATGCGCAGGCAGGCAAGTACTTTTTTGTTGATGAAAATGGTCAGCAGGTTATTATCAATTAAACACTTAGGTCATGAAATTTAAATCGATAGCTCTATTGGCGCTCATAACGGTATTTTATACTTCATGTAAAAAAGACCTCGGCAATTATGTATACTCGCCACCTTCAGAGCCGGTAGTTACCGGCGTTAATAATGCAACATTTGCAGCCCTGCTGGGCGATACGCTCACCATAAACCCCAAGGTTACTCTTGCCGGTGCCGATCCCTTAAAGGATCTTGATTTTGAATGGCATATCACCGTACAAGAAGAACTGCGGGAAGCTGTTTACAAAGGCTACCCTCTGAAAATGGTCTACAATTTAGGCCCCGGCGACCGCGCTTGTAAACTTACAATTACCGACAAACGGAATGGGTTATTTTATACGTTCCCTTTCAAAATTACAGGTACGACGCAGTTTTCGGCAGGTATTTTGGTGTTGAGTAATGATAATGGCATTACCAAACTATCATTTGTAAAACCCGATAAAACGGTGTTGGGCGACATCTATAAATCACTTAATAAAGACGATTTGCCTATCAATCCGGTTCAATTGTACTATTCAAAACCTCTGCCTTATCAACCCAACACCAAAGAGGAATATTGGGTATTAAGCAGCGATCCTAATAAAAGCGGAGTGGTGCTCGACGCCAGTACGTTGCTAAAACGGACGGATTTTGCAGCGCAGTTCTTCTCTCCGCCGGCTGTTATCAATACAGGTTACCTGGAGCCATTTTTAGGCCCCGTACAAATGGGAACAGTGCCAACGGGGGTTATCAATGGTAAGCTATATGTGGGTGTATCGTCAACTGCGCCATTTGCTGATGATTACGGCAAATTTGCCAACGAACAGGGCGGTGATTATACCATGTCGAAATATTTTACACATGGAAGCTCGTTTTTTATCGGTTACAATCTTAAAGGAAAAGCCTTTATCACCTTCGGGGCCGATGGTACTTACTCTGGCACCAATTACCAGATTGATACCGCAAGCACTGGCTTTGACCCTAAAAATGTAGGATACGATAATTTGTTGTTCATGAAACCTACAGAAGGCGGCCCTTCATACGCTTTCTTTAAAACAGCGACAGGTACCATAACCGAACTAAGTTTTAGCTACCCTATGGGCGACGACCGGACATTTAAAGGGCTGGGCAAACGCACATTCAAAGGCAGCGCCTTAATTGATGATAATACCAAATGGGTGGTGAATAGCTTAAATGTGTTTTATTTTTCATCAAAAGGGAAAATTTACCGCTATAACCCAATTAATGAAGATATAAGACAGCTCGACGCAGACTTTGGCGGTAAAAAGGTATCCATGATGAAGATCAGTTTGGATGACAACACCCTTACTGTTGGCGCAGATGGGGCAGTTTATACACTTGACGTAAGTGTTTCTAAAACCGGTAATATCATCAAAACAATAACCGGCATACCGGGCGAACCGGTTGACATTGTGAGCAGATAAAAAACTAACTAATCAAAACCATATAAAAGATTAACCAACAGCATGAATGATTTTTGTGTTGTTGGCCGCAGTCATGACATTAACAAGAGCGTTTCATCCTTGAAAAGTATAACGTAACCTGTCGACTCGATGTATAACATATAAAGAAATGAAAAAACTACTAAACTTAATTTTGAGCATGGCTGCGTTGAACGCCGCCGGCCAAACTAACCAGTTCGCTATTAATGGGCAGATTGGCAATCTCAACGGTCAAAAAGTTTATTTAAGCTTTATGACGGACGGCAAGGGGCATGAAGATTCGACCACATTAGTTAACGGCGCTTTTCATTTCACAGGTAGGATGAACCCATACAGTTCTGTACGCCTTGCACTTGATCATAAAGGCGCCGGCCGGGAAATTGCCACCCATGGCGGCGATATTCTCTACTTTAATTTTTCTAATGAAACGCTTAATATAATTTCTAAAGATTCCCTGGCAAACGCCCAGATGAGCGGATCCAAAACATATGATGAATATTCGGCTTATGTGAAAGCTGTAGGACCGATGCCATGGGACATCGATCATATTTCTAATGCTGAAATTGCGGCAGCGCCCGAGTTGGTGAATGATACCGCATTTACCAATTCGGTTGCCCGCCATCACTATAAAATGATTGCCGATTTTCAGCGCAAAAATCTCGATTTTGCCAAAACGCACCCCGATTCGTTCTTTGCACCGGTAGCTCTGTTCGGCACTGCATCTAACGAAAAAACGGTTACAGTAGCCGAACAGGTGTTCAAAACTTTCAGTCCGGCAATCCAGGCAACTGATAATGGTAAAACTATCAAAGAATTTATTGATGCACATTACCGTTTAAAAATAGGTGGCCCGGCGCCGGTTTTTACTCAGGTCAACCCTGCCGGCAAACGCTTATCGTTAGCCGATTATAAAGGCAAAATCGTTTTGGTCGATTTTTGGGCAAGTTGGTGTTCACCTTGTCGTCAGGAAATCCCAAATCTGTTAAGTCAGTATAAAATGTACAAGGATAAAGGGTTCGAAATCCTTTCGGTATCGCTTGACAGCAGCCGTGACAAATGGCTGAAAGCTCTGCAACAGGAGGGTATGACATGGCCGCAGGTTAGCGACTTGAATGGCAACAACAACAGCGTTGCCCGTCTTTATGGCGTTTCGGCTATACCTGCTACATTCCTGGTAGACCGCGACGGCAAACTTATTAGCACAAATCTGCGCGGGGAAGACCTCAATCATAAACTTGCCGAACTTTTTAATTAAGCAGGTATGAAAAAGATCATTTTGGCTTTTCTGCTTTGTTTTATGTTTAGCGTAGCCTCTTTGGGCAACGTCATAAAACACGGAGCGGGCAAAATAGCACTCCATGTTTTATATGTAGGATATGATCCGGCAAAACCTAAGCCCGAACATATTACTTACTACAGCACAGCTGCGGGCGCGGTAGATGAGGCCTGGAAAACCCGTATGGCCGATTTTAAGGCTTTTTTAGAAACGCGCTTTGACAAAGTTGAAGTTGTGGATGTGAGGGATTACGATGCTTCGATGTCTGCCAATGTCGACGTAACAATTGCCGATGCGGGGCCGATAAAATTACCTGCCAATTTTGACAGGCCTATTATTTTGATGCATCAGCTGGCTCCCGATGTGGGCATGCCGATAGGACTTAAGTTTGATTGGTATTGTCAGTGTTTGGAAGACGATGCGCTGAACATCAAAACCAGTCATGCCATATTTAATACACCTGTAAAAGTGAAGCTAACTTTAGTTAACAGGCCTACGCCGGGTTCTTTTTTTAACGGCTTTCAGGGAGCAACTACCCCGAAGGAACTGCCTATGTGGAAGGTGATCAAAGAAGATCCTGCAGCTAAGGATAAATACATTATCGGCATGGTGGCACATGGTGAGGGATTTAACGATTCGCCGGATGCCGAAGCTATAAGTGGCGGTGTTTGCTTAAAAAATGCTGAAGCAGTAGCGTTAGGCCGTCAGGGCAATTATTTTATGTGGGGCTTTTCTGCTTCGCCAAATCATATGACCGATGAAGCTAAAGATGTATTTGTGAACACAGTTTGCTACATCAAAAAGTTTGATCACCAGGCGCCCATCATGAAAAAAGTACAAATTGAAAACCGTGAGTGGGTAAATGAAATGATTTACCGTAGCGATAAAGCGTTATATCAAAAAACGCTGATAGCCCGGAAAGAAGGTAATGCACGCCTGCTAAAAATGCAGCAGGAACTTAAAGACCGTAAAGCCAAAGGCGAGGATATTGGTAAAGGTAACGAGGCGTTTTTAAAGATGCCGGTATCCGATGATGTACAAAGTTTTGATGAATACCTTAAAAGCTGGACTGGCAGCGGCATGTATGATGCTTTTGGTACTAACGTAGAGGCCTATCATAAGTACTATCGGGATAACCTCGAGTATTTTTATCCGGTTGATGCTTACTCGTTACAGGTGGATGAGGATGCAAAAAAGCTGGGGATCTCCAACCGCAAAATTGAGCTGCTTGAAAAATGTATCAATATGCTTGAGAAAGGAGAGGAGCCTGCCCTGGCCCAAAGGGTATTGGAAAGATATACCACTGAAAAATTCACATCTGCCAAAGAATGGCGCATTTGGTTAACCAAAAACAAGCCCAACCTTTATTATACCGAAGCCGGAGGGTTTAAATTTATGGTGAATACCCACAAAACAGAAACAGCGGCAATTGCGCCCGCATCAACTGGTGACGTTAAAACCGCAAATGCTGTAACAGTACCAACCCGTACCGATCCGGTGACAGTGAGCGCCATGTTGATTGATGAAGCAAACGGGAAAAAACAGGTAGTTGTTAAGGCTGAGATCTTGCAAGGCTGGCATATTTACGCCTATGTACCTAAGGACAGCCCTTTTATTACCACACAACCTATTATTGAGTTACCCAAAGGTGTAACAAGCGGCGAGTGGCAGGCATCGGCAGGTGTGCCATTTATCGGCGGCGAAGGCATGTTTGTTTGGGAGGGCATAGCAACATTTAAAACCGAGATAAGTGCGGCTTCATTAAAGACTGGCATGGTAGTCAAATGCGGGCTTTATTACCAGGTTTGTGATAACAACAAATGTTTTCCGCCTAAAAGAAAGGTAATTGAATTACAGGTTTTATAGTCAGGCTAAATGAAAATAAACTTTAAAAAGTTGCTGTTGATAACACCGGTAATGCTTGCCCTAAGCATCGGATGGAAGGCGGATGTAAAAGCTTCATCATTAGAGAAGCGGGATACTGTTACAGCAAGTCAAAATTTATTAGTTGGAAAACCATTGCCGGCTTTTGAGTTACAAACTGCCGGTGGTAAATCCATCAAATTGTCATCGGTCAAAGGTAAAGTTGTATTGGTTGACTTCTGGGCTTCATGGTGTATACCCTGCAGGGCGGCTATTCCGCACCTTAAGGAGTTATATAAACAATACCAAGCTAAAGGATTCGAGATAGTTAGTATTTCAATTGATCAAAACAATAAAGCCTGGAAAAACGCCATGCTTAAAGAAGCAATGCCCTGGCAACAGGGAATAGATAAATATGAGGATGGCAAAGATGCATCGATTATGATGAATGCTTTGGGTATCCAGTCGGTACCCTTTGCAATTGTGCTTGATGCTGAGGGGAATGTGATTTTAATAAATCCCACTTCCTCTGATATCGATATACAGCTCAAAAAGATCTTTAACAGTTAAGAAATTATAAAATGATAGCACTGGCTATCGTAAAGACAGTCCCGGTAGGACGTTTTCCATCAGTTTTAGTTTAGTTTCCGGAGAGCCGGTTTTAATATCGGCTCTTTTTACATCGGCAGGTACTCTAAACAGCAGCGTTTGGACAACGCTACGGTTCAATTATAATGTATAATGACAAAACGGTTTTTATTATTTTTTTTCCTGCAGTGCTTATGGAACCTGCAGGTTACTAACGCGCAAAATGTTGATAAGCGGATACAAAAGCCCGGAGCTACGCAACTACAGGACAATATAAAAACTGCGATAAAAAAAGGTTATGCTGCCAGTGTATTGATGTGGGAATATGATACTTTGCAGTATAGCCGGATGAGTGCGCAGTTTAGTGGTGTTGTCGTCTCCAAAGCAGGAGAGATCTTAAGCGCAGCACATGTGGTAATGCCCGGCAAAACCTATCAGGTAATATTTCCCGATGGAAAAATGTGCCTGGCCCGTGGTTTGGGCCGTATTACTATTCCCCCAACATTTATGCTGCCGGATGCTGCCATGCTCAAAATAATCCAAAAAGGGGATTGGCCGTTTGTCGAAATGGCCTGGTATTCAGATGTCAAAATCAACCAGCCATGTATTAGCATAGCTTACCCGGAAAGCATGGAACAACGCAAACCTGATGTAAGGTTTGGACATATCACCAATTTAAATAACAGGTATGGTTTTATGGAATCAACTTGCGTGATGGAGCCAGGAGATTCAGGCGGCCCCCTGTTTGATCTGTCTGGCCGTTTGATCGGAATCCATAGCGGCATCGAACAGTCGGAGGATATTAATTATGAAATCCCCGTAGATACCTATCGTAAATATTATACAGCACTAACCCGTTTAGAGAATTATACTTCCCTGCCTTTGGATACAAATGTAGTTTCAAAAAATCGGCCGGCCAATAATTTTCCGGTAGCTGAAAATCCAGATAAGTATTTTAAAAGTGTGGACAAGCGTTTTAAAACAACTTGTGTAAATATTAAGAGTGTTATTGATGGTAAGGAACAGACTATAGGGGGGACCATTTTTTCTTTAGATAATATCAATGTAAAAGCTGCCTTCAAAAATTCAGATATCGTTTTGACTAAAAGCTCAATGATTGGCGAGGGTCCTTTTATCACATTATCGGGCGGCAAGACTGTTAAGGCAAATATTATCAAACGGGACAGAATTAATGACCTTGCGATATTATTGCCCATTTCAAAGTTAGGGAAGGAAGGTATCAGGCTTGGAATGTTATTGGCAGATACACTTAGTGATAACGATTTGGGTAGTTTTTTGATTTCTCTTCGCGCTGATTCTCCGTATTGTAGTAGTGTTTTGGGAAGCGTTGGCGTAAGCTTGCCAAAAAAAACCAGCTACGGCTATTTGGGAGCTGTTGCCCGGCAAAAGGGACAGGCGTTATTATTTACTTTTATTCAGCCCAACAGCGCGGCTGAGGCTGCCGGACTAACAACCGGCGATGAGCTTTTAGCAATTGATGACAAAACTGTAAATGACGAACTGGATATGTTTAAAGCCCTTCTAAAATTCCGCGCCGGCGATACTACTTTAATGACAATCAATCATAAGGGAGAAAAGTTAATAAAAAAAGTCGCCCTAAAATATCCACCCCAAAAAATTACCAATCATCCGGCCGACCACTTCATAGGGGGGAAAAGCATTCGAAAAGATGGGTTTGGGAATGTATTTGTTCATGATGCAAGAATAAAACCGCGGGAGTGCGGAGGGGCCGTATTTGATATCACCGGAAAGTTTTTGGGCATTAATATAGCAAGATTGAGCAGAACAAGCACAATTACGATACCAGCCGTCGCAGTAAATCAATTTATAGTAACTGCCATTTACGACAGCAAAGATGGTAATTAAATTGATTTGGACGATAAAAGACAGGATTTTGAAATTGTAGGGTCTGTAAAATAAACTGTGCAGTTGTTATATCAAATTTAACATCATTCTTCCACGAGGAAACCAAATGGCCAGTTTGAGCGGTCATGGCCCGGTTTGAAAGTGGCATCGTCCATTGAAGGGATCGTGTCCTCCTATGTTTTTACCGATTTGAGTAAATAATACAAACAATGCCATGTCATCTTTTAGCAAAATAGGAGACTCTTTTATATCATTTTATTTTTTTAATCCCTGACTGGGCGCAAAGTGCCATATCTTATATCTGACAGAAAAATTTGAAATTTATCTGCAGGTCTATGTAATGCTATTTTAACATTAAATTCAGCTGATGTTATGTTTTTATTTTTAACAAACAGCTGGGTTTATAAAAAACACTCTTTTTTTATCGCATATTATCCCGATATATGATTAATGTAAAAAATACAGGTAAAAATCGATTTTTAATAAAAGTGGCAGTTTTGCCGAAATGTTTTTTTAAAACAATAGTTTGCTTTCATTATTGATAATATTATGCTTTGTTTAATATTTAATTCGTAAAACTAAAAAGTGATTTGTGCAAATTGTACACTATGCCTATTTTAGATTTAATCAAACAGAAATAAACCAACACTATAAATAACCTTATTTAATACTATTTTATCACCAGTAAAAATTAAGTTTTTAGTACTTTGAAAGGATAGTAAATGTTTTGATCATTGTTAGTTTTTGGATTACGGCCGCAAGGCTTATCTCACATTCAATCCGGAGGCAACCATATGATAGAAGGCATTTTTTCCTTACGTGTTAGATGAATGAATTTCATTTTTCGTGCTACTGCCGCAAGGCTTATCTCACATTCAGTCGCGGAGCAATGATTTCCATTTGATTAAAATTTAAAACTGTTATTGCCTACACAATAATCAGTATCACATTTGTTTTTTGGTTGTTATATGGCTTTGTCCTACACGATAGCCTGTAACGTTGTATTTGCCGGAGTAAGTATTTATTTCGCAGCAATGTCTCTACCATTGCTTTAAGCCAAAAGCTAAAAAAATCCCAGGCGCTGCCTCTACCACTGCCGACACCAAGTTGCTGTATTTCAGCTTTTTGGGCTATGTTCTTAATCAAATATATTAACTAAATTAAATTAAAATCATGCTTAAAAATTTACTTCTCAGAGGGAGGTTTCTGGCTGTACTGTTGTGCTGTCTGATATCCTCGGTGGTAGTTATGGCCCAAACAAAGTACAAAGGAAAGGTTATCGGCAGCGATGACAAGCAGCCGGTTGTTGGTGCTTCTATCAGGCTCAAAGGATCAACGACAGGTGCGGTGACCGATGTTAACGGCGAGTTTACACTCAGCTTAAAACCAGGCAATGTATTAGTGATATCTTATATTGGATATCAAACAACAGAAGTTACCGTAGGGACCGATCCTAATTTAAGGATAACGCTTACTGCGGGCAGCAATGCACTTAATGAAGTGGTGGTTACAGGTTACGGCTCACAACGTAAAAAAGACCTGGTGGGTGCTGTAGCCGTTGTCGACGTTGCTGCACTGACCCGTCAGCCGGTTTCATCGGTTGAAAGCCAGCTGCAAGGTCAGGCGGCCGGTGTTACCGTTATCGCTTCAGGGCAACCGGGTGAAAATCCTTCTGTAAAAATCCGTGGTGCTAACACGTTTGGCAATAACCAGCCGCTTTACGTGGTTGACGGTGTACCAACAACCAACGTAAGCGATATTAACCCCAATGACGTGGCAAGCATGCAGGTACTTAAGGATGCGAGCTCGGCATCTATTTACGGTGCAAGGGCGTCAAACGGTGTAATCGTAATCACTACCAAAAAAGGTAACGGAAAAACCAACGTTTCCTACGATGCCTACTATGGTACACAGGTGCCGAAAGGCGGTAATGTGTTCCATTTGCTCAATCCAACCGAGATGATGCAATTAAGAGCCCTCGCTATAAAAAATACCGCAGCACTTAAAAATATTCCTGTTGACCTTAGCAGCAACCTTTACGGCGCTAATGGTGATGTTTTGCCTGATTATATCAGTGCAGGTGGCGTAGGCCCAGCTGGAGTACATGATGGTGATCCTGCTGTTGATCCTGCTAAATACAATGTGAACCCGTTTTATACGTCAGGCGATGCGTCGGGTTTTTATCGTATTACACGAGCAAACAAGGGCGGTACTGATTGGTACCACAAGATATTTAAATCGGCGCCGATTCAAAGCCATAACCTGGCTATGAGCGGAAGCACTGATGCCGCTACTTATTTGTTTTCATTGAATTACTTTAACCAAAGGGGTACCTTGAAAAATACCTATGATAAGCGTTACACCGTAAGGGCTAATACAAGCTACAATGTAACCAAACATATCAGGATAGGTGAGAACTTGTCATATTCATTAACTGAAAACCCGCTGATCAACGAAAATGATGAGGGGTCGGCTATCGGCATGTCATTCCGCGAGCAGCCTATTATTCCGGTTTATGACATTAAAGGCAACTACGCAGGTTCAAATACTGCCAACTTAGGTAATGCACGTAACCCGGTAGCCATTATGGATCGTACTAAAAATAACTACGGTGCATTTAACAGGTTGTTTGGTAATGCATTTGCCGAGGTGGATTTCCTGAGGTACTTCACTTTACGTACGCAGTTTGGTGGTGAGTATTATTCAGACTATAATCATAGCTTTACCTTCCCGGAATATGAGAACTCTGAAAACAACTCGACCAATTCATATTCGGAAAACTCATTTAACGGATATAACTATACCTGGACAAATACTTTAACTTATCACCAAACAATTGGGAAACATGATATCAAAGTATTGGCAGGTACCGAAGCTTATAAAAACAGGTACGAAACCTTAGGCGCAACCAATACCGGTTACTTTACATTTGATAAGGATTATACCACCATATCTACAGGTACCGGTACACCAACTGCTTACAGCACACTAACACGCGATAAGATATTTTCACTGCTTGCCCGTTTGGATTACACTTTTGCCGACAAATATCTGTTGAATGCTACCATCCGTCGTGACGGTTCGTCAAGGTTCAAGTCTTTCCAATATGGATGGTTCCCGGCCGTTAGCGCGGGCTGGCGTATATCGCAGGAGGATTTTCTGAAAGGTGTATCGTGGATTAACGATTTGAAAATAAGGGGTGGTTATGGTATTATGGGTAACCAGATCAACGTTGACCCTGCAAACGCTTTTACTACATTTGGTAGTAACAAAACAAACTCCTACTACGATATTAACGGTACCTCTACAAGTACGGTTGCCGGTTTCGCTCAAAACCGTATAGGTAACCCTGACGCCAAGTGGGAAAAAGATAAAAACTTCAACGTTGGTTTTGATGGTTCATTCTTTGGTCAAAAGTTGGACATCTCTGCTGATTATTATAAAAAGATCATCACTGATCTGTTATTTAATCCTGCACTTCCTGGTACTGCCGGTTCGGCAACTGCACCGTACAGCAACGTAGGTGCAATGAATAATACCGGTTTGGATATTACAATTGGTACCCACACCAATATAACCCACGATCTGAAAATGAATGCCGCCTTAACGTTTACAACTTATCACAACGTTATTAAGCAAGTAACTCTCGGACAAACCTACTTTGAGCAAAACTCTGGCCGATTTAATGGCAGCTCAATTATTAGAAACAGCGTAGGTGGTCCGGTTGGCGGTTTCTTTGGTTATAAAACTGACGGTTTCTGGGATTCGAAAGCTGAAATTGACGCCGCAAATACGGCTGCTGGCGGAACTTATCAGAACGATGCCGCAGTTGGCCGTTTCAAATACGCAGATATAAACGGCGACGGAAAAATTACTGCCGACGATCGTACCTTATTGGGTAATCCTAACCCTAAATTCACAGGTGGCTTAAACCTTGATTTTAGCTATAAAAACTTCGATCTTAATATGTTCTGGTACGGATCATACGGCAACAAGATCTGGAATGACGTGAGGTGGTGGACAGATTTTTACGCCAACTTTGCCGGCGCAAAAAGCAAAAATGCTTTATATGATTCTTGGACACCGTCAAACACCAATGCCAAGGCTCCTATCCAGGAAATTGATGGCTCATTTAGTACCAACACGGTTCCTAACTCTTTTTATGTTGAGAACGGCTCATACCTGAGACTGAAAAACATGCAAATAGGCTACAAGTTTGCTCCTAAAATCATCAAATCAATTGGTTTGAGCAGCTTGCGTGTATACTTATCAGGCGCAAATCTAATTACCATAACTAAATACTCAGGAGTTGATCCGGAGATTGTTGGCGGAGGTACCACCAGTAACACCAACAGCAGCACAAACTTTGGTGTTGACCGTGGTAACTATTCTCCAAATCGTACATATTTATTAGGTGTTCAGGCTAAATTTTAAATAGAGAAATCATTATGAAAAATATACAACGTGTATCAGTATTAGCATTAATTGCTGCTGGTATTTTACAGGGTTCATGTAAAAAGGCATATCTTGATCAGCCGGCTATAGGTGCGCTTAGCTCAGCGCAAATTACTACAAAAGCCGGCGTTGACGGGTTGCTTATAGGAGCTTATTCTGCACTTGACGGGCAGGGAGGTAACGGAAATAATGCCGGTTTAGGTGGTGGTAGTGCCTGGGAGGTATCGCCGGATAACTGGATTTACGGCAGCGTTGCCGGAGGCGATGCGCATAAAGGCAGTTCTGGTATCGATCAGCCGGCTATTAACTCTATTGCTACATTTACTGTTGATGCCAGTAATGGATTTTTAAACAGTAAATGGAAGGCCGATTACGAGGGTATAAGCCGCGCCAACAACGTGTTAAAGGCAGCTGCGGGAGCAAGCGGGATTGCTGATGCCGATAAAACCAATATTATAGCCCAGGCTCGTTTTTTGCGCGCGCATTACTATTTTGATTTGAAAAAGATGTTTGCCAATGTGCCCTATATTGACGAAACGACAACCAACTATGTACAACCTAACGACAAAGATATCTGGCCTAAAATAGTTGATGATTTTAAATATGCTTATGCTAATTTACCCGGCACGCAAGCACAAAAGGGACGTGTAAATAAATGGGCAGCAGGTGCGTACCTGGCGAAAACGTATCTGTATCAAAAAGATTATACCAATGCCGATAAGATATTTACCGAGGTGATCAACGGGGGGACTAACTCGCAGGGCGTAGCGTACGGATTAACTGATAATTATTTTGATAACTTCAACGCTGCTACCAAAAACAACAAGGAAACGGTGTTTGCTATCCAGCAAGCGGCAAATGATGGTACCAATACCATTGGTGAGGCCAACAATGGTGATATGTTGAATTATCCGTACAACAGCCCGTTCGGTTGCTGCGGATTTTTTCAGCCTACTTTAGATCTTGCTAACTCATTCAGGACTAACGCCGCCGGTTTGCCATATCTTGACGATTATAATTCACATCCGGTTGCAAATGATATGAACATTGCATCAGATAAATCATTTACACTGGATGCCGGTAACCTTGATCCGCGTTTGGATTGGACTGTTGGTCGTCGTGGTATCCCTTATCTTGATTGGGGTAACCATCCGGGTATGAACTGGATCCGTGAACAAAGTTCGGCAGGTCCGTATTCGCCTAAAAAGAACGTTTATTACCAGGCTACCAAGGGCACGTATGCCGACAGTCATTCATGGGCCCCGGGTAATGCAAACCAGGTTAATGTAATCCGTTTTGCAGATGTGCTGCTGATGGCTGCCGAAGCAAAAGCACAATTAGGAACAGGTGATTTGGGTTTAAGTTATGTAAACAAGGTGCGTGCACGTGCGGCTAACCCAGCCAGTTTTGTATACACTTATAAAGATGCGGCGAATCCTATGGGCGGTTATACCACCACCCCGGCGGCTAACTATGTAGTAAGTCAATATCCTGCGGGCTTTTTTACAGGTAAGGATGTCGCTTTAAAAGCAATCTATTTTGAGCGTAAGCTGGAACTGGCCATGGAAGGACATCGTTTCTTTGACCTTTCGCGCTGGGGGATAGCACAAGCAGCTTTGGGAGTATACTTTGCTTTTGATGGTAAAGTGATTACCGATGTTACAGGTGCTCATTTTACAACTGGAAAAAACGAGGTTTATCCGATACCGCAAGCTCAGATAGATCTTGAAAAAATAGGCGGAACTTCTATTTTAAAGCAAAATCCTAAATATTAATTTCAATCATTCTGTTTTTAGCGAGAAAGAGGTGTGCTTGTTGCTGCCTCTTTCTTGTATTTTAATATTGTGGTAAGGTATAAGCAAGCTTAAATGGATCTGAGAAAACGCCGGTTATCGTTTTGTGTATTTTTGATTGGTGCTGTAGTATGCTTTATGCAGTTTAACTGCGGAGAGCCGGCAACCGAGGGCGACCTGGCAAAAAACGATGGTAAGTCGCTATCATTAAAATACTGCAAAAGTTGTCATGAGTACCCGGAAGCGCAATTTCTTGATAAAGAAACATGGGTTAAACATGTATTGCCTGCAATGGCGCCCCGGCTTGGGATACAGGTTTATGATGATGATCAGTATGTGAACAATCCATCAGCAAAATCGGCTTTGTCATATGATGAGTGGCTGAAAATAGTAGATTATTATAGCAAATCGGCACCGAAGGCACTTAAGCCGGCACAGCAACCTGTTAAGCCGGTTAAAGATTGGGGTGTTTTTAGTTTGGAAAAGCCCAGCGGTTACAAACCCCTCGATGCCACAACCACAATGATTGTCTTTGATACTATTGAGCGTAAGGTTTATACCAGCGACCGTAACAGCAGCAGTATCTACCAATGGTCTGATAAACTGGTTCAGCTTTCGGCGCACCGGTATAGCTCGCCTGCTGTTGATGCCCGTTTTGAAAAAGATGCAACGGGCAAAGAACATGGCTTGTTTACTTTTATCGGATCGATGGATGCAGTTGATGTGTTCAACGGCTTTTTGACTGATATTACATTCAATGATAATGGGACCTGGCAGGATGAAGAAATAACAAACGGTTTGCCTCGACCTGTTCAATCATTAACCGCCGATTTTGACAAAGATGGATTGGATGATTTTGTAGTATGCGGGTTTGGCCATAACACAGGAGGCTTGTATTTATACACGCAGCTGCCCGATAAAAAATTTGAAAAGCATGTTGTTAGCTCAATACCAGGAGCTGAGCAGGCAGTAACAGGCGATTTTGATCATGACGGATGGCCGGATGTAGCCTGCTTGTTTTCCCAGGCCGACGAAGGGATCTGGTTGTTTCTGAATGATCACAAAGGTGGTTTTACAACACGCAATTTGTTGCGGTTCCCGCCATTTTACGGGTCGAGCAGTTTTCAGCTGGTTGATTTCAATAGAGACGGAAAGCTGGATATCCTGTATACAAGTGGCGATAACAGCGATTATTCCCGTGTGTTGAAACCGTTTCACGGTGTTTACATTTTCCTGAATCAGGGTGATTTTAAATACAAAAAGGCTTATTTCTTCCCGGTTAACGGTGCTACAAAAGCAGTAGCGACTGATTTCAATGGAGATGGCTTGCAGGATATTGCGGTGATCGCCTTTTTTTCAGATTTGAAAAATAACCCTGCAGAAGGCTTTACGTATTTTGAGCAAGACAGTCCGCTGCATTTTATGCCGCATAATTTACCGATTGAGCATGAAGGGCGATGGATCTGCATGGATGTGGGCGATTTTAATAAAGATGGTAAACCGGATATCCTGCTCGGTAATTATTCTACGGGTTTTATTAATCAGCAGGGGGTTAAGCCGGGATGGAATCCGGTTGCGCCATTTATTTTGCTAACCAATACGGGAAAGCTGAAGATATAAATTTTAATAATAGACAAAAGAGTGTTTTTGTTTAAAAATACCTGTAATAATTTAATAAATAGTTTTGTGAATTGTTGCATAAATGTTGCAGGTTTTCTATATTTACAGATATCAAACTATACTGCCTTTGAAGAAACTTGTTGCCATATTGTTGTTGATCGTGCACACCTATGGTTCGGGCGGATCGCTGATTATGCATCAATATCTGTCATGGCGGACGGAGAATTTTTATAATGAGCAGGCATCAAAAGGCTTGTATGATATTCACGATCTGAAAGAAATAGCTATCCCTGTAAACCTTCCGGGCATTCATGACTGGAAGCATTATGAGAATATAAGGGGGCAGATCCAGTTTGGAGAGCAGGCATATAATTACATACAAATGCGGGTTACAAGTAAGAAATTATACTTAAAATGTATCCCTACTTATGCGGAAACGCGTTTTAATGCGGATAATGTATTGCATGCAGCGCCGGTAAAAGGTATACCCGTACCTCAAAAAGAACATGTACCTTATGTAGGCATCTCCTTTGCAGATGTATTGATTGCCCAGTCATTTCAATCCATTGATTTCAGGGTTTTTGAAACAAAGCTTACATCAGCTGATGCGTACAGTTTTGAGTTTGAAACCACCCGCTCTATAAAAACACCCAAACAGCCGCCCAAGGCTAACTGCTAAATAACTCCCTAGTTTTCTTTTTTCGAGTTGCCTGCAACTGCTTGTTTCCGTATGAGCTTACATCGAAACTATGCTTATGATGTTATATTAAATACCATTCTGTTGATTGATATTGTCATGTTTCATATAAGAAATAGTAGTATTTGTTGTGAAAAAATAAGTCGGAGTTGATTTTTGTTTGAATTTCAAATTTATTTTTCTGTTGAATTGTAAATATTATGATATATGGGCGATTATTGCCCCTGTTTTCTGTACACTTGCTTTTATAGCATACGTTATTGAACAGTATGAATCTTAGATTGTAGAGATCTGAGTTTAGTTGAACAGTGTTTGTAGGAACATTGAATAGCGCTCCGGGGTGAGATACGGAGCGCTTTTTTTGTATTAACGATAGATATTATTGACTCTCTCTGTATAAACATCGGTCATGAATTTCTATAGTGTTTATTTTGTTGATTTGAATTGAAAATAATTTTTAGTGAATCCGGTCAATGTACTAATTGGTTCGAACATTGCACACTATGAGTTCATTGAAAGCGCTTCGCGCTTGTTGCAAATACATTAAAGTTTGTTGCGTTGATTGCCTCCAAAACGCTTGATCTGGCTTATTTGTGTCGCTGCGGAGCTTTTTTAAAAAAAAATATTGAATTGCGCAACAATGTACAGGCGGTTCCAGTTTTCGCTATAGATGCTCACGCAGTGTTGGAACTAAATATGAACAATAGTGCTAAAAGCGGTATCAATGCCGTGAAGGAAAAAGTTGTTGAGGCATACAGCAAAAAAATAGCCTTCCCATTTATTTATCCCGCAATTTGAATTGATTACTAAAAATATTAGTATTTTTGGCTAATATGAATGTAGGGAGGATAACGGAAAAGCTTAATATTTTGGCCGACGCGGCTAAATATGATGTATCATGTGCGTCGAGCGGAAGTAACAGGAAAAATAAGGACAAGGGTTTGGGAAATGCCAGTAACGGAATTTGCCATAGTTATACGGAAGATGGGCGTTGTGTTTCGTTATTGAAGATTCTGCTTACTAATCATTGTATTTTTGATTGCGCTTATTGCGTGTCGCGGAAGAATAATGATATCAAACGGGCCGCGTTCACGGTACAGGAAGTAGTTGACCTTACCATTAACTTTTATCGCCGCAATTACATTGAAGGCTTGTTTTTAAGCTCTGGTATTTTTAAAAATGCTGATTATACCATGGAGCGATTAGTGCACGTAGCTAAAAAACTCCGAACTGAGCATAACTTTAACGGATACATTCACTTAAAATCCATTCCCGGTGTAAGTGCGGAGCTGATGCAGGAGGCCGGGTTATATGCCGACAGGCTCAGTGTGAATTTAGAAATGCCTACAGAAGCTGGATTAAAACTGCTTGCACCTGATAAAAACCGGCAGGACATGATTGACCCGATGCATTTTTTGAGCCGGGAGATCATCCGGAACACAGAAGAGAAAAAGCTTTTCAAAAACGCCCCCATGTTTGCACCTGCAGGGCAAAGTACCCAGGTAATTGTTGGCGCCACGCCTGAGAGCGATCAGCAGGTGCTGCAATCGGCTAATTATTTCTATAGAAATTTTAACTTAAAACGGGTGTATTATTCGGGTTATGTACCTGTATTGGCCGACCAACGCCTGCCTGCTTTGAATACTGCGGTGCCACTGGTGCGCGAAAATCGTCTTTATCAGGCCGACTGGCTCATGCGTTTTTATGGTTTCCATGTAAACGAGATCGTCAATAATCAAAACCCGTTACTTGATCTGGATATTGATCCCAAACTCAGCTGGGCAATCCGCAATATGCAGGCTTTTCCTATTGATATCAATAAGGCTGATTTGCAGCTGATCCTCCGGGTGCCAGGTATCGGTTTGTTATCGGCACAAAAAATTGTGGCTGCACGTAAATTTGCCGGGCTGGGCTGGGAACAGCTAAAAAAAATAGGAGTGGCCATTAACCGCGCGCGGTACTTTATTACCTGCAAAAGCAATGAATTTGAACGGCGCGATTTAACAGGCCAAAATATCAAACAGTTTATTATGGCCCAATCGCAAAGCAAGTACATTAAAAATACACAAACCCAACTTAACCTGTTTTAATATGAACACGCTGGTTTATGACGGATCGTTTGAAGGCTTGCTTACAGCCGTGTTCGAGATTTACGAACGTAAACTCTATCCTGTAAAGTTATTGAAAGGGGAGTGGCGCAGCGGTGCGTTGTTTGAAGAGGTAATTCCTATTGTTACTGACGAGGCGCGCGCCGGCCGGGTATTAAAGGGATTGCGGAAAAAACTTTCAGCTGCCGGGGTGCAGCGCCTTTACATTAGTCACATGGCCGAAATTGCCGGCGAAGACTGCAATGTGCTGGGTTTTATCCGCCATGTTTTTGACAGCGACCAAAATATTGAAGAAGATTACGGGAATAGATATGTGATGCGACTATCGGAGATTTTAAAGATGGTGCGGCGCGAAAAACACAGGATGGAAGCTTTTGTTAGGTTTCAAAAACTAAATGATGGTACTTTTTATGCTGCCATCGAACCTGATTTTAATGTATTGCCATTGTTGATTAAGCATTTTAAAAGCCGCTATACCGATCAAAAATGGATGATCTATGATATTAAAAGAAATTATGGGCTGTACTACGATCTTCATGACACGCAATTCATCGAAATGAATTTTGATGAGTTAAGTAAACCGGTTAATGTAATTGCGGCTTATAGCGAGGATGAAGGTGTCTATCAAGACCTTTGGAAGAATTATTTTAATAGCATAAACATCGCTTCACGCAAAAATACCAGGCTTCATGTGCGTCATATTCCGAGGCGATATTGGCGGCATTTAACAGAGAAAATTTAACGTTTTTATGATTTTACGCGTTTTTCCTTTTTCGATACAAATGGTTTTTCATGCATTTTGTTAATAAAGGGCAATGTTAATAATGTAGCCTGTATTTCAGTTAATTACCTTGATTTATACTTGAGAAGGATTGGAATTTAATGTTGATAAGTGTTGGTTTATTGTTAATAACCTGTTAATAAAAACAATCAAAAATATTTGCCAAATCACGGTAATGTCCCGATATTGAAATCATCAAGAACGACGTACTTTGACAGCCTTTCAGGAAAACAGAAATTGAATCGGGTGAACCTTCGGGGGAACTAAAGATCAAGGGAAGTCCCTGAGTTGCAAGAAAAAATGAAGAAGGCGAAAGTCTTTTGAAAAAAGAAAGCAATTAAAGGAGGTACCGGAATTAAGAAGAAGAACTCTACGGAGGGAAACAACAGAAACCGGTGACATTGAAAATAGTCGACCGCTCGTGAGAGCAACGGACGAAGATCATGTCGGTAAGAGATACACAAAACTTGATGCTGTTGGGCAACTACGGTTAAACAACAGTTTGGAAACGGGAGTTCAAATCGCAAGAGATGACTCCCGTTTTCGCTTTTGCAGGTTTTTTGTTTGAGGAGAAATTTTTCTTCAAGCCTTAAAATCGTTATTTTAGGCGGATATGAAGGACGGTCAGCGTAACCAGAAGAAAATATTTGTTTTAGATACTTCTGTGATCCTGTATGATCACAACGCATTTCAAAACTTTCAGGAGCACGATGTTGCCATACCCATCCAGGTATTGGAGGAGCTCGATAATAAAAAGAACGGTAATGATACCCGTAATTTTGAGGCCCGAAGCTTTATCCGGTTGATGGATGACCTGTCGCACAATGGACTGATCAACGAATGGATCCCGCTTAACGGTAAAACTAAAGGCAGCTTTAAAGTTGCAATGGATACTAAAACTACCGGCCAGGATGCCGAGCAGATTTTTGGTTCAGATAAAACGGATCACCGTATCCTCAACGCGGCCCTTGGCTTACAGGAAGAAAATCCTGGCAAAAAGGTAGTGTTGGTATCAAAAGATATTTGCCTTCGCCTCAAAGCCAAAGCCCTTAACCTGCATGCCGAAGATTATGAAACGGGCAAGATCAAAAACCTGGAGGAGCTTTATACAGGTAAAACCGATGTAGATAAGGTGACGGAAAAACTGATCACCACCCTGAATAAAAATGAAAATTTACCGGCCGAAAATTTAAAGATAGGTTCGTACACCAACAATCACTTTTATGTATTAAAAGGAAAAAAAGGCGATACTGTAGGTTTTTACAATTCACAAACTAAGCAGCTTGAAAAAGTTACCGAGCAACCTGTTTTAAATATTCACCCTCGTAATATCGAGCAGTCTTTTGCTATTCATGCGTTATTGCACCCGGATATAAAATTAGTAACTATACAAGGAAACGCCGGCACGGGTAAAACGCTATTAGCTTTGGCCAGCGCACTTGAGCAACGCAAATATTATCGTCAAATCTTTGTTACCCGCCCTATTGTTCCTTTAAGCAATAAAGACATAGGCTTTTTGCCTGGCGATATTAAATCAAAGATTGATCCTTATATGGCCCCAATATGGGATAACCTAAAATTTATAAAGGATCAGTTCGGTGACGACGAAAAAATGCAGGCCAAAATTGATGAGTTAGTCAATAATGATAAAATCTCGATAGCTCCACTGGCTTTTATTCGCGGGCGCACGCTTAGTAAAATTTTCTTTATTGTTGACGAAGCGCAGAATCTAACCCCGCACGAAGTGAAAACTATCATATCCAGGGCCGGTGAAAACAGCAAATTTGTATTTACTGGTGATATTTATCAGATAGATACCCCATATCTCGATGCTGAAAGTAACGGACTGTCGTATTTAATAGATAAAGCGAAAGGGCATCCGCTTTATGCTCACATCACCCTGCAAAAAGGGGAGAGGAGCGAACTGGCCAATTTGGCAACGGAGTTGTTGTAAAGCCAGACTTGCAACGTTTTAACTTAGTAAGGCTTTGCGCTTTTATAATTCGCTCCCTAAATTCCTGGAGTCCAAACACCGAGCGTGATATCCGCTTTTCAATCGGGATCAACTTTTTAAAACTTCATAAGTCTTTCCTGTGTATCTTTAGGAAATAAACCTACGCGCTTATGAAAATATCAAAATACCTTCATTCATGCCTGCTTTTTGAATTAGACGGCTATCAGCTCTTGTTTGACCCCGGAAAGTTTTCATTTGCCGAAGGTTTGGTTACACCACAATTGTTTGTTGATGTAAAAACTATTGTGATCACCCATATCCACCCCGATCATTTCGATATAGATATCTTAAAAAGTATTGTAGAGTTAAGCGGCGCAGCGGTTGTCACTAATTCGCAGGTAGGAAAGGAGCTGGAGAAAATCAATTTTAAATATACATTGCTTGAAGAGGGAACTCATAAAGCCGGGCCATTTAAACTCCAGGCTTTCCCGGTGAGGCACGAACTTATCATGGATAATCCGCTACCTCAAATGACGGGCTTCCTAATCAATAACAAAGTATTGCACCCCGTTGATTCGATGGAAGAGAAGCTTTTGAATTTTAAAGGTATCGAGTTGCTGATCATGGTTTCGATGGCTCCATTTGCCAATGAACCAACAATTTCGGCCTTTGCCGATGAGCTGCATCCTAAGCAAATTTTGCCTGTGCACGACGGGTTTGCTAAAGATTTTTTCATACTTCAGCGTTACGCCGCGTACAAAAAACATTTTGACAAGCAAGGAATCAAGTTTCATGAAATTTATAAAGTAGGGGACGGGATAAGTATTTAGTCAGAAGTCTTGAGGCCCCAGGTCTTAACTTGGAGGATTATAAACCATTATCGTGACGACTTAAGACTTTGAACTTAGGACTTACGACTTTAAAGCCACCTGTATAAAAAGAAACCCCCGCCGAGAGGCGGGGGTTCTTTGCGGGCTCAGCCTCCTGCTAAGCCGACCCGCGTTAACCTTATCACAATGCTAAGGTGAGGATTAATAATGAAGAAAACATGAACATTAATTGCCGTTAATTTTTCATCTTAGCGAAAAACATACTTTTAGCTAATGCAGAAACCCGATAGCCTCATTTTTGATATGGACGGAACCCTTTGGGATGCCGTTGATACCTACGCCGAATCATGGAACCTGATATTTCAAAAGCTTGATATTCAAAGGACTATTAAACGAGATGAACTGCTGCACGTGATAGGTATGGATGGTAAAAAGCTTACACGGGTAATGCTGCCCGAATTTGATGAGGAAAAGGGGATGGAGATCTACAATGCGGTAAACCAGGTAAGGCGCGAAATATTACCAACCAGCGGTGGTATTATGTATAAAGGAGTTACTAAAGGCCTGGAACAATTGGCAGGCAAATACAAATTATTTGTATTAAGTAACTGTGCTGTTGGTATTATTCCGTTGTTTTTAACATGGGCAGGCATTAATGAAGTTATTACAGATAGTATGGCTTATGGCACCAACCAGATGCCTAAAAACCACAATATGCATCTGCTCATGAATAAACACAATTTGCAGAACCCGGTTTACATAGGCGATACTAATGGCGATGCTGAACAAACGCGCCTTGCCGGTATACCATTTGTGTTTGTTAGTTACGGCTTTGGTAATACGGATGACTATGATCATAAGTTTGACGATTTTGAATCCCTTACCCAATATTATTTGAGTTTGTAAGTTAAATTTAAATGAAAAGCGTATCCCTGCTTGTTTTATTGCTAACTATCCTATGTGGCACAGTATCGGGCCAGCATGCAACTGTTGAGTCGGAACAATGGATTACCGAAGACCTCGGTTATCTTTATTTTAATAGCGGCAAGGTTTATTTTAATTTGGATGGATATAAGAAACACGAAAACAAATACAAAATAGAGCATGATACGCTTAAAATAATTGATACATATACTACCAGTGCAGATAATTTTAAACAACAGCATATTGATGTTTCTAAGTTTATCATCAACTATTTTGATGGCAAAAAATTGACTATCAAAGCTGTTAATGATAATGCTATAAAATTAGCTGGTCGCCCTCCCTTACAGTTTAAAAATTATAAGGCTAGTTTCGATAACGGGATCAAATTTTCAAAACTTCGTTTCCTCTCCTCAACCTGTTATGGCAATTGCCCTCAATTACTGATCAATATTTGGGCAGATGGCACTTATCGATTAAAAGGCGGCGAGTTTGCAGATCCCTATAAGGGAGATTATGCCGGGAAGCTTACTAACCAGCAACTTGATAGCCTCAACTATTGGCTAAAACGGAGCGAACTAAAAAAGATGTACGATTGGAAACAGGGTAGCCAGGTTACAGATGCACCTAATTATTACCTGGATATCGATTTTGAAAACAATAAGGACAAACTTACGCTAACTACCAATGATCCACCTTTTAGCCTAAGCGGTTTGGTTACCTTCTTAGTGGAGTCTTTTAAAAAAGTGACCCTCACGAAAATCAAAGAAGGAGAGAAGCCGGCAAACTAAACAGGCCATTGTCATGATATAAATGTTTGCTTACCTGCTAAGTTTTTGTAGCTTAGTTAGCAAATAAAATCTCCGATGAAAACAAAAACTAAGGTTATTATCACCCTTATATTACTACTGATTATAGTAGGCTTTTTTTACTATCGATATTATTTTGTTTTTGGCGAGGGAACCAAAGCCGGTACTATGAACTATTTTGTAAAGAAAGGTTACGTATTTAAAACTTATGAAGGCAGGTTAATTCAAAGCGGGCTCCGCACACAGGTTACAGGGGGCACAATTGGCTCAAATGAATTTATATTTTCGGTAACCGACGAAAAAGTAGCAAAAGAACTGAGCAGCAACGCTGGCTCATTTTTAGAACTTCACTATAAAGAATACCTGCACACGCTGCCATGGAGAGGGGTGAGCGTTTTTGTAGTTGACAGCGTAGTTTCGGCCAAACCACTTGCGCCAGGTATGTAATAAAATGCATTAAACTACAGCCTGCTTAAGCCTTAACCAGGTTGTAGTTTAACTCGCCGTTTTGTTTGGTGATCTTTACCAAACCGCGGGCAAACAAATAGTCAAGCACTTCAATTGTGTTTTTCTCATGTGTGAAAGTATTTACCGTTGGTTCATACTCCCTTAACTTCAACGCTATATCAGCAACTGTGGCCTGCTTTAATTGCGAAAGCGTATAAATTACCTTATCCTGTGTGCAGGCAACCTTAGCGTATTGACCAGGTATGCGGCATGCCGAAAAAAATGATTGATTTGAATTGTTCATTTGCTCAATATAACAAAAATTATGATCAGGCATTAACCGTATCTCTTAACGATTTAATGGTATCATGCGCTTTTTTTAAACCTTCTAAATGGTTATTAAGCAGGGTTACAACCTGCTCATCTTCCCATATCAACTCTTTATCGTCAAGCGCGGCGCGATAAGCTTTTTTTGCTATATCTTCGCCATATTCGCAATCCGAAAGTATCGAGCGGCTGTCTTTACTAACAAAAACCGATTTTACATCCATCCAGGCGTGATAAAATTTCCCCGCGAGGGTAGTACCGTCTGCTGGATCTCCTCCTAATACATGAATGTAATCGCGTATTTCACTAACGTAATTTTTGCTTTGATCAATATATTCATTAAAAAGTAAATTCAATCCGGTTTCATCTGTTGCTTCGGTAGCCTTGTGATATCCGGCTATCCGGTCGTTATTTATCTTGATCAGATCGTTCAGTGCCGAGATCTGATGTTGTACGTGCTGTAAAACTCCCATGGCGTTATTGTTTTGTTTTAATAAATAACGTATCATATGGGTTAATGTTTTTATATTTTAGTTAGGTTGACCAGTGAAATGACCAGTTTAACTACATGCCATAAAATACAACTGGATGAATCGGCGACCGGATAAAACGGCCATCGCGAGGACTTATCCCGGAGAGGCGTAATAGCATTTTAGCATGTCAGTTTTATATTAATTTTAAAGGGATACTTAAGCAACGGGAAAAACCGGCGGCCGGGTGAGACGGCCGCCATAAGGTTCTTTCCGAAGAGGGGTAATGTTTATTTAGTTGATTGATGCTTGTTGTCTATTATTAAGGTTTTTGAACAAAATAGGCCACTTTTTTTAGTAAATCATCCATGTCAAAAGGCTTGGCTAAAAAGTCGTCTGCACCGGCCATCATTGCAGAATCACGTATATCGCGACTTGCCGATATCATGATAACAGGTATATCTTTGGTTAGCTCGTCTTGTTTTAGCTTCCTGCAGATATCGCGACCGTCTTCGCCGCTCATCCAGATATCTAACAGTAGCAAGTCGGGGAGTTCGTCTTTCATATCAAGTACTGTTGTACCATCTACGGTTGACGTTACCTCATAGCCTTCAAATTCAAGCAGCATTTCCACAGCATCTACAATGCCGGGGTCATCATCCGCAATCATGATTTTCTTGTTCTTTGTATCCATTTTAGGCGTAAGGGCTTGGTTAAACCCTCTGAAATTAGCTGTGATAAATTTACCTGATTGTAAACTATCCAACAGATCATTAACTGTTGATATCATCTACAGGTAATGCAAAGCAAAAAGTAGACCCTTTGCCTTCAATGCTGTTTACCCACATTCTGCCGCCTTCTCGCTTAATAATTTCTGAAGAGATGTATAATCCTAACCCCAAACCGGGGAAAGTATGCTGCTTATTCCCGCTTACCCGGTAAAATTGCTCAAACACCCGGTCCTTCTTGTCTTCGGGTATGCCGATGCCAAAATCCTGCACACAAACAATCACCTCATTGTTTTCGCGGCGGGTGCTGATGATGATGGTATCGGTATGCGGAGAATATTTGATAGCATTTGTAATAAGGTTGGTAATAACCTGGCTTACACGATCTTTGTCTGAATAGATACGGCCTGTTGGGGTAAAGTTTTGGATAAGTTTATGTTTTTGGGTAGTGTGCTGCAGGTCTTCAACAGTTTCCTGTAGTGTTTCATTAAAATCGAACCATGTTTTATTAAACTGTAGCCTCCCCGAGTTAATCTTGGTAACATCAAGGAGATCGCCTATGAGGTTGGTAAGACGGTTAATCTGGGCATCCATCCTAAGTACCATTTCGGCTTTTTTTTGCTCGCCTTCTTTGCTAAGCATAGCACCCAATACCTGGGCATATGCTTTTATGCTGGTAACCGGGGTTTTCAATTCATGACTTGCAATACCTAAAAAATCATCTTTTTGCCGTTGTAGTTGTTTCTGCTCATCAATATCTGTATTAGTGCCAAACCATTTAATGATCTTACCGTCAATGATAAAGGGTAAAGCCCTGGACAAATGCCACTTGTAGTTTTGATCTTTATCTTTTAATCTAAATTCACATTGGTAAACATTACCCGTGTTCACTGCATAGTTCCAAGCCTCAACACAAGCATCCCTATCATCGGGATGAATAGCATTGAGCCAGGATGCTGCTATTTCATTTGCCTGGGCGCCAAAGTAATCTACAGCACGTTGATTGAAGTAGTCGACCTGACCATCCGTGCGGGCCGTCCAAAGTTGCACTGGCATAAAACCAGTAACAAACTCAAACTGCCTGATCTGGTTATTCAATTCCCTGTTACGTAATTTCACTTCGCTTTCGGCAAGTGTTTTATCGGTGACATCAGTACAAGCACCTATGTACCCGGTAAATTCCCCCTGTTCATTGTATTGCGGATTGCCGGTGGCTATACACCATCTTATTTCACCATCCCTGCGTGTGATCCTAAAATCAACTTCATAGAACCGGCGGGCATTTAAATCGGTTAAGAACTTTTCAGCAGCCCTGGTTCTGTCTTCTTCTAAAAGCGCGTTGATCCATCCTGCGCCCATATTATCCTCATATTTAATGCCGGTCCAATCAACCCAGGTTTGATTTACGTAAGTGATATTACCTTCAGCATCGGCCATCCAAAGTACTGTTGGCGATGCATTAGTGATGTTTTTAAGCAATCGTTCACTATCAGTAAGGGCTTTTTTATCGGCAATTTCCCTTCGCAGATCCCTTGCAATTGAAGCCCGGCCTTGTGGCAAGCCGGTTACAGCGTCATAAACCAGCATGGTGGTACCGTACACAGGTATGGCTTCGCCGGTTTGGAAATGACGGTAAAGTACTTCACCGCTCCATTTACCATGCTTCATTAAAATTGGATTTACTTTGTCCCTCAGCTTATCAAGCTCATCAGGCATTAAATATTCACTGTTGTGCCTCCTGTGCCCGTTGGCACCTTTTATACCTAACATTTTTCGCCCGGCGGTATTTACATAGGTTACATTACCATCAAGGTTGGATAGGCTTACAAAATCTGAGCTATGGTTAATAAGCGACAATAATTTATACTGCTCATTTCTTGCCGCTTTTTCGGGGCGCAGATCGCGGGCCACGGATGCCATACCAATAGGCAAGCCATTTAACGGATCATCGATTCTGAAACAGTTAACGTAAACCGGAATATTCTCTCCTGTTTTAAAATGCCGGTAGTGCATTTCACCTTCCCACTTACCGTACTGCTGTACAGCGGGGTTTATCTCATTAATTACTTTGTCTGCTTCATGATCTGCAAAATATTCAACGCCGGGTTTTAAAGCCTCCTTTGTACTCCCGATACCTAATATAGTGTATGCCGTTTTATTGATATAGGTTACAGAACCGTCCATGCTGCCTACTGCAACCACGTCGGCTGTTTTATCAATCAGCGCAATCAGTTTTTGTTGTTCCTGTTTATCTAATATTTCGCGGGTTATATCCTGTACGGTACCTGCAAAGCGGATGGGCTCATGATTATCGTTAAAATACGCTTTACCTTTCAGGTGAATCCAGTATTTCAAGTGTCCTGTGTCATCAACAGTGCGGACGATTATATCATAATTACCATTGCCTACAGGATCATAAGCCTGCATTACTGCTGTTCGCAAGCGTTGCTCATCTTCCGGGTGGACAAATTTCAACAGATCATGATACTTTATCTCATCATCTTTTCGAAAACCGCAAAGCTCTTTACAGCGGTCATCCCATGTTGCGGTTTCTAATCTGGGGTTTAAATCCCAGGTACCCAGTTCGGCAGCTCGCAGGGCAAATTGAGCACGCTGTTCAGTTTCAGCCAGCTTTTTGCGGGTGTTAACCAGTTCGGTAACATCTGTAGCTGTATTCAGCACACCCCAAACTTCACCATCATTGTTCCGTAATGGTTTAAAAATAAAGTTGAAGTAAAATTCTTCAAGTTTATCGTCAACCATAACATCAACCCTTTGCTCTTTCCATTCATAAGCCGTACCGTTATCGTATACATTTGATAATATTGCATGAAAGCCCGGCTCTTCGAATTCGGGCAGTAGGTCAAAATATTTATGCCCAATAACATCATCGCCCTTCCCCCATATATCTATCATGGCTTTATTGGCAATCCTGATCTCCATTGTTTCGCCAATATATAATGCTACCGGGGTAGGAGACTCCCTTATCAGCATACGGAAAATATCTTCGCTTAATTGTTGATGAAGGCCGGCGTCGTTATTCATTATATAAATAATATTTATAAATATAGGCTATAATAATTAAGATCAAAATCTCAATTCATACATCATAATTTTCAATTAATGAGTATGCAGTTATATTAATATAACTGCAATTATTGATAAAAACGGGTTACAGAAGCGTATGCCTTGTTTTTTAAACGGTATACCTGTATAAATGTTTACTTCTGTTTTTAGAGAATTTGGTGATATGAGGTTTCAAAGGTTTGTATAATGGGGAGATTTATCTGGGACAGTAATTTCACCAAGTTTTTTGATTTTTTTACTTCACAAAATCAATTATGCCAAAACAATTTTATAAGTATCACTATTACCATACCAATAAAACAAAATCCTGTATACTTGATGGTTGTGGTATACGGGTAGTTTAAACAGATTGGATTTATTATGACCAAATTGCATAAAAAACAGCAGCTTATAACGTTTGAGCAATTGCCCAAAACTCCTACCGGTATTACCGGTTTAGATGAAATAACGGGCGGTGGTTTACCTAATGGAAGACCAACACTGATATGTGGTGAAGCGGGTTGCGGTAAAACTCTTATGTCGCTTGAGTTTATTGTAAGGGGAGCTACCGAGTTTAATGAGCCCGGTGTTTTTATGGCTTTTGAAGAAAAGGCAGATGAACTGGCTTCGAACGTAGCATCGCTTGGGTTTGATTTAATTAAACTCCAGGATGATAAAAAATTAAGACTTGATCATGTGCATATAGACCGAAGCGAGATTGAGGAGACAGGCGAATATGATCTGGAAGGTTTGTTTATCCGCTTGGGCTTTGCTATTGACAGCATCGGGGCAAAAAGAGTAGTACTGGATACCCTGGAAAATCTTTTTTCGGGTTTATCAAACCAAATTATATTGAGGGCCGAGCTTAGAAGGCTTTTTACTTTTTTAAAGGAAAAAGGTGTAACTGCTATTATAACCGGCGAAAAAGGTGACGGCTCGTCATTGACACGGCAGGGGCTTGAAGAATATGTTTCAGATTGTGTGATCCTGCTTGATCACAGGGTTGTAAATCAGATCTCGACCCGTCGTTTGCGCGTGGTAAAATATCGTGGTACACAGCATGGTACCAACGAATATCCATTTTTAATTGATGAAGATGGCATTTCCGTGCTTCCGGTAACATCTTTAGTTCTCGAAAAAGAAGTATCATCAAAACGAATTTCATCGGGGATACCTTCCCTTGACAGCATGTTTGGAGGCAAGGGTTTTTTTCAGGGCAGCAGTATCCTGGTTTCGGGCACGGCCGGCACCGGCAAAACAAGTATTGCGGCCTGCTTTGCCAATGAGGTTTGCAATAACAAAAAGAAGTGCCTTTATTTTGCGTTCGAGGAATCGCCTAAGCAGATCCTTCGCAATATGAAATCAATCAATCTCGACCTGCAAAAACACATTGACAATGGCTTACTTGAATTTCATGCCTCGCGTCCTACGCTTTACGGTCTTGAAATGCACCTCGTTGCTATTTATAAGATTATTAAAAGATTTAAACCCGCAGCGGTGATCCTCGACCCGATTACAAACCTCATTACGGTGGGTTCGGTAAGTGAAGTAAAATCGATGCTGATTAGGCTGATAGATTTTTTACAGGACGAACAGATCACGGTTATGTTTACTGCCCTCAGTTTAAATACGGTGGTAAGTGAACAAACCGACGAAGGCGTCTCATCATTAGTTGATACCTGGCTGCTTGTAAGGGATATCGAATCGAACGGTGAACGCAACAGGGGGTTATATATTATGAAATCGCGTGGGATGAGCCACTCAAACCAGGTACGCGAGTTTACCATTACCGATAAAGGGTTAAGCCTGGTTGATGTTTATCTTGGCCCTGATGGAGTGCTTACAGGATCGGCCAGGGAAGCACAAAAATTAAGAGAAAAAACAGGCGTCGCATTGAGGGAATTCGCAATATCCCGTAAAGATAAAGAGATATTGCGCCGGCGTATGATGCTTGAATCAAAAATTGCAAGCTTGCAGGCCGAATTTGAATCGACAGAGGAGGAATTAAATAAAATATACCTGGAAGAAGAATTAAAACAGAATATTATAGAAAGAAACCGCCAGGAGATAACCGATATCCGCCGCGGAAATGCGGATACGCTTAAAAGTAAATCAAAAAGTAAAAAATAATGGAACTGGATGAAGTTATAAAATATGAGTTAAGGCTGTATGTAGCGGGCAAAACTGCTAAATCAGTTACCGCGTTCACCAACCTAAAAAAATATTGTGAAGAACATTTGAAAGGTCAGTATGTTATTGAAGTAATTGACTTGCTGCAGCAGCCTCAACTGGCCGAAGGGGATCAAATATTTGCAATCCCCACGCTGGTAAGAAAAGTACCTGAACCGATTCGCAAAATAATAGGCGACTTGAGCAACGAGGAAAAAGTTTTGGTTGGATTGAATATAATACCAGTAAGTAAATAGTTAGATGACCGAGCAAAACCAGTTGCCTTTAGATCAGGGAGAAAGTCAATTTTTCCGATTGCGTTTATTTGTAATTGGAGCATCGCCCAATTCTGTCAGGGCAATAGCCAACTTGAAAATTATTTGTGAGCAGTACCTTAAGCCTAATTACGAGCTCGAGATAATTGATGTCTATCAGCAACCGCTCATTGCCAAGGAAGAACAGATCATAGCATTGCCTTTACTTATTAAAAAATCTCCCGGCGTCGAACGTAAGCTTATCGGAGATATGTCAAACACCGACAAAGTTTTAAAAGGGCTGGGAATACTTACAGAAAGCTAATTATGGAGCCGGACAAACTTACATATGAGCAGTTGCTTGCGGAAAACAATAAGCTTCGATATCAATTAGAAGAAGCTACCGACGTCATTTCTGCTATTCGTAATGGTCAGGTTGATGCTTTTATAGTTAAAGATGATGAAGGCCACCAGCTTTATACGTTGAAAACGGCCGATCAAACCTACCGCGTTTTCATTGAAAAAATGAACGAGGGAGCTGTTACGTTGAATAGCGATGGTACGATATTATATAGCAATTCGAGCTTTGCGGCTATGGTTAATGAACCCTTGGAAAAAGTGATCGGGCTGGATTTGAACACTTTTGTTGCCGAAGTTTCGGTGGAGAAGTATAAGCAGATAATCAGGGATGGCTGGAATGCCGATTGCAAGGGCGAGGTTTTATTATCAAATCGGGATGGTAAACTGACTCCCTGTTTATTATCATCTACCACGCTTGACCTTGATGAAGGAACGGCATTGAGTTTGATCCTGACCGATTTGACTGCTCAAAAGGAAACCGAATGGGAGCTGAAAATTAAAAATGATCAGCTTGAAGAAGCCCAGAATATTGCCGAGAGGCTGAATAATGATCTGGAAGATACTGTGAGGGAGCGTACCAATGATTTGCTTATCAGCAGGGAACATTTTAAGTTGCTGGCTAATAACATTACTCAAATGACCTGGACGAATTTGCCCGGTGGCGAAGTTGATTTTTATAATCAGCGCTGGTTTGATTATACGGGCAGGCGATATGGTGAAACAGCAGGCTGGGGCTGGCAACAGATCGTACACCCAGATGATCTGCAAAAAACAATGAGTGCTTACCTCGAATCTTTGCAAAGCGGGAGTGTTTATGAATTGGAAAACAGGTACCTCCGCTGGGATAATACTTATCGCTGGCACCTTAACCGCGCAGTGCCGTTAAGAGATGATAACGGGGAAATCCTTTTTTGGGTAGGTACCGCGACCGACATTGAGGAACAGAAAAAGCAGCTTGATTTGAAGGATGAGTTTATTGGTGTGGCCAGCCATGAACTTAAAACACCTTTAACCAGCCTGAAAGGTTATTTACAGCTTATTTTGGCCTATAAAAAGGAGGAAGTACCATCAATAGTAAAACAATATATTGAAAAGGCCGGCACTGCTTTAAATAAGCTTCAGCGTTTGGTTAACGATTTGCTTGATGTAAGCAAAATTCATGCGGGAGGCCTTGAATATGCCATGGCGAAAGTAAACCTTCGTGAACTGGTAGCGTCAACTTTAGAAAATGCTATCCACCTTTATCCCGAATTTAATTTTATCAATAAATCGGAAAATGATTTTTTTATAGATGGAAATGCTGGCCGGCTGGAGCAGGTACTGGTAAATTTCATTAACAACTCTGTAAAATATTCAACCGGGAATAAAAATATCATTATTGAAACCCGGAATATAAACGGTAAGGTGCGTGTATCAGTAACAGACTTTGGCATCGGATTGTCTGCCGCGCAAATCGAGCATATTTTTGAGCGGTTTTATCGTGTCGAAGATAAAAAATTTATGACGAGCGGCCTTGGTATGGGGCTTTATATCTCGGCTGAGATCATTAATAATCATAACGGCGATATAGGGGTAGAAAGTGAGCTTGGTGCAGGCGCTACTTTTTATTTTGAGCTGCCCTTGCTTGAAAAGTAAATGACTGTTTTTTAGGCTCAAAATTGCAGTTGACATAAATACTTCTGATATTGGTTGGAAAACCATCTGATATAAAAAATAAAATATGCCTGCCGAAAACGGAAATGTATCCATTGTAAATGAGCCTGATGGTGTAACTACCATTTGTTTTTATCATCCGGCACAAAACTCCCTGCCCTCGGCGCTATTAAAACAACTTGCCGATGCGGTATTCAGCGCCGGTAATGATCCGGAAACAAAAGTCATTGTTTTAAAAAGCACGGGCGATCGTACTTTTTGCGCGGGGGCAAGCTTTGACGAGCTGTTGCAAATTAAGGATAGGGAGACCGGCGCGTTATTTTTTGAAGGGTTTTCTAACGTGATTAGTGCCTGCCGCAAATGCCCTAAAATAATAATTGCGAGGGTACAGGGTAAAACAGTTGGAGGTGGGGTTGGCCTTGCCGCCGCTGCCGATTATAGCCTGGCCAGCGAGGCAGCATCAATAAAGTTAAGTGAGCTTACTATAGGTATTGGCCCCTTTGTGATAGCCCCCGCTGTGATCCGTAAAATAGGGTTATCAGCATTTTCACAGCTCACTATCAGCGCGTCAGATTTTCAAACTGCCCAATGGGCAAAGCAAAACGGCTTGTATAATGAGGTTTATGAAGATACTCCTAGTCTTGATGCGGCTGTATATGAGCTTACTCAAAAATTAGCTTCATATAACCCGGCAGCACTTACTGGCTTAAAACAGGTACTTTGGGAAGGCACTGCTGATTGGGATGAATTGCTTAAACAACGTGCGGCTATAAGTGGTGAGCTGGTTTTATCAGAATTTACGCAACGGGCATTACATTCTTTTTTTAAGGATAGAACCAAGTAATATTTGAGTAATAACTGCCTGTATTTTTACACAACCCTTAAAACCTCTCATTTTTAACGGGGGCTAATTTTGTGTACATCTAAATGGCATTGGTTAATGTATATGATCGTTTTATACTGGCATAGTTACATATTATAATAAAGCCTCCGGCAACCCGGAGGCTTTATTTTTTTACCAGTGCCTGCAATAACGATGAACACGATAGTGTCTTTGATAGTATACCGGCGCATCATAATATCTTGCTGCGTAATAGCGCGGACGACCATAATAAACAGGACGGTCATAATAAACGTCCCTGCCATAGTAAACAGGTGCTTCGTAATATCCACTTGTGTAAACTACCCTATGATAAGGACGGCCAAAATGCGCGCTGATACTTATGCTTTGAGCTTTTGCAAATTGAAATGAAAACATCATCACAAAAGCTATTATTGAAAATCGGATAAATTTCATGGTCGTAAATTTTAGTTAATACCTGAATTGTAATACATAATTATGACTGGCGATAGATAAGTTGGTTTAATTAAATTTTTATATTTTTAGATATGTATTACTTTGTTTTTTCTGCGATAGTTGTCTTTATCGTAATTGGAGTGCTTTATATTAAGTCGTATTATGATAAATTACGCTGGGCAAAAAAGCAGCTGATAAAAATTCAGGAGAAGTGGGGCAAACCGGTTAACGCCCGCCGAAACTTTGATTTAATAAAGATTTACCTGGATTCGGAAGATAGTAAAAACAAGCTTTCGGCTCAAACAGCCGACGACCTTGACCTGATAAGTGTTTTCAATTATATCGACAGAACAAACAGTAAGCCTGGTAAACAATACTTGTTTAATTTATTACATTGCTCTACAACCGAGCTTGATGTTTTGCATGACCTCGACAATGATATTGAGGATCTTAACATGGATATACCCGGCCGCGAATTGCTTGAAGTGGAATTGTCAAAACTTAACCACCCCGATGCTTATTTTATAGCCGATCTTTTTCTCAGGGCACATGAACCGGTATTTGCATCGGTAATTAATTTTTATATAAAGGTTTCACCTTTTCTGATCCTGGCTGCGTTATTATCGCTGATTGTTATTCCTAACATTTTTAGCTTTATCTTTTTGCTATTGTTGTTTGCGTACAACATTGTTATTTACTTCAGCAACCGCAAGGCTATTTCAGGGTATACCAAATCGTTACCGCAATTGCTGGTAATGTATAAAGTTGCAGTGGCGTTAGTTAAAAGTGGGAAATTTGGTCAGGTACCCGAGGTAAAGCGTTCCCTTACCAGCCTACGAGGTTTAAAACGAGCACTTAAGTTTGTAAATATAGAAAGCGGCTTCGTGAATGGTAAAAGTGATATTGCTTACGCAGCCTTCCATTTATTTAAACTGCTTTTTGTGATTGAGCCCAATACTTATACATCATCATTAAAACAAGTAAGTAAATACCGTGAGGACATTAAAGAAGTGTATAAATTTATTGGCCGGGCCGATACGCTGATAGCCATACAATCAATACGTGACGGTATTCCTTTTTATTCAAAACCCGCGTTTACGGGTGTTGATGGCAAAATAGAGATTACCGAACTATTTCACCCATTAGTAGCTAACTGTGTAACCAACTCCCTTTATACAACTGATGCAGACAGGGGCGCATTGATCACAGGGTCAAACATGTCTGGCAAAACTACATTTATTAAAGCGCTGGCATTAAATACGCTGCTATCGCAAACTATATTTACAAGTTGTGCAAAGGCCTATAAGGCTCCTTTTCTCAAAATACAAACCAGCATCAAAACCAGCGATAACATTGATGAACACAAGAGTTATTTTCAGGCACAGGCCTTAGCTATTTTAGATATCATTGATAACAGTTCTCAGAAAGAGGATATAAAAAGCCTTGTGATCATCGATGAGATTTTCAGGGGTACCAATACCATCGAACGTATAGCGGCGGCTAAGTCTGTGCTTTCGTACATTACCGCTAACCAAAATTTTGTTTTTGTATCAACCCATGACCTTGAACTGGCCGAACTGCTCGACGAAGATTTTGTTGTATATTCCTTTTCAGAATCAAAAGACGGGCGCATGCTGGTATTTGACTATATCCTGAAGCAGGGCCTGCTTAAAAACACTAACGGAATCGCCATACTCAAATCCATGGGATATCCAGAACCTGTTATCGATGAAGCAAATATTGTAAGCGAGCGGATGATGAATAAATATTTGGTTTAAGCATTCCTGAAAAAAAAGCTTTCTTATTCATATAAGCTCAACCTGTTTTTTAAATACCGCATATCTTCCTGTAATTTTTCAACCCGGTCAAGCAAATGGGAGATAGCTTCAATGCCGGCTACGTTAATATCCAATTCGTACAAGCTCACCAGTTTTTCCAGCTTTTGAAGTTCAGTTTGAGGAATGAAGACGATTTCATTAATGGTGGTTACCTCAACCAGGCCTGCTTCATGTAAAGATGTGATGAACGTGTATTCAACATTATGATATACACAAAAATCGTTTGCTGCTATTAATTCTGCTGTTTTCATAATGTTTTTAATTTAGGCTGAGGATTTTGCCAGTTCTTCAAATAATTGTTTCTGCTTTTCGGTAAGGTTGGTAGGGGTTTGGATATCATAGGTCAGGTACAGATCGCCAAATTCATTCTCTTTTTTATAAACGGGCATACCTTTGCCTTTGAGTTTTACTTTAGTGCCGTTTTGAGTTTCAGGTTTTACTTTCACTTTAACTTTGCCGTTTAATGTATCGGCAGTTATTTCTCCACCTAAAACTGCAGTGTACAGGTCAAGTTTCAACGTGGTGTACAAATTATTACCATCACGCTTAAAATTTGCATCAGGTGCAACATTAAACTGAATATACAGATCTCCGGCGGGGCCGCCGTTTACACCCGGGGCGCCATGCCCGGCTATTTTGATAGTTTGCCCGTTTTCAATACCTGCGGGTATAGTTATCCGGATGTTTTTGCCATTGACAGTCAACGTTTGCTTATGTGTTTCAAGAACGTCTCGAAGGTTTAAACTTAACGAGGCGTTATAGTCCTGCCCGCGGTATTTTGCCTGCCTGCCGCTACGCGCGCCTCCTGCACCGCCGAACATCGATTGAAAGAAATCTGAAAAATCGTCACTTCCAAACCCTTCGGCGCTACCAAATCCTTCGGCTCCGTTAAAGCCCCCATAGCCACCAAAACCTCCTTGTGCACCGGCCTGTTGGCGCGCCTGTTGTTCGTATGCTTCGCCATGCTGCCAGTTTTCGCCATATTTGTCGTACTTCTTTCGCTTTTCCGGGTCACTTAATACTTCATTTGCTTCGTTTAGCTGCTGGAATTTTTTGTGGGCATCTTCGTCATTAGGGTTAAGATCGGGGTGATATTTGCGGGCCAGTTTACGGTAAGCATTTTTAATATCCTTTTCGGATGCATTTTTGTCGAGCTCTAATACTTTGTAATAATCTATAAAAGCCATGGCGGGGTTTAATATAAACAGATGTGTTATTAACTACTAAATATACAGCTTGGTTTTAAAACTTATGGCTTTTTTAATGTCATTTGATATAAGTGTAACCTACGATAGCATGTTACGGTCATAGCTGGTAAATCTTTTAAATTATGAAAGCCGAAATTGATTTCCAGCAACAAATATTGCCTGGCTTGTGCCTTATTACAGCACCATTGCTGTTTTGCATATCAACATTTTTTTGGGTAGATGGACAATACGGGGTAACGGCCGCAACGCTGATCTGCCTGTCAACAGTATTTTGGATCCCGGCTTTGTATGGGTTATTTGGCTTGTTAAAGCACAACATGCCGTTTTATTCAGCGATAGGTTTGTTGATAGCGATTTATGGATGCTGTATGGGTGGGATAGGGTTTGGCATGTTGGGATATTTATCAACTATATTTAAAATTTCTCATCATAATTATCTCGGTGTTTTACAGCAATATCCCGTCAGTTCGGGTTTGTTGCTTTTTTGGGCAGGCCCGTTGTTCCCGTTAAGTCTATTGGTGTTAGCTATAAACCTTGTCCGTAAAAAAGCAGTACCTGTTTGGCTTGGTTTGCTGGTAGGCCTTGCAGCTGTAGCTTTCCCGGTAAGCCGGATTTTAAGGATCTTATTGTTAGCCCATGTGGCCGATGTATTATTGTTATTGCCTTTAACGATTATCGGGATAGGCTTTGTGAAGCGCCGAAAGGTTGCTGATTTATGAATTAAGCAGAATTAATTAAGGTACAAACTTCAAAATGGTAATTTGAGGCCTTTTATTTAGAACGTACAACCATTACCTTTGGCATCCTTAAATTAATCATATGCCTGTAATAACCCAAGCTACACTTACCGACGTACCCGAACTTAATGTTTTAGTAAACAGCGCTTACCGTGGTGAAAGCTCCAAACGGGGTTGGACAACTGAGGCCGACTTAATTGGTGGTGCCCGCATTGATGAACAAACTCTTGCAGGGTATATGAATAATGAAAATATTATCATTTTAAAGCATACTGATGAGGATGGCAATATTACGGGTACTGTTTATCTTGAAGTCAGAACTCCAAAGTTGTATGTTGGCATGTTTAGTGTATCGCCACTATTGCAGAATAAAGGTGTGGGCCGCGCACTGATAGAAGAAGCAGAAGTTTACGCGCGTAAGCATAACTGCAATACTTTAGCTATGACAGTAATCAGCATCCGTTCCGAACTGATAAGCTGGTATGAGCGCCGCGGCTACAAACCAACCGGCGAAATCCAGCCTTTTCATGCGCATGGCCGTTTTGGTGACGCCAAACAGCATATTGAGCTAATTGTAATGGAGAAGAGCGTTTAAGTCCTAAGTTCTAAGTCTTGAGTCAAAAGTTAAATTGGTATAATCGACTTAGGACTCAAGACTTAGAACTTCACAAATTCCAATACTTCACTGATCTTATGCACATGTTTGAAGTTTTCGTGTGTTAAAACGGTTTCTACGTGTTCGTGCGCCCAGGTTGTATGATAGGGTACGTGAACAGCATGCCCGCCAATGTTGATCACGGGCATTACATCTGATTTTAAGGAATTGCCGATCATCATAAACTCATCGGGATTGATGTCAAGGTGTTTGATCAGCTTGATATAATCATCCTCCTTTTTATCACTCATAATTTCGATATGGTGAAAGTAATGTGCCAGCCCTGATTTTTTGAGCTTCCGCTCCTGGTCAAGCAGATCGCCTTTGGTGGCTACCACCAGCCTGTAATGATCTTTTAATGAGGATAAAACATGTTCTACCTCGTTCAGTAACTCTATCGGTTGGTTGAGCATGTCCTTACCATATTGTAATATGGTTTCCACTACATCAACACTGATATTTTTTTCAGAAATGCTTAACGCAGCCTCTATCATGCTGAGGATATAGCCTTTTATCCCGTAGCCATAAAGTGGGAGGTTATCAACCTCAACTTTAAAAAGCTCTTTGGAAATGGTGTGTTGTGGCGAAAAATTTTCGAGCAGACTGCAAAACCTTTCTTCGGTGGCTTGAAAGTAAGGTTCATTTACCCAAAGGGTGTCGTCGGCATCAAAGGCAATTACTTTTAGGTTCATTTGAAGTATCTGGTTTACCTGGTGCAATAATAATACATCAGGTTGATTTTAGTAGCATAAAGCTCCATTGTACAGCAATAAATATTTAACATTTATTAACTATCAGGTTCAATTTAAACGATTTAAAAATAAAGTAAATTTGTATGCAACCTTATTTAAAAAGCTACGTCTCATAACTTAAATGGTCAAATTAACATTCGTTTAAATGGAAGAGATACTGCCACCCTTAAAAGAATTTATAGTTGATTATTGCAACAGGTATAAGATCCATAAGGTTGATCCGCGTAGCCTGAACCTCGATACCAGTATCGATCTTGATCTGGATATTTTTGACATTGAGATAGACCTTTTTCTTGCTGATTTTGCCGAACAGTTCAATATAGATCCATCTAAATTCAGTTGGTATAAATATGGCTATCCCAAAGGCTCAACCCGGGTAAAAGTTATTAAACTGATGTTTGGCTACAATACTACATGGGTTAAACAACTGGCCCAATATTGCTATACTCCCAAATTTAAGGTGCGCAACTTACAAGATGCTGTAAAAACTGGCAAATTGGTTTAATGAGAAGATGTGCTTTCACTAATCAAAATCGGTGAAAGCAGGGAATAATCGGTGAAATCTCCCAATAAAAATAAGCGAAATCAACGTAATCAGAAATGATCAGCGGTTAAAGATCAGTAACCCCGGTATGCTTGCGTTTAATGAAGTTCCGGATATCCAATACAACACCCGCAAAAAAATAAAATATAAGCGGGAAGCCTACCGCCAGGAATGAGGAGTAGATAAAGAAAAGCCTGATCTTGGAGATCGAGATATTAAAGCGTTCGCCAAGGTAGGTGCATACACCAAAAGAGTACCGTTCAAAAAAAGTAAGTATCCGCTGTAGCATGGTGTCAGGCCAGTTTTAGTATCTTATTACCAACGCCGCATTGCAGGCATTTCTTATAATTGCAGTAATTATTTTTTAACTCAAGCAATGCCTGTGATTCAAACGCAGTTTCAATTTTCACTCCTAAGTTAACAAAATCAGCAATAATATTGTTTTTTTCGGCCGGTAAATTTTCTAACAATTTAAGACTACGGCTAATATAATGTTGCTGCTGATGCTGCTTGCCGTAACTAAACAGGAACAAGGCCACTGCATTGAGCAGCAAAATATCAACAGAACCATCGCCCATATTTTTCGATGACGGCTTGGATTGTACATCAAACCGGTAATGGTCCTCCCAGTAATCGTTTACTTTGATCTCTGTAAATAAACTACGCAGCGCTTTTACCTCTTTAATTTCTAATATTTTAGATAACAGGTGGTTTGACTGTACGATAAGCGCGGCAAATTGCGCCAGCCTGATGGTTGGAAAGTTTTGGGGCCTTAGCCGCATAAACTTCCACAGGTGGCTTTCTATAGGTTTAAGGTTGTATTTTTTACGCAGATATTCATACTCCTTTTGAAGTTTGAGGGGATAATCATCTTTAAATTCACCCTCTAAAAAGCCTGCCTGCCCAAATATCAAGGCTTCAATTTGCATCGGGCTGTTTTTGTTTTTGGCAAGGATAAGCTGAGGCAGCGATTTAGCCATCAGCTCAAACGGTAGGGCGTTTACTTTAAAACCAAAGTTTGCCGCTAAAAACTGGTAAAAAGTTTCCTCCCAATCGCCTTTATTAAGTGCCAGAGCCGCTGCCACATTTGCCGATCGTTTTTCCATCCGCTCAACCAGCACGCGGGTAAGCCAGTTTTGCATGGTGAGGGCATCCACTGTAGCGATGCCGTTTTCGCAGGGTATAAAACTCTGGTTACCGAAAACCAGCTTATGATATTTGTTATAAAGCTCTTCACTAATACGGTTTTGCAGTTCAAGTGTTGGAACTTTGCGCCCGTTTGGTAAAAACAACTGTATATCGTTACGATAAACCACATGTAATATCACATTATCATAAGCGCCATCATTAGTATGGCCATGCTTTTGCCAGTCGGACGCGGAAAGATGCACTTCTACATTACCTGCCCAAACAGTTTCGCCAATACGGATCCTCGCATTATGAAAATCGGGACCTGAATCTGAATTGTGCAGCCCTGCCGAAAAGATTTCCAGTTTCTCACCATCTACAGTTTGAAGGTTTTCGCGCTCAAAAAGCCTGAATTTCCAGATGTAATGCAAAAAATCTTCGGTGAAAAGCATGGTTGTGGTTTGGATGAATGGTTGAGCGTATTAGATTAGGTTGAATAAGTTTTTATTAAAGCAAATATGCCGGTTATTATATTGGTATTGCGCCTCTATTTTAAAATTCCTAATATTACGGAAACCAACAATATCTGCCAAACCTATGAATGAAATAAAATCACCAATACCCCAAACCACGGGCGGACGCATCAAGTCCATCATAGGCGGATCGCTGGGAAATTTGGTTGAATGGTATGACTGGTATGCTTACACTGCCTTTTCCCTTTATTTTTCAGATGCTTTTTTTCCTTCAGATAATCAAACCGTACAGCTTTTAAACACAGCCGGTATTTTTGCCATCGGCTTTTTAATGCGCCCTATAGGCGGTTGGGTAATGGGGACCTTTGCGGATAAGCGCGGCCGTAAAACAGCGCTTACATTTTCTGTATTGCTTATGAGCGTTGGTTCATTGATTATTACTATAACACCTGGCTACAAAACCATCGGTGTTGCTGCGCCTATACTGCTGGTGTTGGCCCGCATTATCCAGGGCCTGAGCGTAGGAGGGGAGTATGGAACCAGCGCCACTTACCTGAGTGAAATGGCTACAAAAAAGCACCGTGGTTTTTACTCAAGCTTTCAATATGTAACGCTCATTATGGGGCAATTACTGGCATTGGGTGTTTTGGTCTTGCTGCAAAGAGCGTTTTTATCTGAAAAACAATTGCATGACTGGGGTTGGCGCATTCCATTTGGAATCGGGGCAATACTGGCTGTCACCACTATGTATTTAAGGCGAAGCTTACAGGAATCAGCATCGTTTGATAAAGAAAGTAAAAAAGCTGATGCCTTGAATGGCACTATAAAAGCTTTAACAAAGCATCCTAAAGCTGTTTTTACGGTAATTGGATTAACCATTGGCGGCACACTGGCGTTTTACACCTTTACCACCTATATGCAAAAGTTTTTGGTTAATACGTCCGGCTTCAGTAAGAGCGCCGCTACGCTCATCTCAACCTTAACATTAGCTGTATTTATGGTGATACAACCTTTATTTGGCTTACTGTCGGATAAAGTTGGCCGGAAGCCATTACTAATTGGTTTCGGCATATTGGGTACGCTTTGTACAATTCCTATCATGACATTGCTAAGCCATACTAAAGATGTATGGGTTGCATTCGCGCTGATCCTTTGCGCGCTGGTCATTGTAAGCGGCTATACCTCAATCAATGCTGTTGTTAAGGCCGAACTTTTTCCGGCCAATGTGCGCGCCCTGGGCGTAGGTTTTCCTTATGCAATAGCCGTATCCCTGTTTGGCGGCACTGCCGAATATATTGCCCTGTGGTTCAAAAATGAACATCATGCGCAATGGTTTTATTGGTATGTAACTGTTTGTATCGGGCTATCGTTGGTTTTATATATCACCATGAATGATACCCGCAAACATTCAAAAATGGAAGATGAGCAGATTTGAAAATGTGCAGATTACAAATGATATGTAATGTTTGCGTTAGGTGAATATTAAGTTACTTGTAAATCTATTAAAGTGACTTAATGTTCAGGAAATGTATTTCATCCACATAAATAAAAAGTGTTAATTTTGCCCGTTCATTACAAGGGATAACCCTTAAATTTATGACTGACACAAGCAATTTATTTCAACTGGCGGTAACATTACTGCAACAACTAATATCCATTCCATCGTTTAGTAAAGAGGAAGACCGCACCGCCGATCTGATCAACGAATTCCTGCAGTCGCATGGAGTAACCACTCATCGTAAGCTTAACAATATCTGGGCCTGGAATAAACACTTCGACCCGGCTAAAGAAACTATCCTCCTTAACTCACATCATGATACTGTAAAGCCCAATTCGGGCTATACACGCGATCCTTACGATGCCAAAATTGAAGATGGTAAATTATATGGCCTTGGCAGTAATGATGCCGGAGGCTGTCTTGTTTCACTGATAGCCGTATTTCTTTATTTTCATGATAAGGAGAACCTGAAATATAATTTCTGCCTGGCGACTACCGCCGAAGAAGAAATTTCAGGCGTAAACGGTCTGGAACTGATCATTCCCGATTTAGGGCAACTATCTTTTGGCATAGTAGGTGAGCCAACCCTGATGCAATTGGCAATTGCTGAACGGGGTTTAATGGTGTTGGATTGCACCGCTCATGGCCGTGCGGGCCATGCCGCCCGCGAAGAAGGAGAGAACGCTATCTACAAAGCGTTAACAGATATTGAATGGTTCCGTACTTTTAAATTTCCGAAAGAATCAGAAGTTTTTGGGCCGATAAAAATGTCGGTGACTATTATTAATGCCGGCTCACAACACAACGTTGTGCCTGCCAGCTGCGTCTATACCGTTGACGTGCGTGTAACTGATGCTTACCGTAATGAGGAAGTGCTGGAGATTATCCGTGAGCATGTTGCCAGCGATGTAAAACCGCGTTCTATCAGGTTAAAACCATCATCTATCCCTAAGGAACATCCCATAGTTCAGGCTGGCGTAGCTCTTGGCCGTATCACCTATGGCTCACCGACAACATCCGATCAATCATTGCTGGATATCCCGTCCATTAAAGTTGGCCCCGGCGATTCCGCACGTTCACATACTGCCGATGAGTTTGTTTATGTAGATGAGATCAGGGAAGGCATTGAGTTGTATATTAAGATGTTGGAAAGTATTAATTAACATTTTAAAAATAAAAAGTTACCCATAATTCTGTTGCAGAATCCAGACTTAAGAACTTTTCAAACTTCGTAAGTCTGGATTCTTCGGCTTTGTTATTGCCTTTCAAAGTCCGCAGGATTTCAAACCTATGATAACGGGTAACCAACAGCCCGCTTAACCAATCGGTTAAGCGGGCTGTTGGTTATAAGATTAACTCTACTTTATACGAATTGTGTGTAATGTACTGATTGTCAGATATGTAATTGTTTGTATAGAACCCAGGCCGTAAATTATATGATACAAGGCGTTGATTTTTACTAAAAAAATGTAGTTTTAAAATTCGTGAACCAATAAGTTTATATACCCTTATCTTAATGCCCTTAAAACGCTACTGCTGGCTTTCGGCAAAAACATTCTTGCTCATCATCTTATGCTGTATAACCTCCTTTTATGCATCGGCTCAAAAAAAGAACGCGGGGTATAAGTACCATATCCGCAGGGCTGCTTCGGCTATTAATATAGACGGAGTGATGAATGAGCAAGCCTGGATGCAGGCTGATTCGGCGGGAGATTTTTTCATGGTGCTGCCGATGGATACCAGCAAGGCTACTGTTAAAACCGAGGTGCGGATGACCTACGATGATAAAAACCTGTACATCATAGCTATCAATTATAATTCGGTACCGGGGCCTTACATGGTTGAATCGTTAAAACGTGATTTCAGTTTTGTAAAAAATGATAACTTCCTGATTTTCATGGATCCATTTGATGCCCGCACCGATGGCTTTAGTTTTGGTGCCAACGCGGCGGGAGGGCAGTGGGACGGCAGCATGTATGAAGGCGGCAAGGTTGACCTGAGCTGGGATAACCGCTGGTATTCGGCAGTAAAAAATTATCCTGATAAATGGGTTTGGGAAGCATCCATCCCATTTAAGAGTATCCGTTATAAAAAAGGCATAAAGGAATGGGGGATCAACTTTAGCCGTAATGATCTCAAGACTGCCGAAAAATCAAGCTGGACACCCATCCCACGGCAATTCCCTACAGCTTCATTGGCTTATACCGGCACACTTGTTTGGGACGAAGCGCCCCCAACAGCCAGCAGCAACGTATCTATAATCCCATACGCGCTTACGGGTTTATCTAAAGATTATCAGCATAATACCAAAACCGAATATAAACATGAAATAGGAGGGGACGCCAAGATCTCCGTTACACCAGCCCTTAACCTCGATTTAACAGTCAATCCCGATTTTTCGCAGGTTGATGTTGATCAACAGGTGATCAACCTCAACAGATACGAACTTTTCTTCCCCGAAAAACGGCAATTCTTTTTAGAAAACGGTGACCTGTTTGCCAACTTTGGTTACTCTGATATTCGCCCTTTTTTTTCAAGGCGGATAGGCCTCAACGTACCGATTGATTTTGGAGCAAGATTGACCGGCAAATTAGATAAGGACTGGCGTATTGGCGCTATGGATATTCAAACAGGCGGCTCGGGCAGCGCCCAGCAGGCTTCTGAAAATTATGGCATCATTACCCTGCAAAGACGGATCCTTGATCGCTCAAACATCGCTTTCCTGTTTGTAAATAAGGACGCTACTGCCAATATTCCCGGCACCAATACCGGTTCAACTGCCTATAACCGTAATATAGGCGCAGAGTTTAACCTTGCCTCGCGCAGTAATATCTGGACAGGCAAAGTACTGGCCCTTAAATCATTTACGCCCGGCGTGAGCGGGCATGATTACGTGGTATCCGATCATTTCCAATACCTGAGCAAATACTGGACGCTTTATATGCAGGAGGAGTACGTAGGTAAAAATTACAATGCCGAAGTAGGCTATGTTCCCCGTGTTGGTTATGTGAAGTTAAGCCCGCTGTTACTCCGTAATTTTTTTCCTAAGCAAGGTAATATTCTAAGCCATGGCATCCAGCTTACCTCTAATTATTTCTTCGATGAGTCGTTTCACCGTACTGATAATGAAAGTATCCTGTCATATTTGATCACATTCCGTAACCGGGCAACACTGTCGGTGTCCGGTATAAATGATTATGTGCGCCTTCTGAGGCCTTATGATCCAACTAATATCGGTAAAGGTTTATTACCTACCGGCTCTGAGCATAACTGGAACACTATTGATGTGCAGTTTGTATCGAAGCCGCAAAATGTGTTTACCTATTTGCTGGAAGCATCGCACGGTGGGTATTATGATAAGGGCGTACGCAATAGCGTTACAAGTTTAATAGGCTATCGTTTTCAACCTTATGTAAATATTGCTATCAATACCTCCTTCAATGATTTAAGGTTGCCGCAGCCATTTGGCCATAATACGTTCTGGCTGGTAGGGCCAAAAATTGATGTTACCTTCACCAATAGCTTGTATTTTACCACCTATATACAATATAATGAGCAGGTGGATAATATCAACATTAATACCCGCCTGCAATGGCGCTATAAGCCTGCGTCCGACCTGTTTATTGTTTACGGCGATAATACCACGCCATCACCGTATACAGTAAAAAACAGACAGTTAACGTTAAAATGGACGTACTGGTGTAACTTATAATTAGCTGGAGAATAAAGAGTTTTTAAGATTCTGGGTATATACGTCAATTTTAAGTAAAACGCCGGCAGTTAATCTATTTTATACTTTTCGTAAGGGATTTCAAAACTAAAAGTACTTCCTTTGCCCGCATCGCTTTTTACGGTGATATTACCTTTTTGCAATTCAATCAATTGTTTGCAAATGTATAAACCAAGACCTGTACCGGTATTTCCTTTTGCCGAATTGGTTTGGTAATATTTTGAAAACAGGTTAATCTGTTGTTCCTGGCTTATACCGGCTCCTGTATCGCTAATATCAACTGTTAGTCCGCCTTTGCTGTCGGATAATTTTAGCGCTGCTTTGATCTTTACGTTTCCTGTATCGGTATATTTGATAGCATTGCTAACAAGGTTTACGATAATCTGCTTTAACCTGAAACTATCACCCAAAACTTCAGCTTCCGGATCGCCTTCAAAATGATAATTTAATTCCAATTGTTTTTTATCAGCACTAAATGCCATGCTTTCAATTACTTCTTTTAACGTTTTATCCGGGCAAAAAGGATCATGATGGATCTTGAGTTCGCTGCTTTCCATTTTTGCGGCATCAAGGGTATCATTGAGCGTTTGCAGTAGCAAATCGGATGATGCCCGCACTGTTCCCAACATTTCTGATTGTTTTGGAGTGAGCGTCGTTCTGCTGAAAATGTATAAAAAACCATTTATAGATGTGAGCGGATTACGGATTTCATGGCTCATGTGCAGCAGCAGGTCCATTTTTTGACGCGCTATCATTACGGCCCGTTCGTTCTCCTTCAGCAAAAGCTCTTCAGATCGCCCCAGCTTAATAACAAACACAATCAACAACACTGCAAAAGCCAGAAGCAACAAAAGTGCAACAAGGTAAAGCCTGTTTAGCAAACGTGTTGTTTCCAGGTAACTGTTAAAGGCTAAACCCTTAAAGGCATCGGTCATGCTGTAATTTATATCCTTAATGGTACTAATTAACTGCTCCATTTTATGGGTAATGCGCATATTAAGGGCGATGAGCTGTCTTTGCGCTTCCTGTAATTTGTGGTTGCTTTGTTGTAATTGCCTGATTTTATTGAGATAGTTGGATTGATCTTTATTGCGGAGTTTTTGCGTAACCGAGTCGACATAAATTCGGGTCCGGTGGTTGATAACAACACCTCCCGAATTGGTTGCATAGGCGTTTTTGTTCTTTATGGCTTCTTTAATTCTTGCAAAAAAACCTTTTCGTTTTACCTGGCCGGGTTGGGTTAAGGTGTCGCTGCTGTTTTGTACCGTACGGCTACTTTTAACGGCAAGTTTATTTTGAACGGTCGCTGTGCTGTAATCTGAATAGGTTGTGAGCAGGGAATCAAAGTCGTGCCGGGCAGAAAGAAGATCGGCAGATAGTTTTACCTTTTGGTTGTGCCATGTATGAAGTTGAGAACGCTGTTCGGCATTTAGTTTGGTAGTGTCATGCTGCATGTTTAACAGGGTATCAATTTCAGCAAAAGCCAGTGAAAGTTTGGCCTGATAAGCCTGAGCCTTAGTAGCGTCGGCATCTACGAGTGAGGATTGAAATAAATCCTCGGCCTGGTGAAGTAAAAGCAGCGCCTGCTGGGGCCTGGAATTATTAAGGTCCATAAGGTGCGAGATCTGTGCCGTATGGGCTAATCTTTCTGTGATCTTGTCTCTTACAAAAAGGGCAGCGATAACTAAAATTATGGTAAAGGCTAAAAAAGCAAGCAGTATCTTTCTTGATAAAACGTTCATATAGTTATTTTCATCAGTGTTCCGGCTGGTGTCAATCTGAAATTGATACCGTCGTTGCTAATGGTTTTGAAGAACAATGATAATGATAAAAATAATATAATCACCGATGGACATCACGTTTGACTGTCAGTGCCTTTTGGTGCAGGGGTAAATATTTAACCTATATTTTAATGAATGATTTTCGCTTATGTTAAATGTATGGGATATTATATAAAAGAGGGATCGCTGTTTTAACCATAAGTTATGGAGTAAAGACAAGGTAATTTTTAAATGCTGGTTGTGGATGGCCAAAATTATAGATGTTAAGCGTAAATGTTATACCATATACGCCATATATTAGTAACCTGATATTTACCATGAGATATTTTACAATAAAATGCCTGTTACTTTTAAGTCCGTTTCTGATATGCAACGTATTAAAAGCTCAAAATAAACTTGTTGAATATTTAGCTCCATCCGGAAGAAGTGTTTCTCCGGGCAATCGAACCTATTATATCGATCCTGTTAAGGGCAATGATGGCAACACCGGGTTAACCAGTTTAAAGCCATGGAAAACATTTAAAGGTATCAACCGGCTTATTTTATCGCCGGGTGATGTTGTGGAAATACTATCGCCGGGAGGGTTTTTCGAAACGTTGTCAATTATGGCCCACGGAACGAAAGACAGGCCGGTAAAGATCTGGTTTGCCCCCGGGTGGTATGACTTTTTTCCGGACGGCGCTTACAAAGCCCAATTGCAGATTTCCAATACCAACGATGTTCCTTACGGATTAAAAGCAATTGCATTAATGCTTGATAGTAGCAGGTTTGTGGATATTGATGGTGCCGGCGCCACAGTAGGCCTTCGCGGAAAAATGATCGAAACGTATATCAATAACAGTCATCATATTAAATTGAACGATTTGAGTTTTGATTACCAGCGTCCAACGGTTTCCGAGTTCAGCGTGGTAACAACGACATCAAAATATGCCGATGCTGCGGTTAACACCGAATACAAATTCAGTATTAAAGACAGTACATTAACATGGCTTGGAGAAGGCTGGAGTTATCAGCCCGGGTCATACTGGCAGGTGTATGACCATGCCACCAATGAATTATCGAGAATGGAAATCCCTCAGGAGGGGCTTCGCTATGAAGCCACAGGAGAGCATAGCCTGAGAATATTTTTCAAGAACAATCCGGGCTTTAAAAAAGGCTTAACCTATCAAAATCGTGATGTCACCCGTGATTGTGCCGGTTTTTTCATACAAAAAAGCAGCAATATCAATTTAAACAACATCCGTATTTACTTTATGCATGGCATGGGAATAGTAAGCCAGTTTAGCAAGAATCTAAGTTTCAATCATGTTGTAGTAAAGGCTAAAGATGGTCGCACGTGTGCTGCCTGGGCAGATATTCTGCATTTTTCGGGTTGTAGTGGCAAAATTGAAATTGCAGGCTCATACCTGTCGGCAGCAAATGACGATGCAATTAATGTGCATGGCACTTTTCTTAAAATAACAGAAAAACTTTCCTTAACTCAGGTCAAAGTAAGGTTCATGCATGATCAAACTTACGGATTTGATGCTTTTGCTGCTAATGACAGTATTGGTCTTGTTCACCCGGCGACCCTGCTTACTTATCAAAATAATAAGGTATCGAAAGTTGAGAAGCTGAATAACAGGGAATTTTTGCTAAATTTTAGCAACCCGATGCCCGATGATATGCAAACAGGAGATGTGGTGGAGAACATTACTGCCACGCCACAGGTATGGATCCATCACAATACCATTGAAAAGATCCCGACAAGGGGTATCCTGGTTACCACTCCCAGGAAAGTAATAATTGAAAACAATATCATTAACCGGACCCACAATAGCGCAATCATGATCAATGACGATGCGTCAAGCTGGTATGAATCAGGAGCGGTAAAAGATGTTACTATTAAAAACAATACGTTTTATAAATGTGGAGGGCCGGTTATAGCCCTGTCACCGGAAAACAAGGTGAAATCAACAGCTCGGGTTCATTCCGGAATCCAGGTAATCTGTAATAAAATAACTTTAACGGACGATCAGTTTTTTGAGGCTTCAAGTACATCCGGAATTAAAGTTACAGGGAATAAAATAACCACAACTGGCAGTATTAAAAATATTGATCAGTTGATAAGTTTAAAAGACTGTCAGGACACCAGGGTTTATAACAATCAGCTAACAACGCAAAAAGAGTAATTGAAAGATGAACAGGTGCCAACAGAATGGTAGTTACTTGACAGCGAATACCGGGTAGATTACTCCTCCAAACTTTGATGGAGCTTGTGCCAGTTTTGTGACTTTATAACCTAAGTGGATAAACTCGACCTCTAACTTTTGAAATGATATATATGCGGGTTTGTTTTCACTATTACAAACAAGAAAGCTTTGCAATTGCAAAGCTTTTCTTGTTTGTATATCTTTTGACACTCCCCTTTTAGGGGAGCCAGGGGCTAAAACGGAGGCTCATCATCTATGTCGTCCATTCTTGAAGGACGTATAATGAAGTTACTCTGCTTTTCAAAATCCTGTGAAGGGGCAAGGCCTGCGAAAGCGTTACCTGCCGGAGGAGGGAAGCCATCCATACCTTCTTCAAGATTTGTGAACTTAACATATTTGCCCACAAATTTAAGTCGAACAGTACCTGTTTCACCATTACGGTGCTTGGCTATGATTACCTCGCCTACGCCCTGGGTAGGGTTACCGTCCTCATCTTCGGTCAGGCCGTAATATTCGGGACGATAAAGGAACAATACCATGTCGGCGTCCTGCTCAATAGCGCCCGATTCACGTAAGTCTGAAAGCATTGGCCTTTTTGAGTTGCCCGGCCGGCTTTCAACCGCACGGCTTAACTGCGAAAGTGCGATAACCGGTACGTTGAGCTCCTTGGCAACCGACTTTAAAGCACGTGAAATACTGCTGATCTCTTGCTCACGGTTACCCCCGCCACCTTTGCCTTCAGCTTTGCCATGCATCAGCTGCAGGTAGTCGATAATGATAAGCTGGATATCATATTGCGATTTTAAACGACGACATTTTGCCCTGAACTCAAAGATGTTTAGGGCAGGTGTATCATCAATGATGAACGTTGCTTTTTCAAGCCTGCCAATTTTAGAGTGTACCTGCTGCCATTCCCATTCTTCAAGCGTGCCTTTACGGATTTTTTCCTGCTCAATTTCTGCTTCGCCGGCTATCAAACGGTTAACTAACTGTACAGACGACATCTCCAGCGAAAATACCACAACTGGCTTGTCAAAATCAACGGCTGCATTACGTGCACAGCTTAATACAAAAGCAGTTTTACCCATCGCCGGACGTGCCGCAATGATCACCAGGTCTGATTTTTGCCAACCTGACGTCATCCGGTCAAGGTTGGTAAAGCCAGAGGCAACACCTGTTAAGCCATCCTTTTTATCCTTCAGGGCTTCAATATCGCGCAGGGCCTCATGAACAAGATCGTCCATATTACGGGCATCTCGGCGTAAATTGCTCTGAGCTATTTCAAACAGATTTTTTTCGGCCATATCCAGCAGGTCGAATACATCGGCGGTATCCTCATAGGCATTGTTGATCACCTCTGTAGAAATGCGGATCAGTTCGCGCTGGATAAATTTTTGAATGATAATGCGCGAATGGAATTCGATATTGGCGGCCGATGCAACGCGGCTTGTAAGTTCAGTGATATAGTAAGCACCGCCAACCATTTCAAGCTCGCCCAGCCTGCGCAATTCGGCAGTCACGGTAAGGATATCTACAGGCTGTGTTTTTTCAAACAAGATTTTTATTGCAGAAAAAATCTTTTGATGATTGGTTTGATAAAAAACTTCGGGTTTTAAAACATCTATAACAGATGAAAGGGCGTCTTTCTCCAGCATAAGGGCACCTAAAACGGCTTCCTCCAAATCAGTAGCCTGCGGCTGCAATTTTCCGCCTGCAATGAATGGCGTAGGATTTGGGATCCGGCTGCGGCGTTCAAAAGTATTCGGCTTGTTATACTGGTTGTTATTCTCAAAACTCATAAGGGTACAAAAATATACAAAAAATGCTTCGACAGGCAAAGGAAACACCTAACATAGTGTATCGGCATTTTAAAATAATCATACACAGGGTGATAATTTTAAGGTTTTTAATAAACACCTCAATGTTGATAACTTTTTAACGAAATTTGGGCTGGTTGATTTTCAGCTAATTGAGCCAATGTTAATAAAGTTTTGAAGTGTTGATAGCATCTGCACTCAAACCTCGGTAAACCCAAAAGGGTTATCAGTTCAATAACGGCTTAATCAATTAATATAGCTACTTTTGCCAAAATTTAAATTATAAAATGGCATTTAATTCAAGGCCTCAACGCGAAAGCAATCAAATGGTTTTTGGTATCAGGGCGGTAGTAGAAGCGATCCGTTCGGGTAAAGAGATTGAGGCGTTATTTATACAGCGAGGCATAGGCGGCGGCCTGATACAGGAGCTTAAAGAACTGATGAACGAATATCAGATAACTGCACAGCAGGTCCCGGTTGAAAAACTAAACCGCATTACCCAGAAAAATCACCAGGGAGTTATAGCTGTGATTTCGCCTATTGTTTATCAAAAGATAGAGAACATTATTCCGGAAATATTTGAGAGGGGGGAAACTCCATTAATTTTAGTTTTAGACAGCATTACTGATGTAAGAAACATGGGTGCCATTGCCCGTACTGCCGAATGTGCCGGTGTGCATGCCATCGTGATCCCAGCCAAAGGTTCGGCGCAGATAAATCCTGATGCCATTAAAACATCGGCCGGCGCATTATACAAAATCCCTGTTTGCCGGCATGATAATTTTATGCAAACTGTACGCTTCCTCCAGGAATCGGGCTTGCAACTGGTTTGTTGCACCGAAAAAACACAGGACAATATTTACACTCCGGATTATACCGTACCTACGGCCATCGTTATGGGATCGGAAGAAGACGGAATCCGTAACGAGATCATCCGGATCTCCGACCACCTGGCCAAGATTCCTATGTTCGGCGAAATTGAATCGTTGAATGTATCGGTATCAACCGGGGTGATTTTGTATGAGGCAGTGAGGCAGAGAACCCCCCCCGCCCCCTAAAGGGGGTGCTTACTTACGGCTGGTTTTTATTTGTCGTATTAAACTTAAAAGTATTTAAACAAGAAAAGCTTTGCCGTGGCAAAGCTTTTCTTGTTTAGCATTACAGCTAAAGAGTGATTGTAAGTAGGTACCCCCTTTAGGGGGCGGAGGGGGCTAAATATACTTCGCTCCAAATTTACTTTTTACATCAGCCACAACCTGCTTGATGTTTTGTTCCTGGTCGCGGGGGCAAATGAGCAGGGAGTTGTTTGATTCTACCACGATATAATCATGCAGGCCCTGCAATATTACCAGTTTTTCGCCCGGCACGTTTACCATGCAGTTTGAAGAATCATACATGATCACTTTTTCGGCGGGGATAACGGCATTGCCTACATAATCCTTTTCGGCAAGGTCATATATTGATGCCCAGGTACCCAGATCGCTCCACCCAAAATCCGAAGGTAATACATACACATTATCTGCTTTTTCCATAATGCCGTAATCTATCGAGATATTAACGCATTGCTGGTAAGCCTTGTGTATATAAGACTTTTCATCGTCCGAGTTATAAACCGGTTTTGCATCAGCAAAGATCTCATGCATTTCGGGCAGATACTGATTAAAGGCCTTAACAATAGTTTTGGCCGACCAAACAAAGATGCCGGCATTCCATAAAAAGTCGCCGCTTTGAATAAAGGTTTTAGCTATTTCAAGAGTTGGTTTTTCGGTAAAGGTTTTTACCTTATGAAACTCATCATTGATAACGTTATCAGTGTATTGGATATATCCGTAACCGGTATCGGGCCTTGATGGTTTAATGCCCAGGGTTATCAGGTAATCATTTGAAGCGGCGGTCTGCAATGATTTTTCGATAGCGGCAACAAAAGCATCTTCATCCAGGATCTGCTGATCGGAAGGGGCTACAACAATAGCGGCATCGGGGTTAAGGCTTTCAATTTTAAAACAGCCATAGGCAACACAAGGTGCTGTATTACGCATTACCGGTTCGGTAAGGATCTGCTGATCCTCCATATCGGGCAATTGTTGTTTTACAAGTTTGGTGTAGTTTTCGTTAGTAACAACGTAAATATTTTCTTTGGGGCAAACTTTCAGGAAACGTTCGTAGGTATTTTGTATTAAGGTTTTACCGGTACCAAGTATATCTATAAACTGTTTGGGGTGCGATGTACGGCTTATCGGCCAAAAGCGGCTTCCAATCCCTCCAGCCATAATTATCGCATAATAGTTTTTATTCATGAGCAAGTAAAGAATTTTAATTTGGTATATCAACCGTAAAAATGTGTAATAATTTGTTAATTATCCATTAAGTGTAGCTAAATAATTTAACGGTGGGCATAACCACAAATTTGTCTGGTTCTTTAAATGAACAAGCAATGAAATTGTTTTTCATCTAATCATCATTTTTGCACAAAATTTAAAAGTAAATCCATCGTTTATTTAGAAAATTTTGTTACTTTAAACTTTTAAATACAATTTAAGAATTTGTTAAAATAATGATAGAAACAAAGAAATCGCTATTTGACAATCTCCAGAATTTTTTCGGGTTTGATAATTTTAAGGGAGAACAGGAAGCGATAATAACCAACATCCTGGCCGGTAATGATACATTCGTTATTATGCCTACCGGTGGCGGCAAATCGATGTGTTATCAGTTACCAGCTTTGATGAGCGATGGCACGGCAATCGTAATTTCACCATTGATAGCCCTGATGAAAAATCAGGTAGATCAGCTCAGGGCGTTTGGAGGATCAGATAGTATAGCCCATTTTTTAAATTCATCACTTACAAAATCAGAGATAGGCAAGGTTAAGGAAGATGTACTTGCGGGAAAAACCAAGTTATTATACGTGGCCCCCGAATCGTTAACCAAGCAGGAAAATATTGATTTCTTACGCCTTAACCACGTTTCATTCGTGGCGGTAGATGAAGCGCATTGCATTTCGGAGTGGGGGCATGATTTCAGGCCCGAATACCGTAAAATACGCCAGGTGATCAGTAACATAGGCGAAAATATCCCCATAATTGCTCTAACAGCTACAGCTACCCCAAAAGTTCAGCAGGATATTCAAAAAAACCTGCAAATGAATAACGCAACCGTGTTTAAATCGTCATTTAACCGGGGTAACCTGTTTTACGAAGTTAGGGCCAAGCGTAATGTTATCAAAGAGATTGTAAAATTTGTAAAACAAAACCAGGGCAAATCGGGAATTGTGTATTGCCTTAGCCGCAAAAAGGTTGAGGAAGTAGCCGAGGCGTTGAACCTTAACGGGGTAAGGGCATTGCCCTATCATGCAGGGCTTGATCCTAAAGTGCGTGCAGAAACGCAGGACAAATTCCTGATGGAAGATGTTGATGTTATTGTTGCTACGATCGCATTCGGTATGGGTATTGATAAACCCGATGTTCGCTACGTTATACACCATGATGTGCCTAAAAGTATGGAAGGTTACTACCAGGAAACAGGAAGGGCCGGGCGTGACGGAGGAGAAGGTGTTTGCGTGGCTTTTTATTCGGAGAAGGACATTGATAAACTTCAGAAATTTATGAAAGACAAGCCTGTTTCAGAACGTGAAATAGGTACTCAGATACTTAAGGAAGTTATCGATTATTGCGAGTCGTCGGTTTGTCGCCGTAAACAATTATTGCATTATTTTGGCGAAAACTTTAATGAAGCAGGCTGTAATAACATGTGCGATAATTGCTGTACCCATAAAGAACATTTTGATGGGGAGGAGCACCTGCACAGGGCATTAAGTTTGATTAAGCATATTGGCGAAAAGTTTGACGACCACCATATCCTCAGCATATTAATGGGTGAGGAAAATGCTCAGATCAAAAATTATGAGCATGATCAGCTTGACTATTACGGCTCGGGCAAAGAACAAGGTAAAAATCTTTGGAACTCGCTTTTAAGGCAGGCGTTACTCAACAATTACATTTCAAAAGACATTGATCAATACGGGCTTTTAAGGCTCACCAAAAGTGGCATTGGCTTTATTGAGAATCCGCACAGTATCCGTTTTGTTTTGAATAAGGTAATGGAGGCTGCTGACGATGACAACGATGACGACGGACCAAAACAAAGTGGCGGTGCACTTGATACCCAGTTGCTGCAAATGCTTAAAGAGCTGCGTAAAAAGCTGGCCAAACAAAAAGGATTGCCACCGTTTGTAATATTCCAGGATCCTTCGTTAGAAGAGATGTGCACCCATTATCCGATCAACACCGAAGAGCTTAAACAAATTTCGGGTGTTGGTGCAGGCAAGGCGCTAAAATTTGGTAAACCTTTTACGGATTTGATCCAGAAATATGTAGAGGATAATGATATTGACCGGCCAATTGATATGGTGATCAAGAGTGCTGCCAATAAATCGGCGCTTAAAGTGTTCATTATCCAAAATATCGACAGGCATTTAAACCTTGATGATATTGCTGCTTCAAAAGGTCTTACTTATGAGGAGATCCTGAAAGAAGTTGAAACTATCGTTAACTCAGGAACCAAACTCAATCTGAACTACTATATTGATGAGGTGATTGACGAAGATAAGCAGGAAGAAGTATTTGATTATTTCCGCACTGCAGAAGCCGACTCTATTGATGAAGCCTTAGCTGAACTGGGCAGTGATGATTACACCCGTGAAGAGGTGCAGTTAATGCGTATCAAATTCATGTCGGAGTTGGGGAATTAGGGGTGTAAAAGTTCTGATAAAGAAAGCCTTTAGATTCAATTCTAAAGGCTTTTTGCTTTTCCCCTGATTACTGCTGTTGGCTTTAATTTTATTTAGTTATGATCATAAATTCCGTACGCCTGTTCTTTGCCCTGTCTTCCTCTGTTGTATTGGATGCTATCGGTTGCGTTTCACCGTATCCTTTGTAAACAAGGCGGGTAGGGGCAATTCCTTTCGACACGAGATATTGATAAACAGACTTTGCCCTGTTTTCAGATAAGGTTTGGTTACCCTGGTGATTACCTGTATTATCTGTATGACCTGAGATCTCAATACGGGTAGTTGAGTTTATCCCTAAAAATTCAATGAGCTTGGCAAGTTCGGCTTTTGATTCCTTTTCAAGGTCAAACTTATTGGTATCGAAGAAAATATTTTTAAGGATTACCTTATTGCCAATTTCAATGGGTGATAACAGTGCCACAATGTTAAACGGGCTTTTAATCTTATAATTTTTAAGCGAAAAGTTTTCGGAATAAAACAGATATCCGCTTTTTGAAATATTAAGCGCATAGTTTTTGCCCGACGTTAATGTGGCTAAAAAGTCCCCCTGTTCATCGTCACTGTAATCCTGGTAAACCGGCAAATTACTTTCCAGGTCAATAATCTCAATTGCAGCTTCAAGGGGGGCTTTCGTCTTTACGTCTTTTACAAAGCCTTTAACATACGTTACCAAATGGGGCCGCAACTTTACAGGCAGCTCGAACTTATAAATATCATAACCGCCCAACCCCTTTAAATTATCCGATGAAAAGAAAGCATAATCTCCGGCGGCAGTTAATGATAAGCCGCCCTCATCACCACTGGTATTGATAGGATATCCAAGGTTTTCGGGTTTTTGCCATTTACCGTCTTTATCCATGCGGCTAACAAACAGGTCCTTGCTGCCTAAACCCGGCCAGCCATCGCTGCTAAAATAAAGTGTACTGTCATCAGGGTGAATAAACGGTGATAATTCATTGTAGGGGGTATTAATATTGGGGCCCAGGTTTTCAGGTTCGCCCCAGCCTTTTTCACCCAGCGTGCTTTTCCAAATGTCATATCCGCCATAACCGCCTTTACGGTTGCTTACAAAATAAAGCGTGCGGCCATCGGCATTTATCGAGGGTTGAGATTCCCAGCCCGACGTATTTACCGGTGGGTTCAGGTCAACAGGTTTCCCCCAGTCATTTCCCCGTTTTTGAGCGATATAAATATCACAACGGCCTAAACCGTCGGGGCGATTGCATCCCGTGAAAAACAGGTATTTACCATCCTGCGATATGGATTGCGCACCTTCGTTATATTTTTCAGTATTAATTTGGTTGCTTAAATAAGTGGCAGTATTCCACTTGCCATTTATCATTTCGCTTTTATAAAAATCTTCGTTGTTATTGATCTTTCGGGTAAATATCAACGTGCCTTCGTCGGCTGTAGCAACCGGGAGGTACTCGTCATTGGCAGTGTTTATTTCAGGGCCGATATTTATAGGTTTAAATGGCACAGGATGTGTCATCGCCTGGATGCTGAATTTGGCATCGGCAAGCAGTTTTTTTGCGTAGGTATTGTTTTGAGGGCTGATATCAGGGTAAGTAAGGTATTTTTCGAGATGTTGCTGAGCCTGTGCGTAGCTTGCATCGTGGATTTCCATTTCAGCGGCTTTGAGGTACACCCCCCTGTTAAATTCCGGACTAAGTGAAATTACTTTAGCGTATTGCTCAACAGCTGGCTTGTACATGCGCTTCATTCGGTACAGGTCGGCGAGTAATAACCGCGCTTCTATAAACTTTGAATCTTCGCTAATAGCTTTAAGCGAGTTTTGAATCGCCTCATCATAAAGATGTTCATCAAGGTTTTGATAAGCGGTAGCAAAATATTTTACAGCTTCTTTATTGGATGACGAATACCGGGTTTGCTGCTGGGCGCCAAGCAAAGCAGGTAAACACAATGCAAGCACCAATAATACTGCAATTTTCATTTGTAACTTAGGATAATTAATACCGTAAGTTACAAAGATTATGGAATATTCAGATACTTATGTGTTTGTAGTGAAATTTCCCACTGCGGGTTTTCTTTTACATAATCCACAATCAGCGGGGTCATTTCTTTGGATTTTGACCATTCGGGCTGCAGGTAAAGCTTACAGTCGGGCGATACCATTTTGGCGTGATATTCGGCCCATTCAAAATCGGATTTATTGAAAACGATCACTTTTAACTCGTGGGCACATTCGGCCACGTTTGGCGTAGGCGCTTTGAATTTTTTGGGTGAAAGGCAAATCCAGTCCCAATCGCCCGAAAGCGGATACGCACCTGAAGTTTCAATAAATGTTTTTATTCCCTTTTCGTGCAGGTTGTGGGTCAAATAATCAAGGTTGTAAATAAGCGGCTCGCCACCGGTAACTACAACAGCTTTTGCAGGATGAAGGGCGGCGTTGCTCACAATTGTATCAGCCGCGGTAAGGGGATGCAACTCGGCATCCCAACTTTCTTTAACATCACACCAATGGCAACCTACATCACAGCCGCCAAGGCGAATAAAATATGCGGCTTTGCCCGTATTGTACCCTTCCCCCTGTATCGTATAAAACTCTTCCATTAAAGGAAGCAGCGTGCCGTCGTCTGGTATTTGGTGTGCCATAGTTATTTGAGGGTGCAAAGGTACTGAAATATAGGCGAAAGCTAAAAGGTGAAAGCCAAAAGGTTACACTAATATGGAAGTACCTTAATAAGGCGAAAGGTAAAAGGCCAAAGGTGAAAGGTCTTGGCTTTATCATCAAAGTACATTATAAAAAAAATAAAAGTACACGTTAAAATACCTTTTGCCTTTCACCTTTATCCTTTTGCCTTTTTTTATTTTCATTTATAATTGTTATAATTACTTTAATTTTAAGATAACCAATTAAATCCCTTTTCGTAAAATGCAATAACTGTATCGTTAACGCTTAATTTATATCCGGAGATGAAAAAGCTTTACCTTCCTTTATTTTTAATGGCAGTGCTTTGTTTTAGTTCATGTGTAGATATTGAAGAGCATTACGATTTTAAAAGCGACGGAACCTGTAAAGTTGCCTACGCCTTTGATATGAGTAGGGCAGTATCGGTATTGGTTAATTTGATGTCTGATTCGGTTAAGGAAACGCCTCAATTTAGTTTGGTTAAGGACACTACGCTTAACTTTTATAGTGCTATACCCGACAGTGCGCAGCAGAAACTAAAAACTGAAGAAGTTGAAATGGCCAAAAGCAGTGAGCTAACGGTGAATATGAACCTTAAAAAGAGTGTTATGAAAGTAACACTTAATCATACCGCCAAAAATGCAGCAGATCTGCAATATTATTTACAAAATGTATCAAAGATTGCACTTAATACCCAGATAAGCGCTATTACTACCACCGATAAAACGAATAAGCCATTTGATGCACGGCAAATGGTAGGAGGGCAGGACTACTACTCGTATGATATAACTCCTCATAAATTTTACCGCATCATTGATAAAGCTAAGTTTAACGCTTTTTTAAAGAAAACCCAGGCTACTTTTATGATGGCAAAGGCGATGCTGATCGATATGCCTTATAAGGTGATCCTGAGGTTTGCTCACCCGGTAAAGAAGATCAATAATTCAAAGGCAATGCTCTCGGCCGACAGGAGGGAAGTCACGCTTGTTACCAGCATGGACGAGGTAATTAAGAATCCAAATGTGATGAATCTGAAAATTGATTTTTAAAATTGGTTGGCTCAATAAGATTCAGAAATGTTGGCGTAAATATTAGATTTTGAAACTTGCAGTGCATAACTTGTACTCATGAAATCTGACCTTGACCAAATTATCGAATATTTTGAAGGTGAAAAAATTGCTCTTACATCTTCAATCAATAATTATCTTTTAGAAAAAGATTACCTGTATGCTCACTATCAACAAGAGGAGTTATGGCGAATTGACAGGCAATTATCTCATTTGCATTATTTAAAGGATCCATTATATTTAAAAAAGCAAGAACTTGAAAGATTGAGGGACATGTTTAACAAATTTCCTGAGGATGACCGTGTAAGGTTCAGCTTCGGACGTAGAATAACTGAAAAGGAAGGTGAGATGAAAATAAGTGAGTCGAAAAGGTATTATTTTAATGATACTCAAGTACTTGACGATGCTTTATTTAATTTATACGAAGGGAAGTTTAAGAAATTCAAGCTCTGTCTAAATAAGCCAAGCGATCTATATATGTATTTTGAATTGAGTGCTGGAAACATGCTAAATATTTTCATGAGTTCGCAAGAGATAATGGAAATGTATGGATATGATAAAGAGAATTATGATGACGAAGACAACGAACGGGAGCTTTTTATCTTAAAAAAGATTGGGATTTGAAAAAGTGGGCGAGTCAGAGTGGATCGTTTATTTTTTTGATATGAATGATTTTAAGGATGCTACGGCAGTGAAAATATTATTATCGCGTATCGCATATGAGGTTTTTGGTTTATTACAAGGAAGCGAGTATCTCCAAGCTTCGCTCGAATATATTTCATAAGCTGGTCAAATGAAGTGGCATAAAATTGAACTAAGTTCGGATATCAGCAACCCATTTATAAAAAAGGCTAAGGCAGGCAGCAAGAATATTTGCCTCGTAAATTTTGAAAGTAAGCTTTATGCAGTATCGGCTAAATGTCCTCATGCCGGAGCTGATTTAAGCGAAGGCCTGTGCGTGAGGAAGCTGATAGTTTGTCCATATCATCGCCATACTTATAATCTTGAAACAGGAAAAGGTGGCGAAGGGCAAAATGATTTTATTGAAACTTATCCTGTGGAAGTAAGGGACGATGGTGTGTACGTAGGTGTAAACACGCTTTGGGACAAGCTGAAGTCTGGGTTTAAGTAAATGGTTGATTAAGTGAATAATTAATTCTATAAACTAAAACTATTCACCTAATCAACCCAATAAACTACTTACTATTTATAAACCTCTTTATTAGCCGAAGCTAATGTGTTTTTAAGCAAACCGACAATGGTCATCAAGCCTACGCCGCCCGGTACAGGGGTAATCCATGATGATTTTGGTGCTACGTTTTCAAAATCAACATCGCCGTAAAGTTTAAAGCCCGATTTTGTTGTAGTTGAGGTTTCGCGGTTCATACCCACATCAACAACTACTACACCATCTTTAACCATATCGGCCGTAATGAAATTCTTTTTACCGATAGCTACGATCAGTATGTCTGCATCGAGGGTGAATTTTTTGATATCGGGTGTACGGCTGTGGCAAATGGTTACCGTACAGTTGCCCGGCGTAGTGTTGCGTGCCATGAGGATACTCATTGGCGAACCCACGATATTGCTGCGGCCAACAACCACGCAATGTTTACCGGCAGTTTCAATACCGTATTCTTTAAGCATTAAAGTAATGCCGTAAGGCGTTGCCGGTATAAACGATGGTAAATTGCGCTGCATACGGCCCAGGTTAACCGGGTGAAAACCATCAACATCTTTACGGTGGTCGATACGCTCGGTTACTTTTTCAGGATCGATATGTTTTGGTAGCGGAAGTTGTACGATAATGCCGTCGATATCAGAATCAGCATTAAGCTCTTCAACTTTTTTCAGCAACTCTTCTTCAGTAACATCGTCTTCATAACGCACCAGCGATGATTTGAAGCCAACTTTTTCGCAGTTCTTCATTTTGCTGGCTACATAAGTTTCACTGCCACCATCGTGACCAACCAATACTGCCACCAGGTGAGGCTTCCGGCCGGTTTTTTCTAATATTTTAGCTGCTTCTTCAGCTATTTCAACCTTAAGTTTTTCTGAAACGTATTTTCCGTCTAAAAGCTGCATTATTAAATGTGTTTAACCAAGTGATCAGGCAACGGAGGCAAACTTAAATTTACCGGCTCTGATTTTACTCGTATTCTTATAAAAGGCCTGTTATCCAGGGATAGTTTTAATGTGTGATTTTGATTGATCTTGTTAATGATACTTTCAATAGTTTCTGTTTTATTGTTCAAGAGCATTTCAAATATAATTTTATTTGAATCTGCGTCTTTATTGAAAGCATCAATGTAATATTTCGGTTCGTTGGAATCGTACACAATCCATTTGCCATAAACAAAGTCTCCTAAATGAATATGTTTAACAAATCCGGTTGCTGTAAGATATGTAACTAACCTGTACAGAATATATTAATTTATTCACTCTCGCTCCCCTTCAAAGGAATTAAGAGATTAATCCAACTTTAAAACTGCCATAAATGCCGACTGCGGTATCTCTACGTTACCTACCTGACGCATGCGTTTTTTACCTTGTTTCTGTTTTTCCAACAGTTTACGCTTACGGGAAATATCACCACCATAACATTTGGCGGTTACGTCTTTACGTAAGGCCTTCACTGTTTCGCGGGCTATGATCTTAGCGCCGATAGAAGCCTGGATAATGATCTCAAACTGCTGGCGGGGTAAAAGTTCCTTTAATTTTTCGCAGATCTTTTTACCAAAATCATATGAATTACCGCGGAAGATCAGGGATGAAAGTGCGTCAACAGGTTCGCTGTTTAAGCGGATATCGAGTTTAACCAAATCTGACTGACGATAACCTATCTGGTGATAATCGAACGAAGCATAACCTTTTGAAATGGTTTTCAGCTTGTCATAAAAATCAAATACGATCTCGCCCATAGGCATCTCGAAGATCAGCTCAACACGCTCCGATGTAAGATATGATTGATTAGTGATGGTGCCGCGTTTCTGAATACAAAGCGACATTACCGGGCCAACAAATTCCGATTTGGTGATGATAGTAGCCTTGATGTAAGGCTCTTCCACAAAATCAATTTTTGATGGATCCGGCAGATCTGAAGGGTTATTTACAGTGAACGAGTCGCCTTTTGTAGTATGGGCCAGGTATGACACGTTGGGAACGGTAGTGATCACCGTCATGTTAAACTCACGCTCCAAACGCTCCTGGATGATTTCCATATGCAGCATGCCCAGGAAACCGCAACGGAAACCAAAGCCTAAAGCCGCTGATGACTCCGGTTCAAAAACCAACGATGCATCATTGAGCTGTAATTTAGCCATTGACTCACGAAGTTCTTCATAATCTTCGGTATCAACAGGATAAATACCTGCGAATACCATTGGTTTTACCTCTTCAAAACCTTGTATACCTTCTTCGCAAGGGCGGTCAACATGGGTAATGGTGTCACCAACCTTAACCTCTTTTGCTTCTTTTATACCTGATATGATATAACCTACGTCGCCGGTTTTGATTACGTCTTTAGCTAACGGGCGCAATTTAAGCGTGCCAACCTCATCAGCAAGATATTGCTTCTCGGTGGCTACGAATTTTACTTTATCGCCTTTTCGGATCTCACCGTTTACAACTTTAAAATAAGCTATAATACCGCGGAACGAGTTAAAAACCGAATCAAAGATCAGGGCCTGCAGCGGAGCTTTAGGATCACCTACCGGAGCGGGCACACGCTCAACAATAGCGCGAAGAATATCATGAACACCCATGCCGGTTTTGCCCGATGCGGCAAGGATCTCCTCACGTTTGCAACCTATAAGATCGACTATCTGGTCTTTTACTTCCTCGGGCATAGCGCCGGGGAGGTCCATTTTATTCAGGATAGGGATGATTTCCAGGTCGTTCTCTAAAGCCAGGTACAGGTTTGAGATGGTTTGTGCCTGAATGCCCTGTGCTGCATCAACTATCAATAATGCACCTTCACAGGCAGCAATTGAACGTGATACTTCATATGAAAAATCCACGTGCCCGGGCGTATCGATCAGGTTGAGCACATATTTTTGTCCATCGAGCTCATAATCCATTTGTATGGCATGGCTTTTAATGGTGATACCGCGTTCGCGTTCTAAATCCATATCGTCAAGCAATTGTGCCTGCGATTCGCGCTGGGTAATAGTGTTGGTATATTCTAATAACCTATCGGCAAGTGTGCTCTTACCGTGGTCGATGTGTGCTATGATACAAAAATTACGAATGTGCTCCATTGAACCGCAAAAATAGCTTTTTAGGATGATAATTTGGTATTGAGTTTTTAATTGGCTTTTTATTTCTTTAACACTATAGTAACTCAAATAAACAAGCGGTTAAATTAAAGCAAAAATGAAAGAATACGCCATACCAGATAGTGTTTTCCTTTACCCTAACATAGCCGAGAAATAAAGCGAATGGGATTAACCAGAACAAGGAAACGAAGTTGAGGTGAATAATACCAAACAAGAAAGCTGAAATGAAAACAGCCTGCCCGGTATCGGCAATATTTAACAACGATTGCAGCAGATATCCCCGAAAGCCAAGTTCTTCAAACAAAGCCGGAGTTATCGCAGTGAAAAATATAATCAAATAGGCAGCGCCAGGCATGCCGGCAAAAATGGAGTAATAGTAATAGTCTCGCGAGAAGATGATAATATTGATCCAACTTGAAATGTAATGGATCAGCAGGTTGCTGGCCATTGCAATCGATCCATAAGCAGCTAACTTTTGCCATGAAAATGAAGGCCAGCGGAGCTGTTTTTTATAATCATTCCAGTTATAGGTAAAAAACAATACCGCGGTTCCTGCACCGATAATTTCAACTACCAGGAACCAGCCAACTGTTTTAAAGTAGTCAACAAACGACGACAATGCACATACCACGATGTAAACCCCGTAAAACAAAGCAGCTTGCTTAAGCAATTGCCAGTTATGGGCGGTCTCATCGATTGCCGGATCCTCTTGCCGGTAGCCGCAGTTGCTGCAAAACTTTACGTTGACGGCGTTTGATGCACCACATTGTATGCAATGTACTGCTTCTGTTGCTTGGTGTTGTTCGGACAGCAAAAGACTAAGCTATATGTTTTTCTTTCCTGATTTTTTCTATTTCCATTGCCGATTTAATGCCTTTGATCATATAGCCAATAATCACTATTTTTATGATGATACCCCTGGCAATAGATATAGGATCAACTATGGCGTTTAACAACTGGACAATCACATACAGCGACAAGCCTGATATGAGACAGGCTAAGGGTTTCTTTTTGCTGTAAGCGCCCAAAACCAAGAACATAGCCGCCATTATTAAATCGGTTATGACTACAGCTACTACATCTTCTTCATCTTTATGCATGAAAAAATAAACCAGGCCGCTCAAAATAAAAACTCCTGCCAGGTAATATAATGTTGTACCCGCCTGTTTAAGCGTTTTATTATAGGTAAACATGTCTATTTCTTCAACCTGCCGTTCTGAAATAAATATGTTTTGTTCGGCTTCAGTCCCCTTTAGCGGATAGCCACATTGGGTGCAAAAGGTGTCTTCGGGCTTTGCTTGCGTGTTGCAGTGTGCGCAGTTTTCTGTTAATTGAACAGCTGCAGGAATTTGATTCTCCATTTAATTTTGTGATAAGGACTTAAAAATATTACACGAATATAATTATTGCAATTTAATTGTGTGCTAAAACAAATAATTTAGCCTGGTAAGATTTGATGATTTTATTATCGCCTATGTTTAAAAACTTCATCCCCGATATTTTATTAAGTTATATTCAAAGTAAACTCAATATCAAAATCATTAATGTTAATGCAGTGAGCGGTGGTGATATAAACGATGTCTACCATTTGCAATGCGACGATCACAGTTATTTATTGAAAGTAAATGACAGGTATAAATTCCCCAATATGTTTGTAAAAGAGCAGCAGGGGTTGAAGGCAATTCGCCAAACTAATGCAATTGCAGTTCCTGAGTTTGTTTTGCAGGGAGAGTTAGGTAATGATAGTTACCTTGTTTTAGAGTGGATAAATGTTGGTTCTGCTAATGCGCCTGCTTCTTCTAAGTTGGGAATGCAGCTTGCTCAAATGCATAAAAAAACCAATACCAGATTTGGTTTTTATGTTGACAATTATATGGGTTCGCTAATTCAAACTAATAATTGGTATGCTACGTGGAGCGATTTTTTTATTGAACAGCGGTTGCAGCCGATGGTTGAAATGGCGGTAGACAAAAAGGAACTCTCCCGGACCGATATTCACCAGTTTGATCAGCTTTATAAAAAGCTCCCAGGTTTATTTACAGAAGAACCACCCGCATTGCTGCACGGAGACCTTTGGGGAGGTAATTACTTGATTGATACCAGTGGCAAATCTTACCTGATCGATCCGGCGGTTAGTTATGGCAATCGTGAGTTTGATATTGCGATGACCACGCTTTTCGGTGGTTTTGACCGCGCTTTTTATGAGGCTTATAACCAGGAATTTCCGTTACTGCCTGGCTGGCAACAGCGTCTTAAACTTTGGAACCTTTATCCGCTGTTGGTTCACGTAAACCTGTTTGGCGGTATGTACGCCAACGAGGTAAGGGATAATCTTTCGACATTTATTTAGTTTGTGCCCTGTACAAAGACTGGTGTTTCGGTTACTTTAACAATAAGTTTCCCATTAACTGTTTTTAGGGTTGTTTTAACAACATTACCGGCACCTGTTTTTAGTGTATAAACATTTGCTTTAGCTGTACCAAGATTAAGTGTATATGTACCTGTACGTGCCTGATAATCAGGGATGGTTAATATGTACATGCTTTGTGATCCCGATAGATATTTATCAACCAGTGGATCGGCATTAATGGTACTTGTGTAGGTGTAGTTACCCATTAATTTTGATGTTTGCAATATAAAATCGGCAGCAGGTCTGCGTTTGCCATTTTCGGCTAAACCAGATGTAGCATATTGAACAGCAACATTAGGAGCATCGTCAAAAAGCTGGTAATAAAATACACGTTGTATACCATGCCTGATGTAAAGAAGCGAAGTTCTTAAAATCCAATCTGCCTGGGTGTTTTTCGATGTCTTTTGCCCTACATCTAAAGCTCTCTGATAGCTTCCCTTGTTTATATCGTAGCCAGACTCGGTTACCCAAACAGGGATTGGTTTAACAAAAGAATTTGCATACTGAACAAACGAATCAGCAATTTGCCCCGCCATCGACAATTCCGGCGGCAGGCCAAACGTGGCAGGCTGATGTGTTAAAATATTACCGTTATTGTTGTAATAGTGGTAGTTAATAATATCAAAACACAGATTGATACTGCCGTTGGCTCTGTAACCACGGTTGATGCGGCACCACTCTACCATTTTCTTTACAAAATTTATGTCGGCTGTAGCTAATCCACCCATTACCACTTTCATATTAGGATCAGCATTTTTTACACCGGCATTTTTTCCTAACTTCCCCTTGTTGCCATCATAAAAGGCCGACATGTTAGCTGCATACTCTTCAGCGGTTTGTTGTGTTGCTGATCCTTTCCACCATTTATCGCGCTCATTATCACACTCTACGTAAGTTATAAGGCCCATGCCCACTTTTACCTGGTTAGGCGAGTCATCTGCCCATCGCATGCTGGTGTCAACTTTTATCAATGCCCTGTTAATATTAGTATTATAACCATACCTGGCGGCAAATTGAAAGGCCATGTGCGCCTGGTCAATATAGCTTGCCGGATCAGCCTTACTTAAGCCATAAATAAGCGGCGCATTTTCAAGATCCCGCATATTGTTAGGATAAGTATTAACCAACCAGGGCGGACAATTTTTTATATCTGCTAAAACCAATATACCTTCCTGCTTGCAACGGCTATAAATGAGATCATAGTTCCAGTTGTCTTTATGAGTGGGGTTGAAGGTATAGCTGCCTTTAGTGCTTTCCATCCGGGCCCAGCCTAAATAATGCCTTACTGCACTGAATGACTTGATAAGGTTCATGTTGGTTTCGTAAATGGCTCCTTTTTGCTCCGGATTGGCGGGATCCTGCAAAAAATTCCATTCATACGCGTTTATGCCAAACATGTTTTTAAGCGGAATATTTGAACTCGTAGCTGAAATTGTGTGAATAGATCTGGTAGTTGTAATGCTTTCTGAGCTTTTTTGCAGCCGGCAGCGATTAAATGAAGAAGTAAATAACGATAACACTAACAGCATCTTATGGTTAATTAACAGCTTCATTCTCTGACTGGTTTTTAGCGGGTAAACTACAATTAAATCCGGGCCGATAAAAAGACTTCTTCAATAAATTCCATCGTTTACAAACAACAAACGGCCAACTTTTTGTGAAGGCTTTCCAATAAAGTTTAACTTATTATAAACAGGGATAATTTAGGTTTTAACGAATGGGTTACCGCGCAGGTTACGATTTATTGTTATTGTAGAGGTGAAATGCTGTTCGGTTCGTTTAGGACGGGACTGTGCAAATAAAAAGCCCGGAACACGCCGGGCTTTAAATATAAGTTTTAAGGTTTATTTCACTCTTACATAAGTTTCAATGATCTCATGATCAACCTTGAGGCTGTCTATCTTCTCAATTCCTTTTTGAGTCAAGGTGTCATTTTTCATAGTGAGCTTAAATTTGAAATCCCTGTTTTCCCAATCGCGGGCATCGCAATAAGCCAGGTGCTCGGTATAATCATCGCCGGATAGGGTATAAGTGCCCGCGCCCGACGAATAAACCGGTTTGGCTGTTTTGCCGTGTACCAGGTCATGCGTGAAGAAGGCGAAGTTAGTGGCGTTAAACATCTTAAACATTTCCTGGTCTTTAGGAGGGGTGGTTACTGTAGTATCGCCCTTCATAATACTTTTGCTCGATATCAGGTGCCAGGTCCCGTCAAGCTTACCGGCCGGTTCGGTTGTTTCTGTAGTTGCCTTTGGCTGGTTACCGCATGAGCATAGGGCGAGCAGTAAAAAAGATGCTAAGTAATAGGTTTTCATGGTGTTAATAAAGGTTATTGAGATACAATAATAACATAAAAAAAGCACCGGCTATCATATTTGCCGATGCTTTTTAAAATAATTTCAAAAGTTTATGTTATTCGCCGCGCTTAAGGCCAAATTTTTCAATTTTACTGTATAGGTGACTGCGTTGAATATCGATATCATCAGCAGTTTTTGACACATTCCAGTTGTTTTTCTCCAGCTTGAATTTGATGTATTCACGCTCGGCGAAGTCCTTATATTCCTGGAAGTTATTGAACTGATCAAAATCTGTTTGCGGGGCAGGAGCGGCTGTGCTGCCAGTGCCGACTGCTGCCGGTGCAGATGGGTTTGCAAACGCTCTAACATCGTTATCTGTAATAACTTTATCACTTAGGATGATCAAGCGCTCAACCATGTTGCGGAGTTCACGGATATTACCGGTCCATGGCAGGGCTTTAAGGGCCTCAAGTGCAGCATCAGAGATCTTTTTAACCGGCATGCCATATTCATTGCAAATCTCATCCAAAAAGCTTTGAGTTAACAGCGGGATGTCGTCTTTGCGTTCAATAAGCGGTGGTACGTGGATTAGTATTACACTTAGGCGGTGATACAAGTCCATACGGAAATTACGCGGCTTCAATTTCTTTTAGCAGGTCCTTGTTGGTTGCCGCTACTACACGTACATCAACGTCAATTTCCTTTTCGCCGCCTACGCGCGTAATCTTATTTTCCTGTAAGGCACGCAAAACTTTAGCCTGGGCCGACTGGCTCATATCACCTATCTCATCCAAAAATAACGTTCCTCCATTTGCCGATTCAAACTTGCCAATACGTTGTTTGATGGCGGATGTAAATGAGCCTTTCTCGTGGCCAAATAGCTCACTCTCAATTAATTCTGAAGGGATTGCAGCACAGTTTACCTCGATAATGGATGCAGCCGAGCGATTTGATTTTTCGTGGAGCCAGCGTGCAACCAATTCCTTGCCACTTCCATTGGCGCCTGTAACCAATACACGGGCATCGGTTGGTGCCACCCGGTCAATAGTTTCTTTTATTTTGAGGATAGCCTGCGATTCGCCTAAAATGGGGCGTACTTTTGATACTTTACGTTTAAGTACCTTAGCTTCAACAACAAGGCTTCCCCTATCAAGCGCGTTACGAACGGTAATAAGCAGGCGGTTAAGGTCAGGTGGTTTTGAAATAAAGTCAAACGCGCCTTTTTTGCTGGCCTCAACAGCGGTTTCAACCGTGCCGTGGCCTGATATCATAATAAAAGGTAGATCGGGCTTAATGGCGAGTCCTTCGGTAAGTACCTCCATACCATCCATGCGGTTCATTTTAATGTCGCACAGTACCAGGTCATAGTCTTTTTTTTCAATTAACTGAAGGCCGTCAACCCCGTTATCTACATCTTCAACCTCGTAATCTTCATACTCTAAAATCTCGCGAAGCGTGTTACGAATAGACCGTTCATCATCAATTATTAAAATTTTAGCCATGTTTTGTAATTATGTACCGATATGTAATTGTTGTTTGCTAATATATGGGTTTGTATAGAAAAACAAACACTTTTAATGTGCTATAAAGGTTTAAGGCGGATAAATGTTTGCAGGGTTGTAAAAATTTATTAAAAATAAATTGGTGTAAATAAAGAAACCCCTCGCTTTACAGCAAGGGGTTATACAGCAGCAAACCTATAAGCCGGGTTCTGTTTTGCCTTGTTAAAGGGCAACTTCTATCATTTATCTGGCCCTGTTATCACTAACAGGTTTAAACAACCTACCCATCCTAACGATTAGCCCTTGGGCTAATACGGGAGCGAGCAACTCCGCTTTCAGGACCTATTTGGTTTTTCAACTCCTGAGGTTTACCGTCATATCCGGTCGCCCGGTTACGCCGTGAGCTCTTACCTCACGTTTTCACCCTTACCCACCTAAGCGGGCGGTATTTTCTCTGTGGCACTTTGCTGTCGCCGGCTGCCGGCGCCTTCCCGTTAGGAAGCAGGATGCTCTGTGTTGCCCGGACTTTCCTCCGCCAAACAAGCTGGCAGCGATAGAACGTTTTGCGGTTGTAAAGATAGGGAAATTAGTTTAGTTCATGGTTGATGGTTCATAGATCATAGCAAAAGCTTGTAGTTCATGGTTCATAGCTTAGGGTATTTATCATAAACTATGAACCATGACCTATCATCTATGAACAAAAACTATTGACAATTTTTCAAATCATCCTGAACCTGTTGCAATGTAACAGTTCTCATTTTATTACCAAAGGAATTGATAACGTAAGTAAGAACTTTAGCAATTTCAAGAGGGGCTATATCATCAGGCTGCATTTGGTCGTCAAAAGAGCGGCCTGCTACGGTTATTTTTCCCTTAAGGCCATTTTTGATAAAGCAGGCAAGTTTTCTCTTATTTTTTTTTAAATAAATTGAATCTGTTAATGGAGGAATAAGTGCCGATAAACCTTGTCCTTTATCGCCATGGCAATTTTGACAATGCTGCTGGTAAACAAGGCTCCCGCCCGAGTAATAGCGTTTAAACTCAATTTGATCATCGCTTTGGCATGATGCGCCAACTACAACTAACAAAATGGCTATAATGCCTATTACCTTTAATTTCATTTGGCGGCAATTTGGTCAGGTTCGGCTTTCAGGGTTTTGATATCGGCAATCAGTTTGGTTACTTCTGCCGGGTCTGTTCCTTCGTAAGTACCGCGAAGGCGTTTCTGTTTATCTATCAAAATAAAGAAGCCGTCATGGATATATTCGCCTTTGGGATTTTTTTCGGATACACTTTGCAGGTAGCTTTTGGCAATTTTATAAGTATCGCCTTTTTCACCATGCAGCAACCACCAGGTATTGCCCGCAATCCCTAATTTATCCGCATAGCGTTTTAATACAGGCACGGTATCATATTTGGGATCGATGGTATGCGAAATGATCCTGAAGTTATCATCATTCTTAAACTCCTTGTATACATTCAGCATATTTCGGTGCATCACCGGGCAAATAGAAGGGCAGGTGGTGAAAAAAAAGTCGGCTACATAAATTTTTCCATCCAGGTTTTTCTGAGTGATGGTATCAGCATACTGGTTTACAAACTTGAAGGGTGGGATAGTGGCGTACTCAGTATCTGTTACTGTTTTGCCATTAACCGTTTTAGTTACCGGAGTTTTATAACCCAATACGGGAAGGGCGGTTTTAGTATTTGATTTGCAGGCATTGAAAAGCATTAATATCACAATGCCTATCCACAATTTCCTCATTTTTTTGCCGGTATTTGGGTTATATATTTAGTTGAGCCGGTAACAGCTACATTTATTTGCGTATCTATTTTGCTGATGAGCTTCTTTTGAGCTTCAAGATAGTCCATAATTTCCTGGTGCGATTTGCCTTTATTTTCCGCATCAAATTTATGCATCCAGTCGCTCATGGCATTATCGGCATCATCCACCAGTTTTAAATACACTTTTGCTGTGTCTTTATTGATATTTGGGGCATTGTTTTTTACAAGGCTATCCAGCAGCATCTTATTTTTCATCAATTGCTCGTCATTGGCCATTACTTTATCATGTACGGCAATTACCTGGTTCAAAAGATCTTTTTCCTGTTTTTTAGTGTCGGTACAACCCAATAGCAGGGCAACGCCCGCGGCTGCGAATAGATGTTTTTTCATGGTTTTTGATGCGTGATAAAACTTGGCAAATATGCTAAATGTTTAGCTGTTTAACACTCTTAAATAATAACTATAGTCTGTAACAGGTAAAGTTTTTGTACCCGCAAACTTTAGCTGCTGCCCAATTTGGGCCCTGGTATGTGTACCATGGTTAAGTACCTGCGTAATAATATCACCAAGTTGGTTTTCAAAATAGTCGCCGGTAAAGCTATGATACGGAATTATCTTATTCAGATCTTCCTCATTAATTTCGTGTAAAAATGTGACCCATGCTTCATAACGCTCCGGTACCTGTTTTTTGCATTGCTCAATTGTAACATTTTCAGGCCATGTGTTAGGCAGAGAAGAAGGGATAAGTTTGCATCTTTCGAGCCATACCTGTTCGGCGGCCAGCAGATGGCCCATCAGTTTAAGCGTTACCTCCGGCGAACCGTTTGCTTCCATTGTCTGTATCAACTGCTGATTGGCAAACAGGTTATAACCAAACATTTTTATAAAGTGTGTTTTCATAGCGTTTGTAAATTAAATGGCTAATGTATTAAAGCAATTTTGTATATTTATGAAAATGCTGGTTAACAATTAAATAACATAGTTGTCACATTCAGCAAACATCTGCTTGCTACCTTTATTATTATAGTTAAATAACATAAGGGCATGAAATTCATTGTCAATATTTCGAAACTGCTGATCAATTTCCGTCAGTGGATGATGCTTAAAAGTATGCGTTCGTCGTTCATACATTAAGTTATCACTTATAATTCTTCATTTATAAATATAATTGCACTTTTGGGCTTTTGCAGCTCAAATTAATGGAACTTACTGACCGGGAAATACATTTAAGCAAAGATCTTTTTGGTGCCGACTTTGAATGGGGCGTTTCAACTGCTGCTTTTCAGGTAGAAGGATCTCATGATGCCGATGGAAAAGGACAATCTGTGTGGGATGTTTTTACCACAAAAAAAGGAAAGATCCTGAATGGCGACCATGCACAAACTGCTTGCGATTTTTACAATTTGTATGAGCGTGATATCGACCTCATAAAAGAACTTAATATCCCCAATTTTCGTTTTTCTATATCCTGGACCCGTATTTTGCCCGAAGGCACCGGGAAAATTAACCAGGCCGGCATTGATTATTATAACCGGGTAATTAACTACTGCCTTAAGCAAGGCGTTGAACCCTGGTTAACTGTTTATCACTGGGACCTTCCGCATGTGCTTGAAGTTAAAGGCGGCTGGACAAATCGTGAAGCAATAACCTGGTTTAGTGAGTTTATCACTATCTGTGCTCAAAACTTTGGCGATAGGGTAAAACATTGGATGGTAATGAACGAGCCTGTAGTTTTTACGGGAGCCGGCTATTTTTTTGGCATCCATGCGCCAGGGCGCAGTGGTATGAAAAACTTTGTGCCCGCCATACATCACGTAACCATGAGTATTGCCGAAGGTGGCAGGATCCTGCGAAAATTGCTGCCTTCAACGGCGCAAATAGGTACCACATTTTCGTGTTCGCAAATAGAGCCTTATACCGATAAACCCAGGGATATAGCTGCCGCCGTTCGTGCCGACGCGCTGATCAATCGGCTATATATTGAACCTTTGTTGGGCATGGGTTACCCAATAAAAGACCTGCCTGCGCTTAACGACCTGAAAAAGTATTTTTACCCCGGCGACGAGGATAAGCTGAGATTTGATTTTGATTTTATCGGCATACAGAATTACACCCGCGAAATTGTAAAATATTCTTTTTTTACGCCCTATATCAAAGCAAGTATGGTCAAAGCCGAAAAGAGGGGCGTTGATCTTACAGCTATGCGCTGGGAGGTTTACCCGCCTTCTATTTACCATATGATCAAAAAATATGATGCATATCCTAATGTTAAAAAGATTATCGTTACGGAAAATGGATCAGCTTTTCCCGACGAGGTTACTGATGGTGAAGTAAATGACCCCAAAAGATTAAAGTATTTAAAGGATTACATAGCACAGGTGTTAAAGGCAAAAAATGAAGGCTGTAAGGTTAATGGCTATTTTGTGTGGACCCTCACCGACAATTTTGAATGGGCCGAAGGTTATCATCCGCGTTTTGGGCTGATCCATGTTGATCATGCAACCCAGCAGCGCACGGTTAAAGCATCCGGCAGGTGGTATGCTGAATTTTTGAAATAAGCTGTTAGTTTTTAGGAAGCGTGAAATTAAAAGACGTGCCATTTTCGGTATCGCTCTCAAACCAGATTCGGCCGTTATGATCTTCAATAATTTGCTTACAGATGGAAAGACCAAGACCAAATGATTTTTCGCCCGCAGTTCCGGGGCGTTTGGCATCTGTAAACATGTTAAACACCTGGTTTTTTAGCTTTTCGGGAATCCCTATACCGTGATCTTTTACTGAAATCTGGATTTCGTTTTCCAAATCAATGGCCATAACTAAAATAGCCGATCCTTCCGGACTGAATTTAATAGCATTACTGATCAGATTGCTGATTACCCGCCATATTTTTTCACGGCTAATGTAAATTTCGAGTGGTGAATTTAACAGGAAAGTATTGATAATCTGCTGCTTTTCAGCGGCCTTAAAACGCATCAACTCAACACTATTGCTCAATAAGGAATTAACTTCAACCGCTTCTTTATGTAATATAGCCGAAGCGGATTCAGTGGCTTCCAGAATTTCATTGATTAGTTCAATGGAGTTAAATGAAGTTTCCCGGATAATATTTAGCAGCTCTTTTTGTTCGTCGCTGTAATTTTCCTCTGTCATTACGCTGGTAAGCGAGGCTATTCCGCCTATAGGGTTGCGCAGATCATGTGCAACAGTGCGTAAAATCCGGTCCTTTTCCTGGTTATTGAGTTTTAAATCACGGAGGGCGCTTTCAAGGTGGTGGTTTTGATGGTTTATCTGGTTATTAAGGCTTCCAAGTGTTTTAATGTTCTTTTTTGATTTTTGCCAGTTTAAAAATACCAGGGAAATGATAATAATGAGCATCAGGGCAAAAACAACAGTTACTCTCAGATAAATATGCTGCAATTCATTGTTTTTTTTAAGGTTATTAAACTCGTTATCTTTTTCAAGGCTTTTAACCTGTTCTGCAACGTCGGCTTCTTTTAGTTTTTTGTTTTCATTTACTATGATGTTCTTAAGCTCATCGTATTGCTTATAGTGCGTCATTGCCTGCTGATGATTATTCTGCTTCTCGAAATAATTTGACATCAATAAGTGCCAGTTTTGTTTGGTTTCCCGACTTTGAACACTATCAAACTGGAGGCTGATAATATTGAGGAGGTTTAATAAAGAGTCATTTAAGTTTTGCCGATCGTATATAGATGCAAGTTTTAATTCGGAGTGTTGAGCGTCATTATTATCGTTTCCTTTGCGCAGATTGATAGCTATACTTTTTCTAAGCAGGCTTTTAGCCTTGTTATAATCTTTTTGCCTGATACTTATATCAGCCATATTGCCATATACAACGCCCTTGGATACTTCCCCCATTTGGGGCCTGTCTTTAAACCTTGCTGTGTTATCATTAATGTAATCAAGGGCCTTGTTGTAAAAATACATGGCACTATCATTCATCAACATTTTACTGTAGCTTAAACCTATATTATTCAATAATTCCTGTCTGCGATAAAAATAATTGAAGTTCCCTTCGCATGACCTGGTTTCATCAAAGCTTTCCTTAAAATATTCTGCGGCCCGACTGTAATGTTCCTGCTTATATAGTATCATGCCCATGCGATAGCTATAATCACCCATGGTACATTCATCAAGGTTATTATTGGCAATTACTTTCCCTTCGTAAAAATAACCGTAAGCTTCGTTGTAACGATGTTCGTCAAATAACACGTCTCCTTTGGCAAGATGAGCCTGTCCATATTCACTGGTAAATTTTAGCTTCTTCTCCGGCGTATCGAAAACATTGAGCATACTGTCGGCGTACAGCAAAGCCATTTTTCGATCGGCCTTTATATGCGAAGCATAATTGTAGATAAAATAATAGTAATTATAAACTTGTTTGAAGCTAAGGTTGCTTGAATGACGGAAAGCTGAATCAAGATAATTTACTGCTGCTTTATGATGCCCATTATCATACATTATAGTTGCAGTGTCAACGGCTTTATTATATGCTGAAGACGAAAGAAAGCCCTTTGACTGTTGCCCGCATGAAGTGGTTATCAGCAAAAAGCAAACAAAAAGCAAACAACCCTGTATATTACCGGTTAGCCATATTTGCCTGAAGCTTTTGTATATAAACATCAATATTAAATTATGCGAGGTTTAGAGTTAGTTGTAAAACAAGGGTAATCTATAAAAAAAATAAAAATGACCAGGCCGTTTTACCAATTTTTTTATCTATTTATCATCCGTTCAAAGTAAATTGGTTTGGAATAACTGATATATTAAGATGCCTGGGCCGGAAGATAGACATAAAAACTTGAACCATTATTTGATTCACTTTTTAGCCAGATCCTGCCGCTATGTTTTTCAACTATTTGACGGCAGATGGAAAGCCCGAGGCCAAATGATTTTTCGCCGTCGGTGCCAGGCCGTTTAGCTTCGGTAAACATATTAAACACCTGTTGCTGTAATTTATCAGGGATACCTATACCGTAATCTTTAACACATATTTCAACGCCTTGATGTTTTTGGTTTACAATTACATAAATAACGGCACCTTTGGGACTAAACTTTATGGCATTACTGATAAGGTTGCTGATAACCCGCCATATTTTTTCCCTGTTTATCAATATTTCAGTAGGTGTATCCAATAAGCTAAGCATGATATCCTGGTCTTTTTCGGCTGCCTTAAACCGCAGCAGATCAACACTTTTATTAATGAGGCTGTTAATTTCAACCCATTCTTTATTAAAAGTCATATTGGCAGTATTTGTCGCCTCTAAAATTTCATTAATGAGTTCGAGGGAATTATAGGAAGTTTCTTTTATAAGGTTGATCAGGTCTGTTTGTTCTTCATCACGTGCATCATCAACCATTGAGGCCGATAACGATGCTATTCCTCCGAGCGGATTGCGGAGGTCATGTGCTACAGCCCGTAGAATTCGGTCTTTTTCCCGGCTCCCCCGGTTTACTTCTTCAAGTGTGTTTTCTAATTCCGTTTTTTGCAGCTTAATTTGGTCATTTAGTGTTTTTATAGCTACGATATCTCTTTTTGACCTTTTAAGGTTACGAAAAACAAGGAAGATAATGATCACTGCCATCACTGAAAAAAGCACAGCAAGGTAAATGTATATCAATTGCAGCTTATTGTGGCTTTTAAGGTCTTCTATCTGATTTTCTTTATCAAAATTGGCCTGTTGTTGATTAATATCCGTCCGTTTTAACGATGAAGTCCTTTTTGTTGCCGAATCTTTTAATGATGAATAGTTTTTTAAATACAACAAGCTATTCTGGTAATCTTTTTTTTGCAGGTAATAAGTACTCATTAACCCATTCCAGTTGGTTTCAGCGTCATCATTTTTGATAGCATCGAGCTGGGCGCGGAGTCTTTTCAGCAGTTCAAAAAGGTCGTTTGGTTTATTGGTTATTAAATATAGCCGGGCAAGTTTTATTTCGGTTAATTCGGCATCGCGGTTGTCATAACCTTGTTTTAAATTAATGGCGATACTTTTTTTCAGTAATTCGTGTGCCTGGTTATAATTATGGGTTAATAAAGCCAGATCGCCCTGGTTGCCGTATACCACACCTCTTGCAACTTCAAGCAGGTTTGCTCTTTCGGCAAACCTCGAACTATTTTCATTGATATAAACAAGCGCTTTATTTAAATAAAAGCTTGAGCTGTCAATATCGCCGCTGTTTTTATAGCTCTCGCCAATATTATCCAAAAGCTCCTGCCGCTGATAAAAGGCACGAAAATCATCAGCATAGGCATAGCTTTGCCTGTGGCTGATCTTGAAATAATTGGCCGCTTCTCTAAAATGCCCCTGTTTAAACATGATCATCCCCATCCGGTAGGTGTATTCGGCCAGGATGGCATCGTCAATGGCGTCTTTGCCGATAGAGTAACCCTTGTAAAAATACCTGTAAGCCTGATCATACCTTACCAGGGCTGAATAGGCGTCCCCGGTAGCGAAATCAGCTTCGGCAGTTAATTTAATATGCTGATCCGGGGTAACACTTTCGGTAGCCACAGCCCGCATCGTATCTGCATAAAGCATGGCTTTTTTAGGGTCATGCAGCCCTTTTAAATTGTAAAGAAAATGGAAGGCATAAAAACGGAACCTGTCGCTTACAAACGGGTTTTTTATAGTACGGTAAGCTGAATCAAGGTACCGAATGCCCTTATGTGGTTGAGACCTTTCGCCATTATACAGGTTTACCGTATCAAATAGTGTTTTAAACTGCCTGGAGTAACCACCCGTATCATTGATGCTATTTTGGCAGGAATTAAATACCAATAAAAAAGCCAGGGCCAGCCAAATTAAATGGTTGACCAGCAGTTTGTTTAAACTAACTGGGCTATCAGGGGTTGACAACATTAAGTGGTTACACAACAAATATAACGCTCATAATTATAATGAGCAATATTTATGCGCATGAATAACACCGGCGCTGCTAAAAGTCAAGGTATATTGATTATCCATTACTTAAAAGCATCGAGTCCGGTAACATCCATACCGGTAATAAGGAGGTGGATATCATGCGTACCTTCATAAGTTATTACCGATTCAAGGTTCATCATGTGCCGCATAATAGGATACTCGCCGGTAATGCCCATACCGCCGAGCATTTGCCGGGCTTCACGGGCTATAGTAATGGCCGTTTCAACGCTGTTTCGCTTAGCCATTGATATTTGGGCAGGAGTAGCCCTGTTTTCGTTTTTAAGTACCCCAAGGCGCCAAACTAACAATTGTCCTTTGGTAATTTCAGTTATCATTTCGGCCAGTTTTTTTTGCTGAAGCTGAAACCCGGCTATCGGCCGGCCAAACTGCTCACGTTCTTTAGTGTAACGGAGGGCTGTGTCGTAACAATCCATCGCGGCGCCTAATGCACCCCAGGCAATGCCATAACGTGCCTGGTTTAAACAACCCAAGGGGCCTTTTATACCAGCTACGTTGGGCAGCAGGTTCTCTTTGGGGACTTTAACATGATCAAAAACAAGCTCACCTGTTGCCGATGCCCTTAACGACCATTTATTATGAGTTGTAGGTGTGGTGAAACCTTCCATGCCGCGCTCAACTATCAGCCCGCGAATTTTACCAGCTTCATCCTTAGCCCAAACAACTGCAATATCAGCAAAAGGCGAATTGGAGATCCACATTTTAGCGCCATTAAGGATATAATGGTCGCCAGCATCTTTAATGTTGGTGGTCATACCGCCAGGGTTCGAGCCATGATCGGGTTCTGTAAGGCCAAAGCATCCCATTAATTCGCCGCTTGCCAGCTTAGGCAGATATTTTTTGCGCTGTTCTTCACTGCCGTAGGCATAAATAGGATACATCACCAGCGAACCCTGAACCGATGCTGTTGAACGGATGCCCGAATCGCCCCGCTCTAATTCCTGCATGATAATGCCGTAAGCAGTATAATCTAAGCCCGCTCCGCCATATTCTACCGGTATGGTAGGCCCAAAAGCGCCTATTTCGGCAAGGCCCTTTAACAGCAGTGAAGGGAATTCAGCTTTTTGAGCGTACTCTTCAATAATAGGGCTCAATTCCTTCTTTACCCAATCACGAACTGATGAGCGGATCAACTTATGCTCATCGGTTAGTAACTCATCTAATAAATAATAATCGGGGGCTTCGTACAGATCTGTTTTGGCCATAATATTATAGTTGGTGGGCAAATATAAAGCATTTATCGCCGGTAAAAGCAAGTCAAAAAGGCCGTTTTTTGATGTGTGAAGCCACTTTATGGTAAAAAGCAGGTTTAAACGGTTTAAAGCATGTTTTTGATTGCAAAATATTTTTTGAGGTGCTGGAAATCAGCTGAAATAAAAATATTTTGAAAAGTCTTTCTATAGAGAATGAGATTTAGAGAGGGCTTTTTTTTATTTTTGGCCATGATCAATATAGCCTTGCAGGGCGCGGAGTTTTTCGCGTACCATGGATTTTATCCCGAAGAACAAAAAATAGGTTGCCGTTTTTTAGTTGATGTGAATGTTGGTTTTGTGCCTCCAGGCGATTTGCTGGAAGATAATCTAAGTAAAACTGTTGATTATGAACGTGTGTATATTATAACATGCGAAGAGATGAAACATCCACGTAAATTGATTGAAACCGTTGGACAGGCAATTATCGATCGTATAAAAAAGAAATACCCGTTTGTTGAAAGTATTGAGGTTACCATTAAAAAACTTACTCCGCCCTTAAGCGGTAAGGTAGCGCATTCGGCTGTTATTATAAATTACAAGAAATCCTGATCATGGAATTCAATAAGATATCGGCTCAACTATTAGAGGCCATAACCACAATTGTTGGCACCGGTAATGTTTTAACCGGCCATGAAAGCCTCGAAAAGTACAGCCATGACGAAACCGAAGACCTTGTTTATTATCCGGAAGTAGTAGCCCGCCCGCAAAGTCCCGAAGAGGTTGCTGCATTGTTGAAAATCTGTAACGAAAACCTGATTCCGGTAACACCGCGTGGAGCAGGTACTGGTTTAAGCGGTGGCGCCCTGCCGGTTAATGGCGGTTTGCTGATAGCCATGGAACGTTTTAATAAAATCCTTGAAATTGATGAACAAAACCTGCAGGCCACTGTCGAGCCCGGCGTTATAACCGAAGAGTTCATGAACGCAGTGGCTGCAAAAGGCTTGTTATACCCTGTTGACCCGGCCAGTAAAGGCAGTTGCTTTATTGGAGGCAACGTATCCCATGGTTCAGGCGGGCCGCGCGTTGTTAAATATGGTACCATCAGGGAGTATGTGTTGAACTTACAGGTTGTTTTAACATCGGGCGAGATCATATGGACGGGTGCAAACACCCTTAAATATGCATCGGGTTATAATTTAACCCAATTGATGATTGGTTCGGAGGGCACTCTTGGCATTGTTACCAAAATTGTGGTAAAGCTTATTCCTGCTCCAACTTTAGATGCTTTGATGCTGGCCTCATTCCCAACCAATGAAATGGCTTGCGCAGCTGTTTCGGCTATATTCAGGGCAGGGATCATCCCGTCTGCACTGGAATTTATGGAACGAAGAGGAGTGGAGTGGGTTAAGGAGCATGATGATATTGCTTTTGATTTGCAGGATGGTATTGAAGCGTTTTTATTGATTGAAGTAGATGGTACCAACCAGGACGTGATTTTTACCGATTGTGAAAAAATAAATGCAGTGCTTGAAGAGTTTGACTGCCGCGACGTGTTGTTTGCCGATTCGACTGCTCAAAAAGAAGAACTCTGGCGTTTAAGGCGTACCATGGCCGTATCGGTGAAATCAAACTCGGTTTATAAAGAGGAAGATACCGTTGTGCCGCGTGCCGCACTGCCACAATTAATTAAAGGAATAAAAGAAACGGGTGCTAAATACGGCTTTGAATCAGTTTGTTATGGCCATGCAGGCGATGGGAACCTACATGTAAATATCATTAAAGCTAACATGAGCGATGAAGATTGGAATAATAAGCTCAAATCCGGTATCCAGGAGATATTTGAATTAACCGTATTGCTTGGCGGCACCTTGTCGGGTGAGCACGGAATTGGCCTGGTGCAAAAAGAGTTTATGCCGATAAAATATTCGGAAATGCATTTTGCGTTGTGGAAAGGAATAAAGCACGTGTTTGATCCAAAAGGAATTTTGAACCCGGGAAAGATATTTTAGATTTCAGATGTGTAAATATGCAGATTTCAAATGTGCATATGCTTGAATTAGATATGTAAGCGTAGATAAGCTACATATGCATATTTGTACATTTGAAATCTTGTACAATACACGTTTCATCTGCACACTTGAAATTTGCACATCAATACATCAATTCGTATTCAGAATTAACCTCGGTTCGTCATAATTGATCATCCTGTGCCTTTCAGGTGATGGGATAGAAACAGATTTATTGGCCGAGTAATCGTAGCTGATACAAACCGTTTTGCCTGTTGTTACAATTTCTTCGCCATTGGGGGTTATTTTTACCAATACATGCATCATATCAAAACTGCTGTTGCCTATGCGGATGGTACGTACATAGCAGGCAATATTATCCTGAACAGTAATAGGCTTAAGATAGTTGATCTCTGACCGGCCCAGGATAATGCCGGCATTGCTCCAGTCCCAGTTGATAATTTCCTTCCAATAACCAATCCGGGCTATTTCAAAATAAGTAAGATATACTGCGTTGTTTACGTGTCCAAATGAATCGATATCCGAAAAGCGGATAGGGATAAGGGTTTTATATTTATAATCTGTAAGTTTTTCAGCCATTTTCGGTCATTTTGTCCGCCTAAAATATTTAATAGTGACTTTTTGTCGTTTGATATGGGCGGTTTTACTGTTGGTACAGCAGTTGATCAATAGGTTACGAAGTTAACAAAAAACAAAACTTTAGGAGGATATAAAAATGACATTAGTAAAATTTAACAACGGCCTTAAAAACACTTCAGCTAACCCATTTTTTAGTGATGTATTTGATTCACTGATCAATGATTCATTTTTAAGTGATAAACTGATTGCCCGTGTGCCTGCAGTTAACATCGCAGAAACCGAAAATGAGTTTCATGTTGAACTGGCTATACCTGGCTTAAAGAAAGAAGATTTTAAAATCAATCTCGACAAAAATGTATTAAGTGTAGCTGCAGAAAAGAAAGCCGAAAATGTTGAAGAAGGTAAAAAATTCAGCAAACGTGAATATAGCTACAATTCATTTGTAAGGTCATTCACATTACCTGAAAGTGCTGATCAATCAAAAATTGAAGCAGATTATACCGATGGTATTTTGAAACTTACTGTAGCAAAAAGAGAAGAAGCTAAATTTCAAACAAGAGAAATAGCTGTAAAATAATTAAAGACTGTTTTCATAAAGTAGTTAGTTTGGTTTGAAGGCCGCCCTGTTATGGGGCGGTTTTTTTTTGCAAAATAACCAAGCTGTAGCTGTAAGATATTTTAACTGACTTTTTATTAATTAACTCAAGTTGTTAGTTAGGTATTAATTCTGCCAAATGTTTCCCGCAAGATTTGTAAGTATTGCCAACAACTGATACTGATTGGTTTTATTGGTCATTTACATGCCGTTATAGATTTTATGCGGGATACCGATGAATGCTTTAATGTTATCTTTTTCTCTTAAAAGTTCTCCTTTGTACATTATGAAAATATGACTTAACTTAGTACGCATAACTAAACATATATTTATCACAATTCTTAACAAAGGTACTGCACCTATTAATCCTACGCATTACATCATTCCTGTTATGTTTCCGGTGATTTACCCATGTTTGATTATAACCTTGTTAACTAAGTAGCTTATTACAATTATTGTTATGATAAAAAAATTAGGCTTGTTTTTTATTGCCTGTTTTATTGGGGTTACCGAAGCTCATTCGCAAAATTTTATAAAGAATTTCAATTCGGTGTCGGCTTTTGTACAATTCGGCAACGGGATGTTGTTTGCTGGTGATGATGGCATACACGGACCGGAATTATGGAAAACAGATGGTACAGTAGCCGGCACGGTGATGGTGAAAGACATTTACACCGGCACAAACGGATCGGGCATAACATCTATCGGCATTTTTAAAGGCAACGCCTATTTCGCAGCCAATGATGGTATTCATGGCACACAGTTGTGGAGAAGCGACGGTACAGTCAATGGCACAGTGATGGTTAAAAATGTAGGCCCTACACCTACAGGCTACGGTTTCCAACCCAGGCTGTTTACAACTTACAATGGTCTTCTTTATTTTGTAGGAACATCCGATGGGATCACCTTTTCGCTTTGGAAAACTGATGGCACATCAAATGGTACGGTGCAGGTAACTGTAAATGACTATTCTATTATTTCACAGTTAGTAGTGGCGGGTAATAAGTTATATTTTAGCAAAAACGGGCTTTGGGCATCAGACGGTACGGCTGCCGGTACTAAACAAATCCCTGTCGATAATAACCAGATTCTTGGTATGCTGACCAATATAAACAATAATCTGGTTTTCATTACTGATGAAAACTACTACTTTCAGAACGTGAATCTTTATGCGTTGTCGCCATCAAGCAGTAAGCCTGTTCTGCTTCAGTCATTTAACCCGGGCGGTTATTCTGCCAGTACTATCGACAACATAACCGCGGTGGGATCCAACTTTTTTTTCTCCATCCGCACCAGCGGTATAGGTTCAAGCGGCACTGATGTTTTATGGACGAGTGACTGCACCCCAGCCGGTACAAAAATAGTTGGGTCATACGATTGGCCGCAGGGGCTTGCGTACAATAATATGCGCAACTTTGTCAATTTTAATAACAAATTATACTTTGCTGCTACCTCTAATGCTAAGCTATATACTTCGGATGGAACTGCCGCAGGTACTGTTCAAGCTGCAAATGCTATGGTAGACTACAATATTACGCCCGTAGTATCAAACGGTAAATTATTTTTTAGCAGTCAGGGCGCATTATGGAGTTACAACGGCACTACAGCCAGTCAGGCCATCAATCAGCCAACTCAGCCTCAAGGTTTGTTTGATGGCAACGGCCATCTTTACTTTACAATTAATTCAAATTATCCCGTAGGGCTTTGGAATAATGAGCCGGCCGGACAGTTGCAGGTTAGCATGAAACAACAAAAACTGGTTAATGGAGCTACATCAGCTATTACATCAAAACCAGATAGCGTGGTGACTAATCAGGTAAATCTGACCAATACAGGTAACAATGCACTTGTTTTTAGCGAAATAAGTGTTTCGGGAGCGTCCTTTTATGTAAATGGTACTCCGCCCCAAACTTTACCGCCGGGCGGCCAAACAAGTTTTAACCTGTTATATTCGCCACTTAAAGCCGAACAGGTTGGCGCGTTGCTAACAATAAAAAGTAATGATAACAGCGGCGAAACGGACTTTATATATAATTTAAACGGCACGGCGTCTGGTACAGTGATGAAAACGCCCGTAGTTCCTTCCGGGGGGCTTAATAAAGAGATTGTTTTTGCCGACAGCAATGCCGCTTTTACCTTATCAAATAAGGTCATCAGCGAAAAGTTACCTGTAAATACCTCAATAGGAGCTTTCGGGGTGACTAATGGCTCCGGATACCAATACCAGTTGGTAGCAGGCAACGGTAGTGCCGATAACGGTAGTTTTACGATAGTAAACGGAACGTTGCAATCTGCCTCAATCTTTAATTTTGCGATCAGAAATACATATTCTATCCGGGTACAGGCTACCATGGGAACCTCAACTATTCAAAAAATATTTGCAATCAAGGTAAGCAATCAGCAGGCTAACCTGGCAGAAGCCTGCGCCAAATCATTTCAAAATTTAACCTATTCACTTAATGATGCAACTTACGCAGGTACCCGTATCGTTGCAGTGGGAACGGGTGGTGTAATCCTTAAGTCGGATGATGCAGGGCAAACCTGGAAAAAAGTAAATAGCGGTATAACGAATGATTTTTACAGGGTACAATTTACCAGCAGTAAAACAGGGTACATATCGGGCCAGTCGCCACCGATGCTTAAAACCGAAGACGGCGGAAATACATGGTTTCCGCTTACCTGGCCGCCAAGTCCACAATATGCGTCAGGTTTTACAAATATGTATTTCGCTTCTGATTCTGTTGGTTATGTAGTTACAAACAGTAATGCATACAATCCAAGTTCGATATTCAAAACAACCGACGGCGGACATAGCTGGAATCAGCTTTCCTACACCAATTATGAAAGTAACTTTTACGGCGTATGGTTTACCGATAAAAATACAGGCTTTATCTGCGGTTCATCCGGTACGCTTGTGCGCACTACCGACGGTGGAAACACATGGCAGGCTATCTCTGTAAGTGCGGTGGGATCAAGTACAGCCTTTAGTAACATCACCTTTGTTAGCGCTAAAGTTGGTTATATGACCAGTAACAGCGGCGATGTTTTGCAAACAACAGATGGCGGCAACACATGGGCACGCAGCGGTGTTCTGCAATCAGATGGAATAGTAGACCGTATCTACTTTCGGGATTCAAACAACGGTTATGCGCTGGCAGGATTTAATAGTGCTTACTTATATGTAACTGCCGATGGTGGGCATACCTGGACAATGCAAACTGTTGGCCAGGCAGGTGTATTTACTGCACTGGCTTTTGATAACAAAGGTACAAATCTTTGCTTGGTGGGGCATGCTGACGGATTGGGAGCAACTGCGCAGCAAGGAAGCGTTATTTACACTGGCAGCGGCAAAGGCACATGGGTACAACAATCTTATATTGGCAATAGCACTTATGTTGCGGGCAATCTGTTTGCTAATGGTACCGGGTATGTTTTTGGTAGTACAAGTTTAAAGACCACGGACGGTGGCACAACCTGGAAGCCGATGAATATCAGTATACCATATGGTGATTATTTAACAACCGGTGTTTTTTTAAATGCCGATACCGGTTTTTATGCAGATGATTATAACCTTTATAAATCAACAGACGGAGGCAATACCTGGGTGTTAAAAAACAAAGATACAACCACACCTGTTGCAGTACCTGTTACTTTTTATAATTCAAATTTAGGCTTCTACGCAAATGGGCAAACACTATATCGGACAAATGACGGCGGAGATACATGGTCTCCTGTGTTAAAGCCGCTTGGTTTGGGCCTTCGAAACATCAGCATTGCCGATCGGCTTACAGTTTATACCACAGGTATTGGGATGCCTCTTTATAAATCTACAGATGGAGGGAATACCTGGAAATCGACAAATTTTCAAGACGATCAGATTATACTTTCCTTGCATTTTTTTGATGCATTAACAGGGCTTGCAGGGGGAGTTAAGGGCCTTTTGCTGCGAACTACCGATGGCGGCCAAACCTGGACACAACTAACTACGTCAATGCAGCTGGATATTATGAATATGCAGTTTGTTGACAATATGCATGGTTATGCATATACAGCATACGATGAAGGACAAGGGGGAACGCAGATATACGAAACCATAGACGGAGGCCTAAACTGGTCTCAGATACTTCAACCTGGAAATGGATACGGTTTCCCGAGTTTCCAAATAAATGACGGACAGCTGTTCATTGCTGGATATAGCGGCTGGCTGATGAAATTGAACAATACAAGCCTGCCGCCCGTAAATGCAGGTTACATTGCCGGGGATACAGTTGTTGTTTCGGGGATAAAAACAGCTTATACGGTTGCAGCAGTACCAAACACCTATTACAAATGGAATATTTCAGGTGCTCAGTTTGTAGAGTACCATAATAACCAAGTCATCGTATCATGGAAAAACGGTGGCAAATATACATTACAAGTTACACCTTATAACAACTGCAGCAACGGACAAAGCAGAACAATAGCCGTTGATGTAGAAGATATGCCGGCTCCGGAGATAAGCGGGCCGGATACGGTGGCAAATTATGCCGCTAATGTAATTTATTCCACTCCTGTGAGTACAAACTCTTTTAGCTGGGCGGCAACCAACAATATTAGTATTAAGTCATCATCTAACCAGGCTACTGTTAACTGGGGCAAGCCAGGTAATGGCCTGGTTACAGTTGTAGAAACCAGCAAAGCGTTGAATATGCAAAAATCCTCCGTTTTGAATGTTGTTATACAGCAAGGGAAAGTAGCCTTACCAGACAGTAATTTTATGGTTTCTGTTACCAGTGCATCATGTCGGGGCAGCGCGAATGGCTCTATTGGCATCAAAGCCCAGGATGTATTAAACTACACAGTTACAGTCACCGGCCCAGGCGGCTTTACAAAGAATCTTTCCTTTACTGATAACCTAACTATTAATAGCCTTGATACAGGCGTGTATAATATATGTATTGGTATATCCGGAAATAGTACTTTCCAACGGTGTTACTCGGTAAACGTAACCGAGCCAAAGTTACTTTCGGCTTATCCGGTTGTTAATCAAACTTCACGAACAGTAACTATAGATTTGGCAGGGGCTAATACCTATTACATTAATCTTAACGGAAAAACTTATCAAACAAATGCCAGCCAAGTGAATCTGCCTTTGAATAACGGTGCCAATCAGCTGCAGATTCAGACTGATAAGGCCTGTCAGGGCGTTATACAAAAGGTAATTAATATGGATGTGATTACCGTTTACCCTGTACCATTTATCGATGTATTGAATATTGACCTGGGTGGGAGCAAGGTATCAACTGCAGGGATAGCTATTAGCGATTCATTTGGCAAAATAGTTTATAATAAACAAGCCGCAAACAATAATGGTAAATTGCAAGTGTACGTGCCAAATTTTATGATCGGTACCTATGTGCTAAGGGTTACTCTTGGCTCTACCTCAGTTATATTTAAAGTATTAAAACAATGAGATATTCATTTTTACTTATAGTATTAAGTTTATTAATAGCCGGTTGCACCGGAAAACATACAGACAATGTATCACCCACACCACCGGCACCAAAGAGTGCTATATTGGTGTTTCCGGCTCAGAACGCGGTTTGTGTATCAGGTGCGGTAAATTCGGGATTGAAGAGCACGATTCAATTTCAATGGAATGATGGTGGTAGTTCTGATAGTTATACAGTTGTTATCAAAAATTTGCTTACGGGCGACACGCTGGCTACAGCTGCGGCGGGTAACAGTGCAAACGTGATAGTTAGCCGGAATACGCCTTATTCATGGTATGTTGTTTCCAAATCTAACCAAAGTAGCAGTACTGCCAAAAGCGAAACCTGGAAATTTTATAATTCCGGGGATGGAATAACAACTTATGCACCTTTTCCAGCCGATAATTTAAGTCCTGCAATGGGGCGGATAATTACTGTGCCATCATCCGCCGGAATTACATTGAGTTGGCAGGGTGGCTCTGTCGATAATGACATAGTTGATTATGATTTATATTTTGGAACAACGGCATCAACCCCGCTTTATAAAAGCCACATCAAGTCGCCCACTATAAGCAATGTAACTGTAAATCCCAGCACTACCTATTACTGGAAAATCGTTACCCGCGATAGTAATAATAATACCTCGACTTCGGATGTGGCGGAGTTCAAGACAAATTGATGCGCGGTGTAAATCCTTAAACCCTTTCCTGCCTTGCCACGATAGTCACGGAAATTTGTTTTTACTTGTTTTTTTTTCTAACGTGCTGTTAATCTTGTTGTAGATGGTTTACAGATTGATTGCTCTATTGGGGAGCATATCGTAAGATCTGACCACAATATCACATAGATGCCAGTTTGAAATCCAAAGACCGGCAAATCAAGCGGAACTCGAACTTGCAGATGAGTCATATGAAATAATTTCAGTAGAGTAAAAAGACGGAAATACTCTGGAGTTTTCCAGATTACTTTTTTTCGGTTCAATTGTAAACGGAGGCTGCCATTTTTACCTATAACCCAAGTTGGTTATGTAAAAGAATCAATTTTGCAACAAGTATAACCGTTGGATAATGTTTAAAATGAGGCTTAAGGTGTTTAACAGCCAGCGAGATCTGATTTTCAACCGCTCTTTTTGAAATAGATAGTCGTTCGGCAATCTCGGTGTTACTTAATTGATTTACCCTGCTTAAAAGGAATATTTCTTTACATCGCGGAGGTAGTTTATCGAGCAATTTATCCAGGTCGGTGCTTAGTTCGTTAACTTCAAAACTGGTTTCGGCGCGATTGTATACAACACTTAAGTCATCCAGCTTTTCGTAATCTGCGACATATTTTACCGGCGAGGTATTGCTTGCTTTTATAGCGTTGTATACACGGTATCGCGCGGATGAGGTCAGGTAGTTTTTAAATGTAATGATTTTGAGCGCATCCCGCTTTTCCCAAATATTAACAAATATGTCGTTTACAATGCCCATGCAGGTGTCGGTATCATGCAAATAGGAAAAAGCTTTTTTATAAACCAGCTCCCAGTAACGATCATAAAGCAGGGTAAACGCCTTTTTATCATTACGTTTCACCGCGGCAAATAAATCTTCATCTGATTGTTGAGTGTAGTTCATTTAAAAGAATCCGGGCTAAGCTTGAACTATGCAAGGTAATAACAAAGTTTTATTGTTGAGGGATAGCTGGGTGTCATTTTGGATGGTTTGCAAAAAATCTAAAAAAAATAAAAAAGGTGTGTGAGTTATTGCCGCGGGAGTTGTCTGTACTAATAACCGTTATAGCCATGTTGTACCAGGAATTTAAAGAATTATACGAGCGTTGCACGTCAGGTAACTGTACGCCCGAAGAACAAAAATTATTTGAAGAATATCGCGATCGTTTCGATTTATCGGATATGCCCTGGATCCCGGATTTTGGTGACAGAGTTGAAATTGAGAAACGCCTGAAAACAGATCTGCAAAACAGGCTATCTAAAAACCAGATAAAACCTCTTATCAGGATCCGATGGTGGGCAGCAGCGGCTGTTATTTTTGCTCTTGGTGGATTATTTGTTGTCAGTAAGCATTTCGACAGAACTACTAAACCTCACGAAATTGCATCCGATGGAAATATTGTTAAACCGGGCAGTAATAAGGCCATATTAACGCTTGCGGACGGAAAGCAAATTATCCTTGATGGTTTGCGCAAAGGATACTTGTTTACACTTAATGATGTTGCCGTTAATAACGATATCGATAGCAGCCTGACCTATCAGAAAACCACTGCCGGAATCTCCCGTTCGTCACAGTCGTACAATATATTATCAACGCCCTTAGGTGGAAAATACCAGCTTACACTGGCCGATGGTACGAAGGTCTGGCTAAATGCCGGTAGTACCATTAAGTTTCCGATAAATTTCACGAGCAGGGAAAGAGTGGTTGAGTTATCTGGCGAGGCGTATTTTGAGGTGGCCCATGATAGAAACAGGCCATTTAAGGTGTCGGGTGCCGGCCAGGTGGTGCAGGTGTTGGGTACTCATTTTAATATCAACGCTTACCAGGACGAAAACGCAGTTAAAACCACCCTGCTGCAGGGGAGCGTTAAAGTTTATGGAAAAAATCAAACTCCGGGGGTTCTTCCTGAAATCATTATAAAACCCAATGAACAAGCTGTTTTCAAAAACGACCGGTTATCAAAAATAACTGTTGATGCAGAAGAGTTTGTGGCCTGGAAAAAGGGCGTGATCTTATTTAAAAATGCAGACATTCATGATGTAATGCGCAAAATTTCCAGGTGGTATAATGTTGAGGTGGAATATCAGGGCCAGTTGGGTAATGATACCTACAACGGTGAGATCCCCCGGAACGCGGCTTTTTCTGAGGTGCTGAAAATCCTGAAACTTGATGATATTAATGTAAAACAAAACGGGCGAAAGCTTATCGTTTCTCAATAGCCCCTGCATCATCCTATAAAAACCAATACCAATTATTAACCTCAAAACCCAATTTAAGATGAAGAAAACAGATACTTAAAAGCTCCCTTTAAAAATTCTCATCCATAAAAAATGCCGGAAGTGCTTCCAACACTGCCGGCAGGTTCCGCTTGCGCGGTAGTTTCTGGATCAGAGATTAATAGAAAACCAGCACAGTTCAATTTTAATCAAACCAAAAACCTAACGAAACTATGAAAATTAATCTACGTAGTTTGAAAAACTGCGAATTTCTGTTTTTAAGTCGAAGAACATTTTTAGTGATGAAGCTAATTATTTTGTTAACCATCGCTTTTGCTTTACAGGTTAAAGCGGATGTGTTCGCCCAAAAAATCACCCTGTCCGAAAACGGGGTATCGCTCGAAAAAGTATTAAAAGATATCAATAAGCAAAGCGGCTATACTTTCTTTTATAAAAATAAGTTGCTGCAAAATTCTCCATCAGTATCTATCAATGTTAAAGATGCCGATATTAAAGAGGTACTTGATATTTTATTAAAAGGTCAGGCGCTTTCATACAGTTTTGCCGAAAAAACCATTGTCATTAAGGGCAATGGTGAAACCATTGAACCGGATCTCAATGAAAATAAAGCGGTCATAGCTAATATTGAGGTTAAAGGAACCGTGGTAGATGAGGCCGGCAGACCTTTACCTGGTGCTTCGGTAAAAATTAAGGGCACAGGGCAGGGGATGACCACCAATGAGAAAGGCGAATTTGCCTTTAAAAACATTCCTGACAACAGTACGCTGGTCATCTCTTTCATCGGTTACACCACAAAAGAAGTTAAAGCAGCGAAAGACCTGGGGATTATTGCGCTTGTTCCTGGTACAGGCTTGCAGGAAATTGTTGTGGTAGGTTACGGAACTCAGCGCAAAGAACGCGTAACGGGTTCAATAGTATCTGTAGGTACAAAAGAACTGCAGCAAAGCCCTGTTGCTAATTTAAGTAATGCGTTGGCCGGCCGCTTGCCAGGCTTGCTAACCATCCAAAACAGCGGTGAGCCGGGTGCCGATGGTTCGTCTCTGAACATCAGGGGCTTCGGTACGACTAACAATTCGGCTCCCCTGGTTTTGGTTGATGGTATCCAAAGGGACTTTAGTGGCATAGACGCCAATGAGGTAGAAAATGTAAGCATCCTTAAAGATGCGGCTTCAACCGCTATATATGGTATCCAAGGCGCTAACGGAGTTGTACTGGTTACTACCAAACGCGGAAGGATCGGCACATCGCGTATCTCGGCAACGGCGCAAAACGGCTGGCAGTCACCAACTTCCTTACCGCAGTATGTTGATTCATACACTGGCCGCAAGCTTTATAAAGAAGGTCTGATAAACGATGGCCTGTTTGCCGATACCAACGCTTACACCGATGCTTTACTGAATAAGTATCGTGATCGTACCTATCCGGCCTACCAATATCTGTACCCTAATGTTAACTGGACAAAAACAATGCTAAAGCCGTTTTCATACCTCTCGCAAGGCAATTTGAACGTTACGGGTGGTACCGAAAAAACAAGATATTTTATCTCGTTATCGTATTTGCAGCAAAACGGTTTGTATAACTACGAAGACGCGGTAAGCCAGTACGATATCCAGGCCATAACCCATAAATACAACTTCCGGTCGAATATTGACCTGAACCTTACCAAAAACCTGTCGATGGAACTGAATCTTGGTGCTATTGTTTATGATAGAAATTATCCCGGGGCAAATGCCTCACAAATATTTAATGATATCAAACAAACACCCGCATGGTATTATCCAATAACCAATCCGGATGGTTCGCCGGGTGCCGCGCCCAATACTAATCAATCACCGTATGTTGATCTGACACAGTCAGGTTATCAACGAAACTTTGAAACCGCCCTGCAATCTACCGCTGGTTTTAAATGGGATTTAGGCTGGCTGACAAAAGGTTTGAGTACACGTGTCCGGTTATCATTTGATAATGATAACTTCCGAAATGTAAACAGACCGTTATCCAATATCACTTACCAATATTTATTGAACCAGGGAGTTGCCGATACTGAGACCGACCTGGCAGCTAATGGCCATTATGTGATTGTAAATAATGGTACCGGTACCCTTGATTACCAGGTGAACGCCAACGGATCACGACGCACTGTATTGGAAGCTTATATGAACTACGACCGCGACTTTGGCAAGCATTCGGTAAAAGCGATGGCTATTTACAACCAGTCGAGCTTTTTTGATGCTGTGGGTGGTGGTGTAGGAAACGCGAGAGCAGGGTTACCCTACAAATACCAGGGTGTTTTAGGCCGCGCTGCCTACGCTTATGATGACCGTTACCTGGTTGAATTTAATTTTGGCTATAACGGATCTGAAAACTTTGCCGAAGGGCACAGGTTTGGTTTTTTTCCTGCTGTTTCTGCAGGTTGGATAGCATCAAACGAGCATTTTATTAAAGATAACCCCTCGCTTAGCTTTATCGATCAAATTAAATTGCGCGGATCATACGGTATTGTTGGTAACGATAAAATAGGGTCAAGCCGGTTCCTCTACTTAAGTTCATGGGTAACCGGCGACTCATATAGATTTGGGTTTAACAGCAATGGAAATAGCTACACCGGTTACCTGGAAGGTCAGGCTGGCAATACCTTATTAACCTGGGAACGCTCAAAGAAAATAAACCTGGGCCTTGACCTGAGTTTATGGAAAGGGATGTTCTCACTTTCGGCGGATGTTTTTAAAGAACGCCGCAATAATATCCTGGCTACCTCGCAGTTGATCCCCTCTTTTATAGGCTTGCCGCAAATACCGGCGGTTAATGCGGGCATAACAGATAACCGGGGGTACGAGATTTCGCTAAGCCACAGGCACGAGTTTGGCAAAAAACAGGGATATAGTATTACAGTTAATTATGCCTATGCCACCAACAAGATCCTTTTTTATGCCCAACCCGATTATCCCGGTCGCGAATGGCAGGCTTTAAAAGGTACGAGTATCAACCAAATTTACGGTTACACCGCCCTCGGATTGTTTAAGAGCCAGCAGGATATTGATAACAGCCCTTCGCAAGCCAGCCTTGGTGTTACCAAACCGGGTGATATTAAGTATAAAGACCTGAATGGCGACAATGTGATCAACAGTTTAGATGCCGGTTTTCTTCCCGGAAAGGTAGCCAATCCCAAATCGCAGTTTGGTGTCGCGCTGGGCTATCATTATGCCAATTTTGATATAAGTGTCCTGTTTCAAGGTGGTTTAGGCGGCTCTACTTTACTGTCGGGATCAGGGGTTTATGCCTTTTCGCGCTTTGCCAGTTCGCTGGTACAGGTGGTTGATAACCACTGGGTAGCCTCAAATCCCGATGCCAATTATATGTTCCCGCGTATTTCATCGGCCGATAACGTGAACAATCAGCAAGCTTCCACCTTTTGGATCTATTCATCAAATTACCTGCGCTTAAAAACCGTTGAACTGGGCTATACCTTACCCACAACATGGATGAAAAGGATAGGAATAGAGAACGCCCGCGTTTTTGTTAATGGCATTAACCTGTTAACATGGAGCAAGCTAAAAGATTTCAATTTCGATCCGGAAATTGGTAACAATGGTACTGGAACTTATCCGCAGCAAAAAGTGATCAACGCGGGTTTAAGATTTACATTTTAAAATATTAAACATGAAAAGCAACAAACTCATATACCTGTTTTTAATTGCCTGCATTTCTGTGGTTTCCTGCAAAAAATATCTTAATGTCGTACCAACAGAGCTGGTTACGCAGGATGCTGTTTTTAATAATATCCAAAATGCCGAAGGTGCCTGGAACCATTTATACGCATCGCTAAACAATAATGATATACAGTTCATTTACGGAGGGGGAACAGTTTTAGGGGCCTGTACTGATGAATGTAAAAACCATTGGGAAAATGTACCCGAATTGCCGTTTAATTCAGGTGCCTGGAACGCTACCAATAACTCACTCGATATCTGGGGCAGGGCTTACCAATATATCCGTTCTGCAAATATCTTCCTGGCAAGTATTGATAAAACCCCCGTCCCGGCTTCGAGGAGTGATTACTACACGCCGCGCATTCCGCTTTACAAGGCGGAAGCGAGGTTTCTGCGCGCTAATCAATATTTTGAATTATTCCGAAGATACGGCGCCGTCCCTTTAATCAATACAGTTTTAGCCACAACAGATCCGGCTGCCACCACCACAACAAGAAACACCGTTGAGGATGTGGTTAAATTTATCACCTCAGAATGTGACGCCATTGCGGAAATTTTACCGGTAAATTATGCCAGTGGCTCAGCAGATTATGGGCGGATAACCAAGGGCGCCGCGTTAGCATTAAAGGCCCGTACTCTACTGTATGCAGCCAGCCCGTTATTTAACGGAAACACGATGTATGCCGGTATTAAAAATGCCGATGGAACGCAGTTATTTCCTCAGGCCTATGACAACAATAAATGGCTACTGGCTGCCAACGCAGCCAAAGCCGTGCTAAACCTGAATACTTATTCACTATCCAATCCCAACCCAACAAACCCTGTTGATAACTATGCGCAGTTGTTTTTTACCAGAAATTATGATGAGATCATATTGCCATATATTATGGGGAACAACAGAAATTTCGAAGGTAATTATTTACCTAACGGCCGCGATGCCAATGCCGTTAACGGAAACGGAAAAATGAGTGTATTCCAGGAATTAGTTGATTCGTACGAAATGAATAATGGCAGGCCAATAACAGACCCTCAATCGGGTTATCAAGCTACGGGCTTTTGGAATGGCCAGTTATGGGACGGTGTAAGGAATACGCCTGTATCCAATATATCAAATATGTATAAAAACAGGGATCCCCGTTTTTACGCTACTATATTTTTTCAGTACGACGTTTGGAATTACACCAACAATGCGAGGCCTTTAAAATTTGCCTGGTTTGGCAATAACGGCGGTGGTTGCGACGGCTGGCCTAAACCTGGTACCAACTGCGAAACAGGTTACAACTGGCGTAAATGGGCCGATCCTAATGTTAATTTAAAAGGTGGCGGCGATGCAAACCGTAACTTTCCGATTATCCGTTTGGCCGAGATATATTTGATTTATGCTGAGGCTATGAATGAATATTTAGGTGCGCCAAATAGCGATGTATATAACGCTGTAAACGCCGTACGCAGCCGGGTATCTATGCCGGGCTTACCCATCATCGCTTCTGATAATACAAAAGAAGGTATGCGGAAAAGGATCCAAAATGAAAGACGTGTGGAGTTTGCCTTTGAAAATCAGCGTTTTTGGGATGTTCGCCGTTGGTTGATAGCTAAAACTGTAGACAATGGCAATATGCACGGCATGAACGCGAGACCTACACCTGGCGAGCTGAACTCTACCGGCTTAGATCCTAATAGTGAAGCTGCAGGTGTTGCGGTGTTTTATAAAACGGTGGTAGATCAAACCCGTGTTTTTGCCGACAGGCATTACCTGATGCCAATACCTCAGACCGAGATTAATATCGACCCGGCACTGGTACAAAATTATGGATGGTAACCTAAACCCTTATATCGGCTGACTTGCTCTTACCTTCGGTTTTCAAATAACGCTGTGTAAAGATAAAGCCAGGACGGCTAACTAAAGCGGTTGTTTTGAATAAGACAATCGCTTTAGCCTGGCTGTTGATAAGCGGAAAGTAAACGGCAGGATACCTGTTATCATTTTAAGTCACTCTTGTTTTTTAATATCAAACAAAACCGGATTCTTTAACCCGGAAAGCTATTGTATGCCCGTTCACAACTGCTCGTCAGCTAAATAAATACATTATCTGGCCGGATACGCCCCCGTTCAGCTCTTATGATTATTCCTGATCACAGTTTTAAAGTTCACTTATATGCTAATGTCCTACAAACATAAAACAATAACATTTTTTAAGCTATTAGCCTGCTACCTAATCTTTTTTGCAAGTAACTCATATGGTCAAAATGATAATCAATTAACGCCCGACCCAAAAGCTGTTGTGCAATCCGGGAACGTGCGGTTTACCGTTCTTACAGATCAACTGATAAGATTACAATGGGGGCAGCCCGCAAGTTATGATAACAGGGCGTCGCTGGTTGTGGTTAACCGTAAACTGCCTGTTCCTGCATTCAGCACGCGGACGGAAAACGAATGGTTTTACCTAAAAACCAAGAAGATTGAGCTTGCTTACAAAATCAATTCAGGAGTATTTGATAGCACCAACCTAAAGATCCGTTTTTTGAATGCTGATACGGTATCGTGGAAGCCGGGGCAAAAACAAAAATTCAATTTAAAAGGAACTTCCCGCACCTTAGATGGGCAAGACGGTGAAATGAACTTGTACAGTAATCAAAAACTCCAATTGGAAGATGGTATCCTTTCGCGGGATGGCTGGTTTTTTCTTGACGATTCTCAATCCTTAAGATTAGATGACTCTGACTGGCCCTGGATAACCGCTCCTGGTGCCTCAAAATTGGATTGGTACTTTCTGGGCTATGGTGATGACTATAAATCCGCGTTATTGGATTTTAGCAAAATTGCAGGTCACGTGCCTATGTTACCACGCTATGTATTTGGTTACTGGTGGTCGAGGTATTGGAGTTACTCGGATAACGAGCTTCGGGAACTGGTGCAAAACCTGAAACGATTTGATGTACCTACTGATGTTTTGGTGATAGATATGGATTGGCATACCAGGGGCTGGACAGGTTACACCTGGAACAAAAACCTTTTCCCCGATCCAGGCAACTTTTTGAAATGGGCGAAGGACAACCATTTAAAAACCACATTGAATCTCCATCCGGCAGATGGTATCCAGCCAACAGAACAACGTTATAATGATTTTGCTGCCTATATAAAGACCGATTCCTCCCAAAGGAAAGCTATCCCGTTTGAAGCATCAAACAAAGTGTTTATGCGTGGCTTATTTGATATCGTATTAAGACCAATAGAAAAAGCCGGCGTTAATTTCTGGTGGCTGGACTGGCAACAATGGCCAAACGATAATAAGATCCCCCAACTAAGTAATACATGGTGGCTTAATTATACATTCTTTACTGATAAGGCAATGCATAGCCAAAACAGGCCGCTGTTGTACCATCGATGGGGAGGATTGGGCAACCACCGTTACCAGATTGGATTTTCGGGAGATACTTTCATGTCGTGGGAATCACTGGCTTATGAACCCTATTTTACAAGCACTGCATCGAACGTTTTATATTGCTATTGGAGCCATGATATTGGCGGGCACATCCTCAAGGGAAACGAAAAAGGGGTAGAGCCTGAACTTTATACACGTTGGTTGCAATATGGTTGCTTTAGCCCCATTATGCGAACACATTCTACTAAAAACGCAGCTATCAAAAAAGAGATATGGAATTTTGCTCCGGAGTATGCCACAGCACAACATGATGCCATCAGGCTGCGTTACGCGCTTGTGCCCTACATTTATACAATGTCAAGGAAAACGTTTGAAACCGGCATCGGGCTTTGCCGGCCAATGTATTATGATTATGCGAAACAGCCGGAAGCTTACAGCTATAAAGAAGAGTACATGTTTGGCGATAATATGCTTATCAGGCCAATTACAACACCATCTAAGGAAGGCTTCGCCACAGTTAAAGTTTGGTTGCCGAAAGGAAATGATTGGTATGAGTGGTCTACAGGAACTTTGCTAAAGGGAGGGCAAATACTTGAACGTTCATTTTCGATTAACGAATACCCGGTATATGTAAAAGCCGGCTCGGTAATACCCATGTACAATAATCAAATTCAAAATCTGGACAAAAATCCGAATAACCTAACGCTGGGAATATTTCCGGGAGGTAGCGGTAATTTCCAGGTTTACGAGGATAACGGAAACAATAAAAATTATAAAAACCAATTTGCCAAAACTAACATAGCATCACAGCTCGACGACAAAGAGCTGATTGTGAATATCGCGCCTACTGTGGGCAATTATCAAGACATGGCCAAACGGAAAAAAATTAAAATAAAGCTATTTGGTACCCAGCCACCGTTAAAGGTATCGATGAACGGCAAACCTCTGCAATTTAATCCTGATAGCCGGGATGGCTGCTGGAATTATGATGGCGACAATCTATGTTTAAATATTTTGCTTCCTGACCAGAGCTGCAAGGTTGCAAGGCAATTACGCATAACCTATAACGAGGCACCAGGAACCTTGACAACTGCAGGGCTTGTAGAGAAGTTCAAACGCTTGTCGATGATAACATCTTTATTAAAAAATGGCGACAATGGTAATGATGGTATTTATATTCCGAAAAATCTTGGTTTTGCGGAGGAAACTAATCGCTTACTGAGTTATCATCCAATGAATTTCGCAAACTATTTAGAGAATTTTGAGCGCTATTATAAACTTATCCCAGAAGAAATTAGGTTGCTTAAGCAGGTTGGTGAGCAGGAGAGGAAGGATCTAATAAAATTACTCCCGTAGGTTCAATAGTTAACGAATATTGACATATAGCTGCGGCTCGATTAAAGACGGTTTAGATATTTCAAATTTATCTTATTTATTAAAATAAAGCGGCAAACCGTGTTAGGTCATCTGAAAAAAACGTTTGTATAGCAGACGGGGTTGAGTACTATTTTAGGCAAGTTGTCAATTTATTGACAACTTTTTTTATGCTTTTATTAATTGCGGATAGCCCACCCTGCCTCGTGGGATAATCACTTAATCTGTTTGTTTTCAACCGGGACTCTGTTTAGTTCGCAATGATTGATCCACATGGGATGGACAGTATTAACGTTAATTCTGATGTTAATGACAACAGGCCTACCGTGGAGCAAACATGGCTTTATAGATCAGCTCTAAAAATTTCTAATAATATTTAGAGCCTCACAAACGTCTAACTATAATAGGCCATGAAAAAAATCACGACCTTGTTTTGTTTACTGCTTCTCAAACAAATCACCGTCGCCCAAAGCTGGCAGGACATCGTCCTGCCGAATCGACCAAATATTTGAATGCTACTGTACTGACGAGCCCGGCTGCCAACTAATGGCGTCCAGGCAATATCGTAGGCTGGGTAGCCCTTTTAAATAATAGAATAATTTGGTTAGGAATATCCTTGATTTGGTTAAAACGGTGCAACTTGTGATACAGACCTTTGTTCTACTAAAAAAATTAAACAAATGGAAAGTCAAAATCATAATCAACTGATCGCGCTGGTAACCGGTGCTAATCAGGGTGTAGGGAATGAAATTGCTAAAGCGCTTGCCGCTAACGGCTATATTGTTTATTTGGGTTCCCGTAACCTGGAGAACGGCAAAAAGGCAGCTGCCGAGATTGGCGATAATGCAAAAGCAGTACAGCTGGATGTCACACAGCAGGAAAGTATCAACGCGGCGGTAGCTAAAATAACCGGTGAATATGGACGCCTGGACCTACTGGTGAATAACGCGGGTGTCTCTCACGCAGGAGCGGCTCCCAAAACCCCGGAAGAGTTAATGGCTACCGGTCGCGCCGTTAACGTATCGCTGGATGAAGTACGCACCGTTTGGGAAACCAACGTCTTCGGTGTGATCGCTGTAACCCAGAAGGCGTTGCCCTTACTGCGAAAATCAGCAGCAGCGCGCATCGTTAACGTATCCAGCGGCCTTGGCTCCCTTACCTGGATTTCCGATCCGGCATGCTGGGCACGAGAGCATTTCGGCATCGTCTATGCTGCATCTAAAACTGCTTTAAATGCGGTAACCCTGGCTTTTGCCTTAGAGCTGGAGAAAGAGGGGATCAAGGTAAACGCGACCAGCCCGGGTTATACAGCTACTGCGCTCAATAATTTCCAGGGAACAGATAGCCTGGAAATGGGTTCGCGTGAGCCAGTACGCGTCGCACTCGAAACAGATGGCCCGACAGGTGGATTTACCGGTCCGGAAGGAAAACTGCCCTGGTAATTCGATTAATCACAATTACCTGGCACTTAAATGACCGGCGGCTGAGGCAGTTGCCGGTCATATTAAGTAATTTTAGCTATGAAAACAGAAAAGCCTAAAATCGCTAAAGTAGAATCGATTAAAGAGGTTCACCGTATGCTGGATCTCCCAGGGCCTAAGCATCCGTTAATCACCTTGTTTGATACACGCGACGAACGGATCAATTTAAGCCGTTTACCGGTCAGTTACGTGACCTCGTTGTACAAGATATCCTTTATTGAAAAGCTGGGCGGCAAGTTTAGATACGGGCAGGGCTATTATGATTTTGACGAAGGCAGTATGGTATTCACCGCACCTAACCAGGTGGTTGGCAGCACATCCGTATATAAAGGAAATGAAGGTTTCTCGTTGATTTTTCATCAGAATTTTTTGCAAGGTTTTCCCTTATCTGCCAAGATCAGGCAGTATGGTTTTTTTTCATATTCATCAAACGAAGCGCTTCACCTTTCTGAACAGGAAAGAAAGACCATTTCATCCATTTTTAAGATCATTGAGGAAGAGTTGAACAGCCGCATCGATGATTTCAGCCAGGAGGTGGTCATTGCGCAGATAGAATTGCTTTTGACGTACGCCAAACGCTTTTACAAACGTCAGTTCCTGACGAGACAGGCCGCCACCAGCGACCTGCTTCAGCAGTTCGAAGCGGCATTAAACAGTTACTTCCAAAAAGAAATGCCAACAAAAAAAGGGCTGCCCACCGTTCAGCACCTGGCGGATCGATTAAACTACACACCAAATTACCTGAGTGATATGTTGCGCTCGCTCACCGGGCTTAGCGCACAACAGCACATCCAGGAGCAACTGATCGAGAGATCTAAAGAATTACTTGCCACATCAACATTGAGCATTAGCCAAGTCGCTTATCGATTGGGATTCGAGCATCCGCAATCGTTTAGCCGCCTTTTTAAGATCAAAACGCAGCTATCGCCTGCTCAATTCAAATCTTCATTGAATTGATTAAACTTACTTTCTGTTAGCGGATGGGGCCAGCGCCCAAGACCTTTGTATGGGAATAAATGAAGACAAGGGTTTAATGACATCTATTTTTTCACAGGCGGACTTAAAAGCTGGCAAGAGCCACAGCCAGGGCAGAGATTGGTATTCTGCTATAGAGGTGCAAAGCGTACGTGTGTGGGTAAGCGGTACTGGGAAAGCTTGACCGTTCGGCTGACTTTTCAGATCAACGCCTCCGCAAGTCAGACGGACGTGATGAGGTGAAAGCATAAAATGTATCACTAAATGACGCAACACTGGCATACCCCACCTCAAAAGCAATATCAGCAATAGGTTTTTGTGTTTTAACAATCATCTCTATCGCCGTTATCATACGCAGGCTCTTAACATATTGCAAAAACGAAATACGTAATTGCGACTGAAACAGGCGCGATAACGACCGCTCGCTCATGGCAAAATGTTCGCTTACATCAGCTATAACTAATTTTTCGCTTATATGGCTTTCTAAATAATTCATGATCTTTTGCATTAGCTCATGTTCAGTTTTGGGCAACATAATAGGCAACGACCTTTTGTTTAAGTCGGGCAGCATATTCTTCAGCGCTACCAGGAAATCGAAATTACGATCGCCAATGCCGATATGGAGTTCGTCCCAACGCTCGGTATAATTGATCATTTGGATCAGCAACTCGCTAGCCGGATAAATACCCAGTTTGCCATAAAATTCATTCGCGTCGTCGTTGGTGGAATAAAAATAAAGTGATCGTAAAGCTGTTGCGAAAACACCCACCCGAAGTTCATGTATCAGGCCCTGCGGAATCCAGAAATAATGCCTTGCAGGCACTACATAGGTTTTGTTTTGTGTAGTGATGTAAGCCAAGCCGCCCTCAACGTAGCTTAACTGGCCCTTGGTATGGGTATGAAAAGGGATTAATTTCTCTGATCTTTCATGCATCACAAAAACCGAATCCGGTTTATTATCAATTTCGGGGAGAGAAGCTATTAATCCAATTTTCGTCATTAGAATATCATCGCAGTTCAAAGTTAATAAAAATTGGCCGGAATGATGAAAATATTGGCAACTTAGGCGAAAGCGAGCAATTATGAGAGGCATATTTTTGCCACAAATATGTACTACAGTAAAATATTGATCGCATTTGCTGGTTTGTTAACCGCCAATATCGCATATAGCCAGTCTAAAAACACTGCCATTCTTACATTGCCGGAGGCCTGGCGCAAAGCCGAACAAAACAGCAGGCAGGTTGAGATTACCAGAAAAGCCAATTTGATTGCTGACGAGGAGATTAAGGACGCAATAATGGAACGGTTGCCCGAAGTAAGTTTGCTTGGCAGCATTGAAAAGGCAACCAATATGCCCATTTATGAAAATGGCCTTTTTTCTTCGCACACGCAGGAACACGAAATTATACACACTTTATACAAAGCAGGGGCCGATTTTTATCTGAACCTTTATAATGGCAATAAGCTTAACCTTAAAATTGAAGAGAATAAGCTATTGTACCAGATTGCGGTTATCCATAATAACGAAGCGATCTCTGTCATCAGGTATAAAACGGCCGCGCTGTATCTTGATCTTCAAAAGGCCCTGGTCTTCAGGAAACTGATCATTAAGGATATTGCCGATCAGGAAAAACAATTGTTGGAGATAAAAGCCCTTCAAAAAAATGGGGTGGTCTTAAAAAGCGATGTGCTGCGTGTTGAACTGGATCTTTCCAGGCGTAAGATGGCTTTGGTAACCATTGAGAATGATATTCTTATCGCTACGCAGAAACTAAACATCATTATGGGCGAACCGGATGAAAGTGTGATCATCCCGACAGAGTTCGATTCAGTTGACGTGCCAGAATTGCCTTATGAAAAATACCTCGCCGACGCAATGGAACATTCCTTTGCGTACCATATTTCTGAAAAGCAAACGCAGGTTAGTAAACTGCATCTTAGCCAGGTAAAAGCCAACTATCAGCCAAAGGTTGGGCTTTACAGCGATTTTTCATATGCTAACCCGCAAATATTCCTATTTCCCTACAATCCTGCCTGGTACTCGCTTGGTGTTGCCGGTATCAGGGTTACTATGCCGCTATCGCAACTTTATCAAAACAGGCATAAAGTGAACTCGGCTAAACTGGAGCTTGATAAAGAAGAAACCACTCATAAAGACATTGAGGACAAAGTACGGCAACAGGTTAAAGAGGCTTACTTACGATATAAGGAATCGCTGGTGCAAATTGGTGTGGCCGAGGTTGATGTGGCCCATGCACAGGAAAACGCCCGCATTATTAAAAATACCTATTTCAATCAAACTTCATTAATTACCGACTTGCTTGATGCCGATGTGCAGGTGCTGCAAACACGCTTTGAGCTGGCAACCGCACGTATTGTGGCGCAAAACAAATATTATCTACTTCAAAACATCACCGGCGTACTTTAACATGAAAAAAAAGCATATAGTAACAGATCGAATTATTACCAAGATAACCGGTTGGATAGCCGGCCTTACCATTATAGCCCTGGCTATTTGGGCCGTATTTACACTTTGGGAGTATCATGAGTATGAGCAAACTAATGACGCACAGGTACAGGAGTACGTAAACCCTGTTATATCGCGTGCGGGAGGTTTTATAGTGGCTGTAAAGTTTGAAGAGAACCAGCCGGTAAAAAAGGGAGATACCTTATTAATCATAGACAACCGAGAATACACTTTACAAGTTGCGCAGACCCGGGCAGCTATACAAAAAGCCGAGGCACAGTTAGAGGTATTAAAAAGTAACATACACACCACGCAAAAAACTGCCGGTTCTGCTAAAGCTCAAATTAAAGCAAGCGCTGCAAAAGTTTGGAAACAGCGGCTTGACTTTGAACGTTATTTGCGCCTTTATAAAGAGGAGTCAGCTACTAAACAACAGCTTGAAAATGTTCAGGCTACCCTGGATGTAAACAATAGCGATTTCCAGTCGGCAGAGGAAAACTACGGAGCCGCAGAATCAAAAATAGAAGATATTATAGCAGAAAAGACGGTATTAAGGGCAGAAATTGCACGTTTAAAAGCTTTGCTTGACCGCAACATGCTTGACGTTGAATATACCGTTATCAGGGCTTCATATGATGGAAGAATGGGCCGTCGTACGGTAGAGGTCGGTCAAATGATTAATGCTGGCGAAGTGTTGGCCTATATTGTTGATAACGAAACTGACAAATGGGTGATAGCCAATTATAAAGAAACCCAAATTGCCGGCATGCATATAGGTGATACCGTAAAATTTGTTGCCGACGCATTTCCGGACCAGGAGTTTAAGGGCACTATCATTTCACTGTCGCCCGCGACCGGTTCCAGCTTCTCGTTGCTGCCTCCGGATAACTCTACCGGTAACTATGTGAAAATTGTTCAGCGTGTGCCGGTACGTATCAGGGTCGATGCTGAAAAAAAGCAGCTGGCCATGCTTAGAGTGGGGATGAATGTTAATGTTTACGTTCCAAAAAAACAGCAGCGCCATGGATAGGGGGATTCCAATTTTTAGAAGCTGGGTTCCGGGCTGGGCTATTAAGATCATACTGTTTTCACTTATCCTGCCCACGCTGGTGCTTTTTTTTCTGCCATTTGCAAACATCAATGCGGCAGCAGGCTATTATGGCAGCGAACTGGCAGATATACAATTTGCGGTAGCTTTGTTTTATGCCGGGTATATAGCCTTTTACAGCCTTGAACGGCGATTCTTCAACTTCCTGGCAGCAAAAGAATATTTTATCATTTTTACCATGTTGGAGTTGCTGACAACACTGGTATGTTATTTAACCAATGATCTTTATATATTATTCCCGATCCGTTTTTTCCAGGGGATGTTATTCTCCAGTACAGTAAACCTGTCTTTATCCCTCATGTTTACCCGCCTGCACAGCGAAAGGGCCCGCGAAATAAGCTTCTCGGTTTTTTTCGGAATGCTGATATGTATTCTGCCCTTTACCAATTTGGTTACCGCCGATTTGATAGACTCTTATAATTTTAACCTGGTTTACAAGGGCGCATTGTTCTCTTACCTGCCATGCCTGTGCCTTATCATGCTGTGTATGAATAACGTAAGGTTAAACGCCCGGTTTCACTTATACAAACTCGACTGGCAGAGTTTTGTGTTTTGGAGCATCATGCTCACTTTGCTGGGGTATATTAGTATTTATGGGCAGGAATATTATTGGTTGGATGATGCCCGCATTTACTATAGCGTTGCCGCTATGATAGTTAGCACATTGATTTACATTGTACGCCAAAGAGGTTTAAAAAGACCATATCTGCATCTGGGTATATTTCGCTTTCGCAATTTTAAGTTCGCGGCCTTTCTAATCTTCATACTTTATATATGTCGGTTTGCGGTTAATATCACCAATTCATTTTTTACAGGTGTACTTAAGCTTGATCCTATTCACGTAAGTTATATAAACAGTTGCAACCTGGGCGGCCTCATAATTGGTATTATAATTTCCGGTGCTATGATCCTGCAGAAAAAAAATATCAGGTTTATCTGGTTTCCGGGCTTTATATTATTGCTGGCTTTTCATGTCATTATGTTCTTTTTGTTTGCTACAGAGGCAAATGAAAACAACTTTTACGCTCCGCTTTTTATGCAGGGGATAGGCGTGGGGATGATCATGGTGCCCACCATTGTGTATGCCATCTCTGCAGTGCCTGTTGCAATTGGCCCGTCAGCAACTTCGATATGTTCTACTATGGGGTATGTTGGCTTCTGTGTTAGTGCTGCAATCATCAATTTTTGCGAGCTCTACGAAAAAAGCCGGCATTACAATGCATTTCAGGACCATCTAACAAAAGTTGACCGGTTTGCATTGCACGCGCTGGCCACGCGTGGGACCGAACTGTTGTCAAAGGGGCTCTCGTTAAAGCAAGCCGGTAAAGGCGCAAACAAGCAATTGGTAGGCGCCGTTAATCAGCAAATCCAAATCAGGTTCGCTATGGATTATTACGAGATGATGTCAATGATGTTGGTCGCAACCTTGCTGCTTATTGCTTTATTCCCTTATCTAAATCGTACAGCGGTTTACCTGCGTTCGCGCCGGCTTGTACCTGCATAATCTAATTACTTAATATTAAACAACAAATGAAATATATAACCCTGTTGGCTATTATCATCGTCAGTATAACTGCATGCCAAAAAGATAACCAAAACTTTAAATTAAAAACGGTTACCATAAATGCCTACACAAACAAAAACTCCGAATTACAGCATATTTACGTCAAGGTAGTTGACGCCGCAGATAATCAGCGAGTTATCGGTAAATCTGCTTCGTATCCGTCAACCCTGCCATTGCCCGTTACGCTGGGTATAACTCCGAGCCTCAAACAAGCGCTATATAAACAAACATGTATAGTGCAGTTGTGGGCCGACTCTACAGGTTTGATTAGTTCGCAAAAAATGAATATGGATAGTTATAAAATCATTTTTCCGTTAGAGATGGATGTCAAAAATAAAGACATGGATGTTACGCTGTCAGGTAACTGGGACTAAGCATTAACTATACCGAGATTTATAAAAAAAAACAACAATATCATGGCCACGGCTTTTGAAGTCATCCAAAAACTTCAGTCGGAAGGTTATACCATAGATTTAATCTAATAGCAAACTGTCTTGAATGTCATCAGAATGCATTGAAGGTGCATCCGGACAAGTTTATAGTGGACAAAGATTACCGGCTTGAAGGGATGTCTGCCGAAATCAGCTATTCCTGCCATCAGCAAATTCCAGTATTCAGCAGTTGATGGCAGTTTTGCAATAACATCCAAACCCGGAACTTATTTCTGGTCGAACGGTTACGCGGTGGGGTAGTGCAACGATGGCGCAAATAGCAAAGTAAGATCATTAACCATTAAAGTTCATCACGGGACTATTAAATTAAACACGGTAGCGGATAGTAAAAAGCGATCAGTTAACGCTAAAGAAATCAAAGAAGGCCAGGAACAAAAGTTTAATTTTAATAGATTGAAGATATAAGATCATCCTGGTTGAATTTTAGAAATAGTGTACCGGATCGTTTTGTAAGAACGAATCAACTAACACTTGTGTCAAAGTGTTTTATGAAAAATGTCTCCAAAAAACCGGCACTCAATTTCCATTAAAAAATATTATATTTACTGCTACTAATCTTATCGCTGTAATGTATGAATAAATATATACTCCCCTTTACTTCCAGTAACTCATTATCCGCTAAAGTTTTTTAAAGCCAGTAACTGATTTAATGAAGTCGAAATTTTTACTGGCAATTTTATGCTTGTTGTGCATAGTAGCTGCGGTTAAGGCCCAGGCCCCTAAAATCACTTATACCGCCGGGGCTAAAATATTTACTTTGGGAGTTCCAATCCAAACGTTAGCGCCTGTAAACACCGGAGGCGCAATACCTCAGGGATATTATGGACAGGTTACCACTCTTTGTGGCAGTGGCCGGCCAGGCTACCAGGATGGTAGTGCTGCAACCGCAAGCTTCGGTGCTGTACATTCACAATGCGTAGATGCAAAAGGTAATATATTTATGGCCGATGAAGCCAATCATGTTATTCGCAAAATAACGCCGGCCGGTGTTATGACTACGTTTGCTGGAGGTAATGATATTTACAAAGATGGCGTTGGCCGGTCTGCGGGCTTCGTTGATCCCCGCGCAATTACAGTTGATGCTGCCGGTAACCTGTATGTTATGTCAGATAGGAGTGTGCGTAAAATAACCCCCGACACTGTAGTGACAACAATAGCGGGTGGTGGCCCTTATGGCCCGGTTAATGGTATTGGTGCCGATGCATCTTTTGGTTATCCTCTTTCAATCGCTGTGGATAGCAAGGGTAATTTATATGTTGCAGACTATGATATCAAGGCCATCCGTAAAGTAACACCACAAGGTGTTGTTACAACATTTGCAGGTAGCTTTGGCGATGCCGGATCAAATGATGGAAATGCAATAACGGCCAGGTTTAATAGTATCAATTGCTTAGCTGTAGATAAACAAGATAATATCATCGCGGGTGATTATGACAGGATAAGGAAAATAACCCCGCAGGGCGTTGTGACAACCGTTGCCACCGCCGAAATGTTGGGTATCCCCTCAAATAATTATGTAACCAGTGTAGCCGCCGATGCTACAGGCAATATTTATTATACAGCCAATCAAATCATAAACGTTATTTCTCCTGCCGGTATAATAAACCGGGTAGCCGGTACTCCCGCCGATGGTTATACGGCAGGCGGCAACACAGATGGAATAGGCACCATAGCCCAGTTCAGAAGTCCTAATGCGCTCACTTATGACACGAAAGGGAATATTTACCTGGTAGAATATCAGAACTACCTGGTTCGGAAAATACGAGTTACTGGTTACATTATTAATAAACAGCTGCCTGCGGGCCTTAAATTTGATCAGCTTACAGGTAATATCACCGGCTTTGCTACAGAAATAACTCCAGCTTCAGATTATGTTGTAACTGCTTTTAATGCGGCCGGCAGCAGTTCTTATACTCTAAATATAGCAACTGTCGCCAATGTTGGTAAGCCGGCCATTTCATCGTTTAACCCACTAAGTGGCCCGGCGGGTACTTTGGTTGCCATACGTGGTAATAACCTGGTTAATACGCAGGGCGTGGTAATAGGAGGAATAAATACTGTAGTGTTGTCAAACACTAATACCGAAGTTGTAGCAATGGTTATGCCTGGGGCGTCAACCGGCGCAATAGCGCTTAACACCGCTAATGGTTATGCCACAGCGTCCAGCAATTTTAAGCTGGCACCAGCGTATGGTTCATTTACTCCGCAAACAAGGATAACACAGGCAGACGTGAAAGGGCTTGCACAATTTGGATGGGCAACCGCCTTGAGTGCAGACGGTAATACCTTAATAGTGGGAGCCCATAGTGATAATAACAATATTGGCGCGGCTTACATTTATACTCGAAATGGAGATAGCTGGAATATGGAAGCCCGGCTGTCTGGTCTTGATGTAATAGGAGCGGCCAAGCAAGGAGCATCGGTTGCTATAACGGCCGATGGTAATATGGTAGTAGTAGGTGGCGAAGGCGATAATAATGCAACAGGCGCAGCCTGGATATACACCCGAAGCAGCAAAATATGGACACAGCAAGGACAAAAAATTGTTACTGCAGCATTACCCCGGCAACAGGCGCAGGGCAGCCTCGTAGCAGTAAGCGCCGATGGATCGACCGTTGTAGTAAGCGGATCTTCGCAGAATAATTATTATGCTATGATAACGGTGTATAACCGTGCAAACAATGTTTGGTCAGGTACAAATTTACAGCTGCCGTTCGGCTTTCAGCCGGGTAATACTTTGGCTATTAGTGCTGAGGGGAAGGTAATTGCTGTTGGACAACCAACTTATGGCAGCAGCAGAGGCACGGTGCGCGTTTATACTAAATTAGGCAATAGCGGATGGTTATCCCCGCCCTTTGAACTTGTGCCAGACGGCGTTGCTGATGGTTCGCAGTTCGGCAGTTCGATATCGGTAAGTGCTGATGGAAAATATGTGATAGTAGGCGCGCCAAATTTTAACAGCGGACAAGGTGCTGTATGGGCTTTTAAACGTGAGTTCCCATCAACTATTAACTGGACGCAAAACACCAGAATAGCGTTGCCTGCAGCTGCTAATAACGTGCGTATGTTTGGCCGCCTGGTAGGTGCCAGCGCCGATGCTTCAACAATCGTTGCGGCTGATGCAGGAAATACAGACAAGGATGAGCTTAGATTTTTTAAGCGTACCGACGATAAATATATCCAACAGGGAAACCCTGTATCACAAGCTGCAAGTAATGCAACTTATTATGGTGATGCCTTATCAATTAGCGCTGATGGCAGCATTGCGACGGCGGGCAACCATTTTGATAATGGGGGAGTTGGTTCGGTGGCTGTTTACAAGGCAATTTTATTGCCCGAAGCCAATACTTTAAGCGCATCAAATATTGTTCTTAATGGCGCCTCATTGAATGGTACCGTGAATGGTAAAGGTATTGCAGCTGCCGTTAATTTTGAATACAGCACATCTTCCGATATGAGCGGGGCTAAAATTATACCGGCTGATGGCAAAAGCAGCGTAGCTGCAGATCAGGGAGCGGTGACTTTCAGCGTTGCACTGTCTGGCCTTGCACCTGGCGTAACTTATTACTACCGTATAAATGCATCAAGTACTCAAGGTACGGTAAATGGCATAACAAAAAAATTCACAACTATACCGGGATTGCCTGTTGTTACGTCTTTTACTCCTGCGAAAGGGGCGATTGGTACACTGATTACAATAAGCGGCGATAACCTTATAAGCCCCCAAAGTGTTATTGTAGGCGGTGTGCCTGCCCTGGTAATATCTGCAACCGGCAAACAAATGATTGCTATGGTTATGCCCGGTACAACTAAAGGAGGGCTTACTATCAACACACCCGCGGGGAGCGTGAATGCAAGTGGTAGCTTTAAAGTTATCAATACCTCGCAGCCAAATTTCCTGCAACAGCAAAGGTTGTATCTTGATGAGCCAGACAGCTACGGACGCTCTAATACTAAAGTAAATATCAGCGCCGACGGTAAAACCGCCCTTTTTGCTGCATATGTTGACCACGGGCAAAGTGGTGTTTGGATATACAAACGCAATGGAGATGCATGGGAAAAGCAAACCGATAATTTATTAACAGGAAGTCTTTTATTTTTTACCGCACTAAGTGCAGATGGCAACACCGCTGTTTTTACACACGACGGCGTTGCAACTGTGTATGTACGTGATGGTGAAATATGGTCAAAACAAGCCGACTTTAAGGCAATTGATCCTTTAAACGACGCCTATCCGTACAATATAGCACTGAGTGCCGATGGCAACACCCTTGTGTTAGGATCTACCAGCCACATGAATAACGGAGCGGCATGGGTTTATACACGTGATCGCGGTGTATGGACCCCACAGGGTGCCAAACTTGTTTGCCAGGGTGCCGTAGGCGGTATTGATCAAAGTGTTATAGTAGCTATAAGTGCCGATGGCAATACCATAGCACTGGGCGGTTACAATGATGACAACTATACCGGTGCTACCTGGGTATTCACAAGGAATGCCAACGGCGTATGGAGTCAGCAGGGTGCCAAACTAATTGGCACCGGAGCCAAACATTTGCAGTCGCAAGGGGTTGCGCTTTCGCTAAACGCAGACGGTAACGTGCTGGCTATAGGTAGCGTATCGTGGTATGATGGTTCACAAAACAGCGGAGTGTGGGTATTTACACGCAGCAATAATACCTGGAAACAGCAGGGCAATATGATAATACCCAAAGACGGCGCTAATAATTCTGCGTTCGGAGAGGCGTTGATGCTGTCTGCAGACGGTGCAACAATGATGGTGGGTGGCTATTTAACAGATTATTACGAGGGAGCGATGTGGTGCTACAAACGTACTGGCGATACCTGGAATGTGGTTAATAAACTTTATTTAAGAGAAGTTAACCCTACGAGCCTTGGTGCCTCAGTAAGCATGACCCCTAACGGCGCCATGATGCTTGCGGGGAGCGACAATACCGCAAGTACGCAAAGTTTTGTAAGAACGTACACTGCAACACCTATACTATCAACTAAGGATGCGGCTGACGTCAGCACTACAGGGGCTACAGTTGCAGGTTCGGCTGATGATAATGGCAATGATGCCACGATACTGTTCAGGTATTGGGAGGCATCGAAAGTTGGCGATGGTAAAACTGTTAATGTGAGCACGGTAAGCGGTGGTTCGGGTATGGCAACCTACAATGCGGTACTGAAAAATCTTAAACCTAACACCACTTATATTTATGCCATAAGTGCGGTTACATCATCGGGCACTTATACGGCCGAATCAAACACTTTTGTTACCTCAACTGCGCCGGTTATTTACTCATTCACACCGCCGCGGGCGCAGGTAGGTACAACAGTAGCCATTACCGGTATAAATTTTAAGAATGTTACGGATGTTTCGTTCGGAACCACGGCCGCAGCTAAATTTAAAGTAGTATCGCCAACGTTAATCAACGCAATTATTGCCCCAGGCACAACCGGGGGGCAAATTATTGTTAAAAATAAAGACGGTTCCGGTATCGCAGATGGCTTGCAATTATTTATTGTTCCGCAAGTGGATGCTGATGCTACCGTAATCCAACAGTATGGCAGCACTTATTTACGCACTGCGGCGACAGATGGATATCAATATCAATGGATGAAAAATGGGCAGGCTATTGCCGGTGCTACAGATGCCAGTTATGAAGTTAAAGAGCCAGCATCATACACTGTACGAGTAAGTGTCGACTCGCTTAGCCAAGTGTCATTGCCTGTAGTTATCGTATCTAAATTTATACTGCCGCAAAATGCTTTCCTGCTAACGTCGCAAAGTTTAACCTGCAGAGGCAGTGGCAACGGAAAGATTACAGTCGATGCAACTTATGACAGCTACAAATATACCGCCCGCATAACCGGTAATGGTTTGGATAAATCTGCTCCGTTCACTAAAACCGTCAACTTTGGCGGGCTTTCAGCCGGGACTTATAATGTGTGCATAACAGTAGAAGAAGATAAAAATTATCAGCAATGTTATGCGGCAGTAGTATCGCAACCGGCAGACCTTACCCTGCTATCTACCGTAAACGAGGCAACCAAGACCATCAGCCTGTCGTTAAACGGGGGGGAAGTGTATCACGTAATGTTGAACGGGGTTTTACATAGCACCAGGGATAGCAGTATTGTATTACCATTGGCGGCGGGCAAAAATAAATTAAGCGTAACAACTGATAAGTTGTGCCAGGGCGTGGTGGAGAAGATCATTGATATTACTACCCAACCGGCACCATACCCAAACCCTTTCAACGGGTCTATCAATGTGTTTATTGGTAATAAACAGGTTAAAAAGGCAATTATTGATATTTATTCAGTTAGTGGCTTGTTGGTGCTTAGTAAGCAGATAAGTAACCCTGCAAGCACAGTAACATTACAAACGGGCGGAATCGAGCTTCCTGGTAACTATACTTTAATGCTGGATACGGATGGTACAAAACAGGTATTTAAGATAATTAAAAAATGAAGAGATTAATATTGTTGACGATATGGGCCGGTTTTATTTTTTGTAGCTGCGGAAAAAAAGGCGATGCCGGTTCAGACACAAAGTCACCATCGAAACCCGTTTTGATATTGCCGGCCCAAAACTCGGTGTGTGTGAGCGGTAATGGGCAATCAGGATCACAAAGCAGCATATTTTTTAGCTGGAATGCGGCCACCAATACCGACGAATACGAGATAACTATAAAAAACCTCCAAACGGGTACAGCACTTAGTCAAACTGTAGCTGTAAACCAGGTTTCGGTAGAGTTGCCGGTAAATACACCCTACTCGTGGCAGATTATATCGAAACTAAAAAATACATCCGGTACGGCGCAAAGCGATACCTGGAAATTTTATAGCTCAGGGCCAGGCGTAGTAAGTCACGCGCCATTCCCGGCAACTGCTTACCAACCAGTTGATGGTGGACAACTACAGGCTGTGAATAGCCTCATTAGCCTATCATGGACAGGTTCAGATGCTGATAACGATATCATGGACTACGATATATACTTTGGTACCAATGCTGCTTCCCCATCGTTGTTGCAATCTCATGTTTCGGGTACCTCATTAAGCAATATACAAGTTAAACCTGCCGGCATATATTACTGGAAGATTGTAACCCGCGATAAGCAAAATAATTTAAGTACTTCGGATATTTTCCAGTTTAGGGTTAAGTAGGATAACGCTTGTTTTGCCCGATAGGCTTTAATGGAGCAATAGTTCCTAAGTGTTGTTAAAGGACCGATTGAGTCAATCATCTGTTTTTGTTGTCGTACCAATAAAAGCGCCTTAGGTCTTTCTACTCACTCCTCAAACTCTTCACCGGGTTGGCCAGCGCGGCCACTATGGCCTTATACCCCACACTTATCCAGGCGATAGCCACCGAAGTCAGGATTGCCAAAATAAATATATCCGCGCCGATAGTAATTCGGTAAGTATAGTCCTGCAGCCATTTGTGCATAAAGTAATAACCTACGGGGGCCGATATGGCAAAGGCGATAACAATAAGCACCGTAAACTCCCTCGAAAACAGGTAAACGATATTACCTACCGATGCCCCTAAAGTTTTGCGGATACCAACCTCTTTGGTGCGTTGCAAGGCCATGAAGGATACCATTCCATACAATCCCAAACAAGAAATAAAGATGGCTATGCCTGCGAATAACTTATAAAGGGTGGATAACTCGTCCTCATTACGGTAAAAGTTTTCGATCGTTTTATCGAGAAACTGGTATTCGTACACGCCCTCCGGGAAGGTTTTATTCCAAAGGTTGTCGATACCGGCGAGGGTCTGTTTAACATTTTGCGACTGAATCTTGATATTGAGCTTGCCGTATTGCGATTTCCAGGCTCCCATCAGTACCGGCGGGATAGCGCTGCGGAGCGAGCCTGTATTATAATCCTTCACCACGCCGGTAATGCGGGCGTTCAGTTTCTTATCATTCCAAAGCATAATGAATTTGCCTATGGCTTGTTTCGGATCGGTAATGCCGAGTTTGTGGATCAGGGTTTCGTTAACCACGTAGCCCGCTATCGTATCCGTTTTTTTATACGGACCTCCGGCAACAAACCGGATATCATAAAGCCTGAAATAATCAGCATCGGCCCATTTGAGGCAGGCGGCAAAATCCACTTGTTTGGCTGCGTTATTGAATTTAAAATCACTGAACCAGCCGCTGTTATCCGAGGGCCCATACAAACTCAGGCTCACATCCTTAATCCCCGGCTGTCCCAAAAGCTCATCTTTCAAAGCGCCCACTCTCGATTTGCTTATGCTATCGCCCGGGAATGGAACCGTAATCACGGCATCCTTATTAAACCCGAGTTCTTTGTTCCGGAAGTAGTTCATCTGGTAAATCAATACCAGCGTTCCTATCACTAAAAACTGCGCTATGCAAAACTGCGCCACCACCAATATCCGGCGTAGTGAGATGCCGCTGGCGCGGCCCGCGTTGATCTTATTTCTCAAAGCCTCTATCGGCTTATAACCCGATAATACCAGCGCCGGATAGAAGCCGGCCAGGAGAGTAACCCCGATCACCATGCCCACTAAAAATAAGATCACAATTCCATTAGCAAGAAAACCACCACTCAACTGGATCTCGAGCAGACGATTGAGCATGGGAAGCGTTATCCATGCAATTACCGCGGCCAGTACAACGGCAAATAAAGTGATGATGAGTGTTTCGCTGATAAATTGCAGTACCAGCTGGTATCGATTGCTGCCCAATACTTTGCGGATGCCCACTTCTTTTGATCGGTTCACGGCCTGCGCGGTAGCCAGGTTAATAAAGTTAACGCAGGCAATGATGAGCAGGAACAAACCAATCAAACTAATCACGCTTATGAGCTGCTTACTAAACGGGTGACCGCTGTACACACCTACCTCGGTATTGAAATGCATATCCTTGAGGGCCTGTAATTGATAGCTCTGGTTTTTATTGTAAGGTGGCGGAATATGCTTTTTTGCGAAAGCCGCAAGCTGTGTATTAAACTGTTTTTTGCTTATATCGGAGGGCAAAATGATAAAACTATTCCGGTCGCCGAAGGTGCTTACCCAATCCTGGACATTGCCGTTCAGGTCGCCGCCTTTCTCAATGAGGGTGATCCAGGAGATGGCCAGCTTCATCGGAAAATCGGTATTAACCGGGGTATCTTCAATAATGGCGGTCACTTTCAGGTCGCGGCGGTTTTCATAGCGGATTGTTTTGCCCATGGCATTGTGCCAGTCGCCGAAAAATTTGTTGGCCTCTTCGCGTGATAGGATCACGGTTTTAGGCTCGGCAAGGGCGGTGTTTTTATCGCCGGCAAGCCATTTAAAATCGAAGATCCTAAAAAATTCGGGGTCGGCGTAATAGGCCAGGTCTTCCTTAAATTTTTTGAAGGTACCGGTATTGTGCACATCGCCGATGGTATAGTGCGAGCCGTCGTTTTTCATGATGTTGGCCGCCTGCTTTATTTGCGGAAAGTCGAGCTTGAGGCCTTCAACCATCGGCAGGGGCGTGCCCGAACCGGCATGCACACCGTCGGGGCCGCTACTTACATTCAGGATGCGGTAAATGCGGTCTTTATTGGTATGATAATTATCGAAACCGGTTTGGTACTGCACAACCAAAAAAATGAGCAAGCAGGCCGCGATGCCTATGGCCAGCCCGGTAACATTGATAGTGGCATAGCTTTTATTGCGCATCAGGTTGCGCCAGGCTATTTTGAAGTAATTTTTAAACATAGCGTAGGGATTTGTTTTTTTTACCGACCAGTTTTGGGCCGTTTGCTGGTTTAAAATTACCGTGCCATAGCGGGGCTGGCGCTCCATATTATAATTTGGTCGCTCTTTTTTCAATTCAAGTTTATATTCGACCGGACTTTTGCCGGTTAGTTGTTTAAAAGTGCGGTTGAAGGTAGTTTTTGAATTAAAGCCCGATTCGAAGGCGATGCCCAGCAGGGTGAGGTGATCAAAAGCTGGGTCCTGCATTTTGCGGGTAACCTCGGTAACACGGTACTCATTAATAAAATCGTTAAAGCTTTTTTTGAGTACAGTATTAACGATGCGCGATAAATCATTAGGATGCAGGTCGAGCTTTTCAGCCAGCGAGCGTAAATTCAGTTCCGGGTCCTGGTAATAGCGGTTGGCTTTCAGCACCTGCTTTAGCCAGGTGCCTTTTTGTTTCGATTCGGCCGGTAGCGCTGGTTTAAATACAGGCATCCTCGCTGGGGCCAAAGCAGCCTCGGGCCGTAAAAAAGCTACAACTGCGAACCGGATGGCCAGGATAGCCAAAGCCAAATACAAGGGATAATAAGCCTGGTTGCCTAAACCCTGGTGGAAATAAGTATAATCAATACCCGCAACCATCAACCAGCAGCAACACAAAATGAAGAAACCGGCCAGCAAGCTGTGCAACCAGCGCATTTGGTAGCAGAACCTGTCGCCGTTGTTGAATTCAAGGAGACGGTAATAGTTTTCTATTTGTTGATGGGATGCATATAGGTAGCTCAGGGCTGAGATGAACGCCAGCAATTCCAATACAAGGTTAAATTGCTGAAAAACCGAAGCTTGATAAGCTGCCACTCCTGTTTGAATACTCTGGCTGGTTTCTAACAACTGAATACTAAGCTCAAACAATACAGGAACAAAATGCAGCGTATGCTTCAGTCGGAATTTATATTCCGCCCGGGTTGTCTGAAGTACATAGAAATAAACCAACGGTCCAAAGGCCAGCGAGAACCGCAGTGGCAAGCGGCCCCAATTGGGGATGTAGCTCGCCAACTCTACATCTACAGCAAGCAAGCGCGCTATGTATAAAACAATAACCACCAACGCCACTGCCAAAAAACGGTTTGCAGTTTGATTTAGTTTTTTGCCGAACCATAAAAGCAAAGCCGCGGCCAGGCCAAGGAAAACCGTTCCCAGGAATGTTAGGTGGTAAAGGTTGATATGGAATATGTAGGTTTTCAATTAGTTAACTTGGCTCAATTGGCGAGCCAAATTTACAACTTGCTTTTATTAAGATCGTTATGATTTGGTTTTGTGTTTGATGTGTAATGGAAGCGGACGGATGGGCGTACGGTTTTGGAAGGAGGTAGGGGAGAGAGGTTTCAAAAAGTACTCTCAAATTTTGCTTAGATAAGCCGCATCACGAAGCGGTTAGGTTGAAATAAAATTTTTTAGATCAATCTTTTGATCTAAAAAAACTGTTATTGATCGAAAAATAGTTATTTCTTTTCTAACGTCTATAAAAAATCATCTTAGGATTTTACTGACGTGGCTTTCATCCGGTCAGGTCAAATTTAGCTGCGATCTGCTTCAGGTTATAATCACCGGCATCCATTCTTTTCCTGATCAGCTCTTTCCGGTAAGTGAAAGTGCATATCTAATCCAATCATTCTGCATGCACATCGTTCCATATAATAAGCCTTGATCACGACAATATGACGTATGAAAATTTCATAAAAAAGTTGCCAATAGAATTGACTACTTGCGTAAAATGTGAAAAGGAAATTGCATCGCTGGAAAATAACTGGTTTTCTGTTAGTGGCTGCCGACGCGGCTGTCAGATAATTACAAGACCAGCCGTATTTAACGCCTTGAACGTTTTAAATGTGTTTATCATTTTCGTGTAAAATGAAAAAATTAATATTTTTATTTGAACACCGTTCAATAATTTTGATGTGTTTAAAATATTAATCAAAACAATCATGAAAAAAATATTGATCACAGGCGCAAGCGGTGGCATAGGGCTGGAAACAGCCAGACGCCTGGCTGCTCAAAATTACCAGGTAACACTGGTAGCCCGCAGCGAGGAAAAATTAAATAAGGCAATAAAAGATCTGGATGGCACCGGCCATACCATTTTGGTTGCAGACCTGACGGATAAAGACGACTTGCAAAAAGTAGCGGATCATTTGAAAGCCGGGGAATATGATGTTCTGATCAACAATGCAGGTGCTGGTATTTACGGAAAGTTTATTGAGATCCCATTGGATGAGCAACTGGCAACCATGCAGCTCAATATGAATGCCCTGGTAACCTTATCTTATGCGTTTTTGCAAAATGCCAGGCAGGGTGATGCTTTGGTAAATATTAGTTCCCTGCTTGCGCATTCTTCCCTTCCTGGCGGATCAGTTTATGCAGCTACCAAAGGTTTTGTCGCCAATTTCTCGGAATCACTGTGGTATGAGTTCAAGAAAAAAGGAATTTTTGTGATGGGTTTTAATCCCGGTGCTGCAGCCTCAGACTTTCATTCACATGCAGGTGGACATACCAGTGATTTTCCAAAATTTGTAATGTCATCTGTTGAAGATGTCGCCGAAGAACTGGTAAGGGCCCTGGAAAACAGGCGGAAGCCGAGAGTAGTACAAGGTTGGAAGAATAGGTTCATGCTATTTGGATTCAAATTATTGAGCCGAAAATCCGCTGTAAATATTATGGGACAAATTAGCCCCGGCATGAAAAACTAAACGCCGAATCGTGGTGCGAAATTTCGCCACCCGGCCGGCACTATTATATTTGTATCTTATTATTAATAAAAATGGGCATAGCAGAACGAAAATTGGAAGAGAAACAGGAAATGCATAAACGCATTTTAAACGGAGCACGTAAAGTATTCCTTGAAAAAGGCTATGAACAAGCCAGCATGCGTAGTATCGCCAACGAGATCAACTACAGCCCAGGCTCTATTTATTTTTACTTTAAAGATAAAAGTGAGATCTTCCAGGAACTGCATAAGGAAGGGTTCGGGTTACTGCTCAACCAGTTCAAAGTTTTAGACAAGGTGGGTGATCCTTTTGAGCGCCTGAAAGCAATGGGCCGCATCTTTATCCAATTTGCACAAGAAAACAAGGATTATTATAATTTGATGTTCCTGGTGGAAGAACCGGCAAAAATGTCCGAAAATGATGGTGGTTTTAAGATAGCACAGGAAGCGATCGACCGCCTGGCTTCTGTAATTAAGGACTGCCAGAAAAAGGGAAGATTCAAGGATCTGGATACAGAAGATCTAACCTTTATGATCCTTTCTGCAATGCACGGCATTTGTGCCCTCTTCTGCAAAGACCGCACTACAAGTTTCATAGGCAGAACGAACGAGGAACTGATGCAGAGCGGCTATGAGTGTTTTGTCGCGCTCCTTGAAAAAAGTTAACGCTTTTTTTTGACACTTTATTGAACAATGTTTAAAATTATAACAGTGATTGAAAATGAAATCTAAAACACATATCCGATATGGTTTTGTCCTGGTGGCGGGAGCCCTGATAGCCGCTACCCCGGCAAAATCTCAAAGCCGGCTGGATGAATACATCCGCGAGGGGCTCAACTCTAATCAGAGCATTAAGCAACAAGACTTTGTACTCGAAAAAAATGTATATGCATTGAAGGAAGCAAAAAGCATGTTCGGGCCCGAGGTTACCTTTTCAACAACTTATACTAAAGCCGACGGCGGACGGACGATAGATTTTCCGACGGGCGACCTGTTTAACGGGGTTTATTCCACGCTGAATAAACTGACCGGCAGCAATGCTTTTCCGCAGTTACAAAACCAGCACATTCTGCTCAACCCGGATAATTTTTATGACGCCAAGTTTCGCACTACCCTTCCAATTTTGAATGCGGAACTGATCTATAATAAGCGCATCAAGGCGCAGCAGGTGGATCTGCAAAAAACCGAAGTCCAGCTTTATAAACGCGAACTGGTCAAAGAGATCAAAACGGCTTATTATAATTATCTCAAAGCCGTTTATGCTACCGGGATCTATGAGTCCTCGCTCAGGCTGGTGCAAGAAGGCCAAAGGATCAATACCAGGCTATATGATAACAGCAAGGTAAATCGGACGGTTGTACTCAGAAGCCAAAATGAAGTTTCCCGGATCAACGCTTCACTCACCGGGGCAAAGAAAACCGCGGAATCGGCCCGTTATTATTTTAATTTCCTGATCAATCGGCCGCTAACGGATAGCATCCTTTTAGATGATATTACCACGCTTCCGGCCCTTGGCCAAAGCTTGGCTAACAACATCACTGGCCGGGAGGAATTAGCCAAACTCCGGATAGCAAAAGACATTAACGGCAACCTGAATGGGCTGGCCAAATCTTATATCATCCCCAAGCTGGGCACCTTTATCGACCTGGGATCGCAGGCGTTCGACTGGAAGTTCAATAGCCAAAGTCGCTATTACTTATTAGGCGTTTCCCTGGAATGGAACCTGTTTTCCTCCGGGAAAAATAGTTACCGGGTAAAACAAACGATTGCAGACCGCGAGGCCCTGGCATCACAGACCGACTATGTACAGCAGCAACTCCTTACCGAGCTTAAAGTACGCCAGGCCGCCATGCAAAGCGCCATTGCACAATATAAGGCGGCACAATCCCAGTTGAAGACCAGCCAGACGTACTACAACGATATGGTCAAGCTATATAAGCAAGGAATGGCCATTTACATCGAACTGCTGGATGCCCAAAACCAGTGGATAGATGCGCAGCTCAACGCCAACATCGCCCTTTACGACACCTGGATAGCCTATACGGCCATCGAACGAGCTAATGCCAGTTTCACAATTCAATAATAAAAACACTACAACAATGAAAAAACTTCAATTACTCAGCATAATAATAGTAGCCATATTCCTGCTGACTGCCTGCAAACAAAAACATCAGGAACAAAACGCAATGGGTGAACCGGATATCATCCCCGTTAAAACAGCATCGGTTTCCATATTAGGAGTTCCCGACCACATTAGTGCAACCGGCCTGGTGAGCACCGAAGATGAAGCTAAATATGCCTTCAAGATAGGCGGCGTAATCAACCGTATCCTGGTGCAGGAAGGCCAGTTCTTCAAAAAAGGACAATTACTGGCAACCCTCAATTCTACCGAAATTTCAGCCGGTCTGGCGCAATCCAGCCTGGGTGTGGAAAAGGCACAGCGCGATTATAGTCGTGCTGTCAATCTTTACAAAGACAGCGTATATACCCTGGAGCAATTGCAAAACACCAAAACCGCACTGGACGTTGTGCAAAAAGCCCGGGAAGCTGTAGCCTTTAATGATCGCTATTCCAAAATATACGCTGCATCCGATGGCTTCGTAAGCAAGAAAATAGCTAATGAAGGTGAGGTTATCGCCGAAGGCATGCCGGTGCTGCTCATCAATTCCACCGAACAGCACAACAGTTATTCGCTAAAAGTTGGGGTAACCGACCGCGAGTGGGCCATCATTAAGCCGGGGCAGACAGCCAAAGTCGCGCTCGATGGATACGCAGGCAGGCAATTTGAGGCGGTGGTATTTCGCAAGTCGCAGGCTGCAGATCAGGCCCTTGGATCGTTCCAGGTAGAGCTTAAGCTGAACTTAAATGGCCTCAAACCTGCGGTTGGCATGTTTGGCAAGGCGGAGATAGCCACTCACCAGGATGAAAGTGTGATGGTGATCCCCTATGGATCGCTGGTGGAGGCTGACGGCAATAAAGGTTTTGTGTTTACCACTGTTAGCGCGACCCGTGTAAAAAGAGTGCCGGTTACCATCCTGAAGTTCGATAACGACAATGTCTATCTCAAGGATAAACTGGAAGGTATAGACCAGATCGTAGTTTCCAACAGCGCCTACCTCAACGAACAGTCCATTATTAAAATCATCAAGTAAGGCTACAGTTATGAAAATTACAAATTTCGCAGTTAAGAACTACCAGTTCACACTGATCATATTTTTGCTTGTCGCAGTAGTAGGCGTGTTAACGTTGTTTACCATGCCGCGGTCGGAAGATCCGACCACCCATCCGCCGCAATACCTGATCACGGTGATCTATCCGGGCACCAGTCCGAAAGATATGGAAGAGCAGGTAGTAAAACCCATTGAGAACAAAATTTACGGACTGGAAAACATCGAAAAGATCCTGACCACTGTGGAAGACGGTGTTGCGGTTATCCAGCCGAAATTTAAATATGGCGTAGATGTAGATAATAAGTACCAGGAAATATCTACGGAGATCAATGCCTTGAAAAACAGTGAACTTCCAAAGGATATTTACATGATCAAAACAGAAAAGATCTCATCCTCTGATGTAAAGGTACTGCAAGTGGCATTGGTTTCTGACAATGCTTCCGGGAAATTATTGAGGGATAAAGCGGATATTCTGAAAACGCGCCTGGAGAAGATCACCAACCTCAAGGATGTTAAGTATTTTGGAATGCCCGAGCAAGAGATCCGGATCGACATGCAGCTGGATAAACTGGCTCAATTAAAAATACCGCTCAATGTGGTCATAGGCAGTTTACAAAGCGAGGCAGCGGATATCCCTGGCGGCAGCATCAACCTGGACAGCAAGATATTCAACGTAAAGACCAGCGGCAAGTTCAAGACCGTTGATGATGTGGCCAATACTGTTATTTATAATGCCAATGGCAAGATCATATATCTGAAAGATGTGGCCGATGTGAGCTACAAGGATGGCATTGCCGATCATATCACCCGGCTGAACGGGCACCGTTGTGTGCTGGTTACAGCGGGGATGAAAGACAATGTGAATATCGCCAGCGTACAGCAAGAGTTTTTACCGGTACTGGATGAATTCGGCAAAAGCCTGCCCGGGAATGTCCGGCTTGTTAAAAACTTTGACCAGGCTAACATGGTTTCCGAGCGCTTGGGCCACCTGGGTTTTGATTTTGGATTAGCCATCGTTTTAGTGATCATTACCTTGCTGCCATTAGGATTTAGGGCATCGCTTATCGTGATGATCTCTATCCCGCTTTCTTTGGCCCTGGGGCTCATTGCCATGAATTTATTGGGATATTCCTTAAATCAGCTTAGTATCGTAGGGCTTGTGGTGGCATTGGGGCTGCTGGTAGACGATAGTATCGTGGTGGTTGAGAACATCGAGCGCTGGCTTCGCGAGGGGCATTCCCGGAAAGATGCTATCCTGAAAGGTACGCAACAGATCGGGATAGCGGTTATAGGCTGTACGGCTACATTGGTTATCGCCTTTCTGCCACTTGCCTTTTTGCCCGATATGGCTGGTGAGTTTATCCGCAGTCTGCCGATGGCCGTGATGACCAGTGTACTGGCTTCTATGATCGTGGCCTTAACGCTTGTTCCCTTCCTGGGCAGCAGAATGTTAAAGACACATACCCATGGCGAGGGTAACTTCTTTTTAAAGCACCTGCAACGTTTCCTCACCCGATCATATGCCCGGGTAATGCCGCTTGCCTTAAAGTGGCCCAAAACTACTATCGGGATCTCGTTGGCCTTAAGCGGGCTTGCTTTTTTCTTATTTACACAAACCGGGTTTAAGCTTTTCCCGACCTCTGAAAAGCCGATGTTCCTGATCAATATCAAACTGCCTCTGCAAGCTGATATTCCCGAAAGTGACCGGGTGACCAGGCTGGTAGAAAGTGAACTGAAGAAACACAAAGAGATCGTTTATTACACATCTAACGTGGGCAAAGGCAATCCACAGATCTATTACAACGTGCACCAGCAGGATGTAAAGCCTGATTTTGCCCAGGTATTCGTTCAACTGGACGAAGAGGCAAGTCCAAAATCGAAAACAGATCTGATCAAACAACTGCGAAAAAAATTCAACGATTTTCCTTATGCAAGGATAGAAGTTAAAGATTTTGAACAAGGTACTCCGATTGAAGCCAATATTGTGGTGAGGGTTTTTGGTGAGGATCAGGACACCTTACGGAAGCTTTCCTTTAAAGTGGAGGAGGTCCTGAAAAAAAATCCGGGCACTTTTTATATCAACAACGAATTGAATACCTATAAGTCAGACGTCAAAATAAAAATTGACAAAGAGAAGGCCCGTACCTTAGGCGTGTTAACCAGTGATGTGGATAAAGTGGTAAGGATGGCCGTGGCGGGATTAAACGTGGGTGACTATATCGACGACAGGGGCGATTCGCGAAATGTGGTGATCACCCTGCCCAGGAATAAGTTCTCGAATCTGGATGCCTTGAAGAACCTGTACGTAAATAATATCCAGGGCACGCCCGTACTGGTTAACCAGATTGCTACTATTTCGTTTGAAACATCGCCTACGGCGATCAACCATTTCAATAAATCGCGCTTTGTAAAAGTTACTTCCTTAACCAAAGAGCACGTCTTGGCCAATGATATCCTGAAAGAGGTTGTTCCTGAACTGAATAAATTAAAAATGCCGCCGGGCTATTATTACAAGTTATCCGGAGAAGCGGAATCGGAAGGTGATGCCTTAGGCGGCAACTTTCTGTCGGTGATCATCCTGAGCACGTTTCTTTTCGTTGGCGTGCTGCTGTTGCAGTTCAAGACATTTAAAGGGATCATTATCGTACTATCGATCATTCCCCTGGGTATATTGGGCGGTGTGGTATTCCTGCTTTTCACGGGTAACCCGATGTCACTGGTTTCTATCATCGGTTTTATAGGTCTGTCAGGCATACAGGTTAAAAACTCGCTGCTGCTGGTCGATTTTACCAACCACCTGCGTGAGGAAGGCCATAGCATTGATGAAGCAATAGCGATGGCAGGCGAAACCCGATTTCTACCCGTTGTGCTTACTTCCATTACGGCAATCTGCGGTTTGCTTCCAATTGCCTTGAACCCCAATCCTTTGATCGCACCGTTAGCTATTGTACTGATCGGCGGGCTGATCAGTTCAACTATACTGTCGCGTATAGTAACCCCCGTAATGTATAAATTGATCCCGCCACATTTGGAAAGCGACATACATCTAAAAAGTAATTGACAGAAACGGAAAAATATCAAGAGTTTGTAGTAATGGAACAACGAATCTTAAAAACAGTATAAGTGATCTATTTGAAGATATATCACTACTATCGTAATGCCAAAAACTTTTCCACATTATGCTATAATCATCAAATTGAGTGACAAATGTGCGAGATAAAAAAAGCCGTCTCATAAGTCACTTATGAGGCGGTTTCGCCTGAAAAGTGATCCCTACTTTACAAATTTCGAACTATTTTATTTCTGATTTAAGTTTGATAGCTAATTTAGATTTATGAAATTAGTAAATACTTCAGCCTTCATTGTATTTTTTTAATCGAACGCCATCCGCGCCGTTACGCCAATTGTACTCCCGAGTCCCTTAAAAGTCAACTCAGTTTGCATCGCAATTTATTCATAGATTATCGATAAGTTTGAGGTAAACATTATTGCCACTTATTTGGATTTTGAGATCAACCCTATTGGCCTGTACCAGATCATTTGCCTGGCAACCTTTTTTGTGGGACTGACCCTTGCTATCCTGTTGTGGTCTCTTACGGGAGAAAAGCGAAGGGCAAACCGGCTGTTGGGACTTGCCCTGGTGGTACTCGGGTTACAGGTGGCCCAAATGCAGGCGGAATTTTCTCTCCTGCTCGGTCCGTTACTGTATAATTATGTAAAAATCAGCGTAAAACCGGGGCGGGCATGGCAATGGTATGATGTGTTTCATTTGATCACCTTGCTGTTGGGCCTCTTTTTTAAAAGCTGGCATATACCTGCGCTAACGCTGATCTACTTGTTAGTTGCATGGCGACTGGTCAACGCTAATTCCCGGCAATTTCAGCCGGGGTATATGGACCGGCCCTTATATGCTTTCCGGCAGATGAAACGGAGCATGCAGCTATTGATACTGATCAGCCTGCTCTGGCTGTTTGATCATATTTTTAGCCTTTGTTTTGCTGTCGCGCTGATCGGTATCGCATTCCGCGCGGTTTTGGAAACAGCCACCGGAACCTTGGTACGTAGCCCGGTTATTACGCCTTCAGGCATTCGGGAGCGAGGCCGGCGGCTGAAGCGGGCCGTCAACGATGGCCGCCTTTATGAAGATCCGGAGCTGACGATTGGTGCGTTGGCGGAAAAGCTCGGCGTTCAGCCTCACGAATTATCAAGGATCATCAACCAGGGGTTAAAAAAGAATTTCCCCGAATTCATCTCAGAGCTTCGCGTCGCCGAAGTTGCCCGGAAAATGAAGGACCCGGCTTATAACCGCATGACGCTGCTCGGTATCGCCTACGATTCGGGTTTCAACTCCAAGACGTCCTTTCATCGCATCTTTAAGGAATTAACGGGCAAAAGCCCTGCAACCTATCAAAAGGACCTGAAAAAAGAAGTCCCATTTCCTAAACTGGAACCTCGTTACGCAGAACTGCCGATAATTTTGGATCAAAAATCCAATCGATATTTTATGTTTAAAAGCTATTTTAAAATTGCCTGGCGCAATTTACTGCGTAACAAAGTTTCAGGCGCGCTCAATATTAGCGGACTGGCGGTCGGTATGGCTACCGCGATACTCATTGGCCTGTGGATATGGGATGAGCTATCCTTCAATCAATACCACAGGCATTATGATAGCGTTGCTATGGTGATGCAGCACAAGACGTTGAACGGAACCATTAACACCGATGGCGCCGTACCGCTGCCACTGGACGAAGCATTGCGTAAAGACTACGGCCAGTATTTTAAACATATTGTGCTGGCCTCATGGAATGATCGGCACGTCCTCAACTTTGGCGCTAAAAATATCAGCTTCAACGGCAATTTCATGGGCCAGGATGGCCCGGAAATGCTCACGCTCCGGATGCTCACCGGTAACCGCGACGGATTGAAAGATCACTTGGCCATGCTCCTGTCGGCTTCCGCCGCGAAAGCTTTGTTCGGTAATGCCGACCCCTTGAGCAAAGTAATAAGACTGGACAACAAAGACGTTTTCAAAGTAGCCGGCGTTTACGAAGACCTGCCTGAAAACAGCAGTTTTCACGATTTGGCCTTTATAGGCGCCTTTGACTATTATATCCACGCAGCAGGCAATGAAAGATCGCCGACGGACTGGGGCGACAATTCCTTGCAGATGTATGTAGAACTGGCCAACGGTTTGGATATGAGTACGGTTTCGGCCAGGATCAAGGATATCAAGTTAGATCATGTTGATGCGGAAAGCCGGAAATTCAAGCCGGCGATGTTCCTGCAACCTATGCACAAGTGGCATTTGTACTCGGAGTTCAAAAACAGTGTCAATACCGGCGGTGCTATCCAATACGTATGGTTATTTGGTATCATCGGGATCTTTGTGTTGTTGCTCGCTTGCATTAATTTCATGAACCTGAGCACGGCGCGTAGTGAAAAGCGGGCGAAGGAAGTCGGTATCCGCAAGGCGGTGGGTTCTTTACGTGGGCAGCTTATCCAACAGTTTTATTGCGAATCTTTCCTCATTGCCTTTTGCGCGTTCATGATCGCGCTGGTGTTGGTTTGGCTGGCGTTGCCCTGGTTTAATGCTGTTGCTGGTAAACAGAGCCGCATTTTATGGGCACAGCCGCTGTTCTGGGCCGCCTGCCTCGGCTTTACGGTTTTTACAGGCATCATTGCCGGCAGTTATCCAGCCTTATACCTGTCGGCTTTTAACCCGGTTAAAGTATTGAAGGGCACTTTTAAAGCCGGACCGCTCGCGGCGCTTCCGCGTAAAATTCTGGTGGTGACGCAGTTTACCGTTTCAGTGGTGCTGATCATCGGAACGATCATCGTGTTCAAACAGGTGCAATTTGCCAAAGACCTGCCGGTTGGCTACAATCGGGCCAGCCTAATTGATGTGGCAGTTACCAATGATGACCTACATAAACACTTTAGCGCGGTTAGGGCCGACCTACTTGCTACAGGGGCCGTAACCGCTGTCGGTGAAGCATCCAGCACGACAACGGGCATCAACAACAACCGCGGAGATATTAACTGGCAGGGTAAAGACCCTGCTCAAGCGGATTTTTTTGGGAGTATTCGTGTTAACGAAGACTATGGCAAAGCTGTTGGGTGGCAGTTTACCGCCGGGCGTGACTTTATACCAGGCAATGTGGCAGACTCGCTTTCTCTGGTTCTCAACGAAGCTGCAGTCAGATACATGGGCTTTAAAAACCCGGTCGGACAAATTGTTCATGTGGGCAAACGAGACCTGACTGTGATCGGTGTGGTCAAAAATATGGTCATGGAATCGCCGTATGAGCCGGTTAAACAAACGATCTTTTATTTAGGCCCAGGCCCGTTCGCGGATGTGCTGATCAGGATCAATCCCAATGCCGGCGCTCATGCAGCGCTAAATAAGATCGCCGCGGTAAGTAGGATGTATTCGCCCGCGGTACCGTTCGCTTACAAGTTCGTTGATGATGAGTACGCCGGTAAGTTCAAATTGGAAGAGCGGGTGGGCAAACTGGCCGGTGCTTTTGCCGGACTGGCCATTTTCATCAGTTGCCTGGGCTTGTTCGGTATGGCTTCCTTTATGGCCGAGCAACGGGTAAAAGAAATCGGTGTTCGCAAAGTTTTAGGCGCATCTGTTTTTGCGGTATGGCGCTTGCTATCGATGGATTTTATACTATTGATCGGGATCGCTTTGCTGATCGCCACTCCGATGGCTTACGGTTTGATGCACAGCTGGCTCCAGCATTATACCTATCATACCGGATTACCCTGGTGGATATTTGCGAGTGTGGCCATTTTGATGCTGGTGATCACATTGCTGACTGTAAGCTATCAAAGTTTGAAAGCCGCGCTCATGAACCCAGTGAGGAGTTTACGGAGCGAATAAGTTAAATCTGGCCGCGAGGCAGTTAATGTAAAGTTTATTTTTGCTTGCAAATGATCGAAAGCGGTACCAATTTGAAGGTTATATCAAACGAAGTAACTTGTGATTGACGATTCGTATCCAAAGCAATCGGACTTAGCTCAAAAGCCTATGGAAAAAATAGTTGTCATAAAAAAAAGTTGCCAATAAAATTGACAACTTGCCTAAAAAAGTGACCCCGGGTGCCGTCTGACATTTCCCGGTGGTGTAAAATGATCATAGCAGAGATGCTTTGTTTAAATTCTTTAGTTGCCATTCTGGTGAGACAAATTGGGTTACTGGTGAAACACGGTGAAATATTGGCGAAACATTTTTTTATGAAACCTTGATGCAATGGTTGTTTTAGGCGGGTATGTTATTGAGTGGTGAAACAAAAAAACAGCCTTAACGATATCCTAAAGGCTGTTTTTTGAAATTTCAGTGACCCCGGAGAGATTCGAACTCTCGACCCAATGATTAAGAGTCATTTGCTCTACCAGCTGAGCTACGGAGTCATATGTGCCAACTTTTGCCGGGTTGCAAATATGCAAATTATTTTCTTTTTCAGCAGGCTGAATTACTCATAGTTATTAATTATTTTAATCTGCTTATTGTAAAATTAAAGGTTGGAGTAATAACCCGCTTTCATCTTCCTGGTGTTCATTTTATTCCCGGCTCGGCCAAAAAAAAGTTAATTATAGCAACTTCATAACAAAATGTTAATTTTTTTGTTGGAATTTTAACAAAAGGTGCTTAAATTGTAAAACTTAATATCTATCTCTCATGAAAAAAAGAAAATTACTCAAAATTAACAAACTGCTGTATGAAAGTGTTGTTAAAGATTTCATTGCCCAAAACGGCTTAAATGTTCAATATTCGTACACTAAAGATCATTTTTATCTGTTTAGCGACGAATCTACTATTAATCAGCTCGAAACGCAGGCCTCCGGGTTTAACTTATTATAGGTTATAAAATATAAAGGCCAGGTAGTATTATACTACCTGGCCTTTATATTCCTTACCGGTTATTATACAGCGGCGTATAAATCTTCCTGTTGTTTTTGCACTACGGGGCTGTTAATGTATTCATCATAGGTCATGAGTTTATCAATGTAACCACCTGGTGTTAACTCAATAATCCGATTGGCTACCGTTTCAACCAGTTCATGATCCCGTGAGGTGAACAGGATAGTGCCGCGGAAGTCTTTCATACCATTGTTAAGCGCTGTGATCGATTCCAGGTCGAGGTGGTTGGTTGGTTCGTCAAACATCAGCAGGTTGGCTTGCTGCAGCATCATACGGCTAAACATACAGCGCATTTTTTCGCCACCAGATAGCACACTGCATTTTTTCATAACTTCTTCGCCCGAAAACAGCATCCGGCCTAAAAATCCGCGGATAAACTGATCGTCTTTTTCGCCTGGTGAGTATTCGCGCAGCCAGTCAATCAGGTTATCGTTTTTACCGTCGAAGTACTCGCTGCTGTCGTTAGGGATATCAGCCGCGTTAATGGTTACACCCCATTTAAAGGTGCCTGTAAAATCTTTATCGCGGCCTGTTAAAATATTATAGAAAGCAGTAGTTGCCAAACTGTTTTGCGACAGGATGGAAATTTTATCGCCTTTGTTTACAGTGAAGGTAATATTGTTGAACAGCACCTCGCCATTAAGGGTTTTGCCCAGGTTTTCAACGGTCAGGATCTGATCGCCGGCTTCACGACCCAGGTTGTTGAAAATAATACCTGGGTATTTACGGTTTGATGGCTGAATTTCATCCAGGTTGATCTTATCCAAAGCTTTTTTACGGCTGGTTGCCTGTTTTGATTTGGACGCGTTGGCACTAAACCTGCGGATAAACTCCTGGAGCTCTTTAACTTTATCTTCGGCTTTCTTATTTTGCTCGGCGCGTTGTTTTAGGGCCAATTGGCTCGATTCGTACCAGAAGGTATAGTTACCGGTATAAATGGTCATTTTACCGAAATCGATATCTACTACGTGGGTACACACAGTATCCAGGAAGTGCCTGTCGTGCGATACTACCAGTACGATAGCCTCATATGAAGCAAGGAAATCTTCCAGCCAACTAATGGTGTGGATGTCCAAATCGTTGGTAGGCTCGTCCAGTAACAGGATATCCGGTTTGCCAAAAAGTGCCTGGGCTAATAAAACGCGTACTTTTTGGGTGTTATCAAGGTCTTTAACCAGTTGATAGTGAAATTCTTCTTTAATGCCAAGGTTGCTGAGCAGGGTAGCTGCATTGCTTTCGGCATTCCAGCCGTCCATTTCGGCAAAGAGATTTTCCAGTTCACCCGCGCGTTCGCCATCGGCATCGCTAAAATCTTCTTTAAGATAAATAGCGTCTTTCTCCTTCATTACGGCGTACATTTCCTTATGGCCCATCATCACCGTTTCGATAACTGTGAATTCGTCAAAAGCGTAATGGTTTTGGCTCAAAACAGCCATGCGTTCGCCGGGAGTGAAGCTAACCGAGCCGCTGGTTGGGTCAATATCGCCCGAAAGAATTTTCAGGAATGTTGACTTACCCGCGCCATTGGCGCCAATAATACCATAACAGTTGCCCTGTGTAAATTTCAGGTTTACGTCTTCAAACAAAGTACGCTTACCGTAACGTAAAGAAAGATTGGATACCGTGATCATGCTGCACCTCTAATTTGGCGCAAAAGTACGGTAAAATCTTCATTTTAACGATATATGGTGCTGATATTATGGATGGGGATTTTTTGAGCAGCAATTTTTCCCCATAAAATGAAATCCATGGGTATACAATTACACAGAAATGATAATGGAGTGTAAACTAAAAGTATATTTAATACGTTTAATCGCTATATCTAACCGGTTATAATATAATGGTACAGCCTTTGACTAACATACAGTATAAAAATTTATTTAAATTATTTAACAATGGTCATGGGAGCATTAATTATAGGTTTAATTATCATCAATGTGGTAATAGCCATCAACAATACACAAAAGCGCAAAGTATATTAAAATTATATTAATTATAAGATTTAGGGCAAGCCCTAAGCTTAGTTTAAAATATTAAATAAGCTTTGTGTTTCATGGTCGGCCAATTTTTGAAGCGGACCTGATGCCAGCATTTTCATCATCATGCTAAGCTCTGCGCCAATGGTGAATAAAATATCAGTATGGTCGTTATTGAAAGATAACGACCATTTTAGTTCCAGGTTAAACGGCGGTTTCTCGGCAGGTATGATCCTTATCAGCTGACCGGGCACACGCTCCTCAATTTTCAAAGCAAGTTTGGCCATATTCTGGATACTGAAACGGGCTTCATCCCGGGTGGATGTCCATTCCTGGATATTATCAGGCATCAGTTGACGGTGATTATTGAAATCGGCCAGGAAATCGTAAACCTCCATTAAAGGCTTGTTAATACTTATGGTACTGGTAAATGTATTCATGGATAGATTTGAGATATTAGATTTGAGATTTGAGACAAATTACGCTGACGAACAATCTAAAAATCAGCGCAATCATCGAAATCAAAAAAATCAACGGTCTTAACTTGCAGCCATTTCACCCCAGGTTGATGGGTTTTCGCGCCACTGCCTGAGCAGGTTTACATCCTTTTCGTTAATGAACTGATGTTCTTCAGCGTATTTAATAAGCGCGTTGTAATTTGATAGGGTTACGTATGGGCAGTTGGCCTGTTTAAAGTTTTCGTCGGCAATATCAAAGCCATAGGTAAATATAGCTGCCAGGCCCGCAACGTCATAACCTGCTGCACGTAACGCTTCAACGGCCTGCAGGCTGCTTTTACCGGTTGAAAGCAGATCTTCAATAACTACAACCCGCTTGCCTGATGTAGTAGCGGCATCGCCCTCAATCATGCTGCCTGTACCATGCTCCTTAGGTTTTGAACGTACATAGATAAATGGAAGGCCTAATTCCTGGGCTACTAAAGCACCTTGCGGTATACCTGCAGTTGCCACACCTGCAATGCAGCCAACTGACCCGAATTTATCCTGTATGGCTGCCACTAATTGCTGCCTGATGTAAGTGCGGATAGTTGGATGAGAAAGTGTAACGCGGTTATCGCAGTAAATTGGAGATTTCCAGCCCGATGCCCATGTAAAAGGATTATTGGGTTGTAATTTAATTGCTTTAATTTGCAACAGGAATTCGGCTACTTGTTGTTCGATCTCATTATTAGTAAACATGGCTCAAAAATACAGAATTTATATTAACGAAAAGGTTATCCTGCTCACAGAATCTGAACCAAAGCATGCAGATAATTTTGAAAGGCTTGATGCAGAGACCTTTGACCTTAAAATTATATATACCTGGATCCTCGCTAATCCTAACAAACTGTTCTACATAAAAACAGCCAACGCTAAGGTGTATCTTAAAGCAGTTAAAAAGAATATTACACTTATTGAAGCGGCAGGGGGCCTGGTTATGAACACTAAGGGGCAATATTTATTCATTTATCGTAATGATAAATGGGACCTGCCCAAAGGCAAAATAGAAAAAGACGAAAAGGTAAAAGAAGCGGCAGTGCGCGAGGTAGAGGAGGAGTGTGGTATAAAAGTAAGCGAACTGGGAGAAAAAATTTGTAAAACATACCATGTATATGTTAACCGCGGCGAGGTAGTGCTTAAGAAAACGCATTGGTTTGCTATGATAAGTAAGGGTAAAGAAAAGCTAAAGCCTCAAAAAGAAGAGGGTATTACCGATGTGCGCTGGTTTGAGCACCATCATATTGAACCGATAATTGAAAATACATTTCCATCCATAATGGATGTGTTGCACAAAGAAAAGCTGGTTACAAATAAGGTAATGCCTCTCTCGGAATAAACTGGCTCACATCGCCATTATAGCGAATGATTTCGCGTACAATGGTTGAACTGATGGATGAATAACCTGGTTTGCTGACGATAAATATGCTTTCGATGTCGGGTGCCAGCGAATGGTTCATCTGGGCAATCGCTTTTTCATACTCAAAGTCTGATACTGTACGAATCCCCCTGATCATGTAAGCGGCGCCTATGCTCTTGCAAAAATCGACAGTAAGGCCTTCATAGGCTATCACGTGGATCCGTTCGTCGTGCGCGAAAACTGCCCTGATCATTTGTTCGCGCTGTTCAACACTCAGCAACCCCTTTTTGCTGCTGTTCACGCCGATGCCTATGTAAAGCTTATCAAAAAGCTCAACAGATCGTTTCACAATATCAACGTGAGCTTTAGTAAGCGGATCAAATGAACCTGGAAAAAGGGCTGTCTTCATGCAGTAAAATTAATGAATAGTTGATTGGATTGTTTAAATGAACGATTGTTTTTTGCCTTTTATCAGCATTATTTAATGCGCGACTTTATATCTGACAAAATGCGCCATTCACATCATCAACAAAATCAACACTAAACCAGCGAAGCCAACTGAGCATACTGCAAAAGCATAATTGTCTTGCCATCTTTTATTTCCCCGGTTTTTACCATTTGCAGGGCTTCGCTGAATGGCAGCTCTAAAACTTCAATATTTTCATTTTCGTGGGCGAGCCCCCCGCCATCACTAACTTTCATTTCTTTGGCATATTCGGCAACAAAAAAGTAAAGGATTTCGGTAACAGAGCCCGGCGACATATAAGCTTCAAAAACCTTTTTAACATCAGTTATTTTATAGCCGGTTTCTTCCTCGGTTTCCTTACGGATGCAATCTTCCGGATTATCCTTATCAAGCAAACCGGCACAACATTCAATCAGCATTCCGTCGGGGTTTCCGTTGATATAGGTTGGCAGCCTGAATTGCCTGGTTAATATTACAGATGACTGTGCTTTATTATAAAGCAAAATGGTTGCGCCGTTGCCGCGGTCATAAGCTTCACGGCTTTGCACAGCGGTTTTACCGTCTTTTTCCGTAACCTCGTAAGTTACTTTTTTAAGGACGTACCAGTTATCTGATAAAATATCGGTATTAAGTATTTTGATTTGATTCATTTTTATTTGATCATTTATGATTAATAATGACTATTTTTGAACGAAAATAGGATTAATAAAATGAACTTTCCAAAAAGAAAACAAAAAATAATTGAGCAGCTCAGTCTAAGTGGAGAGGTTGATATAAAGCAATTGGCTGCCGAACTGAACATTTCAGAAATTACAGCACGCCGCGACCTGAACCAGTTAGCAGCCGATGGATTGCTTTATCGTACTCATGGAGGAGCAACAAAAGTTAATCCTCACGAAAAGCCACATAGCTTTGTGAATAAAAGCGCTCAAAACGCAGCTGTTAAAGATGCCATTTGCCGCAGGGCCGCATCGCAAATCACTGATGGGGATGTTATTTTTATGGATTGCGGGAGTACTGTTTTCAGGTTATGCCAGTTCATTAAAAACAAGAAGATAAAGTTGATAACAAATTCATTACCTGTAGTATATGAGCTTCAGGATAGCGCTGTTAGTGTTAATATAATAGGAGGGGAGCTGGATAAAGAGCGACAGGCTGTACATGGCACCACTGCCATTGAGAATATTCAAAAATACCGTGCAACCAAAGCTTTTTTGGGCGTTGACGGTATTTCGGAAGCAGGATTGTTCGCCAATAGTGAACATGAAGCATCCATTACAACAGCTTTTGCTGCAAACAGCGCATTTACCTACATTCTGTGTGATGCCAGCAAAATAAGCAAGGAAACCTACCTTAATTTTGCAGGCTTAGATATCATCAACGCGATCATTACCGATGCAGATCCTGAGCGGTTAAAGGGCTTTAAAGAAAGCGGGATAGTTATTTTAACGGCAGTTATCTAAACCGGTCTGAAAAACGAAAATGACGAATGCCCGTATTTTCTTTGTTCAACAAAAGCGGGATGATTACTCAAATTTTGCAGGGACTGGTGTTCAACAATTAACAGGCCATCAGGTTTAAGCAGGCTCTTTTCAAAAATAACTTTTGGCAAATCGGGGATCCTGTTCAGGTCATAGGGCGGGTCGGCAAATATCAGATCGTATTGTTCCGTTTCAATATTCAGGTATTTGAATACATCTTCGCGGTAACTTTTTATTTGTGTAAGCTTATGCTGCCGCGAGGTATCTTTAAGATAATTAACGCAATGAATACTCCTGTCGACAGATATAACTTCTGAAGCTCCGCGTGAAGCAAATTCAAGCGAGATGTTGCCGGTGCCGCTAAACAGGTCAAGCACTTTAATGCCTTCAAACTCAATTTGGTTAAGCAGGATATTAAATAAAGCTTCTTTTGCCAAATCGGTTGTAGGACGAACAGGAAGATTTTTTGGCGGATTAAGCCTTAAGCCTTTTAAACTGCCTCCGATAATGCGCATAATGAAAGAGCCGCTATTGATAACACCCTGTGAGCTACAACCTCCGCGGGTAATTGTAACACCTGTAAATTATTGACTTCGGCCACTTTGAAAAATTCGGCCAGGCGACTTAGTCCTTTACTGTCGACATCAATGTTACCGCTTACATATAAGTTGGTATATTTAGCTTCGAGGTTAAGTTCATTGGCAACCAGCACAGTAAAGTAAACCAGTTCATCATCGCCATTAAAATCAAAAGAGTTATAGAAACGCAGTTTGCCGGACGCAAAATGAGCTATCTCCACCTTTTCTTTTTCGATATTGAGGTAAAGGCAGTCGTTGCCGGGATTGTTTTGGGCAATGGCAGTCAACCAGCCTTTTGATGTAAAAACGGTATTACGGATGCCAAATTCTTCTGCGGCACTCACAATGGTTTCGCTGGTATTGTATACGATGATATTCTCTTTGTCTAATACCTGGGCTATAACTTTGCTGTCGGCTTTTACATCCAGGAAACGGGCCAGGTTCGGCAGGCGCTCGCCGCTAAACAATTCTGCCGGCACCAGTGTAAAGCTGTGAGCAGGTAAACCGATAATTATTTGCCCGTACTTGGCCGACAGCAGGTCAAGCAATTCCTGCGGATCGCTTAGCTCATCAAATGGGTAATTTTCGGCCCAGGCTATTAGCTTGCCGTTATTACTTATGGCGTACGAAAACGATTTGTCTTCAACCTGTATTAATAAAGTATAATCCTCAGTTTTATCTAAACTAAAGTTATCATCGTGGTAAGTGTAATTGTGTTCGTTCATACCGGTTTTAACAAAAGTAATATTTTTTGGCAGATACAGTAATTACCGGAGCCCAAATTGGTATGCTGTTATAAAATGCGGGTTAATATCATCAGGATGATAAAGATCAAAATCGGCAATCCTACAGGCTTAGGATAATAATCATTATCCGGAAAATATCTCCTGAAAAAAAACTGGCTTAGAATTAAAGCACCAATCAGGCCAAAACCTATGTTAAGGCCTGCTACCGAAAGCATTGCTGTAACCTGCGCCGGTGTTGGCTGGCCGCCTTTAGCCGTTACATTCATAGCATCAACAACCTGTTGCAGGTTAACGCCCGAATGCATGATAACAAAGTAGGAGAGATAGGAAAAAAATAATACAAAGGCCAGCACCGCCGGAACCGCCTTTCTGTAACCTGCATTATATAAATTGATCACCAGCAGCACCCCGCCAAATATCAGGTTAAAAAACGAAAACCAAAATATCGCTCTTTTGGAGTAAATATCTACATAATCGTCTTCGCTGTATTTTTCGTCCTCTTTGTTTTCGTCAAATTCCATGGCTCAAATGTAAAACTAATCTTACTGAATTAAATTACTTATCATCATTTTTGCAGGGTGTCAAGTCCCGATCATATCCGCCAGTCATTTCCGCATGAGCCAACAGGCCAGCAAACGGAACTTTTTAGCAAGCTGCATGCCTTTTTAAAAAGTACCGAAGGCGACGAATGCTTTATTCTGAAAGGCTATGCCGGCACCGGGAAAACAACTATCGTGGGCGCGCTGGTAAAGGCACTGAGGCATTATAACTATAAAGCCGTGCTGCTTGCCCCAACCGGACGTGCCGCCAAGGTCATTACCAATTACTCTGGGCGCAAGGCTTTTACTATTCACAAACGCATCTACCGTAAAAAATCGGCCTTGACGATCGATGATGGTTTTGCCCTCGCCGATAACCTGGCCAGCGATACCCTTTTTATTGTAGATGAAGCCTCCATGATTTCGGATGAAGCAATAGGCAGCAATCACGTGTCGTTATTGTTTGATTTGCTGAGATATGTTTATAATGATAAAAACTGCAAGCTGATACTGGTAGGTGATACCGCACAGTTACCGCCTGTAGGGGCCGACGACAGCCCTGCGCTTGACGTGCAGCTTATGGGCGATAAATTTGGCCTGTCGATATTCAGCTATGAGCTTACAGAAGTTTTGCGCCAGCAAAAGAATTCGGGTATTTTATTTAATGCCACCAATATCCGCGATCTGATCCGCGAAGAGATCATCGAGATCCCTAAAATTGTAACCAAAGGTTTTAAGGATGTTTACAGGATGACCGGCGAGCGGTTGCCTGAAGGCCTGGAGTACGCTTACCGTAAATACGGTTATGACCGTACACTTATCATTTGCCGCTCAAACAAAAATGCCAATTTGTACAATGGGCAAATTCGAAACCGCATTTTATACCGGGAGGAAGAGCTTACCGGCGGCGATCAGATCATGATAGTGAAGAACAATTACTTTTGGCTGCAGGATAAAGATGAAAATAGTACTGCGTTTATTGCCAACGGCGATATTGCCCGTATAGTAAAAGTACGCCGCACCGAAGAGATGTATGGTTTTCGTTTTGCCGATGTGCAGCTCGAATTTATTGACTATGCCGAAGATCCAACCCTTGATTGTAAGGTTTTGCTTGATACGCTTTATGCCGATTCGCCCGCGTTAAGCCAGGATGATCAGAAACGGTTTTACCAGGAAGTAATGAAGGACTATGAACATTTGCCCAACAAAAGGGCGATGCACAATGAACTGAAGCTCAATCCATATTACAATGCCTTGCAAATAAAATTTGCCTATGCCATTACCTGCCATAAAGCACAGGGCGGCCAATGGGATGCCGTTTTTGTTGATCAGGGCTATGTAACCGATGAAATGATCAATATGGATTTTCTGCGGTGGTTTTATACAGCTCTTACCCGAGCCACTACCGAACTGTTTTTGGTTAATTTCGATAACAGGTTCTATAAATCAAAGGAAGAATAATCTTCAAAGATAAATTTACTTTTGTTAATATAATCTATTGATAATTAGATTTTTAATTACTAATATTAGCAATTAAAAACCAGTATCATGAACCTAAACTTAAAACTCGAAAGAAAAATCAAAACCAAACAATCAACCATTGGCGAATTATCAATAAATGGCGCCTTCGAATGTTTTATACTGGAGGACGTAGACAGAGGGCTAAATAGCGGTATGAGCCTTGCTCAAATTGCATCAATAAAAATTAAAACGCAAACAGCCATACCTACAGGAACTTATAATGTAGTCAAATTTTTCAGCCCCAAACACAACGAAAACCTGCCATTATTAGAGAATGTACCCGGTTTCGCCGGAATTGAGATCCATGTTGGGAATTTTGCCAAGGATACCGACGGCTGCCTTCTCCCCGGTGAAGATAAAGGCGTTGATGCTGTTCTGCACAGTACAATGGCTACAGCTAAACTCAACACAAAGATTTTTGAGGCCCTTAAGGCGGGAGGTACCGTGACCATTGAGGTTGTTTAATATAGCAAATTATAAATGCTTGAAGGTGAAATGACGCATCTACGCCGTCATGCTGAGTGATTAAAATCCATGGACTATGAAGGTTAGATGACAAAGAGGGGCTATCAGTCTGAGCCCGTCAAAGACTCCTGAGCAGAGGCCAGCCCGCCATACTTCGACGGGCTACCCATGACATAATAAAAAATACAGTCATGCTAAACTTGTTTCAGCACCCCACATGCAAGGCCGCTTGCATAGCCGCTCAGCGCGTGGGATCCCGAAATAAATTCGGGATGACGGGTAGTGTAAATGTCATTGCACCTTCAGAGGCCTCCGGATTTAAACACTCAGTATGACACCCATTTTTTAAGTGGTCATTTGAGAAGATTACCTTGGATAAAAAAAGATTTATTTAATATCCTAAAACGAATTAACCACCGGCAAGGTGATCCTGAACGTTGAACCCTGTCCCTCAGTGCTAGTAACGCTGATAGTGCCTTTATGCTTTTCAATAATCTGGCGTACAATACTCAACCCAAGACCGGTCGACTTTTCGCCGCGTAAACCGGCTCGGCCAGCTTTTGAAAATTGGTTAAAGATCTCCGGCAGCATATTGGCAGGGATGCCCATGCCGTAATCCTGAACTTCAATAACTACCGTATCGTTTAGTTTAAGCAGGCGTACATCCACATTATCCCGGTCTTTTGAAAATTTCACCGCGTTACTGATCAGGTTATCAATAACCCGGTGAAATTTTTCGTGATTTATGAGCGCATGGGCAACACTCACCGAACTGCTGAACAGTACATTAACTTTATTGCCCAGTTGTAATTTCCATTCGTTCACGATATTGTTAAGCCATTGGTTAAGCTCAATATTTTGAGTTTCAATAACCGCTATGTTCTCGTTTCGGGCTGCCTCCAGTAAATCATCAATAATACTCCGCGCTTTTACGCAGGATGCTTTGATCATATTGATGTTGTCTTGTGTTTCCTCATTAACCTCATCAAGTTCCATCATCATGGCAATTGATTCAACAGCAGCTATCGGGTTACGCAGGTCATGGGCAACCATACCCAACACCTGGTTTTTAAACTCGCTTGCTTTTTCTATTTCCGAGTTTTTTTCGCGAATCTCAATCACCTGAAAATAATAGTTGGCCTTGTAGGAAAAAAAGTACCTTGAGATAAAATAAAAGCCGGAAAGTAAGATAGCTGAGATCAACTGGTTATACAACATATCCGTAGCCGGCGTTTCACTGTAAAATAGCAGGGAAGTAAAAAAAAGCTCAACGGCAATAAGCAGCAATACGGTTTCATAGTATTCAAAAACAATTATCACGCTGATTAAGCTTAATGCGACAAGATATAAGGTGAGGGCATTACTCGGATTGGAGGTGGCTATAAAGCTGGAATACATGCCGCAAACAATAATATAAAGCGCAAACAAAAATACAAGCAATGACATGCCTGTTGTAGCTTTTTTATGGCTTTTGAAGCTAACGATAAAAAGGTTACTCGCTATCAGGAAAACGGGAGTTATAATAATGAAAACCCAGTTGCTGAAATTAAACTCGGGAAAATTTTGAGCTTTGGTTAAGCTAATGGGGAATACAAGATAAAGGATCCGGATAATTACATTAAGCAATAAAAATACTATACTGGCACCCCTTATGGCTACCAGGTTTTGGTAAGTATAATGCAAACGGTATTGCGACCGGTATTTTACCGGGAGACTGTTAAAAAAGAAATGGGTATTCAATTATATTTTATGGATTAAACAAAATTATGAAAATATTTATAAAAATTGTAACAGGAATGTGACAGCGTGTGGTTAACCCTTTTTACTGAATATTCGGTCAAAGAAGATATAAGCCTATTTTGTTGAACCTTGATTGTTTTTTAAAAAAGGGATAAGTATAATTTACACATAAAACCAAAATCACATGTTACTGAAATCTCTTAAATCTATCGCAATTCTTATTACTGTATTAACAACTTTTTCCTGCAGAACTGTAGAAAGGGCTAATCAGAAAGAAATTAAGCCGTTTGTTGGTATTTGGAACGACACAACCAATCCCGGAAGTAAAGTGGTATTTAAATCAGACGGAAGCTTTTATAATATCGCAAAGGAAAATGAGAGGCAGATTGTTACGCACAGCGGTACTTTTAAAGTTTTATCAGATAACATTTATCTATTAACGATCACTGACGCGAGGCCTGACGCCACTTACGATCTGAAAGGCAGGCAGTACGCAAATTATTACACCTTAGGTAGTGATAAAAAGACGATGAAGACAAGCGGAGTAGTTGACGGACGGAATGGCGGAAAACCACTTGCCTGGACTTGTAATCTGGTAAGAGTTGATAAACTCGATTAGTTAAACCTGCACCGGCATAATCTATCAGCACCGCGGCATTCCGTAATACTAAAAATACCACATATATAGCAGGACTGCGATCGTTCCATTATTCATTTACTCATAGCCCAACAGATTTATTTAGCATGGCAAAACGACAATTTGCCCTGTAGTTTGTTAAACATTATAGTATCTAAATTGCTAATAATCATGGCAAAGTGTCATTGTGGTTTAATTTTAAATGACAATTTTTCACTATAGGTACGATGGCCGATAATTTGATCAACCATGAGTACTATGAATTTTAACAACTTTACCATAAAAGCTCAGGAAGCCGTACAAAAGGCATCTGAAATTGCTGTTGGTAACCAACAGCAAGCAATTGAGACCGCGCATCTGCTTAAAGGCTTATTGCTGGTTGATGAAAACGTAATTACCTACTTATTAAAGAAATTAAATGTTAACCTGAACAGGTTAAATGATACGTTAGATGCGCAGATTGCATCGTTCCCCAAGGTAAGCGGCAGCAACGTATACCTTTCGTCCGAAGCAAATTCTGCTTTGCAAAAAGCGTCGGGATATTTAAAAGAATTTAAAGACGAATTTGTATCTGTTGAGCATGTGCTGTTAGGCATTTTAGCCGCCGGTGGTGCGGTAAGCAGCATCCTGAAAGATTCGGGTGTTAATGAAAAAGACCTAAAAAAAGCCATTGTTGAACTCCGCGGCGATAGCAAAGTAACTGATCAAAACGCTGAAGCTACCTATAACGCCCTTAACAAGTATGCCCGCAATTTGAACGAATATGCAGGTTCGGGCAAGCTGGATCCGGTTATTGGCCGCGACGATGAAATTCGCCGGGTTATCCAGATTCTGTCACGCCGTACCAAAAACAACCCGATTTTGGTTGGCGAGCCCGGCGTTGGTAAAACTGCCATTGCCGAAGGAATAGCTTTCAGGATCATCAAAGGTGATGTACCTGAGAGCCTGAAAACCAAAGTGGTATACTCGTTGGATATGGGTGCACTCATTGCAGGCGCCAAATATAAGGGAGAGTTTGAAGAACGGTTGAAAGCAGTTGTAAAGGAGGTTACCCAAAGCGACGGGGAAATCATCCTTTTTATAGATGAGATCCATACGCTGGTAGGTGCAGGCGGGGGAGAAGGCGCTATGGATGCGGCCAATATCCTGAAACCGGCCCTGGCCCGTGGTGAGCTTCGTTCAATTGGTGCTACAACCCTTAACGAATACCAAAAGTACCTTGAAAAAGATAAAGCTTTGGAACGCCGTTTCCAGAAAGTAATGGTAGAAGAACCTGATGCTGCTGATGCCATCTCTATTTTACGTGGACTGAAAGAACGTTATGAAACCCACCACAAAGTGAGGATCAAAGACGAAGCGATCATCGCCTCTGTCGAAATGTCACAACGCTATATTTCCGACAGGTTTTTACCGGATAAAGCTATCGACCTGATGGATGAAGCCGCTTCAAAACTTCGCCTTGAAATGGATTCGGTACCGGAAGTGGTTGACGAACTGGAACGCCGCATCATGCAGCTTGAAATTGAGCGCGAAGCTATCAAACGTGAAAAAGACGATCGTAAGGTTGCCGAACTAAGTGAGGAAATAGCCAATCTGTCACAACAGCGTGATTCATTACGTGCCAAATGGAAAGGCGAAAAAGACCTTGTTGACGGTATTAATACTAAGGTTGAGCTGATTGAAAACTATAAACTGGAAGCCGAACAGGCTGAACGTGCGGGCGATTATGGTAAGGTAGCCGAATTACGCTACGGTACTATAGTTGAAGCCCAGGCCGAAGTTGAAAAGCTGAAAGCTGCCCTGCTTGAAAATCAAAGCGACAGCCGCATGCTGAAGGAAGAGGTTACCGCCGATGATATTGCCGGTGTAGTAAGCCGCTGGACAGGCATCCCGGTAAGCAAGATGATCCAAAGCGAACGTGAAAAACTGCTTAATCTTGAAGATGAACTGCACAAACGTGTAGCCGGGCAGGAAGAAGCTATTGAGGCAATAAGTGATGCTATCCGCCGCAGCCGTGCAGGTTTGCAGGATAAGCGCAGGCCAATAGGTTCGTTCATATTTTTAGGTACAACCGGTGTGGGTAAAACCGAACTGGCAAAAGCCCTGGCCGAATACCTGTTTAATGACGAAGGTGCACTTGTGAGGATAGATATGAGTGAATACCAGGAACGCCATGCTGTTTCAAGACTGATAGGAGCGCCTCCGGGCTATGTTGGGTATGATGAAGGCGGACAGTTAACGGAGGCCGTTCGTCGCAAGCCTTATAGTGTGGTTTTACTGGATGAAATTGAAAAAGCCCATCCCGATGTATTTAACATCCTGCTGCAGGTGCTGGATGATGGCCGCTTAACTGATAATAAAGGCCGTGTGGTGAATTTTAAGAATACTATCATCATCATGACCTCCAACATTGGTTCAAACATCATCCAGGAAAACTTCCAAAACCTGGAGGACGAAAACCGCAATGAACTGGTGGCAAAAACCAAAAACGAGCTGTTCAATTTGTTAAGGGCAACTATCCGTCCGGAGTTTTTAAACAGGATAGATGAGATCATCATGTTTACTCCGCTTAATCGCGATGAAATTCATGATATCGTTAAGCTGCAGTTTAAACAGGTACAGCAAACGCTTGCTGAAATGGGTGTAACTATCGAAGCATCCGATGAAGCCTTAGATTGGTTGGCCCAGTTAGGTTATGATCCTCAATTTGGTGCACGTCCGTTAAAACGCGTTATCCAGAAAAAGATACTGAACGAGTTGAGTAAACAGATCCTGGCGGGTACAGTTGATAAAGACAGCGTTATTAAAATAGATATGTTTGATAACCAGTTCGTGTTCCTGAACTCGGCCAAAGAAGCTACGGAACCGGCTAAATAAGCTGTAGAAAATTAATTAAATGTAAAAAGGCTTCCCAATTTGAGAAGCCTTTTTTTATTAACAACCGGAGAATCTATTAAAAAACTTCAGCTGTTTGTTTAGTTACCGATGCTAAGCTGACCCCCGTAAGCTGATCGGCAAAGGCTACGAAAGCCTTACTCTCAGATATACGATGTTGATTAGCGATCAGATTTTGCAAATTGATTTTTCCTATCACAAATTTATAATTACCTGAATAGTAACGCTCATTGATGTGTTCAAAATTCAGTGCTTCAACCAGTTCCTCATCGTCATAACGCAGGTAAATGGTTAATTCAATGTTATTGGTAAAATTAAGGTCTGTTTTCTCTTTAGCTTTTTTGTATTCGTATTGGTAGTTATAACGTAATGCCGCTATATCCGAAAGTACAGCCGAGCCGGTAGGATGCCCACCTGCACCTTTGCCAAAAAAGAATTGCTGATCGGCAAAGGCGGCCTGTACGGTTACGCCATTATATTCGTACTCAACGTTGTATAAAAACTCTTTGTCGTTTACAAATTTAGGCAGTACAAACAGGGCAACGTTACGGTCGTCAAGCTCTTTAGCTACAGGTACCAGTTTAATTTTGAGGTTCTTTTCGCGGGCATATTGCAAATCTGCGGCTGCAAGGTTCTGAATGCCGAGGTTAAATACTTCATCGGGCTGTACAACTACGCCATATGCGTGTGCAGCAGCAATAACCAGTTTGTATTTTGCATCAAAACCACCAACATCACTTGTTGGGTCGGTTTCTGCAAAACCCAGGTCCTGGGCTTGTTTTAATGCACTGTCGTAATCGAGCCCTTCAATAAAACCTTTTGAAAGGATATAGTTTGATGAGCCATTGAAAATACCGCTGATAGAATGCAGTAGTTCATTATCATAATATTCTTCCAGATTGCGGATAATAGGGATACTACCGCAAACCGCGCCTTCATATAATAATGATGTACCGTATTGATGCTGGATCTCGATCAGTTCGTCCAAATGCAGGGCGATCATTTTCTTACTGGCAGATACCACGTTCTTGCCAGATTTTAATGCTCTTGAAACAATTTCAAAAGCAGCTTCGGTATCATTGATCAGTTCAACAATGGTGTTGATCTCGGGGTTATTAAGCAGTTCTTCCTTATCAGTGGTGAACAGGTGGGCCGGCAGGGAACGCTTTTTATTAGGGTCTTTAATAGCAAATTTTACTATCTCGATATTTAAATGCTTTGTTTTAACGATATCATATAACCCCTGGCCAACAACTCCAAATCCGAAGAGGCCGATATTTAACTTTTTACTCATTACGCTGTACGTTGCAGTTCTATAATTTTTCCTTTCACATCGGTTTTAAAAAATGATGTGAATATTTTTGTTAATGCTTCTGTTTCAATTAAAAATCCATCGTGCCCATAAAACGAATCCAGTTTGGCAAAGGCGGCCTTAGGGATATGCCTGAACAAGTATTGCTGTTCTTCAACAGGGAACAAAACATCCGACGAGATGCCGATAACTAATGTTTTTGCCTTGATGAGGCTCAACGCTTTATCTACACCGTGACGGCCCCGGCCCACATTGTGTGAGTCCATCACTTTGGTCAGGTACCAATAACTATAGGCGTTAAAGCGGTTCACCAGCTTTTGCCCCTGGTAATTTTGGTACGATGAAGAGCGGAAATTGTCCTGCACATCGTCGGCTTCTTCCTGCTGGGTAATGCCGTAAGTTTTATAAGTACGATAACTTAAAAGCGCGATACTGCGCGCAGCTTTTAAGCCTTTCTGACCGCCTTCGGGCGTATTGCTGTAAAAGGTGCGGTCGGTAGTGATAGCCAAACGTTGCGACTCGTTAAAGGCAATGCCCCATGGTGAATGCTTGGCATTAGTTGCTATCAGAATAAGATTTTTGATGCGCTCCGGTTCAATAATAGCCCATTCCATAGCCTGCTGGCCGCCTAATGAACCTCCAATTAATACACTGATATTATTAATGTTTAAATGCTGGGCAAGCAACTGGTGCGCTTTAACCATATCCCTTGTAGTAAACTGGGGATATGAAAGATAATATGGCTGGCCGGTAACCGGGTTAATGCTCAACGGACTTGTAGTGCCGTAAGGAGAACCCAAAATATTGGCGCAAACTATAAAATGCTCTTCCGGGTTAAAAAAATACCCCTCGCCAATAAGCCCTTTCCACCAGTCAAATACATCGCTGTTGGCAGTAAGCGCATGGCAAACCCAAACAATGTTATTTTTTTCCTTATTTAACCGGCCATAAGTGTGAAAACCTATTTCTAAACCTTCAATTGTACGGCCCGATTCAAATTCAAAAGTATCAGTGTATTTAAATATCTCTGCGTTCATTCTGTTGTTTTGTTATTTCAGGTGCAACCGGTATTTCCGGCTGCAACCTGCAATAACGTTTACTATATCACTTAAAAAAACTATACATTATTAAACTAACTCACCCTCACCTTGCTTAATTTTTGCAAAAGCCTGCTCAAAATCAGCTTTAATATCGTCAATATGCTCAATACCAACAGCCACGCGCAATGAAGCTGGCGTAACACCGGCAGCCAATTGCTCTTCATCAGACAATTGCTGATGCGTAGTTGCCGATGGCTGAATGATGAGTGTTTTTGCGTCGCCAACATTGGCCAAATGGCTAACCAGTTTCAGGTTGTTGATCAATCGGCTGGCCTGCTCTTTACTCCCCTTAATCTCGAATGACAATACGCCACCGAAACCATTCTTTAAATATTTTTTAGCCAGCTCATGATATGGCGATGATTCCAGTCCCGGGTAATTTACGCTTGCCACCTGCGAATGCTGCTCCAGCCATTTAGCCAGTTGCAGGGCATTATCAACATGACGTTGCACGCGTAACGAAAGTGTTTCCAGTCCCTGAATGTTCAGCCATGAATTAAATGGAGCCTGCGACGGGCCGAAATCTCTCAAGCCTTCCACACGGGCACGAATAATAAACTGGATATTGCCAAACGGACCGCCAATGCCAAATACATCGTTAAATATCAACCCGTGGTACCCCTCAGATGGTTCAGTGAATTGCGGAAACTTACCGTTACCCCAATTGTAATTGCCTGCATCAATAATGACGCCGCCAATACTGGTACCATGCCCGCCAATCCATTTGGTGGTTGACTCAACAACCACATTAGCGCCATGTTCAATGGGACGGAAGAGGTAACCACCCGCACCGAAAGTATTATCAACAATTAGCGGCAGGTCATGCCTTTTGGCAACTTCGCTCACCTTTTCAAAATCGGCAATAGTAAAGCCCGGGTTACCAATGGTTTCCAGGAAAATGGCCTTTGTTTTATCATCAATAAGCGCCTCGATATTGACCGCAGTATCATCTTTGGCAAAACGCACATCGATGCCCAGGCGTTTAAACGCTACTTTAAACTGGTTATAAGTACCGCCATATAGGAAAGGTGAGGTAACAAAGTTATCGCCAACCTGTAAAATATTATTAAGGGCAAGGAATTGAGATGCCTGGCCAGAAGCTGTCGCCAGCGCTGCCACACCGCCCTCTAACGCCGCGATGCGTTTTTCAAACACATCGGTAGTAGGGTTCATGATGCGGGTATAGATATTACCAAACTCTTTCAGCGCAAACAGGTTTGCACCATGTTCGGCACTGTTGAATACGTATGAAGTAGTTTGATAAATGGGCACAGCGCGTGAACCTGTTGTTGGATCAACTTCCTGACCGGCATGTAATTGTAAGGTTTCGAATTTTAAGGCAGACATAGTTGTAATTTTTTAATGTGTTTAATTTAGATTTTTGAATGTTTAGATGAATTTGGAAAGCCGGTTTAAAAACAACCGGTTTAACAACACGCTTTTCAGAAAATGAAAAATAGGAGCGTGCTAAGCATCAACAGCAGCAACACATACAAATACAGCCAATAGGGGAGCCAATATGTTGTACGTTACCGTTTAAGGTGTAAAAAGTGTTGCGTTGCGTAAATTTAATTAAACTTTTCATGGTTATAAATTTATATTCCCCGGTGTTATTTGCCGGGACAGGAATTGGCACCTTCTTCAACATTGAAGGGTTGCCAGCGGGTCATTGAGCCTGATCTCTCGCCGCTTCTTTATAAATCAAAACCCGAACTATGTGCGGAGGATTGATCGACGTTGGTATCACTACCAAATAATGTTGCGAATATAAGGGATTGTGAGGTAATATACCAAATTTTATTTCTTTTTAAGGTTAAGGTAAAAGGCCAAAGGCAAAAGGTTCATTCGAGAACAATTTTAAGCTTAGACAAATGCAGCTACCTTTCGCCTTTAACCTTTATCCTTTTACCTTAAAAGGCCTAAGCCAAAGCCTGCTTCATATCGGCAATCAAATCATCAATATGTTCCAGCCCAACCGAAACCCTTAGCAGGTTTCGTGGTGTTTTGGTATCCGGCCCTTCAACAGTAGCGCGGTGTTCTATTAGGCTTTCAACACCACCAAGGCTGGTAGCTTTGATAAATAGTTTCAGCTTATTGATGATGTTATGCGTGTCGTTCTCATCGCCCTTAATAGTAAAAGATAACATGCCACCAAAAGCCAGCATCTGATCTTTAGCTATCTCATGCTGCGGGTGCGAGGGCAAACCGGGGTACATTACCTGTTCAACATTGGGATGCTGTTCAAGGTATTCGGCTAATAACTGTGCGTTTTGTACGTGGCCTTTTACACGGTATGGTAAAGTTTTAATACTGCGTACCAGGTAATAACAATCCATAGGCGAGGGGATTGCGCCACCCATTTCCTGCACCTGGCGGATTTTTGTCCACCAATCATTCTTTTCGGCCGTGATCAACACGCCGCCCATCAGGTCGCTATGTCCGCCAAAATATTTGGTGGCTGAGTGCATAACCATATCCGCGCCCAGCTCAAGTGGTCGCTGGCACATAGGGGTGGCAAATGTATTATCGCACAAAACTTTAATGCCCTTTGCTTTGGCAATAGCAACCACCTTTTTAATATCGGTTATTTTAAGCAGGGGGTTTGAAGGTGTTTCAATCCAGATCAAACCTGTTTCGGGCTTGATGTGCTGTTGTAAAACCCCGGTATCGTTTACATCAATAAAATCGAAGGTAAGGATCCCGGCAAAAAGGGTTTTAAGCTGATTACGTAAGCCATGATACATATCATCCGGCGCAATTATATGGGTGCCCGGCTCCAATGATTGAAATACCGACATCCCGGCCGCATTACCTGATGAAAAGCAAGCTGCTTCAACACCTCCCTCTAACTTTGCCAGCACATGCTCCAGTGCGTGACGATTGGGGTTCGATGAGCGACTGTAAATATAACCTGCCGGAAAACCGCCATCCTCACCGCGCTCAAAAGTGGTTGACATAATAATGGGTTGTATAACGGCCCTTGTTGCTTCATCAACATGGTTGCCGGCATGTATCGCTATAGTTTCAGTTTTCATGGTATTGTATTATGATATCGCCCAAAATAAACAAGAATATTTGTTATTAGCTGTAGCGTTTTTATATTTTTTGCCGAATAGGTTTAAAAACCAAACCGCATGAAAACGTGCTTTATCTTCCTGTTGGTTATTATTGGGCTATCTGCCTGAAAAAAAGATGCCAATGATACCGCTTATGACAAAAGCTATAAAGTATGGCAAAACTTTAAGACTGAAAGTAAAAATTCATATACTTATACCGCTAATAACGGTTCAGTTTTTGGTTATGGCTCCGAAACCAAGATCACCGTTCAAAATGGCGTTGTTACAGCGAAGGGTTTTTGAATACCGTGAGTTTAAAGGCGGACCGAACTATGGATATGGTGCTCAACTAAATGCGACTTCATAGGATTCCGTTTATATGACAGTATCCTGGATGAAGGAAAATATATCAGACAGGGGGCCATTGGGAGCCCTGTACAGAGTATGGGCGATGGAAAATAAATGGTAAAAGGCGACATCATGGACTATTTTGGTCTCAGCGGACATACTAACGACGAGTTGAAGAAAATGGGTTATATTGTATGGATGCCTGTTCAGGAAAAAGGTTCATGGTTAGGGGAGGGCGACGACCCAACGTTTATGAACATGCTTGACAATGGATTACGTGCATAAGAAAAAGGTACTTATGGAGGCTGGGGCGGCACCGGATTTATTGATCCTAAAGGTAAAAACGCCTTCTTCCAGAATAGTGATACGTCATCCCAGGCTATGGCAGCTTCACTCGCTGTGCCGAAAGATCGAAATAATACGTACCCTAACTTTTTTCCTGCCGCTCAGCGGGATTTTGCTGCCCGGATTAAACGGTCGGTAACGCCAATATATGCACTGGCAAATCACGAGCCAGTTGCCAAAATAGAAGGTCCATTAAATGTCAGGGCAACAGTCGGCGAAACGATCAGACTGTACGGAGCCGTTTCTGATCCTGACGGAAATCTGGTTTCTGTTAGCTGGTGCAATTTCAACAAGGAACTTATCCCGGGAAAAGTGTCGATATTAAACCCCGAAAAGCCAGGCAAACACAAATCAGGGTACCTAAAGACGCTGTTTCCGGCCAAACAATTCACATTGTTTTTCAGGCAACGGATAACGGCACACCGTCTCTTACCAGCTATCAACGCGTGATTATAGCGGTGCGGTAAACAGGAAGCTTTCCAAATGCATTGGCTGTCTTTTCAAACCCAAACGGATGCACTTACCTTGGGTCACATCAACCATTTTGTTCAGGTAAGAGTGGCTATTCCAGTATAAGAAAAAGCCCCGAAATCAGCTATTTCAGGGCTTAGATACTTGGCGGAGAGTTAGGGATTCGAACCCCAGGAACCTTTCACAGTTCAACAGTTTTCAAGACTGCCGCAATCGACCACTCTGCCAACTCTCCGGGGACAAAAGTACAAATCCGGGGCGAATTGCCAAATTTGAATTTCACTTTTTTTAATTTAATTAAATAATCTGTATTAATTGCTGATTAATAGGTAGTTAATTTTTTGCCTGATCGGTTTTTTTTGCCCGAAAAGTGTTAAATCTGGGTTTTACAATACGGATTGTACGCTTGGAAAGCTCTACGGACGCGTTTAATTCGAACCCGATTATCAAAATTAATGAGTTTATATACATCCAGATCATCACAACGATGAGCGTACCTATCGAGCCGTAAACTTTATTGTACGACGAGAAATTGTTGATATAATAGGAAAAGCCCAGTGAAGTTAAAACTGCCAGTGCCGTAGCCAGTATGGAGCCAGGATTAATAAAATTCCATTTCTTTTTATGTGCAGGAGCGTAACGGTATAAGCACCCTATGGTTACAAAAATGATCACCACAATAATCACCCATCTGAACAGCATCACAGGGTAAACCCAAAAATGATTTTCAGACGCCACATGCGATTGAATGAACCTGATAATGGATTGACCCAGGATGAGTATGGAAATGGCCAGTAATAACGCGAAACTTATAGCTACGGTAATTCCTGTGGCTACCAGGCGCCTTTTAAGCCAGCTCCGTTTATCCTCAATTAATGAGGATTTATTAAAGGCTTTCATGAGATTGATAACGCCATTCGTAGCAAAATACAAGGTTGTCAGGAAACCGAAGGAAAGGAGCTTGCCGTTTTGATTACTTACGATATCGAAAAGGGTTTCTCTGAACGCCATATAGGCATTTGTTGGCATTACAGAGGCCAGCACCATCATCAGGTTGCCTTTAAAATGTTTTATGGGCACGTAGGGGATAAGCGTGAACAAAAAAATAGTAGCCGGAAAAACGGCGAGCATAAAGCTATAGGCTAAAGCATAGGCCCGGTTAATAAGCGAGTTATTGGTGATTTCCTTTACAAAAAAATCAATAACGGTGTATAGCGGCAACGGCCTGAAACCCGGAATGATGACAGACTTCGTCCACTCGATGATGTACCTGTAAAACGTAAACCGGATTAAAAAGCGGTGCAGCCATTTCATTTACACCAAATTTACTTAAAAAAGGGCATTAATCTATCGGTAAAATCCTGTGGTGGCAGGCATGGGCGATTGGTTTTCATGTTAATGAATACGAGCAGCGTTTCGCCGGTATTAATAAGTTCACCTTTTGGGTTTGTAAGTTCGTACCTGAAATGGATGCGGATGCCTGGCAGCTTATCCATGATCACCCTGATGCTGATTTCCTCGTCATATAAAGCCGGCTTCAGGTATTTGCAATGAAGCTCGAGCACAGGCATCATAATGCCCGATTCTTCCATGCCTTTATAAGTAAGGCCAAGACTGCGAAGCATCTCCACGCGGCCTACTTCATAAAATTCGGCGTAGTTACCGTAATACATATAGCCCATCTGGTCGGTTTCGCCATAGCGCACCCGTATTTTAGTAGTGTGCTCAAACATTACCTTCGGATGTTATGATCATTAAGGGCTTGCTGAAATTTATGCGCATTAACCAAATGGTCCGCCACGTTGGTGGCAAAGGCATGGTAGCCGGAAAAATCAGCTTTGGCGCACATATAAATATAGTCGCTCTTTTGATAGTTTAACACTGCTTTCACCGCATTAACCGATGGCATCATGATAGGCCCCGGAGGTAAACCTGTATGCAGGTAAGTATTATATGGCGAGTTATATGAAAGGTAGCGGGTAAGCACACGTTTTATAGTAAAATCGTTCAGCGCGAAGATCACGGTAGGGTCGGCCTCCAGTTTCATTCCTTTTTTAAGACGATTAAGGTATAAACCTGCTACGGCGGGCATTTCATCATCATGCAGCGCTTCAGCATCAACTATTGATGCCAGGACAGATACTTCCTGAGGGGTTAAGTTTATTGCAGCAGCCAGTTGTTTACGTTCAGGTGTCCAAAAAGCCTGATAGTGGTCGTACATTCGTTTAAAGAACTTTTCCGGGCTCGTATTCCAGTACATCTGGTATGAGTCGGGCATGATCACGGTATAAACGTTATCGGTAGTAAAACCATATTTACTTACAAAACTCGCCGAATCAAGCAGCCGAATAATCGCCATTGAATCCGGTTCAATCTTTTTCGAGATAAATCCCGCAAACTGTTCTTTAAGTCGCAATCCGTGAAATTCAACTTTAACAGGCTCTTGTGTACCTGAGGCCAGCATATTGATGAGCTTGCGGTTCCCCATGCCTTCATGCAGGCGATATTTACCTGGTTTTACACGGGTAATATAATTCATATTACGGGCAGCCCAGCCAAATGAAGCAGTATCTTTCACAATGCCCTCATCTTGTATTGTTTTAAAAACATCGCCAAATGTTGCGCCGGTGTGAATGTATAAGTACTCCTGTTTATCCGTAACGTTAGGTCCAAAGTATTTGAGGTAATAATTGAAACCTGTAAAGCCTAAAAGCACAACGATAATGATTACCAGCGCTATGATAAATTTTTTCAGTATGCCTGATCCTTGTTTTTCCGCGGTCATGATATTGAATAGATGGTGTTTGTTGTATTTATTTTAATTTTTGAATGGCAACTAATCCGCCGCTCAAGTTACGAACGTTGTTATAGCCATACCGCTTCAATATGTTTTGTGCAGTTTCGCTCCTTAAACCAATTTTGCACATAACGATTATCTCATCTGTTTTGTTGTAGGGTAAACTGTTAAGCGCATTCTCCAAATTTGAAAGGGGGATATTATCACCGCCTATATTATAAGTATGGAATTCAATAACCTCGCGCACGTCGAGCAGGTTAAGGCTTTCACCTTTGCTTAAACGCTCAATCAGTTCGGAAGCTTTAATTTGCCGGTGGAGCTGCATCGGTTTTGGTACCTTGTGAAACAGTAAGATTTATACGCGTGCCAATACTTGTTTTGCTTAATGAATCGGTCTTCATCGGGTATTGCGAAACAACAACAACATTAGTCGAATCGGTAATAGTACCCTGGTAAGTAATGATCCCAACAGTTAAGCCGGCGCCTTTTATAGCAAATCGGGCGGCATCAAGGTCAAGATTTACCAGTTCGGGTATTTCCACTTCGCTTGCACCCTCACCATCGCCCAAAACCAAATCTATCCTTGAGCCTTTGGGGATCTTGGTACCCGGTTTTATCACTTGTCCGCCAAAACGTACCTCCAGGATCCGGTCGCGGGCAATATCCGAACGGTACGTTGTATCGCCCAGTTTTAAGCCATAATTTGATATGGTAGCTATCGCTTCGCGATAATTGCTTTGTTCAAGATCGGGCAAGGCTACATTTGGCGCCTGCAGGGTTACCATGGTAAGGTAAATTACCCGGCTTTCTTTAACGTTGGTCCCGGGATCTGGGTCTTGTTCAACGATAGTACCGGGGGCCACGTCCTGTACATACACAGAATCTATTTTATAGCCGAATCCCTGCTCTTTTAAAATATCCATAGCTTTATCAATGGAAAGGCCTTTAAGCTTTGGTACGGGTATGCCCGAACCATGACGGGTATAATAACCAAGGCTAAAAAAAGCTATTAAAACAACGGCTATCACGGTTACAATAGCCATTAATAAGTTATTCCGGAATGATTTTGATTTTAAGTAAGCCCCAAATTTGCTCATCAGTATACGTAAGGGTAAACCTTTTAATTAAGTATCAAACATAGGAATTATTTTGGATATGGGTGTTAGGATGTCGGATTTTGGATGTTCGATTTCGGAATTAATTATTGCAGAATTTTGGGAGTTTTAAACTCAAAATTTAAACTTTAGTATTATTTGCAATGATATTTATTCTAATTTCGACTTCGAAATCAGGTCGCTTTCGTTGCTCCTGGAAATAAATTCGAAATCGAACATCCGAAATCCGAAATAAAATGAGTCTTAAAAATATTGCCCTTTTGGCCGGAGGTTTTACCGGCGAATATGAAGTATCCCTCAACAGCGCAAAAAATATCGCAGCTAATCTGGCGTCAAACAGCAACTATAAAGTTTATACTATATTAATTACCCGCGACAGGTGGTTTTTTGAAGCAGATGACGCGACAGTCGATGTTGACAAGAATGATTTTACCATCACCCTTAACCAGGAAAAAATAAAGTTCGACTTTGCCTTCATCACCATTCATGGCAGCCCCGGCGAGGATGGAAAGCTGCAGGGCTATTTTGATATGCTTGGCATCCCTTATAATACCTGCGACGCTACAACATCGGCCATTACCATGAACAAGGCTTATACCAAAGCTATCGTGCACGGGATCCATGGCTTGCATACCGCACATTCCATGCGTTTATTTGAGCGCGATGTGCATGACGTTGCCACAATAGCAGCTAATTTGAAATTTCCGTTGTTTGTTAAACCTAATAATGGTGGCAGCAGCGTGGGTATGAGCAAGGTTCAAAACATAGCCGGCCTGCCGGAAGCATTGAACAGGGCATTTCAGGAAGATGCCCAGGTGTTAGTAGAAGAATTTATTAAAGGCCGCGAGTTCAGTATTGGTATAGCACGCCTGCACGGTAAAATAAAGGTATTGCCTGCTACAGAAATTATAACCTCAAAAGATTTTTTTGATTACGAGGCGAAATATACTTCTGGTGTAACACAAGAAATAACTCCCGCCGACCTTTCGGCTGAAAAGGTTAAAGAAATTGCTGGCATAGTTACCGAGGTGTATACCCGCCTCAACTGCCGCGGCATGGCCAGGATCGACTTTATTTTGCTTGAAGGCAGTAATGATTTTTATTTTATTGAGATCAACACCACGCCCGGTCAGTCGGCCGCCAGTTTGATTCCGCAGCAGGTAAGGGCAGCCGGTATGGACGTTGGCGAGTTTTACAGTGCGCTGATTGAAGGAGCTTCTTTATAGGATTTTGGAATTGGGATTTTCAATTTCGGATTTATTTAGATAATTACTTTTAGAGACGCTTTACAGGCGTCTCTTTTTGTGTAACAACAGATTCATTTTGTTATCAAATTAACGATGCTGCAATTTCAAAACTTCAAAAAATTATACGGTAGTTACCCTGCTTTAAAAATTGACAGCCTCAAGCTTGAAAGCGGCATTTACTGGATAAAAGGAGTAAACGGGTCGGGTAAAAGTACCTTCCTAAAATCCATTGCCGGTATATTGGCATTTGATGGAGACATCTTGCTTGATGAAAACATCAGTATAAAAAAACAACCGGTAGCTTACCGCAAGCTCGTAAATTTTGCCGAAGCCGAGCCTGTGTTTCCGGATTTTTTAACAGGGTTTGAAATGATAAGGCTGTTTGCTGATGCTAAAGACGCACCGGCCAGACAGGAGGAAGGTTATATTAAAAGCATGGGCATGCAAAGTTTTGTAGACCGCCCCGTAGGTACTTATAGTAGCGGTATGATGAAAAAACTCTCGTTGCTGTTGGCTTTTTTAGGTAATCCCAAACTGATCCTGCTCGACGAACCTTTGATCACTATTGATACGGCCTCGTTGGCAATATTAAATACCTGGATAAGGGAGCGGCAGGAGCAACAGGGAACCAGTTTTTTATTATCGTCGCACCAAATATTGGAGAATGGCTCACTACCTGTATCGGGCGAGCTTTTAGTAGAAGATCAAACCTTAAAGGTTATCAGCTGATGAAGCCGCTAACTAACGTATTGTTAAAAATATTTGCCCGCGGTTTTTTCCGGGTACATGCGGGAATCCTGTTGTTTGTGTTTTTAGCGATGGTTGGTATTGTACCACCTCAATACTTAATAGGCTATCACAAAGCACTGATGCTGGCTATGGACAGCAGTTCGGTTGTAATGATCCTGGTGTTTATAAGCTGGTTTATTTATGCCGTTAAAAGCTGGCATTACGTATCCGGGCAAATCTTTGCCCCCAGTCAACATTTTTTATTTTATAGCAGCAATGCCCTGAACAAAGGGAAACAAATAATAAGCTGGTTTTGGGTACAGGCTGCTATATTATCGCCGGTAATATTGTACGCACTCATCGCTGTGGGGGTGGGTTTTTCCAATAAGTATTATTTATTTCCGGTTTGCATTTTACTGTATTTAATCGCCTTAACTTATTTAAGTGCAGTTATTTATACAAAGCAAATTAACGGACTTGTTGATGGCAATGATCAATCTATATTATTAAAACTAAGCAGCAAATGGCGTAAACCTTATTTCAGCCTTTACGTTTACCACCTGTTTGATAAGCGTAAGGTTCCATACCTCATTACCAAGGCGCTTTCCTGGCTTATCATCACCGGGGTGTTTTACGTGTTTGCTGATGTTAAAACTGATGTCCGTGTTGCCGGTATAGCAATCCTTGCTGTTATAACGGCACATATTGTATTGATATTTGAGGAAAGGAAATTTGAAGAGAACGGCCTTTGCTTTTCCCGCAATTTGCCTTATAGCAGGCCACAGCTATTTCTAAATTTTATAGGCGTCTATTTCATTCTCCTCATCCCCGAAAGTATCTGGCTGTTCAGCAGGTTTAACTTGCTAATGGCTATTGAACTGCTGTTTGTTGGCTTAAGCACCGCGATGCTGTTTCATTGCCTCCTTTACTGGTTTGGCCTTAATATGGATAAGTACCTGCAATGGATCCTGGGGTTATTTATTGTATTGTTCTGGATCATTATGTTCAAGCTGCTTTGGGTGCTGATTCCTTTAAACTTTGGTATTGCTTACTGGCTATTTTACAGTAACTATTACAAGTTTGAGGGCGTGGTAAGCGATAAGTTGTAACCTTTTAAAGCTGCGCTTTCACCATCCTGTCCCTACCGCTCATGTCTTTTCTTAACTCAATGTTTTTAAATCCTTTACCAGTTAATAGCTCAACAGTTTCATTGCCTAAATTTTCATTGATCTCGAAGAAAAGCAAGCCGCCGGCAATCAAATTACTGAGTGAAAAATCGGCTATGGCCCGGTAAAATATCAGCGGATCATGTTGGGGTACAAACAAAGCAGTATGTGGCTCAAAATCTGTAACATTACTATGCATCTGCTTTTTATCATCAAGCGTAACATAAGGAGGGTTGCTTACAATGATATTATATTGAGCCTCTTCTTTATTATGCTCAATATTTAAAATATCAGCCAGAATAAAATTAACCTCAACTTCATTTAACAAAGCATTTTCCTTGGCGGTTTCCAAAGCTCCTTCGGATATATCTATCGCAGAAACATCCGCATTTGCCAAATTCTTTTTCAGGCTGATGGCAATACAGCCACTGCCCGTACCTATATCCAGTACAGAAAACCTTTCGCCTTTCGCCTTTAACCTTTCGCCTTCTAAAATCCATTCCACCAGTTCCTCAGTTTCCGGGCGTGGGATCAGCACATATGGGTTTACTTTAAATCGCAAGCCAAAAAACTCGGTGACACCAAAGATGTATTGAATAGGTTTGCCTGTTTTTAGTTCGGCAAGGATGTTTTTCGCCCGTTCCGACTGTTCAGCAGTTAACGCTCTTTCGGGGAATGCCTTAACAGATGCCCTTGATAAACCGGTAACTTCGGCAATAACAAACAGCGTAATAGCTTCGGTTTCAACAGCATCATAAATGCCATTTATCTGCTGCCTGTAATCTTCAAAAACATCCTTAATTGTAATCATGCAACAAAGTAACATAAAAGCTACTTTTGCAGCATGCTTGAACATGAAAAATATATGCGCCGTTGTTTGGAGCTTGCTCAATTGGGTGCAGGATACGTTAGTCCGAACCCTATGGTTGGCGCGGTAGTAGTTCACGATGGCAAAATAATAGGAGAGGGCTATCATCAGAAATACGGCCAGGCCCATGCCGAAGTTAACGCTATTGAACAGGTTACGCAAAGGTTTGATAACTACGCCCAACTGCTGAAAAACTCGATTATATATGTTTCATTAGAGCCTTGTGCGCATTATGGTAAAACGCCGCCCTGCGCCGATCTGATCATCAAACATCAAATCCCTGAAGTGATTGTTGGTTGCCGCGACCCATTTGCTCAGGTCGACGGAAAAGGTATTGAAAAATTGCAGGCTGCCGGCATTCAAGTAATAACCGGCGTATTAGAACAGGAATGTCAATGGCTTAACCGTCGCTTTTTTACCAAGGTACAAAAGCACAGGCCATATATTATATTAAAGTGGGCACAAACACAGGATGGCTTTTTTGCTCCGGCAGATGGCAGGCAGTTTTGGATCACGGGGCCCGAATCGCGCAAACTGGTACACAAATGGCGCAGTGAAGAAGATGCTATACTGGTTGGCAAAAACACGGTATTAAGTGACAACCCACAATTAAACACCCGTTACTGGGATGGCCCGTCGCCTAAGCGTGTGGTGATTGACCGCCGGCTGGAATTGAATAAAGGGTTGAACATATTTGATCAATCTGCAGAAACGTTGATATTTAACGAGGTTAAGTTTGATGTTGACGGTAAAAACAGGTATATAGCACTTGAAGATTTTGAACGCTTTGTGCCGCAATACATTTTGTACCAATTATACCTTCAGGATATCCAATCTGTTATTATTGAAGGCGGTGCTAAAACACTTGAATCATTTATTGAAGCCGGCCTTTGGGACGAAGCCAGGGTATTTACCGGTAATAAAGTTTTAGGGAAAGGTATAAAAGCACCGCAAATAACAAGTATACTTGCCGATGAATATCCTGTAGGCGCCGATCGCCTCCATTTGTTATACAATAAGCCGGTTATATAAATGCTGTTCGTTTTTTTAAGTATTTGCTGTAGTGTTATCGTTTCCATTTTGCTGAAACTGGCAAAACGCTACCATGTGGACGTTTACCAGGCCATTACCTGGAACTACTCTATGGCTATTTTGCTTACCTGGTTCTTTTTTAAACCACAGCTGAGTATTATTCAAAACGGGCCTGTTTATAATTACGTGGCTTTGGGGATTCTGTTCCCGGCAATATTTGTAATCATGGCAACGTCGGTGCGCAAGGCCGGTATCGTTCGTACAGACGTGGCACAACGCTTATCCCTGTTTATCCCCATACTGGCAGCATTTGTTTTATTTGGCGAAGCCACCGGTATGGTAAAAGCCATCGGCATTATACTGGCTTTCATTGCTATCATCTGCTCTATACCCTGGCAAAAATCGGCAGGTAACAAAGTTGAAAAGGGCTCATGGATTTACCTGTTAATTGTTTTCCTCGGTTTTGGCGTAATTGATGTATTGCTAAAACAGCTTACCAAGGTCAATAATGTACCTTTTACCACAGCCATTTTTGTCATCTTTATTATTGCGTTTATATTAACCCTTGCTGGTTTGATTTACCAGGTATCCACAAAAAAAATGAAATTTTCATTGCCGCATATCCTCATAGGCTGGGTATTAGGGATAGCCAATTTTGGCAATATCCTTTTTTACTTAAAGGCGCACCAGGCGCTGGCGAACAGCCCTTCGGCAGTGTTTTCGTCGGTAAATATTGGCGTTATTGTGGTTGGTACGCTGGTTGGCATCTTTGTATTTAAAGAGAAGCTGAGCCTGCTTAATAAAATCGGCATAGCTATAGCGGTGCTGGCTATTATCATTATTTATTTCCCGCAAACATTGGGCTTCCTGCACCTGTAATATTTTTGAATGCTTTTTGACGATACTTATAAAACCATAGAAAACCCTGCCGAAGGTGTTTTTCGCGACCGCGGCAGCAAGTTCCTGGCCTATGCTTATCCCATCAGTTCTGAAAATGACATCAAGGCAATAGTTGCCCGACTAAAATCAGAACATCCCAAAGCCAATCACCATTGCTGGGCTATGCGTTTAACCATCGACCGCTCGGTGTTCAGGGTTAATGATGACGGTGAGCCTTCAGGTACTGCAGGCAGACCAATCCTGAATACACTGCTGTCAAAAGATCTTACCAATCTCCTGGTTGTAGTAGTTCGATATTTCGGCGGCACGTTATTAGGGGTTCCGGGTTTGATTAATGCTTATAAAGCGGCTACCGAAGATGCCTTAAACCAATCGGTTATCATTTCAAAAACAGTAAATGACGTATACACTATCTCATTTGATTATTTGCAAATGAATGATGTGATGCGGATCATTAAGGAAGAGGGGCTTGGCGTACTTAATCAGCAATTTGACAATGATTGCAGTATCCAGCTTTCTATCCGAAAAACGCAGGTTGAGCCGGCGCTTTTTAAATTAAGCAAGGTGAGCGGCTCGCAGGTTAAATACAACCACAGCATCTAACTATTCCATTACAATAGCCACTTTAGGCACTCTTTTTCTGTCCATTTAATTCCTTAATTGTGGTCTAATTGTTTTAATTTAGTCGGGTATGCAATCTTTTGAATTAGATAAAACCGACCTGCTCCGCATTAAAACAGCGCTCGAAGCCGATGATGCTGAGTTAGAGAATGTTCTGAAGGAATATCACGCCTCGGAGATTGCTATACTATTTGAAAAACTTCAGCAGGAAGAAAAAGAAAGGATCATCAATATCCTCCCGGCCGACGTTGCTTCGGAAGTTTTATCCGAAATGGACGAAGAGCATGGCCCTGCCGAATTGCTTGTAAACCTCGATCCTGAAAAACGTACCGAGATAGTTGAAGAGCTTGATTATGATGATGCTACTGACATCATTTCCCAGTTGGATGAAGAACACCAGGAAGAGATCTTAGAAGACCTCGATCATGAAGATGCCAGCAGCATCCGGGCATTGATGACCTATGCCGAAGATACTGCCGGTGGTTTGATGAACTCCGAGATTATCAAGGTAAACATCAACTTGGATAAAAAGGATGCGCTTGATGAGATCATCCGACAATCGGAAGAGATGGAAGAGTTTTATACCATCTGCGTAGTTGATAATGACGACATACTGAAAGGGATCCTCTCCATTAAAACAGTCATCAAGGCCCGCGCCGATGCCAGCATCAGCGATTTGGTAACTACCGATTTTGTTTACGTAAAAGCCGAGCTTGACCAGGAAGAGGTAGCCCGTCTCATTAAGCAATATAACCTTACCAGTATCCCGGTTGTTGATGATCACATGAAACTGCTCGGACGCGTTACGGTGGATGATATTATCGACGTAATGGAAGAGGAAAACACCGAGGACATCCTGAAGATCTCCGGTGTATCTGAAGATGAAGAGTTGAGCGGTAACTGGCTGGAGGCAGTAAAAAGCCGTTTGCCATGGCTGGTGATTAACCTGGGTACAGCATTCCTTGCTGCATCCATTATCCGGACATTTGATTCGACAGTTGCCAAGCTTTCCATTATCTCGGCTTATATGACCATTATAGCAGGTATGGGCGGTAATGCTGCCACACAGGCATTGGCGGTAACTGTTAGGCGTATTTCATTAAGCGACCTTTCCGACAAACAAGCTTATAACACCGTATTAAAAGAGTTTTTAGTAGGCCTAATCAACGGCGCCGCCAATGGGCTCATCGTGTTTATAGTAGCGTTCTTTTACGATGCCAATCCGCTGCTTGGCCTGGTGTTGTTTTTAGCCATGACAGGCAACCTGATCATAGCAGGCTTAACAGGCGCTTCCATCCCGTTGATATTGAAAAGGGTAGGGATTGACCCCGCAGTAGCATCATCCATCATCATCACCACTTTTACCGATTGTATAGGGTTTTTACTACCGCTGTGGTTAGCTACCAAGCTTTTATTGAAGTAGTATATCCGCCGGTTGTCCCTGTCCCACGGCAATTTATAAGCAATTAGCGTGGACAAGAACCCCGGAAGGGCTAAGCTGCCAAATATTTAAAACCTTGTTATATAGTAAGTTTCTTTTTGAGGGCTGTCAAAATGTTATATTTATAAATAATCTTTGAATATTTGCGTGTTTACAATAACTTAATAACATTGTTGGGACGAATTTAATCTGAAACTGATGACAGAAGTTAGACATAACTGGACTAAAGAAGAAATAGCCGATATATACCACACACCATTGCTTGATCTTGTATACAAGGCCGCTACGATCCACCGCGAGAATAAAGATTATGCAGAAGTGCAGATCAGTTCATTGATATCGATAAAAACAGGCGGATGTTCTGAAGATTGTGCTTACTGCCCGCAAGCTGCCCGTTATAATACAGGTGTAAATGTACATGCCATAATGCCGAAAGATGAAGTAATCGCTGCTGCCGAAAAGGCAAAAGCCGGTGGCGCATCACGTTTATGCATGGGTGCAGCATGGCGTGAGGTTCGCGATAACCGCGATTTTGATAAGGTAATTGATATGGTTAAAGCGGTGAACAGCCTTGATATGGAAGTGTGTTGTACCCTCGGCATGCTTACCGAAAGCCAGGCACAACGTTTGGCCGATGCCGGTTTATATGCCTACAATCATAACCTTGATACATCCGAAGAAGATTACAAACGGATCATCACCACCCGTACCTACGATGAGCGCCTTAAAACGCTTGAACATGTGCGCAAAGCTAAGATCACCGTATGCAGTGGCGGCATCATTGGCCTGGGTGAAACGGTGGAGGACAGGGTATCCATGCTCAAAACATTGTCGAACCTGCCCAAACACCCCGAATCAGTGCCTATTAATGCTTTAGTTCCGGTAGCAGGAACTCCGTTAGCCGATCAGCCCCGTGTTTCTGTTTGGGACATGGTTAGGATGGTGGCTACAACAAGGATCATTATGCCTAAAACCGTAGTGCGTTTATCTGCCGGTCGTACGGAGATGAGTACGGTTGAACAGGCTTTCTGTTTTATGGCAGGAGCTAATTCAATTTTTGCTGGCGAAAAGCTGCTTACCACGCCAAACCCATCATTTGATACCGATATGGCTATGTTTGAATTGCTTGGTTTATCGCCGCGTAAAGCTTTCAAAAATGGCCGGCCTAATGAAGTTAATAAAGAAGAAGTTGAAGTTGCGGGCTAATAGCGCTTTCAGATAAAACAAAAGGAGCGGTAGCAAAATGCATGGCTCCTTTTGTTTTAATAGGATTTTTTACATTAATATCAGAGATTTCTATTAGTCTCTCATATTAATATATTGCAATGGCTGGCCAAAATCCTCCGCGCGGCAAAGGCTGATAACAGATTGCAGGTCGTCAATCTTTTTTCCTTGCACCCGCACTTGATCGTCCATGATGGAGGCTTGCACTTTAAGGCCGCTATCTTTAATTTTCTTTACTATCTTTTTAGCAGCTTCCTTATCTATACCTTCCCTGATCTTGATTTCCTTGCGGATCATGTTGCCCGATGCATATTGCTCTTTGCCAAAATCCAGCGCTTTGGGATCAAGATGTTGTTTAACCATCCGGCTTATGATGCTGTCTTGTATGGCTTTAAGGCGCATATCGTTTTCAGTAACTATGGTAACCTGGTTTGTTTTTTTATCAAGGTCAATAGTGCTTTTTGAATCGTTAAAGTCGTAACGGTTCAGGATCTCTTTTTTGGCGGTATTTATCGCGTTATCAAGCGTTTGCCCGTCTATTTTACTAACTATATCAAATGTTGGCATAAGTAGTGTGTTGGTTATAAATGTTTTGCAAAACTAATGTATTGTTAACATACAGCGCAATATTGCAACAAATTGTTTAATTTCTGCAATAAATAATGATGAATGAAAACAGGTTAATTCCTCATGAGTTAATATTAAGTTAACAAATAAATAAGCAGATTTGTAACATCTGGCTGTAAAGCGAGAAATTTTTATGGATAAACAGGTTCCCTTAATTAACAGAGAAATAAGCTGGCTATATTTTAACGATAGGGTTTTGCAGGAAGCGGCCGACCCGACCGTTCCCCTGATAGACCGGATTAGGTTCTTAGCTATATTTTCATCTAACCTCGACGAGTTTTACAGGGTGAGGGTTGCCACACTAAGCCGTTTAGCTGCACTTAATGAAAAATCGAAAGAGATACTTGGTTATAACCCTAAAAAGATCCTTAACCAGATCAAGAATATTGTAGTAAGGCAGGAACGTAAATTCAATAACCTGTACGAAAACATCATTGTTAAACAACTGGCCGAAGAAAAGATCTTTATCCTTAATGATAAACAGCTTAACGTAACCCGTGGTACCTTCGTTAAAAATTATTTCAGGGAAAAGCTGCTGGCTACATTGGTGCCGATCATGCTCAATGATACCTTACCGCTGCCTGAGCTTAGGGATAGGGCCGTTTACTTTTTTGTAAAGCTTACCACCAATAAAAAAACGAGGTTTGCCCTTATTGAGTTCCCGGATAACCTTTCGCGTTTTGTTAAACTGCCCGATACCAATAACCTGAAGTTCATTATTTTGCTTGATGATATTATCAGGTACAGTTTGGAGGATATCTTTTTCATTTTTGAACATGATAGTATTGAGGCTTACTCCATCCAGCTTACCCGCGACGCGGAGCTTGACCTGGATAAAGAGGTGAGTGAAAAATTTGTCGATTCACTGGCCAAGAGCCTTCAAAAGCGAAAAAAAGGTAAACCGATGCGTTTGTTGTATGACTCAGAGATGCCTATGGATATGCTGAAATACCTGGTAGGCAAAATGGGCCTGCATGGCGAAAGTCTTATCCCGGGTAACAGGTACCATAATTTCAAGAACTTTATTGCGTTCCCCAACGTTGGTGGGCCGGAGCTTGAGTATAGCAAATATATAGCACTCCCTGTGGCCGACCTTTCATTCGGTAAAAGCCTTATAGGGCTCATCGCCAAAAAGGATTACCTGGTAAGTACACCTTATCAATCGTATGATTACGTGATCCATTTTTTGCGCGAGGCCGCTATCGACCCTAAGGTAAAAGAGATTAGCATTGCTGTATATCGTTTGGCCGAAAACTCAAGAGTGGTCCATGCTTTGATCAATGCCGCTAAAAACGGCAAAAAGGTAAACTGCCTTGTAGAGTTAAGGGCCCGCTTTGATGAGCAAAACAATATTCACTGGAGTAACAGGCTTGAAGAGGAGGGCGTAACAGTATTGTACGGTGTGCCCGGTTACAAGGTGCACTCAAAAATATGTTTGGTTAGCCGTACCGAAAAAGGTAAGCTGGCTTATTATGCCTGCCTTTCAACTGGTAATTTTAATGAAAAAACAGCGCAGATCTATGCCGATCATACCCTTTTTACAGCTAACAAAAGAATCACCGATGACCTGGTAAATGTTTTTAAAGCAATTAATAAGGGATTATTGCCTAAGGGGCTCAAAAGCCTGATCGTGTCGCCAATTGACTCAAGGCCTGCAATTTACAGGCTGATAGATAACGAGATCAAAAACGCGAAAGCCGGCAAGCAGGCGTATATGATCCTGAAGATGAACAGCCTGGCCGATGAGGAAATGATCAGCAAGCTTTACCAGGCGAGTAATGCAGGCGTGAAAATTAAGATGATCATCAGGGGGATGTGCTGCTTAATTGCCGGGGTGAAAGGCTATAGCGAAAATATAGAGGTGATTAGTATTGTAGATAAATATCTTGAGCACGCGCGGGTGCATATTTATTGCAATGGCGGCAAGGAGCTCATCTACCTTACATCGGCCGATTTCATGACCCGAAATATCGACAATCGCGTTGAAGTTGGCTTCCCGATATATGATGAAAAACTACAGCAGGAGATAAGGGATATTATTGATATCCAGCTTGAGGATAACACCAAAGCCCGTGAGATCAACAGCCAGAACACCAACAAATACCACAAAACAAACTCGCCCGAAAGCCACCGGGCGCAAATTGAAATATATAATTATTTAAAAAATAAAACGAAATAACATTGAGATACGCCGCCATTGATATAGGTTCAAACGCCGTGAGGCTGTTAATTGCCGACATAATTCAAAACACCGGATCGGTGTCGTTCAAAAAAAATACCCTGATCCGTGTTCCGTTGCGTTTGGGAGACGATGCTTTTATACAGCAGCATATATCTGAGAAAAAAACGACAGAGCTGGTTAAATCAATGGTTGCTTTTCGTAACCTGATGGATGTATATAAGGTTACCGATTATTTAGCCTGTGCAACTTCGGCCATGCGCGAAGCTAAAAACGGGGAAGATGTTGTGAAGCTGATTAAGGATGAGGCTAATATCGATATTGAAATTGTACATGGATCTAAAGAAGCCAGTATCATTTATGCCAGTCATGCCGAGCAAAATATTGATAAAAGCAAAAACTACCTTTATATTGATGTAGGCGGCGGCAGTACAGAGCTTTCGCTGTTTTCGGCAGGGGAGCTGATCGTTTCGCGTTCGTTTAACATTGGCACCATCCGCATTCTGGATAATCAGGACACTGAAGAAACCTGGAACGAAATGAAGGATTTTGTGCGCGACAATACCCGTAACTTTAAGCAATTATCAGGCATAGGTACCGGCGGCAACATTAATAAACTGTTCAGGCTATCCGAAGAAAAAGAAGATATGCCGCTAACTTTTGCTAAACTAAGATCATTATATACCTACCTGAGCTCGTTTTCATTAAAAGACAGGATCAACGTGCTTGGCCTAAACCAGGATAGGGCCGATGTAATTATTCCAGCCTGTGAAATTTACCTTACGGTAATGAAAAATGCTAACATCAAAAATATATATGTACCCAGGGTAGGTATGGTTGATGGAATTATCCAAACTTTAATCGAAAAAAATATTCAATAAACAGGTTAAAATTATTTTAACAAATTGTTTAATAATTTAAAAAGTGTTATTATATTTGTAGTGCCCTCTCAAGGGCATGTTTTTCATAGGTAGATGTAGGGTCGGGTACAAGTTATTCGACCCTTTTTTGTGCCCCTAACTTTTTGTGTGTTTGGGTTGTTGAAGGAGTAATTATGAAGAAAAAGATAGTTGTTGCTATTACGGGTGCCAGTGGTTCAATATATGCCAGTCTGCTGCTAAAAAAACTAACCCAATTACAGGATCAAATTGCCGAAGTGGGCGTTGTTATGTCAGATAATGCCAAAGATGTTTGGAAGTTTGAACTCGACAACGAAGAATACAGCCGGTTCCCTTTTAAATTTTACGCTAAAAATGATTTCATGGCACCCTTCGCTTCGGGTTCGGCAAAGTTTGATACCATGATAATTGTTCCATGCTCTATGGGGACGCTTGGAAGGATAGCAGGAGGAATCTCTGACGACCTGATCACCCGTGCGGCCGACGTGATCCTTAAAGAGCGCCGTAAACTGGTATTGGTAGCCCGTGACACGCCGTTCAACCTGATCCATATACGAAACATGGCGACTGTTACAGAAGCAGGTGGGATCATATGTCCGGCGATTCCATCATATTACAGCAAGCCCCAAACTATAGAAGAGCTGGCTATGACAGTAGTAAACCGGGTTATTGATTTAATAGGGCTGGAAAGTAAAAGCTATGAGTGGAAAGGGATCTGAATTCCACATCGTTTCGGTTAAGTAATTGCGGTTACGTGTCGTTTTAGTTACCCGAAATATGTCCGAACTTTAACGGGCAGCCCGTCTAATGGAAAAATACAAAGGCATTCCTATTCTCACTGCAAATTTTCATGCGGTTAGTTAAGTTTATTAGGGTAGCCTTACCAAAGGGGGCAGCCCTATTACGGGGTATAAAGTCGCATTAGAAAGTAAGGCGGTTTTTATTTATTGTTAAGCAGCTTTATTATAACTCCGGCATTAATAACTCTGCCGTCCAACGGCGCGTAAATATTTTTGAACACGGGATTAGAAACGGATCCGGTATAAATCGTTCCCCATTTACTTTGTCGTTGATCAGTAAGATTCTCGGCGTTAATGAAAATAAAAAAATGCTTCCACATCTTTTGCACAAGTAGTCCAAAAGTCCAATAATCACGACCTGTTGTACCACTGTCCAATATTTGTGAACCTGTATAAAATCCCTCAACGCCTGCCCTGAAACTGTTTTCCACTTCGTAGGTCAGGTCTGCGTTTAACTGGTGTTTGGGTGTTAATGTCTGAGCACTGCTTAACCCGTTAAAATGGCGTTGTACATCTGTATAGGTATAACCAAGGTAAATCCCTAACTCATCCATCAGCAGCTTAATATTGGTTTCGGCCCCTTTGCTGATCAGGTAACCCGGGGCGTTTATAAATGCATTGTTTTGTAATACTAATGGGTCATTCACTTTGGTGAGGAAGAATAGGTGATTAACCTGCAAAAAAGCATCGCCTACTGCGCCTTTATAATTTACATCTGCGTTGGCACCGGCCGAACGTTCGGCTTTGGTTGCGCCAATATTTAATGGCTGCAAATACCGATAGCCCTGTTCTTCGGCATCGTCATTAAAAATATCCGGCATCTTATAGCCCAGGCCGCCGCCTACGCGGCTACTCCAATGTTCATCGAGCGTAAATAGCGTGTTAACGCGTGGCAACAGGAATAACCCGTTTGAGCTTGCAGATGACGGCGAGTTTTCGTCAAGCCGAATGCCACTTTCTACAGCTAACCATTTTGTGGGTTTGAAGGTATTTTGAGCAAAAATTCCGTAAGTGTTGCGGCTATAGCTTAAATCTACACTTCCGTTTGGTTGCGACAAATGATCTGTCCAAACATCCGCACCGGCTACCCAGCTTGCAATTTTGCCATTACGGACATAGTTAGCTTCGGTATAAGATGATAATTGATCGCCCTTAAATAGAAACTGCGGCTCACCGATTGTCCTGTAAAAGTAGCCAATCGTATTTTTAAAGTTCAGTTGGTTGTTCGAGTCAAGCTTATGCGTGTAGGAAAACTGCGTGGAAAGACGGTCGCTTAGGTTACGCTCGAAATATTGGTGCTGATTATCGGCATGGCCGTTGATGACCTGCATATCGCCACCTAAACGATCTTCGTGCATGAGGTTAACACCAAACCAAAGTTGGTCGCGGTTGCCTGGCTTTAAGAATACTTTTGGCGCAAGCGTGAAGCGATTGGTTTTAGGCACCGCGGAAAGCCCTGTATTAGCCGGATCGTAAGCACCATTATAGTTATAAGAACTAAAAATTGTTGTTCCTGCGTGTGTCCATTGCTGGCTGTAAAAACCACTGGCATCGGTGCCTCTGGCTGAATTCTGGTTAAGCAATAAGGTCAATTCGGGTTTAGCCGCTGGCGTTTTGGTGATCAGGTTAACTAAACCGGCAATAGCCCCACCACCATAAAGTGTCGATGCCGAACCTTTAATAATCTCGGCCTGCTTCAGGTTAAGCGGCGAAACCTGCACCAGGCTTAACCCACCCGAAAAGCCATCGTACATTGGCAATCCATCCTGCAATAGCTGCGTATAACGGCTATCCAGCCCCTGGATGCGAAAACTCGCTGTGCCGCTTACCGCCGAAGCCGCTTGTACGTGTACACCCGTGATCTCCCCTAGCAGCATTTTGATATCGCCGGGGCGCATGGTGCTTTTTTCGTCCAGTTCCTCAGCAGGCAATGCTTCGATACGGGTGGGCACATCACTGCGGTTCTGATTGGTGCGGTTGGTTTGCACCACCACCTCTGCCAATTCACCTGCCATCGGCTCCAGGTAAACTTCTATAACGGGCTCAATATTTTTGAGTGGCAACACGAAAGTTTTTTCCTGCGGCAGATAACCCACCATACTGAATTTGATCTCGTATTTGCCGGTGGGCAGGTTGAACTGAATGTGCCCGCTGCTATCCGCAGCAGCGCCTCTTTTTAATTCGTTGATATAAGCCGTAACACCGGCTATGGACTGTTTGGTTTGGTCATCTTTGACCAAAATAGATAAAGTATGCTGTGCACGTGCGGCCACTGAAGCCAGCAGCACAGCGCCTAAAAGTAAATAGCGCATGAAATAGCTTAAAACGTAAAAATTGATGATTAAGAAAATGAGGGTTTTCTTACGCTAAAGGCGGACGAAATAAAGAAGGATGGTAATAGCTCAAAGCACCGGAGCTATGATGTAACGAAGCTGGGGTGATGAAATCTAGTGATACAGGTTCAGCCAAAAACGGGCTAACCGGTTGAATAATGGCCGCAAAGGATGGCGTGCCCTGGAATTGCAGCGCACCGGGTTTTGATGGCTGATCATGCTGGTTATGGTTTAACAGGTCTTTACCGTTTAGCAGATAATCTCCGATGAAATCCAGCACACCTTTTTCGTCCGGTGTGACCACCTTTTCATAAGCCTGATACATACGCGGCAATTCGTTAAGCAGCGAGAAATCACCCAATGGCAAAGCAATGCTGCCAAAGAGCAAATACCCGATCGTCCAAAAAGCCGCGATTCTTTTGAGCATGAGCGTAAATTAACTAATAAATTCTGTAGGAAAACTGAAAAACCGTAAGCCAGGCCAATCCGGCTTACGGTTCAATATAATTGACAATACAATTGTAAGCGGCAGCTTTGAACGGTGAGTGGTCATGATACAAATGCTATTATGAGATCAACCTGAAATTATTACGTAGCGTTCTGGTACCAAACCTCATGGTACTTGTATTATATCGTAAAGCAATATAGTTACTTATGCATACATATTGCTTTAATACGAACATTATTATAAATCATTGCGATTATAACCGCTAAAATTAAATCCTTATGAAAAAACTTTTTATAGCTTGTTGGCTGTTCATTTTTGTTGCGCATAATGTTTTTGCACAAAAAGAGCTGTCCCGCAATGAACGTATGAAATGGTGGCGGGAGGCTCGTTTCGGCATGTTTATACATTGGGGCGATTATGCCGGGCTGGCCGGTATGTATAAAGGATACGAGATAGGGCACGGTGGTGAGTGGATCATGAACAGGGGCAAGATTCCGATAGCCGAGTACCAGCAGTTTGCAAAAAAATTTAACCCCGTAAAATACAACCCGGATGCCTGGGTAAAACTGGCCAAGGAAGCCGGTATGAAGTATATTGTAATTACAGCTAAACACCACGACGGCTTTGCCATGTTTAAATCAAATGCCAGCAAATGGAATATTGCAGATGCCACCTCTTATGGTAAGGATGTTTTAAAGCCCTTAGCGGCGGCGTGCAAAAAGTATGGCATTAAATTAGGGTTTTACTATTCGCAAGCACAAGACTGGAATAACCCGGGTGGTGCGGCAGCGCGTAAATTAAGCAGCGAAGGTTGGCCGAACCCCGACTCAGCCAAGATTGATGCTTATACCCTTGAACATAATGGCCATTGGGATCCTGCTCAAACTTCGGCAACAATGGCTGATTATATTGATCGGGTTGCTGTTCCGCAGGTAAAAGAGCTGTTAACCAATTATGGTGATATCGCCGTATTTTGGTGGGATACACCTACAAACATGACTGATGAGTTTGCCCAAAAATTGCATGACCTGTTAAAATTACAGCCCAACATTATCACTAACGACCGGCTTAAGCGTCCAAACTTCGCGGGTGATTACAAAACACCAGAGCAAAAAATACCCAACCTGAGCGAGGTTGATGGAAAAGATTGGGAAACCTGCATGACTATGAATGGTACCTGGGGGTATAAAAGCTATGATCATAAATGGAAAACTCCTGAAACGTTAATTCACAACCTCATTGATATTGCATCAAAAGGGGGTAATTACCTGTTAAATATTGGCCCCAATGCCGAAGGCGAATTTCCGCAGGAAAGTATAACCACCTTGAGAAAGATGGGTGAATGGATGAAGGTAAACAGCGAAGCAATATACGCTACCCAGTCAAGTCCACTTCAGCCCTTAAGCTGGGGCAGATGTACCCTTAAACCAAACGTCAAAAATACCACCTTGTATTTCTCTGTGTTTAACTGGCCTTCCGGCGGAAAGCTGGTTATTCCCGGTCTCAAAAATGAAGTTTTAAGCGCTAAAATGCTGGCCGGGAATACAGCATTAAAAGCTGCGCTATCAAGTGAAGGCCTGATTATAAATGTCCCCGATAAAGCCAGGGATAGCATTGCTACCGTAATAAAGGTAGAAGTAAAAGGGGAGATAAGCAGGCAGGCTGCTAACCCAACCGGTACAATGAAAACAGGTGCGCTTGATTAACAATTGAAACAAGGATCAACTATGTTTTTAAAAAAATCTTTGATTATCGGATTGCTATTTACGAGCAACCTGCTTAAAGCACAGGTTGTTTTAAAAGCAGACGGAAGTGACGATGCATATCAGCAAATATCTCGTGTATTGGGTGGCGATGCCTGTGAAGTTTCTGATTGTGCCCATCATGTTAAACATATTACAGAAGCGTTTGATAAGCATTTAGGTGAATATGTTTTTGTTTTTCACAGCCATGCTAAAGAAGATAATGATCGCTGCCGGAATTACGACAGGGTGCGGGTAGAAATCAAAACATATGGCCCATCCGCAGCTAAATTAAAGGGAGAGCGGGGTGAAACGGTTATTTACAAATGGAAGTTTAAAATAGACAGCGGTTTTAAAGCGCAGCCAACGTTTACGCATATCCACCAGATAAAAGCGGGTGATGGAGATGCCGGAGCTCCCATTATAACTTTTACACCCCGGTTTGGTGAGCCTGATAAGTTTGAAATAATTCATACAGGTTCGGCAAAAGGAACTTCGCAAGGGGTTTTAGCCGGCGTTAACCTGGTCGATTTTAAAGGCAACTGGGTTGAAGTAACAGAGACGCTTCATTATGATAGCGTTGGAACTTACAATGTTGAGATCAAACGGATTGCAGATAATAAGGTACTGCTCAGCTATGTCAATACCAATATTGACCTGTGGCGAAAAGAGACTTCATTTTGCAGGCCGAAATGGGGCGTATACCGGAGCTTGAAAAGCCCTGCTTACATTAGGGACGAAGATGTAATGTTTGCCGACATTTCTATCGGGGAACAAAACTGACAGTTTTTTAACACGTAGTTTTTAGAGCACTTTAAGCTTATGCATGTATGGCTTTTTAAATTATCAAAGAGTTGATACCAGGATTAAAGTCAAACTTATAATATGAATAATTTTATACGGATTTTTTTTTTAGTTCTTTTTTGCCGTTCGGCAATTGTAAACGCGCAAACTGGTAAAGCAATATTGATAAGTACAAATAATGTAAACATGGTGCTTACAATAGGCGCAAATAACAGGATCTATCAGTCATACCTTGGTAAACGGCTTTTAAATAACGAAGAAACCGCCCTGATTCCTGCCGGGAAACATGAAGCCTATATTACAGGCGGAATGGAAGATTTGCTGCAGCCTGCCATCCGTTTAATCCATGATGATCATAATCCTTCGCTTGAGTTGAGGTACGTTAGCCATACTACAAAAAGCATTGACAACAACGTCAGCGAAACATCCATTCAGTTAAAGGACCCTAAATATCCTGTACATGTAGTTTTGCATTACCAGGCCTTTAACAGGGAAGATATTATAAAAGCATGGACAGAAATCAAAAACAATGAAAAAGGAACAATAACCCTTGAAGATTATGCCTCGTGTATGCTTCATCTGGAAGCTAAGGATTATTGGCTTACTCAATTCCATGGCGATTGGGCATCTGAAATGAGAATGCAGGAAAGCAAACTGACCAGTGGCATAAAGGAGATTGACAGTAAATTAGGTACAAGGGCCGATATGTATCAAACTCCCGTGTTTTTTCTTGCGATGAATAAACCGGCAGATGAAACAACCGGCGAACTGATAGCCGGAACGCTGGCCTGGACAGGTAATTTTAAGTTTCATTTTGAGATAGACGAGCGTAATGCTTTAAGGATTATACCAGGCATTAACACTTATGGATCGGCATATGAACTAAAGAACCGTGAAACTTTTACAACTCCGGCCTTTATTTTTACTTATTCGGCCAGCGGAAAGGGGCAGGCCAGTCGTAATTTACATAGATGGGCCCGCAATTATGGTGTACTTGATGGTAATAAACCGCGCCTTACTTTGCTCAATAATTGGGAAGCTACACACGTTAATTTTGATGAAAAAGAACTGGTTAATTTATTTGATGATGCCAAAAAGCTGGGTGTCGACCTGTTTTTATTGGATGACGGATGGTTCGGGAACAAATATCCCCGAAATAATGACAAAGCCGGCTTGGGCGATTGGCAGGAAGATAAATCAAAATTGCCCAACGGCATCGCTTATCTCGTAAAACAAGCCGAAGCTAAAGACCTGAAGTTCGGGATCTGGCTTGAACCCGAAATGGTGAATCCCAAAAGCGAATTATATGAGCAGCATCCCGACTGGATCTTGAAATTACCAAACCGCGAAGAAAATTATCAGCGGAATCAATTAGTGCTCGATCTTACCAATCCTAAAGTGGCAGATTATGTTTACCATGTTGTGGATGATATGCTAACCAAAAATCCAGGTCTGGCTTATATTAAATGGGATTGCAACCGCAACATGACCAATGCATGGTCTCCATATTTAAAAGACAAGCAATCTGCGTTATATGTTGATTATACTTTAAGCTTGTATAAAATCCTTGACCGCTTGCGCCAAAAATACCCGCATTTTCCAATTATGTTGTGTGCCGGCGGCGGCGGTCGCACAGATTATGGGGCTTTAAAATACTTCACGGAGTTTTGGCCTAGCGACGATACGGACCCATTAGAGCGAGTTTATATACAATGGGGATATAGTAACTTTTTCCCTTCTTTAACCATATCAAGCCATGTTACTTCATGGGGCAAACAATCCATAAAATTTAAAACAGATGTTGCCATGATGGATAAGTTGGGCTATGACATTAAGGTTAGTAAAATGACAGATGACGAACTGGAGTTTAGCAAACAGGCAGTTAAAAACTATAATCGCCTGAGCAATATCATTTGGTTTGGCGATCTGTACCGCCTTATTTCGCCGTACGAGGAGAACCGTATGGTGGCAATGTATGTAAATGATGAAAAATCAAAATCTGTAGTGTTTAATTATAACCTTAACACACGTTATAAAGAAGTGTTTAACCGGGTGCGTTTGCAAGGGTTGGACAGCCACAAATTATACCGGGTAGAAGAGATAAACCTGATGCCTGGCGTCAAATCAAACCTTGCCGAAAACGGCGGTACATTTAGCGGGGACTACCTGATGAAGGTAGGGCTTAGTTTAACTCCCGGGAAATTAATACCCTTAAGCAGTATGATAATCGAAATAAACGCCTCAAATTAGAAACATTTCGTAACACTAAGCTGTTGCCTGTTGGTTAAACAGGGTACGTACAAGTTAATGCAACACCCGTAATAACAGTAGCGCAAACGTTTGCGTACTTTGTAGTAAATTATCATTTTACTATTAAATTTTATCTCTACTTTAGTTTTACCAATTATAGCCCGACAGTGCGTAATCGTGACTTTTACAATATGGTTGTTACAGTTTGACATTGATAAGGGTATTAATAAGATAAATAACGTTTGGGCTTCGTTTTTTTTCGATAGGTTAGACGTCTAAAAACAATAAATCGGTCTGTTATAAAGTGTATTCGATACACAAAGGTAGTTACAGTGTTATTTACTGTGTTTAATTTTAGTAAACTTAAAGTTTGATGTTTATGCCTGAAGCAATTTCAATGGTGGCATTTCAAAATGGGGATAAGGAAGCTTTCAATCATATTTTTAATATGTTTTATAAGCGGGTGTGTTTTTTTGCTGCAGGAATTGTTAATGAAGATGCTGCTGAAGATCTTGTGCAGGATGCCTTTGTAAAGCTATGGGAACGTCGTTTAAGTTTTGATAGTTTAAATTCAATAAAGGCCTTTTTATACTTAACTACCAAAAACAGCTGCATCAACAGTTATAAGCACCAAAAGGTTGTTGGAAAATTTGAAAGTCGTCAAACTGAAAGCCTTGACGAACCAAACATAATTTACCGCCTTATTGAAGCCGAAGTATTAGAGGAAGTTCAGCAGGCTGTGCAGCAATTACCACAAAGCTATCGTAAAGTAATATACCTTAGCTATTTTGAAGGCTTAAGTAACCAGGAGACTGCCGATTATTTAAATATTTCTATCAATACGGTAAAAACACAAAAAGTACGGAGCCTGCGTATCCTTCGCGAAATTTTAAAGCATTCTCCAACCGCTTTGTTATTACTTATACATAAAGTTTAAGTCCCTTCTTCTCTATAACTCCATTCCCGGGCATTTTCTGCCCCCATAAAAAAATAAAAAAGATCATACCATTGTCACCCGTTTGCTTCCTTTAGTTGTTTGTATGTTATTAAATGGAAAAAAACGAGCGGGACTTTTACGTAGCTGAACTAATCGGCAAACTTTTAAACGGTGATATTTCGCAGGAAGAATACCTATGGTTAAAAGAATGGGTTAATGAAAGTGCCGAAAACAAAGTGCAATTTGAAAAGCTGACAGATGCCGGCTTCCTTGAAAAAAAGCTGGCTTTCTGGGATAACATTGATAACGATAAAGCATGGAATGAGCTGCTGCGGAAATTACCTGAACCGGAATCAGAGTCAGTTCGCCGTTTTAATTATACATCGTTATTGAAGTATGCAGCCATAGTCATCTTGACCTTAAGTATCTCAATTTTATTATATCTCCGGAATGAAAACCGGGTAAAAGGGAATGATAAATCGCAGATAGCTCAAGCCACCATGATCAAACCCGGCAGTAACAAAGCTATCTTAATTTTAGGCAATGGCCAAAAGTTAGCGCTTAAAAATCATACACAGGTATCTATCAACGAGGATGATGGAACTGCAGTATCTAACAAAAACGAAATATTAGCTTACAAACATGCCGGAAAAGCAAATGCCGGACAGCAGGTAATATATAACACCATTGTCGTTCCACGCGGAGGTGAGTACCAACTGGTATTAGCCGATGGTTCAAAGATCTGGATGAACTCTTCTTCTTCATTACGTTACCCAACTTCATTTTCGGGCAGCGAACGCAAAGTTTACTTAAGTGGGGAGGCGTATTTTGAAGTAGCTAAAAATGCCAGAATGCCTTTCATAGTGAAAACTGACAAAGCAGAAGTAAAGGTGCTTGGAACTCACTTTAATGTGAAAGCTTATAACGATGAAGAGCTTTACAAAACTACGCTTTTAGAAGGAGCAGTTAGCGTACAGTCATCTGCTATGATAAATGAGATTAAACCGGGGCAGCAGGTAATAATTAATGGTCAGGGCCAGCAAAAAATCACGAGCAACATTAATGTTGAAGAAGAGGTAGCCTGGAAAAACGGACTATTCATGTTTACTAAGGCCGATATCAAAGACGTTATGCAACAGGTATCCCGATGGTATGATATTGAAGTGGTGTACGAAGGGAAGGTGCCAGATCTGCAGTTCTCCGGTCAGCTATCGCGCAAGGTTGATTTTTCAGGCTTTACCAATATATTAAAATACGCCGGGTTAAACTTCACTATTAAGGGTAAAACGGTAATTGTAGCAAAGTAACGACAGGGCTAATGTGTGAGAAGATTAGCGCTTAAATATATAACCACTACCACCAATTGTTCACCTAAATTAAAAATGATGAGAAAACAAATACTTATCTCTCCCTAAAAGGAATTCACTCCGCTCGTATTTATAGCCACAGATGTTTATAAATACGATTTTACGAAAAACGAAGATAGTAACCGGGAGTGCTCGTAACACTGCCCGGTAGTATCTGGGTAAACCAATTATCCCTGGAAAGCATAATTGAAATTCAACGTCTAACCCAAACCGTACAAAAGTATGAAATTCATTTCTAAGTCTGTAGCGGGCATGCGGCCTGCTATAACTAAAGTTTTATTGGTTATGAAACTGATTGCCATTATAATGATTACTGTTTTTAGCAGCGTTAGTGCCAAAAGCTTTAGTCAAACAGTTACACTTCATGAAAAAAATGTATCTGTCAAAAAAATTCTCAAATATATTGAAAAACAAAGCGGCTATCATGTAATACTGATAAATGTGAACCCCGAAACAACCCTTGCCGGGACAATAAATATCAATCTTGAACATGCAACGGTTGAAGAGGCACTAAATGAGTGTTTTCGCAATAAACCTATTACTTACACCATTATTCAGGGAACTATTATTATAAAAAAAAAGGAGGAAGAGTTAGCAGCGGAAGTAAAGGAAAGCATTGACATTCATGGTAAGGTAATTGACGAAAAAGGACAGCCGCTGCCTGGTGTTAATGTAAAGGTAAAAGGGGCTACGGTAGGAAGCATTACAGGCGCGCAAGGTGAGTATACCATAAAAGTGCCCGATGGGCAGGCGGTATTAGTTTTCTCCTATGTGAGCTTTGAAACACAGGAAGTAGTAGTAGGCGATAAGAGGGCGATCAATATCACGATGAAAGAAGCTTCAAACAGGCTTAGTGAAGTGATAGTTGTAGGTTATGGAACCCAAAAGAAAGTTGATTTGACAGGTGCCGTTGTTACTGTAACGGGATCGGAACTGAATAAACGAGTGGCTACAGATCCCACTCAATTACTACAGGGAAAACTACCCGGCTTATCCGTTGTACAAGGTTCGGGCGAAGCCGGTAACGAAGGAACTTCTTTACGCATAAGGGGTACGGGTACTTTCAGCAGCGCAGGCAATTCGCCATTCATCATTGTTGATGGTTTGCCGGGGAGTATTACAGCCCTCGATCCGCAAAATATTGAATCGGTAACTGTACTAAAAGATGCAGCTTCGGCATCAATATATGGTACGCGTGCTGCAAACGGAGTTATATTAATAACCACCAAGCAAGGCAAGGAGGGCAAAATGCAGCTCTCTTATGATTATAATCTTGGTATCACAAGAGCTTCTGCATTGCCCAACAACATGATCTACAATTCGGCCCAGTACATGACACTCTGGAACCAGGCCGCAACCAATTCAAATTATCCCAATAAATATAGCGATGCGCAAATCGCACTTTATACTAACCCAACAGATCATACATTATATCCCGATTATAACTGGTTAGATGCCATTTTTAATACAGTTAAGGTGCAAACTCATCATCTGGGTATCACCGGAGGTAGCAATGGCACCACTTATAACGTTGGTTTAGGCTATGTTGATCAGCCTGATGTTATGCTGGGATATTACTATAAAAAATACAATATTCAACTCAACCTCACTTCAAAATTGAACAAGTGGGCAACATTTGGTTCAGCCATTACTTTAAACAGCAGCGAGAGAGGTTACACCTCAAGGGGGAGTCAGGATCAGTTTTTATCTGCTCTGTCACAACAGCCTATGTATGGCCCCATATTACCCGATGGCAGCGGCAGGTATACTAATTCAGTATTCCCCAGTGTTCAAACACCCAACAAAAACCCAATTGCAATTGCCAAAAACGCCATCAACAAACAAAACGATTATTATTTACAAAGCAGTTTTTATTTAAACATTCATTTGTTAAAAGGCCTGGAATGGCGAACTAACGGCGGCTTTAACTTCGATTACAATAAAACTATCGATTTTAAGCCGGTAATTAATCAATACAACTGGTTTGCAAAGCCCGGCGATGCACCTGAACGTACCCTGGATGTAAATGGACAAGGCATTGATGTAACCGATAATAATTCATTTTACCCGGTTGCTTATACACAGTTTACCTATTCACGATCAATTAATAACAATCATAACTTTAAATTACTGGCCGGCACGCAGGTTGAATATAACAAGTCGCAAAACCTGGAAGGGCTCCGTAATTTACCATTTGCATCCAATACATTACAGGAGGTTGATGCCGGGCCCATTGCTTCGCAGCTTACCAACGGCACAAGCAATATTTACTCCTTGCATTCGTACTACGGGCGTTTAAATTATGATTACCAGGAGAAATACCTGTTGGAAGCCAATGCCCGGTATGATGCATCTTCCCGTTTTCCGGCAAACAACAGGTGGGCATTTTTCCCGTCGGTATCGTTAGGTTGGGCGGCCACGAAAGAAAAATTCCTGCAAAATGTAAACTGGTTAAATAATTTAAAGCTACGCGCGTCATTAGGTAATTTGGGGAACCAGAATATCGGCAACTATCCATACCAGGAAACCTATAATTTCAAAAGCTATTATAATAATAAAACAAGCTATGCTTATCCATTTGTAGGCTCCACCGTAACAAGTGGCGTTATCAATAATTCATTAACCAACCCTAATATCAAATGGGAAACTACAAGGGTATTTGATATCGGTACTGATATTACGGTGTTGAACAACAAACTCAGCTTCTCGTTCGATTGGTATGATAAATTAACATCGGGCATCCTTGAAACAGCCACTACGCTTACGCCGCTTTACTTTGGCCTCAATGCACCCATTATAAACTATGGTAAAATGAAAAACACCGGTATTGAAGCGTCTTTTGAATATAACGACCGCTTTGGTAATGTTGGATTTTCATTCGGCGGAAACATTCAGGCCAATAAAAACACTTTAGTTTCCTATGGGGCCCCGGCCATAAGTACCGGAACAAATACCATTAACCAGGAGGGACAACCTTATGGCAGCTTTTATATGCTTAAGTATGTGGGGATTTTTCAATCGGCAGCAGAAATAGCAGCCTCGCCAACGCAGCAATATAATCCGCAGCCGGGTTATATGAAGTATGCGGATACCAATGGCGACGGAAAGGTTGATGACAGTGACAGGGTAATAGTGCCGGGTGCCTATCCTAAATTTAATTATGCTTTTAACACAAATGTTAACTGGAATAATTTTGATCTTACGGTGTTCTTTTACGGCTCGTACGGGCAAAAATTATATGTTAACGGTTGGGGGATACAGCCATTTAACCAGGGATCGCCTCCACCTAAAGAGTGGTTAAACGCCTGGACAACATCTAACCCAAGTACAACCATGCCTATGGTTTATGTTTTGGGCCAGGGAAACATCAGCAGTAATGCCAACACAGCTTCCACATATTATTTAAGAGATGCTTCTTTTTTAAGGTTAAAAAACGTGCAGCTTGGCTATAATTTACCTAAAGATTGGGTTAAGCATCTATTTATGTCGGGCCTGCGGATCTATTTTGCCGGAGATAACCTGGTTACGTTCACCAAGTTTCCCGGTCTTGATCCCGAAAGGATAGTTTCCAACACAAGGTATGTTACACACCCCCAAAACCAGGTTTACTCCTTTGGGGTAAGGGCTACATTTTAACATTTATTATTTGAAACGATCATGAAAACAACGATAAAATATTTGATGCTTTTTTTGACAGCCGTTTTAATGGTGAGTAGCTGTAAAAAAGACCTTTTAAATCAGAACCCTCCGGCAGACATTGCCAGCTCCGTTTACTGGAAAACACAAAATGATGCCGACCTTGCTTTAGCGGGGATCTATAGCTTTTTTATCCAGGGTTTTAACTATACCGCGTCCGGAAATACCGGGCAGGGCTTTGGCGCTGGTACGCCTTATTGGGATAGCCTTAGTGATAACGCGTACAGCAGTGCCTATTCAAATATAGCGCAGGGAGCCATAACGCCGACTGTTGGCGGCCTGCAAACAGACGCATATTCAACTGCCTACAGGGCTATCCAGGCATGTAATACTTTTTTAGATAACGTGCGTAAAATCAATCTGCCATCTGCAACTTTAAACCAATATTTGGCCGAGGTAAGATTTGTAAGGGCGTACTGGTATTTTACGCTTACCCAATTGTATGGCGATGTTGTTTTATCGCTTCATCAGATCACCATAGATCCGGCGAATACCCAGATGGGAAGGGCACCAAAATCTGTGGTGATTGATACCATTTTAAACGACCTTACCTTTGCCGCAAATAATTTACCCAATACTGCTTATTCCGGCCATGTCGTTAAGGGCACTGCTATGGGCTATATGGTAAAAGTATACCTGGCCAGGCATCAGTACCAGCAGGCTGCTGCTACCGCTAATACCATTATAACCGACGGCAAGTTTCGTATTTATACCGGCGGGTACAGGAATTTATTTTTAAAACCGGGACAAAACGGCAACCCCGAGATCATGTTCTCGGGGCGTTACCAGGTTCCCACGGCTTTTAGCCCGGCAGATTATTTATATACCTACAGCTCAAGTTTCCAGCCTTTAAGTTACCTGGTTAATGATTATGAATGTACCGACGGGCAACCAATCAGTACATCGCCTTTATATAATTCCGCAACACCATATGCTAACCGCGATCCAAGGTTATTGGCTACAATATTAACGCCCGGCGTGTTGTATAAAGGAGGGATCCCTTTTGTCCCGGCGGCTATTGGCGCTTCTGCCGGTTTCCTTAACAAAAAGGGAGTTGATTCCACCCGTGCAACAGTTATAGGCACACAAAGCGATCAGGACTGGGTTTATTTACGCTATGCAGATGTTTTGCTGATGTATGCCGAGGCACAGAACGAGGTTTCCGGCCCTGATGCCAGTGTGTATGCTGCAATTAACGCAGTTCGTACCCGCCCTGGAGTAAATATGCCGCCAATACCCGCCGGACTTTTGCAGGATGATATGCGCATAAGGATCCGCCATGAAAGGCGGATTGAGCTGGCACTTGAAGGACAACGATATTTTGATTTAAAAAGATGGGCTTTGGATAGGGTAATTATACCAACCATCAAAGACCCGAACGCAACACAGCGAACGTTTCCGCTGAGGGATACTATCTGGCCGGTTCCGCAAACAGAAATTGATATTGCCAAAGCAGTGGGCAACACCGCATTTAAACAAACACCGGGCTATTAATCAAGCTGTAAACGATGAAAATTATTAAAAAAATGAGAGTGGCTATAAGTATAGCGCTCTCTTTGATGGCTTGTTCATCAGGCTTGTTTGCTGCCGTTAATGTAGTTGTTTACAGCCCGGATAAGCAGGTCCGAATGGAAGTATTCAACAAACAGGGAACCATATTTTATACAGTCACTTATAAGAGCCAGCCGGTTGTCAATACATCAGCCATGTCGGTCAGTATTGATCAAACGGCATTAACCAACCGGGCCACTATTACAGGAAGCACAACTTACAGCATAAATGAAACCTATCCATGGTATGGCGTGCATTCAAAAGCTGTTAATCATTTTAACGGTGCAAAAATTAAACTATTACATGGCGAAACCGCTTTTGTACTTGATGTAAGGGTATTTAACGACGCGGCTGCTTTTAGCTTTACAATACCAGGAGATAAAGGTGTTATCCACGTACCAGATGAAGCCACCGCGTTTAATATTCCCGCCGGCAGCACCATTTGGTATCATGACCTTAACGGGCATTATGAAGGCGTGCATACCCATAAACTAATTGACTCTGTAAAAAATGGTCAATGGATAGCTCCGCCTGCCACAATTAAGTTACCCGATAACGCAGGATATGCTTCTATTACCGAGGCCGACCTTAAAAACTACTCCGGGATGGCCTTGCTGGCTAATGGGCAAAGTCAATTGATATTGCAATTAGCTCATCATCATCCCATATCTCATCCTTATGAGCTAAGATATAGTAAAGAAGATATTGATAGGGTTTTAAAGCCTGCGGCAATTAGCGGAACCATCACCACACCCTGGCGTGTGATCATGATCGGTGCGGATCTAAATGCAATGGTTAATTGTGATGCCGTACACGATTTATGCCCTCCGCCCGATAAAAAATATTTTCCTGAAGGAGTCAATACTTCGTGGGTAAAGCCGGGACGGGCAGTATGGCAATATTTGGATGGCGCTGCCGACAAATCGGCGTCCGGCATGAAAGAGTATTCGAGTCTGGCAGCCGGGTTAGGTTTTGAGCACAATATACTGGAAGGGTTTTGGGAAAAATGGAGTGACGACGAGATCAGGGACCTGGTTAATTATTCGCAGCAAAAGGGGGTGAGTATTTGGGTTTGGATGCACTCTAAGGATTTGCGCGATTCAAGCATCAGGCACGCGCGTTTTAAGCGTTGCCATGATCTGGGAATAGCAGGTTTAAAGATTGACTTTTTTGATAATGAAGCAAAAGAGACAGTTGATTTATATCAGGCAATTTTAACAGAGACTGCACAGCTGCATTTACTGGTCGACTTTCACGGATCAAATAAGCCTACCGGGCAATCGCGTACCTGGCCCAATGAGCTTACCCGGGAAGCTGTTAAAGGTATGGAATCAAGCAAGCTGGAAGACAGGGCAACACACAGCACAACGCTGCCATTTACCCGTTTTTTAGCAGGCCCGGCAGAATATACACCGGTACATTTTGGCGACCGCCGTAAAAACACTACCTGGACCAATCAGATAGCCAGCGCAGTTATTTTAAGTGCACCTCTATTAACCTATGCTGCCAATCCTAAAAATCTGCTGGCAAATCCCGGCGCCGACATTATCAAAAGTATCCCCTCAACATGGGACGAAACGATTGTATTGCCGTCATCGGCCATTGGTGAGCTGGCAGTTTTTGCCCGGCGAAAAGGCAATACCTGGTTTTTGGCCGTCATGAACGGAACTCAGCCCAGAAACATAAAAATACCGCTTAGCTTCCTCAGCTCGCCTGCTAAATGCACCGATATTCATGATAATCCGGAGAGTTCTGCAACATTGAAAACAGAGCGCTCCGTTGCAAAGCCAACCGATGTACTGTCATTAAGTTTAGGTGTGGGCGGCGGATATGTGGCGAGGTTTAACAAATAATAGCATTCAATAAAAGCCGATACAAAATTATATGAGAAGGATTAAAGGATACATTATACTACTGGTATTTAATTTACTGGGAAGGCCTACTATAATGGCGCAGACTAAGACCGTTACTTTAGACTATTTTTTTAATAATGAATACCGTAAGAATTCCGCAGGTACTTTAGAACGGTATCATTATACCTGGGAGGATCAGAGGAGCAGCGGTTACTCTATTTGGGGAGATGTTTTTAAAAAGAATGGGGCCCTTCTTAAGAGCCTTGAAAGTAAACCGGACGCCCAAAATTTGACTGGGACAGATATTTATATAATAGTTGACCCTGATACCAAAAAGGAAACGGCTAACCCTAATTATATTGAAGCCAGGCATATTAAAGCTATTACCGACTGGGTTAAACGTGGTGGGATACTGGTATTAATGGCGAATGACAGTGCAAACGCCGAATTGCCACACCTCAACAAGCTGGCCGAAAAATTTGGAATTCACTTTAATGATGATTTGTACAAGCACGTTATTGGTATTCAGTTTGAAATGGGCGCTATCACAATTCCGGCAAATGATCCCTTATTTAAAACGGCAAAAAAAATTTATCTCAAAGATATTTCCACACTAAAATTATCGCCCCCGGCGGCGCCATTATTAACTGATAGCTCCCGTGTAATTATAGGTATGGCCAAATACGGGGCAGGTACAGTAATTGCTGTCGGCGATCCCTGGCTGTATAACGAATATACCAACGGACGGCTACCCGCAGCCATGGATTTTGATAACGATAAAGCGGCCGATGATCTGAGCAAATGGCTGATAGATCAAATACCGGCAAAGAAATAAAGGAAACCAGTTTATCCGGATTGAATTCCGGTTTTATAATCCTAAACCGATTATACACATCAATAATTTAAGTCACTTTGAGTTTTAAGTAATGCTTTCAGAAATTGAATTAATCATGTTAATTAAGGCCGGAGATATAAATGCCTTTGATGAGTTTTATAAACGTAATTGGAGGGCTTTGTATCATAGTGCTTATCGTTCAACGGGTTCATCGGACGATGCAAAAGACCTTGTGCAAACTGTTTTTATTAGTTTATGGAATTGCAGGTATAGCCTGCAGCCAGAAAGGTATAATGCCTCTTATCTTTTCAGAAGTTTAAGAAACAGCATCATTAATTTTCATAAAAAGGATTCGGTCAGAAAAAGAGGCATGGATAGCTTGCTGTACCTGGAAGATACAGATCAATATAACCACGAGGATAGCTTAATAGCAAAAGAACTTTCAGCAACGATTGAAGGAGGGATCAGGGAATTGCCCAAAAAAATGCAGGAGGTTTTTATTTTATCGCGGCAGCAAAACTTATCCGTCAATGAAATTTCGGAAACCCTTAATATTACCCCTCGTACGGTCAAGAATCAACTCTCCAACGCATTAAAAATATTACGGACAAAGCTGGGGATTTTTTGAAATGCCCTTTAATAACATGGTTGTTTTCTATTGATCATGAATAGCAGCATTTAATAAAAAATGCAAAATACATCTGGTACCAAAACCAGCTGACCTTGTATATATGGTACAAAGCCAAAAAGACTGCTATAAGCGGTTGAGATAAACTTAAAAAACATTCATAATGATAAAATGGCGCAAGCCCGGTCCAGGTTTTGGGCCCGGAGATGATCATCTTCAGGACGAAAAAGCTATGCGGGCTATAGAGAAGGAAATGCTTCATAACATCCATAAAGAAATTTATGGGAAATGGCATTTTATAAAAACATCGGCCGCCAAATATGCCATTGCCGCCTCATTGGTTTTGATGTGTAGTTCAGCGCTTTTTTACTTTAAATTATCGGTTAAAGATAAAGCAGCTATGATGGCCGTAACCGCAAAAAAAGGCAATCTCAAAACAATAACCCTTCCCGATGGATCAACGGTATGGTTAAACTCGGGTTCAACCATAAAATTCCCCGAACGCTTTGGAAAAACGAGAGAGGTACAGCTTATTAACGGCGAAGCTTACTTTGATGTAAAGCATGATAGCACTTCACCTTTTATTGTTCATTATGGCCGCTTATACGCCCAGGTATTAGGTACTGCATTCAATGTAAAGTTTTACAAAAACATCAGTGACGTAAGGCTAACAGTTACCAGGGGGCGTGTTGCTGTCGGTAACAAAACTGAAACCTTTGGCTTGCTTACACCAGATAAAGAAATGGTTTACGACCAGGAAAAGGCCACCCACCAAATCAGGACAATTGATGCCGAAAAGGTAGCAGCCTGGAAATCAAGCGAGGTCAATTTGTACGGTGTTTCATTTAATGAACTGGTAATGCGGCTGGAAAACACTTATGGTGTTCACATTAACTATAATCATAAAGAGAATGATCATTTGATAACAACTATTCATTTTTCAAATAATAATACACTATCCTATGTTCTTGACATCATTAAAACCATCCACCATTTAGATTATGTTTTGAAAGGAAAGGAGGTTTATCTGGCAAAAAACGAAAACAGTTAAACCCAAAAAGCCAGTACCCCCGAAGCCGGGCTGCAGGGGCATTGGCAGAGAGTGCAGATATAAATTATTGGCAGGTTCCAAGCTAATCCAATAATTCATATAGTTTTTTAGAATAAAAACCTCGTAAAGATGAAAAAAAAATCAACTAAATTTTTTAATTTTTTCATGAAGGTATCGACGATTGTTATGGTCAGCTCACTGGTATTTTGCCATGTTTTGCTTGCCAAACATGCAACGAGCCAGATCTCGGATTCCCCCGTGAAAATCGTATTTGGTAATGAAACGTTGCAAAGCTCAATTGATAAGCTCGAAAAGCAAACCAATATTAAATTTTCTTATAACCCGGTTGAACTAAGCGGTTACAAAATTGCACCGCGTAAATTCAAAGATGAAGCGTTGGGTAAAATCCTGAATTATTTATTCGCTAAAACCCGTTTGTCATTTAAAGAGATAAATACCGGAATTGTAATTTACGATAAATCAGCTTCCGCCAAACCAAGTGTACTAACCAACAAAACCAATGAGCAAAATATTGAAGCTGCCGATATTACAGTAACAGGTAAAGTAACCGATTCAAATGGCGCCCTGCCGGGTGTTTCTGTAAGTATAGAAGGCGGTGGAAGAGGGGTGATCACCGACCCCAAGGGTGAGTATACCATTAAGGTGCCTGCCAATGCTACGCTTATATTTTCTTCCGTTGGATACAAAACACAAAAGGTTGCTGTAAACAATCAAACAAGCATCAACGTAACCATGACGGGCGATCTGAAGTCGTTAAGTGATGTTATTGTGGTTGGCTATGGGGTTCAGAAAAAGTCCGACGTAACAGGTTCAATCGTTTCAGTTAGTGAGCAATCGTTGCGTGATGTTCCGGCCGCTAACCTTGGTCAGGCTTTACAGGGGCAGGCCGCTGGTGTGGATATCCAGAAAAGCGGTGGTAACAGCCACCCTGGTGCGTCCCCCTCTATTTTAATCCGTGGAAACAGATCTATAAATGCCTCAAACTCACCCCTTATCGTAGTTGATGGAATCCCCTTTAACGGAAGTTTGAATGACATCAATCCTGATGACATAACTTCATTAGAGGTATTAAAAGATGCTTCTTCTACTGCTATTTATGGTTCAAGAGGTGCAAATGGTGTTTTATTGGTTTCTACACGCCGTGGTAAAAAGGGTGGTACAGCAATAACTTATAGTGCTTATGCTGGTTTCAATAAGCCGCTGGGGCAGTATAATATTATGAACGGCCCTCAGTTTGAAGACCTCAAAAAATGGGGCCTATATAATGGTAATCCCGGCAAATATACCGGCATTGATGATCCTGCATTTTTAACCGATGGCTCTTTTGCCCCGCAAGAGGTGGCTTCGATAAAAAGTGGTCGTAGTACCGACTGGCAAAAGCTGATCTATAAAAATGGTTTTGTAACAGACCATCAATTAGGTGTTGCAGGCGGTAATGAGCTTACCCAATATGCCATATCAGGTGGATATTACAACGAAACAGGGATCTATTTTGGTCAGTCATTTGTTCGTTATTCTGTTAAGCTGAGTGTTGATCAGCAACTGGGTAAATATGTAAGGGTTGGTTTAAGCAGCCTGAATACCTTAAGCTACACCAATGGTGAAAATGCTAACCCGCTTGGTCAGGCTTTAAGGGCCAGCCCGCTTTCAACTCCATATGATGATGCCACAGGTAAATTAGTAGGCTTTACAGCCGGAAGCGCTAACCAGGTATGGAACCCGCTTGCAAATTTTGTTCCTGGCGCAGCTGTTGAAACACGAAAAAGATTCGGAACTTTTACAACGGCCTACCTCGAAGCAACCCTTGCACCCGGATTAAAATACAGGTTTAACGGCGGCGCTGAAATCAGGCCTGATATTTACGGCAACTACTACGCCAGCGCTACCACCAACAACCTGGGTGGTGCGTCAACCGCAAATAACCAAAGCACTTACAGCTATAATTATACGCTTGAAAATATATTGACTTACGATAAAGTATTTGCGCAAAAGCACCATGTAAACTTTACTGGTTTGTACAGTTTACAGGAAAGCCAAAGCCAGTCAAATTCATTTAGCTACAACAATATCCTGTCGGATGGTATCCAGTATTTTAACCCACAGTACGGCGCAAATTTAAGCGGCTCCGGATCATATTCTAAGTGGGACATCATTTCGTACATGGCGAGGGTAAACTACGGCTATGCCAACAAATACCTACTTACCTTAACCATGCGTTCAGACGGCTCATCGCGCCTGGCACCGGGTAATAAGTATCATGTATTCCCATCGGCAGCACTTGCATGGAATGTTACAAAGGAGCCTTTTTTAATGAACTCAAACGTACTGTCAAACCTTAAATTAAGGGCGAGCTATGGTACAGTTGGCAATACAGCCATTAACCCTTACCAAACTTTGGGCGCTTTATCATCTGTTAACTATAACTTTGGCTCTACCAACCTAACCGGAGCTTACCCAACAAATGTTCCGAATCCCAATCTAACATGGGAGTATACATCTACATTAAACCTGGGCGTTGATTTCGGGCTTTTCCAGGGACGGGTTACTGGTACAGTTGAAGCCTACCATCAGTATACCAGGTCGTTACTGTTGCCATTATCATTGCCGCCAACCTCGGGTATACCAAACAGTATTTTAACTAATGTGGGCCAAACGCAAAATAAAGGGATTGAAGTAAGCATAAGCACCATCAATTTACCCGGTAATGGCAGGAACAGCGTTAGCTGGAGCACCAATTTTAACATCGCATTTAACAGGGGTAAAGTAACCAAATTAGCGAGCGGGGTTACCCAGGATATCACAAACGGTTTGTTTGTGGGGCAGCCCATCAATGCCATATTTGATTATAAAAAAATTGGCATCTGGCAAAATACAGCTGCCGATACTGCCCAGGCTAAAAGCTTAGGTCTTACAACCACCGGTACAGGTTCTGTGATTGGCACTATCAGGGTAGAGGATGTAAATAAAGATGGAAAGATCAGCGCCGCCGACAGGATTGTACTTGGGTCAGATCAGCCAACTTATACCGGCGGTTTTACCAACCGCATAGGGTATAAAGGATTTGATTTTACGGTAGTGGCCGCTTATAGGGTGGGGGGACTAATCACTTCCAAAATGTTCCAGAGCGGAAGTTTCATTAACACCTTCCAGGGTAATTATAATAACCTGAATGAGGATTACTGGACACCAACCAATCATCAGAATTACTATCCTAAACCCAATTCTGCTTCAACCAATACGCCTTATTCATCCACTTTAAGTTATTTTGACGGTACCTTTTTAAAAATCAGGAGCCTGACCTTAGGCTATAATATGCCCGAATCGATAACCAGGCGTATCAGTGCACGGTCACTAAGAATATATGCTACGGCGCAAAATCCATTTATTCTTTTTTCTCCGTATCGTAATACTTATCATGGTTTGGATCCCGAAACAGCCGGGGGCTTAAACGTAGATACGCCTCCTACAAAGTCATTTACATTCGGTATTAACATGACACTTTAAATTTAAATAAGATGAAAAGGATATCTATATATTTATACACCTGTTTGTTTTTAGGTCTTACAACTACAGCTTGTAAAAAAACACTGATAGAAGACCCGAAATCAACGCTTACCCCTGCTTTTTTTACAACAAGCCAGGGCTTTCAGGCAGGTCTCACTGCAGCCTATGCAGGTTTCAGAACCATTTGGGGGCCGGATACCTATTTTGAATTAACCGTACCCGGCACCGACGAATTTATTGCCGGTAACGATGGAAACAACGGCCTGGTAAAATATAACAGCAACTTTAATACTGCAGATGGTACCGTTGCTACCATCTGGAAAAACTGCTACACCTATATTAACACATGTAATGGCTTGATCGGTAATGTTCCTGCTGGTATTGACGCTACAACGGCAGCGAGCATGGTTGGTGAGGCCAAGTTTTTACGGGCAAATTATTACTTTATATTAGTTCAGTTTTGGGGCGACGTTACCTTAAATAAAACATTTCAGGCGGTACCTACTACTTCGGCTAATAGGGACAAAATGGCCGATGTATATAACTTCATTGTTCAGGACCTGAAAGATGCGATAGCGGTTCTTCCTGCAAGCCCTTTAACCAATGGAGTGCAACCCGGCAGAGCTACAAAAGCTGCCGCAATGCACATGCTTGCAAAAGTATATTTAACAAGGGCGGGCTCATCGGCTAAACAGGCAGATGACTATAAAAATGCCTATGCAACAGCAATCGATCTTATAACAAACGTTGCACCCGCCGGAGGTATTAAATTGCAGCAGGATTTCGGGAAAGTATTTGCTGAGGGCAATGAAACTAACAGTGAAATACTTTGGACTGTACAACACACTACTACATTGGCCTACAACGGTTCCGCTACCCAAAACAACAGTGGCCCTGATAACTTGCTGTGCCACTTATTTGTACCTAAGTATGAAGTGCAGCCCGGCATGCAGCGCAGTACCCTTTACGGGCGCCCATATATCCGAGTGGTGCCTACACATTGGCTTACTGATACTGTATTTAGCGAAAGGGTTAATGATCAGCGTTATAATAAAACGTTTCAAACCATGTGGTTATGCAACAATGCAGCTTCAATACCTACGTGGTCTAATCCATTGCCAGCCGGTGCGCCTGTTGGTGCTCAGCCCGGAGCACCTAAATTTACAGTAGGTGACACCGCTATCTGGATGCCTGGTAAAGCTATGACTTCGGCACAGATTGCCGGTTATCGTTACCAGGTTATTCCGCCTGCCAAATACAGCATTGCGTTGTCGCCAGCTATGATTAAGTATTTTGATACTAAACGGCCCGATCAAAATTCGCCCTCAAGCAGGCCGATAATCATATATCGCCTGGCCGAAACGTATTTAATTGCTGCCGAAGCATTATTTATGGATGGCCGTGCCGGTGACGCAGTGCCATATATTAATGCCATTCGTGAAAGGGCTGCTTACCCTTCAGGCAACGCAGCAGCAATGGATATCACTGTAGATAAACTTTCGCTGGATTTCATTTTGGATGAGCGCTCAAGAGAATTGTGCGGTGAACTTGTACGCTGGCTTGACCTTGCAAGGACAGGGAAGCTGCTGGAAAGGGTAAAACTGCATAATACGGATGGTAAAGCTAATATTAAACCATTTCATGTGCTTCGCCCAATCCCGCAAACACAAATCGATGCAACAATTACAGGTACTCCATATCCGCAAAATCCGGGTTGGTAAACCGGAAGTAGGTAAGGCGTACATAACGTAAAGCGACAAAAAATACTATGAAAAACCACTATACTATACTTCGTATTCTTTTGATTTTTCTTTTGCCATTCTGCTTCATTCAAGCTCAGGCAAATGATAGTACATCGCCTGAAACATCCCCATATAATGTAAAGTTATATGGGGCGAAGGGCGACGGTAAATCAATTGATACTCAAAATATCAATAAAGCAATTGAGGCTGCAGCAGCGGCTGGCGGCGGAACAGTTTATTTTCCGGCAGGGAATTATTTAAGCGGTTCTATGCATCTTAAAAGTGGCATCAGCCTATATATCGATCAGGGGGCTACCATAATTGCAGCGCCTATTGAAGCCGGTTCAGGTTATGATGAGCCAGAAGCTAAAATAGATAATAACTACCAGGACTTTGGACACAGGCACTGGCATAACAGCCTGATCTGGGGCGAAAACCTGCATGATATTTCAATACTGGGTCCCGGTACCATTTGGGGTAAAGATCTGGTGCGGAGCAATAAGGGTGAAGATGATAAGCGCCCCAACAAAACGATCAGTCTTTATTTGTGCCGTAACGTAATTATCAGGGATATTTCGATTCTGCATGGCGGCTGGTTTGGGATCCTCGCAACGGGGATCGACAATTTTACTATTGATAATGTTAAGATGGATACTAACCGCGACGGTATGGATATTGACTGCTGCCGCAACGTACGTATCTCAAACTGCAGTATCAACTCGCCTTATGACGATGGTATCTGTCTTAAAAGTACCTATGGGCTTGGATTTGCCAGGGCTACCGAAAATGTTACTATTACCAACTGCCAGGTGAGCGGCTACGATGAAGGTTCATTTTTGGCCGGCACTTTTACCCGCAATGAAAAAAAATATTCTGACGGTAATCCCACCGGCCGCATAAAAATAGGTACCGAATCAAACGGTGGTTTTAAGAATGTTACCATCTCCAACTGCGTGTTTGATTACTGCCGTGGCCTGGCCCTGGAAACTGTCGATGGTGCACTTTTAGAGGATGTTACCATCACCAACATCACCATGCGGGATATTGTTAACGCGCCAATTTTTGTAAGGTTGGGCGCTCGTATGCGCGGACCGGAAAGTGCACCTGTAGGGGCGCTTAGGCGTGTGATCATCAACAATGTTGTGTGTTATAATGCAGATCATAAGCATGGGGCAATTATAAGCGGTATCCCAGGCCATGATATAGAAGATTTGAGGTTGAGTAATATCAGGATCTACTATAAAGGCGGAGGCACTAAAGACCAATCTACGCGTGAAGTACCTGGTTTAGAAAAAGAATACCCTGAACCCTATCGCTTTGGCACTATGCCTTCTTACGGCTTCTTTATCCGCAATGTTAAAGATTTAAAAATGAACGATGTGGAAGTTAGCTATATCGCAGATGATTTCCGCCCCGCGTTTATTCTTGATCATGTAAACGGTGCAGATTTTCAGCATATCAAAGCGCAAAAGACAGCGAGCTCGGCGACGTTTGTTTTAAATGAAGTAAAGGACTTTAACATTTATAACAGCCGCCCGGTAGCGGATACTAAACTGGCCAACGCAAATAAAAAAGAATTATAGTAAATCAACAGCATGAAAAGTATACTTTTTAAATGGGCAACAATTCTTACGATCCTGCCGGTGAGCCTAATGCTTTATGCCCTGAAGCCAGTAACAGAAGTGGTGCCCGACGCCGATAACGCGGGCTTAAAATTACCTTTAGGTTTCGGTGCCCTGAAAGTTGCCGAAACCGGTGCAAAGGCCCGGCATTTAGTAGTTACACCGCAGGGCAATATTTATGTAAAGCTGGCCAAACCCAATAAAGAGGGGAAGGGGATTTTAGTATTTCATGAAGCGCCCAATGGTAAGGCCGAACTTAAATCGGGCTTTGGTACTTATGGCGGCACCGAGGTTTATTTAAAGAACGGGTACCTGTATGCATCATCAAATACCGAGGTGTTCAGGTATAAGGTGAATGATAAAAACGAAGTGATCAACCCCGATCAGCCCGAAAAAATAATTACCGGGTTAAAGGCAGGCCGTCAGCATGAAACCAAATCATTTGCGCTGGATAACGACGGCAATATTTATGTAAACATAGGCGCCTGGTTCAACTCCTGCCAGGAAAAAGACCGCGGCCTACATTCACCGGGGATACCCGGATGCCCGATACTGGATTCGATGGGTGGCGTATGGCAATTTAGAACGGATAAGCTAAATCAAACCTATGGCGATGGTGTACGGTATGCAACAGGTTTAAGGAATATGGTCGGTATGGATTGGAACCAACAGGACAACCAGCTTTTTGTAATGCAGCACGGCCGGGATAACCTGAATAGTTCATGGCCTGAATTGTATACCACCAAGCAGTCGGCCGAATTACCTGCCGAATGTTTATATGGCCTAAAAAAAGGCGATAATGCGGGCTGGCCATATATGTATTATGACCAGATCCAGCATAAAAAGATCCAGGCCCCTGAATATGGCGGTGATGGCAAAAAAGAAGCTGATGCAAAGTTTCTTGATCCGGCTGCCGCCTATCCAGGACACATGGCCCCTAATGGTCTGTTGTTTTATACCGGAAACCAATTCCCTGAGAAATATAAAAACGGTGCTTTTATCGCTTTTCACGGTTCGTGGAACAGGGCCCCTAAACCGCAGGCCGGGTACTTCGTTGTTTTTCAGCCATTTAAAAATGGTAAACCTGATGGTGCCTGGGAAGTATTTGCTGATGGCTTTTCAGGCTCGCCAGAGAAAACTGCGGCCGGGCGCGCAGATCATCGTCCTTGCGGACTTGCCCAAGGTGCGGATGGTTCATTATATGTTACAGATGATTCAAAAGGTACCATATACCGTATTATCTATCTTAAAAAATAATAAACAAATGGCTAAATATTTATTGACCTTTCTTTTTGCTTTTAGCTGTTTCCAGCTAATGGCACAGGTTAAAAACAGGGCAAAGTCAAAAGCGAAGCCGGTTGCAGGTTTGGCTGTTTCTATGGCGAATGGCAAAGCTATCTATATAAATCATTGCTTAACCTGCCACCAGGCCGATGGCGGAGGGGTTCCAAATATGAACCCGCCATTAATCAAAACATCCTATGTAACAGGTGATCATACACAATTAATTAAAGTGGTACTTAACGGGTTTTCGGAGAACATTGATATTGATGGAGAATCATATTCAAATGTGATGCCCGCTCATGATTTTTTGAAGGACCGGGAAATAGCAGATGTGTTGACTTATGTGCGGAAAAGTTTTGGTAATAAAGGCGGGGCAATTACAGCAGCTCAGGTTAAGGCGGTCCGCGCGAAGAATATAAAGAAGGCAGCTATTAAAAATATATAACAATCAAATTAAAAACAGCTAAAATGAAATCATTTTTATACTTGTTGCTTATTGCCTATGCTTCGGCAGCGTTTGGGCAGGACGTTAATACTGAAAATATTGTGCGCCGTGTTGCCGATAACATTATTAAGGAAACTTCCTTTCAGTTTGTTAATGCTAAAACAAACGAAAAATATAATTCTACCAAGGGATTGGCTTCATCCATAGATGTCAAGGTTGATAATAAATACAACAAATGGGCATATGTAAATGGTGTTTTAACTATAGGCATGATGCAAACTGCGGATGTGCTTGGCGACAAAAAATATTCAGACTATTCACAGCATAATTTTGCTTTTATTTTTGATAACCTTAGTTATTTCGAAACGCTTTACAAAGCAAAAGCAGGTAAGGTAGAATACGGTTCTGTATTCAATATTACTAATCTCGATGCTTGTGGCGCAATGTCGGCTGGTTTGTTTGATGTGGATGCCCTTGCACAAAGGAAGGATTATGAGGCCTATCTGGAAAGGTCTGCTGCCTATATCCTAACTAAACAAATGCGCTTGCCCGATGGTACACTTGCCCGCCCGCAGCCCCGCTTTGGCACGCTTTGGGCCGACGATATGTTCATGAGCATTCCGTTTTTGGCACGTATGGGCAAACTTACCGGCGATAATAAATACTTTGATGATGCTATCAAACAGGTGGAGAATTTCAACAAATACCTTTATGATCCTGCCACCGGTTTGTTTTTTCATAATTATTACAGCGATGATCAAACCAATGGGGTAGGACATTGGGGCCGCAGTAACGGATGGATAGCTATGGCACAGGTTGAGCTGTTAAACAATTTACCTGCAAACCATCCCAAACGTGCCGAACTGATCAAATTGCTGTTGAGGCAAATAGTGGGTTATGCCCGTTACCAGGATCAAACCGGGTTGTGGCATCAGCTATTGGATAAGCCTGATTCATACCTCGAAACATCAGTTACCGCTATGTACACTTATGCGGTAGCAAGGGCAGTAAACCAGGGCTGGATAAATGAAAAATATATAGCCATTGCCCGTGAAGGATGGAAAGGCTTAGCCTCAAAAATAACTGCTGATGGCCAGCTACAGGATGTTTGTATCGGCACCAATATGGATACTGACATCAAATTTTATTATACCCGCCCAACCGAATTGAACGATACCCATGGTTTAGGCGCGTTATTACTGGCCGGAACTGAAATGATTAAAGCCGAAAAGAAAAAATAGATATGTGCAGGGTAATGAGGTTGTTGTTTTGTATAGCTTTTATCGTTTTGACATCTGATTTTAGGTTGTTCGCTGCCGAGGTGGATATTACCGCTTTTGGTGCTACCGGTAATGGTACTACACTAAATACAATGGCAATTCAAAATGCCATTGATGCGTGCCATAAAAGTGGCGGCGGCAAGGTGGTTGTTCCATCGGGTGTTTTTTTAACCGGCACAATTGCATTGAATGATAATATTACCCTGCATTTGAATAAGGGGGCTGTTTTATTAGGAAGTACCGATGTTAATGATTATAAAAACCTTGATCCCTTTGTTGAAGGGCTTGGGATAAGCGTAGGCTGGGCGCTGGTTGTAGCCGTCGACAAAAAGAACATCAGCATTGAAGGCGAAGGAATTATTGATGGGCAGGGAGCAAAGCTAAAAGCACAGCAGATCTTAACCGATACCCGTGCCGAATCACAACGCTGGGGACGACGCCCTTTTTTATTGCGGGTTGTACGCTGCCAAAATGTTTCAATAAGTGGCGTTACTTTAAATTACTCAGCTGCCTGGACCTCCCACTACTTTCAATGCAGGCAGGTAAATATTCAAAACGTAAAAATTGAAAGCAGGGGAGTTGCCCATAACGACGGCATGGATATAGACGGCTGCCAGGATGTAACTATCAAAAATTGCGATGTGGTAAGCGGCGATGATGCCTTGTGTTTCAAAACAACATCAAGCAAAATGGCCTGTAAAAATATTGTGATTTCGGGCTTGCGGTTAAAAAGCGGGCAGGGTGCCATCAAGATCGGTACAGAATCGATGGCGCCATTTGAAAATATCAGGATTTCAGAGTGTTATATTTATGACACGGCTAACGGAGGTATCAAGCTGCTTTCTGTAGATGGGGCGAATATCAGGAATATTGAAATAGCTGATATTACCATGGTGGAAGTGAAAACGCCTATCCTGATCCGTTTGGGGGCAAGGTTAAGCGTATTCCGCAAAGATCAGGATACACAGCAACCAATAGGAACACTTGAAAATGTAACCATTCAAAATGTTAAGGCAAAGGCAGCAGATAATGCACAGCTCATGCCGCCGTCAGGCATTCTGATAACAGGGATTCCCGGGCATAATATTAAAGGGCTCACTTTAAAAAACATCGAGATAAATCTGGCCGGTGGCGGCAGCGAAGAAAACGCCCGGCAGGTTGTTCCGGAAGCCATCGATAAATATCCCGAAGTAAAAACATTTGGTCCGCTTGTTCCTGCTTATGGCATATGGGCCAGGCATGTTGACTGGTTAAAACTTGATAATATAAAACTCACATTAGGTAGCAATGACCTCAGACCGGCTTTCATTTGTGAGGACGGGAAAAACATTGAACTTAATTCCTGCATAATTCCTGAAACAGCAGGAGCCCAAGCAGTGATCAGGTTAGAAAGCGTTGCCGAAGCTTTGATAAAGAATACCACGGTTGCTGGTTCTGCAGATGCATTTGTACGTGTTGAAGGTGACGCAAGCGGTAATATCAAGATCCTGAAAAATAACATTCCCGGGATCTCAAAAAAGGTTGAACTATCTGCCGGTCTAAAAGCAGGCATTGCCATTTTAAATTAGCATTATTTAGCCATCAAACAGAACATATGAAGATATATCCACAGAAAATATTTTTAGTTGTCCTTACTTTTATTTTTCCGCATATGGTTTATGCCCAGCAGGTTGTGTCGCCCGTGCAAACAGATAGATGGGCGATTCAGCCTGACGGAAGCATTAAATGGACTATTAGTGGCCGGTTGCCCCACACCGATCATATCGAAATGTCGGGCGAGAAAGTATCTGTATGGGTACAGTATGGCTTAGATAGCGCCGGTAACTTGTCTATTTCAAGAACCGTTGTTTTTCCTACTTTCAGGATGTTGCCCGATGGCACGCGGACCCACATCGATTATTCATTTGTTGACGGCGAATTGCCGCGCTTTTTTGTCAACAACCGTAAGCTAAAGACAGACCTGGCCAATGGTAAAAAATCAGGCGATCTTTCATATAATATCACCAGTATCAGCCATAAAGGGATCATGAGGATAGCTGCTACGGCAGGTAATCCGGCGCTGGTGAAAATCGATCGGAGCATCTTCCCATCGGTAGATAAGCCAATGGTAATTGAAAAGTTTGTGTTTACCAATATAACCGATAAGCCAGTTACCATTGCTATGGAATATCTGCGGTGTGAGGTTAGGACGGATAGTGCTAAAAGTAAGGTAAGGCCCCATTCGGTTATCAATGGCGCTGTTGATCCTGGCAGCAGGGTAGTTCAGCCGGGATCAAATACTACCTTTTCGATTTATTACCTCGCTACAGATTTTCCGGCCCAGCCTGTTAAAATTGATGCTAATGCGGAAGAAAAGGCTCGTGAAGATCGTATAAATACAATTTTATCGCCCCTGCAATTAAAAACACCCGATACCTTATTAAATACCGCCTTCGCCTTTGCCAAAATCAGGGGCACGGAGAGTATTTACAAAACCAAGGTAGGCTACCTGCACGGCCCCGGTGGGCTTGCGTATTATGCAGCTATCTGGGCTAATGATCAGGCCGAATATATTAGCCCCTTTTTCGCTTTTTCAGGAGATAGTATCGGTAACCTGTCGGCCATGAACTGTTACAGGCTGTTTGCAAAATATATGAACCTGGAATATAAACCAATTCCCAGCTCGATAGTGGCTGAAGGCGATGCAGTATGGAAAGGAGCTGGTGACAGGGGAGATCAGGCGATGATCGCTTACGGGGCGTCAAGGTATGCATTAGCTTATGGCAAACCCGACTCTGCCAAAAAACTGTGGCCGCTCATTACCTGGTGCCTTGAATATAGTCACCGGAAACTGAACGACCAGGGGGTTGTTACATCTGATCATGACGAACTGGAAGGGCGCTTTCCATCAGGCAAAGCCAACCTTTCAACCAATAGCCTTTATTATGATGCCCTGATCTCCGCCGCATATCTTGGCAAACAATTGCATCAGCCCAAAACACAAACAGACGAATATTTAAAGCAGGCCGCGGCGCTTAAAATCAATATCGAAAAATACTTTGGGGCAACTCTTGAGGGTTTTGAAACCTATAAATACTATGAAACTAATGATGTATTGCGTGCCTGGATTTGCCTGCCGCTTACCATGGGTATTTTAGACAGGAGCGAAGGAACAATCAATGCCCTGTTTTCGCCAAGCTTATGGACTGCTGATGGATTAGCAACACAGGCGGGCAAAGAAACATTTTGGGACCGTTCAACCCTGTATGCGCTTCGCGGCGTATTTCAGGTGGGTAAAACTGAAAAAGCAATGGATTATCTGCGCTATTATTCGCAAAGGAGGCTGTTAGGGGAGCACGTGCCTTATCCGGTGGAAGCTTATCCCGAAGGTAACCAAAGACATTTGTCGGCCGAAAGCGGGCTTTACTGCCGGATTTTTACCGAAGGCTTATTCGGCATCAGGCCAACAGGTTTCAGCAATTTTGATTGTACTCCCCGTTTACCAAACGGATGGAATGAGATGGCCCTGAATAATATTCATGCATTCGGCCATGTTTTTAACCTTCAGGTTTCACGGCTAAACAAAGGGAAACTGCTTATCTCCATTACTGAGGGTAGTAAAGTAATTAAATACAGAATAACTGACGGTGGTACACAGGCTGTTGTGTTATAAACTGTATCTTGATATATAAAACAAACCGCTATGAAAAAGATATTAAAATCAACATTGCCTGCTTTAATGGCATTTATAGTACAGGGCGCTTTTGCACAAACACACCAATTGGAAAAGCTTTGGGAAACTGATACAGTAGTACGGATCCCCGAATCGGTTTTACCGGATTTTAAAAAGAAAATCTTATATGTATCAGAAATTGAAGGAAATCCCAGCGCAGTTGATGGTAAAGGTGGGGTTGCAAAGATCGGACTGGATGGAAAGATTATCGACCTGAACTTTACAACCGGATTAAATTCACCTAAAGGCCTTGGGCGGGTTGAGGATCAATTGTATGCAGCCGATTTGTCGGAAGTGGTAGTCATTGATATTAAAACAGGCAAAGTGATCAATAAGATACCTGTCGACAGCGCAAAAATGTTAAATGACATTACCGTAGATAGCAAAGGGATAGTTTACGTTTCAGACAGTAAAACCAAAAAGATCCACCGGATTGAAAAGGGCCAGGTAACAACTTTTTTAACCAACGTAAATGGTGTAAACGGGCTTAAAGCCATCAACGATGATCTATATATCCTCGGCGGACCGAAGTTCATGAAGGCGGATAGCAAGGGTAATTTAACACAAATTGCCACGCTAAGCTGTGGAGGTGATGGTTTAGAGCCGGTAGGTAATGGCGACTTTTTGATTACCTGCTGGTCGGGGCACATATTTTACATAACAGCCGATGGTAAAATAGAAACCCTGCTTGATTCGGAGGCACAAAAGATGAATACGGCCGATTTAGGTTACGACACCATTAATCACATTTTGTATGTGCCAACGTTTTTTGGAAAAAAGGTAGTAGCTTATAAATTAACTACCCATTAATATGCAGTTGAAAAATCTGGGACTGTATTTAATATTGATATTTGTTTTGAGTACTAAGTCTTTATTCGCGCAGCAAAGTACCCGTTTAGATACGGGCTGGCAGTTTATAAAACAAGATTTAGGTGGGATTTGGGAAGCCATCCGTCCGGAAGATAAAGGCATTCCGCATGATGTTCCGCACTGGCAGCAGGTAGTGCTTCCGCATTGTTTTAACGCGCGTGACGCGGTAGATCCCGATGTGAACTACTACCAGGGGCCGGGATGGTACCGTACCCAGGTAAGCATCAATAACCCATATCAAAGAGGGCGTACACTATTGCATTTTGAAGGTGCCGGGCAAAAGACTGACGTTTATGTATATAACACCAAAGTAGGTTCGCATTTGGGCGGCTACGATGAATGGACGGTAGATATAACAAAGGCTGTTAATGACTTTAAGAAAACAGAGATCTGCCAAACTCAATTTAAAGGAAATATCCCTGTCGAAATAAGGTGTGATAACTCGCGCGACCTTGAAAGTATTCCGTCACGTTTATCGGACTTTACAGTGTATGGCGGACTTTACCGGTATCTCATTTTAGTATACGTACCTGTTGTTTCGTTGGATAAGGTTTTTGCCAAGGCAGAGGTTGATAAAGATGGTAAGCAAGGGAAGTTAAATATTGGTCTTCGTGTCTATGATCCTGAAAAAATAAATGCAGTTGAGGGTGATATTAAGATCATTGATCCGCAGGGTAAAATTATCCAGCAATCAAAATATAATTTATCTTCTACTGCGGGAGAAATACCGGTTGGTTCATTTACGGTTAAAAAGCCGCAATTATGGTCGCCAGATCATCCGGTGTTATATACTGTTGAGGTTAGTGCGCGTGCCAATGGCAGTACTTTTACCCAAAGGGAAAAGATAGGGTTCCGGAATTTTGAATTTGTGGATCATGGGCCTTTCATGCTTAACGGTAAACGCCTATTGTTAAGGGGTACCCATCGTCATGAAGACGAGGCAGGTGTTGCAGCTGCGATGACCGAAGGTATGATCAGGCAGGAAATGCAGCTCATGAAAGATATGGGCGTAAACTTTATTCGCCTGGGCCATTACCAGCAATCGCGGATTGCACTTAATCTGTGCGATAGCCTGGGTATTTTGGCCTGGGAAGAAGAGCCCTGGTGCCGCGGTGGCTTGGGAGGCGAGATTTATAAAAATCAGGCCCGGCAAATGCTTACCAACATGATTGAGCAGCATTATAATCATCCAGCTATAATTTTATGGGGGCTTGGAAATGAGAATGATTGGGAAGGTGATTTCTCAGAGTTTGATAAAGCAAAGATCAGGGCCTTTATGAGCGAGCAAAATGACCTTGCCCACCGGCTCGATCCATCCCGAAAAACCACCATTCGTCGTTGTGACTTTTGCAAGGATATTGTTGATGTGTATTCACCCTCTATATGGGCAGGCTGGTATCGTGGTACTTATAACGAGTATAAGCAAACAACCCTCGATGAGTTTAAGAAAGTAAACCACTTTTTTCATGCAGAATGGGGCGGGGACAGCCATGCGTTGCGTCATTCTGAAGATCCTGATAAGGCCTTTGTTAATATTAAGAAGGGAGGCGGCGCCGATGAACGCGCCGGCGACGCGTCGCTCTCCGGCGGAGATGCAAGGGTTTCAAAGGATGGCGACTGGAGCGAAAGCTATATCTGCAATCTTTTCGACTGGCATTTAAAAGAGCAGGAGACAATGCCCTGGTTAACAGGATCGGCCTTTTGGGTATTCAAAGATTTTTCGACACCGTTACGGCCGGACAATCCGATCCCTTATATGAACCAAAAGGGTGTGGTGGAACGGGACATGACCAAAAAGGAATCATATTACGTTTTTCAATCGTATTGGACAACCAAACCAATGGCACATATTTACGGGCATACCTGGCCTGTAAGATGGGGAAGCGAGGGAGAACAGAAGGTGATTAAAGTTTATTCGAACTGTGAAACCGCCGAGTTATTTCTGAATGGAAAGAGCTGCGGTATAAAAAAACGGAACAGCCAGGATTTTCCTGCTGCCGGTTTGCGCTGGGTGGTAACGTTTAAGAAAGGCAGCAACAATATCCGCGTAGTGGCTCAAAAGGGAAAAGCTACCGTAACCGATGAGATTAACCAGATTTATCAAACAGATAAATGGGATAGGCCGGCTAAACTGATAGTTGAGAAAATAGCAGAAGAAAATGGTTTTGCCACAGTACAGGTTAAAGTTTTAGATAAAAACGGTATCCAGTGCCTCGATGCTATAAACTGGCTCAGCTTTTCGCTAAGCGGGGATGGCATATTGCAGGATGATTTAGGTACATCAGGCGGATCAAGAAAAGTGCAGGCTTATAATGGTCGCGCTACTATAAAAGTACAAACCCAAAACGGTAAAAGTGTAGTAGGCGTGCAATCGCCGGGATTACAAACTGTATTTATAAATCTTTAATATGCATCAGCTTAAAAAGTATTTAGTTTTTGTGGGTTTGATAAGTGCCAAACTTGCTGTTGCGCAAACCAAAAGTAATAATGCGGCTTTAAAGCTTTGGTATACAAAACCCGCGGTTGCCTGGGAAGAGGCGCTGCCCCTGGGTAATGCTACTACCGGAGCTATGGTGTTTGGCGGTGTTAATCATGAACGTTTTCAGTTGAATGATCATAATCTTTGGTCCGGTTATCCTGAACCGGGAAACAATCCGCAGGGGCCTGCCCATCTGCCCGAAGTGCGCGCCGCTGTTTTTGCCGGGGATTTTGGCAAAGCAGCAGCAATATGGAAAAAATATCTGCAGGGACCTTACACTGCCCGATATCTTCCTTTAGGCGATTTGTTGCTTGATTTTAACCTGACTGATAGCACCTGTAGTGATTATCGCCGCGAGCTGGATTTAAATAATGCCGTATCTACGGTGAGGTATAAGGTTAATGGAGCTAATTTTTCGCGAGAAACCTTCATAAGTTACCCCGACAAGGTGATGGTAGTGCGTATTACTGCCGATAAAAAGGGGGCAGTAAATTTCAAGGCCAACCTGCAAAGTAAACTACGCTTTACTGTTTCGGCAGCCGGTAGCAATAAATTGGTTTTGAATGGCAAAGCGCCAACTTATGTTGCTAACCGTGATTACGAACCCAGGCAGGTGATTTATGACGAGCCCAAAGGCGAGGGTATGAATTTCCGCATCAACCTTAAAATAAAGAATATTGGGGGGAAAGTAAGTGCTGTTAACAATGCGCTGCAGGTTAGCGGTGCAAATGAGGTTATCCTATATCTGACTGAAGCTACCAGCTTTAATGGCTTTGATAAATCGCCCGGATTACAGGGTAAAGCCGCTGATATCGAGGCTGATAGGAGCCTTTCGGCTGCCGAACAAAAAACATATGACCTGCTTAAGCAAAGGCATATTGCCGATTATCAGCATTTATTTAAACGTGTAGATTTTAATTTAGGCGCTGATGCTGAAATGATAAAACAGCCGATAGATGAACGGCTTAAAAACTTCAATATAGCGAAACCCGATAAGCAGTTGCAAACGCTGTATTATCAATTTGGGCGCTATTTGCTCATTGCCAGTTCGAGGCCGGGAAGTGCTCCTGCCAATTTACAGGGGATCTGGAATGACCAGGTAATACCACCCTGGGGCAGCAATTATACCACCAATATTAATACCGAAATGAATTACTGGCTGGCCGAGAATACCAATCTCTCTGAGTGCCATCAGCCATTGTTCGATTTTTTGAAAGAGCTTGGGGTAAATGGTAAAGTCACTGCTAAAGTAAATTATAATATCAATGAAGGCTGGGTTGAGCATCATAATACCGATATTTGGGCTAAAACATCAACTGTTGGTAATTATGATCAGGATCCTAAAAGCTCGGTAAGGTGGTCGGCCTGGCCAATGGGCGGTGCCTGGATGAGCCTTCATTTGTATGATCATTACCTTTTTACCGGTGATAAGGCTTTTTTAAGCAAAACTGTTTACCCTGTTATGAAAGGTGCTGCACAATTTATGCTGCACTGGCTAATTACTGATACCAACACAGGCTATCTGGTAACAAACCCTTCAACATCACCCGAAAACACAGTTAAGATCAATGGTAAAGAATACCTGGTAAGCATGGCCTCTACCATGGATATGTCAATTATTCGGGAGCTGTTTCTGGATTGTATCAGTAGTGCCCGTATTTTGGATATTGATAACGCATTTGCCGATAAGCTGAAAAATGCATATAATAAACTTTATCCGTTTCACATAGGCAAGCATGGCCAATTGCAGGAATGGTTTAAAGACTGGGATGATCCGGCAGATACCCACAGGCATATTTCGCAACTGTTCAGCCTGTTTCCCGGCAGGCAAATCTCCGTATTTAAAACACCGGAGTTAGCAGCTGCCGCAAAACAATCCATGATTTACCGGGGAGATGTAAGTACAGGCTGGTCAATGGCTTGGAAGGTGAACTGGTGGGCCCGAATGCATGATGGCAACCATGCCTATAAAATATTAGCTGCCGCATTTAATTATATGGACCCATTGCAGAAAAAAGAGCAAATGAGCGGGGGCGGCACCTATCCGAATTTGTTTGATGCGCATCCGCCTTTCCAGATTGATGGAAATTTTGGGGGAACAGCCGGCATGACCGAAATGCTGCTGCAAAGTCAGGATGGTGAAATTGAATTGTTACCAGCCCTGCCCGATGCCTGGGCCGATGGCAGCATCAAAGGCATTAAAGCACGCGGAAATTTTGAGGTGGCTATCGACTGGAAAAAGGGGAAACTGAGCAAAGCAACCATTAAATCAAACATGGGAGGCATTTGCAGGCTGCGTACACCTATTCCCGTAAAAATTGTGGAGACAGGCAGTAAGACTGCTGCTGGTATAAATAGTAATATACTAAATACTCCGCCAGCGATGCCGGTTTATCAAAAAGTGAATGATACTCAACTTCCTGACATTACATTTAATAAAGGCTACTTAATTGATTTTGCCACTGAAAAAGGCAAAACCTACACTGTTATTCCCCGGTAATACCATGAAAAATTTAAAATACTGTTTGCTGTTTGTTTTGTTTTTAAGTTTTGCTGCATCACTCCATGCGCAATCAATAAGTTGGACGGAGATAGAACCAGGCATTTGGAAAGGTATAATCGGCACGCCCGAGGAGTTTGACCTGTTGAAAGCTTCAGGCGCACGGCCTTTTCATGCAGGTTTACAGCAAATGCCTGCTGCCAGTTTTCCCCTGGCACAAGAGGAAATTACCGGCAAGGTACAGGATGGTAAAACCTATCTCCGCTTTCCTCTTGAAAAAAAGGAACAGCTGTTTGGGTTCGGCTTAAATTTTCAAACCGTATTTCAGAGGGGAAAGGTGCTTACCCTTCATGTTGATAATTACGCTGGTAAAGATAATGGCCGCACGCATGCGCCGACACCATTTTATGTATCATCAAAAGGATATGGCGTGTTTATTAATTCGGCAAGATATATCAACGTATATGCCGGTACGGCGGTAAGCCGGGACAGTAAAGTTCCGCCAGATGTAAAAGATCGAAATCTTGATAAAACATGGAACTCGCATCCATATTCGGATGCGGTAGAAATGTTAGTGCCTGCCGCCGGTACCGAAATTTATGTATTTGCAGGGCCTACCATGCTTGATGCTGTAAGGCGATATAATTTATTAAATGCCGGTGGCTGCTTGCCGCCTCGCTGGGGGCTTGGTTTTACCCAGCGTATGCAACGCTTAACCGATGCACAGGGTGTTGAGGATGAAGCAAAGGCGTTTGAAGAAAAAGGCTATCCGCTTGATTTTATCGGTCTTGAACCCGGCTGGCAAAGTAAATCGTACCCCTGCACTTTTGAATGGGATCAAAGCCGGTTTCCTGATCCAAAAGCTTTGGTGCAAAATATGCTGAAAAAGAATATCAGGCTTAATTTGTGGACTAATCCCTATGTGTCGCCACAAGCACCCCTTTATAAAAGTATTTTACCCTATAGCGGTTCACATACCGTTTGGAACGGCATCGTACCAGACATCAGTATGCCCGAAGCGCGTAAAATCTTCTTCGGCGAACTGGAAAAAGGAAAAATAGATATAGGCGTCAGCGGGTATAAAATGGATGAGGTTGACGGGGGCGACAATTACTTATGGCCCGATGTAGCTGTTTTCCCGTCCGGTCATGCTGCAGAGCAAATGCGCCAAACCTATGGGTTAATGATGCAGCGTTATACAAACGAGATTTATCATCAGCGCAACCAGCGTACATTCGGCCTGGTGCGTGCATCAAACGGTGGCGGTGCATCATTCCCTTATGTTATCTATAATGATTACCATGATCACCGCGATTTTATCACAGCGCTGGTAAATAGCGGTTTTGCCGGTGTATTATGGACGCCAGAAGTACGATCATCCAAAACAGGAGAGGAGTGGCTGCGCAGGTTCCAATCAAACGTGTTTTCGCCGATGGCCATGATCAATGCATGGGCAAGTGGTACTAAACCGTGGTCGTTTCCTGAAGTTGCTGAGCAGGTAAAAGCTATGGCGAACCTGCGGATGCAAATGATGCCATACTGGTACAGCGAATTTGCTAAATATCATTTTGCAGGGATCCCGCCTTTCAGGGCTATGTATATGGAAGACGGCTTTGGAGTTTCAGAGGCCAAAACTGAAAAGAAACAGATAAACCTGGAAGAGAACCCATATGAAGAAGCCATAACCAAAGAAGTTAAAGATCAGTATATGGCCGGCGAATATTTATTGGTAGCGCCCGTATTTGCGGGTGAAACCAGCCGAAAGGTAATACTACCCAAAGGCAAATGGTATGACTTTTATACCGGGAAGTATGCAGGCGGAGGTGAAGTGATTAGCGTTGAGCCGGGCCTGGATAAAATTCCTGTGTATGTTAAGGATGGTGGAATTATACCTATGATGCCTGCAATGCTGCATGCGCCAAAAGCAGGACAGAAGGTAGATCTCGAGATCAGGTATTATGGCAACAAGCCCGGTGTTTATTCATTATATGATGATGACGGTGAAACATTTGATTACGAAAAAGGCAACTATTCATTCCGCAAGATTACTGCCATTAAAAAGAATGGGAAATTAATTGGTTCTATCTCTCCCGCCCTAAAAGGCAAACCTGATAATATTGAAAAAATAACCTTTAAATCCATGACCGATTAATAAGTTATTAAAGTGGTAAATAGCCTTTTGTTAATGATAGTGGTTTGGAATCAATTGGTTAGGCTTATTTGAACTTGGTTTGGAGTTTGATATCACGCTGCAAAATGGAGGGCCGCAAATAATCGGTCATTGATTTAATACGGCAGATCTGTAATTTGGCAGCAGACGGAGGAATAGACGACTTTATGATGAACACATTATCGATTTGCAAATGGAAACCATAACATATAAAGCACCAAAGAATTTCTCGATCAGAAAAGTCTCGACTAGCTAAGCAATAAAAATTTAAAAAGCTAATGGCATCAATGTACAGGATGAGGATGCAATAGTAATATTAGATTTTCTTTATCTTATTGCCAGACCTTGCAGTAACGAAGCAACTCAAAGAGATTCTATAGAAAGTAACCTTGATGGGAATTCGAATTTTTTATCAACCTCGCAGTTACTTTAGTAGAGTTTTTTCATTATTGGTCTAAAGATTTGGATTTTTAGTGGAAACGTAGAACCTGTTTTGAGACTTAAATTGTGTATGTAATTCATTTATTATCAGTAGTTTGTATTTAATAAAAAAGGAGACAGATAATTCTGTTCACCTCCTTAAGTTGCCGGAGGGATCTCAATCGAACCCCTTATTCCACTTTTGACGCTTTTGGATGAAATGAATTTGCGTTAAAAAAATTGATCGGCATATTATCAAGACACTATCCTCATTTGTCTTTCAACTTTAAAAATTACAAGCACGTTTACTCCAGGCCCATTTTTAATCTCAAAGGTTCCGCCCAGTTGTTTGCTAAGTGCTTTCATCATCTCCATTCCTAAGGATGATGTCTCTGTTAAGTCAAAATTCGAAGGAAGCCCTTTGCCATTGTCACTAATAAGCAAGGCGATGGTTTCCGGTGCCGACAGCTTCGCATTAATAAGTATCTCGCCTCCGGTTTTATCAAATGCATATTTAATGCTGTTGGTGATAGCCTCATTCAATATAAGGCCCATAGGTACGGCCTGTGATATATCAAGATTCACTTGATCAAGGTTTTCTTTAAATCTGATTTTGCGATGTCCGCAATCATAGCAGGTGTAGAGATATCTCACCAAATCGGTAATATAATCGGCCATTACAATAGTTGCCACATTGCTTTTGCTATAAAGCTTTTGATGGATGATAGAAATAGCCTGTACCCGGTTTTGGCTATCCCTTATGGCATCCCGGGCATCGGTATTCTGCAGATATGCAGATTGAGTGTATAACAAACTCATTACTATTTGAAGGTTGTTTTTAACCCGATGATGAACCTCGCGGAGCAACCATTCTTTTTCAGTAAGCAAATCCTGTTGACGCCCTAATAAATTGTCTTTATCCTGAAGCAGTTTTTCTTTTTCGTTCAGAAGGAAAGAGAGCGAAGTGTTTTGGATATTGATCTCTTTTTGTTTGTTTTTTAGCTTAAAGTTGCTTCGTTGCTTGCTTCGGTAAGCGAAGTATAATATTCCGGCCAATAAAAAGCCTACCAATACACCCGCTAAAGTGATATTTCGCTGTTGGTGAATTTTTTCAAGGTTGTTTTTTTGAATTGCTGACTGGTTGTTGAGTTCCTGGATCTTTTTATCCTTTTGTACTGATAAATATTTCGTTTCAAGCTCACTGATTTGCTTGCTCGTTGCAATATTGGTAAGGGAGTCTTTTATAATTTTGATCCGCTGAAAGCCCTTTAGCGCTGCAAGAAATTCGCCTTTAGCCGAATCGACCTTGAACCTATGCTGATATATGGTCATTTTTGAGAGCACCGACATCTTACCGGTGGGCAGCGCTTCCAGCATCGTTAACTCATTAGCCAGTTTAAACCATTGCCTGGTTAGCAGGTAATGCTTTGGTAGCGGATCATAAGTAGCAATAAAATTATCCATGGCGTAATAATTTTTCTTGCTCTCCTCGGGTATACCGTCACGAACCAGCAAAAGGATTTTTTTAAATCTTGGGATCATTTTTTCGGCACTTGCGTTGTTCTTCGTATGATTGTACAGCTTCATCTCGGCCGAAAGAAACATGCTTTCCTCAATCACTGTTTTTTGAGGGAATTTTTGATAAGTCTTTTTGAGATAGACAATGGCTGTTTGATATTTTTTTAAGTTAATATAACAGGTAAGTATTTCATGAACACCAAGGTTATATATCTCATGAGCATTTAGCTTTGCTGCAATGTCTACGCACTTTTGATGATAAACGAGCGCTTGCCCAAACTGCCGTTTATTATAGTAAGCAACGCCTAAAGTAAAATAATAATACTGCCCCCAATAAGTATCGTGTTTGGAGTTGGCCTCATAAGCGTTTACGCAGTTTATGCGGGCAAGTAATTCTTTCGGCATATCGCCTTTTCTGTAATAGGTATCGGCAAGGTTATAATAAGCCTCGGCAATTCGGGGGCTTTTTAACAGCTCAAATTGTTTGATTACCAGAATATAATATTGCTCAGCCTTATCAAATTGATTGGCGTTTTGATAAGTTAACGCGATATCGAACTGTTCATCAGCCGCCTGAAGTTTGAACCCGTTTTTTAAATAAATTTCGTAAGCCTTATTATGGATTTTTAGTTTATTATCAGTTTTAGCCTTATCTGACGCAGGCATGTGGTTTGCAAAATAACGCCATACATTAGCTTCTTTTAATGGTTGACGATGTGTTTGATAATGGTTAGCAGCTTCTGTAAAAATTTGATTTGCCAGGCTCAAATTGTTCTGTTCTATAGCGAGTTCTCCTTTAATAAAAACCACGCTATCCAGGTACGCTGTGGCATGGATAGTTTTACTAAGCATTTCGGCCTGGGTTATATAATATACGGCGCTGTCCATGTCTGTATGCGGTCTGCCTGGTTTGTACAAATAATGCCGGGCTAATTGAAGCTGCATGTTGATACGGTTGGTGTCCTTCCTCGTTTTATTAAGCTTTTCGAGCAGTTTTACTACATTTTGGGCACCGGCGACGAAGGCGTAGCTTATCAAAAAAATGCAAATGGCAAGCCTTTTCATCGTCGTGATATGTGGTTTAACTAAAGTTTTTTTGAGTTATAGCTATTCAAAAGGGTGTTAATACCGGTGCGGATCAGTTAATTATAGTTTCAGTTTCCGGCATCTCATCTCTTAAGATGAAATACAGGAAACGAAAGATTGTGCCATCTGGATAAGGTTTTGAAAATCAATTGTTTGTCTTTTGTTTGGAATGCAAAGCAGGCGATATATCGGACGGGACTTAGAGCACCGTCCGATATGTAGTCGGTATAGATATCCGGATTATTGTAGATTGTAATAACTCCGGTGATATTATGAAAAAGGAGTTGGGCTACTTAATACCCAGTCGTTTCATTTTTGAATGAAGAGTAGTAGGAGGTAGTCCCATTACCGCGGCGGCACCGCCAGCACCCCTTATTCGGCCGTTGCAATTTTTTAGCACGGTTATGATATAGTCCCTTTCATTTTCATCGATAGTTTTCATTCTTGTGCTTGCCTGGGGTTCAAGGCTTGTTTTATTACCTGGCTGCTTGGGCAATAAAACCTGTTCTATAATTGAGGTTTTTGACAATAGTATAGTTCTTTCAATAAAATGCTCCAGTTCCCTGACATTCCCAGGCCATGCGTAATCAAGCATTTGGGCCATCGCTTCGGGAGAGATCCCGTTAATTTGTCTTTTATATTTTTTTGAAAAGTGCGAGATGAAATGATCAGTGAGCGCAGGTATATCGTCAATTCTTTCCCTTAAAGAAGGGATAATGATAGGGAATACAAAGAGGCGATAATATAAGTCGAGCCTAAAACGCCCTTCTTCCATTTCTTTTTCCAGATCGCGGTTAGTAGCAGCTATGATCCTAACATCAATTTTTATAGGCCCCTTACCGCCAAGACGTTCAATTTCCTGTTCCTGCAATACACGAAGCAGCTTTACTTGTAGGTCTATCGGCAGTTCGCCTATCTCGTCCAGGAAAATTGTGCCGCCGTTGGCCATTTCAAATTTACCGGTCCGTTTTTCAAGAGCACCGGTAAAGGCACCCTTTTCATGCCCAAAAAGCTCGCTTTCGATAAGGTTGGCCGGTAGTGCCGCGCAATTAACAACCACCAAAGGCTTGCCCGACCTGGCCGATAGCGAATGGATGCTTTTAGCTACTCTTTCCTTACCGGTGCCGCTTTCACCAAGAATAAGTACTGAGGTATCAAGTGGCGAAATAGTATTGATATGATCAAGTACAGTTAGCATAGGGCGGCTTTGCCCTACAATGCCGTCAAAATCGCGGGTACGCTCTTTAAACGATACTGGTTCGGCGGAGGGAACTGAAGGCTGTTGATCTGCAGTGATCTTTTGCCTGTCATTTTCAAGTACGCTACCCAAAACGTTAATCAAACGGCTTAATAATGCAATATGCTGTTGGCCATAGGTATTGCTTCTTCGGCAGTAAAACTCGTATCTTATTAAGGTTGAGTTGTCTTGCAAAATTGGAAAAAACAACGCTGATTCGAAGTCATAGGTATCGGCGATTAGTTTGCTCAAGGGATTTTGATTGCAAAGGTGATCAACTTCCTCATCATTAAAGTATTTTGCTCTGTTTACAGCTGGTAACGAGGTATAGATGTTATTCAGCGTGGCATGATCTGTGCCGGTTACATTCACCAACTCCTGTTCTCCAAGCACCTGGTATTCATCAAAGCCTATCCTTAAAAAACCAACGCTGGTGATGCTTGGGATATTTGCGTTTTTGAGTATGAAATTAAGGTAATCAAACGGCACATATGCCTGCAGCTTATCGGCGAGCCGCAATAGTTTTTGCACCTTATCGCCGTCATAATTACGGATATCTTTCAGCTTTTGGTTCAGTTCCATTTCTTGCTGCCTGCTTGATTCAATACTGTTTTGATGCCGGTAAAAAGCAACATCAAGCGTAGTGAGCAAGTCGTCCTCGCGGAATGGCTTAACTATAAAACCGAATGGCATTGTTGATTTGGCTTCTTCCAATAAGGCGCCTTGAAAGTTTGCGGTGAGGTATACAAAAGCCATATTCCGTTCAGTAAGTTTCCTGGCAAGATCAATGCCGTTTAGTGCACCTTTCAGGTGAATGTCAAGCAACACCAGGTCGGGCTTTTGTTCGTCGATAGAAGATAATGCCTCATTAACTGACTCTGATATACCGGTAACTTTATATCCGGCCGATGTTAAGATCAGTTTTAAATGATGCCCTACAAGAGATTCGTCTTCTACTATCAGTATTTTCTTCATCGACATATTGTGCAAAATAAAGCTATTTCAGAACCATTCACCTCGACGAAACTCGTTCGATCTGGAAATTTAGTTAAATAGTCTTTTAGTTATGAAACATCCTATCCAATACGTGTGCCGCGGTCAAAATAACATGATACAATTTCGGCCTATTTTAATAATCTGCCAAATGTGTCCTGAAAACTAAGGTATTTGAGAATCTTCGGCGAATTTTATAAGTAGCGCCCATCGTTAAGTGCCCGATACTCGCAATGTAAACCGACGAAATAAGATTCACAAAAAAACGAAAGCGCCGATATATCGTCGGCTAACAAGGTAAAATGTTCTTTTTTTAATTGTTATGGCTGTGGCATAAAATTCGAAGCAGTTGTAATGAAATCTCCCTAAATAAAATTGGAATGATCACTGAAAGAATAACATCCAAACCGGAAGCCAAAATGCAGAACCTGAATTTACAGTTTGACTTACCTCAAGGTATCCTGATTGATTCGGGCGCAAATACGGGTACAAATCGTCCGGCGCGGAGCTCTGTCTTCAACAATCAATATCCCGGCATTATTGGCAACAGCACCGAGATGCAAAAAGTGTATAGGCTGATGAACATGGTTGCGCCAAGTAATTCAACAGTTTTGCTGCTCGGCGAAACAGGTACGGGAAAGGAAGTTATTGCAAGGGGGGTCCACCTGTCATCATCCAGAAAAAATAGACCGATGGTGACTGTTAATTGCGCAGCACTACCGGCAAACCTAATAGAAAGCGAACTTTTTGGTCACGAAAGAGGAGCATTTACAGGAGCCATGGACCGTAGAATTGGCAAATTTGAGCTGGCCCATCAGGGTACCATTTTCCTTGACGAAATTGGCGAACTTCCGTTGGAGTTGCAGGTTAAATTATTACGTGCGATCCAGGAGCGGGAGTTTGAAAGGGTTGGAGGGAAAACAACCATAAAAGTTGATGTCCGGATCATTGCGGCTACCAACCGCGATCTGGAGGAGGAGGTTGACGCGCATCGTTTTAGGGCAGACCTGTACTATCGCCTCAATGTTTTCCCGATATGCTTGCCGCCGTTAAGAGAAAGACAGGAGGACATTGCCGAACTGGCAAACTTTTTCCTGCTTCGTTATTGCAAATTAACCGGTAAAAAAATCAGTTTCATATCTAATAAAGTACTGCAGCAACTCAAAAGCTATTCATGGCCCGGAAATGTGAGGCAACTGGAACACCTGATTGAAAGAAGTATCCTGCTATCTAACGATAATGTATTACGAGAGGTTTGCTTGCCGAATGATACAAACAAAAACATTGGTGATCAGGACATTTTCAAAAACAAAACACTTATTGATGTTGAGCGGTGCCATATCATTGCGGTATTAAAAAAATGCGGCGGTAAAATTGCCGGCGAAGGTGGTGCGGCCGAATGGCTGGGTGTACCGCCAACTACACTACATGCCAAAATGAAAAAGCTCAATATTGGTAAGCAGGATTATTTTCCGCAAAAAGCATAAACATAAGTTTAGGTATTGCCTGCTTCGGATCATGAAAAATAGCTACTTTTAGCGCTAAACATTTGTTTAGGGTTTACTACATCCCGGTGCATTATAGTAGATTTTCATGAAGCATTCAGCGATACGACATTCTTTTATTCTGTTTTTACTTTGCTGTTTGTCGCTATTTGCTTATGCCCAGGATTTCAAAACTTTAACAACCGAACTCAACAAAACTAAAAAGGATACTAACCGGATCGTCGCGCTAATAAAGTTGGGGCGACATTTTAAGGAGAAGCCTGTTTGGGATCTAAAAAACCTTGATACTGCCCGTACTTATTTTAACTCGGCAATAACGTTGAGCCAGGCAATAGGATCGACCGATTTTCTGCACCGTGCTTTGTTTGAAAAGGCACTAACATTTATTGAGCAGGAGGATTTCAAAGCTGCCGACTCATTATTTAACCAGATAACCGGCTATTACCATAAAACAAGTAACTATTCAAAAGAAGCTGAATACTGGACCTTGTATGGAAACAATTTATCTTTTAATGATAAACGCCTGCTTGCTACACGCGCAAAATGTTATAATAAGGCGTATGAGCTTTATAAAAAGGGAACAGACCGCCTTAAAATAGCCGACGCCCTCGGCAAAATTGCAGATGCCGACCTAAACGAAGGACGGCTTGACAAAGCGGAAAAAGAGATGCTCATTGTAATACAGGACTATAAGGCTATGAAGTTTCCGAGGATTTATTACGGTTACTACCTCCTAGCCGAAGTATACTCGCGTAAAGATCAGCTTCAAAAAGAATTACTTACCCGTATTGAATGTATAAACAGTTGTGATGCCGACGTGCGTAGGAGCGACTATGATGCTTCTTTTTTTAATATTGCTGTAGCATTGTCATACAGGAAGAACAATAAGGACAGTGTAGCATTACCATATTTTATAAAAGGGGCCGAATTAGCGCTTAAAATAAGAAACCAAAATTATTATTACAGTGCTATTGACGGGGCTATTGGTTGTTGTATAACGATAAAAAAATATCGTACTGCCCTTACTTATTTAAGCGAAACACCAAAAAAATTTCCAAGCCAAACCCTCGGAGAACAAAGTAAGTATGTTGCAAGAAAAATGCAACTGTACAATTTTCTTAACCGGAATGAGGAAGCAGAAAAACAGGTGCCAGCATTTAGAAAAGTATTTGGTAAGCTATATGGTACGCTTAATGATGATCCGCTGTTTTATGCAGTAGACAGATTTGTTGAAAATTACGACGCACTTCCTCAGCATTTCATTCAAACAAAACAGTGGACAAAACTATCGGATGAGTTGAAATATCTGCAAACCCTGCCCTTAAAAAGATTATCGACCCCTTCACGGATAATTATCTTCGGGTATAAATATAAAATTGATTCGGCCGAGGGGAATTTTGATGTCGCGTTGAAGGGGTTTCAATATATGAGGCGCATGAAAGATTCGCTCACTAATGCCGCCACGGTTAAACAAATTAACGAATTAGAAGCCAACTATAATTCTATTAAAAAAGATAAAACCATTCAGAGCCTCAATAATAATGCGCAGATACAAAAAGGCAAGCTGGAAAAAGTTAACCGGCAAAGAAATATCACGTTTGCCGGGGTACTTATTTCGGTAGTGTTTGCGGTTGTGATATATATTGCCTATCGCGGCAAACAACGGAGCAATGTACGCCTGCAAATTAAACAGCAAGAGATTGACAGGCAAAACCATATACTGTCAGCCCTACTTTCAGAAAAAGAAAAACTACTTGCTGATAAGGATGATTTATTGAAACGGCAAGAAGACCTGCTTATAGAAAAAGAGTGGCTGCTTCGGGAGGTACATCACCGTGTTAAAAACAACTTGCAAATAGTGATGAGCTTATTGTACACGCAATCGGCATATCTGCAAAATACCGATGCCATCGAGGCGATACAGGATAGCCGGAACCGGGTACAGGCTATTTCTATTATCCATCAAAAGCTATATAATAAAAGTAATGTGGCTACTATTGTAATGGCCGATTATATTAACGATTTGGCCCGATATCTGAACACCAGCTACGATTGCAACAGGCGAAGAATTAAATTCAGAGAAGAACTGGATGCTGTAAGCCTGGATATATCACAGGCTGTACCTATGGGCCTGATATTAAACGAGGCCATTACCAATAGTATTAAATATGCATTTGATCAAGATGGGGGAGAGATTTTTATTAAAGCACTTTTATCACCGCCGGATACAATTACGCTTAGTGTTACAGACAACGGAAAGGGCCTGCCTCCTGATTTTGAACTCGCCGAAACCTCCTCATTGGGTATGGAAATGATGAAGGCCCTCAGTAAGCAGTTGGGTGGCAGCTTTGATATTAAAAGCAACCGGGGAGTTGTTGTGACCATACAATTCAAAGTTGAAAAGTCATCTGCTGTATTACCCGGCAGCGAGGTTTCGCTATTGTAAAATGGCGTTTCGTTTCAATTACCGTTTCTTTTACATATTTAGTTAATTTCCTTATCTCCACTTCCGGGCAATGCTGCCTGGTCCCCCTCAAGGCTGATCTCTGGACCAGTTTAAGCCTTTATATACGGTATAATTTTGCCTTACAAACTCAATAACGGGTTTGGGTATAATTATTCTATTATGAAAAAAATAAGTTTAACCTTATTGGCGTTCTGTGCAGCTTTAGGCGTTAATGCCCAGGCAAAAAAGGACCCCAAATGTGCAAACGTAAATGTTACACAGTACGAACCTGAAGTTATTTTTAAAAGGATCATTACTACACCTCAAATCAAAAGCCAGGAGGTTAAAATGGTGATTGTGAAGTTTGCACCCGGCGAAGTATCCGGAGCTCACAGACACCCGATCCCTACTATCGCCTATGTATTACAAGGAAATATATCTTCAACTTTTAATGGCAAAACCCATATTTACAAACAGGGCGAAGCATTTTGGGAAGACCCTAACGGTTTACATGCCGAAAGCAAAAATATGAGCAAAACCGAAGAGGCCAAGCTATTGGTTTATTTCATCGGCCCAAAAGAATTGCCGTTCATAACCGCTGCAAAATAATTAAGCAATAACCTCATCAATAACAAGCAAACTTTATGAAAGTTTACGGTTTAACCACCTGCATACGCACGCGCCAGGCTTTAGCCTGGCTAAAAGCACACAATGTAGGTTTTGAATTTCAGAATTTTAAAACACAAGGCATTTCGTCGGATAAACTCAAAGTCTGGGATGCAAAAGCTGGTTATTCCACATTTGTCAATACCAAAAGCCTCACTTGGAAAAAATTGCCGGTTGAAGTTAGAGCTTCAATAAAAACGGCTGAAAACGCGCTCGCATTACTGGTCGAAGAGCCGTGTATTATCAAACGCCCGGTTATTGAAGACGGAGATTTTCTTTTGTTTGGCTTTGATGAAGATATTTACCAGGATCATTTTCTGCACAATTAATAAATAACAGAATTATAAAACGGCCTTTACCGGCCATTAAAAATACAAATTATGAAAATAGTAGTAATAGGCGGCAGCGGACTGATAGGTTCGCAGGTTGTAAATAAACTTACAGAGCAAGGTCATGAAGTTATAGCGGCTTCACCGGCAACCGGCGTAAATACCGTAACCGACGAAGGTGTTGCCGAGGTTTTGAACGGAACAGATATTGTAATTGATGTAGCAAATTCGCCCTCGTTTGAAGATGCCGCGGTTATGGAGTTTTTCAAAACATCGGGCAAAAACCTGCTTACAGCCGAAATTGCTGCGGGCGTTAAGCATCACCTGGCGTTATCAGTTGTTGGGACAGATCGTTTGCAGGATAGCGGATATTTCCGTGCTAAACAGGCACAGGAGGATTTGATCAAAGCATCAGGTGTTCCATATTCAATTATCCACTCAACTCAGTTTTTTGAATTTTTAAGCGGGATTGCCAATGCTGCAACTGAAGGAGATACTGTCCGCCTGTCGCCGGCACATATTCAACCAATTGCGTCTGCCGATGTAGCCACTGCGGTTGCTAAAGTAGCATTGATGGAGCCATTGAATAAAATTGTTGAAATAGCCGGGCCGGATAAGTTCAACCTATCAGATCTTGTTCAGATGTATTTAACTAAAAATGGAGATCCTCGTAAAGTTGTTGCTGATGTACATGCAAGTTATTATGGTGTAGAATTAAATGACGGTATGCTGGTGCCGGGTAAAGATGCTAAGATCTTTAATATCAACTTCGAAAATTGGTACATGAACCAACCTAAAAAGGCATAGTTTATCTTTTTTGTTTTATGGTTTGAGCGCTCGTCATCATCAAAGTGACGGGCGTTTTTGTTTTGACAAAATATCCGCTTTATATAGTGTAAGAGAGTGCCTTGGCACCAAATATGGAGTGGTTTGATGTTGTTTATTTTGATAAGTTGTTGATTTTTAAATAATTGATATCTGGTATGTGGGTTGTGAAAGTGCAATGCCCTGCCTTGGCAAGCTTTTGAATCGGGTTTTTCAGTAGGGCAGCAAACAAATTTAATTACAAAATAAGATGCTTCCTTACCACAACCTGATTGTTATCGATAAGCAAAACCAGCTCCCTGTTTACAGGCAAATTACCAATCGCCTGATAAGCCTGATAAGGGAAGGCTTAATTCCGCCTGGTACATTCTTCCCGGGCACCCGGCAAATGGCCGAATTTATCACCGTTAACCGTAAAACGATTATAAATGCCTACGAAGAGCTGATGACGGAAGATTGGATAGAGTCAGTAGATAGGAAGGGCTACAGGGTAACGCCCGAGCTTCCAATAATCAAACCACGGTCGTTTCAGCCACCAAATTCTTTTTCTTCCTGCGATAACATGACTGCAAGAAACCTGGCCTTACAAGGGGGATCACAGCCAGAGCACCGGACAACCAAAAGTTGGGATATTGTAGTTAATGATGGCTATCCAGATCCGGAACTTGCGCCTTTTAACGAGATCAGTAAAGTATACCGGGATAAGGCCACCAGTGCCAGAATTAAGCAATTAATGTGTTTGAGGGATCAGGGTGGCCTGCCGTTGCTTAAAGAGGCAACTGCTTTGTTTTTAAACGAAACCAGGGGCTTAAATATCAGGAAGGATGATCTGGTGATTACCCGCGGAGCGCAGATGGCCATTTATATAGCGGCTACGGTATTATTAGCCAAAGGTGATCATGTAGTGGTCACGGAACCCAATTACCGCTATGCCGACGAGATCATTGAAAACACCTGCGCTCACATTTCAAAAATAGGAATAGATGCAGAAGGGCCGGCTTTGGATCAACTGGAACAGATCCTGAAAAAGTCGCCGGTAAAAATGCTTTACATTGTTCCTCATCTGCATCATCCTACAACCATAACCATGTCGGCCGAGAGGAGGCAGCAATTGCTTCAACTGATTGAACGGTACAGGTTTTATGTAATTGAGGATGATTATGGTTACGATTTTCATTATACCAATAATCCTATCCTTCCATTGGCCAGCAGCCCTCATGGCGGTAAAATAATCTATATTGGATCGTTTACAAAACTGCTTGCGCCTTCAATAAGGGTGGGCTATATGATAGCCGCGCCCGATATCGTAAAAAAAGCGACGGATCTGAAGCGTTTGATTGATTTAAGAGGGGATACCTTTATTGAATTTATGCTGGCGCAGATGATCATTAATGGTGATCTAGTGCGGCATATTAACCGGTCGAACAAATTATACGCCCGGCGCTGTGACTTTATTTGTGATCTGCTTACCAAAAAACTATCGCACGCAGTTGAGTTTACCCGGCCGCTTGGCGGCATGGCTATATGGCTTAGGTTTAAGCGGCAATATCCTGTAAATAAAATAATTAATGATGCCGCCCATGCCGGGCTTTGTATGATTGGCATGCCGTTCAGGCTTGCCGGCAACCCGAATGATAACGGGATCCGGTTTGGGTTTGCATCACTCTCTGAAGAGGAGATTTCAAAAGCCGTGGATATCCTGGTGAAATTAACTTCCTGTTCTTGAATTATGACGATGAATGAAGCCCCCATCGTTGCCAAAGCCTGGATTACCTGGAGGGGGCCCATCTGGTCCCCTTCAGGCAGGTCGGCCCTCAATAATTTTGCTCATTAAAACATCTAAAATATGAATAATCCAACTCACCGTGAATCGGCAGTTAAAGACGTAGAAAGCAGAGAGGAACTTATTTATTTGCTCTCGCGGGCATCCGAACTGGAACATGGCCTGGCCTGTGTATATCTCTATGCAGCATATTCGCTAAAATCGAACCTTGATGAAGGGGGAATGACTGAAGAGCAACTTACCATGGTAAAAACCTGGAAGCGAAAATTAGCCATGGTAGCGGTAGAAGAAATGCTGCACCTTGCCCAGGTTAACAACATGCTCACTGCAATAGGTGGTGCACCTAATTTTAAAAGGGCCAATTTTCCTTTACCTGTATCCGCTTTTCCATTCGGCATTAAGTTAACTCTTGAGCCATTTTCGCTTGCTACAATTGAGCGGCTGGTGATATTTGAACTACCGGAAGAAGGCGTACTTGAACCCGTTGTACATGCTCAATATGATGAACTGCGTAATAAAGTTGTAAGAGAACAGGAATTGGAATATGCCGAATTAAAGCCCCGGCATTTTAAAGCCGAACCTGAATTGATAGCCCGCTTCGGCTCCGAAGCCTTTAAATTCCAGGAACCTTATGAAATTGATTTTACAACTGTTGGAGAGTTTTATCACAAGGTAGCATCGGGCTTTAAATGTATCCCTGAAGATGTATTGTTTATCGGCCCGAGGGAGGCGCAGGCCAATGCCCGTTATGTCGACTTGAGCGGAACGCTGATCTCCGTAGTAAACAGGGAATCTGCCTTGCAGGCTATTGAAATGATTGTGGAGCAGGGAGAAGCACCAACACAACAGCACCCTGATTGCCATTTTGAGATCTTTGATACCATCAGGAAGCAATACATCAGCGAAATGGAAAAAGGAGCGAATACGAATACAGTATTCGATCCCGTGAGGAAAATGGCCTCAAACCCCATGACCCGGTTTTATGACGATGCTACCGGAGGCACGTTAATCCTTGATGAGGATACGCATTGCGCGGCCGATATCTTTAACATGAGTTATGATACCATGTTGCAAATGTTACTCCGCTTTTTTGCCCACAGCGATGAAACTGAGGAAGAGCTGGAAATGCTATCCCGTGCTACACTGCGGATAATGACTACCGTAATTCGCCCAATGGGCGAGGCGCTTGCCAAAATGCCTCTCGGTGATCCGGCAAATGCCGCGTTAATGGCCGGCCCTGGGTTTGGTTACAATAGGGATATTACGTTGCTGCCGCATAAAGAATCAGCATGGGTGTTTTTCTGTGAGCGGCTTTTTAACCTTGCCAAAGAAGCCACCGCCTTAGCCGAGCAAAAAACATCCTCACCAGAGGTGAAAGAAGCATCTGCGGCCCTACAGGCACTCTCTGAGCTTTTTATAAAAAAAACCGCGCAGGCGCAAAAAATTATCCCGAAGGTTGAGTTCGTTGATCCTGCAAAACTTGAGCCTGAGATTAATCCATCCACCAACGGGCCGTACCTGGTAAAAGGTGTAAGTAATCTGCTTAATTCAAAAGGCGAGAGGCTACTTGCAGAGCCTCAAATGGCATTATGCCGTTGCGGCGGTTCGGCAAATAAACCGTTTTGTGATGGCACCCATGCCCGCATAGGTTTTGATAGCAGTAAATTATCCGGCCGAACGCCTGATCGGTTGGATAAATATCCCGCAACCGATTTTACCGTATGCGATAACCGTGGTATCTGCCAGCACTCGGGTTTTTGTACTGATGAATTGCCCGAAGTATTCAGGCTGGGAAAAGAACCTTTTGTTGATCAAACGGCAGCCAGCGGTGAAAGGATAGGTCAGCAAACTAAAAGGTGCCCATCGGGAGCATTAAGTTTCAGTTTTGCCAACCCTAAGCTGAACTTACCGGTAATTAACGAACCTACTATTACAGTTTCAAAAAATGGACCGTACCGTGTAAAAGGAAGCATAAAACTGGATGCCGATTTTTTGGAAGGAGCATCGAAAGAACATTATACCCTGTGCCGCTGCGGAGGCTCAAAAAATAAACCGTTTTGTGATGGCACGCACTGGTATAACAATTTTACTGATGATAAAAACTAAAGATCAATAGCAATAAATAAAGCCATTGCCTGGCGGGATAACTATGAACCAACCAACAAAAAATAACAATTATATCAACATGAAAACAAACATTGGAATTAATGATGCGGGCAGAAAGGCTGTGTCTGACGAACTGGCAAAACTATTGGCCGACGAATTTATCCTGTATACCAAAACCAAAAACGCACACTGGAACATTGAGGGTGCCGACTTTCACACGGTTCACGTATTTTTTGAATCGCAATATCAGCAGCTTGAAGAGGTGGTTGATGGTGTTGCGGAGCGGATGCGTAAAATTGGTCACTATGCCCCGGCCACATTAACCCAGTTTTTACAGCTTACCCATTTAACCGAAAAGCTCGAAAATAGCAACAACAGTCAGGGATATGTCAAGGAGCTGTTAGCCGATCATGAAAGCATCATCATGTTTCTGCGCGGTAACATTACCCCCTTTGCCGAAAAATACCAGGACATGGGCTCGAGCGATTACCTTACCGCGCTTTTAGAAACTCATGAAGAAATGGCCTGGATGCTAAGGGCTCATCTAACAAAGTAGATTTACAACGATTTATTGTTTTATAGCGGGAGAACATCCCGCTATTTTTTTGCCCGTTGTTTTCTGAAATCATCTGATCAAATCAATTTTTTCGGAGTGGTAGAATCGAAAGGGAAAAATGTCCATTAGTAGCGCCTCTTTGTCCATTGATGAGCTTTTGAAGCCAAAATACCTTTGTTAAAAAAAAATTAACTATGAAAATGGAACAATCAAACAAATCAAAATTAAGTATGGGCCGGAGGTTTATTACGGCATTTGTGTTAAGCTTTTTACTACTGTCGCCAGTTTTATCAAATGCGCAGGACAAGATCAAAAACGTAGTACTTGTACACGGCGCTTTTGCCGACGGCTCGGGTTGGAAAGGTGTTTTCGAGATTCTTACTAAAAAAGGTTACCATGTTACGGCGGCGCAAATTCCACTTACTTCGCTCAAAGATGATGTGGATGCTACCACCCGCATTCTCGATAAGCAGGATGGTCCGGTTATTTTAGTGGGCCACTCATGGGGTGGAGTGGTGATTACCGAAGCAGGTATGCATCCAAAAGTTGCCAGTCTTGTTTACGTTGCAGCATATCAGCCTGATAAAGGTGAAAATACTTTACAATGGGCTGCAACCGCGCCAACTTTGCCTGAATACGGTATTTTACCTCCGGATGAAAAAGGTTTTGTTTACTATGATAAAGCCAAATTTCATGGCGGTTTTGCAGGCGATTTAAGCCAGGCCGAAACCGATTTTATGTTTGCCTCGCAGGAACCTATTTTTGGCGGAAGCTTTGAGACCGCCGTGGCGGATGCTGCCTGGAAAACTAAGCCAACTTATGGCATCGTAGCAACCGAAGATAAAAGCATCAACCCTGAAATTGAACGTAAAATGTACAAACGTTCAAATACACGCGTCACCGAGATCAAAGGAAGCCATGTGATTTTTATGTCGCACCCGGATGCTGTAGGCAAGGTGATCATCGCCGCCTCGGAGAAAAAATAGTTGTTTTAATTAGTAGACATTTGTTATTGCCCCGGAGCGCAAAGCGACGGGGCTTTTTTGTTGAGTTGATTCGCCTTCCATAGGGAAAAAAGTCCATTGCTTTTAGCCGTATGTGCATTGAGTGTCATAAGGAGTCAAGGTAATTTTGTGGTGTTAAACTCATACACTAACTCAAAAAAATGAAGACAAAAATTACAATTTTAACCGCCCTTTTTGCGGTAGCTGTTTGCGGTAAAGTTGACGCGCAAACTATTGATCCGGCACAGGACCGGCATATTGAAAGTAATATCAAAGCGTTTTTAAAAGTTTTGAACGCCGGCAAAGGTAAGCCAATTGAAGAGCTTAGTCCAGTAGAAGCAAGGGCCGTACTTACAGGTGCCCAGGAATCTGTAAAGTTCGATTATTCAGACATCAAGGTAACGCAGAAAACAATTACGGCCGAAGGCGGTATTCTTGTTTTAAACGTGGTTAAACCAGCTAAGGCCAAAGGGATATTGCCGGTATTTCTATTCATACACGGAGGCGGCTGGGTGTTGGGCGATTTTCCTACCCATAAACGTTTGGTACGCGACCTGGTGGTTAACTCAGGTGCGGCGGCGGTATTTGTAAACTATACGCCATCACCCGAAGCTCATTATCCTACTGCTATCAACCAGGAATACACCGCTCTTCAATGGGTTGCGGCAAACGGATTGCAAATAGGGGTAGACGGTAAACGATTGGCAGTAGTAGGCAATAGTGTTGGCGGCAACATGACCGCAGCAGTAGCCCTCATGGCAAAAGATAAAAAAGGCCCTCAAATTAAGTTGCAAGTGATGATGTGGCCGGTTACAGATGCCAATTTCGAAACCGGATCGTACAATCAGTTCGCTACTCAGCGTTTCCTTACCAAAAAAATGATGCAATGGTTTTGGGATAATTACACTACCGATCCTAATGAACGCAAACAGATCTACGCGTCACCGTTACAGGCAACCACCGCACAGTTAAAAGGCCTGCCGCCGGCATTCATTTTAGTAGCCGAAAACGATGTGCTGCGTGACGAGGGCGAAGCTTACGCCCGCAAACTTGATGAAGCGGGTGTGACAGTAACGTCGGTACGTTACAATGGTATGATCCACGATTTTGGTTTGCTTAACCCAATTGCCAATGTTCCCGGCACACGGGCCGCGATGTTACAGGTAGCATCCGAGATTAAAAAGGCACTTAAATAGTCAACTATAATCTTATCAAAAGTAACGCCTCCGGGATAACCCGGGGGCGTTACTTTTTAAGCCTGTTTCGGAAAAAGTTATCGGTTATGTCCAATTCCGGAAGGTCGATTGTCAATCAACTGTAAATGCGAGTAGTGGGAGTGTTCGGTGCGGAGGGATTTGATAGCAATACTATGCAATAGGATAACGGCATGTTTTAGGAAATATCGTAATGTTAGAGGTCAAGCTAACGCCGGTTAAGAGACGGGAGGGTATTGCTATAGCGCAAATCGCTTAAAATTGAATCCGCCACTGCATTTTTTATGATTGTTGGTTTTGCCGGCCTGTACCATGGGCGCGGTAAAATCTGCGTTGGTGCCTTTTTACCCCAATTGTTACAAAATGGAAAAGCCAGGATTTTTAACAGTGATTGATGATTTCGAAAATCAGTTGACAGACAAAAAGAATTTTCTCAAAGTACTTAAAAAGCACGTGCGGTGTTATGAAAATGAGAAGGAGGTATTGCTGGAGTTAAGTAATGATATCACCCAGGTAAGAACCAAGATAGATTTAATTACGGTTTTTTCATCAAGGCTTAAAAGCCTGTTTTACTTTACACACGCGGTTGTATCACTGGTTGATAAGCAGCAGCAAACCTATTATCCTTTTTTAATTGACAGGGAGGCGCTACAGATCAAGCATCGTGACGAGTTGCCGTCATTGCTCGCCTCACGTTTTTTTCTTGACGATCCGTTTATAAGCCAGGCGCATGGTTCTGATATGCCGGTATCATTTTTATTGGACGATATTATACATAAACCCGGTATTCCCGGCTTTTTAAAAGTGAATTACGAATGCGGGATAAAAGAAGCAATGATAGTTCCGCTAAAAAGTAAAATGGAAACTATCGGGCATGTTTTGATGTATTCAGACCGTATCGGGGCTTTTTCTGACGATTTTAAGGCTTTCATATCGATGATAAGCTCCCAGCTTTCCAGCGCGGTATCAAACATTAAAATAAATGAAGAAATTGAATTTAAAGAGTGGGTAAATGAGGTTTTACTGGATATAAGCAATAACCTGGCAACCGTACGGCATAGAAAAGATTTACTTATCGTTGTTAATACCGGCCTTAAAAAGCTTGTAAAGTTTACACATAATGTAATGACCATCCTCGATGAGGCAGGAGAAAACTACAGTGTATATGTAACTGATCCGGATTCGCCCACGAAAAAATTCCCCCGGCACGTTGCAGCCCTTGAGAGCGCAAATCCGGTTAATGATGGCATTTATAGCGCAGCATCGGGCTGTGATGGCCCTGTGGTGCTTGATATGACTACTTTTGATCTCAATAAAGTTCCGCTCTGGTTTAAACTAAACTATGCTGCCGGTGCCCGCGAAATGGTGATCAACTTGCTGCCCGGTAAAACCGAACTTGAGTTAAGCCTTATTTTATTTGCCGACAAAAAGGGAACATTTGATGCTGCGGCATTGAATATTGTTGAACGTATTTCCAGTCAGTTATTTACGGCGGCAAGTAACATTGCTGCCAACGAGGAGATCATGAATAAGGAAAGAGAAAAATCTTTCCTGTTGGATTTTAGCCATGATATCGCTGCAGTGCGCAGCAAACACGATTTTTCTGTAGCTGTAGAAAAGGCGGTAAAAAAGCTAAGCTCGGTAAAGGGCTATATCATTAGGCTTATCGATAACGAGGGGGGGACAACCAGTTCGTATGTTTATGACAGCACTACTATTTTTAAAAATGCCCCGGGGTTTAAGCAAATGATCGCGACCAGGTTTGATATTAAGGATGGGATACAGGATAAGGTGTTGCGGAGCACCGAACCAATTCTTTTTATCACCGATCAGGAAATGAGGCGCCCGGTAGTTCCACAATACGTTCGTACCTGGAGCGATATGGGGCTGCGGAAAATGATTGGTGTAGCATTACGAACAGGAAGTAAAGATCTCGGCATTCTTTTTATGGAAACGGATGTGGTTAACCTTGCCATATTGAAAGGAATTTGCGCGCAGATCTCTACCGCTATTTCGAATGTATTGGTTAACGAGCAGCTTATTACCTATAAAAGTATGCTGGAGGTTGAAAACGATCACCTGAAAGAACAGATAAACACCATTTATAATTCTGCCGAAATTGTTGGTAGCGGCCCTGAAATGCAACAGGTTTATCAGTTGATGTCGATTGTAGCCAAAACAAATTCAACGGTATTGCTGATGGGCGAAACCGGGACAGGCAAGGAATTAGTAGCACGGGGAGTTCACAAAAGCTCACCGCGAAAGGATAAGTTAATGGTAAAAGTTAACTGTGCCGCTCTTCCTGCCAACCTGATTGAAAGCGAACTTTTCGGCCATGAAAGAGGCGCATTTACCGGCGCGCTTGAAAGGCGGATCGGTAAATTTGAACAGGCGCATAACAGCACTTTGTTTTTAGATGAGATAGGCGAGTTGCCTTTAGAATTGCAGGTAAAACTACTGCGGGTTATTCAGGAGCGCGAATTTGAGCGGATAGGCGGTAAAACTACCATTAAGGTTGATGTACGGATCATAGCGGCCACCAACCGCAACCTGGAAGAAGAAGTAAATGCAGGCCGGTTCAGGGCCGACCTTTATTACCGGCTTAATGTTTTCCCCATCAGTCTGCCGCCTTTGCGCAAACGGATTGCGGATATAGCTCCGCTGGCCAATTACTTCCTTGCCCGCCACTGTAAAAATACCGGCATAAAAGTGACATCTATATCAGCCAAAGTAATGCAGGAGCTGAAAAGTTACCAATGGCCAGGTAATGTCAGGGAGCTTGAGCACCTGCTGGAGCGAAGCGTTTTGTTAACCAACGGCAGCACGTTGAGGGAGATCTACCTACCTAAAACCCGTTTTGGAAAAGACCTGTCAGTTAATCAAACGCTCGAAGAAATTGAGCGTGCCCACATCATTCAAACACTCAAAATATGCGGGGGGAAAATAGCAGGATCAGGCGGGGCTGCGGATGTGTTGGGCACGCCTTCAACTACCTTACATGCTAAAATGAAAAAGCTGAAGATCTCCAAAACGGATTATTTGTCGCAAGCCTCCTGACAGCGATTGCTCGCAATATCGTTAAAGTACTTTTTAATCCGCTGTATTAGGTGTGCGGTGGAAGGTGGTTGTTGTTTATTGTTCTGACAGTCAATTATTTAATTCATGGTATATTGATTGTAATCCATTAGACAGAGCGGCATTGCTGCCGGTATGGATTATTAAGATGGAACACTTTAAACAAAAAGCCTTTAACAGATTTGGGATCCTGGATTTTCAGGGGCGAAACCAGTCCGACCAGTTCATCGATCAGCTCAGGGATTTTATTAAGATAGTGTATGTAAGGCATGGAAGCAGGTTGAGTATTGATTTTACAGATGTTTTGGTACAACAGGACGGGATTGTTTTTGTAACTGCCGCGCAAATGCTCAAGCTTTCTGAAGGCTTCAGGGGCAGCATCATATACTATGATCAGGATCTTTATGGAGTAAGCCTGCATAGCCAGGAAATAGCCTGCGATGAACTGCTTTTTGATAAAGTTCAAAAGGTATCTGGTATAGCACTTAGCACTGTGGATGCAGACATCATCTTATCTATTTTTGACGAGGTAAGGCAGGAGATAACCCAAAATGATATTAACCTGGAAGAAATGGTCCGGGTTTTATTAAAACAGATCGTCATTAAGGCTGCACGTATTTGCCAGCGTATTCAGGGGCCGGATATTCTATCTGCTCAGCACGATTCGGTTTTTTGCAGGTTCTTTATCCAGTTAGTTGAGCGCAATTTTTTTAAACACCACGATGTGGCATCGTATGCTAATATTTTAAATATCAGTGCAAAAGCATTGAATAAACGGATTTGTAAACACAGCTGCTACACACCCAATGAAATAATCAAGAGACGGATAATACTGGAAGCTAAACGGCTTTTGGTTTACACGCATCTCTCGGTAAAGGAAATTGGCTATAAACTTGGTTATGATGATCCTTCTTATTTTATCCGTTTTTTTAGTAAACAGGTTAAAACTGCTCCGCAAACATTCAGGCTTCATTTCCAGCGTCCTTTTAACGCGGTTGCATGATTGTAAGGGACTCAAATGAATAATTAGAACACAATTTTAGATACACAAAAAATGCAAAAGAACATTGTAATAACAGGAGGATCTTCGGGTATAGGAGAGGGGCTTGCCAAACATTTTTATAACAAAGGCTGGCGGGTATTGACAACCGGCCGAAACAACGCTAAGTTATCAAAACTGGCGGCAGAGTTACCCGGCATTTATACCATCGTATACGATAGCCTGAAAAACGCACAGGAAAACAAGATCATCGATTTCATAAAAGATGAATGGAACGGCAAACTTGACGTGCTGGTAAACAATGCAGGCCATGTGGCCCTTACACCCTTGCCCGAAATAAGCAGGGACCAGTTAGAGGAGATGTATCAGGTTCACCTGATAGCTCCAAGCTTACTCGCTGCGGGTTGTGTGCCATTTTTATCTGCCACCAAAGGGCAAATCATTAACGTAAGCAGTAGCCATGGTATAAAAGCTTACGCTCAGCTTAGCGCTTACGGCTCGGCAAAAAGCGGCCTTAACATGCTTACAAAGGTATGGGCTTTGGAACTGGCACCGCTCGGCATTCGTGTAAATTGCGTTGCACCCGGCCCTACAGATACCCCCGTTTTAGAAAATGCCGGCCTTTCGGCAGATATTATACTCGCTATCCAGCAAAGTGAAGCAAAAACTATCCCCTTACAAAAAAGAGGAGATGTTGAAGATATTGTAGCTAATACAGCGCTATTGATCGATTCAGGATCCAATTGGGTTACCGGGGTGGTGTTGCCTGTTGATGGTGGCATATCCGTTAGCTAAATGTACCGATTAATAAATGGTGGCGAAATTTAACGGAGCAGTTTTACGATAATTAAAAGGCTATAATTGACCGGTACCAAAATATTAGCGTTGATTTAGGGAGGCGGGCTGGGCTCTTACCTTTGAACCTTCAATATGCACGCGCTAAAGGGATTCATTTATTCAAATAGTGAATCCCTTTTTTCTATTAGCTTACTGTGCATGGTTCATGTATTCCCTTTTAGCGATATTTAATTTTCGCATTTTAGAATGCAGGGTGGTTGGTTGAATAGCCAATACCCCGGCCGCACCGCCCGCTCCTGAAATTTTGCCCTCGCATTGTTTCAGGATATTAATAATATGGTTTCGTTCCATCTCCTCGATAGTTTGATTAAAATGGGGGATGGCCTGGTTATCGCTTTGTTTTGTGTTTGGCAAATGTACCTCCCGCAATACGTTGCCGGTTGTCATTAAAACGCTTCTTTCAATAATGTGCTCCAGCTCCCGTACGTTTCCCGGCCATAAATACGATTTCAATTGCTGCAAAACTTTGGGTGCTATTGAGCCAACTTTGTATCCTGTAAGCCTGCTATATTTATTGAGGAAGAAGTTTGCCAATGGGGGTATGTCTTCGACCCGTTCACGTAATGATGGTAAATTGATTGGAAATACATTAAGCCTGTAATACAGATCAGATCGGAATTTACCTGCCACTACCTCTTTTTCCAGGTTGCGGTTAGTTGCTGCTATTATCCTCACATTAACTTTTATTGTGCTTTTTCCGCCTACGCGTTCAAACTCCCGCTCCTGGATAACACGGAGTAATTTGACCTGCAGCTCCAGCGGTAGTTCACCAATTTCATCCAAAAATAAAGTGCTGTTATTGGCCAGCTCAAACTTGCCTATCCGTTGTTCAAAAGCACCGGTAAACGATCCTTTTTCATGACCAAAAAGCTCGCTCTCGATGAGATTGGGCGGAAGAGCAGCGCAGTTTACTTTTATCATCAATTTGTTTTTCCGGGGCGAGGCGTCATGAATCCCACGCGCAATCAGTTCCTTCCCGGTACCGGTCTCTCCTAAAATAAGCACTGTTGAATTTGAATCGGCCACCCGCGACATCAACTGGTAAACCTTTTGCATTCGCAGGCTGATACCAATTATCTCCGAAAAATTGTGGATGGTTTTGATCTGTTCTTTCAAATGATCATTTTCCGTTTCCAGTTGCTTTTGATAGGCCAATAACCGTTCGTTGGCTTTGATGTTGAATATGGCTACCGATATTTGTGAGCAAAGGCCTTTCAACAGATGGGTATTCAGTTCGTTTATCAACAGCCAAAGTGTTCCTATATTTTCATTCCCAATACATAGACGGGCGCCGTACATATGTTTTTTACCCGCCTTTTTCCAAAGGGTTATATACGGGCTGCTGTTGCCACTCTTTTGCTCAGCTTCGATATTAAATATAACGGGCTCATCACTATCCAGTACTCTGGCCGAAATAGGTTCGTCGATAGTTATATTTTTTGCCAATAGTTGTTTAAATAGCTCTTCATCTTTAAAAACGGCGTTTTTATCATATAGATAAGGAACTAAAGTAATTCCATCATCTTCTATTAGCCTGATCATAGATAGCTTTATGCCTATAAGTTGATCCAGAATATTAAAAATAGCGGCTTCCAGATCCCCCTTTTTTTTGACAGCAGCAAGGTCAGTAGCAAATTTAAGCAGGCATGCTTTGTTGTGTTCTTTGTATAATACAGCTTCGTGGGCAGCGATGTTATTAATGGCTTTGCCGATTTGCCCTGCTATTGTTTCTACATACTGTATATGTGTATCTGTAAGCGAGTTTAACTTATCTGCAAAGAGGATAAGAGTATGTTTAGTATCCCCGGCACCGGGCAGGTTTTTTACAATGAGTTCACGGGCTCCCGACGCGTAGTTTAACTTAAGCCATTGAGGTGCTACGGCTAAGTTAAATGTGCGGATATCGAAAATTTGTGCTTTATCAGCTTTTGAAATAAACCCGGATAAATCGTCGCAAAACGAATACGAACAGGATATAATCTCATTATAGCTTGAATATCCAGTAGAGCCACCAGAGGCCTTATCCATAAAAAAGATCCGGTAAGTACTTTCATCTTCCTGGCATGACAGCAATGTGGCCTGGCTAAAGTTTACCAGTTTTTTTAAGGTTTTGTCGATCGCTACCATTAATTGCGCCTGCGTTTTAACTTTTGCCAGTTCGCATTTTAACAAAAGTATTATCTCGTCCCGTTCGTCTTCACTTTCCATTAGCATTTAGCCTCCTTTTTCTTTTTTTTATTTGTCTAAGATCCCTTTTTACCCTGTTCGCCGTCAAAAAGGGGATGTTACTTGTATTCTTTTTTTGTGATCTTCAGCCTTCTCATTTTTGAATGAAGTGTGGTTGACGGAATATCTAATATCTCGGCGGCTCCGCCTTCGCCGCCTATTTTTCCGCTGCAGCGTTTTAACGTGCCAATTATGTGATAGCGCTCCCTGCTTTCCATGGTTAATGGCGGAGCGTCGTCTTGAACAGATTGATCTATTTTAATTCCCGGAAGATGAACGTCTCTTAGCTTGTTATCGTTTGTGAGCAGGATGCTGCGTTCAATCAAGTGTTCAAGTTCGCGTACATTACCCGGCCAGTCATAGTCTTGCAAAGTGCGGGCTACTTCGGCAGTCATGCCTTTTACCGCTATGCCGGTTTGCCTGCTGTAGCGGCTGATAAAAAAGTTGGCTAAGGGAATAAGGTCTTCTTTGCGTTCCCTTAAGGCCGGTAGCTGAATGGGGAAAACATTTAAACGGTAATAAAGATCGGCACGGAACCTGCCGGCCTCTACCTCTTCTTCAAGATTCCTGTTGGTGGCTGCTATTATCCTTACATCAATTTTAATGGTGTTTTTTCCGCCTATCCGTTCAAACTCACGTTCCTGGATAACCCTTAATAGTTTTACCTGTAACTCTAACGGGAGCTCACCTATTTCATCTAAAAATAGCGTACTGTTGTGTGCCTGTTCAAATTTGCCTATGCGACGTTCAAACGCGCCGGTGAACGATCCTTTTTCGTGACCGAAGAGTTCGCTCTCTATGAGGTTTGCCGGCATTGCCGCACAATTGATCTTGATCATTAATTTGTTGTTTCGGGGAGAAGCCTGATGTATGGCCCTTGCAATAAGTTCTTTTCCTGTACCGGTTTCGCCCAGTATCAATACCGAAGAGCTTGCACCCGCAACCCGAGATATGAGTTTGTATACATTGTGCATTGCAGGATGTTGCCCCACAATTTCGGCACTATAGCTATTGCTAAGCTGCTCGTTAAGGTATTGGTTTTCTTGTTCCAGTTTTTCTTTAAGAATGAGGATTTGTTCGTTGGTTTTGATGTTTGATATGGCAATTGATATCAGCGAACAAAGGCTTTCAACAAGCTGAATGTTGATTTCTTCCATGGCCAGCCATAAAATACCCCATTTTCGGGAGGCTGTTTGCAAAGGCATTCCGGCTACTTTTACAAAGCCCACACTTTTCCAAAAATGCAGATACCCTGCATCGTGGCCTCGCGCAATCTCTTCATCAACTATTAAAAAAACGGGTGTGTCGCTATTTAACACCCTATCCTGTATCCCATCTTTAATAGGATAGCGCGCTTTGGCCACCTCAAGTATCAGGGGATCATCAGGAGTGGTAACGGCACGGTCATGTACATAGGTACTCATGGTTTTGCCATCATCGTTAATCATTCTGATGGCATATCCCCGAAGTATATTTAATCTTCGCAAAAACAACTTTACGGTATCAAAAAGATCTTCCTTACTCCTTACGGCAGCTATTGCGTTACCAAAATCAAGCAGGAGTGTGGTTTCCCATTCTTGTTCGGTTACAGGTTCAGCAGCCTCCATGTCTTCTGCCACTGTGATCATATCGTCTGTGAAATATTCGGTACTTGTATCTTTCATATAATTTAAAATGACTTTACCGAAAGGTTAAAAGCCAATTTGGATTTATATAAAACTATGCCAGTTATGATAAACGCTTAATGGTAAGTGTATTGATGGGATAAGGGGTATAGCACACGAACGAAATACCGCCCGGCTGTGACTTCTGCCACCAAATAACGCCTAACTCCTTTTAGCTATATTCCTTCTGCTGCATCTGAAATAAGTAGCCCGGGCAGAAATTCGTCGTGAAAAAAACAATGCGGTTGTCCAAAAATAAAATGTCGGTTGTTGTTAGGTTTTCAATTCAACTAAAACGGATATGAGACAAAACATCCTGGCAGACACCGAACAAAAAATAGGTGCTGCCCGCACAATATTAACAGCGGGAATCATTGCCGGCATTTTGGATAGCATGGCAGCATCGGTAGTATTTTATTTCAAGCTGGGACTGAGCCCGGCACAGGTTATGCAATACATCGCGAGCGCGATTTATGGCGCTGAAGCATTTTCGGGAGGCACCACCACGGTTATTATCGGTACATTATTGCATTTAATGATAGCATTCGTTATCGCCGCAGTTTATTTTTACCTGTACCCTGTAATAAGCCCGTTAAGAAAATGGCCTGTTATTTCGGGGCTTTTACTGGGGATTGCCATTTGGCTGTTCATGAACCTGGTAATTATCCCGTTTAGCAAAATTCAACCGGCTCCGGTAGAGTTAAGTGCTGTTGTCATCAGCGTTATCTGGCACTTGGTACTGGTTGGTTTGCCAATTTCTTTAATAACTAAAAGACATTTCGAAAATGGCGGTAGACTTAATTAGCCATCTTTATTTTTAAAAGTTCGATATTTTTTTGAATCGTAGCTTTGTCGGTATTTGAGGCTGAAAGGTTCAAAGCAGTTTTGTAATTGCTCAATGCTTTACTATCATTAACGTTGGTATACAGGTTTCCCAGTAACGAATAGTAAAAAACGTTATCTGTAAGGTTTAGTTTTTCTGCCTCTGCAATGGCTTTTTGTTTTCCTTTTACTTTTGATAGTGCGAAAACGCGGTTAAGCGCGGCGGTAGGGGAGTATTCTATAAGCAATAGCTGGTCATACAGCCGTAGGATATTCTCCCACTTTTCAGGCGAATCGGCTTTGCGGGTGTGCCAATAGGCAATTCCGGCTTCGCAGTGATATTTACTTAAATGGTCGCCGCGCGACGATCGGTCTAAAAAATATAAGCCCGTTTCAATCAATTCCTGGTTCCATAAATTTTCGTCCTGATCCTGGTATAGGATAGCGTCGCCGGCATCGCTTAACCGGGCATCAAAGCGGGAGGAGTGGAAACTCATCAGGGCCAGTAGCGCGTTAACTTCAGGCGTGTTTGTTGTGTTGTTGCCGGCAAGTAATAAAGTGAGGCGCATGGCTTCTTCACAAAGATCTTTGCGCAACAGAATATTTTGTGAGGTAGAGTAGTATCCTTCAGAATATAAAAGATAAAGGGTTTTTAAAACGCTATCAAGCCGGGCGGTGATCTGGCTAAGCGATGGCTGTTCAATCGCTATTTTGGCTTCTTTGAGCTTTTCTTTGGCCCGGTTTATCCGTTTGTATACTACTTCTTTATTGGTTAAAAAAGCGGCCGAAATTTCCTGAATGCCAAAGCCGCAAAGCAGGTTTAAAGCGAGTGCCACCTGCGAATCGCTTGATATAACCGGATTGCAAACAGTAAAGATCATTGCCAACTGACTATCGATTATATTTTTAACAGATAGATCGACCTCGATTTCTTTACTTACAGTTTCTTCTGTTTTCAACGCCGCAACCAGTTTCTCTTCAAAAACCTTGTGGCGTTTAATATAATTGCGGGTTTTGTTTTTTGCTACGGTATAGAGCCAACCTGTTGGATTTTCGGGGGTCCCTTTTGTAGCCCAAAGTTCGGTTGCTGAAAGAAAGGTGTCGCTTACAATATCCTCAGCTATTTCAATATATTCGATGCCAAATAGATAAATGAGCACCGATACTATTTTTTGATATTCGGTGCGGAAAAGGTTTGGAATTAAATCCGGTTTATTCATAAAATCCTCGCCCTGTATACAATCATCTTCGTCAGCCTCATTAGTTTATAATCCCATCCTGATCTCTACCGAACCGTTAAGTTCAAAAATAGGACAGCCTTGTGCAATTTTTTCAGCTTCATCATAATCAAGCGCCCTGATGATGATCATTCCGCCTATTGATTCTTTAATTTCGGCAAATGGGCCATTGGTAGTACTTTTACCCCGCTCAATAACTTTTCCTACGCCATCCCAGCGCTGAGTTGGCCTGGCAAGTATATTTTTTTTTGCAAGCTCGTCAAACCAGGTTTGCCAATGTTCTAAATGCGTTTTTAATTCTTCGGGAGTGGGTTGGTTTTCGGCTGTTTTGTAATCCCTTCTAAACAGAAATAGAAATTCTTTCATAATCTTTTATCTATGATTTGATGGTTAAACAAAAGTCGGTATTTACTGGTACAAATATTTATCATTATTTTGATCCTGATCGGCAAGCCATTTTTCTATGTACAAAAGAAGTTGCGCAGTGTCGGCGGAGATATTCATTTCGGTTTGCACTCCAAGCATAATAAGGCCAAGTGCTATAGAATGCTGAATATCAAGCTTGCTGAGTAATCCGAAACTAAAGCCGGTAATAAATTTATCCCTTGCATCAGCGGCAATTTCGGCTATCTGATCAAAATCTCTTCGTGCAAATATAAATTGCTGGTCTTCTGAAAACAGGATCACGCTATTTACCGAATAGATGAGCAAGCGGTTGATGTTCATAGTGCGTAATATGGAAAAGCACTTCTTTTTTAAACCATAAGGCGTATTGATATTGAATGTTGTATTGGGCATTTCACCGTTGAGTACCATCCAAAGATTAACCGCCTCAAACTCATCAAGTACAAAAGTAACTTTACCTTTAACACCAAATTTGCTGACTATTTGAAGGATGTTATCAATCTGATAAAAAAGGGTTTTGCCTGGATCGTCCAAATAAAAAATAAAGTCGAGGTTTGATTTATTAAGCGGTTTTATCACATCGTCAAATAGCCCTGTCAACAAGCCCGACGCGCCTACCAGATCTGTCCAATCGTTAAAAGTTATTGCCCTGCATTTTTTGAACAGGAGATGCAGGTCGGCAATTAGCTGGTCATTTCTTATGTCATGCCAGGAGTTTTCGCATTTATTTTCGTTTAAAACAATAAACTCATATTTGGTTAATGATGACAGGTCATAGCCATTGCACATCATCAGGCTTTTGATACCTAATTTTTTAAAAAAAACTGGTAACGTTAATTCCTTTATTCCTAATGAATTTGGTGATGTTTTGTGAAGTTTAGAGTCCGTCATTTTTCTTTGCTTTTCACATAGCAGGTATGTGTTTTTTGATTTGCCCGCCTGTTTTATCGTTTCAACAAGTGCTGATAATACCGGGGCCGAATTCACAATTTCCATCTCAAACGCTTGCATCATTTTAATATTTAGCATTAATAATTGCGGTTGGCTTATGCTGTTTTTGAAAAGCTGCCAATTTGCAGCGACAAATTGCGAGGCGTACTTGCATGGTATAATTCACAAACCCGGCCTTCGGTAGGTATTGCTTCCTGTACTTGCGCTTCGAGGTATTGATTTGTAATTAAGGCATGCGTATGCAGTACCGTTTTATTTTTTAACAAACTATAAGGACCGGCTATAATAGTTCCCTGCAACTCCGAGCGCTCTTTTTTTGAAAAGTTACCAGGGTTACCATAGTGTATAACGATATTAACAGATGGCTGATGGGCTGCAGGTACATAATATTTCAGCAAATCCAATTCGCAGCTAAACGAGGCAAGAATTGCTTCCAGTTGTCCCCAAATTATCCGAACCGGAAAGGCTGGTCCATAGCGAAAAAAGAGTATGGTATCGTCTTCTATCTCTGATATCAGAAAGGATAAATGATTAGCCCTGATTATAGATCTTAATAATTTATCAATAATGCATGCGCGTATCTCGTTATCGATATCTTCAATATAGTTTATATAATAGCTGATATCAATAATAAAGATATTGCCTTTTAAATCTTTTTCCATGGTGTAATCGGTTCATTTTATAAAACAACACTTTACGACACTTTAGAATGCTGTATTTGAGCATGAATTTGACAATGTAGATGCCACGTATTAACGTGTTGTTGGTTAGTGTTTTATCTTGTTTTGTGGGTTGGCTTTATACTTCATTTCGACGACGGGTAGTAGAAGTCACGAAATATGGTGTTTTAAATGAGGTCAGTACAATTAAATATGGACAATTATTGAAGATAGGATTTATAGGTATGAAATAAAATATTATAAATCTTGTCCAATCCGGTCATATTGGTTGTTAGTTAGATTAAACATAAAGTATTGAAAATTGAAATTTGGTTTGATGTGGCATGTCCTTATTGCTATATCGGTTTAAAGCATTTAGAAAACTCTATTAAGCTACATGCCGGTGAGCAGCCAAACGTTGTGCTCCGTAGCTTTGAGCTTGATCCGGAAATAGCGGTTGATAATAATGAAACACAGTATATCACCTTAACGCGTCAATATAAATTATCTCCACTAAGAGCAAAGCAAACAATAGATACTATAGCAGCCGCTGGCCAGGCAGCAGGATTGATCATCGATTTTGATAAAGTGATCCGAACAAATACTTTTGATGCACACAGGCTAATTCATTTTGCTGTAGATGAGGGTAAAGAAGTGGAAATGAATAATAGGATTTTTAAAGCCTATTTTGAGGAGGGAAAACATATCGGCAGTAAAAAACAATTGATCACGCTGGCCTCTGAAATTGGTATTGATGCGAAACCACTTTTGGAAAGTGATAACTATTCGGCCGAAGTAAGGGCCGATGAACACCGGGCACAACGTATAGGCATTGGCAAAATCCCCTTTTTTCTATTCAATGAAAAGTATTCAATAACCGGTGCCCAGCCGGTGACGGTATTTGCAGAGCTGATGAAAAGGATTAGTGATTGATAAATCAGATATAGTTAAAGGTGTTACCGCCCGCCGACTTATCGCGTTGCTGACCGGTTTGCATAGCTATGCTATGCCGGCGTAGGTTTGTTTTATGCACGAACGGGTGGAAAGTGCATACCCATTACAACATCCTCGATAAGCTGGCACCCGTCATCTTCGTTACGGCGGGTGGCAAGCTGTCCTTTAATATATTTTATTTAGCACGTCGTCATAAATCAATGGTTACCAAACAGGTTCTCTGCTTTTTGAATTGTGTTGAGCAGGTCAATGCCGTTGTTTAATACCCCTTTAAAAAGGTCGCCGGTTTCTTTAAGCCGGTCTATAGCATTGAAAATGGTAAAATCACGCATTTTTAGTCCATGTTTAACTTCATCCCAATGTAGCGGCATCGAAACGGTTGCACCTGGTTTAGGCCTGAGCGAATACACACCGGCTATAGTAGCCTCAGGCCGGTTTTGTAGAAAATCAAGGTACATTTTGCCGTGCCTGGAAGTTGTCATTCTTTCAAGCGTAGTAAAATGAGGTAACTCCTTGTTAACGGCAGATACGATGAGTTTAGCAAGCACCTGCGATTGTTCATAAGTATATCCCCCGCCCAGTGGAATGTAGATATGGATGCCGGTTGATCCGGATGTTTTTGGGAATGAAGGAATGCCAAGCATATCAGCTATTCTCTTTACCATAAGCGCCGCCTCAATTACCTGATCGAAAGTATTATGTTCGTCAGGATCAAGATCAATCACACAATGATCAGGATTTTCGGGTGAGTTAACACGGCTTAGCCATGGGTTTATCTCAATACAGCCCTGTCTGGCCATCCACAACAGGCTCGAAATATCGCTACCTACTATATAATTATGATGTTCACCTTTGGCTGTATCGTGTGCATAAGTGGTAGCCCAGGCAGGGGCCCTGCCTGTAACATCTTTCTGATAAAAATGCGGGCCGCCAACACCATCAGGAAAGCGATTTAATGACATCGCCCTGCCGTAGAGATGGGGGAGCATATGCTCGGCAACAGCTATATAATAGTTAAGCATGTCCCGTTTTGTCACCATTTCCTGTTGCCAGTAAATCTTATTAAGATGAGTAAACTGCAATTCGGATCCGTTAAAATTAATTGTTGCCGAATCGTTGCCCCGCGGAATAAAAGTGGTTGCTGGGGGCTGATCAGATGATAGAGAAGTACTCCCTTTACTTTCTTCACCGGCTATGGTTGCAATGATATCTTTAGGTGTTTCTAAAATTACATCAATGGCCTGTTTATCAATGCGCATCCCTTTAAATGATGCCTGCCTTAAAAGCCCGTCTTTAGTGATCTCGGCAAAATTAACTTCACATATCAGCTTGGGTTTAAGCCAGGTAAATGTTTCGCCCGGCACCCTTTTATTTAGCGGTGATATCTGGCTTGTGCCTTCAGTATCAAAAGGATTGGTATCAGTAATATATTGCGTAAAGTTTTGCAGCATTTTGGTTTGCAAGTCTATCGAAAAGCCCGTTCCAACTTTTCCAGCAAACCGCAATTTGTTGTTTTCGTAAACGCCCAATGGTAAAGCGCTGAATGGTTTGATGGTGCTTTTGTTTTTAGTAAATCCACCTATAACTACTTCCTGCCTGCGCTGTACTTTTATTTTTAACCAGGCTTTTGAGCGTTTATCTGGCGTGTAAACGCTATCGGCACGTTTGGCAACTATACCTTCGTAGCCGTGCTTTTCGGCATTTGCAAACAGAACTGTTCCATTATCAGGTACAGGTATGCTTCGGCGGATAATATGGTTGCCCGGTAGTATAATATACTTTAAAATTGCCTGCCGTTGTTTCAACGGTAACCCCATCAGATTGCGGCCCTCATACCATAGGATGTCAAATACCTGGTATACCAGTGTACTGTCTTTTTCACTTTCCCAATTTTGCAAAGCTCCAAAATCGGTTTTTCCGTCGTTACCCATTACTACTATCTCGCCATCAATAACTGCATTGCATGGCCATGTATTTAGTACATCAATAATGGGATAGTATTTGGCAAATGAAACTTCGTTATGTGAAAGCAGTTTGGTGTTATGTTTATTAATAACGGCAATTGCCCGGTAACCATCCCATTTGTTTTCAAATAGCCAGTCGGGATCGTTAAAAGGAGCATCAACCAGAGTCGGTTTCATAGGTTTAAAATCCGGCGGCAACGTTGCTAAGGGAGCGTTTGCCAGCAGTTCATCTAACGTTAATTGCCCTGGTTGTTTTTCATCGTTAAAAGCGGGGTTCTTATCCATATCAAGATTCTGGGTGGTTGTCATGGTTGTGTTGGCTGTTTGCTGAAATTTGCATGGGCTGGTAAAGCCCGGCCCATGCAAAAGGTTGATCAACCAAACTGACCTACCTGGTAAGTTCCTGCAACCTGTGGAAAGGAAAGGTTAAACCTGTTCCATGTGTTAATGGTTGTAACAGCGAGTGTAAGATCGATAAGCTCTTCATCGGTGAAATGAGGTTTTACACGTTCGTAAACACTGTCGGACACGTCGCATTTAGTTACGGCCTCAGCCCAGCCTAAAGCTGCACGCTCACGATCTGTGAAATACGGTGTTTCGCGCCATGCGCTTACTCCATACAAACGCTGCTCGGCTTCACCGTGCGCGCGGGCATCTTTTGAGTGCATATCCAGGCAATAAGCACAGCCATTCATTTGGGATACCCTGAAAAAAATCAGTTCCTGAAGCGGTGCTTCTATCTTAGAATGTTTTAGGTAAGCTCCAGCCTGAAAGAGCGATTTAAGTGTGTTTGCCCCTTTGGCAAATAGATCGATTCTTTGTTCCATTGATAATTAAATTAAGATTGTTATTTATTCGTAAAGGTGTATGCTATCGGGTTTTTCGAGATCTTTGATCCAGTTTTGGATATATAGCGACAGATCTTGCTGACCGGGTTGTGAGTTAAATTCGCCGTAGCAGCCAAATACAATAAGACCGAGTGCTATACAATGAGCAATGTCAAGGTGCTTTAACAAGCCAATGCTGAAGCCGGCAATAAAATCTTGCCTTGCGTTTGCGCTTATTTCAATATGATGCTCAACTTTTTTTCGACTAAGTACAAATTGCTGATCGCTTGAGAATAATATTGCATTGTCGGCTGAGTATATCAACAGGCGGCTAACGTCCATCGTTCTATAAATGGAGAAGTATTTTTTGTTAAGATCGGACGGGGTTTGCCCTTCTAATGGAGTATCGGGGTTTACACCGTTCAATACCATCCATAGCTTCATCGCCTCGCTTGCATCAAGGGCAAAGGTTACCTGGCCATGGTGCGAAAACTCGCTGATAAGATCGATTGCCTCATCTACCTGGAAGGAAAGTTTATTCCCGGGATCTCCCAGGTAAAAGATAAATTCAAGATCTTTCTTGCCCAGTGGCCTTATAACCTCAGCCAATAAACCGTTCCAAAGGTTAGAGGCACCTGTGATGGCTGCCCAATCATCAAAAGCAATAGTGCGGCAATTGCTAAATAATGAGCGTAGTTCGGCAATAACAGTTTCATCCCTGAAAAATGTCCATAAGTATTGTTCAACCTCCGCAGGTGGTAGTGTTACCGTTAGTTTTGACAGCTCGGTAAAATCATGACTTGCATTTAAGGTGATACTGCGGATACCTAAAAGCTTTAGGATTTCAGGGATTGGTGCTTCGGTAACACCCAGTTTGTTTATCCTTAAGCCGGATAAAGATTGTTCTGAACCTTCGTCTGTAAGTGTGAGGTAAATGTTTTCTGAAAGCAAACCGCTTTCTACAATCTGTAAAAGATTGGTTAAAACAGGTGCCGTGTTTTTAATTTCCATGTTTAATGTTTCCATCTTTAATTTATTTTAGGTTCATTAATTATGTTTCAGAGTTTTAAATCAGGTATCGCTTACATTACAATGTTATTTTGAGCCGTTAATTCGATTGGCAGATCTTTTTCGCCCAAAAACTCTCTTAATTCAATTTCAATGCTCCGGCTCATTTGCGAAATGGGTACGTCATTAGCACTGCCTTCAAACGGGTTTTCGGTGCTTTCGCCAACCTGTTCAAGAGATGTATAGATCCATGATATCAGCGTGCTGAACGGTGTCACTAACCAAACCATGTATCCTTTCATTATACCTTGCACCTCGTTATTGAGATGATCAAAATCCTTAAGCATGCCAAAAGGGAGGATGATGCAAAACAGCCAGACAAAAAAGGTATTGATAATGGCATATTGACGGGGATACGGTGAGTTTTTTATTTGCTCAGCCTTAGCCTGCTGCGTATAAAAATCGCGGATGGCGCGTTCCATTTCTACAAATTGTAGCACGGCAATTTCGCCTTGTTCATACAATTGTTTAATAGTTCCGCTTTGTAAGGCCATAATCTGGGTGGCTTTATTATTGGTATTGATGATGTGCCTCAAATCATCGTCCTGAAGATAATTTATGAGTTCACTCTCAAGTGGCGTTTTCCATTCGGGTACGGTATAGTATTGTTGGTACTCGGCGTTGTGCTTTTTACCAACGCTTTCCCAAATGCGCTCTTCCCTTAGCTGATAACGCAGAACCGTAAGCCAGGCAATGTGGCGATAAATAAGTAGTTTGCTTTTCTCTGGATTATTAAAAAAATCGCGGCTGATAAGTCCCCATGCCCGGCTTTGACTGAATATGCTGGTCCACATTTGTTGCCCTTCGTCGGTACGCCGGTAAGTTTGCGTGTTAGTAAAACCAACTATAAATGCGGCGCTTGTACCCACCAATCCTATAATAGCCCAGGGAATATCAAGCCATTTAAACCCCAGCACCTCATAAAGGATGACCGGTATAAGGCCAAGCACAAAAAGCTTGTATATTTTTCGTCTGGTCCAAACCAGGAACTCTGGCAGTTTATATGATTTTCCGGCGTGCATATTGATAGATGATTGTTTTGAATGAAGTTTTATGGTTTTAGGTGCCTGTTTGCCCGAGGTTTAAATCCTGCGGGTATAATGGGAGCGGACCGGTATTGAACGGGAAATAGGTGTAGCAAAGCCGGCCAACATCATATAGTTCACAAACCTCGGTGGCTTCGTCTGGTAGCATAAAATCGTTTTGTCGCTGTTCGTTGAAATATTCTTTAGTGATCAGCGCGTAGGTATGCGTATCAATGCCGTTTTTTAAAAGCCTATGCGCTTCTACAACAGCCTGACCGAATAGTTTGGAATAACTCCCAACAGCAAATCTCCCGATCACCCCGTAATGCACCACCAGTTTAATTGAAAGAAAGCTGGTTTGCGGAAAACTTTCTTTAAAGGTTTTGAGCCTGTTTTTAAATGCCTCGAGCATAAGTTCAAATTGTGAAAGGATTTCTTTAACAGGGAAAACCGGGCCATGACTGTAAAAAAGTATAGCATCACCTTCAATTTCTGAAATGTTGAATGAAAGCCGGTTGGCATCAATAATTGACTCAAACAGACTGCAAACAATCAGGCTTCCTGCTTCATTCTCCGTCTCGGTAACAAATTTTGAATAGCCGCTGATATCTACAATAAAAATGGTTCCCCTATGATCTTCGTTCATTCCTTCAATGTTTTAATTAGATTTTATGTGGATATATATTCAGATCGCTTTATTCATCCTGAAGCGGCTGTTCAACCATCCTTAATGAGTCGTCCATATATTCGCCTCCTTCCTCAAGGCTTTCTTCATTTGGATCGTAACCTTCTGATGCCATTTCTTCTGATTGATCGTTCTTTTTGTGAGGATCGCTGTGCGATCCGAATAGCCAGTTTCCCATGTTGATGTTTTTTTAATGTTTAAATTGTTGCCAGCCTTATTTATCGCCTTGCTCAGTCTGTATTGATGTTCTGAATCATCAGCGAGACGGCTTTTTACTTTTTGCAAGCCTTGTGCCATCTGGTAATTAATTGGTTTTGAGTTGTTTGTTGATTTGGTTGAGTTTTAATTGCACCTTATTTCGCCGAACATGCTGATGTTACACCAAATACAGCGTATTGAAGGAGAGGATAGGGCCTTGAGAGAAGCAAGGCGGAATCGAAAGCTTTTTTACACCCGTGATAAGCGAATTAAAACGGCGGGCTTTTCACGGCCAGGAAAGTGATAGGCTTCGGAAATATGTTTTAAAACTCAAACAACCAACAGCAAGACAGTACGCTGTTGGTTGTTTGATAATGGAGACCTGTATAGGCCATTGCGGTCGGAAGACGGAAGATAATATGAGGTAGAATGTGGTTGTGATTTATTAATTACGAACCACTGCCGATTCTTTAACAACCTGCCATCTGCCTGATAGATATTCCCAAATCACTGTAAAATATTTTCTGTTCAATTTTCCATCAAAAACCAATTCACGCGTAATTACAACCATACCCATATCCCCATCACATACAGCGTAGTGATATTCGGTTTTAGTAGATAATGGTTCGGTGTTTAAATCTTTGTTTTGCTTTATGAAAGCCATGAGTTGTTCTTTATTCATAGTGTCAACGACACCATCTTCGTCAACTTTTACAATAAGTAATTTATCAGCATAAGCTTTATTAACGTATTCTACATCAAAATGCGTTGCATGATAAATTAGCTGGCGGGTTAATTCAATTAATTGTTCGCTGTTCATCTTTTTAATTTTTTGAGGGTTAATTATTTTGTTTGTTGGAATTGTAGTTAAACCAAATGTGTTTAAGCTATCATTATAGGGAGAGCGAGACAAGACCGATGCCAGTTTTTAAAATATTGATTTTCAGACTAAGCGTGTGTTCATAGTAAAGTTATAGACCTTATTTCGACAATAAACGGGTTGGATTGACGAAATAGAGCGTTACGATTGGACGATTAAATACGAAACTTGAATGTTATTATATGTGGCAGGGATATACTTGAAAAGCAGCGTTTGGCAGGCATCGCAAGTTGTCCAGACCGAAAATATATTTTTTAAAATAAAGGAATCAATTACCGGTCTTTTTTTAGATGTTCTGTCCCAGCCATAATTCAACGCAAAAAAATCCTACTCAAAAGCCAGCATGGATAATCCGGATCTGTTGACCAGTGCATTCCGAAAAAGAGTTCACAGTGTTCCGTTACACTTTGACCACGCTATCTTCTTGAAGTAAATAGCCAAGTTTAAGATCCACTAACACAATTCGTTGCTCTAAAAAGCACGTAACAGCATGGTCAAGCATACCGGAATATCCATATAGTGCCTCTTACAATCCCGTTGATCTGGGTAACATTAAAAAATTATTCGCTCTTTAGGCTCTTTACCGGATTGGTCAACGCCGCCTTGATCGCCTTTGAGCTGACAGTAGCCCAGGCAATAAAAACGGAGCTGGCGATGGCTATCACAAATACGCCGGGTCCTATCTGAATGCGGTAGGTATAATCCAGCAGCCATTTTTCCATGCAGTAATAGCCAATCGGCGCAGCGACGGCAAAGGCAATTAGAATGAGCACCGTGAATTCTTTATAAAACAAATAGACGATATTGATCACCGACGCGCCCAGCGTTTTACGGATGCCGACTTCCTTGATTCGTTGTACCGCCATGAACGAAACCAAACCATAGAGGCCAAGGCAAGATATAAAAATGGCAACCGATGCGAAGATCTCATACAGCACCGCAAGCGCATTTTCCTTTTTATAAAAATTGGCGATGGTCTGGTCCAGGAACTGATACTCATAGACTCCTGCAGGATAGGTTTTGTTCCATAGCCGTTCAATTGCTGAAAGCGTTTGATCAACATGGTGCAGATCGATCTTGATGTTAAGTTTTGCGTACTGATTCAAAGAAGCGCCCATCAAAACCGGTGGAATGGCGTTTTGCAAAGATCTGATATGGTAGTCTTTAACAACGCCGGTGATCGGGGCGTAGAGATCCTTGCGGTCCCAAAGCATAATATATTTGCCAATGACCAGTTTCGGATCGGAGATGCCGAGTTGCCGAACCAGCGCTTCATTGACCACATAGCCTTTTACCACATCGCCTTGCGGATATGGCCCGCCGGCAACGAATTGCATTTCGTATAATTTGAAATACTCCCGGTCTGCCCATTTTAAGTTAACCGCGAAATTTGCCGGTTTGGCAGCGTTGTCGTACTTGATATCTGTAGCCCAACCGCTCTTATCAGATGGCCCGAACAAACTCAGGCTGACATTTTTGATGCCGGATTGCGTGAGCAGCTCATTCTTCAGGCTGTTTAATTTCAATCGGCTCAAACTGTCTGCAGGAACCGGGACAGTGATCACTGCGTCTTTATTGAATCCCAGCGGTTTGTTTTGAAAATAGTCCATTTGACGCAGCAGGACCAGTGTTCCGATCACCAAAAACTGAGCGATGCAAAATTGTGCCAGTACCAATACCCTGCGGAGCGACATGCCGCTGGCCCTGCCGGCGGTCACCTGGTTACGCATTGCTGCGACGGGATTGAAACCGGAAAGTACAAAGGCCGGATAAAGCCCGGCGACCAGCGTAACGGCGGCAATGACGCCCAACAAAAACATGATGATAACAGGATCATTTAAAAAAGAACGGCGTAATTCAGTATCCAGCAAGTTATTGAGCATCGGCACGGCCAATACCGCCATCACAACGGCCAACGATACCGCCAGGGTGGTAATGATCATAGTCTCACTCATATATTGCAGAACGAGTTGCAGCCGGCTGCTGCCCATTACCTTTCGCACCCCCACTTCTTTTGAACGGTTGACCGCCTGCGCGGTAGCCAGATTGATAAAATTAACACAGCCGATCAGCAACAGAAAGCATCCGATCAGGCCGATCACATTGATCAGCTGCCTGCTGAAAGGATGTCCGCTGTAAACGGTCGTGCCGGTATTGTAGTGTATATCGCTTAATGGCTGCAATTGGTAGCTTCCACCTTTTTGCTGAGTTGCGGGCAAGTGGCGCTTTGCAAAAGCAAGCAGGTCCTTATTAAACCGTTCGGCCGTTAAACCGGGCGGCAAAACCACATAACAGTTCTTCGCCCCAAAGGTACTGACCCAGTCTTGCTGGCTATCATAAAGTTCTCCGCCTGCCACCGTTAATGTCGCCCATGAAACGGCTAGTTTCATCGGGATATCAGTGTTGACCGGTGTATCATCAAATATCCCGGTGACTTGCAGGTCGCGCGCATTTTCGAACTTCACCGTTTTGCCCACGGCGGTCCGCCAATCGCCGAAAAATTTATTGGCCTCCTCGCGGGACAGCACAATGGTATTTGGTGCCGAAAGCGCGGTATTTCGATCACCCGCCAGCCACTTGAAATCGAATACGCCGAACAATTCCGGATCGGCGTAATAAGCCAGCGGCTCCCTGTACTTTCGGGCAACGCCTGTATGTTGCAGGTCATCCACGGTGTAGTGCGAATTAGAATTTTGCATGATATTGGCCACCTGCTCCAGTTGCGGGAAGTCAAGTTTCAAAGCTTCGGTTATCGGCAACGGTGTGCCAACGCCCGCATGCACCCCGTCAGGCCCGTTGCTGATCCTGACCACCCGGTAGATCCGGTCACGCTTTTGGTGGTAATCGTCAAAGCTCGTTTCAAATTTAATGACCAGGAATATCAGCAGGCAGGCTGCAATACCAACGGATAATCCGGTAATGTTGATCGTCGTGTAGATCTTGTTTCGCTTTAAATTACGCCAGGCGATTTTTAAATAATTTTTCAACATGAGTTTTCGCTTTAATTCCAGTTTAGCCTGAATCATGGCTGTTTTATGACCCGAAGGTCGGCCAGCGAAGTGTCTTGTTCGTCCCAGGTTATAAGTTGGGCGCTTATTTTTTAATTCGTTTTTATATTCGGCGGGACTTTGTCCTGTCATTTCCCTGAATGTCCGGTTGAAAGTGGATTTAGAGTTAAAACCAGATTCATAAGCAATGCCGAGCAAGGTCAGGTGGTCATAATTTCTGTCCTGCATTTTTCGCATAACGTCATTGATCCGGTATTCATTGATCAACTCATTGAAACTCTTTTTGAATACCGCGTTAATGATCCTGGAAAGTTCATTAGGATGAACATCCATTTTTTCAGCCAGCGACCGGAGGTCCAGTTCCGGGTCCCGGTAGTAGTGTTCCAGCTTCAAAGCTGCTTTCAATTGGCCACCCTTACGTCTCAGATCAGCATTCAAGTTAAGCTTTATAGCTGAGGTTCCTGGTACATCCAAATTTCCTTGTGTCCGAATAAAAGTCCGGAAGGCGAGCCAGATCAACAACATGGCTGACAGCAGGTACAAGAAGTGTTCAATCGCGGATAGTACCGGATTTTTGATCATTAAATAATGTCCGGTCCCTAAAATTAACAAGAGCAGCCAGACTGCGCCTAACATTATCAAAGGCCGGTGAAGCCATTCTATTTCGTTCCTGTTACGGTCACCCTCGATAAAGGTTCGGCTATGATACATGGCCACTATTTCCCGATGAGCCGCCACCAGGTAAAGCAGGACTGAAACCGGGGAGAACGCGTTTAGCCATGTCGCTTTTGCGGGATAGCATAACGGAATGCCTAAAGTGATGAGCAAGGGAAGGAAATGCCATGTGTACATTGATGTAAGCTTTTCAAGTGGCCGGCATTTCTTCAATACTTGAAAGTAAATCAGAGGCCCTAAACCCATGAGGCTGTCTGGCAGATCAACAGGGAACCGCCCTTTTATAGCCACGATGCTCACAAGGGAAATATTGCATCAAGACCAGGGCCACTGCTAATGGCCAGCAATCCTTCCTCGGGCTTCTTTTATCAACAACCAGAAGTGCAGCCATACCCAGGCTACTATAGATCGCTCCCAGGTAAACTATCTCAGTAATGCCGATCTTTATTGTAAAGTTTTCCAATAAAAAGTTTGCAACAATACGCATTCCATGGGTGAATATCATTGAAAATTAATTATTTATGACAAGGTAGCAAAAACAGGTTGTAACGAAAACGGACGATTTGTGTTCGATTCCGGCAACTTCTGAATTCAATTGGGATTGAACTATTACTTAAGCGTTCAGCTCTTTAAATAAATCATCGGTGTTCGCCAGTTCAACCAGCGCTATGCATCTTTTCTAATTGAGCGCAGCAAAATAACCAGGCAATGGCCCTTTTTTGGTCGGCGCAGGGACGGCTTCAGCCGCTTAAGTCCCCAAGGGTAAAGCAGAATGCTTTATTATGCCGTAGCCTTTTATAAAAGTCTTACGAGATAGAAGCGGCAAAATTTGCGATGCTTTGGGAGGCAAGAAAGAAGCAGGCTGGTGAGGGAAAAAACAAAGGGTGAAAAACGGAAAAACGGTGTTGCCTCGCTTTTCGCTGAGCATCAGGAGAAAAGACAGGTATCTATAGATTTTGGTAAAACGTTTTATTAGATGAGAAAAACATACAAAGTATAGCGTTGCTATACATAGGTGAACGCCGATTGGCAAGATATGGTTGTTAAAAAACGTTAAATCTGTTGACCATCTTTTCATTCTCACCTAATTTTAGATGAGTGATAAAAAAAATGGATCGCTATGAAAACTATCGTATTAAGCAGCTTTATTGTTCTCGGTATTTGTTCAGGTTTTGATTTCAAAACCTATACCAAACGAATAGAACCTGCCAATACCATTTATGGCTATTGGACGGAGAAAGATCCGGTTGCGGACTCGTTAAAAAATTTTCAGATCGCCTTTTTTCCCGGCGGCAAGATAAGCGTAACCAGAAAACTACATTGTTATACCGGCTATTTTAAGATCCGTGATCAACAGGCCAATTACATCGCCGGAAGGATCACCATAGGAGAAAACTATCCTTTTACAGCTACTTTTTTAAGCCCGGATAAAATTAAATTGGCCATTAATTATAGGGATTCCCTGGAAGTACGCTACATGAAAAAAACGAAGGCCGTGAAGGCGGGCTTTCAGTTAATAGATGCCAAAGGCAAAACCGCAACATAAAAGGGAATGGCTTCCAACAGACCGCTAAATAGGGTTAAATAAATGAAGCTGAGCGAATATGGTCAAAGGAGGAGTACCCTGGCGCTGATTGCCGCCCGCCACAGTTAATTTCGGAGCCGTTCTCTACTTTAAGGCGTAAGTTCTTTCAAGTGAAACGCCGCTTTCAGGACCTGCTTGATCAAGGCGAAGCCGTTGTTCCCGTTGGTAAAAATGGCCATTCCACGGCGGGGCCCGCCGGGCATTTTTTTTGCTTGGGCGTTACCATTTCCCTGAACAGTTCAGCCGGCAAAGCCTGTTCATTCGTGACGGCAGGCGCGAACCTGGAATAGTCGAGATTGGTTTGTATCGGCTTCAATTCTAAAAGCTCGCCAAATAATGGCAACCAACCGCGGAGCGGGTATCAACGTTAACACAAGCCTGTCTTACGGCCGTTTTTTTAGTTGATCTTCAAATAAATTCGTTTGGTTTAAACCTGGCGTAGCTTCCTCGAACGGATATTTGCCCTTGATGTACCGGTTGAACCAGATACCTTTGACCATGGTAGAGCGCATCTCCTTAAATACTTTTTCAGGCACGTTGAGGTAATGATAAACCTTGCCGGAGTGATATACGATCTCCAGCGTTTCGCTGGCGGCATCATAGCTGTAAGATTTGATGACTGCAGAGGGCATGATTACTTTTCGTTTTCAGGTACTTCTTCCGGGTGCTCTTCGAAATATTGCCGTGCCCGTTTCAGCCCGGTTGCGATAGCGATGCCTTCGTCGCCGCTTTCCTTAATGATCTCGTTAGCGATTTCTATCGCTTTTTCCCGCAGGTATTTCGGCTGGTTTTTATAACATGGCGGGTAGTCGCCGTTATACCATGGCATAAAATCCTCCTTTTTTAATTTTTCCATTGTTTGATCACTTCGCCCGTCCGCGGATCTGTTTTGGGCAAGGGCACGGCTGCGATATTCTTATCGGTTCCTGGCCTTTCACCGGGTTTGCCGTAATTCATATCGTAATCTTTACCGTCCGGGTAAGCCCCGACCACGCCAACATCATTTTCTTCATCGAGATTTTTGTGGACTACACCGGCCGGAATGATCAGTACGTCGCCTTTCTCCAGCAGGATGACGGGACCGGCATCGTTACCTAACTGAATACGGGCCTTGCCCGAATAAATGCCGAGCACTTCATGGGTGACGCTGTGGTAATGGTGATAGGTAAAAATGCCCGCATCCCAGCTATTGCTCCATCCGTTTGCCGCAAACAGCTTGCTGACATGCGTGGCCGGAAACAAAAACGGAATATCCAGAGCGCCTTTATACAACAGCGCCGGCAGCCTGTTTCCGGGAAACACCCCATCATCATCTATATGTAATTCCTGCGTTTCTGTTTGGTTGATCATACGCACCAGTTCTTTTCACGATAAACGATAAAGACCGATTCTTGTTTGAACCGCTCCTTCAACAAAGCTGTCAGCGACCGCAGCGTATTTTTCACCTCTTTGTTGCTGCGCTTCATGTCTTTTGGTTCAGAAAGCTCACCGGTAAAGATAGCGGTGGGCGATGCGCTGACGGCGTCGTTCGCCGGAAAAAACCAGGTGCCTTGTTGTAAAAGCCCTGTCACGATGGGCTCCTTTTTCTGCAGGCGTTCAGCGAGCCAATCTTTAATGACGCGTTCGGCAGTGCTGATACGGTGAATTTTTGCGCCGGGTGCGTAGCCTTCCTGCAAACTGAACGTGATCTTGTAGCTTTTCTTTTTCATATTTTGCCCCTATTGTCCCAGTGGCCCTTCGCCTTTGATCTTACCCTGGCCGTCTTTTTTGCCGATGAATAATAAGACCGGGCGTCCCGTTTCATCGGTTTTAAATGCGAGGTCATAGCGTTGAAAGACCATTTCTGTCAACTGAGATAGTGTATATTGCTTATCGAGCAGGGCTAAAAGCTGCGGGCCGAGTTTTATATTTTTTGCTGTTTTAAAATATCCAGTGTGCGCTGATCACGTTCGCCGCGATAGAATTTATCCAATACCTGCCCGAATACCGGGAAAGTGGCCGGCACGGCGTCGAATAAGGTCATACTTGATCTCAGCTTGAGATGGTCGGGGTCCCCGAAAATTTCAAAAGCGTCATTGGTGGGCAGTTCCAGCAGGGCTTTGCAGATATTAACGAGTCGCGGACCCAGGGTTTCGTCAAATAAGAAGTCGGTAGCCTCGCTAATGTCTTTTATTGCATAATGCCGGGACGTTGCTGTGCTTCCCAAACCGGCGATCTGCGGGAAGATATACCACATCCAATGGCTGCGCTTGCGGCCGCTTTTGATCTCGGCCAGTGCTGTTTCGTAATCGCTGCGTTGAGCGTCCAGGAAACGCTTTAAATGCTGTTTGGTGTCCATGGTTTAATTGGTTTAAATATCATGCCAGTTCGATCCACACCGGCGCGTGGTCGCTGCTGTGTTCCCAGTCGCGTACATGTTTGTCTACCTGTTCGGTCCTTAAACGCGGCGCGATATGTTTATTGAGCAGAAAGTGATCCAGCCGCAGCCCGGCATTCCGACCGTAGGCATTGCGCAGGTAATCCCAAAAGGTATAGATCCGTTCGTTGGGATATAGCTGGCGGATGGCGTCGGTCCAGCCCTGATCAACCAGATTTCGGTAAGCTTCGCGGCTTTCAGGGCGGAACAGCGCGTTCTCCAGATATTTTTCGGGTTTATAGGTATCCAGTTCGGTAGGCATCACATTGTAATCGCCGATCAGCAATACCGGCAGTTCGCGGTTGACCAACCCTTTTGCGTGATCAGCCAGCCGTTTGAACCAGCGTAATTTGTAATCGAATTTAGGTCCGGGCCAGGGATTGCCGTTCGGCAAATAAATACAGCCGATGACCATGTCATCGACGAACGCTTCGATATAGCGGCTATGGGTAAACTCATCATCGTCGCTAGGCAGATCGCGGTGCAGTTCACGTATCTCGTTTTTGGCAAGAATGGCTACGCCATTCCAGCTTTTCTGGCCCTGCCAGATCGCGTTGTAGCCCGCATCTTTTAAAGCGCTTTCGGGGAAACTATGCTGTTCACATTTGAGTTCCTGCAGGCAGACGACATCTGGCTGTGCCTCCCGGAGCCAACGCAGTAAATTCTCCAGGCGGCCGTTAATACCGTTGGTATTATATGTCGCAATTTTCATTACGGCGCGCCCTGCAATTCCTGGTTATCATCCTGCTTTTTGGGCTCATGCTTAGCCGCATCGGTATCGCGCAGGATTCCGGCGGTAGCGTCATCGCCTTGTTGTTCGATCGCCTGGTTTACTTCATCGCCGCTTTCTAAATCATCACCGATCTCATCGGTTTGTTCTTTATTTTTTCCTGGTGTGTTCATCTTCTAATATGATTTGCCATTGGTTCTCGTCATTGAGCATATAACCTAAACCGTCGCTCATTTCGTGCACTTCTTTCCGGTATTTCTCGCTGTAGCGCGTACGCAGTTCATATACGGGGCCGCCATTCTCCCGTTTTAAAAAGAAGAGCAGCGAAGTCCTATTCGCTGCCACATCTTTGAGTTGATCGGCATCGCCCTCTTTGACAAATGCCCGGCTCATTTAATTTTCTTTTCAATGGCGGCGCGCTGGTTGCCTACCGATTTCTTGGCCTCTTTGATGGCTTTTGAACTGGTACCTTCCTTTTGTGCTTCATATTTGATCTCGTGGGGCTGATTCGAAACGGAATTCCTTTCCACTTTACTTCCTCTTGTACTCATAGGTCGATATATTTGTTATGAATAATTAGTTAATAGTTAACAAATTTTATTCCAACAGGTTTATGGCAACAAGTGAATTATTGAGAATGGACAACATGGGGATCGTGGTGGAATCCCTGGATAAAGCCATCGCTTTTTTTACCGAGATCGGCCTGAAACTGGAGGGGCGGATGGTCGTTGAAGGTGAATGGGCGGGCCGGATCACAGGCCTCCCTGACCAGCGGGTAGAAATTGCGATGATGGTGACGCCGGACGGACATAGCCGTATAGAATTATCGCGTTTTCTTGATCCCGGGGTCGTCGAGGATCACCGCAATGCGCCGGTCAATGCTTTGGGTTATTTGCGGGCCATGTTTGCCGTGACCAATATTGATGAACTGGTGGAGCGTTTGCAAAAACAAGGCGCAACGTTGGTTGGCGAGATCGTACAATATGAAAATGCTTACCGGCTTTGTTATATCAGAGGTGCCGAAGGACTGCTGGTGGGTTTGGCCCAACCGCTTTAATTATTTAGGGGTCACGCTCACTGGTTGGGGATGTTCCTGATAGTATTGTTCCAAAGCTTTTAACTGAGCAATTTGCGATGACCGTGGGTTGATAAAGGTGCGCGCCTTTTTGACCAGTGCAAAAGCGGCATCATAGGTCAGGCCGGTACTGATCAGGTAGGCAATGGTCATGGTAGGTCCCCTCCCGAGGCCTTGACGGCAGTGAATATAAACCTTGCCGCCGGCTTTGATCTCGTGAGTGACAAATTCCGCGCCTTTGACCAATGTTTCCAGCGGCGGCGGGGTATTGTCAGCCGTAGGCAAATGCAGGTAATGGAAGCCTTCGTATTTCGACTCGGCGAAAGCCGGATGTTCCCGCATATTGACAATAGCAGTGATGCCCAGTGCTTTGAGTTTTTGCAGGCCGATCAGGCTGTACTGGCTCCCTAAAAAAAGATTGGCGGTGATCTGGCTGCGCTTCAGGGTTGGAACGCCATTAAAGAAACGGTAAATATTATCCCATATCTTCTGCCAGAAAATAACCAGCAAGGTAATGATACTTTTGATTTTCGTTAACATGGCACAGCAATCGTTAAGGAGCCCGGAACAACCTTTAGCGTAAGTTCTTTAGCTTCTGCTTCACAATCGTCACAGAGATATACTTGTTTTTCAGGCAACCTGATCGTAATGTCCTTACCAGTCCAATGATCAACGGCGTCGGTTGTTTGATCCAGTAGACTGGACCCCGCAGCTTTGAGCAGCGATAGCAATCCTGCATCTTTGAGCAGTATAATATCCAGTAAGCCGTCATTGACACTGATCTCCGGGTACATTTGCAAGCCGCCGATACCGATGCTGCCGGAATTGGTGACAGTCAGGGCTACGCCGGTTGCTTCGGCCGTTTTGCCGTCTATCGTTAAATGGTAAGCAACCGGTTCGGTCTTTACAGCGCTTTTCACCGCGGCAACACCATAAGCCAGTTGGCCGATCTTGTCCTTCAAACCCGGGTCGGTTTCGGTGATCATTTCTGCCATGATGCCCAGGTTGACCCGCAAAAGAAAAGAGCGGCCGTTAACCAGTCCTGTATCTACCGCTTGCAGGCGATACTTTTGGTCGCGGAACAGCTTTAAAGCTTCCATGGTATCTTGCGGGATACCCAGTTCTTTGGCAAAAACATTGGCCGTTCCGCCGGGAATAATAAGCAGGGGTTTGCCGGTTCCTATCAAACCCGCAGCGGCTTGCGTCACACTGCCATCACCACCATAAACGGCTACCAGATCGGTTTCATTCAGCACCGAGCGGATGAGTTCGGCAGGTTCTTCTTCTTTATCCAATACGTGAACAGTGATCACTGTCCCGCTGTCCCGGAATACTTCGCCGATCTGTTCTACGATAGGTTCGTCTTTGCCGGCCGAGGGGTTAACGATAAAAAATAAATGCGGTGCTTTCATGCGCTGTGTTTGTTCCTTAACAAAAAACGCCGGGAAAAGATTGCCGGCGCACAAATTTGATGATTTCTTTAGTCCATATCCCACTCCATGCGTCCGTTACTGTTGCTGTGATAGCAGCAGCCGGAAAGAATATTACCCATTAAAAAGTGTCCCTGTTTTTATTTGGAGTTATTCTGAATAACGTGTCCCTTTGCCAGGGATAAGATATCGCCTATGTAATAAATTAATCCGCATAAAAAAGCCGGTGATCATCGTGGCGAGCCGGAAGGCAGATCAGTTTAAAAGCTGATCTTTTCGCCCTGCCATCCGGTCTTGCGCAAAAAACGTTCCCAGGTTAGGGTACCGGGATCGGTCCGACGGCTCCATTCCAGGTCGCGGCCTTCGCGGAAATAACCATCTTCCACGGCGTATTTCACCATTCCGATAGTTTCCTGCACCAACAGCTCGTTGGAAGCAAACGCCGGGAAATACCGGAGAAAGTCTTCGCGCGAATAAGCTGAACTGTAAACGGCCTTTTTGCCGGTTACCCGGCTAAAAGTAGCTACCATCTCCCGCGGCGAAATGATGTCGCCGATCACAGGCAAGGACTGCCCGGCATATTGCTGCTGGTCAGAAAATAGCTCCAATACAGCGGGCCCGGTAGCTGTTAAGGGATCAACAAAAGGCGCGCGGAAGTCTTCCGGCAGATAGATGGGAAAGACCAGCGTACCATCCTCCCTGACCAGCGGCGTATAAAACTCCAATAGGTTCGTGTAGAAAAAAGCCATATAAATAAAGGAACTGGTAACAGGCAGTGTCCGGATATAGGCTTCGATCCTGGCTTTATCTGTAAAATGTGGTGCGAACTTCTTTCCCCGGGTGATCTCATCAACGTTTTCCAGACTGCTGAAGATCACGTGCTGTACCCCGGCTTCCACCGCCGCATCGGCCAGTTGCTTACCCAACTCAAATTCGTGGGTATCCGGCGGCGCGATACCAGGCGTCATCATGAAAACGCCGTGCGAGCCGCGGAATGCTTCGGTATAAGCTTTCTGATGACCGATATCCAGTGGCAGGTTAACTAATTCCGCACCTTGTTCTTTCAGGCTGATCGCATTCGGTGAATCCGTACGGCGGGTAATCCCGCGCACCCGGTACCGGCCACTTTGCAAAAGCGTTTGCGCGGCGCTGTAGCCCTGCTTGCCTAAAATTCCTGTGATGGTGATCAGCGGTTTGAGCGCTGTTTGATTGAATTTCGATTCCATAAATTAAACTATAAAAATGATAGTTGCAAAACTATTTATCGTTCCTTAGTTTTGCAATAACTATCCATTTGGATAGCCTCACGAACCCATGCGAACAGAATGTAAAAGCGATTTTATCCAGCTCCATGACAAGCGATATCCTTGCACCGTAAGCCTGGCGATGGACCTGATAGGCGGGAAGTGGAAGGCGGTCATCCTTTACCATCTGAAAGATGCGGCTAAACGGTACAGCGAGCTCGGCAAGGAAATGCCCGGCGTAACCGAAAGAACGCTGAGCCTGCAGCTCAAGCAAATGGAAGAAGACGGCCTGGTTTATAGAAAGGTCTACGGCGAAAAGCCGCCGATCAAAGTGATCTATGGCTTAACCGAATTTGGAAGATCCTGCATTCCACTGCTTAATGCCATCCTGCAATGGGGTAACCAGGTTGCCGAACAGCAAGGTGAATTTGTAAATCGCTAGGCTACCCTGATCCGGCATCCTGAAAATGGAACTGAGCTGACAGAAACCGGTTTGGCATCGGCTAACTTTGCAGCATGGCAGCGATCAACTATTCGGTTCTCGACCTGGCGACGGTCATCCAGGGACATAGCATTGCGGACAGTTTTAACTATAGTGTAGCGAATGCGCAGCAGGCGGAAGCCCTGGGCTACACGCGTTACTGGTTTGCCGAGCATCATAATATGGTGAGCGTGGCCAGTTCAGCTACCAGTTTACTGATCGGGCATATCGCCGGTAAGACCTCCACGATCCGTGTCGGCTCAGGCGGTATTATGTTGCCCAATCACTCACCTCTGGTAGTCGCCGAGCAGTTCGGTACGCTGGAAACGCTTTATCCGGGCCGGATTGACCTGGGATTGGGCAGGGCGCCGGGCAGCGATCAGGCGACCGCGCTGGCCATCCGGGGCGAGAATATGAACGCCGCCTTTCATTTTCCGCAGGATGTGGCATCGCTCCAGCATTATTTTGCGGGCGATCATCCGAATGGGGTCAGCGCCGTTCCCGGCGAGGGTTTGGATATCCCGGTCTGGATACTCGGTTCCAGCCTGGACAGCGCTAAACTGGCGGCTGCCAAAGGCCTGCCTTATGCTTTCGCGAGCCATTTCGCACCGGCCTATTTTCTGCAGGCAATTGAACTCTACCGGAGAACTTTTAAGCCATCCCGTCATTTGTCCGAGCCCTATGTGCTGGCCTGTGTGAATGTAGTGGCCGCTGATACGGATGCAGAGGCGCAATACCTCGCCACTTCCTTACAGCAATTGTTCAAGGGCATTATTACCGGCAGAAGGCAACCCTTACCACCGCCTGTAGAAAGTATGGCCGGCATCTGGAGCGCGGCTGAACAGGAAGCGGCCATGCAGATGCTGGCCTATTCCTTCTTTGGTAGTAAGGAAACGGTGCAGGCGCAACTGAATGATTTTATTAAGCACGCGGGCATCAATGAACTGATGGCGACTTCGCACATTTATGATCAGCAGGCCCGGCTAAAGTCTTACCGTTTACTAGCTGAAGCATTAAATGCTTAACTTAGCGTATGGAAGAACCGGAAAAACTGGAACGTATCATAGAAGCGCGGATGAAACTTAAAGCACGCTTCGAGCAGCAGATGCAGGCGACGCCTTCACTGGCGGACGATCAGCCGAAAGGCTCCGGCCCGCCTAACCGTCATGGCATGCCCGCAATCCCGATCGGGCAGACCAAAACGGTCAAGTGGCCCGTCCTTGACCTGGGCTATCATCCCAATATCCCGCAGGAACGGTGGCGGCTGACCATTGACGGCGCTGTAGAACACCCGGTCGTGCTGACCTGGAAAGACTTTATGACCCTGCCCCAAACGAAAGATACATCCGACTTTCATTGCGTTACCACCTGGTCCAAGCTGGATATGCACTGGAAAGGCGTCAGCCTGATCGATTTGGCCGCGCTTGTGCTACCCAAGCCCGAAGCGACGCACCTGCTTTGTTATGGTTACGATACTTATACCACCAATATCGCTTTGGAAGAAGCACTGAAGCCGGATGTACTGGTTAGTCCACACCTTCGACGGGCAGCCGCTGCCCCAGGAACATGGCGGCCCTTGCCGCATGGTCACGCCGCAGCTCTATGCCTGGAAAGGCGCCAAATGGATCAAACGCATCCAGTTCCTGACGGAGAACAAGCTGGGTTTCTGGGAAGAGCGTGGTTATTCCAACACCGCCTATCCCTGGCGGAATGATCGTTACGACGAGGCGTAGGCCGGCAACAGCTGTAAAGCCAATAAAATACCTGAAGCCGATATTGAAATTTTAACCCAGGCTATTAAAGATTTATTAACTGATGCAGAAAACCATATCCGTAAAAACTTTCCGGATAACCATCACTGAAAAGGAACGCGATTTTCTGCAGGTGCACCGGCCGAAACAAACCTTGACACTCAGCGGTGAACCTATTCTTAAAGCCGAGCTCGATAAACGCAAAGCCTATTATGTCGATAGCCAGGAATTGTTTGAATAACGGTTTAGATTGACCTGCCACAATAGTAACGGCTTTTAGAAACGAGGCAAGAAGGAAGCAGGCTGGTGAGGGGAAAAACAAAGGGCGAAAAACGGAAAAACGGTACTGCCTCGCTTTTCGCTGAGCATCAGGAGAAAGTGAAAGCATTGACAAATAACCTCAGGATTACTTTTACGCAAGTTGATCATTACGAATGGCTATCGGGGCGCTGTATTTTTCTTCATGATAAAAAAAATACCCGTAGTGCCGCCTGTTCCCGAATGGCCTCCGTGTATCCAAGCGTTTGGACGAGTTCGAATTTGTTTTGAACCATGAAATTTAAGATAGCAGCATATGACTTTTACCTGTCAGCTTTTCGGAATACTCCTTTCCGGCCTTCATCTGTTCCGGGGTATCTCCCAAATTAACCTCCACTTTTAGTTTTTTCGAGTGTAATTTACCTTCAATTTGAATGTAAGCATCGGTGAACATCGCATTTCGCGCAATATTTGCAAGACTATCAGATGCCACCTCCTGAGAAAATGCTTTTATCGAGAGTATCATCAAAATAAGATGGGCAGTATAAGCCTCATAATTGATTAAAAAGTTCCGGTTTAACCCAGTTTTTCAGATTGCAGCCTAATTTAAAACATTTTTGAGGCTATGCCGATGATGCCGGTGAATTTTTCCAGGTAATATTGGATCGTCTTTAACTTAAAGTCTTCCCAGTAGCCTGAAAGGTAACAGGACCGGGTCCATAGCTTCGAGTTTATCCAGGACAAGACCTGGCGCATCCTGTTGCTGTTCGGCGGCAAGCCTCAGCTTTTCCTCATGGATAATGCCGGGGAATTTCGACAGAAATAACAATTGCACGGAAACCTTGTCCCGGACATTCAATCTTGGAATTTCAACGATTTCAGATGCTTCAGCGTCGATGCCTGCTAACCGTTCGACAAGGCGTTTTGGTATGGGCATCGAAATAATACTGTTCTGCCGACGCTACCGGGGCAGTCATGGCATGGTTAAGCCAATAGAGGTTGAAACGTTCAATGTCGGTCATCACCTGCTAAGTTAGTCATTTTATTAAAGGGAGGCGAAATGCGACTGCCTTTCGGGAGCGATGTGTTCAGCAAATTTTTCCAAAATTACTTGTCAAGACTCGCACAAATTGCCGCTGTCTTTGAAATCTCAGTGACCGAGCTTTTAACACTTGACGATGCAAACTTCAACCAATGGCCCAATAAGCTTAACGTACTGCACGAGAAGCTATTTGCCCGGGAGACCGAAGTGATCGATCTGCAAAAAAAAGTTATTGAACTCTTTGAAGAGCTGCGAAATTCAAAACCACTGGTCTGACCTGGTTATCAGACGATCGAATTATAATTTCACATGTAGCACAACGATAAGAGAAAAACTAACCAATTTCCAACTAGAACAAATTCCCACAGCGATTTGGCACTATGTTAGCGGTATTCCAGGTAAAAACCGAAAATGGAAAACGCCACCGTGAATTATTATTGCTTTAATAAAAAGTGCAGCGTGTCTATCTATAATCAGGAAACGGTCCTAACTTTATCATTACAATTTAACGAGAAAACATTAGCGGTGTCTCATCATTGTACCCTCTGTGGCTCGCCACTCATTTCCAAAATCGATCTGCTCGTAAGGAAATTAACAATGAAAGGCGCAGGAGCGAGTAACTCGTTGATTTCCTGAGATAGTACCATCACACCGTGCATATAATCGCTTCACTTTAAGCCTTATCGCTTAAGCCATATCTTTTGGATAATCACCAGTAAAGGCACCGAGATGGTAATCCAGGCGAAAACGCACCAATACCCGGCACCTAACAACGCGGCAAGCAGGCCAAACAAGGTCAGGGCCGCTAGCAGCAGCGGCATGGCCCATACTTTCTTGAATTGCAAATTATTCATTGGTTTCTTCCTTGGATAAGTTTAAAAAGTAATCGGCGTAAAATTTTCGCCGGACAATCCATAAATAGATTCCGCTGATTAAGACCACTACGGCAAGCAAATCAAATACAGCCCAGATAATTTTCAGGGGCAAACCGCCATAGTCGCCGAAATGAAGCGGACGTGAGATCTCTAGGCTTTTTAAATAACCCGGCATGTTCACTATAGCATCCAGCTTGCCGGTCCAGGCATCGATCAGTACCGGTGTAAATAACCGGGAAGTCAGGGCGGAACTTCCTTTGGTATAAAGTAAGAAATGATAAGGAGTTCCAAATACATTTCCCGGATAAATGACACTGGTTATCGTCATACCAGGTAACGCTTTTTTAGTGGTGTTATAAGCTGCCTGTACCGAACTCAAATGACCAGGCTCCGGCAGCGGCCGGTTCTGGTACTGCATCAGCATCTTTTTAACGTCCGTCATTTGCCACAGTCCGAAAAGTGGTTTGGAAAGCTCATTGATCACGCCCGTTACGCCGACAACAACCAGCCAGACAGCGGTCGCGATCCCGATAAGGTTATGCAGGTCGAGCCATTTCAGGCGGGCGGAGCGCCCTTTTCGAACGGTACCAAAGTCCAGCTTTTTCATGAAGGTACCGTATAATACGATCCCCGAAATAATGGAAAATACAAAAAGAAGCCCCATCAGGCACAAAAATAACTCGCCCGGCAAGCCTGCGAACAGATCAGTATGCAGAGAAAACATCAACCCCAGGAAAGTTTGCGGCTGCCGGGACGCGGGAGGCTCATCCTTCAATAATTTTTCCGTACGGGCGTCGAACTGCATGGCATGCCTGGTGTCGGGCTTGCCTTTAAGGTCCGGCATCATATAAATAACAACCTGCGGCTCATCATCATCTATAAAAGCGAAACTTAATGCTTCTTTGGGATAGCGCCGCTGCGCAGCGTTAAGCATTTGATCCAGATTGGCCATTGGCGTATTTTCAGGCAAAACCTGGTAGGGGGCATCCGTACTTAAAAGCTGTTCTATCTCTTCGTGAAATATCAGCGGCAGCCCGGTAAGGCATAGCAGCAGCAGGAATAACGTACAGATCAGGCTGGTCCAGCGGTGGATCCGAAACCATCTTTTGATATTTAAAGCGCTCATTATTTTAATTTAAAGGCGATCGTTGCACTGAACCTGCGTGGCATCATCTGGCTCACGTAACTGCCCCAATACACTTTATCGGTCAGGTTATCCATCTTTAAACTTACCCGGTAAACCGGCTGATCGTAGCTGATTGCGGCATTCAATACAGTATAAGCAGGCAGGTAGAACTCTCCTGCGGACCTGGATTGCATGATATAAGCTTTGCCGTTATAGTTACCGCCAATACCCAGACCCAGGCCTTTAAACTTACTTTTGAGAAAATGATAGCTTAACCAAAGGTTTGCCGTTTCTGACGGCCCAGTCCATTGGCGCAAACCGTCTACATTAGGATTAGTGTTAATCGTGTAAATATCGTTATGCGCATAACCGGCGATCAGATTAAAACCTGCGAAAGGATGGGCGATCACCTCGGCTTCGTAGCCTTTGCTCAACTGCCCGCCGTCCTGAACCTGGTAGGCAGAACGCCCTGGCGTAAAATCACTGTGGATCACATCACTTACTTTGATATGGTAATAGCTTACCGTGCTGTTTAATTTGCCATTGAACAAGTCCAGCTTTACACCGCTTTCCCATTGGTTGGCCTGGCTGGGTTTGAAAGCGGAAAGCGATCCGTCCGGCTGGCTTACCGGGGCATTGTTGCTGAAGCCATTCATGTAGTTACCGAAGAGAGCAACCTGTTCCGGGATGAGCTGATAAACCAGGCCTAATTTGGGTGATAGCGCCGTTTGATTGTATTTGCCCGTGGTCGTCCCGGTATTAATGTTCCTGGTGCCATCATTCACAAAGTGATCAACACGTAAACTGGCCATCGCTAAAAGCTGATCGGTAACGTTTAAAACGTCGGAGACATAGGCACTGTAAATGCTTTGCGAACCTTGGGTTTTGGTATAGGGAATAGCCGCAAAAGCTTTATCAAGCGCAGCGGGAGTCAGTTGGTTATAGCGCGGATCATTTCCGCTGATCTTAACCTGGTCAAATCCATAGATCTGTACGCCCGAGTTTTTAATCGTATTGGCAAAGTAATCCAGCCCGGCCACTAAGCGGTTACGCAGTCCGCCGATCTTAAAATCGCCGTTGAAGTTTTGCTGAAATTCGGTGTAGTTATAATCCGTATTCCGATAGGCCGGGTTACGGGATACCACAGTGTCTCCTAAAATGTTGTTGTAGCTCCAGTACCCTTCCACACCGGAATTGGTTTGTGAGAATGAAGTTTGTGATTTCCAGTGATCGGAAATCTTATATAAGGCCTGGCCATAGATACTCACCGAGGGCGTGGTTTGATACAAGTCATTGCTGCTGTAGGACTTTGTCCAGTCGATGCCCAGCGTGGTAGGGTTGGTCTTTGTAAAAGATGCCTGCGGAAACAGTCGGTTAAAATCATTGGCTTTCTGGTTATAGATCTCGGCATCAAAGGAAAGGGTTAATCGGTCGTTAACCTTGTACAATAACGAAGGCGCGAGAAAGAAACGTTTGGTAAAGCCCGCATCCTGAAAACTGCCTTCATTGTTATAGGCAACATTGGTGCGCAGGTATAAGCCTTTTTCTTTGTTGAGCGGTGTATTGAAGTCTCCTGTAACTCTGTTCAGCCCGAAACCGCCAACGGTATAAGTGAGCTCACCATCAAAAGTTTCGAAAGGTTTTTTGGTTACCCGGTTCAGCAAACCGCCAAAAGAGGACAAAGCGTTGCCAAATAAGGTTGCGGAAGGGCCTTTCAGCACTTCTATGCGTTCGATATTAGCAACTTCGATGCTGTTTGGCTTGGTGTCCTGAAGGCCGTTACGAAGATAACTGGAAGTACTGAATCCTCTCAGGTTAAAAGAATTGGAGCCGTTGACGAGGGATTGACTGACGCCCGTAACGTTCTTCAGTACATCATTATAGCTGACGATCACCTGGTCTTGCAGGAGTTCTCTTGGCACCACGTTGTATACCTGCGGGTTTTCCAGGTTTTTTAACGGCATTTTGGCAACGGACTGCGTTTCCTTTTTAGCAAACTTATTATAGCCGGAGCTGACGGTCACTTCATTTAATTCCCGCTTATCGTCGGCAAGGGTGAAATCAATACTTAAAGTTTCACCTGCATGAAGTACAATTTCCCTGGAAGAGGAGAGGTAGCCTACCAGTTTTGCCACGACGGTATATTTACCAGGATGGATGTTGCTGATGCGGTAAGTGCCGCTATCCGATGCGGTTGCCCCTTTATAGGTTCCATTTAAAGAGACCGTTGCCGAGGCAGCAGTTAAGCCTCCGTGCGTTTTGATCGTCCCCTGGATGGTCGCTGTTGGTGATTGGGCGAAACTGAATTGACTGCAAAGGATAAAAATAATGGTACAGGTTGCTTTAAAGATACGTTTGAAAGGGCAGGATGTAAAGGTATTACCGCATAGTAATAAAGAATTCATAGTTTTGTAATAGTTAATAGGTTGAAGGATCTGTTGACAATACCCGGTGTGATGTTTGGCGACGGAGCACCGGGTTCATTTTTTTAACAATCGCTTAAGGTATATTTCGTTTCATGAATGGCGGGATTAAATGATGCGCCAAAAATAACTCATTATTTAGAATAAATCCAAATAAAAATAACATTCTTGCTAAGACAGGCTGTTTTGAGATATGACGGAGATTGTTTTCGGTTTGTCGGAATAAGTTTCAAATTGGATTTAATTCGCTGATTTCCTTATTTTAAATCAGTTTTCTTAAGCTTAGTTTCAACCGGGGCCAATGCGTTTGCAAGTATGGTTTGTTCGGCAATGCGTCTTATAACTGTTGTCATACTAAGATTATATGCATAAGGCCAGATTCTCTGGCTTAAATCGGTGTTTGCGGATTTTTCGCAATGAGATTAAAATTTTGAAATTAATTAGAATCACAAGTGTTGATGATGGCCATTAAAACTTCTTCAACACCTTGACCCCCACGCTGATCAATGTCGGATTCGACTCCTTTTGCACATCGCCAATGATACGGGCGGGTTTAAGGCTGGTAGAAGCAGCGCTGAGCGTGAGTACCCTCACCTCCGGTGTAATGCTCAGACTGCCGGTTTCTATGCCCAGTGTTCCCACTGATAAGTAAAGCGTGCTGAGGTTTTCATTCCAGCCCTGGTCGTAATTAAAATCCTTCAATAGCGGGCTTGGGGCTGAGCCATCACCGTTATTTTTGATATGCAGATATTGCCCGCCAATGGCCACGGAGAACGGTGTAAAGCGAAGTTTGGGTGATAAAATGAATTGCCAGGACATACGGATATAAGCGGAAGCGCCGGCGCTTAACCCGCCGGAAGATATAGGCTCATCGGTGTCCAGCCAATGCGCGTAAGTTTTGCCAGTGGGGCCGATCAATACATCAGCGCCGAAATCAAAATCAACGAAATTATAGATGGGTGTATATTCCGTCCCCCGATAGTTACCGCTATAATCATAATGGTTGACAAATATACCGTCTCTGAGGGCCGGTGTCCCAAAAATGGATTTACGCTCGATACCAAGGGTGATTAGCGTACGGCTTTCCTCGTGGCCGAAACCCTGCGAGCATCGAAGAAAGGCACGCCGGTGCCCGGCGGCGTTTGATCGTACTTCCAATGCGTGGTCAGGTTAGCGTAATAAATACCCAGACCGATGTACCAGCCTTTGCGGTCTTTAATACTTTGGAGCGCTTGTTCTTTGGTTTGTGCCGCAGCCAGGACAGGAAGGGCGGCTAAAAGGATGAACATTTTCAGCGTTTTCATAAGCTTTGATTTTGGTGAGTGATGCATCAAAATTAGCCCGCTGAAGAAAGCGCCTCAATAGAACCAAGGTTACATTTTGCCAAACACCTTATTGAGCGCTTCGGTGCGGTTTTGCACATGCAGCTTCTCATAGATATGATGGATATGCTGCCGGATGGTACCCACGCTCAGGAAAAGCTGCGCCGCGATCTCCTTGTATAAAAAGCCTTTCGATAACAAGTTCAGTACCTCCATTTCACGTGAACTCAGTTTATCGCCTTCACCCGACGAGCGAAATGAGTTGACCACCCGCCTGGCGATGGCGGCGCTCATCGGGGAACCGCCTTCATAAAGTTCCTGAACGGCAGAGACAATCTTCTCGGGTGCGGCGCTTTTAAGCAAATAGCCGCTGGCGCCGGCGTTCAGCGCCTCAAAAATCTGGTCGCTGTCTTCGTAAACCGTAAACATCAGGAACTGACCGGCGAATCCCCTGCTTTTTAATCTCCTGATACAATCAATACCCGTTTCGCCTGGCAGCGAAATATCCATAATCACAATATCGGGTGGCGCTGCCAGCACGCCGGCATAAGCCTCTTCGCCGCTGCTATAAGTCGCCAGACAACTCAGGCCGGTAGCCTGACCAACAATGAAACGCAGGCCATCCCTAACCTCGGGCATATCCTCTACAATACTTACGCGTATATTTTCCATCAGGTAAAGTTCCTGTTTGCTACTCACATTTATAATAGAACAAAAGTCATATGGATAGCGGCACCGAGAAGCGCAGTAGTGTCCCGGCTTCGCTAACTATTTCAAGATTTCCGCCTATATTTTCCATACGCTGCTGCATATTACCTAACCCATTGCCCAAAGCCGCTCCGGCCAGGTCTATGCCCCGGCCGTTATCCTGTACAGAAACCGCTAATTCCTTATCCGTAATGATGGCAATAGTAATAGTGTTTGCCCCTGAATGCTTGCACGCATTGTGCACGGCTTCCTTGACAGCTAAGTACATATTCCGCCTTACTTCCTGCGCTAAGATCACGTCCGGCATTTTATCCGGTACTGTAAAGATCATAGCTATACCTGACGCATCCAGTAGCTCCGCGCAAGCGGCACGCAAGTAAGCGACCAAACTTTCCAGCGTATCCCGCTCGTTATTCATCATCCAAATCACTTCGTTCATTTGGCGGATCAGGCCATTAACAGCATCGCTGATCTTCGGCGCGGCCTCATGACCGGCTATCAAAGAACGGGTTAAGAACAATAAGCGGGTTAATCCGGATCCCATGTCGTCATGCATTTCCTGGCTGATCCGACGGCGTTCCTGCTGCTCACCGGTTAGCATCGCTTTTACCCGCAGGGTTTCCTGCCTACGGTAAACCAGCAAAAATACCAGACCCAATACCGCTAATCCTGCCAAAGAGATCACCAGCCAGCGTTGCTTACGCGCTAACTGTAGGTCTTTCTGCAAAAGCTGTCGTCGTTTTTTTTCCGCCCCATACCGCGCTTCGAGTTCCTGTATGTTTTTTAACAGTGATGCATTCAGTAACACGTTAGTCACTGAATCATAGCGTCCGCGGTAGTCTTCCGAAGCTTTCGGGCGGCCCAGTGCGATCTGCACGTCAGACATGAGCAGCAGCATGCGGCTCCAGGCCTCCTTTTGGTCGTGCTGCCTGGCAAATGCCATAGAGGTGTTCAGCAGCCGTTCTGCCTGGAGATATTCTTTTTTAAAAAACATGCCCAGGGCGACCCCGTGTAAAGCAAAACACTCCCCGGATACGTCACTTATTTTGCGGGCGAGGGGCAGGGCCGCATTGTAAGCCGGAACATATTTAGCCGGTTCTTTAAGCGACAGGTAAGCGTCCCCAAGATTGATCAAGGCCGTTTCCTGTATATTATCGTCATTTAATTTAAGGCCAAGTCTTCCTGCCCGCTCTATATCAATGATCGCTTCACGTACCTTTCCCATATCTTTCAGGCAATTAGCCAGGTTTATACAAGCCATCGCGACCGTGTAATCATCCCGGTTCTTTTCGCCGAAAGCCAATGCCAGCCGAGCGTACCGTAACGCGCTTTGCGGCTGTTTTAAATTACGGTAAAGGCTGCATAGGTTCCCGTAAGTGATCGAACGTTCCTGTAAAGTTCCTATAGAATCGACCAGCGGCAGCGCCTGCAGATAATAATTCACCGCTTCCCGGTAATGCTCCGTATATTGGTAAACGACCGCGGTATTGATGAGCGCCTTCATTAATTGCCGCTGCAAATGGCCCTTCCGGGCAATACCTATTGCCCTTAAATTAAGCTGCAATGATTCTTTAAACTTTCCCTGGACGTTCAGCACGGCGGTATAGTTGGCGATATAACGCAACGTGCCTTGCAGGTAATGTATACCTTCACTCAATTTGCCCGCAGCCTCATAATAATACAAAGCCGAATCCGGGGTATTGGTTTCGTATTGCTGCCCCAGCCTGATCAGGGTCTGCACCTTATCGGAATCTGCATGCATAACCGATAGCTTTCTTTTCAGACTGTCTTTATCCAGCCCCGTTTCCATCTGTGCGCAGGCACTTACCGCTAAAAAAAGCAGTACCCCGAATGTTAAATAGAAAATGTATTTAACCTGCACGCCACTAATTTACATAAAATGTAACTTTTGTTCTATTGATCCAGGCAAAGCAGCCCGATAATTTTGAATAAAAAAATCACACCATGAAAAACAAATTGATCACCATCGCTCTGGCCGCCGTTTGCGTGCTGGCTGCCTGCAAAAAAGAGGGAAACGATAACAATGGCGGCGGGACGCCAATCAGTGATGAGACCGGTGCCAAAGCGCTGTTTTCAAAAATGAATGGTTTGTGGACAGCCGCGCTGAGGCCGAATCTCTCCAAAACTGTCCAAACTTATACCAATACCGTACTTAATGGCTCGTCCGGAACGGCAACCGTCAACGGTAGTTATGCCGCTACACACGCCTCGTCATCAACTTCCAGCACTAACACGTCTACCATCGATGTGGTCGTCACCTTTAAAGATTATGAATCAGACGGCTTACATATAAATGGTACTGTGCATTTTTTTGATTACAGCAATGTCCGCAGCGCCTGCTCCAGTTCGGGCTGCGCTACCTCCAGCCACAGCAGCCTTTCTTACCGGTCTCATGACGGGGCTAACAATAGTTTTGGTCAGGCCAATGTCAGGTTTGATTATAATGGCAAAAGCTACCAGGATGCCGTGCTGATGGATATCGGCAAATCCGACAATTTCCACTGGTCAATTAAAGTAACCAATCGTAACAATCAAACCATTAATACCTCGTATTGAGATACTATTTGCTAGCCGGGCAACCGCAACAATTAGCAGCGCAGATACCACTAAACCTGCGGTAAATTATAGACCATCAGATTAACTGGCATTTTCGAATTGTAGAAGATAATAAATACAGTGCTTTGTAAAGATGTTGTTATGATGTTTAGAATCAAAAGCTTGTTTAAAAGGGCCTTGTTTTTATTCTGTTGCTTTCTTGCGGCAATTTCCTTGCCTTTTGGTTGCGGGCTGGTGACTTCTGTAGGCGGGAGTCCTGGGAAGGATGATACTACGAAATATGCTCTTCAATCTAATTATGTTAACAGCCAGTTTCAAAATTTAAAATATGCCGATGACACACAGCAGGCCAAACGTATCAGCCTTTTGCGGATGCTTTTCAGTCATCCGGATTCTGTAAAGCCGCCTAAGCCTTCTTCCCTGGGTCAAAAACCAATCTGAAAGGACTATCGGATGATAAGCCCGTGGTCGTCTGGTTTGGCCACTCTTCGGTATTGATCAAACATACGAGGATCAATATATCGATCGATCCGATATTCAGTAGCCTTGCGGGTCCTTTGCCCGGAGTAGTCAGCGCATTTGATGGTGCCAGCCATTACACTGTACAAGACATGCCAGCTATCGATATTCCGATCATCTCTCATGATCATTATGACCACCTGGACTATCCGACAATTAAAAGTTTAAGAAAAGGCATTTGACGATCTAATCAGCGTGAATCAAAGAAGAAGAGCTATCGGGCCTAATACTATGGACGAGCAAATATCAATGATCAGAAGGCGCGCGAAGACGGAAAACCAATTACCGCCGAAAGACATGGACAAGCGAAAACGGGATATCGGGGATTGGAAAAGAAAGGTGGGTTGGCTAAAATGAAAACGATCATCACCGTCGTATTGGAAACTGGCTGTTACGAAGATGTGTACGGATAAGCTACCATCTTTTACGAAACCAGCGACATTTTGAGTAATTATGCAGCGCTGTATATATCCTCCCCGTATTAATTGATGTTAATGTAACCAGGAACTTCATGACGCGTAACAGCCGTGAATTCAACAGTAAAACTGGATCAACATTTCAAGCTGTTAATGCTTTGGTTCATGATGATTACACGATCTGGCAGGCATTTGCCCAAGGCCTGAAAACAAGGGTTGACAGTGTAATAAGATTCAAAATCTCCAATGTCAGGCTATGAAGCTGAAAACCTAATTTCAGCTAATAGAGATATATTAAGTACCGAAAACCGCTCAGTTTTTAGGGGCGATTGATTTTGAGCGCCTTGTTTTAAGAAATTCCAAATCAGGTGCTTTCTCCATGTACACTAACTTAAAAGCGACATTTCTGTCCCCGGACCTGTAGTTGACAGCTTATTCAACGGCAAAATAAACATAAAAGAAAAGCAGGCCAGGAAATATGGAAGCGCTTTGATCTTTTGTTTAGGCGCCGCTGATGCCGTTACCTGCGGCCCGGGCTTTTCTAAACCACTGGATCAATCCAGGAAAATGATATGAGCAAGATAACGAGCATTCGCCTGAACCAATTCTATTCAGGACGACAACTTACGTCATTATTTAAATGACTGATAGAATAATCTTTTAAATACAAAAGGGGCTGTGTATATTTATCGTACCAACCTTATTAACCATGAACATCCGATATGACGTTCTTTTCCTATATAACGACAAAGAAAAAGCCATTGTAAAAGAAGTCGCAGAGGAACTCGATTATAGCGGCTATACAACTTTTTACTGGGAAAGGGATATTCCGGGTGGTGCGCCCGTTGAAAAAGAGCTTGAGCTTTTTGGTTCGGTAAAAACAATTCTAGTGCTATTAGGCAATGAAGGTTGGGGACCCAGGCATCTTCCTTTTTCTTCTCAGGCCCTCGCCAGTGGTAATCATGTCATTCCGGTTTTAATTGGCGACCCGCCGGCGGAAGCGATGTCAGAGCTAAACGATTTTTTTAAAAAGAATCGTTATGCTGACCTGCGTACACGCAATGAACGCACATATGATCAACTGATCAGGTTCATTGGGACACCGGAAGCTTATAGGGCCACAAACAGGTTCGATAATATCGTTTATAGAATTACCGATGGTTCTAACGAAGACCGTTTTCGTGTAATCAGCCAGATCCGCGATTCCAGGACGCTGAACCGTTCAGCGCTCTCCATCCGGCTGCGGGAGGAGATCAAGAACCGCTTTAAAGATTTTATCCCTGACAAAAACTATATACCCGCTCGTCCACCGGAACAAGTAGCTCCAATCCGGTCATGGATGTTGAGCGCACTCATACAGAATGACCCCGAAGAAGAAAAGAACAAAGAACTATTGTTACAGCATTTGAGGCCGGCAGGAGAATCATACGAAAACGTCAGATACCGGGTCTTAGCGGGGTTATATCAAAAACAGGTAAGTTATATGCGGGAAGCAATTGAGTTGGCGGCCGCAGATGATTCGCCTTTAATATCACTGACAGCACTGGTAATGCTTGCTCCCGACAGCCAGGAAGTGATAGCCAGGTTGCGGGCAGATATTAAAACAGAGCCGCGCGAGGATGAAATTAGCCGCTTACTCATTGCCCTGCGTGTCCTGCGCGTAGCCCCGGTACCGGCGCTCACTGAAGATATCGTCCGGTTTATCCTGGAGCACCAACTGGACGATTTGACTTATGCTGCTTTCTACGCCCTCGCAAATAGCACAATGGGAGACAATATTAGCCAGTTCCTTTCTGATGAGGACTGGTTGAATTTTCTCCGCAAGATGCTGATCCTGTCTCAGTCTTCTGAACCCAATGCGGTGCGTAATTTTGCAATGATATTGAATAAGGCAGATCGGAAACATATCGATGAACTATTCGGCAAGTTTGCGACAGATCAGCAGCTGAAAAACACGGCCGCACGGTTCCTGACTTTATTAGACGATATCCGCCTAGTGCCCGACGAGGACAGCCTCTTTATCTCCGGTTATAATCCGGACAGTATTGATGTGAGCAAGGAATGGCTGGATATTAGTAAGGAAGCAAAGATCCTCACCGCCGTAATGATGGCCAGGGAGGTCATCCCTCCATTGGCACTCGGCCTGTTCGGTAACTGGGGAAGCGGTAAAAGTTTCTTTATGGAATTTATGCAAAAGGAGGTTATCAGGCTCCAACTGCTTCATAAAAACAAACTGGATGGTTCTTTTCATACCCGAGCCGTGCAGATCACGTTTAATGCATGGCATTACTCGGATACTAATCTATGGGCCAGTATGGTAGATGTTATCTTTGAAAAACTACAGGATCACATTGCTCCGCCCAAAACAATAAACCAGCAAAAGGAGAGTATTTTAGCGGGTATAGCGGAAGCAGACCTGGCAACTGAACTCCAGCAAGCGAATCAGTCGAGTGCCCTTGCAGAAATTGAAGCCACCCAGCGTTTGCTTATCGAAGTGGAAGAAAGCCGTAAAAACCAACCTGTCGATTTCCATGAACTTAGCGGAGAAGATATTTATAGCCTTTTAAACGAACAGGAAAAGAAGCAGATCGAAAAAGCCGCCATGGATCTGGGTTTACCCGAAGTCGTTGCACGTGCATCAGATTTGAATGCTGTCTTGTCTGAAACGCTTACTATCAAAGGCCGTATCAACGCGCTTTTTGTTTCGGTCGTGCAATCGGATAATAAGAAAGTCCTCATTTTCCTGCTTGTATTGATCTTACTGGTATTCCCACTTGCTGGCTGGGCACTGCACCGATATGCTAACTGGGAGAACAGCTTGAGTGCGGTCGGAACTTTCTTCGCCCAACTATCCGCCTTCATTACGGGCATCGTTCTAACCATCAGAAACGGACTGGGCAAGGTTAGACAGACATTGTCAGCGGTAGAAATCCTTAAAAAGCGGATAGACGAAAAGCTGGCGGAAAAGCGTCAGGAGAAAAGCGAAACGGAAATAAAACTAATCGAACAGTTGAGCTCCGCCAAGCTTAAATTTGAAGCGGCGGAAAGCGCATTAGAGGAAGCAAGGCAATCTAAAAACGAACTTGAGCAGGAGCTGGCCAGCCTTGACGAAGCTTACAGTCTCAATCATTTTATCAGGGAGAGAAGTCGCTCGGACGACTATCGCAAGCATCTTGGCCTGATCTCCACTGTGCGGAAGGATTTTGATTCCCTTACTGCTTTGCTCAAACGGGTCCCCCGAAATCAGGAAAACTTTAAACCAATCGACCGGATCATACTCTACATTGACGATTTAGACCGGTGCCCAAGTCAAAAGATTGTTGAAGTCCTGCGTGCTGTACACCTGATGCAAGCCTATGAACTCTTTATTGTCGTTGTAGGTGTTGATCCGCGCTGGCTGTTACGGTCGATAGATAATAACTTTACCGTTTTTGAAGCTGCCGTAGGTAAGAACGGTGGTATTCCTGATGAGGGATTTGCTACGCCGCAGGATTTCCTGGAGAAGATATTCCAAATACCTTTCTGTCTTCGCCCTGTCGGCAAAGGAGGGTTCAGTAAGCTGATGGATAATTTATTCAAACAGCCTGCCGCCAGTCAGGACGTTAACCACAAGAAACAGCAGGCAAGTGCTGAAGAAAATAATACAGCAGAAAGAGATCCAACTGAAGTAAACTCAACGACAAATAGCAAAACAGGCACAGCTACTGAGGAAGGGCCGGAGCCAGCAGGCGCGTCAGAAACATGGCAACAAGAAACAAAAGAAATAGTTGAAGCAGATGCTTCAGATTTAACAATCAGCGGCGAATCTCTACTCATCAAGCCTTGGGAAGCAACATTTGCTAAACGACTATTCCGACTGATCAACAGCCCCCGCACTGCAAAGCGTTTTACCAACCTTTACAGGATCGTAAAGGCTTTCGTACCGAAAGAAGAACTTGCCGGTTTTGAGGGAAACGAAAATTTTCCCGGAGACTTTCAGGTACCCATGATACTTCTGGCACTGCAAGCTGGTAGCGGGCACCGGGTATCGGGACTGCTGGAGGAGATCCACAAGCTCGCTCTGAATGGCAGCGGACTCAGAGAAGCATTGTTGAAACTAAGTTCGGCTGAAGGAGGCCTTGGAAAAGCAGCTAAAAAAGCACTGGCTATTGAAGACTGGGAGACAGTTACACAATCGCCCGAATCGCTGATTAAGTGGATGCCACTAATTGCCCGGTTCTCGTTCGAACAGGCAAATTTGCCTGGCTGGGAGGAAGGCAAAGACGTTGGCGAATCGTAGGTACATTAGTCTATTTTGAAACCTGGTTTTGTATCAATCGATATTGGTTGTGAACCAATCCTACTCCTGTGTTTACTTTTTTGAAAAATGGAGACCCTATAGGTTGTAGGGGGGATTTATACCGCATATTTCCAATTAATTAAATTTTTTCTAATCACCCCATGCTAATCCCCGGCGATTTATTCGTTGGGGATTTTGTTAGTGGGATATTTTAAATGAAACGGGTAAAAAGCGCAGCTAATATCCTGCCGGACCTGTCGTTTGGTTTGCAAAAGACCTGAAGGCATTGCTCTCAGGCCGCCGTACGGACTTACTGGAACTTAGTGACCTGGAGGCTGAAAATATCAGGATCAAATCGCTGCATGCCAGGATCTCCCTGAAAATGAACGATAATGGTAAAGCCAATCTACTCGTTCACCCGATATATCATACGGCGATAACGCCTGATTTTCTAACTGATAACGAAGCGCAGCAGCTTCAGAAAGGAGAGATACAAAACCTGTTACGGATACTACAGGACGACAAAGGAAACAAAACGGAACTGCTGGTCGAATATGATGCAGAAACGAGGGAGTTTATAGTTTCCGATAGTGAGAAGATCCTGGTACCTGATATGGTCAACAATGAATTCCTTACTCCTGCGCAAAAAGAGAATTACCGTAAGGGGAAGGAGGTGCAGATTGCCGATGGCGCCAAATTCAATTATTCGGGAACGGACCGGCAGGGTATCCTTTCGAACAGGTTGGCACTTGTAGCCTCTGTATTGATTGATGGCGGTCTGTCTTATATGGTTTACCGCGGTCTGAACGCTTTGTTCAATAAAAAGCGTGATGAAGAAGCCGCAGGGAGGTTAAGCCCCGGATATTATGCCGCGATCAGGGATATTGAAGATCAAAGGCCTGGCCGGTCAGACCAGGCTGCCCATAACTATAAGGGGAACGAAATATCCCGCTGATGACTTTAGTTCACAAGCTTTGGATACCTGAACAGGTAGTGGCTTTTTTTCTTTGGACAGCGAATTTGTTTTTGATTATGGTGATACAAAGGAAACTTTCGACGAAAGGGGGTATAAAGTCCCGGTCACCCGGAATGTCTGGGTGGCCGGGAATAATCTCGCCCCTGTTTTGATCATCGTTCATTCGGTAATGGAGGCCGTCGCTATGCTCTCGTTAAATTTTCAGCGTTTTTCGGGGCTTGACAACCCGGGCGTCGTTGCTTTGGGCAGCAGGCCATGTGCTGCGCAAATAAATTGGATAAACCAGGTTTTTCCGGGACGGAGAGTTATTTTAGTGTTTGGCAACGACCTCGTCGGCCGGGCGACTGACATAAAGGTCGCCTCCTGGTTACAACAACATCATATCACAATCACTTACCGAAACGAAGCTCTGAATATTTCAAGGCGTGGTATAGATTATTCATTTGAGGCAGATCAAATAAGCCTCGCCGCATATAAACGCGCATTGGGTATCAGGAACAATATAAGTACTTGCAAACCAAGACTCTCCAATCCTTGATGATAAAAGATCTCAACTGGCTGTGCTCGAAGAAAAACTTCATGCAGTTGAGGAGAAATGGATTAGTAATCAAATTGGTCGCGATACTTACGACCGCTGGTCGTCGACTTATAATACTGAAATATTTACGATCAAAGGCTATATTGAAAGATATAATCGGGATCAATCATATGGTTATAAGATTCTGAAAAAGCATTTGCATCAACTTGGCGATATGAAAACAATCTATAATCATTCAAATACCATCGAAAAAAGAGTTTTGGTATCTAAGGTGTTCGACAGCAATTTATACTATAAAAATGGCATCTATCGAACACCTACCATAGTGCCGGTATTGGCATGTAACGAATTGATAATGAAGGAGAAAGGATTGCTTTAAATTGATAAAAAAAAGGGATTTTCCTGAGAAAATCCCTTCAAGTGGAGCCGGAGGGATTCGAACCCTCGTCCAAACATGGTATAAGGTAAGCTTTCTACATGCTTAGCTTCTGTTTAATTGTAGGGAAGGGGAAGGTCAGTCGCTTACCTGTACCGTCTTCCTTAGGTGCTTTATCTTACCCGCTTATCACACCCTAAGCAGGCCAGTTTCATCTTTCGATGCCCCGATTGCCGATCCGATGAAACGGAAAACCGGCGGGACAAAAGCTATGCTAATTCTAAATTAGGCAGCTAAGGCGTAGTTATTTTCGCCATTTGTAAGTTTGAGCGTTCAGATTAAAGCGCTAATTCACCCAACGCGCTGCATGCTTACCTACTTATCTCCATCCTGTCAATTCCGGTCGACCCCATTTTTTGAGTTTGTATTAGCCGAATAGGCAGTTGCAGTAAAGCGGTTACAAATATACGGAAATAGTTTGCAGTTTTAAGCAGGCAGTTTGCTGTATTAATAAATTAAGAAACTGCCTGGCGCAGCAGCCTGTTACAAACTGCCAACTGATAACTGCTCACTGCTAACCGTTCTGCCCGGATAAACTTTCAATGCTTCCTCCAAACAAATCATTGCTTTTTTAAGGTCGCTGTTATTTAAAACGTATGCCATACGCACTTCATTTAATCCTGCGCCGGGTGTGCTGTAAAAGCCTGTGGCAGGGGCCATCATCACAGTTTCGTTGTTGAGGCTGAAGCATTCAAGCATCCATTGGCAAAACTTGTCGGCATTGTCAATAGGTAGTTTGGCAACCACATAAAAAGCCCCGCCCGGATTAGGACAATAAACGCCATCCATTTTGTTCAGTGCACTAACAAGCGTGTTGCGCCTGCTGGTGTATTCTTTATTTACGGCTTCAAAATAGCTATCCGGAGTATCAACTGCAGCTTCGCCGGCAATTTGTTCAACCATGCCTGCGCTTAAACGGGCCTGGGCAAATTTTAAAGCCGTGGCACGCAACTCTTTATTTTTAGTGATCAGGCAGCCTAACCGGGCACCGCACGCGCTATAGCGTTTGCTTACTGTATCCAGTATTACAACGTTTTCTTCAAGCCCATTCATATGCGCTGGTGATATAAATGAACGCCCGTCATAGCAAAACTCGCGGTAAGCTTCGTCCGAAAACAGGTAAAGGTCATGCTTTAACACCAATTCTTTCAAGGCGTCCATTTCTTCTTTTGAGTATAAATACCCGGTAGGATTGTTAGGGTTGCATATGATAATCGCCCTGGTTTTATCTGTTATCAGTTTTTCGAATTCGCTGACAGGGGGGAGCGCGAAACCATTATCAATGTATGACAATATCGGCCTAACTACAATATCGCCCTGGCTTGCAAATCCATTATAATTGGCATAAAAAGGCTCAGGGATGATCACTTCATCGCCCGAATCGAGGCAGGCCATCATAGCAATGGTAATCGCTTCCGAGCCTCCTGTGGTAACAATAATATCTTCGGGAGTAATATTATAATCCAGCTTGTTATAATATTCAGTAAGCTTTTTGCGATAGCTTAATGTGCCTTCGCTCGGGGTATAGGCCCAAACCTTAAAATCAATGTTTTTTATGGCATTCAACATGCCATCGGGTGTAGCAATATCGGGCTGGCCGATGTTGAGATGATACACCTTTTTTCCATCCTGCTTAGCTTTATCAGCGTAAGGTGTTAATTTTCTTATCGGTGACGCGGGCATCCGTTGCCCTTTTTCAGATATTTTTGGCATCCTGCAAATTTACTAAAAATGAAAATACTGTTTTGTAAAACCTTTGTAAACGAAAAAAGACCCGGTTTCGGGTCTTTTAAATATATTTTTAAATATCCCGGTTGATATACGGGATATATCAAGCATGCAATCAATTATTTGCTTGCCGCTGGTTTAGCTACCACTTCACCAACAATATTCAAATATTTTTCGGGCGTTACTGCGTTTGATTTAACTACGATAGTTTTATTAAACGGAGCAGCAGCGGCAGCATTGTAAGTGATCTTGATTGTTCCTTTATCGCCGCTTTTTACAGGGGTTTTTGTATAGTCGGCAATGGTACAGCCGCAGGTTGGTCTTACTTCTGTTAAAATAAGCGGCTCTTTACCAATATTGGTAAATTCAAACACGGTAGTAACAGGAGTGCCTTGTGGTATTTTACCAAAATCATGCTTTTCTTCGTTAAATTTAAACTCAGCTTTTCCGCTATCTTGTGCTGATGCTGTGAAGGCAAAGCCTAATATTACCGCGCAAATCATTAATATCTTTTTCATACGTTATATTTGATTATTACAAATATAAAAGGTTTAATGTAATTACAAAACTATTACTCAAACTCCGGGTTTTATCTGTTAGTTTGCCTAATACAGAATAGAATTTTATACTTTTACCGTCTAAACAAAATTTTATATGCCTGAAACTACAACACGCGCTACCAGTAAATTTAATACTGCCGAGCTCAGTTTTGATGATTTCAAGAAGATTGTTATTGATGATTACCGCATTGGTTATGAGAGCCGTCAGGCCAGTTTAATAGGCCGCAGGGAAGTGCTAACGGGCAAGGCAAAGTTCGGTATTTTCGGCGACGGTAAAGAGGTTGCGCAATTGGCAATGGCCAAGGCTTTCCGCGCCGGCGACTGGCGCGCGGGCTATTACCGCGATCAAACTTTTATGTTTGCTACGGGCATGAGCAATATGAAAGAGTTTTTTGCCCAGTTATATGCTAACCCCGATATTGAAAAAGATCCGGCCTCTGGCGGCAGGCAAATGAACTGCCACTACGCTACACGTTTTGTAAATACTGATGGCAGTTGGGTTAACCAGGCTGAAACGATGAACAGTTCGTCGGATATATCAACCACCGCCGGACAAATTCCCCGCTTATTAGGTTTAGCTTACGCGTCAAAGCTATATCGCCAAAATAAAGAGCTGGATTATCTGAAACAATTTTCGGTTAATGGTAATGAAGTTGCTTTTGGCAGCGTTGGTAACGGCGCCACATCCGAAGGTTCGTTTTTTGAAACTTTCAATGCCGGGGGGGTACTACAGGTGCCTATGGCCATCTCTATTTGGGATGACGCGTATGCTATTTCTGTGCCAGCGAACCTGCAAACTACCAAAGAAGATATTTCTGAAATATTAAAAGGCTTTCAGCGCGAAAACGGAAGCAACGGTTACGAGATCTTTAAAGTGCGTGGTTGGGATTATATTGCCCTTTGTGAAACTTACGAGCGCGCCATTAATATTTGCCGTGAGGAACATGTGCCTGTGCTGATCCATGTTACCGAAATGACCCAACCACAGGGACACTCAACTTCGGGCTCACATGAACGCTATAAAAGCAGGGAACGCCTTACCTGGGAAGATGAGCACGATTGTTTGTTAAAAATGCGCGAATGGATGATCACATCGGCAATCTCGACCGAAATAGAACTGGAAGAGCTTGAAGCTGAAGCAAAAAGGTATGTACGCGAATGTCAACGTGAGGCGGCTAATGAATTGGCTGTCGTAATAAAAAGCGAAATAGAAGAAGCTGCAGCATTGATCGATGCCTTTGCCGAAACAGTGCCGGGTAAAAAAGAAGTAATATCAGCATTATCAGCTGGTTTGCGCTCCAGTATTGATGCCGGGCGTCGCGAAATTTTTTCGGCCATCCGCAAAACATTACGGTTAACTACCACCGAAAATAATGTTGAACGCCAGCTTTTAACAGAATGGTTAAAAGCTGAGAAAGCAAAAAATACCGAACGTTACAATTCAAAGCTTTTTACCGGAACTCCTGAATCGCCTCTGTATGTGCCTGTTGTGCCCGCTGTTTATAGCGATGATGCCAGGTTAATGGATGGAAGGGAAGTATTGAATGCAGCTTTCGACGCCAATTTTGCACGCGATAAAAGCATCGTTGCATTTGGTGAAGATTTGGGTGCGATAGGCGATGTTAACCAGGGCTTTGCTGGTTTACAGGCAAAATATGGCGAAATCCGCATTACAGATACGGGCATTCGCGAAACAAGTATCATAGGGCAGGGTATGGGCCTTGCTATGCGCGGCCTAAGGCCAATAGCAGAAATCCAGTACCTTGACTACCTGATCTATGCCATAACCATCATCAGTGATGATATAGCAAGTTTAAGTTACCGTACTATGGGCGGGCAAAAAGCTCCGCTTATTATCCGTACCCGGGGCCATCGTTTAGAAGGGATCTGGCATTCAGGTTCGCCAATGAGTGTTATTTTAGGGTCGATGCGCGGCTTTCATATTTGTGTGCCCCGTAACATGACCCAGGCAGCAGGTATGTATAATACGCTGTTAAGGGGCGACGAACCTGCGCTGGTAATAGAATGCCTGAACGGCTATCGCTTAAAAGAAAAATTACCCGCCAATGTCGGCGAATTTACTGTACCGCTTGGTAAAGCCGAAGTTTTGCGCGAAGGCAGCGATATTACCGTTGTATCTTATGGTTCAACGCTACGCATTGTACAGGAAGCGTCGGAAGAGCTCGCAGAAATGGGTATCAATATTGAAATTATCGATCCGCAAACTTTATACCCTTTTGATACAGAGGGTGTTTGTGGTGTTTCGTTAAAGAAAACCAGCAAGTTGCTTGTTGTTGACGAGGACTTACCGGGTGCTGGCTCAGCTTATATTCTGCAAAAAATAATGGAAGGCCAAAATGGCTATTATGCGCTTGATGCCCAGCCAAAAACGCTTACCGCAAAAGAACATAGGCCGCCTTATGGTTCGGACGGAGACTACTTCAGCAAGCCTTCTGTTGATGATGTTGTTGAAATTGTTTACGCTATGATGAACGAGGCTAATCCATCGAAATATCCTGCTATTTATTAATAACATAATTACAGGTTGTTGAGATCAGTGATTCATAATCCTGATTTCAACAACCCTTTTTATCTGAAATGGACAATACTTTTTTAACCGTTGCCGAGAATATCAAAACCCGCCGTACCGTAAAACCAGCCATGATGAATGGTCATAAGGCACCAAACGGTCATATAGCCGCCCTGCTGGAGCTTGCCGATTGGGCACCAACCCATGGTTTTACCGAACCCTGGCGCTTTATTGTTTATGAAAATCCCGATCAGTTTTGTGCCGAACATGCCGAAGTTTATAAACAGAGTGTATCTGCCGAAGAATTTAATGAGGCTGCATACAATAATCTGAAAACCCTCGGCAGCAAAGTTTCGCATGTAATCATTACGGTAATGCAGCGCGGCGATTTGCCTAAAATACCGCCATTCGAGGAAGTTGCAGCTGTGTCGAGCGCTATTCAGAATATCCTTTTAGGTGCAACCGCCTTAAATATGGCCTCCTTCTGGAGTACCGGCGGTGCTATCCTGAAGCCCGCTTTTAAAGAATTTTTGAATTTGCGGGATGAAGATAATGTAATGGGCGTATTATATCTTGGTTATGCCGACCTGTATCCCGAAGGTAAACGTACTATTCCGCTTGAAAATAAAATTAAATGGGTTAAGTAAAATTAACCCATAACCTTTCCTTTTTTTGCTCCGTATAACAGTCTAAAATATTGCTTATCTTTAAACTTATTTTCATTTAAGTAAAAAAAATATTGGTTTACTAATTTGGATTTTAGGTTTTAAAGTATATTTTTGTGTTTACCTGTTAATATCAGGTTAACAAACCGTCCAAAACCTGTTACTATACCCTAATTATTTTAAATTAAATTAAACTCAGGAAAGCGTATGAGGAAACATTTTTTGTGGGTCACTATGTCGATTTTTTTTCTTTCAGCAACAATTTTAAGCTGGAAATCGGATGGTGCAAACAGATCAGTGAGCGTAAGGAAAGAAAATGCAACGTTTACAACTAAAGAACTATTTGAGCAATACGTTAATAATTTATATGAGGCAGCGCGCCTTAAAGAGGCCGGTTTAGCTTTTAATGTGTTTGAAAAAGCTGTAACAGGCTATACCAATCTGAAGCTTTCGCACCAGGTACCTCAAAGCAGCGACGTGCTCACGGTGGTTGATTTTAGCAAATCAAGCCGTGAAAAGCGTATGTGGATTATAAATTTGTTGAACAAACAGTTGGTGCTCAATACATGGGTTGCACATGGATCAGGCAGCGGACAGGAAATGGCAAGTCATTTTTCGGATGCGAACGATTCACATGAAAGCAGTCTCGGATTTTATGTAACTGATAAGGTTTATAATGGTAAACATGGCCGTTCACTATACCTTGACGGTATGGATGAAGGCTTTAACGGCAATGCCCGTATGCGCAGCATTGTTGTACATGGCGCTAATTATGTTGGGCCTGCCGCTATCAATGAGCAGGGATATATCGGCAGAAGCTTTGGCTGCCCCGCGGTATCGCCAAAAGTGGTTAATAAAGTTATCAATACCATTGCCGGCAAAACCGTTTTATTTATTAACGGAAACGATGAGTCGTACTATTCAAAATACCTGGATGAAACGGGGCCGCTTAATTTAATGGCAAGCGCTGATACGTCATTCAATTTTACAAAGTTTTAAATCCAACCCAACTATAAACCAAATCATGAAGCCCGGCTTACCGAAAAGTTCGCCGGGCTCTTTTTTATTTCGCCAAAAAACTTTGCAGGTGTGCATAAAGCACTATATCTAAACCATAAACATCCGGGCGGTATTGGATGGTGCCATCGTCATCTGCCCAGCAGGTTACATACGTGATGTAAATAGGCGTTTTCTTTGGCAAACCTATATTGGTAGGGTTCGGTTTATCTTCAACCATATCTTTCGAAATGGTGTCGAGGGCGGCGCCTTCTCCAAACAGGTTTTGTGCCAGACCAAGCGGATCACCTAATCGTACACAGCCGTGACTTACTGCACGCATAGCATGTCTGAATGCTTCTTTATTAGGTGTATCGTGCAGGTAAACGCTGCTACGGTTTTTAAACAGAAACTTTATTTTACCCAGAGAGTTGTCTTCTCCGGGGCGTTGTTTAAACTCGTATTCCAGATTGTCGGGCGTAACCTGCGACCAATCGATAGTTTCCGGGTCTTCAATCCTTTTGCCGTCCTTAAAAACATCTATGTTTTTGTTGGAGAGGTAGTAACGGTCTTCGGCGGCCTCAACAATGATCTCTTTTGTGGCAATACTGCGGGGAATATTCCAAATAGGGTTTACTTCAACGCTATGGATGAGGCTGTTCAGTATCGGCGTTTCCCGGGGAAAAGGTTTATCAGCCCTCGCTGTATCATCAAAATGTTCAAGCGTGTTCTGGTTTTTCATGTTTCGTCCCTGGCCTACACAAACTTTCATATTTAAAACCGATTTGCCATCTTCGATAACGTCGAGCCTGAAATCGGGGATATTTACAATCACATATTTGGGTTCGAAAGGTTTATTTCTCCAACGCAGCCGCTCCAGGCTCACCAATAAGTAGCGTTTGCTCTCCTCGCGGGAAAGGCCTTCTATAGTTGCACTGTCCCTGTATGCTTTTTGTAACGCTAAATATTGAGGGCTTTTGGGTTGGATACTGTCAAGGAATGCTTTAAAATCTGCCTGGTTTAAAGTGGCAAGCATCGTTGTGCTATCAGGTCGACGGGTGGCCATAAAATATCTTGAGTAGATCTTTTTAGGATTGATTACCCCGTACTGCAGCGCATTGGAGTATTTTATCAAAGCGCCCGCTGTTAACACCTCAAGCTTGGCAACAGTTTCATAGGCTTCATCAATTGTTTTTATAGCCTTTTTGTCTTTGAGTTTGGCTACAAGTGCTTTGATGTCTGCCGATGGATACACAGTTGGATCGAGGCCGTGTTCATTGATCTTATCAAGATACTCTGGTAAAGCTTCGAGATCGCCATTGTTTAAATGGTTTATAACTAAAAGTGGCTGGTATTCATTCTTTTTGAAAAATGATTCGATAACCAGCGGATTGGCAGTCTTAGACCGGTATTTTGTGAATACTCTTTTAAAAACGGGGATGTATCCTTCAGTATCGGCCTTTTTGAAAATTTCATTTTGTGTGATCCTGAACATATCTTCAGCAATCATTTCATGCTTTTTCTTGCAGCTTTGTAATACAGCAGGCAAAACCAAACACGTGGAAAGTATAATCGGGATAAAGTGTTTCCTAAAGGGAATAGGTATCATATAGACGAAAGATAGTTAAATATTGCTTATGAATAGCAATAGCCATACCATAAACGGCCGTACTTTTTATTTATTTTTGAACAAAGCCCGTTATCGCCTTTAAGCCGAATAGCCTGTTTAATTAAAATGAAAAAACTACTCCCGCTTACTTTAATCATATCATTGCCTTTCATGGCATTAGCACAAAGTTTTAAACCAGTAAATAAAGAAGCATCGCCTGAGGTAAATAAATTGCTTGCTTTCCTTTATAGTATAAAAGGCAAACATATTTTGTCGGGGCAACAAAATTATAACAGTGACCGTGACGTTTTTTCAGACAGTGCTAAAGCCATTACAGGACATTATCCCGCTGTGTGGGGTTCGGATTTTATGCTTTGGGGCGATAAGGACCTGGGGCAGGATTTGGTTAATGAAGCAAAACAAAAATGGCAGGATGGTTACCTCGTAACACTCATGTGGCACCAGGGCCGGCCGATTGATAATCCTCCCTACGATTGGAAACAAAGTATCCAGGGAAAGTTGACTGATGCGCAATGGAAAGAACTGACAACCCCTAATACAGATTTAAATAAGAAATGGCTTGCCCAGATTGATGTGGTAGCCGGTTACCTGAAACAGCTAAGAGATGCCCATGTGACTGTTTTATGGCGGCCTTACCATGAAATGAACGGCGTATGGTTTTGGTGGGGAAACAAAAAAGGTAATGACGGCATCATTAAACTTTGGAAAATGATGTATGATCATTATACCAATTATCATCATTTAAATAACCTGATTTGGGTATGGGGGCCTAACGGTTTGCGCGACCTGCCATTAGATGAAGCGTATGACTATAAAGACTTTTATCCCGGTGCTGATTATGTGGATATTTTAGGTGCTGATATCTATCATTTCGATTATGAACAACGGGATTATAGCGATTTGCTTAAGGTTGCCAATGGCAAGATCATTGCGCTGACGGAAACCGGCGAACTGCCAAAACCCGAAATTCTGGCAGCCCAACCCGAATGGGCCTGGTTTATGGTATGGACAAGCTGGCTGTGGACTGATAATACACATGAACGGGTAAGAACCATATATGGCTTACCCCAAACGTTGAATCACGAACAGGTGAAAACAATGCTAAATAAAAACTAATGTCTACTCAAAAACTACCTGAAGTTTGGCTCCGCGGCCCGCTGGATGATGTGCCGGCCTTGCTTCAACCTGTTGCACACGCGCTTTTACAGGCAAGGGAAGAACTTAATGAATTGATGGCCGATTTTCCGGAAAAGCTGCTGTGGGAAAAGCTTGCCGGCGTGGCATCGCCGGCTTTTCATTTGCAACACCTCACCGGGGTACTCAATCGGCTTTTTACCTATGCAAAAGGTGAAGGGCTTAGTGCGGCACAACTAAATTACCTTGCAGCCGAAGGTGAACCTGGTGAATATGAAATTACCGTTGTTGATTTAATAAAAGCGTTTAATACCGAGGTTGATAACGCTATCGATAAACTCAAAGCTACCGACGAGACCATATTAACCGAATGGCGAGGAGTAGGCCGGGGGCAATTACCATCAACAGTTATCGGCTTGTATATGCATTCTGCCGAACATACCATGCGCCATCTTGGGCAGCTTTTGGTTACTGTAAAGGTGCTTAAGCAACAATAGCGGCCGCATCCTTAAGATTTTGTGAGCGATAGGTTACCCGGGCGTTTGGATGTTTATTTTCGGGATCGTATAGAAAAGTATCGATACCCAAATCGCTTGCTGCTTTTATTTCAGATTCGGGATCGTCACCAATAACGAGTACATCTTCGGGTTTGTAATCATATTTCTCCAAGATCAACGCGAAAATATCTTTCTTGGTAAGGGGCGAAAGTTCAGGGTCAACAATGTGGATGGCTTCAAAATCTGCTTCAATGTTCAGCATTTTAACTTTGCTCCATTGCAGTTTGGTAAAGCCCGTGGTAACCAAAAACTTGGTGATCTTAGTTTCGCGGATATGCTTATAATCATCAAAAGGCTGCATCGGCCGGTTGTACTCAATATTATTTAATAGTTCGAGCCCTTTGTTTTTAATGAGATCGCTGAATTGGTATTTGTCTGCCACCTTCTGATAGGGAACCTTCTTTAAATCCTCCTTTGCTTTATTGATATGCTCGATACCCTCGCCGGTAATATGCTGATCAAGAAAGTTGAACAGTTCATTAAACAAATGATCGGCAATGGAACTTACCGGGTATATGGTATTATCAAGATCTAATATGATGGCTTTTTTCATGATAGCAAATTAAGGTAAAACAGGTACTCGTTTAGTGGTATGTATTGACCGTTTCATGATCAAATAGCCGCAGGCCACAATCAGGCAAACGCCACCCAATAGCCACCAAAGCATTTCAAACCCTCCATAGGCGATAACCTGGCTACCCAAAAATGGAGCGATGATCTGCGCACCGGCCCATGACATGCTATATAACGCGGCATACTCACCACGGTTACGCACATTTGAACGGCTTATCCAAAACGTGTTCATAAATGGCATGGAAAGCATTTCACCCAATGTTATCATGCATACAATTAATATGGCTACCAAAGGCACATGTGGCATCAGGTTAAGTAATGCAAAGCCGGCACCAGTAACTAAAATGCCGGAGATGATGTAAGATAAAGCATGGCGTTTACCCTCGAGCCAGTTAATTAGTATCATCTCAACAAGCACGATGAGTATACCATTCAATGCCAGCAGAAAGCCGATAAAACGCTCGTTAAAATGCCATTGTATTTTATAAAATACAGGCTGCATAATAAAAAACTGGAAAAAACAAGTTGCGAACAGGGTTGCCAATAAGATAAACATCAAGTAAAGCCCATCTTTATAAGCCGATGAAACCACTTCATCAAAACCGGCCACTGCTTCTTTGATTGTTTTTGCCACTTTTGAACGGGGCATCAAAGTGAGCAATAATATACCTGCCGCGATATTTGTACAACCATCTACCCAAAAAAGCAAATGATAATTTATAGATGCCAATAATCCCCCCAAACCGCCGCCAAAAGCCCAGCCTAAGTTTGTAGCCAACCGATTAAGCGAGTAGGAGCGCGTTTTGTTTTCTTCTGTACTGTAATGTGCTATAGCCGTTGAATTGGCAGGTCTGAATGATTCGTTGCAAATGCTCAACACGAGGGTGAAAATGGCCATGCTGATGAAATTGGTTTGATAACCAAGGATCAAAAATAGTAATCCGCCGGTAAGCAACGCCCCAACCTGCAAGTCATAAAAGCCTATTTTATTGATCAGCTTACCACCGATGAAGCCGCCGGAAACAGCACCCACGCCAAAAATAGCCATAATATATCCCGACTGCTCAATGGTAAAATGCAGCTGCCTGATGGTATAAATGGTCATGAAAGGTACAACCATGGTGCCACTACGGTTAATAAGCATTACGATGCTCAGGTACCAGCTGTTTTTTGATAGTCCGCTATAGGCTTGTTTGTATAATTGGATAATTGAGATAAGCATGGCTTTACAAAGGTAGGTTATTGGGCTGAAAGCTTAAAGCAGAAAGCCAAAAGCAAAAGAAGCTTGGTGAAAATAAAAGGCCGAAAACTCAAATGTTCTCAGTGGAACGCTTTGAGCTTTCGGCTTTTTGCTTTAGGCTAACTGAGCGCTTTTAGCTTAAACGGGCGTTTCTGTTCCTGAGCCAATGATCGGCTAACACAAGGGCTGCCATGGCTTCAACAATAGGTACGGCGCGCGGAACTACGCAGGGGTCGTGACGACCTTTGCCTGATATTTCGGCAACGTTGCCTTCGCTATCAATTGTGGCCTGGTTTTTCATGATGGTGGCGACAGGTTTAAAGGCTACCTTAAATTCGATAGGCATACCATTGCTAATGCCTCCCTGGATTCCGCCCGAGAAATTGGTAATGGTTTGTATATCACCCAGGTGCGATTTTACAAAGATATCGTTATGCTCAGATCCTCGCATTTCGCTGCCTTCAAAGCCCGAACCAAACTCAAAGCCGTGAACGGCATTGATGCTTAGCATCGCTTTGCCCAAATCGGCATGCAGTTTATCAAACACAGGGTCGCCAAGGCCTACCGGGCAGTTTTTTATATAGCAGCTGATCTTGCCGCCAACGGTATCGCCATCTTTACGCACACTATCAATAAATTCGATCATCTCTTCCGCAGTGGCCGGGTCGGCGCAGCGTACAATATTTTTTTCGCGCTCCTCAATAAACTCAAGCGGATCGTTAATAAATACATTTGGTGCATTGATTTTACCTACGCTGCTCACATGGGCAACAATTTCAATGCCCTGTGTTTTAAGCAACAGTTTGGCCAAAGCGCCTGCAGCAACGCGGGCGGCAGTTTCGCGTGCAGAGGAACGGCCGCCGCCGCGATGGTCGCGAATGCCATATTTGGTTTGATAGGTATAATCGGCATGCGACGGGCGATATACATCCACGTTGTGGCTGTAATCTTTTGAACGCTGGTCTTCATTGGGGATCAGCATAGCAATAGGGGTGCCCGTAGTTTTATCTTCAAATACACCCGAAAGGATTTTTACCGTGTCGCTTTCTTTACGTTGGGTAGTGATCTTTGACTGGCCAGGCTTACGTTTATCCAGTTCGCCCTGGATATAATCAAGATCAACTTGTAAGCCGGCCGGGCATCCGTCAATAATTACACCGATGGCCTCGCCATGTGATTCGCCAAAAGTAGTTATCCTGAATATTTGCCCGAATGAATTGCCTGCCATAGTTTTAGATATGAAATGTTAGATAGGAGACAGGAGAAAATCCTATCTGAATATCTTTAATTGGTTATTTTATAACTGTCATTGTAAAATCCAGACTTACGAAGTTTTGAAAACTTCGTAAGTCTTAATCTCGCTTGAGATTGCTTTGTTCCCCACAATAACGCACTTTGTACGTTTGCGTTAGGCTTTCTGCCTTCAGCTTTAAGCTTCCTTCTCTTCCACTTCAAACCCCTGCTTTTCCAGGTCATTCCAAAAGGCGGGATATGATTTATCAACTACCGGCCCATTTTCAAATTCCATTTGCGGAAGGATAAGGGCCAGCGGCGCGAAGGCCATTGCCATTCGGTGGTCATGATAAGTATTGATGAAGATACTATCAGGGATAAATTTCCCGCTGCAATCAAGCATGTAAACTTCATCTTTTTCAATCAGCTTAACACCCATTTTGCCAAGCTCTGTTTGCAGGGCCAGGATGCGGTCGGTTTCTTTGATCTTTAAAGTTTCAAGGCCGGTAAAAGATGCTTCATGATTAAGCGCTGCGCAAACAACAATTACTGTTTGTGCCAGATCGGGGCATTCTTTCAGGTCAAATTCGCGGCGGGAGATAGGTTTGTTCTCTTTCTTCAAATGAACGCCACCATCCCTGAACTGCGAAGTAATACCAAAGTTAGCCATGATCTCGGTGATCACACTATCACCCTGCAAACTGTAAGGGGTAAGTCCTGTTAAAAACAGTTCAGCCTCATCTGCAAGAGCAGCAATAGCGTACCAGTAGGAAGCAGCGCTCCAGTCCGGTTCAACGTACAGTGATGTCGTTGTAAATTCCTGGTTTGCAATTGTGATAACATTATCTTTCCATGCGTGCTTGATGCCAGAAGTTTCAAGCATAGTCAAAGTCATTTCAACATACGGGCGCGACGTTAATTCGCCTTCTATATGCAAGTCCAAGCCTAAAGGCAACTGAGCTGCTATGAGTAGCAATGCTGTAATATATTGGCTACTGATATTCCCCTTTATACTGATCTTATTGGTTTGCTGCTTAAAACCTCCTTTTAATTTGACAGGAGGATAGCCATCATTCTCTTCATAATCAATATTGGCACCCAAGGTCCTCAATGCATCAACTAAGATACCTATTGGCCGTTCCTTCATGCGTTTACTACCAGTTAAGATCACTTCATCTTCCTGTATGGCGTAGTAAGCCGTCAAAAAGCGCATAGCCGTACCCGCCGGACCGATGTCTACGATTTCGGATCTGCAATTTTCAATTTCGTAATTATCGGGAGAAGCGTTTCCTGCCGGAACCTCCTGGCTCTTAGTTCTTGAGTCCTGGTTCTCCCTTAAAATACCTGCCAGTAAAACAGCGTCAGCGGCGTCAGATACGTTTTCAACCCTTACTTTACCTTTGCTTAACGCTTCGATGATCAGGGCGCGGTTACACTCACTTTTTGAACCGGTGAGGTTAACCGTGCCGTTAATGAACTTGTTGTTTCTTTTCAGAATGATGTTATGCATCATTTAAAATATTAGGCGTGTGTAAGTTTTTCTGCTGCCTGGCCCTGAGCGGCGTCGGCGTTCATTACTTCTGTTTGCCTGCGAATAGATTCGTTGTGAACCAGTTCAAGCAATTTTTCAGTAAACTCGGCGCTTAATTTTAATGCTTTACCGTAAGTTGTACGTTTTTGAAGGATTTCATCCCAACGGCCAACTTGTAAAATGGTAATGTTATTATCTTTTTTGTACTGACCGATTTTCTCAGCAATCTGCATACGCTCAGCAATTTTCTGGATCACCAGGTCATCAATCTTGTCGATTTGGTTACGTAGCTCGGCCAGCTTATCATTTACTTCAGAATTTCTAACTTCCGCTTTACGCAAAGTTAAGTGGTCAATGATATCGGCAAGAGCAGCAGGGGTAACCTGTTGTTTAGCATCTGTCCAGGCTACGCTTGGATCGATATGTGATTCGATCATTAAGCCTTGCATATCAAGATCCAAAGCTTTTTGTGAAACATAACCGATCAGATCGCGGTTACCCGAAATATGGCTTGGGTCATTAATAAGAGGTAACTCAGGAGCCAGGGTTTTTAAGGCGATAGCAACATCCCACATTGGTTCGTTACGGAAAGCTGATTTTTCGTAAGATGAGAAACCACGGTGAATTGCAGCTAATTTGGTAATACCTGCGTTGTTGATCCGCTCTATAGCGCCAACCCATAATGAAAGATCAGGGTTTACCGGGTTTTTAACCATTACAGGCACATCAACACCTTTTAAAGCATCAGCAATTTCCTGAACGGTGAAAGGGTTAGCGGTTGAACGTGCGCCTACCCAAAGGATATCAACACCCGCTTTTAAAGCTTCTTCAACGTGTTTTGCAGTAGCAACCTCAACAGCTGTTGGTAAGCCTGTTTCTTCTTTGGCACGTTTTAACCACTCCAAACCAATGCTGCCAATACCTTCAAACTCACCCGGACGGGTACGTGGTTTCCAAATACCTGCACGCAAAGCTGAGATTTTACCTGTTTGGGCTAATAAATGAGCTGTGGCTACTAATTGTTCTTCTGTTTCAGCGCTGCAAGGGCCTGAAATAACCAGAGGTTCCTTACCTGTTTTAATCCAGGTGTTAAGCGGCTGTATGTTTAAATTTAGTTTCATCGTTTTTTTGTTTGTCCGGTGGTAGCCGGGAATGTTAGTTGATAATTTAAATTATGTTAGTTTTTTGGGTTCTGTTGCCAATTGTCTTTATTATGCATTACGCCTGATATTGATATACTTGCGGATACTCCGTTCGGCCCGGCGAGGTTTTGGGCTCACCGCATGCTCATCATCGTGCCTTTCGTACTCGCCAAGGATATTGAAGTTATGGGTATACTTAAGGATCTGCCTTATGGAAGCGTCATATTGTTTTTGTTCCTCCCATTCTATATCTACATAAAAATTGTATTCGTTGCGCTTGCCTAAAATCGGCATCGACTGAATTTTGCTCATATTTACGCCTTCTTCGGCGAAAATATTAAGCACTTTAGCTAATGCACCAACTTTGTTACTTACCTGGAAGCACAAAGAAGCCTTGTTAGCCGGTTTCTTTTCAATATTATCATGATGGGTTAGGATCAAAAAACGGGTAAAGTTTCTTTTGTTCGATTCGATGCGACGTTCCAAAACATCCAGGCCGTAAAGCTTAGCGGCTAAAGAGTTTGCAATAGCAACCGTATCTGTTAGCTGCTCATCCCTGATGCGTTTAGCACAGGCCGCGGTATCACTGCTCTCCACAATTTTAAGGTGCGGATATTCGTCAAAAAAATCAACACACTGGCGTAAGGCAATAGGGTGGGAGGTTACGTATTTAATATCCTCGAATTTTACTCCCGGTAAAGCCATCAGGTGCAGCTGGATGGGCAGGTAAATTTCACCAACTACTGGGAAGCCATAATCAAGCAGCAAGGTATAATTTGGCAGGATGCTGCCGGCGATGCTGTTTTCGATAGCCATTACCACATAATCGGCCTCACGGTTCTTTAAACTCTCAAATGTTTGTTTGAAAGAGTTGCATTCAATGGTCTCGGTGTTTTCGCCGAAGTATTTCAATGCAGCTTCTTCGTGAAAAGAGGCCCGGATACCCTGAATTGCGACTTTTGGTTGTTCTATTTTCATAAACCTGCTTAAAGCAAAAAGTCCCGGCTGGTAGGCCGGGACTTTTTAGTTTCTTTATATGTTTGTTTTGTACATATTAGTCCCGGCTCTCACTGGTAAAGTAAAAGTAGTAGCCAAAGAAGTATGCACCTGTTAATTTCATTTGCTGTTTTTTATTACGACGTAAATGTACGGTAAAAAAAGAGTTTGTCAATAGAAAATTTTATTTTTTGTAAAAAATAATAGATCAACCAAATTAAATTCTGTGTTAGGCGCTTTGGGAGCGTTTGAAGAGAGAATTTTGGGGATAGATTATCTTTATTCCCAAATTTTCCGGAAACTTCTGAATAAGATCCATATCATGGATTAACATTTTAGGTTGTATAAATTCTCCGTTTTTGAACCTGATTTGTACGTTACCCATATTCCGGTCGCTCGTCGCTGTTCTATGAGCAAGTTCTGCTACATCGGCTTTATTGTACTCCTTAATGTGTTTTTCGTCAATCCCGTAATAGAATATGTGGTTGCCACGTGATATTCGCAAATACTGATTACGGCCTTTTATGGCTACAGAGGATATACTGCCAATAAATATCCCCAGTCCAAGAATTATTAAAAGAAGCACTATCGGATACGAACCGCCGCCAATATGAAGTACGCTTGCACAAAATACTGAAATGGCAAATAATAGATATATTGAGAAAAAAGCTGCAAGAACAAATATTCTCGCCGGGTTAACTCTATAGATAAAGTCACTGGTTATGAAATGTGGTTGATTCCCGATATTAAAGAAGTGTTTTTCAAATGAACTCAGATTGAGTGTCTGCTCAAAAAAGTCTTTTACCAGATCGCAAGCCTTATCAATGGTGGAGGCATGATATTCATATAGATGATTGCCGTTATCAAGATAATAAACGCAGAATTTACTATTAAAGTAAAGGCCAAGCTTGAGGTAGTTCAGGTTATTATCCTGAATAACTACCGATGGCCCGGTTAACTGGATATCAGTTAATGCCCGCTCTGCGTCCCACGGGAAATCTTTAATGACTTGGATAGTCTCATCAACATTACGAAGTTGCTCGTCAGAATATTCGCTTTTTTCGTAAGTGTTGTGCTGGAGTTTGGATATTAATTGTAACATGGTTTAGCGCGACACAAAAGTGTCACGCCAAATATAATATTGTTATGCGGCAGTTTCGTGTTTTCTATGAGCCCCTTCCATTGCCTTATATTCACGTTGCAGCACACGCGCAGTTTGTGTACTGCCGTCATGGCTCCAGCCCGGTGGATTTAGGAAATAGCTGATTTTTGATTTAAGATCGGGGGCATTTTTTACATCATGCAGCAGGGCTTTCCATTCATGGAACAAAACGTTTACCGGTCCCATATCTTCCGGTTGTTTGGTCAGGCCATATTTAACAGGCTCGGGCAAATCTTCATCACGGAAAGTGCCGAATAGCCTATCCCAGATGATAAGCACCATTCCCATATTTTTGTCAAGATAAGGGATGTTTGAAGCATGGTGAACGCGGTGATGCGCGGGCGTTACAAAAATCCACCCATACCATTTTGGCAAGGGAATTTTGTACTGCGTATGCACCAGATTGCCATAAAGCTGGGTAATAAGGTATGCGTACAGGATATCTAAAGCGGTAAAGCCCATTAAAGCAAGCGGGAGGTAAAAGAATACCCGGTAAAGCGGTTCAAATACTGTTGACCGAAAGCCCGTGGTGAAGTTAAAATGCTCGGACGAATGATGGGTAACATGCATTGCCCAAAACATACGGCAGTAATGCCCCGTATAATGCAGTACCCAGTATAAAAAGTCCTGTACAACAACCAACACAAACCAGTACCAAAAAACATTCTGAATTTGAAAAAGCCTGTAATGCTGGTAGGTATAATCAAGTATAAAAAAGGTAAATACCTTAACGCAGAGATTAGTAATAACGGCCAGCGAAGTAAGATAAATATTGGTTAACGTATCGCGGGTTTGATAGTACTTGCGATCTTCCCAATAGCTCAGAGCCATTTCAACAAGCGTTAAAACAACCAATAAGCCCATTAAAACAAGGGCCGCCTGATTTCGCGGATCTAAATGCTGAAACATGTTACAGGTTAATGTAATATCTTAAACTTTCACAAAGTTCGTGGGCGGTGCACACATTATCAATACTAAACTCACCTATATGTGTTAACAGGGTGCAATTAATTTCGTCTCCAATGTTCTTTTTGTCCTTTTTCATATTCAACAGCAGTTCGTCAAAACTGTCTTCGTTGATGGTATACCTCGGATAAAGATCGGTCAATACCTTTACAATTTCATGAAGTTCTTCTGAAGGCAACCCTGTTTTTTTGTGGGCGAGGTATGATTCGCAGATCATGCCGATAGCTACTGCTTCACCGTGCGAAAGGCTGTCTTCGTCATGTAATAAAGAGTATGTTTCAACCGCGTGCCCGATAGTATGCCCAAAGTTTAACGCCTTGCGGATACCTTTCTCATGCGGATCCTCAATGGTGATTTCATTCTTGATTTCTACGGAGCGGTGAACAAGCTCAACCGAAGGGTTTTTCAGGTCGCTGTTTTTAAGTTGATTCCAATAACTGGCATCAACAATTAAACCATGTTTCAGCATTTCGGCCAAACCCGAAAGGATCTGGCGAGGCGGAAGGCTTTGTAAAAACTCGTGCGCTATAAACACAGCTTTAGGCATAGTAAATGTCCCGATAATATTTTTTATGCCGTCAACATCGATACCTGTTTTGCCGCCCACAGAGGCATCAACCTGTGAAAGGAGGGTAGTTGGCACCTGTACAAAATCTATCCCTCTTTTATAGGTAGAAGCGGCAAAGCCACCCATGTCTGTAATAACACCGCCACCTAAGTTAATCATGAGGCTTTTACGATCGGCACCAAAGTCAATCAGCATTTTCCAAACGCCCACACAAAAATCAATGTTTTTGCTTTCCTCTCCCGACGAAATCTCGATCAGGTCGTAATTATTAAAATCTTTAAGTTTGCTGGTAAGTAAGGGCAGGCAGTGTTCGCCTGTATTTTCGTCGGTTAAAATAAAGAATTTTGAATAGTTGCCTTTTTTAACAAAATCAACTAATTTATCAAGGCTATTATCAAAATAAACCGAGTAATTATCGCTTAAAATAGTGTTCATTATTATATGACTATAATTTTATTTCCATCGAACTCAACCGTGTCACCTCTTTTTACTTTGAGGCGTTTTCTGTAGTCAACTACACCATTGTACTTCACGAGGCCTTCAGTTACAACTATTTGCGCCTCGCCGCCGGTTTGCACTAAGTTCGCAGCCTTGAGTAGCTGGATCATGGGGATAAAGTCCCCTTCTAACTTAAATTCGATCATGGGATGGCAAAAATAAACTATTCATGCAATTATGAGTTATCATTTTATAATTTTGCAGATGACCTCTTTTGAAACTAACAATAATCAAGGACGAAATACGCCCTCGTTCGAAAATACAGAAATAGCTTTTCGCCATTCATCCAATACCGATCTGAACCGTGCCTACTGGTTGTTCAGGATGATCAATATTAACTTTTTGGTAAAGATAGGCCCACCGGTTACCAATTTTGCCATGAAGATAGGTTTGCCGATAAGGAATATTATCAAAGCTACCATATTTAAACATTTTTGCGGCGGCGAAACTATTGCCGAATGTGATTATACCATCAAAAACCTTTATAGCGGCAGGGTGGGTACCATTTTGGACTACTCGGTAGAAGGTGAAGAGGAAGAAACCGTATTTGATAATACCCGCGATGAGATTATCCGTACCATTGACCGCGCTGCCAAAGACAAAGCGATCCCTCTTACCGTATTTAAAGTAACGGGGGTGGGACGTTTTGGCCTCCTTGAAAAATTGGATGCCCGTGTTAAATTGAACGATACCGAAGAAGAGGAGTGGAGAAGGATACAAAACCGTGTACTGGCTATTTGTGATAAAGCGTTCAAAAACAACGTGCCTGTAATGATAGATGCTGAAGAAAGCTGGATTCAGGATACTATTGATCTTTTAGCGCTTACCATGATGACCCAATTTAACAAGCAAAAGCCGATAGTTTATAATACCTATCAAATGTACAGGCATGATAAACTGGCCTCGATGTTAAATGATCATGCCATCGCTCAAAGCGAAGGTTTTATATTGGGAGCAAAAATAGTACGCGGTGCTTACATGGAAAAAGAACGTAAACGTGCCGAAGAAAAGGGCTACCCATCGCCAATTCAGCCCGATAAAAAATCTGCTGATCTTGATTATGATTCGGCGCTTGATTATTGTACAAGTCATATCAATGAAATAGCTTTTATTGCAGGTACACATAATGAAGAAAGTTGCCGTTTGCTGGCCGAATTACTGGACAATAAAGGTATTGATCATAAACATCCGCATGTTTATTTTTCGCAATTGCTTGGCATGAGCGATAACTTAAGTTTTAACCTGGCCCATGCCGATTATAATGTAGCCAAATACGTGCCTTATGGACCGGTAAAGGCTGTACTGCCATATTTATTTCGCCGTGCACAGGAAAATACAGCTATAGCCGGGCAAATGAGCCGCGAGTTGAGTCTAATTACAAAAGAAAGAAAGCGCCGAAGCGCTTAACTTATAAAACTACCATACAAAGAGGGCATTTATTAAATTAATTGCTCTCTTTTTGCAAAGGACTGTATGGTATCTGGAGTTGTCATTAGAAAGGTTTGGATACCCAACTTTTTTGCGGCCTCCAAATGCTGCGGACTATCGTCAATAAATAAGGTTTCTTCGGGTTTTAAATTATTCTCCTTAAGTACCTGTTCAAAAATGGCAGGCTCTGGCTTGCGCTTGCCTGTAAGGTGCGAGTAATATGTTTTTTCGAACAGGTGATCGTTTCCTTCAAAACCGAAATCGGTTTTAAGATAGTTCATGATATAATCATAATGGATAGCGTTAATATTGCTAAGCAAAAAAGTACGGTATTTGTCTTTCAGCTTTAACAGTAATTCGTGATTTCCTTCGGCAATTCCGACCAGGATACTGTTCCATGCGGCATCAATCTGATCATCCGTCAGGGAAAGGTTGTTGGTTTTTTCCCTTACGTAATCCCTGAATTGTGCCGCGGTAACTTCGCCACGATCAAATTTATCAAAAATTTCATCCTGGGTTTTGTGGCCAAAAAACGCTTCGGGGTTACTTATACCTAATTGATTCCAAGATTGTTGAACCCGGAGAAAGTCGATACTGAAAATAACGTTACCATAATCGAAGATGATATTTTTAATATTTTCCATAAAAAGAGTTTGAGATATGGCCGCAAATATGTAAAATTGCACCCGCAAACAAAAACAAAATAACCGCGCCTATAGCTCAGTCGGTTAGAGTAGAAGACTCATAATCTTTTGGTCCCTGGTTCGAGCCCAGGTGGGCGCACAAGAAAACAGACAGCAATGGCCCTGTTTTTCTCCGGTAAAAAGGCCGTTTCTGTAACGGAAACGGCCTTTTTTTAATATCTTTGAGTCGGATTTATTCCACGGCGCTGACACCGTAAAAACTTCACAACGTCAGGACTTGCATAATTATTTGTTGAACTTCACGTAAAACCGTCACTATTCCGTCATGACGTTTTTTACGTGGCCTAAAAAAAACAAGATTATGGCAACTGTAAATGCTGTGGTTTATGACCAATTTAAAAGGGAAGATGGAACCTTCCATGTACAAATTAAAGTCTTTCACAAAGATGTCCGCCGGTTTATCGAAACCAACCAATATGTAACGGCTCGGCAACTGGATGAGAACTTAAAAATTAAGGATAAGCATATTCTTAAATCCTTAGACGATGCGCTAACGGATTATCGAAAGACCATTGGCGATCTTGCTCCAAAATTGGACTTTTTTACCTGTGATGATTTAAAAGCGTATTTAATTAACAAAGACAAAGAGGTAGACTTTATTGCCTTTTGCGCCCAGCACATAGCTTCGTTACGGAAAGCTAAAAGAGATGGAACCGCAGATAATCATCGGGCTGTCCGAAACAGCCTAATTGACTATTTTAAAAAGCAAAGCGTTTCAATTTTAGAGATCAATTCCGGTATGCTATTCGCGTACGAAAAATGGTTGCAAACCGACCGTACAATGGTGCGGGTTAACCAATTAGGTAAGGAAGTAACAACAACAGAAAAAGGTATGCAAACCGGAGGTATTTACTCCCACATGCGCGATTTGCGTACGCTATTCAATGAGGCCAGAAAGATCTATAATAATGAGGACATCGGCGTTATTAAAATCAAACATTATCCGTTCAAGGTTTATAAGATCGGCGCACCTCCAAAAACCAAAAAAAGAAATATTTCAGCTGAGCAGGTCAATAAACTTAAAAAGTGTACGGTAAACCCCGAAAGCCGCGCAGAATTGGCCAGGGATTTATTTATGCTAAGCTTTTATATGTGCGGGATGAACGCTGTAGATTTCTACAACCTCAATAGCTATGATCCGGAAAGCACAAGGTTAGAATACAACCGCTCAAAAACAAGTGGTCTTCGTGATGATGATGCATTTATAAGTATAAAGATTGTTCCGGAAGCAAGGCCATTGCTTGAAAAATACATAGGTAAATTGCAGGACAGATACAGTACCTATAATGGATTGGATACAGCGTTAAGCAAGGGAATGCAACAATTGCGTACTATAACGGGCGTGCCAGATATTACCTTTTATTGGGCGCGGCATACCTTTGCGACCATTGCAAGAAATAAATGCCAAATGGATAAAGATAGTATTGCAGAAGCCTTAAACCATGTAGACGGTGATCACAAAATCACGGACATTTATATCGAAAAAGACTGGAGTATCGTTGATAAAGTACAGGCAGCTGTAATGAAGTTTTTCAGAGGATTGAATAAACCGAAACCAGCCAAGCCACAAACAACTAAAATTAAGGAATTAAGTGACCCGATAGAACACCGTAAAACCATGCGTCTCGTAAGCGCATAATATTACTGAATATGAAAACATTCATTTTGTTTTGCCTTACCTGTATTGTAGCTACAGGGGCATTTCTTGCCGCCACAACGTCGGCAAATAAGTTACCCTTATTTATCATAGGGTTTGGAGTTTGGATTTTATTTCTATGGTATTTTGTTCGAAAGACTAGTAGATAATTAAAAGCATCTTCCGGCTTTTGTTCGCTTTAAAAAAAAATTTTAATCCAAATCGGGATCGAATTATAATATTTATAAGTAGGGTAGATTTGTTCGGGAGACAGAAAAATCATTTCGTGCCTGAATTATCATCATCATAATTGAAAATATGCTCGAGTAGCGCTATAGTATCAATATTAATTACAAATATTTTCAAATTCGTATTTACAATCGAGTAATACTACTTATTATAATTCTAAGCTTTTTATTTAGCTTCGTGCATTGTGAAAATTTGATTAATTTCCATTACTTCACAATATATCAAAGGAAATCTCACAACCAATTACGGGGAATTACCTAAACAGATAAATGTTAGAAACAAAAACGCACAACATAGCAGCCGGAATACGTCTTTCTTTACGGGATGAAGACTTTTTGGTAACTCATGTAGAAAAAGATATAATTGAAGTTGAAGGTATTTCCGAATTGGTGAAAGGGATGCGTTTTACGTTTGATCTCAGTTTGGAGGATTTTGATGTTATTACGCCAGAATCAACTAAGCTCGTTGCTGATAATTCCAATGGATATCGCAAATCGAAACTTTTTATAGAAACTGTTTTGCGTAACTCGTCTTTCTTTTCTGAAGGAATTGAGATAGCGAACAAAGCCGCAATCCGGCCAAGCACTTATCAATTTACACCAACTATAAAGGCCTTAAAGCTACCCAAACCCCGAATTCTTATTGCAGATGCTGTAGGATTAGGTAAAACTATTGAGGTAGGGATTTTCCTTACAGAAATGATTCGCCGGGGAAAGGGCCAGCGAATTTTAGTAGTTACTCCCAAATCTATACTTTCCCAATTTCAACAAGAAGTATGGTCGCGTTTTTCAATTCCGTTGGTACGGTTGGATAGTCAGGGGGTTGCACGAATAAGTACCATTATACCCTCCAACAAGAATCCATTTGATTATTATGATAAGGTAATTGTATCCGTCGATACCCTTAAAAACAATGGTAAATTCAGGCATTATCTTGAAAAGATCAAATGGGACATTATCGTAATAGATGAGTGTCACACAGTTGCAAATGAAGGCAGCGACCGCGGTAAACTGGCCAAATTTTTATCGCAAAGATGTGAAGCACTGGTGCTTACTTCTGCTACACCACATAACGGCAAGAAGAAAAACTTTGCCAACTTGATTACATTGCTCGATCCAACTGCCATTCCTTATAATGGGGAATTTACAGCAGAAGATATTACACCACTGTATGTGCGCAGATTTAAAAAGGACGTTGAAAATGAGGTAGGAGATTCCTTTCGTGACCGGGTAACTACCAGCTTTCACGCTTCATTATTTCCCGAAGAGGAAAGTGTGATTGAACAAATCCAACACGCTAAAAGTGAAGCCTTTGATAAAGCAAACGGAAATATGAGCGATGGTTCACTACTTTTTACTATAGGCTTATTCAAATCGTACATGTCTTCTCCTTCTGCATGTCTGGAAACGATAAGCAACCGGCTGGAAAAACAAATTGATGAAGAGGTAACTAAAAGTTTCTTACTTGGATTAAAGGCTCAACTGGACAACATTCTAAAAATTAATGCAGACGGAAAGTTAGCTGAACTTATTGCTCAATTAAAGGCATCGGGTTGGAAAGGCAGGAAAACGGACGACCGGATCATCATTTTTACTGAAAGAAGAAAGACTCTCGATTACCTTGAAAAAAACCTGAAAGCCGCATTTAACATTGATGAAGCTGCAATAGTTCAGTTTAATGGTAGCTTAACCGATACCGAGCAACAGGACATTATCGAAAAGTTTTCAAAGGAAGAAAGCCCTATCCGCTTGTTCCTGACATCTGACGCAGGAAGCCAGGGGGTTAACTTGCACTATCATTGCCACAAGATGTTTAATTATGATATTCCATGGTCTATTATAACACTGGAACAACGCAATGGCAGGATAGATCGGTTCGGGCAAAAAAATACACCTTACATCTATTACCTTATTTCAAAATCGGATAATCCGGCAATTAAAGACGATTTTAGGATACTGGATAAATTAAAGGAAAAAGAAGAAGAAGTATATAAAACGCTGGGTGACGCTGCAAGCCTTTGGATGCTTTATGACACCAATAAAGAAGAAAAGCTGGTAACCAGGGCTTTTGTTAAAGGAGATATAACCATACTCGACAAAAAACAGAAGGACGACGAAATTGATTGGAATGCGGTCTATGATGTATCAGAAGAAACTGAATTATCAAAAGAAAATATTTTTGAAAAGCCGCACAGCTCTTTTTATTCTACTGATTTCCAGTACTATTCCACGGTCATTGATGAATTAAAATCAGTAGATGAAAAGCTGCGCGATAAAATATCAGTTGACCCGATGGATCAATTAATTGAGTTTGTTCAAACTGAAGAACTTTGTGGCAAACGTGGCGAATCCCAAGGGGTACTATATGATATTCCGGATGAAGCTTTCCCCGATAAAAGGGATACATTTAAACTTACCTGTGATAAAGAAGCGGTTGAAAAATCGATAGAGAGGGCGCGAAAAAAAGAAGGCTGGCCGACGCACCAATTACTTTATGACATGCATCCTTTAGCCCGATGGTTGCAGTATAAAATATTGGCCCGCATTGATAAAGGGAATGCTCCTGTGGCCCGGATGCGCAGTCCCTTGCCTGATAAATCGGCATGGTTTATATTCCAGGGAATAAGCTCCAATGGCAAGGGGCAGGCAATTTTGTCAAAATCATTTGTGATTGGCCGGTCTTTTATTGGCAGGGATGTAGGCAACCTGGATAGCTTTGACGATTTTGTTAGCCATTACCGGTTATTCGACGATTTGCCAACCCTGGAAATTGAACAAGCGCATTTGGACATTGTGCAAGCTATGTTATTTGATGCGGTCTCATCTGCAAAGCGTTTGTACACGCAGCAGTTACAGGGTAATTTGGTTGATGATATTGAAGACAGGCTAACCGTTTACGAAAGAAAGTTGAACAAGTGGCTGCAAAACTCGGAACGCCAGTTAGATTTACAATTTGGGGATGATAGCGCCGGCGCGGGTCGCTCACATAAGGATAAGCGAAAAAAAGATATAGATTATGTGCATAAGGAGACTGACGAGTTTTACAAAACTTTTTTTCAGTTAGAAGAAGACCCGTATTTGCGTTTGCTGGCAGTGTTTTATAACGCGTAACGATTTAATAAGAGAATGATCAGGTTTATAGAAAATATTGGCGATTACTATTCACAACACTTTTTTACGGATAATTTCCCCAAAAAAGTGTTTGATAAGGCTGGCTATGTTACGCAGAAAAAAGATAGTGATGGAAAGGACACAGGTAATCATCTATCCGAAATAAATGCGCTTATTTCTCCTCTTCGTGAAAAATACTATCGCTTTAAAAATGATTTATTCAACATACAACGTGTAAAAGATAAAGTAAAACGCACTCACGATTTTCATCGGGAAGTATTGCAGGCGCTTGGTTATATCAATGGCACTCCAGAATATAACCAGCCGGTTTACCTTGATGATACCCAGGTAATACCGGTACGCTACAATTATACCAAAGGCGGAAAACCTTATTTGTTTATCATGGAAATGAAAGCCATCGTTCATGAAGGTGAAAAGGCGCCCGAAGGTATTTACGACCAAACCTGGGTAAAAGACGAGTGGGAAAAGGTTTTTCCGGAAGCGTGGGGAGATATTACCTTAAATCCTGATGTAATTAAAGATGCGCTGTCCGAATTGTTTCTATTGCCCGAAGACGAACGCCCGGTATATGTGATCATGCTTGCCGGAGCAAAAATTTTCTTAATTCATTTCGAGAAATGGAAATATGATAGTTTTTTATTGTTCGACCTGGAAGAACTTTTCCTTGAATCTCAAATCTCTGCCAATCGTGATTATCTGGCATTGTTTTATGCCCTGCTGGCAAAACCTAATTTTTTAGGCAATACCGACAGTTTGCTGCAATCGTTGGACGAAGATGCACATAAGGCGGCTTACGGTGTAACTCAAAATCTAAAAAAAGGGGTAATTTTTGCTGTGGAGAGTTTGGCAAATGAAGCCATTTGGTATAAGAAGAAAAATGCCAAAACCTTAGAAGATAAAGAGGTCATTGAAAAATTTATGGCCGATGAAAAATTTGCGAAGGAATTAAAAGATGAATGTCTAACCATGGTATATCGCCTGCTGTTTTTGTTTTATGCAGAAGCAAGGGAAGATTTAGAAATATTACCGGTTAAAGATACTATCTACCAAAAAGGTTATAGCCTTGAGATGCTTCGCGACCTTGAGTTTGTTCATCTTGGTACAGATTCATCGAAAGAAGGGCATTTCTTTTCCATCAGCTTATGGAAATTATTCGATTACCTGCATAACGGTGTCAAAAAAGCTGGCAAGGGTTTTGAGATGAAACCTTTGGATTCGCCCTTGTTTGATAATGGCGAACTGAAACACTTGTTAGGTGTACAGTTTCGCAATATCGTTTTACAGCAAATTATAAAGAGTTTATCGTTAAGTGATCAAAGTAAAGGCAAAAGCCGGGGCCGGATATCCTACGGCAACTTAGGTATCAATCAATTAGGCAGTGTGTACGAAAGTTTGCTTGCCTTTAGCGGATTTTTTGCAGCTGATACTTTAATTGAGGTAAAGGCGGCGGACGACCCGGATGGTAAAGAAGGAACTTTTTTGGTGCCGTTGATCAGGCGGGATGAATTTAAGGAAGAAGAAATATTAAAAGATCCGGATAATCCCAAATACGATAAGCAATTACCCAAAGGCCATTTTGTTTATCGCCTGAATGGACGAGACAGGAAAAAATCGGCCTCGTATTATACACCCGAAGTACTTACCCAAACAACCGTAAAATATACGCTAAAGGGCATTATTGATAAGTTGAAGGAAAGACAGGAAGCTGGTGAGGACTGTGCGGATGAAATATTATCGCTCAAAATACTGGAACCAGCTATGGGTGCCGCGGCTTTTCATAACGAGGCCATTAACCAATTGGCGGATGCTTATTTGGAATTAAAAGAAACCGAAGCAGTTAGAAAAGGCCGCAAACGCATAGTGCCGGGAAGTTACAATGACGAACTGCAAAAAGTAAAAGCCTATATAGCTGCAAATAATGTGTACGGGGTGGATTTAAACCCCACCGCTGTTGAACTGGGCAAGCTTTCGTTGTGGCTTAATTGTATGCACCGCAATATGGAAACGCCATTTTTTGCGCACCGTTTAGGTGTGGGTAATGCGGTTGTGGGCTGCTGGCTAAAAGTTTACGATTCGGAAGATGTAACAGCGGAATACCCCAAAGAAGGCACTACAAAACAACGTAATACACTTATCCCCAAAGCTTGGTGGACAAAGTCACCCAAGCGTGTTAAATGGGATAAAAAAGGAAACCTAACACGTAAACCTGGTCAGTTTTATCATTTTTTATTGCCTGACGAAAATATGCTTGCCTCTGCAAGCCTTAGTTTAATAAAAGAAGACCTAAGCGACCTCGAAAAAAAGGCAATAACCGAACGTAAGAAAGAGTTTAAACAACCACTAACCAGCCTTGAATGTAAGCGCTTGGAGAAGCTTTGCAAGGTAATTGATACCCTGCTGGAAGAGCATTACAAGCAGATAAAAGGAATTATAAAGGATACCACCAGTGCATATGCCGTGTACGGGCAAAATGCGCCGCAAACAGCGATTAAAGGTTACGATGAAAAGGAACGCCTGGCCGAAAGCCGAAATGCCCGCAGCGCCCCTTTTTATAAGCTGCGTATGGTGATGGACTATTGGTGCAGCCTTTGGTTTTGGGATGCCCGCAACGCTGCTGATTTCCCCAATAGGAATGAGTGGTACAATGAGGTTGAAAATATTTTAGGTATTGATCTCTCCGGATTGGCTGAAAATGCGGGCGCACCCGAGATTTTAGCCAACATTAAAAAAAATGCAGCAAGCCAATGGACTTTATTTGGTAGCGACAGCCGCATACAAACCATAGGCATCCTGCGCGAAGAAAATCGCTTTTTTCACCATGAACTGGAGTTTTTGGAAGTGTTTAAGGATAAGGGCGGTTTTGATGTGATAGTGGGCAACCCGCCGTGGTTAAAATTGCAGTTTGAAGAAAAAGATGTTATTGCAGAGCAATTTCCTGAAATATTGATTAGGAAGACTACCGCACCACAGGTTAAAAAAATGCAAGAGGCTTATTTATCAATAGCAAGCCAAAAAAGCGGTTATTATAACGAGCTTGTTGGTATTGAAAGTTCAGCCCAATTTATGAATGCCTATCAAAATTACCCGTTGCTTACAGGGCAGCAAACCAATTTATACAAATGCGTTTTAGAGGACGGCTTTTCTTTAACAGCACCACAAGGGTACATGGGCTTGTTACATCCTGAAGGAGTTTATGACGACCCTAATGCCAAACCTTTACGGCGGGAAATGTATCAACGTTTAAAATATCATTTTCAATTTCAGAATGCTTTTAATCTTTTTGCCGAGGTTGCCCACCGTGAAAAATATGGCATCCAAATTTATTCAGGGACTACCGCCGCGATATCCTTTAAGTCTATCAACAATATTTTTCATCCAGCAACCATCGCCGGTAGCTTTATTCATGACGGAAAAGGCATATGTGGAGGTATTAAAGTGAAGGGAGATGACGAAGATGGTTTTAGCTGGAATGTTCAACCGCATAAAGACCGCATTGTTCACTTCAATGAAGATAAATTAAAAATACTTTCACGAACATTTGAAAATACAAATGATGGCAAGTCTGCCAAGTTAGTATCAATACATTCAGCTACTATATTGAAAGTTTTAGAAAAGTTAAGCGGATTTAAAACATCCGTTCAAAATTACGAATTAAAAATATCCGAGGGATGGCATGAAACCAACGATGCGAACGCTGGAATAATTAAAAGAAAAACCCAATACCCTGATATTTCGAAATTTGAAATGGTTTACAGCGGGCCACATTTTTTTGTAAGTAATCCGTTATATAAAACGCCCAAAAAGATTTGCGTCGAAAAAGCCGATTATAACACTATTGATTTATCAAAGATAGATGCAGATTACACCTCGAGAACAAACTATATTCCTGATGAACATACAAGCGCATTCCCGTCATTGATAAAAGCTTTTGATAATGATAAATGGATAGAGTACTATAAAATTGGATTTAGGAAAATGCTTAGTCAAGCAGGGGAAAGAACATTAACCTGTGCAATTTTGCCACCTAAAACAAGTCATATCCATGGTGTGATATCACTTGTCCTGAAACACACGGTCGATTTGATTGAAGCGCAGGGGCTTTGCTCATCTCTAATCTTAGATTTCTTCATCAAAACTGTTGGCGCTTCTAATTTAGGTGAAAGCAGAATCACTGCATTTCCTTTGGGGATTGAAGCGAAGTTTAAACCGAAACTATTTAGCCGCACCTTATTGCTTAACTGCCTTAACAAATACTATGCGCCGCTATGGGAAGAAAACTGGCAGGGGGTTTATAGGCAAGATGAATGGAGTAAGAACGATGAAAGGTTAAAACCATTTAATACCCTAACTAAAGAATGGGAATGGCATACACCGCTCCGAAATTGGTACGAGCGTCGGTTGGCTTTGGTAGAGATTGATGTAATAACAGCTATGGCGTTAGACCTTACGCTTGCCGAGTTGAGCCTTATTTATAATGTGCAGTTCCCTGTGTTGCAACAGAACGAGGACGATACCTGGTATGATTCCAAAGGAAACATTATTTTCACCTGCAGCAAAGGCCTCACTGGGGTTGGTTTAGACAGAGCCGAATGGGATAAAGCAACAACCGAAGTTAACCCCATGCAGCGCACCCTTAAGGATGGCGATACATACGAACATACCATTACCAAAAGCGAATTATACCAGGGCCAGAAAATAACCTACTATGCGCCCTTTGATAAATGCGACCGGGTTGAAGATTATAAAACCGCCTGGGCACATTTTGAAAACGTGTTTGCTAGTGATGAATTAGCTACCGCTACACCTAACAACTAAAGCGCTTATACATGTTATCACTACTACAGGCAGAGGAAATAAGAAACGCGGTTGTTGAGTACCTGAAAGCTACCTATAACTTTGATGATAAAAAAGTTGAGCAGGCTTTTGAAGATTTTTTATATAATAAGCGCCATGGAATGTTTAAAGGCCCTTATATACAAATAAGGCTACCCTTTGAGCGTATAGAAAAAGAAGTTAACCTTGCCGAAGTACTAACCATTGCCCCAAACTTTCCACCCTACCGGCACCAGTACGAGGCCTTTAAACGGTTGACAACTCAAAATAATCAACCCCAGCCTGTAATTTTAACAACAGGAACGGGTTCTGGAAAAACAGAAAGTTTTTTATACCCTTTGTTGGACTATTGCTATAAAAATATAGGCAAGCCCGGCATAAAGGCTGTTATTTTATACCCCATGAACGCCCTCGCCACGGACCAGGCAAGGCGCTTGGCACAAGCCATTCACAATTATAAAAGTCCCTCGGGCGAATATGTATTACGCGACAAAATAAGGGCAGGCCTGTTTATAGGTGAAGGTAGAAACAAGGCAAAGGACAGGCCCACCCGTATGGAAGAACAGCGGATAATTGAAGACCGTGATACCTTAATACAGGCACCTCCGGATATCATATTAACCAACTTTAAAATGTTGGATTATTCGCTCATGATAGCCCGGTATCATAACCTATGGAAGTATAATTATGCAGATAGCTTGCTGCTGAAATTTATTGTATTGGATGAATTGCATACTTATGACGGCGCAAAAGGATCGGATGTGGCTAGCCTCATCAGGCGTTTAAAGCTTAAATTAAATATTGGTAATGATCAGTTAGTTCCTGTTGGCACGTCGGCAACAATGGCTGGCGGCGATGAAGGAAAAGAAGAGCTGGTAAAGTTTTTCTCTCTGATCTTTGGGATTGATGTAGATAGCAGCGCTGTTATTGAGGAGAAAAGAATAGAACCGGAAATGTTTTTCGATGAAGCATTGGAGGTGCCAGCCTTTGACCTGGGCAAAATAAACCAATGCGATTTTTATGAAGCTGACGAATATGAAACGTATGTTGAGCGACAGCTAAATTTATGGGGATATTCAAATGAGCCGGAAGTACTGTTAAACCAGCTCAAAAAAAATAAATGGCTACTGCAACTGGTCGAACTAACCAGTAAAGGCGTTGTTGAATTAGAAGAAACAACCACCTATTGGATAACAAGGTGCTTTTCGGAGGGAACACTAAACTATCATGAAGGTTTTAAGCTTCTGCAATCGTTAACGGGCATATTGTCATACGCAAAAGAGCAATCGGGAAATCAATATACCCCGTTTGTTTTCTTTCAAACCAGTTATTGGATACGTAGTTTACACCGAATCCTCAAAAAAATGCAGCCTTACCCGTTGTTTGCATGGCAGAGCGATTTAAACCCAAATGAAAAAATAAAATCATTACCCCCTTATTATTGTCGTGACTGCGGCGGTTCGGGCTGGCTTGCTGTAAAAAAAGAAGGGAATGATTATTTAGAAAATGATTTGACAAAGATACGCACCCTCTTTATGGCTGAAAGGCAAAATAAGAATGTGTACTTTATTTCTTCATTAGAAGGACAATCTGTTGCAAATGTTTTCGCTGATGACTATAGCCCTACTGATAAAATTGGGGATTATATTAACCCCGAAACCTTAGAATTATCAGATAAAAAGGAAGCTGACAATTATTTTAAAATAATAGGCGTAAGAAGGCAGGTTGACGACAGAATTGAAAAGATATGCCCGCATTGCAATTCCAGAAATACGCTTGCACTGATCGGTACAGGTCTGCCGACTTTAGAATCGATTATTGCTGCACAGTTGATGGCAACGGCAACAGATCCGGCAGCAGATCATGACAGAAAACTGCTCGCTTTTACCAATGCTGTGCAGGATGCTGCCCACCAGGCTGGTTTTATTGAAAGCCGGAACTATCGTTTCGGAATGCGGCACGCTATTCAAAGTGTTTTAAAGGCACACGATGGCAGTATAACTTTAACTGAACTTTACCCTGAATTTGAAAAATTATGGCGTCAAAAATTACTTAATGAATCAAAGCCTGAAGATGCCTTCATTTTTAAATACCTGCCTCCAGATTGCGAAAGCCGGATAAAAATTGATGACTATAGGCAAAAGGACAAGTCGTTTTCGAAACCCTTTTTGCAGGAGTTCAGTAATAGGTTAAGCTGGGAAATATGGTCTGAATTTTCATTTAGCGCGGGTATTGGCCGCACACTCGAAAAATCAGGGGCTTCTGCCGTAGAATTTGACATTCTCCAATTTGATGATGTCTATAATCAAATGAGTTATTGGATTGAAAAGGAAACCCTTAATGGCCGCATCAATCAGGACACATTTGCCAAGTTTCTATTGGGGTTTTTACATCGCTTACGTTTTAAAGGCGGTGTTGACCATGTGTATTTAAAAAAATATAGATCAGAAAAAACCAATTACTGGCTAATTACTCAAAACACAAATAAAAAGCACTTCCTGATTAAAAACTTTGGGAAGAACTCGCGTTTGCCAAAGTTTGCAACATTATCACCCGGTCCAAATACTGCCGCTTTTGAGATTATTCAAACGCAGGGCGGCAAGCAAAATTGGTATAGCACCTGGTTTTTGAAATGTTTTGATACAGTAGGATCAGCTGAAACCGAACTTATTAATGATTTCTACCAAAAGCTTTTTGAATACTTAGAGGCCAATAAATTACTGGACAAAAAAGTTGCTGCAGGCATTAATAACGTTGGCTTAAATCCCGATCAAATATACCTGACAACTGATGTAAGTTCATTTGAATGCAGCGTTTGCGGCAATAATTTGAATGTTGGTAGTGGTAATGGCAATTTAGTTGAGGGAATGGCTTGCTTACAACACCGTTGCCCGGGAAAATATACTAAAAATGAAAACGGGTTCGATTATTACCGCATGGTGTATAATAGGGGTCGGGCTTTAAGAATATTTGCGAAAGACCACACGGGATTGATTGACAGGGACAAAAGGGAGAAACTTGAAATAGATTTTAAAAATAGGCCTAATTACCAAAGCACTAATGTATTAGTGGCCACATCTACTCTTGAGATGGGTATTGATATCGGTGATTTAAATACTGCCTTTAATGCATCTATACCTCCCGAAACTTCAAATTACTTACAGAGGGTTGGTCGCGCAGGGCGGGCTTCGGGCACCTCGCTCATCGTAAATCTTGCCGGGCGCGACGAGCACGATCAATATTACTTTGAAGATACCATGGCCATGATGGCGGGTGACATCAGAACACCCTCATGTTATTTGGGTGCTAGGGATATTTTACGCAGGCATTTTATGGCCTATTGCTTTGATACCTGGGCATCCGCTGCTCATGACAGCAATAACATTCCACCATTTGTAAAAGCATTAAAAATAAAAAGCATTCCTTTAGGTGATGCTCGTTTCGTATTTAACCAGATTGCCGATTTTATTTCAAAAAATAAGGCCAAATTATTTGCAAACTTTAAAGAAAAGTACATCAGTGAGGATGCTTTAGAGGCTATTAAACAGATTGAAATGGATTTGCAGGCTGATCACCCGGTCATGGCGCTGCAATCCATACACAGACAATTACTTGATGAACTGGAGTACTATTATAAAAAAAGAAAGGAAGTAAATGCACAGTTGGCAAACCTTCCAGCCACAGGCGCTGAAACTGAAGCATTAAAAGCTGAAAATAAAGCGATTTCTGGCGCAATTGATAATATTTTCAAGAGAAACACCATTGAATACCTAACCAATATCGGTATTCTGCCAAACTATGCTTTTCCTGAAACGGGGGTACATATTAATGCCCAAATAATATCTAAGGTCGAAGAACCAACAGGCGTAAGATACCATGTTGAAGATTTTGGTGAAATTGTACGGCCGGCATCCAGTGCCATCACAGAGCTTGCCCCCGGAAATATTTTTTATAGCCAGGGACACAAGCTGGAATCGCAGGGACTTGAAATATTTTCGGCGGATGATTATGAAACGTGGCGCTTTTGCAGCAATTGTGATGCTCTGGAATTAGATGTAGATGTACCGCGGGACCAGCTATTATGTCCAAAGTGCCAGCATAACTCATGGGGGAGCCTTGCAAATAAAAAGACTTTAGTAAAGCTTAAGGGAGTACTGTCAGTAAACGATAGGGAATCATCTAAAATTAACGACAGTTCAGATGATAGAGAACGTAAATTTTATACTAAGTCAGTCCATCTAAAAACAGACCCAAGTTCATCGAGAGGCGCTAAAGTTTTAAAACGGGTACCTTTTGGTATTGAATTTTATTCGGCTGCCGAATATTTTGAAGTGAATACTGGCATTAGGGAAGAGGGGTTTTGGGGAAGCAGAAAACTATTTATCAATGATAAAGAAAATCCGGAGGTCGGTTTCGTAGTTTGTAAAACTTGTGGGAAAGCCACAGAAAGGCCGCTTACGCAACGTGAGCTTGATAACCGTCAAAAGTCATATCATTTTGGATATTGTGCAAACCGAGCAATCAACTACCAGGGACAAAATGATGAAACTTTTAACGAGTTATACATCTATAGGAGTTTTCAAACCGAAGCTTTAAAAATATTACTTCCTGTGCAGGATTTTAGGACGGCCGAGAAGGTCTCTATTTTTAAAGCGGGCCTATTATTAGGATTGAAGGACTATTTCAAAGGTCACCCAGACCATGTAAATATAAGAGCCTATGATGAGTTCAATACCGAATCCGGCCGAAAGGAAAGTTACCTGGTAATGTATGAAAGCATTCCCGGCGGTACTGGCTATTTATCAAGATTGTTTAATACAGAGGAATTTACAAAGCTGCTGAATATCGCTTACGACCATATCAGGAATTGTACCTGCAAAGATGAGGGAAAAGATGGTTGTTATAAGTGTATCTACACTTACGCTAATCAGTATGACAGGGAAATATTAAGCAGAGCTGAAGCGGAGAATTTATTTAAAGACATTGTTGAGAAATCTAACGAATGGAATGAAGTAAATAGCCTGACTAATATTGCTCATATTGCCAACAATGAGGAGTCTGAATTAGAAGAAAGGTTCATTGATCTTTTGCAAAGGGATTTCAAGGCCAAACACAATAGTGATTTTGAGGAGCTGATTGAAAATGGATTAAAAAAATACCGGCTCACCTTAATTGAACAGGATAACCGGATTTGCTACGAAATATGGCCACAGAATTTAGGTTATTATTTAACCGGCGTAAAATACACCACAAGGCCAGATTGTTTGTTTAAATGCGTGTCATTAACCATTAATGGTGTTGCACAAACATTTGAGCAGGTTCAGGCAATAAAGGATATAGTTGTTTATTTAGACGGTTATAAATTTCATGCCACAGCTGAAAATAAGCGCGTTTTAGGTGATTTGAAAATACGGGATGCTATAACCCTATCAGGCAGATATGATCAATGGGTATTTTCATGGGAAGACATTGTAAATTTGGCTGTTAATAAAACAGAGGATAGCTTTTTTCGACAAATAAATTTCGAAGCAATAGGAAGAATTGCGCCTAAACACCCGCTTCTAAAATCTTTTGATTTTAGCTTAATCAAGAACCAGAACAGTTATTCGAGGTTTTGTATTTTTCTTAAACAGCCTCTTTTTAACTATGATGTTAAGCTGTGGTCGTCTATCCCATTATTTGCAGCACAAAGCAAACTCTTAAATAAATGCCTGGCAATTGACCAGGTAGATGCTTTTTTAGAATCGGGACGGGAGGCAGATTTCAATTTTGAGCAATCTAAGCCTGATCAATTCGCAGTATGCGATAATCTAAAATTCGTAGACGAATTAAAAATTATTTGCCTTGGGCATCCGGTTACGCTGGCCATAAAATCCGGTATTTTTTATGAATTGCCCGATGCTGACTATAATAAAGAAAACTGGGAGCTTTTTTGGCAGACGTATAATTTATTGCAATTCCATGATTTCAAAGGAGTAGAGAGGGAATTGAAGGTAGAAGAACCGACAGAATCTATAAATCAGATATTGGAACTTTTCGCAGATGAATTGCATGAAATAGTTAAAGCGTTAATAGAAAGACGCATTGCTATTAACTTTGATTATGATTTTGAACTGCTGGAAGATGAAATAATTGTCGCTCAGGCTACATTGGGGTCTGAGTTGCCAAAGTTCTTCATGCTCCCTTTTGATGAAGAATCCAGGAAAAAGTTTATTGAATCAGGTTTTACGGAATATACCATTGAAAATTTCAACATTAACAATTTATAATTATGAATCACGATATACAACTGTTTATACACGACTCATTTTTTGATTCATTTTCCTCATTGCCAAAACATATTCAAAAGCAAACAAGGGATCTTTTGAAGAAGTTCAGAGAAAACCCCACATCATCCGCAATTAACTATGAAAAAATAAGTTCGTTTGCTGATCAGAGCTTAAGAACCGTTCGCGTTACTGATAAATACAGGGCTATAGTCCAGGCTCCTGAAAAGGGGAATGGGTATCATCTGCTCTGGGTTGATAACCATGACGAAGCGATGGATTGGGCGAAAAATAAAATATTCAAATGGAACCTTGAAACGCAGGGTTTTCAGCTTTTTGAACAACCCCAGGAACAAGTTATTAAAGAAGCGTTTGTTAAGGAGGAAACGCCACTTTTTGACAATCTGACCGATGCTAATCTATTGTCAATAGGCGCTCCTGAACAGATGATAGGTTTAATAAGATCGATATCGTCTGTTGATGATCTTAACAATTGCAAAAACAATCTGCCGGTAGATTTATATGAATACTTGTTTTATATAGCAGAAGGGATTCCGCTTCAAGAAATACTTGAAGATATTGAGGCTGGTAAAACCAATGAAAATCCTATGGAAAGCAGCAATGCTTTGAAACATGCGTTTATACTAACAGACGATACGCAATTGGAAGAAGTTTTGAATGGCAGCTTTGAAAAATGGAAAATCTTTTTGCACCCAAGTCAACGCACCTTAGCTTATCGCAATTTTAATGGCCCGGTTAAGGTAACCGGTGGGGCCGGTACTGGCAAAACTGTTTGTGCTTTACACCGCGCAAAATTCCTTATTGACAATGCCGGAATTTTTGATCGTCCTGTGTTATTTACTACTTACACCAAAAGTTTGACGGGGTATTTGCAGGACACCATAAAGGGTTTAGGTCTCTTAGAAAGTCAGGTCGAGATTATTAATATTGACAAATTGATCTTTGACTTAGCCAATAATTCTGAATACAGAATATCTAACTCTAAAGTGGGTTACTTTTCAGCTGAACAAGAGAAAGGGATTTGGAGCCAGTCTTTGGAAAAATATCCATCTCAATTTGATGTAGAATTTTTCTTTTCCGAATATAATGAGATAATCTTACCCCAAAATATATCGTCTTTAGCGGAATATAATACTGCTTCGAGAATTGGTCGAAACTCCCGGATTGGCAAAAAAGACAAAATCGATATTTGGGCGGTAGTTGAAGAATTCAAAAAACAAAAGGCAGGAAATTATTCTAAATTAGAATTATGCAATTTGCTGGCTGACTATTTTAGAAAACAGAAAACCAAACCATATTCATATTTAATATGTGATGAGATCCAGGACTTTAGTAACCCGGAGCTGAGTTTGTTGAGATCATTGGTTGAAGAAAAGGAAAATGATATGTTTTTGGTTGGCGATCCCTATCAAAACATATATAAAAGGACGCTTAATTTCGCAAGATCGGGAATCATTGTAAGGGGAAGAAGAAGTCGTAAATTAAAAATCAATTATCGAACAACCGAAGAAATAAAACATCTTGCAATGAAAGTCGTATCCAATTTGCAAGTGGATGATTTCGATGGAAATCATGAAAACTTAAAAGGCTATCTATCATTAATGCATGGCAATGAGCCTTTTTATCAAACATTTGTTACGCCAGAGGAAGAAGATGAATTCATATTGGACAAGCTGAAAGTGTATATAGGTGGCGGTGTAATACAGCCAAGCGAAATTTGCTTGTGCTCACGCACGAATGGTGGTTTAGACGATCTTAAGAAGTCGCTTAATTCAGCAAATATTAAATATTTAGACCTCAATAGCGCAAAACAAAATATCAACGCCATAAACGTTTCGACTTTCCATAATATGAAGGGGCATGAATTTAAAGTCGTTTTTGTTAAAGGGATGTCTGAGTTAAGTGTACCCTATAAATTTGCTAACTACTCTAATCTGACTGATAGAGAACGAGATTCATATGACCAACAGGAAAGATCTCTTTATTATGTGGTTTTTTCAAGGGCCATACAATCTATAATAATTACAGGTGTTGGGGAAAAAAGTAGCTGGTTTTAAATTACATTTTATTTAGATTCATTGAATTGAATATACGTCTAAATTTGTGTAAAAGTGGAGGTTAAGTATTTACTAAGCAAACAATAATATGTTAGTCGTAAACTGAATTCTTATTTTCAGCCGACTGACAAAACACAACTGTAATGTTTTTTGGCAAATGGGGTTAATTCCATTGACGCCAGTGCTCCGTGCAAAGTGTATCGGCAAATTATATGGCCATCTAATAGCACATATCAATTATTATAATATAAAAAAGTCAATTAGTCTGTGTTTTTAGTTGGTCGATTTAACTGCTCAGCAACCTTCAACAAATAATGTATAGTGTGATAATCAACATGCAAATTTAACCTTGTTAAGAGATAATCGCACCGCATATTAACCATATTTTCTTCATATAAAGCTTCGGGGCTTTTTTTGATTGTAAGATCTAAAAACATATTTTGCATAAGCGCGTCGCTTTCAATTTCTGTTAATAGCTTCACAAAATCATCTTTTGCCTCCCAGCCAGGCGAGCACAATCTTAACTCACGAAAAGTCTCGTGAGGATAGAGATCAACCTGTATCTCGCACATTAACTTTTCAGCCGTTTCATCTAAATTAGCACCATCAAATGGATCTTCTTTGTCGAAAATCCCGGCGATACAAGCGACATAACTAATAAACCGTTCTTTGGTTCCAATCCAACGCGGTTGCCAAAATGTCGGTGAAAAGAAGTCCTTCATATCTGGGTTATCGTGTTCAATTACCCTTTCACGAATTTGTACAAGTGTATTAATAGCAGCATTTGCTTTGTTAGCATTCTTTTCTTTTGAAAAAGCCATTAGCGTAGGAACACAGAAGAGGCCGCCGGATTTACCAAGCACAGTGCAAATATTCTTAAAATCATCTTCAGACTCGGCCTTTCTTAGTGCGTCGTGCAGATATAATTCCTCTTTTTGGTGGTTTTCTCTGTAGCCGCTTAAAAGTAGCTTTAACATAATAAAATATGTCTTTAATGACGCCATATTATCAAAGTTACGGATGTCTTTCAATTATACTAATTCAAATATTTTCATAGATACCAGTTTGTTGATTTATCCAGCAGTATGGGTGGGTGACTGCTATTCAATCACCCCCCACGCAATCTGGGGCCTGAGAAATTTTCTTTTAGAGGTAAATTTAAGAAGGCAAGCAGTTGAATTCAACTGCTTCGCCTTCATTCCTGGCGGTACCAAATGGCATTGTTTGAGGTTATAAAACAACTTGGTTCTTTAATAAACTTTTTTTTCTCGATTTGAGAGGCAGATGATAGACCACATAGTGTTCTCTGATCTTGACGAGAAATTTATTATTGAATTCCTCAAAATCATGTTTTAAAACGGTCAACTTATTTCCACCTAAAGTAAACCATTCCAAGACAGTATCATCTTGAATATTGTCAACTAAATGGAAGTGATAGTAGCTTGGTCTAAGAGGATCGACAATAAAAAAAGGGAACTTACAGAAAGACGCTGTGATGTCCTTCTCGTAAACATATATTGTAGGCTCCAGCGTAAAGAAGTCTTCATGTTCTTTTAAGAAAAAGGAAATACTTAATGTGCCTTTATCTATTTTGAAATCCTGGATATCTTTTTTTCCTGGTTTTTCAGGGAGATTCCTCATACCAAATGAATAACTTCCTTTGACGTATGGCTGTGTTTTTATTAATGGGATAGCTTGTTTCCATAGCTCAAGTATTTCGACCATTTGGCTTTGTGACAACTTATCTTTCGAGCAGTCTATTCTATCCCCTCTTGTTGACAATGCCAAGTTCAGCATTTTATAACAAATGTCATTAAGCAGTATTTGATCGTTTGTTAAAGGAATATCGCCAATTGATCTATCGTCAATCATCAGATACGTTTCATAAGAAAGGATATCGTCTGTATTGTTTGCAATTCCAATAAATGGCATTAGAAAGGGACAATGCCCACGTTCTCCTTGGTTTGCATTATAAATAAAATGATAACCAATTAATTTTTCGTATGCATTTTTCTTGATGCTAATCTGTGAGCGTTTTTCATCAAATAAAATGCGATCAATTTCGTCAAAGCCTCGATTTGTAATAAACAAGCGACCTAATTCTTTTTTTGGATGAATTGAAATTTCATGCCAAGAAATTTTTATGTCTAAATATTTACACAAGCCGTGATTATCGATCTCGATGCCTGGCCAATAATAGGACTTAAAATCGCCACTATGCCCTTTTATAAACCTCCCTAATCCGTAGAAGGCGTGTTCACATAGTTCTTGCGACGGCATGCCACAATTGCATGCGACATAGATAGCGTCTTTTTCAATTCCAATATAAAATTTCTGAACAAGGGTCTCCTTATCCTTTAGGGCAATCCCTATTACCCCAGTATTGAAGCTAAAGAATTCGTTATGAAGTTTTTTTATCGACTTATTTAATATTATTGGTTTTAGAAAATGCTTTTCCAAAACCTCCTGAGTTAATATTTGGTTACTGTTCTCAAACGCAATTTTGTAAAAATATAACTCATTATATAAATCTTCGAGAGTAGCTTTGAGTTTGCTTTTTTTCATCTTTATTGTTTTTTAGCAAGTAGTAGGCAAGACGGTATCTGGTACTACCGCCTGCCTAATCTACTGCTTCCTTCACAGGTGTCCGGGTCTTTAATGTAGCCAGGTAAGGTGGCCTGATAAATAAACCACCTCCCTTAACTACTCGGGCGCTTGGCGGTGCCTTTTAAATTTCGTTGGCATTAAAGCGAGGGGCGTAAATAATGCCCCAAGCCTTTTGCCTTTCGTCCTAGCGAATTTCGTGGGCAATAAACTGAGTGACCTAAAATCACCCAGCTTAATTGCCTTCCAACGGGGTGTCAGCCTTTGTCTCTTGGTTCGTAATACCTGTAATGAATTGCTTGTAAATATTTTCTGTTGTTATCAAAGTCGATTCGGCTTTTTGTTGCAATAATGGTAACATTGTCCCGTCAATCTGAAAATCATTTTTATACCGAGCATCTGAATAACCGGTTTGAAGTATAGAAAAGAGTTGCGAGCCTTCTTTACTTTCCAAATCGAAAATTTCGGCAAGTTTCGGTGTAAGAAGTAAAGTAATAGTTAGCATCCGACGTAAATTATGCGCAGATGGACGATATCCTAAAAACAGCTTAATGATTGCCATAAGACTATTTTCAACAACTTGATGTAGCATAAATAATGCGAGGGTATCAGACCCTTCTGCAATATAGTACGTAGCACCTTTCATAAATTCTTTTCCCTGTCGCCCCCATCTGTGCCAGTCATGATTAGCTCTTTCCAACCAAGTATCTTTTGAAATATCTTGTGGCTCCGGAATTTTGACATTTTTGCCCTCATATATTTTAATACCTTTCAGCATTACAATATTCCAAAAACGTTTGCCAGCCAAAACTGCATTTCGCGCGCTGCTTTCTTTGCTAACAAATGTGAACACGTTGGCGAGAAATCTGCAATGATCTTCAATCTTATTGCCTACTTCATGTTCCGGGGTTCTTTCATTGTCGTTTATTAGAACCGCGAGATAGTAATTAAAAGGGTCGTTACTTGTTCCCAACGCCACAATCATCCTCACACATGGTATTCGCTTGATTATAAGGTCTCGGATTTCTTCTAATTGTCTTTTTTGAGCCTCAGTTAATTCGGGATGTATTTGTTGTAATTGTATTTCCTCGTCTATGCTTTCCCTATCCAATGTCCCCAATTTAGCTTGGCTTAATAAAGATTTTTCAAGGTAAACTTCTTTTGTCTCGCGCTGATGGATTAGCCACCCTGCGGCATATAGTTTCAATAAGCTTTCGTACACTACAATTATGTCACCAGCATTTAGAACATCATCTGATGGAATATTATATAACGATGAGTGAAGCCATTCATGTAATTGATCTCTATAATGTTGGGGTTTTAAAACCTTAAAAGATTTTTTTATTGCAATGAAAGGATTTGCAAGTTCATCATCAGAGAGATTTTTGGGGAAATAGGCCCATTTTTTTTGTTCTTCTTTTAGTTGTTCTGGTGTTGCAATTTTATAATCATATGAGTGTCGTTTGTAATCAATGAGTAAAAGATGCATTGCCTCAATAAATCTTAGGTTCATATCATACTCAAATAATAACGTCCCTGGCCCATGTCCATCTTTACCTTTATAATATCCTTCGTGGGTTACGTAATAGCGCCATGTTTTTAAATTTTTTTTATGGTCCTTTGGCCAGCCAGTTGAGTAAAAGTCACTAATGACATAAAGCGGGTTTTGAATTTCATTAAAGCGCAAATGCTTTGGATAATGTTCCCATGGTGCTATATTTTCGTAATCCATAATATCCAATTAAGTTGGGTTTTCATTAACCAACAATGCAAAGGAACAATGACTTATTGGTGTACCGAACCACAGATGTTTGTACTTTACCATTCTTTGATTGTATAATAAAACCTTTTGATAATAAGAATCTTCCAATACGTCTATTTAACGACAGCAATGCAGGCAGCACATTTGCTGCCTTACACTACTGTGTCCTGGCTGTCAAACAAAAAGCATCTTTCTAAATCTTGATAAGCGGTGCACAACTCAAACCCGCAAAAGCCATGGTGATTCAATTAGTTTTCAGCCGAACCATCGCTGCCTTACTATCAGCCTCTGTCGACGGGGCACTGTGATTTGCCTCCAATATTAATTTGCCTAATGGTGTGAGGCTGTTCCGGTATTCGTCATTAAGTCTTGGGTCAGTGCCTTCAACCTGATTAATGATCCATGCGGCAGAGTATAACTTACACATATTTTCATAAATGTTTGTCATGCCAATGCTCAATTCTCCCTCATCAATTGGCAAGGTATACAATGCAAAAAGCATCCATTCTTTCAAATTTTCGCGATAGTCCTCCAGGTTGGCTTTTTTGAACACCTTCTTAATCCGCTTATAAGGATCAAGCAATTCCGATTTGGATAAATTATCAGGAAAAAAAGCCCATTCTTGTTGCCCCTTTTCCAGGATGGCATCAGTTACTTTGTTTCGTTTGCCATAGCCATATTCGTAGCTGCACAGAAGCAAATAACAGGCTTCGAGTAGACGGATATTCCGGTCATGGATGAAAACCAATTCACCGGGGCCGTGCATTTCACCCCGATAGACCTTACTGCTCAATGCGTATTTTTTCCATTTTTTTAATTCGCCCAAATGAATCTCAACCCAATCCCCAAAAAACTCGTCCAAGACAAGCAAAGGGTTCTGGATCTCTTTAAAGTTTAAATATTTAGGGTAATTCTCCCATGGTGCGACCTGGCCAAAATTCATAACTGTTACTTACTACCTGCCTGTTTTGACTGGTGAGACAAAAGAATTATTAGTGAATAATGTACCGAACCATTAATGATTGTGTTTTACATTAAATGCAATGTTTTGTACATTTACAGTTTAAGGGTAATTTTAACCATGGCAGAAACTTTAAAGATTGGGCGAAAAATAAGTAGGGTGCGAGAAATTATCGGTATGAAGCAAGAAGCTTTAGCTACGCTTCTCGGTGTTAGCCAGCAGGCTATTTCTAAAATTGAACAAAGTGAGAAAGTTGAGGATGAGATATTAGAGAAGATTGCCGATGCGTTGGGCGTATCCTCCGAAGCAATTAAGAACTATAGCGATGAGGCTGTAATTTACAATATTCAAAATAATTATGAGGGGTCAAACAATCATGGTGCAAACCATATCAGCCAACATCATTGTACATTCAATCCATTAGATAAGGTAGTGGAATTGTATGAACGGTTGTTGAAAAGCGAACAAGAGAAAAATGACCTTTTAAAAAAGTAAAGCTCGTACTTTTTTAAAACTTCTAAAAAAGGCAGGTATCAACAATACCTGCTTTTTGTTTTATCAAATTATTTCTAACTGAAGGAATAGACTTTACTGCCGTTTGTCCAACGGTTTCCTCCAACATCGTCATTAAAAGGTAAATTATATAGATGTTTATTAACTAAAAGGCAACTTAAATCATTTTATGTAGCGTATTATTATATAATAGCGTATTATTTTTACGTTTAGTTAAGTCTAAGCCAAAAACGATTTGATTTTATTTAACCGCCTACTTATTCTATGAAAAAAGCCACTTACAATGACAAAAAAATTGTCATTCATATTCTAACCCTTTCATTTTACGACAATCAAAGCGTAAATTATATCATAAGCGAGAAGCACAATAAAACCCAAATAAAAGCTCTAATGGATTATTCTTTTGAGCAATGTTACCTTTTTGGTAGTATATACCTTTCCGATGATATGGACGCTTGTGCGTTAATTCTATATCCGCAAAAAAAGCATTTTAGTTTTAAAGCTATTTGGCTGGACATCAATTTAATCTTCAAGGCAATCGGAGTAACGCGCATTTTTAAAGCCTTAAAACGGGAGGCTGCAATAAAAAAATTGCAACCGAAAATCGACATGGCTTACCTCTGGTTTATCGGAGTTATGCCAAGTTCACAGCATACGGGAATTGGAAGCAAATTGCTTACTGAAATTATAGAGGCGAAAACGAAAGAACATTTGCCTGTATTTTTAGAAACATCAACTGTCATAAACCTACCTTGGTACAAACGATTTGGATTTGAGATTTATGCAAAGTTAGAGATGGGTTACACGCTTTTTTTCCTTAAAGTTGATCAAAACTAAGGGAATTATGCTGGTGTTCGGTACGCAAATTCACATTGTCACCTTCATTTTTATAGTGCTGGAATTCTGCATGTTTTTTTTCCAGATACTTTATTATTTGTTTCGGCCGCAGGATAAGATGCGCTTATGGTATCTTTTATTACTTCTTCTTTTTCAATTTTATAATATTACTGGAGGTCTATTTCCCGATCCCAAAATCAATATTCCTGTCCCCACCCAGTTAATGATAGCTTATGGAAGTGGATTTTTGATGGCATCTTTTTTCCCGTTTTATTTTTATAAAGCATTCGATTTAAAAACCTTGCGCTGGCATGCATTGTACGGGGTTCCTCTATTCTTAATGTTGCCGTATTTAATTTTCTTTGTCATTGTTTACGCTATAAACGGAAAGCTTAACGTAGATATTAAATTTGGGATGATTGTTCCATTCATCTACGCAGTAATACTACTTTGGGTGATATTTAAGGCAATAAGAAAAAAACATGAAACTGAAAGAAATAAAAATCAATATTTAGAGGAGATCGCAATGTATTGCGCGGTTATTCCGTGGCTCTCATTGACTTTTTTCGGGTTGGTAGAATCAAGTCAGCTTCTCGAGGTTTTATGCACAAATACAGGAATTGTTATCCTAAGTATTCTTTTTATTTCAAGATCGATCAGAAATGCAAGAGTTGAATACGAACAGTTGTTGGAATTCAATACGGGGGGTGCCCACAGGAATAATCTTGAGGAAATGTTCCGCTATTACAAACTTACTAATCGGGAAATTGAAATTGTGCTTTTGGTGAGAGAAGGCTTAACCTACCGGGAAATATCGAATAAACTTTTTATAGCTGGGAAAACCGTTGAAAATCACATGCAGAATATTTATGAAAAAACAAGCGTAAAAAATAAGGTAGCGCTGCTCCATAAATTATTTCCATCCTAAAATATCGCGATAAAATCTTCATAGTGGTTTATACCTATTCTGTTATATGAGTGAAATCCCCTATTGCTCAACGGCCTATTCTACATCTATTTTGCGTAATAATTAAAAAGATAACGCAAAACGACAAAAACAGAAAGGCGCATAAATGTATAAGAAAACGTGGGGACAGGCCTATCCTTATGCCTGGTTGGATGAGGTGGTGGAGGTGACATTAAACCCGGAAAAAACAAATGTAGTTGAATTAGAATTTCAACAGCTTGAAATTATTGCAGGCCAATTCGACCAGGAATTGCAAAGTGTATTAAGGAATCTAAAAGCGAGCACATTTTATCTTATTTCTTCCAAGAAAATAAAGGCAACTGTCACGCAATATTATGATTCACTGATACTGCTGGAACGGCAAGCAATGGAAAACTTGGCCGCATACCCCGAAGGCCACCCTTTAGCCACAACAGGGGAAACCATTATTTTTTATATCCGAAATATGGGCATCGTCTTTAAAAAAAGGTATGGTAAATATATAACGGAAACCGGGGTTGATAATAGCATAACGTCAGCTAAGCGTATGGTGGTTTCTAAATTATTATGCAAACTTAGCGCCGACCAGATCGGTATTATTCTCAAGGCCGCCGATGATACCAAAACAGTACTGGCCAGTTCTATGAGTGTAATTTTTCGTTCAGTTGTTCCATACCTATCTACCGATAAGAACAAAAACCTTTCCTGGGATAGTATGCGCAAAAGTACTTACCATATCGAACAGAGCGACAAGGAAGTGGCCATCGCAACCCTGGAAAAACTCATTTTAAAAATTAAGGGCTATTAACGCATAATCCGTTTTCATTTGAAAGCCTCCCGTTTTCGGTGGGGCTTTTTTATATTTTTTAAAAAAAATTAAAAAAGCCACCTCAAAATAACGCCCTGAAAATCAGCAAGACGCAAGGGCGCAAATCAGGGCGCAGCTAAAAATTGCGCTTTTTGGGCATTCCAAATCCGATGTTCTTTGCTCCCATAATCACCAAAGGGATAATGATGAAACAGGCTGAACTGACACGTATTTTTCTTGAATCTGTTACCGGTGGCACCGCTAAAGCGCTATCAGAAACAAGCTCTCAAAATGCGATGGTCAGTAAGGCGGAAGCCTACCGGCTGTATGGCCGCTCACAGGTTGACCGCTGGATTTCCGAAGGCTTATTCAAACCTTTAAAAGGCCAAATCTATATCTCAAAATCGGGGATTGACCGCGAAAAACTGGAAGCTATTGCAGCGGCCAGTAATCGCGGAACCTATCTGCCAGTTTCGGACAGATAAACTTTCGCCCGCTTCGGCGGGCAGGTTAACGAACGTTTTTTGACATCATGGGATGAAGCATTACCCGGCATTGAGCCGGGAATCAGGAAGCAGCTACAGCAACCCGTGCTATGCAAAAGCACAGGCGGGACTGGACAACAGCGAACCCTGGGCAGCCCGTTTGGGCATGGTCTGTACAGGCCAACGCACGTAGTCCCGGATTTTTTATCAACCGGTAAAAGTGAATTGTTTGGGTTCGTTGCCCATTGCCGGTTCCCATTTAGACAATAATATTATGAATACAAATAACCAGCAAAACCGTGATTATCGGAAAAGAAAGGCGGCTAAACTGCCTTATTATCAGGTTAACGAAACGCTTCCGTTGGGCGATACGCCAGCCGTTCGTGCAATCCTGCAAACGGAAGGATTGTGGCAACTGGTGACCGCCGACCTTCGGGAAGTTTACTATTATAAAGTGGACCAAAATAAAAAGCGGAGGGACTTTTGTGCCATTGGCTGGCCAAACGAAAATGGAGGATGGGAAATCAGGCATCCTAATTACACTGGTTGCCTTGGTCCAAAAGGGATGACCTTTATCCCCGGTGAACCCGGCAATCTCTTTATTTTCAAGGACTTTACCACTTACCTCTACTGGCGGTATTTCCATAAGCAATATTATCCCAACATTCTGATCCTGAATTACCCTGAATTCTTAAGCGCAGCCAAAATGAGAGCGCTCAAATTCAATTCAGTAACGGTATGCTTTGATCGGGAACAAATAACACTCATTAAATCTTCTGGCGATGGAGTTGACCCTATCAACGCAGCAGCTTAAACTTATTATTCGTGAAGCTGCCGAAATGGGCGCGATCCAGGCGCTAACCAAAGTAGGTAAACTGAAACCCTACCTCAAAAAGTCGGAAGCATTCCGAAAATACGGGCGGGCCAATATCGAAAATTGGGCTGAAAAAGGAATACTTACCATACGCAAAGACGGGGATCATTCCGCCGTTTGGCGCATTGATCGGCTGGAAGTAGCGGCGATAGCCAAATCCATTGAACTTTTACGCTATCTGTAGGATTTGACCCATTTACAAATTGCAAAAAAAATGAATACATTAATTAACTACAATGCGCAGGAAATCAGGGAACAGGTTTCCCCGGTTGACTTTTTGGCCCGGTTGGGCTATCACCCGGCCTACAAATCCGGCAAAGAACTTTTTTATTTGAGTATGCTGCGTGAAGAACGCACACCCTCTTTTTGTGTTGATGACAAACTCGGTGTTTGGTACGATTGGGGTGGCGCTAATCCATCGGGCATTAAAGGCGGCAACGTGATTGACCTTGCGCTGGCTTACTGGTATCCGCTCGGCTTTAGGGATGTATTGGAGCGAATAAATGAAACCTGTAATATTGAACCAGGTATTGCACCAGTAACCAGCCGGGAAAACTTTCGGCCAAGAAAAGCTACCAAAATACCTAATTATAAAATTTCAGAAGTAAAAGATCTTGGTAATAACCCAGCCATTACAAACTATCTGCAATCCAGGGCCATATGGCCGGTTGCACATCAGCACTTAAAGGAGGTTTATTATTATATCGAGGATGAGAAAAAACTCCGCAAATACTTTTTTTCGGCAGGCTGGAAAAATGAAAATGGTGGTTGGGAGGTCAACAATCCTTACTTTAAAGGATGCCTCGGCCCGAAGGGATTAACCATAATTCCCGGTGACTCTGATCGGCTGGCCTTGTTTGAAGGAATGATCGATTACCTCAGCTGGAAGTTTGAACAACAGGATGACGGTGAAACAGTCATTTTGTTAAATGGGGTTACATTCATCGAAGCGGCTATCAAACGGGCTTCAGATTTTAATGATAGAACAATCTTTTTTGACAATGATGAGGCCGGTGAAAATGCAAGCCGGACTTTTGTAAACGCCTACCCACTTACCCACAACAGCGCTCCAAATTATGCCAGTTTCAAGGATTATAATCAAAGGCTGGTATCCGAACTGGATAATCTCTACCGCCTTCCCGCAGCCGATACCAATAACCTGGTAAAGACCAGCCTGCGCAGGTAATTACTTTATAGCTATATATACGGATATACCAATATACAGCTAACTGGATAGACAGTAAGTTATATAAACGCTTAGCTGTTTATACAGCTATAGGAATATCTCTTTAGTTATATATCCACTTAGTTATTTATTCAACTATCCGAATATTTATATAGATAAATATTCAGCTAATCAGCAATAGGTATAAATAGCTAAACAGCTATGGGCTTATTTATATAGTCCGATAGACTTCTATTGGTATAGCTACCTATACCGCTATCTGCACAGTTACATATTCACATATAAACATTAAGACTTATGGAAATCACCATCACCTGGACAAAAATCATTGTCGTTACTCTCACTTATTTTTCAGGCCGATACCTTTATTATTCTTTCCTTAAATGGCATTCAGGCAGTTATGCGCCGTTTGACCCAACAGAATTTTATGAAACGTCCTCTTATTCGGAAGGCTGGAAGATGGGACACCTACACGGCAGTCACAAATTGCGGATCAAATGCGAAAAATACCGCAGGCAAATTGCGGAACTGAAGGAGAAGCATAGAATCTCGGATATAAAGGTCAAATCCTTAGAAGACAAACTACTTGATTGATATCCGGTAATATTTTTCTTTTTGCAGGCCAGCTTTCCTTAACCATTTAGTTTTTTAAGTATGCAAAGGTATAGCATTTTGCCTTTTGACCCGTCAAGGGTATATAAACCGCGATTGCATCACGGCCCTTGATAGGTCAGGCAAACGCTTTTCATACCTGCATAAAAAAACTAAATGTATGTTATGGAAAATCTGATTTTAAGCCCTCAATCGCAAAACGTAATTACGGATTACATCAACAAAAGCTGCCTTGTGCCTTATGAAAAACAGCTATTGAACGAAATGCTCGAAGCGGTTAAACAAGCAGACCAAACGAAATTAGACTGGTTTAACAGCTTTGGAAAGGATTTAAGGCACATGACTATGAATGTTTATGCCTACCGTAAAGGACTGGAATTTGGCTTTACGGAAATAGGTTTTGATAAAAACGGCTGGTTTATCCAACCAAAGTTCCTGGAACGGGAGGATATTATTTTAGGGAATCCTGTCAGGTTCAGCGAACACAGTATTCTTTATTTAGGCCGGGGGCAAAATCCTATCTGGACTTATACCCTGGATTATAATTACGGGTTGGCTGGCGGTGGTTCGCATATCTCCGTTTACGATAAGCAATTCAACAGCCGTCTGGAGGCCTTAACAGCCGGGTTAAATGACCTAAAGGCTAAAATGACCGCCGTTATCGGCCATACCGACACCACCAATTTTAAGCAAAGCGTTATCCTGCTAACGCTGAATGCCATTAAACAGGCACAAATAAATTCGGTACAACTGTCCCTGTTTTAACAGGGCTTTTTTTTCCAGCGCCTGAATATAGCCGCATATACGTATAGCTGTTTATACAGTCCCCGTTTGTTTTACAAGCGGCAAGTTGTGTTTTTGTGTCACAAAAACTTACTTGCCCATTGCCGCAAAGCGGCATGGGATGGGAAAACCTACGCAACTTGGTTTTCCTTTTAAAAAAATAAGCCGATGGATCAACCCCGCAAGCCTTTTAAAAAACCAGGGCGACCCGAATTACAACAGGGAAAAAAGGAACGCTTCATCCGGGCGAGGCTGACGGAGGATGAATACAACAAACTTGTTGCTTTGGAGAAGGAACTCGGGATGAACCATACAGACCTGATTCGGCACCGCCTGTTAGGCAGCCAGCATAAACAACTGGTTAACGCCCGCGAAGTTTTAAATCGGCTGGATGTAATGGGCGCAGAATTAGGCCGGGCGGGCAATAACATTAACCAGCTGGCCAGGCACGCAAACATTCTGAACAAGCGGGGACGGCTCGATGAGATGGTGGTGAGAGAGTTTAACCTGCTTTTCCGGGAATATGCCCGAATCCGTAACGATACCGAAAAATCGCTCCGGCAAATTATACGTCTAATCCGGGGCTGATATGATCGTTAAGTTTTTAAGGCCTGCATCTTCTTTTAAGGGTGTCGGGTACAGTTTTGCCAAAATGCTGCTGGATAAAGGTGAATTGATGGAGGTAAAGAATTTCGGCGCATTAGCCGGGCTTTCTAACCCACGCGCAGAGGATTATGTCAATTACCTGGAGGCAGTAACCGATAAAAATAAACGCATTGTTTACCCACAGCTGCATGTTACTATTTCAACTAAAGGCAGGGATCACAGCAAATCGGAGTTAACTGGTATTGCCGAAAAGTGGTTGGAGGGAATGGGTTATGGCAGCCACCCTTATTTGATTATTTTTCATAAGGACACTCAAAATAACCACGTACACCTGGTATCCACGCGCATCGGCAGGGATGGCAAAAAGGTTAAGGATAGTTATGAAAGAATTAAGGGCTATCAGGTATTAAATGAAGTTATGGGCCTTGACGAAAACTTGCAGGTACAAAAAGATAAGAACTGTGCTTTAACCTACAACTTCAGTTCAAGGGCGCAGTTCATGATGTTGCTTGAAGTAAAAGGATATACCCTAAATCTGAAAGATGGTATTTTTCAAATCTTCAAGTTCGGTAAAAAACTGGATAGCCTGCCCGTTGAAAAAGTTGATGAACGTATTGCGGATCACCAGCAAAATAAAAAGCGGATAGAGCAATTGCGAGCCATCATCGAAAAATACCGGCCTGATTTTAACCCTGAACTTTTTCCTGAAACAAGTAAACTGGCAGGAGGCGGTGAAGGTAAGACGACCGGTTATTCTTCCGATCTGAGCAAAATGCTGCTAAGGGATTTTGGCCTTCAAATCTTTTTCCACGCCAAGGATGGTAAACAACCTTATGGATATACAGTAATTGACCATGCTAAGAATGCTGTGTATAAGGGCGGCGACCTAATGCCATTGGCAGAGTTTATTAAACCCGCACCTGAACAGCGTGATCCTACTATTACTAACGAACCAGCCCAGGTATCGGAATTTCTTGAATTTGATGATTTAGAGCCACAGCAAAATTATGGCAATGAACCGGAGGATTGGTACGCTGATGATGCCGGAAACTATCACACTGAATTTGCCGGTTTTCAGACATCAGGTATCACCGTACCACCATTGCGAATTGATATAGCTGCTGATATTGACGATGAGCAGATCAATGGCCGGAACCGCAAAAGAAAACGCAAGGCAAGAACCAACACCCGCTAACATTTAAAACCAATTTTATGATCATACTTATCGGCAACCAAAAGGGTGGCGCAGGGAAAAGTACGCTTACGCTACTGCTGGCAAACTACCTCACCACCATCCATCAGCATCCGGTTACCATACTGGATATGGACTATCAGCAATCTATCGCGGCTAAAGCAGAAAAAGCAAAAATACTGGAGAATGAACCACTTTATGACGTGGTGCCTACCGACCTGAAACAATTCCCGGATCTGCTACAGGTCATCAACAAGAAGAAAAAGGATATCGCCATTTTAGACATGCCGGGCAAGATGGATGATGACGGCCTGATCCCGGCAATCGCAGCAGCCGACTTTATTATATGCCCTTTCGCCTATGATGAGTTTACGGTGGACTCAACCATCCTTTTTGCCATGGTGGTGCGCCGGATCAATAACCGTGCGCCAATGATCTTTATTCCTAACCGGATCAAACAAACGGTAAAATACGAAACCCAGGCCGAAGTGGAAAAGGTGATACGTCAATTTGGCCCCATCATTCCAAGCCTTCCCGACCGGATCGACTTCCAGCGCATCAGCACCTTTCAAACGCCGTTGATCCTGTATCCGGTCGTATTGCCGACGCTCAATTGTATCTATGAACAATACCTGTTTAAAAAGGAGGCAATATGACTAAAATACGATCATTAGCCGACGAACTGAGGGAAAAAATGCGCCAGCAACCCGGCATCGAAGAACCCGAAACGGAAAAGCAAAGTCAACCCAACGCTAACAATCAGGATAAACCCGTCAAGAAGAAAGCCGGTAAGCCGCCACCCGAAAAACCGCCAGTAGAGCTGGAAACCTTATTTGCAGAACTGACCGCCTACGAATTAACCGGAAATGAAAAACTATTGATCCGGTTGGATGGCCGCACGGTCTTTATGCTCAAGCAACTTAAAGTGACCAAAAGCATCGACATGAACAAACTGATCGCTTACAGCCTCGACAGCTTTTTTAAAGAGCGCCCAGAATTAATTAATTACATCAAAGCATCCCTGCAAACCATTGAATTATGAACTGGAACCATTTTATACTATTGCTCATTGGCATTTACCTGGGCTATTACGCCTTCAACATTTTAGCCGACCTATACCTGAAACAGAAAGCACCCGGCGGAGAAACTGATCAGGACATCCTGTTTTTTTCCGAAGAGTCCCAGCCCGAAATTATTGTCTATGATGACGAGCCTGAGCAGATGGTAAACCCTGCTACGGCACTCCAACAGGGGCCAGAGGAAACTGCACCAGCTTATCCTTCACCTGTATTGGAATCAACAGGTGCGGTCAGCCTAAAAGAACTGATCAAGGTTGCCCAGGCAGGTCTGCTGCAATACACCAAGGCAATACCCTATTGACATGAAAAATCAATCATTGATTTTAAAGACAGCACTCGCTGTCTTTTTTTTTGCCTTCACTTTTAAGGCGTACGCCCAAGACCCGCCCGGTATCGATGATTTTAACCAGGCTACGCAGCAACTCCACAGTGTGTATTTCAGCCTTTCAGATTTGGTACTGGTAATCGGTGCGCTAACTGGTATCATCGGCGGTTTGCGGGTCTACACCAACTGGCAGATTAGAGGCCATCGGCACCATCATCCGATTGATGCCCAGGTTATCGGCTGGTTCGGTTCCTGCCTGTTTTTGATACTCGCAGGCATCTTCATCAAAGCCCTTTACGGGATTTAACAATCCATCATTTTTTATTCACCCTTTTATTTTTTAAGTTTTATGACAGTAAAAAACAAGAAACTGTTAGCAGTAGCTGCGTCCGTAACTTTGGCAGCACAAGGCGCATTCGCGCAAACCGGAGGTGGTACGACAGGCATCAATGCCGCCACTTCATCCCTTACCAGTTATGTAGACCCTGTTTCGACACTTTGTCTCGCCATCGGTGCCGTGGTCGGTATTATCGGCGGCGTCCGGGTTTACATCAAGTGGAACTCAGGGGATCAGGATATCAACAAGGAGATCATGGGCTGGGGCGGATCTTGCCTTTTCCTGGTGTTGGTTTCTGTAGTCATCAAGGCCTTTTTCGGGGTATGATACGCAAGTACGCAATTTATAAGGGGCTTCAAAAGCCCCTTATTTATCGAGGCTTCAAAGGCAAATTCATCGCCTGGGGAATCAGCTCACTGATTATCGGATTGGTTTCAGGTGGCTTAACTGGCGCACTAACCAGCATGTATTTAGGCGGTGCCGTTACCATCATCACCATTGCAGGCGGACTCTTTTACACTTTCCAAAAACAGAAAGGGGGCCTCCACTCCAAGTCACGCCACAAAGGCGTTTTTGTTCACCCCGTCAATTTTCAATCCCATGGCATCCCATCAGAAAAACTCCTTTGAACTGCCGTATGCGGGTATAGACCAACATAACGCGTTAAGCTTGTTATATGGCCTGCGCGGCGATTACTCAGTTATTTTTAAAATTCAAAATCCGGTACTTCAATATGCTGCTGACCCGGACGGCTACAACAGTTATCACGGCCTACTGCTTAACCTCGTAAAAATTTTAGGCGAAGGTTTTATTATCCAAAAGCAGGATGTTTTTTGCCGGAAACAATACCAGGGTAAAGCCGCCCCCGAATTCCTACAGGAAAAATATCACCAGCATTTTGAGGGCAGGGAATACACGGCCATTTACACTTACCTCGTCATTACCCGGCAGGTGAAGCGAAACACCTTTTATGTTTTCGATCACAAAGCACTTAACGACTTCAAACAGTCGGTGCTTAAAACAAACGACCTGTTATCAGGCGCAGGTCTGCAGCCCATCTTATTGGAAGAAAAGGATATTCAGCAATATGTCAAACGGATATTGGGTATGTCGTTTTCCAGTGACCTGATCACGCTCGATAATTTGCTTTCACTTGACCAGGAACTCAAAATGGGTGGCCGCACAATTCGGAGTATCAGCCTGATCGATACCGACCTGATAGATCTGCCGGAGCAAGTCGCTACCTATACTGAAAAGCAGGAAGGCCAAACCAAAAGTACGCTGCCGGTAGATAATTTTAGTTTCCTGCACACGGTGCCCGGCTATGACTGCATCATCTTTAATCAAGTGCTGGAAATTCCGCAGCAAAGAGTAACGCTGAATAAACTGGAACTGAAACGCAAACGTCACTCCGGTGTACCCGATCCGGCTAATAACCTATGCGTCGAAGACATCGACCAGTTATTGGCCGATGTAGCCAGGGATAACCAGTTACTGGTCAACGCCCATTTTAATATTATGGTCTGCGCCCAGGATGACCGGATAAGCCGGGCAGCAAATTATATTGAGGCCGCCCTGTTTCAGCAAGGAATTATCCCTTCCAAAAACGCCTATAACCAAATGGAACTTTACCGTTCTGTTTTACCGGGTAATGCAGTCGAATTACAGAAATACGACTGGTTCCTGACCACCTCTGATGCAGCCCTTTGCTTTTTTTTCAAGGAAGCCCTGCTGACCGATGACCCGTCCGATTTTTTGGTAAGGTTCACTGACCGGCAGGGCATTCCAGTAGCTATTGACCCATCAGATCTGCCGATGCGACAAAACAGGATAAGCGCAAGAAACCGCTTTTGTTTAGGTCCGAGCGGTTCGGGTAAATCGTACTTTATCAATTCCCTGACCGAACAATACCTTCTTTATAACATGGACGTGGTGATCGTGGACACCGGGCATTCTTACTCCGGCCTGTGCAGTTATTATAACGGCAAGTACATCACCTACACCGACAAAAAGCCCATCACGATGAACCCCTTCCAGATCACGGAGGCTGAATATAATATAGAAAAAAAGGACTTCTTAGTAACGCTCATCAGCCTGTTATGGAAAGGTGCCGAGGGAAGTATTTCCTCGGTTGAAAGGGATGTGATTTCCAATGTGATCAGTGCTTATTATAGCTATGGGTTTGGGGAAGTAGATTATCCGTTTTGTTTTAATACCTTTTATGATTTTGCCCTAAGCAAAATACCTCAGATCAAGCAGGAAGAACGCATTCCGTTTGACGTGGACGAGTTCCGCTATGTACTCAAAAAATTTTCAAAAGGCGGCGAGTTCCAAAGCATACTTAACGAGGCGGCTGACCAGTCACTGTTTACTGAGCGGTTTATAGTGTTTGAAATAGATTCCATAAAAGAAAACCGCATTTTATTTCCCATCGTCACGCTCATTATTATGGATGTGTTCATCCAGAAAATGCGTTACCGGTCTGATCATCGCAAATGCCTGATCGTGGAGGAAGCATGGAAAGCCATTGCATCTCCATTAATGGCAGGTTATCTATTGTACTTGTACAAAACGGTTCGCAAGTTTTGGGGAGAAGCAATAGTGGTTACCCAGGAACTCGGTGACATTTTAGGGAACGCGGTAGTAAAGGACAGTATATTAAGTAATTCAGATACTATCATGTTGCTTGACCAATCCCGGTTTAAGGACAACTATCAGGAGATCGCCAAGCTTTTATCGCTGTCTGAAACCGAACAAAAGAAAATCTTTACCATCAACCAACTGGATAACAAGGACGGACGGGGAAAATTCAAAGAGGTTTATATCCGCAGGGGAAATACAGGCGAGGTTTATGGCGTAGAGGTATCCATCTTCCAGTATTTGACCTATACAACCGAAAAGCCGGAGAAAAGTGCGGTAGAAAAATACGTAGCCATTTTCCATGATTATCCCGCAGCATTAACCGCCTTTGTAAATGACCTGCAAATATCAGGTCTGAAGCTGGAAGCTTTTGTGAAACAAGTGAATAAGCAGGGGCCGCTATCTCAAAATGCGGCTTAAACATTAAACTCAAAACCATGAAATCTTTATTTTTCGTAATCATCCTTGCGGCAATTAGCGCCGCGAAAGTTTCAGCCCAGGCAGTCTACGTCGACCCAACCACAGCGGCGGCAATGGCAGTGCATTCGGGCATCATCAACGGGCAGTTGAATACTACTAACAATAAATTAACGCTCATCCAAACCGGCCAGCTTGCCGTCACCGGCCAGTTAACTGCTGTTAATTCCTTACAAAAGGATATTTACAAAGGATTAAGTCAGGTGTCCTCCATCATGTCGAACCTATTGGCCATTAAGGATATTGCCGAGATCAGCAGCGACATTGTAACCGACGTCAATAAAGCCGCCACCCTCGCCCAAAGTGATCCGGTGTTATTGCTATTTGCTCAACAAGGGGCTACTGAATTTAAGACCAGGGCGACCGCACTTTCAGCCGAGGTAAGCACCTTCATATTGCAGGGCGGACAAAGCAACTTAATGGACAGCGGTGAAAGAGCCAAGCTGCTAAACCGCATAGTCAGCGAACTATCCATTATCAGGGGCGTGGCTTATGGCATGTACCGAACGATGTATTATGCCAAAATGCGCGGCATCCTGAATTCGTTAAACCCTTATTCCGGCTTTATCAATATTGACCGGCAGATCGGCGACAACATTATCCAGAACTCTAAAACCCTGAAGCAATGAAAAAGCTGATTTATTTAAGCCTGGGTCTGTTACTGCTGGTAAAAATGGGTTCTGCACAGACCAACGTTGAACTGATTGACCAGCTGGTTACCGAAAGCCAGTCAGAACACGACCGTCAAACAAACGCCCGAACGAATCAGGCAACGGTAACCGCCAACGAGGACGTGAACAAATCGCAGATGACCACCCTGAAAACCACCTACCGTAATATTCAAAGCCGCTTTCATACGCTCGGCTTGGTGATTGATGCAGGTGAGATCGGGCTGGAAGCCGCTCCACTGGTTAATGAAATTATCAGCCAGCAAAAACTAATTATCGCCCAATGCGAGGGCAATCCCGTTTTGATCCTGCTGGCTGCAAATTCTGAAGCTGACCTTGCTGATCAGGCCACCCTATTAACGGAATATTGCGCCGGGCTGATTTTAAGTATCGGCGATGTAAACCAAATGAAAGCCAGTGACCGCAAGATGCTATTCAGCTATGTGGTCACCGAATTACGACGCATCGACGGCGCATCGCGCGGCCTGCTAAATTCTATTATCAATTTTAACAATCAACTCCATTCCAAATCGGGCAACCCGTTCGGCAGTTTTATCAACCAGGATAAAAATCTGGTAGATGACATTATGCGGAACGCCAAAGCCCTTAAATGAAAAATTATGAAAAAACAATTATTGATCGGCCTATTCCTGTTCGTAACAGGCGGCCTGAAAACCTACGCCCAAACTATCATTTTTGATGCCCAGCATTTTGCCATCGTCAATGAGAACGGCCTGACGAGGGAAGCCGCAGAGAATACGCACCAAAATTCGCTGAGTAAAATCAAGCAGGATTTGGACAATATTAATCTTAACGTTAGTTCGGTTGTACTGGTACAGGATATGATCCACCAGTCTCTTGCTACTGTTGACGGCACACTCAAAGACGGGCTGGCCGTTAAGCAGGTCGCGGAAATCATTGGCGATATCACGACACAATGTAGCCAGATCACAAACCTCGCCAAAGCCGATCCCTTACTCTTATTATTCGCCCAGCAGAATGCCGAGCAAATGAAAACGCGGGGCATCAACCTGGTATCCGAGGTATCGTCCTTTATTTTAAAGGAGGGCGACAACGTATTGATGGATTATGAAAAGCGCGATTTTTTATTGCGCAAGGTGATCCTTGATTTGCAGGTTATGCGCGCGCTTTCTTACAGCATTTACAAAACCATGTATTTCGCGAAGCTGAACGGCGTAATCAAATCAGCCGATCCCTTTCAGGGATTTATCAATCAGGACACCCACCTGGCTGACCAGCTATTACTCCAGTATCAATTACTAAAACAATAAGCTTATGATTAAAAGAATGACCATCATAGCAATGCTATTGCTATGCCTGGGCAAATACACTTTTGCCCAAATGTATGTCAACGATCAATCGGTTAGATACCAGCAAGAACGCATGGTATTTAAGCAGTGGAATCAAAATGATTTTACCCCGACCCATGGTTTTCTTTGGCTCAACCCGCTATATTGGTTGACCTGGGCGTGGTTCCCGAACTATCATAAAACCGATCTCCGTCCGCTCGGTCCGTCAGGCCCGCAGACCCAAAGGTTGGCACTTGTCGCCGCCATGCAGAATACCGACAATGCTTATAAATTACAGGCCGATACGCTGCGTAATACCGCTGTATCTGAAGCCGTCAATTATTCGGGTCTGGTATCCTCCGCAGATCCTTTGTGGCTTTTATATTACAGTAAGGAATTTAAGGATTTGCTTAACCAGCAGGATAGCCAATTGTTAAGCGGCGTATCATCCAAAGTGCAAAATTATCTTGTTAGCAGCGGTACTTACAACTGGTACCTTGAACAATCGCATAGCCTTTCCGAACGGCTCAACACGGCGAGAACGACGACACTTGACCGGGGTTCGCGCATTTTAACCTATTATCGTTTGCTGGCAGAATACCGCAGGCTAAATGCGGCCTGGGCAACGAAAAAGCAGCAAGCTGGTACCTTCCTCGCACTGAGCGAAAAGGCTAAAAGCCTGAAATCGCCCGCCACAACTCCTGTCAACATTCCGGCTGGTTACAAGTCAGACCAACAAATCGCGGATGAAATATTAGCCAATTACAAACTTTAACTCATCATTTATGCTCGGTATGTTATTACAAGTCCAGCCGGTCAGCGTATCTGATTCGTTTAAGGACACCTTTAATTTTTTGCAAGGCAACGGTGTTTATGAAGATGGTATCATGCACTTTTTGCAAGCTATGAAAGCCAGTATTTGGGGGCAGTACGATACGTTCATCGCCGATGCCCAGGCGCTTGCTGCCATATTTATGATCATCTTTTTTTCACTAAAGGCATACGAGATGATGTCGGGAGATAAGCAATTGGAAGTCATGCCACTGCTTCGGCCTTTCGGATTAGTCATGGTAATACTTTGGTGGGGAACTTTCACGAAAGTAGTGGCCTTTCCAACGGACGTCATCGAAAGCAAAACCAACGCCCTGTTTAACGGCAGCGAAACCCAGTTAAACGACCTGCGGGTGCAACGGGCGCAATTAATGGTAACGGTAGCCGACTCGCTGATGAGTATGCAGGCACAAACCGAAGTTGCCAGCAATGAGGCTACCACCTGGTACGGGAAAGCATGGGAATCTGTCACCTCCGCCGTCAAAGATGGCTTTGCTCAAATATGGAACCCGATTATTGAATTAAGAAACCGGCTGCAGGTCGGGCTTCAGTTACTGGTCACATCCCTGTTGGAAACTTGTGCCATTTGGATATTACGAATATGTGTTTACATCATATTCTTTATACAGATCATATTTTCAACGATACTGATTATACTCGGGCCGTTTTCCGTCGCAGTCAGTATTATGCCCGCTTTTCGGGATTCGTTCACGACATGGGTCGCCCGCTTTATATCCGTCAACCTGTACAGCGGGATAGCTTACCTCGTACTCTATATCGCCACGCAATTTCAGCAGTTTGCAATGGAAGCTGAAATTACCCGTTTCCAGCAATTACTGGACACTTCGGCAGGGAACTCAATGGAGAAGTTAGGCTGGTTCGCCTCCAACGGTATTTTATCCTTTGGAATGGTCATAGTAACCTTTTTGATAGGCGGCTTAACGATGTTGACAGTACCAAGCATATCCACCTGGATAGTGTCGACATCAGGTATTACCTCGGCAACCTCTACTATGGGACGCGGCGCTTCCAGCCTCGGAGCGACAGTTACCCGTATGATCGCCAAGATTTAATAACCTCTTTATTAACCGTTAAAAAGCTGCCCCACAAGGCGGCTTTTTTAATTTCCAAGCCCATTATGATTATAAAAAACATTGAATCAAAGATCAGGCTGGCTACCTTTTTATCCGCAGGAAGCTTTTTATGTGCCCTGGCAATGGTGGGTATAGTCAGCTTTTTTGCCTATAAACAAGTAGCAATAGCCCGTAAAAGTGTCTATGTATTGGATGCCAATAGCACACCTGTACTGGCCAGACAAACCGATGTGCAGATGAACCGCGCAGCCGAATACCGCTCCGACATTATCCGGTTTCACAGCCTGTTTTTTACGCTGACTCCCGATGATAAATACATCGAATACCAAATGAAACAGGCGATGTATCTCGTCGATGAAAGCGGTGCCTTACAATATAATAACCTCAAGGAAAAAGGATTTTTCAATTCCATTTTATCCTCCAGCGCAGTGCTCACCATAACAATGGACTCAGTTTATTTGGACATGCCGCACAAATATTTCAGGTATTATGGCAAACAGAAGATTGACCGCAGAAGCAGCACCCTGACTCGTTCCCTGGTCACGGAGGGCTACCTCAAAGACCTTGACGTGCGTTCGGATAATAATCCCAACGCTGTCCTGATTACCCAATGGAAAACCCTTGAAAACAAAGACCTCGATAATGTTCAGAAAAATAACTTCCAACCGTGACCCCGGTAAAACATTGGGGAGCGAACTGAAAAAGGAATTTGGTATTTATTTCGAGCGCGCAGGTTCAAAAAGCCGCCAGCTAATGGAAAAATATCCCCGCCAGGTTTTTACCGCCATGGTTATTGCCATTCTATTTTCAGGCGTATTGGCTTTTACCGTTATGCGAGAGCGGCAAAGGCCAATCCTACAGGTAAAAACATCGGTTCAAAATACCGCCTCCGGCTTTGGCCAAATCATCAGCACCGCAAGCGCATTGCAAACTTTATGGGCTACCCAGCAACAGGTCGATTTATTGTTGAAAAAAGATACACTTACCCATGCCGACAGCCTGACCCTGAATCAAGCGCTAATGCAAATGGAAAGCCTGCGCGCCTTGCTTAAAAAATCCCGGCCCAACCATTAATAACTAAATCATTAACTCATGAAAGTAAATTTTAAAAGCCCCAGGTACGTCCTGCCGCTTATCCTGCTGCCTTTCTTCCTGCTACTTTTTTATACTTATAAAAGCAGCTTCGGCAAGCCAAAAGCGGTTGCCAAAGGAAAGGATACCTTGCAGGATAACGTCGCGGATGTTTCCGACCAGGTTAAGAAAAGCACCTTAACCGACAAACTGGATGCCTACCGCAACCAATACAAAAAAGCGGATGGCTACACCGCTATCAACCAGTTACAGGATGATACGACGACTGCCTCGGCAGCGCCAAATCTCTATAACGATGCCGAGAAAAGGAAACTTGACTCCTTGAAAAAAGCAGTAGCCGCTAAGTATAAAGGCAACAGGTCGCGGTCATTATCGCCTAATTATCCCAGTTTTCCTGATGCATCGGCGGTTCCAACTAAGCCCGCAAAACACAACCAATCAGATCAAGCCTTGGCGGAGGCACTTAACCGAATGCGCAGCCAGCCCAGGCAAAACACCAATAACGGCAACCCGCAGAATGCCGACCCTATGCAATTGTTCCGCCAGCAAATGGCGCTCATAGACAGCATGGACAAATCACATGATCCGGACTATAAGGCGCAGCAAAAAAAAGCTTTAGCGGAAAAACTGGCAGCGGCGACACCACAGGAACAAACGCTGCCGGTAACTAAAGCCAGCAATTCAACAGCTGCCTTTAATACCATCATGCCGGAACAGCATGACGGACTCATCCGCGCCATTGTCGATCAGAATATTACCGGTTATGCAGGATCACGTTTGCGCATCCGGCTATTGGAAGATATGATGGCCGGACATTTCCTGGTTAAACAGGGTACTTATCTCTATGCCGAAATATCCGGCTTTACCGGGCAAAGGGTATTATTAACCATTAAATCCATTATGGAAGACGACCAGTTGCTGCCCGTCAAATTATCCATTTATGATAATGACGGTTTACCAGGCCTGTATGTTCCGGCATCCGCATTTCGGGATTTTACAAAAGATCTTGGCAGCGATGCCAGCCAGGGCCTGACCTTACAGCAATCCGCTGATAACAATAATCAGATGGTGATGAGCGTAGTTTCGCGCATGTTTGAATCGACCACCACCGCCGTAAGCAAGCTAATACGCCAGAATAAAGCCAAGTTGAAATACAATACGCTTGTTTACCTGATTGACCCCGAAACTCTTCGTAACCACTAATAAAAACAATAACATTTATGAAAAAAGTATTCTTGTTGTTAACCGCGCTTTTCGGTGCGGCACACATTCTTTTTGCTCAAAGCCCTGGTAGAACTAATATTGATTCGCTGCCGCAAATTGAGATCAGCAGTCAGGCCGACATTCATTTTTTATCGCCTGAACCCATCCAGTATGCAGACATTTCCAGCCATAGTATTACCGGCGATATGCCCGTTAAAAACTTGCTGCGCATAAAACTGGTGCCGGATTCCTTGCGGCACCTGCAAACTGATTGCACCAGCCTCGGCGTGATCACTATCGTAGGCGAAAGCTTTATTGCGCAATATCATTTGGTGTTTACCAAATCAACCGGCCGGCAATTACCCACAGCTATTGCCATACAGCCGGAGCAATGCCGGCCGCTTGACTTTCCTGGCATAACGCTGACCACCCCTGAAATGAAATCCTACGCTATGGACATTTTACACAGGGGTAAAAAATCCGATATCCGGAAAGCAAAGGCGTACGGGCTGACTGCGATCCTTAATCATGTATATACGGTTGGCGACCACGTTTTTTTAGATGTGGCTTTTCAGAACAAAACCAACCTTGCTTATGACATTGACGAACTGCGGTTTAAAATCGAGGACAAAAAAATCACTAAAGCGACTAACGTACAATCTTTAGAAATAAAACCTGAATGGCAGCTTTACCAGCAGCCCTCCTTTAAAAAGGAGTACCATAATATTTATGTATTCAAAAAGGTCACGTTCCCGGATAATAAAATCCTTAATGTGGAACTATCCGAAAAGCAGGTTTCCGGCAGAACATTAACGCTGCAAATCAAATACGGCGATCTTTTAAAGGCCGATAATTTATGAGGCTATGGAAGAAAGCAAAGAGCAGCAAAGCCAGCATAGGTTTTTGCAGGCCGCAATCTATTTGTCCGTAGCACTCGAAATATTTTGCTTTATCTACGGCCCCCAATTATTACAAAGCCATGCCTACAAAGGCCTGGCTTTTTTTATTGACCGGCTGCACCGCCTGAAGATTTACCAGCAACCGATATACAGCAAGCTTTTTACCCTAATCCTGATCTGCCTCGTATCGGTTGGCACGCTCAGCAAAAAGCAACAGGATTTCAATCCTAAAAATTCGGTCGCCTATCCTTTAAGTTCAGGCTTGCTGTTGTTTTTCGGAGGCTTATGGTTTTACGGACATCCGGGATTACCTGTTTTTTATGGCTTAAACTGGTATGAGATCGCCTATATCGCTTTTGCATTTACAGGAACTGTCCTGATTCACACTTCAATGGATAACGTTTCCAAAATGATCAGCGCCAGGCTTGGCAAAGACAGATGGAACGTAGAGGAGGAATCTTTTATGCAGCGAACCATGCCATTGCTGGCAACCAACGCCGTGAACATTCCAACCCTGTTCTATTTCAAAAATAAAGTCCGGAAAGGCTACCTCGTTTTAGAGAATTTATACAGAGGAATTTTGCTGTTGGGAGTACCGGGAAGTGGGAAAAGCTTTGGGATTGTGATGCCTGTTATCCGGCAAATGATAGCCAACGAGTTTACACTTTGCGTTTACGATCTGAAATTCCCGGATTTAGGTAAGATAGTTTATTATCATTACCTGCTCGCTAAACAAAACGAAAAATGCAAAGGTTACACCTTTCATGTGGTGAACCTAAACGACCCGGAGAAAAGCAGGCGGGTTAACCCTTTTAACAAGAAGTATCTCAAAACCCTTGCCGATGCCTCCGAAAATGCCGAAGCACTGGTAGAAGCATTAAAAAAAGGCGATAAGAGCGGCGGCAGCGACCAATTTTTTACGCAAAGTGCTGTCAATTTTTTAGCAGCCTGCATCTACTTCTTTAGTAAATATGAGGATGGTAAATATTCCACTTTACCTCATGTGCTGGCTTTTTTAAATCTGCCTTACGAGGAAGTGTTTACCACGCTCTTTTCAGAGCCGGAACTGGCCTCATTGCTATCGCCATTCGTTACTGCTTACCGGGCAAAAGCCTTTGAGCAGTTGGAGGGCCAGGTCGGCACCTTAAAGATCTTTATTAGTCGAATGGCGACGAAAGAAACTTTTTGGGTATTCTCCGGTGATGATTTTGACCTAAAAATAAGCGACCCTAACCATCCCGGAATTTTGGTGCTGGCCAACGACCCAAGTACCCAAAGTATCAACTCTGCCTGCTATTCGGTAGTGATGAACTGCATCTTGCGTGAAGTCAATTCTAAAGGTAATATCCCAGTCGGGATTGTAGTCGACGAAAGCCCAAGTTTATACTGCCACCGTGTGGATGTATGCGTTTCCCAGGCACGTAGTAATTGCGTATCTGTCCTTTTGGGAATGCAGGAATTACCAATGCTCAGGCAGCAATATGGTAAAGAAACCGCCGAAACCATTACCTCAGTAATGGGTAACGTATTGTCAGGCTCAGTACGGAATAAGGATACGCTCGAATGGCTGGAGCGGTTATTTGGTAAGGTTAAACAAACCGGCGAAAGCCTGAGTATTGACCGCAACAAAACGTCGCTATCCTTAAACGAGAAACTCGAACCGCTGATTCCGGCCGGTAAGATAGCTTCCTTAAAAGCTGGGGAAATGGTAGGGCTTTTAGCATCGGATGCGGTTGAAAAATATACCGGGAAATACGAAACTTCCGCTATCAATTGCCGCATTAACCTCGACCTGGATGCCATAAAAGCGGAGGAAAAAGCCTACCAAGACTTACCGCTGTTCTATGATTTTAAGGGCAAAAAGGATGACATACTGCGCAGCAACTATTTGCGGATCACTAACGAGGTGCAAGCCATGACCATGACCTTCCGAAAAATCCCGCCACAACAGCCAGCAGGCACGGCAAAGGGCACTATGAAGCCTGCTCACAAACATTGATTACTTAACAAAAAATTAAGATTATGTATGAACTACTTGATAAAGTGGTCATGGTTCACCCAACCCTCACTCATGACCCAGTTCACATGCAAGGCCACATGGGCACCATATACAATTTGGATGTTGAAAAAGACGAGGTGCTGGTCAAATTTAAAAATCAGATGATTGGCCTGTATAGTACGGATGCCCTGCTAATGCTGGTGCCAGGCGAGGAAATACTTGACAAGTTACGCGCCCATCTACACGAGGAAATTGATGGACAGGATGTGATTGATATTTTAGGATTATATCTTTTGGATGCAACCGGCGAACTGAACCACCGAAAAGAGGCCTTGGACTTAGCTATGAGCAGGGCGAATTTGATGTTTGCTACCGTGGTCAGTGTACAAGATTATATTGATGTGCATCGCGACCTTGATCCCGATTATGAACCCGGCCGGGGCCGGGCGCTAATTATAGGTCTAATGGTTTTAAAAAGAAATGCCTGCATAATTTTTCTATTGCTTTTAACAGCAACAAAAGCATGGCCTCAAATGGATTGTGACCAACAGGATTTTAGCTTACCACTAAAGAGTTTGCGCATGACCTCCCGGTTTGGCTGGCGGCTACATCCCATAACGGGCAAAATTCAATTTCACCAGGGCGTTGATCTTGCCGCCCGCCACGACACCGTTTTCTGCATACTCAATGGTATAGTCAAGACTATTGGCTACAACGCCTACATCGGAAATTATATCATCATCACCCATACCAGTGACCTCGAGAGCATTTATGGGCATCTATCGCTAATCGTCGTTTTGCCGAACGAAGAAATAGTGGCAGGTCAGGCTATCGGAATCACCGGGGCGACAGGCAGGGTTACCGGGGAACACCTGCATTTTTCCATTAAATATCATGGCCAGGAATTATCCCCGCTGGCTTTTTTATGCGGCTTGTTTGCCAGGCCGCCTTAACTCATAAATAAATCACCATGAACTATGATTATCATAACCGGCACATAGGGTTGCTGGAAAGAAAATTACAACTGATTGCCGAGCGTCAGGAACTGGAACTGACACCCGAAGAAGCATTGATTTACGGCGTTGACTACGCCGATGAATTTCCAGGTGACCCTGACGAAAGAAGGGAGGCTGAACATGGCCGATGAAAAAAAGGCACTTCATGTGGAAGTTGCTGAGAAACTGATCGAAGCTTTAAAAGCCGGTACCGCACCCTGGCAAAAGCCCTGGAACAGCAAGGGCCTGCCAGCATTTCAATTGCCTTACAACGCTGTCACCGGCAATCGCTACCAGGGGATCAATACTTTATCTCTCATCATGAGCGGCAGGAACGATCCCCGGTGGATGACTTATAAACAGGCTGATGATAACGGCTGGCAGGTAAGCAAAGGCTCGAAATCAACCGCTATCCAGTTTATTAAATTGTACGAGCAAAGAACGAAAAGAGATGAGAATGGAAAGGTGGTTAAGGATGATAAAGGTGATCCTGTAAAAATTACTGTAAAGTTGAACAGGCCAATCATCACCAGTTTTGCCGTTTTTAACGCTGAGCAGGTTAACGGCATCCCCGAACTGGTCATACCCGATATTTCTTCCCTTGGTTGGGAGCCGCTGGAAAGAGCAGAACAACTCATCAAAAGTTCCGGTGCAGATATTCAGCATATTCCGGGAAATCGCGCTTTTTACAGCCCCTTTAAGGATAATATCACTTTACCCCTTAAACAACAGTTCGATGAGCCAGGCAAATATTATGCAACCGCCCTTCACGAACTCGGCCATTGGACTGGCCATGAAAGCCGCCTTGACCGCAGCCTGTTAAACAAGTTTGGGACTAAAGATTACGCACGGGAGGAATTACGGGCAGAAATTGCGTCCCTTCTAATCGGCGATGAATTGCGAATCGGCCATGACCCCAGCCAGCACACGGCTTATGTGGATAGCTGGATCAGTATTCTAACTGATCATCCTTTTGAAATACACAGCGCCGCAGCCGATGCGGAGAAGATTTATACCTACCTCCTTGACCTCGAAAGAAAACGAAACATGGAACTAACCGCTTTTGCCGATGACAAAAAGGTGTCCAGTCACCTCTTAACGGAAAACGATCATATCAGCTATAACGGGACGATTTTTAAGGTGAACGAAAACCTGAAAAATGGTCGGCTGAAAATGGAAGATCTCGGAAGCGGCCAGCAATTTATTTTAAGCCGGGAGGATCTGTTGTACAAAAATCTGTTAGGAGCCAAACAGCAAAAACCTGAAGTATTAACCATTGAATCTCTAAACATGGGCAACTTCGAAGGTTCAGAAATAGAGGTCAATAATAATTATCAATTAAAACGCTAAAAATAGAATTATGAAAAATCCTTTTTATGTCAATGAACTGCCGAAGCAGGAAATGGAAAGCCTCGGCCTGGTAGATAAGACCGGGAATTACATCCTAAGCCCGGAAGATGTTGAAGCTTTGCTTGCCGGTCGGCGAACGAATTTAATGAGCCTAAAAAACCTTGATGCAAGCGGCGTTCACATTGAACAGCTTGACGCAAAATTGTCACTGGACAGAAACCCGGATGGCCAGGTAAGCTTTAAATTGCACCCCATTTATAAACAGCCGGTAATTCCACCACTACTGGACGAAGATGAAGCACAGGCATTGATTACTGGCAAAACCCTAAGTATTGACAAGATCATTCCTGGGCCAGGGAAAAAAGAAGTTGTTTTTGAATATGACCCTGGTACAAAGGAATTTATCTCTTTTGATCCCAAGCTGGTTATTGCACCTGATAAAATCAATGGGTACAAATTAAAAGACTGGCAAAAGGACGATTTTCAAAAAGGCTTTAATGTGAGATTGCCGGACGGAACCGAGTTGCAGCACCGGGCAACCGACCCCAAAGGCATCCGTGCTGACCGCGCAGCTTTGATATTATCCGTGTTGCTTGACGGCGGAATTTCTTATTTGTTGATCAGGGGACTAAGGCATCTATTAAACAGCGATAAAAAAGAACAAGCCGACGAGCAGACACCAGCTTTCAAAAAGGCTTATGCTGAAATGGAAAAACATTTTGCCAAGAAGTTCAAAGCTACTGAACAGCAAACTGAAGAAACAAGGGGTTATAACAAAACCCGCGCCAGATAACCTCCTATGTTTGGCCTCAAGCCGGAGGTGATAGAGCTTTTCACTCCATTTTTTCAATATGCCGACGGTCGGTTGATGTTTCAATATGGCAACGAAGTCGTGGAAAGTTGGGCACCGGAATGGCATCGCGTCCCGTCCACCTCGGAATTTTGGCTGGCAAATGCCGACCATCCAAATCTGATTAGCGACCTGTATATCAGTTATTCAGCAGCCGAACTGCTTTGCTTTATTTCGCAACGAGCATTTTTATTAAAATTTCCTGAACAACTTGCTTTTGCGGCAGTAGGGTTATTACCATCTATGGCGCAAGTGGAGGCTTTAAAATCAACTTTTCCTTTGGCGCGCTGGCACCTGATTTTTGATGCCAACCTCGTTGGCCGCATTGCAGATGCGGCAATAGCTACCTGGTTTAAGGGCCGTTCTGTTTCTTTCCAGATCATGAACGAGCAGGTAAAGATTACCTGCTGCAACAAGCCTTTTATGGTAGACAGCGAAGTTTTTTCACTAAGTCGATTTGAGCGGCTAACCGGATTGCGGGCAGGCATGCGAACGCATAAGCCGCTGCGTGGCCTGTCTTCATTTATCGAATTACAATTTGCCAACTATGATACCTGAACAGTTTAAACAAAACGTCGACCTGGAAATCAAAGTTTATGGGCAGGATGTACAGGTCGCTTACCGCTATTATTGGCTGGATAAGCATCCCGATCCGGAAAATGAACCATTGGTCAGCCACATGGAGTTTCGCTCAGAAAGCCCAATTATCAGCGAAACAGGCTATCGTTCACATTTCTTTCATACTGAAGTTTTGGAGGATACGGCTTACCGGGATATAGCGGAACTGGTTACAGAATTCGGCGAACACTTCGCGAGGGAAAATGGCTACGAACCTCCGGCCATCGGTCATCAATACAAACTTTTTTAATCACTAAAATTTAATTATTATGGTAAAAAATGAAAAAAACCTGGAATACCTTCAAAAACTGCAAACCAGCCTTGGTTTTGGCGAAAAGCTAAATGCAGTACTGGAATCGGCGATTAGCCGAGAGTTGCCCAAATTTACCCTGGGTATTAGCAATATTCTAAGGCCCTTAGAAAGTAAGGATGTAAACGCTCCAAAAACCGATTACATTCAATATGGCCTTAACTTTAATAAACAAAAAGATGGCGATGCCTATTTTTTAAATACGATTGATGTCACGCTGCATAAAACAGGTGAATTGGTGCCGCGTGAGCAAACCTTCGACATCGAAAGGGATCATCGCATTACGGCTTTACAGGCTTATAAATTATTATCCGGACAATCACTTGAAAAGGATATTTACGTAAGGCCACAAGGCGCAGAGGCTGATGCGAAAAAATCCGAAAAAATCAAGGCCTGGTTTAAGTTACAGCTGGATGTTAAGGATGCATATGGTAATCACCCGCTAAAGGTATTAAGGCCAGAATATGGCTACCAGTTTGAAAATGGCATAACTAAGTATCCTTTAAAGGGGCTGGATAAAGAAGCCACCAAATCAGAGGGGCTTCAGGCTATGCGCAACGGTAATTACTGGCAAACGGAATTAACCATGGGTAAAAAATCTATTCCAGTTTTGGTCGCTGCCAATCCGGTTATGAAATCTTTTGACATCTACGATAAAAACATGAAAGAGGTCAGGGATGAGGAAATATGGCCGGAAAAAGCAGCAGCGAGAGGCAATGGGGAACAAACTAAAACCACAACCGTGAAACGTCAGGAAGCTCCCGAAAATGATATCTCCAATTCATTTAAGCAAACGGAAAGTGAGGCCAATAACGTAACAAGAGGACGATGAGCAATCTTACCGGCCATTGTATGAACACTGTTGTGTTTGCTGGCGATAACGAACAGGTAATCTTAGATCATTTCAACCAAATGGAGGAACATACACCGCCTTTTCTTTCGATCATGGTTTATGATAACGCACTTCATTTTGACTCACGCTGGATTCCCCCGATCAGGAGCCTAAGCGAAATAGCCGAGCAATTCGATGTTAGCTATAAGATAGACTTTCGTGTACCTTACGAGGATCGTGGCACCTATACCTATACTTGTTTACAGCAGCAGCCTTTGTCACCCCAGGCAGAACTGCTTCGGGCATTCATAAATGCGGCGGAAAATCCTGAACAACTTGCCGAAAAGGAAACCTATCTAACACGGCATATTCTTGCTCAAAGTTTAGACCTGCACGAACTGGAGGTTTTGTCTTATCTCACCGGTAAAAAGTATAACGAGTTCCGGATAAATGAAATCCAAAATAATCAGGACAATAGCCGTAAGATAGGCCGTTAAGTAAACTCCTTTAACGTTTTTCTCCCATGCCTTGCAGGAATGCGGGCTAACCCTTTGCGCATGCGTACCCGCTACGCCGGGATCGCTTGCGCCGGGAACGCCCGCACACCTTCAGGCACCCGCGCCAGGACAAAGCCGCCCTTCACCAACCCCGTTTTCTCAAACGGGCCGGGCGGTTTAGACCTGGCTTTTCCCAACCCGCAAATTTTTAAACGATGAAACACATTCTTGCTAAGGTCGACCGGATTAGGGCGAGCGGCACCGCTTTGATTCAAGTGCCGGAAGATTCACCGCATGCTATCCATAATGGCAAAATCTTCAAAGTACAAAGCATGGGAACTCCTGGCGTAAAGTGCCGCGTATCCCTGTTGATTAATGACAAAGTGGTCGACCTCACTTTAACCGATGTTCTATAAAAAACCAAATCTTTTCTATGAGCAATGTCCAAATCAAAACGCCTGTCACTTATTACGGTGGCAAGCAGAATCTGGCTGAAAAGATTGTTACCATGATCCCCAGGCATATACTTTATGCGGAACCATTTACAGGAGGTGCAGCCATATTTTTTGCAAAACATCCTTCCGAAGTGGAAGTGCTAAACGATACCAACGGTGAACTGATAAACCTTTACCGGGTCATACAACAAAATTATGAAGCTTTATATGAAGAAATTAAAGCTACACTCCATAGCCGGGAATTGCACCGCCATGCTTGGGTGATCTACAATAACACCGACATGTTTTCCGAAGTTAAGCGTGCCTGGGCAACCTGGGTGTTATGTTGCCAAAGTTTCGCCTCCATGATAGATGGTGGCTGGGGATATGATATTACAGGTAATACCATGAACGGAAAGATTCAATCCAAGATTGACAACTTTACCAAAAGGCTGGTCAAAAGGTTGAAAAACTGCCAGTTGGAATGTACTGATGCTTTAAAAATTATCAAAAGCCGTGACCATGAAAACAGTTTTTTCTACTGCGACCCGCCGTATTTCAATTCTGACATGGGGCATTATGATGGTTACTCCGAGCAGGATTTTGAGAATTTGCTCTCTTTACTGGCTAAAATAAAAGGTAAATTTCTATTGTCCGCTTACCCGTCCGGCATTTTAGCGAGGTACGTTAAACAGTTTGGGTGGGTAGAACTTGCTATTATTCAACCAATTGCTGTTAATGCAAAAAGCCGCAAGCAGAAGTTAAAGACCGAGATGCTGGTTGCCAATTACCCATTTCATTTGGCCCAGAACTACGGCAAACTATTATTTTAAAACCTCTAAAACTGATTACTATGCCAAACTGGTGCAGCAATATTGTTGAATTTAAAGGAGATGAAAAACAGATCGAGTCTTTGAAAGATCTTTTTGAACGCATGGCCCAAAAAGAAAAAGAAACTGATCAAGGCCAGTTGCCTGATTTTATTGCCAAGGAAAAGGGCGGTTATTTCTTTGAAATAGCATGGGATAATGATTATCTAAGCTATCAGACGAAATGGTCGCCGAATATTGCTATCGTAACAGAATTAGCGGATAACTATCAGGTCGGATTTGTACAAAGCTATTCTGAACCGAACATGGGCATCTTCGGTGAAACTAATTATGATGGCAAAACATTGACAGATATTTCGCTAAGTGACGAGGATTTTGAGCAGATTACTTTTGACGAAGAGAACGAGAGGTACCTGTTCGAGGGCGAAACTTATGAAAGTGACTACGAAATATGGGAAACGCTGTTAGAACGAAAAAAAGACGGCCCTGAAAATAATCAATATATAAGAAGGTGATTTTTATTTCCTACCTGTTGCCTTATGCTTATAAAGCATAAGCTATTGCACCCCGACCTATTAAGGCCGGGGTACTTTGTTGTGCCTTTTATTTGCCTGTAAGTTATTTTATTGCTTAAATTGCCAACCTATTTTAAGCGAATGATTCTCATTCGCTTATTGTGATAAGGTTTAGGTTGAAAGTCCCCGGCGGCGAGCGCATCGGGACTTTTATTTTTACTTTTTCAAATGGAAAAACAATGATTCGCCAAAAATTGGAAAGAATAAATAGAGAAGTAATCAATTCCATACATAGCCTTGCTATTTTTGCTAAATGACAGATCAGGAGTTAATAGCCTATTTTGAAAAGGTTACTTTACCGGAAACATTACGGATAAACAGAGCCATTACCCAGTTTAATGTGAAAGAGGCGGTAGATCGGAATATAGAGATGATGCGGAACGATTCCAAAAATGGCCATGCAAGGCACAGGTTAATACAGATCATGGAAGCCATTGAAAACCCGTTTAGCGGGCCGGAAATACCAAAACTTTAACTCGAAAACAGTACGATTGCAAAATCTTACACGGGGATAAGTTAGGTTGGGCTATTTGAAATGACTTTATGATTTCGTAGCTTAGGGTAATATCCAGGTCAGTATCCTAAATTAAAAATGTTAATCGGATACCTAACTTCTAATCTCCTGAACATTGTTTGATGTCGAAACTATACTAACGGAAGCACCTTTTTTGATTACCATTGAAATCAATAGGGGTACGATTGATCTTGATATAATTCCCCATTGGTACAGTGGGGATGACTTTTGTTGTTTTTATATTTTCCAGGCAGGCAAAGAACTTGGTGCCGTTATTTGTGCCGATATCAACGAGTGGGAATGGCTAACCAATCCGGATCTGAATTGGCTGGCACAGCTTGTCGGCAATGAGATCGACTGGCATTTTGTTTAGTAGTAGAAATTTTATTTAAGCACCTTAAAATCGCGCTCCTGCGTAGGTGACCATACCTTAAATTCCAGATCAATTTCTCTGTTGCGGATACGGGCGGTACAAGCAGATACAGAAGCGAATAGCTTTTGGTAAAATTGTTCAAATACGGCACCGGGATGTACGGTAAAAACAATCTGATTAGCTTTCACACTCAACATTTCCTGATATTCCGGCAATTCCTGCTGTAGATATATAACCACCCGCTTTAGGTATTCTGTATGCATATGTTTTAAAGAATGTCTTTGATCAGTCTATCCATTGCTCCACGATGACCGGTAATGAATCCCGCAGCTTCTTCCTGTTCATCAATTGTTAATTTATCCCCGTCATAAATCCAATTTTCCTCGCGGTCAAATAAAAGCATGCCTAACGATTCCATTTTGGGCGCTTCGTAGCCAGGCACTTCAACATGAAATAACTGAAACATGCCATAATCTTCCCGAAATAATTGAAAGGCCAATCCGCCATAAATTAATGCTTCGGTAGCATCATCAAATTCAGGGATTACCCGCAGGGTTAGTTGCCCTCCCTGCTTTCGATCAATTGTAATCGCTTTGGGCCCACTTAAAAATGCCTTATCCATGTTCAGTAAATTTTAATAAAACAAATGTGAATAAAAAATTGTAAAAAAGTAATAGAAAATGCTAAAAATATTAGCATAACTTTATAGTCCTCAAATTTGGCAAACATGGTACCATTTAATTTACAAATAGAACTCAACTCTCGGCTGGTAACTTTCTCTGGCGAACAGCTTGACCAACTCGCTGATCACGTAGGTTTTATGCGCTATCAGATCAGGACATTCAATCATCATTCGGTGATTTATGTGAATATCGAGAAGGATCAGCTGAAACCTGAAGATATAATAGGTTTCAGCGAAGATGAGGTTTTTTCGCTGGATGAAGTGAGAACCATTGCCGCCGCCATTAGGGAGTATAACAGCAGCCGTAAGCTGAATTTTGATCAAATGCACTTTGACTTTTAAACGACGACCATGACTGCAACGAAAGAAGAAATCATCAGCAAACTCAGGCAGGATATGATCCGCTGGGAGGGCTTCCGTCCGCCGCAACCCGGCGCTGACAATGACCTGGGCCTTGGCCCGGTAGCAGCCGCTTTTCCCGACGGCGTGTTCCCGACCGGCGCGATCCATGAATTTATAAGCAGCTGTCCGGAAGACACCGCCGCCAGCGGTGGATTTATTGCCGGTCTTGTTCAAAAACTATTGGGCAATGGTGGGGCCTGCTTGTGGATCAGTTATACCCGCCGCATTTACCCGCCAGCGCTGAAACTTTTTGGTGTCGATCCCGACCGTGTTATTTTCGTAGATGTGCCGCTACAAAAAGATGTGCTTTGGGTTACCGAGGAAGTGCTAAAATGTGATGGTGTTGCAACAGTCATTTGTGAAACTAAAGACCTCAGCTTTACGGAATCCCAACGTTTACAATTAGCCGTTGAAAAAAGCCACGTAACGGGTTTTGTTTTGCGAAAGGATGTCAAAAAAGTCAATACGACTGCCTGCGTTACCCGATGGCAAATCCGGCCTGTGCGTAGCCAGCTTAGAACTGGTATGCCTGGCGTCGGCCATCCGCGCTGGCAAGTTGAATTGCTTAAAGTGAGGAATGGCAGGCCAGGCAACTGGACTGTAGAGTGGAAAAAACAGGATTTTCAGACGATCACCGCACCGCAGCTTACGGAAGAAGCACGCCGTTATGCCTAAGCGTTTTGCGTCCATATGGTTCCGGCATTTACTCACAGACTGGAAGGCAATCCGCCAAACCGGGCTGAAAGGGAAAGCATATGTCTTCGCCGAACCCGACCATGGACGTATGCTCATTACCGCGTTGACAGATGAAGCCAGTAAGTACGGAGTAACGGAAGGTATGACCGTTGCCGATGCACGGGTCATCGCGCCGGATCTCCAGGTTTTCGACGGTAAACCGGGCCGCAACCTGAAATTACTAACCGGCCTCGCGGAATGGTGCCTGCGTTATACGCCGCTTGTACAGGTTGATCCGCCTGACGGTTTATTACTGGATGTAACCGGCTGTACACATTTGAAAGGCGGGGAAAAAGCTTATTTACAAGAAATTGTTTCCCGCTTAAAAGCGATTGGCTATGACGTTCGCCCGGCGATTGCCGACACTATCGGCACCGCCTGGGGCGTTGCCCGTTGCGCGACCTCCGGCCTTATCGTACCTGAAGGCGAACACAGGAATGCGCTGATGCCGTTACCACCATCCGCGCTACGTTTGCCTATGAACCAGCTATTGAAGCTGCGGAACTTGGGCCTGCATCAGATCAATAGTTTTATTTACATGCCAAACGCCGTCTTACGCAGGCGTTTTGGTAAAGATATGGTACTGCGGCTGCAACAAGCACTCGGTCAGGAGGTAGAATATTTATTTCCGCTTAAAGAACCAGTGCCATACAGCGTACGCCTCGATTGCATGGAACCTGTCCGTACCCGAACGGCTATAGAAATAGGATTAAATGATTTGCTCGAAAGGCTTTGCAAAAGGCTTTACGGTGAAGGTTTAGGTGTCCGCTCCGCTATATTAACCTGGTATCGGGTAGATGGCAAGAACGGGAACATTAGCATAGGCACCAATCATCCCAGTAACCGAACACAGCACTTATTCAAATTATTTTTTATTAAGCTGGAAACCATCGCGCCGGGACTTGGCATTGAATTATTTGTGTTGGATGCACTGAAGACGGAACCTGTCAACGATAAGCAAAGTGAAATTTGGTCAGCCGGAGGCGGCGCGGATAGTGAAGAAGTAGCCGAACTGCTTGACCGGGTAGCAGGCCGGATCGGCACAGCTCATATTAATCGTTACCTTCCAGGGGAACATTACTGGCCTGAACGCACGCCGGAACCAAACACCAATTTTAAAAAGAAACCCGAAAGTGATTGGCGCACGGATAAACCACGGCCTATGCAAATACTGGATAATCCGGAACGTATTGAAGCGATGGCGCTAACACCGGATTACCCGCCCAAGTTATTTATCTGGAAAGGTGAGCAGCATATTATCGTAGGTGCCGACGGCCCTGAGCGCATCGAACGTGAATGGTGGCTCGAACCGGGTGAACACCGGGACTACTATATCGCCGAAGATGAAGCAGGGCGTCGGTATTGGCTTTTTCGCTCAGGCCACTATAATGCAGAAAACAATCAACACTGGTATCTACATGGCTTTTTCGCATGAGTTACGTCGAATTACAGGTGACCAGCAATTTTAGCTTTCGGCGCGGCGGCAGTCACCCGGAAGAACTCGTCGACCAAGCGGCCGATTTGGGGTATGATGCGATTGGCATCAGTGATCGTAACACTTTTGCAGGTGTTGTCCGTGCTTACCAAGTTGCTAAAGACCGCAATATCCGACTGATTCCCGGTGTTCGCCTTGACCTGCTCGATGGCCCAAGCTTGTTGGCTTATCCAACTGACAAAGAATCCTATGCCCGGCTTTCCGCTTTACTTACATTGGGCAATTTGCGTGCTGAAAAAGAAAAATGTTATATTTCTAAAAGGGATGTTTACCAGCATTCTGAAGGGTCTTATTTTATTATCATACCACCCGACAAGATCACCCAAGATTTTGAATTTGAACTTGTATTTACGAACCATGTAAAAGATTACAAGCAAAACCTGCCTAACCTTTATCTCGCTGCAACCAAATATTATACAGGCGATGATGCCAAGCGCCTTTTCCTGTTAGCTGAATTAAATATCCCATTGGTCGCCACTAATGATGTTCATTATCATCACCCTAACAGAAGGGAACTGCAAGACGTTGTGACTTGCATTCGGGAAAAATGCACGATTTTTAATGCCGGTTATAAACTGCATCAAAATGCCGAAAGGCATCTCAAAGAAAAAGCTGAGATGGAGCGCTTATTTCGCAATTATCCGGAAGCGATCATTAATGCCCGAACTATTGCTGATGCCTGCCGGTTCGACCTGAAATCACTGAAATACAAATATCCCAGTGAACTGACCACTGGCGGTCGTACACCTCAGCAGCAATTGGAATACCTCGCCTGGAAAGGTGCGAATAGCTTTTATAATAACAACATACCGTCAAAAGTCAAAAAAGCTATTGAAGATGAATTGGAGATCATTGCCGAATTGGATGTTCCCGATTATTTCCTCACTGTAGAAGACTATGTTACTTGGGCCAGGAACCAGCATATTCTTTGTCAGGGCCGGGGATCTGCCGCTAATTCTGCAGTTTGCTTTGTGCTCGGCATTACGTCGGTTGCACCTGATAAATCCAATTTACTCTTCGCCCGTTTCCTTTCCAAAGAGCGCAACGAGCCGCCTGACATTGATGTAGACTTTGAGCATGAACGGCGGGAAGAAGTAATGCAGTATGTCTACAACCGCTTTGGCCGTGACCGTGCGGCGATCCTGCCAACCGTATTTATGCTCCATTACAAAGGCGCGGTTAATGATGTCGGACGCGCTATGGGACTTTCGGTAGATGTGGTTAAGCAACTATCTGATGCTTACGGTGATCTGTCCGATGAGGAAATTACGGCGGCACAAGTCGGCTCTTTGGGGCTTAATCACAAAGATCCTCATTTGCTAAAAGTGATAGAGCTGACCTCCCTGCTTATCGGCTTTCCCCGTCAGCTTGGCCAGCATACTGGGGGCTTTGTTATTACAGACGGGAAGTTAAGCGACCTGTGCCCAATCTTTCATGCCCGCATGGAAAACCGCACGAATATCGAATGGAATAAGGACGACATAGACGCGCTCGGTTTTATGAAAGTAGATATTTTGTCTTTGGGAATGCTGACCTGTATCCGTAAGGCTTTTGATTTGGTGCAAAACCATTACGGCATTACACTCACCTTAGCAAATATTCCGCAGGACGACCCAAAAGTTTATGAAATGATCACTGCTGCCGACACCGTTGGCGTATTTCAGATTGAAAGCCGTGCGCAGATGTCTATGCTGCCACGAATGAAGCCTACCTGCTTTTATGACCTGGTGATCGAAGTAGCAATTGTACGGCCAGGCCCGATACAAGGCGACATGGTGCATCCCTATATCAGGCGACGGAATGGAGAAGAAGCTGTAGATTACCCATCGGACGAAATTAAATCTATATTGGAGCGCACACTCGGCGTACCGCTGTTCCAAGAGCAGGCGATGGAATTGGCTATAGTTGCTGCCGGATTTACACCAGGCGAGGCTGACCTACTTCGTCGCACGATGGCCACCTTTAAATTCAACGGTATGGTTAGTAAGTTTGAGCATAAACTGATCAACGGTATGACTTCTCGTGGTTATACTGAAGAGTATGCCCGCCGTATTTTTAAACAGTTAGAGGGATTTGGAAGTTATGGTTTTCCCGAAAGCCATGCCGCCAGTTTCGCTTTACTCGTTTACGTTTCTTGTTGGCTGAAATTTTATTATCCCGATGTGTTCTGCGCTGCTTTACTTAATAGTCAGCCCATGGGCTTTTATCAGCCTGCACAGATCGTTAGGAATGCCCGTGAGCATGGTGTTAAAATGCTGCCTATTGATGTTAACCTTTCACAATGGGACAATACGCTTGAAGCCAAGCAAGGTGAATATTTTGCGCATAGATTAGGGCTTAGGGAAATTGATGGCATTAGAAAAGAGGAAATGGAAAAGCTTGTGGCGGGCAGAACTAAACCTTACACCGCTCCTCATCAGATTTGTGATGCCGGAGTTAGCGTAGCAACGATGGAAAAACTCGCAAATGCCGATGCTTTCCGTTCTATGGGACTTGATCGCAGGCGCGCACTTTGGGAAGTTTCTGCACTACATGACCGTCCTGTGCAATTGATGCAAGGCCAACCATCGGAAAGCGTTCACGAGCCGGAAGTGAATCTGCCTGAATTGCGTTTGTCCGAACACGTCGTACAAGATTACGCTACAACCGGCCTTTCTATAAAGGGCCATCCACTCAGCTTTATTCGCCATACACTTGAATTGCTGCATATCAAAACAGCTAAAGAAGCTAATGTGATTGAAAATAAAACAGTCATTAAAACCGCTGGCTTAATTTTGATCAGGCAGCGCCCAGGGACAGCTAAAGGAGTTTGCTTTATAACATTGGAAGATGAAACCGGCATAACCAACCTGGTTGTTTTTCCAAAACTGTTCGATAAATACCGCAAAGAAATTTTACATGCGCGATTACTGATGGTTGAAGGTGTGGTCGAACGTGCTGAAGTTACGCACATCATTGTGCGCCGTGTTTTCGATATCACAAAACTTTTGGGTGATCTAACCGCAATCCGTAACGAGAAACAACCTGTTTTGACGTTGTCACGAGCTGATGAAAAAGCCTCCCCATTTATTCCGGTGGAAAAACCGTTAAAGTCTCTCGATAACGAATCGGCCAACTACCTGCACAAAGGCAGGAATTTTAAATAAACATTAGTTGAACAGGTCGCCTTGGGGATTCATACCTGGCGGATAATAAGTTCTGACGGTACTTTCGACTACTGTACCTGATGGCCGCTCGGCACCAGCCAGTACAGGCTCAAGATCGTCGGGCCAATGATTAAACTTTAGTTCCTCAGCAACGTCAAGGTAAGCCGTGTCTATCGGCGCTAATTCCTGAAAGTCACGCGGCGTCGCTTCTTTAGCGGTGCGATAATCTGGATCAATCGTACAAAACTCTAATAAGCGTGACGGTATTTGTGTGCGGGCAATGGTGCTCAATCGTTCCTCGTCCGGCTTTTTGAGTAACCATTCATACGCCAGGTCTTCCGTTAATATCGTCGGCATGCGCAATTTAGTATTATGAACTTGGCGCATAAGGGCATTGGCCTCTGTAATTCCAATAGCGACGGTATTTACAAACTGGCTCGTTTCCGGGTCTAACCATTCGTTATATAAACCTGGCATAAAAAAATACTCCTGGTTCTTTACCGTCACATAATATGGATACTTGATAGTCTCTTTTAGCTCTTGTCCCTTCTTGCCAATCTTCGGGACATGTCGGCTTTCGACGATACCTGTAGATAATACTAAGCAACGACGGTTTTTAGCTGCGGAAGACCACATAGACCGTTTGCCGTCCTCCTTCACAAAAAGATTTTCTGATTTAAAATTAAGAGTAGTGTATTTGGCGCGGAAAATATTGGCCTCGGAACGGGTTTTCACAAAACCAGGAACATAGCCCCATTCGGCCTGCACGATCTCAAAATCTTTTCCATCTTCAGATGGAACTAATATAGCACAGGGGGCATAGTTAAAGCCGTTATGAACGCCGACATTCAGGAAATTATAATTTCTGATCGCTTTTTCTATGCCTTTTAATCGAATAAATTCCGAGCGGGTAACTTTTTGTCCGTTGTAGTAACACATAGTTGGTTCCTCCTGTATTCACGAATATACGTAGCAATAACCTTGCCTGCAAATTCCGCTTCTTTCTGACGTCCTTCAGGTAGGGAAGTCCAGAATTTCAATCCGTCACTATCTTCCGCTATCGTAATATTTAAAGGCGGTTTGGAATTGGGGTAGACAATATGATAGACCCGAGCCGACTTAATAGTATGGTCAGACACTTGGACGATCTGCCCGTTTAGTTCCACCTCAAATATCTTCGGATCATTCATTAAGACAAATATACTAATAAAATTAGTAATTTTAAAAAAGCATTGTAAGGGTGAATTTTTCAAACAATAAGCATCCCAAGAAAAGCATATATTCAAACTGCAAATAATGGGGATTGGTTGGCGCGTATTTCGCAAATTATGGAGGCTCTAACGAGAGATAGAGATCAACAGGAATGGGAATATAAGGTTGCTATACAAAGGCAATTATTGCAGGTTCAAGAAGCAATTCAGAGGCGATTTTTTAATAACCAACATGGTGAAAGGCAGAGGCCGTTATAGGGTGGATACAACCTATCCAAATACAAAAATTGGTTTCCAATTAGCCGGGAAATGTTTTGACCGCCAGCAGCTTTGCAAAGTTTCCAACTTATGTGTTTCATTATCGCGAAAATAAACGACTGCATAGAATAGGTTATACCGGTCATCTCCGCGATAATTTACCGCATCGATTTTAATCTGATCAATATAGTCTTCGGGATTATCGTTCGGGTCAACCAATTTATATTCTATAGCTGTTTGTAATTCAGGTATGAATAGATCGGCGCTATAATGCTTGAATTTTCCTGGAAATAATGGAGCCTTGCTGTAAATAATTTCCGGGTACATCATTTGCAGAAACCATTCTATGGCCTTATAAACTGTTGTTTCCGTTTTTATAACAGTTTTGGTTTTCTTCACTATTAGGTGGCTATTACTTAAAACAGATTCCAGCATATTTGTACTGATACGTTTTTCTTCCCGGAAAATGTCGAATGCCCGAAAAGCCAATAAAAAATCCTCAAATTCCCGCAATCGGTATAGATATGAGTCACGGCCTTCGTCGAAAGGCATGGCGCCCGCATCAAGCATGAAACCTGCATCCTCCAACCTGTTTTCGTAACGGTTTCTGAATGTTTCCGCAAGCAGCGGTAGCCTTTGTGTCTCCAGATATGCCAGGATCAAAACATAAATTCTTTTCAGCGTATCATGAACCCAATCCATCATTTCCGCCTTGGAAGTGCTGTCCCGGTCATGCAGGTCCTCAAATTCCTCCTGCATGGTATGTTTAAAGTATTCGGAACTTAAGGCACTGATCCGATCCCGGATTTGGGTGGCAAGGTAGTCTGTCTCTAAGGGTTCTGCCATAATAAGTTGTCTAAAATTCGTGAATAATTAATTAATCGGTTCTATCAGCAATTTAAGATTTGGGGTAAAACATTAGTTGAATATTTACATCTTTTTCTGGATGAAACAAACCTGCTAAAATATTTTCAGTTAGCAAGTCGATGTTTTCAAGCAATTGTTGATTCAACCTCTCAAGTTTTTTATCACTTTCTATTTGATTGAGAATATTTATTGTTGTTTGTTTTGCCTCAACAACAGTGAGTTTGCATTGATATTCAATCAGATAGTCAAAGTCCATAGTATCAATTAAAAAAGTAGTCTGCCAGCCATTCTTAACCTTATTTACTTGCTGAATTGTAATATCTAAATCATCAGTTAAGTACCGGAACAAATAAACAAGCCTCTTTTCGAGCAGTGAATATTTTAATTTTTCATCGACGACCCATATTAACTTTTGTAGGAATGAAAGTATGATATCATATTTTTCATACACAAAATCAATCCGTGAAATCCCCAAAATACGTATTCCCTCTTCACGATTTGTATTCAAATAAAGTAGGCCTTTACTGCTTTTTACAATCCGATCAAGTTCTTCATTTTTTACAATTGAGAACTCCCCACCATTATGCATAATCTTATTTCTTAAAAACTGTATGTCTTTAAATATTGACAAAAAGTGCTGTTCCCGCTGAAGATCTATCTCTAAAACCTTGTCAAAATAATCGAAAATAGATTGCAGATAATCCTTGCCCTCCAAATCGCCCAGGGAAATCCTTTTATTTAAAGTTGTTTTTAATAGGCCGCAAAGTTTTCTCAACTCGTTTTCGACCAAGGCATAAACGATTACCAAAGATGACTTGTTAAAATAGCCTGCCATCTCAAAAAATTGGGTTTTTAAACGCTCATCAGCTGAAGCAAAATGATTTTGCATATCCAATACTCCAGCGTCCATTGTGGCAAAACTATGTTTATCCTCATCACTTCCTCCGGCTTCAGCATAGGATTTTTTATAGGCTGCAAGTGTTTTTTCTTCTGCTTCAAGCTGCTCAGCTTTTAATTTTTCAAGTCCCTGCCTTAATTCTTTTCGGTACAGTTCGGTCGTTGTTTCTGAATGTTTACGGTAAAGGACAATCTTGTTTTGGAGAGAAATAAAAAAAGTATCCAAAGGATGTGCTTCCCTGACATCGAAAAAGTAAAGTGAAAGGCTAAAATCGTACATAAACAAAGATACTTTTTTCTCTAACCATTCATTAATCAGCTGCGAATCCATATTTAGATATGCAAAACATTTGTATTTAATATCAGTACATTTGCTTACACCCTAAATTATATGTCAATCATCACAATATATTTTGATGAACCTAAATTGTTTGATCCATCGAATATCAACCCTTTGAGTGGTATCGCTGGCTTATATTTTATTTTCAGCCAGTCGATCTTTATACAATATCCTTTTGACACCTCAAGGCTTTTATACATTGGCATGAGTGAACGAAAAACCAATAGCATAGGCAGCAGGCTTATTGGACATTTTGGTGGTAAGTCTAAAAATGTCGGATTGGTAAACTATCGAAAAATTGAGCCTCTATATTTTACTTATATCAATTTTGAAATGTTGCGCAGCAATTGGGTTTTTAGGATCGAAGATTTAGAAAGCTATTTCATATTAAATTTCGTAGAACACTTCGGTGTTTATCCTATATGTAACAATAAAACAGGGTTTGAAATCCTGAATAACACTATTGATACGCATTTTAAAATCGATTGGAACTATTTTAAATAATATTATGACAAATCCTGTTAAGTCCGGAAAAGAAATTTTAGATGACTTTTTTGCGGAAATTCTCAATATATCTGATGTAGATTCAGCAATTGCACAATGTTTAGCCGATTTGTATGGCCAGAATAAGCTAACAGACACTAATGTGAAAAATGAGTTGCAAAAACTAAGAGAGAAAAATGGCAACAAAAATTAAACGACTTGACATTGCTGGCTTAAGGGGCATACAAGAAATATTTACGCTGGATCTTGGAGGAAAATCCATCCTGCTGTATGGGGACAATGGCACTGGTAAAAGCAGTATTTCTGATTCATTGGAGTGGTATTATACGGATACTGTTTCCCATTTATCCAGCAGTGAAATTGACCTGAAAGATGCTTTACGAAACGCGTATCTTGAGCAAGATATCGAATCATCTATAAATATTTCTTTTACGCGACCAGCTATCAATTCAGATAGAAAACTATTTTATAAAAAGGGAAAGTTAGTTACAGAGTTTTCAAACGGCGCGACGGATTTTACGGAATATTTAGCTCAATCTCAAAAAGAAAATTTAATCCTACGCTATCAATTTTTAAGAGATTTTATTGATCAGACTAAGGGGGATAAACTCAAAAACCTATCTGATATTATCGGATTTTCTGAGGTAACAAAAACTAAAGAAGTTTTAAAAAAATCTTTTAATTCCTTAAAAGCGGAGATCAAGAATCAGAATTTTGAAACTCAGATTAACACTCAAAAACAAACCTTAATAGAAAAGATTGGTGCAGCAATTAGCCAGCAAGTAAATCTTTTTGAAAAAATCAACGAGATTATTCAGCCTTTAAATACCGGGATCATTATCACCTCAATGGGGGATATTGACCAAGTTTTAATAAAATTGAAAACACCGGCCAGCGCAAAACTTGTTAACGAATTGCGTTTTTTGGAGAATTGCCATAATTCGCTTGGTAATCTCCAATCTGAGATTGATTTGATTGATACGGAATATGCTAAATACTTCTCCGAATTTGATAAAATAGCTAATGATGTTCAAAGCATCATGCAAACTTTTTTGGCTGAACTGCTAAAAGTGGGCAACGACGTAATAAGCAAAAAGTTTCATAAGGAGGATAGCTGTCCCTTATGTCTACAGCCCAAAAATCTTACTGATTTACAGGCTGAAATAAAAATAAGGCTTCAGGAAATAGGAGAATCTACTAAAAAGAAAGCATCTTTCGACAACGCGAAACTAAGCATCACGGGCATTGTTGCAGAAAGATTAAAAAGATTAGATGCAATTTCCACCGATGTGTTATTAAATGACGCATTAAATTCCTCAATTAAAACAGCTATAAGTACATTAAGGCAAAAGATAGAACTTTATCAAAAGGCGGCAATTGAAAAGGTGACATCCGGTAATAAAATTAGTACTGGCAGCTTACTAAAACTCCAGTTAGGTGATTTTAAAGAGCTTAATGTTATCGCTGACAGGGTCGCCAAAATCAAAACGGCGATAGCAAGCGATAATACCACAATTCTCTATGCGAATATTTCCGCAGCCAGGGATGCCTTTTTGAAAATTAAGCAATTCGAAGTTGACCGGGTAAAACTTGAACAGCAAAAGAACACATTTGAGATTATTTATAATGAGTTTGTTAAAAAGCAAAAGGAGGGCTTACAAAATTTCATAGATACATTTTCCGGAACAATTAACGAGTTCTATCAATATATGAATCCAGGTGAACTTTTTGAGGAAATCAGGATAGTTACCATTGGAGAAGAAGATGAGTTGAATGGGATCACCATCGAATATAAATATAAAGGGGAATGGGTATCTCCCCCACAAAAATATTTTAGTGAATCCCATTTAAACTGTTTTGGTATTTCATTTTTCTTAGCGTCGGTCGTTGCTTTTAACAAAGAAAATAAATTTATCGTATTGGATGATGTAATATCCAGTTTTGATACCAATCATCGCAAAAAATTTGCTGACCTGTTGTTTGAGAAGTTTTCTGACTATCAAATTGTGCTATTGACACATGAGGAGCAATGGTTCCAATATGTGCGGCAACTGGCTAAAAAGAAAGGATGGTCAATCAATGAAATTAAATGGACAGAAGCAAAAGGAACACATTTGGACGAATTGCCTAATGATCTAAAGGAATTGATAGAATCAAGCATCGCCAGTGGAAACATAAATTTTCTTGGTAACCCAATCAGAAAATATTTGGAGCATATATTGAAAGGCATTTGCCTTAACCTGGAAGTTAAATTGAGTTTCCGGTTCAATGATATTAACGAAAAGCGTATGCCGGACGAGATGTTGAGTGAACTAAAATCCAAAATCAATAAAAGCAGTGTTGATTTAAAAGCCAAATTACCCATTATAGATCGACTTGCCAGTTCGGCCTTATTGGGCAATTTACTTTCTCATGATAACCCCTTTAGTCCCAAGTTAGGTGATTTAAAGGCATTCTGGAGTGACATTATTGAATTTGAACATTTGTTTCATTGCCAGGATGCCGACTGTAAAAAGCCGGACGTGTCATTGAAAAACTACGATACCGTTGCTAAAACAATTAGATGTGGGTGTGACAAGACTAAGTACGATTGGAAATAACGAATTTAAATATTGACAGAAAATGATCCTTCAGTTTCAAAAAATTAAAAAAATAGGTTGTTACGATGACTTTGTGTTTGATTCGAAACAGCTTAAACCTTTTGGGAAGGCCAATATTCTGTATGGAAGTAACGGTAGCGGGAAAACCACCGTTAGCAACCTGCTTTTTTTGTTGTCGAGGCACTGTAAGGAAAAAACAGCCCTACTTAACGAACTATTAGATACAGCATCTGAATTGGAAATTCTGACAGATTCAGGAAAAATAACCAACAAAAACATCGCGGAGAAGAATTTAGATATTTATGTATTCAATTCTAAATTTATAGCAGACCATGTGTATAATGGTACAGTGGCCAATATTGATTCTTTCAGCAAGGACATCAAACTTACGAGCCCTGAAATAGAAAAATTAGATAATATAATCGACCGGCTTAACAAAAGGATCGAAAAATTAAATAAATGGGTATCACAAATTGAAAATAAACTGGATGGGATTTTTAAATTTTACAATGACGAATTTCAGAAAAAGGTCAGTGGCTCGCGTTTAGTCAACGTTAAACCGTCTATTAGTAATAAACAGTTAGGAGACATTACGATATTAAAAAAGGAACTTGAAAATCTTTATAAAGAGTATTCTAAAAAAAGCAAAGAAACCAATACAGTTGAGAAGTTTGCATCATTAATAGACCGGGTTAATTCAATCTTGAACTTTGATATAGATACCGATGAATTAATAAAGAGGCTAAAAACTAAAATCAGTACAGAGGCTAAAGGAAAAGTAGGAAATCGAATTAGTTCATTTCAAAAAGCAATTGAAGATAAAAACGTTACGAGTATAGGTGATTTGAATGACTGGTTCAAAGAAGGTGGTAGATTATTGCATATTTCCAAAGATATTGATAAACATTGCCCACTTTGTGATACCGATTTATCAATAAATATTGATTCTATTGTTGACGAGTATTCTAATTATTTTAATGACGTATTAATTAACTTATTGGATTTTATTGATTTGGCTAATTTATCTTTTGAGCCATTTATTGCAAAGGGCCAGATTAATAAAAATGAAAGGATAATACTTGATTTGATTGATACTTGTAAGAACGAGTTCAATTTTGATATAGAACCATTCACTTTTCTGCCTGAAAGAAACAATTTATTAAGTGACGCTATTAAAGAGATTTCTGAATTACTGAAACAGAAAAAGCAGAATCCTAACACAGAGATACTAATTCAGAGGGAACATATTCAAATTTTAAAAGATTACGGAAATTCTCTCACAGAATTTAAATCTGCTGCTCTAACAAGAATACAAGAGGAATTAGCTATAATTCAAGGTAAAAGTATTGATTCAATTATAAAGGAGATCAAAGCAAAGATTGGCTTAATATCAGCTGTTGAATTAAATTTGGAAAGCAATAATATTTTCAAGTCGATAAGTAAAAGGAATTCCGATATAGCACGAATCTGTGAGAAGTTGGTTAAGCAAATTAGTGAACTTGTTGTCGGTCAGCAAGTCAAGAAAACCGATGAGATTGCGAAATTGAACGCAGAATCTAAATATATCAATATTTATCTTAAACATTTTGGCATAACAAATTTTGAGGTTGACAGGGATAAGGTTAAGACACTTAATAATTTAGTAATAACATATAAGTCCGGCAAAAGAAAAACCAGTCTCAATCATTCCCTTAGTGAAGGTGAAAAAACGGCATTAGCTTTCGCCTATTTTATCAGTAAATTAAGGGTTGAAAAAATTGAGGGAAGCCCTAACGGTTTTGAAAACTCAATCATAATTATTGATGATCCTATTTCGAGTTTGGATGATAATAGGTTGTTTCAAACAGCGAACCTTATTGACTCATTTTTATTTTATAATAAGATAAAATTAACCGAACACGGGGTGGAAGAAATAAGTCATCATCCAAGTCAACTGTTCATATTAAGTCACAATCTTACCTTTGTAAAATATTTACATAATGCACTTAAAACAAATGAGCATTTGGCTGATAACATACAAGAGTATTTTTTAACTCAACAATCACCCAGAATCAGAAAGCTGCCATCAGGCTTAAAAAACTTCACCAATACCTATATAGTTAAGTTAAAGGAGATTGTTGATTTTAAAGAGAAAAAAATTGAATATGAAATTGTAAAAAATTATTTACCGAACTACATTAGAATAGTACTTGAAACATTTTTGTCCTTCAAATTGGCGCTTGTTAATGATTCTCATGACCGCTTACCCGGACTATCACACCTTATAAAAGGCGTTGTAAGAGAGTTTGATCTTATTGATGATGTTGTTATAGGAGGCATTGATAAAGATGGAGCTATCAAAAGATTGAACCATTTAAAAAAGATTGCAGATCATGAATCGCATGGTAGTATATATCGGGCAGAAGAATTTGCATTTATTTCAGAGCAGGAACTAAAAGAATTCGCAAAAAATACAATCCAGGTGATTGAGTACATCGATGGTTTGCATTTTAGAAAAATCAGAAGTCATGTTTAAAATACTATTTAGTTAGGATTCTATTTAATTATATACTTGTACTTAAACATTCTTACATCTTTAATTAACAAATGGCATTAAGCTGGAATGAGATAAAAGTCTGGATATTGTGGAGCCAGAGATCACCCTGTTCAAAAATTAGCATCGGTTAATTCCGGACCACTTTGACCAAATCATTTTCGTGTCTGTCAATTTGAATCTCTGTTACTACTAATACAACCTGATGGTCTATATCTTACGGAAACGCCTGGTCAAGGTTCCCGCAATATCCAAGCATATTACCTTTTGTTGTATACACATACCATGCTACTTTGCAGCTGAATAACAGGAACGATATTTTCACGGTATCTAAAATACTGGGACACCGGCATGTAAAAACGACGCAGCGCTATACCCGGCTGTTTGAACAGAAAAAAAGGATACCAACAACCACATCGTGTTCGATCTTTAAATCCGTATCTTGGACATTTTCTCAGATAGATCAGCGAAAATGAAATATAACCTAACCGTAATCAACGACGATGATTTTGAGCAGCTAGCAAAAGATTTATTGGAACGGGAACTTGACATATCCTTGCAGACCTTCAAATCCGGGAGAGATCAAGGTATTGATCTTCGGTACGCAATGAATGTAGAGAATGAGATCATTGTCCAGGCAAAGCATTTTATCAATTCTAAATTCAGTGATTTAAAAACCCAATTGAAAAAGGAGCATAAAAGCATGAGCTTGCTTGCGCCTGAACCCAAACGATATATCTTGATCACCTCTTTATCATTAAGTGTTAAGCAAACAAACGAGGTGGTTAAAATAATGGCGCCATACATTCTTACATCTCAGGATGTTTATGGCATGGGTCGCATTGAATCGATGCTGACCAAATACGAAGATTTAGAAACAAAGCATTATAAACTTTGGATCACCAGTACCAATGTTTTGAGAAATGTCCTGAACAATGGAGTAAAAGGTGTTTCGGAATTTTATGAGCAAAAAATTTTGCGAAAAGTAAGTCTCTATGTCCCGACTGTAAATTATCAGGATGCAGTTGATAAATTGAATGAAAAAAAATTCATTGTTATTTCCGGAGAGCCTGGAATTGGAAAAACAACAATATCTTATTTATTAATATGCGGGCTGCTTGCCAAAGGATTTAAACTGGTTTTTATTGATGATAGAATTCCGGATGCGAATAACATAATTTCAGCAGACTCTAAAGTTAAACAAGTCATTTTCTTCGACGATTTTTTCGGCTCTAATTTTTATGAAATCCTAAACCCAAGAAACTCAGAAAGCGCACTCATCAGCCTGATTGAGCGAGTATGTAGCCTAAAAAATAAATATCTTATTCTCACCAGCCGTACTACGATTTTAAAACAAGCGGAATATAATTACGATAAGTTTGCCAATTCTCGCCTCGGCTCAGTTTCCAATTATGAAGTCCAGATCAAGGCCTATTCTAAATTCGATAAAGCACGAATACTGTACAATCATTTGTATCATTCTGATTTGCCAAATGATCAGCTAAAGGTCTTTTTTGAATCAAAGAACTATATGAAGATTATTGAGCATGACAATTACTTCCCCCGATTAATCGAATTCATCACTACCTCAGTAAACTTGGAAAATTATAAAGGAAAAAAGCTCGTTGACTTTATATTTTCAAAACTTGACCACCCAGATCAGATATGGGAATCTGTTTTTGAAAAACAACTTCATGATACTGACCGTTTTTTGGTGACAACGCTTTTTAGTTTTGGTGGTAGCCGCGTGCATTCAAACGTATTGGAACACGCATTTGAAAAACGCTTTAAGTATGAAATATTAAGTAATGGGCATAAGGTAGGTACAAACGACTTTAAAATAGCATTAAAACGCCTTTTGGATGGTTTGATTACGGGGAGGGTTGAATCGTCTGGTACCATTTATAGTTTTATTAACCCTTCCGTAAATGATTTTCTCATCAAATATTTAAATGACAGCCATTCGGAGCAAAAGCGAATACTTTATTCGGCTATCTACTTTGAGCAGATATATTCGGTTTTCGATGAGTCTATTTTCGGTAATGTAACTATACCTCCCGAAATAATTCCGGAGTTTTATGAAGAATTTAAGCGAATTTATCCAGACATGCGCTCCATCAGGGACACTGATCAAGTTTCTAAATGCCTAAATAGCCTTTATATATATTTTCGGTTTTTTTTGGAGGAGGTGGATGTTAAATTGTTGGTTGAACTATTAAACGACATCGTGCCTGAAAAGGTAGATATTTTCGATCAAAGCCGATATGCTTATATATTGGAGTTTTTAAATGAGTTTCCAGAAACGAAATCAATGGTTGCTGCTAATTACAAAACTTATTTTACTGCGTTACTTGATCACTGTGACGATTCTGGAGACTTTATGAATGCAATTCGTCTGTTAAACCGTTATGGTATAAAGAAAGAAGTTTGGCAATCGGATGAACAGTTTATGGAAAAAGTTCAAGTATCTGTTAACAGCGTATTTGATGGTACTGCGGATGATATCAGTCTTGATAAACACGAGACAGCCATACTCAAGTTTTGCAGAATTGATGAGCGCGAAAGCGCTGAAGACCTTATCAATGAGGTTTATCATGCTGATTACGAGGACTATTTGAAAAATTGTGGCCTCGAAGACTTTTACGGTGATTTTGTGGATTATCTCTCTTATAGCGTTGACAACCGAATAGATACTATTATCGATAGCTATGACTATGAACCTGATCACGCTGAGCGGGGAGTAATTGCGTCCGAGCCGACTGTTGAGGACACCAATTCCGCTATTATTGAATTATTTGAGCGCTAATCAACACCTTAATACAAAATAGGTTTAAAAAATAAAGCAGACCGACAGTTCAAACAGATTTTCTTCAGTTTTGTAAATTTTAGCAGATCATTAATTATCCCTTATCTTCTGTAAATTTGAATAGGCACATATTATAACCAGATGCGGAAAGGATGAAACAGCACCAATAATTGCATAATTCAACGAAAAACCGTCACCATTCCGTCACTAAGTTACTTGCAAAATAGAAAAATTATTCTTAAATTAGCCCTAAGCAAGTCAAAAACGCGGTTTTTGGCTCAAGATATTTCGACCCAACTCGACCACTCATAATCTTTTGGTCCCTGGTTCGAGCCCAGGTGGGCGCACAAATTAGTGTTTTCGGCACTAAGAAAATCCTGTAAGTCGTTGATTTACAGGATTTTTTATTTTATTCCAATCCTTCTCAATCCTTTCGAATGCACCGTTTTGGCGGACAATCCGGCGGACAAAAATCGTTTTTTAGATTTGTCCGCTTTTATGAATTAATTGATTGTAATACAGTTAGTTGAGTTCCTGAAATAAGGACTCAAATGCACTCAGAAAAACTGTTAAAAATCGCAATCCGGCGGACAAAAGCGGCCTGAAAAGAACGGTTTCAGGATGTAATTAATCATTTATTCATAAACAAACTGTTACAAAAATGAAAACATCGCAGTCGTTTGGTGTGCATTTCAGCATCAAGAAAGGAAGAGAAAAAGAAGATGGTAAAACCAAGGTTTACGCCTCGATCACGGTCAACAAGGAAAAAGTAATCATTGCCCTGCCGCATTTCGTGAATGCAGAAAGCTGGGACAAAGGACGCGGCTGTGTCAAGGTCAGGCTGCCGGAAGCCAAAGAATCCAACACCTATCTGGAGCAGGTCAGATTCACCATTACCACCTACTACCGGCAATTGCAGATCGCCGGAAAAGAGATCACGCCGGCTTTACTCAAAGCTTGCTTCCTCGGCGAAGTAACTGAGGAAACCTACTCGCTCAGTAGGCTGATGGATTATCATTATGAGGTCGCTTCGGCAGCATTCACCTGGAGTACCCTTAAGCACTACGCGGTGATCCGGTGCTACCTGGAAAAGTTCCTGAAAGAGAAACGCAAGACCACCGATATCCGCATCCATGAGATCGACTACAAATTTATCGTCGATTTTGAAACGTATTTGCGCAATCACAAGCCAGCTGACCACCCTCAGCCGATCAATAATAATGGTGTGATGAAACATTTGATCCGACTGCGCAAGATGACCACGCTGGCTTTCAAACTGCAATGGATCAATAAAGACCCCTTCAAAAATTACAGGTTCCGGTATAAGAAGGTAGAAACAGCCTTCCTTTCCAATTCAGAACTGAAGCTCGTTCAGGAGCATGAGTTCGCTTCCGGGTCGCTCGTCATGATCCGCGACCTTTTTGTATATGCCTGTTATACCGGCCTTTCGTTCGTCGACCTGATGAATCTGACGGAACGCAATGTGGTCGATGGCGAAGACGGTGGAAAATGGCTGAAGCTGTTCCGGCAGAAAAACAATGAGGCAACCAATATCCCTTTGCTGGCACCGGCACTTGCCCTGATGAAGAAGTATGAAGACGATCCCAGGGCAGTTTACCACGGCACGATCTTTCCGACCCTCACCAACCAGAAGGTTAATATGCACCTTAAAGAGATTGCCAAGATCTTAGGTATCAAAAAGACCCTCACCTTCGGTGTAGCCCGCCACACGTTTGCCACGACGATCACCTTAGCCAATAACGTACCTATTGAAACCGTCAGCAAAATGATGGGCCATACCAAGATCGCCACGACGCAGATCTATGCCCGTGTACTGCTTAAAAAGATCAGCGAGGATATGAGCGTGCTGAAGGAAAAACAGAAACCGAACCCAAGCGCCCGGCAGCAAGAAGATCGAATGTTAAACCCGCAATGAAACGCGTTAGCTAATGGAACAGCTAACCAATGACAAACTTTTCAGGTCAGTCAGGGAACTGATCGAAAAATCCCGCAGCGAGGTTGTTCGGAATGTGAACACCGTAATGACCTACACCTATTATCATATAGGTGAAATGATCGTCAATGAAGAGCAGGCCGGCAGCCAGCGGGCCGCTTATACGGAAACAATCGTCAAAGACCTCAGTCAAGCGCTGACGCGCAATATGGCAAAGGTTATTCGCATCGTAACCTGGACTATTTCAAAAGGTTCTACCTGTTATATCAGGAACAGATTCCGCAATCACTGATTGCGTTTTCCGGTCTGTTCAAATTAAGCTGGACACATTACATCCAGTTAATGAAGATTGCCGACCCCGGTGAACGGGAATTTTATGAGCAGCAATCGGTAACGAATAACTGGTCAGTCCGGGAATTGCAGCGTCAGCACAATTCTTCCCTGTTCGAGCGGCTGGCGTTAAGCCGCGATAAAAAATGCGTACCGGATGGTGCGGAGGCAGGTCAAACAAGCTAAGAACCCATTCGTGCGTTGAAAAGCCCGTTCGTACTGGAGTTTTTGGGCTTAAAGGAGGATAGCGGCTATTCGGAGAATGATCTGGAGACCGCCATCATCAATAAACTGGAGCACTTTATGCTGGAATTAGGTAAAGGCTTTTTGTTTGAAGGACGGCAGCGGCGCATCACCCTCCCTGGTCGACAGTTTTCTTCAATGAGAACCATGGTCTGGTCGGAACGGTTTTATTCCTTCAAAAGTTTTCAAAAACTATAATACTGCCAGATCTCAAAAACTGAATATAGCCAGTGGCGAACCGCGTTGGTTATATATATGTTACACCAGAATATTTTAGCAATGAAGATATTATTCCTTGTGAAGAATGGTTGAAAAGCGGCGCAACACATTGTTTTAGAGATAAAAAGATAGTTGCTAATATATCATATAATATATGATATATTAACTATTTGTTAACAAGCTTATGATAGCTTTGTGAAAAACCTATCATACCTATGGTGCTTTTTTTCCGGTTGTCTAAAAGGCAATTACCAAATCTGCTGCTCTGTTTCAGTATTTTGGTTCAGTTTTCCTGCAAAAAAGAGAACGTTAAAGTTGTGTATCCTGCCGGGAGCAATGAAGATATTAATACCTGGATAACGGATAGTCTCAAACGATATTATTATTGGACAGACCAACTGCCTGCACATGCAGACATCAGCAAGCCCCCTTTGGTATATTTTAACACTGTAAAAAACACGGCCGATCCCTTTTCTTATATTATTCTCCCCAGCGATCCTACAAGCGGGATTGCGAACAGCAAAAGTAAATTCGGATTTGATTACAGTACGATCGTTGAACAAAGAACAGGTTTGGTTATTGGCGTAATTAAACTGGTACTGAATGATTCGCCTGCCTCCAGGAACAGTTTGGTGAGGGGGGATTATATCAACAAGATCAACGGTAAGCAATTAACCCGTGATAACGCCAAAGACCTCCAGAGCGAACTACTTTCTGGCAATAGTGTCACATTATCCATAGCTCGCATTAGCGGAGATCAGCTGATCGCGGATAGGGATGTGGAAATTTCATCAGGTGCCACCTTTGAACAGCCGGCCACCAGCAAAGTTATAGCGGCCGGAAATAAAAAGATCGGTTATCTCTATATCAATGATTTTAGCCCCGGGCTGGCTGCTTCTCTTTATAGTGTTTTTGCAAGGTTTAAAAGTTCGGGGATTTCAGATCTGATACTTGATCTGCGTTATAACTCCGGCGGACAAGTTGCAGAGGCTGCCGGTCTTACGGCAATGATAGCGAATGATATAAATTATTCAACGCCCTTTATCATTTACCTGGGCAATAAGAACGGCGGCAGGCGAAAAGAGTCTGTCGGGGATGCCGCTACTTATGATGGTACCGTAAATTTTGAGCTGGCATTACAATACAACTTAGGCTTAAAACAAATTTATATACTGGGCACCGGAGCTACTGCTTCTGCATCTGAGGTTATGATCAATAATTTAAAACCGTACATGCAGGTTACGCTTATAGGCGAAGTAACGCGGGGGAAGGATGCTGCGTCCTTTAAAATTTCTGATATGCGCGTACCTAAGCGGGTAGCATGGGAAATGCATCCGATAGTGTATAAACTCTTTAACGCCGTCGGGAGCGGAGATTACAGCGGAGGGATTAATCCTGATATTTCCGTAAACGAGCTGGCGACTTTACCGTTGCTCCCGCTTGGATCGGAGAATGATCCGCTTATAAACACCGCAATAACTATTATCAAAGATGCTCATGCGCAAAGAGTAACGCTCGCTGCGCAAACGAAAAAAAGGACGACGGGGGCGCTAACTGTACTTGCAGACTCCAAACTATCGGCCAGTTCATCAAGTGTGGTTGTTACACACCGCTAAAACTCAAAAGCATCTTGCACATTTAACATTAACTTCAAATTAACCCGGTTAACTTGCAATTGTCTTAACCTGCTGCTGTATGAAATATTTGAAAACCTTATCTGTTAAGCAACTTTTAGCAAACGTCAAAGCTGGGGATGGCGATGCTTTCGGTGAAATTTATAGACTATACAGAAAAAAAGTTTACACTTTCGCTTATCGTTTTGTAAGATGTGCAGAAGATGCGCATGAGCTTACGCAGGATGTTTTTGTCCGTCTTTGGGAAAGCCGTGATAAGATAGACCCGGAAAAAAACTTTGACGCTTATCTGTTCAGTATGGTGCGAAGTTATTTTCTGGATGCTCTTAAAAAGAAAACAAGGATGTCTGTTTACAGAGCGGCGAACCAAGGCGAACCAACCCATAATTCCACAGACCAATATATCGAGCTGCGCGAGTGCGGAAAAATTGCCATGCAGGCGATCGAGTCTTTGTCTCCACAGGCCAGGGCTGCTTACCTTTTGAGCAGGGAAGGCGGCTGCTCACACGCTGCTATATCACAACAAATGGGTATCTCTCCCAATACCGTTAATAACCACATTAAAAAATCCCTGGGCCACATCCGTGCAAGATTTCGATATCTGTCTCCAGATACAATTCTTCCTGCTTTGCTGATAATCATATCCCTTACCCCGGAACTGGGCTAAATTCTCTTTTCCTATAAGTTCTCCTATTGCTTCAAATAGCAAACACGGCGATATACCGGTTTGCCTTAATTGCGCACGCAGGTTATACAGAGGTAGAACATCGTTATCGTGTTTGAGGAGATGCTTTTTATTCAAGCCCGAACTTTTTTCAAATAATTTCATATTCATATAGCCATACTTCGCCTGCCAGTCTTATATACTATAAAATGGCCAATTGCGGCAGAAGTAACAAACGTGGAACACAGCGACGAAATAAAGAGCTTATTCAAAATGTATCTGGAAGGTAAAACTGACGCGGTTCAGGAGAAAATCCTGTTACGGTACCTGCGAGATCATAAAGATGCGGAATCAGAGTTGTCAGCTGTTATGGAAGCGGTGTGGCGGGAGGAGGAAATGGCCATAGACGAAGCAACTGACCCGGAAGCTGAACTGGAGCTGATATGGACCAAAATTAACCGGAGCAGGCGGAAAAGAAGCACCCATTTCCCACTGCTCAGATATGCCGGGGCACTGATTTTACTTTGCTCGGCTGCAGTGATCTGGTACAAGTTGAAACCGGGCCGGCAGCATGTGGTTGACCCCGTCGCTCTGGTAAGTAAAACAACCGTGGCCAGTGAAAAAATTAAAATGCTGCTGCCTGACAGTTCTGTAGTTTATCTCGGAAGCGAAACAAAAATTACCTGGCCAGAACATTTTGAACCTGGCCATCCCAGGTATATAAGCCTTGAAGGCGAAGCTTTTTTTGAGGTGAAGCACGACGCAACCCGCCCGTTCATTATAAAATCCGGAAAGCTGGAAACCAGGGTTTTGGGTACCTCTTTTAATGTTTATGCCTACCCTGCCGATAATACAGTAACCGTGACCGTACGAACAGGGAAAGTGGGTGTTATCGAGAACCGGAACGGCATTCGTACCACCCTGTCATTGCTGTCGCCGGGTATGCGGATAACGTACCGTAACAATGACCATAATTACCAGGTTAGCAGTGTTAAGGCCACAGAGTCTGATGGTTGGATAAGCAACCGTTTCGTTTTCAGGGACGAAAACCTGGGTGATATCCTTTTTAAGCTTCAGCGCTATTATGACGTTCGTTTTGAGATAAAAAACCCGGCACTTGCCCGTTGCAGGTTTAATGCTACCTTTTTTAACCAAAACATCCATGGTGTTATGCAGCAGCTCAGCATTATGAGCAGCGGGCACATCAAATACAGGATCAACAACAATAAAACAGTCGTCTTATGGGGGGAGACTTGTGAATGAAGACATAACCTTATAAAGTCAGGCAAACAGTTGCCCGTTGTGGGGTTCGCCACTTATCATACAAGGAAACCGCTCTGCGCCAACAGAACGGTTTCGGGAATAGTTTTTAAATCGTGAAAATTAAAAAACATCGTAAACTTATGAATATAAGCTTTTACAAAAAAGTATATCTGTATTTTTTCAAAATTAGCTGTAGGGCAATCCTGCTCGTACCCCTGATGCTTGCCCTGCTTTTCGGGGATACCTATGCAACTGCTTATCAGGGAACACCTCCTCATACTATCACACTTAAACTGGTAGCGGTTAGCATTCCTCAGGGGCTTACTGCACTCGAAAATAAAGCGGGTTGCGTAATTAATTACAACAAAGCAATTTTTAAACCCAACAGCAGGATCAGCCTGGATGTAAAGGATGTTTCCCTTACAGACGTGCTTAAAATAATTTTAGCTAATACCCATGTCACGTTTAAATTTGCGGACCGGTCAACGATATTGCTGTACAAACTTCCTGTTCCTGTCAAGCCCGGTACCATAGCAGGAAAAGTGCTGGATGAGAAAGGGGAAACCTTACCTGGTGCTTCGGTAAAAGTGATCGGAAGCGACGCAGGAACACAAACAAGCGTTGACGGGACTTATTTACTGAACCTGCCACCCGGATCCTACGCCCTGGAAGTCAGCTATATATCCTATCAAACACAGCGTATAACCGGAATAGTTGTTAACGAAAACAAAAATACAGCACTTGATGTGACTTTAAAGCCTGCCGCATCGGCCTTGAGAGAAGTTGTCGTTACGGCAAGTTATCAAAAAGCATCGGTCGAAGGATTGCTCGCCAGGCAAAAAAACGCATCGCAGATCAGCAATGGCATCAGCGCCGAGCAATTGGACCGCACACCCGACAGGAACATAGGCGAAAGTCTGAAAAGGATTAGCGGCGTAAGCACTGTTGATAATAAGTTTGTACTGGTACGGGGCATTGGTGAGCGCTACAATACAGCCATGATGGATGGAACGGTATTGCCAAGTACAGAAGCACAAAGCCGCAACTTTTCGTTCGATATGATCCCTGCAGGTTTGGTGGATAACGTGGTTGTCAGCAAAACAGTTACCCCGGATATGAATGCCAGTTTTGGGGGCGGCCTGATCCAGGTGAATACAAAGGATATCCCGGCCGAAAATTTCATGAATTTTACGGCAGGGGCCTCGTATAATGACCAAAGCACAGGTAAAGATTTCCTGAGCCACAAACGCGGGAAGTACGATTACTGGGGTTTTGATGATGGCAGGAGAGATTTCCCCGCAGGGCTGGTACACACCAACAGAAATACTGAGCCTAACCGCGCACTTTCTGACGCAGAGTATCAAAAAAAGGTAGTTGATCAAAGTAAAAGATTGATCAATGACAACTTTACCATGTATAAATACAAAACGGCTCCCTCGCAAAACTATCAGTTCTCGATAGGCCGTTTGTTGGCGTTGGATACTGCCAGGAACAACAAATTTGGTTTTACAGGCGCTGTAAGTTACCGTAACACACAAAATATCAATGTTATTGATGATCAATCAAGGGGAGGCTGGTATATTCAGCGACCAGATTTAAATACCGGTTCGGCCTACGTATTTAACACCACCCTGGGGGCATTGCTCAATATGGGTTTGCAACTGGGCAATAACCGCTTTGGCCTGCGCAATACCTATACCCATGTGTATGATAATACCCTAACAAGAATTGCTGGCTACGAGCCGGATAACGGGGCGGGTGACATAGCTGCCGGCAGGCCTCCAAGACGGGTTTTAGAGGCCGATGATCCTACCTATACCTCTTTGCTGCAAAATAAACTAAACGGGCAGCACCAGGTGGCAAAATTAAAGATAGAGTGGGACGTAGCCAGAACTTCGGTAAACAGGCAGGAAAAGGACGCTGGTATTGCCACAAGCGGACCTGTTTTGGTCGGTGATCGCTATCAATACTTCTATAACGGGAGTAAACTTACGGAACCCAGGATATCGCAAACCTCGCGTCAGCATGCTGCTAATAAAGAAACTCATTATTCATGGAACCTCTCCGGCACATTGCCTTTCACATTGGCAGGTTTCCGCAGCACCATAAAAACCGGCTATTTCGGCACGCATAAAAAAGCGGAATTTGACTGGCAGATCGCAGCCCTGGCCACAACTGAAAAATATGCGGACAGTTCAGGCTATAAGCCAATTGGACAGTTGATCAGTCCTGGAAATATAGCTTATGATAAATATGTATATGCGATTGATCCTTCCTTTGTAGACAATTATAAAGGCAAAAGCCAGACACACGCGGGCTATGTGATGTTTGATAACCGGCTATTTGATAAGCTGCGGTTAGTGTGGGGCTTAAGGGGCGAATATTATAAATATACCGAGATCAAAGCAGGCGCGATCATTAAGGGAGGTGGTGAGAATATTTTCGCGGTAAAACCTGATAAAAGATGGCAATGGCTTCCATCGGTTAATCTGACCTATAGCCCTATACAGTCGCTAAACATCCGGGGAGCTGTTTCCAGCAGCGTGGTACGGCCCGAGCTGATGGATAATAATCCCTTTTTGAGATATAGCCCCACGCTTGATGCTTTATACGGTAATAAAGGCTTATACAGTACCCGTATCAACAGTTATGACCTTAAAGCGGAATTGTTTCCCGGCCTGGGTGAGATTATTTCGGTGGGCGGTTTTTATAAACGCTTTGATAAGCCCGTAGAGCTGAACGCTATTATGGTAAACGGCAATCCTAATTATTACCTTCAAAACGCGGACTGGGCAAAAGTATACGGCCTGGAATTTGAATTGCGAAAAAACTTCAGTTTTATAGCTGAAAATGAGATCTTCAAAAATATAGCAGCCTACGGTAACCTTACCTTTCAAAAATCAACTGTTCAAAATACCTATACCGTAGACCCCGGAGACGGCAAACCTTACATACAGGTTCCAACCCAACAAAAACGGTCTCTGTATGGGCAATCGCCTTATCTGTATAATATTGGCCTGCAATACCTTGGCAACCACCTTGGTTTCAACGCGGCTTATAATAAGTCGGGGCGTAAAACCTACATCGTTAGTGACGATCCTACTTTTATTGAATATGAAAGGCCAAGAGAACAACTGGATATTCAGATCAGCTATCGTTTCCTGAAAAATAAGATGGAGGCTAAATTCAACATGGCTAATCTTACCAATAATATATTCAATGTTTATCGTAACACAGCCAGTTATGAGCTTATATCAAGCGATAACAGCGGCGATAAAAGTAAAGCCTATCGCTTAAAAAGCGGATTTAGTAATAATTATGAAAAAGGTGACCAGGTGATGTTTCAACAGCGTTTTGGACGGACCTTCAGCACATCGCTCACCTACAATTTTTAACAGAACGAATACATTCTGTATGTAGATATATAATGGTTTAACTAAAAAAAGGAGGATGAAGTAAATCCGCTGTGCCATAAAATAAAACGAAGGGCGCTTGTACTGCCCTTCGTTTAAAACCGATTAGCTTGCCCGCTACCGGCACAAACAGGAAAACCTGAAAGTAATATATCAGCCCCCGAAAGGGATACGTGTTTAAACCAAGGGTATAAACATAAGATCGTTGCTGTTGGATTTGGACTGACGGCAAAGATATAATAAAAAATGTATGCCGGAAACATTGAGCTGATCTAATCTCGCAAAGCAGTATAAAGTTTACCGGTATGACCCAAATCCAAAAATGAACCTTAAAAAGTGGGAGCATAAAACAAAAATTACCTCCCTGAAAAACAGAAAAAATGAAAAAATTATCAATAATTACCCTGTGCCTTGCTGCAGGTATTTTCGTATCATCTTGTAAAAAGGAAGCCAAAAACGGCGAAGCATTTGACAATCGCAGTACATCAGCTGCCGATTACAGCGCGTCATCATTGCCGGTTACAACAGTCAGTGGCGATATTACTACCAATACCACCTGGGACGCAAGTCATGTATGGGAAATTAGCGGTGTAGTTACTGTTAGAAGCGGTGCTACCCTGACCATCAATGCCGGTACTTTCATCAAATCAACTGTAAACACTGCTGGTGTTCAAAATGGTGTTTTGGTAATAGCCAAAGGTGCTAAAATCAACGCAGTTGGTACTTCGACTAATCCTATCGTATTCACCAGCCGTTATTTATTGGACGGTAACGCAAGCACTGTTGGTCATCCTGGTGATTTCGGCGGTGTCATCCTGTTAGGTAACGCGAAGATCAACGTTGGTGATAAACTGATCGAAGGTCTGGCTGATGATCCTAAATTCCATTACGGTGGTTCGAACGATGCAGACAACAGCGGTACCCTGCAATATGCCCGTATTGAATATGCTGGTTACGTACTGGCACCAAATGTGGAGGTAAACTCTTTAACTTTAGGTGGCGTCGGTAGCGGAACAACCATTGATCACGTACAGGCTTCATACGGCCTGGATGACGGGTTTGAGTTCTTTGGCGGTAAAGTAAGCCCTAAATACCTGGTTTCATTTGGTAATGATGACGACCAGTTTGACTTTGACAACGGTTTTACAGGTTCTATCCAATACGCCATCGCTGTGGCTGATGCCTACTCTACACACAGTGCCAGCAGTGGTGCAAGTGATTCAAACGGTATCGAATCTGATAATAATGCACCTACTGAAGATGCTACCTTCAGCTTATTACCAAAAACACACCCCACGTTAGCTAATTTTAGTGTTATCGGTACAAAAACTGCGACATTATCGCCGGCTATCACCTCACCAGGCTTTAAATACGGCTTCCGTAACCGTCGCGGTACTGAAGTTACTTTGAGCAACTCATTCTTTACCGGTTATCCTTCCGGTGTTGTCTTTGATGCTGATGCAAGTGCTACACCATCAACCATCAATGGTACCAGTGTTCACGGCTTCAGCGCTGCTATCTCTGTAGCAACCGGCGCTTATTCCAGCACTGTAGCCAATCCTACATCAACAGCTGCCACTGCACCTACCTGGGGCATGAGCCAGCCATTCTACAATGCAGGCGCGGTTAATTTCCTTGCTCCTGGTACAAGCGGTGCATTAACCGTTGGTTCAGGTAACTGGGTTGCCAACTGGACCAAATTTACTTTCTAATATTTTCACCGAATTGTGATTTACCGGGGCATCAGCTGATGTCCCGGTTTTCTTCAAATAATTAACATATGATCAAAATAAAATACCTGCTCCCAATATTATCGTTGTTTTTATTTGCCTGTAAGAAAGAGCAGTTGTTAAATAACAATCCTGTAAAAGCTGTACAACTCAACATTAAAGGGCTGGTGCTGACTGATACACTTGAATTTACACTGAATGATAAAAATATCGGCGAAGCCATCAACAACGAGTTTAAACTTAATGTGTCACTTTTCAATTCCAGGGATCAGATACAGGTCCGCAAAAAAAACGACCATAAGGCTGTCAGTACGATCAGCCTTTCAGAAAATCCCTTTAATCAGACCAAACGGATCTTTTATGACGGTGTGACGTTTTCTGATAATGTCGCTATTACACCTGTTAAAAACCCTGAAAACATGGGCTTTCGTCTCCGGTTCACAACAACTTTTATCGATTTTTACGGAGGTTCTGTAGATGTCGAGTTTTTTGACGAATACATAGACTATGACAAATTTGAGTTTGTTTACAAGCCTTTGAATAAAGTAATTAAGAATGTAAGCGGCGCCTTCAGCGATTTTACAGAACTGCCTCCACTGGAACCCGATCATCAGTATTATTTCAAGGTCTATAAATCCGGAACAAAGGATCTGCCCTATAAGAGCAGTGAACATGTTTTCATCACCGACCCAGAAAACAATTACGGACAATTTGTCCCCTTTGCAAAAGGAGACAGCCAGCTTATTTCGATTATGCCTAACGGCGATGCCAATGCTGTTACAGATTATTATCAAACAGCCGATTTATCAGCTGATTTCAAATAGGAGCGGGTTGGTTTTACCATCGACATTTAAGCAGATCGCCTCTTGGGTGATTTAATCAAATGGATACTTTGTTAATATAATTCCGGATTACGCATTAAAAATGGCAAAAAAAAAGACCGACGTACCACGCCCCGCCTGTTATAACGGGCATCTGTTTATAACAGGATTAATTGTGGCGATTGTAGGCAGTATGTGTTATGCGGTTATTATTGGGCTGTATCTTCAGTTTCGCTATATCAAATGATTTTGAAATAGAAAATGGTGACAATTTTGGGCAGGCTTTTATTAAGCTTTTGAGTAAATAATCGATGCATTGTCCGATCGGAATCCCTAAAATAGTAAAGATCCCACTGGTCGCGCGCTTAATTATTTTAGTTTGTTTTGCCCCGGCGGAGGCTCTTGAAAGTAATAGCCCATCAGGAGGCAGTAGCCGTTTTTTTGACTAAAAAGTTAAAGATTGTCTATTGCCTCTATGATTATATTTAAAGATGAATTCATCGAGATAATATTGCAAGTATCAAACCGATACCATATGGTATCGTTCATGGGTCCGGCCAGGGAAAAGAAAGCTGCGATACAGCTTTGGAAGCCGCATAAGCCGGCAGCAGCGTTTTCCGGTTATTAAAGTTTATCCTGTGTCCTCCATAGAAACATCGCCATCGCCAGCATCGACCCCGGCGCGGTGACCAGCCACGGCGAAACGATGAACAGCACTAAGGTGGAAAAACGCGGGTAGAAATAGGCAAGCCGTTGGCCAGTAAAAAGCCGTGCAGCCGGCAAGCTTTCCGGTCGCTCTTTTCCAGCGCAAAGGCCGCCAAAAACGTGGAACTTCCCATGCAGATAAAACCGAGCGCATCCAGCGTCCAGAAAATGGAATGCGGTTTTACCGTTAAGATGGTTTCGCGCGGGTCACGCAGCGATTCGGGGATCACCGTCGCCAACTGTACCCCGTACATGAGGATCACGTAAGTAGCATACGGGAGGGTAAATAGGAGCGCCGCATGGCTCCAGAAACGACAGTGCCTGGTCAGATCGCGCATCTTTTCGGTTATTCTTGTCAGGTCATTGGTTCTGCTAACCCTGACCGAGATCACTTTGCCGGTGAACTGAAAGCCGCCTGTGCCACCCAATATGCTGTTATGTTGTACAGCGTCTGCGGGTATAGCCAATGGCAGACCTTCCGATTTCAGGAAATCCAGGATTGGCCTGATGTACGAATCAAATTGCTGGCTTACGATAGAGAGGTGGATCAGCCAGGATTCCGGACCGGTCAGAGCGCCCGAGATCAGATAGGGTGGGGTATGCGAAAATGTAATACCTTGTTCCAGGAGGTAAATGGAGTACCCGAGTCCTGCTACTGATCTTTTTTCGTTGACTGATGCTTGTTCCATTTTTAAGAATTGTTTCTTATGAGCAAATGAACAGGGTTTTAGATAGCGAAAACAGCGCGAAAAGGGTGGTAATCCCGCATAAATAAAAATGTAAAATACGTAACAGGGAAAGTCGTATTTTTCATTCGAAGAGGTTATTTTCCCCTTCGGACCATCAGCTTAAGCATAAAGTAAAGCAAACGTTTTACCACCCCCAAAAAGAAATCTTCAATAGTAGGGCGGAAGCAATCAGCCATCACTTTAGAAAATGTTTTTAAATCAGATCCCATGGTAGAATCAGGCTTGTTCATGATTGCGGAATTCCGGCGCTGTCCTGCCTGGTTTGTCAACCGCCGTTAAACGACAGGCAACAAAAATGAGGCTCGTACATTTGGCTACTGAAAGAAAAGTGTCTGCCGATTTAACGACGACGTAGTAATGAAACTCCAAAAATTGAAATCGATATTTTTCAGATACTCGAAATTATATTTTCAAATAGAACTTAAAATATTTAATACATCGGAAAGAGTTGCGAAATTCCGACAAATCCCCGGAGGGTAAGAGGCTTTTTGTAGGGCAAAAAGACCTCTTGCCGCTGGAAATACAAAGCTAAGATCGATATTAGAAAACCGCAATTCACAAATCTCGAAATGACAATCAGGGAAAAAGTCAAACAAAATTTGGAATTCATAACAATATCTTGCTTAAGCAGTTATTCGAAGTTGGAAAATTCGAATTCAAGGGGGTTAATTGCGGATTTGGATATGGACAAAACACAACGATCCAGATTAAATAGGCCGGTATACATGTAAATGAAAATTATTTTTAAAAATACTTGTGTTATTGACATATATAATTATATATTTGAAATACCAATTTATACTACCGATTAAATACGATCAATTTAATACAACTAATTAGTACTGAAGAGTATTAATTGTACATCTAAACCTTATTATGAAAAGTAATTTTTCGCAGGTAATAACCTGTATTGGCCACGCATTTGATATATCCGTTATTGGTGATAATATCACTGAGGAATTCGAAAAACATCCTGATCGTCCTCGTTTATTGACCATCGCTTAGCCATTTTAATATCCTATGGAACACCGTAACTCAGTTAAGGTAATAAGCCTTGTCGTGAAACAATTGGGTATTCCCGTCACCCGGAATAGCATTATTAGTGAATTGCAAAAACATACCGATGCTTCCAGCCTACTTGCTATCAGTGAGGTATTGACCTATTGGAATATCCCCAATGAAGCTTACCAGGTTAGTGTTGAAGAATTAATTGAGACGGAAATACCTTTGCCTTTTATAGCTTGTTTTGCAAAAGGGGAATTTGTTTTAGTAAACCAAAAAGATGAAAGCCAAATCACCATATCGAATGACCATTGGAATAACCATTCATTTAGTATAGACGAATTTAAAAGTCGTTATCAGGGATCTATATTAGCGTTTCAAAAAGATGACTCATCCGGTGAGTATGATTATTCTGCCAAACGCAGGGAAGAAATCATCGAGACCCTACGCATGCCGTTTGTTGTATCAGGACTAATCATTGTTTTTCTCGCTTATTTGTTTTTCAATCAATCCTATCTACAAACTATAAATTGGCATATCGGCATCTTAGCTTTTTTTAAGACGGTAGGCTTATTAGCTTCCATATTGTTACTAATACAAAGCATCGATGCAAATAATCCTCTGATACAAAAATTTTGCGGGGACGATAATAGTAAAAATTGCCATGTCATATTATCATCAAAGGCTGCAAAAGTAACCGAAGAATTGAGTTGGAGCGAAATTGGTTTTTTTTACTATTCAGGTACATTGGTTGCTTTGCTATTTAATGCCGCAAACGCCCACTTAATACAAATATTGGGAATTCTAAATTTACTAAGCTTACCCTATACTTTTTATTCCATTTATTATCAGTGGCGGGTAGCAAAGCAATGGTGTATTTTCTGTTGCACGGTCCAGGCTCTTTTATGGCTGGAGTTTGCTGCTTTTATAACTTATCTATCCAATGGAATTCAGTATCCCGATTTACATACCTTGAGCAATTTGTTTGTCGGAATACTTGTTCCGATCCTTTTATGGGTCTTCATAAAGCCTTACTTGATTAATTCTATGCAATTACAAATGCTTCGACTGGAGTTGTATAGGTATAAATACAATAAAGAATTATTCCAAAATATGCTGCACCGGGAGAATAAGTATGCTTTGCCAACCGAAGAAAATACTATCATGATAGGTAACAAAGAAGCTACCAACGTGATTACGCTGGTATCTAACCCTTTTTGCATTCATTGTACAAAAACACATATGCTTTTGGATAATTTACTTGATTCAAGAGATGATATAAAACTTCAATTGGTTTTTGTTAACAGACTATATCAAAAAGAACTGGACAAAAATGTTATCAGCCACTTTATGGCATTAAAGTTTGAAAAGAACGAAATCAGGCTTAAAGAAGCAATAAATGACTGGTATAAACAGGAGAAAAAAAAATATGAATTATGGAAAGAGAAATACCCGGCTATGGGAACTGCGATTGAATCTAACGCACTTTCAGCGCAAAAAGAGTGGTGTAAGATGGTAGAAATTACAAGTACGCCAACGCTGTTCATCAACGGTCGCAGATTACCTTCTGCTTACCAGGCAGAAGATATTAAATATGTTTTGTAAAAGGTGTAAAGAATTTGTTTCGCGAACAAAAAAGTTGCCTGCCTTGGTAAAACAGGATAAGGAAAGCCGCAACCCTAAAATAGAGGCATCAATTTAAAAACAAAAATTTATGAAAAAGTTGGAACTTAAGTTTGGAGACATTAAGGAAATGCTCACCAAAGATCAAATGAAAATGATTAGTGGAGGCTCATGTACATGGTACTGGAGTAGTGCCCCCGGTTGTGCAGGGGCAGTAGGAGTTCACACCAGTATCACAAGTGGTACTCAATCTGGTGCAGATAATAATTGCAATACGAACGATTGTTGCGACAATGTTGATTGTTATTAATTTTTGAGTAAACAACCATGATAACAAAAATCATGGTTGTTTTTTCCGTGAATCTTTTTTTGTAAAAAAATGAACTTTAAACACCTCTCACTACTGTTGTTGTCAATCGTAATACCCGTTATTATTTATGCTCAAAAGCTGCCCGGCATCCAACAAAGCAGCCTGCGCGCTCCGTCGAACGTGAAAATTGACGGGAAATCAACGGAATGGAGCAACAAATTTCAGGCTTATAACCATGCTACAGATATTTTTTATACGATGGCTAACGATGATGATAACTTGTATTTAACTATACAGGCAACGGAACATACCAATATCAATAAAATACTGGGAGGCGGTATCATTCTGACTATTAATCCATCTAATCAAAAAAACATCAAAAATGGCATTAGTATAACTTATCCTTTCCCAGATATGCACAACCGGGTCTGGGTTAATCTAAAATACCAGCCAGCTTCTCAGACGGAAGCCGACTCGATTATGAAGGTAAAAAATACAGATTACGCAAATGCATCCAAACTCATTAAGGTAACCGGAATAAAAAGCATGGACAGCCTTATTTCGGTATATAATCATGATGGCATCAAAGCAGCCGGAGCTTTTAATAATAAATTGTTTTTTACCTATGAGTTGTCTATCAGTTTAAAACAATTGGGACTTGATGCAAATGCGCCTGCAAAATTTACCTATAATATTAAATTGCCGGGCGTAGATATGGCCGCTGTATATAACGCGGCCGGCCAAGCAACAACGTTGGCTGGGGGAGTATATGTTGTCCCCATCGGGCCCCTGCCTGGGGTTAGCGACGAATACATCAAAAATAACCAGCCTTCGTTTCCTGTTAAAGTCCATATAGAGGCTTTTACTTCCTCCACAGATTTTTGGGGTGAATATACTTTAGCAAAAAAGTAAATGGATAAATAATGAATTTTAAACTGATATTGTTTGTTATGGCGCTTAGCATTACTGGTAAGAAAGCTTAAAGTCTCTACATCTTTCAAAAAACAGTCCGCGTGAACCTGCCGGTATGAAAATTAAAAGCAAAACAAATTCAGCGCATTGATGCCCAAGAACGCTTTATACCTGGGTATTCAAACTATAGATTTTTTCGGCAAGTATGCCTTGGCAGAAAACAATAAAATAACTCAAGTCAATTGAAATTTACCTTTTACAAACAGCAAGACAATTTAGATTGCGGCCCAACGTGTTTGCGGATGATTGCTAAGTATTATAATCGCAATTATTCCATTCAAAAATTGAGGGCTTTGTGTTTTACGGGCAGAGGGGGGACAACTTTATGGAACATCAGCGACGCGGCAGAAAAAATAGGCTTACGCTCATTAGGCGTAAGGGTAACTATTGAACAGCTTAAGCAAGTACAACTGCCCTGTATTTTGCATTGGCGTCAAAACCATTATGTTATACTTTATAAAATAGGAGGCACGGCCTACTACATCGCCGATCCGGCCAAAGGGTTGGTTATGCTACAGGAAGAAGAATTTAAATCAAATTGGTTTTCGCACAAAGAGCTTTATGATGGCATCTCACTTTTACTAGGACCAATGCCTTCGTTTTATGAACTTGAAGAAGATAAGCAAAATGAGGTCAAATGGAGTGCCATCCTCCGTTACTATTTCCAATATAAACAACTTTTTTTTCAGTTGATTATTGGACTGGGTGTTGGCACATTAATACAGTTGGTCACTCCGTTTTTTACGCAGGCCCTGGTAGATACAGGCATCAATACCCGTAACCTTAACTTCGTTTATTTGATTTTGATTGCTCAGCTGATGTTTTTTTTGGGAAGTATGAGCATCAATTTCATCAGATCATGGATACTGCTTCACATAAGTGTGCGTATCAATGTTTCTATTTTAACCGATTTTTTGGTAAAACTCATGAAGTTGCCAATCAGCTATTTTGAAACAAAAACTACAGGCGACGTTCTGCAGCGAATGAATGACCAGCAAAAGATAGAAAACTTTTTAACCGGCACCGCATTAACCACTTTGTTTTCATTGCTTAACCTGGTGGTTTTTACCATTGTATTGATTTATTATAATACGCTGATTTTTTTAATTTCTCTTATTAGTACCGTACTCTATGTTTTATGGATAATTCTGTTTTTGAAACGCAGGCGTGACCTTAACTACAGACAGTTCGGCATCGCTTCAAATAATCAAAGCAATGTAATAGAGCTTGTAAATGGTATGCAGGAGATTAAATTGAATAATTGTGAAAAACAAAAACGCTGGCACTGGGAAAATATACAGGCAAGCCTTTACAAATTTAAAATAAAAAATCTTGCCCTAAGCCAGATACAGCAAACCGGATCAGCATTCATAAATCAGGGAAAAAACATACTGATAACATTTATAAGCGTAAAGGCTGTTATTGACGGCAATATTACTTTAGGCGGCATGATGGCTATACAATACATTGTTGGTCAGGTAAGTAACCCTATCGAACAAATGATTGGCTTTATACAGGCGTATCAGGATGCCAAAATTAGCCTGGAACGTTTGAATGAAGTGCACCAGCTAAAAGATGAAGAGCCTGCTGACTGTACGTTTATCAATGAATTGCCCGCTGACAAAAGCATTAGTATTAAAGACCTTACTTTCAGATATCCGGGAGCCGATGCCAATCCCGCCTTGGAAAATATAAATTTAAACATTCCGCAGGGTAAAACTACGGCAATAGTGGGAATGAGCGGTAGCGGTAAAACCACATTGCTGAAATTACTTCTCCGTTTTTATCCGCTCGAAACCGGAAAAATAAAAGTTGGAAAAATACACTTAACCAGCTTAAGCTATAAGATTTGGCGGAGCAGTTGCGGGACCGTAATGCAGGACGGATTTATTTTTGGAGACACTATAGCCAATAATATAGCGGTTGGAGATGATTTTCCGGATTTGGATAAATTAAATAAGGCCATTGAAACAGCGAACCTGAATGATTTTGTAAGCGAGCTGCCTTTTGGTCTCTATACCAAGATTGGAGCAGGCGGACATGGAATAAGTCAGGGCCAAAAACAACGCCTGCTTATCGCCCGTGCTGTTTATAAAAATCCGGCTTACTTATTTTTTGATGAAGCAACGAATGCATTGGACGCAAACAACGAAAAAATAATAATGGACAACCTGAACCAGTTTACTAACGGAAAAACCGTGGTGGTGGTTGCACATCGCTTAAGCACCGTAAGAAATGCTGATAATATTATTGTTATGGATAAGGGCAAAATTATTGAACAAGGTACTCATCGCCAACTAACTGAAATGAGGGGGGAGTATTTTAACTTGGTGAAAAATCAACTTGAATTAGGCATATAATTACATGGCAAAGGAATTATTAAATCAAGAAGAGCCGGTACATGCTGAAGAAATGCAGGATATTATCGGTACACCGCCAATGTGGTTGTATAGGTGGGGAATAAGTCTGGTATTAGCTATCGCAATAATATGTGTGTTCATTTCATCAACTATAAGCTATCCCGAAGCTATTCAAACACAGATAAAAATACATTCGGTAAACTCACCATATAGCTTGTCAATAAAAGATTCGGCGAGATTAATCAAGATATTGGTACAAAATAATAGCTCCGTCAAGAAAGACGATTATTTGGCAGTCCTCGAAAATTCGACCGGCAGAAAGAACCTTAAAGCACCGGTCGATGGGCAATTAATTTATGCGGGGGTGATACATGAAAATGAACAATTACATCCTAATCAGAATGTATTTTTTATAGTTGGTGAGAATAGAGGGTTTTACGGAGAAATGATTGTTTCGCAAAATGATATTTATAAGGTTAAATCAGGGCAAACAGTATTAATTAAACTTAGAAATCCTGTTGATGACCAACGTACGTTGGACGGTGTAATCAGGTATGTTACCGATGATCAAGTAAAAACAGGAGAATATGTTGCAGAGGTGGCTTTTGATAACCATGGAAGCGGATATTTATTATTGAAGAACGGGATGATAGCCGACGCCGAAATTATAACAGCCAAAGCCACTTTATTTCACCGTTTAATTAACAGCTTAATGAGAGGGATAAAATGAAACATATTTTTTTTATCCTTTTTTTAATTGTAGCGACAAATTTGAAGGCGCAACAAATTATCAATAAAGACGCACCGAAGTTGCCTGCGCGGGAGTTTCGCCAGGTTAGCGGGATTGTACAGGACAGTACCGGAACGCCGGTTGCCAGGGCTACGGTCATACTAAAGTCTGCAAAAGATTCGATGGCGACAAGCTCTGATAAAGATGGGATTTTTATATTCGAGAATGTAAGAGAGGCGACATTTTTACTTACCGTATCCGAAGTAGGATTTACAACCAAGGTGAGCCGGTATTTAAATAATGAGGAGACAAAAAAAATTGTACTGGCACCAATAATACTCAAAGATCAATATTATCAGCTTAAACAAGTCAACGTTAACGGAACGCCCACGATTGTTTATAAAACGGACACCGTCCAATACAGGGCCAGCGATTATAAAGTACCCGCTTACTCTACCGTGGATCAGTTACTGAAGAAGATGGAGGGAATGGAGGTTGGAGCAGATGGGACATTGGTACACCAGGGTCAACAAGTGACAAAAGCCAAGCTTAACGGAAAAGTATTTGGAGGGGGAAATGTAGCACAGGCCATCCAGAATTTGCCGGCTTCCATCGTGGATAAAATTCAGATAGTTGATGATTATGGAGATCAGGCTGCCCGGACCGGGATAAAAGATGGCGCCCCTTCAAAAACATTGAACATCACCACCAGGGCCGATAAGTCAATTGGTACTATTGCCCGGATCGTATCGCAAGAAGGAAATCATGGCCGGTATAATGAACAGCTTTCGGTACAGCATATCAATGCCAACCGGGTATTAAATTTAATTGGCAATGTAAGCAGCACTGTCAATGGTGTCGCTTCAACGTCGCCAACAAGTTCAGTGATATCCACTCCCGGAACAACCCGATCCGGATCACCTACCTTTAGTTATACTGATGATTGGGGCAGTAAAATAGTGGCCACTGGCAGTTACGTTTATAATTTTAATAATACTAACTCAATAAGCAATACTTACGGATTTGCAAATTCAAGCAATGGGTTAAGTAATTTCATTAACAATAGCACGGTTAAAAACTCAAGCCGTGGCAATACTGTAAAATTTCAACTGGAGGATAACCTTGATAAATCCAACTATCTCCAAATCAACGCAACATTCAATAATATTAATTCCTCGGCAACCACCAGTACGCTAACAAGTAATTTAAATTATTTTACCACTGGATTTGAACACCCGGTGGTCAACCTCGAAGCAGTCAATTCAACTACCGGTCATGGCTATGGTTTAACAGCACTATTTGTGCATACATTTAAAAAGCCCAAAAGAAACTTTTCTATTCAGGCTGGCTTCACTCAATCAAATAGCCAGATAAAGGGGGATAAAAGCACTGAGTACCGTTATTACCTTGACACAACGCAGAACACGTTGGTAAAGGACTCCTTATCCCATTTAATAATTAACAAAACAAGTAACAGCAAAGTCTATCGTTCCGTTGTTACTTATGTTGAGCCGTTAACGGCCAGGGCGCAACTTGAGTTTACCGGACAAATAAGAAACGCAGTTTATGACAATAAAGCGATATCGGATACGGTGTTGGCGAATGGTCAGTTACAGGAACTCACCCGGTTGGAGAATACTTATCATTTTTCGTTTACAGAAACAAGGGCCACGGTTGATTACCGGTATAGCGGCCGAAAGAGCAATTTATCCCTGGGGGCTACATTTGTACCTACCGCACTATCAGGCACACAGGTAGACAATAATACGGCCAATAATGTTTCTACCTCCCGATTGGATTTTAGGATCATACCCGTATTCAGGTATTCATACTCCTGGTCAACTTCCGAAAGATTTCAAATAGCGTATTCCGGTATCAACACCGAGCCGGAGTTTCAACAAATACAGCCTTTTATAGACAGATCGGATCCCAATAACATTATTATAGGCAACCCCAACCTTAAGCCTACCTTTACCCATAGCGTTACGGCCAGTTACAACAAATATTTCCCCAATGACAAGTTTAATATTTCTTTTAATGTAGACGGAAGATTATATGATAATCAGGTAGCGACCAATATTGTGCAGATCACAGCACCCATTTCGGCGACATTAAATAAAACCATCAATGAAATTAATTATGTTAATATAAACGGCGACAAGGCAATAACAGGCGGCTACTCAATTTCAAAACAATTAAATGATCGGAACTATTATCTTGGGTTAAACGGAAGCATTACTTATGGCTATTTCAATGCGGTAAGCAATAGTATATCCTACCATACATCCCAATGGGATTTTAATGAAAGGTTTGGCCCTCAGATAAGTTTAAATGATAATAAGTTTATAATAAGCCCTTACATAGGTTATGAGGTCAACAGGTCATTCACCAACACATTAAATGCAACTTCAAACACCATTCAAACCACCAAATTGGCGATTGATGGTCAGATCTATTTACCAAGAAATTTTCAGTTACATTATAATGCCATCAAGAATTACATATCGGGCTTTACAAATTATAAACAAAACCCGCTGGTAATTAATGCCGGTTTTGAAAAGCGATTTTCAATGCGGACACAGAGTTTGGCACTCACCTTTGATGTATTCGATCTATTACACCAGAACAATTTTTTACAGCAATCGGTTACGCCGCAGTCCATAACTTACACACAGTCAAATACTTTAAGTCGATATTTTTTGGTGGGGCTAAAATTAAATCTGCAAAAATGGGGGGGGACGCCGATGCATAACGGCCAGCCGTTGAAACGCAGGGGAGACGGGAGCTTTATTCATTAACCGGCTAAATAATGACTTAGAACATTTACACAACTAAAAATCCAATATGAAAATCGTTCAAACTTCCTGGGCATGTAATCAAAAGGATATGCTGAAATTTAATGCCGGATGGTATTCGCCCGAATATCATTTAATGGGCTGGGCTTTAAGCTGTCTGCAATTAAAAAAATATTACGATGAGGTTGTATTACATGCCGATAGTGTTACAGCAAAAACTCTAATTGATACCTTACGGCTACCCTATACAGATGTAGTATGCGACTTGGATCAATTCGATCAAAACCCCTCTGAGTTATGGGGGTTGCCCAAAATACATACCTATTCACAACAAGCCGTACCATTTTTACACGTGGACGGAGATGTAATTATTTGGAAACCCTTTGATGAAAGTCTGCTTCATGGCGATTTGATAGCACAGAATTTGGAAGTTGGAACTAGCTTTTATGAAAATTTATTTAGCGAATTGGAACCCAGATTAACCTACATTCCAATTGAAGTAACAGAAGAAAAAGATAAAAAAAATAAAATATATGCCTACAACGCCGGGATCATAGGCGGCAACGACTTGAGTTTTTTTAATCTTTATACAGCACGATCAAAGGAAACAATAAGCAATAATGTCAACAGTCTCTCCAATATTAACATTGGCGCTTTCAATATATATTTTGAGCAATATCTTTTTTATTGCCTGGCAGCTAAATTTAATAAAAAGGTAAATGTGTTATTTGATGAGATCATTCCTGATAACCAATATAAATCGTTCGGCGATTTTACGGAAGTGCCTTTTAACAAAAATTACCTGCATCTGATAGGTCAATATAAAAGAACTTCGAATGTTTGTCAACAACTGGCAAACAGGTTAAGGCAGGATTATCCTGAATATTATTACCGGATAATTGCATTGTTTAAGAATCAGCAGACTCCCTTAAAAAAGGATTATTACTATTTTATTAATCAGCCCACCGAAAAATATTTAACAGATAGATATTTTAATTTGAAGGATTGCCAACAACATCCGGATTTGGTAATATCAGAAAAGAATACAGGTATTAAATCAGAAACCAAACGTCAGTTTCAAAGTAAAATAGTTGAAAATGTATTAGCAGCGATCGATAATACAGAAACAAATAATATAGATGATGCCATATATTCCAAAATGCTGAATGACGCAAAGTTATTTGAGGCAAGGCTTAATGATACTATAGAAAACGATTTTTCTCAACATTCAAATGAATTTCTGTACCAACGAGACATTGCACATACTAATTATTTTGAATACATTTTTGCTGACAGAGACAGTAGCTATGCTAAGAAGATCGTAGCAGATAAGATAGTTCAAATAACGGAAAGCTCGTTTGACTGGAGGTCGTTTGATACTGAAATCAGTAAAAATTTAAAGAAACGGCCGCTAAATTTAAATGAAACGCCAACAAGTGTTTATGTATGCATTATACCGGAATGCCATTACAAGGGCTATTCGTTGTCAATAATTGATGATTTGGATATGCGCTTATTACAGATATCGGAACAGCCGGTAGCAATAAATGATGTATTAACTGAAATAAGGTCCGTTTTTGAGCCGGATGATCTTAAGGCTTCTTTAGCTGAATTTGAGTTGTTAATTATCGGTAGAATAAAACTTATGTTACAAGCTAAAATAATTAAAGCTGTTAAATAAAATGAACAAGGCTATATAAACTTGAATACGCTGGGTTTTTCTTGGTAGGTTGAGCCTTTACTGTTAAAGCCTGGAAGTCGCCAAGCTAAATAAATAAAACAATCGGTTGCTTCTGAAAAGTAACATAGGTGGGAATTCCATAAAAGGTGGAAGCAAATTTACCAGCCTAATAATCGCAAAACAAGAAATGACAAATCAAACCTTCATCCCCGCATTTATTATTAACAACAACAGTACAGATGGCACAGAAACTGTTTTGAAAGAATTTTCAGGAAAAAAGGAATTTCTGGTAAACATTATAGCGCCCGTAATGGACGAAGATAATGTAATAAGCTTACCAAAAACTATTCAGCATATTATCCGAAAAGTGACGGCAACCGAAACCGATTATATTCTAATATGCCAGGATGACCATCAATTTACCGATAGCTATTCAAAGAATAATTTAATTAAGTGCATTAGTCAGGCCAAAGATTTAGGTGCCGATATTTTATGTGGTGGGCTGGGCACATTCAGGAGTGCTTTGAGGATTTCAAAACATATTTTTTGGGTAGAGGATTTTGCAGGGTTGCCATTTACAATTGTCTTCCGCTCATTCTTCGAATCCATTCTAACAGATGATTATAAAACTTTCCCATTTACCAATGGTAAATTTTTTATATATCCTTTTATATCAATTAAGAAGGAACTCGTCCGTGATAACGCAACGCCCGGCAATACCGAAATAAGCAGAACGGAAAATGTAAGCGGGTTGGCTTCAGCACAAGTTGAAATATTAGATAATATTTCCGCATTTTATCAAGAATTTTCCGGGCAAAAGCAGAACGACTTGGGCGAAGAATTTTTGAATGATGTAGCTATTCCAACCTATATTATCAATCTTCCCGAGCGAACAGAACGACTCGACCATATAAAAAAGCAATTCGCGGGAAAGGATGAGTTCAAAGTTCAAATAATCGAAGCTTGCAAAAATCCGATTGGTGCGGTTGGGCTTTGGGAAAGCATTCGGAAGATAGTAAAGATTGCTATGGATAACGAAGATGATGTAATCATTATTTGCGAGGACGATCATCAGTTTACGGCCGATTATTCCAAATCACTTTTACTTAAAAATATATTGGAAGCTCATGAACAGCATACGGAAATGATTTCGGGCGGTATCTGTGAGTTCCATAAAGCCCTTCCTGTTACCACTAACAGAGCCTGGGTGAGTACTTCCTTTTGTACGCAATTTATAATTTTATATAAACCTGTATTTCAAAAAATATTGGACACCCCTTACGACAATACGGTAACGGCAGATGCAATGCTTTCGATGATACTGAGTAATAAAATGGTGTTTTTCCCATTTATCTCTGCCCAAAAGCCGTTTGGCTATTCAGATGTAACTAAAGGTAATCATGAAAATATAGAGTTGTTTGCCAAGTCATTTTATCGCGAGAACACAAGATTAAAGCGAATATATGAAGCAAAGGCCGCTTATTCGAGTTTGCAAATGTCCTGACAAGAATTGTATGTTCTAATGTATAGATTCGAAATATTTAAGAACAATCATCAGTGATTGTTTTACCCATCACGTATTAATAGTTATAAAAATGAATATGACAAGACAATGCATCCCCACCTTTATTATCAACCCCAAAGACCGGATGGATTTTAAAGAAAATATCCTTAAGGAGTTTAACGGGAAAGAAGAATTTGCACTGAATTTTGTGGAACCCATTACCGATGAAAATAAAATAAGTGATTTATGGAAAACTATCCAACAAATTGTACAAAATGTAATAAGCACAAATGCAGATTACATTTTGATATGTAAAGACAGCCATCAATTTACGGCCAATTATTCGACGGATAATTTATTAGAATGTATAAGGCAGGCAGAAAAGTTAGGTGCAGATATTTTATGTGGTGACGTAACCTCATTTGGGAGTGCGATAAGAGTTTCAAATAACATATTTTGGGTAGAGAATTTCTCCGAATCGCAGTTTACAATTATATTTCGCCCATTTTTTGAAGACATATTACTGGCGGATAAAAATATATTTTCAATTGCGAATGGACAATTCTTTATATATCCATTTATATCAAATTTGACAGAGCCAAAAGGTGCCGGTTTAAAGTCGGATACTAATGAGGCACGCGTAAAACGACCAAGTTTCAATGCTTCGGAACAAGTTGAACTAATAGAACGCATTTCTGCCTTTTATAAGTCATTTTCAATCGAAAATGCAGATGCCTTAAATGAAGAAAACTATGATAACGTCATTATTCCAACATATATAATTAATCTGCCGGAACGAACGGAAAGACTGGAACATATAAAAGGGCAATTTGCTGGGAAGGATGAGTTCAATATCCAGATAATAGAGGCCTGTAAAAATCCAGTCGGCGCCGTTGGCTTATGGGAAACCGTTCGTAAAATTATAAAACTAGCTATTGAAAACGGGGATGATGTAATTATTATTTGTGAAGATGATCATGAGTTTACATCCGACTACTCCAGGTCATTTTTACTTAAAAATATTATGGAGGCTTATTTGCAGCAGGCCGAGATGCTGTTGGGTGGTATCTGTGGATTGATTAAGGCCCTTCCCATTACCAATAATAGAGCCTGGATAGGCTATTCCCATTGTACACAATTTACTATTTTGTATAAACCTGTATTTCAAAAAATATTGGACGAACCCTATAATAATAATGTAGTTGCGGATATTCTGCTTTCCAAAATGGTGATTAATAAAATGGTGTTTTTCCCGTTTATTTCGGTGCAAAAATACTTCGGCTATTCTGATGTATCAAAAGGAAATAATGACGATAAAGAGATGTTAATCAGAAACTTTACTCGCGCAAATGCTCAGCTAAAGAGAATATATGAGGCAAAAGCGGCTTACGTAGATTCCAACCTAATTTGATAAAGGGTTAGTAAAAAGGTTGCTTAGGATATCTTAAGGGACTGGCAAAACAGTAACGATTGTGGTCGTTATTTGATTAAGCGGGAGCAGTGTAACCCCTCCTAAAAATCGGACTGCTTAAAGGACGAAAAGCCTTAACTTTAAACAGTCAAACGATGAAGCACTCTATTATTACCGAAGCACAGATTGTCAAGGCGATCAAAGAATACGAAGGAGGCCGTGAGTTTAACGATTTATGCCGCGAACTGGGCGTTCACAAATCAACCTTTTACAACTGGCGTAAAAAGTATGCCGGTATGGATAGCCAGGAACTGAAGCGGCTGAAAGAGCTGGAGGAAGAGAACCGAAAGCTGAAGCATATGTATGCACCCTGAAATTAGTTTCTAATTTTAGACGCATTTATTTGTTAATATACTGTTATTAAGATGTTTATGTATTTAAATAAGTGATTGAAAGGACTTAAATAGACTGTAATTAAATTCTTTCCTGCGCCCTTTTTGCGCCCTGAAAAATGACGGTTTCAGGCGGTAATTTGGATATACCAGTGATATTGCCCCCTCTTCGCCAATCTAAAGTGCCCAGTGGTAGTAATACGCAGGTAAATGTGGCGAGGCCTTCGGCATTTGCTTTTGATCTCTTTACGTAAAAGAGGAGGTTAAAAGATCTGTTCATCACTGAAGCTTTAAGTGAATAAAATCAGTTACATATCCTACTGAAATCAAGATGTTTAAATTAAGAAAATGTTCAATATAGGAGACTTATAACGTTCCGGTGATCGGCAAGCTTACCTTGAAAAAGGTCACCCACGGGTACCGGAACAACGCGATTGATCGGTTTATTTTGGCGATGGCTAAAAACAGAAAGCGCCGTAAATATTTCATTTACAGCGCTTTTTATCCTAACTGAATAATACTTGATGCGGAGAGTTAGGGATTCGAACCCCAGGAACCTTTCACAGTTCAACAGTTTTCAAGACTGCCGCAATCGACCACTCTGCCAACTCTCCGGGCGCAAAAGTACAAATCTGAACCGAATTGCCAAATCTGAATTGGTATTTTAAGCACAGGTTAAGTAAATGTTATAACGCAGTACCTGTTTATCAGGTTATTATAATTGATTTTTTTTGTAATTAATCATCTTGCGTTCAGAAAATCACCTCAATGCTCGTATAATCAAGTTTAATAGTCCGGCAGATCATGTTCAAATCTCCTTATACTTTCAAATAGCATGGCAAATCCATCGGCCATTTGACGAAACAACCGCTCGTCAATACTGTATTTAATTGAACCGCGTAAACCACAAGCCTTTAAAATACCCATCCGTTTTAATTCGGCAATATGTTTGGTTATTGTTTCCTGGTTAAACGGGATGCTATATAAACTTTCTTTGGGTACTAAATTGCCGTTAGCTATAATGATACGAACAATGGCAATCCTGACCGGCAATGCAAGGGCTTTCGCAAAATTAGCCAGTTCATTATCGGTATTTGAAAATTTTAAGTTGAAATAAGGCATAACTTGTCTACACGATTTTTAAATAAATTAATAGTACAGCATTAATCGCTGTAAATGCAGGTAATAAGAAAACGTTGTAAAAGGTACTGGCAGGAGAGAAGTTGATAAATCAGATTTTCCAGGTACAGGTAATGGAAAAAATGTTAGCAGCGTAAAAAACCTTGTGAGGCCGAAATCTGCTTTGAGTGTCATATTCTGATATGAACAGGAACGGACATAACTCACAAGTACGAATTAACCTGAATTGATTATTTAATGCAGCTAAGGTTTTGCCGAAAATGACCCGCGGGCGGGATAAAAAGAGAACAGGTGCCGATTTACCGTTATTTGCACTCGAAATAACCGGACCGTTTTGTTTTACCGTTCCGTTGTTAAGCGTTAAATACTTTCCTGTTTTGACATGACCTGCAATTTTGGGACATCGTGTAACATACAAACACGAAAAAAAGAAATACCCTATAGCTATAAATAAGCATAGTATTCTTTTACCTAATGTTTCTGTCCTCATGCATCATAATTTTCCAATTCAAATCTATGCGTGTAATATTAATAGTATGTTGTTAAACGATTAAAATAATATTAAGTCAATTGATGTTTTAATTTGCAATTTTGTATATTTAGACATAAACCAAAATGCTTTAACCTTTATAAGTAAAATGATGTGTTTGCTATGGGCAGATATGTTAAAATATTATTCCCTTGTTTGATACTTTTAAGTACAGCTAATTTGTTTGCTCAAAGTAACGGGAGGATTTGTTTTGCTTTTTATGATGGTACATTTAATGCTGATGCTTTAACTATTAGCGATACCACAAGCGGACTATCGGTAAATAACATAAAAAGCTTTTATACCAATGTTGATGCCGGTAATTATAAATCTTTGCTTAATGCATTATTGAGTTATAAACAAGATCACCAGCTTAATGACTGGCTGTATTACCAGCTCGTGCGCAAAACTGCCCAGCAAATAAGCCCTAAAGAAAAAAATTACAATACGTACACCTTGTGTAAATGGTTCCTGATGGTTAAATCGGGCTATGACGCACGATTGGCGCTGGCCGGAAAAAAAATCATTTTTTATGTTTACAACAATGAAGATGTATCAGATATTCCTTCTTATACGGTTGATGATAAAAAGTACATGTGTCTTAACATTCATGACTATCCGGGTACCGATCTTACAATACAACCGGCTATTCCTGTTGATATCAATGTGCCCGGTGCAATAAACTCATTTTCATATAAGGTTACGAGCATGCCTGATTTTGCGCCTGCGGACTATGTTGAAAAGGATCTGCAGTTTACCTACCGGCATAAAGCATACTATTTCAGGATTAAGCTTAACCCGCTGATTGATTCCATTTTCAAGAATTATCCGGTTGTAGATTTTGAATCTTACTTCAATATTCCGCTGAGTAAAGAAACTTATGGATCGCTGATCCCCCTGCTAAAAAAAAATGTGGACGGCATGAGTATCAAAAAAGGTGTTGATTACTTGATGCATTTTACCCGATATGCCTTTTTATATGAAAATGATGATATGAATTTCGGCCGGGAGAAACGGTTGAGCCCGGAAGAAACGCTGTTTGCCCAATACAGCGACTGCGATGATCGTGCCGCGTTATTTTTTTACCTTGTTAAAGAAATATACAATTTGCCGATGATCGCGGTGTTATATCCAACTCATATAACTATGGCAGTGCAGTTTAATAAACCGATGGGGAAACCCTTGCTTTATAAAGGAAAAGCTTATTCCTTTTGTGAGCCCACCCCACAACTGCGCGATCTGAGGATAGGACAGGTGTCTGCTTCACTTAAACAGGTACCTTATAAGGTTGTGTATGAATATAACCCATAAGTTAACAAGGCAAATCAGGTCTGCTGGTCCGCATTGTTAATAGCACTGAGCATATTTTCAAACTCGGCTGTATACTTGTTCCAGGTTGGCCAGTTTACATCATACAATGATTTTTTACCATCAATTGCAACGGTGATCAGCCTGGCATCCATTAATTCTTTTAAATGATGGGATACCGTTGGCTGCGCTAAAGGGAGTATTTCAACTATTTCGCCGCAGGTAAAATGCTTGTGCTGTGCCAAAATACGCATGATGGCGATTCTTGCAGGGTGCGACAGCGCCTTTGCTACCATTGATATGTCCTGATCTGTTGCGGCAAACTCAGTCTTTTTATGATTAGCCATGTTTAAATATGAGTTACAAATATATAATTCATATTTAAACATGAACAACTGTCGGCCGGAGCCTTCATCTAATCTTCATAAGATTACATAAAAATTGAATCTTGCTTTCTGAAAGTCTGGGTCTGGAAAACTCATATTATCGTCGAATACATTCTATATTGTTTCTGATTCGTATTATACTTCTGTGGTAGTAAACAGGAAAAAAAGATTTTAGGGTTGGGTTAAAAAAAGTATTAGCCGCCAGGCCGAATTGTTTTTTGCCTGAAATTTAAAGTTCTCTTGATACGTGTTGTTAATAACAGTTCGTGGCCATCTTGTTGTATTATTCTTTTTACGCCGTTAGATGGTTACGCTAAGGATATTAATACTACTCCGATAAGCGGGCCGATCAAATCAAATGATAGGGGGATTTGTATTGTTTTATTTCTGCTTATTAATTAAATGTAACTTGTTTTTTGCATTGAAATATAACCTGAAGGAAATGTATAACGTATAAAGAAACAATTTAAAACCAAGCGCACAAAAATCTTGAAAATAAGCTATTTGAAAATTATCCTGCTATCAATCTGTGCACTCTTCATAAATAAGCTCGCTTTTGCGACTACTTTTGATTGGACCGGCGCGGGAACATGTTCAGGTTTTTTATGTTCTGGTGGTTATATAAACGGCACTTTATGGAGCAATCCGGATAACTGGACTGTTGGAGGAGCGACAACAACCTCATACCCCGGTCAGGGCGGTAGTACTGCCGACATTGTTCGCTTTGGTGTTACAGGCTCTACTTACACAAACCAACCTGTCCTTTCGGCAAACGTTACAGTAGCTTCAATCACTTTTGGACGGATTCAATACGTTTCGGGAGGCGTCTTAGCGGGCACATCGCTAACCGGAACAATATTAACTGTAAATAGCGCGACACTGACCGTAACAGGTGATATCACCCAGGATGTCAATACCAATGCAAGTGGTACCATTTTCAATGATATAAGAGGAACCGGTACGATCTCCTGCACAAACATACAAATCGGTACTAATTCAGCCACCTATGGTAGTTTTTCATTTTTGTTTTCGGAGGTCAACACACTAACAGTCAGCAACAATGTAAATATACATCTGAACGTAAAACAACAAAATGGAAGTGGATTCAGATTGGAAGGGGGGACTATGACCATAAATAACCAGATAACCTTTACAAATCACAGTGTTACCAGTCAGAACGGCGCTTACTTTACGGTGAATGCCCTCACATCATATAAAACAACTAATACGGTTGTAAATCCAACATTAATCCTTAACGCCACAAACGCCATCGGAACGATACCTGTACCTTATGCGTCCTGTAATTTTTATGGTGACCATGGAGGTAAAGCTACTGTTAATTATAAAGGGGCTAACCCAGTGATTTATACTACTTCAGTTCAGGGTTTTGGCTCGGGTGGCGGGCCTGTAAACCCAAATGCGGCTACAGATCGCACTTATGACAACCTCATTATACAAGGCAGCGGCACAGCTGTTATTGGTGGTACAACCGCTGGTCAAACAAGTTATTTAAATATCGATTCCACATTTACCACAAATTCAAATGTGTCATTTTCCAATGCAACCAATACGGCTACCAAAATTGGTGTGGCTGGTTCAACAGCTGCCATCTGGACTAATAATGCAGCTGCGACGATTACCGGCGGTTCTGGAAGTATTGACGTAAACGGAACGCTCAGCAATGTCGGCACCATGAATATGGGGACAGGTGCCTTATCGATTGCCAAGGACTATACCAATACAGGCACTTTTACACCCAATGCATCCGCGCTGATATCATTTGATGGCACAACGCAAACGCTCACAGATGCTACAAGCACCGGTACAAATTTTTATAACGTAACCTTCACTGGTGGCGGAACCAAAACAATGGCATCAGGCAGCAAATTTACAGTTGCTCCATTATATACGTTAAATGTAACCTCATCAGCAAGCGCGGGGTCGACCCTTGCGGTAGGTAATGCCACATCAACAACATCGGCGCTTACGTTATTGTCTACTGCTGTTGGGGACGCAAGTATCGGTAATCTTGTATCAAGTGGTTTCGTCAATAGTATAACCGGCAGTATTAATGTTCAGCGTTACGTAAAAGGCACTTTGCGCCGGTATATGCTGCTTTCGTCGCCGGTGCTTAACGGTACAACTACATTTACAACAACTGGCTCGCTTTCTACCTATAATCTGATTCCGCTTATCGCAACAACTTATATCACAGGCCCGTCTGGCGGTGGTTTTGATTCTTCTCCAACCACGAATAATAGTCCGTCTGTTTTTGTATATGATGAAAACGCGCCTCTCAGTACCGACCCCAATCAGGTGGTAAATAACGAGTATAAGCCATTTAGCTCAACAAGCCAGGGCTTGCCTGCTGCTAATGGTTTTTTATATTATTTCAGAGGCAGCAGAAGCGTGGTTAACCCTTTTGTAAGGCCTTTTCCGGCGACGGATAACGCTACATTAAATTTTTTCGGTACAGTTATTAAAGGCACTGGCTCAGCCGCTACCAATGCCGCGTTAACGGCCAATATTGTTAATTTTCCATCTACGCCGCCAACTTATTATACGGCTACAGCAGTAAGTGCTCCGCAGGCGTTGTCATTCAATTCAACCGTCTCAACAAAGAAAGGACTTAATCTTATTGGTAACCCTTATGCGTCAGTAATTGACCTTAATAAACTTTATACTGTAAACGGGAGTGTTCACAAATTTTATTATATGCTGGTAAAAGACGCAAGTACGGGCACCAATAGTTCTTCAACCAAGTTTGCTTTGTATGATGCCAGTACTAATAGTGTCGGAGCAGGTGCGAGTCGTTATGCTTTGTCAGGACAGGGTTTTTTCATATTAGCAACAGCTGCGTCAGCGCTTAAATTTGATGAGTCAATGAAGGTGGCCTATTCTCTTTACTCAAACTCTCCTTCATCTAATCCAATATTCAATGTCGTTAGCAACCCAAGTAAAAATATTGGCGCTTCGTTTGCGAGCAAAGCTACCAATGATATTGAAAGCCCTTTGCCCCGTCTTACTATGGAGTTGGTGCAGGATGCGATAGTCCACAACTCTACCGATATCAATTTTGATAAAAATGCTACAGACAAGTTTGTTCCTGGCGAAGATGCACCCTATTATCGGCCATCAGGGCAGGGTGATTTGTTTTACTCGTTAAGCAGCGATTCGGTAGGGTGTTTTGCTAATTACACAGGTAATCTCGAAAAGTTAAAACGTGTAAACCTGATCGTTACTTTCTCGAATTATGGCACGTATAAACTTACCTCGCCCGTAAAAAAGAATATAGATGCAAGGTATTCAATTTATCTAAAGGATAAATACACCAACGATTCGCTTGATGTTGTACATAATTCCGAATACGCATTCAAAGTAGAGTCGAACCCGGCAAGCTATGCTCATGACAGGTTTTATCTTAAAATAGGTATCGTTCCTGGTCACGATTATCGGCTGTTAACCTTTACAGGGAAGAAAGTTACTGAAGGGATAGCTCTAAACTGGGAAACCAATAATGAAAGCAACTTTACCAAATTCGCTGTTCAAAAAAGTGCTGATGGGGGCAAAACGTTTTTGACTATAGATAGCCTGCAGTCAACTGGTATCGGTAAATATAACTATACAGACCAAACTCCTGGTAGCGGGCAGATAATCTACCGCCTTGGCCAAACCCTGGTAACCGGGGAAAATAAACTCTCCGATAACCTTAATTTTGAGATCCGACCGGGCGCCGGAGTAACTAAATTTCTGGTCTATCCAACCGTAGTTTCAGCGAGTACAGTCAATATAAAGGTAGAACAAACATCAACCAGGCCTGTTAGGATTAATATAGTCAGCCCTTCGGGGGCTATTGTGAGAAGACTATCGGCAACAGGTACAAATACTATACAGGAAAATGTTAATAGCTTGAGCCGCGGGCTTTACATAGTAGTTGCAGTTAATGAAGGCACAGGAGATAGGATTGGGAGTGGAATGTTTTTTAGACAATAATAACATGTTTGAATTAGCTATGATTAAATCAAAATGGAAAACAATATTAGCTATTATAATAATCAACCTGCTCACTGTATCCTGGAGTTTTGCCGATCCGGGAGATGGTCTTTGCGATGGCAATGATGGCGGCCCCGACGGTTGCCCGCTGGACACCTGGGTATGGATTTTGATTTTAGTTGCGCTATTTTTTACCGTTCGGCATTTAAGATTAAATAAACACGCCAAAACTTCATCATAACTTCGGTTTAATTGATTTTTATTTACTCCTTCCTGGCTTAATGCTGAAGTTTTAAACTCAATGGGTTAGGATAATTGTCGCTTTGGTCTTCAGCCACATTATCCAGACATTTAAAATCTTTTTCAATAAGCAGGTACATCTGGTTGTGGTTGCTTTCGTAACCAACACGGTCGGTGCTTGCCCATTCAACGGCCATCGCGGCCGGCATATACATAATTATGGTGTTATCGCTGAAACCGGCAGTTAAAAATTCAGTTGCAGAGCGTTGCAATGCATATTTAAATACTTGTGAACCAAAATTGGTGCTTTCTTCCAGATAACCGTCCCTGTCAAAGTTTTCTACGTCAGTTTTGGTTAAGCGATAGCGCAGCGAGTTTCCTTTTATTCTGATCTTCATTTTTTTAATTTTTTACGTTAACAACATCACCTATAATAATAATAGCGGGGTAAGTAAGCTGATTATCTGCCGCGATAGCTTCAAGCCCGCTTACTTTTCCTTTTGCAGATTTTTGTTGAGGCAATGAAGCATGTTGTATAATAGCTGCCGGTGTATCGCCTTTACCCGCTTTTATGTAGGCTGATGCTATTTCTGCCAGCTTTTTCATCCCCATATATATAACAACTGTTGCGTTACTGTGCATGGCGCAGGTTAAATCGGCAGATAGACTGCCATCTTTTTTGGTGCCGGTAACCATCCATACGCTTTCGCTCACTTGCCGGTGGGTTAAGGGGATGTCTTCCAGTCCGGAGGCCTGCATGCTGGTTACACCAGGTATGTAATGTGTGGTGATACCATGTTGACGGGCATAAACAATTTCTTCAAATCCGCGGCCAAATATAAATGGATCACCTCCCTTTAACCTTACCACATTACCTTTAGTAAATGCGTAGTGTTTTATCAGCTCATGAATTGTTTCCTGCGGTGTATAGTCACCATAAGGTTGCTTGCCAACGTATACCTTTTCACAATCATCCCGGCTTATCGCCAGTAACTCTTTGTTAGCCAGATTGTCATATAATATCACATTTGCCTGCTGTAATACCTTAAATCCCTTGATAGTCATCAATTCCGGGTCTCCCGGACCGGCTCCAAGTACAAAAAGTTCTGGATTTTGTATTTTTTTTTGCATTTTATTAAATTAGTGATTGAAAAATAGATTTTTAAGCCTTTATATTTCATTGATTTTGTGAAAATCACAAAATCAATGAAAAAAAACTGTTTAAATATTGATATAAATTATATTAATAGCACTAATTTATGAATTTAAACACCAATAATCATGATTTATTTAATAAAAAATTGAAATTAAATTTTTATTTGATGTTTTTTTGAGTTATAATTGTGATATAAATGAAATCAAGGTCGCAGTTGATTCATTTTTAGTTTGAAAATTGCTTTAACATTTAAAAAATTTCGATATGTCAAAACCAACCATCATTGTTGTTGGCAACGGTATGGTAGGTTATAAGTTTTGCGAAAAACTTTTAGCCAGATCAACACAGTTCCAAATAATTGTTTTTGGCGAAGAGCCGCGTCACGCTTATGACAGGGTACACCTTAGTGAATATTTTAACGGTAAGACTGCTGATGACCTGTCGCTATCCACTTTATCGTGGTATTCAGATAATGACATCGCGCTGCATTTGGATGACCCCATCCAGGAAATCAATCGCACCGAAAAAACAATCCACTCTTTAAAAGGCATTACACTTAAATATGATTACCTGGTTTTAGCAACCGGCTCATCGGCTTTTGTGCCCGATATCCCGGGTATTGAAAAGGAAGGTGTATTCGTGTATCGCACCATTGAAGACCTGGAGTTGATCAAGGCCTGCGCTGTTAATGCAAAATCAGGAGCTGTAATGGGTGGTGGCTTGCTGGGGCTGGAAGCTGCTAAGGCTTTAATAGATCTTGGTATTTCTGAAACGCATGTTATTGAATTTGCACCGCGCCTGATGCCGCGTCAGATAGACTCTGCAGGGAGTAATATGTTGCAAATGAAATTGAGCCAGCTGGGTTTGCATATTCACCTTAATAAAAGCACTGCTGCTATCACCGGCGATAGAAAAATCCACTCGTTAAAATTTAATGATGATAGCCAGCTTGCTGTAGATATGCTGGTTATATCGGCCGGCATTCGCCCGCGCGATGAGCTGGCTAAACTGGCGGGTTTGCAAGTAGGTACACGTGGCGGTATTGTAGTGAACGAAAAAATGCAAACCAGTGATGAATGTATTTATGCTATTGGCGAATGTGCTTTATACGAAGGTATGATATATGGCCTCGTTGCACCCGGCTATGAGATGGCTGATATTGTAGCAGCTCATCTAACTGAGGCTGATAAGAGTTTTTATGGCTATGATATGAGCACTAAGCTAAAGCTGATTGGTGTTGATGTGGCCAGCTTTGGTGATGCCTTTATTACTGAACCTGATTGTCGTACTATTTTGTTTGAGGATACGCATAAGGGGATTTATAAACGTATTAATATAACAAACGATGGCAAGAACCTTTTAGGCGGTATTTTAATCGGCGATGCGGATGCATATAATATGCTGCTGCAAACCGTTAATAATAAAATAGTACTGCCGCCGGATCCGGAAGACCTGATATTAGGATCACGGGGAGGTGAAACTAATGCGGGGGCAGGTGTAATGAACTTGCCTGATGATGCGCTGATCTGTTCATGCGAGGCTGTTACCAAAGGTGCTATCTGTTCGGCAGTGAACGACGGCGGTGTTACCGGTATTGATGGCATGAAAAAATGCACCAAGGCGGGTACAGGCTGCGGCGGTTGCGTACCATTGGTAAAAGATTTGATTGCCGGCACCATGAAGGCGAATGGTCAGTATATTAAAAATGTTATTTGCGAGCATTTTGATTACTCGCGCCAGGAGCTATTTGATCTTGTTAAAATAAACGGGTTAAAAAACTATGATCTTGTATTGGATCATTATGGCAAAGGAGATGGCTGCGAGGTTTGCAAGCCGGTTGTTGCCAGTATTTTATCCAGTTTATGGAATGATGTTATTGTAAAACAGGAAGTAATACAGGATAGCAATGATCGTTTTTTAGCCAATATTCAAAAGGGAGGCACTTATTCTGTTGTGCCGCGTATTCCGGGTGGTGAAATTACGCCTGATAAATTGATCGTGATTGGCCAGGTTGCTAAAAGATACGGGTTGTATACTAAAATAACCGGAGGGCAGCGCATTGATATGTTTGGTGCACACCTGAGCGATCTGCCTTTAATTTGGGAAGAGCTTATTGATGCCGGTTTTGAAAGCGGGCATGCTTATGGCAAGGCACTCCGTACCGTAAAAAGCTGTGTAGGCAGTACCTGGTGCAGGTTTGGCTTGCATGATAGTGTGACTTTCGCCATCGAGGTGGAGGATAGATACAAAGGGATTCGCGCACCGCATAAAATTAAAGGCGGCGTAAGTGGTTGTGTTAGGGAGTGCGCCGAAGCGCAATCAAAAGATTTTGGAATTATAGCCACAGAGAAAGGTTGGAATTTATATGTGTGTGGTAATGGTGGCTCAAAGCCTCAGCACGCCCAGTTGCTGGCTACAGATATTGATAAGGAGACCGTAATTAAATATCTCGACAGGTTCCTGATGTTTTATATAAAAACAGCCGATCAGTTAACCCGGACAGCAACCTGGCTTAATAAGCTCGACGGTGGCATGAGCTATCTTAAAAATGTAATAGTAAATGACAGTCTTGGATTGGGTGAGCAGTTGGAAGAGGAGATGCAGGCATTGGTAAATACCTACCATTGCGAGTGGAAAGAGGCTATAAATAACCCTTCAATGCGTAAGCGCTTCGCTCATTTTATAAATGCGCCTGATGAAAAAGATCCTCATGCTCAATTTGAGCCAATGCGTGAGCAGGTTCGCGCTAAGGAATGGTAGGTTTTATTAGGAAATCCCGAGTTTTTAGTTCAAAGTTAGATTGATCATTATTAAAAAGAAAACACAATGGAAGCAACAATAGCAACCCAATGGATCATGGCCTGTTATGTTGATGATGTGCCAGAAAATGGCGGATCATGTATTAAGCACGGCGATGAACAGATAGCAATATTTAATTTTACACGTCGCAATGAATGGTATGCAACGCAAAATCTTTGCCCACATAAGCAGCAAATGGCAATATCGCGTGGCATGATCGGCAGTGCCGGCGAAAGCTGCGAGCCAAAAGTAGCTTGTCCTTTTCATAAAAAAACATTTTCGCTCCTTACCGGTGAGTGCTTGGGGGAAGAGGAATTGGTGATAAAAACTTATCCGGTAAAAATAGCCGACGGAAAAGTTTTTGTCGGAGTTGATTAAATGCTGGTGTATTTAGGCGGAAAACAGAACGAAATTTACATTAAGCGCCGTTGCCGAAAGGGGTAATGGCGCTTTTTTTGCGTTTTTGTTTAAAATTTCAGTGTATTTTATACACCAAGGTATTGGTTAATAAAGCCATGTTCGTTTTTGCCGTCTTATTTTGAATTTATTTTTCGAATTTTTAGAGTTTAAAGCAAATTTAAATGGATTTATATCAATGTATGTGATTTTTTATAGTGATTTTATTTTATTGAAAGGATTTTAATTTGGTTTTTGCGATGGTTTATTGGTTTTTTATCTATTAATAAATTGTTAAAAATGCATTTCAGTTGTTTTTGATCGTTTGTAATTTGAGTTTTTGTCAAAAAATATAGTTTTTAATGATTTTAATCATAAAAATTCATTTTAAAAATCAATTATTTGTACGCAATCATTAAATAAGTTATATTTATCATAATTAAACAGACAAATAAATCAAAAAAGGTTGAGCCTATGGTAAAAATCAAAAATTCATAAAAAAGCCCTGCCGGGAGGTCGCATTCCCAGACAGGGTTAAATAGTTTTTAATCGCTTTAACAAATAAAAAACCAATTCAAATGTACAAAAATGTATCTAATCAATACACTATTGGAAAAATTCTATTAATTATATCATGTTTCGTTTCTTATAATGCTTCTGCGCAGCTGTCTTTGACAGGCCAGATCAAAACAAGGGGCGAATTACGTGATGGTTATGGAACTTTAGAACCGGTAGGTAACAAAAACGCGGCCTTTGTGTCACAACGAACGCGGCTCACCTTTAATTACAAAAGCAGCAAGCTTATTTTCCAAACATCCGTACAGGATGTAAGGCTGTGGGGCCAGGATGCCTCAACTATTACTATCAACGACGGCAGCCGGCTAAGCCTTCACGAAGCCTGGGCCGAGCTGATCCTCTCCAACAAAAAAGACACTTCCTTTAAAAAATCACCTGTCGATTATTTCGCCATAAAAGCTGGTCGCCAGGAAATTAGCTATGACGATGAACGCTTGCTTGGCGCTACCGACTGGATTCAGCAAGCCCGCAGGCACGACGCCATCGTATTAAAACTTCTTCAATCAGGCTGGCAGGTTGATCTCGGCGCTGCCTTTAATCAAAGCTCTGATGCTATTAATTATAATGGCACCTATTATACACCGGCCAATGTACCCGCTACAGTAAAGGATAGCAAAGGTAATCTGGCTAACACCCCTGCCGGGCTTATCCCGCTAGTCAATGCCTCTGGTATTAGCGCCAAAAACGGCAACCTCTCATTTTTAAATCCTCCCGGTACTAACGGGCAAAACCAGAACTATAAAGCACTTGAATATCTCTACTTTGCTAAAAAATTTAATAAAACTAAAGTAACCGGCCTTTTCCTGGCCGATCAGTTTGCCAAATACAAGCTCGATTCGGTAAAAAATGTATCAGGCGAAGATGTTGGTTATATATATGGCCGCCGGTTTAATCAACCAGGAGTTAATACCCGCTATACAACCGGGCTGCTTGTTAATCCCGTTTTCGGCAGCAAAGATGAATGGGCTGCTACCGCTGGATTTTATTACCAGGGAGGTCATGATCGCGACGGTGCTGAGTTAAGTGCTTACACTTATACCGCATCTTTATCATACAAAAGCAGTAACATGGCTTACACAGCCGGATGGGATTATCTGTCTGGAAATGATGCGCTGTCCACTTCAAAAACCAATCACAGGTTTGACCCATTGTATGGTACTCCGCATAAGTTCTGGGGCTATATGGACTATTTTTATGCAGGCACCGGATCCCCAACCGGCGGCTTGAGCAACCCTTACGTTAAAATCAAATATCTTTCAGATAATAAGCGATTTAGCGTTGATTTGGCTAATCATTACTTTCTGTTGGCTAAAGATCAGAAAGGAACAAACGGCCAACCTATCGACAAATATTTGGGTACTGAGTTTGATCTCACCAACAGCTATAAGCTTAACAAATTTACCGCTGTTGATCTGGGCTTATCTTACATGGCAGCAACCCACAGCATGGAGTATGCTAAAGGTTTAACGCCGGATAGCAGCAAACTGCACCCGTTTTGGGCATACCTGCAACTTAATATCAAACCTGAGTTTTTAAACAAGTAATGTAGGCTGAAAGCTTAAGGCTAAAAGCCGAAAGCGAGAAATGTTAAAAAATTAAAGTACAACAAACAGCTTTTAGCCTTAGGCTTTGAGCTTTAAGCTTAAAAAAATGGAAAAACAACTTACCAAACTCAACATATTTTCATTAAAGGGTGTACAAATGCGCACCTTTCACGTTACCTGGCTCATGTTTTTTGTTTGCTTTTTTGGCTGGTTCGGACTGGCGCCATTAATGCCAACCATCCGTGCCGAATTACATTTGAGTAAAGGACAAGTGGGTAACACCATCATTGCATCTGTAGCTGCAACAATTATTGCCCGCCTTATTATAGGTAAACTTTGTGATACCTGGGGACCGCGTAAAACAGCAGTCAGGTTATTAATTATAGGGTCATTGCCTGTTTTTCTGGTAGGTCTGGCTCATGATTATACTTCGTTTTTACTGTTCCGCCTGGCTATTGGTGTAATAGGTTCATCTTTTGTAATTACCCAGTTCCACACTTCTATGATGTTTGCGCCTAATATAAAAGGTACAGCCAACGCGGTAACCGGTGGTTGGGGTAACCTTGGCGGTGGTGTAACCAATATGGTGATGCCTTTAATATTTGCTGCTATAGTAGGGGCCGGTTTTACCAAGGCCGAAGCCTGGAGGTATGCCATGATAGTTCCGGGTGTAATGATGCTGATAATAGCATTCGTATACTGGAAATTTACCAAAGACACGCCTAACGGCAACTATGATGAAGTAGGTTATGCCAAAACCAACCCATCAAAAACCGATTGGTCGATATTGGCCGACTGGCGGGTTTGGGCACTTACACTGGCCTATGCGATGTGTTTTGGTATGGAGATCACTTTTGATAACGTAGCTTCCCTGCATTTTGTAGATACTTTTCATTTGTCGCAAAGTTCGGCCGGTTTCTGGGCAGGTATTTTTGGCTTCATGAACATTTTTGCCCGTGCATTAGGCGGCATTGTATCTGACAAAGTTGGTGGCAAATTCGGTATGCGCGGCAAAGGCCTATTGCTTGCCGGCGTGCTGCTGCTGGAGGGTATTGGCCTTGTTCTGTTTGCAAATTCGGGCAGCCTTACAATGGCTATTATTTCCATGCTTTCATTCGCGTTGTTCCTCAAAATGTCAAACGGCGCCACCTATGGCATAGTGCCTTTCATCAACAGTAAAAATGTTGGGATGGTAAGTGGTATAGTGGGTGCGGGCGGTAACCTTGGCGGGATGTTGTTTGGATTTCTTTTTAAATCGGAGCATATCACCTATATACAGGCATTTACCTACATCGGTATAACTGTTATGGTAATTTCCGTGATTGTGCTGATCACCCGTTTTCAAAAACAGGCTGAAGCTCAAACAGCAGATGAACCTGCTTTAGCTTTAGGAGCTTAAAGCCCGGGCAAAAAAACTTTAAGCAGAAAGCCATTAACGCTTTCTGCTTAAAATACATAATAAATAGTAATAAATAAAAGAGCTTTTGGCTTTCAGCCTTAAGCTTTTAGCTTAAAAGAAATGTTGAACAAACGCCCTCAAAATACATTTAAAAGTACTTGCTGCTACTGCGGGGTAGGCTGTGGTGTGGTAATTAATAAAGAAAAAAATGGCAGTATAACGCTTGAGGGCGATAAGGACTATCCTGTAAATAAAGGCATGTTATGCAGTAAAGGGCTTAACCTGCATTACACAGCTAATGATAAAACCGACAGGCTGCTGTACCCTCAAATGCGTTATAACAAAAGCATGCCCCTGCAAAGGGTAAGCTGGGACGACGCATTGGAGCGCACAGCAGCCATTTTTAAAACGTTCATGGATAAATACGGGCCGGATTCGGTTGCATTTTATGCCTCAGGCCAGTGCCTTACTGAAGAATATTATGTTGTCAATAAGTTAATTAAAGGTTTTATTGGCAGTAATAATATAGATACTAATTCGCGTTTGTGTATGAGCAGCGCGGTTGCCGCGTATAAAATTGCTTTAGGCGAGGATACTGTACCTGTTTGTTATGACGATATTGAACTGGCCGATTGCTTTTATGTTACCGGAGCTAACCCAGCCTGGTGCCATCCTATTTTATGGCGAAGGGTTGAAGCGCATAAAGCCGCAAATCCCGATGTGAAAATCATTGTTGTTGACCCCCGGGTTACGGATACCTGCAGCAATGCCGATCTGCACCTGCAGTTAAACCCGGGTACCGATATCACCCTTAACCACGCTATTGGCAGGGTATTGATAGAGAATGGGGATATCGATATTGATTTTGTAAACAATCATGCTGATGGTTTTGAGCAGTACAGCAAATTGGTTTTTGAACGTACCCTTGCTGAATCATCTGCAATTTGCGGTGTAAGTGAAAACGACATCCGGCTTGCTGCCAGTTATATAGGCGATGCAAAAGGTTTCATAACGATGTGGACAATGGGGCTAAATCAAAGCGCTGTTGGGGTAAATAAAAATTTAAGCCTCCTGAATCTTAACTTGATAACAGGCCATATTGGTAAGCCGGGATCTGGCCCATTATCTCTAACCGGGCAGCCAAATGCCATGGGCGGGCGTGAAGTGGGAGGGCTTGCTAATCTTTTACCGGCGCATCGTGTTTTAACCAATCCGGCAGACAGGGCGGAGGTGCAGAAGTTTTGGGGAGGTACAGAGATAGCCGCAAAACCAGGTCTTACCGCAACGGAGATGTTTGAGGCATTAAATGATGGCCGCCTTAAAGCCATCTGGATCATGTGTACCAACCCATTAACCAGCTTGCCAAACGTACGCCTGGCCGAAGAAGCTCTGAAAAAAGCAAAGTTTGTGGTGGTTCAGGAGATCAGCAATAAGCCCGAAACATTGGCTTATGCCGATGTGATCCTCCCTGCAGCAGCCTGGGCCGAAAAGGAGGGTACTATGACCAATTCTGAAAGGCGGATCAGTTATTTGAGTAAAGTACTTGACCCACCAGGCGAGGCTATGCCGGATAGCGAGATCATTTGCCGTTTTGCTCAAAAAATGGGGTACAAGGGCTTCGACTTCAAAAATGCCGCAGAAATTTATGCCGAGCATGCTAAACTAACAGGCAAAACCAATATTGATATCAGCGGGCTTACGCACGAAACCATCATACAACAACGATCAATACAATGGCCTTATAAAAAACGTAATGCGATACCAGGGACACCACGCTTGTTTACCGACAAGCAATTTTATACCGAAACACGTAACGCTAAGATAAGCGCGGTACCGGATGCGCATACCAGCGAGGTTCCTGACGGCGACTATCCTTTTATTCTCACTACCGGCCGCATTCGAGATCAATGGCACACCATGAGCAAAACCGGTAAGGTGAATAAGCTTAACCAGCATATTAAAGAGTCATTTATCGAGATCAATCCTGCTGATGCTGAAGCATTGGAAATCAGGGAAGGCGATGTAACTATTATTACATCCAGAAGGGGGGAAGTGAGGGTAAAAGCCAGGATTACCGAACAGATAAAGCAGGGTGTCGTTTTTGTGCCGATGCATTGGGGCAAGATCCTGAACAATGATTTGCACCGCATTAACAATGTTACTAATGACGCACTTGATCCGATATCAAAGGAGCCGGATTTTAAGTATTGCGCGGTAAATATCCAAAAATATAAAAAGCCATTTCAAAGAATTGTGGTTGTTGGAGCCGGCGCCGGTGCGCACGGCTTTGTACGATCATATCGGGAACTCAACAAAGATGATGAGATCATCATTTTCAGTAAAGAAGACCATCCTTTTTACAATCGTGTTATGCTGCCAGATTATATCAGCGGTGAGCAACGCTGGGAGCAACTGGTAAAAATGACGGATGAGGAAGAACCCGAACTTAAAATAAAGTTATTACGTGGCGTAAGTGTCGAGAAAATAGATCGTATTAACAAATATGTCCTCGATAGCCGCGGTGTAAAAACCTATTACGATGTGTTGCTGTTGGCTACCGGCAGCCGGGCGGCAATTCCTAAAAACGTTCCATCCCTGCCGGGGATCTTCAGTATGCGCAGCCGTAACGATGCTGATAATTTCAAAAAGCATGTACCTAAAAACGGGCATGTGGTTATTGTTGGTGGTGGTTTATTGGGATTGGAGATGGCGGCTTCCCTGCGTGAAATAGGGATTACCATCACCATTATTCAACGTACATCAAGATTTTTAAACCGCCAATTGGATGAGTTGGGCAGCAGGCTCTTGCACGAAGAAATGGTTGATCAAGGCTGCGATATTTTTTATGACGACGAAGTACAGTTATTTTACGGTCGCAGCAAGCTTACCGGTATAGGTTTAAAAAGCGGGCGAAAAATTGACTGCGATGCCATGATCCTGGCCATCGGTACTACGCCAAACCTTGAAATTGCAAAAGATTGCGGTCTTGAAATTAAGCGCGGCGTAATTGTAAACGAACGTTTGCTTACCAGCGATCCGAGCATATACGCCATTGGCGAAATAGCAGAGTTTAACGGCACATTATATGGTATAACCGCTGCTGCGGAACAACAAGCTGCTGTAGTTGCAGGTTATATGAACGGCGACATAGCCAGTTATTACAAGGGCAGCCTGTTTATGAATATCATCAAAATTCATGGCTTTGATTTGTGCAGTATCGGTTTATCTGATTGCCCGAATGAAAAAGACTATGAAGAAATTGTGTTTATAGACAAGGCCAAGCGTTATTATAAAAAATGCATTATTCACCAGGACAGGCTGGTGGGCACCATTTTAATTGGAGATAAAGGCGAGTTTCAGGAATTCAGAGAGCTGATAGCAAACAAAACCGAGCTTAGCGATAAGCGCCTGAAACTGCTTCGCAGCGGTAAAACAGCCGAACCTGTTTTAGGCAAACTGATTTGTAGTTGTAATAATGTGGGTGCCGATAATATACGTAATAAAGTAGCCGGCGGCTGTACCCAACTGGCCGATGTTTGCAGCCAAACCGGAGCTGGAACAGGCTGCGGATCATGCAGGCCCGAAGTAAAACGCCTGTTAGAAGAAGTACTTGAGCAACAATTATTAAAAGCTTGAACCAATGGATAATAAGCAACTGATTAAGATAAATTTACCCGGCGGTGTAGCTTCTGCCGGTGATTTTTACGAGATGCTCATCATTGCGCAAAACGCGGGTGCTAAACAGGTCCGTTTTGGGAACCGGCAGCAACTGTATTTTGAAATTGAAGAAGCGCAGCTGGAGGATCTAGGATTTGATATGCTTAGTGCCGGTATTGACCATGAAGTTAACCAGGATACTTATCCCAACATCACCAGTTCGTACATAGCTGATGGTATTTTTAACCAGGAGAACTGGCTCAAAGAAGGTGTTTATAAAGACATTTTCGACCTGTTTGATTATCAGCCCGAACTGAAAATAAACCTGGTTGACAGCAATCAAACTTTTGCTTCTTTTTTTACCGGTAACCTTAATTTTATTTCTTCGCCGGTAAGTAATTACTGGTACTTGTATATCAGGTTTCCTAAAACTAATATCCTGTATTGCTGGCCTGTATTGGTTTATTCGGATGATATTCCCGCCATTGGCAAAGCAATACAACAGGTTATATTTGCCAACAAAAAGCTGTTTTACGATCAGGTTGAAATCAATCCCGATAAGCTTTATCAATTAGTTACTGCCGGTTACCAATTTGTAATCCAGGAAATTGATCAACCGCTTATTATTCCCGAATTTCAACTACCCTATTATGAGGGTTTTAACAAACAGGGTAATAAATACTGGCTGGGTATTTACAGGCGCCACGAGCTTTTTGATATTGAGTTTTTGAAAGAAATCTGCAACCTGTGTATGCAAACCAGGGTTGGACAATTGTATTTTAGCCCGTGGAAATCCTTACTCATTAAAAATATCGAGGCAAAGCACAGGCCGTTATGGGGTAACCTGCTTAATAAATACCGGGTAAACATCAGGCATGCTTCAAATGAGCTTAACTGGCAGGTTGAAGACCTTTGCAATCCCTGCCTCGAGCTTAAGCAGCAATTGGTAAGCGAATTTGAAGAGGCCGATTTGCGAACATATGGACTTAGCTTTGCCATAAAACGGTCGCCTAAATCGGGGATTTATGGCTCAATTATGATCCGCGCGCGGATGCCCGATGAATTTGAAATTGTGTATACACGTGACTTTAACCACAATACCCGCGAATTTGTGATTTATAAACAAGGTGTTGCCAAAGCAGATTTAAGCAGGCACCTGACAGCGCTTTGCGATATGTTTTATGAACAACAAATCAATAATCTATCACCGTTGCCGGTAAGCAAAACCAATACTGAAATTAAATCACCCAATCAAAAAACAGTTCATCAATGTAAAAGCTGTTTCACTATTTATGACGAGTTGTATGGAGATATCTTTAATAATATAGAACCCGGAATGCCATTTGAAAATTTAGGCGACTATGAATGCCCAACCTGCGGCGCCGAAAAGGAAAACTTTGCAGAACTGATGTATCAAGCCGATTAATGGTTTTTAAATAAATCAGTTTGAAAAAAATCGGCCTGTTTGCTTAGGTTAAACGGGCCGATTTTTTTAATAATATACCCTCGGTAATTTATTTTGCAGGAGTAATGATAATGTTTCTGTAATCGATAGGTCCGTGATCCCCCTGAATCAGCAGCGGCCCTGGTTCACCTTCTTTACTGTCGATAGCCCCGCCGGTAATGCCCGGAATTTCCTGCTGGCATATCACCATAGTACCGTTGGCTACGATGGTAACTAACCGCCCTACCAGTGTAATATCATATGATTGCCATTCCCCGGCGTTTTTTGCCATCATTTTATTAGGCGGTAGGAAACCGTAAATAGCGCTAAACTGGTTATTGATAGGTTCAGGCTCACCGGTTTTAGTGTCGATAACCTGTACCTCATAGCGCCCTCTCAGGTAAACGCCGCTGTTGCTGCCTTTTTGATAGCGAAATTCGATGTGCAATTTAAAATCGCTGAATTTTTGATCGGTAATAAGGTTTGCGCCGGAGTGCTTGCTCCTCAATATGCCCGATTCTACTACCCATTGGTTTTTGCCGTCCGTATGCCAGCCTTTGGTGTCTTTACCGTTGAACAGTTTAACAGGTTTGCCCCAAACCGGTGCCTTTGTCCTTGTCATTGACGGAGCTCTGACACCTGTAAAATGATAAGTAACCCCATCTGAATATACCATTGTTCCGGTTAATTCTTCGCCCTTAACCTCAAATTCAAAATCCATGTTCCGGTTTCCCTCTTCCCATTGCAGCGGGATAGAAAAGCTGTATTTGCCGTCATGTGGTTTTACTTCTGATATTGGTCGCGCACTTCCGAAAGCATAGGTAAAACGGCCAATCAGGGTATGTGTGCCTGATTTTTGAACTTCCAGCCAGGAAGGAAGGCTTTTACCACCTTTGTCGATAGTTATATCCCATCTGCCGATAACGGCAGGGTCCTTTGCCTGTTGAGCTTTGGCTCCCGAAATCATTAAAAGCAGCAATCCTGCGATGAGCTGTATGCGGATGAATCTGCTATTTGAGTTCTTTTTAATAGTAGGTTGGTTTCTCATAATTTTTAAATCTACAAACTATCATCCAATATTTTATTAGACGGTTAGTTTTTTGTAACAACCATGCAGCGATCATTTTCTTAAAGTTTAGTTAACATTAGTAATGTAGGTTTGTAGCATCAAATGATAGAAATTGCCGATACTATTTTACTTTCACGAATCAGGGAAGACAATCATTCGGCTTTTGATCTGCTGTTTGAGCGTTATTGGGAGCGCGCGTACCAGGCAGCCCGTGCCAGGCTTGATGATGAAGCGCAGGCACAGGACCTTGTGCAGGAGATTTTTATAAAACTGTGGCAACGCAGACATACCTTAGCCATTCAAACAAGTTTTGAGCAATATTTATTGAGCGCGGTACGTCTGAGTGTGATCAGTTATTTCAGATCGCAAAAGGTTACGCATGTGCGCCTGGAGGATGCGCTGCAGCGGGTAGAACTGCTTGAAAATTCCATACATGACCATTCCGGATATCTTGAATTGGAGCAAACGCTTGAACAGGCGGTTAAGCATATGCCCGAAATGCTGCAAAAGGTTTACGAACTGCGCAGCGAAAACCACTCGGTAAAAGCAATTGCCAGCGAATTAGGACTGGCTGAGCAAACGGTAAAAAATTACATCTCTGAAGTACTGCGCCGGCTCCGTATCGCTATCTCCGAAAAACACCCCGAACAAAGCGCCGCCTATTTAGCACTAATACTATTTGTGCTTTACAATTAATTAACAAAATGTTGATGTAAATTATAAGTACCTCCAGGGCCTTTTGACGACTTACTGTTGAAAACCCACTATGGAGCTACGTAAATTTATAAAACAACTGGGCCGGTACCAGAAAGGCGCAACTAACGAAACCGAAAAAGCGATCATTGAAGCCTGGTATGATTCATATGATGCCGGGAATGAAAAGCAAGCGTTGCCGGCAGAAGAGCTGGAGCGCGTAAGAAATGCTATGCATGCTAAGATCAGCGGCTCCATCAATACGCCTGTACGGTCGATGTGGTTCAGCTATCGAATTGCTGCAAGTATTTTATTGTTATGCTGCTCCGCTGCGTTGATTTATTTTCTGAGAAACCCCGCAACTATAGTTCCGGAAACTTATACCACTTTAAGTACACATAACGGTGAGATCAGGAAACTGACATTGCCGGATAGTTCTGTTGTTTGGTTAAATGCCCAAAGCCGTGTACGGATCCCTTCTAATTTTGATAAAACTATACGCCAGGTTTACCTGGATGAGGGGGAGGCTTATTTTGAGGTTAAGCACAATGTTCACAAACCATTCAGGGTTATCACCGCTCCTTTACAGGTGCAGGTTTTAGGAACCTCGTTCAACATCAACGCATATCACAGCCTTTCTCATGTTAAAATTACTGTTGTTACCGGCAAGGTAGGGGTAAGTAAAAGCACAAAGCTGCTGTCATTCCTCACGCCGGGACAGGAACTTAGTTATACAACGGACGATGGCACTTTTGAGCAGAAAAAAGTGGATGCCGGTCAAAGCCAGAGTTGGAAAGATGGTGACACTTATTTAAATAGAGTAAAGTTTGAGGAACTGTCATTGGTTTTTAAAAACCTGTATGGCCTTACTTTAAAAGCAGGCAGCAAACGGGTGCATGATTATTTATTCACCTTACGTATTAAGCGCAATACACCGGCCACAGAAACGCTGAAACTCATCAGCGCCATACATAATGCACATTTCAGAAAGGAGGGTACCGAAGTAATTATTTATTAACCCTTAAAAAAGAAACCGGTCCTGTTTCAGCAGGAGCCGGCTTTAATTTCAGCAGGTGAAGGTTTGCCGACCCCAGCCTGCAAGGCTCAGCAAAATTTGACTATTACAAAGCAATCAAAAATATGAATTTCCATACACAGTTATGCAGACAGTTTATGCGTATCTCTTTTTTACTAATTTCCATATCAATAACCATCGGCCTGGTATCAGTAAAGGCCACTGAGTTAGCAGCCCAGGGGGTGAATACCCGGCTTGATATCAGCATCGGAAACGAAGACCTTTCTTCAGTTATAAAAAAGCTGGAACAAAAGGCCAACGTTGCTTTTGCTTATGACGAGCTGTTTTTAAAACTTGCTGATAAACATGTTAATGCAGCTAATTATCAGAACGAAAGCCTGAAAAATATCCTAACGGACTTGTTTAAAGGGCAGGAGATAGGCTTTAAGGAGCAAGCCGGTAATATTATACTTTACAGGCAGCTTACCGGACGGGTAAGCGGGCGGATAACAGATGAAAGTGGCCAGCCCTTGCCTGGTGCATCGGTAAGTATTGTTGGCACCTCGTTGGGAATGATGACCGATGCCGAGGGCAGGTATAATATCAGCCTGCCCGAAGGTACTTATACTGTGACCGCTTCATTTGTAGGTTACACCCGGGTTGAATCTGCCAATGTTACAATCAACGGTAATCAAACAACTACTTTAAATATAAGCCTTGTGGCCGGTAGCCAGTTAAAAGAAGTTACTGTAAGTTATGGAAAACAGCGTGCAAGGGAAGTTACGGGTTCGCTTACCCAGGTTGATGCAGCTCCGCTTCAGGATATGCCTGTAAAGCAGTTTGCTCAGCAATTGCAAGGTAAGGCGGCCGGTGTCCAGGTTGCGCAAAGCAGCGGACAACCGGGCCGTGGCGTAGAATTCAGGATCAGGGGTGCGGCTTCTTTTTATGCCAGCAACCAGCCTTTGGTAGTGATTGATGGAATCCCTGTTACAGGCAGCATCAATAACATGAACCCTGCCGAGATCGAAAGCTTCAGTATTTTAAAAGATGCTTCGGCTACAGCGCTTTATGGCTCACGGGCAGCAAATGGCGTGATACTGATCACTACAAAACATGCTAAACCGGGCGATGCTCAAATTGAATTTAATGCTAATTATGGTGTGCAGAAAATACCGGGCGAGCGTGTTCCAAAAATGATGGATGCCCGTGGCTTTGCCCAGTACATGAATGAAAAATTTGCCGATAGCCGTCAGTACGAACCTGGCTATACAACAGCTACCCCAGCCGATTATTTGAACCCGGAGCAATATGGCGAAGGTACTAACTGGTATAAACTGCTTACCCGTACTGCTCCGATTCAAAGTTATGACATCACCATCCGCAGCGCGCGCGAAAAATCAAGTTCGACAGTTATGGCTGGTTACCAGGAGCAGCAGGGCGTACTGATTAATACCGGCACCAAATTGTTTTCATTGCGTATAAATCAGGACCTTTCATTAAGCAACAATAAATTAAAAATTGGTTTTAACCTTGCGCCAAGCTATCGCCTTGATCATAACAACCGTTTAGGTACTGATGGGGTTGGCGGTTTGTTTGAAAGGATTTTTGAAGCCAGTCCGTTAAAGTCGCCTTATAATGCAGATGGCAGTTACAACCGTGATACTTATTCACCGGGTATGGTGGCTTATATTAACCCGCTGGCCCAGTTCAACCTTACTAACGATGATTATAAAACTACACGCATCCTGGCCAATGGCTATTTAAACTACGAGTTTTTAACCGGCCTGAGCATTAAAACTAATATCGCTGTAGATAAAGGCGCCGAAACCCGGCAGTATTTCCAGTCGGGTGTAGTTACTTCAACGGTAGGTCAGGCCACCGGAACCAGCAGTTCAGTAGATAATGGATCATATACTGCGGAGGCGAACCTGGTTTACCATAGATCTTTCGGAGATCACAATATTGAAGCACTGGCAGGTTATTCTGCTCAAAAATATAGCGGTACTAATAATACGTTAACCGGTTTAGGTTACCCAAGCGACGATATCCCATATTTAAACGCGGCTACAAGTTTATCAGAAGGTGGCAGTTCATATAGTGCTTATTCGTTGTTATCTGGTATCGCTCGTATTAACTACAATTATAAAGGCAGGTACCTGCTGCAGGGGGCTGTTCGTCGTGACGGATCTTCGCGCTTTGGTGCGAACCAGCGCTATGGTAATTTCCCTTCGGTATCGGCAGGCTGGGTAATAAGTGATGAAAAGTTCATGGATCGTTTCAGTTTTCTTAACCTCATGAAGATCCGCGCGAGCTATGGCGTAACCGGTAATAATTTCTTTCCGGGTTACTATGCTGCACAGGCAACAATAGCGAAATATTATTATGAATTTGGTGGCGCATCTGTAGCAGGGCAAACCATTAACCGGTTGGCTAATGATGACCTTCGCTGGGAACGCAATAAACAATTCGATATCGGTTTAGACCTGTCGCTGTTTAACAATCGTTTGAATTTCACTTACGATTATTACCACAAAATATCCGATGGGCTTATCATGCAGCGCCCTATACCTAAGGCATCGGGCTTTACCAGCATCCTGGATAACGTGGGTGCTATTGAGTTATGGGGACACGAGTTTACGGTTAACTCAACCAACCTTACCGGGAAATTGAAATGGACAACTAACCTGAATGTTTCCTTTGATCGCAACCTGATCAAAAACCTGGTTTCTCCGGGTTACATCCGCAGAAACAACACGGTATCGTCTGATTATTACCGCCAGCAGGAGGGACACCACCTGGGCGAGTTTTATGGCTTTGTATTTTTAGGATTGTATAAAGATGCCAACGACCTGGCTAATTCGGCCAAGTACGGCAGCGCTTCTGACGTCGGTACTATCAAGGTTAAGGACATTAATGGCGATGGCGTTATCGATGATGTGAACGACCGTACCTTTATCGGGGATCCAACGCCAACATTTACCGGTGGCCTTACCAACAACTTTGTTTATAAAAACTGGGACCTGAACATACACATGGCCTTTTCAGTTGGGGGCAAAATATTAAATGCCGCTAAATGGGCTTATCAAACCAATCTCGACGGTTCACGTGTGATGCTTGCCGCGGCAGCCGACCGCTGGAGATCGCCGGAAAACCCTGGTTCGGGCGTTTATCCTCGTACAAAAACCGGTACTACAGCAATGGGAAGGCAGGTTAACTCGCAATGGGTTGAGGATGGTTCATACCTAACTGCAAAGAATATTTCGCTGGGATACCGGTTTAATTTGGGCGAAAAGTTTTTGATGCGCAGCCTGAGGGTTTATACATCTGTTCAGCAAGCTTTTGTATTTACAAAATATTCGGGCATGAACCCCGAGATCAACTTTGCCGGGCTTGACCCCACGCTGGGTATTGGCGTTGATGAAAATGCTTATCCTATCCCACGCACCTTTTCATTTGGTGTTTCAGCAACTTTTAAATAATCTCCCAAAGACCATTGTATGAAAAAGACATATATCATCCTTGCATTAACAGCGCTTACCGCTGCTTCGTGTAAAAAAGACTTTATCGACCTTACACCAAAGGACTCCTATACCGATGCTACATTTTATAAAACTGTTGATCAGTTTAAACAGGCCGACATCGCCGCCTACGCACCACTGCGTGACGTTTTGGTAAACGATTACTTTACTTCAGAAATGCGCTCGGACAATACCATTTACCAGCCTTATCCCAGCAATCGCGGTACTGCATATTTATATCGCGAAAGCATTTCAAACTTCACAAATACATCTACTAACGATTACGTAAACGCTGTTTGGCAGCATTGCTATACCGGCATCTCCCGCACCAATATTGTTATTGAGCGATTGAAAACAACAGATTTTGATGCAGCAGTTAAGGCGCCCCTTGATGGGCAAGCCAAATTTTTAAGGGCTTTTTATTACTTTAAACTGGTTAGGTTATTTGGTGGCGTTCCTTTATTTTTAAAGGAAGTGACCAAGGCCGAAGATGCCTTTTTACCACGTTCAGCAGCTGACGCGATATATAATCAAATTATTGCCGATGCTAAGGATGCCATCAGCGAGTTGAGTGCACCGGCGAAATTCCCTCAAACAGGAGAAGCCACCAAAGGATCGGCAACGATGCTCCTGGCCGAGGTTTACGCTACTCAAAAGAAATGGGCAGATGCTGAAACCTTACTAACTACGCTTTCGGGCATGGGTTACGGATTAAACGCTAATTACGCAGATGCCTTTACACCCGGAAATAAAAACAGCAAAGAATCATTATTTGACATCCAGTTTTTGGAAGGGACAGTTTTAGGCACTACGCCAAACCCGCTGCCTTTTCATTTTTTACCGAGGAGTCCAAATACCTCAATCATCACTGGGATTAATATCAACAACAGCTCAACCGGTGGCTGGAATACACCTACACAGGATCTTATCAATGCCTATGAGCCGAATGACAAGCGCCTTGATGCTTCTATCGGGATTGTTGAAGGTACTTATAACGCCAGCGACCTGTTTGTTTATTCAGCCAATAAAAGTGTTATTGGTTATATACCGGCGGCGGGTAAAATGGGCGTGCCTTATATTAAAAAATATGAGCATCCACCGCTGATAGCAGTTACAGGTTCAAGCGATAATTTCCCTGTTTACCGTTATTCAGATGCATTGCTGCTTTTGGCTGAAGCACAAAATGAGCAGGGTAAATCACCTTTAACAGCATTAAATGCCGTAAGGTCAAGGGCTGGGTTACCCGCAACAACCACTGCCGACCAGGCATCTTTGCGCACTATCATAGCACATGAACGCCGGGTCGAGCTGGCCTTCGAAAACCACCGCTGGAACGATCTTGTACGCACCGGCCAAGCTGTTGACGTGATGAACGCTTTTGGAGCTGTACTAAAAACTCATGTAAACTACCTTACACCTGATACATACAATGTAACAGCCAACAAATTGTTATATCCCATCCCACAGCCCGAAATTGATTTAAACCCTGGTCAGATGACTCAAAACCCGGGTCATTGATCCATCAATGTTTACTGTCCCCGCTTTCAGATTGCTGAAGGCGGGGAATAGTTTCACCATCAAATTAATACCACATGTTATCGAAATACAGAAATGCATTCGCAGCCGGGCTTTGCCTTGGCTCATTATTGTTGAATAACAGCGCGCAATCAGAGTCATTGCTTCCAACAGATACCGTGTTAAACACTCCGGGACCTGAAGTAACGGTAAAATCCGGCGATTTTTCAATCGCTGTAATTCCCGATTCGCAATACTACCTGGCCCAGGCACAGCTTGGCGGAACTTTTGAGATGTTCAAAGCGCAAATTGACTGGATCCAGAAGAACCAGACCAAAGAAAACATAGCCTATGTAGCACACATGGGTGATATTACCGAACATGGTGATAACCCGGTAACAGCCAGAAGCGAGTGGCACCTTGCCAAAACCGCGCTTTATGGCCTGGAAAATCCGGTTAGTATTCCTTACGGTTTGGCTGTTGGCAATCATGACCAGTTCCCGTCACAGCACCCGGTTACAGGCACTACTAATGGATATAATCAATATTTTGGTGTAAAACACTTTGAGGGACGTTCATATTATGGCGGCCATTACGGTAATAATAACGATAGCCATTATGACTTGTTTACTGCAGGCGGCATTGATTTTATCGTGTTGTTCCTCGAATTTGATGCTTTTAATGAAGATCAGGCAGGCATGTATGGCTGGGCTAACCAAATTTTAAGCAAATACGCCTCTCGCAAGGCAATTGTAGTAAGCCACTCCATTTTACATTTTAACCCGGTAAAGGGTTCCAACGTACCGCAGGCTCCTTTTAATGCGCAGGGCAAGGCTATTTATGAAAGCCTTAAAAACAATCCCAATCTGTTTATGATGCTTTGCGGGCACGTTGGTGATAATGGGGAGGGTTATCGTACAGAAGTTTTTAACGGCCACACAATTAAGGCTTTCCTTAACGATTATCAAAGCAGGCCAAACGGCGGTAACGGGTTGATGCGTTTGTATAAATTTTCGGTTAAGCGCAACGAGTTGTCAGTCAAAACATTTTCTCCTTATGCCAAAACAAGTGAAACGGACGCCGATAGCCAGTTTACGGTTTCTTTATTTGATACACCTGTAAAATAATAGTTATGAAAGATTTTTTTTAAAGCGCCGGCAATCATTGCCTCGTAGTTTACACTCCATAATGATTGGCAAAGATTACGAAACCAACTATCCTGAAAAGGCGGTTGGTTTCGTGTTTGTGCGATTATGGATTATTCTTTATCCATTTTTTCAAGCAGTGCCAGGATCCTGTCGAGCTTGTCTACTTCAATGGCGTTTAAGCGCAGTTGTAATTCTTCAATTTCTTTTTTTGCTTCCACATTGGTTCGGAAATCTTCATTGGCCTGGGCGCGGTCACGTTCATTTTGGCGGTTTTGTGCCATCATGATAATCGGGGCTGCATATGCTGCCTGGGTTGAAAACAACAAGTTTAATAAAATGTATGGGTAGGGATCCCAATGACCAATAAAGGCCACTACGTTTAGCGCCATCCACAATGCAACAATTAAGGTTTGAATGATGATGAACCGCCATGAACCCATGCCAGCCGCTACAGAGTCGGCCAATCGCTGCCCAAAGTTCATGGAATCGATATGTCTTTGATACCAGTTTTTTTTATTGTTTGACATTTTTTAAGAATTAAGCTTTAGGTAATAAATATATAAATTTAATTGCCATGGCTGCTTTTATTGGGCTGAACTCCTTAAGCTATGAGCAAGAAAATTCATTTTGATTCGAACACTGCGTTAATTAAATATTTCTACCCATAATCTTCAAATCTCTGTAACTTTAAGATACACGTCACTATGTTATATAGCTTTGAACATACCTCAGCACCTCAGTATTGGCTCACTCGTTTTGTGATCCTTCGTTTGCTGGGTGCGGTTTACGCGGTGGCGTTCCTTGTGGCTATAACCCAGGTGCTGCCATTAATCGGCTCAAATGGCTTATTACCGGTTGATCATTATTTGCATCAGGTAAGTATAGCACTGGGTTCAAAAGGAGCAGGGTTTATGCGGCTGCCTTCAGTGTTTTGGTTTTGGCATTCAGATCAGGCATTACTGCTTGTTTCATGGACAGGTTTAATTTTATCCCTGATTGTTGTAGCCGGTTATGCCAACGGGCTTTCAATGGGGGTATTGTGGGTATTGTATCTATCATTGGTACATGTTGGACAGGAGTGGTACGGTTATGGCTGGGAAATCCAACTTACAGAAACCGGTTTTCTTGCTATATTTTTATGCCCTTTGTTGGATATGCGGCCTTTTCCCAAACGTCCGTCGCCTTTGCTCGTTATCATCCTGTTTCGCTGGCTGATCTTCCGAATCATGTTTGGCGCGGGGATGATCAAATATCGTGGCGATGCTGTGTGGCGTAATGGCACAGCATTGTATTATTATTTTGAAACCCAGCCAATACCGGGACCATTTAGCCGCTGGTTTCACTTTCTGCCACATTCGTTATTGCAGCTTGGTGTTTGGTTCAATTGGCTGGCCGAACTATTGGCACCCTGGTTTGTTTTTGGCCCGCGAATATTCAGGCACATCGCAGGTACCGTTATCATTCTGTTCCAATTTGCAATCATCCTGAGCGGGAACCTCTCTTTTTTGAATTGGCTTACCATTGTGCCTGCGCTGGCTTGCCTTGATGACGGTTTTTGGGCTAAACTTTTGCCGGGCGTACTTGTACGCAAAGCTGCGAAAGCTGCACTGGAAGCAGAGGTTTCACAGCCCATGCAATATACGGTGCTGGCAGTGGCTTGTATTGTAGGGATGCTCAGTATCCAGCCTGCATTCAATCTCTTATCATCCAAACAAATTATGAATACTTCGTTTGACCCGTTAGAGCTCGTGAACACTTACGGCGCATTTGGCAGCGTGGGAAGGGAACGTTACAACGTGGTTTTTGAAGGAACAAGTGATCTCAATCCCGACAGTGCAAATTGGAAAGCTTATCCATACAAAGGGCTGCCTGTAGCGCCCGACCGGCCCCCCCGCCAGGTGGCGCCGTACCAATTGAGACTGGACTGGCAGATGTGGTTTGCCGCAATGTCCACAGCCGATCAATACCCCTGGACATATCATCTGGCCTGGAAACTATTGCATAATGACCCGGGGGTAGTCGGTTTATTTGCCGGAAATCCCTTCCCGGGAAAACCACCGCGTTATATTCGTGCTGTCATTTACCGTTACCGTTTTGCCCGTCCCACGCCTGGTGCCGGCCCTTACTGGGAACGGGAAAAGTTAGGATTATGGTTACCCGTGCTTTCTGTGCAAAACCCGCAATTTGTTGCTTATCTGAAAGGCCAGGGCTGGCTATAGGTTACAGCTATCGCAAAGCAAGAACGGGTTCTGGGATATACTCAAAAAGAGATTCCGGTATGGGCACTTTAGAGTAATGTAACTTATAAGCCCCGGGTCGGTACCCCGGGTTCGGATATCGTCTTTGCCTTTAACCCGGCTCCATCTCAATTTCAATTGAAATCAACCACCTGCATCAATAACTGTTTTTAAATTTTATTTTCGCAAAAATATTTTCCTAATGAAAGAACAACTGTCTGATCTACTTGCGGCCCTAAAAGAGGGTACGGTTACATTTAATGAGGTCATTGAATTTATTAATAATTATTACGAGCATCAGCCAACTGCATTTAAAAATGGCAATGTTTATAACGAAGCCGCTCAGAACCAGGGCAGCGCCAGGGTTTTCGCTTTTGCGCAACTCAATAATCTTAGTGAGCCTTATACGCTTTATTTATTTGCGGAGCACTACAGGGCCGTACTGGCAAATACAGATGGTACAGACCATCAGAACATCCGACAGTTTATGGCCTATGGCTGGCCAGGAATCATGTTTGAAGGGGATGCCCTGGTGTTGAAGTCAGGACAGGCCTGAAGGGTACCTTAAGATTCCATTATCAACATATTAGCAATAATTACGATACATCATTTAAGTATTGGTTGACCGGTACAGAGCGTGTATTAATTGTATTCTAAACAATCATTTATTCACTTATTTATTGATTATTTGAATAATAGATTGTTACTTTATGATTCCAATTATAATATTGCCTTGTTCAACAATTTGGGCTCATCCGATACAGGTGACGAAATATCAAATTCGCTGCACCAGCGTCTGTCATCGGGCGATGAGCTTGCTTTTAAATTATTTTTTCAAAAAAACCAACCCCGGCTTTTCGCCTATATTTATAAAGTTGTCAAGTCTCGCGAAATTGCAGAAGAATTGGTGCTTGATATTTTTGTAAAGATCTGGTCGGCTAAAGAGATCTTAAGTGAAGTAGAAAATGTTGATGCTTTTCTTCACCGGATGGCTGTAAATAAATCACTCGACTTTTTACGTACGGCCACCCGCGAAAAAAAAATACAGCAGCTCCTTAACCAACACATGCAGTATGAGCAGGCAACTGCAGCCCCAAATCACGATTTTAAAGAATATAACCAGCATGTGATACATTGTTTGCAAATGCTTACTCAACAGCAACAATTGATACTCAATTTAAGCCGGGAAGAAGGGCTTACGCATGAGCAAATTGCTGATAAACTAAACCTGTCAAAAAACACGGTAAAAAATCACATTGTTACTGCTTTAAAAAAAATGCGCGAGTTTATAAAACACGGTCAACTATCCATCCTGCTTACAATCTCGTTTTTTTTTATTTTTTTTCAAATCTGATTAGTCCTCTCTTCTCTTTTTATCGTCATGTATATGAATTGGTTTTAAACCAGCCAAGTGCAGCATGTCAACAGCCTCTGTTTTTCGCATAAAATACTTATTTCAAAAATACCTGGACACCTCGTGTACTACAGAAGAGTTTAACGAACTTTTTGAGCTGATGGCCAAAGAGGAGAATTTGCCAGAAATTGAAGGTTTATTGGAGAAACTATGGGCCGATACTGAAATGAAACCTGATGCTGACGCAGAAGTCGTTCACCAGGAAGTTTTATACAATAAGTTGCTTGAGATTGTAAAAAAGGAAAAAAACGTTTACTCATTTCAAAAAAGAAGCTCCAAAACAATTATCCGTTCGGTTGCCGCTACCATTGCATTGTTAATATGCGCAGGCCTGTACTTTTTACACACAAGGCCTAAACCAATGCCCATGCAGGCCCGGGTAACACTATCAAACTCCGTCCGCCATGTGCACGAGATCAAGCTGGCCGACGGAAGCGTAGTGACATTAAATAAGAACAGTCATTTAGATTACCCGGCAAAATTCACCGGGAAAACCCGCGAAGTATATTTAACCGGCGAAGCTTATTTCGATGTAAGGCATGATCCGCTTCACCCTTTCCTGGTGCATACAGGGCAAATTACAACCCGCGTGTTAGGTACGGCATTTAATATTAAATCGGAAGGCAGTTTGATCCAGGTAACGGTAACCCGTGGAAAAGTTAAAGTATCAACCCCTAAAAAAACCTTAGGCATTGTATTGCCCAATCATCAGATAAGTTATAACGAAATCAATAATCAATCTTCCATAGATATATTGAATGCCAAAACAACGGTACTTTGGAAAGAGACCGATTTGGTGATGGATCATATCACATTGAAAGAAGCCGCGGCCGTTTTAACAGAAAGATATGGTGTAAAAGTTATCCTTGATAACGAAAAGATAGGAAGCTGCCGTTTTAGCGCAACCTTCTTAAATACCACAGGGTTGGAACAGGTTGTCAAAGTATTATCGCACCTGAATAATCTGAGCTATAAATGGAGTAAGGAAGGTGATGTTACGCTATCCGGTTCCGGCTGTGAATAATAACCAATTTTTTACCACTTAAATAAAAAACCTATGAAACATTGATACTTTAAACCTTCCAGATTAAAAAAGCCCCGTTGCTTACGACTTCTCACATCATTCGGCGACAGGGCAAGTATTTAACCAATTATTATTAACCGATTAAAACCAATGCAAGTTATGAAAAAAACTCTTGCGTTTAAGCAATGGTGCACATTATCCGGTGCCTCTGCACGCCAATTTTTAAACACGTTCCGAAAAGTTATGCGATTCAGTTTTATGATCCTGTTGGTATTTCTGGTCTCCGGCCAATTGCTTTTAGCTTCCTCAAGCAAGGGTCAATCGCTGGATAAGATCAATGTCAGGCTGGAAGTGGGTAACGAAACGATAAAATCGGTAATCAAAAAAATTGAAAAGCAAACCAATTTGCGGTTTGCATACAAAGACAATGTCCTGTCACCCAACACCCACGTTACCGTTTCTTCCCTCGACAAATCGGTAAAGGATATCCTTGACGAGCTTTTTGCCAACCGGGGAATTGGGTATAGCCAGATAGACAACAATATTATTTTGTTTAATACCACAACTGCAGGGCCTGCTGCGAGCAACAATGGGCAAATTGAAACAATAACCATAAATGGCAAAGTAACCGACGAAAAAGGCGAACCCCTGCCTGGTGTATCGGTAAGGATAAAAGACACTGATATCGGTGTAGCAACTAATGTTTCAGGCGATTTTACCATTACTGTTCCCAATGCCAATACCGTATTGGTATTTACTTTTTTAGGATTCAGGCCGTTAGAACAGAGTGTTAATGGCAAAACCTTTTTAAAGGTGGCTTTAGTTCCTTTAAGCAAATCGCTCGAAGAGGTGATTATTGTGGGTTATGGCGCGGTAAAAAAGAGGGATCTTACCGGTTCCGTTGTTTCTGTTAAGGGGGATGAGATCACCAAAGTTGCGGCATCAAATCCTATGGAAGCGCTTCAGGGAAAGGTTTCGGGTGTAGATATCGTGCGTACAAGCGGTGCTGCAGGTGCAAATGTAAGCGTAACTGTTCGGGGTAACCGGTCTCTATCTGCAGGTAACGGCCCGCTTTATATAGTCGACGGAATCCAGTACAGCAATTATGAAGATATCAATCAAAACGACATTGCATCAATGGAGTTTTTAAAGGATGCTTCATCAACCGCTATTTATGGTTCGCGCGGAGCAAACGGTGTAATTATAATTACAACAAAAAGAGGCAGCAGCGGGCAACCGAAAGTAGCTGCGGGTTCATACTATGGAATTTCGGATGTTGCAGGCTATCCGGTACCCATGACAGGGCCGCAATATGCAAACCTGAAACGTGAAAGCTTCAGAACTATCGGAACATGGAATTCCCCTGCCGACGATCCGAAAGTTTTTACCAGTGCAGGCGATCTGGCTGCAGTTCAAAGCGGCCTGTCATATTACTGGCCGGGATTTTTACTGCATAAAGGCTCCCAACAGGATTATAACGCCAGCGTTTCCGGTGGTAGTGAAAAAACAAAAGCTTACTTTTCTTTTGATTATTTTAAGGAAAAAGGGTTATACGCTAATGATTACTCAAACAGGTATACCCTGCGGTTAAATATAGATCACCAGTTATTCAAAGCTTTTAAAGTGGGGCTGCAAAGTCAGCTTGCTTATTATGATCAAAACCTTCGAAACGATGGGGTATTATCCATAGCCAATAAAATTATTCCTTATTTTAATCCGTATAATGCAGATGGTAGTATAGCTAAATTTCCGGGTAACGGTAACCAGGCCAATCCTCTTTTTGATGATGATGCATCCCAGTTTGTAAATAAAAACAAGATTACTCATTTGCTTTCAACCGCCTATGCAGAATGGAAGCCAATAAATGGTTTAACCATACGGTCAAATTTAGGTATCACACTATCTGGTTCACGAAACGGCCATTTTGAAAGTGCCAATACTATAAACCGGGCCTTATCTTCAGGGTCATTATCGTCAGTAACCAATTCAAACGAAACTAATTTGCTTTGGGAAAATATTATTACCTGGCAAAAGACAATAGCCAGCCATAGCGTAGTTGTAACGGGTGTTACCAGTTATCAATCAAATGTTATGGACCAATCTGCAGCACAAGGCACCGGACAATTAATACCCGACCAATCTTTCTACGCGCTGCAAAACAATCCGTCTAACTTAAAAATATCAAGTAATTACGTTGGGCAACATTTAACTTCAGGAGCATTACGTTTAAATTATGCGTTTAAAGATAGGTATTTACTAACCCTCACCGGGCGTGCTGATGGTTCATCCGTATTGTCGTCGGGAAATAAATGGGCATTCTTCCCTTCGGCTGCCGCGGCCTGGCGTGTGGTTGATGAGGGATTTATGAAAACCCAAAACGTGTTTTCTGAGTTGAAATTACGTTTAAGCTATGGGGTTGCCGGCAATGCTGCTGTAAGCGCATACCAAACCCAAAGTAAGGCAGTGCTTATTCCATTTTCATGGAACGATATAACCGCGTTAGCATATGGCCTTGACCCCAATATCGGAAACCCTCAATTAAAGTGGGAGTTAACAGGAACCTTAAACGCCGGTATAGATTTCGGAATTTATAAAGACAGGGTTTCGGGCACTATAGATTATTATGATTCGCACACCAGGGATTTGTTATTGCCACAGCAATTACCTGCCTCAACAGGAGCGCAAAGAACATTGGCCAATGTTGGCAAAAGTCGTAATACAGGTATTGAGATTGCACTGAAAACCATTAACATCCAATCAGAAAGCTTTACATGGACATCCAATATCACCTATACACGCAATAAGGAACGCATCACTTATTTACCAAATGGTGTGAACGACCTTGCCAATGGCTGGTTTATAGGCTACCCGGTTGTATCTTTTTACGATTATCAAAAAACAGGTATCTGGCAAACATCTGAAGCCGCCCAGGCTGCAACTTATGGGTACAAGCCAGGTGATATTAAGGTTGCTGATTTAGATAATGACGGAAAGTTTACCACAACATTTGACCGTAAAATACTTGGCTCAGCTGTCCCAAGGTATAGCTTTGGCTTTAGCAACGATTTTAAATATAGGGGCTTCGATTTAAATGTGCAGGTATTTGGACGTATCGGGCAGATGTTCGTATCTCAATACGCATTGAAGTATGAGCCTAATGGAATTGAAAATGGCGCCAATGTAGACTATTGGACGCCGGAAAACCCAACAAACGCCTACCCAAGGCCAAGTGCCAATATCACAAAGGCATCAGAGCCATTTGCTTCAACCTTGGGCTATAAAGATGGTTCGTATGTTAAAATAAGGAACGCAACGCTTGGGTTTACCTTTCCCGCAAGTGTAACTAAACCCATCCATGTGTCTAATTTAAGAATCTATGTGAGCGCCAAAAACTTTGCGACCTTCTCAAATATAAAAGATTATGATCCGGAAGGCGGCGGTTCATTTGACAGGCCACTTACTAAATTGTTCCTGGCCGGTGTAAACCTTTCTTTTTAACAAATACTAATATCTTAAAAATTATATTATGAAAAATTTACTAAAAAGTTGGGCGCTGCTGCTTATAGCCATTGCCACTTTATTTAGTGCCTGCAGCAAAAAGCTCGAAGAATATAACCCCAGTAATTTAACCGCTACAACAGTTTATACCAAAGCGGTAGGTTTTGAAACATTGGTTAATGCAGCCTATACCTATACCCGGTTTTGGTATGGGAAGGAAGAAGGGTACCTGGCCTCTGAAATGGGAACGGATATCTGGACGAGCGGTACCGGCGACCCATACCCAATGTTTACTCAATATATTAATTTACAAGGCACCGCAGACCCGCTGCCTTTATTGTGGAACAACTTGTATGCCGGTGTAAATTTATGCAATACGGGCATAGCCCAGATTGCTGCCGTTACAGATTATACGGCAGCCCAAAAATTGAACCGCGAAGCCGAGCTGCGTTTTTTAAGAGCATTTTATTACTGGCATATTGTTGAAACCTGGGGCGGTGTAAACTTTACCACCAAACCAACCGCAGGTGCCAATACAGAAGCTAATAAAACACCGGTTGAGACTTTTTATAAGCAGATATTTGAAGATCTTACATTTGCAGTAGCTAACCTGACTCCAACCACCACCGATTATGGACGGGCAACAGTGCCGGTAGCTAAAGCTTTTTTAGCACGGATGTACTTAACCCGGGGTATGAATGCCGAGGCATTTAACATGGCCGATGATGTGATTAAAAACTATAGCTATGTATTGCAGCCTAAATATGCTGATCTGTGGAATATGGGGAACCTGAAAAATAAGGAAGTGATTTGGGCCATTGATTATTCAACCAACCTGGCCAATAATGATCTTACCTCGGCAACATATCCAAACGGGCACTATCGGGGTTCAAACAACGGGCACTTACTATACCTGATGGTTTATGACCAGGTAAATTCAAGCCTGCTCGTCCGTGATATTCCAAACGGAAGGCCGTTTAACAGGTATATGCCCACTTTAGCTTATTTAAACATGTTTGATCAGCAAAATGATTCACGCTATGCCGGCTCCTTTCAGAGTGTTTGGTATGCTAATAAAGCAGGTACTTATAATGGTAATGCTGTTAAAGTTGGCGATACGGTTTGTTATACCCCCAATGCAACTATACCTGCAGCATCGCAGAGCAGTAAATATGTTACTTATGACCTGTCCAAGGTATATAAATCAAATGGGGTGCCTATTCAGCGTAAGTTTTATGTTTCTTTATCGAAATTTAAAGATTCAACACGTGCAAGTGTGGCTGAGGCCCAAAGTGCCCGCGATGTCTTTGTGATCAGGCTGGCCGAGATGTACCTGATTGCTGCCGAAGCAAAATTAAACCTGGGCGACCCGGGAACCGCGGCAACTTATATTAACGTACTTAGGACAAGGGCGGCAAAACCTGGTCATATAGCAGAAATGCAGATCACTCCCGCACAGGTTACGCTCGATTTTATTTTGGACGAAAGAGCACGTGAGTTGGGCGGCGAACAGTTACGATGGTTTGATTTGAAGCGGACGGGTAAATTGGCGAGCCGGATCCAAGCTATGAACCCGGACGCCGCAGCCAATTTTAAGCCATATGAATTGGTACGACCCATACCTCAGGGACAAATTGATGCCGTAACCAATAAAGATGTATTTAAACAAAACCCGGGCTATAATTAATTTGAAACGGTATAAAAGGGGATCTGATAAATGATCCCTTTTTATAATTTTTGAGCCTGCTATAAGTATGCAACCGGAGAGAAAAAATTTTGCTAAAAAACAATATATGATGTACAGGAGCGGTAATATTAAAATTAAAGGCTTATTATTTATCTGCCTTTTAATAAGCGCGTTGTTGTTGATGTCTTTTCTGATTACTCCCGGCCATACCACCGTATACCTGGCGGGTGATTCAACAATGGCCAATAAGCAGCCAAAGGCATTTCCCGAGACAGGTTGGGGGATGCCTTTCAGCGCTTTTTTTGATAGTACGGTAGTTGTTGACAACCGTGCTCAGAATGGCCGAAGCACCAAAACGTTTATTAGTGAAGGCTTATGGAGCTCTATTATCGGCAGTTTAAAGGAAGGAGATTATGTATTTATACAGTTTGGCCACAATGATGAGGTACCTACTAAAAAGAGCTATATCAATGAACAGGGGTTCCGAGATAACTTAGCAAGGTTTATCCGCGAAACCAGGGAAAAAAAAGCAAACCCGGTATTGCTGACACCAGCAGCGCGAAGAAAGTTTGATACAACAGGAACCATCGTTAGCACACATGAAGTGTATTCGGCCATAGTGCGTAAACTGGCAGCAGAACAAAAGGTCCCGCTGATTGACCTGGACAGGGAAAGCCAGGCTTTATTGCAAAAACTCGGGCCCGAGGGATCAAAAAAGTTGTTTAATTACCTTAATCCGGGAGAACGTATTAACTATCCGGAAGGCCGGGCTGATGATACGCACTTTAGTGAGCTGGGAGCCCTGAAAATGGCCGAAATAGTTTTAGCAGGCATCCGGTCGTTAAAGCTTGGGCTTATCGCGCATATCGCGCATTCAAATGTTAAACCTTTATATGAAAAATAAATTGCTGTTCGTTACGCTATTAATTATAAACGGACAGGTTCTTGCGCAACAAAAAAAAGGACTATCCGTAACTGGTGCCAATTATATCTCTAAAGTATGGGTGGCAGATCAGGGTAATGGCACCTATAAAAATCCGGTGATAAATGCCGATTATTCCGATCCTGACGCTATTCGCGTTGGCGACGATTTCTATCTTGTATCTTCAAGCTTTGAAGCAATTCCAGGTTTGCCTGTTTTGCATTCAAAAGATCTGGTTAACTGGAGCATCTTAGGTTACGCGTTATTGAAGCAGCCACCCTTTGATCATTTTGACGTACCGCGGCACGGCGATGGGGTTTGGGCTCCCGCCATCCGCTATTACCATAACGAATTTTATATTTATTATCCTGACCCTGATTTTGGCATTTACGTGGTAAAAGCTAAAAAACCCGCCGGCCCCTGGAGCAAACCTTTTATGGTTATGGAAGGCAAAGGTATCATAGATCCCTGTCCGCTGCTGGATAGCGACGGCAGTATGTACCTTGTGCACGGCTTCGCAGGCAGCCGGGCAGGTATAAAAAGCGTAATCGCTGTAAACAAATTAAATAATGACGGAACCAGGGTAGTTGACGATGGCGTGATTGTTTATGACGGACATGAAATGGACCCTACCATAGAAGGCCCGAAGTTTTATAAGCGTAACGGGTTTTACTACATTTTTGCTCCGGCAGGGGGCGTCCCCACAGGCTGGCAACTGGCGCTACGTTCAAAAAATATCTATGGGCCATATGAGCGGCGGGTAGTAATGGATCAGGGGAAAAGTAGCATCAATGGCCCACATCAGGGTGCATGGGTGGATACACCAACCGGAGAAGACTGGTTTCTGCATTTCCAGGACAAAGGCGTTTATGGGCGCGTGGTGCATTTACAACCAATGATCTGGAAGGATAACTGGCCTGTTATTGGTGTAGATACGGATGGTGATGGCAAAGGCGAACCGGTATTAACGTATAAAAAGCCCAATGTTGGTAAAATCTTTCCGGTAAGCACTCCGCAGGAAAGTGACGAATTTAATACCATGTCTCCGGGCTTACAATGGCAATGGATGGCTAACGCGAAGCCCATATGGATGTTTATGAATATCAATAAAGGCGCTTTGAGGTTTTACAGTTATCAACCCCCAAATGATGCCGCTAACCTGTGGTTTACGCCAAATGTGCTGTTACAAAAGTTTCCGGCTGACGAATTTATGGCTACTGCCAAAATCACCTTTACGCCTAACTTAAAGCTGGAGGGTGAAAAAACGGGACTTACCATTATGGGTTTCAGCTATGCTAATATCGCCATGCAAAGTAAAAAAGATGGCATATACCTGGTATTTACTACTTGTACGGAAGCAGATAAGGGCAAAAAGGAGCTGGAGGAAGTGATTACGAAGCTATCGTCACCAACTGTTTACCTGCGTGTTAAAGTAACGAAGAATGCCGTATGTAACTTCAGCTACAGCACCGATGGAATAGATTATAAAAGTACCGGCAGGCCATTTACGGCCGAGGCAGGCCGTTGGATTGGGGCCAAGATTGGCTTGTTTTGTACACGTACAAGCCAGGTCAATGATTCGGGTCATGCTGATGTAGATTGGTTTAGGGTAACGCCTAATAATTAATACGATGTGTGAGCATATATTGGAACCGGTATCCATCAATTGTAAATCAACAACAAATAAAAATAAACGAAGATGATCCGGTTAGTTTATCATCAACAAAATGAATTCGTATGAGAAGTGATCAGCTTATAAAAAGGTGCCTGCTTATTATTGCCATCCTTGCACAGTGTTCATTGATGTTACAGGCTCAAAACAAGCAGCCTTATTCGCAGCGCATGACACAAACGGTTATGACTATCTGGAAAGATAGCCTGACAACCGGCGACAAGTGGACTTATGACCAGGGAGTGATTTTGAAAGGCATAGAAGGCGTGTGGCAACAAACAGGCGACAAAAGATACTTCACCTATATACAGCAATGTATGGACAGATATGTTATGCCCGACGGCAATATCCGCACCTATCGGCAAGCTGATTACAATATAGATAACGTATTGTGCGGCCGTAATTTGTTGACGTTATATAAAGTGCTGGGTGCCCAAAAATACTATAAGGCGGCAACGTTGCTGCGTGAACAACTGCGGAAACAACCGCGTGTACCCGAGGGGGGCTTTTGGCATAAAAACCGTTACCCAAACCAGATGTGGCTGGACGGTTTATATATGGGCGAGCCTTTTTATGCTGAATATGCTGCTGCTTTTCATGAAGATACCGCATTTAATGATATAGCCAGGCAATTTATCCTGATGGAAGAAAAGGCCCGCGACACAAAAACCGGGCTGTTGTATCATGGCTGGGATCAAAGTAAAAAAGAACGTTGGGCTAACCCGGAAACCGGTCAGTCGCTTAATTTTTGGGGCCGGGCAATGGGTTGGTATGGGATGGCATTGGTTGATGTGCTTGATTATTTTCCGGCGCAGCATCCCAAACGCGTGGAGTTACTGGCAATACTTAACCGGTTTGTCGCGGCAATTGTTAAATATCAGGATGAAAATTCTGGCTTGTGGTACCAGGTACTTGACAAAAGTGACGCCAAAGGGAATTATCCGGAAGCATCGGCATCATGTATGTTTGTATACACCATGGCAAAAGCGGTGAGGCAGGGATACTTACAGCCAACCTATTTACCCTCCATTCAAAAAGGCTATAACGGAATTATCAAAAAGTTTATTGAAACGGATGCAAATGGGCAGTTGAACCTTAACGGCACGGTGAGTGTATCGGGGCTTGGAGGGAAACCATACCGGGATGGGAGTTACGAGTATTATTTAAGCGAGAAGGTAATAACTAACGATGCTAAAGGTGTCGGCGCATTTATATTAGCCAGTGTTGAGGTAGAGCGCCTGGCCGATGCGCATAGCGGAATAACAAAACCATAATTTCTGGTAGCTGAAAAAATCTTATGAGTATAAGAACTGTGTCGCTGCTAATATGCTTTAGATTTTTAACTTTGATCCACCATGAAATGGATCACGCGTGCCCGTCCTAAAATTGACCGTATTGCCTGCCCCTGGCTCATCAAACGCTTCATTGATCCTGAAGGTGAAATCATCTACGTTCCGTACGAGGAAGTGCTGGCGAAGGCAGCTGAGTTGGATGCTATCCCTTTTGATATTCCCAATGTAGAGTATACCCACTACGAAGATCAATGCACCTTTGATTATTTCCTTAAAAAACACCAGTTAAAGGATGCAGCTTTAAACCGGCTGGCCTCGATAATCAGGGGCGCGGATACCGACCGCCACGATTTTGCGCCGCAATCAGCCGGGTTGGAAGCGGTATTTTCGGGGTTAAGGCATGATATTGCCGATGATCAGCAACTCCTGGCATTAGGCATGGTGATCTACGACGGACTATACAACTGGGCTAAATACCTCCATAAACAAAAACATACAGACGGGCCTGTTGAACAAAGGCTTATAGAGGTTTACCACCAGTACCTCAAAACTAAAGAAGATAAAAAAGCGCCATCCTGGACAAAGGAACTTAAAGAGATGATCCAGGACCAGATCGATACCAATATGAGCCTGAGCCTGCAACAGGCGTCTGAAGAGTTGGAAATCAATCCGGCCTATTTATCCAGGGAGTTTTCCAAATATTTTGAGAATATGAGTTTTGGCGATTATATCCGGAAAATGCGGATTGAAAAAGCCATTAACCTGATGGGGACCACCACCCACAGCTTCACAGAAATTGCTTACCTGACCGGCTTTTCTGATCAGGGCCATTTTTCGAGGATTTTTAAACAGCATACGGGGCAAAGCCCTTCGGAGTATAAAAAAAGCCTGGCCAAAAAGTAAAATCTGTCCAAATGGTAAATTTTATTCAAGCTTTTCCAGTAGATTGTTTATAGCGTTGCAACCATAAATTTATATATAGTGTATTCAAAAACCTATTCGAAATTTTATCAGGCTAAAACCTCAAAAATTATACTGTTGATGCTGGCCATGGGGTTGTTTTGTCAGCAGCTTCATGCACAGCAATCCGGCAGCATTTATCTTGATTCCCTGCTCAGCACGGCGGCCCGTAATTATCCGCTGATTAAAGCCAAACGTTTGCAGACCCAGGGATTGCAATATGCCGTTAAATTACAGCAAAACGGCATCATTCCTTCTATAAATGCATCTTACCAGGTAGATTACGCTACTTACAACAATATTACGGGTATGATTTACCCGCAATACATTACACCTATCAGCGGCCCGCCAAGCAAATCAAATGATTATAAAGGCACGCCAGGAAGTGCCGCAGCTCTGAACCTGCAATGGGAGCCTTTTACCTTTGGGCAGCGTGGAGCAGCCGTTGAATTGGCCAGGGGGAAACTCAAAAACGGGCAAGCCGACGAAACGCTTACCATTTTTCAGCATAAGATATTTGTGATTAATGCCTGGCTCAATTACCTGCTTACTGCCGACCTGGTTAAAGTTTATCAAAGTAATATCAGCAGGGATGCTTATCACCTGAAACAATCGCAGGCTGTTGTATCAAGCGGGTTAAGGCCTGGAACGGATTCATCTACTTTTCACGCCGAACTGGCTAAAGCACAGATCCAACTCATAGCTTTTGAACGCCGAAGGGATTCATGCCTGATCGTTTTAAAAGAACTCACCGGTGGTAACTTACCCGGTACCCCGGTGGCAGATTCTGCGATGTTTAAGAGCCTGCCTGTTGTTCCACTCAATGCTGATGATACTGAACATCCCGAGCTTAGCTTGCAAAAAACCAATGTACTGACCAATGAGTTAACCCTTAAAACCTACAAAAGAAGCCTTTTGCCTAAACTAACTATCTGGAGCGTGGGTTATGGCCGCGGATCAGGCGTAGCCGCCGATGGGGCGGTTAATAATGGTGATGGGTGGCGTTTTGAGCGGTATAATTATGGTATCGGCGCACAGCTTTCTTTTCCTATCATGGAAGTATTTCGACAGAAACCCTTATTCAAACAGCAGCAACTGAATATTGAGGCCAGCCGGGAGCAGCTTAAACAAACCGAACTTCATTTGAATACTGAGCGGGAAATAGCAGATTCCGCTTTAACTAAGTCCATACAATCTGCCCGCCTGGCCCCGGAAGCATTGAAAGCGGCGCGGTACGCCTACCAGGCAATACAATCCCGCTATCAGTCGGGGCTCATCAGTTATTATGATGTGATCCAATCCCTGCAATTGCTCTACCAATCGGAAGCCTCGGTTAAGATCGCTTATTGGGGAGCCTGGAAATCTTTATTAACTAAGGCTGCTTACCAGGGCAATATAGATATCTTTTTAAATCAATACGGAAAATGAATATCATCCAGCTTTTATATGGTTCATTAAGAAAACCGGTAACGATCATTGTCGCGGTTATCGCCATCATTTTCTTTTCCGTAATTTCTATTCGCAATATGCCCGTAGATATTTTTCCAAAACTGGGCACCCCAACCATCTATGTAGCACAAACCTATGGCGGCTTGTCTGCCGAGCAATTGGAAGGTTATATCACTTCTTATTATGAATACCACTTTCTGTATGTTACCGGCATCAAATCGGTTGAAAGCAAGACAATACAAGGCGTAACCCTGCTAAAGCTGAACTTTCATGAGGGTACTGATATGGGCCAGGCCACCGGTGAAGTTGTGGCGATGGTGAACCGGGCCAGGGCATTTATGCCACCGGGTACTATATCTCCCTTTGTTACCCGTTTTGACGGCGGCAGTGTACCGGTAGGGCAACTGGTATTCAGCTCAACGCGCTCCCTGTCTGAAGTGCAGGACCTGGCCTTGTTTAAGGTAAGGCCCATGTTCTCAACCCTGCCGGGTGTTTCCGCTCCGCCGCCGTTTGGGGGTAACCAGAGAACCGTACTCATTAAAGCTGATCCTGATAAATTACGCAGTTATAACGTTACACCCCAGGACCTGGTAACCGCCATTGCCAAGGGGAATGTCATCACCCCCTCGGGCAATATTCGTGTAGGCGACCAAACGCTGATCACGCCGCAAAATACGGTTGTGGAAAATATCCAGGACCTGGCTAATATTCCCATTAAAACTGGCAGCGGCCCGACTGTTTTTGTACATGATGTGGCCGCGGTAGATAATGGGGCGGATATTACATCAGGTTATGCGCTCATTAACGGCAAACGCTCAGTATATATTCCTGTAACCAAAAGGGCCGATGCTTCTACCTGGGATGTGGTTCAACGGGTTAAAGCGGCATTGCCGGATATGCAAGCTGCCATACCGCCGGATATCAAAGTGAGCTACGAGTTTGACCAGTCGGGCTATGTCATCAATTCGATAAAGAGTTTAACTACAGAAGGGATATTAGGTGCCGTACTCACTGGCCTCATGGTACTGTTATTTCTGCGCGATTGGAGGGGATCGCTCATTGTGGTACTTACTATTCCGCTGGCTTTGTTATCAGCGGTTATTTGTTTGAAATTATTCGGGCAATCCATCAATATCATGACTTTAGGCGGCCTGGCGCTGGCCGTTGGTATTTTAGTAGATGAAGCTACCGTTACTATAGAAAATATCCATCATCACCAGGAAAAAGGCGAGTCGAAAGGCCGGGCGATACTGGAAGCTTCTAAAGAGATAGCATTACCCAAGCTGTTAATATTGCTATGTATCCTTGCGATATTTTTTCCGGCATTTTTTATGTCCGGTATTCCCAAAGCAATGTTTTTGCCTTTATCCTTAGCGGTAGGTTTGGCCATGATCGCGTCATTCCTGCTTTCACAATCCTTTGTCCCGGTCATGGCCAACTGGCTTTTTAAGGATCATTTGAGCGAAAACGCGAAAGAGGGTGAAAAGATGAGTAAATTTAAAGACCGGCATGGCAAATGGCTGAAAAAAGCCGCCACCGCATCTACATTGATTGTTACGGTATACCTGTTGGTATCTGTGGTTGCCGCGGTTTTATTGTTCAATGTTTTAGGAAAAGAATTATTTCCTAAAGTTGATGCAGGCCAATTCCAGGTCAGGATTCGTTTAGCCGATGGCACCCGTCTTGAGCGTACTGAAACTAAAACCAAAGCATTGCTGGCCCTGATAGATAGTTTATCGGGCGGGCAAAAAATAGCCATTACTTCTGCCTTTATCGGCAACCAGGGTTCGTCATACCCTGTTAATGCCATCCACTTATGGACAAGCGGCCCCCAGGAAGCAGTTCTTAAAGTCAATTTCGTGGAGAATGCAGGCATAAATCTCGAAGATTTTAAGGAAACTTTGAGAAAAGAAGTGGCCCTGAAAATACCCGGTATGCAAATTTCCTTTGAGCCGTCGGACCTGGTAGACCAGGTGATGAGCCAGGGCACCAACACCCCTGTACAGATTAGGATATTGGGTAAAAATTTATTACAGGACAGGGATTTTGCGCAGCGGATCCTCGACCAACTACACAAATTGCCATACCTGCGGGATATTACCTATGGCGCACCTCAAAGTTACCCCGCCATGAAACTGGAGTTTGACCGGGTTAGGTTAGGACAATTAGGCTTAACGGTAGATGACGCAAGTAAATCACTGATCGCGGCCACGTCTTCCAGCAGGTTTACCCAACCCAATTACTGGCTGGATAAAGCTAATGCCACTGCTTACCAGGTGCAGGTTCAGGTGCCGGAGTTTGTCATGAACGACCCTGGTAAGGTAGATAATATCCTATTGGGTTCAAATGGCGGCAAACAGGTGTTTATGCGTGATGTGGCCAGTTGGAAGATGGGTAGGATAGAAGGGGAGTATGACCGTTTAAACCAAAAGCGTTTTATCACGCTTACAGCTAACCTGCATGGCAAATCGTTAGGCGCCGCCATCAGCGACATTGATAAGATTATTGCAGGCTTAGGCAAGTTGCCCGATGGTATGAAGATCCAGCAGCAGGGCCAGGCAGAAGTGTTTCAGCAAACATTTGATGAACTGCAAACAGGTGTCCTGCTGGCCATTGTCGTGATATTCCTGTTGCTGGCTGTTAATTTCCAATCATTCAGGGTTTCGCTGATTGTGATCGGTATTATACCGGGCGTATTGACCGGGTGTTTTTTACTGCTGTGGCTAACGGGTAAAACCTTAAATATTCAATCTTACATGGGTTGTATTATGGCCATTGGCGTGGCGGTTGCCAATGCTATCCTGTTTATCATCCAGGCAGAAAACTATCGTAAACTAAGAACCGAAAATTCATTTCTGATCGGAATCAGGGACAGGACAAGGCCCATCCTGATGACTGGCCTTGCAATGATTGCCGGGATGGTCCCGATGGCATCGGGAATAGGTGAGGGCGGGGATCAGACCGCGCCCTTAGGCATAGCGGTAATAGGCGGGTTATTATTCGGGTTGCTCTTGAGCCTGTTGATTTTACCACTGATCTATCATGCCTTAGCCGGCGATAGCCCGGTTAAGGCGATCTCACTTGATCCCGACGATAAGGAAAGCAAATACTTTACCATTACCGAACCAAACGCATGAAAGCATTACATACATATTTAGGATTAGGCCTGTTGCTGATACTTGGGGCTTGCGGCAGCAATGAAAATAAGACGCCAGTAGCTACGGTGGCGCCGGTAAAACAACCTGTAGAGCTGATTGAACTTAAAGCCGGTAAGGTGAGCAATAAACTCAGCCTCACCGGGGAAATTATTCCAAACGACCGCGCCAATATCTATGCCCGTACAGCCGGTTACGTAAAAGATGTAAAAGCGGACATTGGCAGCACGGTAAGTAAAGGCCAGGTGCTTTGTATCCTGGACGCGCCTGAATTAAAAGCCGTCGAGGCGCAGAGTCGCAGTAACAGCCAGGGAGCTTATTCTAAGTTCCTGTCCAGCAAAAGCTTTTACTCGCGGCTGTTAAAAGCATCCAAAACACCCGGCGCCATATCAGATAATGAACTGGATATTGCCCGCAACCAAATGAAAACAGACAGCTCCGCTTATGAAGCTTCCAAAGCTGCTACCCGGGCTAACCATGCATTAGAAGATTACCTCGTTATCCGGTCACCATTTAACGGAGTAGTTACCGCCCGTAATATTTTTAAAGGCGATTATGTGGATAATACCGGTAAGATCCTGCTTTTTACAGTAGAGGATAACTCGTTGTTAAGGATCCAGGTACCGGTACCGGAGGCTTATAATGCCACTAAAATAGAAGATAACCAGGCCTCGTTTACCGTTTCCGCTTTGCCGGGAGTTATATTTAAAGCCAATCTTGCACGGAAATCTGAAGCGATCAGCTCAGATACCCGGAGCGAAACATGGGAGTTTAGTTTCCCCAATCAAAAAAAACAGCTTAAGCCCGGTATGTTTGCCCAGATCACCTTAAATGTTGATCGTCCTGATCCTGGCTTTACGGTACCTTACAAGGCTGTTGTAACCACGCAGGAACGCAAGTTTGTGGTGAAACTGGTAAACGGCAAAGCCAATTGGGTAGATGTAAAAACAGGATTTACAGGCAAAGAAAAAGTAGAAATTACCGGTGAGTTGAAAGATGGTGACAAGCTGGTTAAACAAGCTAACGAGGAGATGAAAGAGGGCACAATTCTTCCTGTTAAGCAATAGTTGATTAATGTATTACACCGAGGTTATAAATTAATTCCGGGGTTCCAATCGAAACATTGACAGTAAGCCAATGCAGTGACTCAACAGGGCGGATGTTAGCCGAAAACGGCAACGGAACTGCAATACTTTATTCAAATGATTTTAAAAGTGTAGTCGGTACCGGCCCTATAAAAGACGGTTTAAAAGACGGCGCCTGGAATGGATCATTAAACGATACCTTACGATATGAGGCAACTTATAAAAGCGGCAACGTGATTAAAGGAAACGGCTATGCTAAAAGCGGTAATAAATATCCTTTTAATATGGAATATACTGTCCCTGAATTTATGGGAGGGCTAAACAAATTTGGAAGCTATCTTGCGAAGAGTATAGTATACCCGCCTGAAGCACGCAATCATAATATACAGGGGCGGGCAATCTTAACCTTTACTGTTAACCGGCTGGGTATTCTACATGACATTCACTGCGTACAGGGAAATGAAATCCTGGCCGAAGAAGCTTTGCGTGTAATTCGTTTATCCCCGCCCTGGAAACCCGCCACCAGTTATGGAATTACTGTTGATGCAATTTATTCTGTACCAATAAGTTTTTCCTTGGCTTATGAAAACTAAGCTAATTTTAAATCAATCCTAACACTTTGCTCGTTCTTGCCCTCGTCTCGTCACTCAAAGCCTCGTTACTGGCCAATGACACCCCGTATGAAGGGATCATCTGTCTGAATTTTTGCTGCCAGGCCTCTGTTTTGACGTGGTTTTTAAAACAGCGTTCGATAAGCTGGATCATAATAGGTACCGAAGTCGAGGCGCCCGGTGAGGCACCTAACAAGGCTGAGATACTGCCATCAGCAGAGGTAACCACCTCTGTGCCAAACTCCAGCACACCAGTATGTTTGGCGTCCTTTTTAATAACCTGTACACGCTGACCGGCTATATCCAGATCCCAATCTTCGGCTTTGGCCGTTGGCATGTAATCCTTAAGTGCGTTAAGCCTGTCGGCAGGCGATTGCATAACCTGAGAAATGAGGTACTTGGTTAAAGGCCAGTTATCGCGCCCCACAGCAAGTAAGGGAAGTATATTGTTTAACTTAATAGAACCAAAAAGATCAAGCAATGATCCTTTTTTCAGGAAGCGGGTTGAAAAACCTGCATATGGGCCAAAAAGTAATGCTCGTTTACCGTCAATCATCCGGGTATCCAGGTGAGGAACCGACATTGGCGGCGAACCAACCGATGCTTTACCATAAACTTTGGCTTCGTGTTGTTTTACGATATCGGGGTTATTACACACCAGCCACTGGCCACTTACCGGGAAGCCGCCAAAGCCCTTACTTTCCGGAATTCCTGATTTTTGCAGCAGGGGCAAGGCACCACCACCGGCACCAACAAAAACAAATTTAGCATTCAGTTTTCTTTTATTACCTGTGTTCTTGTCTTTCACAGTAATTTTCCAGGTGCCGTCGGCATTGCGCTTAATATCCCTTACATCATGATTAAGGCTTATGTTTACGCCTCCTTTTTGTTTAAGCTCATCTATAAGCGCACTGGTAAGGCTGCCAAAGTTTACGTCGGTGCCGATATCCATAAACGTTGCCGATACTTTTTCATCAGGGTCGCGGCCTTCCATCACCAGCGGGATCCATTTCTTTATTTGAGCCTTATCCTCCGAGTATTCCATCCCTTTAAAAAAATGATGCTTGGTAAGGGCCTGCTGACGTTTTTTTAGATATTCAACGTTTTCTTCACCCCAAACAAAGCTCATATGCGGCACTTTACGGATAAAACGTCGCGGGTTATTTAAAAGGCCCTGTTCAATAAGATAAGCCCAAAACTCCTTACTGGTTTCAAACTGCTCGGCAATTTTAATGGCTTTTTTTATTTCAACGGTACCATCGGGAAGCTGGGGGGTGTAGTTTAATTCACAAAATGCCGAGTGACCGGTACCTGCATTGTTCATCGGGGCCGAGCTTTCGGCAGCGATAACATCCAGGCGTTCAAAAATTTCAATCGTCAGATCGGGCTGCAGCTCTTTAAGCATTACACCAAGGGTGGCGCTCATAATACCTGCGCCAATTAAAACCACATCAACTGTTAAATTTGAACCTGTACCGCTATTAGTCATTTTATTATGATATCCTGCATATGCCGCAGTGTTATTTATAACAAAGGTAAACCCCCGTTTTTTTAAAATTGTTATGATGGTTTAAGTCCTGCCGCTAATTAACCGGCCCGGCAAAATAAATCAGGCAATTTTAAGAAATTTTTATAGAAAAACTGTCCTTTACCTGTCCATTAAATGCAATAAAATCTATGTTTAAATTGTTTAAACTCCATTTATAGATTAATACTGCATTTGGTATATCAAAACACTATAACACAAAACGGCTAAAATGATGTATATAAGTTAAGAGCTAATTTATAAACCATGATTCTGTTTAAACCATGTATTTGTTTTTGCGCCTTGGCGATGACCATATTTGCCTGCAAACAAAATAAACCGAAACCTGTATCAAATGATATTTCAAAAACAACAGTTACCGTTGCAGGTAAAAAGGATAGCGTGATCAATAATCCGCGCAAAAAATATGGAGAGGCAACGGTGGGCGATCCGTGCGTAAAATGTTTGCTTGCAGTTATTCAGGATAGTAAAAGTTACAAAGAAAGTACTAATGGTATTTCGCCGCAAAGCATAAACTATACCATTAACTGGGTAAAAGCGTCGGCCCCGGCATTAACACCAGACACCAGTAACCAAACCAACGGTATAAGAGTTGACGTAAAGAAAGATGAAGACGGTGAAGACGCACGCTTATGCTCATATATTTATAACAATATCAGCGGCACCATGTACGTACTCAATAACCAAAATAAATATCAGCATGAAGTGTCAAGCATAACACCGGCAATTCTTAAAAAAATCCGCCATAGTTGCTACTGGGGTGTGGCATCACAATAAGTAGCTTTGCTTTTAACAGTTAAACATACTTGCCCCTTACATTCTTCATCATTTTGTAAGCACCCTTTAAAACATTGATCAGTGCTTCGGTTTTCATGGGTTTGGCAATATAATCGTCCATGCCTTCGCTTATACACATATCCCGGTCGTCAGGGCCGGCATTAGCGGTCATAGCAATGATAAAAGGCTGCTTAAAAGCATATTGACGAATATGGCGGGTCGCCTCAAAACCATCCATTTCAGGCATTTGTACATCCATGAAAATTACATCGAAGGTTGGATTAGCCTTTAATTTATCGAGCGTTTGGTGCCCGTTATGGGCCAGTTCAAAACTATAGCCCAGCTTCTCCAACATGCGGCTAATGAGCTTTTGATTAACCGTGTTATCTTCAGCCACAAGTATGCTGAGGGGGTGATCTTTCGCAAAATTTACATCAAGCAGTTTATCCGGCTTTGCTTCAGGAGCCGGCGCCTGTTTTTTCCCCTGGAACTCAGCCTGTAGGCTTTTACCTAATTGCGATTGTTTTACTGGCTTGGTTAAAATAGTTGAAAATAAACCCGGATATTTTTTCTTTGAACCATCGCCTATGGAACTAAGCATAATTACCGGCAATTCTCCATAATTGCTCTTGATTTCCCGCGCCAATCCTACACCATCCATCTCAGGCATTTCCATATCGGTTATAACCAGGTTAAATCCATTATTGGCAGTAAGGATGTCAAGCGCCTGCCTGCCCGAGGCCGCCGCCACCGTTTGGATTCCCCATTGTTCGAGCTGCGTTTGCAGGATAAAGCGGTTCGTTTTATTATCATCAATAATAAGCACCTTTTTGCCCTCAAGCTCTTCGGCATTAAAAACAATAGGTACATGTTTCGACTGTTTGTTGCTGATAGTGGCTTTTATGGTAAATACAAAAACAGAGCCTTCTCCATAAACACTTTCAGCCCATATTTCGCCCCCCATTAAGTTTACCAGGCGCTGGCTGATCACAAGGCCAAGCCCGGTGCCTCCATATTTGCGCGTGGTAGATGAATCAACCTGCGAAAACGCATTAAACAAAGTTGTCAATTTATCCTCCGGGATTCCTATACCGGTATCCATCACGCTAAAACCAATCTCAATTTCCTTATCGCCAATATTTTTGGATAAAAACACTTTAATAAATACTTCGCCGCATTCGGTAAACTTAAGTGCATTACCAGTTAAATTAGTGAGCACCTGTTTTAATCTCAAGCTATCGCCAATTACCTGCTGTGGTAGGGCGGGGTCAATCTGGTAAACCAGCTCCAGTTCGCGTTTGGCTGCATTTTGCGAAAAGATATCCATCACCTCTTCGATACACTGGCGCAGGTCAAAATCTTCCTGCTCCATTTCCATCTTTCCTGATTCGATTTTGGAGAAATCAAGGATATCATTGATCACATTTACCAAACTATCGCCGCAGGAAATAATGGTATCCGTATAATCGCGCTGCTCGGCATTCAGTTCAGTTTCGCCCAGGAGCGAGGCCATGCCAATAACGCCGTTCATGGGCGTCCTGATCTCATGGCTCATGGTAGCTAAAAATATGCTTTTGGCCTGGTTGGCTTTATCAGCTTCTTCCCGGGCCTCACGTTCCTGTTCTTTTTGCAGTTGCAGCTCTTCCGATTGGGAAAGCAGTTCTTCGTTCAAAGCCTGTAACTCTTCTGACTGATTTTGGAGTTCGGCATTTAATGTCTGCAGATTTTCGGACTGTGTTTTCAACTCTTCCGATTGTTGCATTACCTCGGCGGTACGTTCGCTAACCTGCTTTTCAAGCAGGTTTTTTTGTTTCACTATAGCATTTACTTTATAGCGATAAAATGCATAAATGGCCGTAACAATCAGCACGATCAGCAAACTGATAAACCACCAGGTAAGCCAGAAAGGCGGCAGCACAGTTACATTCAGGCTTACCTGCCGGATAGACCATTTACCATCGGCGCTGCGGCTTTTCACCCTGAATACATAATTTCCGGCCGGCAGATTGGTATACGTGGCCGTGTTTTTATTGCCTACATAATTCCATGCTTTATCAAAGCCGTCGAGTAGATAAGCATACGTTCCCTTGTTGCTTAGGGCAAAGTCCATAGATACATATTCAAACGATATAACCGATTGATCATGCGTTAAGGTTATTGATTTTGTTTCGGAAATATCTTCTTTCAGGGGCGAAGGATCATCGCTGTTTTGAGCTACGCGGATAGATTTGTTATAAATCTGAAAATCGGTAAGTACCAGTGGAGGGTTATATATATTTTCATGGATATTTTCAGGATTAAACATATTAAACCCGTTAACCCCGCCAAAGTACATGGTGCCATCATGACTTTTTACAGCCGAGTGAGGCTTAAACTCGTCGGCCTGTAAACCATCCTCAATGGTGAAATTCCTGAAATGGTTAGTTTTAGGATTGTATTTGGAAATGCCTTTATTGGTACTGATCCATAAATTACCGCTGTTATCTTCTTCAACTGCGTAAGCGTAATCATTGGGAAGGCCATCCTTTGCTTTAAAATTTGTAACCTTACCGGTAGCAGGATTTAAGCGATAGATACCGCCGTAAGTGCAGATCCAGATATTACCCAGGTGATCTTCAAAAAGGTCGAGCGCGGTGTTGTTGCCTACCGCACTGTTCAGTTTTTCGTATTGTACCGGTTTAAATGAATCAGTTGCAGCATCATACAGGTTTACGCCTCCATCATTAGTGCCTACCCAAAGGTTACCTTTTGAATCGCCAAGCAGCGAATTGATATTATCACTGCTTATGCTTTTGGGGTTGCCGGGATCATGACGGTAATGAATAAACCTGTTGGTTTTAGGGTCAAATAAATCAAGCCCTGTCCCAAGCGTGCCAAACCATAGTTTTCCATCAAGTGTTTTAGTGATGGCATAAATGTTATTCCCGCCTATACTTGTACTATCGTCCGGATTATGTTTAAATGTCCTGAACCTGCGGGTTTGCGGGTTCATCATACTTACCCCATCGCCCCAGGTGCCAATCCACAGGTTATTTTTCGCATCTTCCTGTATAGCCAAAACATAGTTTCCGCAAATACTGGCATTGTCGTTTTTGTTGTTTTTATAAACCTTAAACTCACCCTTCTCAGGGTTGAAAAGATTGAGGCCGCCGCCATCTGTGCCTTGCCATATGTTGTTATTTTCGTCTTCGTAAATGCTTAATACAAAGTTATTTGACAGACTATTTGGCTGGGCGCCGTGCTTGTAATGTATGAAGTTTTCGCTTGTTTTTTTATAAAAGTTAAGGCCTGATGCAAATGCAGCGATCCATATATTCCCGCTCTTATCTTTCAGGATCACATCTACCGAGTTATTAGCAATACTGCTGTTATCTACATCATCCTCAAAATGGTTGTTAAATTTTCCTTCAGCATAATTAAAAATACTTAACCCGCCGTTTTCCGTACCTATCCACAAGTTATGATTACTGTCTTCGACCATGCATTGCACCGTGTTGTACGAAAGGGAATTATTATCGTGCGGATCATTCTTATAATGAGTAAAAGTTTGGGTTGCCGGATTAAACAAATTAAGGCCCCCATCACTCACCCCAACCCATAAACGATGATCGCTATCCTCCAAAATAGCATTGACCTTGTTGGCTGATATAGAAGAGGAGATGCTTTCATCATGATCAAAGCGGGTAAAATCACCGCTTTGAGGCTTATAAAGATTTAGTCCGCCGTAGGTTGTGCCCACCCATACCTTATTTTGACTGTCCACATAAACTGTACGGACATTGTTATCGCTTAAACTGGTTGCATCGGCTGCATTATACCGGTAATGGGTAAACTTTTTTTTCGCGATATTAAACTGATCAAGACCTTCTTTTTGATTCGAGATCCACAGGTTTCCGCTTTTATCAAGCGCTATTTTAACTAAGATATCGCTCGCAATTGAATTGGTATTGTTTCGATTATGGCGATAATGGATAAAACGATCAAGTTTACGGTCATACATGTTTAAACCGCCACCGCTGGTCGAGATCCACAGGTTTCCGTTTTTGTCCTCAAGTACATCCTGAACAAAGCTGTTGCTGATACTGTTAGTATCGTTAACGATGTTTTTAAAAACTTTGAATTTGTTACCGTCATAACGGTTAAGACCGTCGCGCGTGCCCACCCATATAAAGCCGCGGCTATCCTGCATAATACAATTGATGTTTAACTCAGAAAGCCCCTCGCGGCTGCCGATATGCTGAAAATGAATGGGGCGGTTTTGTGAAAACACGCATAACGAAATAGCTTGCAACAATAAAACAAGATAACACTTATAGCTATTCATTAAAATATTTTTGGGCAAATTGAAGAAGTGGTTTAACCGTGCATGATTGGCTGCATTAAATTTAATAAAATTTACCGTTTATTAAATATCAGCTAATATCATTTACTATTTAAACGGCAGGGCAACAAATTTTGTTATACCATTTTAACAAAACAAACATTTACTTTTGCCATATGCAGCAACAGCCCAATAACCCCTTACATGGCAAAACCCTTGAGATGATCCTAAATGAATTGGTAGCTCACTTTGGCTGGAAAGAGTTGGGCACACGGATCCGGATCAATTGTTTTAACGATGATCCAAGTATAAAATCAAGCCTCAAATTTTTGAGAAAAACTGATTGGGCAAGGAAAAAGGTAGAAGAGTTGTATTTGGAGATAGTATAGTAAAAATGCGATGGAGACTTACGAAGTTTTTAAAACTTCGTAAGTCTGGATACAACGGAGTCTTTATCCGTGCTTTTTCTTCTTGTTCATTTTGGCCTTAGTACTGGCGCTTAAATTATAAGTTTTGGCATTCGACGCTTTCTTTTCATGAAAAGCTTCACCAACACCTGCGGGTTTAACATCTTCCTTAGCATCCGCTTTTTTAGGCTTCGACTCGGTTACTATCACCAGGTCATCCGGCAGCTCGGCTACAGGAATTTTATTCCCTATCATCTGCTCAATCTTTTTCACCTGGCTTAACTCAATATCAGTAGCAAATGTCATTGCCAGCGTTTCTTCCTTATCGTCAGGATTAGGATTTGCCACACGGCTAATAAACAGTTCATTATCTGCAGGCAAATCAAAATGGATCAGGAAGGGGATACCGCTCAGGTTAAGGTTTTCGTCATTTTCGTTAGTCACGATCAGGATTCTTGCACCTGCTTCGGCTTTAAACTCTTCAATGGTTTTGAACCCCTTTGAGTCGAAGAACTTAGGGTTTAAGTATGCCACACCTGTACGTAAACGACTTTTAAGGCTTTGGAAAAGCTTTTCGGCAGTTGTTTGGGTGTTTACAAATACAATGGTTTTAGTAAACAGTTCTTCATCGTACATGAATAAATTGAGCAGGTTTAGCTTGGTGCCAAAGTTTGGTACGTTATATAAAAGCTGCTCATGGGTTTCAATAGCCGTTTCGCCCAGCTCATCAACCTCAATTGTAGCCGGTTGCCTCATGAACGGATCAAGCATTTTTTCGAGTTTGGCGTGCATCACCTCGGTAAACACCAGGTGCTGGCCCTTGTCAATACTGTTAGCCAATTCAACAACCGGCAATTGCAAACCTTTTTTTACAATCTGGTCGGCATCATCTATTACCAGCAAATCAACTTTATTTAAATTTAAGGCCAGTTTAAGATAGATGGCCCTTGCCCTGTCGGGAGTGGCTACAACAATGTCGGCACCGTCGGCAAGCTCATCCATCTGGCTTTCAAAGCCAGGGGTGACGTACAGGCCAACTATGCGGATAGATTTATTTTTGTTAAGCCTGTCAAACTGTTCTATAACAGCAAACACTTGTTCTTTTTCGGGTACAAGCACCAATACGCGCGGAACGCCTTCGGGAGCATAGTTAAAGCGGTTTAATACGCCTAATACATAAGTGGTGGTTTTTCCGCTGCCTTCAGGGCCAATGGCAATAATGTCCTGCCCGCCAATAATGCGGTTGATGGTTTTAAGCTGGAGCTCTTTAGGGTTTGCAAAACCGGCTTCGTTTACAGAACGCAATAATTGTTTATTAAGCTTCAATTTATCAGACCACGCCATCAGGATACTATTAAAATTTAAAATGAGGGTGCAAAAGTACCAAATTAACGCGTCATATTTTTAAAAATCAGCAGATAAGACAGGGGAACTGCATCTAAATATTTAGCGGCGACGACTTGCTATAAGATTGCTAACAAAATAAGGTTATGATGTTGGTGAGCAATCAGCATCAAATGATACTTGTTTTATGGCCTGATCGCGGTTAATGTCCCTGATTTCATGTGTACCTGCTTTTGCCGATAATAGCCACAAACATTCGGACATGTTTAAGTGCTCAAAACATCAGTTAGTGTAACCCTTGCTTCGGCTTAAGTGTCTTAATGTTAGTTATTTAAACGCGTTTTATTTAAAAAGTGTTAACCCTGTTAACCCCCATTTACATACGTTTGCCATGGCAAATAAATGTTATAGGGGGTACCAGTCTGTACTGTTGAGCAGTGAAAATGCCGACCGCGGTTCAAGATCAAGGTAACGATAAGTTACTTTTGAAAGATACAAGCCCTGGGGGTGTGCCGGAATAATGATTTTGGGTGTTTGTTTGTTGGCAATATAAAACTCAAATTCATCTGTGCTCATCTGTCCTTTGCCAATTTCAAGCAGGCGGCCAACAGTGATCCTGATCATCTTATATAAAAAGCGATTGGCAGTAATGTTGAATCTGAGCTTGCTTCCATTGCCGTCGATATAAAGCCCTGCAGATTTTACGTGGCAAATCGTGTGCTCAATCCTGTCGGGCGTTTTGCATAAGGCGCGGAAGTCGGTGTAATGAGGCAGGATGGAAACAGCCTTTTTCATTGCATCCAAGTCAAGATCCTGATCCGGATAAAGTGAACTGAAGTTACTAAGAAATGGGTCTTTATAATTATGGATGAAATAATCATAGGTACGGATTACGCCATCAAAACGGGCATGCGGATCGCCCTGCATCGGGATAATATCGAATACAGCAATATCATCCGGCAGCAGTTTGTTAAGGCGAAATAGCAGGTCGAAATCTAAATTATCAGGAATATCTGCGTGAAAAAAATACTGACTTGCATGCACCTTGGCATCGGTACGGCCGCAACCATTAATGGCAACAGGTTGTTTCAGGATTTTGGAAAGGGCCGTTTCAATCACCTCCTGCACCGTAATTGCTTTTGAAAGTTTTTGCCAGCCCGAATACCTGGCGCCATGATAACCTATATGAAAAAAGTGCCGCCTTGTTGATTTAAGCATAGTTTTCAAAAATGCAGATTATTTTAAAAATCGTGTATAAAACAAAAGCCCAATGTAATTAAACACCGGGCTTAATGTATATAAAACAATTGTTTATACTTTTTTTGGAGGCAAATCAAATGCGATAGCGTTATGCTCGAAATGGCCTTTGTGCGAACCATCACAAAATGGTTTGTTTGCTGATAAGCCGCAACGGCAAATAGAAACTACAGTACGGCCTTGTAAACCGTAAGCGTTGCCCTGCATATCAACAATTTCAAAATCGCCTTCTATTTTAACCGAACCGTTATTATTAATGGTAAGTTTAGTTTTCTCCATGTGTTAAATTTTGGCCAAAGTTAAAACTTGACAAGCCGCCAAAATTGTTTATTTGTTATTTAGAAGTGTTCCTGATTGGACAAAACAAGAGAGTGCGGATTAATTTAGTTGAATGACTGGTTAAACGCTACAAGCACCTGCAAAAACACGTCCCTGTCGAGTGCAAAGGAGGAAGGCTGTTCGGGTTTTAACGGTCTGCCATTTTTTATTTTTAGCGGAAATAAGGCAATAAAATCGCGAATGCTGATCTCATACCTTAGCATAGGATGGCGGCGATGGATTTCTTCCAGCCTCATCTCAAAAAGGGAAACGCTTAGCGGGTCTGCAATCATTACCCAAAACTAATATTTGTTTACCGCTCTGCACTGAAACACCGGCCATAAATGACAAACTTATGATCTGAAAAAATCCCTGCCGGTAACCATTCCGCATAAATTTGTGATACAGGCTACCGCCTGCTACATCATAAAACATTAAACTATGGAATACAGACAATTAGGCGCATCCGGTTTAAGGGTGCCGGTATTAAGTTTCGGCACTGCCACATTTGGCGGTGGTAATGAATTTTTTAAAGCATGGGGCAACACCCAGGTTGATGAGGCAAAAAAGCTGGTTAACATTTGCCTTGATGCCGGCATTAACTTATTTGACACCGCAAACGTTTATTCGCACGGCATCTCTGAAGAAATATTAGGTAAGGCCCTGGAAGGTATCCGTAATGAAGTACTGATCTCAACCAAGGCTACTTTCACTATGGGAAAAGGGGTTAACGACTTCGGCTCATCACGCTATCACCTGATTAAATCGGCCGAAGACAGCCTGCGCCGCTTAAATACCGACAGGATTGATATTTATCATATGCACGGCTTTGATGCCAACACCCCGGTTGAAGAAACATTAAGGGCACTTGATGATTTGGTGACCAGCGGTAAAGTGCGCTACATTGCCTGCTCAAACTTTTCGGGCTGGCATTTAATGAAATCACTGTCGGTGTCTGAAAAATATGGATGGAGCCGTTATGTAGCCCATCAGGCATATTATTCGTTACTTAACCGCGAGTTTGAATGGGAGCTGATGCCATTAGGTATCGATCAAAAAGTAAGCACTATTGTTTGGAGCCCGCTATCATCCGGCCAGTTGAGCGGAAAATTCAGGAGGGGAGAGCCGATCCCCGAAAACTCAAGGACCGTGCAGGGTGGCGCACATGGTCCGGCCACAAATTTTGAGCATTTATATAACATCGTTGATGTGCTTGACGAAGTTGCTGAAGAAACCGGTAAATCTGTGGCACAGGTAGCATTGAACTGGTTACTGCAAAGGCCTACCATTGCCAACCTGGTAATTGGCGCACGTAACGAAGAGCAGCTTAAGCAAAACCTCGGCGCCATAGGATGGAATTTGACGGTTGAGCAGGTTAAAAAATTGGATGCCGCCAGCGAGGTAGACCCAATATATCCATACTGGCACCAGCGCCAGAACTTAAAGCTGGTACCGCTGCCAATACAATATTAAAAATCAATAACAGGAAAGCTTACGTAAAACTACGTAAGCTTTCCTGTTAAATCCCGTAACAGTACGCTGTTATAGTTGTAATGATTGCTTTAGCTTTGCTTTTGAAGGTAATGAAATATCCATTATTACGATATCTAAACCTTATCACTATTAACCTTTCCTGTATGATTAAAAAACAATACCTTAAAGAAATAGCTATATCAGCTACCCAACAAAAAGGCAGTGCCTCAAACAATCAAAAAGAAGTAAGTAAAATTCAAAGCTGGCTTAACCTGTATGCGGTTACCAACCCTTCGGCAGGTACAGCAACAGGCATTGACGGCAGCTTTGGCCCGGGCACCGAAACAGCGGTTAAGAATTTCCAGAAGGCAAAAAACCTGCCGCAAACCGGCATTGTTGATAGCAATGTTTTCGGTGAGTTATGCCAACCCATGATAAAAGCATTTAAAAGCCCGGTTGCAGGTACCAGCTTAAGGGAATTGGTTGTGAATACAGCTATACAGCATTTAAGCAACGCACCATTTGAACTTACCGTTAAGGGGCAAAGTAATTGCGGTCCTTGGGTGCGGGCTTATATGGATAATAATGAAGGAACGGAGTGGTTTTGGTGCATGGGGTTTGTACAAACCATTATTGACCAGGCCGCAAGCCAGTTAGGAAAAGATTTCCGTACACTTATGCCGCTAACCTACAGTTGCGATACTGTTGGTACTACCGGCATTAATAAAGGTTTGTTAAGCCGTGTTGCAACAGTGAGATCTAATCCTGCTGTAGTAAAGCCCGGCGATATTTTCCTGGTTCAGAAAACGCCTAACGACTGGGTACATACAGGTATTGTTATTGGCGTACATGGCGACTTATTTGATACCATTGAAGGAAATACCAATACCGATGGAAGCAGCAACGGCAACGGCGTATACAAACGTGTACGTAATTTTCAATCTTCAAAGCTCGATGTTTTTTCGATACAACCTCTTGTTTAAAGCATGTCCTGCAAATTAATACTCCCGGAGCCCCTTGATGGGGCTTTTCGCTTTAAAAGCTAAAAGCTTAAGGCTGAAAGCCTAAAACCAATAGTTTGATAGTCGAAATTATTTAACGTTGACTACTTCGCTTTCAGCCTTAGGCTTTCTGCTTTAGGGTTAAGTAACATGTATGATCTTCGCTTTTAGCTCAATTAAGTAACAGTTAAATTACAATTGCTTCATAAAAAAATGGCCGGATAGCTTTAGCCCTTTCCAAAACTTAGCTAATTTGCGGCGCAGTCCGCCGGGGCGCGCTTATCAACCCAATTAACCTGTTTTGAATATGATCAATCGTAGAAAGTTTATTCAATCCACTGCTGTAGCTGGTACAAGTTTCCTGCTTGCGCCGCAACTATCAAAAGCTACCGGATTTTTTAAAGGATCGCCCAACGAAAAAGTAGTATTGGGAATGATGGGCACTAACAGCCGGGGATTATACCTTGCTCAAAGCTTTGCCAAGTTGCCCAATGTAGAGATAGGTTATATCTGCGATGTTGACTCAAACGTAGTTGCAAAAACGATTGATGCCATCTACAAGCAAACAGGCAAAAAGCCGCAGGGATTAACAGATATCCGCAAAATGCTGGAGATAAAGGATCTTGATGCGGTAGTGGTTGCCCCGCCCGATCACTGGCACGCACCCGCAACCATTATGGCCTGCCAGGCCGGCAAACATGTGTATGTAGAAAAGCCTTGTAGTCATAACCCGCACGAGGGGGAGATGGCTGTTGAAGCAGCAAATAAGTATAAACGACTGGTGCAAATGGGTAGCCAGCGTCGCTCATTCTCCAATGTGCAGGCCATGGTAAAGGAATTACATGATGGCGTAATCGGTCGTATTTATTATGCAAAGGGCTGGTATACCAATCATCGCGCAAGTATTGGTAAAGGCAAACAGGTATCTGTACCTGCCAATTTAAATTATGATTTGTGGCAGGGGCCGGCGCCAAGAAAGCCGTACCAGGATAACCTGATCCATTATAACTGGCACTGGTTTTGGAACTGGGGCACAGGCGAGGCCCTGAATAATGGTACGCATGAACTGGACGTGATTCGTTGGGGGCTCGGAGTTGATTACCCAAGCAAAGTGGTATCAACAGGCGGCCGCTTCCATTTTAATGACGACTGGCAAACGCCGGATACGCAAAACATCCTTTACAATTTCCCCAATAACACCGCTGCAGAGTGGGAATGCCGTAGTTGCAACGGCTTCGATATCGAAAAGTTAAGCAGGGGGGTAGTATTTTATGGAGATAAAGGAACCCTTTTTTATGATAGCGGCAATAGCTACCGGGTTTACGACGGTGATAACAAATTGGTAAAAGAAATTAAAGATGATACCAAGGTTGATGGCACCAACAAGGTAAGCCCAACGGAGGCGTTGGATGGCTTCCACATGAAAAACTTTGTCGATTCGGTAAGAGGGACAGATAAACTGAACTGCCCGATTGAGATCGGTTTCAAATCAACCCTGTTGCCGCAATTAGGCAATATCTCATATCGCGTTGATCGTGTATTGCATATCGATCCAAATAATGGTCGTATTTTAAATGACCCCGAAGCTCAAAAGCTTTGGAGCCGCGAATATGAAAAGGGTTGGGAAGTGAAGGTGTAATTTCTTAATTACGCTGTTGCTTCGTGTTCGCAATGACGATTTATTTTAATCAAACAAGAAAATATCAAATATGAAAAAAATAATCTACCCTGCAATTATGCTTTTGGCGTCAACGGCATTTAGCCCAGTAAACGCGCAAACCAAACTGTTTGATGGTAAAACCCTTAAAGGCTGGAAAAAGCTTGCCGGCAACGCCGATTATAAAGTAGAAGACGGAGCCATAGTAGGCACTACTGTACTCAACTCGGGCAATTCATTTTTAGTTACCGAAAAGGAATACGGTAATTTTATATTAGAGCTGGATGCTAAAATCGAAAGTGAATTGAGCAATTCGGGCGTGCAAACCCGCAGCCATTTTGACCCTGAGGGTAATAAAGGCAAAGGCAAGGTTTATGGCAGGCAATTTGAAATAGACCCATCCTCACGCAAATGGACTGGTGGTATTTATGACGAAGGCCGTCGCGACTGGCTATATCCGCTTGATCTGAACCCTAAAGCCAAAGATGCATTTAAAGTAGGCGAATACAATCACATTAAAATTGAATGTATCGGCAACGGGATGAAAACATGGGTAAACGGTGTCCCTGCAAGCGATGTTGTTGATACTATCGACAGCAAAGGCTTTATCGCTTTACAGGTGCATGCGGTAAGCGAAGAAAAGCAGGCTAATAAAAAGGTATACTTCAAAAACATAAACATTAAAACCACTAATTTAAAAGCTACCCGGTTTCCAAAGGATGTGTATGTTGTTAACCTTACACCAAACAGCATAACTGCTGCTGAAAAAGCAAACGGATGGAAATTATTATACGATGGCAAAACCAATACAGGCTGGCGCGGTGCTACCCTTAAAGGTTTCCCGGATAAAGGCTGGGAATATGCTGACGGTACTATGCATGTGCTGCCCTCTGCCGGACAGGAAGAATCTGGCGGCGGCGATATCGTCACCAATGATAATTATAGCGCTTTTGACCTGTCGTTTGAGTTTAAGCTTACTCCGGGTGCTAATAGCGGTGTCAAATATTTTGTCACCCTGTCTGAAGTTACCAAAGGGTCGGCTATTGGCCTGGAGTACCAGGTACTTGATGATAAACTGCACCCCGATGCCAAACTTGGCCGTGATGGCGACCGTACATTAGCCTCGTTGTATGACCTTATCAAAGCCAATAAACAAGAACGTTTTATACACCCGATAGGTGCCTGGAATACTGGTCGTGTGGTAGTATATCCAAACAACCATGTTGAGCACTACCTGAACGGCGTTAAAGTGCTGGAATACGACCGTGGTTCAAAAGCTTTTCGCGACCTGGTAGCCATCAGCAAGTACAAAATCTGGAAAAACTTCGGCGAAGCTCCCGAGGGCCATTTATTGCTACAAGATCATGGCAATGAGGTGTTTTTTAGAAGTATTAAGGTTAAGAACTTAAAATAAAAATAGCTTCAAATTGCGGAATCCGGACTTGCGAAGTTTTAAAACTTCGCAAGTCCGGATTCATCGTTACTTTTAAACTATCGTTCCCCCTTTAGGAGGTTAGGGTGCTACAACGAACTCCTCAACCTCACCGTAAACGGCACTGCAAAATGCTCGTGGCAGTTATTCAACGCAAACTCGGCGGTTTTGCTGCCCATTAATTTAAAATCGGTTGAGATGGTGGTGATACCGTCAAGAATGATCTCTTTAAGCGCCGTTTCGTTATAGGATATCACGCCAACGTCCTTAGCCACTTTTAAATCGGAAGCGATGATTTTTTTAATGAGCTCAACCAGGTCATCCTCTGTAAGACTGATATATACCGTATTTTTTTGGATTGTTTCTGTCGATAGCGTTTCAACGATATCATACTCAAAAGCATACTGCCTGCAAAAATTCAGGAAACCCTTCATGATCTCTTTAGAGTGATAGGTTTTGCCGGGGAAAATCAGCTTGAGCGTATGGTATTTACTCAGGTTATCCAACATGTTCTTCAGCGCTTCATAAACATCTGTAGCAAAATTCTCATATATCGCTGCAAATTTACCGTTTACACCAGGTACCAGGTTATCCAGTAAAATCAGCTTGTCTTTAGGGATGGTGTTGATGATTTCATGAGCCTTGGTTTCATTATCTAAAAAATGTGGGATAATGATGTATTTGGCATAATCGCTCTGGATATTCTCGGCAATGATCTTTTTAAAAAAGTAAAAATCATTGTTGTAGATATAAAAATCTATGGCGGCCTGCTCACCAATGGTAGCAACAAAGGCATCATAAATAATTTTCTTATGCGCGCTGAGTTTGTTGAATAACAGGAAAATCTTAAGCGGCTTCTGAAAATCGGTATTGGAAATAAAAAAGCCTTTTCCCGGAACAGAGCTTACTATGCCTTTTTCCTTCAATTCTTTATAAACGCGCTCAATGGTATTACGTGAAGTATCCAGTGCATAGCTGAGATCATTGATAGAAGGGAGCATATCATCCTTTACAATCTGCCCGCTTTCAATGGCCCTGATAATAGCATTGGAGAGTTGCAGGTACTTAGGCGTAATGGAGTATTCGTCGATTGACAGGATCTTTAAATAGTTCTTCACAACACAAATGTAATATTTGATGGCATATATTTGTCATTAGAACCATGATGCGCTTGATTTTACGATTAGCTTGATTTAGGGTGTGACATCATGAAATCCTAAAATCAGGCAAATCAAGATTAATTTTTCTTTTTAAACGCGTAATACAAATACCCCAGCGCCGGTAGTATAAACAAACTACCCACCAATAAACCGATCCCTAAGTCATCAATACTATTGCTATTGGCATGTTCGGTAAGCAAGGACATAGAACTGCCGTCTTTAAAAATAACAAACCTCGGGAAGCGCGAAAACCCAACTGATATCAATATCATACACACCTGGAAAGCCGCCAGTACCCTGATCCATTGCCGGTTGCGGCGATGTGATATAATTAAATAAAGTACTGCCAATGAAATGGTTGCAGCTATCACTGCAACTAAACTTACAGGGTTGCCAAAAATCCAGTTTGCCAGGCGGACATGCTCAAAATGAGAAGCCAAAAATACAAGTGCGCCGCATATTACGGCGGCAATGTTCATGATCTTCGCCTTGCGGATATAACGCTTAATTTCGTCAACGTCTTCAGTCTCGCCAACTATATAAATAGCTGCAAGGAAGCCGCACAGCGCCACGGTAAAAAAGCCAACAGATACCGAAAACCAGTTAAACCAGCTAAAGATGTAAGCGTGCACAAAATCAGTGGCTTTAGGATCAATCTGCCCGGATAGGGCACTGCCTGCAATGATACCCAGGAACAATGGCGTAACAAAACTTGAATAAACGAATATATGCGTATAAAATGCCTGTGTCTTTTCGTCTTTAATGGCGTCATAATTACGGAACGAAAAAGCGGTACCCCGGGCTATAACACCAAGCAGCATCACTAACAGCGGGATATGCAAATAAATACACATTTCGCTGTAAATAACCGGGAAGCCCACAAATAGCACCACCACGGTAATGATAAGCCACATATGATTGGCTTCCCAAATTGGGCCGATAGCCTGGTACATGATCTTGCGGGTGCGGTGTTTATTGTCAGTTGATGTAAAAAGCTCGATAATGCCAGCACCGAAGTCGGCTCCGCCTAATAAAAAGTAGAGGGTGATAGCCGCAAAAAGAAAAAGGATTACAATATATAGCATCATGGCTGGGCGGTTTTACGGTCATACAATTCAGGCACCATCTGGATTTGCCTTTTTAATAAAAATATAACAGCCACACTCAGCGTAAAATAAATAAAGCTGAACAGGTAAAAAGAATACTGAATACCCGGCATTGGTGTAACTGCTTCGCTGGTGCGCATAACGCCCTGTATAATCCATGGCTGTCGACCAACTTCGGTAACCGTCCAACCGGCTTCAAGGGCTATAAAACCAAGTGGTGTTGCCCAAATAAAAGTTTTCAGAAACCATGGTTTGGAAAGCAGGTCTTTCTTTTTCCAGAGTTCATAAAAATAGATGATCCCGATCAGCATCATCAAAACGCCTATGCCTACCATGATCTGGAATGCGTAATGGGTCACAGCTACCGGCGGCTGGTTTTTAACAGGGATCTTATCCAATCCATTCACCTGCGTTTTAAAATTGTCATGTACTAAAAAGCTTAATAAACCGGGAATTTCTAAGCCGTAGTTCACTTTTTTTGCAGCGGTATCAGGAATACCGCCGATAACCAGCGGTGCGTATTCCTGGGTGAGGAAGTAAGCTTCCATTGCAGCCAGTTTTGCGGGCTGGCTTTTAGCTGCATTTTTGGCTGATAAGTCGCCGCTGAAAGGTTGTAAAATAGCTGCGGCTGCCCCAAAGATGATAGCTATTTTAAACGCCTTAGTATGGAAAGCGATATTCTTTTTACGGTAGATCATGAGCGCATGGATTCCGGCCACGGCAAAGCCTGTGGCCGAAAAGGCGGCTATGATCATGTGCAACGACTCGGAAAACCAGGCCTTGTTAAACATGGCTTTTACCGGATCGATATTAATATATTGCCCGTTTACAAAATCGAAGCCCGAAGGGCTGTTCATCCAGGAATTGGCTGACACCACCAGGATACCTGATGCAACGCCGCTTATTCCAACAATAACGCCAGCTGTCCAATGTACCCAGTTATTTAATTTGTTCCAGCCATAAAGGAATAAGCCAAGCGCTATCGCTTCAATAAAAAAGGCGACACCTTCCAACGAAAACGGCATCCCGAAGATCGGTCCGGCGTGTTTCATGAAGCCGGGCCAAAGCAACCCGAGCTCAAAAGAGAGCATGGTGCCGGATACCGCGCCGGTAGCAAAAAATATAGCTACGCCTTTACTCCAGGCTACAGTGATGTTTTTATAAACCGGGTCCTGGGTTGTGATCCATTTATAATGCGATATGGCCATGAAAACCGGCATTACCATACCGATACAGGAGTATATGATATGAAAACCTAAGGATAAGGCCATTTGAGATCTGGCAGCTAAAAAATCATCCATACGTGTTATACTTAAATAATGGTTGAAATTAAAGCTTAATGTAACAAATCTGTAACTAAATCCTTATCGATATTGAATTTAAAATATGTTTTTTATCGGGAAAGAGTTGGATTTGTGGTGGAATTTTAGTAAAAATTACAAATAAAAAAATGTCATTGAGGCACGAAGCAATCGCACGGAAGCACGGCCGCTCTGTATAGCCTGCGATTGCCGCGCTACGCAATGACATTTATTTTAATCTTTATAAATCATCAATCTTATAAGGAGCTAACTTATCCCTTCTTTGCTGTTGATCCTCTTATAATCAATTCAGGCTTAATACTGATGATCTTGGGTTTAACCGAAACCTCGATGCTGGCAATCTCCTGGAAAAACAGGTTGCCAATGGTTTTGCCCATATAAACACTAAACTGATCTATAGTAGTTATCGATGGACTGGTAATCTCCGTAAAAGCTTCATTAGAGTAGCCGCAAATGCCCAATTCTGAAGGCACCTTGATATTCATGATATTAGCTACCTCCAAGACACCTAAAGCCGAAAAGTCAGATGTAGAGGCAAATATAGCATCCGGCGGGTGGGGGAGGTTAAGCAGTTTACGGGTAGCTTCGGCACCAAGCTCCTTTGTCCACGCATTTTCAACCACCAGTTCATCAATCACTTTCACCTTATGCGTTTCTAATGCTCTTAGGTACCCGTTTTTTCGCTGGCGAAAAATGTTTAGGTTTTGCGGGCCTTCAAGTAAGGCGATACGTTTATAGCCGTTTTCTATCAGGTGCGATACCGCTTCAAATGAAGCTTGTTCGTTATCGTTGATCACTTTGAGCGTTTCCAGCTCTTCGGCAACACGGTCAAACTGGATCAGCTGAATGCCATGGTCAAGCACATTTTGCAGGTGCTGGTAATCATAGCTATCGGCCGATACCGAGATCACTATACAATCTACATGCTGATTAATGAGCGTATTTACACATTGAATTTCTTTATCATGCACTTCGCCCGACTGGCAGATGATGAGGTTATATCCTTTTTGATAGGTTGTTTCCTCAATGCCGGCTATCACGTTACTGAAAAAGTTCTGGTTTATCCGCGGCACCACTACGCCAATAGTTTTTGAATGCCCTTTGCGTAGGTTGGAGGCAAGGGTGTTGCGTTTATAATTGAGCTCATCGGCGGTTTTGATGATCAGCTCCCTGGTTTTTTCGTTCACCTGGCTGCTGTTATTCAGCGCTCTTGATACAGAAGACGCGGTTATGCCGAGCTTAGCGGCAATGTCATAAATGGTGGTGCGTTTAACTTTCTTCATTATAGCGTGCAAGTTGGAAAAAATATTTTACGCAATCGATTGCAATTTTTATTTATTTCTTTATTTTCGTTGCGTTAAGTTACCAATTAATAAATACAACCAAAAAATCATACAAAAATCTGAATAGGCTATGCTGTTATTAGGGATCGATATAGGTACTTCGTCGGTAAAAGTAAGTGTTGTTGACGCCGCAACGCAAAAAACAATCGCTTCGGCACAATACCCTGACCAGGAGTCGCCAATCAAAGCATTGCATCCTGGCTGGGCCGAACAATCTCCCTCAATGTGGTGGGAGCAGGCACAAAAAGCATTGGAGCGCTGTCATGCTAAAGGCAATTATAATACAAAAGATATAGCAGCAATAGGTATAGCATACCAAATGCATGGCCTGGTATTGGTTGATAAAGATCAAAATGTTTTACGCGATAGTATTATATGGTGCGATAGCCGCGCTGTTGAAATTGGCGATAAAGCTTTTGCCACCATTGGCGAAGAGCATTGCTTATCGCACCTGCTTAATTCGCCGGGAAACTTTACGGCCTCAAAACTGGCCTGGGTAAAGGAAAATGAACCGGAGATCTACAGTAAAATTGATAAGATCATGCTGCCTGGTGATTATATCGCCATGAAGCTTACCGGCGAGATCACCACATCTGTATCGGCATTATCTGAAGGGGTGTTTTTTGATTTCAAAACCAATGACGTCTCCAAAGAGATCATCAATTATTTTGGTTTTGACGAAAGCCTGTTCCCGGTTATCAATCCTGTTTTTTCATCGCACGGAACTTTGCAGGCATCCGTTGCCGAAAAACTGAATTTAAAGGCAGGTATTCCGGTTACTTATAAATCCGGCGACCAACCCAACAACGCTTTATCATTAAATGTACTTAACCCCGGCGAAGTAGCTGCTACTGCAGGTACTTCTGGCGTGATATATGGTGTGGATGATCAGCTGGTTTATGACCAGCAATCACGCATCAATACCTTTGCGCACGTTAATTATGCCGATGAGCAAAAGAGGCTTGGTGTACTGCTTTGCATTAACGGAACCGGCAGTTTGTATCGCTGGGTAAAAAACACCTTCGGTACAGGCTATACCTATAACCAAATGAACGCAGAAGCTGAAAAAGCACCTTTGGGCAGCGAAGGCTTACAGGTACTGCCTTTTGGCAATGGTGCCGAGCGTATGTTAAATAATAAGCAGGTTGGTGCGCATTTTCAAAATATCGACCTTAACCTGCACACCCCCGCACATATTTTCAGGGCTGTGCAGGAGGGGATAGCCTCGTCGTTCCGTTATGGCTTTGACATTATGCGCGGCAATGGTATGAACCCTACTGTGATCCGTGCGGGCAAAAGCAACCTTTTCCTGAGCGATCTGTTTACCCAAACTTTTGTAAATGCTACAGGCGTTCCTGTCGAGCTCTATAATAACGACGGCAGTGTAGGTGCGGCCTTAGGCGCAGGTATAGGCGCAGGCATCTTCAAATCACCGGCTGAGGCATTCAGTAATATCAAGGCCATTAAACTGGTTGAACCTACTACAGACCAATTTGAACCCGTTTACCAGGAGTGGAAAGCGCTTTTAGAAACGAAACTGAGGTGAAAGGGAAAAGGTTAAAGGCGAAAGGTGTTGCCCGTGTATCCAAATAAATAATTAAACAATTGCCAATAAAAAAATCACTAATTCAATAACTCACTAATTCAATAATTAAAATGATAGTAACAGGCGAAAAAGAATTTTTCAAAGAAATAGGCCAGATCAAATTTGAAGGCCTTGAATCAGACAACCCGCTGGCGTTTCGCTGGTATGATGCGGATCGGGTAGTGGCAGGCAAAACCATGAAGGATCATTTACGCTTTGCAGGTGCATACTGGCATTCGTTCTGCGGTAACGGTGCCGATCCGTTTGGCGGCGCTACACACGTTTTCCCTTGGGATGAAAAAGCTGACGCTGTTGAGCGAGCTAAAGACAAAATGGATGCAGCGTTTGAGTTCTTGACCAAAATGAACCTGCCTTACTACTGTTTCCACGACGTTGATGTGGTTGACTATGGTAATGATGTTGCTGAAAACGACCGCCGTTTGCAGGCTTTGGTTGATTATGCCAAACAAAAACAGGCTGCCAGCGGTGTAAAATTACTTTGGGGTACTGCAAACCTGTTCAGCCACAAACGTTATATGAACGGTGCATCAACCAACCCCGATTTTCATGTATTGGCTCATGCCGGTGCGCAGGTAAAAGCGGCACTTGACGCAACGATTGCATTAGGCGGCGAAAATTATGTTTTCTGGGGTGGTCGTGAAGGTTATATGAGCCTGCTGAATACCAATATGAAACGCGAACAGGAGCATTTGGCTAAGTTTTTACATACTGCTAAAGATTATGCCCGCAAGCAAGGTTTTAAAGGCACGTTCTTTATTGAGCCAAAACCATGCGAGCCAACCAAACACCAGTATGATTATGATGCTGCCACCGTATTGGGCTTTTTACAGAAATACGACCTGATCAACGATTTTAAACTGAACCTTGAAGTTAACCACGCTACTTTAGCAGGTCATACTTTCCAGCACGAACTACAGGTTGCTGCCGATTCGGGTTTATTAGGTTCGATAGATGCAAACCGCGGTGACACGCAAAATGGCTGGGATACCGATCAGTTCCCTAACGATATTAATGAAGTAACCGAGTGCATGCTGATCATTCTTGAGGCAGGCGGTTTCCAGGGTGGTGGTATTAACTTTGATGCCAAGATCCGCCGTAACTCAACCGATCCGGCTGATTTGTTCTATGCTCACATTGGTGGCATGGACCTTTTCGCAAGGGCTTTGGTTACTGCTGACAACATTTTGCAAAAATCGGAGTATAAAAAATTACGTACCGACAGGTATGCCTCATTTGATGCTGGCACCGGGAAAGATTTTGAAGAGGGTAAGGTTTCTTTGGAAGATTTGCGTAACTATGCGATAGCTAACGGCGAACCTAAAGTGACAAGTGGTAAACAAGAATACATCGAAAATTTGATAAATCGATATATATAGTTTATAATTGTCAATCATACATATTAAACCCAAAGACAAACCAAAACAATGAACCTCAAAACCCTTTCAAATGGCGATTATGCTGTTTTCTTTATCTACTTTATAATTGTTGCCAGTTACGGCTGGTGGGTGTATAAGCGTAAACACAACGCCGATGCCACCTCAAAAGACTATTTTTTGGCCGAAGGGTCGTTAACCTGGTGGGCTATCGGAGCATCGCTCATCGCCTCAAATATCTCTGCCGAACAATTTATAGGTACAAGTGGGTCTGCGTTTAAAATGGGCTTAGCCATATCTACTTACGAGTGGATGGCTGCAATTACCCTTATCATTGTGGCGGTTTTCTTTATCCCGGTATATCTTAAAAATAAGATTTTTACCATGCCACAGTTCCTGCACCAGCGGTATAACGGAACGGTGGCCATGATCATGGCTATCTTTTGGCTGTTGCTGTACATTGTGGTTAACTTAATGTCGATCCTTTACCTTGGTGCATTAGCTGTCAGCGGTATTTCAGGTCTTGATATTCACCTGTGTATCTGGTTGCTGGCCATATTCTCGGCGGTTATTACACTGGGCGGTATGAAGGTTATCGGCTATACCGACGTTATCCAGGTGGCGGTATTGATATTGGGTGGTTTAATGGCATCTTACCTTGCACTTACTTTGTTAAGCGAAAAAGAAAATACAACAGGCTTACTCAATGGTTTCAAGATCCTGCATAGTGAAGCTACTGATCACTTCCATATGATCTTTAAAAAGGATAATCCAAATTACATGGATCTTCCCGGCTTATCTGTTCTGATAGGCGGCATGTGGATCACTAACCTTAACTATTGGGGCTGTAACCAGTATATTACCCAAAGGGCTTTGGGCGCAAACCTTAAAACTGCCCGTGGTGGAATCCTGTTTGCAGCTTTCCTTAAGTTGCTGATGCCTGTTATTGTAGTGCTGCCTGGTATTGCGGCTTACCTTTTATATCAAAAAGGGATGTTCCACCAGGAAATGGCGAGTTCATCTGGAGTTTTGGATCCTAACAAAGCGTATCCATCACTGTTAAACTTATTGCCAAGCGGCTTAAAAGGCCTTTCATTCGCTGCGTTAACGGCTGCTATTGTAGCGTCGTTAGCGGGTAAAGCAAACAGTATCGCTACCATCTTTACGTTGGATATTTACAAAAAAGCAATCAATCCTGAAGCTACCGATAAAAAACTGGTTAACCTTGGTAAAATATCGGTACTTGTTGCCTTGTTGTTAGGTATCCTGTTATCTGAGCTTATCGGTAAAGCATTGATGGGCGAAGGTAAGCAGGGCTTCCAGTATATCCAGGAATATACAGGCTTCGTATCTCCGGGTATCTTTGCCATGTTTATCCTTGGTTTCTTCTGGAAAAAAGCTACTTCAAATGCGGCTTTATTTGCAACCATTGGCGGTTTCATTTTCTCATGTTTCTTTAAACTTTGTCCAAAGTTTATTGACCTGAGCTTCCTGTCGCCGTATGGCTTCTCAAAATTAGCCTTGCAGGATGATAAAGTAACGAAGTTATATGAAATCCCTTTCCTTGACCGTATGGGTTTTGTATTTATCCTGTGCGTTATCGGTATGTACATTATTTCAAAAATTGACCAGGCCAGGGGCGTTACAACAAACGGCCTCGAAATTGATGGCTCAATGTTTAAAACTTCGAGAGGATTTTTAGCAGGCGCCTTAATTGTAACAGGTATTGTGGTTGCATTGTACTCGATTTTCTGGTAGCAGAAATTTCACCAATAGATAAAAAAGGCGATGGGGTGATAACCTCATCGCCTTTTTGCTTCATAGTAGTTGTTTTTACGTCTCAACGAAAACGTTTGCGTGGATTGTTTAGGCTTATTACTTCCAACTTGCCCGTATGATGTGTAATTTGCCGCTTACAAGTATAAACTACTATACCGCTAACTCCGGTATATATCTGTCAATAACCAATGAAGAATTTTTTAGATCAGGATTTTTTACTTCAAACAAAAACGGCGCAGCGCTTATATCATGAGTTCGCCAGCCATCAGCCTATTATTGATTATCATTGCCACCTGCCGCCAGATCAGATTGCTGACGATATCAATTTTAAAAACATAACGCAGATCTGGCTTTATGGCGATCATTACAAATGGCGCGCTATGCGGGCAAATGGTGTTAATGAAGCCTATATCACCGGTAATAAAACCGACGAAGAAAAGTTTATGCAATGGGCCGCTACGGTTCCTTACACTTTGAGAAACCCGCTATACCATTGGACACACCTTGAATTGCAGCGATATTTTGGCATCAATGAGTTGCTCTCACCAGCATCGGCACAAAAAATATATGCCCAGTGCAACGAAAAACTGCAATCGCCGGAGTTCAGCATCCGTAATATTTTAAAAAGTAAAAACGTAGAGGTTGTGGGTACTACTGATGATCCGTTGGATAACCTTAGCCATCATCAGAAACTGAAACAGGACGGGTACAGTGTGAAAGTATTGCCAGCCTACCGCCCCGATAAAGCTATGAACGCCGATGACATTGCCGGGCTCAACAAATACATTGACCAACTGGAATCAGTGGCAAATGTATCTATATCTAACATTGATGAATATCTTTCGGCCTTAAAAGCAAGACACGAATACTTCGCCGAAAACGGCTGCAAATTATCAGATCACGGACTGGAGCAAATTTATTCCGAAGATTATACTGACGCAGAGATAGCTACCATCTTTACCAAAATAAGGAACAGCGAAGTGTTGTTGCCTTTGGAAATCCTGAAATTTAAATCGGCTATGTTGTATTACTTTGCCATTTGGGATCATGAAAAAGGCTGGGTACAGCAGTTTCACCTTGGCGCTTTGCGCAATAATAATGCACGCGCTTTAACCAATTTAGGGCCTGATACCGGCTGGGATTCTATCGGCGATTTTGCACAAGGCAGGGCGTTATCCAAATTTCTGAACAGACTGGATACCACTAACCAGTTAGCTAAAACCATTATTTACAACCTAAACCCCGCCGATAACGAATTGTTTGCTACCATGGTGGGCAACTATAATGACGGTTCGGTAGCCGGCAAAATGCAGTTTGGATCGGCCTGGTGGTTTTTGGATCAAAAGGATGGCATGATTAAGCAATTAAACGCTTTATCAAACATGGGCCTGCTGAGCCGTTTGGTTGGGATGCTTACCGATTCGAGGAGCTTTATGTCGTTCCCGAGGCATGAGTATTTCCGCAGGTTGCTTTGTAACTTGTTGGGTGATGACATTGAAAACGGCGAATTACCAAACGATATTGAATGGACAGGAAAGATCGTGAGCGATATTTGCTATTTTAACGCCAAAAACTATTTCAATTTTTAAATGAGCAATATAGAAAATACAAAGGGAAGCATCCTGTCATTTGGCGAATTGTTGTTACGCATGTGCCCCGATGGTGAAGGGCAATGGTTAAAAAGCAACAAGCTGCCATTTTTTATGGGTGGTGCCGAGCTTAACGTAGCCAATGCTTTAGCCCTTTGGGAGCAGCCAATAAAATATTTTACTGCTTTGCCTGATAATGCCTTATCCGAACAGATTATCGGTTACCTGGAAAACAAAAACATCGACACATCAGCAATACATCATAGTGGTAACAGGATAGGTCTTTATTATCTCACCCGTGGTAAAGATGTAAAGAACAATGCCATTGTATATGACCGTGCCGGTTCGGCATTTGCCGATCTGAAACCGGGCATGGTTAACTGGGATGCTGTTCTGGAAGGGGTGAGCTGGTTTCATTTCAGTGCGATATGCCCGGCCTTAAGCCAGCAGGCTGCCGATGTTTGCGAAGAAGTTTTACAGGCAGCAAGCAAAAAACATATCACCATATCTGTCGATCTTAATTATCGCCCCAAATTATGGCAGTACGGTAAAAAGCCAACGGAGATTATGCCAAAGCTGGTGCAATATGCTGATATCATTATGGGGAATGTTTGGGCAGAGGAAACCATGCTGGGCATTCCCGTTACACCGGATATCCATGAATCGGGTCAGCAGAGCATCTACCTTAAAGAGGGGCTCTACTCGTCTGAAAGGATCATGGATGCTTATCCGCGCTGCCGGGCTGTTGCCAATACCTTCCGCTTTGATGCAGGCAAAGGCGTTGAATATTATACTTCGCTTTATACAGGCAACCGCTTTTATCACTCCCCAACCTATACTACCGAAACCGTGGTTGACAAAGTTGGCAGCGGCGATTGCTTTATGGCCGGGCTTATTTACGGCTTTTATAACAAACAAGATCCACAGCAATTGCTGGACTTTGCAACGGCAGCCGCATTCGAGAAGCTATTTATTGAAGGCGATGCGACCACAAAAACAATTGATCAAATTTATAACACAATGAAACAATGAGTAAAAAAAATATAGTACTTGACGCGATATTAAAGCAGGGTACATTACCGCTGTTCTTTTATAAAGACCCGGAAGTGAGCCTGCAAATAACCCGCACGCTTTATAAAGCTGGGATTAGGGTATTTGAGTATACCAACCGCGGTGCAGCCGCCCTCCAAAACTTCAAGGTTTTAAAACAAGCCCTTGCAAACGGCGAAATGCCGGGCCTGGAGTTAGGTATCGGCACTATCAAAAGTGTTCAGGAAGCTGAAGCTTTTGTTGCTGCCGGGGCTGATTTTATCGTTTCGCCAATTGTTAACCCCGAGGTTGGCAAACTGGCAGCGCAGCACAACCTGTTATGGATTCCTGGTTGTATGACACCAACCGAAATTTACACAGCTCAACAAAACGAGGCTGCGCTGATAAAAATATTCCCGGCCAATATACTGGGGCCTGAGTTTGTATCCTCAATCAGGGATTTGTTTGCCGGTCAGTTGTTCATACCAACAGGTGGGGTTGATTTGAACCATGACAGTATCAGCACCTGGTTTAAAGCCGGGGTATGTGCGGTGGGTATGGGCAGTAAACTAATCAGCAAAAGCGTACTGGAAAACCAGGAGTACGATAGACTGTATAACGATACCCTGAAGCTGCTTGAAATAGTACAAACCATTAAATAGCCAGTTAACCTAAATTATAATGAGAGAAGAAAAAGTTGGAAACTACCGCTGGGTGATCTGCTCGCTGGTATTTTTCGCAACAACCGTTAATTACCTTGACCGGGCAGTAATCAGTTTGCTTAAATCAGACCTTACCAAGGAGTTTAAGTGGAATGATGGCGACTATGCCAATATTGAGATTGCTTTTAAAATAGCTTATTCAATAGGTTTGCTGGCTGCCGGACGGATCATCGATAAGATAGGCACCAAACTCGGCTATTTCCTTTCAACACTACTATGGAGTATTTCGGCGGTGTGCCACGCTTTTGTTGGTGGCACCTTTGGTTTCGGCGTAGTGCGTTCTGCATTGGGCCTTAGTGAAGCGGGAAATTTTCCTGCAGCTATTAAAACCGTGGCCGAGTGGTTTCCTAAAAAAGAACGTGCATTTGCTACGGGGATCTTTAACTCGGGTGCAAATATAGGTGCTATAGTTGCACCTTTAACAGTTCCGTTTATAGCAGCTGCCTGGGGATGGCGCTGGGCATTTATCATAACCGGCTCAATCGGTTTTATATGGCTTGTATTATGGCAGGTAATTTACCGCGCACCTTCAAAGCATAGCAAGGTATCAAAAGCCGAGCTTGATTACATCAACAGTGATCATGACAGTCAAACTGAAGCTTTACAGCCAGTTGAGCAAAAGAAAATATCTTGGGGCAAGCTGCTTTCGTTTAAGCAAACGTGGGCATTTGTTATAGGTAAATTCCTTACCGACCCTATATGGTGGTTTTACCTGTTCTGGCTCCCCGATTTTTTGGAAAGCCAGTATCATTTAAAGGGCACAGAAATAGCCATTCCCGTTGCGTTGGTTTATACCATGTCTACCTTTGGGAGTGTTGGCGGCGGTTGGTTGCCTATGAACCTTATTAAAAAGGATTGGCCTGTATTTAAAGCCCGCAAAACATCTATGTTTATTTACGCACTGGCGGTAATACCAATCATATTTGCGCAAATTCTGGGTGGTGTTAATATGTGGCTTGCGGTTATAGTGATAGGGATAGCAGCATCGGCGCACCAAGCATGGAGCGCTAATATATTCACCACAGTTTCGGATATGTTCCCAAAACGCACTATTGGTTCGGTAACGGGCTTAGGTGGCATGTTCGGTTCTATCGGTGGTGTGTTCCTGTCGCTTGCCGTGCAAAAAAACCTGTTTGTGTATTACCGGTCAATCGGTAAAATTGAGATAGCCTATTATATTATGTTCTTTGTTTGCGGAAGCGCTTACATTTTAGCCTGGCTCATTATGCATTTCCTGGTGCCTAAAATGAAACCAATTGAATTGGATTAACCATATGAAATATAACGAAGGAAGCCGGGGCAAATGATCCGGCTTCCTTTTTTTATAAAGAGTGGCTTACCGCCTGTTCGGCCAGTTCATCAATCCAGCTCGAAAGGTAAGGCTCTGTACCATCAATCCTGATCCATTCGCTATCCTGATCTTTGACAATTACCAAATGTAGTGTGCCATCTATCGATTTAAACTCATATGCATTGGCATAACCCGCCCAGGTCACCTGTTGCGCTGTACCTTCAATAATGCTATCGGTCCCCGTAAGCGTGGCATCAAATTGTTGTTTCATAGTGTTTATAGTTTTACTAACCTAACATAGTTCTGGCAGTTTCTGTTTGCGCTGGTGTTAAGCCGAAGGCCATGTTATTTATTTTAGACTGATAAAATTGTATTTAAATTTAAGCAACTAAAACTTTTAATACACGAGTTACGTTTTGTTAATAATTATAAACCATGAACAGAAGGCTCAGTACAAAATATTTCCAGGTATCGCAAAGGGTATGGGGAACTAAACTATTATTTGTTAATGTTTACATGATCGCCAACCGTCCCGGTGCTGCCAAAGGTTGGGTTTTGGTTGATACGGGGTTAAAAGGTTCGGCAAAAAAAATAATTGCCATGGCCGAAGAGCTTTTTGGCCCGGGAACTAGGCCTGCAGCTATTGTGCTCACACATGGACATGCCGACCACTCGGGAGGATTAGCAGAACTTTTGGAGATTTGGAATGTACCTGTTTATGCCCACGCACTTGAATTGCCTTACCTAACAGGCCTGTCATCATACCCACCAGCCGATCCATCGCTGACCGACGGGCTGATGAGCTTGTTGTCGGTATTTTTCCCAACATCCCCCATTAACCTCGGTACTAAAGTAAAAACCATCGATATGGAGGAAGGGATCCCCGAACTGCCCGAATGGAAGATCATTCACACACCCGGCCATACGGCGGGCCATATTTCCCTGTTTTTGCCAATAAATTCGACCCTTGTAGCCGGGGATGCCTTTTCAACTACTAAGGCCGAATCAGCTTTATATTCATTTAGTTCGCTTAAAAAGTTAAGCGGACCGCCAAGGTATTTCACTACCGACTGGGAAGCTGCTGCCCAATCAGTACGCAGGCTTGCCGCGCTTGAACCACGCACAGTAGCGGCAGGCCATGGCCCCATAATGCGCGGCCGTGAGCTGCATGATCAATTACACGAACTGGCCGATAACTTTGAGCAAGTGGCAATACCGACAAAAGGTCGCTATGTAGAGCATCCCGCTGTTGCCGATGAAATGGGCGTAACCTATATTCCGCCTTATGTAAGCAGCGGTATTTTAAAAGCAACAGTTGGCATCGCAGCTGCACTCGCAACATTTTTTATTATAAAAGGATTGCAGGAATAGAAGCAGAATCCCATCGGTTTGTGCGTACCTTTACCGCGTGGAAAATTTAAGACCAGATCCAAAGATCCTAATTGATATTGTACAAACCAGAATGCCTTATGGCAAGTATAAAGGCACTATTATAGCTGATATCCCTGTATCATATCTTGAATGGATGTCGGGTAAAGGATTTACTAAAGATAAAATGGGGATGATGCTCTCAACCACATTTGAGATCAAAACAAATGGATTGAGCGAGATCCTGTATATGGTGAAGAAACAAGTTCAAGCCCAAGCCCCCCGACCCCCTAAAGGGGGAGGATTCTGATCAGGTTTCTTACCCATCTCCATTAAAAAAAGAAGCAGTACTCGTAACGCTTCTTTTTTATGCCGATAACTTCCCTTTAGGGGGCTGGGGGGCATCTACAATCTGTTAAACCAGCCTTTCTTCCAAAATACAAATACCTGTATTATGGCTATCAAAAACATAAACACGATAGCATAAATGTAACCATGGTGCCAATATAACTCTGGCATGTTATCCGGCAGAAGATGGCCTTTATCATCCTGCCGGGAAAAATTCATCCCGTAGATACCGGCTATAAAAGTAAGCGGGATAAAGATCACAGAAATGATAGTAAGCACCTTCATGATCTCGTTCATGCGGTTACTTACCATGGATAGGTACAGGTCGATGATACTTGACGTTACCTCTTTATAGTTTTCAATGAGGTCCATGGCCTGGATGCAATGATCATAGGCGTCGCGCAAAAACAATTTAACTTCCGGCGTTATCAGCGGGCTTTCAGACCTGATCATGTCATTGATCTTATCCCTCTCTGGCCAGCTGGCACGGCGTACAACAATGAGCGTACGTTTTAGCTGCTGGGCATTAAACATGATGGTTTTATCGGCGCTCAGGTAAAGCTTATCTTCAAGGGCATCCAAATGGTCGCCAATTTCGGCAAGCAGCACAAAGTAGGTATCAATTATAGTGTCAGTAAGCGCATAACACATATATCCGGGTCCCGCGGTACGGATAGCGCCCTTTCCGGCTTTTAAACGGGTTTTTACGGCATCAAAGCGCTCGGTGTGATCCTCCTCAAAACTAATGATGATATTATCTTTTATGATAGCTGAAAACTGGCAGTTAATGATCTCATTATCCTTATTGAATTGAACGATGCGGCTGGTACAAAAGGCATAATCCTCGTATTCATCAAATTTGGGGCGCTGGTGTGTATTGGCAATATCCTCCAAAACCAGGGGATTGATATTGCAATGTTCACCAATTTGCTCAATCAGCGAGGCATCGCCCAAACCATTAATCTTAATCCAATGGGTATGATTATCACATTTATTTAGCTGTTTTAAGGCTGTTTTGATATCCTTGCCCTCGCATGTTACTAACTCATCTTTATTGTATGAGTAAACGGATATAATGGGTTTCAGGGCATCCTCGGCTACCCTGATAGTACCCGGTCTGTCACCTACATTTCCTGCGTGTTTGTGTTTTTTAAGGCGCAGGCGTTTAAAGTTGCCATTCATCTACAAATAGTTTACGGTTTGCGGGCCCTGGTTAAACAGCAGGTCAATAATACTCAGGTTTTTCATAAAGCCCCGTCGGTCTTCAAATACCTGGAAATATGGTTTCTGCTGCATTTCGCTTTCTTTTTTAGGATGAATAGAAAACCGAAAATCGTGCAGGTTCGGATATTCGGCCTGGTATTCATTCGTGTAATTTAATTCCGTTTTTATTTTAGTGAGCTTGAGCAGCAGGTTCAAAAGCTCCTGATTATAATCAAACAAGTAGGTAATTTGTTTTTCATAAAAAGGTGCAAAGTCATCTTCATAAAACTCAAAATAAGCCGAACGGCGATAACAAGCCTGCAAGCTTTGCCAGTGCAGGCGCTGCCACATAAAATCGTAGCTGATTTTTACATCTTTAACTTTAGTGTGATTTTTTGAACCTTTTATTACCGGAACCACCAATGCCAGAACACCATCGGGCGAGTAGATATTAGCCCGGTTGCGATAAGTTTGTTTGGGGAAATGTTCTTCTTTTTCTATCAGTATATCAGGCTTATACGTATTTAATTGTACAAAATAATCTACCGGCGGAAGATAAAACATGGGTAACACAGCGCCTTTTTCAATCATATATTTTATGTTTGTGCTCAAAATTGGCTAAAATAATGATAAAAAAGGGTTTTACTAAGTTAGGGATATTAATTTTATACCTTATATCGTTGCTTCCCTTTTGGTTTTTATACATTTTATCCGATATCGCATTTGTTATTATTTATTACATTGTTCATTACCGCCGTGATGTAGTGCAGCAAAACCTCCGCAATTCCTTTCCCGAAAAAACAGATCAGGAGCGCCGTGATATTGAACGAAAATACTATCGTTATCTGGCCGACCTGATAGTGGAAACCATTAAAATGATCACCGTATCAGAAAAACAGATCCGGAAAAGGGTAGTGGCTACCAATTCCGACCTGGTGTTTGAATACTTTACTAAAGGTAAAAGTATTATTGCAGTTGCCGGCCATTATTGCAATTGGGAAATGGCAGCCCTAAATTTCAACTTTGTTACCGATAAAAGGTTCATGATCATTTACAAAAACCTGTCTAACAAAACGTTTGATGATTTTTTCATTAAGATCCGTTCAAGGTTTGGTGGGCAGCCGGTTGCCATGAAGCAAACATTGCGTAAAATGATTGAATACCGTAAAGAACTTACTGTAAGTGTGCTCGTGGGCGATCAAACTCCCGTGATGCATGAGGTAAACTATTTCACCAATTTTTTAAACCAGCCTACTGCGGTATTTTTGGGTATCGAAAAAATTGCCAAAACAATTGACGCAGCTGTTGTTTTTTACGACATGAAAAGGGTAAAACGCGGATATTATGAATATACGCTAATCCCGCTTACCGAAACACCAAAAGAAACTGCCGAATACGAAATAACAGATATGCATGTTAAATATCTTGAGGGGATGATCAGGAGAGAACCGCAATATTGGCTATGGTCGCACCGGAGATGGAAATTTAAGCCGGAGGATTTACATAGATGACCCATACACCTAAAGTTGCTGTAGTTATTTTAAACTGGAACGGCGCAAAGTACCTTAAACAATTTCTTCCTTCGGTATTATCCTCAACGTATCCTAACCTGGATATCGTTATGGGGGATAACGCTTCTTCGGATGATTCAGTAGCGCTTATGCGCGCAAACTATCCATCGGTAAGGATTATCCAAAATGATAAAAACTACGGCTTTACAGGGGGGTATAACCGGGTGCTGGCCCAGGTTGATGCCGATTATTATATCCTGCTTAATTCGGACGTTGAGGTTGTTCCAGGATGGATTGAACCTGTTATTGAATTAATGAAAAGCGATAGTTTAATCGCTGCTGCTGCTCCCAAGATCCGGTCATACGCACAAAAAGAATACTTTGAACATGCCGGCGCTGCCGGTGGCTTTATTGATAAGCACGGCTATCCCTTTTGCCGTGGCAGAATCTTTTACGAGCTGGAAAAGGATAACGGTCAATATGAGCAATCAGGTGAGGTATTCTGGGCATCGGGAGCTTCTTTGTTTATCAAAAAAAGCATTTGGGATGAAGCCGGCGGCTTTGATGAAAGCTTTTTTGCCCATATGGAAGAGATCGACCTTTGCTGGCGCTTAAAAAACATGGGTTATAAAGTAATGTATTGCGCGCAATCAACCATATATCACGTTGGCGGCGGTACATTAAATGCCGAAAACCCGTTTAAGACCTATCTCAATTTCAGGAATAACCTGCTGCTTATAAAAAAGAACCTTCCATTTTGGCGGGCGTTTTGGGTGATCAGCATCCGTTTTATAATGGATCTCCTGGCCTTGTTCAGGTTTTTGATGGAAGGTAAACGCAAAGATGCCTGGGCAGTAAGCAGGGCACATCAAAGCTTTGTGTTAAGTTTCTTCAAGAAGGTTAAAGACGAAAGGCAAAAGGCGAAAGGCAACGCGGTACAAAACACAAAAGGCATATACAGAGGCAGTATAGTTTGGGATTTCTTTGTTAAAAAGAAAACTCATTTTACTGATCTTGATCCTTCGGAGTTTTAGCGGCATCTGTACCCTATTCCGGCTCAGTTTCGTCGCTTATGCCCCGCGCTTCTACTTTAATGGGAGGCAAGCCTTTTGGCCATATTACGCGTACGTCCTGCTGGCGGAACGGTATTTCGATACCTTCTCTGTTAAATGCATCGTAAATATCGGCTAATACGCGGCTCTTAAGTCCAAGCCAGGTATTGATATCGGCTGCCCAGAAAAACACCCTGAAATCAACCGAGCTTTCATTTAAATTATGCAGGAATACAGAAGGCGATGGCTGGTTCATGATATCATCATGGTTAGTTAATAAATTTAACAATATTGCCTTAACCTGCTCAATGTTTGATCCATATGCTACCCCAATAATCAGTTCAACCCGGCGATTGTTATTACTTAAGGTCCAGTTAATTACGTGGTGAGATATTAAGTCGCCGTTAGGGATAATTACCTCCGCGCCATCGGCGGTAGCAATTTTACTGGCACGGATGCCGATATCCATAATAGTACCCGAACGGCTGTCAACTTCAATAATATCACCAACCTGGATCGGTTTCTCGAAAGCCAGTATCAAACCCGATACGAGGTTGTTAACGATATTCTGTAAGCCAAAACCAATACCAATACCAAAGGCACTGATAATGATAGTAATCTTATCAATAGGCACTCCTGAAGCAGCTACGGCCAGGAAGAAGCCTAAAGCAATTACCCCGATACGGATAAGCAGGGTAGAGGTGCGGTTCTTTTTCTTGGCTACATCAATATCATTGGCATGCTTGGCTGCAATATCATAAAGATAGCTGATTATCTTTGACGCGATAGATGACAGCCAGATCACGGCCACAAATATGATCACGCTTTGAAACGTGAACTGGGTATTGGTACCCCCGATGCTGCGGTTTTTGGTCAGAAAATCGCCCAGGTAATCAAATACGGTATCTTCAACGTTCAGGTTTTGGGTAAGCATTACCAGCCATAGCAAGGTAGCCAATATGCTCAGCACACTCCTGAACTTATTTTGCATTAATTTATAATCGATAAAAGAAGTTAGGTTGTTGCTCTTTTTACCGGCTTCCAGTTGCAGGAACAAGGCTTCCATAATGATATGCACTATGTAATACATAGCAAGGGCAAGCCACAGGTTATAAACTACACTAACACCAATGATTTTAGCCAAACTCACCCTGCCGAAAACATTACATAAAAAAGATGCTCCCTGCAGAAATATGAAAACCTTCAATATAAAGCCGGTATAAGGCAGGTAATCAGCCCTGGCCTTGCGCACTTCTGATAAAAACCTGAAACTTATTACCGATGCAGCGAGGCCTGAAATTAATATAACTACCCTGTCGATATTGGTTACCTGGATATAAAGATTGCTCAGGCTGTAAATAATAGTGATGCCAAATAGCTGCAGCATATAACGGAACATAGTTGCAGGGCATGCCTTTTTTATGAGGTAAAGCAGGGCAATCATCAGCACCAATAAAAACATCTCCAATACAATTACCGGCGGGTGATCATAAACGTTTGGCAGCAACGTAAAAGTTAAAACAATTGAGGATACAAACGGATAATTTACAACGTAATTGGCCTGGCTAAACACACTTTCGGGCGTATCGTTATCACGTATGATCCTACGCCGACTGGCGCGAACCCAGGCGAAAAATACTAATAAAACCACCAAGCCCGAAAGATGGATCAGGATATCCCGACCTATAAAAAAGTTGAACAGCTTGGCGTTCATATCGGCCGTAGCTTTTGTTGCCGGGCCGAAATCGCTGCCTTCATCAGCGTTCATGTTCCATATGTTGCTATACTCCTGAGACATCGCCCTGATGCTGAAATCCCTGATCTTGGTATCAATCTGGTCTTTAAGGTCAAGTATCGAAATATAAACAGCCGAGGTGCGGTTTTGCAGCAGGCCTACTTTTACCATCACCTTTTTGTTAGTGGTGTCCAGGCGATGGTATTTACTGTCGATAGCTATTTTCTGGATGAGGTAAGTGGTAGCCAGCGAGCTATCGGCAGGCAGGATCTTTAAAACGCTGTCGCGCGATATAGCGTCCAGATCGTTTTGATTTTGAACAAGTTTACTGTTGATATCCGCAAGCTGCTCCTGCCAAAGGTCAAGCTGGTCATCACTGCGGGTAAGCACATCCCTGATGGTATACAGGTACCTTAACGTGCTTGATTTATCATTATCAATAAGCGATTTGATGAGCGTAATCCGCCTTTCAAATGATGGCAGCTTGGTGCTGATCTCTGCCGTATCTAACTTTTTTGACAGGTTGCTTTTGATCTGGTTAAAGGCAGATGTGTAATATTCAACCTTTTGCAGCAGGTTATTGACCGATGTATCCGAGCGTTTGAGCGCCCGCATCATCGAATCGCGCGAAAGGATAGAAGCCCGAAGCGAGTCTCTTACCGATCTTGGCTTTTTCTTTTTGGCTTGGGCAAATGCATCAACACTGAATAACAGCGTAATAAAAAGTAAACTTAGCGCGGCAACCCGGAATATTTTAAGCATCTGGAACAATAAGCTGAAAGCAATGTTTAAACGCTTTTACACCAAAAGCGTTTTATCAAAACGATAAATATTTTAATATTATTTGAGCGACAGGTTTTCAATGGCCAGGCGATAGCTATCCATCCCGAAACCCGCAATTACTCCACGGCAACTGGCCGCTATCATTGATTTATGCCTGAACTCCTCGCGCTTGTGTACGTTGGAGATATGCACTTCAATAACCGGCGTATTGATGGCTGCAATTGCATCGGCAATGGCAATAGAAGTATGGGTATACGCGCCGGCATTCATCACAATACCATCGTAACTAAACCCAATTTCATGCAGTTTATTTATAATTTCGCCCTCAATGTTGCTTTGATAATAATCAATGGTGATGTTTGCATAGCGTTGGCGCAAAGTTTCAAGGTAGGTTTCAAAACTGGCATCGCCATAAATTGATTTTTCGCGAACGCCTAACAGGTTCAAATTGGGGCCGTTTATAATTTGTATCTTCATTAGTTCAAACTTAGCTATAAATCATCAAAACTAAAATCAATTGGATTGGCGTTCGGCAATAAAAGGTTTCCAGGCATATTTAAAATTAGAAAAGTCGCTGTCCGACAACTCTATCGAAGCTTACAGCAGGGATATAGAAAAGCTATATCAATATTCAGATTTACAGTTAGTTAAGTTAAAACCGGAATTAATTACTTTAACTAATTTACGGGAGTTCATCAACTGGATAAATGAGCTGGGGATGATCCCGTCATCCCAGGCCAGGATCCTATCCGGGATCAAAGCGTTTTATAAATACCTGCTGATGGAAGATATTATTAAATCTGACCCGTCAGAACTGCTCGAATCGCCCAAGATCAGGCGTAAACTGCCGGATACATTGAGCTATGAAGAGATCAACAAAATTATAGCTGCCTTAGACCTTTCCAAACCCGAAGGCATGCGAAACAAAGCCATCCTGGAAACTCTATACGGTTCAGGCCTGCGTGTATCCGAGCTTACCGAACTGAAACTCTCCAACCTGTACCTTGATATTGAATTTATAAAGGTGACCGGTAAAGGCAATAAGGAACGATTGGTGCCGATAGGCAGCGAAGCTATAAAAGCGCTGAAGATCTGGATAGAAAATGTAAGGGTACATAACCCTATAAAAAGAGGTGAGGAGGATTATGTTTTCCTGAACAGGCGCGGCACAAGGTTAAGCCGGCAGATTATTTTTTTAACCATCAAAGGGTTGGCTGAAACCATCGGATTGAAGAAAAAGATAAGTCCGCATACCTTTCGGCATTCCTTTGCCACACACCTGGTTGAAGGGGGCGCCGATTTACGGGCAGTACAGGAGATGCTGGGACATGAAAGTATCACCACAACAGAGATCTATACCCATTTAGACAGGGAGTATTTAAAAAGCACCATCAGCCAATTCCATCCGCGGAGCTAAAACGGGCGATCAGATGAGGTACTGATCAATTACATCCTGAGGGATCTTTGCACCGCGTCCAGTAGCCATGTCAATCATCACATAATCAAACCAACCATCGCAGCAGATCTTTTTAGTGGCTTTATTGGTGATGGTAAACTTCACACGGCAGCCTTTGTCGTCAATACTTTCAATACCGGTTTTCACAATAAAGTAATCGCCCATGGTTAAAGCACGTTTATAATCCACATGGGCGGTACGTACTACCCACCCGAAGCCGCGTTCCATAAATTTTTCCATCGCCATTCCATAGCAACGCTCCATCTGGTCGTAACGCGCAGCCAGTACATAATCAAAATATTTGCTGTTATGTACGTGCTGAAACATGTCGATATCATCGGGGCGTACGCGAAACTCAGATTCAAAAGTGGAAAGTTGGAGTGGTGTATCCATGCAGCAAATATAGTAAACCTATTTAAGCGAAAGGAAAGCCTCCAGTTTCTCATTAAAAGTGTTCCCGTGATCGCAATTGGTAAAAAATACATAGCCGGACTGCCGGGCCTTATCCATCAGGAAGCCAGATTGAAAATTACCGTTATTGCCCGAATGCAGGTAAAACGTACCCACCGGGCTTTGTGCAATTGCTATGCCCAGCCCCCAGGTTGAATAACCTGCCTTGCGGAAATCTTCGGCAAGCGGAACAGTTAACTGCGGACGGAACATTTCCCGGATGCTGTTCTTGCTCAACCCTTTGTCTTTCATTAAGGCTATGATGAAAGTTGCATAGTCCAAAGCATTGGTATGCAGTGTTGCCGCCGGGTTAAAAGTATTTGAATCTATCTGCAAAGATGGTAACACCGGCCAATTTGACCCACCAACAGGATCTACATGCCCCTCCTGGTGACCTGAGACCTTGTGCTTCAGGATATAGGGATTAGCAGTGAACGAACTGTGGGCCATGTGCAGGGGAACGGTTACTTCTTGTTCAAATACCGGCTCAATATTTTGCAATGACCGGTTAAGCAGATGAGCGATCACTTTGCCCAGGTAAAGAAAACCCTCGCCCGAATAAAAAAATGAGGTGCCGGGTGTAAATTTCAAGTAAAGGTTCCCGGGTTTAACGTGCAGCGCGGAATCAGCGGGAAAGAAGCGCCAGTTTGGTAACCCGGATTGATGAGAAAGCACCATCCGGGCGGTGATTAGTTTGTATCTCTCATCATGTGCGATATCAGGATAGGGAAGATATTTATACAAAGGAGTATCCAGGCTTAATATTCCGCGATCTGCCATTTTTAAAACCCAATAAGTAAATATTGGTTTGGAAAGTGAGGCTGCTTCAAAAATCGACTGCTCGTCTACAGGCGCTTTTGTTTTAATATCTTTTATACCCAAAGCCCGGTGATAAACTATCTTACCTTTATTTATAAATGCGATAGATACCCCCGGGAGCTGCAACGAATCCATTTGTTTTTTCAAAAAAGCATCCATAGTAGTGTTACTGATAAGTTTCCCGGCTGGGCTTATGATCTGTGCTTGTAAGTTGCAGATGAGCCCGGACAAAACTAAACAGGTAAGTATAAGCAACCAGGTAGATTTATTGTGTATCTGAGAAGATCGCATGTTTTGCATAAAGTAAGTTTTTAAATGGGACGCGAACATTAAAGATTTCGTTACAGGTTATTTTACATTTTAAACGCCGCACCTCATTGCCGGATTTCTGCCTGTCTATTAAAACATCTAAAAACAAAAAGCGGACGATTTTGTGGATCGTCCGCTTTTCGATGAGGATATAGAATCTATTTTATGACCACCACTTAAGCGGAAAAACTATCTTATCAACCGAGCTCGCTACCATATCCGGTTTAAACGCGTAATGGCTCAACTGATCTTTACTGGAGATACCGGATAGCACCAGGATAGTTTTATATCCCATTTGTACACCGCCCTGGATATCAGTTTCCATCGTATCGCCAATTACAGTGGTTTCGGCAGTTTCAAGGCCCAGGAATTTCCTTGCCGAGCGCATCATTACCGGGCTTGGCTTGCCGGTTACAAAAGCCTTACGGCCGGTAGCTTCCTCTATCATGGCTGTTGTAGCTGCAATACCCAAATTGTTCCAGCCCGGTTTTTTAGGGGATGGGTCCCTGTTGGTGGTTATAAACTTGGCGCCCGCCAGGATCATGTCGACCGCACGCTGCACCATTTCCAATGTAAAGTTGCGGCCTTCGCCCAAGACAACAAACTCCGGGTCGGAATCAACAAGTGTGATGCCGTTTTCGTGCAAACTGCTCAATAGGCCACCTTCGCCAAGCACAAAAGCGGTACCGTTGGGGCTTTGATCGCCCAGGAATTTCCCGGTAGCCATGGCGCTTGTATAAATATGTTTTGTTTCTACAGTTATTCCCAATCTTTTAAGTTTCCGTACAACCTCCAGGCTGGTACGCTGGCTGTTGTTGGTCATAAAGGCAAATGGTATATCGTTATCAATAAGGTGTTTGATGAATTTATCAGCGCCCTGTATCAGTTCTTCGCCGCTGTAAATCACACCATCCATATCAATTAAAAGACCTTGTTTCATGCGTATAAATTATAAATGTTTTGTTTTATTAAAGAGGTGGTGTTGAATACCCGGTGTTTTAAGCTCCCTCAAAAAAATCGATCAGGCCGCCAAAGTAACTCTCGTTCCACCCGTCAACAATATCATTATAATCATCATCGGGAATGTTGGTGTGCCTTAACTCGGCCGAAGTGCCTTGCTTATCAGCATGTAATTTGATGGTAACGATAGAATTATCGCTTTGTCCTTCAAAATACCATTGCTGAACCACCTTTTTATTGGGTTCAAACTCGACGTTTTTACCTACTATACTGCCATCCCACATAGAAAATTCGGTACCGGGCTCTGTCGACATTTCTGCGACTTCACCAGTCCACAATTCAATGGTAACCGGGTTGGTGATGGCCATATAGATCTCTTCGGGAGTGGCCGGTATGCTGTAATATTTTTTATAATCTTTCACCCGCGCAATTTAGCTCAAATAATTTAAACCTTCACCGGGCCAATTGGCAAAACGGTTTTTCCGTAAATCTCATTCAAAACATTGGCAATGCCGGTGTAGATGGCCGATGCCCCGCAAATAATACCTTCGTAACCGGCCAGGTGTTTAATGCCTGCATTGCCGGTAGCATCGCCAGCCACTAACAGGAAAAATAATATAGTTAACGATGCAAAAACAAATTGCAGCGCACGGTTAAGCTTTAATGTTCCAAAAAACAACAACAGGGTAAACACACCCCAGACGCTTAGGTAAGCGATCATGGCTCCTTCGGATGGCGCAGCTCCCCAGCCCAATTTAGGCATTACCAATAGACCCACTAATGAAAGCCAGAAAAATCCGTAAGAGGTGAATGCGGTCAGCCCGAAGGTATTGTTCTTTTTAGCTTCGATAACACCGGCAATAACTTGCGCCAAACCGCCGTAAAATATGCCCATAGCTAATATCATGGTGTTCATTTCAAAAAAACCGGCATTGTGAATGTTTAATAAAACGGTGGTCATTCCGAAAGCGCAAAGGCCAAGCGGCGCCGGGTTGGCAATGCCGTCTTTCACTGGTACTGGTGTGGTAGGGATCATAATAGGTTTTAGTTTATTTGGTTTGTACCGCAAGCTAACTGAATTATAAATATTAAGCAAGTTTTTCACACCCTTAACCTACTTTTGCGTTAACCCCATTCAAACCCTGCCGGCAGGAGGGGCTTTAAACAACAACAATAAAAGTTTTCTCTTTAGGAGAGATTTAGAGAGGCCTACCTATGCAAAAATTAGTATTGATACGCCACGGCGAAAGTACCTGGAACCAGGAAAACAGATTTACAGGCTGGGAAGATGTAGACTTGTCAGAAAAAGGTTACGAACAGGCCCATCGCGCCGGAAAGATCCTTAATAAGAACGGCTACAATTTCGATATCGGCTTTACATCTTATTTAAAGAGATCCATTAAAACGCTCCACTATATTTTGGAAGAACTTGATCATTTATGGATCCCCGTCGAAAAATCATGGCGATTGAACGAGCGCTTTTATGGTGCCTTACAGGGGTTAAATAAAGATGAAACCGTAGCCCGATACGGCGAAGAACAGGTGTTAAAATGGCGGCGTGACCCTAATGAGCACCCGCCTGCTATAACCAAAGATGATGCGCGCTACCCGGGGCGTGATCTCAGGTACAAAGATCTGACTGAGCGTGAGCTCCCACTGACCGAAAACCTGAGCGAAACCATGGACAGGGTATTGCCTTTCTGGAACGAAAGAATTGTCAGGGCTTTGCGCCGCAATCAAAAGGTTATTGTAGCGGCACATGGTAACAGCCTGCGTTCGCTTATAAAATATATAGATAATTTAAATGATGAGGAAGTAACTGCGTTAGAAATCCCTACCGCCACCCCCTGGGTTTATGAACTTGATGGGGATTTAAACAGGATAAAGCATTATTATCTGGAATAATTTGCCCTCCGGATCTTCATTTCTCTTTTTTATGTAGCACAATTGTTTATCTTGTAAGCCATAAACCAATTAATCCCTAATTAAGACGAATGAAAAAATCCGACATCTATGAGGTCGCCATTAAAATACTGGGTATATACCTGCTGGTGGCCGATATCTCTAAACTTCCCGGCCTGATCACTTTTATCGGAAACCATGCAAGTTCCCCTGCCGAACAGCAGCCTGCCGATCAGGGAAACCTTTTGTTGGTAAATGGGTTAAACTTTATTTTCCTGATCATATTGGCGGTGCTGTTAATTGCCGGTACTAAAAGGATCACCCGCTGGATCACTAATGAAACTGATTACCAGGAAAACGCGAAACTTTTTGCCGAACGAAAAGTCATCTACGAAATATCCCTGGTAATAATAGGAGGGTTATTGTTAGTTGGCACTATCCCTGATTTTTTATATCACCTGTATACGCTTGCTAACGTTAATGAACAAAGCAGTGTAATATCGGCAGGGGCAAAAATATTTATCGGCATAATTACCGTGGCATTTGCCAAAAGGATAGGGGCTTATTTTGCCAAATAAATTTGAATGATTTTAATGTATTGAAAGAGCGGCCTTTTTGGACGCTTTTTTTGTTTGCGGCCGGCCATATGTTAGCCGTTGTCAAAACACTTTCAACCATGGGTTGTCCACTCCTGATGTGTATGACCAAAGGGTGTTCCACTAAAAAAACGCCGAAAATCTTAAATACCTGATTATTAACAATATAGCTATCTTTCACTTTTTGAACCACTTAAGTTGTTGATAACCAGTGGTAACATAAATGCGCAGTATTCCACAATGTTCCACTTCTGAAAATGGAACACTTTATATAAATGTAAAAAGTTTCAAGGTTTACTTAACAATAAGTTAATGAAATAGCAATAATTACGAATTAACCTTTGTGCAGCTTTACCGTATAATTTAACATTATTAACTTATACATTAAAACCTAAAAAAATCATTATGCTAAAACTTACTAATCTACGTATGTGGGTATTGGCCGCTGCCGCAACAGGCATGCTGGCAAGCTGTCAGAAAAATGGCCAGATGCCTGCATTGAAAGATGCTGATCAAACTGCAACCGGTGCAAAAACGATTAAAACCTTAGCTGTGTCCTTAACACAGGGTTTTGAAGTTGGCGCAACCAGTCCAAAAACTGCTTATGATGTATCACCAACCGGTTCATCAAGCGGCGACAATGTTACCCTATCCGGCAGTTCATGGAATATGTATGATGCCCTGATCGGTAATCTCGCAGCAGATCAAAAAGCAGGCTCATGGAGTGCCCGTGTACGCAATACCGGTAAAATTACCATGTTGTTTGATGTTACTACCGGCATAAGTACTGTTACTATTAAAAGTGCAACTTATAACGGCGATACTCCAAGCACATGGGGATTGTTTTATTCTGTTAACGGAGGTTCGTCCTGGACGCAATCCGGCTCAGCAATTACTACTACTGCAACCCTTACTACATCAACTTTTACTGTTACACAAACCGGTAATGTACGTTTAGAGATCCGTAAATTATCCGGCGGCACCAACCGTATCAATATTGATGATATCACCATTAATGATAACGGCGGCGGCGGTACAGGCGGGGGTACTGTACTTACAGGCAAAAAATTCCTGTTTGATGCAAGTCACCTGGAAAATGCAGGCAGCGCCGACTGGCAAATAGATGCCGACGGCACTGAGCAGGTTGCTATTTACACAGGCGGTACCACTACCGAAACCAAGGCACAACGCATTCCTACTCCGTCATACACAGGTATTACTTCATCTACTACCGAAACTTATTGGAAAGGCGCTCTTTCAGCATGGGCTGTAGAATTGGTAAAACGAGGCGAACTGGTTGAATCGTTACCTGTAGGCACTGCCATCACTTATGGCGGCGGTGGAGCCCAGGATTTGAGCAATTACGATGTATTTGTTGTTTGCGAACCTAACCGCTTATTTACTGCCGCCGAGAAAACTGCTTTGATGAACTTTGTAGCAAACGGTGGTGGTTTATTTATGATAGCTGATCATACGGCGGCAACAACTGCCGGTACCGATGCTAACGGCTACAATCCTTCAGACCGCGATGGTGATGGTTATGATTCGCCAAGGGTTTGGAATGACTTAATGACCAACAATGGCATCAATAACAACAACCCTTTCGGCTTTAGTGTAAATTATGTTGATATCAACGAAAGCCCGTCAACCAACGTTTATACCGGCTCCAATGCCGATGCGCAAAAAGTGCTGAATGGTGCGGCAGGTACTGCTTCAAAAATGGCTTTCTACGATGGTTCTACAGCAACCTTGTTCCCGGCCAACAACTCAACCGTACAGGGCTTATTCTGGCGTAACAGCGCTACCAATGGTGGCAATGCCAACGCTATGGCATTATTGGCAACCTATGGAAGCGGCCGTGTTGTTTGGATCGGCGACAGCTCGGACGCCGATGACGGCACAGGTGATACAGGCGATAACCTGTTTAATGGTTGGTCGGGTGATGCTCCGTCAGGATATACCTCGCATTCGTCATTTCATTTAAATGCTTCATTCTGGCTGGCCAAAGCCCAGTAAGCATAAAATAACCTTAGAACGGGAGAATTTTCATTTGTTAGTTTAAGTCCGGTTGCCCGTGGCAACCGGACTTTTTTATTACCCCGCTTCAAACAAGTTAGTTGCTTTTGCAGTTATATATTATACGAAGGTGATCAATGAACTCATCTTCTGTTTTACCTATACAAAAACTTCACCATGAAAAATTATGAAACCTTAGTGGATGCCACTAATGACCTCATGAAGAGGGGATATACAGCCAACCTTAGCCTTGATGGCGATACTATTGATGATAAAGAAAAAGATATCAGGATGACCGCCGATGACTTTGAGATCGATGAGTTTTACCGCTTTGAAGGTCCAAGTAATCCATCGGATATGTCGATAGTATACGCTGTATCATCATCAAAATATAACTTAAAAGGAGTGCTGGTAAATGCATATGGTACTTATGCCGATGATAGCTCATCCGCGTTAGCTGCCAAATTGCATCATGGGCAGGTAAGTCATAACCTGCACGGCGACGACAGGCCCACGGCGTAAGTAAGTCGAAAGTCTTAAGTCAAAAATCTTAAGTTAAAAGTCGGTGACAAATATTTCTGTAGGGACAGCGGGATATTTGTTGGCGGCTTTTGGCTTTTAATATAACAGCCAATTTTTAAACGTCTGCCCTTCGGGGGATTAGAGAGGCTTAGATCTCAATTCCTTCGTCATTTTTTTTCCTGCCGACTGGATAGCCGCCGTACCATTACGCGTTAAAAATTCAAGCTGGGCCGGTAGCTCATCGGCCACCCAGGGGTAACGGTGCCGCAAATTAAACAAAGCCCAACCAGCAAATACTTTCACCGCTATTTTAACTTTTGGATCTATCATCCAGTCAAAAAGCTGCTCAACCGCTGGTTCAAGATCGATGCTGTTCAGTTTTTGTTTTACCGGCGATTGTTCTTTTTCTTCGGTGGCGTGCATCAATATTTTAGCATAATGCCTTTGGCAGCCTGGATTGGTAACCTGTGGTAACCGTTCAATCAAATATTCAAGATTATTGGTAAAAACCTCAGGGTCTTTTAAAAACATGTTTTCCAGGAGCCACGCCGCACGGAACCCGAGGGGTTTATCAGCATGAAAGGTAATCTCTATCAGGTCGCGCAAATCAAACTGTTGTTCCGTCAAAATACGGCTTAATTCAAGCACTTTGAGTTTGCCTATGGTATTCGCTATTTTTTGGGTAAGTTCGTCGCGGGTCATTGGTAGCCTAAAAGTAAAAAAATACCGGGGCCTAACCTAAAACACTTGTTCATTTTTGGCATTCACTTTCAATGTCATCAAAAGTTATACATTTGCTATCCGTATTAAAAATTTAAGAGATACATGGTTAAATTCAACCGATTCACACTTGACAATGGCCTTCGGGTTATTGTGCATGAAGATAATACAACGCCAATGGCGGTGCTTAACATTTTATATGATGTTGGTGCACGCGATGAAGATCCTGAACAAACCGGCTTTGCCCATTTGTTTGAGCATCTCATGTTTGGCGGATCAGTCAATATCCCTGTTTATGACGAACCACTGCAAAGGGTAGGAGGTGAAAATAATGCCTTTACCAGCAACGATATCACCAACTATTATATCACTCTGCCATCGGCTAACCTGGAAACCGCATTTTGGTTGGAGAGTGACCGGATGCTGAGCCTTGCTTTTAGCGAAAAAAGCCTTGAGGTGCAGCGTAACGTAGTTATAGAGGAGTTTAAACAGCGGTACTTAAATCAGCCATACGGCGATGTTTGGTTAAAGCTTCGTCCGCTGGTTTACAAAAAACACCCTTATCGTTGGGCGACTATCGGCAAAACCATCAAACATATCGAGGATGCACAAATCGAAGACGTAAAAGCGTTCTTCAAAAAACATTATAACCCACAAAACGCCATTATGGTAGTAGGGGGTAACGTAACAACTGAACAGGTAAAAGAGCTCTCCGAAAAATGGTTTGCTCCGATCCCGGCCGGCGAAAGATATCACCGCAGCCTTCCCCAGGAACCTGAACAGCAGGAAGCCCGCCGCGAAACGGTTACCGCCAAAGTACCACTCAATGATGTGTATATCGCTTTTCAGATGGGGGCCCGCACAGATCAAGATTACTATGTGGTAGAGCTGCTTTCGGATATTCTTTCGCGCGGCAATTCATCACGGTTATATAAATCGCTGATTAAGGAAAAACAGATTTTTAGCGAGGTGCATGCCTATATTACCGGCAGTTTGGATAAAGGCATGTTTGTGTTAGAAGGCAAACCGCTCGATGGCATCAGCATTGAACAGGCAGAGACTGCATTATGGGAGGAACTGGAGAAAATAAAAACTGAGGAGATCCCGGCAGATGAACTTACTAAAGTTCAGAACAAAACCGAGTCAACCATGATATTTTCCGAAATGTCGCTATTGGATAAGGCCATGAACCTGGCCTCATTTGAATTGCTGGGTGATGCTGACCTGATCAACCATGAAACAGCAAAATATCTTGCTGTAAACGCTGCCCAGGTAAAAGCACAAGCCAATAAACTGTTCAGAAAAGATAATTCATCAACACTTATTTATTTGGCTGAGAAATAAAACCGTCTGAATCAGAATTTACAGAATTTAAGAATTAGCTGAATTTCAAATGGCATTCTGTGAATTGTAAAATTCTGTAAATTCTGATTCAGATAAACAATATACATATGATCAACAGAAAATTAGCCCCCGAATTCAGGGCTATCGATAATATTAATCTGATTAGGCCAGAGCACAAGAAACTAAGCAATGGCTGCAACATTTTTTGCTTTAACTCCGGCGACCAGGAGCTTGTGCGCATTGAGTGGGTCTTCGGTAACCTAAGCTTTGATCCGGCGAAACCATTGCTTAACATGGCTGTAAACTCCATGCTTACTGATGGCACTACAACTTTAACTGCTGCACAGATTGCCGACAAAATTGACTTTTACGGCGCCTTTTTACAGGTTGACTATGGATATGAAAACTCGCAGGTAACACTGTATAGCTTAAATAAACACCTGCACCATACTTTACCGGTTATTGCCGATATCCTGAATAATTCCATTTTTCCGGAGAAGGAACTGGAAACCTTTAAGCGCAACCAACAACAAAAATTGCAGGTTAGTCTGCAAAAAAATGATGTGGTGGCCCGCAGAGCATTTAACAGGGCTGTTTATGGAACTACCATTTTTGGATATGCTGCTGAGATGACCGACTATCAAACCCTGCAGCATGATGATATGCTGGCACATTACAAAAAAATGTACCAGCCTTCCAATTGCACTATCGTTATAGCGGGTAAGATTGAGCCTGAAATGCTGACATTGCTTACCGATACGTTTGATAAAGACTGGGAAAACAGCCCAACCCCGGCGGTTACAATTCAGCCCGATATTAAGGCCGCCGCCGACCTGTTTTATTTTACAGAGAAACCGGAAGCTTTGCAATCGGCTATCCGGATAGGTACACCTATCATCAACCGTTCGCATGAAGACTTCCAGGCGTTACAGGTTTTAAATACAGTATTCGGTGGTTATTTTGGATCGCGGTTAATGGCTAATATCCGCGAGGATAAAGGGTATACCTATGGTATAGGATCGGGGCTGGCGTCATTTAAGCAGGGCGGATCATTTTTTATAGCGACAGAGGTTGGTGCAGATGTTTGTAAGTCGGCGGTTGCCGAGATTGAAAAAGAAATGAACCTGTTGAAAACCGAACTGGTACCGGAAGAGGAACTTTCCCTGGTGCGCAATTACATGTTAGGCTCATTATTAGGAAGTTTGGAGAATGTATTTTCGCATGCTGATAAGTTCAAAACCATCTATTTTGCAGGTTTGGATTACGATTATTATGACAGGTATACGGTGACCGTAAAAAACATAACTTCAGATAAGCTGATCCAACTGGCTAATACTTATTTCAACTTCGATCAGTTTTATAAAGTGATTGTAGGGAAATATTAATTTTTGACTTCGGAATTGGGATGTTCGATTTCGGATTACTTTGATTTCGGAAATTCGCTTTTTGATTTGTCTAACGGCGAATCAGAAAGCGAAACTCCCAAATTCTTGAATGGATTTGAGCAGTAAAAATAAAATAAATCCGAAATCGAACATTCGAAATCCCAAATCCCGAATTATCATCTTAAGGCAATTTTAAATAAATAGAAAAGCGAAATTCCAAAATCCGAAATATTTTATTACCTTTGCCCGGCAAATAATAACTCCAAAATAATTATTTGCTATGCAGTTAGACCCATCAAAATTTGTTGCCGAAGGATTAACTTACGACGACGTTTTACTACTCCCGGCTTATTCAGAAGTGTTACCGCGCGAAGTGAATACCGGCACTTACTTAACTAAAAGCATCCGGTTAAACATTCCTATCATTTCGGCAGCCATGGATACCGTTACTGAGGCTGATCTGGCTATTGCCATTGCACAGGCAGGCGGTATAGGCATGTTACATAAAAACATGACCATACAGGCACAGGCCGACGAGGTGCGCAAGGTTAAACGCTCAGAAAGCGGTATGATCCAGGATCCGGTAACTTTACTGGAAGACGCCTTGCTTGCAGACGCTTTCCAGATCATGAGGGAATTTAGCATTGGCGGTATCCCGGTTATTGATGCCGATCATAATCTGAAAGGCATTATCACCAATCGTGATCTTCGCTTCCAAAAAGACATGAGCGTTCCCGTGAGCGAAGTAATGACCAAAACAAACCTGATCACTGCACCTGAAGGAACTACTTTAGTTGACGCTGCCAACATATTGCAAAGTAATAAGATTGAGAAACTACCGGTTGTGAATAAAGATGGGAAACTGGTAGGCCTCATCACTTATAAAGATATTCAGAAAGTTAAAAACTTCCCTAACGCTTGTAAAGACGAATACGGTCGTTTACGTGTTGGTGCAGCCGTTGGTGTGGCGGCCGATAACATTGACCGGGTAACCGCCCTGGTTAATGCCGGTGTCGACGTAATTACGGTTGATACAGCTCATGGCCATTCAAAAGGAGTTATTGATATGGTTAAGGCAGTTAAAAAACTCTATCCTAACCTGCAGGTAATTGCCGGCAACATCGCAACAGGCGATGCTGCTATCGCACTTGCTGATGCCGGTGCTGATGCGGTTAAAGTAGGTATTGGCCCGGGCTCGATTTGTACAACCCGTATCATTGCTGGTGTGGGTGTACCACAGTTATACGCGGTATATGAGTGCGCCAAGGCACTTGAAGGTCGTGGCGTTCCGGTAATTGCCGATGGCGGTATTAAACAAACCGGAGATATCGTTAAAGCTATTGCCGCCGGTGCAAGCTCAATCATGGCAGGTTCATTATTTGCCGGTGTTGAAGAGTCGCCCGGCGAAACTATTATATATGAAGGCCGTAAATTTAAATCATACCGTGGTATGGGTTCGGTTGAGGCGATGGCCAAAGGCTCAAAAGACCGCTATTTTCAGGATGAAACCGATGTGGTGACAAAACTGGTACCGGAAGGAATTGTTGGTCGCGTGCCGTTTAAAGGCAGCATGGCCGAAGTGATTTTCCAGTACATCGGTGGTTTACGTGCCGGCATGCACTATTGCGGTGCTGCCAATATCGAAGACCTCCAACGTGCCAAATTTGTGAGGATCACCGCTGCTGGTATGCGCGAAAGTCATCCGCATGATATTACTATCACTAAAGAAGCCCCTAACTATACAAGCAGGTAATTCTTAATATAAACTGCATAAAATAAGGCGGCTGAAAGATCCTCTATCTTTCAGCCGCTTTTGTTTTTGATAATAACCTATTGGCCGGTCACTGATGATGATTTTGAAATTAAACCGTTCGCGGTGATGATCTTTAACGCCTGTTCGTAATTGAATCCCACTTTAACAAGTGCATCAAAATAATCTTTATTTAATTTAGCTATTTCGGCTATTTTGCCGGGCTGCTTAAAGTAAGCGAGTTGAGCATCAAGCACTGATTTTGCCATCGATGCGTACATCGGTCCCATAGAATTCATCGCGTTTTGCATGTCATTAGAGGGGCTTCCATTAAATAGTCCTGTTGAGGCTGTATCCGTGGCTACAGGTGGTGGCGGAAGCAATACAACATCGGTTACCTTGACATGCTTGGTTGCGGCAGCTTGCTCAGTTAAACTAACATTATAAAAATTAAAATAGTTAATTCCCGACCTGCTTAACCCGGCATGCTCTATGATGTCAATGGATTTTGCAGCAGAAGGTATTTTTTTAAAATATACCTTAAACTCAAGCTTATCACCAGCCTTTTTTAATACATTTTTATTGGGTACCATGGCTATGTTTTCCGACTTAACATACTCATAATGTGCGTTGCTTAAATCAGTTTGAATAAAGATCTCTTTATTGAGCTGTAGCCACGCATTATCCTGATAAGCATAGTTTTCAAAGGTCACAATAGTATACTGACTATTGGTTTCTATTTTTTTGATGATTGTTGATTGATCGTCTTTTTGCTCAACATTAGGAGTTGTGATGTTTTGTGCGAATGCCTGCACTGCAACAATAAAAAACGTGATAATGGTTAAGATAGGTTTTTTCATGTGATAATTTTTCTAAATATATAAATATTGGATTACATACAATCAACAGGTAACAAAACCTTAATAGGCCATTGAACAAATTTTGTTATCATTGAGCATGAAATCTATCTGTGTGTTCTGCGGTGCCAATTTCAATGGCGATCCTGCATTAAAACAAGCCATCGAACTATTGGCAGAGGTTATGGTAAGCCGTAACATTACACTTGTGTTTGGCGGCGGTAAAGTTGGCGTTATGGGTTTGATGGCCGATGCTGTGTTAAGCAGTGGAGGTAAAGTTATCGGTATAATCCCGCAGTTTTTGATGGATAAAGAAGTAGGACATACAGGTTTAACCGAGTTGCACATTGTAGAAAATATGCATCAGCGTAAACAAATGATGAACGATCTTAGTGAAGGCATCATTACGCTTCCGGGCGGATGGGGCACTCTTGAGGAGTTTTTTGAGGTGCTAACCTGGCTGCAGTTGGGTTTGCATAACCATCCTATCGGCTTGCTCAACGTCAACGGCTTTTACGATCTGTTACTTAAACAAATGGATGTAATGGTTGAACAACGTTTTCTGAAGCCAACCAATCGCGAACTGATTCTTACCTCAGGCGATCCGATAGAACTGGTAAGCCTCATGGATAATTTCAACGCCAAGCCAGATGATGTATGGTTTAAGGATAGAAACCTTACGTAAGTCTTAAGTCTGGAGTTCTGAGTCAAAGTCTTGATGTGTAGAAAGATTTAGTTGGCTAATTAAACGACCTGGTGCGAACTTTTTACGGCAAACTGGTAACAGGTTGCACCTCTTTGAAACAAAACCGTTTGCAATTTCCTTTTTTAGATAGGAAATTTTCTAAATTACCTGTCCTATCTAAAACCAATTATGAATATCGAATTCAATAAAAATGAAGATATTAATAAGCAGCTTGTTTATGACCTAAACACCCGGCTTAACAAAGTACATCAGGGCGGTGGTGAAAAAGCCGCAGCCAAACAAAAAGAAAAAGGAAAAATGCTGGCCCGCGAGCGGGTGGCTTACCTCATTGATAAAGATAAACCATGGCTGGAGATCGGCGCTTTTGTGGCCGACGGCATGTATACTGAACATGGCGGCTGCCCATCCGGAGGAGTTATCTGCGGTATCGGGTATATATCCGGTAGGCAATGTGTTGTTGTGGCTAATGACGCCACGGTAAAAGCAGGGGCCTGGTTTCCGATAACAGCTAAGAAGAATCTCCGTGCCCAGGAAATAGCCATCGAAAACAAGTTACCTATCATTTACCTCGTCGATTCGGCAGGAGTTTATCTACCTTTGCAGGACGAGATCTTTCCGGATAAAGAACACTTTGGCCGCATTTTTCGCAATAATGCTATCATGAGCAGTATGGGAATTATCCAGATCGCCGCCATTATGGGTTCATGCGTGGCAGGAGGTGCATATCTGCCTATCATGAGCGATGAAGCGATGATAGTAGAAGGCACAGGCTCTGTTTTCCTGGCGGGATCATATCTCGTAAAATCGGCCATTGGCGAGGATGTAGATAACGAAACCCTCGGTGGTGCCACTACTCATTGCGAAATTTCAGGCGTTACCGATTATAAACAGCCTAATGATCAAGCCGCTCTTGATTCCATCCGCAATATCATGAGTATGACGGGCGATTATACCAAAGCCGGTTTCAACAGGATCCAGCCCTCAGCTCCAAAACTCAGTGAAAAAGAAATTTATGGAATACTGCCCGATAACCGGGAAAAAGCCTATGATATGAAGGAGATCATACTCCGTTTGTTGGATAACTCAGAATTTGAACCCTATAAAGATGGCTACGGACAATCTATCATTTGCGGCTTAGGCCGCATTGACGGATGGGCTGTAGGGATTGTAGCTAATCAGCGCAAGGTGATCAAGTCAAAAAAAGGAGAGATGCAGTTTGGCGGAGTGATCTATTCCGATTCGGCAGATAAGGCTACCCGTTTTATCATGAACTGCAATCAAAAAAAGATCCCATTGGTGTTTTTACAGGATGTTACCGGTTTTATGGTGGGTAGCCGCTCGGAGCAGGGAGGCATCATTAAAGACGGCGCCAAAATGGTGAATGCAGTAGCAAATTCAGTAGTGCCAAAGTTTACCATTGTTATTGGCAATAGTTACGGGGCGGGCAATTACGCCATGTGTGGCAAAGCGTACGATCCACGATTGATCTATGCCTGGCCGTCGGCCAAAATTGCGGTGATGGGCGGCGGACAAGCAGCGAAAACGCTGTTACAAATTCAGGAAGCAAGCCTCAAAGCGAAAGGCGAAGAGATTGACGCAGCAAAAGAAGCCGAGTTATTGAAACAAATAACAGATAAATATAACTCTCAAACAACTCCATATTATGCCGCTGCCCGGCTTTGGGTTGATGGGATCATCGACCCGCTTGAAACCCGTAAAGTAATTTCAATGGGTATCGACGCGGCTAACCACGCACCGATAGAAAAGGCTTTTAATGTAGGGGTTATGCAGACGTGATCTTAGTGATTAGAGGTTGGAGATTAGTGATTAATAAAAAGCGCCATGATGAACTGCTCATCACGGCGCTTTTAATATTTTGATTTGTTTCGCCTTGCGCTCGTTTGTAACGCAAACTAAACTACCCTCTACGCTTTTTATGCTTTTTCTTAGATGGTTTTGACGAGGATGACGATGAATTTTGTTTATCTGATGATTTTTTCTCATCAGTTTTAGCAGGCTGATTGTCCGGTTGCTTTACATCTGTCGAATCTTTGCTCAACTGCTTAACGGTAAATTCATTACCCCGTAAACCATACTCCAATTGGCGTTTTGCTCCTGATGGTTTGGCATCTTTGCCGGTTCCGTTAAATATCGGGAACTCCCGCATCAGCTTACCTTCCTTAATATAGAAATTATCATTACCACGGTAACCTTTGCGCTGCGAGCTGGTCAGCTTCGGAAAATCCAGCTTATTGGCCTTACTATTATTGTCGTTAAACTCAAAGGCGTAAATTGACGTGTAATTGGTTGTATCCTTTGATTTCGCCTGGATCAGGATCTCCGGATTGCCATCCACATCCATATCCGAATTGTAAACATCAATAATTGCGCCATCCAAATCGCCGGTTGTTGTAGTGTATTTTATGGCCGACGAATCTGAATGCAATATCATGAACGAACCAGCTTCTTCGGCACCGCGCCCCCAGCTCAAAATATCATAGCTTTGGCCCGGAGACACCTCTATCAGTTTGTGATACCTGAAAGGTGCCATCAGTTCCGGCTTTTTAGGTGCCGTAGGAGCGGCAGGCTTTTTTGTTTCCTGCCCACCGCATCCAGCCATTAATGCACTTATTGCAAGTGCAAAAAGGTAAAACCTGTTAGTCATATTTCTTAGGGTTCAACTTAGTTGTATAATGTATCTGGTGTTAGCTCGGCTTTTGCTTTACCAGGTGCGGTAATAAACACTTTTAACGATACCGGGCCAATCCCCTGATCAAAATATTTTACCGTTACCTTATGGTAGCCTTTTAATAACGGCGCAGCTCCCATTTGTTCATTTATGGTATGCTTTCCGTCGTTATCAACTACCGGTTGGTCATCGATTAATAAAACCGAACCACCTGCGGATGACGTTGCAAAGCCATAAACGCCATCTGTTTCAATATTAATAAATCCTGTATAAATCACACCATATTTACCTTTATTTTTTCGCAGATCGGCCGTATTAAAGGTTTTGGTTACACCGCTGTCGGCAGGCATAACGCCAAGTTGGTTTGTACTGCTGTAAAGACCAGGAAAAACCTGATACTTTAGTCCTGATGCTGTACCTGTATAAGTAACGGCTGCCATTGGCGCTTTATTGTAAACCAATGTACGGGTAACATTGCTCCGTTTGCCCGAAGGAGTGATAACGATAGTCTGTAGTTCGCGGTATTGATCAACAGGTATCTCCAAATTCAACGGAATAGTATAAATCAAATCTGTTTCGCGCGGGGTATAACCGTCAATAGTATAATGAACTTTTGCACCTTCAACAGATGGTTTTAATACGGCATTTAACTTACTGCCTATCATCACTGTATCTTTTGCACCTATAGCTGTTGGCACGTGGTAATCAAAACCGTTTTTATCCAGCCAGGCCAAATGAGCAGGTAAACGTGTATCAGCAAAATCAACATAATTTTTATTAGCCAATGGCGACCAGGCTATTTCCGACAGGGCAAGCAGTCTCGGCAATAGCATAAACTCTACCTTGGCATCGGTTGCTACATATTCTGTCCACAAATTGGCTTGTACACCTTTAATGTATTTCTGCTCATCTGGTGTTAACACAGCAGGGGTAGGGTTGTAGCTGTAAATTTTTGATAATGGTTCGTTACCGCCAATGCTCAAAGGTTCCTGGCTTGGTTTTCCCTGGCCATGATCAATATATAAACCGTTGCTTCCCGGTGTCATGATCACATCATGTTTTTGTTGAGCTGCTGCAATTCCACCTTCTTCGCCGCGCCAGCTCATAACTGTAGCGTTAGGGGCAAGGCCACCTTCTAAAATCTCATCCCAGCCAATGATACTGCGACCTTTTGAGTTTAAAAACTTTTCAATGCGTTGTATAAAATAACTTTGCAGTGCGTGCTCATCTTTCAGCTTTAATTTTTTTATTAATTGCTGGCAAAATGGCGAACTTTTCCAGGCATCTTTCGGAGCTTCGTCACCGCCAATGTGAATGTATTTGCTCGGGAAAAGCGCCATCACTTCTGTTAAAACATCCTGCAAAAAAGCAAAGGTTTTTTCATTAGGGCAATAAATATCATTAAATACGCCCCAGGTTTCGGCAGGCTGATACGTTTTTGACGGGTCACAACTTAACTCGGGATAAGCAGCAAGCGCAGCTTTAGAGTGTCCCGGCATTTCAATTTCAGGTACTATGGTAACAAACCTGTCTGAGGCATACTTTACTACCTGGCGGATTTGATCTTGTGTATAAAAGCCGCCGTACGGTGTCCCATCAAATTGTTGTGGCGTACGGTCGTGATAACCACCTATAAGCGTTTGTGCACGCATACTGCTTATTTGGGTAAGCTTAGGGTATTTCTTTATTTCAATGCGCCAGCCCTGATCTTCGGTAAGGTGCCAGTGAAAAGTATTCAGTTTATAAGCAGCCAACAGGTCGATATATTTCTTAACCATCTCAACCCCAAAAAAATGACGACCAACATCAAGCATTGCGCCACGATATCCAAAACGCGGGTAATCTTCAATTTGCACGGCAGGCAGCTTTATGGTAGCGGAATGTTCGGTAGGCATCAGTTGAAGTAATGTTTGCACACCGTAAAATAATCCAGCCCCTTTGCCAGCAACAGTAATTTGTTGTGGCGTAATGGTTAAGCGATAACCTTCGGCAGGTAAACCTTCGGTACCGGCTGCAGTAAGAGTTATAACGTTGTTGCTTCTGCTGCCTTTTAAAGCAACCGGTTTGTTATAAGCCTGATTGTTGGCAAGGTATTCTTTAAAAAATATCACCACTTTATTTGATGGTGTATCTGCCTGAACGGTAGTTTCCTGGCTCAAAACAAATTGACCGGAAGCTTTTTTCAAGGAAACAGGAGCGGGGATAATACCCAGGTTTGGATCCGTGTCCTGTGCGTTTACAGTGGAGGTGTACGCTGCAAGCACGGCAAGCAGTACTAAAGAAGCCTTTTTATACATAATTTATCTAACAGGTTAGTGTGAGCCCGTAAGATAAAACTTTTTTAAAAAATTTAAAAAGTTTTAATGTGTAAAAATGTTAGTTCAATAGTAGAGATGATTACATACTTCGCCTCTCTTTGCCCGCCCACAATCCCAATACTCGCTGTGAACTTTCCATTGCAATCTAACACGGTTGCTATTTAATGATGAGTACTTTGAAAATAAAAAAGCGACAGGCAAAACCTATCGCTTTTTTGAGGCTAAGACACTAATCTCTAACCTCCAATCTCTAATCACTTTAATTAAGCCGTCACCACATGCTCTTTGGCAGCCAGATAACGCTCAGCGTCGATAGCGGCCATACAGCCGGTGCCGGCTGCTGTTACAGCCTGGCGGTAAATGTGATCCTGGGCGTCGCCGGCGCAAAATACACCTTCAACGTTGGTCTCAGTTGAACCGGGACGGGTGATGATATAACCGGTTTCGTCCATATGTAACCAGCCTTTAAAAATATCGGTATTAGGGTGGTGACCAATTGCTACAAAGAATCCTGTAACATCAAGATCGGTTTCGGCGTTTGTTTGGTTGTTAATTACTTTAACACCAGTAACGCTTTGACCATCGCCTAAAATTTCTTTGGTTTCGGTATTATATAATATTTCAATGTTTGGAGTGTTCAGCACGCGGTGAACCATCGCTTTTGAAGCGCGGAACTCGTCCCTGCGAACGATCATATATACCTTGCGGGCAAGTTTAGCTAAATAAGTAGCTTCTTCGGCAGCGGTGTCACCGGCACCAACAATAGCCACATCCTGGCCTTTAAAAAAGAAACCATCGCATACTGCACATGCAGAAACACCAAAGCCGCTATATTTTTGTTCAGACTCTAAACCAAGCCATTTGGCCGAAGCTCCGGTTGAAATAATCACGGTATCAGCTGTGATGGTTTTCACATCATCAACTACAACTTTATGTGGCAGGCTTGAAAAATCTACAGAACTAACATATCCGAAACGGATTTCGGTACCCAGGCGCTCAGCCTGTTTGCGAAAATCTTCCATCAGTTCAGGACCCATAATGCCCTGCGGATAGCCCGGGAAGTTTTCAACTTCGGTAGTTTGTGTAAGCTGGCCGCCTGCCAGTAAACCAGTATACATAACTGGCTTAAGATCAGCGCGGGAAGCATATATAGCTGCAGTATAACCTGCAGGACCTGAGCCTATGATCAGGCATTTTACGTGTTCAGTTTCTTGAGACATTTTATTATAAATGAGTTGCGAATTTACGATTTTAAGCGCATAAGGCAAAGCGCATATCGTCAACAAAGTGACATCATTTGCCTGTATTTGCGGCAAGCACCCGCATTACATTTCCACCTAATATTTTATCAATATCTTTTTGGCTGTAGCCTAATTTCAATAGTTCTCCGGTTATTTTTGGATAATCAGCAACGCTATCCAAACCAAGAGGGTATGATTCGGCACCATCAAAATCCGACCCGATACCCACATAATCAACACCTATCAGTTTCACAATATAATCGATATGCTTGATCAGCAGCTCAAGCGGTGGTCTGAGCTTGTCTGATTCCGATTTATACAAGGCGTTTATCCTGATATTGGCCAGATCGACGTCATGATAAACTTTGGTCAATGAATCGAGCTCTGTTTTATGCAGCGCCAAAAACTTAAGCACTTTGGGTGTATAGGTACTATCTACAAAGCCACTATAAAAATTAATGCATACCACACCGCCGTTTTTTGCCAGCGCCTTTAGTTGGTCATCCTTTAAGTTGCGGCGAAATGGATCGATACTATAAGCACAGCTATGTGAAGCGATAACAGGCTTTGTGGTAGTTGCCAGTACATCATAAAAAGTGCGTTCACCTACGTGCGATACGTCAACCATAACACCAAGCTCGTTCAGGTGTTTAACAATCTGCTTACCATAATCGGTGAGCCCTAAATGTTTCAAACTATCTTTTTTAGTAACCTCGTCACGTGCTGAAGTTGCCCATGAAGTACTGTTATTCCAGGTGAGGGTGAGGTAACGCATCCCACGTTTAGCAAGGCTGTCGATGTAATCCATCCTGTCTTCGATCATATGCCCGCCTTCAACACCAATCAACGCCGCCAGCTTTTTGTCGGCCACAGCTTTTTTAAGTTCTTTGGTGTTGCGCACTAAAGCTATTTTATCAGGATTACGCTTGATGAGCGCGTACAAAGAATCAATTTCCCGGTTAGCAAAGGCAAAACCGGATCCTTTACCATAACTCTCACCGCACCAGATAGAAAAGATTTGTGCATCAAGCCCGCCTTCTTTCGCACGAACCAAATCGAAGTTACCTTCGCTTTGATGTTTGCTTAAATCAACTTTGGTTATCAGCTCATTTGAAATAACATCATTGTGGGCATCAATTAGAACTGCCTTTTGATGAATTTGCTGTACGTTTTGGGCAGATAGTTTTAGCGTGAGTGATAAAAGAAATAATAATAACGATCTTTTCATAATTGGAAGATAAGGAAATTGACCGCTGATTCACATGTTTTTTCGATTTTACCGATTTTGGCTATCCAGCTTTCACTATGAAAATAATAATTGATGCAGCTAATAACGTTAATCCAAGTAAAATGAAGCTAATGGGGACGCTTTTTGAAGAACTGTCATTTAATGTAAATAGCGAATTATCAGCAGGATCATATACCACATTTACCGAATCACCCTCTTTATATGAGTATCTGCTGATACCAATGTTGTGTTTTTTTGTTATCAATTCGTTTTGTAATGTCCGATATCTAATTACCGGGTAGTTTAATACCATCGAATCTTTATTGCTCCTTTCATGTTCAATACTTATAACCGTACCCTCAACTTGTATACCTCTTTTCATGAGTTTTTTGTGGCTATCATATAGTATAGCCCCAAACAGGCTAAATATGGCTCCGGTACCCCCCAGTGTCAAAGCAGTTATTGTAGGATTATTGCTTGATATTAAATGGCTGCTATATAGTAATGTATCAATGATCATGGTTCAGGTTTATATAATCATGCGAAGAGACTAATAGCTCTCCGCGGTGTTAAAGATGTTTATCCAGCAATCACCAAATCACTTAACTGGTTATTGATAAACTCCATTTCCTCTCCATTGATATGAATATTGATGGCTTTGGCATTTTGAACAGATTGTTCGGCATTACGGGCGCCAACCAGCGCTACAGTTATGCCTGGATGATTGATTGTCCAGCGGATAACCAATTGCCCTAAAGTTGCACCTTTTTCGTCGGCCAATGGTTTTATTTTGGCAAGAAAGGCATTGGTACGCTCAATGTTTTGATCTTTAAAGTATTTGACGCCTGCGCGATGGTCGCCCTCATCAAAGTTTTGGCCGGGTTTCATTTTACCGGTCAATAAACCACGCTCAAGGGGACTATAAGCTAATATCGCTTTCCTATTCTCGATGCAATAAGGAATTAGCTCATCTTCAATAGCGCGGTTTACCATGCTAAACGGAACCTGGTTTGCCGCCAGCTTAATGGTTTTGGCAGCGATTTGCATTTGACTCAAATTATAATTACAAACACCTGCTTCGCGAATTTTACCCTGTTCCTGAAGACGTAAAATGGCTTCCATCGTTTCGTCAATAGGCGTAGTTTTGTCCGACCAATGAATTTGGTACAAGTCGATATAATCGGTACCAAGACGTTTGAGGCTGGTTTCACACTCGGCAATAATGCTGTCTTTACCGGCATATCGATATACATCAATATCCTTCCCGTTGTTGTCTTTACTCTTAAAAAAGAACTCACCTTTAGCAAGGTCCCAGCGCAAGCCATATTTAGTCAGGATCTGTACCTTATCCCGGGGCAGGTCTTTAATAGCCCGGCCCACCAGCTCTTCGCTTTTACCTTGTCCATAAACTGGGGCTGTATCAATTGATGTTATTCCAAGATCGTAAGCCGCGCGCATGGCATCAATAGCTTCCTGGTCATCATTGCCTCCCCACATCCAGCCGCCAGCAGCCCATGCCCCAAAAGTTATTGCCGATACGCTTAGTTTACTTTCGCCTAATCTTCTGTATTCCATTTTTTAAGTAGATTGATGTATGCACCAAATATATTTATTTATACATGATTTGAAAGGGGCATCTATAGATGTATGAATAAAGCCAGGCTAAAACCTACGCATCTGAAATTTGCACATCGGCATATTTAAAAAATTACCACATTTGTAAATAGCACAACCATCTATATAAAATATGTATTTTTTATATCCTGCTTTTTTATTCGCGTTGCTGAGCCTGGCTATCCCGGTTGTGATCCACCTGTTCAATTTTCGTAAATACAAAAAGGTATATTTCAGTAATGTACAGTTTCTGAAAGAGGTGCAGGAACAGCAGGCTTCACGCCGCAATTTGAAGGAGCGATTGATATTGGCGTCGCGTTTACTTGCTTTGTTATTTCTGATACTGGCATTTGCCCGACCTTATATCCCCGGCGCGCAAAATGCTAATGCTGGTAAACAGCAGGTGATCAGCGTTTTTGTGGATAATTCTTACTCCATGGAAACCCTTAACCGCGAGGGCTCGTTACTTGATGAAGCCAAACGCCGTGCTAAGGAAATTACTTCGGCTTATAATATTAATGATCGGTTTCAATTACTTACGCAAGATTTTGAAGGTAAACATCAAAGACTATTGAGCCGTGATGAATTTAATGATGCAGTTGATGCGGTTAAAGTAAGTTCACAAAGCAGGAGCTTACAACAGGTTATCAGCAGACAGGAAAACCTATTGCAAAATCAACCGGGAGCTCCCAAGTCGGTGTTTATTATTTCTGATTTTCAAAAAAACAGAAATGATAAACCAGTGAAAGCCGATAGTAATATTGCCGTTAACCTTGTTCAGCTTAAAGCCGGGAACCTTCCCAATGTTGCTGTTGATTCGATTTGGCTCCTTGGTGCGGTACATCGCCCGGGTGAAAGTGAAAAACTGGTTGTACGCCTACATAATTACGCTACAGAAAAAGCAGAAAAGATTCCCCTCAAAATATTAATTAATGGTGAGCAAAAGGCGCTCGGTAGCTTCAGTATCAATGCCCGCCATGTTCAAAATGATACCTTATCATTTTCGGGCTTAAAACCTGGATGGCAGAGCGGTGAAATTCAGTTGCAGGACAACCCGGTCACATTTGACAACCAGTTTTATTTTAGTTTTAATGTAAAGGAGCAAATGCCGATTCTGCTGATAGATGGAGGCGCTCCAAATCCATATCTGAAGGCTGTTTTTGCATCTGACGCTTTCTTTGCTGCATCCCGTGTAACCGATGGTAACGTTGATTACGCTGCACTTAATAGCTACCCTATAGTAATTATCAGCGACATTAAAACCATAGCTACCGGACTGGCACAGCAGTTGAGAACCTACGTGACAAAAGGAGGGACGCTGGTTGTATTTCCGTCGGCCGATGCTGATCTGGCTAATTATAAGTCATTTTTATTAGCCTTAAATGCCGGATATCCTGAAAAGCTAATAACCCAGGACGTAAAAGTAGCCTCCATCAACAAACAGAGCGCAGTATTTAAAAATGTATTTGAGAGCTTTCCTCAAAATCCTGATTTGCCATCCGTAAAAAAATATTATCAGCTGAGTAAAAGCGGTTCTAAGCAGGAAAGCCTGATGAACCTTGCTACCGGCGAAGCTTTTTGGGAGGGTTACAGCAGCGGAAAAGGGAATGTTTACATGTGTGCTGTACCTCTTAGCGAAGATTTTAGTAACCTGCCAAGGCATGCGCTGTTTGTACCCATACTTTTTAGGATGGCATTATTAAGCGGGCATGACCAACCCTTATTTTACACTTTTGGTGCCGACGAAAGTTTTGAGGTACCACCCGTACAAACCACCGAAAAGCAATTGCTCAAACTCACCAAAGGCAATCAAAGCATTATCCCGGATGTAAGGCAGCAGGAGGGAAGTACGTTGTTATATGTTTCTGATCAATTAAATGAACCCGGAATTTATTCGCTCCGCAAGCAGGACAGTACGCTGGCAACACTTGCTCTTAACGATAACCGGGCAGAATCAGATATGAGTTATTTTACGGCGGCCGATCTCGAAAAAATACTACCAAATGCAAAGCCCTTATTAACAGCAGGAAGCGGTTCATTAAAAAGTGTTGTTGCCGAATCAAATTTTGGCACACAATTATGGAAACTTTGTATAATTTTGGCGCTGATCTTCCTGCTTGCAGAAATTTTGTTAATCAGGTTTTATAAGCCTGATCAACAGGGCGTTATTCAGGCTGGATAGATCGATACAAATCCACACATAAAGCAGTGCTAATGAATTTGCTTATCAAATCAGCCACTATTCTTGATCCCGGATCATCCTTTCATCAACAAGTTGCCGATATTTTAATTGAAAATGGTGTTATCACCCGCATAGGCGACGATATAGATGCCGATGCCGAACTGTTTGATGCCGAAGGCAAATATGTTTCGCCCGGTTTTTTCGATCTTAACTGTAATGTAGGCGAGTTGGGCCTTGAAACCAAGGAAGACCTTCGCTCCGGTACAGTAGCCGCAGCAGCAGGAGGTTTTACGGGCATAGCACTAATGCCCAATACCCAGCCGCCGGTGCATTCCAAGTCGGAAGTTGAATACCTGCTAAACCGCTCAAAAGGTAACCTGGTTGATGTTTATCCTCTGGGGACCATATCGCAGAAGCGTGAAGGGAAAGATCTTGCCGAAATGTATGATATGTACCAAAGCGGTGCCAGGGCTTTTACCGATGGCAGTCGCCCGGTACAGGACGCGGGTTTAATGGAAAGAGCTTTACTGTATGCACAGGGTTTTGACGCATTGGTTTTCTCTTACCCTGAAGATACCGCTATAGCAGGTAAGGCAAAAGTTAATGAGGGGGAGATCAGCACGCTGCTTGGCATGAAGGGTATCCCTTCGCTGGCCGAAGAACTGATGGTTGCCCGTGATCTTTATCTTGCAGAATACACCGTGTCCCGCATCCATTTTACAACCATATCAACTGCGCGTTCGATCGAATTGATCCGTGAGGCCAAGCGTAAAGGCATTGAAGTTACCTGCGACGTTGCCGCACATCATTTAGTATTAACCGATGAGGCCCTTTTAGGCTTTGACAGTTTATATAAAGTGAAACCACCCCTGCGTACTGCCGATGATGTTGCTGCGTTGATAAAAGGTTTAAAAGACGGCACTATCGACGCCATTGTATCGCAACATACCCCACACGAAATTGAATTTAAAGATGTGGAGTTTGAAGTTGCTGAATATGGCATAATAGGTCTGCAAACCGCATTTTCCCTGGCTTTAAAAGCGGGTTTACCGGTTGAACTTATAGTTGAAAAACTGGCTGTTAATCCCCGCGAAATACTTGGTGTTGAACTGCCGGTTATCGCTGAAGATGAAAAGGCAAACATCGTGGTTTTTGATACTGATACCGAATGGGAATACACTGCGGCTAACAACAAATCTAAATCTGCAAACTCGCCTTATATCGGGCAGCGTTTAAAAGGTAAAGTATTGTTAACTTACAACAATCAACAAATCTTTAAATAACATACCTATGATCGATCCTAAAATAGAAAACGCCTTTATAGCAGCGCTTGAGGCCTTCTCCAAATACAACAGCTTTGATGCAACCCAGCTAACCGATGAGTTTGCTGATGTTTTTGCGTCCGACGAAGATTTTTTATCTAAAGTAGATGAGCTTGATGCGGTTTTTGATGAAAATCCTGAAGTAGAAGAACTTCGTGAGATCTTCTTCGATTTGCTAATGATCAACTTCTTTAGCGCAGATGTTAAAAAACTGGAAGAAGATTACCTCGATACTCCTGAATGGGAGAGCATTGAAGAAGAAACGCTCGACCGCGGTACCGAACTCCTTAACCTTTTACTATATCTGAATGAGTGTGAAGATGAAGATATTGAGCCGGAACTGGAAGATTACCTGAAAGAGTTTTTATTAGTTGATGAAGACGAGTTCCAGGATGAATACCGCATTTATGAGCCGGTTATTGCCAACCAAATCCTGATTGAAAGCCCGGTATCCGAAATCAGCAAGGTTGCTACTACGCTTCCTGAAGATTCGGAGCTTAAAGAGCTGTTTTACCCCATGATGTGCTTTTTTCAAAACATTGATCCATCTGACGAAGAGAAGAAAGAGATTGCTGATAATGCTATCAACAAAGAGTTTGATATGGCAGTTTTAGAAATTTTAGTTAGTTTTCAATAGCCTTTTTGATGAGCGCACAATTAGAAAGAACCATAAAAATACAAGGACTTATCAAAGGATTGATTTTAGGTGCAGTATTGGCTGTGGTAAGTATTATTTATTTTTATTTTATGGTAAGTGTAGCATCGGCTGTCGCAATAACAGTTGGTGCAATACTTTTCACGTACATATTTCCGATAGCTATTGCTGCTTTGTTTTGCATAAATCTGAGGAGCAAAGTCGGCGGGTATTGGACAATGAGGCAGGCCGCCACCGGAATTTTCATTATGTTTTTCATTTCAAACCTGACCATATTTATACTACGTGATCAGATATTTGCAAACGCTATAGAACCGCAAATGGCTCAGAAGACTAAGACAGCTATGGTTACAGCTTTGACTAAACTGAAAGAAAGCACTGCCAAACCGGAAGAAAAGAAGGAAGCTGACGCCAAGATTCAGGAGATGGAGAAAAGCTTTCAAACCGGAAAAAGCATTACCATAGGTCAGCAAATCCAGTCATTAGGTATAAGCATTATATTTCTGTTTGTTTTATCGATAATTTTCGCTGCTTTCTTTAAACGGGAGCCGGCGGAGTCTATTTCTTGAATAAAAGATTAATCGTATAACAAAACAGGCTTTTCAAATTTTGAAAGGCCTGTTTTGTTATACCGAGTTTACGAAATTAAAACCAGGATAACACACCCTAATAAACTGGGTTAACACTGGCTAACACATTTTAAATAAAGTGATTATAAATAATAGTAATCAGTATATTGTATTTCTACCGGGTTAACACTACTGATATTTTTGAATAATTAAGCACATCTGAATGTTTGCGCCTGTTATTTGCAAAAATAGGTGCCGAGTGGGCCTGGGCGTTTAACCTGCTTCAGACCATAAAACAGCATCTAATAGCTCGCCTGTATCATAGCCTTTCCTCAGTTATATTAATTAACAACGAGATATCGGCGATAAACATTTGAAAAGCATTTGCCTGGGTAAAAAATAAACATATACATGATATAAGATAATTAGTTAATTTTAACCAAACACTAAATAACCTATATCATGGAAATAAAAAAAGCGAGCCCATCGCAACCAGCCCTGAAGTGGGCGCTAATTAACCTGGTAACTTCAATAGTTATAACTTATGCATTTCAGTTTCTTGATATTGACCCCAACTCATCTCTTAAATACCTGAGTTTTTTGCCCTTCATCGCTTTCTTGCTGTTAACGCAAAAAGAATACAAAGATCAGCTTGGCGGATATATTACCTACGGAGAAGGCTTTTTATCCGGTTTTTTATATGCGATTTTTACAGGAGTTTTCGTTGCGGTATTCACTTATGTATATTATGCGATATTAAGTCCGGAAATGGTTAATAAGGCCCTAACTGCCTCACGCGCGCAAATGGAAGCAAAAGGAAATCTGTCGCAGGATCAAATAGACAATGCCTTAAGTATGGTAAGTAAATATTTTGCGGTTATAGCGACAGTAAGCGTTGTATTTATATACGTCATTTTTGGCGCTATAGTGAGTCTGATCTCGGCAGCGGTATTCAAAAATGAAAGATCACCTTTTGACACCGTTTCCGATAATTACGAAGATCCTAAACCTATTGATCCGGCGGTATAAAACAAGCTGAAAGCAGAATGCTCAAAGCTTAAAGCTAATTCTAATTTGTACAGCTATTCAATTGATTGATAAATTCATATAAAACAAGAAAGGCCTTTCAGTAGTTGAAAGACCTTTCTTGTTTTATATGCTTGGGAGGCATCTCTAACCTCCAATCACTAATCTCTAATCGCTATTTCTTCATTACCAGCTTCACAATATCGTTACCAAAAACAAATACCATTAGGGTAACTAAAATTACAAAGCCTACAATCTGGGCGCGTTCAAGGAACTTATCGCTCAACGGTTTACCTTTAATCATTTCAATGATCAGGAATACCGCGTGGCCTCCGTCAAGAGCTGGAATAGGCAAAAGGTTCATTAATGCCAATACCATCGAAAGGAAGCCAACCAGCGTCCAAAAGTGAACCCAATCAACAGTACCACCAAACAGGTTGGCTATAGCTACCGGTCCGCTTACTGCTTTACCAGGGTTAACATCACCTCTGAAAATCTTACCGATACCTTTGGCATTATCCCTGAAAGTTCCCCATGCTCTTTGTGCTCCTATAGGAAAAGCCTCGAAAAAACCGTACTTTATTGTTTTGATATCCGGAAAATCGCTTTTTGCACGGTAAAAGCCCAGCTTGCCTTCTGGCGTAACCTGTGCTTTCAAGGTAACCAGTTCATGGTTGCGTTTTATACCCAGTTCAACCTGTTTGCCTTTATTAGCCGATAGTTGAGCCTGCAATTCGTCCCAAAATACAATTGGATGATTGTTGGCCATTACAATGCTGTCGCCCTTTTTTAAACCTGCTTTTACAGCATTACTGCCCGGTTCCAATGAATCAACAATGAACTTGGCACGGGGCAGGCGACTGATGAAACCTTCTATATCATGATCGTTCAAATCATTTAGGATGGTACGCGGAATGCTGATCTGCAAAGTTTGGGTGCCACGCAACACGGTAAAAACAGTATTATCCAATAATACCTGCGGACTTGTAAGATCATCAAAACGTTCAAATGGCTTACCATTGATAGCAACAACCTTGTCGCCTATTTGAAGGCCTATTTTTTTACCTACTTCACCTGGTACAATACCGTATTTTGCTGCCGAATTAGGTATATAACTATCGCCAAAACGCATGGTTAGCACCCAAAATATCAAGATGCCCAGTATAACATTTACCGTAACACCACCAAGCATTACAATAAGGCGCTGCCAAGCTGGTTTTGAACGAAACTCCCAAGGTTGCGGCGGACCAGCCATTTGTTCTGTATCCATCGATTCATCAATCATACCGGCAATTTTAACATAGCCACCAAGTGGTAGCCAGCCAATACCATACTCAACGCCTTTATATGTAAATTTAAACAGGCTCACGTTCCAGGCATCAAAAAACAGGTAGAATTTTTCTACCTTAATGCCAAAGGCCCGTGCCGCCAGGAAATGCCCCAGTTCATGCAGGATTATCAAAATTGAAAGGCCCAGTATAAGCTGGCCCACCATGATCACTATACTCATTATCTATATCTATGTAATATTAAAACTGTAATGTTTTTGAAGCTCGTTGCTGTATATAATTTTGCGCAAAGATGCGTGTTTCTTTGTCAGTATTCAAATAGTCTGTTAAGGTAGGGTTTGCAACGAAATTTATTTTCTGCACGCACTCTTCAATGATGCCGCTCATAGTTAAAAAGCCAATTTTACGGTCAAGAAACCCGGCAACCGCTATTTCATTTGCCGCATTGATAATGCAAGGCATGTTACCTCCCTGTTTTAACGCAGCGTACGCTAAGCTTAGATTACGGAAAGTTTCCATGTCTGGTTTTTCGAAAGTGAGGTTAGCGTAGTCGGCAAAGCTGAAACGTTTAAAATTCGTTTCGATCCGGTTGGGATAGGTGAGGGCATACTGTATAGGCAGCTTCATATCGGGCAAACCCAATTGTGCCTTAATTGATCCATCCCTGAACTGCACCAGTGAGTGAATAATAGATTGCGGGTGAACTACAACCTCGATCTGATCGGCCTCAACATCAAACAGCCATTTGGCTTCAATAACCTCAAGGCCCTTGTTCATTAATGATGCCGAGTCGATGGTGATTTTGGCGCCCATTACCCAGTTTGGATGTTTAAGCGCGTCTTCGCGGGTAACGTTGGCTAAGAAATCAAGACCGCGGCCGCGGAAAGGCCCGCCCGATGCGGTAATGATCAGTTTTTCTATCGACTTATACTCCTCACCAACGAGACTTTGGAATATTGCTGAGTGCTCCGAATCAACCGGTAGAATCTGAACTTCATTTTGTTTCGCCAATGCGGTTATGATATCGCCGGCAACAACCAATGTCTCTTTGTTGGCCAGGGCAATGTCTTTACCCGCTTTAATAGCTGCAATAGTTGGTTCAAGCCCTGCAAAGCCTACCATGGCAGTCAGCACAACCGCAATTTCGGGATGCGTTACTGTATCAATGATAGCCTGGTGACCGGCAAGTACCTGTATTGGCAAATGTGCTAAAGCCTCTTTAACTTCCTGGTATTTGCTTTGATCACAGATAATGGCATATTCCGGCACAAACTCAATAGCCTGGCTGATGAGTAAATCGGCATTAGAATGTGCTGTGAGCAAAAACGCCCTGAATAAATTGCTGTTCCACCTTACAACATCAAGTGTTTGTGTACCGATGCTGCCTGTTGAGCCAAGGATGGCAATGTTTTTTATTTGGTTACTCAAGTATCTTTATTTTATAAAACTCTTTAATCCTTCGGCAATCTTCCTGTCGTTTGATAGCCGTGGTACTTTGTTTTGCCCGCCAAGTTTACCTTCAGTCCTCATATAATTGATAAAGGCATCTTTTTGCAGGCTTTGGATCACCAAAGGTTGCAAAATGTTACCTTCAATCAGGTCAAAATAGTAAATATTTTTATTCTGCAACGCCTTGTCCACTTTTATGGCGAAAGCCTGAAGATTGTCAGGGGCTGTACCAAACTCGATAAACCATTCATGGTAAGGTAATTGCCCCGCTGCAGGGTTAACCTGGGGTGCAACGGTAAATTCAACCACGTCAACGCCCTCTTCTTTAGCCACGCTCATTAATGCATACTCTACCTCTTCGCCTATAACATGTTCACCAAAAGCCGATATATAATGCTTAATGCGGCCGGTTACCACAATACGATACGGATCTTTTGAAACAAATTTAATCGTATCGCCTATGCTATAGCCCCATAAACCAGCGCTGGTGTTCATGATGAGCGCGTAGTTTCTATTCAACTCTACATCTTTAATATTAATGCGGGTTGGGCTTTCATTAAAATACTCTTCGGATGGGATGAATTCGTAGAAGATCCCAGAATCAACTAATAATAAAAGGCCTTTTTCTTTTTGCGAATCCTGGAACGCGATGAATCCTTCAGATGCCGGGTAGGTTTCTATCGAATCGATCTTGAAACCGATACTTTCCTCAATACGGGCGCGGTAAGGCTCGTAATTAACTCCTCCGTAAACGTAAAGCTTAAAGTTTGGGAAAATGTCTTTTATCTTTTTACCTCCTGCTTTGGCCGAAAGCCTGTCGAAATACATCTGGCACCAGGGAGGGATCCCGCTGATGAGGCGCATATCTTCATTAAAAGTTTCGTCTACAATGGCATCAACTTTTTGTTCCCAGTCTTCTATGCAGTTGGTTTCATAGCTCGGCAAGCGGTTTTTTTGCAGATAAGCGGGAACATGATGCGCAACGATACCCGAAAGCCTGCCTGTTGAAATGCCATGCTTTTCGGCTAAAATGGGGCTGCCCTGCAAAAATATCAATTTGCCATCAACAAAATCAGAGTTACCGGTTTCGTGGATATAGCTTAGCAAAGCATTACGTGCCGCTTTGATATGCTCCGGCATGCTTTCTTTAGAAATGGGGATATATTTTACACCGGATGTTGTACCGGATGTTTTGGCGAGATAAGCAGGTTTCCCGGGCCATAGCACATCCTCCTCGCCATTAACCACTCGGTCGATATAGGGGCGAAGGTCTTCATAGTCATGTACAGGCACCAATCGCTTAAAATCCTCGTAGTTGTTGATCTTTTCAAACTGATGATCTTTACCAAAACTGGTGTCTTTGGCCGCATGCACCAGATCTGTAAATGCCTTTTGCTGAAATGCAACCGCGTTTTTACGAACCTTATTTAATTCCCGATTAACAAAGGCAGCAAATACTTTACTTAATGCAGATTTAAATCCCATTTTTAATTGGTTTCAGATAGGTCATCATCCACATCAAGGTGGCTATAAACCAGTTTGCGATAGGCTGCCATCAAAATTATGTTAGCAAATGGAATAGCTATTATTAACCCTACAACGGTGATTGCTGCAACCAGCATCAATATTTCGATTATAATGAAGATCAAGAAATATTTTAAAAAATTCCCCTTTATCAAATAAAAGCTTTGTTGTACTGATTCTATCGGCCCCGACGCGTCATCAACAATGAAACAGGTGCAAATAGGAAAATAGAACAAAAAAAAGAACTGAACAATAAGTCCGATAATAAATTTGAAAAAATCCTGGGCGAAACCTTCTTTTAAACCTTCAACCAGGTGGGTCGCAAAAACAGCTAATGTACTCACCAGTACCAATAACGTAAGATAGCTTACCAGCATCCTGATTTTAGGAATGATCTCGCTAAAATCAAAATCATAGTATTCTTTGTCCATTAATCTGAATACCAGCTTTATAAATGCTAAGAATATGAAAGTTATTTCAACCAGTAACACAACAAAGCCAATAGAACTCACCATTGCATTATCATCAAAATAAAATACGGCAAAGCCTGATATGAAGACAAATATCATGGCAACTACCGAGTAGACCGAGATTATGGCAAAATTCTTCTTTAAAATATTCCATGCGGTTTTAATGGTCTCCGCTACAGAAAAGGGGTGGTACATATTGCTTATGATCTACTTAAAACTTTCCGCTTCCAAAAATCCTGTATAAATCCTAACCCGTAGGCAATAAGTTGTGTGAAGGCAGCTATAATGCTCAAAAATGCGATTTTTAACGATTTATTTTTCCACCATGCATGGAAAAATATTAACAAAGTGAAAATCAACAGTATAAAATTACCTACAGGTGCTAATACAGAGCCAAATAGGTTTAGAATAATAGTAAGGATAACACCTACTGTAAAAGCAGCCGGGAAAAAATGAACCAGCTTTAACTCCTGCGGGAAAAATTTAGAAATATTGATGCGCGCCCTTCCGAAAAAGTGCAGCTGCTTATAAAACTGATAAAAGTTGGTTCGTCGTTTATGATAGACTATTGCATCTGGAATCAACCCAATTTTAAAGCCCAGCGAATGGATCCTAATGCTGTATTCTATATCCTCACCAAGGCGGGTGATAATAAATCCGCCGGCTTTTTCCCAGGCCTGCCTTGAAACACCCATGTTAAAACTACGTGGGTGAAACTGCCCTATACCTTTTTTATTACCACGAATACCTCCGGTAGTAAAAGGGGAGGTCATGGAATAGCTTATGGCTTTTTGTGTAGGGGTAAAAGATTCGTGTGCGCCATCGGGACCACCATAGGCATCGAGATAGTTTTTTGCCAATGAATCGTTTACAATTCGGAGGTAATTGGGGGGGACTAAACAATCCGAGTCAAAAATTACAAAATAATCGCCTTTGGCACGCTCAAAACCAAAGTTACGTGCAAAACCCTGGCCTTCATTCTGTTTTTTAAAATAACGCAGGTTAAGCTTATCGGTAAAGGTATTTACTATGACTTCAGCATCATTTACAGAACCATCTTCAATAACCAAAACCTCAAAATTGTGATAGGTTTGCAAGGTGAGGCTTTCCAGCAGTTCTTTAATTTCCTGCGGTCGGTTATATAAAGGAATGATGATGGAAAAAAACATGTTTTTAGAATAGATGTGAGATTTAAGATGTTAGATATGAGACAGGAGGCAAGTATTCAAAAAGTCTCAAATCTCATATCTAACATCTCAAATCTGATTAAATTGTTTCCTCAATTTGGTAATGGTTACGTTCGCTTGCGCTGCGTGAAACAAGCTCGGCAACAAAGCCTGTTAAAAACAATTGTGAGCCTAATATAATAGCAACTAAGGCTATATAAAACAGCGGACTCGTGGTTACATCCCTGTATTTTAGGTTGTGTGCTATATTGTAAAGCTTTTCCCAAATTATCCAGATGGCCATAATCAAACCCGTAAAAAAGCTCAATGTGCCCAGCGTACCAAAAAAGTGCATCGGACGCTTGCCAAATTTACCTACAAAGAAAATTGAAAGCAGATCGAGAAAGCCGTTGATAAACCGGCTTAAGCCAAACTTGGTTTTGCCATATTTGCGAGGGCGGTGCTCAACAACCTGTTCGCCAATTTTGGTAAAGCCTGCCCACTTGGCCAGCACCGGGATATAACGGTGCATCTCGCCATAAATTTCAATGTTTTTAACTACAACATTACGATAGGCTTTTAAACCGCAATTAAAATCATGCAGGTTATGGATGCCACTCATACGACGGGTTGCCGCGTTGAATAGTTTGGTAGGTATAGTTTTGCTCAGCGGGTCGTGCCTTTTTGCTTTCCAGCCCGAAACAAGGTCGTATTTCTCTTCAGTTATCCGGCGGTAAAGTTCCGGGATCTCATCCGGACTATCCTGCAAATCGGCATCCATGGTGATCACCACATTGCCTTTGGCAGCGATAAAACCGGTGTTAAGGGCTGCGGATTTACCATAATTACGCCTGAATTTAATGCCTTTGATAAAAGGATTACCGGTTTGCAGCTTTCTGATCATTTCCCATGATCCGTCCTTGCTGCCATCGTCAACCAAAATTATCTCGTAAGTAAAACGGTTTTCGTCCATTACCCGGCTAATCCATGAGGTTAATTCGGGTAATGATTCTACTTCATCGTAAAGAGGTACTACAACTGATATATCCATTTATTAGGGCTGCGATCAACGACCTGTATGTGCCGTAAATCATCCGCAAAAATATAAAAAATAGGGATTGATTTGCAACAATGTATCAACGGCCATTTTAGCAAAATAGTTTATTCGTAATTGTTATAAACAAATGAGCCTGATACTACGTAACCAAGCAATTACGTTTCAAGTCAAATATATTTTAATATCTTTCCCTCACAATTAAAACACAGTTAATGAAATTCTACAAAGCCGCGTTGTTATTGGTTTTAGGCATTTATGCCGGTGAAGTAAAAGCGCAAAATGCAGATCAGGCAGCACCCAAGTATGATCAGCACAAAGTATTTAACCCTATATTTTACCCCGAAAGGGGCGGTGAGTTCAGGACGGCCAGTGGTGCTCCAGGTCCAAAATACTGGCAAAACCGGGCCGATTATAAGCTTGATGTTACGCTTGATACCGCTAAACACCGGATAGAGGGCAGTACTTTAATTACTTACACCAATAACAGCCCGGATGCGCTTGGGTTTTTATGGCTCCAGGTAGATCAGAATATTTATAAAGAGGATTCACGTGCCGAATCTACAAGCAATGTTTCGGGTGGAAGGTTTGCAAATAAATCATATACAAAGGGTGCCGAAATAAAATCGGTTTATATCATCAACAAAGGCAAAACGCTGAAAGCCGATTACCTGATCACTGATACCCGTATGCAGATCAAGCTTAAAGATTCATTACGTGCAGCCGGGAGCAAATTGCAGATCAAGATTGAATACGGTTTTGATATTCCCGAATATGGTACCGACAGAATGGGCCGTCAGCATAGTAAAAATGGCTGGATCTATGAAATTGCGCAGTGGTACCCACGCATGGAAGTTTACGACGATGTAACCGGATGGAACACCATACCATATCTTGGTGCAAGCGAGTTTTACCTGGAGTACGGCAATTTTGATTATACTATTACCGCGCCTGCAAGTTTGGTTGTAGCTGGATCGGGCGAACTGCTTAACCCTGCTGAAGTATTATCACCTACCTCGATAAACCGTTTGGCCGAAGCCCGTAAGAGTGATAAAACAGTTATCATTAAAGATTCGACTGATATTTTACGTAATAACGATTACCCGAAAAAGCCGACGCTCACCTGGCATTTTATGTGTAAAAACGCCCGTGATGTGGCCTGGGCTGCGTCAAAAGCATTTATCTGGGACGCCGCACGCATCAATTTGCCGAGTGGTAAAAAAGCTCTTGCACAATCAGTTTATCCAGTTGAGGCTAAAGGGAATAACTCGTATGGCCGCTCAACCGAATATGTTAAAGCCGCAATTGAACTATATAGTGATAAATGGTTTGAATATACTTATCCTGTAGCTACTAATGTGGCCGGTATAGTAGGAGGGATGGAGTACCCGGGTATCGTATTCTGTGGCTCAAATAATCAAAACGGGGGTTTGTGGGAGGTTACCAACCACGAGTTTGGCCATAACTGGTTCCCGATGATCGTCGGTTCAAATGAGCGTAAATACGCCTGGATGGACGAGGGTTTTAACACCTTTTTAAATAATGTTGATACCAAGGTATTTAACAAGGGTGAATATTATGAAAAGCCCGATCAGCAAAAAAGTGCCGCTTATTTATTTAGCCCAGGTGCTGAGGCTATTATGAATACGCCCGATGTGATACAGGAGGATTTTTTAGCAGTTGCTGCTTATGAAAAACCGGCCTTAGGATTAACTATTTTACGCGAACAGATCTTAGGTGAAGAGCGTTTTGATTATGCATTTAAAACCTATATCAAACGCTGGGCTTTTAAACATCCAACTCCCTGGGATTTTTTCCATACGATGGATAATGCCGCAGGTGAGGACCTGAGCTGGTTTTGGAACGAATGGTTTTTCACCACCTGGAAAGTTGATCAGGGTATAAAGGATATTTCTTATCCAGATAATGATGCCACCAAAGGTGCTACAATCACCATTGTAAACCTGGAAGAAATGGCATTGCCGGTTACCATATCAATTAAAGAAGAGAACGGAAAAACCGGCATTGTAAAGCTTCCGGCTGAGATCTGGCAGCGCGGCGATACCTGGGCCTTCCCGTACAAATCGACCTCGAAAATTGCTTATGCAACCATCGATCCTGATCATAATTTACCTGATGTTAATCCCGAAAATAACTCATATAGCGGGCTGCCGATTCCACAAGGCACAACTGCAAGTACTGTAATCAAGGCGTATTTAGATGCCATTGGCGGTGCCGACAAACTAAAAAATATTCGCGATCTGCAAACATCGGCAGTTGGTAATATACAAGGCGCCGATGTTCAATTGGTAACCCGGTATAAAATGCCTGATAAGTACTACCAGGAAGCAATAGTACCCTCATATAACAACCTCGTTGTGTCGCATATCACACTTAATGGCGATAGTATAAAAGCAAGGCAGGTTAACAGGGATGTACAGCTTGATGATGCAGCCAAAAAAATGATCAAACTTAAAAGCCGCCCGTTTCCCGAACTTGATTATGAGCGGATAAATCAAAATATAACGCTGCAGCCTATTTTAAGAGTGGTAAATAACGAGCTGGCCTACGAGGTTGATATCAATATAGGTACTGAGATTCATATCCATAATTATTATAGCCAAAAAACAGGACTGAAGCTTAAACAAACCATTGAAGGGGCAAATGACCTGACTGTTGAGTTTGGTAACTATGAAGGTATAAACGGAGGTATTAAAATTCCGTTCTCTGTAAAGACCATCCTGGTTGGCCAACCAATTGAATTTAAGGTTAAAGAGACATCTGTTAATTCTAATCCGTCGAACGAGGCTTTTAAGTAGGCTCAACACCGTAAACCGATGGGGCATCTTAATTTTTCATATAAATTGAAAATTAAGATGCCCCATTTTTATTTTCTATGCTACAAGCCTGAAAATCCCCATCAAACAAAAAATTGAAACTGCTTTGATGTTAAATGCTATTTAAAATTCTATTTTTGTACCCACAAAATGAGGGTCACTTTGTAGGTGACCGTTTAAACGTAATTTTATAAAACTTTAAATCATAGTTGTAGATGATTAACATTACACTTCCCGATGGATCCGTTCGTCAGTATGACAAAGGGATCTCTTCCATGCAAATCGCGCAGTCGATTTCCGAAGGATTAGCACGTAACGTATTAGCGGCCGAAGTTGACGGCCAGGTTTGGGACGCAAGTCGCCCTATTGAGCAGGATGCCCATGTTAAATTATTAACCTGGAACGATGCTGATGGTAAGTCAACTTTCTGGCATTCATCAGCCCACTTAATGGCCGAGGCTTTGGAAGCCCTTTAACCCGGGTACTAAATTTGGTATCGGTCCGGCAATTGAAACCGGTTTTTATTACGATGTTGATTTTGGCGACAAGGTTTTGTCTTCTGACGAGTTTAAGCAGATCGAAGATAAAATGATCGAACTTGCCAAAACCAAAGAGGAATACATCCGCAAACCGGTAAGCAAGGCAGATGCTATTGAGTATTTCACTGAAAAAGGTGATGAGTATAAACTGGACCTGATTAAAGACCTGCCTGATGGTGCTATTACTTTTTATTCGCAAGGTAATTTTACAGATCTGTGCCGCGGGCCCCACATCCCTAATACAGGTTTTATAAAAGCGGTTAAGCTCATGAGCCTTGCCGGGGCATACTGGCGTGGTGATGAAACCCGCAAACAGTTAACCCGCATATACGGCGTTACTTTCCCTAAGGCCAGCGAACTTACTGAATACCTGCATATGATCGAAGAGGCTAAAAAGCGCGATCACCGCAAATTGGGTAAGGAACTGGAACTGTTCGCTTTTTCGGAAAAGGTAGGTATGGGATTACCATTGTGGTTACCTAAAGGAACTGCATTGCGCGAACGTTTGGTAAATTTCTTGCAAAAAGCACAGGTAAAAGCAGGCTATGAGCAGGTAATCACTCCTCATATTGGTCATAAAAATCTGTATGTAACATCGGGTCACTATGAAAAATACGGTGCCGATTCATTCCAGCCGATAAAGACCCCGCAGGAAGGAGAGGAGTTTTTCTTAAAACCGATGAACTGCCCTCACCATTGCGAAATCTACAAAACAAAACCGCGTTCATACAAAGACCTGCCGGTTCGTTTTGCTGAGTTTGGTACTGTGTACCGTTATGAGCAGAGCGGCGAGTTGCACGGTTTAACCCGTGTACGTGGTTTTACTCAGGATGATGCCCACTTATTTTGCCGTCCGGATCAGGTGAAGGATGAATTTAAAAAAGTAATTGACCTTGTATTGTATGTATTCAAAGCTTTGGGCTTTGATAACTACATAGCGCAGGTGTCGTTACGTGACCCGGAGAACCGCGCTAAATATATCGGCAGTGACGAAAACTGGGCATTGGCCGAGAATGCCATCATTGAGGCAGCAGCCGAAAAAGGCTTGCCTACCGTTGTTGAATACGGTGAGGCTGCATTTTACGGCCCTAAGCTTGATTTTATGGTAAAAGACGCTCTTGGCCGTAAATGGCAATTGGGTACTATCCAGGTTGACTATAACCTGCCTGAACGTTTTGAACTGGAATATACAGGCAGCGACAATCAGAAGCACCGTCCGGTAATGATCCACAGGGCGCCGTTTGGTTCGATGGAACGCTTTATAGCGGTATTAATTGAGCATTGTGCAGGTAATTTCCCGTTGTGGCTATCGCCCGAGCAGTTCATTATACTTCCCATATCAGAAAAATATGAAGAATATGCAAAAAAAGTTTCTGATATATTAAAAGATTCCGATATTTGCGGGCTAATCGACTTCAGGGACGAGAAAATAGGCAGAAAGATACGAGATGCTGAAGTCAAAAAAATCCCTTACATGCTGGTTGTGGGCGAAAAAGAAGCTGCCGAAGGCTTGGTTTCTGTACGTAAACATGGTACCGGTGATTTGGGAAGTATGAGCATTGAAGATTTTAAAGAACAGATAACTAAAGAAATAACAGTATAACTTGGCATTAAACAAACCTTTCAATAGAGGACCAAGGCTTCCTTTTAAGAAAAAAGAAGCCGAACATAACATAAACCAATTCATTAGGGCTCAGGAAGTTCGCCTTGTAGGTGATAACGTTGAGCAGGGAGTTTACTCATTAAGAGATGCCCTTGCAATAGCGCAGGAGCAGGAACTGGATTTGGTTGAAATATCTCCTAACGCCGTACCGCCGGTTTGTAAAGTAACGGACTATAACAAGTTCATTTACGAACAAAAGAAAAAGCTTAAAGAGATAAAAAGCAATGCCAAGCAAACGGTTATTAAGGAGATCCGTTTCGGACCGAATACTGATGATCATGACTTTGAATTTAAATTAAAGCATGCCATTAAGTTTTTGGAAGCTGGCGAAAAGGTGAGGGCTTACGTACACTTTAAAGGTCGTGCCATTGTTTACAAAGAACAAGGCGAGATCTTATTGCTTCGCTTTGCCCAGGCATTGGAAGAAGTTGGTAAAGTGGAGCAATTACCAAAGCTTGAAGGGAAAAGGATGTTTTTAACCCTTGCACCTAAGGCAGCTAAAAAGTAATTAAATAACCTCGGTCTCAGGATCGGGGTTTGAAAATAAAACGTTGAGAAACGTTAATATCTAACACAAATAAATAGAGTTATGCCAAAAATGAAAACCAATTCCAGTGCTAAAAAGCGCTTTAAGCTTACTGGAACCGGTAAAATCGCAAGAAAAAACGCATACAAAAGCCACATCTTAACCAAGATGTCGACAAAACGTAAGCGTGCCCTTGGTCAAACCAGCTTAGTATCTGATGCCGACATGGGTAACGTAAAACGTATGCTTTGTATCGGAAAGTAATTCACAAATTTTAAAACCAGGTATTAGAGTTTTAAGTCCGGCACACGAGATGCAGGCACTCACTACCAAAAAACACACAAGATGCCACGTTCAGTTAACGCAGTAGCGTCGAGAAGACGCAGGAAAAGGATCATGAACCTCGCCAAAGGTTATTGGGGTTCACGTAGCAAGGTATACACCATTGCAAAAAACACAGTTGAAAAAGGTTTACAATACGCTTACCGCGACCGTAAAACCAAAAAGAGAGAGTTCAGGGCTTTATGGATCCAACGTATTAACGCTGGTGCCCGTCAGCACGGAATTTCTTACTCTCAGTTGATGGGTAAATTAGCCGCTAAAGAAATCGGTTTAAACCGTAAAGTATTGGCTGACTTAGCAATGAACAACCCAGACGCTTTCAAAGCAGTTGTTGATGCAGTAAAATAATATCGCATTCTAATGCATGAGAGAGGCCGCAATTTGCGGCCTTTTTTGTTTTAATTATTTGAGTGCCTATTTTTATGGTATGACATCAAACAAGGAGGGACAGCCTGTCTTATCCAGCTTATTGCGCAGTAACTATTATTACTCTTTAAATGGATTTCGCGGCATTTCAATTATCCTGGTTGTATTTTACCACCTTCAGTTATCTGATAATTATTTTTATACTACAATATTCAATGGTGGGTTGGGAGTAAACATTTTCTTTGTAATAAGTGGTTTTTTAATTACGAGCCTATGTTTAAAAGAAAAAGAAGTAACAGGTGGCTTATCGCTAAAAAAATTTTATATCAGGCGTTTTTTGCGAATATTTCCTTTAGCCTATTTATATATTAGAGTGGTGTTTTTATTAAACCATTTCTATAGTTTAAACATTTCCTGGATTCAATTTTTTGGCTCGGCATTATATCTAATGAATTTTAGCTATTTCCGCAGCCATGATTTCACTTATTACTTCAGTCATTATTGGTCGTTATCGGTTGAAGAACAATTTTATCTCCTTTTTCCTTTTATTTTAAAGATCAACAGAACTGCATTTTATTATATTATTATCAGCATTGTATTCGCATTGCCGCTATTGTGTACAGTGCAACAGTTTGTTCCGGTTTTGAATCGTGGCATTATTTACTGTTTTACTCACTATTTTATAAAGTTTCAATCAATTGGTGTCGGCTGTTTTTTTGCGTTGATGGCGTCCAAAGAAATTTTGAATGTAATTTGGCTCAAACAAACAAAGGCAGCTGGCAATATTTTGGCTATAATATTGATGTTTGGATTGCGCTTTGACGAATTTTATACCTTAAAATCACTGTACGTAAACCTGGCGATTTCAGTAATTACCGGCTATTTAATTTTAAGCAATATCATACCCGCAAACGATTGGATTTTTAAGGTGTTAAACAATAAATTTCTATCATTTATTGGTATTCTATCTTATGGCATATACATATGGCAACAGTTATTTACCGGCCGGGATAGTAAAATGCTATTAAGCATATTTCCTAACAATGTATTGGGTTTGATTACTGTCCCTTTATTATCGTATTATCTTTATGAACGGCGTTTTCTAAAACTCAAATCAAAATTCACCCATAAATGATGCTATTGTTGTAAGATATAAAGGCGCTCGCATTACCTGAGCGCCCTTGGATAAAGGTGTTATTTTTTTATTTGACGACAATTACTTCAACAAACTCATCCGGATCGTTATTGATATCCATATACTGTTTAAAGTTCTGAATATCCTTATCAACCATATTTTTGAATACCGGGTTTAGTATTTTGGCTATGCCTGCGCCTACACCGCCTGCCGGGGGCTGATAACTGATCACCACATCAACAATGGTACCCTGCCCGTCAACCGTATCCTGAAAACGAATTTTACCCGCATTATTAATCATCGAATCAGACAGCGAACTCCAGCCGATCACTTCATTAGGTTCGTCATGGACAATTTCGGCATGCCAGCTGATTGTAGCTACATTTTTGGGAAGCTTCAAAACCCAGTGTGAATATTTAGAGTCGATGACCTCCACACTTTCCAGGTGTTTCATAAAAAGGGGCAGGTTATCAAGCTTGCGCCAAAATTCATAAACCTTTTGCCGGGGTTTATTTACAATAAACGACGAACGAATATTTACATTTATGGGATTGGTGGATAATTTACCAATACGTTTGTAAAGCTCACAATGCCCTGTGATGCCCCTGTTTAACAAATAGCCACCGGCACCTATTTTTACGATACTTGCAAACGGGTTTTTAAAAATATTTTTAAAACCTGAGAAACCGAGCTTCATACCACCTGCGATGGACGTAAAGCGTTCGGGCCAATTCAGGTTTATGCGGTCATCTCCATAAAGCACAGGGAAGTTGTCGGTATATTTTACTATTGTAGTTGCCATAGGTTTTTAAATAGTTATCGTTTTTAAAACACCTTTAGGGCTACTAAGTTTTCCAGAAGTGAATTTTATTGCTTTTTGCTATAAGTAAATTTAAATTTAGTTAAATGGGGCAGGTGTTTTTTAGGGCGCTTGAGTTCATATTGGTATATCACCTGGCCAAGGTTTTTCAGGAAAGGCAGGCATACCGTTGTGTACTCGTATTTATTATCGTTCAGTATCCCATCTTCATTTGATTGCACGACGGCACTGAGCATGAACTCAACATTGTTTTTAAAATCTACGATATATGCATTATCAATATCATAACCATAACTATCACCAACTTTATTAAAGATCCTGATGTCAGGGTTAATAACTGCTGTACTGTCTCCGCCATAGAACAAAAACTTGCAATAAGCCGGGAAATATTCGGGGCGGCGATAGGTGGGTTTGGTGTTTTCGGTGGGGAAGGTACTCATATAACGGTAAATGAAGCGATAGTCATCTATCGTTAAATTAAAGCGTTGCTTTTTAGGGCAAGTTTCAGGAAACAACAACCTTTTAAGCACCATTTGCTGATCGGCGAGAGAGTAAACATTCTTTTCAGAAAAGTCAAGAGGCTTGTTAACCAGCCGTTCGCTGCTATCTAAATAAGCTTTACCCTGCAGCATGTTTTCCAGGTGCATGGGATAATTTGACGCATCATATAGCGCCGGTTTCTGATAAATTAGCTTATTATCATTGTAAAAATCAATAGGGTTGGTGTGCTTTGTGCTTTCGCCTGCATCACCTATGGCTAACCTGCCTACAATACGGGTATTGTTAAGATGATACTTCTTTAGCTTTTGATTGATCTCTGTACGGCCGACAAATTCATAGAGCCGGTTATATGCATCATTATCGCTTACCAGCAAGATCTTTTTAATATAATTTTCGATACTCGACAAACCTGTTGAGGATGATGTATCTATTTTAACTTTAGTCTGGCCGGCAAATGCGCTATCAGTAATCATGACCGATTTGCGGCTTAAGCCTTTTATTTTTAATTCGTTAAGTTTCTCAAGCGCAAAAATGGCCGTTGGAAGCTTTACCGTGCTCGCGGGGTAAAAATAATGATGCGCATTAAGATGATAGCTGTATGAAGTAAAGTGCGGAACATTGTCTTTATCCCTGTCGATCCGGGTATATAGGATCTGTATTTCGTTTTGTGCAGGATGGTTCAAAACGCCTGAAAATAGTTCGGGATGGCTATATAGTAAACCTTTCAGAAAAACGGTATCGGGATGTTGGGCAAAACTGCCAAGCGCGCCCATCATCAATAATAAAATGCAGCAATATTTCATCATGATAAATATAGTTATGTAGTTTGAGGTTAACAGATACTTATTGTACTTTTGCAGCGCTTTAGGTTTCATTAAACTATTTTTTTAATGAATTAAAAGGGAATACGGTGTAAATCCGTAACTGTCCCGCAGCTGTAAGCTCCGTAACCGTTGCCAAATCTATACAGCCACTTTCTGTAAACAGGAGGGAAGGCCAGGCAAAATGGGGAGCAAGTCAGAAGACCTGCCAAGGCATTATATGTTATTCATAGCTTTCGGGGATTGAAGCTTGGATGTGAATGCTCTTCGTTTGGCGTGTTTTCATTTTATTCATTTCCGTGTATGCTATTAAGGCTGCATTATTATTTTATACATATCAATCATACATGGAAAAAAAGTACGCTAAAATTATTTTAGGATTCGGTTTGTTAACTGTTGGGTTATCTACCTCAGCAGCATATGCACAGGATACCACACGCACACTCAATACGGTAGTAGTAACTGCAAGCCGGTCGCCTAAAAAACTGTCAGACATTGGCCGCGTTGTTACCATCATTTCTGCCGATGAGATCAATAAATCGCAGGGCAAATCATTGCCTCAATTATTAAATACGGTTGCCGGGATAACTTTTTCTGGTGCAAATAATGCCCCCGGTATCAGCACATCGGTTTTCCTGCGCGGGGCTTCATCTGGCAATACCCTTATCCTGGTTGATGGTTTTCCGGTAAACAATGCTTCGGGCATTGATGGTAGTTATGATCTTAACGCTTTTTCGCTGGATCTGATAGATCATATCGAGATCTTGAAAGGAAGCGGTTCAACGCTGTATGGTTCTGATGCTGTAGCAGGCGTTATTAATATCATCACAAAAAAAGCTAAACAGCAAGGATTAACCGGTGGATTGCAGCTAACAGGTGGCAGCTATAATACGTTCAAAGAGTCGGCCTCATTAATTGGACAGGTGAAAAATACAGGCATAGCCATTAATCTGTCAAATACCGATTCAAAAGGCTTTGCCGCGGCCACAGATACCACTGGCAAAGGCGATTTTAAGAAAGATGGTTTTCACCAACGTTCGGCCAGTGTGAACCTGAGCCAAAATGTCTCATCTAAATTTATTCTTAATGGAAACCTGCAGGTGAGCCACAATACTGGTGATCTGCCTTACGGTGCTTTTATAAACGACAATGATTACACTTATAAAAACACATTTTTATTTGGTGGCATAGGTGCAAAATTGATTTTACCAAAAGGTAACCTCAACGTGAACCTGTCGCAAAATACGGTTCAAAATGATTTCAATAACCTGCCATCTGACAATTACGGAACCCACCAGGTTACAAAAAATACAGGTCGTATAACCAATGTCGAAGCTGTGTTTAATTATGAATTGAATAAGTATTTTGATATTACCAGCGGTGCGGCCTTTAAATACAGCAACACAAGCCAGTACAGTCTGTATGAATCAACATCTTATCCGGGTGTGCCGAGCATTATTAAAGCTGGTGATGCTGCTAATAACATATTCAGCGCTTATACGTCGTTATTTTTCAAATACGATATCTTCCACATGGAGTTAGGTGGCAGGTACAACAACCATAGCAAATATGGCGACAAGTTTACCTACACCATCAACCCATCATTATTCCTTGCCGATCAGTTTAAGATCTTTGGCACCATAGCTTCGGCCTTCAAATCACCTTCGTTATATCAGTTGTTTTCAGAATATGGTAATGCTAAATTAAACCCTGAAATCACAACATCATATGAAGCAGGTTTTGATTGGGATATTGTTAAGAATACCCTTTCATTTAATACCCAGTTTTTCAAGCGCAATACCAAAGATGTTATCTATTTTAAAAACCTGTCTGGCCCTCCTTATAGTCAATATGCAAACGGGCAACAGCAAAAAGATAAAGGCTTTGAAACCGAATTAAAATATCACGATAATAACATTCATGCATCTGCATATTACGCTTATGTAACAGGTAAACTAACCGACGAAGCCGGTACACAAACCGGCAACCTTTACCGCAGGCCTAAAAGTACTTTCGGCGCTAATATCAGCTATGATGTTTTAAGTGATTTTGAGGTAGGTGTTAACTACAAATATACAAGTAACCGTACCGATCTGACTTTTACAAACACTGGATCAGAAGTGATTACACTGAAGCACTATAACCTGGTAAATTTGCATTTGGAATACAAGGCAACCAAAAATCTAAATGTTTTTGGTGACCTTAACAACGTTTTGGATACTAAATACGTAGATTGGTTAGGATATAACACCCGCGGTATCAACTTCATGCTTGGTGCCAGGTATCAATTTAAATAGCGTTTGCTTATTGTTCGGATTATTAAGTAATTTTACGCCATATATAAAATCATGACCGCAAAAGATAACACCAACCGCAACTTGTTCCTGATCCTGATGATCCTGGTTGCTGCCGCATTCAGGCTTTTAGCATTTAAATATAAAGAATTGAGTAATTTCAATCCGGTAGGTGCTATTGCATTATTTGGCGGCGCTTATTTTACCTCAAAGTGGAAAGGGTATGCTACTGTATTGCTTACGTTGTTTACTACAGATATCGTGATTAATTACCTGTTTACTTCAAAGTTAACTTTATGGTATGGCGGAGCCGCATGGGTTTACCTGTGTTTTGCATTAATGGTGCTTGTTGGTACTATGCTTGAAAGGGTAAATGTTGTTAGTGTGCTTTTAGGCTCAATCGCTACAGTTTTGATTCACTGGTTAATTACTGATCTGCCATGGTTATATGGTACAGCTTATCCGCATACTTTGGCTGGGTATGGCGAGTCATTGGTCAAGGCTATTCCGTTTGAGAAAAATATGGCATTGGGTACATTGGTATTTAGTGCAATACTTTTTGGTGGTTTTGAATTGGCTAAGAATAAGTACACGTTTCTGCAGGACAAAAAGCAATTGGCTTTATAATATAAATGCATTTAAATTTAAAGCGGATTGTTGAAAGGCAGTCCGCTTTTTTTATGGCCTAATCAATTATCATCTGTTTATATTAAAATGAAGAACTTAGTAGTGTTAACCGGCGCAGGTATCAGCGCCGAAAGTGGTTTAAAAACCTTCAGGGATAGCGATGGGCTTTGGGAAGGGTATAATATTGAAGACGTAGCCACGCCTGAGGCCTGGGAGCATAACCCGGTTATGGTACAGCAATTTTATAACGAGCGCCGTAAATCTGTATTGGAAGCAAAACCTAATGCGGCCCACTATGCACTTGCTGCGCTCGAAGAAAAGTATAGGGTAACCATCATTACTCAAAATATAGATGACCTGCATGAAAGGGCAGGTTCAACCAATGTGGTGCATTTACATGGCATTATCACCCGCTCACAATCAAGTATCAAACCAGAACTTACTTATCCTATCGATGGGTGGGAAATTAAAATGGGAGAGCTTTGCGAATTAGGTTCACAATTACGTGCGCACGTAGTTTGGTTTGGTGAGCCCGTACCAATGATAGAACATGCAGCCGCTATATGCGTGGGGGCTGATATATTTATGCTTATAGGTACCTCCCTTGCTGTTTACCCGGCCGCAGGGCTTATCGGTTATGTTGACCGCGAGACGCCAAAGTATATTATCGATCCCAATATACCTTTTGTAAATGTTAAAGGGCCGGTTATTAAAATCCAGGAAAAAGCAACAGTTGGCGTACCTGAATTAGTGAACCAATTATTAAAGGATTAAATCACTAATTCGCTAACTCACTAAATCACCAATTAAATATGAAGTGTATCTTCAATTGGAGCGGCGGTAAAGACAGCGCCCTCGCTTTATATCATTGCCTGCAAAATCCGGATCTTGAAATCGCCTATCTTGTAACTACGATCAATGATGCAGCCGACAGGATTTCCATGCATGGTGTAAGGACGGAATTACTGACTAAACAAGCAGAAGCTATCGGTATTCCATTATATCAAATCCGCCTGCCCGAAATGCCGGGTATGCAGGAATATGACGATGTGATGCGACACCATTTAACTCGCTTTAAAAATGAAGGTGTAACCCATTCCATTTTTGGCGATATATTTTTGCAAGACCTAAAAGATTACCGCGATGCACGGTTAAGCGAGGTTGGGCTCAAAGGTATTTACCCCTTATGGAAAAGGGATACATCCGAATTAATAAATGAATTTTTGAACCTCGGTTTCGGAACCGTGATAGCCTGTACCCAGCAACGTTTGGAACGCATTGTTGGTAAAGAGATCAGTCGGGAGTTAATTGATGCGTTGCCTGACGATGTTGACGTTTGCGGCGAGAATGGGGAATTTCATACCTTCACTTTTAAAGGGCCAATATTTAAAAACCCAATTGAATACAAAACAGGTGTGAAAATTTTTAAGGAATACGCCACGCCGAAAAACGCCAATGATTCCTGCGTTTCTGCTACCGATACCAAACCTTCCGGTTTTTGGTATTGCGACTTGCTATTGGCTTGACCTTTCATTTATTCCGTTAAAATCAACGCAGAATAAAATTTTGTTTAACTATATAACTAATTTAATATCAATATATTAATATTAGTTTATTCAATTTTTTATTTAGATACTATGTAAAATGAAGACAAGCAGAACTTAAAATGCATTTTTTTTGCCAAATTAAATTTTGCCTACAGTTGCTTTTACTTATAAGCTATTGTTTATCAATGTAAATGGATGTTTTACTTCAATAGTTATATCTAAAATAAGCGTCTTTATAATCGTTACGCATGTCGATAAACCGGGCGGCTATCTTTTTTAAAAACTCCTCATCAAGTAATTCAAAAACACTGTTTACCCCGTCGGTTAAATCCATTTCCGGGATCTTGTAACTCTGCTCAAGGGAACCCTGCTCTACCTTTACAATAAATTTATTATTCATATTCAGGATAGAGATTTTAAAATCGGGATGGGGGAGTTCTGCAATAATTCTCATGTCTTTTTATTTATTCAATAAGCCCTTTAATGGGTCTTTTCCGTTAATGGTACCGAAACTGGCAATAGGTTTAAATCGTGCAAAAAGTTCCTCGCTATACCAACCTTCGCTTCTTGTCTTTTTAATTACTTCGGCATGTTCGGGGCTTTTATATGCAAAAGCTTTGACGTGTTCCAGGCTTTCCCAAACAGAAAATGTAGCTTGTCTGTATACCGGAGCTTCACCAACGCCAAATGAATTTATATATCCGGGAGCGGATGTCATTATGTTTGCAACGGTATCTACATTGGCCCAGAAATTCTTTAACCTGCTAAGTTTGATTGTTGCGCGTGTGAGTACGGCGACTGGGCCATTGATGTCGCTTACATCGGGCTTGCCGAATGGCTCTTTTCCATCCCAACTCCCGTGGCTTTGCAGGGGCTGACAAATCATTGTCCAGCTTTCAGTACCTAACAGCTTCCACCAGGATGAGACGAACGACCTGTTATAAAATGCGTCAAAATTTCCCCTGCTATCCCAGCAAGCCAATAAGCCCCATTGTTGCCAGTCGGGTTCAAGGTCAAATGTTCCGTTTTTTCCAGAACCAAGAAGTTTGTAAAAACTGCATCCTTTTTGCATCAATAGGGGAAGGCGATGAATAGCCATAGCCAACAGGGCAAAAGGAACAAACAGTTTGCGGTAGCGGATTATGGTAAGGCTAACGATCATGTAAATGCTAAATAAAAGATTAAATATGATATTTGCCTTATTTAGTTTCAACGTGGCATCCTTACTTTTACATCATGGCAGAAGATCTAACAATAAATACATCGACCGATAAAGCGGAGCAATACGCCTCGCTTGTCCCTCAAATAGAAGCATTACTTTATGGCGAACCTGACCTTATAGCTAATATCGCAAACGTAGCGGCGGCTTTAAAAGAGCAGTTTAAATGGTTTTGGGTAGGTTTTTACCTGGTTAAAGAAAACGAATTGGTTTTAGGCCCATTTCAAGGGCCGGTTGCGTGTACCCGTATTGGCCTGGGGAAAGGTGTTTGCGGAGCCGCATGGCAGCAGGCTAAAACTTTGATTGTGCCGGATGTTGATGCATTTCCCGGGCATATTGCGTGTAGCTCACTTTCCCGCTCGGAAATTGTGGTGCCGGTATTTAAAGACGATAAGGTAGCGGCCGTACTTGATGTAGACAGCGAGTTGCTTGATCAGTTCAATGAAACTGATGCGCAATATCTTGAACAAATAATAAAGCTTATTAATTTTTAATGAGCAGGATCTATCTAATTGCCGGTCTCGGTGCTGATACGCGTGTATACAACAATATTAACCTCAGTGATGAGCATGAGGTAATTACGGTAGACTGGATAGAACCGAATTCAAAAGACACTTTAGTTAGTTACGCTCAAAAGCTTATTTATCAATACAATATAAAATCAAACTCAGTACTGATCGGCAACTCCTTAGGCGGGATTGTCGCTGTTGAAATGGCGAAGCTCATCCCTGCCGAAAAGGTTATTTTGATTTCCAGTATTAAAACCAGTGATGAGGCGCCATGGTATTTTAAACTCTTTCACGCGCTGCCTGTTTACAAACTTGTCCCGGGAAAAGTATTTAATTTGATGGGGTTTATGATCAAACCTTTGTTTGGTCACACGAGTCAGGAAGATGCCTGGTTATTTAGCGATATGCTCAAAAGATCATCGCCGGTATTCATGAAATGGGCTATGTATGCCATTTTGCACTGGAAGAACGAAGTTATCCCGCCAAACCTCTATCACATTACCGGTGATATGGATTTGGTGTTTGATTACAAAAGAGTAAAAAACGCCACCATTGTTAAAGGAGGTACACATATCATGATCTTTGACAAGTCAAAAGAGATTAACAAATTATTGAAGGGAATCCTGAAAAAATGAAATTACCTGAAAGTTATTACCTGGGTAACGATGTTGTAAATATCAGTAAAGATCTGTTAGGTAAGTATTTATTTACCTGTATTGACGGTGTAACTACAGGTGGTTATATAGTTGAAACAGAAGCTTATAATGGTGTTGTAGATAAAGCCTCTCACGCTTTCGGTAACCGCCTTACGCCACGTACTAAAACCATGTTTATGCAGGGAGGCATTGCCTATGTTTACCTGTGTTATGGTATTCATGAAATGTTTAATATCGTCACCTCAAGCGAAGGGCACCCGCAGGCAATTCTTATCCGGGCAATTCAACCTACCGATGGGCTTGAAGCAATGCAGGTACGGCGCAACATGCCGGTTCTTAAGCCAACCATAACTGCCGGGCCTGGTTCGGTAGCCAAGGCATTAGGCATTTCGCGCAATATCAATGCGTTTAGTTTGCAGGGCGATACGATCTGGCTTGAAGACCGTGGCCTTCATTTTCCGGATAATCAGATAAAAGCCGGCCCACGAATAGGAGTGGCTTACGCTGCTGAAGATGCCTTGCTGCCTTATCGTTTCTATGTAAAAGGCAATATTTACGTGAGCAAGCCCAACAAATAAGCTTCCTATTTTGTATTATTGGCGAATGAACTATCAAAACGATCTGGCGTTTGTCCGGCAGCAGGATGAGCAGGATTCATTAAAAAATTTCCGAAGTCGTTTTTTAATTCCCCAGCACAATGGTGAAGACGCGGTTTACCTTTGCGGTAACTCGCTTGGCTTGCAACCGGTTTCCGCGCAACAATATTTAGCCGATCAATTAAACACCTGGAAAAACCTTGCTGTTGAAGGTTGGTTTCGGGGAGATGATCCCTGGCTTGATTATCATAAATCTATTACCGGCTCAATTGCCGGCCTTGTAGGCGCGCGGGATAATGAAGTTACCATCATGAACTCGCTTACAGTAAATCTTCATTTATTGATGGTAAGCTTTTATAAACCAGATAATAAGCGTTTTAAAATTCTCATGGAGGGAGGGGCTTTCCCTTCTGATCAATATGCAATGGAAAGCCAGGTGAGATTCCACGGTCTCGATCCTAAGGATACAATAATTGAGATTTTCCCGCGGGACGGGGAGGTTACATTACGTACCGAAGACATCATTCAAACCATTGATCAAAACAAAAATGAACTGGCCTTAGTGCTGTTCGGCGGAATCAATTACTATACCGGACAGTTTTTTGATCTGAAAGCAATTACAGATGCCGCCCACGCAGCAGGCGCTTATGCAGGCTTTGATCTGGCTCATGCTGCAGGGAACGTTCCCTTGCAGTTGCACAACTGGGGAGCCGATTTCGCTTGCTGGTGTTCGTACAAATACATGAACTCCGGACCGGGCGGCATAAGCGGCATTTTTGTACATGAAAAACATTTTACCGATAAGGAACTGAACAGGTTTGCCGGCTGGTGGGGATACCGTCGTGATAAGCAGTTTCTGATGGCTCCGGGCTTCGACCCCGAGGCTGGGGCAGCCGGCTGGCAGGTAAGCACAAGCCCAATTCCGCTTCTCGCTTTATTTAAAGCCTCTATGGCTATTTTTGACAGTGCAGGCGGGTTAGATACCCTCCGGCAAAAAAGTCTTTATTTAACGGGGTATTTGGAATTTTTGATTCAAAGCATTAATAAACAGCAGGGCGAAGAGGTTTATCGGATAATTACTCCATCTGACGCGACTGCCCGCGGCTGCCAGCTTTCAGTAGTTTGCGAACGAAAAGCCAGGGCTATTTTCAACTATCTTGCACAAAATGGTGTTATAGGCGATTGGCGCGAACCGGACGTGATCCGCCTAAGCCCTGTACCGCTTTACAATACATTTGAGGATGTTTATAAAGCAGCCGGATTGATGGCTGATGCACTAAAAGCTGTTTAAATTTTCAGAGATATATGGTTTACTACAATCCCAAAGAGTGGTTTTCATTCATTTTTAAAATAAATAAAGCCGAAACGCTGCGCGAGTTATTTCCACTTATGCTTGCCGTAGGTGCATATGCAGGTGTTGTTACCTATTTCCTGATTGATTTTTGGCAGCTACCCGATACAAGCATACTTAAGAAGGTAATCTTTATTCATCAAACAATAGGTTTCGTATTCTCCTTATTGCTGGCATTCCGTATCAACTCGGCTTATGACCGCTGGTGGGAAGGGCGTAAGATCTGGGGAAGCCTGGTGAATAACAGCCGCAACCTTGCCATCAAATTAAAACATCTGATTGGCGAAAATGAACTGGCTTTTTTTAATTACGCTATTCCGCGTTATGCAAGAGCCTTGAGAGATCATTTACGGGATGAATATGTTCCGGAGGAGCAGTCGTTCATCAGTGTTGATGCACAAAAACATGTACCCAACCAGGTAGCTTCTGAAATGATTAAAAACATTTACAGGTTAAATAAAGAAGGTGCTATCAACCCGGAGCAATTGTTTAGCATAACAGCTGAAATTACTTCTTTTACAGATATTTGCGGAGCATGTGAACGAATTAAGAAAACGCCTATTCCGTTTTCGTACAATGTTTTTATCAAGAAATTTATCTTTACGTACATCATGACCCTGCCCTTTACCTGGGCCTTTGACCTCAAATATTTTATTATCCCGATAATCTGCTTTGTACTTTTTGTTTTTGCGAGTATTGAGTTATTAGCTGAAGAAATTGAGGACCCTTTTGGTCGGGATGCTAATGATTTACCGTTGGATAGCATTTGCGACAATATTCAAAAACATGTTGGAGAGTTGATAGGATAGAAGGTATGCTCAAAATAGCTTACGATCCGATATATGCCCATCCGCTGCCCGAAGGGCACCGCTTTCCTATGCTGAAGTATGAACTGATCCCGGGCCAGTTATTATATGAAGGCGTGATAGGCAGGAATAATTTGTTTTCGCCGGGGCTGCTGGAAGAAAATATCATTACCCGTACCCATGATGAAAATTACTGGCACCAGCTTCGAGACCTCACGCTTTCACCGAAGGAACAACGCCGCACGGGTTTTCCTTTATCGGCGCAATTGGTTGAACGGGAGATCAGGATAGCAAAAGGCACAATTGATGGCTGCCGGTACGCTTTTGACGATGGTGTCGCGTTCAATGTTGCAGGCGGTACACATCATGCAGGCAGTAACTGGGGTGAAGGTTTCTGCCTGTTAAATGACCAAGCCATTGCAGCTAATTATTTATTGGACAATAAATTAGCCACATCTATCTTAATAATTGATTTAGATGTACATCAAGGCAACGGCACAGCTGAAATCTTTGAAAATGAGTCCAGGGTATTTACTTTCTCAATGCATGGGGCTAACAATTTCCCTTACAGAAAGGAGCAATCTGATCTGGATATCCCTTTAAAAGATGGCGTAAGTGATGTCGAGTTTCTCGACATACTTAAAACAACGCTGCCGCGATTGATTAAGCAACATAAGCCCGACTTTATCTTTTACCTTTCGGGTGTTGATATTTTGGCTACTGATAAGCTGGGTAAGCTTGCATTAAGTAAAGACGCATGTAAAGCCCGTGATCAGTTTGTTTTTGAACAATGCATCAAACACAATGTCCCCGTGCAGGTAAGTATGGGAGGAGGGTATTCACCACAAATTAAAGATATTGTGGAAGCGCACTGTAATACGTTCAAGGCGGCTATCGACCTCTATTTTTAATCCGTTGCTATTGCTGGTATTACCGGCTTTTGCTTGCGGCTTTTGCTTAACAGGTTAAACCGTACAAATAAAAGTACCGATGCGGTTCCAAGGCCCAGCACAAGGCCATACCAAACCCCATAAACCCCAAGGTTTAATTTAATACCAAGCAGGTAACCAACAGGCAAACCAATTATCCAATACGCCAGAAAAGTAATAACAGTTGGGATATTTACATCGCCCATGCCCCTTAGTACACCAAGCCCAACAACCTGCGCACCATCAAACAGCTGGAAAAATGCTGCAATTATAAGTAGCTGTGATGCAATGGTTATTACTTCTTTATCCGAGGTAATAATCCATGGTAAAAGATGCCTGCCTAAAGCAAATACTACTGCCGTAAACGTCATAAACAGCAATACAATGTGATAATTGGATATAGCCGCAAGCCTTAAATTACGATGATCACTTACACCAAAATAGTTACCCGATTTAATTGCTGCAGCCGCACCAATGCCGCTTGCCATCATATAAGTCATGGATGCCATAGTTATAGTAACCTGGTGTGCGGCCTGCGCAACTACACCGATGGTGCCAACCAATAATGCAGCGCCGCCAAAGGCGCTGATCTCAAATGTGTACTGCATTGCCACAGGCGCACCGATTTTCATGATCTGGATACCTCGGAGCTTATCGATATGCTTAATGGCAAAATCTGTTAAATAAGTTTTAAAATTTTTTGAACGGAAAACATAGATACCCATAACAGTTGCCATTAAGCAACGATCAATCAGTGTACTGTAGCCAACACCTCTAATACCCATTGGTTGGATGCCAAACAGGCCCTTAACAAAAATTATCCCGAACAAAATATTAATAAGGTTACCCCATATCGATATCATCATGGCCTGTTTAGTAAAACCCAAACCTTCTGCAAATTGCTTAAACGTGTTAAAAATGAGCAAGGGGATTAGGGACAAGCTAAGCAAAAATAAATATGGCTTAGCCTCTTTTACAACCTCGGGCGACTGGTCAAGGTGGCCGATAAGTAACATGGTGCCAAAGTAGATTCCGCAAAACAGGATGATTCCGCTCAGTATATTCAGGAATAAACTATTGGATAATAACAGGCCGCATTCTTTGTGATTTTTGCGCCCATTATTTTGGGCGATAAGTGGCGTTAAACCATAAGAGATCCCCATGCCAATCACCAACGGAACCATGAACAGACTGTTTACGGTTGATACTGCAGCCAAAGAAACAGTGCCAGCAAAATGCCCCACAATGATGGTATCAGACATTTGAACGAGCGTATGTCCTACGTTTGATATAATTACCGGGATAGCCAATTTAAGGCTTTCAAGATAATAAGGTTTGTATTTTTGGTAAAGGGCTCTCATAATTACTCAGGCAACAGGAGGACAAAAGTAACCATTCGGGCACACAGAAAAGTCAGCAGGCTGTATAATATTCTTCCTTTTCGGTTGTGTTGATCTTGATCAGGCCTGATAATATCAGGTCAACAAGTACATTCTGAGCACGACGGCGCCCAACTTTAAGCAGCTCGCTGCATTCTTTTATGGTAATGCGGCCAGCTTTTTCCAAATGGCCAAGTAAGGTACTCTCGTTTTCAGAATACTCAATTAAAACACCCTGATCATTTGACGAACGTTTTAAAACTTCCAGTACAATTTTACTGGCCAGTACACTTTTATCTTTTACGCGTACATAAGCCCACCATTTACCGTCTTCGGCGAGAGCATAATGAGGTTTTAGCTCGCTTGAAGCAATCTCTACAACGAGTACCAATTTATCATCAAAATATACCTCTTCAAAAACAGGTTCAAGCGCCGGCCTCGAAAAAAAATGAGCTGCCTTTGTTATCATGTACCTTTCTTCGTCGTCTGATTTCACACCCTTTATTGTGCCGTCATCAATAACCCCAATAAGTAATTTACCACCTTTGTTGTTAGCAAATGATACCATTGTCCGGGCTATTTTTTCACAACTGGTTATCGTTTTTTTAAAATCAACAGTAACCCCTTCACCTTCAAAAATCAGCTTCTTAACGTTTATTTTGTTCATAGCCTTTTGATTATTAGGGCTTAATATATGGTGTAAAAATCTCCATCCAGTTTTCCGGGCGGGAGAGTGGCGAAAAACCAAATTGATTATACAAGTTATGCGCATCCAATGTAGCTAACGACCATCTTCTTAAACCTTTCAAATCCGGATGTTTAACAATTGTTTGGATTAACCATTTAGAAAGGCTTTTACCACGATAAGCAGGCAGTACAAATACATCGCAGATATAAGCAAACGTAGCATTATCGGTAACAACACGTGCAAAGCCCGCCTGTTCATGGTTTAGATAAATACCAAAACACATGGAGTTTTCGATGGCTTTTGCCATTTTTTGTCGCGGGATGCCTTTTGCCCAGTATGATTCATTATTCAGATAATCATAAATAACATCAACGTTAAGCAGGTTTTTATCGGTTGAGATTTTGAAGCCTTTTTTTTCAAAAGCTTCGTCATTCATAATTACAGTCATCAGTATAAGTTATATAGTAGTATCAGTAAAGTTTAAGTTTCGAATATATACCTCAATCATGAGGGATACGCATATTTCGCCATCTTTATTGTAAATGTCAATAGGGAACGAGCGAATAAATTTCCCGGCTGTATTTAAAACATGCTCTGCTTCGGCTATATCGCTGTCTGATAGCTCGATATCAAAAGATAAATTTGTTGCTGCCGGCCTTGCGTATTTTACCGTTGCCGATTTTGACCAAACCGTAAGTTTATAACCTTTATGGCTAAATATTTGATAAAACAGGATAGGGTAAAAGGGATCTGCGGCCGAGAAAAGCGTGCCGCCAAAAATTGAGTTATTGTAGTTTTTATTGAGAAAACTCTTCCTGACTTTTACCTTAACACCGCGATAGCCTTTGCTGAATTTAACTACCCAGATACGCTGGAAAAGGAGAGGAGGGTAGAAGCGCATTACCCACTTTAATAATCCTTCGGATACTACCATAGCGCTTAAAGATCAGAAAAAAATTAAACAATAAGTGGCAAATGTGAATCAAACAGGCGTATGTTTAAAAATAAAAAGATAATAAAATCCAGAATTACCGGTAAACAATACGGTTAAAGCTTCGTTAATAGTATGGTTCATCATAAATTGATTATTAATCAAAAGCAAATAACTATGAAAAAGCAATTTTTAAGTTTCGCACTTGTCGCGGCAATGATAGGCGCTATTGCTACCAGCTGTAGCTCGGAAAAAAAAGCAGGCGATGGCTCTGACAGTACAAAAATGGATTCAACAAGTCAAAGTGCACCGGCGGCTACTGACACAGCTAAGACCGACACAAGCAAAAAAGACACTACAAAACATTAGAAATTTAGAACGCATAAAAAATCCCGGCCAGGTATTACGCCTGACCGGGATTTTTGTGCTTTTTCGTTTAAATTTCAGAATGCTGTTTTTATAACCCCGCCATCAGCACGTAAAGTTGCACCATTAGTTGCTGCCGATAGCGGACTTGCAATATAGGTAACCATGTTTGCAATTTCCTCTGTAGTAATAAAACGTTTTATTAATGACGTGCCACGCACATTAGTGAAAAATTCTTTTTCTACCTCAGTATTACTCAAACCCTGATCTTTTGCTAAAGCCTCAATGAAATCGCCCACGCCTTCAGATAAAGTCGGCCCGGGCAAAACAGTATTTACAGTAACACCTGTGCTTTTAGTAAGTTCGGCCAAACCACGTGCAACTGCAATTTGAGCCGTTTTGGTTGTGCCATAATGGATCATTTCTTCGGGGATCTGATATGCCGATTCGCTAGAGATAAAAATAATACGGCCCCAATTTTTACTGATCATTTTATCAAAATAGGCTTTCGACAACCGTACCCCGCTTAGTACATTGACCTCAAAAAACTTCAGCCAGTCGGCATCGGTAATTTCGGTAAATGGTTTAGGTTCAAAAATACCCACGTTGTTCACCAGGATATCAACTTCCGGCAATTGTGCTGTCAGTGTTTCAACTTGCGCAATATTTGAAAAATCAGCAGCAATGCCTTTAATTTTATTGTTACCGGTTTCGGCAATCAGCTTTTTTACAACTTCGTCAACCTTGGTTTGGCTTCGGCCATTTACATATACCGTGGCGCCCTCGTTGGCTAATGATTTTGCAATAGCATAGCCAATTCCGGCTGTTGATCCGGTTACCAGCGCGATTTTGTCATTAAGTTTAAGATCCATGATTTTAGTTTTTGCTTAATAACACAAGTGTAGCATTGTTGTTAGTTTAAGGCAGATTTTAAAATCAAAGATTAAACAGCATTGACAATAGATGGCAAATTTTGAATTTAACCCTGACCGGGCTGGTACATTCTTTTTTCAACAGGCTGATAATATTCGTTTAAGTTTTCCGGCACCCGGGATTTATAACCCAAAACTTGCCTCAGGTCATCACTTAATCCTTCGCCAAATTCATATCCCAAAAATCTTGGATAATCAAGCTGTTGTTTAAAAAAAGGCTTAGTAAAAGCCATGGTTAATGTCCGCCTTGATGCATCAGTATAATTTTTACCAGCCGCATGCCACAAATTGGAGTCAAACAAGATAATGCTGCCTCTTTTTGCATTGGCACGATCTGCATTTTTGTAGAAGAAATCACTCTCCGGTTTTTCATCGCTTTTATGCGAGCCTGACAAAAAATAAGTTGACCCGTTTTCAGGAGTAAAATCATCTAATATTATCATCATTTGAATCATTACTTTAAAATCGCCGGTAAAACTTCTTATATCCCGATGGATGTTTTGAACATATGGTTTTTCATCTTTTAAATTGATGACCGCGCCCAGCGAATTTATAATGTAATTTCCTTTTAAGAAATGCATCATCTGATCTGCACAATATTTTCGTTCAAGAAACTTCAGTGAAAATCTTTCCCGTTCAACAAGGTGGTGTAACGTTCCGTTCATGTTATCACCTATACCATTTGCAATTTGAATTTTACGCCTGATATCGTATGCAGGTATCAATGAATCTGTTATTTCATCAATGAATTCTTCGTCCAGGGCATTTTCGTATATAATCCATCCATATTCATCCATTACCCGGTCGAATACGGCAAGGTCAGCATCGGAATAGTTAAACTTATTTTTCATTTCTGTATTTAATTAAGGTTTTCAATTGTGGTGGTTTCTGGTTCAGAGGTAGTTGACCGTGTTTTTCTGTTAGGATGGCGATATAATGGAAAGAATTTAATTTCAGGATTGGGATCCACACCCGATTTTAAAACAAGCTCGTTATATGCAGGCTCATCATTGATATAGCACCAGATCCGGTCTTTTACCTGTAAGTTGGAGAAAAGCTTTTTGAAATTAAAAAGTGAATCTTCTTTTCCGCCTACGCCGCCTCCAAGGTGAAAGATCTTTTTTCCTAATCTTCTTCCAATCATACTTATCTCGTCTGTTAATAGTTTACTCGGAGAAATATTCAGATAATCGGGAGAAGTAGCAGAAAGGTGGTTTCTTACTATGTTATCTGATAATAAAATGAGCGCTCCGCACATTAGGTTTAGGCCATCGTAAATTAAGATCAGTTTATTTCTCATGTATTCCTCGTTAAGAAGATTGATAAAATGCTGAACATCAAAATAATAATTAGATGAGGCATGCAGTCTATCCATGTTTTTATAATACATTTCCGCAAAATGTTCAATTTCCTGAATTGTATCCGCTTCTTTAATAACAAAACCCATTTTTCGCAGGCTTCTTATCTGCCGACCAAGTCTTTTGTCATAGCCATTTCGTTGTTCTTCTTCAGACATGGAAAGATCAACGTACAGCGTTGTGCCGTTATCCTTAATACCGCCAATATTTTCCAAAAGATGATGCTGATTGAGGAACGGATGTAATCTTGAAAAGATACAAATGGCCGATTCTTCTTTCATAAAACCTGTAAATGCAACCTTAAATTGTGTAGTTATTGCGACCGGTAAGTTTTCAAGGGGTATGTTGGATAAAGGCCCTGAATAGCCATACACGCAAGTCATATCGAAGTATTCGGAACCTTCAATTTTCCTCTTGATTACAGGTAATGCTATAAAAACCGCATCATCTTCATAAACAAATAAAAGCGGCTCGCCTTCATTATTTAAAGAGTGATAGTACCAGGTATGAAATCCCTCGTGCGCATATGACTGGTTTATATATTCGTCCCAATCTTTTCTATTATGTATGGTGAAACTTCGATAGCTCATAAGTGGTTTTAATTACGTTTAATTATTGATTACATGCCCGAGGGTAGGACATGGGGTGCTTGTTAGTCAATAATACGAGGCAGTTTATGCCTCAAAAAAATGAAAATACTTATCCACGTACCGGTTGGATACAGGTTGATCATAATACAGCAGGAAGGAAAAACTGGGATAAAGTTTAAAGCAGATATTTTACAGTATCAAAAGCTTTACGTAACCGAAACCGGCCTAATTCAAATAGTATGTATCTCTTAAGATACAGCAGCAGCAGCATTTTCTTTTGCATTCCACGATAGCGAAAGCGCCGGATAATGAGATTAAAATCACTGATAACCATCTCCATCCGGGCGTCATCTCTTATCATGCTCCAAATGCCGCCAACATGATTGCGATAGCAGCTCATAACCTCAGGCATTACATATATTTTGCGCCCGGTGTTGAATGTGGCAAAGATTTTAAAGAATTTATCTGCTGCATAGCAACTCGTATACCATGACTCCTGAAACAATTCATGTACTTCTGGGATGTTATGATAAACAACAGTTGCTGTTTTAGTCTCTACCTGCCGGCCAACTAATAAATCTTGATAAGTATACTCAAGCGGTACAGGATTTGGCTCGATATTCAGGGTGTTATTGTTGATATCAATCACTCTTGTGTGGTGACAACAAATAATATATTCCGGGTTATTTTCCAGGAAATTGACTTGCTTTTGCAACTTTTGAGGACTTGTCCAAAAGTCATCGCCATCACAAAGAGCAATGTATTTTCCTTCACATGCTTTGATGGTATTAATAGTATTTAAATGAGCTCCACGGTTTTTTTCCGGGTAGATGATTTTGATTTTATCAGGATATTTTTCCTTGTATGATCTCACTATTTCAGTTGTGCCATCGGTTGAGCAATCGTCGCCAATAACAATTTCGTACCTAAAATTAGTTTCCTGCATCAGGAAACTTTCGATAGCCTGGCCGATAAAATCTTTGTGATTGTAAGTTGTACAGCAAACGCTAACCATCAAGTTCTGACCTGTTACCATATAAAAGAAAAAATTTATTTTAGAAGTATTAAATAGAATTTGAGCTTCACATGCCTGGTACTTTACCGAGATACCGAACCTGGTATACGTTTGAACCATCGCACAATGCTTCGCCATATGACTCACATTTTTTATTTATTTGATCGAAAGGTTTATTGCTTAAATAAACTTTTAATTCGTCTTTGGTTCGATCAAAAATCAATAATTACGAGTCGGCTTATAACAGCAATTTGCTATGTCAAATATATTTAATTCATGCTTATCAGCAGCCCGCGCTACTTTATTGACTCTTAAATTGTAAACTACTTTTCAATTACTTTACATACCTGTGAACGCCTGTAAATATTATCTGTATACCCGTGCAATTCGGTAAAAGTTTAAGCTAAAATTAATAGTATCTATGTGAAATTTGCAAATGAATATTATTCCCATAATTAACATTATGTTAAATAAAACTTTTAAAAGGAAGGCCTTTTTCAAGGCCCCTCTTTTTTATATTGTATTATCTAATTATTGATTGGTTGGTAACGCATCAATCTGAGCTTTTAATTTTGAAGCATTCGCATCATCTTTAACACCCAAATAATAGGTTCTTAAATTTTGCAATGCGTCAATTGATTTTGGCTGTAGTTCAACAGCTTTTACCAAATATGGTTTAGCTTGTTCAAACTGAGCTTTAGCTTTAGCAATAGCAGCATCGTATTCTTTTTGTTTGTTAGCAGGCAATTTATTAGCAGCGTTATAAGCGTCAATAGCGGGGTTAAGTATTACATAACCATAGTTTAAATTAGCTTCAAAATAATTAGGATCAATTTCTAAAGCTTTTTTATACATTTCACCAGCTTTAACATAAGCCTCGGCTTTTGAGGCCTGCAGTTTCGCTTTTGCAGCAGCATCTTTAGTTGCACCCGCTTCTTTTGCGTAATTATCGGCTGTTTGTGAATAAGTTAGACCTGCATAGTAATACAAAGTCTTGTTTTTAGGGTCATTAGCCAAAGCTGCCTGGATCTTATCGGTAACTTCTTTTTCTTTTCCTGTTTGCAGGCTGATTTCGATTTCACGTTTACGCAATTCACTGTTTGCCGGGTATTTACTCACACCTTCAGATACTGCTTTGAGAGCTCCTGCAGTGTCTTTACTGGCGAGATATAATGAAGAAAGATCAAGGTAAACCCCGGCATTTTTTGAATATTTTGTAGTTACCAGTTTGCTGTAGTTTGAAATTGCAGCCGGATAATTTTTTCCGTTTGCAGCTGCAAGACCGGTGTAATAAATGGCATTGGTATCTTCTGGTAATACGGTGCGGTAAAAGTCAAATGATTTGTAAGCAAGATCATATTTACCGGACGAATATTCTTTTACACCTTTAGTTAATTGATATTGAGCCAGATTTAAGTATGCCTCATCAATCATTTTTTTATTTTCACCTTTAGTGTCAGCTTCTTTAGCTTTTTTCAAGGCTTCTTCGGCTGTGGTAAACAAAGGCAATGAAGTAGCGGGTACAGTATCCTGAACAGCTAACGCTGAATAAATTGAACCTTTTACAGCGTAAGTAAGCGGTAAAGTAGCGGTTTTTTCATTGGCTGAAGCTTTGTCAATTGATTCTTTTGCAGTAGTGAGGCTTTTGCCTGCCATTGCTGCCATTGCCGGCTGGCCCCTTAAGCCCGAATATTTTTCATATTCTTCTTTTGCGGTATTTAACTCGCCTTTCTGTGCAAAAGCTGTTGCTGAAACCAAGCCTAACAGGCCCGCCATCAAAAGTTTGATTTTCATGATTATTATTGATTGGTTAACTGTTTTAGTTTATTGTTTATTTTGTCTAACTGATCCTGGTTATTGGTTTTTGCGTATGCCAACTGCAAAGCCTGCAGGCTGTTTACGTTATTCGGTGATATTTCATTGGCCTTTTCAAGCCATTGAATAGCTCGCCCAAGGTCCTGAATGCTCCTCTCCCCTTTCGAAGTCGTGCTTTGCTTTAAATATAATAACCCCAAATTAAATACCGGATCAAAATATGTTCCGCTTAGTTCAATGGCGTGTAAGTAAAGAGATTCTGCCTGATCAAATTTATCTAAATGATCGTAGCAATTACCTGCAACAAATGCAATATCGGCGTTATTTGCATTAATATCAAGCAAGGGGCCAATTAGGGGCTCTAAGGCTTTGTAATTTTTTTTATTGTTATAGATATTGGCTTCATCAAGTAATAAAAATCTGTCGTTAGGCAAGATTTTCCTCCCTTTTTGAAGAATCTGTAAAGCCTTGGCCGTATCCCCCAATGATTTATAGATATTTGATGCTGTTTCAATATATTCAGTACGTGCACTGTCAACCTTGAGCATATTGCTATAATACACAGCGGCATCCTGCAAATTACCAGCTTTATTGTTTGCGAAAGCGATATAGGTATTGATCTGATTCATCGCCGGCGCATACTTTTTCGCGTTTTCAAACCAAGTTTTAGCATTGGTGAAATCTGAATTATTTACCGCATCAAACCCCTTTCGGATATAAACGTTTGCCAGGCAGCGCCTGGTATAATCAAGTTCTGACTGGTACTTGAAAATCTTGTTCATACCCGATAGCCGATCAACCAGTTTGGTTGTTTTGTCAAGCATATCTGCAGGCATCCCGAGTTTGTTTAAAGAATCGATGTACAGGATACTCGAATTTACAATAGCCCGGTAAAGGTTTTTTTCAATATCAGCCGTATCCGACTTGGTAATGATCAAACTATCTGCAGATTTTTTGGCCGCGGCCAAGTATTTCAGGTCGTTTTTCTGTTTATAAAAAGCCAGGTTATTTACTACAACTTTCAGCGCTTCTTTTTGTGCGAAGGCAAAAGTCGTAGTAAGGCTTGTAATTAAAACCGATAAAATGATCTTGCGGTAGTGCATATTTATTATTCTGTTGTATCGTCAGTTGATGGTTCTGCACCATTTTCAGCTGTATCATCACCGCCTGTATTTTCGGCTGTGGTATCAGAGCCTTCTGCATTTTCATCACCTTCTTTTACTTCCTCATCCTCATCATGCTCAATTTTGGCTACTGAAGCTATCTCATCGTTGTTTTTAAGCGTTATCAGCCTTACACCCTGTGTTGCACGGCCCATCACTCTTAATTCGCTTACAGCTATACGGATAATAATACCTGACTTGTTAATGATCATCAGGTCTTCCTTATCTGTAACACCTTTTATGGCAACAAGGTTTCCGGTTTTTTCAGTAATATTTAATGTTTTTACACCTTTACCACCACGGTTCGTAACACGATAGTCTTCAATGTCGGTACGTTTACCGTATCCCTTTTCTGATACCACCAATACGGTTGTTTCAGCGTCATCAATTGCTATCATGCCAACTACCTCATCGCTCTCGTCATCAAGCGTAATACCACGAACACCGGTAGCGGTACGTCCCATTGGCCTTACTGTTGATTCATTGAAACGAATAGCACGACCAGACTTAAGTGCCATCACAATTTCGCTGCTGCCACTGGTTAAGCTTGCCTCAAGTAATGAATCGCCCTCGTTAATATTGATAGCATTGATACCATTTGAACGTGGACGTGAATAAGCCTCGAGTGAGGTTTTCTTGATGGTACCCTTCTTGGTACACATAATAATGAAGTTATTTTCAAGGTAGTTCTGATCTTTAAGCGAAATCAGTTTAATGTAGGCCTTGATATTCTCTTCTTTCGGAATATTGATGATATTCTGGATGGCGCGGCCTTTTGAGGTACGTGTACCTTCCGGTATTTCAAACACCCGGAGCCAGAAACATTGTCCCGATTCGGTAAAGAAGAGCATATAGTTGTGGTTTGAGGCAATAAGCAGGTGCTCAATGAAATCCTCATCACGGCTGTTGCTGCCAATAGCGCCTTTACCTCCCCTGCTCTGCCTGCGGTATTCGGTAAGCGGGGTACGTTTGATATAACCTTCGCGGGAGATGGTGATTACTACATCCTCGTCCTCAATAAAGTCTTCAGTTTGCATTTCTGCAGATGAGTGAACCATTTCAGTACGGCGCTCATCGCCATATTTCTCCTTAACTTCCAATAACTCATCCTTAATGATCTGCATCCTTAAACCTTCGTCGCTCAGGATGTTTTTTAAGTGTTCGATGAGTTTCATTAAAGCGGCATATTCATCTTTGATCTTATCACGTTCAAGTCCTGTTAACCTCCTTAGGGTCATATCAAGGATAGCACGTGCCTGGATATCGGTTAAACCAAAGCTGCTCATCAAGCCTTCCCTTGCTTCATCCGGAGTTTGTGAAGCGCGGATCAGGCGGATAACTTCATCAAGGTGATCTAAAGCGATCAATAAGCCTTCAAGGATGTGCGCGCGTTTTTCAGCTTCATTAAGCTCAAATTTGGTGCGGCGTACCACAACCTCATGACGGTGCTCAACAAAGTGATGGATCAGGTCTTTTAGGTTAAGCAGCATTGGCCGGCCATTAACCAGCGCGATGTTGTTTACACTAAACGATGTTTGGAGGGCCGTATATTTAAACAGGTTGTTTAATACAATAGCCGCATTGGCGTCACGTTTGATCTCATAAACGATGCGGATCCCTTCACGACTCGATTCATCGCGAATAGCCGAAATGCCTTCCAGTTTCTTTTCGTTAACCAGTTCGGCAGTACGCTCAATCATCAAAGCTTTATTTACCTGGTAAGGTATTTCGCTAACAACGATGCGTTCACGTTCGCCATTGTAGGTTTCAATCTCCGCACGTGCGCGAATCACAACCCGGCCGCGGCCTGTTTCCAGCGCTTCACGAGGGCCGTCGTACCCGTAAATAATACCGCCTGTAGGGAAATCAGGGCCTTTTACATATTTCATTAACTCGGCAACCTCGATCTGGCGGTTATCAATTAATGCCATGGTTGCATCGATAACTTCCGATAGGTTGTGCGGAGCCATGTTGGTAGCCATACCTACGGCAATACCCGAAGCGCCGTTAACCAGCAGATTAGGAAATTTGGATGGCAGTACGGTTGGCTCCTGCAGTGAGTCGTCAAAGTTTAATTGAAAATCAATGGTGTCTTTGTTGATATCAGCAAGCATCTCTTCCGCAAGCTTTTGTAAGCGTGCCTCTGTATAACGCATTGCCGCAGGTTCGTCACCATCAACTGAACCGTAGTTACCCTGGCCTTCAACCAGTAAGTAGCGTAAGCTCCACTCCTGAGCCATACGTACCATAGTGTCGTACACCGATTTATCACCGTGCGGGTGATACTTACCCATCACCTCACCCACAATACGGGCAGACTTTTTATAGGGTTTGTTATTGGTTAAACCCAGGTCAAGCATACCGTAAAGTACGCGCCTGTGAACGGGTTTCAGTCCATCGCGGACATCGGGCAGCGCCCTGGAAACGATCACCGACATTGAATAATCAATGTACGCCGAGCGCATTTCCTCATCAATATTTATCGAAATTATCCTGTCTTCTGCGTGTGAATTATCGTTTTCTGTTCCTTCAGCCATTTTTAATTATTTGTAGAACCTTCTCTTATAATTGCGTGTTAAAATTGATTTTTCAACGACCTGCGAAGTTAAAAAAATACTTGGGATTGCGCCAACTTAGTAACAATAAACCGGGGGAACATATTGCCCCGGTTTAACAATTTTGTTACTTTAATACAGGTTTAATTCACCTTTACCCAGTAATCTTCAACCTTGTTGCCGTTGGGCAAAACCGAAAGCAGTTTTAGTGTATCGTTACTGATTATGTAGTTGTATTTTATGGTTTTGTTAAGCAGTTTTGACTCCTGCATACAATAGGTTTGGGTTTCAAAGCAGGTGTCAGCTTTTAACTGGTAATCGCCTTTTTCATATACCTGGGTCTTCTCTCCTTCTTCTATAACCCTCGCTTTGTAATGCTCGTTGTCGTAATCCCGTTGTAGTTTATAAGCTTTAGGGGCAGCATCAGTTTTGCCGTTAATTATACCGCCGCGGTACTCCCAGACGCCTTTCAGCGGGCTATCATCAAAACGGAAAGCACATAACAGCAAAATACCGATAACCGGCACAATAGATTTTTTCATTGGTGATGTTATTAGCTAAAAGCCAAAGCATAATGCTGAAAGCTTTTTTCTTTAGGCCTTTGGCTTTCTGCATTTCGCTTTCAGCTTTTTCCTATACCCAGTTAATGCCTTTTTTTAGTAAAGATAGTGTTTTTTCCTCTTCGCTGCCAGCTGACGGGTGATAGTCATAAACCCATTTAGCTGTAGGCGGCAGGCTCATCAATATCGATTCGATGCGGCCGTTGGTTTCCAGCCCGAATTTGGTGCCGGCATCATAAACCAGGTTAAATTCGGCATAGCGGCTGCGGCGCTGGTATTGGAAAAGCTGCTGCGCTTCGGTAAATGATTTATCGCGATTGCGGTTAACCAGCTCAGTATATAACGGTGCAAATGATCGTCCAACTGATTTTGAAAACTCGAAGATCTCCTCCCAGCTTAACTCATCATTGGCAGTAAGCCTGTCGTAAAATATGCCGCCTATTCCACGGGTTTCATTACGGTGTTTGATGAAAAAGTAATCATCAGCCCATTTTTTAAACCGGGGGTAAAAATCGGCATAGTATTGATCACAAACAGCTTTTAGGCCTGAATGAAAAAAACGGGCGTCATCTTCTGTTACATAATGAGGCGTTAGATCTATGCCTCCGCCAAACCAGCGAACCGGTTTCTGGCTGTCGCCCATGGTTGATGGCATTTCAAAGTAACGGATATTCATGTGGATGATAGGTACCAGCGGGTGATTGGGATGGATCACAATTGATACACCGGTAGCAAAAAAATCATCCTGCTCAACCTGCAGGGCACGCTTCATGGTATCGGGCAAATGACCGTGAACAGCCGAAAAGTTAACGCCGCCCTTTTCAAGGATGTTACCGTTCTGGATAACCCGGGTACGCCCCCCGCCTCCGCCCTCGCGCGCTCCCAAATCTCCTCCTCAAATTTTGCGGCGCCATCTAATTGCTCAAGTGCGGTGCAGATTTCATTCTGTATTTGTTTATAATCTTCGGCTATTTGTTCTTTGCTGATCATAGGCTGTAAAAGTAATGAATTTTGGGAATTGCAGCGGAAGGCCTTTTTTCAACGTGGAAACCCATAGCTACCCGCATTTATAGCCGATAATGGAAAGTGTTCAACTTTTTTAGGTGTGAACACCCGGTAAAAACGAATCAATTGATAATCAACAATTTACATGTTCATTATTTTACTGCTAAAAACGTAAAAAACTGATAGTCAATGCTTGTGTATTTAACTTTAAACTAAGTGGGGTGTTTTTGAACACCTGTTTTTTCAAAAGTTGAACACCCGGCTTTTAGCTTATCTCTACATAATTCAGGTCCTTGCCAAAAGTTTCTTTCAACTGGCTTAGTGACAATAGTGAGATCACAGTCAATATTCCCATCATGATATAGCCACTGGTAACCATGCCATAATGAACCACAAAGGCATTAAATGCCAGATTAATAGGTATCAACGATCCTCTTACAAAATTGGGAACGGTAGTAGTGACGGTTGAGCGTATATTGGTGCCAAATTGCTCGGCCGCAATGGTAACAAAAGTTGCCCAATATCCCACAGAACAGCCCATAAAGAAACAGATCCAAACGAACTGATGGCCGGTAAGCCCTGTTGAACTGAGATAGTAAATAACACTTGCTACCGAAAGCAACAAAAATACTACCATTGTAAGTTTTCGTGATTTGGTAATCTGGGCAAGTAAACCGGCAAATATATCGCCTATTGCTATGCCGATATAAGTATACAAAACCCCATCGCCGGCGCTCAGGGGCTCTTTGGCGCCCAATGCCTTTCCAAACTCGGGCGATAAGGTAACCAGTACGCCAACCACATACCAAAGCGGCGCGCCAATTAAAATACAATACAGATATTTTTTTAACCTGCCGAAATCAGAAAACAACATAAAGAAATTCCCCTTTGATATATTGGACTGTTCGATGTTTTTGAACATACCCGACTCAAAAGTGCCCAATCGGAGTAAGAGTAAAGCTATGCCCAAACATCCTCCCACTTTATATGCATTTTCCCATCCATGTTTAGCTACCATAACGGCGGCGGCAGCTCCAAATAAGCCTATTACTGCTACTATCATGGTTCCATAGCCGCGCTTTTCTTTACTTAAGGTTTCTGTTACAAGCGTGATGCCCGCCCCAAGTTCGCCAGCCAGGCCAATCCCCGCAATGAACCGTACCAATGCGTACGTATTTACATCCTTAACATATGCATTAGCAAAATTTGCTATGGAATATAATAAAATGGAACCAAAAAGAACTTTAATCCGCCCCATTTTATCACCGATAATTCCCCACAATATACCTCCAAGCAAAAGTCCAAACATCTGTACGTTGATGATAAATTGCCCTTTTGGTAACACATCCGCTGCCGAAACGCCTATGCCTAACAAACTTGCCTTGCGTACTATAGAAAAAACCAAAAGATCATATATATCAACAAAATAGCCCAGGGAAGCAACAAGTACTAAGAAAACAGCGTTCCTTGCGGCTTTAGCGTTGGTAGCATCGGTCATAGCGTGTAAAAATTGGTTGGCTAATGTAGGGGATTTATGAAGATAAAAACAAAAAAATCGGCACAAAAAAACCCCTGTCATAACAGAGGTTTTGTAAGTAAGTTTTGCTCAATAATTTTATATATTTTATGCTTTTTTAACGTTTACTGCCTGTAATCCTTTTCTTCCTTCTTCCACATCGTACGTGACGCTATCATTATCCTTAATTGCATTTACACCGCCTTGCACGTCTTTAAAGTGTACAAAAAGATCCTTACCTTCTTCGGTAATAATAAAGCCGTAGCCTTTTTGTGTGTTAAACCATTTTACTTTTCCAGTTTTCATAATTATAATAATCGTAATAAAAAATTCGTGTTAAGATCAACTAAAACCAAACTGAAAACAAAATAGGCTTATTGGTTCAGAAGGAATAGATACCCTGCTTCCCTCAAATATATAAAATTATTAAATAAACCAAATAAAATTATTTATTTGGTTGTGGTGTCAGGCGCAAATAGGGCTTAACTGCAGTAAAACCCTTTGGAAATTTGGCGGGGATATCTTCAGTTTTAATTGCCGGCACTACTACCACGTCCTCCCCTTCTTTCCAGTCGGCAGGTGTTGCCACGCTGTAATTGGCGGTTAACTGCAATGAGTCAATAACTCTTAAAATTTCCTGGAAGTTACGGCCGGTTGATGCCGGGTAAGTGATGATGAGCTTAACCAGCTTGTCGGGCCCTATAATAAATAATGAGCGCACTGTGGCATTTACCGAAGCATTTGGATGGATCATGTCATAGGCTTCAGAAATTTTGCGGTCTTCATCGGCAATGATCGGGAAGTTAACTTCAACACCCTGCGTTTCGTTAATGTCCTGGATCCAGCCGTGATGTGATTCTACCGAGTCGACACTAAGTGCCAATACTTTAACATTGCGTTTGGTGAATTCATCTTTTAAAGCGGCAGTTTTTCCAAGCTCGGTGGTACAAACTGGTGTATAATCGCCAGGATGCGAGAATAGTACGCCCCAGCTATCGCCTAAATATTCGTAAAAGTCAATTTCGCCTTCTGATGTTTTTGCTTTGAAGTTTGGCGCTTTATCGCCCAGTCTTAAACTCATGATGATAGATTTTTTATGGTAATTTAATACGACTAAGTTACTATACATTCATAAACAAATGCAAACAAACTTTAAATAATCGCATTATTTACGCCAACATTACAAAGGCTGTGTTGTTGAAGTTTGAAATTAATAACACCTATCCATGAGTAAACACACCTATGATACCGGTATAATTGGCAATTGCGCCTTTTTAGCCCATATTAATAAAAACACCAATGTCGACTGGCTGTGCTGGCCCCGGTTTGACAGTACCTTTATTTTTGGCGGCCTGCTTGATAAAGATAAAGGCGGCGAATTCTCGATCCGTCCGGAAGGGGAATACACTACCAATCAACATTACCTGGAAAATACCAATATTTTAATTACTGAAATATGCCCTGCAAGCGGCGGCAAATATCGAATAACCGATTTTGCACCACGCTTTTACCAGCATCAGCGTTATTATAAACCATTAATGCTGATCAGGAAAATTGAGGTTATTGAGGGCTCACCGCGCATCATTGTCAAATGCACGCCGGTATCTGAATATGGCGCTGTTAAATTGAGTGTAAACCGTGGCAGCAATCATATCCAATATCTGGGCGGCGAAGAAAACATCCGCCTTACCACCAATATTCCCATAAGTTATGTTTTTGATGGACAGGCTTTTGTACTCAATGAAACCAAGTACCTGGCCATGACCTACGGCGAACCGCTTGAAGCGCCGCTCATCAGCACAGCTGATCGGTTTTTGGCCGAAACCGTGCAATACTGGCGTACATGGATCAAACATTCATCAATTGCTACTTATTTTCAGCCCTTTGTAATCCGCTCTGCTTTGGCCCTTAAAATACACCAGTATGAGGATACCGGTGCAATTATCGCCGCAAGCACCACAAGTCTGCCCGAATCGCCGGGAAGCGGCCGTAACTGGGATTATCGTTATTGCTGGCTGCGCGATACTTATTACGTAATAACCGCGCTAAACCACATTGGCCATTTTGAGGAGATGGAGAAGTATTTCGGCTATGTTACTGATATTACCTTTTCGGAAATGGAACGCTACCAGCCGCTATATGGCATCACTGGTAAAAAAGACCTTGTCGAAAATATCATGACTGATTTAGCAGGCTATATGGGCAACCAGCCGGTACGGGTTGGCAACCAGGCGTCTGAACACATTCAGAATGACATCTACGGCCAGGTATTGATCTCCCTGCTCCCATTATACACCGATCATCGTTTTGTTTTTTCGGAACGAAAAGATTCGGTTCACTGGATAGCCTTTCTGTTGAGTAAGATAGAGCATACCATTGATGAAAAAGATGCCGGCATCTGGGAGTTCAGGAATATGGCCAACATTCATTGTTACAGCAACCTGTTTCAATGGGCAGGCGCATCCGCTGCCGAAAAAATGGCGCGTACCATCCAAAACCAGGAGCTGATTGATAAGGCCATTTCTCTTAAAGAACGTGCGGCCGCGCATATCGAGAGCTGCTATGACCCGGTGCGCAAAGTTTACACCAACTCGGCCGGGAGCAGTAACCTTGACGCCAGCACTTTGCAATTGATTATGATGAACTATCTCGATCCAAATTCGCAGAAAGCGAAGGATCATTTAGTTGCATTAGAAAAAGAACTAAAGACACCTAATGGATTATTTTACAGGTATTTATATACAGACGATTTTGGTAAGCCCAAAACTACTTTCCTGATCTGCGCATTTTGGTATGTAGAAGCGCTGGCTGCTGTTGGTCGATTGGATGATGCCCAGCGCGAGTTTGGCAACCTGCTGCAATATTCCAATCACCTGTTGCTCTTTAGCGAAGATGTTGATGAGCGCGACGGAAGCCAGTGGGGTAATTTCCCCCAGGCTTACAGCCATGTAGGGTTGATGAATGCTGCGTACCGGATTGCCATGAAATTGGATAGGCCGATATTTTTGTAGGATTAATCTTCTCTTGCATAAATTGGCAGCAGATAAGACTTACGAAGTTTTTAAAACTTCGTAAGTCTGGATTAAGTAATTCGCTGTTCACCTAAATAATTACCTGATCTCCACTACTCCATCCGCAACTTTTGGAAAGATCTCAAGCTGCCTGCCATCATGCCCGGGAATGATAAATTTAACGTCGCTTGCAAGTGTTTTCATGCGTTTCATTGCCTTGACATAGCCTGCCGGATCAAGTGTGCCACCTTGCGAAGGTGGTACTAAATGTTCAAGGCTGTAATAGATCCAGATATTATCAGATGCCATTACCACCCTGTTTTTCCCGGTTTGTACCAGCACATATTGCGAATTGTAGGTATGCTTTGAACCGGTATAAACTTTTATACCTTTAATGATCTCTTTATCGTCGCCGTCTATCAGTTTGAGCCTGCCCGCCAAATTTAAATTAACGGTATTGATAACATCGCGCTTAGCATACCCCCCTGCCTCTCCCGCTTTTTGCCATGCTGCGCCTACAAAAAACTCATAATCCAGCTTTTGCATCCAAACCTTAGCTTTAGGGAAAAGACTTAAACCATCTATATGATCCCAATGAGGGTGGCTTAAAATAATATCGGTTATATCCTGGGGCTTTACACCAAGCTTTAAAAGCGCCGAGTCCGGGCGTTGATAGGTTTTAAGTTTAAATTCTTTAGCATCTTCGATATCGGGCAAAAAGCCGGCATCAACCAAAATGTTTTTGCCGTTGCTGCCTTTGATAAGCCATACCATAAAATCAATTTTAACCGGCTCATTTTTGGGGCCGTTCAATGCCCAATCGCCCACTTTAAATGGATATCCGGATTCGGCGAATTTTACAGCATAAATTTTATAGACCGGGGTTTGCGCAAAAATGATATGGCAACTAAGCATCAATGCAAAAACAAGCAGGCTGATTTTTTTCATAAAGGGTTACATTATCGCGAACCGAATATAAAAAAATGCCCGCGGCTAAACCGCAGGCATAAATAAATTTTAAATTAAACTAATAATACCTATTTGTCATCTCGCGCTCGTTTGCAACGAGTGCGTAACCTGGGTTTGCGTTTATAACGCCACTGGCGATGCAATCGCTAAGCCATATTAAGCGCTCGTTGCAAACGAGCGCAAGATTAAAACTATTCAACCCTACTTGTCTGCCGGTTCCTCAACCGGCGTATATTTAGCAAAACTGGTCAGCAATTTCCTAACCTCCGATGGGTTCCGCAGGTAAAACTTAGCTGCCGAAAGATTACTGCCAACTTTAATGGTAATGGCACTTTCGGGCAGCGCTTTAAAGATATCTTCGTCGGTATAATCATCGCCGAAAGCTATAATGAAATCATAATCGCGGCCTTCGGTAAGTGTTAAAGCGGCTTTGCCTTTATTAATATCCATATTCTTCACTTCCAGTACCTTATCCCCTGCCAGTAACTGTAACCCTTTATCGCTTGCAAGATATTTAAGATTATTCATCAACTCATTGGCCCTGAGCTCGCCAAGCCCGGCCTGGGCTTTACGGTAATGCCAAACCAGTGAATATGTTTTCTCTTCAATGAACGAGCCAGGTGTACGATCAACATAGGTTTCCAATATCGGATAAATATCATGCTTCCATTGATCGGTTAGTCCGCTTATTTTATGCCATAAAGTGCCGGGTTGCTTAAACCATGAACCATGTTCGGCAATAAGATAGATGTCGTTTTCCTTAAACCACTCGTCGAGGTTTTCATGCTTTCGCCCGCTAATCAAAACCAATTGATTTGCAGAATCTTCCGCAAGTTTATTGATGACATTGTACAACTCCTTATCGGGAGAGGCCTGATCGATATTGGATTTAAAATTTACCAGTGTTCCGTCATAATCCAAAAAGATAATGCGCTTTTTAGTTTTGATATAACGGTTAATAATACTTTGTTCGGTAGTGTTGCTCACGTGCCTGGCCTGCATGGAGCGCTGCATGAGTTTTACTTCTTTCAGCCTGTCCATAAAAATTTTAACCCAATGGGATGTGTTGAACTTTGCTACAAGCTGCCTCATCGGGATCATGCGCCGGCGCTGTTCCTCAAGCGGCATATTGATAGCCTGTAAAATGGCCCGGCAAACTTCCCCGGTATTATTAGGATTAACAATTATAGCATCTATAAGTTCTTTAGATGATCCTGCCATCTCACTCATAATCAATACGCCATCATTGTTTATCCGGCTGGCGACATACTCTTTGCTTACCAGGTTCATGCCATCGCGCATGGGTGTAACCAGGCAAACATCGGCCGAGTAGTAGAGTGCCGACAGGGTTTCGATAGGGAATGAGCGATAGTAATAGTGCACCGGGCTCCAGTCCATAGTGCGATACAAAGCATTGATCTTCCCTACTTTTTTATCTATTTCATCCCGAAGGTGAGCGTATTGCGGTACCGTATCCCGGGATGGAACCACGATCATGTAAAGCGTAATGTGCTCAATACATTCCGGGCATTGTTCAAGCAGCAGCTCAAAAGCTTCCAGCCTTTGCAGGATCCCCTTGCTGTAATCAAGCCTGTCTATAGAAAGGATCAGCTTTTTGTTCTGGAAATTCTCTTTAATAAGCTCAATCTGCTGTTTTACATCGTCCTGTAGCGGTAGCGATGAATACCTTTTTTCATCGATCCCCATCGGGAACGACTCGATAACAACCGAGCGCTCGCCATTGCTGATGATATTGGCACTGGATGTTACCGGCAGCAGACGTGTAGCCGCACCTAAAAAGTGGCGCACATCATCAAATGTATGTAAACCGATCAGATCGGCGCCAAGCATTCCATCCAATAGTTCCGAACGCCACGGGATTAACCTGAACATTTCATTTGACGGGAAAGGAATATGGAGGAAAAAGCCAATAGAAACATCCGGCAACTCCTGCCTGACCAGGGCGGGTAACAATAGCAACTGGTAATCGTGGATCCAGATCACATCGCCGGGCTCGGCAATGCTCAGGATCATATCCCTGAACTTTTTATTTACCGCTTTATAGTAATCCCAGTTTGATTGTTTGTATGCAGCATAAGTTGAAGCGTAATAATGAAAAACGGGCCATAAAACCTCGTTGCTGAAACCTTCGTAGTATTGGTTGATCTCTTCCTGATCTAAAAAAACAGGAATCAGGCTTAACTCTTTTAATTCTTTTGTAACCTGGTCTTTATCTTCCTGCTCAGCAACTTCTATTCCGGGCCAGCCTATCCATACGTTATCGCCCTGTTTATATATTGAACCTAAACCGGTAGCTAATCCTCCCTCGCTCGGTGATGAATGGTATGCACCATCAGTTTTGGAAATTTTAACAGGCAAACGGTTTGATACAATTATTGTTTTCGACATATGAAGTAAATATTAATTAATATTTAAAAGACGAAAACACCCTTTTTGTTTTATGAAAAGAGGCTTTATGACATAAAAGTGTGATTTATAATCATAAAAAAAGCCGTCCTGATATTCGGGACGGCTTTCCATTGTTATAATTTTTCGGAGTTATTTTACTTGTTGGAAAAACTCGATGTTAGCTTGTTGAGTAATCCTTACCAAAACTTCGTGTTTGTCGTTTTTCAAGTCAACAAAATATGAAGTTGGCTCAATAGCGTCATTGATTGAAGTGTTAGCCTGGTAAACGATAACTTCGCCTACTTCGTAACCTTTGTAATCGCTGTTGATTTGTTTAAGGGCTTTTGCAGGGATAGCTTTGTTGTCAACACGTTGAGTTGTACCTAAAAATTCACCTTGCAGGTTGTAGAAAGCAGTTTTTTGAACGCCATCAACAGTAAAAGTAGCTTTTTGAACGTTTTTAGTTACAGTCCAGTTAACGTTGGTAGCTTCAGCGAAGTCAGCAGTAAAGCCGTGTAATGCTACGTAAGAAACGTTGGTACCACCATCTGATTTTTTGCCACCATCAGCGAAAGCGTTAACGGTAAATAAGGCTGCAGTTGCTATTGTTAAAAATATCTTTTTCATGTTCGTTTAAATTTTAAATCCTGCAACAAAAATACGCTACACTTGTCAATATTTAAAATTTTCTTGAACTTTTATGAATATTTAATAATTATAGCCTTTTATAGCCGCAAAATTTAAATTTTATCAATAACCTTAGTGTATATTTTACAATATCTAAAAGAAAAAACGCCAATTAATGGCGTTTTTAGTTTGCTAAACCGATTTATGTTGTCATGAAAATGTCATTTAGCCATTATCTGCAAAGCCCGGGTACAAAGTCATGCCCCCATCTGCAAAAATTGTGACCCCGGTAATGTAATCCGACTCATCTGAAGCCAGCCAAACTGCCAGTTTTCCGATGTCAGCCGGCTGGCCTATCCGGTTGTAAGGGATGAGCGTCAATAACTTATCAAGAGCTTCCGGGGTTTCCCAGGCTTCCTTATTAATAGGTGTTTGTATAGCGCCTGGCCCTATCCCATTCACCCTGATCTTATGCGGGGCGAGCTCCTGTGCTATACTTTTCATAAACATCATAATACCGCCTTTGCTAGCCGCATAGTTTACATGCCCCGCCCAGGGGATAACTTCATGCACGCTGCTCATACAGATAATTTTGCCCGCGGCTTTACTTTTTCCCTCAACAACGCCCCGTTTTATAAACTCTTTAGCAGCCTCCCTGGCACAAAGAAACTGGCCGGTTAAATTGATGCTGATCACTTTATTCCAGTCGTCGAGCGTCATATCAACAAATCTGGCATCTTTTTGCAAACCGGCATTGTTCACAAGGATATCAATAGTGCCGTATTGCTTAAATATTTCGGCAAACATGGCTTTTACCTCTTCCTCATGGCTTACATCTGCCTGAAATGCAAATGCCTCACCGCCTGTGGCTTTGATCTGGCTTACAACATCATCGGCTGCGGTTTTATTATGTGCGTAGTTAATGAGGAGTTTAGCGCCGGCTGCAGCCATTGCCAATGCAACGCCTTTGCCAATGCCGCTATCGGCACCGGTTACGAGGGCTGCTTGTCCTTTTAATAGTTGGGGAGTATTGCTCATAGATAAACGTTTTTGTGTTTAAGATAAGCAATGGAATTGAGAAGGGAATTGTTTTTGCGCGAACCGGGATTTATGTGATTATCGGATTACATAACCAAACAATTCTGATCCTGTAATCCTAAAAATCCGCCCCAATCCCGGTTCAGAGATTATAACGCTTTTATATACTCATGAAACAGGTACAGGGCTTTCTTCTTGTCTGCTGTTAAATCATAATCTATTTTAACCATCAGGTAGTCGATCAGGTCAAAGTCATCACGCATGGGTAGTTCTTTAAACAGATCTTCGCGATGATCAAGACCGTATTTTAGTGACTCGTTAAACTCGTCCATAAAATCCTGAGGGATAGGTTTATTAGCTATCCAGGCTGCAAAGGTGAATGGCAGACCTGTCATTTTTTGCCATTCTTCGGCCAGGTCGTAAACATATTTGTATTGCTGCTTTTTGCCGAAGGTACGGTCGCCTATTTGTACAAAGGCGGTTTGTTCATCTGCAGATTGGGCATAATCCGGCGCATTACTTACCTGTTTGGGGTTTACCAACCAGTGGTTTTTCAGCAGCACACGGGCAAGATTATTTGATGAACGCGACTGCGGATCGAGTTGAATGGTAGTTACGTCCTTAATATCACTATTGCTGAAAATGAAAACGGAGTTTACCGCGCCTACGGCACCAATGCAGTAGTCAGAAACAATTTCCCATTGCGGCAAACTCAGTGCTGCAGCAACCGGGATCAGACCGATATCAACCACGTCGTCAATAAGCTTTTGAGCACAATCTGACGGGATATCAAGGCTCAGGTCAATTTTATTAATGATGTCGGTATGTTGAATGCCGTATAAAAAGGGTTTGGTATTAGTGTAGCTTACTGCTGATATTCTGATCTTGTTCACAAATTCGCTATTTCTATTCTTCGGAATGTTTGAGATGTTCGGCATTGTTAAAGTCGATGATTTCGAATCTTTCGCCATTGTACGTTACCTTGTATAATACCAGGTTTTGGTGCGGAAAGGTATCCATTTCGGATAAGGGCTTACCGGTAAGGATACAAAGCAACAGTCGTAAAGCGCGACCGTGCATACAAATAAGCACGTTTTTTTCTTCGGGGTGGCTCATGATCACCTCCATGGCTTCGCGCTGGCGTACTTCAACCTCAAGCGGACTTTCGCCCCCTTCAAATTTACTGTCGAGCTTACCATCCAGCCAATCACGCATAATCTGCAGAAAAGCAGCTTTATTATCAGTAGTTGGCGACTGGCCTTCGTGAATGCCCCAGGCCAGCTCATCCAAACCCGGAAGCTTTTCATAAGGTATCCCCAGATCAATAAAAGGCTGGATACTTTGCTGTGTGCGCTTTAATGCCGATATATAAATTTTATCGAACGGAACAGTTTTATAAGCCTCAAAAAACTGGCGGGCTTGTTTACGACCTTCGTCATTTAAATCGGTATCCACACCACGACCCTGTATAATACCAAGTTTGTTATACTCAGTTTGGCCGTGACGTACTATATATAAGGTTTTTTGTACCATTTTCTTGAGCCCAAAGCTGAAAGCCGAAGACTTAAAGCTTTTTTGCTTTTATCTATGCTAAATTTATTGCTTTGCTTTAAGCTTTCGGCCTTTGGCTTTCAGCTTAAAAAGCTTAATTAATTACCGGTAATTTGTAATACTGCGGTTTCGGTTCGTCGCCGAACACAAAGTTGGTATAATCCGTTACTACATTATATAATGTATCACGTTCAATAGGCTGGCGGCCTACATGTTTAATTAACTCTACCACTTGCTTGGTGCTCATACCTGGATGCTGCTCTTCGGCGCCGGCCATTGAATAGATTTTGGTGGTATCATCAAGCGTACCATCAATGTCGTCAACGCCGAAGTTAAGCGAAAGCTGTGCGGTAGTACGACTGATCATAGCCCAATAAGCTTTAATATGGTCGAAGTTATCCAGGTAGATGCGGGCTACGGCGTAGTTTCGCAAATCTTCAATTACCGAAACCTCGGGTACGTGCGACATCTGGTTATCCTTGTTACGGAACTTAAGCGGAATGAACGTCTGGAAACCGCCTGTTTTATCCTGCAATTGGCGTAAGCGTTCCATGTGGTCAACGCGGTGTTTATATGCTTCAATATGCCCGTAAAGCATGGTAGCGTTTGAACGGCCGCCAAGCTTGTGCCATTCTTCATGAATAGCCAGCCACTGATCGGCAGTACATTTATCTTTTGAGATCTGATCCCTGATTTCCGGGTCAAAAATTTCAGCGCCGCCGCCGGGGATAGAGTCCAAGCCAGCTTCCTTCATCAGGCGCATGCCTGTGGCGTAGTCAATTTTAGCTTTTTTAAAGATGTAGTGATATTCAACCGGGGTTAACGCTTTGATATGCAACTCCGGGCGATGCGCGCGGATGCGGGCGAAAAGTTCCTGGTAAAAAGGCACGTCATATTGCGGCAGCACACCACCTACAATGTGAACCTCAGTAACCGGTTCGCCATCATACTTGGTAACCATGTTGAACATTTCATCCATGGTGTACTCCCATCCTTCCGCCTTTTGTTTCAGCAGCCGCGAGTACGAACAAAATTTGCAGTCGTAAACGCAAAGATTGGTGGGCTCAATATGAAAATTACGGTTGAAATAAGTTTTATCGCCGTGGCGTTCCTCGCGGATGTAATTAGCCAAAGTGCCAAGATAGCCAAGTTCGCCCTGCTCATAAAGCAAAACACCTTCATCAAAAGTGATGCGTTGTTTGTCAAGAACTTTTTGAGCAATATGCTTTAAATCAGCAGATAAATTCGGATCGTTAAGTAAAAACTGTAAATTATCTGAATTATGCATCAATTAAAAATTTGGTCAAAGGTACTAAAAAGCACAAAAGTAATATGCGTTATGACACATATCGGCCAAATTTCGCTGTAAATTACAATAAAGTTACAGTGCCTTGATCTCGCTTATGGAGATACCTGTTGAGCAATCATCCTGACAGCCATTGGGTACATAACTTGCGCCGGATATCATGCCATTATTATTGGTTTCAAAATAAATGGTATTCTTTTTCTTATCTGCAGATAGCCATTCGTTCTTTGCTTTCTGGTAACCTGGTCGAGGGTTATTGATGCAGCACCGGCGTCATGCTGGTTTAAAGAGTTTTTGTCCTCATGCCATTGTTCCCTGATAGCTTTAACAGGGGGCATATTAGCAGTTTTATACTCTAAAACATATGATAAACACCCGGCCAGTTAGGTTTAATATAATTTGCATAAGTATCATCCTGGTCACTGGAGGGAAGTAAAACCACCTTTCGATAAATTTTTAATTTCGTTTGCTCCCAATTGGCGGTGAACTCATATTGTTCCTGAATAGCTTTTAAAGCACGCGCTATAGTGCTTTGGCCTCCCCATGCTGTAATAAACAATTGGCCCGGTTTATCATCAAGTATCAGGGTTTTGATGAGGTCTGAACCTGGTGAATCTTTTGAAATATCACCATCAAATTCAATATTCCCAATCCTGATTTTGCCTCTGAGTACATCAGGTGCAGGATAATTGAAATTATGAATTTTTAGATTGGCGTAAACATTTGCGTAGGTATACACAGCATCATGAATAAAATGCTCATCTTCACCCCACCGCCACGATTCACATGGGCACAAGTTTAATCCAAAGCGGGTATACTCCCGTCCCGGTACAAACCATTTGGTTCTTTTGCTATCTCCCTTCCAATGAAAAGCGCTGCTGGCATAAATCAATCCTTCAATTTCAACATCACTGCTATATAGCAGGAACCGAATAAGTGAATTATTATCATCCAATTCCGGATCTGCTGTAATTACGATGCGTGGTCTTGTTTCGTTGGGTAAGTTTTGAGCGTGCGCAAAGCCGTTAGTAGTAAAAAGAGCGATTAGCATAAATGCATATCGCCTCGGTTCGAAGCTAAAGTATTTTCCGTTTAAAATCATTGGCAGCGCTGGCTTATAATTTTATATCAAACTGATAGTTAAATATAAGCAAACCATCCGCTATGTTATAAAAAACAGCCTAATATGTATACAAAAATCCCGCTTGAGCAGAATTTTTGTATACTGGCGTGTATGGAAAAGTTTTAAATTGTAAATTACGTTTACTGCTGTTCCCTCAATGGTGCTTCGGCATGAAGATGATGTGTTTTTTGGATCAGAACGTGAGCTTCAGTTCTGTTATGCCCCGGAGGCGCTAAAAGCAAACTTGTTTTGGATAAACCCGACCATAAAGTTTGATTTTGAAATGCAATTGTACAGCCGCCGCGCCTCCTTTGCGAAATCATGCGGTTGATATCGCCAACACAAACCCAGGGATCATGCAATGTAACTCCCCATTTGGCATGGTCATGTGTTTCGGGCCAGGCCCAGTGTGCACCCATGAAACCTAAATTGATATACTTGATGTCAAAAGTTTTGTGAATGCCGTCGCTATCAGCGATAGGTGGAATAGGACCGCGGATCCAGGTTTCAATGTCTAAATCGTCGTTTAGGATAGGCCCTACCAATTCGTTCCAAAAATCTTTATTCCATTCCCGGTTCTTGGCTATAACTTTGAATGGCATACCGCCAATAGACTTTAAATCGATCGAGTCGCCCAGAGCGATCGGGTGGCTCGCCAAAGGCTGTGTCAGCGAATGCAACTCGGCAGTTGCGGGCAGGTTGGCGGTATTATGAAGATAGATTTGCGGCTCCTGGTGGTTCAGCATCTGTTTGGCAATAAGATTAGCAGTATCCAAATCCAATGAAATGCACAGGTAGGTTTGCCCGTATTTGGGAGTAGGATCTTTTATGGCACCAGGGTCTGCAAATTTCGGCCATGAGTGAAGTAACCAAAATGCAGTTTTAGATTCGGTATCAAATGCCAATACTCCCTTGGTATGCCCTTTGGTGCCATCATCATGTTTATTGGCACTTTCGGGCATCTCGTCATTATAAAGAACCCATCCGGTACTCGGAGCCGGTGATTTAAAGTTTTTGAATACGGAGTCCATCGTCAGGTTGAGTGCTCCTTTATCGCCATTCAAAACATTGGGTGATTTGGTAATCGTTCTTTTTCGGGCGTCGGTATTGGCATCGATAGTTGAGTCGTAATAAACATATTCGTACCCTGTAGCTTTGTCATTACCCACACCTCCGTCAAGTTGCGGAACTTTGTAGATAAACCACCAGTCGACTGGTGCGCCGTTCTCATCAAGCGCAGAAATTTTCATAATTTTTTTGGTTAGGTTGAAAAATTGATTGATTAATTGCTTGCAGGCGTTGATGAGGTTTGCAATAAAGATAAAGTAATATCGTGCACAAATGACCACGTAATTTCACGGAATTTTCAGAAGAGTTTCCCGTATTTTTACGCATAAAACAATTAATAGATCAATAGAAATTTAAGGCAATCAGCTATAAAAAAAACTCGCTGTCTGGTTAAGGCAACGAGCTCTAATCATCCATGTAATATTATACGGTTAATCTCTGGGAATGATGTTGACGTTAGCTATTTTCCCGATCAATCATCATGATCTTCATCTTTGCCCGCCAGTTTAGCGGGATAAGCTTTTTTACCCTTAGCCGCAAACCAAAGTATCCTGTTCATCACATCATCATTACCACCGTCAATATGATCGTATTCAGGTCTTGATGATAATTGTGCAAAATGCAATGCAGAACCTTTTAGCGCAGAAAAAGGCTGGTTGATTGTATTGAGCGGAACCCTGTTTTTTAAACTGGTATAAGTGTATGCAGATGGTTTGCCGGTAAAGCAATCAAACATAGGTAATGCAGTAGCGTCAATAATATTCATTGGTGGTAAGCCCAATATTTGCTCAATAGAACGCACTATACAGGTTTGATTATAGTTTTTGCTCACCTTATGCTGTAACCTGCTATACGGACTAATCACAAACCCTGTAGTACGATATGCAGATACATGGTCCCACCCTGCCTGTGAATCATCTTCGGTAACAAATATTACCGTGTTTTTCCAGAAACGGCTTTTTGAAACTGCTTCAACAATACGGCCGAGCGCCAGGTCATTATCAGCTACCATAGCGTCAGGTGTCGGGTAGCCTGGCCGGGTGCCTACAGTATGATCGGCCGATAGGGCCATGATCATCAGTTGCGGTAACTGGTCACCAGGCTTTTGCTCATATTCATGAAGTTCTTTAATAAAAGCGGTGGCCCGTAACTGTTCATTGATCTTATGCTCGTCGGATCCCGGGAAATTTTGTGACAGCATTGGCCTCACTCGGGAAATAGTGCTGGTGTTTTTAAATGCGAATGGTTTACCTGCTGTGTAATTGTTATAAATATCGCTCCAGCTTAACTTATCATCAAAATGCACGGCACAGGCTTCACCGTAAATTCTGACAATTTTGCCATGATCGGCGGCATTATTCCAGATAAAACCGTTCCCGTCATAAACTAAAGCGTCCTCCTGCACATGCGGATAACTTCTAAACCAGGAGCGTACACTTTTTTCAACATAATCGGTTACCATAGCGGCATCAGTCCATTGGTGCCCTTCGGCAGAGCATTTTCCTGAGGCATAATAATTATCAAGCAACAAAAAGTTGCGCGCCAAATTATGTTGATTGGGGGTAACACTATCACCATAGATACAAAGCGATTTATTGCCGTCACCTTCGGGCATATCGCCCAAAACCTGGTCGTATGTGCGGTTTTCCTTGATAATATAAAGTACATGGTTAAATACCGATGGCTCGCCAATACGCTCTGGTATGGGTTTAGGCGCAATGTTTTTACGGGGCAGTAACTGTGCTATCTGCTGGCGGAAACTCAGATTTAGATTTTGGACTTTTTGAGTATACTTTTTAAGCAAAGCATCATCCGGAATAGTTATTATTGATACGGTAGCTTTTGAATGGTGCGAGTTGTAAGCTGTAACGTCTGCTCCCGAGGGTAAATCACCTTTTAAATTGCTTTTACCTATCTCGTCGGTACCTAACCTTGAGCCCTCTCCTTCCAGGTTGGTTACAAATAAATTATTACCGTCAACAGCCAGGCCGCCAGGGTATGCTTCGGTCGGGATAAAGCCTTTTAGCTCATCGTTTCCGGCTCCCTTAAGTGATGTTTTATTGCCCAATTTAACCATGGCCACAGCGTTATCCAAGCCATTTGCTACATACAGGATTGTGCCATCGTTATTTATAGCTAACGCATTGGGTGTATCGCCTATATAACTTTTTTTACCGGGATTTAATTTAACATCAATCGCTGCTACATTTTGTAATGAACTTGTTGAGATTACCGATACCATGTCACTATTGCCATTCGCTACATAAACAAAAGCTTCATCTGTACTATTGATAATGGCATTAGGATGCTGCCCCACAGTAATTTCCTTGATCACATCGCCCTTAGCCAAATCCATAACCATTACTGTGCCCTGCACCGTTGCCCCTGTTTTAGGATCGACGTAAGCTTTACCATAGGGTACACCCGCTGTTTCACGCTTCAATGTATCAATAGCTTGCGGCCCGGCCCAGTTGGTTAAAAATATCTTGTCCTTTGCAATCGTCAACCCATAAGGTGCAACACCGGTTGATCTCGTCCAAACGGCTTTATTATCGGTTAAATTGATCTTCGCCAGTTGGTTATTTCCATTTAAAACTACATATAAGTAATTTATACCATTTTCTTTATTGATGGCTAAATCGTTAGGTAATGCCAATGGCGACTCGCCTTCAGCTTTAAAATTGAAAGTGTTTTGTATGCTGATATTACCATCTTTCCAGATAGCCTGGAAAACATACGATTTTGAATCCTTACCCTTGCCTGCCGCAGCGCTCCAATATATTTGAGTTTGATTGTCAATATTTACAACTCTTAGGCCGGAGTAAGTACTGGTAAGTCCGCCGTAGCGGGAATCTTGTTTATAGGTCCAGCGGGTGGTTACTTTTTTTGAGAATGTATCAATTATAGTAAGTCCGTATCGGTCTTCGACAGCGATAAACCTGGTACCAGGTATCACCCTTACATCCATGCTATGATTTTCGTCGGATGCATCGCCAAACGATATCACCGTTCCTGCCGGATCAATAATACGGTTGTAAGGCATTAAAACCGGTAGTATATGACGATTTAGTGTGCTGTCATCATAAGCACTGTGCATATTAACCTGTTCATTATCGGAGCTTTGTTTGATGCCAGAAACGGTATGGCAGGCATAAAGGGAAAAAAAAATTGCTAATATGGATAGATGCAATAAAAATTTTGGATACTTCATAGTACTGAACTAAGTGGCTAAATTAAGGCAGATACGTTTACTAAAGGTAAATATTTGATAAAGAATATAATTGTTACATAGTTCACGAAAATGCGTTGGTGATTGTCTTCTTTTATATAATTGTTATGATATTTACCGGGTAACACATCAATATACGAGTGATCAGGATAATTAGCTACCAGGAAGGCGAAAGCAACCATAATATCATCATCAAAGGCGCAACCATAACCGACCTTAGCGAAAGTGTTATTGCCGCTCACGCAGCCGTCAGCATTTATTTTGACAAGCAAAGCTACAGGCAAATACTGGCCAAACATTTGGAAATTAACCACGGGGCTTTTACCAATCAGTCGGGTACAGTTGCCTTTCCCGAGGTAATTGTTACCAGTCATGAAGGGCAGCTGGCGCTTTCGTGCGGGTGCCATGCTACAGGTAATAAACTTTGCGAGCACCAGGCACAGGTACTATCGGCTATAACACAGCGTGATGAGTTACGGTTATTTTTTGATGACGAACTAAGACATAAAAAGTTAAAAAAAGCAGCAGCTGATTACGGACTTGAAGAGGCCCCTGATCTCGACAAGTTTTTCGAGGTAAAATCACTGTCTAAAAATTTCGAGATAGTCCCCCGCTCCGCCGCGTTAACAGCCATTACCAAAGAGAGCCTTGCCAGTTTGCAAAGCGTTATAGTTAATGACATTTCTGAACCGGTTGGGCAACCCGGCGAGGACACAAATAAAACAACTTGTATCATACTAAAACAGCATAAATACTATAAATATTTATTTATTGAACTCTACACCGCACAAAGCACCAAAGATGGAAAAATCAAGAACCCACTGGCGCCTATCGCTCCTTTAGACCTGATTTGGGAAACGAATGACGCACAGCAACTCAAATTCTTTACCGGGGTACATAAGTTTCAAAATCATATTAACATACAAAGAACTGCTGCGGATATCGCAGCACTAAAAGCCGTTGTTAAAAACCCATTGGCCTACAGTTTTTACGCGCATGACAACACTGTTTCGGATAAAGTAACAGCTGGCTCGATAAACCCTGTATTGGTTAAAAATTTAAAAAGTGACCTGGAACTAAAAGTAAATACCTGGGATGAGTTTTATGAAATAAGCGGTATTTTTAACATCGATGGTTTGCTGTATGATATTAAAGATCTTGATATCAGGTATACCTATTTTATCGGCATAGGTAACGCGCTTTATCTTATTGAAAGCCTGCAGGTATTGAATATCATTGATTTGCTGAAAAAGAAACAGGGTAGCCTGCAGGTGCATAAGAGTAAGTTTGCAGAATTAAAATCACACTTGCTTAATAAGCTGGAAAGCAAACTCCGCATTGATTACACTTACATTAAGCCTGCAACACAGGAACAGATGATAAAAGAGGGCTTTGATCAGCCTGCCGAAAAGATCATTTATTTGTCGGACTTTGGCGCACATGTAATGATCATCCCCTTGCTGCGTTATGGCGAGGCCGAGATTCCTATTCGCACGCAAAAGCAGATCTACGGTACCGACGAAAAAGGCAACCAATTTTTAGTTAAACGGCGCGATGATGAGGAAATAGCCTTTGCAGCCCTGCTTGTAAAACAACATCCTTATTTTAACGAACAGTTGGATAACGGCCTTGATTACTTCTACCTACATAAAAGGCATTTTTTAGATGAGGAGTGGTTTTTAAATGTATTTGACGAATGGCATAACCACAAGATCGAAATACTCGGCTTTAACGAACTGGAAGGCAACAAGCTGAACCCTCATAAAGTAAAGATCACGATCAACGTAGTGAGCGGGATCAACTGGTTCAATACAGTTATCGATATAAAATTTGGCAAAAAAAGGGCTTCGTTGAAACAGGTTCACCAGGCTGTAAAAAATAAAAGCAAGTATGTACGCCTTGATGATGGAACCCGGGGAATTTTACCCACCGAATGGATAGAGAAATTCACCGATTATTTTAATTCGGGGGAGATTACTGATGATGACACGCTGCATACTTCAAAAAGTAATTATACTGCTATACAGCAATATTACGACGAGGAAATGCTTGACGAGGACGTGCGAAACGAACTTGCGATATACAACAGAAAGCTTACCGGTACAGAAAGCATTGATGAAGTACCGGTTCCTCCCGGATTAAACGGAACGCTCCGCCCTTACCAACGCCAGGGTTTAAACTGGTTAAATTTTTTAGATAACCTTAATTTTGGCGGCTGCCTTGCCGATGATATGGGTCTGGGTAAAAGTATTCAGGTGATAGCCTTTATCCTTTTACAGCGCAGCAAAACCGAAAACAATACCAACCTTATTGTAGTGCCAACCTCGCTCCTGTTTAACTGGCAGCAGGAGGTACAAAAATTTGCGCCTTCTATCAGCATCCACACCATTTACGGTGCTGAACGACTTAGGCATACCAAACACCTGCACCAGTATGAGATAGTGCTTACCTCCTACGGCACGTTACTGTCAGATATTAATTTTTTAAAGGATTTTAATTTCAACTACGTTTTTCTCGATGAATCGCAGAATATAAAAAATCCCGAATCGCAGCGTTACAAGGCTGTAAGGCTCCTGAAATCGCGTAATAAAATTACGATAACGGGCACTCCGATAGAAAATAATACGTTCGACTTGTATGGTCAACTTTCATTTGCCTGCCCCGGTTTGCTGGGAAGCAAGCAATATTTCAAGGATATTTATGCTGTTCCTATCGATAAATTTAAGGGGAGCAAACGCGCGGCCGAACTACAGGAAAAAGTAAGGCCTTTTATACTTCGGCGTACTAAACAGCAGGTTGCAACAGAACTGCCCGAAAAAACCGAAATGGTGCTGTATTGTGAAATGAAGCAGGAGCAGCGTCATATTTACGACTCATATGAGAAGGAATTCCGAGAGTACATTTCGGCCACAACAAATGAGGAGCTAAAAAAAAGCCCGATGAACGTATTAAAAGGGTTAAACAAATTGAGACAGATCTGCGATTCGCCGATGCTCATAAAAGGCGAGAAAATGCCCGGTGATGCATCGGCCAAATTGGAAACGCTGATTGAGGAAATAGAAAGCAAAAAGCACCAGCATAAGATACTCATATTTTCGCAGTTTGTTTCCATGCTTGATCTTATCCGCAAGGAATTGATATCGCGTGAGATTCGCTTCTCATACCTCACCGGTCAAACCCGCAAACGCGAGCAGGTCGTTAATGAGTTTCAGAATGATCCCGGCATCAGGGTGTTCCTCATTAGCCTAAAAGCTGGTGGTACCGGTCTTAATTTAACAGAAGCAGATTATGTTTACCTCGTCGACCCGTGGTGGAACCCGGCTGTCGAAAACCAGGCCATAGATCGTTGTCACCGCATAGGCCAGGATAAAAAAATTGTGGCGGTAAGGCTTATTTGCCCCGGCACTATCGAAGAGAAGATCATGGTGATGCAGCAATCAAAAAAGGATATCGCCAAAAGCCTGATCAGGCCCGACACCGCTGTTGCAAGTTCATTGTCAAAAGATGACCTGCTTGATTTATTGAATTAGTTACAAAGCTTAATAATAATTACTGCTTAGGCCTTCCCATGCTATAAGTTATTATTAGGTTTAGATTTCCGTAATAATGGAAGCACTAAAAAAGTAACAACAACATGAGCAATCAACGATAGGCCAAAAGTAAACAGTACGATATACGACCTCCTCATCCAGGTATCAAAATAATCAAGGAAGGCTGAGCGGTTTGTACCACTATACAAGGCAGCTAAGGCAAATACAGATAAACCGGTAAGCCAAAGCGTTAGATGCGAGTAAAAATAGCGTGATGGAATAATGCCGGCATTTGAAAACGAAGTAAATAATAAAATAACGTGGGCAATAAAAAGAATAATTGCCACTGAGATCAAGATATAAAGCATGATAAAGATTTTTACTATGAAGATAAAACTTTAGCCGTCACAACCAAAAGTTTTACGTTGTATTTTGATCTTCAACAATAAACAAATGTCAAATACTATTCAACCGGATCAGGAGGTGCCGGTTTCGATGGATCATATACAGCTACGGCTACCCGCGAATCGGCACAGCCATAGTAAAGGAACCATTTCCTGTTAAAATAAACCATCCCTTCAATAAACACTGTTCCGTTAATATACTGACCACTTTTCTCGAAAGGTTCCATTGGTCTTAAGAAAGGAAAATCAAGGCGTGTTTTGAATTTAGAAGGATCTTTTGCATCAAACAAGGCCTGTCCTGCACAGTATGAATTGGCGTTAAACCGGGTGTCCCTGCCTTCGGCGGGTTTGTTTTTGCCATTGTAAAATAGGATTACACCGTTTTTGGTCATCAAAGCAGGCGGGCCGCACTCAGTTAAGTCACTGTCGAAATAACCATCACGCGGCGATATCAGCTCTTTCAACTCTCCTTTATTATCAACCACCGGAGCCCAGTCTACCAGGTTTGTTGATGTTGCCGCGTATACGTGATGTTCGCCCCAGTACAGCCAATATTTTCCATTTGTTTTAATAATCACTTGTTTACCATTAACCACCCGGGTTAATATAGAAGCCGATTTACTGGCGATATTGAAAAACTTGCCATGATAGGCAGCTTCAAATATCGGCCCGTGTTTTTTCCAATGGATGAGGTCTTTTGATGTGGCCACACCTAATCTTGGCAGATCGCGGTTCCATTCGGTGTAAAAAACAACATAAGTCCCGCCGGCGGTGACGGCTACGCGGGGGTCTTCACAGCCTCCGGGCCATTCGTACTTTTTAGCGATATCATTATCAGGATATAGTACCGGGGTTTTCCTTCTGCTAAACCGAATTCCATCAGTGCTTTCGGCATACCCAACACGAGAGGTACGGAAGCCAATACCGATGCCGTACAAGTCTTCAGCCCGGTATAATACCACTATTTTATTGTTCTTAACGGTTGCAGCAGGGTTAAAAGTGTCATTGGCTTCCCATTGCACCTGCTTTTTACTCATAGGATCAAGAAAGCGGGAAACCGTATCTGGTGAGATAATAGGATTGATATTTACCGGCCGCACAAAGCCGCCAAAGGCCCAGGAAGGCAGGGTATTAACCCGCGACTGGCCATAGCATAGCTGGGTAAGTAACAACGAAAATATAATACTTCCCTTCCGTAAAAAGTTTATCATAATAAATGGCTTATGTATTTTGTTTTTTTAATTGGCCCACACCTTGATATCTAATATTTCCCTGCGATAATATCGCACAGAAACCCTGAAAACAAATCAGATACCGGTTATATTCGTTTCAAAAATAGTAAATTTATAACCTGTTATAAACCAATTACACATCCTGCAACAGGGTATAATTTTAGGCTGATGAGAAAACTTTTTTTACTCGCATTTTTATTCTTTGTATTTAACGCAAAATCGCAAACGGCTACACCCCGGCAACAGTTCCCGGGATTGTTTGAGGCGGTTCAAACTTCAACCATTTTCCCTGATAACAAAACTTTTGTTGACGCTGTGCCCAAACAGGATCCGGCACTGATCATGAAGGCTTATAACGAACAGAAAGATCAGCCCGGGTTTAACCTCCAGGCATTTATATTGGCCAATTTTAACGTACCTGTATCACACAACAATTTTCAAACAGATATATCGGCCGGTATCCGCAAACATATTGATACTTTGTGGCAGGTATTACAACGCCGTCCGGATGAAGCAAAACCTTTTTCATCAACCCTGGCGCTGCCTAACCCTTACATTGTACCTGGCGGCAGGTTCAGGGAAATTTACTATTGGGACTCATATTTTACGATGTTAGGCTTACAGGAAAGCCATCAGGTTAAAGTGATCCGCAACATGGTCGAAAACTTTGCTTACCTTATTGATAAATATGGCTTTATACCCAACGGCAATCGAAGTTATTATCTTACCCGTTCGCAGCCGCCATTTTTTGCTATGATGGTAAACCTGTTGGCCAAAATTGATGGAGAGAAAGTATTGGTACATTTCAGGCCGCAATTGATCAAAGAATATGAATATTGGATGCATGGATGGGAAGCTGTACAAGCCAATCAGGCTGCACACCGGGTTGTACGAATGCCGGATGGGCAGATAATGAACCGTTATTGGGACGAAAGTGATGAACCCCGCGAAGAATCATATATAAAAGATGTTAATGCCGCCAAAGAAAGCAAACAACCGGCAGCACAATTTTACCGCAACGTGCGGGCAGCGGCGGCTTCGGGTTGGGATTTCAGTACGCGCTGGTTTGATGAATCGGGTAAGTTGCCAACTATACAAACCACCGATATTATACCGGTTGATTTGAATTGCCTATTATATAACCTGGAAATGACTATTGCACGAAGTTTAAACCAACTTTCAAATGCAAAGCTTGCCAAAATGTATAGATATAGGGCAAACAGCCGCAAAAATGCTATCCTGAAATATTGCTGGAACCAAAAAACAGGCTGGTTTGATGATTACAACTGGCAGCTGAAACAACTATCTGCCGTGGAAACACTTGCAGGTGAGTTCCCTCTCGAATTTAAAATTGCCAGTGATGAGCAAGCCCGTCTTGTAGCTGATGGGCTCAAAAATAATTTCCTGAAACCCGGCGGATTGGTTACTACCCTCAACTTTTCCGGCCAGCAGTGGGATGCACCCAATGGCTGGGCGCCACTGCAATACATAGCTGTAGACGGCCTTGAAAAGTACAATTACAATACGCTGGCTAAAGAGATAGCCATCCGCTGGCTTAAACTTAACATCCGGGTGTTTAAACAAACAGGCAAATTGCTTGAAAAGTATAATGTGGTTGATACACAATTAACTGCCGGCGGAGGTGAATACCCCCTGCAAGATGGTTTCGGGTGGACAAATGGGGTATTACTGCACTTAGTAAACAGGTATCATATTGATACCCAGCAATTAGAAAAGGCTCCGGCAGAAGTTCAGAACTAAGTACCTGGTAAAGAAAGTTTCAGAAGCCAGACTTACGAAGCTTTAAAAACTTCGTAAGTCTTCCAATCGCCAATTCGTTCTCTCTGTCAAACGCAGGAGATTTTAAAGGGCATGACGTGTAAAGTTATAAAACAGTTACTTTATTGTATAAGTAGCTCTATTCATCCCCACGCCTGTAATTTTCAATGATTTCCAGTTAGCAGGCAACTTGCTTTTAACTTGTACTATACCGGTTGGTGTAATATCCAAACCGCCAAAACCCATGAGCAAGCTTTGAATAATACCACCTGCGCCTGTAGCAAAATACGGATTGGTTCCACCTTTTGTTTCGGCAATTACCCGGAACGGCGGGTTGAGATTAGGTTCATAAGCATCCTTAAAAAAGTGAAATGCCTTATCGCCATTGCCCAACCGCGAGTATAATAAAGCAAAAACGGCCTGGGTCATGGCAGGTGTACCTTCGTTAGGTACACGGGTTTCGTAGTATTCAAGATCTTTCTTAATTTGTGCCGGATCGGTTATTGTTTTAAGCGGATAAGCTAACAGGTTAACATCAGCCTGCTTAATCCCTTCACCCTTATAAGAAGCATGCTCGCGGGTGACGCCGTTATCTAACCTGAGGATCGGGATGTTTTGAGCAACATTTGCCCAATCGGCATCGGCCTTCTCTCCCAGGATTTTGGCAGCAGCGTTAGCATTTAGCAAGTTAGCTTTCGCTGCGGCATTGGTGAAAGCATTATTGTCAATGTTTTCGGCCCATTCATCTGCAGCTACTACGTTGTTAATATCATAATGACCGGGTCCATTGCGTTCAACTCTGCTTGCCCAAAAATCGGCAGTGGCTGAAAGTATCGGCCAACCTTTTTCTTTTAGCCATTGTTTATCCTGGGTTACGCAATAGTAATTCCACGCGGCCAGCGCTACATCCGCAGTAATATGGTGCTCAAACGGACCACTCAAAGCCCAAACCGGTGTTTCCTCTACCCCGCTGTCAGCGCTTTCCCAGGGGAACATCGCTCCTTTATAACCATGTGAAAACGCATTTTTACGCGCGGCATCCAATCGTTCAAACCGGTATTCAACCATAGATTTGGCAATGTCGGGGTGTAAAACCAACATAGCCGGATACATCCAAACATCACAATCCCAAAAAACGTGGCCATTGTAACCCAACCCAGAAAGTCCCATAGGTGAAGGTGAGTATGCTGTGCCAGCCCTCGAGAATGAGTATAAATGATATAACATGCTGTGAATATCCTGCTGTGACTGGTCATCACCCTCTATTTGGATATCACTTGTCCACAGCTCACTCCAGGCCTTGTTATGAAATTTAATTAGCCTGTCCCGACCTTCCAATTTGGCAAAAATGGTGAGGCGTTCGGCTTCATTCAGTGGGTCGGCATGGTGTGCCGAAGTTATGGATGAACCAGTTACCGCATAATTATAAGTTTGCCCGGCAGCTATCGCTTTGCTAAACTTCATAAGGTGCATGTTATTGTCCCACATTTCATGAATAATACGCGGCTCCTGTCCGTGCGGTTCGCTGAATAAGAACGAAGTAGATGCACATAACTGCATTTTACCTGTAGGGCTCTTTGCTGTTGAAGTAAGCAAACTAATGGTTACATGCGGTCTGTCGATTTCGTTATAATAATTCTGCACTTCTTTGAGCGCATCGGGCGCTTCCATTACACTGGCCGATGTAATGTTGATGGCCTGTTTTGCTGTTACCGAAACATCCATCAAAACGGTAAAGGGCAGTTGCCGCAGCGAGTAATAAGTATATTTTATGGTCGCTTTATCGGCATAATCAAAGGTAGTAGTGAAGGCGGCGTGTTGCATATCCAGTTCCTGCTTAAAATTGTTAATACTTTTAGCATCGATCCGTCTGCCATCTATTTCAAGGTACATATTAAGCAGGTTAAAGCTGTTCAGGAAATTGCTTACCCGCCCCCTGCCATATAGATCATAGGCGCCGGCCAGTACTACATTTTTAACCTTGAAAGGCTCCGGTGCTGATACTATCCCAATCATCCCGTTGGCTACGGTAATTCCGTAATAGTTTGCGGGATCAATTTTGTCGGCTTTAATTTTCCATGGATCGATGCTTTGCGCCTCAGACACAGCAGGTGTTAGCAAAGCGAAAAACAAGCTCAATTTAAATATCCTGTTCAAAATCAATTATTTAATTAAAATAAATAAAATACTACTTAATTTTTAATTGTAGCTTTTTCACCACCAGTTGCCCAATCTCGGCGCCTTGTTTATTGCCCACAATACAGGCATTCTTAAAATGGATTCCTCCCATTACCCTTGACATCCCTGCTGATTTCGCGGCCGCCCGGAATGATTTAAAAGAAAGCGGATCGATCCCAAACTCCATTTCTGATGAATCTGTATATGCAAAATTATCACCGATCCTATTGGTAAGTACTTCGGCCGCGGCTGCCGAAATTACGGCATGGCCGCTACTATACTCCGGAAAGGGGGGCGTTTGAATATATGGGCGCCATTCGGCATCCATATATTTGGTAATTATGGTTTCGGGGCGAACGTAATTTGAGCGGTATTTAAGGTACCAGCAATTAATAAAGCCATCAAACAGAGCGATCGCCGTTTCGGTATAAACGCTTACTGTGGTTCCAAAATCAAACTTTTTAATTCTTGTGCCAATTGCGGTAATATTCATCCAGTGCCCTCCCGGCGAAAACTTCTTGGTCGCGAACGATGCATGGCCTACGACGTTGAGTTTAAAGGCATTATCATCCCAAAAATCGGCCTGATGTTTCTCTTCTTTGGTTAGGCTGTCAACTATTTGCTTTACTTCAAGCGCCTGTTTGTAAAAAGGACTGTTATGGTCTTTAACATTGAAAGCCGGCGGATCGGGTGGAATAAATTGAGCTGTGGAATCCAGCACCATGGGCCTGATCTCACCCCAATGGGCCTCAAGGGCCTGCGCGTACATGGGCGGCGTGGGGATCCAACGGCCATCCTGCTGTTTTACTGTGTATTTACTTGCCGACCGTGTTTGTGCATAGTGATCGCCTTTGCTCCACTTCAATATAAATTTAGCGACTTTATCAGCGTAGTTTACGGAACCATCAAACAAAACCGACGGCATACCTGCATCTTTGGCCTTCTTTTTAAGCTCATCAACATATTGATCCATACTACCTTCCGGAAACGTTACCGCATTGCCAACTGTGCAAAAGGCAAGCAACGAAGCAAATTGGTAATCAACAGCAGTATCTTTTGACGCTTTGGGTACGGCCGGTAAGTGCTTAATTTGCCCGGCTAATGATCTAAAATGCTCAGGATCTCCGGAAGCTATAACTTCATAGGCGGCTATATTGGCATATACATAATTACGGGAAGCTGTAACCGGCGGAAAGTTATTTTCCAGTACAATATCATTAAGTTTTTTAACGGTTATACGATAAAGTTCGGGATCGTGGAGTACTTTTTCATAGTAGGGCTTTTTACAGGAGGTGAATAAAAGTAATACACCGGCAAGGCAAAATAAAAAGGATCTCATAAGTTATAAAATAGGTTAAAAACCGAACAGATACACAAGGAGAAAATCTGCTGGTTTTTTGATTGATCAACAGCCAATATAGGCTTTTTTTTGTACGCTACAGCATATTTACATTAGTTTTTTAACCCGATGAGGCACTTTTTTTATTTAATAAAAAGGCAACATATTTTATAACAATATACACCTGTTAATCCACCCGATATTATTAAATTTATCACCCCGGGTATCCGTCTTTTATAAACTAAATGAAGAAGATCTTTTTTATTATACTTACCATTATTGTAATTATTGCAGCGGCTTATATTTTGCTCCCCGAAAAACCGGTTATAGCACAGGACCTGTCAATTGATACCTCCGACGTTATTGCTGAAAAATTCCTGACCACCGAAAGCGGATGGGATAAATGGTGGCCCGGCACCAAAACCGGGGACAGGCAATACAATTTTAAAGGTGCAAAGATCAGTATCGATAAAATGACCAATAGCAGTACCTATCTTAAATTGAAAAAAGGTAACCTGACCTTTAATGGTGTAATAAGTTGTTTTGCCGATGCCGAAGGCTCTGTCAAATTTAAATGGGATGCTGTTGATGAGAATAGTACCCAATTTTTATCACGGATAACTAATTATTTCAAAACTCAAGATGCAGAAAAACTGGTTGGCGAAATTTTACTAACCCTTAAACACTTTCTTGAGGATGAAAGAAACGCATATGGCTATAGAATATACTTAAATCATGCTAAAGACACAGTTTTGCTCGTTTCGGCTAACACCTATCCGATATATCCTTCATTACAAGCAATTTACAACACCGTTAAAACCCTGCAACAACAAGCTGGCAGCCAGGGGGCTAAACAAACAAATTTCCCTATGCTTAACGTCACCCAAACAGATGAGCGCGAATACCAGGTAAATGTCGCCTTACCGATTAACAAAAGGATAATTCCGTTTCAAAAAACAAGTTTAAATAACATACCCAAGGGAGGCAATTTATTGGTGGCTGATGTACGTGGCGGCCAAAACACAGTCAACAATGCATTGGTACAAATGAAAATATACATGACAGATCACAGGCTGGTATCACCTGCCATGCCTTTTCAATCGCTTGTTACCGATAGACTGGCACAAAAGGATACCTCAAAATGGATCACCAAAATATATTATCCGATATTGTGATATTACGCTATCTGCTTAATAACATTGCCCGGCCATCATAGGTAACCGCAAGATAAGTATTCAGATTGGTTGTCGTTTTCACTGGCACCAGATAAGTGATTTCCTGTGAGTTGATTGCACCGTTAACATAGTATGTCGGCGTATCAAATTGTTTTTGCTGTTTGTTGTAGTGTAAGCCGGCCAGGCCGAGTGCATCGTACTTTCCTTCATAGGGCACAACACCCCAAAAGTTTCCGTTCAGCAATATATCGCCATTGTTATATTTTAGCATCGATTTAATTGGAGCCTGCTGATAAAGATATGGCAGTGCAGTAACCGAAGTAGCATGCAATACATCACTTACAAAAACGCTATTGAATTGGTTCACGCTTAACCTGTCATTATCATCCAGTTTGTCCTTAAATACTTCAGTGGTGGTTTTATCGGCCATTTTTTGATAGCTAAGCCATTCTTTTTTAAGATATGGCAGTTCCTGCTCCAAATCATTTTTAGGACGAAACGGGTAATAGAGGCCTTTATAAAAATATGATAATATCAAATCGTTTTTGCCATCCTTGTCCAAATCGGTATTATAGGCATAAAGCGGCTGATCGGCAGTAACATTATATTTATTGTTCAACCCCCAATTGCCGGCAATAAGGTCGGCCTTGCCGTCGCCGTCCATATCGCTTATTATAGCCGACTGCCACCAGCCCTTTTCCTTATCCAAAACCGGTGATGAGAAACGATTTATTTTTTTTCCATCATTCAGGAAAATGTAAACGGGCTGCCACTCGGCCGTAATCAGCAGATCGGGCTTGCCATTGTGGTCGATATCGGCAGTTGTTATACTGGTGACATATTGCAGCTTCATGATCTGATCATAAGCTTTGTCATGACTTATTTCAAACTTTCCATTGCCTTTATTAATGAGTATTGAGGAAGGAATAGTAGCTGTATAATCCTTAAATGAAACGGCGCTGGTAAATAAAATATCGTTCAGCCCATCTCCGTTAAAATCAAACAACGTAATTTTTGATGCCTGGTAATTGAGCTTTGGTAAATGTTGATCTTCAAACTGAAAATTGCCTTTATTGATATATAACCGGGGCTGTATCAATTTCTCGGTTTCCTGAAAAGGATGGTTAGCGCTGATCACGATCAAATCGGGCTTACCATCGTTATTTACATCAGCCCATGTAGCCTGCTCATCCGCAATATATTTATCCCGGTCAAATAATGACACTTTAACTTTGGTAAATCCTCCCGATTTATCACCTGCAAGTATGTATTTTTCTTCGTCGGCTATGCCTCCTACGTAAATATCATCAATGCCATCATTATTGGCATCAGCTACGGCAACTGCGGGAGTGTGCTGCAAATAAGTGTGCGGTAAAAGCGAATAATAATTAAAGTCGGGAATATCAAAAGTTTTAACGGTGGTCAAAAGCTTTGCTTGTATAGATTTGCTGTCAAACTGTTTTTTATCGCTGATGAAAGCTTCGATAACCTTAGCTATAGGTTTACTATTTTCAACTGCTTGAGGGTTATATCTTAAAGTGGTTTTCTGACCGAGCCTAAAATCATTCACCACTTCGTAGCTATTGTCAGGCCAAACCACTAACAACGATTCTGGTTTATCGTCAGGGGCAAATGTAAAAAGCAGTTCGTTATTCAAATTACTTTCGTACGCATTGCTGGTTTGTATTTCCTGGTGATCGAGATGATGCTTTGACTTAAGGAAAAATTTAGTACCGATGCCATCACGGTTTAAAAGGTTATATTTTACAGTGTATTTAAGATAGCCCGGCTTGCTTTCTTTGCGGTTCTCCATTGTGGTATTGTTATAGATATATGCCGGTTCATCCATATTGTTGGTCACAATATCGAGATCGCCATCATTATCTAAATCAACGGCAACAGATCCTGCCGATATAGATGCTTGCTGCATATCGTTGCCGTTAGAAACATCTGTAAATTTCAATTTATCCTCACCGTGATAAAAGTAATTATGCACGCCGCCTTCGGGCATTCTGTTGATCTTGTCCTTATCAAAAACGCGATTTTGTTTATATGCCTGCATAACCATGGGGTCACCAAGATATTTCAGGTAGTCCATATCATTGAGACGGCGTTTGATACCGTTGGAGAAGAACATATCTTTCATTCCGTCCATATCAAAATCCTGTACCAGTGGCGACCATGTCCAATCCGTAGCAGAGTTCCCGCTGTACAAACTCAGGTCGACAAACTTATTGCCGTTGCCTACGTTCAATTGCATACAATTTTTTGAATATTGATAGTAATACCCGGCATTAACTTCCTGATTATAAATATCCAAAGGTTCGTCGTTGATGGTCGATCGTAACACCTTCATTTCTTCCGGAAGCATGTCGGTGCTAAGCACATCCAAATGGCCATCCTGGTTGATATCACTGATAGTATTCCCCATTGAAAAAAGGCTCGTATGTCCGAACGCACTTTTCAACTCTTCTTTAAATGTGCCGTTATGTTGGTTAACGTAGTAATAGTCCTGCTCAAAAAAGTCGTTACTTACATAAAGATCATCCCAGCCATCATTATTCAAATCACCTACACTCACACCTAATCCGTAACCAATTGGCGCCGAATAAATGCCTGAACCCGCAGTTACATCTGTAAAGTGTCCATTGTCATTCCTGAAAAGATGATCGCCGGCATCATGGCTGTATTTAAACCTTTGGGTTGAATCGCCATAGGTATCATTGCTATGAACTGATGAGGTAAGCAGGAACATATCCAGGTCACCGTCCTTATCATAATCAAAAAAAGAAGCCTGGGTAGAAAGTCCTGCAAAATCGAGCCCGTATTTGGCCGCGCTTTCTGTAAAAGTTAAATTACCGTTATTGATGTAAAGCTGATTTTTACCTTTAAAAGGTTTTATAACCTGACACCACGCTTACGTAGATATCTTTAAATCCATCGCCATTGATATCAACTACAGTTACGCCGGTTTTCCAATTCCCGGTACCTGCAACACCCGCTCTATCGGTGATGTCTTCAAACTTCATCCCTCCCTTATTAAGGTAAAGCTTGTTAGAACCCTGGTTTGATACGAAATAAAGATCGGGCAAGCCGTCGTTATTAAAATCAGCGGTAGCTATGCCGGCACCGTTGTAGAAATACAAATAATCTAAAACATTGACCGAATCGGATACTACGTTCCTGTTTTCGAAGGTCACCCCCGTTTCATTAGCTGGGAGTAATTTAAATACACCTTCTCCGGCCTTTTGGGGTTTACAAGAAGACAGGCCGACCACACCAATACAAAGAAGGATAAAGAAGTATCTCAGAATATATTTGGCAAACAGCATTAAATTGATGTTAACGTAGTTCATAAGCTTTAAGCGGTTCATCATTAATGCCAAACAGGTAATAATTTTTACCGGATGCATTTCTTATACCTAACGATGAGCGTACCTGTCCGTTTAAATTGAGGCCCGTTTTGGCAGCCGGAAAATAAGCAAACCCATTTTTTGTATATTGATAAACAAGCCCCCGATTGGCATCAAGCCGGCCGATTTCGGGTTTAAAGCCATAAAAGTTACCTCCTAATATGATCTTCACAGCTCCGGTATTATCAAAATCTGCACACAAAATAGTATTTATCATAGATAACTGTGCATCGGCAGGCAGTGGTTTACAAATAAATTTTCCGCGTTTATTAAAAAATACCGCCGAAGCCAGGAAATTCATTTGGTGCTTTTCGGCGCCATCAAGCATCTCAGCAGGAAATACCTCGTCAAATGGTTTGCCCGCATAGTCAATATAGCGCAGAAAACGTTTTTTGAAGATTGGCATCTGGCCCACTAAATCAGGTTTCATATGAAAAACATAGTTTACCCCATCACTTTTATACATGGAAGTTACACATTCTTTTGTACCGTTATTATCGAAATCCTTTACAAAAATTTCCATTGGTTGCTCAAACGAAGCCCTGAATTTTGAGTTAAGCCCGATGTTACCGCCAATAATATCAAGTGCGCCATCGCCATCCACATCAGCAATTTCAAGACTGCTCCACCAGCCTTTGTAATTAGCCAGTTGTTTATCTTCAGCAAATTTTCCTTTGTTGTTTTTGAAAATCTTAATTCCCATCCAATCACCGGCAATTATCAAATCGGGCGAGCCGTTATGATCAATATCAGCCCATTTGGCTGCTGTTACCATACCGAGCCTTGTATCCGTGCCCAATACTAATTTTGATACATCGGTAAAATGCCCGTTGCCTTCATTATGAAAAACAAATGATTGCGGCGAACATCCGTAAAGCCCGGGCATACTTCTGCCCCCAATAAAAAGGTCGGGCTTGCCATCGCCATCATAATCAGCCGAAATAATGATCGAGGCATTAACAGCTGCATGGAGTGTTCTCTCAGGGTCCCTATGAAAATTCCCTTTACCATCGTTCACAAAAAAGCGGGGATTATAGACTGGTGTTTCGGCTTCATCGGCATTACCTCCTACTCCTATAATCAGGTCCTGGTCGCCATCGCCATCAAAATCGCCAAAAACAGCCCCGGCATTTTCCAGGTATTCCTGCTTTTTAAAATCTTCGGGAATAGTTTGTTTAAACTTACCGTTCTTTTGCTGGATATAGATGCTGGCAAAGCTGTTTTTTGAGCTTCCGAAATAAAAATCAGTCAGCCCGTCGCCATTAACGTCACCGGTAGCCATATAAGGATTTTCTGTCGATAACATCTGGAGCATCAGGCGCTCGTTGTCGAAATCGATAAAATCGTCCTCCTTATGCTTAGGAATGCTGTCAAATATTGATTTGGTAACATCGGCAAATAGTGTTTTAACAGCAGGCTTTGTCCAGTTATATTTCAAGGCGGCATCGGTTTGATTAACCGCGTAAACTTTATCCGCGTTTACGTTTTTTAGCAACTGATAAGTATTACCCGGCCAAATCACCTGGACCGAATCAATAGATTTGTATTTACCTATACCTATTGTAAGTAAATTGGGCGATGTGCAACTTTGAAAACCACGTGTAGGCTGATTATAGTAAATTAGCGAACTGCCCTTCATAAACACTTTTACCGTAGTACCTATTCCAAAAGTATTCAGACCTGTTCCTTTTAATTTTATTTGGATATGATGGTTCCCGTTTTTTTCGGCGTTGTTTTTAAAGATCGACACCTGGGCATTTTCGTTATTTACGATGAGGTCATTGTCCCCATCATTATCCAGATCGGCATATGACGAACCGTTACTAAACCCCGGCTTATCCAAACCAAAATCAGTTGATTTATTGGTGAAAGTAAGGTTGTGATTATTCAGATAGGCATAATTAGACAAAGGCGATGAAGCCATTTTATCAGTAAAATCTTTATAATCAAATTTTTTCCGGCCTTCGGCTATTTTGGCCATATTATCACGATTGCCTAAAAATTCAATGTAATCCTGATCGGTCAGGTCTTTATAAATACCGTTTGATACAAAAATATCTTTCCAACCATCGTTATCCATATCAAACATCAGCGCTCCCCAGCTCCAGTCGGTTGCTGCTACGCCCGAATAGAAGGCCGTTTCGGAGAACGTACCATCGCTATTACGCACCTGCAGACAGTTTTGCATGTATTGGTTATAATAGCCGTCGCGCTGCTTGGCTTTGATCACATCGTATGATTCAAACGAGGTCATTTTTTTTAAACGCCGATCGCCTTCAGGCAGCATCTCTGTAGTAAAAATATCATACTGCCCATCGTTATTGATATCGGCAATATCTGATCCCATTGAGGCCAGGCTCAGGTGCCCCGTTTCATTTTGAATATCCTCTTTAAAAGTTCCGTTTTTTTGGTTGATATAAAGATAATCGCGCTCAAAAAAATCATTGGAGACATAGATATCAGGATATCCATCCTGGTTGATATCTGCTACAGAAACGCCTAAACCAAAACCTATATCACTTGAATATATTCCTGCTTCTTTGGTTACATTTGTAAAATGGCCGCCATCATTACGATAAAGACGGGCACCACCCAACTCATCAACAACAGCACGCAGATTTTTACTAAAATCAAACGACTCTATAGGCCTGAAAGAATTATTTAGTACAAAGCAGTCCAGATCGCCGTCATTATCATAGTCGAAAAAAATGGCCTGGGTGGATAACCCATTATCTACCAGGCCATACTTTTGGGCTTCTTCCTTAAACGTACCATCGTGCTGATTAATAAACAGTTCATTACCCTTTTCGTTGCCGCGGGCATTACCACTGTGGCAAACGTAAATATCAAGCCAGCCGTCGCCATTGATATCAACCATGGTAGCTCCGGTGCTCCAGTATTTAGTTCCCTTCACCCCCGCTTTGTCAGTTATGTTTTCAAATTTCCAATTTCCCTTGTTGATATAGAGTTGATTGCCGCCCATGTTTGATGTCAGGTAAACATCATTTAACCCGTCATTATTTACATCGCCAATGGCAACCCCGCCTCCATTGTAATAATTACGAAAGGTGAACACATTGGTACGGTCCTGATCATTGAGCCGATTAGCGAAATTGATGCCGATGGATTCATTATTTTGCTCGGTAAACAAGGTTTGTTTATCCCCACCATTACAGGCGCAAAAAATAGTAAGGATTAAGATAAGCAGAAACAGGGGTATTTTTGGTTGCATATACTTTGCGAAAAAACAAACGTAGCGGAAATTTCCGCTACGTTCCTTTCAATCAAATAAATCTCAAATATTAATAACCTGCGTTTTGTTTAAGGTTGGGGTTGGTATCAACCGCGCGCTGAGGAATTGGATAAACTGTTTTGCTTTTATCCGTTTTTGCGGGACGCTGATCAACCGGATCATTAAATTTCTCAAAGCGGATCAGGTCATTCCTTCTCCAGCCTTCCCAATATAGCTCACGACCTCTTTCGGCAAGCATAGCGGTCAGATCAACTGTTGCCATGGCAGTAGCACCACGTGGAACGCGGACAGAGTTAACAAGCTGCAGGGCTGTTTGGCCTAATGGGTCGGTCCCTCCACGCAAAATGGCTTCGGCTTTTTCAAGCACCACGTCGGCATAGCGTAAGATCACGTAGTCATTATCTTCACCAGAATCGGTCACAGTTCCGTCTGCATTTGGATGAGGAAAATATTTGAACACCCTGATACCTTGAGCTTCTGTTGAATAATTAAGGTTAACATTCTCTGTAAACACCAGCGGCTGGCCACCCCTTTGTTTCAAAGCAACGTGACCCGGACCGTATTGCTGACCAATTGCAAAACCGGCACGTAAGCCAACTTTATCAGTTAAGCCCGGATAATCTACCCCTCTGCGTTCATCTGTAGCTTCAAATGATTTATAGAAATCGGCCAAAGTGGTGAAACCATTCCATCCATCAGGCGTCTGATTATAATGCAAACCCATTTTCCAACGATTTTTTGCTGATGCCGGAACATTCGTAGGTGTATTGTAGATACCAAAAATATTTTCATGTGATTTTTCAGTATTATCCCAGGCGAAATCCTGGAAATATTTACCTGCAGGTTCCAATGTATATCCAGCCGCTGTAACTTTATTGGCATATTCGATTACCTTATCCATATCGGCTTTGGCAAAAGTAAAAGGGCCACCTACGGTTGTAGCAGTATAAACAGCCTTATTAAGATATATTTTAGCAAGCAGTGCCTGTGCTGCGGCTTTACTGGCCACCCCGATATTCGCTGATGTAGTAAGATTAGCTTCAGCAAACTCAAGATCTTTGATAATAAAAGCTGTAGCATCCGCCCTGTTGTATACGATAGGTATCGCCGAATTTGGTGCCTCTGGATCCCGATAAGGAGCCTGTCCATATAAATCAACTACCTGGAACATAAAATAAGCGCGTAAAAAGCTTGCTTCAGCCTTGATCTTGTTATCTGTAGCCCTTTGTATAACCTGACTTGCCCGGTACACACCGATATTCAACTGGTCCCAGGTATCGCTCACCTGATTGTGTGAGGGTGTCCAGGTGTGGGTATGGAGCTTACGCCATGTTCCGAAATCGCCCCAGTCCGTACCGCGGGTTGGGCCCATCATTTCATCTGTAGGATGCTCTTGCAGAGCATAAGTATTAGCCTGGTCCGTTTGACCAAATAATTGAGAATATACACCATTTAGATCTGATGGTGACGAAGCTCCTCCGTTATCCACGGATACGGAACCATAAGGAGTTTCTTTTAATTTTGCACAGCCTGCAGCGGTTAACAGAATTATCCCACTTATCGCGGCTATTGATGCTCTTCTTTTCATGTTAATATTTTTAAAAACCTGCATTTAAACCTAAAGTAAATGTGCGTGCATTTGGATAAGGTGTGTAATCGATACCACGTGAAGGCACCCCATTCCTCTCTTTGTTGGTATTTACTTCCGGATCAAGACCGCTGTATCCTGTAATCAGGAATAGGTTTTGACCGGTTAACGAAACCCGCAAAGTTTTAATGGTTTTACCTTTTAATGGTACGGTATAACCTAACGTAGCGTTGCTTAAGCGCATGAAATCGCCTTTTTCAAGGAAACGGGTTGATACCTCGCCCGAGTTAAGCGGATTTTCGTTGGTTTCAGCTACTGCCTTGGTTACGTTACGACCGCTAACCAGATTACCTTTGTAGAAAAATGCGTTGGCTGTGTTGTTATATATATAGAAACCGGTTGCTCCATTCAATAGAAAACTTAAGCTAAAGTTTTTATAACTGAAGCTGTTAGTTAAGCTTGCCACGAAGGTTGGCAGCGGGCTGCCTTGAGGCGTAGCGACGTCAATACCTTGAGGGTAGATACCAAAACCGTTGGCATCAAGACCCGAGTATTTAGGTATGTTAAATGAGTAAAGCGGATAACCATCTCCAATAAACTGTGCATAAGCGCCTGATAAGCCCTGCCCATCAATATTACCGGTAATAATATTACGGCTTCCAAAATTTCTGACACGGTTATTGATTGTTGTCATGTTATATGACACATCCCAGCTAAAACTCTTATGATCTATCGCAGCAAAATTTAAACCCAACTCGATGCCTTTGTTTACCACCTGACCAGGTAAGTTGATCCATATTCTTGGGAAAGGAGCAGGTTGCGCTAAATCCTGGTAAAACAAGATATCCGTTTGTGATTTGTTATAATAATCCAATGTACCGGTTAAACGCCCTTTAAACATCGAGAAATCGATACCTGCGCCATAAGCGGTTTGCGTTTCCCATTTCAGATCAGGGTTTTCGGCATTCAACTGCGAATTTGCTGTACCTGCATAGTTTGTTTGCCTAAGTCTTTTAGATGCGTAAGAAGGGAAATCCTGGTTACCTGTTTTACCCCAGTTTAAACGAAGACTTAAATCATCAAACACACCCTTAGGGCCGAAACTTTCCTGGCTTATACGCCATTTAAACGCAGCAGCAGGAAAATTAGCATAGTGGTGATTTTCGCCAAAACGAGATGAACCATCACGTCTGATAGTACCGGTAATGATATACCTGTCTTTATAAGTATATTGAGCACGCGCGAAATAAGATTGAAGTGTATAGCTACTGCTATCCAAACCATTACGGTTACTAAAATCGTGCGGCATGTGATTTTTAAACTGATTAAAATCATGCAAAAATTGGCCCGGCGTTGGTGTTCCCCAGGCAAGATTACCCCTGTTGAAGTTTTTAAAGGTTTGATATGAATAACCTACCAATGCTGTTAATGCATTATTGTTAGCCCACTTTTTATCATAATTCAGGGTATGTTCTGTGGTTAAATTGGTAAGCTTGTTGTGGATCAGGATCCCGCGACCGTTTCCGGTTGCAGAAGGCACTTTAAAATCGCCAATATTAGCTTCATCGGTATAGCCCACAATTTTTGAGTCATAATAAGTTTCCCTTTGCCCCCTTGATATATCTGCGCCGAAGTTGCCTTTGTATGATAAACCTTCAAACAGCTTTAAGGTCATGGTTAAATTATTCAGGTACCGGTTGATATTATCAGTGTCATCTATCTGGTTAAGCATTGAAACCGGGTTTCTGAAACTATTGCCCTTGGGGAAACCATTTTCATAGCCATTGATGTCATAATATCTGCCTTCCGAATCAAATACAGGGATGGTAGGATTGGTTTGGATCATTGCCCCTATCAAACTACCGTTAAAGCCTGCGTTATTAGTGATTGGCGCAAACCGGTCTTTTACATTTGAAAACAATGATTGCAGATCAAACTTTAAACGTTGATTGAAAAACGATTGTGAAGCATTTATACGAGCTGTAAAACGTTTCAACTCACTTCTTTTTACAATACCCTGCTGATCATCATAAGCAAACGTTGCCCTGTAGCTCCCCGTATTGTTTCCACCACCAAAACCTAAATTATAGTTTTGTGATACAGCGGTACGGAAAACCTGTTTTTGCCAATCGGTATTACCGCCATAATCAATACCTCCATCGGCAAGAGGTCCCGCGTTTGACCCAACACTGGCTACGCCTTTTAAAAATGCAGCCTTATCAAGCAAATCATATCTTTTGGCTGCATTTGCAATACTTGTGCTTGCCCCAAATTGTATACCTTGCCCTTTTCTACCTTTTTTTGTAGTGATAAGGATTACACCATTAGCACCACGTGAACCATAAATAGCAGAGGCCGACGCATCTTTTAAAACCGAAATATTTTCGATATCGGCAGGGTTAATAAATGCTAACGGGTTACGCGCAGATGAACTACCTGCACCGCTGTCAAAACCACCTGAAGTACCGCCATTGTCAAGAGGAACACCATCCACAACGTATAGCGGACTCGTACCTGACCTGATTGAGCTTGCGCCGCGGATGTTAATGGTAGCACCTGCACCAGGCTCACCACTCGAAGGAGTTACCTGAACACCGGCTATACGACCTTGCAGCAATTGCTCAGGTGTAGCGATAACGCCTTTGTTAAAGTCTTTGGCACCTAAAGTAGCTACAGAACCGGTTGCATCCTTAACTTTCTGGGTACCGTAACCTATCACTACAACTTCGTTCAGTGCACGATTCGCTTCTTCCATCTGTACATCAACAGAAGTCCGACCGTTTAATGGAACAGTTGCGTTGAGGAAACCAACATAAGTAAAAGTAAGGCTCGCGGTATTTGCCGGAACGGAAATTTTGTATGATCCGTCTGTTGCTGTTATAGCGCCACCCTGGGCACCTACAGCAGTTACTACCGATACTCCTATTAAAGGGGAGCCATCTTTTTTGTCGGTTACTTTACCTGTTATTATCTTATTTTGGGCCATAGCAGGCTCCATCAAAAAGAGAAAAACAGCAAAGAAACATACGTTGAGTAAATGTTTAATTTGCATAAAACTTGAGATTTAGTTGAAATTGGTTGTTGTTTGGGTTTAGTTTTCAATCCGTAAAAGAGATCCCCAACATTTTATACGAAGTCATGCTAATATGGTTTCGGGTTATCATAATAAATAATACCCGAAGTATACGCATAATGGCCATGCAAACATCGCCCGTACCGATAGGTTGGCAGGTGAGCACAGGAAAAGGTTAACAATGACCGATCGTTTAAAAATGTAATGGTTTACAATTATTACAGGTTAAATTCTGATGCAATTTACTTATAAATAAACTCAGAAAAAGACTTATGCGTTGCGGTAAACGCGAAAAAGGCTTATTTTAATAATTTTATAATTTTTTTCGATGTTTTTTAAATTTAAAACATTGAAAAACAGATATTTATATAAAAAATGCCGACAAAAAATATAATGTTTTTTTAATTATTTATAATACTTTTTTTACTAAAAACCCTGTAAGGTTTGGCTACTTTACAGGGTTTTTAGCATGTATCTTCAAAAAAAATCACTCGTAATCAAAAGCCTTAATATCCATAATCCGTTGTTCGAATTGATCAGGGTGCAACGATTTGGCTTTGATCCTCATTTTGTAAACATAGATTGTATTGACAGAATATTCCAATATTTTGGCAATAGTTTCATTATCAGCAATACCCATCCTTATAAGCGCGAATATGCGAAGGTCGGTATTTAATACTTCGTCTTCATCAGGCCAGATCTGATCTTTCTCGGCAAACAAGCTATTGAACACCGTAATAAAGTTAGGGAAGATCTTTAAAAAAATATGATCAAAGCTGTAATACAAGCTCTCCCTTTCTTTTTTAATATCAATATTATTTACAAAAGTATGAATGGCGTCATACTTCTTCATCGAGAGCTTGGCATCAATAGAGATTTTCAAATTTTCGAGCTTAACGATATATCCCGAAATGGCTTTAAAAAACTGCCCGATATATTCCTCTTTAATTTTTGCATCTTCAATTAGTTTCGCGTTTATGTGGTTTAATTGCACATTTTTCCCTTCAATTATTGCTTCTTTAACCTTCAACTTTTTTAATTGGTTAATGATCATCACCAGGAAAAAGACAACCAGCAATGCAAGCGCAGTAATAATTAACAGGAACACCAGGAAGCGGTTTTTTTGATGCTCGGTATTATTAAGCTCGGCTGCTGCTATTAATGGTAAAATTGAAGCAATTTGTATTTTACGCTGCCGGGCTCCGTAAAAGTCGGCATCAGCTTTTGCCAATTGAATGAAACTGTAAGCATCTTTGATGTTGCCCTGTTTATACAACAGTTCTGCCAGCGTATAAAGCGCAACCGTTTCACGGGTTGATGATTTGATATCGGCTATGGCAGCCCTCATCATCAAATTAAGGCCTTCCTGCCTTTCGTTATCTTCAAGACAGATTGCTCCTAACGAGCATGACACCATTGCCCGCAAGTGCATGGAAATTGGCATATCTTTCTCCAGTAATTTTTTAAACCGTAAGCGTCCTTCTCCGTAATTCTTTTCCTGGTAATCCTTCAAACCAAGTAAATAAGTATGCATTATATGGTCGTTGCCGCAAAACGAGACCGCCGAATCAATGTATTTATTGCCGGCCTTAATATAATCGGGGCTAAAATATTTGTCATTACTGTAATTCGCCAGGTCATAATTGCACCTGCCTAAAAAGAAATAGTAATCAACTTTATCGGCATTGCTTAGGGCTTTTACATTTACTTTTCGTAAATAGTCAAAGGTTTCGTTAAACATCCCCGACGACAGGAGAATAAAAGCCATCCTTACATAACTATAATACTCCTTTGGTTTATTACCTGTTACCTTACTTAGCGATATCATTTTATCGACATAAACATACGCTGAATCAAACTGATATGATTTGTATTCGGTGTAAAGCTTGTCCCAGGTATCAAACCGCGCATCATAATTGGTTTGCGAAAGATTTGATTGATATGCCTTTAATTTTCGGATCCTTGCTTCTTTACTGCTATCATATATATTTTTTTTTGCGATTTCAGTTTTTAATTCTTCGAGTAAGGTATTAGGATCAGTGAATGCATTTGCCGAAAGAATAATTAATGAAAAAAACAAACAGAAGATATATTTCATTTTTGTTATAACGGTTTCTAAATAGCGTACCGATCCGATGATTAATCAAACACACAATTTCTGCAAATCAAATGCGGCAATAAATTAATTAAACTGCAACCAACAAGGCTATCATTTTAGGAGATAAATTGCACACCTATCCCCGGTTTATATTCTCAAATATATGGATTTACGGCATTGCTAATGCGTTTTAGTTTTGTTTTTTGGTCAACAGAGATTACACTGTCCGAACCGAAAAAAGATTGAGACTATGCCCCTCAAACGACGGGCCTTATTTTTAACCTATAGTTAACAAAAGCAGACAGTATTTTCAATTACTGCGTTCTTTTCTATACAAGAAGTGCGTAACTAATTAAAGTATTGCAATAAATTCAATTATATAAACTCAAATTTTCAAAATTTAAGTAAAAATTAATACAAACTAATTTTTAGGGCGAAGATGGCATCTCCCTTGTTTTTATTATTGTAAAACCTGACTTATGAAAGCATATTATGAATCTCTAACAACAGGCATCAAAACCCTATTGATTGCAACAGTCTGCCTTTTACCATCGCTGGTTTTCTCACAGTCTAAAACACCAGGATCGGTTGAGTATTTAAAATTTTGCAATGGAATTAGCGGACTGACACTTGGTGAGGACATTAGCCAAATTCCGGCCCGTAAGTTTACCTATTTAGATAATGATGCTAAACCCGATGCAGACAGCTGTATCCGTTATCAATATAAAGACAGTAGCTCATTGATACAGGGAGATAGTTTGTTATTAGATGCAATAGGTTTCCGCGCTTACAAAAACAAAATAGTGAACATTTATCTTTTCTTTAAGATGACTGACGCTTATAAAATACTGGACTATTTCTTAAAAGCATATGGGCCATTTACAGGGCGCCCGAACGCTTATGCTGATATTTATAACTGGGATACAACCGCACTGAATTTGTCATTGAGATACCAGGTAAAAACCGGAGATGGGGGTAGCTATATTTAGCAATAAAAACCTTGAAAACGAAATTGCAGCCAACCGGCCTTCAGTACTCCTTAAAGATGCATATCAGTCGTTTTCTGTTTTGTATTGATGACGTTCTGTTATTAAGGGTCACAAAATGCCTCTTCAGGACCATTACTGACTTGAAAACAACGAATTATTAAATAAACTTTGGTTTTAACGCGAAAACATCCTTTATTTAAAAAAAATCAAACGAAATTTGTGTACGGTGGTTATCTATCATCTTAATCTCAATTTATAAATGGTCAAATTATTTGTAGGCGGCTTTCCTCTGGAAATGACAGAGCTGGAACTTGTTAAAATGATAGGTCCACATGGCGATGTGGAAACGATTAAAATTGTACGCGACAAAAAAACAAGGATATGCAAAGGATATGCATTTCTTGAAATGAAGGACCGCACCGGGGCCGAGAACGCGGTGATTGCCTTAGACGGTACGCCCATTGCCGATCGGGTATTAAGTGTAAAAATAAACGACGACTTTGTTAAGAAAACTCCTCCGCCACGTAAGTCATTTGGATACGGCAACAACAATAATAGAGGCACCGGTGACAGAACTAACAATACCCGAAGCTATAATAGCCCAAGCAATTACCGGAGCAATAATGATCAGTCACCTGGAGGTGACAGACCAAGGCGCCCCAGAAAAACGATGTAACAAACCACTGATAGGGTCATACTAAAAAAAATCCCGGCCAGATCTCAATCGGCCGGGATTTTTTCAAACATCATTATCCGTAGTTAAACACCGAGATCCTGCATAATTGAGGCAATCTTAGCGTCAAGTTTTTTGTCTGTTTCACTGTATGTTTCTTTACTTTCAAGTTTGCCGTTCACACTGCAATAAAACTTAATTTTAGGCTCCGTGCCTGACGGACGGGCCGAGATGATACTGCCGTCCTCGGTAATGAATTGTAAAACATCAGATACAGGCAATTCAATTGGTTTGCTTGTATTGGTTGCTAAATCAGTTTCAATACGTTTTTCATAATCCTTAAGCGTGCTTACTTTTGATCCGCCTAAGGTGGCCGGAGGATTGGTACGGAATTTCTCCATCATTTCCTTAATTTCTTCCGCACCGGTTTTACCTTTTTTAGTCAGGGAGATCAGCTTTTCCTTATAAAACCCATATTGCACGTAAGTATCAATCAATGCTTCAAAAAGGCTGCTTCCTTTGTCTTTGTAATAAGCGGTCATTTCTGCAATGAATGCGCTTGAAACTACAGCGTCCTTATCCCTTACCAGTTCGCCTATCAAATAACCATAGCTTTCTTCACCGCCACCTATAAAAGTTTGTTTACCCTCAAAATGGGTCATTAACTCGCCAATATATTTGAAGCCGGTAAGGGTGTTATAGTAAGTAACATTCTTGGCTTCGGCTATGCGTTCGATAAGATTTGTGGTAACAATGGTTTTAACAATGTATTCTTTACCGGTAAGCTTGCCTTTTTCTTCCCATGCGCTTAATAAATAATTGATCAGCATAGCGCCGGTTTGGTTACCATTGAGCAGAATAAACTCGCCATCGGTATTTTTCACAGCAATACCCACACGGTCTGCGTCCGGATCCGTTGCCAATACCAGATCGGCATCAGTATCCTGGGCTTTTTTAAGAGCAAGTGTAAGCGCTTCTTTTTCTTCGGGGTTAGGGTAAACTACTGTTGGGAAATTTCCATCGGGAGTTATTTGCTCGTCAACCAGGATCACATTCTCAAAACCAAACCGTTTCAGGGCTTGGGGTACCAACGTGATGCCTGTACCATGGATGGGCGAATAAACTATTTTAAGATCTTTTTGACGTTCAATAGCATCAGGCGAAACAGAAAGCTCAGTGATCTTGCTCAGGTAAAGCTCGTCAATGTCCTCCCCTATTTCTTCGATATTAGCATCAACGCGGTTAAATTTGATGTCATCAATGCTGCTGATTGCAGCAACCTCGTCCATTACGGCCTTATCGTGCGGAGAAACAAATTGCCCACCATCGGCCCCATAAGCTTTGTAACCGTTATACTCTTTTGGGTTGTGCGATGCTGTAAGCATTACGCCGCTTTTGCAACCTAAATGGCGCACGGCAAATGAAAGCTCGGGTGTAGGACGCAATGCCTTAAAGAAGTAAACATAAATGTCATTAGCTGAAAAAACTTCGGCCGTAATAGTCGAAAAGAAATCGGCATTGTTACGGCTGTCATGAGCAATAGCTACTTTGATTTTTTCGCCGGGGTAGGTTTTTTTCAGATAATTAGCTAATCCCTGTGTGGCGGCGCCTATAGTATACTTATTGATACGGTTTGAACCCGGCCCCATAATACCGCGAAGGCCACCGGTACCAAACTCCAGATCACGATAAAATGAATCCGTCAGTTCGGTATATGCCTTATCGTCAATTAATTTTTGAATTTCCTGCTTTACATCAGCATCATAATTTCCTTGAAGCCATGAGTTTGCTTTTTGAAGAATGGTGGGGTCTAATTCCTGCATAAGTGGTTGTATATTTTCAATTTATCAGATTCGGTTTTGTTTTAAATATGATAATAAATAATCAAAACAGAACGCCTTAAAGTTAAATCATCTTTTTAATTATGCCAGCCCAATATGCAATAACTTTTAAATATAATGCACGGCAAGAGCGGCGGCCGCCGAACCGTTATCTGAACAAGATACTCCAGTAAAAGTTTTATCAATTTCAAGCTATAAATGGCGCTGCCATCCTTCGCCCTCGATTTATCGTTGGCCGACGAACCGTTCATCAAATCTGTTAACGTCCTTTAGTAAACAAATTGAGTATCGGTATATCAACTAAAACCCCCACCGACCAACGTGTATATAACTTATTATCGCCGTAAGTGTTAGTTATCACATCTTTATTGGCTCCTGTTAAACTAACGCTACGCAAATTTGGCGCAACCTGGAAACCACCCGAAATTGAAATTGGTGTGGATGGTATGCCTACAGATAAAAACAAACCCGGGCTTATGATATTCTTCAGCTCAATTTTAGGCACCTGCGCTACAGTGGCGCTGGTATCTTTTGCTACCGGGGTACTTCCGGATGTAAAACGGTATGAAGCAAGTGCGCCGATATCAATTAAAGAAACAAAAACAGAAGTCGACCATTTTTTATCGCCCGTGGGAACAAATAATAAACGGTGCCCCCAGCTAAATGAAATTCCTACCGGTGCTGAGAGCCCGTATGTGCCTTTATACTTTTCATCAATGCCGTGCACTTTTTCTTTACCTACATAAGGGCCAACATAGGCGTTTAGAGCGACATTAAAAATAACCTCGCGTTTAACGGTTGAGCTGCCTACCGGTAAAGCAATTGCTTCAATAGCATTTTTTACTTCGTCGCTGTTTTTCGCTTTTGATACCTCAGCGGCGAAATTGGCATATTTAATAAACATTTTATTTATTGCCGGCCACTCGGTTAACGCTGCAATTTTCGCTTCAAGTTCATTTATTTCTTTCTTTATGGCAGTTTTGGCGACTGCATCCTGCAGTTTATCATATTCTGCTTTTTTTTCTGCAAGATTTCTAACTAAATCCTGTTTTATTGGGTTGGTGACGACTTTATTAATAAACAGGTTATCGTAAACGCCGCCAAGCTCAACTATGGCCGATGGGTACTGTTTTTCGTAAACATCAATGTAAACGTTGCCAAGACTCCTGGCTGATGACAGGTACTGATCAATCTTTGTGTCTTTCCGGTCAATCATTGGTATAGTAATATTGGCCGGGTCGACATTTAAAAGCAATGGTGATTTCAATAATTGCTCAAAAAGATTAAGTGATGAATTATAAAGCGCGTAATAATCCTGGTAATTAAAAGTATTTTCACCTTTTTGCTGAAGTTGCTTTAAATTAATGAAATACCTGTTTACTATTGTTGCTTTTTGGATAAATTCAATGTTATAACTCTGATAAATTTCCTCAAACTTTAAAAAGTCACCACTACGATCTTTCAGAAACTGCTTCATTGACCCCTCTTTAAAATTAATGTCTTTTTTTTCCAATTGCTGATAAAGCAAACCAAGGTAGATTTGGAAAGTTACAGGGTTACTAAACAGCATCTTCGCCGAATCGGCATCGACCCAGTATTTATCTCTCTGATTTGACCGTAATGATTGTGAAAAAAGATCAAAAGCTTGCAATGCCGGATATACATTTTCATTTACAAGCTTTAAGGTGCCATTGCCTGCTTTATTAACCAGGTAGTTATGAAAAATATCCCCCGGATGCGAACCCTCATGAAACTCGTTGGCTATATACAAGGCATCGATGAAGATTATCCTGACGTGGGGCATGGCAGCAAACAATTGATCCATGCACGGGTCGTCAATCAAATTGGAAACATTGGGAAGTAATAGTGCCAGGTCTTTCTGAAATGACTCCCGCAGCAAATCCGTATAGGCGGCGTAATTATAGATCTCAACATCTATAGCTGTAAGTGATTTGTAAGTAACCGGGAATAATAACTGCAACTGCCTGGTACTGTCCAGCTCCTTTTTAAACCGTGAAAAAAAGGCAGTGGAAAGTTCCTGCTTTGTTCGTTCCACTAAAAACTTTGCAAGACCGTCGGCAAGATTGGTAACATCAAGTGAGCCTATGGATTGTAGTAATCCGGATGGGCTGGGTATTGTCCCTCCGCTTGCACCGCCAGCTTCATAAATCCCGTTCAAATTAAAAAAAGGGTTTTTCTTGATAACAGTATCTACATTAGTGGTGTTCTTGAGATTAAAATAATAAGCAAACAGCGGCTTATTTTGCGGGCTGATCCTTATTTTCCCGTCTTTGTCGTAAAGGCTTTTCAAATATAACACATCATAAAAAACGCGCCTTTCGGGTTGTTGTGCAAACATTTTGCAAGACAGAAGCAAGAACAAAAAAAGGGGGGCGTATTTATATTTCATACAACATCATTAAAAAAATTCAATAAAAGTTCGGGTTTTAGCAGTGGAAGATCGAAGGATGCTGGCGGGTTTCCATCTTCGGTTATAATGAAGGTTGTTTTCTGCGTCATAGCCGCCAATTTTTCAATGATCGTAGCAAATGAATAACTAAAATTCATTTTTTGAATCATCAGCGCAATTATGCCCGATGTAATAGCCGTCGCAAAACTACTCCCGCTATCAGCTATCAATTCGTTATTCTGATCATATGATTTTATTTGCGAGCCATTGATCACCAGCGACAGGAACTCATTTATACAAGGATAGCCATTCTCCTTATCCGGAACCATGCCGACCCCGATTGTATTTTTCAAACAGGCCGGATAATATTTACTTGTATCTCCAAATACTATCGAATTTCCGATAGAACAAACAATTATTTTATTGTTAGCTACGGCATTGTTTATAGCCTCCTGAATTAAACTTAGAGTAGCTGCATTGCTTATACCTGACGACCAACTTATTGACACTATATGAATATCGGGATTTTTTGCACACCAATTAATCGCGCCAGCATATCTTTGGGCATCTCTCTCCGTGTTTTCAAATGTTCTTTTTTCGGATATTTTACAGGCGAATAAATTACATCCCGGAGCCACACCGACATAGTTGCCGCTGGTATTTCGTAGCCCAACAAGGGAAGCACAAAATGTACCATGACCGGCGTTATCTTTTATCTCAACATTATCGCCATAAACATAATACTTACTCTGATTATAAAACAGGTCTGTTATGCCTGGCGCAATACCGGTGTCAACCACAGCAACACCAACGCCTGTACCTGCATACCGGCCCCAAATCTCCGGCAGGCTCAAGTCAATCATCCATTGCTGATAATTGCTCCCAGCTCCTTCTATTTGTTCGGCCCCGCCGCTCCAATAATGACTATTAGCATCGTCACCCACTTTATACCAGGTATTGTTTCCATCAAGTTCCTCTCCCTGCACAGTGCCCGTTACTTCTATAATGTCACCCGGCTCTCTTACAGCACCGGTTTGATAGGTTGTATGAGCGCCTCCTACCCTGGTATTAAGCAGCTTGGTTACTTTAATGCGCATTAGCCTACTGGTTTTACGGTTATGGTGGTATTTTTAGTTGGTGTGGTTGCTTCTTCTTCAGGCTTTTTGCCTGCCGCACGTAAACTTACAATTTTATTGATCAAATCGAACCAAAAGGGAGCGCCTAACATTAAAGCTACAGCTGTTAATAACAAACCCGTTATCTTGATTAAAAGCGACAAAAGGCTTTGACAAAATGTTTTACCCTTCAAATCTGGCGTGTTTTGTGCCGTCCAACCAACAGGGATACCAGAGCTTACCAGAAACGTACTAACTGTGCTGATTTGTTGGGCGACTTTTTTCCCGTTAGGTGCGTTTTTACTCGTATCGGCAGGTATGTTTTTAATAACCGTTACTTTGCTGGCTTCAAACTTTATCGTATCAGTTTTAGGATTATATCCTTTTTCGTTTACTTGTTTAACTACGGTTTGTAAATTATCGGCTGTATGTTTCAGTGCTTCCTGGTTACCCCAAAGCTTGTTCACAATATTTATGGTATCAACATTCAAGGAGGCACAGATTACCACCGAAATAATAAATACAATAAGCTGAGACGATCGTTTATAAACTCCCGAGGCCCTGTCCATGGCCGAATTATAAAATGTTTCGATCTGTTTTTGAAAACTCTGAAGATCGCCCTGGGCGCGTTCATAAAAATTAAGAAGAAGTTTCCTGATCCCGGCAGAGATACCAACCTGTGCCGCTATTCCATCATCTGTTAAAACGTCCCTGATCTTATTCATATCAAGGATAATATTTTTATCGTCTTTAAACTGATCCATTAAAGCCGCGGCAAAATTGCCCGCTGGGATATATGATGGCAAACTGTTTAAATCCTTTTTTAAAGATGTAATGTTCGGATTGTTATAAAGCTTTTCAGCTATTTTTTTCCAGTCCTGGTCAGAAAGTAAACAGTCAATAGCATTTTTCAGATACTCTCCCCGCTTATTAAGCAGAGCGGATAGATACTCATGAATTGTGCTAACAGTTAGACTGAGCGAAAAATAGGTGAACGACAGCGTGAGCGCAAGATCGATAATTGGGGAATTAAACATAAGGTTGCGGGTTTAACAGACATAAAAATGTTTCCCAATTTACAAAGCAATCGGCCAAATATCAATCCGTTAAAATACGGTATTTTCATACGTAATTTTGCGCAAAAACCAGAGGTTCCCTCGTTTTAAACTTGTACCAGACAGGTGGTGTGAGGCTGGATAATTTATGCTTTTAATGACCGTTAGCCGGCTTGCTTGTGCAAGCCGGCTAACAGGTGGATATATATAATTGTTGGTAAGTGTTTGCACAATTCGGCTTCCCTATTTATCCAGTTCAGTTATGATCTTTTTAGGGTTATCTACTTTATTCAAACAGCAATTGTATCGGCCGTTTTTTTTGTTCATGAGATAAGAGTTGGTTTCGTTCATACAACAAACGCATTCATATTACATACGATAGGATATTAATTTTACCCCTGCCGATCGTAGATAGCCGCAAGTATAAAGGCACATGATGCAAGACCGGTATCTTTAAGGGCATTAGTAATTTTACCCGCATCAAAATGACTGTCGATCAGCAGCGGGATATGGATCGTTAAAATAAACACCCATATCATACATCCTAATAAAAAACATCCCCATTGGGCATACAGATTAACATAGATACTAATTGCAGCGGCTATAAGTGCAACCGCCGTAAGATATACCCAAAATAGATGGAATGGGATCCAGCCGGGTACAAGCGTTGCTACAAAATCGGCATACATAAAATGCTGGATACCGAATATGAACATTACTGTGGCATAAATGTATGCACTGATCCTGCTTAGTATTTGTTTCATTGTTGGTTAGGTTATGGTATATTTAGGCTTAATTTCGAATTGCTGATAAAATTAGTTTGCCCGCCAGGCTATTGCAATTCACAGCCTGTACAAGTTGGTACAAGCCCGTACAAATAATATTTGAACTGATTTACCGGCTATTTTTGACCAATGGATATGCCTGCACAAGCGTTGCTTATTACCGAACTGATAAAACAATACGAGGCCTTTATCGGCTGGGGCGACAGTAGTAACTGGAAGAACCAGGATTTTATAAACCTTAGCGAAAAGATAAGGGAGAAGACCGGCGCTTCCATTAGCCACGTTACGCTGAAACGCATCTGGGGCAAAGTTAAATATGACAGCCTGCCCAATACCTATACCATGGATACGCTGGCTCAGTTTTTAGGTTATGAAAACTTCAGGGTATTCGGTATGCGGTTTGTTCCTACTGATATACCGGTCAATCTCTCTCAACCGAAACCCCGGCCTGTAAAAAAACAGTTCAGATCAATGCGCTATGCTTTGGGCGCTTTAACGCTGACGGGTATTTTATTGGTTTTGATAATAGCTTCACGTACCGAACATTCGAAAACAACACCGGCTATCAACCCTAAGGATTATACTTTCAGCAGTAAAAAGGTGATCACTCAGGATTACCTAATTCAGTTGTGTTTGATTTTGATGCAAGTAAATCTCCATATGATTCGGTAGCTATTCAGCAATCATGGGACCGGCATTTACGGGTTAACGTTTCCAAAAACGACCGCCAGCATACGTCCATTTATTATTTCCCCGATTTTTATTACGCCAAGCTTATTGTCGGTGGAAAAATTGTAAAACAGCATGAGTTGTTTGTTGAATCGAACGGATGGTTACCCGTAGTTGAAAAGCAGCCTGTTCCCGTTTATTATGAAATAAGGGATGCGTTAGGCGATGGTAAGCTTTCCCTATCGCCCGAAAAGATCAAAGAGCGAAATATTGCCCTGCAGCCTGCCCCTCCTTTTGTGGTTTATACCAATGTAAGCGATTACGGCGAGATTTACAGCGATGATTTCACATTTGAAACATCCGTAAAAAACAACTATAACGAGGGCGCGGCTGCTTGCCGTCTAAGTACTGTTTATATACTGTGTAAAGGCACTGCTATCTGGATTCCACTAAGTACTAAAGGCTGTGTATCTGATCTCGACATGTATTTTGCAGGTTATGAGGCATCCGGTAAAAAACATGATCTATCAGCCTTTGGGGTAGATTTTGAAAAATATGTATCGCTTAAAATTGAATCACACAATGGAAAGGCACTGATTTTCATTGATAACAAACCTATTTACACAGTGAATAAAGGAATCAGTCGGGCTAAAATAATCGGGATTGTTTTCCGGTTCCAGGGTACAGGATCGGTAGATTATGTGCGGTTAAAAAATGGAAAGGTAAACTACGACGATGAGTTTTGAGGATCATTATTTACCACACGCGGGATAATTGATAACATTTCATTTTTTATGGCCGCCGGAATAACCAGCATAGGCTGAGAAATGATGTCATTTTTTCTATCGGGTGAAGGGCAGCTTGCGACTAAAACCAAACACCCCTTTTCAGCTTCAAAGGTCACTGTTATTTTTAATTGCTTCAGGCACTCAAGGTCCTGGTAGGCTGTGCGGGTACTGATATGAAAATGTGATTTCAGCAGGTCGATAGAAACCACATCCCTGGTTTGCAGCAGCACCAATACTCTGAGCAACCTGTCGGCTCTGTTCATAACGGATCACATTTTTATATACAAAGGTGTAACGCGCTATTGACAACAGTGTGTCAGCAGTAAAGATTCGTTTTAACCCAGTCGGTTACCTAAGTTAATTAGCTAATTGATAAACCATCAAAATAACACCCGATGAAAAAACTTTCTTTAAAACCAGTTTTAAAGGCAAGTTGTTTTTTACCTCCTTGAAAAGCGACTTGCCATTGCCTAAAATTACCGGGTGGATCCAAAACTGGTACTCATCAACCAAATTCGCGGCCACCAGCTTTTTGACCACACTGATGCTCCCATAAGTAAGAATATCACGGCCCTGCTGCTTTTTTAAATGTTCAACAACTCTCTTTAGATTTCCTTTGACCAGTAATGAATTGTTCCACAATGCAGAGCTCATTGTTGAGGACATAACCACTTTTTGGTAGTTGTTCATCATATCTGCATAAGCAATATCCGTACGAGGAAAATTCATGCACTTAGCCTGAAAAGGCCAATAGGCAGCCATAGCCTGATACGTGTTTTTACCCAATAAAATAGTACCGGCCCGGCTAAGCAGTTCTGTTGTTGTCTCGGCTATTTCATCCGTCCAGTATTGATAGTGCCAATCCAGGCCCTCATCTTCTGCTGCTACAAAACCATCTAGCGTGATGTTTAAGGATACGATCAGTTTGCGCATGGTAACAAATAAACAAACAAACCGGGTTTATTGATAAACCCGGGATTTATAATTAAACTAATAACATTAAGCCAGTTCGGTGTTTCCGGCAAGTTTAGTGTTAGTTAAGCCCAGTTCTTTTACTTGCTCATATCTTTTCCATAAATAGTAGGTAAAGAACATAACAAGCAGCATAACTACCGGCGGAATGAGCATGGCAGCCCCGGCTCCAATAGCAAGCCATGATAAAAATGCACCGATAAAGCTGATGGTAAAGCCTGAATAAGCCCATTCTTTAATAACCTGGTACCTGGTTTGAGCTATGGCCAGTACACCTGCTATTTTTGCCCACCCCATAATAACCATGAGGTAAAAAGGGTAACCAAGTTTAGCTAATGAATCTTTGCCCGCCTGCTGCATAGTGATTCCCCCATAAGCATCGCCGAGCATGGCTAATAAAAAAAGGACGGTAAAGATCCAGTACAGGGTTTTAATTGTTTTTGGTTTCATGATGACATTTATTTTGTGTGATTGAATGTTTGTTAACAATACAAAGTTATCTGGAGCGATAAAGTTGTGTAGCACGTAGAAAGGACTTGTTAAGGGGTTGTTTGCGACTTTAGTGTTCACTATCTTTATCCCAGATAACCAGTTATACAATAATAAAATGAAACATGTTGCCATCCTGATACCCAACGAAGCAGTTTTAGCCAGCATAGTTGACGCCCGAACCATTTTTACAGGCGCCAACGATTTTTTACAATCCATGGGGAGGCAACCTGTTTTTGACGTACAGATGGTTGGGCTTTCTAAAGAAGTTAAGGTGCATGGCGGCATGTTTTCGGTTCATACGGATATTTTGTTAAGCGATCTGCAAAAAAGCGATATGGTGATCATTCCTGCCATAAGCGGCGATCTTCAAAACGCTGTAAACGTAAATCGGGATTTTGTACCGTGGATCATCAGCCAGTACAATAATGGCGCCGAAATAGCAAGTCTTTGTATCGGCTCATTTATATTGGCCTCTACAGGGTTATTGAACGGTAAAGAGTGTTCCAGCCATTGGATTACAGCTGATGCCTTCAGAAATATGTTCCCGGAAGTGAAGCTGGTTGACGGGCGTATTGTTACCGAACAACAGGGTTTGTATTCAAGTGGCGGCGCTACTTCATACTGGAGTTTGTTGCTATTACTGATTGAAAAGTATGCCGGGCGGGACATAGCCATCATGGCCGCTAAGATCTATGCCCTGGAGATAGACCGAAAAAGTCAGTCTCCATTTGCGATGTTCACGGGGCAAAAAAAACACGAGGACAATCCTATAAAGCAAGCCCAGGAATACATAGAAAATAACGTTACCGAAAAAATCTCAGTTGAAGACCTATCATCAATGTATGCTATTGGCCGCAGGCATTTTGAACGCCGGTTTAAAAAAGCCACCAACAATACCCCGGTCGAATATATACAGCGCGTAAAAATTGAAGCAGCCAAAAAACAATTGGAAAGTACCCCCAAAAACATCAATGAGGTAATGTATGATGTTGGGTATACCGATGCCAAGGCATTTCGTACAGTTTTTAAAAAGATCACCGGGCTCTCGCCAATTGATTACCGTAATAAATATAACAAAGAAGCAGCTGTAGCATAGGTATGTCCATCAGAATTTTGGATTTCTGCTAACCCTCGGTCACCTATACTCCAGGTTTGTTATTATCGAAAATATCTATTGATTATCAACCGGAACCTGCTGTATTGCAGTAAGTACTGGCCAATCCGGCTTCTACCTCAAAAACATTACATTCTGTCAATAAAATTAATCCTAACAAATAGCCAAATATTCCGTTTAAAAATTACATTTTTGCCCCAAAATTTTTAAGGATGCAGAGTTATCAGGAATTTCTTGACTTAAGTGTAGGCTTTCCACAGGATGGTTTTGAGATCATCGACGATGAACTATACTTTCAGGACCTAAATTTGATGGAGATGATTGAAACGTACGGTACTCCCTTACGCTTTACTTATCTGCCTATGATATCCAAAAAGATCCAGCAAGCTAAACTGCTGTTTCAACAGGCCATCATCAAAAACAACTATCGCGGCAGTTATAAATACTGCTATTGTACCAAGAGCTCGCATTTCAAGCACATTGTTGAAGAAGCCCTGAAAAACGAGATCCACCTGGAAACATCATCGGCCTTTGATATGCCGATGATTGATGCGTTGGAGAAAAAAGGTACTGTAACAAAGGATATAACCGTAATATGCAACGGCTTTAAAACCTTCCAGTACAAAACATATATTATTGATATGCTGCATGATGGCTTTAAAAACATCATTCCGGTATTGGATAATAAAGAAGAATTTAACCTTTACGACGACGAAATTGAGATGGACACCCCTTGCAATCTGGGCATCCGGATCGCAGCTGAAGAACAGCCTGATTCTCAGTTTTATACTTCACGTTTGGGTGTGCGTATGGAAGATGTTATTGATTTTTATCATAACAAAATTGAGGATAACCCTAACTTCCAGGTTAAGCTGTTACATTTCTTCATCAACTCCGGTATATCCGATACACCATACTACTGGAACGAGCTTGAAAAATATGTAACTCTTTACTGCAAATTCAAAAAAGTAAACCCGCATCTGGATACGCTTGATATTGGCGGTGGTATGCCATTTAAAGATTCACTGGTTTTCGATTTTGATTATGAATACATGATCAACGAAATAGTAAGCCGGATCAAAGAGATATGTGCTGAGCATGATACCATGGAACCGGATATCATTACCGAATTCGGTAAGTATACTGTAGCCGAAGCTTCTGGTATCCTATACAAGGTATTAGGCCGTAAACAACAAAACGACCGCGAACGCTGGCTGATGCTTGATGGCTCGTTTATTACCAATCTGCCTGACGTTTGGGCGTTGAACCAAAAATATATCCTGTTGCCGGTTAACAACTGGGATTCGGAATACGAACGTGTAAACCTTGGGGGTATCACCTGCGACGGGCAGGATTATTACAACCAGGAAGCGCATATGAACAGCGTATTTATGCCTAAAACCCGTAAGGTGCAATATTTAGGCTTCTTTAATACCGGCGCCTACCAGGAAGTATTAAGTGGCTACGGCGGTATCCACCACTGCCTACTGCCATCACCCAAGCATGTGATCATTCGCCGTAACAGGGACGAAACGTTTAACTTTGAGGTGTTTGGAGAAGAGCAAAACAGCAAGCAAGTATTGAAAATTCTGGGTTATACCACGTAATTGTAAATCTAATCATAACAGCATAAAAAAGGTGGCCATTTCGGTCACCTTTTTTGCTTAACGGCCTATTGTGCCATCTCCGACACCTGCTCCTTCAACATTTGGATCCGGAAGATCAGCCAGGCTCCCATCCTCATGTAAAACTTTAAAGTGTTTTCTTTGAGGACCTTTTGTTTCAAGACAGGGGTTGTTTCGGGCAGCATAGTTATAGCTGTCTTTAATGTTACTTTCCCTGGTCTCCTTAATATTACCCTGCCGGGAAGCAGGATAGTCATTTTTATAATCATTCATGATTATACCCTCCTTTTACTAAATTCCTTCAGTTCCTGGTTCATGACCAACCATCCTGCCGGTGGTGCGTCCTTGCGGGCGGCTCTCAAAATCAGTTTTAGCGGGGCCTACCGATGGAAATTCCTTTTTATTCGGCGGTGTTACATCTGTTTGCTCGCTAAATGAGGTGTCGGCGCTTCTGTTGGGCTGGTCAATCTCCGATTGACTATGGGTACCCACCTGTTCGTCTTCGGGTTTTTCTACTTCAGGCTGTTCATCATAGTCTACTATATCGTCTACCTCATCCAGATCATCATCATCGTTTTCAAGATCACGGTTTGGATAGGCTTCATCACCATTCACAGAAAATGAGTTGGTGTTGTTTTCAAAATCATTACGATCATTATCCTGGTTTCCCCAGTTTTCATTATTGGTATTCATAGGTTTTAATTTTAGTTGTTATTTAATAAACCTATGAAACAATTGTATTGTTTTATTTTTTATCCTTTTAAGAAATTAAATATCGTAAATTAAAACTATTATAGTTGTAATTATTAGGAAGCTTCAAAATAGTTTATAAATGTTATGCAGCATGGCATAATTGCGCCTTCGCGAGCCGAACCGGATTACAGAGCATAATTCGGACTAATCTCGAACGATACAGCAGTTTATCCGCCAGTATATTAAAAACGCTTTTTAAAATTAAAAAGTATGCTGAGGGCAAGTTACTTTATATCGATTATTAAGCAGGATGCCTAACACAATTTCATGCGAACCATGACTCACCGTATTTAGGGCAGATGTTGTAAAATCGTATGAGTAGCCAACATTAATAAGCGAACTCAGGTTAAATCCAACCAATGCGGCATATGAATCATTGCGGCGGTATGAACCTCCAATCCAGAACCTGTCTTTGAATGACATTTTCATGTTCACATCAAAAGTTACCGGAACCGGTGCTATAAATTTCAACAAGGCTGAAGGCATAAGCGTAATATCATCAGATACAAAAAGCTTAACACCGCCGGTCACAAAATAATGCGGTACCGTTTTGTTTTGTACAGCAGTTGTCGAAGTAGTTACATATAAATTTTGCGGAAGGATTTGCTGTACCGACGCACCAAAAAAATAATTAGATGAATAAGCCCATACGCCTACTCCCAAATCAGGTTTCCACTGCGCGCCCGCGATGCTATTAATAGTTGGATCATTTTGGTCAACATAAGTGAGTTTACTTTTGTCAATAATATTATGACTTACCCCGGCAGACACCCCTACCGCTAAATTCAATGTTTCGGTAAGGCCGAGGTGATAAGCGTAAGTAGCGTCAATATTGGTTTGTGTTATCGGGCCTGTTTTATCAGACACCACCATTAAGCCCACGCCATGATGCGGCTCCGCAGCCATGTAATTTTGTGTATATGACCTGCTTGATGGGTTTAAACCTCCACCCGCAGGAAATGCAGTAGCATCGCCCTGTAAAAACCGGTTACCTATAGGCGCGTTTACTGAAAAATAGGATGTTACCGGCGCGCCTTCAAGCCCTGTCCATTGGCTGCGATAACCCAGTTTCACATCGGTATAGTTTTCAATACCGCTTAACGCAGGATTTAAAAGATAATTATTGAATACGTATTGAGTGTACTGCGGTCGTTGCTGTGCTTTTGTTAATTGAATTGTTGCAGCAATAATAAGTAGAGTATATAAAATTCGCTTCATTTTTATCTGATAATGGTCACATTACCTGCAATAACCTCCCGGCCATTTTTGGGGTCAATAATATAATAATAAGTCCCGGGCGGCAAATACGAACCTTTATATTTCCCATCCCAAGGTACACTATAACCAATTGACGAATATACCCTTTCTCCGAATCGGTTGTATACGTCAACCTTATTATTTGGATAACTTTCTAAATATTTAACATTCCAAATGTCATTTATCCCATCTCCATTAGGCGTAAACACATTGGGAACGACTAAAAACTTTAAAACCTTTACCGATACGCTGGCCATAGCCTGGCATCCATGTGCCGATGTAACCACTACCTGATAGGTAATATCCTGCGACGGGCTTGCAACAGGATTAGCTACATCATCATGATCAAGGCCCGTTGAGGGGATCCATTTATAACTTAAGTTATTATCGTTTACTATGGGTTTTAAAACGTGCTTTGTACCTTCAAGCATAGTAAAATCCGGCCCCAACGTTACAACAGGCGATGCATCTACCTTCACCTGCTGCATAACTGTATCAGCGCACGCGTCCCGGGTGGTATAAATGTACATGATATCAAATTCGCCGACACCCGAAACAGCAGGGTTAAACACACCATCTGTACTAATCCCTGTTCCTGAAAACACACCGGAGCCAACAGGGCCCTGAGGTTTTGGCAACAATTTTTGGGGCTCCGATTCGATACAAAGAACAGGCGCCTGATCAAAGGTGACGACAGGCGATGCTTTTAAATTAACCGGGATTTCTGCGACATCAGAGCATGATGTACCCGAATATGCAATTACTCGCAAGGTAACCTGCCGCGATCCTGATGTAAATAAAGGGTATTTATGCCTGAGTTGCATTCCATATACCGGATGGTCATAAACTACCGTAGTTGATGGGTCGTTGATGTCATAAGTAACCTCCAGCCGGGTAATCTCGCCGAAATTAACCGAGGATTGGTTTTCAAAAAATACTTCCTGAGCGCTGCACAAACCAGCCGGATCCTTAATAATTACTTTAGCTTTTGGTTTGCTACCGTTAATTGTTAATGACTTTGAAGCCGATGTAAAAGAGCATCCATTTTTTGAAGTAACCTTAAGTGTAACCTGATAGTTGCCGGCTAAAAACTTGTGCTTCGGGTTTTTCCCGTGGGAAATATTCGGGTTAGCTGGTGTTGCATTAGGGTCACCAAAATTCCAATCGTAGGTAAAGTCAGCTTCTGTGGCATCAGCAATTGTGCTTCGATCAGTAAACTGAACAAAGTCATCTTCACAGGCATCGGGCAATAAAAAATCCACTACCGGCACAGGATAAACTTTAACAGGCAGCGGGGCTATATTACTTGTACAACCATTATCATTTGTGACGGTTAGCTTAACTAAATAATCTCCCGGTTCACTAAATGTATGGTTAAATGGGTTCTTGCTTTTAAGAATTTCAACCGGTGTGCCATCACCAAAGTCCCATTGCCAGCTAATGATACTTCCTTCGGCAGATGTGGACTTATCCGTAAATGTAACATCCTGACCTGTACAGCTTGGCGACGAATAGCTAAAAGATGCAAGAGGTGGTTTTGATATATGGATCTTTATTGGATCAGATGCAGCGCCGCATCCATTTTCATTGGTAACAAAAAGTTTAACCAGGTAATAACCGGGTTGGGCATATTTGTGTACAGGGTTTTGCACAACATCAGTTAACCCATCGCCAAAGTCCCATCGCCATGTTTTAATTTGCCGTGTACCTGAGGTTGACTGGTCGGTGAATTGAACATCGCTGCCAAAACAGGTATTTGCAAAATTGAACTTTACAACCGGTGGCAATGATATATTAAAATCAAACTCTATATCTTCGTTCGATCCGCATTCATCCGCAATAGGGTTAAATACAGTCGCTACTACACTATAATCACCGTCAATATAGGTTTTATCTCCCGGACATTCATAAGTATAAAGCACCTTCGAATCCTTTATGATAGAACCGGTTGGTATTGGGTTGTCTACAACAACAGCAGCACTACCATCCTTAAAATCCCAGCTTATTTTATTGGTTTGAAATGGCAGCGTAAGCTGCAGTTTATAATGAGTATCGACGCAGCCATTGGCCTGTACCGACTTATCCGAAAGATTTAATAAGGCAATGAACTCATTCAGGTTTTTAAGGTTGGTGCCTGCAGCATAACCGTATGATTCCGTTTTGCCAAACCCATAGGCAATTGCGTTGAACCCGTCTGAAGCTTTGATATTGTGCACGCCTGCGTTTACACTGATTTGTGCATAGGAGTAAATACTGTTCGGCACAGGAGAAAACTGGGTATAAGGTTCTCCATCGAGTGAAAACGTTGGCACTGCAGTTGTTTTAATAATAACATTAATAAAATTATCCAGGATCCGATAGTTTCCGGTTGAGTTTAGCGTAACGTGATCGAGTGTTTGTTCAATCGGGGTCAGATAGATCATTTCAGGATCTCCTGTATCACCTTGAATAAACTGGCAATTTAAACCTTCGCCCTGGGTTACCGCATATTGCGCTACCTGGATTGGTTTATCGGCAGTGATAACATTAGTCGTAGTTGATGTAAACTCGTAATACAAACCATTGTTTAGCCCTCCCGTTGGCGCGGCACCGTTTACTGTAACTTTTGTATCGGGCGAACTAAGCACTATTCTTAAGATATCATAATAGCGCCCTTTTAAAGGTGCGGTCACATAGTTCTTACCCCAAACTGCTAAAGGATAGACCTGCTGAAAGAGGTTATCTGATGATCCCTTATCGCCCTGGCACCCTATGCTTATTTTTGAGCTACCTGAGAAAACAGCGATTTTTTTACAGGCCCCGGCAGCGCTCACAATTGAGTGGATGCGGGTACCGGTAAGGTCAGTAGCTGATAATCCCTGGTATACTTCGCCTTTTTTTAAATTTACGGTAAATGGTTGGTTTGCAGGGATCCCGTTTAGCAGTGGTTGCGAGGGTGTTATTTCAACCGTGGTATTATCTTCTGTAGCTATTACCGCAAAGGTTGAATATGAGGGTACGCCTTCAGTATTTTTCGTACCGTTGTTTGAGTTTGATATTTGTTTATAGTTAATGGAGAGGTAATCTTTACCGAGCGTATTGACGGGCAGCAGAAGCGTTGCGCCCGATACATTCTCTGCAAAAATATGCGCGTAAACTGCAATAGGTTTTAACGACTTAATATGAATCCCCTTTAAAAACTGCCCCTGATTTCCTACAAAGGCTTCGGGGGGAATAGCTACCGTTAATATATCCTTCGCCTTAACCTGGTAGGTACTTGAAAAGCTACCATCTGCAACTTCAACTGTTACAGTGGTATTTACGTCGGCAGTTATGTAAAGGTCCATCTGACTACCCCTGCCCAACGCGGTAGGACTGCCTGCTGCACCATCAACGTGATCAATATATGCAGTATAAAACTCCGTACCCTGGTTTGAACCTTGCGCGTTAGTGCAAATAGCAATGCATATGAAAATAAAAGAGAGGCTTAACGACCGCAAAAAAATTATCTTGCTCAAAAGTGTTTAGTTGAATTGGTTTGATAGTATTAAACTAACCCTTTAAAAATACAAAAACCTTTAATTGATACGGTATATGATTATATAAAATAACCATGCCGTTATTTGCCCGGTCAATTTTATAATTAGCTGCGTTTAATTTATAACTAAGCTCAAGTTGCTTTTCCGCGGATCATAAACTTCAAGAGCATTTTGGATGGTGTATTTCTGATCGTCGTGTTGCCATCGTTTGGCAATGGTTTTGGGAACTATCTCCGTGTTAACAGTGTCAGCAACATGGCTATCTATAAAACCCCACCAGCAGGTCCGGATGATAATAAAAAACACATGTTAAAACCGGACACACGCAACTAACAGGGGTTAACACGACTTAACACATTTTAAATACCAAGCATTCAAATACCTAATAATCAATTATTTATATTTTACAGGGTTAACACTAAACAGATTTTCTGAGTAGTCCCATACATTCGAATGTTGCCTGCCATTGGTAAAAGCATGCTGATAAGACCCCGACGAATTTAACCCGCATCAGGTCATAAAACAAGGGTCATTTGATGCTAATAGCTAACCGACATCATCTCGTCAGCTATATAAACAACAAGGCGTTGTCACTAAAATATTAAAACGCATTTGTCCTGCATGTTAAAAAAACTTATCAGGGTTGGGCACCAGGTTCAGGAACTTTTCAAAATTTTCCTCGTAATGTGACTGATCAAGTTTGTAGTAAAATGCACCTTTTTTTGATGAAAGCTTATCCTTTTCAGGGAGCTTTACAAGCAAACCTGTTGAAAGCAGCTTACGGCTAAAGTTCCTGTCATCAAACTTGGTTTGATAAACTCCTTCATAAAGGGCCTGTAATTGCGGAATGGTGAACTTTTCCGGAAGCAATTGAAATAAAATCGGGTGAAGCGCGGCTTTATAGCGCAGTTGTCTTTTAGCGAGGCGCACCATTTCATTATGGTCAAAGATCAAATCGGGCATCTCATCCAGTAAAAACCATTCGGGGTGATATTCTTCACTTAGTTGGGCCTCATATTTATGGATGTCGATAAGCGCGAAATAAGCAACGGAAAGGGTCCTTTCTACCGGGTCACGTTCCGGTTTACCGAATACCTGGAACTGCTCCATATACACATTCTTAAGCCCGGTGCGCAGTTCAAGCACACGGTTTGCAGCATCTTCGGGTGATTCGGTTGGCTTTATAAAACCACCTATCAGGCTCCACTTGTGTTTTTCGGGCTCAAGGCCACGCTGAACAAGCAATAACTTAATATTTGCCCCGTCGAATCCAAATATGATACAATCTGTTGCAACTAAAATGCGCGTTTCGCCGCTGTACTTATGCATAACTTAGGTTAAGTTTATATGCAATTGTAAAAATAATTTAGCAATTATTTAGTGTTGATCGGACAACTATTTTATATACCGGCAATTTATCTCCAAAAATTTAAAACGATTTATCAAGTCCGGATAAAAAACAAGGCAAAACCGTGATACTGCATATCCATATCCCAAGAAAGATCAGCTTACCCTCTTTCCTTGCAACAATAAATCCATAGCGTCATCAAATGATCCAGCCCTGATCACCTCACCCGAGTTTACAAAAAAGATCTCATCAGCATTTTCAATCGTATTTAAACGATGTGCTATGATTACCCTTGTAGTAGTTTTTGGCAGGTTATCCAAAATGTCGCTCAGCAATTTTTCGGTAATGGTATCAATGTTGGCTGTTGCCTCATCCAATATCAAAATTTCCGGGTTGCGTAAAACAGCCCGCATAAAGGCAATAAGCTGCTTCTGGCCCAAGCTAATGCTGTCGCCGCCTGATAGAACTTTGGTGTCCAACCCTTCTTCAAAAATTGCCAGCAGGCTGCCCAGGTTGGCATCCCTGATCACCTGTTCCATTTCTTCGTTGGTATGATCTTGAAAAAGCTCGTTGCCATAAAGGATATTATCTCTTACCGTGCCTGTAAACAGGAACGGCTCCTGTAAAATAAAGCCTATTTTTCGGCTGCGTTCCTCGGCCGTAAAACTCCTGATATCTTTCCCGCCAAGTAACACCAACCCTTTAGTAGGGTCATACAAACGTGCTATTAATGAAGCCGTTGTTGTTTTGCCGCCACCTGTGGGGCCAACCAAGGCATAGGTTTTGCCACACTCTAATTTAAAGCAGATATTATGGAGGATCTCCCGGCTTTCATCATAACTAAAGTGCACATGTCTGAACTCTAATAAAGCAGCATCTGGTTCGTTAATGCCTGCCTGCAGCACGGGTAAATCGGTTTCAAGGGATAAGATCTGCGAGATCCTGTCCCAGCCCGCCATCGCCAGCTGAAAGTTTGTCCATAAGGCAGCTAATTGCCTTAACGGGTTATAAAAATTGGTAGCATATGATAAGTAGCTCACCAGCAATCCTATAGAGAACATACCTTTACTGATCAGGTAGATACCAAAGCATAGTACGGTAAGCTGGGCCATACTGGCAAGTAAACCATATACCGGCACAAAGACGTTGTTAGCCAAGCCCGATCCAATGGCTGTTTTATAGTTTTGATTGTTAGCTATGTCAAAACGCTTCCTGAAATAATCGCGCCGGTTAAAAGCGATGATCACTTTAAAATTATTAATGCTCTCCTGGATCTCGCCGCTCAATGCACCGGTACTTTTCAAATTTGCTGCATTTTTCCTTTTTATCCATGGTGATAATACCAGCGTTAAAAACAGAATGACCAAGGCCGGAGATAAAGCAGCTGCTCCCAGCTCAATATTGATAGCCAGCAAAAAAATACCGGCACCAATCATAATAGAGATATTGCCGATAAACTGCATCAATGACTGGGAGAAGAATTGATTAAGCTTATCGGTATCGTTGTTAACCCTCGATATCAGGTCGCCGGCCTTGTTCTGATTAAAAAAGGCTACCGGCAACTGCTGTAACTTATTAAAGATAGAATTGCGTAGTGTAAATAACATCCTTTGCCCTACCCCTCCCATCAGCGTGGTTTGCTTATAGCTGGTAAATAAAGCTACCAGGTACATACAAAATAAAATAGCCGCATTATGTAAAACTCCGCTAAAATCCTTGTGCTGCACATATTTGTCAATAGTATGACCAATAATGAGCGGCCCGAGCAGGTTAAGTGTAGAGTTAACAAGGATGGCAAAAAAAGCAATGATGAGTGTACGCTTTTCATGGGCTATCAGCTGCAGCAGCTTTTTTAACCCGGCCAGCGTAGAAGTTTTTGGCTGATTTTTACCTAATTGGTTAAGATCGTAGTTCATTATAATCAATATTTTTCAGGCGCTAACTTTATGTTTAATGGCTAACACCCTGTTCGTAATTGCTGGTGCTTTGCTGTGAATTAAAGATCTGTACATAATCCGGACTGGTTTTCATCAGCTCATCATGCACGCCGCTGGCTACTATTTCGCCTTGCATCAGCAAAATGATCTGGTCGTAATGTTCAACAGAGGCAATCTTTTGGGTTACCGATATCAGTGTTAAACCCGGATAGTTCTTTTGAATATTTGCCAGGATCTTCCTTTCGGTATTGTTATCAACCCTGGCAGTAAAATCATCAAGCAGCAAAACCTTTGGATTAACTGCAAGTGCCCGGGCAAGCATAATGCGTTGCTTTTGTCCGCCCGAAAGGCTTGAGCCCCGTTCAGAAACAATAGTGCTCAATTTGTCGGGCAGGTTATCGATAAACGTACTTAACTCGGCCGTTTCAATAGCTTTTTGAAGCGATTCATCAGTTACCGTATCGCTGAAAGCTATATTTTCACGGATGCTCATGTTAAAGATGATACTGTCCTGAAAAACAAAGCCAACCTGCCGGTGAAAGGTTTCACTGTCATATTCGGCAAGGGCTTTGCCGTCAAACAACACTTCGCCTTCGGTAGCATTGATCAAGCCGGTGAGCAGGTACAATAATTGCGTTTTACCGGCAGATGTAGGCCCGATGATGGCGATCTTTGAACCTGCCTTAACTTTAAATGAGATGTTTTTCAGCGCCGATTTTTGGCCGTAGCTTATTGTAACGTTCCTCAGTTCCACATCGCCGCGCAAAGTATCCTTCAACGGGCCACCGTCGGTAACATCCGGCGCATTCAAAACCATGCTGATCCTCGTAAATGAAGCCGTAGCCTGGGCTATCAGGTTGCTCATGAAACCTAAAATGAATATCGGGAATATCAATAACGACAGGTAGCTGTTGAAAGCCGCGAAACTACCCAGGGTCATGCTGCCGCTGATTACGAAATGCCCGCCCATTACCAAAATAGTAAATGCTGCCATGTTAGCGGTAAACGTTACAATGGGAATGAGCCCGGCAAAAAAACCAAGGATCTTTAAACCGTAATCCTTTGCTTCGGTATTGGCGGCGAGGAATTTATTGTATTCCAACTGCTGCGAGTTGATCACCCTGATGAGTGCTGCGCCGAGTATGCTCTCGTTAATTACCTTATTAAGCTGGTCGATAACGCCGCGGCTTTTCATAAACAACGCGCGCACGTTTTTCAAAACGTAAAAAAAAGTACCGCCAATGATGGGAATAATAGTGATCACAACCAGCGCAAGTTTCCAGTTAATGGTGAGCAGCATAACACTGCAGCCAATAATGATAAATAGCGACGATACAATAGAAACCAAAGCCTGCGATACGAATAGTTTGATCGAATCGATATCCGAAGTAAGGTTGGTTAACAGTTTTGAAGGGTTTGCCTGCTCGATAAAAGCATGGGTTTGGCGGGATATTTTATCAGCCAGTTGCTGCCTGAGATCACGCGCTACTTTTTCAGATGCATATATTTGCACAATTGCCTGTAAGCCTGCAAACAAAAATACCACAATTGTCGCCGTCAGAAATTTGGCCATAACCTCGTTTATCACAAAATGATGATTGGAGTAGGCATCAATACCGTTAGCTATAATTTTAGGCAGCCAAAGGTTCATGGCGTTGCCCAGTAAAGCAAATAACAGTAACAGCGCCACAAGCCCTTTATATGGTTTCAGCAAACTAAATACGCCGGGAGGTTTATTGTTTGTTTTTTTTGTAGGATCAGGTTGCATAGTGATCTTGATTTATAATTCTCTTTTGCGGGTATCAAATCGCGCTTTTATTATAGTTGACGTCTGAACCTGCAAAACATTTTTATTTCAATCTAAAATTATCGAAATAAATCAGAACGGAACGGTAAGCCATTCTCATTTTCCATATATTTCTATTTCGATATAGTTTGACAAATATATTTCTATTTGGGAATAATTAAAACATTTTGGAAATAAATTTATAATTTTACACCTAAACCGGAATAAAATGAAACCAATAGTGCAATTAGTTGAGGAATGGACTGCTTTTGAAGAAGTAAGCGAACAACCTACTGTAGAAGCATTTTGCAGATACTACCTGCAAAAGCAACGCCCAAAGCCTAAACAAGCCGGCAAAAAAGGTGAGCGCATCATGAACGGCGCATACTTGCTTAAAACCCTCGGCCGCATCCTGAGCGCTTATTCACTTTATTTCCGGTCGGCAGTTAACCACATCGGCATCCCTCCTGCCGAAAGTTTCTATTACCTAAATGGTTTACTTCACCTTGGGGAGGTAAGAAAAAGCGACCTGATCAACTATATGTTTGCCGAAACAACAACCGGCATGGAAGTCATTAACCGGCTCATCCGGGAAAACAAGATAGATGAACGAACCTCCCCCGATGACAAACGGGCTAAGCTGATCAAAATAACCGAGAAGGGTATTGCGGCTCTTGACGAATATTATAAGATCTCTGGAAAAGTGGTGGAAATGACTTTTAAAGGTATCGATGATGATATTTTAACCGATTGCTATGAAATGCTAAAATATTGTGAGCAGCGGAACTCGGCTGTTGCCATCGAACTAAAAAATAAACCTTTTGACCAGATGTATGAGCTTGCAATGGCAGATAAAGCTTAACTTCAGTACCAGTAACAACAATTGACGATGAGCACTGCATTCCACCCCGAAGCAACCTATGTTTTAGAAGACGACAGGGTACTATTACGCCCCTTACAGGAAACTGACCTTGACCACCTGCTCCCTTTTGCCATCAATGAACCCGACACCTGGAATTACTCACTCACAAGTGCTGCCGGCGAGGATGGCATGCGAGCTTATATTAAAGCAGCTGCTAATGGCCGCACTACAGGTAGGGAATATCCTTTTATAATTTTTGATAAAGCAAGCGGCGAGTATGCAGGCAGTACCCGTTTCTATGATATTCAGCCTGCCTATCAAACCTTACAGTTAGGCTATACCTGGTATGGCGAAAAGTTCAGGGGTACGGGACTTAATAAACATTGTAAATTTTTGCTGCTTCAATTGGCTTTTGACCAACTGGGAATAGAGCGTGTGGAATTCAGGGCCGATGCTCGAAACGAGCGAAGCATAGCTGCCATGAAAAGCATTGGTTGTACAGTTGAAGGCGTTTTGCGAAATCATACGCCTCTTGCCAATGGCAGCCGCCGTGACTCGATTGTGCTGAGTATTTTAAAAGACGAATGGGAAAATAAACTAAGAGACAGCTTGAAAAGCCGCCTTTAAACTCAATGTCAGCTAAAAGTAAAGATGGCATAATACTTGGACATTCAATGGCCGGGCGTGGTAACAACCCCGGCTTTTTTGTATCTATACCATAAAAAAACATCTGTGGACAATATCCTCAATATCTCTGATTTAAGTAAAACATACCAAAGTGCCGGTCGTACGCTCACCGTGCTCGATCAAATAAATTTTTCGGTGGCGGCAGGTTCAACCAATGCTATAGTTGGGCCATCAGGCAGCGGAAAAACCACCCTGCTTGGCCTTTGTGCCGGGCTCGACCGCTCAACTTCAGGCACTGTTGAGCTTAATGGTATTAACCTTAATAAGCTTACTGAAGATCAGCGTGCACAAGTGCGGAATCAGCATGTAGGTTTCATATTCCAGAATTTCCAGTTGCTACCTACACTTACTGCGCTCGAAAACGTCATGGTGCCACTTGAGCTTAGAGGCGAAAAAAACATCAAAGCAAGGGCTTTGGATCTTTTAGATAAAGTGGGCTTATCAGAGCGCGGACATCATTACCCGCTCCAGCTTTCGGGTGGTGAACAGCAACGTGTATCATTGGCTCGTGCTTTTTCAAATGCCCCCCGGATCCTCTTTGCCGACGAGCCTACGGGAAACCTCGATGCAGAAACCAGTGACAAGGTGATCAAACTCATTTTCGACCTGAATAAGGAAGCGGGTACTACACTTGTAGTGGTGACCCATGATCTTGAGTTGGCAGCCAAAACCCAGCGCATCATCAGGATCAAAGGCGGCAAACTGATTGCCGACGAAAAAACCATTAACGGATAAGCTAATGGATAATACTGCTATTGATTTCAAAAGAAAAATAAATATCCCCTGGCTGTTTCGGATGGCCTGGCGCGATAGCCGGCGCAACCGGTCAAGGCTGTTCCTTTTTATATCGGCCATCGTATTTGGGATTGCTGCGCTGGTGGCTATTTATTCGTTCAAATACAATGTACAGAATGATGTGAACGATCAGGCCGCTACGCTGATTGGTGCCGACTTATCTATTTCCGGCAACAAACCGGTCGACGATAAATTAAAGCATATGCTCGATTCATTAGGCGACGAGCGCTCACAGGAACGAAGCTTTGCGTCCATGGCTTATTTTCCGCGCACCAATGGTACCCGGTTGGTGCAGATCAGGGCTTTACAGGGAGATTTCCCCTACTACGGCACTTTAGAAACCACACCCGAGGTAGCCGGACTTACCTTCAAGAAAGGCAGAATGGCGTTGGTTGATAAAACCCTGATGCTACAGTTTAATGCTAAAGTGGGTGATTCTGTGAAAGTAGGTAACCTCAACTTCCAGATTGCCGGTATCCTGAATAAAGCACCAGGCCAAAGCGGTGTAATGGCGGGTATAGCCCCCGTAGTTTATATCCCCATGCAATACCTGGAGCAAACCGGGCTTGTAAAAATTGGCAGCCGGGTTAATTATAGTTTTTATTATAAGTTTAATTCGTCGGTTAATGTAGATAAGATCGGGAAAAAGATCGATCCTATGCTTGACAAGGCAGGGATGCGCTTTGAAACCATCGAAACAAAAAAAGACAATACGGGGCGAGCCTTCGGTGACTTAAGCCGCTTTTTATCCTTAGTTGGTTTTGTAGCCTTATTACTGGGCTGTGTTGGGGTAGCCAGTGCTATTCATATTTATGTAAAAGAGAAAATCGCGTCAATAGCTATTATGCGTTGTCTTGGTGTTAAATCATCCGAAGCATTTTTGATTTACCTGATACAAATTATAGGCATCGGGATTATCGGTTCTGTTACTGGCGCTATATTGGGTACCGCTGTTCAACATTTACTCCCCCTTGTATTCAAAGACTTTTTACCGTTTACCATTTCCGTACAAATTTCGTGGATGGCTATTGGCCAGGGTATTTTACTCGGGGTGATTATCTCCATACTATTTGCCCTGTTACCTTTAATCTCCGTTCGAAATATTTCGCCGCTTAATACGCTTCGTATCTCGTTTGATGAAAGTGGCAACAGGCGTGATCCTTTGCGTTGGCTCGTGTATTTGCTGATACTGGTATTTGTGATAGCATTTACATATTTACAATTAGACAGCATCATTGGCAGTATCCTGTTTACGTTAGGAATCCTGATTGCCTTTATGATCCTTACGGCAACAGCCTGGCTATTAATGCGCATCACAAAAGCAATAGTAAAAGGCTCATGGAGCTACTTATGGAGACAGGGATTTGCCAACTTATACCGGCCCAATAATCAAACCATTATTCTTATCGTATCCATTGGTTTAAGTACCATGTTTATTTGTACACTTTATTTTGTGCAGACATTATTGGTACAGCAAGTCAATCTTTCTACAAGCGGCAATCAATCAAACATGATATTGTTTGATATTCAGAGCAGCCAGGAAAAAGGGGTTGTTCAATTAACAAAGCAACAGGGACTTCCTGTGCTGCAACAAGTGCCTATTGTTACGATGCGTATTGAACAAATCAACGGTAAAACGGCCGCCGATCTTACAAAAGACACTACTATTAAAATACAGCATGGTGTGTTTGCTTGGGAGTACCGTGTAACGTTCAGAGATTCGTTAACATCATCAGAGAAATTGCTGGATGGCAAATGGATTGGCAAAGCCGATCCTTCAAAAGAAATCCCGGTATCTGTTGAAGAAAACCTCTCTAAACGGGGAAACCTTAAAATAGGTGATAAAATAGTATTTAATGTGCAGGGCGTACAAATGCCGGCATATGTTGCCAGTATCCGCAAGGTTAACTGGGGTAAGGTACAAACCAATTTTCAGGTGGTTTTTCCGAAGGGAATACTTGAGGGTGCACCGCAATTTCATGTGTTGATGACACACGTGCCATCAAACAAGGTATCAGCAGCTTTTCAGCAGGTTGTAGTAAGGGCTTATCCTAACGTTTCGATAATTGATCTGGGGCTAATTTTAAGTGTTGTTGATGAGCTGTTAAGTAAAATCAGCTACGTTATACGTTTCATGAGCGCGTTCAGTATTATAACAGGTATTGTGGTACTGATAGCATCTGTGCGGATCAGCAAATATCAGCGCATCCAGGAAAGTGTTTTATTGCGTACGCTTGGTGCAAGTCGTAAACAAATATTCACTATAACAGCGTTGGAGTATTGGTTTTTGGGCAGCCTGTCGGCCTTAACCGGAATCCTGATAGCTTTTGCGGGTACTTATTTCCTGGCAAAATATAGTTTTGAAATACCGTACAGTGTGAACATGTTACCGGCACTTGTACTATTTTTAATAGTAAGTTTGTTGACTGTTGTTATTGGCTTACTGAACAGCCGCGGAGTGTTAAACAAGCCGCCGCTTGAGATTTTGAGAACAAACGCCTGAACGCATTGTATTTATTTTATATGAACAAAGTTACATTAAGCGGTATCTTGCTTGCAGCCCTCACAATGGCAGGTTGCGGCGACCGTGCTAAATCATCAAACAATGATCAGACGCAAGCTGCCACTGAAAATGCCAAAACCGATTCGGCATCAAAGAAAATTGTTTTGTTTTTTGGCGATAGCCTCACTGCCGGGTACGGCCTCGATGATCCTGCAGATGCATTTCCCGGCGTTATCAGTCGCCGGGTTGATTCATTAAAATTACCGTATAAAGTAATAAATGCCGGACTAAGCGGCGAAACTACCGCAGGCGGCAATGGCCGCATAGACTGGCTGTTAAAGCAAAAAGTAGACGTTTTTGTATTAGAGCTTGGCGCCAACGATGGCCTTCGTGGCATCCCGGTAAGCGAAACCGCCAAAAATCTTCAGTCCATAGTAGATAAGGTAAAAGCCAAATATCCTGATGCTAAACTTGTTTTGCTGGGCATGCAGGTACCGCCGAACATGGGCGCCGATTATACCGCTAAGTTTAAAAACGTTTTTCCCCATCTGGCTAAAAAAAACAATATGGCCCTTGTCCCCTTTTTATTGCAAGGCGTTGGAGGCGTACCCTCACTTAACCAGGGCGATGGCATCCACCCTACCGCTCAGGGTGCAAAGATTGTAGCCAATAATGTTTGGGCTATATTGAAAGATGAATTGAAATAATCAATCGTTCAGGACGTGGTGCATCATCACCCTGAATTTATCCTGCAAAACAGTCTATTAGTTTGATGAATCCCTGATAATTAGTTCGGTTGCTAATGTTATGTGTTGATTTTTTTCTTCGGGGACAGCTGCGTTAAGTCTTTCCATCAGCAGCTTGATCACGTTGTCGGCTATTTCGTCAATTGGCTGAGCTATAGCGGTAACAGCTGGGGTATACAATTCAAAAAGTTCGTAATCGTCAAACGCGATCAAAGCAATATCAGCCGGTATATTTTTACCTGCCTTACGGATGGCCTTCAAGCCGCATTTGCCCAAATGATTATTGGCGAACAGAATGGCATCGACATCTTTATTTTTTTCCAGGAAGTTTGTCATTAACTTAAGCAGTTCCTGAACAGTAGTGTGAAAATCGACCTCGGTTATATTGGGTTTTAATTTGCTTTGGTGCATGGCTTTTACATAACCGTCAAGCCTTTCTATCATTTGAGTTTGGATAGAGCTGTAAGTTATAAAAGCTATATTTTTATGTCCTTTATCAATAAGGTACTGTGTGGCGTTAAAGGTGCTGAACAGGTTATCAACCACTACATAGTCGGTAGCTACTTTAGGCAGGTAGCGGTCAAAAAGTACCACAGGGAAACCATCTTTGATCAAATCGCTGATATCCTCTTCAATATTATCGGGCGGGGTAATAATGTACCCATCAACATGCCTGTCGCGAAACATAGCTATCAGTTCGCGCGTTTTTTGCGTATCGTTATCTGTACTGCTGTAAATGATCTTATAACCGTTTTGGTAAGCAAGGTCCTCTATGCGGCGGGCTATTGTGGCAAAAAAATGATTGGAAATATCCTGCACCAGCAAGCCGATGATATTTGATTTGCCAGTGCGTAAACTTTTGGCTAACGAATTGGGTTTATAACCAACCTCTTTCACATATTGAAGTACGCGCTTCACCAACTCATCGCTGATGCGTTTTTCCTGCGCGCGACCATTAAGGATAAAAGATACCGTAGTTTTAGATATATTAAGGCTATTGGCAATGTCAACTATAGATAATTTCTTCTTCAAGGATTTAATATTTTAAAACCAAATATATAATATAAATAGTAATGCTAAACAGGTTTAGTAGATAATAAATGGTTTATATTACTTATTAATTAATGCATGTAGGATAACTCAAAAATGCACAACAATATATAACACAAAAAAGATCGCCCATAACAGGCGACCTTTCAGTTAATATATAGGGAGTTAGAATATTAAAACCTGCGCATGCCCCGGCCGTAATTTCCATTTTGAGAAAAACGCTCACCACCATTGCCCCTGTCATAACCGCCGCCGTTTGATGGTCGGCCACCCCAGTTGCCGCGATTGTCATGACCGCCATGGTTATCATTGTTGCCATTGTTAGGCTGTCCGTTACCCCATCCGCCATGGTTACCATGGTTGTCATTGTCAGATTGGTTTCCATTACCCCAGTTACCACGGTCATGATTACCGTTGCCCCAGTTATGATTATCTCTGCCACTTCCCCAGTTACCACGGTTATCATATGGGTTAGGTCTTCTGCCCCAGTTTCCACGGTCACCACCCCAGCCCGGGCGATAAGCATAGCCGCCTGCCGGCCTTCTGTCAAAACGGTGCCCCCAGTTACCACGGTCGCCCATGTAACCGCCCCACCTTTGCCTGTAAAAATCGTGACGCAAGTATGGTCGTGGCGCTCTTACCTCGTATCGTACAGCAGTACGCCAGTTATAGTCACGGTAAGCGCCTGGCAGATAAGCACAGCTTACCCAGCGGCTGCCGTCATTGTAGTAGTAGCATCCTGCACCTACATTATAGTAAGCTTCTACTTCCGGTAAATAGTAATAATCATCGTCGTCACTAACATTTACGTTATCATCATAAACAGGCTCTTCTTCTACTACGGGCGGAGGAGGGGCAGGTACGTAAACGCGATGAGCGGGGATATTGATACCAAATTGTATAGATACCTGTGCGTTGGCTTTACTGATAAATAAGCTTCCGGCTGCTATTGCTGATAATATGGCTAACTTCTTCATAATTGTAAATTTTATACAGTTAGGACAATATCTATCAGCAATGGTTTAATCAAACACAGCATTATATGTCACAACATTAGTTGATTGATACTATGTTTTACCCGCAAACCATTTAACCAAATTTTATTTTAAACAATTAAGGCCGCAATCTATTGTTGCCAAATTTTATTAATTGATATGCTTAGATAAAAAAACAACAATGTCACTCGATTACTACAAAACAGATTTTAGGATTATCGGTATATTTACTTAATTTGATAACCATTAATCTTTGCCATGAAAAACCGCAAATTATTACGTTCCATACTGCCTGTAGTTGCTATGGCAGGTATTATGTTTATTACAGCCTGCAAAAGTAATAGCGACTCAAAGAAAACTGCTGATAGCACTTCTACCCCTGCTCCATCAACAGAAAACGCGGGTATTAAAACTCCAGAAGGCTTTAGCGCCAGTATTATTGCTGAAAAACTTGGTGGTACCCGCCATATTGCCATTACACCGCAAGGCGACATCTATGTAAAGCTTACCAATGTTAAAAACAACAAGGGGATATTAATGCTTCACGAAGATGGCGGCAAGGCTACCGTAAAGAACAGCTTTGGCGCTTATAGCGGCACAGGTATGTCGATTAAAAACGGATACCTGTATGCATCGTCGGATGAAGAGGTTTTTCGTTATAAACTGAACGATAAGGGCGAGGTGATCAATCCTGATCAGCCCGAAAAAATAGTGACCGGCCTTATTAGCCGCCACGAGCACGAAGCTAAGGCCATAACGCTTGATAACGATGGCAACATTTACGTAAACATTGGCGCTTACTCAAATGCCTGCCAGGTTGAAGACCGAAAAAAGGGTTCCCCGGGCCAAAAAGGCTGCCCTATTTTAGATTCGGCCGGCGGCATCTGGCAGTTTAAAGCAGATAAATTGAACCAGCATTATGGCGATGGTGTACGTTATGCTACCGGTCTGCGTAATGTTGTAGGTATCACCTGGAATCAGCAAAACAACCAGCTTTTTGTAATGCAGCACGGCCGCGATCAGCTTTTTGAATTCTATCCACAATATTTCACTGCTAAACAATCGGCCATATTACCTGCCGAGTGTATGTATGCGCTTAAAAAAGGAGATAATGCAGGCTGGCCTTATATGTATTACGACCAGGAACAACATAAAAAAATGCTGATGCCTGAATATGGCGGCGACGGCAAGATTGAAGGCGGAAAAGATGCTATCGACCCCGCAGCTGCTTATCCGGGCCACCTTGCCCCTAACGGCCTGTTATTTTATACCGGCGATCAGTTCCCCGCGAAATATAAAAATGGTGCATTCATCGCTTTTCATGGTTCATGGAACCGCGCACCTGAACCGCAGGCTGGTTACTTCGTGGTATTTCAACCATTTAAAGATGGCAAGCCTGATGGTCAGTGGGAAGTTTTTGCCAACGGCTTTTCTGGCTCTGCTGCTAATACAGCTTCAGGTGCTGCGGCCCACCGTCCATGCGGCTTGGCGCAAGGCCCGGATGGCTCACTTTACGTTACCGATGATGTAGCTGGAAATATTTATAAAATCACCTATAAAAAATAATAACGGACTAAAAAAGCTCTCATTTTATTATTCATAATCTCACTTACAAGTATTGCCTCACAGGCATAAACAAGGCATAAAAACCGGCGACAAGGAAACCTGTCGTCGGTTTTTTTTAAATTAATGGCCTTTGGCAATAAGGCAAATACGGCAACTACTGCACAGGTAAAGGCAGCAAGGGTTGTCAATAAAAAATGGTAACACGTAAATCAGCCTGCGAAGTTTTTAAAACTTCGTAGGCTTAATATTAACCTCACTTCTTTTTGATAACAGCCGTCGCTTTTATCTCAATTAAAATATCATCCCTGAAAAGCTTGCTTACCTGCACCAGTGTACTTGCCGGTGGTTGCTTTGTATTCACATATCTATCCCTGATATTACGAACTACCTGCACCTGCGATGCGTCTATGATATAGTAGTTCAACTCAACCAGATCATTCATGGTCCCGCCTGCAGCCTCAACAATGTTTTTGATATTGGCAAAAACCTGCTCAGTTTGGCTCGCGAGATCACCTTTGCCGGCAAGCTTGCCGGCCTGATCCAAACCAACCTGACCCGACATGATCACCATTTTATTTTTACCCAGATCAACAATTACAGCGTGAGAATAGCCAAATGGCTTACCAACTGTAGATGGGTTTAAGAAAGTTACGTCTTTATTCGAATCCTGGGCAAAACAAGCTGACGATGCGCAGAACAAAATGAGATAAAGGAGTTTTTTCATCAGGTGATTATTGATTTGCACAAATTTGGACATATTAAAGCACACTTACAATATCGTGATACCGGCCGACCAACCGATCCAACCTTTTGTGCGGTTACCCCAATCAATCAAACCGGGTTTGTTTTTTATGATCTGCTGAATATCGCTGTCTCCGGGATGATTGCCATAATTAGTGTAAACATTAAACGACGGCCCTGCAAAGAAGCTAACTTTTGAACCTGCCCTGAAATTGAGCAACGCGCTTACCCGGTTTATCTGATTTTGGTTTTTCCATCCTTTTGCCAATAGTAAGTGAGTCGAACCTTCAGCTGACAGTGACATATTGTTATTGAAGATAAAATCGTGACCTAAGCCAAAACCTGTGCTATAATAAACATGCTTATCTGTAAAATTAACGCCGCCTGATATGATGGAATACAGTTTAGCATTCCCCGATTTAAAGGCGATGTTTGTTGTAGTGATCTCGTTACTGTACACTTCAATTTTAGCATATCCATTACGCGAAATATTCAATAAGCCGATGCCATAACCATCAAGCGTATCGGCAATATTTACCATAGCAAATGACACGCCTTTTATCACCCGGGCTTTATTAAAAATTCCTGCTACCTGTATTCCGCTTGCTTCGTTGCCTGTAACATTGGCTATCCCTGCGATACTAAAACCTTTGTTGTTTTTCCGGGTGTAATTGTAAATACCTGCCGCCTGGATGCCTTTGCTATTGCTCACGTGGTTAAAGATCCCGGCAAGCTGAACGCCTTTAAGACTGTCTTTTACCATATTATATATACCAGCCGCCTGGATACCTTCTATGTTTTTCTGGTCGTTATTATTAATGCCGGCCAGTTGAACGCCTTTGCTGTTACCCCCAACAATATTAAAGAGCCCGGCGGCCTGTACATATTTAACTTCCTGTTTGTTGATATTAAACAGTCCGCCAAGTTCAACGCCATTAACGCCACCGTTATATCCCCCTAAAATATTGAGCGAAAAGTTATTGACTATTTGCCCGCTCATCATACCATGGCTTCCTAAACTTGGTAAAAGCGAGGTTTGTACCGGAACCGTTGAAAGATATCCACCTAAATTAAGGTTCTGTATTTTCTGGCCGGATGAAAGGAACATTCTGCCCAGCCAGCTCCTGTCTGATTTTGAATTTGCGGCATCGGCGCTGTAATAATATTCGCGTGACTTTATGGATACGTTTACATTATTTAAAAAATTGATACTGGTGTCACGATATAGCTCCTTACTTACATTAAGTGTAATCATACCATTGGCTTTTATCTTGAGCTGGAAGTAACCGTTCTGATCGGTAAGGGTTGATTCCAGCGAATTTTTTTCATAAACACTGGCATTGTAAAGTTTTTTACCGGTGATATCATCATACACGTACCCGCTGATGTAATAAACATTGCCTGGCCCGGCCAGGGTATCAGGCACAAGGGTTAACCTGTACGGGGTAGGCCGGAGAATAATATATCCCGGCGACTCCTTATAATCAACCCTGCCATGAAACAGCTCATCAAGTAAGTTTTTGATCGTTTGCCCGGATGATACTATGCTCACCACACTATCGGTTTTGATGACATCATTGCTGTACGAGAAATAAAACTTCCCTTTTTCGCCGATAATGGTGAGGATCTCGGCTATCTTTTTTTGTTTAACATTGAGCGCTACAGTACGGTTCAGGTTATCCTGCGCCAGCGCATTGGTAATGAGCAGGCAGCCCGCCAACACGAGCATTACATAAAATAATATGCTTAGTTTCTTTTCCATCAGTTTTTGATTATGATGAGATGAGGTTTTTTGACCACTTTGACATCGCCAAGGGTTTTGCTTATGACCTCTAATATCCCATCAAGTGAATCTGCTTTAAATGTGGTTGTTATAGTCCTGTTAGCCAGCTTTTTATTATCTATAACAATATTTGCGTGATAGGCTTCATTAAGCACATCCACAAGCCGCCACAGTGGTGTTTTATTGGCTACGAACTTTTGGGTACGATAATAATTATATAGCTCATCCTGGCTGCTGCCTTTCTGCAGGCGGCCACTTTGTACCGATGCTTTCTCCTTAGGTTTTAGTTTCACCACTATCTCCTGCTGAATTACCTGCACAACGCCGGTTTCAACAATAACCTCGGTATTGGCGCCGGTAGTTTTGATATTGAACGATGTGCCTACCACCTTCACAACTACATCATTTACGTGGATCATAAATGGTTTTGATTTATCATGAGCCACATCAAAAAAGGCTTCTCCCTTTAATGATATCTCCCTGGTACCGCCGGTAAATCTGTCCGGGTAATTCAACACCGAGTTTTTATTCATGGTGATCGATGACCCATCAGATAACGTAACCTTGCGTACTATTTTGCCGCTTTGCAGTGTAAGCATATTGACTTTGACCGGTTTGAATACGGTGTACAAGATCCCCGCACTTCCCAATATCACCAGCCACATAGCAGCCATTTTAAGCCAGCGGTTTACCGGTTTTAAAGATTTAATTGTAGTCGGTGCTTCATCCCTGTTTTGCGCCAGCTGTTTAAATTCGGCCCATGAAGCTTCGGGATCAAGCTTACTTTCTATTTTAAGTTCGCGGCTGGTATCCCAGATCAGTTTAAAATGATCGAAATATTTCCGGTTATCGTCATTTTCGCCAAGCCAGCGGCTGATGGTTTCGTTCTCAGCCGGCGTGGTCTCGTTCAGCATGTATTTGGTTAATAAATCGTCCATCATGTTAAATAATATTAAAAGCCCGGCTGATAACCCAAATGATCAACGGCAGGTAATCAACTAATTTGATCCGTAATGTTTTCAGGGCCTTGCCCATCTGGTTTTCTACTGTTTTTATGGAGATGCCTAATTCATCAGCAATTTCCTGGTATTTTAAATCCTCAAACCTGCTCAACTGAAACACTGTGCGGCATTTTTCGGGGAGGTCATTCAATGCCTGTTGTAATTTTTCCTTGAGGTCAAGCAGTTCCATACCGGCGCCCCTATCAACTTTATCCTTTGTCATATACAGTACGTGCTGCTGGTGATTAACCTTTACTTTCTGGTGCCTGAGGTTGTTAAGGCATTCGTTATAAACCGCGCCATACAAGTAGGCCTTTATCGAGCCGGTAAAATTCAGCCGTTCCTTTCGTTCCCACAGCCGCATAAAAACGTTTTGTACCATCCCCTTCGCCGTATCTTCATCTCTTAAAATAGAGATAGCGTACACATGCAACGGCCTGATGAAGTGCTTATATACCTTTTCAAAGGTCGGCTCATCGCCCGAGAGCAGTAGCGGGATCAATTGTTCGCTATTTATATCCAAAATATCATCAGTTTGGGTTAACATTCAATTAAATCTTAACGCGGTAATTAATGGTTGTAAGGATGTTTATCCATTTATTTTCCTCCATTATCCGCCTGGCCCAATTATTATCGGGAGGGTAAATAAAAGTAATAAGAAGTAATAAGGAAGCTAATCTGTTCATTTTAGTAAAATTTATCCTGAAACACGCCAGGATCATTTTACCCCTATGAGTAAATGAAATTTTCATTCAGAAAATAAACAGGAAGTTTGATTCAGGAACATCTTACACATGCTCCTGCTTAAAAACGTGGTGCAATACTTTACTATGCAGTTCATCGGGTAAAAAAGGTTTCATCACAATATCGTCAAAACCTGTTTTATAAGCTTCGTCCTCTACATCTTTGGGAAGATTGGCGGTAAGCGCTATAATGGGGATATTTATACCGTTCAATCTCATTTTTTTTGTGGATTCATACCCATCCATCACAGGCATTTGCAAATCCATCAACACAAGACGATGTTTTGACGTATCCAGCTTGTCAAGTGCTTCCTGTCCGTTGGTTGCCACATCGGTAGCAGCCCCCCAGCGTTTTAAATAAGTTTGCGCCACCAGCACATTCATCGGGTTATCATCAACCAGCAAGATAGAGATCCCGTTCAGAAGCTTATCATTTGCATCGGGTTTAACGTTAACATTAACCGCCTCTGATATTTTACCAGCTTTTTCAAAGGTTTTAATAAAATAAAATACCGAGCCTACTCCTTCCTCACTAATCAACTGCAAGGACGATTCTTGTAACTCCAATATTTTTTTACTGATTGCGAGACCTAAACCTGTCCCACCAAAACTGCGTGATATGGACGAATCGGCCTGGGTAAAGCGTTCAAATATGAGTTTTTGTTTGCCACGGGGGATACCGATACCGGTATCTTTAACAAACACCATTAATGTGGCCGTAGTTTCGGTTTGTTCTTTCACCTCAATCCCTAACACAACCTCCCCGCTTGGGGTAAACTTTATAGCATTATGAACCAGGTTAGTAATTACCTGCGATAAGCGGGTGGGATCGCCAAGCAGTTTATGCTGCAATTTCTTATCAAAATCAAGGCGTAGGGTTATATCCTTATCATGTGCTACTGTTTGCAAACCACCTACTACATTACGGGCAAGTGCAGCCAGGTCCATTTCAATGCTTTCAAAAGTTATCTTCCCGGCTTCTATCTTGTTATAATCCAGTACATCATTCACTATTGCCAAAAGGTTATTAGCCGAAAAAAGCATGACGTTGAGATGTTCGATCTGATCCTTGCGTGGCTCGTTCTTAAGCAGCAGATGGCTCATCCCTATTACCGAATTAAGCGGTGTCCGGATTTCGTGGCTCATCGTGCTCAAAAATTCACTTTTAACCTTTAAACCCTGTTCGGCTTCAGCCCTCGCCTTTTTCAATACAAATGATACCCGGTGCGCTAACACAAGCGACTGCAAAAAGAAAAAAGCGATATATCCTAAAAAACTAACCAGCTGCAACGGAGGTATTAATGCCCAGTAATGAAAAAGCGATATCGCAAATACCGACATTAAAGCAAACGCGCTCATTAAAGCATAAACAGATCCAGGCCTGTTATTGCGCCAGGCTTTTGAGTATACATATGGAATATAAACGAGGCAAAACAGCATCACTGCTAAAAATGGGTTCACGAGCTGGGTAAAAATCCACGGAGGACTAAATAATGTCATTAAAGTGAACGAAAAGCAAATGCCATTAATAATATTTACAACCCGCGGATTTACATCTGCCGGATATAAGTATAACGTGTAAAGCCCAAACAGACCTATCCCCGAAAATAAGCTCATATATTCCAACCGGGCCGTTATGTACCAGTTAATATCAGGCAATAAGGTGTGCAGCACATAGTTATCTGTACCTATGATCCGGTAACTATAAACTATCGAGAACAAGGCAAAAAGTAAAATGGCTTTATCACGGCTGCCCAGCAGATATAAACCAAGAAAAAATAATCCCCCCATCAGTAAACAGCCCGTCAGCATCAGATCAATACCTTCGGCGCGATGCCGGGCCAGGTCAATTCTTTCCGCAGGCCCTATGAAAATGGGTTTACTGATTCCTCCTTTACTGTGTATAAAATTGGAAATTTGTAATGTAATATTGATGGTATCACTGTTGGGCAGGGCAACAGCATGATATTCCCAATGTGCTTCAAATCCCTTTCCGGAAGTAGTTACCTTCCCGTTTGATGATACTAACTTTTTGTTAATATACAGCCTGTACGCGCTGTAAACATCAGGCATGCCCAGCTTTAATTCGCCATGTTTTTGGGGAAGTAAAATTTTAAGCCGGTATGTACCATAGCCAAACGCAGGTAGCTTTTTGCCCCGCCAGGCATATCCACTCCATTTAAATGGAAACTCAACCAAAAGCCTGTCCTTAATAGCAGTAGTGTCATTGGGATTTATTAATTGGTTCCAATAAAACAGCCAGTTTCCGGTCAGTTCAATTTTATCATTGACAGGCTGATTACGAAGATCGAGTACGCCGTGCACCGCTGCTACATAGGTATTTTGGGCAGATACCCTCGCTATGGTTCCGATCAATAATATAAATATAACATATAGAACCTTACTGATCTTCATCGATTTACGGCACTTATTATCAAACCAAAAGCTTACAAATTGTTTCGTTCGGGAATAAGAAACAGGATTTATTTTCCTTAATCTAACTTAAGGATTTCATAATTAAGTGTGAATATACCAACCCGTACGAATATTTAGAACTATTATTAAGGCTTATCTATTGATATAAACGATAGGTTAAATTACCTCTTATTTTTAAATAGTAATAGTTAAATATTAAAACCCAATCCTGTTAAATAACAGCCATAAAAAAACGACAGGATAGTCTCCTGCCGTCATTCATTAAGTTAAATTATATTATTTACTTACCGGGCCATCTAATACCGGCACGGTTACCGTAGCGATCTCTGTTTGCTGGATATCATTCAACTGATCAAGTACAACGATACTGTTTGTACCTTTTTTTAGCCAGCAGCCTGGCAAATAAAGCGTTTGCTGCGGGCCAATTTTCCAATAGCGACCAATGTTGATCCCGTTTACGAATACTATACCTTTACCCCAATTCTTCATGTCTAAAAAGGTATCTCCCACTTTAGTCAGGTCAAATGTCCCCTGGTAAAGTGCTGGATGGCCCGCTGTGTTTGTTGTGCCTGCCCCGAGCGCCGGTACTTTATCCATAGGTAGCTTATACATTTGCCAGTTGCCTGTAATTTCATGATCGTCAACCTTCACCGGGCTAATGATTCCTTTAAGATTGTGAATGATCTCGCCACCGTAATTGATCCTGCCAAGGTTTTCAACCAAAATATCCAAACGCGCATTAAAAGGAATATTTATAGGGCAGCTAAATTTATTACTTTGCCTGTTAAGCTCTGCAACTTTTCCGCCATTTACATATATGGTCGCATAATCCCGCAGGCCTTCCAGGTTTAAAGTGCCGCTGACAGGTTGGGTAAATTTACGGCTGTATAATACATAGCCATGACCTTGCTTAAGCGTTTCAAATGTTTGCGGGGTATCGCTTTCTACAGCGGGCTGGTCTTTCGCCATCTCCAGCAAATCGGCCGTTTTGGTAAGCTTAATAGCCGGAATGCGGATCACCGGAAGCTGCGCGGGCACTTCAGGAACAGCATAAGCTGCATACTTTTTCATCAGGTTGCGGATAGCTGTAAACTTGGGAGTTACCCATCCTGCCTCGCTGATAGGGGCGTCATAATCATAGCTGGTAATATCCGGCTGAATTTGATGTTCCTTGTCATAATTAGCACCGCTTGTGAAACCAAAATTGGTGCCACCATGTGCCATGTATATATTAAATGATACGGTATCTTTCAAGTACTTCTCCAGGTCTTTAATTACCGAGGTTTCTGATACTTTTTCAAATTTCTCGCCCCAATGGTCAAGCCAGCCAGGATAATATTCGGCCACCATATAAGGGCCTTTTCCTCCGTTATATTGGTTAATGAGCTTCTTCAAATTTTTGGTATCACCTTCGCCATTGGCAGTTGGCAATGCCCCTTTAATTACGCCGCCTTCAAACAACCAGTCGCCATCAGAAGTAAACAATGGCACATCAACGCCCGCTTTTAAAAGCAGATCTTTTATAGCTGCGCTGTAAATTTTATGATCGGCAAGCGGCACATCCTTACGCTGGGCTACATATGATCCAAATTCATTTTCGGCCTGAACCATGATTATTGGCCCGCCATGGGTTATTTGCAGGTCTTTAACCTGCCCCATCAACTGGTTAATATAAGTTTTGCATGAATCAAGGAAGCGTTCGTTTTTACTGCGGATAACCAATTGTTTATCATTTTGGAGCCACCAAGGATAGCCACCAAATTCCCATTCGGCACAAGCGTAGGGCCCCGGCCTTAATATTACCATTAAGCCCTCCTGCTGTGCGGTTTTTACAAACTCGCGGATATCGCGGTTATCCGTTTTAAAATCCCATACACCCGGACTGACCTCGTGATGGTTCCAGAAAACGTAAGTAGCAACCGTATTCATACCCATTGCCCTGAGCATTTGCAGGCGCTGCTTCCAGTAAGCTTTAGGGATTCTTGCAAAATGCATTTCGCCTGAGTGGATTTGGATGGGTTTTCCATCATAAATAAAATTGCCATCAGCAATTTTAAAACTATGTTTCGCCTGGCTAAAAACCTGTGAAATTATGAGGGTTAGCAATAATAAAGAGAGGAGTATTTTTTTCATTTGCATTTGTAGGGTTGAACATGATTGACCGTATATTAAGTGTACCGACCATGATGTTTTCAAGTTCCTAAATTATAAAGGTTAAATAGGAATGCCTAATTTCCTGCGATCTTAATTTAGCGCAAACGTTTGCTTAATTCAGCGAATGCAAGATAAATAGTTCAGCAGCTCATTTTAATCGCAAATTAGCCCTGAATAATGGACTGGTGAAGTTAATGCAGGATAAAGTATCGAAAGAAATTAAGACGCAGAAAAAAATAAAATCCCTACCTGCTTATTTTAAATTTCAAGCTTTTTCAAATTAGCACTTTCCCTAAGCTTGTCAATAGCCCGGTTTCTTAGCTGCCTCACCCTTTCTGCGCTAATACCAAGCCGGTTACCGATTTCGGGGGCCGAGAGTTCACTGTGCCCGTCCAGACCATAATGATAAAACACAACAGATCGTTCAGCATCGTTTAGCTTATTAAGCAAATCATCGAGCTGTTGTTTAAGTTGGTAAGCTTCCAAAAGGCCTTCTATTCCGGGTTCATCTGTATGTAAACGATCAAGCAGGCTGTATCCGTCATTGCCGGGTGTATCGGCTTTATCATACGAATGTGTAAAAGGCGCCGCATGCAAAGCTTCTTTCACTTTCCATTCAGCAGTTTCCAGGAATGCCGCTATTTCATCCTGAACGGGCAGTCGCTCAAGTCGTTGTTCCAGAACCCCTGTGGCCCTGTTAACATGAACAATCATATCCACCTGGTTGGCAGGCAGGCGGATCATCCGCGTTTTATCTAACAGTGCTTCCATGATTCGCTGCCTGATCCACCAAACTGCATAAGATATAAACTTGAAGCCGCGGGTTTCGTCAAACCGTTTCGCGGCTTCAAGCAAACCCAAATTACCTTCACTTATCAGGTCGCCCATGGGAATGCCCTGGTGCTGATACTTTTTTGCCACGGAAACCACAAAACGCAGATTGGCCTTTACCAACCTATGCAAAGCCGACAGATCTCCCTGCCGGATCTTCCGAGCTAACAGAACTTCTTCTTCCGTATTGATAGTTGGCTCGCGGGCAATATCACTAAAATACTTCTCCAACGAAGCGGCATCCCGGGCTGTGATCGATTGGGTAATATTCAGGTCTCTCATTAAACCCTTAATTAACTCACTGCAGCAGTATTGCTGTTATTTTTATAAACAGGTGTGAGATGACCGAGCATATCTGCAGTCATAGTAACAAGATCATATTCAGGACGCCAGTTCCAGTCGCGCCTTGCTTCAGCATCCTCAACACCGGCGGGCCATGAGTTCGCAATGGACTGGCGCTTGTCGGTATTATAACTAATGGTAAAATCGGGCAAGTGATTTTTCAACTCTACGGCAAGCTGAGCAGGTGTAAAACTTAAAGCACCGATATTATATGCTCCGCGTTCTTTGAGTGCTTCTACAGGCGCGTTCATCAGTTGAAGCGTAGCCCTTACCGCGTCATCCATATACATCATAGGTAATGCGGTGTCGGGGTTCAGGTAGCATTCGTAAGATCCATTCTGCAAAGCTTCGTGAAATATAGCTACTGCATAGTCTGTAGTGCCCCCGCCAGCAGGAGCACTGTAGCTGATCAATCCCGGATAACGCAAGCTGCGTACATCCACCCCATAATGCTCCCTGTAATAGGCGCACCACTGTTCACCAGCTTCCTTACTGATACCGTAGACCGTTTGCGGATCAAGCAAAGCATTCTGGGGGCTGATCTTACGTGCTGTTGAAGGCCCGAATACAGCAATACTGCTTGGCCAAAACACTTTATCCAATTTATGATCTTTGGCTGCTTCCAATATATTGAGCAGGCTTTGCATGTTCAGGTGCCATGCTTTTAGCGGGGCCTCTTCTCCTTTGGCAGATAAAGTAGCTGCAAGGTGATAAATTTGAGTTACTCTATATGTAGCAACCAGGTTTTCCAGCTCATCTTTATCTAATACATTTAACTGATGATATGGCCCCTCTAAATCCGGGGTTGCCATAGCATCATGTAAGTCGGTGGCAATTACTTGTTCCCTGCCATAAACATTTCTTAAAGCGGCAACCAGTTCGGTACCGATCTGCCCCCGGGCGCCCGTAACAAGGATTACCGGCGATAGTTGTTTTTTGTCGTGCTTCATAGTATTACGATGTAAAATTGTATATTCACAATCTCATAATCCACACAGCACTTAAAATTTGGTTTTTAAGACTAAAAATCTTCTTAAAAACAGGTTTTAAAACTTTTGATAAATATTTAAAGCTTATATTTTAGTTTTTATAACTCTCATGCTCAACCAACTCGATGAAACAGATATCCGCATACTCCAGCTTTTACAGGAAAATGCGCGCCTTACCGGCCAGGAGATAGGCCTTAAGCTTAACAAAACCACTACTCCTATCAATAACAGGATCCGTTCGCTCCAGGAGCGAGGCTATATTAAAAAATACGTTGCGGTGCTTGATCATGAAAAGCTCGAGCTGGATTTCATGACCTTTACGCATGTGCAACTGAAAGATCACAGTCAGCACAGTTTAAGTCATTTTGAAAGTGAGATCATTAAACTTCCGGAAGTACTGGAATGCTATCACCTCACCGGCGATTTTGACTTTATACTTAAGGTAACCGTAAAAGACCGCAAAGAGTATTATGATTTTTTGATGAACCGGCTTTTCGCGGTTGTTGCTATTGGCAAGGTAGAAACCAAACTCGTGATGAAAGCTGCGAAAACAGAAACGGCATTACCAATCGGCAAACAGTAGTTTTAGTGCATTAAAAATAGGTCTCCGTAGACGCCACAAGCGAAAGCAGCTCAAGCTTGGGTTCGACTTCTAAATCACTGGCTTCAAGTTCGTCAGCAAATTTATGAAACGAAGCCAGCCCTTGTAATACAAGGTGGGCTTCTTCATTTTCGAGCTGATCGAAATGCATGAATGTTTTACCGTCGGGCAATAGCCATGCTGTATATTTAATACCGGGATGATTTAAAGTTTTCAACTCTTCAACAATGGCAGCGATGTTCCGCTGATTGGTGGCCGCAAACTCTGCGCGTGTGGTGTATTGTACTCTTACTACTTTCATACCATAAAATTAAGATCAGCACCATCACTATTAAACAGGCAAATGTGCCAACAAACGGGTGTGTTTGTGACAAAATCGAATATCGGAGAAGCATCTCTCTCCCATAAGGCTTGCCCATATATCCTTTTATTGTCATTTATGCGTTTTAAATGCATAGAAACATTCCTATATGTTAATATTATTTTACCTTTACACTATAACGTTGAATACATATAATTGACGGCAAAAAATGGACAACAAAAAAATAGAGAAAATATCCAGGGCGCTGAGCGATGCAAACCGGATAGCTATTTTACAACAGTTTAAAAAAAGGAAAGATTGCCTTTACTGTGCAGAGGTAAACGACCTCCTTGACCTTACCCAACCTTCCGTATCACACCATCTTAAACAGCTGGTTGATGCCGATTTATTGTTATCACAAAAAGAAGGCCGCAACCTTAAATATGTATTGAACCAGCAGGTACTTGATGAATACATTGCCTGCCTGAACGAACTGAAAAGCTAAGTACTGACATCTTCTGATTTGACTGGTTACTTCAATATAAAACATCGAAACATTCAAATATTTAAATACATCTACTCATGAATAAATTAATCTACATTATGGCCCTTGGTGCCTTCGGCATCATAACCACAGAGTTCGGAGTTATCGGTATCCTTCCCGACCTGGTGAAAGAATTTCATATTTCCATTGATACGGCAGGCTGGCTGCTTAGTGCCTTCGCGTTAACGGTGGCGCTTGCAGGACCGTTTACCAATATGCTAACAGCACGTCTTAACCGCAAATTTGTGATGTGCCTGGTATTAGGGATATTTGTTATTTCTAACCTGTTATCGGCAATAGCGCCGAACTTCACCGTACTTATGATTGCCCGTATACTACCGGCATTTTTGCACCCGGTGTTCTGGGCAGTATCCATGACTGCGGCTGCAAAACAAGCGGGGCCAAAAGATGCGCCAAAAGCCATCTCGATAGTAATGGCCGGGCTTAGCGTTGCTACCGTATTGGGGGTGCCTCTCACCACCTACATGGCAGATCTTTTTAGTTGGAGGGCATCTTTTATCTTATCAGCCGTTATTAACTTATTAGCCTTTGGCGCGTTGACGCTATTTGCACCTTCAATGCCGGTTAATGAGGAACAGGCAAGTCCCAAAAGCCAGGTAAAGCTGCTGCGGAGTGTACACTTATGGATTAAGCTACTGGCTTCAACCATTATCCTGGCAGGCATGTTTGCCACCTATGGTTATCTTGCCGAATACCTGGATAAAGTTTCGCGTATGAGCGGAGCTCAAATTAGCATCATGCTGCTGGTATTTGGAGGTACAGGGATAGCCGGCAACTGGCTTATGGGTATAGCGCTTAGTAAAAATGTAACGCTTACAACGCGGCTGTTTTTGCTTTCTTTAGTTGCAACCCATGTTTTGGCATATCTGTTTGGCGGGCATTTTATTCCAATGGTTATTATTCTTTCAGTTTGGGGATTTATACACACCGGAGGATTTTTAGCGGCAAATATACAGCTTACCCATGGCATTCAGGAACCAGCGCTTGACTTTGTAAACAGCCTGCTTCCCTCCTTCTTTAACGCCGGTATTACATTGGGCACTTTACTGGGTGGTTTTGTGATTGCTCATTATGGTATCCATCAGGTAATCTGGATGACAGTACCCCTGCTTTTACTTGCATTTGGCATGAGTTTTATTACCTCAAATGCTACAAAAAAATCGATATCAGCTCAAATTGACGAAATACCAGAGGACGAACCCGTACAAGTAGCCATTTATGAATAAGCTCAATTGTAAACGATAGCTATATTAAAGTAAAAAGTCCCTGGCTAACACCAGGGACTTTTTATCACTTTTAATTTTTAAACAGTTTAATATTAAACACCGTAAAATAATTGCCTGGGTTTCCATTACCAACCAGGTTACCCAGAAATCCTATGGACACAACCTGCGGTGAAGAAAGTGTAAAAGTAAAAGTTTTCACATCCCTTGAACTCGGACTGGTTGTACCAGCCTTTGCGCCGTTATACATCTTTACAGATCCCAGCGCTGTTGAAAGATCTGCGAGTATCGGGATGCCGTTCCCTCCGGCGGCTGCCACACAGTAAACCGATGAATTTGATTGCACTTCCGAATAGGCATCAAATGACACAGTATAACTTCCTGCCGATAGCTGCGAAGAAGTAACCTGATATACGATACCGTTCACTACCGGGGTATTATTCCATGTTTCCCAGTTAATGGTACCGCCGCCATCAGAACTATAGCCCCCATTGGTACCGCCATCTTTATTTTTGGCCGCCGCATTAGTTACCCATGGCGCAGCGAGGGTTCCCCAACGGCCATCAAAGGTGTTTCTTTGAAAAGGCCCTGTGTTTAAAAGGTACGCATTAGTTACATCGATTACTTTCTGATCTACGTAATCTGCATAAAAAGTATCGATGGCCGTTTTATTTGGTTTAAAACCTGTGCGGTAACTAAGCGTTTTTCCAGCATTAAATTTAGGGAGAGATGTGGTTAAACCAGTTGGCTGCGATACAATTACTGTATCACGTTGTTTGTTGGCAGCGTCTGTGTATTTTAGTTCCATTGAAACCAACCCGTCATCAGCATTAACGTCAGCCCAGTTAATTAACGCGGAGCCATCTGTTTGTAATTTGACCGCGATTATACCTCTGTTGATAAGTGAACTTTGGTAAAGAGTACCATATACATTAGCAGCCAATGTAACCGGAACGGAAATATGGCCCCCGTTATCAAAAGTGCGGACCTCGAAGGTCATTGTACCTTCAGGTAAATTAGGTATGACCAATTTAGCCGTGTCAACCCCTGATGTACGGGTTACAGGCGTTTCTATCGAATCTTGTTTACTGTTCCAGTATACCCGGTATTTCACAATTTTAGGGTCAGATGTAAACAGACCAGTTAGCAAAACACGGTTCCGGCCAGAAAACACCTGAACGGAATCCAGTTTGCCCGGATATATTATTGCCCCATTGGGCTCATATTTCTTTTTATAATCATCCATTTTGGTACAGGCGCTCATAATGAAAACGGCCAGCACTAAAAGATAGCATGATGTTATTTTATATAGTTTCATAATTGTAATTAAATTGATAAATGCATCGGCCTTGTTACTTTCCAAACATGGTAAATTCACTGATACTCATAAAGTACGATCCTGTCCAATTACGCAAGCTCCTGATCCTGATGTATCTGTAAGCACTTAATCCGGCCGGGAAATCAAAGCCCCATCCATCATGTGCATATTTGTAATCAGCAGCTGTTTCCGTACCTGAAGGTGAACCAGATGGTTTTACTATATTACAGGTTAACAATTTTGTCCACGAAGCATCCAGCGAGCCATTCACATTTGGCGAATTTGATCCCCATATTTCAAAATCACGCAAATTACCCCTTACATAATATACATTACCGATCTCGATGAATGGATTGAGAATAAAGCGGCTGAATACCCTTTGTTTACCAAGATCGATTGTTACCATTTGCGGGCTTCCGGCACTTTCAACCGTGAAGAGGCAATTTGGCCAACCGCCGGTAAAGTTTCCATCAAAAATTTTGGTTACATCGGTATATGAATACAAGTTGGTTGCGTCGCCTGGCAGCTTGTAAACCGACCAATCCGATTTTGAAAACTGCTCCTCATAAAAAGGTGTAAGATTTAAAAATAAAGTGTCGGATTTATTTAAAAATCTATCCCTTACAAAGAATGCGTACTTACGCTCAATAGCCGGCTGGCCTCTTACAGCGGCCTTTATTGAAATACTGTTACTGTAAACATTATCCATACCCTTTGGCTGCACATATAAACCATTGTTAGCGGTATCAACCATTGGTACAATAACCAGGTTATCCTGGGTAAGGTTATCACAAGCAATGTTAAAACCACCGAAAGTAGCAGTTATTTTAAGTGATCGGTAAGCAAGAAGATATGGTGGCGTTAAAGGGTTTGCTGTGACACTAACAGGTGCCGAAACCTTTTCGCTTGAATTTACCGCGTAAAGCTTTATCACATGTGCCAGAGTATCGCCAAAGCCATCAACAGTTAATGTATTAGTGTAGCGTGATGCAATTACCTCGCGTGTTTTACCCGGAGAGGTTTCGTAAACTGCTTTTACGTAAAACAGATCATTATCTCCGGGTAACGTATAAGTTAAACTGGCTTTACCGTTTTCGTTTTGTACCTGCACGTTGGTAACAACTCCAGGCGGGTTGTTATTAGTTATAGTAGGTTTATTAAGTGTTTCCTGCTTACAGCCTGTTATTATTATTGCTAACAACCCGATCCAAAAAGCAGCCCGTAATTTCATTGTTTCCATGTGAATGTTTTTATTGTTAAACATATTGTCGCTATATCTACCAGTTAGGGTTTTGAACCAGGTTTTGGTTAACCAGTAAATCGCTTTCTTTTATTGGCCATAAGTAATCGCGCGGAATCACAAAATGCCGCGAAAAAATCAGCCGTTCGCGATAATACAATTGAGGTGAATTTTCGCTTATTGTCCATCCTGTTACGTTTCCGTTAAGTTCAATACCGGCTGTTTTCCAGCGCAATAGATCCCAAAACCGGTGGCCTTCAAAACAAAGTTCAAGGCTGCGCTCACGCTGAATGATTGACCGCATTCCATCCTTTGTAGTGTATTTGGTTGGATTAATACTGTAATTAGTCCAGGCATCCTGAACCGTAGGCAGGCCGGCCCGCGCTCTCACGCGGTTTACGTAGGTATATACATCAGCTACAGGCCCCTGAGCTTCATTTAATGCCTCTGAATAAAGCAAATACAGATCAGACAAACGCATTTCGGGCCAAGGGTAATTGATATAGGTAACCGTTGCCCATTCGTAGTGCCAGTTAAGGGCTTTTTTCATATAAAAACCAGCAATTGGTATAGGTGACGATTGCCCAACTTCGGCACCGCGGGCCTTCATCCACCAGGTATCTTCATCGGTTTTAGTTGGGCTGTTGGCCATATACCAAACACCGCGGTCAAATCCAAGGTCGGCATAATAACGTGGCTCCCGGTCAAAATTAAGCCTTGCAGTTGTTTCCCCTTCTTTGATGTTAAAACGCTCGTCATGTGTACCAACCCTTAGCTGAGCTATATCACTAAAGTCAAGCGTTTTATCTTCGTTAATCGGCACCCCGTGTTTAGTGTAGAACATCTTAGCCATTTTTAAGGTAGGGCCAAGTAACGGGCGATTGGCTGACTTTGCGGCATCGGCATTGTTAAAATCATATTGCCCGGCGCACATCGACTGGAAGAATGAATTATAGTTGATGTTATTATTGGCAGTTAGCCCCCATATCAGTTCTTCATTCCACTTTTCGCTCATCGCGTTCCTGATACCCATTTGAGTCATAGTAGTTTGACTAAGTGGATTAGTAGGTGTAGGAAACGTATAAAGGCGTATATTTTGGGATTCGCAAAAATCAATGGCTGCTTTGCAGGCATCGGCAGCGCGCTGCCATTTTTCGACACTAAAAGTAGGGTTAAACAACTGCTCGCCATCCTTATTCTTGAATGAATTATAATCCGGGTTGCCATTAAACAACGGACTTGCCGCCGTTACCAGCAATTTGGCTTTCATACTCAAAGCAGCCGCCTTGGTAACACGACCCAGTTCACTTCCTTCATTCCTGATTGTTAAAGGTAGTTTTGCAGCAGCCTGATCATATAATCCGGCTATATAATTTACTACTTCATCAACCGGCCTGCGTTTTACCCGTATATCGTCGATGGACGCGTCAATGGGCAGATTTTTATCGATAATGGGTATTGGCCCATAAGCTCTGAAAAGTTGAAAATGATAGAAAGCTTTTAAGAATTGGGCTTCTGCTATCCAACGCTCACGTGTGTCAATATCCAAATCCAGCACTTTGCTTTTGTCGCTGACATTTTCAATAAAGACATTACAATCCCGTATAGCCTTATAATTCGCAGCCGCGTCCCTGGTACCATTCATATAATTGGCTATAGGGTCAGACGAGTTTTGGAATCCTCTGGGCAGTTGCAGTACGTTTGTTGACCGTATGTGATTTGCAGGGTCTTCCACCCAAACTTCATCACCGGCGGTAAGCCCAACATTATAAGTGGGATCTGTTTCCGTTGGCAGGTATGAGTAGCAGGTAAACAAATACTTCTCTGCCTCGGTTTGTGAAACAAAGGCGTTGGCTATTGTTGATACGTTATCAGGAACAACATCCAAAAATGATTTTTTACAAGATGTTACCGGTACAATCATTATTAAGGTCATTATTACCAGGGAGATATTCCTCTTTGGTGTTTGACTTAATACCGATTGCTTAATTTTTTGTATAAAATTACTTTTCATATAATTAATTTGAAAGCTTTTAAAATTCTACCCGCAGGCCCACGTTAAATACTTTTTGAATCGGGTAACCCAATCCTGAGGTTCCCATTTCGGGATCCCAAAGCTTGAAGCTACTGAAGGTTAACAGGTTTAAGCCGTTTAGATAGATACGTGCGCTATTCAAATGGATAAACTTGAGTTGACTCTTATTGAAATTGTATCCAAGTTCTGCCGACTTCAGGCGCAGGAACGAGCCATTCCTTAACCACCATGTTGATGTTGGAGAATTTGGGGTTGCGCTGTTGTTGGCTTGTATAGTATTACTTAAGCGTGGCCAAAACGCGTAAGGGTTACGATTATCTTCAGACCAGTGATCATCGGCAATTGATTTTAACAGACCGCTTTGGTTACCTGTGTTAAGGCCGTTGTTCTGCAGGCCGCTCACTAAATAAAACGGAGAAATATCTGCTGAATTGATGACGAAAGAAGACCTTGCCGAGCCCTGGAAAAACGCGCTGATATCGAAGTTTTTATACCCAACAGAAAAACCGAAACCGTAGATGATTTCCGGCACTTGCGGATACCCTATCGGCACTATATCCGAACTGGTTATTTTTCCATCGCCATTCATGTCGCGGTATTTAATATCGCCGGCTTTATAGTCGCCAAAGCTTTGGACGGGCGAGTTGGCTACCTCTACATTGTCAATAAATAACCGCTCGGCTATAAGGCCATATATCTGGCTTAAGGAATTACCTACTTTGCTCAGGTATTGAAGGTTATTTGGGTAAACAGGTTCTTCATTTTTCAACAGCTTGCTCTTAGCATAAGTAAGCGTACCGCGCGATTGGATCCAGAAAGAGTTGTTAAAGTTTTTCTTGTAATCCATAGCAATGTCCACACCTTTACTGGATGATTTACCTGCGTTTGAAGATATATCAGCTTGCAAACCCATAGAGGTTGGGATGGTGCTGCGTACCATTAAAATATTGTCACGTTTTTGTTGGTAGGCATCAACTGTTAAGGTGAAGTTTTTGGCCACAGTTAAATCCATACCGAGGTTAGTTTGCCTTGATTGCTCCCAGGTAATATTCTGATTTTCATAACGTCTGGTAGCTACGCCCGGCCTGCTATATAGGTAGTTGGTACCAAACTGGCCATAGGCGCCATTATTTAAACTAACGTCAGACAAATAGAAAAACCGATCTTCCGGCTTTCCGATCTGATCATTACCTACTAAACCATAGGTAACCCTGAATTTAAGATTATCAATAGTTGAAAGTAATGGCTCAAAAAACTTCTCGTTCGACACTACCCAACCCGCACCCACAGACGGGAAAAAACCAAAACGATGATTACTTGCAAAACGCTCAGACCCATTGTAACCAAAGTTAAACTCAAACAGATACCGGTTATCATAACCATAGGTAAACCTGCCCGATACCCCTTGATTACGTGACGGCAATGATAATTGTAATGTTTTGGCATTACCTGTAAGATAGTTACGCATAGTCCCGATCAGTAACCCGCTAACAGCATGTTTTTGAGCAAAGGTGCGGTTATAGGTTACCGCCGTTTCAATGTAAGCTATGGAATTAGAAACATTTAACGCCGGATCTTGATTATAAGTCAAATATTCGGTTGGCGTATTGCCAATGCTGCTGCCTGCCAAACCGTTATTAAGTAGCGTTAAGCCATTAAACGTTCCGTTAACTACATCCGATTGGTAATAATAAGGACTATACTGACGTGAAACAGTGAAGTATGAATAACGCGTAGTATACGCCATTGCCCTTGCCGATAAACCCTGCGTTATAAAATCAAGCTTTTGACTTAAGCTTAATTGCGCTGTCAGTGTGCTGGTATTTGAGCTTTGGAAACCAGACAGGGATTGCGCATAAGGATTCATATACAAACCACCACCAGGTATAATGGCATTACCGAAAAGCGGGTGATTTACATATGGCAGCAAATTACCCGGATAAATTGCCGGAAAAGCGACAGGGTTACTCCAAAGGGCGTTTAAAAAAGTGTAACCACCACCGCCGATAGGCCCATGATAACTATCAAACTGGCCTTTTAAGCTCACCACCGCCTCAGTGGTTTTAGTAAGGTTTAAAGTTGTATTTGATAAAAGAGAATATGATTGCAGCTTAATGTTGTTGCTGAAATTGTTAAGGCTGTTCTCGGCCAGGTTGCCATTATCAATATTATAGGTCATGGCCAGATAGTACTTAGCTTTTTCTGACCCGCCGCTGGCGTTCATATTAAACCGTTGGTTATTGGTTTTGGTTTTGATCAACTGCTTGATCCAATTATTACTGGGATATAACAGCGGGTCATCACCTTTTGCAGTATGGTCTATTTTATTTTGCGAATAAGGCAAGATGCCCAGCGGATTACGGGTAAGTACCGCTTCATTAGCCAATGTCATGTAACTAATATTATCGGCCAGATCAATATTCTTAACGTTTGATGATGTTGAATTTTCACCGCGGATATTGAATTTTACAGCCCCCGTCTCACCACGCTTAGTTGTAACCAATATTACACCGTTTGCCCCCCTTGCACCATATAGTGATGAGGCTGTAGCGTCCTTCAGCACCGAAAAGCCCGATATGTCATCCGGTTGAAGCCTTGCCAGATCGGTGGTGCCCATTTCAATACCATCGATCAATATCAGCGGATCAACCTTACCAGCTCCAAACGTACCCACGCCCCTGATAAAGAACTGGGCATTATCAGCACCCGGTTCACCGCTTCTTTGGTAAGAGATCATCCCCGGTACAACGCCTGCCAACATGGTGGTAAGGTTACTTGACGGCCCCTTGAGCTGTTTAGGGTTTATAGAGGTAATCGAACTAACAAGGCTCGCCTTTTTTTGCGTACCGTAGGCAACTACGGTAACTTCTTCAAGGCCATTTTTATCAGCGCCCATTTGCACATTAATTTTATAAACGCCGCCGGCTGATGGAGAATAGTTTGCAAGATCAAATTCCTGCGATTTTGATCCCACAAATGAAAATACAATAATTGACCCTCCGCCTTCCTTTAAATTAAGAGTGTACTTTCCATCCATGTCTGACTGTGTGCCGTTCATGGTTCCCTTAACCTTAACACTTACACCTGGTAAAGTAAGGCCTTTGTCGTCAGAAACAATCCCCTGCACTTTTTTAGGAACGACGGCTCCTGCAGGTTCTTTTTTGGGAGGGTTTACAACGGGCGCGGGTTCGCTCTTTTCAATAACAACGAGTTGGTCACGCACTACATAATTCAGGTTTTTTCCTTTCAAAAGAACGCCGAACACTTCTTTCAGTTCAGCGTTTTTAAAATCAACAGTAACCAATTCTTTGTCATTCAAAAGAGTGTTACTGTAAAAAACGGTTAGGCCCGTTTGCTTTTTGATTGATTTAAATACATCGGCCAAACTGATGTTAGCCTTTTTAAGTGTTATTGGTCCGGTACCCTGCGCTTGTACGGCGCTATACCGGGTTACCAATAAAAGAAAAATAAAGGGCAGTATAAGCCGCCGGCTGAATAGAATTCTCTCCATATTTATTGGGTTTACGATTGGTTTTCTCTAAGACCTGTTCCTGCTAAAACGGGTGAACGGAAACAAGAAAAATTGTATTTTTTTTATTACAATGAAAAACAAACATTGTTAATCAACACTATTTCAATGCATTACTAATGCTACCCATTTGACAAACAAGGGCAAATGATTCCCATGGCGCTTAAGGGCCAGGCATTAAATAACCGGGAAACAGGTTGTGGTTTAACCGCGGCGTTTTCTTACCTGATGTGTAAAACCCCTTCCTTTAAAAGGGCCGAAACTCCTGCAGATGCTTTAATATTTTGAATGAAAACTTCAATTGGTTTGTTTTTTTGAATAGCACCACTAAATGCTTCGTCGGCTTTCGCTGGATCGTCAAAAACCACTTTTACATCAAACCAGCGGAGCAGCACATCGCTTATATCGTGAAGTTTAATGTTATGGAAATAATAAATATCATTCATCCAGGCCAGTTCAACAGCAGAATCAAATGGTTGGGCCCGAAACCCAGCCCCCGATGTATAAACAGCTTGGTAGCCAGGTTGTAAAAGCATTTTTTGTTTATCCTGACCGCTTGTTGATACCGAGCCTTCAACCAACGAAGTTACTGTTTCACCGGCATGATAAGTATTTACGTTAAACTCAGTACCTAAAACTTTTACATCAGTTTGGCCTGTATGAACTATAAACGGGTGGGCAGCATTTTTTGCAACTTTAAAAAAAGCTTCGCCTGTTAAGTACACTTCCCTGGTTTTGCCTAAAAATGAAAACGGGAAGCGCAGGCTTGATACAGAATTTAACCAAACCTGTGTACCGTCTGAAAGTACTATCCGGTAGTTTAATTTTGAAGGAATAACGAGTGTGCTCCACTCTTCACTTTTACTATTATCCACCTGGTAACTTAAACCGTTAACACTTTTCTTTAAATGAGCAAACGACATATTGATCACCTTTTTGCTGGTATCAGACAGGTTGATATGCTGCCCGTTTGCCAATCGTAGCTCAATGGCCGGTGTTTTAAGATTCTTTTTTGCAGCAACAAGAGCATTAACAGGCATTTGCCGCCAATAATATCCTGCGGTAAACGCGATGCATAATAAAGCTGCTACAGAAAGCCATTTTACTGCGCCTGCCCAGCTAGGCCTGATCGATCGCACCGGCTTTATTTCGGCCTGGATTGTATCCCAGGCTTTATTTTCATCAATATTATTAAAGAAGGTTTGAGCTTTATTTGAAGTAAGTACCTGTTGCATTTCATCCCACAGTTGTTTAATCCGGGGATCATTTTGTATAGCCTGTTCAAGCAAATGACTGTCTTCCTCACTTATTACGCCTGTAATTTGCTCAATTATCAGTTCCTGAAAATACGCTTTATTGTATGTCATTATTTATAAGACCTCATTATGGATAAAAAGGGTGAACTTATTTGGCACTCTTTAACCCTTCTTTTAAAGTTTTTATTGCCAGTTTTAAATGAGTTTTCAAAGAATTTATGCTAATGCCCATTTCAAGGGCTGCATCTTTATACTTTTTATGCTCATAATGCACCAGCGTAAAAGCCTGCATCCGTTGTATCGACAAATCAGCCAGCACTTTTTCAGGATAAATTTCCGGTACAGGTGTTTCTTCCTCCTCTATTTCGGTAAGTGTATATTTATAATCTACCAATTTTTTTTGCGTTCGTGTTTCGCTTTCAACTTTTTTGAGGCATCTGTTACGGATTGCTGTAGTTAAATAAGCTTTTAATGACGAATTAATATTGGTATATAATTGTCTCTCCCAAAGATCAACAAAAAAACCCTGAACGGTATCTTCAGCTTCCATTTCATCCCGTAAAATATAAAAGGCCGATACATTAAGCAGCTTATAGTATTTTTTAAATACTGCTTCGAAGGCCTCCTTGTTCCCCAATTTTAATTGCTCAATAATATGAGCATCGTTCAAAATCTCCATGAATTGGTATTAACTGGTTTATAATTAAATAGGTTGGGCTACTATAGAAAGCTAAATGTAAAAACTTTTATTGTCAAAACAACAATTATTAAAAAAAATTAAAAATCGTCACTTTATTCAAAACGTGAATCTCTAACAAGCTTTCTTTACTAAACTGGTCACTTAAAAATTATAATTTATAGCGGAGATATTCTTGATACATCATAAAAAACGGGAAATATCTTGATTTTGAAAAAAATTCAAAAAGCAATCGATTTCGTGCAGCAATTATTGTAATAAAAACAATTAAAAAATAAAATACTGCTTTCTCTTTTAATTCTTTTTAACTTAGGATATCCAGTTCAGGATCAAAATTTATCCGGTGCTTTTTTTACAAAACGCCCCCTTGTATTTCGCATTTCGTTTAATCCGGCTTTTGTTTTTAAATTTGTATTGATGATGAATAGCTTACAAATTAAACTCAACAAAGGTCAGCTTGATGAGCTAAAGAATGAACCTGCAAGCTTGTTAAGTTTTCTGAATGTTATGTTTGAGCCGCTTTCGGCAAACTACGAACAGCTTAAACATGCGCTTGAGCGCGAATTCAGGCCGGAAGGTTCGCCGGAAGTGACCCGTTTAAATTTCGACAGGATCAAATTTGATCAGAACACGGGGCAGGGAAGTTTCCGCATAGTGCTCGACGTTAACTACTCGTTTGGTTGCGAAGATGTTGTTACCCATAAAAAAAATCAAACATCAGAATGGACTTTCATCGTTGATTACAAGCTTTTAATTATAAATCTTTATAGTTCGCCCTTTATTGACAGCCGTAACACGGCCGAAGAGTTTTAGATCCTCATTTCAGGCCTGCAACAGCCCGGAGCTATAGCGCTTATAAAAAAGGAATAACAAGTGAACATCCACAATGCTGTGCAGATTCGGGTTACGAAAACGGCACATTTAGGTTTGCCTTTGCAAGCTTGCTGCCTCCGGAAAGTTATATTACAGCCATCAACAAAACACAACAACATTTTCCTGCGTTTAGTGATGACGTCAAAATAGATTTCAGAAAAGTCGATTTTGTAAATGAGCAGATCGGCGTTAGGTTGCTGAATGGGGTGCTTATGGCAAATTCACTGCATTTTGTAGCTGATAAACCAAAATTGATAAAACAGTTGGAGAAAGGATTTAAAGGTAATTCTCAATTGCTGATTGTGGAATATGATGCCGTTAAAAGTAATCCCTGGGTTCCCTAACCTCCCCTTTAGGGGGCCAGGAGGCTAAAATATTATTCCTAAAACCACGCCGATAATGATCACTATCGGTGTTTTTATTTTGGTAAAATGCAGCACCAGGAACGTACCGATCATTAAGGCATAGGCTGTCCAATTTAAGCCAAAAGGCCTTACCAGTAAAATCAGCGCAGTAGCCATAAAACCTACAGCTACTGCATTTATACCGCTCAGTGAGTTTTTTATACGTGTAATCTTCTTCAGATCCTCCCAAAACGGCACAATAAAGAGGATCAGGATAAGGCCTGGTGTATTGATGCCAATAACAGCTACCAGGCTCCCAATTACCTGCCCCCAAATGCTGTTTCCTTTGTTGCCAAGCGTTATGCCGCCCAAAAACGAAGTAAATGAAAATGTAGGCCCCGGCAAAGCCTGCTGCAAAGCATATCCCGACAAAAACTCCGACCGGCTTAAGTAATGCTTAACCTCAACAAATTCGGTATACATGAGTGGTACCAGCACTTGTCCCCCTCCAAAAATAAGGATGCCGTTGCGGTAAAAGTTTTCAAATAAACGGATTGGTAAACTTAATGGGGACGTTTGATTTACAACCGCACCTAAAGCAGCGAAAAAAAGCAGAATCCCTATAAAGTATGCTACTTTATTAGGATTTACATTTGAATATAGTTTTACCCTCAATTCGTTTTCATGCTGCTGGGTTTCCATGGCCGACGATATAATGCCGCCAAGCAATATGAGTATCGGAAAGGCATAAGCATTTTGAAGGATGAGTGTCACAATCAGTGAACCAATAGCCAGCATGGTGCTGACCCTGGTCTTCAAAAATTTATTGGCAAATGTATAAGTGGCATAAGCAACTATGCCTACCGCTATAGGCTGTACATAACTGATTACATGAGCAAATTTGGCCTTATTAGCAACCATACTGTAACTGATAGCCGCCATACACATAATAGTAGCCGAGGGCAGGATCCAAATTAAAAATGTAATAATAGCCAGCCTAAGTCCACCCACTTTCCAGGCTATCCCAACCAGCGTTTGGGTTGACGAAGGGCCGGGCAATACCTGCGATAAGGCGTTAAGCTCCATCAACTCATCTTCGGTAATATATTTTCGTTTTTCAACAAATTCGCGCAGCAAAACAGCAATGTGGGCCTGCGGTCCGCCAAAAGCGGTAGAAGTATAAATTAGCACATCCCGCAGAAATAATAGTTGCCGTTTCTTCATTTGTATATTCGCAGATAGTTTTTTGCAGATAGTTCATAGATCATGGTTCATAGCAGGCAGATCATAGATATGTTCACGAAAAATGGACGAGCCAATACTGCGGAGCTACCATGAACTATTAACCATTAACTATGAACTACTAATAATCGTCATCGTCTTCTTCAAAACCCATTGCCTGCCTATATACTGCCTGCAATTCAGAAAAAGCATGGTTATCGCGCTTTTCTTTTGTCACTTTCATACCGGCTTCATAAGTTTTAATGGCGTCATCCTTTCGGTTTAGCGCTTCATAAAGCTTACCCAAATGATAATAGGTACCTGTATAGCCGGGGTGGTTATTTACCAGGTCTTCATAATAAGCAAGAGCCTTATCTGTCTCATTCAAACGCAGATATTCTGTTGCCAGGGCATATTTCAGAAACTCATCATCCGGTTCATTTTTTATAAATTCCAACAGCTTATTCAATCTGCTTAACTCCATTTTAAACTCTATCTTTTTTAACTAAATTTGCAAAAACCTATTGATATGAAGATTCTGGTATGTATAAGTAATGTTCCTGATACCACCACAAAAATAACTTTTACTGATAATAACACGCAATTTAATACAAACGGCGTTCAGTTTATACTTAACCCTTATGATGAAATTGCACTTGCCCGCGCCATTGAACTAACCGACGGCGGTAAAGGTACAGTAACTGTAATAAATGTTGGGGAAGCAAATACAGAAGCCACTATACTTAAAGCCCTGGCCATTGGCGCTACCGACGCGATACGAATAAACGCTAAACCGCACGATGCCTGGTATGTAGCATATCAGATTGCGCAATATGTAAAATCAAATCCTTTTGATCTGATCCTGACAGGTCGTGAATCTATTGATTATAATGGATCAAAAGTTGCTGGTATGCTTGGCGAACTGCTTGATCTGCCATCGGTATCCATCATTAAAAAATTAGATGCCGCTGACACAGAGGCAACCGTTGAGCGTGAGATTGAAGGTGGTAAAGAGGTTTTAACTATTCCCTATCCTTTTGTAGCCGGTACGGCCGAAGGTGTGGCCGAACCCAAAATACCCAATATGCGCGGCATTATGTCTGCCCGAACCAAGCCACTTACAGTTGTTGAACCGTTTGAGATAAAAACATTTTCGGAGATCATTAGTTATGAAACACCTGCTCCACGCGGCCAGGTGAAGCTTATACCTGCTGATGATACTGCTAAACTGGTTGAGCTGCTGCATACCGAAGCGCGTGTTATATAAATTATGATCTAAATCATTAACAGATAAATATGTCAGTTTTAATATATGCGGAAAATACCGGGGGCAAATTCAAGAAATCAGTTTTTGAAGCCGTTTCTTATGCCCGCGCCATTGCCGATCAAAATAATACTTCCCTTACTGCTGTTTCAATAGGCAACGTTGACGCCACCGAATTAGCTTTATTAAGTAAATACGGTGTAGATAAAGTGCTTAATGTATCAGGAGATAAATTGAAGGAATTTGTAAACCAGGCCTACGCCTCTGTCATAGCCGAGGCGGCCAAAAAAGAAGGTTCGGCTGTTGTGGTACTATCAAACACATTTTCGGGTCGTGGTTTAGCGCCCCGGATAGGTGTTAAACTGGAAGCCGGTGTTGCCGACGGAGCGGTTGCTTTACCTGAACAGACAGGCGGCTCGTTTAAAGTAAAAAAGACAGCATTTTCAGGTAAAGCTTTCGCAACTGTCGAGCTTACCTCCGCCATAAAAGTTATTGCGCTTGTACCCAACTCTTATAAAGTTGTTGAAACTGGCAGTACTGCCCAGGTTGAGGACTTTAGTGTTGAAACTAAAGCTTCAGACTTTAAGGCGATGATTAAAGAAATCGTTCGTTCAACGGATAAAGTTTCATTGCCTGATGCTGAAATCGTTGTTTCGGGCGGTCGCGGTTTAAAAGGCCCCGAAAACTGGGGCATGATAGAAGAACTTGCCGAACTTTTAGGCGCAGCTACTGCATGTTCAAAACCTGTATCAGATGCTGGCTGGAGGCCGCATAGCGAACACGTTGGACAAACCGGTATAGCTGTCAGTCCAAATTTGTATATTGCAGTCGGTATTTCAGGTGCAATTCAACACCTGGCCGGGGTAAGTTCATCAAAAGTTATTGTAGTCATAAACAAAGATCCGGAAGCACCGTTTTTTAAGGTGGCAGATTACGGAATTGTGGGCGACGCGTTTGAAGTACTCCCTAAATTAATAGCAGCCGTTAAAGAATATAAAGCTTCAGCATAAATACAGGTGTGATGGGGAATAACATGAAAAAAATAAAGCTTGATATTGTCGGCTTATCATACAGTCAAACTCAATCGGGCGCCTATGCACTTGTTTTAGGCGAGGTTAGCGGCCGTCGTCGCTTGCCTATTATCATCGGAAGCTTTGAAGCTCAGGCTATCGCTATCGAAATAGAAAAAATGACCCCAAGCCGCCCGCTTACGCACGATTTGTTTAAAAGTTTCGCCCAGGCTTACCAGATTGAAGTTCAGGAAGTGATCATCTATAATTTGGTTGATGGGATATTTTATGCCAAATTGGTTTGCAGCGACGGAAAGCGTTCTGTAGAAATAGATGCCCGCACTTCTGACGCTATTGCGGTAGCTGTACGCTTTGACTGCCCTATCTTCACTTATGAATTTATTCTTTCAACTGCGGGCATTGTTATAGAAGGCAACGATTTTGTTTATCTGGAAAATATCAACGAAACACCCGAAGAAAAATCTGTTAGTGCATCGGTGAGCGGTTATGCTTCTATCAGTACCGAGGAGCTGAAAACTAAACTCCAGGAAGCCCTGGCCGAAGAGTCATACGAAAAAGCAGCGAAGATCCGCGATGAACTGAACAAGCGTAAAGCTTCCTGATTTCGGAGTTCGGATTTTCTATTTCGGATTTAGCCGAATGTACTTTTTCAAAGAATATAATTTAATCGTGAATGACATAGAACAGAAACTCACCCCTGGGTTTCTGTTTAACAATCGTAATTTCTACACTTGTAGCTTTCTGGTTTACATTTATTTCACTACTTTCCACTTTTAATTTAACACTGACTAAAATTATTTAAACAAGGTACCGTATGAATATTAAGTTCCGCTTAATACTGATGAATTTTATGCAATTTTTTATCTGGGGTGCCTGGTTGCTTACAATAGGCACATACTGCTCGCTTACAAAAAATTGGTCATTCTCTCAATTTGGGGCTATATTTAGCACAATGGGGATTTCAGCCATCTTTATGCCTGCTCTCACTGGCATCATTGCCGACAGATTTATCAACGCGGAAAAACTATATGGCATTATGCATATTCTCGGTGCCTGCACACTGTTTACCTTGCCGCAAACTACCAACCCATCAGCATTTTTTTGGGTGATGTTACTAAACATGGTCTTTTATATGCCGACCCTTTCGTTATCTATAACCGTGGCCTACTCAGCGTTAAAAAGCAACAATAAAGATATCGTAAAAGACTATCCCCCTATTAGAATATGGGGAACGGTTGGCTTTATAGTTGCATTATGGACGGTAAGTATAACTCATAACGAAGCTTCTTCAAACCAATTTTATATTGCTTCAGCGGTAGCTTTAGCATTGGGAATTTATTCCTTTAGCCTTCCCAAATGTCCACCACTTTCGGAAAAAGCACCCAAAAAGTCATTGGTCGATTCATTGGGTCTTAATGCTTTTGCGTTATTCAAAGACCCTAAATTTGCGATATTCTTTGCGTTTTCGCTTTTGCTTGGTGCCGCGCTCCAACTCACAAATGCTTATGGCGATCCATTCATTCATGATTTTTCAAAAATCCCTGCTTATAAAAGTTCATTCGGTGTAAAATATCCGGCCATTATCATGTCCATCTCCCAGTTTTCTGAAACGTTTTTCATTTTACTGATCCCATTCTTCCTGCGTAAGTTTGGTATTAAGTATGTAATGCTGTTCAGCATGCTCGCCTGGGTGCTGCGTTTTGGCCTTTTTGCCTTTGGCGATCCGGCAGGTGGTTTATGGATGATTGTTTTATCATGCATTGTTTACGGTATGGCTTTCGATTTCTTCAATATATCTGGTTCACTTTTCGTTGAAACCCAGGCTACTCCCAACATCAGAGCAAGTGCACAAGGTTTGTTTATGATGATGGTAAACGGCTTCGGGGCTTTTTTCGGAAGTATAGCAAGTGGCCTTATCATTGATAATTTCTTTTTACTGCCGGGCGGTGGTAAAGACTGGCATGGCATCTGGCTTAGCTTTGCAGGCTACGCACTGGTAATAGCGATTGTGTTCCCTTTTGTATTCAGATATAAGCACAATAAGGCACTCGTTGAAGCGATTCAACATGCCTAGGAACCATGATTTTTAGGATTTTGGTTTGCCATGATAGTACACAACAAATAAAAAGAGAAGGCCCGCGAATTCGCAGGCCTTCTCTTTTTATAATATAATAGGATCAAGAAATCCTTAAATCCTAAAATCATGGTTCATTTCCAACCCATTGCATATTTGATACCACCTAACAGATGGTTCAAATATAATGGATCAGCATATGATTCATCAGTATGACCTAATTCGGTATAAAAAGCCCTGCCGCCATCGAAGTTATGATACCATGCCATTGGGTGATTGTCACCATTTTCGCCGCCGGTGTAACTTTTCTCATCAATTTTAATCAGTACGTGCAGATCATCGCCTATCCATTTATAGTTATACCATTCGTCCCATCGCTTCCAGGTTTCGGGCAGATGTTTAGTGGCAATAAAATTACGGTCGACCACATGTAATGTTGCTTCCTGTTGTTTTGGATGACTTTTAAAATAAGCCCCTACCAGTTTACCATACCATGGCCACTCATACTCGGTGTCTGTTGCGGAATGAACACCAACAAAACCGCCGCCGGCCTTAATATATTGCTCAAATGCAGTTTGTTGGGCATCATTTAAAACATCGCCGGTGGTGTTTAAAAATATTACCGCCTTATATTGTTTTAAATTATCGGTAGTAAACTTTGCGGCATTGGTGGTGCTGTCTACATCAAAATTATTCTCCTGCCCGAGTTTAATTATTGCAGGCACACCTACCGCTATGGAATTATGATGAAACCCTGCGGTTTTACAAAATATCAGTACCTTATCTTTAGCAAGTACCTGGCTTATTAGTGCGCCTATTAAAAGGCAAATGGTAAGTAGTTTTTTCATAGTTGGTGAGTGGTTGATATATTGATTAAGTGAGTATTGAGTTTTATGTTTGATGAATGGTTGATCAAGTGAGTGGTTAATTAAAACTTGACAATTCGTGCCAAACCATTCACCTAATTAACCACTCACTAATCACCAAATTATAAATTCCCTTTCTTTAATTCATCTACAGCAAAATGAGCGGCGCGGGCCGTCATTGCCATGTACGTTAATGATGGGTTTTGACACGCTGATGAGGTCATGGCAGCACCATCAGTAACAAAAACATTTTGGGCGTCCCATACCTGGTTGTTACCATTAAGCACCGAAGTTTTAGGATCGCGCCCCATCCGTGCTGTACCCATTTCATGGATCCCATCTCCAACATTGTGGCCGCGGTCATGGGTTTCAATATTTTTTACACCAGCACTTTCAAGCATCGCTTTGGCTTCTCTTACAATATCAAAGCGCATTTTCTTTTCGTTTTCTTTGATCTCAGCATCCATCGCTAAAATAGGCAACCCCCATTTGTCCTTGCGGGTTTTATCAAGGGTAATCTTATTTTCGTGATAAGGCAGCAATTCACCAAAACCGCTTAAGCCTATAGTCCACGGGCCTGGCTCGGTAAGTGCGTCCTTATAATCGGCACCAATGTTTAATTCAGCAATCTCACGGCTCCATCCCATACGGCTTGCCGCGCCCTGATAACCGAAACCACGCAGGTAATCGCGTTTATCACCAAACAGGTTGGCAAAGCGCACAACGTAAATACCGTTAGCCCGGCGACCGTAATAATATTTATCCTCAAAACCTTCAACCAGGCCGCTTGCGCCAAGGTTGTAATGGTGATCCATAATGTTGTGCCCAAGTTCACCGCTGCTGCTGCCTAAGCCATCCGGCCAAATATCCGTAGCAGAATTCATCAAAACCCAGGCGCTGTTCAAAGCAGAGGCGTTTACAAAAACTATCTTTGAATAATACTCATAAGTTTGGTTGGTTTCGGCATCAAGCACCTCTACCCCTTTGGCTTTTTTTGTATCCTTATCATACAATATCTTAGTAACGATAGAAAATGGCCTGACCGTTAAATTGCCGGTTGCCAAAGCAGCAGGCAAAGTTGATGATTGCGTGCTGAAGTATCCTCCAAAAGGGCAACCCTCCCAGCACCGGTTCCTGAATTGGCAGGCCGTACGTCCCGGAATTGCGGCTGTTAAATTCGCGGAACGACCAATAATCATATGCCTTGCTCCGTTATAGTTTTTCTTGATCCGGGCAGCAACATCCTTTTCGACCACGTTCATGTCCATCGGCGGTAAATAATGACCATCGGGCAGTTGCGGTAAGCCTTCCAATGAGCCGCTGATTCCTGCAAATTTCTCTACATGATCATACCAGGGTGCAAGGTCTTTATATCGAATAGGCCAGTCAATGGCCCACCCATCTTTGGCATTTGCTTCAAAATCAAAATCACTCCAGCGGTAGCTTTGCCTGCCCCATAAAATGGAGCGACCGCCAAGCTGGTATGAACGCCACCAGTTAAACGGTTTAATCTCGGTATATGGTGCGGCCTGTTCGTCAGTCCAGTAATCCATAATGGGTTCGGTCGCTCCCCAGTTGCGTGAGATCACCGGGCGTTGCTTGCGCTGGGCTTGGGTTGGCGAACCGGCATGATGTCGGTCCCAGGGGTCCTGATTAGCAGTTTTATAATCTTTAATGTGCTCAAAGTTTCGGCCCCGTTCAAGCATAATGGTTTTCAAGCCAAGTTCGGATAACTCTTTTGCTGCCCAGCCACCGCTGATGCCTGACCCTATTACAATGGCATCATAGGTATTATTAGCCTTAGCCTTGCCGTTTATATTACTTAATGGCATAGTTTATAAATTGGTTTTGAGATTGGATAAAACAATTATATTAATTAAAAATCGATATAGCAATCGATTGTGAAGAAAAGTGTGAACCACGATTTATGGGATTGATGGATTACCTTGATAATAAGTTTTATTCAGCCATCATGAAATCCTCTAATCCTGAAAATCATGGTTCTTTTATTTATTTTTACCCCATGCTACAAGTAAGCGAATTATACATCTACCCTATTAAATCATTGGGCGGCGTTGCGGTACAAAACGCGGAGGTTACCCGTCGCGGTTTACAACACGACAGGCGTTGGATGCTGGTTAATGAACACGGGCACTTTATAACCCAGCGGGAGTTTCCGCAAATGGCCTTATTGAAGGCATCAATCCAATCGGATGGGATAACAGTACATCATCAGTCAAGTGGGTCGTTATTAATTCCGTTTAATTGCGAAAGAAAACCTTTGCAACAGTTTGCAGTTTGGGAAGACACCTGTTTTGGACAATATGTAAGCGAAGAATTCGACGAATGGTTCAGCGAAGCACTCAATATGAAATGCCGCCTCGTTTACATGCCCGATGACAGTGAACGCGAAGTTGACCAGCGCTACGCCAAACCCGGCATTATCACTTCATTTGCAGATGCCTATCCTTTCCTGCTTATTGGGCAGGCTTCGCTTAATGACCTTAACAAACGAATGCCATTGCCTTTGCCAATGAACCGCTTTCGTCCCAATATAGTTTTTACCGGCGGTGATGCTTATAGCGAGGACCTGATGAACCAGATAACAATAGCAGGGATAACCTTCTACGGGGCAAAACTTTGCGCACGTTGTGTGTTAACCACCATCGATCAGCAAACAGCCGTGAAAGCTAAGGAGCCTCTAAAAACCCTGGCTTCTTACCGTATGAAAAACAATAAGATCATGTTTGGACAAAACCTGGTACATGAAAATACAGGCATAATTTCGTTGGGTGACGAACTTAAGGTTTTAAGTACCCATACTGAGGATAGATTTATTGTAGCAAAGCAACCAATCACAACAGCATGAAACCAACTATAATTATTGAATATTGCCCAAAATGCAACTGGATGATGCGTGCCGCTTATATGGCCCAGGAACTGCTTACAACCTTTACCGATGACCTAAACGGGGTTACTTTAAAACCAAGCGAAGTGAGCGGCAGATATACGATAAGCATTGATGGAGAAACGCTGTTTGACCGCAAGCTTGATGGCCATTTCCCAGAAATCAAAGAGTTAAAACAGGCCGTTCGTGATAAAGTTAACCCGGGTAAAAGCCTCGGTCATTCAGACAGGCATCAGTTGTAACTTTTATATAACAATGTCTGTATAAAATATCCTTTCTATATAATCTATAATATTACTCGAAAAAATAGTTAATTTAGAGAATATCTTTATTTACCTTTGTGAGTTTTATTTTAGAAAATGCTTTCAAAAAAAACTAAGTATGCTATAAAGGCACTTGTGGTTCTTGGCAAGAACATGGACCAGCCGCCTATGCAAATTTCGAAGATTGCCGAAATTGAACGAATCCCTAAAAAGTTTCTTGAGCAGATACTGCTTGATCTGCGCAATGCGGGGTTTCTTTACAGCAAAAAAGGAGCAGGTGGTGGCTACAGCCTTAACCGCGATCCCAAAGAAATATTCCTAGTAAGTATCATGCGTATAACCGACGGACCTATTGCCATGGTGCCCTGCGCCAGCTTAAACTTTTACCACAAATGCGATGAATGCCACCAGGAAAGCACTTGCGGCATAAGGGATGTATTTGTTGATGTAAGAGATGCCACACTTAAAATATTAAGCGAAACCAGCATCGCCGATATAATCAAACGCGAAACCACCCTCATCAGCGTTTAATTTTAAAACTTCATAAAACTGTCATAACACAGTTTTTTTAAATTAAATGCTACTTTTTCCGTATACTATATATATATTTGGGAAATGAATCGTGAGAGCATTAATATTACTTGTCTTAACCAGCTGGCTTATTGCTATATGTGCAATGAGAAAACGAGGCTGTAAACGTAATATTTAACCATATATGCCTCTTTAGCCACAGCCAAAGGGGCTTTTTTATAAAAGATTAATACATAGAATATGCAGAGCTTCAGAACGGAACTGGAGAACCCTATTGTTGAGAAGGATATTATAGATCTTGAAAAAAAGATCCATGCTTTTCGTGAAGGTAAAATTCATGATGAAAAATTCAGAAGTTTACGTTTAGCTCGTGGTGTGTATGGGCAGCGTCAGCCGGGCGTGCAAATGGTGCGGATTAAACTACCTTTTGGTAAAGTTAGCTTTAAGCAACTATTGAAGATTGCCGAGATTTCTGACGAGTTTGGGAGCAGTAATCTCCACCTTACCACCCGCCAGGACATCCAGATCCACTATGTAAGTCTTGACCGTACACCCCAGCTTTGGGCTAAGCTTGCACAGGATGACATCACCCTGCGCGAAGCATGTGGCAATACCGTGCGTAATGTTACAGCCTCTCCTACTGCAGGTATCGACCCAAAAGAACCATTTGACGTTTCCCCTTACGCATATGCTACGTTTGATTATTTTCTGCGTAACCCGATATGCCAGGAAATGGGCCGCAAATTTAAAATATCTTTCTCGTCAAGCGATGAGGATACAGCGTTTTCATACATTCATGATATCGGTGCTATCCCTAAAATAAACGCCAATGGCGAACGTGGGTTTAAGATCATGCTTGGCGGCGGTTTAGGTGCACAGCCAATTTTAGCCAGTATTGTTGAAGAGTTCTTACCAGAAGATCAGCTGATCCCTTATATCGAATCAGTGATCCGTGTTTTTGACCGTTACGGCGAACGCAATAACCGCAACAAAGCCCGTATGAAATACCTTATCCAAAAATTAGGTCTGGATGAAGTATTGCGTTTAACCAAAATCGAGCGTACTGCCAACAAAGTAAAATCATACCCTATCAACCGGGATACTGTTGATGCCCCGGCTTTACCACCAACTGATAGCTATCCTGAAGTAACCATCAGCAACCCGCTGCGCTATGAGCAATGGCTGGCTACCAACGTTTTTGAGCAAAAGCAAAAAGGTTTTTACGGCGTGTATATTAAAGTGCCTGTAGGTGATATCTCATCAGATACTGCCCGTGCACTGGTTAAAACACTGGAGCCATTGGTTGGTCACGAGATCCGCATTACTCAAAACCAGGGATTGCTTTTAAAATATGTTCAAAAAGAAGCATTGCCTGCTTTATATGAAGGCCTCGCTAAGCTTGAACTGGCTGCGCCGGGCTTTGATAGCATTGCTGATGTTACCACCTGCCCGGGTACAGACACCTGCAACCTTGGTATCTCCAACAGCATGACCATGGCGCGCGTACTGGAAGATCTGATTTATAACGAATACGAGGATTTTATTTATAACCGCGAAATCAAAATCAAAATAAGCGGTTGTATGAACTCTTGTGGTCAGCACGGCTTAGCCCACATTGGTTTCCACGGCAGCTCGCTTAAAGCAGGTGCCAAAGTATTACCTTCGGTACAGGTAATGTTAGGCGGCGGTACCGTTGGCGACGGCGTTGGCCGCGCTGCCGAAAGGGTGATCAAAGTGCCAACCAAACGTGCTACAGATGTTTTAAGGTATTTACTGAACGACTATAAAGAGTTTTCACCGGAGGGCGAAACCTACCACGAATATTACGACAGGCAGGGTAAAGATTATTTTTACCGTTTGCTGAAACCACTTGCCGATTTAACTACTCTTACCGATGACGAATACATTGACTGGGGCCACCAGGAAACATTTGTTACCGCTATAGGCGTAGGTGAATGCGCCGGTGTGATCATCGACCTGGTAGCTACCCTCCTGTTTGAATCGGAAGAAAAATTAGGCTGGGCTAACGAAGCTTATGCTGATGGCCGCTGGGCTGACGCTATTTATCATGCTTATAATGTCTTTGTTAGCTCAGCAAAAGCGCTATTGCTTGACAAAGGTGTTAATAGCAGTACACAAATAGGTGTGATCCGCGAGTTTGATGCACAATACGTTGAAAAAGGCGAGTTTGAATTGAACGGGAGCTTTAATGATCTGGTATTACAACTCAACCAAAATGAGCCGTCACAAGAATTTGCCACAACATATTTAGCACAGGCTACAGAATTTTTAAGCAGAAGCAAGGATAAGAGAGAGGCGCTTGTACAATAATGACTGAAACTAATAAAAATATAAAAGAACCACGCATCACACTGGTGGGTGCCGGTCCCGGCGACGCCGACCTGATAACCGTGAAAGCCATCAAAGCTTTAAAAACAGCTGATGTTGTTTTATACGATGCGTTGGTTAATGAAGAACTGCTTGAATACGCTCCCGAAACATCAACAAAAGTTTACGTTGGCAAACGTTCAGGCGATCACACCTTTTCGCAGGAAGCTATTAACAACCTTATGGTTGATTATGCCAAAAACTATGGCCATGTGGTTAGGTTAAAAGGCGGCGATCCATTTGTATTCGGTCGCGGATACGAGGAACTCATTATTGCTGCAGCGCATAAGATACCGGCTTCAGTTATTCCTGGCATCTCAAGCTCGATAGCCGTGCCCGAATTACAGCAGATCCCTGTTACGCATCGTGGTTTAAGCGAAAGTTTCTGGGTTGTTACAGGCACTACTGCAAACGGCAAGATCTCTAACGATCTTATTGATGCTTCACGCTCAAATGCTACAGTGGTTGTATTGATGGGGATCCATAAGCTGGCCGAGATCGCTGAAATATTTAAGCTGCAAGGCAGGAACAAACTACCTGTAGCCGTTATCCAAAGCGGATCGACAGATGATGAAAAAATAGCTGTTGCTACAGTAGATACAATTGTTAATGCTGTTGAAGAAAGCAAGATCTCATCGCCCGCAATTATTGTTTTAGGCGAGGTAGTGTCGCTTCATCCAAAATTCCAACTGATACAAGAAGTTTATGACGTTGTTGCCCGGGGATAGGAGTTTAACCAATATTCAGGATATGAAACAGGAAGGCAATCAGCTTTTCCCTGTTTTTTTAAAACTGAATGACTTGCATACTGTGCTTATAGGCGGCGGTAATGTTGGTTTGGAAAAACTTACCGCTGTGCTTAATAACAGCAACAGCGCGAGGGTAACCGTTATTTCGCGCGAGTTTTTGCCCGAGGTACATACGCTTGCATCGCAATATCCCGGTATCCGTATTGTACAAAAATCATTTACAGATGACGACCTGAACAATGCAGATATTGTTATTGCCGCTACTAACGATAGTGAGCTTAACAGCTATGTCCGCAGCGCAGCTCACGACCGAAAGCTACTGATCAATGTAGCCGATAAGCCTGCATTATGTGATTTTTACCTGGGATCGATAGTGCAAAAGGGTGACCTGAAATTAGCCATATCTACCAATGGAAAATCACCCACTGTGGCAAAACGATTAAAAGAAGTATTAAATGAAAGCCTCCCTGCGGAGCTTGACATCACTTTGCAGCAAATGAGCGCACTAAGAAATACCCTTGAAGGCGATTTCGCAGACAAGGTAAAAAAACTAAATAGCGTAACCTCCGTATTGGTTGAACCAAAACCTGTTAACCGGAAAAATTTCATTTGGCTAATTTGGTCAACCATTATCATATCGCTGGCCATTGGTATAACGGCACTTTATTTCAAGGAGCCGAACTTTAAGCACTTCGTAACCGGCATCGATCCTATCTTTTATTATTTTTTAGGTGCCGGGTTTGTATTTGCAATGATCGACGGCGCCATTGGCATGTCATACGGAGTTACTTCAACCACATTCTCTCTTTCTATGGGTATCCCTCCGGCCTCGGCCAGCATGGGCGTACACCTTTCCGAGATCATGAGTTGCGGTATAGCCGGTTGGATGCATTATCGCATGGGCAACATCAACTGGAAACTATTTAAGTTATTAGTTATTCCAGGTATAATAGGAGCGGTAACAGGTGCTTATCTCCTATCTTCGCTTGAGCATTACAGCATGTACACCAAACCTGTTGTATCGGTTTATACCCTGATATTGGGTATAGTGATATTCAGGAAGGCATTCAATACGCAAAAGAAAAAATCGGCCGATAAGGTAAAACGCATTTCGCTGCTGGGTTTAGGCGGTGGTTTTATCGACGCCGTTGGTGGCGGCGGCTGGGGCTCAATCGTGCTATCAACCCTGATAGCCGGTGGCCGGAGCCCACGTTTTTCATTAGGCACCGTTAAACTTTCACGTTTTTTTGTGGCAATGATGGGATCAATAACCTTTATTGCCATGGTAAGCAGCGATCACTGGCAGGCTGTCGGAGGGCTTATCTTAGGCAGTGCGCTTGCTTCGCCAATCGCAGCTAAGATTTCTAATAAGATCTCTGCGAAAACTATCATGGTGGCGGTATCGGTAATCGTTATCCTCATCAGTATCCGTTCTATTATAATGTTTATTACTAAGGTTATATAAAATGAGCACTGCATTACAACAAATACAAGGCGTAACCACCGGACTTAGCCCCGTGGAAGCTCTCACTAAACTGGCAGAGCTTTTCCCCGGTGAAGTTATATTTTCAACCAGCTTTGGTTGGGAAGACCAGGTGATCAGTCATATGATCTTTGCCAATAACCTGCCAATTAAAGTTTTCACGCTTGAAACCGGCAGGCTTTTCCGCGAAACTTACTCGGTTTGGGCGGCTACCATGAACAGATATCAAAAACCTATACATGCCTACTATCCGAATAATGAACTATTGGAAGAGATGGTAAGCAAAAAAGGCCCAAACAGCTTTTACGAGTCGGTTGAAAACCGCAAAGAGTGCTGCGGGATCCGTAAAATAGAACCGCTCAAACGCGCTTTAAAAGGCAACAAAATTTGGATCACCGGCATCCGCGCCGAGCAATCGGTTAACCGTCATGACATGCATGACCTGGAATGGGACGAACAAAACCAATTGGTAAAGTTCCATCCTATTTTCAACTGGACACTTGATGAAGTAAAAGCCTATATCAAACAATACAACATTCCATATAACTCACTGCATGATAAAGGCTTCCCGAGCATCGGCTGTATGCCATGTACCCGTGCCGTAGCCGAAGGCGAAGACTTCCGTGCCGGCCGGTGGTGGTGGGAAGATCAATCGAAAAAAGAATGCGGTTTGCATGAGACAGCAAAACCATGATGAATAGGATTTAGGAATTAGCTTGAAAAATGTACAAACTGCGCTAATCCCAATCATGAAAATCCTTTAATCAGGCAGATCAAGTTCAAGATGCTTTTTTTTATACGTAGGTCAATTGGTTGAAAAATCAGTTGGCCTTTTTTTACCGCTGATTTTGGTGATTGCGCTGATTTCGTTGATGTTTTTTTAGCGTCGGTAACTATTTTCCTTTTGGCTTCAATGTATACTACCGCAAAAAGATCAGCGTAATCACAGAAAAATCAACGGTAAAAAAGGGGATGAAGTTTTTACATCCCATCCCCTTACAAACTATATAAAACGTTTAAAAGCTATTACTTGTTAGTGTTGTTACCTGCTAATAAACCGTCAAGCGTAACAGATACATAGTACAAGCCACCAATAGTTGGACCACCAGCATATTGATAATACCTTTTGTTAAAGATATCTGTAGCGCCTAACTTAAATGTTGCGTAGTATGAAGGTACGCGGTAAGTAACCTGTGCATCAACTGTTTTAATTGAAGGCACGGTACCTGTAACCAGCGGACTCTCCCACAGGTATGACTGCTGCCATTTGTAAACCACGTTGAAGCCGAAGTTTTTAACCACCTCACGGTTACCGAATGATACATTGCCCGACCACTCAGGGGTATTGAAGCCGGTAACAAAAATATCTGAAGCTGTTTGGGCTTTCAGCTTATTGAAGCTCACGTTACCTGATACTGTATAGTGCTGGTAGAAATTGTAAGTGATACCTGCCGAAGAACCATAATTATGATAGATGTTTTTAGCATTGGTATAAACGCGGTACCTGCTTTGCCCCTGGCTGGCTGCGTTACTTGATGTGCCTGTTGTGGGATCACGGTTAATGTCAAGCATGGCTAATACAGCTGCGTCTGAACCTACGGTAACACCATTTGGCACAAAAACTTGTACCTGGCCGAGGAAACCATCATAACGGTTGGTGTAAGCGTCAATATCAATGAACACTTTATTGTCGGCTACGATACCTTTATAACCTACCTCGAAAGAAGTAATTTGCTCCGGGCGGGCAGGTGGCAAGTCCGCTACTTTTAACAGGTTGCGGTTAGCCAAAGCTGCCTGGTCTGAGCCGCCTGCAGCGTTTACTGCAGCATTGAATGCCACTACCGATGTTTGGGTATAGCTGTTACCAAGATAACCTAAACCTTCGTTAATGAACGGCAAACTGCCTACACGTTTTACCCTACCGTTATTTACATATGATAAAGCCTCAAACAATGAAGGGAAACGATAACCATTCTGGAATGTAAACCTGAAGTTATGGTTTTGATTAACGGTGTAAACAGCAGCTAAACGCGGTGTAAACTTAGGATCGAAGTATGGATTGCGGTCCCAACGGATAGAGCCGAATACTTTCAGTTTTTCGTCAAAAAAGGTTTTGGTAACCTGGGTAAATGCACCGTATTTTTTATAGATAACGTCTTTACCGAAAGAGCCATCAGCCAATGGGGTATTCCTGTCTGCAATAGGACGGCTGAAATCAACGAAGTTATTGCCATCAGGTGTAATACTGTACACACGTACATCAGCACCAACCAACAGGTCAACAAATTTAACCTTCCTGCTCAGGTCCCACTGGGCCTCGCCGTTGTACATATGGCTTTTTTGCCATAGAGCTGCACCGCCTGTTTCCGGGGCGTTGGGGATCAGGCTCGACTTAATATCCCAGTTATTGATACCAATGATGGTTTTGCGTAACGCGTCAAACTCAGGAGTGCCTGGTTCAACCCGGCCTTTATCGGCGGCAGCACGTGCAGCTTGTTCTGCCGCAGCAAGATTTGCGGAAGTAAGCACACCGCCATTGTAGGCTTTTAAAGCATTACCATATAGAGTGGCCCAGGCCGAGTTACTTGCATGTTTAAGATCAAGGTTATCAGCAAGCGGTTTTACGTTAAATGAGTTGCCGGTATTTTCTATTGATTCATAACCACGAACCAGGAAATCTTTTCCTTTTAACTCAATTTTATGATTCTGAACTGTTGCGCCTTGTAACGAGATTTTGTTACCGCGCTGAAACACGCCATCAAGTCTGCCATAGCGATAAGTATACGACAAGATGGTGTTTGGCGATAATTTATAAGATAAAGTTCCATCCAATTTTAAGTTTTTCACGTGTGGGTCAACCAGGTCAACTTCATTGTAGCCTGTACGGGCAACGGTAAGATTAGGGCGGGCTTTACCATCAACGGTGATACCTTTTATTGATACGGTATTACTACCTGCAAGGGCATCATCACCATATTTGTTCCAGCCATCATAAGCAGCGTTACTGGTACCGGTTAATTCAGGATAAGCAGGATTAGCTGATTTAAGGTTGGTTGGGTTTTGATCATTACGGGTATCTGATTGCCAGTCCTGACCTTGCATATAGCTAAAGTTTACTTTCACCGCAAACTTATCGTTAAAAGCTTTGGCATAGCGCAAAGCATCCTCGGTAAGTGAACTTGCCCCTAAGCGGTCTTTACCAACATGGTTTAAACCCTGGCGATGGTAAAAGCTTAAGCCCTGGTATTTGAATGGATCTTTAGTAAACAGATTTGATAAACCATTGATAGCGTTGGTACCATAAAGGGCAGCAGCAGCGCCCGGGGTGATCTCCACACTGGCAATATCCAGTTCAGTCGGCCCAATGGCATTGCCAAGCGGTACACCTAATGTAGCCGACTGCATATCAACACCATCAACCAGTTGCATAAACCTGAAGTTGTTGGGACTGTTGAAGCCACGGGTATTAGGCACTTTGAGGGTGATACTGGTGGTTGTCATCTGTACGCCTTTCACGTTCTCCAAAGCATCATAAAAACTTGGGCCGGGCGATTGTTTTAACGCCGTGATACTCAATTTTTCGATAGCTACGGGCGAGCGAAGCAATTTTTCCTCCTTACGGGATGCCGTTACTACCACCTCATTAACCAACAATGATTGCGTAGTAAGCGTAATATTTACGGCACTATTGGCATTTTTAATGTAAAACTCCTGCGGCTGATAACCGATCGCGGTAAAAACAAGTGTATAGGGCAATTTGGCACTGGTAGTTAATGAAAACTTACCGGTAGTATCTGTTGATGTTTTATTGGTTGTGCCTTTAATAGATACGGTTGCCCCTATCAGCGGCTTACCCTGATCGTCGTTCACTTTTCCGCTCAATATATATGAGCCGTTAAGCTGTGCATAACTTATACCCGGCAATAGTACCAGGAAGAGCACAAGTATTCTAACTAAGTTTGTAAAAATTTTCATGAAGTAATTTGTGGTGGTGGTAATTAAAATTGTGATTTTGGGTTGTGTATTATCGTTGATGGAGGTTATGGCTCAACAACAACACATTGCAGTTAGGAGCTGCATTTTTAACTTGGACAGAGCGGCAATTGCACTAAAGTGATACATTGTCTATAGAATTAGTCGACAAAAATATGAATTTAATACTAACTGTCAAGCTTTTCTGCTTGGTTTTTTAAATTTTTGATGGCTTTCGCATCATTTCACTATAAAATCCATCACTTTACTGGATATTTCAAAATAAACAACGCCTAATTTCTCCCAAATTTGTAATATTGAAGCCTCAATCTGTACTGCACTAATGGCTTTCAATTATCAACGCATCGTTATCAAAATCGGCTCAAATGTTATCACCCAGGAAAACGGGCTCCCCGACCTTCCGCGAATAACCCATTTGGTTGACCAGATAGCTGCGATAAAAAAGCAAGGCATTGAAGTGATACTAGTTTCATCAGGCGCTGTAGCATCCGGTCGCAGCCTAATTACGGTTGCCGAAAAATCAGATGCTGTTGCGGCCCGGCAGGTATTGGCCTCCATTGGGCAGGTAAAATTGATCAATACCTATTCACATTTGTTTGAGCAGTTTCAGATATTATGTTCGCAGGTTTTGGTTACCCGCGAGGATTTCAGGGACAGGATGCATTACCTCAATATGAAAAACTGCCTTGAGGCGTTGCTGCAATATGAGGTGATCCCTGTGGTAAACGAAAACGACGTGGTATCGGTAACCGAGCTTATGTTTACCGATAATGATGAATTGGCAGGCCTTATAGCATCTATGCTAAACGCTAATGCGCTCATTATCCTCACCAACGTTGATGGTATTTACAATGGCGATCCCAAAGCAGCAGGTTCGGCAGTAATAGACGAGGTTAGCGGTAATGAACTCGATTTTTCAAGCTTTGTATCATCGGGACGTTCGCAATTTGGCAGAGGTGGCATGATCACGAAGTCAACCATGGCGCAAAAAACCGCCCAGCTTGGTATTTCGGTGCACATCGCCAATGGTAAACGGGACCAGATTTTAACCGATGTTTTGGAAAACCAGGTTACACATACCCGCTTCATTCCCAATAAAACAGCATCAGGCAAAAAGAAGTGGATTGCCCATTCCGAAAAATCAGCAACGGGCAGTGTACTCATTAACGCCGGCGCAAAAGCCGCGCTCATCTCAAACAAGGCAACCAGCTTATTGCCGGTTGGCATAGTGGGAGTAATAACCGACTTTAAAAAAGGCGATATTATTAAACTGATAGATGATACCGATAAGCTTATTGGTTTAGGCATTGCCGAATATGGTGCCGATAAGGCCCGCGAACGTGTAGGCCAAAAAAACCAAAAGGCACTGGTACATTATGATTATCTTTACTTACAAGGCTAAACACCATGAATTATAACAGCTATTTTGATAAAGCACGTGAAGCAAGCCGCAAAGCCCCCCTCGCCCCTTCCGTAATCAACGGAATTTTGGAGGATGTTGCTGGCGAGGCGATAGCTCAAACCGAATATATCCTGGCCGAAAACCAGAAAGATCTTGACCGAATGGATCCGGCTGATCCTAAATATGATCGCCTGAAACTTACCGCCGATAGGATAAAAGGTATTGCAAGCGATATGATAAGCGTCGCAAAATTGGATAGTCCGCTTGGAAAACAACTTTCGGCTACCGAAATGCCTAATGGCTTATCGATATCAAAGATACGCGTACCGCTTGGCGTTGTTGGTGTTATATATGAAGCCCGCCCCAATGTTACTTTTGATGTTTTTGCTCTTTGCTTTAAAACAGGTAACATCAGTGTATTAAAAGGTGGTAGTGATGCCGATTTCTCCAACCGGGCCATTATCTCCGTTATCCATAAGGTATTGATAAAGCATGGCGTTGATGTTAATGTAGTTACCCTGCTCCCTGCCGACCGTGAAGCCACTACCGCCTTATTGACAGCTATTGGTTATATCGATGTGCTCATCCCAAGGGGAAGCCAGTCGCTGATTGATTTTGTGCGGGATAATAGCAAGGTACCGGTTATTGAAACAGGTGCCGGTATTGTGCATACTTATTTTGATGAATCGGGCAACGTAGAGAAAGGTGCTGAAATTATTGCCAACGCAAAAACCCGCCGGGTAAGTGTTTGCAACGCCTTGGATTGTTTGATAGTCCATTCGGCACGCTTAAATGACTTGCCGCAACTGGCACACATCCTAAAGGAAAAAGAAGTAGAGATCTTTGCCGATGAACGGGCCTTTGAAGCACTAAGAAGTAATTATCCTTCCAACCTTTTGCATAAAGCCAGCCCAGAACACTTTGGTACCGAATTTCTTTCGATGAAGATGGCTATTAAAACGGTAAGTTCATTTATTGAAGCGTTAGAATATATCGCTGTAAACAGTTCAAAACATAGTGAAGCCATTATCTCTGAAAATGCAGAAAACATTGCTAAATTTTTAAATGATGTGGATGCTGCAGCTGTTTATGCAAACGTATCAACAGCGTTCACTGATGGCGCCCAATTTGGTCTTGGCGCCGAGATTGGCATCAGCACTCAAAAACTTCATGCCCGCGGTCCTATGGGCCTGGAAGAACTTACCAGTTACAAGTGGATAGTTAAAGGCAACGGACAAACACGTAATCCGTAAGACATCCTGTAAAACCATATGCATAAAAAAGGTGCTTACTCTGTGTAGTAAGCACCTCAACGTGTTTATTCGTATTGTTAAGCGTTACTTTATTAAGTAGTTGGCTGCTGCAATAAAGCAAATAATCACTAAAATTACGCCCTGTAATTTTTGTTCTAAAGTCAATTGAGTTAACATTGTTTTATTAATTAGGATATAGCAAATTTATAATGTAATAGGTCCGTTACAATAGGCAGCATCACTTTTACGTTATTTTTAATAAATAATGTTGCTTGTTTTTATAATAGTCAACTCTACATTTATTATTTAAAATTTTAGCAACAAATGTCTTTTAATGTTGAAATTAGTGTATCACCTACACCTGTTACAAACACACTTTTTACAACGAAATGAACTCCCGGAGCGCGCGTTTAATTCCTTTTTTTAATCACCCTTTTTACACTAAGTAGATTAAATTTTATCAATTATTATACAATATTAATAGTATGTTAAGGAAATAGCTATTGGGGTATTTTAACTTATATTAAAGAAACAATAAAACTAAAGACGACGCAATCAGGATTTATGAGCAGTATTTATCCCGAATTTGTTTTGAATATGATCATCCCTTTTGCTTAATATAATCTATATAAAATACTGGAATACAGCATTAATTAACTATTAATTAATACAAAGTAATAGTTATCTCAACACATTTTACCCTATACTGACCAAGCTTGTGTTAACATAAAAATCAAATAGGTATCTTTGCAGCATTATGAGTAAGCATGGCAGGATATTAGTGGCAATGAGCGGCGGGGTTGATAGTTCGGTGGCGGCAGTGATGCTGCATGAACAGGGCTATGAAGTTATTGGTTTAACCATGAAAACCTGGGACTATGCCTCATCGGGCGGCAGCTCAAAAGAAACCGGCTGTTGTAGTTTAGATAGCATCAATGACGCGCGTGCCCTTGCTGTTGGTTACGGTTTCCCTCATTATATATTAGATATCCGTAATGAGTTTGGCGATTTTGTGATCGATAACTTTGTTGATGAATATTTAGCCGGCCGCACCCCTAACCCATGCGTTTTGTGCAATACCCATATTAAATGGGAAGCATTGCTAAAACGTGCTGATAAACTCGATTGTGAATTTATTGCTACCGGTCACTATGCCAATATCCGTTTGCAGGATAACGGCCGTTACGTGATATCAAAAGGTAAGGATACCAATAAAGATCAATCGTATGTATTGTGGGGGGTGTCTCAAAAAAATCTTGCACGTACTAAATTCCCGTTGGGTAGTTTTTCAAAGCCCGAGATCAGGCAAATGGCACTTGATATGGGGCAAATAGAGCTTGCCGGCAAAAGTGAAAGCTACGAGATCTGTTTTGTACCCGATAATGACTACCGCTCATTTCTGCGCCATAAAGTAGAAGACCTTGACGAGCGCATAGGTCCGGGTAATTTTGTACTTACCAACGGCACCGTAGTAGGCAAACACCAGGGTTATCCTTTTTATACCATTGGCCAGCGTAAAGGCTTGGGCGTGGCATTAGGTCATCCTATGTTTGTTACAAAAATCGATCCGGCTACCAACACAGTTGTTTTAGGCACCGCCGACGAGCTTGAACGCAAACAAGCCTGGGTAAAAAACCTCAACCTCATTAAATATGAAAATATAAATGAGCCGCTCGAAGCTATTACCAAAATACGCTACAAGGACGCCGGTGCTCAAAGTACCATTCTTCAGATGGGCGAACATATGAAAGTTGATTTTCATCATAATGTATCGGGCATAGCGCCGGGCCAATCAGCTGTATTTTATGAAGGAGATGACCTTGTTGGCGGCGGTTTCCTGATGTAAAGAGCCCTTTTACTGCAATCTTTTGAACTTAACAACATGAACCGCCTTAGCGGCTCGTTATCATTTTGTTAAAATCAGTTTAGTTATTTTGCAAGAATATAATTTTCACAGGCATTTTCGCGTAAAAATCTCAACTTAAAACATAATTCGCCTCCAACTTTTACACCTTTTACTAAAAACTAATTGGTGTTTCGCTTACTTTATGTTTTATTTGCAAAAACTAAAACTGATTAAATGGCCAAAAACTTACTGATAGTTGAATCACCTGCGAAAGCTAAGACCATTGAGGGTTACCTTGGAAAGGACTTTACTGTAAAGTCCAGCTATGGGCATATCCGTGATCTGGTTAAGTCGGAAGATGCAATTGATATAGCTAATAACTTTAAACAAAAATACGAGGTACCCGCAGATAAAAAGCAGGTAGTTAGCGAATTAAAGAAGTTAGCTAAGGAAGCCGAAATGGTTTGGCTCGCATCGGACGAGGACCGCGAGGGTGAGGCAATATCCTGGCACTTGTTTGAAACGCTGGACCTAAAAGATGCGCATACCAAACGCATCGTATTCCATGAGATTACCAAGCCGGCCATTTTAAAAGCAATAGATACACCACGTAAAATTGACTATAACCTGGTTAATGCCCAGCAAGCACGCCGTGTTTTGGACAGGCTTGTAGGTTTTGAGCTTTCCCCGGTTTTATGGAAAAAGGTAAAACCGTCGCTTTCAGCGGGTCGCGTACAATCAGTTGCGGTAAGGCTTATTGTTGATCGTGAACGTGAAATCAATAAATTTAAATCAGAAGCGTCATTTAAAATTGTAGCCATATTTGGTAAAGGCAAAGAAGCATTTAAAGCCGAATTGCCAGAGCGCTTTGCAAAACAGGAAGATGCTGAAAAGTTTTTACAGGATTGTATTGCGGCCGATTTCGATGTAAAATCGTTAGATACCCGCCCAACAAAGCGTTCGCCAGCTGCGCCGTTCACTACCTCTACCCTTCAACAGGAAGCAAGCCGTAAACTTGGTTACTCAGTAGCGCGGACTATGCAGGTTGCACAAAGGCTATACGAATCTGGTTACATTACCTACATGCGTACCGATTCGGTAAACCTGTCTGAACTGGCTTTAAATTCGGCTGCAAGCGAAATCGTATCGGCCTATGGCGAAAAATACCATCAGCAAAGAAGATATAAAACCAAAAATGCCAGTGCACAGGAAGCGCACGAAGCGATCAGGCCAACATATTTCAATAATCATTCTATCGATGGTGAATCGGCAGAAAAGCGCTTATATGAGCTAATCTGGAAACGCGCCATCGCCTCGCAAATGAGCGAAGCCCAGTTTGAGAAAACCACAGCAAAAATCAGCATCTCAACCCGTAATGAAGATTTAGTGGCAAACGGCGAGGTAATGAAATTTGATGGCTTCCTGAAAGTTTACCTCGAATCGAAAGATGAGGAAGACGAACCACAACAGGATGGTGAAAATGCCATACTGCCTCCTTTAGCCAAGGGTCAGCGTTTAGCATTACAGGAAATGTCGGCTACAGAGCGTTTTTCACGTCCGGCGGCACGCTACACTGAGGCGAGCTTAGTGAAAAAGTTGGAAGAGCTTGGTATCGGGCGTCCGTCAACCTACGCTCCAACTATCTCAACCATTCAAAACCGTGGTTATGTGGTTAAGGAAGAACGCGAAGGTAAACAGCGTAATTTCCGGGTGTTAACATTGAAGGCGGGCAGCATCACCAAAGAGGAAAAAACAGAGAACACCGGAGCCGAACGTGGCAAACTGTTCCCTACTGATATTGGTGCAGTTGTTAACGACTTCCTGGTACAATACTTCAAGGATATTGTTGATTTTAACTTTACCGCCAGCGTTGAAAAACAATTTGACGAGATAGCGCAAGGAATGAAAGAGTGGACTGCAATGCTCCATGATTTTTATAATCCATTCCATAAAGAAGTTGAAAGCACCATCGAAAAGGCCGACAAAGCAACCGGCGAACGCGAATTAGGCATCCACCCGGAAAGCGGAAAAAAAGTCTCTGTTCGGATAGGCCGTTTCGGGCCATTTGTACAGGTTGGAGAGAGCGCTACAGACGAAAACGAAGAGAAACCCCTCTATGCAAGTCTTCGGAGCGGACAGAGTATCGAGACCATCAGCCTTGAAGAAGCACTTGAGCTATTCAAGCTTCCCAAAGTTGTGGGCGAGTATGAAGGCAAGGTAATGAAAGTGGCCATCGGCCGTTTCGGGCCTTACATCAGCCACAACAGCGCTTTTGTATCTCTACCTAAAGAGATCGACCCGCATGATGTTACCGAGGAACAAGCCATTGAGCTCATTAACCTTAAGCGAAAAAAAGATGCTGAAAAGTTAATCAAAGCTTTTGATGAAGATCCGGATGTAAAAGTATTGAACGGCCGGTGGGGGCCCTATATTGAATTCGGCAAACTGAACGTTAAGATCCCTAAAGATAAAGATCCTTTGACCCTGACCTACGAGGAATGCAAGGCACTCGCCGATGCAACACCGAAGGATGCAAAAAAAGGCCGCTTTGGTAAAACTGCTGCCTCAGCTAAACCTACTGCAACTAAAGCACCGGCCAGGAAAAAGGCGGCAACTAAGAAGAAGTAGTGAATAGTTAATTGGGTTGATTAGGGAATGGTTCTAATCGCATCTTTACTAAACCACTCACCTAATCAGCCTAATTAACCCAATCAACCAAAAGAATGAAAAAAGACCTGCCCGAAAATAATGTAAAGGATATTGCTATCGCGGTAGCATTAGAGAGCGAGAGCGTGGAAAGTAAGGTATGGTATGTATATCTCATTAACCTTAAAAACGAGCCGATCGAAAACGTGCTCATAACCTCAAAAGGCTATGGGGAAAAGGACGGCGAACAGGTAAAAACCTCTACCCTGAGGCATATGATCCCTGTTGTTGACAGCAAAGCATATAAGCTTATTGAGCCTATTGATGAGCAAACCTTCGGCCTTAATAACGAATATTGGCTCAGCTATTATATAGGCAAAGACATTTTCGACAAGAAATTTATATTCCTTCCTGAAAGTATTGTGGAGATGAATTTTATCAAGATCCCGGTTTTAAATAAGCCCGGGGTTATGATAAAATAATTTTCGCTTTAAATTATTTATTGTCATAAATTTCATAATTTACCTGATAATAAATAAACCTATTCATGGAAAACGGATACAATCAATTCCGCAAACGCCGAACCTTAATCACTGTTGTCACTACCATTGCTCTTGCATTACTCATCGTATACCTGGTAGCTCATGGCCATAAAAAAACAATAGTTGATCCTGCTTTCAGCAAGTATATCGAGTCGTATACAACTGGTGTTATTTCCAAACAGAGCCCCATTCGTATCAGGCTGGCCAATGACGTGCAGGTAACGCACCAACAAAATGAGGAAATAACCGAAGATCTTTTCAACTTTTCACCGGCTATAAAAGGAAAGGCTATTTGGACGGATGCACGAACCATCGAGTTCAGGCCCGATGAAAAGCTCGACCCCGGTAAAAACTATACTGCCGATTTTAAATTGGGCAAGCTTATTGAAGTGTCGGATCATTTTGAGCACTTTAAATTTAATTTCCAGGTTATTAAGCCCGATTTTACGGTTTCATTTGTTGGCATGCAAACTGCAAGCAGCACTTCAAACACCGAAATGAAACTGACTGGCGATGTTCAAACAGCCGATGCAGAAGATCCATCGGCTGTTGATAAGATCCTCACACCCAACTACGCATCTCCGGTAAAAATAAACTGGGAGCATGACGCTGCCCACAAAAACCATCATTTTACCATAGCCGGCTTAACCCGTATCGCAGGCAAAGCCAATCCACTTACTATTAAATGGGATGGCAGCAGCATTGGCGTAGATAAAAAAGGTAACCAGAATTTTGAAGTGCCCGCCATTGGCGATTTTAAGGTACTGAATATCCGCGCTGTGCAGGACAATGATCAGTATGTTGAAGTACAATTTTCGGATAATATTTTGGTTGGCCAGGAGCTTAACGGGCTTATCACAATCAATAATATAACTGATCCTGCTTATAGCATAGATGGCAGCCTGGTCAAAGTTTACGCACCTGATCGTTTGCAGGGGGATTACACCATATCGGTGAACGAAGGCATTAAAAACACGCTCCTTAAAAGGATCACGAAGGGTTATACCGCTAATTTATTCTTTGAAAATCGTTTGCCTGCAGTTACTATCCCCGGCAAGGGTGTGATCCTCCCCGATTCGGGCCGCATTATGATGCCGTTTGAAGCAATTAACCTGAACGCGGTTGATGTCACCATCATCAAGATCTACGAAAACAACGTACCTCAATACTTTCAAAGCAATGGTTTTGACGGCAGTGCCGAATTAAGGCAGGTTGGTAAGCCAATAGTGCAAAAAACTATCCGCCTGGATAATGATAAAGGTCTTAACCCGCACAAGAAAAACCGCTTTATGCTTGATCTTGACCAGATGATCCGAACTGAACCCGGCGCTATCTATCGCGTGGTAATCGGTTTCAGGCGATCGTACTCGTTGTTCAACTGCAAGGTTTATAGCGGTAAAGTTCAAAAAGATAACGGTGATAGTGACGAAGGCGAATACTATGGCGGTGAATACAGCGACAATTCATCAAAAGTAAGCGACGAGGACGACGACTTCTGGAAACGCTACGACAATTACTATCCCGAAGGGTATAACTGGCAGGAACGCGACGATGCGTGCACAGATTCGTATTATAGTAAGCAACGCTGGGCTACCCGAAACATCATATCCTCAAACATTGGTCTTATTGCCAAACGTGGCAATGATAACAGTATGCTGATAGCTGTTACTGATATACTTAGTGCCCAGCCGATGAATAACGTGGATTTGGAATTACTTGACTACCAAAAACAGGTGATTTACAAAACAACCAGCGACGGCGATGGGCTTGCCAAATTCGACCTGAAGCGTAAACCGTACCTGTTGGTAGCCAAAAAAGGCGTACAGCGCGGTTACCTAAAGCTGGATGACGGAAGCTCTTTACCTCTGTCAAGATTTAACGTTGGCGGTGAAGAAGTGCAGAATGGCCTCAAAGGATTTATTTATGGCGAACGCGGCGTTTGGCGCCCTGGTGATTCTATTTATACATCCTTTATTCTGGAGGATAAATTAAAAACTCTTCCTGCCGATCACCCTGTTGAGTTTGAATTATATGACCCAAGTGATAAGCTTTACAGGCGCATTACCCAAACCAAAAGCTTAGATGGATTTTACAGTTTCCATACAGCGACGGAAACCTCGTCCCCTACCGGTAACTGGACAGCTAAGGTTAAAGTTGGAGGCGCTACTTTTGAGAAAAAAATAAAAGTTGAAACCATAATGCCTAACCGGCTTAAGCTTAGCTTGTCTTTCGGCGGGGCTGCTGAATTGACCAAAGGAAACAACGCCAATGGAAAACTAAGTGCACAATGGCTTTTTGGTGGTGCGGCCCAAAACTTAAAAGCCAAAGTTGATGCTTATTTATCGGCACAGAATACCAACTTCAAAAAATATAAGGATTATGTTTTTGATGATCCTACACTGGCCTTTAATACGCAGGTTCAAACCGTTTTTGATGGCAAGCTAAGCGAAACAGGCACGGCCGATGTCGATGCCAATGTAAATGTGGAGAAACAGGCCCCTGGGCAGCTTCGTGCGAATTTCCTGGTTAAGGTATTTGAGCCGGGCGGTAATTTCAGCATCAACCAGGTGAGCATGCCTTACAACGTTTACCCAGGCTACGTAGGGATCAAGACACCTGAAGGCAGTGACTTATCAGGTATGCTTGTTACCGATAAAGATCATTTAGTTGACATTGCCGATGTGGACGTGAATGGAAACGCCCTGCCGGGTAGCCGCGATGTGCAGGTTGAACTATATAAGGTACAATGGCGCTGGTGGTGGGACCAAACCGGCAATGAAATGAGCAACTTTACGCAGGATAAATACAACAAGCTCATTAAAACCGAAAGTGTAAATCTGACCAATGGCGCAGGGAAATGGAAGCTGCATATCAACAAAGCCGACTGGGGCCGCTACCTCATTAAAGTTAAAGACGAACAAACCGGACATTCAACCGGTAAAATCATTTATGTGGATTGGCCAAACTGGTCGGAAAGGTTACAATCCACCAATCCTACCGAGGCCGCGATGTTATCTTTCACTTCAGATAAACCTGCTTATAAAGTTGGAGAAGAGGCAACTTTGACCATTCCAACAGGAGAAGCGGGTCGAGCACTGATTAGTTTTGAAAACGGCAGCAAGGTTTTAAAAACAACCTGGATAGATACGAAAAAGGGACAAACCCGATATACATTTACTGTTGATGGAACAATGGCACCGAACGTTTTTGTTAACGTTACCCTGCTTCAAAAACATTCGCAAACGGTTAATGACCTTCCTATCCGTATGTACGGCGCCATTCCGCTGCAGGTCGAAGATCCAGAAACGGTCCTGAAACCGATCATCAGCATGCCTGATAAGATCAGGCCGGAAACACAGTCGGCCATTACCGTATCCGAAGCATCGGGCAAGGAAATGACCTATACCATTGCTATTGTTGATGAAGGCCTGCTTGATATCACCAATTACAAAACGCCGAATCCACATGATACCTTTTATGCTCATGAAGCCTTAGGCGTAAAAACCTGGGACCTGTTCGACTATGTGATAGGCGCGTTTGGCGGAGGACTGGAGCGCATTTTAAGCATCGGCGGCGACGGAAACCTCGGTACCAACAAAAATGTATCTGTAAACCGTTTTAAGCCTGTTGTGAAATTCCTTGGGCCTTTCCACCTCGATGCTGGTGAAAAGCAAACACAACGCTTTATATTGCCGCAATACGTGGGTTCTGTCAAGGCAATGATAGTAGCCGGGCATAACGGTGCTTATGGCATTGCCGAAAAAGCTGTAGCAGTTAAAAAGCCTTTGATGATCCTGGCTACCCTACCGCGCGTACTTGGCCCATCCGAAAGCATTCAATTGCCGGTTACAGTATTTGCTATGGAGAACAATATCAAAACCGTTAACATACAGGTGCAAAGTAATGCCTTCAGCAATTTGGGCGGTAATAATCAAAAGACTCTCACTTTTGACAAGCCCGGTGACCAAATGGTAACTTTTGATTTAAATGTTAAGGATTTTGTTGGCGTAGGTAAAGTAAAAATAATTGCCAAAAGCGCTTCGGAAACAGCTGCTTATGATGTTGATCTTAACGTTCGCAACCCTAATCCGCCGGTTACCCGCATTATTCAGAAAGAGCTTGCGCCGGGCGAAGTATGGAATACCGATTATCAGCCGGTTGGCATCAACGGTACTAATAAAGCCACGCTTGAAGTAGCTTACATCCCGCCATTGAACCTTTCAAAACGTTTGGAGTACCTGATTGAATATCCGCATGGCTGTGTGGAACAAACCACATCATCGGCGTTCCCCCAGTTATACCTGAACCAGTTGCTTGACCTTTCACCAAAACAAAGGGCCGAAACCGACCGGAATATTAAATCTACCATTAACAGGCTCAATGGCTTCCAGGTACAGGGTGGTGGTTTAAGCTACTGGCCTTATGGCGGCGAAGCCGATGAGTGGGGAACCAATTATGCGGGGCATTTCATGTTAGCGGCACAGGCAAAAGGCTTCAGCATGCCGATAAGCTTTATTGACCGCTGGAAGAAATACCAGAAAGAAAAGGCCCTTAGCTGGGCGCCACGCAAGCAACCATATTATTACGAGGATGACCTTACCCAAGCCTACCGCTTATATCTGCTGGCACTGGCCCGCTCGCCCGAAATGGGCGCAATGAACCGACTGCGTGAGTTTGCGTTGCTGAGTGATGCAGCGGCCTGGCGACTTGCAGCGGCTTATAAGCTTGCAGGACAGCCCGAAGTTGGTTTAAGAATGATTGCGAGATTATCAACTACCGTTAAACCATACAATAGTCTTTATGGCACTTATGGATCTGATTTAAGGGATGAGGCAATGATACTGGAAACCCTTACCCTGTTAGGCCAAAAACAAAAAGCGGCCGGATTGGTGCACACCGTTGCTGCGCGTTTGTCACAGGATGATTGGTACAGCACCCAAACTACAGCATACTCGCTGATAGCATTGGCCCAGTTTTACGGGCAAAACAAACCTGCAGGCAAACTTGAATTTAACTATGCAGCAGGAAGCGCCAAAGCCACCATTAGTACAAGTTCATATTTATGGCAAGGGGCGCTGGCCGGCAATGGCAGTAAAGTATACCTTAAGAATAACAGCAATAACAAACTGTACATTAGGCTGATACAAAAAGGACAGCCATCATCAGGGCAGGATACCAAATCAATCCTTAACCTGGATGTATTACAGATGCGTGTCGGTTATTTCTCGCTTAAAGGTAAGCCTATTGACCCATCATCATTAAAACAAGGGACCGATTTTGTAGCACAGGTAAACATCAAAAACCCCGGTAAACGCGGCAGGTACGATAACCTGGCCCTCACCCAGATTTTTCCGTCGGGCTGGGAGATCCTGAATACCCGGCTGCTTGGCGACGAAGCGTTTAAATCATCACCATCTGATTACCGCGACATCCGTGATGACAGGGTGAACACATATTTCAGTTTATACGAAGGGCAGGAATCAACCTATTATGTAATGCTTAATGCAGCATACACCGGTAAATATTATTTACCGGCTATTTATTGCGAGGCGATGTATAATAACCAAATCAGCAGCTTATTGAAAGGACAATGGGTTGAGGTGGTGAAGTAACGATAAATTCAAACTTACGAAGTTTTAGAGACCTCGTAAGTTCTTAAAAAACAAAAAGCGCTTCTATTTAATTCTGGAAGCGCTTTCTTTTTACAGATATGGGCTAATGTTTCATTATCTCTAAGGTTGGCTTGCTAACTTTTGTTGCAAAGCCTCTAACGCATTAGCCAGATAAGCCAGCGGCGCATTCCAGTTTATGGCTATTTCATTGGCGGCGTAAGCGTGCTCATCATCAATATAAGCCTCATCGGGCACTTTTGACGGCACTTTGACACCATCCTGCATACCAGGATTGGGGCCGCCAACAAGCAGGCCTGGTATTGGGTCAACTATACCGTCAGTTGCAGAAGGCCTGTGGTGCGGATGCATTGGCGTTTTAGTACCATACCCTGTTACAAAGGAATAACCCGTGCCGTTACGGCCAAGCAGGTAGTCAAGATTTGCTAAAGCATAATCCAGGTATTTTTTATCGCCCGATAACTTGTAAGCCTGGATAAGCAGAACTCCCTCGTTTGCGGCCTCGGATGTGCTGCCCCAGCCAAAACGCCTGGCGGATTTAGTCATCACTGTCTGATAAGCGTTTGAATCAACCCCATTAATCATATCATCGGCCGTGTTGATAAGCCGCTTCCTTATTTCCGGTAACGCGGGGACGGTTTTCCCTGTTATATAATTTTTGATCAGCGTATAATACCCCAACAGCCTAACCTGCGACCATGTAGCTACCGGCATCCGGCTATCAGGCAAAAGATTAATATTTTTAAGATAGTCAACCTCACCGGTGCTGACTGTCAGCTCGGATGCCGCCCAGATAAACTCGTCGGTAAAGTTATTATCGCCATAACCGCCTGTAGTGATCTTCGGTTCAAACTTTTGGTTCATTTCATCCTGCCGGTAGGCGACCATCGGATTTTTACCAGCCCAACTCCAGGCTTTTTGAGCAGCATTGATACATGAATCGGCTAAGCCCGGTAGCTCGTTAGGATACTGTTTAAAAACGCGGGAAGCTTGCGCCATAACAGCGGCAAAATCAAGCGTGGCCGCAGTACCTTTTTGTACCACATAACGTGGCGATGTGTCTTTATCGGGCATTTCAAACTTATCAAAAGCAGCATTGGTAAGCTTATGGTATACGCCGCCATCGGCGGGATCCTGCATAGTCAGCATCCAACGCAGGTTCCAAAGCACCTCATCCAAAACATCCGGAATTTTGTTGCTGCTTTCGGGGATATTAAGGTTAACTGTTTTCATGTAAGCGGGAAAATCCTCATATAAAGAAAGCAACGTACTTGTTGTAATACCACTGTTCACAATATACTTGTTATAATCGCCGGCATCATACCAACCGCGCGGTGATGAGATTATTGAGCCAGCCTTCCGCCCTTCACTTTCGGCAGATGGATGGATTAGTACAACAGTATCGGGATGACCTTCGGCCCGCTGCCATTTGCCGGCATACTTTTCGGGTAATGGTGTGCCCGAGCGCATAAAATAATAGGCTTTGAGAGCAGCGGCTGCCACAGCTTTATGAACCGAGACTTTAATTTGAAAGGGATAAGAATAACCTGCAGAAGGGACATAAAGCACATACCTGCCGGGTTTGCCGAACGTGGTAAAGTCGGCAAATTGAACAATATGACCGGCGAAGTTTGGTTTAAGCGATGGCTTAAGCTTACCGGTAAATACTGTTTGCTTTTGAATGGTTTGGATAAAAAAATCCCCCCCTCTGTCACTTAAAACAATGGCCTTTTTAATGGCACCGGGGTAAAAGCCAATTTGATTGAGGCGGATAGGCCTCGAAGTTGTATCGGTTTGAGCAGAAGCATTGTTTCCTATCAGCGATAGCGCAAACAAAAATTTGTAAAATGAGATTGAAAGGTATTTTTTCATCTGCCCTGAATTTTAGGAAACGTCCGAAACCCGCGTTTAACCAGATAACTGGCGCATAAATGGCAGATAAATATAGGTGTGAATTGTACAATAAGTATAATACTATTCTATCAAATAAAAGCTAAAATATAATACTATATATGCAATCGATTGCGTAACTTGAATAATAGGAAAGTTTATACTCCGATCTAACGCAAAAAAGACCCGCTGTTACCGGCAGGTCTTTCAGTATTTTTTGAGGGACTGGGAAATTATAACGAGAACAATTTATAAGCTACAGCAAGGCTGAACAAGCTAACACGTGTGTGTGAATTATCGTTGCCATAAGCTATCTTATTTAAACCACCTTCGTAACGAAGATCGATAGACAGGCTACTGATATCAACACCTGCACCTACCTGTATTGCGTAGTTCGCATCTTTATATCTTAACGCTGTTGCATCATTAAATGCATCCCTATCTCTTCCGGTAGTAAATGAAAGCACCGGCCCACCATAAAACCTTCCACCTAAACCTAAGGCACCAACTTTAGCACCTACAAGCAATGGAACGTCAAAACTTTTAAAGCTTTGTTTATTTGAAACACCTCCATTATTTACAGTTACGCTTTTATTAGTATAATAAAGTTCGGGTTGAAAAATTAAGCCCAGGCCACCTATCCGTGCCCATGCACCGGCCTGGTAGCCTGCTTTATTATCGTTGTTAAAAACGCCGTTTGAGGGAAATGTTGAATAGTTTAAACCGCCTTTAAGGCCGAAAGAAAAGCTCGGGATTACCTGGGCTTTTGAAACGCCGACTGACAGTAAAAAAATAGATAAGGAGAGTAAAATTGCTTTTTTCATTTTTTTTAGGTGTTTGAATGAGGTATTAAGTGTCGGCAAACCTTATTGTTTGCAAAACCGCTGCTAAATTAGAAATATCCGGCTAAACCCAACTGATAATTCAGTAAAGTATAACCGGATATTTAACTTATAATCTTTAATAAAAGTATAAGCTTTGGTAGTCTTATCGCATTTACAACGCTAATTTGCCCTGGTAATAATCAAGTATTTTGTTATAAATATAACAGTCATACCGGGCATTGATCATGTTTATCTTTGATTTATCAAGGTTATTTTTCGCTACTACATAATCAACCGAGGTTAAAACACCCGCATTGAACCGTATTTCGGCAGTACGAAATGATTCGGCATAAGCTTTAACCTGCTCAAGGAGCACAGTATACCTGTTATAGGCCGATGTCATGTTAAGATAAGCCTGTTCAACATCTTGCTTTAGCTTAATTTTAGTATTTTCTTCTATGTATTTATAATTGAGCAAATCGATCTTTGCTTTCGCCACTTTATTGTGATTTTGGAAATAATTTAAGATCGGGATCTTTAGGCTTACACCAAACTGTGTACTGTAATTATTTTTAAACTGGTCATAGTAGCCGATATCTTTATTTACATAATTGGCCTGCGTAGTTAAAACTGGTTGCTTACCACCTGGCGTATTTATAAAGTTACCGGTATTTACAGTCGATGAATCGGTGAACACTGAGCTTTGCGCAGCGCTTGAGTAATTGGTATACAAACCGCCATATAACGAAACATTTGGCAGCAAAGCCCCTTTAGCTACACTAACAGCCTTTTCGGCACTTTGCCGGCGAAGCGTGGCGGCTTTAACTAAGGCCAGTTGCTGCAACGCTGTATCGTAAACCTGATCGGACGTGAGCGCAGTTTGATTTGAAACGTCCTGTGCGTTAATGGGCTGCAATACAATATTTTTATTATATGGGATATTAAGTATTTGTAATAAGCTCAGTTTGGCACTTTCCAACGCGCTGTTAGCCGCAACAACGTTCAACTTGTTATCGCCCAGTGTACCCTGCAAATCATATAGATCAGATGGCAATTTATTAGCACCATCCTTTTCTAAAACAGTTAGCCTTTCAACCTGCTTTGCCGAAACATCAACCTGGTTTTTAACCTGTGCCAACAATTCCGTATTATCCAGTACAAGCAAATAGGCAGTAATCACATTTATAGTAACCAGATCTTTAGCCTGCTGCAAATCCATTTTACCGGCCTGGTAAGCCAGCGAAGTTTGTTTGATAGCATTTACGTTTTGTAAACCACCAAAAAGCGTAAGGTTTGATTCGAGACTGTAGTTGCCGTAAGTTAATGATTGATTTACATAGGTATTTGTAAAGGGGTTAATATTACGCCCCTGGTTTATACCGTGGTTTATATTAGCATTTAAAGTTGGCAGCATGTTTTCTTTAGCCTGCATAAAATCAATGCGGGCACTTTGGGCCTTTAATTCGCTTTGCTTTACATCAAGGTTATTTTTTATAGCAATATCAATGCATTTCTGCAACGAAAGGGATGTATCAGACTGGCCAAACGCTTTTGCCGACGACAACGTAACAAGACCGAGAAATAGTAATTTATAGTATCGCATTTTATTATTGAGTTCAGAGTTTTCTTGATGAATCGATCCTGCCATCCAGCAGATCGATAATGCGCGAACCGTATTCGGCATTTTTTTCGGAGTGGGTAACTTGTATAATGGTCACACCATCTTCCTTATTCAGCTTACGGAACAGTTCCATAATCTCCTCCCCTTGTTTTGAGTTGAGGTTACCGGTTGGTTCATCGGCCAATAACAATTTTGGTTTTGCAATAAGCGCGCGCGCTATGCCCACAAGCTGCTGCTGTCCGCCCGATAACTGTGCCGGGAAAAGATCTTTTTTGCCAACAATGTTAAAGCGGTCGAGCATATCGGCAACCATGGCTTTACGCTCAGCGCTTTTAAAATCCTGGTAAATAAGTGGGGTTTCAATGTTTTCATAAACGGTAAGCTCGTCAATTAAATGATAAGCCTGGAAAACGAAACCAATATATTGCTTGTATAAAGCCGAGCGTTGTTTTTCTTTAAGCTGATGCACCGCATGACCTTCAAAATAATGGTAACCGTCTGATGGTTCGTCGAGCATACCTATGATATTAAGTAATGTTGATTTGCCCGAACCTGAAGGGCCCATGATCGAAATAAATTCGCCCTCGTCAACCTCAAGGCTAAGATCATTAAGAATGATGTTTCTGTTGCCCCCTACCTGGAAATACTTTGAAATATGCTGCAGTGATAACATTTTTAGTTATTGAATTAGTTTGTTAGTAAATAAATGAGTTAAACAATAATACTCATCATTTTGCGATTAACATATCAATAACATACCAAAGTTATATCTAATTAATTATCAACATATTAAATCATCTTATCAAAACATGACTGTACGCTTATGTAACAAGATGCGTTCGGTTATGATACAGTGTTTTTTTGAGGCGAAAGGTTAAAGGTTTTTTTTTATCGTAACCAGGTAGTGGCCGCGGGATCCAAAACTTCGGTGCTCTACAGGGCTTAATTAAAACAAAAAGCTGAAAAGGTACTTTTAACATTACATCAACGTTAATAAACCTTTCAGCTTTCGCCTATTACCTTTCACCTAAATAATCAATCTCCAGACCGCAAACTCTTAACCGGGTTAGCAAGCGCGGCCTTAAGTGATTGCACACTCACGGTAATAAAGGCGATAAGTATGGCCACTGTGCCTGCAGCTATGAATACCCATATTTGTATGCTGATCTTATAAGCAAAGTCCTGCAGCCACTTGTGCATGACATACCAGGCTATTGGTGAGGCGATGATAACCGATATAATTACCAGTTTCAAAAAATCGCCTGAAACAAGTTTCACTATACTGAAAACGCTTGCACCTAAAACCTTACGTACCCCAACTTCTTTTACCCTTTGCCTGGTTGAAAATACCGCCAGGCCAAATAAACCCAAACAGGAAATAAAAATTGTAACCAAAGTAAACGCAGTTAGTATTGAACCTATGCGCTGCTCAACCTTATACATGTCATCAAATTCCTGGTCGAGGAAGTGATATTCAAACGGTGTGGCCGGGTTAAAGGCGGCCCATTTCTCTTTTACTGCAGCTATGGTTTTACCAATATTATTTCCAGAGGTTTTGACGAGTATTTTACCAAAATAATCTTCAGTAAACATTACAATTGGGGTAACTTCCTGATGCAGGGATGCAAAGTTGAAATTTTGTGCAACGCCCCTGACTTCGCCAGTACGGCCGTTTAGCCCAATGTGTTTGCCTATCGCTTCTTCGGCTTTCCAGCCCAAAGCTTCAGCAGCCTTTTCATTGATGATAAAACCATAATAGCGCTTGTTTTGATCGGGATCGGTAGCGCGTGTTTCATCGGCATTAGTAAAATCTATGCCTTGAACCAGTTTGATGCCGAGTGTTTTCAAGAAATTCTTTTCTACCGGCAACGCGGTTACCGAAAGATTATAGTCGCTGTTTTTGCCATCGGCCTTGTTAATACTATATCCGCCGTGAACATCAACCGGCGAGTCATACGACGCGGTAGCACCAAGCACTCCCGGCAATTGAGTTACCGCATTATTAAATGATTGGACCTCTTTTAACGATTCGCCACCAAGATCCAGTACCATTACCTGCGACCGGTCGATACCAATATTCAAATGCTGAATGTATCGCAGCTGGCTGCCGGCTATAACCGTACAGATCATAAAGAACACAGATACAACAAACTGAACTATAACCAACGATCTGCGTAAAGCTTTACCACCAGTTGTATTTGTAAGTTTTCCCTTTAAAGTGACGATGGGGTTAAATGAAGATAAATATAGCGATGGATATGTCCCAGCTAAAAAAGTTACCGCTACAAACAGGGCGGCCACGGCCATGACAAGCCATGAAATGTTCCATGTTTGAAAACCCAATTGCTGCCCCGAAAAATCACTGAACCATTTAAAACTTACATCGGCTAAAAACAAACCACCTAACAGCGATACCAGGGTGATCATCGCCGACTCAATAATGAACTGAACAAAAAGCTGGGTACGGGCTGCGCCCATTACCTTTCTTACCCCTATTTCGTGGCCACGCTCTATAGCTTTAGCAGTTACCAGGTTCAGGAAATTTACGCAAGCCAGCAGCAATAAAATAACAGCAACCGCACCCAAAATGTAAATGTATTTGATATTGCCGGATGGTGTTAGCGGGTATGTAGCCGCCGATTTCAAGTGAACATTAGTCAAAGGTTCAAGCTTGAACCACATTTTATGCCCCTGCCTAAAATCATCTTTAAACAGCTCGGCTACGTAGTTGTTCATTTTTTGCTCAACCGAGGCCATATTAACACCCGGTTTTAACAGCAGGTACGAATAATCATTAGCCGAATCCCATTTGCGTGTTTTAGCATGTTCTAAGCCGGCATAGGAGCCGATCATATCAAATTTGATCTGCGAGTATTCGGGCACATCTTCCACCACACCGCTAACCATCATGTTTTGCTTGTTATTAACCTTCAAAACCTTGCCTACGGCATCCTCGTTGCCGAAATATTTTTTTGCCGTAGAAGCGGTGATCACCACAGCCGACGGGTCTCTAAGCGCGGTAGCGGCATTACCTTTCAAAAACTTAAAGCTGAAGATCTTAAAGAAAGGCTCATCAGCTAAAAAGAACCGTTTTTCGTTAAATAATTTGTCCTGGTATTGCACCGGGTTGTTATACCGGTAAATCCGTACACCATCCTCAATTTCCTGTAATTGCTGTTTAAATACGGGCACAGGCGCAGTTGGCGTTACCGATACTGATTTAGCTTCAGCATCGTCTGATGATTTATAATTATAAACCACACGGACTATCCTATCGGCTTTTACATGAAATCTATCGTACCGTAATTCATTTAACAGGTCGGTAGCCAGCAATATAAAGCAGCCTATTCCAACTGCCAATCCCGCAATACTTATGAGTGAAGTAACCTTGTTAACAACCAGGTTACGCCATGCTGTTTTTATATAGTTTTTTATCATAAACTCCTCCTAACCTCCCCAAAGGGGAGGAATTGTTATATCTTTTATAAGCTTTGATTTTTTTTAAAGCCCTCTCCTTTGGAGAGGGTTTGGGTGAGGTTACTCGCTCCTTAAACTCTTAACCGGGTTAGCTACCGCCGCTTTAATTGCCTGGAAACTTACCGTTGCAAAGGCAATAACCAGCGAAGTAAGCCCGGCAATACCAAATATCCACCAACTGATATCAATACGATAGGCAAAGTCCTGCAGCCACTTGCTCATGACATAAAATGCGATAGGCCAGGCAATGACATTGGCAATCAACACTAGTTTTACAAAATGGCCCGAAAGCAGCATCACAATGTTTTGTACCGATGCCCCCAATACTTTGCGTACTCCGATTTCTTTGATTCGTTTTTCGGCTGAGTAAGATGCAAGGCCGAACAGCCCCAAACAGGATATGATAATGATAAGTCCAGCTAAGATACTTACTACGGTACTTATTTGGTTGTCAACGCTGTAAACTTCTTTAAAATGATCATCAAGGAATTGGTATTCAAAAGGCACACCCGGAAACTCTTTATTCCAGGTTGACTGGATGAATGCTACCGCTTCCTTAGCCCTGCCGCCGTTGATCTTAACTGACATTTGGTTAAACCCTTTACCATTTACCAGGAACAGCGTTTCAATTTTATAATGCAGGGAATTGAAATTGAAATCCTTGGCTATTCCGGTAATCACGCCCAACGAATCAAAACCAAATCTTTGCCCCAATAAGGATTCCATATTTTTCCCTTTATGATCTTTCAACAACTCCTTAGCCAGCGCTTCATTGATGATATATTGTTTCCAAACCGCAGAAGTATCGGTAGAAAAATTTTTACCCATCAGCAGTTTGATCTTATACAGATCAAGGTAGTTATTATCAACCACCAGCAATGTTGAAGTAAGCTGGCGCAACGGCGAATCACCAAGTTTAAATGAGATACCTGTTTGGTCAAGGTGGCTACCCAAAATATCCTGCGATGCAGTAACTCCCTGCACCATCGAGTTGGAAAGCAACTCCTGTTTAAACAAATCATATTTGTTTTGCGGGATCAAACCCAAAGGAACATTAACAATCTGATCGCGATTAAAACCGGGATCTTTTTTCTGCATAAACTTAAGTTGCCTGATAACCAAAACCGTAGCTATCATTAAGATTACAGCACTCGTAAACTGGCCAACAACCAAAATATTACGCAGTGGCACCTTATTACCTCCTGCTGAAGTTAAAGCCCCTTTTAATACCTTGACCGGCTGAAATGACGACAGAAAGAGTGCAGGATATATACCGGATATAATACCGACAAGCACTGTGCTTATAAACACCACTCCGATAAGCATTTTGTTATCATGCAGCGGCAAACTGATATCGCGCTGGCTCAAACTATTGATAAACGGAATGGCAAGGGTCACCAAAACACATGCAAAAACTAAAGCTATCAGGGAAAGTAACACCGTTTCGCCCAAAAACTGCATGGCCAGCTGAATACGCCCTGCACCAATAGACTTGCGTACGCCAACTTCTTTTGCCCGCTCCGATGACCGCGCGGTTGAAAGGTTAATGAAATTAATACAGGCTATTACCAAAACAATGATCCCTATAACTGTAAACAGGTTGGTGATATGTTTATCAAATTTTTGATAGTTGATATAATCCAGCCCTATATCAGCCGAGTTAGCGTGAACATCTTTCAGGGATAACAAGAATAGCTCATAATTTTTAGGGCCGTCTTTACCTTTATATTTTTGAAGATAGGCTGGAAACTTCTTTTCAAGCGCCGCTACGTTGGTACCAGGGGCCAGTTCAAGATAGGTATTTAACCAGTTGCCGCCCCAGTTGGTAAACATCCATTTCTTATAAATACTGCTGAATGAAAACAGGCAGTCAAACTGCAATTGTGAGTTTTTGGGCACATTAGCTAATATACCGGTAACCGAATAAGTTATGGTATCCTGTCCGTAATTGGTTACGGTTTTACCTATCGGGTCGTCATTACCAAACATGCGTTTGGCTGCATCTTCTGTTAATAAAACACTGCGGGGTTTTAACAAAGCGGTCGCCCGGTCCCCCCTTAACAGTTTAAAATCAAACATCTTTAAAAAAACCGAGTCTACAAAGAACACCTGTGGCATGTACACACGTTTAAGGCCGTTGTTGAGCGGAAACTTTTGTTGCCAGCGGACACGCGTAAAGTTTTTTATTTCCGGGAAATCGGCTTTAAGCGTTGGCCCCATAGGGAACATAGATAAGGCAACTTTTTGTGTGGCGCCCATTCCCTCAAACTTTTGCACCTCGTTTAAGCGATAGATGTTTTTAGTATGCAGGCTATCAAAGCTTTTTTCGTAATAAACAAACAGCACGATGACGATACAAGCTGCCATACCTACAGCCAATCCAAAAATGTTAATAGCCGAAAAAACCTTGCTTTTCCAGATATTCCGCCAGGCGGTTTTGAAGTAATTTTTTATCATTTACCCCTCCTAACCTCCCCAAGGGGGAGGAATTATTAATATTGATTAATTAGTATCACTTAAAGCCCTCTCCTTTGGAGAGGGTTGGGTGAGGTCATTCGCTTCTTAAACTTTTAACCGGGTTGGCAATTGCCGCTTTAATAGCCTGAAAACTGATAGTTACCAGCGTAATCACTATCGCAACTATTGCCGATATGATAAACACACCTGGCTCTGCGCTTACCCTGTAATCATATTTTTGTAGCCATCCCTGCAAAAAGTAAAATGCTATAGGTGATGCTATCACGCAACTGATGAGCACCAGCAGCACAAAATCCTTCGACAGTAAAAACCATAGCTGACTTACAGTTGCACCCAATACCTTGCGCACACCAATTTCTTTGGTGCGTTGTTCGGCGATATATGCAGCCAAGCCAAAGAGACCGAGGCAGGATATAAAAATAGCCAAACCGGCAAATATGCCCGACAACTTACCCACCAACACTTCCTGACCAAACTTGCGGTTATAATCATCATCTACAAAACGATAGGTATAGGGATAGGCCGGACTATATTTTGAAAACACCTGCCCAATTTTATCAATAGCATCATGCGGGTTCACTTTGGGCGAGAGGCGGTAAATCATGTTTTGATGCGGATCATTATTATACACAAACATGGTTGGGTCGGCCTGTGCAAACGGCGATAACATCAGCGCGTTTTTAACTACACCAATTATCTTGCGCTGCTTACCTCCATAAGTTATTACCTGGCTTATCGGATCACCTTTAAGGCGCAGGCGCTTAACCGCCGCTTCATTAAAAATGATATTCAATGAATCGGACACAACGTTATTATAATCCCTGCCGGCAAGCATTTTCATGCCCACAGTCTTGAAATAATCATTAGCTACAGCTATTACGCCCATTTCAACGGTTTCGCCGGCAAATTTACCAGGCCATTGGTCAAGGTTGTTGTGCATGTTAATATCTGTAATGGTGCTTGATGCTGTGGAGATACTTTCAATCACGCCGCTTTGCAATAATTCATTTTTAAAAGCTGAATAGTGCTTACCCAAATCTTCATTGGCATTAGTGGCTATTAACCTATTAATATCGTATCCCGCCGGGCGGTTTTTTGCATATTGAATTTGCCTGTAAATAACAACTGTGCTTATGATCAAGGCTATTGAACAGCTAAACTGCATCACTACTAAAACTTTACGCGAATACGATGCTGAGCGGCCAACCTGAATAGCACCTTTTAATACCTTAACCGGATTAAATGACGAAAGATAAAATGCAGGACGGCTACCAGCCACCAAGGCTGTAAGCAACACACACACTATGGCAATCAGCCAAAAAATTGCGCTGTTAAAAGGGATGGCAATAGTAGTACCGGTGAGCGAGTTAAACGGCCCGAGCGCTATTTGAACAAAAAGCATTGAGCATATAAAGGAGATCAGTGTGATCAATGTAGATTCTGTCAAGAACTGGAATATCAGATGCTGACGTTGTGATCCGATAGCTTTACGGATGCCGACCTCGCGCGCGCGTTTTTCAGACCGGGCAGTTGTGAGGTTGATGAAATTCACACAAGCTATCAGTAGTACCAGTACACCAACAATACTAAAGGTGCGTACATAATCAATAAAACCACCTGCAGCAACTCCATTTTTATAATCGGACAACAGATGCCAGTCGACCATCGGCTGCATAATTACGTCAGAGTTTTCGGCATTTATATTTTTTTCGCCTTTTTCGATATGAAGGATCTTTGGGGCCAGTTGTGCGTACGTTACACCTGGTTTTAGCTTTGCAAATAGCTCGAAGCTATTGTTACCGAAGCTATCGTGCGCGCCTTTCATGTAAGGCTGTTGCTCCATCAAACTGAATGGAATAACATATTTAAACTGAAGCGAAGAATTCAACGGTACATCCTGAATCACGCCGGTAACTTTTAAATTGTAGTTATTATCAACCTTAACTACCTTATCGATTACATTCCCAGTGCCAAATAAAGCGAGAGCAGTAGCTTTGGTCAATACAATCGAATATGGATCATTCAAAGCTGTTGTGCGGCTTCCCTGTAAAAAATTGTATTGAAAAATTTTCAGGAAATCGCTACCTGCCTGCACACCATCAATAGATAACTTTTTATTGCCTACCATTAACCCGTGTGTGCCACCCCAATCCGTGGGTGCTACATATTCTACCTCTGGCATAGTTTTCAATACATCTGCCAGTTTTAGCGAGGTTGAACTAAACGTTAATGTTTCGCCATTACTATTAAAATTACGGCGAACCTGGTATACCCTGTTGGCATCGGGCAAAAATCTGTCATATGAATATTCATGGGCAACCCAAAGCGCTATCATCAAGGCAACAGCCATCCCAGCTGCCAATCCTAAAACGTTGATAGCTGTATAAGCTTTGTTGTTTGCGATATTTCGCCAGGCTATTTTCAGATAATTTCTAATCATATTCTATATCATTAGGTCAATGCGTCATTAGGTCATTTTTTGCTTTGCTCATTCTTCAATGACTTAATGACACGAAGCAAATGACTCAATGACTATTTATTCGGAACGCAAACTTTTAACCGGGTTGGCGAGCGCCGCCATTGCAGCGCGGTAACCTACCGTAATCCAGGCTATTATAAATGTGGATAGTATGGACATTACAAATATCTGAGGGCCGATACTGATCCGGTATTGAAAATCCTTTAAGTAATTATGCATTGCCCACCAGGCCAGCGGAGAGGCAATTACAAATGCAACAAGCAACAATATGCTGAACTCTTTACCGAACAACCAAAGAATACTGCTGATATTTGCTCCCAATACTTTGCGCACACCAATCTCCTTGGTTTTACGCACGGCCATAAACGATACCAGGCCGTATAAACCGAGGCAACCTATGATGATCGCTATACCGGCAAACGCTTCAACCAATGTTAACAGGATATTATCCATTTCGTAAAAATGGGCAATAGTATCGTCCAAAAACTGGTATGAATATAATTCTTCCGGGAAGGTTTGGTTCCAGATCTTGTCAATTGCAGCTAACGTAGCCTTAGCATTACGCATGTCTATTTTCACAGCAACGGTACCCAAATCCTGGTAATTAGGCATCACACACAATGGGGAAATTTCCGAATGGAAAGAGTAATTATAAAAATCTTTCATCACCCCTACAATGGTGCCTTTATAGTCGCGGCCATTAACTGCCATTTGTTTACCTATCACATCCTGCGGTTTAAGGTGCAGTTTATTAACGAAGGTTTCGTTCACCAAAAACTCTTTAACCGAATCGCCTTTGAAGAAGTTTCTGCCTGCAATCAGTTTAATGCCAAAAGTGGAAATGTAATTTTCGTCGGCCTGTTTGGTGTTGATGCTCCAATGCTCGTCTTCGGCACGATTATCATATTGAATACCGGTATTACTATTTGAACGCGACGCCGGCGGGTTATAACAGTAAGATACATTTTCAACACCCTTAATTTCGCTGAGGCGATTACGCATCGTGCTCATTTTCATCTTATCGTTTTGAGGAAGCGGCACAAGCACTACGGCATTTTTATTAAAGCCCAGATCGGCAGTTTGTGAATAATGTAATTGCGATACTACGATGATAGTACCGATGATAAGTACCTGCGATATAGTGAACTGGGTAACTACCAGTACCCTGCGCAACGAAAAACCACCTACATCTTTTTGGGACAGTTTACTTTTAAGCGCTTTAATTGGCTGAAACCTTGCCAGTACCAAACCAGGATATGAACCCGAAAGAAATACAACAACAATAGTAATAACAACTATAAAAGCGCTCAATTCGGCCCAGTTAAAGGTCATCCTTGCATGGAAGAGATTGTTTAATGGCGTCAAAGCAATCTCTGATAAGCCAATAGCAACTCCCACAGCAATAATGCTGATGATAGCCGTTTCGGCAATAAATTGCCAAAATAATTGAAAAGGCTGGCTACCCAATACTTTACGGATGCCTACCTCTTTTGAGCGGTTTAGTGCCTGAGCCGTAGCTAGGTTTATAAAGTTCACCGAAGCAGTAATGATCAGGAACACGCCGATAAAGAACAGTGCCCATAAATAGCTCTTATCAGCGTAGCCGCCGAGTTCACGGTCAAAGTGCATTTCGGCAATAGGCTGTAATTTAAAGCGCCAAACCTGCAAATCCCGACCGGTGTAATTCTTTTTAACCAATTGCAGCATGGCAGTTTCAACCTGTGCCTTTGTTACGCCTGGCTTTAATCGGGTAAAGCCCTGACAGCCGCTGTAAACGCCGCCCCAGTTATTTTCACGGCCTTTACCTGCGTACGCTTCCATACTTGCATACGAAATGAAAATCTGTTGCTTTTGGTCGGTGTTATTTGGCAAATCCTGCAGTACACCGGTTATAGTAACGTTGATGTTGTTATCCAGCTTGAAAACTTTGCCTATGGGGTTATCATTACCAAAATATTTTTGGGCCACTTTTTCGGTAACTAAAGCTTCATTGGGGTTAACAAGCATGGTTTTCTTATCACCTTTGAGCAACGGAAAATTCAGGATATTGAAATACTCGGGCTCAACAAACGCAACGCCATCATCCTCACCAAATTTTTTCACTTCACTTCCCTTGGTAATCGTGATCAGCGTTTTATTAAAGCTGATGTATCTCGCCGTTTTTTCGCTAAAAGCAAAGTCATTTCGATAACCCTTGGCCATCGGTTGCGGAATAGCGCCTACCCGGTCTACACCCTGATCGTGAAACTCGGTATAAAAACGGTAGATCCTGTCTTTATCCTTATGAAAGGTATCAAAGCTCAGGTGGTAAGTGATCAGCGTAAATATTAGTACGCCACAGGCTATACCCAAAGCCAAACCAATAACACTGATGGTTGCGTAAGCCTTGTTACGCACCAAATTTCGCCATGCAATTTTTATGTAGTTTTTGATCATAAACCCCTCCTAACCTCCCCAAAGGGGAGGAATTGTACTTGTGATATATTTAGTTATTAGTTATGTATTTTAATCTTCTTAAAGCCCTCTCCTTTGGAGAGGGTTTGGGTGAGGTTACTCACTTCTCAAACTTTTCACCGGATTTGTCAACGCTGCCTTTATAGCCTGGAAACTTATCGTAACCAGTGTGATAACGATTGCTGCCACTGCCGAAAGCACAAACACTCCCGGACCTATTGTTATCCTGTAATCATATTTCTGCAGCCAGTCTTTCAAAAAATAAAAAGCTACAGGCGTTGCTATTATGCAACTTAACATCACCAGTAAAATAAATTCTTTTGATAGCAGCAGCCACACTTGTGCTATTGAAGCACCCAATACTTTTCGTATACCAATTTCTTTGGTGCGTTGCTCGGCTACGTACGCAGCTAACCCAAACAAACCAAGGCATGAAATGAAAATAGCTAATCCGGCAAAAACGCCGGCAAGTTTGCCAACTAAGGCTTCGAGGCTAAACTTGCGATTGTATTCCTCATCAACAAACTGATAGATATAAGGATACGCCGGGTTATAGGTATCAAAGATCTTCCCTATCTTCTTAATGGCATCCTGCATATTTACGTTAGGTGCCAGGCGATACATGATGTTATTACCTCCCCTGCCATGATTAAATACAGCCGGCTGCACAGGTGTAAATGGCGATTCCATTAGGGCATCTTTAACCACACCTATAATATGAACCCGACCCATAAAGCTATAATTTATCACTTTGTTAATCGGATCTTTTAAGCCCATGCGTTTTACGGCAGCTTCGTTGATGATAACATTTGTTGTATCAGATGCCCATTCGGCCGAAAAATCACGGCCTTCTTTCATGGTCATGCCCATTGTTTTGAAGTAATTAGGAGATACAGAGATAGCTCCAACGTTTATCCCTGTTTCACCCCCTCCTTTTCCGGGCCAGTTATCAATACCCATATGGCTATAAATATTGGTAACCGGGCTTGACGCAGAGGCCACGCCCTCCACCGTTCCACTGGCTATCAGGTCGTTTTTTAAAGCGCTGTAGTTTTTTTCAAGATCGCCGCTCATGTCGGTCATCATTAAACGGGTTGAGCTATAACCGGTAGGCCTGTTTTTAGCATATTGTATTTGCTGATAAACAATAACAGTACTGATAATCAAAGCAACAGAACAGCTAAACTGCATTACTACCAACACCTTGCGCGGCAATGAAGCCGACCTGCCAACCTTAATAGTACCCTTTAATACCTGCACAGGGTTAAATGACGATAGATAAAATGCAGGACGACTACCTGCTAACAAACCAGTAAGCAGCACATAGGCTATCATCATAGCCCAAAACAAAACATTGGTATATGGGATACTAATAGCGCTACCTACGATAGCATTAAAAGACGGGATAGCCAGCTGCACCATCACTATCGACAACAAAAATGAAATGAAAGTGATCATTATCGACTCCGCGAGGAACTGGGCTATCAGATCGCCGCGTTGCGAACCAATGGCTTTGCGTACCCCTACTTCGCGAGCCCGTTTTTCAGACCTGGCGGTTGAAAGGTTCATAAAGTTGATGCAGGCAATAAGCAACACCAAAACACCTATCACGCTAAACATACGCACATAATCAATAAAACCGCCAACAGCCTTACCGTTTTTGAAATCATTATACAAATGCCATTTTTTTAATGGATGAATAATTACTTCAGGTTTTGCCGGGCGCATCTGTTCGTTATGATCATATACTATGTTTTTAATTTTTGGTGCAATCTGCTCCATAGTAACACCGGGTTGCAGCTCCAGGTACATGTTAAAGGAGTTGTTGGTCCATGTAGTGCGGGCTCCTTTCATCCAGCCCTCGGTTGCTTCTTTAAAGCTGAAAGGAGTCAGGAAGCTGAATTGCAGCGTGGCATTTTTAGGGATGTCTTTTATTATGCCCGTAACCTTCAAATTTTGACTATTATCGTAACGTATTACTTTATTGATCGGATCGGCATCGCCGAAAAGTGCTCTCGCGGTAGATTCATTAAGGATGATGGAATTTGGTTGTGTAAACACATCTTTAGCATTACCTTTTACAAAGGCGTATTTAAAGATCTGTAAAAAATCGGGGTTAGCTGCGCCTCCGGCAACGTAGAGCTTTTTATCACCTACTAACAGATCGTGCCATTGCATGCCTACCCAATCTGTTTCGGCCACGCGTTTTATGCCCGGAATTTCCTTGCGCAAAACCCCGGCCAATGGCAATGAAACCGCCGTTTGTGTGTGCTCCCCATCATGCTGGGTAGTAAAATGCTGTTCAACCTGGTAAAGCTGCTCATAGTTGGGTAAAAACCTGTCGTATGAATATTCATTGGCTACCCAAAGACCAATAATCAGCGCAACCGCCATGCCTGCGGCAAGCCCCAATATATTAATTGCGCTATAAACCTTATTGTTCAGGATGTTGCGCCACGCGATTTTTAAATAGTTACGAATCATAAACCCCTCCTAACCTCCCCAAAGGGGAGGGACCTTTTTATATTATTGTTTCAATTTCATTTAAAGCCCTCTCCTTTGGAGAGGGTTGGGCGAGGCTATTCAGACCTCAAACTTTTCACCGGGTTGTTCAATGCCGCCTTAACAGCCTGAAAACTCACAGTTACCAGCGCTATAACAATAGCGGCAATGCCGGCGACAGCAAATACCCACCATTGTACAGTTACCCGGTACTGATAACTTTGCAGCCAGTTATTGATTGCATACCAGGCAACCGGAAAGGCAATCAGGCATGAAACTGCAACCAGCTTTAAAAAATCACGGGATAGCAACCCGGTTAAACCAGCTACCGAAGCACCAAGTACCTTGCGAATGCCTATTTCTTTGATCCTTCTTTCGGCAGTATAAGCTGCTAAGCCAAACAAACCAAGGCATGAAATAACGATAGCCAGCGATGCAAATATGCCCGACAGCCTACCGGTAAGGGCCTCCGTTTTAAAAAGCTCATCAAAATCAGCATCAACAAACTTGTATTCGAATGGATAACCGGGGTTGGCGCGTTTATAAACTTCGCCTGCTTTTGCCAGCGCCTCGGTTAAATTAACGCCCTCTTTAAAGCGGATAGTTAAAATGTTATTGTTTTGTGGACGGCTAAACAGCATCAGCGGTGCGCCAGAAACATACATATCATTATAAAGGAAATCTTTAATGATTCCAGCAATTTGGTATGGTTTACTGCCACCATCCCTGATAATGCCACCTACGTGACCAGCCTTTCCCATTTGTTTGGCAAAGGCTTCATTAATAATCACATTGCTGCTATCGAGCTTTGCATTGGCATAAAAATCCCTGCCGGCAAGCAGTTTCATATTCATAGTTGATACAAACTGAGGGCTTACGCTTTCGATAGTGATCAGTGGATTTTTTGAGGCATCTTTTCCGTCCCATGAAAAATTATCCGTGTTACTCCAAATTTGTAAAATTGGATATTCACTCAATGAAGCATCGGCTACAACCCCGGTTTGTTTTAATTCATTGTTTACCGCAGCAAAATGATCTGTCAGTTTGCCTTTAGTATCGATATAAACAAGGTTATCTTTTTGATAACCCAGCTCACGATTTTTAACGTGTTGAATTTGCTGGTAGATAATCACCGTACCGATGATCAATATTATCGAAATTGAAAACTGGATCACCACCAAACTTTGCCTGATAAAGCCCGCGCCAGCTGCAGATGGTAATTTGATATTTTTTAATACGGCAATGGGGTTAAATGACGACAGGTAAAACGCAGGATAGCTGCCAGCCAGCAAACCGGTAACCAAACCTATCGACAGTAAATAAAACAAATGGAGTGGTTGCAAAAGGTCGATAGTAAGCTCTTTTTGAACCATATTATTGAACGATGGCAGAACTGCGTAAACTAAAAACACAGCTACAATTACCGCTATAAACGCCATAATCACCGCCTCGCCTATAAACTGGGCTACAAGCTTACCTTTACCGGCTCCCATCACTTTGCGTACCCCAACCTCCTTAGCTCTTTTCTCAGATCTTGCGGTTGACAAGTTCATGAAATTTATGCAAGCTATAATAAGTATAATAAAGGCAATTACCGAAAACAGACGAACATACTCAATGCGACCGCCATTCATTTTACCATCAATAAATTTATCACGAAGGTTCCAGTCGTTCATTCCGAACAGGAACGAAACGGTTTTGTTACCATTTTTCTTAGTACCGATGTAGTTAGCCAGTTTTTTGTTAACGGCATTAACGTCTGCTGATGGTTCCAGCTCCACATAGGTACGAGCCCAGTTTGCTCCCCAGTCCTGCATCCAGGGCTGCATGTGATCGATATTTTTCAATGGTGCAAACCATTGCATTTGGAATGTTGAATTTTTGGGAAAATCTGCAAACACCCCGGTAACTGCAAAATCCTGCTCATTGTTCATCTTCAGGACCTTACCTACCGGGTTAACATCACCAAAAAACTTTTTAGCCATAGTAGAGCTGATTACTACCGAATGCAGTTCATGAAAAACATTGGCCTCATCACCTTGTAAAAACGGCAGTTTCAGCATCTGAAAAATCTCAGCATCAGTATAGGAGCCATCTTCGTTGATCACTTTGTCGCCCAATGCAAATACTATATTATCAGAGCCGGCCATACGTGCCGCATTTTTTACACCGGGAATATCTGCTTTTAGTGCAGCGGCCATTGGCCCCGGCGTAGCGCGAAATGTGGAGGTTTTACCATCATAGGTTTGATTTTCACGAACTGTGTACAGATTATCGCGCTTTACAAAATTTTGATTAAACGTAAGCTCATCCTGCACCCACAAAAATATCATGGATGCACAAGCAACGCCAATAGCCAAACCGGCAATGTTCAAGAAACTGTAGGCCCGGTTTTTCATCAGGCCGCGCACTGTGGTGTTAATGTAATTTCCTATCATAGGTTTAGTCATTAGGTCATTTACGTTGTGCCATTTGCTTCGCGTCATTTGCATTACATCATAGGGTCATTACGTCATTTTTTGCTTTGCGTATTTGTCAATGACGCAATGACGCGCAGCAAATGACCTAATGAAATACTATTCCGACCTCAGGCTTTTAACCGGGTTAACAAGTGCCGCTTTAACAGCCTTATACCCTACTGTCACCCAGGCTATTATCAGCGATGATATTATTGCCAGTAAAAAGATCCAGATGCTCATCGAAATACGGTATACAAAGTTTTGCAGCCATCCGTTCATAATATACCATGCGGCGGGCATGGCTATCAGGAACGAGATACCGATAAGTATCATAAACTCTTTTGAAAACAGGAATACGATGCTGCTTACCGATGCACCTAATACCTTCCGAATGCCAACCTCTTTTGTGCGCTGAACAGCCATGAATGATACGAGTCCGTACAAACCAAGGCATGATATAAAAATGGCTATCCCGGCAAATACTTTGTACACCAGGGCCATCTTGTTCTCCTGCTCGTAAAATTTAGCAATATTATCATCCAGAAAATAACCGTTATAAGCATATTCGGGATAAGTATTCTCCCATAGTTTTTGCAACTGAGATACAGTTTTGCTCAAATCAGCAGTTTGGATCTTGATGCCTATCTGCCCTTCAAACTTCTTCGCGGGCGAGATTACTATTGGTTTTATAGCCTCACGAAGTGAGTTGGTTTTAAAATCCTTAACTACCCCCACTATCGGCAGCCATTTGCCGCCGCCCAAACGTAGTGTTTTGCCAATGGCATCATTAGCATTCTGGATACCTAATTTATGGATAAATGTTTCGTTAACCACGTACTGCCTTGCGGTATCGCTTACGTCATATCCTTTGCCCGCTGCAAACTTTAACCCATAAGTTTTGAAGTAATCAACATCTCCAAATTTAAGGTAGGTATTAAAGCCAACGTCCTTGGTTGAGTTATTGAAATCGAAATTTGTACCCCAGTTATTTTCTGATGATGGTACATCCGAAGAGAAACTGATTGCTTTAACATTAGGGTCCTGCAACACCTGTTGTTTGAATGATTCCATTTTACGGAGACTTAAACTATCGGTATAGCCGGGAATAATGAGCAACGCATTTTTGTTAAAACCGAGATCGGCTTTATTTACAAAGTCCATCTGGTTTACCGCTACGATGGTACCAATAATGAGCAATTGTGATATGGCAAACTGTGCAATCACCAATCCCCGGCGAAGCGGGATACCGCCAATAGAAGCTGCTGTTATTTTATTTTTAAGTGCAAGCACAGGTTTAAAACCTGATACTACCAATGCAGGATAAATGCCCGATAATAAAACGATAGTAACTGTACTGGCCGCTAAAAAAAATAAGCTCCCAGTAGTAAATAAGCTGATACTATCAGGCACATTGGCTATATTTTTCAATTGAGGCATGGCCAGCCGGGCAACTGCCAAGGCAATTAAAGCCGAAGCAATAACGATGATTGTTGTTTCGCCAATTACCTGAAAAATCAATTGTGGACGGGTACTGCCCAACACCTTGCGGATACCAACTTCTTTTGACCGTCCGACAGATTGTGCTGTTGAAAGGTTGATGAAATTGATAGAAGCCATAATGATGATGAGCAAAGCTATGAATGACAGGGTACGCAAGGTAGCCCTGCTGGTGCTATGATCACCAAGCGGGTTACCTATCCGGGTATCAAAATGCATATCAGCAAGCGGCTGTGGTAACAGCGTAGTTTGTGCCGATCCCTTTTTAAAATGCTTGGTCGAAAATGCTTTTAACTGTGCGTCGATACTGTTTTTTGACATGCTTGCCGGGAACAACATAAACACCTCATGGCTGCTGCTGGTTGATCCCCATTCGGCGCTGTAGTTGTAATCTTTCGGATGCTGTTTCCAGGTATCAAAAGATACCATTACCTTAAATGGAAAATCGCTGTTAACCGGGGCATCTTCTACAATGCCGGATACTTTCAGCGTCAAAACATTATCCATTTTAAGAATTTTGCCCACAGCATTTGTCCAGTCGCCAAAATACTTAATGGCCGAACTTTTATCCAACACGACCATATCCGGACTCGCCAGTACAGCAGGATTACCAACCAGCCATTTGTAGCTAAAAATATCGAAGAATTGAGGCTGAATAAATAGCACGCCAATATTTTCAGTAAATTTCTTATCGCTGCCATTACTTCCTGCAGTTTGCGGGACTGTTATCTGGCTACCATAACTGCTGTTCAAAGCTGCCACTTTAGCCTGAGGTATATCCAAACGAAGGGCATCTGTAGCAGGAACAGCAACTCCTGGATTGGTGGTAGTTTCCGACTCGTGCTTTTCCTGGGTAACTATACGATAAATGCTTATATAATTAGGATTGAAAGTGTCAAAACTAAGTTCAAACTGAATAATCACAAAAATGAGCAGGCAGGCAGCCAGGCCAACTGTTAAACCCGCAACATTTATAGCAGAATAGCCTTTATGACGCACGATATTGCGCCAGGCTATTTTGAAGTAATTTTTAAGCATATCGTACAGTAATTTTCGAAATTGATGTAAAAGCTATACCAAAACCAAAATCAACTGAATATCAATTATTTAAATCAAATAAAAAACATCAACTGTTCGTAAGTGTAACACCTTGTGTACGGTATTGATACAGTGGTTTTGGAGATTAGTGGTTTGAGGTTAGAGATTAGTTATAACTCGAATTTCGGAAGTTCGATTTCGGATTTAGAAGTTTGTTTCCTGCGCCCGGCAGGCGCAAGTGTTGTGTGTGAGCAATTGTAAGGCTCACTTGTGCCTTCAACACATTATTAGTTTATTCATATATCATCATAAACTAATCTCTAATCTCTACTCCTCAAACTTTCAACCGGGTTTGCCATCGCTGCCTTAATGGATTGAAAACTTACTGTGATAAATGCTATCAGCAGCGCTACAAAAGCAGCCAGCACAAATACCCACCATTGAATATCTATGCGGTAAGCAAAATTTTGAAGGTATTTGCTCATCATAAGCCAGGCAATAGGCGATGCCACAATAACAGCAATCAGTACCAATTTCAGAAAATCAACAGAAAGCAAACCTGTTATATTGGTTACCGATGCACCAAGCACTTTACGGATGCCAATCTCTTTGGTACGCTGAAGCGTTAACAGCGATATCAGGCCAAGCAAACCGAGGCAGCTGATAAAAATGGCGATTATCGCGCTTGAGGTGATCAGCTTATTTAACAAATCTTCCTTTTGATAAAAGTCGGCTATTTGCTGGTCGAGAAAGCGGTATTCAAATACATTATCCGGATAAATCTCCTGCCACTCTTTCTTAATACGGTCGATAACAGCTGAAGGGTTATTCGAACCGATTTTTACGCCTGCATATTGATATCCTTTTCTGAAGGTGGAAATATATTCAGGTGCTATAGCTGTATATAATGATTTGGCATGAAAGTCTTTAACCACACCTACTATAATTCCCGGATTGTTGGATAAATCCCCGGCGGTAAAAAACCTGCCGATAGCTTGTTTCGGGTCTTTTAAACCTAATTTATGTATCAACACTTCGTTAACCAGGTATTCACGGGCGGTATCGGCTTCAACAATATTGCGGCCCGCAATTAACTGCATTCCAAAAGTTTTAACATAGTCGGCATCACCTATCTGCGTATACCCAACAAATTTTTCCCAGTCGCGGGTATCAAATTTAATTGATCCGCCTTTATCAGCTGTAGAAGATGGCGCGCGATAACAAAATGAAATACTTTTTATCGCTGGATCGGCCAGCAACTGGTTACGCAAATAATTGGTTTTACTTTTATCATTATCTGGCACCGGAATCATTACAACGGCATTTTTATTAAAACCGAGGTCAGCAGTTTTAAGATATTTAACCTGCATGGTTATCAATATCGTGCTAATGATAAGCACCTGGGCTATTATGTTTTGAACCACAATTAAACCTTTACGGGTAAAACCAGCAGCGTGCGTTTTACCGCCAAGCTGGTTTTTCAAAGCGTTTACAGGCTTTAACCTGCTTAATATCAGTGCGGGATATGAACCGGCAGCTATTATGATAATGACTAAAGCAACTACAGTAAAACCAGCAAGGCGATAGTCATTAAAAAGCTTAAAGCTCAGTTGAGTTTGCAGCCAATTATTCAACACCGGGATGGCTGTAATCACCATTACAAATGATAACAATGCCGCAAAAACTACGATATATGATGTTTCGGAAATAAACTGAATGAATATTGCCCGCGGTGAGCTGCCTAAAACTTTGCGGGTACCTATCTCCTTGGCCCGCTTAAAGCTTTGGGCTGTAGCCATATTGATGAAGTTAACGCAAGCAATAATAATGAGCAGTAAACCAGTTATACCAAGGGTTACCAATAAAGAGCGTTGGATAACACCCGCAAAGCGACCGTCGAAATGCACTTCGCTTAGCGGAAGCATCATAAAATGGTATGGTTTTGCGACTTCCGCACCATGTAATTTCACATTCAACCGATTGATATCTTTTTCTACCGATTGCGGATTTGCTCCATCCTTAAGTTCTAAATAAATTGAGTTAGTTGAATTGATAAAGCCCCAGTCATTTTGAAGGCCATTGGCAACATCGGGATAGATATTTTTTAATGTGGCGAGAGAAAGAAACAGATCTGCTTTGATATCAGTATTAGCCGGGTGATCTTTAACAACACCTGTCACCCGGAAGGTATTCTTATTATCAACCCTGATGGTTTTTCCGATAACGTCCTGGCCGCCAAAATATTTTTCGGCAAGATGGTGACTTAAAACTACGGTATTAGGTTCGGTAAGAGCGATATTCTGATTGCCTTGCTCCCACCCGTAATCAAATAAATTAAAAAAATGGCCATCGGTTATGCTGATATTTTCATGCTCAGCAAACATTTTTTTACCAGCCCCATCATTTTGAGGAATGCTGACATTGATATCATGCATTCGTAATAACACACCTACATCTTTCACCTGCGCATTGTTCGCTTTCACATCTCTTGCCAAAGCCAAAGGGGCTCCCTGGTCATATAACGGCATGCCATCATCAAAAGTAAGCTGGTGAACAACCCTATATACCTGTTTGGCATCATGGTGATAAGTATCAAAACTCAAATGATAGGTAATAAACTGAAAAAGTATAATACTGCAGCCTATGCTCAGCGCCAGGCCAAACATATTGATAAAGGTGTAAAACTTATGCTTCCAAAGGTTACGCCAGGCTATCTTAAAGTAGTTTTTTATCATATCAAATACTTTATACGATGATACGCAAAACCCTGTAGATGAGTAGTTAAAATATGTTAAAGGTGAAAGGTGAAAGGCGGAAGGTCTCTAACATCGGACGTTTTCATAAATTGACAACTACCTTTTAGCTTTCGCCTTTAACCTTTCACCTCAAAAATCTATTCGCTTCTTAAGCTATTTACCGGGTTGGCCAGTGCAGCTTTAATAGATTGGATGCTTACGGTTATCAATGCTATTAAAAGTGCTATGCACGCGGCAACAGCAAAGATCCACCATGTGATATTTGTACGGTATGCGAAATCCTGCAGCCATTTGTTCATCATGTACCAAGCCACCGGGAAAGCAACGACGTTGGCTATGACAACTGTTTTTAAAAACTCGGCAGATAGCAATCCTATTATATTTTGGACACTGGCGCCAAGCACTTTACGAATACCTATTTCTTTTACCCGCTGTTCGGCGGCAAAGGCGGCCAGGCCGAGTAAACCCATGGCCGATATTGCAATGGCTATAATGGCGAAAGCGGCTATCAATGTTGACGAACGCTGTTCGGCATGGTAAAGTTTATTATAACCGTCATCAATAAAACTATAATCAAACGGCTGGTCGGGAACAAATTCATTCCATACATTTTGGGCTATCCTGATGGCTGCCGCCGTATTGCCGGGAGCAGTTTTGATATAAAAACTACGCGCCCAATCAGTATGATTATTTATAACCATAGGACCTATCTTTTCATGCAGGCTCCTGAAGTTAAAATCTTTCACCACACCGGCAACAACGCCCGAATCCCCATTAAACTTAAACCGCTGCCCTATAACAGGCCTATGGATACCAAGCTGTTTTACTGCGGTTTCATTCAAAACTACATTATGCTGATCGGAGCCATTTTTATCAAACCAATGCCCGTCGGCCATTTTAAGGCTTAGTATATGTTGAAATTTTTCGTCGGCCGATATGGTGGAAACCGAAGGTTTATAATCCAGTGGCCGACCTTCCCAATCCATTGATCCTGAAACCTTGTTGCTATTATTAAAAAAGGCATCGTTGGCCGATTGAGAGACCTCAGCTATCGCGCTTTGCTGTGTTAACTCGCTGGCGATACTTTTTAATTTCGACTCCCTTATCTTATCGTCTAAGCCAAGCACCTGCCATGGTATAGTCATTACAAAAACGTGTTCGCGCTTATACCCCAAATCAGCATTTTTCATAAAATTAAGCTGACGGTAAATGATCATTGTACTAATGATAAGCATCACCGAGATACCAAATTGCAAAACAACCAGGGCTTTACGAATGCCGCCGTCCTTAAAACTCAATAACGTCCTGCCCTTAAACACACTTAATGGCTTAAATGATGATAATAATACAGCAGGATATATGCCATTAAAAACAAAACAAACAACCAGTGTGCCCAACAATATCAACCATGTTGTGCTGGATGTTAGTGGCTGTACAAAGTGCTTTTCGGTAACCTGGTTAAACCAGGGCAGGCAGATCTGGATAAATAAAATGGCAAATAATAATGATAAGAAACTAACAACCAATGATTCGGACATAAACTGGGCGAAAAGCTGCCTCCTGCCGGCACCAACAATTTTACGTACGCTCACCTCTTTTGAACGCACACTTGCCCTTGCCGTAGTTAAGTTTACATAATTAATGCATGCCGTTGATAAAAGTAAAAAAGCCAGGATCAGGAAGATGTTAACCAACTTTCGGTTGCCGTTTTCAAATGAAGTACTTAGCAAACCACTTTCAAAATGGATATCCTTGAGGCCTATCACACTCATGGTTGTGTTTTCGCTGCCCTTGTTATTTTTCCTGATAATTTGGGTTAGCTTTTGGCCTACCTCTTTAATATTTACGCCCGGCTGCAGCTTTAAAAATGTGAGGCCGCTGTAATTACCCCAATTGCTCGCCTGTTCTTTTTCATGTGCATTGCTGAGTTTAGCCTCTACCGGCATCAATATATCGTACTGAAAGCTTGAATTTGCAGGATTATCCTTAACTACTGCCTGCACCTGGTAGTTCATGGAGTCAACTTTCAGCATTTTGCCGACAGCTTCGCCATTACCAAAATATTTCTTTGCTGTTGATTCTGTCAGGATTAAACTAAATGGATTTTTCGAAAAGCTATCGGCGCTTCCGTCGATAAAATCGTAATGGAATACTTTGAACCAATTAGCATCTATATATGCATACTTTTTTTCCGATATCAGTTGGTTATTATGATGCACCGTCATCATATAACCCGGCCACAAAAACGTATAATTCTTTAAACCCGGTATTTCCTGCCTGGCAACCAGGCCTAACATATAGGGAGATGATTCCCAGTCCCACACTTCGTCTTTAGTCAGGCTTAGTTTGGTTTTTACCCTGTAGATGTTATCAACATCAGGATGGTAATTGTCAAAGCTAAACTCATTTTGTACCCACAACATTATAAATACCGCTGCGGTAATGCCAATAGTAAGTCCGGCAATATTAATGATACTGATAGTGCGGTGCTTGCCTAAATTACGAAATGCTATTTTAAAATAATTTCTGAGCATATTAATTAGTCATCTAGTCATTATTGCATGGTCATTAAGTCATTTTGCTTTTCTAAATCATTTATCAAAATGACTTAATGACGCGAAGCAACTGACTCAAATGACCAATTATTCAGAACGTAAACTCTTCGTTGGATTAGCCAACGCAGCTTTAACAGTTTGAAAACTTGAAGTGATCAGCGCAGTTAGCAACATTCCGCCGCCGCTTACTACAAATATCCACCAACTGATGGTTGTACGGTCGGCAAAGCTTTCCATCCATTTGTTCATGGCATACCAGGCCAGTGGAGTTACCAAAACAAAGGCCAGCACAATGAGCATTACCAGCTCAGTTGAAAGCAGGGTTACTATCTGCGTTACCGTAGCACCAAGTACTTTCCGTACGCCTATCTCCTTAGTACGCTGATTGGTATTGTAAATGGCCAAGCCTAACAAACCAAGGCAGCTGATAAATATGGATAGGCCCGTTGCCCAGGTTAACAGCGTTGATGTATGTTGCTCGGAATCATAAAATTTGGCGATACTTTCATCAAAAAAGCTATATTCAAAATCGTCTTCAGGATAAATCTCTTTCCACGCTTTTTCCATCGATGCGATAGCTTTTTTCCATTCGTTGGCTCCGGCAGTTTGCGGCTTAAGCGCTATATGAAAGGTACCATTGTTGTAATAACTGTTACTTATATGAATGCAGGTAGGTTTAATTGCCGAATGCAATGATTCAGAATAAAAGTCGGCCACTACACCTATGATTTGCATTCTTTTATCGCCATTAAATTTATCAATGTATTTACCTACAGCATCAGCCGGATTTTTAAACCCCATTAGTTTTGCGTAAGTATTATTAATTAAAAATGCCCTGGTACTATCGCCATATTGTATATTACGTCCGGCCAAAAGTTTAAGCTTGTATACATTAATATAATTAGGGTCGCCGTACTTTTCGTACAACTCAATCTTTATTTCCTTTTTGCCATCGATATACGTAGCTTCCGTTGAATTGGTACTGGTTGATGATGGAGCGGCCTTACCTGCACTTACCAACTCAACCTGTGGTATTGCCTTGAGTTTGTCCATAAATACCTGGTTCTTACTAAGCGTTCTATTTTTCCAGGGCGAGTTAATGATCAGGATGGCATCCTTTTTAAAACCCAGGTCTTTTGTGAGCGCATAATGAATCTGTTTGCTTACCAGCACAGTAGCCATTATAAAAAACTGGGCAATAACAAATTGAGTTACTGTTAATGATTTACGTAGCCACGCATTACGTGTTTTACCCGTGTTTGACGATGCCTGATTTTTAAGCACTAAAACAGGTTTGTAGCCTGATAGCAAAGCTGCGGGGTAAAAGCCCGACAATAAGCTTACCACTATTATCAATAAAAACAGGAACACAAAAAGATGGGGCTGGTGCAGCAGGTCAAGTTTAACACCTGCGGATATAAAATCTTTAAACAGCTTTAATATAGCGGGTGCCAACGCCACCGAAATGATAACTGCCAAAAGGGTTATGATGAATGTTTCGCTCAGAAACTGCGTAATAAGCTGGGTACGGCTACTTCCCATTGTTTTACGTACGCCAATTTCCTTGGCTCTTTGGGTAGCCTGCGCGGTAGTTAAATTAACAAAATTAATACAGCCTAATAACAACAGGAAGGCAGCTATAACCAGTAAACCGTAAAGTGTTGTTTTATTAGCCGGATTACCGGAATCAAATGTTCCGTATATACTGTTAAAATGCAGATCGCTCAAAGGCTGTAAGGCAAAATCACGTGTGTTGCCCTTGTTTTCGGGTTTTGGAGGATCATTCTTTTTAAGAATAATATTTAGTTGCTTTTCAAAATTAGCTGCAGTGGCATTGGGCGCCAGCTTAACAAAAAGTATAGATGATGAAGTAGTACCTCCCCAACTGGTAAGGCTTAGTTCGTCAGACAGCGCTTTATTAGCTTTTGCCGTTGAATAAGAGATAAAATCGTGAAAAGTAAAATCGTTATTCCCCTTTAATGGTTCAACAATGCCACTAACGGCCACACTAATAGTATCATAAGTGATTACCCGGCCCATCATCTGGCTATATGACAGTTGATGGAAATATTTTTTTGCCTGATCTGAAGTGAGCACCGTTTGATTGGGAGAATTCAAAGCAGTGTTGGCCGAGCCCGCAAGCCAGTTATATTTAAACATGCTGAAATACCTGCCATCAGCAAGGATCACATTATCCTGTAGTTTAAACTTAACAGGAACGCGCCCTTTTTCGGGAATAAACACATTAGGCTGATTCAACAAGAAAAATGGCGCGGTAAGTTCCACCCCACTCACGCCATTTCTTACAGCTTCGGGCACCGGGCCTGATACGCCGCGGTTATGCGCTTCTTCGCCGGAAAAGGTATAGTTTGATACTACCCGGTAAATGCGGTCGCCGTTATCAAAGTTTTGATTAAAAGTAAAATCAAAATGAACTATCAGGTAAATAACCAGCGCCGAACTGATCCCTATAGATAAACCGATTACATTGATGAATGTAAAAAATTTATGCCGCCAAAAATTACGCAGCGCGATTTTGAAATTGTTTTTAAACATTGTCAAGTCATCATTAGGTCATTAAGTCATTTTTGCCTCGCGCTAATCAAAAAATGGCTTTATGACGCGAAGCAAAATGACATAATGACGAATTTATTCAGAACGTAAACTCTTCACCGGGTTAGCCATAGCTGCTTTTATTGATTGATAGCTTATGGTTGCAAAAGCGATGATCAGCGCTATTACGCCGGCCATCACAAAAACCCACCATTGTATGTTAATTCTGAAGGCAAAATCAAGCAGCCATTTACTCATTGCGTACCACGCTATTGGTAAAGCAATTACCGATGCTATGATCACCAGCTTCAAAAAGTCTTTTGATAGTTCGGTAACAATTTGCGGTATGCTTGCGCCAAGTACTTTGCGCACACCTATTTCTTTTACCCGTTGTGATATGGTGAAGGCCGAAAGCCCGAATAAGCCTAAACAGGCAATGAATATGGCCAGGCACGAGAATATGGTAAACAGGTTACCCTGCTCCTGTTCGCTGTTGTATAGCTTTTGGAAGCGTTCATCTAAAAAGCTGTACTCAAAAGGTGTTTCGGGTTGATATTTTTTCCAGGTTTGCCCAAGGGTTGCCAATGCCGAATTGATGCGATTACCATCGATCTTAACCGTTATTCTTCTATAACTATTGTTGACGAATGAGGGCATCTCCATTAAAAGCGGGATGATATTTTGATGTAATGACTCGAAATGAAAGTCATTAACCACCCCTATCACTTTTCCTTTAACGCCACCATAGCTCATATCCTTGCCTATAGCGTTTTCAGGCGATTTCCATCCTAATGCACTTACTGCCGATGCGTTGATCACAAAATTATTACTGTCGGTGGCGAACTCGCGACTGAAATTTCTGCCAGCTGCCATTTTTATACCGTAGGTTGGAATAAAGCCATAATCGGCATTGATGCATTTGATATCTGCTTTAACCGGCAGCGGTTTATCCCCGTCAAAAACAGAAACACCCTGATCATCCAGCAATCTCCCCGACGGAATCCGCGATGAACGGCCGATATCTTTTACAGCAGGATCCCGTAATACCTCTGCCCTGAAAGCTTCAAACTGGTTAGCAGGGATACCGCCCAATGTTACTAAATGATCTTTATTAAAGCCAAGTGATTTGGTTTGAATATACCTCAATTGCTGAAAAACTATCGTCGTAGCAACAATCAGGATGATGGAGATGGAGAACTGCACCACCACCAATACCTTACGGAACGAGATATTTCCAGATCCAACTTTAAGGATACCTTTTAAAACTTTTATCGGTTTAAATGACGACATAAAAATAGCCGGATAAATACCACTGATAAGTCCGATAATCAGCGGCAGCAATAACACCGATATTAAAATTATCGGTTGAAATAAACTATTGATAGAAAGACTAAGTTCTGAAAGCCGGTTAATAAGTGGCAGCAGCAACCACGTCAAAGTCAAGGCCAGTACAAGCGAAAAATAAGTGATCAACACAGATTCGCTTAAAAATTGGGTAATAATCTCTTTTTGTTGTGCGCCGATCACCTTGCGGATACCGATCTCTTTAGCCCTAAGCGTTGAGCGGGCAGTAGATAGGTTCATGTAATTGATACAGGCGATCAGCAAAATAAACAGGGCGATAGCCGAAAAAATGTAAACCCTTTTAATATCGCCATTTTGCTCTACTTCATCATCAAGATGTGAATGCAGGTGAATATCCAGGAATCTTTGAATATGCAGCTGGGTAAATTTTGACTGCCGGGGTTGCCCGGGAGAATTCATGTATTTATCTATAAAAGCCGGAAACTGTGAGCTGATTCGATCAATATTATAATGATCGGGCAATAGCAGGTAGGTAAAAAATGAGTTGTTCCCCCAATTGGTTGCCAGTTGATTGCGTCCGTAAACCTTGTCATCGTTCAGTGTATTGAATGACAGCAACATTTGAGGGTGCATCTGCGAGTTAGCCGGAAATGGCTTAAAAATACCTGTAACTTTAAAATTGGCTGTATTATCAAGCCTGATTTCTTTATTTATAGGATCTTCGTTACCAAAGTACTTGCGCGCCATATCCTCGGTCATCATTACTGTATACGGCTCACTAAGGGCAGTTTTGGGGTCGCCTGCTACTGTTTTAAGATCAAAGAAACTAAGGAAGTTTTCATCAGCAAAATAAGAGCCCTTTTCGGTTAATAATTTATCCTTATAACGCAAAACCACATCGCCGTTGGGGAATAAACGGGTAACCTTTTTTATATCCGGAAATTCGTTTTTCAGCAGCGGACCGAAGGGGGGCGCCACGGCCCCCAAATGCAGGTTGACTATACCATCAGCTGTATTAAAACTCCGGCTCACCCTGTAAATATTGGGCGCATTATGGTTAAATTTATCATAACTGAGCTCTTTAACTATGTAAGTTAAAATAAGCAGGCAACAGGTTAACCCTATGGTTAAGCCAAATATGTTGATGAACGAAATAAATTTATGCCGGGCAATATTGCGAAAGGCACTTCGTAAATAATTCTTTATCATGATTTAGTTCATTAGTTCACTTATTCATTAATTATTAGTCCCTGGGCAATGATCTGTAAACTGCCACTGCCAACTGCTACTCACTTCTGAAGCTTTTCACCGGGTTAGCCAAAGCCGCTTTAACCGATTGAAAGCTTATTGTGATACCCGCTACCAGCAGGGCAATGCCACCTGCTAACAGGAATACCCACCATTGGATACTGATCCGGTATGCAAAATCCTGCAGCCACTTGTTCATGGCAAGCCATGTTACCGGGAACGATATGATCGAAGCAATCACAATCAACCGCAAAAACTCCTTTGATAGCATCACCGTAATACTGCCTGTCGATGCACCCAATACTTTACGGATACCTATTTCTTTAACCCTTAGCCTGATCATAAACGCGGCTAAACCGAACAAGCCCAGGCTTGCTATAATGAGGGCGATGCATGAAAACACGGTGAATATTTTACCCGTTTGCTGTTCGGACGCATAAAGTGATGCGTATTGCTCATCAAGGAACGAGTAGCTAAAAGGCGCTTCCGGCCTGAAACTATCCCATTCGGCTTTGATGCCGGCAATAACCGATTTTACATCGGCAGTTTTAACCTTTAAAATTAGTGTCCCTGTACTATGCCCCGATAACAGCATCAATGGCGCTATTTTTTGCCTGGCCGAAGCATAGTGAAAATCTTTAACCACACCTACAACTTTATATTGCGTACGGGCCGAGCGCACGATGGTTTTACCTATCGGGTTAGTGTTCTCCCATCCCAAACCTTTTACCAAAGCTTCGTTCACGACAACCGACATCGAATCGCCGGGGAAGGTCTGATAGAAATTACGCCCGTTGATGACCTGTAACCCTAAAGTAGGTATATAACTTTCATCCACGTGGTAAATATTGGTGTGAATCTCGGCATGGCCGCCCTTGTCATCAAATTCTTTAGCATCTATCTGGGTGCCGTCAACACCTGTTAACTTGCCCGGCACACTACTTGATATGGTGGCATTTAATACCAGTGGATTACGCAGAAGCTGATTTTTAAAAGCATCAATATTATGACCTAGGGTATAGGCATCATTAATTACCAATACCTGATCTTTATCATAACCCAACTTTTTGTTCTGCATATAGTGTAATTGCTGGTACACTACAAAAGTTGATATAATAAGTGCTGTAGATACCGCAAACTGAAAAATGATTAATCCGCTACGTAAAATCCCTTTTCCTTCTGCTTTGGTAGCGCTGTTGCCTTTTAACACAGCGATGATCTGGAACGAGGACAAGAAGAATGCCGGATAAATACCTGCGAGAATTCCAACGCCAAAAGCTGTAAACAGTTCGATAAGCAAAGCCATAGGGCTCAGGAAAAACCTAAGTTCGATATGTTTCCCCGCCAAATTATTGAACAGCGGTAACAGCAGATATACAATACCTAATGCCAATAATAAAGCCCCTAAGGTTAGCATAACCGATTCGGTGAGGAACTGGGAAACCAGTCCGCTCTTTTCAGAACCAAGCACCTTACGGATGCCCACTTCTTTTGAGCGCCTGGCCGAACTTGCCGTTGAAAGATTAGTAAAATTAATGCAGGCCAATATCAATATAAAAGCGGCCAATGCACCAAATATATATACATAATGAATATCGCCATTGGGCTCCAATTCGTATTTAGTTGCCGAGTGCAGGTGGATATCGCTTAAAGGCTGCAGGAAAAACAGGAAAGTGTTCACCGATTTGCTTGCCTGTGCCAAACTCGTACCCATATCATGGGCAATTTCGGGCACAACAAATTTCCGCACCATTTCAGGGAAAGCAGCCTCCAGTTTTTTTGCGTCGGCATTTTTATTTAATACCACATAAGTAAAATAACCAATATTGCTCCAGCTTTGCTTTGCTTTTTCAACAAAAGGGGCCATATTTAAAAATGCATCGCCATGAAAGTGCGAATCATCGGGTATTTTGTCAATTACTCCTGTTACTTTATAAGGCTTCCCGTCTATTGTAACAGCTTTTCCTACAGCTTCCTGGTTGCCAAAATATTTGGTAGCCATGGCCCTCGTGATTACCATGCTGTTAGGCTCAGTAAAGCAGGTTTTATTATCACCATCAACCAATGGTATCGAAAACAGGCGAAAGAAATTGGCATCTATCATCTGCACATGCTCTTCCTTAAACTGCCTGTCGTTATATTTTATAAAAACCGGACCACGACCGGCAAGCCTTGTGGTTTCAAGAACTTCAGGAAACATATTTTTTATCCCCTGTCCTACCGCTATGTCAACCATCGGGTATTCGCTTACGCCATTATTTTCAATGGAACGTAAACCAACACGATACATTTGTTTGGCCTGTGCCGGATATTGATCATAATTTAATTCACTATATACATAAGCACAAATGAGCATACAGCATGCTAAGCCTACAGACAGGCCAAACACATTAATAAAAGAGAATATTTTGTTCCGCCTTAAGTTTCGCCAGGCGGTTTTGATGTAGTTTCTGAACATGAGTGTACGATTAACCTTAATACAGGTTTAAAAGCCATACCAATAAATCAAATCTCTAAGTATCAATCAATTACGATTTATTTCATATAAAAACTGTACGAAGACGTAACACCATGTGTTCGGTTATGATACACCCCAGGCAACACAAAAGGCCTGTCACTATTTGAGCAACAGGCCTTTGTAATATTCCTTACACTTATATTAATTGACGGTAAGATTAACTCGCCCATTACCACGTACTTCAACGAGGGATCCGCCGCCGTTAAGTTTGCCTTCTACCCTTTCTTTATCCTTGTTACCAGAGAAGTTATCTGCAAGGTTACTTTCTATTTTGTTGGCGCGCAAATCGAGGTTAAGACCTTGTTTTGACGGTAACTGCAGATCGATATGACCCGAGCTTACATCAATTTTAACAGATTTACCAACGCTTACAAATTGCGCATGAAAGCTGCCGGCACTTGTTGAAGCATCGAGGCTGCACGACAAATCAGTAAGGTTAATGCTACCACCTGATGTGCCGGTAATGAAATCGCCATCAATTTTACTGCCGCTGATACTGCCGCCGCTGGTTGTAGCTTTGATATCTCCCTTTAAACCATCGAGATGCAACGAACCGCCAGATGTTTCAAGTCTGATATGCCCCATGCAATTACGGGCTTCAATACTGCCGCCTGAGGTTTGCAGATCGATATTTTCTTTTGAATCGCTTACATGAATGCTGCCGCCAGAAGTACGGCCTTTAATTATACCAGTAATTTTATCAAGATGTAAACTGCCGCCGCTGGTTTCAAATTGCTGTGCACCTGTTAGATTATCCAAATGGATACTGCCTCCGCTGGTATTTAGATTAGTTGCCACACTGCCGGGTACATACACACGGAACGAGATACTTAACGATTTTTTCCAGTCCCAGTTGCCATCGTGCTTGCTTTTAGCCTTGGCATGCAGCTCCCCGCCGTTAACATCAATGCTCAGGTCGTAATTTTCGTCGAGGCGCTTTTTGATCTCTTCTTTGGAAAGGTCATTATTACCATTATTACCTTGTATAAAAACCTCAACTCTCGGTTCTTCGCCCGATGCGCCGCTAACAGTAATACTGCCGCCCGATGTATTAACAAATACATTTTTCACAGCCTGTCCTGACAATGATTTGGTGAGGTATGGTGTTTTCTGATTATTTTGCGCAAAAGCGCTGCCTGCACAGGCAACAAATAACACGAGTAAATACTTTTTCATAATAATGATCTTTGGTTTATATATAATAAGACCAGGCGTTTAGCAAATACGTTGCATGGTGCTGAAAATAAATTCAGGCTACCTAATAATGACAGAACGTCATAAAAAAGCCCGTGGGGACACGGGCTCAGGGTATATTCTATTTCTTCAACTGCTACTGCAAACTGCCACTGCTATCTGCAAACTGATCTCATTCGCTTCTCAAACTCCGGATAGGATTTGCAAGTGCCGCCTTTAACGATTGAAAGCTAATAGTAACCACTGCTATAACAAATGTAAGCAAAGCCGCCAAAGCAAAGATCCACCAATGCAAAGGTGTTTTGTAAGCGAAACTTTGCAACCATTTATCCATGCTATAATAACCCAGGGGGATAGCAATCACTGTAGCTAATAACACCGGTTTAAGTAGATCTTTTGATATCAGGATAAGGATATTTTGTACCGATGAACCCAATACTTTACGGACCCCGATCTCCTTGGTACGTTTCGCCGCGGTAAATGAGGCTAAACCGAACAAGCCCAAACAGGCTATAAAGATTGCCAAGCCTGAAAATATACTTAACATGGTTTGCTGCCTGACATCGTTGCGATAGGTAGTATCAAACTGCTGATCAAGAAAGCTGTATTCAAACGGATAAACGGGCGCAACTTCGGCATAAATGTTTTTGATAGCCGCCAAACCAGCCTGGATATTCCCGGATTTTAATTTGATTACTGCTACACGCCTGTCTTCGCTTGGCGATATCACCAGGGCATCCATGTTTTCTTTAAGTGAAAGGAAGTTAAAATCTTCAACTACACCAATGATAGTGCGGCGGCTACTATCACGCACTGTATTTTTAATCCATTTACCGATAGCCTGCTGCGGCGTAAAGCCCAGTTCTTTAGCCGCTGTACGGTTGATCAATACCGAGTTCGTAGTATCAGTAGCAAACCCTGATGAAAAATCCCTGCCGGCAATAATTTTCAGGCCAAATGTTTTTACATATTCAAAGTCGGCAAATTCCGACCTGGATTTGAACGTTTCGTGCTGGCCTTCAACCTCAAAGCCCTGCATATCAAAAAAGCCGCCCGGTTCGCCCGACATCAGGGATACCGACTTCACATAGTCCGAATTTTGCAGCTGGTGTTTAAATGTTTGCCTGTGATCATAGATATCGTTATTATCAATCTGCACAATAACCGTTTGCTCTTTGTCATAACCTAATGATTTGTTTTTGACATACCGCATCTGGTTAACTATCACGATAGTGCCAATAATAAGCAACACCGAAATACTGAACTGGAACACCACCAGCGATTGCCTGAAAAATGACCCGCCTTTGCCTAATTTAAGCTTACCCTTTAAAGCCTCAATGGGCGAAAACGCCGACATGAATATAGCCGGGTAGCTTCCGGCAAGGAAACCTACAAATAAAATAACTCCTAAAAGAAAAAGGTAAATCGGCACACTGTTCCATGATACAGTGAGTTCATACCCCAGCAGGCTGTTATATGATGGCATCAGCAGGAGTAACAAACCAATAGAAAGCGCGCATGAAATTAGCGCCAGCAAAATAGATTCGCCTATGAATTGCCATACCAAATGGTTTCTTAACGCGCCTAAAACCTTGCGCATCCCTACTTCTTTTGAACGTTCGACAGCGCGGATAGTGGCCAGGTTCATAAAATTGATACAGGCAATGATCATGATGAGCACTGCTATCGAAATAAAGATGAATACCACGGTTTTATCCCCATGTTTTACATTATCAAACGACGAGGCATTTTCAAAATAGATATCCTTTAACGGTCTTAAACTCAGGTTAAATTTAGTACCAAAACGCTGCATATCCTTGCCCATGTATTTATCCATAAATTGCGGAAAGCGGCTTTCCAATGCAGCAGGGTTGCTATGCTCATTCAACAACAGGTAAACAAACAGGCTATTGTTAATCCATACATTAAAACCCTGGTCGTGGGTGTAATTGGCTATTGGCATCACCAAATCAAAATCAAGGTGCGAGTTGGAAGGCACATCCTTGGCAATACCGGTTACCTTTAACTGCAGGCGTTTATCCATCTGTACCACTTTGCCCATAGCGTTATCAATATTGCCGAAATACTTTTTGGCCGTGGTTTCAGTTAGCACCACGCTGCCCGGATGGTTTAGTGCCAAAGTAGCATCCCCCCTCAGTAACGGGAAGGTAAAGAGGCTAAAAAAGTTGGAGTCAACCGCGTAAACCTTTTTCTCATTGAACGATTTTTCGCCAAAAGAAACCAGGTTATTTCGCGGAGAAACCCGCACTGCCATCTTGATATCCTGCGGATAATCATTCAGCATGGCAGGACCGTAAGGCCCCGAGAGGTAAGATGTAGGCGCTTTCGACTTATCAAAACCGCGCATTACCCTGTAAATATTTTTGCCCTGCTTATGAAAATTATCCACGCTAAACTCATTCATAATGTACAGGAATATCATGAGGCAAACGGTTATCCCCATGGTTAACCCCAAAATGTGGATCAGCGAAAATCCCTTATTCCGATAAAGGTTTCGCCATGCTGTTTTTATGTAGTTACGTATCATATTTATATCATTGTGTCATTACTGCATAGTCATTAAGTCATTTGGCCACTTTTGTCATTTTCTTTTTAATGACCTAATGAGGCGAAGCTAAAGACCTAATGACAATTATTCATTTTTCAAACTCCTAACCGGGTTGGCCAGTGCCGCCTTGATGGATTGAAAGCTGATGGTTACAAAAGCGATCAACACGGCCAAAACCGCAGCCAATACTACCACCCACAATTGTATGTTTTGCCGGTACGCAAAGCCCTGCAACCATTGCTGCATGGCGACCCAGGCAACCGGAATGGCTATTACTATTGCTATCATTACCAGTTTGATAAAATCTTTTGACAGCATACCTACTATAGCGCCTACATTAGCGCCAAGTACTTTACGGATGCCTATCTCCTTAGTGCGCTGTTCGGCCGCATATGCAGCAAGGCCAAACAAACCTAAACAGGCTATCACAATTGTTAAACTTGTAAATATGATGAATATGGTGCCCATCCGCTGTTCCGCACGGTACGATGAATCAAAATCGTCATCCATAAACGAATATTCAAACTCCTTACCCGGTTTTATGGATTTCCATTTGTCGCTGATCATGGCCATAAGTGCGGTAATATTAGCGGTATTTACTTTTACACTTAAGGCGCCGGTATCCTGCCCGTACATCAATATCACCGGGCTTACATTATTACGCAACGAAGCGAAATTAAAATCCTTAATAACGCCTACTATATGATATTCTTTAAACGTTTTGGCCATATTGTCCATAGGTAAAAACATGGATTTGTTAAGCGGGTCACGTACGCCCATCAGTTTCGCCGCCGTTTCGTTAATGATCATAGCCGCCGAATCGGTAGGCATCTGGTTTGAGAAATTACGGCCTTTGGTCAGTTTTATGCCGAGGGTTGGCAGGTAGTTGTCGTCAACTACCCAGGTTTGTGCAAGCACTGCTTTTTTGGGGTCGAGCGCACGTTCCTGGAAAACGCTGCTGCTGTTCCGGTAATCAGAAGTTGGCAAAAAGCCTGTCATGGTTACACCTATTACGCCGGGCAACTGCTTTACTTCATCTCTTAACACTTTGCTCTTGTCGCCAAGGTCATACACGCCATGAATCACCAATACCTGGCTGCGATTATAACCAAGGTCTTTATTCTGAATATATTTAAGCTGATTATAGATCACCAGCGTACCAATGATGAGCACTATCGATATAAAAAACTGGAACACAACTAACGAGCTCCTTAACATACCACCCTTAAAGCCAGAGGAAAGCTTGCCTTTCAAAACATCAATTGGCTGAAATGCCGAAAGAAAAAATGCAGGATACGAACCGGCCATGAAGCCTATCACCAAAACTATAACAAGCAAAGCGGGAATCAGCCAAACCAATGACCCCATATTAAGCTCCATGGTTTTACCCGCAATATTATTGAATACCGGCAGCAGAAAATATGCCATCAGCATAGCTATCACCGTAGCAATAAATGTTACTATGATAGATTCGGACAGGAACTGGGCAATGAGCGACCGACGCCTTGAACCAAGCACCTTGCGTACCCCTACCTCCCGGGCACGGTTTGCAGAACGGGCGGTTGAAAGGTTCATGAAGTTTACACAGGCTATCAATAAGATAAAAATTGCCACCGCGCCAAAAATGTACACATACTGGATATTCCCGTTATGGTCGAGCTCCGACACGAGGTTTGATTTAAGGTGGATATCCTTCAATGACATAAGGCTCAATTGGTATTTGTTGCCGGAACCTTCAAACGAATCAAAAGTAAGATGTAAGATACTCTGCAATTGCGGACCCGCATATTTGTGCATCAATGCAGGAAACTTTGCTTCAAATTTTTTGGCATCCACACCAGGTTTTAGCAGCACATAGGTATTGAAATTATTGCTAAACCATGCCCCATCTTTGCTTTCGGCATTTGATGCCATCGACAGGAAAAAATCATAACGAAAATGCGATTGCCTGGGCAGATCTTTCATTACACCCGTAACCTTATAAAGCAGCTTTTCATCAAACGTAAAGGTTTTGCCCACTACCTGCGTGTTGTTAAAATAACGTTTGGCCGTACTTTCAGTGATAACCACGGTATTCGGTTCAACCAGCGCCTTTTTGGGATCGCCGGCTATCATAGGCAGAGTGAATACATCAAACAATGTCGAATCTGCAAGTACCATTCTGTTTTCGTGAATGGTTTGGTTACCTTTTTTCACGTTATAACCGCCGCGTTGCAACAAACGGCAGGCACGTTCAACCTCGGGATAATCGTTTTGAAATACAGCCCCCAGCGGCGCCGGAGACGATGCATAGCTTTGATCGATACCGCCAAATTTAATCTGCATATTGGCGCGATAGATCCTGTCGGCCTTAACATTGAACTTGTCATAACTTAGCTCATCAACCACATAAAATATAATGAGTAAACATGTGGCCAGCCCAAGGGACAAACCAAATACATTAATTGCGGTGAAACCCACATTTTTTTTCAATGTGCGAAATGCAGTTTTAAGGTAATTTCTAAACATGGTTCATTGGTTCAATTGTTCGTTAGTTCATTGGTATCCTCCTGTTACATAACTGCTAACTGCCACTACAAACTGCCTACTCATTTTTAAGGCTGTTAACCGGGTTTGCCAATGCTGCTTTTATAGATTGGAAACTTACTGTCACAATAGCTATTAACATGGCGCCTGCACCTGCCAGCACCAGCACCCACCATTGTATACTGATGCGGTAAGCGAAATCCTGCAGCCATTTGTTCATTAAATACCAGGCTAAAGGGGTTGTAATGGCTATGGAGATCAATACCAGCTTTATAAAATCTTTGGATAAGGTATTTACTATGGCAGATACACTTGCACCGAGTACTTTACGGATCCCGATTTCTTTGGTACGTTGCTCGGCGGCATACGCAGCTAAGCCAAATAGGCCAAGGCAGGCAATGGAGATGGCTAATACGGTAAATATGATAGATATGGTGCCGGTACGCTGCTCGGCCCGATAGTTAGCGTCAAAGTCCTGATCCATAAAAGAGTAGCTAAACTGGCTTTGGGTCATGCCCTGCCATTTGCTTTTTATCTGATCGACGAGAGCCGGTAAATTAGTTGTGTTTACCCTGATACTCAGATTTCCACTGTCTTCGTCCATTAAAAAAATCATCGGACTGATATTTTCTCTCAGCGAATTGAAATTAAAATCCTTAACCACGCCAATGATGTGATAAGCTTTTACATGATCACGATTGCCATCCATATTGCGGTACAGGATTTTATTAACGGGATTGGTAAAGCCTAAAAACTTGGCCGCTGTTTCGTTTATCACTAATCCGGTGGAATCCGTTGGCATGCCTGCGGAAAAATCGCGCCCGGCTGAGATCTTCATACCCAGGGTATTGATGTAATCTGCGTCTACCCGCCAGCTTTGTGGAAACAAAGCAGTTTTTTGATCGGCTGCCGCTTCTTTGTAAAAAATGGACGTTCCCCTGTTTTTACCGGTTGGTAAATAACCCGTCAATGTAGCGTTAACCACGCCTTGTAATTGCTTCACCTCATTTTTAAAGGTTTTGGCATGGCTGCCCAACTCAAACGCATTATTAATAATAAGCACCTGGTTACGGTTATAACCCAGGTTTTTGGTTTGAATATAATTGAGCTGATTATAAATAACAATGGTGCCAATGATGAGGAATATTGAAATAGAAAACTGGAAGACAACCAGTACACTCCTGAGCCAGCTGCCTTTGAAACCACCGGCCAGTTTACCGCTAAGCACATTAATTGGCTGAAATGCTGAAAGAAAAAAAGCAGGATATGATCCGGCAGCAAAACCTACCACCAGTACAATTAATAGTAAGGCCGGCAACAACCAGGTTAAGGTTTGCGAATCTACAACCAATTCTTTTCCGGACACTTGATTAAATAGCGGCAATAAAAGTAAAACGGCAAAAAAAGCGATAACTGCTGATGCCAGGGTCACCAATACCGATTCTGTTAAAAACTGAGTTATTAAATATTTACGTGGGGAACCTAAAACTTTACGTACTCCTACCTCTCTTGCCCTGTTGGCCGAACGTGCTGTTGACAGGTTCATAAAGTTGATGCCTGCTATAAGTAATATAAATATGGCAATGGCCGAAAATATATAAACATACTGCACCGAACTGTTGCTGCTTAACTCGCCGGTACGGTTTGAGTGTAAATGGATATCGGTTAACGGAGTTAGGTTAAGCCTGAAATAACTGCCGCTTTTTTCAAAATCGGCAATGTTGACGTGTAAGGCCGTTTGCATTTGCCCTTCGCTGTATTTTTTTAGGAGGGCAGTTAATTTCTTCTCAAATAACTTGTAATCTGTGCCCGGTTTCAACACCACGTAAGTATTATAATCACTTCTCAACCATTCAGAAGATTTGCTATCAGGCCAGCTTATCATCGACATTAAAAAATCAAAACGAAAGTGCGATTGCTTCGGTAAATCCCTGATCACCCCTGTAACCTTTAATAGTTGATTGTTATCGATGGTAAGTGTTCGTCCTACAACATTGGTACTGTTAAAGTACTTTTTGGCGATAGTTTCGGTAATAACCACGGTGTTAGGCTCCTTCAAAGCCGTAGCCGGGTTACCATTAATCATGGGCAGCGTAAACACGTTAAAAACCGATGGATCGGCATAAACGGTACCGTACTCAAGGATGCTTTCATTACCTTTTTTAACATGAAACCCTCCCGCTGCTTTAAGCCGGGCCGCTTCTTCCACCTCAGGGAGATCCGTCTTTAAAGCCTGAGCCAACGGTGGCATCGCAACGGCATAAAGTACATTATTATTACCAAATTTAAGGTCTTCATTAACCCGATAGGTGCGGCTGGCTTTCTCATTAAACCGATCATAGCTCAGTTCATCAGCTACATATAGCACAATCATAAGGCAGGTAGCCAGGCCAAGGGCCAGCCCCAATATATTTATAACCGTAAACCCCACGTTTTTACGCAGGGTACGGAATGCTGTTTTTAAGTAATTTTTAAACATAAACCCCTCCTAACCTCCCCAAGGGGAGGAATTTTAATTAATTATTTTATATCATAGTCCCCACATTAAGCCCTCTCCTTTGGAGAGGGTTGGTGAGGTTTATTCGTTTTTTAAACTTTTAGCCGGGTTAGCATTTGCCGCCCTTACCGATTGTATGCTCACCGTTACAAAGGCAATAATTACTGCAAGAACACCTGCTATAGCGAAGATCCACCAGTTAATATCTACGCGATAAGCAAAGCTTTGTAACCATTTCCGCATGCCATACCAGGCCAGCGGCGACGCTATCAGTGTAGCAATCAACACCAGTTTCATCAAATCTTTTGACAACAGGGTAACTATAGAGGTTACACTTGCACCCAAAACTTTCCTGATGCCAATTTCCTTTACCCTTTGCTCTGCAGTGAAGGTCACCAAACCAAACAAGCCCAGGCAAGCAATGCTGATAGCCAGTATGGTGAATATAAGCAGGATGTTGCCCTGCTTTTGTTCGGACTGGTATTGTTTGGCAAAATTCTGATCGAGGAAATGAAACTCAACTTTGTTTTCGATATCAAAACGGCTGTAAACTTTGCTGATATAGTCGAGCGTGGCTGGAATATTATTCCTGCCAATTCGGATATACATATTATCCTCATCATTGGCTGTAAAAGGCAGGTACAACATCATTGGTGCAACCTTGTGCTGTAACGAATAGGTGTTAAAATCTTTAACCACACCAATTATTTTCCGGCTGATCACATTGCCCTTATCATCTACTCCAACCCTCACAGAGCGGCCGATGGCATCCTTCCAGCCCATTTCGTTAACCAACGTTTGGTTTACAATAATGGATTCAAGCCGGTCGGTACTCATCTCTGATAAAAAATTACGCCCTTTGGCGAGCTTTACCTGCAAGGTTGGTATAAAATCCTCATCGATTATAAGGTTCTCCACCATTTTTGAATCGGAATTGGCTTTCCCATCGGCGCCGATATTGAAATTACTTGAACCGATATCATTATTGCCAATTGGATTGCCGGCTACACCCACGGCTTCAACAGCCGGATTTTGTAAAAGCTGACTTTTAATAGCGGCAATTTTTGTCCGTGCCGATTTATCGCTAATATGAAAGGTAAGCGTTTGGGCTTTATTAAAGCCGAGGTCCTTATTCATCACATAACGTAGTTGCCTGTAAATGATGCATGAACCGGCTATCATAACAATGGTAATAACAAACTGAAATATTACCAATGATTTCCTGAACATGATAGTAGCAGCCTGACTGCCCATTTGCCCCTTCATAGCAGCAATGGTGCGGAACCCCGATAAGAACAATGCGGGATATAAACCGCTTAAAATACCGGTAACAAACGCAAACAGACTGAATAAGATAAGCGTTTTGCTAAATCCAAACTGCATAAGTACAAGGCTTTTACCGGAGAGAAGGTTAAAATAAGGCAATAAAAATTGCACCATCACTGATGCTATCAAGGCAGCGATGAGTGTAAACAAAACTGATTCGGCAAAAAACATTATGATCAGCTGTTTTTTGCTGGAGCCAATTACCTTGCGCACACCTATCTCCCTAATCCTTATGGATGAACGTGCTGTTGTAAGATTTACGTAATTAATAACTGCGATAGCCAGTATCAGTAGTGCTACAATGCCAAATACATATACATAGGTTATGTTGCCGTTGCTGCCCAGCTCGTAATCAAGATTAGAGTTAAGGTGAATTGATGTAAGCGGCTGCAGTTCCATGCTGTATTGTATAGCTCCAAGCGGCCCTTTTAGGTATTTATTAAAAAACACATCGGAGCCAGCCTGGACCTTTTTAAAATCATCATGATTTTTCAGCAGCACATAGGTATAAACGTGTGAATTAGCCCAACCATCGGTATACCCATCAGGCAATGAGCGAAGGGCGCTGAAAGTAAAATGCGAATTTGCAGTTATATCATCAATTACACCGGTAACTGTGCTTGGGTTATTTTCGATGAGCACAGTTTTATCGAGTGCATCCGCAGCGTTACCGAATATTTTTTCGGATAGGGTTTTAGTAAGTACAATGCTTTGTGGCTTGGTTAAAGCAGTATTGGGATCGCCGGATAAAAAGTGATGGGTAAAAAGATTAAAGAAGCCTTTATCTGTAAACAACATCGCACCCTCGTTAATCTGCTTTTCGCCATAAGTGATTTTACCGCCACCTTCAGCATCAATGCGGATAGCGTCTTCTATCTCGGCATAATCATTTTTTAAAGCGGGGGCATATGGCGGTGAAGTAACCGCGAGATTGAATTTGCCGCCGTTCCATGTGCCGTGCTGTACCACGCGAAAAATACGATCGGCTTTAAGGTTATAACGGTCGTAACTCCATTCATCAACCACATAAAGGCTAATGAGCCAAAAAGCAGCAATACCTGTAGCTAAACCGAAGATATTGATAAACGAAAAAACCTTGTGTTTGATAAGGTTTCTCCAGGCTATTTTGATGTAATTACGTAACATGGCAAATGGTTTATACCACTAAAATATTAAAACCCATACCAATTACACAATTAATTAAATATCAATCAATTAACAAAATACAATCAATATAAAACCGTTCGGTAATGGAACACTTACAGTGCGAATGTGAACGTTTGTTTAAGTCAGAAGTCTAAAGTAGAGAATCAAAGTTATTCTTTACTTTAGACTTTATATTATTAAGTCATTATTCAGCATTCAATGGCTTAATGACTCAGTGACCCAATGCAGATTTATTCATTTTTTAGGCTCTTAACCGGGTTACTCAACGCTGCTTTGATAGCCTGCCAGCTCACGGTGAGTAAACAAACTATCATACTAATGCTGATGGTAGCTATAAATACCCAGGCGTTTATATCTGTACGGTACGTATAGTGCTGTAACCATTTGCTCATGTTGTACCAGCTCAGAGCCGAACCAATAATAAATGAAATAAACACGAGTATTAAAAACTCTTTCGACAGGTTGAACCACAAACTACTGATGCTTGCGCCTAATACTTTACGGATACTGATCTCCTTTTTACGCTGCTCGGCCGAGAACGAAGCTAAACCAAACAAGCCGAGGCAGGATATAATAATGGCCAACACAGTAAACGAACTCGACAACGTACCAAGCAGCTTTTCATTCTCAAATTTGCCGCTGAAGTTTTCGTCAACAAACTTGTATTCAAAAGGATATTCGGGGTTATATTTTTTGTAAATGTCGCCAATTGTTGCAAGGCTTTTTGATACAGGAGCATTCGGATTTAAACGAATACCAAGCTGACCTGCCCAACCTTTATCAAAACCAATAATGGCAGGCTTGACAGGCTCATATGGCGATCCCCAAACAAAATCTTTAACAATACCAACCACGGTACAATTACGGCCCTGCCATTTCACTATCTGCCCAAGCGGATCTTTTAACCGCATCAGTTTAACAGCCGATTCGTTCATAATGAGCGACAATGAGTCGGCCATACGACCAGGTATGTAATCACGCCCTTTTATCAATTCAAGCTTATAAGTTGAAATAAAATGAAATGAAGTAACAATCTGGTCGATAGGTATTTTATCCTCGCCAGGTAGTTGTCCGGGCCAGTTAATGCCCCAGCTGCTGCTGCCATTACTGGCTATACTGCCCGATGTTTCTGCAGCATCAACAGCGGCTCCCGCGTTAATTATATCCGTTCTGAAGTTTTCATACTCTTTATATAAATTTCCATCTAATGAGATTTCGATAAGTCCATTTTGTGAATAACCTACCGGGCGATCTTTAATGTAGTTGATTTGTTTATAAATCAGGATACTTGAAAGTATAAGACATGTAGCAAATACAAATTGTACAATAACTAATACCTGTCTTGAGTGCAGTGTCTTTCTTCCCATTTTGTTAGCGCCCTTTAAAACTTTTACCGGTTTAAACGATGACAAGAATAAAGCCGGGTAACTACCTGCCAATAAACCAGTTATCAGCGTTACCAATATAGCGGCACCCCATGCCCACGCATTGTTATAAGGAATTGTCAGTTGCTTATGTATGATTTCGTTAAAATAACCAAGCGTTGATGCTATTATTACCAGTGCAACAACAAGCGAAATTATAGCGGTGAGGATTGATTCGCCTAAAAACTGCTGGACAATGGCTATTCTCCGTGCACCCACAACTTTACGGATCCCAACTTCACGGGAGCGGCGCTCAGACCGCGCGGTAGAAAGGTTCATAAAGTTGATACAGGCAATAAGCAAAATACCTATTGCCAGAAAAAGGAATAAACGCACGTATTCGATTGCGCCACCTGTATTCACTCCATTTTTGAACTCGCTGTGCAGGTGCCATTTAGCAAATGGAAACAAAAACAGCTGATTTTCTTTATTATGATCGTCATAGTGACCAATTAACTTTTTGATTTCCAGATTAAGCTTATCTACATTAACGCCGGGCTTAAGCATAACATAAGTTTTAAATGAATAATTACCCCAGCCCGATGTTTTCACCCAACCATTATCAGCTTCATAAAGTTTCCATGGAATTAGTGCATTAAACCTGAACGTAGAATTCCGGGGCAGATCTTTGTAAACAGCACTCACTTTTACCAGCCGCGAACCATTTAACTTAACAGTTTTACCTATAGGATCGACATCGCCAAAAACGGCCTTTACTGCCGATTCGGACATGATAACTGACGACATATCCCTAAAAGCATCTTTTTTGTTACCCTTCACAAAATCAAGTGTAAACATGTTCAGAAATGACTCGTCGGCCGCAATTGTATTAACTTTTAACGGTTTGTTGTTGTAATTAAACAGTTGATCATATGACCAGTTTGCACGGGCTGCATACTCAACCTCCGGATAGTCTTTTTGCAGCGCGGCAGCAATCTGCACGGGCGTGGCATCCCCCGTGTTTATTTCGCCATTTGAAGGCTGGTTACGCATTACCTTATACAACCTGTCTTTATTTTCATGAAACCCATCGTAAGTAAATTCATTATAAACATATAACAGCAACATAAAGCTCACTGCCATGCCTACACCCAAACCTCCAATGTTGATGGTCGAATAAAGTTTGTTTTTAATCAAACTTCGCCACGCGATTTTTAAATAGTTCTTAAACATATGTTTTATTTCATTAGTCATTGGCCATTAAGTCATTACCTGTCACTTGCGCAATTAGCCAATCAAAATGACTTTATGACGCGTAGCTAATGACTTAATAATAATTATTCAGATCGTAAACTCTTCACCGGGTTAGTCAACGCCGCCTTCAATGCTTGGAAACTGATATAACAAAAGCTATAATAACGGTAAGGCCGGTGATACTTAAGGCGCTAAAGCTTGGCGTTAACTAAATTTTGCTATGTGGTTTTCGAGTAGTTTTTAAACATAGGAATAGCTCTGAATAAAAAAATTCTCTAACATGCCCTTCTCTACAAATGCAGAGAAGGGCAGCAGAGGCAATTATTAACTTATCTATAAACTGATTTCGGGGGCGTTGGTCTAAGTCAAAATCGTCAGTTTTAAACCGGAAGTTCTTTTCTTACCAAGAGAGCTATAAAACCATCAGCTATGAACTCAACAAACTACACCATGATATTTTCCATAACCGTTTGTCCGTCAAGCAGGCGTATAATGCGGTGACTGTAACGGGCGTCATGTTCAGAGTGGGTAACCATGATAATGGTAGTTCCCTGTTCGTTCAGGTCGGTAAGCAGTTCCATCACATCGTTACCATTGCTGCTGTCCAGGTTACCGGTAGGCTCATCCGCAAGGATCAGTTTGGGTTTATTAACAACTGCACGGGCAATGGCCACACGCTGTTGCTGACCACCTGATAACTGCTGCGGATAGTGGTTGCGACGGTGCATGATCTGCATTTTGTCTAACACCTCTTCCACCCTTTTAACACGCTCTGAAGCAGCCACTCCTGTGTAAATCAACGGCAATTCAACGTTTTCAAACACAGTAAGTTCATCAATAAGGTTAAAGCTCTGGAACACGAAACCGATGTTGTGTTTACGCAGATCGGCGCGTTTACGCTCATTAAAATGCGCTACTTCAATTTCATTAAAAACATAGCTGCCGGCATCCGGGTCATCAAGCATTCCTAAAATATTAAGCAGGGTTGATTTACCGCAGCCCGATGGGCCCATAATGGCTACAAACTCACCTGTAGCCACTTCCATAGATAGCTTGTTTAATGCGATGGTTTCTACCTCTTCGGTACGGTAGAATTTCTCAAGATTAGAAATTTTTATCATTGGTGCCTCCGTTATTCATCCCGCCTTTATGGCGATATGATTTTATTTTTTGTTTATTTTAATTTATTAATTAGCTCTGTTATATATTATATATGACGCTTAAACAGTGCCAGGCGTTGCAGCTTGGTTACGTTATTTTTTTAGCACAAGCTCCTGAATATCACCATAGGTTTCATAACTTGAGGTAATAACCTTATCGCCCGGATTTAAGCCTTCTGTTACCACGAAGTAATCAGGGCTCTGGCGTCCAAGCTGGATGTTTACCCTGTATGCTTTTGAACCATCTTCACTTACCTTAAAGATCCAGTTACCCCCTGTTTGCTGGAAGAAACCACCTTTAGGCACCAATACCGCCTGCATCTGATCACTCAACGCCAACCTCACCTGCAGTGTTTGCCCTTTACGGATCCCTGTAGGCACTTTACCAACAAATTGCATATCAACCTGGAAACTACCTGTTGTTTTAACCTGGGTATATACCTTTTTTATGACCAGGTTATATGTTTGATCGGCAAACTGAAAATCACCTTTCAGGCCTGTGTAAATACGCGACAGATAGTGCTCATCAATATCAACCCTAACTTTAAAGCCCGATTGTACGTCTATCTGCCCCAAATGCTCGCCCTTATTTTTGCTCTGACCTACTTCGGCATCCATTGAGGTTAACTGGCCATCGGTAGGCGCCACCAATACCAAACCGGCCACTTTTTTTCGCATCAGTTCAAGCGTAGTTTTCATGTGGGCGTATTGTTCCTGTGATTGTGAAGCCTGTTGCTTAACCAGCGCTGTATCCTGCCTAAGAATCTGTTTAGCCAGTTTGTAACGATTTACCTGATAATCATAAGTATTTTTCGCTGATTGATATTCCTGCAGGCCAATGGCTTTCTGATCATATAAATGTTTGTCCAACTTGTAAATCCTTTCAGCCTCTTTATATGCGTTCTCCACATCGGCCATAGTATTTAGCTTGCTGATAGTGTTTTGCTGTGCATTGTTATGGGAGATCTGCATTTGGGTTTGCTCGGCATAAACGGCGGTTTCCTGGTTAGCTAAAGTAAGCTCAAGATCGGTATTAGACATTCTCAGAATCCGGTCGCCTTTTTTAAGGTTAGCTCCGTCTTCAACGTATTTTTCTTCAACAACACCGCCTTCAGATGCATCAAGAAATATGGTAGTTAGCGGCATAACCACGCCGTTAACCGGTATAAACTCCTGGAAAGGACCTTTAGTAATAGTACTTATAGTTAAGCGTTCAGTATCAACATCAAGCTTGCTTTTACCCGATGTAAGATAAATACTGCCGCCTATTAGTAAAATAATGCCTGTAATACCTGCAATGGTAAGTATCTTTTTGCTGTTCCAGGTCTTTTTCTCAATTTTTCTGTCCACTGTATTTCTATAATATTTTGAATGTTATAACAAAAAGATATGCCACAAATTAAGATACTGTTTTTCAATAACTTAAACACAAAACACCATATTTGAGCGTACGCTTCTGTTACATCAGGTGTACGGTATTGATACAATGTTTTTTTACGTATTAATAGCCTGTTATATGCAAATACAGGTTAGCACTTCATTGTGAAGTGTTTATATCATATACTGCATAAAGTGCGGGTATTTAGCACAAAAATTGTAACATGTGGCATAATTAGCGAGTCTTTAATTTATTGTTCATAGTTAAATGGTTTTAGCGTATAGTTCATAATTGATGGCAACAATGCTAAAAGTTTATTTAGGCAGCTTCGGTAAAGAGATACAATTTAATTTAAATTTATAACTTTTATTAAATTGACATCGTCAATAAATAAGATGCTATTTTTATTTTGAACTTAAATGATCATGTGTCATCGTTTTGAAGGCCATGAACAATTATCTATGAACTATTAACTAAAAATAAATGATACTAAAAAAAGCCACCGTTTTAATTGTTGATGACGATCCGGATGTACTTACCGCGGTTAAGCTCTTGCTAAAACCCGAAGCCCGTGAAATCATCACCGAAAAGAACCCCGAAAACCTGAACTGGCTGCTGCAACGTAACGAGGTTGATCTGATTTTACTTGACATGAACTTCAACAGCGCAATTAACACAGGCAATGAGGGGCTTTACTGGCTGCGCAAGGTAAAAGAATGGAAGCCTGACGTTTGTGTTATTATGATAACGGCTTATGGTGATATTGACCTGGCTGTCCGTTCGCTTAAAGAAGGAGCAAATGACTTTGTGGTAAAGCCATGGCACAACGAAAAGCTCATAAATACGATAAAAGATCTTTTGGATAAAAAAGAAGGTGGAACAAAAACCACCAAAACCCCTGTAAAAAGCACCGCGGGAGACACTTCTATCCTTGGTGAATCGGACGTGATGCAGGATATTTTTTATAAGGTGAACAAGATAGCCCCTACCGATGCCAATATCCTGATCCTTGGAGAGAACGGTACCGGTAAAGATCTTATGGCAAAGGCTATCCACGAACGTTCGCTCCGCGCTGATAAACCTTTTATTAAAGTAGATGTTGGCGCGTTAACAGATACCCTGTTTGAAAGTGAGCTCTTCGGCCACAAGAAAGGCGCCTTTACCGATGCCCGGGAAGACCGTATGGGGCGTTTTGAAGAAGCCCAGGGCGGTACTTTATTTTTAGATGAAATTGGCAACATCAGTTTGCAGCAACAGGCCAAGCTGCTTACCATTTTACAAAACCGCCAGGTAACCCGTTTGGGCACCAACAAACCTGTTGATGTGGATATCAGGCTCATTTGCGCTACCAATGTGCCTTTGAGCGAACTGGCAAACGAAAACAAGTTCCGTAAGGATTTGATCTATCGTATCAATACTGTCGAGATCAATATGCCACCGCTACGCCGTCGTAATGAGGATATTGTAATATTGGCTCGCCATTTTGCGAAATTGTACGCGAGTAAATATCTTAAGCCATCAATGGACTTTGATACGGCAGCTATTAACAAGCTTAAATCATACAATTTTCCGGGCAATGTTCGTGAATTACAATATACTATTGAACGTGCAGTGATTATGGCCGACGACAATACCTTAAGGCCCGACGACCTGATCTTTTCAATACTGGAAACATCAACAGAGAGCGTGGTTGATGCCGACAATATTCCGTTAAGCGCCCTTGAAAAGAACGCTATATTAAGGGTTATTGAAAAACACAATGGCAACATTACCCGCGCAGCCAAAGAACTTGGCCTCACCCGCACCGCCTTATACCGAAGACTAAGCAAATATGATATTTAACCGTTACGAGTGGCGGCTTTTGCTGCGTGTATTTTTATTGCTGATTGTACTTACCGTTACGGCTTTTGTTATAGTAAGCCTTAATCAGCTGTTGTATCTCGTGATCCTGTTGCCGCTGGTTGCCTACTCGGTGGTGGATATGATCCGTTTTCAGAAAAAAGCACAGGACGAAGTAAATCAATTTGTAGAGTCGATCCATTACCGTGATTTTTCCCGCCATTTTGATGTACGCAAGGCACCCAATGAGCTTAAGCCCTTGCGTAAAGGCTTTAACGACATCAATACCACATTCAAACTAATAAGCCGCGAACGCGAAACACAATATCACTACCTGCAAAAGATTCTTGAACTGGTTGATACCGGTATTTTATCCTACGAAGAGGAAACCGGCGAAACCGGCTGGATCAATGAAGCTTTTAAAACCATTATAGGTGTACCTTATCTTAAGACTGTACACTCTCTCGAAAAACGAGAGCCATCATTATATGCCGAACTGATTAAACTTAAGCCGGGCGATAGTAAGATCATCACTGTAACCCGTAACCAACAACAGGTTAAAATACTGGTGAACGCCAGCCTGATGCGCAGCGATGATAAACTATACAAACTCATCGCTTTTCAAAACGTAAACGAAGCCTTGGATGAAACGGAGTCGAAAGCGTGGTCGAAATTGCTTAATGTAATGACGCATGAGATCATGAACTCCGTAGCTCCTATTTCCTCACTGGCGGATACGCTCAAGAACCGCCTGCAAAGCCCTGATATTGCCGAAAGCCTGCCTCATAGCGATTTGGAAGATATTGAGCTCGGTATCGATACCATCAAGCGCCGCAGCGAAGGCCTGCTTAAGTTTACCGAAAGCTACCGCAGCCTCAATAAGATCACCAAACTTGATCTGAACAAGATCATGGTGCGTAATATCTTTGAAAACCTCAACAGCTTGATGACGCCTACACTGGAGAAAAAGAAGATAGAACTGGAGATCATCCTGCGCGATCCGACACTTGCCATTGAAGCCGATATTAACCTCATCGAACAGGTGATGATCAATTTGCTGGTCAACGCTATTGAAGCTGTAAAAGACCGCGAAACACCGCGCATAACGCTTACAGCTGAGATTCAGGGTGGAAAAACCTTTGTAAAAGTTATCGATAACGGATTAGGCATGCCACCCGAACTGCTCGACAAAATCTTTATCCCTTTCTTCAGTACTCGTAAAACAGGCAGCGGTATTGGCCTAAGCCTGTGTAAACAGATCATGCTGTTGCACAAGGGCAATATCCAGGTACAATCAACCGAAGGTAAAGGTTCGGCGTTTATTTTGTCATTCGTATAACCCCCCAGCCCCCTGAAGGGGGAGCTTTTGATTAGCATCCTTTATATGACATTCCGAAAACTTACGAAGTTTCCAAAACTTCGTAAGTTTGGTTTAATAACGCCTGCTTCATGAATTATAAAGGTAATATCCTCGCCATTTCCGGCAGTTTAAGGTCGGGATCATCTAATCATAAAATCCTTCAATTTTTAAGCGGATTGGTTCCAACTAATATAAGCTTTTTTGTGTACGGTAAACTGGCAGATATCCCGCCATTTGATCCGGGATTGGATCATGAACATCCACCAGAAGCAATTGCAGAATTGCGAGAATTAATTAAAAATGCATCAGGCATTATCATTTGTACACCTGAGTATGCATTTGGAGTTCCCGGTCAGCTTAAAAATATGTTGGATTGGATGGTTTCGAGCGGTTCGTTGGTTGATAAACCTGTAGCTTTAGTTACCGCGTCATCAGTTGGCAGTCATGCACATGAGGCATTGCTCCTGACACTTGGGGCGCTTTCGGCAAAAGTAACTGAAGGAGCAACTTTGCTTATTCCTTTTATCAGGAGCAAAATAGACGCAGATGGAAATATTACCGATCAGGAAACTGAAAGGGCTTTGCGGGAGGTGATGAATGTGTTTTTAACGGAGATTCCGTCGTGAAAAAAACAGCACGTCATGCTGAATTTATTTCAGCACCACACAGGACAGGCAGACGCCCAGATTAGCAGGCGGCTTAGCAAATGAGGTGTTGAAACAAGTTCCATAAACCATAATTTTCACTCCACTCCCAATTCCCTCATCAACCTGCCCACGGTTTCTTTCAATTCGGCAATTTCCTGTTCGGCTTTTGTTAAACGGGCCTCCATTACTGATGAAGATGGGCGACCGCTTGGCTCATCTGCAAAATCATCATCGTTAATTTCGGGTGTTCCGCTTAATAGATGGGCATATCTAACTTCTTTTTGGCCGGGGCGCTTAGGTAGTTGTAAAATGTAAGGCATTTCACCTCCGGCCAGTTTATCCAGGATCTCCTGTACATCTTCTATCGAATCAAATTCGTACATGCGACCGCTGTTGGTATTCAATTCACCTGGCGTTTGAGGCCCACGAAGGATCAAAAGGCAAATCAAAGCTACTTCCGAAGGTATTACCGGGAAAACTATGGCGAAATTATGTTTGTATTTAATATTACGAATAGAACCACCGGTAGCGGTAGAGATCAAACCGCGCCTTTTCAAGGAATTTAGGGCATTGATAACCGTATCATCATTATAATTAACAACAGGTTTGCGCGATGTTTTCTGGTTACAGGCGGCCACCAATCCGTTAAGGGTCATAGGATAATAATCGGGCGTGGTTTTGGCCTTTTCCATTAAAGTACCGAGCACGCGTAGTTCTTCGGCATCAAGTACGGGTAAAGTTTGCGGTGAATCCATGGGGCTAAATATAAGCAGGTTTTTATAGCGTCAAAAAAAATTGCTAATTTTCTAAATGCTAAAATCATTAGGATTAAAATAATAACGCCAAAATAGTTTACTTTGCATTTCAATGTCTTTATTCATTACATCATTAAATTCGGGAAGTAATGGCAATTGCTATTACGTGGGGAACGATCAGGAAGCGGTATTAGTTGATGTAGGCATTTCATGTCGCGAGACTGAAAAACGCATGACCCGGCTGGGCTTGTCCATGCAAAAGGTAAAAGCCATTTTTGTATCGCATGAACATTCTGATCATATTCGTGGTATACCGGTACTAGCCAAAAAATATCAGCTGCCGGTTTACATCACCCCCGGCACGTTGATGCACCTTAGCGGTGTTGATCATTTTAAAGTCCATCACCTTAGCGCATTTCAAACAGTTGTTATTGGAGATCTCGAAGTAACATCCTTCCCTAAAATGCATGATGCATCTGAGCCGCATAGCTTTATTGTAAGTTGCCGCAATGTTAAGGTAGGCGTGTTTACCGACCTGGGAATAGTGTGCGACCAACTCATCCGCTACTTTAGTCAGTGCCACGCCGCTTTTTTGGAAGCCAATTACGATGATGACATGCTGGATAAAGGCGGTTACCCTTATTATTTAAAACAACGCATCCGCGGGGGAAAAGGGCATTTATCAAACAAACAAGCTTTGGGTTTATTTACTACGCACCGCCCGCCGCACATGACCCACTTGCTACTTTCGCATCTTTCCAAAAACAACAACGACCCCAAGCTGGTAGAGGATTTGTTTACCAATTGTGCCGATGGGATCAATATTATTGTGGCGTCAAGACATGAAGAAACTCCGGTTTACTATATCAGCAGTACGGTTGTTCAACATGAGCCGTTAGGGCAGCTTGGCCTGGGCTTTTGATCAGGCAACATCATTATCAGCCAGGTCCTGCAAGAAGATGGTGCTTAACATATCATAAAGTTCGGGGTGTTTATGTTTCAACTCGTTTGGCTTTTGAAAAAAGTACTCGGAAACAACGGCTAAAAACTCGGCTTCATTGGTTATTGCATATGGATTAATATCAGAACGACCCGCTTCTATTTTGTGAATTTCCTGGTGAATCATCTTCAGCCACGGCATTACATATTCATGAGCAAGCAGATTTTCGGGCACACCGTCAGTAGCCCCGTCCGATTTATCAAGCAGGTGTACAAACTCATGAATAGCCGTGTTCCCTTTCCCTGCCGATTTACTAAAACCTTTTGTCAACGCCGCTCTCGACAGGATCATTTGCCCGTTCATATATCCTGAGCCTACCATTCCTAAAATGTTCCTGTTTTCTCCTTCAAACTGAAACTCGCTGTCGAAAGTATCTGGGTAAAGGATCACGTTGGTGAGGTTACGGTATTTCCAATCGTTAAAGCCAAATATCGGGATCACGGCACTGGCAGCTATCATTACTTTATCAGCATCGCTTACCGTTGTACCAACACCCTCGATAGTAATATCCGCTAAAAGTCCGGCAACCTTTCTCTCAAACAACAGTTTTCGATCAGCATCAAGGTGCTGATAATATGGAATGTGCAATTCTAAAAGCGCTTTATAATTCAATGTGGCAGCAGGCGTTTCATTTACCATTTTCTTTTTATTGAGGAAAACGAACACCACCAACGCAACAACGATCAATATCAGGATAGGAACCATTTTTATTTAGAGATTAAATTATAAAACAAAGTACAACAACAACATAAACAAAGCGGCTATCAGGGTATTTAAAAAATTAACGGTATTGTTGTTGATCAGATTTTTTCTTTCTAATACAGCACCTAAAACAGAGTCGGCTACATTCCCCAATATGCCGGCAACAACTATCAAGATGAGGTCCGCTGTCCAACCCATTCCTATGGCATAAACAACAGCAATGATAACTGAGCCAATTACGCCAATTAAAGTACCCTCTAAGCTGATCACCCCATCAAGTCCGCGTAAATCCGGCTTTAGGGTTATAATATTGAAGAAACGTTTTCCGTAAACCATCCCTAACTCTGATGACAGTGTATCGGCTGTTGCCGAAGCGAAGCTGGCGGCAATCATCAATCGTAAAACTTGAGTTTGGGCCGGAAAAACGAGGATCAAAATTCCGCATAAGGCAGCGGTACCTGCATTGGCCAAAACCTGTCCGGCTGTTCTTCCACCTTTTTCCGCCGCATTTAAATCCTGCTTAACTTTGCTTTGCACTGAGGTAGCCACCGAACCTAAAATAAAAAAGGTAGTCATCATGGCCAAACCTGTAAAGCCGGCACCGGCAAATACCAGGATGGCAACTGCGGCACCGGTTAATGCTGCTATAACAGTTAGCTTACGGGCCGATATACTGTATGCTACACCAGCTACTAAAATAAGTGCCAGCAAACCATAACTTAACCACATAGTCGATCAAAGGGATTAATGTAGCGCTAAATTAAACTTTCAATTCATACTTTTGGGCACATGAAAGACATACTGGGCCAGGCCATACATGATCATTATCATAAATCAGCTAATCACAAGCTCTGGATCAATAATCAATATGGCCCAAAAGAAGAAATGCCAATTGACGTTTATTTCAGGGATGAGGATGATATGCCCGATATTGAATGGCTGGCTATGAACGAATGCCGCGGAAGGGTGCTAGATATTGGCGCAGGTGCAGGCAGCCATGCTTTAGTATTGCAGCAACGTGGATTTGATTGCACCGCGCTTGATATTTCCCCGTTAGCCTGTGAGGTAATGAAACTGCGCAATGTGAACAAAGTAATCAAAGGTGACATTTTTGTTTATGACGAAAACAAGTACGATACCTTGCTTTTGCTCATGAACGGCATAGGCCTTACCGGAACACTTGAAAACCTGAAAGTATTTTTACAACATATTAAACTATTGCTTAATCCTGGCGGGCTGATCATGTTTGACTCATCGGATATTGCTTATTTGTACGAAGATGGCTTGCCCGAGAAAGGCTATTACGGAGAACTGCTTTACCAATACCAATACAACCGTCAAAAAACGGACTGGTTCCATTGGTTATATGTTGATGAAAAAACATTGGAGCCCATTGTCAACCAAGCTGGCTTTGACATGGAAGTTTTGTTGGAGGATGAGTTTAAACAATACCTGGTTAGATTAACGCTTAGTAAATAAAGTAATCGTAATTTTCTTATTGGCAGCCCCTACGCATTGCAGAATAAACTAATTTTATCCCATCAATATTCTCCAATGAAAAAAGCCATCACCCATATTCTTGCCGGCAGGGAAAAGAAGATCACTGCCGAAGAAACTGTTCGCCAGCCTTTACCGCACAAGGATTTCCGCTTTGCAAATCCCTTTATTGTATTGCACCACATGGGTCCCGAAGTAATAGAAGCCGGCCAAACCTTACGGATCCATCCGCATCCGCATCGTGGTTTTAGCCCATATACCATTATGCTGCAGGGCGAAGGTTACCATAAAGACAATGCGGGTAACGATGAGATCATCAAAGCCGGCGATGTACAATGGATGTTTGCAGGCAAAGGTATTATGCACAGCGAGGGCCCCACTGCCGAATTACTGCAGCAGGGTGGCGTTCAGGAACTTATTCAACTTTGGATCAATGCGCCTAAAAGTAAAAAGTGGGATGAGCCTTTTTACCAGTCGGCCAAAGCAAGCGAACTACCGAAAGTACTTATTGGTGAAGGCCTCGGCTTCAGTTTGGCCAGCGGAGATTATGAGGGCAAAACCGGACCTATCAAAAACTTCACCCCGGTTATTTCTATAGTTGGAAAAATAGCCGAAGGTAAAAAGGCAAACTTTGAAGCCATACCCGGCTACTGGGCATTACTTTATATTATAAATGGCTGTGTTAATGTAAATGAACAAACCATCAACCAATATAATCTAATCGTATTTGAAAAAAATAACGAAGAGATTTCAGTGATGGCTACCGAAGATTCGCAGGTATTATTCCTCTCAGCAGAACCTATTGACGAACCCGTATCAGCTAAGGATAATTTTGTGATGAACACACCCGAAGAAATTGAGCAGGCATTATCCGATTATCAAAACGGCGTATTTGGCACATTAAATTATTAAGAGTTCATAATAACTTTTAGTTATCACAGATTGCGTTTTATGATAAAAAACCAGCGGTAATTCCTCACACCTTTGTATCATTAAAACAAAGGAAAAATGAATACCCAACATCAACTAAACAATACCGGCGGCCTTTTATTAAACATCAATGAAAACGCCCGCAAGGTTATATTCGCAATTTGTATAGTGCTATGTTTAATGCCCTTCATGAGCCCGGCCGTTGCCTTATTATTAGGCTTAATAGTAGCGCAATGTTCCGGTCATCCCTATCTGCACCTTAATCACAGGGCAACCCATATTTTATTACAAGTTTCAGTGGTAGGCTTAGGCTTTGGCATGAATGTGCACAGCGCATTGCAAGCCGGCAAAGAAGGTGTCCTGTTTACCATTGCTTCCATCACCGGAACACTGCTATTTGGCACGCTGATGGGCAGATGGTTGAGCATCGAAAAAAAGACTTCATTTTTGATCTCATCAGGAACTGCTATTTGTGGAGGAAGCGCAATTGCAGCCATATCACCGGTTATCAAAGCTGAAGAAAAGCAGATCTCCGTAGCGTTAGGTTGCGTATTCATTCTCAATTCAATAGCCTTATTCGTTTTCCCAGTGATTGGTAGTTATTTTAATTTATCACAAACGCAATTTGGTTTATGGTGTGCGATTGCCGTACATGATACCAGCTCAGTAGCGGGTGCAGCAAGTAAATATGGTGCTCATGCGTTGGAAGTAGCAACTACTGTCAAGCTGGCCCGGGCCCTGTGGATCATCCCGGTAGCATTTCTATCTACCATTCTGTTCAAAAACAAATCAAAAAAAGTGAGTATCCCCTATTTTATCGGTTTGTTTATATTGGCAATGATTGCTAATACTTACGTGCCTGTTATAAAGTTGGTAAGCCCGTTTATAATCAACATAGCAAAGGCTGGTTTAACACTTACCTTGTTTTTAATAGGTGCGGGCCTTTCACGCATGGTATTGGCATCGGTTGGGTTGAAGCCACTTCTGCAGGGAGTAGCGCTTTGGATTGCGATATCAGGGGCAGCATTGTATGCAGTTATGCATTTAGCTTAGGTCATGCTATTCTATGCCGCTGCAGATGTTTGACAGCCACACAATGGAGCAATGCTATTTTGGTTTTATAGATAGTCTATGCCTCTACAATACCACTACGCAATCTATTGCAGGTTTACCACATATGCGTTTTTTTCGCTTAGCAATATTAGCGAACTACATATTATATGTAAAATGTTGATTAATTTACGGCTGTTAATTAGGCTCGCATTTGCCGGGCAATACTAATTATCAATGGGTTTTAACCCTCGCCAGGAAAACCGTTAATGAAAAAAAGTATACTATTTGTTATTGTTCTGCGCATGTCGATCTGCGCATCTTCTGCTCAAACAACCATTGGGACACCCGCTATCAAAAGCTACACGCATAATGAATATAATGCAGGGAGCGAGATTTGGAATATTAAACAAGATAAGAATGGGATTCTTTATTTTGCCAATGATGAAGGCCTGCTGACATTCGACGGGAGTTATTGGAAAACGTATGCGCTTCCTAACAAAAGCGCTATAAAGTCTGTGGCTATTGACGCCTGGGGTCGTATTTATGTTGGCGGACAGGATGAAATTGGATACTTTTTTCCCAACGATGCAGGCATCCTCAAATTTCATTCGCTTAAACAACTCCTGCCCAAAAAAGCAAGGCAGTTTGCCGATATCTGGGATATTGTTATCCATAATAATGAGGTATTCTTCAGGACCATAGAGTGCATATTTCAGCTAAAGAATAATACCATGCGCACTTTCGATGCACCCGGGGGCTGGATGCTGCTAAGCCAGGCCGGCGGTAAATTGTTTGCTTATGATAAAGCTATTGGACTGGTTATTTTTAAAGATTCACGCTGGCAAGCCTCCGTTCAACAACTCACAACGGCGCTGAGCGTCACCAGCATCACGGAGTTTAATAAAGACACCTTACTGGTAAGCACCCGCAAAAATGGCCTCTTTATCATGACTGGCTCATCACTGGTAAAAAAAACTACAGCTATTGATGGCGTCCTGTTCACGGACCTGATAAACTTCATTCAAAAAATTGGTGCCGACAGGTACGCCGTTGGCACATCAGCAAAAGGGCTGATTATTATTGATGGCAAAGGCAAGCCGATAGGCCAGTTCTCCAACAATCAGGGGTTACAAAACAATAATGTGCATGGTATATTGTTAGACAAAGATCATAATTTATGGCTTGGACTGGAAAACGGGCTCGATTTTATCAATTATAACACGTCCGTTAAAAATATTTATCCTAATCGCGAAAACCTGGTAAAAAGTAATTCGGTAAGCATTTTTAACAACAAGTTGTACATCGGAACATCAAACGGCTTATATACTGTACCGATAGGCGCGCAGCAAAAAGATATCAGCACGGCCACAGGTGCTTTTACAGAAGTGCCAAACACTAAAGGACAGGTTTTAAGCCTAACGCAAATTAACGGGCATTTATTGGCCGGTCATCAGGATGGTGTTTTACAGGTAGACGATAACCAGGCTAAACTGATTACTCCCGGCCCGGGGGCGTGGATGATGAAAGCTTTCCCTGCTTCGCAGGATGTGATAGCGGGGACTTACACCGGCTTTCAGCTCTTAAAATACAATGGTGCCGGATTTAGCTTTGAAGGAAAAATAAATGGTATTTATGAATCATTAGGAAACCTCGCGGTAGATAAGAGTAATTTTGTGTGGGCAACGCACCCCTACAGGGGTATTTTTAAAGTGCAACTATCCGCTGATAGAAAAAAGATAGTTAGTTATACGCAATATACCGAAAAAAGTGGTTTGCCATCGGCGCTGAATAATCGTATATATTCTATTAAAAACAAAGTAATAGCTGCCACCGAAAAAGGTGTTTATGAGTATAATGCCACCGAAGGTGACTTTACCCGGTCTGTTTTTTACGAACCTATATTTGGCAAAGCAAAAATCGAGTTCCTTACAGAAGACGGTAAGGGCAATATATGGTTTATCAGCAACCAGCGGGTTGGCGTAATTGATTTTGGCAAAAGATCATCTAACGCGTCCTATAAGGTGATCTATTTCCCTGAACTGGCCGGGCAAACGGTAAAGGGGGCAGAGTATATTTATCCGCACGATATGGAGAACATCTTTATCGGCTCAAATAATGGTGTTTTCCATTTAAATTATCGCCAATACGTTTCATCGGAGAACAAACTCAATGTATTACTTACTACAGTAAAAGCCATAGCCGAAAAAGATAGCCTTATTTTTGGAGGATATTTTGTTAAAAACAACCGGATCGCATCAGCACAAAACACGCAACTTATTGCCTCGCTGCCCAACCACTGGAATTCCTTTCATTTTGAATATACCTCTACCCTGTTTGCACAAAAAAGCAACGAGGAGTTTAGCTATAAATTGATAGGTTTTGATAAAGATTGGTCGCAATGGTCGGCTAAAACAGAGAAGGATTACACCAACCTTCCTTATGGCAAATACACGTTTTCGGTAAAGGCCCGTAATAATTTGGGCACAGCATCTTCTCCTGTCAATTATAGTTTTATTGTTGAACCGGCATGGTATCAAACTGTTTGGGCCTACCTGGCTTATTTCCTGATCATTGCCTGCACTGTGTATATCGGCATAAAGGCACAGCAAAAACGTTTCAAGCTATATCAGCAACGCCATGCAGATGAGCAAAAAAGACTAAGCTACCTCCATAGCCTTGAACTTGACAGGAATGATAAAGAGATCATAGCTCTTAAAAACGAAAAACTTGAAGCCGAACTATCTTATAAAAATAAGGAGCTGGCTACCTTAACCATGCAAATGGTTGACAGGGGAAAACTATTGCTCAATATTAAGGACGAGCTGATGGTATTAATCAAAAAACTTAACATTCCTGACGCATCATACCAATTCAGGAGTGTGTTTAAATTATTGAGCGATACTGGGAAAAGTGATGATGACTGGGACAACTTTTCTATATATTTTGATCAGGTGCATAATAACTTTTTAGTCACCATGAAAGCCAAATTCCCCGGTTTAAGCTCAACCGATTTGAAGCTGTGTGCTTACCTGCGGTTAAACCTTTCATCAAAGGAGATAGCGCAGCTACTTAATATTTCGCTGAAAGGCGTGGAAATCAGCCGTTATCGGGTACGCAAAAAACTGCAATTAAGTACCGAAACTAATCTATACGACTTTTTGATGGAGGTTACTAAACAATCCGGGTAAAATTGCATCCAGATTTCACTACTTTCCAGCTACTATCAAACATCGAACAAAGTGCTGCCCCCATAGGCATCTTGTTTTATTCAATCCCGGCTAACTCTGTATTTATTTTCCGGCGGCCCAGAATATAGCATTGCTGAAAAGCCTGGTGTAATCCTTACTATCAAAAAGCGCAGGCGAATGTCCCATAAAGATGTAAACGTTACGGGCTTTTTTCCCGGGGTTAGTCCACACAACAGGATGGTCACCCATGGTAATACCGTCTTTAGGTTCATAGGTTGATTCATCTACCGAGGCCAGCACATGTACATTAGGCCTTGGATCTTTGTCATAAATGTACCACTCTTCTTTCTGAATCAGGAAAGACGGTGAAACGCCTCGCGTTACCGGATGGCTTTGATCTTCAATATTGACGGTACCTTTGGCAAAGGTAGCTATGTAGTTTTTATAGCGGATCCCCCCCATAAAATTCCAGAACCAGTTCCATATCGGGTAACCATCAAACTCGCCCAGTAGGGTTGCGTGATGAAAACCTATCCAGCCTCCCTTGCCTTCATCAATGTATTTTTCAAAGGCTTTTACGGCCTTTTTTTTCCAGGCATACGGAGGGTAGTCCAACTGGATAAATAATTGATAATTAGATAAAAAAGCATCATCAATCCCATCAGCACTTTGAATATAATCGACAGTAAAATTACTGTCAGCAGCCAGCTTATCCAGCCATACTTTTGCCACTTTTGAATACTCAATATGATGCCCCCCGTTTTCATACAGAGCTATTACTTTAAAACGCGGGGCGTTTTGTGCCCACGCGCTGATGACAGTTAACAGGCAAAAATTGAAGATCAGGGCTATTTTTTTCATATCGATAATTTCTGCATTGATGATTTATTTATAGATCCTGCCCATCATCGGGTTATTCCAGATCACTTTCTTAACTTCCTCCAGATCGAGAGCGCCCTGATGGCTGTATACAACCTTCCCATCCGGGTCAATCAGCATGGTATAAGGTAAAGCTCCATCCCATTTAGGGTCTACTGCCTCTATCATTTTATATTTGTCATCGCCTGTATAAATGTAGTTGATACCTGATGACTGCTTGCGTTGTAAAAACTTCAGAGCTTTATCTTTATTAGCCGGGTCATCAGCGCTGATGCTTACAAATTCCAGTCCCCTGTCGCGGTAAAGCCTGTTTAGGGTAACCAGATCGTCAAACTCCGCAACGCAGGGGCCGCACCAGGTAGCCCAAAGGTTGATAAGCCTTAACCTATCCGAATGATTTTTTACCACTATTGCAATTCCGCTGGCGCTAATGGTATCAAGTTTTACCGGCTCCTTTGCCCATTGAATTTGCGCCTTATCTATCCAATTCATTTTCTCCGCCCATTTAACTGAGCAGCCAAAGGTTTTGGTAACCGGTACTGCTATTTCTTTGCCTCCAAGTACCGCATCAATAGCATTACGAGCATCCAATGATTTAGGTATTTTGGCAGGGTTTTCCATATCATCTATTCGTCCATTGTAACGCAGCTTCCTGTCTTTATCAAAAACAAAAATATGAGGGGTAGCAACCGGGCCATATTTATTGGAAGCTGATTCGGTTTCGCCATCATACAGATATGGGAAGTTAAAGCCTTTATCTTTCGCACGTATTTTCATCTCTTCAAATGAATCGCCTAAATCACTGTAGCCCAATTCATCATAGCGCAATGAGGCAGGATTATTAGGATTGATTGCTACCACACCAACTCCCTTTGGTGCATAGTCGCTGGTTAGTTTGATTACCTTGTCTTCATAAGCCTGCGAGGTAGGGCAATGGTTGCACATAAAAACCACAACTAACACTTTAGCATTTCTGAACGACTGCAAAGTATAAGTTTTGCCATCAATACCGGGCAGACTAAAATCGGGTGCCGCTGCTCCTATCGCCAGTGTTTTATGTTCATCAAAGGCGAAAGAAAACATCGGCAAAACCAACAGTAACCCGAAGATGAAACACAAACTGATCTTAAACTCCTTCATAGTAGATATGGTTTACAATTAATCACTCGTCGATACTGCCAGCAGGTACCAGGCCGTGTGTGGAAGCCATTGCTCGGCCCAGCGCCAGTCGGAATCTTTACCTGACACTACATAAGGGATATTAAAATCAATATCATCCTCATTATCAAACCCTGAAGTAATGCCATTTACAATACCGCCCGGTGCGTTGGTATATTCAAACGTGCCAAAAAAGCCATACGCCGGATTGTTATGTCCTGTGCCCTGCAGCATACTGGCGTCAAAGGGGTTCAGGCCCAGGATCCAGTTCAACTGATCTATCGCAAAGCCGGAGAGCTGGTCATGGAAAGTCTTATCATCTTTAAACAGGCTGGCAGCCATTCGTGCAGCAGTGGCTACTGAACCTAATCTCGCGTTTTCGCCCTGCCACCAGGGTGAAGCATCACTGCCATGCGGGAAAAAGAAAGCGCTGTGCCGGTTGCCCAATGTATCCTGCACCAGTTCGCGGCTGTAACCAAAGGGATTGTTCACTTCGTGGGTAATAGCCAATTCAAATTCCATTGACTTTCTTACTGCTGTTTTGATCTTTGCCTGCAGATCCGCAGAAGCATAGGGATAATAATACAACAGGCTTACTACAGGCAAGCCAGCATCTGATGGATGAAAAAAAGGCCAGTCGCGATCGTCAGCGCGCCAAAAATTTTGGTATTTATTCCATGAGGTTAGGCGGTTAAGCAGGTTGTTAGCACGCTTTTCTGTAGCAGCTTTATATATATCCTTGTGAGTTGCTTTGTATAATTCGGTAGCGGCACTCAGCGCACAATAATCATCAAGGATATTTTCTTTTTTATCATAGTCCATTTGCGGGTTTTCCTTTTCCAGAAAAGCAAAGGCATTTTCGGCAGCTTTCAGATAATCGGCGTTACTAAACTCACCCGACGCTTGATAAGCCGAAGCCATAGCCAGCGCCGCAATAGCAATCCCCCCGCCCGATCGGTAACTGACCTGATAAGCACGCCAGTTTTTGCCCCCGGTGGTTTTGGTAAACGACTGGTCTTTGGTTTGTTTAATCCGGTAATTGCCTTCATCTGCCTGGATCACCCTATCCTTAGGCAATTTCCCGGGGCCGGGCGATGACACAGAGCGATAAAATGAGCCATTTTTAGCCTGCATCCGCACTAAATAATCAGCGCCATACATGGCTTCATCCAAAATTCTCCGGTTAAACTGGCGGAAATCAGTTCCCGGGCGGGCGTTTAGCAGCTCATATGTTTTAAACAGGCTAAAGGCTGTTAAACAGATCTGCTGCGGGTTAAAATAATTGGAAAATGATAAATGCGACAAATGCTTGCCATAATCGCCGGTGGCATCATACCAGCCACCGTGCGCGTCAATAGTATCCGTTGTGCCCGGTAATACCAGATGATGATCGGCCTTATCCAGCAGGCCCGAACTGCGCTGCCCTTTAAAATAATATACTACATCGGATATAGTTGCTTTTTCAAGCACATTTTTGCCAATGGTAAAAGGGTATGATGAAATTATTCCTTTAGGTGAAGCGAATTGAATTTTATAAGTCCCCGGCACGGTAAAACTGCTGAAATCAAGCGTCCAAAACTCAAATTTTTTCCATTTGCCAACCGGGCCGCTGTAAGAGATCTTTCCGGTAAATACAGCTTTACCCTTATCTGCATCAATGAGGTTAAATGATGTAAATGTAAGACGGTTGTCGGCAACTATAACGGCATGTTTTGCCTTGTTATCTTCATAACCAACATGATTGGTTACCACTTTAATATTTTGTCCCTGTGCAAAAAACGGCAGACCGAACCAAAACAAGGCAGTGACCTTAAACAGGATATTGATGTGTTTTTTCCGACTCATATATAAAGTTAAGGAATTGCCCTGCGGTTTAAGCATGATGGTTTTGCAATGCAGGTCAAAGCTAAAAGATTAATTTTCGGCCAGATATTTTTGTGCCACTACATTAGCTCTACCGTGATTAAACACCTCAATTTGTTACAAACTTACCTTCGCCGATTACCCGTCAAATGCTAAGTGAGGTGTACAAGGTCGTTTTTAATATTCTGTGCTTAGAAACTACGACTTGGGGCTAATGACCACGTAGCACTTTATCGATAACACGATAGTAGTGGTTTTGTAGTGGCTTTAAAATAGCAATTGAGTAAGGTTTGCCTGATAATTGCAGAATATAAAATTTCATCTCTTATATAAATCCAACATGAAATATAGTCTACCGGACTGCCGTAAAATTAAAATTGTTAAACAGGCTATTCCCGGCCGTGTAAGTACGGACATCCCTACATCATTAGTATAGCTGCAGCGTAATTGCGAGGTTTTGCCTGACGCCAATGCGGGCACATTGATTGCCGATTATGCCAAAGAACGCAATTATAATTAGTAGCTTTTATTATAATCAGCCTAAACCTAAAAGAGGCCGCCTGATTTCAGGGGGCCTCTTTTGAAGATGCTTTCAAGGTTCTTTTAATCCAAGTTTCTGATAGCCGCATCAAGTAAGCACTCATTTTTTCACCAACATCTCCCGGCATATTTCACCAGCCATGGTTACAATAATGATGAAATTGTTGCCATGACATTTTAGGTATGTATAATAATTAAATTTTTAAGCGCAATCTTTTCTTTTCAAGTAATCCAACAAATAAAACGATGATCACAGCCGTCAGAAAAGAGCGCAATAGTCCCGGAAATCCGTTATTGATAACGCCGGGATAGTTAATTTGGAACAGTTCCAGTGTAAACACCTGAAAATACGGGATCAGGTAGCAGGTTAGTGTGCTGGTACCTGCCGGTTTGATCCAGTTAAAGGCATCTATTTTTCCTTTAACATCTACCATATATATCAGCATCAAAAAAACTAACGTGGTAATTCCGGAACAAATGAATACCCATGCAGGTGTTGAACGGATCTTGGAAACACCTTCGGTATAAGGCCTTAAAGCAAAACCTGCTATCAGGAATAAAATAACGACGACAATCAGTGTGCCCCAAATATGTTGCGTTTTACCCTGCTCAACCAATTTGGCGTAGATCCCCGATATTACCGCGCCTCCCATAGTTAAAGTCATTGTTGACGCGTCGTTGATTATCCAAAACGGTTTTAAAAAGATAATAGCATTGCCGAGGAAACCGCCTGTAACATCTTTTCCTGCGATGGCTACCATCGTTTCGTCGTGCAACACCTCTATCTTTAATATAGAGTGTGCCAAAATATTAATGGCGGCAAACATTATCCATGCTACGATAAGGCTATTCAATTTGCCTTTAACTGCGAAAAATATCAAAGCACAAACCAAATATGCCCATCCTATCAAACCCAATATCCCCCACCATGAAGGCTCCATACCCCGTACCTCGCCATCTTCGCCACCTTTATAAATCACCGCCATGCCTATCAGCATAGCAATTCCCAATGTCTGCAAGGCATATCTTTTAGTCTTTGCCATAGATTCCGGATAGTCAAGCCAGATCAGGAAGAATGCCATAGTAATAACCAGTGCCCATGCAGCCTTCGGAATTAATGCCGCCGATGAATTATATTCTTCAAGGTTTACATGGTAAAAACCCATAATGAGCAGCGCCGCACTGCGCACCAGGATATAAAATAACACCTGTCTCGTACTATCACTCTTTTTGATCCTGTTATTAATGGCAAATGGTAACGACAAGCCCACAATGAACAAAAACGCCGGGAAAATAGTATCAGCAAAACCCATCCTGTCTTCAAGACCTTTGGCGTGGTCTATCCATTCGGGAATATGCTGTACACCGCCCGCATCGTTAACAAATATCATCAGGAGCATAGTAATCGCACGCAATACATCTATTGATAAAAGGCGTTTGGGTAATTGCTGCATGCTTATTTAAGAGTTTTCATTTAATTTTTCTGGAAAATAGTGAATTATGGCTTGCGGTATATAAAATATTATCGCCGTGCATGCCAAATGCCAACCTCGTTTATAAAGCACTGGTATAAATCCAATGGATCATTGATGCACAAATCTATCCGATAGCATGATCTGATGCTTTTATTATAGCACTACATCACTACTACCACAGGTAACATTATATATAAATAAAAAATTCAGCAAATTGGGAAAGAAGGGGGTTTTGGAAGCGACGGAAAAAACGCGGAGCAGATTGGTTAGCAATGAGTACGACTGATCACAAATGTTATAAAAACGAAAATGGGCAACCAAAGGCCGCCCATTCATTAACTGGTTTTAATGTCCAATTATTTTGCAGTTTTTCTTGCAGGGATTAATGGAACGATAATAACAGCTAAGAAAAGGGCAACTTCTAATACGGTTAACATAACTTTAATTTTTTTAATGTTTTAATTACTGAACTAACAATGTTTTCAGGAAATACAACCGTTCCTACAGGTATGCTGTGGCAGGGATGCAAGAACAATTGTATCATTCCTGTCACCGGTTCGGCTAAAAACATGCCATTAAAAAATAAGCCCTATAAATCAATACTTTAAGCTCAAAAACGTCATTTTCAAAATGGATTTTTTCTTTGAAACTACCTTCAAAAACTGGTGTTTATTAAATTTAACCCAGAGTTTTGCGCATAACGAAAAAAAATGGGCTTAAATCGAGGCAAAAAAAGCCGAAAAATTGTTTTTTGCCGAATTATTTAAAAAAAAGCGGGCAAACAAGCACAAATTTATTTTTGGAGAAAATTATTTCGCTCATTAATTTCTTAGCCTGCTTTGCGGCTATAAAAACTCATCGCCAAACTTTTTTTTGTAAAAAAACTATTCCCTGATTTTTACATATTATAGGTCTTAGCTTTTTTAAAAAAATTAACCGACAATTTGTCACCGGCATGACAAACGCAAATTTTGGCAGAAAATCTCTAACTTAAAAGCATGACAGTAACTGCCAAAGCATAACATGATATTAACAAATTCATCCTATTATGGCGTTTAACCCCCTATGCCAAACTTTTAAACTTTTGGAAGGCATTTAAGAATGGCCTTTTTCCAGATATTTACCGCTTCATGCATTTCTTTTTCGTTTAATGAGGCAAACCCTATTCGTACAAAGCTGTGTTTAAATGTTTTATCATAATAATAATCATGTCCCGCACCTATAGACAGCCCCAGTTCATTAGCTTTTTCTGAAACAACGGCAGTGTCCAGATCATGGAGGTATTTAACCCATATGGCAAAACCGCCACATGGTATTTTAAAGGAAATATAATCGCCTAATTGCTCCTGCAGTAATTTGCAAAGAATATCCCGCCGTTCGTGATACAGCTTATTGGCTTTTTTCAGGTGCCTGCTAATGTCTCCGTTCTTTAATAAACTTGCCATAGCTTCTTCTAACAGGTGCTCCCCCTGGCGGTCAATCAGTCTGCGTAAGCGGGTGGCCTGGCGTAAAAAATTTGCCGGCGCAACCATAAAACCAATGCGGATGCCCGGCGCAATGGTTTTGCAAAATGAACCTACATATATTACGTTTCCATAATAATCGGCACTGGCCAGCGGTAAAATAGGGCCGCTTGTATAGTGAAAGTCAAAGTCATAATCATCTTCAATAATGGCAAACTGGTATTTTGCTGCCAGTTCGAGTAAATGCATACGCCTCTCCGAACTCAGCGTTACTGTAGTAGGCTGATGATGATGCGGCACCACATAAAGCATACGTACCTTTTGTGCTTTACAAATAGTCTCAACAGCATTAATATCAATACCGTAGTCATCCACAGGAACAAATTCCAACCTGGCGCCCGCTTGCTCAAACACCTCATTTGCACCACTGTAGCCTGGGTTACCTACAATTACAATATCATTTTTATTAATCAGTACCTGTGCGCACAGGTAAAGTGCCATTTGAACGCCTTTGGTTATTAAAATATCATTAGGTGTTACATGCAGGCCACGGGTTTCACCCAAAAAACGGGCAAGTTCGTTCCTTAAATTTTCGGAACCCTGCTCCAGCCCGTACATCAGGTATTTATGCGTAAAATGATAACCTGCCATCCGTCTGTATTCGCGCACCATCAGGTCGACAGGCGCAATGCGGGTATCTGGAAACCCTTCGGTAAACGTAATATTGCCATCAGGCATATCCACAAACATGCGCTGAGGGTTGATCCTGTTATCATCAACATTGAACGAAGTTTCATTTGCCAGGCTATGTTTCAGAACAGCTTTTTCAATAGGCCGGGGTGCAACATCGGGCAGGTTTTTAGCTACGTAAATCCCCTTACGCGCTATAACATCAACCCAGCTTTGCGCATAAAGTTCGTCATAAGCTGCTACTACTGTTTTACGATGTACGTTTAACGATGCCGCCAATGCACGACTGGCAGGAAGCGCAGAGCCTGGTTTTAAGGTCCCCTGCCTGATATAATTAATAATACCGTTGCTAATTTGTAAATAGACGGGCACCTGGCTGCTTTTATTTATACTTAGTAAACTTTCGATGAGCATCATACTGGACTATCTTTAATCTATTTTCTGGACTACAAGTATAGTCCAAAAGCATGGTATTTTTGATCATCAAAAAATAAAACTTATGCAACTCAATCAAAAAATATCATCCATATACCTAAGGTTAGCCATTGGAGTAAGCTACCTGTGGGAAGTAGCCGACCGCCTCGGCTTATTTGGCCCAAACGGTCACGCACACGTTAGCTGGGGCGACTGGAAACATTTTATTGCCTATGCCAAACAGGTAATGAGTTTCCTGCCCAATGACATCATAAATCCGCTGGCAACTATTGCAACCATTGGCGAAGGCGGTTTTGGCATATTACTCATCCTTGGCTTATTTACCCGCGTGGCAGCTATCGGCAGCGGTATCCTTAGTTTATGTTTTGCTATCGCGATGGCAATTTCCTTCGGCGTCGAATCGCCTTTAGGTTACTCAGTGTTTACTTTGAGCGCCGCAAGTTTTCTGCTGGCCGGGACGTCCCAATATTCATGGAGCTTGGATAAATGGTTCGCCTCACGTATTGTGAACAAAAAGCTTACGGCTTACCAATCATTGCAAACCAATTAAAATCAGCAAACATCTTTAACCAATAAAATAATCATGGCAATTACAGCAAATACAAAAGCATCCCCCCTTTTAGTGATCATAGCCTTTGCTACTGTTTATATAGTATGGGGGTCAACCTATTTCTTTATACAAATGGCAATTCAGGGCTTCCCTCCCATGCTGATGGGTGCATTTCGTTTTTTTACCGCGGGTATTTTATTACTTGACTGGTGCTACATTAAGGGCGACAACATATTTGTTAAGCGCGATATCATTACCTCCGGTATCTGCGGGCTGCTTACCCTATTCATAGCTACAGGTATAGTGATCTGGGTCGAGCGCAATATCCCCAGTGCCATGGTTGCCATTATGGTTTCCGTGAACCCGATATGGTTCATCATATTAGATAAAGCTAACTGGCGGGTAAACCTAAAAAATAAATCGACCATATTCGGCCTCATCATCGGCTTTGCAGGAATCCTGCTCCTTTTTGGTGAAGCCTTCCTAAAATCAGTTACCGGTACTATGGACCATGCAAAATTAACAGGATTACTATTGTTACTGGCTGGTCCTGTCGCATGGTCGGCAGGATCATTATATTCAAAAAAGCGGGGCGGTACAGCTCCGGCAAGGGTAAATACTTCCTGGCAAATGATCATTGCCGGTTTGGCTTTTGTACCGGCTGCCATTATTCACCAGGAGTTTAACGGATTTGATCTCGCTACTGTTCCGGCTCAGTCATGGATGGCTATCGTTTACCTTATCATATTCGGATCAATTGGGGCATTCAGCGCTTATGTATGGCTGCTGCAGGTAAGGCCTGCAACGCAGGTGAGCACCCATTCGTATGTAAATCCGGTTATCGCCGTATTACTTGGGGTTTGCTTTGCACATGAAAGTATTTCGTTAATGCAGTTTTTGGGGTTAATTGTGATCTTGCTCAGCGTATTGCTTGTAAATCTTTCAAAGTATGGGAAGCTTACGTTTAAAAAACCTGTGACCGAAACAGTTGAACAAACAGGTAACTGCAACCACCTCAACCCTGCTTCCGATTTGGAACAGATCAAAGCATTGGCTAAAATAGCTTACCGGATCTAAAATCATCTCCCTAAATAACACTTTATAAAACAATGAATAAAACCATCATATGCAGCACATGCGGCACCCAGCTTTTAGCCGGGCCGGTAACACCCCAATTTTGTCCAATTTGTACCGATGATCGACAATACGTTCCGGAGAGTGGACAGCAATGGAATACGCCAGCCGAACTTAAGAACCGCACCATTAAAATAACACAGTTAAATAAACATCTGTATGCACTCAAAATACAACCAGACTTTGCAATTGCCCAAAGGGCCCTGCTCCTTATCTCTCCGGGAGGTAACATTTTGTGGGATTGTATTCCGTACCTGGATGATGCTACAATTGAATTTATCCGGGCTAAAGGCGGATTAAAAGCTATCGCGTTTTCACATCCGCATTATTATAGTAATATGAATGACTGGGCCGCCGAATTTGGCTGCCCAATCTATATACACCAAAATGACGCCGAATGGATACCTTTTAATTCTCCGTATATCTACTTATGGGGTGGTAACACCACACAACTTTGGGATGGCATAAGCGTAGTACATATCGGCGGTCATTTTGCGGGCAGCTGTGTGTTGCACATTGCAGGCTTTACACCTAATGGAACTATGCTTTGTGGTGATACATTTAATATAGCCAGAAGCAAACGGCATATGGCTATTATGTACAGCTATCCTAATATTATATTACTCGCCAAGGAAGAATTTGTCAAAGCATATCAAAAAGCATCCATGCTTAATTTTGATACTGTGTATGGAGCATTTGAAAACCAGGATATCGAGGGCAACGCGATGGAAATATTTGAAACTTCGATGCAGCGGTATAAGGATAGCTATGGATTATAATTATATTAAATTAACTACGTTTTCAGCTGAAATTTTTTTAAAGTAAAAAGTATGATATAGTTGTATTTGGCTAATCCATTGTGTTATATTTACACAATAGCTATTACCAGTGGATAAAGATCCTCGCCAATTATTGGTAATTAGCTATCTTTCAATTCCGGAAGCCAGTTTCGGATCACGAAGTTTAAACCAATTTAACCAAATACAATCATGAAAAAAAACAGTACCCTCATGCTGCTTTTACTCATTTGCTTTTTACCCGTAACGGCGTTTTGCCAAAGCAGCAACGAACCAGTTGTCGCCGGGAACGATGTGGCTGTAACATCAACCGAAAGCGGAAAAGTAAAAGGCTATCTTCACAATGGCATTTTTACATTTAAAGGTATCCCCTACGCCAAAGCCGACCGGTTTATGGAGCCCGAAAAACCTGCGCCATGGACAGATGTACGCAGTTCAAAAACTTACGGTCCGGTTTGTCCTACCGATCCAACTACAACTGTTAACGACGAATTTGAATTTGCCTTTCAGCATGATCTGGGTTATTCAAATGAACACTGCCAGTCGCTCAATGTATGGACACAGAAACTGAACGATGGCAAAAAACGCCCGGTAATGGTTTGGCTGCATGGTGGCGGCTTTACTGCCGGTTCATCAATTGAGCTTCCATCGTATGATGGTGAAAACCTGGCTAAAAAGGGAGATGTGGTACTGGTGTCGGTAAATCACCGGTTAAACATTTTGGGCTTTCTTGATCTTTCAGCCTATGGTGATAAATATAAGGGCTCTGCAAACGCGGGCCTGCTCGATTTGAAATTGGCCCTGGAATGGGTAAAACAAAATATAACCCAGTTTGGCGGCGATCCTGATAATGTGACCATCTTTGGGCAGTCGGGCGGCGGCGGCAAGGTTACCTGTTTAATGAACGCGCCATCAGTAAAAGGTTTATTTAAAAATGCCATTGTTGAAAGCGGCAGCTATATCACCGATTTTAATGAAAAACCGGTTACCCAAAAAATTGCCGCTGCATTATTGGAAGAACTTCACCTGCAGCCTTCACAGGTTGATTCTCTTCAAAAACTGCCTTATGATGTACTGAACGAAGCGGGTAAAAAAGCAATGCGCAAGGTTTCAGCCGATTTAAAGAAAGAAGGCAGAACCATGAACGGCTGGGGCCCTGCTTTAGACGGCAATTTTCTGCCTTATCAGCCCTCTGATGCTGCCGCCAAGGCATTGTCTAAAAATGTTCCGCTGCTGGTAGGCACTACCAAAAACGAGTTTGCTCCATTTGTTCCCGGCCCCAAAAGCCAAACAATGGATGAGTTAAAGACTGCCCTGCAAAAGAAATACGGCGATAAAACCGACGCTTATATCGCTGCTGCTCAAAAAGCGTATCCAACAATCTCAAAACCATCAGAATATACCGACATTGAATTTAACTTCCGCTCATTAGCCATTAAACAGGCCAATGAAAAGGCTGTTAGTGGCGCGGCCCCGGTGTATATGTACCTGTTTACCTGGCAATCGCCCGTAAATGGAGGTATGTATAAAGCCATGCACTGTATGGATATTGCTTTTCAGTTTAATAACATAGCCCGTTGCCAGGAAATGACCGGCGGCGGTAAGGAAGCATATGCCCTTGCCGATAAAATAAGCAGCGCATGGATAAATTTTGCCAAAACCGGCAACCCGAATACGCCATCATTACCTAACTGGCCGGCATATACTGCCGAAAATGGTGCAACAATGATATTGGACAACCAATGCGTAGTTAAAAACCACCCTGATGATGAATTATTAAAAATAGTAGCAGCTGCCCCTAAACCCTAAGTATATGAAAAGAATAGTTCTAACATTTACGCTGTTGTTTTGCTGCGTATGGGTATTTGCTGCCAAAGTTGACACGGTACAAATCCCCAGCGCAGCTATGAACAAAACTTACAAAGCGGCGATTGTCTTTCCGAAGGCATATGCAAAAAGTAAAGCCAGTTTCCCGGTACTCTATCTTCTGCATGGCGGCTACGGCCATTTTGACGACTGGCTGTCGAAAACACCGGATAAATCACTGGTGAAAGATCTCTCCGATCAGTATAATATCATTATTGTAATGCCGGAAGGTGAAATCTTCAGCTACTATGTTGATAGCCCGATTGATCCTAACAGCAAGTTTGAAACTTATATTATTAAAGAGGTGATCCCTTTTATCGATAGCAAATACCGCACTATCAATGATAAAAAAGGCAGGCTTATCACAGGTTTATCCATGGGGGGCTTTGGTTCGTTGTATCTTTCAACCAGGCATCCTGACCTTTTCGCAGCAGCAGGGAGCATGAGCGGAGCCCTTGACCCCAACATGACAACCTGGAAACTTCCGCCCGACAGGTTTGAGATGCTTAGCAAAATGCTTGATAAGATTTGGGGGCCTATGACGCCCGATACTTATCTGCAATATTCTGTTGTGAACATGGCAGATCAGATCCGTAAAAACGGGCTGCCATTGGTTATTAATATAGGAGTTGATGACTTTTTGCTTGAGCCCAACCGTGAATTACACCGCAGATTGGTTTATAACCATACTCCACATGATTATTCCGAACAACCAGGAGGCCATACCTGGGAGTTTTGGCAAAACGCCTTGCCGGGGCATTTGTTGTTTTTCAGCAAAGTTCTGAAAGCAAATGGTGTTTACGTTTTATAAAAGACCAAATTGAATATATAAAGGGAAGATCGATCACAGTATCTTCCCTTTATATTTACGCTATTTTCAGCATGGAAAGATAAGCGCCGGTAGATGGGCATGTTCTTCATTCTCCATATTCTCCCAATCCCATAACCCATTTAATTGTGAGCTGCGGTTGCTCAATACAAAAAAATCAACCCGCATTATATTGGCCAGTACATCAACGGTTTTCATGATATCCCGCTCCTTGATATTCACCAGGTTCAGCCTTGAACCGGAGAACAATTGCCTGAACACAGCATCAGCATAATCATTATGCATATGGGGTAATCCCGATTCAGTTATATTAAAAAGTGATGCCTTTACATCCATTGCTTCACTCATTTTACTTAAAAGGCTTACGATATCCTTTTTGGCATAACGAAGATCGGCAAGGTATCCCATATTCGTAATATTGAATGAGGCACCTTCCGGAACGGCCAGTAAGGGGCAGCATGAATGATTTAAAACAGGCACAAGCTGTTCATTAATTTCTTTTGCAGTTCCGCCAACCCCTTTGATAATTAAACCTATATCATATTTAGCTATAATTGCGTGGAGCGACATCCCCAAAGTATCCAGATAGTTAAGGAAAACTATCTTTTCGATGCCTTTATTTTGATCTTTAAAACTGAATTCCTCATTATCAAATATATCCTGCTTGGTAGTATCAGATAACTGAACACTCATCGGCTCCGGTACCGTGTTCATAACAATTACTTTGGTTTTTAATTTATCACCTAAATTACCGGCGTAAGTAAGTGCATAATTGCTTTCTTTTTTGAGATTGTGAACTACCAGGATTGCTTTCATAGCTAATTTATAATAATGAGATGTATGATTTGAACAAGTGATAACAAGAGCTGTTTCTTAATTTGTAATTAAAAAAGTCATAAAAAAGTCAGTTTGATACGCTCAAGAGTTACCGGCAGCATATAACCTTTAACCTTAACTAAAAAGCGGATATTATTCACCACCCGCTGCAATAAACGGTTATGTTGAGTAATCTTTAAAATTACTTTGTTTTAATTTACACTGATATTAAATAACGTTGCTTATAAATGTCACGGATAAATAAATACAGATCAATTTGCAACAAAATTGAGCGCACATACTCAACACTTGATCGCTGTTAACGATTCCCTCGTATCACAACCGTTACCCGCTCCTGCTACAAGAAATTACACGGGATGATGGTATTGGCGAATCGATTAAAATCCTGCCTATTCAACCAATCCCTGGTTTGGTTGCTAAATATGAAAGCAAAAAAGCCACTCAATTGAGCAGCTTTTTACTTATTTAAGGTTTAACAACCTTTGTTAATACAAGGTAAATTCAACCCTGCGGTTAGCCTGACGGCCTGCAGCTGTTTTGTTTGTAGCTATTGGCTGTGTTTGACCATAGCCGGTTGCTTCAATACGCGATGGATTTGCACCTTTGCTTGCGAGGTATGATTTAACCGATTCAGCACGATCTTTTGATAAACGCATGTTTAAATCAGCCGAACCTGTATTGTCAGTATGGCCAGCAAGTTTCAGGCTAAAGTTTTTATCAACTAATAACTGTGCTACCCTATCCAAACTTGGATATGAATGCGCACGAATGGTAGCTTTACCCAAATCAAACTCAAGGTTTTTGATAGCGTCTTTAACCACTTTTTTATCTTCTTCAGTAACATAAACTACCGGTTTAGCCAAAGGACAACCTGAGCCATCAACTTTTTGGCCTGCTGGTGTGTTAGGGCATTTATCGTTTACGTCCACAACACCGTCACCGTCGCTGTCGGCAGTTAACTTAGCAAGATTGGCATTGGTTGTTGCAAGGTCGCTGGCCAGCTGCGCATTTTTTGCTTTTTCAGCATCAATCTGTTGCTGTAGTTCGGCGCGGGTACGCTGGTTTTCCCATTGGTACTCTGTACGCATTGACGATACGGGATTATGAGTTGCCATCTGGTGTTTTTTCTTATTACCAAGGGCAAACTCTAAACCAATATGCGCGTATGAAAACCTGTCATCACCCGCCCCATACTTATATCCGTCAAGGTTATCGGCCTGTACAAAGTTAACCTGGTAACCTAAATCAAGGTTTATACCTGGTGCAAGGTCAAATTTCAAACCTAAGCCAACCGGGATAAACAATTCGTTGATATGGCCGTTATCGGTTTTCTTAAAGTTTTCCTGTTGCCCGCCAACCGGGGTAATCCTTGGTGTGTAGTTCAAATTACCAACACCTGCGGTTAAATAAGGCTGAATAAACGGCTTTTCATGGCGCCAATTGATGTTAGCCAGCGTAATATTAGCACTTAAAGCTGCCGACCAGTTTAATTTAGTAGAGTATGAATCATAGGGAGAAGTACCTGCTGCGTTAGGTTGACTGTTTGATGAAGTTAATTTACCGCGAAGGAAGTCGGCCTGTAAGCCCAAGGATGGCAATATTTGTTTTTTAATGTATCCGCCGTAACCAAACTGTTCGGTTGGGCTGGTAAAATCCTGCCTGTTATTGCGTCCAAATATGGTAAAAGGGGTTAACAAACCACCATGTACACCTATTGACCATGTGCGCAATTCACCACCACCCGAAAAGGGCCTCACGTAATCTTTTGCTGTAGCTGAGGTATCTGTTGACTGAGCGAATAATTTACTGCCAATCATAACTCCCGTAAGAAGCAATGAGGCTTTTTTTAAATTTGTTTTCATATTTATATGTTTAATTATACGTTTAACATTCAAGTAAAACGTACACTGGTTAATCCAACATTGATGCCATCAATATTTGTTAATCCAGAAAGCCCATGGCCAAAAGGCAGGCTAATCAAACAAGAAAAGCATATGAAATTTGAGATAAAATGCTGATTAACTAAGTCAAGCGCTTATGTTTTTATAATGCGATTAAGGTTGCTTTAAACAAGCAATAACAGCCAAATTTTTAACCTTTTGTACAAACTGGTTAATGAGTTAAAAAGAATACAGTTTTGTACAGTTAAAGAGTAATTAAACAAAATAGTTGTTAAGCCATCACGGCAACCATATTAAACAAGTTTTCGCCAAGGTTAATATTGCCGCTGATATTAGATGCCCCCAATGCTGTTTGCGGATCGATGCCTTTGGTGAAAACCTTCCAGGCAATATCAGGCGATAAAGTTACTATAGTATCCGGCACAGATTCGGCATTTTTTATGAGTGTCCAGCCATCAGCCATTTTAAACAGGTACCAGTTACCGCCGGCTTCGCCAGTTACAGTAATTTGAATTAGCGTACCTGTGTTTGCGCTGACCGTACGATATGCATGCGGCAGTCCGCACATAAAGGTATCGATGCAGGGATAAAATAATTCGGCAGTTAGGATACCTTGTTTGCCTACCGCTTCACGGATCTGTTGTTGGTGATGAAACTTTTCGGTGTATTCGCGGGCTATGTGAAACCAGTTAACAGATTCATCTTCACCTGCCCAGACTACTGAAAATGGTGCAGGCGCAAACAAATCAGCAGCAGTCATTATTTCGCTGTATTGTTTGCCTGTAGTTTCTAAAAGATCAGTAAGCAACTGCGGGCTTACACGCTTCATAGCGTTTACCCAGGTGGCGTTTAATCCGTTCAAAAAATCAACTAAATCACTATAGTTATTAATGGGATTTGAAGGAGGGTCGCCGGCAAACTGGTGAGCGGAAGAAATGACGCGCATGTTACCATCAAGTAAATGAGCGGCAATATCCTTTACAGTCCAAAGCTTTGCTAATGTAGGCCTGTTCCAGTCGTAGGTCGATAAGGATCTAAGCAGTTCTATTAGCTTTTGGTCCAACAGGGGGAACAGGTGAACTGTTTTAATAGGTACTTCCTGTTCCGCCATCTGGTATTTTCAACGAGTAATAACTATGTTATTGAGCAGGGTGAACAATTACTTTCCAGTTAATTTCAGCACCGGCTTTTGCAAGTGTTGCAGCAACTGAGCAGTATTTATTGATAGAAAGCTCGGCAGCCCGTACAGCTTTATCCTCATCAACATTGCCGTAAATATGAAATTCAATATCCACATCCTCCCATAATGAAGGTTCTTTACCGGCTTCCCGCTCGCCATTAACCACCATTTTATAGTCGGTAATTTCCTGGCGCTGTTTTTTCAGGATACTGATCACATCAATTGCCGAGCAACCAGCCAGGCCCATTAAAAGCATTTGCATTGGGCGAATGCCAAAATCCTGGCCGCCACTTTCCGGACTGCTGTCCATTTTTACGGTGTGACCGTTAGCGTCAACAGCTTCAAAGCCAAAATCGCCATGTACACGTTTTAATTCAATCTGAGCCATATTATCGGGTATTATTGCGCTAAGTTATACAATTAAGTGCTTATGCTAAAACGCAGTGCCGTTTGTTTAACTGGTTTTAACCAAAAATGACCTATACCACATATTTCCTGTTTTTAACGGGGATCACCAGCTTTAAACCCGACCACACTTCATCAACCGCGCAAACCTTGATCTCAACCAACCCCATTTGCAAAGCAAAGTTCCTGATCAAATCTTCTGTAATATCAGTAACTACTTTTGAAGCCTTTTTGGGCCAGGATACCCAAATCATGCCGTCCTGTTTAATTTGCTTTATCAGTTCAGGCAGCTTAACTCGATATTCATCCGCACTTTTGCTAAAGAAATGGATCACATCAATTTCAAATGAAATATCATCTGTAAAATAAACATCAGGAGGCATGTCGCTAAACAGATCAAGGTAATGGTCAGGGGCATTAACAAGCAACAGCTTCCCGCCTGCTTTTATACCCAGTTTCTTTGCCAGTGGTGTACCCGAATAGCCAGCCATTACAATATATCTTTTAGATGATGCAGCATATGATCAACATAGTCGGCGGCAAGCCATTCTACAGTTTGCAGGTTTGGTTCCTGTTTGCTGTTGTCACAGCGGGCACTCCATCTGTCGGCAGGGTAATTCTCTAACACCCGTACAATCTGCAGGTTCAGCAAGGCCCAAAGTTCAATCAATTCGTTAATATCAGCATCCTGGTAACGTGCGGCAGCAACCCATTCTACCTGTTGGTAGGTAAGTCTGAAGTTTTCTTCATAGGTGCAACGCACAAAACGCTGCAGGTTAATTTGAGCACTGTCAATCAAATGGCCAATCACTTCTTTTTTTGACCATTTAGCGGGCGATACCTTATAGGCCCAGTCAATGTCGCGGCCTTTTAGTTGCCTTACATTATCTATAATTCCGTTGAGTTTATGGATAGTGTCGTTCATTTATTGGTTTATCGATAGTATAAAAGTATCAGTATTTCATATTAAACAGCAAAAGCACTAACTTCAAAGCCTTAAACATTACTATGGCGCTTAACTATATCTGGATAGCTTTTTTTGTAATTGCATTTGTAGTTTCACTCATAAAATTAGTTTTTTTTGGCGATACAGAAGCTTTCAAATTATTGGTTGAAGGATTATTTAATTCGTCAAAATCGTCGGTAATGGATATCGCTTTGCCGCTGATTGGCTCTATGGCATTCTGGCTCGGCATTCTGAACATTGGCGAAAAAGCTGGAGCTATTAATTTTTTATCACGGATAGTAAGACCTTTCTTTAGCCGATTGTTTCCCGATGTACCTAAAGATCACCCCGCTACGGGCCAGATGATGATGAACTTTTCGGCCAATTTAATGGGCCTCGATAACGCAGCTACACCGCTTGGCTTAAAAGCGATGGGCAGCCTGCAGGAGCTGAATCCAGATAAAGAAACAGCTTCAAATGCCCAGATCATGTTCCTGGTGCTGCATACATCCGGCTTGCAGTTATTACCCGTTACCATCATCGCACAAAGGGCCATCCTTAATTCAAAAGATCCGGCCGAAGTATTTTTACCTTGTATCATTGCTACCTATGTAGCCACGGTAGTTGGCTTAATGGCAGTGGCTATTAAGCAAAAAATCAATCTTTTTGACAGGGTTATTATTGGCTGGCTTGGCGGCGTTACCGCTTTCATTACATTGGTGGTATGGTACTTTACCACGCAGCTAACCAAAGAGCAGATCAGTACGGTATCATCAGTTATAAGCAATGTGATGTTGTTTACCATACCGGTAATATTTATCGTGGGCGGCCTTATAAAAAAGGTAAACGTATTTGAAGTTTTTGTAGAGGGCGCTAAAGGCGGCTTTGAAACCTCAGTAAAGATAATTCCCTATCTGGTAGCTATGCTGGTTGGGATCAGCGTGTTCAGGAATTGCGGCGCGTTGGATTATATGAATGAAGGCTTACGCTGGGTTTGTGTTCAGTTTAATTTAGATACACGCTTTGTAGATGCTATGCCCGTGGCTTACTTAAAACCACTTAGCGGTTCGGGCTCAAAAGGTATGATGATAACGGTAATGCAAAATTTTGGTGTCGATAAATTTGCGGGGCGGCTTGCCGGGATCTTTAACGGTTCGGCCGATACTACTTTTTACATCGTTGCTTTATACTTTGGTTCGGTGGGTATTAAAAAATCGCGTTATGCTATTCCGGCAGGACTTATTGCCGATTTAGCCGGCGTTATTGCGGCTATTTTTATTGCTTATTTGTTCTTCGGCCATCAGCCATAATTACCGCTTAACAAAGGGGTGTTTATTCATCAAATTAATTGCTAATTTTATCGCACCCTTTATAAACTAATGACTCAAACTTATCTTAAAGAAAAGCAGCTAAAAAAAAAGCGCGCTATGAAAGGCGTCTACGCTATTATCATCGCTGGTGTAGTATTTATTTTTATTATGGTAAAGTTTGCCATATCCGGTGATGTTACGGAGGTGCTTTCATTTAGCAAAATGCCTAATGCCGATGATGCTTATAAAATTGCGAAGGAATTTGTAATCCCAACCATACGTTCGGGAAATACCTCTTTTCCTGACGGCAGATACCAATTTGGCAAAAAGGCCGACTCTGTTTTTATTATCAAATCGTATGTTCTTTCAACAGATAGCCAGGGTGAAACAAACCGTACCAATTTTGAAGTGATACTGAAATATAATGGCGGCCCCAAATTTCTGAAAAAGAACTGGAACCTGGTTGATATTAATGAAACACCCGAATAAAGAAAATTAAGTCGATAGTATTGAGTCGGAAGTCGCCAATCTGTTTTTTTGCTTTTCTATACTTAGAACTCATGCCTTAGGACTAAGGACTAAGCTTAATTTATTAATAACAATACTCTATTTAAACGCCTTATGGAAGAAACCGGAATTGAATTGATAGAAACAGCTACTGCACTTATAGGACTCACTCAATATCAAACAGTAGTTAACAGCGGTGGGCATGGCCTTATAACCGATGAACCCCTTGAGGCCGAAGGCAGCAATACAGGCATGAACCCATTTAGTTTGTTACTGGCGAGCCTCGCAAGCTGCACTGCAATCACCCTGCGCATGTACATTAACCGTAAAATGTGGCCTATAGAGGAAATTAAAGCCGATGTTGAAATGTTTAAGACTTTAAGTGGTACACGCATTGAAACTAAAATTAGCTTTAAAGGTGAAGTAAATGACGAACAAAGAGACCGGTTATTGAAAATAGCAAATGCATGCCCGGTACATAAAATATTGACCGGCAATATTGCTATCCGTACAAATATCAACCCATAAAAAAGCCCGCACGGCAAAAAGCTATGCAGGCTAAATCACTCTAAAACAATCACCTCTTAAAAAAGAAGTATTTTATAAACAACTAAACAGGGAGGTAATTACCTGGCTATTAAATTATTTGTAAGTACAAATGTACCCATAAATAATAGCCATAATATTTAACAGCCAATTCATTTGACGGCTAACTGACAGTATGGAGTATTTATACCTTAAGATGACTTTAGTACATCAATCCTTTGATAAAAATATCAAGCAGGAGTAGTTTTTTATGATGAATTTCTTCCAGGTGTTCCTTGCGCGGAAAGTTAGTTTTCTTTTGAGATATCGCCCCCACCCTGATGCCGTGCAAAGCATCCATCAATACATCAACAACTTCGTCAGGATTTTCTACAGGCTTAATGGCTCCTTTTTCAACTTCCGATTTAATAGCATTGCTTAACAAGTTTAGCTCGGCACTGTGAACTTCGCTAACTATTTGCCAAATGGTTTCGGGGAGGTTTTGTTCGTTAAGCCTGAAAAAATCAAAAAAGTTATAATTGTTTACTATAAACTCATGATGGGTATTTACCTGGAAGGTGAAAGCTTCTTTTAAATTGGTAAATGTATTTAGCCTGTTTTCAAGTGTTTTAAGATAATCAGTAGCAAGCTTACGCATTACAGCAATGTACAACTGGCTTTTATCCGGGAAATAATAATAAAGCAGGGCCTTTGACATAGAGAGGTCGCCGGCTATTTCGTTCATGGTAGTTTTTGAATAACCGTAATGTAAAAAGCGTTGGTGCGAGGCTTCTAAAATTTTCTCTCTTTTAATATCCTGCTGGTCATTCACTGCTGCCATGTGCTCGTTAAGTTTTATTTAAACAGGTAAACAAAAAGTTAAGACAATCGATTTCCTGACTTTTTTAACAAAACTATCAAAAATTCATTAAACATATGTAACAACACCCGGTACCGCGGCATTTGCTAAAACAATTTTACATTCCAACTATTTTACTGTAGAAAACATTTGCCTTGCTATGAATATTGAAAACAGCTTACCCCCCGACCTGCTTACATTTTCACAGCGCATACCGTCATTTGCCTGGAACCTGATCATCGCGCTGGTAGCCGTACTTGTTGGCCTTATTATAAAATTCATAATAACCCGTCTATTTAAATTTTATGCAAAAAAAGCAGATACATCCTACTCAATCTTAAGATCGATACTGGTTAACCTTGGGCCGGCTGTAGCTTATTTCATCCCACTGTTTCTATTCAATATCCTTTCGCCATTAATGCGAATGAATCCGGTTTATTACAAACCTCTTGACAAAACTTTTGAGATTTTACTTACCATATCTTTCGCGGGCCTGCTTGTACGTTCGGTAAGGATCCTGGAAGATTACATCTATCACACTTACGACCTTAATAAAGTGGATAACCTGAAGGAACGTAAGGTACGCACCCAAATCCAGTTTATCCGTAAGATCATTGTAGTGACCATCATCTTTTTAACAATTGCCATTATCTTGCTCAGTTTTGAAAGTATGCGCAAGATAGGTACCGGTTTACTTACCGGCGTTGGTATAGGCGGTATCATAGTTGGGTTTGCAGCACAGAGCTCATTAGGTAATTTGCTGGCCGGCTTCCAGATAGCGTTTACTCAGCCTATTCGTATTGATGATGTTTTGGTTGTAGAGGGCGAATGGGGGCGCGTAGAAGAGATCACGCTTACTTATGTGGTTTTAAAGATCTGGGACGAACGTAGGCTGATACTTCCCATCAATTACTTTATTCAAAAACCCTTTCAGAACTGGACAAGGACATCTGCCGACATTTTGGGCACCGTATTTTTATACATGGACCATACCGCCCCTATTGATGCTATACGCGAAGAATTTGAACGTCTGATAGTTAAATCAAACTTATGGGATAAACGGGTTAAAGTAGTACAGGTAACTGATGTTAAAGAACATACCATTGAGATCAGGGTGTTAATGAGCTCCCGAACCTCATCAGATGCTTTTGACCTGCGCTGCTATATCCGCGAAAACCTGGTAACCTTTATTCAAAAGAACTATCCTGACAGCCTGCCCCGGTCGCGTAATGAGATCAGCAACCTGGGCGAACTTGAAAAATATGTTCAGCCTGCAACCGGGGCATAGGTTAGCTTACTTAAGCCAAAGCCCGATCCTATTACCAAAGCATCTTCAATTGCGCCAATTACCGGGTCGGCGATATGATTTGCCTTAACCGTATTTTTTCGTAAAAAGTAGCTTCCGTAGGCGGCTGCTATTGCCACTGCCCCTCCTATCAACGCTCCGGTTAATGCTTTGCCGCCAACCGCTTTATAAATACTGGCGCCGGCCAGGGCACCAGATAAACACCTTGCCGCTACCCCTGCGGGTTCTATACGGTTTGGAGTGGAGGGTAATTTATCTGCAATGAGTTCAGTAACGGATACGATCTTTAAAACAGCAGCCACCGTTGTTGATTGCATGAGCCTTAACGGTGATGTTTCCAGTTGCTTTGATGGATGATGACTTAATACATGCGTGGTTACAACAGGGGCAGATAAGGTACGCATACCGGCTAACGTACCGAGGCCTATTACCGGCCAAAACGGTTTTGATATTTTAAGTTTCATGGCTGTGATAAACGTTTGCCTAAAGAACCATAAATACATTATTATGTTTTATTTAAAAACTGTCATAAACCCAAACAGCCGCAATCTTTCGACAGCGGCTGTTTGTTACTAATGGCTCTTTATTTTAAACTGTTTCAGTTTCTAATACCTCAACATGTTTAGCTTCAACCGATTTTTTGCCGAACAACCTTGCTTTCAGGTTATAGCGGATCAGGTATAAACACGGTACAAGGATCAGGGTAATAATGGTAGCGAAACCTAAACCGAAGATCATTGTCCAGGCCAGCGGGCCCCAGAAAGCAACGTTATCACCACCAAAGTGGATATGCGGTTCAAAATGGGTAAACAAGCCAACGAAATCGATATTGAAACCAACTGCCAAAGGTATTAAACCTAAAATAGCAGCTGTTGCGGTTAACAATACAGGAGTCATACGGGTATGCCCAGCTTCAACTACTGCATCGTGGATGCTCACTCCCTGCTCCAACAACATATCGGTAAACTCAACCAATAAGATCCCGTTACGAACAACCACACCTGCCAACGCGATGATACCGATACCTGTCATTACAATAGACATTGTCATGCCGAATACGGTAACGCCCAGCAATACACCAATAATACTAAAGAGGATCTCGCTTATAATAATAAGCGTTTTGCCGATAGAGTTAAACTGGATCATTAAAATAACAAGAATAAGCCCGAATGACACACCAAGGGCAGAAAGGAGGAAGGTCATGGCTTCCATTTGGTCTTCCTGGCCACCTCCCTGCCTTATGATAACATTATCCGGTTTTTTAAAATTATTTATCGCTTTCAGGATATTAGCATTAACCTCATTGGGATTATTAGGCTTGATAACATTTGAACCAAGTGTTAATACCCTGCGCTGTTGTTTACGCTTGATGTTGCTGTAAGTTGTTGTGTAGCGAACATCGGTAAAGGCTGAAATAGGCACCTGGCGTATAGCACCATTCATCGCCATATCACGGTAGGTGATCTTCAGGTTTTTGATCTCGTCAATATTACTACGCTGACTTGGCAATGTTCTTACCATAATTTTATAATCATCTTCGCGTGTATTGCGAAAGTCAGCCGCTTTCCAACCATAAATAGCGGTAAACAGGTTTTGATTGATTTGCTGAGAAGACACCCCCTCTCGATTGGCACGTTCACGATCTACATCAAACACAATTTCCGGCTTATCACTTTGTACGTCGGCAATCAGGTTTTCAATACCTGCAATGTTTTGTTTAGCCAGGTAGCTTTTAAGCCTGTTACCGGTAGCCACCAGTGTATCCAGGTTATCGCCTACAATTTCAATGCTGATGTCCTTTTGTACCGGCGGACCGCTATTTTCCTGCGTAACAGCTATTTTGGCCCCTGGAATTCCCTGTACCGCCGCGCGAATATTGGCCAATACTTTTTTTGTATCCTTACCGTTACGCTTACCAAACTCTACAAACGCTACTGTAACCTTACCTTTATTTTCATAATCGCCCTGATCTTCATCAGTAGGATCGGTAACGCCTTTTGTTACGTTTGAAATAACTGACGACACAATATCTTTGTCGGGTTCAACTACCTGGGCAACGCGCTTTTCTATCTGTTTAGTTACTTCGTTGGTATAAGCCTGATCGGTACCGATAGGTAAAGTAATGTACACATAAGCAAAGTTAGGATCGCCCGATGGGAAAAACTCTGGTGTTTTACCCCGCACAGCCATCAGAAAAATTGCAAAAATAAATAAGCCTATAGTACCTGCCAAAACGGTTATTGGTCGGTGTACGGCACGTTCAAGCCATTTGGCATACCAGTTTTGAAATTTAGGCCAGGCATTTTTCTGAAACCTATCGATAACACGCAACAGAAAGAAATGGTTAATCAGGTATAATACCATGATCAACACCATCAGGTTACCAAAGCCCACGTTAATCAAATAACCGATAACTGTAGCAATCGCCAAAAATATCATGGCGCGTTTTGTCGGTCTGTCAAATTTCGGGTTATCATGTTCACCATCATGGTGAGGCCTCATAAAATCAACCGCGAATACGGGATTAATGATATAAGCAACTACCAGCGATGCCAGTAAGGTAATGATTAATGTGATTGGCAGGAAGAACATGAAATGCCCGATCAAACTGTTCCAGAAAGCCAGCGGCACAAAAGGAGCCAAAGTGGTCATGGTACCCGAAAATACAGGAAGGAACACTTCTCCTGCAGCCATTTTAGCTGCCTCCTTAATAGGCACCTTTCCATTTGCAAAAATACGGTGTGTGTTTTCGATAACCACGATGGCGTCATCCACCACAATACCAAGTGCCAGCAGGAACGAAAATAACACGATCATATTAAGCGTAAAGCCAATTGCGGGCATCACAAGGAACGCGATAAAACACGACAATGGTACCGACAATGCTACGAAAATGGCATTGGTTGTGCCCATAAAGAACATCAGGATAACGGTAACCAGCAAGAAGCCAATAACGATGGTGTTAATCAAGTCGTTAAGCGTTGTACGCGTTTTATCTGATTGATCGCCTGTAACAACAATATCCAGGCCTTTAGGGAATACTGTTCTCTGTTTTAGTTTAATCAGCTCATTGATTTTATCAGAAGCCTCAATCAGGTTTTCTCCGGCCCTCTTACTAACGTTGAGGGTAATTACATTTTTGAAGTTAGGATTATCATTGGTTTTCAATCTTGCGTAACTTTCCTGTTCTAAAAATGAATCTTTAACCTCAGCAATATCCCTCAAATAAACAGCCTGCCCTTTTGGGTTGCGGATCACCATCGCAGCTACCTCATCGGCATTTTTGAAATCCTGCTTAATGTCGATAGTCCTGCGAACGCCATCAGTTTTAGCGGTACCCGTTGACGATAAAATATTTTCGTAACCAATAGCCGTACTAATATCTGGCAAGCTGAGTTGTGCGGCAGCCATTTTGTTCATATCAACATTAACCTGAATTTCAGGTGTTAAAGCGCCAACTTCATCAACTTTTGAAATCTCCTTGTAACTTTCAATTTCATCTTTTAATATATCAGCATATTCCTTTAGCTTTTTCAGGTCATAATTACCGGATATATTTATATATAAAATAGGAAGATCCGCAACATTGATATCCGAAACAACGGGATCGGTATAATTATTATCATTTTGCGGGAGATCTTTCTTAGCTTGGTCAATCTTGTCCTTTACGTCTATTTTTGCATCCTTGATATCAATATTGGCTTGAAACTCAGCTGTGATAATAGAAACGTTCTGAACCGAGTTTGAGGTTACTTTCTTTAATCCCTTTAAAGATTTCAGTTGCTTTTCAATCTGGCGTGTTACCAGGTTCTCAATATTTTGGGGAGACTGACCAGCAAAGGTTGTAGTTATAAACACCTTTGATTGTGCTATGTCCGGAAAGTTTTCCTTAGGCAAGCGATTATAACTTATCAGGCCAAGCGCTGTGATCAGGAACATGAGCACATAAATGGCTGTTTTGTTATCAATGGCCCAGCTTGAAGGGCCAAATTCTTTTTTTACATCTTTCATAATGAACAGATCAATTGATTAATAACTAATTGGCCGACTGAACAACTTTGATCTTATCGCCGTCTTCTATTTCAGTTGCACCTTCAACAACCAGCTGGTCGCCGGCTTTTAAGCCTGATAATATCTCTGTTTGGCCACCATAGGTAACACCCGATTTTACATTCACCTGTTTGGCAATACCATTCTGATTAACAAAAACGTGGTCGCCATTCTCTGATTTCTGTATAGCTTTAACCGGTACTGCTATGGTATTTGTTTTTGAATAATCAGCAATTTTTAAAATTGCAGTCATATTAGGGCGAAGTGTGCTGCGCTGAGGTAATTTGACCTCCACACCGAAACTACGCGATGTTGGGTCGATGGCTTTGGCCGCAAAAGTAACTTTAGTAACCAACGAGTCCTTAGCATCCGGAATTAATATTTTAACATCGTTACCGGTATTTACGCTACTTGCATATGATTCGGGGACATCGGCCTTAACTTTTAAAACGTCGGCATTCACAATACGGATCCCTGTTTGCCCCGGCGTGGCACCCTGTCCGAGTTTCAGGTCCATTTGATCTACCGTACCAGAAATTGGCGATATGATGCGGTATAAACCCGATTGCCTTTTTAATGAAGCCAAAGCTTTCTGATTGCTTTGCAATGCGGTTTGAGCTTGCAGATATTGTACTTCAGTGCCAATTTTCTGATCCCAAAGGTTTTTTTGACGATTAAACAACTGTTGGCTTAAGCTAACCTGTGCTTCGGCTTGTGCTATATTTTGTTGCATAACACTATTATCCAGTTGTGCTAACACCTGGCCTTTAGTTACATGCTGGCCTGGTTTCACGTAAATCGCAGTAATAACAGCCGATGCCTGCGGATAGGCAGTAACGTTATCCTGCGCATCTATTTTACCCTGGATCTGTACATAGTTAGTAAAACTGCCGTTTTTCACTTCTTTAACACTTACATCAGTTGTTTTAGCCGAATCGGTAGTACCCATTTCAGCCTGCAGCTTCGCTATTTTTGAATTGATATCCGATTGTTGCTTTTGCAGATCGGCCAGTTCGGCCTTTTTATCTTTGGGCTTACTTGAGCATGCAGCCAGTAAAACCAGGAAAGGTATGTATATGAGTTTTTTCATTTTCATTGTTATATAGTGAGTTTAGTGTTGTTATTTAATTCGTCCGTAAGCTTTGTCAAGGTCAACTTTACTAACCAGGGCATCATAAAGACCTTGTATATATTTGTTATCGGCATCTTCAAGAGATGTTTGAGCCTGTGTAACCTCAATGCTTGAGCCTACCCCCTGCTGATATTTTACTTTTGATACACGCAGTACTTCCTGTGCAAGCTCCTGGTTACGTTTTTGATTATTAAGTGATTGTAAGCCATTAATGTATGACACAGTTGCCACCTTTGCATCAAGATTTATCGTATTTTTAAGGTTTACGAGGTCGTTTGTTGATTTTTGCACCTCAATTTTTGCCTGTCTTACCTGGTTTAGTCTTTGCCCGCCACTGAAAATAGGAACGTTGAGCGTTAAACCGATATAACTTGAAGGAAAAACCTGGCTGTAAAGCTTACTAAAATTATTATTCTGATATGATGCCGCATAGCTGCCATTCGCGCTTAATGTTGGCAAATAAGTTGTTTTTTTGTTTTGCAGATCAAGCTCATTTAGTTTTTTCTGAGTTTCCTGCAAGGAGTACTCTATACGATTATGGTAAAAGCCTGTATCTACCGACATTTCTGCAACGTTATTATCAAGGCTAACGTCGCTTAGCTTATCTTTCAACACAAGGTTTTCATCAACAGGCATTCCCATCTGAAACTTCAGCATTTGATAGTTCAAAGCCAATGAACGTACAACGTTTTCGCGGTTAGTTATTAAATTATTGTATTGCACAGTAATGCGGTCTACATCAATTTTTTCAACAAAGCCTTGCTTATTTTGTGCTACGGTTTGGTCAACCTGCTGTTTTAACTGGGTTATATTAGCATCGTATAGTTTAATTTGTTCGTCGCTAACCAAAACCTGATAATATGCTTTGGTGACAGCAACGTTGGCTTCAATTTTTGAGCGGGTATAATTACGCTGTGAAAGCTCACGATATGTTCTTGAAGCCTTTAAACCAACAAGATAACTCCCGTTAAAAAGGATCTGGTTTAAACTAACACCAAGGTTTGATTGGTACTTTACGCCAAATTTAACCGGCACAAAGGTACCAGGGGCTCCAAAAAACTCACCCGGTAATAACGTGGTTGGTATTTTAAGATAATCCTGGAATGAGGCTGAGCCGCTGATTTGTGGTAAGCCAATGCCGGTTGTTTCTTTAACCTTATACTCCGCACTTTTGATATCAAGACCCGAGTTCACAACTGCGCTTTGGTGCTCGTAAGCATAATTGACACAATCCTGAACTGTAAAGTTATAGGTTTGTCCATTTGACGTTGCCTCCTGCGCGTAGCTTTTAAAGGCTACGGCACAAAATACAGTTGCCGTAAAAAATAGATATTTCATTATATATATTGTGGTTGAGTGATTTACTTAAACTGATACAAATTTCTTTTAGCTATTGACAACCTTGTGTCAGCAGCCGGTTATTCATTATTAATATTTTTATATTCGTTAAGCAGCTTGTAGCCCTCAAGCGTACAAATGCCATAGTTAAAATGATCTAAAAACTGAACTTGTACCTTCCAGGGGCTAAATTCAGTTACCGGGAATATTGAAGTATTAAAACCCAACTCCACCTGGTTAACCCGCATCCGTGCCATTATCTTTACGTCAATATCCTTACGAATGTAACCCTGACCCATGCCTTTAGTTAAAAGTTCTTCCATTTTTTGGATCAGTACCCCGGCCTTGAATCTTTGAAAGTCTTCCCAGGCTTCAGCATGATATTTTTGCAAATCATGAATAACAATCGGGTTGATCCTTGAAAATATCTCTTCTGAGCATTTGGTCATGTTGATCATCTCTTCAATCACATTAGCTGATTTACTGATAATCTCATTCATTTGATCCTCATCTTCCTTCAATTTCTTTTTTGTAAGGGCAACAACTAATTCGTTTTTGTCCTTGAAAAATTGATAGATCGTTTTTTTTGACATGCCAAGGTGCCTGGCTATATCATCCATGGTGATACTTTTAATACCTGCGGTTAAAAACAGGTCTTCAGCACCTTTTATAATTCTTTCTGTTTGACTCATTGACTTTCCGGGTCAAAACTAAGGAAACATTTTTTGAATAAAAAGTTTCCATTCATTTTTACTTTTTCATTACAAATACTTGTTCATTTTTAAAATCCATTTAATTTATGCTTTTTATCCTGTGGTTTAATTGTGAAGCTTTTAATCTGCCGCTGGCACCCCAAAAATGATTACCTTTGCAAAAAATTATTACCCACTCTCTTTTTAATATATGACGCTTACTTCACTTTCAGCGATCTCGCCTATTGACGGCCGTTATAGAAACACCACCGGCGATCTTGCCGGATACTTTTCAGAATTTGCCCTTATCAAGTACCGTGTACTTGTTGAGATAGAATATTTCATAGCACTGGCCGAATACCCACTACCTCAGTTACAATCATTTGATAAAAATCTATCAGAAAAGTTACGCGATATTTACAGGAATTTTTCGGAAGATGACGCTGAAAGCATTAAAGTGATTGAAAAAACGACAAATCACGATGTTAAAGCGGTTGAATATTTCATTAAAAAAGAGTTTGATAAATTAGGTTTGGAGCCCTACAAAGAGTTTATCCACTTTGGCCTTACTTCTCAGGATATCAACAACACTGCTATTCCATATACCTTTAAGCTTGCTCTGAATAACAGCTACTACCCTGCCATTAATAACCTGATTAGTATCCTGAAAGCATTTGCTGCCGAGTGGGAAAATGTTCCGTTATTGGCGCATACGCATGGCCAGCCAGCTTCTCCAACCCGGTTAGGCAAAGAGATCCTGGTATTTGTTGAACGTTTGGAAGCCCAGCTTGAGTTGCTAAAACCTATTCCAAATTCAGCCAAGTTTGGTGGCGCTACCGGTAATTTTAACGCTCACTTTATCGCCTATCCTGATAAGGACTGGAAATCATTCGGTAATCATTTTGTGAACGAAATATTGGGTTTAAAACGCTCGCAGTTTACTACCCAAATTGAGCACTACGATAATTTTGCCGCACAATGTGATGCTTTGAAACGCATTAACAATATCCTGATTGATCTTGACCGTGATATGTGGACTTACATATCCATGAATTACTTCAAACAAAAGATCAAAGCCGGCGAAGTTGGTTCATCGGCCATGCCGCATAAGGTTAACCCTATCGATTTTGAAAATTCGGAAGGCAACCTGGGTATCGCTAATGCTTTATTTGAGCATCTTGCAGCCAAACTGCCGATTTCAAGGTTACAGCGCGACCTTACCGACTCGACCGTATTAAGGAACATCGGTGTACCTTTTGCACATACATTGATCGCCATTAAATCAACCGTAAGGGGATTAAACAAACTATTGCTAAACACTGATGCTATCAATGCTGATTTAGAAGCTAACTGGCCTGTTGTTGCAGAAGCTATCCAAACCATTTTAAGGCGTGAAGCTTACCCTAATCCTTACGAAGCCCTGAAAGACCTTACCCGAACCAACCACCAAATCAACGCCAACACAATAGCCGAGTTTGTTGATACGTTAAATGTAAGTGCGGCCATTAAAGAAGAGATTAAAAAGATAACGCCGTTGAACTATACAGGGATTTGAGTTAGATGTGCGAATTTTATTATGATTTTTTGATGCTTTAATTGTCCAAGCAATTTTCATATCTGCACATCCGCACATCTGAAATTTAAAATCTGCACATCAAAGAAATGTCATAACAAAGTTTAGGGTAGCTTTTAATAAAAAAGGTAGTTAAATTTGTTAATTAGATTGAATAAAAACACGAAACGATGAATATCAACGTATATACCGAATTAACGCCTAACCCGGCAACTATGAAATTCATAGTTAACAAACTGCTTATTAACGGCAGTGTTGACTTTCCTACTAAGGAAAGTGCCGAACATTCACCTTTTGCAAAGGAACTGTATAAGTTCTCATTTGTAAACGGCGTTTTCTTTGCCAGCAATTTTGTTACCATTACCAAAACTGAAGGCAGCGAATGGGCAGATGTTGAACCGATAATGAAAGAGTTTGTTAAAGGTGCAATCGAGTCAGAATTAAAGATCCAGTTAGAGGAAGAAGCCGAAGCCGGAAACTTTGAAGGCACTGAAACTGAAGTTAAAATTCAGCAGATCCTGCATGACTACGTTCGCCCGGCTGTAGAGCAGGACGGCGGCGCTATTTCTTACCGCTCATTTAACGAGGGTGTTGTAACTGTTGAACTTCGCGGTTCGTGCAGCGGCTGCCCATCATCAACCGTAACCCTTAAAGCCGGTATCGAAAACTTGCTTAAACGAATGGTGCCTGAAGTTACCGAGGTGGTTTCTGAAGCGTTATAATGATATTGATTTTGGGGTTCGAGCCCCATTGCTTACCCGAAAGCCTTTCATGAAAATGAGAGGCTTTTTGCTTTTTTACCCCCAATCCTGTTTATAATTAAATGAGGTTATCTGTCTATAAGTTTTTATTTTAGCTACCCAATCTTTAAACGTTACCACAATGCCTAATTTGATTGATATTCCCAACTGCCACATTTTAATTTCAGTCGATAAATGCTTGGTTTACTCTAACTTTCTAAATTATGAAAGTTAATGAATTACTAAATTGTAAGAATTGCGGTGCAATATTAACTGCAAGCGCAAATCAAACAATTCAATGCGCATACTGCGGAACAACTTACCATCAAAAACCGCAGACAAATAATACGTTATCATCTACAGAAATCGTAACAGAATATGCAGAAAATCAATTGGAAGGCATGTAAAATGGTGATGCCAATGAAACACTCCAGTCAGATGATTTTCCTACCGATAAGCAAAATACAAATCTTGGATGTAGTATCGCTCTGATAGCTTCGGTCGCCATCATGGTGGTAATATTCATAGCTAAAATGATTGGATCGGAGCAGAAGACTACTTATAGTGGTAGCATGGTTATTGACACCTCAATATTAAACACTCCAACTCAATCTGTTGAATTGTCAGAAACAGCGCAAGCGAGTCTCAAAAAATTAGCCGCAATCAATGTGGATAAAAAACTCTTTAAAAAGTTAATTAAAGATTCAAGCAATATCACAAGAGAGTCTGCGGTTCAGGCAACGTATTTCAAAGATAAAAATTCAATAGTCGGTAAGCCAGTCACCGGTTTATACGCCTATATAAATTGTTATGACATAACAGGCTGCAACATTTATTTTGGTTGTCAACATATAAATAAAAAACCTTTAGGATTACAGAGTTTGACATTTGTTATAAATGGTAAACGTCTCCTGTACAAACCCGATTTTGCGACAGACTCTTTACAGCATTGGATAAACGAATACAGCGAGGAGACGATTTACGACGACAAAATCTCAATATTATTAAAACTTGTAACAGCAGATAAGGTCATTGTTCGTTTTAACGGTAACAAAGGCCACGATCAAATAATATTACCAAAAGATCAGCAACATGCGCTTAAGAGGCAATTGCAATTTTATAAAGGATTGCTTTTGGGATATGCTAAGGAATAAAGGTGTAAAAGTATTACCTGAAATACTTCTGTATCGCCCCCAACATCTCCCCCGTGATCTTCCCATTGGTAGCTAACAGTTCCCGGGTATCCAATACCTCAGAGCCGCCTTTAAAGTTCACCACTTCGCCTCCTGCTTGTTTTACAATCACAATACCGGCGGCCACATCCCAGGCGTTAAGGTTATACTCATAAAAAGCATCAAAACGGCCACAGGCGGTATAAGCCAGGTCTACTGCTGCAGAACCTAAACGGCGTAAGCCATGGCTGCTGCGCATCAGTTCCGTAAACAATTCGATATAGGCGGCCTGCTTGGTAAAATCGTAATATGGGAACCCGGTTGCCAATAAGCTGGTGCCTATTGTTTTGTTTTTACTTACACTGATTTCTTTGCCATTCAGATATGCGGGCGCATCTTTCCAGGCGTAAAAGCATTCATCAAGGTTTATTTCATATATAACACCGGCTATCAGTTCATCATATTCTTTCAAAGCAATACTTACCGAAAACGCGGGTACTCCATGAATGAAATTGGTAGTACCATCCAGAGGGTCAATGATCCAGTTGTAACGCTCGCCTATTTTGGTTGTTGTCTTTTCTTCGGTGATGAACCCTGCTTCAGGCAAAATCTTGCTCAGGCCTTTTACTATAGTTTCTTCGGCGGTTTTATCAACGTAGGATACCATATCGTTGAGGCCTTTATATTCTATCTTATCAGGATCAAATGCTTTACGTTCCTGCCTGATGAAATCACCCGCCTGTTTTGAAACTTCAATTACCTGGTTTATGATGTTCGCTGTTTGCATGGTTACGTTTTAATGATAAGCTAAATGAAAAAACTTTATGGATAAAAAAGCTGGCGAAGAACAAGCTTAATGCAGCCGAGATCCGTGCTACTGTAGGGTTAAAGCTGCAAGTTTGGATCAATATTTTTACAACTGATAAGTTGGCGAAGAAACCGATTATAGCCACCGTTACAAAGCGAAAAAACTGCTTGCGCGGCGCGGATTTAGATTCATTGAACACCATGTAACGGGTAATTAAAAAATTAACTACTACGCCCATAAAAAACGATAATGCCAATGATACGGTATAGTTACGAACGGTAAGCCCGAATATCCTATAAGTATGCTGTATTAAAAGGTTGTGGTAAAAAAGATAAAATGCCGAAACATCCACCAAAAAACCGGCACCGGCCGAAACTACAAATCTGAATACCTGGTTATGAATTAAACTGCCTTTTGATTTGTTATCAGCCATTTGTTGTGCCCAGCGCTTTCTTTTCTTTGTTTAATCCGGTTACAATAAGTGTAATACCACCTAAAACCATGATCACAGAGATCATTTCGGCCTGGGTAAATGAAACACCCGCAACAACATACTTTGTATTAACCCTGATGAGCTCAATAAAGAAACGCTCAACGCCTGCTAATATCATGTATATACCAAACAAAACGCCCGGAGCTTTAAAAATGTGCCTTATTTTCCACAATACAAAGAACAGTAATAAACAAATTACAGATTCGTAAAACGAGGTTGGATAAACCGGATATTGAAGTTCATGGCAAAATTTACCCACGCAATCCATCATCTGCACACCTTCGTCGTTCACGTTGTGCGGAAATTTGAAGCTCCACATCCAATCAGGTGCCCAGCTTAACCAATGAGGCTTCGGCGCCAGGTTAACTATACCCCAATCACCATCGCCGCTCATCTGGCATCCGATACGGCCTAAAGCATAAGCCAGCATCATGCCCGGGCCACCGATATCAAGCATATCCAGCGGTTTAATGCCGTGTTTGTTAGCAATATAGAGTACTGCCGCGCCACCGCAGATCAGACCGCCATAAAAGGTTAAACCACTAAAGCCTATCAGCATGCCAACCGGGTCTTTCATAAAGTCGCCCCAGTTTTCCAACGCATTAAACAGCTTGGCACCAGCAAAGCCGAACACGGCTGCCCATAACAATATACTACCCATCAATTCATTGGGATGTACATCTACATCTTTGGTCACCGGTTTATCAAGCTTTTGTTTTTGAGCTTCATGCCATGCCCAGTACGCGAACGCTGCAGCTCCAAGGATCCCACCTATCCAGTTGCCTCGCAGGGATAACAAAAACTCCTGCGGGTTATCTATAAGAGCCTGGTAATTAAGGATACAGTCAACAATTTTATAGCCTAATATGAAGCCAAAAACACCATTTCCCGCAAGCTCGGCATTTGAAGCCGGCAACCCGATAGTAACACGTTTTTTAAAAGTATGGATTACGCCTAACGCTTCTTTACGTTTAAACTCCTGGCCAAATGCCCAATAAGCGCCAACAAAAGCTATCGCCACAAAAAAGCCGAAGGTTTGTATAGGCAAAGGAAGATTAAAACCAAAAAGGTATTTCAATAACGATGTAAGCGTTGGAAACATAGGTTATATTTTAAGGCGAATATAGAATTTAATGCACTAATATTTCTTCGCCTTCTGTTATTTCAACATCACCATCAGGTGAAATATTTGTTAGGTGCACCGTTTTCAATTCGTTAACCAGTACAGGATCATACTTGGTACGTACCTTTACATAGTTACGGGTAAAGCCGTGCATGAAGCCATCTTTGATATCACCCTCAAACAAAACTTCCTGGTTTTTACCGAGTTGGCTTTCATAAAAAGCACGGCGTTTTTTATCCGACAGGATATGCAACATTTTACTCCGCTCGCCCCTTGCCGAGCCGGGTACCGCGCCCGTCATCTGAGCGGCCAAAGTATTTTCCCTTTCCGAATAAGTAAATACGTGCAGGTACGATATATTAAGTTCGTTGAGGAAGTTATAGGTATCGATAAAATCCTCCCTTGTTTCGCCGGGGAAACCAACAATAACATCCACGCCAATGCAGCAATCGGGCATCAGCTCTTTTATCCTGGCAACACGGTTAACATACAAATCGCGTTTGTAACGGCGGCGCATCAAGCCCAGGATCTTATCCGAACCCGATTGCAGCGGGATATGAAAATGCGGTACGAAACGTTTTGAAGCAGCTACAAAAGCGATGATCTCGTCGGTAAGCAGGTTAGGTTCTATGGATGAGATCCTGAAACGGTCGATACCTTCTACCTCATCAAGGGCCTTAACCAAATCAAAAAATTTATCCTCACGCTTTCCATTGCGGATGCCGAAATCGCCAAGGTTTACGCCGGTAAGCACAATTTCTTTTACGCCCGACTCAGCAATTTGCTTTGCCTGAGCAACAACGTTTTCAATGGTATCGCTCCTGCTGGCACCGCGGGCCAGCGGAATGGTACAAAAAGTACATGAATAATCGCAGCCATCCTGTACTTTCAGGAAAGTACGGGTACGGTCGCCAAAAGAATATGCGGGCACAAACTCATTAGCTTCAGACACGGGCTGATTAAGCACCAATGCCTTTGGCCTTTTAGTTAAGTCGGTAATATGATCAACTATCTGGAATTTTTCGGCAGCGCCAAGCACCATGTCAACGCCGGGAATCTCGGCAATTTCCTGTGGTTTTAACTGTGCGTAACAACCTACTATAGTTACATAGGCGTTAGGCGAAATCTTAAGGGCCTCTTTAACGATCTTCTTACACTTTTTATCGGCATTATCAGTTACCGAGCAGGTATTGATCACAAAAACATCCGGTGTTTCGGTAAAATTTACCGTATCGTAACCGGCCTGGTTAAACAGCCGACCAATGGATGAGGTCTCTGAATAATTCAGCTTGCAGCCTAAAGTGTAAAAAGCGACTTTCTTGTTCATTTCAAACGGCAAAGATACAGTTTTTTAAAGAAATGCCTATTTCAGCAATTTCACTTCAAGGTAAAAAGTAATTGTAAAATTATGGGTGTCCCAAAATCGCGATTCCCCAAATAAAATTGGTTTTGTCTTTGCCGATTTTTTAAAATGTCCCATTTTTTGAGACTGAAACGCAAAACATGCTTTTTATGAAACATATTGATAATCAAAGCTTTAACATTTCACCTGAAACATCGATAAATATTTGATTATCAACAATTAAAACTTTAAGGAGTACGAAATCAACACTTAAGAACGTGCATTTATTTTCGGCTTTTTTTTGATGTTTTTTTGAGTTTTTTTAACCTGCAGGGCCTATTGCCAATACCCGCTGACAAAACAGTGCCACCATCGTTGCTTTAGTTTTTCTATAAACAAGAGCCTCTTATAGTCCCGGTATTTTCATAATCCTGGTAATTTACCTATTTTCAGTGCGGATAAACGTAAACCCTAAACCACCCATACCATGATCATATACGGCACCAAAGCGAAACTATTAAAAGCTGAAATAACAAGCGACATCTGCCCAAACTGCAATACAACCAACAGTATCCAGATGAATGTATTTCAACGCTGGGCGCATATTTTCTGGATCCCGTTTTTCCCGATAGGTAAAACAGGCGTATCCCAATGCCTCCATTGCAGGCAGGTTTTGAAGCTTAAGGAAATGCCCGCCTCGCTTAAATTAAGCTATGATAATATAAAATCTCAAACTACAATACCTGTGTGGACATTTGCAGGCTGTTTCCTGATCGTTATTGGTTCGATATTTTTTTATATCAGCGAAAAGCAGAAAGCAAAAAAAGTAAACCAATGGGTTTTATCGCCACAAAAGAACGATATATTTCATATCAAACTTAAAAACGATCACTATACCCTTTACAGGGTAAATAAGGTTTCCGGCGATTCTGTTTACCTGGCCTTAAACAAATATGAATCGGACCGTGAAGAGGGCCTTGATGATATCGCGGCAAAGGGTGATACCGCCTATGATAACGCCCAGCAAGGTATTGCCAAACCATTTCTTGTAGAGATGGCCAAAGAAGGATCTATCCTGGATATTGAACGCAAATAAGCTATGAATACCACACCCCGCTCCTATTGGTTTGCCAAGTTCCTTGAATGCCTGTATCTGCTCGTAGCTATCTACGATTGTTTAATGATAATGTGGGGCACTTTGCTTTATAAGCTGTTTAGTTCTTTTGGTGACCTGTCCTTCGCAATGATTTTCACCTGGATCATTATTGGAATATGCATCCTTTCGGTGATTTATTCCATTTATTGGCATCAAAAAAGTAAAAAGGAAGGATTTAATTCAGGAATAAGGCACGCGTTTCTGCGGGGCGTTATGCGGTACTTCCTTGCCTTCCAAGTGTCGGCTTATGGCTTTGCCAAGATCCTGAAAACGCAGTTTGGACACGTTTACATGAGGGATAACACGCCTGTAGGCAAGTTAAACGGCTTCGACCTCACCTGGAATTATTTTGGCCACTCTTACACTTTCGCGGTCATACTCGGTTTACTTCAGATTGGTGGCGCCATCATGCTTTTATTCAGGCGTACTACCTTGCTGGGCACCTGCATATTATTACCCATAATGTTAAACATTGTACTAATCAATGCTTTTTATAATATAGCCGTGGGAGCATTTATGAACTCAATCATTATAACTACCGGATTGTTATACCTTTTACTACTACGATGGCCGGATATTAAACCTGTTTTATTTAAAGACGTAACAATACCGCCCTTAAGGCTAAGTTTTGCAAAACCAGTTTTAAAACTTTTAGTAATCGGTCTTGCGTTTTATAGTATTTACCGTTATGTAGCAGCCGTCCCTCCATCGGCCCTTACAGGAAAATGGAAAATAGATGAGCTTATCAGGAACGGCAAACTCGTGGGTAAAAACGAATGGATGAACGGTGCGCAAAACTGGTGCTACGTTTATATAGAAGACGGCGGCCGGATTGCATTTTGTGCCAACCCTTATGTTTTTGAGGCTAACCGCGCATGGTTTGGTCAATACATATACCAGACAGGAGAAAAAAAGTTCGACATTGTTTTTGACGGAGGTACAAAACGAGATACAACAAAGGTAAAGATCAGCAACTACAACGGTAAGCAAATGCAATGGGATACCAAAGTATATGATGATACCTTGAAGTTGAAACTAATCAAAGAATAGCTGCTTCTTACACATTCCCCCAGCCCAAAGCCAAAACATCGGCAATGTGCATGGTTTGGATGGGCAGGTTATTTTTGTCGATATACCCCTGCATGTGCATTAAACATGAGGCATCAGTAGATATGATGTATTCCGCACCGGCATCAAGGGCGTTATTTACTTTTTGCTGCGCCATGGCGGTTGAAATGCCATCAAACTTAACGGCAAAGGTACCGCCGAAACCGCAGCAGGTTTCACCGTCTTTCAGGTCAAGCAGTTCGAGACCAAGTACCTTGGAGAGCAGCTGGCGCGGCTCATCCTTTATTTTGCACTCGCGCAGGCCGGCACAGCTATCGTGATACACAGCCTTGCCATCAAGCTCGGCACCGAAATAGTCAAACTCCAGGATATTTACCAAAAAGTCTGATAGCTCGTAGATATTTCCTTGAATGGCCCTGCATTTATTGTGTACAGCCGTATTGGTAAACAGATCGTTATAATAATTTTTTACCATGCCCGTACATGAAGCTGAGGGCGAAACAATAACGCTGTCTTCCGAAAAATCGCTTAAAAACTTGCTTCCCACCTCTTTGGCATCATCCCAAAAACCGGCATTAAAAGCCGGCTGACCGCAGCAGGTTTGCGCCGGGTTATAACTAACCTTACAGCCTGCTTTCTCCAACAATTTTACGGTATTAAAAGCAGTTGCCGGAAACAACTGATCTATAAAACACGGTATGAACAACTCAACCTTCATCGGCACAAATTAGTTAACGGGCGCTAAAATCCGAATTTTTATTAATGTTTTGTTCGGCCTTCAATAAAGAAAACAATAAAATTAGGCCGATAATGAAAAATACTCCCAATACTAAAACAGAATTGCGGGGGCTGCCGGTTATTTCTTCAAAAAAGCCAAAGCTAAATACCCCGCCTACTATGGCCAGCTTTTCGGTAACATCATAAAAACTGAAGAAAGATGCCGTATCGGGGATATTTTCGGGCAGATATTTTGAATACGTTGAGCGCGACATGGACTGGATACCGCCCATCACCAAACCAACAACCACTGCTATGATGTAAAACTGTGTTTGTGTATAGGTAAAGTAAGCAGCTATACAAACCGCGATCCACAGGATCACTACACTAATTAAAATCCTTACGTTACCATATTTACCCGACAGGCGTGACATCAGCGTAGCACCCAAAATAGCAACCAGTTGAATAATTAAAATGATAGTGATCAACTGCGGGGTTTCCATTTTAAGCTCTTTGGCAGCAAAACCGGTTGCCACCAGCATAATAGTTTGCACACCCATGGAATAAAAAAAGAACGATGGTAAAAACCTTTTTAACAACGGCATTTCCTTAACCTTTTTCCAAACGTGCCCTAATTCGATAAAACCGCCTTTTATAATATGATGATTGTGGCTTTGCGCATTTGGGCTGCCCTTAGGCAACACGCTGAACGGGATCATAGCAAAACCTATCCACCATAAGCCTACCAGCAAAAACGACAATCGGGGCGCGAAGGTTTTGTCAACAATACCAAACCACTCCCCTTTCAGCACAAATAAAAAACAAATAAGCTGAAGCAGTACACTGCCGATGTAGCCATAGGTGAAACCTTTGGCACTCACATTATCCTGCATATCAACAGTGGCGATTTCGGGCAGGTATGAATTATAAAACACAAAGCCACCACTATAACCTATAGCCGCCAGCGCAAAGCAAATGATACCTAACTCCAGGTGGTCTTTGTCAAAATTGAACAAAGCACAGCAGGCGGCCGAACCAAGCAGGGTAAAAAACATCATGAAGATCTTCTTATTGCCTTTATAGTCGGCTATTGATGACAATATAGGCAGCAGCAATACCATCACCAGGTAAGCAGCAGATAAGGCATAATCAGAAAGGGCAGTATTTACAAAGCTTTTACCAAAAAAGTTGACCCTATCGCCGTTGGCATGGTTAGTTGTGATGGCTACATAGTATGCCGGAAAAATGGTTGAAGTGATGACAAGGTTATACGCTGAGTTGGCCCAATCAAAGAAAGCCCAGGCGCGGATGGTTTTTTTGTTGTTTTTATTTTCCATTTGCTCACTAAATGTATGCAAATTTTACAAACTGCAAAAAAGTCCAACAATAGTACTTTATCAATGCCCGCGCGGTGCATAAACAATGATACAAGCGCCTATCAATGCAATCAAAGCACCGATAATATCATAACGGTCGGGCTTAAATCCATCCACCTTCCAGGCCCAGATTAATGCCATTACAATAAAAATACCGCCATAAGCCGCATACACCCTGCCGAAATTGGCGGTTTGCCACGTTGCTACTATACCATAAAGCGCCAGGATCACCCCGCCCGCTATACCAAACCAAAGCGGCTTACCTTCTTTTAACCAAAGCCAAACCAAATAGCCGCCGCCTATTTCAAATAAACCGGCCAGCAAAAAAAGAGCAAAAGAGCGGATAATTGCCATTATTAAAATTTGAAGTAACCACTTCGTTAAAGATATAAAAACGCCAATATTGGCCCGGGGCAATTATAAAAAAAGGCCTCCCTTTCGGAAAGCCTTGATTATTTTTTATAAAACGGGTTTAGCTCCTGTCATAAAACGCGGGTGGCTCAATACCCAAAGTGCGAAGGTAAACATAGCCCTGGCCGCGGTGATGGATCTCGTTATCAATAACGTACTGTAAAATATAATTGACCAATCCTTCATATTGGCCAAATGCCAGTACTGTTTCCTGGAAACGCTCGGGCGTAATCTGGGGCCAATAGGTTTTGATTTCCTCAGTGGCCTCATCCCAAAGTTGCAGCAGTTCGGCCTTTGTAGTTGCTGCTATTTTACCTGTATGGTGATCCAGACCTGCAATTGGTGTCCAGTTATCTGTTACAACGCCTCTTACACAAGGCCCGCCCATACTAATAAATTCTTTTACCATATCGGCAAAGGGGCGCATACCACCTATCGAATAATTAAATAAGGCTTCCTCCGGAAAAGCGTCTATAACCCTGCGGGTTACCCGGCGCTGGCCAAGCCAGCTTTGTAAAAGTTGATCGGGTGTATAAACAGATGCTGCTGCAGTTTCTGTTGACTGTTGATTTGTGTTAGTTTCCATTGTTTTGATGTTTTGTTTTTGATTACAATACAAAGTAACCACACCGTGGTGACAGCCCTATGTCAGCAGGAAAAAAGAAAAACTAACTAATTTGTATTTTGGATAAACTCTACCACCTGTTGCTGTTCATAATTCGATAAAGTGCCTTCCGAATAATGCCATTTAGAAGTAACATCACCCTCAAAGCGGATCTGTCCTAAATAGTCCGGGTTCTTATTGTCATCCAGCAGCGGCTTGCTTTCACCAATTTCGGGAGCTATCTCCTGAATTTCAAAAAGCGTAGCTTCCCCATCGGCCCCACCTTTATAAAGTTTGTACAAGCCGGTGGCATTTAATTCATGATTTGTTGATTGATGCAGTACCGGCTCAATAATGATATTTCTTTGTGTGCCGTTATCGCCGGTAACGTTGTGGTTAACTGTGTGGATCATGGCTTATGATTTTATTTATTGATAGTACAAGCCTGCCGCCAAATTGTTTAAGCCTCCACTTCAACCCGCTGTTTGCTAAGTTTATTTTCTTTAAACATCAGCACGATGAGCATAATAAGGCCCAACACAAAAAAACCATCAAGGGCAAGTGTCGAGTCGCGCATCTCATTAGTCACAGCTTCCACAAAGCCAAAACAAAACAGGCCTACCACAATCGACAGCTTTTCGGTAACGTCATAAAAACTGAAATATGAAGCCGTATCCGGGATGTTTTCGGGCAAATATTTGGAATAGGTTGAACGCGACAAGGATTGTACCCCTCCCATTACAATACCAATGATCACCGCGGCAACATAAAACTGGGTAGAATTGGTGATGAAGTAAGCATACAAACAAATGGCCGACCAGATTGCCACCAAACCTACCAGCGTACGCACATTCCCGAATTTCTCCGATGATTTGGAGGCGATCAATGCCCCCGGCACAGCAACCACCTGGATGATGAGCACAATAGAGATCAGGGCAGCATCGGGCATGTGCAATTCTTTGGCAGCAAAGTTAGCCGCAGCCAGCATAATGGTTTGTACACCAACCGAGTAAAGGAAAAACGACACCAGGAAGCGTTTGAGAAGCGGCATTTTGCGCACTTTGCCAAAAACCTTTGCCAGTTCTTTAAAGCCGCCGGTAAGCACGTTATAACTATGCTTGCCCGCATTGGGCTGCCCTTTCGGCAACATGCGGAACGGGATAATAGAAAAACCTATCCACCATACAAAAACCATCAGGAACGAGATCCGGGCTGGCAGCCAGTCGTCGGTAATGCCAAACCAATTAGGTTCAAGCACTACGATAAAGCATAATACCTGCACTACAATACTGCCTACATAACCATAAATAAACCCTTTGGCGCTTACAGCGTCCTGCTTATCGGGCGTGGCTATTTGAGGGAGATAAGAGTTATAAAATACAAAGCCACCGCAATAACCTATAGAAGCCAATCCAAAGCAAAGCATCGGAATTTCCAATCCACCGCCAGGCTTAAAGAAAAACAAACCGGCACAGGCCAGGCTACCCAACCAGGTAAATAATTGCAGGTATGATTTTTTATTGCCCCGGTAATCGGCTATGGAAGTAAGGATAGGCAGGATGGCGGCCACCACAAGATATGACAAACCCAATATATAATTTGATAAAACCGTATTAACATACCTGTGCCCCAAAAAGGTTACCATTTGGGTATTTTTTGAATTGAACTTGGTAACCTCCACAAAGTATGCCGGGAAAATAGTAGAGGTGATAACGATGTTATATGACTGATTGGCCCAGTCAAACATGCACCAGGCCCAAATGGTTTTTTTGTTATTTTTTGCTTCCATTACGGGCTTAAAAGTAGGGAAATTTGGTTGAGTTGCATATCAGGGAAACATCATTATAAAATTTATTGTAGCTTTAAGAACAGAAGATTATAGTATGTTCACCCACCTCCATTTTACAAATCAATTCGGCTCCTATCTCTATGATGATAATTTCCAGGCGTTTTTAGCCGATACATTTACTGATCTCAGCTCATACGATATCCTGAAAAGCGATTATATGCGATCAGAATTATTGCATATTGATTTAGGTTTCACTAACGAAGATGCGGTTATTGACGAAGATGAGCTGATCGTTTTGGAACCCGGCCAACCGGTATTTTCTCATTTGAATATTTACCCTAACCCGGATCTGCAATATATACTCCCATTTGAGATTTCATTCGACGATACCCGTGAAGAAGTCTTCAAAAAAGCAGGTGAGCCAACACAAACCAAACACGGAGATTCTCTCATTTTGGATAAACCGTTCCTGGTAGATCATTTCAAGATAGGCAATCTTGTATTAAGTATCGATTACGATCCGCTGGATGAACATATCAACTTTATACAGCTCAGGGATAATAATATCATAGCGCATTTGAAATTGTAAGTATCAAGCATTGCACAAAAAAAAGGACTTGCTATTAAATTAACTTCAAAATAAGTATGGAGATGCTTCAACTTATCTATAATTTTATAGCAGCAACAAATATTACCAACGCCTTGAAACCTTATACTTTTTTTAATATTAGAACTAAGCCATATCACTTACTGCCCATTACTGCATTGCTATCAGTTGTAATTTCGTTCCTGTTTACAAACGGCTCCCTGGATATTAATCTGCATGATACATATTTTGTAATCTCATATCCTGTAGTTTACCGGCTAATAGCGCTTATACTTATTTTGATATGGACAATTTATACATTGGCGATGAATGCTTTGCCATCCCTTTGGTTAAGCTGGGCGCATATATTGATCACCACAACCGTTGTTATTCTTTTACTAAGTAAGCAAATACATTTTATAGGATTGGATGGTGTCCCACGCAGGTATTACGCGGTTTCAGAATTTCAAAAAAAGCAGCAGGGCGCTTTAATAATGACAGCTGCTTTTATACTGGGGCAGCTATTATTTATCATCAACCTTACGATGGGTATAGTAAAAAAAATCAATCAAAAATCAATTCGTAACAGGTAGTATCACTTTCGGGCCATTATGGTAATCAGGCATTCGGGGGCAAAATAATTTCCACACTAATTTTCGCTAATTAAAACGAATTACACGAATTGATTAGGAATTCGTGTAATTCGTTTTAATTGTGTTGAATTTGCAAGGTATTCGTATAATAATTCAATCAAATATTTCGGGCAGATGCTTATAATTACCTTTTACGGTAGCCAAAACCTCATCAAATTTACCGCCAAGCATCATTTTGGTCATGGAGACGGCCATTCCTTTAACCATTTTAAGTTCGATATGCGGCGGCATGGCAAGGGCAGTTCCGTCGGTATAAACATTTACTAAAACTGGTCCTGTGTGTGCAAAAGCTTCGGCTATGCCCTGCTCAAGGTCCTGCGGGTCATTAATAGTGATCCCCTTTATACCCATTGACTCCGCGACCATGGTAAAATTAGGATTGTGCATGTCCACTTCAAAATCGGGCAGGCCCATTACTTCCATTTCCAGCTTTACCATGCCAAGGCTCCTGTTATTAAATACAATGATCTTTATAGGCAGATCATATTGTTTAATAGTGGCTAAGTCACCCAACAACATAGAAATACCGCCATCGCCGCACATAGCCACAACCTGCCTTTCGGGGCAAGCCAGCGCCGCGCCGATAGCATGCGGCATAGCATTGGCCATAGATCCATGAACAAACGAGCCGATCATAGAACGCCGCCCATTAGCGCTGATATGCCTGGCACTCCAAACATTACACATCCCGGTATCGCAGGTAAAAATGGCATCAGCAGATGCATATTCGTCTACGATAGCTGCTAAAGCTTCGGGATGAATAGCATCATGTTCACCAAAATCCTTAATGTAAGCTTGCTGCTGTTCTTTTACTTTAGCATGTACATGAAGTTGCGCATCTAAAAAGCTGCTGTCGGTTTTTTCTTTAATTAAAGGGATCAACGCTTTAATTGTAGATTTTATATCACCGTAAAGCCCCATCGTTAGTTTTGCGCGGCGACCAAGATTTTCGGGCTTGATGTCAATCTGCACTATCTTTTTATCCTGGGGATAAAAAGGCGTGTAAGGAAAATCGGTGCCAAGCAGGATAACCAAATCGCTTTCATGCATGCTATGATACGCAGCAGGCAAGCCAAGCAGGCCGGTCATGCCTACCTCGTATGGGTTATCATGCTCCAAAAACATTTTACCACGGAACGAGTAACCAACCGGCGCTTTGATCAGTGCCGCCAGTTCAACCACTTCATCATGAGCATCGGCACAGCCTATCCCGCCAAAAATGCAAACTTTGGGGTATCGGTTAATCAGGTCGGCCAGTTTTACTAACTCTTCCCATACCGGGGTAATGTTGGCCTTGCAAAAAAAGTTATTTACCGACGAGTCGATTTCAACAGCATCCTCCCCTGCCACATCGCCCGGTAAACCCAATACGCCAACCCCTTTGCGCTGAATAGCGGTTTGGATAGCCGCCTGTGCCATACGGGGTACTTGCTTGTTGTTGGCAGCCACCTGGTTATAGTAACTGCAGTCATCAAAAAGCTTGATAACATTGGTTTCCTGGAAGTAGTTACTGCCAAACTCTTTAGTAGCACAGGTAGATGCTATGGCTAAAACAGGTGCTCCTGACCGGTGAGCATCATAAAGGCCATTCACCAGGTGCACATGCCCGGGACCACTGCTTCCTGCACAACAGGCAAGCCCGCTCAGTTGCGCATCGGCCGAAGCTGCAAAAGCGCCTGCTTCTTCGTTCCGTACATGGATCCATTTTAATTCGGGCGTTCTGCGTACCGCATCATTAAGCTCATTTAAACTATCGCCGGTAATGGCGTAAATACGTTTGATACCGGCCTGTATCAACATTTCAACAAGTTGTTCGGCTACTTTTTTTGACATGTTATGGTTGTTTAGCGTTAGGGATGTTGTAATTTACTATCCATAACACCAAACTCATGCCATTTGTTAAGGAATTAACCGTCAAATATTTGTAATTAACATGTTTTTTTAAGCTTTTTGATATATCGTGATTTCACGATAATGAATGATATATCGCAATCTAACCGGATTCGCAATGGATGTTTTTTTCATGATCATAGTTTTGAAATAGAATGACTGATACCTAATGAAAAGGTGCGCGGAGGGGCCGCCGTATAAGTATCCCCATAGCTATTTCCAGTAACAGTAGTTGCATATAGTTTATTGGTCAGGTTCATAACATTGAACCAAACCTCCAGTCCCTTCGCGCTGCCGCTGCTGATGCGATAGGCAGTGCGTAAATTCAAAAGATCATAACCACTGTAGGTTTTGGTATTAGCTGCATTTGTAAAATATTTACCCAAATGTTGCCATTCAACACCGGTTCTGAAGCCAGCGATAAAAGTGGGTTTCCAGGTAATCTCCGAATTAGCAATCCATTTTGGTGCATTGGTCATTTGATGACCGTTATAGCCGATGGATTTTCCGCCACTAATTTCACTGTATTTATTAAAGGTATGGGACGCAAACGTTCCACCGATGCGAAAGGCAAGGTTTTTTACGGAGCCAACCAGTAGGTTATACTCTAAGCCTTTGTGGGTAGCAGCAGCAGCGTTGGCATATTGTGTAGTATTGTCTGCCTGGAGCAAGCTGATGATCTCATCTTTCCCTTGCAGGTAATAAGCAGTTAGCTCAAACCTGATCTTTTGAGAGAACAATGATGTCCAGCCGCCCAGTTCATAATTGTTGTAAGTGGCCTGTTTAAGCGGTGTTAATTGCCTGGAATTGTAAAGGGTATTAGTTTCAGGCGGCTGAAAGCCCATACTGAAATTGGCATAAATGCCGCGCCCCTTCTGCAGGTCATAAGTTACGCCAAGCTTGGGCGCCAATACATCATATCGATTATGCTCCTGTTGTTTGTACTTGGTTTTTAAAGGAGGAAGCTGGTTGTCAAAATTGTAAACGAGCAGGTCATAACGCAGTCCGGTAGTAATTTTTATCCGCTTAACCGGCTCTGCCATATACTGTACATAGGATGCGGCATTAAACAGGTGAATCTTATAATTATCAATCAGCGAATCAGTATTGATATAACCGGTATAATACTGAGCGGTATTATCTTTTTTAATATTCAGGAAGTTAGCATAAAACGAACTTGGGCTATTATCCAGGTAAATGCCTGCGATCAATTGTGAGTGCATAAAATTTAACTTTACGGTATGCTGGGCAAGCAAGCCAAAGCTGTAAAAACTCAGCTCATTTAACTGACCTGCTGACTTTATGTATTGACCCTTATTGTTGCGGACATCAGAAATGTAATAGCTGGGTAATTGCCCGGTGGAATTGTTTCTGTAAAAAAGCGTTAGAAAGGTGTGATTATCATCATTCCAATTATGATCAAGACGACTGCTGGCCCGGAATGCGTTCACCCTACGGTAGGCAAAACGCTGATTACTACTGTAAGATCGGTTATAGAAACGTGCACTGTCAAGGTTTCCGGGTGTTTGTGTGTTAAGATAATTATAGGTACCATATACTGTTAGCTTACTGTCGGCCCCCAGCGGATAGCTAACTTTAGCAGAAAGCGAATACTTATCAAAATCAGTATAATCCTGCCAGCCTTTTTCCTGGTGTGTGGCATAACCTGCCATATAAAACCCAACTTTTCCTGCCGTGAGGCCTCCCTGAATACCAGCCCGCAGGTAATGGTATTTATCTCCCTGTACATTGATTTGCCCTGCCGGGGTTACGGACTCTTTTGCCGTATTGAAGTTAACAGCCGCACCTATTGAGTTACTGCCATATAAAGACGAAGCTGGCCCCTTAATCACCTCAATATCCCGGACACCATCGGTATTGATCTCGTACAAAGCGTTATGATTGAATATGCCCGTTGGTCGGATCGGGATACCATCTTCCATGTAAAGATAAAGCGCATTGTAAGTAATCGGTTGGCGAATGGCCATGGTATGCTGCTCATTACCGAGGTTCACCATATATACCCCCGCAACTTTATTCAACAATTGATAAGGAGCGGTTGCATGCGCTTCGCGGATAGTATTTGAACTTATCTTGCTGATTGCGGCCGGTATATCCTTGCGGGGCTGCTCCTGGCGGCCCGCCGTTACCACCACCTCCTCCAGGCCGGCAATCACCGGTTTTAGTTGAACAGTGAGCGAGCTATCGCACCTGATACAGCAAGTACCATAACCGGTACAGCTAACCATCAGGGAGTCAGCTTTATTTTTATGCGCCAATATAAATTTGCCTGATAAATCAGTTGAGGTACCCAGCTTGCTTCCTTTGACACGGATACTGGCACCGACAACGGGTGCCTGGGTTTGGGCATCGACAACAACACCCCATATTTTTTGCGCTGATGCCTGTAAAGTAAAGGCAATAGCAAAGCAGAACACGATAAAGTATTTCATTTTTAAACATCTTCTTGTTAAACCAAAATTGAATTTGCTCAGGAGAGCATGTAGCGGTAAACTGAAGACGTAGCGGGGGGCCGAAAGATAGCTCCGAGCGGGCGAAGCAGCAGGGCGAAGCTTACCAGGGAGGTAAAAATGGCCAGCAGTTTGATGTGTACAGTAAATTGATTAACGCCGTGATAATAAGCCTCAAAAATGATTTCTTTAGTGGTTCGGTTTTCGTTGCTTTTCTCTTCACTATTAGCCTTTTTAAGCTGTTTGCTCAGGAAACACCTGCCGTTGCAGTGTAGCATGGGCCTTGACTTATTGGCGCAAAGTTTTGCCGCAATATAATCCTGGTTGAGCCGGAACCCCGCATAAAGCCATAGCGAGTTCAGGTTCATAACCAGTACCGAGAACAGGAGTAATATGGCGGTGAAACGGCGGAACATCTTACAGATCTTTTTTGGAGAAAATTTTAAGCGCCAGTAGTACGGGTAAAACAGACCAGATAAATAGCATCGAAACACTGAAGGCAATGCCTGTACCGCTTCCGAAAAACTGTCGGTAAAGCGCGCCGGTGTAACCCATCAGAGCAGAAATATCCAGTTTTAACAAGATCATGATCCTTGCCAGGTCTACGGGATTTAAAGCCGTGAGCACAATCATGGCTTTTTCCAACGGATAATCGCTAAAGGTGAACAGGAACAACAGCACCAAAGCATCATAAATAATGGCCGCATAGAACCAAATCATTAGCGCAAGCCCAATCCCCTTTGATTTATCCCTGGTTTTGGTGGAAGCCCAGAAAGCGAGTGAAGTAAAACTTAAGGTTACCAAACCTCCCGCAACCATTAAGGTGATGCCTGTAGCTGAGAGTGCAAACAAAGCAACCGGCAGGCAAACTCCGAGCACAAAAGCCCCGAGGATAGAGCTGCTGATGCCGAGGTATTCTCCCAATAAAATGTCCCTGCGTTTGATAGGCTGGGAAACAAGCAATTCGGTAAACTCCGCTGCATTGAAATAATAGGTGGTTGCATAGATAATGCTGACCAGCGGCACAATGATCATCACAATGGTTGTAATACTTACCAGTCCTTTAATCACATCGCTGTCTGACAGGAAGATCACTGTACAAATGGTAGCGAGCAACAACGTGTAGGCAATGAGTACCTTACTGCGTATGATGTCGAGAATAATATATTTGGCTATCTTAAACATGTTCTTCAGTTAATAATCGGGTCAATATTTTACCCAGTTTCTGCTCACCTGTCTCCATTTGCAGCGCAGTCAGCGGCTCATAAAATTTGATCTTGCCTTCATAAAGGTACATCACGGTATCGGCTAACTCCTCCGACTCTGAAAGGATATGTGAGGTAATGATCACAAGCCTGTTATTTGCTTTTTCGGCGAGGATCTTTTGTTTTAAAATTTCGGTGGCAAAGGGATCAAGGCCCGCTGTGGGTTCGTCGAGTATCAGCACGTCAGGATTAAACATAAAAGCAAGGGCGGCGCTCACTTTCTGCCTGGTACCTCCGGAAAGTGTCCTCATAGGCTTATGGTACATACTTTTGAGCCGGTAAGCCTCAATCAGGTCTGTATCAGGTATTTTGTTGCAGTTACGAATATCAAGCATCATGTCAAACAACTGGCCAATCTTCATATTATCCGGGTAATGCCCGATCTGTGGCATATAGCCGATATATTTTTTGTAATCAAAAGTCTTGTTGACTCTGGCCCCGCGAAACCGGATGTCGCCTTCGTCAGGTATAACCATACCGAGTATACTTTTGATCATGGTTGTTTTTCCGGAGGCGTTTGGCCCCAAAACAGACACAATGTTGCCGCTTTCAAAATGACAACTAATATCTTTTAGCACCTGTAATTTGCCGAATGCCTTTTTAATGTGGCTTAGTTCAATTAACGTGTCCATGGTTTCATTTTAGGGTTTATATCTTTAACAGATTCAGGGGTAAGAGATGGGATAGCCCGTTCAACCTTATCTAAAAGATTGACCATAAAACTCCGCATCAACATCACGCTTTGCGGAATTTGCTCCATTATCTGCGCATAGAGGCTAACCGGGCGGTAGGGTACATCACCGGTGCCATCTTTATTCAAATCATAACCTTCATACTTGTCCCAGTAGTTCTGATCAAATTTATTAAGGTTGAGCACCCCGTTGGTTGTCACATCAAAAGAGTTCGACTCGAAATTATTCCGCTCAAACGTGCCGTTTTCACAATTGGCCAGTATACGCATAGCCCAACCGTTATTGATAAAGGTATTATCGTTAGCGGTCATGAGGTTGCAACCCTCCATATAAATACCCGTCGTATTCCTAACGAAACGGTTGCCAACAATTTGGGACCGGGTAATATCTTTCAGCAGCAAACCATAAATGGAACTTCCCCAGTTTTCAATAAACAAATTATCAAACATTCGTATCCGTTTGGAATACATCACCGCGACACCTGATCCGTTATCGCGAAAAGTGTTTTTTTGATACAGATCATCGTCCGAAAACATGAAGTGCAGCCCATATCTAAAGTTCCGTTCACTGGTATTACTGATGATCCTGCTCTTTTTCACAAATTCAAAGTAGATACCGTCGCGGTGGCGGGTAGAATAATTATTCATAATGATAACATCATGACATTGCCAGGCATGAATGCCGTTACCGGCCGTAAGCTCGGTACCAGTGCCACTGGTTGTATTACCAATAACAGACACATGATCGCAATCGGACAGGTAAATCCCAAAAAAGTTATTGATTAACCTGTTATTACTGATTGTAACATTGTGTACCTTATGCAGGCGGATACCGGCATAGTCGCGCATCGAACCGGTTCTAGAGTTTTTGAGCACAAAGCCGCTGAACGTAACACCATTCGTCAGGATAGTCACTACCTCTTCTTTATAATTTGCGTCCAGCACAGGATACCCATCGCCAATGATGGTCAGTCTTTTGGTGATAAGTGTATTGTACGAATAATAATACCCCTTCTTCACCTTGATCGTATCACCATCGGCAGCCTCAGCAACAGCTGCCTTTAAATCAGGCAAGGCAGTATCCACGGCCACTACAAGTGTACGTGCATGCGAAACAACAGTTACCGCCACGGCAAAAAGACAAATGAGTGAGACCCTTTTCATGCAATCTTTTATTTAACAAGTTCATTCCAGGTCAGCAGTTTCCCGTTTCCAAGAAAGGTTTTCGCCTCTTGTTCGGAAGCAAGGGCCGCGAGGTTACCGCCCATCGGAGAACTGATCTTTTGGTCATGTATATAGGCACATTTGCGGGCATCCATAAGTGTACCGCCTGACTTGTAGTTTACAACAAGGTAAGTATCTGCATCGCCAAACTGCCCACGTTTTTCGCTGATGTAACCCAGCATACACTCTGCAGAATCGAACTTATAAATCTTGCCTTTGGAAGTTACGATCTCTGCACCGAACTTACGGTCCATAATTGTCATCATACAGTGTACGCAGGCATCTTTTCCATATTGCAGGGCCTCAGGCTTTTGACTGCAGGCGGTGATCCAAAGTGCCAGCAGCACGATCATTCCTCTCTTTTTCATTTCTTTTACCATTTCTTATTTCGATGTATAATGTAGCGGCGGTAATTATTCCGGCCAGGCCGATCAGCATCCCCCCCGTAGCAGGAAAAGACCCTGCCAGGAAGTTCAGAAGTTGTTTATACCCAATCAGCGGAGGTTGATAATACATGCCTTCAACTTTAATGGCTGCATGAGGATCAAGATTGTGCCCATAGTTGTATTCCCATAGGTAAAAATCAATAAATCCGGCGGCGGCAAAAACGATCATCAGCGCCAGCAAGCCAATCAGCAGTTTTCTGCTGCCTTTTACTGAAGCAATCGACCCGATCAGGATTAGTAACCCGAACACATAGGGGGCAATCTTAAATTCGGCAAAGTTCTGCGGGTCGATATGCTGCATGCCGATATAATGGTTAAGCCCATTGATCTGCAGCACGTTTCCTGTGATACCATTCAGCCATATATCCATACTCAGGCCCTCAGGGTATTGTGGTGCGGACAAGGTAATCTCCCATAAAGGAAGAAAATACGCTGTTAGCAGCAGCACCATGGCTGCAGCTATTGCTATTCTTGAACCGGTTTTCATATTATTGGTATTAATGGGAGGACACAGGGCCCTCCCGTTGAATAAAAGATCTATTACCTTGCCGCGAGGTTTTCTCCCAGGTGGAAAGTAAGTGGTACGTTTAAGCCTTTAGGCGATACCCTAAAGTAACCAGACATCTCCTGGTGCAATGCAGAGCAGAAGTCGGTACAATAGAATGGGAAAATACCAGTCCGGTCAGGTGTCCATTTCAGTGTGGCGGTCTCGCCCGGCATGATCAATAATTCTGAGTTATTGGAACCTTTGATGGCAAAGCCGTGCGGAACGTCCCAGTCCTGCTCCAGATTGGTCACATGCACATACACATCATCACCCTGATTTATGCCTTCTATATTGTCCGGGGCCAGGTGAGACCGGATAGCAGTCATGTATACATCCACCCGGTTGCCTTTTCTTACTACGCGGGCTTCTTTCTCTGATTTGGCAGCGTATGGATTATCATTCTCTTCCAGTTTAAAAAACTTCACAGAATTTTTCTCTATTTTCTCCGCCGGTATGGTCTGTGCATAGTGCGGCTCACCAATGGTCGGGAAGTCAAGCAATAGTTTCATCTTGTTGCCGGTAATGTCAATCAACTGGGCAGATTGCGTTAGCTCAGGACCGGTGGGCAGATAACGGTCTTTGGTGATCTTGTTCAATGCAATCACATATTTACCATATGGATGCCTGGAATCGCCGCCCGGTACAGAAAGGTGGCCAATAGAATAATAAGTTGGAATACGATCGATGATCTCACGTGTGTCCACTTTCCATTTTACAATCTCTGAAGACACGAACATGGACGTATAAGCATAACCTTTACCGTCAAATTCGGTATGCAGCGGACCTAAACCCGGCTTTTGCACTTCACCTTCCAATACAGTATTATATTTCAATACCGGAATACCGTCAAAGTCCCCTTCAAATTGTTTTTGGTCAATAGCACCAAGCATCTTCTTAAACGAAAATACAGGAATCACCGCGGCCAGTTTACCGCTGGCTACAAAGTATTCGCCGTTGGGTTCCACGTCAACACCGTGAGGTGATTTTGGGCAGGGAATATAATAGATTAGTCCCGGATAATCTTTTACATCCAGCATGGTCACGTCGTTTTCCATGGTTGAAGTAGCTGAGTGGGTGCGCTCGTTATAGAGATTATGCGCGTATTTAGCAGGCGCTTTATGCCCCTTGCCCTGGGCCACCAACTCTTCTGCTTTTTTCCAGTTCACCGCCATGATAAAGTCCTTATCACGTTGACTGGCATTAACTTCAAGTAAGGTATTAGCTTGCTCTGTATTATAACAGGTAAAGAAGATCCAATCATGTGAGGGGCCTTTGCCGGCATGTGCCAGGTCATAGTTAAAGCCAGGAACAATCAATTGAAAGGCAATGTTCATGCGGCCCGTGTTCTTATCTACCTTGATAAAAGTCGCGGCACCTTTGAACTTCTTTTTGAAATCACCTATCGATACATCCTTATCTCCATCAAGCGGTACGCTAAAACGAGTGTTACCTACTATATACTCGGTATTTTCTGTACAAAATGGAGAGGCGTGGTTACCGGCAACGTTTGGTAACTCCAGAATTTCTTCCGTTTTGAAAGTTGCCAGGTTGAGACGGGCAATGCGTGGCGTGTTATTACCGTTGATAAAAAGCCAGCGGCCATCATCTTCGCCATTGGTTTTGGAAAATTCAGGATGGTGCGTGTCGTCCCAGGGCACAAATCCGTGCGAGGTGTTGAGCATTGGTTTGGTCTCTTCTGAGTAGCCATAACCATTTTCCGGGTTCTGGGAAAACACAGGTATCACTTTAAGCAACCTGCCGGAAGGAATGCCATACGCTGCAATCTGGCCGCTGAAGCCACCGGAAGCGAACATGTACAATTCATCATGCTTGCCGGGCGCTACGTATACTTTTTTGGCAGCATCTTCATCGGTGGCTGCCTGCCCCGTTTTACCTGCTTTACAACCGCTGGCAATGGCAATCGCCCCCAGTCCCGCTAACAACAGGGTAGTTTGTGTAATTCGTTTCATGGTTTAAACATATAAAGAGGTTATTGATCGTTTTTTCTCAAATACTCAAGTATCTGTCGGGTTTCATCGTCACTTACATTCTGAAAACTCATCTGAGTCAGATATTTTGCTAAAAGTGCTTTACCCACGGGGTCTTTTTGTTCCATTTCTACCGGATTGGTGATCTGGTTCATGATCCATTCCGGCGTACGGCGTTTGGTTACCCCTTTCAGACCGGGCCCAACCACCTTCTGATCGGTGATCTGGTGACAGGCGGAGCACTTGGCAGTAAAAACTCCTTTGCCTTTGTCGGCCATTGCATTGTCAATTGTGCCGATCTCCACGCTTGTGAATTTACCTACGCCCTTGCTGTCACTTTTGGCGGCGGGGTCAACATCTGCTGAAGATGCGGCCGAACTATTTTCGGCATTGGCAGCCGGAGCAGATTCCGTTGCCTGTTTATCACCCCCATTGGAAGGGCCGCAAGCGGCCAAAAGGGCCATACCTCCTATAAAGGCGGCCCGGATAAAGCTGGTTGAAATTTTCATTATTTTCATATTTATAATACTTCGAAATTGCTTTATTAATCTTGACTATTTCATGATTCAAATCATGTTTTTTTAGTGATATATCTCATTTAAATAGCATTTTATATGATATATAATATATCTATATAGCTTCTGCCCCAAAGCACCCCTATAAATAAAGACATTTTTATCTTTTATTATTTTAAACTTGTCCCCTCCTGTTTGTTGAATAATTTTTTTTTATTTTAAAACGAACTTATTTTGCTGGTAATCGCTTACCAGGTCTCGAAGGGATTTTTTGTTAAATTCGAGGAGCAGTTGTGTCCGTACCGTCTTGATTTCGTCATGCACCGGACAAGGCTTCGTGTCGGAACAGTTTTTAAGTCCAAGTATGCAGGCATTGAATAGCCCGGATAATATCAATCAGGTAAACCTTGGCGGAGTTTTCAATATAAAAACCACCGTGCGGACCTTTGCTGGAGGAAATGACGCGCTTTCGGGATAACCCCTGCAGGATCCTGGCAGTGAAATGGACAGGTGCACCTATCGCTTCAGCGACCTCTGAGATGCCGGTCTTTTCTTTGGTCAAGGTCTTATAACCAACATATACTGCCGCCCTGATGGCATATTCACATGATTTAGATAATAACACTACTATCCTTTCAACTTAAAACCTATAATTGAGAATTATCTTTTAACTGCTGTTCGAGTTGAACCGACTTCGGAAACAAAATATTATTTTCGAGGTGTACATGTGTGTGCAGGTCATTTTCAAACTCCTGCAACTTTTGGAAAAGGATACGATACGAGGTACAGGCATCTTCCGGAAGCGTATAGTTATTTGTCATTTGCCTGATCTCTTCGAGTTCTTCTCCCGCTCCTTCGTGCTCCATCTCCATCATTTGAATGGGATTCATAACCCCTCCAAACGGCGCCGGCAACACAGCGGTACCTAATTCCCGGGCTGTCACCATATCCCTGATATAAGGAAAAAGGATGCGCTCCTCTTTAATCATGTGCATGCTCAGTTCCTGTGCCACCGTAGCGAATACGTTAGCCACCCTAACCAGTTCGGGGTGTTTGTCCCCATGTACACGCGCCACTTTTGTTGCAAGTTCACCAATAAAGGGAATATTGTCACGTACATATTTATGATGGACATTTACTACGTAGTCACTTAAAAAATCAAGAGCCCAGTCCTGAAAATTATGCGCATTTACATATTCTCCGTTATCCGCCGACTGCAGTGCGAGCTTCACTTCTTCAACGGCAAGCCCTTTTTTCACGCAGGCTTCTGTTAATGTTTTTTTGCCGCCGCAGCAGAAATCAATGCCGAGTTTTTTGAAAACCATCGCCTTCCTATAGTCTTTAGCAACAATCTCACCAATTGTCTCTTCCTGGTTATGCGGGTTCTTTTTACCAATCAGAACCCTCCAAACCTCCGGGCCGCTCATCAGATATTCCCAGTTAAAGATCTGTCCGCGCTCTGCCAGCAACTGATAATAAAGCGGTTTGGGGTCATGATCATTGTGAATGATCAATTCCTCACCGCCGGTCAGTTCATCGAATCTCTTAAAAATAGTGGGATGTTTTAGTTTTGGTTCAATGACCGTTACATCCAAAATTTGTGTTTCCATTTGTTATTAATTTAATAGAAGACAAATTTATCCTTTATTATTGTTCTTGTATATTTTAGGCTGTTCTTTTTTCGTAAATGTGATAACAATCAATTTTTAAAGCGCAAAAGTGACCGCGCTCATTAGCTACGGCTGAAACTTTGAAAAGCATTGCCGTAAATTCAGTAAAAAATAGTCATGGCACGTTAACCCGATATTTGAGGCAAATTACCGGGCGTTCAACCGAAGAGAAATCAGATTATGTCCAGGCACTTCCGGATACAGTTGATAAGCTCAGCTTCGTCATATGGTTTAATGAGATAGTTTTGTATTCCCATCACTTTTGCTATGTCCTGGTCCCTCTTTTCGGAAAGTGCAGTGGTAAAGATAAAGGGGATGTTTTTTTTAAGGGAATCCTGTTGAAGCTGATTGAACACATCGTATCCACTAATACCCGGCATAACTACATCCGAAATAATCAAGTCCGGGTGTAAATCAGTTAGGTCCAATCCTGCCTCGCCGCAGTCGGCAACCAGCACTTCGAAACCGTAAAGCTCCAGCAGCTCTGCTGCGTTTTCCCGAATGTCCTGGTTGTCTTCGATTAGGAGAACTTTGTTTTTCATATCCGGCGTGTTAATCCAAAAATAAATATTTGAATCTGATTTTATACGCTAACTGCCTCGCTTTTTTTTGAACTACCTAAAATTAGCAGCCCAAAATAGCCGACCCCGCATAGCAGCAACAGTATGGATAGCAACAATAATTGGGGCTCGACATCCTGAACTATTATTCCGACAAGTTTTAAGGCGGGTTCAACAAATAATATCACGAGATATGCGAAAGTCAACACTATATAACTTCCGTTTATGATCTGCAATTTTTTTCCGGCGCCGAAAAAGCCGGCTTGCTTAAACTGATCGAGTATGACTGGTGTCACGATGCCCAATGTCAGCAAATGAATATAGCCAATGATGATATTACGGTCACTGAAAGCCCATCTGCCAATGACGGGAATACATACCAGGGTTTGGAAAACGGTTTTTAAGGTGATGGCCAAAAATGCAACTTTTAACAGCAAAGGCAGTTTCAGCAGCCGCGCTTTCCGACCCCGGCATATCATAAACCACGCGGTAAGATTACCCGTAGCCGCAATTCCGGCTATCAGAAAAACCCAACCGGCAGGGTTGCTCCACAAGGTAAAAATTAAATACAGCGGCAGGTTCGACCAGATTAATAGTTGATATACCCAACGCCGCGGATTGGTTGGGCACATATTAAAATAGGTGATTTCAACCAACGCAATGGCCGCCAACTGCATCCAGCCATTCAACTGAAAATGCAGGTAAACATAAATTGCATCCTGGTACACTGCCGTGCCTTTTAATCCCATAACCATAAGCGGCTCCAGGGCTAAAGGGCCCAGTGAGGAAAAGCAGAGAAAAAACAAAGCGCCAAGGGTCAATTGGCGCGCGCCTTTTGAAAGTTGCCGTGTTTCCTTTAAACTTTTCAGGAACTGCCGGGTAAAATAATAAGTACTTAAAATAAAAAACGTCGAAAAAATAATAGAGACTGTTTTGTAGCCCTGAAAGGAGAAACTAACCAGCATGCCATAAGCACTTACGAGTGTTGCATTAAGGGCATACAGGAACTTCCGGCGTCTTTGAACAGGCGAAACCCGTCCGGCCAATAGCATGGCCAATCCAAGAAAGGCCCACCCGGCAAAAGCGAAATGCGAGTGAGCATGCAGCAAAAAAATATAGTTTAAATGAGGCACAAAGGCGATATGCATCAGCCTGAGCACCACGCCAAAAACAGCAAGCACCACAAAGCTGCCTCCTGCCCAATAATGATACCTGCCTTTACTTATCCAGTCCATTATCCCCACAACTGTTTTTTGCCTTCTTCGGTAATATTGTCAAAGCCCCATGCTGGTTCCCAGGTGAGTTGCACATCTATCTTGTAGTCCACAAATCTGGCTTGAAGGCAATTGGCCACCCCCTGCAAAATGGCTTCACCCACCGGGCAACTGGGTGACGATAAGGTCATTACCACCACCAGCATCCTCACTGTGCTATTTAGCCCTGATAGTATAAACAAGTCCCAAATCAATGATATTGACATGAAGTTCAGGGTCAATAATGGATCGTAAGCGCTCCCATGCTTCCATTTCTATGTAGGTATCAGGATCGGTAATGTCAAAGCTATGCATGGCCGGTTGTTTTTTTGTGGGTAAGGACCCTGGTTAAATTTAAAAGATAGCAAAGCGCCGTTAACAGCAGGCAACCTGAGGCAATACGCGCAGGCGCAGCCAGGCCGGATAACGCCATAGTGATCATGGATAATATAAAACCGGTAAAGGCAATACCCTGGATGATCAGTAATTTTTGACTGTATAGATCCGAAGGTAAAGGCGTAGGTTCTTTGCCGGTGCCTGGGCCATAAATTTTTAGCCAAACCAGGAAAGGCAAAGTTTTAAACGCCTGCCCCAGGATCAGTAAAGAAAGCCAGCCCATTAGCACCAATAGCCCGTATAGTTTAGTAAGCGCAATGCCTTGTGCGGTATTTTGAACATGCGCGTTAATAATGAGCGGCTGTATCAGCAATGCAGCCAGCAGCAATATAAAAGACAACATAGTGTACATCATGGGCAAATCCAACTTTCTTTTCATTCTTGACCGGTAACACTGGATTAAATAAATGAAATATATGATAAACGCTGCAGCTGGAAGCAGTGCGATGAGATAGGTCCGGTTATTGATACCTTCCAGGTATGTATCAATCACAAATGCAAGCAGGCCGCCATTCAACAGATAATAAACCCAATCAAGCAGCCGCAAATTCTGTTTGCGGGACACCAAGAACATCGGTACCAATTTACTGCTTACCCCTATCACCAACAATAAAAACCAGCCTCCCATTCCCATATGCGCATGGAGCCTTAAAAACTGAAGGTGATCCTGTGGCAGAAAGGCGTAATGGAGGTTGAATACCAGCAAAACCCCAAGAACACCGGTGGCCAGCAACCAGATACAAGAAGTATTGATCATTTCCTGATGAATGTTCTCCTTTTTGTTCTTTAACCTTTTTCCAGTCAGAAAAATAACAATGGAAAAGCCAAGCATGCCGGTTAGCAGCAGCAGAGCCCCTCCCTGCATACATAAACCTGGTTCAAAACGCCAGAAAGAGCAAACCAACAGGACAAGCCCGCTCAAAAAAGCGACGAATGATAACCAGGGCAAACGATAGCCTGACAAACCTGTTTCAAGTATGACCGGTACCAGTTGATACGCTGCACCGAAAATAACCATGGTAACCCAGCCCAACGCGGCAAGATGGGTAATGGCTAATAATTTCGGCTGAAAATAGTGCCCGGCAAAATCTGCCGAGGCAAAGAAAAACAAGACGCCGATAAGCACAAAACAAACCGCTGAAGCCAGGTAGTGAGCCCTTACAATAGGGTATAATTCGGGATGCTGTTTAGTGATCATATTCATGGCCTATAGATAAACAGGATAACTGCTTCCGCTGTTTCCATGACGCGAAAGTCAAAACCTCTTTCTTTTAATACCGGGAGCAGATGAACTGGGACTTTTCGATGCCGGACATACAAGGCTTCAGTGGTCTTCAGCGTTTCCAGCTTGTCAAGGATCATAGTCATAGGCTTAGGCATTTGGAAAGGCCTGACATCCATAATGTGCAATTGATAGGCTTTCATAAGTTCCGTGAGCCCATCTGCTTCAACCGATAATTCCGATATATCCATTATAAGCTCATCAGGTTGGGCCTCTTTCTTTAGGAAATAAGTATTCACAAGTTCCGGTCCCGCGATGTCAATAAACGAACGGTATCCCTTATTTTCCAGGAGGTTGATTAACGGCACAGGTTCAAAAGTATTGATCACTTTAAGCACCTCGCCATTTTTAAGCCCGGCCGCCGTAGTAAGGATCATTTTTAAAGGGTCATTTCCTGCCGCCAAAATCGGTCTGACATCGAGGTCGATAATTTTATTAAAAGAAGCAGCAAGCGAAAGCGGTAACCTGTCAACTTCAACAGCTTCGTGCGCCGCTTTAAATCCAAGCGGTTTAAGGACGTCAAAAAATTCATTCAGCGAGCAGCCTGTTATCCTGCAAGCCTGAGCAACGGATACCCGTTTGGCTAAAACCTTTCTGAGCACAGGGTTTTTCAGCCGGTTAAAATTTTTATTGAGTTCGGTAAGTTTTTGGATTATCAGCTCTTCGTTATACTTCAGCAGATCACTTATTAGGCTATTAGCATTCAATACAATGTGTATTTCTGACGGTTCCATTTTTTTATGAGTTGATGGACAAATGTAAATAATAAAAGATAAAATTATCTTTTATTATTTAGAAAGGTGACGTAAAGATTACGTTTACCCTGCTGCGATATTTTTTGCGTCAGTCACCCATCGATCAAATGGCTGCCAACAATTGGTTTCCTGTTCTCTTTCTGCCCACATTATCTACGCTATTTTTAAAAAGCCCTATCTCCTAAAATAAACTTTTCAAAATGGCCCGGCGCTATGGCAGTTGATCTTCTCCCTGATTGCCTTCTGGTTTCCCTGCAGTTGTTAGTAATTGTGATCATTTTTTAAGCTGATCAACGTCATGTTGAAGTTTAAAGCCATTCTTGATCTTTGTTTTTAAGAAACCACCGATAAAAAAGCAAAACAGGTTGCACTGTATAACTGAGCTATTTATGGTACAAAGCGTCTTCTACTTTTACGAGCCCGTATTTAATGGTTTTATGAATATTAACAAAACAACCAGTCACCCATATGAAAACTATAATTGCTGCAACGGACTATTCGCCGGCTGCTGAAAACGCGGTAACCTATGCCGCCGCTTTGGCCAAACATTTCAACTACAGGCTCCTGCTTTTTAATGCCTTCAGCTTGTCCCTGCACGAATCGAATACGCTCCTGCCAGCTTCAACTGTAAGCGACCTGGAAGCAAAAAATCAAGACCGGCTTGCACAACAAGCAGCAATAACTGCACTGATTCACGACATCACTGTCAGTTGTGAAACCAGTTATACGCCGGTTACCGACGAATTACAAAACCTGGTAAAAAAGCACAATGCTTCGCTGGTAGTGCTTGGCATGGCCCCTGAAAGCCAGGAATGGGTTTTAGGCAATACAACTACAACTGCCATCAAAAATTTGGCTTTCCCTGTGCTGGTCGTCCCCATTGGCGCCCGGTTCAAAGGGTTAAAGAAAATCCTGCTGGCATGTGATGTGGCTAATGACCAGCCCGTACAGTTACTTTCCATGATTCGGAATGAAGTTATTGCTTTCGAATCGCCGGTGGAGATTTTTTATGTTAATAAAGAAGCAGCTGAAATAAAACCTGTTCAGGACACAGTACCGCATAATTTCCAGGCTGCTGGTATTGATTGTGTTTATAGAGAAACTAATTCAACTAAAATCGTTACCGAATTAAAAAAAGAGCTTATAACTTGTGGCGCCGAGTTGTTGATCATGATCCCCAAAAAGCACGGCTTCTGGTCTTCACTTCTTCACCGAAGTAAAACCCGCCAAATGGCTACCGGGCTGAACATACCGTTACTTGCTGTTCCGATGAGTTCATGAACTTAAGTAATGATCCCCAGAATTATAAAATATTTGCCTGGGGATCAGTTACCGCCCGGTGGTTTCACCGAGCAATTGCCTGCACTGCCGCGCAATTTCCAATTCTTCATTGGTGGGCACCACCAATATTCTGGCACGGGCAGCCGGTGCACTAAGATCACGAATCCCATTGCCTTTTTCCGAATTTTTTGCGTTATCCAGTTTAATGCCTAAAAAATCCATATTCCGGCAAACGAGGTCGCGTGCCAGGGCATCATTTTCACCAACCCCAGCCGTAAACACAATTGCATCAAGCCCGTTCATTGCAGCGGCATAAGCGCCAATAAATTTTTTAATCCGGTAGGCATACATCTCATAAGCAAGCTCCGCCCGGGCGTTCCCATTATTATAAAGCGCGCTGATATCCCGCATATCGTTATGACCGGTAAGCCCTTGCATGCCGCTTTGTTTGTTTAACAACGTAGTAAGCTGTTCTGTACTGTAATTTTCTTGTTCTGAAAGGTATAATAATACCGAGGCATCAATGCTTCCGCTTCTTGTTCCCATGATCAACCCATCAAGTGGAGTAAGCCCCATACTTGTATCCACGCTCTTTCCGCCGTTAACAGCGGCCATGCTGCAGCCATTACCAAGGTGAATGGTAATGAGTTTTGCATCTGTATGATTAAGATATTTCATTGCTTCACCACTAACATACTGATGACTTATGCCATGAAAGCCATAAACACGAATGCCGTGGTTTTTATAAAAAGAGTCGGGTATAGCATACCTAAAAGCTTTTTCGGGTAGCGATGTATGAAACGCGGTATCAAATACAGCAATCTGTACAGCCTGGGGGAAAATCTTTTCTGACACTTCGATACCCTTTATATGCCCCGGATTATGCAAAGGCGCCAGTGGGTACAGTGCTTTGATCTTGTCTTTTACCCCGGGCGTAATGACTGTGGTACCGGTAAGTTTTTCGCCGCCATGAACTACACGATGGCCAACCGCGCCCACTTGTCCCGAATCGCGGATCACCGCGATACCATCCCTGATGAGCAGTTCGCCCACAGCCTGCATGCCGGCTTCGTGATCGGGTACCTGTTGTTGAATGTACAACACTTTTTCTTCGTCATGATGCCTGTATTTATGAGTGACCAGCGCATCTGGCTGACCGATGCGTTCAACCAGGCCACTGCAAAGCGGGCTGCTTGAATCCTGAGAAAATAACTGGTATTTGATAGAGCTGCTGCCCGAATTGATAACAAATATTTCCATATGTAAAATTATAATGAGGCCGGGCTATCCTGACTTTGTATAGCAGTGATAATAACGGTATTAAAAACATCATCAACAGTGCAACCGCGGCTAAGGTCATTAACCGGTTTATTCAACCCCTGCAGCATCGGCCCAATGGCCAGGGCTCCCGTTTCCCGCTGTACCGCTTTGTAAGTGTTATTCCCGGTATTCAGATCAGGGAAGATCAATACGCTTGCTTTGCCGGCAACTTCTGAACCGGGCATTTTCTGGCTGCCAACTACCGGGTCTACAGCGGCATCATATTGTATAGGCCCTTCTACTTTAATATCGGGCCGTCTGTCACGCACCAATTGGGTAGCTCGCCTAACCTTTTCCACATCGGCACCTGAACCTGATGTACCCGATGAATATGAAAGCATTGCAACACGCGGTTCAATGCCAAAACGCAGGCTGTTATCTGCCGACGAGATAGCTATTTCTGCCAGTTCTTCGGCAGTAGGGTCGGGATTTACCGCGCAATCGCCAAATACAGAAACACGGTCGGCCAGGCACATAAAAAAAACAGATGACACCGTAGAGATGCCCGGCTTTGTTTTGATAAACTGCAGGGCGGGGCGTATGGTATGCTGAGTGGTATGAACGGCCCCGGAAACCATTCCGTCGGCATGCCCTTTATAAACCATCATCGTTCCAAAATAAGATACATCCGTCATGAGGTCCCTCGCCATTTCGAGGGTTACGTTTTTACTTTTACGCAGCTCATACAGTGTTTGAACATAATCTTCGTAATGAGGCGAACTGGCCGGGGGTATAACGGTTACCTTATTGAGATCAAGGTCAATGCCCAACCGTTTCACCGACGCGGCTATTTCTGCAGGATCGCCAAGCAGGATGATGTTAACCAACTGCTGGGCAATCAGCCTTGCGCTCGCCTGCAGGATGCGGTCGTCATTCCCTTCGGGCAGTACAATTGTTTTGCGTTCCCGCTTAGCCCATTGAGTGAGCTGGTATTGAAACATGTGCGGCGTCATCACATTGGAATGATATGTTACCAGCATTTTATCAAGGGCGGCGATATCTATATAACGGTTAAATGTTTCTGTAGCAAGCCGTATTTTTTTAGTATTATCCGCTGTAATACGGGCTTTAACCGCTGCCACCTGGTTAGTTGTTTCAAAAGTGCCTGACCCGACAGCGAGGATAGGGACAACGTTCTGCAATCCTTCAATCAACCTCATCACTGGTTCTTCCGGAATTGCGCCTGCCGTAAGTATAATGCCGGCCACGCGGGGATAACTGGCAGATTGATTGGCTTGCAACGAGCTGATGACAATATCTCCCCTGTCGCCAGGTGTAACGATCAAAACATTCTCCTTCAGATAATTCAAAAAATTGGGCACCTGCATGGCGCCGGTCACAAAGTTATCAACCTGGTTTCCGAGGTGTTCACTACCAAACAGCAACCTGCCGTCCAACTTTTCAAAAATATCGTGAACAGTTGGGTTTTCCAGGCCCGGATCAGCGGGTATAACCGCGATAAGTATATTTTCAGACAATTGCGCACGCAGCAATTGTTGTACATCTGCAGCCTGATCGGCCTGTACCCTGTTGACAACAACCGCTAATACCTGAATATCCTGCGCCTGGTAAGCCTGCTTGAAATTCAGCGCATCCTGAACAATTCCGGCAGTGGTTTTCCCCACGCCCGATACAAGGAGTAAGACGGGGGAGTTCAGATTTTTGGCGATGAGCCGGTTAGTTTCAAACTCAAATGCCGTTCCCTGCCCTTCAAAATCACTCCCTTCAACTACTGTAAAATCGCACGTCGCTTCTAAGGCCTTAAACCGTGCGATAATCGCGTCGATCATGTCGCCCTGGTGCTGATCTTTGATCTGCTGCATAGCCCCCTGCCGGGTAAATACATAGGTATCCCGATAAGTTTGCGGTAGTTGAAAATGTGCCAAAACCGTTTCAATATGGGTATCTGGCTGCTCTTCCGGGCCAAACGGTATAATGGGTTTCAAATAACCTATCTTTTGTGCCCGGCCAAGCAGCATAGCCACCAGGCCCAATACAATAACTGATTTGCCGCTATAGGGTTCGGCCGAAGTGATATAAATACTTTTTGTCAAAACCTTTATAAATTAAGTTTTCTTGTGGAACTAAGCAGCCCGCCTTATGCCTGTAAACGCCAATTTAAGGTCCTTCATTGCCAATAAAGCACCCCCTACCCTGATCTGTAAACTGATAAAGTCATCTATCAGCGATAACCCGATCACAGCTCCCGGAACAACGATCAATTGTTCTATTTTGTTTATGAAATGAAGAATATCTTTATGCAGGTCATGTTGCTCAAGCATAGCGGAGTGCAGCCCTTCTTCCATATGCCTGGCCGGGCTTTTTTCGCCAGCCAGCAGTTTTGTTAAAAAGGCATGCTCATTATCCATGAAGGCCAGGTCTGCCAGCCATTGTTTACCAGTGAGGTAAATTTCCTGAAGTTCAAATTCCAGTTCGGTGTCTTCGATAAGTGCTTCCATCGTTTGAATATTTTATAGTACAAATATCGTTGCCGGATGAAATCTGATAAGGGTAAACAATCAAAAACAAAAATGATCTCCGTCATATTTAACTACGGGCTGAGCAGGATAGTGGGGATACAACCCTCGCTTAAAAACAACAACTATGAAAGTGCTGATTAGCAGCTTTGAATTAGCAAACAGAAAAGGGAGTATGTTGTGATACTCCCTTTAATTAATGCACCGGGTGTGGCGTATTTTTCTTTTTCAGCCAGAAACAATGCGCGGCGCATGCATGCAGTTTATAATTTTTGTGTGTCGTGCCAAGGTTATGTCCTGCGGGATCAAGGATTTCGCATTCTTCGGCGTCCTTATCCTTAACTTTAAGTACGGTTTCACCCTCATTATTAAAATAAAAACCGTCTTTCCTTGCTTTGCCCAATTTATTGCCCTTGGCATCGATCACGTTACCGTCCCGGTCGATAAAATAAACCTTGTTGCCCTGGGCATCTTTTACGATATCATCTTTGCTGGTATACCCGAGCAGCGTACCGCCGTGATCATGGATTTCACCTTTTTTATTAATATGAATTTCGCTGGCAGGAACACTCTTAGGTTCTGTTTGCGCAAATGCAGGTACGCTATTCCATAATAGCGCAGCTGTAATAAACAAAATAGCTGTGATTAGTTTTTTCATGATTGTTTTTTTTTCCAAAGTACCGGCATTTAAAAAAGCAAATCATTGATCATCAGCATGTAAAAAAGTAATGGTTATCATTTATTGCAAGGATGGTTTATTCTATGTTTGGAAGGTGATCTATCCCAAAAAAACATAAAAAGAAAAAGAAATTCTATAAACAACACTTTACTAATTTGCTCATATTTGTACCGTGATGAAGAAACTGTTCGTAACTTTTTTAGCTGTGCTGTACCTCGGGGTTTCTTCGGGTGCAACATTGCATTATCAGTACTGCATGGGCAGGCTGGTCAAAGTTGCGTTGTGGCATGATGAGCAGGGCAAAAAATGCAATACTTGCGGTATGAACTACCATGGCAAGGCTGCAAAAAAATGCTGTACAGATAAACACCAGCAACTGAAATCGGAAAAGAGCAGCTCACTTACGTACAGCCAGATTGGCCTGGGCACAAGCCCCGCATTGTTGGTTATACCGCTTTTCGGGTTAGTGCCTTACAATTACCTGCCGCTGAAAATTAGTCATCCGGTTGGCCAGTCACCGCCGCTTGTCACTACCCTACCTGTTTTTTTACGCAACTGCACATTCCGCATTTGATTTTCCTTTTGCTTCAATCCGAAGCCCGGTAGCTTTTTTATGGCTACCCTGCAACCCTAAAACTTCTTTAATCTATAGTTTCCTGCTACGGCGGGAAATGATATTCATTACTTAATCATTTCTATATCATGAAAAAGATTCAAATTTTCGTTTTCGCCATCATCATGCTATTTGCTTTTAACCAGGTTAAAGCACAAAACACTTCATCCAAAGCGGATGTACTTTCGGCCTATTATGGCGTAAAAAACGCCCTGATCAGCGGCGACGCGTCTGCAACCAATGCCAAAGCCAAAATGTTGCTGGCTGCAATCAGTTCATTTCCGGTCGACAAGCTTTCAGCAGCCGATAAAACTACCTGGACAAAATATGCGGATAAGTTGCAGTTCGATGCCCGTCATATTTCGGAAAGCGATGACATCAAGCATCAGCGTGAACATTTTGCCAGCCTTTCAGAAAACATGTTCGCCGCCGTACAGGCAATTAAGCTGAACAATGCCCCTGTTTACCGCGATTATTGTCCGATGAAAAAATCATATTGGTTAAGTGAAACTGCCGCCATTCAAAACCCCTACTATGGCAATCAAATGTTAACCTGTGGCGCTGTAAAAGAAACTTTACCTGCAGCTAAGTAATTAAAGGGCCGGGGCATATACTCCGGCCTTATATTTTAATACTATGAAGAAGTTTATTTTATTGTTCCTTTTTTTGCTGCCTGTTGTCAGTTCCATTGCCCAACATTCGGGGATGAAAATGGAGTCTGCCGGTCAGAGCAAGCATCTTCCGTTTTTCACCAAAACAGGTAACCGGGAGATTTACCACTTATATATCAATGATACCACCGTTAACTATACCGGCAAACAGCGGCCGGCTATGGCTATAAATGGCAGTATCCCTGCACCCGAACTGGAATTTACCGAAGGCGATACTGCCGAGATCTATGTGCACAATGAAATGATGATGGAAACCTCTATCCACTGGCACGGGCTGATCCTGCCCAACCGGTATGACGGTGTTTCCTATCTAACTACCACGCCCATCAAGGCTGGTGAAACGCACCTATTCAAATTTCCGCTGGTGCAGCACGGAACCTACTGGTACCACTCCCATACGATGACGCAGGAACAAAGCGGGCTGTACGGGGCATTTATCATTCATAAAAAACAGCCATCCCCTTTAAAGGAATATACCCTGCTGCTAAGCGACTGGACCGATGAAAACCCGGAACAGGTACAGCGCCGGCTCCATAATGCCACAGACTGGTATGCCATCCGTAAAGGCAGTACCCAAAATTATTTGCAGGCGATACAAACCGGACATTTCAAAACAAAGCTGGCCAATGAATGGAAACGCATGACGGCTATGGATGTAAGCGATGTTTACTACGACCGTTTTTTCAGCAATGGCAAGGCCGAAAACCAAGCTCCCGAATTTAAAGCCGGCGACAAGGTGAAACTGCGGGTAATTAACGGAAGTTCTTCTACCTATTTCTGGCTTGGCTGGGCGGGCGGCAAACTAAAAGTTGTTGCCAATGACGGCGAAGATGTTCAGCCTGTTGAGGTGGACCGGATGATCGTAGGCGTTGCAGAAACGTATGACCTGATAGTTACTATCCCTGCCGATGGCAGTTATGAGTTCCTGGCGACACCCGAAGATCGTACCAAATATACGTCGCTTTGGCTGGGCAGCGGTGCCAAACACGCCGCTAAAAAGCTGCCTAAGCTGAAATATTTTGACGGCATGAAAATGATGAATGATATGATGGATATGCACGGTAACATGAAGGAAATGGAAGGAATGAAGATGACTACCCAGGTAATGGACATGAACACCGTGATGTATCCCGAACTTGACAAAGGCAAGCCGCCGGTTACCCTGAACTATGGTATGCTGAAAGCCCTTCAACCGACAACGCTTCCAACCGGCCCTACCAAAGTGTTCAATTTTGAATTAACCGGTAACATGAACCGCTATGTCTGGACGATCAACAACAAAACCGTTTCGGAATCTGACAAGATCCTGATTAAGCGGGGAGAAAATGTTCGTATCATTCTCTATAACAATACCATGATGCGTCACCCTATGCACCTTCACGGGCATTATTTCAGGGTATTAAACGGACAGGGAGAATACTCGCCGCTGAAGAACACCCTGGATATTATGCCGATGGAAAGGGACACCATCGAATTCCGTGCCAGCGAAAGCGGCGACTGGTTTTTCCATTGTCATATCCTATACCATATGATGAGCGGTATGGGGCGGATCTTCAGTTACGAAAACTCGCCGCCTAACCCCGAAGTGCCCGACCCGGCAGCTGGATTTAAGAAAGTAGCTGCCGACGATCGTAAATACTATGCATCGGCCAAACTGGGGCTGGAAACAAACGGCAGCGATGGCAACGCGGCTTTAGCAAATACCCGCTGGAAATTTTCTACCATGTGGCACCTTGGAATAAACAATACCAAGGGATATGAGAGTGAAACGATGTTTGGAAGGTACTTTGGCCGTATGCAATGGCTGTATGCTTATGCAGGATTTGATTATCATTATAAAAAAACAAACGAACAGGAAAAAAACCTGTTCGGTCAGCTCAGCAATAAAAACAACCGGCATACGGTAGTTGCAGGTTTGGCCTACACTTTACCATTACTGTTTGTGGCCGATGCCCGTATTGATGGCAATGGCAAACTCAGGTTTCAACTTGGCCGGGAGGATATTGCATTGACCAGCAGGCTCCGGTTTTCTATAACAGGCAATACCGATAAAGAATATAGCACCGGACTGCGCTATATCGTTAATAAGAATTTTTCTTTCTCCAGCCACTATGACAGTGATATGGGCTTAGGCGCCGGATTAACATTAACCTATTAGTAGTTATCAGTAAGTAAAGCTAATTAATACAAACGACTATGGAACATCAGCATCATGAACACCAGCACGAAATGCCTGAAATGAAAGGGCACCAGCATCCACAACATCAGGAAGAAAATGGTATGGGGCATGGAGACATGGGCCACGCCGGGCATGATCACGGAGCCATGATCGCTGATTTCCGTAAGCGTTTTTACGTAGTGCTAGCATTCACCCTACCTATATTGGCGCTATCGCCCATGATCCGACACTGGCTGCACCTGCAAATTGGTTTCCCGGGCGACCGGTATATACTTTTTGCGCTGTCGACGGCAGTTTTTCTTTATGGCGGCCGGCCTTTTCTGACCGGGTGGCTTTCGGAACTAAAGGCGAAAAACCCCGGAATGATGACCCTGATCGGTTTCGCCATATCCGTTGCTTACCTGTACAGTGCGGCTACCGTATTCGGGCTTAATGGCATGGATTTCTTTTGGGAACTGGACACGCTTATTCTCATTATGCTATTGGGACACTGGATCGAAATGAAATCGATAGCCGGCGCCTCGCGCGAGCTCGAATTGCTGGTCCAGCTCATGCCTTCAGCCGCGCACGTATTTAAAGGAGACATTACAGAGGACGTGAAAACGGAAAGCCTGAAAGAAAATGACCTGATCTTAATTAAACCAGGCGAAAAGGTACCCGCCGACGGTATGGTGGAAGATGGCGAGAGTTACCTGAATGAGTCCATGCTGACAGGGGAATCTGCCCCGGTGCAAAAAACAAAAGGCCAGCGAGTGATTGCCGGATCGGTGAACGGTAACGGTTCATTAAAAGTTCGTGTTACACATAGCGGTAAAGATTCCTATTTGTTCAAAGTCATCGATCTTGTCCGCGATGCGCAAAACGCTAAATCAAACACGCAGTTGTTAGCAGATAAAGCGGCCCGTTGGCTAACTATCATTGCGCTCTTAGCCGGTATAACTACATTCGTGGTATGGATTAGCCTGGGGCACGACCTGGCTTTTGCCATGGAGCGAATGGTGACCGTTATTGTGATCTGTTGCCCGCATGCGCTCGGCCTGGCTGTTCCCCTCGTGGTAGCTAAATCAACATCCTTATCGGCGCAACATGGCCTGTTGATCAAAAACAGGACTGCTTTTGAAAATGCACGAAAGATCACTTCTATTGTTTTTGATAAAACCGGCACCTTAACTAAAGGAAAATTTGAGGTATCCAGGACGGTGCTTACCGGAGGAGTATTGAAAAGCGAAGATGAATTACTTAGGCTGGCGGGGGCATTGGAAAGCAATTCAGAACATCCGATAGCCACAGGCATTTTAAGTGAAGTTAAAAAAAGAAAACTAACCCTTCCCGAAGTAACACAATTTAAAGCGATCACTGGTAAAGGCGTTGAAGCGGTTACAGAGCAAAAGCACATCAAAGTGGTCAGTCCCGGTTATCTGAAAGAAAATAGTATCGGCCTTCCGGCAAATTTCAAGGTGTCCAGTAACGAAACAGTGGTATTTGTATTGATCGATGAAAAACTTGCCGGGTTTGTTGCCCTTGGCGATGCCATCAGGGAGGAATCAAAGGGAGCGATAGCAACCCTCCACGAAAACGATATCAAGTCGATACTCCTGACCGGCGATAATAAGCAGGTTGCCGAAAGTGTTAGCACACAGCTGAAAATGGATGGTTTTTTTGCCGAAGTACTGCCGCATGAAAAACTGGAAAAGATCAAAGAATTACAGCAACAGGGCGAGTTTGTAGCAATGACAGGTGATGGTGTAAACGACGCCCCCGCACTTGCACAGGCCGACGTTGGCATTGCTGTTGGCTCGGGCAGTGACATTGCTGCCGAAACCGCCGGCATTGTGCTGGTGAACAGCAATCCTAAAGACATCGTTAACCTGATCCTGTTTGGTAAAGCCACCTACCGTAAAATGACACAGAACCTGGCCTGGGCAACAGGTTACAATGTGATAACCCTGCCACTGGCAGCAGGCGTTCTGTACAACCAGGGTATTATGGTGAGCCCGGCAATTGGCGCGGTACTCATGACAGTGAGCACGGTAGTGGTGGCTATTAATGCCAGCCTGTTATCGATAGGAAACAAAAAATAGTTGGCAATTTGCAGTTAGGTGCCTGGCGTGAACCGGGCCAGCTCATAAATACCTAAAGACTTTTCGATACCGGCCACTTTCTCAACCATGTCTTCAAACCCGTTTTTGCCAAACAGTTTATGTTCGTTATTTTCAAATTCCTCACCCAGCGCGTCATATTCATGATGGGATACGATCTTGCGGAAGGCGGGGAATAAAATGGTATCCTCGCGCGCTTCATGCGGGCGGTACATCCTGTTGAAATTATTCAACAAGGTAATAAGCTGCTGTTTTTCCGTATCGGTCAGGTTTTGAGACTTAGTTAATTGCATGAGCTCATCCGTGATAGTACGCCCAGCCTTATGCTGCGCCAGCAACGTTTGTACAAGATCAGTTAACTGGTTGGCCTTTTGAAAACGTGGGAACAGATAGTTTTCTTCCTGCTTTTCATGGTAATCCTCAACAAAGGTGCGAATAATGCCAGCCGAGTTTAACAATGCTTCCATCGGGAAACCCTGCTTATCTATTAGGAGGCCTTTGCAATGGTCATAAATGAGCAGCACCCGGTTCAGTAAACCGTGCTCCTGCATAAGATCCTCGGGTGGCGATACTTTTTGATCCTCCTCATCATCGTTGTCATTACAAGCTGATAACAATGTCAGCCCGGTTAGTGACCCAATGGCGGCTGTCTTAATAAAATCCCTGCGGTGTTGATTTGCGGTTTCCATAGCGAAGTCAGATAAGATGATGATCAATGACTAACAAAAATCGTACTGTATCAGGCAATACTGCAAAATATGTTTAGTAATAAAGGTACTATGATATTTTGAACGCCGGAAACCCTCTTTTTCTTATTCGCTATTTAATAATCTCTTTCATGCCCCGGTTATATTCAGGCAAAATTGATATTACTTCCGTTTATCCGATAACCTCAAACATCTGCCTTGGCTGTCTATTGTTATTTATATTAACGTTCGCTCAGGATTTAATATGTTGGTTGGTAAACCCGGGGGCGACATAAATTCATTTAAAGCCTCCAGGTAATGGCAGCCGGCTTTGTTAACGCCTTTTATTTTTCCCGCTGTTCCGTTTAATATTTGCTGTATTCTTTGTTCATCCGTGGAAGATACAAAGCCCGCAACGCAGCCGGCGGATTTAGATTGGCTTAAACAAATGGAGGTTAACTGTTTTTTAATGGCATTCACCACTATGCAGCTTTTTCGCAGTTCGCACCATTCAACAAACCTGTTGATGAAATGGTTGTTGATCTCTCGCGCGGCAATAACCTGACTTTGCCTTTTCTGAATAGTTTCACTGTTAACAAGCGAGAGTTCGTCAATATTAACCAGTTTAATGTGTGGTAATTCTGATGCTGCGGGTTCAACATTGTTGGGTATTGCCAAATCTATGATCAGTTTTTCACTGCAATATTCAAGATCAGCTTTAAAAATTACAGGCGTAGCGCAAGCTGTGGTTACAATAATAACATCTGCAAGAGAAATGAGCGTTGGCAAATCTGCTATATGGCCATAACTAACGTCCATTTCTTCGGCAAGCCGCTCTGCCTTATCAACAGTCCTGTTAACCAAAGTAATACGAACCTTTTGTCCCAGGTAATCTTTAATGTTTTTACATGTACGCTGCCCCATTTTACCTGCCCCTACAATCAAAATATTTGTCGCATCAGTATGATATTGCTTAATGGATTGCAGAGCTGCAAATGATACGGAAGTAGTTCCTTTGCTGAGGCCCGTTTGATTTTTGATCTGCTTTGAGGCTTGCAAAACAGTATTATATAGCTTTTCTAAAAAGGTATTGATAAAACCGCGGTCTTTCGCAAATCTTACAGCCTGTTTAAACTGCCCGATAATTTCATAGTCTCCAAGTATCTGTGAATCTAAACCAGCTGCAACGTTAAACATATGTTCAACCGCGCCAATGCCTTCCTTTTTATAGCAGTGACCCTTAAATTCTTTTATTTCGCCATTGGTAACACTGCATAACAGATTAACCAGTTCATTTGGCGTATTGGTTACTCCGTAGATTTCGGTACGGTTACATGTCGACAAGATAAATAATGAGCTAACGCCATAATTACCGGCCTCTTTCAATATGGCTTCATATTGCTCGTTTGAAATTGCAAAACGGCCTCTAAGCCGGGCGTCCGATTTTTTATAATTAATTCCGACCGCGTAAAAATTTTCGATCCCAGTTATGCTGCTCTTATTATTCACGCTTTTAAAACTTTAAATTGTATAACAGGGAAATGACCGTTCGTTTACTGGCGGCATAGCTTACCTCAACTACTTTCATAACATTATTTTTATGAGGTAAAGTTGCGATGTTCGGCAGGTTAAAATAGTGACGGCCGTCACTTATACAATTGATTGTACACCCGAAACCGGTCCAATTGATTAATAAAGCAACATAAAAAACAATCACAGGTAAATATCCCTGTGATTGCGATGATGTACAACAGCCGGCAGATCGGGATGCATAACATGTATCACAACATCAACAGCCCAAGGGATACTGACACAAATGTGACGGCGATCATGCCCTTAACTGACCGGCAGCATTTTGTTTAAACAGTGATGAGCTTAGCTTTGGTCAATTAATATTCGCCGTTATGTTAGGAAAATTGGAACAACCGGAAATTGAAGCGTTGCTTAGCCGGCAGGTAATCGGCCGTTTAGGGTGTCATGCCCAGGGCACCACGTATATCGTACCCGTTAACTATGTATACAAGAACGGCGTAATCTACGCGCATTCCGGTCCGGGAAAGAAAATTGAAATGATGCGAAAAAACCCTAAAGTTTGTTTTGAAGTTGATGATATAAAAAACATCTTTAGCTGGAAAAGTGTCATAGCCTGGGGTACATTTGAAGAAATTACAGACATAGCGGAACAAGAGCAGACAATGCAGTTACTGATCCACCGGGTTATGCCACTGGTGGAACATGCTACAGACCATCCCTCCCATGGTATAACCGCAAATGAGTATGATATTGGCGACAAGATCGACCTGATCGTCTATAAGATCAGGATAGACAAAGTCACCGGCAGGTTTGAACATCATTGAGCTGCATAAATATAATCAACACGTTAATCTTTAGACTTTGTGCATTCTGCTTTTAGCTTTTATATAAAGTACGGCATTATAGGGTCAAAGGCTTTTGGAATGGGTGAAACCCGACCTAAAAAGAATGAGCCCGATAAAATACCGGGCTCATCACATGATTAATTAAGACTGTTGTCCAGATTTTGGCATGCGCTTCTTGACAGGCCGCCTCTGGCGTTTAAGATCCGGTTGCTATTTGTAATCCGGATTTTGTATAAGTACGCCTCCGCTCTTGTCAATTTCTGTTTGAGGCAGAGGCCAATGGTAAAATTTATCCTCAAAATGATAATTGATAAGGCTGGTTTTTACCGCGTTAAGTACCGGGCCGGCAATATGCCATCTTAACAGATCATAGTGACGCAAGCCTTCGAAAGCAAGCTCAACACGGCGTTCGTGCCTGATGCGTTCACGCATCTGATCTTTGGTATACCCGGCCGGGTAAGCCGGCATATTTACCCTTGCGCGCAAATCGGCCATAGCTTTATAAACTGTTGCATCAGGGCCGGCAATTTCATTTTGAGCTTCTGCATACATCAGCATCACCTCACCTAAACGCAGTATAACCGCATCCTGCTGGCTAAGGGTTGAAAAGCCGTAAGGGATATTATTTGGTTCGAGGAATTTTATAATCCCATAGCCTGTAGGCCTCAAATTTGAAGGATGGTGAACCTTGCCAGGGCCAAAATAAACCGAATCGGCGTATACTGTTTTGGCCAGCCTTGGGTCGCGGTTTTTGAACTGATTTTTGGTATCGGTTAATGGCGAAGTGCCATATGGTTGTCCATCAGTACACTCGTAGGCATCTACCATATTTTGCATAGGCGCGCAGGCATCCCAGTCGCCGTAATACATGTCCCACGGAGCTGTGTTGTTTGGCGCAAGGAAGTTAACCGAAAACATGATCTCGGTATTATTTTTCTGGGTTGCATCCCTGAAAATATCCTCAAAGTTGGTACTCAGTTTGTATTGTCCCATCAAGTCCAAACAAAGGTTTCGTACCTGGGTTAGCATGGCGGCATCAGGCGTACCGGTGCTGCCAAATGCTGCAAATAACAAAACCCTTGCCTTTAATGCCTTTGCAGAGGACGCTGCTGCATGGCCGCCGTTAGCATAATAAGCTGCAGCGTTCAAATTGGCAATACCATAATCCAGGTCGGCAATGATCTGGGCAAGCACCTGCGCTGCAGGTACTTTAGGTTGCTTTTGATTGCTGAGGTTAAGCGGTTCCACAACCAATGGTACATCACCATAAATGCTATATAACTGGAAGTATAGAAAAGCCCGGATAAACCTTACTTCGCCTTCATACACCTTACGCTGGCTATCAGATATATCTGAACCTTTATAAGTACCTAAATTTTGCAAAAACAGGTTTACCCTTGCGATGCCGGTATAACTATCGTTATAAATGGCTGTTTCATAACCGCCGGTTGTAGGGTTAAAGTTGCCCTGTACAAAATCCTTGGCAGCTCCCGAATTAAACTGATTATAGCCGTTATCAGTAAAGCCATCCCTGAAGCCCATGCCATAGGAAAATTCTTCTGGCTGAAGGGAGGCGTAAACCGCTGCCAAAGCCGCGTCAAAGTCTGCTTTCGTTTTATAGAAAGTTGAAGTGGCTATCTGATCGTTGGGGTTTAGATCAAGAGCCTTTTTACATGCGCCTAAAAACAGCGATGCAATTAATATGATGGTTATTATAATTCGATTTTTCATGTGGGCTAATTAAAAGGAAACGTTCAAACCAAAAGAGTAGATTTTATTTTGCGGGTACTGCACCTGGTCGCCGCTACCATAACGCTCAGGATCAAGGCCTTTAAATTTGGTTATGGTTAACAGGTTATCGCCCGCGAAATAAACCCTTAACCTGTTGATACCTACTTTTTTGGTAAGCTGTGACGGCAGGGTGTAACCAAACACCAGGTTTTTAAGCCTCAAATACGATGCATCCTGCAGGAAATACGATGACCTGCGGCCTATTTTATCAGGTGCACTTTGCCCGAAATAAAGACGCGGCATAGTGGCTGAAGGATGCTCAGGAGTCCAGGCATTCAGCCAATCGGTAGTTGGTGAAGATCCCTGTACAAATGGTATTGTGCCCCAACCTGATACATAAGATTTAACACCGTAAACGCCTTGCATCATGGCTGATAAGTCAAAGCCTTTAAAGCTGGCCGATAAGTTAAATGAGTAGTTTAATTTTGGATAAACACCACCGATTATTGTACGGTCATTTTGATCAATTTTACCATCGCCGTTTACATCTTTATATTTCAGGTCGCCAGGTAAGGTAGAGTCAGAAAACTGTTTAGGAGAATTAGCTACCTCTGCTGCCGACTGAAAGATCCCGATAACCTGCAGCATGTAGAATGAGTTCCACGGCTGTCCGTTTTGGTTGATGGTATAATCTCCAATTTCTGTTTGACCAAATTTCACCAGTTTGTTACGGTTATGATCAACATTTGCGCCTACATTAAAGGCTAAGCCCCTTAAAGCGCCATCAGTTATTACATTATTGTACGATATACCAAGCTCAATACCCCTGTTATTTACCGATCCGTCATTAATGGTGGGTGCACTTAAGCCCACAGCTGCGGTAACCTGTGCCTGCCTTAAAATATCAGACGTTGTTTTATTATACCAATCGGCAGTTAAATTAAAGTTTTTGAAAACTGTTACATCCAAACCAATGTCGGTCATAGTAGTGGTTTCCCATTTAATAGCCGGATTGTTGAGGTTTTGCTGAGCTACGCCAGTTAACAGTGTCGAATTATCAAAAGAATAATTGCCGGTAAAGTTCAATAAAGCCTGATACGGATAGTTGGCACCATAGCCGTTCATTACTATGTTTTGATTGCCCAACTGTCCCCATGAACCTCTTAGTTTGAAATTATCCAGCCAGGTTAAATTCATGGCTTTTACTAAAGGCTCTTCAGTAACCCTCCAGCCGGCTGAAAACGATGGGAATACACCCCATTTGTTTTTACCGGCGAATTTTGAACTTCCGTCATCACGGATGTTGCCCTCTAAAAGGTAACGCCCTTTATAGTCGTAATTTACACGACCGAAATAAGACATTAAGGCCCATTGGTTACTGGTTCCGTTTGCGTTTTGAATATCAGAACCACCTGCGTTTAACTCCTGCAGGTCCAGATCGGCAAAGTTTTTACGGTAACCTGATAAGTACTGATATTTACTTTGCTCAATGCTATAGCCAAATTGTGCTTTAATATTATGCCCATGAAAATTGTGCGCATAGTTCAGGTAACTGAACAGGTTGGTATAAACGGTTTGCTCGTCCTGATCTGTTAAACCTTTACCCAGGTCAAGAGATGTTGCCAGTTGATTAGTGCGGAAATTATACTCATCCAGCGTAGCTTTAAAGTCCTTGTACTTATCCATGTTAAAGTTTACCGCGCCTTTAGTATACCAGGAAATATCTTTAGTAAACTGCACTTCAAACCAGCCCTGGGCGTTTACAGCGTAATCATTGGTGATCCTTCTGAAGTTTTGATCAAGTACAGCTATCGGGTTTTTATTGTTATACTCAAAGTCATAAGCTTTGTAGGTGTACCGCCCGCTACCATCAGCTAAATATGGACCATAAGTAGGCGCCTGCGACATGGCCGAAAGGAAAAGATCCATCGAAGAACCATCCCACTGACTTGGTGATGAAGGATTACCGGCTACAGCACCCCTGGTGCCTGATTTTAACAATACGTTGGTGCCGAATTTTATATGATCGTTAATCTTTGAAGTCAGATTGATCCGTGCGCTATATCGCTTATAATCAAAGCCCCTTTCAATACCGTCCTGGTTAACATATCCCAATGACACGTTATACGTAGTTTTTTCACTGCCTCCGTTAAATGTCAGGTTATGGTTTTGTGTTACAGCAGTCCTGAATATCAGGCTCGGCCAATCGGTATTAGGATAGCGTACCCTATCTGTAGCGTTACGATACAGATCGATCTGGTCCTGCGGATAAAGTGAGTTAGGATCTGTTGTGCCGCTGTTGATGCGTGCCTGGTTAAACATCTCCATATATTGGGCAGAGTTGGTCACCAGTTTAAACATCTTGGTCGGGCTGTTGTACCCTAAGTTACCATCGTAAGTAACAGACATTTGTCCGGCCTTGCCTTGCTTGGTTGTTACAAGCACCACGCCGTTGGCAGCCCTTGAACCGTATATTGATGCAGATGCAGCGTCTTTCAAAACAGATACATTGTCGATATCGGTTGGGTTAAGATCGCTGAAGTTACCGGGAACACCATCTATCAATACTAACGGATCAGAACCGGCGCCACTGAATGTGCTGTTACCGCGAATCCGGATAGATACGCTCTCGTTGCCCGGCTCGCCTGAGCCTGTGTTGATCTGAACACCCGGTGCAAGACCTTCAAGCATAGATGCAGTGTTAACGACAGGGCGTTTATTCAATGTCTCGCCGGATACCGATGATACAGCACCTGTAAGGTTTGCTTTCTTTTGCGTACCATAACCAACCACTACAATTTCGTTTAGTGCCGATGTTTGCTCTTTAAGCGTTACATCAATTTTGGTTTGATTGCCTACAGGTACCTCCCGGGTAACAAAACCCACAAAGCTGAATACCAACACTGCGCTATTGTCATTCACAGTAACAGTATAATTGCCATCAATATTGGTCTGTACACCCGTGTTGGTACCTTTAACCTTTACTGTAACACCCGGTAAAGACATGCCTTTCTGATCTTTTACCGTACCGGTAATCGTTATTACCTGTACCGGTTTCTTTTCGGCGGGTTTGGGGGTAACTACAATGGTAGTGTTATTAATTACATAGCTAAAAGGCTGATCTCGGAAACATTGCTGCAATGCTTCTTCCAATCCCGCATCTTTAAGGTCGACGTTTACAGGAAGTGCCTTTTTTAGCATTTTGGAATTGTAGAGTACACTATATCCGCTTTGCCTGTGGATGTCTTTAAGCGTTTCAACAAGCGAAGCGTTATTTTTACTAAGACTTATCCTTTGCGCAAACGTGGTTGAGGCACTTACCTGAAGTATCGAAACCAGACACAAAAAGAACGACAATTTCATGATCAGAAATATTTTTGATACGGCACGGGGTATCTGCCCGCGCTTTAATGCAGTAGAATTTTTGTACATTTGAATGTTAGGTTAAATAACTGGTTGTGAGAAAAAATGATCGTTAACTGACCTGATTGCTATCCGTAGCTTGAGCCAGGGGCGGTGCGAACGCTCCTGGTTACTTTCTTTTTGGGATAGCATTATGTAAGTATGAGGTTACTTCATAATGATAACCCTCCTTCCTTCAATTTTATAGTGAATACTACCGGTAAGCTTGATATTATCAAGCAATTCTTTAATGTCTTTATATTTTGAGATGGTACCGCCAAATTCATTTTCCTGAACCTGCGTATCCTGATACTCAATATCCACGTCATACCAGCGGCTCACCTGCTTCATGATATTCACAATGCTTTGATCATGAAATATAAAAAAGCCGTTTATCCAGGCCATATTGGCTTCAACATCGGCCTTTTGTACTTTTATTGATGAACCATTTTGGTTTACAGTTCCCTGTTGGCCAGGTAAAAGCATTATTGCGGCTGTGCCTTTACTCATTTTAACCGAGCCTTCAAGCAGGGTGGTGGTAATATCAGGGTTATCGCTATAAGCGTTAATGTTAAAGTGGGTGCCGAATACCTGCACCTGTGTACCATTAGCCTTAACTATAAATGGATGGGCTTTATCCCTTGCTACCTCAAAATAGGCCTCACCGTTTAATTCAATTTCACGGTTCGCCCCGGTAAAATACTCCGGGAATTTGATTGACGATGCTGCATTAAGCTGCACCTTGGTGCCGTCTTCCAATACTACCTGGTATTGGCCGCCACGCGGTGTGGTGATGGTATTGATTTGTGGGATACCTGCCTGCCCTTGTTCGTTTGGCTTCCTGTCAAATTTATAAACCACTAAACCGTTGGCTGCTTTGCTTACTTTTACGCCCATCCCTGCTGCCAATTGACCATTTTTGGCGTCATCAAGTACTATTTTATTGCCATTGGCCAAAGTGAGATATGCTTTGTTGCTTCCGGGTAATATGGTTGTTTTAGTATTCTTAACTATTGTACCTGTGGTATTATCCTTTTTTGTAGGCATAAACAGCAAGCCAGCCAATACAGCTATAGCAACTAATGAAGCAGCCGCCCATAACCATTTGTAGCTCGTTTGTTTAAGAGGTTTTATGACAACAGCCTTTTGTCTGCTTTCAGTTAATTTTTTCCAAATCCGCGCATGTACATCGGCTTCACTTACCTCTTCATCATCCCAAACCTCGTCGGCTAACTGCATTTCATCGCGATATGTATCCAATAGCTGTTTTTCAGCATCAGTGCATTGGCCGCTCATATATTTTTCATACAGCGCAAGGAACTCGTTCTTAGTTATCATCAGGTTGCAATTGCAGGTTTATATGATGTTAGTGTAAATTTTATGCCGGCACACACATACATTTTTATTTTTTTTTACGCCCAGGCTTAAAGGTTAAATAATTTTGATCGGCTTTTCCTAATTTTATCCAACCAATTGTATGTACAATTCTCATATTAGTGATCAGGAACTGTGGCTTGCCGTACGTAAGGACGATGAGCACGCGTTCGCCCTACTTTTTGACCGGTACTGGGTAAGGTTATATAAGACTGCCCTCCGGTACCTAAAAGACCGTGAAAATAGTGAAGAAGCAGTACATGATGTTTTCCTGAATATCTGGGATCGCCGGTATCAACTGGACATAGAATCTGTCCCCAATTTTCTGCTCTCGGCCATCCGCTACCAGGTTTATAATCGCATGCGTGCGGCAAAGCGCCCGGTCATCCTGGAATTAGATAATCTGGAAGCAGGCAATTTCCCCGACTACAACCAGGGTGATTTCCGGATCAAAAATCAGGAGTTGTTACAGGAACTGAGTTATTACCTGGAGAAGTTGCCCAAGCGCTGCCAGGAAATATTTTACATGAGCCGCATGGAAAACCTGAGTAACCAGGAAATTGCCGCCCGCTTAGGAATATCCAAACGAACGGTTGAAAACCAGATAACCGTGGCATTGAAACACCTAAGGAGCTGTTTCAAGCAAGTTTCAACGATGCTTTGCCTGTACTATATGTTTTTTAAATAATGCGGGGGGGGATGGTGCACGGCTTTGCGAAGCCTATTGTCATTTTAGGTATGAAGAGCTATTGGGACTTCTGAGCTTTGATTAATAATTATGATTGAATGCTGATGTTAAACACATCTTTTAAAGCACGTTTGGCCGAATGGTAGCCGCACATACCATGTACCCCTCCTCCCGGCGGTGTGGATGATGAACAGATATAAATCCCCTTTGCCGATGTGCGGTATGGTGAGCGGCGCAATACCGGCCGGGTAAACAACTGGCCAATGTCAATTACCCCGCCGTTAATATCACCTCCGATATAATTGGGATTATAGTTTTCCAGTTGCCCTGTGTTAAAAGTATGCCTGCCTATGATGCGTTCGCGGAAACCAGGGGCAAAACGCTCCACTTGTTTTTCGATAATATCGGTCATGTCTTTGTTTGATCCGTTGGGAACGTGGCAGTATGCCCAGGCGGTATGCTTGCCCCGGGGTGCACGGGTATTATCAAAAAGGCTTTGCTGGGCCAGCAGTACAAATGGTTTTTCGGGGTGCAAACCGTCCCAGATTTGCTGTTCACATGCAGCAATTTCCCTCAGCGTACCGCCAATATGTACCGTTCCTGCTTGCCGGGCCTCTCCTGCTTTAAACGGAATAACATCGTCAAGCGCCCAGTCAACTTTAAAAACACCCATCCCGTAACGATAACGTTCCAGTTGCCATTTATACAATGATGAAAATTTATGTCCGGCAATTTGCAGCAGTTGTTTTGGCGTAACATCAAACAAAATTGTCTTTGCCGATGGCAGCTGATCAAAATTATTGATGTAGGTATTGGTTTCTATCCTGCCCCCTATTGATGTAAAGTATGATGCCAGTGCCTCCGCTATTTTTACCGAGCCGCCTTTAGGCACAGGCCAGCCTTTTAAATGCCCGTTAACCATCAATACTAAAGCAATTGCAGATGTGGTAAGATTTGTTAGCGGCAGAATGCTATGAGCAGCCATCCCGGCTAAAAGCCCTTTGGCTTCCTCAGTTTTAAAGCGTTTGGCCAAATAGTTTACTGAAGTTAAAGCATCCAGCCCAAAAGCAGCCAGGTGGACCGGATGTTTGGGAAAAGTAAGCGGACCTAAAACATCAGACGCCAAACCGGGCCACGAAGTTACCAGGGGGGCCATCAGTTTGATGTAGGTATCCCTGTCGGCACCTAACAGATTGGCAGTTTCAACAATGGATTTTTTAAGTACCGCGGCGGTTCCATTATCAAAGGGATGCGCTGCAGATATTGTGGGATAAATATATTCAAGGCCGTGCTCACGCAGTGGCAGTGTTTCAAAAAATGGCGAACCAACTGCCAGCGGATGAATAGCTGAGCAAACATCATGCTTATAACCAGGCAGGGTTAGTTCTTCAGTACGTAAACCGCCGCCAATAGTACTTTTTCCTTCAAGCAGTAACACCGAAAGTCCGTTTTGTTGCAACAATATGGCTGCCGCAAGGCCATTTGGCCCCGAGCCTACTATTACTGCGTCATAATCATGCTTTTCCGGTTTCACAGGTATCTGTATTTTGGATTTGCCCGCTACTAATTTGCCTTAGTAAAACGCGCACTGACGATTTAAGTTATCAGGCACAATATACACATCATTTCTTGTCGCCTTGCCTTTACGTTCTATAAATTCGGGCAATTTATCCTGCAAATGTCCCCCAAATCATGCCGGCAGTAAGGTGTATCTGCTAACATCTGGCCCCCTCCTCTTAATTCCTGATCTACATATAAACTATTAATTATACTTTCCGTATACAGTCAATATTTACATGATTTTTTGAATATTCGCAACATGAACCAAAACCTGCAGTTGGAATTTCCTTTTATTAAAAGGCGAAGAGTTTTATATGTAGCTACAAAAATTTCGTTTGCATTTTTAAATGAACCGAACTACTATTTATGAGATGTCCTCTTTTACGATTAATTATTAGTTGTCTGATACTTTGCCTTTCTTTTTTGTCTTGTAATCGATCACAGCCTCGCAATGTCAATAAAAATGGAGTTTACATCAAAAACGAAAATGGCAAATATTCGCTGTACCGTAATGGTGAGCCATTTTTCATAAAAGGAGCTTCCGGTTTTACAAATTTAAAACAGTTAAACGAGGCTGGAGGCAATACGATAAGGGTTTGGGACACCTTAAATTTAGGAAGTATTTTAGATTCGGCACAGGCCCATCATTTAGCTGTAATAGCAGGTTTGCCAATGCCACCAAGCGAAAGTATAGATGACTTTTATAAAACCCCGAAGGCCAGTGCCCATGTTACCAAAATTGCCGGGATTGTTAATAGATTTAAGCATCATCCCGCGCTTTTGAGCTGGTGCGTGGGCAATGAGCTTGCATTCCCTTACAAACCGAAATACAATCAGTTTTATACCATATTTAATGCCGTGGTCGACATGATCCACCAGGATGATCCGCAGCATCCGGTTACTACAACCATTATGTCCTTTCAAAAGAAAAACATTGTCAATATTAAGCTGCGGACGAAGATTGACTTCATCTCATTCAATATTTTTGGTTCGATCCAAACTTTAAATGAAGATCTTCAGAAATTCAATTGGTTTTGGGATGGCCCGTTCCTGATAACAGAATGGGGAATTGAAGGGCCCTGGGTTGCAGACAATCAAAATGCTTGGGGGGCTTATATTGAAAATACCAGCACAAAAAAGGCGGAGCAATATCTTTCTATCTATGAAAAGTACATGCCGGTTAATAACTCCAGGTTTCTGGGGTCGATGGTGTTTTATTGGGGCCAAAAACAGGAACTAACGCCAACCTGGTTCAGTATGTTTGATGAAAATGGCTCCGAAACCGAGGCCGTTCAGGTGATGCATTATATCTGGACGGGCCAAAAAGCGTCTAAGAAAGCCCCTGTGCTGAAATACATGTTGGTAGATGGAAAAGGTGCCAGGGACAATATCTTATTTAAGCCTGGCATAACAATAAACAGCAAAGTGTATCTTGAAGATCCTGATACCACCGGCTTAACATTTAAATGGGAAATATTTGCGGAGGATTGGTTCAAACCCAATGGCGTTTTTAACCAAAAGAAACCAAAGGAGATTAAAAGTTTAATAATCGGGCAAAGCGGGCCGGACTTGAAGTTTAAAGTACCCGCCACAGAAGGCCCTTATCGCTTATTGGTTTATGTATATGATCAAAAGGGCTCTTTTGCTACCTCAAACACTCCCTTTTATGTATTAAAAAATCCATGAACAATACTATAAAACCACCTTCCAAACGGCAATTATTTTATTTAAGGCTGATGATTATCATCGGTTTGCTTTGTATGTTTTTTTTGATACATAGCCTGCTCAGAAAATCAGTTATTGGTTATCAGCCATTGTATTGGCTATTAATATCAACCTTTGTTTATACCTTTTTTAAGGTAATATATGAGTGGTATCATTATTGGTCAATAAGCGTTCCGCCTGCTTTACCCATAACGAAACAATATACGGTAGACATATTTACCACGTTTTGCGCAGGTGAACCATATGAAATGATTGTTGAAACACTTACTGCAATTCAGGCTATACGCTATCCTCATGAAACCTTTTTATGTGACGAGGCCGATGATCCTTACCTGAAATCAGTTTGTAAAGAACTGGGTGTTCATCACATAACAAGAACTAAAAAGATCAACGCCAAAGCCGGCAATATTAATAACGCATTAGCCCAGTCATCAGGCGAACTATGTGTAATTCTTGATCCTGACCATATACCCGTACCCGAATTTTTGGATCCGATAATAGCTCATTTTGATAACCCGGAAATTGGTTATGTGCAAATTGTGCAGGCCTATTACAATCATGACATTGGATGGATAGCTAAAGGCGCGGCACAACAAACCTATCAGTTTTACGGCCCGATGATGATGTGCATGAACAGTTATGGAACTGTCCAGGCTATAGGCGCCAATTGTACTTTCAGGCGAACAGCTTTGGAATCCATTGGCGGACATGCTGCCGGGCTGGCTGAAGATATGCATACGGCAATGCAGCTCCATGCACGCAATTGGAAATCCGTTTATGTACCCGCTGTGTTGACCCGAGGCCTGGTTCCGGCTACTTTGTCAGCTTATTATAAGCAACAATTGAAATGGTCGCGGGGGGTTTTTGAGCTTCTGGTGACTTCCTACGTTAAACTTTTTAGAAAATTCAACTGGCGGCAGAAACTTCATTACGGCCTTTTACCTCTATTTTACTTATCTGGTTTTGTATTTCTTATTAATTTTTCAATTCCGGTCATATCCCTGTTCACAGATGCTTTCCCGTTAAGGATGGACTTTTCTGAATTTTTAGTTATCAGTGTTCCTTTTATAACTTCAGTTGTCCTGATCAGGCATTTTGTTCAGCAATGGGTAATGGAGGATAATGAGCGGGGGTTTCATGTGGTGGGGGGATTACTGCTCATAGGTACATGGTGGGTTTTCATATTAGGTTTTGTCTATACTATTATCAGGAAGAACGTTCCCTACATAGCAACCCCCAAGGATATCAAAGATGAAAAAAATTTAAAAAACAACTTACCTAATATTGTAGTGTTGGTTGTATCCATTGCAGCCATTATTTACGGTCTTTACAACGACTGGAACCCCTATACACTTTTCATGTCCGGCATCGTTGGTCTGAACTGTATGTTCATGATATTTATGCTTATCGCAAGTTCAGAACTCAAGTTTCAGGCCTACCTTGATAAACATGCAACATTATTTACGGTTGTTTCAAAAATACAGCATGTTAAAATATTTTTTTGGCTGTTAAGAAGAAAGATATATTTTGGTGTAAGGAAAGTTAGCCTGATACTTAGCATATTAGTGGTTGGCATCTGCATCTATGCTTCTCAGGAATCGGATGAAGATGCAAGCTTTAATGTTGCGCGTGGTTTCGATGCAAAGAATGATAATAGCAAAAAGTCTTTTGCCGAGTTCATCTCCTCATCAGATACCACCGGGTTATCCCAATTGGTCAGGCAATCGCGACTTTACAATAGCACTTCGAGAAAGTTTTCAGATACTTCGACAAATATTATTGAACAAGATCCAGTTACCGGTCAAAAACGTCTATCAGTAAACCCTCCATTTTTTTCTTCAGTAAAAGGCGTAATCTACTCTAAAGGAAACTACTGGTACAAGAACATAGCTCCTCTAACCAAAAAAATGATAGTGAATGATTTTGAAGACATTAGAAAAGCGGGGATAAATACCATAAAAATATATGGACCTAATATTTACGACCACTCAATTTTTGAAGCAGCGGGACAAAAGGGCTTAAAAATTAATTATAGCTTTTGGGTGCCTGCCCCATCAAGCTTCATTAATGATACCACCTACCTGCACGAGCAATTCAATATCATCCTTAACACCATAAATAAAAATAAATCAAACCCTAACATCAGTGCCTGGAATTTAGGCAATAGTACCTACCAGCAACTATCCCAATTTTATCATGGGCCACAGTTGTACCAGGCCCAACAGCATTATATCAATTTGTTAAAACGTTTGGTAAATGAAATTAAACATGAAGACCCAACAAGGCCATTAACCATCGACCTTTTATCCTCTCCCACACTCAACCCTGCTATGCAAATATTAAAGGGGCAAATACCGGCAATTGATGCTTTCGGAGTAATTGTTGATAATAAACGGTCATTGAAATATGTTAGCTGTGATTTTAAAACGCCTTATTTTTTCAGTTGCACTGATCCCGGTGCACTCGAAGGTGTACAGCATTCCGGCGGAATTTTTTACGCTAACTGGCAGGATCAACAAAGCGGCACTGCTGTCACGTTTGACGGTTTAAAAGATGTATGGGGCAGAAATAAACGTTACCTTTATAAAATAAGCAGGAACTGGAATGGCAATACACCTATCTATAATTTGCCCGATATTAAAATACTAAAACCTGCATTAACAACTACTCCCGGAGCATCCCTGCGCTATAACGCCCTGGTATTTTCCTACGGCCATTGGAATATCGCCGCCTATTTAAAAACCGGATTGAAATTTGAATGGTATCTTGTCAAAACAGACAATTTGGGTAACGCTACCGGCATGAAAAAGGTAGGAAGCAGTCCGGACGTATACATTACGATTCCAAAAAATGACGACAGATACAGGCTGTACCTTGTTGCAACCGATGGCAATAATGTAACTGTTGATTACGCAACATTAAATACCCCTCTTCAAAATTAATCGTCAATGAAAAAAAAGTCCGTAAAGATTTATTTAGCGATCAGTTTAGGTATAATCTTCGTTATATCCTTTTGGGGCATTAAACTTTTCCGCAGTGATTATTTTACAAATGACTACTACCGCAGCAACGAACAGGTGGTTGGCATATTTAACCGCAGGAATTTAAGTGATACCTTACCGGCCAAACCCATTATTTGTTACACGGCAGTGTTTAAAAATACAGCTATAAGGTCAAGCCGGGGCAATGTTGAAACAGCTTTGGCTAACAATGATGTATTAATTACCGTGGAAACCTGGCTTAAAGGCGTAGATTATCAAAACAACGTTTTAACTGAAGTGCTTAATGGTGGTTTTGATAAGCAGATCAATGAACTGGCCGTTTTGGCGGCAAAAAGTCACCATCAGGTTTTTATCCGCTGGAATCCTGACATGGAAGTACCGGCCAGCGTATTTCCGTGGCAATATAAATCGCCTAAAAACTATATTACTTCATTTAATTATTTTTCAAAAAAAATTAAAATGATTGCCCCAAAGGCACAAATCATCTGGGGGCCCTCAGGTTATCCCGGCGATACCGAATACTGGCCCGGAAATAGGATTGTTGATTATGTAAGTATAACACTTGGAAGCAAATCAGAAGATACCACTCACTTTTATCCAAAAGACAGTACGGTTTCTGATATGTTAAAACATAAGCTTCATCGCTTAAGGTTTATAGACAAACCTGTATTGATCATTGATAATGCCGGAAAAACACCTTTTAAATACAGTTGGCTAAACCAACAAAAAGACTACTTTATAAAATACCGGAATACCGTATACAGTGCCGACAACTACGCGGATAGTGCAGCTAAAAAGCCGGTAAGGACCTCGCTCAAGATTGGGGTATTTGATCCAAATAAAAAACTGCTCAATCAACCGAGAATTAGTGTAGAACATCTTTTTACAGATTGGGGCGAAGTTGAAAGAGGCGATTTTGAGAAAAAATTTTCGGAGGTCATTAACCGTCACCATGAAGTTATTGTAACTATGGAGCCATGGCGTGACACCAGCGGAATACTGGATACTGCTGTTATGGAAAGTATTTTAAACGGCCGTTATAACAAACAGATTAAAAAATTATTTAATATAATTTCTGCCACACAAAACATCGTTTATCTCAGATGGATGCATGAAATGGAAATCCCGATCCACCGGTACAAGTGGCAAAGCCAGGATCCTGTTAACTACATCAACGCCTTCAGATATTTTATGCAGTTTGACGGAGGGCCGGGCAAAAATGTCAGAAAGGTTTGGGGACCTGCCGGCGACCGGGGCTCGGCAGATTTTTGGCCCGGAAGCGATGTAGTAGATTATATCAGTATAGCCATTTACGGTTTGCCGGATAAAAACATTACCGATCAGGATAAGCAGGAAGCCTTTAGCACCATATTTAACCGAAAATATTTTCGGATGAGGTTTCTTGATAAGCCTTTGTTCATAACCGAATTTGGTGTGAAGGGATCAGAAAGCTTCCAGGACAAATGGCTTGCCGATGCCGCTGAAACAATAAATGCAAACCCTCATATTTTTGGCGTTTGCTACTTTAATTTGTATGACAACCCCAAAGCCTGGGGTGATATTAAAGCCCCTAACTGGAGTATTACTCCGCAGTCGATGCTTAAATTTTGCAGTTTATTGAAACAGTAATCATATTAACGATTTGTAAAATAGATCACTTATATTTTCATATTAAATAAATTTTTTAAATTATAAAACATAAAACATTGCCCATGGTTGTATCATAACACTATCTACTCTAAAATCAAATGTTATGTTTCACCATGTAAAAGAACTACAATTTAACGCGCGCGTGTCGCGCCCCGACCCACAGTTTGCCAATTTATTACTGGAGCAGTTTGGCGGAGAGAATGGCGAATTGGCCGCAGCCATGCAATACTTCACGCAGGCCTTTGGTGCCAAGGTGCCATACCCCGACAAATATGATATGTTGATGGATATCGCCACCGAGGAATTCAGTCACCTTGAAATTGTGGGCGCCACTATTCAAATGTTGCTCAAAGGCGTTAATGGCGAGCTTAAGAATGCTGCCGACAGTTCCGAGATCATGCAGGTTTTGAATGGTAAAGCTGCCAAAGAAGATATTATTCACCAGGCAGTATTCGCCAATCCACAGTTTGGCGTTATTACGGGCGGCGGTGTTACGCCCCGCAACAGCCAGGGTATACCATGGTGTGCCAGTTATATCCATTCAAATGGCGACCTGACCGTCGATCTTCGCAGTAATCTTGCCTCAGAGTCACGCGCCAAACTGGTTTATGAACACCTGATGAAGTTTACCAATGATCCTTACATCCACGAAACACTGTCCTTCCTGATGACCCGTGAAGTGGCGCATTACAAGATGTTCGAAGCGGCTTTAAACGATATCCAGCCAAACTTTCCACCAGGGGTACTGGCAGCCGATCCACGCTTTACACAGCAGTATTTCAATATGTCTAATGGTGCCGACGTTCACGGCCCGTGGAATGAAGGCGAAATGCCCGATTTGAAAAAAGAATTCATTTACATAGCTGACCCGGTCAAGCACGTCAGGGAAACACAGGGCCTCACCCAACTGGAAGACGATAAGGCGAGGGAACTTAAACAGGCCGAAAAGCTGAATAAGCAAATGAGCCAGGAAAAAAGCACAGAAGTAAAGGACTCTGAACCCGAAGGCGTGGCGCAATGGAGTACTTATCCTGATAATAATAACAGAGTCTGAAATACTAAAAAAAACAATGCTACCGGCCGTCATCCTGCTGATGACGGCTTTTACTAAACAGTTGCCCAGGCGTTTTTAATACCGCTGACTTCCCCCCCTTTTCGAGAGCTTTATATCGATCGATTTTAAAGAAAGTTTATTAGATCTGCACTCCCGTGCTTACAAAACATTTTCTAATTTTTTCAATATTATAAACATTTAAGAAAAAAAATCATTATTTAATTAAACAACTTCTAATAAGAGTCGGCATTCCGTTTTATTTAATCAACTCAACAACAAATTTTTTTTTTAAGAATTTATGATAACCAAAGAAGAAACACCGCAAAAACAGGACAGGCAGCCAGGCATTGAAGCAAAGATGCATCCGGCTCCGGAATACATTAAAGACAACTATAAAGCTGCCGGCAAGTTGCAGGGAAAAATAGCCCTGATTACCGGAGGCGACAGTGGGATTGGCCGCGCGGTAAGTGTACATTTTGCGCAGGAAGGTGCCAATGTGGCCATTGTTTACCTGGATGAGGATGAAGATGCCAAAATAACAAAGGACCTGGTTGAATTAACAGGTCAGCAATGCCTGCTCATTAAAGGAGACGTAAAAGACCCCGCCTTTTGCAAACACGCGGTACAACAAACTATAAAAGAATTTGGCAAGCTGAATATCCTGGTGAATAATGCAGGTATGCAGTTTCCGCAAAAAGACGTTAGGGCGATTGACCCCGGGCAACTGGATGTTACCTTCCGCACCAATATATTTGCCTATTTTTATTTTGCAGAAGCTGCATTAGATCATATGCATGCAGGCGATTGCATTATCAATACCACCTCGGTAACGGCCTATCGCTCTTCGCCTTCGCTTATTGATTACTCATCAACCAAAGGCGCTATCACCACGTTTACGCGATCACTGGCTACCAACCTGACAGAAAAAGGGATCCGCGTTAACGCCGTAGCGCCCGGACCCGTCTGGACACCGCTTATTATATCCACCTTCGACGAAGAAAAGATCAAAAAGTTTGGCAGTGAAACGGCTATGAAACGTGCCGGACAGCCTTCTGAGCTTGGACCCGCCTATGTTTTCCTGGCATCAGACGACTCTTCCTTTATTACAGGCCAGGTAATCCATGTTAACGGCGGCGAAGTAGTAAACGGATAAGGTGACATCTGATAAAAGTAAACCCAAGAGCAGCATCAGTTATCTTCCTCCGGGCAGACAGGCTTGTTTAGCAGTAAAAGACAATCACCTTTTTTTAAACGTTATAATAGCATCACCATGAAAACAACAAATCTAATTATTGCGGTCGCTCTGTTGCTCTACGTCAGCACCGGCTGTAATCCTGCCGATCGAAATAGAAAAATAGGTGGCTCTACCGATAGCAGCAGTGTAAACAGGGGCGGCGGGCCATCCATCTCCGACACAAGCACCATAAACAGTGCAAGGAAACAACACCTACAGGATTCCTTAACCGGAGATACCACATCGAAAGGCAACGTGCCGCCGAGCGGCCAGCTGCCTAAAAAATAAGCGCTGTCGGTAAAGCTACCCCACGTTCAATACCAATTGCCTGTCAATTTTTATAACCTGTAAATTAAATATTTTTAATCTCCTTAATTTGTATTTAACTTATATTTATCCATAAGAAATTACTTATTACTTATATGCAGATAGCCGGCGAGGAAGATTTATATTCGATCATGCTCCACGCACCTGTGGGCATTTGTATACTTCATGCGGAAAGTATGACCATTGAAACAGCTAATATTCATTTGTTAAAGCTGATCAATAAACAGGCTGAAGACCTGGCAGGGAAATCTTACCGGGAAATCTTTACCCTTGCAAAACCCGGTGATGAGTCGGCACTGAAAATAGCAGTAGAAGGCAGGCAGCACCAGGATGATAAAGGAACGATGATACAAATGCTTAATGGGAAGAAAGAGATTGTACCCGTTACCTTTGTTTATAAGCCCGTAAAGAATAACAAGGGCGAGGTTACCCGCATAGCCATATGGATATTAGAAAACACCAAAGAGGCGCTTGACGAGGAACTGGCAGCCATCAACGAAGAACTGGCCGCTACCAATGAAGAGTATGCTGCGGCCAACGAAGAGCTGGCAGCTGCCAACGAAGAATTGGCCACAACCAACGAGGAGTTGCTGGAAGCCCAGGAAAATCTCCGGCGGAGTGAAAAACTTTTCCGCTCCATTGCACTGAACATTCCAGGTTCGCTGATCCTCGTCGTTGACCGGAACCACCGGTATATGGCCATTGAAGGCGACATTATGGAAAGGATGGGTTATGACCGGCGCGATTATGAAGGCAAGCATCCGTCAGAGATTTCGCCCGAACGCTACGAAGCTTCCAGGTATTTATATGAGAGGGTTTTGTCCGGCGAAAAGTTTTCTATAGAGCGAAAGGCAGAAACGGGAGAATTTTATCTTATCCATTTTGTGCCGCTTAAAAATGACGACAACATTGTAGAATCCGGGCTTATCATAACCCTGGATATTACCGAGATCAAGCAGGCCGAAGAAAAAAGCGCAAAGCTTGCCGCGATCGTCGAAACTTCGGATGACGCCATTGTAAGCAAAACGCTGGGAAGTGTGGTCACCAGTTGGAATGCCGCGGCCGAACGAATGTTTGGCTACACAGCGGAGGAAATGATAGGGCAAACAATTTACAAGATCATTCCCGAAGACCGGCAAAACGAGGAACCGCACATTCTTTCCAGTTTAATTACAGGCGAACGGGTTGATCACTTTGAAACCAGGAGACTAACCAAAGATGGGCGGTTACTGGATGTTTCGCTAACCATCTCTCCCATTATGGATAAGCAAGGGAAAATAATCGGCCTATCCAAGATCGCACGCGATATCACAGATAAAAAGCAGGAGGAACAACGCAAAAATGACTTTATCGGTATGGTGAGCCATGAACTGAAAACGCCGCTGACCTCATTAGCTGCCATTATACAGGTTGCGCAAAAGAAATTAGCGCAGAGTGAAGATCAATTCCTTTCAGATGCGATGGAGAAGGCAAACCAGCAAACCAGGCGGATGGCTACTATGATAAACAGTTTCCTTAATATTTCGCGTCTCGAAGCCGGTAAATTATTAATTGAGAAGCAGCCGTTCGATCTGGGGCAATTACTGCAGGAAATACTGGAGGAAACCCGGCTAACCGTAACGAGCCATATTTTCAGCCTTAAAGAATGTAGCAACCTCACGGTTAATGCCGATCGGGATAAGATCATTTCCGTTATTTCCAACCTCATCAGTAATGCCGTAAAATACTCGCCCAAAGGCCGCCAGATCGATATCAGTTGTAAACTCAATGGCAGTATGGTAATAGTGAGTGTAAAAGATGAAGGCATGGGCATAAAGCCCGATGATCTCGGCTATATTTTCGACCGGTATTACCGCGTTGAAACCAATCATACACGCCATATTTCCGGTTTCGGGATCGGCCTTTATCTCAGTGCCGAAATTATTAAACGGCATGGCGGTGAAATCTGGGCTGAAAGTGAATTGGATAAGGGATCAACTTTTTATTTTTCGCTTCCCCGGGCCGAATCACCCGATAATTTGTAAGTCTTCCATCTGCCCAACCCTACCGATTCCACCCAATATCAATAATCCTGGCGTTATCCGTTGCGCGGCTCATGTGGACCTGATCTGAAATATTGCTATTGATAAAGCTGGACGCTTAATGCACAAAGTTTACAGCTAATTTTATAGCCGCTATCGCTCTGTTGCCGCATAAGCAAATGATTAATACCATTTAATTATTCGCCTTTTGCTTTTGCTAATTTATCAAATTCCACCACACCTGCCCTAATGGCCCATGTCTTGTACATGGCTTCAAGCTCGGCTACTTTTTGAGGATATTGGGCACTCAGGTCGTTTAATTCGGAGCGGTCGGTGCTGATATTGTAAAGCTCCCATTTATTTTCGGGACGTTGTGATACCAGTTTCCAGTCTCCCTGCCTTACAGCACGGTTACCTTCATGTTCAAAAAACAGCCCGTTGTGTCCTTTCCAGTTTTGCCCCTTGAATACGGGGACAAGACTTATACCCTCTGTAGGTGTAATGTTATTGCCATGATAAACTTTAGGATAAGTTGCACCAGCCAGATCAAAGCAGGTAGCCATCAAATCTATAATGTGGGCAGGCTTATTGACTATAGAACCCGGCTTAATCACATCGGGAAAATAAGCTATAAAAGGGGTAGCTGTCCCCCCTTCATATTCCCAGTGTTTAAATAAGCGGAAAGGTGTGTCGCTTACATTAGCCCCCAATGACCCGTATGATGTAAAAGATGTTGGGTCACTTGCAGGCTTACTGTTTGCAGCCAGTACCTCGGGGGTAAAACCCGGCCCCGAGATAGTTTCATTACTGGCGCCATTATCTGACAAGAACATGATCACCGTATTTTTATCCTCACCCAGCTCTTTAAGTTTTTTCCTGATGCGGCCTATGTTCTGATCCATCCGGTCGACCATAGCGGCATATACTGCCATTTTGGTATCAAACTGCTCTTTTTCTTCCGGGGTAAGGCTATCCCATTCCGGTACGCTCTTATCCTTTGGCGAAAGTTTTTCATCCTTAGCGATGATCCCTAATTGCTTTTGACGTTCGAGCCGCTCCTGCCTGAGCTTATCCCAACCTTTCAGGTATTTGCCTTTGTATTTAGCAATATCTTGGGGCAGTGCCTGAATTGGCCAGTGCGGACTGGTAAAAGCCATGTACAAAAAGAATGGCTTGCCTGTGCCGTTATTCCCCTCAATAAACTTAAGGGCATAATCGGCATAGGCATTGGTTGAATACCAGTTTGGCCCCGGTGTGTATTCTTTATCGTCTAAAGCGATGGTAAGTTTTTGATTAGGACGATAAGGCATTATTGGATTAAAATAACTACTTGCCCCATCAATTAAACCAAAGTAATGATCAAATCCGCGTTTAACTGGCCAGTGCGAAGGGTCTGTCCCCACATGCCATTTACCAGCCATCAATGTATTATATCCGCTTTGCTGAAGTGCCTCGGCTATTGTTACGCAGTTCTGGTTAAGATAGCCCTGATAAGCCGGCAAATCGCGATGGTTTACCATATCGCCCACTCCTGCCTGATGCTGATAAAGGCCGGTGAGTAACGATGCCCGGGTTGGACAACAGCGCGACGCATTGTAAAATTGTGTCATGCGCAAACCGCCTTTGGCCATCGCATCAAGATTGGGCGTTTGGGTTTCAGAGCCGAAACAGCCGATATCCGAGTAACCCATATCATCAGCCAGGATAATAATGATGTTTGGACGCTTAGCCGCATGCTTATCCTGGGCGAATACCGGGTTGCTTACTATAGCAAAAAGAGAAATAATTTTGAGGAACTTTTTCATAGGGGAAGCTATAAGTCGTTATCTATTTGAAATTAAGAACAATATCCTCCCTGTTGCTATGGGAAGTTTTTATCCAAAGCAAATGAGTTGCTTTATCGTAATACCAGCCCGCTGCTTTATCTAATGCCTCAACACCATTGGCCATTTTCAATGTTTCTTTATTTTCTGTTATTGAAGAAGGTTCCTTATCACCGGCCCAATGTATTTTGGCCAGATAGGTATGCTGCGCGGGGATAAAACTACCGGACGGTTTCTTAATCTGCAATTCCCAGCCACCGTCACCATTTACCAATGTAACATGAGTGATCGCCTTATCGCCATGCTGATATTTTAAACTTACACCGTCATCTTCGTACAGTTTAAACTCCGACGATCCCTTGTCAGGAAATACATCAAGTGTAATTACATCTACCGGCTTTTCATCCATGTATTTCATTGGCTGTTGCATGGGGATAATGCTGCCTGCCTTTACAAAAATGGGTAAATGATCGACCGGGGTTAATATATTTATGTATTGTTTCCCGGTATATTTTGTACCGGTCCAGTAATCAAACCAGGTTCCGCGAGGCAAGTATATAGTACGTGTTTGTGCTCCCTTTACAGTTACCGGGCAAACCATCATATTGTCACCAAACAGGTATTGGTCGGCTATATTGTAGGTATTGGCGTCGTCCTGGTATTCCAGCACCAAAGCGCGCATGAGTGGCATACCGGTTTGATATTGTGTGTACGCGTTGCTATAAATGTAGGGGATCAGCCTGTAACGGAGTTCGTCGTACTTTTTAAAGTTAGCTAAAGCTTCGGCTCCATAGTTCCAGGGCTCTTTATAACCCGGGTGATCCATGCCAAAAACCATAGCCACCGGGCTGAACATGCCAAACTGTACCCAACGCATGTACAACTCAGGATCGGCCGCATGTTCAAAACCGCCCATGCAATGTGCCCAATATCCAACGCCCGACATGCCAATATTTAATCCGGCTTTTATAACCGGCGCAAAGTATTGCCATTCGCTTGGCCAGTCGCCTGCAAAAATGAACGGGTAACGCTGGACGCCGGAATAACCTTCGCGCGTTTGGTTTAAACCACGAATGCCATTGTATTGCTGAAATTTCAAATATGGTGCTTTAGCATATGCAATAGGGAATACATTATGAAGTTGTGCCACTTCTCTACCTGTAGGGCCCACTTTTTCACTTTCATTGGCTAATGAACCAAAGGCACTGCCTTCATCCGTTTTCAGGAATTTAGCACCAATTGAGGCAACTTTCATCACCCCGTTATCCCACCACCAGTTTGCAGCCTGCTGATCAAAAAAGTTCACAAACTCGCCCGGTTTGCCATTTTCGGGATAGGTAAAACCTTTGGCCTGTGCCTCATCAAGCAGGTTCAGATTTTTGGCATTATCAAACCTTGGGCGGATATGCAGCCCCACCATTTTAAAATTCATGGCATACAGGCTATCAAACATGGCTTTGGGATCTTTAAATGTTTCGCGCCATTCAAATGTTGTAGCTCCCTTGCCACCATTTTTACCAAACAAGCGCCAGGTAGAATCAAGAAAAAGAATATCAACAGGGATACCCATCTCGCGCATTTTACGGGCCAGTTCTATCACATACCTATCCGAAGTAAGTTCCTCATGCCCCCAGGTGCCGCCGCTATAAGTGCCCATGTGTAAGCCAAAAGCAAACCTTGGCAACAAAGACGACTTACCTGTAATGCTTAAATAACTATTTAAGATAACCGGGAATGTTGGACCGTAAATAAAGTAATAATCCAGTTCGCCATCATTGGCCTTAAAGCTGTATTCATTATCAGTTTTACTGCCCATATCCCATTCGGTTGCCGATGAATTGTGCAGGTATATGCCATATCCCCTGGTGCTCATAAAAAATGGCACAGGGCAATAATTGGCCTCGTTGACGTTATAGGCACCAAGCAAATTATTTTTGCTTTTTCCCCGGCCCACGTTCAGCTTTACCAGTTTGTTACGCTGGTCGGTAAAATCCATACGCTCACCAAAGCCAAAGAAATGCTCATCGGGTAACAAGTCTTTGGTACACATCACGGTATCGCCCATGTGATGCAAACCGCCGTTCTGCTTACTATCAGGCACATATTCTGACGATAACATCACACCCTTATTATCTGCCACATTAATTATAAACGGCGATTTAGGTACCGTAATAATCAAAGCTGATGTTTGGATTATGTATGCCGATTTAGCATCAGTTATTTTATAATCAACAGCGGGCCATGTATAGTTTTCCTGCATTAAATGCTCATCCGGCGCAAATTTGCGGCTCCAGCTGGCCCTTACCCGAAACATGGATTCGGAGCAGAACTCAATTTTAACATCGCCGTTGGCATTACTGAACAACAAGGTATTGCCATCCTTTTTATATCCGGATTTATTGCTGCCAATACCCATTTGCGCGGAGGCAGCCACCGTGATTAAAACAAAGGCTAAAAACAAGAATACCGTTTTCATTACTTGCTCAATTTATAAACTTCGCTGCCTGCCAGCAGGAAACATCCCAAACCATAATCTTCAAAATCGGGCACATTGTTATAGCCAACAGGCTGGCCATCTTTGGGTTCTTTGCCTGTTCCCTGCACAAAACCAAGCATACCATCCGGATGCAGGCACTCTTTTGCCATAGCATTCCATGCTTTGAAAACTATTGGCAAATAGGTTTTCTTTTTCAGGATGCCATGGTTAATTCCCCAGGCCATACCATAAGTAAACAAGGCTGTGCCAGACAATTCCTTCCCGCCAAAATTGGTCGAATCTTTCAGGCTCACATTCCAGTAGCCATCAACACGCTGTAATGGAACCAAAGCCTCAATCATTTCTTTATATACCGATAAATACTCCTTGCGATGAGGTGCATTTTTTGGCATAACTTCCAACACGCGCAGCATGGCAGCCACTACCCAACCGTTCCCGCGCGACCAGTAGCAATCCGCTCCGTTAGGTTCTTTATATGGGGGTACAAAGTCTTTATCACGCCACCAAAGATGATCGGCTGTATTGTACAATCCTTTACCGCCGTGAATGGTTTTCGAGTAATTGTAGATGTCGAACATCTTTTCATAATACTTATTGTCGTTATATACTGCACCGAGCCTGGCATATACCGGCATGGCCATTTGCAACGCATCTATCCAGTTCCAGTCATCCTTTTTTTCGCTGTTCACCATCAGGTCGATGCTTTGCTTTATTTTTTCAATCCGTTCGGGCTTTTTATCAATCAGGTAAAGATCGATATAGGTTTGCCCGCAGCATTGATTGTCGGCATTACGGGTATCAACAGCGCCACGAGGGCTCCACTGATGTTTTTCGCCCCAATCAACTGCATAATCATAGTACCTTTTTTGAGGATCGATTTTATACATCGCCATCAGCCCTTCGTAATAAACAGCCCTCGTCCACAAATTGCTGGTACGGGTGACATTTTTTACGGTAACAGACGCTCCCGGATCCGGCCATTTCTGCATAAAATAATTATTGGCCAGGGTCATACCGGCCAACACCTCTGTTTTTGTAGGCTGTTGGGCAAATGCACTACCTATCATACCCATAACAGCGCATGCGCTTAATACCGTTTTTATTGTAAGCAATAATTTATTCATATCGTAGATTTTATATATCCATTCTAAAAAGACACGTTACACATTAAGGCATTTTCCTGAGCCTTTCCCACCTTACTTTCCACTTCCCATCTTTTGGGAAACCGGGATTTACAGTGGTTGAGCCATCCCAGCCGGCACACATCATGGCTACAGCGGCCAGTAAACCACCGTTGCCAGGCAGGTACATGCGTAATCGCCCGTCCTGGTAATTGTGGCCGTTGGCTAAGTAAGTATTGGTTTTTATGGGCATAAACAAAGCATCGACAGCTTTATCAGGCATATTTAAACGGGCTGCTGTCATGGCAGTCATCGGGAAATCCCAGCCCCAGGTATCCTTCCAATCCCATACATCCCAAACCAGGTTAAAGGTTTCCTTCATTACCACGGTATCCAGTTTATCATTATAGGGCAGCATACCATAAGCAGCCAATACTGCCGGGTGGTCTGTTTTTAATTTAGGATTAGTATAGGCATCGGGCGAGCTTTCAGCAGCGAGGTAAACGCCATCCTTTTGGGGTAACCGGGCCAATTTATCCAGGATTTGGGCATACTTTTTATCCGGCTGCAGGCCCAGGCGTTTGCGCCATAGCTGAGCGGTATTTAAAGCCCAGCGCCAGTATTGCAACTCATAGGTTGGATTATATGTTTCTTCGGGCTTGTAACGTTCCTGCGCCAGGATAATTCCTTTGCCTAAATTATACCGGTCATGCTCCTTATCATAAGTTGGAAATGAGGCCATAAAATCAGCGTCAGCCAATACAAGATCTTTATACTTATCCAGCGTTTGCTTATTCGGATGGGCACGATAATCCAGTTCGGCAAAATAAATAAAATGAGGCTGCTGCCAAATCAGGAATGCCCCTACCGATGATGGGCTTTCATTGCCATCTGGGTCGGTCATTTTTTGCCAGCGGACGCCATCATATCCTTGTCTTTGAGCAATAGCACGGGCATTGGCTTTTACATGATGGTACCAACCCAGACTATTTTCGAGCAGTTGCTCCCTGCCCCATAGTGCAAAATGAATCCCGTGCCACCAATGCATCTCCAGGTGGGGCTTACCATACCAGCTATTATACGTTAAACCTGTTTCCTGTGGGGGCTGATGACCAGAACATTGTATTTTGGTAAGATATTGAGACAGTACTACCCTGCGTTCCAGTTCTTTTGCCCGGGGATCGGTACTACCACTAAAATCAACCGCACCGCCGCTTTGCCAAAAGGCCTTCCATTGCTGAATGCTGTTTGTTTGCGTTTGGGAAAACCCGGGTAAAAGTGTTGTTGTTTTCTTAGGGCTAAACAAACAGGTAAATGTTAATTCATTGGTTTTGCCCTGCGGTGATAATACAAACTGATGAACAGCGATATTTTTAAGCGATGCTGCCCCATCCCAGGCGAGGCGTACAAAATACTGGTTAGTATCTAAACGATGAATGATGGCTGCCTGGCTGGCACCGGAACCAACAATTGCCGAATAGTGTTTTTGCGGATTTTTCCAATTGTCGCCATAATCGGCAAACTGATTGGAGGGGAAAGGAAAACGCAGCCTTACTTTAAGCCTGCCCTGCGCTAACAATGGCGATTGGACTTTCACCGCTACCAGGTCCTGATCCTGGTGCGCGTAGGTTTGAACCTTTACGGGCTCACCATCAAATGTAAAAGAGCTGCTAATAGCGCCCGTCCATAAATCAAGTTCCTGCCGGATATTTTGGATCTCGGTTATCTGTGCCTCGCTCCCATCCTTATGCAATAACACAAAGCCAAGATTGCCCAATTGCAGGCGATGTACATTTTCCCTAAACCAGTTAGCAGCATTCCTGTTACGGCCAGGCTGGTTCCATTGTACCGAGTAGCTTACGTTGCGGCCATTGAGCATATAGGTTTTTAATGTTTCATCAAACTTGTAGCCTGCGGTATCTTTAAAGCTGTGCCAACCCCACTCAGATTGTGTGCCTAATGGAATGCCTTTATCATAATGTTCAGGAAAGGTTTGTAAGCCTGTAGCGTCAACCGTAAAAGCAAAACGACCATTACCGACAGACAAGGAAGAAAGCGTGTCGGTGCCATTATTTATTACATTGTGCCTTTGCACCAAAGCCTTACGGTCTATTTTATTTTGCGCCCTCAATAAAACCGGCCAAACAACAGCAAATAATGCAAAATATACAGGCAGTAGTTTTTTCATATCACGGTGTTATGAATTTATTTTAAATATGAATGGCGATGCTGTCATGTATTTACCGCCCTGCGAGGTAGTAAACATGTAAGTGGGCTTCCCATTTTGGAATAAGAGCTGGGGCCTTTCAAACCTGCCGTATTTGTTCAGGTATTTTGGCGGTGGCGGTTGATTGATATGGTAATATTCGGCATTAAAATAGCCAATCTCAGGCTCGCTCCATTTCTTGCCGGTTTTTGATTCCATGTATAAACCATACTGGTGATTAAATACGCCCATATCCCTGGCCAGCATTTTAAAGCGACCCTTATCAAGCCAAACAAAGGCATCCTCCAACTGGGCATTATTGCCCCGGCCCGAAAAATCTATAACCGGGTTGCCATCATACTTGATATAAGGGCCTTCCAGCTTATCGGCAATAGCCAAACCATATTTGCGGTTACCCTTTACCAATGGGTCGGTTGACGTTTCATATTCTTTGGTGTTCCATGATTTATAAAACAGCCAATACTGCCCGTTGGGATGCTTAACAAATGCGGGATTGGTTGTACAATGATCGTCCCAGGCCCCTTCGGGTCCGGGCAAAAGCAGTGGTTCATCCGGCCGCGTCCATGGGCCATCAAGAGAATCAGCCATGGCCAACCCTATCCGTTTTGTATTGGTTTTACCGTTGGAATTACCCATAAAAAACAGGCAATATTTACCATCAACTACTTTTATCGACGGGTTATGACAGGTAGTAGCATCCCAATAACCCGGCCCCCGCGGGGCAAGGATTGTTTCCAGAAATCTAAACTCGCTTTCCGGTGTATCTGCCACGGCATGGCATATCTCGGATCCATTGATCCATCCGCCCATTTTCTTTGAAGCAACCCACCTCGAAAAAAACACATGGATCCGGCCATCGGGCCCCTCAATAGGGCTATTGCACCAAACGTAATAACCATCCATTTCCAACGCACGGCCAACAGGCCTTAGCTTTTTGGCAAATGCCGAAATATGATCATCCGTATCACCAAAGGCCAAACTTGGCAATAACGCCATTGCCGAAACCATGCTTAACTGTTCAATAAAATCTCTTCTTTTCATCATCCAAACACAATTATTTACGGAACCTATTACTTTAGATATTTATTGAGCGCCAACTGATTGAATGAACGAATGCCCTGAATAACCATGCTGGCATTTAGCTGCGCACCCGGCTCAAGCGTATGCGTGCCATCAGTGCCGAAATAGGTTGATTTAACTTTCGCTTCGCCTTCATGGTCATAATCATCGGCAATTAGTTTGTTTAGGTCGATAAAAAAAGTCCCGGTTTGTTCGCCCAACTCACGTGCCCATTGCCCATAGCTGTTTTCATTATTGCGGCCTGCAGATTTACCATCTTTCCACACATTACGAGGTATTGGCGAACAGATGATAGGTGTTGCCCCCTTCGCTTTAATATCCGCAATAAATTTGCGCATGTACCAGCCATAGGTATGTACCACCTCTTTTACTTTCCTTATCGGGTTATATATTTCCTGTTGTTCGTCGCCAATACCTTTGATAGTTCCGCGGGCCCGGGCTGTATCATCCAGCGCACCGGCGTCATTGTGGCCAAACTGCATAATCACAAAATCGCCGGGTTTGATTTTAACCAGTACCTTATCCCACAAGCCCATAGTTTGGAAGGTGCGGCTGCTGGTGCCGCCAAGTGCGTCATTTTCGACCGATATTTTTGTTGTATCAAAATAAGGGGCTATGTAATTCCCCCATCCCCATAAACCACCATAGCCTTTGCCTTTACCATTCTTTACAGTCGAATCGCCTATCAGGTAAAAGGTTGGCTTATCGGCAGGTTTCATCAACATAAAAGAAGATAACAGCATAACCAGGACAAGCAGTAAGCCTAAGCCGGCATTTGTACGGATCATATTTTTCATAGCAGCCCGAAATTTTAGTTTTTAAGGTATTTATTCAGAGGGTTTACGGGATTGGCCCGGATGCCATCAACTACTGATTCTGCATTCACGGTAGCTCCCATTTTGTTAGTGTGGGTATGATCTCCGGGGAAGAATTTCTTAACTGAATCGGCTCCCCATTGATCATATTTATCGGCTGTGATACGGTTCATATCAATGAAGATGACACCTTCCTGCTGTGCCACTTCCTGTGCCCATTTACCATAATCGTTATCGGCACGGATAACCTTGCCATCACGAAACTCATTCCGTGGAATCATGGATAGTACAATAGGCGTTGCACCTTTAGCTTTGGTATCCCTGATAAATTTGTGAAGATACCAACCATAGGTATGTACAGTTTCTTTAGTACCGTTAGGCCAGGTAAGCTCTACAGTTTCATTACCGGTGCCTTTTAATACCCCACGATACCCGGCTTTGGTAGTATCGGGTTTACTGCCTTCATTATGGCCGAATACCATCATCACATAATCGCCCGGCTTTAAAAGCGAATCAACCTTGTTCCACCGGCCTTCTTTGATAAAAGTGCGTGTACTGCGACCGGCCATGGCATGGTTTTCAATATTGATCTTCGACAGATCGAAATAGTATGGGATAATGCTCCCCCAGCCCCATGTTTCCTTATCGTTGTTATGCGTAGTGGAATCGCCAATTAAATAAATGGTTGGCTTTTGCTGATTGATAAAAGCCAGGCCCACAAAGGCTATTATTAATAAAGCTAAAACCGGTTTCAATACTTTCATACTATTTTTTTATGTTTTTAGGCTTCAGTTCATCGGGTGCGCCATTGGTATAGGATATGAACACCTCTTTTGAAGCCGTTTTGAAAAGATCATCAACAGTTTCCATCGAAATGCTGTCAGCAGGTTTAAACTGCGGTGACGACATATATTTTAAAATGCTGTAATATAATTGCTTTGCCGCCGGCCTGTCTTCGCCGGTTGTTGGCGAAAGATCGGCACTGCTCACCATCAGACTCCCCTTACTTACCTTTGCTTCAAATAATAAGGCTAAACGGCGGTTCATGAACCAGGTATCAATAGGCTGAATAACCGGGCGGAATGTTGCCGGAAAATCTTCCAGGTGCATGACCTGCGCATTCGAGAGGATATCCCACCATTGTATTTCACTATAGGATGATGTCGGGAAATCATTAAACGCAGGATGCTTAGGATCGCACACAAAACCAAGCGTATGCGGAGGGCGCATTTTAAACCAGGAGGTATTCCAGAAAACAGGAGTAAATGATTGTATAATTTCCTTGCCCTTTATTACCTTACCCGAGGCATTCAGAAATACTTTGCCGCCATTATTGAGTACCTCTTTGGCCTTATCATCCAGCGAAGTAGTATAATACACATCGGTTTTCACAGCAGGCAAGTTTGCGGGATACACCCAAAAATCCCAGTCGTTTACATATTGAGTGTTAGGCACGGCTACTTCAAGGTTCAGTTTTACCGGCGATTTTATTTTTGATAAAGCGACATTGATCACTCCTGCCTGCTGACAGTTCCCCATTACATAGCTTTTTTTATCCAGCACACCCTCGCTGATCACTTTATGCTGAGCATCGGTTAATTTCCAGTTAAGCGTAGTTGCCATAGGCTTGCTATAGTTAAACAGCTCAACCTGCGCCTTTAGCGTTTCACTGTTTTGATAAACAAACTTTTCCGTACAGATAAGTGGTACGGTGGAATTGCAAAACCGGGCAAACTGCTTTGCTGTGATGTATCCCTTACTATCCCAAAAGGCATTGAGTATACCAACCAGGGCAGTACCCTGACCCGGATAGTCATTTAACGAAAGCAACTGAAACCCCGAATATCCGGGCGTCCGCATGGCTTTTTCAATTTCATGTTTGTAGCATAAAGCCTGTAATTTTCCCGAAGCCATCAGGAACTTCTCGGCCTCATCGGCCATGCCATGATCTTTAAGGTCTTCCTGAAAAAGTTCAAAGTTTTTGGCTTTATAGATTCCCGTATACTTTTTGATTTCTTTAAAATCGGGGAAGGCGCAATACTGGCCCATTTCGTGAGCTACAAAGGGCACATTAAACTGGGCTATCTGTTTGCTATAATCCGAATAACTTTCGGGCCGCTGGTTCCAGGCCAGACCGCGCGCACCTGCACGGGCCATATATTCGTTGTTGGGGATCACCGGCCAGCTGCCGCCTACCGCCGCCCCTGTGTAAAGCCTGCGCGGATCTTTAGCTTTCCAATAATCAACAAATTTGGTAAGGTATTCTACCTGTTTGCCGCTGGGCTCATTACCATAAGCCATCATGCAAAATGAAGGGTGATTACCATACCACTTAGCCATACGGTTTGTTTCGTCATAAATATATTGATCAATTGGTCGGCCCAAACCTAAGCCACTGCCATGGTTTGCCCATGACGGCCCTTCCACATGCAAGTAGAAGCCGGCTTTATCAGCTGCATCGAAAGCAGCCTCAGGCGGGCACCAGGAGTGAAACCGCATGTGGTTAAGCCCGTGTTCCCTGCAAATCTTAAAGATCCGGTCCCATTCTGCTTCGGTAGTAGGCGGATAACCGGTAAGCGGGAACTCACAGTTATTCACCGTACCACGCAGAAAAACGGGTTTGCCATTTATGGTAAATGTTTTACCATCGGCTTTAAACTCGTGCATGCCAAAATTAACCTCTCTGGTATCTGTTGATCCATCCGCAATATGCAGCATTGCTGTAAGCCGGTATAAAACCGGATTAAATTCATCCCATGTCTGCATTTTTACGCCCATCGGCAAGTCAATCGTTAACTCTGCGATGCTATCTTTGATATTAACCAGCTTGCTTACAGTGGGTATAAGTTGCGAAACCGGGCTATTAAATGCTTTGGCCGAAAGTGTGATTTTACCGTTAACAGCTCCGCGTTCGGTTTTAATCCGTACTTTGATATGGGCTGTTTTTTGTTTCAGGTCTGGATAAATCTGGATGTCATCCAGCCAGGTCTGGCTTCTGGCTCTCAATTCCATTTTGCCGATCACGCCATTCCAGTTGCCCTGTGTATGATCAGTAATACTATGTGAATCGGGTCCTACGTTGATCGCTTTAACTCGGTTATCAATACAAAGTGTAATTTGATGTTTTCCGGGCGATAGTTTGTTTCCCAGATCAAATTGATGCGGGGCTACCAGGCTGTTTTGCATCCCAATTTCGGTATCATCAACCCATAACCTGGTTTCGGTATGAGCCCGTTCGAGGAAAAGCACAAGGTGTTTATTTTTCCAATCCGCAGGAATAATTACTTCCTTTTTATACCATGCCGCCCCTGTGTAATGTTTTGGAGGTGTAAGCCAGAAAGGTATTTTGAGGTTACCATGCATCCGGTATTTTGCCAAACGTGGGTTGTAGAACCATGAACTGTCATAAATACTTCCTGTCCATTTTGTTTTAAGGGTGATATCATCACCTTTTAGGTTTTGGGTCATGGAGCCCGGCAAGTGAATAGTATCCTTTAGTGATCTTAAAAACCATTTCTCTTCAATCCCCTTATCAGCCGGATCCATCTGAAATTGCCATTGGCCTGCCAGTGAAATAACATTGCTACTCTTTTGTATCCGGGGAACTGACCAGGCACAAAAAAGCATTCCCAAAGCTGCACTTATATAAAGCAGGAGCATTTTTAAAGTCTTGTATTTATTATCGACCTGCACTGACATCAGTTAAATTAAGTTTAGTATTGTCCTGAGTAACTATCTGTGAGTTTTTCCACTCCCATCCTTCTGCAAACTGCACATCGCCAGCTGTGCCCGACGCTATATTAACCCCATCAAAATGGAAATTTTGCATCGTAGACTCTTTAAGACCTATAGCGTTAATGGCCTTTTTAGCACCTGTTACTTTAATATTTGAAATAAAAACATCTTTGAAATGCGGGATCCCTTTTTCGGCAGGTTCCACTTTATGCAGGATCTTTTTCCAATGGTCGGGCAGCGTTGCTTCATTGTAACCATCGGGCAGTTTAGAATAACTATAGGTTGGGTTCCAATTCATTGTAATTTGAAAAGCCGTGCCTACGCCATTCATGGTTATATTGGTAAAGTGGATGTCCTCAACCGTACCACCCCGGGTAATGGCCGACTTAATATTTAACCCATTACTGGTTCCGTTACCTATCAGATCGGTGGCAAGCACATGCCTGATCCCCCCCGATGTTTCACTGCCGCAGGTAAGCAACCCTGCCCCCGCCCTTGATACACATTTGCGGATCACCACATATTCGGTTGGTTTATTTACCCTCAGCCCATCCCAATCCCTGCCGGCTTTAAGGCAAAAATCATCGTCGTTACAGTCAATATCGCAGTTTTGCACCAGGATCCAGCTGGACGAATCTATGTCTATCCCATCTGTCGATGGCCCATGCCCATCAACGTTATTGCGGATGGTGATGCCATCAACAGTAACATGATCCGAATAAAGCAACTGCACCGTCCAGAACCCTGCCTGTTGCAACGTAATATTTTTAATGGTAACATCTGCCGAATTGGAAACCAGCAACGTACGCGGACGTTTGGCGTCATAATCAACTATCCAGCGTAAACCTTTGGGGGCATATTCAGCCCGCATTTTGCGGTAAATATCCCAAAATGGTTTACCCTGTGCGTTTACCAGTCCTTTCCCGGTAATTGCCACATTGGCTTGCCCGGCTATGTTGATCAAAGCAGCCGGCCACTTCATTTCGATACCGGCCACGCGGGTATCAATTTCGGGGTAATCTTTCAAGTCCTGGCTACCCAACAACGTTACTCCCTCATCAATATTGAGGCAAACATTATTCTTTAAAAAAATGGAGCCTGTTAAATATTTACCGGGTTTAAATGAAACTGTACCACCTCCTTTAGCCGAGCATTGGTCAATAGTTTTTTGTATGTCGGCTGTATTTACGGTGTTGCCATCATTAGCCGCACCATTATCATTAACATACCACACTGCTGTTTTTTGCGACGCATGCCTGGCCCCAACTTTTTTTGCCCAGTCAAGGTTAGTTTGCCCGTTTACCTGCATTTGCTGTAATAACTATCAGAAGAAAAGAATAACGTAATAATTTCATAGGCAGCGTTAAGTTAATAGTACTAAGTCTTAAGTGAAAAAGTTAAGCTCATTTTTTGACTTGGAACTTAAGACTTTCGACCAATGACTACATCGGGTTATTCTCTAAATGGTTTACCCTCCGAAAACCCGAAGGATAAACCATTTTTATGATGATCAGGATAATTCATTCACCGAAATCAATACCCCGGATTTTGTGAATATAAGCCCGGTGCCGCATCCAATTGTGTTTGTGGTACAGGGTAAATAACATAATTAGCAATAACCGGCTTTATCGCTTTCTGAGCATCTTCTTTGGCAATCCAGCTATTCATAATAGTTAAAAGGTTACCACTTCTTTGCAGATCGAACCAGCGCGAACCTTCATCGGCAAACTCCCTACGGCGCTCATCAAACAACTGTGCCAGCGTTACACCTGTTACCGGCGGTAAGCCGGCCCTTGTACGTACCTGGTTGACAATAGCGTCAACATCAGCCTGGGATCCGCCGGTTGTGCCATTCAAAATACATTCGGCTTTAAGCATTAAAACATCGGTATACCTGATGGCAATAAAGTTAATTCCCCAGTCAAACCGGCTTGCGGTTGGGATTTTAGTTATATCAAGCCATTTTTTAAAGAACGGGCGATTTTCTGTACTGCCAGCATTGGTGTAACCCGCGGTATATATCGTAAATGCCTTACGCACGTCGGCAGCGTCATAACTGTTGGCCAGATCATTTGATACCGGGATGATTTCCAGGCTTCCGTTTGATTTTGTATCCTTAATAGATAAAAAGTAAGCATTTGGAGCAAGTGTCCATGGGAACGACGCTCCGTAAAGATCACTCGTACCGCTTATGCCACTGGTATACATCACATCAAAAATGGCCTCTTTATTAACGGCTGGGCTTTGATTGGTGTATGAAAAAATATTGCTGTAAGTAGGTTCAAAAGCAAACTTGCCGCTGCTGATAATATCCTGCAATAATGGTAAAGCCAAATTCCATTCGTTTGATCCCGTTCCAGGCCCTTCAATACCGTAATTCGGTGCCGATTTAGCCATATACACCTGTGCCAGCAAAGCTTCTGCAGCATATTTGGTGGCACGGCCTACGTCTACCCCGGTATATGTGGTGGGTAAGTTAGCTACGGCCGATTGCAGATCGGCTATAATCAGTTTGTAAACATCAGCTACAGAACTGCGGCCGATAGAATTTGCTTCAGGCGCAGTAACCGGGTGGTCAATGATTGGAAGCTTGCCGAAATACCTAAGCAGATCGAAGTAATAAAATGCCCGCAGAAATTTAGCTTCGGCCTGCAGCCTGGTTGCTAATGATGTCGAACCTACGTAGCTGCCATTTTTGGCAACCTGGTCAAGCAGGGTATTAGCCCTGAAAATCCCATTAAAGTCGGTCCCCCAGGCTTCGGTAACGTAAGCGTTTGCTGCTAATGAGGGAGAAAAATCATTCACCGGGTCCCAGTCACGTACGGTAACTGAAACACCGTAAATATTATCCGAACGGATTTCAGACATGTTGGCTAACCGCACCGGGTAATTGTGCAGATCGGCATAAATGGCATTGGTAGCCTGTAAAAAATCGCTTGGCGATTTGTAAAAAGTTGCTGTTGTTGAAGCGGATATAGGCACCTGGTTTAAATCCTTATTACAGGAGGCCATTAAAAATGCAGCTGTTATGGTTGATAGAAAAAATATCTTTTTCATTTTGATAATGTTGAAATAATTAAAAAGTAACATTTAACCCAAAGATCAATGACTTAGCCAACGGCAAGCCTCCGTAATCACCTGCTTCGGGATAGTTACTGTCAGAACTGATGGCTGTGTTTTGCGCCTCCGGGTTGAAACCTCCATAATATTTGTCATGCCCGAAGAAGTTTTCGGCCGTAACGTACAAGCGAGCTGCTCCTAAAACTTTGGTTTTAAAGATGTTTTTAAGATCGTACCCTAACGTGATATTTCTAACCCTCACATAATCTGAAGAGTACAACCAATCGGTATTGGCTACGAAACCAAATGTAGAATAGGCTTTGCTAACGCGGCCGGCGCCCTGGTTTTCAGGAGATCTCCAGCGGTTATCATAAAATGCAGGAGCATTATCAGTAAAGCCCTGGCCGGTACGGGTTATGGCCCTACCCAGTAAGGAATAAACAGATCCTCCATTTTGGCCCTGCACTAAAACAGTAAGGTCGAAGCCTTTCCAGCGTACAGTATTGGTAATACCCCAGGTATAATTGGGGTTGGGATGGCCAACAATTTGTTTATCGGCTTCGGTTATCACACCATCGCCGTTTAAGTCCTGATATTTCGGGTCACCAACGGTTTCACCGGTGCCGTAGGTTGCCACATGGTTATCAAGATCGGCCTGTGTAAGGAAACCGATTTGCCTTACTACATAGATACTGTTTATTGGCTGGCCTACGCTCAAAATAGCGTCTGAAACATCAAAGGAGTTTGGAATAATAATTTGTTTCTGGTTACCGTAAAGGCTTACGATTTTATTTTTGTAATGACTGATATTAATTGATGTGCTCCATTGAACCTTGCCAACCAAATTACGACTTGTCAATTCCAGCTCCTGACCAACGTTACGTACTGAACCTGCATTGCGCAGCTGGCTGCTGAAACCAGTAGATTGCAGGATAGGTACATTCAGCAACAAGTCGGTATTTAGTTTGTTATAGTAATCAAATGAACCGGTTAAACGGTTGCTGAAAAACCCGAAGTCGAGGCCCACATCATAAGTTTGTGATTTTTCCCATTTGATATCTGGGTTTGGTAAGTTACTTGGTGCCTGCCCGATGGCTAAAGCCTGAGGTGAACCCAAAACATATCCATATGAACCTATTTGCGAAATACTTCCGTAATCGGCAATGCTGTTATTACCATTTACGCCATAACTAAAGCGTAGTTTCAAGTCGCTTACCGCAGATAGTCTTTTCATAAAATCTTCCTGTATGATACGCCAGCCTACAGATGCTGAAGGGAAAATACCGTATTTGGTATTGCCGCCAAACCTTGAGGAACCGTCTTCACGCAAGCTTGCGGATAACAGATACTTGTTCTTATATGCATATTGCGCGCGGCTAAAGTATGATACCAACACACTTTTAGTGCTGGAGGTACTGCCTGTTACCGCTGCGGCAGCATTTAAAGTTTGGATAACGCTGCTGGTGTAACCGCCAACTGATGATAATGAAGACTGATCTAAACGATCGGTATTGTAAGACTGGCCTAACAATATACTCAGACTGTGATTTGCGTGAATAGTGGTATTATAAGTCAGCGTGTTTTCATTAACAAAGGTTTGCCTTTTAAAGGTGCTGTATGATCCTGAAGTATTAGCTGTTAAATTAGGATTTTTAGCAGCATCAAATGTTCTGGCAGCAAGATTACCCGCGATGGTATAAGGTGTGTAGCTATTAGTGGCATTGTCAACATTATCAAGATTCAGTGAGCTTCTTAATGTTAACCCTTTTATAATTTCGTATTCGGCAAATATGCTGCCTAATGTGCGATATTTTTTGGTTTGTCCTACCTTGTTCTCCAATTTAGCGATAGGGCTGTTTGCCGAATTGCCCCAAGTGTATTGTCCGTTCTTAAACGCGTTGGGATATAAACCTACCGTATCTTCCTGAATAGGGCTATAGCTTATGGCCTGGTGAAAAATATTGTCTTTTCCCTCAACACCCGGATCCTGCGAAATTGAATAAGTGGGTGCAATGTTTAAACCTAATTTCAGGTTTTTGGCAATACGAGCTTCCACATTGGCCCTGGCCGAGTAGGCTTTATAACCCAGGCCTTTCACAAAACCATCCTGGTTGGCGTAGTTGCCCGAAATAAAATAATTTACAAATTCGTTGCCACCGCTTGCGCTTAATGCCTGGTTTTGCATAGCTCCTTTCTGCTCAATCGCTTTCTGCCAGTCTATATACTGCAGCCCGGGATGGCCCGGCATAGCCCATCTTGGATCAAGCATATAGGCTGAGCTAAAGGCACCGCCATTCATCGCCTGACGTGTTGCATTATCGTCACTGGCAGTTGCTCCCTTTGCACCATATTTGAGCACATAGGCAGCATTGATCATTTCGGTAGCCCTGTCAATCCATTGGTCGCCGTTAAGCATAGGTAAATATTTGGCGGCAGCATTGTAACCGTAGTAAGCACTATAGCTAATTTTAGCCTTGCCCGATTTTCCTTTTTTAGTGGTGATCAATACAACGCCGTTTGACGCCCTTGAGCCGTAGATAGCCGCCGCTGCTGCATCCTTTAAAACCTGGATATCTTCAATATCATTTGGGTTGATATTATCAAGCGGATTTCCTGAGCCAAAGCTACCACCGCTGCCTATTGCTGATACAGATAAAGGAAATCCATCTATTACATATAAGGGCTCATTACCGGCACTTATGGAGCCGCTGCCGCGCACGTTAACACTAAATGCTTTACCCGGCACACCCGTTGTTTGCTTAACAGTTACACCTGCCATTTGGCCTACCAAGGCCTGGTCAACACGGGTTATAGCCCGCTCGTTCAGGTTATCGGCCTTGAAGGTAGCCTGAGATCCGGTAACATTAGCCCGTTTTTGAGCGCCGTAGCCGATTACTACCACTTCGTTCAATTGCGATTCAGTTTCCGTTAAACTAACATTGATGGTATTGTTTGTGCCTACGGTAACTTCTTTAGCATCAAAACCGATTGATTTAAATATTAAAACCTGCCCTGTGGAAGCCTTAATGGAGTATTTTCCGTCAATATCAGACGTGGTACCTGATTTCGTGCCTTTTATTTGCACGGAAGCAGCCGAAACCGGCTGGCGCTTACTATCTGTAATAGTACCCGTAATGCTAAGCTTTTGTGCCAATGCACTGTTTGCCCCTGCCACATTAAAGAGCAGCAACAGCAATAGCATTTTACAAGAATAAATAAAAATTCTTTTCATAAAATCAAATTAAGGGGTTTACTGTTTGGTACAGTTTGGGTTATAATTGTATAAACGAACATAAAAGTTAATTTCAATAATACCATCCTGTAGTATCCTGCTCCGATACATTAAAAACACAAAAAAAGGCGGCCAACATGACCACCTTTTTGAAATTAACCCTTAAATAATTACTTAACAAACAACGGCTTAACCGGCTCAAGTGTTACCGGCCCAATCAAACCGGAAGGCTTCGGTTCCCAGTTTATAGCCGTAAAAAGCCCGTCAGGCTCTTTAGAGCCCGGGCTATGGGATTGAAAATTGGTATTATAAAATATCCGGTAAGGGATATGCTTCCTATCCATATCAATGATCCGGTTAACCATGAGGTTAGCAACCCTTACTTCCAACTGATTGACCGTCCTTAACTGTGCTGAAGGTATGGTGATCACATACTGCGGACCGATGAGCGTGGCCAGCTTTTTTCCGTTTAAATAAACCTCTGCACTTTCATTAACTTTCCCCAAATCAAGCTTCCAAACAGCAGCATTTTGCACCGGCTTTTTAAAGGAGATAGCATAACTGCCCGTTCCGGAAAAAGCCTTGAGATCATCACCGCCTAAATCAGTCCATGATTTGAGCGCTGCGGTTTTTATTGGCTGAGGTAATGTCGGACCACCTTCGGTAAAGCTCAGTGTCCACGTACCATTGATAGGCTCTGATTTACCTGCAACCTGATAATAAGGATACGCTACTATTTGAGTTTTTACAGGCAGGGTTTGTAAAATACAGCTTTGCCCCGGTGATAATTGCAGATAAACGCCGGTTTTGCCATCGGCCTGCTTCCGGGTTTTAGCCAATCCATAATTTTTTGTCATGGGATCAAATACTACTACTGATGCAGCGCTAACGGACAGGTCTACCCAACCATTAACCTGGTTGCCGCCATTATTTGTTATAAAGTAGCTGTTCCCATTTTTGTAAGTACGGCGTACAAATTGCAAGCCTTTATCGATCATTTGTTCCCTGTTTATTCCCGCCGCATCCAACAACGGAGCAATATCATCTGCCATTAAAAAACGGCCTTTGCCAACTTTGGCAATTCTAACACCATTATTTTCGGCAGTAAAGTTCAACCTGGCAAGCAGTGTTTTAAATGCCTTTTCACGCTCCTGTAACCCCGTGTATCCGGGCACACCCGATGGAAGATTTTTATATACCACTATTGTTGCCCCGGCCTTTGCCAGATCCACCATTTTATTAAAGGTTTCGAGCGGGATATATTTATTATCAGGCAAAAGGATAGTCTTATAATTAAGACCGCCGGTAAGCAAATGAGTACCGGAGGTTTGTAAATCCATTATTTGCTTATCTGATATAAAATCAAACGTGTAGCCCTTTTTAAGCATTTCTTCGGCAGAGGATTCAAAGCCTGTCCCCTTAAAATCGGGTTTCATGGCATCATAATGCTTAAGCAGGCCCCTATCCCCCGGCTCGGAAAAGCTATCAAATAACGGGTAATAAACCAATATATCATTATTGGGCTTTCCTTGCTGCAAAAACGACTGACAATTAGTTATGTATTGATTTAAAGTTGAGAAATCACTCCAGAACGGGTTAGTTTGGTTAAAGTGAACTGCAGCATAAAATAACCATCCCGGCCATTGGGCATTTTGAGGCGAGTAACTGATGCCGTGATAGAAAATATGGTTTACGCCTCCTACAAAATATTTATCAATAGCCTGTTTAACATCTCCCAGCGACGATAGAAAATGATCATTAAGCCACGTCGCCGACTCGGACGATGCAAGAGGTTTTCCCATTACATGTGCTGCCGATGTGGCAAATTTAAACCGCAACACATCATCGCCCTCTGTTTCGGGAATATCAATAGCAGCATATAGATCCAGTATATTTGATGGGGAACCGTGTGATTGATTGCGGATTAAAGCGCCCCTGGTTTTGGCCCAGTCATGCCATGGTTTGGTAAAATCATCAAGCAACAGGTCGGATATGGTTTGGCGATAGTCGCATAGTATGCGGCTATTATTTTCCTTATTATCATTACTTAATAAAGCCGGCAAGTGATCGCGCAGATCGTACCCGCGGCGCTTAATAAATTCGTCAAAAAACTGTGGGGTAAAGTTCGATTGCCCGCGGGCATCATCCACTTCGTACGAGTCATTAAAATATGCCCTGATCCCGCTTAAATCCTGCCCTTTAAATGCCTGATCAAACCGGGCAAGGTAATGATTAAGTGCCGGCTTGGAAAAATGATCGATAACATAACCCTCACCTCCGGGAGCCGCACGCTCAACCATTTTACCATGCCAACCCTGAAAAAGGGCATAAAGTTTCCATTCGCCGGCGGGTGCTGTCCAGTTAAGTTTGCCGGCTGCATCAACGTTATCGGTAAGGTTCAATACCTGCCCCTTGCCATCATAAGCCATTAAAACCGTTAAAGGGATCCGCTTTTCAAACCGTACCTGGTCAAGGGCCATCAACTGCAAATTTTTATTACTACTGATAGGTTCAACCAAATCTGTGATCTTTGGCGCTTGCCCGTCGGCCCTCACGAGGGGCTGCTGTACAAATACCACAGGTTCGCCCAGCTTTTCACCACCTTTGACATCGTAATTTCTCCAGAACAGTTCTTTACTGGCATCTTCATTGGTAACCCAGGGGCCACCAAAAGGCCAGCCGGTAGCATTAGCCAAATCAATGCCCATATTCAGCCGTTTTGCCTCCGTCAGCGTGTACTTTAACATATCTACCCATTGCGGCGACAGGTACTGTATAAACTCATTTTCGTGCCCTTTTACGCCATAGATCGGTGTAATTTCCAGGCCACCCAAACCGGCTTTACGGTAGCTTTCCATGTTCCAGGTCAGGTCTTTTTTATTTACCGCGCTGCCTTCCCACCACCAGCGGGCCCAGGGCCTGGTTTGTTTGGTAGTTGCAGGCCAGCCGATTTGCGCAGATACTGTTTGCGAACCTATTGCCAGTGCGAATGCAACAGCTATTTTAAAATTATTTTTGATCAATGACATCCTGTTTGGGGTATTAGTGTTTGGCAATTTCTACAGCGTAAACGCCCTCATGACCTTCAAAATTGGCCCTGAAGATAACCCATTTTTCATCGGGCGAAAAATGCACATTAGGCTCCAGGTGGTAATTATGATGTTTCATATTTACCAGTTTTTCTGATTTAAAATGATCGCCGTTAGGCTTAAACAAATAGATCCACATGCCATCGGGTGCTTTGGCTACCTGCCCGGAATTACCTCCGTCGCCGGCAAAGGTTTGTTCATCTTTAGTTACGTTAAAATGGATAGACCATTCGTTCCTGTCCATTTGATAAACACGGTCTTCTTTTCCTGTTTTCATGTTGATACCTGCCAGAAAAAAAGTTTGCCCCTTAGGTTTCTGCAAATCAAACCACTCAGTATTACCCAACGGTGAAAAAAACTCGTGACCGGCTATTTCATTGACCATGGTGCGCTTGTGCAACAGCTTGTTTTCGCCGGTTTTTATATTGATATTCCAGATCCGGTCCACCTTTTCCCAGGGGCCTTCATGGCAATATGAAAGGTTATCAGGATCTGTAGGCGAAAAAAGCAGGTGATTTGTCCATTCGTTTTCCTGGTGTATTTGTTTCAATGTTTTATGTTTAACATCAAGCACGTATAAGGTATGTTGGATATGGGCATCATAGATCCGGTTAAAGAAATCATGCTTTTCGGGATATTTTGCAAGTATTTCACGCTCCTGCTCACCGGTAGATTTAACACAGGCCATATAAGTTCCGTCGGCATTTACAGTACCTACCCTTCCTTTAAAGTCGGGAGAAAAGGCGTAAATGAACCTTGTTTTATGGGTGTTAACATTTACGGCGAATATACTGTCGGCACTTTGGTAAAACGCTTCACGGGTTTTGGCGCAAACCATCTCGCCGGATACTTTCGACCTGTTTGTTAACTGCTCTATTTTCTGAGTTTTTAAATTAACCGTAAATAGCTGCTCTCCCTTGTCCGTTTTACCATAAAATACCATTAGGTCGCCTTCATTCTTTATTTGAGGAACAAAAGGTGTATTGTTGAAGTAAAAACTGCCATTGTCATTTTCGCGGTTCACCAGGCGGATTACTTTATGACCTGTTTCGCTATCAATCCATTGTTCGGGCATATGCCTGGTGCCACCTGTTTCCATTACTGCCTGGGCCTCTGCAACCTGTGAAAGGACAAGCAATAGCTGTACGGGTACAATGAGCCGCAACGAAACGCAAACAGAACACAGCAAGATCTTGTAGGGCAGCTTGATCATTATGTTATAATTTTATCCGGTTACCGGCCGGTTTATATGGGCCGAGGTTTATAATATATAAAGTTAGAGCATGTTTATACCAACAGCGTCCTGCACCATCCTGATTGAAGGCTCTGTTATTGTAACAAATTCATCACTTTATTTATTTTGGCTGCTTATTAAGCTTCCCCGGCTTACACACGCAAAAGGTGGGAGTCTTATCAAACCTAATTTGATTAACTTTAAGTTTTTGCCAGTAGCCAGTTCAATAGTTATGAAGTCTTCACGATTTTTAGAATACATTTATATTGATTATTATTCGTCTACCCCCAAATACATCCAGTTAGCTAACTCGATCATCAAAAGTGTACGTGAAGGAAAATTAATCATTAACGAAACGCTGCCATCCATTAATGAGTTAAACTGCAATTTTGAAATATCACGTGATACTGCTGAAAAAGCTTACAAACACCTGAAATCAATCGGTTTGCTTGGCTCGGTACCTGGCAAGGGGTATTACATCAAAAACACTGAAGCCGGGCAACAGTTTAAGGTTTTTTTAATATTTAACAAGCTAAGCACTCATAAAAAGCTGGTTTATGATGCCATAGTTGATGGTCTTGGGCATGAAGCAGCTATCGACTTTTATATATACAATAACGACTTCGAATTTTTTAAAAAACTGCTTCAAAATAATAGCAACGATTACACTCATTATGTGATCCTGCCGCACTTTATGCACGGCGGCGAAAACGTTCACGATATTATTAATACCCTACCCAAAGAGAAACTGATCATACTTGATAAATTAGTGCCAGGGATAAAAGGCGATTTTGCTGCCGTGTACGAGAATTTTGAAAAAGACATTTACCAGGCCCTGGAGGAAGCCCTGCCGCAATTAAGGAAGTATCACACCCTAAAGATCATATTTCCTGAATACACTTATTTTCCGGGCGAGATTTTGAAAGGCTTTTTCAGTTTTTGTATCCAATACGCGTTTACTTACAAGGTAGTTCATGATATACAAGGCGAACCGATACATGAAGGAGATGTATTCATTAACCTTATGGAAAATGACCTTGTGGTTTTGATTGAAAGAATCCTGGCTACGGAATTAAAGATAGGTAAAGATGTTGGCGTGATATCATACAATGAAACCCCGCTAAAAAAAATCATCCTCAATGGCTTAACCACCATATCCACAGATTTTGAGGAAATGGGAAAAATGACCGCGGATATTATTAAAAATGGCTCTACGGGCCGTTATGAGGTGCCTTTTTACCTTACACTCAGGGCTTCGTTATAGCGATTTCCGGATAATTATTTTGAAGGCGTTTTTAATAACCGCGGCTTTGTTTTGCAACATTAGCTCTGCTGTTTTTCTGCCCATTTCTTCAAAATCACTTGTAATAACAGTAATATCCAATAATTCTTTAAACACGGTTTCATTAAAAGATATGATCCCTATATCTTTCCCTAATTCATATCCACTTGTTCTGGCGCCTTTAATCAAGTCGGCCAGGTCATTTTCGGTCAATACAATATAAAGGGAGCCTTTTTTAAGATCGTCTGTTTTAAACGCGTCTATTACTTCAAACTTTTTGTTTTTCTCTTCACAAAACTGCATTATTCCATCCTTAATCTCGGGCGGATGGTGACGGTCTACGGGATATATGATTATTAATTTTTTGTATTTGGCAATCAGATCGGTGACCACATTTAATGCACCGTAGATATCGTTGCGAAAATCCTGGAATACAGCCGACTGCCTGGCTAATTTGGGCAAATCTTTATCCAGCAATATCAACTGATCAACCGGGATCTTCTTTAAAATGGTTAAATATTCCTGCTCGTTACTATAATCAAAAAAATGCGGCATTACCACATAATAATGATAATTGCCCAAATTTGAATCTATACTTTCCTCGAGCAAAGCGGGATTATAATGATGAATATGAAGATCGACCCTGGCTTTATCACCCAGGGTGCGTACGATGGTATCATAAACTGTTTTCTTATAAGAGCTTAACTTATTAAACAACAAAAGTACCTTGATCCGCACATCGGGCTTACCGACTACAAAATAACCCTTTCCGGAAACCGAACGGATATAGCCATTGCTCTTAAGTATCGTGTAAGCCTTTTCAATGGTGTCCCTTGCTACACCGTGTTGCTTGCTGTATGTATTTATTGACAGCAGCTTTTCATTTTTCCGGTAAACACCTTTGTCAATATTCTTACTGATTGATCCGACAATTTGCTGCACGAGGGATTTCACCCCGTAATTAGCTCTTTGCTTTGTTTGCATTATGCTTGTTTAATTGGTTTACAACGGCGATTTAAACATAGTTTAATTTTATCAAAGCCGTGATAAGCAATGAAAATATAAAATATTATTAAATTAAAATATTGGGGCTATCGGCAGCACCGGTATTTTTATCAGATACTTGAAGACTGCATCTCTAATAAATTTATACTTAATAAGGCCATTTTAACAATTTAAGCGTCGCATATGAACGATAAAACTACCTAACAGGCACAAAAAGCACTGCATCAGCCACAATTACGCCATCCGCGTTTTTATTGGAAATTTCTACATATGCCTTCTTTTCTTCTGAAAAGTTATATAATCCCAGTGGAAGCCACTCACCTGAAGTTTGGCCTTCTACCTGCAAATCAGACTGGTTGATTATCTTTTCTGTGGCCTTCTCACCATCGTAAATAGTAATGTAAGTTTTTGCTGCCGGATTCATAACCTTAGGAAAATAGGTATAAACGCGGTAAGCACCTTTTTTTACTCTTTCCGGAATAAACCTTACCGATTTTGCAGTTTCTGCTTTTGAATCATCCGTGAGATAGGTTGGCCCATAGCCGCCTGATTTTTCAGTTTTCCAGTCGCCTGTTATGTGACTGTCCTCATTATCAACCAGTACTTCGGGTATACTACCATCTGCAAGAGGGTCTGTCCTGAGCAAGCTTTGCACCTCTTTTACATTAACTTGCTGTACCGCAATCTTTTTATCAATAACCTGGCATGCAGCCACAGCCGAAGATTGGCCTAATACCATGAACACCGGCTCCATCCTGATTGATCCGTAAGCTATATGACTTGCAGATAAGCATACCGGGACAAATAAATTAGCGGCTTCTTTTTGCTTTGGGACTATAGCTCTGTACGAAACAGCGTATGGCGCAAAACCATGTACCTGAACATCCCCCTCATTTTTCACTATGCCATTAACTACCAACCTTTCGCAATTATGCGAATCCATACCATATGCGGCCATTCCTACTCCATCTTCTACCTGTTCTTTTCCCTGGCAATGATGCTGGGTCATAACCAGTTCACCAATCATTCGTCGGGCTTCCCTGATATAAAGCTGTGGTGTCCAGTTCCCATTATCCGTATATTCATCTTTGGGATACCCCCATTGTTTCATTTCGTCCCTGATATTTCCGGGTATGCGGGTGTCATTGCCGATAAAATAAAAGAAACCTTTGGTATAATCTTCATGCTCCTTCCATATTTTGGCCCTTGTATTATAATCAGCCTCCGGATATTCCCAGTTCATCCCGATCATATCCGTAGAGAAACCTCCGTTATTATTGATATCCGTTTTGCCACTGGGCATTTTACTTATAATAAAAACATCGGAAATTGATTTCCAGGGTTGCTTCTCTTTTAAACGCAGCAGTAACTCATACTTTTTAGGATCATAATTTTCGGGTTTTGAAATTGGGATCCGGTTTTCGGGCACATTGGTTAACGTGATACGAAAATTGTATGCCTGCACTTTTTTATCTCCCGCACCATTTGCTTGTAATACTTCCTTATTTATACCCCACAATAAACCGCTTTTCGCGTCGCCCGGCACTTTATAGGGATCAATACTATCCGGAAACTGGTGTTTATCCAGCAACTCCACTCCGTTTATAGTTTCATCATACTGGCTGTTAGCTTCTCTCCCTACAGTATAAGAAACAGCTGAGCGGGCCATCAGGTCCCCTTCATAAGTACAATCAATAAATACCTTAGCTCGAATAGTTTTATTGGTAGCAGCAGAGGGCTTATAGCTGTCCTCTACTATAATTTCCTTTAGCTGATTTTTTTCCTTTTTCACTTTTATAAGCCTGTTCCCGAATAAAACAGGAAAGCCAGCCCTTTTTACATAATCATTAAAAATTCCCTCCGCTACCTTTGGCTCAAATATCCATTGTTCAAATTTTCCGTAATGCGTACCTATACGGCGGTAAAAATCACGTGCTAAGCCGGTCACCACATATTTGTTCCCAATATCCGTGTAGCCAAGACCTCCCGAACTCATGCCACCTAAATACTTTCCCGGCTCTATCAAAATCACCGTTTTGCCCATCTTTTTTGCCGTATATGCAGCGATTACCCCTGCGGAGGTTCCGCCATATACACAAACATCGGCGGTGATTAATTTGCTGCTTTGCGCATTAGCCGAAGCCCCGGCCATAAAAAAGGTAGTTATGATTGCAAGGATGATCACTTTAATATTTTTCATTATTGCTTATTAAACATTTCAAATTTTCAGAAAAAAGATATGCCGGTAAATCTTAAGGTATAGGTAGTTAAGACTTGTAAATTTTGGTTATTTAATTTTAAGCCTAATATCTGACAATTTTAAAAAAATATATAAATGTTTTCAGATCACGCCGGGGAGCTTAAATGATGGCGTATAGGTTTCGGAAGTTTGCTGCGATGAGTTGCCAATACCTGCGCGGTTAGCTCAGTTGGACCTGTAGTGTATAAAAATACTTTTCGCGTATTTATTGATCACCCAATAGTCAGGGTCATCAAGGGTATTTGCTAAACAGGCTGGTATCATGCCTGTAATGGAAAAGCCTCAGCAATGCTTTGGCAAATAATAAAACAAGTACGGGAATGCTGAATGCAATTAACCTAAAACATCCTATTTTTTTGCTGGAGAGTTGCTGAGGCTTCATATATTTATTTAGCAGCGGCATTTACTTCGGGAAACCAAACGGTCATTTCGCCTTTACCACGGTTTGCCCATGAATAATAAGGGATGGCCGTAAGTTCTACCTTTTTAGCAGCTTCGCCTTTTGTTTTACTTAGGATCTCTCCTTTTAAAACAGTTATGCCATTTAAGAGGTTTGGTTCGGCTACAGGTTTAAAAGCTGCGTTTACAGGGATTGCTAAATTGCTCACCGTTCCGCCGTTATCTTTCCACTCGGCGCAGTACATAATCGGGCCGCGTTGCAGGGCTGTTTTACCTTTATCATCAACCAATGCCTTATTGGCTATAACCTTTTTAACTTCCATCGGCAGGTTTAATTGGATGTTATCGCCTTTTTTCCATTGCCTGTTAATTACAGCGTAGCCATTTTCAACTTTATAAGCAACCGCTTTGCCGTTTAGTTTCAGGCTGATTTTTGCAGCCGATTTATTTTGGAAAACATACAGGTCAGACGGGATCGCCTGTGCTCTTGCCCAGCCCGGGATCCGGATGTGCATAGCAAAATTAGTTGCCGTCTCCGGTGTTACAGCAAACGACAGTGCACCATTCCACGGGTAATTATTGCTTTGAACAATGCTCACTTTTTTATTACCAATCTCCATATTTGCTGTACCAGCAATAAACAGGTTCACAAATACATTATTATCCTTTTGAGCATACATATAGCCTGATAACGACGGCAGGAAACGCGCCATATTGGTTGGGCAGCATGAGCACTCAAACCAGCCGGAACGCTCGGGCTCAAGCTCATGATGTGTAACCCCATTGGTTACCTGCATGGCATTGGTGTAGAAGAATGTCTTGCCATCCAGCCCAACACCCGAAATTAACCCGTTATATAAAACCTTTTCCATCACATCAATATATTTCGACTCGCCGTGCAGCAGGAACATCCTCTGGTTCCAGAACACATCACCTATTGCCGCACAGGTTTCATTATAAGCGGTAGTATTTGGCAACTCATAATCGGCTCCGAAACGTTCACCGCCCGGCACTGCGCCGATTCCCCCCTGCACGTAGATCTTTTTGCCAACCATGTTGTTCCAGATCTTATCAATGGCGGCGATGTATTCCTTATCGCCGGTTAAAGCGGCAACATCGGCCATGCCCGAGTACAGGTACATTGCCCTTACGGCATGACCTTCGGCATCTTCCTGTGCTATGACAGGTTCATTGTCCTGCCAGTACATCCCGTTCTTCCATTCGTCGGTACTGGTTTTATCATAGGTGCGGTGCCCTCTTTCGTCAATAAAAAATTTAGCAAGATCGAGATATTCTTTTTTGCCGGTGATACGGTACAGGCGTACCAGGCCCATTTCCACAATCTCATGGCCGGGCGCTACATGCCTTTTACCCGGCCCGAAGGTTTTAACCAGCAGATCGGCATTTTTAAGCGCGATATCTAAAAAGTTGCGCTTGTTGGTAGCCAGGTAATGTGCGGCCGCTGCCTCAAACATGTGTCCGGAGTTATACAGTTCGTGGCTCAGTTCATTCTCTTTTACCCAACGCTCCGGGCCCGACCATGCGTGCGGGTTCAATGGGTCAATAGTACGGGCAGTATAAAGATATCCGTCCGGCTCCTGCGCTTTCCCTACTATCGTGATCAATGAATCGACATAGGCATCCAGCTTTGCATCCGGATGAACGGCCATAGAATAAGATGCGCCTTCAATGGTTTTATAAATATCCGTATCATCAAAAGGAAACTTAGTACAAAACTTACCGCTGCGGGCAGCCGCCATTTCAAAATTTTTAACCCTGCCGGTATTCTCGCACCGGGCAAATGATGCCGGGATGGTGACCGTACGGTTAGTTTCGATACGCGAGGTCCAAAACTTATCATTAAGCTTTACATTGGTAAATGATACCGGCTTAATGGGGTAATCCTTAGTTTGCGCGTAAGCAACGCCGCAATAAAATGATAATGCAATAAGTAATCTTTTTTTCATCCTGATGATTATTAGTTCAAAAGCAGTAACGGCCAACCCGCCATCCCGCGCTTTGTTTATTTCTATAAGTATCCTACGAGCTTTAGCCAATACCAGTTGTAGATTCCTTCACACGCGTCAATATCTCCAGGTTCAAAAAGCCCGATCAATTGAACATCCGCATGATCATAAAAATTTTTCATTTAAGATAAAATCATCCTAACCGGCATTTCGTACGCACATAATTATAAGCGTACTAAATACATTTAATTAAGCGAGATAAAATTAACCAATCAGATCGTTGTTTACGTTTATCACATCCTAAGCAGCAATTTTGCCATGGTGTAACTATTTTAGGCTATAACGACGACAAGATAAGAAATAATTTATATCGAAAAACAGAAATAAAAAAATTAATTGTATTTATAACACTAATAAACACACGCAGATACCGATCCAATAAAGCGTTCGTTACAGGGCAGATTTAAGCTACCAGGGGTATTGCTTAAACGAGAAGCTGTTTCAATAACTGGAGATTTTCCAGTGCCGCCCCGGCGGTATTGTTGAAGTACACGTAAACTGTTTTACCCTCCTGCTGCCATTCATTGATATACGATGCGTATTCAGAAAGGAAACTTTCACTGTAACTTCCTTTATAATTGCCTGATGGGCCATGAAAGCGCAGGTAAACCAGTTCATCGGCAGTGATTTCCATGGGCGTGGCCGATTTGGGCATATCCTGCAGTACCATTGCAGCCTGGTACCAGTTTAAAAGTTCAAAAACTTCATCCCTGTACCAGGACGGGTGACGAAATTCGACGGCCATGGGCCAGGTATAAGGTTTAAGGGCCTCCAGTAACTCTGTTAATTGAGGAAGTGCACCCGCCTGCAGGCTTGGCGGAAACTGAACAAGCAGACAGCCCCGCTCAGTTTCCGGCAAATGGATAGCCTGCATAAAACGGGTAACATCTTCCTCATTAAAAAACAAACTTTTTTGATGCGTGATCCCCTGCCACAGCTTGAAAGTGAATCGAAAACCTTCGGTTACTTCCGTTGCCCACCGGGCTATGGTTTTTGCTTGCGGGATTTTATAAAAAGAGCTGTTAACCTCGATGCTATTTTCCTGCAAAGCATAATAGCCCAGCCGCGACAAATGGCTGTATTCAGGCGGAAAATCCCGCCTGGGCCTGTCGATTTGTAAGCCACTGGTACCTCCAAAAAATAGTCCTTTCATAGGTCAAGTATGATATACCAATGATTGTCATCGTCAAGGGCATAGGCCAGGCCGTCACTCATTTCATAAACATCACGGCCATGTTTTTGACTAAAGTAGATTTTCTCATCACGGATAATAGTCCCGTTGTTTTCCACCCGCAGAAAAAAAAGCAGTGCGCCTATATTCGGTGCAACATCTTTAAGGTGCCTGGCCTCCCCTTCTTTTACAAATGCCGAACTCATGCCTGTTTAAGTTTGGCTTCCATGCTTTGGGTAGTGTGCGGCACAGCAAGCAGGCGTTCCCTTGGTATCAGTTTACCGGTAGAACGGCAAATGCCATAAGTTCTGTTTTCAATACGCATCAGCGCGGCTTCAAGCTGCTCGATAAATTTTTTCTGGCGGGCGGCCAGCTGGTTGATCTGCTCCTTTTCAAAAGTTGCCGAACCATCTTCAAGCGTCTTGCCCGCAATTGCGGCATCATCCCCGTTGGTATTTGAAGCACTGAGGGTACCCACCAGTTCCTGCAGTTCTTCGCGTGCCATGCCGATCTTTTCTTTGATCAACGTTCTGAATTCATTTAATTCGGTATCAGTGTACCGTGTTTTAGTAGTTTCTTGTTGCATGATTGGCTTAACAAACATTTGCATAAATGGTTGGCATAAATGTGATAAGGCAAACAAACCTGTTCAAATCGCTCGTCCCCAACCCTTTGGATTAACCCCTAACACCATATCCCCGCGAAAAAGTTGATTGTATCAGCTGTGTCCGCAAATTTAATTAAATAATTAAAAATATTCTTCAAAAGAAACTATTACGCATTTGCGCTGTATTTAATGGTACAAAATCTATGCAATGACATTTATGAACCTCAAACGAGATGGTACCAGGAATAGCCCCTGGCAGTATCTCAGCAGTCCGGCAGCCAGGGTTAAGCCCGAAGATAAAATATACGATTGCCTCATTGTTGGCGCAGGAATTACCGGTATGACGGCGGCGCTGCTATTACAAAAAGCAGGCAAGGCTACCATTATTACAGAAGCGCATAATACCGGTTTTGGCACAACCGGCGGCACCAGCGCGCATATCAATACTTTTGCTGATACTACTTACAGCGAAGCTGAAAGCGCTTTTGGCGAGGAAGGCGCACAGGGTTTTGCAGATGCGATCAATGAGGGGTTCGAACTGATTAAAACCAATATCGACACCTATGGCATTAAGTGCGATTATGAACCGAAAACCGGTTACCTGTATGCCGAAAATGAAGATGAAGTGAAAATGCTGGATGACATATACCGGGGTGCTACCAAAGTTGGCGTTCCTGTAAAATATACTGACGAAGTACCGACACCTGTTCCTTTTCAAAAAGCTTTGGCTTTCGATGGCCAGGCACAATTTCATCCCATAAAATATTTAAAAGGATTACTAAAAGCTTATTTGGAAGCCGGCGGCACCTTATTAGAAAATACGCTTGTTGAAAAAATAGTCACTGAAGATGAAATACATAATGTGCAGGCCGGTGAAAATAAGATTCGTGCAAAAAATGTAATCTATGCCACCCACATGCCGCCGAATATCAATGTACTCAATTTCGAATGCGCACCTTACCGCAGTTACGTATTGGCCGTTAAACTCCATAGCGGAAAATATCCTGACGGACTAATTTATGACTGCCAGGAACCATATCATTATGTGCGGACACATGTAATAGACGGACAGGAATTATTGTTGATTGGCGGGTTGGATCATAAGACAGGGCACGAAGAGCCGGAGAAAGCTTTTGGCGACCTTGAAAAATATGCACGTAAGTATTATAATGTATCATCGGTGAAATACCGGTGGTCAAGCCAGTATTATGTACCCGTAGATGGCCTTCCTTATATCGGCCGCATGCCTTTAGCGGCCAATGGTATTTACTGCGCAACCGGTTATAATGGCAACGGCATGATGCTTGGAAGTGTTGCCGCCCAAATCCTTGCCGACCTGGTAAGCGGCAAAGGCAGCAAATATGAAAAACTGTTTAATCCGGGCAGAATAAAACCGATAGACGGGTTTAGCGAATTTGTAAAAGAAAACGCCGATGTAGCCTACCACTTTGTGGCTGATCGCCTGAATATTAAAAGTCCCGATTCGCTGAACAGGTTAAAGCCTGGCACCGGCAAAGTGGTTGAAGTAGACGGAAACAAAATCGCCGCTTACCGCGATGACGACGGCACCATACATGCCTTAAGTCCCGTTTGCACTCACGCCGCCTGCATTGTTAGCTGGAACAGCGAAGAAAAGAGTTGGGACTGCCCTTGTCATGGTGCACGCTACGATATTGATGGCAATGTATTAACCGGACCCGCAACCAAAGGCCTTACCAGGATAAGCGATGATGAAAACTAAAGAAATTTTAATTTCGGGAGTCACCGGCACTACCTTCATGACGCTGTTCAGCTATCTTGTCTCGCTGGCCGATGGCGAAAACTTTAGCGAACCGGAGCGACTAGGGCAGCTAACCGGCCGTCTGATCCCTAAATTAGATAAACAGCAAAGCCAGGCGTTAGGCTGGCTGGGGCATTACGGCGTAGGCCTGCTGTTTACGCTCGTTTATGTAGAACTATGGCACCGCGGTAAATTAAAACCTGACCTTAAAACAAATCTTTGGTTGGGTGGCCTAAGCGGGCTGTTAGCTGTAGCTGTTTGGAAAACGACCTTTAAAATGCACCCGTTGCCCCCATCCCTCAACTTTAAAAAATACTATCTGCAACTGATACCAGCACATATTGTGTTCGCAGTTTTTGCCGGCATTGGTTATCACATCTCACAAAAAACAACAAGCTATGCTACAAATAATTAATAATCTCCCGCAGCACGTGGTAGGGATTTATGCCAGCGGCGAAGTAACCCGCAACGATATGGAGACCATACTGATACCCAAGATACAGGAGCTGAAAAACCGCCAGGGTGAAATTAACTATTTGCTGGTATTGGGAACAGGCGTGGAGAATTTCACGCTGGCGGCCTGGTGGGACGACCTCAAACTTGGGCTAACGAACTTTACAAACTGGCACCGCATTGCGGTAGTAACCTACCAGAAAGGTGTGGAATGGTTTACGGACCTCTTCCGGTTTATGATACCGGGCAAGTCGCGCGGTTTTTCACCCGATCAATTGGAGGAGGCCAAAGCCTGGGTTAGCGGGGAAGAAATATGAAAGACCTGGCACAACGCTTTCCCGAAAACCCTTTGCTGCTGCCAAAAGATCTTGCTCCCAGTCGCGAGGGTTTACAAATTATCAGCCTGCTTAATCCCGGCGTTTTTAGATATGGCGGTAAAACCTGGCTTATTGTAAGGGTAGCCGAAGGGGTTATGCAGGAGGAAGGAGTTTTATTTTTCCCTGCTCTGGATGCCACGGGCAATACCGAAATCATTAAAGTGCCGCTTAACGACCCCGACCTTATCGCTACCGATGCCCGGGTCATTAGTTACAAGGGGCTGGATTATCTCACCACAGTTTCGCATTTACGTTTACTGGCCAGTGACGATGGGATCCGTTTTACTGAACAGGAAGGCTATCCGCCCTTATTCGGAAAGGGATACCTGGAACGTTTTGGTATAGAGGATTGCCGGGTTGCGCAGATAAATGACACTTATTACCTCACCTATACCGCTGTATCTGACAGCGGCGTAGGTGTAGGCCTCCTAACAACCACCAATTGGCAGCACTTTGAAAGCGGCGGAATGATCCTGCCTCCGCATAATAAGGATTGCGCAATTTTTGAGGAAAAGATCGGCGGAAAATATTACTGTTTACACCGGCCAAGCAGCAAAGAGATCGGCGGCAATTATATCTGGCTGGCAGAGTCATCAGACAGCCGGCAATGGGGCAATCACCAATGCCTGATAAAAACCCGGCCCGGAATGTGGGACAGCGGTCGCGTTGGCGCGGGCGCGGCACCTATCCGCACGGAACATGGCTGGCTGGAGATATATCATGGTGCAAATGCTGAACATCGTTATTGTCTTGGAGCTTTTTTAATGGATATTAACAATCCATCAAAGGTTATCGCCCGAAGTGGTAACCCGATTATGGTGCCAACCGAGGCTTATGAGCTTAGCGGGTTTTTCGGTTATGTTGTTTTCACTAACGGCCATATTGTCGATGGCGACCGTTTAACCATCTATTATGGAGCAGCCGATGAGTTTGTTTGCGGCGCACATTTCTCTATCGGTGCCATTCTCCAAACTTTAATTTATTATTAAAATAATAAATTACAACAAAACAAAACCGTATTTCCGGAGGTTTTTATAGAGTCTGTAATCGACAGGCCTGGATCAATTAATCATGGCAGAAAATAAGATTAAAGAATGTAGTAAATTGATAGCTCAACAGGGGATGACCATTGCTTTTGCCGAAAGCGCTACGGCAGGCTGGCTTTGTTCGGAGTTTGCACTTACCGACGAATCCGGCCAGGTTCTCAAGGGTGGGATCGCCTGCTATGATGCCGATCTCAAAGTATCCCTGTTAGGGGTACCGAAGGGATTGATTGATCAGTTTACACCAGAGTCGATGGAGGTGACGAGGGAAATGGCATACCGCCTGGCACACCTTATCCCATCCGACATACAGGTAACCGTTACCGGGCTCACTACACCCGGTGGCAGCGAAACCCCGGAAAAACCGGTTGGAACTATGTTTGTATATGCACTGATCCACGACAGGCACCTCAGCTTTCGAAAAGTATTTCAGGGATCATGCGAAGAAATTATTCAGCAAACTATCCAAGCTACCGCGGAGATGCTGATCAGGGCGCTAACTCAATTTAATTATCATCAACATATATCTACTATGGCAACAACAAACAGCAAAAAGACCGCAGCAGCGGCCAGCCGCAGCCCGGAAGCCGAGAGCGCGCTGAAAGAACTATTCATTGACGAGATCAAGGACCTTTATTGGGCCGAGAAGCATTTGGCCACCGCCCTGCCCAAATTGATCAAGGGAGCTACCTCAGAAGATCTGAAGCAAACCATCACCACCCACCTGGAAGAAACCAAAAACCACGTAACCCGACTGGAAAGCGTATTCGAGTCTATTGGTGAGAAAGCTTCGGCTAAAAAATGCCTGGCCATGGAAGGTTTGCTGAATGAAGCAACAGAATTGCTGTCAGATACCGACAAAGGTACCGAAGTACGCGACGTAGCGATCATTTCAGCGGCACAGAAAGTGGAGCATTATGAGATCGCGTCGTACGGCACCTTGCGCACGCTGGCCGGTACATTAGGCTATAGCGAAGCGCAAAGCCTACTTGAGGAAACCCTGGCCGAGGAGAAAAATGCCGATGCACTGTTAACCCAGGTAGCTGAAAACTATGTAAATGAAGCCGCAGCAGCGGAAACAGAATAAAACAAACCGACTGTTAGGGCGGCTTCGGTCGCCCTATTTATTAACCTTTCAGTGCTTAACCGAAAATTGCAGCAGGGACTTTGCGTTGGGAATAGCTGCCACTGCCGCGTCATTGTTAAAATAACACCATGCTTCCCGGACTTCCGGTTTTGAATTAATCTCATCGGCAAATTCCCGTAACTGAGCATCACTATAAGATGAGCGGTATACATCCGGAACACCGTGAAAACGATAATATACCACAGGGCTGGTTACAACAGACTTATCCGGCAGTTCGGGATGGCTCATACCGCAAAAAGAAACACCACGCTCCCTAAGCCGTGAATAAACATCTTCCTGCCACCAGCCCGGGTGCCTGAATTCCAATACATTACTAAAGCTGGGATCCAATTGCGTCAACACGCGTGCCAAACGTTCTTCATCATAATGAAAACGCGGCGGGAACTGGAACAATACAGGCCCTAACTTTTCCTGCAAACCATCGCGAATGGTATCATAAAAACTCGTGATCATATCCACGGTTCCGTGAAACTGCTTAAAATGGGTAATAGCCTTGGGGGCTTTCACCGCGAAGCGAAACTCAGCCGGCGCTTTTTCATACCAGGTACGCAACATAGATAATTGCGGAAAACGGTAAAAGGTCACATTTAACTCCAGGGTACGGAATTGCCCGGCGTAAAACTCAAACCAGCGCTTTTGCGCCAACCCCTCCGGGTAAAAAGTATTTTTCCAGTGACGATAGTAAAACCCTGAACATCCTATATGCCAATCCATACATATCATTTTTTAATGGCGCTGATATCGCCATTCCGTTCCATATACACCTTGTCTATCTTTTCTAAATCTTCAGTAAGTGCAGATTTGCGTACACCCTGCATGACATCTTCACGGCAAACCAGTGCCCGTTTCATCCGCTCTTCATCAAACCGGCCGCCACGAAAAAGCGGGATCTTTTCCCCTTCTACCCAACTAACTAAAGGGCTGTTACGTGCAATAAGCCAGCCCAGCAGCCGGTGCAGCAACACAATCACAAAGCAGCAAACAATAACAGGCACAAAAGCCGAGGCACCAACCACCGCCCTGCTCATAACAGCCCCAAGCGAAATACTGACGATATTATCCAACGGGGTACGCAACCCAAAAGACCGGCGCCCCGAAATGCGGATCAGTATAAGCGCGATAAAAAAGATAACAACGCCGCGGCTGCTCATTTGCAGCGCATTCAGGTCCTTCCCCTCTCCAAAAACAGTGATCAATAACTTTTCCATAACTCAATTTTTAAAAGGCCCGCTGCACAAACCCGGGTTTGACGTTTTGGGCCGAACGATGCCTCGCCACCAGCCAAATGCCCGCTGCAACAAACCCGATGATGATCAAAAATTTTATTTTACTTATCATAATCTCAATAATTAATGAGCCGGTTCCAGGCATTAGGTTACCCTGAATTCTTATTATTCCTGGTATAACGTTTTGATTTATTTTGCTGATTTACCCGCGCGGCATCAATAGAATGTGTTTTGGTAAGGTCACTTTCTTTTTGCGCCAGTTCAGACAAACGGATATAAAACTTGTATAGGTGATCCAGCTCCTCTTCACTCAGGTCCTCAATATTAACCATCCTGTTACTGGTACCTTCATGAGAAGCCAGCAATTCATTCAGTTTTAAATGGACGGCTTTCGAATCCTTATTCTGCGCCTTCTGGATAAGGAAGACCATTAAAAAAGTAATGATGGTTGTGCCGGTGTTTATAATAAGTTGCCAGGTTTCCGAGTAGTGAAATACCGGCCCGGTAACAGCCCATATCACTATGGTGGACGCGGCTATAATAAAAGCGGCCGAACTGCCGGTTGCCGCGGTAGCCCAGTTAGAGAACCGCTCAAAGTAATTGATTTTCTTTTTCATGTTATTTCCAGCTAATAGTGATTTCGGCATTGCCGGGTATTAAATATTCAAAGTGGCCGCCTTTGATTTTTTTTCCGTCGATAGGCTTCTGATTAACACGCACTTCTACCCCTGGTAATTTGCCAGGACCACTCTTAACCACCATCAGGCGGCAGTCGATGCGATTATCGCCCGCCATGCGGACATGAAGATAATCTTGCTTCCTGGTGGTAAATCGGTAAACAGGATAATCAGTGAAGACCATGAAAGGCTGATCAGGTATACGGATATAGTGGCGTGGCAAGATCCCGAAAGCGTTGCCTGCCCCATATACTTCCTGACCTACCTGCCCTGATTTTTCCCAGCCGTCGTGTAAATCCTCAAGCGCGATCCACAGGTTCGGATCAACCTCTCCTATTTTGGGCTTTTCCTGGAGCATTTCTTTTGGAAGCATTGTTGGGTAATAATAAGCGGCTCGGTCTACAAGGTAACGGACATATTCGGTTATCAGGAGGCGTACTGATGGTAAAATCTCAATATCCTGGGCGTGGCGGAGGTAGTCATGCAGCGCGCAGAACACTTCCTGCTCTTCGTATACTGCCGTATAAGGAGCATCATTAAGCGGGAACAATGCAAAAAATGTCGGAAAGTTTTTTCCATAGCCATAATCACAGTCCCACAGCTTCACGTTGTTAAACACACCGGCCAGGCACAGGTAACTAAGCTCGCGGTAAATTTCTTTTTTGGTGATTTTATATAAGCGCAGCATTGCACCAGCTGAAAAGGCGGTATTGTTGGCCTGGTAGAACAGGTCGAAACCCTGGCCGCGCAAATGCATAGCGGCTTTTTCCGCTTCGGTTAAATAGCGTTTTTCGCCCGTAAGCTCCCAGGCCTGCAGCATGACATGGGCATATAAACCGGGCACATCCTTTTCACCTCCTTTGCCTGGCTGCGTTTCGGCTTTCACTACCTCAAGGGTATCTACTTTATAAAAAACCGGCCATTTGTAATTAAAATGATGCGCCACCCGTATCGAAAATTCCAAAGAATCTAAAAAGAGTTTGCTGGCAACCTTATCGCCTTTCAGCGCAAGACGCGACAGGTTTAACAAAGGGTGGTGCAGGTACCAGGAATCCATAACCAGCGGTTGTTTTTGCTCCTCCTCACCTTCCAGCGTATCGGCTGCTTTTGGGTGCCAGCGCATTATGGTGCCGTATTTTTCACTATAAAATGATGGCAAGCCGGCTTTAACTTTTTTCATTACTTCCAGTTCCGCGCCGCTCCATTCCACATAATCAAGTAAAGGAAGCAGTACCGCCAGTTGCACCATGATTTCGGGAGGAGTGACATAGTCTGATACATAGGCGTTAAAATAATGATGACCATCAAGTTGTACCCAGCAGCCCGGGCTGTCTATCAGGTCCTTTAGTCCTTTGCCAAGTATGTCGGGCCAATGGGTATAATTGGTTGCCGGTTTGGGTAAAGCCAGGTAAACTTCAGCCAGCAGGTTGAGATATTGCTGAACCATAGCCGCCTCATCAGCAGGCACTTCTTCCGAAAAAACAATAAAGGCATCACTCAAAGTATAGCTTTTACCTGCTGCCAGCGGTTTATTTTTAATGGTGGGCGGCAAGGCAAAGCCAATTTCAGGCCATTCACCGCCTACACTGTCCGCCGCGGAGGTTTCGGTTTGCTGGTTGTAACCGGCCAACGCGGTTAGGTTTTGCAGGTATAATACTGAACCCGCTTTTGGCCGGTTCATGCTAAAATAGAGCTGTCCCGAACGTGTACCCACCTGCCTGGTATGTATTTCTCCGTCGGCCATGCTTTCACTTCCCCCGGAGCCAAGCGGTACAATGTCGCGCGGCCAGTAAGGGAACAATAAGGTGGAGGCCGGCGTTAACCTGGTGGTGTAATGAAGTACGGGCCGGTTTTCTGTGGGTAGCGTCAAAACAACTTCGTAGTCGCCCAGTAACGAGCCAATCTTCAATCGCACGTCGTTTTTCCTTTCTTTTAGTGTGATCTGTAACCGGTCGTTTGGTGAATAGGCCAACCGGAAAGCGATCTCGTTGCCATCCGGCCATCCGGCCACCAGCCAGCAGCTGTCTCCAAGGTCATATATTTTAAAATCATAACTGCCTGCTGTGGTTTTATATACCGGAATAAGGTCAGGCAAATGCAGGGCGGCTTTGGTATTCCTGAGCCAGGGTGATGCGTTCATAGGTTTAAATCGATTAACAATTAAAAAAATCGCTGAAAAATATCTTTTAAATGATAATTAAAACATCGCTTGCTGTTTTAAGTTTTAATTATAAAACTATCAGTCTATGAAAAAGTTAATTACACCACTATTCTTAAGCCTTTGCCTGTTATTGAGCAGCTGTGATGCCATTGTCGGTATTTTTAAAGCCGGTGCTGCCGTGGGCATTTTCGCGGTAATCGTCGTTATCGCGGTCATCATCTGGGTTATCTCATTGTTTCGCGGCCGCAGCAATTAACAGGTATATCATGGAAAAAGAGCTGCAGAATTTCAAGATCGCCCGTTTCGCGCTTAATGCCCGCTATGACGACATCGGTGAAACCTCCATCGAACAACTGAAACGCCATCTGCTTGACGCTTTGGGGTCGCTGATCCACGCCGGTAACAAACCTGCCATCCAAAAATTATTGAGGCAATTGCAGGTTATGGGCGAAGGCGGCAAATGCAAAGTGCCGCTTATTGAAAACTTACCCTACGACCGGGCGGCACAATTGTATACAGCGCTTATCCGTTATCCGGATTTTATGGATAATTTTATGGGCAAAGAAGCTACCTGCCATCCCAGTGATAATATAGGCCCGCTGCTGGCAGTAGCGCAGTTTGGGCCGATATCAGGTAAGGATTTCCTTGCTGCCATGGCCGTGGCTTACCAGATAGAATGCCGCCTCGTATTGGAAATTCCAGTCATGAAGGAAGGCATCGATCATACCTTGCTTTTAGGCTACTCAATGACGGCTGGAATTGCCCGTCTGTTAAACCTGACTGAAGAACAAACAGCTCATGCACTGGGCATTACCGGCACTTCAATAAGCCCGATGGTAAGCAGCCGGGCATCATATACCTATGAGTGGAAGGGGTTTGCATCTTCCCTGGATGCGCTGAACTGCGTTAACATCTGTTTCCTGGCCCGAGAAGGGATGACCGGCCCGGTGGCCATTTTTGAAGGCCCCAAGGGCTTTGATGATGTGTTTGGCATGAAGCTGGATTATGATTGGGACAGTGAGACCTTTGAACTGCTACCACGCTGCGTATTGAAGAAATATAATGTAGAAGTACATGCACAGGCCACACTGGAAGCCCTTGACCAGCTGCGCAAACAACAGCAGGTTAATCCGGAAGAGATTGAAAACGTTGAGCTCACCACATTTTTAACTGCATATCATATCATAGGATCCGGTGCTTACGGCAACCGGCAAATTGTGGAAACGAAGGAACAGGCTGATCACAGTTTATTTTATGCTGCCGCAGTGCTCCTGCTCGATGGCGAAGTTTATCCCGAACAATATGAGCCGGAAAGAATTAAAAATAACGATGTACAGCAATTACTAAAGAAAGTGAAAGTAAGTACGGGTTTCCCACTGCATCAACCGCTGGTAGTTGCCGGTATCCTTGATCCTTATACCGTTGCATATCCCGATAAAATGAAAACCAAGGTGGAGATCAGCATGAAAAACGGCCAAACCCTAACCAGGGAACAGGAAGATTACCATGGCTTTTTTACCCGTCCGTTTACATGGAATGATACGATTGAAAAATTTCGGCGGCTGAGCAACAATATTGTTTCCGCTGAGATGCAGGACCAACTGATCGGCATCGTTCGTAACCTCGAAAACCTCCCCGAAATTTCAACCCTAATTAACCTGCTGGCAGCTATATAAAGAAATTATTTGAGCCACTATGGTAACTGCAGGGCCATGGCACAGCCGGAGATTTACCGCATGGCAGCCATCAAGCGGCAAAATGACGCACATGATTAACAAGTTCATTCACATCAAAAGGCTTAGCCAGATAATCATTGGCCCCGCATTGTTTCTCGTGCATCGTATGCAACCCGTGACTTGCCGAAACAATGATTATAGGTATATCCTGCATACCCGGATCATTTTTCAAATGTTTACAAATATCGCGGCCATCCATATCGCCCAGCATAACATCCAGCAACACAACATCTGGTCGTAAGGTCTGTATCGCTTCAAGGACGCCATGACCGTTATCCAGTTCGGTCACCGCATATCCCTCCATCTCCAGGATCAGATGTATTAACTCACGAATGTCCTTATCATCATCAACAACCAGGACTCTTTTCTGATAAGAGGCAATCATTATAGTTCTAAAAGCTACGTTTTAACATATTAACATAGCTCTTTTTGCACAAACATCATGCCCTGATATCGGAGGATGATTGAAGAATAAGTAAACATCCCATCGTCTGGCCTGTTTAAAACAGCTTTAAACAGCCACCAACTCTTCGTTTTCTATCGGCACGGTAAAATAGAACGTACTTCCGATCCCGGCCTTACTTTCAAACCATATGGTGCCATTGTTTCTTTCCACAAGCTCTTTACATAATAACAACCCCAGACCGCTCCCCTTTTCACTGGCTGTGCCAAAAGTGGTATATGAGGTATATTTGTTAAATATTTTTGATTGCGCCTCTTCGGGGATTCCCTTCCCGTTGTCCCGGATCTTCAATATCGCAAAGGCCTCGCTTTTTTCCGCGGTTACGGTAACATGATCACCCGCTTTTGAAAACTTTACGGCATTCTCCAATAAGTTCCTGATCACAATATCAATCATAGTTTCATCTCCGAATACCATCACGGGCTCAGCTATCTCCTCACTTGTTACTACCACTTTCTTTTCAGCGGCCCGCTGTTTCAGCAGCATAACATTTTGATCAATTAACTTTCGCACATCAAAACCGGCAGGATTGGGCTGGATTCCGTCCAACTGACTTTTTGCCCAGTATAGCAGGTTTTCCACCAAGCTTGAGGTTATTATCAGGGTCTCATCTATTTTTTCAACCCAATAATCGCTTTCTTCTTCCGACAGGCTTTTTTCCTTTACTATATCCATCATATGACTGATGGTATGGATCGGTCCCCTTAAATCGTGCCCGATAATTGAAAACAGGCGGTCCTTTACGTGTACAAGTTCTTCGAGGTGAAGATTTTGCTCAGATATGTTTTTATTTTGCAGAGCTAGTTGCTCACTGAGCTTCTTTTTTTGCATGTAATTTCTGAGCAGGATAAAAGCGAGCAATACTAAAAGTATGGTGCCCGCAGTTAAAATATCCCGCTTCAGACTTACTTTTTCCAGCTCTTTTTGACCTATAATTTTATTTTTATTTAGCAAATCAATTTGCCGTTCCTTTTTTTCCAGCTCGTAAGCAGACTGCATATTCCTGATAGTTTTCAGTCTTTGTTCAGTTTTCAAGCTATCGTTCAAAGCAACTTCAAGGTTCCGGTAATATAGGGCCTGTTCGTAATTACCCATTTTCTGATGAGTTAAGTATAATACGTTATAGGCGGTTTGAATGAGTTCAACAATACCTGATCTCCTGCTTTCGTCAAGCCCTTTTTGTGCATACAGCATACTCGAATTGTATTTACCTGTATAATAAGATGTAAGTGCCAGGCCGGTATGGCAGTAAGCAACATCTTCGTCGTCGCCAGCATTTTGCGCAATATCAAGCGCCTTATTTAAATAACCCTCGGCAAGCCGGTATTCTTTCTTCGTAATATAATTTTCGGCAATATTGTACATTGCGGCGGCAGTAAAAACCGGGTCCTTTACCTTTTTTGCTATAACCAAAGCCTTTAAGTTATAAGCAATTGCCGAGTCTGACAATCCTTTTTTCTTAAATATCTCGCCAATATTCACCAACGGGCTAAACGTTCCTTCATGCGCGGGGTCGTTTTGCTTCATAGCTATCTTATAAGCCTTCTGACTGTAATAAAGCGCTTTCGAATAATCTTCCATTGAGGTGTACAGGCCGGCGATATTATTATACTCATTTCCGCTTAACCCTTCCATGCCCAGTTTTTCACTAATGCGCAGGCACTGTAAATGACTGTTAAGAGCTTCGGGCCATCTTCCTTTGTACCCGAAGGCTACCCCTTCTGCGAGATATGCCAGTGCAATACCTTTTTCATAATGGATTTTTTTTGCAAGATCAAGGGATTTTTGTGCCATCAGCAGCGCGCTGTCGGCATTCCTGCTCCAATACAACCTTGAAATAGAGTAATAGATCTTTACCCGGTCGGTGTCGTGCTTTGCTTTATCGAGATTTTTTATTTGCGTATTTATGTTATTGGTTTGGGCACGACATGCAGAAGTACTGATAATTATATTTCCAATACAAGCCAGGATACCATGCATGATAATACACAGCGTATATAAACGAAGTTTGCGAATCGTTGCCAAGCCGAACATTGATATGTTTTCTAAATGTTTATATAATGCCTTTATTCCCTGACACTTTAAGGCCTGCTCAACACTCCCGCGTGTTAACGACCGAAGGCATGCTGCTTTTTGTACAGGCGGATAGCTGTGAGAATAAGAACTAATATGAATATATAAATAATCCAGGTATCCAACGGACAATTATTATCCAGCGGGTCGCTGTCATCACACGGTGCGCCCGGATCATCAGCAAACAGCAAAATGGGGCTTATAACCAGGTAAAAAGTCAATAATATCCTACTGACCCGATAGATTGTTTTGCAGAGGTAAAATTTCATTTTTTATTAAATTTTTTAATTCCAATCAGCCTTTTGGTTGCCTTGTCCGAAATCTCAACAATGTAGTTTCCGGGCAGCAGACTGCCTACGTTCTGTTGTATATTATTGCCATCCGTTTCCCGGTAAAACATTACCTGGCCGGTTATGCCGGTTACCTTAAGTACCACCCTGTCCGGTACATTTCTATTGATCTTAATATAAAGTTCGCTGTTAACTGGATTAGGATAAAGTGTAATTTGCTCATTAATAATACCAGGTGCATTGAAACTTGCCGCTACTATTTTGCTATAGCTGATCGTATTAAAAGCATCATTTTGCTGCAAGCGATAGTAATTGGTTCCTGTTGACGGGAACCTGTCTATATAAGTATAAGATCCGCTGCCATTGCTTAACATTGATGTTAAAAGAACAAATTCCTTAGAGCCGTCCTGCCTTTGCAGTGTAAAGCCCGACAGGTTTCCTTCATGCTCAGTTTTCCAGGTTAACTGAATACCGTCTTTAACCGGGCTTGCCTCAAAACTCAGCAACCGGTAGTTTAATGAACTTTTTTTATGAAATACGATCTCAAACCTGTTTGCGCCGTAGCTGGTTGTATCTGTTTTGTCGATATTGAACGGGTAACGTTTATACTGGCTGAAAAGCAAAGAATCCTTTTTATAATGATCAAGCAGATATATGTCATATCTCGAATCAAGTGATTCAAATCCCGAACCGGAAATTGTATCTGTGGTCGCCGAATTATTAACATTCACAAATAACTTTACCCGGGTAGTGGAATCGATAACATTCATCCTGTTAATGGCGAGCATATTTTGGCTCCTGTATCCGTAGCTGGCCAGTGTCGAAACGTTTCCGATGCCGTTTAACCGGTCTGAATCATAAAAAGGCTCATATTCGTTTTTGGATCCGGGATCAAATAATACCATAATCTCATCCGTATTAACCGAATCAGAGGAGAGTTTCACCCGCATTAACTGGGGCCTGGCTAATGCCTGACCTTTTTTGCTCATCAACATGTAAAGGGTACTCCCCAGGGAACTGGGTTGCACTGTTGTTTTGGCAACTTCATTAAAAGTCAATGAAGCCGAGGTTGTGGTAGCCTGCACAAAAAAGCCTTGTCCGCTGGCAATGTAACGGGTTGCATTATTGGTGCCAATGCCCCCCGGGATCAAAGCGGTATAAGTACCATAATTTTTATTGGTGTAATTAAAAACATATATGGTAGCAGATACACCGGGGCCGTAAATACCGTTTGTTGAACTGCTTTGCGAAAAAGTGTCCCAATCAATAGAAGACGCATATGGATTGCCTACCAGATTATAACCGGTTTGTGCTTTGCTTAAAGTGGTGGCGCTGCTGTTCCACCATAGTTTTACCGGGATGCTGCCCTGGTTAAGTGTACCAACAGCTACCATTGTTGAAGCATCCGGGTCAATATAGCTTCCGCCAAATCGGTATTGTTTATTCAGTGCTGTTGTGGAGGTAACATTGTTAACATTATTTCCGGCATAATATAACATGTAGCCATTACCTACCGGAAGCGTTGTTGTTGCAGTGGTGGTGCCTGTGCCGGTATAATAAGATATTGTATTACCCGAAATGTCTGTTAAGCCTTTAAAATTTCCGGAATTAAAAGTAGTGCTGCTTGCAGGCAGGTTCTCTTTGTATAAATAAACCGTAGAGGCAGCGTTGGTGACAGTAAATCCACCTGTCGTCCCTGTTGGTCCGGCAACAAAAACCCCGGAGAAATTCCCCGAATTGGCGTTCAGATAACTGAGGTTATAAGCACCTGTTGTGGTATTTACCGGGGAAGACAGAAGCCGATAATTGCGGGTATTGGTAGCAATAGTCCCGGCCTTGAAATAACGTTCTGCATATACTGTACCTGTAATGCTGTACCCTGACGGGATAGGATCGACAGAGGCCGTTTGAGAGAAACTGCTTTTGAGTACCATAATAGCCCCGGAGGCAACCGCCAGGTTCCCCTTGGTAATTTTGAGCTCGCTGTAAATATCAAGTGTATCACTATTAACCGTTATTGTTCCACCCGCCGAATTATTCACTTCCATAGTGCCCACATGTGTATACCCTGTAGAGGCTGCACCATTGTAGCTTTGAGCGGCACTGGTCCCATTCCAGGTTATCTTTGATGTATTTAAATTATTCCAATCTATTTTTCCGGTGCCCTGGTTATAAATATTGCACCCAACACTTAAATTTGCCTTAAGGCTTATTGAAGCCGTACCGCTTAAAGTAAGCCCGTATACCGAAGCATCAGAATTAATTGTAATACTTTTGCCTGTTGGAATAATTAAAGTAGCTGTACCGTCAAAAGCAGGTGCCTGATTGGTGGTACCAGCGGTGGTGTTATCCCAGTTGCTGGCATCGGTATAAGTTCCTGTAACGCCTTTATAAGTATAGGTTAGTGCGCCCGGTATACTTGCCGCATTAGTGACATTAACAGAGGTTGTACCAACAGTAGTAAACGTTGCCGGGTTATTTTGATTTACATATTCTGCCTTAAGCCAATCGGCCGTTTTTGCAACATTTGAAACACGCGGTTCATCAATTACCCCGTTAAAATAATAGCTGTTCCCCCCTTCTCCTACTCCAATATAAAAGCTGGTATTAGCAGCAGGATTGACGACCGATAGTAATATTTTATATTGTGTTCCATCAACATATGTACTGAGGGTCGTACCTGTATAAACACTTTGTATATAATGCCATGCGCCGCTGGTAAAAGCAGTTGGATTAGGGATACTAAGCCTGTTTGTGGCAATACCCGATTCCGATTCAGGGATGTCATTAGTATAGATCCCCATTTTATAGCCGCCGCTAAACCCTCCTGTTGCATCCTGGTTTGTCATTACTTTTTGATCAAGACCTGTAGCCCCTAATTTAACCCAGGCAGATAAGGTGAAGGGGCCTGTAACAGATACGGCATTGGTTGTAATTTTTTTGCTCGATCCGTTAAAGCTGTAAGCCGTGCCGATTTTACCGGTAACAAGGTCCGCCGAGGTCATCCCGCTGGCAGTGCCCGTATGCCCTCCCGCGGTACCATCAGCAACCGAACCCGTATAGCTCGATTCATTAAAATGGAATACAGCCAGGTAATTACTTGCCCAGGTATTCGCAAAAAATGCCGTATTGTGTGTTACCGTAGGTGATTTTGAACCGTAATAAAAAGATATGATATTGTTGGTAGCATAAGTTAAAGTAGGGACTTGTACCCAGACCAGCAGGGTTCCCGTGGTTTGGTTGTAGCTTTCAACCTGGTAATATAACTCGCTGCCGCCGCTTACAAATGCAAAATCGTAATTGGGGCCGTTGGGATTTTGCACTTTGTCTGAACATGTATTTGTAATGATCAGGTTATTATCCTGTATGCTGAGTAATGCCGGGAAATTGGTAAGGTTTGATGTAATGCCAAGCGAGGTTGTATTTAATGTGATGGTTTCACCAAAAGCATAATTACCATAGGTACCCAGGTTTACAGTTACATTTTGTGTTGATGACGACGAGCAGCCCGCAGCATTGGTTACAGTCAAAGTAATTGTTTTTGTTCCGGGCGTTGCCCATTGTACCGAAAACGGTCCCTGCCCGGTACCGGTTGAAGGTGTGCCTCCATTAAAATCCCAACTATAAGTTGAAGTTGAGGGGTCTGTCCCTGTATAAGTGACAGTAGCGTTTGAGTTAATGTTTACCGAAGACGTTGCAGTAAATGTTGTTGAAGGCAGTGCATTTACAACTGCGGTTACATTTAACTGCGAGGTACAGCCATTTGAACCGGTTACAGTAAGTACATAGGTGCCTGCATTTGCTGATGTAATATTGCTGATTGTAGGATTTTGAGAGGTAGATGTAAAGCTGCCCGGCCCCGACCATGAGTAGGTAGCGCCGCTTACCGTATTGGCCTGGAAAGCAAGTGTACCGCCGGGGCAAACCGGGGCACTGCCTGCACCGTATAACGTATACACTTGAGCCGCAGTTAACTCGGTTTGATAAACAGCTATGTCATCCAGTGAGCCGTTAAAATAATAACTGGATGGTGCACCTGGCCAACTTGCTAAATTGTCATAAGCAACCCGCCAATAACCTGTGTAAGCTCCTGCTGATGTCATCGTAGGATCACTGGCCTGCAGTGCGCCATCTACATACAGGTTGGCCCCATTTGTAGATGACATAGTTACAACTGCATGGTGCCATGCGCCATCAGCATAGGATGCAGTAGTGTTTATTGTGTTATATGTACTGCCAGGTTTAACCCCAAAGTATAGTTGTCCGCTGCTATTCATATAAATATGACGGTCATAACCAAAAGCACTTGAGCTTAACCCGGTTTGTGACGAACCGAAACCGACCAGCTTACCTCCTGCCGAACTTGTTTTAAACCACACACTGATAGAAAAAGTTTGCGGACTAATTAGTATCAGGCTGGAAGTGGCCATGTATTGACTTGAACCATTAAAACTATAGGCACTGCTTGCTGCTCCATAACGATCAGTAGTAAGTGTGGGAGCATTTTGAGGTATTCCATTATTAAAATTACCAGAGGCGTCATTAGCGTTACCTGTAAACGGATAGGAAAGATATAAGCTGCCTGTAGTGGGCGCAGTTGATATAACGGGTTTGGCATTTACTGTTGCAGTTACGGCGATGCGCGGCGTGCTTGTTGCCCCGTTTTGAGTATAGCTTACATAATAAGTAGTAGTTGCCGATATAGTTGGCGTAGTAAAGGTGGCTCCCGTTCCTAAAGATGAGCCGCCGGTAAGAGCTGCATACCAGTTATATACCCCGCCCGACGGGGAGCTTCCTGAAGCTGAAAGCGTTACAGTGCCCGAACCGCACGTTGAACCGCCGGTACCTGTAGGGGCTGTAGGATTAACCGTAATAGAAAATGTATTACTGGTACCTGCACCACTGGCATTATAGCCCGTAACAATATAATTGGTGGCTGCCATCGCTGCTGTCGGGGTACCGCTGATGCTGCCTGTTGAACTGTTAAAGCTTAATCCGGCAGGTAAAGCCTTGTTTAAAAAAAAGCCGCCGGTTGGCGTAGTTTTGTTTATTTGGTTGGCATAATAGACCGCGGTAAATATGACGCCCTTGCTGTCAACAGCTATCCCCTCAGGATCCGTAAGGGCTTTACTGGTAAGTAACGTACCGCTTTGATTGTAAACATAAACTATATTGGTAGCTGCATTGTCGCCTACATAAAAATTGCCGGCACCATCAATGGTTATGGCTTGCGCTGATGTATACCCGCTAAGAAAAATAGATTGAAATGTGCCGGCCGAATTGTATTTTGTTACATTCCCGGTGCCGTTATTTAATACGTAAATGTTACCCGATGCGTCCACAGCTACTCCAAGTGGAGTGCTTAAATTAGTAGTGGGCAGCGATAGTAACAGTGTACCACTGGTATTGTATTTTTGCACCGTAACAGCGCCCTGATCGGCAATGTAAATATTATCCGAATTGTCGATGGTAATTCCTAATGCATAATTTAAGCTGCTCAGTATGGTAGACTGGTATACGCCACTTGAATTATATTTATATACACTGCCTGTGCCCGGGGTAGCACCCAGGTTCAACACGTAAGCGTTGCCCGATGAATCAAAAACCAGGTCTTTAGGAAGCGACATGGTAGCACCCGTACCAAAGGTACCCAGGTAAGTACCGCTTGAATTATATCTGCTGATGGTGTTGTTACTTGTATTAGTTACATAAATATTGCCGACCGCGTCGATAGCCATTCCGCGCGGGTTGCTTAAGGTAGCACCCGTAAGCGCTGTCGGCGCACCATAGCCTATCGCGCTAACGCCGTTAGTAACTGAGGGGGTCAAGGTAGTAATGGCTGTGCCAACTGTATAAACATTGGATGAAGTATAGGTAATGATGGGAACAGCGGCAAAAATGTTATTCCCCAGCAATATTAAAACAACCGATAGTAAAAAGTAAGCATGACGCCCTCTCATATTCACAGGTAAAACGTTATTAAATAATATTCTTAATAATATTCAACCTTTATACGGCCAGCCAGATCAATTGGTTTAGTTATTTACAGAAAATCAGTTATTTGAACAAAGTATTATAAGCACGCGATCAACACTTAAACATACGCTCAAATAATATAAAAACTAATCATTCGATTGACGTGCAGGAAAATAAGCAGCGAAAAGATTTCGGCTTTATTGCCCGATGACCGGCGAACAGGAATCGCCTTTATTTTCAAAGATTATTATATGCCGGCGGCTACCCTATGAAGGATAGCCGCCGGCCTTCTTCTTTGCTGACCAAACAATAGTTGGTAACCCTTAAGGTTAGACTTGTAAAAAATAGTTAATCAGGGGAAAGCGAAATAATGGCACCGTAACGGCGGCAACGCATGATCTTCTACAAGACACCTATATTTCAGATTGATACTCAACGTTAAAAGGCATTTTCGGTATCCAGATAAAAGAACATTTATTAAAAAAGTTACACTCCACCGAAACAGATCCGAAATCAACCATCCGCAACCGCACAATCACTGTGCGAAAACGAACGATTCCAAGACACACACACATCGCATTCAATTGACTTACAATAAATTAATCATTTGGCACACATTTAATACATATTCTTGAAGCAGGCCTGTCTGCGCATCGGTGGCTGCCAATTAAACAATCAATTTTATGATCAAAAATTATTTAATAATTGCATGGCGTAACCTTATCAAAAACAAGGTACACTCTGTTATCAATATCGCCGGGCTATCTGTTGGTATGGCAGTAGCTATGCTGATCGGCCTGTGGATATGGGATGAGCTATCCTTTGATAGCAATCATAAAAACCGAGACACTATTGCCCAGGTAATTCAAAATGTAACCAATAACGGGGAAGTGCAAACATGGCAATCAGTTCCGCTGCCCCTGGCCGCGGAACTGCGCAAAAACTACGGAAGCCTTTTTAAGCAAGTGGTGAACAGCGCCGGTTATGGCGATCACATGCTGGCGCTTGACAACAAAAAACTCAACCGTACCGGCATGTTCATGGAACCTAACGGCCCCGAAATGTTTACATTGCAAATGCTGAAAGGCAACCGCAATGCGCTTATCGATCCTTCATCTATCCTGATCTCCGCTTCAACGGCTAAAGCTTATTTTGGCGACAGTGATCCGATCAACAAAACTTTAAAGATTGATAACCATTACAATGCAAAAGTTGGAGGCGTGTTTGAAGACATGCCCTCAAATGCCACATTTGCTGGCCTCAATTTTATCGCGCCCTTTGATATGGGGTTTACTGCCAATGACATCAGATCGATGCGTGAACCATGGCGGCCAAACTTCTGTACGCTATATGTTCAAACTGCCGAAGGCGCCGACCTATCGGTCATCTCATCAACAATAAAAGATGCCAAGCTGCGTAATGTGAGCGCTGTTCTCGCTAAAAAGAAACCTGCGCTGTTCCTGCAGCCCATGAGCAAATGGCATCTTTATGATGAATTTAAGGATGGTAAAAATACAGGCGGCCGTATCCAGTATGTATGGATGTTTGGTATTATTGGCGTATTTGTGTTGCTACTGGCCTGTATCAATTTCATGAACCTGAGCACTGCGCGGTCTGAAAAGCGTGCCCGCGAGGTGGGTATCCGCAAGGCTATCGGCTCGGCCAGGGGCCAGCTGATCTATCAGTTCTTTAGTGAATCGGTATTATGTGTATCCTTTGCCTTTGTACTTGCGCTGCTTTTTGTGCAATTGAGTTTGCCTTTTTTTAATGAAGTAGCCGGCAAACAAATAACTATCCCCTGGGCTAACCCTTTTTTCTGGCTTATGGGAATAGGCTTTACCTTGTTTACCGGCATAGTGGCAGGTAGTTACCCCGCTTTTTATTTGTCTTCTTTCCAACCTGTAAAGGTACTGAAGGGAGCTTTCAGGGTTGGAAAAATGGCTGCCCTCCCCCGCAAAGCATTGGTAGTGCTGCAATTCACAGTATCTGTTACGCTAATTATAGGCACCATTGTTGTTTTCAGGCAAATGCAATTTGCAAAAGACAGACCTGTGGGTTATACCCGCGACGGGTTATTATCAGTTAACCCGGGTACAGACCAAATCCATAAAAGTTTCGAAGCCGTAAAAGATGAACTTTACAAAACCGGCACAGTGGTTTCCGCAGCAGAGGGAGATGTAAACCCAACACAAACCGCGGGCAGCACCAGTGCCATTGAATGGAAAGATAAAGATCCGAACCTGAGCATAGATTTTCAGCAGAATGGCGTTTCGGGCGGCTACGGAAAAACCGCCGGATGGCAATTCAGGGAGGGACGGGAATTTTCTAAAGATTTTCTGACTGATTCAACAGCGGTAGTCATCAACGAATCCGCCGTGAAGTTTATGGGGATGAAGGACCCTTTAAGAAATAGTATTACTTTTTATGGCGTCACTTTTAAAATCATCGGCGTGATCAAAGATATTATTGTCGATTCGCCATACGGACAGGTGAAGCCATGCGTTTACTTTTTTAATAAAGATGCCGGAGGCGCCGTATTACTGCGTATTAATCCAAAGGTGAGCGCCGGTACTGCTATAGCAAATATCCAGAGGGTATTTAAACGTTTTAATCCTGAGCAGCCCTTCCAATATACTTTTATCGACGGGGCCTACGCTCAGAAATTTGGTAACGAGCAGCGCATCGGCAGGCTGGCCGCATTCTTTGCCGGGCTGGCAATCTTTATCAGTTGCCTTGGATTATTTGGCATGGCTTCCTTTATGGCCGAACAACGTGTGAAAGAAATCGGCGTTCGCAAGGTGCTGGGGGCAACAGTTTTCAACCTTTGGCGGTTATTATCTGCAGATTTCATTAGCCTGGTCATGCTTTCATTACTGTTAGCTACACCGATAGCGTTTTACCTGATGCACAACTGGCTCCAGCATTTTGATTACCGGGCGGGTATATCGGCGTGGATATTTATTATTACCGGTTTTACAGCGCTTGTCATCACACTGCTTACGGTTAGCCTACAGACGATAAAAGCAGCGTTAACAAGCCCGGTAAAGAGCCTAAAAAGCGAATAACCGGAAAATTCCGGTTACGGTATAGTGGGGTGAAGTTAAAAAAAGACCTGTCGTTAATTTTATTTGGCAGGTTTTCGCTAAAACGATAAATGCCGTAATGTTAAATTTTTACTAAGCCGTTATGCTAACCATTAAGTTACCTGTTTAAAGATCGCGCGCAATTTGCATTACTTTTTCCGCTTCAATGCGACGGTGGATCTCATGCACCATGCTGTCCATTTCCCGCGCGCATTCGCGGAGTTTTGAAAAAATCTCTCTTCGCTCGTTCTCATCTTCTGCCATATCCAGCAAGTTTACCAATCCGAGCATAGTTGCCACAGGCCGCCTGATCTCATGCGAGCTTATCCACGCTATCTCACGGAGTAAACGGTTCTGCCTGTTAACCTCTTCTTCTTTTTCTTTACGGTAAGTTATATCCTGACAAACGATGATGTAGCCCTGAAAAGCGTTATCTTCATCATATGCAGGGGTTAACTGGGCTGATACCCAAACCGGGGTTCTGTTTTTGGTATAAATGATCGTATCAATACCAAAAGCTTCCCTGGCCTGCTGTTTCCTTAATAACGTTTGGATCACCGGGTCATCGGGATCTGTCAAAAAATCACCCGGCATCTTATTTACCACCTCTTCCATGGCGTAACCGGTCAGCTCTACAAAGGCATTATTTACCCATTGCACCCTGCGCAGATCATCTGTAATAAGCACCATATTATTTACCTGTTTGATGATCCCTGCCAACCGCTTATTTTCCTGGGTGCTGCGTTTAAGGGCATCAATATCTCTTACCGCTCCTATCAGTCGTATCGGTTGCTTCTGTTCGTTATATATAAAATACCCCTGGTCCATCACGTATTTATATTCACCTTTACCGCAATTAAGCCGGTATTCGCATTCCCAATTGGTTAAACCGGCACGGCTGATCCTTTCCTGGCTGCTCACTACTTCTTCCATATCATCCGGATGGATCAGCGACCGCCACCATTCCAGTTCATAACTGATTTCGTCGAGCGATATTTGCACCAAATGTGTAAGGCTTGTATTGTATATCAGTTTGTTTTCAACAATATTAAGGTCATAAACAACATCCCTCGTCGCCTGGGCCACCAGTTCGTAACGTTCAACTGCTTCTTTTAACCGTTCGTCTTTAAGCCTGTCTTCGGTAATGTCGGCGAAGTATACGGCAACACCTTCATCGGTAGGATAAGCAGCCATCCTGAGCCAGCGCTGCAGGATAACCGAGTAATCTTCGTGCCTTACAATAACCCTTTCTTCAAGCGCTTTATGGTAAACATGATAAAACTTATTTTCGGCTTTAGGAAAAAACTCAAAAATACTTGCACCAATAATCTGGCTTCTGTCTGTTTTAACCATCTCCCGAAAGATGTCGTTTATCCGGGTTATCTTCATTTGGCGGTCGAGCTCAAAAAAGCAATCGGTAATACTGTTCAGCGTATGCTCAAAGCTATACTGATACCGATTACGCTCCATTTCCAATTGCTTGAGCTCAGTAATATCCTGTAGCGAACCTGCTATCTTAAGTTCCTGCTCCCCGGTGCTTTCAACGCGGGCAAGCTGCCGGATATAACGGGTTGTGCCATCCAGGGCAGTGATGCGGTGCGTTACATCGAGTTGTTTACCGGTACTGATGAGCTCATGCAAAGCGTTGATCATCAGCGGCCGGTCTTCCGGAAAAATGTGATTTACATAAATATCGAATGCTTCGCGCCCATCCCGCTTCAAACCTGCGATGCGATAAACTTCGTCTGACCATATCAGCTTGTTTTCACGGGGGTAGAATTCCCATCCGGCCACCCGCGACAACAACTGGGTTTCACTAAGCTTGTGTTTTTCTTCTAAAAGCTCCTGGTTTACTTTTTCAAGAGCTTGCTCAAATGCTACCCGTTCGGTCATGTCACGAGCCATAACCATGATATGGGGCTTTTTATTGAACCAGATTTTATGCGAGGTAATATTTACATAAATCAGTTGCCCGTCCTTTTTAATGTGACGCCAGGTACCGCTATCATTGAGCTTACTGTCTACCCGATCGGACGAAGCAATCACATTCTCCCGGTCTTCCAAAGGCCTGATATCCAATATTGTCCGTTGCCTGAACTCCTCCGCACTGTAGCCATAAACCGCAATTGCGGCATCGTTTACCGAAATGAAACGGAGTGTCCCCGGCTCGTAAATCCACATTGGGTTTGGATTGGATTCATACATGCTCCGGTATTGCTTTTCGCTCTGTTTCAACCTTCGTTCTTCTGACCTGATCAAAACGTAAAGAGCAATTGCTGTAACCATCACAAACAGGCACCCCTTTCCTAAACTCAGCCACAGGTATTGGTGGGGGCTAAGTATTCCTTCGAAATAAAACAACAGCCGGTCACTGAACAGGATCCACAGCAGGCTAATCAACAAATAAGCAAAGGCAATTCCGAACGCCCCTTTTCTCATATATAGTCAGTAAAATCAATAAAGTTGTTAAACGTTATTGTTAATTAGTAAGTTACCAATTAAAAAAATTAAGCCCCTGAATTAAAATTAAACCGTTGTATAAATAGCAAGCACCAAATAATTGTAACATCTATGTTACCTTCGATATTTATTACCGGTAACGCCAAACCATCCCTTTGGTTTTTTTCGTAAAAACATAAATTATTGTATACCACTTAACATCATTGATACCCGGTATCTCTATGCGACTGAACTTTACCCGCAATTTACAGCTCGGCTACGGGTTTTCGATATTGATCCTGCTGATCGTCGGATTCTTTTCCTATAATACGATTAATAATTTGCTAAATAGCAATAACGCTGTTGGCCACAGCACACTGGTGATCCAGAAGCTTGAACAAGCTATTTCATCGATGAAAGATGCAGAAACAGGGCAGCGTGGCTTTCTGCTTACCGGCAAAACCGCCTTCTTAGGCCCTTATAAGGGTGCCTATCTCAAAACACAGCGCCTGATTAGTGAGGTAAGTGCCTTAACCGCCGATAACGCTCTGCAGCAAGCCAACCTGGCAAGCATTCAAGCGATACTAACCCGGCGAATGGCCATCCTGAAACAACTTGTTTCAAAAAAACAACATCAACAGGTTGTTTCCACAGCCGATCTGGAAGAAGGAAGATCTGCCATGGATGCATTGCGCCTTGCCGTTGACCATGCAGAAGATACCGAAAGCAAACTATTGGACGAACGCAGGGCGGTTTTGGAACGTTATACCTTTGTTGCTCCTGCAGCCATAATCGCAATGCTCATACTCGCCGTTGTGATCGCCTCTCTGTCATATATTAGTGCAATTCGGGATGTAAAGGTAAAAGAACGCCTGCAGCAGGAACTGGAGGTGAAAGAACAGGAGACCGCGGCTTTTAACGAGGAGCTTACCGCGGCTAATGAAGAGATCAGCACAACAAACGAGGAACTCCTCTCAATCAATGGGGAGCTTTTGGAGGCACAGCAGGCACTTTCACGGATGAACGGATCGCTGGAGGAACTGGTAGCTTCACGCACTAAATCCCTTGCAGAAAGTGAAGAGGAAACGCAAGCTCTTAATGAGGAGCTTACCGCGATTAACGAAGAACTTGCGGCATCAAACGAAGAAATGCTGGCAAGTAATGAGGAACTACAAAAAAGCAGGGACGAAATACAAAAGAAGGAGCAGTTATTCCGTTCTATCGCCGTCAATATTCCCCGCTCGCTGATCCTCGTTATTGACAGAGAACATAACCTGATAACGATGGAAGGTGAACTGATGCAAAAATTAGGGTACAATGGAGATAGTTATGCAGGTTTACATATGGCCGAACTTAACTCTCCGGAGCGATATGCCATAACCAGGGAGTATTATGAGCGGATGTTGAACGGTGAGCAGATAAGGACCGAACTTAAAAGCACCGGCGGCCATGATCTGCAGGTAGATTTTGTACCATTAACAGATGAACGGGGAATGGTGTATGCCGGACTGGTGATCGCGCTTGACATATCCGATCAGAAAAGAGCAGAGGAACGCAGTGCCAAACTGGCCGCCATCGTAGAATCATCAGATGATGCAATAATAGGCAAATCGCTGGAGGGGACGATCACCAGCTGGAACAAATCGGCAGAAAGGATCTTTGGTTACCCGGCCTCCGAAATGATAGGACAATCTATTCTTAAACTGGTTCCGGAAGACCGGCAGGATGAGGAACCGCAGATCATAACCCGCCTGAAAAACGGGGAACGCATGGAGCATTTTGAGACAAAAAGGCTGGCGAACGGTGGTCGTGTCCTGGACGTATCCCTAACCATTTCGCCTATACGCGACAAACACGGAAAGATCACCGGGGTTTCCAAGATCGCCAGGGATATTTCAGAACAGAAACAGGACGAGCTGCGAAAAAATGATTTTATAGGTATGGTGAGCCATGAACTTAAAACCCCATTAACCTCACTAATGGCGTTGATCCAGGTAGCTAATCTCAAATTGAAAAATAATCCTGATAGTTTTCTCGCGGGCGCTATGGAAAAGGCGGAGATCCAGGCGAAGAGAATGAGCAGCATGATCAACGGTTTCCTGAATATATCGCGCCTGGAATCAGGTAAAATCGCTATTAATAAAGAATTATTTGATTTGGACCTACTGATCAGGGAAGTTGTTGAGGAATACGGGCTCACTGTTTCCACTCATATTATTGACATTGATATCAGTAATCATGTGCAGGTTAACGCCGACAGGGAAAAGATCGGCTCGGTAATTTCCAACCTGATTAGCAACGCCGTTAAATACTCGCCCAAACGCGGGAAGATTGAAGTGAAATGCGCTCCGGTCAATGGCTTTGCCCAGGTTAGCATAAAAGATGAGGGGATGGGGGTTAATGCCCAGGACCTGCCGAGGATCTTTGACCGTTATTACCGGGTTGAAAGTAACCAAACCCGTCATATTTCAGGTTTCGGTATAGGGCTTTATTTAAGTGCCGAGATCGTCCGCCGGCACGAAGGACAGATCTGGGCAGAAAGCGAAAGCGGTACAGGATCTGTTTTTCACTTCAGTTTACCACTGGCTTAAACCGAGCATCATTACGGGTAACCGGATTTTTTATTAATTTACCTATCGCACCCGTTAAAGTTTAAAGTAACATACGATGCCCGAAAAAAACACCATTCTATTTACATTGCATCACCTGGGCAATAGCGAACGTATCCATACACTCCCCGGGCAATATCACAGTTTAATGTCGCTCATATGTGATAAGCTGGCAATTCCGGGCTTTGGGCTGTGCTGCGGAATGGGGAGCTGCGGCACCTGTTTGGTACAAATTACCGGCCATCACTCAACAATTAAAAGAAATGTATTGAGCTGCAGCATCCTGATCAATGACGATCTATCAAATACGGATATATTTATACCGGATAAAATATATTAAAAGACCTTTTTAATTCCGATATAGCCTTGCTAATGTTTTTTTTATGCTATTTCTTTTTCGATGTTGTTAATCATTTCTTTTAACAAAGCTTTAAAATCACTGAATACTAATAAATTACATCACACAAGTATAGCTTTTAAATTAGCAGATGTACTTGAATATACCTAAATTTAAAAAAAAAGATTGATGCAGACAGGCTCCCAACCAAAGATGAAACGAGCTGACACGATACGAAAATGCAAACTGATTATCCTGTGCTTTCTTTTGGCCATTTCAGCAAACGCGCAGGAAATTACCAGACGCCATGTTGATTCTTTGCTTTCGCAAAAAAGCTTCCCGGGTTCTGCCACCAGCCGCATCCATGTTGCGCTGCAACTGGCGGAGTTTTTCACCCATCTGCGACACCCTTCCACTGCACAGTTGGATAGTGCTTCTCACTTTATTAACCAGGCCGAACAGCTTAATTACCGCTCTCCGCAGGCTGAAACCAGCTTTCGCATTGCTTTGATCCGTTCGGCTTTTTACAAGTCGAAAGGCCAATCCAAAAACGGCCGCGCATTGCTTGAACAAACCATACAGGAAATTAAGCAGGCACATAACTTGGTGCTGCTTGGTAAAGCTTATTTTGAGTTATCTGAATATTACAGTCAGGATTTTTTGCAGCAAACCATGGTTTCCCGAATTCGCTATTTAAATCTGGCCGTCGGTGCTTTTGAACGTACAAACCAACTGGTTGAACTTGCCAGGTGTTACCGGTTATTAGCCGACCTGCACCAGATGATGAATGATTATACCCTTGCTTTTGCCGAAACTAAAAAGGCATTAGCCTATTATGACCAGGCTCACTACACCGAAACCCAGGGGCTTTACGCGTTATTAGGAAGGCTATATTATACCCAGGGCGACTATAAAACAGCCATAAGCTATGAACTAAAGGCCCTGAAAATTGCCACCGCAAGCCACGCGGATAATGTGAGGTTAATATGCCAGATCAACAATAACCTGGGCTATGATTTTGTAAAGCTTGGCGACAATCAAAAGGCCATCAATTATTTTTCACGTGCTTTGGAAATTGCAAAATCGGAGAAAGATAATGCAACCATATACCTGCTGGCAGGCAATATAGTTGATGTTTACCTCCGGATGCATCAGCCCCAAAAAGCCAAAGCCTTTTTAACACAGGTGACTCAAAAATTTGTGCATCCCTCCGGTAAGTTATATGAAGGAGGCGATGAGGTAAGTCAAACCTATCTTAAAATTTACCTGGCATTAAAACAGTATGATACGGCTAAAATTTACTGCGACAAACTGATACAACAAACCAACAATCCCAACCTCAATTTATATGCGCGGACCAGCTATTATGAACTGATCATTAAGTTTTACACCGCAACCGCAAGGTTTGCCGAAGCGTTAAAATACCTCAAAATGAACCAGGACCTATTGAGGAAGATTGGTAATGACAATGACCTTGGCACCAATGAAACTCTTTGGTTTGGCATGGATACCAGCCGGAGGCAGTATCAGTCGGCTATTCATCATCTTATATCAGCCAATATCATCAAAGACTCGATATTTAATACCACCAAAAGCAAACAGATTGAACAACTGCAAATTGAATATGAAACCCGGCAAAAAGAAGCAGAAATTACACTTTTAAACCAAAAGAGCAAGCTTGAGCGGGCTAATTTACAGCAGGCCAACCTGGTTAAAAACCTTACTATGGGTGCCATATTTTTATTGCTGGTCATAGCGGCATTATTATTCAGGCAAAACGTACATAAGCAAAAAAGCAACGAGGTGATCACTTCCAAAAACGTTCTGCTGGAAGATCTGCTGCTGCAAAAGGAATGGTTGTTGAAAGAAGTACATCACCGGGTAAAAAATAACCTGCAAATTGTGATGAGCATTCTGAACACACAGTCGGCTTATTTACAAAACGATATCGCGCTTGAAGCAATTCGCGGCAGTCAGCACCGGGTAAACGCCATTGCGCTTTTACACCAGAAACTCTACAGCAGCACAACCACTGCCCTTGTATCTATGCCCGCTTATATCGGTGAATTGATCGATTACCTGAGCGATTCGTTCGATACAGGTTACAGGCAGATCAAAATAAAACAGGTGTTAAATCCACTTAACCTTGATCCGGCCCTGGCGGTACCCATCGGGCTAATATTAAACGAAGCCATCACGAATGCTATAAAATATGCTTTTGATCATAAAGGCGGCGAGATCATGGTGAGCCTGTCAACGTCAGACGACGAAAACGCAATTTTAAAGGTATCTGATACCGGGCGCGGCCTCCCTCCCGACTTTGACTTTAGTGAAGCTAATTCCCTTGGGATGGAAATGATGAAAGCGCTTGGCAAGCAGTTAAAAGGGAAATTTGCAATTGAAAACGGCCATGGCGTTACCTTAATGATAACCTTTCCTGTTGAACAAAACCGGGAAGAAGCCTTTGTAGAAAAGGATTATTTATAGTATACCGTTAATTGAAAACCTTTCATCCTGGCAAAATCTTAGATTGTACATAAATATTTAATGTATCCCAATGAAAAATAAACTCCTTTTAATCAAAAGCTTTTTTTGGATTGATCGTTATTTTTTTCACAGCGCAGTCCTATCATTTTTGTTGTCAATAAAATTAACAACTTCCCTAAAATTGTACTCCTTGATGTAGTTGGTTTGAACCAGTTTATACAAGAACTAATTTTGTTATCAAATATCCCGCTAAGAGAGGAGATTAACTGACGCTAATGATAATTGGATATTCCGGAGGCGTTGACGAGCACACTTCAAAATACCGCTCGGCGTGGGTAAACCAATAGTACTGCCTCCTCTTTGCCAATTTGCTTTGGCCTCCTAAAAACTTGAAGTAAAGCGCTAAAGGTTTGGCTGTCTCGTTAGGCTATCAGGTCGAAAAAGAAAGTGAAGACTATCTGAATGCTTTTTAAGACAAAAACATATTTTCACAGAAATGGTTAATTAATCATGCGTTTGCGTCTTTGTTTTTTGATATGCTTTTCAATATCAGGCTTATGGGCCGCAGCGCAGACGTTAGTAACAGGGCAAGTGGTAGATGCCTCCAGTGGTGAGCCCCTCGCATCAGTTTCAGTGACTTTTGCAGGTAGTAATATTGGCACACAGGCAGATTCGCTGGGGCGGTTTCGGCTGGCCGGAGCAGTAACGTTTACACAGGTAGCATTTTCACATGTTGGTTATTTACCCACCGTTAAAGTAATTGTACCCGGGCAAGCGAATAAATTACAAGTATTGCTTGAACGGGATGCCAATGAGCTGGCAAATGTAACGATAACCTCGGTGAGAGGGCAGCGTTATCGCAACAAAGGAAATCCGGCAGTCGCGCTCATTCAGCAAGTGATCGATCATAAGCAGGAGAACCGGGCAGAGGCTGCAGCTTATTTGCAATACGAGCAGTATGAAAGAATGGGGCTGTCTTTTTTTAATTTACCGCAGAAAGTGGTTGAGAGTAAATTTTTTAGCCAATATAAGTTTATGTTGGATACGGTACAAGGGCAAACTTTTTTGCCGGTGTTGCTGGAAGAAAAACTGTCGGACATTTATTTTCGAAAGGAGCCGGAGAAGAAAATACAGATACAGAGAGCCTATAAAGGCGTCAATATATTGCAGTTTATTGATACCGCGGGGGTTAAACTTTATGTAAATCAACTGTACGGTCATCAGGTGGATATTTATGAGAATAACCTATTTATTATAGCTAACCAGTTTTTGAGCCCGATAGCGGATCATGCGCCAAATTATTATAAGTTTTTTATTACGGATACCATTAGCACAGCCATGGGTAAACAGGTAGAGCTCGCTTTTACGCCACGTACAAAAGGAGATTTGTTATTTGAGGGTAGGTTAGTTGTAACGTTGGACGGGCATTTTGCAGTAACCGCTTGTGAATTAAGGCTAAATGGGAAGATTAATGTAAATTTTGTTAGAAGCTTTGATGTACTGTTAGATTTTGCCCAGCAAACTGGCGGTCGGTATGAACTGGCCAGCAGTAGGGTTAAGGCAGATTTTGGGCTGACTAAAAAAGGCTGGGGTGTATTTGGAGAGCGTAAGGTGATATATCGTAACTACAAAATCGGCGCGCCGCAGACTGTGGCATTTTACCAGGGTGAGACTTTACAGGTGGCTACGGGCAAAGCTGGTTTTGATACGCTTAGCAAAGGCCAGGCACAGGTTTACGAAAAGTTGTACAAACTGGAACAAATGCCGTCTTACAAAAGAACTATGTGGTGGCTGTCTACACTTACGGCGGGCTATGCCGATACGGGGCCAGTGCAAATCGGACCAATTGCACATTTTTTATCTTTTAATAGCCAGGAAGGCCTGCATTTGGAATTGGGCGGACGAACTACTCCATTGCTGGATAGCACCTTTTATTTTGAGGGATATGGCGCTTATGGCACTAAAGACCATCGGGTAAAAGGGAATGCAATCGCTTATTTTTCTTTAAATAAAACAGCGCCCTACCGTTTTCCTAATAATTATTTTAAGGTAAGCTATTTATATGATGTAGATGTACCTGGTCATACTTTTTCGGTAACCAACCGTGCTACAGCATTCTCATCTTTTCAAACCGGAAAAACCAACTATTGGCTATATAGCAGAATATTTGAGCTACAATACTTCCGTGATTTCGAAAATCATTTCTCGTACATTCTGGGTTATAAAAACTGGCAGCAAACACCTGCTGCAGCACTGGTTTATCAAAAAAATGATGATGGTAGTTTGGTGAACAATTTAACTACCAGCGAGCTAAATCTTCACTTACGCTATGCGCCGCACGAAGAGCTTATTCAGGGCAGCCGTACGCGGCATAGTATCCATAACCCTTATCCTATTTATGACCTTCTTATTAACCGTAGCTTTGGTGGCAAGTATGCATATACCGACTTTGGCATTAACATTTATAAGCGCTTTTATCTCTCTCAGGCAGGCTTCACCGATGTTACCCTGCTCGGCGGCTACGTGCTGGGCAAAGTGCCTTTTCCCTTGCTCAATATCAGCCCCGCCAATCAATCGCTCGCCTACAATCGAGATGCTTATAATGCCATGAACTATCTTGAATTTGTGAGCGATCATTACGTTGGCCTTAACCTTACGCACACCTTTAACGGCTTCCTGCTAAACAAAGTCCCGCTAATCAAGCATCTAAAATGGCGGGAATTCATCTCTGCCAAAATATTGTACGGTGGCTTGCGTGCCGAAAATGATCCGGCTCAAAGCACAGGCCTTTATCGCTTACCTGCTGCAACCAAAGGCTCCAACGGCACCTACACCCTTGGCAGCATACCGTATGTTGAAGTCGGGGCCGGTATAGCCAATATTTTCAAATTTTTGCGGATCGACCTTATTCGCCGTTGCAATTATCTTGACCAACCCGGCGCACGCGTCTTCAGCATCAAATTCAGTTTCCAACCTGAATTTTAAAACCAATGAAACTAAATTGAAGCGGGGTTAAAAACTTTGAAGGAAAATAACACTGAACAGATGGATAACGCCGAAATTATAGACGGAGCATTGTTGTTGCGGCTAAATATGCTGTTTAAACTGTATAGAGAGGCTGAAATTGACGAAAAGAGGCTGATTACTGGTTCGATCTTTCCGGAAAAATGGAAGATCTTAGAAAAAGCTGTACGAACCGCTCAAATTAACTCGGCGGAATTTTTTATTTACCTGATTAACAACAGATTATAGAGAAAAAAAGCCGGGATAAAAACTTCGAAAAGCTTTCATCCCGGCTCGGTACCGATCAGCGGGAATACTTTCAATATTTAGAAAGCTTTTTGCGGCTTATAGAACCAATAATCTATGATCTAAAATCGAAAGGATTTATAAAAGAAAGTTAATGGATAAATGAAAACTGATTTTAATAGGCTTCTGTTTTTTTATGTAGCGGTTTTGAATTGAACCGGAAATTTGAAATTTTCAATATTTCTTCTTGTCGAGAATCAAGGAATGTCCTATATAGTTTGGATATCCATACATCTAAAAATTATTCAACGTTTTACGCCTAAATTGGGGCAAAGGCTTAAGCAGCTTATTCCCAAATAAATCGAAAACATCATAACTAGTTGGTACAGTTACAAGAGGATCTTCATGGAAGGCGAATATGTGATTTTGGATGGAAATGTTTTTATAAATGAGCGGGACAATCAATCTTCCTTTAATATCTACTACTCCTTTTTTCACAGTTTCATAGTGCCATTCATAATCGTCACCGTCAAAAACCATGTTTCCACCCTGATAAACAACAAACAGATTATAATCCGTCTCATCAATCTTATTATATTCAAAAGGAATAACAGTTTCGTTAAGGTAATTAATAACTCCGTATACTAACCCTTCTGCAGAAATACTATCACCATCTTCAGTTTCATATCTGTGAGGGTAATTAATGTGGCCGTTAGCAACCAATATTAAATTTTTATTTTTTTTGAAAGGCTCCAATTGATCGTATTTCGGTGTTATAATTTCATTAAAGTCCGAATCCATTAATCCCCATTTGCCAATATAATCAACCCAGTTACTATCAGTCTTTGAGCCGTTTAAGGTTAAGTACAAATAATCGCTACCGTCAAATGGGTTTATTGACAGATGGAATGCGAATGAATAATTAAGTTTCTTAACAATTGTACCCGAATTGTTAATTGCACAGAGCTGTTGATCAACTGGCGCCAAAACTAACTTGCTGGCATCTATATTATACCAGACTTTAAAATCATCTATAATATGATCATCTATTTCTAACAATATGTTATCCTTGAAATCAATTAACATTCTTTTACCTGATTTTTCAGTTTTTACAGAAAGAATACCATTTCGGCAAACATGTAAATCGAAATAATTAGCGCGTAATAAAATGTTAAATCCGTCATTCAATACACCAATTTTAGAAGCATATTTGGAATAGTATTCTTGATAAAACAGGTAGCCATTGCGTTTTTCTATGTAAGAAAATTTACCGGTTTGACTTAAAATTTCTCCTTTCTCGTCTATCAGGAAATACTTCCTGGTATCAAGAATTTCGTTTTTATATACAAGAAAAGCTTTATTACCTAAATAGTCTGCTCCATTATAAACAGGCGGTATTATAATTTGTCCTATTTCATTTATCACACCATATTGATCTTCAGTTGCTCTAATAATTGCATAGCCATTAATAAAGTTATAAATGAGTTCAAATTCACTTATTGAAGATATTTGCCCGGTTACGTTTATCAGATATGAATATTTATCAGATGTTTCACCTACAACAAAATTAGACCCCAATGGTAATTGTATCATTTTGGCATAGTTAGCCTCTATTATTATCTGTCCTTTTTTATTAATAACGCCGTAGCGAGGTGAATTGTGAGTAACAGACCTTAAAGCAGTATACTTAGTTATTTCAGCGTAATAATAAACAGCATATCCGTTATTAAACCCGTAGATATGATTATAGCCGAAAGGGATTATTATGTTGCCGTCCAAGTCGGCACATCCACATTTTTCATTTTTTACTATGCTGAATAAGCCTTCTGAATAGCAGTTAATTTTTTCAAATTCACAATTTAAGATTAATTGATTCTGTTTATTTATAACTCCCCATTTAGCGTTTTGTAACACGGCAGCATATCCCGAACTCCCAAAACTAAAACCATCGTAAGTTCTTTGCCAAGTTGTATTATAATCTTTTTCGATGGGAACGATATCATCATAAATACAAGGGACAACAATTTCTCCGTCAATATTTACTATTCCATATTTTCCATAATTAGAAATCTTAACATACAAATCGTTGTCAAATTTGCCTAAATAGTATTGTTCTTCTATTTTAATTGTTGGCTTTGATTTCATAATATCCATTTAATAAAATTACGTTTATTAGATTTATAAATGAAAGCTTGAATAGTGAGGATTATGACTTGTGGAGAAAACAAAACCCTCTCTACGCATTTGTAAAGAGGGTTTCTAATTATTACAGTAAAGTTAGGTAGTACCTAACTTTACCTGTACCCAGCGCCGGAGTCGAACCGGCACGGTTTCCCACAGGTGTTTGAGACCAGCGCGTCTACCAATTCCGCCAGCTGGGCATGTTGTAAGTGTCTTTCCTTACAAGCGGGCTGCAAATGTAGATAAACTCTCCTTAATTCGCAACAGATATTTTTGTTTATAGTAAATATTTGCAATTTCTATCCGGCGGCTTTCCTTCGCGGTATCGTCCAACTGTTCATAATCTTCGGTCAGCTTCGCCAGCTCGTCATTCATATCACCTTCAATAGCAAGTGTTTCTGCGGTTATGGCAGCCAGGTGCGTTGCATCATCAACTTCCATAAGGCGCTCATTAATATCCATCATTTCCATTAAAAAATCTGCAGGCAATTGTGGTTTTGCCCCTTCAGATACCAGGTCATGCAGTTTTAAAATGTATTCCAAGCGCTTTGCGGGGTCACCAAGCGCATGGTAAGCCTTGTTATTTAGGGTAGATAGCTCCAGGATCTCCTGTTGCCTGGTTTCATCCTCATTGGCATAAAAATCGGGATGGTAAAGCTTGCTCAGCTCATAAAACTTTTTCTTAAGCAGCGCCTGATCAACCTTAAAAGATTCGGGGATGCCATAAAATTCAAAATAGTTCATAGGGCAAAGATAACTATTAACAATTTATCCATGCCGCTATCAACTTAATGTTAAAATAAGTTATCTGCTACGCGTTGGTCGGTTTCGGCTTTTTCTACCAATTCTGTTTTGGGGTGCATATCTACAAACAGCTTTCTGTCTTTAGTTAAAGTGGGCGCTACGCCCAATATACCTATCCCGGCAGTGGCCAATGCCATAAACAATATAAGCCCGCAAAGCCTTATGAACTTTTTAAGTCTTTTCATTTCGATCTCAGAAAATAAACGACAGGTATTATCCTTTTAGGTTTGTTCCTAAATAATTTATGGGAATGATTACCACATTGGGTAATCAGTAAGGAAGAATTATCCTATGAGGGAATTATCGGCATCGCCTAAATCCGGATTGAAATCTTTATTGAAAAGAGCCTGTTTGTTGAGTCTGCCGGGTATAAACAATTTCGAAGTTTGTTTAATGTTGACATCGGCTTTCCTGCTATGCAAAAAGCTTAACGCAGCAGGACAGCTATCCCCGGAAATAAAAGTTGAACGATTATTCCGCTTAGCCGTTTTAAGAGCCGCTTTATATGATAATGATTTTGAGACCCTGTTTACAAAACTGACAACTAAAGTTGTATCAGGTAGAGCTATCTTATTTGCAGTTTGGGCAGTGAGCCCTGAAAAAGTAAAAAAGCCAGGTATTATAATGGCAGTTAACAACCATTTGGATAACACGCTTTTTACCGGACAAAATTTCATTATATAAATGTAATGATATTGATCCACAAAAAAGGCCCCTGCGAAAAATCACAGGAGCCAGCCCATTGGTCTGAAAAAATCTTATTTCTTATTTCATGTAATCTTTATCCAAAAACAGGTAGCGCGCCCGGTTAACCTCCGGCATCTCCTCGCTTTTAACGTCAATATTCATAAATTTAACATGATTGTTATCCTTAATTGCCGACCATTTTGGCAAGCCTGCGCCGTTAGGGTTGCCAGTTTTTATAAAGTTGGCAAAATAGTTTTCCATGGTTTCGGATACTTTGAAATCATCGGGTGTCCAGGCATAGGTTTTGTTCCCGGCCAGGTTTCCCATGGCATATTCAATTTCTGAAGCATGTGCTGCCCCCACCGGCGGCGGCATTTTCGGGGCAGGTTTTGCGGCGTCGCCCTTAACCACACCACCGGCAAGCCCAGGGGTGGCATTCCCCATAGAAGCTACCATGGCCGGGCGCACCCGTGAAAACAGGTAGCGGTAAACCGGCTTCCCTCCCGTTTGTACCTGCAAGTCGGCCCATTTCCAGGTGCTGTATACGATAAACCGGTCGCTTGATAGGTCCGTTGCAACTTTGATCACTTCCCCGTCATTGGCAGCCGGGTATAGTTTCAATGCTTCCTCTGCCCTGTCACCATATAATTGTTTCAGCGTTTTGGTATAATTTTCAAGCGTTGGCGCATCGCCACGCATCATGAACTGGAATGGCACTTCGGCCGAGTTCCAGCCCACTAACAAAGGAACTTTGGCCTGTTCGCCCGCCATAAAGATCTCAGGCAACGATTTTGGCAACAGGTAATTATCAATAGTGGCCGACATTGGCGGTGTACCGGGTTTAAAAGCATCGTTCAGCAATTGTTCGGCGGGTATGGCCCGGAGATCGGCCAGGGTATTGGCTTTCTCGTTAGCAGCAAACTTGAGGCCGTTTTGTTCAGCATCAGCCAATGGTATAGGGAAAAGTGTTGGTTTGATACCCGCGCCACTCTCGCCGATAGCACCCGCGATCAGGTCTTTTGATAAAGGTGAAGCCATTTGTACCGATACGGAGATAGACCCTGCCGATTCACCCGCAATGGTAACACGTTTGGGATCGCCGCCAAAGGCAGCTATATTTTTTTGTACCCAAAGCAAGGCCAGGTGCTGATCAAGGTACCCATAGTTGCCCGACGAATGGTTAGGTGATTCTTTAGTTAATTCGGGATGCGAAAAAAAGCCAAATACACCAAGTCTGTAATTAACAGTTAAAGCTACAATACCTTTTTTAGCCATGCTTTCACCATCATAGCGCGATTCAGAACCATCGCCGGCCATTAAGCCCCCACCGTAAAAATAAACCAATACAGGCAGCTTCTCTTTGGCTGATTTTGCAGGTGTCCATACGTTAAGGTATAAACAATCTTCACTCATACCCGATGAACGAAAGCCCATATCACCAAAAATGGGCTTCTGCATGGGGTTATGGGCAAAATGATCGGCCTTTAATGTACCCTCCCAGTTTTTGGCGGGCTGAGGCTCTTTCCAGCGCAAATCGCCCACGGGCGGCTGTGCAAAAGGAATACCTTTAAAACTTAATACGCTTGATGCTTCGCGAGTGCCCTCAAGCGCACCGTTCTCAACGGTGGTTTTGTTTGCCGATAGCTGCGCCATTACTTTTACCGAGGCAACTTGTGCAAGCAACAGCATTACTAAAATTGATTTCTTCATTACTGGTATTTGGTTAGTCAGGTTTAATTGATAGAGATTTTTTGAATTCGATCCTTATTGTATCAATTTGTTACAATAATAAATTATTTTTCGATAGCTATCAATTTTTTTTATTTACTTGTGCCTTTGTTTTATTACGATACATGAATAAAGAGTTTTACCAACTGGAAAATAACATCGCGGGCGAGGGTTTTCTACCAGGTCTTGCTATAGATACAGTTATTTTTGGTTTTCATGACAACCAATTAAAGGTATTGCTGCTGGCTTATAAAAATACCGGGCTATATGCGCTTCCCGGCGGCTTTATTCATGATAATGAGGATGTGAACGAAGCGGCGCGGCGGGTACTTCAAAGCCGAACAGCCTTAACCAACATCTACCTGGAACAGTTTTATGTTTTTGGCAATTACAGCCGGTATGATCCCGGGCCGCTTAAGGCCATTATGCAGGCCCGTGGCTATAACCCACCCGCTGATCACTGGTTATTAAAGCGTTTTATTTCGGTGGGATACTATGCGCTGGTTGATTTTACCAAGGCTATCCCAACACCCGATGAAATATCTGATAGCTGCGACTGGTACAGCCTGAATGAACTGCCTGCGCTGATGCAGGACCATCAGCAAATTATTAATAAAGCGCTGGAAACCCTGCAGAATGAGCTTGACCAAAAGCTGATAGGTTTTAACCTCATGACCGAGGAATTTACCATGGGCGACCTGCAATCGCTCTACGAAACCATTCTTAACAAAACGCTGATCCGCGCTGCTTTTCAGCGTAAAATGCTGGGGCTGGGTATTTTGGAGCGGGTGGCAAAAAAATGGACTGGCGGCGCGCATAAGGCACCATACCTATATAAATTTGTTTCGGACGGAGTGCCGGCGGATAATAGCTAAAGCCGGCAATACCCTCTTTATTGATCCATCTGTGTGTTTTGCGATGAAACAATGTCGCAATTAACCCCTTAACATGTCTTGATACCCCCCTCCTATGTTAGGGTACAAGACTTAATTTTACTTTTATAAAATCACTCAATTATAAATCTACAAAAAACATCACATCATGTTAGCTATCAATCCTTATTTAAACTTTAACGGTAATACCGAAGAAGCTTTTAACCACTACAAGTCAGTATTCGGTGGTGAGTTTGCAATGGTTATGCGTTTTAAAGACTCGCCTGCGGCTGCCAATACACCCGAAAAAGACCAGGATAAGCTTATGCATATTGCACTCCCCCTTGCTAACGGCAGCATGCTGATGGGTACGGATGCGATTGGCGCGGGAGGTATGCCATTCGTAACTATGGGTAATAACTTCTCGCTCACCATAAGTGCCGAATCAAGAGAGGAGGCAGACAAACTGTATAGCGGTTTAGCCGAAGGCGGTAACGCTGTTTCGCCTATGCATGATGAGTTTTGGGGCGATTATTTTGGCTGGCTTACCGACAGGTTTGGCATAAACTGGATGATCACATACAATCCTAACGCCACCAAATAATAATTTATTGATTCTTTAGGGGCTGGTGAACCAAACACCGTCCCTAAAAAATCAAACATTTCTATTGTTCAACCAAAGGTTTTAGGTACACACCAAAACAGGCTTATGATAGTAGAAGTTTTTAAAACCAATGTAAATAAACGCCGCCAGGCTAATATGCTTTTGAATGCCATCCATAGCACGTTTGGCAACCATAAAGCCAATTTCGATCTTGATGATTGTGACCGGATTTTGCGGGTACAGTGCGATAGCGGCACATTATGCGCCCACTCGCTCATCAATTTTTTAAATGAGTTAGGTTGCCGGGCCGAAGTTTTGGAAGGCTAAACTCACTTTTACAAAACAAATTATTAAAAAGCAAGGTAGTATCAATAACATAAAGTCAACTATCATGTTAAAAGACAGCAAAGCATTCAGCGGATTTTCGGTAGATGATACAGCTAAAGCCAGGGCGTTTTATGCTGATGTACTTGGGTTAGATGTAAGTGATGTACCCGAAATGCAAGGCTTACTTAACCTTAATATTACAGGGAGCACCCCCATATTAATATACACTAAACCCAACCATACCCCGGCTACCTTCACCATCTTGAATTTCCCGGTTGATGATGTGGAAAAAACAGTTGATGAACTCAGCGCACGCGGTGTTAAGTTTGAGATTTATAACCAGGAGAATTTTAAGACAAACGAAAAAGGCCTTTTTCTTGATGGGGGGCCCAAAATAGCCTGGTTTAAAGACCCCGCCGGAAATTTTTTATCCGTGATAGAAAAGTAGCGCTATAAATACCTATACCCGGTATAAATTAAATCCCATTTTGGGGAATTACAGCTACCCGCCGTGGGAATAAATTCCTCGACGGTTATTAACTTTCTGTTAATATCGCAATTTTTCACAACCATTTTATATATTAACCGTATAAAAGCCTACTAAGCCTTTGATTTCGGCTGTTTTTTTTATTTGAGGAATGTTTTTTGCATGCAATTACAGTGAAAAACAAAACACGCTAATTGTAAGGCTATTTATTTTATATTTAGCTGTTAGTTAAAAACGGCTAATAAACCATTTCCTTTTCATTAATAACATTTATTAAATTTATATTTTTTTTAACATATCAGCATTTACAATAAATAATAATAACATACAACAAACTGATTAACAAAACATTTGCTTCTCTTTTATAAATAATCCCCATTAATTAAGCATGAAAAGAACGCTACTTATAGTTGATGATGACTTGAGTATCCTAAAACTGCTCAACTTCATTCTGTCAAAAGAATATGATATTGTAGTTAAAAATAATGGCATCGAAGCTTTCAGCTGGCTCGAAGACGGCCATATGCCCGAATTGATTATATCCGACCTCCAGATGCCTTATTTTGACGGCCAGTCTTTTATTAAGAACGTAAAGATTAGTGGCTTTTATCGTGAAATACCTGTTATATTGCTATCGGCCGCCCATGATCTTGATGCCCAGGTAAGCAACATGCCCTTTAAGGTTGATGCTTACATTCACAAGCCGTTTAACCCAACTGCATTAAAAACAGCTATTAATCAAGTTTTACAAGTTTATGAATCACCAAACATCTGATTGGAACGAAAGTTCAGGTTCTAATATCAGGATAGCCTATGCCGGCACCGAGTTTAAGGAAATGATTTCGGCTGGACTAAATGAAGGCTTTAAAATTGCTTACAACAACTCTATTGACCAGTTGAATGATTATTTAGGCGAGCAATCTATTTTATCCGTTCCTGATATTATTTTGGTTGAAGTTGATACTGAGGGCAAATGGATTAAAATGGTTGAAGAAGTTAAGCAAAGCTTTCTTCTTAGTGGTTTAATTATTGTACTTCTTTCATCACAAAATGATAAAACGCTAAGACAAAAAGCCATTAAATTAAAGGTTCATGATTTTTATGGCGAACCGTTTTCCATAAGTGACCTTCGCGAAAGGCTTAACTTTTTGGTGCGCTTTAAACTGATAAAGCCCAAATTGCTTGAACTTTCAAAAGTAGTTGATACGACTTATAAAATGCCGGCAGGTAAGCGTCTTATCGATCTGGTAATTTCAGGCGGTATGATGTTTGTATTATCGCCTGTTATGCTGATAGTTGCTATTTTAATTAAGCTGGATTCAAAAGGCCCGGTATTTTACAAAAGCAAACGCGTAGGTACAGGTTATAAAGTATTTGATTTTTATAAGTTCAGGTCGATGCGTACCGACGCCGATCAATTGCTGGCCAAGTTATCTGCCGAAAATAATCAATATGCCGCCGAAGGAGGCGACAATAAAGTCGCCTTTGTAAAAATCAAGAATGATCCGCGTATTACCAAGCTGGGCAATTTCTTACGCAATTCAAGTCTTGATGAATTACCGCAATTATTCAATATACTACGGGGCGATATGTCGGTAGTTGGTAACAGGCCATTGCCTTTATATGAGGCCGAGATGCTTACCTCAAACGAGTGGTCGATGCGTTTTCTTGGCCCTGCCGGTTTAACGGGCCTATGGCAGATCAGCAAACGCGGAAAGGAAGACATGTCTGAACGTGAAAGGAAAAAATTAGATAATTTTTATGCGCAGAAATATTCTATTTGGTTAGATTTAAAAATTATTGCCGGTACAGTACCCGCATTATTCCAAAAAGAAAAAGTATAACTATATGCCCCTGAAACTGAAGCCCATTTATATTTTTATAATTGCTCTTTTATTTACCACCCGCGTACATGCGCAGCAAACTTCATTTGTAAGTGACATTAACTATCCTTTTCTTGAAAAACTTATAGCAACTGCTAAAAAAAACTACCCCGAAGTAAAATCCCGTCAAAGCCAGGTAAATGCAGCCAAAGCCGTTTATAACTCAGCCGTGTTTTCATGGCTTGATGGTTTAACTGCATCTTACATTTATAGTCCGCAAACGTCTATCAACATTTCGCAGCCAACCATATTTAAAGGTTATCAAATAAGCCTTTCGCTAAACTTAGGACACCTGTTTTCGAGGCCGGGAGTTATCAGGCAAACGAAAGAAATTTATAAAGCAGCCGAATTTCAACAGGCCGAGTATATGTTAAGCCTTGAGGCCCAGGTTAAACGTCTTTACTTTTCATATCTGGCAGCACAGGCCGAACTAAGACTGCGGGCAAATGCTGTAATTGATGCCGAAAGTGCTGTTAAGCAATTAAAATACGCGTTTCAAAAAGGCGAAACAACTTTTCAGATCTATAATGAACAGCTTACCACCTTATACAGCCAAAACGCCTTTAAAGTACAAGCTGAATTATCGACATTTACAGCCAAAACCAATCTTGAAGAATTATTGGGTACTAAATTAGAAGACGTTAAGTAAAAGATGGAGATAGGCAATTTTTTCAATCTACTAAAGAAATACAGAACTGTACTGATAATAATACCGCTTGTAGCAGTAATCACTTCTTTTTTCCTGGTAAAAAACTTACCTGATAATTACCAGTCGCACGCGGAAATAGCCACCGGCATAGTTGACGCGTCCAGCCATCTTCTTGATCAAGATCCGACGACTAACGTACAAGAGCAACAGGTTTACCGCGAATTCAGTAACCTCATGGCGATCATGAAGCTAAAGAAACTTATTGACCAGGTTTCTTATTCGCTCATGATCCATGACCTGAGCGATCCTTATCCCTTTCGTAAACAAAGTAAGGAATTACTTGAATTGCGGCCTTATGAAAAGGATAACGTATTAGCGATTTTTAAAAAGAAATTTGCCACCCTTCAACCGTTATCTGTTTATGATAAAACCGAGAACTCACTTATTGGTTTGCTCAGGTCAATGAAATACGATGAGCGTAACATAGTAAAAGACCTGCTAATTTACCGTGAAGAAAGCAGTGATTTTATTTCTGTAAGTTTTAATTCAGAAAACCCTCAGCTTTCGGCGTTTGTAGTGAATACATTATGCAAACAGTTTATCGACTATTATACCCAAAGCGTAAAGCAAAATGAATCAAATGCAGTAAATTTTTTATCAAATCTGTTAGATACCAAACGTAAGGCGCTGAGTGAAAAAACCAGCGAATTACAGCAATATAAAATTCAAAACGGTGTATTGAACCTGGATGAGCAGTCCAAAGCGATTTTTAGCCAGATCATGACTTACAATGACAGAAAATTGCAGGCCGAAAAGGATGTAATATCCAATCAGGGCGCCATTGATGCTATCGTCCAAAAGTTCTCACCCGATGAAAGGAAATATGTTGAGTCGATAACCAACAAATACAACCAGGCTATCATTTCCACTCAGGACCAATTGCATATACTGGAAGACCAGTATGTACGCAGCGGGTTTAATAATAAGTATAAAGAATCTCTTGATTCGTTACAGAAACAGCTCTCAAATCAGGTAAATTTAACATCTGATAAATACATTACCAATCCGCTTGTGGCTAAAGAGGATCAGGTTAAACAAAAGCTTGGTCTTGAGATTTCCCGCGATTTGGCTAAATACAGCGTTAAATCAATAAATGACGAGCTCACGAATCTTAATGCTAAATTCTCTCGCCTGGTTCCGTTTGATGCGAAAGTAAAAACCCTTTATTTTGATATTGATATTGCAGGTAAAGAATATCTTGATGTATTGAACAAATACAATGAAACTAACCTGCGTTCAAGCATTTCAATAAAACTGGTCCAGATTGAGATGGCCCAGCCGGACGTGGCCCAACCTTCAAAAAAAATGCTGCTTATTATATTAAGCGGCATGGGCAGTTTATTTGCCTGTCTCTTCTGGCTGTTCGTATTATTTTACATCGATGATACTATTAAAAGCCCTACCGAACTGGTTAATAAAACCCAGCTACCGTTATTAGGCTATCTGAATAAGATCAGCGGTGAGAATCTCGATCTGCGCAAGCTGTGGGATGTGGAGCACCGTGAAAAAATGAAAACCTTTAAAGAGCTGTTGCGCTCTATACGGTTTGAGATTGACCAGGAATTAAAAGGTGAAAAAATTTTAGCCATAACAAGCATTGAGCCTGGCGAAGGCAAAACACTGCTGGCGATAAGCCTGGCGTACTCTTACTCCATGATTAACAAAAGAGTATTGTTAATTGATGGCAACTTCAATAACGCCACGATAAGTAATACCGCTCAGCCGCAGGTATACCTTGAAGATTATTTTAAAAACAGCCAATTTGGCCAACCCGAGCTCAGCAGTTCAAACACTACCGTTTTAGGCAACCGCGGAGGTGATGTAACCCTGCTTGAAATTGGCAGCGAAGGCTTTGTTAAGAGCAAATTTGACGAGCTGCGGACTAAATACGATATTGTGATTATTGATACTGCCCCACTTACCGCGCTTAATAAATCCAAAGAATGGTTATTATTTGCAAATAAAACAATAGCTGTATTTGAAGCCAACAGGAAAATAAACAATATTCAGAAACAGCACATAACCTATTTAAAAGGGCTCGAAAACAAGTTTGCCGGCTGGGTACTCAATAAAACCGAATACAATCAGAACAAAGAAAAACGCTCCTAATTGAACGAAGCGCGCAACACCGGTTCATATACTTAACGTTACTTAAAATGAGAATTGACCCTCCCAAACCTAAAAAGGATCCGTTTGGAGATTTAAGTCCGCTTCAAAAAAAAACACGCAAAGCGGCTATAGTATTTGCGTTTATCAGTGTATTTGTATGGGCTGTGAAGATCTTGTTCCTGTAAATTTATAAAAAGAGTTACTACTTCATGCGCAATGAACCAACAGGTAATACTGAAATTAAGCAAAACTTTTGGAAAGCGCTTCTGATTCAAAAGTTTTCGCATCCGTTTGCCCTGTTTTTTCTGCTGATTATCTCACTTGTGATAAGTTTTTTAACCTATAAGCTTGGATTTATAGGGGTAGGTGCTGTTTTAGCGATAACTATAGGTTTACCTATTGTATTTGCCATTACCGTTTATCCTGAATTCGGAATTTGCGCGCTGATCATAGGTGCATTTTTCATCAGTTACGTTGCTGAATTATTACCAAGCGGAGTACCCATCGGTACATTGATGGATGTAACCACCTATCTGCTTATCCTTGGTTTTTTTATAAAACAGCGCACCGAACAAAACTGGACCTATTTTAAAAATCCTATCAGCTACATGATATTGGTATGGCTGGCTTACAATATGTTTGAGTTTGTAAACCCAGCAGCCGCATCGCGGCTGGCCTGGATTTATACCGTTCGGACTGTGGGTTTCATTATGCTGATGTACTTTGTTTTTGTTTACCAGATCCGCACGGTAAAGTTTATAAAAACGCTTTTAAAGCTTTGGTTATTGCTGGATATACTGGCGGGAATTTCTGCTTTTCAACAAGAAAATATAGGTTTTTTTTCATTCGAGCGCCGATACCTGTATTCTGATCCTACCCGTGTAAGCTTGTTGTTCATCAACGGTCATATGCGTAAATTTGCCATCTTCTCTGACCCTGTTACATTTTCATACAACATGGTTATAGGCGCATTGCTCTGTGTTGTGCTTATCATGGGCAATTTACCTGTTAAACGCAAAGTATTACTGGGCTTTATAGCTGCTTTCTTCTTATATGTTATGCTCTATTCCGGTACAAGGGCTGCCTATGTATTGGTACCAGGAGCGCTTTCCATGCTGGCCGTTTTAAACTTCAACAAACGGGTTTTATTTTTCACACTTGTGGCAGGAGGCATGCTCGGCATTTTGATAGTAATGCCGACCTCCAACCCATTGATCAAGCGGTTTCAAACAGCTTTTAACCCATCCGATGACGCATCTTACAACGTCCGTGCTGAAAATCAAAGGAGGATCAAGCCTTATATCCTTTCCCACCCTATTGGTGGCGGCTTAGGTTCTGTAGGCGTTTGGGGCCGTAAGTTTTCACCAAACTCCATGTTAGCCAAATTCCCGCCCGACAGCGGGTATGTGCGCGTAGCTGTTGAAATGGGCTGGCTCGGGCTCATCTTATTTTGTACACTATTTTTTGTGGTGCTTAAAACGGGGATAAACTTTTACTTCAGTATCAAAAACCCTGAACTTAAAAACTACTGCCTGGCTATGTTGCTAATCTTGTTCGCGTTCAATATTGGTAACTTTCCGCAGCAGGCTATCGTTCAATACCCATCAAACATCCTGTTCTACCTGGCCATATCCATCCTTGTAGTATGCAAGCGCCTTGACAACCAGGAGCAGGAGCAATTAAAAAAAATAGTATAGGGACAATACTAATTAATTAAGCAGATGTCATTTGTATCATCCATAAAATCAAATCCCAAATTAAAAAAATTAGTCCACTGGATGCTTATTCCGCCCGGACAGTCGAGGCCAAGGCTTTGGGTTAGGCTGATACTTAACCGCTTTTTCCATCACCGGGGCAAAAACAGTGTAGTAAGGTTTAATGCACGGATGGACCTTTTTCCGTTTAACAAGTTTTCCCTTGGCGCAAAAAGTATTGTGGAAGACTTCGCTGTGATCAATAACGGCGTTGGCGATGTATTTATCGGCGAAGGATCAGGCGTTGGCATCGGTACGGTAGTAATTGGCCCGGTTAAAATAGGCAATTTCAGCATGACCGCGCAGCATGTTGTAATATCCGGCCTTAATCATGGCTATCAGGACGTAAGTATACCGCCCCGCCATCAAAAAGTAACCACCCAATTAATTACTATTGATGATAATGTGTGGATAGGCGCTAATTGTGTGGTAACCGCCGGTGTAACTATAGGTAAACATTCGGTTATTGGGGCCGGCAGTGTGGTTACAAGGGATATCCCGCCTTATTCGGTAGCAGTTGGCAACCCCGCCAAAGTAATAAAACAATATAATTTTACAACACAATTGTGGGAGAAAGCGTAAAACATGATACATGAGTTTATTTAAAAAATTAATAAACAAACACACGCTTTCACTGGCGACTAACGCCGTATTACCGGTTTTGGGAATGGTAATACTATCACTGCTGGCCCGCCGCTTAAGTAAACCCGCCTTTGGCAACTATGTATTTTTCCAGATTGTATTTACACTGGCCGATACCTTTCGCACGGGTTTTCTGCAAACATCGGTCATTAAATTTTATTCGGGCTCCACATCCGAAAGAATGAAAAATATATCAGGATCCGCCTGGTACCTGGGTTTTATGGTCACCTGCGTATTTGCCGTCGTAAATCTCCTGATCTATTTTATTTACACAAATCCGGATGCTGATATAGGAATTACACTTAAATGGTTCAGTATCATTTATTTATGCACACTCCCATCGGCGGTGAGCCTTTGGACGCTCCAGGCCGAAGAGCGCTTTGATAAAATGTTCACCTTGCAATTAATGAACCAGGGAGGTTTTCTGGCGCTGGTGGTTGGCGTTGCCGTTGCAGGCAAATCAAATTTTGAAACAACTATATATTGTTACTTTACAGCTAACCTGTTAAGCAGCGTTATTTGCATTATTACAGGCTGGGCTAAGGTAAAAACCATAGCATACAAAAACTGGGCTACAATAAAACAAATGGCCCATTTTGGTAAATACAGTGTAGGCACGTCTATAAGTTCGTACCTGCTCAGGAGCTCCGATACGTTTATCGTAAAGCCTATGTTCAGCCCCGACCTGTTGGCTGTTTACTACATTCCGCAACGACTTATGGAGATTTTTGAAATCCCGCTCAGGGCTTTCATTTCTACTGCATTGCCGGTAATGTCGGCAGCGGTACAGCGGGGCGATCAAAAATATGTCACCTACATCATGAAAAAATATGCGGGCATGCTTACCATAGCGCTTACCCCTATCGCTGTGATCTGTTTTGCTGCTGCCGACCTTATTATTGGACTCCTCTTCGGCGCTAAATACCAGCATTCTGATGCAGGCAATATCTTCAGGATTTTTATGTGTTATGTAATGCTGTTGCCTATCGACAGGTTTTTCGGGATAACGCTTGATATCATCAATAAACCACATCTTAACATGATCAAAGTGTTCCTGATGCTAACAGTTAACGTAATAGGCGATTTTACGGGGATTCTCATATTCCACAACCTGTATGCGGTAGCAGTTGCTTCTATCTTTACCTTTGCTACCGGCGCTATATTTGGGTACTGGGCATTAAAAAAACATCTTCAGTTTAAAATATCCGACATCTTTGTCTTAGGCTACATCGAACTAAAAGAGCTTATAGGTGTTGTGATGGGCAAAATAAAAGGAAAACGACTAACTGAATAATTAAGTTATATGGAGCTTAAAAATCGGCATATCGTAATATTTTCGCAAATGCAGTTTGATAGCCGCCTCGAATCAACAAACTATACTATGGCCAAACATTTGGCCAAAGATAACTACGTGTATTATGTTGACAGGCCCTATACCTGGAAAGATTATATCCAGTTTAAAAATACGCCGGGCTATAAGGCACGCAAACCGCACTTCTTTTCTCCCAAAAATAGTTTTATCCAAACAGAGATCCCTAATTTAAAGATTATTATTACGCCTCCGGTGCCGTCGATCAATTCATTGCCCGAAGGAGCTGTCTATCGGCTGGCCGTAAAGGTGAACGAACGAATTGTAGCGGCGAGGCTCAATAAAATTATTAAGAGCCTTGAAATAAAGGACTATATCTTTATCAACTCCTATGCGTTTTACTACCCAACCATGCACCGGTTGTTGAAATTGAAACCATTATTAAAAGTTTATCATTGCGTTGATCCCCTTATTGAGGAATACCAGATCCGTCACGGCCTTATATCCGAAGATATATTGGTGAAAGATATGGACCTGGTGATCAGCACCAGTAAAGAGTTACGCAATGCAAAAGCAAAACTTAACCCTAACTCGTACTTCGTACCAAATGCAGCCGACATCGGCCATAGTCAAAAAGCGCTGGATCCGGCGTTGCCTGTGGCAGATATCCTTTTTGATATCCCTAAACCGATAATCGGTTATTTCGGCAATATTGAACGACGTATTGATTATAATTTATTAACACAGCTACTCGAACAAAACCCCGATAAAAACTTTGTATTTGTAGGTCCGGTTGGTAAAGATTATGAGAATAATCCTGCTTTTAACGCGCCTAATATTTTCAAAAAAGGAGCAGTACCCTATGAGCAGTTGCCTGCCGTGCTTAAGGGATTTGATGTTGCTATTATCCCCTTCAAAAAAGATGATGTAAGCAGTTCCATTTTCCCGCTTAAGTTATTTGAATACCTGGGATCGGGCCGGCCGGTAGTGATCACTGATTTTAACGAAGATTTAGAAGAGTTTACCGGCGACAGCGTATATATCTGCAAAAATGTTGATGAATTTTCTGCTGCCCTTAATTTATCGTTAAACGACACTCCTTTTTTACAACAAAAAAGATTAAAAATAGCCGCACAAAATACATGGGAGCACCGTATAACAGAGATCAAAAGTTTGCTGGCAACAAATTTGAACAATAAACGGAAAAGTTAATTTTTAATAATACAAACCTGCTGCTAATTAATACAAACAGGGTTTAGCAATAAAACACATGGAAATCATTAAATTCATAGCATCCCTAATCGCCATTTTGCTGTTTATATACCTTGGTGTATATAGCCTGTACCTGTTTGTATTTTCGGTACTCGGAAAATTAATCCCTATCAAACCGCCTGCTACAGCCACCGCACTCAGTAAATTCATAGTTTATATCTGCGCTTATAAAGAAGATGAAATTATTTTAAACTCGGCGGCGGCGGCACTAACTATCGATTACCCTAAAGATATGTTCACGGTTTGTGTGATAGCCGACTCCATGAAACCTGAAACCATTGTTAAATTAAAGCAGATGCCTTTGCAGGTAGTAGAGGTGGTTTTTGAAACCAGCACCAAATCAAAAGCGCTGAACAAAGCCATTGAAAACACGGCGGTTGGATTTGATGCCGCGGTTGTTTTTGACATTGATAACATTGCCGCGCCCGATTACCTATACCAGATCAACAACTATTTACAAGCAGGTCACCGGGTGGTGCAGGGCCATAGGGTAGCAAAAAACTCAAACACACAGGTAGCAATACTTGATGCTGTAAGCGAAGAAGTTAACAATCACATTTTCAGAAAATCGCAGCAATTGTTTAATTTTTCGGCAGCCATTATAGGTTCGGGTATGGCCTTGGAGTACAACCTGTTTGTAAATGTAATGTCGCGTATTGATGCCGTGGGCGGGTTTGACAAGGAAATGGGCTTATTATTGACCCGTGATAAGATCCATGTTGCTTATGCAGAAAAAGCGTATATCTACGATGAAAAAGTGAGTAATCCCGCAGTGTTTGAAAAGCAGCGTAAGCGCTGGCTTTCGGCTCAGTTTAACTTGCTTAAAAAGTATGGAGCAACCGCGCCGGCCCAATTTTTCCGCGGCAATTTTGACTACGTGAATGAGATTTATCAGATGGCTATCCTGCCGCGCGTATTAATGCTTGGCCTGATGCCTTTTATGCTATTGATCTCTTTTTTTACTCCGGGCATAGGCCCGCACTGGCATTTGTGGCTCGGGGCAACAGTGGCTTGTTACCTTGGCATCATAGTTGCCATACCAACATCGTTTTATAATAGAAAACTTTTAGAAGCCATGCTTAAACTGCCGCTTATATTTTTTACCATGTTTTTACTTCTGTTTAAGTTAAAAGGGGCAAACAAAAAGTTTATTCATACACCGCACGATAATGCTCCTGCAGAACCGGTAAACGAAGAGACAGCTGTGAAATAGCGAAAACGAGTGTGATAATTAATTGCCCAATAATATAATTACTTTGCCGAAAGTTTTTTCTCTGATGGTTGTAGTTCGGTCACTTATATAGAATACCCTAACCCATTAACAAAGGCCTTCAGAAATTATGCAATGATGCCTAACGCTGTTTAAGTTCAATTACCGAGGTAAATGTATTCACGCCTGTATCAGGTTTATGTTTGTAGTTAAACGCATCGCTGGCACGTGCAATGATCATCAGGCCATAATGTTCATTTAACCCCATAATGGTTTCCTTGTTAACATACCGCACATCGAGGTCTTCTGTAAAAAATTCTAACTGATTACTGTTTTTTACCCGTCCTTTTAATGTACCGAAGTCATCGCCGTAAATAGCAATTTCGTTTTGGGTAAATTTGCTGTGCGTTAACGGCCAGGTTAACAATGCCTGCCTGGTATTAATTTGCAGCGGCCTTCCCTTATCCTGTTTACTTATATATAATTTGTTATTTTTCAGATCGATCCCGATACTGGTAACATCATCGCCCATGTGCTTGAGCGAATTAGTAAGCAGTTCAATCAGGATGGTTTTTATCCTGAAGCCGGCGTCATCATCAAGTATATCTTTTGTTATGTTTTGGATATAATTAATGATTTGGACAGTTAAAGGATAAATACCTTCGGTTTCATTGTTAAAAACAAATTTTTTCAAGGTAGTAAATTCGTTTATGCCCCGGTTAAAGCCTCCTGTGTATTTGTATAGATCCTGAACACCTTATCAAGCCGCACTAATTGAAACAAGGACCTGATATCATTATTTAAACCAACTACGGCAATGTCTCCCCCGTTGTTCATGGCCAGTTTAAGAGCCGATACCAATGCGCCTAAAAAAGAACTGTCAACATATATTACCTGTTCAAAGTTTACAATAACATACTTATTTCCTTTATTGATCAGGCTCATCAGTTCCGACTTAAATTGTTCAGCATTTGCCAAATTCGCCTCTTTAAGCTGAATATCCGCAATTAATGCATTATTAAGCAGATGTGTTCGTAATATCATTTAGCTGTTTTTTTGAATAAATATTAAACTGCAGTCATCAATTTGTTCTCTCGCTTTTTCGTTCAAAAAGCCATCGTATTTTAAGGTTGCAAATGAATTGGTTTTACCAAGATATTTTTCAATCTCATCAATAAAACTGTTCAGATCAGTTTTCTTTCCTGCCGGTGTCTCTTTATCTATCAATCCATCTGTTATCATGATCAATTGATCACCAGGCTGCATGGTAAATAAATGTTCATCAAAGCCGCCCTCTTTACTAATCCCCAGCAACAAACCTGATGAGTTAATCCTGTTAAGTTTATTTTCCCTGGAGCTAAAATACAACAGCGGCAAGTCGCCCGCGCCGGTATAACTTAGCGTTTCATTCTCCGGATCGATCCTGACAAGTGAAAGCGTCGACAACACGTCGCTCACAACCGGGTCATGATAAATTACCGAGTTGATTTTTTGCATGATACTTTTGGTTGATACGTCCCCTTCCGAAACACATATCCTTACAGCGGCCCTTATATAGCTCAGATAGCCGAATGAAAAAAACCACGCTCCCCATTTTTTGCCCATCACATCGCCCAGGATAATAAAAGTATACCTGTTATTTATAGTTAACACATCAATAAAATCTCCGCCAGGGTAATTCTCAAACGATTTATGCCAGAAATCTATTTCAAAGCCATTAATACGGGGCATTTCCTGCGGAACAGAATACAAATTTAAGGCTATTGCGGCGCTGCTCAGCTCCCTGATCGTGTGTTCGTGGCGTTCGCGGATGCTGTTCAAAAAATTATTGATCTTTGAGATAATGACCACAATGGGTGTATCCTTATCAATGTAGTCAATAGCATCAAGACTGATCCCCGCTATCATGTGAGCGTGATCGGTAACTGATGTTAAAAACATAAAGGGGATATTTTTATACTCAGGTACAGTCATTAAATGCTGCCTGAATGCAAAACCATCTGTACCGGGCATTTGATAATCAGACAAAATCAAATCGGGGATCTCATTTTCAAGCACCGTCATAGCTTCCTCTACATTACCTGCCTTGCGGCTAATAAAACCCTCTTTTTCCAAAGCCTGCCCTATAACCATCAAAATCAGCGGGCTATCATCAACCAGGAGTATTTTCGGACGTTTAGGCATATTAGTGAATTCAGGCGTTAATTTTTCGGAGTAGGGCATTTATAAACAAATATACACCCGATAATACTATTAACACCGATATAACATCCATTAAAGTTATACCGTCGTCTTTTGAAAAATAAAAAATGGTAAACATTTCAAAATATGGCGGTGCAGGCATGATGATCATGGCTAAACCAAGTATGATCATGGTAACCGCAATTGCTGCCAAAACTATATGTTTTATCCTTTCATGCAGCAGGTATTTCTTCGATTCCCGGCTATCAACCTGGTGTTGGGTAAGTAAAAATTCCAGGTTTGTTACCATATCAAGCCGGCTTTGCTCCTGATCTAACCCGCTAAAGGCATCAAATTTTTGCTGGTTCGAATTACTTTCAATAGCATTATTTATTTTTTGCTGTATGGCTTTAACAAGTTCTTTATCAACATTCCCCTTTTTCAGCAATTGTATAAGCTCATCTGCTTTTATGGTAAGCAGTGACTCATCATTATTTGGTTGGTTATTATTCAAAGGAATATAGTGATATAATTGGTTAACTTTTACTAATATTAGCCGTAAAAAGCAATATTGATAATAACCCCTTTTAGATGAAAAAAGTTTCTGTTGTTACTGTAAGTTTTAATCAGCCATCCGTTACCGAGGAAATGTTATTATCAATTAAAAATACAAGTACTTATAGTAATATAGAAATAATTGTTGTTGATAATGCAAGTAAGGTAGATCCGGTTCCCGGCTGGAGAATAAAATACCCCGAAATAATATTTATCCGCTCTGATGTTAACCTTGGTTTTGCCGGTGGAAATAACCTCGGGCTTACGGTAGCAACCGGCGATTATATTTTTATGGTGAACAATGATACCGAGTTTACCCCGGGTTTAGTTGAAAAACTGGTTGAGGTAATGGATAGTAACACCGCCGTAGGAATGCTGTCGCCCAAGATCAAGTATTTCAGTGATAAACAATTAATACAATATGCGGGCTACACGCCTATGAACTATTACACCTGCCGAAATAGTGTGATAGGCTTAAAGCAAAAGGACGAAGGTCAGTTTGATCATATAACTGCGCCTACAGCCTACTGCCACGGAGCAGCCATGATGATCAGGAAAGAAGCTATTGAAAAGGCGGGTATGATGAGCGAAAACTTTTTTCTTTACTATGAAGAGGTTGACTGGTGCGAGCACATCATAAGAGCGGGTTTTAAGGCCTGGGTTTGTACCGATGCGCTTATTTACCATAAAGAATCTGTTTCGGTGGGCAAAAAAAGCAAACTAAAGGAATACTTTATGAACCGGAACAGGATCCTTTTTATCCGCCGGAATGCCCCGCCGCTTAAAAAAGTATTATTTTATTTTTATTTTTTGCTGATTGTGGTACCCCGTAACCTGGTTAACTACGTCAAAGAAAAACAATACGACTTTATTCCGATGCTTTTTAAAGCAGTATGGTGGAATTTTACCCACTCAAAAAACAGCAGCAATTTAGGATACCCCATTAACACCATAACATGAAAATAATTTTAGCCATAAGCCTTTTTATTGTTTTTTACACTTTTGCCGGGTATGGGATTTTTCTGTACCTGATCATCAGGATCAAAAGGGCTTTTAAAGGCCGGAAAGCTCTTCCTTCAGAAAACCTGGATGAACTTCCTACCTGTACTTTGGTGATAGCCGCTTACAACGAAGAATATTTTATTGAGCAAAAGATCAGCAACAGCCTCCTGCTTAATTATCCCGAAGGAAAACTAAAACTGCTTTTTGTGACCGACGGGTCATCGGATAAAACACCCGATATTGTTGCCAGGTACCCGCAGATACAATTGCTGCACCAGTCACAGCGCGCCGGCAAAATAGCCGCGGTACATCGGGCCATGAGCTATGTTAATACCGATGCGGTTGTATTTACCGATGCCAATACATTTTTAAATAAAGATGCATTGATCAAGATCTGCAGGCATTACAGCGATGCAACAGTTGGTGCCGTTGCGGGCGAAAAACGGGTACATATTGACGAGAACGCAGATGCCAGTGCAGCTGGTGAGGGGTTCTACTGGAAATATGAATCAGCCCTGAAAAAATGGGATTCGGAGCTATATTCGGTTGTTGGCGCGGCAGGCGAACTGTTTAGTGTGCGCCGCTCGCTATATCAGCCTGTTGAAGCGGATACTGTGCTTGACGATTTTATGATCTCGATGCTGATAGCTGCTAAAGGCTACCGCATTGTTTATGAACCTGAAGCATACGCTACCGAAACTGCGTCGGAAAATGTGTCGGAAGAGTTAAAACGAAAAGTGAGAATAGCTGCCGGTGGGATGCAATCTATTTTAAGGCTAAAAAAATTATTCAATCCTTTACCCTACCCGATTTTATCGTTTCAGTATATCAGTCACCGGGTTTTAAGATGGACCATTACACCGTTCCTGCTTATTTTATCGTTTATTTTAAACATTCTGCTGGCTCTTAAACCTGGAGAAACAGCTATGCAAGGACTATTATTGGCACAGGTATTGTTTTATTTACTGGCTTTGCTCGGGCTGATAATGGAAAAGCGGCAGCTCCGTATTAAAGTCCTTTTCATTCCCTATTATTTTTGTGTTATGAACTATGCGGTACTGGCCGGTATCATCCGTTATTTTAGCACGAAGCAAAGCGCTGTTTGGGAAAAGGTGCAACGAAAGCAGTAAAACATTGATTTAAGTTTTAATGACAGCTATTTTTTGAATGTTAAACATCTTAGAACCTGTTTAACACGTTGATTTGTATATTGAGACGCGTCACATTGCATCTCCTGTGTGCAATTTAAAATGGATTGGGCCACTCTAAAAAGCGGCTTTCGTCATTCAAGTTCTTGCTGATAATTTCCGTGAAGAAGAAATACAGTTTATGAAAGCCACTCCGGCAGAAAAACTCTTATTTTGATTTAAACAAGCCATATTTAAGGATACAGTAAATGGCCCTAACCCCATCCTTCCATCCTATCTTTTTGCCTTCTTCATAAGTACGGCCATAATAGGAAATACCTACCTCATAGATCCTGATCCGGTGCACCCTCGAGATCTTTTGGGTAACCTCAGGCTCAAAGCCAAAACGCTTTTCAGTGAGCTTTATGGATTGGATAACTTTGGTATTGAACAATTTATAGCATGTTTCCATATCAGTAAGGTTAAGATTGGAAAACATGTTTGAAGCAAAGGTAAGCCATCTGTTGCCAATGGTATGCCAAAAAAACAGGATACGGTGAGGGTTACTTCCCATAAACCTGGAACCATAAACCACATCGGCAAAACCTGCTACTACGGGTTTTAACAGGTCGTTGTATTCAGCGGGATCATATTCAAGGTCGGCATCCTGGATGATCAGGTAATCGCCTGTAGCTTTTGCTATACCTGTATGTAAAGCTGCTCCCTTACCTTTGTTTACTTCATGCTTAAAGTACTGAATGTTAACTTCGGGGTTGGCAAGTTTATATTTATAAATAGCTGCTTCTGTATCATCCTTTGAGCAATCATTTACAATGATCACTTCTTTTTCAATATCGTTGATAAGGTTTACCTCCTTAATTTTATCCAAAATTAAATGTATGGTTTTACCTTCGTTGTAAGCCGGAATAATAATTGATAATTTTTGTATCGTCATTTATTGTATTATTGCCTCGTAGATTTTTGCCACAATTATAGTTGTATAAACCTGAACTGGCTTAATATTTTTATATTTAGTAATGCAATTTGTGCTAAAACGAGCTAAAAGTTATTTAAAAAAGCCTAAAGTTATAGTCTCGCTTTTCTTTTTGTTTGTTTTAACCCTGATATTTTGGTTTTGTTTGCCCAATCCTTTATTTAATAGTCCCACCTCCTACGTAATTGACGATGATCAGGGCCAGTTACTCGGTGCATCCATAGCAAATGATGGCCAATGGCGCTTTCCTTATAATCCCACAGTACCCGAAAAATTCAAACAATGTATTATCACTTTTGAGGATAAACGCTTTGAGCATCACCCCGGCTTTGATATTGTTGCTTTTAGCCGGGCCATCAAACAAAACCTGAGCTCGAAAAAGGTAAGCAGCGGTGGCAGTACCCTTACTATGCAGGTGATCAGGCTGGCTACCAGGCATAAACGCAATATCTGGAATAAACTGAAAGAGATTTTCATGGCAATGCGCCTTGAAGTAACCCATAGCAAAAGCGAAATTTTAGCGTTATATACCAGTAACGCCCCCTTCGGCACCAATGTCATTGGGCTGGATGCAGCGTCATGGCGATATTTTGGCCGCAGCCCTGATAAACTTTCCTGGGGCGAAATGGCGGCTATGGCTGTTTTGCCTAACTCGCCATCCCTGGTACATCCCGGCAGGAACAGGGCCATACTGCTCCGCAAACGAAATTCATTATTGGATAGATTGCATAAGGCAGGTATCATTGATAGTACAACTGCAGCCCTCGCCCGGCTCGAGCCTGTGCCCGACAGACCGATGACCCTTCCTCAACTTGCTCCACACCTGCTGCAACGTTTTAAAGCCGATCATCAGGCTAAGCCCGAGGGAGATACCCGCATTACAAGCAGCATCAAGTCGTCGCTTCAGCAACAGGTAAATGATATCCTGGAGCAGCATCATAGTTTACTAAAGGCTAATGATATCAACAATATTGCCGCCATTGTACTTGATGTTGAAACAGGTGCAACACTTGCATATGCCGGTAACATATCCCACCGGGAGGACCCGCAAATGGAGAGCGATGTTGATGTGATAGATGCCCCGCGAAGCCCCGGAAGTACCCTGAAGCCGCTGTTATACGCGGCAATGCTGCACGACGGGCTGATATTACCCAATAGCCTGATGCCCGATGTACCTACCATGATCGCGGGTTACCATCCCGAAAACTTTGATTTGGGTTACGACGGCGCCGTTCCTGCATCGCGGGCCTTATCCCGTTCGCTGAATGTACCGGCGGTTAAAATGCTGCAGCAATACAAATACGAACGCTTTTATGATTTTTTGCATAAAGCAGGCATCACCACTTTAACCAAACCTGCCGATCACTATGGACTGTCGTTAATATTGGGCGGGGGGGGAAAACACACTTTGGGAATTAAGCGGTGCTTATGCTGATATGGCGCGTGTGCTTAATCATTACAACAAAAACGGTGGCAAGTATAACCCTGCCGATTTTCATAATCCTGTTTACGAAAAGAAGCCTGCAGCCAAACCTGAACTTGAAAAGTCCGGACTGTTGGATGCAGCATCTATTTATTACACTTTCCAGGCCATGGAGGAAGTGATGCGGCCGGGCGAGGAAATGCTTTGGCAGCAATTTAGCTCGAGCCAGCGCGTGGCCTGGAAAACCGGTACAAGCTTTGGCTTTCGCGATGGATGGGCAATTGGGGTTACTCCTAAATATGTTGTTGGCGTTTGGGTTGGCAATACCGATGGCGAGGGCCGGCCGGGCTTAACGGGCATTAACACAGCTGCACCTGCCCTGTTTGAAATCTTCAGGCTATTGCCCGTATCGCGCGATTGGTTTGAAATGCCAATGGGCGAAATGGTGAAAATAAATGTGTGCAAACAAAGCGGCTACCGGGCCGGGCAATACTGCCAGGATGCAGATGAGCAATATGTACCCAAAAGCGGCCTGAAAGCCCCTGTTTGTCCTTACCATCAATTGGTGCATTTATCTGCCGATGCCAAATGGCAGGTAAACGGTAATTGTGAGCCGCCGGATAACATCCTCAATAAAAGCTGGTTTGTGTTGCCGCCATCTATGGAATATTATTACAAAGCCAGAAACTATCAATATCATGTACTCCCGCCCTTTCGCCCGGATTGTATCCAGGCCGACAATGGAAATACAATGGAAGTCATCTACCCTAAAAACGGCGCTAAAATATACGTGCCCCTTGAAGCAGACGGCACCCGTGGCCGCATGATTTGCAACGCAGCACACCGCCAGCCAGGTATGAAGATTTTTTGGCACCTGGATGATCAGTACGTTGGCGAGACCAAAGATTTTCACCAGGTGGCTTTAAACCCACCTCCGGGCAAACATATTCTTACGTTGGTTGATGGCAACGGCAATACTATCAGCATAGCGTTTGAAGTATTGAAGAAATAAAAAACACAACTTATCGATTTTAATTTTTCTGTAAACTAAATGTCCGCAGCAACCATCTACTAACTTTATCATTATATTGGCTCGATAATTTTTAACCGGATGCTTGAACAGTACGATCTGCATAATTTATTGGTAATTGATATCGAAACTGTGCCGCAGTACAGCACCCACGAACAACTGCCCGAAAATCTGCAGGTTTTATGGGAACTAAAAACCCGGCATCAACGCAAAGATGAACCTGCTGACATTCATTATGAGCGCGCCGGCATCTGGGCCGAGTTTGGTAAAATAGTTTGCATTTCGGCCGGGATCTTTATTGCCGGGAAAAACATTGGCTTGAGGGTAAAATCTTTTGCATCACATGATGAAAAAGAATTGCTTACCAAATTCTGCAACCTGTTGGTCAGTCAACCGCCCAACCTTATTTTATGTGCTCATAATGGCAAGGAATTTGACTTCCCGTACCTATGCCGCCGTTTACTGGTAAACGGCATACCAATTCCGCCGCAGCTGCAAATAGCGGGTAAAAAGCCCTGGGAGATTGTCCATTTAGATACCATGGAATTATGGAAGTTTGGCGATCACAAACACTACACTTCCTTAAACCTGCTTACCACAATTTTTAATATCCCGACCTCCAAAGACGATATAGATGGCAGCGATGTAGGCCGCGTATACTGGAATGAAAACCAGTTGGAGCGCATTTGCGCTTATTGCCAAAAAGATGTGATAGCTACAGCACAACTATTAAGACGTTACCGCGGCGAAGAACTGATAGCAGACGAATTTATAACCATTGTAGGCTAATAATGCTTAAAGTCAGTGATCTGTCGGTTAGTTTTAAGAATGGTAAAAACCAGTTCACAGCGGTAAAGGGAATTTCTTTTACACTTAACAAAGGTGAAACCATTGGCATTGTCGGCGAATCCGGCTCTGGCAAATCTGTTACCTCCCTTGCCCTGATGCGTTTGCTTAATGAAGATCAGTCCCTAATAGATGGCTCTGTACTTTTAAATGGTGTATGCCTGTGCAAATTATCGGAAGATGAAATGCGGCGTGTGCGCGGCAACCAGGTAGCCATGATTTTCCAGGAGCCCATGACCTCGCTTAACCCGGTACTTACTTGTGGCTTTCAGCTTACGGAAGCTATCAGGTTGCATTTAGGATCAAGTAAAGCGGAGGCTAAACAAAAAACCATTGAGCTGTTTAAAGAAGTACAATTACCGCGGCCCGAAGCCATATTCAACAGCTATCCTCACCAAATTTCGGGCGGACAAAAACAACGGGTAATGATAGCGATGGCTTTGGCCTGCAACCCGGAGATTTTGATTGCCGATGAGCCCACCACCGCACTTGACGTTACCGTGCAAAAAACCATCATTGAACTGCTGCACAAGCTGAAAGCCGAACGGCACATGAGCCTGATCTTTATATCGCATGATTTGGGCGTGATCAAAGAAATTGCCGACCGGGTTTTGGTGATGTACAAAGGCGAGATTATAGAGGAAGCCGCGGTAAAAGATCTATTCGCAAATCCCCGGCACCCTTATACTAAAGGATTGCTGGCCTGCCGCCCTTCCCCGCAGCAGCATTTGAAAAAGCTCCCTGTTGTGGCCGATTTTCTGGATGGGGCCAGGCCCGCAGTAACTATAGAAAACATCAGGGAATTATATCATTACCCGGACACTGAAATCGCCGAGAGAAAGCGTAAACTATATGAACAGCAGCCTTTGTTAAAGGCAGATAAATTAAACACCTGGTTTCCAACTGATACAGGATTTTTCAAACGGAAAGATCATGTTGTAAAAGCAGTGAACAATGTAAGCTTTGATGTATATCCAGGCGAAACCTTAGGCCTCGTCGGCGAATCAGGCTGTGGAAAAACCACTTTGGGGCGAAGCATTTTAAGGTTGATAGAACCAACATCGGGCAAGGTTTCTTTTGACGGCACTGATCTTCGTGAACTTAAAAAAAATGAGTTGAGGCAGATCAGAAAAGATATCCAGATCATTTTTCAGGATCCATACTCATCATTAAATCCTAAGCTTACCGTTGGGCAATCGCTTATGGAGCCATTGCAGGTACATCAGTTTTACAGTAACGATACAACCCGCAAACGAAAGGTACTTGAATTGCTTGAACGGGTCAATCTGCTGCCCGCACATTTTGACCGTTATCCGCATGAGTTTTCGGGCGGACAACGGCAACGGATTGTTATTGCCCGGGCTTTGGCGCTCCAGCCTAAATTTATCATTTGCGATGAATCAGTATCGGCGCTTGATGTATCGGTTCAGGCCCAGGTATTAAACCTCATCCGCGAACTACAAGACGAACTTAAATTGACCTATATCTTTATTTCGCATGATTTGGCCGTGATTAAACATATCTCCGACCGGATTATGGTGATGAACAAAGGCGAAATACTGGAAACCGGCTATCCCGACGATATTTATTATCGCCCAAAAGAAGAATACACCAAAAGGCTGATCGCTTCAATACCGGGTTGATTAAAACTGCTTTATCCATCACTATTGGGCCAAGATAGGGTATCCAAAATTCTGTATCTTTGATGCAAATACTATTCTATGTCTAAACGTAAGAAAAACAACTCTTCTATACACCAGGTACTTACCCAAATGGTACTTGATATATTTGAACAAAACGGCAATACGCCACTCAATTATAAACAGGTTTCTGCTAAATTAAACGTCCGTGACCCCGAATCGCGCGAGATCATCTACGACATCTTAAAAGACGAGGTTAAAAAATCGGTATTAAAAGAAATCGCTCCGGGCAAATTCCAGCTGCTTGAACTTAAAACCTTTATTGAAGGCGTAGTTGACCTTACCAATGATGGTTCTGCCTTTATCGTTACCGATGACGAGTTTGAAAGCGATATTTTCATCGCTCCTCGTAAGCTTCGCACCGCCCTTAACGGCGACCGTGTGAAAGTTTATGTATACGCCAAAAGTAAAGGCAAGCACAAAGAAGGCGAGGTTATCGAAATTCTGCAGCGTGCCAAAATGGAGTTTACGGGCATTGTTAAACTCTCAGAACGATACGCGTTTTTTATTCCTGATGATCGTAAGATGATGCACGATATTTTCATCCCCATTAGCGAGCTTAACGGGGCTAAAAATGGCATCAAAGCTGTAGCCGAAATTACCGACTGGCCAACGGAAGCCAAAAACCCTATCGGAAGGATCAAACATATCTTAGGAGCCCAGGGTGAAAACGATACGGAGATGAACGCCATCCTGGCCGAATATGGTTTTCCGCTATCATTTCCTGCCGAGGTTGAGCATGATGCTGAAGAAATTCCGGATGCGATCACGCCCGAAGAAATTGCCAAACGCCGTGATTTCCGAAACATCACCACCTTTACCATCGACCCATTTGATGCCAAAGACTTTGACGATGCCCTATCCTACCGTGCACTGGAAAACGGAAATTACGAAGTCGGTGTTCACATTGCCGACGTATCACACTACATCATTCCCGATTCGGCTTTAGACAAAGAAGCTTTGGACAGGGCCACATCAGTTTACCTTGTGGACAGGGTTATACCAATGCTACCGGAAAGACTGTCAAACGGCCTTTGCTCTCTTCGCCCTAAAGAAGAAAAACTCTGCTTTTCGGCAGTGTTTGAAATGGATGAGAACGCAAATATCATTACCGAATGGTATGGCAAAACCGTCATTTACTCCGACAGGCGTTTTACTTACGAAGAGGTGCAGGAAGTAATAGAAAGCGGCGAGGGTGATTTTAAAGATGAAATATTTAAGCTTAATGCGCTGGCCTATAAACTGCGCGACCGCAAATTTAAAAACGGCGCTATCAGCTTTGAAACTACTGAGGTTAAGTTCAAACTGGATGAAAACGGTAAACCAACAGGCGTTTATGTAAAAGAGCGCAAAGACGCCCATAAACTGATCGAAGATTTTATGTTGCTGGCTAACCGCAAAGTAGCTGAGCGCGTAAGCAAAATGGGCAAGGGCAAGCACAAATACACTTTTGTTTATCGCGTGCATGATTCGCCCAAGCCCGATGCGCTGGCCAATTTTGCCCAATTTGCAGCCAGGTTTGGTTATAAAATCAATACAAAATCTGACAAGGAAACAGCAAAATCCCTCAATTACCTGATGGAAGACGTAGAGGGCAAAAAAGAACAGAACGTGCTAACCCATCTGGCTATCCGCTCCATGGCTAAAGCTATTTATACCACTAAAAGCAGCAGTCATTACGGTTTGGCTTTTGATCATTATACGCATTTTACCTCACCAATTCGCCGCTATCCGGATGTAATGGTACACAGGCTCCTGTTCCATTATTTAAACGGCGGTCAATCAGCCAATGCCGAGTTTTATGAAAAGCTATGTTCGCACAGTTCTTTAATGGAGAAAAAAGCCGCCGATGCAGAGCGTTCTTCAGTAAAATACAAACAAGCTGAGTATCTTCGCGACCAGGTTGGCAACACCTTTATGGGTATCATATCGGGCGTTACCGAATGGGGCATGTATGTGGAGATCATCGAAAATAAATGCGAGGGTATGATCCGCCTGCGTGATATCTCGGACGATTTTTATACTTTGGACGAGAAAAACTATGCCATCATCGGTCAGCGTAAAAAGAAAATTTACCAACTGGGCGATGAAGTAAAGATTAAGGTAAAACAGGTTGATCTGACCAAAAAACAGATAGACTTTATATTGGTACAAGAATAATGAACCGTGATTCGCCTGATTTTAGGATTTCCTGATATTTATAATCAAGTCGATCCTAAAATCAAGAAAATCAGGGTTCCCGTAAATAAATGAAACAACTTACAGAGTTACAGTTACTAATAAATGATGCAGTAGGCAAACTAAGCTATCCCGCTTACCCGGCCGATCTGTATGAACCGATAAGCTATATTTTATCTATTGGCGGAAAACGTATGCGCCCTGCCCTGCTCCTGCTGGCCTGTGACCTTTTTGGCGGCGACGTTGACAGGGCTATTGAACCCGCACTGGCTATAGAGGTATTCCATAATTTCACGCTGATGCATGATGATATTATGGATAAAGCCCCGCTCCGCCGTGGCAAAGCAACTGTGCATGAAAAATGGAACGCCAATGTTGCTATCCTCTCCGGCGATGCCATGATGGTAGAAGCCAACCGCATGATGATGAAGGTTGATGACAGCATTTTACGTAATGTACTTGACGTTTTTAACGATACTGCGACCGGCGTGTGCGAAGGCCAGCAAATTGATATGAGCTTTGAACAGCGTAACGATGTAAGTATCGAAGAGTACATCAACATGATCCGCCTTAAAACTGCTGTACTGTTAGGTGGTACATTAAAAATCGGCTCCATCATTGGCGGTGCAGCTTTAACCGACGCTGATTTGATTGATTCTTTCGGGGTTAACCTTGGTATAGCCTTCCAGCTACAGGACGACATACTGGATGTTTATGGCGATCCTGAAAAGTTTGGCAAGCAGGTTGGCGGCGATATCATCTCCAATAAAAAAACATTTTTGCTAATCAGGGCCCTTGAACTGACAAAAGGCAGCCAGGCACAAACGCTAAACCGATGGCTGAGCGCTACTGAATTTGACACTGCAGAAAAAGTTAAAGCCATAACAAACATTTACAACGAACTTGATATCAGGCAGCATGCTGAAAAAGCCATGCAAACCTATGCTAATAAGGCTTTTGCAGCCCTCGACGCTATTGATCTGCCCGAAGATCATAAACAATACCTGCGAGATTTTGCAGACGGCTTGCTGGTGAGGGAGAATTGATTTATATTTAAGGATGAAGAAATTTTCACCCATCCTTATCATTTTAATGGTTTCATTAAGCGCTAAGGCGCAAAAACTTACGCCTCCGCATTTCCGTGGTGGCGATAAGGCATTTCATGAATTTTTAGATCAAAACTTAAAATGGCCAAAGGATTCACTTGTTAAGCAAGGTATAGTCAAAGTAAGTTTTTATGTGGAGAGTAATGGTTTACTGTCGGGCATTAAACTTGTACAAGGTTTTGCTCCTGAATTTGACAAGGAAGCTTTAAGAGTTATTAACCTTTCTCCAAGGTGGGTTCCTGCTACTCGCGATGGCAAGTTTATCAAATCAAAATATTCTGTGCCCATTCTATATGAATCAATAGAATTGTGAGCATGAAAACAATTTTCGTTATCATATCTTTATCGTTTTGGCCGATCTTAGTAAAAGCGCAAACTGAAACTTCTAAAATTGATACCGAAGAGTATAAATGCAATTGTGGCATTAAGGTAGACAAGCAACCAGAATTTCCAGGCGGCACCAATAATTTCTTCATTTTCGTGAGAAAAAATTTGCGATGGCCGGTTAAAAGTCAGGATATTGAAGGGCGGGTGATAGTTGAAGCAACAATTACGAGAAACGGCAAATTAACAGACGCAATTGTAAAAAGAGGTTTATCCAAAGAACAAGACAGGGCTGCGTGAGATTGTGGATGCCCAAGCCTTGTAAATTATTCATTCAACAACTGAAAACCAGCAATTTTGTACACCAACCGTTAGCCAGCCAGATATGCTGTTATATTTTAAACCCAACAACATTAAATGAAAAAGTTCTCATTTATTTTAATGATCTTGTTATCGTCAGTCTCCCTGTATGCCCAAACCCTCACCTCAGGCGGAAAGCTGAAACCCGAGCAAGCTATAATGGATGTGCGGCATTATACCATTTCGCTTGCTGTTGATCCTGTACAGAAAACCATTGATGGTTTTACTACCATTGATGTAATCATGGCGAAACCCACCAGGGTTTTATTGTTTGACCTGTTAGATTCTTTAACTATCAGCAAGGTTTTAGTAAATGGCAAACAGGAAGCATTTGAATACAAGAATAACCTCATTACCATTAATACAGCCAAAGAACTACCGGCTGGCAAAGCAAGCGTTAAAGTAATTTATGGCGGCAAACCGCATGTTGCCCGTCGCCCACCATGGGACGACGGTTTTATCTGGACACAAGACTCGACCAGACACCAGTGGATGGCCATCACGGCCGAAGGTACAGGCGGCAAATTGTATTTCCCTTGTAAAGATCACCCTTCCGACGAACCAAACGAGGGTGTAGACATGTTCATCACCGTTCCTAAAGATCTGGTAGTTGCCGGCCCAGGATTATTAAAAAGTGTAAGCAAACAAAAGGGAACAGCAACTTTCCATTGGCAAACCAAATACACCATTAACAATTACAGTATCTTGTTCAATGCAGGTGACTATACCGTAGTAACTCGTCCGTATACTACTGTAGATGGGCATAATGTACCTATCCAGTTTTATGTATTAAAGGAACATGCCGCCAAAGCCGAGCATCACCTCGATATTTTTGTAAAAACCATCAAAGAACAGGAGAAATACTTTGGCGAATATCCCTGGGCAAAAGAAAAGATAGGCATCGTTGAAACCCCTCACCTGGGCATGGAGCATCAAACCATGAATGCCTACGGCGCCAAATTTAAATATACCAAAGTTGGCGGCGAGGATTATGACGGCCTCATGCACCACGAGTTTGGCCACGAATGGTGGGGCAATAAAGTTACCGCTAAGGATTGGGCCGATTACTGGATCCACGAGGGCATCTGTACTTATGGCGACGCGCTGTACGTAAGGGAATTTGAAGGCGAAAAAGCTTATATCAAATTTTTCCAAAGTTCAGCACTGTCATTCGGCAATAAAATCCCGCTTGTTATCGGGAAAGATATTGACGAAGAATCGGCTTATAATGGAGATATCTATGGTAAAGGGGCTTTCTTTATGCATACACTCAGGTATATTATGGGCGATAGCACTTTCTTCCCTACCCTTAAAGGTTTTGTTACCGCCCCCCGTTATACCTACAGTAATTTGGCCAGTACCGATGATGTAATGCAGTATTTTAGCAAGGCTGCAGGTAAGGATTTGAAACCATTGTTCGATATGTACATCTATTCAATCAATAAACTGGAAGTACATGTTAAGGCCCAACGTGGCGATAAATACCAGGTTCAGTTGCTTAATATCGATATGCCATTGCCAATTGATATCACTGCAGATGGCATTACTAAACGCTATACGCTTGATAAAAAAGGCATTACCATAACCAGCAAAACTATGCCGGTTATTGATCCTGATACTTACTATTTAAAGAAACTGATCATCGAATAAACACATGAGATATCTGCTTGTATTTGGCTTGATTATAATACCTGTTGCGTTGTTTGCACAAGGCAAAGCTAAAAGGGAGAATGTTAAACCAGATACAACAGTTTATAAAACAGTAGATGTACAGCCAGAATTTCCCGGAGGCACAGAAAAGTGGACAAATTATCTTTTTAAAGTACCGATACCAAAAGACTACGACAAAGAGAATACACAGGCCAGTTTTCTTATACAAATGATTATAGAAACCGACGGAAGTGTAACGCATGCCAATGTCAGGAGGAAAATAAACGAAGCAATGTGCAAAGCATTCATTGCTCATGTAAACAAATCACCAAAATGGAAGCCGGGGCGTATTAATGGCAAACCGGTAAGGGTTTTGTATAGTTCTCCTATTAGTTGTTTTATGCTGCAATCTGACGAATAATCACAAAATAAAAAATCCCGATCAAAATTGACCGGGATTTTTTATATCCTAATATTTGTTAACTGATTATTCAGCTACAGTTTCTTCAGCAGCATCAGCAGCTTCTTCTTTCTTAGCTTTTGGTGCAGCAGCTTTTTTTGCTTTTGGAGCTTCTTCAGCAGCAGGAGCTTCAACAGCTACAGCTTCTTTTTTAGCTTTTGGTGCAGGTGCAGCTACTTCTTCAACTTCAGCAGCTTCAAACGGAACTACTGATACGTATGAACGGTTATCGGCTTTCTTTTTGAAAACTACGATACCTTCGGCCAGTGCAAATAAAGTATGATCTTTACCAAGACCAACGTTTAAGCCTGGGTTGTGTTTAGTACCACGCTGACGTACGATGATGTTACCTGCGATTGCTGGCTGACCACCGAAAATTTTGATACCTAAACGCTTGCTATGTGACTCACGACCGTTTCTTGAACTACCGGCCCCTTTCTTATGTGCCATTTTTTATATCTTTTATGGAATTGCAGAACAACTCCGGTTCAACCTTTAATTATAATGTAATACCGGTGATCTCAATCTTGGTAAATTGCTGACGGTGACCGTTTTTCTTTTTGTAACCTTTTCTTCTTTTCTTTTTAAAGATAATTACTTTATCACCTTTTAAATGTGACACGATCTTAGCCGATACTTTAGCGCCTTTCAAATCAGAACCTAATTTGAATTTACCTTCGTTTTCTGCTAACAATACACTGTCAAATTCAATACTAGCGCCTTCATCGCCTTGTAACCTGTGTACAAAGATCTGCTGGTCTTTGGCAACTTTAAATTGCTGTCCTGCTATACTTACTATTGCGTACATGTTTGTTAAATATTGTTTTAAATTTCGAGGTGCAAATATAGGGATTGATTATTTAATAAACAACATCCCAATATTTTATTTTTTGCCGCGGTTCTCTACGTCGGTAAGTTTTTTCTGGATCTCCCCTATCAACCGCTGGTTGGCATCAATCAGCTTGGCATTACCAAAATAATCACTGTCGAAGATTACACGCTTTGTTTTTTCTTTATACTTAAACTCAATGATATACCGAACCGCCTTATTTGCAGCAGCAGATGTTGTATCACCAATTTCTTTCGACGGAAAATCCCAAAAACCCAGGTCGGCAGCTTTGCGGTGCAGGTATAACAGGTCGTCTTTGGTTAAACGTAAATGCTCTTTCACCAACGAATCGCGCCTGTCAAGGTACTGGAACATACCTGTACGTGAATCGTATTTATTTACAAGACTGTCCTTATGACCATACTGAAAACTGATCGATTCAAAATCAACGAAGCGGTATGGTGCGTTCTTGATCATCATACCATAATAATAAACGCAGTACAGTATAAACGGCACCACAACAGTCATGATCAGGAATACTTTTTTTAAACGGGGAGACATATATATTAATTAGTGAATTATTGAATTAGTGAGTTAGTGAATTAAATCACTGTTAAATTTCATGACACGGTTTTTCTTGATGCTGAAGTGATTTTTAATATCTGGATTGCTTCATCCAACAAGACTGCCAAGTCTGATTGTTTTACAACTTCGGCCTCAATTAATACTTCCATCCAAAATGCTGATTCATCAGCTTCCTCTACAACAGTTGAAAGTTTTGAATGAAATTCGGCCTGTGAACGAGCTCTGCAAGCAGCACGATAGTTGGCCCCTACCGATGACGAAGATCTTAATAATTGCCTTCCGATAATTTTTGCTTCCTCCGTTTTAGGTAGAGTTTTGAAAAACTTAATATTATCTACTACGAATTTCTTAGTGCGATTTCTAAATTGCTCAGCAAAATCTGTTTTACTTGTATCTTTCATATACCTGATTAATTATTGATAAGGTGATTAAAATGCGATAAGGGGAAATTAATAAATCACTAACTCATTAAATCACTAATTCACTAATTAATTCCCTCTCCTTCCCATTTGCTTACAACCGCTGTGGCCATTGCATTTCCAAGAACATTGGTAGCAGAACGGCCCATGTCAAGCAACGGATCAATACCTATCAGCAAAAACAAACCTGCTTCAGGGATATTGAACATAGCCAGCGTACCTGCAATAACCACCAGCGAAGCCCTTGGCACACCGGCCACACCTTTACTGGTAAGCATCAGCACCAGTAACATAGATAACTGGTGCCCGAATGAAAGATGAATATCATATGATTGTGCCAGGAACAATGATGCAAAGGTCATATACATCATCGAACCATCCAAATTAAACGAATAGCCCAATGGCAATACAAAGCTCACTATTTTATTGCTACAGCCAAATTTCTCCAGTTCTTCCAATACCTTTGGATAAGCCGCTTCACTTGTGGAGGTACTAAATGCTATCAACATAGCATCTTTAATACTGTTAAGCAGCCTGAACACCGGCTTTCTTAATACAATGTATCCGGCCAGTATAATCACAGACCAAAGTACGATGAGCGAAAAATAAAACTCGCTGATAAAAATACCATAGGTTGAAAGTACACCTATTCCCTGCTTGGCCACTACCGCAGTTATGGCACCAAATACAGCTAAAGGGGCCATTTTCATCACATACCCGGTAATCTTCATAATCACATGGGCAAAAGCATCCATCGCTTTGATTACTATTTTGCCTTGTTCGCCTATAGCAGCTGTAGCTACGCCAAAAAATAAAGAGAACACCACAATCTGTAAGATCTCATTATTGGCCATTGCCTCAATAAAACTCTTAGGGAAAACGTGACCAACGAATTCGGTTAATGATAACGCCGTTTTTTTAATGCCTGTACTTAAATGACTATCAGGCAGTGGCAAATGCATGGTTTTGCCTGGCTCAAACAGGTTAACCAATAGCATCCCTAATAATAAGGATACCAGCGTAGCGCTGATAAACCAGAGCATGGTTTTGCCACCTATCCTGCCAACGGCTTTGATATCCCCTACCTTGGCTACGCCTACCACCAACGTGGTAAACACCAATGGGGCTACAATCATTTTTATAAGATTGAGGAAGATCTTACTCAGGATATTATAAAGTTCAAGTTTATCTTCCCGTGCATCGGTAGCCTGGCTTTGCAGTTTAACCTGGGCAATTCTCTGTAACTTAAGATTTTTGTAGGCTGCAACCGTAGTATCGGGTAATGCTTCGATGTTTTTGTCGACTGCTTTAATAGCAGCCCCGGCGGTACTGAGCTGTTTATTCAAATCGGCGAAAACGTAGGTGTTATAAATATAACCGGCTATCACACCTAATACCAGTGCGATAAAAATGAAGAGCGTCAGTCTGCTTTTTTTCATTTAATTTAATAAGCCTGCAAAACTACAAAATTTACGCGCTGTTTAAACTGCTATGGGAATATTCTATTTTCCGTTTAAATCGGATGAGGAAATAAAATCGTTGCCCCAGCAAACGCTATTTTAATTTCTTAACTAATTTTGCGAACTACATTAATTACATCAATATAATTAGTAGACCCATTCGTGTAATTCGTTCTAATTGAATCAAGCTTAAATGCAATTCGTGAAAAATATTTAAACAATTAGTATTTTGCCTGCTTATTTACAACATGACTACTACCGCCTACGGATTACAGCATATAAAAAAAGAAATTCAGCACCTGCCTAACGAGCAGCTGGCCGAATTAATGCTGCGCCTGGCACGCTACAAAAAGGAAAACAAAGAGCTGTTGGCCTACCTGCTTTTTGAAGCCCATGATGAAGCCGCCTTTGTAGAAAAAGTAAAAGCCGAAGCCGGCTTCATGTTCAGCCAGTTATCATCATTAAGTTACAACGCTGCAAAGGGCATGCGCAAAATATTGAGATTGCTGAGTAAATACATCAAGTTTATGGCATCAAAAGGTGCTGAGATTGAATTGCTGATCAATTTTTGCGAAAATTACCTTGAATATGCCGACAGGCGTACATCATACAAGCCTTTAAGGCTGATATTAATAAGGCAGGTTGAAAAGATCCGTGGCTTAATCAATAAGCTCCACGAAGACTTACAGTTTGATTACCAGGACAGTTACAATAAACTAATAAGCGATGCCGAAAGCAAGCTGGGCTGGTTTAAAAAGAATGATCACTTGTTGTAACATATAAAGCTTAACATCGTCTAAATATAAAATTAACTGAAGTGGCCAACAAAGAAGCAGCATTCAAGCAGATATATGAAGCTAATTCTAAAAAGATATTCCATCTGTGCTATGGTTATACCGGCGATGACGATGCCGCCAACGACCTGCTACAGGAAACCTTTTTAAAGGTTTGGCAAAATTTAGAGAAATTCCGTAACCAGGCCATGATATCAACCTGGATTTACCGCATTGCTGTAAATACCTGTTTTAACCTATTTGCGCTCGGAAAAACGCCAGGCCAAAGACGAACTAACCCCACAATTAGCAGAAACAAAACGAGAAGAACTATCGGATAAAAACGAGCAGGTAGCTTTGCTCTATAAGTGTATTTCAAAACTGGAAGAATCAGAAAGGATTATTATAACTATGGTACTTGATGAGGTGCCATACCCCGAAATTGCTGAAATTTCGGGTATATCAGAAGGGAACCTGAGGGTGAAAATTTATCGTATAAAACAAAAATTAACGGAGTTATATAACCAGTATGAAAGACTTTGATCATTTGATGTCGGTTTGGCAGGGACAGCCAAAACCAGATCAGCTTTCGGTGGATGAGGTGCTGAAGCAGGTAAAGAAGGGAATAAGGAGTATAACCCAAAAGTTATACTGGAGTATTGTGGCCATGGTTGTAACCGGTGCGTTTGCTTTTGTCGTCACTTTTTTCCTGGCATTTAAGTCTGCAGTTACTACTATCGGGATCCTCATCGTACTGGTAACCATGTTGATGTATCTTTCGTTAATGGTACGTCATTACCACATTTTGAGTAAGCGCGATGCAACGCTCAACCCTGCCGAATATCTTGATAGCCTCAAAGCATATCAAAAAAACCGGAGCAAAGTTATAGGCTGGTTTTATTATACCTATATATTGTTGCTAAGCGCCGGTTTAGCCATGTATTTTATCGAGGTACTTGAACATTCATCACTCACCTTTAAAATAGTCACCTATACATCAATCGGGATCTGGTTTTTGTTCACCACGTTTTACCTTAAACCCCGAATGTTTAAAAATGAGGAAGAAAAATTAAATCTCATGATTGACAGGTTAGTAAGGTTGAAAGAGCAATTTGATTGAAAAGGTAGTTTGTTTAGATTTGCTTCATGACTATCGGGACTATAACGATTCAAAAACTGGCATTGGCCGATGCCGATGTATTGCTGGCTTTAAGCAAAAAAACATTTTTCGATTTTTTTGGCCATTTAAATAAACCGGAAGATATTGAGGCTTATGCATCTGTTGCTTTTACGCCGCAAAAAATACAAGCAGAACTCAGCAACCCAAACTCACACTTTTACTTTGCAATATCTAACGGCGAGATAACCGGCTATCTCAAGCTAAATTACGGTCCGGCCCAAACAGAATTTCAGGACCCTAATGCTGTCGAAATAGAACGGATCTATGTTTTGGCCGAACATCACGGCAAAAAAATAGGCCACCAATTTATTGATTTCACCTTAAAAGAAGCCGCCGGTAAAAACTTGCAATACGTTTGGCTTGGTGTTTGGGAACACAACCAAAAAGCAATTGCCTTTTATGAAAAACATGGCTTTGAAGTATTCAGCAGCCATGAATTTGTCCTGGGAAGCGATAAGCAAACCGATTTATTAATGAGGAAAGCGATCTTATCAAGCTCAAAGCCGAAAGCCTAAGGCTGAAAGCTTTTTTTGCTTTATTTGATTTCTTGTCGCTTTAAGCTTTCAGCCTTAGGCTTTTAGCTATTTAATAACGGCAATTGATAATTAACTCCAACCCTTAACGCTTTTAAGCCTGTAACGCCCTGTAACTCTTCCAGTTCAAGATATTCCAGGTCATCCAGCAAGTAACCCTGTACTTGCAGATACCTGACGTACTCGTCATATTCAGCAGCTTCTGTTGGGTTAAAATATACCATGGCTATTTTGCCGGGCTGGGTAAGGCGTTCAAAAGTTCCTGCTATTAAAACTTTATCAATCCGCTTTTTTACCACCTCGTAACGGATATTATAGGCCCCCTCAACGTCAAAACGCCTTTCATCGTTTCTGAAACTGATATCTATAGCGTTTGAGTGAATAAATATTAAGTGCGTGGTTTGCAAAGGACGTGAAAGCTGATCGCCAAGGTCGTTTGTCATCCGGGCTATCTCGGCCATTGATCGTAACTGCCACAAACGGATATTTTTAAGGTACAGCATATCGAAAACGCGTTGCGGCGCTATTGATTGCCCTATGTAAATATCATATTCCACCCCATCGGTACGGAATTTTTCAAAATAACAGGGAAATGATTCCTGCACTTCTGTCTGAGCCTGCTCCAGGTATTGGTTGATAGAAGTATTGATAAGCTGCATGGAGGTTTCCAGGTTGCGCCTGTTTTCAAACGAAGCGCCGGTTTCCTCATTCATGGCATTAAAATACCTGTCAATAGTTTCCCTTTCGGCAGGGTAATTATTTCTGAAATGCTCCAGGAAAGGATTAATCTCGTTATGAAGGAAAGTATCCAGCATCAATTCATCATTGGTAGTAATATAACCGCTGATGCGTTCGAGCCACTCTTCGCATTTAGATACCAGCTTGCCGGTAAGGCTTAAATGAATATTTTCATTTAAAACCTGAAGCGTTTCAATAAGTATGGTGAGCAGATTTTTCAAATCCTCCTGCAGGGCGCTGTTACGCTCAACCGTGGAGTTACGGATATCAACCGCACCAAATAAAGGGTAAACATGGCTGAATGATACTGTTTCAATTTCAGGGCTCTTTTTCCTCTTTCTTTTTTCCTTAAGATAATTCCAGGCCACTTCATTAAACTTCCATTGAACCGACGGTTGCAACGAGGTAAATTTATTTTTGATAACACTTGAAATGCGGGCCTCAAACTGATCGATGCTGTTTTGCAGCAATTGGGCAATCAGCGGGATAGTAGCCTGTAATTTCGAGAGCAGTTTTTCGTAAAAAACAATCTCTTTATATGAAAACACTTCCATGATGCCTACATTTTTCTTATTGTAGTACACCGGGAAAATTCCGTAAGATTTAATGCCGGCTTGTTTCAAAACCTGCAAAAAGGGGAATTTACCTATCTTTTCGTCGGTAATGGAATTGAAAAAGATAGGCCTCGGGTTCTGGTTGTAATCATCAAGGATGGCGTCAAACGTTTCTTCCGCAAGGTTAAAATCTTTAGCGGCCTTAAGCAGGATACTTCTGGAGCATTCGTCGTTATCAAAAATAGGCTCATTATTGATGGTTAAAAAAGGCATCAACCCAAACTCAATGCCCGGGCTTTCGGCAAGGGATTTTAGCGAGCTGATGATGTGCGCATATTGCTCATCCTCATTTGCCGAATGGTTAACAAGCTCGGTACGAATATTTTCAAGTGCATGCGTTAACGTTACATCTGTTAACGTAATTATTGTGAACCCCTTGAATTTAAAAATATTAAGCGGTATTACCTTTTCAATTAACTCAAGGCTGGTATGCGAATGTAAATAGGGTTCAATAGTATCAAAGCTAAGTTCAGGCAGTTCGCCATTCAATTCAATTTCCACGAAGCGGGCATCAGTCTGGATATTAAAATACCTTGAAAGACCGGTTTCAGGATCTTCGTATGAAAACAGCAATTCATTCTTAATTGCCGACGAAAAGCCATACATCCGTTCAAGAATCAGGTTATAAATGAACCGCTTTTGCCTGTCACTGAACATTTCGTTCTTGGATACATTCAACGCATATAAATTAGAATGGTGACTTGAATGGAAATCATAAAAAGCCTCTGTACTGAAAAAGATCTTATCAGGTACAGGCGTACTTAGCGCCCAGTGAAATTCCTTTTCGTTAGCTATTGGCGGTGTCAGTATGGAGTAAATGAGCTCCAGCATTTCCCTGTATTTTTCGGCATCTGTTGGCCGCATATCCAGGTCAATACATATATCATGCTCAAAACGTTCCAAAACATAGCGATAGAACTCGCTTTTGAGCGTTTTTTCGGTAGCAATCCGTTCTTTTAAATGCGCCACGAACGGGTTAAATGTAAGGCATGTTTCAACCTGACAAATGGTGCATTCGTTTTTGCTTATATTGAGTACTTCTGTGTGCATTTAATTAAAGTTTTACCCTTATTAAAATCTGAAACTTGTTGAAAGATAAGGGTACCATCCTTCTTCAGAGTAAGCGGCAATTATCTTGATAACTGCTAACCTTGCCGGTGCTACATAAAAGCCTGCACCGGTACCGTTGTGCCATTTATCCGAGCTTTGCCCGTTTTCCCAAACACGGCCTATATCATAAAATCCTATAACGCCTATTTGACCGGGAACTATATAACTGGCGAAATCAGTTAATTTTATCCTCAACTCCAGGTTATTATAAAAACTATGCTGACCGGCAAACCTGTACAGCCTGTAGCCTAATAAGTTATCCTGCCCGCCTAAAAATAACGACTGATAAAAAGCCGTTTTGCCAATGGTAATGCCACCGCCTACCCTATCGGCCAAAACAATACTGCTTTTAGCGTTCAGACTTTTATACAAAGCAACCTGGGGTATAAGCTGGACAAAACTTGTAGAGTTATTATTTAAACCTTTAAACTCCTGAAGCTTGATATTTATAAAATTTCCCCAGGCCGGAAGCACCTTATCGTTGCGTTTATCGCTGGTAAAGTTAACAACAATACCGGCATGCATTTTTGTTTTGTCAAAGGTATAACTGTCAGGCGCGTTTGTGAGTAACGGATATGTAATAAATCGGCCGATATTGTCATCAACATCTAATTTATAGTACTGAAAAGCAGGACCTACCGTTACAGAAGTTCCCGATTCATTACGCCACCTAAAGGCTGGGCTAAAGGTAAAATTATCAAAGCGGGTACGATAATATTTGCGATAATCGCCAACTTTAACAAACAGCGTTTCGTTGCCCCTGCCAAAAAAATTGATGTTATCCGGAAAGTCGAGCTGGGCATCCATCAAAAAGTCGGCTTTGCCAAAAGCGTGGATCCACTCGCCGTTATATTTAATCTTAAAAGCCTTTGTTGTGAACGAGTGACTGGCAAACACTGTTTGCACATCGTTGTAAGGCAGTTTTTGAAAACCCTCCTGGTGAGTATATTTAAAACCTGCTCCAAGCAATACGCCCTCATCCGGGTTGTAAGAGATATTAGCCAGCGGCGCTATCACATTCATCAGATTAACTCTTAAGTATGACGTATTAGCGCTATCCTTGCTTATGTGTTTGTTAACCCTTGATTCGTAGCCAGTTATACTCAGCTTTTTGCCACGGTCATAAAGTTGTACCGTGTTAAGCGATTTTACAATATTGTAAGTTTTGGTGCCTGTGCTATCGATAAACCTCAGTTTTATTGGTGATGTGGCATTATCAAGCACTACCTTATCATCGCCGCCGCTTACATAAATGCGGAGCTCTTTGGTAATATCAGGATGATAATTCTGGTTCATGAGCGTATCCTTAATCTCACCATCTTTATTGATCTTATTGATGATCACATTGAGACTGCCATTAGGCTCATCTTTCACCGTTACCAGCTCATTTTTATTTGAAGTATGGATATCAACTATTTTATTGATGAATTTGTAGTAATACTCCATTTCGGCCGGGATATTAGCGCGCCGTTCTTTCAGTTGCTTTAGCAATACATCATGCCTTAATTTATACGATGATTCGGGCAGGCGCCTTAAACCGGCTTCCAATACGTCGTCAGTTTCGGCAGCGACAAAATCATTCACAATTTTGGTCCATTGTTCATGACTGTATTGTACCGATGGCCACCGTTGCATAAACATGGTTTTCCATAAGGAATATTTTACGCTGTAGATCTCACCGCTAAAGCCCTGCAGGTTCGGCGCTACCCATGGCTGCGCTGCTATGGTTGGCAATACACCCTGGTTGGTGTAAAATACCTGATCGCGGTCGCGGGGAACGGCGGTATAAAACTTGCCTTTCCCTTTATCCTCATCGCGCCAGCGCCACTGGTCGCCGTGCCTGTCCCAGTCGCCAATAAGCAAATCGAGCAGGCGGGCACGTAAAAATTCGTCGCCATCTACTGTATTATCATTATCCTCCAGCATTTTACCGATCATCTTCACGGTATTATCGGATTTGCCACCTGGTTCGCGTTCTTCAAGTAAACAAACTTTATTGGCAAAAATATTAGCATATTGCCCTAAAACAGGATCAGCCGAAACCACACCGATTATCGGGTTGGCATGCGGCACACGGGCGGCATCAGCCAGCGGCGGTACTACCAACGCCGAAAACGGATGTTGGGCACTCATGGCATCATTAACCCAATCTTTGGCAAAGGTTTCCTGGAATTCATCGGGCAGGATCTTTTCGGGCTGTTTCTCCACGCTGCGGAGCACCCATTCTTTGCCATCCTTATCAATTAAACGAAGCGAGTGCGTCTGGAACCCGCCGCCAATACTTTCTGCCTTTAAACCGCCATGAATTTGCGACAGCCTGATCACAGGCAGTTTTGTTTCGGCAGCCCACTCCTTACGATAGTTTTCGCCAAACCAGCGACGATGAAAATTACTTACGCTATCATATTTAGGATGAACCCTAACCATGATGCTATCTGCTTTGATAGGCGTATGCAAAGTATCAGGAACATTTTTTACAGATATATAAGGCTGCGTATACGTAAATACCTGCTTAATGCCTTTATCACTGTCGATGTAATAGGTAAAGCGCATCCGTTTATCTATTAACAGATCAGCAGTTACATAGCCCTGCGTTGCATCAGCAAAAAGTGAGTATTTGCCCTTAATAGCATAGGTTTGCTTGGCACCTGCGCCGCTAACCACCTGCAACTGTCTGCTTTTGATGAATTGCAGCCCATGCTCATGACCCGCCACATGGATAAGGTTTGGAAAACTGCCAAAAACAGCATCCACCTTTCTGATCATGTCTTTATACAAGGGATGCCCCAAATCTTCGGGGTTTGAAAATGTAGAGCGCAAAAACGGGTAAAGCGAACCTATAACAGGCAAGGGCACCCAAAGGTCTTTATTAGCCACAGTAAGCGGGAAGATATGATCTTTAAGCGAAAAATATCCGCCATGCGTACCATAACTCTGGAATGGATGGTGCGATGCCAGGATGATCACTTTATCTTTATTGCGCTCAAAGATCAGCTTGATCTTATCGGCAATGTCATCTTTGTTTTTACAATCGCACTCGGCGCCGGGGTTACTTTTATTGAATGGATATAACCACCATTCGCTGTCAAAAGCTATTACGGTAAGGTCATTGGTAAGGTTGATCTCAACCGGATCGGGGCAGCCGTTTTCGGGCACCATTTTAAGCAGCTTATCGCCCTGCTGATCCAAAAACGCCCACTGGCGTTTTATTTTAGCTAAACCAAGCGGGCCCATCTTGTCCCAGTCATGATTACCCGGTATAAAGTAAACAGGCGCACCGGTGGCGCGCATAGGTAGATATTGCGATTGCAGGATCTTTTTAGTTTCGGCTTCTTCAGAACTACCCGGCAAACCCATTCCCCGTGGATAGATATTATCGCCCAGATAAAATACCGAAGTTTTATTTTTAAGAATATTGGCAGCGGCATGTTTCAAAACGGCACTTTGCTGCAGATCTATTTCGCCGGCATCGCCAATAAGGATCATCCTGTACTGTACCGAATCCTGGGCCTCGGCTTTTAGCATGCCCAATAATAAAACAAACAGCAAGGGTAGTTTTTTAATCATGAGGTTTGGTTGAGATGTATATTTATTTGTGTTATGAGTGCTTTAAAGAGCTATTTCTTAAAGCTGAATTTCAATATATTGCCTGCACTTAACTGATCGCCCTCGTTGGAGATATACAGGTTGCGCTGGTTATCAAATGCCATACCTTCGGGCTGTCCGAATATGGTAACACTTAAAGGATAAACATTTTTTACTTTCCAGTTAATATCGGTAACTATCAGCATCTTATTTACCGACGAAAGGATATACCATTCATTGGTAAATGTATTTTTCGCCATTGCCGAAGGGCGGAACGGTACACGCTTTTTATCAGCCAACCGCTCAATTTCCTTAACATCTATTGCAAAACTGCCGGCCTGCTTCAGGGTCCCGTCTGCCTGAAGTTTCAAAATATAGCCGTTGCTGCTTTTGGATGTTTTTTCGTCGGCGCAATGTTTGCAAAGCACGTAAACCAGGCCGGTCTTTTCATCTGCGCACATAGCTTCAAATTCACCTTCGGGCAATTCGCCTTTAATCTTTTGTACCTTGGCTGCTTCTTTTGTCCTAACCTGGCTAAAAGGAAACGTAAACAATGTACCATCGCTTTTTAGCATGATCACCTGTTCACGGCAAATGGTCACATCCTCATAGTCACCGCTTTTGCCAAACTTGGTATAGTTAGCTTTTTTATCGCCCAGTTTCAGGTTAAACAAAAAGCCTTCTTCGTCCTGCTCGGCATATACCGAATCACTTTTACCATTATGAAAGGCAAAACCAGAGATTTCGGTGAGATCTTCGGGCATTTTATATTTAACCGGGTTATTAAGGTCGTACCCCGGCGGACTAACAGGAATTGCCTTTTCTTTATTTTTACAAGAGATGATCAAAAAAACTACGGCCACGGCAAGCATGCCGGCTACATAAAGGGTCATTGCACGTTTAGCATCTTGTTTTTTAAACCCTGTCATATTTTTTTTTGCTGTAAAAGTTCATAAATGGCGCGCTGCGATTGTACCTGCGGTTCAGTTTTATCAACCCTTATGTTTTGCAATTGTTCATTTAAATTTACGGCCTGCACATTATCGGCCAGTTGAATATCAAGCATGGCTATTACCTCGTTCCTGATACGTTCATCATAAACCGGAAAACAAACCTCAATACGACGATAAATATTACGGTTCATCCAATCGGCCGAACCCATAAATACCTCTTGATTACCACCATTGTGGAATATAAAAATACGCCCATGTTCCAGGTATCGGTCAACAATACGCCTTATGGTAATATTTTCGCTCATGCCTGGTACTCCGGGGATCAGGCAGCAAATACTACGTACAATCATCCTGATCTTCACCCCCGCCTGCGACGCTTCGTAGAGTTTGCCAATCAATACCCGCTCTTCCAGGTTATTGAGCTTTATGGTGATCCCTGCCGGCTTCCCTTTACGGGCCTGCTCAATTTCCCTGTCAATAAGCTCAATAAACTTTGATTGCAAATTAAATTGAGCCACCAGCAGGTATTTAAAATCAATATCATATCCCTCGGCCGATTTTGCTTTTTTAGCAAGGTAGATGAACAGCAGGTCCATTTCGCGCAGCAATTGCGGATTGGCCGTCATCATGATATGATCGGTATAAAAAGCAGCTGTACTTTCGTTAAAATTACCTGTTGCTAAAAGTCCGGCATATTTAACGCGGCCGTCAACAAGGCGCTTTACAAGGCCAACTTTGGCGTGTACTTTTATGGCCTTATCACTGTAAATGATATTGGCACCGGCTGCTTTTAGCTTTTTAGCCCATTTGATATTGTTGGCTTCATCAAAACGGGCTTTTAGCTCAACCAGTACCCTCACTTTTTTACCGCTTTGGGCAGCACTGATCAGCGCGTTTACAATCCGCGAATCGCTGGCTACGCGGTAAAGCGTTACGGAGATTTCCTCAACGTTTTCGTCGATAGCTGCCTCGTTAAAAAAGCGAAGAATGGAGTTATAGGATTGATAAGGCGCATGAAAAATACAATCGCCTTTATCTATATAATCAAATATGGATTCGTCTGCGCTGATCTGCCGGTTTACCAATGGCGGCCATTTGGTATATTTTAATGATGGAATACCTACCGGCAAACTCATTAAATCTTTAAGGTTATGATAAAAGCCACCTTCAACAACGCTTGATCCCTGTACGCCCAGCTTATCTTCAATTAAATGCAATATGCGCAGCGGGATACCCGGCTGATGCAAAAAGCGCGTTGCCAAACCCAGATCACGTTTTAGCAATTGTTTTTCTATCTGCTCCTGAACATCACCGTCATAATCATCTTTAAGTTCAAGCTCAGCGTCGCGGGTTATTTTGAAGCTGTAACAGCCTTTTATTTCTTCGGTTTTGAAGATCTTGCCGAGATTGTACCGCACAATGTCATCCAGGAAAATGATGTATTGTTTACCATCTTCGTTAACACTAAAAAATCGCGGCAACTGGTTCGACGGAATATTGAGGATCACTGACCTTTCCTTCTTCTTATCCAAACCAAGGTTCACTAAAAAGTATAGCCGGTTATTTTCGGGGAAGAATTGTTTTTTACCGCCTACCAGGTCAATAGGTTGCAGAAAGGCAAGTACCTGGCTGTAAAAATAGTCGCTCACTCTATCGGCTATAGAAGCAGGAATACGCTCATTGAACAACAGGTTTACATTATTTTCTTTTAACAACGGAATAAGTCTGTCTGTAAAAACCTTCCCAAAGCGATTTTGCTGAGCTTCTACCAGTTGCTGGGCTTTATATAGCACATCCTCGCTTTCATCGGTTTTATTAAGCAGGTTAAGCTTGTGCAATGCCATTACCACCGGCATCCGCACGCGATAAAATTCGTCGAGGTTGGATGAGAATATAGCAAGAAAATTTACCCTTTCCATTACAGGGAGCTCTTCACTTTCGGCCTCCATCAATATGCGTTCATTGAAAAGTAACCAGCTCAGGTCCCTGTCGAAAAATGAGTATTCCATAGGCGTAGATTTTGTTTTTGGCAGTACCCCGACCGCCTACAGTAATGAAGATATGATGAATGCTACTACCGATACGATAAGGCCAAACATGAATATATTGTACGATGCCCTGAGCAACCTGTATTTTTTGCCAAGTACAACACCCTGCGAATAGTTATCGCGGATTAAGCTGCCGTACAGAAACTCGCGGTCTTCCATCATTTTCTCCATACCGTCGCTGTAATCCTGGTATGACATACGGTAGAAGTTACCGAAAAACAACAGGTTAACTGTTTTTTTATTGATATCCTCGGGTGTAAACAAACCCGGCGGAATTGACGGACGGGTTGAAAGTATGGAGAAGATCATAGTAGCCAAACTAACCGACAGGAGCATGAAAGTTGGGATCAACAAATTTGAATGCTCATCAAGCTTACGCAGCACCAAACTGATAATTGCCGAAAGGATGATAGAGTTAACCGTGATCATAATATGGGCTTTATTATCGGCCATATCGCTTAAACGCTGATGGTTGCTGGAGCTGATCCTGAACATTGTTTCGATACCGCGGTCGGGCCTGTCATTCTTATGTTTTTTACCACCGTGATCATCATCGTGGTCTTTGTCTTTATCCTTCTCTTTTTCGTGCGTGATGACAGCGTCCCCACCTGCATCAGCTATAAGAATTTCCGGTGTTTCCTTCACTTCCACATCAGCCTGCTTTTCTATCAGTTTTTGCAGGTTTTTATGTTTTTGATCGTTAAGCAGCAGTCGGCAATAATCAGTATAGTATTCGTGTCCCTGCAAAAATTCGATGTTGTAGTTGCGCCATTCATCCTTATCAATATCATGCTTTTTGATGGCTTCCATCTCTTTGCGCAACAACTTGTTTTTATCGCGAAAATCATCTGTACCTAAATGAAACAAATCTGCATCGCAGATGATCTGTTGCAATAAATCGGCAGGGCTTTGCGGCATTTTGGTTGCCAAAATACAGCCGGATACCTTATCGATAACAGCTTGCTCAACTTTATGCTGTTTAAGAAAATGTGTAGCCAGCGCAACACTTTTTGATTCGTGATCTTTTTTATCGGTGAAGTACCCCGTATCGTGAAACCAGGAAGCGGAGATCACTACAAAAAAATCTTCATCACTTAACTGATAGTGGTTAGCTATCTGTGTGGCCGCTGCAACAACATCTTTAGTATGCCTCAGGTTATGATAAATTAAATCGGGATCATGATGTACGTCAAAATAGGATATAGCGTACTGTTTTACCTGTTCTAACAGCGGTTGAAATTTCATCGTAGTTTTTGTTGTTAAAAGTAAATCAAATTTATTTTAAAAATTCCTATTTGCAGCCATGCACCGGGGAGAAACATCAATTTATCGGACATTGTTTATGCAAAAGGCAAGAAAATGGTTGCCCTTGCATTTGCAAACCTTATACCACACAAACATATCATTGATTTTCAACAGCTTGAATTCAATCAACAACAATTACGTGGCGATATTTCGTGAGATGTCGATTTTTTTTGTCGATTAAAGGCTAAAGACCATGACAATTGAGCCACGGCTTACATTGTGAAACAAAGCAGTTGGTACCCTAATTATCATACTACCGATAATTGTATTATATGTATGCTATGATCGGGCCAGATTCGTTTAATTCAATCAAAAAGATTATAGAAAATTCAACCGTAGATACGAGCAAATCCATTAACTGCAGTTATAAACCACCAACAAAGCCACCCCAACCGGGATGGCTTTGCCAATAAATATTATCAAGGATTACTATTGACCGCCGCCTAATACAGCACGGAATTTTGATTCGTAACCCTTTAACTGGTTTTCAAATTTGGTAGCAAGAGCGATTTGATGGTTGTCTTTGGTAAACTGCACCAATCCGTTCAACACTTGCATGCCTATTTGTACATCGCGCCCGTTAATGCTATTAACATCCTGGCTTAGCAGGTAGGCATTATAATCCAACTGATCGGTAAGGTAATTGTCGATATTGCCTGCCAATTTGTTACCCAACACCACGTCATGAAGCTGATAAGCCAATTGCGTTAAATATAACTTACGACCTGCAACATCAACATACGGGTAAATATCAGGTAATTCAGCATCATATTTTTGAACAACTTTTAATGCTTTATCGTTTTTACCTTCCTGAACAAGGCTTTGGGCCAGATCAAGGAAAGTGGTTACCATAACGGGGTAAAACATGGAGGTCGACTCATGATCAAGGTATTTAGCAGTTTTAAACTTGCCAAATTTAAACTTGTTCATCACGTTATCATACATTACATCAGTATTGGTTTTGCTCAACTGATCATGTAAAGCTGTATCCGGCTTAAATGGAATCAAGTGATAGGTAAAACCTTCTTTGTACAGGTAAGGTTGCAAACCTATCAGGTTTTCGTTACCAATGGTAGTAGTGAAGCAGATAGGGCGCTTCCAGTGGTTATGCGCCAAAATATCAAACATGGCCAAATTCTCTTTGGTTACATAGTTTGATGTATATTTCCACTCCATGGCGGTTGCAAGCTTATCTTTCTGATCGGCTTTTATTACACCGTTTGCAATTACCTCATCAGGGTTAACCGTAACTTTCAGATTTTTGGTCGGCAGGTAGTTGCCATAGTCGCCGCTTTGATATTGTACCTGCGTAGCCTTATCATCAGAAGTAATAAAATCAAACACTTCTTTAATATCCTGATATCCAGGTAGTTTCTGATCGTTAAAATAAATAACGTCCCTCACCCCTTCTTTATATTTATCAAAAGGCATAGTGATAGGAAGCGGCTCAGAACTGTTCATCTTTTTCTGCATCTGACGAATGTACCAATCGCCGGTAAACAAACTGAGGTTTACAATCCGCACATCCGGGCGGATGCCTTCAACTTCCTGATCGTACCACAATGAGTAAGTATCGTTATCGCCATAAGTAAATAAAATAGCATTCGGCGGGCATGAGATGAGATAATTATAGGCCATATCATGCGGCGTCATCTTGGTTGAGCGGTCATGATCTTTCCATTCTTTGGCAGCCAACAGCACCGGGCAAACCAATAAACCAATCACAGTTGAACCGATAGCGGCCATTTTAGCGTCGATATATTTGCGGCCAAATTCGGCAATGGCAATTACGCCAAGACCTATCCATATGGCAAAGGCATAAAATGAGCCTACGTACGAGTAATCACGCTCACGCGGCTGTACTGATGCCTGGTTTACATATAAAACAATGGCCAAGCCTGTGAAGAAAAATAGCAAGCCAACAATCAATGCGTCTTTACTACGGCGGTTAACATGAAAAAACAAACCTATTAAACCAATTATTAATGGCAGGGCATATAGCGGAGTATAGGTAGTAGCTGCAGTTACTGATTTTGGCAGATGTTTGCCACCATCAAACAAACCTGTTGTCCAGTTACCATCAATACCTTCGGTGCTGGTTTGTCCGTCGGCATCGTTATAACGGCCAACAAAGTTCCAGAAAAAGTAACGCCAGTACATCTGGTACATTTGCCAGCTGAACATCCATTTCAGGTTATCGCCCATGGTTGGGGCCTGCCCTTCGGGAATCCTTAGCCATTGCTTGTAAAACTGTACATCGTTAGGATCGGTGCTGTACATACGTGGCAAGGCTGTAGTATGGTCATATACATAATCAGTTTTACGACCTGCATTTTCATATTTGGTTTTGCCTTTGCGGTAAATGATACTCCCCTGTTTTTGATCAGTAACCTGCGAATCATACATAGGGCCTGTTAGCAAAGGCACTTCGCCATATTGAATACGATTTAAATAACCGTAAAGCGTAAAAGCGTTATCAGGATGTGAGTTATTTAAATTAGTATTAGCAGTTGCACGAATAGGTATATAAGCGAATGAGCCATATCCAAAGTATATAAATGCAACGCAAAGTAAAGCCAGGTTTAACGCAGGCTTCTTTTTGCGGATGCTGTACAGGATCCCCAATACCAGTGCAACAACTATCAGCAGGATGAAAAAGAATGCTCCGGTTCCAAAGCCCATTCCTAAAGAGTTGACAAAGAAAAGATCGAAATAAGCCGCAAACTTAATGGTATATCCCCTGATGCCGTATTGTACCAGGCCAAGAATCACTACCCCTGCCAAAAAAGTCAGGATGCTATTGCCAACGGTAATATTTTTGGTTCGGCGGAAATAGTAAACCATTGCGATGGCCGGTATAGTCAACAGGTTTAACAGGTGGATCCCTATGGATAAACCGATAACATAAGCTATAAAAACAATCCATTTATCAGCACCGGGTTCGTCGGCGTGCTCATCCCATTTAAGAATTGCCCAAAATACAATTGCGGTACATAGTGATGACAGGGCAAATACAATGGTTTCGACAGCCGAAAACCAAAACGTATCGGTATATGTGAAGGCCAGGGCACCAACAAGGCCGGCCCCCATAATTACATATAATTTATAACCGTCAATAGCCTCATCTCGTTTTTCAACCATCATTTTTTTGGCAAAAGCAGTAATTGTCCAAAATAAAAACATAATAGTTGCACCACTGGCCAATGCCGACCCCATATTAGTAAAGAAAGGCACTTTAGTGTTATCGCCAAATGACAATAACGACAAAACCTTGCCTATCATGGCAAAAACCGGGTAACCAGGCTGGTGGGCCACCTGTAAACGGTAGGCACATGAAATAAATTCGCCGCAATCCCAAAAGCTTACAGACGGCTCTAATGTTAAAATATAGGTTATTGAGGCTATAACAAAACAAAGCCAGCCTAACAGGTTATTGATTTTTTTGTACTGCATTTAATAATATCAATTGATTTAATAGCGCGGCAAATATCATGATTTTTATAACTTATTTAAAAAAAACACCTGCACGTGACAAAATTTAACATTAATTAACTTTTTGAAGTACTGGGATTAAAGAAATTTTATTTACCGATCTCCACGAACAGGCATATTTCAATCCATTTATTTAATAACTATAAACCTGCTTTATTGAATAATTAATTCAATGATTATGAACGGTTAACCAGGTATCATGTCCAAATCAATTTGCATAATTTTAATATATATCAGAAACAACCTGCGGGGCATGTATGTATATATCCTTATTTACCAATGAAATTTTTAACTTAGAACAATTAATACTTATTTTGTTGTAATGCAAAAACTCTACTTCCTAAGCTTTCGAAAAACATTTATCATAGCTGTAATTGCCTTATTTACATCGCAATTAACAAAAGCTCAATCAGTTTATTTACCTAATTCATACCAGTTGTATCAAAAGTTCAATTCGGATATTTATTCTGTAAAAAACTCGGTCCATACTTCATTGCGTCCTTTTTTAATTGACAGCACCATTTTGCATACCTATGATTCGGTAATGAATGTTGGTGTTAAAGACCGCAAAACCTGGGGCGGGCGTAAATTATTTAATGAACACCTTTTTGACGTAAAAGCAAAAGAATATACCTTTTATGCCGACTATATTACTGATCTGCAGGCCGGCAGGGATTTCACTAACAGTAATTCGACCAACTTAAATGTACGTGGCTATCAAATTGGGGGAACAGTAGGCAGCAAATTTTCATTTTACACAAGCGGTTTTGAAAATTCGGCCAAGTTTGTATCGTATTATAACAACTATGTCAATACCAATGGTTTTATACCCGGCCAGGCATATGCCAGGAAGTATACAGGCCAACCACGCAACTCACAAGATTGGTCGTACGTAACTGCAATACTCTCCTATTCAGTAACAAAAAAACTGAATATTACATTAGGCGAAGATAAAATGTTTATTGGTGACGGGTACCGGTCGGTGCTCTTATCTGACTTTGCCGCCAATATGCCGCTTCTCAGGCTTACAGCCGACCTTGGCCCCGTACGTTATATGGTAGCGTGGGCCTATATTGAAGACCTCAATAATGTTGCACAAAAATTTGACAGTTTTGGAAGTAACCGCCGCAAATGGGCTTTATTCCATTATATTGACTGGAATATAACCAAACGCGCCTCGTTTGGTATGTTTAACGCCCTGATAGCTCCCGAAGCTGATAACCAGGGCAACCGGGCAGGCTTTGACGCCAATTTTGTAAACCCTATTTTATTTGCAAGCTCATTGGGCCCGGGCGGGAACAAAAAGGATAACGTATTTTTAGGGTTCAATGCCAAATACAAGATTTTTGATAAAGCTGCCCTGTACGGACAGATCATGTTCGACAGGTTCAAAGGCAGCGATTTCTTTTCGGGCAACAGTACCGATAACACCAACGGCTGGCAATTGGGTATCCGTGGCGCAGATATTTTTAAAGTTAAAAGGTTAAACTATCTATTTGAATATAACACTGTTAAGCCATACACTTACAGCAACCAGCAGTCAATAAGCAGTTATTCATTTTATGGCGATCCTCTGGCCCACCCTTACGGAGCAAACTTCAGGGAACTTTTGGGTATTTTGAATTATTCGGTTGGCCGGTTTGATTTCCAGGGGCAACTTAATTATGCCAAATATGGACTTGATGCCATAAAGACTGAAAATAACGGCAAAATAATTATCAAGCCTTTTATACCTTCGGTAAATACTACAACTACCATAGGCCAGGGTATAAGCACACAGCTTTATTATGGTGAAGGAACTGTTGCTTACATACTTAACCCAAAGTATAATTTACGCCTGGAACTTGGCGCATTGTACCGCCAGGAAAAAAACGATCAGAAAGATTCAAAAAACACCATGATCACCTTCGGAATAAGAAGCTCATTCAGAAATTTATATCACGATTTTTAATCGATAAAAAGCCTTACGAAGTTTAAAACCTTTGTAAGGCTATAAACCAGAGAATCTTTACTCCCTTTTCTTTTTTCTTGAGCCTACAGATACCCCGACGGCTACACCAATTGCTATACCCACAGCAAGGCTATGTAAAGCCAAACCGATAGCTGTGCCAACCACCAGCCCACCTGCAAAATAATTAGGATCTATCCTGTTCAAAATCGATATCAAAATTTAATTTACCAGTATTTTCTAACCGTATACAAAAACACTTCATCTTCTTCATGTATCAAATTGAACTTGTCACTGCCAGCCATTTTTGATATAGTATCACCAACCTTAGCAACCTCATCGAAGTTGGCCGCTGTACTTAATGAAACAGGAATGATACGAAATTCTTCGCCATTAACGGAAATCATAACATAGTCTCTGTTGCGATAAACAGATTCCAGCTTACCGTTAATTTCGGCATCGTGAAACTGATTATACTTTGTTACCCGTGCAACTACACAAACAATGATAACAGCAGTTATACAGCACAAAAGAAATAGTTTTTTCATTTATTATAAAAGAAAGCCCAAATTACAAAAGAAACTTTTTATTTCTACCCTACTGACAAACTGCTGTCATAACCATATATTTATTTTGAACAGCATTCAAAAGCATCAATATGACCAAGCCTGATATTGCCAGCCTGCGGGTTTATAACCAGCATCTTAATCACGATAAATTTAAAAAACCTGAAGATGTGGTTGGATATATGTGCGCCATGCAGGCGCAGGAATACACGCATGCAAAATGGGCAATTGGTTTACGGATGCTATCACCTGCGGATAAAATGGTAGAAAAGGCTATAACAACCGGAACTATATTGCGCACCCATGTACTAAGACCAACCTGGCATTTTGTTTTACCTCAGGATATCCGCTGGATGCTTAGCCTTACCGCACCACGAATTAATGCCGGTAATGCCGCCATGTATAAAAAGCAGGAGGTTACCGATGCAATTTTTAATAAAAGCTTTGATGTGTTTACAAAAGCCTTGCAGGGTGGCAAACAACTAACCCGTACCGAAATTGCCGCTGCGCTAAATAAGGCAAACATAGCTACCGACGATCTCAGGCTTACCATATTACTGATGAAAGCCGAACTGGAGCAGTTAATTTGCAGCGGGGCAAGGCAGGGCAAACAGTTCACCTATGCTCTGCTCGACGAACGGGCACCTGTGACATCAGCCATATCTCGTGAAGAAGCGGTAACCAGACTGGTTTTGCGGTATTTTACAAGCCATGGCCCCGCTACAATAAATGATTTTGTACATTGGAGCGGCCTTACAGTTGCCGATGCCAAAACCGGGATCGAAATAAATAAAGGCCGGCTAAGTAATATCATCATTGAAGGGGTGGGCTATTGGATGGATACTGATGTCGATTTCAGTACAGCAAAAAAAAGGGGGGCTTACCTTCTGCCTGTTTACGATGAGTTAATTATAGCGTATAAAAATCGCGATGCCATGGTACCAGCCAGCTTTCGGGATAAAATGGGGGCTATTACCTTTTTCCCAACTATAATGGTCAATAACCAGGTGGTTGGCAACTGGAGCCGGAATATGGGCAAAAAGAATATTGATATTGAGCTCAAACCATTTAACAAACTCAATAAGGCTCAAAACCAGTCTATTGAAAACGCCATACAACGTTTTAAAAAGTTTAATGGTGTCGGATAACAAACATTAACTACATCAACAAGTTACTTATAAAAACAACATATTATGCCCGAACTACCCGATCTGCAGGCTTTTAGCCATAACCTGCAAAAAATACTTGCAGGTAAAACCGTTAAAAAAATAGAAGTACCTAACGCTAAAAAACTAAATGTTAGCGTACACGAATTAAACGAGGTATTATGCGGACAAAAGCTCGAAAAAGTATATCGCGAAGGGAAGGAACTGCACATTAAATTTAGCAAAGGCGATGTACTGGGTCTGCACCTAATGTTGCACGGTAAACTGTTTTTGTTCGATACCAAAAACGACAACAAGTACAGCATCATCGAGCTGCACTTTGATGATGGCAGCGGATTAGTACTTACAGATTTCCAGGGGATAGCAACACCTACCCTCGACCCCGAAAAAAAGGATGTCCCCGACGCGCTTGATGCCGATGCTGAATATTTAAAAAAGCGCCTGGCAAAAACAAAAACCAATATTAAAACTGTACTGCTTGATCAAAAGATCATGAGAGGCATCGGCAATGCATACGCCGATGAGATTTTATGGCACGCCCGCATTTCTCCGTTCTCCATAAGCAGTAAAATACCGGAGGCCAAACTGAAAGACCTTGTTAAGGCAATAAAATCGGTATTGGAAGATGCAGAACAAAATATCCTTAAATCAAACCCCGACATCATTAACGGTGAAGTTCGTGATTTCATGGATATTCACAATTCAAAGAAAAAACACAGCCCTACAGGCGCCGCGATCATAATTAACGAAGCATCGCGGAAAACATATTATACTGATGAGCAGGAATTGTTCGAGTAAATCTCGCAGGGTTTAAAGAAGAGTATTTAGCGTATTTTACTGCGCTCGTTTGCAATGAGCGCAGTTGTTAAAAGTCTCTCCTTTAGGGCAGATTTAGAGGGGTATCTACTTCAACTTTTTCACCAGTACATTAAAATCAACACCAACAATCGGAATCTTCTTCCAGGGTTGGGTTTCACCATCCTTATGGAAGGTACCGCCGTTAAATAAGCCGCAGGCAAATCCAACGTTGGAGTTGGTTTTGGTTGTCAAAAATTCAATAGAAACCACAATGTCACCGGCCACTTTAACATTGTATGGCGATAAGTCGACAGTGGTTAATTGATGGTTTTCCACATTGTCGTATTTTTTAATATAGCCTTTTATTTCGTCTTTAACCAAATTAGCTTCATTTGGAAACTTCCCGGCCATTTGGTAAACATTTACTTTAAAAGGAATGCTATCGCTTGATCGGTTTTGAGTATGAAAGTTCAGCGTAAGTAATTGTACCTGCTTTTTACCAGCATTCATTTCAATACCAACCTGCGCACCTTTAACAGCATCAAAGGTATTATTGGATGAGCCGCTTCTGGGCTTGTTGCCTATCGTTTTGGTTTTATCCTGGGCGGATACGCTAACGGCAACAAAGCATAAAAAACATAAGGCAAAAAGTTTTACAGAATTTCGGGAGAATATCGATTTGAACATAACAATAAGCTTTAGATGGATTTGTAAGGTAGACGATAGTGATAAACAAATGGTTGCAACCCCAATCTGATTTTTCTTAGGATCTACGCAGAGGCACTCTATTCACGTTTTTTCAAAAACAATCACTCCTTCTTAACAGCGTTATTCCTGATAAAAATAACCGACATCAGCGCACCCAGGAAACCAAGCCCGGCGCAGATCCGCATAATATTGCCATAGGCCGAAATAAATCCGTTGTGATAGGCAATCCCGACTGCCTTTTTGTTGGATCCGTCGATACCGGCGGGCACTTTAGCATTACCTAAGTTGGCCGATTGTTCCATAACCGTCTTTTTATCATTTTCATTAAGGGATAACTTCTTCAACTCCCCCTGCATCGCTCCCGAAAAAAACAAAACCGCCAGGGCGCCAAAAATGGCATTGGCAAAAACATTGGCAATCCGGGTCATGGCATTGTTAATGCCCGATGCCGTGCCCGAAAAATGATCACTTACCGACCCCATTACCGTTGCCGTAAGCGGCGCTACCGTTAATGACATGCCGAAGCCAAAAACAAGTACGCCGGGGAAAAAGCTTGTCCAATAATCGGAAGGGCCTGTAGTTTGCTTAATGAACGACAACATTAGTAACCCTGCTCCCGCCAAAGCCGGACCGATGATGAGCAATAAACGCGGGCCTTTTTTATCGGCAATAGCTCCTGCATAACGTGCAATGGAGATCATGAGCACAGTAAAAGGTAAAAATGTTAACCCAGATTGCAGTTGGCTATACCCCTGCACCTGCACCATGTTTAGTGACATGAACAGCATACCGCCACCCAAACCCGCATACAGAAAAAATGTAAGCAGGTTTATCCCGCTAAAGGTTTTATTGCTAAACAGGCTTAGCGGCATCATGGGATGTGTGCTTGTACCTTCTATGCAAATAAAAACAATGAGCAATAATAAGCCCAGGGCTAATGATCCATAAACCTGCCAGTTATTAAATCCAACCGCCGGCATTCGCAGAAAACCAAATGTTAGCAAAGCAAGCCCTGATGCAATGGAAATAGCGCCCGGAAAATCGATAGTTTGATCGGTGCTATCATCCTTGCTTTCGGCAACCTTGCGCCACAGGATAACTAAAGCTACTATCCCTATGGGTATATTAATAAAGAATATGTACCGCCATAAACCGGCATCGGCTAAGGCGCCACCCAATACCGGGCCGCCCATAGTAACTACCGTGGTAATGGCCGACCATGTTCCGATAGCCTTGCCCCTTTCTTTTGCATCGATGGATGATGAAATAAGCGAAAGGCTCCCCGGAATCATCAGTGCCCCTCCTATACCCTGTATGATCCGGAAAACAATGAGATAAAAAACACCTGGTGAAAGCCCGCAAAGGGCTGATCCGGTTATAAAAATAAAAATCCCAATCATGAAGACCTTCTTTCGCCCCAATTTATCGCCAAGCGAGCCGCCTATTAAAATAAGAGAGGCAAGCATCAACAGGTAGGCGTTTAGGATCCAAAAGAGATCAGCTCCTTTGGCATCAAGGCTTTGTTGTAATGCCGGCAGCACCACATTAAGCGCTGTTCCATCAATAAATGCCATGGCCGAAGCCAGTATAGCCGAAACCATGATCCATTTGCCTGCCGGGCTGCCCAATGAAACTGTAGCCATATTTTTATAAGGTTGTAACTGAAAGGTTTATTACAAAGTTGCAGTAAATGATCGGATTAAACGGAGCCTAAAAAAACAATTTAAAGTGTTACAAAAAAATATGACTATCGCCTGAAAACACCGATATTTTCCGGGCAAAGCAGTATCAGCAAAAATATTGCAGCAAAATCAAATGGTAAAACTTCCGACTCGTTTACTGCCGAAAATAGCATTATCAAAATAGTTAATATAATTATTGCGATAACGTGGTTGCGGTGAGGGATAGGAATTCCGATTCTATCAATAAAGCGTTTAGCCCTAAAATTACTCCGATATATAAACGGCAATATCAAAAAGTAAAAAGCACTTGCAGCTATCAAAATCCAATAGAGCACAATTTTTCCGGTCTCATTAATTTTAATTATTCCATTTGCATTTGCCCCCAATATTGCGGTGTTGGCTTTAAAAAGCGAATGGGTTGACAGATGAAAAAGGTCAGGTAAACTGCTCATTTTTTCGGTGATGAAAAACAGGCTTGCTATCCCGGTTAAAATTAAAACCACACAAAACTGGATGCTGCGATAGCGCGAAAGCCTTACAATATATGCTGCCGACACTACAAAAATTACAAGTAACAACAATACCGTGAAGTATCCTATAAAACCGCCATAGCGATTGTATATCATCTCAAAATATCCTTTATCAATGAAGAAGAGTATAATAGCCCCTATAGTGAACACGATCATTAATCCGAATATCAACGTCTCAAACTTTGTTAAGCTGTTCTTTTTACGGGCAGTATTATAAGTATTGAGCACGGCGATAATTTTATGAATGATTGTAATAACTAACAAAAACTTACCAAAACATGTTTTCGGTCCTTTTTTAAACGAAAACAAGCTCCAAATTATTTCCGTCACGCCAACGGCAACATTCGTCACATTTAATTCTGAAGGTCATATTGTTGCTGTACCATTGAATCATAAAATCAACAGCCACATGAAAAAGCTCATCCTGATACTCATTCATCTCACCATTGCATACCTGTTGAAGGCGCAGCCACCGCAGCAACCTATAGTTTTGGGGAGGGTGGATACCATTTATTCCAAAATCCTGAAAGAGAAACGACCACTTTGGGTTTATACGCCAGGATATGATACCAACTACTTTTCAAAACCGGAATTTCCGGTTTTGTACGTTTTAGATGCCGATGATCATTTCATGTCGCTGGTTACTATGATCAAAGAACTTAGCGCAACTGCAGGCAATACGGTGCTGCCGCAAATGATCATAGTTGGTATTTTGAATACACCCGGAAATCGTACCCGGGACCTGACGCCTACCAGCAGCGCTATGGACAAGTCATCAGGCGGAGGGGAAAACTTTGCCGCCTTTATGGAAAAAGAACTAATCCCATATATCGACAAAACAAATCCAACTGCGCCCTATCGCACTATGATCGGTCATTCGTTGGGAGGATTAACGGTAATCAATTTATTATCAAAACATACACAGGTTTTTAATGCCTATGTGGCTATAGATCCCAGCATGTTTTATGATAACGATAATTTACTTAAACAGGCAACAATTATCCTTAAGCAAAAGAATTTTGGCGGTAAAAAGCTTTTCCTCGGTTTTGCCAATACGATGAATGCAGGTATGGATACTATACAAGTAAAAAAGGACACGGCCGAAATATCACATCATATCCGGTCTATCATGAAACTGGCTGATGATCTTTCTGTCAATAAAACAAACAATCTGCAATGGGCTAAAAAGTATTATCCTGACGACGATCATAATTCTGTTTCATTCAATGCCGAGTATGATGCCTTACGGTTTATTTTCAAAAACAACCGCTTTCCTCGAAACCAGCCTTATAACCAATATTTTGATAAACAGTATAATGCCGTGCAGCTAAGACAAATGATAACTGCCCATTACAAAATGATGTCCGCTGAAATGGGTTACACCGTACGCCCCCCCGAGCCGGAGATGAATAGCATAGGCTACGCGTTTTTGCAACAAAAAGATTATGAAAAAGCGGCCATGTTTTTCCAGGTGAACATAGATAATTACCCGAAAAACTTCAACGTTTATGACAGTATGGGCGATTGCTTTTTAGCCCGTGGGGATAAAGCAAATGCCGAAAAGTATTTTAAGAAAGCTTTATCAATAAAGTATACAAAAGAGATCATGGATAAGCTGGATAAGGTGCAGGCAGAGCAGTAAGAGATTTGGAGGAGGCTAATCTATAAAACTCACCGGTTCTAAATCTTTCAACTCGTCTTCGGTAAACAATCTTGAATGGATCATAAACCTAAAACCCGTCGGTATTTCTATTGAAAAACTTGAACCACGGCCTTTGGTAATATCGAGCTGGAGCTGGGTATGCTGCCAGTATTCAAACTGGTCCCTACTCATCCAAAATTCACAGTCATCCACCTCTCCTATTTTCACATCGCTGCCGCCGAGTTTAAACTCGCCCTTTTCAAAGCACATAGGCGATGAGCCATCGCAGCAACCACCGCTTTGATGAAACATCAGGTCGCCAAAGCGGGATTTGAGTTCGGCTATCAGCTTTGAAGCTTCGGGGGTTATGGTTACTCTTTTGATCATGTCTTCAAATTTCGCGCGAAGAAGCAGATAAGTAAAGAAATATTCAAACACATAAAGACTTACGAAGTTTCAGAAACTTCGCAAGTCTGGGGAACGGGGGGATTAAAGCCGGGATTAAAAAAATCCCAGCTTGTTCTTATTATATGAGATCAGCATGTTTTTTGTTTGACGGTAGTGACCAAGCATCATTTTATGATTTTCGCGACCAAAACCTGATTTTTTATAGCCGCCAAACGGCGCATGTGCCGGGTAAGCATGGTAATTATTTACCCAAACCCTGCCGGCCAGTATAGCACGCGGCACCTGGTAAAGCTCGTGCGCATCGCGGGTCCACACACCGGCACCCAACCCGTACAGTGTGTCATTGGCTATCGCGATGGCTTCTTCAGTAGTTTTGAACGTAGTTACACAAGCCACCGGACCAAAGATCTCTTCCTGGAAAATGCGCATTTTGTTATTGCCTTTAAATAACGTAGGCTGGATATAATAGCCGCCTTCCAGCTCACCGTCAAGCTTTTTAACCTCACCGCCGCAAAGTACCTCTGCTCCCTCTTCTTTACCAATTTTCAGGTACGATTGGATTTTTTCGTATTGGTCGTTAGATGCCTGTGCGCCCATCATTGTGGAGCCATCTAAGGGGTTGCCCATAATGATAGCATTAGTGCGTTCTATCACCTTCGACATAAATTTATCGTAGATGTTTTCATGCACCAGGATTCTCGACGGGCAGGTGCAAACCTCTCCCTGGTTAAGGGCAAATAATACGGGCGCCTTCAACAGCTTTGTCAAAAAACTCATCATCGGCATCGGCTACCGATTCAAAAAAGATATTTGGTGATTTCCCACCCAATTCCATCGTAACCGGAATGAGGTTTTCAGATGCGTACTGCATAATTAAGCGGCCTGTTGTGGTTTCGCCCGTAAAAGAAACTTTGGCAACCCTCGGCGATGAAGCCAGCGGCTTACCTGCCTCCGGACCAAAACCTGTAATAATATTTAAAACACCCGGCGGCAAAATATCCTGGATCAATTCCATCAATACCATGATGGATGTCGGGGTTTGTTCGGCCGGTTTTACAACACAGCAATTACCTGCAGCCAGCGCAGGGGCAATTTTCCAGGTAGCCATCAACAGCGGAAAATTCCAGGGGATGATTTGTCCTACCACACCCAACGGCTCATTTAAACAAATACTTACGGTATATTCATCATGCTCGGAAATCCCGCCTTCTTCGGCACGAATTACACCAGCGAAATAACGAAAATGATCAATCACCAGCGGCAAGTCGGCAGCGCGACATTCACGAATGGCTTTTCCGTTATCAATGCATTCTACCGCAGCCAAAAACTCCAGGTTGGCTTCAATAACATCGGCTATTTTATTTAATAGCGATGCCCTGTGCGCTGCTGAAGTTTTGCCCCACGCTGGGAATGCGGCATGAGCGGCGTCCAGAGCCAGTTCAACATCTTCCTTTCCTGATCGTGCAGCTTTGGTGAATACTTTACCGTCGATAGGCGAAACGTTATCAAAATATTCGCCTTTAACCGGCGGGACAAATTTTCCGCCGATAAAATTGTCGTATTTATCCTTGAAGGATGGTTTAGAAACAGCGCTCATAATTTTTATGGTTTTTTGGTAACACTAATGTAGAGCTACCTTGCTGTAGGGCATTTGCATTATGTTCTCAAATGATAGCACAATGGTCGCATTTTTTGCACCCGCTTGTTAATCAGGATAAGTATGCCTAATTTGGTATAAATTATAAACGGCTATGAATAACAAAACCCTGTTATCTCCACTAAGCCTCTCACACGGAAAAGAACTGAATACCCTGGTTGAAAACCGCAGGGCTTATACCATGAACCATTGCGAACTCAACGTTTTTGAAACTTTTGAGCGCAGCGAACTGGTGCCCTTAACTTTTAGCGATTTGGTAATAACAAGCATGCTGCGCGGCAAAAAGGTGATGCATCTGTTTGATAAACCGGGGTTTGATTACCTCCCCGGCGAAACCGTTATAGTACCGCCAAATATTACGATGAAAATTGATTTCCCGGAGGCTACTATCAACCAGCCATCTCAGTGCACAGCTTTGGCTATTAACCACCAGGAAATTACCAATACGCTTGATTTCTTAAATGAGAATTATCCAAGGGAAGATAAGCGGGTTTGGCAGCTGAACTATAACCAGTTCCACTTTTTTAATAATTATGAGCTGGCACAGCTCATTAATAAACTCATCCGCATCAGTACCGGCGATGCGCTGACCAAAGATGTGCTGGCCAACCTCACTTTAAAAGAGTTGCTAATCCGCATTATGCAGATGCAAAACATTAACGAGATCAGCGATAACCTGCATGAGTTATCAAGCAGCAGCCGATTTGCCTATGTACTGGAATACATTAGGGTGCATTTAAGCGATAAGCTTAATATTGATGCATTGAGCCAGATGGCCTTTATGAGCAAAGCCAGCTTTTTCCGGGCATTTAGGCACGAATTGGGGATTTCGCCGGTTGACTATATCATTAAAGAGCGCCTGCAATTAGCCAAGCAGCTCATGAACAATCCGCATAACAGTATCTCTGAAGCCTGTTTTAAAGCCGGGTTCAATAACCTTAACTACTTTAGCCGCGCATTTAAAAAGATAGAGGGCATTACGCCAAGTTATTACAAGGCCAGGCTGCGGGGTGGGCACCTGAATTAACAAACTAATAAAGATATTATTCGGAAGGTAAGAAGCAATCTTATAAGTGCGCTTAGCAAACACTTATAAGATTGCCGTTGTGTAAGACGGTTAACCTCCTGGTGCTTATGCCGATCTGCGGCTATTGCTGATCAATGCTGATTCATAAACAGTGCTGATGATGTCTTCGGCAGAAAAAGTACCCAGGAAATCCCAGTCGATATGGCTGTAGATAACCTGTTTTGATGGTTCAATAATATAGGTGGCCAATAACGGCGCATTTTCGTCGATGCCCGAAAACCTGTCCCACACCGGGTAATCGTCAGAATAAACCCTGAATTGCTGTGCTAATTCTTTATCGGCATCGTGATAAAAATTAAGGGTGAGGCTTTGCTCCCATGCCCATTTTTCAAGCTCTTCGGTGCGCTCATCACTAATAATAAGCAGGTTGCCGCCGCTTGCCTTAACCTCATGCTGCAAATTATTCAGTTGTTTAAGTTGCGCCAGACCTTGCTGCCCCCAATGACGCGAATAAAAAGAAATAACCAGCGGTTTATTTAATAAATTTCTTTGCGAAATAGGCCCATGTGTTTCGCCGCCATTGTAAAATTGCTGCCAGCGGCTATAATCGTTACTTAACTTAAATTCAGGGACCAAATTGCCCGCTTTTACAGGATGTAATGATTTCAGCTTACGAAACTTAAGATCGGGTTCGGCAACAACTTCAAGCAGGTCAAAAAAAGGATATTTATTATTATTTGTGGTTTGCATTTTAAAATAGATTTATGATGTTATGGATAATGTTTTTAGGTAATCGTAGTTAAGTTGTATTGTTCAACAACAACGGCATAATCCATAAATTATCCGGTAACGCATGAGCAAGCCCGGCCGGATGGCGTTGCTTAATTGTTTATTGCGGGATGTATTCATAAAAATATATTAATTGAGGCCAGTAAATTTAAAGGTGCGTAACAGCTTATTTTGTATTGGAGAGAATTTCAACAACAGCAACACATGGGCATGTACAGCCCCCGGTTTTCGGCTGGTGCATATTTGTTGCTGCTGATTAAACTGTTGCCTGTCATCTGTTTTTGAATGTCACACAACAAATATACTATAATATCTATAAACTTAGTAGTGTTTATTTAAAAAATATTCATCCTTTTTTTCAATATCGGGATTTCCTGTGCTCTACGGGTATTTTATATCGGTTAACATTCAGTACCCTTTCCTTTTCCAAAACAAAACCTTGTCATTTACGTTCCGTATAACTAATAAATTAGCTATGCAGAACAGGCTGAAACCACAATATATTATCGTACTTGCTTTAAGTGTTTTAGTCCTCTCCAACTGCAAAAACAACAGCAAAAAACATCACAATTATATAGCTGATTCCCTAAAAAAGAAAATGGTTAAAGAGTGGACAAAAACCATTCCCGGTAACTTTAGTGATCAAACTGAAGTTGTATTTGACAGTACCCGTATCGTCACATTTCTTCAAAAGCACCCCGCTTTGGTCCCCTATGAGCAGGATCTGCGGAGTTTTTACCGTAAGCGTAAATTTGCCTATGCATGGTACGAAAAAGGCACCTTAATTGAACAGGCCGGTAACCTGAACGACAGGCTTATGAACCTGCAAAATGAAGGCATATATAAAGGTATCCCCTATCAAAAAGATTTAGACTCCCTGATATTTGACAATCATTCAAAAACAAGGGTCAAAAAACCTGATATCGGCACCGAGTTAATGCTCACTGCCCAATATTTCGCGTTTTCAAAACTGGCTTTCCGGGGCATGAGCGATTCGGTTAGCCGTTCGGTAAACTGGTTCCTGCCGCGTAAGAAGATAGCATATGATGATTACCTGGATACGCTCTTAAAAAGACCTTCGAAAACCCCTGCTATAAGCGAGCCGGTATACCGTCAGTACGATCTGCTAAAAAGCTTTCTGGCCAAATACCGCCGGCTTGATGCCCATGAGAGCTGGGAACCAATTATTATCAGCAAAAAACTCAAACCCGGCGACTCGTCGGCCGTAGTTGCCCGCATAAAAGCCCGCCTATATAAACTGGAAGATTTTAAAGGCGATACGCTCAACAATAGGTTTGATGACGAGTTTAAAGCAGCCATAACCCAATTCCAGCTCAGGCACGGCCTTAGCGCCGATGGCTTACCCGGCCCCGGAACTATGGCCGAAATGAATGTACCGCTCAAATCACGGATCAAACAGATCATTGTAAACATGGAGCGCTGCCGCTGGCTGCCTGTAAGTTTAACTACCGACTACCTCGCTGTGAATATCCCCGAATTTAAACTACACGTTTACCATGCCGATAGCTTATTATGGAGTTGCAATGTGGTAGTGGGGGAAAAAGTACATCAAACAGTAATATTTTACGGCGAAATGCAGTACGTGGTATTCAGTCCTTACTGGAACCTGCCCGAAAGTATTGTGCGCAATGAAGTGTTGCCGGCCATGAGCAGCAACCCAAATTATCTTAACGAGCATAATATGGTCATTACCGGCCGGGAAAACGGGCTTCCGGTAATTCAGCAAAAACCCGGACCGGCAAACTCTTTGGGGCTGGTAAAATTCCTGTTCCCTAATAGTTACAGTATCTATTTGCACGATACGCCTTCAAGGTCGTTGTTTGGCGAATCCTCACGGGCGTTTAGCCACGGCTGTATCCGCGTTGGCGAACCGGTAAAACTGGCTTCATTTCTTTTAAAGTACGACAGCACCTGGACAACCTCCCGCATTAATAAAGCCATGCATCTTGGTAAAGAACAGCAGGTTACACTCAAACAAAAGATGCCTGTATTTATAGCTTATTTTACCGCCTTTACCGACAGGAATAATCTGCTCAACTTCCGCAAAGATATTTATGACCGCGATGAACAGCTTGCATCTATGATCATGTCAGGCAGCGGGCAATACTAATCCACTTCTTACCAATCTCTTTTTTTCCATACAGCAGTTTAAAATACCGGTAATTAATAATTGCAAAATATTTTTCATGGGTTTGTAGGCAATCGCTGAAATTTAATTGTCCTCACTTTAAATCACTAAAGTGCATCCCTACAAAGGATAGATTTCCTTTAGCACAGTGATCATTAACCAAACTATATGACATTATTAATAAACCCAGGAAAACTGATGCCTATGTAAAAAAAGCTTACTCTCCCCGCTACAGGCGATAATTACCCGGAGGGAATTACTGCCCCGAAAAAGATTTTTGAATGTTTATAACTGCGTTGTGCTTCCAGGGCGCTTCGCTATTAACTCCCTTTAAATTCAATAAAATATGAAATTTTTCAAACACCCGGTGGGTGTACAGAGGCCATGGGTATCAAAATCCCTCAACCTGTGTAAATTTGCCCTTGCAGGTATGGTGCTCTTGAATATGCAGGCTTCGGCTGCTGAAGCGCCAAAAGCAAATGCCAAATCAAACTATAATTTTAACTTAAACTTCGCTAAACTTACCGGTAAGGTTGTTGACGAAAAAGGCGAACCACTCGTAGGCGTAAGCATCAGGATCAAAGGCACCACCACCGGTACCCAAACTGATGCCAACGGTAACTTTTACGCTTGATGTTCAGCCAAACACTGTGTTAACCTTAAGTTACATAGGCTACGCAACTGTAGATGTAGCGGTTGGTGGTAAATCAACTATTACCATTACCCTAAAATCAAACACTAACCTGAATGAGGTAGTTGTAACGGCTTTAGGTATAAAAAAGGAAGAGAAAAAATTAGGTTATGCTGTAACAACAGTAAAAGGCGACCTGCTTGATAAAGCGAAAGAAACCAACGTTGCCTATTCATTAGAAGGCCGAGTTGCAGGTGTGAGCATTAGCGGTGTTAGCGGTGGCCCGGGTTCATCAGCTCGTATTTTATTACGTGGCGTTACCAGCGGCGGCGCGGGCTCTCCATTATTTGTAATTAACGGCGTACCGATGGATAATACCCAACGTGGTTCATCGGGCGAATGGGGCGGTGCCGACTACGGTGACGGTATCAGCAACATAAATCCCGACGATGTTGAAACTATTACCGTGTTGAAAGGCCAGTCGGCATCTGCGCTGTATGGTAGCCGTGCATCAAATGGCGTAATTTTGATCACCACTAAGGGCGGCAAGAAAAATTCGGGCTTCGGTGTTGAATTTAATACCAACTACCAGGCCGATAAAGTTAATAACACAACTGATTTTCAAACCACCTATGGCCAGGGACAACATGGCGTAAAACCTGCCTCCGTTGATGGTGCGCAGCAATCAAGCCGTTTAGCATGGGGTTCAAAACTGGATGGTTCTTCAACTATACAGTTTGATGGCAAATCGTATCCTTACTCCGCAGCAGGTACTAATAACCTGCAAAACTTTTACCGTACAGGTAACACTTATACTAATACCGTATCATTTGATGGTGGCGGCGAGAATGGTGCTTTCCGGTTATCGGTTTCTGATCTGAACGCAGGGTCAATTGTACGCAACAGTAATTTAGGCAGGAAAACATTCAACTTAAACGTAAACCAAAATGTTACACCGAAGTTGAACATAGCTGTGGTTGCCAACTATTTGATCGAAAATTCAAAAAACAGGCCAAGCCTGAGCGACGGTCCGGGTAATCCTAACAACATCTGGTTCCTTGCGCCAAACATCAATCAATCTATCTTAAACCCGGGCATAGCGGCTAATGGCTATGAACAAGTATGGACAGATGACCCTTATGTTACCAACCCTTACTTCGCGGCTAACAACTTTATAAACAATACTGGTCGTAAACGTTTAATTTCGTCATTAACCGCCCGTTACAACTTTACCGACTGGATTTATGCGCAGGCCCGTTTAGGTTATGATAACATTAATGATAGCCGCTTTAAAGTTACCCCTACCGGTACCGCTTATTACACCGGTTTAATGGGTGGTTTGGATGAACAATCAACCGCACAAAGCTTTGAGTTTAATGCCGACGGTTTGGTTGGTGTAAAACACACTATTGTAAAGGATTTACTTGCTTTTGACTTTTCAGCAGGTGCCAACATTCGCAAAAACCAGTACGAATACACAAGCTTAAGCGGTGGTCCATTTACACTGCCTTTCTTCTATAGCTATAGCAACGTAAGTGTTAAAAACCCGGCAAACTACCAATTCAATAAATCGGAAGTTCACTCAGCATATTATACAGCCGATTTTAACATTAAAAGCTTCCTTACGTTAAGCACAACCGGCCGTTACGATGCTTATTCAAAACTGCCGGCTAATAACCTGAGCATCTTTACACCTTCGGTATCAGCAAGCTTTTTGTTTTCCGATCTGTTGAAGCTTCCCACACTTGATTTTGGCAAACTTCGCGTATCATACGCTAAAACCAGTGGTGAGCCCGATAAAGCGTACAGCACATCAGCTTACTATAACTTAGGTAATCAAATCAACGGCACTACTATCGGTAACTACTCGCTGGATCTGTATAACCTTAATTTAAAACCTTACACGCTTGACGAGTTGGAAATTGGTACGGAGTTAAAATTCTTTAACGGTCGTTTAAGTGTTGACGCTGATTACTTTAGCCGTAAAACACACAATGAGCTATTACGCAGCCAACTTGACCCGGCAGCTGGTTTCAACACACGCCTCATAGGCACACAATCATTCCAAAACCGTGGTGTGGAAGTTGAGATTAAAGGTACACCTGTACAAACCTCAACTTTCTCATGGTCGCCGTCAATCAACTTTACTTATGTTAAAAACAAGGTATTAAAAACTGATGATTTCGGTACTACACAAACCTTAGGTACTTACAGGCCATTGAATGCTAACCTTGCCTATGTTGTTGGCTTACCTGGCCCGCAAATTATGGCTAACGATTATAAACGGGATGCCGGTGGCAATATTATTTTTAACTCAGACGGTTATCCTGAAACTACAGCCCGTATCCCAATGGGTTCAACCGTGCCAAAAATTTACGGTGGTTTAAACAACGATTTTAACTACAAACATTTTAACCTGTCATTCCTGGTTGATTACCGTTTTGGTGGCAAAATTCTGTCTGCAACCAATGCTTACAGTATCTTCCGCGGTTTAAACAAAATCACTCTGGACGGACGTGAAGGCGGCGTGGTTGGTAAAGGTGTTACCGAAGCAGGTACTCCAAATACAAAAAGTGTTGACGCTCAGGACTACTACCAAAAAGGTTTATACAATGTTTCAGCACTTAACGTGTTAAACGGCGATTTTATCAAATTACGCCAGGTTACTTTTGGCTATACCTTTACCAGCAGTTTCCTGAATGGATCACCATTCAACGCCATCACGGTTTCTGCAGTAGGTCGTAACCTTTGGACTATCATGAAACATTCTGATAACATCGATCCAGAATCAGGCTTCTCAAACAATATCAATTATGCAGGCATCGAAGGTACCAGCTTACCAGCAACCCGCACATTCGGTATTAATGTTAACTTTAAATTTAGAAAATAACGGAGATGAAAAAGAGACTTATATATAGTGGCCTTTGCCTGGCAGCAACGCTGTTTGCCGGTTGCACCAAAGACTTCACTAAAATAAATACCGACCCTAATGCTACGACCGCCGATCAGTTTAATCCAAACTTTTTGCTGGCCCAGGCACAATTGAATTATTCGCAAACGGGTTACTCGCAGCTGCTGTTTCAAAGTATGTGGACACAGTCATTAGCATCAACATTTAGTTATTACGGCAATGGCGATAAATATCAGCAAAGCGGATCGTTTAACGATTACATAGGCCGCGTTTACAGCGAAGGTTATGGTGCTGAGACCTACGTTGAGGAAATAAAAAATCTTACCAAAGGTAAAACCGGGTATGACAATCTGAACAATATTGCCACCATTATGAAAGTATTGATTGTACAACGTATAACAGATACTTATGGTGATGTGCCTTACTCAGAAGCAGGCCAGGCTAAACAAGGCGTTTTCTTCCCTAAGTTCGATAAACAGCAGGCTATTTATACAGCTATGTTAACCGATCTCGATGCGGCCCTGACTGCTTTGAATCCGGCCAAAGACAAGCCAAGTTCTGATTTGTTTTACAGCGGCGACATTGCCAAGTGGAAAAGGTTTGGTTACTCACTAATGGTACGCGTAGCTATGAGGTTAACTAAAGTTGACCCGGCAACGGCTCAAAAATATGTTGAAAAGGCTGCCGCAGCCGGTACCATGGCCAGTATTGATGACAACGCTAAAGTAAAAACAAATAATGCTAATGGCTATTCAAACGCTATTGTAAACGCGTTGTTAACTGTTGATGATTTCCGCGAGGTACGCTGGTCAAAAACCCTGATTGATTACATGAAATCAAAAAGTGATTCTTTAAGAGTACGCGCGATTGCAGAGATTGCTACAGGCAATGGTAAAAAAGCAAATGAAAATGAAACGGTTGCAGGTGACACCGCCTACGCTAAACAAATTGGTTTACCTAACGGCCTCGACTTAAACGGCGGCGCTACCGATGTAACTACCGATCCGAATTATCCGGGTGCTACTCCTGCTGACCCTGCTGTCGAAAAAGATGCTCCGGCGCCTCTGGGCAAATATTCACGTCCGCGTTTACAGGTTTATTACACAGCAACAAGTACCATTAACCCTGTTGACAAAAGCACTATCAATATGCTTTTAACTTACGGCGAAACAGAATTATTACTCGCCGAAGCGGCAACGAGAGGCTGGAGTGTAGGTGGTAGCGCGGCTACGCACTATGCTAACGCATTAGCTGCCGACATGAAGTCGATAGCGCAGATTAACGCAGCTGCTGCCATAAGCGATGCAGCAGTAGCAGCATACGTTGCAGCCCACCCGCTTGGTGCATCAGCTTTACAGCAAATTAATACTGAATATTGGGTTGAAACCTCAACATTGTTCATGTTTAACGAAAACTGGACCAACTGGAGAAGATCAGGTTTCCCTGTCTTAACCCCAGTTAAATATCCATCTCAGTTTGATACTGAGATCCCGCGTCGTGTAATTTATCCAATTACGCTCCAATCAACAAACCCTAATGGTTTGTCAAGCGGTGTTGCATCATTATCTGGTGGTGATAAATTTTCATCACGTGTATGGTGGGATAAATAATACCCCTATATAATTCACTTTAAAAACAAGGCTATGGCTTCATAGCCTTGTTTTTTGGTTTTTACAACAAAAAGGATTAATCATCCGGTGGCAATTATCAATACAAATAAGTAAATTTAAATCCCCTGCGGCCCGGAAAAATAAAATCTGTTGATAATGTGTTGTTCTTCTCCCCTCGTTAATTTTAAACTTAAAAGGTTAAACACTTTTACATTTTGTACTGTTGCGCTGTTTACATTACAAAGTATGCGCGGTAATGCGCAGCAACCGCTTTTTAAGCTGCTTACCCCCGAAGAAACCAGTGTTAAATTCCGCAATGACCTGGTTGAGGACGAAAAGCTCAACGTGCTCTCCTATGAGTACCTGTACAATGGAGGCGGTGTTGCCGTTGGCGATATCAACAATGACGGCCTCGAAGACCTATTTTTTACCAGCAACCTTGGTCAAAATAAACTGTACCTCAACTTAGGGAACCTGAAATTTAAAGATATTACCCAGCAAGCCGGCAGCGGCCTCGCGGACAGGCCCGGCGACTGGAAAACCGGCGTTACCATGGCCGATGTTAACGGCGACGGTCTCCTGGACATTTATGTGTGTTATTCCGGCCTTGGTGATAACGCCAAACGCCGCAACCAACTTTTCATCAATAAAGGCAACAGCAAATTTGTTGAAATGGCCAAACAATACGGCCTTGATGATCCCGGCTATAGTACCCAGGCTGTATTTTTTGACTATAATAATGATGGCAAGCTGGATATGTTCCTGCTTAACCATAACGTTAAAAAAATCAGCAACCTTGAATTTGCACAGGCCAAAGCCGAAACCGACGAATTGGCCAGCAATAAACTTTTTGAAAACCAGGGTGGTCATTTTGTTGATGTATCCAAAAAAGCGGGCATCATTCAAAATCCCCTCACCTTTGGCCTTGGCGTTGCCATAGCTGATATGAACAAAGATGGATTACAGGATATTTATGTAACCAACGATTACAACGAACCCGACTACCTTTACATAAACAACGGAAACGGCACTTTTACCGAGGATAGTAAAAAGTGCTTCAAACATTTGTCACAATTTTCAATGGGGGTTGATATAGCTGATATCAATAATGACGGCCTTCCTGATATGATGACGCTTGACATGCTGCCTCCTGATAACCGGCGTCAAAAGCTGTTGCAACTACAGGAAAACTACGAATCGTTTGAGCTGATGCTGAACCAGAACCTGTACAAACAATATATGCGCAACATGCTGCAGGTTAATAATGGTGATGGTACTTTCAGCGAAATCGGTCAGCTGGCAGGCGTTTCCAATACTGACTGGAGCTGGTGCCCGCTTATTGCCGATTTTGACAACGACGGCTACAAGGATATCTTCATCTCCAACGGTTACTTCCGCGATTACACCAACAAGGACTTTTTACGGTATTGGGGCGATTATAAACTCAAAAAAGCTATGAACCGCGAACCCTTCCTGCTCATGGACCTGGTTAAAGCTATGCCCTCTACTACACTGTCAAACTATATTTTCCAAAATAATCATAACCTTACCTTCACCGATAAAAAACAAGATTGGGGGATCAATAAAGGTGGCATTTCCAGCGGCTCCGTTTATGCCGACCTTGATAACGACGGCGATCTTGACCTGGTTACCAATAATATCAACAGCGAGGCTTCCATATTACAAAACATGACCATGGAAACCGGCAAAAAGAACTACCTGGCAATAAACCTTAAACAGCCGGAAGGGAATACCAATGCCATAGGCTCAAAAGTATTCGTATATAGCGGCAAACAAGTACAATACCAGGAGGTTAACCCTAACAGGGGGTATCTTTCGTGCGTATCCACAGTTTTAAATTTTGGATTAGGCAATCAGCAGCAGGCAGATTCAGTACGGATCATCTGGCCCGATCAAACATCGCAATTGCTTAGCGACGTTAAAGCAAATCAACGCTTAAACATCACCTATAAAACAGGCAATTCTATGTTTAAAACCGTTAGCAAAAGCAATCAAAAAGCCCTGTTCACGTTAGCTAAACCTGCTATCGATTACACCCATACCGAAAACAGCATCAATGATTTTAAGCGCCAGCCTTTGATGCTGTTCATGAGCTCAAAAACAGGGCCGGTGATAGCCAAAGCTGATGTAAACAAAGATGGTCTTGAGGACCTATTTATTGCCGGTGATCAGAATACACCGAGCAAGATATTTATTCAAAAAGCAGGCGGCAATTATGCCGTTCAGGAGATATCGGACGTTAATAAAGAAAACACATCAGCAGCGGCGTTTTTTGACGCCAATGGCGATGGTTTTCCCGATCTGTACATAGCCAAAGGCGGCTATTCACTATTAGAACCCGGCGCCAATGAGCTGCAGGACAAGCTTTATCTAAACGATGGTAAAGGCAATTTCAGCTTTTCAAGTACCTCCCTCCCGATATTAACCGCCAGTAGTAAATCATGTGTACGCCCTTGTGATTATAACAACGACGGAAAAATTGACCTGTTTATTGGATCAAACGTTACACCGGGTTCTTATCCATCTGCACCAAAAAGCTACCTACTTACCAATACGGGCGGTGGTCATTTTGAAACTACCGATGCACCATTTACAGGCATAGGTATGATCAAAGATGCTCAATGGGCCGACTTGAATGGCGATGGCCGTAAAGACCTGGTAGTATGCGGCGAATTTATGCCTATCATGGTTTTTACTAACACCAAAGCCGGTTTTGTTGATGAAACAGCCAAATACTTTGATCATCCCGTTAGCGGTTTCTGGAACACGCTAACCATTACTGATGTGGATGACGACGGCAAACCGGATATCATAGCAGGGAACCTTGGCGAAAACACGCAGATCCATGCCAGCCAAACAGAGCCCGCCGAAATGTATTTTGCTGATTTTGACGGCAACGGCTCAATCGATCCGTTCTTTAACTTTTATATACAGGGCGTAAGCTACCCTTTTGTAAGTCGGGACGAACTGAACGACCAGATTTACCCCATGCGTAAAAGGTTTGCTTCATACAAAGCTTATTGCGATGCTACTATGAAGGATATTTTTCCACCCGAAGAGCTTGCTAAAGCCACTAAGCTTACAGCTAATGAAGTTGCAACATGCCTGTTCATGAACCGTGGTGGTAAGTTTGTAAAAGGTGGGTTGCCGTTGCAGGCCCAATATTCGTCGGTATCAGAAATCCTCACCGGCGATTTTAATCATGACGGCAAAACAGACCTGCTGCTGCTGGGCAACCATTCAGATAACCGCCTGAAACTGGGGAGCTTTGACGCAAATTATGGCTGCCTGCTTACCGGCGACGGTAAAGGCAATTTCACATACCAAAGCCAACCGGTTGCCGGGCTATCGGTAAACGGTGACGTAAAATCGGCCGCAGAAATAAAAATAAACGGTGCAAATTATGTAATGATAGGTGCATCGGGCCAGGCGCTGCAGTTTTACAAGTACTAAATCTTAAGTACCTATTGACTTAAGGCTTGGCACTGAAACAAAATTAAAACAAATGATCAAACAAATATCCATATTGTTTTTAGCGCTGATAAGCACAGCAGCTTACGCGCAAAAGAGTAAGAAAAACATTCTTCCGTACCTGCATATCGATCAGGCTGTAAATGCTATTTCGACGGTTATGATCCATGATGTTGTAAACCCGCCCGCTGCTTCCCGTTATTATGCCTATATAACCCTGGGGGCTTATAATTTGGTTAGCCTAAACAATAAACAGATAATACCGGTTGGCAATTTTATCAAAAGTTACACACAGGATAACCAGATCAGCATCCCGGCCGATAAGTACGATTATCGCATAGCCGCTATGTATTGTATACTGGAAACAGGAAAGCAGATGCTCCCATCGGGCTTTATGCTGCAGGATGATGAGGATAAGTATGTAGCCCTTCTTAAAGAGAACGGAATCAGCGAAGATGTGGTCAAGCAATCGATAGCCGCTGCCACCGAAATGACGGCTAAGATTATTAAATATTCTAAATCAGATAATTACAATAAGTTGAGCGGCCGGCTTCGGTATTCGCCTATTAAAGGTGGTAAAAACTGGTTCCCTACCCCGCCGATGTATATGGAGGCCGTTGAACCCAACTGGAAAACCATTCGCCCGATGTTTATTGACTCAGCCGATCAGTTTGTGCCGGTTAGGCCCGCAGTTTTCAGCACAGATAGCACCAGCGAGTTTTATAAAGAGGCCTATGCAGTTTACACGGTATCCAAAAACATGTCGGCAGAGCAGATCATGATCGCCAACTTCTGGGATTGCAACCCTTTTGCTGTCACCACATCGGGGCACATGATGATCGGTTTTAAAAAAATCAGTCCGGGCGGGCACTGGATGAATATTGTAGGTATTGCCGTAAAAAAAGCCGGGCTTAGTTTTGATAAATCGATACAAGTAACGACGCTGGTAGCCATGACCGAAATGGATGCGTTTATCAGTTGCTGGGACGAAAAATATCGCAGTAACGGCATCCGCCCCGAAACCTATATTAACAAATACATTGATATTAAATGGGTGCCCATGTTGCAAACCCCGCCATTCCCGGAGTATCCAAGCGGCCATGCCGTGTTGTCAAATTCGTCGGCTGGAGTATTAAGTTATCTGTTGGGTGATAACTTTGCTTACACAGATGATTCGGAAATCCCCTATGGTGTTGGCCCCCGCGATTTCAAATCGTTTAAGCAGGCTGCTGAAGAGGCTTCTTTGTCCCGTTTTTATGGCGGTATTCATTTTAATGATGCCATTGTCAACGGCAACCAGCAGGGGCGCGATGTGGCAGCAGCGGTTATTAAAAAATTAAAAACGGCCGGAATAAACTATTTGGGTAAATAAAGCATAGTTAAAAGTGAACTGCTTTTTAACTATGCGCACCAAGTAAGCGGGGTTACTGCACTTTTTATCATACCGGGATCCCGATCTTAATTCAGGCAACTGTTAAGATTCGAGGAGACGTTCGAAACGTTTATCGGGTATAAACCAACTCCCGGCTACCACTACATAAATTACAACGCTGACAACAGGATTTAGCCAGGTACATAATATAGCAACCGCGTACAGCACCACAGAAATTTTCCCCTTAAAATCATTGCCGAAGGCTTTTGCTATTAACGAGTCTTCACCGTGATGTTTAATGAGCATTAACGCCAGGATGCGATAGGCAATACCATTCATGATGAGCACCACACCATAAAAGAAAACCGGCCATTGGGTGAGGTGGGTCTCTCCCATCCAGCCGGTTACAAAAGGTATCAACGATAGCCAGAATAACAGGTGTAGGTTGGCCCACAATATTTTACCGTTTACAGAGCGTACCGCCTGCAAGGTATGGTGATGATTGTTCCAGTAAATACCTACGTATACAAAACTGAGCAGATAGCTTAAAAAAACCGGGATAAGCGGTTTCAAAGCTTCCAGGCTTTCGCCATGCGGAACCTTCATTTCCAACACCATAATGGTAATAATGATGGCTATTACGCCATCACTAAATGCTTCTAACCTACCTTTGCCTAATGCCATGCAATAAATATAGCGTTATTTAGCAAAAGCTTTATAACGCTCCATGGCCTCAACAAAGTAATAATCGGCATAAGTTAAAGGTACGTCAACTTCGGTACCTGCCGGAAAATGGCCCACGCTGTGTTTCAAAATAAAACCTCCGTTAGTGTTCAAGTCAGCTTTATATGCCGGTGCAGATAAGTTTTTGATAATAGTTTGAGCTGTATTAAAATACTCCTGGCCATCCTTTTTATCAACATAACGGCAAAGTTCAAGCAAGGCCGAGGCCATAACTGATGCTGCAGAAGCATCGCGCAACGCATTGGGGATGTTTGGTGCGTTATAATCCCAGTAAGGTATTTTATCGGCAGGCAAGTTTGGATTGGTCAATATAAAATGCGCTATATTTTTTGCCTGCTCAAGGTATTTTTTGTCTTTAGTTTCGCGGTACATAACTGTATAGCCGTATAGCCCCCAGGATTGTCCCCTTGCCCATGCCGACTCATTAGCAAAGCCCTGTGCGGTTTTCTTTTCTTTTACCGCCCCTGTTTGTTCATCATAGTTAATTACGTGATACGAGCTAAAATCCGGGCGGAAGTGGTTTTTCATAGTGGTATTGGCATGGGTAACCGCTATTTTATAAAAGCTCGAGTCGCCGGTTGCCTTGGTAGCGTAAAACAACAGTTCCAGGTTCATCATATTGTCAATGATCACCAGAAAATCATTAGCCTTTGAATTCCATGAACGGATACAGCCAACCGTTGGGTTAAACCTTGTTGAAAGTGATTTGGCACTATTAATCAGAATTTCTTTATACTCAGGTTTCGGCTCAAGATGGTTTGCTGTACCGAAGCTGCAATACATCATAAAGCCGAGGTCATGCGTCCCTTTATTATATTGTTCTTTTTCGAGGCCTTTCAAGTTTTCATTAGCCTGGTTAAGCAGCTCAGCATCTTTAGTTTGCTGATATAGATTTAGTAATGTGCCTGAATAAAAACCACTGCACCACCAGCTACTGTTGCTTGTTTCAAACTTATCGGTATTAGGGTGATACGTTTTAGGAAATTGCTCAGGCCCAAACTGTTTGGCCATATACTTATATTGTACATCCGCATTAGCAAAGTTTTTTTTGACGGTTGCCAATACATCCTTTTGGGGTTTAAAACTATTTTGCGAAAAAGAATTGAGGCTTAGCGCTAATAAACATGCAGTAATTGTTGATTTGTACAGGTGTTTAAATTTCATAGACTATAAATAACTGGTTAAAGTGCTTATGCAGGGCACATTTCAAGTTATAAAAGTGCAGATTTTGGTTCAATAAAAACAAGCACAGGACAGCCATTTGACTATATATTTCTACTACATCGATGTAGTTAGGGCGATTTTTTGCAATTGAAGCCTTGCGAAGTTTAAAAACCTCGCAAGGCCGGACAGAGAGCGCACAAATCCCGTTAGCATCATTTCTTAATTAAAAGCTGTTACAACAAGATTTTTGTAAGCACCTTTGGGGCAGTTTCCATGCCAATAACCTACCGCACCGCTTTTCAATGACGGATCAAGCGGGGTGTACACCATCGCCGGCTTCGGGGCATTATCCACATAAACCTCCATTTTGCTGCCCCGAACCACCACTTTAACATGAAACCATTTATTTTGCGGAATTATGGCTTTAGCCTGGTATTTTGTTGCCTCATAGTCCCACCAGTTAAACTCGGCCTTTTTTTCGGGCATGTACTGGATAGCGTTAATAGTACCGGATGATCCCGGCCTGAAATAAACTGTTTCATAATGATGGGCATCCCGGATATGAAAAGCCAAACCAACAAAGCCTCCTTTAGGATTTACACAAGCTACATCCATTTCAATAATCCCATCCTTGAAATTTAAACCCGGCTTATACGCTAAACTGGCAGATTTGTAGTCACCGATCTTCCGTTTGATGAGCAACGCCTTTTGCCCCTGGAAAGTGCCGAGCTCATAGCCAAGCGTATCGTTTTTAGGAATGATCCATTGTTTAGGGTATACAACCGAAAGGTTGTATACCTGGTGCTTTTGTTGTGCCCGTGTTTCCACGGCAGCAAACAGCGTTAACATTAAGACTAATTTTTTCATGATGATGGTTGTTTTATACTTATTGAGTAATAACAAGGTTGGCAAAATCGCCCGGCAACCCGGACGACCAAAGGCCAACGAGCCCGCTTTGCCGGTTATTCAGTTTTTTTACAGTAAGCGATGGTTGATGGGAATGGTCAACATACACAACAATATTATCGGCATTAACTACAATGCGCGCATGAAACCAGGCCTCCGCCAGCGGAAAAGGATTTACTGCATTTTCATAAACCAGCGGATGTTCCTTACGGAGTTTATCCCAGGGAAAATCAGGCTCGCTGATGTATTGTACCGTATGTTTGCGGCGAAGCGTATCTGCGGACTGAAAATTAAAAGGGCGGAAATAGATAACATCATTGGTTGTAGTATCAATACCGTGAAAAGCTATGCCTAAAAAGCTTTCCTGAAAAACATCCCTGCCCCGCAAATCAATATCAATGGTGCCTGTTTTAAAATCCACATCCTTAAGCCATAAAATACCATCTAATGTCAGGCCTTGTTTATTGCCGTCGGTAAGTTCTTTAACAGTTTGGCGGGTGTAGGCTTTCACCAGTTTATTTTCCTTCAGCAATTGGTTAATATCATATGTAACTTTCTTTTGCTGACTGTAACAAAAGCCGCTGCCAAGCGTCATGCTTAGTATGGCAAACAATAAAATCTTGTTGTTCATGGGTTTTGATTTTAACTTTAATCAAAACTTGCAAATTGTCATTACAATAAAGCACGGGCGGCATTTCAAGTTAAGTTCAAGTTTGTTCAAAGCGTTTTAGGGATTTTTAAACCACATTATTACCTGTAGATCAATGGAAAAGGAAAAACAATTGCTTTTGTTATGCCGGCAGCTTATTGAGCGAACCTTAAATTGGGGTGATAGTGATATTTGGGGTAATAATGACTTTGAGCAGCTAAGCCAGCAAATCTTTGATAAAACACGGGTACAGCTCAGTGTATCAACTCTGAAAAGGATCTGGGGTAAGGTGCGCTACGAAAGCTTCCCCAATGCAGCAACGCTGAATGCCCTTGCCCGTTTCCTTGACTACACCAGTTGGCGCGATTTCAGGCAGCACCACCAGGTTAACGGCGTAATTGAGTACCCGGTTAAAATAAATGATTCAGATACCTCAGTTGTGGCTCCGCTTTCAAAACCCGGTTTACGCTATATCTGGTTTGGCAGCGCATTGCTGCTGGTATTAGGCGCATTGTTTTTCATGAGCAGCAAGCGCAATAAACCAATTGATCCAGGCTCAATAAAATTCACCAGCAAGAAAGTTTCTGACGATTTGCCTAACTCAGTTGTATTTAATTATGATGCCTCAGCATTTCATTCTGATAGCGTTTTTATTCAGCAATCATGGGACCCTAATCGCCGCGAACAGGTACCCGGTGACGGCAAACAGTATACCTCTATCTATTATGATCCCGGTTATTTTATAGCAAAGCTCATTGTAGACAAACATGTGCGAAAGGAAACATCGGTATTTATTAAAACCAAGGGCTGGAAAGGCATCCTCGATCACCAGCCCATACCTGTTTATCTTTCGCCGGAAGAAATTAAAGGGCAGGGCTTTATGGGAATTACAGCAGATGTCATGGAGCAAAAATCAGGAACACCTGTTTTTAACAATACCTGGGTAAAATTTGCCAACATTCGCGAATTTCCAGGAATTAATGCAGATAATTTCACTATGGATTGCACCCTGCGCAATACCTCAACACCCGGCCAATCGGCCTGCGCCAAAGCCGACCTCACCATTTTAGGTAACGGTACTGCCATTGTGATCCCCATAGTAAACAAAGGATGCATCGCCGATATGGGCATTTTAACCGGTGAAGAATGGGTTGATGGCAAAAACCATGACCTGAGTGCCTTTGGTACAGATATGTCACAATTTCAAAACCTGAGATGCAGCGTTAAAGACCATTATCTGAAAATATATCTTAATAACAAACAGATCTTTGAATTTAAACAGGCTCACACCATGGGCCGTATTGTAGGCATCCGTTTTGAATTTGAAGGACCGGGGCAGGTAAAACATTATAAACTACAAACGCCCGGAGGAGCTGTTTATGAGGAGCAGTTTTAAGAGAGGCCGCTCGCGATCGTCAACTAAAAGACCTTAAACAACGTCATTGTTTCATACCTTATAATGACGTTGTTTTAATGTGGGCGATTATTCCTAATTTACCGAATTATCCTCTACCTTAATATCATACCCCTGGACAAGCAGATCACTCACGCTCGTGGTAAATGGTTTAACAAATTGCTCAATCTTAGCATAAGCCTCCTCAACGGCATCTTCATTTTGTGGGTCAAAAACAAGCTCATCCAAATTACTGATCGCCTTATTATCGCCACGATGCACATCGGCAATTAAAAATATACCTTTAGCATCACTTTTATGGTCGGGGTGATTTGGTTCTGTTTGAGCATTGATGGAAAATACCAACCCATAATCATCATCAGAGATATTTTTTAAAACAGTGACCTCCAATACAAGGCAAAAAGCGCCATTATCGCTGTAACATTGCTGCGTGTACTGGCATTTGATCAGATCCTGAAAATCATTTTCGGCCTTTAACCGTATCTGCTCGTACAAATCAAAAACTGCTTCAAATAAATCCATAAAGAGGTGTTAGTCGGTTAATCCAAAACAAACATAACTATCTCCCGACTTACTTCCAATTTTTCCACCGCCACAGGCAATAACTATGTACTGTTTACCATCAATTGAATAAGTTGTCGGGGTAGCATAACCCGCCGCCGGCAAATTAGCTTCCCAAACCACTTTGCCGGTACGTTTATCAAACGCACGGATCTTTTCATCCTTAGTTGCAGCAATAAAAATTAAACCTCCCTTGGTAACCAGGGGGCCGCCATAGTTTTCGGTGCCGGTTACAGGGATTCCTTTTTTGGTTAACTCAGGATACTCACCCAGCGGCACTTTCCAAAGCAACTTGCCCGATGTAAGGTTGATAGCATTGAGCGTACCCCATGGCGGTTTTATACCGGGATAGCCATCCTTATCTAAAAAACGGTTATAACCATTCATGGCATAATGTACTTCATCAAGCATTTTCTTTTCCGCCTCCGAACTGGCGGAGCGATTGCCGGTTGGTTCTTTGGCTACCTCTTTCGCCCCCTTAGTTTCCGGGATCTTGAGCAGGAAAGCAAGCAGGTTCTTTTTATCTGTGGGCGAAATCTGTTTAAAAGAAGGCATCATGTTGCGGCCGGCAGCAATAATACCGCTCACCTGATCGGCAGTATACTTTTTGCCGATGTTCACCAACGATGGATAGGATGTGCCATTACCCTTCAGTTCGGCACCGTGACAGCTGATGCAATTGGTATTATACACTACATGTCCCAATGCCTGCGGTGAATGATCGTTAGTGTTGGTTTTAGGTACATCTATCATCACCTGCGCCCATGGCATTTCAGAGCAGTTTACGTATAGTATCTTACTTTCAGGATCGACAGCAGCTCCGCCCCACTCGCCCCCGCCGTCAAAACCGGGGAAGATCCAGCCTCCCTCCTTGCTTGGCGGGGTGAACATGATCCGGTTTTTAACCTGGTTATATTTTGACAGCATTTCCCTGTGCACTTCGGGCGTACGGCCGGTAACATCTTCGGGATTAAACATTTGCCGGGCGAAAGGTTGCGGCAAAGTTGGGATGGGTTGCGTAGGCCAAACTTCTTCGCCGGGAAGGGCTTTGGTTGGCACAGGTGTTTCCACTATCGGGAATATAGGCTTTCCATTCGTTCTGTCGAACATAAATACATAACCATGCTTGGTGATTTGTGTTACGGCATCTATCTTTTTACCGTCTTTAACGATGGTTACCAGGTTTGGATTGGCGGGCAAGTCACGGTCCCATAGGTCGTGATGCACAAATTGGTAATACCATTTCAGCTTACCCGTAGCTGCATCAAGTGCCAGCAATGAATTGGCAAACAGATTTTGCCCTTTCCTGAACCCACCATAAAAGTCGCCACCTACTGAGCCGGTTGGAATGTACACGATCCCCCGCTTTTCATCCAAAGCCATACCCGCCCAATTGTTAGCTCCGCCAAATTTTTTGTAAGCCGTTGTATCTTTCCAGGTATTGTAACCCACTTCGCCGGGATGCGGTATGGTGTGGAAGATCCATTTTAGCTTTCCTGTACGGGCATCGTAAGCACGCACATGCCCAGGGGCTGCATCGGCTGATTCGGATACACGGTCACCAACAATCAATACATCTTTATAAACCACGCCGGGCGTAGTTCCTGCGACAAATGATTTGGTATCCCTGTCTAAATTCTTAGTAAGGTCGAGATAGCCACCCTTGCCAAATGAGCGCACCGGAGTGCCGTTTTCGGCATCAATAGCCCAGGTTTTAGCACCCACGCTGTAGAAAATCCTCTTTTCGCCGCCATTATCATTTTGCCAGTATATTACTCCGCGGCTCACTTTATAATAAGCCATAGGGTCGCCGTTATTGGTGGTATCATCCTTTGCTGGATCAAACAGCCACTTTTGCTGGCCCGTGGCAGCATTGAGCGCAAATAGCTTCAATTTAGGACTGGTGCCATACAAAATACCATCAACCATAATTGGGTTACATTGATTTTGGCTGCGGTTTGCGGTATCCTTATCGCCCGTACTAAAAGTCCACATCACTTTTAGCTTATTTACATTATTTAAAGTAATCTCTTCGTTTGATGAATATCGTAACCCTTCTTTTGAACCCGCATAGGCAGGCCAACCGCTATAGTTATTGTTTTGATTGCCTTGCTGATTTTTACAGGACGTATAAATACCTGCCACAAAACACATGGCTATAAAATACCGTGGCTTAATCATTTATAGGGATAATATTGGTGTTAAATTGGTTATGTATAAGGAAACGTTGCCCTCTAATGTATGAATAAAAATTATCTTATAAATAGAAGGAGGCGGTATTATAAATGATAAGCTTCATTTTTTAATCCAAATACCTTAAGCGATATTATAGTTTCTATTGAATTAATTTTTCTAACAAAACAGGGGTTAACAGGGTTAACACAATTCAAGGTTAATATTTATTTAAAATGCTTATAATCAATTAATTGATAAATTTTATAGCAAAAATATGTTAACCCCTTTTGTATAAATATTATCGGCTAAATTTAACTCATAGGTAACACAGCACTGGGGTTGTCAATTTATTTATGACGCAGCTTTTTCTATATAAACCTCCGTTCAAAAGGACACAACATCACCCAAACAGTAAAACGCCGTTTACTTCTTTACCAAGCTTACCGGTTCAACTTCCTGGCTCAGCAATTTGCCAAACAATTCCCAACGCTTTGCAGGAGCTTTGGCCGTGCCTCCGTTTGATTCAATGTAGTTTTTCACTAAATCCTGGCCGTAATTGTAGTTGATAACATAACTACGGTATTTTTTGATAAAGCTGATTGATTTTTGAGCCGTCTCATCGTTCATGAGGCAATACTTTCTAAGGTACGACAATGCTTTATCCTGGCTCATGGTATTATTGATCAAGCCTCTTGCAGCCTCATTGCGGGCGTAGTTTAAAGTTCCTTTTATGGCGAGGGCCTTAAAATACAGATCGGCACCGGCGGTATCCAAGCCAGCCAGCGGCAGCAATACATTTTTGGCAAACTTTATTTTATCATCACCAGGGAACGCTACCTCGATACCGTAATTGGCACTGCCCTCGGCAATTAACGATTGCGGACTAAACAACGGGTACAGAGAAATTTCAACCCAGCCTTTATCATGATAAAGGTTTTTCTCCAGCAGCATGTTGTATACATGGTGTCCGGGATAACTTTCATGACTGCCCACATCAATAGCCCGGTCAATAAAGATCTTCAGGTCGGTATTGATTTGTACGGTGCTTTTGTAACCTCCTTTATACCAGTTATAGCCCGACCATGACTTATTAGTTACATACTCCAACGTAAATGTTTCGCCGGCAGGCAGTTGGTAATGTGCAATTGTGCGCTTGCGGGCTTCGGCAATAGCCGCTTTTATAACAGGGTCTAATTTATCTTTTGAGATAATAAACTTATTGGCCAGTTTTTGAAACCTATCGTTCACGTTTCCTTTACCCGGTAAAATGCTGTCGAGCAGGGCTATCTGCCCCTTAAAAAAATCATCGGTATAAACCGGCGCTGCTACACCAAATAACTCGCGCGATTCTTCATCAAAAGGCCTCTCCTCTCCCGAAAAAATACGGATCCGGCGACTGAAGGCCACCAGTTGATCGGCCATCCAGTTAGCACGGATTTTATTAGTATCAGTTTTTGTAGTGTTGGCGATGGTACGCAGGTCATTCATCAGGCTGTTTGCCGATGCCAGCAGGCTATCCTTAGGGAAAGTTTTAAGAGGCTCGGATTTGGGTTTCAGTGAATCCGGCCCGTAATAAGCATCTACAAAATCGCCGTCGTATTGCCCTATTGCAAGGCCAAGCTTTACATATTCAACGGCAAGGCCGTTGAGTTTTTTATTTTCGAGTTGCTGTGCCGGGCCATGCCCACATGAAAATAGTAATAACAAGGGGGCAAAAAACAGTAGTTTTTTCATGGAGATTGATCTTGTGCGGTAAATGTGGCGCAAGATAATAATTCCATTTAGTATAAAAGGAATGCTGGCCTCAGCTTAAGGGTTGTACAAAATGCTTACGGCTTTCTGAACGAATTAAGATTATACGTTACCCCCACCGCTACCCCCGTAGACTGCAGTTTAATATCAGAATATCCAACTCCTGAAATTGGCACTTTCATATAAGGCTGAACGCTTACCCCAAACTTTGAGTTTATTTTGTGCTCATAAGTTGCATTTATGTTGATAATACTCAATAAATACCCCTTGCTGTTAGGTACGGTATAAGTTTGAGGCCATGCGGCACTATTAGCACCATCGCCATAATTATAAGTATATTTTTCGTGCAGCATCAGGTATGAGGATAAACCAGTACCCACCGATAATTTATTGCGAAAATTACCGTACACCTGGTAAGCTATATTAACTGGGATATCAAGCATTTTGCAATCGGCAGTTACATCAATTGGGTCATGCTTAAAGCTATATGTAGTATTATAATTAGCAAAGTTTGTACTGTAAGGCTTTGACGAATACACAACACCACTTGTAATAGTTAACTTTTTAGTGGCACCAAATGAAAGCAGTAAACCATAGTTGCTGCCAACTTTACCCTGAAAGGAATTTGTACCATTAACATCAGATGATGCCAGCGCCGTAATAGCCCATTGCGGCCGGTAACCAAAGCTCTGTTTAGTTATTTTTTTATTAGGTTTTGTTGCAGATGCTTGAAAAGGTTGCCTTTCAATATTTGTCTTAAAATCAGGAACAGCTAAAGGAGAAGATTGTATGTCAAGTGATAATGCCCTATTTGCCAGCAAATTTGAAATGGTACCATTATTACCAGTTGGCTCGGTACCTGCCATCAGGGCGTGATCGTGTTGCATAATGGTATCCCGGCTAATTCCCTTTTTGTTTACATCTGGAATATTATGGTGGGAGCCGGCAACAGATGGTATTAAGCTTATTTGACCTGTATGAGCATGATTGCCTGTATTGCTGTTGGCAGCTATGTTGCTGTTCCCGGCCGGCCGGGTTGTTAATAAACTGTCTGTTGGTGGTTGCGGCGTAACCCCGCCACTGGTTCCGGGATTTGTTTTAGGCGTAGCGGGCTTAACCTTAACCTGTTGTTGCCCTGCTATATTATCATCCTTTACATTAGGTTTAAAAAACCACCATCCTAAAAATAGCAGCAACATCGCTGCTATTCCGCTTGCAATTGGCAACCAGTAAACAATTCCACGACGTTTCTTGCCCTCGTCAAGCATTTGCTCAAGCGCATCCCAGTCATCCTCGTTAAACGATCGATGATTTGCCGGGTCTTCCAGCCTCTTCTTAAAAATGTTATCTAAATCTTCTTCGCTTTTCATCCTCTGATACCATTATTAAAAAAAGTTGTCCTTACATCTATACCTATGCCATTATAGGCCACAATCGGGTTAAAATCCATACCCCTGTTGTAATTGGTTTTATTAGCAGTTTCCTCTGCTTTTAATATCATTTGTTTTAGTTTATGCCTTGCTTTATGCAGGTTTGACTTTGATGTGCCCGGATTGATATTTAACATTTCCCCTATCTCTTCATGAGAATACCCGTCAATCGCAAAAAGGTTAAAAACAGTACGATAAGCCTGCGGCAACTGCTGTACCATAGCCAGCAGGTCTTCATAATTTAAATTTTTATCTGTCAGGTCCCCCTCGCTCACATTTTCTGCTTTTTCCAAATCCTCGGTATAAGCCATCTTTAAATTGGCCCGGTAATAATCAATAGAAACATTCATCATAATGCGGCCAATCCATGCTTTAAACGGCCTGGAAGTATCAAACCTGTCTATATGGGTAAATACCTTCATAAAGCCCTGGTTCATTACTTCTGCAGCCTCATCACGGTTGCCCGCGTAACGCAGGCAAATACCCATAGAAAAGCCATAAAACGCCTTATAGAGCATTTTCTGACTTTTCCTGTCCTGCTTTACGCAGCCATTGATCAGTTGATGTAACTCTTCTTCGCCCATATATGGGGTTTATAAACTCAGAATCAAACACATAAATTTAACCTTATCTACGCACATCACGGCAACTATTATTAAAAGGTTGCCTGTTGTGCAAAATAATTTAAATTTTTCACACTGTTGGATAAAATCATGCACACTTTTCTCAGCTACGGAAATCATTTATACAAAATATGCACAAGTTAATACAGCCTCAATAAATCCCTACAAATAATTATATTTTTGATAATGAGGCAACCGGTACGTGTGTTTATAGCGTAATACCATGTAAATCCCGCCTGTTTGAAAGGCCTTTTATGAGAATCGACATAAACCCAAACTTCCCCGTAAAAAATTGTAAAACCTGCGGGACCCGTCCGGTAATTGAACAAGCTAAAGATCGCTGGATTATCTTGTGTCCCAATCCGAATTGTCGAAATGCCATTTCTGACAAACTGATTAATATAACAGAATGGAATAAGCAAAATCCATAATGTTTTTTCGCCGGTTTATTTATCTTAAGGCAACCATCCCCAGAACATGCACGATATATATTATAAAGGGCACAACAAGCCCTTAATAATTTATATACTAATACTACTGCTGCATGGTACCGGTGTCTGTTGTGATCATTACTAAAAACGAAGCTGTCTTAATTGAAGATTGTATAAAAATGGCTTCTTTAATTACCGATGATATTGTTGTGATTGATAATGACAGTACCGATGGCACACCGCTTATTGCCTCCTGTTATGGCTGCAGGGTGTTTCAAAAAAGCTGGAGCGGATACGGCGCAAACAAAAATAAAGGGGTAGCCCAGGCCCGCTACAACTGGATCTTAAGTATTGATGCTGATGAGGCACCTGATTGGGAGCTTGTTAAATCGCTCCATAATTTAACCTTTGACAAACCGAATGTTGTTTACGATATCAAATTCAAATCATACTTTGGCAAAAAGCTGATCCGTTTTGGTAATTGGGGAAATGACCATCACCTGCGTTTGTTTAATCGTTCATTGGTAAAATGGGGTGAAACCGAAGTACACGAAACGTTGATTTTGCCTTCCGATGCCGAGATCAAAAGCATAGCGGGTTATATCCAACACCACTCTGTAACCGATATTGACGACTTTGAGCGTAAAGCTATTCTTTATGCGCAGCTAAGCGCAGCCAAATATTACAAAGCCGGTAAAAAGGCAACATTTATCAAGCTACATTTCTCGCCCGCTTTTGGCTTTTTACGCAATTACATTATCAGGCTTGGTTTTTTAGATGGAGCTGAAGGATTGGCTATAGCGCGTGTTATTTATAAAAACACACGCCTTAAATACGCTTATCTGAAACAATATAAAGAGCTGTCTCAAACGCGAAACACCTATCGTAACGAGTTGGCTATAGAGCAGATTAACTAACCAAGGTATGGTATGTATAGTTGGCAGTGTGAAGTCAAAATTAAACAGGATTTTTGACTTGCAACTAAGTACTATATACTTAAAACTATTTGTCCAGCACCTGTTGATAAAACTGCAACGTTTGCCTCGCCACAATATCGATATCAAAACATTCTTTCACTTTTTCGTTGCCGGCTAAAGCAAGTCGCAGGCGTTTTTCAGGCTCATTGAGCAATGTAATTATTGCCGATGCCAATTGCTCAACATTGTCCGGATCTATCAGCAGCCCGTTAACGCCATCATCAATAAGTTCGGGGCCGGATGTGCGGTTTGAATTGATCACCGCCGTTCCGCATGCCATGGCCTCTAACGGCGCAAGTGCAAAAGCTTCGGCATACGACGGGAATACTGCCACTGCCGAATTACTTAAACAGGTGTAAAGTTCATCCCTCCCCACATGCCCTCTAAACACAATACTGCTTTTTGCATCCTTCTGCAAGCAGGCGATTACTTTATTTACCGGGCCTTTCCCCAGTATCAGTAACCGGGCATCAGGGACCTGTTTTATAACTGTATTCCAGGCCTCCGCTAACTGAAAAATCCCTTTTTTTTGAACAAGGCTCCCCGTAAATACCACCTGTTTTTTATCAACAAGGGGACTGTTTTCAAAGGCTACGTTTGTATCAATACCATTATGCAACACCATGACGGGCTTGTTATATGACAGGTAATCAGCGCTTTTTTTTGCAGTATAGGCGCTTGCACTGCTAACAGCCGCTGCGCGGTTTAAAATATCCTGCTCCATTTTCAAAACATGCGGTGCAATTAGTATCCCTTCCTCAGCATTAAAGTAGGTGATGGAACCATTCAATTTAACAACTACAGGAACAGGTAGTGTGGGGAACGGCACATATGATTTACAAAACCTGATATAGTCATTATAATCGGGCATTTCAATAATATTGATCTGCTCATCAGCTATAATGTGCGCCAGTTTTTTTTGATAAGCCGCAAGGCTTCTTTTTATATCCCGTTGCGTAATACCTGTATCCAGTAATATCCTGTTGAACATCCGTACCCCGGCAGACCGCTGATTTTCAAACCACTTATCATCAATACCCCAGCGATATCTCAAAACTTTTACACCTTCATCCTCAAATTCATCGGCGCCTCCATATCCGCGGCTGTACAACCCGGCAACAATTACCTTATGTCCCAGCTTTACCATTTGCCGGGCAATGAGCCGCACATAGGTTCCAATGCCGCCATGCGGTCCGGGAGGATATTCATCGCACAGGTATAAAATGTTCATTGCGCTAAAAACTGTTTACTGTTTTGAATATTACGACTGCTCAATTGTTTTGATATTAAAGCTATTAACAGATAAAAAACTACCCCCAATAAAAGCCTGAACAAGAAATGTATGTTGATTGAAGCTGTTATAAACCAGCCGGCCAAAGCAGCAGGAAGTAGTATCACAAATGGCCGTAAGCTGATATGCATAATATTTTCATTCACCAACCTGTAATAAAGCACCGCCTGTAATATATTGGTAATTAAAAATGCCACAGCCGAACCAATACCATTCAATAGCGGGATCAATATCAGGTTAAGCGCAATATTTGTTGTAGCACAGATTACGGTAACAGATGATACAGCCTTGTACTTTTTAACGCTAAAACTTAACGACCAAAGCAGGTTTATGAAAAACTGCAGGGGTATACACAATGACAGGATCAAAAATTCGGTAGCATTGGCAGCGCCATATTTGCCGCCGGTTATCATCCCCACTACAGGTGTCCAAAGTATATTAAGGACAAGTGGTAAGAGCATAGCCAACAGCAACTCGACTGTATTAAAGGAATTTACCTGCTCCTGCAATTGGTTAGATGGCTTTAAGGCCATCAGCCTTGACAGGCGCGGTAAAATAACGGGAGCTATAACAAGCATGGGCAGGCGCGAAAGCTCATAAGCCCGGTATGCAAAACTATAGTCGGCCAACACGGTTTTGCTTGCCATAAAACCCAGCAACAGCCAGTCCATCCGCGACAAGCTCATATCAAATATTACCGATACATACTGCGCCGTGGCCTCTTTAAGCAACTTTTTATAAGCCCGAAGTTGAAATTTAAAACTAAAATCTGTTTTCGTGATAACATACATGAGCAGTGCCAGCAATTCGGCCCCGGCTGTGCCTATCATTACCATTACTACAGAACGAACTTGTAATTGCTGTATAGTAATAAGATAGAATGCACCACAAACCCTTAAGCTGTTACTTATAACGGCGATTATACCATAGGGCGTAAATTTTTCCTTTGCGTTTAGAAACTGTTTTAACGGAATACCCAGGAAAAGCAGGCCCTGGGCTATAAAAAACCATGGCAGCGCCTGGTAGATATTGTCGTGCAATATTAAACTTAATAATAACAATACGCCCAGGGTTACAAAAAAAGTAGCGAGCGAATGGAACAAAAATGCCGCCGCCGCCCAATCCGACCGTTGTGAGGCTGCTATACGCCTGATCACTACCTGTTCCAGTCCAAACCCCAAGATGGTGGTAACAAATATAGATAAGGCATTCATCCAGCTAATGGCTCCAAAGCTGTCCTTACTCAGGTAAACAGAAATAATATAAAAAAAGATACTGCCAAGCACCTGCAAGGCAAGTGCCTGCAAACCTGACGAAAAAAACCTGATGAACGCTTTACTCCTGAACAACGACGTATATGTTTATACTCTTATACTATTGTTTTTATCGGCCGGTTGCCTGTAACATTTTAATATCCCGGTTAAATATCTGCATATATCAGCACATTAACGAGGCAACCATTCCATTTTTTGGCACGTAACCTATTTAAACGAAACAATTGCGACAAGGCCGGCAAAACCGGGAAATGAACATCAATAAATACAAGGGAATAATGACAATCAGTTTGCCGGGTTTTGATATTAAGAGGTGGAAAACTTATGCCGATTGGCGGCTGCTGATCTTCCTGCTGCTGTTTATCAATGTGCGGATCCCGTTTAAGATAGTAGCGTTGCTTTTTGTTTACATAAGCCAGTTTAACTTTCAATTTGGCTTTAAGCTGCGCAATTCAAGGATCCCGTTATTCTATCTGCTGGTTTTCCCTATAGCTATTGCCGCAGCAGTCATCAACCAAAATTTTTCCAACCTGCATTATATACCTGTTTTTGGCTGGGCTTTGATATGCTGGGCGCTGGCCCTGCTGGCCGTACACCAGGTTAAGCTGATGGTTGATAAAACAGATGCCGAAACCATTTACCGTACACTGATCATTTTTTTTATCATAAACGCAGCTTTCTCGGCGGGTAACCTAATGCATATTATGTGGATCACTAAAAGCATTAACCCCTATGCTTTTATGGGAATGCATCAGCGCTATTATATCAATACCGGCGATGATGTAATGGGCATAAGCTTTGACATTTCATCAACCAATGCCGTTATCTGCGCTTTCGGTGTGTTTTACTTCATTTATAAGAATAATTTGCCCATGATGATCGTGTGCATGAGCACGCTGGCACTTACCTACAGTAACCTAATCAGCATTTTGGTACTGCAACTCCTCGCTTTCATTTTTGTTTATAAAACCACGCGCAATCAAAAAAGCATGATAGTAGTGGCATTGCTGCTTTATGTGATCTCCCTCGTCAAAATATCGCCGCAAAATGAAAAGTATATTAACGAAGTGACTAAAAGTACGCTGCGGGAAAATCGTATTGAAAAACAGGGCCATGCAGCAGGGCAGGCAACAACTGCCAATCCCGGAGGGCGATTCATAACCAGGGATGAACAAAGAAGAAAATTTGCACAAAACTATCTGGACAGCCTGAGCAGGATAAAGGCCCAACAGGAAAAACCAAGCGCACTTGACAAAAAGATCAAAAGCTTGCCGCTTACCGATGACGGCAGGCTATACATCCCGGGGCCAAACACACACTTTGCGGAATTTTATAACACCGGCGAAATGACTCCCGACAGGCAACAGCTTATCGACTGTATCGCTGCTCACAGGGCCCAGCTACCACTTTGCCAGCTTGAGCCCTTCAATCCTGCATTGCCTGGAAAGATTACCGGTGCAATACAAACCTTTAATTATCTTATCAGTCATCCTTTACAAAGTATAGTGGGTTTAGCTCCCGGAAATTTTTCATCCAAAATAGCTTTCAGGGCGGTTGGTGCCGGTATAAGGGGCAATTATCCCCAAAAATACATCTATATCAACCCGGCATTTATGCACAATCATTTAGACCTGTACCTGAGCTTTTTCAGCAAGGATGCTGGTTTCCGTTCGGTACGCAATAACCCCTACTCCACTTACGATCAAATGCTTAGTGAATACGGTATCCTCGGATTGCTTGCCCTGCTTATATTTTACATTGGCTTTTTTGCACGGCATTATAAAACGCTTAGTTATGGTTTGCCCATACTAATGATGGTAACGGGCATATTTTTTCTTGATTACTGGCTCGAGCAGCTCTCGGTACTGGTAATTTTTGAATTGATGTTACTCCTCAATATAAAAGAAACTACTACACCCCATTTGAAAACAAAAACTACAGTGCAGGAGGAACTTGCGTATGCATAGCCCTCAAATTACTGTTTTAATGCCTGCTTATAATGCCGGTAAATATATTCGCGAAGCCATTACATCAGTACTTGAACAATCGTTTGCTGATTTTGAATTGCTGATTGTAAATGATGGCTCAACTGATGACACGGCAGATATTATTAACTCATTTAACGATGAGCGTATAGTGGTTTTGGGCCAGGAAAACAAAGGTGTAGCTGCGGCCCTCAATAAGGGTTTACGCCACGCGCGGGCGCCTTATATAGCCCGTTTCGATGCCGACGATGTATGTTATCCTTACCGCCTGCAGGTGCAGTATGATTTCATCACATCTCATCCCTATTATAGTATTATTGGTTCGGGAGTTGACTATACCGATGTTAACGGCGATCTGATATTTACCTGGCAACCTGACGCCCTGAGCCATAACCAGATAAGGCAGCTCAGTTACAGGATTTGTCCCTTCATTCACTCCAGTGTATTTTATAAGCGTGATACCGTTTTAAATGCCGGTGGCTACAATGAGCTGGCCTACACTTTTGAAGATCATTTTTTGTGGGCAGGTATCCTTAAACACGAAAAAGCTTTTAACCTTAATCAACCGCTCATTAAGGTGAGGCTCAATGCCGAATCTGTTACCATTGATGAAAAATGGCGTACAGGTAAATTTAGGCAGATCAAGTACAATGCCCTGCGCAAGGGGAGCATTACTGAAGCCGAAGGAAGGCAGTTGTCTGAGATCGGCATTAAACAGTTATCTCCACGCATCAAAAAAGGAGCTTATTATGCCCTGCTCGGCAAAAAATACCTGTGGAATAATTATCAGCCGGAAAAGGCAAGGGAAAACCTGCTGAAAACACTTTCTATCAGCCCGCTGCATCTCAAAAATTATTTTTTGCTGCTGATGTCATTTCTGCCCGAGCGTATGCTGATGAGTTTATATCAATTAGGTAAACGCAATTTCCGTTTAGCCGAAGCCGAGCTGCCAACCGCTGTTTTAAATCAAAACGAATTGAATTATGGCAGCTAAAAAGATAAAACTGTTTGTTGATGCCCACTCCTTTGACAAAGAATTTCAAGGAGCGCAAACTTTTATACGCGAATTATACAACCATCTGCTGGCCGAACGCCCGGACATAGATATTTACATCGGCGCCCACGATACCGATAATATCCGCAGATTGTTCCCGCTGCTCGCGCCGCAAAACATATTACCTTATAAAAACAGGGGAATCAACATCCTGCGCCTTGTATTTGATATACCGGCCTACATCAAAAAATACAGGTTTGATTTTGCACATTTTCAATACCTCAGCCCTAAAAAAATGGCGGGCTGCAGGTACATAGTAACCATGCACGATATGCTGTTTAACGATTTCAGGACAGATTTCCCCATCCTGTTCAGCTTAACGCGCAATTACCTTTTTGGCCGCAGCATTAAAAATGCAGATATCAAAACCACTGTATCCGACTATTCAAAAGACAGGATCTGTGATTATTACCAGATTCCCGCTGACGAGGTGCATATTATCCAAAACGGGGTAAATAACTCATTGCTGCAATACCAGTCATCAAAACCAGAGGCAGAAGATTGGATAGCAGAAAAATTCGGCATAAGAAATTTCATCCTGTACACCAGCCGCATTGAACCCCGCAAAAACCACCTTTTGTTACTGCAAAAATATTTGAAACTGAAGCTGTACGAAAAAGGCATCGGCTTGGTGTTCATTGGTAAAGCATCCATAAAAACACCGGGCTTAGCCAGGCTCATCAAGAGCCTTACACCTGAGCAAGAGCGGTTTTTCAGGTGGATACCGCAGGCAGAACAGGCCGATCTGGCGGCCTTTTACCGGGCCTGCAGGCTGTTTGTATATCCCTCAAAAGCCGAAGGCTTTGGGATCCCGCCGCTTGAAGCAGCCATTTGTGGTGCACCTGTATTATGCTCGGCAGAAACGGCTATGAAAAATTTCTACTTTTTTGAACCATATACTTTTAACCCGGCCAATCATGCGGATTTTGAGCAAAAGCTATTACTTGCCGCACAGCAACCACCCGGAGATGCCTTCACCAGCCAGGTAGCGCGGCATGTTGAACAGCAATACCACTGGCAAAAAAGCAGCACCATATTTTACAACTTGTTACAAGCAAATTTTCATTGTCATGAAACTAAAAATAGCGATCTTAGGCACGAGGGGCATCCCGAACTACTATGGCGGGTTTGAGCATATTTCCGAATATGTATCGGCCGGCTTGGTAAAAAAAGGACATTCAGTTACCGTTTATAACTCGCACAACCACCCTTATGAAGCCGATACCTGGAACGGCGTTAACATTGTACATTGTTACGATCCGGAGTATCTGATAGGCACTGCCGGGCAGTTTGCCTATGATTTTAACTGCCTTATGGATGCCCGTAAACGTAAGTTTGATGTGGTACTGCTTATGGGCTACACCAGCAGCTCGGTTTGGGGGCACCTTTACCCGCCCAACAGCGTTATCATTACCAATATGGATGGATTGGAATGGAAACGCTCCAAATACTCAAAACCGGTACAACAATTTTTGAAATACGCGGAAAAGCTGGCCGTGAAACATAGCCAGTATTATATTTCCGACTCAAGGGTAATCAGGTCATACCTTAAGGATAAGTACGAGGTCGACAGCCGGTATATCCCCTATGGTGCCGATCTGTTTTCAGACCAGGAACGTGAGCAGTTTGATAAAAGCGAGGTGCTTAAAGAAGATTATTTTTTGCTGATGGCCCGCATGGAGCCCGAAAACAACATCGAAACTATTTTAGAAGGCTTTAACAACAGTTCATCAAAAAAAAGCTTTATGGTTTTGGGCGATACCAGTAACCGCTTTGGCAAATTCATAACCCACAGGTTTAAAAACGATGACCGCATCCAGTTTAAGGGCGCCAATTTTGACAATTCGGTTGTGCGCGCGCTACAGAACAACAGCTACCTGTATTTCCACGGGCACAGCGTGGGCGGTACTAATCCGTCGCTGCTTGAAGCCATGGCCAGCGAAGCCCTGATTGCCGCCCATAATAACCCTTTCAATAAATCGGTACTCAATTCAGATGCTTTTTATTTTGATAATGCTAACGAGGTACGCCATTTGGTTGAGAATGTACAGCGCAAGGATACCGAACGCGAAATGGTAAAAAACAACCTTCATAAGATACAATACCAGTTTAACTGGGAGGTAGTGATCAACGATTACGAAGACTTTATACTGGAATGCTATCAGCAACAACATGGAAAAGTTATTAAGGCCTGATGATACGCTAAACAACAGGATAAGCTATTACCTGCTGATGCTGTTATTGCTGAGCCTGCCCTTCAACCTGTTTTACAGCCACCTGTTTTTAATAGGCCTGGCCCTGCATACTATTATCCAAATTCACAAAACAACTATAAAGCCGCTATTAACAAGGGCTAACTTTGCTTTGGCTGCTGTTTTTTTTGTAACGCTTTTGAGCATTATTTACACCACCAATAAACCCCAGGCTTTTACAGAGTTAGGCAGGCAGGTTACTATTTTGCTTATCCCGTTAATCTTTTGTTTTAACCCGCTCGATTTAAAAAAATACCGGCATAATTTTTTATTCGTATTTTCATTAGGCTGTACCATTACTATCACTTATCTTTTTATACAGGCGCTTTTTACCATAAAATATTATCATCTGCCTTTAAAAGCATTAGCTTCTTCTGCGTTCACAAACCACAACTTTTCGGAACCGCTGGAAATCCATGCTACATTTTTTTCCATGCAGATAGCCATAGCACTGGTTTATCTGCTGTATGTTTTAGTAACGGAAACAGTAAAGACCCGCAAATTTTTCTGGCTCATTTGCAGTGGTATTTTAGCTATGGGAATTCTGCAGCTTAGTTCAAAATCGATATTTATAGCTTTGCTGCTTATTATAAATATCGCGCTGCCCTGGTTCATATTAAAAGGGCGAAGCCGCTTCAGGTTTATGACCATTAGCACAGCATTATTTATAGTGGTGATGGCAGGCATTTATACCCGGGATACTTTTAAAGAACGTTATGTAACCGAGCTAAAAAAAGACTTGAGCCCATCAACCGACGCCGAACTCACCGATCCGCGATTAGCGCGCTGGAGCGTGGCCATTAGCGTGGGAGCACAATCACCTGTTATAGGTCATGGCGCAGGCACCGAAATTGGTTTGCTCAAAGACCCATTTTTTGACCACCAATTTTACCGGTCATACCTGGCCGGGTTAAATGCACATAATCAGTTTATCAGCTTTTTTATTAAATCGGGAATCGTAGGGTTATTGGTTTACCTGTGTGTGCTGGCATTTGGCATCAGGGCAGCCGTTGCAAAACGCGACTTAATGCTCATGGCTTTTATGGTTATTATAACCGCCGTTTCCTTTTCCGAAAACTACTTAGATGTGGATAAAGGCATCTTTTTTTACAGTGTATTTTTCTCATTACTAATGTCTTCTGCAAGCTCAGAAACAACGGGAACCCACGTTAAAAATATTGTGTAATTAGTTTATTCACAGGCAACCAAAGCTGCAAGGGGTACGTCATCATTATATATACACAGACGTGAAAAGTACAGTCATCTTAGTTGAACAAAACAATAAACGATTGTTAAATACCAGGAATAATATTTTAGCTACCCTTGCCTATTTTGACATGTGGGACTACCCGTTAACCTACGGCGAGATATTCCTGTTTTTGGAAAACAAGTATGGCCGGCATGATTTCACTGAAGCGCTTGATCAACTTATCGTCAATAAACTGGTATTTCATTTTGACAGGTTTTATTCGCTCAAAAACGATTATATGATAGCGGTGAGGCGTAATAAAGGAAACAAAAAAGCAGCCGGGCTAATTAATAAAGCTAAAGAAGTAGGCGCCTTCCTGATCCGGTTTCCTTACGTTCGCGGTATTGGCATTTCAGGTTCTTTGTCTAAGAACTTCGCCGATGACAATTCGGACATTGATTTTTTTATCATTACCGAACGCAATAGGCTCTGGCTTGCACGTACGTTTATGCATATGTTCAAAAAACTTACCTTTTTGGTTGGTAAACAGCACAACTACTGCATGAACTACTATATTGATGAGGCCCAACTGCAGATAGTTGAAAAGAACATTTATACAGCAATTGAAGTAGCAACTATTATCCCATTAGAGGGTGACCTTACCTTTGAAAGCTTTTATAAATCTAATGCCTGGACCTCCGGTTTCCTGCCTAACAAATGTATGCGCCTCGCTACTGCTAAACCATTAAAAAAGCGGTGGTATAAAACATTTGCAGAAAGCCTGTTCAATAATCCATTCGGCGATTGGCTGGATAATGTATTGATGAAAATCACCTCCGGGCGATGGAACAAGAAAACTGAAATGAAGAAATTGAATATGCGGGGTACGGTAATGAGCATGGCCGCAAGCAAACATTTTGCCAAGCCCTCTCCCGAGAACTTTCAAATTAAACTGATAGAAAAATACCGGATTAAAGTTTCCATGCTGTTACAGCAATTTGAAGAGCGGATGGCGCAATAAAACTCCTCCTTATCGTCATACCGAAATTATTTCGGCCCTAAAATGCTAAGTCTAAACCCTGTATACAATACCTGTTCTATGGGTTCCTGAAACAAGTCACTTTTGGCATAATTTAAAACAGCTGTCATGCTGAGTGATTTAAATCCGGTGGCCTCTGAAGGTAAAATGACATCTGCGTTCACGTCATTGCTGTAAGGAATGAAGCAATCCCCGACAGGCTGGTAACGGGCTTCATTAGTATTTGACTTACATCGTCGCGCTCTTGCCGCGCGGGGCCAGTTACTTTTGTCGCCACAAAAGTAACCAAAAAGGCTTGCAGCAGAGAGGCTTCTTTGCGCACAACCTGGCCCCATAGCCATCGGCGCGGCCTTCACCCTGCAAAACGAACAGAACCACGGGCTGCAATTATTTTGCCCCGATTCGCACGCAATGCCTCCGCTTCTGCAAAAACTTGCTATGCCCCTGCAGCCGCACCGCCCAGCATCGTTCTGCTCGTTTTCACCCGAAGCTGATCTGCTGCGAAAAAACACATTTTTTATCTTGTCATGGGTAGCTTGTCGAAGCATAGTGGGTAGGGCCTCTGCGCGCGACCCTTCGACAAGCTCAGGGTGACCACTATCTTTTTGTCATTAGCCCTTCACAGTCCGCTGGATTCCAAAACTCAGCATGACGTTCTCAATTACATTTTCCTCAGCGAAATAATATAATAATCGCCCCACGTACTTAAACGGCCAGGTTGCCTTCAGCCTATTCTCCCAACGGGCAAGTGTTTTATAGGCGCGCGGATGTTTTTCAGCAAAGCCTTCAATATATGATGGCGGCACTATGGTACACAAGCCCTCAACATCCAATACTTTAAAGTCGGATTTTAAACGTTTTTTAATGTAGGATGGGTTGTAATAGAAGCAATCAAAGTATACACCTTCAACATGCGCCTTGCGGCCATTACTGCTAAAAAACCGGCGAAAAGCAGTTTTAAATTTCCCTTTAAATACCAGCAAAGTTTCCCAAAGGCAGAATTTGGGCAGCACCACCAGGGTCACCGTGCCGCCGGGGTTTAGCAGCCCGGCAAATGAGTTCAATACTTTATCCAGCTCGCCGGTACAATTGAGGCCTGCAAAGTTGGAAAAGATCAGATCATAAGGACCTTTGTTGTTTAGCTGTTCAAGCTGCGTATATGAACAAAGCTCATTGCTTACCGCATGCTGCATATCATACTTTACCACTTTTTCGCGGAGTTGCTGCTGCATCCCTTTTGAAATATCGGTAGCATGTACTTTAAATCCTTTTTGTGCAAAAAACAGTGCATCTTCACCGGTACCACTATTCAGTTCAAGGATGTTGCTTCCAGGCTTCAGGTATTGCAGGATATGATCACGTACACGTTTGCGCTTGTACGCAATTATCGTGTCGCCTGAGTACAGCTCATCAAAAACTACCGACTGGTTGCTAAATGCAGCCTCGGCAAATTGTTCGTTTATAGGTGATGTGGTGCCGGTCATATCGCCTTTTCAAATTTTTCCAGCTTCAGCTTTTCAAGATAGGTAAGCGGCGCATAATAAAACACCGATAACGCTTTCCTGATATTTTTTACCGAGCTCCCAAACGGATCTTTCAGCAGTTTTTGGAAGCTGTTTTTAGCCAGGTGCTTGTGATAGTTGCGGTGGACGTATTTATGCAATTGCTTGTAGTAAAAAGGCGGATAGGTGTTTTTAAACATCAGCGCCATCTCGTCGGAGTCTGTCCAGTTGGTTTTCTTTTTCAACTCGGTTTTAACGCGCTCGTAAAAACCGGTACCCGGCAACGGATAGGATACCGAAATACCAATCTCAAATGGCAGCAACCGGTTAATCATATCTATGGTAAGCGTAATATCATCCCGCGTTTCTTCGGGGTAGCCAAACTGGATAAAGAACGATGGCTTAATGCCATGCGCTTTCATGAGGTGCGTAGCCGTATGGATCTGATCGATAGTGATACCCTTATCCATGGCGTCCAGTACCTTCTGCGATCCGCTTTCGGCCCCTATCCACACGTTTTCACAACCGGCGGCGGCCAGGGCTGCTACAGCTTCTTCCTCTGCCAATAAATCGGCCCGCGACTGGATCTTGAAACGGACCTTAATTCCCTCCTGTGCCAGCAGTTTGGCAAATTCCTGCACCCAGCCGGGTTTCAACCCAAAAATATCATCACAAAACCAGATATGATCCATCTGGCACCGCTCCTTAAGCATTTTAAGCTCATTAACAATATACTGCGGACTGTGAGAATTATATCGGTTGCCATAAATAGGCTTGGCACACCAGTTACACTTGAACGGACAACCGCGGGTAGTTACCACATTAATTGAAAAACAACCCGCATTCTTCATCCACATATCCCGGTAGGTATCCATATTCACCAAATCCCAGGCGGGCATGGGCAAACTATCCAGTTCCTTCATTACCGCGCGGCCGGGTGTTTTAATAATCTCGCTGCCGTTCGTGTAAGCTAATCCTTTTATTTCAAAATGATCAGTATTCCCACTTCGGATATGTTTAGTTAGTTCCGCCAGCGTTTGTTCAGCTTCACCCAATATCACAAAATCGGCTCCCTCGGCAAGATACGCTGCATACCGGTCGGTTGAATCTGAGCTGGAAACGATAACTGTACAGCCGCGTTCCTTAGCCAGCTTGCACATTTTAAATGCAGCCTCGCGCATATTGGTGAGGCACATTTTGGTCAGGTAGTTGAACCCATCATCATAAACCACAAAAAAATCCGGTTTATTCAACTCAATAGCGGCTATCACCTCGTCAGGATTGCTCACAAACATGGTATCAAACAGACTTACCCGGTAACCCTGCTCCCGCATCAGCGCAGCAGCGTATATAGTACCCAGTGGCGCATAAGGTTGCCCTATGCCCCATTGCTTTGGGTCGAACCGTAAAAAGTAAGAATGTGTAAACAGTATATTGTTCATCGTGTTTTAGCCTGTTTCTAAATCCAGGGAAATTTCCTATACCCTCCCAGGGGAAGAAATCGCACATTTCCGCGCTTCATTGCTTTTTTATTATTAATCCAACCTCGCCAGTGGCGATAAATTAAGCGAACACACACATTTAACACAGGTAGGGTCATTAGCCATATCCAGTGTTTTGCGAAAATTGATCGCCTCTTTGCTGTTCAAAATATCATTTAATGAATTATCCCTGATGTTACCTATCGCCTCATGAAAAAAGCAAGGCCTTACCGCGCCATCAGCCTCAATCACTGCCGACACCCATGGTGCATTACACTTTTTAAACGGGAATGCATTATGGCCATAAAAGGCAGCATAATAACCATAAATATCCCGGATCTTAGCAGGGGATTCGGCAATGAACCTGTTGGCAAAATTATTTTTATTGGCAAGTACCTGGTTCACTATTTCCTGAAATTCAGCAAGTTCATTTTCACCGGGCAATATTTCATGTTGCCGAGGCTCTGCCCATGCTGTTTGGCGGTTAAAGGCATGGCTGCTAACATCAGCCGGTAAAAAACTTACCTGGTCTATCTCCATTTGCCTTGCCGCTTCAATAATAGCCTGCCAATTCCTGTAATTTAGGCGATGGATCACTGTACGGGCTGTAATGCGATATTGGGGTTCGAGAGATTTGATGTACTCCACTCCCTCCTTCAATTTATTAAATGCCCCTGGAACATTTCGGATGGCATCATGTAAAAGTTCATCACCATCTAAAGAAACAATCAAATCGTCAACCCATCTTAAAATATCGAACGCGTTTTTTTTGATAGACAAACCTGTCGACAGCAGCGTAACCTTGATCTTTTCAGCACGCAAAATCTCGCATAGCCTGAAAAAATTGGTATTCAGCAACGCTTCCCCGCCCGACATCAATACCTGCTTTGTACCAAACTTTCGTAAAGCGCCTAACAGATCAGTTATATCTGCTTCGGTAAGCTGCTTCAGGTTTTTATTATCCTTCCAGATATCGCACATTACGCAACGGCAGTTGCAGGCACTGTGCGGCATCAAAATCACGATGGGTAGCGCAGCGACGCGGTGCGTTTGCAATGTGCGGAGACGCTGAAAGGTATGATATAACGATTGGCCTGTCATCTGCATAAATTAAAATCCCTGTATTTCGGGTTGCCTGTAACGCCAAACCTTTTGTAGCAACTTTATTTCATAAGGATAATGGTACATGCTCGCCTTATAGCGCATGGTAGCTACCAGTTTAATGGCCATACGTTTAATCATATTGAGCCTGATATCCGTTACCGTTGGATACACCCCGTTCAGCACCGTTTCAAAATTCCTGATCTTATCGATCATTTCCGGTGTAAGCCATGGCGTGAGCGGATTTTTACGAAGATCAAAGGCTTCCCATGCCGGGCTTATCCAGTCCTCCAGTGTTTCGGGAAAACGGAAGCCGCTTTTCATTACCTGCTTAAACAATTCTGACCCTTCCGTAGGCACAGGACTGTAGGTATAAATCACGATCTCGGTTTTAGGGTTAACAGCCTTTACCTTTTTTATAAAGTCTATTTCAAAATCAATTTGCGACTGAACCTGTTCCTGGGTTGGCGCCGGAGTGCCTAATACAAAAGAATATTCGGGTATGATGTCAAACTTTTTAAGACGTTCGGCAAACTCAATGATCTGGTCGCCTGTTTGCGTTCCGCCCTTATCCATCTGTTCTAAAATGGCATTGTTACCACTTTCGGCTCCGAAAAAGATGATCTTACATCCTGATTCGCGGATTGCAGCGAGGGATGAATCTTTAAATTTCGACATGGTATCGATACGGGCCATACCCCACCAGGTCATGTTTTCGGGTTTGATTAAACGGGCAAACTCAACCGCGCGCTTTTCTGATACAAAAAAGTTGTTATCATGAAACTCAATGGCATCTGCACCCCATTTATCTTTAATATATTTTACATCCTTGTAAACATTCTGAGCTGATTTTGCCTTCCACCTTGCCTCATATATCGGCACTACAGCACAAAAGGAGCAGGTGAAGGGGCAGCCGATACTGGAGTGATAGGCCATTGTTTTTTCGCCCAGATAGGTTTTACCCAAAAACTTGGTAATGGGATAAAAAGTGTTCAGCTTATCATATGGTAAAGGCGGCAGATTATCCTGGTCTAAAAGGTCCTCCTTAGCGGTTTTGATAATCTTACCATCGGTTGCTTTATAGATGAGGTTGCGGATAAACTCATAAGGTTCGTTTTTCTCCAGGGCATCAATCAAGGCGGGGAAAGCGTGATCACCAGGCCCGTTGATAATAAAATCGACATAACCGGAATATAAAACCGCGTTAGGCTGATTTGATGGAAAATACCCGCCCCAGATCATTTTGGTATTGGGATATCTCTGCTTTATAGTTTTTGCCGCAGTAATAGCCTGCTTTAACTGCGGCCCGGGCATAACTGTAAACCCAAAGTATTTAAACTCGCCGGTGCTTAAATAGCTATCTATCTTAACCATCGGGTCATGCTCACAATTGCCGTCAACAATTACCCAGTCATATTTTCCATCAACCGAGGCCGCTATATTTAGTATCGAATTAGGTATGCGATACTTGTTATTTGCACTACGCGGGTTAAATAATAATATCTTGTTCATCTGTTAGTATCAATACTTTGCTTTCAATCCCCCCGGCAATGGGTTTATCTTTTAGTTTAAGCAACCTGTAAAGCACCCCTGCCATTACAAAGTCTGCACACAAAATAAAACCCACTGCCATACCCAATCACAAATGAGGGGGATTGCCCATTCAACAATTAATCTGAGCTTCTACACTATCACTTTCACACTAATTAAATACGCTCTGGCTTTCACACAGGTTGCCTGCCTTTATAAATAAAATAGCTGGCAACCATTATTATTTAACGGCCGTATTTGCTGATATAAGATGTTACTAATATCCCGTAATTGTGATCCCAACTGTAAAAAATTATATTAAGCAGCGCTTTTTCCCGCCCGATATCATAGAGAAAAACTCGGTGGATGCCTACGATATCTGGGCCGAGCATTATGATGCGCAGCCAGGTAACCTCATGCTCGATTTGGATGAAGTTTTGTTTCCCCGCCTGGTTACGGATACAGTTATCGCCGGTAAAAACGTGGCCGATATTGGCTGCGGTACCGGCAGGCATTGGGAAAAAATGTTTGCGCTAAATCCAGGGCGGTTAACAGGCTTTGACACATCTGCCGGGATGCTGTCCCGTTTACAGCAAAAGTTTCCATCGGCAAATATTTACCGCATTACCGACGACCTGTTCGGTGACATGTCATCGGGGAGTTTTGACACCATAGTTTCAACCCTTACCGTTGCGCACATCAAAAATATTGAAGTTGCCTTGCAGGCCTGGATGCGGATCCTAAAACCGACCGGCGACATCATCATTACCGATTTCCATCCGCAGACACTGGCAAATGGCGGCAAGCGGACATTTAAACATGGCAGCAGCTTTATAGCAGTCGAAAACTATGTGCACCCCGTAAATACTATTAAAGATGCGCTGCTGAACAATAGCTTTATACTGGTTGCCGAAGAAGAAATTAAAATAGATGAAACCATGAAGCATTATTACGCCAATAAAAACGCGCTTCATGTTTATGATAAGTATAAAGGCTTTCCCATTATTTACGGGCTGCACTTGAGGAGAACTGATGGTACTGAATAATGTGATGATACCGGGAAATGATGCCGTGGTAAGCATAAGTATAAGTGAGGGTAAAATAAAACAGGTTTCCCCTTCACATACTGATGACCGCGAACAGCTGACCTTTGTGGATGCCATTGCCTTTCCGGGCCTGATCAACTCGCATGACCATCTTGATTTCAATCTTTTTCCGCAGCTTGGCAATAAAACCTATGAAAGTTATACCGAATGGGGAAAACACATTCACCGCGTTTACGCTGATGAGATTGCATCTGTGCTAAAAATCCCTATTGCCCTGCGCGAGCGCTGGGGTGTTTATAAAAACCTGCTTTGCGGCATTACTACAGTAGTAAACCATGGCGAAAAAGCTACCATAAATGATCCTCTCATCACCATATTTGATAATTGCCAGAGCATCCATTCTGTCCGCTTTGAAAAAAACTGGAAAAAACGGCTCAATAACCCGCTTAAAATAAATAAACCGGCTGTGATCCATACAGGCGAGGGCACAAACGATATCGCCCATACCGAAATAGATGAACTAATTAAATGGAATATCCTTAAGCGTAAGCTCATCGGGATCCATGGAGTAGCTATGGATCCTCAACAAGCCAAACATTTCGAAGCCGTGGTTTGGTGCCCCGAATCAAACTATTTTCTGCTTAATAAAACAGCGGCCATTGATGAGCTAAAAAGCAAAACAACGATTTTATTTGGCACAGACAGCACACTTACCGGGCATTGGGACATCTGGCATCACATTCGCCTTGCGCGTAAAACCCAAATGCTTAATGATGATGAATTGTACAGCTCTCTTACTTCATCCCCTGCCCAAATCTGGAAACTAAATAGTGGCAGCATTATCAACGGATTTGATGCGGATATTATAATAGCTAAAGCAAAAGACAAAGCCGGTTTGCAGGCTTTTTATGATATAACACCCAATGATATTTTACTGGTGATGCATAAGGGCGTGATTTTGCTGTTTGATGAGTCGCTTTACCACCAGCTTACCGGTATCATTAACCAAAATTACAGCAAGGTTTTTACAGGCAATCATTTCAAATACGTGATGGGCGATATCCCTGGTTTGATAACCGAAATAAAACGATACAAGCCGGATGCCGTTTTTCCTATACCCTATCCAGCCCTGCCAGCAGCATGAATATCGTAAAAAAAATATGGTCAAAATCGAAACGCAAAGCGATTTATTTAAGCGGTGGTGGATGCCACGTTTTGGGCCTGGATAAAGACCTTGATACCGCTAAATAAAAATAGCGTTTGCTTTTGCCTCCATTGATGCTTTTTAAATGAGATACGTTTTTGCCAGTTATGTGTACACCAAAGAGTTTAACCAGCCACAGGCCTGGTTAAAGCGCATTAACATGTATACTGGCATATTAGATGCCCTTGCCAGAAGCAATGAGGTGATCAGCATTGAACAAATCAATTACGAAGGTGAACTGACACAAAATGGCGTTAACTATCATTTCAGAAGATACCCAAAAGCAGCGCTCAAATATTTTCCATGGGCTTTGCATTTGTATATTAAAAGCCTGAAACCCGACGTGGTAATAGTACATGGTTTGCTTTTCCCCTTGCAGGTTATCCAGCTACGGCTTATGCTTGGCCGCAAAGTAAAGGTCATTGTACAAAATCATGCTGAAAAACCTTTTACTGGTATAAAAAAAATACTTCAGCGGGCAGCCGACCGGTTGGTTAACGCCAACTTGTTTGCATCGCATGATATGGGGATGGAATGGATTGCCGCCGGCAACCTCAAATCGCCCGGTAAAATACATGAGGTAATGGAGGTTTCCTCTGTTTTTTATCCTATAAGCCGCCTGGAAGCCAACTCCCAAACGGGTGCAAAAGGCAAACCGGTGTTTTTATGGATAGGCCGCTTAAACGAAAATAAAGACCCGTTAAATGTAGTGAGAGCCTTTTTGAAATTCGCCGAAAGTTCGCCCGGGGCAAAGCTCTTTATGATCTACCATACCGAAGAGTTACTGCCGAAGATCAACGACTTATTAAACTCATCACCAAATATAGAAGCTATTGAATTAATTGGCGAAGTACCACACGCCGATTTATTATATTGGTACAACAGTGCCGATTTCATTCTCTCCGGCTCACATTATGAAGGCAGCGGCACTGCTATTTGCGAGGCGATGTCATGCGGATGTGTGCCGTTGGTTACAGATATCCTTTCGTTCAGGATGATCACTAACAACGGGGAATGCGGCGTATTGTATGAACCGGGAAATGAACCAGCATTGCTTGAAGTGCTCCTGCAAACTACACAAATGAATGTTGCAGAAAAGCGAAGACTATGCATTGAATATTATAAGCAAAACTTATCGTTTGAGGCTATTGCCGAGAGAATTGAGAGGATAGTGCAAAGTCTTTGAATGCTTGCTCTTGAAGTTACCAGTCGCAAATCCAATCTACTGTTCAAACATCTCCATCATCTTCCTTACATTATCCCTGATCTCATAAACCAATACATTTTTCTTCCCCGAATCCGGTTTATCCAAAACCCAACGGATAGTTTGCCCGGCTTCTTCCATATCATTTACAATATGCCAGTGGGTTATATTATTATCCATCGGTTTAACAAAACTCACTACTTCGGCTCCCGCATACAGGGCTTCAAGGCAAACGGCGCCGAAGCCTTCATATTCCGAAGGGTGAAATAACACCTTTGAACACTGCATCATTTTAAGCACTTCATGATGCGGTAGTTCGCCTGAAAGGGTTACGTTACTTTCAAGTTGCTTTGATTTAATCTGTTTTATTAACTTTTCCTTTTCAGGGCCGTCGCCGCATATCACCGTTTTTATATCCGGGTAATACTGCTTAAGTATGGCAACAGCTTCTATAAACAGGTGATACCGTTTCAAGGGAATAAGTGACCCTGCCCCTAAAATATCAATGTCTTTTCCGGCAGATAAATCACCAAATAATGAAATATCTATTCCCACAGGGATAACATTCAGTGGTTTCACCTGGTAGTTTTTAATGAACTCACGTACAATAAAATCCGACAGCGCTATCAGTTCCTCTCCTTTTGGCTTTATCCACTTAGCATATTTGTTCCCGCCTTTTGCATCCTGCCCCAGCATCCAGCAACGGTGCTTAATATTTTTTATCCGGGCAAAATAATGACCAACAAAGGCACATTCGCCAAGCCAAAAGCTTAGCAAGCCCATTATTTGGTATTGCTTGTTTAAAAGCCCTAAAGCTCGCCACACTTTTAGCCAGGTATTCAGCCTGAATAATTTACCACGGCTTCTTCCTCCAAAACTGATTACCCGTATACCATGCCAATCATATTCGGCAGCGAAAAAAGGATATTGAAAACTTAGCACAATGATATGCAGTTCCGGATTTTCGGCTTTTAATGCCCGTACAAAAACCTGTTGAGGCGGTAAACAGGTAGTATCGGCTTCGCTTTCGGGGAAACCTGGGCTCAGGATAAGCAATGCTTTTTTACGGTTATCCATTGGGCGAGATCACTTTATTACAGATAGCCAGGCTGGCCTTGTTATGGGTGATCAGGATGATCATTTTCCCCTGCCGGGCCAATTGCTGCAATTTGGTTAACAATTCATTTTCTGCATCCGTATCCATTTCGCTGAAAGGCTCATCTAAAATTAACAGATCGTGATTATGATAAAGCGCCCGGGCCAGCATGATCCTTTGGCGCTGACCGCCGCTGATGTTTTTGCCGTTTTCGGTAATAACCTTAGCTGTGCCTTCTGGGTACTCCGCAACCAGCTTATCTAAGCCGCAAAACTCCAGTACACTGGTCAGCTTTTGCTCATCGGCAGTTTTATCGTCAAGTACGATGTTCTTTAGGATAGTATCATATATAAGAAACGGTTGTTGTTTAACCAGGGAGATGTTTTTACGGTAAAGCCGGCGCATTGGCGCGGCAGCAATTTTATGGTTAATATAAATGCCCCCTTCGGTCGGCTCCAAAAAACCGGTTAACAGGTTAATGATAGTAGTTTTCCCCCTCCCAGAGTTCCCCGAAATGCCCATAATATCACCGGAGGTTATCTCAAAATAAAGCTCATCCAAAACAGTTTTGTCCGGATAACTGAAACTTACTTTTTCAAATTTCAACGACCAAATCTGTTCATCAACAACTTCATCAACCTGTGGTTTATTATTTTGTTCAACGATCAGATCGGCCAGGATAAATTCATAGGTCTTCATTTGCCCGCTGCTGTTCAGGATCTTTACAATACCGGGGATGATCTTATATGCTGCCGCCACAAAAATGCTAATGGTCAGAATACTAACCACCGGAGTATCGCCCGCTAATTTATTTACAGCGATGAGGATAAAAAACCCCAGAACGGCAAATACTTCCATTAACCGCGAAGGCAGGTTTTGCCAGGTTTGCTGTGAAGCTATATTTTGATTAAGCTGCTGTTGGCAGCTAAAAAACCGGCGACTAAAGAAATCATTTTTTTGATAAATATTGCTCTCCACGTAACCTGATAAGGATTCGTTTAAATGCTGAAGCGTTTTTTCGCTCACAGTTTTGATCTGTCCCCTGATAAATTTTAGCCTGGTTTTAATAAACCAACCCAAAGCCGCGACAGGCGGCAGCAGCATCACAAACAACAAAACAAACAAGACCGGGTGATAGAATATAATAGCCCCAATAGTAAAAAAGATCAATACAGTTTGAGATATTATTTGCTGAAAATTGGTAAGGATGTAATGACTAAATTCAATCGGCTGCTGGCTGATTCGCCGGGTGTGGATAGATGAATCAACGTGAATAAACTGATCAAAACCTGCATCAAGGTAATTCCTGATATTACGTTCGGACAGCCTTGACGCCACCTTGTAAAAAAAATGTTGTTGCGCATTTTGCGCAAAGAAACCGATACAGTTCTTTATCGCAAAAAGCACCAGAAAAATACCGATAAGCCACAATGATTTATTATTGGCAAAGCCGGCCGGTAAAAAACTATAATTATTTCCCGGCTCTCGCTGTGTATAAAAATTAACTATCAACAACAGCAAGCCTAAAAAAGCAACATCCAGCATGGCGATAACAATATCGACAACAATTAGCCTGATAAGTCTCCGTTTTTCAGATTGATTAAGGATGAGCAGGATGCTTTTTAAAATTTGCTTCAAGAGATGATAAAACAATAAAACCAGGTTCATCACTGGTTTTATTGTTAACTACGTTTTATACAGCTTTAAGGTTGCTTTATAAATGCGGGATAAAACGCTAAAGCAATCAAAATAGATTGTGTTACTCTTGATAAATTATGGGCATAGTTTAATAATCTCTATAAAATTGTTAAATTTCGGCTTCGCATTTATAAAAGAAGTAAAACAACCTTCATGAGTTTAGAACCTTTCCTTGCCGTATTTGTGATTACCCAATTCAGGAGGCACCTGAAGAATGATGGGCTGCTAACCAAGTGGAACAAATACCTTAACATAGGCTATTATATTGCTATCGCCATATTTGTGTTTGGTGTAAGTTTTGACCACGGCGAAAGGCTGACTATGATACTCTCCCATTTGTTTTTCTTAGGGGTTGTCATATCACCCTATTATATCGAAGACCTGAAATCGGGCAAACAACTTGCTTTTGCATTGATTCCTTATGCAATTGCCGGTTTAATAAAAGACTTATTGGAAAAATGGTTCCCCAATTTTTACGAAAACCACGATAACCTGATACAAAGCCTGGTAATGTTTTCGCTTATCTGGGCATTTTCGCTTTGGCTTATCAGTCGCAAACAAACCAAGGCCCTTGAAAATGAACGGAAACAACGTTTTGCCGAGCAGGAGCAGAACCGTATGATGGCCGCCATGAAGGTAAACCTTGAAAGCGAAGTTCGTGAGCGCACAGCCGAACTTACCCGCCAAACAGAAGAATTACAGCAGGCCCTGTCCGAGCTTAAGAGTACCCAGGCGCAGCTGATCCAATCGGAAAAAATGGCCTCACTGGGTGAGCTTACCGCCGGTATTGCACATGAAATTCAGAACCCGCTGAACTTTGTGAACAATTTTAGCGAAGTAAGTATCGAACTGCTTGAGGAGCTAAAGGACGAGGTACTTGATAAACTGCCCGACGACGTAAAGGAAGATGCCGGCGATATTATTAACGACATTACCCAAAACCTGAGTAAAATAAACCAGCACGGCAAGCGTGCTGATGCCATTGTTAAAGGCATGCTGCAGCATTCGCGTGCTACAACCGGTAAAAAGGAGCCCACAGATATCAATGCGCTTGCAGATGAATACCTCCGCCTGAGCTATCACGGTCTGCGTGCCAAGGATAAATCATTTAATGCAGGCATGAAAACCAGTTTTGATCCTGATCTGGGTAAAATAGAAGCTATTCCGCAGGATTTGGGCCGCGTACTGCTTAACCTGTTTAACAATTCGTTTTACTCGGTAACCGAAAAGAAACGGATTTTGGGAGAAGGGTACGAACCAACCGTAACAGTTAATACCAAAAAGGTAAAATCGCCATCGGGTGTTAATATGGTGCAAATTACGGTGGAAGATAATGGTACGGGCATCCCTCAAAAGGTTCTGGATAAAATTTACCAGCCCTTTTTTACCACCAAGCCTACCGGGCAGGGCACCGGGCTTGGTCTTTCCATGAGTTATGATATTATCACTAAAGGGCATGGTGGCGAACTTAAGGTTGAAACGGCCGAAGGCGAATTTGCGCGGTTTGTAATTTGCATCCCTGTTGGCAATGTTGCCCAAAGTTAAACGCGGGTAATTTTTGCGTTTAACCACTAATAAAACCACACAAAAATTTAACTTTGAAGTACTATGAAAATACTTGTTGTTGACGACGAGGCCGATGTTCAACCCTTGTTTTTACAACGTTTCCGGAAAGAGATCAAAAGCGGCGGGATAGAGTTCAACTTCGCACTATCAGGTGAAGAGGCCCTTCATTTTTTGGAAGACCACCACTCGCAGGTTATACTAATTTTATCTGATATCAATATGCCGGGTATGAGCGGACTTGAACTATTGCGCAACATCAGGCAGCATTACGAAAAACCACCGCCGGTAGTGATGATGATCACCGCTTACGGCGATGATGAAAACTATAAACAATCAATGGAACTTGGAGCCGACGACTTTTTAACCAAGCCGCTTGATTTTAGCAACTTAAAAGACAAACTTAAACACTTAGAACAATAATGGCCAAGATACTGGTAGTAGATGACGAGCAGGACCTGGAATTACTGATCAGGCAAAAATTCAGGAAAAAGATACGGGAAGGCGTGTATGAATTTGTATTTGCCCAAAATGGTTTTGAAGCATTAACTCAACTGGCCTCCCACCCCGATATTGATGTAGTTTTAAGCGACATCAATATGCCGGAAATGGATGGACTAACCCTGCTTACCAAACTGCCCGATGCTAATCCTATATTAAAAGCAGTGATGGTTTCTGCATATAGCGATATGGATAATATCCGCACGGCCATGAACCGCGGCGCATTTGATTTTGTTTGTAAGCCGGTAAACTTCGAAGATCTTGACATTACTATTGAGAAAACTTTACAACACGTTATCGAACTTAAGAAAACCATGCAGGCCATTAAGGAGAACAATATCCTGCGGATGTATGTGGATGAAAATGTACTTAACTTCATGACCCATAAGGAGTTTGAGAACAGCCTTTTGAGTAATGAAACTATCGAGGCAACTGTGCTATTTATTGATATCTGCGGCTTTACCGCCATAACCGAGCATGTTGCCGCCAATACGGTTGTAGGTATGATCAATAAGTACTTTGATGTAATGGTACAGGAGATCATTGCCCAAAACGGTCATATTGATAAGTTTATGGGTGATGCCGTAATGGCCGTTTTCCGCGGTGAATATCACCTTGACCGCGCTATTGACGCAGCCCTCGCTGTTCGCGATAAAATGCACGAGGCCGATGAAATCCAGGCGGGTGATAAAACTTTTAAGCCTTCTGTTTCTATCGGTATCAATTCGGGCGAGATGATCTCGGGTAATATCGGTTCGGCTACCTTAAAACGATTGGATTATACTGTAATAGGCGATGCGGTTAACCTGGCCCAGCGCCTCCAAACCGTGGCACAAGCCAACCAGATCATTGTAAGCGCCGATGTTTATGAGCAGGCAAAAGGCTCTTTCGCCCTTACTAAAATTGGCGAAGTAAGTTTGAAGAATAAATTAAAGCCGGTTGAGATTTACGAGGTGATTGATTAATAAAAATAACTACCGCGGGTTTAGCATAGTGTAACCCGTGTAGCATCATTGAAGTTTCCAACTTCATCCATCCCATCACTTAAACTATAGATAACGAACACATGGCAAGAATCGGCCGTTGTTGGTGTTCTAATCTTTTGCGCTTAAACTGGAAGCTTAAGTAATGCCCACTCCGGGTTACGCTCCGCTAAACCCGAAGTAGTTTTGTTATTTAATAGCAATGCCATCCTTTTGGGATGGCATTGCTGTTTTTCGCGGTAAACGACTTATGACTTGAAACTAAATACTTAGAACTTCCAATTAATGATCCCTTACCTTCTTCTTCAACACCCCGCCTGCGGCTTCTTTAATACTACTTGTAAAAACGAATGCCTTTGGGTCAATGCCATGTACGAGGTTTTTTAACCTGCGTACTTCCAAACGGGTTACTACCGTAAAGATGATATCAACCGGTTGATGAACATCAAAACTTTCTTTCATAAAGCCACGTTCACCTTTGTAAATGGTGATCCCGCGACCGAGTTCCATAACCAGTCTTTCTTTAATAATCTCACTTTGGCCCGAAATGATATTTACAGCCGTATACTCCTCTAATCCGTCTATTACAAACGTTATTGTTCGTGATGCAGTGTAATAAGTTAAAATAGAATATAATGCTGTTTGTAAACCCAACTCAACGGCTGCTATCAGGAAAATAATAATATTGATACCTAAAATAATTTCGCTAATGGTGAAACTACTGCGTTTTAAGGTGTATAAAGCTAATATCTCGATACCATCCAACGCGCACCCTCCACGAATGGATAGCCCCACGCCCAGGCCCATAAACACGCCACCAAAAATAGACACCAATAGCTTGTCCTGGGTTATTACTGGGTATTCTATAAATTGTAAACATAAGCCAAGTCCAATTACACAGGCAAGCGTTTTTAGCGCAAATGACTTATTAACCTGGAACATCCCCATTATAATAAAAGGGATGTTGGCTATAATTATTACATAGGCTATGTTGAAATGATAAAGCTCATGAATTAGCAATGAGATACCGGTTACCCCGCCATCAAAAAAGCTGTTAGGTACTAAAAAACCTTTTAGGGCGAACCCACAGAATAAAATGCCGATAATTACTGTGACTACGTCTTTTAAAATTTCTTCAATTTTTAAACCCGGTTGTGTCATTAATAGCAGTATTTAAATTTTTTTTGTGATAATTTTCAAATGCTCGTTTTTACCTTCAGCCCTGAGCCTGAGCGCCGTTTGGGTGAAGTAATGATGGCTTTGCAGGAATTTCACCTGCTGCCTGTCCCACTCCAATTCCGATTCAAGGTGATCTGTAATTACGAGTTCCGAAAATAACCTTTTACTAAGGATAAAAAAATCATTTCGGCCCAAATAATCTAAATCAGCATCACAAATTATCTGGCCTAAATGATTGTGAGGGTTTTGCGGCATTTTGGTTGCCATAATAATATCGCAAACCTGCTCAATTTCATCACTTGTATAACCAAAATCAGGCAGATGTTGCCTCGCATTTTTGCATGAACCAGCCTCATGATTGACTTGCCCGAACAAAAAACCTGAATCATGATAGTAAGCGGCCGTAAGTAATAGCTCCAATTCGTCTCCGATTATCCCCTCACCCGCCGCAATTTGTTTTGCAGCAGTATAAACATCAAGCGCATGATCAGCATTATGGTAATGAAAATGTTTGGGGAGCTCTTTCTTTATTTTGTCGAGGATAAAGCCCCCGGCTTGTTCTACCTGCATTCAGTATTTATAATGGCGCTAATATATTAATTTAAGAAATATACGAATACACACAAGGACGCATAATTGCGTCTCCCTCGTACAGGTCATCATTGCATGATCGAAATAAATATTTAAAGCGGCAATTGTCTCTACAATAAAACAGAGGTTAAACAATTATCTTAGCACAATGAACAGCTGGTTTAAAAACTATAAAGGCATTATCTTATTACTAACAGGCATTATTATTGGAAGTATCGCCGGGGCAGTTTTAGGGAATAAAGTTGAAGTGATTAAACCTATTGGTGATATTTTCCTGAACCTGCTGTTCACTGCCGTTGTGCCGCTGGTTTTCTTTGCCATAGCATCGGCTATTGCAGCATTGGATAGTTCGCAAAAACTGGGCAAATTATTAGGCGTTACTTCGCTGGTATTTGTGTCGACTGTTTTAGTAGCTGCTATGGTTACCATTATAGCTATTTGGATCTTCCCTATCCATCAGCACCTTGTTGCCAGCCCCATAACTGAAGCTATCACCAAAAAACCATTCGGCGATCAGTTAACAAGCCTTTTTACTACCAGTGAGTTTTACCAGCTGTTATCCCGCAAAAGCATGCTGGCCATGATCATTTTTGCCGTGATCACCGGCTTTGCTACACTGCATGCAGGCGAAAAAGGCAAAGCATTTGCAGCTTTTTTACATAGCGGCAATGAGGTTTTCAAAAATATTTTCAGCCTTATCATGAAAATTGGCCCTATTGGCCTGGGGGCTTATTTTGCTTACCAGGTTGGAGTGTTCGGTCCGCAGTTGTTTGGCGGTTACGCGCGTTCTATGGCTTTATATTACGGGGTTGGTGCGTTTTATTATTTGGCGATATTCAGTCTGTATGCTTTTATCGCAGGGGGTGTTAGCGCGTTTAAGCGATACTGGAAAAATAATATTATACCATCTGCTACAGCAGTAGGAACTTGCAGCAGCATTGCCACCATACCGGCAAATTTGGATGCCGCAAAAAAAATGGGCATCTCTGATGCTATTGCCAATATTACCATTCCGCTTGGTGGCACTTTGCACAAAGATGGTTCAAGCATTTCGTCAATAGTAAAAATGGCTGTAGTTTTCGCGCTGTTTGGTAAAAGCTTTGACAACGCTGAAACTATAATCATAGCCCTTGCTATGACAGTTTTAGTAAGCCTGGTTGAAGGCGGTATACCCAATGGCGGTTATATTGGCGAGCTGCTTTTTATTTCGGCCTATGGTTTTCCGCCCGAAGCGCTCCCTCCTGCCATTATTATTGGTACGCTGGTTGACCCAATGGCCACATTGTTGAATGCAACCGGCGATACGGCTGCTGCCATGCTGGTAGCCCGCTTTACGGAAGGAAAGGACTGGATGAAACCGCCCCCCGCTAAGGGAGAACTATAGCATATTCAATAAAGGTTTATTATATTGGCGTATAAATAAACCCTTCACTACCTGTATGCTTCACATTCTCTACATTATAGCCATTATTGCCGAAGCAATGACAGCGGCATTATCAGCCGGGCGCCGGGATATGGATTGGGTTGGTGTTTGTATCATAGCCTGGGTTACAGCTTTAGGCGGCGGCACCGTTCGCAACATATTGTTTAATCATTACCCCATGAGCTGGGTCGAACATCCCGAATATTTAGTGATTACCGCAGCAGCAGCGATATTGGCCGCCATCATCGCACGCCTCATGACCAAAATGAAAACGCTGTTTCTTTACCTGGATGCTTTGGGATTGGTAGTATTTACTATTATAGGCTGCCAGATAGCTGAGCAGATTGATCTGCCATGGCTTATCATTTTGCTAAGCGGCATGATAACTGGCTGTGCAGGTGGTGTGCTTCGCGATGTTTTGTGTAATGAAGTACCTTTGCTGTTCCGTAAGGAGGTTTACGCCAGTGCATCCATTGTAACTGGGGCATGCTATTTAGGTCTCGAACATATGGGTGCCCCCAATGGAGTGGCAATTGTAATAGCTTGTATTATTGGTCTTGCATTACGTTTACTTTCTATTAAATATAACTGGCAAATGCCCAAATTTGTGTACCGGGAAGAATGGCATTAATTCTTGATTTCGGAATTGGGATTTTCGATTTCGGATTTTGTTTTTACGTCAGCTGAAAGCTGACACGATGGTTCACCACGGGCTGAAAGCCCGCGGCAGTAGCCGTTTAACAACCAAGGCGAGGATTTACCTCGCCTTGGTTGTTATTAAAATATCCACCATTGTTCCCCCTTCAGGGGTTAGGGGGCTACTCCGTACTCAACGAATATGGAACATCACTTACCTTCACGCCTCTTGCCTTATTAGGCTGAGGAGCCATATTAAAGTTAAGTACCGCTCCTTTTTTAAGTTCCGAATGGCTTAACCAGGTTAAATCATATGGCTTGCCGTTAACGTTTAACGTATTGATATATTTATTAGCCGGACTGTTGTTAGCTGCATTGATCACTACCTTTTTACCATTCTCAAGATTTAGCGTAATTTTCTTGAACAGTGGTGTACCCAAAACGTACTGATCACTGGCCGGAGTTACCGGGTAAAAGCCCATAGCCGAGAACACATACCATGCCGATGTTTGGCCATTGTCCTCATCGCCACAATAACCATCCGGAGTAGCTTTGTATAACTTCGCCATAGCATCACGCACATGGAACTGGGTTTTCCATGGTTCACCTGCATAATTGTACAAGTAAATCATATGTTGAATAGGCTGGTTGCCGTGGGCGTATTGCCCCATATTCATGATCTGCATTTCGCGGATCTCATGAATGGTCTCGCCGTAATAGCTATCGTCAAACACCGGTGGCATGCTAAATACCGAATCCAGCTTGGTAATAAATTTCTGACGTCCGCCCATTAAATCAATCAGGCCCTGCATATCCTGGAAAACGCTCCAACTGTAATGCCAGCTATTACCTTCGGTGAAGGCATCACCCCATTTAAACGGGCTGAATGGTTTTTCAAAAGTACCATCCTGGTTTTTACCACGCATCAGTTTTGTTTCCGGATCGAACAGGTTTTTATAGTTCATGGCACGTTTTTTATAAATGCCAATCTCTGATTCGGGTTTGCCCAGTGCCTTGCCTAATTTATAAATCGCAAAATCATCATATGCATACTCTAAAGTACGGGCTGCGTTTTCATTGATCTTAACATCGTAAGGCACGTAACCCAATTTGTTATAGTACTCAACTCCCTCTCTGCCTGTAGCCTGCGGACCGGCATTATTTGCGCCGTGCACCAAAGCTTCCCACAAAGTACTGATATCATACCCGCGTAAACCTTTCAAATAAGCCTCGGAAACCACCGAAGCCGAATTATTACCGATCATCACCGCAGAATACCCCGGGCTCGACCACTCAGGCAACCAACCACCTTCTTTATAATCATTGATGAGGCCTTCCTGCATTTCTTTATTGATGGATGGATAAACCAGGTTCAGGAAGGGATATAGCGCCCGGAAGGTATCCCAAAAGCCGGTACCGGCAAATTTATAACCCGGGAATACTTTACCTGTCGATGCACTATAGTGTACAATCTTGTTATCCTTATCTATCTCATACAATTTGTTCGGGAAAAATACCATGCGGTAAAAGCATGAGTAAAAGGTACGCATCTGATCAACAGAGCCGCCTTCAATCTGCAGGTGGTTTAGGGTTTTGTTCCAAACAGCTTTTGCCTTTTGACAAGTTACATCAAAGCTGTCTTTACCCTGCTCACGCTCCAGGTTCAACTCGGCCTGTTCAATGCTGACGAATGATGAAGCTACGCGCAAATGAACTTTTTCGCCTTGCGTAGTTTTAAAACCTATCAGAGCGCTTGCATGTTCAGCTTTTAGCTCCAGGCCATCAGCTTGCGTAGTATCGCCGAAAGTATGTGCATAGGTGATTGGCTTATCCACATAAATAACAAAATAGTTTTTAAAGTTTTTAAGCGGGCCGCGCGCATATTTGGTTGAATAGCCTACAATCTTCTTTTGATCGGGCATGATCTTTACGTATGAGCCTTTGTTCAGTGCGTCAATAACGATAAAGGAGCTATCAGTTTTAGGATAAGTAAACCTGAACTGTGCCGAACGCTCAGTTGGAGTAATTTCGGTAGTTACATCATGATCGGCCAGGTACACACTGTAATAGTATGGTTTGGCAGTTTCGGCTTTGTGCGAGAACCAGCTTGCCCTTTTATTTTGGCCTACTACTGCATGTTTGGTGACCGGCATAATGGCAAACTGCCCGTAGTCGTTCATCCATGGTGATGGCTGGTGGGTTTGTTTAAAACCGCGGATCTTGTGCGCATCGTAAGTATACGCCCATCCGTCGCCCATAACACCGGTTTGCGGTGTCCAGAAATTCATCCCCCAGGGAAGGGCAATAGCGGGATAAGTGTTACCATTTGAAAGGTCGTAGTGCGAGTCGGTACCCATCAACGGATTGATGTATTCAACAGGATCGGTAACCTTATTTACCTGCTGAGCAAAAGTACCGGACGCCAACAACACTGATGTGATAAGTACCAGGGCTTTTTTCATTGTTTAAATATTTGATTTTTGATGAAACGTTTTACCAGCCGTAAATATAAAAGACTGGCTTGATATAGCCAGTCTTTTAAGTGTATTATTTGCATTATACAATTACCAACCCGGATTTTGGGTTAATTTACTGTTAGTGCTGATTTCACGCTGTGGTATAGGCCACAGGTAATATTGAGTTTTAAAGGTTACGCCCTGCTCTGTTTGCGAAGCGGTAGGGTCGGCAAAAGTGTTTGATTGCGGCAGGTAGGCCATATGGGTACGCTGCATATCAAAGTATGCCTTATTTTCATAAGCGAGTTCATGGTAGCGCTCCCTCCAGATTGCCTGGCGGAAGGTATCTTTGGTTAAATTACTCAATGGCGCAAGTTTAGCGCGTGCACGGATAGCATTAACAGCGGCATAAGCTTCAGCAGTTGGCCCGCTCACCTCGTTAGTTGCTTCAGCATAGATCAATTGAGCTTCGGGCAAACGCAATAAAGTCCAGTTCTCATCACTTCGACCGCTTTGAGCAGCACTTTCAACATGGAAATATTTATAAAGTGCATGTTCGCCAAACTGAATGATGTTGCCTGGGTTACCGTATTGAGGATAGCTTGAGAAATAAAACTGGCGCTCCTGTGTACGCAGGTCGCCCGCCTCATAACTTGCCACAAACTGATTGGTAGGGATCATAGCGCCAAGGTGATCTCCATATGCACCAACCAACAGGTTAAACGGAATAGTTAACTGAGGGATAGCATTAGTCTGAGTGCCTACCAGGTAATTAATCTGGAATATTAATTCCTGCTGATTTTTGTGCGCATTATCATGCAGGAATGCATAATCAGGAAACAAAGAATACCAGCCTAAAACAGGCTCAATTTCTGATGCTGCCTTAGCATAGTTTTCGGTTTGTTTTAGCGGGAAGCCTGCTGTTGTTAAATAAACGCTGGCCAATAAGGTTTTAACAGCCCCCAATGAAACGCGACCGCTTGCATCAGTATTCGGCATACCTGATTCTTCGGCTGCCTGCAAATCGCTGATGATTTGTTTATAAACATCGGCCACAGGTGTACGTGAAGGATACAGATCAGGGCTGCTCACTGTTTGCGACGCGGTAATCAGCGGAACATCACCATATAAACGTACCAGGTGGTAGTAATAAAATGCCCTGAAAAAGTAAGCTTCACCTATCAGTTTCTTTTTTAAGCCATCATCCATAGGTGATATGCCAGGGATCTTTTCAATGGCAAGATTTGCATTGGCGATACCTTTGTAGCAGTTGTACCATACTGTTTCAAAACCGGGATTAACCGCATCTGTACGCTGATGGATTACGTTACCATTGTTTACGCTCTGTCCTAACGAAGTGGCATGGCCGGCAAACAACTCCAATGTAATAAAAGGGCTTTCACCATAAGCATCTCCATTTTGAAAAAAATACATTACGTTATACAAACCGTTTACAAAGGTTAGGGCCTGGTTTGAGCTGACAAAATAATTATCCTTAACAAAGTTGCTCCTATTTTTTTCATCAAGATATTTTTTGCAACCACTGCCTGTAGCTGCAGCAAGGATAAGTAAAAGACCACCTACCCGGTATTTTTTAAAGTTAAATTTCATAATATGATGTTTTAACATTTTTTAATTAAAGACTAACATTAACACCTAACAGGAAAGTACGTGGTTTTGGATAATCATAAAACTGGATACCCTGTGTAAAGTTGCTTGAGGCATTGTAGGTTGATACCTCAGGATCATAACCGGTATATTTGGTTATCAGGAACAGGTTTTGTGCCTGCGCATAAACCCTTAAACGGCTTAACTTTAACTTTTTAAGAATATTGTCATTAAAAGTATAACCAAGTGTTACCGCCCTGCCGCGAATAAAATTACCGCTTTCAACTTTGGTTGAATAAATTTCGGTTTGATAACGTACATAAGCGGGCCTGCTTTCGGCAATGCTGGTGTTTTGGTTAGTCGGTGTCCAGGCGTTAAGTACGGTAGCATAGCTGTTTTGCCTGACCAGTGCGGTCCTGGCCTGAGTGGCGGGTAAGGTTCATGATCTGATTACCGTAATTAAATTGCAGATCAACACCCAGGTCAACGTTTTTGTAGCGGAAGTTGTTGCTGAAAGTACCATAACCATCAGGTATTGATTTACCTAATACCACTTTATCGTCAGCGCTAACTTTGCCATCGCCATTGGTATCCTGTATTTTCAGGTCGCCTGGTAACAAGCCATATTTAGCAGCTTCGGTCGCCTCAGCAGTTCCCCAGGTTCCAAGCACTTTGTAACCATAAAAACTACCGGCCGGAAGACCAACACGCATCAGGTTAAATTGCGAAAGGAAGGTTGGAGCAAGGAAGATATCATCATTAGATGCACCTAACTGCAGGATCTTGTTTTTCAGGAATGAAATATTAAAGGTTGAGTTCCAGGTGAAATCCTGTGTTTTTATAGGAGTAGCATTGATCGTGAACTCGAGACCTTTGTTTTGCAGCTTACCTATATTTTTATATACGGTTTGAAAGCCGCTTGTTTCTGGCAGCGGTGCATTTAAAAGCAATGCTTTTGTCTTTTTCAGATAAGCATCTGCTTCAATGTTTAAACGATTGTTAAACAAGCCCAATGAAAAGCCTAAATCATACTCCGCAGTTTTTTCCCATTGCAAATCCTCGTTACCTATCGAGGTTTGCGTAGTACCTACCGCACTGTTGCCGCCAAAGGCGTAGCCAACTGTATTAATATTTGCGAGTGAGCGATATTCACCAATTTCGGAATTACCGGTTAACCCGTAGCTCAGCCTCAATTTCAGATCTGATATAGTTTTATTATCCTTTAAGAAATCTTCCTGAGATACGCGCCATGCAAATGCAGCAGAAGGGAAAAAGCCGTACTTTTTGTTAGTACCAAAGCGTGAGGAGCCGTCTTCGCGCCCCGTTAAAGTTAACAGGTATTTCTCGTTGTAGTTATAGTTCAATCTGGCAAAAAACGACTGCATTTGCCATGCATCATAATCAGACTCTGGTTTGTTAGGTACAATACCAGCAGATAAGTTATAATACTCATAAAAATCGTCAGACAATGTACCTGTTGATCCTTTTAAACGAAGTTGCTGATAGTTTTGACGTTCGGCACCTGCAACAAGGTTTATAGTATGTACCTTGTTAAAGGTTTTGTTGTAGGTAAAATAGTTTTGCCATTGCCAAAACGTCCTGTTAAACTCCTCTATCGAGGCCGAGCTATAGCTTTGTCCTGCAACAGGGCCGCCAACAAGCCCGCTTTGAGAAGCCGGGTTATAATTGGCAGATGTAGTTACACCCAAAACGCTGCGGAATTCCAAACCTGGCAACAGATTTAAATTCAAATAACCATTACCGCTGAAGATACGGTTGCGGGTAAGAGATTGAATTTCGCTAGCTTGTGCTACCGGGTTATCACCGCCTTCAAGGTTAGGATAATCAGTACGTTTGCCGTAGGTTCCGTCGGGATATCTGACAGGAATAAAAGGCACCATCTCAATTAACATACGCGGGATGTTGTTACCGCCTGTGCCCTGATCCTGGTTGCGGCCATCCTGGTAATTATAGTTTAACGTAGCGCCAACTTTTACCCATGGTTTTATCTGGTTATCAAAAGTTAAACGCACATTATAACGTTTCAGGTAGCTGTTAAGAATAATACCCTCATCATCGGCATAGTTTAGGAACAAACCGTAGTTTACATTTTCGGCACCGCCGGTGAACGAAACGTTGTGGTTTTGGCTTACCGAAGTACGGGTTGTAGCTTTTTGCCAGTCAACGTCATATAATGGATTTAAATTTTGATCGAATAGTTTACCGATAAGGGCTGTTCTTTGCGTTACCGGGTTACGGTCGGTATAGTCGCCCGCAGCCCAGCCGGTAGGGTCATATTTTTTGATATTGGCGTAAGAAACGTCCTCAATCTGCATAAACTGTTTTGAGTTAAGAACGGGTATCTCCTTAAACATATGATTTACCGCCATATAGGCATCGTAAGAAATGGTACCGCCTTTTTTACCTCTTTTAGTGGTAACCAAAATTACACCGTTTGCACCGCGTGTACCATAAATAGCGGTTGATGAAGCGTCTTTCAGTACGTCGATAGTTTCAATGTCATTAGGGTTAATGGCGTTACCACCTTCTGTCCAAACCACACCATCCACAACATATAACGGATCGGTATTGGTATTGATAGAGCTGTAACCACGGATACGGATTTTGGTTGCGCCACCTGGTGCACCTGAGTTACTTGATACGTTTACGCCGGCAATTTTACCAGACAATTCCTGCTCAAGATTGGTTTGCGGGCGCTCCTGCAACTGTTTTGCACCTACGCTACCTACCGAACCGGTAAGGTCGACCTTTTTTGCGGTACCGTAACCAACCACAACCACCTCGCTCAATGCTTTTGGTTCTTCTGCCAATACAACATCAATCTGGCTCCTGCCGCCAATAGGCACATTTTGGGTTGTATATCCTATAAATGTAAATACCAATGTTCCGTTGGCATCAGGCGCGTTGACGGTATATTTACCATTAATATCAGTTTGTACACCAACATTGGTACCTTTAACCTTAACGGTAACACCAGGGATAGGGCCTTTGGCATCGCTTACCGTACCCGTTACTTTAATTGGAGCAACAGCTACCTGGGATACAACAGGCTCATCCTTCTTTTTAACAACAATGGTTTGATCAAAAATTTTGTAGGTAAGCGGCTGATCTTTAAAGCATTGATCAAGCGCATTTTCTATAGATACGTTTGCAACTTCAATGTTGATTGCTCCGGCCTTTGATACATCCTGCTTATCATACATGAAATGATAGCCTGTTTGTTTTTCAATTGAGCGGAGTACTTTTTCAACGGTAGTGTTTTTTTGGTGCAAAGTAACTATCTGGCTATAACTTTTGGCACTCACATTGGTAAGGGCCGCAATTATAATAAAGGCAGTTAGCTTCATGGCCAATATAAATTTGCGTAATTGAGGCCATGCCATAGGCGTGGCCTTAGAATTAAAATTCATAAGTTTGTAGAGTTTGGGTTAAACATTAACTTTCAATTCATCGATTGTAGAAATTTGGGACCCAGATGTTTATGCCGGGAATGTACTGCGAATACTTCCCGGTTTTTTCATATGCTGGTTTTGGAATTTGATACACATGTTTGAACGCATGATAAACCGTTTTACCAATTTGATCCCAAGGGTCGGGCTAACTTATCTCAGGTATTTCTTCCATCATAGGGTTGTTTAAATTGTTAACAATTGGTTGCTTAATATAGTAGGTATAATAATTATGCTATTGTTGTATGGTAATGCGCTTATCCTCAATTTTAAATTTTACCCCGGCATAACCAAGCATATTCATTAATTGAGATGCTTTTACGTTTCGGGAGATTCGGCCTGTAAATTCTCGTTGTGGTATTTTACCTTCGTAGGCCACCTCAACATCATACCAACGGGCAGCCTGCCTCATAATGGCATCTATCCCCGCATCCCTGAATTGAAAAATGCCGTCTTTCCAGGCTATTTCATCATCTACATCAACATCGTTAAGTACTTTGAGCCTGCCTGCTTTATTGAGTACAGCCTGCTGTCCGGGTTTTAAAATGCCGATTGCAGTGCCGTTACTTATTTTTACTGATCCTTCTAATAATGTGGTTTTCATTTCGGCCTCGTCATTATAGGCCATGATATTAAAATGCGTACCTAAAACCTCAACTGTAGTGTTATCGGATTTAACCCTGAAAGGCATCTGCGGATTTTTGGCAACCTCAAAGTAAGCTTCGCCGGTGATGGTGACCTCACGAGTTTTGCCCGTAAACCTGGTTGGAAAGCTTAATGATGATGCCGAATTTAAACAAACCTTGCTCCCATCCGGCAAAACCAACTGGTATTGACCGCCACGCGGAGTTGAAACAGTATTTATTACCGGAGCATCAACATTAGTACCGGTTTCATAAACCAGCTGACCGTTGCGGGTTTTATTGATCCGGGTGGTACCCTGTTGCGCCAGCAGGCCGTTTTGCGCACTGTCAAGCGTAATAGTTTTGCCATTGGCCAATGTTAAAATTGCTTTGTTGCCACCAGGCAAAGCATCATTTTTAGGATGAATTTTGGCAATGTCTTTTTTTTCAATAACCAGCTTTTTTTGATTGCTGTAAATGTAAGCGCCGAACCCAACAAGTAATAAAAGTGAAGCGGCAACCCCTAACCTTCTCCAGGGGAGGTTATTATTCTTTACCGGTGCAGCAACAGATTGTTCGGGATTAGTTCTTAAAATCTGCATGAGCATATCCTCGCTTTTCGAGCGGTCAAAAAGCGGCCCATGATCGTCAAGCTTATCCCAGGCATGATGTATGAGCGATGCAAGCTCCGCATCGGTTGCCGATGAGTTGATGATCTCAAATAATTCATCGCGCTCAGCTGGCGTAGCAGTGCCATTATAATAAGTGTGAAACAAATAATCAAGCCGGGCGTAAAGTTCGCTCATAGTAAATGTTTTTCAGTATAACTGTATAATTGGCTACAGTGAGTTGGGCAGATCTCATATGTATGACACCTGTGAGATTAAAAAAGGGGGTATTACTTTTTAAAAAAAATAAAAAAAATGAATCAGCGCCATTACTAACGCTATCGCCTCCATATGTTCATGCACATAATCTTTTATGGATGAGGTGGCAATTTGAAGGTATTTCTTGACGGTTTCGCGGGATAGCTCGAGCTCATCGGCAATCTCATGATACTTTAAGCGGTTATGCCTGCTCATGAGGTAAACTTTCTGCTGCTGAGGCGGCAGCTGATCAATGGCCTCATCAATCAAATTATAATAATGATCTGTTTCCTGAACTTCGGCATTAAAAGGTACAATGCGGGTTTCTTCCAACTTTTTAAGCTGCATCTGCTCACGGGCAACTTTGCGCAAACAGTTTAAAGCATGGTTTTTTGAAATTACAAACAGGTAAGCTTTAAAATTATCAACCGCCGTAAGCGTTTCGCGGGTCATCCAGATCTTCATAAACACATCCTGTACAACCTCTTCAGCCAGTTCAGCAGAATGGGTTATACGCAAGATATGAACGCCTAAACGCTGGTGATAAACAGAAAACAATTGACGAAAAGCAAACTCATTACCCTGAGCCACTTGCAAAAGCAGTTCCTTCTCATTTGATTGAGTAAATTCAAACATAGGCTAATGTATGGTTGCCGCAAATATTATAAAATTCGCAGTATTTGCAGCATTAATAATTATATCGATGAAACCAACGTATAACTGTAAAGAAATTAAAAATGTTTGAAAAAATATAAAACGGTCACATTCTCAAAGTTTTTTAACTATTAAGTATGTATTAAATAAATGTCAATCAGTACAATGGTGTTGGCAAGCCATCTAAATTTACAACCCCTTTAATACCCTTATTGTATACTCCACCTGTTCGGCATGTACATCTAAATGAGTTACAAAGCGGATCCGGTTTTTATCTGTATCGCTTGCCCTAATGCCTTTGTCTGCAAGTTTGGCAAGCACCGCAGCAGCCGGTTCAACCGTATCAAATAAAACAATATTGGTTTCAACCGGAATTACATCGCTTACCCATGGCAATCGACCCAGTTCCTCACCCAGAATACGCGCATGGGCATGGTCTATCTTCAGGCGTTCAACATGATGGTCAAGCGCGTAAATCCCCGCGGCAGCTAAAAAGCCCGCCTGGCGCATACCACCACCCAACACTTTACGGATGCGGCGTGCATATTTAATAGTTTCCTTATCGGCTAATAAAACTGAGCCTACGGGTGCACCCAATCCTTTTGACAGGCAAACCGAAATACCATTAAAATATCTGCCATACTCAACCGCAGCGTCACCGGTATGCGTAAGCGCGTTAAAGATCCGGGCACCATCAAGATGAAGTTTTAAACCTTTCTCCCGGCACAGGTTGGCAATAGGTTTGATATTTTCAAGCGTGTAGCAGCTGCCGCCGCCTTTATTAACCGTGTTCTCGAGCACCACCAAACTGGTATGCGGGTAATGGATGTTTTCAGCATTGATTTCCGGCTCTATCATTTCGGGCGTAAGGATGCCCCGGTAACCATTCAACAACCGGGTTGATACTGCCGAATTAAAAGCAATGCCCCCGCCCTCGTACCTGTAAACATGTGCGGTTTGATCGGCAATGAGCTCATCAAGCGGCTGGGTAAAGCATTTAATTGCTATCTGGTTGGTCATGGTACCTGATGGGCAAAAGATAGCAGCTTCCATACCAAACATAGGGGCAGCTTTAGCTTCAAGGGCATTGATGGTTTCGTCCTCGCCAAAAACATCATCCCCTACTTTGGCGCTCCACATAGCTTCAAGCATGCCTGGGGTTGGCTTGGTTACAGTATCGCTTCGGAAATCAACAGTGATCATATTAAAAAGTTAAAATTTGCGTTCTTTGTATCAGAATTCAGAACTCGTTATGCGCTCAATTTTAATCATTTTATTTTTCATGCTGTGTTTTGTATCAGCAAAATCGCAAAAATGGCAACAGGGTAGCTTTACTGATGTAAAGGGCAACCGCGAAACCGGACTGATCCGCGCTAATCCTTCAGGAAAAGGGCCAATTAAAGGTGAAGGTTTCATTGAGTTTAAGGAAAACGAAAAAACTAATCCATATAAATTAAGCGCTAGCGATTTAAGATCGTATGTTGTTGGTCAGGACAGCTTTGTTGTGGCACACGCCCCGGCAAACGAATCGTGGACCAAGGAAGAAACCGACTTTGTAAAAGTGGTGCTTGATGAGCCGGTGAAACTGTTCATGGCAAAGGGCGGTAAAGGCGGAGGAGGCAGTGGCTTTGGTATTACACCCGGGATATCAGCAGGCTACGGAAGCGGTGGTTACGGCGGCGGAATTGGCGGCGGCATCGGCATTAACCTTGGCGGCGGCGGTGGCCGGGGCGGAAGTTCAAAAACGACCTATTATTATGGTGAAACCACTGCAGCTATGAAACGCCTCACCGATGAAAATTTTGAAGATATTATGAGCGATATCATGGGAGATGAACCCGACCTTGTTGATCAGATCCATGAGCATAAATACAATCTTAAGAGTATCGATAAGCTCATTGCAAAATTTGACGAATTGCAAAAAGCCCGGCAATAAATCTCTTTATCAAGCGGCAAACGGATAGATGACTACCTGATACGTCCGGGTGGTCGTTTCTATTTATAGAGACGCATAATTTACTTTTCCCCAACGCTTAATCTCAAATCTTGCGTCTCAAATCTGCTACCTCCCACTCTTTTTTCTCCCCTGAACATCACGTGTTTAACCACAAATGTCAATAAATTAAAAACCATTTAGCATAATTAAAAGTTATTAAACTATAGTAATTCACCAAATAAATAACTTTTAATTAATTTATATCGACATAAACGGCTACTCATTACATTTTAATTCACTAATAAAAACAGAAAGAAAGATGAACATGAAAAAGTCAGTTTTAATAGCCGTTGCTTTATTAGCTATTGGTTTTTTATCAAACAAGGCAATAGCCCAAACACAGGATACAACCAAAAAGGACACTACTAAAGCAACTGCTGCTCCTGCAACATCAACAGCTGCCGCATCAGGCGATGTGGTTGGTGTGATGTCGACCTCAACTAACTACGCGCCAATGGCGCTTGCAATAAAATCAGCTCAGCTTGAGCCAACATTGCAGGCAGCCGGCCCGTTCACCATATTTGCCCCCAATGATGTAGCTTTCAGTAAATTGCCAAAAGCACAATTTGATGCCCTAATGAAAGATCCGGCTAAATTTGCTCCGATACTGAAGTATCACGTGGTAGCAGGTAAATACACTAAAACCGATATCATTAAGGCCTTAGGTGCAGGCAAAGGCAAAGCCGACCTAAAAACCATCGACGGGCAAACATTGCATTTATCTGTAAATGATAAAAGCAATTTGCAGATCACCGATGCCAAAGGCAATGCAGTGTTGGTTACCGCATTTGACACCGAGGCCAGCAATGGTGTTGTACATGGCATTAATGGCATCATGATGCCTTAATCACAAAATACTTAGTTTAATTTTAAATCCATGAAAAACCCGGCTGTTGACGCCGGGTTTTTCCATTTATGACAGGCCTGTTAAGTAATCGGCTTTATTCATTCTAAAATCGAGATATGTGCTGCCAGTTTCCGCATCTGTAAAATCTCCCGTAAACGAAAAACCTGTTTTCTTCAATAACTTCATAGAACTTTCGTTCCCTTGTTTCGGGCAGGCAGTTATCAATTCAAAATGCTGATCATTAAAACCAAAGGCCAAAACCGCTGAAATGGCTTCCTGCATAAAGCCCTGCCCATGATAATCCGGGTGGAGTTCATAACCTATTTCTGCACTTTTATTGGCAGCATTAAGGTTCCAGTAACAAATGGTTCCTATCAGCTCATCCTTGTCTTTTAAGGTTATAGCCCAATAAAAGCCTTCGTTATTACTCACAATAACCTCTATCTTTTTAATAAATGATAGCGCTTCATCAACAGTGGTATTAGCAGCACGGTCAAGGTGTTTGTTCACTTCGGCATTGGAGCGGAGAGCCAATATTTGCGGTGCATCCGACTCAAGTAATCCGCGCAAGCCCAAACGGTCAGTATTTAAAATTTGCATTCCCATCATCATAACTATTTGAATTTCTGGTTTTCTCTATCGGCAATGAAAACCACGGGTAAACCAACACAAATTATCAGCGTTAACATCCCGGTCAGAATAGTACTTACCGGGATATGATATCCCGGCTTCATGGTTATTTTACTCAGCGGCACAACACCTAAATTCATGATGAGCCAGGCAGCTATCCCGTAAGTAACAGCCACGAAATATTTATTGCGCAATCCATTATAAAAGAAGGGATAAAGCAGAAAAAACACCGCGCTGAATATAAAAGCGATCACATAATGAAAAACAATCCCGGCAACTATAATTTCTGCCCCACCTGCAAAGGCCGCCGGTCCAAAGGCCCCGCTGGCAATAAACTTAAAAATAACACCAGGATTTACTTTATAGTTCAGGATCATGGCTGCAAGTCCATCAAGCGTACCCGTTATAAACCCGGCGAACAGGATATTGACAAGTTTACTTTTCTTTTTCGGGTTTTCTTTTTTTAACATGGCAGAAATTACAAAAGCGTAAATTTATGCTTTTAGGATTCGATAAATTGTGTATGAAACATATTTTTTACGTATTAGCTTTAGGAGCGTAACTTCCATTTTAATCAGTTGATCTGATTATTACTTCAGATATTCATTCATAAAATAAAACACTCTTTTCCTGATCTCTTCGGCATCAAACATTACCCCGTAATGAGGCGCGTTGGGTACAATAATAAGTTCATTTTTAACACCGGCAAGTTTAAGGTATGAACTTAGCAAAACCGATTGGGTGTAATTGACCGATTCATCCTTTTCGCCCTGAACAATGAGAAATGGCGGATCGTTTTTATCAACATAGGTAACCGGGCTGGCTATATTGGCCAGATCGGGCCGCTCAATAGTATAAGCGCCAAGCAGCAGGTTAACCGGGCTTTTAGGATCATTAACATCGGTACCTTTAAGCGACAGGAAATTTGACGGCCCGTAAAAGTCAAGCGCCAGTTTTATTTTAAAATGAGGTTTGTTTCCGTTGGGATAAAACTCTTTAATATTATTGTTATTGGATAAAGCCAGTAACGATGCCAGATGCCCTCCGGCCGAAAAACCAATCACCCCAAACTTATCTTTGTTAAGCTTATATTTTGATGCGTTTTGATAAAGAAACTCAATTGCCTGGTTACAATCCTGGATCTGTGCCGGAAATGGTGCAGAAGTGCTCCAGCGGTAATCAATAGAGGCCACAGCGTAACCATTATCAATAAAACCCTGAACAGTTTTTTGCATATAGCCCATATCGGCATATTTATCATTCAGCATCCATGCACCACCGTGGATCCAGATAATAACCGGATAACTCTCCTTTGATGTTGGAGGCAGATAAATATCCAGTAAATGCTTTTTTAAAGTATCGCTGGCATAGTTTACATTTCCGTACAATATCGTACCCTTCGGGAAAAATGATTGTTTGGGGCTTGATGTTTGCGCGTAAGCAGACACAGATAAAGCACTGATCAAAATGATCAGCAGGTTTTGGGTTATCCTTTTCATAATTGGTTAATTGTTTAAAGATAATCCATATCCTTAAAAATCAACAACTAAATCCCAACTGAAAAATATAATATCCAGGCTATAAACAACAGTTGCAAGGGAATCCGAAACCACAGGTAGCCAGGGCCGCTGCCATCGTAGGTGGCTTTTTCCAAATCCACGTGCTTTATGGCAGCGTTGATATTAGCAGGCAGCATGACCGCAAACATAACAAGCAAAATAATGCCTGCAATATGCCTCGTGGCATTAACAATCAGCAATGCCCCGAGTATTATCTCCATGACACCGGTTAAATAAACCAGCGCCACTTTAAAAGGAATAAAAGGAGGCATCATCATGACCATGCCCTTGGTAAACATAAAATGCCCTAATGAGGCAAACCAAAGCATCAGCATCATGGCAACATTGCCACTGAGCATAATATTCCAGTCGTCAATAAAAAGCCGGGAAATAACAGCAGTAAGGATAAAACTTATGATGAGAACGAGCAGGACTTTCATAACTTACAAACTTTTTCTTCTTCTCAATCTATTCCAATAACGTCTGATGAAGTTTACGAAGCCTGAACTACTCCGATCTTCTTCCGGCATTGGTTCACCAACAAAAGATTTAAAGACCGACCATGAAACTCTATCAAAATTATGATCAGTAAGGATTTTACCACCATAGGAATCAAGAAGTAATTCTATTTCATACAACCCGAAATCGGCAGCACTCCATTTAGGGGTATATCCATCCGAACAAATGACATTTGGATTGGCGCCTGATCTTAACAATAGTTCAACTATATCAAGGTCGCCTCTCATCACAGCCCAATGCAATGGAGAATTCCCCAATTCATCAAGTTCATTCAAATCTACTCCAAGTGGTAATACCGACTCAACATTTAGTACTTCTCGCGTTAGCACCTGTTTATGAAGCAAATAATCCATAGCTATTATATTAGCATCTAAGCCTTGATTAACTGCTCTCCTTCAATCTTTTTCTGCAGCTCTAATATAGCGCCTATAAGCGCTTCGGGACGCGGCGGGCAGCCTTGTACATACACATCAACCGGAATCACCCGGTCAACGCCTTTTACAACGTGATAGCCATGCTGCCAGTACGGACCGCCGCAGTTAGAGCATGAGCCCATCGAAATCACATATTTAGGCTCAGGCATTTGCTCGTACAGGCGTTTAATCCGCTCGGCCATTTTAAAGGTTACCGTGCCGGCAATAATGATCACATCGGCCTGGCGGGCAGATGGGCGCGGGAAAACACCAAAACGATCGAGGTCATAGGTGGAGGCCATAGAGCCCATCATTTCGATAGCGCAGCAAGCTATTCCAAAACTTAGCGGCCATAATGAGGATAAACGGGCCCAGTTAAGCAGGTCGTTCATTTTGGTTACCACTACACCACCGTTCTCACTTGTTATATCGTTACTCATTTGCAGGCTTTTTAAAGGCGGGTTTAAACATAGGTTTACGTGCAGGCTCAGTTGATGAAGTTGCAGTAGCAGTGACAGTCGCGGTAGCAGTTGATACTGTATCAGCGTTGAAAGCTTTTACTGTAAACCTGCTTTGTTCCTGGTTCAACTGTTCGTACAACGACGACGGGATATGCACATCGGTATGCGGTACAACGGGAGTTGGCTTAATCCAGTCCAGATCCCCTTTGCGCCAAACATATACTAAACCTATAATCAGGATGCCCAAAAACACAAACATTTCGGCAAATGAAAGCCAGCCCCAGCGTGCGTCTTGTGCTGCAAGCTCATGACTGCCAAATACGGTTGCCCAGGGAAAAATAAACACCATCTCCACATCAAAAAGCAGGAAAACCAGCGCTATCACATAAAAGCGGGGATTAAAGGGTAACCAGGCATTACCGGTAGGCTCTTCGCCACATTCATATGAGCTTAATTTTTCGGCGTTGGGATTATTGGGGGCCAAAAGTTTGTTGATAAAAAATATCACGCACACCATTATTATCCCAGTAATAATAAAGATGAGTATCTTTCCAAATTCTGATATTTGCGAAACATCCGTCATGAGTACAAATTTAGTAAAACAAACAGATTTTGACGCTATAATAATTGGCGGAGGCGCATGCGGCCTCATGTGTGCCGTACAAGCAGGCTTTTTAGGCAAGCGGGTACTGGTACTTGAAAAAAACGACCGGGTTGGCGCCAAGATACTCATCAGTGGCGGCGGGCGTTGTAACTATACCAACCTTTACGCTACCGATCAGCAGTTTATTTCGCAAAACCCACACTTCTGTAAATCAGCCTTTTCACAATGGACGGTTGATGATACCATTAGCTTTTTTGAAACTTATGGCATCAGCGGTAAAGAAAAAACGCTGGGCCAGCTTTTCCCGGTAAGCGATAAAGCCAAAGATGTGGTTGAAGTTTTCACCAACCTGTGCGATGACCTTGGCCAGGAGATCTGGGTAAATGCCGAAGTTAAAATGGTAGAAAAAACTGACGATGGTTTTACAGTTCGGGCCGAAGTTAACGGCAAACAGGAATATATAAGCGCTGCCAGTGTAGTGATGGCTGCCGGCGGTTTGCCCATCCCCAAAATGGGTGCTACCGATTTCGGACTCCGAACGGCGCGAAATTTTGGTTTAAAAGTTACCGACACCGCCCCTGCCCTGGTGCCCCTTACCATTACCGGCAAAGACCAGTCCTGGTATGAGCAATTATCAGGCAATAGCATTTTTTGTAGGGTTTGGAACGATAGGGCAAGCTTTGAAGAAAACATCCTGTTTACCCACTGGGGCCTCAGCGGACCAGCCATATTACAAATCTCCTCCTATTGGAAACCAGGAGAATCCATCAACATCGATCTGCTCCCCAATCAAAACATTGCCGGCCTGATTCAACAGGAAAAGGAAACCAACGGCAAAAAAATGTTGCTTGCATACATCGCATCTTTATATACCCGCAAGTTTGCCGAAGCGTTGAGCGATAAACTCCCAGCCGAAAAAAACATGGCATCGCTCACCAAAGCCGACATAGAAAATATCAGCACCCTCATTCATGATTTTAAGGTAAAACCTGCCGGCGATAAAGGTTATGACAAAGCCGAAGTAATGCGCGGTGGTGTGGCTACTGATGAATTATCATCCAAAACATTGGAAGCTAAAAAAGTCCCCGGGCTGTTTTTTGGGGGCGAGTGTGTGGATGTTACCGGGTGGCTTGGGGGCTATAATTTTCAATGGGCCTGGGCAAGCGGCTTTGTGATAGCGCAAAACATATGACCGTTGACTTTTTTGCGATTACGCTGATTTCGTTGATGCTATTTTACCAACTAACCTGCTACTATCATTCATTTGCCGACGTTCGGTGATACCGGGAAATCCTCCTTTGCAATTGTAACAAATCGGGTGTCCCAATTTTTTGATTCTCCAAAAAAATAAAAAAAAGCCCGGCGTTCTTTTTTAAAAAAGAGGACTGTTCCATTTTTTGAGAGTGAAAACGCGGAACACCTTAAAAATGAAACACACTGATTATCAGACACATAATATTTTACCCGAAACATTATTAAATATCTGATTATCAATAATTAAAACTTTTAAGAGTAAAATCTTTCCTATTTCACCGATGGGTTAAAACACCCTTTTTATTTCGCCTTTTTTTATGCTTTTTTTGATTTTTTTGATATTGACCGCATCGGTTAGGAATATTGCTGACAACATAGCGCCACCAAAGTTATGAGTGTAAATACCTATTTTTAATAGCGTTTATTATCTACCGTTCCACTATATTATAATTCCTGTACTCGCCAACGCGCCAGCCCGTAAGGTCTTCAATCTTTTGCAGTGCCTTACGGCGGAAATCCATGCCAGCCCTTAGTTTTTTGGAGTCAAAATCGATATTCCAGTTAGTAGCTGTTATTCGTTTTTGCATGGTTGCCGGATGCGTGCCGGTAAAGCGGATCAAGCGATCTGCATTGCCATAATCAAACTCATAGGTTTCGGGCAAGTGTTCAGCAAACCAGGTTTCGTCGTGATAAAACTTATTAAAGTTACGCACCTTATGGGTTAACCCTTGTGGTGGCTTTGCCCAGCCGTAATGATATATATAGGCATCAATAAGCTTTACGTTGATTTTACGATCATCAAGCCTGAATCCCTGAGCATCACGATATGAATGGATACCCTTAATATTTTTGAGCAACCGGATTTCGCGGCGGTACCAGCGCCTTGAATGCCCGTAATAGTCATATGAGCCATAAAAATGCAGGTATTTAAACAGTAAGCCTTCAATGTTGGGTTTATTTAAAGCTTCATGCATTTCCTTTTTGATAAGCGGATGATATTTTTCATGCACCGCTTCGTCGCCCTGGATATAGAAACACCAGTCGGCATCGGGCGATATAGCTGCAAAAGCCTTATCTGTTTCGGCAGCGAAAACCTTTCCGCCTTCCCTTAATGATTCATCCCAAACCGAATCAATGATTTTTATAACCGGCGAGTTGATGCCCTCGATCAATCCCCGGGTACCATCATCGGAGTTACCTACTACTACAATAAATTCATCGCAAAGCGGTAATATGGATGTAATGGCCTCAACAATGGGATAATCATTACGTACAGCGTTCCTGATAAAGGTAAAACCGGATACTTTCATAAGCGGCGTAAAGATAATAACAGAATCAAGACTTCAGGATACAAGATTCAAGACATCGCTTCCCAAGCTCAACAGATTGCAGGTATCTTCAATTTGTGACATTGGGATTAGGGCAGTTTGCATCCCGATGCGTTACTTTGCACATAATAATGTACTGCACAGTTAGCGGTACCACATATCAATAAAATATCACTATGAAGGCACTCGCCAGGCAACTTTTCAAAACTTTTCTTTTTTCGGTAATCATATCTATTGTAGCAAGTGCGGTTTATTACTCGCTGCAGCACAAAGGTGTAAGCCAGGACCTAAACGGGATACTCCCCTCCTTGTCCGAAAGCGTGGCTTTACTCAACATCTTTATTTTAATAATGACCCTACCCATGTTGTTTTTAGCCAACCCGGCGTATTACAACAATCTGTCTATAAGGCTGGTGCTTTATTTTTCGGGCTCTGTTGTATTTGTCATTACCGCCTTCCGTTTACAGCTAAACCCCGAAAACAAAACGCTTTACTTTATTACGGCCATTAGTTTTATCATAGTACACAGCGTTTTCTATTATCTAATGACCAAAAAACGACGTTGAACCATTGTTGTTTAAAGCATTTATAGGCTTTTTGAAAGATTTAGGCTAAACTTGCATCTTCAAATATGAAAGCATTTTACGGAGATTTAAAACTGGGTATTTTAGGCGGCGGACAGTTAGGCCGTATGCTGATACAGCAAGCCATAAACTATAATGTTACTGTTAAAATTCTTGATCCCGACCGCGAAGCGCCTTGCCGCAAACTGTGTGACGAGTTTACCGTAGGCTCATTAGGTGATTATGAAACCGTTTATAACTTTGGTAAAACTGTCGACCTGCTTACCATTGAAATAGAGAAGGTTAACGTTGACGCCCTTGAACAATTGGAAAAAGAGGGCGTACTGGTTTATCCGCAATCCCGCATTATCAGGCTGATTCAGGATAAAGGTTTGCAGAAGCAATTTTTCAAGGAAAACGATATCCCTACTGCCGATTTCCAGATCATATCATCACCCCAACAGCTACAACAAAGTTTAATCCCTTTCCCTTATATTCAAAAACTACGTAAGGATGGTTATGACGGCAAAGGTGTATATAAAGTAATTGATGAAAGCTACCTTGCCGGCGCTTTTAAAGAGCCGAGCCTGATTGAGCAATGGATAGATTTTGAAAAAGAGATTGCGGTAATTGTGGCCCGTAATGAAAACGGCGATATCAGCGCTTTCCCGATGGTTGAAATGGAGTTCAACCCTAAAGCCAATTTGGTGGAGTTTTTGATCGCTCCTTCTACCCTTCCATTCGCCATCCAACAAAAAGCAGAACAAATAGCTAAAAAGATTGCCGATAGTCTTAAAATTGTGGGCTTGCTGGCGGTTGAAATGTTTTTAGATAAGCAAGGCCGCATCCTGGTGAATGAGCTTGCCCCGCGCCCGCATAACAGTGGTCACCAAACTATTGAAGGCAATGTGGTATCACAATTTGAGCAGCATTTGAGGGCGATATTTAATCAGCCTTTGGGCGATACAGCCTGCCTTAACAACGCCATTATGGTGAACGTTTTAGGTGAAGCCGGTTACGAAGGCCCTGCTATTTACCAGGGTATCGAAAAGATTTTGAAAGTACCGGGAGTATATATTCATCTTTACGGCAAAGCGCTGACCAAGCCTTTCAGGAAAATGGGCCACGTCACTATTGTTGACGCAGATCGTGAAAAAGCGATTGAAAAGGCACGGTTTGTGCAGAAAACTTTAAAGGTAATTAGTTAATTAGTTCATAGTTGATAGATCATAGTTCATAGTAAAACAGATGGCATTTAGATTTGAGGACCTTCAGGTTTGGCAGAGAGCTATGGACTTGGATGAACAAATAAATCAACTAACGAAAACATTTCCCAAAGAAGAAATTTATATTTTAACATCACAGATAAAACGTGCGGCTGATTCTGTTGTTCTGAATATCGCTGAAGGATCAACTGGACAGAGTAAAGCAGTTTTTAAGGTCTTTTTAGGTTATTCACTAAGATCTGCCATTGAAGTGGTAAGCTGTCTTTTTATTGCAAAGAGAAGAAACTATATCGCTGAAGAAAACTTTAAAATTTTTTATGCTGATTATGAAGTATTGGTAAAAATGATCACGGCGTTAAAAAACTCCATATAGCTGATCTTCCCATGAACCATGATCTATGAACCATTAACTATGAACAACACTACAAAAGTCGCCATTATAATGGGCAGCAAATCCGATTTAAATGTAATGCAGGATGCTGCTGATGTTTTAGCCGAATTAGGCGTTGAATACGAAATAACCGTGGTATCGGCCCATCGCACACCCGATAGGATGTTTAGCTACGCCCGTGCCGCTGCCGATCGTGGCATAAAGGTAATTATTGCCGGTGCAGGCGGTGCCGCCCATTTGCCGGGCATGGTAGCTTCATTGACGCACTTGCCAGTGATTGGCGTACCTGTAAAATCAAGCAACTCTATTGACGGCTGGGATTCCATCCTATCTATACTACAGATGCCAAACGGTATCCCGGTAGCCACCGTAGCTTTAAATGCAGCCAAAAACGCAGGGATCCTCGCTGCACAGATCCTGTCAACAGGAGATGAGTACCTGGTGAAAAACCTTATCGACTTTAAAGAAAACCTTAAAAAGAAAGTTGAAGAGTCGGCAAGGGAAATGGAAGGGGAAGAATAGTTGCCAGTTTGCAGTGGCAGTTGTTAGTGGCAGTTGCAGCAGCAATCAGATTATAAGAAGTAAAGGGCAAGTTTATGAACACGCCCTTTTATTATTTACTGCTACTAAAAGCTGCCACTGTCACTAAAAACTGCAAACTGCTATTAAAAACTGCTGCTGCAACTAAAAGCTGCCACTAATTCAACGCCGGATTTTCCGGAAAATTAGCGATGTGGGCATAGCGCTGACCGAGGCTGATCACCACCTGGCGCCAAAGATTTTGCTCATCAAGGGTGAACAGTGTTTCTATATCAAATTTATCGGTTACTATCCAGCTATCATCTTTTATTTCTTCATCAAGCTGTTGCGGTGTCCAACCAGAGTATCCGGCAAAAAATTTAATTTCTTCGGTACTTAACTGGTAATTGGATACTAAATATTTCACCTGCTCAAAATCGCCGCCCCAGTAAAGGCCATCGGCTATTTCAATGCCGCCTTCTATTTTATCGGGGGCGCAATGGATAAAATGCAGTGTATTTTTGGCTACCGGGCCGCCTTCATAAACAGGCATTTCGGAGTATGATACATCGGGCAGCACATCACCCAGTAAATATTCGCTTTGATGGTTCAGGATAAAGCCCATAGCTCCTTCTTCAGAGTATTCTGTTAAAATTATTACGGACCTCCTGAAATTCGGATCCATCATAAACGGTTCCGAAATAAGTAAATGGCCTGCCGCGGCCGCTATAGGACTAAGCATAAAGTTTAGCGTTTAAATACATAACAAGCATAGCAAAAATATGTTCAATTACGAATAATGATTTACATCATTATATACGGTTTAATTAATTTGTAAGTTTGCATAGAAATGAATCAGCAGGAAATACAAAATTTAAGGCAGGATTATAGTGCCTCTACCCTATCAGAAAACAGCACTAAGGGCGATCCTATTAAACAATTTGAACAATGGTTTAACGAAGCTTTGGAGGCAAAATTGCATGAACCCAACGCCATGACGCTTTCAACTGCCACCGTAACCGGTAAACCTTCGGCACGGATTGTACTTTTAAAAGGCTTTCATGCAGGCGGTTTTATATTCTTTACCAACTACTTAAGCCGCAAGGGCAAAGAGATTGCCAAGAACCCGCAGGGCGCGCTAACATTTTTTTGGGGAGGCCTTGAGCGCCAGGTGCGTATTGAAGGTACTATTGAAAAAGTAAGTAAAGAAGAGTCTGAAAAATATTTCCATTCGCGCCCTAAAGGCAGCCAGGTTGGCGCAATAGTATCTCCCCAAAGCCAGGAAATTGAAAGCCGCGATGCATTGGAGCAAAAATGGAACGAACTGGAAGCCGAATATGCTGATAAGGAAGTGCCTAAACCATCGTATTGGGGTGGATATATCTTAAACCCGCAATTGGTTGAGTTTTGGCAAGGCCGGCCAAGCCGCATGCACGACCGCATCCTGTATAAAAAAACTGATAAAAAAACCTGGAAAAAAGTACGCCTTGCACCATGAGTTTTGATGATATTAAAAACCTGCTCACCGAAAAACTTGGTGATACCGTAATTACCGGCGAAGAAACAGGCGGTCTGCAACCCGCCTTGTTAATTAACCCTGATGATATTGCGGCCGTATGCCTGGAATTGCGGAACAATCCCAAAACTTATTTCGATTTCCTGTCGAGCCTGAGCGGTGTGCATTATAATGACGAAGCAAACCGCTATGGTGTGGTTTATCACCTGGCATCAATCCCCTATAAAACACAGCTTACTTTAAAAATAAGCAAAGCCCATCCAAAAGAAAGTAATGAACTGCCCGAATTTAAAAGCGTGACCCCTGTTTACCGCACTGCCGACTGGCATGAGCGCGAAGCCTATGACATGCTGGGGATTTACTTTGAAGGCCACCCTGATCTTCGCCGGATTTTACTGCCCGATGATTGGGAAGGTTTCCCTTTACGGAAAGATTACCAGAACGCTGAATTTTACAAAGGCATCAGGATAGATTAACCTCCAATAAACTTTCCTGGCATTAACGGAGCAAAATGAGCCAAAGGCAGGCTATTAAATAACAGCTTTGTTTACTTCATTTTTACAGCGAAAGTAGCCCATAAATAAAAAAAAAAGCTGATTTTTGGTATCCGGCAATATGCCCCAAGCAATATATGACCGGATATAAATTTAACCGGATATAAAATTGGTCATTACAAACCCCAAATACGAAGAAGCACTCCTCAGGTACAATAAAAAGATAGCCGGGGCCAGCGTTGAGGATATGGTACTTAATGTAGGTCCGCAACACCCCTCAACTCACGGGGTTTTACGCCTGGAATTAATTACCGATGGCGAGATCGTAAAAGAGGTGATCCCCCATATTGGCTACCTGCACCGCTGCTTTGAAAAACATGCCGAATCATTAACTTACCAGCAAACCATCCCTTTTACCGACAGGATGGATTACCTGGCTTCGATGAACAACAGCCACGCCTTTGTAATGGGTGTTGAACGGATGATGGGTATTGACAAGGATATCCCTAAGCGTGTGGAGTACATTCGTGTACTGGTTTGCGAACTAAACCGCATAGCATCGCACCTGATAGCCATTGGCACTTACGGCATTGATATAGGCGCCTTTACCCCTTTCCTGTGGTGTTTCAGGGACCGGGAGCATATTATGGGGATGCTGGAGTGGGCGTCGGGCTCTCGTATGCTGTACAATTACATTTGGGTAGGCGGCTTATTTTATGACCTGCCGGTTGGCTTTGAAGAACGCTGCCGGGATTTTGTGGAGTATTTTAAACCTAAAATGGTTGAGCTAAACCAATTGCTTACCGACAACCAGGTATTTATTTCGCGCACAGCCAACGTGGGCGTTTTGCCGCTTGATGTAGCTATTAACTATGGTTGCTCGGGCCCTATGTTACGCGCATCGGGCTTAAAATGGGATTTGCGGCGGATTGATAATTATTCGGCCTATCCTGAAATTGATTTTGAAATCCCGATTGGGCAGGGCCTGATGGGCAAAGTTGGCGACTGCTGGGACAGGTACAAGGTACGTGTTGATGAAATTGAGCAATCATTAAGAATAGTTGAACAATGCCTTGACCGTTTGCAGAAAGAATTGAAACGTACGCCTGATTTTGATCCCCGTGCTAAAATGCCCCGCAAAACAATTCCTAAAGCACAGGATTATTATGTACGCTGCGAAGGCGCCAAAGGCGAACTTGGCTTTTATTTTATTACAGACGGCAAATCAGAGATCCCAACCCGTGTAAAATCCCGCGGGCCAAGCTTTAATAATCTTTCGGTGCTGCCCGAGCTATCCAAGGGTGTATTAATTGCCGATTTGATAGCAATTGTAGGTTCTATCGACTTTGTTTTAGGCGAGGTGGATAGGTAGACAACAATTATTATGTCATTGCGAGCGTAGCGCGGCAATCGCACGGAAGCATGACCGCCCTGTACGGTATGCGATTGCTTCGTCGTTCCTCCTCGCAATGACGTGACACTATTGTCAAACAAAAAAAGAGACCCCTCACGGTGTCTCTTCTCATTTTAATATATTAATTTTTATTGAGTGGGCTATTGATGATTACTGGTTATACACTTTAACCATAAACACATAATTTTTGAGTTTGCTACTCTGTTGAGTACGGCTTAATCCAGCTAATTTATTCTTAGTATTCAAATTAAGCGTTTTCGATAATGAATCGGTTGGGATATTTTGTATCGCTTTTAACAGGTAAGTTGATTTTTTAGCAAAATACGCACCTGCAACCTGGGTTTGACGCGCGGTAATAACACCTATCACGTTTCCTTTTTCATCAAGTAATGGTCCACCTGAATTGCCGGGGTTTACCGGAACAGAAATTACATATTCGGTAGTATCGCCCGAATAATTTGCTGCCGATGCTAAATAACCTCCTCCATAAACCATATTATCGGCCGGGTAACCGAGTGTGTATACGCTCTCTCCAAGATCGCCTTCGGCCCTTTTAACGTTATATGGTATAGGGCCAAGGTTTTTAAATGATGGATCATTGATCTGTAAAATAGCCAGGTCATACTGTGGTTCGGTATAAATAACCTTAGCATGAAATGATTCGCCCACGGCATTCTGCACATAAACCGAATCAGCATTTTTAATAACATGGTAGTCTGTAGCCAGGTAACCATTTGATGTAAGCGCAAAACCGGTGCCCCTGAAATTAGCTGGTGTCCTGGTTATTTTGGGTTTTATCGGAGTACGTCCATGGCCTATCTGAGCAACCGTTTTCTCCATGTTGTTGATCTTTTCGCTCAGTTGCTGATATTTTGACTTATCATTATTCAGCTTACCTGTCAGGATCAGGATAGTCAAAACGCCAAAGATCGCAATTGAAGCGGCTACCGATATTTTTGAATGATGATTACGCCACATGCGCACAATCCATACCGGATGGATCATTACTTCTTCTTTCAGCGCATGAACATCAATTTCATTATGAATGGCGTTTAAGCGATTCTCAAGCTCAAGGCGTTCGCCATATTGCTTCAGTAAGCCTATAAATTTAATGTGTTCGGTAACTTTACTTTCAACAGCCGCATCGTTTTTGCGAAGCAGCTCAAATTGAACACGTTCTTCGGCGGTCATGCTACCGTCGAGGTACCGTTCAATAAATTCTGTTAGTTGGTTATCACTCATCTCTTGATCTCCTTATTTCTGCTGAAAAAATAGTTTCTTCAGCCTTTGCAGGCATTTGTACTTCTGCGTTTTGGCATTATCCGCATTGGTGTAGCCAAACCGCTCACAGATCTCCTGCATCGATCTGTTTTTTATATAAAAATCTTCCATAATGGTTTTACAGGGTTCGCCTAATAACTGGAGCGCACTCTCCATTTTACCAAACTGGATATCCCTGTCGTTATGGTTATCAATTTCTTCTTCAACGGGTAAGTGTTCTTCAAAGTCCCTGATGTCACCACCATATCGGTTCATTTGGCTCAGCCTTTTAAGCCAAAGCCGCCGGCAAACTGAGTATATATATGTTTTAAGCTTACTGTTTAGCTCAAAATCACCCGCTTTAATTTTATTGTAAAGAACGATAATGGCTTCCTGATAAATATCCTTCGCGTCATCCTCATCGCCATTGTTGTTAATGATCAACTGTAATATCATCGGAAAATAAGTTGTGTAGAGCCTCTTCAGCACTATTTCCGAGTTATTAAGTATTCCAAGAACTATTTCACTATCTGTTGGAGCCGAAGCTTTTAAGTCTTTATTCACTCTTAATACTATTTAGGTCAAATTGTAACCCACTATTATCAAAAAAAATCAAACTAAAATAAATTAATAACATTGGCATTACATTTCATTACCTGTAACAATTGTGTGCTGCATTAATTTAACGTTAATACCGGCAGGTAAACAAGGTAACCCAATGTTAAAAACTATGCAGGCAAATCTGCAATAAAAAAACCGCTTGCAAAAACCGGTACGTAAACTACAAACCCTATGGAATTTACAAAGGTTTAATTTTTATGGGTTACCTTTTCAACTAATGCGTATTAAGTAACAAACGATCACAAAACGTTAACATTTTAAAAATTAAGAAAATGAAAAACACATTTAAATTAGCATTCGTAGCATTAGTTCTGGCAGCTTCTTTTTCAGCTTGTAACGGTGACTCTAAAAAAACTGAAGGTGATACTACTAAAACTACTGTAGTTGACTCAACTAAAGTTGTTACTGACTCTACTAAAACTGACACTACTAAAGTTGTTGCTGATACTACTAAAAAAGACACCACCAAGAAATAATTATTTCTGATAAGATAGAAAGTAGTTAAATATCATTTTTAATCTTTTTCTATTGATTTTTTAGTTATCCATCAATAAAAAAGGTGACTTGTAATTTTTTTTCAAAATTATGGGTTACCTTTTTTTATTTCTGGTATTAAGCTGTAAACTATTAAATCACTTATTAAAAAAATTAAACATGAAAAATTTCAATATTAGGCTTTTTAGCTTTAGCTATCGCTGTTTCTTTCGCTGCTTGTAAAGGTTCTTCATCATCTTCTGCTGCTGATTCAACTAAAGCTGATTCTTCTAAAATGGCTGCTGATACTACTAAAGCTGACACTTCTAAAATGGCTGCTGATACTACTAAAGCTGACACCACTAAAAAAGACACTACTAAAAAGTAATTTAACTTTTTATGTTAAAAAAAACGCCCCCGGTTTTCCGGAGGCGTTTTTTTTTTGCTCAAAACCGCCAAACAATTTCTATTGGTATTGCTTAATGTGATACATAATAAAATATGAAATATTCTGAATGGAAAACGCTTAGTGCCGAGGAGCGTAAAAGTATTGGCTGGCACCGCCATCCGCATATACGCACTGCTACCCTTTTTGCCATAGTTTTTGCGATAACATTTATTATTGTAGTGCTTGGCATAAGTAAAAACAGCGCAATTCATCTTAACCGTAAACCAACTGCAAAGGAAGCTTTTACCATGGCAAAATTATTTGTAAAGGAAAAGCTGAAACAACCTCAAAAAGCGGTTTTTCCTAACAACAGTTTTAAATCGGTTATTGATACAACAATTAATAGCTACGAGGTACAATCAACAGTAAAAATTGAGAACGATAGTGGCAAAATGGAACAATCAGCCTGGGAAGTTAAAATGTTGTATACTGATGGTGACTGGGCCGAGAAAAATAGCTGGCAAGTTAAAAATATAAACATTATCCCTCAACCATAAAACCAACCGCTTAACAGTAATCATAAAAAAGGAGCAGTTATAAAACTGCCCCCCGGTGGTTAATTAGTTATCAATAAATTTAGTGAACAGTATCCCGCAGGGCTTTAATCTCGTCATGAGCGTCAAGCAGTTCACTTTCCTGCTGGCTGATCGTTTCACGCAGGTAGGCTGGTAAATTTTCGTCTTCAAGCGCGGTACGGTATGCTTTTAAAATAGCATCTTCGCCAAATTCGCATTCCTCCAGCACGTTATGGGTATCATGCCCGGTAAACGCGGCTTTAACATCAAGCCAGGCCCTGTGTATTTTGCCGCTGGTGGTTGTGCCGGTTTCAATGTCTTTTCCAAAAGCACTAACCTCTGTACCCAAAGCAAGCCTGTAACCCTGGCTTTGGCCAATAAACCTTGTAAAAAGCGATTTCAGTTCAGTGTCGCCATCCTTCAAATCTTTTGAGGCGCGTTGATAGCCCTCAATCCTGTCATTGTTGATCTGTATCAGATCATTTAAAATCTCTACGGTTGCTTGTGTATTTTCCATGATTAGATGTTTTTATATAATATCAACCCCTTTAAAATTAAATTGTTTAATTAATTATATAAAAAATAATCCAAAATGAAAATTAGCTTTTCCCTCTAAATAAAGAGATCACCCAAATAATAATAGCGATAACAATTATTACAGCTATGATACCGGTTACTGCCCCGGCTTTAAAAATATCGCCTATAACCGAGCACCCGCTCATAGTTAATAAGGCGAAAATGAATAATAAAAAATGTGCGTTTTTCATGGTTAATGTTTGATAAAAAGGCATGCAATAATCAGGCCTTTTTAACCTCAGGCTTATTGTCGAAAACCAATTTCGATAACAGGATATTTAAGCTGATTAATTGTATAGCTATATATACAATATGTTTCCGGGGAGGATAAATAAACTGCCGCCTTTAACCGGAATTTAATCTTCGAAATATTTTCTAAATAATCTCAAATTTTTAAAACCAAACACTGCCATAAAGCGTTCATATATATAAGTTATAAACCAATTAAACATATCAATAATTTATAGAAGGTTACATGTTTACACCGGCTGGCCACAGCAGGTGTGCTGGTTTAGCATAAAATAATTTATTAACAATTTATCTCCAACCAACTATGATAATACCGGTACAACCAAACATTCAATGTGAAAACTGCATTAAATGCGGTAACAGGCCCCATGTTGAACAGCATAAAAAATATTGGGTACTTACATGCCCTAACAAGAGCTGCAAAAATTTTGTAAAAGCGCTCACTATCGACTTTGCCACCTGGAACCGGCTTAACAAAAAGGCCAATGAAATACCGGCTACAACTGAAACCTTAAAACGCACGGCTTAATTACAGGAGAAGGATAGCAAGCGCCATAAATCCACAAAAATTTTTTATGGCTTTAACTCAGATGAGTACATTTACACGCTACTCTACTGGCTAAGTTATGACAAATGCACTTCTATCAATAAATAAAGCAACTGTACGTTTTTTAAACACAACATTATTTACCGGCTTAAGCTTTAATATAAACAAAGGCGAAAGCTGGGCCCTTATCGGCGAAAGCGGATCGGGGAAAAGTGCCCTGTTACAAACCATAGCCGGGCGTTTTAATATCACAGGCGGCGAAATAGTTTATCATTTCTGGAATGATTACTCCAAATTTTTCAAGGCCAATGATATTGCCACGCCGCATAAGCTTATAGCACTGGTTGAGCCTAAACATCATTTCCGCAACCTTTCAAACACTACTGATTTCTACTACCAGCAACGCTATAATTCATCCGATTCGGAAGATGCGCTTACCGTTACAGATTATCTTGATACCATACCACACTTTCCCGGCACCGGTACATCCTGGACATTTGAAAGAGTAGTTTCATTATTAAGGCTCGAACCACTGCTCAATAAACAGATCATCAAACTATCAAACGGCGAAACCAAACGCTTGATGCTGGCAGCCGCCCTGCTTAAAAATCCCGTATTATTAATGCTCGACAGCCCCTTAACCGGCCTGGATGTAAAAACCCGTGAAGAATTTAATGGGATTATTGAGCAGATCATGGTATCAGGTATTAACATCATAATAGCCACCTCCATCCATGAAATTCCAACTGCTATTACCCATGTCGCCGTGTTAAGCAAAGGGGTTATTATACACGAAAGCCCCAAACAGGATTTTAAAGCAGAACTTTTTGAGCAGGATAAAAGCGATACGATTGATACCAACGAGTTGAATGCCTTACTCAACATCGATAAAAACCCGACCGCTTACAAGCACATTGTAAAAATGGATCAGGTATACATTAAGTATGGCGATAAGGTGGTGCTGGATGATGTAAACTGGCAGATTAACCCTGGAGAACATTGGGCTTTGTTGGGCCCTAACGGGGCAGGCAAATCAACGTTGCTAAGCTTAATCAACGGAGATAACCCACAGGCTTATGCTAACAACATTGTTTTATTTGATAAAAAACGCGGGACAGGCGAAAGCATCTGGGATATCAAAAAAAAAATCGGCTTCGTATCGCCCGAACTGCATCAATACTTCCCTACTGATAATAGCTGTTTGCAGGTAATCGAGTCGGGCTATTACGACACTCTTGGCTTGTTCAGGCCAAGCAATAAAGACCGTGCAGAAATTGCTTTACGATGGATGAAAGCTTTGGAAATTGAAAAGTACGCTCGCGTATTGCTCAAAAACATCCCGGCAAGTGCACAACGCCTCTGTCTGCTGGCCCGGGCGCTCATTAAAAACCCGGCACTGCTTATTTTTGATGAACCCTGCCAGGGCATGGACGATCATCAGCAACTCCACTTTAAAAACCTGGTTGATACCATTTGCAGCCTGGGTAATGTTACACTTATTTATGTTACCCACTATCAACATGAAATACCCAACAGTGTTGATAAAGTTTTGAGGTTGGATAAGGGAAAGGTAGTTTCTTGAGCTGAAAGCCAAAAGTTGAAAGCCGAAAGCTGAAGGAATAACAAGCTTTGGGCTTTTTGCTTTAGGCTTTCTGCTTTTCTATCTTTTTTGTCAATTATTTAACAGCCGTTAAAATCAAATTACCAACTTGCGTATATTTGCGTAATATGAATACAGCCGATCTGTTGCAGCGCGCGTTGCGGTTTGATTTTTTAACGCTTGAAGAAGGCGTTTACCTGTATAACAACGCCTCTACTGCCGAGTTGATGTACACAGCCAACGAACTTCGTAAAATACAGGTTCCGCATGGTAAGGTTACCTGGCAAATTGACCGTAATGTTAACACTACTAACGTTTGTATAGCCAATTGCAAGTTTTGTAATTTCTTTCGCCGTCCTGGTCATGAGGAAAGCTATATTACTGATATTGAAACTTATAAAAAGAAGATCGAGGAAACATTTCGGTACGGAGGCGATCAACTGCTGTTACAGGGCGGGCATCACCCCGACCTGGGACTGAAATTTTATACCGACCTGTTTCGCGAACTGAAACAGCTTTATCCGAAATTAAAACTGCATTCATTAGGTCCGCCGGAAATTGCGCACGTTGCTAAATTAGAAGGCATGCCGCATATTGAGGTACTAAGAGCAATGAAGGAAGCAGGCCTGGATTCATTACCGGGTGCCGGTGCCGAGATTCTTAATGATCGCGTACGCCGCCTGATATCAAAAGGCAAATGCGGCGGTAAGGAATGGCTTGATGTAATGCGTGCCGCTCACCAACTTAACCTGCCAACATCAGCTACGATGATGTTTGGCCACATTGAAACTATTGAAGAGCGCTTTGAACATTTGGTTTGGATCCGCGAGGTACAGGCCGAAAAACCCGAAGGCAACTATGGTTTTATAGCATTTATCCCCTGGCCTTTTCAGGATGACGGTACCCTCTTACGTAAAGTACGCGGTATTACCAATAATGTTACCGGCGACGAATATATCCGCATGATTGCCTTGAGCCGCATTATGCTGCCCAACGTTAAAAATATCCAGGCTTCGTGGCTTACCGTGGGTAAACAGGTTGCCCAAATTTGCTTGCACGCCGGTGCCAACGATTTTGGATCGATCATGATTGAAGAAAACGTGGTATCCGCAGCCGGTGCACCTCACAGATTTACCGCTAAAGGCATCCAGGAATCCATAAAAGAAGCCGGCTTTGAGCCCCAGCTTCGTACCCAGCGATACGAGTGGCGCGAAATCCCCGTTGAAATTGAAGAACAGGTTATAAATTATTAAGCCCTTAGTAGCAGTGGCAGTTGCAGTAAAAAAATAACTGCAACTAAAAACTGCAACTGCCACTGACTAAAAATGGAACAATACATAGAGGCCCTAATTTTTGCATCAGAGCAGGCAATCCGGTTGGAGGAGATCATGTATTGCCTCCAGGCTGCTTTTGAGCGCGATTTTGATATACAAGAAGTAACCGATGCTATAGGCAGGATCCACGAAAAATACCAGCATCATAGCTTAGCTATTGAGCTGGTTAAAATTGGCAATGGTTATCAATTTCTCACTAAAAAGGAATATCATGCTGTTATTAACCTTTTGCAGCTGCAACGGTCAAAGAAAAAACTAAGCCAGGCCGCTTTGGAAACCCTGGCTATCATCGCCTACAAACAACCCGTAACTAAGCCCGATATAGAACAGATCAGGGGTGTAAACTGCGATTATTCGATCCAAAAGTTACTCGAAAAAGAGCTAATAGCTATAATTGGCAAATCAGAAGGGCTCGGAAAACCTATCCTTTATGGTACAAGTGCTTTGTTTATGGACTATTTTGGCATTAACAGTATTGAGGAATTACCTCAACTTAAGGACTTTACAAACAACACGGCCACCATTGGCGAGCAATCAGAATAATTTTAATTTCTGTTTTAAAAAAAACCATTTTTCATTATTTTTACTATTGAATCAATAGGGTAAAAGATTTTAGAAACGCTTTTCTTTATCTGATTTTAATTATTATTATTGACAAAGTTTAATTTATAAAATCCATTACAATGGGAGCGCCAAAGAAACCGAACACTAAAAAGATCGAAAACTCAGATAATGATCCTGATGATGATGATGAGTTTGACCCAAAAGTGAAAAAGAAGGTAGTTGATGACGATGATGATGATTTTGACGGACCATTAGATGATGATCTGGGCAGGGGTTACGAGTCATTCGATGACGACGACGAAGACGACTATTAATTCTTTTTAATACATAACATTTACAAAGCATTCAGACTATGCCTCTGGATGCTTTTTTTATTATCTACCGGTAGCGTACAATAAATGAAAGTAACAGAAGTAAAGGACAAAGCAACAAAAAAGGCTTTTTTAGATGTGGCCCGCATCATTTATAAAGATGACGATAACTGGGTTTGCCCGCTTGATAATGATATTGAAGCTGTATTTAACCCGGCAAAAAACAACTTTCATCAACATGGTAAATGTACCCGTTGGATCCTGACAGATGACAATGACCATCTAATTGGCCGGGTTGCTGCTTTTATTAATGAAAAAAAGGCATACAATTACGAGCAGCCAACCGGCGGCATGGGTTTTTTTGAGTGTACCGATAACAAAGAAGCTGCCTTTCTTTTATTTGATACCGCGAGAAACTGGCTTAGGGAAAACGGCATGAAAGCCATGGACGGCCCCATCAACTTTGGCGAAAACGACAACTTTTGGGGCTTGCTGGTTGAAGGCTTCACTCCTCCCTCTTATGGAATGAACTATAATCATCCGTATTACCAGGCCTTTTTTGATGAGTACGGCTTTAAAACCCAGTACGCGCAGATCACTAACCATGTTGACGCTCATAAACCTTTCCCCGAGCGATTTACCAAAATAGCTAATTGGGTAGCAAAAAAGCCCGGATACGATTTCAGGCACTTTGAAATAAAAAAAATAGAAAAATTCGCAGCTGATTTTATTGAGGTTTATAACGATGGATGGAAAGATTTTGAAAACTTTGTTCCTATCACATACGATACGATCATGGAAAGCTTCGAAAAAATGAAGCCCCTGATGGACGAAAAATTGATCTGGTTTGCCTATGTAGATGATGAACCAGCATCTTTTATGATCATTTTACCCGATGCCAACCAGATGCTTAAACCGCTAAACGGCAAACTGGACCTGATAGGTAAACTTAAATTTTTATACTACCGCTGGAAAGGGGTATCCCGCATGCGGGCTATTGTGATGGGCACGAAACAAAAGTACCAGAAGCACGGCCTCGAATCGGCGATGTTTATAAAATTAAAGGAATATGTATTGCCTCTCAAGCGTTATGATGAGCTTGAACTATCCTGGGTAGGCGATTTTAACGACAAAATGATAGCCATCCACGAAGCAGTTGGTGCTACATTTGGCAAAAAGCATTTAACAATGCGTTACATTTTTGATTAGCCCGGTCAAACCGGGCCACCAAATTATGCGGTTACTTTTGAATGTCGAAGTTCTTCAAATAGCTCAATTACTTTTTTCTGCAAATCGATTACTTCAGTTTCACGGTCCATTAAGCGTTTGTTAACGGTTTCAAGCTCGTTAACAAATTTCTGATCCTGTTCGGTATCATTAAATGTAAGCAACTGAACTACTGACATTTCAAACAGGTTTGCTATCTGCTCAAGCCTTGATAAATTAATATCTGTGATCCCTGTTTCAATCTTTGAGAAAGCAGGAATTGAAATATCCAATCTCTTTGCAACATCCTCCTGGCTCCACCCCTTTTGATGACGTAATAATCTGAATTTTTTTTCCGAGAGTTTTCATTTGGTTAAATTAATAGTGTAGGTTTCGCAAAAGTTAATTACTTTACAATAATATTTATTATCACGCTAATTATCAACTAATTTGCGTAATTTTTTATTTTAAAGTGTAGTTAATTATTGCGATTGGCAAATCCCTTAAATTAAAGCAAATAAATCATTCTAAAACATACCTGCTACACGGTATTTTTTTCGAGTAATTTAGGTCTGGATTTTCATCCCATTGTAATTTAGTGCGCAAAAAAGCGCAAAAAATTCTTCTTTTTAAAATTAAAATTTCATTTTTGTACTGTAATATTTTTTATTACAGATAAATGAACGGACAATTTCAAATAGCAACCCATGTATTAACCCTGCTTTGCAAACAGCCGGGCGAGCTATTATCGTCTGACTATGTTGCCGGCAGTATGAATGTAAACCCTGTTCTGGTACGTAAAGAAATGCGCAAATTACGCGCCTGCGGGCTTATTGAAAGCAAGGAAGGTAAAACCGGCGGTTATAGCCTGGCTCTCCCCCCGCAAAAAATATCCCTTGCCGATGTTTATAAAGCTGTAAAACTGCCGCCGGCTTTAGGCCAGGCTAAAAATAAGCCCAACCCTGCCTGCCCTGTCGGTAAGCAAATTGGAGCTCACCTTGATCATTTGGCCGATGAGGTTGAAGCAGCCATTATCAAAAAACTAAGCACCATAAGCATTTTTGATTTTGTAAATCAATTTGATTAAAAAAATTTAAAACAAACTGTAACAAATTTAATTACAATATAAAAGCAAAAACAATGAAAATCGCATTAATTGGAGCCACAGGTTTTGTAGGCAAAGCCGTTTTAAACGAAGCATTACAACGTGGATACGAGGTAACTGCCATAGCCCGTAACCCGAAAACAGATATTGAAAACCCTAAATTGACACTCAAAACCGCCGATGTATATAACGTTGATGAGTTAACCGAAACATTGAAAGGACATGATGCTGTTGTAAACTCATTTAACGCCGGCTGGGCTAATCCTAACCTGTACAATGATTTTATTAAAGGGTCAGAGGCTATACAACAGGCCACTAAACAAGCTGGTATAAGCCGCCTGTTGGTTGTAGGCGGTGCAGGCAGTCTTTTTATTGCTCCTGGCGTACAATTAGTTGACAGCCCTCAATTCCCTGCCGAATGGAAAACAGGCGCCACAGCGGCCCGCGATTACCTGAACATCATCAAAAAAGAAGAAGATTTAGACTGGACCTTCCTGAGCCCGGCTATACACCTGCATCCCGGCACCCGTACAGGTGTATACCGCACCGGTACGGATGAGCCAGTGTTTAATGATAAGCACGAACACGAAATTTCAGTTGAAGATTTGGCAGTTGCTATATTGGACGAACTGGAAAACAAGCAGTTTGTGAAAAGAAGGTTTACTGTGGGGTATTAGCCCCCTCTAAATCTCCCCCTAAAGGGGGAGACTTTTAAAAGCGTTCTTCTTAAGCCCTCTCCCTTTAGGGGAGGGTTTGGGTGGGGTTTACTTTATAAACTTAGCAGCTACCCATTCTTTATCTTTTTTATGGGTAATGTATTTCAGGCCGTACTTGCGGGCTTCGTCGGTAATGATATCCAGGTCGGGCGATTCATAGAAACCACTGAAGTAAATCTCGCCATCGGTCTTTAATACTTCAGCATAACGCGGCATCTGGTCGATAAGAATATTCCGGTTGATGTTGGCCAGGATGGTATCATATTGCTCATCCGGGATAACTTCTTTTGACCCGCAAAGTGGTTTGATATTGCCCACATTATTCAAAGCCGAATTTTCGATAGTGCTTTCATAACAAACCGGGTCGTAATCAATAGCGGTGATATCGTCGGCACCCAGTTTGGCTGCCATAATAGCAAGGATCCCCGTACCGCAGCCCATGTCAAGCACTTTTTTACCGGCAAATTCATTTTCAAGCATCAGCCCCAGCATCATAGCTGTGGTTTGATGATGCCCGGTGCCAAATGCCATTTTAGGGTCTATCACTATCTCGTATTGAAACTCGGGTTTAGGTTCATGAAAGGTTGCCCGTACATAAATCTTATCCCCTATCTCTATAGGTTCAAAATTACTTTCCCACACCTCGTTCCAATTTTTCTGCGGAATGAGCGTTATCTCGTAACTAAAAGTGAACAGGTCTTTATAAGGCAATAATTGCTCATCAAGCGCCTGCTGGTCAAAAATATCTTCGGGAATATAAGCTTTAAAGCCAAGCTCAAGCTCTTCAAAAGTATCAAAACCTATCTCACCCAAAGCATTTATCAGCAGGTCCTGCTGGTAATCTTCGGTAGTGATGGTAGTAAAAAACAGTTCGTAGTAATTCATTTTGATTTTTTTCGTTGTTAACCTACACCAGAAATCCGGTCGGCCGGCAGAGAATTTAAGCTGCAACTGCAGGTTCAACCGGCTCGCTATCTGCGCTTGTCCTCTTCCTGTCGAGTAAATACAGTACAATAAAGTTAACAATCCAGTAAACAGCTTGTATTTCGGTCATATACCACCAAAAACTAAACAGGGGGCTATATCCATCTTCCGGCAACCATATAATATAGCTTAGGGCCCCGGCAAATAATATACAAACCAGGGCAATGCAGGCTCCGGCAATAAAGCGCGCCGAAGCTCCTTTATGTTTAACCCAATTCCAAAGCGGTATGATGATCAGGTACTGTGTGAGAATTCCATCTGCAAGCAATAAGGGCCAAAAAAGGCTGAAGTAGGCCATGAGGCTATACAGGTTACCGTTACCAATTTCGCCAATGCGCATAGGGTGATCGGGCATATTGAGATATACAACCGCCCAAAATACGCCAAAGTCGACCAAAACGGGTAAAAGAACTTTTAAAAGCTTCATGCTTCTGTTAGATTTGAGACGTGAGATATGAGATTTGAGAGTTTATTTTCATAAACAGCTCAAACCCGCTTTGGTTTGGGCCTTGTCTCAGATCTCATATCTAAAATCTCATATCTAATATTAATTAAACGTTTTAACAATATCCGTAAAATCGCGCGATTTCAAAGAAGCACCGCCGATAAGGCCACCATCAATATCAGGCTGGGCAAACAGTTCGGCAGCATTGGTTGGGTTGCAGCTACCGCCGTATAAAATGGTAGTAGCATCAGCAACTTCCTGGCTATACTTAGCGGCAATTTCTTTACGGATGAACTCGTGAATTTCCTGAGCTTGTGCTGATGTAGCAGTTACACCTGTACCAATAGCCCAAACCGGTTCGTAAGCGATAACCAATTTGGCAAAAGCTTCAGCATCAAGGTGAAAGATGCCATCTACCAACTGAGTTTTGATCACATCAAAATGTGTATTGGCTTCACGCTCCTGCAAAGTTTCGCCAATGCAGAAGATAGGGCGAAGATCATTTTTTAAAGCAGTATCCGTTTTTTTGGCAAGCAAAGCATTGGTTTCGCCAAAATACTGGCGGCGTTCTGAGTGGCCAAGGATCACATAAGCGGCACCGGTAGATTTAATCATCTTAGCAGAGATCTCACCTGTATAAGCACCTTTTTCTTCCTGGTGGGCATTTTGTGCGCCAACAGCAATTTTGCTATAACCTTTTGATAATTGCACCAGGCTATGAATGTGGATGAACGGACTGCAGATCACTGCTTCCTGCGTGCCGGTAGCCTCATCTTTTACCATGTTGATGATCTCTGAAAATAAAGCTAAACCTTCATTGTAATCAAGGTTCATTTTCCAGTTTCCGGCAACGATTTTCTTTCTCATGATTTTATTTTTTTATTTATTTAGTGAATGGTTGATTGGGTTGATTAGGTGAGTAGTTGCAAAGTTCAATTAAATGGTGATATTACCCCACTCACCTAATCAACCACTCACAAAAATCAAAACTGCCTATACTTCTCCGTCAGTTCAAATATGGCTGTTAATAAATTTTGTTCGGTTTCATCGAAATCGCGGTGATCGCGGCGGTCGAATACTTTCTGAGCGGTTTCAAACATTTTATTGATCAAATAAACTTCGAAGCCCTGCGCGCCTCCCCATGAAAAGTCGGGCACAAAGTTACGCGGAAAACCTGCTCCAAAAACATTGGCCCCTACCCCCACTACCGTACCGGTATTAAACATGGTATTGATCCCGCTTTTTGCATGATCGGCCATGATGAGGCCACAGAATTGAAGGCCCGTTTTACGGAAACGTTGTGTACTGTAATCCCAAAGTTTTACTTCTGCATAGTTATTCTTCAGGTTGGAATTATTTGTATCAGCGCCGATATTACACCATTCGCCTAAAACCGAGTTGCCAAGGTAGCCTTCGTGGCCTTTTGACGAATACCCCCAAATCACCGAATTATTTATTTCGCCCCCAACCCGGCAATACGGCCCAACGGTGGTAGCACCATAAATCTTAGTCCCCATTTTCACCTGCGAATGTTCGCAAATGGCAAATGGCCCGCGGATATGGGTACCTTCCCAAATTTCGGTATTAGCCGAAAGGTAAATCGGTCCGTTAGTCGTGTTAAATGTCGAACATTCGGCAACAGCACCTTCTTCAGCAAAAAAATCATCACCTATAATAACGTTGGTTGAACTGATAGCCGCGCTTGTTCGTCCTTTAGTAAGTAGTTGAAAATCTTTACGAAGCTCAATGTCATTCTTCCTGAAAATATCTTCAGGGTATTTGATCGATACAAAAAGGCTATAATAGCTTGCCACATCGCCAAAATCAGCATTAACATCAAAGCTTTCCGCATCCGCGGCATTAAGTTTAACGGCTATTAGCTGGTCGTTGTATTTAAGCGCCTGCCCGGTTTGCAGTTTATCAATTGCTTCAACCAGGTTTTCATCCGGACATACAGCGCCATTGATAAAAACGTTTTCAGCTTCAATATTTACCGGGAACTTAATCTTTAGGTAATCAAGCGTTTGAAAAGAATAAGCGCTTTTTAAATGCCTGGCCCATTTTTCGGCAATGGTGAGCATCCCGATACGAAGATCGGCAACCGGCCGGGTATAGGTAAGCGGTAACAGCGTATGGTGTGCGTTATCGTCAAAAAGGATAATTGCCATGGCGCAAAAATAAAAAAAGTCCCGACTGCAAAGCCGGGACTTGTAAATATTAATTAAACAAAAATTACTTTTTGTTGTAACGTGAGCGGAATTTGTCAATACGACCTGCAGTATCAACCAGTTTCATTTTACCGGTGTAGAACGGGTGCGAAGTGTGAGAAATCTCTAATTTAACCAATGGATATTCGTTACCATCTTCCCATTTAACGGTTTCGCGGGTATCGATGCAAGATTTAGTGATAAAAGAATAGTCGTTTGACATATCTTTAAATACAACTAACCTATAGTTTGATGGATGCAGATCTTTTTTCATTATATTATATAAACTTACCTTCTGTACTTTACTTAAAAGAGGTGCAAATGTAATAATAAAAGTGAAAACTGGAAAAGCAAATTAAAAATAAAATCAACCAGATACGACGCCTATCAGTTTACTTTTAAATTTATATTTGGGGAAACAGTCTCCCTGCACTATTTGATAGCTTTTTAACGATAGCTACAATAAAACCGGATGTTTGTTGTTTTAATAATCAAACTTGAACCATATCCACAAACATGAATAATAAAAGATTTATTTCCGCTTTATTACTTATTGGAATTTCAACTTCTGTAGCATTATTTAGCTGCAGTAAAGATAAACCAGCCCCAGCCACAGATGACAACCCCAAATTAGAAAATCTTCCGGGACATACTTATACCCTGGCAGGTAATGGCACGTATGGATATGTTGATGGCCTAAGAGCAAATGCAGCACTCAATAATCCTAATGGTGTAGCGGTAGACGCCGCCGGCAATCTGTATGTTACCGACCAGGGCAACAATGCTATCCGCAAAATAACGTCCGAAGGCATTGTAACTACGCTGGCGGGCGGGACGGGGGACGGACTGGTTAACGGCCCCGCCAAATCGGCAAAATTTGATAATCCCATAGGTATTGCGCTCGACTCGAAAGGAAATATTTTTGTTGCCGATTTTGGTAACAACGTAATTAGAAAAATAGCAACCGACGGCACTGTGAGTACATTTGCAGGTTCGGGAGTAATAGGCTTTAACGATGGAAAAGGCCCGTTAGCAACCTTTAATGGCCCGGCGGGAATAGCAATTGACCACGCCGACAACCTGTATATAACAGATAATCATAACATTATCAGAAAAATTACGCCATCACAGGATGTTACAACATTTGCAGGCAATGTGCATTCGGGCCCCGGTTTTGCAGACGGAACCGGTTCAGAAGCTAATTTTCGGTTACCGGAAGGCTTAGCTATTGACGGTGCTGATAATATTTATGTAGCCGATTATAGTAATAATATGATCAGGAAAATAACCCCCGCCGCGGTAGTTACAACAGTTGCCGGCAAGCTTGCACCCGGATCTGACAACGGTGCTTCAACATCGGCAACCTTCAACGGGCCTCTGGGTGTAGCTGTAGATAAAAACGGAAACATATATGTAACCGATAACCTAAGCTTGATTAGAAAAATAGCGGCAAGTGGCGAGGTAACTACGCTTGCAGGCACAAAAGAAAGAGCCTTTTATGATGGTGCAAACTTACAGGCTAAATTTAATGACCCCCATGGCATAGCGGTAGATGCCAGCGGTAACATATATGTTGGCGACGAACAAAATGCCAGGATCAGGAAAATTATCCCACCTGCAAAATAATATCGATTAAAGTTTAAATTTCCTGGCACAGTTCTATTAGCACCCCATTAGCATTTTTGGGGTGCACAAAGCATACCAGTTTATTGTCAGCCCCTTGTTTAGGCTTATCATTTAACAAAACAAAACCCTCACTTTTAAGGCGTTTCATCTCCTGTTCTATATCATCTACCTCAAAGGCTATATGATGGATCCCCTCCCCTTTTTTAGCTATAAATTTAGCTATAGCACTATCGTCATTCAACGCCTGGAGCAATTCAATCTTATTTTGGTCCGCTTCGCAAAAATGCAGTAAGCACATGTTCGCTTTCAACGGTTTCGGTTTTATATACCGGTGTGTTCAATAATTTAGCGTAGATTTCCCCTGCTAACTTAACACTGTTAACTGCAATGCCAATGTGCTCCACTTTGTTCATGTCCAAATATTGTAAATTATTGGTCAGCTTTGGTTATTTGCGAAGGAATTTAGCTGAATTTCAATAAAAACTTGCGTATCTTTGTTTTGTTAATATATTTCAAAAGGACTATGAATATCCCAATTTATTTAGATAACAATGCAACTACACCGATGGACCCAAGGGTACTGGAGGCTATGTTACCATATTTTAACGAAAAATTTGGTAATGCAGCAAGCCGTAACCACGCGTTTGGATGGGTTGCAGAGGAGGCGGTTGATTACGCACGCGAACAGGTAGCCAAATTGATAGGCGCATCTGAAAAAGAGATCATCTTTACCTCTGGTGCTACAGAATCAGATAACCTTGCTATTAAAGGGGTGTTTGAAATGTACAAAGAGAAAGGTAACCATATCATAACTACTGTTACAGAGCATAAAGCTGTACTTGATGCCTGCAAACACGTTGAAAAACTGGGCGGCAAAGTAACTTATTTGCCGGTTAAAGAAGACGGTCTTGTTGATCTTGCAGTTTTAGAAGCGGCAATGACGCCTGAAACCATCCTGGTATCGATTATGTATGGCAACAATGAAATTGGTGTTATTCAGCCAATTAAAGAAATTTCGGCTATTGCCCACAAACACGGTGCATTATTTATGACCGATGCCGTACAGGCTGTTGGTAAGATCCCTGTTGACGTTAATGCTGATGGTATTGATCTTTTGGCTTTATCAGCACACAAAATATACGGCCCTAAAGGTGTTGGTGCATTATATGTACGCCGTAAAGGACCAAGGGTTAAAGTTACAGCCCAAATGGACGGTGGCGGTCACGAGCGCGGTATGCGTTCAGGTACCCTTAACGTACCGGGTATTGTTGGCTTAGGTAAAGCCTGCGAACTTTGCGGCCAGGAAATGGAAAGCGAGGCAAAACGCCTTTCAGCTTTACGCGATAAATTGCAATCAGCGCTAACCGTGTTGGAAGAAAGCTATGTAAACGGTAACGTTGAACACCGCTTACCACATGTTGCTAACATTTCGTTTAAATATGTTGAAGGTGAAGGTTTGATGATGGCCATGAAAGATCTGGCTGTATCATCAGGTTCGGCTTGTACCTCTGCTTCATTGGAGCCATCATACGTATTGAAAAGCTTAGGCCTGTCTGATGACCTGGCACACTCTTCTATCCGTTTTGGCTTAGGTCGTTTCACTACCGAAGAAGAAGTTGATTACGCAATTGAAGTAACCAAAAAAGCGGTTACCCACCTGCGCGACCTTTCACCGCTATGGGAAATGTTTAAAGAAGGTATCGACCTTAACTCAATTGAGTGGGCAGAACATTAATTTAATTTCGGATTTGGAAGGTTCGATTTCGGTTTTTTCATTTCAGATACAAAAAATAAATATTACGAGTTTAAATTATTCAATAATTCACTAACTCACTAATTCAATAATTAAAAAGACAATGGCATATTCAGATAAAGTAATCGATCACTACACTAACCCCCGCAATGTGGGCACTTTGGATAAAAGCAGCCACAAAGTAGGTACCGGTTTAGTTGGTGCACCTGAGTGCGGCGACGTAATGCGCCTGCAGATCCAGGTTGATGATAACAATGTTATCACCGATGCAAAATTTAAAACTTTCGGTTGCGGTTCAGCAATCGCTTCATCATCATTAGCTACCGAGTGGCTTAAAGGCAAAAGCATCGACGATGCTATGAAAATCGACAACATGGACATCGTTGAAGAACTTGCCCTTCCACCGGTAAAAATTCACTGTTCAGTTTTGGCAGAGGATGCTATCAAAGCAGCGATCAATGATTTCCGCGTTAAAAACGGCTTAGCGCCAATTGAAAGCGAAAAAGTACATCACTAAAAAGACTTTAAGATGCAGGAGGCAAGAAAACAAGACTTTCCCTTCTTTGTATCTTAAATCTTCATAGCATGGTACGCAAGAGACGAGTGAAAAATCTTGGCTCTTGAATCTAACAATCTTGACTCTTTTAAAAAATGGTAACTGTAACTGATAAAGCAAAAAGCAAAATAGAACACCTGATGCAGGATGCAGGGCTTGATGCCTCTTATTTCCTGCGTGTATCTGTTCAGGGCGGTGGGTGCTCTGGTTTATCATACAATCTTGATTTTGATAACGAAGAGAAAAAAGGCGATCAGTTTTTTGAAGACCAGGGAATCCGTATGGCGCTTGATATGAAATCGTTCCTGTACCTTGCCGGTACCGAGCTTGATTTTTCTGACGGCCTTAACGGTAAGGGCTTCAATTTCCACAACCCTAACGCCAGTCGCACATGCGGTTGCGGCGAAAGTTTTTCGGTATAATTCAACCTTAAAATATAAAAAGAGGCGCGATGAGCGCCTCTTTTTGTTTTGCGGTCTGCCGCGGGCTTCCGGCCCGCGGTAAAACATGGCTTCAGCTTTCAGCTGAGCCTACTAAAACATATCCTCTGCTTTAACACCATCGGGCACAGCCTGCTCCACACTCCAGTGTTCAGCTATCTTATCATTATATACCCTGAATATCTCATAAAACACAAACGTTTTACCGCTCTTGTTAAACTGCGATTGAACTACCACGAAATCCCCTTCAGCAATGAGCCTATGAATTTTAACAGATCGATTAGGCTCCGAAAGATAGCCTGCCAATCCCACGCCTGACGCGATTACAGAAGCATCATGCTCAACATAAGCGGAATCGATAAACCGAGTACCAGGTTGTTTGTTTACGATTGTCTTGTAAAATTGGTCAACAACAAGCCCGCTATTTTCCACGGAGGCATTATGGTCAATTTCAGTTGTGCCGTTAGTAGCGGTTATGGTTTTCCCGTTTTCATCGGGCAGGGGTTGAATAGCATCCCAGTGCTCTGTTAACATCCCATTTTTTAATTTAAACAGGTCGATCACGGCCATCCGTTTTCCCATAAATGAGACATCGAGGTGAATTACTACTAAATCGCCATCCTGTATCGCCCTTACAATTGGTGATTTTGCACTTTGAGGTGTCGGCGGTAAGGTTTTCAGGTAATTGATCATTTCCGTTATGCCTGCCCTCCCCTGTTTAACGGTTGGGTTGTGCTGCTTATAGTCTTCAACTATAAATTCGGGGATTAGTTCTGTTTTACGCTGCCCTACTATTTGCTTATAAAATGATAGTACTTTTTGTTTATTGGTTATAGTATCCATATAGATATATGATTTTGCTTCCCGGGCAATGCATGTAAAAATGCAGCAAATGCCCAAAGTAAATATTTGAGTAATTTTCATTACTGTTAAATAAAATTGATCAGAAATTTTGAGACAATACTAAACACTGCCGCGAATTGCAGCGTGTTACGAACCTGTATCAACAGGCCGGGGCCTTAGGCTACCCTTGTTTTATATGTGGAGATAGTAATTATGAAGCGAAGATAAGGAAAGTTTGGAAATTACCAGACTTACGAAGTTTCAAAAACTTCGTAAGTCTCTTCCGGTTTTGACAAAGCTTATCAAAACACCTTGATCACCTGCCCCGTAATGGCCCCAAGCACGCTTTTAACATAAGCATTGGCTACCTTATCCATAGCAACAGGCTCATGACCGGGAAAGTATTCAAAGTAGCCGGGCGAATCTTCAACAACGCCCGGGCTTACCGCGTTGATCCGCACGCCGTTTTGGAGTTCAATGGCAGCACCTAATACAAATGAATTTAATCCACCATTAATGGCACCCAAATTCACTCCGTTTACGACAGGATCTTCCGAAAGAATACCTGAGGTGAGCGTGAACGAGCCTTTAGGATTAATATAATGCTGGCCTATCAGTACTAAATTTACCTGTCCAAGCAATTTGCTTTCAATTCCTTTTTTGAAATCGGCAGGTGTTGTGCTTGCGAGCGGGCCAAAATGCCCCGATCCGGTAGTACTCACCAACGCGTCAAACGGACCAACCTTTTTATAAAACGACTCAATTGATTCGGGCGAAGTAATGTCTAATTGAAAAGCTCCGCTTTTAGAACCGGCAGTTATAATCTCGTGCCGGCCTTGCAATGCCTCAGTAACCTTTTTGCCAATAGTGCCCGAGGCACCAATGATAATTATCTTCATAGTATATGTTTTTTGTACAAGTTAACAAGTGCTAACTAAATCAGCATCATCAAAAAGTAAGATGCGCTCAGTTTGTCAAATACCTGTATCAATGCTTGTTTTTATAAAAATAGATTTAGATTTGTTTCCAATATCCAATTATATAAATGAGTAAAAATACCGAGCTTTCAACTGTTCCGAGTTTCATTCGTAATACCGTTGCCAAAATTCATCCTTTAGATCATACTTTCCTGCTCCATAAAGTTAAAGATACCTGGGTGGAGATCAGCTACGGTGAAGCCTTAGAAAAAATAGACGCGATTTCGGCCTGGTTCCTGCACATCGGTATCAGGAAAGGCGACAGGCTTTCATTAATCATCGAAAACGGGCCTAACTATGTTTATTACGATCAGGCCCTGCAACAGATTGGCGCAGTTAATACCTCCATATACCCTACTCTTACCGAAAACGAGATCGAATATATCCTGAACGATTCGGGGGCACGCACCATCATTTGTGGTAACCCCTTCCTGTTCAGAAAAGTTTTAAAAGTGGCCAACAACTGCCCGGAGCTGATCCGCCTGATCCCGGCATTTGATGATTTTGAAAAATTCAGTGATAAGGTAAGCTTAAATGCCGGCGTAATTGGCTTTGAACAGGTAATAGCCGAAGGCAGCAAATTGCTGGAGCAATATCGCCACGCCATTAATGCCGCCCGTGAAGCTATCTTAGCAACTGATACTTCATGCCTCATTTATACTTCGGGGACTACGGGGGTACCTAAAGGCGTAGTACTAACCCATCATAACCTCACGCAAAACGCTATCAATAGTTTAATTCAGATTCCGTTTGTTGAAAAAACTGATAGATTTCTGTCGTTCCTGCCACTATCGCATGTATTCGAGCGCACCATTTACCATATAGCTATTTACCGGGGATCACAAATAGCTTTCGCCCAAAGTTTGGAGCTGCTGGCCAAAAACATGGGCGAGGTTAAACCTACTATACTTTGCTGCGTACCCCGATTACTGGAACGCATCCACGACAAAGCCATCAAAAGCGGCACATCGGCAGGTGGCCTTAAAACAAAAATATTTCTTTGGGCATTTGAGATCGGTAAAAAAGTACGCCTGGTGCAGGAAGCCGGTAAATCGCCTAATGTTATTTTAAAGGCGCAGCACGGAATTGCCGAAAAGCTGGTATTCGGCAAGATCAAGGAAAAAACCGGCGGACGGCTGAAATTCATGGTATCAGGAGGTGGCGCACTGCCTAAAAACATCGGTGAATTTTTTGGCGACCTGGGCATTGTAATTTTGGAGGGCTTTGGCTTAACCGAAACATCACCCGTAATGGCGGTTACAGAACGTCACAGGGTAATTTATGGCACCGTTGGTCGTATTATTCCCGGTATTGAGGTGGCCATCCAGAATGTGGATACCAAACACATTTACAGCGTCCAAACACACGATAACTTTAAAGAAGATACCCTTACCGAAGAAGGAGAGATCATTGTTCGCGGGCATTGCGTAATGAAAGGCTACTGGAACAAGCCCGAAGAAACCGCCACTGTTATTGATTCGCATGGCTGGTTCCATACCGGCGATATCGGCAGGTTTTTCCGCGGCAACCTTCAGATTACTGATCGTCTCAAAAATATGCTGGTGAACGCCTATGGTAAAAATATCTACCCTACTCCGGTAGAGAATACCTACCTCAAAAGCCCTAAAATTGAACAGGTATTTTTAGTGGGCGATAAACGTGAATATATTGCTGCCATTATTGTGCCTGCACGCGAGACCCTGCAGGAAACTTTTAACCTTCAAAATGATTTCTTTGAACGCCCTGAGGTATTCATTAACGATAAAGAAATAGTTGACTGGATAGCCGCCGACATCAGGAAATACAGCAATGAACTGGCTAAGTTTGAACGCATCAAATCATTCAAAATAAAACGTAATCCTTTCAGCATGGATGAGGGCGAGATCACCCCTACCATGAAAGCCAAACGTAAGGTCATCGAAAAGAAATACGCCGCCGATATTGATGAACTGTATGTTGGGGAGACGGAGGAAGATTAGTTTTTGGGGATTACACCGATTAATTTTTGATTTCACCGATTTGAAAATCTGATTAGATTATTTTTGATTAATAACTTAAATGCCGTAGACTCAAATCTGCGGCATTTTTGTATCTATCAATTCGAAACTCATCAAACAATCGGTGCAATCTCAAAAAAACAATCGGTGTAATCCCAAAAATACTAAATTTGTTAGCATGAAGCGATCCGGCAGTGCTGACTTACCTTTACATTATGGCTATGTACCGCAATGGCTTGCCGAGCGCATGGCTAAACTTGGCCTTGCTGTGGTAGAAACCATCGTGATGGACTTTGGCAAAGATGAAGTGCTTCGCCGGCTGAGCGATCCTTTTTGGTTTCAGAGTTTGGGCGCTGTTATGGGGATGGATTGGCATTCCTCGGGCATAACCACTTCTGTAATGGGCGCTTTAAAAAAGTCCATCAACCCGCATAGCCGCGAATTGGGCATTTATATCTGCGGCGGTAAAGGAAAACATTCTACTCAAACACCTGCCGAACTGGTTAAAGTTGGCCAAACCACCGGACTGGATGCAAATTACCTGGTAAAATGCAGCAAACTGAGCGCCAAAGTTGATAATACCGCCATACAGGATGGCTTCCAGCTTTATACCCATAATTTTATTTTAAGCGACACCGGCAAATGGGCCGTGGTTCAGCAAGGCATGAGCGATGTAAGCCGTACGGCCCGCAGATACCACTGGCATTCCGAACAGTTAAGCTCATTTGTTAACGACCCGCATACTTTTATCTATGGTAAAAACAGCGGCTATATCCTTAACATGACAGATAAGGGAGCGGATGGTTCGCGCAACGGTGTTATGCAGATTGCCGCCGAAAACCCGGGCATCATGATCAACGAGATCAGTAAACTGGTGATGCCCAGCCATCATGAAGTACATGCCAAAGATGTCGACCTGAAACGCCTTGGTGCCGTACTTTGGCTGGCTCATGAAAAACAACCCAAAGATTTTGAAGATCTGCTATTGCTGCAAGGCTTAGGGCCCCGCACGTTACAATCGCTGGCCCTGGTAAGTGAAGTGATCCATGGCACACCATCCCGGTTTAAAGACCCGGCGAGGTTTTCCTTTGCCCATGGCGGCAAAGATGGCGCCCCATTCCCGGTGCCTACCAAAGTTTATGACGAAACCTTAAGTACCCTGCAAACGGCTATTCAAAAGGCAAAAATGGGCAACAGCGATAAAAATGAAGCTATCAAACGCCTTTCCCAAATAGCCGAAAGGGCTGAAAAAGATTTCACGCCCAATGCCAACTTTGATAAAGTTATTGAAAAGGAACGTAACGACTCGTGGAAATATGGGGGCCGTACCGTTTTTGGCAAAGCCAAACCACCTGTTGAGCAGCAATTAAAGTTATTTTAATGTACTGCTAATCAGCTTTGCAGTATCTAAATGAGCCTGTAAACCAGGTAACATTTTATTTGCAAAATCGGCAAGGCTCGTATTTCTCCGGTCTTTTCCCGCCGTTTTGTATAAAGCTATTTGTTCAGTATGATCGTTTATAACCACTTGGATATAGGCCTTGTCAAACGCGCCGGCACGTTTTGTATCCAAATCATTAATAATTTGCTGATGCATAGGGCTAATAACAACCGAATCGGCAATAAAATTATCGGTCCTTAGTTTTTTGAAATCATCTGCCAGCATAGTATGGTCATCAATCATGAGCTTGGCAAACTGAATAACGCGTTGATTTTTTGAATTTGCGATTGCCAAACCAGATGCTTTTACAGAGGCGAGGGTTGATTCTTCCCCGCTTTTAATAAATAATAAACCGTTATCATCAACCAGGGCCTTGTTATAATTATTGGCATGCCGGTTACTTTGGCATGATTGTGCCATCACTAAAGCAAATAGGAATAATAAAAAGCTGGTTAATCGGCTCATGTTAATAGTTTAGTGTTTCAATATAACAAAAAAAAGTCGCAGTGGTTTTTTTACTTATTCCGTCTAAATTCAGAATCTAATCATCGTTTAAAACAACTTGTTCACAGGCACTTAAAGTTAATATTTTACTGCCGATGGCGGCCTCAAAAAGAAACGGATTGTCAGTTTAAACATACACTTGGGCTATAAAAAACACATTTGTATTTATAGTTAATCTTTTTTATATTTAAATTAATTCGCATAACAGCTGCAGTTATAAAAATGTTAAAATGCAACTATTTTAGTCCATAATTATAATCAACTCAGCATTAGGGAATTGAATTTTATAAGCCTTAACAATCCTAACAAAATAGAAGCTGCTTTGTAAATATTTAACTACAAACCAACAAGGGGCATCAATGTTGAGGCAATTTAAAATGAACTACTAAACAAAACCTTTACACTATGGCCAGCACCGAAAAAATCACCTGTTATTGCTTTAATAAAGACTGCGCAAACTCCATATATAACGATGCCACCTGCTTATCGATACAAGTGCCACTTGAGGTTGCGTTATCACGTACCTTGAATTGCATTGAATGCGGTACCGAACTTTTGTCTCCGTTACTTATCGAAATCAAAAAAGATATCCTCAATCTTATTAAAGACGATCGGCACCGTTCGGTTGCTATCATTGATGATGACATTATTTTTCATGAAACGGTTAAAATCATATTGAAAGATAATTGGTTAAATGCAAGCTTTTATATGGATCCGGAACCTGTTTACAAAGCATTATATAACAACCGGGATAAACATGCAGAAATACCCAACATTATTTTTCTTGACCTCGATATGCCGGTAATGGATGGGTGGGAATTTTTAAAGTTATTCAATAACATTTACAGCTCATTAGTAAAACCTGTGTCGGTTTATATTATTTCAAACTCTGTTGACCCTGCCGATCAGAAACGGGCCAAGGCGTACCCCTTTGTTAAAAGCTTTATTTCAAAACCATTAACAAGGCATTTTTTGGGTAAGATAAATGAAGAGCTTTCAAGGAATACAATTGCTCTTGAAGCAAAACCGGCACCTAACTGGCAGCAATAAATTGTTAATCGGGATATGAAAAGGAAAAATTCAAGTTCCCTTTTGTGTTTTATGTGATTACACAAAAGCCGGGCCTAAGCTTTACCTTTGCAAAATGGACTATTTTAAAAAACTGCTCAGTTTACTGCAAACTGAGCAGGACGAAGACCGCCAGGCTTACCTCAAACTAACTGAAACATCTTCAACTGCCGAACGCCGGGCAGCAGGGCTTACATGGTACCCCATAGCCATAAAAGGCACCGAAGTAGGCCGCGGAGATTACCTTACGGTTGAGGTGGAACGGCCTTCTCACCAGGACCTTAGTCACCAGTTCAGGTTCGGCGCTTCGGCTGCATTGTTCTCCAACCATGATCCTAAAACCGATCGTGTAAACGGCACAGTATCGTACCAGGGCGGCAACCGGTTAAAATTAACTTTGAACACCGACGAGCTACCCGACTGGACCAGGAGCGGCAAGCTTGGCATCGACCTGCTGTTTGATGACAATAGCTATGACGAGATGCAGAAGGCGCTTAAACTATCTGCCATGCTTGTTGATGATCATAAAGAAGGCCACCTCACCCGGGTGTTAACCGGGCAAAGTACGCCGGCTTTTATCCCCGAAACAATTCATCACCCGCTTAATGGTTTAAACGCTTCACAACAACAAGCTGTTCAAAAAATAATTGAGGCACAGGAACTTGCCATAGTTCACGGCCCTCCTGGCACCGGTAAAACAACCACGCTTGTACAGGCTATCAAAGCGCTGATAAAACAAAACAAACAACAGATCCTCGTTGTAGCGCCAAGTAATACAGCGGTTGATTTGCTAAGCGAAAAGTTAAGTAATGAAGGTTTAAATGTACTCCGCATTGGCAATCCGACAAGGGTCTCTGAAAAGTTAATGGCTTTAACTTTAGATAGCAGGATAAATGCCCATAGCGATATGAAGGAGATTAAAAAGCTTAAAAAGCAGGCTTCAGAGTACAAGAACATGGCGCACAAATACAAGCGTAATTTTGGCAAAGCCGAACGCGATCAGCGCAAAGCGCTTTTTGATGCAGCCCACCAGCTCATTAAAGAAGTGGATAAAACTGAACAATTTATTACGGAGGACCTGATTGGTAAAGCGCAGATAATTACGGCAACCCTTGTAGGCGCCAACCATTATACCATCCGCAATTTAAAATTCCATACGGTGGTTATCGACGAAGCCGGTCAGGCGCTTGAGCCCGCCTGCTGGATCCCGATATCGAAGGCGCAAAAAGTGATCCTTGCCGGAGATCATTTGCAGCTCCCGCCTACCATTAAATCGCAACAGGCAGCCAAAGATGGCCTTAGTACTACCTTGCTCGAAAAATGCGCTGCCCTCCACCCCGGAGCGGTAATATTGCTCGAAGAACAATACCGTATGAATGAAGCCATTATGGGATTTTCATCCAAAGAGTTTTATGACAACAGGTTAAAAGCGCACCCCATCGTTGCCCATCAGTTGTTATTTCCCGGCGATTTGCCTATAAGCTTTGTTGATACCGCGGGCTGTGGTTATGATGAAAAACAGGAAGGCACCAGTACGGCGAATCCCGAAGAGGCCTCATTCCTGTTCAAACACTTGCATAAGCTGGTAAGCGAACTCACTGGATCTTATTCAACAGAAAACTTCCCAACTATAGCAGTTATTTCCCCATACAAAGAACAGATCAGGATTTTAAACCAATTGTTACTGGATTCACCGGAGTTACTAATTTATGCTGATAAAATTGCCGTGAATACTATTGATAGTTTCCAGGGACAAGAACGTGACGTGGTTTACATCAGCCTCACACGCAGCAATACCAACGGAGAGATAGGCTTCCTGAGCGATATCCGCCGCATGAACGTAGCCATGACCCGCGCCCGCAAAAAATTGGTAATGATCGGTGATAGCTCAACACTTGCATATGCTCCTTTTTATGGAGATATGATCAGTTATGCGGAACAGCTAAACGGCTATCAAAGCGCATGGGATTATGCAGGCTACGATTAAACGTCAATTGTTTGTTACATAAGCTTTAGCCCCATTCCAGCATAGGATAATGGTTAAATTTATCCTTTCAACATTATCCACGCCTTGTATGAATTTTAAAGCACACTATTTAACAAAACTCATCACGTTCGCAAGCTTTTTTATCTTTTCAGGGCAAACAAACAAAGTGTCGGCCCAGGTCATGACCGATGATCCACATTTGGGCATTATCCCTGCCCCTGCTTCCATTACCAAAAATAGCGGCACGTTTACATTTAGCCAGCTTACAGCAATCAAGGCCGATAATCCGAAAGATAAAGCTGTTTTATGGCTAAAAAGCTATCTGCAGGATACCCGGCACCTGAATATTAAAATAACTAAATACAATTCAAAGCTTAAAGCCGCAAAAAGCAGGGGGCTGATCTTAACTGCAAAGGGAGCCAATAAATTACCCGCGGAAGGTTATAAACTAACCATCACCCCTCGTAATATCATCATAGTTGGTAAGGATGCAGGCCTGTTTTACGGTATCCAAACCTTACTGCAACTTTTCCCGGTTGAAAACGCAGCCGTTTACAAATTGCCTTGCGCGGTAATTGAAGATTCGCCCCGCTTTGGATACCGGGGAATGATGTTGGACGTATCGCGTCATTTCTTCACCATTCCGCAGGTAAAAAAAGTGATCGAACTTATCGCCTCTTACAAACTCAACACCTTCCACTGGCATTTGGTTGATGGCCAGGGATGGCGTATCGAAATCAAAAAATATCCTAAACTTACGCAGGTGGGTGCATTCCGTCAGCAAACCATGTTTGGCAGCAACCGCGACTGGCCCGATTCGGTTAGCTACGGCGGCTATTATACCCAGGATCAAATTAAAGAGGTAGTAAAATTCGCGGCCGACAGGTATATCAACGTTATCCCCGAAATTGAAATGCCTGCCCATTCCGAAGCTGCCTTACGTGCTTACCCTGAGTTTAAATGTGATACAGTTGTTGGACAAAAAGCCCCGCGCGATATCAATAATTTGTACTGCCCTACCGAACAAACGTTTACCTTTTTACAGGATGTGCTTACCGAAGTAATGGCACTCTTCCCAAGTAAATACATCCATATTGGTGGTGATGAGGCAGGGAAAGAACCATGGAAACAATCGGCATTTTGCCAGGCTTTGATGAATGAAAAAGGACTAAAAGATGAAAAGGAATTGCAAAGTTATTTTATCCAAAGGATAGAGAAATTCATTAACTCAAAAGGCCGCAGTATTATAGGTTGGGATGAGATATTAGAAGGCGGTCTTGCCCCTAACGCCACCGTGATGAGCTGGCAGGGTGAAGAAGGAGGCATTAACGCTGCCCGTCAAAAACATAACGTGATCATGACACCGCAAACCACCGGTAACTACTTTGATCATTATCAAAGCAGTTCGCCGCAGGAGCCTGTATCATTTGGCCGTTATGCTACTTTAGAGGAAACTTATAATTATGATCCTGTTTCAAAGCAGCTTACTCCCGACGAACGGAAATATGTAATAGGCACCCAGGGCAACCTTTGGACGGAGTATGTGCCTACAGTAGCCAAGCTTCAATACCAGATCATGCCGAGGGTATTCGCCCTTTCGGAAGTAGCCTGGAGCAAGCCGGAGAACAAGGACTATACAAACTTTTCAGAAGTACGCCTCGCCAAACACTTTGCAAGGCTTGATGCCATCAATTATAACTACCGTGTTCCCACTGCGCTGACAACAATTGATACCATGGTAGTAGGCCCTCATTTTGTTTACACGCTAAAATCGGTGGTACCCGGCGCTAAGATTTATTATACATTAAACGGCCGTGACCCGTTGGATACCGATTTGCAGTATGAGGGGCCTATCATGTTCTCCATTCCGCAAAACGAAAAACGGGAATTGAGGACAAGGGTAATTACACCATCCGGGCGCAGGAGTATTGCTACCCGCACTTTAATGTACAATAAAGCGCCACTACCTCCGGTAACCTACACGACTAATAAACAGGGGCTCAAATACAGGTGGACAAAAAATACATTCACCTCACCCGATCAGCTTAGTTATACAGCACCTCAAGATTCGGCTGTCAGCAATAAACTGGATGCTGAAGCTTTGAAAAAAGACAACCCGAATTTTGGTGTAGTTTATGACGGTTACGTGAATATATTGGCCGATGGTACTTATAACTTTACCCTTGCAAATTATGCCGCCAGTCAACTGTTTATTGATGGCGTACAGCTAACAGAAGCTGAATACGCGTTGCCGCTGGCAAAAGGTTTTCATCAAATAAAGGTAAAGTATATATACAACGCGCCGCCACCGCCAACCGGCAGGTACAGGCCCCGCGTAGCGCCGCTTAAAGTATATGTTACTGCTCCGGGAAGTTTTGAAAAGAAAGAGTTGAATGCAGCTGATCTTTATTATTGATACATGGAATTAGGTATTAGCACCTTTGGTGAGATCCACCCCGATGGGACGAGCGGCAACGCCGTAAATGCCCATAAGCGGGTTCAGGAGTTATTGGAAGAAGTAAAGCTGGCCGATGAGGTTGGTTTAGATGTATATGCCTTCGGCGAGCACCATCGGCCCGATTTTGTGATCTCGGCACCTGAAATATTGATATCAGCAGCAGCGGCTATTACCAAAAACATCCGGCTGTCAAGCTCGGTTACAGTATTGAGTTCGGTCGACCCTGTGCGTACATTTCAAAACTTCGCCACTGCCGACCTGGTATCTGGTGGCCGTGTAGAGATGATAGCCGGCCGGGGCTCCTTTATTGAATCTTTCCCGCTTTTCGGTTTCGACCTGGATGATTACGATGCATTATTTACCGAGAAGCTCGAAATGTTTTTGCAGATCAACAAGCAGGAAATTGTTTCGTGGCAGGGTAATTTCCGGGCAACAATCCGGAACCAGGGCGTATATCCTCGTCCGCTGCAACAGGAAATTCCGGTTTGGATTGGCGTTGGCGGAACCCCTGCCTCAGCAAAACGGGCAGGAACGCTTAACCTCCCTATGATCATCGCTATTTTGGGCAGCGCGCCAAAACATTTTGTACCCTTTGTTGAGCTTTATCGCGAGTCGGCAGCTAAAGCCGGGCACGATGTAAGCAAGCTCCAATTGGCCATCAGTTCACAATTTTATATTGCCGAAAACTCACAACAAGCAGCCGACGAGTTTTATCCAAGCTATGAAGCCCTCATGACCCGCGTCGGCAAAGACAGGGGCTGGTCGCCCATGACAAGGGAACAATTTGAGTACCTGCGCGATTTTGGGCCATTGGTAGTAGGCGATCCGCAACAAGCCATCGACAAGATCATGCAACAATATGAGCTTTTTGGTAATACCCGTTTCGTAGCCCAATTGGTTACCGGCTTCACCAAACATAAGGATATTTTAAAAGCAATTGAACTTTACGGCACCAGGGTTGCCCCTGTTGTACGTAAAGAAACTCAGGCAAAAGCTTAAACTTTTGCCTGAGTTAAAAACTCTTCAATGATAGTTACCGCCGGGTAGTTCCCATCTTCACGAACCTCACTAATCTCACCTATATAATCGCCATGGCCTGCGGGCAAAATACAAAGTTGGGCATTAGGAAGTGTGCGGTATAGCTCAAGCGTATGCTCGGGCCTGATCACGTCTTTATCTCCGGCTATCACCAACGCCGGCATTGTTATTGAACGGATGGCCTCATCGCTCCAATCCTGAAAACCCTGCATCCGGTGAAGGTCACGCTTATGCATTATTTCTAAAGCGGCCTGGTCATTGTTTATGGCGAGGAATGCGTCCTGCAAAGGTTTGGGCATACTGTCAAGGGTCGCGTTCTTCATAAAATCCCAAAACCAGTCATCAAAACCACTGCGTTTATAAAACGAAGAAGCGATCACTATTTTATGAACCAGTTGCGGATGCCTGATGGCTATTTGCATAGCGGTATTACCTCCGTTGCTAAAACCCATAATATCGGCCTGTTTTATATCCAAATGCTTGAGCAAAGCGGCTACGTCATCAGCATCTTGTTCAAATGAGGTAGGTACACCTCTATCGGGCGTACGACCATGCGCCTGGAGGTCTACCCCAATAACCTGGTGATTTTTCGCAAAGCCCGACAATACCCTGCCAAAAGTAACGCTGATATCTGAACCGCCGCCATGGATTAATACCAGCGGGAAGCCCTCGCCGTGAATTTCATAATACATTTTCAGGCCGTTAACTGTGGCATAGTTACCGGAAACATTTATTTGTGTCATATCCATAGGTTTTAATTTCAATACAAACTTATCAGTATGAAGATAAGGCGCCGGGTAGTAAATATGACAATTTGAGGTATAAAAAATGACAGCTCCGAATTATTGCTGCACAGCCATAGCGGTAACGGCCTGCAAATACCAGGCGGCATGAGGTAACCATTGTTCTGTCCAACGCCATTCGTTGCCTTTGTCTTTTATTTTAAAATCGATACCGCTGCCGTCGGGATTTTCCTTTTTACCGGTGATTCCGTTAGAAATCCCACCCTTGCCCGATCCATGGCCGAAATTTGAACTCATATAAGGCACATTGTTTTTACCATACTGGTACATAAAGCACATTTGATAAGGGTTACAACCCAATATCCAGGCTATCTGGTGCGATGCATACTCTGCCAGTTTTCTTTTTATGCCCCAGCCTCCTTTTTCGGGATATACTAACCGCCCGCCTACTAATGCCGCCGCTGCCAGCGAGCCCAGGCGCGCATTTTCACCTTGCCACCACCAGCCGGTTTCATTTTCATGCGGGATAAAAAAGCCATCTTTTACAGCACCCCTAAACTTAAAAGATTGGCGGGCATAGCCAAACGGATTATCCACATTAGCGGTTACCTCCAGGTTATAATCCAGTGCTTTTTTTATGGTTGATAATGCATTGGACCGCTCATCAGCTTCTTGCTCCTTATCCAGGTACCTGCATAAAGCAATAACGGGTAAGCCGGCATCTGCTGCGTGCCAGAAAGGCCTGTCGCCGTCGTCAGCAATAAAATATCCCGCGGGGCTCATTCGCTTGTTCAAACTTAGCGCACGTTTTCGGGCTTCATCACGATAAAGGGAACTATCGGTAGCAATCCACAATTCGGTAGCAGCCATCAGGGCACAATAGTCGTCAATGATATTTTCCTTGCCGTCGTCATCATATTGGGTATTGTTTGCCAGCAAGTGCGCGAAAGCCCGTTTGGCAGCGGCAAGATATTCCGCCGACTTAAAGTCACCGTCTTTTTTCAGTTGCGAGATTCGCGCCAACGATGCAATAGCCATCCCACCTCCTTCTCGAAAAGCAGCCTGGTACTCATCTGTTGTAACGCTGTTTGCTTTTAACCCTACAACACGCCTGGCTTTAGGATCTTTATTAAAATAGCTGAATACGATCATGTAAAAATAATCGTCTTTTGACAGGGCGCGCATCATGTAGTCGGCCCCCCAAAGTGCTTCATTCATCATGCCATCATAAATCCCCAGTTTATTTAACAAACCCGGCGCGGTTTGCATTGTATTGATCATTGACCAGGTTACCAACGGTATTTGCTGGGGCGACATAAAATTAGCATAAGCCAAATGCGAAAAGTATTTGCTTACATCGCCCGACGCATCACACCAGCCGCCGCGCAGGTCAACTGTTTTATCGCTGCCATAAAGCTGAACGGCTGCATCGGCCTGCAGCTCCGTTGATGTGTTAGCCCGCTGCTTATTATAATAACTCAATACCGATGGGATGGTAGTTACTGCCAGTGCGTTTTCCCTAATTTGAAACCAATCGGATTGGGAATGAAAATCTTTAGTACCAATGTAAACCCTGTATTTCCCCTCCGCTTTGAATTCCGAAAAGTCAGCCTGGTAAAAATATCCGTCCTTGTCCCATTCCTCAACCTTTAACGGACCATTTAACGGAGCAATATATACAGCATTACCATTTGAGTTTTGTAACGCGAAAAGTATACCCGGCACAAGTTTGGTGTCGCAACGCACAACAACAGTTTTTGCTCCCCGGGCATCATACCCTACCTGGTTCATGTAAAAAACAGGATTCGCTTTACACAGATAGCAAAACAGCGAAAAAAAAGCTGACAGGATAATTCGGCGAACAAATGAATTCATGTAAATGCAGTTTAATGATCAATGCAATTTACAGTATTTATAAACCGACAGTTAGTAACCCTGGCCTAAAAGCGGCAACCATACCCCTAATTTACCACTACAATTTATCCAAAAAACGCTTTATAATTTAATGGGGTATTAAAACAAACTATAACATGCTGCCTGTTTACCCGTTTTATTTAGGTAACTTTGAAACTTATAAAAATTGGCCGTTACATTAAGCTGATTTATTGAGAACTATTAATGACGGGAGGTGTAACAACCTCTTTAACCCGATAACCGAAGCCCTTGTATAAATACTTTACGAGGGCTTTCGCTTTTACAAACACTATTATGGACGAAAGAAATTATTTAAGCACGTGGCAAAAGTACATGCCTGTAATACGCCTGCACTTGAAAAGAAGTCTGCAAGACGAGCAGCAGTTTAAGTTAAATATAACTGATTTTGAAGCGGCCGGCAGCAAGGGGAAATCCGGTTATACCTTTAATATCAATATCGAAAACGGCAAGGTCACCAACAACATCAGCGGATCGGCAGTGGCGCGCGATTTGTACGAACTCCTTAAAGCCGATGAAGCTGTTAAAGCGATTTTAAAGGATAAAAATGTAAAGATAAGCGTTGGCAAATCGTTTGTCCTCAGTATTAAAACTACGCACTTATCTTCGTACAGATAATAATATCCGGAAGTAACTTCAAAAAGGAAATAACCTGTCAGGGGGCTATTTCCTTTTTTTATGAGATGATTTTTTGCTTTTACCTGAAGAAGAAGACTTTTTTGAAGATGACTTCTTAGAGGAAGAAAGCTTTGATGAAGAAGAATGTTTTGATGAATGAGAGGTTCTTTTTGAAGACTTTCCATGTCTTCTCCTCGGGCGGTATCCTTCATCTTCTATATTCTGATCTGCCGGTCTCTCCATTTTCCTGATCTTCGGACCAAAATCAATAGCCTCATCATGAAAAAACTTATCAAAAGGATTAAAATAATAGATGTTAGCTGCATCGTAGATTTTGATACTTGCTTTTAAACGGTTATTGAAAGCTTCTTCGTCCTTAAGCTCAGGGGCTGTCCATCCAGCTTCGGCCAAACCGGCTATACGCGGAAACAGCATAAAATCAAGGCGCTTTTCAGAGCCGATCATTTCAGTCCAGACATTGGCCTGTACACCAATGATCTGTTTTGACTGCAGGTCTTCGTTATTCTGCATCTGCCTTTCAGGGAAACCATAAACGCTACCCACGGTATTATACACACCTTTCCACCTGCGGCCCGAGATATGATCAGCATCCTGCACAAAATCAAAATACATAGGCAGGCGCGGACAAAGCACTACCTGGTAGCCTTTTTGAACGGCTAAATGCAGCTGGCCCGGTAAATTTTGCCTCCACCAAAAGATAATAGTTTTATCAGCCGGCAGGTTTGTTCCGGTAGCTTCATCCCAGGCCAATACTTTATTACCTGCGTTTATGGCAGTGTCGGCTACGCGCTTAAAGAAATAACGCTCCAGCTCGCCTACATCGGCAAAATTATTTTTCTGCATAAACCCGGCTATTGAAGGGTTAAGCGACCAGGCTTTAACACCCAAAGCCACTTCATCACCACCCAAATGGATCATTTTAGAAGGAAAAAGCGTGCTGGTTTCCTTAATGATATTACCAAGAAACTGGTAAGTGCTATCGATTGCAGGATTAAAGGTAAAATTAGGGTATCCTTCAACACTGCCGCCGCTAAACTGCGGATAAGCTTTGTTGGCCGCTGTAGCATGGCCCGGCATATCAATTTCGGGGATCACAGTTATAAACCTTTCCGCGGCATAAGCAATGATCTCTTTGATCTGTGTTTGGGTATAATATTGAGGATCGGCAATTGAATCACTGTAATTACCGATTCCGCCAATCAGTGTTAGCTTAGGATATTTTTTTATCTCCAAACGCCAGCCCTGGGCATCGGTTAAATGCCAGTGAAATTTATTCAGCTTATAGTAAGCCATCCAGTCAAGGATCTGCTTAACTTTTTCCATCCCGAAAAAATGGCGGGATTCGTCGAGCATCAGACCCCGCCATTGATAGCGCGGGGTATCGGTAATGGTTAAAGACGCTAAGCTGATGGTTTCGCCCCGGGGCTGGTCTTTGATCATTTGCAGCAAAGAGATCATCCCATAAAACACCCCATCACGGTTTGACGAAGAAATGGTAATTTCATTGGCAACAATTTTTAAGGAATATGCCCCCGCGGCGGGATCGCCGTTGGTTAACAACAAATGAATAACACTGCCTGCATCTTTATTATCAACGGCAAGCGTAAAACCGGCCGACAGGCTTACCTGTTTTTGGAAGTAACGGGCTATTGGCAACAACGAAGCATCATTTACACCAACGGTACTGTGATTACTAAAAGTAAACTGCCCTGTACCATTAACAACAGACTTGGGCTGCGGGATTATATTGACATTTTGCGCCCGTACGTATCCGGAAAACAAAATAAATACAAGTACGATCTTAAATTTCATTTAAAAACAACTCAAATAGTTTGGGGCTGCTATGATATGAATTTTCTTTGAAAAACCCGGTAATTTGTTTGTAACAAAGTGTTTAACTGCTGCAACCAGGCAGATTTTTATCCGTGAGGTCATGAAATCACCTATCAATGGGTTCCGGGAGTTGTATAAATTGCTTCACAATTTTTGAGATACGATTGTGAGTTTAGCTATAACAACATGTAAAGCGTTACTAAAATTACCACAGCGCGAAGAACAATCGCAAAACGAGCGTTCCGGATAAATTGCAAATTACTAAATTACAGCAATTTACATCAGCACAAGTATTGCATCCTATGAACCAGGCTCGCATCAAAAGGGCGGGAAGGAATATTTCTGGCCTGTTATTCCGCAACAGATATTTCGTGATTGCTTCAGTAGTAGTTGTTGTTTTAGCAGCTTCAGTTTATTTACTTTTTTCATCTCCTAAATACAAAGTGAGCATAGAGTTGGCTGCTTCCGGCGATTGGGAATTACTAACGACAGCAATTAAGGAGCTGCGCTCTGAAACCACGATAGAAAAAGCGGTCAACGCGTTAGGGCTCCAGGTAAGTTATTATCGTAAGGGAACTTTTACAACAAAAGAGATTTACGGGGATTCATTACCCATTAAGCTTATATCTGGAAAGAGCAACTTCTATACTGCTCCTGTTGAGATCACCATCAATTTAATTAATGGCAACGTTTGCAGGATTGATCAGAATAATGTACTCACAGATGTGCCTTTATACCACCCGGTTAAATACGGATCTTTACGTTATACCATAATAAAAGGGCCTGCCTTTAAACCAATACAACTACCGCTGATAGTGAAGCTCACTCCCCCAGCCAACTTAACCGAACATTTTAGTAAAAGTTTAACTGCAAAAGTTTTGAGTAGCAACACTTTTGAATTGAGCATAAACGCGAATAATGCTCAAAAGGGGCATGATTTTTTGAACAAACTTGTAGAAATTATTAATGCCCAATATGCCAAACCAAGCTCACCCACTAAACCGGCGGTTATTGATACCATGTTACTTCTTAAATTAAACGATAGTATAGCATACTATAAAGCAATGGCCGATAAATATCATGAACAGCAAGCCATACTGAACAACATCAAAAAACCAAGGCAAATGCCAAAGCCGAGAGCTATTCCGGTACTGGTGACGGTAAAGACTGCATTGACTGAAAAAGAAAGAGCCAGCTTAAATGCACTTACTGCCGTTAAAACATACGCCTTGAAACCTAATGATGTTTTTGTTATCATACCGGATGATCATCAGGTTAGCGATTACCGTATCGAAGCACTCATACAGGATTTTAATAAAGCGCAACTCAATAAACAGCGGGTAATGCAGGATTCGGACAATGCTGATGCAAGTGTTTACGCCTTCAAACTCGAACTTAATTCAATAAAAGAAGCACTTGTTAACAGCATAACGGTAAAAGAACAGAAAATCAGAAATGCTCATCAAATTAAAGATGTCCGCCAACTTAAGTACATTGATCAACCAAAAGATGTTGAGCAACCTCAAGATAGTGTGCAACCAAAAGATATCGATCAGCCAAAAGATTCAAAATCAATAGCATCATTTTTATCGCTGCAATTGAATGATTCTATCGCCCAAATAAACACTATAATTGAAAGTAAGCAACAACAGTATTACAGGCTGTTACATGGATCAGGCGGGCAAGCCCCCAGGCCAAGGCTCATTATAAATGAAACGTGGCACACGCGGGAATCAATGATCTCCAAATCATTATTAGTATATTTTTTTGCATTACTGACGGGTTTGCTGCTGCCCGTTTTATTGCTGATTATAAATGAATATATAACATCAGTCAAAAAAAGGGCGGCGCAATAAAATGCAGGGAAAGGCATATCTCTAACATGCAAAACGGCCGATCAGGATTTCTGATCAGCCGTTTTCCGTTTTCACGGGGGTAGATAAAGCTTATTTCCAGCCGCCGCCTAATGAGCGATAAAGCTCAGCGTTGGCACTAAGTTGAGCCATTTTAATAGATGCTAATTCAAGCTCACCTTGCAATACATTACCCTGAGCAGTAATCACCTCAAGATAGGTAGCAAGCCCGTTTTTAAACAACATGCTCGCATTGCTTGTAGCTTGTTGCAATGTTTTAACGCGGTTAGCTGCGATTGTTTGTTGCTCTTTAAGTTTTTGGAGCCTTACCAAAGCGTCAGATACTTCACCAACCGCATTTAATACAGATTGACGGAATTGGATCACTGTTTTTTCGCGGTCAACTTTGGCAACTTCGTATTGAGTACGCAATTGTTTGTGTTGCAACAAAGGCTGAGCAATACCACCGGCAACAGTACCAAATAATGAAGCCGGAATATTAAACCAGTTGCTTGATTTAAATGAGTTTAAACCACCCTGACCGGTTATAGTTAATGAAGGGTAAAGCTGGGCTTTAGCGATACCAACCCTCGCGTTAGCAATATTTAAAGCCAACTCAGAACTGCGTACATCGGGCCTGCGGCTCACCATTGCTGATGGTACGCCTGCCGAAAGTGTTTCGGGGAAAGTAATATCATTAAGGTTTAGCGCTACGTTCAATGGCGTCAGGTAACCTACCTGCCAATATGCTCAAGCCATTCTCCTGAACATTGATATCGCGTTCAAACTGAGGAACCAATTGCGCAGCAGCTTCTAACTGGGCCTGTGCCTGCTGAACACCTAAAAGCGTCACCTGGCCGGCATCGTACTGCAATTTGATGATGCGCAATGTACTGTCATTCAGTTTTACGTTTTTCTTAGCTATTTCAAGTTGCTCGTCGAGCATCAGCAAGTTATAGTAACCTTGCGATACACTTGATACGATGTTGGTTTGGATAGCCCTTTTAGCTTCATTAGTTTGCAGATACTGGGCCAAAGCTTCACGGTTTTGACTGCGGATTTTACCCCAGATATCAGCCTCCCATGAAAGCGCCAGGTTAGCATTATAATCTTCGACATGTTTAGTGCCAATATTGTATTGTTTGATGCTTAGGCCCGTAACACTGTTATCAGACGGGCGGTTGGTGCTTGCAGTAACGTTTAATCCAAGGGTAGGAACATAGTTCCATTTAACTTGTTTAAACTGCAATTGTGCAGCCTCGATATTTTTAACGGCCACCTGCATATCGTAATTTTTAACGATGGCACTGTCAATCAGCTTTTGAAGAGCAGCATCGGTAAAAAAGTTTTTCCATTGCAAGTCGGCAATGCTGCTGGTATCGCCGGTGGTAACCGCGTTCCTGAAAGCTTCAGGTTGCGCGTCCTTTGGCGTAGCAACATCTTTTGAAACTTTACAGCCTGCCAGCACTACCAGTGCTAAAGCCAAACTGCCTATTATATTTTTCATTGTTATATCTTTTTTAAACTATCACGGATTTTAAAGGCCGTGATAGTTTTAGTTGATGTTTGATTGATTAAGCTGAATATTCGTTTTCTAAAACTACAGCATCTTTACCATGGTCGCCGGCAGCGGCAAGCGGCTTAGGTTTGCCACTAATGCGTTCCTGCAAGCCCTGGAATATCACATATAGTACAGGTATGATAAACAAACCTAACAGTACGCCTGAAACCATCCCGCCTGCTGCACCAATACTGATAGAGTGGTTACCCTGTGCAGATGGGCCGGTAGCGATACTCATCGGGAATAAACCGAATACGAATGCCATGGAGGTCATGATGATTGGACGGATACGGAGCTGAGCAGCTTCAATAGCCGATTGAACCAGCCCATGCCCTGCCCTTCGCCGCTGCACCGCGAACTCTACGATCAGGATCGCGTTCTTGGCCAACAAGCCGATGAGCATGATCAGCGCAACCTGTACATAGATATTGTTTTCGATACCGGTTAAGCCTAACACAATGAATACCCCGAATAAACCTGTAGGTATTGAAAGTATTACCGCCAATGGCAGGATATAACTTTCATACTGTGCCGACAGCAGGAAGTATACAAACACCAAACATAACAGGAAGATCACAGTCGACTGACCACTTGAAGCAATCTCCTCACGGGTTTGGCCGGTAAACTCATAGGCAAAACCTTGCGGCAATTGCTCCTTAGCAGTTTCCTCAATCGCTTTAATGGCATCACCAGAACTGTAACCAGGTTTAGGGATAGCATTGATTTCGATAGAGTTGAAGAGGTTATAACGTGAAGCAGTTTCTGAACCATACACACGGGTTAATTTAACCAGGGTGTTGATCGGCACATTTTCGCCCGATTTGTTTTTAACAAATACACGGTCAATTGCTGATGGATCTGTCCTGTCGGCAATATCTGCCTGAACAACCACACGGTAGTATTTACCAAAGCGGTTAAAGTCTGATGCCTGTGCGGTACCGAAGTAAGCCTGCATAGTTGACAGGATGTCTTTAACACTTACACCCAACTGGTTGGCTTTTTCGTCATCAACCTCTAATTGTAACTGGGGATAATCAGCTTTGTATGAAGTAAAGGCGAAAGCAACAGCCGGCTTTTGCATCAGTTTCATGATAAAGTTATTGGCGACGCCGCTAAATTTATCCAGCCTGCCGTTGGTTTTATCCTGCAGCATTACGTCAAGCGCTTCCACGTTGCTGAAACCAGGAACGGTTGGGAAACTGAACACGAAGAACGTACCACCTGGTATGCCTGCTAATTTGCCCCTCACAATATTCTGGATAGCATCAATATTTTTAACTTCTCCCCTTTCTTCAGTAGGCTTCAACAACAGGAAGATAACACCTGCCGACGGGCTGCTGGATTGTGTTAAGAAGTTAAAACCAGAAAGCGCGGTAACAAATCGTGCTGACGGCAGTGTTTTCAACTGATCCTCAGCCAGTTTAAAGGTTTTGTTAGTTCCTGCTAATGAAGTACCTGATGGCGTATTTACTGCTATAGCCACAAAGCCCTGGTCCTCGGTAGGAATGAAGCCTGTTTTGGTTTTGTTTACCATGTAAACTGTAGCAACAACTACTAAAGCAAGGCCGGCCATGCTGATCCATTTATTACGGATCAGAACTTTCAAGCCGCCAACATACCTGTTGGTCATATAATTGAAGCCACCATTGAAGCCCGCGTAAAATTTCTCTACAAAGCTTTTCTTAGGTGCGTCATGACCGTTTTCGCTATGTTTATTCTTTAAGAATAGCGCAGCCAAAGCCGGACTTAAAGTTAACGCGTTAACGGCCGAGATAATGATAGATATAGCCATGGTTAAGGCAAACTGGCGATAGAAGATACCTGTTGAGCCCGTCATGAAGCTCACCGGCAAAAATACCGCCGCCATAACCAAAGTAATAGATATAATGGCACCTGTAATTTCGTGCATGGCTTCCGTAGTGGCAGCCTTAGGGGTTAGGCTTGGGTCATGCTCCATTTTGGCATGCACCGCCTCCACCACCACAATGGCATCATCCACCACAATACCGATGGCCAATACCAACGCGAACAGTGTCAACAAGTTAACCGAGAACCCAAACAGGTTCATGAAGAAGAACGTACCGATAATAGCAACCGGAACCGCTATAGCCGGGATCAAAGTTGATCTGAAATCCTGCAGGAATATAAATACTACGATAAATACAAGGATGAAGGCCTCAACTAATGTATGCTCAACCTGGTTGATAGACTCATCAAGATCGGTTTTAGTACGATAGAACTGGTTGTATTTAATCCCGACAGGGAAATCTTTAGATAATTTCACCATCAGGTTGTCGATAGCGATCTGGATTTCGTTAGCATTTGAACCTGACAATTGAATAATACCGATGATAATACCATCGTGGCCGTTAAGGTTACTAACACTATTATATGAGTATGCACCCAGTTCAACACGTGCCACATCTTTCAAACGCAATACAGAACCATCTGCATTAGCACGGATGGCGATGTTCTGATATTCTTCTGGTTTGGTAAGTTTACCTTTATATTTAATTACATACTCAAATGCTTCGTTGCTGCGCTCGCCAAATTTACCTGGTGCTGCTTCAAGGTTTTTGTCCTGTATAGCGGCGGTTACTTCGGCCGGTGTAACATTGTAAGTTGCCATTTGGGTAGGATTTAACCAAACACGCATTGAATAATCCTTAATACCACCAAAAATACTGGCAGAACCTACACCCGGGATACGTTTAATTTCCGGAACGATATTGATCTGTGCATAGTTGGCCACAAAAGTTTGATCGTATTTTTTGGGGTCTTCAGAGTAGATGGCCATAGCACCGATAAAGCTGTTTTGCTGTTTGGTGGTTGTAATACCATATTGCAAAACCTCGGCTGGCAACTGGCTTGAAGCCTGTGAAACACGGTTTTGAACGTTTACCGCTGCCTGATCGGGGTTAGTACCCTGTTTAAAGTAAACGGTAATACCCAATGTACCGTCATTACTGGCGGTAGAGGTCATATAGGTCATATTTTCCACCCCGTTAATCGCTTCTTCTAACGAAGGCGTAACGGAGCGTAAAATAGTTTCGGCATTGGCACCCGGATACACGGCTGATACTAATACCGACGGAGGGGCAATATTAGGAAACCGCTCTAAGGGCAGTTTTGTTAAACCAAGTACCCCCACTATCACCAATAATATGGAGATAACAGTTGAGAGTACCGGTCTTTCTATAAATTTCTGAAACATGACTTTAAAGTTTAAGTGTATGTATTATTTCTTAACTACAGCGGCTACTTTATCTGAAGCCTTTTGAGGCTGGATAACCATACCTTCCTGTAATTTATCAATGCCCTCTAACACGATCTGGTCGCCGGCTTTAATGGCTTCTTTATCTTTAACCAGGTAGTGATCACCTGATTTACCAATTATGTCGATAGGTTGTTTTTTCACTTTGCTGCTATCGCCAACTACAAATACAAATACTTTATCCTGCATTTCGATAGTTGAAGCTTCCGGAACGATCAAAGCATCTTTATGGCTCAGGCTTAAACGGATCTTGCCGGTATTACCAGAGCGTAAAAGACCGTCAGGGTTTGAGAAATTTGCCCTCAGGGTGATAGCGCCGGTGTTTTTATCAAACTGACCGTCTACAATATCAATTTTACCTTGTTTAGCATATTCTGTATTATCAGCTAACAATAATGATACTGATGGTACATTTTTCAATTTATCTTTCAGGTTAGCGCCGGGATATTGTTCTTTAAAGGCAACAAAATCTTTTTCGCCCAATGAAAAGTAAACGTGTACATCATGAACATCTGATAATTGAGTTAGTGGAGCAACATCCGCAGGAGCAACAAGGCTACCTTGTTTCTTAGCAAGCAGACCGATATAACCGCTTACAGGAGCTTTTATTAAGGTGTAACCCAAATTGATCTGCGCGGTAGCTACGTTAGCTTTAGCCGATTCGATGTTGGCTTTTGCTACATCAGCTGCTGCTTTAGCCGTTTTTAGCTGGTAGTCAGAAACTACTTTATTAGCTACAAGCGGAGTTAATTTTTCAACTTCCAGTTGCGCATTTACATGTGCTGCTTCGGCGGCGTGTAAGCTTGCTAATGCGTTATTTAAAGCCGCACGGTATGGTTGTTCGTTAATTTTAAATATTGGCTGCCCGGCAGATACGAAAGCGCCTTCGTCAACAAATACTTTATCTAAAGTACCGCTTACCTGTGGCCTGATCTCTACGTTAACGGCACCTTCAATTGAAGCAGGATATTCCTGATAAGTAGTTTCGGTACCTGATACTATAGAAGCAACCGGTAAGGCCGGCGGTGGAGGTGCTGTGGGAGCCTGCGGTGCAGATGAACATCCGTATAATGTTAAAGCTGCAACTGCTGCTAAAAGGAGTGTTTTCATGAGTGATGATTTTAAGAGTGGTGAATGAATAGGATTAGAAAAAGCCGTTGGGCTTGTGATATATGATGATTTGATTGTTTTCATTGTTTTACTGTTGCCGATCATTTTCAATTGAGATGCCAGTTATATAATTAAACTGATTATCAATTACTTATATTTATAATATTTAATTTCCAATGCCTTATATCGTTATTTTCACGATTTTTCATGACGATATACCGAAACGATGTACGCTAATTACAGCAGTTACATAAATTAGATGTTACAACACCGTTAAATCGTTTAACACTGTTAAATAGATTGCGAGGGTTGTGAGTGAGCTTTTTCATTGTATTAAGAGTTTGTTTTAAAAGTGCTTAACAATTGCCTAACACTGTAAGGTAATTTAACAGTGTAGTTTTCAAGCCGCAGAAAGAATTAATCTTTCATCGACCTGATGATACCGCCTATGGTATCTTTCAAAACCTGGCGGTTAACTTCGTCAGAGAATCCCCTGCTCAGTAAGTTAATGGATACCAAACCGTGTACGACCGACCAAAAGGTATAGTACTTGGTGCAGATCATTTCGTCATTGATATCTTTTATATCCATCAGTTGCATAATAGCCTCGCTAACCATAGTAGTAGGGAGCTGGGCTTCGGGCATTGATTTTACCATTTCGCAGCAACAGTTCATCTGTACGCCAAACATAACCTGGTAAAGTTCCTTATTGTCAAAAGCAAAGTTCCAGTAAGCAAGCCACATGGCCTCCAATTGCTTTTCGGGCAGGCGGTGCTTTTCTTTGGCTTCCTCCATGTCCTTTGCTAATATCAAATAGCCTTTGCGGGTAAGTTCCATTAATATAGCATCCTTATTTGCAAAGTATTCATATATAATGGGCGCGGTGTACTCAATTACATCAGCAATCTTACGCATGCTTAAAGCCTGCCAGCCTTCATGTTTAACTATGTGGAGCGCAGCATCCAGGATATTAACCCGGGTTTCCTCTTTTAAGCGCTGAATTCGTTCTTTACTTGCCATTTTGATTACACTATTAAATCATTTAACAGTGTTAAGCAAAAGTATAACGGTTTTCAGGATTATTTACCATCCCTTTGTAAAAAACGTTTCATCCAATTGTCATGGATTAAACCTTTTGAGTCAAATCCGGTCAGCAAACGCTTATTTCTTTACCAGGTAAACCAATTGCCCAATATGATAGCCCTGGTGTATAGTACGATTAATCAGGATATTTAATCTGTTACGGTGCGGCTCTTTTGCAAAATCATCTGCTGCAATGGCGCTATGCGGCTTAAACCATTCTTCGGGCTGCATAGCATTCATCCTTTCGGTTAAAACCTCATTTACTTTAGCCCAATATTGTTTAAGTTCAGCCAGTGACGGTTTCTCCAACCCAGAATTTTCAGGACTTTTAACAAAAATTTGATCCAGCTGGGGATAGAGCCTTTCGCCTAAACCTAAAAAAGTAAACATTCCGTCGCTAACAGCAGTAAGGTGACCCAGCAGGTAAATACCGCTGTTTCGGCCGGGAGCAGTTTCGGCAGCAAGAGCTTCGTCAGTTAACTTATCGAGTAAACCGTTTAGGCGATTGTTTTGCAGTTCCCAGTTGGAGACTACCATTTTGATAAATAATTCTGTTGACGGCTGTATGCTGGTTTCGGTAATGTTTGTGCTCATTTGTTGCAGATGTTATATCAAACCAGTGGATTTGATGACACAATTATAAGCTAAAACGGGGCTGGCGTAAATACTAAGCAGCTTATATGACAAAACTATGATACCACAGGCTCATCTTCAATTTTACGCACCAGCCATATCATCATGGCAGCAAAGGCGGCAACAACAAAAAAAGCTATTTGCAGGTTTGCTGCCTGAGCAATAAAACCAACTATTGGTGGTACTATAACAAAACCCAGGTAACCAACTGTTGATATGGCGGCCAGTGCCTGGCTGCTGTTCATTGTTTTTGATTTACCGGCCATGCTAAAAATCAGCGGCACTATACATGACACCCCCATGCCTATCATGGCGTAGCCCAAATAAACGGTTAAAGTATATGGTAAAAACACAGATACCAGCAAACCGGCCAAAACCAGCGAGCTGCTATAAGTTAACACCTTTTTTATACCAATGGCCGATACTACCCTATCGCCCGCGAAGCGGCCAATGGTCATGGTAACCATGTAAACTACAAAGCCGGCCTCAGCGAATGATTTGGTGGCATGGACTACCTTTTCAAAATAAACACCGCTCCAATCGTACAGCGTGTTTTCGCAGGCCATAGAGGCGAAACATATTAAAGAAAATTTAAGCAAGTGTTTATCGGGCATGGAAAACACCGATTTATTGGGTGTTTCGGCAGGCTGATAGTCATATGTTGAGGGATAAAATATTACCGAGAGGATCAGCATCGCAACTCCCACACCTAATAAATGATATGAAGGAGCCACGTTAAATAATACCATTAAATAGCCGACAGCAGCGCCGCCAAAACCGGCCAGGCTCCAGATGCCATGGAATGTTACCATGATCGATTTATCATACAAAGCCTGGATCCCCACGGCCTGCGAGTTCATAGATAAACCTAATATATTACGGGTTGAGCCAACAAAAAATAAAACTACTATCAGTTGCCACATATAAGCTGCAAAACCGGGGAGGCAAAGCACCAGGCTAAAGGCCAGTGCACCTATCAGCATCATTATACGGCTGCTGAAATGCTTGATCATTTTAGCCGTTAAAGGCATGGTAAGCATCAGGCCAACAGGCATGGCAAACAGCACAACCCCTAACTGGGCTTCATTTAAATTAAGCTGATGTTTTATGGATGGAATACGCGAGGCCCATGAAGAATACCCGAAGCCCGAAACAAAGAAGAAGACACTGTTGGCAATCCGCATTTTTGATTTGCCCGCAGCCGTTAGCTGATCCATACTTAATAATTAAGCGCAAATTTAGCTATAATTTATAAGTGCGGCTGCCGTTATCTGCAATTAAATGCAGCTTACATACATGGCTGAAGCTCGCCGCAGGGCTGATTGTTTCGCACTGCTTTATGAAAAACTTTAACGAAACCTTGTTGTACGTAAGTTAACCCGAGGTTTAAAAGGGCTGATACCTGCAGTGGTGTGGTATCCGGCAGGGTGAGTGATATGAGGTGTGATATGAGTTTCATGATTACATTATCGTTTCCGGCTGCAAAATTGCTACAATAGTTTCAAAAAAAATTTACCCGGATCAACAACTGACTTTAGGAAGATAATTGATAATGAGTATGATAAACCGTTGACAAACGGCCTACCTAATCCTCTCTTTGGGAGAGAGTTTGGGATGAGCCCTGCTCATCCAATTGCAATATTGATGCGTTAGTTTGTTAGCATGTTTTTTTAGCTTTACTTTTGAGATAAGTATTTAAATGAAAGACACCACCAAAACTTTGAGTTCAGGACCTACATATAAAGCAGCCGGTAAAGTAGCAACCATTATCGAAAGGCATTTCAGGCATTTTCACGCCAAAGCCCTCGCCGATAACGATGAGATAGACCTTGCTCCTACCCCCAGCTGCACCACTATTGAATCACTTATCGATATCTCGTTTTGGGCAAGCTTGCGCCGGGAAGAGGGATTTTCGCCAAAATTCACGCTTGCTTTTTTGCCGCCCGAAGCTGCCGGTCAGCCGTTGTTGTTTGGCGGTAAAATTAAACTCGCGCCTAATATCCTCACCAAATTTGCTTCGGCGGTACAACAGCCGGGCATCCATTTGGGCATCTGGATAGAAGATGATGAACTCTACATCTGGGGGACCACCCTGGCTATCCCGGCTTATTGTTTTGTGCTGGAAGTAATTGAACCCGGATTATTAGTGATCAAACATCGCCGTATAGAGGGCTTTGGCAAATTTGTAAACATAGCCATATTAAAAGGCGACGATATTAAAGTAGTTGACGAGCATGGCTCCAGCATTTCTGATTGCCCTAATGTACTTTCGGCCATGCTTGATTTTACTTTACCATCCCTATGGAACGATCCGGTAAACGTATTAGTTCAGCTGGCTACCTCCATGCAAGCCCACAAACGTGGCGGCATATTATTAGTTGTGCCCTCCGGAAACGAAGAATGGCGCGAATCTATCATTACCCCGATCTCCTACCCTGTCGATCCTCCGTTTTCGGGCCTTACCGATTTGATGATTCACGAAGGCATCGACCGTTACCACACCTCATGGCAGGAAAAAATGCGCCGCGCGGTTGATACCATAGGCGGATTAACCTCGATAGACGGCGCTACGCTAATAAATGATAAACACGAGCTGCTGGCTTTCGGCGCCAAAATAGGTCGTGCAGCAAAAAGCTCACCTGTCGAAGAGATCGTAGTGACCGAGCCTATCGTCGGTTGCTCAACCAGGGTGATCCACCCGGCGCAAAACGGCGGTACAAGGCATTTAGCGGCAGCACAGTTTGTCTTCGACCAAAAAGATGCCTTAGCACTGGTAGCTTCTCAGGACGGCCGGTTTACGGTATTTGCATGGTCGCCGGTTGTAGGCATGGTGCATGCGCATCAGATTGATATATTGTTGTTGTAGCCCCCCGGCCCCCTAAAGGGGAGGTAAAAGGCGAATTTCAAGAATGGCGATGCAGCACCAAAGCATTTAAGCTTTCGTCCCAGATAAACACAAAACTAAGTAACGGATAAATCTTGCATGTATCCTCCCCCTTTAGGGGGCCGGGGGGCGTTTAATCACAATTCAACAATAAATCGTAATATTTCCGCATCAGTACGGTATCGTAGTTAACCAGCGACTGATAAGCTTCTGAAACCAGCTCATTGAGGATAGATGATCCAAGCTGCCCGCCTCCATTGGGGATGGAGTCGTAATAAACAATGATTTCCTTCACCCTTATTATTTCGTACAGTAACTGCTGAACCAAATCCGTCTGAGTACCCGTCTGCATACCAGCCGAATTGCTATTCAGGAAATCTAAAGGATCGTTAGCAGCAGGGGTCATTTTTTTATCAAACAGGATCGGAATTATGGTTTTATCAACTACGTATTAACAGTTAATAAGTTTAAACATCCGCTTTTTGTTTTAAAAAAATAAAAAAAATTAAAACAAAATAGCAAAACCCTCATAAAGAGGGTTTTGCTACTGTATAAAAACACTTAATTATTTTGCTTTGGCTCAGGCTTAGGTAACAGAACCTTGCGCGATAGCTTCAGTTTACCTTGCTTATCTACGTCAAGCAGCTTAACCCTTACCTCGTCGCCTATCTGGAAGATACCATCCATCGTTTCAATACGGCGGTGATCAATTTCAGATATGTGCAGCAAGCCATCTTTACCAGGCATAATTTCAACAAACGCACCGAAAGGCATAATTGATTTTACTTTACCTTCGTAAATCTCGCCCACTTCTGGTTTTGAAGCGATAGCGCGGATGCGGCCTAAAGCGGCGTCGATAGATGCTTTGTTATCAGCAAATACCTGAACGATACCCTGGTTGTCTTTTTCCTCGATAGAGATGGTTGCGCCTGTTTCACGCTGCATTTCCTGGATGATTTTACCACCTGGCCCTATAACCGCACCAATAAATTCTTTATCAATTTTAATGGTAACGATACGCGGAGCATGTGGTTTGTAGTCGGCACGTGCCTCGGTAATGGTTTTAGCCATTTCGCCAAGGATATGTAAACGGCCGTCTTTAGCCTGGTTTAACGCGTTGGTTAATACTTCGTATGAAAGGCCGTTGATCTTCAGGTCCATCTGTACAGCAACGATACCGTTTTTCGTACCGGTTACTTTAAAGTCCATATCACCTAAGTGGTCTTCATCACCAAGAATGTCAGAAAGGATAGCATATTTGGTACCCATTTCGTTGGTGATCAAACCCATCGCGATACCTGATACAGGCTCTTTAATTTTAACACCTGCATCCATAAGCGCCAGTGTACCGGCACAAACTGTAGCCATTGAAGAAGAACCGTTTGATTCCAAAATATCAGAAACTACACGGATAGTGTATGGGTTTTCATCTTCAGATGGCAATACTTGTTTCAATGAACGCATGGCCAGGTTACCGTGGCCAATTTCACGGCGGCCGGCACCCCTGTTAGGCCTAACTTCGCCGGTAGAAAAACCAGGGAAATTGTAGTGTAACAAGAATTTTTGGTAACCGTTAATGAACGCACCGTCAATCATTTGCTCGTCATCCTTAGCACCTAAGGTAACGGTAGTTAATGATTGTGTTTCACCGCGGGTAAATATCGCCGAACCGTGAGCAGATGGTAAATAGCCAACTTCGCTCCATATCGGGCGGATCTGTGTAGTAGTACGACCATCTAAACGTTTGCCCTCGTCTAACACAAGGTTACGGATAGCATCATACTCCACATCGTGGTAATATTTTTTAGCAAGGCCTTTAGTAATATCATCTATCTCACCTAAGGTTTCGATATAGGCGTCACGCACTTCTTTAAATTTAGCACTCCGCTCTTCTTTTGCAGATGCAGCAGAAGCAATGGCGTAAACCTGATCATAAGTAGCAGCGTAGATAGCTTTTTTCAAGTCCTCATTGCTATGCTCATGGCTGTAAACACGTTTTTCGGTTTTACCAACTTCAATGGTCAGTTCTTTTTGAGCTAAACATTGCAGTTTAATAGCAGTGTGGGCAAACTTGATGGCTTCAACCAATTCAGCTTCCTGAATTTCTTTTGATTCGCCTTCAACCATGTTGATATCATGCTCGCTACCTGCAACAATAAATTCTAAAGTTGCATTTTCAAGCTGGCTTAATGTAGGATTGATTACTAACTGTCCATCAATTTTAGCAACACGTACTTCAGAGATTGGGCCGTTAAAAGGGATATCAGAAACAGCTAAAGCTGCAGAAGCTGCCAAACCGGCTAAAGCATCAGGCATGATGTCTTTATCGGCAGATATCAAGGAGATCATCACTTGTGTATCAGCGTGATAATCTTCAGGGAACAAAGGACGCAAAGCACGGTCAACCAAACGGGAGATCAAAACCTCATAGTCTGATAAACGGGCCTCGCGGCGTAAAAAACCACCCGGGATACGGCCTGTTGCAGCGTATTTTTCCTGGTAGTCAACAGATAAAGGCAAGAAGTCAACTCCTTCTTTAGCTTCAGGCGATGATACAACAGTAGCCAGTAACATGGTGTCACCCATTTTTACTACTACCGAACCATCCGCTTGTTTGGCCAGTTTACCTGTTTCGATCTCAATGGTGCGTCCGTCGCCCAGATCAATAACTTTTTTAATTACGTTTAAACTCATCTTTTTTTGTTTGTGATGCACTTTTCATCTTCGGGAGCGCATCGGATTTTATGTGTGTAAATATATGTTGCAAAAGTAAAAAAGCCATCCTAAAATGGGGATGGCTTTTAAATAAAAAAGGAGAGAATTACTTAATGATATCCCTTAGCTGTAAAGCTTTGATGATAGCACGGTACCTTTCAATGTCTTTATTATACAGGTAAGCAAGTAACGCACGACGTTTACCTACTAATTTTTGTAGCGATAATTGAGTTGAAAAATCCTTTTTGTTTTTTTTCAAATGCCCTGTTAAGTGAGCAATACGGGTAGTAAATAAAGCTACCTGACCTTCGGCCGAACCTGTGTCAGCTGCTGATTTACCGTGTTTTGCAAAGATCTCTGCCTTTGCTTCTTTACCTAAATACATTACTTGAATAATATTAAAGCGTTAACTATTTTATTAATTGTGGGTGCAAAGATAGTGATTAATTATGCAAAAGCAAGGGGGCGGATGGATTTGTTTTTGGGGTAATTTGCAAGTGGTTGATTAGGTTGGATTAGGTGAATGGTTACTTAGGTTGGATCAAGTAATGGATTATTGTTGTCTGAGCACCAATTTTCTGCCCATTCTTTTAATTCAATAAATCCGGGTTCTGACGTAAATAAATCCGGAATCAAAGGTCCCAATTCCGAAATCAATTATGGCGTTACCTTCGGCCCGCGCTATACGCTCATACTGCACAGGCGTTAGCCACAGGCCGGTATCCGCTCCTATCGCTAACGCGAATTCATGTAGAATTAAATCAACCACCCACTTCTAAGGCAACAAATAATCCCCCGCCTTACCATACTTCTCCAGTTGCCTGATCCCGGTACTTGAGATGTGTTCAAATTCCATATCGCAAAAAATTGCCGTTACACTAATATTCTTGCCACCCAATTCCTGCAGGTATCGATATTGGTTTAGTTCGTACTGTAAATCCGATCCATTTCGTAATCCCCGGATAATAGTAACGTCATACCCCAAACCATCTACAAATTCGGTGAGTAACCCTTCGTAGGTTTCAGTTTGCCTGTATCTTAATATTTCCGGCAATTCGTATGCGGCTTTATCTTTACCAGGATTAACACCACGGGCTATGATCACCTTATCAAAAATTCGCTCGGCCTTTTGGAGTATATTATAATGCCCTTTGTGGAATGGATTAAAGCTCCCCGGATATACTGCTATACGGGGTTTAAAGTTTTCTACATAGGCTATTAAATAATCCAGGGCCGGATTATCAATGCTTTGTCGCAGACTCTTTAAAATATCCACCCGCTTCTCACGGTAAATCTTATGATCGACAAACTGAAACTCTTTAAAAATCTGTTGCTCATAAATCAGCAGTTTATCAAATGGCTGTTTTAAGATATTAAGATCGGCTGCACTGAAAATCTCTGACAATGCCGAGCCCGGCTTGTGATGTTTGGTATCGAGGATAATATCCGTTACAAGAGCTTTGAGCGCTCCATCCCCCGTAAAAGTTTCGTTAAAATATTGCGCCGAATCTTCTTCATTTGTGCCTGATCTCGGATCGTAAATGATATCATGGAAAATTGTAGCCAGCAATAATACATCATTGTCACTGTAGCCCCGCTTCTCTAATTGTTGCCATACATCGTCCAGATGCTCAAGGGTGTGGTAAAACCGATGGGGCTCGCGGTAATGGTTTAACACTACTGGATCAACCCCTAACCTTGCCAATCGCTCAGCTTTTTCAATGACTTTCATAAGCGTTGAATTGCACGTAATTTTACGAAGTGCCTTACATTATAACAAACGTTATTTCTTAATCTACCATTCACCTGATCAACCCAATCAACCACTCACTAAACCTATTACTTCCCTTCTGTCCAGCTTTTAAAAATAGCCGATTGCAATTGGTCAGGATTAGGCAATGGTGTTATTTTAAATGTCTTTTCCCTCAGCCTGCCCAAAACAATCGTTATGTCTTTCTTTTCGCCGTTTTTTAACAAACCCAATGTTAGGCTATCTCCTGTATTTTTGGTTTCGAAAGCTTTAAAAAGTATATCTTTTGTGGCAGGAGTACCATCAACTGTTAGGATTACCGTACGCCCCCTGATGCCTTTATCCCAAGCCGGCGATTTATAAGCAACAGTATTGATCCGGAGGGTGTCACCCTGCTGCCGCACGTTAAGGCCAGCCCATGATTCCGATACCACTTTAGTAGCAGTATCAACAGCTAGTCCTCCGTAAGCGAAATATTTTGGATAATCAGGCGGTTTAACGGTGGATGCATATTCAAATACCTCGGTTAAAGGTACGCCCACCATTTTCTCACATTCATTCCTGAATTCCTGTTCTGTAAAACCGCGGTTCAGCTTTTTGTAATACTTATAATAAAGCAGGCGCATTACATCATCAAGCGTTTTTTTATTTTGCGTTGCATAGCGGATGCTGAAATCAAGCATCAAACCAAGAATCGGCCCTTTATCGTAGTATGAAATGGTTTTATTAAAATCATCGCCCTGCCTGCCGTTTGGTCCGTCATCCCAGGTGTTGTGGCTGGCTTGCGTTGCCGATTGATACAAATGCCCGGGTTCATTTTCATAGTTACGCAGGTTATTCTGAAAATCACCAAACATATCCTCATTATTCATTAAACCCGCATGCCTGGTTATCATATACTCATAATAAACGGTAAAGCCTTCTGATACCCACAGCATATTGGTATGGTTCTCTTTGGAGTAATTAAACGGACCAAGCTCAACCGGCCTGATGCGTTTAACATTGTAATGGTGAAAATACTCATGCGCTATAAAGTTGTACAGCTTTTTACGAGCTTCGGTAGTATTAAACCCTTCACCTCCGCTAAAACTTAACGAGGTTGAGTTTAAGTGTTCGATACCGCCGCCGCCAGCGCCTATTGATAAAAAGGTATAATGTGTATAAGGAATTTCTCCTATGATGTTGCTGCCGGTCACTACTATCTTTTTTAGGTCGTTCATAAACGCCTTCCTGTCAAAAGCAGGCAACTTATAACCGATAAAGTTGTGTGGTTTATTCTGCACGCTGAAAGGTGGCAAAACTTCCAGCTCGCCCATTAAAAAAGGGCTGTCATAAAGCACATCAAAATCGGCGGCTTTGTAAACATGGTATTGTCCCTTCAGGGTATCCAGCCCGGTTGCTACCAGATCATTCCATTTACTGTAAGGCTTCATTTGGATGGTGACTGGATGGCGTAATTCCTGGTCGAGGTACATGAACAAGCCACCGGGGGTAATGTAGCCCCTTGTTTCGTCAAGGTAAACGTTGCCCACAAACGGCACGACAGCTTTAACATCGTATGAGATCTTTACATCTCCGGCCGAGGGGTTAATAACCTTCCAGGTATCCTTAGTAGGCTTATCAAATTTAAGCGAATTGCCTTTTGCATCGGCAACAGTAAAATTTTGTACAGCTCCGGCAAAATTGATTAGCTGGTAATATCCCGGTGTCCAAACGCACATCTTAAAATCGAGCGTTTTGAGGTGGGTTTTATTGGTCAACTCAACATGATACAAATGGTCGGCCGCCTTTTCCATCGACACCGAATATTGCATATTAACAGGTTGCTGGGCCCAAACGCCGGCACAAAAAAACAGGCAAAATGACAGGGTTAAATTAGATAGTAATTTCATTATCTGCTTGGGTTTTGCCGAATATAATAAACAGCGGTTTATTTATTTCACCAATCACCGGAAATTAGCCCGAAAAATGCCTGTATTTATCCACTGGGGATAAATTTTACCAGATGTTTTAACTTAAGAAAACAGGCCATGATCAGCTTATTTTCCGGATAAACTACTCCTTCGGCAGCCCATCTTCAAACCCACAATCGCCACTGCTTGCAGCTATATCCAGGTTCCAGGCCGAAGTTAGGAAATAAGGCGCTGTACCATCGGCATTTTTAGTGCTATAGGTACACCTGATCACCCTGCTTTCGCCCGGTGCCAGTGAGATATAATTATCGCTGAAGATCACCGGTAAAATATCGTCACCACCTTGCCCTTTTAAAGCGCGCAGATGTACAAAAAACGCAACTGCACTGCCTGTATTTTTGATAGTTACCATATGCGAGGTGCTGTCCCCTTCAGCTTTACCGGTTTGACTAACCACTAATTTAGTTTTGGGTAAAGATTGCAGGGCTGAATAATCCGCATAAGCCGATTGTGGTGTAGTAAACCAGTTTGATTTTTTCCAATTCAGCTCATCGCTTTTTTTGGAGAGCCAGTACCAGTTGATGCTTTTAGTTCCACCGCTTTTATCGCTTAGCTCAAGGCGCAACAGGTAAGTATCCGTTAAACCGGTAATGGCGGGCAGGGCGAATAATCTTTTTGATGCATCGGCACCTATATCGGCAGTTGCGGTTTTGCTGAATTTATTTGACCCATCGAGGTTATAAACATCAGCCTTAACTTTTAAACCGGTAAAGATTTTTAAATAGGAGTTGATAATTGCTACCTCATTAGTTTTGTAAGAATACAGCACATGCAGCGGCTCCATCGCCTTTTTCATGCCAAAGTAAGTACCGGCCGGATACAGGTAATAATCATATGTATGCCAGATAATGCCTGGCCACGGATTGCTCAGCATCCATTGAACTACACCCGTGGCCGTTTGATATTTATTTAACCCGTAGGCTTCCATCATGGCACGGTGGGCCTCATAGTTTTGGGCCTGAGCCTTGGCTACATAGTTTTTGACGGATGCAGTTTCGCCGTAACGGCTGTAAAGCGCTTTGGTGAATACCTTTGTGGTGCCAAATGAGCCTGTACCGCAATGATAGTTCCAGGCGGTCGAGGTTACGTTCAGCGAATCTTTAGGAATAAATTTCACCAGGCTTTCATATGGCGGGATTGACGGACCGGGCGAAATCTCGGTAGCAAAACTGTAAGTACCGCCATACTTTTTGGCGGCATCGGTTTCCCAATAAACAGGCGGCACCCACTCATACGGGCCGGCCATTTTTACACCGCTATAGCCCGATACTTTTGATTTACTTTCATTAGCGGTTGCTAATAAGGGGTTAGGCCATTTTAACTGCTTTTCAATCTTCAGGTAATCGCGCTCAACCGAGGTATCTGTCGGCGGCATATCGCTGCCATTGAGCCATACAAACAAGCTGGCCTTGTTGCGCAGCCAGTACATCACACTACTATCTGACGCCATGGCAACTTTTCGTTCTGCCGCATCCCATTTTTCGGGATGCTGCCAGGTGCCGCAGCACATCCAGCCGTTCATCACCATCAGGCCGTATTTATCGCACAGATCGTAAAAATTATCGTCTTCCATTTTACCTTCGGAGCGTACAATGTTCATGTTCATATCGCGCACCAGGCGGATCTCCTGCTCCTGCCTTTCGGGCGACCGGCGCTGGAAAATATCAGGCGACCAGGCCGCGCCCCTTAACATAATAGGCTTGCCATTCACAATAAACTCCCGCGACTGGTTATTGTCAATAATCCTGGATGTAAACTGCCTGATCCCAAAGTTCTCACTCACCGAGTTGCTCAGCTTTTTATTAACCACAACCGATACTTCAATGCGGTTGAGATTTGGCTTACCATATTGCCAGGGCCACCAGATGGACGGATCTTTGATATTAAGCTGCTTAAACTCCAAAGGTGAAAAGTTTACATTCTTCGACTCGTTAGCCAGCAGGTGTACTTTTTTTTCGAAGGATATATTTTCATTGATCCTGCCTTTGATCACCGCATCCTGTGGTTTATTGGTATAGTTGGTCACCTGGGCGTCTACCGTTAAATGAGCGATAGTTAACGATGGCAGATCGAAATCTGTTGTAACCAATGGAAACTTTACGCCTACTTTATTGTAAGTTCTCACTTCAACGTTGTTGATGATACCACCATTATAATCCTGTGGATAGGGAATCCAGTCGGCATAATCAATGGCAAGGTCGCCATCGCGTTTGTTTGGGGTAAAAGGCCTAAGCACTTCAATAGCTAAAGTGTTGGTGCCGCTATAGTTGATATTTTTGGTGAGGTCAAGATCAATGATGCGATATGGGCCCTTCACTTTTGTTGAATCGGCTATTTTAACCCCGTTGAACCAAACGTTGGCTTTATAGTTGATGCCATGTAAACGAAGGATCACGTTTTTGCCATTTTCGACAGCAGGCAGGGTAAACTCCTTCCTGAACCACCATGGTTTATCCAGCTTCGGATCTGCCAGTTTTTCAAGGTTCCTGCCCATAAATGGGTCGAAATTATATACATGATTGGCCAGTAAGCCCGCTAAAATGGTTGATGGCACGCTTACTTTATGCCAGCCTTGGGTATCAAATTTTTCTTTCGAAATCTCCGTAGCGGCGGCGGGCACTGTAACTGTCGATTGCATCTGCCAGTCATCCTTCAACAGTAAGTTAAAATTCTCCTGCCGCTCCTGCGCAAATGCCCTTGTACTGAGCAGGGCTATTACCGACATTAATAATATTTTTTTCATGATAGATTGACTTTACTTCTGATTATCGTAATACAAAGCAGCCGCACCAATGATACCGCTGTTTTGCAGTTCCGAGATCTCGATTTTTATACGTTCAAGCGTTTTTGAGTAGGCAAAGGTTTTCACCTGCTGCCACATAGTATCTTTAAAATATTCAAAAGCCTGGCTTACCGATTCGCCTAAAATAATCAGCTCGGGATCATAGGCATACATGATCATTTTTACTGCATTCCCCACATGATTTCCTAATTCGGCATACAGCTCCAATGCCCTCTCTTTGCCGGCCTGTGCATCTTTAAATACCTGTACGCCATCCAATCCGTATACATTACTAAAAAATGAGCCGCTGCAATAGTACTCCAGGATGTTATCGATATAGGGAAAAAGACCTATCTCCCCGGCACCGCAATTGTGGCCTGCGTACAGTTTGCCATTGGTGATAATGCCGGTGCCAAGCCCGGTGCCCAGGGTCACGCCAACCATGCTGTCAGTACCCTTTCCCTTTCCAAAATATAACTCACCTACGGCAAAACAATTGGCGTCATTATTTACATATACCGGGATGTTGTATCGCTCCTGCATCAGTTTTTTCAGGTGCACTTCCTTCCATGAGGGAATATATTGCACATCATAAACAATACCTTCGGCTACGTCAACCACGCTGGGCACGCCTATGCCTATGGCGCTGGCCTTATCGTTTTGCAACAGGGCATCAACAACAGTATAAATATCGTTCAGCACATCTTCTACACTGCCGTCGCTTTTTATCCGTTGCGATACAATATTACCGATGGTGTTATTATTAACCACCGCTCCGCGGATATTGGTAGCACCCAGATCAATACCTATAACTTTTATATTGCTCATTTATTTATTATGCTTTATTATCAAAAATAGTTTTGTTGGTAACCAGCGGCTTAGCCCAAAAGCCGATACTAAGCATGTAGCCGAATGTAATGTACAGGAAAAACATCCCCTGCCTTAACCCAAACAGGCTGCCCAAGCCGCCTATCAAGAGCTGAACCACCGCGCCGCCAATAATACCGGTAACCAGGATCCCGGCAAATGAACCGTGATCTTCAGCTATCGAACTCAACGCCAGCGAGAATATAATGGGATACATTACCGACATGAAGAAGCCAACTATTGAAAATGAGTACAATGATGTTTGAGCGCTGCCGAACAAACCAAGCGTGAGGAAAATGAGTGCCAAAATGGTAAAGATCACCAGCAGCTTGCGGCTATCCATCAATTTAAGTAAAAACAAGCCTAAAATGCCGCCGGCAGTCATCAATCCCCAGAAATAGGCTACCGCGCTGGCACCTGTAGTTTGCGGATCAAACTTGTGGTAAACAAGTAAAAATTGCGACATCCAGTAGGATACGCCCTGCTCGCTGCCCACATAACAAAACAAAGCTATAAAGTAAGCTATAACAACGGGCTTTTTAAAAAGGTCGACGTGGGTTTTCCATGGCCCGGCTTTTTCATCGCTGGCCAGTTCAACCTTCGGAAATTTAGATATCAGCATGATCACCAACATACCTAAACAAATAACCGCAAACAGCCAGTACAACGAAATCCAGGGCATGGCTGTGGGTACGTGCGCCTCAAGCAAAGGGAAAATACCACCCTTGCTGCTCCCCATGTTTTTAACCATGTATGAATAAACCAGCGGACTAACAAAGGATGCCCCGCCAAATATGAGCTGTGCCAATACTGAGGTAAAAGCGTAATTTTCCTCCCCGCCTGATGTGCGGAGCAGCGGATTAATCACCACCTGCAGCATAGCCATACCGCAGCCAATTAAAAACAAGGATATAATGGCAGTAAGATAAATAGGATAAACAGCCAATAGTAAAGAGCCAAAGAACGCCACCACAAAAGCAGCAACCATAATGGTTTTCTCATTATACTTTTGAACCAGCATGCTCGACGGAATTGACATAACCCCATAGGCAATAAAAAACGCAAAGGGCAATACCCCTGCCATTACATCGCTCAGCTTGAAATCCTTAATAAACTCGGGAGATAACGGCCCGATGATATTGGTTAAAAACGAAATAACAAAAAACGTAAGCATGATCAGCGTTACGATATAGTAGTTTTTCTTCATCAACTGGAGGGTTATGGTTTTTGGTTCGGTATAACCTAAATATCGTTAAAAATCTTTTGATGGAATAATTTCATAAAAACTTATTTAAATTGTTACACTTCCTTTTTAAAACATTTTAAAAAGTTTAAAAGCAATCGATCTCAACCTCTTTCGTAATATCTTGTTAACTTAATTCAATCAAAACATTTAGGGTACATGAATGTGTTAATGGAACAAATACCTGCTATATGACCCCAAAAAAAGAGAAAGAGCTTACTTATATCGAAAAAGTATGGCACACTGTTGCTATTGTTGCCTTATTGGTTGTAGTGATACTGATAGCCCGGGTGGCTTTTAACGTACTGCTCATGGTACTTTCAGGCGCACTGATCGCGACTTATTTTCATGGCCTTGGCGACCTGATAGAGCGCAACACTAAAATGCCCAGACGGTATGCCATGATCATATCTGTAGTTGGTTCATTTTTAATTGTAGCCGGCTTGTTTTATTTAATGGGCACAACCATACAGCACCAGATAACCTTACTTAAAGATACACTCCCGCATACGGTTAATAATTTTAAGGCTAAACTGGCTTCAAACCCAACAGGGCAGCAAATACTTGATTATTTTTCGGGCGATAATGATCCCGATAAAGTTGTGGTTACGGTACAGCACTTTTTCAGCACCAGCTTTGGCGTGCTGGGTGATATTTATATCATCCTGTTCCTGAGTATTTTTTTTACTACCAATCCCGATGTTTATAAAAACGGCATTTTAATGCTGCTATCAGATCAAAAAAAACCTTTGGGACAGGATATTATGGACAGGATCAGTCTTTCATTAAAAGGCTGGCTTAAAGGGATGCTGCTCTCTATGGTATTATTGGGCTTGCTGCTTACCACAGGCTTAAGCATTATGGGAATTCCGGCGGCATTGATATTAGCCTTATTTGCAGGCATGTTAAAGATCATCCCTAACCTGGGCTCGGTTATAGCCATGATACCGGGTGTATTACTTGCCCTTACCGTGGGCACAAATACAGCTATTATAGTTGCGCTCATTTATGTAATATCGCAAACCGTAGTAAGCAATATCGTAGTGCCTATAGTACAAAACCGTATGATCAACCTGCCTCCTGCACTTACCATCATCAGCCAGGTGGTTATGGGAACGCTTTCGGGGGTACTGGGTATCATATTGGCAGTTCCTATTGTGGCCATCATTGTGATTTTGGTTGATGAATTGTATGTTAAAAAACTTGGCGATGCCGAGGTAATAGCGCATTAAGGAATATGCCCTCATCAAAAAAATCGATATATAGCGCACTTATTGCCAACCTGCTCATAGCAGTAACCAAATTTATAGCGGGCGTTATAGGCCGAAGCGGGTCTATGATCTCCGAGGGGATCCACTCGTTAGTGGATACTGCTAACGAATTGCTACTATTGCTTGGTCTGCACCGGGCACGCAAAGAGCCCGATAAAACCCACCCTTTTGGCTACGGTAAGGAGCTGTACTTCTGGTCGTTCATTGTATCTATCATGATATTTGGCCTGGGCGGAGGGCTATCCATTTACCAGGGCATATTACATATCCGCGAATCCAAACCCATTGGCGATCCTACGATGAGTTATATCGTTTTGGGATTATCCGTCGTATTTGAAGGCTCGTCGCTCATCATCGCCCTGAGAGAATTTAACGCCATAAGGGGCGATCAAACCTGGTGGGACGCCGTAGTTAAAAGCAAAGACCCTTCAACCTTTTTAGTGATGTTTGAGGATAGTGCAGCCGTTGCAGGGCTTTTTATTGTTGGCATTTGCATGTTCCTGAACCATCGTTACCACATTCCCGTGCTTGACGGTATAGCATCATTATTGGTTGGATTGATATTGGTTGGTGTTTCGGCCATATTAGCCCGGGAGAGCAGGAGTTTGCTTATGGGCGAGGGTATTTCGTCTGAATCGAGGACTAAGATAAGCACCCTCGTTGAACAGGACAATGCTGTTTTAAAGGTGATGCACATGCTGTCAACTTATCAATCGCCCGATGAAATTATTTTGATGCTGATAGTAGCTTTTAAAGATGATCTGAATACTGAACAAATCAACGAAGCTATAGGCCGGATCCGGGATTGTATTAAGCAGGAGTTTAGTTTGGTGCGCTTTGTATTGGTACAGCCCGAAACATTTTCGGCAGAAATTACTGAAACAGGCAGCGTACTTTAATTGTATATTAGCTATTGATAACAAACACCTATCTCATGGAAGAACAAAAATTTCATTACGCAACGGTAACCGAAGCTATAACCAAATTAAAAGAACAGGGCTATACCCATGAATTTAGCCTGGAAGGTGACCATCTTAAGGCAGGCGCGGAAAACTTCCCGGTAAAAGAATTTGAAATAGTGGATCTATACCGCTACGAAGGCCCCTCCGACCCTGCCGATGAGGCTATTGTTTACGCCCTTGCTTCAGCGGAAGGTATTAAAGGCACACTGGTAACGGGCTATGGGATCTCGACAGATGAGGCGACTATAGAAACGCTAAAGAATTTACATTATAAGTATCAGCAGGGCCGGCAATAGTCTGGCCTTTTAACCATACCAGCCTCGCTTCCAACCACATTTCGGCCTTAGCTTTAAAGGAAGGCAGCCATCGGGGATAGTAAATTGACCGAAAGAAAAGGAGGGATTATTTTAAATACTCCTCATAATACTTGTTTATTAGCACCTGCTCATGAAACGTCGTTCTTATAATTTCGCGGCCATGCTTGCGGATGTGATCTAATTTTTGCTTTCCAAGGTGAGCTTCGTTCAGCTTTTCGACAATATCGACGGTATCTAATGTACAAACCCAGCCCAAGTTATTTTCACCAACAAAATCAGAAAGACCTACATTTTCGGAAACTAAAACAGCTGTACCCATATGCAATGATTCAACCACCACATTCGCGAAGTTTTCATTAAAGGAGGTGAGGACACACAGATCAGACTGGTTAAGCCGTTCAAATTTCTCATCCCGGTTCACCCAGCCTATCCAGTCAATTTTTGAAGCTATATTTAACTCATCCGCAAGTTGTTTCAATTGCTGTACGTATGCTTCTTCGCCATCGCCGGCAATGACAAGTTTCAAATTAAAAGAGAGTTTGCTTATAGCAGTAAACAGTTTTTCAAGTCCTTTTTTATGATGAATGCGCGACATAAAAACAACCGTGAAACACTCATTGCGGGGTTCCTTTATTTCGATATCAGGTAATGATAAAATATTGGGTAATACAAAGCCCTGCCAGCCCGGAATCAACTTTCTGCATTCCATATATTCGGATTGTGCGGTAGTGTGCAGCACACATTTCTTTAATATTTTACGGCCGCCTAATTTATGAATCAATTTTTTGTAGCTGCTGTTCCCGCTTTCAAATACGTACCCGCTTAGCATGCCGCGGGGCGCCAAAATAACCTTGGCTTTACTGAACAAGGCGAGCCGTGCAGCAATTACGTTTAAAATACTCCACCACGAATGAATATGGATCACATCATAGTGGTTGGCAGTTTTAACAAGCCTGCGCCATAATGCCGGACTAACGTGTGTATGATCACCGGTGATCCGTTTAAAATAAATTACATTAACCCCTTCCACATTTGTTATAGTGCCGGGTATTACATCCAGTTCGGTTTTACCGTTGGCTGTAGTGGTATAAACGTCAACAACATGCCCATTAGCTGCTAATCCCTCGCATAGCCGCGATACAGATTCAGTTGGACCTCCGTAGCCGTAAGCGGGTTTATAAGCAGGTATAATGTGCAGTATTTTCATAAAACATCATTAGCAATATGAGAATGCAAATATGCATCCCGCGGAGGGATTATTTAGCCTGCTGCAATTTTAAACCTAAAATTAACGAGGTATAAACGGAGCAGGCAAATCCTGGACGAAACCAACGGTACTAACTCCTAAGATTATCTGCGCTGCGCTCCCCGCCGGGACGAAGTAAAAATAAAAAATGTTTAACGCCGCAGCTCAATTAAAAAGAAGCAGAGTTAAACATTTTTTATCAGACCTTAATATTTTCAACCGGCAACTTTGGTTTGGACCGGTTTAAAATTAACATCGTATAATACCATACTATCTTCTATCACCTGATGGCCGTAACTTACCCCCATCCAGCGTTCAACAGTTACATTTTTTCCTTCCAAAACCTTGTAATCTTTAAAGAAGCACTCAATCTCTTTAATAGTATGTGGCGGCAACTCGCTTAAATCATTTATATAATTAACCGACATATCATTATTGGCAACAGCGATAATTTTATCATCCTGCTGGCCATTATCAATCATATGCATTACCCCAATCACCTTTGCTTCAATAATAGACATCGGAAAAACATCAACAGAGCATATAACTAAAATGTCAAGCGGATCCTCGTCATCGCAATAGGTTTGAGGGATAAATCCATAATTGGCCGGATACATTACAGAAGAAAAAAGCACACGATCTAATTTTAAAAGTCCGGATTCTTTATCAATCTCATATTTAGCTTTTGAGCCCTTGGGAATTTCAATAACGGCGTTTACAACATAGGGAATTTTAGGTCCGGTTGAAACTTCATGCCATGGATGCTGTGTATTCATTGGTAGTAATTCAATATTTTGGTTATTTTTTTATGAAAGTACCAACAATTTACCGATTCGATTAGAATATTTTCATTTTATTTCAATTCACTTTATTACCCAAATGCATCAAAGAGCTTGTTACCGTTCAGTTTCAAGGGTTTACGGCTTTTATAAAAATGCAGGCGGTATGCATGCTTTTGGTACATACCACCACTGCAAACTAACATAATAAACCAGCAATCAATAAACCACAAAGGCAGGCTGCGGGTTTAAACTCAGTGATCTGCCAATGTAAAAGTATATGGTTATAAACCATTTTTTATCCATTAACTGTTATTTAATGATCAACAACCAGCCTTTGCCTTTTTCAACCGGGATCCTGTCATTCAAGCCAAATATTTTGCCAGGCTGATAACTTTTTATCTCAGGAGCAGTAATTGTTGCTCCGGCCGGATTGATACCTAATTTTTTCCAGTTGATATTCAATTGAAAATCGGTATCAGCATCTTCCCAGCTGGCAACGGCAACCATGGCGGCACCATCTTTTTTGTAAACGGTGGCTATCACTTTGGCTTTATCGGTTTTCACCGGATTATCGTCAACCCAGTAACCAATCATTTTTGTGCCTTTCATACCGAAATTATCCCAGGCTTTCCAGATCGGGCGCGGATCGGCACCGTCGCTCCATGGCATACGGTTGGTCATGCCGTAAACCATGCCACGCCATTTATTGCCTCCGCCTTGCAGCATCTCGCCCATTAAACCAAACGGAATACCACTCACTTCGGTCAGGAAGAAATCAGGATCATTTTTTTCATAGTCAAAATACTCACCAAACCATAAACGGTTCAGATAAGGGAAATGCTCCATATACAGGTTAGCACTGTTATTAAATCCGTCGCTTTTGTTGTACTGGTTAGCAGAATGTAAGTCAATAATGCCGGGATGACCATCTTTGGTTAATACACGTTTGATACGTTTCATGGTAACACGGTCGAACGCCACGTCATCAAGGTAAATACCGTCGATACCTACGTTTTGGGTTAACCAGTTCATACCTTCCACGTAGTAATTATGCCAGCGGTTCATGCCGCTGTTAATAACAGCGGCATCCTTGATTTCAGGGACAAACCAGGCGGCAATATAGTCATCGCCTACATGCTCCTGTAACCAGCTAAAACCTCCACCCTTGCCCGGTGAATAGATCTCATGGCCTAAACTGCGTAACGCAAAAGTTTCATAGGCATGGTTTGATAGCTCGCGGATGGTATTGTAGATTTTCACCTTTAACCCGGCGGCATGGGCCGAGTCATCATAGGCCTTCATTTTTTGCCATGCAATAAACGGGTAGTTAATAGTTGGGTTTATTACCGTTGCGTGGTGAATATTGATAAGCGTTGCTCCAGCTTTTTTTATAGTATCAATAGGTTTGTACGCGTGATAAAATCTTGTAGCCCACTGAAAATCGGTATTGATGGTATGGAAAGGCGTTATCAATAAAGTAAAGTTATAATAAAGCTCATCCCCTTTTTTCAGGTCGTGCTCGCCGCTGTAATTATTGGCCAATACCGCTTTACCGTCAAATGCCACTTTAATACCACCTTTGTTATCGTTACCCCATGAAGTTGGTAACAACAAAGGCTTTTGCAAATAGAAATTAGTATTCAGCGGACGGACATATTTTTCATCTCTTAACGAATACTGCAAACCGCCGTTCACATTGCCTATCCAGGCACCATCCTGGTTTTTATGGGCAACATCCCATTTCCATTCAAAGTTTTCGGGTCGGTAGCCCCCTTTTTGACCAAGGCCTATCATATATTTGGCAAAATCCTTTTTAAAAGGGATGTGCATGGTAATATCTTTCAGGCTAACATCCTGCAGGGCTTTTACTTTCACGGTATAAGCCATAAAGCCGTCAAACTCCAGCGAGGCGGTTACATCCATCTGTAAACTATCATTAGCGCTTACTGCCGTCCACTGCACTGTGCCTGCCTCTTTTTTAGTGAATTGCACACCCTGGCTTTTCAGGTTTATCTTTTTACCGGCGGCATCAATAAAATGAAAGTGGATGCCCTCGGTAAGCAGGTTATTAGGTGTTGCCGCGTACTCCGTCATCTCTGGGGTAAAGTAAGTCTGGATCTGTTTGGGGAAACCATCTTTATTCACCTCCACTTTACGGCCAAGCAGGCTAATAGTATTGCCGCTTATTTCAAGCGGGGTATACGGCGAAATAACGGTATTTTGTTGCGCCATGGTTGAGTTTAACCAGCCCAGGCGGGTCATTTTATAAGGCTCGCTTACACCGCCATCTTTCGATATTTTGCTATTTACCTTAACAGATAAGGCAATTGTTTTTGCAGGTTTTCCGTTGATGCTAATAGTGGCATTACCGGTATAAATAGCAGGAAGAACTGTGGCAGGTACATCTACTCCACACCATAATGCCTGGATGTCGCCTTTAGCAACATTAACAATATTAGTAAGTGGTTTTGCATCATAAGCAGTGCCCCCGGTATTGATACAAAATAGTGCCGAAGCCGGGATTACCTTACCAGTAGCCGATTTAAGGTCACTGAATGTTACCTGTACATTTTCGATATTTTGCAGCGCGTAAATGCCCAACTGAAATGCAAAGTTTTCACCGCGGGCTGCTTCACCGGCATATGTACTCCTCGCACCAAGCTCAATCCAGCGTTGCGGTAAATCTTTGGTCATGCGGATGGAGTTCATCCTGTCTTCCGGGAAAACTAAAAACGCTTCTGCTTTATGTTTACTAATCAACGCTTCAGTTTCTGCTTTAGTAGCAATCACCTCCATCGGGTAAAAACTGTTAAAAGCATCAATAGACTGATACTCTTTTACCGAAGCTACAGGCGCCTTGCCGCTTACTGCGTTAAGCCACTCTGTAGAAGCTGTATTTTCGGGTTTGAGATAAACACCTTTAGGATAGTTTGAGCGCCCTTCATTTTTGTAAGGCATATAATACACAAAGTAAGTGCCCTTGCCCGATGTTGGCTCAAAATACAGTTCACCGCTTTCTCGGTTTACTGTGCCAACTTTTACATTGGTGATCTTTTGTTTGGTTTTAGCGTCCTGAATAATGATCCGCTTGTTTTCGGGCTCATTATCCCTGCGCCGCCAGTTGATCACTGCTTTAGCCACTTTCCCAGTACCGTTAAAAATTAACACTACACGATGATTACCTAAAGAATCGGCCAGCCAGCATTTATCGCAATTAGTATAAGGCACTTTTTGTGCCGAAGCAGCAAGGCCCGATAAAAGGAAAGTGATAGCTAAAAATTGTTTTTTCATGAAATAAATTTAGTCAGTCTTTTTATAATAAAAACTATGTCATTATAAGCATAGCGTGGCTATCGCGTAGCTAATGCATACCGAAGATGCATAACTACGAGATTGCTTCGTCGTCCCTCCTCGCAATGACATAGTTGGGTTTGGTATTATCTTCTAAATAGCCGGTGTAATCCCCTGGCCTTCCCAATAGTCAATAATAGGTTTGTATGGTCCGTATTTATGCTGCAGTTCGGAAAAAGGATCTTTAAACGGCCCTTTGTCGTAATCAATCGCTTTTTCTTCGTAATGCGGATAATCAACCTCCTTAGTAGTCTTAGGCAAAGGACGTTTATGCTTTTTATCGTCATTAACAAAAGCAGCTATATCAAGCGCCTGGGCATCGGTCAGGAAGGGTTTGCCTTCGGCTGTTTTATCATAAGGCATGTTGCCTTTTAGCCATTGCGCTAATTTAACAACCCTGTGCATACTTGAACCCGGGCGATAGGCCAATAATCCCCATACCGGTGGATATTCGTAAGTTACATTATCAAAACGCATTTTGCCTTCGCCGTTTTTGGCATGGCAGCGCTCGCAGTTTTGCGCGTATAGCACTTCGCCCCTGTCTGATGATGCCGCAACATCCGGCAGTTCGACTTCCATATTCTTTAACCCTTTGGTAGTTTTAGATATGTTTGACGAATCACTCAGAAATTTCAGGTAAGCCATGATCGAGATCATTTCCTTTCCATCCAACGGCAATGGTTTGCCCAGGTTAGGGCGCATTACGCAATTGTTGATACGCTCGGCCAAAGATAAGATCCTGCCCTCTCTTGCCCTGTACTGCGGATAATCACGAAATGACCTAACCAAATTAAAAGCGTATGGTCTTGTACCTGCATCGCGGTGGCAATTGGTACAATTCATTTTATTGCCGGTGTAATGGCCGTTAACCCCTTCGGGGCCAATATAGTATGCGGTATGCAACATCAGTTCGCGGCCATAACGCACCGCATCGCCGTATTTACCGCCGGGCATTTTGGAGCTATCCACAGCAACCAGGTTATTCACAGCCGCTGAATCAGCTTTATTTGCCTCTTCGGCTTTGCTCCCGCTACATGACACTAACTGAGCAACGCTCGCCAAAGCGGCTAACAACATCAGCAAAGCTATATATTGATATTTCTTTTTCATTTTTAATGATCTATGGTTTTAAATATGGATCAAGCTGTTCGTATTTTATAAAACCTGCACGGTAAGTTGGCACCGATGTTTCCATCGTCCATTGCAAAACGCCTTTATCATTTGCCAGCACCACAATATGCCTTTTGGAGCAACATACCAATGTGGTTGTATCATTGATCATATAGGCACTGCCCATACGTCCGTTAAAAATTTCTTTAGGTAGTTTAATGTGCATGGCAATGGTCGACGTTTGATTTTTCTCATCAATTTTCATTGCATACACGCCAGACTGGTGTTTCTCCACTCCATTATCAAAAAACATCAGATTGCCCTGTTTATTGATATGGGCGGCATGGGCCTGGGTAAAGTTGCAATCGGCAGGCATGGCTATGGTACCGCCTTTACCAAATTTGTAGATAACCTTACCATCGCGCGAGTTAATTTTCCAGATCTGCCCGTTGTTGTAGAACGACATCAGGTAATTGCCGTCTGTATCATAGCTGAGACTGTTGGCATGCATCCAATCTTTTTTAGTTTTCAGGATTTTGGGATCTTTCAGCGGATCCATTACATCAAACACACTCCATTTATAAAGCTGCTTGCCGGCTTTATCCATCACCATAATGCCATCTCCGTTAACCGTATCCTGTTTACTGCCACCAACTGATGTGAGGTCCATGATTTTTTGATCAACAAAAATGGTTACCAGCTGGCCTTTATCATTCTTCAGGATTTCGTGATGAATGGTTTGCCTGAAATCACCCTGCCCTTTGGGGAGGTGCAGCAAAGTATCGCCCAGCATATTGATCTCCAGTATCTCGCTGCCATAGCTGGTGGGTTCGTCATTACGGCCTAAAATAGAGAGCAGGGTTTTTTCCTTTGTAAAGTTAATCACCTTAAAACCCAACCTGTCAATCATGTGGTACCACCTGATTTGCCCTTTGGCATCAACCAAAAACGCCACACCGGGCGCATAACGTTTGTTGATAAGCATTAAGCCGTCATTAAACTGTACCGGCAGTGTTGCTTTTGCAGCAGTTTTTGCATGAAACTGTTCCTGTAAAAACAATGGCAACTCGTGCGATTTAAAAGTATGAGGTTTGCTGACAACCGTATCTCCACCGTCAACGGTTACAATATGGTATGAATAAGTGGTATCGGGCAAAATATTGCAAAGTACAAGCTTATATGATGTGCCGTTACTGGTAGTAGTCGACCGGTATTTAACCGGCTGCTTGCCTTCTATCCAGTATTCGGCGTACAGATCAACAGGCTTGCTGGTCATAACATCAAGCTTAATTTTTAGCTCGTTATTATTATACAGGCCTATGTGAATTTCTTTTATCAGATTACCACCAGAGCAACCACAGATGATCGAAATCAACAGCCCCTTCGCTAAAACTTTAAACCAATCCTTCATCACTAATTTTGTAATACCGGTTAAACAGTAAAGAATATACACCCCATTGAAGGCTGTATACTCTTTACTAATATTTGAATTTTATGCTTATTGCTGCCTGCCCGCATTATTCAGCTTGGGGTTGATGTTAACCTGGTTAAGCGGATATGGGAAATACTCGTCGCGCGGCAACTGTACGGTATTGGTTTGGCCAACACGTTTCAGATAGGCGTTCACGATCACATCATATTTGCCAAAGCGTTTCAGGTCGGCCCTTCTTTTGCCTTCATAATATAGCTCCCAGCCGCGTTCCTGTAACAATGCATCGCGGAAAGTTGCCTGGGTCAAATTAGCCTGCACCAATAATTTGGCATGTGAGCGGCCTTTAACCTGGTTTACTAATGAAACAGCCTCTGCGGTTGGACCATTCAATTCGTTTAAAGCTTCGGCGCGACTTAATAACACATCTGCATAGCGTAAAACATCCACACTATGGCCATCATAGTAAGTGTTGGCCCCATTTGGATCGGCATACTTCATGGTTGCAACATCCGGCATATACAATACTCCATCCGGAGCGGTAGCGCCCTGCGAAGGGGCTTGTTTGTGGGTTAAGCCGTCGACGCCCTGGTATTGGGTGAAGAACATCTTTTTACGGTCATCCTCATCGCCATAGCTGTTGTAAAAATCCCAGGTTACAGCGTAGTACTGCCACCTGTCGGTTAACACCGGATGGCTTAGCGGACCGAAGTGGTTCAATAACTCTGTTCCGTTAACGTTAGCATCGCTTAATACCGAGAAGATATTTTCAGCACACCAGGTGTTGGATTCTTTAAACAAACCATCATAGGTTGGATATAACTGGTAAATACCCAAATCCATTACCTGTTTGGTTAAATCAGCAACTTTTTGCCATTGATGCTCGCGCAGATAGATCTTGGCCAGCAGGAACATCGCTGCACCTTTGGTAGCGCGACCAACATCATTAGTTGTGTAGATATCACTTTTGGTGTAATCTTTAGGCAATACATTGATCGCATTTTGCAGATCGCTGATCATTAACGCATCAACATCCGCAACAGGGCTTGGCGCAATTTGAGCCTTATAATCAGGATTGGCTATATCTTTTTCGGTAGTTAAGATCACCGGGCCCCAGGCATCTGTAAGATCGGAGTAAGCTATAGCACGTAAGAATTTCATCTCAGCCAAAAACTGATTTTTCTGAGCATCTGTGATACTTTTCATCGCGGCTATATTGTAAATAGCATTGTTTGCATTGGCAACAAGCTTATAGATCTGCCTGTAATCTTCAGCTATCAAACCGTTGGCCGAGTTCCATTGCACCAGTGACAGTTGTCCCGGGTCGCCGGCGTAGCTACAGTGGCCTACATCAGTAGTTAAATCGGTAAGGGCGAAGTGCCTTACCGTCCAATAATCAAAATTGTCACCAACCGCCGGACCTTTAAGGCGGGCATAAACTGCATTCACGGCAGCAATAGCATCCGATTTGGTTAAAAATGCATTTTGGCTTGTTAAGCTGCTATATATCTTTGGTTCAAGGCTGGACTTGTTACACGAAAATTGTGTAATAACCGCGGCTGCAAGGAGTAGAATATTGTATTTTTTCATTTTGATTTAAATTTTGTTGATCCCTTAAATGGATAATTCATTAACGGATAGATGCCTTAATACCGAATGTTATCGTTTTAAAGGCCGGGAACGAGTTGAAGTCCAAACCACCGGCAGTAGCAGACCTTAAGGCTACCTGACCAGGATGTCCATTGGTGTCATCCGCATGTACGTTTGCCTCAGGGTCGGTACCTTTATAACCGGTGATAGTCCACAAGTTCTGAGCTTCGGCATAGATCCTGATACCTTGTAAAATTTTCATATTCTGAAATAATGAGGCAGGGAAGTTATATGCCAGCGTAAGGGATTTTAAACGCACGTAAGAAGCATTTTCAACAAAACGAGAGTTAACATAGCTGCCATAGGTGCTCAGGTAATAACCCTCACGCGGAACAGATGTATTTTCGTTTTTACCTGCAACAAACCTGTTTAATGCAGCCGCACCGGTTGTTGATTCCAGTACCATGGCGTTCATGTTGTACAGGTAATAATCAAACGCTCCCTGGAAAAATATACCAAGATCGATGCCTTTGTAATGAAAATCATTACCGAAACCTGCCATATAATGCGGGTTAGAGTTGCCCAGATAAGTACGGTCGGCCGGGGTAATTACACCGTCGCCATTAACGTCTTTATATTTAGGGTCACCTGCTTTTGAGTTTGGCTGCGGGCCATATTTTTCGCCAGTTTTTATAACACCTTCGTAAACATAGCCATACAGTTCGCCTAATTCAATACCTGGTACAACCCTTGTAAATTCCTGCCCCGAAACGGTACCGCTTGGGTTGGCAGTGTTTGTGCTTATTATCGAAACACCCGGACCTAAATTCAGCGTCTTTTGTTTATTATAAGCAAACGTAACTGTAGTATTCCATGAAAGGTCTTTACTGCGCAGGTTACTTGTATTTAGCGAAAGTTCGATACCTCTGTTTTGCACAGCCCCGCCATTGATATATTGGGTTCCATTAGTGGCCCCCCATTGTGCTCCAATCGGAACCTGGATCAACAGGTCGGTAGTTTTTTTACTATAATAATCAATACTTGCGTTGATACGGCCATTAGCAAAGCCCATATCTAAACCAATATCCAATTGCCTTGTTGCCTCCCACTGAAGATTAGGGTTTGCAAGGTTTTTAGGTTCGATACCTGTTTGTAGCTGGCCGCTTCCGTTAAGCACTGTGCTGTACGGCCCAAATGTAGCAAGGTATAAGCTTGCGGGAATACGGTCATTACCGGTAACACCGTAGCTAACACGAGCCTTTAAATTTGAGAAAGTATTCAGATCTTTTACAAAATCCTCGTCAGTTAATTTATAAGCTACAGCACCCGCCGGGAAAAAGCCAGAACGCTTATTTGAACCAAACTGTGATGAGCGGTCATCGCGATAAGAGAACGACGCCAAAATTTTATCCTTATAGGCATAATTTAACCTGGTGAAGTATGAAGTAAGGAAAGCTTCCGCTTTGCTGCTTCCGTAACCATTACTTAATGATCCTGCACCTAAGTTATAGTACAGGAACGCATCGGTTGAAAAGCCTTTTGCACCGGATAATAATGATTCAGCAACATCTTTTTGGTTTGATGTACCTAACAATACGGTAAAATCGTGATCCTTTTTGATATTGAATTTATAGGTAAAGTAATTTTCAGCAATCCACCTGAAGTTTGAATAGATCTGTTCGGCAGCTACTCCACCTTGTTTTGCGCCTGCAATTGTAGTTGTTGGCAGGTACTGCCCGGTGGTGGTTTGGTTGTATTCTGTACCAGCAGTCAGGTGATAAGTTAAGCCATTGATGATTTTATAATCCAAACGAATATTAGCATTGATCAGCTTATTACCGCTGTTATTAGTTGGCTCCAATAAACCAGCTAACGCGTTTGTTTTTGTACCTTGGGTAACATAGTAATTATAGGTGCCATCAGCATTATATGGCGCTACGTTTGGTGGTGCAGTCAATAAGCTAAATAAGGGCGCAGTGATATCACCTGAATACGATTGTAAAGTTGAGGTTGAATTTGCACCGTAAAAGTTACCGCTGATCTTAATATTCTCGTTAACAGTTTTTTCGGCGCCAATCCTCGCAGTATATCTTTCATAACCGGTATGTTGCAGCACACCTACTTGTTTAATGTGATTACCTGCTATATATAATTTTGAATTTTGATCACCTGCACTTAAACTAAGGCTTTGATTTTGAACAGTAGCGTTACGCGTAGCAAGTTTCAACCAATTGGTATTTGCCACCTTGAAACTTGATGGATAAGGTTGGGGCTTACCATCTTCAAGAGCTGTAGTGTTTTGGATATCGGTATACTGCTGTCCTGTTAGCAGGTTAGGCTTATAAGTTAAATATTGGGTACCGCCTGATATATCAGCATCTAATGAAACTTTACCATTTTTTCCTTTTTTGGTAGTGATCAAAACAACACCATTACCACCTCTCGAACCGTAGATGGCAGTTGCAGATGCATCTTTCAGTACCTGAATGTCTTCAATGTCGTTCGGGTTTACCTGGCTACCTGCCTCACTGATGAAACCGTCAACCACATACAATGGTGCTGTAGAAGTATTGATAGAGTTACCACCCCTCACGGTGATATTAATACCAGCGCCTGGTGCAAAGCTGGCTTGTTGTACCTGTACACCGGCTGCTTTACCCTGAATGGCCTGACCAATGTTGGCCGTAGTACCACCAAGCGTCAGGTTATCACTTTTGATTGAACTGATGGAACCGGTAAGGTCGCCTTTTCTAACGGTACCGTAACCTACTACCACTACTTCGTTCAGTTTATTAAGGTCCTCTTGTAAAATGATAGTAACGTCTGAGGAACCGTTAATTGATACTTCCTGTGGTTTATACCCTACATAAGAAACAACCAATATTGTTGAATTGCCCTTTAACGTAATTTTAAATTTACCGGTAACATCAGTAGTAGTGGTATTTTTAGCACCTTTTTGGGTAACGGTAGCGCCAATTACCGGGCCGTCTTTATCTTTTACGCTGCCGTTGATTATTGTTTGCGCGCTGGCAAGTACCGGCAATAATAGTAGCAGGCAACAGCACATCAACTTAAAAAGGCCATTGATCTGCCTCCCTAAATAAATGTGTTTGCTAAAGCCCTGATCGGGGTTTGAGTAAATTTTAATCATACGTGGTGGTGTTAGTATTAATTAATTGTTAGTTTTTTGTGGTCGTGAGCCTTGTTTTTGAATATTGGAAATTAGAGATACAGGATTTCGAAAGCAAAAAAACGCCCCTGCAAACACAGCGCAAACGTTTGCTTTGAACCAAATCAGGCTTATGCAAACGTTTGACTCAAAGTATTTTGCTGCGAAAAAAATTGATTCCTTAAGGTTCTTGTGGTATTGAGCAGGTCGCAACCGGGATGATTTAGGCGCTAATTTTATGAATTCTGCGTATTTGAGGACTAAGCTTGAAGAATTTGATTATGAGTGGATTGGAATAAGATCTACAAACGCTACCCCACTGTAGTATCAGCCGCCACACAGCTCCAGCTATAGCCGTTAACTTTGGCGGCAAAAGGGGGGGGTAACAGGGTTAACAGTTTTTTAATTATTTAAACTTAACAACCTAAAAATCAATAATATAAACAAATAACAGGGTTACACCAAAAGCCACCGCTTAGCTATAGCAGGGGGTAGCCATATTGCTTTAAAAAAGTAAAGCCCGGCCCAAAAGCCGGGCTAAACATAAAACGTCCAAAAAATATAAACGATAATTAAAAACCGCTATCATCAAGCGCGAAGGTATTCTTCCGCTCTTTCCATTTACCTTTGGTAAAATCAGGAAATGCCACACTTGCGTTACCTTCTTTCAATGATTTTGTTGACAAGGGCGTAATTACGCTCATGGTAACAGAATCATAAACATCAATAGGTGTTTGGCGTTTTTGCTTAACCGACTCTACGAAAGCATTAAACACAAACCAGTCCATGCCACCGTGACCGGCACCTTCGGCAAACTTTTCGTATTTTTTCCAAAGCGGATGGTCATATTTATCAAACCATTCTTTTGCCGGATCCCATGAATCATCTTCTTTTGATTTATGGTCGATATAAACACTTTTGTTTACATCCATCCATAAACCTTTGGTACCCTGCACCCTGAAACCTAATGAATATGGACGAGGCAGGTGTGTATCATGGCTCAGCAACACTGTTTCGCCGTTGGCACAGTTGATCATAGTAGTGGTTACGTCACCGTTTTTGTAATGGATCTTAGCATTCGGGTGACCGGGCGATAATTCTTCTACGTATGCTGCCAAACCCTTTGCTTTGGTGCTAAATGATACCAGGTTAGTAAAGCGGTTACCTGCATTGATATTGGCATAATGCATACATGGGCCTGCACCGTGAGTTGGATAGATATCGCCATCCACATCGATATTGAACTGCGTGCGCCATTGGGCTTCGCTTAGGGCTTTAGGGCCAAACTCAACGCCACCGCCATAATATTGCTTACCGTTATTGAACAATACACCTCTTAAATTATGCTGATATCCGCCTTCCAAATGGATGATCTCACCAAACAAGTCCTGGCGTACCATGTTCAAGGCAGCCATCACGTCACGACGGTAACAAACGTTTTCAAGCGTCATGTATGGGATTCCTGTTTTTTCTGAAGTGTTAACGATATCCCAGTGGTCTTCAACCGTAAGACCGGCAATTACTTCGCAACCCACATACTTTCCGGCTTTCATAGCATCAATAGCCTGTGGGTGATGAAACTGCCATGGTGTGGCAATAATTACCGCATCGATATCTTTATGGTCGAGCAGTTTTTTGTAGGCATCCAGTCCGCCGGTGTATTCCTTTACGGGTGCATGGCCTTTTTTGGCGATGTATTCGCGGCAAATTTTCAGCGAGCTTTCCTGCGTATCGCAAATGGCAACGATCTCCACATCATCGCGAAGCAAACCTTCGGCAATATGGCTCATGCCGCGGGCACCTACGCCTATGTAACCTAAACGGACTTTCGCAGGTGCCGATGCAAACAGCCTTCCTGACGGTAAAATGCTAAAACCGGCTGCCGCAATCGCGCTGGTTTTCAGAAATTGTCTTCTTTCCATATATAATATTGAGGTTTTTGGGGGCTTATTTATTGGGTAATTTTTCAAAGTCAATTAAAGGTTTTTGCTTTGTTGCGTTGCGATCGTACGGAGTTTTAAGCGGTACGTAATTGTTAAAAAAACCTCCGTTTTGAAGGAAGAACTTATCACCTTCTTTTCCTCCTCCATAATCCTTACGATAGTTGGCATTAGCTGTAGCATCGCCGGTATAAATAGCATGGGTAAGCTCCTGCCAGTTATTTTCGCTGTCACCTATCCATTGGTTGGTAAAATACGCTTTGCGGATCTTATCGCCGTTGTCAGGTTCAAAATTCTCAACAAACGAATACAAATGCGTTAAGTAAGTAGCCTTTTGCGGGCGGGTAAAGCTGGCTATTAAAAACCATTTCCCGGCGGATATATCTTTAAAGTAAGCAGTATAAGTAGTGGTGTGCTTTGCATTGTCAGGTTCGGCACTCAGCAAGAAGGCATAGGCTTGTCCGGCTTTCCATGGGAAACGCATATAACTTTGGCCTCCCGAGCCTTCATTCCCGAACTCACCTATATGTACATTACTGCCACTCTTAACCCGTTTAATGCGCATGCTATCCGGGATACTCTTCGGATCTTCAGTATTAAAAGGACTCCATACTGAAAATAGCACCCTTCGTTCGGTTGCCGAATTTACCTGCATACCGAAATATCCTTCTCCAAAACCATCTGCCATAAAATAAGAGCCTATCACGTCCTGGCCTTTGGGCACGATAATCTCGTTATAAAACCATTTTACTTTATTCTCTTTGTCGGTGGGGACTGGGTAGCGTAAATGTACAGAAGGCCCCCTTCTGCCAAAATGAAATGAGCTGCCTTTTGCAACATATGAAATGTCATTATCCGGCTTTTGCAGGGCGACTACAAGGTCAGATACATCTGCATAAACAGTCCCGGTTTTACTGATGCCTTTTAAATTGATCTTTACATAACCCGGCCGACTGATGTGAACCTTCCCAAAACTGACAGTATCAAACCTGGTATTGCTTATTTTTTTGACGACAGCATTTTTCCCTGCCGATAACAGCAGCGTACTGTTCCCCTGCGGCACCCGTACCACCAGCGCAAGCTCAAGGTCCTGTGCAACACTAACCCTGAAATAAATATTAGCTGTGGATTTTGTGCTTTTCAGGCCAATCAACCCTTCATCGGTTATGGTATCCGGCGCGTTTACCCAGGCATTACCACCAAACGGGATAACGTGTCTCAGTTTTGAAGCATCAATGTGTACAGTTTGCGCAATAGCAACCCTATTTCCTATGAAAATAAACAATATTGAAAGGCAAATTATAGCGGTTTTCTTCATCATTAAATCATAACACAAGTATCGTTTCATAAATGTACTCGCATTAGTGGCTTTAGGAAAAAATAAATGCTTCAATTTCAACGCAAACGTTTGAAAAATGGGCATAATTATCCCTTAACTGGCATTAATTGAAAAACAGGTATTTATCAAACATTATGGGTTGATGACTTCGGCTTCTAAAATTGGAGGTAAATATGCCTGCTAAACGATTATTTCTTTATTGCAGATAAGCCAGGCTCTCTAAATAAAATTAAAGGACACTATATGGCATCGCCAATATTCAAATCTCCACTATACTAACCGGCCAACCTATGCAAACCGATGATTTAGCCACGCAAACGTTTGCAATGCAGTTAATACAAGCTATTTCATAATAATCGCTTAACTTTAACTATAAAAACAACATTAGCCCGTAATTAATGCAAACAAAGCCAACTACTATAAAAGAGATAGCACAAATATTAGGCATCTCGGTTTCTACAGTTTCAAGGGCCTTGCATGATCATCCGAGCATAGGACTCACCACAAGGGCGAAAGTTAAAAAGCTGGCCGGCGAGTTAAACTATGAGCCTAACCAAACCGCTATTTTTTTGCAAAAGGGCAAAACCCTCACCATCGGGGTCATTTTACCCGAACTTTCGGAGGCTTTTTTCTCCTCGGCCATAAGCGCTATTGAAGATACTGCCTATAAAAAAAATTATACAGTATTGCTGGCACAATCACATGATGATGAGCAAAAGGAAAAACAGCTGGTTGAAAAAATGAAAAACCACCGGGTTGATGGGCTGCTTGTATCGGTAGGGAAAAATACCTCCTCGTACCAGCATTTTGAAAACTTAAAAAAATACAATATCCCGGTAGTTTATTTCGACAGGATCCCGGCCATACCCAACATCCATTATGTAGCCTGTAATATGGAAATCGGCACCATTGAGGCAGTTAGTTACCTGCTAAAAAAAGGTCACCGGGCAATAGGCATGATCAACGGGCCGCAAACCATGGTTGCTACCGGCGAGCGTAAAGAGGGATATATCAAAGCGATGACCAAAAACAGGCTTAAATATGACCCTTCACTCATAGTTTCGTGCGACCTTACCGAAGAAGGCACCAGGAAAGCGTTAGATGAATTATTGGCCAGCAAACGCAAACCAACCGCTATAGTAACCTTTAATGATTATGTAGCACTTTTTGCTATTAAACATGCCAGTAAACTAAACATCAGGATCAATAAGGATCTTGAATTTGTAAGCTATGCCAATTTACCGCTAATCAATTATATGGAGAATATTCCCGCCGCCTCGGTTGAACAATTCCCATATTTACAGGGGCAAAAAGCAACTGATATTTTGATGGACCTGCTGCATCACCAGGGCACCGGCGGCAATGAACCAAGCGCCTTTTACAAGGTGATCATTGAATCGCAACTGGTTGAAAACAAAAAATAAACCTAAACAAAAAACACTCAAACGTTTGCGCATGGCTATCGTTTATCAAATTAGCTATGTTTGATGAGTTAACGTCTATAATATGTTTGATGATATCCTAATAAATTTTGGATTAAACGTTTCTGAATACGATATCCGGCCTTTTGGTTCGGGTTTAATAAACTATACTTATAAAATAAGTGGTGCTAACCATTCCTATATTCTTCAGCAAATCAACGTCGCTGTTTTTAAAAGGCCCGATCATATCGACAGCAACCTTGTACTAATCAAAGAATATCTTGATAAACACAATCCCGGTTATTTATTTGTAGCCCCGTTAAAGAATCAAAACGGGAAATCGATCATTCAAGCCGCCGACGATAAGTTTTACCGGCTTTTCCCATTTATTGAAGGATCGCATACAGTAAACTTTTTGCAGGATACAAAGGAAGCCTATAGCGCTGCGGTGCAGTTTGGCCGGTTTACCCGTTTGTTAAATCATTTTGACATCAGCAAACTCGAATACACACTTCCGGATTTTCATAATCTAAAATTACGGGTTGCACAATTTGAACAGGCTTTAAAAACAGCCGAACCCCGAAAACTGGAACAGGCAGCTAAGGAAGTAAAAGCTGCTGATGATCATATCAACATATTGCATACCTATAACCTGTTTACAACCAATAACGAAATCCCGCTCCGGGTGATCCACCACGATACCAAAATAAATAATGTGCTGTTTGACAAAGAGCAAAACGCGCTATGTATTGTTGACCTTGATACAGTAATGCCCGGCTATTATTTAAGCGATGTTGGCGACATGATGCGTACCTATTTATCGCCCGCCAACGAAGAGGAAAAAGATCTGGATAAAATTATCATCAGGACAGATTTTTTCAGAGCGATATATAAAGGTTATATGAGTGAAATGAGCAACATCCTTACTGAAAATGAAAAACAGTATTTCACCTTTTCGGGCAAACTAATGATCTATATGCAGGGCCTCCGTTTTTTAACCGATTTTTTAAATAACGATATTTACTATGGTACACAATATGAAGGGCATAATTTGATCAGGGCTAAAAACCAGTTTAAACTACTTGAAGGTTACATCAATGCCGAACCTGTATTTAGTGAAATAATTGCCGGTGTAGATAAAGAATTACTGACCACTGCCAACGGCATTTAACCTGTCGGGCCGCACAATGTTACCAACAAACCTTGCACAGGCCTCGCTAAATTCATACTTTCGACGCCCGTATTGGCAGCAACCGGCCTAAACCGGGGCATGGGAAACAACATTTATGAAAGTTATTATAGCCGAAAAACCATCTGTAGCCAGGGAAATTGCCAAAGTTTTTGGGGCAACTACAAAGAAAGACGGTTATATTGAAGGCAAGGGTTTCACCTTTACCTGGGCTTTCGGTCACCTGCTGCAGCTTGCCGCCCCGCAGGAGTATGGTTATTACGGCTGGAGCGTTCAGCACCTGCCGATGCTGCCTCAAAAGTTTAAGCTCTCTATTCGTAAAGTAAAAACCAAGGATGGTTTGGTGGATGATCCATCAGTAAAAAAACAACTGGATACCATTCAAAAGCTATTTGATGAATCCACTGAGATCATTGTAGCAACGGATGCCGGGCGCGAAGGGGAACTCATCTTTCGCTATATTTACTATTACTTAAAATGCAAAAAGCCTTTTAAAAGGCTCTGGATCTCATCGCAAACTGATGAGGCTATCAAAGAGGGCTTCCGTAACCTGAAGCCCGGCAGCGATTATGATACACTGTTCAATTCGGCCCATTGCCGTTCCCAGTCGGACTGGCTGGTAGGTATGAACGCCACGCAGGCACTTAGTCTTTCATCGGGGATCCGTGGCGCGGTACTTTCATTAGGCCGGGTGCAAACCCCCACCCTTGCCATGATCTGTTCTCGGTACCTGGAAAACAAAAACTTCGTACCCGAAACATTTTACCAGGTAAGCATTCACCCCGATAAAGACGGGCAGGTATTTAAAGCGATATCTGCCGAAAATTATAAAACAAAAGATGAAGCACAGGCCGTGCTTGACAAGGTACAGGATATTGAAGGCGGCTTTCCGCAGGGCGGTCATATTTTACAGGTAGAAGCAAAACCACGTAAAGAACCACCTCCTTTGCTGCACGACCTGAGCAGTCTGCAGCAGGAAGCCAACAAACGCAAAGGTTTCACCGCCGATCAAACCCTTACCATCCTCCAAAACCTTTACGAAAACAAACTGGTTACCTACCCCCGTACCGGCAGCCGCTATATAGGCGACGATGTTTTTGCAGGTGTACCTGCATTAATTGAAAAGCTGGAACAACATCCGCTGTTTGGCAAACAAGCCATTGCGTTGGGCAGCGCTACGCTTAACAAACGAAGTGTAAATGCAAAAAAGGTAACAGATCACCACGCCGTGCTTACCACCGGCGAAAACCCGCACCAGCTTTCGCCCGATCAGCAGGCCATTTACGATATGGTGGCCGGTCGTATGCTCGAAGCATTTCACCAGGATTGTATTAAGGAGGTTACCAAAATTGTGGTACAATCGGGCGCTAAATTCAACGCCAGCGGAACGGTGATCCATACTGCCGGCTGGCGTTCTGTATTTAACGATAAGGAAGACGACAAAAAGGACGAAGAGAACGCAACGCTGCCTAAAGTAACACAAGGCGAAAACCTCCCGATAACTGCCAAAGCCCTGCTTGAAAAGCAAACTAAACCCCGGCCACTATATAACGAAGCCACCCTGCTTAAAGCATTGGAAACAGCAGGCAAAGAGATTGACGACGAAGAGCTGCGTTATGCCATGAAAGACAGCGGCCTCGGAACGCCGGCAACACGGGCGGCCATTTTTGAAACCCTGCTAAAACGCAATTATATTATCAGGGAAAAGAAAAACCTGGTACCCACAACTACCGGCATTGCCGTTTATGAGGTAGTAAAAAATCAGCAGATAGCCCAGGCCGAACTTACCGGAACATGGGAAAAACGTCTGGAAGAGATCCGTTCAGGAGCATCCGTTACCGAATTCCAGAACGAGATCAAAACCTATACACGAGCCATCACTTCCGAATTACTGGCGCAGGGAAAATCATTGAAAATCCCGGCTGTGGAAGCAGTCGGGAGTAAAGTTACAGCCTAAAGGATGGCGACATGAATAGCGCTATCAATAAGAATAACAGGGCCTTAACTGCAACTACTCCGGCGCTGGTTAAAACGTTAAGTGTCGATTTTACTTTGGTAACACGATAAATTTGATATTCGTCCGTATAAAAGCTTACATTCATTGCATTATGGATCTAACCACGCTTATTGTAATTACCATTATAGTTTTTATTATAGCATTTGCGGCTTTCAGGTTATTTGATGTTAAGAAGAAAAAGAAGAAACTTGAATTGGAGCGATCAGCAAGGATTTTACCACTTTATAAAAAGGCGGAAGCGTCTGCAGGTTTAACCGCCGAAGATGTTTTGCCCTTTGCCCAAAATCTGCTTACCCGCTACGACACCTTTTTGTATTTAAAAGAACTTGAGGAATTACACTTGTTCCCGGAGGCATACCTTACGCTTATTAAAGGGGCGGAAAGCTCACTGGCCCAATGGCTGGAGTTCCCTACCGAATTGGATGCCTGCCCCGACGAAATTGAACATATTAAACGGGTTACCATTGATTTTGACGGCAGAAACAATTTTATCCACTACGAGGTGTTTAAATACCGTGTAAACCCACCCCACTGGGCTGCTAAAAACGGGTGGATGCTTGGCGTTGTCGGTCCGTTTTTTGACGATAGCAAACCTTATGATTTCCCCGGGGCTACTTTTAGCAGGGTAAACAGTACCATTGATAAAGTAACCCCGGAAGAAGAGGCCAAATGGGTACACGAAAACATTGGTATGCGGAGGTAAGCGCAACAAGTTTTTGAACCAGACTTACGAAGTTTTAAAAACTTCGTAAGTCTTCAATTCTTAAACTCATTCATCATCCTTCAGTTCAATCCAAACCGGTGCGTGATCGCTTGTTTTTTCCCAGCCTCGTACATCCCGGTTTACACCTGCAGCTACCAGACGTTTTTCCAGGTGAGGGCTCAGTAAAAAATGATCGATCCGTAAACCGGCGTTACGGCCGTAGGCATCGCGGAAATAATCGAAAAAGGTATAAATCACTTCGGTAGGATAAATTTTGCGGATAGCATCCGTCCAGCCCTGTTCTACCAGTGTTTTAAAGGCTTCGCGTGTTTCAGGGCGAAAGAGCGCGTCATTTACCCAGCGCTCGGGTTTATAAACATCGAGCTCGGTAGGCATTACGTTATAATCGCCGGTTAATATAACCGGTTTATCAGCAGCAAGTAAACCGGCTGCGTGAATTTTAAGGCGTTCAAACCAACCTAATTTATAATCGAACTTGGGTCCGGGTGCAGGATTGCCGTTAGGCAGGTACAGGCAGCCAATGGTAATACCATCAACAAGTGCTTCAATATAACGGCTATGCTCATCTTCCGGATCGCCGGGAAGTGCGCGGCATACCTCTGTAATTTCCCTGTCTTTTGCCAGTATTGCAACGCCGTTCCAGCTTTTTTGGCCATGCCAGATGGCTTTATAACCTGCATCAAGTATGGCCTGCTCCGGAAAGTTTTCCTGTGGAGCTTTAAGTTCCTGCAAGCAGGCAACGTCAGGGGATGTTTCCTTTAACCAGCGGAGTAAAACAGGCAGGCGCCCATTTACACCATTTACGTTATACGTAGCTATTTTCATGATGCAATTTAAATAGTTTAGGTTATATCATGCATGTTCCAAAATATTAAAAGCACGGCCACCCATCGCAAGCAATTAGTTGCAATGATTCATGAGCGGTAAATTATTCCCTTACTTTTCAAACTCATCCGGGTCCACTTCAGGCTGGCTTGGCTCAGTATCGGGGATTTCATTCGGGATATTTTCCGGCGCTTCTTCGGGCATTTCCGGCTCTCCGGGGTCCGTAGGCTGCCTGATCTCCGGCCGCTCCGGGTTTACCGGCATTTCATCTGGCTCGTTTGGCATGGTTCTCTTTTTTGACATATCTTAATAACCACCAAGCCCGGGATAGGTTTTCCTAAATGACTATTTAAGGGCCATAATGTGCCTTGTTTCCTGCAAAAACTGGTCTATCTTTTTCGTGCTGGAAAAGCTTTTAATAACTAATGCTTTTTGCTTGTTAGATCCCGGTACCTGGAAATACATGTTAATATCGGTACCCGAGTAAACGAAATTATAGGTACGCCTGGTGATTTGAAAATTAATAAAATCGGCAAAGGCAAAAGTCTGATTACCGACACCAAGCGGATTGATCCTGCTTACAGTCTTGTTCGCCGTATCGAAAACTATTTTAGTAAAGGCGGAAAACACAAACGCTGCTCCCCCCAGCAAAAATCCCCCAATAACTAAAACCTTATGAAAAAGGTCCGAATCATGAGTCATAGCTTGATTGATGAATTCATTTAAAGCAAGGGCTATCAAACATAAACCAATCAATAGCCCGCCAATCCACTTACGCTTAATTGCATAATAAGGCGGGTGGGTGTCATAAAATTTATAATCGGTAATAGCTGTATCGGCATAAGTGGGCTCAATGTAACCCGTCGAAAGGAATTGCATAATTACCGGGAACGCTTCCTGGGTTAAGGCAATTGCGTTCGCATCATCATTCTTTGTATAATTTGCCGATACTACAACCCCTTTTCCATATTTGTTTCTTTTTGGAAAAGCGCGATAATTATAGCCCCCCATGGTATTACGCACAACGCCTATGTTATCCAAATCGTCAAATTTTTCAGAACGAATATTAAGCCAACCAAAAAGTTTTTTACGCATTACCCGTGCACTGCTATCAAAAACCACTGATGTACGGCCAACTCCCCACAATATGCCAACAATAATCGTCAGCCCCAGGAACATGGTTATCATAAGCGATACGGATTGCGAGGGGTCGGGATAAAGTGTTTTACAAAAGAAAATGATAAATGCCGTAAATATTACCGCGAAACCAATGCTAAGTACATTATAAATACGATAAGGATACAATGTCACCCGCTCGCTTTCAATATCCCAGCGGGTTTGTGCAATTTTTTTTAGTGCCATAAAGGTTTAAATTTAGTATCCATTAAACAAGCCTTTCTTAGCAAGGTTTTAACTATGAGGTAATATTTCCAACTTGACTAAACCTTATTGCAATACGCTGTCATGATCCCATTAAAAAACCTCTTGCATTTTAAAAATGTTTAATTACATTTGTAGTGTACTACCATACTAATACACTATAAAATGATTCAAATAAGCAATTTGAATTTTAGCTACAACAGCCGGAAGCCCTTGTTCAAAAATCTGAACCTTTCGTTAAAGGCCGGCCACATTTATGGCCTGCTGGGTAAAAACGGAGCAGGGAAATCAACCCTGCTGAAAAATATTGCCGGCCTGGCTTTTCCGCAATCGGGCAAATGTCTTATCAACGGAACAGAAAGTTCAAAACGATTGGTATCAACCTTACAAAACCTTTATTTTATTGCGGAAGAGGTTTACGTGCCGGCGTTAACTCCGGGACAATTTTTGGACAGGACAGCGAGCTTCTACCCTGCCTTCAGCATTACCGACTTTTACAGTTATCTGAAAATATTGGATATTGATCCCGATCTGCTGATGACCAAAATGTCATACGGGCAGCAAAAAAAGATGATCATCGCTTTCGGGCTGGCTACCAATACCAGCGTGCTGATCCTTGATGAACCTACCAACGGGCTTGATATCCCTTCAAAGGTCCAGTTCAGAAAATTGATCGCATCGGTTTTAAATGAAGAGCGCTGCATCATTATTTCAACCCATCAGGTAAGGGATTTGGACAGCCTCATTGATACCGTGTTGATTTTGGATGACCACCGCATAGTGATTGAAAATACGGTAGACGAGCTTACCGAGAAACTATTTTTCGGTGTTTTTAAAGACCTTACCGGGATGAATGCGCTGTACGAAGAAGAAACCCTCATGGGCAAATACGCTATTGTACAAAACACCACCGGCAAGTACGGAAAAATGGACCTTGAGTTATTATTTAACGCAGCAACAACCAATAGCAGCAAATTACTAAACGCACTAAAACCAAGCACAAATCATGAATAATTACTTCAGTTTAAAGCGCTTTGGCCTGTTGTTTATGAAGCACACTGTTGAGCATTACCGCGCCTATTTAATGTCGGCAGCGGTTTTGGCAGGGGTATTTTTACTTGGCGGTTCGTTTGTGTTTTATATGATCCCGGGTCCGGTAGATGCCGGCTTTCAGATGGCCATGTTTGGAGTACTCATGATTATCGCAGGGCCATTATTTACAAGCACTGTTTTTACTGATCTGGGTGATAAGCGCCGGGCAGTTCCAATGTTAACCCTGCCTGCATCACAACTCGAGAAGTTTATGGTCGGCTGGGTTTATTCGTATGTTATATTCCTTTTGGTGTACACAGGCGTTTTTTACCTGGTATTATTTATCCTGATCAATCTCAAACCCTGGCCGGCGCATCAAATTGAAATACTCACCCTATTTCAGGATAAATTTGTACTGGTGATGATATTGTTTTCCTTGCTGCATGCCGTCACGATATATGGAGCAATCCGGTTCGAAAAATTACACTTTATAAAAACAGGTTTCAGTTTCTTTATTTTTTATGCACTGCTAATCCTTGTGAATACAGTGTTCGTAAGATTTATTGTTGGCAGGCCAATCAAACCGGTAACGCCTTTTTCATTTCTCAATTTCCAGGATGGTATGAACTTTTACTCCATTGGTTTAAATGCGCAGCAATCTGCCTGGGCTTTTATTGTGATTCCTATTATATCGCTGCTGATCTGGATAGCGGCATATTTTAGGTTTAAGGAGAAACAGGCTTAAAAAAGACGATCATGGAATTTAAAGACAACGAAGCGATATACCTCCAGATAGCGGCTTTTGTGAGCGATCAGATCCTGATGGGCAAATGGCCCGGCGGGCAAAAGATCCCATCGGTACGTGATATGGCAGTTGAGCTGGAAGTAAACCCAAATACGGTTATGCGATCGTACGAATTTTTGCAGGGGCTCGAAATTATTTATAACAAACGCGGCCTGGGTTTATTTGTGGCAGAGAATGGCTTTGACAAAGTAAAAGCTTACCGCAAAGAAAACTTTGTGCGTCAGAACTTACCCGAACTTTTTAAAAACATGTACCTGTTAGGTATATCGATAGATGAGATCAGCCTTCAATATCAACATTTCCAGGCGCAACAAAATAATGAATTAAACCAGGCAAGCAACGATGAAAACAAGCAATAAATTCTTACTTACCGCGGTATTGTTACTGATAGTTTCGGTTGGGATCTATGACTTTCAGCTGAAAGCAGAATATTTTAAAGGTGAGTATAAAAACCCTTATAATGGCTTTAACAACCTAAATTTCCAAAACTTCAAGGTTATTGAGCTTGGTTCATCGACGGCTATCAATATTATGCTGGTTCAAGGGCCATTCAAAATACTTGCTGACCCTGCCGCCATGGAGTTCATGAAAATTGAACAACGGCACGATTCGCTCTTTATTCGTGCCGCGTTTAAAGATAACTTTCATAATGTACAAGCCCCAAACGTTCTGTACATATCCATGCCGCAATTAAACGCGTTTTACGCCGATGCAAAATATAAGGCAGGCGACACTGAAATTGTCGATACCACTGCCGCGCAAGACTTCAAATGGCGCGCTACTACCATCAGTGGTTTCAACGGGGACGGGCTCAACATTATCCAGGACCATGCTTCCACTGTCCTGCTAAAAAACAACAAGTTTAATGTATTAAATGCCATTATCGGTAAAAGCAACAATAGCTCTTCAAATCTATCTATTGAAACAGGTAACCAATTCAGTAAAACCAACCTCGATATCCGAAACAAAAGCCGCTTATGGATCAAGGACGATAGCCTCAGCAACATAACCTATAAACTTGCCGACAGCGCTAAACTCGTCCTGAATGGAAATACAAGGATGATCCGTAATAATAAATGACCAAAACTTAGCAAATCATGAAATTAGTAATCAACTCACTCTCTAAAACCTATGCCAACGGCGTACATGCTTTAAAAGATGTTTCGCTGACCCTTAATAATGGCATGTTTGGCCTGCTTGGGCCAAACGGCGCCGGTAAATCATCACTGATGCGTACCATAGCCACCCTGCAGGAAGCCGATAAAGGCAGCATTTTCTTAGATGAACTGGATGTATTGAAAAATAAAACCGAAGTTAGACAGCTACTCGGTTACCTGCCACAGGAGTTTGGTGTTTATCCCAAAATATCGGCCGAACGAATGCTCGACCATATTGCCCAGCTCAAAGGGGTTGGCAACAACGCCGAACGCAAAGACCTTGTGCTTCAATTACTGGAAAACGTAAACCTTTATAAAGACCGGAAAAAGCACCTTGGCACCTACTCCGGCGGTATGAAACAGCGTTTTGGAATAGCACAAGCACTAATCGGTAATCCCAAACTGATTATTGTTGACGAACCCACAGCAGGCCTTGACCCGGCCGAGCGAAACCGTTTTTATAACCTCCTGAGCCGCCTGGGTGAAAACACCATAGTGATCCTGTCGACCCATATTGTTGAGGATGTAAGCACACTCTGCGCTAATTTCGCTATCATTTGCCAGGGCGAGGTGTTATATGCAGGTGACCCTGAAAACGCGGTAAATGAATTGAACGGAAAAATCTACAGCAAAGTGATAACCCAATCAGAGTTGGGCTTTTACAAAGATGATTACCAGGTAATATCAACGCAACTTAAAACCGGCAAACTCCACATCCGCATTATCAACGAAGCCGACCCCGGCAACGGTTTTATCAGCAGCACGCCAAACCTGGAAGATGTATACTTCAGCAACATCGCCACACGTATAGATGTAGATACCATTTAAAACTACTATAAACCAATAGTTTATGTTCCTTAAAATATTTCTGTTCGAGATCCGGAATCGGGTCCGCAGGCCAGCCGTTTACCTTTATTTTTTGGCAGCACTGATATTTACAGTGTTCACTTTTTCAACAGGCTCGTTACCATTAGGCGAAAAAGAGCACATCAACGCGCCTTATGTACTTGCGTTGTGGTGTTCGGGCATCACTATGATGATGACGCTCGTGAGCTCCTCCATTATGGGCACCGCTTTGTACCGCGATATTGAGTACAATACAAAAGATTACTACCTAACCTACCCTATCACCAAAGCCGGTTATTTCTGGGGCCGTTATTTGGGCTCGTTCGTTTTCATGATCTTTATAGCATCGGCAATTATTATCGGCGCATTTATCGGCACCAAACTTGGTCCTGCTATGGGATGGACGGATGCAAAACAATACGGCCCTAATAACCTCATTTACTACCTGCACCCGTTTTTTACTATCGGTCTGCCAAATGTGTTGTTCACATCTTCGTTGTTTTTTGGCCTGGTTGCTATTACCCGCAACGTGAAAGTTATCTACTTTGGGGGTATCCTGCTATTCCTGTTTTACTTTATCGCACTGTTTTTCCTTAACCACATAAACAATCCAACAGTAATAAACCTCAGCGATCCTTTCGGCCTCAATGGCATCAGGATGCAAACCAATTCTTCAAGTGTCAATGAGCAAAACACCACTTTATTCCCGGTAACAGGTACATTTATGCTCAATCGTATAGTATGGGGTGGTATTGGGTTACTTGTTGTAATTTTCACTTATCTACGGTTTAATTTTGAGCGCTTTTTTAGTGGCCGACGTGATAAAGCAGCCATTGACGAAGTTGGTGTTAAAGCCCGGAATGCCGTAATCATTAAACCCACAGTTAGCTTTACAGGCAAGTACAGCAGGAATACCTTGAGTAACCTGGTAAAGGTTGAGCTGCTTAACATCATCCGCGATAACTACTTCTGGATCATATTAATCGCCGGCAGCTTATTCCTCGGTTTTGTATTCTGGCTTGGCGACAACAGGAATGGCGTACCGGATTTTCCGCGTACAGTTACGTTGTTGGCGATCTTCAACGATGCCTTTCCCTTTTTCATTTTCTTTATCCTGATGTTTTATACCGGCGAAACCCTGCACCGTGACAGGGCAACCCGCTATGCATTTATCAATGACTCTCTCCCGCCTCCAAACTGGATTTTAAACGGATCGAAGCTCATCACCTTATTACTTATTAGTACCGGCTTATCCTTCCTACCCATACTAACCGGGGTTATCGTTCAATTATTAAAAGGTTATCACACATTGAATCTATCAGTGTACTTTCTCTACATAGCCTACATATTGCTGCCCGCTTTGCTGCAGATGGTTGTTTTTTGCTATGTTGTGCACGTTGTTATCAACAACAAATTTGCAGCCCATGGCATAGGCGTGTTTTTATGGGTGATTGTTTTCTTTTTGCGCAAAACCGGCACTTTTGATTATAATCTGCTGCTGTACTCGTACACCCCATCGTCGGGAATATCTGATATGACTGGCATAGGGCATATGGCAGCGCCCATTAGCTGGTTCAACCTGTACTGGATGTTGTTTGCTGGTTTGCTGATCGTTGTTTCGGGATTATTTTATTACCGAGGCGTAACATCGTCCTTTAAAGAACGATTACGCCTGCTACCTCAGCGCTTCAATCGCAGTACAGCCTTGATCACTGTAATAGTAGCCATAGCATTTTTGGCTGTAGGCGCATGGAATTACTACAATGTGAGCTTTTTAAACAACTATCTCATCAAGTATGAAAATACCGCAAGGGCCGTGCAGTATGAAAAATCGCTCAAAAAATATGAGCACCTTTCCCTGCCTAAAGTAACCAGCATAAAAATGCAGGTAGAGCTTTACCCGGATAAACAACAGGTAGCCACACACGCATTGGTAACCATCATCAATAAAAACAAAGTTGCCATATCACAAATGCTGCTCGACGGCGATGAGCTCACCAATTATTCGCTTAAAACCAATGGCGTATTGGTTCCGTTTACTACCCCGCTGCTTTATCCCCGCGGATTTTTCAACTGGTTCAGGCCGAAGACAGATACTGCTGACTTCCGGTTATACAAGTTCATAAAACCGCTAATGCCGGGCGATTCATTAACATTAGAGATCAACTCAGAAATAGTGCATAAAGGGTTTACCAATGGCATGTATGCTGCAGCTCTCATTAACAACGGTACCTTCTTTAACGGAGGATTACCGGGTTTAGGCTACGATGAAGATGACGAATTAAACAGTCCTTATGAACGCAAAAAGGCTGGTTTGCCCGAAAAAAAGCAGGAGGAAATACAGCAAAATAATACTGAAGGCATCAATACACTTAAAGCAGGTAGGGCCGCCGATCTTTTGAAACTTGATGTTACAGTTGGCACACTCGCCGGTCAAACAGCTATTGCTCCGGGGCAGCTCGTAAAAAACTGGCAGCAGAATGGCCGTAACTACTTCCATTATGTGCAGGATAAGCCCGGTATGTATATGCCAATGGGGATTATATCCGAAAGACTGGCCGTAAAAAAAGCCGCTGTTCAACTGGACCACAACGTAAATATCGAGGTTTATTATAATCCTGAGCACAGCACCAATATCGACAGGTATATCGCGGCTTATAAAGATGGTTTAAATTATTACAGCAAGGTTTATGGTGCCTATCCGTTTAATGATATCCGACTGGTGGAAACTTCTGTTTACGGTCCGCAGGATGCCTCCATGACAACGCTGGACACTTACGCAGAATACTTTGGCTGGAATGCCGATTTCAGGGATCCCAATAGCTTTGATTATTGCTATGCCAATACAACAAGGCTGCTGTCGCAACAATGGTGGCGTTTCCAGACAGCCCCAAACAGCACTGTAGGAAGTTTAGTGATCCCCGAGGGCCTTTCAAACTATGATCAACTGGTAATGTCCGAACATAAATACGGTAAGGACAACATGCGTTATATCGTTTTAGACCAGTTATGGTATTACCTGTTTATCAGGCGGCACCTTAATGAAAACGAGCATCCCTTGATCAAGGCCAATCAATGGTTTTTATGGGGTGGAAAAGCAAGCGTGGCACTGTATGGTTTGCGCGACCTGATTGGCGAAGACAGTCTGAACGTGGCACTGCGCGAATTTAAAAAGGCCTATACTTTTAAAACAGACGGCCCGTTTGCCGGCGCCAACAATCTTTATCAATGCCTTCAAAAGCATGTGCCCGATTCGCTGCAGTATTACCTTACCGATACCTGGCAAAAGATCACACTATATGATAACAGGGTGGTTGAAGCCAGCAGCAAACCGACAGGTAATAAAAATGAATATAAAATTACTTTTAAGCTTGATGTTAGCAAAGTTTGGAAGGATGCCAAAAACAACGATATCCCGGCTGTAAACATGAACGATTATATTGATATCGGGATTTTCGGTAAGCAGGTTCAAGGTGCCGGTAACCGGATGGTGAGTAATACCCTGTACATCAAAAAGTATAAGCTTAAACGCGGGGTACAGCAAATCAGTGTTATTGTTAAAGGCCAGCCCGCCTCTGTAGGCATCGATCCGTTCAGTAAACTCATTGACAGAAATCCTAACGATAATATCAAAGACCTTTAAAAGCAAAAAACGGGGTTGCGCAAAACGTACCCCCGTTTTTCATAATCTCACCAAATTTTACGGCTTAAATAATTTGTTCTCCCCTTCTATTTCAACATTAGCCTGTTCAACTATAGCCTTGTATTCGTAATCGGCTTTTAGTGGAATGGTCGCTTCAAAAGTGCCATCAGTCTTAATATTTACCCAGGTGCCGGCTGTCCACTTACCTGCATATAAAGTTTCTACCTGTCCATGGTAAGGGCGATAATCAAACCGGGCCCTTTTTGCCGAAATACTTTTGTAATTCAGGATTTTACCTTTTAAAACTGCACCGGTCTTTATTTTTGAACCCGCACCTGTTTCAACAATGGCGGCTTCTTTAAAAACGGGGTCAACATTTTCCAGTTTGATCACTACCGGATTAGGCCAGCGGTGATCATCATAAATACGCTGCGCCTTTACAACAGATACTTCAAGCCCCTTATCGGTTTGCTTATACCGGCAGCTTACATCATCGGTTTTATATTCAATCACCTTACTATTTTGCCCCAATACGCTTACTTGAGTCTGATCATTGGCGATGGCAGAACGGATCAGAAAAGTTTTGCGGCTCCCCTCCTTCCAATCAGCCGCATTGGTAACAATGGCATAAAGTGTATGCCCGTTTTTAGCGGTAAACCAGGTATCGCCCTCCTTGCTGATCACCCAGCTTCGCACACTGTCAATACATTCGCGGTTAACAAAATACCAGGTCGACACTTCCCGTAACCGCTCTTCCTGTTCAATGGGCAAGGCGCCATCAGGCTTCGGGCCAACGTTTAACAACAGGGAGCCACCTTTGGCCCTCGCCTCTATCAATAAACCAATTAACTGGGTGCCCGATTTATAGCGCTCGTTAGTTGGCTGATATCCCCAGGCAGTTCCCATCGTAATGCATGACAGCCATGGCTCATTGATCATGGCACCCGGCATGATCTGCTCAGGCGTTTTGATGGCGCCGCGGGTTATCAGCAAGTCCGGCTGTAACTTCCAGCAGGTTTGCTTTACCACTTCCTTAGGATCGCCATCTATAAAAAGTATATCTATTTTACCATAATTGGTCATCAGTTCCTCGCATTGCTTCCGGGTGTATTCGTCATATTCATGGCGGGTTTGGGTATCCATCTTCACATCGGTACGACTAATAGGTATATGATGATCGCGAAGAAAATTAAAGTCCTCGGGCGAAAAATAAAATCCTACCTGCAAACCTGCTTCGCGAGTGGCATCCACAAACTCTTTTAACAGGTCTTTCTTGTATGGTGTATGGGTTATACTAAAATCGGTTGTTTTGGTATCCCACATACAAAAACCCGAATGATGCTTGGTAGTAAACACAATGTATTTCATGCCGGCCAGTTTTGCCAGCGTTGCTATCTGGTGCGGATCAAACTTGGAGGGATCAAAAGTTTTGGGCAGCTCATTAAAATAACGGTTTACGTAATCGTCACTTGCCCCAACCAGCGAGTGACTGATCACCACACCCAGCTGGCTATCCATACTAAAATGAATAAACAAGCCCAAGCCGGTATTTTTAAGCCACAGTTCGCGCTCGGGTTTGTTCAGGTTATAATTACTTGCATTATCATCCTTAACCAAATCATTTTGTGCCGATACGCGCTGAATACAACAAAACAGCAGCAGGAAAAAAAGGTATTTCTTATACATCAAAAAAAGGTTAAAAAAATCAGGGAAGGCCCCACGCCCTCCCCGAAACAACATCAACTAATTTAACAAATCAAACTTTAACATTATTGTTTATCCCACCACATCCGGGTTAAAAAATCATCCGGCCCCTGACGGGAGATAGCAGCGGCATATGATGCCGCGTTAAGGTTTTGCTCGCCAACAGGGTATAACATCCGTCTGAATATTTTACCGCCTGTAGCATTACCAACATAATTATTAGGCACCAGAGCAGGATAACCTGTACGCCTGTAGCTTGCAAAAACCTCCTGCGCATCAGGGAATATGCCAACCCAAAACTGGGTATAGATCTGCTCCATTTTTTGATCAAGCGTGCCACCTGTATTAAAAGGATGCGCGTTAATGTATGAGTTGATCTGGGCCGTTGTAATAGTACCTGCGCTACCGGCAATAATGCTCCATTGACGCATGGATGCGGCAATGCCATTTTGGTATAATGACTCGGCGGTAGCAGCGGTATACCATCCCCTTGCGGCAGCTTCAGATAACAGGAAATAACTTTCGGCAGCGGTAAAAACCAATCGCGGAGAATTTAACAGCAATATCGTTTTAGGATTTGGCTCTGAATAGGTTACAAAATCGGCAGGTTTGGCATTTAATCCTGCTGACATACCTTTTTGAATAGCTGAAGTAGTATCAGCTACGCCGCCGTTCCACACTACAGATACTACGGCCAGGCGCGGATCTTTATTGGCTTTCAGATAATTAATAAACACATCCTGGTACTTGCCTCCTTCGGTATTGGTACTGCCGTTACCTGCAATATAATCGTTGTTATAAAGATCAAGCGCTAAAGGGTTTTTGTTGATGTCCTGGCCGGCACCAACGTAAGCTACTTTGGCCACATCGGCATCATCTAAAATAACACCGCCTGCTATAGCCTTTGTTGCCCATGTTTGCGCTTGAGCGATATCAACTTTGGTCATGCGCATGGCACACCTGAGCATAAGCGAGTAAGCAAACTTTTTCCACTTTACGGTATTGCCGCCATAAATTAAATCGGCCGAACCGAAAGTTGTCTTGGCAGCATCAAGGCTTTGGGCCGCCTGGTCAAGCTCCTTCAACAAATCGGCATAGATATCTTTTTGTGCATCGTAAGCCGGCTTATATATAGCCTGATTATAACCCTGTGCAGCCTGCGAATATGGGATATCGCCATACAAGTCGGTAAGCCTGCTGAAGCAATATACTTTCCAGATCCTCGCTTCGGCCTGCAGGTTTACCAGTGAAGCATCGGTGCCAACTGCCTTTAAAACCTCACCTAATTCGTTGATCTCATTAGGATAAGCATTGGAGAAAGCTGCCGCCGACTGCGGGCCCTGGCTCAATACATATTTTGACCCGAAACCGGCCACGTCATTAAAACTGGTGGTGTACTGCATGGTGCCCAGTAACAAATCAAGCATACGTGCTGTACCGTCATATTGAGATTTGGTAAAAATGTACTGTGGTACCGCTTTTGATGATGCATCAGGGTTGATGTTTAGCGTATCAAAGTTTTTAGTGCACGATTGTGTGGCGATAATGCCAAGCATTATTAGTGCGTAATAAATATATTTGGTTAAATGTCTTTTCATCGTATTCAATTTAATTGTTAAAACTTAACAGCCAGGTTTACACCAAGTGAACGTGTACGCGGTAAGCCAATAGACTCGAAGCCCTGAGTTTTACTATTGGTAAAGCTTTGCTCCGGATCGAAATTATCTGTCTGCTTATAAATAGTCCAGAGGTTCCTGGCCACAAATGATATACTGGCCGACTGGATCTTAACTTTGTTTAAAAGACTTGTTGGAAGTGCATATGACAGGATAACCTGGCGAAGTTTAACAAAGCTGCCATCGTGCAAAAACAGTTCGGAATACGTTTTGTAATTATCATAGTATGACCTCAGACCACTTACAGGTACCGTGCGGGTGTAAGGAGCACCAGTTTGATCAACACCGTTCAATACTAAGCCGTTTTCCCTTCCCGGCAATGTTGATTTCATTAAGCCCAAACGAGTGGCGTAAACTTCCATAACCGAAAACACCTTGTTACCAAACTTACCGTCAACCAAAAAGCTTAACGAAATTCTTTTATACCTGAATTCGTTGGTTAAACCCATGGTAAGTGGGGCAACGCTTTTACCTAACTGTTGCAGCGGGGTTTGTACCGGTAAACCTGTTGTAGCATTAAATACTACAGTACCATTAGCATCCCTTTGCATGCGGGTACCCATCAGCATGCCAAAGGGCTTACCTTCAATGTTATCTAAAATACCCCAGTTACCTACCGAAGTGGCCAGCTGAATGGTATTAAGGCCGGGGGCCAGCTTAACCACTTTATTATCATTATAGGCTACATTATAACTCGCGCTCCAGGTAAAACTGCTCGTTTTTACAAGCGTACCATTCAATAATACTTCAATACCCTTGTTGCTTACCTGACCAACGTTCAGGATCACGTTATTATAACCCGATGTTGAAGAAATTGCCGTATTTACAATGTCGTTGGTTGTTTTACGATCATACAGCGTAACATCCAAACCTAAACGGTTCTTAAGCATCTGCAATTCAAAACCACCTTCAAATGTTGTTGAAGTATATGGTTTAAGAGTGCTGTTGGTAATATTATTACTGGTTACATTTTGCAGAGGTTGCCCGGCACTTGGCACATTACTGTAAGTAAGGTTGATAGCATATGCATCAGGATCGCCTCCGCCTACCTGGGCCCATGAGCCACGTAGTTTTACAAGATTAAAAAAATCAGGGAGTTTAACTGCATCCGAGAGGATGAAGCTTCCGCCCACGCTTGGGTAAAATATACTGTTGCTTTTAGGACTAAGCACTGAAAACCAATCCTTCCTGCCGGTGAATGACAGGAACACCAGGCTCTTGTAATCAAAATCGGCGGAGCCAAAAATCGAGTTGGTCACAATCTTGGCATTGTATGGTAGGGTTGATGAAACTGCAAGGTTGGTAAAGCTGTAAAAATATGGAATCGTAAATTGCGAACCATTAAGCGTTAGCTGATTGGTTGTGTATTTACGGCTGTTTACGCCGCCCAAAACATTTACATTTAAATCACTAATGATCTTTGTTTTATAACTAACGGTAGCTAACTCATTGGTTTCAGACACATCCGATTTAATGCCTGCATACTGGCCATTAGGTATGTACAACGTACCGGTTGGTAGTATATTGGTATAGTTGTAATTAAAAAAATCGCGGCTGATGGTGGCTTTGAAAGTAAGGTTTTTTATAGGCGAATAAATAACTGATCCCTGGCCAATAAAACGGTTCTTCACATCATCTTCCTTGTATTTATTGATCACAAAATATCCGTTTGACGCGATGGATGCATCGTTCCAGATCTGTTCATTGCCCAAAGCATCATAGCCCGGCTTCAACCAGCGAACATCAACGGTATTAGCAACCTCAAGCGGGGTCCAGTTTGGGTTGCCCAAAGCATCGCCTGCGCCTGTACGGTTATGACCGGTTTCAACGTTGTATTGTGCTAAAGCCTCAATCGATAGCTTATCGCTCAGTTTGCCGTTCAGGGCGAGATTAAAAGTTTTACGATCATAGGTAGTACCCGGCAAAATACCTTTACTGTTCAAATCGGCAGCCGAAAACCTGTAGGTAAAAGCTTCGTTGCCGCCCAAAAAAGCCAGACTGTTGGTATAAGTACTACCTGTTTGATAATAGTTTTTAAGATTATTTTTCTGTGCAACATAAGGGTGGGTTTTCCCATCAACAGCTACATAATCAGTAGAGCCGTCAATTTTCGAACCCCATGAGCGCCTTCCGCTTGCCTGCGCAGCCGCCAAGGTGGTTGGTTTTACGCCGCCATCGCCCTGCCCGTACTCGTACTGGTAATCTGGGAATACAGCTACATTATCATAGGTGGCTGTCGAGTTAAACTCAACCCCTACCCCTTTCTGGATCCGGCCTTTTTTGGTGGTGATCAAAATAACACCATTTGCAGCCCTTGAACCGTAAAGCGCGGCAGCAGTACCACCTTTAAGCACGCTGATTGATTCAATATCGTCGGGGTTTATAGCTGCTATACCATCACCGCGGTCAACATTATTGGTAATACCATTAACCGTAGCAGGGCCACCGGGTACGCTGTTATCAATCGGCATACCGTTCACCACATATAATGGCTGGTTATCACCGGCAAGACCGCCGTTACCCCTGATCACCACGCGGCTTGAACCGCCCGGACCGGTTGATAAGCCCGCCGCGTTAACACCGGCTACTTTACCGGTAAGCGCATTAGCCACGTTATTTTCACGGGCCTGAGTAAATTCGGTACCCTTAACCTCAGTCACCGAATAGCCCAATGATTTTTTTTGCTTGCTGATACCAAGAGCAGTAACCACAACCTCATTAAGGGCTTTGTTATTTTGCATCAGTTTAATTTGCAAAGGTGATGCAGGGTCAGTTACGGAAACTTCTTCCTGGTTGTATCCTACATAGGCTACCACCAGCGTCAATGGCTTACCCGTGTACTTATCTGGCACTATCAATCTGAAGCTGCCTGTAATATCGGTAATTGCACCCACCTTATTATCCATTTTTAAATAAACAGATGCGCCAACAACCGGCTGCCCATCGCCAGCATCCACTACCTTACCTGTTAATGTAACTGCTGCAACAGCTGCATTGGTTGAAGAAATAAAGTCCTTTATCGTAAAAATCGAGATCTGGTTATCATTTATTTTGCGATATGTTAACTGAAATGCAGATAACAATTGTTTCAAATTATCGTCAAGCGTTAACTGGCTGATATTACTTGTTAAATTGGCGGGCACAAACTTGTTATCAAGCAAACCTTCCTGGTAAGCTATCTGAACATTGAATTGTTTTTTCAGGTTTTCAAGTGCGTCTTTTAGGAGTACCTTGTTTTCAACAGCTTGCGGAGCTGTATAACCGTAACTTTTTGCGTGGATCCTGTTGTTACTGGTTAATGCCATTTGGGCATATCCGTATGCCGACCGGCCAAGCAATACCATCAGGAAACAGCAACATCTTAAAAAAATGAATGAGTCGAGTTTTCTCATAAGTTATTCGTTTAGGGGTTTAATTTTGTTATAGTGATATTTTTGTCTGTTCGGGTAATTTTCACCGGAAGTGTGGTGGATATAGTTTCAATTAATTCCTCAACATTAGGCACGTTGATCTCACCTTCTATTTTGAAATTGGTTAAGTCGGGGCTTGAAAAATCAACCTGATAGCCGTAATCATCGGTCATGATCTCGCTGATCTGCGCCAGGCTGGCATCATTAAATAAAAGCTGGTGTTTTGTCCATTTGGTGATTTTTTCAGGAGCGGGAAGAGTAATGCGGGTAAGTGCTTTTTTATAAGTATGCTGCACGTAATCGCCCGGTTTCATAATAAGCGATTGTTTCCCCGTTACGGCATCAACGTAATCAAGCCTGATCTTTCCCTGAACTAAACCTACGTTGGTCTTATTATGCCTGCTTCTGACATTAAAAGTTGTGCCCAACACCTCAATATCCATATCAGGGCAATGCACAATAAATCTTTCAGAAGGCTTAATATGGGCTGGGTCTTTATTGATATGCGTTACATTGAACAATCCTTCTCCATTTATCCAAACCTCTCTTGAATTTTTATCCCAGTTATCGGAGTAAGTTAATTTCGAGTTACCATTGAGCACCACGGTTGAGCCATCGGGCAAGGTGACAGTGCTCAACTCTCCATAAGTAGTATCAATTTCATTTTGCCTGCCTTTTATCAGCCATAAAGCGATACCTATGGAGGATACAAGCAACAACATCGCAGCAACACGGAGGAACCCGTTTAATGTGAAGATCTTTGGCTTAACCCGATCTTTTTGCAACGTTGATTCAATCCTCTGCCAAACTTTCGATTGATTTTCTTCGTTGGTAAAAACATCCTGTTTACGGTATGCTTTAATAATTTTTGAAGCTTCGGCAATTATTTCTTTCTGTTGCGGATATTCTGCTGTGACCTGCTGCCAAAAAACAGTGTCGTTATGTGTGGGATTGATCACAAAACGGAGAAAATCATCGTCCTCTAAAAAATCCGGCAGGGTATAATTACTGTATTTGGCTATCTGCATTGTTTATAAGGTGTTATTTACTCCTTATAGACAGCACCCTACCCCAATTATCCCTACAAACTGAAAAAAAATTTATTTTTTAATGATTATTTATGCAGAAGCACGAATACAGGGCTAAAACAATAGCCAATTTTGAAGTTTTTAGCACATCCTGGAGGTTATCGAATGCTTTATAGATCAGTTTATAGGCCGAACTAATATTTATTTCCATAATATCGGCAATTTCATCATAACCTAAACCCTCATAAAAACGCAGGTATATAATTTCCTGCTGCCGTGCAGGCAAAGCTTTTACATGAAACTTAATTTTTTTCTGTAGTTCCTGCTCTTCCTCATCGGCCATGATCTGCTGATCGAATGAAATTTCAAAGGGAAAGTTATGCTCCGCTTCATCCTCAATATCAACAAAGCGCGATTTCGACTGCAGCTTACGGAAAATAATGCTGCGCAACGATTTGAAAAGATAGTTTTTTACCGATACAGGATTGCCAAGCCCCGCCCTGTTTGTCCAAAGCCTAATAAAAAGATCATGTATGGCATCCTCAATTACATTAACGTCCCTGGTAAATTTGTGCCCGTAGTTGTTGAGTACCTTAAAATATTGGTTATATAATTGCGTGTAAGCATCCCAATTGCCTTCTTTAAAAGCAAGCCAGACAGCAGTATTATGATCGTCATGAACAATTTGTTCGTGAGACATAGCTTAACCAGGGGATAAAACGTTTTACAATTGAAATCAGGTACAATGTAATAATTATAACAATAATTTTACACCTAATTAAAAATCAATAATACAATTAAATTGACATAAAATTGCTTTTGCCGGAATTGAAGAAGTTATCGCCAAAAAGCCACACCCTTTTGACAATGGAAAACACTCAGATATTTCAATTTTTAAAATAACTTAGCCCGTATCAAATATTTCCTGATATTTAAAAACCGATCGCCACGCTAAATTATGTTTGAATCAGTTACTATTAAGGATATTGCCAAGGCTTTGGGTGTGTCAACATCAACGGTATCAAGGGCGCTTAACGGAAGCTATGAAATAGGCACCGAAACCAAAAAGCTTGTCCTTGAGTACGCTGAAAAAATCAACTACCGGCCTAACCCTATTGCTTTAAGTCTTAAAGAACAAAAAAGCCACTCCATAGGCGTAGTGGTTTGCGAAGTGGCTAACGATTATTTTTCGCAGGCTATTAACGGCATTGAATCTATAGCTTATAACCGCGGGTATCACGTTATCATCACCCAAACACACGAATCATTTGACAGGGAAAGTGCCAATGTAAAACATTTATTATCGCGGCATGTGGATGGTTTGTTGGTATCGCTATCAGCGCAAACAACCGATACATCTCAATATAAATACCTGCTGGATAAAGGTTTCCCTATCGTATTTTTTGACAGGGCAGCGCCTGACCTGAATACTCACAAAGTGATAGCCAATAATTTTCAGGGCTCATTTAACGGCACCGAAGCTTTGATCAATTCGGGTTTTACCAAAATAGCACACCTCACCAATTCAAATAACCTGCTTATCAGCCACGAGCGTTTTGAAGGCTATAAGGCCGCACTTGATAAACACGGTATCGAATTCAGGCCCGAATACCTTAAACATTGCAACCATGGCGGTATGATCCACGACGAAGTGGAGCTTGTACTGAAAGAATTGCTGGCATTGGATGATAAACCGGAGGCTATTTTTAGCGGCAGCGACAGGCTAACCATCAGCAGTATGTCGATATTAAAAAAATGGGGCTTAAAAGTTCCGGGAGATATCGCGATAGCAGGCTTCACCAATTCGGATGTGGTTGATCTGTTTGATCCACCATTAACTGTTGTACGTCAGCCAGCCTTCCAGATTGGGCAAATGGCTACAGAAATGCTTATTAAAACCATAGAAAGCAAATGGCCGGTTGAAGAATTTACGACTGAGAAAGTGGATACGCAATTGATTGTACGGTCGTCATCGGTGAAGGCTTAAACGCCTACACAACCGTTACCTTCACTCCTTTTTCTTCCAGCATATTGAGCATTGCCGGGCTAATACCGCTATCGGTAATAATTTCGTTGATTTGATCAAGCGCGCAAATTTTTGCCAGGCCCCGCTTACCAAATTTGGTGCTATCGGCCAGTACAATGGTTGTTTGAGCTGCATTGATCATTTTTTGGTTAAGGCGGGCTTCGGATAAATTAGTAGTAGTCAAGCCTATTTCAGGATCAATGCCATCAACTCCTAAAAACAACACGCCGCATAACATATCGTCCAGCATCAGTTCGGCATAATTACCTGTTACCGATGATGAGGTGTTTCGCATTTGCCCCCCCAATTGAACAATATCAACCTGCGGATGCTGCAAAAGTTCAAGGGCTACCGGCAAAGCTGCGGTAACTACCGTAAGATGCTTGTTAGGCTGCATGGCGCGGGCAAGGGCGAGCATCGTAGTGCCGGAGGCTATAATAACCGAATCATTGGTATCTATCCTTATCGCTGCTTCTGCGGCAATTTTTCTTTTTTCGGGGCCGTTCAGTTTCTCCTTTTCGGCTACCGGCCTGTCATTAGCATAAGGGTTAGTTTGGCTTGCACCACCATGCGTTCTGAAAAGTAGGTTTTTATCTTCCAAAAGTTTCAGGTCCTTCCGGATGGTAACTTCCGAAACACTTAACTGGTTGCTCAGGTCCTGCACATTCACAAAACCATCTGTCTCAACCTTTTGCAGGATAAACTTATGCCGGTCGGTGTTTTTACTCATAATCGCTAAATTAAAAAGAAAAATTAATTGTAATGTTTATAAAGCTTGCTGCGCTCCTTGTTAGTCAAATGTAACTAAATAAAATTATTTTTAATTTCATTTAGTTTTGTTTTTATTTCGATTTTATATATTTGAATAAATATCGAAATAAAATGAACTCATTTACAAGAGAAGCGAACCTTAGCCACCTCAACGATACCGAAAAGGTTTGGGACCTGATCATCATAGGCGGCGGAGCTACCGGACTTGGCGCTGCAGTCGACGCAGCTTCGCGCGGCTTCTCTGTATTATTACTGGAGCAGGCCGATTTTGCCAAAGGAACGTCGAGCCGTGCTACCAAACTGGTTCATGGTGGGGTGCGCTATTTAGCACAGGGCGATATCGGCCTGGTGCGCGAGGCCTTGCGTGAACGGGGATTATTATTACAAAACGCACCACACCTTGTAAAAAACGAAAGCTTCATTATTCCCAATTATAGCTGGTGGGATGGTGTTTTTTATACGATAGGTCTCAGCATTTATGATTTATTAGCTGGCAAGCTAAGCTTTGGCCGTGCAAAACATATTTCAAAAAAAGACACCATTAAACGACTGCCCGGCATCCAGGAAAAAGGACTTCACGGCGGTGTTGTTTATCATGACGGGCAGTTCGACGATTCGCGGCTGGCAATTAACCTGGCACAAACCGCCATTGAACAAGGTGCGACTTTACTGAATTACTTTAAAGTAACCGGATTGATCAAAACTACAAGCGATAAAATTACAGGCGTAAAAGCTACCGACATTGAAAATGGCAGCAGCTATCAATTAAAGGCAAAAACTGTAATCAATGCCACCGGCGTTTTTGTTGATGATGTACTAAAAATGGATACCCCCGAAAAGAAGCCCATGGTTAGGCCAAGCCAGGGCGTACACCTTGTACTCGACCGTTCATTTTTACCGGCCGACGATGCGCTGATGATCCCAAAAACGGAAGATGGGCGCGTACTTTTTGCAGTTCCCTGGCATGAGAAATTATTGATAGGCACTACAGATACCCCAATCAACTCGCACAGCCTTGAGCCGGTGGCACTGGACGAAGAAGTGGAATTTATACTACGAACCGCGGGCAAATACCTCACCAAAGCCCCTACCCGTGCCGATGTATTAAGTGTATTTGCGGGTTTACGACCGCTTGCCGCCCCACAAGATGGATCATCAAAAACAAAGGAAATTTCCCGAAGCCATAAATTAATCGTTTCCGCATCAGGGTTAATTACCATAACAGGCGGCAAGTGGACCACCTACCGCAAAATGGCCGAGGATATTGTTGACAAGGCTATTGAAACAGGCGGGCTTACAAACACACCTTGTAAAACTGCATCTCTACCCATCCATGGCAGTCGCCCTAACCCCGACCGTACCAACCCTATGTTTGTTTATGGTGCCGACATTGAAAAGATTGTAGCACTGCAAAATGAAAACCCGGATTGGGGAAACCCGGTTCACCCTAAAGATAGGTATACTAAGGCTGAGGTAATCTGGTCGGTAAGGAATGAAATGGCGCGTACTGTTGAGGATATCCTGGCGCGCCGTACCCGTGTACTATTTTTAGATGCCCGCTTAGCTACCGAAATGACTGCCGAAGTAGCACACCTTATGGCCGCTGAGTTGGGAAAAGATGCAGCATGGGAAGCCGCACAAATTAATGCATTTAACGAAACAGCAAAAAATTATATACTAACACTACATTAAAATGAGCAAATTTAATGTGATTTTCAATAAATAAACCAAGGTAAACCAAACCAAATTATGCAGGAATATATTTTAGCGCTCGACCAGGGCACTACCAGTTCGCGGGCAATAGTTTTTGATCATACAGGTAAAATTATTGCTTCGGCACAAAAAGAATTTAAGCAATACTTTCCTAAGCCCGGCTGGGTTGAACACGACCCTAATGAGATTTGGGCAGGCCAGATTGGGGTTGCCGCAGAAGCTATTGCAAAAGCAGGCTTGGGTGGCGGCAATATTAAAGCCATAGGTATAACTAATCAGCGCGAAACCACCATAGTTTGGAACCGCAAAACCGGCGAACCAATTCATAACGCCATTGTTTGGCAGGACAGGCGTACCGCCGCCTTTTGCGATGAACTAAAGCAAAACGGTCATAGCGAAATGATCCGCGATAAAACCGGCCTGGTAATAGATGCTTACTTTTCCGGCTCAAAAATAAAATGGCTCCTGGACAATGTTGAGGGTGCCAGGGCACAGGCCGAAGCCGGTGAACTGGCTTTTGGCACGGTTGACAGCTGGCTCATCTGGCAGTTAACCCGCAGCGAAGTTCACGCTACCGATGTAACCAACGCCGGCCGTACAATGCTGTTCAACATCCGCACACAACAATGGGACGAGGAGTTGTTACAACTGTTCAACATCCCAAAAAGTATCCTGCCCGAAGTAAAACAGTCGAGCGAGCTGTACGGACAAACCGCCAATAATTTGTTTGCGCAACGCATCCCGATAGCAGGCATAGCCGGCGATCAGCACGCGGCCTTATTCGGGCAAATGTGTATTGATAAAGCCATGGTTAAAAACACTTATGGCACAGGCTGTTTTATGCTGATGAATATCGGGCATGAGTTTATCAAATCAAAAAACAACCTGCTTACCACCATCGCCTGGAAAATAAACGGCGAAATCACCTATGCTTTTGAAGGCAGCATTTTTATAGGCGGCGCGGTAGTACAATGGCTGCGCGATGGCCTGGGCATTATCAAAACATCCGCTGATGTTGAAAAGCTGGCCACATCAGTAAAAGATACCGCGGGTGTTTATTTTGTGCCTGCTTTTGCAGGCTTGGGCGCCCCCTACTGGGACCCGGAAGTTCGCGGCGCTATTGTTGGCCTAACCCGCGGCGCTACTGCCGCCCATATTTCAAGAGCCGCACTGGCATCAATAGCCTACCAAACCATGGATGTGCTTAAAGCTATGGAGGCTGATGCAGGCATGGAGATAAAAGAATTACGCGTGGATGGCGGCGCAACAGCCAATAACCTGCTGATGCAGTTTCAATCGGATGTATTGAACTGCAAAGTGATCCGGCCCGAAGTTACCGAAACTACGGCACTTGGTGTAGCCTATATGGCCGGGTTGGCTGTAGGCTATTGGAAAGATATAGCCGAAATTCAGCACTTGTGGGCCGCCGAAGCGGAATTTACTCCGGCTGACGATCTTGATGAAGTAAAATCGGGCATTGCGGGTTGGAAACGTGCGGTAAGCACTGCTCAATGCTGGTCAAATTCCGGGCATCCTGTAACAGTTATTTAATATCCATCTTTAAAATATTTTAACATGTCTCCATTTGTAGCTGAGCTGATAGGCACCATGCTCTTGATATTATTAGGTGATGGTGTAGTAGCCAACGTAGTTTTAAAAGATACCAAGGGAAATAACAGCGGATGGATAGTGATTACCACTGCCTGGGGATTAGCCGTTTTTGTTGGGGTAGTTGTTGCAGGTCCGTATAGCGGCGCGCACCTTAACCCTGCTGTAACCATAGCACTCGCTATTGCGGGTAAGTTTGCCTGGGCAAACGTTGCGCCCTACATTATTGCCCAATTTGCGGGCGCTTGTATCGGTGCATTTTTAGTTTGGATCATGTATTACGATCATTTTAAACGCACAAATGATCCTGCCTCTATATTGGCTGTATTTTGCACCGGGCCAGCCGTACGCAATTACATATCAAACATTGCCAGCGAGGTAATAGGTGCTTTTGTACTGCTCTTCACCATCTTCTACATAGCTGGTGCCGAAATCACCCCTGCTAAAACCCCTATCGGCCTGGGCTCAGTGGGCGCTATCCCGGTAGCATTACTGGTTTGGGTGATCGGCTTGTCATTAGGAGGCACTACCGGCTACGCCATCAATCCCGCGCGCGACCTTGGGCCGCGCTTTATGCATATGCTATTACCGATAAAAGGCAAAGGAACCAGCGATTGGGCTTATGCATGGATCCCGATTATCGGCCCATTGGTTGGGGCTTCCATTGCTGCTGTATTGTATCTTTCAATTAAGCTATAAATCTCATCAAAACAGCATTAGCCTAACGAAGTTTTAAAAACTTCGTTAGGCTTTAAAAGTTCTGTTAAGCTACGGCAGCTATCATGTGCTACTACTGTAGCAACGCCTTAATCTTGTTAAAGATCTCGGTATTACTATAAACCCCTCTGAAATCCAGGGAATGCGGGCCGTAGCTAAATACCGGAACCGGGGTACCGGTATGATCATTGGTGCTAAAATCGCCCCATACGTAACCATCGTTGATACTGCCGTCAAGCAGGGTTAAGCCGCCTGTTTCATGATCGGCAGTTACAATTACCAGGGTTTCGCCATCTTCATCAGCAAACTTCAGGGCGTCGCCAACTACACGATCGAAGTCGCTATTTTCGGTTATTACTTGTTTCAGGTTATTTGCATGGCCGCCATGGTCTATCTGCGAGCCCTCAATCATCATAAAGAAACCTTTGGGAGCATTTTTGAACGTTTGGGTTACTTTATTAAATGCCAGCGGCAGATAACTCCCCCTGCCTTCCATTTTCGGGCGGGTTACGCTGTCATCCATCAAAGCCAGGATTTTTGGGGCCGAGCTATTCAAAAACTCATCAAAGTTGCGAATTACCGTGTATCCCCTCTTTTTCATTTTATTAACAGGGCTTTCACCATTTACCGGCCAGATAAAATCTTTGTATCCCGAGCCCAGAAAAATATCAATAGGCGATGAAGTAATTTGATTGGCAATGGCCGTAGAGTGGCTCCGTTCCGAGTCGTGCGCATAAAAGGCCGCGGGGGTAGCGTCTGTCAATTCACAGGCCACAATATCGGCAGTCTTTTTGCCTGCTTCGGCGCTGTAATCAGCCAATGATTTCAATGGTTTGCCTGACGGATCAACACCTACTGCCCTGTCGTTAGTTTTTTGGCCCGATGCAAAAGCGGTGGCGCCGGCCGCCGAATCAGTGATATAAGCATCGGCAGAATTAGTTACTGAAAAGCCAATGTTGAGTATCTGGAAAATATTCAACTGGCCTCGGTTGGCGGTATAGGTCGAATAGATCTGCGATAAACCCATACCATCGCCGATACACAAAATGATGTTTTTAACTTTCTTAACCGCGCCGTCCGATTTATAAGTTGGCTTATAAATGCCATACGCTTGTGGCGCGGTATATTCACTTGTTGGCTTCTTGTTCAGGAAATCGCCAAGCTCTTCTATTTTATCGGTGCCAATTACATCAACGCCTAAACGGATTAGCGCCAGCCAACTGCTTTTGGTATCCGGCGTTTCCCAAAAACGCACCTTTTTACCGGAGTTATGTACGCTATCGATGCCCGCTTTTATCCTCGCGATCTCTTCGTTATTCAATACACCTTTACCGTTCCAGTGCATATATTTACCAAACGGAAAGCTTACCATGCCAATCTTTTTCCATTGCGCCGGTGTAAAGCCGTTCATATGGTCAACATCAAACGAGATCCAGGCCGGATAATTGGTCATCTCTGCCGCAGGGGGTACTGCTCCTGTCATAACTATAGATAGCCGTCCCGGGTGACCTTCATAATTAAAATACTGTTCTAACGGTTTCAGTTCTTTGATCACCAAGGGCAATACCGCCTTATGATCTTCCTTAATTTCGATAAGCAGCCTTAAATGGCGCTGTGGGTCGCGTTTAAATTTTTCAATCAGCGGATCGATGTACAAGATCTTTAACGACCGCTTAGCGTCAATCTCCTTTTTATCGTGAGCCACCATCAACTGCCCGTTAACGGCATAACAGTCGGCCTCGATAGAACCGAAACCTTTTTCATAAGCCCTGTAAAAAGGAATGTTGTTTTTGTAATCATTGTGGGAGTGTGCGTCGGCTACGGTGTAGTTTTTAACCTGCGCATTGGCCGTTAAACCAACGTTTGCCAGCAGCGTCGCCAGCGTAATTAGGGTAGTACTTTTTTTCATTTGGTGTAGATATAGCAAAACCGGGCTGAGCCCGGTTTTGTAAGTTTCAATATGTCAATTACCAGCCGGCATTCTGTTTCAGCTGGCCCTGGCTTATCTGGATATCTTTTGGCGGAATTGGCCAAACGTTATCCCTTGCCGGGTCAAAGTTACGAGCTTTCCATACAATTGAGCCATCCGAACCGTGTAACGGTTTTGCGTAAATTGCCTGTGCATCGCCCCAGCGTACCAGGTCAAAGTTACGATCACTCCACTCACCTGCCAATTCAACACGACGTTCGTGTTTGAGGTTTGCCATTGTGGCATTAGTAATCGGGGGCAATCCTGCACGTACACGCACCTGGTTAAGCGCGGCATCACCGTTTTTGCCCTGCATGATCTGCGCTTCGGCTTTAATCAGCACGATCTCGGCATAACGCAACAATGGTACGTTTAAATCTGTAGAAGGCTCATCGCCGTTAGGACTTACGTGAATGCCGCCTGCATAGCTAAATGGCTCCATATATTTATTAAACTGGTAGCCGGTTAAGCTGTTGCTTTTACCACCAATTGGGTAAGTATAAGTTTGACCGAAATACTGGAAGCTATCGCCTTTTTGCAGGATAGTAGCCGGAAGCCTTTTATCGCCGGCCTCAAACTCGTCAACAAGCTCTTTAGTTGGCTGATAGTAACCAAAACCATTATATAAACCCCAGCCTTTGTTCTCTAACATAGCGCCCGGTAAAATGCTTTGACCATTCAGGTTACTTGCTACCGACCAGATATACTCAGAGCTGTAGTTATTAGCGATCTTAAATACATCCGCATAGTTACTTAGCAAAGCATGTTTTCCGCTGAGGATAACCGAGTCGGCATATTTTTCGGCGTTAGCGTAATCCTTAGCATGCAGGTAAGTTTTAGCCAAATAAGCATAAGCAGCAGTTTTATGAGCACGGCCTTTATCGGCAGCGGCAAGCTTATCAAAGTAAGGCAGTAAAGAAGCTGCCTTTTTCAAATCAGCCTCGATATAAGCGTAGTTATCTTTAACTGAAGGCAATTGCGCCGGGAACGCTAATGGATTGGCGCGATTTTGCAAAGGAGCGCCTTGTTTGTCTGATCCGTATAGATCGGCAATTTCCAGGTGCATTACAGCATGAATAAAGTAAGCCTGGCCCAAAATAAAGTTTTTGGTAGCTGCATCCATGTTGATGTTCGGCACGTTGTTGATCACGTCATTAGCACGTTTCATCACAACAAAGTGCAACTGCCATGGAGCGTAAATACTACTCTCGTTACCGGTACAGATAAAGTTTTTGATATTTTCCCTGTCGGCAGATGTACGGCCAACAACCATGTCATCGCTGGCATTAATGAACCAAAAGAAACCGCGGCCATAAAGGTCTTCGCTGTTACTTTGTTTTTCATACAAACCATTGGCCGCGACCTGGGCATCATCAGCAGTTTTCCAGAAGTTGGCGGTAGTTGGCGAACCTGCTGGTTTAATATTATCTAAAGTACCTTTTTTACAGCTTTGGGCCAGTGCAATAATCATTACACCCATTAAGCCTTTGCTAATTATATTTTTAAATTTCATCTCTGTATCTCCTTAATTATGGTTCCTGATTTTTTATAAACCTACGTTAACACCTACTAAAATGATCCTTGATTGTGGATACAAGCCTAAATCAACACCATTTTGGTTGATACCAACTTCCGGGTCAAGACCTGTGTATTTGGTAAATGTGGCCAGGTTTTGCGCATTAGCGAAAATTCGGGCACTACGTACACCTATTTTAGTCAATAGTGCTTTTGGTAAGGTATAACCCAGGGTTACATTTTTAATACGCATGTATGAACCGTTCTCTACATAAAAGTCAGATACGTTGCCAAAATTGCCATTTGCATCACTTGCCGACAGACGTGGAATATTAGTGTTGGTATGGCTTGGTGTCCAGGCATTTTTTGCATCAGCCAGCAGGTTATAGTTTTGAATAGATGCATTAAGGCCGGTGTATTTAACTGCATTGAACAATTTATTACCTGCTACACCCTGCAAAAACACACTCATATCAAACGGGCCGTAATTAAAGTTGGCTGTAAAACCATAACTAACTTTAGGAAACGGTGTACCCATGTACGTTTTATCTGCTTCGGTTATTTTACCATCATGGTCCGTATCCACGAACTTAATATCGCCAGGTTTCGCATTTGGCTGAATAAGCGCTCCGGTTGGACCTTTGTAGTTATTCACTTCATCCTGCGATTGGAATAAACCCGCAGTTTTGTAACCAAAGAAAGAATACATCGCGTAACCTTGCTTCAACCAAACAGGCACCAGGCTGCCCCTTACGCTTGGGTCAGCAAGAATGGTTTGTTGGCCAGGTAAAATGTCATCAATTTTATTTTTGATGTATGAACCATTGGCAATGAAATTGTAATGAAGTTCGCCTAGGTTACCCTGATATTTGATAGATAGCTCAATACCTTTATTCTGGATCTTTCCACCATTAACATACGGCGGGTTTGATACACCATAAACAGCTGCAACTGGTGGATGAAATATAAAATGAGTATTTGTTTTTACAAATGCATCAGCTGTAACATTCAGCTTGCCGTTCATCAGGCCTAAATCAACACCAACGTTGGTTTGTGCTGCTTTTTCCCAAATGAGATCAAGATTAGCTAAACCATCAACAGCTGCACCGGTAACTCCTGTAGCTGGGTTTCCGAGATATCCGGATGTTTTTGACACACTAACCGAAGTAGGGAAGTAGGTATTAAGCCCTGCAAGGTTACCTGATTGACCGTAACTTGCCCTTATTTTGGCAAAAGACACTAAGCCGTCTTTAGGGAAAAAATCTTCTTTGCTAACTATCCAACCACCGGAAACCCCCGGGTAGTTTTCAACTCTGTGCTGCGCTGCGATGCTTGAAGTAGCGTCACGACGAAATATCCCATTAATAAAATATTTTCCTTCAAAATCGTATCCTACCCTTCCAATGTAAGAAATTAAACCCTGCTCAGATTTTGCTCCCTGTAATGGCAAACCTGTAGGATTAAGTGTGCCATTAATGATATAACGAACCGCTGGATCTTCGCTCTGATAATTATCAGTATTTACGCTGAAAAACTCGTTCATATCATCCTGATAAGTGTAACCTGCCAATGCCGATATGTGATGTTTTTCGCCAAATGTTCTGTCGAAGTTTAAAGTTTGTTCGGCGAGAATGGTACGCGAGTTGTTCTGCTCCTGGAACAGGAAGTTGTCAAAAAACTTTTTACCCGGCTCCAATATCCTTGTGCTGAAGTTTTTGATAGTTTCTGAGTTTTTGGTAATACCTAAATTTGAGCGGAATTTTAAGCCTTTGATCAGGTTTATTTCAACATAAGGGTTAACGTTGAAGCTGCTTACACCATCACTGTTATCTAAACGTTTCAGGTAAGCAACCGGGTTAATTACGTCGCCGTAAGAACCCGCGTAGTCAGCCGGCACACCGCCAAAACTACCATCGGCATTGTAAATAGAAGCGTTTGGCGGATAAAATATAGCTGATAAAATAGCACCGGTATAAGCGCTTGTTGTGTTAGCGCCCTGGCCGTTATTGTAAGAGTATGACATACTTTCACCAATTTTTAACCAGTTGTTGATTTGGTGATCAGAGTTTACGCGAAAGTTATAACGGATAGCATTGGTATTTAAAAGAATTGCGTTGTTTTTTCGATAACCGCCCGAAATATAAAAAGTAGATTTTTCGCTGCCGCCGCTGATATTCAGGTTATAATCCTGTATGTAGCCTGTCCTAAACAAGGCGTCAGTCCAGTTAGTACGTGTGATGCGCGAATCGGGATTTACAGTAGCATCAAAGGCCGGCAAACGCTTTTTGCCTGCGTTATCATAAGCTGTGTTGATCGCATCGGCATAATCAGCAGCGTTTAAGGCCTGTAATATTTTCAAGGCGTTTTGTACGCCGCCTTTTGCGGTAATATCTAAATTGGTTTTGCCTTGTTTACCGCGTTTGGTTGTGATCAGTATTACGCCACCTGCAGCTTTGGCACCGTAGATGGCGGCGTATGAATCTTTCAATACGTCAATTGATTCGATATCGGCCGGATCGATCGGGCCGCCATTGTAAATAGTACCATCAACAACCATCAACGGGCCTTCAGTATTAAAAGAGCTTTGACCGCGTAGCCTGATGCTTGGGCCCGAAGTTGGATCGCCACCTTCGTTTAGTACGGTAACACCTGCAATTTGTCCCTGCAGCATTTCGGTCACCGAACCTACCGAACGATCTTTAACATTACTAACTTTTAACGAACCTACCGAACCGGTTACATCGGTATTTTTTTGAGTACCGTAACCTACCACTACTACGGCGTTTAAACCCGTAACGTCGGCCTCCAAAGTAATGCTAAGCGGCGATTGACCGGCAGTAACTTCGCGGCTTTTGTAGCCGATAAAACTGAATACCAGCACCTCGCCCTTTTCAACAGTAATTTTAAAATTACCATTAACATCGGTTGAAGTGGCGGCAGTTGAAGTTTTGCTGCGTACAGCCACGCCGGCCAGCGGACCGTCTTTATCGGTCACTGTTCCGGTCACCGTAATTTTTTCGGGTGCACGTACCACCTTTTTGTGCGAGATGATAATAGTGCCGTACTTTTCGCGGTACTCCAATTGCGTATTGGCAGTTAAAGCGTTAAGCACATCTTTTAATGGTTTGTTAACAAATGAATTTGCCTTTACTTTTACCACGGCCACATCATCCATCTTGTAGTTAAATGCAACGGTATTTACCGCTTTTTTGAGTTTCTCGAGCGAGGCGTCCATGGTTTCATCGGCAAACTTTACGGTTACCGGCTGATCCATCAGCGACACACTACGCTCGGCGAAGGCGCGTGAGGGCAATACTGCCGTCAGGGTTGTTACCAGCAACAAAATTGCTGAGATTAATCTTCTTGAAATCCGGGTTAAAGATTTTTCCATACATTTGTTTTTAAAGTGATTAGTAACTGCCTGTTGGCTTTTAGTTTTGGCAGCTACACTTAATTGAGCCAGTGCCTGTTGGAGCAGGCATTGGTTTTCCTTTTATATTGTTATTTAATATTTACTGTATCTCCGTTTAACTTATACTTTCGGCCATCAATAAACTGAAGTATATCCAGCACCTGCCTGATATTCAACTTATTTGAAAACCTTACCGAGTAGTGCTGCTGCGCCAGCCGTTTTTCATTGTATTTAAAATTCACGCTGTAGCGGTTTTGCAGGTAAACGGTGATCTCCTTAAATGACGCATTATCCAGTATCAACTCCTCATGCATCCAGCTTAGGGAATGATCGGCCATTAGTTCCTGGTGTGTAAAGCTTTCATGCTGTTTATTATAGGTTAGCTGCTGCCTCGGTGTATAAAAACCCAATGTATGACGCTGATCATGCACCTCAACCTTGCCGCTGTTCACATAAACCTGCAGGTCGGGCAGCTCTTTATAAAATTTGATATTGAACGATGTACCAAGCACCTGAGTAGTAACCTTAGCGGTGTGCACCATAAAGGGCCTTTTAATATCATGCTTCACATCAAAAAAGGCTTCTCCATTTATCAGCGTTACTTCTCTTTTTGAATCGCCAAAGCTAACCGGGAATTTTAATGATGTACCCGCGTTTAACTGAACAGTTGAGCTATCTGGCAGCATTACCTGTTTCATGCAGCCTTTAGGAGCGGTGATTACCTGGTAAGCAATTTGCTCATTTTTGTGGGTGGCTAATTTTGAGTAGAACAGTCCGGCACATACAGCTACCAAAACAGCAGCGGCAACTTTCAACCAGGTGGTATTTAGCCTGCGGATTTTACCTCTTTCTATGGTTTGTTTTTCTATCCGCTCCCAAAGCGGTTGCTTAAGGGCTTTAACATTGTCGCCGGTTTTGGCATCCGTGTCAAGGTTATGCATCAGTTGTTGTAAAAGCTGCAATTCCTCGTCGGTGCATTTACCGGCGTTAAACTTATTGAGTAGTTTTTTTATTTCTCTTTGATTCACCTAACAGGGGCTTTATACCTGATAAGTGACCCGAGACGGAGGAGTGTACTATAACTTTTTGAAAAAAATTATCAACAGCAAAAATCTGCTGTAATTATCAAAGGGGATGACATCGTAATACTTCTGAACAGATTTCTTCAACCTGCTTAAAGCATTACTAATTTGGTTGCGCACGGTTTGATGCGATAAGCCTAAAAATTCGGCTATTTGCGGGCCGGTCATATCCTGCTCGCGGCTACACAAATAAACCTGTCGCATTTTCTCGGGCATATCCGCTATTTCCTGGTCTATCAAAAAGTGCAATTCGGCAAGGGAAAGTTTTTGTTCGGTGCTGTGTTCATAAGTTTCCTGTAATTCGGAAAGATCATCTAACGGTCGTGGCTTGACACTTTGCTTTTTGTACCACTTATAGCTCATGTAATTAACAGAAACCATGAGGTAGGCTTCAAGCGCTCCATTTACCTGGATGGTATTACGATTTTTCCATATGGAGAGGAACAGCTCCTGTACCATATCCATCGCTTCATCCTCGTTTTGGGTTTTCTTTAACGCGAAGGCAATCAACCTATCCGCATAACGCTCATAAATTTCCTGGAATGCACCATCGTTACCGCCCTGCAGTTCAAGTAGAAGTTGTGCATCCGAATATTGTTTCACAAGGGGTATTTTTATGGCATCAAAGTAACGGCACTAATGTTAAGCTAAATTTAAATATATATTAATGCTTTAGAAAACACAGGCTAATAATTGGCACTATTTTTTAAAAATAGATTTTGCCCCCAAAATAACTTTTATTTCTCAAACAAACCTATACCTTTGTAATTCATCTGATGATTTACACAAATGAGTAAAATTATTAAAAGGTCGCTGGCTGAAGAGATTGCTGAGAAACTGAAGGAGCAGATTGCCGGAGGAAGGTATCAAATAAATGATAAACTACCAACCGAACCGGAGCTTATGACCGAGTTTGGTGTTGGCCGCTCAAGCATTCGCGAAGCAACAAAAAGCCTGGTACAATCAGGCCTGCTTAGGATCCAGCAGGGTGCGGGTACTTTTGTAGAGCGCAGTACTGTTAATCCGGAGCCAATGGAAGCCCGTATTAAACGCGCCCGGTCACAGGACCTTGACGAAGTGAGACAGTTACTGGAGATGAAAATAGCCGAGAAAGCTGCTATAAACCGCTCGCAAAAAGATATTTTTAACATGAAAAGCCATTTAGAAACCCGGAACAGAACTGCCGAAGCCGGGCTATTGGAAGAGTGTATTGACGCTGATGTTAAATTTCACATCGCTATTGCCGAAGCATCAAAAAACGAGATCCTGAGCGATCTATATAAAACGGCAGCCGTACATTTAAAAAACTGGTTCACTGAAATCCACCCTGATACGCGCATTTTTATCGAAACTCAGCACCTGCACGAAAAGCTCCTGAAAAACATTCTCGATTGCGATTCGAAACAGGCCTGGAATACCGTTATCGAAATTCATCAATATTAAAAAATTTCATCAAATTCATCTGATGATATAATGTTTTATAATTTAATCTGTCGCTAATGGAATCTACATCGCCAACAACTATTATCCCCGAACCTAAAAAATTGGTTCAGCAAACAGTGTATTCAATTTTGTTTACAATAAGCCTTGCACACTTTATCAATGATATGCTGCAATCGGTTATACCGTCCATATACCCGCTTATCAAACAACGGTTTAGTCTTAATTTTACTCAAATAGGGCTAATCACCTTCACCTATCAAATTACCGCTTCTATTTTGCAGCCATTTGTAGGCCTTTATACCGATAAAAAACCCAAACCATATTCATTGGCAATTGGCATGGGTTTCACTCTATCCGGACTGATGCTTGCCTCTTTTGCCGGCAACCTTTCTATTATGCTGATGGCCGTAAGTCTTATTGGTATTGGCTCATCCATATTTCACCCGGAGTCATCCCGGGTGGCACATTTAGCATCGGGAGGAAAAAAAGGACTGGCTCAATCTATTTTTCAGCTGGGTGGTAATGCCGGCAGCGCAATTGGACCGCTGCTTGCAGCTCTTATCGTGATCCCTTACGGACAATCAAACGTGATCTGGTTTTGCCTTATCGCCTTCGCCGGAATTTTGGTATTGCTCCGCATAGCTAAATGGTATGCCGAACGCCTCAGTTTTAATGCAAAAAACAAAAATGCTAAAGAAACCGTTCAGTTGAACATCTCCAAAAGAAGGGTGATATTCTCCCTGGGCATTTTGCTGGTGCTTATATTCTCCAAATATTTTTACCTGGCCAGCATCACCAGCTATTATACTTTCTTCCTGATCAATAAGTTCCATTTAAGCATTCAGCAATCACAAATTTATCTGTTTATGTTTTTAGGATCAGTAGCTGCGGGAACGCTTTTCGGCGGGCCGTTAGGTGATCGTTTTGGCCGTAAATACATCATCTGGATTTCGATATTGGGTGTAGCGCCCTTTACCATGCTCCTGCCCTACGTATCGCTATTTTGGACGGGCGTTTTATCTGTGTTTATCGGCCTAATCCTTTCATCGGCATTTTCGGCAATTTTAGTTTACGCTACCGAACTTGTACCAGGAAAGGTAGGTTTAATAGCGGGCTTATTCTTCGGCCTGGCTTTTGGTATGGGCGGTTTAGGATCGGCTATATTGGGTAAAGTTGCTGATATGACCAGTATCAACTATGTATTTAAGGTTTGCGCGTACTTGCCGCTGATAGGTATCTTCACCGGCTTATTGCCTAATATTGAGGGGAAGAAGGCAGTGAGTTAAGATTTTAAATGCCCTTAATATCTCGCGCTCGTTTTCAACGAGTGCGTAACGTGGGTTTGCGTTTATAACGCAATGGCGATACAATCGCCGAACCATATTAAGCGCTCGTTATAAACGAGCGCAAGATGATCGCCTTAAAAACGGCATCAATTTATTAAAACCGTCATTGCGAGGAACGAAGCAATCCCCTATTAGCAAAGCAGCTATACAAGTCTCTCTGTACAGTTTGCGATTGCTTCGTTCCTCGCAACGACGTTTTTTTTACAACTCTCTTACCCAAACATTACGATAACTGATCGGTTCACTTTTATCACCGTGCGCCTGCAGCTTTATGGGAGCAGCACCATGTTTACGGTATTCAGGCTTACCAATGTAAGGGGTATCTCCTATTAATGAGGTATTGTTTTGAACCAGCACACCATTGTGAATTACGGTAGCGCGGGCGGCCGATTTTAACGAACCATCCTCATTAAAACGGGGAGCTGTCCAGATCACATCATAAGTTTGCCACTCGCCGGGTTTGCGGCAAGCGTTTGCCAAGGGGATGGCTTGTTTATATAAACTGCCCACCTGCCCGTTCACATAGGTTTTATTATTATAGTTATCAAGCACCTGCAACTCATAACCACCGGCTCCCCATGGCAGGGCTGCCAGGAAAATGCCGCTGTTACCGCGTGCTTGTCCGCTGCCGGTTATGTTTGATGGGATGCGATATTCGATGTGCAACTGAAAATCCATGAATTTACGTTTGGTTTGGATATCGCCTGCGGTTTTATCTACCGTAATAATTTTATTATCAACTTTCCATTTATGGTTTGATGTACTATCGTTGGTGGCTACCCATTCGTCGAGGTTTTTGCCATCAAACAAAATGATGGCATCAGAAGGTGCATCTCCCAGAGTTTTACCAGGGGTAACTACAGCCGGCACCGGCGACCAGATCTCGGTATCCTCCGGCTTAGCATTTTGCTGCGCGAATATTGTTAAAGAACTGCCTGCTAATAAAGCAGTGAAAATAAGTTTGCGTTTCATTTTTAAAACAATTGATCAGGGTTAAATAATCAGATAACTAATTCATGTTTAGCTGAAAGCCTAAAAGCTTTTAAGGCAGGGCCTTTAGCTTTTTGCTTTAAGCCTTCGGCTTTCAGCTTTATTTCGCAAGCGATTTGATCCATAAAGCTATCTTACGGGCCTCTTCCTTAGGAACCTGCGGCATAGGTGGCATAGGCGTTGAATAATCTGGCCAGTGCTCGGGCTTCGGACTACGGATCAGCTGGATCAATTCGGCCACGCTATATTTGCGTTTAGCTACATCCACGTAAGCCGGACCCACCTGCCTTTTTGTAGCATTATGGCACGAAAGACAGGTATTTTTCAGCAGGATCGGCTGTACTTCGGCATAAGTAGGAACCGCGTTTAATCCTGCAGCAGATTTTACCGCCGCAGATTTTTTACCGGCAACGCCCTTTTTCAGATCAGCCGCGGCTGCAGCTTTGGCAGAATTTACCGTACTTACCTCCGTCATGGAAAGTTTTTGCCCTTCGGGGATATTATTCAACGTATAATAAGCCGTTGGGTGAACTAAATTGAAATAGTTTTCCTTATCGCGGATACCTGCAAGCGTGATGGTGTGGATATAATATTTACGCAGGTTATTCACAATCAATCGCGCTTTTAAACCATCTGCCGATACCTTCACACCTGCTATCGGGCATTTTTCGGTATTCACCGGCGGACTGCCATATACGCCATGGTATTTATAGATATAGCTTTCTACAGAGTATGAAGCAATATCTTCAGCTACTTTCTTATCAACCGACTTGGTAAACTCTATCTCAAAACCATCGGGCATTGCACGGATAGCACGCATCTCAAACGGAACTTTATTGTTCCATACCAATCGCTGCAAGCCCATAGTGGCCTCCCCGGCAGATCCCCAGCCACGGTTGGTTTCGCCTGTAGCCAATGAACCATCAGGTAACCAGGCCAGCCTTACTATGCCCGATTGGAAACCGCTTCTGAAAGCCCAGGCCGCGCCCTGGTATTCGCCGTTAACCTTCTCTAAAAACACCCTGTCGACCATACTTTGGCCCTGGTCGCAGATCAGTAATTGCCCGGCAAAAGGGCCGAATGCGCCTTCCGGGATTTTAACAATTTCGGAGTTGGAGATACCTAAGATACCATGCGGTAACCAAACAGCAGGCAGCTGTAATTCAGGGATTTCTTTTTTAGCCTCAAACTCCGTTTTAAATTTTTCATTAACAATATCTTGTGGCTTTACAGGTTGACCGTTTTTATCAAATTCTATCCTCGGGTTGTTTTTGGCAAAGAATTGCTCGGATGTGAGTTTTAGCGGCGAGTTAGGTAAACCCGTCCAAACCAGGCTTGAAGGATGCCCCATAAAAGCCCCTTTTTTGATCGGCATGATACTACCTGAACCAACCCAGTCGCCCTGGTTATCTGAATACCAAAGTTCGCCATCAATCATACTAATACCGCAAGGCGAACGCAAGCCCGCTGCCCATGGCGTAACAGTGCCATCTTCTTTAATATTTAAAGCCCAGCCCCGGTAAGGCACAAAGCTTTTCGGGTGCCACCAATCGGGCGGGAAGCCGAGGTTCAAAGTCACAAAGAATGAGCCATCGGGCGCTATTTTAGGCCCGAAACTATACTCATGATAGTTACCAGATAATGGCCATGCATAAATAGTTTCAAAAACATCGGCCTTACCATCCATATTGGTATCAACCAGCTTGGTCAATTCGCCGCGCTGAACAACGTACAACGCACCATCTTTCCAGGCGGCACCCAGCACCTCATGCAAGCCCGAAGCAAACTTGCGGAAAAAAGGATGCTGACCGGTTGGATTTTCGACCATAAATATATCTCCACGACGGGTAGTTACCGCCAGGGTGCCATTAGGCAGCGTACACAAACCGCCAACTTCCAGGATAGTACCCTCAGGCGCGGGCACTTTCATGATCTTAAAAAAGTCATCTTCTTTAGGCGATTCGGCCTGGGCAAAAGTATTTTTGATATCGCTCAACAGCGCGATAATTATAAGCGTAAATAAAAACGTGCCCTTGTTTATCATTTGTTTTAAAGTATTGTTCATGATCAAGGCAGCTTAAAAAATGATAGAATAGGTTAATTTCTTTTGAATGGGGATGATGAGTTCCTGCTTTCCTCCCGCATCCCGAACAATAGGTTTGGCGCCTGCCGCATCATCAATACGGATATAATAGGATTTATCATCAATGACATATAATCCATTGCCCAGCGTTTCGATATTGCCGGATGCCAGGTGATAAAACAGGCCGTCTACTGCATTGGCAAGCGTTACTTCCCGGTGAATACCTTGCCCTTTATCCATCACACTGCTGGCATCATTTACCGAAGTGCCATAAATATTGTACTTAAATGCCGGAACATCGTCGGCATTCAAAACATAGCCTTTGGGCCTGTATCCTGTGCCTGCAGTATCCAAAGCCCAGGCGGCATTTGCATCGCTCAACTTTTCGATAGCGGGTACAGGTTTGCCAAGGTATTGTACAGAACCAGCCGGGCGCGATGAGCCATCGCCCCTGTCATGCCACATGGGTGTGGCATCTAAGAAACCACCACGCCAAATCTCAACAATCATTCCTTTATCCAAATCGTAAGTGTAATGCAACAGTTCAGGGCTGCCTACATTTACACCATGGGTAACCCTGATACCTCCCGGTAAATCAGAAAAGCTCCGTAATACAGTATTTGAAGTTGCATTAATCAAAATAGGATCAACAGGATCATTGTTGCTTACATTGGCATCGCTCAATAAATACTCGCGGATGCCCGGGCCTGACACCGTAAGCCCTAAAGCCGGCCTGGCCCATTCGACAGTTTTTGAGTAGAGTAATTCAAACGGATGATCGCCGGGTTGTAACTGGGCCTTGCCCTCTCCCTTGTTTTCGGTTAACGTAACCGCGTCGGCGCCGTCAATACGCAACTTGCCTTTACCACCCGGTACATTTAGTTTAAAAACGTATTCGCCGGCTTCTTTAATTTGAATACTGCCAGTATAACGGATTAGGAAATCATTGGTAAGCTTACCCTGGTTTGATGATAATACAGGCGAAGTTCCTTCTGATTCGGGTTTTAGTTTCTTATAACTATCTCCCTCAATAATCCCATCTTTATAAACCCCGTATTTCAGGTTTGAAAGTGCAGGGTGAGGCTTGTCAAAACTGGTTATCCTGATATTCCTGAAAGCTACCGGACCATGATCACCCTGTAAACGCAGCGGACCGGTGGCGGCCTCCTTAGTATCAAAAGCTCCGCGGGTTGGTCCGGCAAGCTCCACATTATCCTGGATCAAAACACCATTGAGCCAGATGTAAAGAACCTTGGCGTTACTAATCTTTTGGCCGTTGCCATCAAAGCGCGGCGCCTGGAACGAAATTTTCATGTGCTGCCACAAACCCGGCGCACGGCTGGCATTTTGCCTCGGCGCATGGCCATCATAACCTTGCTGACCTTCGGGCTTGCTATCGTCCCAGCGCTCATAAATGCCACCATTATCCCCCGATTTCGGGTTTACCGTTCCCCAGCTATCCAATAGCTGAATTTCATACCTCCCCTGCAAATAGATGCCGGAATTTGAACCCCTGGCCATCATATAATCAAGCTCAAGATCGGCATCGCCATAAGTGGTTTTGGTAAACAGGTCTTTTGCGTCCTTTTTGCCGGGCAGGTTTACCAAAATCCCGTTGCCGTCTTTAAGGGTTAAAACTTCATCCTGTGCAATATCAGCCTGTACGCCGGCTGCTACTTTCCAGTTAGGTGAAGGATTATCAAAAAAAGAAAGATCAGTAAGAGGTACCGTGTTTTGCGCCCTGAGTTGCTGGCAACCCAGCAGGCAAACACATGCTATCCAAAACTTTTTTCTGCCGAAGAGCTTAGGAGATTGATTAAAGCAATGCATTGATTTTTAATTATAATATGGTTTATTGGCTAAGGCGCATAGTCGACCTTACATTAGCACCGCAAGATAATTAATTTACGCAATCGATTACGAAAATATTTCAATCATTTTCGGGTGTAATTTCACCCGGAGGCAAAACACCTAATTTACAAGCCTTTGGTTACCCTTGTTATCAAAAACGGTAACGCTTAATATTTTGTCATTAAGCTGTATAAACCTTGCTGATTGCGACAAAAAAGATGAGCCAAAATAAAATTCCTGCCTTGAGGTATTGCCGTTCTTATATTTAATCAGTGCATAAACATCATTGTCCTTAACCGGGATAGCTTTTGTTTTATTTTCTGATCTGAAAACTTTTAAAACATCTTTATGCTGACTGGCGGCCAATATTACCTGCCCATTTTTATCACGGAACTTAACCAGAGCCTTACCATCCCCCGGAATATAAATACCGCTTTGCATAATACTTAATGGCTTAAAGTTGCCTTTGCCGTCACCTTTCAGCATTAAACCGTTAAGCGCATCATAACGCCCGATAGTAGCATCACTGCCATAATCGTTGCCATTGATAACTACATCGAGGTTTCCATCCCCGTCAAAATCTCCGGTTTCCATACCGTTTAATACCGATACCTGGGCTTCAACCGGCAGCGGGATAGCTGTAAATTTACCATTGCCATCATTCCTTAAAAAACATGATTGTAAGGTATTAGCTTTCAGCTTCAACGCCCCGCTCCTCTGTTCGGATGAAAGCACCTCATCCATAGTTGCCAAAGCGTACGAGCGATAATTGGTAAACTTTTTTCTCATGCTGATCATTTGCTTCAGCATATCATCGCGACCGTACATTGGGTACTCTTTTTTGTCCCCGTTTTGATCGGGTAGGAAAATAGACGGAATCGCGCTGTAGATGCCGCTCTTATCAAATTCTTTAGCTGTAATGTAAACAGGATATTGGTCACTGGCTTTGATCAGGCTATTCTCGCCCAAATTCCCGACAATATAATCCGTACGGCCGGTATGCCTGAAATCTCCGGCTACCAATGAGTTCCACCAACCCAGCTTATTGCCCAGGCCGGATTGAACTGTGGTATTAACAAACTTACCATGTTCATTTTTAAGGAATGTTACCGGCATCCACTCGCCGGCCATGACCAGGTCGGGCCAGCCGTCGTTATCATAATCGGTAAACAGGGCATCACAAATCATGCCTATGTTTTTCAAAGCCGGGGCTACCTGTGCTGTAACATCCGTAAATTTTGCATGACCATTTTCACTATCGTTCCGCAAAATAAAACTCGAAACCGGGTTGGGGTATTTCCATGGCTCAACTCTTCCTGATACAAACAGGTCGGGCTTGCCATCTTTATTATAATCACAAGCCCGTACGCAAAGTTTGCTGGTGAGATTTGAAGGCAAAGCATCAGCAGTAAGCGTAAAATTGCCTTTGCCATCATTGATATAAAGCCTGTCCTGGTATTCTGGACCATTTGCTGCAAATTCGTAACCTCCACTGGCCGCATATAAATCGAGCTTGCCATCACCATTAGCATCAAAAAGCAACAAACCCTCGTCTTGAAAATTATGGACAGGATTAATATTACCTGTTAACAGGTTGCGGCGGTTAAATTTGCCATCGGGCATCTGGAAAAAAACCTGCGCCTGATCGTAAGCGGTGCCGCCAATGATCAAATCATCAAAGCCATTACCGTCGATATCACCCGCGGCTAAAGCCGGATTATACTCCGAAAGTTTGTGCGGGAGTAGTTTCTGGATATTAAAATCAAGAAAACCGCTTCCCTTGTTGGTATAATGGATCCCTATGGAATCTGTTATTTCTTTAAATAAAGCGTTCGCGGCTATTTGCGGCTGAACAAAGGAATAAGGGTCTTGAGCATTTTTTATATCAACCTTTATTAACTGATCTGCTTTTAGCTTTGTCAGCTTTTCTCTTTTGCCATTGGGCCATTTGATCAAAACCGAATCTATTGCGGTAACTTTACCCAAACCGAAATGCGCTATACTTTGTACCGATGAAATATATCCCCGGTAGGGATCATTTTCATATACCTGTGTCTTATCCTTATCGTAAAATATCTCGGCCGTAGCACCTAAGCCGTTAATATTTTGCCTATCACCTTTAAAGCTGATTTGCAGGTAGTGCGTTTTATCGAGGTTATTTTTATCATCGCGAGATGTGTTGCGATAAACTAAAGCTTCATCGTTGATATTGTTAACCACCATATCCATAGCCCCGTCATTATCCAGGTCCACGTACACTGCACCGTTTGAAAAAGTAGGCAGGCTTAAGCCCCAATCCTTACTCACATCGGTAAAGGTGAGGTTGCCGTTATTCGCAAAAGCATAGTTATGCAGCTTAATTTCGGGTATTTGATCCAAAACTTTTTGTTTGGAAGTAACGGCATAGGCCTGCTCACGGTAAGTCATAAAATCATGGTCAGACACATCCTTAGGGAAGCCGTTGGTTATGATCATGTCCCGATAGCCGTCATTATTAAAATCGGTGATCAGCGGTGTCCAGCTCCAGTCGGTTTGAGCAATGCCACTTAAAAAGCCTATTTCGCTAAAAGCAGGGGCGCCAATAGCACCATTCTGTCCTAAACGCGGCCCCTGGTTTAATTGCAGGGTATTGCGTACATATTGATATTGTGTACCATAAATATCAAAGTTTTGATAAGTTTGGTAACTATTGGGACCGAGGATCATCTTTTTGCGATAGTTATCCTCCGGATTCATGTCCAGTTCAACAACATCGGGCAAGCCATCGTTATTGATATCGATAACATCCTGCCCCATAGCGTTGTAGGATGTGTGTTTAAAATATTCTTTGGTACGATTGGTAAAGGTACCATCATGGTTGTTGATGTAAAGGATGTTGTTTGATATAAAATCATCCGATACGTAAATGTCTTTCCACCCGTCGTTGTTAAAATCGATCGTTGTGGCTGCATGGCCGTAACCATCCAGGTTAATACCTGCCTGTGCGGATACATCATGAAACACGCCATGATGTAATTTTTCATCCCAATCGTTACGGTACAACCTGCCCCGGCTATGATTTGCCGTATAATTTGAATTACCGAATAAATTAGGATTGTAACTTGCCGTGGCGCTGTTTACTGTAAGGTACATATCCAGGTCACCATCGTTGTCGTAGTCAAAAAAGCTGGCCATGGTTGATTGCGCGCCAGCTTCCAGACCATATTCTGAAGCCTCATCTTTAAAATGAGGAATACCATCGTTGCCTTTCCCCTGGTTAACGTATAGTATGTTCCGCCTTTTCAGCGAGTCTTTGGTAATGGTATTGCAAACGTAAAGGTCCGGTAAACCATCATTGTTTATATCAACTACCGCAACACCTCTTCCCCATCGGCCCGCGCCATTTACACCCGCGGCATCGGTAATATCATCAAACTTAAAATCACCTTTATTAAGATATAGCTTACTTGCCACCATATTACCCGTAAAGTATAAATCGGGCAGGCCATCGCCATTAAAATCGCCAACCCCTACGCCTCCTCCATTGTAAATATTCACCAAGTCTAACGGGTTAATCGAATCGTTTTCGATGATCTCATTTTTAAAATGAATGCCCGAATGAGATGATGAAACCTGCTGAAAAAGTGAAGCTTTTTTACAGGAGAATAAGGCAAATGAACATAGTATAACGATGGGTAAAATTTTCTTCATCAATTAGGGGATTGGTTTATTCTTTAAAGATAATAATTAACACAAAAAGGCTTTCTCCCTGCGGGAGAAGCCTTTTCTGTTAAATGATAACAATATACTAATTACCGTATGCCGGATTTTGAGTTAAATTAGGGTTTAGCCCACGCTCAAGCTGCGGAATAGGATAAAGATCACGACCTACCGGAAGTGATGTATTATACAAGCCATGAAGCTTTAAACCGTTATCTGCATCAAGCTTTGCATCTGCAGTGTTAGGGTTAGGGATCATGTTGGTATTATTGTCAACTGTACCGTAAGCTTTTTTAATGAATTCGGCAGCTACACCAGCCCTGCGCAGGTTATAAAACACAGAATATTCACCTGAAAGTTCATGCCTGTACTCGCTGTAAACCATTTGTAATGGGTCTGTGATTGGGCTTGAAGCCGAACCGTCATAATTTGCACCATCCTGCATTACAGCCGGCGCAGTGCCGCCCCACGCACGGTCTCTTACCTTTTTAATCGTGGCCAGGCCACCTGCTGCGTCACCTGTACGGATCTGGCACTCGGCTTTATCAAGCAATACTTCGGCATAACGTAACAGTATTTGATTTTGAGCGCCAAAAATTGTTGAATTACCGGAGTTAGCATCAAGGTTGGGGTCGCGCCACATTTTAGCACAGTAGAAACCGGTACGTAAACCATCACCGTCAGAACCATACCATGGATTGGCATGTGTACCACAGGTATTGATGATCTTACCGTCATCCCCAGTGTATTTAGCTTTTACCTTAGGATCGGAGCTCGCAAAACCTGCTACTACTAAAGGATAAACTTTAATGCCGCCCCGACCTATAATTCCCGGACTAATGTTCTCATCGCCGGGGCCAATCACTGTTGCCAGTTTACGTTTGTCACCAGCCTGGTATGAATAATATAATCCCGGATTGGCATAATCATAACCGAAGTTTGAAACCTCCTCCGGCCAGCTAAAATCCGAAATCCAGGCTACTTCATTACCTGCACCCCAACTTTGGGTACCTGCTACTGTGAACTGCACCTCAAATATCGACTCAGCATTATTTTGATGGTTGTATTCATTTACATCTATAAAATTAGGCATCAGTGAAAAATGCCCATCCAACTGGTTAAAGTTTGCCAATGCACCGGCGTAATCATTATTCCACATTTGCGCAGCACCTTCATAAGCTAAAGCAGCACCTTTTGTTGCCCTTCCAAGTTCAGAAGCTGGCAAATCTTCCCTCCATGGTAATAAAGTTGCAGCCTGCTTGGTGTCGGCAATTACCTGTGCAAATACTTGTTCTTGTGTACTTCTTGCGGTTAAACCATCAGTTACTGATTTAAGCTCCAGTGGCACACCGCCAAAACTACCCGCCAGATAGTAATAGGTCATTCCGCGTAAAAAGTAGGCTTCACCAAGCAATCGGTTAGCTAAACTTTCGTCAAGAATCCCTTTGGCTTTCATTTCGGGAATGATTTCAATTGCAGAGTTAGCTCGAGATATACCCACATAAGCACGTTGCCAAAAAGTCCTGATCGGGCCAAAATCTGTAGTTATTGCGTAGTAATTATAAAAGCGGTCATTTCCCCAGTTAAAAAAATCATGGGTTTGAAAGTTAGCATAATACCAGATCGACTTTTTTAGCAAGTCGGCATTTTGATAGGTATCATAAATTGAGTTTACAAGCGCTATACCGTCAGATGCTTTATTAAAATAAGCATCTTTAGTGAGCTGTGTATAGCTTGTTTGGTCAAGAAAATTCTTTTTACAGCTCAATGGAACCATAAGTGTGGCACCGAGAGCAATTAGTGTGATATATTTTTTGTTGATTTTCATTTCTTTACTGTTTTATCGCTGCCCAATTAGAAAGTTACATTTAAACCAAGTGTATAAAACTTAGATGAAGGGTAATTACCCGCATCAATACCAGATGCTGTTGCACTTCCGTTAGCTGTGCCAATTTCAGGATCCAGGCCTTTATACCCGGTTATAGTAAACAAATTCTGGGTGGAAAAGTAAATCCTCACTTTTGATAGGGTTAACTTTTTGGTGACGTCAGACGGTAATGTATAACCCAGGGTAAGGTTCCTTAAACGGAGATAGCTACCATCTTCAACATACACACTTGACGGTACATTATTTGCGCTGGTATCATCATTATATGTAAGCCTTGCGTAACGATTTGATGGATTACTCGGGGTCCAGTGATTAACATAATAATCGTAACCTACGTTTTCAACACCAACAAAGCCGGGGGCCTGAAAGCTTTCAAGAGTCCTTTGCTGATAATTCAGGATCTTATTTCCGTAAGAGCCATAAAAATATGCGTTAAGATCAAATGCCTTATAAGCAAAATCGAGGTTTAAACCACCATAAAATTTAGGGATCGGACTACCGAGGCTTGTCCTGTCTGAAGGGGTAACCTGTCCGTCACCGTTGGTGTCGGCATAATAACGATCCCCTGGTTGGGTAACGCTTTTCCAGTAATATGGGTTACTAGGAAATTTAGCTGCAGCGGCCGTATTTAAAGCGTTGATTTGTGCCTGCGACTGGAATATACCTAATGATTTATAACCAAAAAACTCACCTACAGCCTGCCCGATATTGGTTTCGCTGAATTGCCCCCAGCCATTACCGTTAAGACCAGTAACCGTGGTAAGGTTATCAATAAAGGTTAGGCTTTTATTAAGGCTAACTAATTTATTTTTAACCGTAGTAAAAGTCAAGCCCACACCATACCTGAAATCATTTACCGTGTGGTTGTAGTTTACGGCAAACTCAAAACCTTTGTTATTAATTTCACCAACATTTTGTGCCAGGTTTTGGCTAAAGCCAGTTTGTGACGATACAGGAAGGTTTAACAAAAAGTCTTTCGATCTCCTGTTATAATAATCAACTGTAAAAGTAAGCGCGCCATTCAGGAAGGCAGCATCCATACCAATGTCAGTTTGGTAATCAGTCTCCCATCTGAGGTCGGGGTTGGCAGGTTGTGTTGGTGCCAAGCCGGGTTGATAAACCTCTCCTGACGAACCATTTTTACCAAATGGGTAACCCACGTTTGTGCCGGTAGTAGCTGCACCACCTGATGAATATAAGGCATTATATTGAAATAATGGAATAGAGCCCTGATTACCAACTTCGCCATACCCTCCTCTGAACTTCAGATCAGACAGCCATGCAACGTTTTTCAGGAATGATTCTTCTTTAGCTTTCCAGGCTACGGAACCCGAAGGGAATACACCATATTGATGCCCGTTAGCAAATTTCGACGAACCATCGCGCCTAACGGTACCTGTTACAATATATTTGTCATTGTATTTATAGATTAACCGTCCAAATTGTGAAGCAAAAGTTGTTGTATATTGGCTGCCTGTAACAACAAGATCGTTAACCTGCGCCAGATCCCGAAGGGCATTATTGATCAATTTATCTCCGGTACCTGTCATATACCGGTAGGTATTTGATTGTGCTGAAACACCACCAACAAAGTTAATAGCGTGCTTTCCGAAGGTTTTATCATACGATATGGTATTTTCCCATAACCACTCAAAAGTGTTATTAGCGCTTTGCGAATAAACAGAATTTTGGTTAGCTCCGCTTAAACCATATTGCTCCTGCCAGCGAAGGTCTTCCGGTTGAAAGAAGTAACCCGAATAGTCACTTACGTTTAGGCCCGCATTGGTTTTGATCTTAAGCCCGTCTATAATAGTAGCCTCTAATGAGCTACTTGCCAAAAGGTAATTATTTAGGTTTTTATAATCGTTTTTTTCAATAGCATATAATGGATTGTTCCAGCTTTTTGTGTAAATATTGATCGGGTTATAAAAACCATAGTTCCCATTTTTGTCTTTTATCTGGTTGGTTAACTTATTACCACCATCGAGCGTAGGGATAAGCTCTGTTAATTGCTGCAATGATCCTGAACCAAATGGATTATTTTGATCCTGCCTTGAATACTTAGCACTGGTAGATGATTTAAGCCATTTACTTACGGTATAATCAATATTCATACCCAGGTTTAACCGCTTAAAATATGAACCTAAAACAATCCCCTTTTGGTCATAATAACCAGCTGAAAAGGCAGATTGAATTTTTTCGTTGCCTCCGCGTATACCAAGGTTGTAGCTCTGTTTTGCCCCCTGGCGATAAATTGCATCCTGCCAGTCGACACTGGTTAATGCCGAAGGATTTGCCCATTCAGGCAATTCTGTAAAATTACCCTCAGATGCGTGATCTTCATTGGCCAGGGTTGCCCATTGCTGAGCGTTAAGAACTTTATACTTTTTTGGTTTTGATTGCAATGAACCATAGGCATCTAACGATACCTGCACCCCACCATCCTTCCGACCTTTTTTTGTAGTAATGATAACAACGCCGTTTGCTGCCCTAACACCATAAATAGCTGTTGCCGAAGCATCTTTCAACACATCAATATTAGCTATATCGTTAGGATTAACGTTATTTAAGCCTCCGCTGATCGGGTAACCATCAACCACATATAGAGGCTCATTACCATTTGTAGCCAAACTACCTACCCCCCTGATCAATACACTCACACTACTACCGGGTGCGCCATCATTGTTAGTAACCTGTACACCCGCTGCCCTGCCTTGCAAAGCCTGGTCAACGCTGGTCACAGGCACTTTACCTACCTGATCGGCGTTGATTGAACTAATAGCCCCCGTTAAATCTTTACGCTTAGTAGTACCATAACCCACAACAACTACCTCGGTTAGTGTTTTATTATCAGGCACTAATGATACGTTAATAACCGATCTGCCGTTTATGGCAACTTCCTGGTTTAAGAATCCAACAAAGCTAAAAACAAGTGTTTCATTGTTGCCGGCGGTTATTGAGTAGGTACCATCGGCCTTTGAACCCGCAGCCTGCGTGCTCCCTTTTATCTTAACGGTAACACCCGGCAAAGGTAGTCCGTTGTCCGAACCGGTGATCTTACCGGTAATCAATTTACTTTGGGCTTGCCCCGACAGGCTTATCAACACAAATGATAAACTTGTACAGAATAAGGCCACAACTTTTTTGATACGTAGTTTTCCTCTCATACGTTTTACTTTAATTTGTTAAAATTGGTTTAAAGCACATGATCACTTCTTAACAGTTGTCGCCAAAGAGATTATATGCTAAGTAAAAGTAGCCAGAGGTAACAATCGATTATAATACGATATGAGTGGTTTTTTGTATTATTTTAACATAACCTAAAAATATAAATTTAAAATTTCAAATAACTAACTATCAATTAGTTAAAACTTCAAAACAAAACCAAAAGCCAATATATTATCGCCATCGTGATAAAATAATACATGTCAATGTTAAAATTAAATCACCGAATAAATGTTATTTTAACAATAAAATTGATTTTAATTTTAAAACATTACCCTAACGTTGTGCAGGTTGTATAAACAAAAATGCCTACCAGTTAACACCGGAAGGCATTGATCATTTTTAACTTTTTAAATCCCCTATTTTAGCTTCACAAAATAGATCCTGTTCCTGTCAACCGAATTTGTAGCAGGCAGAATTTTAGCTGCAAAGCCATTTTTACCGTTATCAACAACACCAAAATCGTCGTCATTTGATATAGCGAGGATATTACCGGGCAACAAAGCCAAACCTTCGGCTTTATCATGAGGGTATACCTTTGGCAAGTCTTTAAGTAAATCGAGCACCAGTGTTTTGGTAACCGGGGTAATACCGGCTGCCTGTAAACCGGCGGCATCATTAAGCTCTTCAACAGTTTTGGTGTTATATAATTTGCCGTTAGCACCGTTCGCGGGGTCGGAGATGTCGGTAGCATTGCTGATATCTATTTTAAATACTTTTTTAAACGTAGCTGGATCGGTAGGCGCACCTCCAAACTTACCATCGCGTTCAATAGTTAAAAATGTAGTGGCATTAACAGCGGTTATATCGCTAACGCCTGTTAATGAAGTATTATCCATAAGGTAAGCATACTGTTTTGTATTGCCCGTTGCAATATCAAAGGTAAGGATGCGCAATACAGTTGAGTTAGCAACCTTTGCTTTAGATGGGTTATACATTGGCGATTGCATCATGCCAACCAGTGTTTTGCCATCGGGTGTTATAGCCAACCCTTCCATACCGCGATTAGCGCGGCGGGTGGCAAATACCGCAGGAATTTTACGGCCGCCGGTTCCTGATTCGTAAGGGTTAATGCGTTCGATGGTTTTGCCACTGGCATCAAAGTGAACAATATGCGGACCGTATTCATCGCTTACCCAAAAAGTACCGTCGGCCGCCAAAACCAAACCTTCCGAATCAATACCATCGGCACTTGGTGATAACTGATTTCCGCTCAGATCAAATGGAATTTCGCCCGAAGCTCCCATTCCGGCGGGGTTTGGTAAACCATTTAATTTCCCGCCGTTGGCATTTTTTAACTCTATGGTTTGTTCCAATACCAGTTTATCATCCTTCAACCTGAACTTACCTATCTGCGGATCAAAGTCTGGTTTACCGATGATGATGGAATTGGCTGTCTGCCCGGCAACGTTTGAACCACGGTCGGTAAGCAGGTAAAACACATCTTTCTGGTTAGGATCTGCTGCCACTGCCGATCCAAAGCCGCCATTATAAACCTTTACACCGTCGGCAGTGGTGAAAAGGATAGCCGGATTTTGCGCCTCGGCCATATCAGGATAGCTGAATGGGTTTATCTTATTATCATCGTGGCAGGAAGAAAGGATCGCCGCGGATAACGCGATGACGCTAAGGAATTGTTTTTTCATTTGATAAGTGATCGATTAGTTTTACAAAGGAATCGGCCATATGTAAACCTATTGTTAATTCTATAACAATAATTTAACCTACAGGTACAAATTCTATTAAATTTTAACATGTCAACAACTCAACATTTTGCAATATTTATGTTACTTACCAATATCGTTTAAGATAAAACGTATTACCTCATCCGCTTTTTCATATTTTTAACCTTATGAAACATATTTACCATTATACCTGCAACAACCTTTGGAACAAGGCAAGGCCTTTTGTTTTGGGCATGCTGCTTTGCAGCGGTATAGCTTCGGCACAATCAACTAACCCGGTTATCAACAGCATCATGACCGAAGAAACCACCAACTCTCAACTGGAAAAGCTGGCGCATGAGCTGTTTGATGGTATCGGCCCCCGTTTGGTTGGTACGCCGCAAATGAAACAGGCAAACGACTGGGCAGTTGCTAAATACAAAAGCTGGGACATCCAGGCTAAAAACGAAAAATGGGGCGAATGGCGCGGCTGGGAACGCGGGATCTCGCATATTGATATGGTATCGCCAAGGGCAAAATCATTAGAAGGCACACAACTGGCCTGGAGCCCGGGCATGGGCAAAAAGACCACTACTGCCGAAGTAATTATTCTGCCGGATGTGGCTGATTCGGTGGCCTTTCAACAATGGCTCCCCAACGTAAAGGGTAAATTTGTAATGATCTCCATGCTGCAGCCAACCGGCAGGCCCGATTATAACTGGCAGGAGTTTGCCCTGAAGGAATCATTTGACAAAATGAAAGCCGAACGCACCGCCCAAACCGATGCCTGGAAAAAACGCATCAGCAAAACCGGGTTTACCAATAAAACTTTGCCTGTAGCATTGGAAAATGCGGGCGCAGCAGGTATCCTGACCAATAACTGGTCGGCCGGGTTTGGGGTTGATAAGATCTTTGCTGCTTATACCAAAATTGTGCCTACGGTTGATATTGCATTAGAAGATTATGGTATGCTTTACCGCCTGAGCGAATCAGGCAACAAGCCGGTGATCAGTATTCATTGCGAATCAAAAGAATTAGGCGTAGTGCCAACCTTTAATACCATTGCCGAAATCAAAGGAAGCGAAAAACCTAATGAGTATGTAATGCTGAGCGCGCACTTTGATTCGTGGGATGGCGGCACGGGTGCTACTGATAATGGTACAGGTACCTTAACCATGATGGAAGCGATGCGCCTGCTGAAAAAATTCTATCCTCACCCAAAACGTACCATATTAGTAGGCCATTGGGGCAGCGAAGAGGAAGGCCTGAACGGCTCACGTGCTTTTGTTGAGGACCATCCCGAAATTGTTAGTAATCTGCAAGCCCTGTTTAATCAGGATAATGGTACCGGCCGCGTAGTAAACCTTACCGGGCAGGGTTTTGTGGAAGCTAAGGATTATTTAAGCAGATGGCTTGCCGCTGTGCCTGATACGATCAAAAACCGGATCAAAACCGTATTTCCTGGTCAGCCGGGCGGTGGCGGGTCTGATTTTGCATCGTTTGTAGCTGTTGGTGCGCCGGGCTTTTCTTTGGGTTCGCTTAACTGGTCGTACGGATCATATACCTGGCACACCAACCGCGATACTTATGATAAAGTTGTTTTCGACGATCTGAAAAACAATGCCATTTTAGCCGCCATCATGGCTTATATGGCCAGCGAAGACCCGCAAAAAACCGTTAATACCAAAACCGAAGGCATTAAATGGCCGGCGCAGGTTAAAGCAACGCGCCGCGGCGGATTGGATAAGTAGGCTGAAGATGAGATATAATAAAACGGCCTTATTTACATTCCTGTTGCTGCTCTTAAGCTTTAGTTTGCAGGCACAGGAAAACAATAAAACCAAATTTGTGCATCCTGGTATTTTAAATACCAGGGGCAGTTTGGACCTCATCAGCACACAACTAAAGGCCGGTGATACAATGCGCACCGCAGCCTACCAAAAGGTGCTGGATTTTATTAAAGATCATGAGTACCCGGCGTCGTTCCCATCCACCATCGTTGTAGGTTCAAATGGGGCTACATCACCGTCAAAAACGCAGATCAGAAAAGATTGCGAGCTGGTGTACGCCTTTGCATTGGCCTGGGCTGCTACCGGTAACGCTGATTATGCAAAAAAGGCGATAGGCTTACTTAACGGTTGGGCATATGCTTTCAAGGAGTATGGCTTGCTGGAAGGAAAAACCAATCCAAACCAACCCGATTTGGAAGCTTCATGGACTACCCCGTGTTTTGTTGCCGCCGCCGAGATTATCAGGTATTATAAAGTTAAGGGTAAATCAGCGGGATGGACGGCCGCTGACATTGAGCAGTTTAATAAATATCTTATCAATGTAAAGGATAATTACATCAGCAAGATCCCCGACTATAAAAACAACTGGGATGCATCGGCCGGATATGCAAAAATGGCTATCGGTGTGTTTTTAGATCAGGATTCGGTTTATCGTGCTGGGTATGATTTGTTGGTAAAAGAATTGCCCAACATCATTCAGGCAGACGGTACCCTGCCTGAGCTATGCGTTCGTAAAGATTGCGTTCATTATCAATATTCGCTAACGGCCTATGCGTATGCTGCTGCCATCGCCAAAATAAGGGGAGATAGTAGTTTATGGGAGATCGGCAATAAAAACATCAGTCTTGGATATGATTTTATGCGGAAAGCCTATGAGCAGAAAACCGGCTGCGATTACTGCAACTTAAACAGCCGAATTTTTCCGGGAATTGAGGTTGCCTATGGCTACTACAATACCGGTAACTTAAAATATTTAAGAGATTTACAAGCACCGCTTGGCGTCCCTATCGACAATACTTTTTTAGGTTTTACTACCTATACCCATTACAAAGTTAAGGGGCTATAAAAACAAGCCAACAAAAACGCCGCCCGAAAAAAGGCGGCGTTTTTGTTTTATGCTACCGGATGCTTCTCCAGTTCTGGCGTATATTTGCCATCACGGGCTACTGTATTAATATGGGCACGTTCATATAACAGCTTTTGTGCCTCTTCAATATTTTCATCTTTACCGCCCCATTTTTCCAGTGCAGGTTGCTGCACAGCCCTTGAATATGAAAAAGTTAATGCCCAGGGCATTTTATCTTTAAAACGTACATGCATAGCGTTTAACCGTTCGGATGCCAGTTCGGGCGATTGCCCGCCCGAAAGGAACGCGATACCGGGCACAGCGGCAGGCACACAGCGTAAAAAACAATTGATGGTAGCATCGGCCACCACATCAGCACTATCCTGTTGGGTTGCTTTAATGCCGGGCACAATCATATTGGGTTTCAATATCATACCCTCAAAATTTACCCTTTGCTGGTACAACTGGTTAAATACAGCATGCAAAACCTCATTAGTTACTTCAGCACAAGTTTGAAGCGAGTGATCTCCATCCATCAAAACCTCGGGCTCCACAATAGGAACAATCCCGGCTTCCTGGCATATAGCAGCGTAACGGGCCAATAAAAACGCGTTTGCTTTGATACTGCCACTTGTCGGGGTATTTTCACCTATGGTTATAACCGCCCGCCATTTGGCAAAACGCGCACCTGCTTCATAATATCCGGCCAAACGTTCCTGCAAGCCATCGAGGCCCTCAGTGATTTTTTCGCCGGGAAAGCCATCCATATCCCTCGCGCTTTCATCTACCTTAATGCCAGGGATAATGCCCTTCTCCTTCAATATATCTATAAACAGCTTACCATCCACAGTACTTTGTTTTATGGTTTCATCAAACAAAATAGCACCGCTAATGGCTTCCTCAAGCCTCGGCGTAGTCACAATCAGCTCGCGGTACTTTCGCCGGTATTCTTCCGTTTGCGGGATATTAAGTGCTTTAAAACGTTTGTTACAGGTAGCGGTGCTTTCGTCCATTGCCAAAAGGCCTTTATTACCGGCCATCAGCTGTTTTGCGATATCTTTCAGGCTTTGCAGTTCCATAAGTAATTTGCTTGGTTGTTGGTGGATAACACAAGTTAATTCATACTTGTTTTGAGCGGCGCATGGAATATTGCAGCTTTACTTGTGGATGACTTTAGCAGGTAAATTGATGTAAAGAGAACCGGTCGTTAATAATTGTCACACCAGCTTACAGTCCAAATCCCTCAGGTACAAAATCAAGAGAAACGGAGTTCATACAAAACCTTTTATGTGTTGGCGGCGGACCATCATCAAATATATGCCCCAGGTGCGAATCACAGCGGGCGCAGATCACCTCCGTACGCTGCATGCCGTACGAGTTATCTTCTTTATAAATTACACTGTTTTTGCGCACAGGTTCATAAAAACTCGGCCAGCCGCAGTCGCTTGCAAATTTGGCATCCGAGCGAAAAAGTTTATTGCCGCATACCGCGCAGTAATAAGTGCCTTTAGTATCCTTGTTCCAGTATTTACCGGTAAATGCGCGTTCGGTTTCCTGTTCTCTCGCGGTGGCGTACAAAGCAGGCGGCAGGATCTTTTTCCACTCGGCATTTGATATATTCAAATGCTTTGTATCGGTATTGGAATAATAGGGGTTGTTTTCGTGCCCCTTTATTGTCTTTACTTGCTGCGCAAACACTCCCGTTGTAAAAAACAACAGCGCTGCTATTATAAATACCGCTTTCATTATTGCTTCAGTTTATCTTTAAACACTTTTTTAAACTTTTCCAGTTCGGGCTGGATCACATATTTACAGTATGGTTGGCTGCCATTCTGGTTAAAATAATTCTGGTGATAGTCTTCGGCCTTGTAAAAAGCTTTGTATGGAACTACCTGCGTTACTATCGGATCTTTATAAGCTTTTTCGGCATTCAGCTTCGTAATGTAATATTGGGCCTTTTGCTTTTGCCGGGCATTATGATAAAATATAGCCGACCGGTATTGTGTGCCTACATCATTACCCTGCCTGTTTAATTGCGTTGAGTCATGCGCCACAAAAAATGCAGCCAGCAATTCGTCGTAGGTAATTTTTGTCGGGTCGTAGATAATATTGCAAGCTTCTGCATGACCGGTTGTACCGGTACAAACCAACTCGTAAGATGGGTTGGCCACATGCCCGCCGGAAAATCCGGAGATCACTTTTTCAACCCCTTTTAATTGCTGAAATTTAGCTTCGGTGCACCAGAAGCACCCTGTAGCAAAAGTTGCGGTATCTAACACTTTTTTAGGGGCAGATGCCGACACGGAGAAACAAGCCGTTAACAGTACAGCTATGAAACAAGTTATTTTTTTCATGTATAACATATAGGTTTTAATACGATGCGTATCTGTAGCAACTAACGTAAAAAACATAGGTAGCGTTGAGCAAAATTACCATATTAATGCTTTGTGATAGTTGTTTGACAAAACATGCTGTTTTACTTCGAAAGAATAATGGAAATTTAAAACATTTTGAGATTTTGCTAATTGTATCAATATCAATTAACCAATTAAAATTTCCGTCATGAAACATGCATTCATTTTTGGGACTACCATATTTTTGTGCGAGCAAAATACGCTTACTTATAGCGATGGGCTTAGTAATATTGAGTTTTTGAGGATCCTTTCATTTTATAATGAGCAAAAAGGTAAAGTGCTTACCATCGAGGCCAATATCAACGCTCCTAACGGCGAAACGATCAGGATAAGTGCTAATGCCAATGAAAACGGCGCTGATATACGCCTTGATGTAACTAAAGGCCGTATTAAGGTATTTCAACCCGGACACGCGGAGCCTGTGCTGGACGTTTATCAGTTCGATCCGCATGAATACAGCGGTTTATCAAGCCATGTGCTGAATGAGATCCACGCGCAGCATCCTGACCATGTATTAACCATTAAAGGAAATTTCTTTGTTGGCGGAGCGCATTTCCTGATAGAAAACGAAAAGATGTTCATAGATAATAATGGCTATGCCAACGGTGTAGTGAATGCACATAATGGAATAATACTATCGGCTGCTGTGGCTTAGCAACTAAAATATATGAGGATAGGATAATATGATTACGATGAACGAAGCAACCCCCGATTTGCAAAGCCGTTCTGTATTGGGATTGCTTCGTTCTTTTCAATGATATTTTTTTTGCTATAGATTAACATAGCTTACTCAAACACACTCTTCGCCTTCTTAATAGTTTTTTCCAGGTCGATGCCTTTTGCCAGTACACCTTTAAAAAGGTCGCCGGTTTCTTTAAGGCGGTCGATGGAATTAAAAATGGTAAAATCTTTCATGGTGAGCCCGGGTTTCACTTCGTCCCAATGCAGGGGCATAGAAACAGTAGCACCAGGTTTAGGTCGCAAGGAATACGGCCCCGCTATGGTAGCTCCCGGACGGTTCTGCAGAAAATCAAGGTACATTTTACCATTTCGCTTGGCTACCATACGTTCCAAACTTGTATAATCGGGAATTTGCTTGTGAACAATGCCCACCACGAGCCGCGCAAACATCTGTGACTGATCATAATCATACTTCGCGCCCAACGGGATATAAATATGCATTCCTGTTGAACCCGATGTTTTACAGTATGAAGGTACATCTATAGCGTCCAGCACTTTTTTCACCTCCAAAGCGGCCGCAATAACCTGGTCGAACGTGTTTTTATCCGGATCGAGGTCAATCACGCAGTAATCAGGATTATCCGGCGATTGTACCCGGCTAAACCAGGGGTTCATTTCAATACATCCCAGTGATGCCATCCATAGTAAATAAGATTCATCAGAACCTACTAAATATTCTTTATGTTCCCCTTCGCTGGTGGTGTACGGGAAAGTTTTAGTGATCCAATCGGGGGCTTTACCTTTCACATCCTTTTGGTAAAAACTTGGCCCATGAATGCCATTAGGAAACCTGTTGAGCGACATTGGCCTGTCTTTTAAATAAGGCAAGATATATTCAGCGACCTGGTAATAGTAGTTGAACATATCCCGCTTGGTTACACCATCTTCGGGCCAGTAAACTTTGCTCAGGTGTGTAAATTTAAGCTCATGTCCGCAAATTTTGCGCACCTGGGTTTCATCTTTAGGATTAAGCAGAGTTTTCCGGTCAGTATTTTTCACGGGTTTAATGGCTTTAGCGTGTGTATCGTTATCAGCTCCTTCGGCTTCCTCAACCGTTTCGGCTGTATGTTTCGGAGTTTCCAGTACAACATCTTTTGTTTTTTTATCGCTACGCATCCCTTTAAAAGAGGCTTGCCTGAACACCCCATCGCCGGTTACCTCAGCAAATGCCACCTCGCAAACCAATTCTGGTTTAAGCCAGGTGGGCTTAGCCCCTAAGCGCTGCGGCCTAAACCTTGATGGCTTATCCACATCAGGCTCCACCTCAAACGGACTTTTATCGGTAATAAGCGGCTTAAACTGTTCCATCATTTCTTTCTGCAGTTTATCAGAAAAGCCTGTACCCACTTTACCGGCATACTGTAGTTTGCCCTTATCATCATATAAAGCAAGCACCAGCGCGCTGAACGATTTGGAAGTGCCCGCGTTTTTGGTAAAGCCGGCAATGATCACTTCCTGCCTGCGCTGCACTTTTATTTTGAGCCACTCTTTTGAGCGAAGATCGGAAGTATAAACACTGCTGGCCTTTTTGGCGATGATTCCCTCCAGGCCTATTCTTTCGGCGGCGTTAAAAAATTCAATCCCGCCTGTATCAAAAACTTTGCTTTGACGGATGCGCTCATCATTGGTGGGAAGAACCGCACTTAAGATAGCCTGGCGTTGTTTAAGGGGCAATCCCATCAGGTTTTTACCCTCGTACCAAAGGATATCGAAAACATAATAAACCAAATTGCCATCGGCCTCGCTCCGCCAGTTTTGCAGCGCTCCAAAATCGGAGACTCCTTTATCATTCAATACCAGGATCTCTCCGTCAATTACTGCATTGATCTGCCAGTCTTTCAGTAATTTATTAATTGGATAATATTTATCAAAAGGAAGATTATTACGGGAGATCAGCTCCGCTCCTTTTTTGTCGATCACGGCAATGGCCCTGTAGCCATCCCATTTAACCTCGTAAAGCCAATCGGGGTCATCAAAAGGCTCGTCTACAAGGGTGGCCTTCATTGGCTTTATGTTAGTTGGCGCTTTTGATTCAGGGGCTTTTTTCAGAAGTTGCTCAACATCAAAATCCTCCGTATCATCAGTGTCTACTTTCTTTTCCAGTTGTTCAACGGGTTCGCTCGGGACTTTTTTTTTACCTGTTTTTTCAGGCTTTTCTACATCTTCTTCATGCCCGTGCTGCCAAACCTTTTCGCTGGTTTTTTCCATACTTTCAATGGTTTTGCCGGAAAGAATAGATTTATCTTTTTTGGTAATATCTTTAACCGACGCAAATTGATCATTGTGCTTAATGAGCAGCCAGCCGTTTTCGCCCATACCATGGGTTTTAACAAGGGCATATTCACCCTCCAGCTTTTCGCCATGGAGCTTGATCTTTACCGAGCCGGCCTCAAGTTGTTTAAGCAGGTGTTTTTCCTGGGCTTTTTTACCTTTGATCTCTTCAATGGGCTCATAAGTACCCTCATCCCAAACTATAACGGTACCGCCGCCATATTCACCTTTGGGGATGAGGCCTTCAAAATTCCGATAGTCAAAAGGATGATCCTCAACCATCATAGCAAGGCGCTTAACTTTAGGATCGGTTGAGGGGCCTTTGGGTATAGCCCAGCTTTTCAGCACGCCGTCCATTTCAAGCCTGAAATCATAGTGTAAACGCGAAGCATCATGCTTTTGGATCACAAACATCAGGTGGTCTTTGTCTTTGCTCCTCCCCGCTTTAGGTTCATGGGTTTTGCTAAAATCGCGTTTTTCCGCATATTTTTCCAGGCTCATAGTGATACTATTTGTTGTTCAAAAATTTGGCTACCGCGGCGGCTGAATTTCCAACGGCACGTACCGCTGTTTTTAACCTTTCCGGGCGAACACCAAATTTATTTGCCCAGTATTCAACCTCATAATTTTCGCTGGTATTGATGAGACTGTTGTCATGCAATCCCGCTTTGTTCCTGTTGTTCATGATTAGTTTTATGATTGATATATTAACAGATCGGCCAATTAAAGGTTTGATTATTAATTAATAAATTATTGTAATAAAATTTATTAATCAGCACATGCTTACTCCCACCCATCACTTTGTTCGGTGTAGTTTGGCATCATCATATAAACCAGTATGGCAAGGCAGGCAAGCAATACTAAGCGGGTTGCCCAGAATATAAATGTTTCCATAGTTATTTTTTAGATGTTTTAATTTTGTTTGTTGTAAAAAACTGATACATACCGCGTGCCATTTACTAACTATTTAAACATCAGTAAATTACACCGACACCACTAATTAAAATTGACCATATTTCGAGTATCGACGATTGTTTAACGATTATTAGTGGCAAAACAACCAACCCCTTTTATTGGCGCTATAAACAGTTTTTAAATCGCATTCAGGACAGTTTCAAACAACAAAGCCTGAGAAGTTTCGCTTCCCAGGCTTTTAGATAAAACGCTTAAAAGAATGTTACGATCAGGCGTTTATGTTTTGCCTGCCGGCCTTATGCCCTATTGTAGAATAAAAAAGGATAAACAGGTAAATAGGAATGAGTAAAGTATAAGCAGACTGTGCCGAAAATTTTTCAGAAAAATAACCGTAGAGCGGGGGTAAAACAGCGCCGCCCGCAATACCCATAACCAATAATGAAGATGCTATTTTAGTAAAGCGGCCTAAACCCACCAATGCCAGCGGCCATATAGCAGGCCACATTAACGAATTGGCCAAACCAAGCAATGCAATACAAAATACCGATGCATAGCCATGGGTTAACAATGTTGCAATGGTTAAAATGATACCCAAAATTGCCGAAGCTACCAACGCTTTTTGTTGTGTGATCAGTTTTGGGATACAGAAAACACCAACCAGGTAACCAACGATCATGGAGATCAAAGTACATGATGTAAAAAATTTAGCTGTTGATAATGGGATATGTTGAGAAGTGCCGTAAAGTGAAATTGAATCGCCGGCAATAACTTCGGCACCTACATAAACAAACAGGGTTGCTACGCCAAGCATCAAATGCGGAAACTGTACAATACTCGTTTTATTGGTATTTGCGGCAGCCACCGTTTCGTCTTCATGCTCGGTGTTGATTTCGGGTAATGATGAAAAATAAATAAGGATGGCCAGCAAAATCAAAACTACCACCATGATACTGTAAGGCATAATCACCCTTGATGCCAGCTCATTTAACTCCAGTGCTTTTTCTGCTGCACTTAAAGTTTTAAGCTTTTCGGTTATCGAATCAATATTGGCGAGTACTACAGTACCCAAAATAACAGGTGCTAAAGCGCCGGCGATCTTGTTACAGATCCCCATGATACTGATCCGCCGGGCAGCAGTTTCGACAGGCCCCAAAATAGTGATATAGGGGTTTGAAGCGGTTTGCAGCACGGTTAGCCCAGTGCCCTGAACAAACAAGCCTATTAAAAAAATCCCGTAAGTACGGGTCATTGCAGCGGGAATAAATATCAACGCGCCTATGGCCATTACAAACAAGCCTATGGCCATCCCGTTTTTAAATCCAAACTTTTTGATGGTTTTCCCGGCGGGAATACCCATAACAACGTAAGCAATATAAAAAGCCGTGGTTACAAAATAAGCTTCCTTTGTACTCAGTTCGCACGCTATTTTTAAGTAGGGAATGAGTGTTCCGTTCATCCAGGTAACAAAACCAAAAATGAAAAATAAAGCGCCGATAATTACAATTGGGTTTATCGCTGATCTTTTTACCGGCGATTCGATTACTGAACTTGTTGCCTGGGCCATAGTATGTTATTTTATTTAGAGGTATTTTATTTTAAATGAATTTTACCGTACCAAAAAACTGCGACAAATGAAAATCAGGTACGGGGCTATCGATGTTGCTCCAGCTTATAAAATGCGGTTCGGGCAGGTCATCGCCGCATTTAAAAAAGTTTGCCTTGCTTGTAGTTCTGTTCAATGTTTTAACATCGTGATAAACAAAAATGGAGAAAGGGACTAACAATGTTAACTCCCAAGTGTTAAAACCGACTGGGTCTTTTGCCCACTTGATATTACTTAATGTTTTTATACCACTCACCTTATCATCAGGTACCGCTTCCCTATCGTTACGATCTTTACCAAAGCCAACCAACGCGGTCCCGAGGGCATTAAATTCCAGGTTGTAATAATTTTGGTCATCAGCAAAACTTATAAAAAGTTCTACGCAGCTATCTTTATAAACCGGATCATTTACTGTTTTATAAGTTGCCTGTGTATACTGCTCTTCTACAAAATATTTTAAGGCGATACCATTTTCGGTATGAGCTATTGAAAAATCAACTGATGGGAAATATCCGGTATCACTCCATAAAAGATTATCGATAGCGTACTTTTTTCCTTTTTCGAGCAAAACCGATAGGTCATCAAGGTTATTTTCATTGTAAGTACCCGGAATAAAGGGGGCGTAAACTTCCTTCACTGTTATTTTATAAAATGTTTGGTTTCAATTTACTAAAGCGCATCCCAAATCAATGATTCATGCAGAATTAATACGCTAATGTTAATTTTTCTACCAAAATAAACAAAAAGTTTATAAATTATTTAATAATCTCTATTTACTTATTAAAAAAATATAAAAACTTTTAAAGCCAGGTAAATTCTGAAAAGCTGCATATAATTTCCCCTTCACTTCTGTTCAATAATTAGCTACCTTGTACTAACCAATTTGTTATGAAAAGAAAAACTTTCATTCAATTAAGTACTACCTTGATGGCGTCTCCCTTATTATCATCATTCGAATCATTCGCGCAACAACCCCGCCTGCAAAACTGGTCGGGTAATTTAACTTACAGCACAGGCAATGTATTTTACCCAAAATCGGTTGAAGAGGTACAGCAGCTCATTAATAAACACGATAAAATAAAAGCATTGGGCACCAGGCATTGCTTTAATAATATCGCAGACAGTAAAGATAACCTGCTCTCCACGCGCGACCTGAACAAAGTGGTATCCATCGACAAGCAAAATCATACAGTTACGGTTGAAGGAGGTATAAAATACGGCGAGCTTGCCCCGCATCTCGATAAAGAGGGCTTTGCGCTGCATAACCTCGCCTCTTTGCCTCACATTTCAGTAGCAGGATCAATTACAACGGCCACGCATGGCTCTGGCGTAAAAAATGGCAATCTTTCAAGCGCCGTGGTCGGCTTAGAGATTGTTAAGGCCGATAGTAGTATTGTACATCTTTCAAAAACAAAAGATGCCGCCAAACTAAATGCAGTGGTAGTCGGGCTTGGAGCTTTGGGTGTAATTACTAAAGTTACGCTGCAAATACAGCCAACTTATATGATGAAGCAATATGTATTTACGGGCTTGCCTATGAGCGAGCTAAAGCAGCATTTTGAAAAAATTGTTTCGGCCGGGTATAGTGTTAGCTTGTTTACCGACTGGCAAAGTGACCATATTAACGAAGTTTGGATAAAAAGCCGGATGGGTACCGATAAAGGCGAAAACCTGAGGGAATTTTACGGAGCAAAAGCAGCTACAAAAAACCTGCACCCAATTATAGGACTTTCTGCCGAAAACTGCACCGAGCAAATGGGCGTTCCGGGGCCATGGTATGAGCGGTTGCCGCATTTTAAAATGGGCTTTACACCAAGCAGCGGAAAGGAGCTGCAATCAGAGTTTTTTGTGCCTTTTGATCATGCCGTTGAAGCTATCGAAGCAGTGGCGCGATTAGGGAAGCAGATTGGCCCTCATCTTTTCATCACCGAGATCCGCACCATTGCCGCCGATGACCTGTGGATAAGCCCTGCCCATAATCAAAAATCGGTGGCTATCCATTTTACCTGGAAACAGGAAACAGAAGCTGTGTTGAAATTGCTCCCTCAAATTGAACGGGAGCTTTCTCCGTTTAAAGCAAGACCACACTGGGGTAAAATCTTTACCATCCCTGCTAAAACATTAGGAGCACGTTACGAAAAGATGGATGCTTTTAAAGCCCTGGTAACCGAATACGATCCGCATGGAAAATTCAGAAACCAATTTTTAGCAAACGAGCTTTATACTTCCTGAAATCAATGGACTAAGGCTGCTGCTAATTAAAAAATCAATTTATTAGCTTTTAGCCATACGCATTTGCTTTAAGCTTTTTGAAAAAGCTTATGGCTGTTGCCTGCGCGGGCGTTTTGCTCTTACCGGAGCCGCAGCGTCCTGCTGCTCATAGCGGTTATTTTCGCGCGGAAAGCGGGGCTTGTTGTAACCTTGCGGCTTTACTTTGTTAAAACCCGGCTTAGGTTTTGAAAATTGCTGCTTTTGTTGCGGCTGGTGCTTTTGTTCTGCTATCCTTACGCTTATCTCACGCTCATCGATAGTAGCACCATTCATAGCGTCAATTGCACGTTGAGCGCCTGCCTCATCAGTCATTTCTAAAAAACCATAACCTTTACTAATGCCGCTGTCTTTATCGGTAATTATCCGCACGGTGCTTACCGTGCCATAAGCACTGAACAGTTCAACAAGTTCAATTTCTTCCATGTCCCGCGGAAAACCCACGATAAAAAGCTTAATCATACTCTACCAGGTAATTGCAATAGGTAACCAGTCAGCAAATATAATGCACAAAAATGGTTTAGCCTATTGCTTAACCACCTGTTAAAGGCTTATTTACAAAAAAAGCGTTCCGGATCTTATCCCGGAATGCTTTTTCACACTAATTGTGTAGCCAATTGTATTGGATTACTCCCATTCAAGCCTCTTTATCGTCCGAATTATTATTTCAACTCATAATCAATCACTTACTTTTATTTAGCAGCTTAAGCTGCTCACATATACGCGAGTGTTATGCCTGAGGACCGATGCTATTCAAAGGATCGATATAGTATGGGGTACCGCTTGACAATTTACTGCTTCATTTTCTTTTATCAATGCTCCTAAAGCCAGGCATTACCATTTAACTGGTGAAATTTGCTGATAAATTTACCCATAGTTCCCCAATATTGTAATGCCTGGTTAAAACTTATTAAACGCCGCTTAATTATTTTGCCTTGCGGATATAAAGACTGCCGAAGGTGGTTTTCATCAATAATTCGGGACCGCCACCAGCTATCTTCCCGTAAACCCAATCCTCCATTTTCAGGCTGTACATCCCTTTTTCACCGCTATTTTTTGTAACAACCGGTTTGCGTTGCTCGGTTACCACATCAAAATCGGTAAATATATCCCCCTGGTCTGATTTTAACTTTACATTAGCTTTAAGGCTTGCCGGAAATGTAACGTCGACCTTACCATTAAGCGTTGAAAATGCCATGGCCGCTTTTGCATCAATGCTTTTAAAGGTGACCTCAACATTGCCGTTAACCGTATTGGCCACAACAGATCCTGATATATTGTTTAGTTTGATATAGCCGTTAACATTCCTTATTTCGAGGTCGCCACTCAGGTTGCTGGCATTGATGTTGCCATTATTTACTGTGGATAATTTAACGCTGCTGCTATTCATGGGTACTTTAATAGTCAAATTAGTAGTTTTATTAGGGCTGCCATGAACGTTTACCTGGTTATTGTTTTCCTGGGCCTGCACATCGAGGTTGCTCCCGGCCGATAAACGCCTCATTCCGCCCGGCGCCGGTTCCTTTTCACGGTGCTTTCTTTCCTCGCCCTGGGCATCAATAATGATATCCTTGCCCTCATACCCTGTTATGGTTATTGAGCCATTAATCAGTCCCACTTCCAGTTTATATGGCTTTCCCGGATCACTTAACGGCACAACCAACTGCCCTTTTTCCCCGTCCTGCGCCCAAAGCCTCGTGCTTAACAGCGCAGTTAGTAGTAGTATACCTGTAAATTTTATCGTTTTCATGTTGCTATCTTTTATTGTTGTTTTTTGATATAAATATTGCCGTTAAGGGTTTCGAACTTAAATAGCTTTCCCCCTGCCCCTATCCGTACGCCATTATTTTTACTAAGCTTGTAAGTAGTACTGCTGCCGCTTTTTGATTCGGTTTTACTTACCCTCGTAGGCAAAATCTCAGCATCCGGAAAATCGGTATAAAACTGTCCGTTCATACTCTTAAATTCAAGGTCCGCCGCCAGGTTAGCCGGGTAAGTTACCTCAAGCTTGCCATTAAGTGTATAATAGCTTGAAGCATCGGGCGGCACCGACAGGTAAGTTACATTAAGCGGCCCGTTAATGGTATGTGCGCTGGTTGTACCTTTGGCATTGGCAATGGTTATACCGCCGTTTACATTATTTACTTTTAATGCGCCATAAACATCTTTAACTTCAACGTTACCATCGTTTACGGTTGATACGCACAGGTTCATGCCATAAGGCACTTTAACAGTGTACTCTAATTTTACCGTATAATCCATATGGTGATGATCTTCGCGGTTCCAGTTGCGACGCGGGCGGGTATCGTAGGGTTCGGCCGTGTAAGCGATAATACTATCAGCCTTTTGATCAAATCCCAGTTTAACTTCTTTTTTACCGGTTTCTACATCACCAGCGCTTTTGCCCCGAATGGTTTCATCTACCTCAATTGATACCTGGTTGCCTGAATATCCCTGCACGCTTATAGAACCCCAAATGTTGTAAATGGCCAGCGTAGTGCCCGAAGCCGCTCCCTGCAAAGTGAATTGCTTACTGATATGCTCTTTATAATCCTGGGCATGGGCCGAAATTTGAGCAAGGCAAAGCCCCAGACCTGTTAAAACAGGTATTAATGATCTTTTCATGATTTGGTTTATTTTTAAATTAGTTGGGTTATTGTTTGTTTGATTTTATCGCGAACGCCATTATCAAGATCCTTTTGTTTCAGCAGTTCTTTAAATGATTTTACCGACCGTTTTTCCTGCAGTTTCAGCATCACATCGGCAATGGCCAGTTGCATCAGCGGCGAATCTTGCTCAACTATTGACTTGATGAGGCCTTCCCTTACCTCCGGGTGACCGGTAAGATGTGTAAGCGCATCAAGCGTGCTCAGGCGTACATTTACATTGGGGTCATTATTCAGCGTAGCCAGTAAAGCATCTATCACCTGCTTATCCGCATGCTTGATCTCGCTGGTATAGCTCACCCCCCTGATCCTCTCGGAGGCTGATGGATTTTCAAGCAGGGCCAGCATCATGGTTTGTTTAAGCTCATGCACCTGTGAACTTAGGGCTTTCAGTTGTTTATCCTGGTCATCACTTTTGCTTTTACCGAAAAACAGGTAGCCTGCACCCACTAAAATCACAACCATTGCCAGGTTATAGGCCATGGGCCAGCGTGGCTGCCACTCCCAGATCCGGCTTACCTGGTATTTAATATCAGCCCATAAACTCCTTTGCTCATTCACCGATTCCTTGTAAGTATTCAGCATGGCATAAAACTTCACTCCCATATTGGCCGATGGTTCGGGCGTTTCGATTTGACCCATTGTATCCCACATTTGCTGAAGTCCCTGCAGCTCTTCGCGACAATTGGCGCAGCCTGCAATATGGCGCTCTAAAGCCCCACTTTCTTCAGGACTTAATTCTTTGTTTATCCAACCGGTAAACAGCTCCTCATATAACTCACATTTCATCTTATTACTGTTTTATCGTTCCATTTTTACATAAATACTTTTAAGCTCCTGCATAGCGCGGTGGATGCGCACTTTTACCGTACCTTCGGTCATACCCAGTATCTCGGCTATTTCCTGGCACTTTAGTTCCTGGAAACGGCTCAGGGCCAAAATTTCCCGCTGGCTTTCACTTAGTTTTTCCATGGCCCGGTGCAGTTCGGCTTTGGCCTGTTTTTTTTCAAAAGCTTCATCCGGTACCAGGCCCCCGGCTATGGTTTCGGCCGCTTCCACGCCTTCGTACTGTACCTGCTGCTTGTTTTTTCGCCAGTGATCTTTTAACACATTGCGGGCAATAGAGTACATCCAGTGGATATATTCGCCGGTGCCGGTAAAGGTGTGCCGGTACTTGAGCATCTTATAAAACACCTGCTGTACCATGTCTTCACTCAGTTCGCGCTGGTAGGTCATGTGGAACAGAAAGCCGTACAACTGCCGATTGTAGCGTTCAAAGAGCATACCCATCCTGTCAAGGTCGCCGGCTTTCACCTTTAGCATAATGGCGTTGTCTGTAAGCGTATTCAATCAGTTTGTAATTATGTAATATACCTTAAGTACTTCGGCGGCGTAAAATGGTTACAGAAAATTTTATTTTTTTTTGAGGATGCAATTGGCAATCAAACTTAACAGAAATTTAAACCAAACAGGCAATTGGTTTGAAGTGTTATTAACTAACTTTATATAAACAATTAAAACCATAAGATCATGACCACCACCGAAGTAGCAGAAAAATTAGTTCAGTATTGCCGTGAAGGCAAACATACCCAGGCTATTGATGAGCTTTATGCAGATAATATTGTGAGCCGTGAGCCAAAAGGTTCGCCGATGGAGCTTACCGAAGGTAAAGAGGCAGTTAAAGGCAAAACAGAATATTGGTATGCCTCGGTTCAGGAGATTCACAGCGGCGAGGTATCTGACCCGATTGTTACCGGTAATTTTTTCGCGGTAACCATGGATATGGATGTTACCTATAAAGAAGGCGGCCGTATGCCAATGAATGAAATTGCGGTTTATGAAGTGAAAGACGGAAAAATTATAGCCGAGCAGTTTTTTTATAATATGGGCTAAGCGCACCTAACCAATAATAAATGACAAAGGCCTTCGCTCTCCGCAAAGGCCTTTTGTTTTTATTTTCGGAGCAATAAAGATCACTATTCCATTGAGCGGATAATACCCAGCTCAAGCCCTCTTAATTCGGCAAGACCGCGAAGCCTGCCAATGGCCGAATAACCGGGATTAGTTTTCTTTTTAAGGTCGTCAAGCATCTGGTGACCATGATCGGGGCGCATAGGGATACTTAATTTACGTTGCTTCATTACCTGTACCAACTCTTTTACCACGGCGTACATATCCACATCACCTTCCAGGTGGTTATCCTCATAAAAATCGCCAAACTCATTGCGGCGGGTGCTGCGCAGGTGAATGAAATTGATCCTGTCGCCAAATTGTTTTACCATGGCCGGCAGGTCATTATCCGACCTTACACCGTATGAACCTGTGCAGAAGCATAAACCATTGTTTAATGAAGGCACAGCCTCAATAAGCGCGTTGATATGTTCGGCGGTGCTCACTACCCTTGGCAGGCCCAAAATGGCGTACGGCGGATCGTCCGGGTGGATAACCATTTTTATATTATTGGCATCAGCAACCGGGATAACCTGCTGCAGGAAAAAGATCAAATTTTGCCTCAGCCTTTCCGCATCAATGCCGTCATAGGCAGCAAGGGCTTCCCTGAATTTATCCAGCGTAAAGCTTTCTTCACTGCCTGGTAAGCCCGCTATGATATTACGTTGCAGCAGTTGCTTGTCATCGTCGCTCATGCCATCAAAACGGGCTTTGGCACGGGCAAGTTCATCGGCAGTATATTCTTGTTCGGCCCCTTCTCTTTTGAGCATAAATACGTCGAAAGCAATAAAGGCAGCTTTTTCAAAACGGAGGGCTTTTGAGCCGTCTTCTACTGTAAAAGCCAGATCAGTACGTGTCCAGTCCAGCACGGGCATAAAGTTATAGGTAACGATATGGATCCCGCAGGCGGCCAGGTTTTGCAGGCTTTGTTTATAGTTTTCGATGTATTGCAGGTAGTCGCCGGTTTGGGTTTTGATGGCTTCATGCACGGGTACGCTTTCAACTACGTCCCAGGTAAGCCCGGCAGCTTCAATGATCGCCTTGCGCTCGTTAATGGCCTCAACTGTCCATACCTGGCCGTTGGGTACCTGGTGCAGTGCGCTTACTACGCCTGTACATCCCGCCTGCCTGATATCGGCCAAACTTACAGGGTCATTAGGGCCATACCAGCGCATGGTATTGATCATGCTGAAGGTATTGCTTGTATTGGTATCACTCATTTTATATAGTAGTAGATTTAATATTCAAAAACAGGGTGTTCAATTTTAGAAAGGTTGAACACTTCAAAAAAAGCCAATATTGATAATCAAGCACTTAAGTGTTCAAAATATCACAGCAAAATAACTAAAACGCTAATAATCAATAAAATAACATTTAACAACTTATTTCGTTGAACACTTTCTTTTTAAAAATTGAACACTGACACAGCCATGTCAGTAAACACAAATCAAGCTGCAATTATCACGCGCCAATAATCGTTATATTTTTTTAATCGACTAACAGTTAATTACAAATATTTTGAGTTACGAATACGTAATAGGGATTTCTTCACGCATTCCCCGGACAGGTTAAGAAATAATCGCCACGGGTTTGGGAATAAGGCAGGTTGAAAAGTGAATAAGTGAAACGGGGAAAGACTTACGAAGTTTTGAAAACTTCGTAAGTCTGGGTTCTATAGCTTATTATGGGTAATAACGAAACATACTCTTGCCCTGTATAGCAGTTCTGCATATTGAAGAAGATCCTTCGCTACTCAGAAAAAATGGATGTCATGGATAGCCAGTCGAAGCATGGTAGGCAAGGCCTCTGCACACGACCCTTCGACTGGCTACCTATGACAACTTAAAAAATGGGTGTCATACTGAGCCCGTCGAAGTATGGCGGGCAGGCCTCTGCGCGCGAGTCTTCGACAGGCTCAGACTGACAGGCCCTCTTTTGTCATTTCACCTTCAAAGGCCCCGGATTTAAACACTCAGGGTGACAAGCCCCTCTCTTGGTTTAAGCCCAATCAAAATCCACCACCCTGCCGTTCAGTTTCCATTTGGCAGGCGTTAATGTTTCCATCCAATCCAATGGCTGGCCCAGTGGCTGCACTTTGGCGGCTTGTGCAAAGGCTGTTTTTACCGCTTTCTTTTGCTCTTCGCCCATGGCTTCGGGCTGACCGGAGATGAACAGCGGCGCACCGCTTTCGGCCAATAACTGCAGCCATTGCTTGTTCCTTTTCCATTCAATATCTTTAGTAAGACCTACGCAATCGCCATCTACCGCATAAAAGGCATTGTGTTGCGGCAGGCGGAAAGCGAGCGTATTAACGCCCATTTTACGGGTACGCGCCCATTCATGACCGCTGGTATCATCGCCGATACGGCAAAGTTCAAACACCCCGGCCGACAGGTGGCTCATCGTATTACAGCCAATCACATAAATGCCATCACCCGCGGCTTCACGGATGGAGCGGTACAGGTGCAGGATGATCTCGGCATTGGTCTTGCTCCTATCGTTAAAATGCCAGCCCGGCGAAGTAAAGCTATCCTTCATATCAAAACCCCAGCGACCGGAGATATCATAAGTTGAAAAATCGTGCTTCACCATTTCGTAGCCCCATTGCTTGTATACATCGAAGTTATGTTGGATGCGTGCTATATTTTCGGGGATGGTTGGGTCGAGTGTCGGGTTTTTAGGATCATCACGGCCGGGGATCTTTGGCGCAAGCAAGCTGGCTTTTTCATCATGCTTAGCGCAAAGCGGGCGCATCCATAAGCCGGGGCGCATACCTAATTTTTTTATCTCATCGCCCAGCGCATGCATATCCTTAAACTTATCATTGGGCTTTGAAAAATCATCATTCCAGCCACCATCACCGGGTAATAATGGCGAATAAGTGGCCCAACCGGCATCAATTACCGAAAATGGTTTGTTGCTATGATCCGTAACCAGTTCGGCCATCATAGCGGTGGTTTTTTTGATCAGTTCGGCCGAGTTGTTTCCGTAAGCAAAGTACCAGTCGTTAATCCCGTATACCGGTTGTTTGGGGATCCGCGGCTTTTCGCACATCATTTTACAAAAGCGATGGGTTGCAGCAAAAGTATTCTCTCCTGTTTTAGCATTGGTAGTTATGATATCGGCAGCATGCAATTGCCTGTCGCCCAGCAGCACTCCCACTCCACCCGAAGTTGTTTCCAGGGTAAGTTCAATGCTGTCATTATTTACGCTCCACCAGCAAATACTATTAGCACCGGTCTTTACCCCGAAGCAGGCCGTTTGCTTATCATCATGAATAATTACATACCACGGATTTTTAATGCCGGCAACCATGGTTTTCCATTGCAGGTCGCCATAAGAACGTTCCCAATGATCGCCCAGGAACTTAGCTGAAGCGGCGGTATTGTGCTTCCATTTTAACCTTAAGCTATTTAGTTCCTGCTTCGGTGATGAAGCATACACACCAAGCGCATTGCCATTAGTTTTAAGAGTTACGCTGATTTCTTTATAGTTGTAATGCGAGCCGTTTGATGGGTTAAGCTTAACCCAATCAGTACCGGATTGAGCCCAAACCTCATCAGGGGCGTTCATCATCGCGGCTCCGCTCAAGGCCGAATAAGTAAGCTTGCTGAAAAGCATGGCAGCCGATGTAGCCGCAGAAATTTTGATAAAATGCCGTCTTTGCATAGTAGATGTAATTGCAGTGATTATCTGTTAAGGTAACATTTAAATTGGTTTACAACGTTACTAAAAGGATTAAGCAAAAACTAATACAATGTTGAATTTTTATTGAAGTTACCCAACCAACTCATCTTGACTGCTTTTTCAACGGCGGCCGGAGGCCGCTTGATAGTTGCCACTCGGCTGGGCCGAGCGGCGGCGGAGATATTGATTTTTTATGTCATTGCGAGCGCAGCGCGGCAATCTCGTAGCCAATGCTTGTCCGATGTGCATAGCTACGAGATTGCCACGTCGCCCCAAATGCTTTTGCCTGTGCCGCTCCTCGCAATGACATAACTTTTATTAGAATACAACCATCACATCAATATTTATGGCCCCGTCGCCTATGTTATCAAAAATAAATTACAAACTCCGTCTGCTGATCGGCAACGGTTTTCAACGAAAACTCAAAGCCGTGGTTCAGCATGATCTCGCGTACCAGGGTTAAGCCTATCCCCTGCCCGTCTTTTTTGGTGCTGAAGAAGGGAGTAAACAGGTTGGCATTTTGTTCGGCTGTAATACCCTTGCCGGTATCAGTGATAACGAGCTTTTTTTCTTTGAGGTTGATGGTAAAGGTTACTGATCCCTGGTCATCAATAGCCTCAATAGCGTTTTTTACAATGTTAATGAATGCCTGCTCCAGTTGTTGTTCATCAGCCATGATATTAACCGGTTCTTCGGGTAAATGAAGGACTAACACCACATTTTTTTCTTTGGCACGGATATTCATCAGCTTTACTACCGATGCTAAGAGCTTTTGCAATACAACCGGTTGTTTGTTGGCCGGTGGCAGTTTCACTAAATCGGCAAAATTACGCATAAACAGGTTAAGGTTTTGGTTTCTGTCCATAGCAACCTGCAGGGCATCTTTTATTGGGTCGAAATCATGACCGGCCCAAAGCTGATCGGTTTTCATGGCCGATTGCATGATGGAATTTACCGGGCCTATGGTATTGTTCACCTCATGTGCCATCATCCTGATCACTTTGCCATAAACTTTCTTTTCTGCTGCCAGGATCTCAGCGGTCAAATCCTCCAGCATAATAAAATGGCGCGAAAATCCCCGGTCGATAAAATGCGATTTTTGGAGTTTGAATGAGTTGATACCGTCCAGCTTAACTACCTCCGTTTCGCCCGATTTAAGAGCTTTGATATGTTCAAAAATCGGGTTGGTTAATTCACCAATCAATTCACCAACCACCGCTTTTTCATCAATACCCAAAACCTGCAAAGCTTTAGGGTTTATTTGCTGCACACGGTCATCAAAATCAAGGATGATGATACCTGTTGGCGAAGTGTGGATGAGCTTTTCTAAAAAGAAATGCTGTTGCTCCTGTCGTGTCCGTTCGGTTCTTAGCTCGTCCATCATTTGGTTATAAACATCAATCAGCGCGTCAACCTCGTGCTTGCCGGTTGAAAGGAATTTCACATTAAAATCTTTATCTTTAATAGCCTCAACGCCCTGCATCAGCATTTTTAGTGGCTGAATGAGCTGCCGGTAAAGCTGCACGGCAATTACCGAAGAAATGATCACAACCACCTCGGATATGATAAAATAGATCTTGTTATCGTTGAAAATAAAATAAGTAAGCACCAGGGTTAGCAGGTGCAGGATCACCACGAATAAAATGTATTTAGTCCTCAGCTTCATCGTACGGGATCTGGTATTTCTCGAGCCGCCGGTACAGGGCGCTGCGCGTAAGCCCCAAAGCGGCGGCTGCTTTGCTTATCTTGTTTTTATGATGATCTAATGCCCGCTTTATCATTTCCACTTCAACCTCTTCTAAAGTTAAAGTACCCACACCCGGCAACTGGATATTTCCTTTTTTAACCGGTGATAATTCCAATTGCGACCGGAAATCATCGATACTCAGTTCATCCCTGCGGCTCACCAAAATGGAGCGCTCCACCAGGTTTTTCAACTGCCGTATATTGCCCGGTAAAGGCAACTGCTGTAACCACTTCATAGCCGATGGTGCTACCGACAAATTGGGCCGGTTATAGATCTGCTTCAAGTTATTAATAAAAAAGCTAACCAGCAATGGAATATCCTTCGGCCGTTCGCGCAGGGCCGGCAGGTAAACTGTAATGAGGTTGATCCGGTACAATAAATCCTCGCGAAAAGTACCCCGGGCCACCATCTCGTTAAGATTTTTATTTGTGGCGCAAACAACACGGGTATCAACCGTTTTTGTACGGCTGCTGCCCAATACTTCATAGGTGCGGTCCTGCAATACGCGGAGCAGCTTTACCTGGCTGCCGGCATCCAGGTCGCCTATTTCGTCTAAAAAGATGGTGCCTTTGTTGGCCATTTCAAAGCGGCCTACCCTGTCAAACCGGGCATCTGTAAACGCGCCGCGGATATGGCCGAACATTTCGCTTTCAAACAACGATGTTGAGATGCCCCCAAGGTTTACTTTAATAAATGGCTTATTACGGCGCAGGCTATTTTGGTGAATAGCCTCGGCTATCAGCTCTTTACCTGTGCCGCTTTCGCCCATGATCAGCACCGATGCATCGGTTGAGGCTACCCGGCCAATGGTTTCCAGGATATCGAGCATCCGGGGATCTTCGCCTACAATATTTTCAAAGTTGTAGGTTTTATCCAGTTGCTTACGGGTATGGTGTTCGGTCTTTTTATCCTGCAGATCAAGCAGGGTTTTAACTGATTGAATAAGGTACTCGTTATTCCACGGCTTATTGATGAAATCATTGGCGCCCAGTTTCATACCTTTAACTGCCAATTCAATGCTCCCCCAGCCGGTGATAAGAATCACGGGGATAGCGCTGTTAAAAGCTTTGATCTTTGCAAGCAGTTCCATTCCCTCCTGTCCTGATGTATCTATCGAAAAATTAAGATCTAAAATGACCAACTCAGGAGCCTTTTTCTTAATGATCTTAAGGGCTTCGGCAGGCTCATCGGTACCTGCAGCATCATACCCCTCGCTTTTTAGCAGCAGGATAAGCGAGGTGCGTACAGCAATATCATCATCAATAACCAATATCATAACAGGCGGTTAATATCGTAATTATTCTTCGTGTAAAGCAACAGCGGGGTAAATAGCCGCGGCCTGTTTGCCGGGATACAATGAGCAAAGAAGCACCAGTGCATAAATAAAAACAACCGACAACAAAATAGCCATAAAGTAAACTGTAGCCGGCATATCAAAAACATTCATCAGCGGGAACTGCACCGCAAAAAACGAACCCACAACTAACGATATTGTAGCCAATATCAATGATTCGCTCACCAGTTGCCATGATACCGATTTACCAGTTGCGCCAATTGCCCGCCTTAGCCCGATCTCCGAGCGGCGCTTGTTAATATTATACCATAACACACCAAACAAACCCAAAGCTACATTGATGATCAAAAAAGTAGCTACCACCAGCAAAATGATGGCCGGTACAATGGATACCTGATTTATCTTTTTAAGTTTATTATCTAAATGCTCAATTTCTACATTTGACTCTTTCATGGCGTTCGATACGGTTTTGTACAAACGGCTTTCAAAAGCAGCATCGGCGGTGGGGCGCACCTTTACCAGGATAGTGCCTATCCACTTGAATGAGCCGGTATCCAGTCTATTATAAAGGCCAAGGCCGGCAGGTTTATAATCGCCTCTTATTTTCATATCGGCCACTACGCCAATAATGCGCATTTTATCGGCTTCTTTATCTTTTTCATTACCTAAAATCTTACCTATAGCGCTTTCTTTTCCAAATACCTCTTCCTTAAGCGATTGATTAATAACCACCGGCTTATTTTTGTACACTATATCCTGTTTGCCAAACCAACGCCCTTCAAGTACTTTAACTTTCACAACATTTGGGTAATCATTATCCCCTGTAAAAAAATCAACGCTATTAAGATGTCTCTTTTCATATTCTACTCCGCCATTGCTTTGGTTAAACGAAAAGGGCGAGTTACTGCTTACGAAGCTTGCATCCTCAATTTGAGGCATTGATTTTATAGTTTGCTTTAATGTTTCATAAAACAAGCTCAATGAATCGGCACGGGTTGATTTTACAGAATTACTATAATTAATTACCCAAACCTTGTCATAGTCAAAGCCCATAGCGTTTTTGTAGTTACTGTAGTAATACACAACCAGTGTGAATACTGCGAAAATCACCATAAAGGAGATCAGCATCTCGGAAATAAGTAGAAAGTTTTGTTTCTTTTTATTCCAGATTAGTTTAAATAAGTGCTTAAACATAATATTTTGATTAAAATGTCAATTGATTTTATTACGCCTTTAAAGCCGTTACCACGTTGAGCCGCGACATGCGCCAGGCCGGATATACGCCCGATAGTAGTCCGAAGAAAATACAGGTGAGCAGGCTGTAAAACAACACGGTAAAGTTTAAAGTAAGTTCAAGATGGGCTATAAGATTGGCCCCGTTAATTATTTTTATAACAATAACAGATAATACCACCCCGATAAGCCCACCTAAAAATGTAAGAATAATATTTTCGATAATAAACTGGTAAACCAGTGTTTTTGACGAAGCACCAAATGCCTTACGAACACCAATCTCCGACGAACGCTCCATAATGCGGGTGATGTTGATATTCACCAGGTTTAAGGTTGGCAGCAGTAAAAACAGGAAAACGAATATAGATATGATGACAACGAACGTGGCCATCCCGGAATTCTCCTTTCTACCGGCCATAGTACGCACAAGCGTGTTAAAATAACTATCGGCATAACAATACAGGTGGTTAAACTGCTTGTCTTTCATCGAAATGCGAGAGATAACATTTGCAAACTCGTTTTTCATTTTGGGAAGATCGTCTTTTGAATTTCCCATTAAAATAGCCGAATAGTTGCCGCCGAAATCTTTATTCCTGTAATCATTTTTAGATACGGTATATGGCAGATAGATATCTGCATAAAGGGTAAACAAAGTTGCAGGCACATCTTTAACCACGCCTAAAACCCGGTATTTAACATTATCTGCCTCGATGTATTTACCAACTACTGATGGTATATCGCCAAAGTAATCCCTCCGTGTATCTTCAGATATAACTGCTACCTTTTCGGCATTATCAATTTGCTGTTTTGTAAAGGGCCTTCCTTCTAAAAATTTATAATCAAGTACATCCCAATAATCGGCGTTGGCAAATTTCAGGCTGATACTGATCTTTTTATTATTCACATACGTATTGGTAAAAGTGAACATTGATGAAATGGCGACCTTTGCCGGTGTTTTCATACTGGCAGCATAGTGATTGAGGAAGTAAAACGACATGGGCCCTTTATTCATCCCCTGCGTTTTATCATCAAACTCCTCATGTTCAATCACATATAACGACCTATCACGCTTGTTATCCGGGTAATTAGGACCAAACATCTTATCGGCAAAAGAGGTAACTACCATTAATATGGTAAGTGTAAAGCTAATCCCGAACAAGCTGATGAATGTAAAAAACTTGCGGCGCTTAAGTACCGCTATGGCTATTTTAAAATAATTTTTAAGCATAACTTCTAATGTTAAAACCGGTTAATTACTGAACCTGGGCGCCATCAAACAGGCGTACCAAACGGTGGGTTTTATGGGCCATATTTTCATCGTGGGTTACCATTACTATCGTAGTGCCGTCGTTGCGATTAAGGTTCAAGAGGATCTCCATGATCTCGTTGCCCATGGCGCTATCCAGGTTGCCGGTAGGCTCATCGGCCAAAATAATTTCGGGCTTGCCTACAATGGCCCTGGCTATAGCCACACGCTGCCGCTGACCACCAGACAGTTGTGTAGGAAAATGTTTCAAACGGTTAGCAAGCCCTACCTTTTCCAGTGCTTCGGCAGCCAGCTCACGGCGCTGTTTGGAGGTGGTATCCCGGTAAAGCAACGGCAGCTCTACATTGTCAAGCACCTGCAGGTCGTTAATAAGATGATAGCTTTGAAAAATGAAACCTAGCTTTTTATTCCGGAAAGTTGCCAGTTGCTTATCATTCATACCTTCTGTTTTTTGATCGTCAATCCTGATCTGTCCTTTTGAGGGCGCGTCGAGCAGGCCCATGATGTTAAGCAGGGTGCTTTTGCCACAGCCCGAGGGGCCCATGATGGATAAAAATTCGCCTTTGGCAATGTCAAGGCTTACGCTGTTCAGGGCCAGGGTTTCTACGGTATCAGTACGGTATACCTTTTCAATGTTTTGTAAACGTATCATGAGTGATTAATTATTGATTTAATGAATTAGTGATTTTTATCGTTTATGTGTTTAGATTTCTGTTAAATAAATTATTGATTTAGTTATAGGTGATTTTTTTGTTTGTTTCAAAATCATAGAGCGAAAGATAACGCAACTGGTAGTAAGCTCCCCAAAAATCACGGAGGGCGGCTACATAATCGCGCTGGGCCTGGTCATTTTCGCGGAAGGCAATGCCAAGGTCGGTAATGCTCAGGTCGCCTAAAACGTAGCGTTCACGTGCTATCTGGTATTTTTCGGCGGCTATACTATCGGCCTGCGCGGTATAAACCAGTTGTTCTTTCATTACATTAAAAAGCGATACCTGGGTTACTATCTGCTGTTTAAAAGTTTGTTTATCCTGCTCAACAGCATATTCGGTAAACTGCTGGTTGGCTAAAGCCGTTTTAGCACGGGATTTGGATCTGCCCCAATCCAGTATCGGTATAGAAAGCTGTACCTGCAGCAATTGCTGGTTTTGAGGGTTCTTGTATACATCAGGAATATTGGTAGCTGTATTTGAAAAGCCCAGGCTGGCGGTAAGCGTGGCGGTTAAACCATTTTGCCCTTTGGCTTTAGCCACATCCCGTTTTGCTTCTGCAATACGGCGTGAAAAAGCGATTGCATCCGAGCGGTTGGCATAAGCTTCGGCCAGCACTTTATCTGATGATACGATCATCTGGCTAATATTTTTCGGTACTACCAGTACTATCCGCTCACTCCCTTCCTGCCCCGTAAAACTGCGCAGGTTCAGTGTTGCAATCTCCATATCGCGCCTGGCTGTACCAACGGCTTTCTGCGCGTTGATCTTTTCCAGCTGTAGTTGCAGGATCTCGTTTTTTGATACCTTTCCTAACTCGTACTTGAGGTTGGCTACCTTTAAGATTCCCTGAGTATTAGTTAAGTTGGTTTCGGCAATCTTGAGGTTTACCTGAGCCAGCAGCAGGTCGAAAAAGTACCCTTCCACGTCAACAGCAATCTTTTCCTGGGCTTCAATGTAAACCTGTTTGCTTTCATTAAACTTTAAAGGCTCAATTTTTTTATCCCATTTTAGGCTGTTGAACTGAAACAGCGGCTGTGAATAATTTATACCGTAAGGGATACCGTTATACAATACATTATGCCTGTCAAAATCATCAAACCGCTGTAATTGTGTGGTGCCATAAATAGTACCGCCGGTAGCTGTAATACTTTGGCTAAAGTTAAGCTGTAATGATGAGTTATCGTTATGAATAGGCTGGAAAAGTATAGTACCGTCAGGCTGCTGCACCTGCGAAAATGTTTTAGTATATCCAGGTAAAGTACCGCTTAATGCCAGCTGCGGCTGGTAGTTTGATTTGTAGGTGCGGTATTCCCAATATTTGGTTTCGCGTACAGTAGCAGCCTGCTTGGCGGCTATTGAATTGGCTTTGGCCATGTCAACCACCTGCTGCAGCGTTAGCCGCAGGGTATCGGCACCACTGTGAGCCAGCGCTCCCGTGGTTATGGTTAATAATAATATGGTGTATAGAAATTTCATGATAATATCTTTTTAAATAAACAGCCACCCCCTCTAAATCTCCCCCGGAAGGGGGAGACTTTTTTATAGCCCTCTCTTTTAAGCCCTCCCTTCTGGGGAGGGTTTGGGTGGTGCTGATGCTTATTTTACCGTCACTTCCTTCGAGTTTTTATATTCGCTCATATCTGATGTGATTATCACATCATCGGGTTTTACGCCATCCCGAATCTCCACATAGTCAAAATTGGTGAGACCAATGTGTACCGTGCGGCGTTCGGCTTTACCATTGTTCAGTACAAAAATGTCCTGAACGGAAGGGCCTTTAAATGCCGGGCCGTTAGCCACGCGCATAATTTTATTATGTGTAGCCGTCACCAAAAAAACGTCGACTTTCATATTGGGCCGGAGCAATTTGCTGGCCCGGTCATCCAGCTGCACATCAAACGAAATGATGCTGTTTTGTACCGATGGGGATATATTGCTTACATGCCCCCTTAGCTGGGCATCATTGATCCGCACAATAACCGGCAAGCCGCTATGCAGCTGATCGGCAGAGTTATCAGAAATACTGCCCTGGATCCTGAAACTGCCCAGGTCGGCGATACGGGCCAGGGTTTCACCTTCGTGGATATTGGCGCCAATATTTTTGTTTACATAGGTGATCACCCCTGCCCGTGTTGCCACCACATTGGCCAGGTCAAGTTTGCGTTGTAATTCTTTAAGATCATTCTGCTGGATATCTGCAGCTATTTCGGCTTCTTTAATCTCCAGCTGCATGGTTTGCTGCTTGCTTTTGATCTCGTTTTCCAGTTGCTTTTTTTCAAGCTGTGCAACTTTGAGGTTAAGCTCGGCCTGTTCAATATTTTCGCGGGTACCGCCGCCGGCTTTATACAGGCGTTTGGCATTTTCAACGGCATCGGCAAGGTTGCTGATGTGGAGTTGTTTAATATTATTATTGGATTGAATGTCGTAGAAGCTTTTGTTCAGATCGAGCTTGAGTTTGCTGATCTCCGTGCGTTTGGTTTCGAGCTGAAACTTCTGTTTTTCAAAATCGGTTTGAGTAGCCGATTTATCCAGCGTTAATATCGATTGGCCGGCTTTAACCTTATTACCGGCATCCATCAGCGCACTTTTGATAGAAGCATTTATCGGGCTGGTGATGATCTCTTCAAATTCCGGCAAAACTTCGCCGGTGGCATTGATGGTATTTTCGATATTGCCGATTTCAACTTTGGCGGTTATAATTTCGGCCCTGGTAATGGTTGATTTAATATATCCCCGCAAAAGCATTACGGCAAGCACCAAAACAGTTATGCTGATAATGATGACTACCGCGCTTTTTTTGCGTTTGGCAGCTGTAACTTCAAGTGTAATTTCCTTATCCATTGTGATAAATTTGGATAAGGTTTTGCAAGAGCTATACCAATATTAAAACATTAAATATCAATAAGTTATATGTTTTTAATTTTGAAAAAGTGATCGATATCGGACAAAATATTCAATACCGACCGTTGATTGATTTTTGATTGCGTTGATTCCGCTGATTTATTTTTATACCGTTGAGTTGTTCCAAACGGAGATGTTGTGTAACCCTGGCACACTAAAAATGCAATTCATTTAGATGCTGTTTAAAAATGAGAGGAATCTCTTTTGTAGAGACGCATAATTGCGTCTCCCACATGCAATTTAAGATACTGCATTTGATCTGACGTGATTTGCAACCAGGAGACGCAATTATGCGTCTCTACATTCAAAATAGTCATTTTTAAATAGACTCTTAGATGCTGCAAACCTTTTGCACCTCTGGTGCAAGTCCATAAGTTGAACCTGCCGGCAACCTAAAAATCAGAGTAATCTGCCGGACGGAGAAAGATAATATCAGCATGGGAAACATTATGCTGGTACTCGGCTTTAGCCGAAAGCGTTTTCCAGTAAGCATCTTTACCAAAAGTGTCCCAATGTTTGTCCCGGTCTTCTTTACTGTTAAAAGTGGTCATGTACATTAAATTAGGCATGTGACTGCCCGCAATAACCTCCGAATAAAAAACGGCATTAAAACCAAGCCGTTTAAACAGGCCTATTTCATCGCCCACATTAAACATGGTTACCTTATTGACATTGTATTTTTCGGTAGGACTTTCATAGCTGCGCAATTCATAAACCCTGTCGGCTTTTTTAGCGGTCAAATTAGGCACCGCTGTTGAAGGCATACCCGGAAAAGCCTGTAGTATAATAGTTTCCAAACGGGTATAAGGCTGCTCATTATAAGCGGCGTCAATGTAATCCTTTCCATCGGCAAGATACGCCGCATCGGCCTGTAACTTTTGATCGATACCCATCAACTTATCCCATGATTGAAAGGGTGTAAATACATATAACAGCTTCGCGGTATCTACCTGGCTTACAGGCTTAAACACACCCACATTCTTAATACCGGCCCGGTGCAGCGCAGGTATATAGGCCTGTTGTAAATACTTTTCAATGGTATTTTCCTGCGCCTGGGTTTTGTAATGGTATATTTTAAGTTGATAATAATTACGCGCCGGTGCATTTGCCAATGCCACTGCAGCGATAAATAAACAGGTAAAAAAAGCGATAGATGATTTAACAAAAGGGTTCATAACTGCGTTATATTTTCGAAGTAAATATAACGTCAATTCATTAAACCTTTATTATGTCCGTTTATATATTTACCCCATTTTTCAAGCATCTCCATTAAATCAGAAAGTTTCATGGGCTTGCTCAGGTAATCATTCATGCCGGCGTCAATACATGCCTGCTTATCTTCGGGCATGGCGTTAGCGGTCATGGCAATAATTACCGGCTGGTCCTGCATATTACTGCGGATAAAGCGCGTTGCTTCCAAACCATCCATATCGGGCATTTGTACATCCATCAAAATGAGGTTGTAATGTTTTGTTACCATAGCATTTAACGCAGCATGCCCATTTTCCGCAATATCGGCGCTATAGCCCATTTTACTTAACATATGCATAGCAAGTTTCTGATTTATTAAATTATCCTCGGCTATCAGAATGCTCATGGGGTAATTTTTAGCAAAATCTTTAGAAAACGCTGTTTGCACCTGCTGATACTCAGTTTTAATACCGCTGCCGGCTTTTAACTGCTCAACTATATACTTATGTAACAGATTATGCTTTGTAGGCTTAGTCAATACCGCATTAAATACGTTGTCTTCCCGTTTACTTTGTTCACTGCCTATCGAGCTTAATAATACAATGGGCATTTCAGGAAATTTCCGTTTTACTTCTTTAGCCAGTTGCAGGCCATCCATTTCGGGCATACTCATATCCGTTATCAGCAGGTCAACATGCTCATCCTGATCGTTAAGCACTTTTAACGCCTCAGTTGCCGATGCCACAACTACAGGCTCATATTTCCACTGCCTCAGTTGCGTGTCAATTATATCGCGATTGGTGGCATTGTCATCAACAAATAAAATCCGCTTGTTTTCCAATTCGGCAAGGTTAAGGTAAACGTAATTTCGTTTTACCTTTTGTCCCACTTTTGATTTTATGGTGAACGAGAAAGTAGTCCCTCTGCCTATTTCGCTTTGTACGCTGATTTCGCCGCCCATTAGCTTAACCAGTTTTTCGCTTATAGCCAAACCTAAACCGGTGCCCCCATACTTACGTGTGGTACTTGAATCAACCTGCGAAAATGGCTTAAACAAACGCTCCAGTTTATCCTCGGCAATGCCGATGCCTGTATCCCTTATTTTAAAGATCAATTCCAGGTCGTCATCTTTTTGCTCTTTTACCCCTACCAGTATAAAAACTTCGCCCTGGGTTGTGAATTTCACCGCATTGCCTACCAGGTTAATCAGGATCTGTCGAAGACGTATCGAATCGGAAATAATTTGTACCGGCACATTATGCTCAACCTGGTAAACCAGGTCAAGATTTAACCGCGAAGCCTTTTCGGCAAAAACATCCAAAACGCCTTCTATACAATCACGCAGGTCAAAATCCTCTTCATCAAGATCCATATTGCCCGATTCAATTTTAGAGAAGTCAAGAATATCATTAATCACGGTTAACAGGGCATCGCCGCAATTTTTTATGGTTTCGGTATACTCCTCCTGCTCACTGGTAAGCCGGGTACTGGCCAGCAATGTTGCCATACCGATAACACCGTTCATAGGTGTCCGGATTTCATGGCTCATGGTAGCCAGGAAAATACTCTTGGCTTTATTGGCGCTTTCGGCTTCTTCACGGGCTTTTTCTGATGCCTCGCGGGCCAGGCGTTCATTCGTTGTCATTTTTACCAGGCTTTCGGTACGTTCCTTTACCTGGCGCTCCAGTACGGTTTTTTGTGCCTTCAGAAATTTAATCCGGTATTTAAAAATAAAGTATACCAAAGCAATTATGGTTGCCGCGGCAATTAATTTAAACCACCAGGTTAACCAAAACGGCGGCACAATGGTAATTTTTAATCCCGCTGAAGGCGGCGACCATAACCCTGACGTATTCTGATACTTTAACTTAAAAGTATATTCGCCCGGTGGCAAATTGGTATATGAAGCAGTATTCCGGCTTCCCACATTGTTCCAGTCTGTGTCGAAGTTTTCGAGTATGTAACTGTACTTCTTTTTATCAGATGAAGAGTAATCAAGCGCCGCGTACTGTAATGTAATTACGGATTGAGTATAGGATAATTTGATTGATTTGGTATCACTTATATCTTGTTTCAAGGGGGATGGGTCATCCTTGCCGCGGGCAATTTTCACGGTTTTATTGAACAATTGAAAATTGGTGATAACCAGGGGCATAAAGGCTGATGGTTTTAAAATCTGTCCGGGTGTAAAGGAATTGAAACCGTTAATCCCTCCAAAAAAGATCCTGCCATCCTTAGTTTGCAGGGCCGAATGTGATTTAAACTCTTCATCCTGTAAACCATCTTCAATAGTATAGTTTTTAAAGGTATTCTTAACCGGATCATAGTTGGATAAGCCATTATTGGTGCTAACCCATATGGTGCCCAACTTATCTTCGCGCACAGCATAAATAACATCGCTTGGTAAGCCATTTTTGGTTGTAAACGCCGTAAAATGTTTGGTAACCGGGTTAAATAGATTAAGCCCCGAAAGTGTACTAATCCAGATGCGGCCTTTACTATCCTCAAACAAATCGGGGACGCTGTTATTGCTGATGCTGTTACGCTTCTCGTCGTGCTGAAACCGGGTAAAGGTACCTGTTTTCCTATCCATTAAATTGAGGCCGGCATCAAAAGTGCCAACCCAAAAATTGCCGTTATGATCTTCAAGCAGAGAATAGATCCTATCGCTGCTGATACTTTTAGGATCATTAGGATCATAATTAAAAGCCGAAAATGTACCCGACTTTTCGTCATACAGGTCGAGGCCGCCGTTATAGGTGCCTACCCAAATGCGGTTATCGCGGGTTTGGGTAAGGGCATAAACATTATTATTACTTAAGCTGCCGGGTTTTGCCAGGTCATGTTTAAAGCCGGTAAACTTGCCGGTGCGGGGATTAAACCGGCACAAGCCATCAGCCCAGGTACCTATCCAAAAGTCACCCTTAAAATCCTGGATGATGTTCAATACATAATTTCCAGTCAGGCTATTGGCATTAGCCGGATCATTCATATAGTGTTTAACGGTACCATCCTTGTTAAACACATTAACGCCGCCCCCGTCGGTACCTACCCAAATATTACTATCCTGATCTTCATGCAGACAAAGTACAAAATTATTGGCCAGGCTGTTTGGCGATGAGCTATGCCTGAAATGCGAAAAGCTTTCGGTACTGCGCTTATACAGGTTAATGCCGCCACTAAATGCCCCCAGCCACATATTACCCATCCTGTCCCGGCAAATACTGTAAATGGAATTACCATTCATACTGCCCCTGTCAATATCATCATGCTTATAGCCTGTTATTTTTCCGGTAACCGGGTTCAGGATATTAACGCCATTATTTTCGGTACCTACCCACAAATTACCGTTCAGGTCCATGCTTAATGCCAAAACAGTATAGCCCGAGATGGTGCCCGAATCTTTTTTATTCTGGAGGTAATGTTTAAATGTGCCTTTTCCCGGGTCAAATAAATTAAGCCCGCCATCTTCGGTTCCTACCCATAACCTGCCCGCAATATCTTCATAAATAGTACTTACATACCCTCCTGAAATGCTGGCATTTACTCCCGGCTGGCTTTGATATCGTGTAAAAGTTTCCTTCTTTCTGTCAAACAGGTTAAGACCGTGGCTCAGGGTACCAACCCATAAACGGTGTTTGGAGTCTTCCTTTAACGCGGTAACATCATCGTCACTTAATGACGACAGGTCGGCCTCGTTGTGTTTATAATGGGTAAATTTATTTTGGTAGATATCAAACCTGTCGAGCCCGCCTTTTTGGCTGCCTATCCATAAAATACCATCATGATCAAATATCAGCCTGTTTACAAAATTACTTGAGATGCTGTTTGAATTGGCGCTGTCGTGAAAGTAATGTATAAACTTACCTGTTTTACGGTCGAGTTTATTTAGGCCAAAAAGTGTAGCGAGCCATATGTTGCCCTCTTTGTCTTCGGCGATATCTGATATCAGGTTACTGCTTAATGAATTATCATCCTGGATACTGTGCTTATATATCACAAAGCCGTACCCGTCATACCGGTTAAGGCCGTCGCGGGTACCTATCCACATAAAACCCCGGCTATCCTGAATTATGGTACTTACATTAATTTGTGATAAGCCCTCCCGGGTACCGATATGTTCAAACTTAAGGTTCCTATCCTGCGAAAACCCATTTCGGGCACTCAGCAAGGCAACCACAACAAACAAATATTTATAGATATTCAAAATAACAGGCTGTGTTGAGTTTTAATGTTCCTGAAAATCCGCTCCAAAAGAGAAACAGAAATGGTTTATAGTTAGCTTATACGGCTATAATATTTATAAGTTTAATGTAGACAAAAAAAACCAATCATATAAAACTGAAAGCGGAATGCGCCAAACTAAAGCTAACAAACGGATTAGCAGATAGCGATATATAAACGAATACAGCGTTAAGCATCCGTAGAGTCTGCCTTTAGAATATTAAATACGGTACCACAAAAAAAGCCTCCCGGCATTACCGGGAGGCTTATCATATGTTCAAAAATTAGTAGCGTTGCTTACAGCTCTCTTACCCAAATATTGCGGAAGCTAAGCGGCTCGCTCTTATCGCCATGGGCCTGTAACTTAATTGGCGACGGGCCATGTTTTTTACCTTCATAAGATGGTTTGCCGATGTATTGAGTAGGACCAAGCAGCTCAAAGTTGTTTTCAACCAACACGCCATTGAAAAATACGGTAGCCCTTGCTGCCGATTTCAATGAACCGTCTTCGTTAAATACAGGAGCGGTCCAAATTACATCATAAACATTCCACTCGCCGGGTTTGCGACCAGGGTTTGCCAGTGGGATCACTTGCTTATACAAGCTGCCTGCCATGCCGTTAACATAAGTTTTGTTTTCGTACGAATCTAAAACCTGTAGCTCATAACCTGCATCACCTTTACCTATCGAAGCTAAGAACACGCCGCTGTTGCCGCGGGCCTGCCCGCTGCCTGTAATGTTAGCAGGCACTTTCCACTCAATATGCAATTGGTAATTGCTGAAAGTTCTTTTGGTTTCAATATTACCGGTAGCTTTATTTACGGTAAGTACATCACCTTTAACCAGCCATTTAGCCGGGGTTTTATCTTCAACAGAAACCCACTCGTCAAGGCCTTTACCGTTAAACAAAATAATTGCGTCTGAAGGGGCATCGCCTAAATTTTTGCCCGGCGTAACTACTTTAGGTACCGGTTCCCAAATCTCGGTGTCTTCAGGTTTGGCATTTTGCGCGTTTGCCATGAAGCAGCTTCCTGCTAAAAGGGCGGTTAGTATTAATGGATATTTCATCTCTCTAAAATAATTGGTTTAAACGTGAAGCGTATTTTTCAGATATGAAGCGCTTTTTGCAATGCTCACATACGGATCAATATTGGTATAGTTTTCCTGCTCAACAATAAAGTGCTTAATGCCCGCAAGTTTAGCTTTACCCAATATGGTTTTGAAGTCGATATCACCGTTACCTATTTCTGTATTTAGTTCGGCATTGGTTTTATCCCTGTCTTTAACATGCACAAAAGCGAAACGGCCGGGGTGTTTTTCAAAAATCTCAACCGGGTTTTTACCGGCGCGTACTACCCAGTAAAGATCCATTTCCATGGCCACCAGTTTAGGGTCGGTGTTGTTAAGTACTACATCGTAAAAAGTAGTATCACCGACAGGCGCCCACTCAAAGTTGTGGTTATGGTAACCTAATTTTAAGCCCGATGCTTTCAGTATCTCGGCAATCTTATTCATTTTCTCGGCAACGCCTTTGCAGTCGTCAACCGTTTTAATAAAGTTGTGGTTTAAAGAAGGGATAATAATATGCGACTGGCCAATGGTATTGGCAACCTCAATATATGCGTTCAGGTCGTCAGTTTTACCAGAGCCAAAGTATTCGTCCAGTCCGTAATGACCGCTTGGAGTTGTTAAGCCATTATCTTTTAATAGCTGACTAAATTCTTTACCTTTTAATCCCCAATATCCTGTTTCTTTGTTAAAGCCAAAGGTTTCAACCTCATTATAACCGGCTTTTGCCACTTGTGCAATAACACCTTTTACATCTTTGGGTAATTGATCGCGCAGGCTATACAATTGCAGGCCCACTTTATTTGAAGCTTTCGCCGATACCAATTTCGGTGCAAGCATTGCGCCTGCTGCCATTAATCCGGCTTGTGCTAAAAATGTTCTTCTGGTTGTCATGTATTTGTTTTATTAGTTTAGCTTTTTAGAGTGATAAGGTGATGTAAGGTTTAAACATCACAAATATGCACCGCCTTTTTAAGCGAAGCTATTTTATCTTTCTGTTTCGGGATGAACTCCTGCGCTACAAAACCCTTATGCCCTACCTCAACAATGGCACGCATAATGGCCGGATAGTAAAGTTCCTGTGTTTCATCAATTTCGTTACGGCCGGGAACACCGCCGGTATGGTAATGAGCGATATACTGATGATTAGCGCGGATATTGCGGATCACATCGCCTTCATCAATTTGCATGTGATAAATATCATACAGCAATTTAAAGTTTTCCGAACCGAGCCTGCGGCAAAGTTCCGCGCCCCACTCTACCCTGTCGCACTGGTAATCTTTATGGTCAATTTTGCTGTTCAGCAGTTCCATTACCAATATTACGTTGTGTTTTTCGGCAAGGGCTACCATAGGTTTAAGGCCTTCAACGCAGTTATTCCAGCCTTCCTCGTCGGTTTTACCGCGACGGCTGCCGCTAAAGCAGATCAGGTTTTTATAACCGGCTTCTGCCACCAGCGGGATCATTTTGGTATAGTTTTCATGCAGCTTGGCATGAAACTGTTTATCGCCAAAACCATCGGTAAGGTTGATCTCGGCACCGTTGCACATTGAGGAGAACAAGCCATATTTTTTTAGTGTAGGCCAGTCTGAAGGGCCAACCAGGTCGATCCCTTTTATGCCGATATCCTTAGCGGCGGCACAAAGCTGATCTACCGTAAAATCGCCGTAACACCAGCGGCATACAGCATGGTTAATATTGCCTTTGAGCTTATCATCAGCCTGCATATGTTTTTCAGTTTCGGTGGTAAATGAAGATAATACACCCGACGCGCCAATTGCGGCCGTGCCCGCGATCATGCTTTTAATAGCCGACCGCCTGTTTTGATTTGATGCCATAATTATATTTCGGTTTGTGCTGATGGTTCCTGAATATCCAAACCTGGTTTTGTGGCCATGCTTGTTTTATCTTTAAATAAAGCGAGGAATAATATCAATACCACAGCGGCAATACCTGCCGGTATAAGCCAAATGGTTTGCCAGTTATGTGATGTATCTGATACTTTCCAATGATCAACAATAGGGCCTGAAATGTACGAACCTATAAGCATTCCTACGCCATAAGTTGCTAAGGTAATAAAGCCCTGGGCCGCGCTTTTAAAACGCTCGCCCGCTAAATTATCGGTATAGATCTGCCCGGTTACAAAGAAGAAATCGTAACAGATACCATGCATTACTATACCCGCAATAAGCATCCAGTAGCTTGAACCTGCGTCGCCGTAGGCAAAGAATATATACCGCAGTACCCAGGCCAGCATACCGATAGCCAGCATTTTTTTTACACCGAACCGCACAAAAAACAAAGGCATCGCTGCCATGAACGCCAGCTCGGATACCTGCCCCATGGCCTGTACACCGGCAGCGGCTTTAACGCCCACTTCATTTAAAAAAGGGTTGGTAAAGTTGTAGTAAAACGCCAATGGTACACATATAGCTACCGACGCCAAAAAGAAAATTAAATACGACCTGTTTTTTAACAAGCCGATTGAATCTAAGCCAATGATATCGCCAAATGTGGTCTTCTGCCCTCTTTTTACCGGAGGGGTATCAGGCAATGTAAAGCTCAATAAACCCAATATGAGAGATGCTATTGATGCCATTTTGAAGGTGAGCACAAGCGTTCCGCTTTTCTCCCATCCTAATAAGCCGATAACTATCCCTGCAACGATCCACCCGGCTGTGCCGAACACCCTGATTAAAGGGAACTCCTTACTGGGGTTTTGCATCTGCTTAAATGAAACCGAATTTACCAGTGCCAGTGTTGGCATGTAAATGATCATGTAAAACAGGATATTAGGGTAAAACTTATCAAAATCAGCTATGGTAGTTGCATAATAAAGTGAGGCAGCGCCCAACAGGTGCAGTACACCCAGGATCCTTTGTGCCGAAAAGTATTTATCAGCAATAAGTCCGATCACAAAAGGAGCGATAATGGCACCTAATGATTGCGTTGCGTAAGCACCAGCATTTTGCGTTCCGGTAGCTTTTAACGTAACCGTTAAATAAGTGCCCATTGTTACAAACCACGCGCCCCAGATAAAGAACTCCAGGAACATCATTGTTGAAAGTTTTACCCTAATTCCGATAGTCATAATTATACTTTAAGGTCGGATTTAATTACCCTTATTATTTTTTTAATGATAAAATGTACTGTACAATTTCTTTGGCATCACTTTCAGGTAATGAAGGGTGCGGGGTCATGGCTATGTTGCCCCAGTTACCGCTGCCGCCACTGATGATTTTTTTGGCAAGCATATCGATATTAGCCTGTGAAGCATCATATTTTTTAGCGATATCCTGGAATGCAGGGCCGATAACTTTGGTATCAACTTTATGACAGGTGCTGCAATCTAACGTTGCTATTAATTTTTCGCCGGTTGCTGAACCTGCAGAACCGCCTGTTGATTCGGTACCGGTTTTAGCTACAACTGTATCTGCATCAGAATTTGCCGCTTTAGCAGATTGATTTGCGCCCTGGGTACTGTCGCTGCCACCGGTGTTTTTTGATGAATTTCCGCCACAGGCAGCAAAAGCCGCGCTGATACAAAGAATAACGAATACTTTTTTCATAAGAGTTTAATTGTTGTTTTCGATGATAACCTAACAGAAAATCTGTTCCTTAACAAAGCTCCTGCTATTTTTCATCATGTAATTTTAATTGGGTTGGTTAATGAGGCGAAAATTACAATTTTTTATCATAATTAAAACCCTATTAAACCGATATAGCGCCTAATGAAGCAGTTTTTTTACGTGAGCGCATGTAAATTACCAATCCTATAAATGCCACGATTAATACAACCGGTATAATCAGGGTTGTGTTTAACACTTCCGGACCGGCCGCCGACCGTGCGGCATCGAACGCCTTCGCCATTTCAGAGCCAGCCGGCGCCGAACGGTAAGCATCCAGACTGGCACCTGCCGGTAATTTCGAAGCCATTATTTTATCGTAAAAACCGCCCATAAATATCATATAAATAGACACTCCGAACATGCCCGCGCCGCCCATCAGGTTTAGGCCTACAGCACCGGTACGTGGCAGGTTTTCGGCCACAAAGCCTATCATGCAAGGCCAAAAGAACGCTACCCCTAAACCAAAAACTACTGCTGCGAAGTAAATAGCATCACCATGCAGGTGTACCATCAGATAAATGCCCAATGCCGATAATATGGCCGAGATTAGCAGCACTCCCTGAGGTGCCAAACGATGAACTATCGGGCTTGCAAACGCGCGGCCCAATACCTGTACCGAGGCAACAAAAGTTAAAATAAGGATGGCGTTGTCCGTAACTGTTTTGAATAAAACGTCAGTCCACTGGTTGGTGAATAATTCGGTAATAGCTGTTCCGAACATACAAATGATCATGAACAGGAACAAGGGATTGATCAATGCCTTATACATATCCTCGGTACTTACACCGGCAGATACACGCTCGGTAACCGGGAAATCCAATTTCGAGAACAGGTACCCATAAGCAATGGTAGGGATCAGCATCAAAGCAATTTCAACCTGCGAGATCCAGTATGGTTTGGGCGATACGCCATGGGCCAAAGTGGTATCCAGACCGAATACTATTAAAGTACCTATTACTATGCCTGCCGGAAACCAGAGGTGAAAGTGATTAAGCTTTGTAGTTTTATTATCTGTATATAGCGAAGCTACAAGCGGGTTACATGAAGCCTCAACTGTACCATTAGCAATACCAATCATTAAGGTAGAAAGAAACAGCGTCCAGTAGCCATTGGCAAAAATGGTAAGCAGGATCCCCACCAGGTGAAATACGAAGGCTGACACCAGCAGCTTTTTCATACCAATGATATCGACAATAAAGCCGCCTACAATGATAGCCAGCGGAAAGCCCCAGAAAGCGGTTGCTGCAATGGTACCCAGTTGCGAAGCGTTCAAATGAAATCTTACGCCCTGGTCATTCAAAATCCCGGCACGGATACCGAATGATAATGAGGTTACCAGCAACGACAGGCAGCTTGCCCTGAATAGCTGTGTACGGTTAATAGTTTGCATTTTAAATTATTTAAGGTTATTTGATAATTGGTTAATTGGCTGTATCAAAATGCTTTTACTGAATTGTTTCAGCTGTATTCGCCGGTTGGTAAATCCCATCTTTACAGGCCGAATCATTAATTACACCAGGGCGCAGGCATGTCACCCTGAGCTTGTCGAAGGGTCGTGCGCAGAGGCCTAACCCACTATGCTTCGACAGGCTACCCATGACACCCGTTTTTGATCTGGCATTTGTAGATCCAGACTTACGAAGTTTTAAAAACTTCGTAAGTCTGAATTCATGTCGTCATGCTGAACTTGCTTCAGCATCCCACTTGCCAGGCAGCCATGCTAAGCACTCGCATACCTATCTTATGGGTGCCGAAACAAGTTCGGCATGACGCGTTTTTTAAATTTAATAAATCCGAAATCGAAAATCCGAATTCCGAAATCGAAAATTAGATCCCTAACGTTTTCCTGTTGAAAGCATCATCAGAACCTGATGCTGCGAAATCATCAAAAGCACGTTCAGTTACACGGATAATATGATCTTTGATGAACGGAGCACCTTCTCTTGCACCATCTTCCGGATGTTTAAGCGCGCATTCCCATTCAAGCACCGCCCATCCCTTATAATCATATTGTGTTAATTTACTAAATATCGATTTAAAATCAACCTGCCCATCACCTAATGAGCGGAAACGGCCGGCGCGGTTAACCCAGCTCTGGTAGCCGCCGTAAACACCCTGACGCCCGGTTGGGTTAAACTCAGCATCTTTAACGTGGAACATTTTTATGCGCTCATGGTACAGATCGATATATTCCAGGTAATCCAAACATTGCAATACAAGGTGCGACGGATCATACAGCAAGTTAGCACGCTTGTGGCCTTTTACATGATCAAGGAACATTTCGTAAGTGATACCGTCGTGCAGGTCTTCGCCCGGGTGAATTTCATAGCAAAGGTCGATGCCGTTTTCTTCGTACACATCCAGTATCGGTGTCCAGCGTTTAGCCAGTTCACCAAAAGCGGTTTCAACAATCCCGGCAGGGCGTTGCGGCCATGGGTATACCATAGGCCAAAGCAGGGCGCCGCTAAAGGTAACCGAAGCATTTAAACCTAAATTTTTTGAAGCCTGCGCAGCATATTTCAATTGCTGCACAGCCCATTTTTGCCTTTCGGCCGGGTTACCACGTAAATGCTCGGGTGCGAAACCGTCGAACAGATCGTCATAAACCGGGTTTACCGCTACCAGCTGGCCTTGAAGGTGGGTTGATAGCTCAGTGATCTCTAACCCCGCGGCATTAACTATACCTTTAATTTCGTCAGCATAAGTTTTGCTCTCGGCTGCTTTTTGCAAATCGATGAAACGGGTATCATTTGTTGGCAGTTGCACACCTTTGTAGCCTAAACCCGCTGCCCACTGGCAAATAGATTCCAGGCTGTTAAATGGTGCCGCGTCGCCTATAAACTGTGCTATAAATATGCCAGGTCCTTTTATAGTAGTCATGTTTTTTGTTTTAAATAGATGGTGGATTAAATAGTGAAATCAGTCCATTTAACGTCCGATTTACCTGATGCTATCACATTTTCGATAAAGGCCATTCCCCGAACGCCTTCTTCGATACCCGGAAAATCAAGTTCTTCGGGAGTGGCCTGCTTACCTTCTAAACCGGCTTTAACAGTCAAAGCAAAATTACGGTACAGGTTGGCGAATGCCTCTAGATAACCTTCGGGGTGACCGGCAGGCGTACGTGTATTATGCTGCGCGAATGAGCTGGTATAACCACCACCGGTGCGCCAGGTTTCGGCAGGTTTATCAGTATACATCACCGTAAGCGAGTTAGCATCGCTCTGGTGCCATTCCAAACCGCCTTTTTCACCATAAACCCTTATCTTCACATTATTTTCTTCGCCGGCTGCAATTTGGGTAGCCGTGAGCACGCCGCTTGCACCATTGTTAAATTTTAACAACGCCGCGCCGTCATCATCAAGCTTGCGGCCTTCAACTACGATGTTAATATCCGCACAAATTTTAGTAACCTGTAAGCCGGTAACATACTCGGCCAGGTTAAATGCGTGTGTACCGATATCGCCCATGGCACCTGCAATCCCGCTTTTACCCGGATCGGTACGCCATGAGGCTTGCTTGTTATCTTCTCCTTCTAAAAAGCTGCTCAACCATCCCTGCGGATATTCAACATAAACTTTTCTAACGGTTCCTATCTTACCGGCTTTGATCAGTTGCTTAGCTTCCTTAACCATGGGGTAACCGGTGTACGTATGTGTAAGGCAAAAAAGTTTACCCGATGCACTAACTACTTTTTCCAGTTCCTTAGCTTCTTCAAGTGAAAAGGTCATGGGTTTATCAAGCACCACATGAAAACCATTTTCGAGTGCCATTTTGGTTGGGGCAAAATGCACATGATTGGGCGTTACAATGCTGATCACCTGCACACGTTCGTTCTCGGGCAGTTGCTTTTCTTTTTCGATAAGTTCCTGGTAAGAGATATATGAGCGGCTTGCCGGTAAGCCAAGCAAAAGGCCGCTGGCCTGTGATTTTTCGGCATTACTGCTAAAAGCGCCGCAAACCAGTTCATATTCGCCATCAATACGGGCAGCTATGCGGTGTACGGCACCAATAAAGGCACCTTGTCCGCCGCCTATCATTCCTAATCTTAATTTCATTTGTTTTTGTTGGGGTTGATGTTTTTTGATGATTAAACGCTTCTCAATCGATTGTATACATCAAAAACAGCATTATTACATAATGCTGTTTTTGATAGCAATTCAAATTTTGTAAAAATCAAAGGTATAATCAATTGATATTGCAATTTTTTAGGTTGCCCAGGCTTTATCACCTTTTTTGTATGGCAGGTTACCGTCATATTTACCAGGAACGGCTATATAACGTAATGCCTGTGTGGCACCCGGTTTTGAAGTGAAGAAACCCAGCAGGGTTAATTCCTTCAGCATCCTGAAGTAATGGTTAGGATCTTCCGGTTTTTTTGTTTTGGTATAGGCTTTTTGCTCTTTGTCAAGCTCGGTTAACAGTTCTGTACGTTGCTCAGGTGTAGCCTCTAAAAACTTTTTGCCAAATTTTTTGTCGCTCGCATCATTCAGGTCTTTAAGGCCTTTAGTGAAAATTTTCTGATCATCGGCAGTATAGCAATCCTGTACCATTACGGTCATAAATTTGCCAATTTCGGCAGCTTTAGCACCCGGGGTTGAAGTTGCAGGTAAAATGGTTTCACCGATTTCATCCATCAGGGCCACATCATCCTGTGTAAAAAGGTCGTTTACTTTCGGCGAAGATGGTTTACATCCGGAGATGAAGAACTCGGCGCCGATGATGGTACCGCCAAGGATCAAACCTACCCTGCCTATCGCTTCTCTTCTATTCATAAATTAGTTATTGATTTAGTGAATTAATGAATTAGTGATTTTAATTAATTGAGGAATTAGAGAATTAGTGACAGCAATTTTTCAATCACTAATTCACTAACTCACTAATTCACTAATTATTTTGTTTACGCTTTTAACACGAAACCTTCGCGGTAATCGCGTTTAATATATTGGTTAACAGCATCAAAGTTGGTAACTTTCATAGCCTGGTTATCCCAAACTAATTTTACCCTGCCGCCATTTAGCTCATGACCGCGAACCGCAAGGTTAGCCATCAATAAAGCCTCAGTAAGCGGACCAGCCTTATCAAACGATGAGCTTAGCTCTGTTTTACCGTAACCGGCAATACAGCCTTCAACCCACTGTGCATAGTGGCCGTTAGCGCCCCCCGGTACACGTGCCCATTTCTGCGGAGCTTTAGCGCTTTTGGTAAGCGATTTCGGCAATAATGTCGCTGCATCAGAATAGGTGCTTGCATACATTTTACCTTTTGTACCAATAAACAATGTACCGTTACCTTCTTCACCGCCAAAATCTTCGCTCGCTAATAATTCAGCAGGCCTTTCAGGTTGGATACCACCGTCCATCCAGTGCAGGGTAACATCGCCTTTAGTTTTTTCAGTTTTAGGGAATGTTAAGGTAATGTGGCTTGATGGAGGGCAGCTTTCAGGGAAGTGGCCTTCTTTAAACTCATCTACATAAACACTGCCAACACTGGCCTGTACATCCTTAGCATATTGGATACCCAACACGCGGAAAGGTGCTTCAACCAGGTGACAGCCCATATCGCCAAGGGCGCCGGTACCGTAATCCCACCAGCCGCGCCAGTTAAATGGTACCAGTTTATCAACGTAATCTTTTTTAGGTGCCGTACCTAACCACAGGTCCCAATCCAACTCTTTAGGAATGTTTGGCTGTGGTGGCGGCCATGCAATACCTTGTGGCCAAACAGGGCGGTTTGTCCAGCAGTAAACGGTGTGCACATCACCAATCAGGTCGGCATCATACCATTCCGACATTAAGCGGGTACCGTCATTTGATGAACCCTGGTTACCCATTTGTGTAACCACTTTGTATTTTTTGGCAGCCTCTGTTAATAAACGGGCTTCCCAGATATCATGTGTCAGCGGTTTCTGAACATACACGTGTTTGTTCAGCTGCATAGCATTATAGGTAATAATGGCATGGTTATGATCGGGTGTTGAAACCGATACCGCGTCAAAATGCTTGTGTTCTTTGTCAAACATTTCGCGCCAGTCTTTATAATACTTTGCCTTAGGAAAATCGCTGCGTGACCTTGCCGCTCTGCGGTCGTCAACATCGCACAGGAAGGCGATCTCGGCCTTGCCGCTTTTGTAAAAATTAGCAATATCGCTTTGCCCTTTACCACCGGCACCTACGCCGGCAATCAATAACTTGTCGCTTGGAGCTATAAAACCTTTACCGCCCAAAACATGGCGCGGAACTATCATAAAACCAGCGGCCGCTATGGCGCTGCTTTTAATAAATTGCCGTCTTGACGGGTTTGGGGTTTTGTCCTTTTCTTCAGTCATAGGTGTTTTTATTAGGTTGTTTTTATGTGATGCTGATTAAATTTCTCCCTTTTTAAGTGCGTCAACGGCATAGTTAGCGGCACGTGCAGTCAACGCCATGTAAGTAAGCGATGGGTTTTGGCATGCTGCCGATGTCATACAAGAGCCATCGGTAACAAATACGTTTTTAGCATCCCAAACCTGGTTCCACTGGTTCAATACTGAAGTTTTTGGATCGCGGCCCATACGTGCGGTACCCATTTCGTGGATGCCCCGGCCAAGGAACGGGTTAGTACTTGAAGTTTGTACATCTTTAGCGCCAATGGCTTCCAGCATTTCTTTGCCGTCTTTTTCCATATCGATACGCATTTTCAGCTCATTTGCTTTTAATTCGGCATCAATGGCAACAACAGGCAAGCCCCATTTATCTTTTTTGGTTTTGTCGATGGTAACCTTGTTTTCATGGTAAGGTAATGTTTCGCCAAAAGCGCCCATACCTATATGCCATGAACCTGGCTCGGTCAATGCATCCTTAAACGCACCGCCTATGTTCAGTTCGGCAATGTCACGGCTCCAACCTTCGCGGCTTGCCGAGCCCTGGTAACCGAAACCACGGATGTAATCACGTTTTTCGCCGTTAAGGTTACGGTAACGAGGGATATAGAAACCATTTGCACGGCGACCGAAATAATATTTATCCTCATAACCTTCGATCCTGCCATAAGCGCTAACATTAAGGTGGTGGTCCATCAGGTTGTGGCCAAGCTCGCCGCTGCTGCTGCCTAAGCCACCTTCCCAAACGTCGGTTGCTGAGTTCATCAGGATCCAGGCCGAGTTAATGGTTGATGCGTTTACGAAAACGATCTTTGCGAAGTACTCATAAGTTTTGTTGGTTTCAGCATCCAATACCTCAACGCCTTTGGCTTTTTTGGTATCCTTATCGTACAATATCTTGGTAACTATAGACCAAGGGCGAACGGTTAAATTACCGGTAGCCATAGCCGCAGGCAATGTAGCCGATTGTGTGCTGAAATAAGCACCGAACGGACAGCCCAACCAGCATTTGTTACGGTACTGGCAGTTGGTACGGTTGTTATGCGGTACAGTGATATTAGCCGTACGACCGATGATCATGTGACGCGCTTCTTTATAAAATTCTTTCAAACGTTTTGAAACGTCTTTTTCAACCACGTTCATTTCCATAGGCGGCATAAAATCGCCATCCGGAAGGATAGGTAAACCATCTTTATTACCGGAGATCCCGGCAAACTGCTCGGCGTAGCTATACCACGGAGCGATGTCTTTGTAGCGGATAGGCCAGTCGACAGCGATGCCATCTTTTAAGTTGGCTTCAAAATCAACATCAGCCCAGCGGTACGATTGGCGTCCCCACATCAGCGAGCGGCCGCCCACGTGGTAACCACGGAACCAGTCAAAACGTTTAATCTCTGTATAAGGACTATCTTTATCACTTGCCCAATAGTCAAGGTTGGTTTCATTTAACGGATAGTCGCGTTTAAGAACCGGGTAATCATCAATCATTTTCTGGGTACGGCCGCCTCTGTGCGGAAATTCCCATGGATCTTTGGTTGCGTTTACGTAATCTTTAATGTGCTCAATATTACGGCCACGCTCAAGCATGATGGTTTTCAAACCCTTTTGTGTTAGTTCCTTGGCAGCCCACCCGCCTGAAATTCCTGAGCCAATGACTATTGCGTCATAAGTGTTTGCAGACATACGAATAATATGATTAGTTAAATTTGTTTAGTACTTGGTTGTGTCGTTAAATGTATGAATAAAATTCATTTTCCAAATATTACATTGTGTTTTTTTTACACGAAGGACCTCACCCTGGCCCTCTCCAAAGGAGAGGGAGCCCCCCTTACGCCGCCCTTTTTAAGTCCTCTCCTTTGGAGAGGATTTAGGAGAGGTTCCCCTTCTTCATCTCGCTCATGGCATAATCGGCCGCCCTTGCCGTAAAGGCCATATAAGTTAGCGACGGATTTTGGCACGAGGTTGACGTCATGCTGGCGCCGTCGGTAACAAATACGTTTTTAACGCTATGCACCTGATTCCATTTGTTTAATATCGATGTTTTAGGATCATTCCCCATTCGGGCACCGCCCATTTCATGAATATCAAGCCCCGGTGCTCGTTTATCGGTACTGGCTTTAATGTTGGTAAAACCCGCGCTGGTGAACATCTCGGTTAACTGCTCCACATAATCCTTCTTCATCTTCTCGTCGTTGTCGTCGTAATCAATGTTCATCTTTAATAATGGTACGCCCCAGGCATCTTTTTGCTTGTCATCAAGACTTACAAAATTGCTTTCCTTCGGGATGGTTTCGCCCATCATGTGCGACCCTACACGCCACGGGCCAAGCTCTTTGTTAGCCAGGTTGTTCTTCAAGCTGCTGCCTACCCCGTCCCAGCTGCGCTGCGGGGATCTGTACGCGCCAAAACCACAAGCATAGCCGCGTAAGAAATCAGTTTCCTGTTTATATACGTTCCTGAACCTCGGGATATACCCCCCGCCGGCAGGATTACGCCCATCAGTTGTCCATTCTTTAGCGCCATCATACTCGGCTCCAATATGGGCCGAATAATTATGGAATGCTACATATTTACCCAGCACACCGCTATCATTGCCCAAACCATTAGGGAAACGGTGCGACTTGGAATTAAGCAATATCAGGTTGGTATTTAACGCCGCGGCATTAACGAATATTACTTTGGCGTAATAGTCGATAGCTTCTTTGGTATTGGTGTCAATAACCCGCACACCGGTAGCTTTACCCAGCTTATCATCATATATAATAGACTCCACTACCGAAAACGGTCTTAATGTGGCGTGGCCGGATTTTAAAGCCCAGGGAATAGTGGTAGCGTTGGCGCTGAAATAACCGCCGAACGGGCAGCCGCGCTCGCAAATAGTACGCCTTTGACATTGTACCCGACCCTGATCTAAATGAATTTGATTGGGGGTTGACAAGTGTGCACAACGTGCGCTGATCACATGTCGGTTTTTATACTTACTTTTTACGTGATCTCTGAAATATTCTTCAACAGTATTTAATGGGAATGCGGGTAGGAACTCACCATCCGGCAATTCGGCAATGCCATCACGGTTACCCGAAATGCCGGCGAATTTCTCTACATAACTATACCATGGTGCAATATCTTTGTAACGGATAGGCCAGTCTACCGCGAAACCATCGCGGGCGGGGCCTTCAAAATCAAAATCGCTCCAACGCTGGGTTTGACGTGCCCAAAGCAGGGATTTGCCGCCAACCTGGTATCCGCGGATCCAGTCGAAGGGTTTATCCTGAATATATGGGTGCTCTGCATCTTTAACAAAAAAATGCGCGGCGCTTTCTCCAAAAGCATAACAGCGGTTTACAATAGGATTGGCTTCCTGTACAGCCATCGGCAATTCGCCCCGGTGTTCAAACTCCCAGGGGTACATGTTGGTAGTCGGGTAATCCTTAATGTGCTTAACATCGCGGCCACGCTCCAATATCAGTGTTTTGAGTCCTTTGTCCGCAAACTCTTTAGCAGCCCATCCCCCGCTCATTCCCGAGCCAATTACTATCGCGTCGAAAGTGCGTTCTTTAACGCTGTCGATATTTAAATTAGCCATTACTTATACTGCTTGCTTTTGTTTGTAAGGGAAATGCGCATTGTACCTGCCCGGCACAAGCTCATATATCACCTCTTTAGTCATAAAATATTTTGAATTGGTATAACCGTTTATGGTTTGCCTTTTTACTATGCTGTAAAACTTCTTAAGCTCGGGCGAATACTTGCCTGCAGGAGGAGTGGCAGGTGCAGCATCTTTTTTATCACTGTTTTTCCTGGCCGCCTCTTCTTCCGCTTTACCTTCTTTTTCTATATCCAGCAAAAATTCTTCGCGGGTTTTAGTATCAAGCTGGTCAAACGTTTTACTATATAATTTTTGAGATTGATCTGCGAAATGGCCCATGCCAGTTACAAATGCCTGCTGATCTTCCTTTTTATAGCAGTCATCCACCATTTTCAACACAAATAAATGCAGCTGCAGGTCTTTGGCACCCGGCGTTGTTGTTTTAGGTATAATAGTTTCTGCTACATTGCCTATCAACTGTTCCTGATCGGCAGTGATATCAATATTTTTGAGTGCAACCTTCGACTTTGCTTTATCCTGCGAACAGGCCGGGAGCAATGCAGCCCCTCCTATTATCAAAGCCAGATTTTTGATGACGGTACGCCGGTCCATTGTTTAAACTAAATTGTTTTAGCGAAGCCCATTTATCTGTCACAAAACTTTTAGTTTACTGAACAGGTAACGAGAAAGGCTTAATATGATTTATAATGTGCTCCCAAACTTAATAATTACAATTCAAAATCAAAGGCTGTAAAAATTAAATCTTCACGGGTGTAAGTTAGTCTTATACTATTAATAGCCCCATTTTTTCATGATTTGTAAATCAATTTTTACACAATCGATTGGGTCTTTGCCCTGGTATGCTTCCTGCTCAATAATGAACAAAGAGGTGCCGCCTTTTTTTGCCCCGGCCTTTACAATATCCCTAACTGGCAGGATCCCGGCGCCTAAAATGGTGCTTTCAGTATCATCGCCACCGTGTGGCGGTACTTTAATTTCGTCCTTTACGTGCATGGACTGGAAACGGCCGGGATATTTATTGATAAACTCCAACGCCCTGCCACCTGTAGTGTACATGTTACCGATATCTATTTGCTGGGCCACCAAAGCCGGATCGGTATTTTGGATGATATAATCATAAAGGGTAATATCGCCTACTTTAGTACTGATCTCAAAGTTATGGTTGTGGTAGCCAAACATCATTGACGATTGTTTGCAAAGCTCACCGCATTTGTTAAACTGTTCCATGGTACGTTTCAGGGCATCGGTATCTGTACGTACCTTTTCATCCAGCCAGGGGCTTATCACAAACTTTTGCCCCATGGTGGCAGCGTCTTCAACAGTGTATTTCCAGGCATCGGTAAAATCATTTTTGGCTGCATCCCAGTGCTGAGGTGTCATTACAGTATGACCGCTTGGCATTTTAAGATCAAGGTCGGCCAGGATCTTTTTAAATTCTTTGGCAGTATAGCCGTAAAATTTCCTGTCGATGTAATTAGCATGTTCCACATGTGCGTAACCTGCATCAGCTATCTTTTTAAGCGTTCCCTGTGGGTCGGCCTTCATGGCATCGCGTACGCTGTAAAGCTGCACCCCTACCCGTTTAAGCTTACTATCCGTAGCGGCAAATAAACTATCAGGAAGTAGCGCCGCCCCGGCTACTGCCATTGCGCCGGTTTTTAAAAATGATCTGCGTGATGTATACATGGTTATATGTTTAAGGTTATTTTGCAATAGGAAATACAGGGAACAATAAATCAGAGTTACTTACAAATGCCAGGTGCTTGCTATCCGGCGCCCATGACGGGGTGTTGATAGTACCCTGGCCACCGTACAGGTAGGCTACTACTTTTGACGGACCGCCATTAACCGGCATTACCCGTAAGTATACGTGTTTATAAAAGGGGTGATCGCCGGGAGATACTTCGTTTTTCAGGAAGGTGATATAAACTATCCATTTACCATCCGGCGAAATATGCGGGAACCAGTTGTTATAGTCATCGTTGGTTAATTGCGTTTGTTCACTGCCGTCGGCTTTCATGCGCCAAACCTGCATCAGGCCGCTGCGTACAGAATTAAAGTAGATGTATTTTCCATCGGGCGAATATTCGGGGCCATCATCCAAACCGGGCGTGTTGGTAAGGCGCTCTTCGGGACCACCAGCGGCGGGGATGCGGTAAACGTCAAATTCCTTATTGCGCTCACCACAAAAAACGATGTACTTTTTATCAGGCGACCAGCCATGCATATAACTTGCGCCGTGCCCGGTTTGGGTTACCCGTGTAGCCTCGCCGCCGGCCGAAGAAACTGTGTATCCTATTGATGGGCCACCATCGCCGCTGCTGATAGCCAGCATTTTGCCATCGAAGGAAAGCACATGGTCGTTATTATTATTTTTAGCGATGCCAGTATTGAGTATCGTTGGTGTATGCGATTTAAGATCGAATTTATACAATGAGCCTTCGCTGTTATAAATGAGTGATTTGCCATCAAGCGTCCAGTTTGGTGCCTGAAGTGATTTTGGTGATTGATAAACCACCGTGGCATTCTGACTTTCGAGGTCAAGCAACTCAATGGCGCTGCCTAAATATTGTTTATAAGGAATCAATGAGGCCGGTGCGGGTGTAACTATACGTACGTTATTGAATACAGCTTTCTCGGTAACATCCGCATTGTGCGAGCAGATGAAAATGCCCACATAAACGTCGTCGCCCAGGTCAAGACCGGTTACTTCCTCGCTCACAAAGAGATCGCCTTTGCGGGCTACCGACATGGTATAGGTATTACCTTTGCGTTCCAACTGGATCACATCGGCCGCAGTGATGGATGCCTTCTTTTCTTCGGTAATGCCGCTTACCGTTTTACGGTATTGCAACGAGGTTAAGCCATCTCCATGCACAACGGCATTGATATGTTTTGAATTTGAATCAAGCGTGGTGCGAACCATTAGTCCAACCTTGCGATGCGCTTCAACACCTTTGCCTATAAATGCGGCGTTGGTGCGAAGAATGAAATCGCCTTTCATTTTCTTCCACACAAAGTGAAAATCATCATGCGTAGCCCAGATATTCTGGCCCGAACCAATAAGCGTATATTGCTGTAATTTAGCGTCATATACACCGCTGCCCTGATGCTTGACCGTACCAACATCGGTTTGGCCTTCAAATATTCCTACGTCCTGAGCACTAACCCGGGCAGAAAACAAGGCAATGCAAGCTATGCATAACACAACATTTAATATTTTACAGCGCATTGGTTTGGTGTTTAGTGTACACTATAATCGGTTCACTAAGGTATATAATCAATTCGCTATTAAGATAGTACTATTTTAACAATTCTCCACATTTTTGATATATAGCCAGATTTTTACAAAGTGTAATTTTAACACGGAGAGGAGGTTAAAACAGGACGCTGTTGTTATTGGTATTGTCACATTGCCGTTGTTGGTGTTGTCACCAACAACCACCAGATAGGTTAACGCGTCGGATGACATAGAGCGGAGATCACCAGTTGAATTGCACAGCGCATAGTTGTTGGTGACAACACCAACAACGGCAAAAGTTTTTCAATTCCCTCCCCTGGGAGGGGTGTGATGGAAATGTGTAATGGCAGGGAGGGGTTCATCTGCTATTTCCGGTATAGGCACATCGACGAAACCCCTCCCTACACCCTCCCAGGGGAGGGAATCGCACAATCCCACGCCTTTTCTTCTTTCCACAAGATGACGATGACAATACTAACAGCAGCCAAAGTGGCGGCAAACCAAACAAAAAGGCCATAGCAATCACCTCGCTCTGGCCTTTTAATGTATTTAATAACAGCTTACTCCGCAGCTACTAATATTTCGGTAACCTGTACAGCTGCAGGTACTGCTACCGGAACAGGTGTACAATATTCCTTCAAAAAATCAGCTTTTGAATCGCGGTATGAGCTTACAGCTCCCAGCATACTCATCATTTTAATATAACACCAGGCCAAATCAAACTGATATGGTTTAAAGCCAGAGCGGGCGCTTTTAGGATATAAATGGTGGTTGTTATGCCACTCACCTGCTACATAACCCGGCCACAACTGATTGATTGACATATCCTCTCGGTTATGGTCGATACCTTCACGCCGCATATCTTTTCCTTTACCATGACCTTCGTAGTTAAATGTACGTACACCAACTGCCCAAATGCCGGCAGAGCCAAATACAGCACAAGCTAATGCCGGTCCGCCTAAAAGGTAGAAAGCTGTAAACCAAAAGCCCCAGTTCAGTATAATACCAATTATGGTTCGGGTTGGATTAGCCAGGGTGCCCCATTTTTGATACTGCTTGTAAGTATTTGTATTTACCCCCGTGTGTTTCATCAGGTTAACACATTTTTTGTAAGTGACTTCGTCCATGTTTCGTGCTATGGGCTGATGATTAACATCTGCTAAAAAGCAATACATAAAACCACCTTGTGCATTGTAAGGATCGCCCGGCTGATCAGATAAAGCGTGGTGCACATGGTGCGATACTGCGTAGATTTCTTCAGGGATGATCTTCAATGTAAGGTTCTGGGTAAAAAAACGCCAGAATTTATTTTTAAAGGTGTAAGCTCCGTGAGTGCAATACCGGTGGTGCCAGATTGTACCATGGGTGCCCATAATAATCATACTGTATACGAAGGCAACAATAAGCCCGGTGATACTGAAATATTTAAAGATGAACAGCCCCAGGAACGGCACTAAAGCCAGCACCAGCGACCAGCTTAAAAACGAAAGCCAGTTTTTTTTATCCTTGAATACATTTAGCCGTTTAAAAAATTCTTTTACAATTTGTGTGTTAGTAGGTTTTGAGAGGTTGCCAAGCCCATCTGTCCAACCATATGCAGGTGGTTCGAGCACAGTGTTTAAAAATGCCATTAAGTGTTTGGGAGATTAGTTTAAAATTGTCGGAGAATTGTTATAAATTGTCACAATATAGTAAAAAGTACCTACTGCTTATACGTAACAACGGGATAAATAGATTTAAATTACCCAACAAATGATTAAAACTTTTTCAAAATAATTAAATTTCTTTATAAGAAATTATAAAAGTTAATATCAGCTACATATTACTTAATAAGCATTAATCGTATAGCAGACCATTAATTTAAAATAGGAATAATTTTTGAGGAAAGTTTAATCCGTTACCAAGGGAAGACTAAAACTGAAGGTACTGCCCCTGTTCAATTCTGAATTTACCCAAAGCCTGCCGCCGTTAAACTCAATAAGCTCCTTGCATAAAAACAAACCAATGCCGGTGCCTTTCTCGCCGGAAGTACCTGTTGCTGTATATTTCGTATTAAGGCTAAATAACTTACCAAGTTTTTCTGCAGGAATACCGTTGCCGGTATCGTTAACACTGATCACCACCATACCTTCATCAACGGTGCTTAGCAAACTAATAATACCGTAATTGCCCGTAAACTTAATAGCATTACTAACCAGGTTACTTAAAACTACTTTTACATGCCTTTCATCGGCCTGTACACACATCCCGGGTAAAGCCATGTTTTCAAACCTGATATTTTTTTGCTGAAAAAGGTAACTAAAAATCCTCCCGATTTCATTGCCAATTAAATAAATATCGACTGCTGATGCTTCAAGATTAACGCCTTTGATTTGGCTGCCCGCCCATTCAAGCAGGTTTGAAAGGGTTAATTCGGCACCCTGTACTACCGGCTCTATTTCCTTCATCAGGTCCTGAACTTCATCATCGCTTAAAACACCGGTGTTGTATAAACGTAATATAGAATTCAGATTAGCAAGCGGTGTACGCAGGTCATGCCCTATTACAGCCAGTAACTTATCTTTAAGATTATTAATATTTGCCAGGTTTGCCGATTGGTCTTCTATCAGTTCTTTTTGAATTAATAAGGCTTTATGCTGCTTGCGCATCCGGTTATTTAAAACCCGCTTTTGTTTATAAAGGTAATAGGTAACCGACAAAGCCAATATTACAACCAGCAATGAAATAAGCAGTGTAATGATTATAACCTTTTGCAAATGAATTTTTTCGCGGTATTGCCCTGCCTTTTCCTCAACCGCGGCAATAGCATTAAGACGGCTGTTGAGCTCAAAATAACTCTGTATGAGCTCGGTACTTTTACGCTTATTGGCAGCGCTAACGCTATCGAGCGCCTGGGTGTACTTTTTCTGATAGGCTAACGACTGTACCATATCATGCTTTTGCTCAAAGCTGTAGGCCATGGTTTTATAAGCCGACGAAATGCCATCCATAACACCGATGCTATCGGATAAATCCGCGCCTTTTTTTGCAAGGTCAACGGCTTTGTCAAACTGGTTTAACGAATTGTAAATAACAGCACGTTCAATAAATGAGATAGCCCTTAAACGCTTATTATTAACAATATAACTCATTTGCAGGGCAGTGTCTGAATAAGCGACCGCCTGTTGATACTGCCCTTTTAACCGATAAGCATTAGCCAGCCGGCTATATAATATACATATCGCAGGCCGGTCATTTATCGTACGGCTAAGCTGCATGGCAAGTTTGGCAAGCGCAATGCCTTTATCATATTGTTTAAGCCTGGCGTAAACAAATGAACGTTCGTTATAAACTTCGGCAAGCATTTTAGGATCATGACCGGCAAACCGGGCCGCGATGTCTAAATTTTTTATAGCCTTGCTATAGTTTTGCAAATCTGTATAAGCCCTGCCGATAGAACTATAACAGTGGGCCAGTAACAGCGGCTTGTTTTTGGGCAGATAATTTAAAGCCGAATTAAAATAAAACAAACTGATAGGATAGTATGACTGCGACCAGTACACATGCCCTAAATTTAAAAAAGCGGCGCCCGTACCTTCATTATATTTTATTTTTTCCGAAAGCAGCAAGGCATGTTCAGCACTTACCCTTGCCTCGTAGGGAGCACTAACATAGGTTTCCTCAACCAATTTGTTAAGGCTGTCGATGGTTTTGATTAGTGACGGCGATTTTTCCGGCTCAATTCCGCTTGTTTTTTGCGCATAAACAGTACTATGCATTAATAACAGCAATAATAAACCAAGGGGCCTTGTCATTCGCTAACAGTTTCAGACTGCAATCTAACAATAAACTTAATATAGGCAATAGCTATCCGGCAACAATGCACCGCTCGCCCTGCAGCAGTTCAATACAATTCTCGTAGTTATCGGGCATTTGAATTTGTTCAACCTCTTTCATATAACTCTGCTTAATCTCTTTACGGCGGCGGGCTTCAATAAAACGCCTTACCTGTTCCCGGTTTTCCAAAACCAGGCCGGGCACTTTGGCCGGCTTGTTAAAATCATCTTTAGCTACCATAGTAAAATAGCTGGTGTTGGTATGTTTTACCGAATGGTTTTTGATATTTTCAGATATCACCCGAATCCCTACCACCAGCGAAGTATTGCCTACATAGTTTACCGATGCCATGAGCGATACCAGTTCCCCTACTTCCACGGGCTGCAAAAAATCCACCGTGTCGATAGATGCTGTTACACAATAATTACCGGCGTGTTTGGCAGCACATACATAGGCTACTTTGTCCATAAGTGAAAGCAAGATCCCTCCATGGATCTTTCCACCAAAATTAGAGTACGAAGGGATCATCAGTTCGGTAATGGTGGCCTGCGAAAATGCCACGCTTTTATAGCCGTCTATATCAGGTAAGGGGTTCATAATATATGGTAATATAGTATAAGGTTAAGCACTAAAATACAATATATGCAACATTAGTATTACATAGGGTTAAATAGTTAAACCTTCGTTAAACTTTAATGGTCAATAACCTAAATTGACCCTAAACTATGAAAAAACACTTACTGCTCGCGTTTATCGGTATTCTTTTTTTATCAACTGCCTATGCCCAGCAAGCCCGCGAAGTGCGCGGTACGGTAGTTGACAGCGTGGGAGCCGTACCCGGAATTACGGTAAAACTAATCTCCGATAAAGACAGCGTAGTAGTAGCAACCAGCACTGCCGGGGCATTTTATTTCCCAGCCGTTGTCTCCAAAAACTTTAAACTCACCATTAGCGGAATCGGTTACCAGCCCTTTACCCGCCGTTATGTAATGGATAACGATACCAAACCCATTAACCTCGATCCCATCAAAGTAAAGGTGCAAACCAATATGCTGAACACGGTGGTTGTTTCGGCAGTGATCCCCATCACCATAAAAGAAGATACCGTTGAATACAAAGCCAGCGCCTATAAAGTACGGGAAGGATCGCCGGTGGAGGATTTGCTCAAAAAGCTGCCGGGCGTAAGCGTTGATAAAGACGGCAATGTAACCGCGCATGGCAAACAGGTTACCAAGGTGCGGGTTAACGGTAAGGATTATTTTACCGGCGATGTGCAAACCGCCACCCAGAACCTGCCTGCCGATATTGTGGAAAACATACAGGTGATTGACGATTACGGCGACCAGGCCAACCTTACCGGCATCAAAACCGGCGACCCGGACAAGATCCTGAACATCACCATACAAAAGGGAAAAAGTAAAGGTAATTTTGGCCAGGGCAGCGTTGGCGTTGGTAATGACGACCGGTATCAGGCCCGTCTTTCGGCCAATTCATTTTATGATGCAAGGCAACTGGCAGTTATAGGCACCTGGAATAACAATAACACCAATAGCTTCAACCTTGGCAGCAGCGGTGGCGGCGGCGGTCGGGCCGGACGAGGAGGTGGCGGAGGCGGCAGCAGCGCGGGCGGGGTGAGTACCGCCAATGGTATTACTACCAACCGCTCCATAGGTACCAATTACCGCGATGACTGGAGCAAAAAAGTTACCGTGTATGGCAGCTATAGTTTTGCCGATAAAGACAGGGATATTAACAGCACAACCTTGCAGCAAAACCTTTATCAATCGGGTAATATCATCAATATGGACAACAGCACTAACCATAACCATGGTATCAACCATCGCTTTGATTTCAATATCGAGTACAAAATTGATACGTCTAACTATATCAAAATAAACCCGGGTTTTTCATATGCCACCGCCGAAAACATGAGTACCGATACCTTCAGCAATACCCGTAACCAAAGTTTAGTTACAGGCAATGAGCTGGCACTCACCAATAACTCATCACAAACCGGCAGCCTTAACGTGCTTTACAACCACAAGTTCCATAAAAAAGGACGGAACTTCAGTGTTAATGCCAATGTAAGCTATTCTAAAAACGATCAGGAACTGAATGATAAATATACTACCCGGCAGGATACCGTGGTAACGCCATTGTTTCAGCAGATCAACTCTGATAATCAATCGCAAAGGGTAAGCGTGCATTTTTCATACATCGAACCTGTTGGCAAAACAACTTACCTGGAAAGCAATTACAGTTATAATTATTCAAATACCGATAATAACCGCTACAACTACCGGGTTGATCCTGTAACAGGCAATCAAACCTACGTTGATTCATTGAGTACATTGTATAACTACCAGTTCATCACCAATCGTATCGGTTTAAACCTTCGCGGGATACAACCTAAATATAATTATACGCTGGGCCTGGCTGTTCAGCCTTCAAAACTTGACGGGGAATCGCACAATTTTCATACCTCCACATCTACCTTTAATATCATCCCTACGGCAAGATTTATCTATAACTTTTCAAAAAACCATTCATTCTCGTTCAACTATAGCGGCTCAAATGCCCAGCCATCATTTAGCCAGCTGCAACTTCAGCCCGATTATTCAAACCCCCAAAACAGGGTTTATGGCAACCCTGATCTGAAACCCGAATTTACCAACAGCTTTAATGTGCGTTATAACCAGTTTGATATTGCCAGCGGCAATTCATTGTTCGCCAGTTTATCATTTGCCGAAACCCAGGATAAAATAGTTACCAATTCGGCCCCCGTTACTGATAGCACCCAAAGCGCAAAAGGCAACAATACCATACAGGCAACCCGCTATATTAACACCAACGGTTTTTATAATGTAAATGGCAACTATTCCTTTTCAAAACCATTCGCCGAACGCAAGTACACCGTATCCTTAAACGGCGGCGCAAGCTACAACAACAACATTTCATATATTGAAAATCAGCGCAATGAGGGAAAAAACTGGGTGCTTAACCAGGGTGTTAAACTTAGGGTTGATCTTGACAGCATTATGGACAGCGAGATCAGCGCTAATTACAGCATTAATACTACCCGTTATAGCCTGCCGTCCTCATTAAATACCGATGCCCAAACCTGGACATTAGGGCTCGACGGCCGCAATTATTTTTTTTACAGTTGGGTGCTTGGTTACAGCTTAACTCAAACCATCAATCACGGTTTCAGTAGTACCGTGAAAGCGAACCCTACTCTGCTGAGCAGCTACCTGGAATACCAGTTTTTAAACAAGCATATAGCCTCGCTCCGGTTCCAGGCTTTTGATATTTTTGACGAAAACAAAGGTATAACACGCACTGCCGTAGGCAACCAGATCATTGATACACGTACCAACCGGCTGGGCAGGTATTTTATGCTCAGCTTTACCATCCGGCTTCAAAAATTTAGCGGCAGCCGTCCACAGGGCGGGCGTAACGGCGGCGGTAAGGGCTTTGGTGGCTTTGGCGGCGGTCGCCTTGGTGGCAGAGGATAATTTGTATCCTGCTTTTTTTGAAAAACGTTAAGCGCTGTTATATATTTACAACAATCTATATCCCTGCATTGAGAAAACTTATTTTAACCTTTATATCGATACTATATATCGGCTGTGCCATTGCACAAACCAAAGATGCCACCGAAAAAACCGGCCCGGAAACAGTGGTCCAAAAACATCGTCTTACCGATTCGGTAGTTGAGCGGTTCAGCGTACTTAAGAGTAATAAGGGTATCCGGCAAGGTTTATACCAGGCCCTTTATCAAAAAAACTATGCATTGGCCAGCGGCTATTACGACAACAACAAAAGGGCGGGCGTTTGGCACTTTTTCGACAACCGGGGACACCTGGTACAAAATTTCGACTACAGGACCAACCAGATCACCTATGAAGCACCTGAAGACAGTACTTCAAACCTGCAGTATTTTGTTGATGTAAAACTTAATGATTCGGCCAAAACAACCAAACCACTTAAAGTAGGCGGCAGATTTTTTGGATACCTCCCCTATCTGAACCTCTTTAAGCTTCCGCCCGATTTAATGAACCTTAATCCAAATGTATCGTTTGGCGCAGTGGAGTTGTTGATTAGTCCCTTAGGAAGGCTTGCATCATTTAAAGTACATGTGTACAGCGGCTCGTTCAAGAAAACATTCAATATGAGCATTGACGTACCCGACCCGGCAGATAAGATTTTTGTACCGGCTACCGTAAACGGCGAAGGCGTTAGCTGCCGGGTGTTGATCAAATGCGCTTTCAGAAATGACGGGGGGCTGGAGTTTTATTAAGCATCCATACTTCCTCTTAAACCAAAAGCGTCATTGCGAGGTACGAAGCAATCCCAAACTATACAGGGCGGACCTGCTAATCGGGGATTGCTTCGTACCTCGCAATGACGCTTAATTATATAGCTACGCTATTAATGGGGCTTAGTGATCGTGATGACCATCCGGACCGTGCGCGTGGCCGTGCGATAACTCTTCGGCTGTTGCAGGGCGTACGTTAAGGATATTACCTTTAAAGTGCAGTTCCTGACCGGCCATAGGGTGATTAAGATCAACAATAACGGCATCTTCGGCAATTGAAACTACCATAGCCTGGAAACGGTGGCCCTGGTTATCCTGTAAAGGCAAAATGCTGCCAATTTCAGGCAGTTCAGTACCCTGGAACATTTCTTTAGGCAGGTTGGCTACTGCTTCTTCATCATATACGCCATAGGCATCTTCGGGAGATAAGCGAAACTCGTAGGCATCACCTGTTGAAAGTGTGCTCAGGTTATCCTCAAATTTAGGCAGCATCTGTCCTGCACCAAATAAAAAGGTAAGCGGCTGTTCCTGGGTGGTACTTTCTACCAAAGTTTCGGTACCGGTGTTTTCACGGTCTACGTACAAATCGTAGGTTAATGATACTACGTGTTGTGGTGCAATCTTCATTGTAAATTGTTTTTAGTTGTAAAATCTGGCTTCTACCTCATTAAGGGCATCTGCCGGGTTATTAGCAGGTAATCCGCAGGTTTTATCTTTACAAATGAAAATTTGCGTTGATGCACCAAACTTATCCTGCAGCAAAGGTAAACTTCCTGTATTACCGCCCAACATAATTTTATTGGGGATGTAATTATTTTCCATTTCCTTTCTGAAAGTTTCCGCTCCGGCTCCTGTTATCGCAATTTCGTTTATTCCAAACACCTCATCCAGCAAAAGCATCACCCAGTTTGAATAAGCCGAACCATATTTTGCCAGCTGCGGCATTACATTACGTAATAACTGTGCCGAAACCTCAATGTAACTTTCGTTATCAAAAAGCAAGCCTAATTTTTTAAGCACCCGTGCCATAACCGAATTAGAGGCAGGGATCACCCCATCCATAATTTCAGATTTGCGGGCAATCAGCTGCTCATCATCATCGGCCGTAAAAAAGAAAATGCCCTTTGCTTCATCATAATAATGAGCTATGGCTGTATCAGCAAGCTTTTTTGCCTCCTTTAGCCAATGCTCATTAAAGGTAACTTCATACAAAGCAATAAGTCCATCAATGATATTGGCATAATCATCCAAAAAAGCAACAGGCTTATCCTGCGACGATGTGGCACCATAAACCCGTGATAGCCTGCCATTTTGACCAAGCAGGTTATTTAAAATAAACCCGGCATTGTTCAGTGCAAGTTCAAGGTATTCCGGCTTATTAAACGTACGGTAAGCATCGGTCAGTCCTTTTAACATAAGGCCATTCCACGATGCCAGGATCTTATTATCCAATCCCGGGCGCACGCGTACACCGCGGGCATCAAATACTTTTTGACGGGATGCAGCTATTTTGGCAAGCAATTCATGAACAGGCAGCCCTAATTTTGCGGCCAGATCTTCATCGCTGTCCTTCCGGAACAATACGTTCGATTCCTCCTCTTCCCAGTTGCCATCCTCCGTAATATTGTAGTAGATACTGAACAAACCGGCATCATCGCCTAAAATCTCTTCAATCTCATTTTTGGTAAAAATATAGAACTTGCCTTCCTTTCCTTCACTATCCGCGTCAAGCGCCGAATAAAACCCATACCCGGGCGACATTAATTCGCGGGTACTGAAAGTGATGATCTCGTCAACTACCTGTTTGTACAATTCATCCGGATGCCAGATATAAGCTTCGGCATACAGGCTGATGAGCTGGGCGTTATCATACAGCATTTTTTCAAAGTGCGGCACATGCCAGCGACCATCAACCGAGTAACGGGCAAAGCCGCCGCCGATATGGTCATAGATCCCGCCGAAAGCCATTTTATGCAAAGTAAGTTTCACTTGCTCCGCTACTTCATCATCTTTCATTAAATAGCCATAGCGCATTAAAGCCTGCCAGTTATTTGGCATCGGGAATTTGGGCGCGTTGCCGGTGCCACCCTCCTGCTTATCAAAATATCGTTTCCAGTTGTTTCCAATGGCTTGCAGATCGGTCTTACTGTATTGCGCCTGCGCCACCACAAATTCTATCGACTCATATTTTTGAATGCCCTCGGTAAGACGAACGGCGTAATCTTCGGCCTCTTCGGGTTTTTGTTTGTAGAAATCGGCCAGATTAAAGAGCAGCGATGTCCAATCGTTTTTACGGAAATAGGTACCACCGTAAATAGGCCTTTGGTCGGGCAGGCAGATACAGTTTAATGGCCACCCGCCCCTGCCGCTCATGAGTTGTACGGCGCTCATATAAATCTGGTCAACATCGGGGCGTTCTTCCCTATCTACCTTAATACAAACAAAATATTCGTTCATTACGGCGGCTACAGCTTCATCTTCAAAGCTTTCGTGCTCCATAACATGGCACCAGTGGCAGGCCGAGTAGCCGATGCTTACCAAAATGAGCTTATTTTCGGCTTTGGCTTTATCAAGGGCTTCTTTGCCCCAGGGGTACCAGTTTACCGGGTTATTGGCATGTTGTAATAAATAGGGCGATGTGGAATTGGCCAGGCGATTCATATAGCTGTGTGTTTGCTGCAAAAATGCAGATATAATTGCACCTGTAAGTTAAATGGAATTTATTTAGAAAAGTTTTAACCTCACCCCGCCCTCTCCAAAGGAGAGGGTGTAAAAACTTTGATACTTCGCCACTGATATCAAAGTCCTCTCCTTTGGAGAGGATTTAGGTGAGGTTAAAAATCACTTATCTCCAACCCTTTCAGTCCTAAAAATTGCCAAACTCACAAATTATTTCCCTTTATTTGCCCCCTTGTTATCAAAAATTTAAGATGAACTGTTTAAAACTGAATTATTTATTATGCGCCGTGGCGCTGATGCCGTTAACGCGACCGGCATCGGCTCAAACTACCGACACCACAAAATACAATCACCAGGACCTTTTTGGCCCAATTACCTGGCCCGTTACCAGTGGCGGGACACGTTCGGCCGCAGGCAAGCCCTCACCAAATTACTGGCAAAACCGCGCTGATTACCAGATCAAAGCTTCCCTTAATGAAGGCAAGGATACTACCATAACCGGCGAAGTAACCATTACCTATACCAACAACAGCCCTGATAAGTTGGATTATCTGTGGCTGCAACTGGATCAAAACCTGTTTAAACCTGATTCGCGCGGCGCGGCGGTAACGCCTTATACAGGCGACAGGTTTGACGTTCGTGGATTTAGTCGCGGTGGTTATCATATTGCCTCTGTTGATGTTACTTACAAAGGCGAAACCTACAAGGTTGATCCTGTCATTACCGATGCACGAATGCAGTTACGCCTTAATACGCCAATGGATGGTAAGGGTGAAAAAATAGAGATCAAGGTTAATTATGATTTTGCAATCCCCTTTTATGGTGCCGACCGTATGGGCCGTAAAAAGTTTAAACAGGGCTATGTTTACGAAATTGCCCAATGGTACCCACGCATGTGCGTTTATGACGACGTTGAAGGCTGGAACACCCTGCCCTACATGGGTTTAGGCGAGTTTTATTGCGAATACGGCGATTTTGACTATTATATCACCGCTCCTGCCAACAAAATAGTAGTTGGCTCGGGCGATTTGCAAAACCCTGAAGATGTACTTACCCCGGCACAACAAAAAAGGCTGGCAGAAGCCCGCAACAGCGATAAAACGGTAACTATTATAAGTGCAGGTGAAGTTGGCAAAGGCTCGACCCGGCCCTTTAAAGGTACGCTTACCTGGCACTTTAAAATGCAGAATACCCGCGATATCGCCTGGGGCGCTTCTGACGCTTTTATCTGGGACGCGGCAAGGGTTAATTTCCCATCTGGCCGCAAGGGTATTGCCATGTCGGCCTACCCGGTTGAAAGTTCGGGCAATGACGGATGGGGCCGCTCAACCGAGTACCTGAAAAACAGCATGGAGATCTATTCAAACCTATATTTTGAATACCCCTGGAATTCGGCAGTTAACGTATCGGGCGTGGCATTAGGCATGGAATATCCGGGCGCTATCTTCTGCCTCAGCAACCTGAAAAAAGGACAGCTTTGGGGCGATGTTACCCACGAGATAGGCCATAACTGGTTCCCGATGATAGTTGGCTCAAACGAGCGCAAATACATGTGGCAGGACGAAGGTTTTAACACCTTTATTAATGAGTATGCTACCGAAAAATTTAATAAAGGCGAATATGTTGAGAAAAGTGGCTCGGCGCAAAATGTACTGGCCGGCTACCGCAACAGCAAAGACCCGCTCATGACCGCTCCTGAAGCCATAGGGCTCAATGATTATGGCCAGTATTATACCAAAACCGCGTTAGGTTTGGATATATTACGCAACGTAGTGCTTGGCCCAGAGCGCTTTGATTATGCTTTCCGCGAATATGTTAAAAACTGGGCGTTTAAGCACCCGCTTCCGTACGATCTTTTCAGGGCTATGAATGATGCCACAGGCGAAGATCTGAACTGGTTCTGGAAATCATGGTTCTTCACTACCTGGAAGCTTGACCAGGCCATTACTTCGGTAAGCTATATCAAAGGCAACCCGGCCGAAGGTGCGCTGATCACACTTACCAATAATGAAAAAATGGCTATGCCTGTTGATCTTAAAATTGTTCAGGCTAACGGCAAAACTGAAACTATTCACCTGCCGGTAAACATCTGGCAGCGCGATGGCGTTTGGAAATTTAAATATCCTTCAACATCGGCTATTAAAAGCATGGAAATAGACCCTGATCGTCAACTACCTGACGTTGACCTAAAAAATAACGTTTACAGGGGAGAGTGATTTTGATTTGGGATTTGGGAATTTCGATTTCGGATTTGTGGCGAGATTAGAGATTAGAGATTAGAGATTAGAGATTAGAGATTAGAGATTAGAGATTAGAGATTAGAGATTAGAGATTAGAGATTAGAGATTAGAGATTAGAGATTAGAGGGAACTTCAAAAAGCGATGGGTGTTTGGGCTCATCGCTTTTTTTTGATGATTGTGTTTGCTTAACTGTGAGTTGTTTTTATCGCGGTCAGTATAAATTATGCAACTTTTACAAAATCATAAAATACCCTTTAAAAAACACTATATCCAACTGTTAATAAGCAATATACCCACTAATACAAACCTATATCGACTTCAATTAAACACTTGAAAATATTTTTAATTATAAAACATTTTGTTTATTTTTAATATTAAAGGCTAATAGCAAATTACAATTAGCATGTTAACTATGGCAAGAAATATACTCATAATTGAAGATGACGCTGAAATTTTACGGGTACTTGAAACAGTGCTCACCTTTCATGATTTTGAGGTTACCGGTCTTGACCGTACTGATGATATTATTGGTGCTGTAAAAGCGTACAACCCCGATCTTGTATTAACCGACTATATGCTGCCCGGCCTTAACGGCGGTCGTATTTGTCAGCTTATTAAAGGCAACGAAGATACCCGGCATATCCCGGTGATCCTGATTTCAGCTTACCATGAACAGGCTATTGCCCTGGTTAATTTTGGATATGATGCCTTTGTACCCAAGCCTTTTGATATAAATAAGCTGGTGAAAACGATTAACAAGTTTTTGAATTGATGGAAGGAATTAGATAAGATCTATCCCATTAGAGATTATTTTAAAGCCATTTTGTTTCCATTCCTTCATAATCACCCCGAGATTATGCCATTTTTTGCCTGAATTAATAACGAAGGGATATTCGATAGATTCTCCGTTCTTTTTGGAGATTTTGATCTTGTTATAAGTGCCGTTATTTCTTAACCTTCCGGGCTTACCTACATAATTATGGCAATCTATTTCTACCAGTTTCAGATCATTTAAGATAAATACAGTGTTATTCAACACAACCCTATCTTCCGCAAAAAACAACTCTCCGTCTTTTGTATAACTGGGCATACTCGACCAAAACAAGTTCACAAAATAACCGATAAAACCCAAAAAGAAACATAAAATCATTACGAATAACAAAGGCCTATCTAAATTCCTGGCAAAGGGAGCCATTACAAAGAAAATCAATAATAAAACCGCAGGTATCTGCATCATTTTATAAATGAGCGGACGGCGGGTATAAGTGTCGAAGATTTCTGCCATTTTTTTGTTAGTTACAATTTTAATGAATATTTATTACCGACAACGATTAGTCATTACTACAATTCCGAAATCTCAAATTCGATATCCGAAATTTTTCACCCTTTCGCCCCAAAACCTTAATTTCGCTGCTTCAAGAAAAGAGGAAAAGATTTTGGATTACTTACAGGGATTAAACCCCGAACAAAGGGCAGCGGTTGAACAAACCGAGGGGCCGGTGATGATCATTGCCGGTGCCGGATCGGGCAAAACACGGGTTATTACCTATCGCGTGGCGCATTTGATACGCAAGGGTGTTGATTCATTTAACATACTGGTACTTACATTTACCAACAAGGCCGCCCGCGAAATGCGCGAGCGTATTACCCATGTAGTTGGCGCGGAAGCTAAAAACATATGGATGGGTACCTTCCACTCGGTGTTTGCGAAAATATTACGGGTTGAGGCCGAAAAAATCGGTTATCCAAGCAACTTTACCATTTACGATACCGACGATAGCAAGAGCGTTTTAAGGGCCATTTTAAAAGAGATGAACCTTGATGATAAGCTGTACAATGTAAACTTTGTGCTCAACCGCATTTCGGCATCAAAAAATAACCTGATCTCGTGGCAGGAATATAACAAGAACGAGCAGATCCAGGCCGACGACTTTTCGAGCGGCCGCGGGCAAATGGGCAAGATCTATGAGATGTATGCCACCCGCTGCTACCGTGCCGGCGCTATGGATTTTGACGATTTGCTTTACAAAACCAACGAGTTGCTGAAGCTGCACCCCGACGTGCTCAATAAATACCAGCACAAGTTTAAATACCTTATGGTTGATGAGTATCAGGATACCAACTTTTCGCAGTACCTGATTGTTAAAAAGCTTGCCGCTGTTAACGAAAACCTGTGCGTAGTAGGTGATGACGCCCAAAGTATCTATGCCTTCCGCGGTGCCAACATTCAGAATATCTTAAACTTTGAGAAGGATTACCCCGATCTGAAAGTGTTTAAGCTGGAGCAAAATTATCGCTCAACTCAAAACATTGTGAATGTAGCCAACAGCATCATCCGCAATAATAAAGACCAGCTTAAGAAGAACGTATTCTCCGAAAAAGAATCGGGCGATAAGATCAAAGTTATGCGAGCCTTCAGCGATAATGAGGAAGGCAAAATAGTAGCCGAAGCTATTATGCAAGACCGCAGCTCAAACGGGCTTAAATGGTCGGCATTTGCTATCCTTTACCGCACCAATGCGCAGTCGCGGTCTATGGAGGAGGCTTTGCGCAAGCTGGGCATCCCATATAAAATATATGGCGGGCTTTCGTTTTATCAGCGTAAGGAAATTAAGGACCTGATAGCTTATTTCAGGCTCACCTTTAACCCTAATGATGAAGAAGCTTTAAAGCGCGTTATCAATTACCCTAAACGTGGCATTGGCGATACCTCGGTTGATAAGATCATTGTAGCTGCCGATCAGCATGGTATAACCCCCTGGGAAGTTATTGTTGAGCCGGGCAAGTACCTTGAAGGTAAAATATCAGGGGCAGTGTCCACTTTTGCTACCATGATCCAAAGCTTCCAGGTGTTGACCAAAACCAAGTCTGCCTATGAGTCGGCTTTATATATCGCGCAGCATTCGGGCTTATTGAAAGACCTTTATGAAGATAAATCGGTAGAGGGGCTTAACCGTTACGAAAATATCCAGGAGCTTTTAAACGGGATCAAGGAGTTTTCAGAGCGGGAGGATATTGAAGAAAAAGGCCTTGATGTTTTCATGCAGGATGTGGCATTGTTAACCAATGATGATAATGACAAAAACAAAGATGCCGATACGGTATCGCTCATGACCATCCACTCGTCAAAAGGGCTTGAATTTCCACAGGTTTACGTTGTAGGACTGGAAGAAAACCTTTTCCCTTCGCAGATGTCACTTAACTCACGCAGCGATCTTGAAGAAGAGCGCCGCCTGTTTTATGTAGCCGTTACCCGTGCCGAAAGCAAGCTCCATATTAGTTACGCCACCTCGCGTTTTAAGTTTGGAACCTTGATCAATTGCGAGCCAAGCCGCTTTTTGGATGAAATTGACGCAAAATATCTTGAACTCGACTATACCGCCAAACCCGCTTCAGGCAATAATCCATTTTTTGATGATGAGCGTAAAGCATGGAGCAGGGATAAACAGCCCGACACATTTTCGCGACCAAAACCGGCAGCTGCAGCACCGGTAAAAACCACTTCGATACTGGCCAAGGCGCACGTACCTTCAGCCAATTTCAAACCTTCTGATACATCCGGTTTACAAGTGGGCATGGAGGTTGAACACGAACGTTTCGGCTTTGGCAAAGTACTCGCTCTTGAGGGTAATAAGCCCGATATAAAAGCCACAATCTTCTTTAAGGAGATTGGTCAAAAGCAGTTGTTATTAAAATTTGCGAAACTTTACATAGTTCAATAAACATAAACCAAGAGTTAAAATCCCTACTTTGAGGAATTGATTCCCCAAGCCTCGCCACAGTCCATCATTAAATCGCCTTAATAACACTAATTTAAAGGTAATTTAATGATGGCATACCATTTGGATTGCATAAGTATCCCCTTTCCTTAATTAATATTTAATTGATATGAGCGATACCATTAAGAAACAAACAAACAAATCCGTTGGTAAAAACATCCGGGCATTACGCCATCAGCACGGATGGAGCCAGGAAGATGTGGCTAACCGTTTGGGCATCTCTATTCCTGCGTTTTCAAAAATTGAAACAGGAGTAACTGATATAAACCTCTCGCGTCTTGAACAAATTGCCAATATTTTTGATGTAAACGTGGTGAACATACTGGCCCTCGATACTGACGAAACTGATATGAAGCCGTCGAGTTTAAGCCTTGCACAGAGAAAACTGATAGATCGCGAATCAGAAATCGCCAGTTTACAGCGTAAGGTCATATTACTTTATGAAGAGCTGCGCAATAAGGCCAGCGTAGCCATCTAAAGGTGTGCAGTAAACATTACAATTTACCGATAGTGTACATTGTTTGCTTCGCATCAATGTCCTGTTTCATCCGCTACATTAAATAGTAGTTAACAATATTTAACAAAAGGAAATTTGAAAAAAAAAGCCTCCCATTGTATGGGCTAATTTATCCATAATGAGCGTTTTATAGCCATTTTGGAGTAATAATTGTGGCACGCAGTTTACTAAAGCAAATTGTATGTCAAATTATCTTATTTCCATATCAAAAAACGAAACCTCGAGCGACGGTATCATCCATGATCCTAAAAGTAAGCTAAAAGTTAAAGCGTTTGATTTGCTGCGCGCACGTTTTAAACCGAGCAAAGGCGAAGTAAGGTTTTTTGTAACTGCCGGCGATGAAACAACACTGGCTTTTGAAACACAGGGCTATAATAAACACAGACAGCTGCTGGTTTTACAAATGATATCGTGGTATTGCATTTACCTGGGGCTTATGGAAGCGCAGATCCACTCCAGCCTGCCTGTACACTTTAGTTAAACCTGGAGAGGGAGGATCGGACGAAAGTTAAACTCTCGGCGGGTTATGCAGCATGTCGCTCATCTCGATGATCTTTTCATCAATTTCGGATACGCATTTATCCATCATATCCAAACATTCGGCCTGGTCAACCAGGCCTTCTTTTTCGAGGTTGATCAAACCGCGTAACGTAGCTATAGGCCCCCTGATTTGATGCGACAGGTATGACGAATGCTCAGAAAGCTTTTTATTTTTTAACTGCAGATCTTTGGTACGCTCGTCAATGATCTCTTCAAGATGATGATTTATCCTATCAAGGTTATCTTTTTGCCGGGATACCTCACCGTTTAGCAATGTAAGCTGTGCATTGGTTTTGGCTTTACGTTTTACATTGCTGATCAGCAAACCAATTACTACAAGCATCAAACCCGCAACCACGGTCACCGCCCAAAACTTCGACCGGTCGTAAGCCTGCCGTTCTGCAATTCTTTCGTTTTCTTTCAGTTGCTCTTCCTGCCGGCGTTTGGCTTCAACCAGGTTCATTTGGGCCGATACGTTGGTTTTGTAGGTAACACTATCCTGGGTATATATTTCCCTTAATAAATTTACCGCACGGGCAAAGTTCTTTTTGTTATATTCCAGCTCGTATGTAGTGTATTTATAATCGTAGTCAAGCTTAGGGTCTTTTACTAACTGTGTATAGGCGGTCCCCTCCTGCACCATCTTTTCCGCATTTTTAAAATCGCCTTTTGTCATGTAAAGCGCTGCCAGCGTAAGGTCAACACTGGCTACTGACTCATTCAGGTCGCGCGCTTTCGCACCGGCATTAGCCTCCAGCAATAAACCCAGGGCCTTATCGTAATCCTTAAGTTTAAAATAAATAACGCCACGGTTTTGCAAACATTGGATCAGGTTTACCGAGTCGCTCAGTTTCTGAAATATGGGAAAACTTTTATCATAAAACTTAAGCGCCATATACAGGTTATTTTTACGCGTGTAAACGTTGCCTATATTTAAATACAATGAGCCTACCAATTTGGTATCATTTATTTTTTGTGCTATTTCCAGCGATCGGTTAAGATAGGTAAGGGAGCGTTCGTAGTCATGGTCACGGAACAGGATCCCGATATTATTATAAACCTTGGCTTCGCCCCTCAGGTTATTGTTGCGGGTAAAATATGAAAGGGAGTTCAGATAGTTTTCAATAGCCTTTTCAGGCTGATCAAGGTAGTATTTACCAATACCGATAACCCGATAAGCTTCTGCAATACCATTAATATAATTGAGTTTGGTGGATAGCTTAAGCGCTTTGGTAGCGTCTTCTACCGTTTGTTCGGGGTTTGTGAGCCTGTTTGTATAAGCGCTGGTATTCAGGCTTATTACCTCATTAGTATCTTTTGCAGCAACATCAATTATATCATTCGCGTATACCGACAGCGATAATAAAAAGAATAATATAAATGTGCCGATTTTTTTCATTAAAACACTTTTACGTTCTGTTGGGGTGAAAGTTATAAAATAATGCTGAATTATATTTAATGTTAAGAATAAAAAACACTGTGGAAAATTATTTTCATATGTTTTTTATCCCTATTAAAAACATATCTATATTTGCATTGTTAAATATCTGAAATACAATATATTAAATACAAAGAACATCCTATACAATATCACTCCTAATATATTACAACCAATTACAATAATATTGCAATATATGTCCTGAGATTTACAATATAATTATAGTTTGTACATCAAATAAATGAAATAATGTAAAATCGTGCAATAAATTGTATACCATACCGGTAAGTAATCTGGATGATATTACATTTAAAATTAGTAATTTAACGCCATAATTAATAGTGTAAAAATACGAAACAGAGAATCTTTTTTAAAATTTTAGAAAAACAGAGTTTTTAAAAAACAGAAAGTAAAATCAACTTTTTAAAATATTTGTGATAAGCTTTAAATAAGCTTGACGGGTTTTATTAAATATCAAATATCGTATTAATTTAAAAAATAGAATATTAAATACAATAATTAATCAATATGAAAAAAGCAGTGTTTTTTGTACTCCTTACCATAGGCGCCGGAGTGCTCTCATCGTCATCAGTTTTGTCATCATCGGCAAAAAAAGACGTACAGCCAACAGCTGTCAATTTCAACAAAACGCCGGCAGGTTTTAAACGCGACCTGGGAAGCGCCGACTGAAATCCAATTAAATCATACAGGAAGTTCCACATCGATAATATAACACGATCATGAAAAAGATAATCACCATCGCTTTAGCAATTCTGTTCACCGGGGTCATTTCATCCTGCAAAAAGGAAAGACCAAAAGCTGAGTTTGCTAACCTTCACTTATTCGCAACCGGTTACAAAAGAGACCTGGGAAGTGCTGACTGATTTATCTATTCAAGATCAATAAAACATAAAACAACATGAAAAAATTCATCCTCATAGCAACAGTAGCCCTTAGTGCAGGTGCATTATCATCAGCTACAAACAAAAATGAAAACAAAACCAAAATGGTGATTGCACCAGTGAACTCGCTGACAACCGGTTTTAAAAGAGACTTAGGCAGCGCCGACTAAAAAAAGACATTAACGAACAAGAGATTTAATAAACAAAAAATATTTACGTACCCCCACATTAAAAACATCATGAAAAATTTAACACTAATAGCAACTTTAGCATTAAGCACCATATTATCGGCCACCACATTAGCAAATGCCGCTAACGGCCCTCAACCAAAACGTGACTTAGGTTCTGCTGATGCTCGTGGCCCTCAACCAAAACGAGATCTTGGTTCCGCTGATTTTGCCCGTGGTCCTCAGCCAAAACGTGATCTTGGTTCTGCTGATTTTGCTTTCGGTCCTCAGCCAAAACGTGACTTAGGTTCTGCTGATTTCGCCTTCGGCCCTCAACCAAAACGTGATCTTGGTTCTGCTGATTTCGCACGTGGCCCTCAACCAAAACGTGATCTTGGTTCTGCTGATTTTGCCCGCGGTCCTCAGCCAAAACGTGATCTTGGTTCTGCTGATTTTGCTTTCGGTCCTCAGCCAAAACGCGACTTAGGTTCTGCTGATTTTGCCCGCGGTCCTCAGCCAAAACGTGATCTTGGTTCTGCTGATTTCGCTTTCGGTCCTCAGCCAAAACGCGACTTAGGTTCTGCTGATTTCGCCTTCGGTCCTCAGCCAAAACGCGACTTAGGTTCTGCTGATTTTGCTATGTCTGGTCCTGGTCCAAAAAGAGATTTAGGCTCGGCTGATTTCGCTATGTCTGGTCCTGGTCCAAAAAGAGATTTAGGTTCTGCCGACTTCGCTATGTCTGGTCCTGGTCCAAAAAGAGATTTAGGCTCTGCTGATTTTGCTATGTCTGGTCCTGGTCCAAAAAGAGATTTAGGTTCTGCTGATTTTGCTCAGTCTGGTCCTGGCCCAAAAAGAGATTTAGGTTCTGCTGATTTTGCTATGTCTGGCCCTGGTCCAAAAAGAGATTTAGGCTCTGCTGATTTTGCTATGTCTGGCCCTGGTCCAAAAAGAGATTTAGGCTCTGCTGATTTTATGGCATAATCAACAACTCTTCTATTATAAAATCATATGTTATAAACTAAAATTTGAATAGTTGACAACATGAAGAAATTCATCATTGCAGCAGCGGTTTTAATAGCTACAGGCCTTACCGCTGTATCATTAACTCATAAAGCGCCTAAACAAGAAGCTAAAATAAAAGTCGAGAAAGTTGAGTTTGCCACTAAGACTGTCAATACACCAAAATCAGATCTGGGTTCGGCAGATTAATAATCAATTTGGGAATTATTGAATTGGTGAATTACTGGTTTTCGCGGTTAATTTCATTCACCAATAAACTAATGAACGAGTGAACCAATGAACTAACTATATTTGCTGCAAACAATAATATTATGCAGCACATAAAGCAATATGTTGAGCAAAACAAACAGCGTTTACTTGATGAGTTATTTGACCTGTTACGTTTAGCATCGGTTAGTGCCGATCCAAAATACAAACCTGAAGTATTAAAAACTGCCGATTATGTGGCAGCAAAGCTCCGCGATGCCGGAGCTGATAATGTTGAAATATGCCAAACCGCCGGCTACCCTATTGTATACGGCGAAAAGATCATAGATGCTTCCAAACCTACCGTATTGGTTTATGGGCACTACGATGTACAACCGCCAGATCCGTTGGAACTGTGGAAAACACCTCCTTTTGAACCAACTGTTCGGGATGGAAAAATATACGCCCGCGGTGCCTGCGATGATAAAGGACAGTTTTACATGCATGTAAAAGCCTTTGAGCTGATGATGCAAACCGGTACACTTCCCTGCAATATCAAATTTATGATTGAAGGTGAAGAAGAAGTAGGATCCTCAAACCTGGGCATCTTTGTAAAAGCCAACAAGGAAAAACTGAAAGCTGATGTTGTACTGATCTCTGATACTTCGATGATCAGCATGGAGCATCCTTCGCTTGAAACGGGCTTACGTGGCCTTTCCTATCTTGAGGTAGAAGTAACCGGCCCTAACCGCGACCTGCATTCGGGGGTTTACGGTGGCGCTGTAGCTAACCCTATCACCATCCTGGCCCAGATGATTGCCAGCCTGCATGATGAAAATAATCATATCACCATTCCCGGTTTTTATAACGATGTAGTACCGCTTAGCGAAGCAGAACGCAAAGCCCTTAACAGCGCACCTTATGATGAAGCCGGGTACAAACAAGACCTTGATGTAGCCGAGCTTTGGGGCGAAAAGGGTTACAGTACTTTCGAGCGTACAGGCACCCGTCCTACCCTTGAGCTAAACGGCATTTGGGGCGGCTATATAGGCGAGGGCGCCAAAACAGTGTTGCCTTCAAAAGCCAATGCCAAAATCTCTATGCGTTTAGTGCCCAACCAAACGTCAGAAGCTATAACCAAACTCTTTACCGACCATTTTTTAAGTATTGCACCTCCCTATGTTAAGGTTAAGGTAACCCCGCATCATGGCGGCGAACCGGCTGTAACCCCAACCGACAGTGTGGCTTACCGTGCTGCTCAAAAAGCCATTGCCGAATCATTTGGTAAAGAGCCTATCCCAACCCGTGGCGGCGGCAGTATCCCTATTGTTGCTTTGTTTGAAGCCGAGCTTGGTTTAAAAACTGTATTGATGGGTTTCGGGCTTGATAGCGATGCCCTGCACTCGCCTAATGAGAAATATGATATTTACAATTATTATAAAGGCATAGAAACCATTCCGTTGTTTCACAAATACTTCGCGGAGTTATCAAACTAATGTTATGAAGCTTTAATTTGCGCGATGACGGCAGTTATTTTTTGATTTAGGTAAAACAAATAATATATTTATGATATTATCTAACTATACAAAAAATCAAAAACATGGCAACTAAAGAATTGGACAAAGAAAAGACCGATGCATCTAAGCAGTTGCGCGATCTAAAATCATCAAAACAGGAAAAAACAAAAACAGCTAAAGCCTTAAGCGAAAATAAAATGAAGCGAAAGCCTCTGCTATAAGATATTTATAACACCCCACGAGCCGGCAAGGGAAACTTATCGGCTCGTTTTATATAATTCCATTACAGTCTTATCCGCATTTCGATCATACGTTTTTTAAATCCTGCCTTTTCATAGGCTTTAATGGCTCCAATATTATCATTATATACCTCGAGCCTTATTTCGGTCAACCCCTGCTCAACTGTCCATTTCTTCAATTCTTCTATTATGGCCTGGTTTACTCCCATACCCCGGTATGCAGGCAGCACATACATAAAACCCAGGTAAGCATATTTTTCAAAGTCATAGTACGCGTCCGGGTTCTTTTTAATTCGGGCATATCCGCTGCCCGCTATCTCCCCGTCAATTTCGGCTACCAAAACCTGCACATCTGTTGAGGTTATGAACGCCTTCAAATCATAATAACTGATAGGATCGGGTTTGAGTGTGCTATCAAAAGGGCGTTCGGCAGTAATTATACCCTGCTCAAATTGAAGCAATACGGGCAGGTCTTCAATGGTAGCTTGTCTGATCAGCATATTCGTTAAATAGTAAATCGTTCGCAATCGGCCAAAAATGCTTCGTCGGCATCGGCGCCTATGCCTGGCGCGTCGTCGATAGTTAAATGATATCCATCATATATGGCCCCGCCAACACACGGGTCAACCAAATGCCCCAGTTTACAGGTATCCATGTCATAAAACCGGATATTGGGGCTGGCATATACAAAGTGTAATTTGGCGCTTAACGCTATCCGGCTTTCCAGCATCCCTCCCATCATACAGGGTATCCCGTATGAAGCAGCAACGTCGTGAATCCTTTTAGCCTCATAAATACCTCCAGACTTGGCCATTTTAATATTGATATAATGGCACGCCCCGGCGTTGATTTGTTTGCGGGCATCATGATGATTATACACACTTTCGTCGGCCATGATCTTAACCGGCGCCAACTGCATAAGTTCAGGCAGCCGGTCATCATACCAGGTACGTATAGGCTGCTCGCAAAATTCAATATCATATTGCGCAATTGACTGTAAGGCAAAAACGGCTTCGTTAAAAGTCCAGCCCTGGTTGGCATCAATACGGATTTTCATACCCGGGCCAACAGCTTCACGGATCTGTTTAATGCGCTCTACATCCTCAACGGCGTTTTTGCCCAGCTTCACCTTTAATATATTAGCCCCGGAAGCTTTAAAATCAAGCGCTTTTAAAGCCATGGTATGATGCCCGGCGATCCCTATCGTAATATCCGATTCAACAACGCGTTTTTCGCCACCCAAAAACTGGTATAATGGCAGGCCTGCGTTTTTTGCAGCTATATCAAACAGGGCGTTATCAAAGGCGCTTTTTATAGTGGTATTACCGGCAGTAAAACTGTGAAGTTCGCCAAGCCGGGCTTCGATATCAAGCGCATCCTTACCTTTCCATAAGCGGGCAAACTCACGCGCCATAATCAGGCAGGTATCCTGTGTTTCGCCAACAATCATCGGGAAAGCTGAGCATTCTCCTACACCGTAAAAACCGGCATCGGTATGCACACGGATAAAAACATTTTGGGCGTGAGATAAGGTTCCGGTTGCAATGGTAAACGGCTCCATCGGGATGCTGAAGCGGTAGATCTCTGTGTGCGTGATGGTAATTTGCTGATTTTCCAAATTGTAGATGTTTAAAAGCTAAAATAAAACAAATATGTGCAACAATTAACCAACGTAATTTGCGTATTATAAGTATTAGTTTATATTTGCACTACTTCAATACAAGTAACAATTCAATTTTAGCCTCTTTTGCCCTTCCAATCAGGGAAATTTGCCTGGCTAACTTTCAACTTTCTTAAAAAACTATTACCATGGCTAAAGAAAACACGCCTGCAAATTTTGATTATAACTCAACCAGGAATAAACTGATCCTGTCTGAATATGGCCGTAACGTACAAAATATGGTTAAATATATTGTAGCGCTGCCAACCAAAGAAGAACGCAACCGCTACGCACAGGTAGTTATTGACCTGATGGGCTTTTTAAACCCCCACCTGCGCGATGTAGCCGATTTTAAACATAAACTGTGGGACCACCTGCACATCATATCTGATTACCAGATTGATGTGGATTCACCGTACCCCAAGCCATCGCCTGATGCTGTGCATATTAAACCCGCACCTTTAAATTACCCTCATCAGCGTATCAAATACAAACACTATGGCAAAACCATTGAGCTGATGATTGAAAAGGCCAAAGCCATTGAGGAGCCGGAACGCAAACGCCACATGATCCAGGCGATAGCTAACTTTATGAAAATGGCTTATGTGCAATGGAACAAAGACTCGGTGAGCGACGAAAGCATCCTGTCTGACTTATATGCTTTATCGGGCGGTACATTGAAACTGGAAGAGAACATCAACCTTAACCGCGTTGATTTCCGCCCTAATAACTTTCAGCAAAACAATACCAATAATAACAACCGCGGCCGCAACAATAACCAAAACAATCAAAACCGTGGCGGCGGTAATGGCGGCAGGCAAAACAATAATCAAAACCGCAACAACAACCAAAACCGCAACCGTAACAACGGCGGCGCAAAAAAATATTAGCCCGGGTATTTCCGAAGGACAAAAAGAACGTCATTGCGAGGTACGAAGCAATCCCCGATAACCAGGTCCGCCCTGTATAGTTTGGGATTGCTTCGTACCTCGCAATGACGTTTTTGTATTAATATCATTATTGATAAATCCCATCTGCCTTTTATTTTATCTGCATTAATTTTCTAATCTTTGCCCCATATAAATTATTTGGCAAAACCGATCATAGCTTTTACAGTTTATCATTGGTGATCATATCAATTATCCGAAACTCCGCATGACTAACGCATTTGTAATAAACGGCGGCAAACCGCTAAAAGGTGAAATAACCCCGCAGGGTGCAAAAAACGAAGCTCTACAGGTTATATCTGCCGTATTGCTTACTGAAGAAAAAGTAACCATCAGCAACATCCCCGATATAAAGGATGTAAACAAACTGATAGAGCTGCTTGGCGATATGGGCGTTATTGTTGAACGTATCAACGACCATACTTACACCTTTGAGGCCAAAGATATCAACCAGGATTTTTTCCTGTCTGAGGCTTTTAAATCAAAGGGCGGCGGCTTACGTGGTTCTATCATGATCGTTGGCCCCTTGCTGGCCCGTTTTGGCAAAGCTTCTATCCCTAAACCGGGTGGTGATAAAATCGGTCGCCGCAGGCTGGATACCCACTTCCTGGGTTTTGAAAAACTCGGCGCACAGTTTAACTACAATCCCGAAAATGGTTTCTTTAATGTAGATGCCTCTAACCTGCAGGGTACTTATATCCTGCTGGACGAAGCTTCTGTAACCGGAACGGCCAACGTGGTAATGGCCGCGGTATTGGCTAAAGGTACCACTACTATTTATAACGCCGCCTGCGAGCCTTACCTGCAGCAGCTTTGTAAAATGCTGAGCCGTATGGGTGCTAAGATCAGCGGTATCGGTTCAAACCTGTTAACCATCGAAGGTGTTGAAAAACTGGGCGGTACAGAACACCGTTTATTGCCCGATATGATCGAGATTGGTTCATTTATCGGTCTTGCAGCTATGACGGGATCTGAGATCACCATTAAAGATGTTCAATACAAAGAATTAGGTATGATCCCTGATGTTTTCAGGCGTTTGGGTATTAAACTGGAGCTTAGAGGTGATGATATTTTTATCCCGGCCCAGGAACATTACGAAATAGAGACTTTTATCGACGGCAGTATCATGACCATTGCCGATGCACCCTGGCCTGGCTTTACCCCCGATTTATTAAGTATCGTGCTGGTTGTTGCTATCCAGGCCAAAGGTTCGGTACTGATCCATCAAAAAATGTTTGAGAGCCGCTTATTCTTCGTGGATAAGCTGTTGGATATGGGCGCGCAGATCATCCTTTGCGACCCGCACCGTGCAACAGTTATCGGCCTGGATAACCAGGTTAAACTGCGCGGTATCTCCATGACCTCGCCAGATATCCGCGCCGGGGTTTCCTTATTGATCGCCGCACTTTCGGCACAAGGCCAGTCAACCATTTACAATATTGAACAAATTGAACGCGGCTATCAGCATATTGATACCAGGCTTAAAGCTTTAGGCGCTGATATAACCCGGATCTAAGTTTTAGGTTAAAGGCGAAAGGTTAAAGGTTAAAGGTTAAAGGTAGCTGCACTTAGCAAAGCCTTTAACCTTTTTTTATTTTAGAACTTTTTCTATCAAAATATAGTACTTAACCGGGAAATACTTAAATAGTTGCGTATAAAGCGGCATTAATAATTTACTTTTTAAAGACCTTTCGCCTTTAACCTTTTACCTTTCACCTCAAAAATACTACCTTTAAAAAACCATTCTATAAACAATGCCTTACAAAAACCGGAAATCTACCTACGTTTATTTTGTACTGATATTTGTATTTATTAAAGTTGTTCTTAATCTTTTCGCCATATCGCATTTTGGTTTCCACAGGGATGAGTTTTTGCACCTTGTACTGGCCGACCACCTGGATTGGGGATATAAGGAAGTACCGCCATTTATAGCCATCCTGGCAAAAATTTCTATAACTTGTTTTGGCAACTCGGTTTTTGCGGCGCGATTGTTCCCTACCCTGTTTGGTGGGCTTATTGTGCTGCTCACCGGACTTATAGTAATAGAATTTGGTGGAAAGAAGTTTGCTATAACCCTTGCGTGTTTATCACTCATTTTTGCGCCTGCCTTTGCAGCAAGTGACTATCTTTTTCAGCCTGTAGTATTCGATCAGTTTTGGTGGGTATTAACCGTTTGGCTGCTCGTAAAATACCTCAACACTACCGATGTAAGGTACCTGTACTGGCTGGGGGCAGCCGTTGGCTTTGGCGTACTTACCAAGTACACCATGCTATTTTTCGCAGCTTCGCTGGTTATTGGGATTCTTATTAGCAAGCAGCGTAAATTACTGTTCAATAAGCATATTCTTGGTGCTGCCTTGATAACAATAGTTATCGTACTGCCTAACCTCATCTGGCAAATAACACATCACATGCCTGTATTTACGCATATGAAAGCCCTGCGCGAGCAGCAGCTGGATTACATAACCCCAACCGACTTTATTAAGCAGCAACTACTGGTCAACGGCATAGCGTTATTTGTATGGCTTAACGGACTGGCGTTCCTGATATTTTCATTCAGGCTGCGTAATTTCCAGTTTCTGGCATTGGCTTATGCGCTCATCTTCTTTTTTTTACTGATGATGGATGGTAAAAGCTATTACATATTTGGAGCCTACCCCATGTTGTTTGCAGCAGGGGCCTTTGGTTTTGAGCGTTTATTAAAAACCACTGGCTATGTTTTGCGTACCGCCCTGGTAATATTGTTTACGTTGCCCAATGCTTTGTTACTGCCAATCTTATTGCCCATTTTACCAATGGACCAAACCCTGGCTTTTTTTCGATTTGCCGATAAACACCTTCCGGCTGCCCGTTTTTCGATGACCTGGGAAGACGGTAAAAAACATGCTACCACACAGGATTATGCCGACATGCTGGGATGGGATGATATGGCGGCATTGGTTGATAAAGCTTACAAAAGCTTAAACCCTGAAGATCAAAAACAGACTATGGTTTATGCCGATAACTACGGTGAAGCCGGTGCAATCCACCATTACCGCAAGCAATACGGCTATCCCGATGTAATATCACTGAACAGCAGCTTTACCCTTTGGGCACCAGATAGCCTCAAAAGCAAATACCTGATTTATGTAGATGAAAACGGCGGAAAAAATATTAAGGAGTTTGTGGAAGGGAAAATGATAGGCAGTTTTACGAAAGTAGGCGAAGTAACTAATCCGCTTGCCCGCGAAAAAGGTACGGCTGTGTTTATTATCACGCCAAATTATCGGTTAAATGAACGGTATTCTCCTGAGTTAGCGAAGAAGAGGTTGGAGTAATTCTGAGGTGAAAGGCAAAAGGTTAAAGGCGAAAGGTTTTTTGATCATTTATAATGCGTTAGTCGAACAACTCGACCGTCTTTAGCATTGAGCACAATTAAAAATCCGCCGCCCAACATTTTTTCGGGCAACGTACCATTTAATACCCAATAGCCATTTATAAAATAAGTCTCATAAGGCCTTTCATTAACTATTTGCGCTCTCCCATATATTTTAAATAGAATCGCTTCGGCAACAGCTATAGCAGTTTGTCTGTCTGTAATAACCTTATCAACAATTACCTGTCGTTCCCTTTTCTCCGTCAATGCTTTTTTTAGTTCTTCCTTTGCTACCTCGGCACCGAGTATAGTGTGTTTTTGAGAATGACTAATAAACGGCAACAGAAATATGGATGTAAAAACGAAAAAATGTTTCATGCTCTAAATATAAAAAAAGGCGCCATGCTTATCACATAACACCTTTCGCCTTTATCCTTTCGCCTTAAAATCAGGCAGAAATGGCGTTTATAATATCATACTGGGTAATAATCTCGATTTTACCCTGCCCGTCTTCAACCAACACAGCAATGTTATCTTTATTGATCATGGCCGAGATCCTGTCTATCGAAGTGTTCAGATCAACAAACGGGAACGGTGCAGTGGTAATGTTTTTGATCGGCTGCGATTTGATCGAAGGGTTTTCGATTAGCGAATCAAGGATATCGCTTTCGGTGATCTTTCCAATTACCATGCCTTTTTGCGTAACCGGGATCTGAGATATATTGAGCGATTTAATGGTGTTGATGGCTTCCAGCACGCTCTTCTCACAATCAATAGTGATGATCTCCTGCACCTCTTTTTTGCTGATGATATCGCGGGCGGTTAGTTTTTCGTCTTTCAGGAAACCGCGGTCGCGCAGCCAGTCGTCATTATACATTTTTCCAAGATAGCGGGTACCATGGTCCGGGAAGATGATCACCACCACGTCGCCCTCTTTAAACTTATCCTTCATCTGCAGCAAACCCGCCACGGCTGAGCCGGTTGAGTTACCTGAGAAGATCCCTTCTTTACGTGCAATCTCGCGGGTCATGAGGGCAGCGTCCTTATCTGTCACCTTCTCAAAATGATCTATCAGGCTAAAATCAACGTTTTGCGGTAGGAAATCTTCGCCGATACCTTCGGTGATATATGGATAGATCTCGTTTTTATCAAAAACACCTGTCTCTTTGTATTTTTTAAATACAGACCCGTAAGTGTCAATACCCAAAACCTGGATAGCAGGGTTCTTCTCTTTCAGATAACGGGCGATGCCCGAGATAGTACCACCGGTGCCAACACCGGCAATAAGGTGCGTGATCTTGCCCTCAGTTTGCTCCCAAATTTCGGGACCGGTACTTTCATAGTGCGCCTGCGAGTTGCTCAGGTTATCATACTGATTGGGCTTCCATGAGTTAGGGACTTCCCGCTCCAGGCGTGATGATACCGAATAGTATGATCGCGGGTCTTCAGGCTCCACATTGGTTGGGCAAACAATTACCTCCGCACCAAAGGCGCGCAATGCATCAAATTTTTCTTTTGATTGTTTATCGGTGCTGGTAAAAATACACTTGTAGCCTTTTATCACAGCTGCAATGGCCAGGCCCATACCGGTATTGCCCGATGTGCCTTCAATAATGGTTCCGCCGGGCTTAAGTTTTCCGCTTTTTTCGGCGTCCTCAATCATTTTAAGGGCCATACGGTCTTTTATGGAGTTGCCGGGGTTGGTTGTCTCTATCTTGGCTAAAACGGTAGCAGGGATGTCTTTTGCTACTTTATTCAGTTTTACCAGCGGCGTGTTGCCAATGGTATCGAGTATGTTATTGTACCACATAATTTAAATCTCTACTAACCCGGTATATAAAGCAGGGTTACGCCTCAAAAATAAGTTTCTTAAATGATATTTCTTTTATGGAATAGTAAATAGATATGCATCCTATAAACACACAAGCATAAATGTAATAAATTTAAACGGGTGACAATTACCACAAAATATACCTAAACATGCAGGCACCAATAAAAAAATCGTTATTATTTTTTAGTTTCTTAAGTTTTTGTATAACTGCCGCATTGGGGCAAAAGCCGCTTACCCCAAGCCGGCAAAGCAGTTATTATACCTACATATATAAAATAACAGATGGTGATGTGCTTAAATTTTATCGCTACCCACGTAAAAAACCTGATGAGCAAATATTACACAACCCCATTGATTCGTTTAAAACAAACGATAAATGGAACAATACCCTCCCTCCCGGTAACTATTTGAAAGTAGCTGCAAAAAAGAACGTGCTAAGCTATTCGCTTATCGAAAACCGCTCGGCCAATTTAAAACTGCTGGCTAATAACTATGACCTCCGCTTTATTTTAGTTGATCAGACAGGTAAAGCCATTAACAACGCTTTAGTGCAGTTTAACAATCATACCGTTACTTATGATTCAAAAGCCGGCTTGTATATAGCTAACCCTTCAAAAAGGGATACCATACTAAAAGTTGATTACGCGGGCGTAACCAATTACTACGCTATAAAAAAACAGCAGCGCTCATCTTATTATCATTACAATCCGTATCGCCATATGAGTTTTTTTAAAGCTACCTGGAAACGCTTTAAAAACCTGTTTAAGGGGCACGATAAATATTACAGCCATCAGCCCGCAGATAATTACGAAGGCTTCATGGTTTTTAACAAGGCCATTTATAAACCACATGATACGGTAAAATTCAAGGCGATCATCCTAAATAAAAAATCAAAACAACCTGTAACCACAACTCAGCTTTTAGTACGGCTCAAAGAACGGTATGAGGATGACGGTAAGATCATCGGCAAAGTAAACAGTTACCGCGAAGGAGCTTATGAATATAGTTTCGCCCTCACAGATAGTCTTGACCTTTCTCTTGATGAAGATTATACCATCTCGCTCGAAGATCCGTCGAGCGAAAAATACAAACTTGATGATTATGACGGCGATGACGATCAGGGCTTTTTAGCCAAACGCAAGGTTTTTCTGACGGGCCAGTTTAAATATGAAGAATACGAGCTTAAATCAATTACGTTCAGCACCAGGGTTGATAAAGAAGAACACGGGCCCGGAAATCCGGCTACATTATATTTAAAAGCAGTTGACGAAAATAACCTGCCGGTTACGGATGGCAGGGTTACTGTTACATTCAATACCCGTGGCACCGGCACGCGCAGGCAAAGCTACACTTTTGTGCCCGACCAGCTTTGGACACACCAGCTACAGCTTGACCCGGTTGGTGAAACCAGGCTAGTTATCCCCGATTCCATCTTTCCTAAGGCAGATGTCACTTACACCAATAATTCAGAATTTCTGAACAGCAATAATGAACAGCAATCAGCTAATAACGATATGAGTTATCGGTACAGCCGGTTTAGTATTACCGCCAAATTAAACGGTGATACACTAATCAGTAACGCCTTTGACAATGGCAAGGCCATACAAACTATGGCTACCATCAGCACCCTTAACGCAAAGTATGATATCATAAACAGGGTCAGGGTAATGCTCCCGGCAAAAACCATTATTAACCCGTATGCCGATAGCTACGACATTGAAACAGACAGCGCTTATGCCGATCTTGCCCTAAAAGATAATAGCGCAGACATCTCGCTATCAGGCTACCGCACCGCCGATTCACTGTTTGTAAAGGTTGAAAACCCGCGGTACCTCCATTTTTGGTATTCGGTATTTGGCGGCAACAAATTAATTGATGCGGGGCAGGCCAATAACCTGTTTTATGTACGTACTTACAATGATCAAAACCTTGTAAACTTTCAGGTGCATTATATCTGGGCAGGCGAAAGCAAAACAGAAGCCACCGATATCATGTACCGCGATAAGCTGCTGACCATCAACGTTCGTCAGCCGGTGTCCGTTTATCCCGGGCAGCAAGCTAAAACCGACATCGTGGTTACCGATGCCAAAGGCCAGCCTGTAGCCAATGCTGATTTAACGGCCTGGTCAATGACGAGTAAGTTTGCCGACTACAAGGCGCCGTATGTGCCCTACCTTGGCAAAGGTTTTCCGTATCGCAAGCAAAAAATGGGTTTTAATACCGGCAATATAAATGGCGATGGGTCATTACAGCTCAACTGGAAGCGCTGGAGTAAGGAAATGGGGCTTGACAGTATTGCTTACTACCAGTTTACTCACCCTAACAAAATTTACCGGGTTGAAGAAGACGCCAAAGACTCGCTAACCCAGGTGGCGCCTTTTGTGATTAAAAACGGCGATGTACTGCCCGTACATATCCTTTATATTGATGACCGGCCGGTGTACTTCGACCAAACACAGCAGCTTAAACGCTACAGCTTCGCAGTATCGCCGGGCAGGCACATGTTCCGGTTCAGGACCAGCCATCAAAACATTTGGGTAGATAGTGTAGATGTACAAGAATCGAAAAAGCTGATCTTCAGCATTAATGCGGATAATGCGCACTCAACAAAGGTTTTGGATACATTGAGTACCTATGAATGCGATCTCATCAACCGTTACCTGATTACCGTTATCAATAATTTTGGCTGGAAGATGGCCCTCCTTACCCAAAACGAAAAGGTATTCATGATCAATCCCGACCCGAACTATGGTTACCGGAACAACAGCGTACTCATAGGTCCGTCGGCCGAAAACTTTGCCAATTTAGATGTACAAGGCAGCGGATCACGACGTTTTGTTGCCGAACCAGGTTATTCATTTCAGTTTGAGCCCGGCCTTATTAAACAAAAAAGTATCCCCACTACTTATCCCTTCAACCCCACACTATCGTCATACCAGGGCCCGGCCGATGATTATACACAACAGGTACTTACCCAACCCGAGGCCGAAAGTATCTGGCAGCAATATCTTGACCTGCGCAGCAACACGCAATCGCTTTTTGTAAACCCTACCATCACCGGCGAAACAGGTAAACTAAGTATGAGCATCGATCAACCTAAGGGCAAAAAACTGCTGGTTAAAAACCTGATCGTTTATAAATATGATGACCCGGACTTTTTATTGATCTATCCCGGCAATACCACATACATTAACAACCTAAACGCCGGCAGCTACAGGCTTTTATTTTTGCTTAAGGGCGATAGTTATGATATTAAAGAAAATGTAACCATAAAAACAGGCGGTACTAATTTTTACAGCTTTGAGGTACTGCCCACTCATGGCAAAGATTCGGTAGGTGTCCGGATCAGCAACATTATCAATAACAGGACGGGCGGCTATAATCACGGTGACCGGGAAATAGAAAACGATGCCCTGAAAATAAAAGAAGCGTTTAATGATAAATACCTTGATACCGGCAACTTCGGCGATATGATGAGCGGAATAGTTACCGCCAGCGATGATAAATTGGTTGTACCCGGCGTAACCATAAGGGTAAAGGGTTCATCAACAGGTACGCAAACTGACATAGCAGGGCGCTTTAAATTAAAAGTACCCAAAACCGGCAAACTCATTGTAAGCTTTATAGGGCACGAAACACAGGAGTTAAGCATACAACCCGGTGCAACTATCAAGGTAGTCTTAAAACCCAGCTCAAAATCCTTGCAGGAAGTAGTGGTTATTGGGTATGGCGTGCAACGAAAAGCGGAAATGACCGGATCGATAGCAACCGTATCTTCCTTAGAAGGCGGGCTTGCTGGCCTGACAGTAGGTAACGAAGCCAATATCATGATTAGGGGCATTAGTTCATCACCGTCGGCCCAGCCGCTGATTGTGGTGGATGGCGAGATTGTTGATAAACTATCTGACGTAAATAAAGAAGACATTGCAGAAATTAGTGTATTGAAAGACGCCGCCGCCACTGCTATATATGGTGCGCGTGGTGCAAATGGCGTCATCGTGATCCGGACCAAAGCTAAACCGGGTTTGGCTGGAGGCCAAAGGGCCGACAGTACACAAACCGGCAGTTCGCAAACCATGCGTAAAAACTTTTCTGATTATGCCTACTGGCAACCTAAACTGACTACTGACGAACATGGCAAAGCAAGTTTCATGGTTAATTACCCTGATGATATCACCAACTGGCGAACATTTATCATCGGCATAACGGGCAACAAGCAAACCGGCTTTACCGAAAGCAGTATCAAATCATATAAACCATTAAGCGCAAATTTTGTCGCACCGCAATTTGCCATAGCCGGCGACGAAATGAACTTGATTGGTAAGGTAATGAACTACAACAATACCTCCGCGAAGCTTACCCGAATTTTTAAATACAACGGCCAGACTTTGAAACAAGACGAGCTGGAAGTTAAAAACTCTAAAATTGACACACTTACCATTACTGCTACTGCCGCTGCTTCTACCAATCCTACCGACAGCCTCACTTTTGAATACACCATTAAACGGGATAACGGCTATTTTGACGGCGAGCAACGCAGGATCCCGGTAATGCCGCAGGGTGTTAAAGAAACCAAAGGAGTTTTTGAGGCACTTGACCGCGATACCACAGTGAACATGAAATTTGATCCGGCTTTGGGACCTGTCACTTTCCGGGCAGAGGCTTCTGTATTGCCTGCGTTGACTGAAGAAACCCGTAAGCTGAGGGAGTACAAGTATCTGTGCAATGAGCAGCTGGCTTCAAAATTGAAAGGCCTGCTCATGGAACGACACATTAAAAAGTTTTTGGGCGAAGAGTTTAAATACGAGAGAAATATAAAAGACGTAATTAAAAAGCTACAGGAAAACCGCAAAAGTAACGGTACCTGGGGCTGGTGGAAGGACAGTAACGAAGAACTCTGGATTAGCCTGCATGTGGTAGAAGCATTGATAGATGCGCAAAAAGAGGGTTACGCTGTTGAACTAGATAAACAAAAATTAACCGACTATCTCGTCTTTCAGCTTGAAAGTTACAAACGCAGGGACAAAATACTTTGCCTTGAGTTACTTCATAAACTGAGCGCTAAAGTTGATTACCAGAAGTATGTAACAGACATTGAAAAAGAGCAGGTTAAGGAACAAAAAAACTTCGACTATAAGTTGTCGGGTTATGATAAGTTAAGAATGATGTTATTGCGGCAGGAATCTGCCTATCCATAAAAATGGACAGTTTAATCAACACAAGTAAACATACTATGTTTGGTAACCTATATTGGGGCGAAGACGGTTATCGCTTTTTTGATAATTCGGTACAGTTGAGTGTATTAGCCTACCGCATTATCAAAAACGAAGGCAGGCATCCCGAGCTATTAACCAAGATCCGCGGCTACTTCCTTGAACAACGCCGTCTTGGAGATTGGCGTAATACTTATGAATCGGCGCTGATACTGGAAACTATTCTGCCAGATCTGTTGACAGAAAATAAACAGGTTCAACCATCGCAGATCAGGCTTACAGGCACCGATACAAAAACGATCGACAAATTCCCTTATTCGGCAACGCTAACTGATAAAACAATCAGTATCAGTAAAACAGGCAGCCTGCCTGTATACATTACCGGCTATCAGCAGTTTTGGAACAACAAGCCCGAAAAAGTAAGTAAAGATTTTACAGTAAATACCTGGTTTGAGCGCAAGGAAAAAACAATAACCACCCTGAAAGGCGGTGAACCTGTATTATTAAAAGCAGAAGTAACCGCCCGCGGCGATGCTGATTTTGTGATGATAGAGATTCCGATACCTGCCGGATGCTCGTACGAGAGTAAGGAGCAGCAATGGGACAACAATGAAGTACACCGCGAATATTTTAAAGAGAAAGTAAGCATATTTTGCCGAAGCCTTAAACAGGGCAAATATACATTCACCGTAAATCTCATCCCCCGTTACAACGGTAAATACACCCTAAATCCGGCCAAAGCCGAAATGATGTATTTTCCGGTATTTTACGGCAGAGAGGGGATGAAACAAGTGGTCATTGGGGCATCAGGTCATTAAGTCATTTTTGCATTTTGTCAGACTTACGAAGTTTCAAAAACTTCGTAAGTCTTTTATTCATTAAGCTATTAAAAAAATGACCTAATGACAAAATGACTCAATGAATAAAATGACTAAAATTTAAGATGCTTAACCGTTAACCCGTTATTGATCAACTGCTTTAACGATTCGATACCTATGTGCAGGTGTGTTTCAACAAACTGCTCTGTTACTGACGAATCGCTTTCGGCGGTTTTTACACCTTCAGGAATCATCGGCTGATCTGACACTAACAGCAACGCACCTGTAGGAATCTTGTTGGCAAAACCGGTGGTAAAAATAGTAGCTGTTTCCATATCAACGGCCATGGCACGCAGATCTTTCAGGTATTTTTTGAAAACTTTATCATGCTCCCAAACGCGGCGGTTAGTGGTGTAGCAGGTACCGGTCCAGTAATCACGTGAATAATCACGGATGGTAGTTGAGATGGCTTTCTGCAGTGCGAATGATGGCAAGGCAGGGACCTCTGGCGGTAAATAGTCATTTGATGTACCTTCACCACGGATGGCGGCTATCGGCAGGATCAGGTCGCCTACGTTGTTCTTTTTCTTAAGGCCTCCGCATTTACCCAAAAATATGACAGCTTTGGGGTGAATGGCTGTGAGCAGGTCCATAACAGTAGCCGCAACCGAACTGCCCATACCAAAGTTAATAATGGTAATACCGTTTGCTGTAACGCTTTGCATTGGTTTTTCAAGCCCCATAATAGGCGCGTTATCATTCCACTGCGAAAACAGCTGGATATACTTTGAAAAATTGGTGAGGATAATATACTCTCCAAATGCTTCAAGCGGTCGGCCGGTATAACGCGGTAACCAGTTAGCAACAATTGCTTCTTTTGTTTTTAATCCTGATTTTATGGGCGATTGCACTTCTTTCACCGGCGGTGGTAAGGCATCTCCGTCCTTTTTAATGTTTAATTCTTCGTTCATATGATTTCTTTTTATACAGCAAACCCCGGTATGAGAACCAGGGCGCGCTTTATTTTTTAATAAATATAAGTGTTTGCTTATATACTGTGCGTTAAGCTACTTTTAACTTTTTCAGATCCGATTTTTCAAACTTCTCGCGTGCGTAATCCAATGTTACGTTCAACCGTTTCACATCCTTTTTAGACGGAAACTCGAACATAGCATCAATCATGATAGCTTCGCATATTGAGCGTAAGCCCCTCGCGCCAAGTTTAAATTCCATTGCTTTATCAACAATAAACTCCAGTACTTCGTCTTCAAAATCAAGCTTTACACCTTCATATTCAAACAGTTTTTTGTACTGTTTCAATAATGAGTTTTTAGGCTCGGTAAGGATATTGTGCAATGCTTCCCTATCAAGCGGGTTGAGGAAGGTAAGCACCGGCAAACGGCCTATCAACTCAGGGATTAAACCAAATGATTTCAAATCCTGCGGGGTGATATACTTATAGAAGTTTTTAGTATCGATATCGCCCTCGTCGTGCTTAAACTTGTAACCAACAGTTTGGGTACGCAGGCGATTGGCGATCTTCCTTTCAATACCATCAAAGGCCCCTCCGCAAATGAAAAGGATGTTACTGGTATTTACCGTGATCATTTTCTGATCCGGGTGTTTACGGCCACCTTGTGGTGGTACGTTAACCATGGTACCTTCTAATATCTTCAATAGTGCTTGTTGTACACCTTCTCCGGATACGTCGCGGGTGATAGAAGCATTATCGCTTTTACGGGCTATTTTATCAACCTCATCAATGTAAACAATACCTTTTTCGGCAAGGGTTACATCATAATCGGCCGATTGCAGTAAGCGGGTCAGGATGCTTTCAACGTCCTCCCCTACATAGCCTGCTTCGGTTAGCACAGTAGCGTCGCAAATGCAAAACGGAACGTTAAGTACTTTGGCGAGTGTTTTAGCAAGCAGGGTTTTGCCCGTACCTGTTTCACCTACCATGATGATGTTTGATTTTTCAATCTCAACCTCATCTTTATCAATACGCTGATTTAAGCGTTTATAATGATTATATACAGCTACCGAAAGTATCTTTTTGGCATCATCCTGTCCAATAACATACTGATCAAGATGTGCCTTCATTTCTGATGGCTTAAGCAGGGCCGGCGCCAGAGGCGATGACTTCACTTTACGTACCTTCAACTCCTCAGCCAATATTTCATTGGCCTGGTTCACACATTTGTCACAAATGTGTGCATCAAGTCCTGCTATTAACATCAGGGAATCCTGTTTACCGGCACCGCAAAATGAACACCTGATCTCTTTGCTGTTTTTATTCATCTGATTTGTCTTCTTACTCAAAGTTAAAAAATTAGTGGTAAAAAACAAAGTATTGTCCGTAAGTCGGGAAGTCCGTAAAGTCCGAAAGCAACGATACTTTCTGATTTTAACATACTTACTTCCGGACTTTCCGACTTATCGGACTTGCGGACTCAAGATTACTTTCCTTTGTTACCTTTTAAAATCTCGTCAACCATACCAAATTCTTTCGCTTCTTCTGCAATCATCCAGTAGTCACGGTCAGATGCATCCCAAACTTTTTGGTAAGGTGCACCACTATGATCTGCAATGATCTGGTACAGCTCTTTTTTCAATTTGGTGATCTCCTGGTAAGTGATCTCTATATCTGACTGCTGGCCCTGTGCACCGCCCGATGGCTGGTGGATCATCACCCTTGCATGCGGAAGCGCTGCCCTTTTACCTTCAGTACCAGCTACTAACAGTACTGCAGCCATTGACGCCGCCATACCTGTACAGATGGTAGCCACGTCATTTGATATAAACTGCATGGTATCATAGATACCTAAACCTGCATAAACCGAACCACCTGGCGAGTTAATGTAGATCTGGATATCACGTTTAGCATCAGCCGATTGTAAGAAAAGCAATTGAGCCTGGATAATGTTTGCAATATTATCATAAATGGCATCGCCAAGGAAAATGATACGGTCCATCATCAAACGCGAAAACACGTCCATGGCCTGTACGTTAAGCTGGCGTTCTTCAAGAATGTATGGTGTCATGCCGGTTGGTACGGTTGTAATACCGCCTGTTGGCATATTGCCTCTTTCAACACCTGCAATATATTTGTCTACATAAAGGCTGTTAATACGGTGATGCTTAACAGCATATTTTCTGAATTCGTTTTTATCGATATTACTGCTCATGGTTTTTGTTTGTTGTTCGTTAGGAAATGCGGGCGTCTTACCCGCGATAAATATAGTTTTTAGTTCAATAGATTTTTTGCAAGATAGTTTTTATTACGTAATTTTTTGATAAGGCCTCTTTTAAGTCAGACGTCCGAAAGTCAGTAAAGTCCGAAAGTTACATGATACTTACACAAAGGTTTATTTTACGGCTATTACCCAGGATTATGCTTCTTGCGCTCGTTTACAACGAGTGCTTAAAGTGGTTTCGCGATTGTATCGCGCGGGCCGGAGGCGTTATAAACGCAAACCCAGTTACGCACTCGTTACAAACGAGCGCGAGAGCAAATAGCATGCGATACGGTAAAGACCTCATAAAACACCAAAAGCAACCCGATGAGTTGCTTTTGGTGAATATACTATAAAATCTACCCTAATAAGGGCGATTGAAAGAAGCTTACTGTGCTGCAGATACCAATACACTGAAATCAGTGTAAAGGATATCCTGCTTATCTAAAGTGATCACATTTTTGATATAGTCAAATACCTTTAATGCTTTTACCTCTTCAAATATCTTGTTAGCGTTGTCTTTGTTTTGCAGGTACTGAACAGTGTACTGGCCCAACTGATCCTCAGGGATAGCAGTAGGGCTGTACATCCTGAACTGCTGATCTAAACGGATCTTAGCTAATTCAAACACATCTTCATATTTAATTTCGATTGTGTTATCAGTAATGATCTTGTTTTCAATCAAAGTCCATTTCAGGTTTTGAGCAAAATCGTTGTAACCGCCTTCTAATTCCTCATCGCTCAGTTTTTCGTTAGTTGCTTTTAACCAACGTTTCAGAAATTCATCAGGAAGCGCGAAATCAACTTTAGCGATAGCCAGTTTGTACATGTCGTCCTGCAATTTGCGGTCGGCATCCTGAACCATCATGCTTTCAAGTTCTTCAGTAATTTTAGCTGTGAACTCCTCTTCGGTAGTCACTGTACCTTCACCAAATAATTTGTCAAAGAACTCCTGATTAAGGTCACTTTCTTCTAAACGGTTAACGTTTTTAACAGTTAATTGGAAATCGCCTCTTAAATCAGCTGCATCGTCTTCTTCAATTTTCAATAAACCGGCAATTTTAGCTGCGTCGTTATCAAAAGCTTTACGAATATCGAATGTTAACACATCGCCTTTTTTCAAACCGATCAATGAAGCTTTGATTGCTTCATCTTTGATCTGATCTAAACGTACAGACGCCGTGTTGGTTATCCCACCCTCAAAAACACTACCATCAGCCGAAAGTTGAACCAATTCGCTGTAAAGAACGTCATCATCTGCCGATACGTCAGGATTTGTCATTTTGCCATAGCTACGGCGGATGTTTTTGATCCTTGAAGCCAGCGTTTCGTCATCAACTTTGATTACGTATTGGGTTAATTTATCTTTTGATGAAAAGTCGATGCTGAACTCAGGAGCTAAACCTAATTCATAGCTAAACTCAAAGTTATCGGCAAAATCCCAGTTGTATTCTTTGTTATCATCTGCAGCAGGCAATGGCTGACCCAATACGGCCAGTTTTTGCTCGTCGATATAGTTATTTAAAGTATCTTGTAACAGGTTGTTGATCTCATCAACAAGGATGCTTTTACCGTACATTTTTTTGATGTGCGATGCAGGCACCATGCCCGGGCGAAAACCAGGAATTTTTGCTTTTTTAGCGTTTTCCTTTATAGCTTTTTCAACACGTGGCTGGTAATCTTCAGGGTTGATGTTAATTTTAACAACTGCGTTCAGGTCATTAATTTTTTCCTGTGTAATATTCATCTTTTTACCGGGTATTTAATTTAATCCTTTGAAATATAGCCTAAAACCTAATCCGTGCTATACAAAATTCGAGGCGCAAAAGTATGAATTTATTTTTAATTAGCGCTTGATTTTATATTGTTTTCAAGGAAAATGAAGCAGCTTTTAAACGGGTTGAACGGCAAGGCAACATGATAACAGCATAAATATTTGTCTGAACCTGTGTTTGTCTGAACCAGAATTAAACAATTTTTTAAAGTTGATGAAAACATTGAACTTGCATATCATTTCTGGTACATTCTTTAATTCAATAAATTCGGGTTCAGACAATAATATGGGCGTTGCCTGCGGCCCGGGCTATCCGTTGCAAGTCCTCGCTTTGCCCCTACGCTCCCCCTCGTTCGCTGCGGACTTTCCACTTCTATCCCTCCTATGTTTACATCTAATATTATTGTAATGATTTTATGAGTGAAAAGAGTGAGAGCACAGCAATCCCAAACAGCCTTGAGCATGTTGAGCGTTAGATATAGCCTCACTCCTTTACTTTTTTGAGTTTGAACAGAATGTAAGGAATACGACCAGGCAGTATATCCAGGATAACCAACAGGAGGAAAAACGAAGAAAGGTTTTCACTTATAACAGTTAAAAACTTTGATCAATGGCAAGCAGATTATTAAAACAAGTAGTAGGTATTGATGTGGCTCAAAAAGAGCTGGTGGTTTCTATCGGCAAGATGGATGAGCAGGCAGTTATAACAGTTTATGCGAACAAGATTTTTCCAAACAATGAAAAAGGATTTGCAAACCTGGAAGTATGGATAAACAAGCAAAGCATCCCCCAATATCCATTAAGATATGTAATGGAGGCCACAGGTGTATACCACGAGCGCCTTGCTTATTATCTGGCCGGCAAAGGGTATGCTGTAAGTATTGTCATGCCCAACAAGATCTCAAACTTCTTCAAGACACTGGAGATCAAAACAATTACCGATAAATCAATGTCTTTTGCCATAGCCATGTTCGGACTTGAAAAGAAACTGGATAACTGGGTACAACCCAAAAGGGTGTTCAGGACCCTGCGGCAGATAACCCGTGAAAGAGAACAACTTATTGCAGAAAGAACCATGATCAAGAACCAGCTACATGCTGAACAGTCCGAAGCTTTTCCGGGGGAAGATACTATCCGCAGAATGATGGACAGGATAAAGATGATTGGTGAACAACTTAAAGAAATACTTACTGAGATTAGAACAGCTGTAGCACAGGACAAACATTTAAAACAAACACTGGCTACCATTACCACTATTCCTGGAGTCGGCTTATTAACGGCCACTGTGATCATAGCCGAAACAAACGGCTTTGAGCTGATCAGGAGTAAAAAGCAGCTGACCAGTTACGCCGGGCTGGATGTCAGGGAAAAAGAATCCGGCTCATCCGTTAAGGGCAAACCCAAGATATCTAAAAGGGGGAACAAGCATTTACGAAAAGCCATGCACTTACCTGCATTAGCGGCCATAAGACATTCAGAAAGATATAAAGCTATATTTGTCCGGATCGTATCCCGAAATAGCGTGAAAATGAAAGCTACTGTAGCAGTACAAAGAAAATTATTGGAGATGGTATACACTATATACAAAACCAACAAACCATTCGAAAAAGACTACCTTCAACAGAATGCACACATATCCGAAAATAGTTAGAGCAGTCGCTTCAATTGAAGGACTGCCCTAAACAGGCTAACATAAAGCTGCCTAAGACTCAAAAATAAAAAATAACTTTTGCATATCAACACAGAATCTAACGCGGCTAACGCACTATCCGTAAAACCGGGCGTTAAACCCAACCAACCTCTAATCTCTATTTCCAATTCCTTTCAAATTTTACAACATGGTTACTGATGGGCTTTATTGTTTTCAAATAAGCATAAATTGCTTCCAGATCGGACACTTTCATGCTGCCATATCTCCACCACGGCATAATGGTTTGAAATTCGCCCGGTTTTACCTGAGTCGGTTGCATTTTACCGCTGGCAAATTGAGTAAAGCGGCTTACAAATTGCTCTTTTGTCCAGCTGCCAATGCCTGTTTCCTTATCGGGCGTAATATTGGCCGAAAACACTTTGCTTCCACCGGGTACTATATAACCTTGTCCGCCGGCAAAAGCCATAACTTCGTTCAATTTACCTTTATCTGATTGCGTGTGGCACTCTTTACAGGCCGCTGCATTTAATAAATAAGCTCCATATTTAACAGTATCTGCCGGATTGGGGATATTACCCAATGCAGCCTTTTGCGGCATGGTATGCACAATAACATTCAGCGGAAAATCGAGCTGATGACCCGGATAATTTTTGCCGCTAGGTTTTAATGTACGTATATATGCAATGATGGAATAAAGATCTTCCCTATCCATTTTTGCATAATAAGGCCATGGCATTATCGGAAATATAACCGACCCATCTTTTTTAACACCAGTGGTCATTGCCCTGAAGATCTCACCGTCTGTCCACCCACTCAAATTTAACGGGGTAATGTTAGGTGAATAAACAGTACCGGGGAAACCTGCTGAGGCATCAAATTTTTCTCCGCCGGCACCGGAGATCGTTGAATCTGAAGGGCCTGCAAATTTATCCCAACTACGGGTGGAATGACAATCCAGGCAAACGGTTACATTATTTGCGAGGTATTTACCACGGGCTATACGCTGTGGAGTTGGATCTACTTTAATAGCTTCGGGCCGGCCAACGTTGGGGAGGGCCAGCGTAATGTACGATACGCCAGCAATTGCAATCAGGATAAGTACTATAACTGCATAGGCTGTCCATTTTAAAAACTTTTTCATTTTTAATTAGTGATAGGTGGTTAATAAATTAAAAGAGCCATGAATTAGTTAGATCCCGGCCCCTTTGTTATACTTTAATTATAATATCGATCAGTCAACTTTTTTGATAGATGAGGCTCCCGATTTATCGTTGTTTACAGTAGATGGCGAGCCTTTATATTGAATTTCGGAAGCGCCACTGGTATGTACATTCAGTGTTTTAAGCACATTGATTTTGCAATGTCCAATGCCCGATGTTTCGATATCATAGTCACCAACAACAAAATCAAAGGCATCTACTTTACCGGCTCCGCTCAGGTCAATTTTGTGTGATGCGGCCTGGCCTGTAAGATGTACTTCTGTGGCGCCACTGCCATCTGTTGAAACATTGGCCGCGTTAAGGTCAAGTGTTACTTTAGTAGCACCTGAAAGATCAAGCTTGAAATCTTTAGCGTTGAGCTTGCCGTCAGAATTAACTTCAACCGCGCCCGAAGCTTTAATTTCTTCAAGGTTTTTCACGCCGATGTTGATCACCATATCACCGGGATCGCAGAAATTCTTTTTTGATTTAATATGTAATACGCCACCTTCAACCGAAGTTGAAATATATTTGAGCAGGTTATCATCAGCTTTGATATCGATAGTTAACGAACTATCCTGTTTCAGGTGTACTTTAAACGCGCCCGAGATCTCGACTTTTTTAAAGTCTTCAGCTTTGCGTTTCTCTGTAGTCTGGTTTCCCGAACCATGTACGCATCTGTAATTACATGATGATAATATGGCTGTAGTTATTAACGCGCCTGCTATAGTGAAGGTAAAAAGGTATTTTTTCATAGTATGGTTGTTATGACGCCGAATGGCAGTTTAGTGTTACATCAAAATTAAAAAAAGCTATCACATTTTGAGTGATAGCTTTTGAATATATGATAGACTTTTGCAAAAGTAAGTTATTAAAGACCTGCAAACTCATTTTCAACAGTGTATTTGGCAGGAGCGTTAGTTACCTTATCGGTGAAGCTTGCTGCGGCGAAAGCGTTATTGTTTACAAATGATTCGCGGGTGTGGTTCAGGGTATAAACATCGGCTGTACCGGTAAATTCAGCTTTAGCTTTGTCATTAACATTTACGGTGGCAGCGTAAGCTTCAACATTTAATTTAACAGATGCATTGTCATAAAGGTTAACGTTAAGCTCAAGGGCTGCAAGTTTTCCGAATGATTTAACTTCGGCATTGTCATAAGCATTGATGGCTTTCAAATCATTTGCAGTTACCCAAACTACCAGTTTTTCGTTTTTGTACGAGGTGATACGTAGGGTACCGTTGTTGTTTTGTACCAATGCGCTCTCTGAATAATACTTGTTATAAACTTTAACATTGTCATTCTCCCCTGCTGATACATATACCTCAACATTGCCGCGAACTTCGATCTTGCTGATCTTGCTTACGTTATTTAAAACTACGGCTGCGCCGTTGTCAATTTTGGTTGCTGCGTTAGCTGCAGTTGATACGCCAAGTGCTAAAACTAAAGAGGCTGCGATTGTTAATATTGTAGTTTTCATGATGATTAATATTTTGATTGTCAATTATTTGTGTTCCTATTTCATTTAATACACAGATAAGACGCTCCCATTTTTAAAACGTTACAGCGGTTTCGGGCAAATTAGATGTACACCGGGTTTTAGTCGGCGAACGGGGGATTTATATCGGTAAACAGCGGAAGAATTTTTGATTATAAATGTGCAGATTTCAGATGTGCAGATGAAAAGTGATGACGGCAATGCTATTAATGCCATTCGAAACCTCTTTAATTGGGGCTGCTATAAACGCAAAAAGCGTTATTGTTCAATAACGCTTTATACATTAACAAAAGAAGATATCTATGTGACCTTCGATAGAGTTTATCCCTTCCTCACATCTTTTAAATACAGGTTCAACTTTTCGATGTTTTGCTTTAAGCCTTCATCAGCTTTAAATGTTTTTACTACCTGTACAAACTGCTCATGCGTTTCAAAAAGCATGTGCCAGCTCAGGAAAGTTTGCTCTCCCCGTTCGTCAAACTCAATAGTTGCAACAAATCTTGGACTGCTGACATGCTCGTATACTATCTTTTTAAGTGGAATAACTTCTTTAAATACGCTCTTATTTTTATAATCTGTTCCATCGGGGCCATGCATCACCAGATCCCACTCTCCTCCTGGTTTAATTTCCATTTTACTAATGGTATTGGTGAAGCCGTTGGGCCCCCACCACTGGGCAATATGTTCGGGTTGGGTCCAAACTTCCCATACCAGCTCAACCGGGGCATCTAAAGTTCTGGTTAAGCGCAGTTCACGATCTGCAGTGCTACTTTGATTGTTTTCCATTTCTTTCATTTTTTAGGTTTACTACATATTTCTCAAGGTTATCCAATTTATTTTCCCAGTGCTGGCGATATTGATCAACCCAAACTGATATTTCGCCAAGCTGATCAAGCCGGGCTTCGCAGACCCTATCGCGGCCCTGCTGTTTAACGTTTATCAAACCGCAATCGGCCAGTATCTGGATATGCAGTGAAATTGCCTGGCGTGTAACATCAAAGTTTGCAGCTATCGCATTCACGTTATGTGGCTGTGCAGCAATCATATTGATAATCGCTCTTCGGGTGGGGTCGGCTATCGCCTGGTAAACATCTCGTCTGGCTTTCATAATTACGCAAGTAAGTACTTGCAAATATAAATGCAAGCATTTACTTGCGCAAGTATTTTTTGAAAATAGTTTTATTCAATAAGAAAACAAAAAACGTCGCCACCCTATTAAAGGTAACGACGCTCCAGAAAACAATTTAAGGTCAGTTCAAATTACCATGGCAGTTCTTCGCCAAAGGCTGATCGAGCAGAGCAGAAAGACTTTGTTGAGACCATCAATAAAGGTGTTGCAGATGGCGAATATCGCCTGAAATAAACGCTACCTATTATTGAAACAACAACATAACAAAAACTTTTTTAGTTATCTCACTGGTAATAATAGTAAAGCATCTTTTAACACGCGCCTGTTTGCAACCCAAAAGCACGCAAAAAACCGCCCCTTTCAGGGCGGCTACACTATATATAATTGACTCAAAAAAATGGCTTTTATAAAGTTGCAAATTCATCAACCCTTGGTTTGGTTTCTTTATTCAGGGTTTCTGTAGCATGAGTGTAGGCTAAACCGTTGCTGTTTACGTTTGAAGTTGCATTTCTTGTTAGACTATACTCATTGGTATTACCTTTAAGCTCGGCTTTGGCATTACCGCTTAGGGTGATGCTGGCGCTATAAGTATCCAGGTTAAGATTGGCAGATGCATTGTTGTTTAATTTAACATCAAGCTCGATGCCTGAAAGACTGCCGAATGATTTAATCTCGGCATTATCATACGCGTTAATGGCACTCAATTGGTTTGCAGTTACCCAAACAACCAATTTTTCGGCTTTATATGATGATATGCGCAATACGCCTTTTTGTGACTGAACCAGAGCGTTTTCAGAATAGTAGCGGTTGTAAACTTTTACCTGGTCGGCCGGGCCGCTTGATATGTACAGTTCAACATTGCCGTAAACTTCAATTTTGTTGATTTTGCTGATGTCGGTTAAAATGATGCCTGCATCATTTTTAGCATTATTTGCAGATGCGATGTTTGCGAAGCCAAGTACCATAAACAGTACGGTAGCGATGGCGGTTAATGTAGTTTTCATGGTATTAATATTTTGATTGTCAAGTGATTATTATTTTATTTCATTGAATACATACATATGACGATCTCAAATAAAAAACGTTACAGCAGGCTTGGGCTAATTAGCTGTAGGGCAGGTTTTTGTCGGTAAAGGGGTGATTTTTCCCGGTGAAATGGGGTGGAGAATTTGAGGGAAAGAAAGATAAATTAGATCGAAGCACGACACAATTAAAAATGGGGTCATGCTGAGGCACTCGAAGCATCGTGGGCAGGCCTCTGCGCGCGACCCTTCGACAGGCTCAGGGTGACAGGCCCCTTTTTTATATTGTCATTTCTCCTTTAGAGTTTCTGGGCATGATGGACGGGTGAAAACCCTTGTTATACAACCTATCAACTCAAATAATAAGCCTCACCATCAGTTTTAATCTTCCCTGCATCGATCAGCAGGCGTACGGCCTCCATTTTTTCTTTTTCGGTACCGATGTTGATCCCGGTTATCAGGCCACCGATATCGGGGTTGCTGATACTAAGCAATTGAACTATTTCGGTGGTGATGTTGTCGAAGATCTCGTCTTGATTTACCCTGCGTTTTTCCTCAAGGCAAACATCGCAGATCCCGCATTTACGACCATTTGGCTCATCAAAATAAGCCAGCAACATCTGGCTCCGGCAGCGTTTATGAATGGCGTAGGCAAAAACAGCTTCCATTTTTTGGCGGTACACTTCTTTGCGCTGCTCAATATATTTCCTGTCGACGATGAGGTGACTGCCCTGTACCCGTGGTTTTAAATAGGTAACCTGGGGTTTATCAGTTTGTTGCATATAGCTAAGCAATCCATACTGCTGCAACTGTAACATCCCTTCAATAACCTGCTGAACGCTTAAACCTGTTCGCCTTGCGATATCAAACTCCTTTATACGCACATAATTTTCAAAAGCCCCCCCGTATGAGCGCAGCAGGGTTTTGATAAAAGGGTCCCAACCGGCGTTCTGGATCTGGAAGTTGTATAGTTGCTCGTTAACTACCTCAAACTGAAAACGCGAGGGTAAAAATACGCTTTCGTTAAAAGCAAGGTATTCGTCACGCTCTAAAAACTTAAGGGCGTTGAGCGTTTTAATAGCATCGAGCTTAAAGCGGCTGCAAAATTCGCCAAGGTCGAGATCAAAGCTTAAACCCTCGCCGGCCTCATAAGCTACCTGGTAATAATTGGCCAGGTTATGGTATACCTGCTTAATCTCCTCAACCGATGGAAAGTTAAGCTCATACATCTTTTCCTGTTTCAGCTTATCGGCAGGGTTATATAGCAGTACGCCAAAAGCTTTATTACCATCGCGGCCGCCCCGGCCGGCTTCCTGATAATAGGCTTCCAAACTTTCGGGAATATCCTTGTGGATCACAAACCGTACATCCGGTTTATCTATCCCCATACCAAAAGCATTGGTAGCTACGATCACCCGTACCCGGTTATTTTTCCAGGCCTCCTGCTTTTCGGCGCGCTGGTCAACAGTCAGGCCTGCGTTGTAATAATCGGCCCTTATACCGTTATCCGTCAGGAACTTCGCTATCTCAAAAGTTTCCTTCCTGCTCCGTACATATACAATGCCGCTTCCCTTAACACCGCGTACGATATTGATCATTTTACGGAACTTATCTTCCTCATGCTGCACCACATAACTGATATTGCGTCGTTCAAAACTTTGCTGGTAAACTACCGGATTTTTGAATTTTAGCTTTTCCTGAATATCGGCCTTAACATCGGCGGTAGCTGTTGCTGTAAGCGCAAGCACGGGCACGTTGGGATGCAGCTCCCGCAGATCGGCAATATGCAGGTACGGCGGCCTGAAATCGTAACCCCATTGCGAAATACAATGCGCCTCGTCCACTGCGAAGAGGTTTACTTTCATGTACTTCACCCGCTCGCGCACCAATTCGCTCAGCAGGCGCTCGGGCGACAGGTACAGGAACTTTACCGAACCATAAATGCAATTATCCAGCGCTAGGTCTATCTCACGGCGACCCATTCCCGATACTATGGATATCGCGTTGATGCCTTTGGCCCGCAGGTTTTCAACCTGGTCTTTCATGAGCGCAATAAGCGGCGACACCACTATACAGATCCCCTCTTTAGCCAACGCCGGCACCTGGAAACAAACTGATTTACCGCCACCGGTAGGCAACAGCGCCAAAGTATCATTTCCTAATAAAACAGACTGGATGATCTCGGCCTGCATAGGCCTGAAGGCATCATGGTTCCAGTACTGTTTTAATATTTCTTCGATGGTCATGGGGTGTAATTTAGTCCGAAAGTCGGAGGTCCGCAAATTTAGTCCGAAAGTCGGGAAGTCCGTAAGTCCGAAAGATCATTAAAGCTTTTTCGATAATTGCCTTTGCAGACTCACGGACTTCCCGACTTACGGACTTCAGACTTTCCGACTCCTTCAAAACTCCATCAACCATTTATAAAACCCAGGCCAGTCGCCGTTCCATTGCTTTTCATTGTGGGATGCGCCTTTGATTACAGTAACGGGGGCGTTTTCGGGTTTTACCCCTCTTGATTTCAGCAAATTGGCCATTTTTTGCATATCGGCTACCATACTGGCGCTTTCTGCATCGCCGCAAACAAAATAAAAACGGCTATTTTTATTTATTGCAGCCTGTTGTGCCTGGTCATAAATTTGCGGCGCTATCCAGAATGCGGGCGAAAATACCCCTGCATTTCCAAACACCCTGGGGTATTTAAGCGCGGCATACATCGAGATAAGTCCGCCCATGGAGCTGCCCGCAATGGTTGTGTGCGCGGCATCAGTTTGGGTACGGTAATGGGTATCAATATATGGTTTAAGGTCGTTAATTAAAAATTGCACATACTCATCTCCCCTGCCTTCTCCGTATCTTGAGTTATACGGATCATATTCGGTTATGCGGTATTCGCCACCATGATCGATACCCACTATGATGCTTTCCTGTTGAACAGGTATCCTATCCATGAGCTCATCAATCCCCCATTCGCTATAGCTTGAGGTGTATTCATCAAAAAGGTTCTGCCCATCGTGCATGTAAATTACCGGATATTTCTTTTTGTCTGCCTCATAACCGGCCGGTAAATAGATCCAAACCCTCCGCTGCCTGCCTAATTGAGGTATTTCAAAGTTTTCGCTGATCACATGTACCCTCGCTGTAGCGGTATGTTTCTTTTCAGGTATGCCAAAGTTATCCTGCCAGGCTTCAATATCCAGCTTAATAGTTGTATCTGCGGTTATTTTTAGGTTGCGGTTATCAATGGCCTTACCCGCAACATCGCATTCAACGGTGCTCCAACTGCCACGGGTCACTTTAAAATGAACAATCCCGGCCGGCAGGTCTTTGTTTATCACGTAATTTCCCTTCTCATTTTTAACCAGTTCCCAAGCCTTATCGGCAGGGTTCCAGCCATTAAAATCACCTGCCAGGAACAGGTGTTCAGACGGGCTTTTCAACGCTGCTATTTTGCCGGTAAAAAAGGAGATTTTCACCTGGCTAAAAAGCAAAAAATTTCGGCCCAAAAGCAAAAACGCGCAGAAAATTATTTTTTTCATCATCATAAAAAGCTAAAAACCGGGAACGTTTCCGGGAACGTTCCCGGAAACGGGTTGCATTAAAGTAAAATCACCTATTGTGTAAACATGACACTTACTTATTTCACAAATATGCGTTTAAATCCAAATTTCGCATAAAAACAATAATTTTTCCCCACTTCTTTAATAAATTTCAATATTTCTTTACAGTTAAAAAAGACTTAATTAAACGCTTTAAAATTATCTTTTATATAAAATTTGCAATTGATATTTGTAAATGTAAATTAGTCGCATGCTGTTTCGGCCACAATAATAAACCAATTATAGACGGCAAAATAAGCCTTTTTTTATTCATAAAAATCAATAAGTAAATGAGAAAAAATTACTCAAAAAAGTATGTTCTTCTTTGTGCTTTCCTGATGATGTCATTCATGGCGTTTTCACAAACCGGGAGTATTAAAGGAAAGGTATCTGACGAAACCAACCAGCCCCTCCCCGGTGCTACGGTTACCGTCGATGGTACCACTATTGGTTCAACTACCGACCCTAATGGTAACTATGCCATTAACAATGTTAAAGCCGGTACTTACACCCTAAGTGTAAAATTTATCGGTTATATTACCATCAAAAAAACAGTAACCGTTAACGGCGCAACGGTCGAAAACTTCAGCCTCGCTCCCGAAAGCAAAAGCCTTAACGAGGTAGTGGTTATAGGTTACGGTACCCAGCGTAAAAAAGATCTTTCAGGCGCAATCACCAACGTAACCGCCAAAGATTTCCAAAAAGGCGTTATTACCACCCCCGAGCAATTAATTGCCGGTAAGGTTGCAGGTGTATCCGTAATATCAAACAGCGGCGCGCCTGGTGCAGGTAGTACGATTCGCGTGCGTGCGGGTGTATCACTGGCAGCAGGCAATGATCCTTTGATCGTAATTGATGGTGTCCCTATCGATCGTCCGCGTAACGGTGACGGCACATCGAAAATACCGGGCGTTGCAGACCCGTTGAGCTTGATTAACCCAAATGATATTGAATCGTTTTCCATTCTGAAAGATGCGTCGGCTGCTGCTATTTATGGTAACAGGGCCTCAAACGGTGTCATATTGATCACTACCAAAAAGGGCAAAAGCGGTAAACCGGTTATCGATTTCAGCACTCAATTTTCGGCCAGCAAGCTTAACAAATATGTTGACGTACTTACAGGCGATCAAATACGCGATTATGTGAATGCCAATGGCACAGCTATACAAAAATCGCAGCTTGGAACAGCAAATACCAATTGGCAAAAGCAAATTTACCAAACAGGCATCACTACCGACAATAACATCAGTATATCAGGTGCAACGAAACACCTGCCGTATCGTGTCTCTGCCGGGTATTTTGATCAGACAGGTATTTTAAAAACCAGTTCATTACAGCGGTTTACCGGCGCAATTAACTTAAGCCCAAGCTTTTTCACAGACCATTTGAAAGTAACCCTGAATGCTAAAGGCTCACAGGTGAAACAACGGTTTGCCAATGAGGGGGCAATTGGTGCGGCAGTTAGCTTTGATCCTACCAAACCTGTTTACTCGGGCAGCAATCGTTTTGGTGGCTATTATGAATGGCTGAATGATCCATCAAAACCAGCTACAAGCCAGCTTAAAGGGTTAGCCACACTTAACCCACTGGGCTTACTTGAAGAGCAAGACAACCGCAGTAATGTTTATCGTAGTATAGGCAACCTCCAATTGGATTATAAGTTTCACTTTTTGCCCGAATTGCATGCAAATGTTAACTTAGGCTACGATGTATCTAAAGGCTCGGGCAGTGTGAACATTCCTGATAGTGCGGCTTCAAACTATAACGGATTTCAAGACAGTAAAGGGATCACTCACCGCGGCCAGCGAAACCCGTATAGAGGCACACAATCAAATACTATATTTGAAGGTTACTTCAGCTATGCTAAAGATCTAAAAAATATCGCAAGCCATATTGATGCAGTTGCCGGTTACTCATATCAGGATTTTAGCACAAAAAATTACTTTTACGGGTCCTATGCATTTGACGGAACCGAAAGACCAGGCTCTAATCCAAACTTTAATTTTGATGAACCAGAAAACAGGTTAATATCCGTTTATGGTCGTTTAAATTACGTATTTCAAGATAAATATATCCTGACCGGTACTGTACGCCGCGATGGTTCATCAAAATTCAACCCCGATAGAAGATTTGGTACCTTCCCTTCTGTAGCATTTGCCTGGAAATTAAAACAAGAGCAGATGTTTAAGGGAATAACTGCATTATCTGATCTTAAATTACGCCTGGGTTACGGTATAACCGGTCAGCAGGATGGCATTGGTAACTATGATGTGATATCGTTTTATAATCTTAGTGGTAACGCCGCCCAATATCAATTAGGCGATATTTTATACAACCTGTACCGTCCGGGCGGATATTATTCACAACGTACCTGGGAGCAAACAGCATCATCAAATGCCGGGCTTGATTTTGGATTTCTTGACAATCGCATTACCGGTACCCTTGATTTTTACTACCGCAAAACATCAAAACTACTTAACAGCATACCCCAGCCAGCAGGTACTAACTTTTCAAATACCATTGTGGCCAACATTGGCGATTTAACCAGCAAGGGTGTTGAATTAAGCCTTAATGCAGATGTGATCAGATCACAGGATATGAACTGGAGCATCGGCTTTAACGCCACCTACAATACCAACAAAATTACCCGGCTTACCCTGGCTCCTGATCCAAGCTATCCCGGTGTGTTAACGGGGGGCATATCAGGCGGCACCGGTAATACAATCCAAATCAATTCGGTTAATTATCCCCGCCTTTCCTTTTACGTTTATCAACAGGTTTACGGTGCCGATGGCAGACCGCTTGACGGCGTTTTTGTTGACCGCAATAAGGATGGCATTATCAATAGCAGCGACCTTTACAGATATAAAAGCTCAGATCCTAAGGCATACTTCGGTCTTAATTCAAACTTCAATTATAAAAAATGGTCGGCGGGCTTCTCAGCAAGGGCAAGTGTAGGTAATTATGCTTACAACAACGTGCTTGCAAGCTCGGGCACACAATTAAGCGTATTTAACGGCATCGGAATTTTGAACAACGCTTCTACAAGTTTGCTTCAAACTGGTATAGTGGGCTCTTCTGATAAGATGAGGCTATCCGATTACTACATACAGAACGCGTCGTTTATAAAAATGGATAACATTAACCTCGGCTATAACTTTGGCAAAGTGTTTGGCAACACCGGCAATTTGCGCGTAAGTGCTAACGTACAAAACGTATTTACCATTACCAAATATAAAGGTCTTGACCCCGAAGTTAGCAGCGGCATTGATAACAATTTTTACCCAAGGCCGCGTACCTATGTGTTAGGTTTAAACCTTTCATTATAATATAAAGCTGATAACGCAAAAAAGATTGACATGAAAAGAAATTCATTAAAATATATATTAATAACCGGTTTGATAGCCGCGGGTTTAACATCGTGCACCAAGAAGCTTAATTTGCTTCCTACCAATGATGTAACGGCGGAGCAGGTTTACAGCTCGCCCGAGGGTTACAAACAAGCATTTGCCAAGGTTTATGCAGCATACGCGCTCACCGGTAATACAGGGCCTGCCGGCAACGGCGACGTACAAGGTATTGACGAAGGCACGTCTGATTTTTTCCGCCTGATGTGGTGTGCTCAGGAATTACCGACCGACGAAGCTGTTGTTGGCTGGGGAGATGTGGGGCTGCCGGATTTTCACAGCATGACCTGGTCATCAAGCAACCTGTTCCTTACAGGTTTATACTATCGTTGTATGTATCAGATTACATTGGCTAATGATTTTATCCGCCAGTCGTCTGATGCTAAACTAAGCAGCAGGGGAATTACCGGCGCCGATGCTGATAAAGTTCATCAATATGTTGCTGAGGCGCGCTTTTTAAGAGCCTATCAATATTCGATTTTAATGGATTTATTTGGAAACCCTCCATTCGTTACCGAAAACGATGCTTTGGGTGGTGCTTTGCCTAAGCAAATAAGCCGTAAAGATCTGTTTACCTATATTGAAGGCGAGCTTAAAGCAATTGATGGAGGCCTTGCTGATGCTCGCACTAACGAATATGGCCGCGCAGATAAAGCGGCTGCATGGGCATTATTAGCCAGGATCTATCTTAATGCTGAGGTTTATACCGGTACAGCTAATTATGCAGCTGCGGTAACCTATTCAAAAAAGGTGATTGATGCCGGTTATTCATTAGTTAGTGACTATTCCAAATTAATGCGCGCTGATAACAACCTCAATAAAAATGAGTTTATTTTAACCATTAACTATGATGGCTTACATACCCAAAGCTATGGTGGTGCCACATTTATGACCCATGCCCCCGTTGGTGGCTCAATGCCTGCTGCTGATTATGGTATTTCAGGCGGCTGGGCCGGTTTACGTACTACCAAAGCTTTTGTAAACCTGTTTCCGGGAGGCGCCTCGAGTGCTGATAAACGTGCCCAGTTTTATACCGATGGCCAAAATATCGATATCAATACCATAAGTAGCTTTACCGATGGCTACGCTATCAGTAAATTCAAAGATGTTAAGATAAACGGTGCCCCCCCGCAAAGTTTGGATTATGCAGATATGGACCTTCCTATTTTCCGTTTAGCCGAGCAGTATTTGATCTATGCTGAAGCTACTACACGCGGCGGTGGCGGCGATGCCACACTTGCTTTAAGCTATGTTAACAAATTAAGGGCCCGTGCCTACCAAAGTGCTACCACCGGCCAGTTAACCGCTTTAACAACCGATCTGTTGCTTGATGAAAGAGGACGTGAGCTGTACTGGGAAGGTTTCCGCCGTACGGATCTTATCCGTTACAAAAAGTTTGTAGAGGCTACCTATTTGTGGCCGTTTAAAGGTGGTTCAAAAGATGGAAAAGGCGTTGAAAGCTTTCGCACGGTATATCCGTTACCATCGGCAGATGTTACAGCTAACCCTAATCTGAAACAAAATACAGGATATTAATAATATACCGGGAGATGCTCTTAAAGTATCTCCCGTAAAACCATAAAACCTAAAAAGGATATGAAAAAAATATTTACCACGCTCCTGGCATTCGGTGGCATAGCGCTGCTGATGCTGGCGTCATGTAAAAAGGATGAAGTAAAGGTTGTAGCAAACGTGGGCAAAGTGGGTGCTTTAACTTCAACAACAACCGCTCCCGCACTATCTAAACCCAATGCCAATAATGATGCTATTACCTTTAGCTGGGCCGCAACCCCGGTAACTGGTTACAATGCCCCCATTACCTATACTATACAGTTAGATGTAAAAGGTAATAGTTTTAAAAACGCAAGAGAAGTAAGCACCGACAAGCTTACCCAAACGCTTAAAGTGGGTGTGCTTAACGATATGTTAACAGCATTGAAGCTATCTTATGACAACCCATCGCAAGTTGAGGTGCGCATTAAATCATCAGCGGCTCCAAACCTGGCTGCTACCTACTCAAACATTATTACATTAACTGTATTACCATACCAGGGTACAGGCTATATTTATGTTCCCGGTGCTTACCAGGGATGGGATCCCAAAACTGCCGACAGTCTTACTTCGCCAAATAATGACGGTGTGTATGATGGTTATATCGGTTTCCCTGCAGGTAAGCTTGAATTTAAACTTACTCCTAAAAAGGTTTGGGACGTTGCATACGGAGATGCAGGCAGCGGAAAAATAAGTACTACCGGCGGTAACCTTTCAGTACCTGCCGCAGGATACTATGCATTGCATGCTGTTATTGATCAAAACGATAAAACAAAAGGCACATTTACGGCTACCCCTGTGTTCTGGAGCATTATTGGCGATGCTACTCCGGGCGGCTGGAGCACTGACACCGATATGCTTTATGACGCTACTACCAAAACCTGGAGCGTTACCGCTGCTTTAATTGGGGGCAAGGATATAAAATTCAGGTTTAATCACAGCTGGGATTTAAACTTGGGCGGAACGCCAGCGGCACTTACGCCAGGCGGAGCTAATTATACAATATCAGCCGGCGGCACTTACAAGATAGTGTTAAACGCCAACGCCAACACTTTTACTATTACTAAGCTTTAAGCTTAACCACTGCAGTTGATTGATTTATTTATATGGCCCCGCACGGTGAAAACCTGCGGGGCTTCTTTATCTGAACCTTAATTTTTGACGAATGATCACGCTGATTTCGCTGATTCCCTCGTTTAGTATTATTAAATAATAAGATTAGCAAATCAGCGTAATCATATTAATCAAAATCAAAAATCAGCGGTAAAAAAAGCGATGAGGTCATCCCCCATCGCTTCCTATTTTATATAATATTTCTTCTATGAACTATGATCCATCAACTATGAACCATATACTTATCGACTTGCTATATCAACATATTCTTTAGAGGTTGCACCTACATAAATCTGGCGCGGACGACCGATAGGTTCTTTGTTTTCTTTCATTTCTTTCCATTGAGCAATCCATCCCGGTAAACGGCCAAGGGCGAACAGTACAGTAAACATATCCGTAGGGAAGCCTAAGGCGCGGTAAATGATACCGGAGTAAAAATCAACGTTAGGATAAAGTTTACGCTCAACAAAGTATGGATCTTTCAAAGCAACCTCTTCCAGTTTCTTGGCTATTTCCAGTACCTCGTCATTAACCCCCAGCTTTTCTAAAATATCGTCGCAGGCTTTTTTAATGATCTTTGCACGGGGATCAAAGTTTTTATAAACGCGGTGGCCAAAACCCATTAAACGGAAAGGATCATTCTTGTCTTTAGCCTTGGCAATCCATTTATCAGTATCGCCACCATCTTCTTTGATCTTCTCCAGCATTTCAATTACAGCCTGGTTGGCGCCGCCATGTAACGGGCCCCAAAGCGCCGAAATACCTGCAGATACCGAAGCATAAATATTAGAATCGGACGAACCTACTATGCGAACGGTAGAAGCAGAACAGTTTTGCTCATGATCGGCATGTAAAATCAACAGCTTGTTCATAGCGTCGATAACCACCGGATCGATCTCCACCTCCTCTGTACGCTGACCAAAAGTCATGTGCAGGAAGTTGGTAACGTAATCGTATTTATTTTGAGGATAGATAACAGGGTGCCCTAACGATTTTTTATAGATCCATGAAACCACGGTAGCCATTTTTGCAAGCATTTTAATAATGCTTTGGTTAAGCTCTTCGGTGGTTTGGGATGGCTTTAATGATTCGGGATAAAAAGCCGATAATGCAGATACCAATGACGACAGCTGCCCCATCGGGTGCGATTTTGACGGAAAGCCATCAAAAAACTTTTTCATGTCCTCATGCACCAAAGTATGGCGGCTTAGCTCGTACTGGAATGATTTTAGCTTTTCGGCAGATGGCAGCTCGCCATAGATCAGCAAATAAGCAACTTCAATAAATGATGATTTTTCGGCTAATTGCTCAATTGGATAACCACGGTATTTAAGTATTCCCTGCTCGCCATCTAAAAAAGTAATGGCGCTTTTGGTAGCGCCTGTATTTTTGTACCCGATATCAAGTGTTACATAACCGGTTTGATCGCGAAGCTTGGAAATATCGATTGCCTTTTCACCTTCAGTGCCCTCAATTACCGGGAGCTCAAATGTTTTATCACCAATTTTTAGTTGTGCTGTTTCCGCCATAGAAATTTGTATCTGCAACAAATGTAAATAAATCTGCGTATTAATAACCGCTAATATAATTTACTGTTTGTAAAAATTTTCGGCCAAATTTATTATTTTACAACCTGTATTTGTGCTTATAGACGTTAATAATTGATTAAAAAATTACTGCAAAACATGTCGTTAAAAGGTAACTCATTGGTAATGATCCAAAACCAAGCTACCGTTTATCGCCTTTTACTCATAGGCTTATTTATTGCAAGTCCCTCGTTACACTATCTTTGCTTCCACAATTCTTACGATCCTTTTTGGCTAAGGGCTATAAACTGTTTTTTGTGTGCTATCACGCTATTTTTTTCTTTCATTAATAATAAGGTTTTTTATAAAGCGGGGATCTTTGCCACCGTTTTGTCTTTCCTGGTCATAAACAACTGCATTTTACTTAGCAAAAACGGATTTGAACATGTGTACCTGTTTAGCGCAATAACCATTTTTATTGCTTTAACCCTTTTTTGCAAAAAAAGCCAGGAATTCATAATTATCTGCGAAGCTAACCTTGCAGCTATTATAACCGCCTATTTTACCGCGCCCAGGCTTGCCATTTCGCCCGCAGTGCTGATCGTACTTATTTTGGTTTTCACTGTAATAGCCTATGTCTCATTTTTAGTGGTGATGGCTTATCAATACCAGCTAAAAAATGCTGTTAATAACGTGATGAAGCTTAACCAAAGCCTAATGGTTAATGATGCCAAGCTGCGTGAAAGTCGTAATCATCTCAACGCGCTCATTAACTCATTAAATGACATCATTTTTGAGTTTGATGAAAACAAAACCTGCATTAACGTATGGTTTAATGAAATGACCGAGCGCGTAGTTGATCCGCGGATAGCGATTGGCAAAACACTCGATAAGGTAGTGGGCCCGCAAAAAGCCGAAAAGTATGACAGCGCTTTAAACTACGTAATAGAAAACCGCAAACCCATATCAATAGAGTTTTTATCTGATTACGAAAGCGGACATTCCTTTACGGCTAACTTCACCCCCGTATTTGATAAAACAACAGGTTATACCGGCCGGATCTCGGCTTCAGTAGTGGATATAACCGAACAAAAGAAATATGAACGGGCCCTTAAAGAAAACGAAGATCAGTTACTGGAAGCTCAAAACATTGCTAAAATAGGCAACTGGTGGTATGACCACGAGAGCAAGGAAACATTTTGGTCGGCCAACCTCAATGCCCTGCTCGGGATTGAAGATATTCCCACCGGCATGAACCACTTTCAATACTATATAAGCCTGGTACATCCTGACGACAGGGAGAACGTTTTTGAATACCTTGCATCCATCCGTACAACAGCACAAAACCAACTTGAGCATAAATTTATCACACCGGCGGGCAACTTAAAATATATCAGGATCCAACGCGGCGAAAAGAAATTACTGTCAGACACAGTTACACGCACATTTGGCATTATCCAGGATATTACCGAGGCCCGCCTTGCCGATAAAGCAGTTAAACTAAGCCAGCTTGAACTGATGGAAGCCCAGGCCATTGCTAAAATAGGCAACTGGAAATATGACGTAGCGTCGCGTCGCCTGTCCTGGTCGGAGGAGCTGAATGTCATTTATGAGCTTGACCAGGATACCTCTTCATGCCAGCGCTGTTTTATAAAGTTGCTGCTTAAGCATGTACATCCTAACGACAGGTTTATTGTCAGGAGCTTATTGCGTAACGAGTTAAGCAACATGGATTCATCCTATGAATACCGCATTATAACTCCCGGTGGCAATATCAAACACCTGAGTATTATAGCCGGCAAACGCCTTTATAATGAAGACGGAAGTGTGCGCAAAATTATAGGCACCCTGCAGGATATTACAGAACGCAAACAGGCTGAGCTTGATTTCAGAAACGTCGAAAGCAAATACCGGCGGGTATTAGAAACTGTTAATATGATAGCAATAACGGTTAACGACAGTGGCATTGTTACCTTTTGCAACAAATACCTGGCAAACCTGGTAGGATATACCCAGGCCGAGATAATTGGCATGAATTGGATGGACAATTTTATTCCCGATGATCTGAAAGATTTTTTAAAGAGCTGGTTTATAAATGACAATTTTTTACCGCATTACATTAACCCTATTATTTGCCGTAACGGCGAGCAACGGATCATAAGCTGGCAAAATACGGTTTTTTATGACGAAAACGGCGTTTTTAAGGAGACCACAGCGCTTGGCGAAGACATAACAGACCAGGAGAAAGCACGGCAGGACCTAATATGGGCTAAAGAAATGGCCGAAAAGTCGTCTAAGTTCAAGTCGGAATTTTTATCCATCATGAGCCATGAGATCCGTACGCCGATGAACGCGGTTATTGGTACAACCAACCTGCTGCTTGACGAAAACCCAAGGCCCGAACAGATGGAATACCTCAATACGCTCAAGTTTTCGGGCGAAAACCTGCTGGCCATTATCAATGACATTTTAGATTATAATAAGATTGAGGCTGGCAAGCTGGAACTGAATAACTCAAGGTTCAACATTCACCAGCTAATCCATAAAATAAAGCAATCTTTTGAGCCAAAGGCGGCCGAAAAAAAACTGACGCTTGAATTGATAACAGATGATACCATTCCCGGAGATTTAATGGGCGATGCCATGCGGCTGAGCCAGGTACTTAATAACCTGATCAGCAATGCCATTAAATTTACACATACAGGTAAGGTTATTATCCGGTTGGATAAGGATGTGATAACCCCAAACACCGTTAATATTAAATTTGCGGTTACCGATACAGGTATAGGCATTTCGCCCGAAAGCTTCAACATTGTTTTTGATCCTTTTATGCAGGACCAACAAGTAATTGATAATGACTATGGAGGTACCGGTTTAGGCCTCGCTATTACCAAACGGCTGGTTGAACTGCATAAAGGTACAATTGCTGTATCAAGCGAACTGGGTAAGGGTACCACATTTAGTTTTGCTATAAACTTTACCCTCGCTCCTGAGGTCGCTGCCATGAAACCGGTTGCTGTTGCGGCGAATGCTTCAGACTACAACTTACGGGGCATGAATATTTTAGTTGTTGATGACAACAAAATGAACCTGATGATAGCCGGCAAATTTTTAAGGCGCTGGAATGCCCAGGTTCAGGAAGCATCAAATGGGCAAATAGCTGTCGACCTGGTTAACCAAAACTCTTATGATCTTATTATTATGGACTTGCAGATGCCTGTTATGGACGGCTTTGAAGCAACGGCGATGATTAAACAAACACAGCCCGACTTGCCCATCATAGCCCTCACGGCCGACGCCATGCCCGAAACCTACCAACAAGCGCTGGAAGCGGGTATGTGTGATTATTTGACTAAACCTTTTGTTCCTGAAGTACTGTACAGCAAATTGGCAAAACATATCAGGCAATCAGTGTAACTTCGGATTTCAGATATTCGATTTGGGATCGAGGCGAAAGGTAAAAGGTTAAAGGCTAAGGGTTTAAAAACCTCCGCTATTCGAAGTCCCCGTTATTCGAAGCCTATGCCTTCGGGTGAACTATGCCAGGAGTTTGTAACTCCAGCCCTACACACTAATTAAATCATATCACAATAGCCTATATATTTGGTTTGCAACCACATACATAAATCATCCATAGACGAAGTCTACGGGCGGCGAAGCGATCAGTATGCAAATCGCTTTAAAATATCATAAAATCCTTCAATCATGAAAATCATGGTTCAAAATAAAAAAAGCGACAGGGATCGCCTATCGCTTTAAATATCATCAACGTAATCGGTGTAATCAAGAAGGATCAACGGTCTTAGTTAATCTGTTCCTTCACAGTTCCGCACTCTTTCATGTGCTCCGGAAAATAGGGGTTTACAATTGGTTTTGTTGACGAAAGCCAGTACCCTCCTTTTCCTCCATCGGCCATCGGGCAAAAGTCAACATAAATTGGCGCCGACTTGAATTTCGCACCTTTTACCAAAGCGATAACATCTTTACTTAATACCAAAAACGCTTCGCGCTGGGCTTTGATATCCGCTGCATTGCTTATCTGGTGCGCCACAGCAGCTGTTTCGCTGCAGCCTTTTATACCAGAAAGCTTACCTTCCAAAGCTGTAGCAGCTGTTTTTATGCCGGCGGGGTCCGATTTAACAAACTCATCTTTTAAAGCGATATAAGCCTTAAAAACATCACTGGTGTTACCTGTATCTGCAACCTGGGCTTCGGCCGCAGGCTTGGCAGCAGCAGTCGTATCCACTTTAGCAATATCCTGTTGTTTGGCAGGCTGGTTACACGCAGCGGCAACAGCTAAAGCCGCTAAAAAACAAAATTCTTTAATTATTTTCATATTACAATTAGTTTGTACGGATAGCTTCTACCGGGTCCAGCCTCGAGGCCGAATACGCGGGAATAATGCCAGCTATCACCCCTATTATAATTGAATAGCTTAAGCCCCGTGTAACGTTAGCAGCATCAAGTATTACCTGTACATCTAAAGCGGCCTTTACGGCAAACGTGGCCAGATATACAAAAAACAACCCAATGATCCCGCCCACAAAACAAAGCAAAACCGATTCAATTAAAAACTGCAATAATATGAAATAGTTTTTAGCCCCTAATGATTTTTGTATCCCTATGATATTGGTGCGTTCCTTTACCGATACGAACATGATATTAGCGATACCAAAACCACCAACTAAAATTGAGAACCCGCCAATGATAGCACCGGCAATGTTGACCACTTTAAAAAGATCGTCGAGCTGCTGGGTGATCATGGTTGTACGGTTTAACGAAAAATTATCATCGGCTCCGGGCCTCAGCCTCCTGATAGAACGCATCAACCCTTTGATCTCGCTTTCAACATCATCGGTCGGGATCCCTTTTTTTCCACGCACAATAATTGAAGGACCATATTTTGAACTCTGTATATCAATTAAGTTGCGGGCAAAGTTAAGGGGCAGCAGCACCTCCTTATCTGTAGAGATACCAAGCATATCCTTACCCTGTTTTGAAAACACGCCTACAATGGTCACATACCGCCCCATCACCTTAATCTGCTTACCTACGGCATCGCCATCGGGGAAAAGGGCCTGGGCTATATCATAACCGATATCGGTTATAGGCGCACCGGTTTTTGATTCCATTTCGGTAAAGTAACGACCACTCTCAAGGTCAAAATTCCAGGTTTTGTCATGATCCTGTGATGCAGCGTCTACCTGGGCGCCTTCAACCGTGTTGCTCTTATACTTTATAGTGCGGTTATCAATATTTATTTCGTATGATAATGCCTCGGCGGTTGTAATACGGCGCGAAAGTTCGTTAAAATCGCGAAGGTCAGATTCAGGCCTTTGCAGGTATTTCCACCAGGGGAAATCGCTACCGCCTACCCAGGGCCACTTTTGCACATATATACTGTTATTACCCAGCTTATTAACACTATTTTGCAGATTATTACGCAGGGTATCAACTGCCGATTGTACAGCTATGATAGTAAATATACCAATAGTTACCCCAAGCAATGACAGCAACGTACGTGTTTTGTTCTGCCGCAGGGCATCGCCGGCAAACAAAAAACTTTCCCTTAAAAGTTTTAAAAAAAGCATATAACTTATTTTGATCTTACTTGTTAATCAATCCTAATTGCACGGTTAAAGCGTGGAGGTAATAATAATATAACGGGCGTTTTTATTACTGATACATTAAGCCGCCTGCCAATATTTTTTTAGACAACAGAACATGATTTAAGTTACAGTATTTTGCAATTAATATAACGGTAGTGTAATAAAACTGCTTCTTAAAAAAATCTGTTAAATTAACAAAAAAATTCGTACATTTGCGCCCTTGAAAATTCATAAAAACAAGCATGAAATTATCTCAATTTAAATTCAACTTACCTGAATCTCTTATCGCCCATACACCCTCTGCCACCCGCGATGAATCACGTTTAATGGTTTTACACAAAGATTCGGGCAAAATTGAGCATAAAATATTTAAAGACGTGCTGGATTATTTTGATGATAAGGATGTAATGATCCTTAATAATACTAAAGTTTTCCCTGCCCGTTTATATGGCAACAAAGAAAAAACCGGTGCTACCATCGAAGTATTTTTGCTGCGCGAATTGAATAAAGAATTGCGTTTATGGGATGTACTGGTTGATCCGGCCCGTAAAATACGAGTAGGTAATAAATTATATTTTGGCGATGACGATTTGCTGATTGCTGAAGTTGTTGACAACACCACTTCACGCGGCCGTACCATCCGCTTTTTATTTGACGGTACCGACGAAGAATTCCGTCGTAACGTTGAAATTTTAGGCGAAACACCACTGCCTAAATACATTAAACGCAAAGCTACCGCCGAAGATAAAGAGCGTTACCAAACCATTTTTGCTAAGCATGAAGGCGCCGTTGCTGCTCCTACTGCAGGTTTACACTTCAGCCGTGAGCTTATGAAACGCCTTGAATTAAAAGGTGTTGATTTTGCGGAAGTTACTTTGCACGTTGGTTTAGGCACCTTCCGCCCGGTTGAGGTTGAGGATTTAACCAAACACAAAATGGATTCGGAGCAATTTATCATTGAACAAAAACAAGCTGATATTGTAAACCGCGGTATTGAACGCAAAGCACGCATCTGTGCAGTTGGCACAACTTCAATGCGTGCCATTGAATCGGCTGTATCGGCAAACAAAACCCTGAAAGCTGCTAACGACTGGACCAGCAAATTCATCTTCCCGCCGTATGATTTCAGCATTGCCAATTCAATGATCACCAACTTCCATACACCTGAATCAACACTATTGATGATGATTTCGGCATTCGGCGGTTACGAGCATGTAATGAATGCATACGAAATTGCCGTAAAAGAAAAATATCGTTTTTACAGCTACGGTGATGCGATGCTGATCATCTAATCTTCTTAGATTTGAGATATAAGATTTGAGATATGAGACTATGGTTTCATATCTCATTTTTTTTGCAGGCAATTTTGTTAGATATTAGTCAAATAAAGTCATGACAGCCTCCAATCTCACATCTCATATCTCACATCTCACAGCTCAAAACAAAAACTACGTTATCATAGTAGCAGGAGGTTCGGGCAGCCGGATGCGATCGGCGGTACCTAAACAATTTTTACTGCTTAACGGTAAACCCGTATTAATGCATACCATTGAAGCCTTTGAGCAATCGGAGGCGAAACCAGCCATTATACTGGTTTTACCAGCAGCTTACCATGCTTACTGGCGGCAATTGATTCAGGAATATTCATTTACCATTTCCCATCAGTTGGTTATGGGCGGAGAAACCCGTTTTCATTCGGTCAAAAACGGGCTTAACCTGATTACCGAGCAGGAAGCACTGGTTGCTGTACAGGATGCCGTACGGCCGCTTACTGCATCCTATATTATTGATGAAGCTTACCAATGCGCCGCCAAGCATGGCACGGCGGTAGTGGCCGTTAAAAGCCGCGATTCGATACGCCAGGTAAAAGAAGGCCGCTCGGTAAGCCTGGTCAGGGATGAGATTTACCTGGTGCAAACCCCGCAAACCTTTAGGGCTTCGCTATTAAGAAAAGCTTATGAACAACCATTTGATACCCGGTTTACAGATGATGCAAGCGTTGTTGAGCAATATGGCGCCGAAATAAAACTTACCGAAGGCGATCATAGCAACATCAAGATCACCTTCCCCGAAGATATCGCCATTGCCGAACTGCTTTTAAGCAAAAAGCCACAGCTATAAAGTCTGCGGCTTTTTTGATTTGCAATACAAGGTTAAATTTGTTATGCCCGTCTGATTACACCTAAAAGTACAGCTATAATAGCTATTACTAATAGTATGTGAATCAAACCACCCCCAAATGGGTGTATAAATGCTCCAAACAGCCATCCTATAACCAGGATAACAGCGATAATGTACAATAAACCTCTCATTTTGTTATGTTTTTAGTAGTTAAGTAAATGTGTAATTACCCATACCAAAACCATTCCAAAATTAGCGGTTAATAAAAAAACCCTCATTGCTAAGGGTTTCATTATCGTGTTTAGTACTCGTCTTCATTAAAGAAGAAGTCGTCTTTAGTCGGATAATCCGGCCAGATCTCTTCTATGTTTTCGTACGGTTCGCCATCGTCTTCAAGTGCCTGAAGGTTTTCGATAACCTCAACAGGAGCGCCTGAACGGATAGCATAATCAATTAATTCATCTTTAGTTGCGGGCCATGGTGCATCTTCCAGGTGCGATGCCAGTTCAAGTGTCCAATACATCGTTTTTATTTATATTTATAATTATCAGTAAAATTTACTTTTTCGCAAAAGTATAACATTTTCAAATTGAATATCAATATTTTTTTTCAATTTTTTAAACCCGTGGTATCCACTGATTTTCAGCTATTTTATTAGTATCAGCAATTTTGCGGGCCAAAGTGAACAGGTAATCACTCAACCTGTTCAGATAAATATTCACTTTTTCATCAACTGTACTTTCTTCGGCAAGCTGAACGGTTATCCTCTCGGCACGGCGGCAAACACATCTTGCAATATGGCAAAATGAAATCACATTACTGCCACCCGGTAAAATAAAATGTTTAAGCGCCGGCAGGCTTTCATTCATGGTATCCATTTCCGTTTCCAGCATTTCCACATCACTCATGTGAAGGTCCGGAATAATCATCCGTGACCGCTCAGGGTCGGCTGCCAGTGAAGAGCCAATTGTAAACAACCTGTCCTGTATCTGCTTCAATACCTCCTTATCATGTGCATCAATATCCTGATCACCAATAAGCCCGATGTACGAATTAAGTTCATCAACCGTACCATAGCTTTCAATGCGGATATGGTGCTTGGGCACGCGCGTACCGCCAATTAATGAGGTAAACCCTTTATCGCCCGTTTTAGTATATATTTTCATACTTAATTTAACAAATAAGCCGCCAACAATCAGGCTACAAAAAAGCCAACTCTGATTATCAAGCAATTAAAACCAAGCCCGATAAATCTTTTTTTCATGATTGGTGTTATTTCAAATCTATCATCTTAAATTTTGTATTTCATAACACTTTAGCATATTTTTTGCCAATAAAGTGTAATTTTTAATATGTTAGCTTAAACTTGCATCCGTGATATCATCAAACATACTTAGCGTGAAACTCATGAAACCGATCATATTATCATCCAAGCTGCTCTCCTTATCGCTTATCATCCTGCTTTCAACCGGCTTTAGCTGCGGCGGCAACAGTAAAAGTAGCAGTGGCAGCGACAGTAACAAGGCGGTGGCAGATAAACCGGCCCCTCCTAAAGTAAGCATGGCCAGTTTATTAAGCGAAAAACAATTTAATGATCTTTTTCCGCAACGTGATAAATTTTATACTTATGCTGCCTTTATCAAAGCAGCCGATGAGCTCGGCATGATCAGTATAAAAGTAACCCGCCGGGCAACATCCGTTTACCAGTTGATACGTACCGATAAAAAAACAGGCAAAAAGGCCGTTGTACGCCAGGATGTTGATTGGAACGAAGAATGGGCCAAAGCCAAACCAGATAGCACCTACACCATTGACTATGGCAATTTCTGCACCGAATACAGTGCCGATGTAAATAAAAAGGAACTCGCTGCCTTTTTTGCGCACATTGCGCACGAAACCCGTCATGGCATGAATGCTACATATACCGATGGCCTAATGCTGATCCATGAAAGCAATACCAGTTTGCCTTACATTGCCGAAAATGATGAATACCCACCTGTGGCCGGTAAAAAATACTATGGCCGCGGGCCGATGCAATTGAGCTATAACGGCAATTACGGCTATGCTTCGGATTGTATTTTAGGCGATGATAAAATACTGCTCCAAAATCCCGAGATGGTAGAAACCGACCCGGTGATGGCTTTTAAAACCGCCATCTATTTCTGGATGACGCCTCAAACCCACAAACCATCGGCGCATGCTGTAATGACAGGCAAATGGCAACCCAATGCAGAAGATAAAGCCGCAGGCCGCACACCTGGTTTTGGTATGACCATTAATATTGTAAACGGCGAAGTAGAATGCAATAAGGGCGAAAACATGTATAATATGAACGACAGGATTGGCTTTTACCAGTTTTTCCTGAAGAAATTAGGGATTACTGATGCTAATTGCGCTTGTTCATGCGGTAAAATGAAGCCTTATCATTATTAACAGCTGTATTTTTGAATTTCAAAGCAAAAAAGTTATTATTATATTAGCATTATACAACACTAAACTTTAACATTTGGAATCCACTATTGAAAACGCCGGTTTGTATCCCCCGGCTACCGACCAGTTCGGTGATATCCTGGACAGCCTGAAAAACAGATTCAGGATTGAGCAAACCGGGCATATTGATTTTCATTTAGAGCAGTTTAGCATTTTCAAAGACTATCTCGACATTAGTGTAAAAGAATCATATGCTATAAAAAATAAAAATAACGACAGCTATATGCTGTTCACCGAATGCCAGTCAAAACATATCGGGCATCATCACGGCAAGGCTGTAACCTACACACCATATCAAACCTGGGCACTGGCTTATTTAAAGCATGATTTTGGCCGGGTACTCATCAGGCGCGAAACATTGGTTGACAAGATCATTGAACTGATCCACCCGGTTGAGCTTGATTTTGCCGAGGACAAGGCCTTTAGTGACACTTTTTATATGCTGGTAAGCGACCGCCAAAAAGCAATTACCGGTGCCGACCGTAATTTCCGCAATGTGGTAATGGATATCAGGCTGGATGATTTTGTAATAGAGATTGTTGAGCACACCCTCATTATCGGTAATACCCACGCCATATCTGCAGAAAAAGCTATGCATCTGGCAGAGTTTGTTTCGAGGCTGTGTACCACCTGCGATTGAGCACACAATTTAGATGTGAATAGTAATAACAGTAGCGGATAAAATAATTCCTGTTGTTTGTAGAGACGCATAATTGCGTCTCCCGTAACCTATCCCTACAATATATTCAGAGACGCAATTATGCGCCCCTACAGAAAATCATTTTAATACCGCCGGTAAAATATAATCTTTCATCATTCTATCAACCTGCGAATGCGCGTAGGGCGTGTTGTAGGCCTCGGCGGTTATAACAACTACCAGTGGCTCATCGGTAAAAACAAAGATCTTGTTGCCGCCATTGCCTGAGCAGTAGTAAGTTTCGTAAGCTTCGTTGTTTACCCAATAGGTTTTGTTCCAGAACAGGTAACCGTAAAAGCCCTCACCTACCACATCTTTTGGTAACGTAAGGTGTTTGGTAAATGATTCCTTAACCCAGCTTTGCGAAATTACCTGTTTGCCATTCCATACACCGCCATTTTTATACAATTGCCCGAATTTGGCATAATCAAGCGAGCGCATTTGCAGGCCGCCGGCGGTATTGGGTACATTCTGTGGTGTGTATTGCCAGCGATAATTACTGATGCCCAATGGCTTGAACAGCTTTTCGGCCGAATATTTATCAAGTCCGCCGGGTACCGATTTGTTCAGAATATCGCCTAATACCACCACACCGGCTGTAAAATAATTCCATTGTTTACCTGCCCTTTTATTGCTGTCTGTTTTAAGGCCGAGGGTAAATTTAACCCAATCATCGGTGGGGTACATATTTTCTTCATTCCCCGGCGAATCACTTTGGTTGTCATCCGCGTCAAAAACGGAGCTCATGGTAAGCAGGCTTTTTAGTGTTACATTTTCCTTTTGAGGTGAGTAGTTACTGAACTTCTTAAGGTCATAAAACTCCTTTAAGGTTTGATCAACGCTTTTGATATAGCCATCATGAACTGCTATCCCCATCACGGCCGAAGCAAATGTTTTACCAACCGAACGGGGATTGTGCAATGAATCGCGCGCGCTGCCGTTAAAATACTCCTCAATTAGCAACTTGCCGTTCCTGATCACTACCACGCTGGTGATCTGTTTAAACCTGTTGCCGGCAATAAGGGCATTCATCTCCATGATCTTCTTTTTATCAAAATCTTCTTTTGATACCTGCCAGCCGCTGCCCGGTTTTATATTTTGCAGTTCGGCGCCTCTGAAATCAATTGCCGGTACGGTAACCCTAATCCCTCCCTGTGCTATCGGCTCACCTACTTTCAAATAAGGGACAGCAACATAGGGCCTTACTTCAATTTTGAGCCGGTGCGCACCTGTAGTAAGCGCGTCTTCCCCGCCGTGGGCCATAAACCGCCCCCACAAAAAGCGTCCCCATGAATCTTCTCTCCGGCTACTGACGAGCGGAACAAAAATGGTGGTTTTTGTATTTTTTACGATGGGCAAATTGGCCCCTTTATGCAGGTTTTCCTGGTAAACCTGCCTGCCATCTACATAAAAGACAAACTGAAAATTCCCCCCGTTCAATTGTTCAATACTTAACGACGGCGCTAAGCTATGCTGGTAATTGGTTAATGAATTGGCCAACAAAAGCCGCATGTACAAATTATTGGCAGGTTTAGCCTCATAGCTTGTTAACAGATCGGTTTGTTCCAGTTTTTCAAGCGGGATAGTATCCGCCTCAAAAACAACCTTACCCATATTGGCTTTTTGAAGAACGGAGGTTATAGGTTCAGGTTCGATGATATTGCCCACCTGCGCGAATGTTTTACAGCCGGTTGTAAGTATAATGGAGATTATGAGTAAATAACGTTTCATTTTAATTGTTTAGATATTACAAATCTGCGTCTATCAACACTTTTAAAATAGAACAGAATTAACATGGCTTTAATAAAAACTTACGATATGCCGACGGGTTACTGCCGCCAAACTGTTTGAAGCAACGTAAAAAATGGCTTTGATCGGCAAATCCGCAGGCATAGGCGATATCTGTTAAGGATAACCCGCCATCTGCCAATAAAGCAAACGCTTTTTCAACCCTGAGCTTGCGGATATATTCGCCCATAGTACAATTGAAATATTTTGAAAAATTACGGGATAAATGAACCGGGTGGAGCCGTAATAGCCCGGAAAGTTCGGCAAGCGTATGTTTTCGGGCCGGGTCATCTCCCAATAATTCCTTTAGCTTGTTAACCCAGGCAGGAATTTGCCGTGAAGTGCCAGTATTATTTACCTGCATTTTATTGAGCGTTTGCAGCAATAACATTTCTACAGTCATTGCGGTCAGCTCGTCACAAATCTTTGATTCTTTAAAAATCCGGTATAAAATAAATTTCACATCCGGGTCCTGAATGGCAAAGCTGCCTTCCAGTTTATCTTGTTTAAAGTCCAGGTTATCGAACCAGCGCTTTTGCAATTCGATATGAAAGCCGCGGGTAAAGCCTTTGGGCTTGATGTTATAGTGCGGATCATGCCAGTTATGAAACAGCAGGCTGCCTGCCGGGCAATGATAAACCTCCTTTTTATTGCCCTCAATAACATTACCGGCCAATATAAAAGTGAAGTAGGCATTTTCATGGTAATGCCAGTCCACCTTATCAAGGGTATATTCGGTATCAGTTATGGTGATACCCTGTAAATGCGTTGTTTGATTGGTTTGTCCGTAGAAGCTGCCTGTTTGTAGTTGTTTCACGGAGATAGATTTGCATTATACTGTAGATAATAAAAGCTATAACTCCCCCCTCAGTGGCTGGGGGGCTTACACCTCCTCTACCCTGCGGTCAACGGTTTGAACATTGGTATTAACGTAGTCATTCTCTATTAATCCATCGCGCATCCTCACTATGCGGTGGGCGTGCAAGGCAATATCTTCTTCGTGCGTTACCAGGATAATGGTATTACCTTTGGCGTGGATATCTTCAATAAGGCCCATGATCTCGATGGATGTTTTGGTATCAAGGTTACCTGTTGGCTCATCGGCCAGTATAATGGATGGATTATTGATCAGCGCCCTTGCCACAGCAACACGCTGTCTTTGCCCGCCCGAAAGTTCATTGGGTTTGTGATCCATACGGTGACCAAGGCCAACATTTTTCAATGCATTGCCGGCACGTTCCTTACGTTTTTCTTTATTAACGCCGGCGTAGATTAGTGGCAGCGCCACATTATCCAAAGCAGTATTACGGGGCAGCAGGTTAAATGTCTGGAACACGAAACCAATTTCCGAGTTACGTACTTCGGCAAGTTGACTATCGGTCATGTGGCTCACATCTATCCCGTTAAGGATGTACTGCCCTTTGGTTGGGGTATCCAAACAGCCCAAAATATTCATGAGGGTTGATTTGCCGGAGCCGGAAGGGCCCATCAAAGCCACAAATTCGCCTTTGTTAATAGAAAGCGAAACTGATTTAAGTGCGTGGATCACCTCGGCACCTATTACATATTTACGCCCGATATCTTTTATGGTTATTAACGGCTTGGCAGTATTTATTGGCTCCATGAATTATTTTTTATTTGGACTGCACTGGGGTGCCGAATGTTACAGTGGTTTTTATTTTTAGTGGTCGGTAGTACGTAAGTCCGATGTCCGCAAGTTTTTAGTCTAACTTACTACCGTCTTAACTTTCGGACTTCTCCGACTTACCGACTTTCCCGACTTTCGGACAAAAAACTATTTCTCAATCACTTTGGCCACCAAAAAGTAGTCTTCGTCATGTTTAGGGGCATTTTCCAAAGCTTCTTCGTGGGTAATTTGTTGTTTAACTACGTCTTCGCGCAGCACGTTGGCACCGGTGGTCATATAAACCAGCGGTTCAACACCTGTGGTATCCACCTCGTTCAATTTAGCCATAAAATCAAGGATCTTGCTCATATCCTTCATCGCATCCTGCACTTCGGTTTCAGTAAGTTCAAGGCGGGCCAGGTGGGCTACTTTTTCAACGGTTTCTTTATCTATGGTCATGCCTGTTGTTTTTTGTTTTATAATAGCGTGATCCTCATCGCGCAGTGCGCCGGCATTATCCATGCTTAACTGGGCCGCTTCAATGGGTTTATGCACAAATATATTACAAATTCCCGGTCTGCTGTCATATAATTGACTAAGCCAGGGTAGAAACAGCGCCTTCAAACTTTAAATCATTGTTCATAATTTCAAATACTTCATCCCGTAAAGCATCGGCATCGTCGATACTCAAGTGTGCCGTTTCAATAGGCTTATGAACCTTAAATTTAGAGATCCCTGGCCTGCTGCCGTGCTTAATGCCGGTGTCCCAAAGTATTTGCCAGGTATTGGCCGACGATACCGGGATGACAGGTATTTTTAACTCAATAGCCAGCCTGAAAGGACCATTTTTAAACGGGCAAAGCTGCGGGGGATAATGATCCGAAATTCCGCCTTCGGGGAAAATGATAAGAGAAACGCCCTCCTGTAATTTCTCGGATGCTTTTTTAAACGCCCGGAACGACGACATTTTACTATCACGGTTAACAGGAATATCCACCGTACGGAAAAACAGGCCGGTTACCAGGCCATTTTCCAGCTCATGTTTGCCCATAAAACAGCAATTGCTTTTAACCAGGATACACATAGCCGAAATATCAAGGTTTGAGGTATGATTAGGACAAATGATATAAGGCCTGCTCCAGTCAATCGGTTGTTCATATTCAAAATGGTAAAATATGCCCGCAAAAGCAGAGCTCACTAATCCCCAAACCCTTCTGAATGAATTGAGCGTATGATAGCGTTCGGACTTACGAGAAAAATAATAGAAAAAAGGCCATAATATAACGTAGCCCAGGGCCACGCTCACAATGTAAAGATATACGTGTACTTTTCTCAATATCATTTTCATCATTACCAAAAATAGAAAAATTCCTTACTTTCGCCACACTATGGAGACTGTTGTTAGTGGCATCCGTTCGACCGGAAACTTACACTTAGGAAATTATTACGGAGCGTTGCAAAACTTTATAAAAATGCAGAACGAATACAACTGCTTTTTCTTTATTGCCGACCTCCACTCGTTAACTACACACCCTACGCCTGCCAACTTACATGGCAACGTAAAACAGGTGCTGATAGAATATTTAGCCGCGGGCATCGACCCTGAAAAGGCTACTATATACGTGCAATCGGATGTTCCGGAGGTTACTGAATTATACCTGTACCTGAACATGAACGCTTATTTGGGCGAACTGGAACGCGCAACTTCTTTTAAAGATAAAGTACGCGCCAATCCCGAAAATGTGAACGCCGGCCTGCTTACTTACCCGGTTTTAATGGCGGCGGATATTATTATCCACAAAGCTACTAAAGTGCCTGTAGGTAAAGATCAGGAGCAGCACCTTGAAATGGCCCGCACTTTTGGTAACCGTTTCAACAGACTATATAACCATGATTATTTCCCTGAGCCTTTTGCCTTTAGCTTTGGCGAAAGTTTGGTAAAAATTCCGGGATTGGATGGCAAGGGAAAAATGGGCAAATCAGAAGGCGAAGGCAACGCGATATTTTTGGGCGATACACCCGAAGCCATCCGCAAAAAAGTAATGCGCGCGGTAACCGATAGCGGCCCTACCGTTGAAAACCAGCAAAAACCACAGGAGATCCAAAACCTGTTTGATTTAATGAAGGTTGTTTCCACCCCTGATACTCTCGCCCACTTTGACGGGCTTTATAATAAAATGGCTATCCGTTACGGCGATTTAAAGAAACAGCTTGCCGAAGATATGGTACTGGCAACGGCCCCTATCCGCGACAGAATCAACGCCATTGCCAACGACGCCGATTACCTGCGCAAAGTAGCCGAAATGGGTGCCGAAAAGGCCCGCGAAAGCGCGTCAAGAACGATAAAGGAAGTTAGAGAGATCATCGGCTTCAGGAAATTTTAAATAGCGGGTTTTGATAGTTCATAGTTCATAGTGTATATTAGTCGGAGTTCATTTCAAAACAGCGGGTGTTCTTCGTTAAAAACATCAGCTATGAACCATGAACTATAACCCATGAACTAAAATATATGCACTTAGCTATTGTAGGAAATATAGGCGCCGGAAAGACCACCCTTACCGAGATGCTGACCAAAAATTACGGATGGGACCCTTTGTATGAAGCAGTAGATAACAACCCCTATTTAGAGGATTTTTACAGCGACATGAAGCGCTGGAGCTTTAACCTTCAGATCTACTTCTTGAATAGCCGTTACCGCCAAATCATCGATATCCAAAAAAGCGGGCATAATATTATACAGGACCGCACCATTTACGAGGATGCCTATATTTTTGCCGAAAACTTGCATGATATGGGCCTGATGACCACGCGCGATTACGAAAACTACGAATCAATTTTTCAAAATATCACCGAGTTTATTAAACCGCCCGATCTGTTGGTTTACCTTAAAGCATCCGTGCCTACCCTGGTAAGCAATATTCAGCGCCGAGGCCGTGAGTATGAAATAGGTATCCGTTTAGATTATCTTTCAAAACTGAACGAAAAGTATGATAAATGGATCAACAATTATAAATTGGGCAAACTCCTCATCCTTGATAAAGACAATCTTGATTTTGCTAACAATACCGAGGACATGGCAACCATTGTGAACTTGATTGAAAGGGAGATTAACGGGCTGTTTTAATAGTTTAATAGGGTATGAAGAAGTTTTTGATCTTCGCTTTATTATCTATTCTTTTATTCTCCTGCGAACATAGTTCAGAAAAACAAGTAAATATCAGCACGTGGCATCTGCTCAGTTTGAATAGTTTCAAACTATGGTTGCCTCCTAACTGGCATTTCCAACAGGAACAAGGCATAGACTCTTTTGTAGGTAGAATTATTGCTCCAACCGATACTCTCTCTTTCGAAATTAGTTCGATGGGATATGCTAATCACTTATTACTATCAGAACAGGAGTATATAAAAACTAACGACTGGCAACGCGGATGTGATTTTTGCGATAGAGAACGTACATATAGTGACGCCCCCAATATAAAAGTCAAAATTTCAATACATAAACCTACCGCTAAGCAAAAAAGCAAATTTCCTAAAGCTGACTATATTGCAGATATACTTACCAAAGATAGTACAGTGTATATTCCGATAGAAATCCCTGCAGAGATAAAAGATCACAACTTTAATGAAGAGTCGAAACGAGATTTTATTGTAAAAACAGTTTGGCCAAAAAATCCTTCAAAAGGAATTACTGGTATTTATTATCAAAGTAAATCATCAACTTTAAACTTCCAACTATCAGGCAGTAATTTATCAAAGCAGGATCAGGACTTAGCTTTGCAAATGTTTAAAACCATTGTAATAAAAATCAAATGAAAATCTTAGGCATTATTCCCGCTCGTTACGCATCGTCACGTTTTCCCGGTAAACCATTGGTTGATATCGGCGGTAAAACTATGATCCAACGCGTATATGAGCAGGCAAAAAAATGCCGGAGCCTGAGCGAAGTTGTCGTGGCTACCGATGACGACCGGATCTTTAACCACGTAAACGGTTTTGGCGGCATTGCGGTAATGACAGGTGCCAACCACCAAAGCGGCACCGACCGTTGTGCCGAAGTTGCCCGCCTGCACCCCGGGTATGACGTGATCATCAATATCCAGGGCGATGAGCCTTTTATTGACCCTGAGCAGATCACCAAATTAACAGCCTGCTTTAACGATCCGGAAACCCAACTGGCCACTCTTATAAAAAGGATCCTGACCGAACAGGAACTCCATAATACCAATTCGCCCAAGGTGGTGATCAATAAATTATCCCAAGCTATTTATTTCTCCCGCGCTACCCTGCCCCATATCCGCGGCCAGGAACCCGAGAATTGGCTCGAATTTCACACCTTTTTCAAACACATCGGCATTTACGGTTATCGCGCAGATATATTGCAGGAAGTTACCAAACTACCGGTATCCCCGCTTGAAAAGGCCGAAAGCCTGGAGCAGCTTCGCTGGATAGATAATGGTTACCGTATCAAAGTGGCCGAAACCGAGTTGGAAACCCATGCCGTTGATGTGCCTGAAGATCTGGAGAAACTGAAGTTTGATATATAGTTTCTGATTCAACCCTCCCAATAGATTAACACTTCCCGTACTGATAACCTTGTTATTCTTAATACGTATAAGATTAAGCGTACTGTATTAAAGTCCAATTTAAACTATTAAAACACAATTCCAATATTTATAATTAATGAATTTTCTGTAAACAATAAGCTGTTTAATACTTTCATATTTCAAGCAATTTTTGTTTCTTAATTTATTAACTTCATCTGTAGCATCACCATATTATTAACCTAAAATCATCATGAAGATAAGGCAGCATCATTTTGTAAACAAGGGTTGGGTAAATTACTTTACAGACCCTGAATTTAGTGCTGAAAAATGTCAGTTGGTACTTGCTTTCGGTGCACCGAAATTAATTACCGGTCCTGAAATTTATGATTATCTTAAAAAGAGCTATCCTAATGCTAATGTAGTTTTTGCCTCCACAGCTGGCGAAATCATGGGCAGTGATGTGTATGACGACAGCATTGTTGTAACCGCGGTTGAGTTAGAAAAATCATCCATAGCCTGTACTGCTACCCATGTGAACAAACAGGCCAACAGTGCCGAAACGGGAGCCTTCCTGATGTCGCAATTGGATAAAAAAGGCTTAAATTGTGTATTCATTATATCCGACGGCACTTTTATAAACGGAAGTGAACTGGTTGACGGCTTTAACCGCGATAATCCGGGCAAGGTTCCCGTAACCGGAGGCCTGGCCGGCGATGCAGCCCGGTTTAACAGCACATTTACCAGCCTTAATGCCGTTCCCGCTCAAGGAAATGTGATAGCCATAGGCTTTTATGGTGATAGCCTGCATATCAGTCACGGCTCAAGCGGGGGCTGGGAAGAGTTTGGGCCTCAGCGAAGCATTACCAGGTCGGATAAAAATGTACTTTTTGAGATAGATGGGAAAAGCGCGCTCGATCTTTATAAAGAATATTTAGGTGAGTATGCTAAAGAACTGCCCGGTTCGGCCCTGCTGTTCCCTTTATCATTAAGCATTGAAGGCTCTGACAAAAAGCTGGTGCGAACCATATTGAGCGTTAACGAAGACAAAAAATCAATGACCTTTGCCGGCAATTTACCCGAAGGAAGTAAAGTACGCCTGATGAAAGCCAATTTTGAAAAACTGATCGGTGCTTCATCATCGGCCGCTGCCGACGCAGTAACCGGGCCGGAGCATGCCGATCTGGCTATATTGATTAGCTGCGTGGGCCGAAAACTGGTGCTTAACGACCGTACAGACGAAGAGTTAATGGCAGCCAAACATATCTTCGGCAATAAAACGGCTATGGCGGGCTTTTATTCATACGGAGAATTGTCGCCCCTTAACAAGGGGTCGAACTGCGAATTGCATAACCAAACCATGACCATCACAACCTTTACCGAACGCTGATTTATGGAGTACCATCACTTATTGGATAAGCAAATAAAAAAATTACTCCCGGCGCAATACCTGGAAGATGAAGCTATTTTACAGTTTTTAGGTGCCGTAAATAACAGCTTTAAAAATTTTGAAAAGTCGATAAAGCTTGCAGACCATGCCTTTAATGTAAGTGAGCGTGAATATGTAACGGTTACTGATAACCTGCGGTTACAAAATGAGATCAAACAGCGCTCCATCTCACAATTGAAAGAAGCCATCAGGGCACTTAATCCCGATGTGGAGTTAAACATCTCCGACTCAGACGATGACCTGATCCATATCATCAGCTTTTTGCACGAGCGCATAGCTAAAGCCAAAGAACTGGAAGTTGCCCTGATCCACTCAAAAGAACTTGCCGAAAAAGCGGCCATGGCTAAGGCGCAATTCCTGAGTATTATGAGCCACGAAATCCGTACGCCAATGAACGCCGTTATTGGTTTTACTCACCTGCTCATACACCAGGACCCCAAGCCCGAGCAAATGGAATTTCTGAACTTCCTGAAGTTTTCGGCCGAAAATCTGCTGGTACTCATCAATGACATATTGGATTTCAGCAAGATAGAGGCTGGCGGAGTTGAGTTTGAAAGCGTTGACTTTAGTCTTACCGATCTGATCAAAAATATCCGCCTGGCCCTGCTGCAAAAGGCAAACGAAAAAAACATCCAGATAAAACTGATGATGGACCAGGATTTACCCAATGCCATCATTGGCGATCCGGTGCGCCTGGGCCAGATCCTCACCAACCTAATGAGCAATGCTGTTAAATTTACCCATAAAGGAAAAGTGACGGTAACCGCGTCGTTAGCAAACAGCACAACTGACTCATCAACCATTGATTTTGAGATATCCGATACCGGGATAGGTATAACGCCTGATAAAATTGATCATATTTTTGAAAGCTTTAACCAGGCCAGTTCAGATACAACCCGCAAATACGGCGGCACAGGCTTGGGTTTAACTATTACCAAACGCCTGCTCCAACTGCTTGGCAGCGATATTACCGTTGAAAGTGAATATGGCAAAGGCTCGGTATTTAATTTTACCCTTACCTTTAAAAACAGCAAAAAACAATTAAGCAGCACAGCCGATAGTGATGAGTTTTATCGCTTAAAAAGTCTTAAGGGTACAAGGCTGCTAATTGCCGAAGATAACCAGATCAATGTGATACTGGCCAAACAGTTCATGAAACAATGGGAAGTTGAATGTGATGTTGCCGAAAACGGCGAGATAGCCCTGATGCTGGTGCAAACCCATGACTATGACATGGTTTTGATGGATCTGCAAATGCCCGAAATGGATGGTTACCAGGCTACCCGCGCTATCCGTGAACTACCTGATGATAAGTACAAAAAATTGCCCATTATAGCCCTTACTGCATCTGCCATGCTTGATATCCAGGATATGGCCTTTACCGTAGGTATGAACGATTATGTAAGCAAGCCTTTTAATCCTAACGAGTTGCACCGTAAGATAGATATGTATAGCAGGCAAAGAGAAAGTGTGTAAGGCCAACTTACTAACTTCATAGATACAATGCCCTTAAATTTAATTAAAGGAAATTCTCTTAATTAAGCGCCAATCTTGTTATTTTTCCATCAAAACCGAAAGCATACATTACTTTGTGCTTATCGTCATATAATAAGCTGGTAATCATTGGTAGTGTTACATTATCAAATGAACCGGTAAAAACCTGGAAAGGACGCGGGAAGGGAGTATATGGGTCTATCCCAGCTATTTTGGTTACCTCAAGTGTGCTGGTATGTAAATCTACCTTACGTATTAGTTGATTATAGGATTCTCCCGTGTAAATATCACCATTAGCCATTGTAAAAGCCTCTAACTGCCAAAACACGGCAGAATTTAGCGGACCGTTTACATAATTAACCGATGAGGCGTTGTGAGCAGAATAAGGGAAACCTATTGTTGTTTTAACTTTGTTATGATCCAGTTTATAAAATTCAATTAACACATGGGTAGGGACGCCTCTAAAATATCTTAACACATACAATTCTTTACCTTCAACTACCAAATCTCTTGCACGAGCACCTTCGTAATAAATATCATAAGTGCCGTTTGTATTTAGCCGAACCAGGTCATTATCATCCGTTGAATAACCTGTACCATTTGTCGTCAATACCTCGCCCGTGCTAAGTATAACAAAATCATGTGCCGTTAGCCCGGAACTGCCTAACAACACCGTTGCAAAATCCTTAGTTACAACACCTGTATTAGTGATGGATACAACATAAGCTTTTGATCCTGTTGAGGAAGCGCCAGCAATATAGGCATGTAACCTACCGTTGGAATCCCGGGTTATACCAACGCCGCCATAACTACTTAATGTATTATCAAAGCCAATATCAGCTATGCTAACCTTTTTAAGTACACTGCCGTCTTTGTATGAAAGTTTGTATATCTGGCCGTCTTTCGAATTAATACCCCATAAGTTTCCATCGGTGTCAATTGCATTAGCATAATCAAATGATACTGTACTACTGATGTCATAGGCCTGACCTGGCGTTCCAAATTCAGAAGCCGGAACGATCTTGAAGTTATTAAAGTTACTTCCGGCTATCATAGTTGCATTTTTACCCCTTACGGTAAGAGTTACCGGACCACTGGTAGCCCCAGGTGGTATAACAGCCGTTAAACGCGTATCACTAACCTTCTGTATAGTGGCATCTACTCCATTAATTTTCACAACGTTATCAGAAATCGTGGAGCTAAAGTTCGTACCATTAAGTGTTATTTGTGTGCCGGCCGGTCCAGTAACTGGTGACATGCTGGTAATAGTGGGTAGGGATACTATTGTTACCAATCCAGCTCTAATAGTTTGGCTGTTTTTAACCCTGAGCATCAAAACCCAGGCTCCGTCTGATGCTTCTGGTATCGTTACTGTTAGCCGTGTAGGCGTAGCTGCTGTAACCACTGCAGGTTGCCCGACTCCAAAAATAACGACATTATCTTTGATTTTTGTACTGAAATTGGAACCAATAATATTTATCTGATCTCCCGCGGAGCCCACATTGGGCGCAATAGTATCTACAATTGGTATAAGAACATCAGACTCTCCATGCTTGGTACACCCCATGCAAAAAGTCCACAAAATTAAAAGTGAAAATAGTTTAGATAAGTATTTCATCGGTTTAGGTTGATATATCGACGACAAATTTAATAATATATCTATAAATATTCGTCGCTAAATCAAAGAGAGATGATTATCGTGTATCCGAAGTCTGTTAAAACTCTGGGCGTATGCCCACAAGGAACAAGAAATCCCCATAAAGCGCTCTCTATAAAACACTTACAAATAAATTACATTAACAGTTCCCTTTTTTAAAAACAGCTACGCCGAAGCGTGAAAATTTTCGTACTTTTGTATCCCGTACAGAAACAATTGGTCGCGGTATAAAAGCCCGGTCATTTTCAAAAAAAATCATGACTAAATATATTTTTGTTACGGGCGGTGTTACCTCATCGTTAGGAAAAGGTATAATCTCTGCTTCTTTAGCCAAACTACTTCAATCCCGTGGTTACCGTGTAACCATCCAAAAGTTCGATCCCTACATCAATATCGATCCGGGAACCCTTAACCCTTATGAACACGGCGAATGCTACGTTACCGAAGATGGTGCCGAAACCGATCTTGATCTTGGCCACTACGAGCGTTTCCTGAACACTCCTACCTCAAAAGCCAATAACATTACTACCGGCCGCATTTATCAAAATGTAATTAATAAAGAACGTGAAGGAGCTTTTTTAGGAAAAACTGTACAGGTAGTGCCCCACATTACCGATGAAATAAAAAGAAACTTCCGCATATTGGGCGAAAGCGGCGATTACGATATCGTGATCACCGAGCTTGGCGGTACTGTAGGCGATATTGAATCATTACCATATATTGAGGCTGTAAGGCAATTCCGTTGGGAAATTGGATCGGCTAACTCTTTAGTTATCCATCTTACACTGGTACCATTCCTTGCAGCAGCAGGCGAATTAAAAACCAAACCTACGCAGCACTCGGTAAAAATGCTATTAGAGTATGGTATCCAGCCCGATATCCTGGTTTGCCGTACCGAACATCACCTTACCAATGATATCCGCAAAAAAATTGCACTATTCTGTAACGTAAATATCAACGCGGTGATTGAATCTATTGACGCGCCAAGTATTTACGATGTACCTCTGTTAATGCTGAAAGAACAGCTTGACAAAACCGTATTGACTAAATTAAAACTTCCGCACAAAAACGAACCAAACCTCGAAAACTGGAAAGAGTTTCTTGGCCGCCTGAAAAACCCGACTGCCGATGTACGTATTGCGCTGGTTGGTAAATATGTGGAGCTGCCGGATGCTTATAAATCCATTACTGAAGCCTTTATCCACGCAGGTGCTAAACAGGAATGTAAAGTGCGGATTGAATATATCCCTTCAGAACAGCTTACGCCCGAAAACGCTGTTGAAAAATTAAAAGGCATGCACGGCGTGTTGGTTGCCCCCGGATTCGGCGAGCGTGGCTTTGAAGGTAAGATCCAGGCTATCCGCCACGTACGCGAAAATAATATCCCTTTCTTTGGTATCTGTTTAGGTATGCAATGTGCGGTAGTTGAGTTTGGCCGTAACGTATTAGGTTTTGAGGGTGCCAACAGTACCGAAATGAATCCCGAAACCCCTTACCCGGTTATCGGCATGATGGAAGATCAGAAAAATATCACCAACAAAGGCGGTACCATGCGTTTAGGCGCTTATCCCTGCGATATTAAAAAAGGCACTAAAGCGGCGGCTATTTACGGAAAAAACCATATTTCGGAAAGGCACCGTCACCGTTATGAGTTTAATAACGAGTACCTTAAGCAATATGAGGCTGCGGGCCTTACCCCATCTGGCATTAATCCTGACAATGGCCTGGTGGAGATTGTAGAGCTTAAAAACCACCCGTTTTTTGTCGGTTCGCAATTTCACCCCGAATTAAAATCAACAGTTGCTAATCCGCACCCACTTTTTATTAACTTTGTCGCCGCTTCGCTGGCTTATGCCCGCAAAAAATAAGTAATTGTACGATAATTAGATAATGGATAAAAATACGTTTACAGGATTATTCCTGATCATGGCGATCATTGCCGGCTCGATATACTTTTTAAAGCCATCGGAAGCCGACCTTAAAAAAGAGCGCGAGGTACAGCACCAGGATTCGCTGAAAAAAGCCGGCGCCGCTGTAGCTGCCGCTGCTGCTAAAACCACAGCTAAGTTTGATACCGCCAAAACAGCCAAAGTTGATTCGGCCTTGTTAAAAATGCCTTTTGGCGCCGCATCTGTTGGTAAAGAAGAGTTTGTTACCATTGGTAATAAAGAGTTGCTTATTAAATTAAGCACCCATGGAGGCAAGGTAGCTTCCGTTGAGTTAAAAAACTACAAAACTTTTGATAAGAAGCCCCTGGTGCTTTTCAGCGGCGACAATAACCAATTTGGATTGAAGTTTGCCGCCGGTGTTGCCAATATCAATACCAACAATTACTATTTTACCCCAAGTGCAAAAGAACTTAACATAGCCGAAAAAGATTCCGGTTCGGTTACTATGCGTTTAAGCTATAGCCCTACCCAATATATTGATTATATATACAGCTTAAAAGGTGATGGTTTTAAACTTGGATTAACCATTAAGCCTACCGGCCTTGACGGCGTTATTGCCAACAGCAGCACCATTAACCTTAACTGGGCCACCAGCCTGCGCAAACAGGAAAAAGACATCAAAATGGAGCGTCAGTATTCAACGGTGTACTATTACAATACCGATGGGGATGCTGATTACCTAAGCGAAGGCAAAGACGATCAAAAAACTATCAGCGATAAAAAAATGGCCTGGGTTGCTTTTAAACAACACTTCTTTTCAAATGTGCTGATAGCTAAGGGCGGCATTTCCAAAACAGATATTGCTGTTGCTACTGATTTTAACGATACCACCGATGTAAAACAAATGAAAGCCGACCTGTCGCTTAGCCGCGGCACTGATGGTTCTTTACCGTTGGAGTTTTACTTTGGACCTAACCGTTTTAATACGCTTAAAGACCAGGGGCATGACCTTGATAAACTGGTTAACCTGGGCTGGGGACCGTTAAAATACATCAACCGTTTCGCGGTATTGCCGGTATTTAACTTTCTTAACAAGTTTAACTGGAACTATGGTTTGATCATCCTGGTATTGACTGTATTGCTTAAGCTGGTGTTATCACCGCTTACTTACAAGTCATACCTTTCAATGGCCAAAATGCGTGTGCTGAAGCCCGAAATGGATGAGATCAAAGCTAAAGTTGGTGAGGATAACCCTACATTATTACAACAGGAGTATCTTAAGCTTTACAAAAAAGCAGGTGTTAACCCATTGGGCGGCTGTTTACCATTGCTCATCCAGATGCCTATAGTTATCGCGTTCTTCCGCTTTTTCCCAAGCCTATTTGAGCTAAGGGGCGAAAGCTTCCTGTGGATGCATGACCTTTCAACTTATGATTCGGTTATTAAATTTGCTCCGATAGCTTTCCTTGGCGGTGTTAACCACATTAGCTTAATGTGTTTACTGATGACTATTTCAACGTTGATCTATACTTATTTCAACAACCAGATCTCCGGTGCTACAGGGCAAATGAAATACATTGGCTACATTACTCCGCTGATTTTCCTTTTCACGCTGAACAGCTACCCTGCCGGTTTGAACTATTATTACTTTTTGGCCAACATGTTCACCTTTTTACAGCAATACCTGATCAAATTCATGGTTGATGATAAAAAAATCCATGCCCAGATCCAGGAAAACAAAAAGAAACCTGAAGATACTAAGAAGAAAAAATCAGGCTTTGGCGCCAAAATGGAGGAGATGATGCGCCAGCAACAACAGATACAGGCTAATAAAAATAAGAAGTCTTAAGTCTTTAGTCGGAAGTCCGCAAGTCGGAAAGTCTGAAAGATATTTAAGCCCCTGGGAAAGTTTCTCAGGGGCTTTTTCTTTTGCCTTATTTCTGTTTTTATAAGCTGGGCAATCCCTCTTAAACAAAAAACTTTCCGACTTGCAGACTGCAGACTTCCCGACTTTTTTAAACAACACTAAAATAATTAGCAAATTTATATTACATTTGAAATATCATGTATGCAATTGTCGATATAGAAACTACTGGGGGGCATGCCAGCGCTAATGGTATCACCGAAATAGCGATATGCATACATGATGGGAAAAAAGTAGTAAAGCGGTTTGAAACGCTTGTTAATCCACAGCGTGAAATCCCTATTTACATCAGCGCCTTAACAGGTATTACCAACGAGATGGTAAAGGATGCCCCCCCTTTTGAGGATGTGGCAGCTGATATTTACCACCTCATTCACGGTAAAATCTTTGTAGCGCACAATGTAAATTTTGATTTTTCTTTTGTTCGATATCACCTCGCCGCTGCCGGGTACGATCTGCAAACCAATAAGCTTTGCACTGTAAGGCTTGGCCGAAAGATATTGCCGGGATTACCCTCATACAGTCTGGGCAGGCTATGCAAACATCTGGGTATCGATAATCAAAACCGCCACAGGGCTATGGGCGATGCCGAAGCTACAGCCGAACTGTTTACCCTGCTGCTGAACAGTGATACCGATAATCACATTAAACAATCCCTTAAGCAAGGTTCAAAAGATCAGGTGCTGCCACCCAACCTATCCAAAAAAGACATTGACCAGTTGCCATATACACCGGGCGTATATTACTTTCATGATCAAAAAGGCAAAGTGATATATGTAGGTAAAGCCAAAAACGTTAAAAAAAGGGTAAGCAGCCACTTTACAGGCAACAACCCCGGCTTTCAGCGCCAGGAATTTTTACGCAATATATACCAGATCAGCTATCAGGTTTGCGGCACCGAGCTCATCGCCTTTGTGTTGGAAGCTATTGAGATCAAACGCTTATGGCCCAAATATAATCGCTCGTTAAAACGCTTTGAAAATGCTTTCTGTCTTTACGCTTTTGAAGATCAACGCGGGTATATTCGCCTGGCAGTTGATAAATACCGCAAATACAGCGACCCGATATACACCTGCAATTCCCTGCTTGATGGCTATAACCTGCTCAACAAACTGATAGAAGCATTTGACCTGTGCCCTAAGCTTTGTTTTATACAAAAAAACAATGAGCCCTGCGTCAGTGCAGCAGGAAGTACCTGTGCCTGCGAAGGTGTTGAACCTCCCGACAGTTATAACGAAAAGGTTAACAATGCCATCGATCAGCTTAAGCAAGCTTTACCAACGTACGCTATCAGGGATGAGGGCCGTACCGGTGATGAACACAGCTGTATTTTGGTGGAAAAAGGCCAGTTTTATGGCATGGGCTATATCTCCCATTATTTTGATGCCAATAATATACAGCAACTCAAAAGCTATCTCACACCTTATCCGGGGAATGACTATATCAAAAATATTGTAGCAACTTATGCTTCCAAATATCCGGACAGGATGGTGGTGTTTGGGTAGACTATCCCCTCTAATAAAAACTTCTAACTAAATAATTATCTACTAAGTTAAATAAATCCACACAATTGAGTTTTTGATTGGTTACTCTTATAACATTTACCAACAAAAACTTGAAACAATGGATAGTATCAATCAACAACAGCCCGAGGATAATATGAAGGATTTGAATGGACCTGAAGCCCTGGCCAAGATTAAAGAACTTGCCGAAAGCGCAAAAAGTTGCTTCTTTGTGAGCAGTCTTAAAACAGGCGTACCCGCTTCAGTGAGGCCAATGTCGGCACAGAAAATTGACGATGAGGGCAATTTCTGGTTTCTGAGCGCTAATGATAGCCATAAAAATGAGGAGTTGGCTAAAGACCCCTTTGTTCATCTGCTTTTCCAGGGTTCCGGATATTCTGACTTTTTAAATCTTTATGGGATAGCCACCATTACCGAAGATAAAGAAAAGATCAAAGAACTATGGGAACCGACACTCAAAGTGTGGTTTACCGAAGGTATCGACGATCCGCGCATCAGCGTTATTAAAGTTGAACCAACTGAAGGCTATTACTGGGACAATAAACATGGCAATGCCGTTGCATTTGTAAAACGGCTAGCCGGTGCTGCTATCGGCAAAACTATTGATGATTCGGTAGAGGGAAAGCTGGTTGTCTGAAATCAGAATGTCTGACCCCGAATTTCTCCGAATTTGAGGAATTGAAGAATTTAAAAAGGATCGGGTTAAGCAGCTCGATCCTTTTCAAATTTTAAGTTAGCCTATCAAAAAGCTCCCGCTTTAGGGGATTGGGGGGCCAAATATTTATCAAACCATTCAATATAGCGCTTCAGTCGGTCAACCTGGTAGCTTGGTACGGTGATTCCATGATATTGACCAGGATAAAGCACCAGTTGCGTTGGTATACCCTGCGATCTCAGCGCTTCATACATTTGTTCGCCCCCGCCGGTCGGCACGTTAAAATCTTTTAAACCCGACATGAACTGGGTTGGCGTTTTTATTTTATCGGCATGAAAAAACGGGTACGACAGCTTAATGTACTTATCAGCATTTTTCCAGGGCGGGCCCAATTCATTATCGTATTGCATCACCCATTGATCTGATCCATAAATGGCTAACTGTAAGGCACTGCCCGCCCCGCTTGATGCTGCTTTAAATCGGGGATCTGTAGCTATGGTATAATCGGTAAGGATGCCTCCGTAACTCCAGCCGCCAATTCCCAGGCGGTCTTTATCAGCTATCCCAAGTTTAACCAGTTCATCTACAGCACCCAGTATGTCTTTCACTTCCTTATTGCCCCAATCGGCATAAATAGCTTTGGTGTATTCGATGCCGCGCCCGGTACTGCCACGGTAATTTACAGCGGCTACAGCATAACCGGCGCAGGCCAGCGTTTGCCTGATCTCATCAAACTCAAACTCGTCCTGATCGGTAGGGCCACCATGAATATAAAGAATAAAGGGCATTTTCTTAGTAACTATGCTATCGGGCGTATAAAGTATCCCCGAAACCAGTGTACCATCGCCGCTGAACGACTGGAAACCTTTCACATAGGCCAGCTTAACATCGTTCAGCCATTTCTCCTGGTGAAAAGTTAAACGGCGGATTTTTCCGTTTTCAATCGCCACCAGCTCATGCGGCATGTAGGGTGTGGTCATCTTCCCTATCCATACACCTAACGAATGGCTCATTATATCAGCAAAACTGCATTGGTTCCCTTTATACACCAATACCGATTTACGGGTAAGCAGGTTATACCTGTTGATATAACGGACTCTGTCGCTGTGTACCAGGTATTCCAGGTCTTTGCTGTCCCGGCTCCAGGCAATATTGCTAACAGGCCTGTCCAACTGATCTGTTAACGGACGATTATTTTTCCCGTCGGCATCCATCAGGTACAATACATCATGCTGATAAATGAAATAATCAGCATCACTTGTTGAGCGGAGATAGGCAATATGCTTACCATCAGGACCCCAAATGGGGTTAATATCATGGCCGGTAAAAGTAGTAAGCTGCTTAGGCTCAGCACCGGCCTTAGCTTCTATCGTAAAGATGTCTGTGTTTTCATTCCGATCCGGATCGACTGTATGATTACTTACGTAGGCAATCGTTTTTCCGTCTGGGCTCCACTGCGGGGAACTATCGTCCATATTACCGCTGGTCAGGGTATCCAGCTTTTTTGCGGCCACATCATACAAATACAAATGCGAATGCCGGTGTTGCAGATACCCTTCAATATCCTGCTTAAAATGGTAACGGTCTATTTTTATAGGAGGCGTGGTTTTAGGAGCTTCCTTTCCTTTGTTTTCGGGATCTTTAATGATCAATGCCAGCCTTTTGCTATCCGGCGACCAAACATACTCTTCTAGTTCACCTTTAATATCGGTCAGCTTGTGCCCCTCGCCACCGCGCCTGTCCATCAGCCAAACCTGCCCGCCGTTCTTTGAATCCTTTTCGGACAGATAAGAAATAAACTTACCATCAGGCGTCCATTTAGGAGTGGATGCCGGCTCATCACCATAAGTAAGCTGAATGGATTGCTTGCCGTCAAAACTCTGCATCCACAAGTGCGACACACGCTTATCCTTAGCTGTATCCACCTCAGATAATTCGTAAACCACCCATTTACCATCCGGAGAAAGCTGCGGCGCCATCAGCGTTGGCTGTTTATACAGATCGGTAGGTTTAAGTGGCTTTTTCGCAGTTTGAGCAATCAACGGTAAAGAAGCCAATCCGCCTAAAATCAACAGGACATATTTCATAAAATACGATAAAAAACCGTTTCGAGGGCATAAAAATATTATTTTTTTAAATACCTATCATACCATTCCACATAGCGCTGCAACCTGTCAACCTGGTAGCTTGGTTTGGTAAGGCCGTGAAACTGATTGGGATATAATATCAATTCGGTTGGGATACCTTGTGTGCGTAATGCTTCATACATCTGCTCACTGCCAATGGTCGGCACATTAAAGTCCTTCAGGCCCGACATAAACAATACCGGGGTTTTTATTTTATCAGCATGAAAAAACGGGTACGAAATCTGGATCCATTTATCAACATTTTTCCACGGTACGCCTATTTCGTTTTCGTACTGTAACACATATTGGTCGCTACCATAAACCGAAAGCTGCAGCGCACTGCCCGCTCCGCTGGCTGCTGCTTTAAAGCGGGTATCGGAGGCTATTGTATAATCGGTAAGGATGCCGCCATAACTCCAGCCACCTATGCCCAGCTTATCAGGATCGGCGATGCCTAATTTCTCGAGTTGATCGACCGCTCCAAGCAAATCTTTTACTTCCTTATTGCCCCAATCGGCATAAATGGCTTTACAATAATCCAGCCCGCGGCCATTACTGCCCCTGTAGTTCACAGCAGCTACAGCATAACCGGCAGCAGCCAGCGTTTGCCTTGTAGCATCAAAACCAAATTCATCCTGTCCTACCGGGCCGCCATGAATAAAAAGGATCAACGGATATTTTTTATTGGGAACGCTGTCGGGCGTTAAAATGATACCAGATACTTTTGTACCATCAACACTGGTTGATTCAAAACCTTTGACATAAGCCAGTTGTACAGTGTTTAACCAGGCCTGATGGTGGAAAGTTAACCTGCGAAGCTTCCTATCTTCCAAAGCGAATAATTCGGCGGGGGTATACGGGTCTGTTTTTTGTACTACCCAGTTGCCCGAAAGGTTGGTGTTTATATCGTTGAAAACATAATCACCCTTGTTAATCGGCGTGATTTTGCCAGTGTTGATGTTGATATTAGCCAAATAGCGGGTACGATCGTCCGTTACTATAAATACGATGTTCTTACTGTCTTTGGCCCAGGTTTGCGCCCCGGCGGGGCGATCAAGCTGCAGCGTAAGCGGTTTGTTATTTTGCCCCACAACATCCATTATGCAAACCACATTTTGATCGTACATCATATAATCCGCATCACTGGTTGAGCGCAGGTAGGAAATATACCTGCCATCTGGGCTCCATTGCGGGTTACCGTCCCTCCCCTTCCAGGTGGTTAGCTGCAACATGCTGGCGCCTGGCCGGGCATCAATGGTAAAAATATCGGTATTTTGATTTTTATCGGGATCGGCACTGCGGTTACTCACAAATGCAATGGTTTTGCTGTCAGGCGACCATACCGGCGAACTTTCATCTTTATCGCCCCTGGTTAATGTATCCAGTTTTTTTGTGGTTACATCAATTAAATACAGGTGGTTATGCAGGTGCTGAAGGTACCCAACTATATCCTGTTTAAAATGATAACGGTCAATAACTATGGGCTTGGGGGTTTTAGGTTCTTCCTTGCCTTTATTTTCCGGGTCGCCTATCACCATTACCAAACGCTTGCCATCAGGGCTCCAGGCGTAGTCACTCAAATCGCCTTTAATATTGGTCAGTTTTACTCCTTCGCCACCCCGGCGATCGATGAGCCAAACCTGTGAGCCTGTTTTTGAATCGCGCGAGGAAAGGAATGATAAATACTTACCATCCGGGCTCCAGCGCGGCGACGAGGCAGCCTCCTCACCATGGGTCAGTTCGATAGACTCTTTGCCATCAAAACTCTGCATCCACAGGTGTGATACACGGCGGTCTTTTGCAGTATCAACTTCAGAAACACTATAAGCCACCCACTTGCCATCGGGCGATAACTGGGGATCGCTTACCGTTGGGATCCGATAAACATCAGCAGGTTTTAAAGCTTTTTTCTGTTGGGCAGATACATTAACGGCGGCAGAAAGCGTAAGTATAAGGAATAAGGCTAGCTTCATAAATGATGTATGTTGATAGAGCCTGTAATTTAGTAAAAGAACCTTGATTTATGGGATAAAAGGATTGCCACGATTTTGTTATAAAATTTTCGCATATTAATAACGATGATTTTCTGGATAAACAAACGCGGGCACCTCAACTCCACTTTCACTTACCGGATAATTTGCGTTAATTAGGATCATGTCTGCAAAATTCCAGCTCCTTTTTGTTACCTGCTTTTTTTTATCCGTTCTTAATACCCATGCTCAAACCTCGACTATTCGCAACAATTACCAAACCGAAGCCGGAGTGCCAAAGCTAACCATCGAACGATCAATGATCTACTCGCCGGATAAAGAATGGCTCTATAACCATCATGCATCTATCATTCATTTTAAAGACCGCTTTGTGGCAATATGGAGCAACGGAATGATCGATGAGGACTCGCCGGGGCAAAGGGTGGTTTACGCCACTTCTAAAGATTTTAAACACTGGTCGACGTTAAAAACATTAGCCACTCCGGGCAAAATCAACGATACCCTCACGGTGCTCACCGCCGCCGGGCTTTATCAATATGAAGGGACCTTAGTAGCCTATTACGGCGACTATGACAAGCATCGCAATAACACCCATTTGTGGGCCAAAACCAGCACCGACGGCGAGCATTGGAGCGAACCGCTTGATATGCATTTGCCTGTTGTACCAAACCACGGTCCGGAGGTTACCAATAGCGGCAGGCTGATCATCAGCGGTAATTTTACTTTTCCTTATACAGATGATCCCCACGGACTTTCTGGTTGGAAGCTAAGCAGTTTCTACCCTGATTCCCTTTATAAGCAGGATAACCCTGCCATGTTTTACGCGCCTGCCGCAAAATCTGGTTTACCTCCGCTTTGCGAAGGATCTTTTTTTCAAACAGATGACAATGTTCTGCATATGCTGCTCAGGGTAACAGGTAAAGGCTGGAAAGGCCATTTATGGCTAACTGAAAGCAGGGATAACGGTAGCAATTGGTCGCGCCCGGCGGAAGCTCCATTTTCAGATAATGACAGTAAATTTCATTTCGGTCGGTTGCCGGATAAGCGATTTTATTATGTCGGTATCCCTGATACATTGCACCATTATGACCGTAACCCGCTGGTGTTATCCCTTTCTGCCGATGGCAAATCATTCGACAAAAACTATATCATAGCCAATGAGCTTTATCATCTTAAAAAGGAAGGTTTGTGGAAAGGCGGGCAATATGGTTATCCGCATACCATTATTTATAATGGCTATATGTATGTAATCATTTCGAGGCAAAAGGAAGCTATTGAAATGCTGAGGTTTAGCTTGAAGCAACTGAAATAAATCCGCAGGCTATATAATTAAACAAACAACGTATTTTGTACCAAAACAATTACACCGTTTTTTAATTTCAATAAACAGCCATACCTTATTACCGGTCAGGCTAAATTGTTATGCAGTTCACTTTAAATATAAACCTACCCTGCTTATGAAACCAACTCGAGATACTGCCTACCTTACCATTGCCACATCAGTAATAAGTGCTTTGGTATTATTGCTAATGCAGGCCATGCAAACCATTTCATTTACAATTCCGGAAAGTGTCAGGCATTTATTCTCATTTATTCCGGTCATCTGTTTTGCGTGGCTGATGATATTTGTGATAAGTATTTTAAAATATACCAATGAAAAACCTTTTATAGTGAACGCATTTATCATTTACACGATCTATAGTGTGGTATGGGGCTTAGTTAGTGCGGCTATCGGCATTTTTCAAGTCAATGTACAATCATTAATCATCTTTTACCAAGTTAGCGGTGCCATCAATTTCATGATAATAATATGCCTCGTGACCATGACTTTTTTGTTACGCCCAACAGAATTTAGGCTGCCATTACGGCTTTTTGCCCTGGGCGAGCTATTTATCCAGGTATTTTACATAGTTGTACCGTTAGTATTTACATTCATCGGAAATTCCAGTTATATTTTTTATATCCGATATCTCGGACTTGTATATCTGATAATTCCTGCTATTGGAATTTATATAGCAGTAACAGCCTTAAATGTTATCGATAACCGGCAATGGCAAAAACCGTTCTATGAAATGGACCACCCCAACCAGCCATATGATAAACCGGAGCTGTAACTTTTATTGGTTAACTCCATCTAACAAGCAAAACAGATACATAAACCGTAATAAATGCTAAGCATCCGCAATATTGTTAAACAATACGCCGGTCACCGTGCACTCAGTAATGTAAGTTTGGAAGTTGAAAGCGGGCAGATTTTTGGCCTGCTTGGCCCTAACGGTGCCGGTAAAACATCCCTTATCCGTATAGTTAATCAAATTACTGCTCCCGATTCGGGCGAGATTTATTTTAACGGCGAAAAACTCAATCAATCGCATATCGAACGGATCGGTTACCTGCCCGAAGAGCGTGGCCTTTATAAAAAAATGGAGATCGGTGAGCAGATGATCTACCTGGCCCGGTTAAAAGGCTTAAGCCGCGCCGAAGCACAAAAACGCCTTAAATTTTGGTTTGAGAAACTGGGGATGGAAACCTGGTGGAAAAAGAAAATAGAAGAGCTTTCAAAGGGCATGCAGCAAAAAGCGCAGTTTGTGGCAACTGTACTGCATGAGCCCGACCTGATCATTTTAGATGAGCCTTTCAGCGGGTTTGACCCCGTAAATGCCGAGCTGATTAAAGACGAAATACTGGAACTGAATAAAAAAGGCGCTACTATTTTATTTTCAACACACCGAATGGAATCAGTAGAAGAGCTTTGCGACGCCATTGCCCTCATCCATAAATCGCACAAGATATTGGATGGCAAGGTTAAACATATCCGCAACTCATACCGTAACGAAACCTACCTTATTGAGTATGCCGGCGAACGTATTGCATTTAATGGCAGCCAGCCCTTTGAAATAATGAGCGAGGTTATTGCCGATGACGACAGTCACAATATCAAGATAAAACTAAAGGAAGGGCATAATTCCAATGATGTGCTTCAATACTTAATTCCTAAAGCGCGGGTAAATATGCTGCAGGAGGTTATCCCGAGTATGCACGAAATTTTTATTGAAAAAGTAAACCTAAATTCCACCGGCCATGAATAAAGTATTACTCATTATACAACGCGAGTACCTTACACGGGTACGCAAAAAATCATTCATCATTATGATATTTGTAGTGCCCTTGTTGATTTTAGCTATGGGTGGAGCTATTGTCTGGATAGCAAAAAGCAGCGAGCAACTTGCCGGATTGCATGTAATAAATGTTGTTGATGATACCAAATTATATGCAAACAAATTTCATGATACGCCAAACATCAAATTTACAGTAACAAACGAAGATATAAAAACAGCGAAAGCGAAATTTAAAGACGATGAAACTGTATCAACATTATATATACCCGGTAATTATCATAAATCTGGCGCTATACAGGTTTTTTCAAAGAAAAAGGCAGCTATACAGATCACCGATGAAATTCAAAAACAATTGAATGAAATCACGGCAGCTAATATTATGGAGAAAAATCATATTGACACTGCCGTTCTTCATACACTAAAAAAAGTAGATTTTTCAGTAACAGCGGTCGAAATTACGAAGGCAGGCGATAAAGATGCCAATCTCGGCGCCAATATAGGCGTTAGTATAGCCTGTGCCATATTTATATACCTCTCGCTTTTAATTTATGGAGGACAGGTTATGCGCGGTGTTATTGAGGAAAAAACCAACCGCATTATCGAGGTAGTAATATCATCCGTTAAACCCTTTCAACTAATGTTAGGTAAAATTATCGGCGTTGGACTGGTTGGTTTAACACAGTTCAGTGCCTGGATAATCTTATCGCTAATTTCATCTAAAATAGCCGGGCATGCTTTCAATTCGCCGGTAAGCCCAATGGCTGGTATAATAGCTACTTTATCAACAATCCCATTTGGATATATTTTGGGCTGTTTTATATTTTATTTTTTAAGTGGGTACATGTTATATGCAGCCCTGTTTGCGGCAGTAGGGTCGGCAGTAGATAGTGAAACAGAAACCCAGCAATTCATGTTTCCGATTACCATGCCGTTGCTGTTCACTTATATTTTATCGGTATCAGTACTTTTTAGGGCTCCTGATAGCCCACTGGCTGTTTGGTTGTCTATAATTCCTTTTACAGCCCCAGTTGCCATGATGGTACGCCTTCCTTTTGATCCGGCACCCTGGCAGGTAGCCGTATCTATGTGTATGATGGTGGTAGGCTTCTTATTTACTACCTATGTCGCGGCAAGGATCTATCGTGTTGGCGTATTGATGTATGGCAAAAAAGCAAGTTATAAAGAACTGATTAAGTGGTTCTTTTATAAAGAATAGTTTTTTGATTTCGGATATTGGATGTTCGATTTCGGATTTACTGAATAAAATTCCCCGGGAATGATAAACATTTTCGGGGATTATTTATTTTAGCCGTATGAGTAAACGCGTTGCAGTAATGGATTTGGGTACAAACACCTTCCATTTATTGATTGCCGAAGGCGATATCCATGACTACCGTGAAATTGTACATATTACAGAAGCCGTTAAATTAGGCGAGGGGGGCATTAATAAGGGTTATATTTTGCCTGATGCCTTTCAGCGCGGCGTGAATACCATGCAACATTTTCAAGGACTCATTGCTGCCAACAATGTCACCAGTGTAAGGGCAATTGCTACTTCGGCCTTGCGGAGTGCCTCAAACGGAAAAGATTTCATTAAAGAAGTGGAGGCCCAAACACGCATCGCTATCGAAATTATCGACGGAGAACAGGAAGCCGTTTTTATTTATAATGGCGTAAAGTTAAGTGGATGCCTATCGGCTAAAAATTCGCTCATCATGGATATTGGAGGCGGCAGTGTGGAGTTTATTTTGGGCAACACCGATAAAATCCTGTGGAAACAGAGCTTTGAAGTTGGCGCCGCACGCCTTATGGACCAGTTTCACCACACGGACCCTATTCCGCCCGCATCTATCGAGGCTATGAATTTGTATCTGGAGGATACGCTGAATGATCTGTTCATTGCCACCTCCGGTATTGAATTAGATACCCTTGTTGGCTCATCAGGCTCGTTTGAAACTTTTGCAGGGCTCATAGGAACCGAAAAAGCAAAACCATTTGACCTCAAGAGCATTCAACACTATGATTTTGATGAAGAAGAATTGCTAACCATCACCAATAAGCTTATCCTTTCAAGCCATAAAGAAAGACTGGGAAATCCGGGCATTATTCCGGTTCGGGTTGATATGATCGTAGCTGCTTCGTTGATTACCCGCTTCATTATGCATGCGCTGGATCTTCATAAGGTGAGCATGTGTACTAATTCATTAAAAGAAGGGGTTTTGGCGGAGATGTTGAGAGCTGGCAATTAAAGTCCGCTGATGCTCAACATGCCTACACAGGTCGAAAACCCGATGATTAAAACCATTAGCGCGCTTAATATCCACACCCAACTTCTATTGATGATGGCAAATATGATACAAGCAAAAAACTGTATACCTATAAAAAACATATCAAAAACAAACCCGCCATCTTTACTCGTAACTGCACAAATAACGGTGTAAACAGCGAATACCAGCAGGTTATACCCAACTATTTTCATTGCAGATGGCTTCTTTCCCTCATTATTACCGGGAACCTTACTATTCGCTTGAGATTGTATATTATTATTTTCGCCTTCGATCATACCAAAATTTCTCCTCTTAATTGTTCAAGATATTCCCGCTTATCATCCCTGTAAAAAATGTTCATGGTTTCAAAAGGGATGATCTGCATGTCTTTATTTACGATGTGTACACATGATTTTTTGATAGCGCGAACGTCAAAGTTTTGCGCATCTATAAACTGCATTATAATCACCCTGAACAGGTTGTCATAGCTTAAACTCGGCGCATCAATTTCAGGCAGGCAGCACAACAATGAGTGCAGGTGTTCTTTAGCTTTATCAACCGAATTACCGGTGCTAAACATATTAAGCAGGTGACCTTTCAAACGCTCATCATTTTCATAAACAATGGTATTTTTTGAGTTATCCAACAGGTCATCCGGGTTTATCATCCGGGTCAGCGGGATCACTTCGCCTCCAAGCTTAAGGGCATAACCCATCACCAGGGCATCCGGGTTACAAGGTACCGGGATCAGGTCGTTTTTATTGAATATTTTGGTTTGCTCCAATATGGCGTTGCGTACTTCGGTTAAGGTATAACGACCAGTCTGTTCATTAAAATTCTCTAACCTGCCGGCCTGCTGTGTTGGCTGAAAGGTTACCCCACGAACGCAGGGTTGCTGTAAGGCATATTCAATAATTGTCCCCAACTCATCGGTATTTAAACCTTTTTGCAAAGTAACCACCAGTGTTGTTGACAGGTTATATTTGTTAAGGTTTTCAATGGCCTTTTGCCTTACCTCACGCAGATCTTCTCCTCTCAATTGCACCAGCGCTTCTTTTTTGAAAGAATCAAATTGCAGGTAGATCTCAAAATCAGGCATGTAAGTGGCCAGCCGCTTTACAAAATTTTCGTCCTTAGCTATGCGGATACCATTAGTATTCACCATTAAATGTTTAATGGGCTTTGTTTTGGCGATATCCAGGATCTCGAAGAACTGCGGGTGCACCGTTGGCTCTCCTCCGCTAATCTGCACCACGTCAGGCTGACCTTCATTCGCCACTACAACATCCAGCATCTGTTCAATCTCGGCCAAAGTGCGGTGCCTGCCATATGTGGGTGATGACATGGCGTAGCAGGTAGGGCAGCTTAAATTACATCGGTCGGTTACTTCAACAACGGTAAGGCATGAGTGCTGCTCATGATCCTGGCACAGGCCGCAATCATAAGGGCAGCCATAATGCGTTTTGGCATTGAACTTAAGCGGCATCTCACTCCGCTTGGCATAGTTGCGGCAGTTTTTATAATATTCCACATCTGTGGCAATCAGCACCTTTTCAAAACCATGCCGGCGGCAGTTTTTAAGCATGTAAACCTTATTATCCTCAAAAACAATCTTGGCATCAACCCGGCGTAAGCAGGTAGAGCAGATGCTTAACGTAAAATCATAGTATATATACGGGCGTTCAGGCATGGTTTACAAATAGCTTTTTAGGATATAAAAATACTTTATAATAATACAAAATACCGGCGATAGAAACCAACTGAATTACCGACAAACCAAAACTGAAAAAATAATCGGGCTTAATAAATTCAACCAGTAACCTAAAAACAAGGTAACTTGCCATGAATACTTTAAATCGCGCGCCATCGGCAAAACGGTGATTTTGCTCGATGACTTTGAGCGCGGCCCAAAGTATCAGCCAAAATACAATTTCATATAAATTAGTAGGATGTCGGCGGATGCCATCACCAAAATCAATAGCCCAGGGCAGGTTAGAGGCTATGCCATAAGTCCCATCTTCCAGCCCGGCCAAAAAGCACCCGGTACGGCCAATAACCATAGCCAGGATCAGCGGATAAACCATCAGATCGCCGGATGAAACCGTTACCCCCAATTGCTTCTTGGTAAGCTCAACACCAATCAACCCGCCAAGCATGCCGCCTACTATAGTTTTATTACCCATTACGTAAATGATATTGAAATGCGAAAACAGCAAAGGCGGATTTTCAAAGATCCCAACCAGGTGCGAACCAATAAATGCGCCTGCCGCCGCACCTATAAAGATGATAAGTCGATGATCGGTACTGATCTTATCAGCAGTATGTTTCCGTAACCAAGCGTAATACCGGTAACCTAAAAAGTACGACAATGTTTCGCAAACAAAATGTACCGGAATGGATGACCGGCCTAAAGGTATATTTACAGGAAAGTGCAAGTTTAGTTTTTAAAATAAAGCCCTAAAATATGTTTTTTATTTTATGCCACAGGCGATGAATAAAAGAATGGCGCACAAATACACCTCCTACCACAACAAATTGTTCAGTTAGCGGTTCCGGCTCTAATTCTATTTTTATTTGCGACCTGTCAGCTATGTCGACAAGCCTTATTTCCTGTGTCTTAAAACCGATAAAGCCAACAACAAGGGTATCTGTCTCCGAAAGTTCCAAAAACTTAAATTCGCCATCAACATCAGTGCTTGCACTTTCACCGTTTTTACAACGGACTGTAGCGCCGGGAATCGGAACATTAGTCCCTTTTTCGGTTACAAGGCCTTTTACTAATATTTGAACACCGGTAGGGACAGGTATGAGCAAATTGCTTTTACGTTGAAACTCTCCCTGTTCAATGCTGTGCCTGGTTTTGGCTTCAGCTTTTTCAAGCTGGGTTAAGCTTATTATTGCTGCTGTCAGGATACCAATCCATGATAAGGATCGCTTTTTATTTGCACCAATACCCGCATTAATTTCAATCAGCTGCATTTGGCCAAATCTGCCGCAAACATTATCCTTTGCCGCAAGAAGTTTAATGATCTCGTCATTGCTCATTACCGTAAAATCGATAACCGTTTTGCAGCAGTGATAACAATAACGACCGCTGTTAGCGGGTACCATCTGTGACCATTGCTCGTGGCAGGGTTTAGGTATGCTGATTTGTTGAATAGACATTATACCAACGTTTTAATTGATAAATATATTAATTCATCCGGGTGATTAAGTAGTTTATTATAATGATGCTACCCGGCATAAAATTCCATAATTATTTAAAACTTTTTTAACAAACTGTTTTCCGGCCATCCTTTGTATATTGGGTGCTTAAATGCACACCATGAAATTAAAATTTATCGGCATTGGTTTACTGTCGGTTTTAGCACTTGGCGCGTCGGCGCAAAAAAGGAAACTCAATCCAAACGATACGTCGTCAAACTATAACCCGGCGGAGGCTTTCTCGCCTATGTTTTATACCGAAAAAGGTAACGATTTCCATTCGGCTAATGGCGCACCCGGACCAAGGTACTGGCAAAACAGGACCGATTATAACCTGAAAGTTACCCTGGATACCGTAAAGAAAACAATCAGCGGTACTGTGGTGATCAACTATACCAATAACAGCCCGGATGCATTGCCTTACCTTTGGCTGCAGCTTGATCAAAATACTTATAAACAGGATGCCCGCTCTAACTTTTTCACAGACCATGCGCCCAGCGCCGACCAGCATACCAGCGGCTATCAGATAGAATCCGTATCGGTTGATAATGGTGATGTGGTTAAACCTGTATCTTATGTAATTACTGATGCCAGGATGCAGGTGCGCCTTGCACATCCGCTGCAAAAAGGTGCAATAAAGTTGCGCATCAATTATCATTATACCATTCCCGGTGCCTTTGGAGGCCGTACTGATTATTGCGATACCAAAAATGGCAAGATCTACGAAATTGCGCAGTGGTTTCCCCGGATGTGTGTTTATGACGACAGCCACGGCTGGGACACCCTGCCATTTTTGGGCAGTGGTGAGTTTTATTTAGATTACGGCGATATCGATTACCAGGTAACCGTACCATGGGATATGATCGTAGCAGGCTCAGGCGAATTACTTAACCCAAAGGAGGTTTTGACCGCTAAACAAATAGCCCGCTTAGATCAAGCCCGCAACAGTGATAAAACCATCATGGTCCGTGATTTGGCCGAAGTTAATGATCCGGCCAGTCGCCCGGTTAACAAGGGCACCCTCACCTGGCATTTCAAAATGCTCAATACCCGTGACGTTGCCTTTGGTGCATCAAAAGCTTACATATGGGATGCAGCGAGGGTGAACCTGCCCGGTGGTAAAAAATCATTGGCAATGAGCGTTTACCCTGCCGAAAGCTATGGCAACGATGCCTGGGGCCGGGCTACCGAATATCTCAAAAAATCAATTGAGTATTTTTCTGAAAAATGGTTTGTATACCCTTACCCGGTAGCCATTAATGAGGCCGGTATTGCCGGCGGTATGGAATACCCGGGTATTGTGTTTGATGGCATTACCGATAAAGGCAGTGTACTTTACTGGGTAACCGCGCATGAGATAGGTCATAACTGGTTCCCGATGATTGTAGGATCAAACGAGCGCCGTTATGCCTGGATGGATGAAGGCCTTAACACCTTTATCGATATATATGCTTCCGACGCCTTTAATAAAGGCGAATATGCCCCCAAACGTGATAGTGAGTATGCTCCCGGCGGTGGCAACCCTGCCGATGAAATTATCCCATCATTGCTTGATCCGCAATCGCCAAGTATTATGACGGCTCCTGATGCCATCCCCGAAAAATACCGCCATCCGCTTACCTACTATAAGCCGGCCTTTGGCTTGGTATTGCTCCGCGAGCAAATTTTAGGGAAAGACAGGTTTGACTATGCCTTTAAAAACTACATTAACCAGTGGGCTTACAAACACCCACAGCCTGATGATTTTTTCCGTTCGATGGAGAATGGAGCCGGCGAAGACCTTTCCTGGTTTTGGAAGGGCTGGTTTTATAATAACTGGCTGGTTGATATAGCGCTTATCGACGCGAAATATGCAGGTAAAGATGCATCCAAAGGTATCACCATCAAAGCAGTAAACAAAGAGCAGTTGCCCATGCCGTTTACTGTTGAGGTAAAATTTAAAGACGGCAATAAGAAACGCTTTTACCTGCCGGTTGAAACCTGGCTGCAATCCGGGCAAATCACCTATACACTGCCTACTACACAGGAAGCTGAATCGGTGACCATTGATCCCGACAACGCCCTGCCTGATCTTAACCGCGGCAATAACAGCCAAAAGATTAAATAAAGCATATAACGCCAGGTGTTCAATTTTTTAATGTGGAACACCTGGTGTATTTTTCAAAACAAACAAACACTGATTATCAACCACTTACATTTTATATAAAATACAGATTGAACAAATATGCATTGATAATCAGAACATTACAATTCCGTACTACAAAAAGTTGAACACCCGTTTTTTTTAAAATTGAACACTTATCCGACGCCGCTCTGAAACACCCCATGTAGCGTATAGTCATCGTCACATTAACTTCAGTTGACTAATTGTTAATGGTGATGATTGTTAAAGACACATACCCCCCAAATCAAACCTGAACAGTTTTTTACCGGAAACAAAAATCCTCACTCCTAACAGGAATATTTTGAAATATTTATCGTTGCGCAGTGATTAATTAGCCCTTACTGTAAGTTAACAGACTGCTTATTGATTAAAAGCATAGTAGAAAATATTCCCCAAAGTGTGTAAACAATAATCAATAATTAATTTCTCCAAATTTTCCATTTTTTCAATAAAAGACATCACGACTGATGCCATTGGCAACGCAAACCCATATTTGAGTTGAAATTTGTACTTTAATCCCGTTTTTATTGAATCAGCATCATTATTGACATTATTTGCCCGAAACCCTATTAATTTGAAAACACAATTACGCTGCGTTTTATTTACCGGATATCTGCTATGCCTGATCAGCGCAGTTGCGGCCCAGGAAACCAGCGATAACCTTACCTACTATTACAATAACTTTGAAACTTCCTCTGCCGGTACTACAACATCATTAGGAGCAACCGGGGTTGGTAATGCCACCCGCACAAGTTCATCGGTTACCATAGATGCATCAACTACAAGTCCTTTAAACGGCTCGGTAAGCCTGAGATCCGCGGTACCTGCAACCAACGCTATTGGCGCTATCAGGTGGGATTTTGTCGGAAGCGGCACATCAGGGAGCGTAGATCTTACCGCCAATGATTTTGAGTGGAACTTCATTTATAAAAACAACAGCAGTACAGGCCCCTCTGATCCCGACGTGATGGCTGTTGGTAACAATACCTGGCGTTATTGGCTTATTGCCAATGGCTATACCACCAATAATATGCAGGGTATTTACATAACCCATACGGGTACTACACTCAGCTTGCGGTACAGGTATGACAATGGCACTTTTTCAGGCCATTATAACGAGCTCCTTAACGCTACAATGGCCAATGATCAGCAAACGTACATGATCAAAGTGCAACGTTTGAAAGATGGCCGCTGGGCAATTTTTAAAGATGTTTTTGTGGCAGGCATGACTACGGCTAAAACGCTTGTTGCTTCAAGTACAAGCACAACAGGCGGCAGCTACAGCACATACTATTATTCCTATCTCGAATCAACATGTACTACTGCCGGTCGCTTCCAATGGGATAATTTTGATATGTATACCCGTGTGCTTCAATTTACCACCACAGGGGCAAACGGAACGGCTAATAACGTAACGCAACCTGCTTATTATGAAAGCGAAAGTGTAATCCTCTATGGCCTCAAAATAATATCAAGGGGCAACTTTGTTATTAACCAACTGGTAATGAACACATCCGGTGCAGGGTTCGAGGCCTATTTCAATAGTTCAGGGAGCTTATACCGATCAGATGATTCGTATTATTCTACCTCGTCTGATGCATTGATAAGTTCAGTAACTTACACCGGTAATGCTATACAAGATTATAGTGTGGGCGACCTTATCTCAAGCTCGGGCAATACAGATGGATCCTACTCTGTCCCCGGCTATTATTTTTATACAGGTACGGTAAAAAGCCAGCTAAATTATGGTGGCAGCCCTACAGGTACTATTACCGTCACCAGCATTAACACCCTTACGGGGAATGGAAACAGCTCGGCCATTACTTATACGGGGCCCTCGTCAAATGGTAATATCATAACTTTTGCAAATGCAATTGACTGGACAGGCGCTTCAGACAATAACTGGAACAATACCGGTAACTGGAGCTCCGCAACGGTGCCAACTTCTACCAATGTGGCACGCATAGGTGTTGTTTCATTTAAAAACCAACCTATTGTTCAAAGTAGTGTACCCAGTATAGCATCCATGGAATTTGGCCCTTTAACCAGCACCCTATTCGGGTCTCCGTCAATTACCTTAACCATCAATAACACCTATTCGCTTACAGTAAACGGCGCCATCACACAAAACCACAACAGCATCAGCGGTGACGTAACAACAACCATTACAGGTACAGGGAATGCAACATTAAGCTGCAACTCATTTATAGTGGGCGATAATACAACACCACCGGCGCCAAACATATTTACCTCGCCAACATCAAATACCACTACCATCAATACCACAGTCCCTGTATTTAATATCACCAATTCGTTATCGTTAAATACTACCTCGTCGGCAATTGGCTATTACGCCTTGGGGTTCCTGCAAAACTATTCGGTAAATAATGCGGCATTTCATCTAAATTCCGGATCATTAACTGCAAGCAACATAGCCACCACCAATTCAAACTATGTAAACAGGAATGATGGTATAGTAACTGTAACCAACGCCGCATTAGTTGATATGGATACCGGTACCGGCGCCTCCACATTAACTTTAACAGGTAATACCCCAATAAGTGCTGCTACAGGTGGCACTATCGATTTCACCACCGGCGGCACCGGCACCGGACTCGTTAACTACGCAGCTACCTCCGGCACGCAAACAGTATACGCTACTAATGACAGCTTTATAGGTACAAACCCATCCAACTATGATAACCTTACCTTATCGGGCGCCGCTGCCAAAACTGTCGACGGAGGCGCGCTAACCGTAAGCGGAAACTGGATCACAAGCGGTGGTGCAATAGACCTTAACACGAACAACCCCGTTATAGCCGTTACAGGAACCTGGACCAATTCAGCAAACGTAACCCAGGGTTCGGGCAATATTAGCATTACTGGTAACGCTACTAACAGCGCTGTTATTACAGCCGGCTCGGGCACACTAACTTTCAATGGCGATTACACCAATACAGGTACATTTACGGCAGGCACCGGAACAGTATTTTTTAGCAAAGCTGGCGCTCAATCTCTTACAGACAACAGCACCAACGGCACAAAATTCAATAATGTTACTGTTAATGGCAGCGGTATAAAAACCATGTCGGGCACGGGTAAATTCGCGGTATCATCTTCGGGTATACTTAGTATGGGGGGTACAGCTACCCTTGCCGCCGGCGGTGTGTTAACATTAAACTCCGATGCAACAGGTTCGGCCACTGTAGATGCTATCCCTTCCGGAACAGCAATTACAGGCAATGTAAACGTACAGCGTTTTATAAGTGGTGGCAATTCATATAACCGGGGGTACAGGTTACTTTCATCTCCTGTTAATACAGGTTCAGCAGCCAAGGTAATCAGTGTAAATTACCTTAAAAACTCATCATGGATAACCGGTACTACAGGCACAACGGGCGGCTTTGATAAATCGGGCAATCCCACAATTTACTGCTTCAGGGAAAACATAGCCTCGTCGCAAGTGTCTTTTACAGCCGGTAATTTCAGGGGCATCAACAATATCAACTCCCCGCCAACTTATATTTTTGATACCGACGGCTCACATACCATACCTGTCGGCAACGGTTTCCTTTTCTTTTTCAGGGGAGACAGGACGGCCGCCGATCTTGCAACTTCAACAACCGCAAGCTATGTGCCCACCAACACCACTTTAACAGCAACAGGTACATTAAATACAGGTAACATTACAGTAACCAACTGGTACAGCGGCACAACCAGCCTCTTGTTCAGCAATACTACAGGCAGCCTGGTTAACGGATATAACCTGGTTGGAAATCCTTACGCGGCCACCATCAATTGGGAAAAATTTAACCGCAGGGGCACAACAACAACCGTTTCCGCCACATCATCAATTTACGGGGCCGGTTTCCCCTCAGAGGTATCTTCGGCTGCAACCCTATCTGCTCCGGGCAAAATATGGGTTTACAATCCAAAAACAAAGCAGTATGCCAGCTACATGCAAAAGGCCACTGCTATATCTACGGCAGATACGACTACCAATATTAACCCCGGTATTTCGAGCGATGGCTATGCAAGTAATATGATAGCCAGCGGGCAGGCGTTTTTTATACAGGCTACCTCAGCTTCGCAATCATTAACTTTCAGGGAATCGGCGAAGTCAACAACGCAACCAACGGCATCAAATCTGATAGCCTTATTAAGTGCCCCTGCTGATAAGGGGTTACAGAAACTGGCTGCCACAGCTGCCGACATGGACATATTGAAGGCTGCCGAAGCACAATCAGCAGCATCACAACAAAATGCATCATCATTGGCCGAACCGATATTAAGGCTGCAAATGATAAAGGATTCCATTAATACCGATGATATTGTTATTGCGTTTAACAACGACGCCAGTACGGCTTTTGAAAATAGTAAAGACGCGGAAGACCTCGGAACCAATGGTGCACAGATAGCCTTGTCGGCCCTGTCAAGCGATAGCGTTAAAACCGTTATCCATCACCGGCCTTTCCCTAAAAAACAGCAGGAGATCATCCCCCTAACGTCTGACGCTACCTCATCCGGGCCATATCAATTAAAACTAAGAGCGCTTAGTAACGTACCTGCCATTTATGAAATATGGCTTAAGGATAACTTTACTAAAGATTCGCTGGATCTTAAACACAACAACATTTACAGCTACAATATTGATAAAAGTACCCCGGCTACTTTTGGTAAAAAACGTTTTCAGCTGATATTGCGCCAATCACCTAAATTGGGCCTGCGGCTGCTTGATTTTAATGCAGTAAAAGCAACCGGCGGCGCTAAAACAACCTGGATTGTTGAAAATGAGGCCAACTACACCACATTTACACTGCAGAGAAGCACCGATAACGGCAAAACCTGGGAAAACCTGGATGTGATAAAATCGAACGGTTTGGGAACTTACTTTTATACCGACCCTAACCCGGCAAAAGGCTTAAATAATTACCGTGTTCAGTTAACTGATTTAAACAATGATATCAGCCTGTCAAAAGAGCTGCCATTAATGTATGCCAATACAAAAAATAACATAAGCAATAGCCTGCTTACGATATATCCAAACCCTGTAACGGAAACATTAAACCTAACCATAGGGCAAACCAACGCTTCAGCAAACTATAATATTCAGTTAACTAACAGCAGTGGCGTGATACTGAAGGCAGTAAACATCACACAGCTTTACTGGAAAAACAACGTAACCGGTTTGGTACCCGGGACATATATCATAAGGGTTACCGATAACAAAACCAAGCAGTTGATTGGCACCGGTAAATTTTTAAAACAATAACAAGCGATTTGCGCATATGAAAAAAAAGTTCTTTTTAACCGCTCTTGTTTTTGCGGCCGCCACCCTAAGCTGTTTTGCCCAGTTAGATAATCCATGTGATAATGCCGACGGCGACGCTAACTGCCCGCTTGATGCCTGGGTTATTGTTTTAGCCGTAGCTGCCCTTACTTTTGCTGTAACCCATTTATACCGCAAACAAAAATCCCTCCAGGCTTAGCGCCCGAAGGGATTTTTGCATTAGTTCAATAATTGATCAGGAAATTTCTTATGCTTTTTTCATTGGCACCTGTTCTTGCTGTACCTGGTTAAGCTGTAGTTGTTCAATAATGCCGTTAACTACTTTGGGCAGTTCTTTTACAGTTTTTTGCGGGTTGTGCAGTTCGCCAACACCAAAACCACGCCATACCAGTTTGCGCGATTTGGTATCCATAATGTCGATAATCAGGGTACCTTCTTTGTAAGGTACGCGGGCATAACCGCCGCCGCCATAACCGTAACCATAAGGATATCCCCAACCCCAGCCGCCGTAGCCATAAAACGGACGATAGCCCCAGCCACCGCCCCAACCCCAGCCAAATCCTAAACCGAAGCCCGGGTAACCGCCATAGTAATAAGGATAAAACTCAGTTTTCATTCCCCGGCCGGTAACTGTGGTATAACTTACCAGTAAATCGGGGTTGTTTTCCTGGAATTTTAACCCTTTGTTTTCCAATGCCGAAATAGCCGCGTCCTTAACCTTTTCATCAGCCACTTCCTTTTTTACAACTGCGCCGGCTTTATTGGTCATGGTTGCAGGAGGCAGCCAGGCAAATGTACGGTAAGCGGATAAATCTGTTTTGTTTCGGGCTGCGGTGTAATAATTGTAACTGCTGCATGCAGACAAGGTGGCCACCAGCAGTAACACCAGCCCTGTATTAATAGTTTTTTTCATGACAAATTACTCCCTTTATTTAACACCTTAGACTATGCAGGAAACAAAGGTTTAAATTAAATAATTATTTATTTAATTGTACCGGAAAAAACACGCTTTATCAAAAAGTAACGATGTTTAGCGAAACTGTAACGACGAATAAAATGGTTTGCGAAAGGCACAAGTAATCCCCGCACAGGCAGCCGCACAATACTTGCGCCTGTATGTGAAATCTATTTGCTTAAGTTAAGCAATTGTGCATAAACCTTTTGGGTAGGTAAACCAACAACGTTGGTATATGAGCCTTCTATCCGTTCGATGCCTATCAGGCCTATCAGCTCCTGGATGCCGTATGATCCGGCCTTGTCAAGCGGCTGGTACTTATCTACATAATTACTGATCTCGGCATCAGAAAGCTTGCGGAAGAGCACTTCGGTAAGATCATAAAAATTGTTATAACGCCCTTTATATAACAAACATACACCGGTAATAACCTGGTGTACACGGCCCGATAGCATTTGCAACATTTCGATAGCATGTGCGCGGGTTTCGGGTTTACCCAGTATCAGGCCATCAATACAAACTATAGTATCGGCAGTAAGTACTACCTCATCTCCTACCGTTTCGTCAAATGCTTCTGCTTTTTTACGGGCTATATGCAGGGCAACCTCTGTTGGGGTAAGCCCATCGGGGAATGACTCATCAACCTCTTTAAGCACAACCCTGAAATCAATATCCATAAGCCGGAGCAGCTCTTGCCGTCTTGGCGATTTTGATGCGAGAATTACGGGTGGGATGATGTTCATATTTTTAGTTCATGGTTGATGGTTCATAGATCATGGTAGCTGCATTGATTAGTTCGTAGCAAATGGTTCATAGATCATAGTAGCAGCAAAACTATTTATAACCATGATCTGCCGGGTTAATTCCATGAACCATTATCTATGGACTATCGACTATGGACTATGGACCAAACCCTACCAGCTATACGCCTGTTTGCTCATCCATTTATCCTGAACCTTGAGCACTTTTTCAATGATATCGCGGGCACAGCCTTTGCCGCCGCCGTAGGGCGATACGTAAGCGCTAACCGCTTTGATCTCTTCAACAGCATCGGCAGGGCAAACAGGCAGGCCTGCAAGCTTCATCACTTCCAGGTCGGGAATATCATCGCCCATGTATAATACATTGGTGGCAATAATGCTTTTTTCTTCCAGGTAGATCTTGAACCTTTGCGATTTGGTATGTGTGCCCATATACACATCCTGGATGCCAAGGCTGTTTAACCTGTACATGGCACTTTTTGAGCGGCTGCCCGATATGGCGCAAACATTATAACCGCATTTAACAGCTAACTGCAGCGCGTAGCCATCTTTAATATTAAAGGCGCGGCTTTGTTCGCCGGCTTCCGTTACAAAAACAGATCCGTCGGTCAAAACGCCATCCACATCAAAAATGAGGGTAGTAATATCTTTTAATTTATTCAGGAATGATTCCATGGTTGTGATTACACCGATTTTGTTTCGTGACTACACCGATTTGTTGAGGTGATTTCACCGATTCTTTGACTATAGAATGTTTGCTTCGTGCTAAACTGCTAATCGCAAATTTAAAACGGCAAACCGCCAGCTCAAAACTGCCAATTGAATTATTGATTATCCCGCCACTCATATACCCAGGCCGACTGGATCTGCTCAAGGTGGCCTTCGTTTGATTCGGCACGGGTACCGGCAAAATTAGGCAGGCTCAATACCCATTCCAGCAGTTCGGTAAAACGGATGCGGTATATTTTTGATTCGTCAAAATCGTCACCAAACTTTTCATAAAGTTCAATGGCAATATCTTCATAATCATTCCAGTGAATTGGTAAGGCAAATTTATTATCGCTCATTGTTGTTGATTTTACGTACTACCCGGGGGTTACGCTAATACGTTGTAAATTATACGTTTTATTTATTGTTTAAACGGATTGATGCAAATATTAGTGGCCTAAAAACTGCGACTGATCCGGCAGGGTAACTTCAATGTCGCCATCAACAATCACACACTGACAACCCAGGCGCGAATTAATGCGCGGGTTAACAGCCCTGTCAATAAAATCCTCTTCTTTATCGGATATCTCCTGGATATTATCCATCCCCTTGTTTACATAAACATGGCATGTGCTGCATCCGCAAACACCACCGCAATTGTGCTGTAGTTCAATGCCATTCTCCAGGCATACGTCTAATACAGATTCTCCTTCGGCTATAGGTAACTCAACGCTTTCGTGCCCTTTTTCCTCGAAATTGATCTTTATTTTATAAATGTTCATTTAAGCAAAAGTAACAAAATTACTCGGGTGCGGTAAACCCTTTATTGTTTTTGATAATACCCTGACTTAATAAATTGTAAATATCCTGTAACATAGGCATCTCGCTCAACATCTGCATGTGAGTAGCCATAGTGCCCTCATCATTACGTACTGCAGGGCCGGTTTGTACATTGCGCGGTTCCTGCTCAAGCACTTTTTGGGCAGTTTCCAGGATCAGGGGGCGCAGCATGTTAAACTCCATTTGATTTTGCGCAAGCAGGTCCTGGGCAACCCCGTACAAATAATTGGGAAAATTACAGGCAAATACCGCGGCAAGGTGCAATATTTTGCGCCGGGCGGAGTTAACGCTATATACATTATTACTGATGGTAAATGCCAGCTGCTTTAAATCAGCAAGTATACCATCATCAGCACCTTCAAGACAGAGCGGGACAGATCGGAAATCAACCTCTCTTATCTTGCTAAACGTTTGCAGGGGATAAAATACACCGGCCTTCGGGGTAAAAGCCAGCAAACTGTTCAAATCGGTTGAGCCCGATGTATGTACTATTAACTTTTTATGGGCCGACAACGCTTTAACAACAGTCGTTATAGCATCGTCCTTAACCGAAACAACAAACAATCCTGTATCGGGATTAATATTGTCAAGGTTATCAACAGCTTCGGCAGCTACATGGTAGGCCAGTAGCGCGGCATGCTGCATATCGCGGCTGTATACCTGTACAATACGGTGCCCGGCATTCTTAAAGGCCGCTGCCATGTGCGTAGCTACGTTACCGGAGCCTATTATGGTAATGTTCATATTATCTTTACAATGGGATAAATTATTTAACTAACTGTAGTATAAATATTTCTGTATTTTAGGAACCAACATCTAATACCGCATGAAAATACTTAAAGTAAGCATAATAATTGTGATATTTCTTGTCGGAGCCACCTCTTTGATACTTTATGGCTTCTATAGGTATAACAATAAGGAAACCAAAACGCTAACCGATGCCGGCCGTAAAAACATTTCCGGAAGTTTCATTAAATTAAGCCAGGGCGTAACCCACTACCAGCTTGAAGGCCCCGACAGTGCCCAGGTTATTATACTTGTTCACGGTTTTAGTGTACCTTATTATATATGGGATCCTACTTATGATTATCTTGTAAAAAAAGGCTACAAAGTATTACGCTATGATATGTATGGGCGCGGTTATTCAGACAGGCCCGATGTTCCCTATAACCAGCAGCTTTACAATACGCAACTGCTCGATCTCATTAATCAACTTAAATTAAACGGGAAAATAAATTTAGCAGGCGTATCATTTGGTGGCGCGGTAATAACAAACTTTACCTGCAGCCACCCCAACCTCGTTAATAAACTAATCCTTATCGACCCGGTATATGAACAAAAAAAGCCCGTGGCCCCGCAATATTTCACACTTTATAACGAAGCCGTGAACTCCGCCGAAAGAGCAAAAGGACAAACAACCGATTTTCTTTATCCCAAAAACCACCCCGGGTGGATAAACCGTTACCTCCCCCAAATGGAGTATAAAGGGTTTAGAAACGCGCTGGTTTCAACGCTGTACAATTACAATCAAAATGGTCGTGAGAGCAATACCTGCCTCAACAGTGCAGGCAAAAGCGTATTACTGATATGGGGTAAAGCCGATAAAACAGTATTGCCACGTTTCAGCGATTCTATCCGCAGCGTATTAAAGACCGACTTTTTCCCTGTTGATGGCGCAGCACATTTACCCATGATTGAAAAGGCCGACACCGTAAATGCTAAGATCCTTTCGTTTTTGAAGGGGTAAGAAAATCAATTTTATCTATAGTTTTATCAGATGAAATTTAGATTGATTACCTGCTTTTTGTTATTGATAAACCTTGCCTGTTACGCAAACTGTAGTCGCAATGGTTATTATTTAACAGATACAACGGTTCATCAAAAAGTAAAACATATTTTCAAGCGAAAAATTGTACCACATGTTACCTACACGCGTGAAAGTATTAAGGGCTATAAACCTGAATTTGATAATTGCATTTATACAAAAAGGTTTACTGTTGCTCAACGATTAAAGAAATATCCTTTTTCAGTTGCTGCTAAAATAATAGCAATATCTTATGTGGGAGGAGGGCAACCAAATCAGGACATAATAATAGACTCTGCAGGTAATTCGATACGAAACCCTAAACAAGCCCCGGATACGATTCCGGGCATCATTATTGAAAATCACCGTTTGCAATACGATAATGTTAAACAATCGAAAATATTAACTAATAAAGAGATAGAAAATTTCACCGATATTATCTATAACTATGGTTACAGCGGCATGAAGAACTACCTTATAGTAGGATTCACCAACTGCTTTGAGCCGCGCAACTCAATTGTTTTTCTTGACAAAAAAGGTAAACTTATAGATCACCTGGACATTTGTTTTCACTGCCAAAGAAGTGAATCTGAATCAAGAAAAATAGATGAAGGGGTGCCGTGCACACAAAAGTATCAAATGCTTAGAGATTTTTTTATCGACATTGGTGTCTCTTACGGAACTACCGGAAAAACATATGACTTTCCGAATAATTAAATTCTTTCAGCCCAATCAATCCCTTCTGCCAATTCAGTCCTGCTAAACTCAATATGCACTACCCTACGCCGTTTGTTGTTGGTAGTACGGTTTGAGGCATGCATGAGTAAGGGCCGCATGATCATGATACCACCTGCCTGTACATTGCAGCTTACTTCGGTTTCCTGCTGCCAGTCGATATTTTCAGGACGATAGATCTCTTTGAGATGCGAACCTGGCAACACTTTCAAAGCCCCGTTGCCTTCATCGGTATCATCCAAATGGATCCGGATGGTGAAGTTATCCTGCAAAATATGAAGCGGGGGCTGAACGGCGAACTGGTTATGCTTAACCGTCCAGGGGCCGTAACCTGCTATCTCAATTTTCTTATCAACAGAAATGGTCAGGTCCTGGTGCCAGGCTACAAACCAGTTGGATGTTTCGGGCTTATCGAAATAGATAGATTTAACGGCAAAATAACCGTCACCAAACAATTGCTGTAAGCAGGTTTTTAATCTCCCCGTAAAAATCAGTGGGCTTATTTCGGGCACAGCCTTTAAAAACTGTCTTATGGCAAACAGGTCATCTGTTTGCCTGAACAGCGGACTGGTTTTATCCGCGTTTTCAATAGCGGCGACGATGACTTTTACTTCAGCTTCAGTATAAATATGCTCAACAACAGAAAACCCCTGCCGGGCTATTTCATACTGATGCCTGGTAATATCCATTTAACAACAGTTAAACGGTTTTAAGTTCTTTATTACGCCTTTGGATAGAAAGCAAAAAGCCAATCACCATAATGATAGTACCGCTCCAGAAGAAGTTGATATACGGGAAGCTGATAGCGCGCATCACAATCCATGGGCGTTTGTTTTGCGGCTGCTGATAAACAGTGATTTCTACTTTTTTATTCTCAGGGTTGATCCTTGAAAAGCGCAGTTTTAAACCTGCGTCCTCTACCTTGCGGGCAAAATCAAACACGTTACCGCCCCTGATCATGAATACAGGTTCGGCAGTATACACCTTGCCATCATGCGCATGAACTTCGATATTAGCGCCGATAGCTACATCGTTAGCTGTAAGCGGGATATTTTGTACCGTGGCCTGTTTGTTTAGTGATTTAACCAGCATAAAGCCGTCGCGGTACCTGATGGTATCGCCGATAGCCACTTCATGGGCTACAGGCTCATCGTAGTTTTTATCATCGTTACCTTCGTCGTGACCGGCCTCGCCCTGCATGGCAAAACCTTCGCTTGGGATAGCGGTGACATGGGTATACAAGTCATTTAACAGGTAATGTTTGGTATCGGGCGAAGAAGACATTCCGGCATCACGGCTGGCCTGCACTTTGGGTTTAAGCACAAAGTTTTCAAGCAGTTTACCGTTAGCATCAAACTTTTTATAATCAACCCTGTAAAAATGGTATGGTGATGATATCGAGTCGCCAAGATAGGTAACTGTGTAATCGCCCATTTTTACCGGGGTATTTTTGTAGATCATGATATTTTCGCGGGCATTACCAGCCTTGGCATCAAAACCCTGCACATTAACCACACCGCTTGCGTTTTCAGAAACTACTTTACTGGTACCTGCAGCTATCACCGCGCCAACCATCAACAAGCCAAAACCCAAGTGCGCCACTGCCGAGCCGGCCAGTTTAAACTTGCCCTTAAAGGCATCAACCAAAACTTTGGCATTGGCAATAACCGAGTAAACCGAACCGCACATTACCAGATTGAATACGAAATTAAGGCGATAAACCCCGGTTAAGTAAACAACAAGCGCTGTTACCAGTATGGCAAACACAAGGTAAACACCGGTAGTTATAAAGAACCGGGTAATATCGGTCTTTTTATATTTCAGGAATTGCGTAAAGCCAGTAAGTAAAGTCACCACAAACGCAAATGACGACTGGATCACGTTATAATGTTTAACAGCATCAGAAGGAGGTGCAATTTTGGTACCAAACATGGCATTCCATACAGGTACCGAAGTTACTACAATAAGGTGGAAGCATGACAGCCCTAAAAATACCGAACCTACAAACATCCAAAACTCGCGTGAGTATGTTTCTTCATCTTTTTTGGTGATAGGCAGTTCTTTCCATCGCCATACCAAAATCCAAACAGATAAAACAAGGAATATCAGGATGCCGATAACCAGTTGCCAGAACATGCCCAGATCAGTAAAAGCGTGAACCGAGCTCTCGCCCAAAATACCGCTTCTTGAAAGGAATGAGGTGTACCATACCAGTACAAAGCTTAGCAGTACCAGCATTGTAGCTGTAAAATAGGAATGACCTGTATTTTTAAATACGATAAGTACGTGCAAGGCCGCTACCATAGTTAACCATGGAAATATCGATCCGTTCTCAACAGGGTCCCAGGCCCAGAAACCACCGAAGTTCAATGACTCATATGCCCAGAACGAGCCCATGATTACACCGGTACCCAATATCATCGAACCAAATAAGGCGTATGATATAGCGGGCTGTACCCACTCTTTATATCGCTTTTGCCAAAGCCCGGCAACCGCGTAAGCAAACGGAACTATAATAGATGCAAACCCCAGGAACAAGGTAGGCGGGTGAATCACCATCCAGTAATTTTGCAGCGATGGGTTCATCCCTTGTCCGTCTTTTATAAAGTCGAGGTAGTTTGGCTGCGAGAATATGGGCGCTTCGATACCTGAATTACGTAACAACAGGAACGGCGAACTGCCTATCCGCTGACCGAAGATATCGATCCCCAGCACCATGGTACCCAGTATTACCTGCGACAGGGCTACAACAGTCATTACCGGGCGCTCCCATGATTTGGCCCTTGCAATAAGTACGTTACCTAAAACGGCCTGCCAAAAAGCCCAAAGCAAAAAGCCACCCTCCTGCCCGTTCCAGAAACCCGATACCAGGTAATAAACAGGCAATGAGCGCGAGGTATAAGCCCAGGCATAATGATATTCGAAATAATGATTATAAAGCACATAGAACAGGCAGGTGCCCATTCCTAAAATAGAGATAGAATTTACGTAAAAACCTAAACGGCCTAAACGCTGCCAGCCGCTGTCGGCCTTACCGGCATCATCTGTAGTAGCAAAATAGTAACTTATAAATGACAGCAGGGCTGCACCAAACGAAAGAACAATAAAAAACTGGCCGATTTGTCCCGGTAAAAGGTGTTCGCCCTTAAAAACTGTATTCATCAAAAATGATTAAATGCTGGCTTGTTTAGCCTTCGCTTCTGTAACTTCTAACTTATCCTGCGTGTATTTGGAAGGACATTTCATCAGGATCTTTGAGGCATGAAACTCACTCCCAACCATCTGGCCGGTAAGTACCAGTTGCTCCGAACGCTCAAAATCTTCCGGTTTGGTACCGGTAAAAACAACTTTACGCTCTTCGCCTTTATTATCTTTCATATAAAATGAAAAATAATTGGCATCCTTAGCAGCGTCATAAACCATTTCCTTTCCCTTGCTGAAATGGCCTATTACATGCAGTTCGCTGCTGGTTTGCTGCGCTTCGGCAAAGGTTGCATAGGTGCTTGAGCTTGAATAAACACTAATGATAACCGCTATGGCTATAGCGATAACAACAAGACCAAAAATTGCACTTTTTTTCATCCGTGGTTTATATTATTAAAATAACGATTTGCAAAAATACAAAACGTGCAGCGAATAATGTTTATTACAAGACATATGTATTATTTAGAATCATTCTTAATTGAATGCAAATCAGCGTCATTGCGAGGAACGAAGCAATCGCGAACTATACAAGGACATTTACATGGCTGCTCTGTAAAGTCGGGGATTACTTCGTTCCTCAATGACGGTTATTTATTATAGTGTTTTATTGGCGATGCCTTCGGCCCGGGCTCTACGCTCATACGCCTGCAGGCTTTACGCTCAGTGGCCGGTATCCGCTGCGATCCCTATCGCGGCATGATTGAAAACAAAAAACGAGGTGAGCTTTTTCAAACCCACCTCGCTATATATAAAACTATTAAATCCTTAATTATGGCCAGATACCTAAATTTTGGTATGATACCGCTATTTTATTAATAGCGCCAACCATGGCTGCGTTACGCAGGGTGCCAATCTCAGGATTGCTTTTATAGATTTCCCTGATCTCGTGGTATGAACGGATCATGGTATCCTCTAAACCTGAGTTTACCAGTTCAAGCTCTGATGCGCCTTTGATAATAGTTGAACGCTGAATCGGGGTTAAAGCTACACCGGTAATACCTTCAACCATATTTACCAGGTTAAGGTTGGAGTTCTCTTCAAACCTGCGGTTCATACGGCCGAATGCTACGTGGCTCAGGTTTTTCAACCATTCAAAATAAGATACGGTAACACCGCCTGCGTTGGCAAACATATCAGGCACGATGATACCGCCGTTGGCATAAAATATGGCTTCAGCCTCTGGCGAGGTTGGGCCGTTAGCGCCCTCGATAATGATCTTAGCTTGTATGTTGCGGATGTTTGCTTCGGTGATCTGGTTTTCAAGAGCTGCCGGTACCAGGATATCACATGGCTGCTCAAGGCCTTCCATGGTATTGGTAAATTCCTGTATTGCAGCAGCATATCCTAAAATAGAACCTGTTGCCTTACGGTGCTGAAATACAGCCTCGATATCTAAACCGTTCTCGTTATAAATAGCGCCTTCAAATTCGCATGAGCCGACTATTATTGCCCCCATTTCGGATAAAAACTTAGCCGAATAGTAACCTACGTTACCAAGGCCTTGTACAATTACCCTTTTGCCTGATAAGCCCGGCAACAGGCCAATCTTTTGCATATCCTCGCCAACGCTCACGCACTCGCGGGTGGCAATAGCTACACCACGGCCGGTAGCTTCTCTCCTGCCTGCAATACCATGCAGGGCGATAGGCTTACCGGTTACAGCGCCCATAGCATCCAACTGACCGGGGTTCATGGTAGCGTAGGTATCGGCAATCCAGCTCATTTCGCGCTCGCCCGATCCATAATCAGGTGCAGGGACGTCAATGCTTGGGCCAATAAAATTCTTTTTGATCAACTCAACCGTATAACGGCGAGTGATGTTTTCCAGCTCGCTTACGGTATAGTTTTTAGGATTAATTTTGATACCGCCTTTGGCGCCGCCAAACGGAACGTTAACAATGGCGCATTTGTAAGTCATGAGCGCGGCGAGGGCCATTACCTCATCCTCGTTCACCATTTCGCTGTAGCGGATACCTCCTTTGGTTGGCGACTGGTGGTGCGAGTGCTCCACACGCCAGGCGTCAATTACCTCAAAACTGTTACCCTTGCGAATGGGGAAACGGAAGCGGTAAACACTGTTACATGATTTAATTTGATCAAGCAGGCCTGCATCGTGTTTGGTGAATTGGGCAGCATGATCGAAGTTTTTGCACACGTCGCTGAAGAAGTGTGTTTCCTGGTCGGCAATCAAAATATTCGTAGCCATAACTATTGTATAAATATTAATCTCTTAAAAAAGTGAGCAAATTTGGTACAATTTTTATCAATATTGCAAATATTTCTTAGTTAGTGTGCCCTATACACCAGTCAACACCGTTACGAATGATATGTTTAAATTGTTTAAACATATTATTTGAACTACTTTTCGTTTTCGACTTTTTTTAATCTGCGGTCTATAGTAAACAGGTAAATAGCCAGTCCAACAAAAATTATGGAAATAGTTGCTACAACCACGTAAATTTTTCCCGATTGGCGCAGGGCATCGGCCATTTCAACCTGCTGCCCTGGCTGTGCAAAAACAGCGGTACAAAACGTAAGCAGTAGCAATAAAAGCGTTAATTTCTTCATCTTAATTTATAGCGTTCTTCTTATTCTCAATTAAACGGATGCGGTAACGGATAGTTGCTATCCAAAGGGCAATAAAACTCCAGCCTGCCATAGCCGGGTAAAAGGCTATCTTCATACCGTTATCAAGGTCGTATTTACCAAATGCAGGGTTACCGCCGCTGCCGGGGTGTAATGAATCTGTCATGCGGGGCAAAACAAATATCAGCACAATCATGATGGGGAAAGCGAAGATATTGTAGATGGCCGAAATCTTGGCCCGCTTCTGCTCCTCATCAATAGAGTTACGGAGCACCAGGTAAGCACAGTACAACAAAAATGCAATAGCAGCACTGTTTTGTTTAGGATCACCGCTCCAAAACTCGCCCCAGGTATATTTTGCCCAAAGCATACCAGTTAAAAGCCCTAAGCTATAAAACAGCAGCCCGGTATTAACGCACTCTACGGCTGCAAGGTCATGCTCCTCTTTGCCAGTTTGCAGGTATTTAATGCTGAAATAAACTGATACAACAAAAACAGTTAACATCCCCATCCACATAGGTACGTGGAAATATAGGTTACGGATGGTTTCGTGAATAATTGGCAGCCTCGGCGCTTTGAAAACCAGGCCGGTGTAAAAGGTAGATAGCACCAGCAAAACAGCCGCAACCTTCCACCATGTTTGATAAATAAACTTCATATGATTTATGGCGGTAAAGGTAAGGAAAAATCACGGAGTGAAATAAGCAAACAAAATGATATATCTCATAGAAAAAGATTGGTTCACATTATTGAAATCGTGATGTGTAGATCGAAATGCATAATAAAATATCATTGAGCTTGAAAGCATTTTCAGTCCTAATCCGATGCTGTTAGACCCCATAAAAAGTAATATTGAGATATAAAATGGGAATCAAATCAGCATTAGTATCTTGCTTATTTACTTAAACATATCATCATAAATATATTGAGAATCCCATAACGACCATTCAGAATCAAAATAGTACAACAACCTATCGCGAATTGGTACGTCATACATATTCTTGAAAGACTTCGAAAAATAATTAAACCACAGACTAACATGACCAGAATCGTAACTATCCAAAATCTTTTTACTAAGCCCTTTTACTCCAAAGTTTATATACGGCATAAAATCATCATCTGAAAGAAGATCATGTACTTCAACAAATCCCAATTTTTTAATAAAAGATTTAATATAATCATTGGATGCAATGTGACAAACTACTACTGAATGATAATAACTGAACTGGAACTCCTTCAATCCAATTTTAGCTTTGGACAGAGCCGCTCGGTGATCTTCATATTGCTCCTTAAATAAAAGCTTACCAGTTGTGGCAAATAAATAGAATTTGTCTTCTTTTAATCTAATAACACCTAAACCCGTTCTTTGAATAAAACACTTAGGCTTTGTAATTTCTTTAATTTCAAAATCAGAAATATTATCTATTTCTTGAATCCATGATAAACGATATTGCTTCTTGTACATGACTAATCCACACATTGCACCATCAAAAAGATTTTGATGATATAAAATCTCTCCAATGATAATTTCACGATCTATAAACAGGTAACTCATCCGCAAATATTATTGTAAGTTGAATAAAAAAACCGGAGTCAACAATCAATGATTTATCGCAAAACTTTGATCTTAATCACTCGGCTCATAATCCACAAGCAACAAATCCTCCAACTTGACCTTAGACCAAGCACCTCATATAGCAAACTGGGATTAGATATTATAACACCATTCTTATCAAAAGCTAAAATATTTGTTGGGTGCTGTTGTTGCAACAGAGATTACGTATTAAAACAATTAGGTCTAAAAATCACCTCTTATTGCAGCAGTTTACTTGTTACTACATTCTCTAAAATCTTTGTTAAATCCGGCTTAATTAATTCATATAAAGCATCAGCCCCTTTATTACCCAAGTAACTTGCTACTATACCTGAGAAACGTTGATACCAACGTTTTTTACCTAATGGATAATCTTTATTCAGGTCTTGTAAGTCAGCCTTCAGATCATCAATAAAATTAAAAATTACCTCTTGACCTACAGAAAGCTCGTCTATTTTTATTAATAATGCATTAATTTTCCTCATTAAATCTGTTACTTGTGATTGAGAAAACGCATTTTTATTTAAGTCATTCAAGCCTAATTTTTCAAGTTCTCTAACAGCATAAAAAATCCTTGCCTCATGATTTCGCTTACTTTTAACTAAATCTTGATGATGCTGCAACCTCTGATGATCGAAAACTGAAAACTCATCGTCATTGTAGTTTTCAATAGCACTATAATCAATCCTTTCTAATACAGATTCTAATTCCTCATTTTGATGATTGATCGCTTCAATCAAAAAAACTATTTTGTCACTTTTGTTTGAAAATCTCTTAAGTCCGTTGGTGATAAACTTTTTATCGTCATTTCTGTCATTATACGACACAGATTTATAACCATCTTCGAGATACTCTCTTGATTCTTGCTTAACGACGTTATCAAAGTCAAGGTCGTTAAGCAATTTACTAAGTTCTTCTAATTCCATAATTGTTCCTTATTCAAAAGTACAATAAGTCACATTTGATAAGGAAATATAATTAACGGTGTGTGGCACCTTACCCGCCTATCAGTTCTTTTTAATGAATTGCGTTCAATACCAATTTCGCCTACTCCCCAAACTAATCCCCCGGCTCATAATCCACCGGCAATAAATCGCCAAGCTTAGCCTTCGACCATGAGCCCTCATAAAGCGGGCTCGGGCTTGATACCACAATGCCATTCATATCAAATGCAATATAGCCCGAATATTTGGTCATGATACTGGTTTCATAATTGGGCATATCCAACGGATGATAAACGTCCTTAAACTCGGTAGTCTCTTCGCGTTTCGTATATACTACATATAAAAAATGCGGAAAGGTAAGTGCATAAATGCCATCCTGTGGTGTTTTACGCAAAATCTCAAACTCCTGGTAAGGCAGCTTAGCGAGGTTTTCCCGGTACCATTTGGTCATCTTCGACAGGTTATAATAACGCATGGCCGAATCGCGCGGGCCTTCCCGGTATTTTTTCATCTTTTGCATCAACACAGCTTCTTCAGGGCGTTCGGGATTAATTTGCCTTGTAAAATCATGCGCTTCAAACCCTTCTTGTTTTAACGTTCCTTTATAAAGCGAACGGTAAAAATGCTGGGCCGATCCGTAATAGGCTTGTTCGCGTTTCTGCTTCCAGAGTTTCTTTTGTGCTGCACTGCCGGGCAGGTTTTCAAAAAGCGCACTTCCCGAATAGGATATGGTATGCTCAATAGCATCATACAAAAAGTTTTTGAGCAAAAATTTGGTACGATAGCCTAAGGCCAGGTTCTCTACCACCAAAAACTCATCGCCAGAGGCTTCCAACTGCTGCTTTCCCCTGTGGTAGATAATATTTAAAATATGTGGGTTGGTAACTTTACACTCCTTGCCGTTTTCGGTATCGCCAACAAATTCCTTGCGGAACAGTTCGTAATTCTTTTTCCAGTCGGCGCTGCTGCTGATCACTACTTCGCGCAGCATCAGCACTTTTTGATTAACCTCGATATTTAGCTTTGCAGGCTCTTTACCAACTAATACAGTTGTGGAATATTCTTCAATACTTACTCCGGTAACCACCAGCTGGTATTGGCCTGGCTTAACACCAGCCAAAGTAAAGGTCCCATCCTCGGCAGTGGAAGTGCCATAAGTGGCATTGTTTAAAAACACGCTGGCATTGGCTACCGGGCTTTTGGTATCAGCCCGCACTACCTTACCTGTAATAGTACCGGTTTGTGCCGAAACTATGAGCGGACATATAAACGCGATAAGCAAAAACCAATAAAAACGCATTAAATAAAATTAGGATATTTTTTCAATCTGCTAAAAAACGCATTTTTTATGAACGGTTAATGAATTGCCGGTGTATAATTTTTGTTGCGGTGGGTTTGTCTGAACTCGAATTTATTGAATTAGAGAATTTATAGAACTTTTATTGCGATTGTTTTTAACCACAGGTGTTGGGAAGATAAAAGCTGCATGGAAAAACAAACAAAAACCATGTCATTTCGCGAGCGCAGCGTGGCAACCGCACGGAAGCATGTCCGCCCTGTATAGCATGCGATTGCCACGCTGCACTCGCAATGACATGGATTTAAATAGGGCTTTATCAAACAAAAAAGCGGCATGAATTACTCCATATCGCTTTCAATTTCATCAGGAAATAAATTATAAGCTCTTTAAAAAGCTTAGCATCGCGTCCCTATCAACTTTAGATAACGTACTGAAGAAAACTTTTGATGATTCCGCTTCACCGCCATGCCACATAATGGCTTCGGTAATACTCCGTGCACGGCCATCATGAAGGTAATAGCCCGGATAATTGACCTTTTCAAACAATCCCAGGCCCCAAAGCGGAGCTGTACGCCACTCCTGCCCTCCGGCTAAAAAGTCGGGGCGGTTATCGGCAAGGCCAGTGCCCATGTCATGCACCAGCATGTCGGTATAAGGATGGATAACCTGGTTTGACAAAGGTTTAAAAGCTACATTTACCCCGGTTGTAAGGGTTTGGCGATGACAGCTTTCACATTTCCCTTGTTTAAATAACAGCTCCCCCCTTTTATTAGTAGCATCCGTAACATCACGACGCGCCGGCACTGCAAGCGTAGCCACATAAAACCTCACGGCATTTAGTGTACTATCTGCCAATTCCGGATCATCCTTCAAGTTATCATACTGCACCTGGCCAAAAGAGTTTTCAACCGGGAATATCTTATTAGTGATACCAATATCCTGGTTATAAGCAGCTGCTACCTGGGTAAGTATAGATGCAGTATTGGCTTTCCATCCAAAACGGCCTAATTTGCGCGATTGCGTTGCCACATCCCAAACATAGTTTGCATGCCCCTTTATGCCATCGCCGTTGGCATCGTTAGGATCGGCCATGGCAACAATGGTACTTTCAGGTATTGCTTCCAGCAATCCTAAACCATACATTGGCGGTGCCAGGCGCGGTGACAACATATATCCGGCCGACAGAGCCGTATACAAATTACTTAGTGTATAAGTAGGCGTACGTAAGGCATACGCTTCGCCATCAGGAAAGTTATATGTCACATCGTTGTATGTAATATTAACCTTACACTCAGGCGTTTTTCCAAAAACGGCTTTATCCTGCAATTGTAAACCGTAACCCGGCGCGGCAAGCGGTCCACCATGTTCGTCAGTACCGGGAATGCTGATCCGCATTAACAGCGACGAATTTGATTCGCCGGCAGTTGGCAGGCCGATCCCATCATTATGGTGGCACGAAATGCAGGAATTGTTATTGAAAATAGTTCCCAACCCCGGGTTAATAGGTGCAGGCGCAGTAACAAAGATCTTGCTGAATGCTGCATCACCTAAGCCGTGAACCTCTGCATCATAGCCCGAAAGTCCGGGAAACATATTGCCAAACGAGTGCGAGGTAATATCAAACACAGTGGCATCGCCTCCTGATAAACGCTCGTCATATTTATCTGCAGGGAACTGGGCTGCTTTCTGGCATTTTGCCAGCAGCAACACCAAAAGCACCAACGCGCCTATTACGCTTAATTTTTTCACTTTAAAAATTAGTCCTTAATATTAGTTTGTATAAAAGTGACCAAATCGCCTTCAAGTGTGGCTTGCAGGGTTGCCAGGGCAGTTTGGCTATTTGAAATTTTGTCACGGTTATCATAAATAGCTTTTTCAAAAGTTGGGGTTATCAAAGCCATCGCTGATAGTGCAGTTTGTATTTGTGTTTTGATCTTAGTATCTAAAGCCAGGTTTTTTGAAGCAACCAAAGCGCTTAAGCTTGTTGTGCCTTTGGCACCATTATAAGTGGCAGTATATACATTAAGTACGCCTTGTATATTATTTATGAAATCGGTAGTGGTATTATGCGAGTATGATGACTCATCTTTAGTCGAATCCCTTTCGGTGAAGGGCTCGGCCATTTTACCTGTACCCACTTCTTCACAAATGGCGGCCATTTGAGTAGCAATGGTAGTAAACAGTTCTTTGCGCGTTTTAAAGGCTGTACTTCCATTTCCGGCTGTAGTGATTTTGGCTGCATAGTTATCACCCGAAGCTGCCCAGCTATTCATAAGCGCAGTAGTGGTATTTAATAAACTTTGAGAAGTAAACTTCAGATAATCTTTTTGGCGGGCTGTGATATCGGCGGCTTTTCTTGTACCACCCGGGCCAAAAATAATATACTCAATGCCATGGAAGCCTTTTGAGAAACCATCCAGCCCATCTACATAAGACAATGTTATAACATCTGAACTTCCTATTAAAGCGTCAACGTCAGTCCTGTTCAAAGGCCAGCTGTCCATAGTTGGGTCATAATTATCGTCCTCAACCGGACCAAACAAAAAGCCTTCAGCCTGTTCCCATGGTTGACGGGTATTTTTCCAGGCTGTACGGGCAGCAGTCAAATTAGCATCAGTGGGCGTTGTTAAAAACGTAGTTATTGATGTATTTAACAAAGTTGCCTTTGCCTGAATATCAACATAGTTAGGATTACCTACAACATTAACAAACTGGGTTATTACTTCCTGCTCATCAACCGTTGTGTTTTGAACTGATGTTTTGTCTTTTCCGCAGCTGCTAAGGGCAACAGCAGCTATGCATGACAGGCCAAGTAAAGTGTTTTTCATGGTAAAAGATTAAGTTAAATGAATTATAATTTGATTCGATAGTACTTCTGTTGTGTATTTCTTAAGCGGACGCTCAGCAGGACCCGCAGTTACCTGGCCTTCGTTATTAAAAGTGCTGCCATGCAAATCGCACTTGTAACCGTTATTACCAACAGGAGTAAGCTGGTTATCGGCATGGGTACATTTTAACAGCAAAGCGGTATAAGTGCCGTTAGCCTCTTTTTTTAAACCGATATTGTAATACTGGTTTTTGGGCTGGATCAATTGAAAATTGGTTGTGCCGAACAACGTTTCGGGTACAGTTACGGTGTTATTGGCTACTGCTGCTTTATAAACAGGCAAGGTAGCACAGCCCGATAAGGAGCCCACCAGCATACCGGCACCAGCAGCAAGGCATAATGAGCATGACTGCCTTACAAATTCTCTTCTATCCATGTTGTTTAAGTTTAAAATGAATATCCAATACCCAGGTTTATCAAAGTATTATTGGTTTGGTATGGCAACGCAACCGGACTTGGGTTAATGATCAGCTCCGGGTTTTGCACGCCTGAATGTGCCAGCCTGATATCGCCTTTAACCACTACGTTACGGAGCGGCAGGTAAGTAAGGCCGGCCACAATAAAGTTTTTATTCAGCGTTTGATCGGTTATTCCGTTTGAAGGGATGCTGGCATTCAGGTCGAGTTTTTCATCGCGCACAAAAACAATCAGCTGTGGTGCGTTTGCTTTGCCGTAATTGCTGCGATAAAGCAAATCGTAACCTATTTCGGCATAAGCACCGTAAGCTGTTTTGGGTGTGTTGCTGGCGTATGCCTTGTTGATCTTATCGGCATCTTTAATAGAAAGTATAGTACCCAATACTTTTACCGAAAAGCCTTGCCCGTTATACTGGATATCCCCCTCGCCCATAGCAACCGGAGTACCAAAAACGCCAGAGTTTAAACCAAGACTATCAGCCTCTGTTTTACGGATACCTACGGTGCCACCGTAATAACCGGATAATTGGGCCTTAAACCCGCTTTGGTAATACTGAAGCGCACCGGTAACTGCAAGGTTTGTACCGGTTGCATTACGACCTTCAAATCTGCCATCAACAATACCTGTACCATGGGTAAAGCCGCCGGCGCTTAAACCATTCATCAACCCAACCGAATAATTGATAGGTAAGTTATTTAAGCGACCATAAAAGCCAACACCCAATTCGCGCCATGTGGCAGGAATCACCAGGATTTCTACATAGTTACGCTCGTTACCGTTAAAGGTGGTTGGCAGGTGGTTTTCGTTAAGGATACCTATCCTCGGCAAAAACAAACCGGCAACTATGTATTGGTTAGGATTTAAGTTAAATTTCAGGTAGGCCTGCTCAATGGTGATCTCCCCTCCGGGTTCGCCGCCGTTTACTTTAGCGTCTTCCAGTTCGGTTTCGGAAAAGAAAGAGATCTTATCGCTGAACTTGTGGCCAACAAACAACACAAAGCGCTCCAAATCAACTTTGGCAGTTTTTTGATTGTTATTGTACTGGTAAAAAGCGTTACCGTAACCACCAATGGTAGTATTTGATAAAAGCGAACTCTTAACGGTATTGTTATTAAGTGAATCTTCGGCAGTTGAGGTATTGGGCTGCTGTGCCAGTACCGTGTCCGAAACAAGAAAGGAGAAAATGACTAAAGTAAGGGTTTTAGCATGCATTGTTGTTTGGTTAAGTTGGCAACAAAGTAAATATTAATTTAGACTTAATCCAAATTAAAATAACATTAGAAAAAAAATGCCGATAAGAGGGCAAAAATTTACCGTTGGCGGCCATGCAAAGCATGCTCGTCCAAAAATGTCAGCATGAAACGGGATCGGAAAAAATTCAGAATGAATACCGGTCAGATGATAATGGGGCAATTAATCGCGCCACAGGTATGGGAAAAGCAGTAAAGCAGTAGCTATTACAATGGCATTGATAGCGCACAAAACGCCTATGTTGCCGTAAAAAAAACTCCGGTCTACCCCATCCATAGCGCTCTTGCTTAACTTAATAAGCACCAGTATAACAGGAATAATAACCGGGAAGCTTAATATAGCCATTAGGGTACCGTTATTACCGGCCTTTGACGCGATGGCCGAGATCATGGTAAAAACGGTAGAAAAACTGACGCTCCCCAGCAATACGGCAAGAAAGTAATACAGCGGGTCACCGAGGGTATTAGGGAAAAACACTTTAAATACCACTAAAGCCAATGTGCTTAACAAAGCCATCAGCAAAATATTATAGATTGTTTTTGACAGGATGATTGCCTGCGGACTGGCAATGGAGTAATAATATAGCAACCTGCTTTTACTTTCCTGCATAAAGCTTTTGGCTATGGCATTTACCGATGCAAACAGCATAATGATCCAGAACAACACGTTCCAAACTATGGGGTAACCGCTGCTGTTAGAAAAGCCTGGGTTTAAGTTGAGGGAGATATAACAAACAAAAACCGTTGAAACCACGTACAGCAAAACGCCATTAAAAGCATATTTAGACCGCCACTCCAGCAAAACTTCCTTTTTTAGCAGGCACCAGGTTTCATTAACAAGTTTCATCACCGCAAATGTAATAATTACCTGCGAGTGAGTAAGGGCATTTGACAAGCTAAAAAAATTAGCTTAATTTTGAATATAACATACCAATTACTATGTCTGTAGCTTATTTCCGCACGCCTGTTGGCATTGCCCGCATTACTGAAGAAGAGGGCTTTATAGCATCAGTATCGATACGGGATGAGGAATATGACATTGAACCTGCTCCTACCCCGTTGCTGCAAGCTGCTATTGATGAGTTAAATGAATACTTTGCCGGTACAAGGAAGCAATTTACCTTTCCTATAAAGCAGGAAGGCAGCGAGTTTCAACAACAGGTTTGGGACGAGTTGGTCCAGATCCCTTATGGAACAACCATTACTTACGCCCAGCAGTCAAACCAAATGAACAATCCATTGGCTATAAGGGCAATAGCATCTGCCAACGGCCGTAACAACCTATGGGTTGTAGTGCCCTGCCACCGGGTAATAGGTTCAAACGGCAGTTTGACCGGCTATGCAGGCGGTATATGGCGCAAAAAATGGCTGCTTGAGCATGAGGCAAAGGTAATGGGCGTTGGGCAAACCAAGCTGGATTTTTAAACACCCACCTTCAATAACCTCGACATTTTTTCATGCAGTTGATAAGGCTGAAACGGCTTTGAAAGCACATCGTTCATCCCTGCCGATAATGCCTCCTGCTGCTCATGGTCATAACTTGCTGCCGACAGCGATATGATTGGAATACTCCGTTTAGGTTCCTCAAAATCAACACGGATGGTTTTGGCTGCCTGGTAACCGTTCATTTCGGGCATATGGGTATCCATTAAAACAATGTCATAGTCTTTATTGGTAAGCCTGTCAATAACCTTACGGCCGTTATCAACCATCTCCACCTCTACATTCCAGTCCTTTAATATCTTGGAGAGCATAAACTGGTTAACCATGTTATCCTCAGCTACCAGCACCCGTACGTTATTAAACGGCGGCAATATCTTATCAGTTTTGGGAGTTACCTTAGTTTTGGGTTTAACACTGATGGTATACCAGCATACAAAGTTAAAAGTACTGCCCCTGCCTACCTGGCTGCTTACGGTAAGTTCGCCTCCCTTTAGCTCGGCCAGCTTTTTCACTATGGTTAACCCAAGCCCGGTACCACCATATTTGCTTACGGTATCTTCTTCGGCCTGTTCAAATGAATCAAAGATCCTGTTAAGCCTGTCGGCTGGGATCCCGATGCCCGTATCCTCAACACTGAATTTCAGTTTTACCTTATCATTGTGTTTTTGAAGTACGGTGATCTTCAGCTTTACATAGCCCCTTTCGGTAAACTTAAGGGCGTTGCTCAGCAGGTTCATCAAGATCTGGTTCAGGCGTAATGAATCTACCATAAGGTATTCAGGTACTTCATCTTCAATATCCAGCAAAAACTCAATATTATTTTCGTCGGCTTTAAACTTAAGCAGGTTAAAAACCGAGTTAACAATGTCATAAACATTATTGGCCGTACGGATGATACTGAATTTACCAGCCTCAATTTTTGAGATATCAAGTACATCATTGATCACACCCAATAACGATTTTGAGGAAGTATCAAGCAAATCAAGCATACCTACTTGCTGATCGGTAAGGCCTGTTTTACGCAAAAGCGAAGTGATACCTATTATGCCATTAACCGGAGTACGCAGTTCATGGCTCATATTGGCCAAAAAGGTTTCTTTCACCTTTTTGCTGTACTCCGCGTTTTCTTTCGATTTGATGAGCTGCTCCTGGTAACTTTTTTGCGGAGAAATATCGCTGATATTAATAAATATGGTTTTGTTGCGGTATGCAGCCCGGCACTCCACCCAAATTACCCTTTTATCAAAGGTTTCAAACTTAAATTCAAAAATGGCATAACTGAGGTTGTCTTTAATGATCTCGCCCAGTTTTTTGCGAAACGGCGCCTTATGATCGTCGATGGCCAGGTCAACAATACTTTTACCAATAAGTTCATCAGGCCTGAAACCCATTATCTTTTCGACGGTGGGGTTGATATTGTCAATGCGGAGACTTTGAGCGTCGACCGATGTGATAATATCGGCCGAGTTTTTTACAACGATGGCATAATTCTGCAACTCATCGTTCTTTTGTTTTATTTCGGCCTGGGTGCGGGCCAGTTGTACAAATGAATCAACCTTGGCCGATGTAATGTAAGGATCGAGCGGTTTGTAAAGATAATCTACGGCGCCGGTACCAAGGCCTTTAACAGCATACTTGGCTTCTTTTGAAATGGCTGTAACAAAAATAACCAGGATATCTTTGGTACGTGGGTTTGATTTGAGCATTTCCACCAGTTCAAAGCCATCCATTTCGGGCATCTGCACGTCAACTAAAGCAATGGCAATATTGGTTTCCCAGGCAATTTTAAGGGCTTCATTTGGCGAGGTAGTAGAAAATATTTTGATATCATCGCGCTTAAGCAATGCCTCCAGAGCAATGATGTTCTCTTCTCTGTCATCAACTATAAGAATATTAACAGGGGTCATTTAATATTAATTAGGGGGGTGGTGATTGTCATGAAAGTAAAAGTTTAAAAATCTCATCCTGCGTTAAAACGTAATCGGCAGCACCTAAATTTATAGCTGCCTTTGGCATTTCGGCCATTTCCGCGTCGCCGGGCTCCTGCGCTATGGTAAGGCTGCCGCTTTTCTTTAATTTTAATAAGCCTTCGGCGCCATCCTGGTTAGCTCCCGACAGCAATATCGCCATGCATCTGTCACCATAAACTTCGGCGGCACTTTCAAAAGTAACGTCAATTGACGGTTTTGAATACCATACCGGTTCCGAAACATCCAGGCTAAAATAACCGCCGCGTTCAATTAAGGTATGATAATTTGCCGGGGCAATATACATAGTGTCCGTTTTAAGAATATCCTTGTCCTCAATTTCGCGCATGTACATACGACTGTTCTCGGCAAATAGTTTTTCTATTTCGCTGAAAAAATTTTTTTTCCTGTGTATGATAAGAATTACAGTTTTCCCCAGTTTTTCGGGAAGATCTTTTATGATCTTGAATAAAATTTTGAACGAGCCTGCCGATCCGCCCAATAATACGATCTGGGCGGCATGCCATCTTTCCAGTAACTTTTTATCAGGTCCCAACTTTTTGGTAAATGTTTTCTTTTTGGTTGATCACCTTAAACTTACTCTTAAACGAATCTGACCGGATAGTTTCTTTACTGCCAAGGCATAAATAACCCAGCGGGCAAAGGCTTTTATAAAACAGGTCAAGGATCCGTTCCTGCAGGTACGTTTCAAAATAAATAAAAACATTCCGGCAACTTATCATCTGAAACTCATTAAATACGGTATCAGATATTAAATTATGCACCGAAAACAGCGTATTTTGTTTTAACTCATTGTGTATCGACGCGGCATCGTACAAAATGGTAAAATGGTCTGTAATTGAACCTTTTAAATCAGTATACTGATAATTTTCTGCGTAGCTTTTTATATTACGCAAACTGTAGATCCCTTTGCGGGCCTCCTTTAAAACCTCGGTATTGATATCCGTACCGTATATGAACGACTTTTTTCCCAAACCGGCCTCGTTCAGCAATATGGCCATAGAGTAAACCTCTTCGCCCGTTGAGCAGCCTGCACTCCAGATTTTGACGTGCTGATAAGTTGAAAGATATGGAACAACCTGTGAGTTAACCGCACGATAGAATGAAGGATCGCGGAACATCTCGGTTACGTTAACCGTAATTTCTTCCAAAAAGCCCTGAAAAAAGTCTGCGTCATTAATAAGCACATGTTTAAGGTCATAAAACTCAAACTTATTGAGCAGCATAATACGGGTTAACCTCCGTTTTAATGAAGCTTTGGTATAACCCGAAAAATCAAAGCCATGAACCTTTCTTACAATATCAATAAGTTCATGAACCTGCGCATGTGATATAATTCCCTGCTCTGTATCCATAACTAATTTTCAAGCCAAAGCTGCATCAACGAAATCAGCCTGTCTATATCAACTGGCTTGGTGATATAATCATTGGCGCCGGCCGCTATACATTTTTCGCGGTCGTCTTTCATTGCTTTTGCAGTTAATGCTATTACGGGTAATTTAGCCCATTTGTTTTGCTTACGGATATGCCTGGTAGCTTCATAGCCATCCATTTTTGGCATCATGATGTCCATAAGCACTATATCAATATCCTTTATATCCTCAAGTTTAGCTATGGCTTCTTCACCGTCATTAGCTATCTCTACATTAAGGTCATAGCTTTGCAGGGCGCTGCTCAGCGCAAAAATGTTGCGCATATCGTCATCAACAATGAGCACTTTTTTGCCCTTAATAGCATCTTTGCCTTTAGTTAATGATTTAGGCTTTGCAGGAACTGCAGGTGACACCTGTTGTGGCTGTCCATTTGCCGTTTCGCTTATCTTGTTCAGGAACAGGTTAACCTCATCAATCAGCCTGTCGGATGATTTATTGGTTTTAACCACCATGGCGTTGGCATAGTGCATTAGCCTGTTAACCGATGTTTTATCAAGTTCCATAGCTGTATTAATGATAACAGGCAATGAAGCAAAGCGATCAACCTCTTTGATCTTATCCAGCAAATCCAAGCCCGAAATATCAGGTAGGTTAAGGTCAAGGATCACACACTGGTACTCGTTTTCATGCAGCAACCTGAATGCCGATTCCCCGTCAAAAGCCTGGTCGACGGTAATCCCCTGCCCCTGCATAAGGTCTTTCAAGGCCTGGCTTTGGGCCTTATGATCTTCAACCAGCAGGATCTGTTTAAACCTTGTGCCGCTTTGCACCATGATATCGGCGAAAAGCTTATCCAGCGTTTCGGTATTAATAGGCTTTTTCATGAAGTTGATGGCACCTTCCCGGCGTACGCGGTTTGCTGCGGCATCCCCGGCCGACATCAGGTGAACCGGGATGTGCATCGTATCCTCATCATTCTTTAACTCCTTCAAAATCTGCCAGCCGTCTTTACCAGGCAGCATAATATCCAGGATCACGGCATCAGGTTTGGCTTCCTTCACAATTTCAACCGCCCGGGTACCCTCATACACCATGATTGATTTATAACCATGATCGCGGGCATAATCCTGCAATATGTTTGCAAAGTTTTTATCATCCTCAACAATTACAACCAAAGGCTCTTTACCGGGGTCGCGCGGGGCAGCTTTAACCGGGCTCAGGAACTCTGTTACAGGCTTAAAAGTTTCGGCAGTTGGCAAAGCCTCTTCAATTAAGGCGGCGGGTGTTAATTTAGCTTCAAAAGGCACAGTAAGTACAAATTCGCTGCCTATGCCCGGCTCACTGCTCAGGGTTATGCTGCCGCCCAAAAGGAAAGCAAGTTCGCGGCTTATAGATAAACCTAAACCGGTACCGCCATATTTACGGCTCGTTGAACCATCGGCCTGCTGAAATGCCTCAAATATTACTTTTTGCTTATCCGCAGGGATCCCGATCCCCGAATCTTTGATAGCAAAGCTGATGGTTTTATCTTTAATACCCGACTTTACAATAATGGCGATAGAACCATTTTCAGAAGTAAACTTAAACGCGTTGCTTAATAGGTTTTTGATCACCTGCTCTATACGTACCTTATCGGTAAATATGGTTTGCGGCAGTTGCCTGTCTATACTTGTTGTATAATTAATTTTTTTGTTGCTGGCTACTTCGGCAAACAGCATTTCCATATCGCCAACAATATCGCTTACCTTAATATCTTCATTTTGCATATCCAGCTTGCCCGATTCAATTTTTGAAAGGTCGAGGATATCATTGATCAAAGTAAGCAGGTCATTACCGGCGTTGAAGATAACGCTGGCATATTTGATCTGGTCTTCAGAAAGATTGGCAGGCTTGTTATCTTTAAGGATCCGCGCCAGTACCAGGATACTGTTAAGCGGTGTGCGCAGCTCATGGCTCATGTTGGCCAAAAACTCCGATTTGTATTTACCCGTGGTTTCCAGTTCTTCAACCTTAAGGTTAATAGCCTGGCGGGCCTGTTCAATGGCCTGGTTTTTTTCTTCAAGCAAACTGGCTTTTTCTTCCAGTTCGGCATTGGTGGTACGCAGTTCTTCCTGCTGTACCCGGAGCTCTTCTTCTGAGGCCTGCAGCTCTTCAGTTTTTTGAACAAGCTCCTCGTTGGTAACCCGCAACTCTTCCTGTTGTGCTTCCAGCTCTTCGGCCTGCTGCTGGGTTTCCTCGTACAGGTCGTTCATAATAGTACGTGCCTGCGATGTATTAATAGCTATACCTATATCATTAGCGATTGCTAAGATGTATTCCGATTTATTTTTCGAGATCCCTTCATTAAAAGCAACCTCCATTACGCCTTTTAGCTTTTTATCAAAAAAGAAAGGTATGATAAATGATTCGGCCAGTTCAGTTTTTAATACCGATGATGAAAGCTCAAGCTTATCGTTCAGTTTACCTTTTACAACCGCAGCTTTGCCATCTTTGGCTACCTGGCCAAGCCAGCCCTCGGTCATTTGTACCGACTTCTTAACAAAATCAGGATTGTGGAAGGCGTATGAAGCATAAAGCTCAAGCCTGTTGTTTGCTTCGTTATACAGGTAAAATGTACCTGCTGCGGCATTGGTGTAAGTACAAACTTCAGACAGAATATTATTTGACAGTTCCTTTTCAACCTGTTGGCCCTGCATCTTCTCATTCAATTGGCCGGTTCCGGTGAGCAGCCAGTTTTTGGCTTCGTTATCGGCAAGTACCTTACCAAGTTCAATATTGGCAACACGCACCTCCTCTTCAGTCTTCCTTTGCTGATCAAATGTTTTTTGAATATAGAAGAACAACATCAGGATAATGAACAGGAAGATCAATGAACCGCATGCAATTACGATCTTAGCAAATGTAGATGCTTCCTGCGAGCTTTCCTCCCTGTTGGTAAGCAATCGCTCTTCAGCGTTGGTCATATGGTCAATAAGCATACGGACCTGATCCATATTCTCTTTGCCATTTAAAAACATGCCCCGTTGCACCATGTAGTCAAGCCCCTGGCTTCCGCGTGTTTCAACGTTTGTTTTGAGTATCAGCAATTGCTCCTTTACCAGTTTATTTATCGAATCAATACGTTTTACCTGTACAGGATTGTCCTTCACTAAATCCTTCAAAGTGGCAAGGCCATCGGCTATTTTAGGCAAAGAGGCGTTATAGGGTTCAAGGAATGCCTTGTTATTGGTAGCACCATAGCCACGCATGCCTGTTTCGGCATCTACCAGGTCCTGCAATAAACTTGTTGACGTATGAATAACCTTTTGAGTATGATCAACCCAGGCATTATCCTCTTCAAATTGGCGCAGGCTGTTAAAAGACAAAACGCCCACCACAAAAACAAGAATGATTGATACTACAAAGCCAGCTAAAACCTGCTGGCGGAAGGAAAACTTTGACATTAGGTATCCGTATTAATCTGAATTACAAATATGTTTAAAAAAAGCTGTAAAGTAAACGTTACAGCTTTTTTTAAACACCCGGGGAGTATTAATTTGCAGCAGGATCTGCAGTAGTTGGCATAAAAGTTTTTGGCTTACCGCTTAATGCACCAATTAAAGCCAAAACCGGGCCGGCAAACATTACGTACCACCCCCATTGAAATTTAAGCTGGCTGGTTAAAAACCTGTTAATACCTTTAAACGGAATAAAGCTAAATGCCGAATTAACCTTCATAATAGCGGCAACCAGCAGCAATACTACAAGAGCCACCGAAAGCCAGGCAGTCACACGCATAATTTTAGCCTGGTTAAGGAACGATACTATGATCCCGACAACAGCTACCAGTAAAAGCACCAGCCCATAAGGTTGGTTAAGCTTATAAATATTCCAGCTGGTTACATGGAATACCCGCAGCAACGGGCAATAGGTTGCAACAAATAACAGGGCAAACCCTGCGAATGATAAAATTGAGCTAAGGCGCATATTAGGTTGTTATTTTTGAGTTATCTCCATCTTATCGGCAAAGTGGGCGCAATAATCGCGCAGGTCCTCAACAATATTCTTTTCGCCGGTAGCGCGTAAAAAGCTATCGCCCATGGTTTGCAGGGTTTCATAAAAAAAGCGCTTCATTTCGTCAACCGGCATATCCTTTGTCCAAAGGTCAATGCGCAGGGTATTTTTATAGCTTTGATCCCACAGGGCAAGCATCATTGATTTTACAGGCAACGCCTCCTTGTTGGTTGAGTCGGTCGATTCCCAAAGAATGTGCTCAGGAACATTATTATCATCAAGCGTAACGGTAAGCTTTATTTCAGCGGTTTTCATTTCAAAATTTATTTAACAAGTAAGAATATAATTATAACCAGAACGATGAAGAAGGTCTCCACCATCCATATTTTTTTGGTTTCGATAAAAAAGTTGCGGAACATGATATCAATCACAAAAACCACAAAGGCAAACAGCAAAAAGATCCAACCTATGGTACCACCCCAATGTTCAAGCGGGCGTCCGGCCATACCAGCTCCATAAATAAAAACATAGGCTGCTACCGCCACCAAAAACGCGGTAAAAAAGTTTAAAGGGGTAAATCTGAATTTCATTGATGGGGCTTAGTGTCTTTTTTTGCTTTTGGATGATCGGCCTGTACCCTGCCTTGCTGCTTTTGAACCGTATTTAGCTTTATCCTTATTGGCATCAAACTTTTTGCGCTGGTTAAGGGATTTCTTTTCGTGGAAAGCGCCTTTAAAATCGGGATCTTCTTTGCGCTTTTGCATATCTATTTCCCGCGCCTGGTCCTGCCTTTCCTCATATAGGGTTTCTTCAATAAACACATCGTCGGGGATACGCTCAACGGGAATGGTTTGCTTGATGAGTTTCTCAATCTTGCGGATATAATACTCTTCAGACGGCGTAGCAAAAGTAATGGCCTCGCCTGATTGTAATGCCCTGCCTGTGCGGCCAATCCTGTGTACATAATCCTCATACACCACCGGTACATCAAAATTAATGACATGGCTTACATCGCTCACATCAATACCACGCGATGCCACATCGGTAGCCACAAGGATCTTCACATCATCGTTTTTAAATGAATTGATAGAGTTGATCCTCGTATTTTGCCCTTTATTGGCGTGCAGCACTTTCACTTCTTCTTCGCCAAATTTACGGGTCAGAAATTTAAATACGTCTTCGGCCACCGCACGGGTTTTACAAAATACAATCAGCTTAGTAATATCGCCTTCATTATCAAGCAACCTTTTAAGCAGGTTGATTTTGGTTTTGATATTAGGCACATGGTATAAATGCTGGTTAACCGTTTGCGCGGGCGTTGCCTGCGGGGTAACCTCAATAACCGTAGGGAACTCCAGGAAGTTAGCCGACAATTGGTGCACCTTCTCGCTCATCGTAGCCGAAAAAAGCAGGTTTTGCCTTTTCACAGGTACCACTTCCAATATGCGGTTTATCTGGGGCATAAAGCCCATATCCATCATTTTATCAGCTTCATCCAAAACCAGCACCTGCAATGTTTTGGTTACGATATGCCCGGCAAGGTAAATATCCATGAAACGGCCCGGAGAAGCAACAATAATATCAACCCCTTTGTTGATCTGTTCAATTTGTGTTTTAGGGCCGATACCGCCATAAAGCACCACCACACGTAAATCGGTATTGGCGGCGAAAATTTTCACGTTCTCTTCTATCTGCATGGCCAGCTCACGGGTAGGCGAAATGATGAGCGCGCGTGCATGCTCACCCTGAGCATATTTCAGCTTCATGATAATAGGTAACACATAGGCCGCTGTTTTACCGGTACCCGTTTGCGCTATGCCCATTACATCCTGCCCGTTCAATATCGGTGGAATGGCTTTTTGCTGGATAGGCGTAGCTTCGGTATAACCGGCATCGGCTATCGCGTTCAAAATTTGCCGGTTAAATTTAAAATCTTCAAAGGTTACTGCCATGCCGCAAAGATAGGCTTTTTGTTGAAGTAGGAACAATGGCCCAAAACATGGCGGTGTCAGGAATTGAATAGAAGCAGGAAGTCAAGAGTCAGGAGACAAGACGGTTGGATAAGAGATAAAAGAAATTAATATGATTTTATTGGCGCATACTAAATAGTTTAATGCACAGTGGGATAAGTCCGCAGGAGATGGCAATGAAAATGGCAACCCTTATATAGTTGAGTGTTTGCCAAAGTGAAGTTCGGTTTATCAGATCTATTGACGGAGCCTGTTCTCCGACCATTTTTTGAAAGTTTATAATATTGGGAGCAAAGAATGCCAATGTCCATACCCTGGCAGCGATGTGAACTGCAAACAAAATTAAAAGCCAGTTCTTTACAGGGTCAATTTTCCAACAAAAAATAAGCGCAAGGATAAATGTGATTTCGTGAAGGGAGTGGAACCCTATCCAAAAATTTTTAAGACTTACACCTTTTCCATCCAAGAGGAGTTTAAAATTGTCTGGTGGTGAAACCGTCCACTTGGGAACAAAAACCAAGGTTTCAAATATCTGTGCTCCGTTCATCAAAAAGTAGATAAGGGTACTGACGCAAAGCCATATTTCGGCTCTTGCCAGATAGTTTGAAGTTATATTTTCCATTGTTATTATTTGTTATTTAACTTATCTGCTATTGTTTTCATTATTGCTGTTGCCCCTGTAAAATAGCGTTCAATAGTTTGGATTTCGCCGGTTGAGAACGTTGAAATGAGCTCGATAGTTTGCTGCTGCAGTTCATCAAAGAGCGGTGTTAAAAGCTTCATACTGTTTTCAACGTTAGGAACAATGATTACTTTCCTTCTGTCGTCTTTGGTAAATTGTCTTTTCAGAAGCTTCTTTTTCTCCAGGCGGTCAACCAACCCGGTTACCGCGCCGGTAGTTAACCAGGTTAGCTTTGAGATTTCACCCGCTGTTATGGATTTATGCTGTAGTATCAGTCCTAAGTACTTATGATCTGTACCGGAAAGCCCTGCTTTTCGGGCTATCGCTTCGTGCATGAGAACAGAGGCATCGGAGTATTGCCTGCTGGCAGCCTTGAATTGTAACAGTAAATCAGCCTCATTATTTTCTCTCATTATCTAAATATCTTAGATACAAAGATATTTATTTATATTTCAATTACGCAAACTATTGTTTAGTTAATTTCTCGCTTTTGAAGCACTTGATCTCCTTAAAATGCAGATTCCTAACATGGCAAATCGAATTACACGGATTCCAATCAGGTTAAATTGAAATTCATGTAATTCGATTTGAAGGCGTCCGGCTTAAAACTTCGTATGTAAAATTTTAGTCGAACAAATTAAGTATGATTAAAAGAATTAGCCGTTATATACCGCAGCAAACTCCCTGGCAAAATCCTGCAAACTCACCTTACCGGACGATACAGGCTTATGCTTATCATAATCCTCCCAGATCTTTCCGCTTTTTACCGCAGTGCCCATTTCAACAAAATTGCGGGTCATTTCAAGTGGAACACCTGCCTGAGATAAGCCTTCTGCAAGCTGTTCATCAGTAAACTCAATCCATGGCAAGTTAGGATTACCTATAGCCTCACCTAAAACCGCTGCAACCCCGCCGGATGTTGACTCATCGCTTACAATGTAGCGTATGCTTTTACCTGCAAAATCTTTTTGCAACTCTTCAGCAACTGCTGCCGCAATATCTTTAGGGTGTACCATGATCAGCCTTGTATTTGCGGGATAATTTGACCCAAGGATCCCCTGGTGCTTGATAAGCGGGATGTTACTGAAAAAATTGATATAGAAGAACGGTGCACGGATAAACTTAACGGCCACACCATCTAATCCGTTCAAAATCCCCTCAACATCATGGATGCCTTTTATAGGGCCTACACCGTTATCCAAATGCGCCCCGATGCTGCTTAACGCAACTACTTTTTTTATACCCGACCGTTTAATGGCTTCGGCATAGCTTTTACCTGTTTCGTTTTGGTATGCCCTTAAGCTTTCTGCACCAAAGTTTGGCGGCACCATGGCGTAAAGCGCGTCGGCTCCGGTAAATGTTTCGGTCAAAAAATCGGCATCTGTTAGCGAGCCAATTGCAGCTTTAGCCCCTAATGATTCTATCTCTGCTATCTTATCGGCGTTACTGCTGATTACGGTTACGTTATGCCCTGCGGCTGTTAAAGTTTGTGTTAAAGGTTTGCTTATATTGCCTGTTGAACCTGTTACTATAATTTTCATAATGTTTTTGTTTTTATTGAAAGCAAAGGTATTTTTGTACTTACTTTTTTACAAGTACTTACCCTAAAGTATGTATCACCATGACAGCAATAAAAGAAAGCTCAACCATACAGGAAAACAAACAAGCCGCATTTAAAGAATGCCCGGTAACTTATGTTATGGAACGCATAGGCGGGTACTGGAAACCGATCATTTTGTTTCACCTTTTAGCCGGAAGCAAGCGTTACAGCGAGCTAAAAAAATCTATTCCCACCATTACCGAAAAAATGCTGATCCAGCACCTGAAACAACTGGAAGCTGATGGTATCATCATAAGGGAATCAAAACCTGTTGTGCCCCCGTACGTAACCTACCGGCTCAGCGAATCGGGCATGGAATTGCGGCCGGTAATGTACGCAATGGCAACATGGGCCGTGAAGGATAGTGAGGCAAATGGTACTGCTATTTATAAAAGTTTGGGACAATTCCCGATAGAGCAGGAAATAGCCGCCGCTATTGAAACTTACGAAATTTCAAAAACTTCGTAAGTTTGACCTGTTATAAGCATCATAAATAAATTCGAAATCGAAATTCCCAAATCCGAAATCAACACATGTCTACAATTCTGATAAAAGCAGCCACCATAGTTAACGAGCATAAACAATACGTTGCCGATGTATTGATCAAAGATGGTTTGATAGATCGTATCGATCCGGTAATTGACGCGCAAGCCGATGAAATCATCAACGCAGAAGGCCTGCATTTGCTGCCCGGCTGCATCGACGACCAGGTACACTTCCGCGAGCCGGGCTTAACTTATAAGGCCGATATTTATTCAGAATCGAGGGCTGCTGTTGCAGGCGGCATCACTTCATTTATGGAGATGCCCAACACTGTTCCCAACACTTTAACGCAGGAACTTTTGGAGGATAAATACCAGATTGCGTCGCGCAATTCGCTGGCTAATTATTCATTTTTTATGGGCGCTTCTAACAACAATTTAGATGAGGTTTTGCGCACCGATATCAGTAAGGTTTGTGGTATCAAAGTGTTCATGGGATCCTCTACCGGGAACATGCTCGTTGATGACCCGCACACGCTCGAAAAACTGTTTGCACAATCACCAATGTTGATCGCTACGCACTGCGAAGATGAGGCTACCATCAAGAGCAATCTTGCACACTACAAACAACTGCTTGGTGAAAATATTCCGGTGCGGATGCATCCAAAAATCAGGAGTGCTGAAGCTTGTTATTTGTCGTCATCAATGGCCATTGAGCTTGCAAAAAAACACAACACCCGCCTGCATATTTTACACATTTCTACCGAGCGGGAGACTCATCTTTTTGACAACACAACACCACTAAAAGATAAACGGATTACTGCCGAAGCCTGCATCCATCACTTATGGTTTACCGATGCAGATTATGAAACAAAAGGCAACTATATTAAGTGGAACCCGGCTGTAAAAACAGAGGCAGATCGTGATGGTATTTTACGTGCTGTTTTGGATGGCCGCATTGATGTTATTGCCACCGATCATGCCCCGCATACTATTGAAGAAAAAGAGCAGCCTTACCTGCAGGCACCATCCGGCGGACCGTTGGTTCAGCATGCTTTGCCCGCTATGCTTGAGCTATATCATCATGGCAAAATAAGCCTCGAGCAAATCGCAGAAAAAATGGCGCATAACGTAGCTACCCTTTTTCAAATAGAAAAACGTGGCTTCATCCGCGAAGGTTACTGGGCCGACCTTGTACTTGTAGATTTAAACAAACCCTGGAACGTAAATAAAAGTAATATCCTGTATAAATGTAACTGGAGCCCATTTGAAGGCAATACCTTCCGCTCGCAGGTAGCTTATACTTTGATATCGGGAAACCTGGCATATGCGAATGGAAGTCTTATTGAAGGTAAAACCGGCAAACGATTGACTTTTAACAGGTAATATCAATTACAATTTATAGAATTTTAGAAATTACAGAATTTTCTGGAGTCTAAACGCTATATTCTTTTAACTAAAAAGTCATGCCGAATTTATTTCGGCACCTCACAAGCAAGATTCCAGGCGGCTCTTCTGATGGGGTGCTGAAACAAGTTCAGCATGACGATGATTAGTTATTCACCCCAACAAAAACCTCTACCTCGGCATTATCAGCATTTTGTGACCTTTCTCCATACACATCAAAATCAGCCATATATCTTCTGTCGATATCACTTGTCCAGATCTGGTGCCAGGTTTCCCCTACTGATTGCGGCAGTGCACCTTTGGCAATATAACGGTTATAGTTTCCGGGAGGCACAGTAATGCAGATCAGCCCTTCAGGGATATTGTCTTTAGTAGCTACCTTACAACCCAGTACTGCGGTATAAAAGCCATCCTTATCGCTTTCATAATCGGTGTAAACACAATAAATATCATCGCTGACACGGTTCACCACCTGCTGTAAAACGTGCTCGCTCATAAACCAGTTCCAGAGCCCGGCAATGTCCTTCATCGCCTGGCCACCCTGATTGGTGGTGCGCACCGAAATGCCGACCAAAAAAAAGCCTTTTATTGTTACTTTATCCATACCTGGAGCTATTACTATTTGTTATATTGATATATAATTAATTTTTATACAGTTAATTATAATGATTATATAAATTATTAGTTTATAATTATTATTATTCAACCAACTTCTTCAGTCCCTCAAAAATCCCTTTCCAATTTTGCTCTGAATGCGTTTTGGCTTCCTCATTTTTTACATTATCCTGGGTAATGGTAAGCTCGGTTTCGCCATTATTCCCGGTTAGGTTATAGGTAATATTAGCATAGTTTTCGGGCTTGTCTTCGGTACCGCTCATGCTGCTCCAGTAATTATATTTTACAAATATACCGGGATCAATGTCCAGTATAGTTCCATGGTCTTCATACTTTTTACCATCCCACTCCCCGCTGAATTTTATGGGCTCCCCTACCCTCCAGCTCGATTCAAGATCGGTACCAAAAAAATATTTTTTTACCATAGCAGGATCAGTCAGGCCTTGCCAAACTTTAGCCATCGGGGCTTTAAATTTTACCTGCACATTTACTGTTAATTTTTCCATAACGTAGCTTTATTTAATAGTGGTTGTTTTGCAGTGATCATTTGTTCCTTTATCTTCTTAAAATCTGCGCCGGGAACTTCAAAAAATCCAAACCTGAAGTTGTAACCCCACGCTTTTTTGTTGGTGATAAAATCGAGTTCGTCAATCATCGGGGCTATCGGAACTTCGGCACATTCGTAGTAATTTACATTGCGGCGGTATGGGATAAAATCAATAGCCATTTGCTTCTGATAAATATCCTCGTCACGCACCTGGCCAATGGCTGTAAAAGCCTGCAAAGGCTCATTGCCGTTCATCTTTTGTTTAGGCGAATACACCGCCACCCAGTCGCCAACCTCCATACGTTTAAGCGGCGCCAGTTTACCATGATTGGCCTGAATAAATCCCCCGGAAATGCCGCGGCCAATGTGATCTTTTGATACTACTATTATCCAATGTTTCATAAGTGTATGGTTTAAATTACCCGCAAAAACACGACCAATAAAAGCCCTGCCCCTGCCATTATGAAACAAAGTAACAACGCACTGGTGACAGCCTTATGTCAGCAGGAAAAAAAGAAAAGAAGTTAATTTATTTTTTGGGCTATGGTCGCTGTGATCTCCCGTACACGTTGCAGCAGTGTATCTGGTTTAATGATTTCAGCGCGGTCGCCAAAGGTCATATACCATCGGGCAAAACCTTCTAATGAAATGGTCAAAAAAGTCATCTCAATTTTGTTGCCCACGGTTTTCTCAGATACAAAACCGCCATAGTATTTTTGATGGTCAAGATAGCTGTGAATCTCCTTGTCAACTTTGATCACCACCTGTTCAAGCTGCTTTTCGCTGGCCATCTTATCAATGTAATCCTTTAGCGTAGGGTGCTTGCTGTTGATATAACTTTTATCTGTTACCATCAGCTTTTTGATACGGTCGATCCTGAAATCGCGGTAATCATTACGCAGGCGGCAGTAAGCTATCAGGTGCCAGAAACTGTCAAGAAAAAAAACGCCCACGGGCTCTACGTCGCGTTTGGTATTTTCCTGTGAGTGGGCGGCGAAATAGTCAATGCACATGATCTTCTTACAAATGATACAATCAAGTATGGTTTGGATATGATCAACATTACCGGCCCGCTTTTGGCTATGGCTTTTCAGTACTTCAATACTACCATCAAGGTTTTCCAAAGCATCCTTTTCTGATGATTTAAGAATGGCCCGTACCTTGTACATGGCCGACTGGTACTGCGCCATGGTTGAGGTATCTGTAAGCTTTTCAACAAACTTTTCGGCTGTTAAAAAAGCGGTGGCTTCCTCGCGGGTAAACATTACCGGGGGCAGGCGATAACCATCCATAATAGAGTAGCCAACCCCGGCTTCGCCTATAAGGGGAATGCCTGCTTCTTCAAGCGTTTTTATGTCGCGATAAACTGTACGCAGGCTAATGTTGAACCTATCGGCAATATCACCGGCCTTTACTACCCTGCGCGATTGTAGTTGGATCAAAATGGCTGATATTCGGTCGATGCGGTTCATGGCGTCCAAATTAAATAAAAAACAATTTACCTTTGATTAATATTTATCTACATATGGCCGTTCAACCCGAAGAAAAGATCATAACATTTGAAACTTATTATGATGTGATGCTTGCACATATCATCCGCACCAAACTGGAGGGTTATGGCATTCCCTGCTTTATTGCCGATGAAAACACCATAGGTTCAAACCCGCTTTACAACCAGGCTGTAGGCGGTATTAAACTAAAAATATTTGAGCGCGACCTGGAGCGTTGCCGTGAAATCTTAGCTGCCGAAGGTGACCTGCACGACCAGGACCATATTGAAATTGACGACGAAACGCTTAATGCGGTGATTTGCCCTTATTGTGGCTCAACCAATGTACGCTACGGTTCTGCAACCGAAAAAAGGGTTCATTGGCTCACTGCCATCATCTCATTTTTATTGATGATATTCCCGTTTTATAGCCGTAAAGCCTGGCATTGTTTTAATTGCCAGCGGGATTTCGAATAGCTTTTTTTTCAAAGTCGAAAGTCTTAAGTCGCGGGTCAAAAACCTTCATTTTTATAACCTGACAGGGTCTTAACTTAAAACTCAAGAGTTACGACTTCAGACTGAAGACTTAGAACTTACGACTTAAAACTGTTTTTCATATATTAGCGGTATGTACAACCGCCGTAAGTTCATTAAATTATCTGCTGCAGGTGCTTCATTTGCAGCGCTTTCTAAATCTGCCATCGCAAAAACTGTCATATCAAAGCCCGAAGGCGGTTATCCTATCGTAATTTCAACCTGGGATTTTGGCATTATAGCCAACAAAGGAGCCTGGAAAGTATTATCAGCCGGGGGCCGTGCGCTCGACGCCATTGAAGCCGGCGCCCGCATTCCCGAAGCCGAAGATATTACCAACCATACCGTTGGTCGCACCGGCCTGCCCGATCGTGACGGACATGTAACCCTCGACTCATGTATCATGGACGAGTTTGGCAACTGTGGCTCGGTAGCTGCCATGGAGAATATAGCCCATCCTATTTCGGTAGCCCGTTTGGTGATGGAGAAAACCCCTCACGTAATGCTGGTTGGCGAAGGTGCTACCCAGTTTGCCGTTGAGCAGGGCATGAAAAAAGAAAAACTGCTAACCCCCGAAACAGAAAAGATCTGGAAGGAGTGGCTTAAAAAGGCCCAGTACAGCCCCGTTATGAATATCGAAAACGGCGGCAAACCTGGCAATAAATATAACCATGATACTATTGGTATGCTGGCTATTGACGCCAAAGGCAATATCTCGGGCGGATGCACTACCAGCGGTATGGCCTTCAAACTGCATGGCCGTGTTGGCGACAGTCCTATTATAGGCGCGGGCCTTTACGTAGATAATGAAGTTGGCGGTGCTACATCAACCGGTGTTGGCGAAGAGGTGATCCGCAATGTGGGCAGCTTCTTGGTGGTTGAATTAATGCGCCAGGGTTTATCGCCCGAGGATGCCTGTAAGGAAGCCGTAAACCGCATTATCAAAAAGAAGCCGGAAATAGCAAAAAAGATCCAGGTTGGCTTTTTAGCTATCAATAAAAAGGGTGAATATGGCGCATATGCCATACAAAGCGGTTTTTCATACGCTGTTTGCAATGCGCAGCAGCAGGATCTGTTAATACCTGGCAAGAGTTATTATAAATAATTTAGGCCATGGACCATAGTCGATAGTCCATGGCTTAATATTGCAGAATATAGTTAACTTAACAGTAGTAGTCTATGAACTATCGACTATAGACTATGAACAAAAAAGGCTATGGACTATCGACCATGGACTATGGACTTAAAAAAACATGCAAGTATCGCTCGAAGTTTGTGCTAATTCGGTTACATCGGCCCTGGCGGCCCAGGAGGGCGGCGCTGTGCGTGTTGAACTTTGCGAAAATTTGAAGGATGGCGGCACCACCCCATCTCACGGTACGATATTAATGGCCCGCAGCCTGCTCCATATCAAGCTGTATGTGCTCATCCGCCCGCGCGGCGGCGATTTTTTGTATAATGATATGGAGTACAAGCTCATGATGGCCGATATCAGGTATTGCATTGATGCCGGCTGCGACGGCGTTGTGATAGGTATCCTTAAAGAAGATGGCTCCATCGATATAGAACGATGTACCGAAATGGTGCGCCTCGCCCGGCAATGGGGCCTGGGCGTAACGTTCCACCGGGCCTTCGACATGTGTGCCGATCAGCATAAAGCCCTTGAAGAAATTATTGAAATGGGCTGCGAGCGCGTACTTACCTCAGGAGGCAAAAGCACCGCTATTGAGGGTGCCAGCAATTTAAACCGCCTCGTTGAACAAGCCGCCGGCCGCATCAGCATTATGCCCGGGAGCGGCGTAAGTGAGACCAACGTAGCAGACCTCGTTCATTTTACCGGGGTTAAAGAAGTTCATTCATCGGCAAGGATCAAGGTTGCCAGTAAAATGAAGTTTCATAATGAAAGCATCATGATGAGCGCCGAAGCCGGCGATGAATATAGTATTGATATTACCGGCGTTGACCGGGTTAGGGAATTGATTCGGTTGGCGAATAGTTAAATTTATGAATAGAAAAATACTTTTTCTGTTTTTATTCCAAGTTACCATTTTAAAAAGTTATGCCCAGCTTCAGACTTATTATCACAAAATAGAATCAGTATCTAATAATGAAAAGAGCGCTACCAAGCTTTTCCAAAGAATTGACAGCATTAAACAAACCCGGCAGCCCCATGATAGCAAAGTAACTACTTACTTTGACAGAGATGTAGATTTTGGCTATAAGCATCAACGGATAAACGTAGTTTTTAATGGCTTAAATCGATACCAGGTTAACTTACTTATTAAGGACGACTGTATCCTTTTTAGCTCTGTCATATACGATAATTCATTTTATGAAGACCCAGCTTTCGATAAGATGAATCAAAAAGAAAACCGCCCCAAAATAGACACTGTACAGGTATTGGAGTATTTAAAAAGACGTAATGCTTTTTATAAATCGTCAAAAAGCATTAATGATTTAATACATGAATTAAATTTAGATAAGACCTATGCGTTTTTTTGCGGAGATGGCAGCCCTCAAACAGCGATGGGCAAATACATTGAACGAATTGTAAAAAATAACAATATCAAAAAACTCAAAAACCTGTTAGTTAGCTTTTGTTGCGAAGAACAAGCATACGGTGTTGCCGGTATACAAATGCTTCAAAAAAAAGATGTTGATATTTCTTCCGATATAATTAAAATAGCTGCTCATATTAAAGAAAGAAAATCGGCACTTGTTACTTGCGCCGGTTGCCTAACGGGTATAGTAAGTACCGATTATTAATTCAATAATTCTTTAAAAGAAAGTCACCGGTAAAACCAGCTCTATCCTATTTCGCCCTGTCCCACCAAAAAAGTCTTCATCAAGCAACCTACTGTACCTGATACCAAATGTGATGCTATTTTGATTAAAGAACTTGGTATCGAAATACAAGGTACCGCCCACTGACCTGAAGTTTTGTTTAAAGCTGCTGCCATCGGTAAAAAAGTTTGATGCGCTGGCATGGGTATAATCAAAAAACAATGCAGTACGTAAGCGTAACAGGTAAAACAGGTTACCGAAACCTGCATCAGGATACGCTATTGGCATATGATAGGTTAAGCCAATCTTATTCATATTATCCAGGTTTTCGGCGGTATAACCTTTGGAGAAAGGGAAATCATTAGAGAAACTGATTACATTATCTTTTCCTTTTTGCTGGCGCGCCAGGCTGATGACAAAGTTGTGGTTCACAAACAAGCCAGGGAAGTAAAACGACCCGGTTGTTAACAGTTGTGTTGCTCCTGAGCCCGAAACTGCCGATTTATAATTGACGCCTATGCTTTGCGCAAACCGGGGATAAATATTTTTCTGTGCCTGTTGCGTTTGATTGCTAAAACTGATATAGTTATTCAGATAACTGTGCGATCTATCTGCAAAACTGCTTTTGTAGGCTTGTTGAAAGTTGATGCTGTTAAAATACAGGTCGCTGCCAAGGGTAATACTGGTTAAACGCTTGCCTTCACTAAAATTCAGGGGGACCCGCAAGCCACCATGTACAGCAGTCTCGTTCCAGTATACGTATTGGCCTTTATAAAAGCTCCGCCTGTCGAGTGTATAATCGGCCCCGGCCGAAATATAGGGGAATAAGGCCCCGTAAATGGCATCGAAACCAAACTGTTTGTAGCCTTCGTTGGTATTATAATCAAAAGACAATTCGGACTGAAAAGTATTCAGCACATTCTCGCCCGTGATAGCGAATGAATAATTAGGGTCGCTGATGTTGGGGATGATACTGTGAAAATTAAACAACCCATGTGCTTTGGAATAGTTGGTAACCGGCAATGGCTTATCAACTATCCCCGTTACTAAATTGGCAGCCGAATCTTTTTTGAGTGCTGTGATACCCAGATCGGGCAGGTAGCGTGCATAATCCCCCCCGGCGGCTATCCATTTTAAATCTTTTTTGTTAGCCTGGTTAATCCGGTAACCATCGGCAGTAAAACCTACCCAGGCCAGTTTATTGTCGCTTACAGCAGGTTGGTAATAGCCAATACCACTGTCGTTACCGGGAGGCAGCATCTCATAAACACTTCTATCGTTAAGCATCATTACAAACAGGCGGTCGTTTTTGCCATCGGTTTGGGTAAAGTAAAGTGTATCTTTTTTCAGCGCGATAAAACCTATAGGGCGAAAACTCAGGGGTGTTAAATACGTTGTTTTACCGTTAGCGATCTCTGTAAGCGCTATCCCCATTTTCCCATCCTTATTGCGCGCTGCCGACAGCAGTTTGCCATCGCCATAAAACTTAGGGTAAGTATAAAACAGCCCCCGGGGATTTGGAATTTCCTGTTGCAGTTTCCCTGCAGTATCCAAAATATGTAGCCGGCTTGCACCTGATGGATCAACCCGTACAGCAACAATACTTTGACCATCGGCACTAAAAGCAGGCGAAAAGTATTTTGCTTTTGAGGTGATCCGGTGTTCCTGGCCTGTTTTTGCATCAAGCAGCATCAATTCACTATAATTACGGTAGCCCCAGCGTAAATCCGGCCGATAGGATGTATAAATTATTTTACCGTTGTGATAATCAAAATAACTATCCAATGAATAGGAACGGGTGCTGATTTTCACTTCTTTACTACCGTTTTTAATGACAAAGGCGGGCAAGTGATCGTAAGTATTTTTGGCATAGATGAGCGTACTATCATTCACAAAAGCCGGGTATTGCCGGTTGGCGTCAAAATGTGTCCTTCGTTCTGCAACTGGTTGGGTGTTATCTTCGGCAAATTGCTGTTTGAAATAAGCAAACCCGTTATTTGAAAAGGTTTTGAAACTTTCGCCGGTGTATTTTTTAACAGCCCATTGAAAAGGATAAAAGCCACCGCGATAGGCCGCGGCGTCATGTGTTACGTTTTTCCATAGTTCGCTGCCATATTTTTCGCGACCGTAGGCTACCATCATATAGCCGAGCGGGTAATGATCGGGCACATAATCGCGGTACGAGCCATTGCGAAGCTTCATATAGCTGTAGTTCTTATCCGCAGCCCACAACGCACGGTAACCTGTAAAAAAATAAGGCAGCCGGCCCCTGCCCTGTTCGCTTACCAGGGTTTCGTTAAATACAGCGTCGCCCTCAAAAAACCAGTTAGGTACAGCCAAATCATTACCCAGCGCCTGCCCGCCCTCGCCAAAAATTATGCGGAGTAAATGCGACAGGCCTACATTAAAATTATTGTACTGCTGCACATGCCTGTACTCGTGAATAGCCAGTTGCTGCGGCCATGGCAGGCTGCCTATATCAAAGCTATTTTGCTCTGGGGTTAAAAAAAACTCGCTCCTGAAGGGGGCCAATCCTACATAGCCGTTGGCTACGGTGGTTTGGTTTTGCAATACAATACTGATTTGTTTTTGCTTAAAGCCGATTGTTGGCCGGATCAGGCCATTCATTTGCTGCACGATATTGGCAACCCTTAACCCCGCCGAATCCAAGCCGGTCGGGAATATCACCCGGGCTGGCGGTGTGTTTACCTGTTTCCATTTTATAGATGGCGGATTACCGCCAAACACCTGCGCTTTTGATGATAATGTAGCAGAAAGTAACAGCGCCGGAAGTATTAATTTTTGAAGCGTTTTGTAACCGGTAAACAGATGATTCATTGAGGGTGAAAGTAAGTACAAATTGTAATTTAAACAACAAGCCACTTACTGAACGCTCATGAATTTGAACTGGTATAAAACAAAAAACACCCATCAAACTGACGGGTGTAAGGACAAGGTTAAAGTTAAGGTTTAGGTTTTAAATATTATATCAATTATTATTGAAGGCAATATTAGCAACCTGTGATAGGTAATGGCAGTTCTTGTTTTGCATGATTTAATCAACGCTTAAATCTCGCCATTTAAAAACGGTCCCGCAACCCGTGAAAACACGGTATTTTATTCCGTTTAATAACGGTAGATAACCAGTACTGGATTACAAAAAAGCCCGATATGAATATACCGGGCTTACTATTTCATATTTTGATGATCTTACCGCCTTTTTGCCCGGAAGGTTTAGGCGAATCAGGTTTGGGAATATGTTTTATAATGTAGATAAGCGTATGGGCTATTGCGCTTATAGCTTTCACACCAAAATGTACAAAAGGCTTCATCACTTGCCAGGCATTACTATGCTGATGCTGTACCTGCGGACCGTTTTTGCCTATCCTTTTTATATCGTTGGTTGCCATAATCTTAGTTTTAATGCTTCATATAAAAAGCATAAAAACCTTGCCACAAATCAAGCCCGATAAATCAAATCCGTATTTTATAACGTTACACTACCTTTTTCTTCAGCTCAATAACCGTAACCTCAGGCCAAATACCTAATCTTCCCGAAAATGCCAGGAAACCAAAACCACGGTTTACGTACAGATATCGGTTCTTTTCATTAGCGAGGCCGGCCCAGTCAACATAGCGGTATTTTACCGGGCTCCACCTAAAGCCGGGGACCTCCACCCCAAACTGCGCACCATGAGTATGCCCTGATAGGGTAAGATGGATGGTTGTTGGGTTATAACGAACCTGTTCTTCCCAATGGGTAGGGTCATGCGAAAGCAGGATTTTAAAGGCATCCGGGGGTACGCCCTGAAGCGCCTTATTCAAATCGCCTATCTGGATGAAACCTCTGCCCCAGTTTTGGATCCCGATCAGGGAGATCGATTGTCCGCCTTTTTCAATGGTTACATTTTCATCCAGCAGCAAACGGTAGCCTAAGGCTTTGTGATGTTGTTTAAGTTTATCGAGATTGGCTGCCTTTTCCTGCATGTTATCCCAATGGATATAATCACCGTAATCGTGGTTACCTAAAATGGAAAACTGTCCGTAAGGCGCTTTGATCTGCCCAAACCTGTCAATATAAGGCTCAATTTCCGATGCTGCATTATTCACCAGGTCGCCGGTAAAAACAAACAGGTCGCTTTTTTGCGCTTTAGCCAGGTCGATACCGCGTTGCATAGCCTCGGTATTATCAAAGCTTCCCGAATGGATGTCAGAAAGCTGGGTGATGGTAAAGCCATCGAAGGCATCGGGCAAATCATCAAAATAAAGAGTGGTTTTATGCAGCTTATAATCGTATTTACCTTTAAGCATGGCATAAAAAAACGAAGTAAAAGGCACGGCAGCCACCAGTACCGCTATTTCACTGATGAACTTACGCCGGCCTGGAAAAGCCGGCTGCCCGGCAACCCTGCCCGAACCACCGATCAAATTGAATACACCTACGAAAAACCTCCCGAGATCGCCGAGGGATAGCACGATTATGAAAACCAATTTGGTAATAAAAAACGTCAGGAACAGGCTTAGCATCCATTCATGAAATGGGCGCATGCCGCTTGCTGTACTAAAAGCGCCAAAGCCAAGTAAAAATAAAGCAGTTACGCCTACAGATATGATCAGATACCCCCATAAAACAACATTGCGCCATAGGTTTGATGGCCAGTCGGCAGTTAAGGTTTTAAGGCCGGAATGGATGTACCAATCAAACAACAAACTAATCAACGCAATAATTGCGAATACCTTCAAAAAGCCACTACTGTGCATATAGATCCATATAAGATTGCAATTTAAAAAAGTAAAGGTAATTAGAGGGTAAAATTGCAGATGCAGGCCAGGTTTAAAGTTTTGAGAAAGACGAGAAATTACTTCAACCCAAAATAGAGGCCAATAACCAATAGTATTTGGATACAAATTACCACGAAAAGTCTCTTAAAGCCATTTATTTTAAATGGGCCGAATACATATACCGCCCAGGATAGCAAAAATACAGCCAGTGCCAAACCTCCAACTATTAAAGGATTTGGGCCTTCGGGGTCATTGAAAAAAAAGAACAGCAACCTGGAGCAAATGATAGCCATGACCGCCAACATTATTAACGAAACCTGTTTTGACCTGAAATATAAATTTGTTGTGTTATTACCCATGACCTTAAGATGAGTATTACACAAATATAACAATGTAAGCAGAGATTCTTCATCTGTTTATTTATCGATGTATTTTAGTTTTCAAACCGGGACGCCACTGTAAAATTATGATCGCAATTGGTAAATACTAAGTTCCTCTCATCCAATTTATCTACTTTTAAACCCTTATCTCACACCTCAAATGAATCTAAAATATCTGCTGCTATCAGCTCCACTTTTATTAGCGTTACAGGCATTCGCTCAGAATAAAACTACCGATACTGTTTTCTTTGAAGATTTTAACAAACCAACCCTCAACAGGAGCAAATGGAATGTTGAAGTTACAGGCAATACTGTTAACGACGAGCAGCAGGCCTATGTTGATTCGGCGGCTACCATTTATATGATAGATGGTAAAGCCGAAGGTGCCAAAAATGGCGCCCTTGTTTTAAAGGCTTTATATAAACCCGGCTTTACCAGTAAAGAGCGGCGTAAATATGATTTCATTTCAGGCCGCATTAATACCCGTGCTAAAATGGAGCTTACATATGGTACAGCCTCATGCAGAATGAAAATGGCCGCAGGCGCAGGCCTATGGCCAGCTTTTTGGCTGCTTGGAAACGGTAAATGGCCCAATTGCGGCGAAATTGACGTAATGGAAACCGTAGGCGACTCAAGCTGGGTAAGCCATGCTTTACATGGCCCCGGCTATTTTGGCGATACGCCGCTTGCAAAACGTGTACTTTTCCCCACAGGCATTGATGTTACCCAGTGGCATGTATATTCGGTAGACTGGTTGCCTGAGAGCCTTGTTTTTAAGGTTGATGGCAAAATCACCTATACGGTAACAAAAGCAATGGTTGAAAAATATGGCCGCTGGGCTTTTGATAACAAAAAATTCATCATCCTTAATTTTGCATTAGGCGGTGGCTATCCTGGTGGTGTTAACAAGGTTACCAAACCCTATCATGGTTTACCAGAAAATACAGTTAACAAAATAAAAGCAGGTAGCGCCAAAACCATTGTGGACTGGGTACTGGTAACTAAAACCGCGAATTAATATTGTTGATACATTTGTAAAATAAAGGTTATTTAAATTTTACTTTCATAAAACACTGGGTAAATTTTATTGCCATATTTTTGAATTATTAAAAATAACATCATCTACCCATGGCAATATTAACCGTACAAATACCCGACTCAGAGATCTTTACTTTATCAAGTATAGTTGAACAGATATCAGGCAGCATCATCAAAGTTACTGCCGAAGAAGACATCAATCAGGGCGATTGCATTTTGCATAAAGACGACCTTATAATTAAAAACAAACTGGAAGGCAGCCTTCATTCACGGCACCTCTGGAACGATTGATTTTACCATAAATAATCCCGGTTTTTAAACGCCATAAACAAAACAGGCCGTGCTGATGAAGCACGGCCTGTTTTGCTGTATTTACCTGTTTAATTATGTATAACTACCCGTTCGTGTACACGAACCCTTTCGTCATGTCGTCGCCTGTGTCGTTCCCGGTATTCGGCCGAACAGCTTGTAAAGCCCATTGCTACTAATATTAATAATGAAATTGAGCGTGAAACAGTAGTTTTCATAGCAAATGATTTATTAGTTTTCGATAGATAAACTATGGCCAAACACTTATCATGCCATAAGAGTGCGGCGACAAAGCGGTAAAAGGAATGTTACAGTGGAATAATCATCAGTCGACAACTATTTCAAGCTACAACTCAGGAACTCCGTCGCGCCATGGCCCGGTTAATCCAAACAAACAAAAAACCGATAGCCAGAAAGGTTATAAGCATCATAATGATATTGCTCTATAGCTGTTTGCAGCGTTAAATTAATATAAAACGGCACCGTAAAATACAAACAAACTATTATTATCCCTTAAATAAATAATAATCTGCAAAGGGCGGTAACATAAATTCAGTTTCATACGTATTATATTTTCATGGAGGATTTTATTCTCAATTAGCATTTTTTTAATTTTTGGGGATAAAATACGAGTACTTTAACAAGTTGATTGACCTGATAACTAATCGCAATTAAAAACTTAATTAAACGCCGGATGAAGTATGAGGGGCTATGTAAATATACCAGGATCGGTTGATTGTAACTGCTGCAAGGTTTGCGGTGCAAGACCAATAATTGTGCTGATTAAAGATATTGGATATGTAGTAAAATGCCCTGTTGATGACAGTCATTACAGGACCGATGCGGGCCTTATTGATATTAATGACTGGAATTTACACAATATCAATTGTATTAATCCCCTGGACGAAAGATTGATATTCAGTTTTCATTGAATGCTTGTGTAATTTATTTGTGCATTACTTTAACCATAATGCTAAACCTATATCTTTAGGCATTTAAATTACTAATCCTAACAATGAGATCTTTATCAATAATTTTTAAAACAGCCAAACTAACCACGTTGCTGCTGGCAATAACTGTGCTTTTGCCTATGGTGTGCAAGGCCCAAAACGGTACCGATATCTCGCCGGTAATTGATCATATCGCCATTACTACCGGTAACCTTAAAAAAAGCACCGAGTTTTATACCAAAGTATTACACCTTAAAAAAGTTGACAACCCCTTTGCAGATACCGTACACCAATGGTATAGCCTTGGCAATAATGTAAAACTACATGTTATACAGGCGGAACGGAATGAAAAACAGGTTAAAGGCGTACACCTTTGCTTCACCGTTTCGTCGGTAAAAGAGTTTGCAAAAACGCTTGATCAAATGAATATCCCTTACTCAAACTGGAAAGGCGATAGTAAAGAACCTACCTACCGGGCAGATGGCGTATTGCAACTGTATTTCCAGGATCCGGATGGCTACTGGATTGAAATAAACAGCCCGGCCAAAAAATAAGCCGGGCTGCCAAACAATCACTTAACTAAATTTTTGTATTTCTTTTTAAACCAATAGCCTTTCCACAACCAAAATCCCGAAAGTACTATTATCGGGAAGAACACCCATTTTACCGCTGCAGCCGCGTTAGGAATTTGAGCAACCGGGCCATAAATATACCCTACAACTGGGATGCTTAACAAGATATGGACCCATCGGATCACCTTACGTTCAAGCGAGGCTGTCATTGTAAACAGGTATTAATAATCAAGCTCCTGGCAATGGATGCCGGCCTTTTGCAACAACGATTCGATATAACGTGGTGAAAGATCCTTAGCCTCCACCCGTAAAATATTATCGCAGTCTTCCAGGTCAAAGTTCCATTGGGCTATGGCAGGTATTTTGGTTAATAAATTTTGTACCCGGCTCACCTGCCGTCTCTGCCGTACACTTGTTGCAAATACCAGTACATCCATTGTTATTTTATTTAAGGTAGATAAATATTAATTTATATAGAGCTGAAAGCGGAATGCATAAAGCTTAAAGCTGATATTCCTGATCGTTAGTGACAATTATTGCCATATATGAAATCAGTTAATGAATTTCATATAATCCTTAAGTTTTTTTATTCCGCTTTCTTTTCTTCGTTTGTGGTAGTCTTAAAATCGTCCCAGTCACGGCTAAACCTGCCATGCCCGTGGCCTTTCCATCCGCACATGCGGTCTTCCCACTGAGCGCGGAACTTATCTCTGTCTTCAGGGCTCATATTCTTAAAACGTTCGGCCATGCGTCCGCGCATCCAGGGCGCTCCTCCTCCGCTTTTAGGGCCGCCTTTCCCAAAACCAAACAAAATCTTGCATAAAATAAATATGCCAACGGCCTGCCAGTAAGTAATGGTTGTTACATGTAAAATATCCGGCAATAAATTATTCCACAGCTGCATTACCACAAAGCTGATGACGGCCAGGCAAGCGAGCACCCCAAGCGGGATGAAGAAAAATCGCCTTTTATAAAAAAATGGTTTCATGTTATATAATGTCTTAATTTTTAATATTCAGTAATTTCCGTGTAAAGCTGGGCAAGCCGTTTGCGCAAGTGTAGTACGGCGTAACGTTTTCTTGATACCAGCGTGTTGGTATTTAGCCCGGTACGTTTGGCAATTTCCTCAAAGGGGATATCTTCAAGCTCATGCCAAACAAATACCTGTTTTTGTTCTTCGGGCAATTCATCCAGCGCAAAAAATAACTGCTCCCAAAAAAGGTTGCGCAAATACTCGGTTTCGGGAGTGGTAGCTTCGGTAAGGAGTATGGCTTTAAAGTCCGGTGCCTCATCGTCATAATCTTCATCATCGGCCAGCATATCATCAAGCAGGGTTTCCGTCTTTTTTTTATGCTTATCAGTTATTTTGTTCCGGGCCACCCGGTATAGCCAGGCGCTGGTTTGTTCAATCGGTTCAGAATTGATCACAGCGCTAAACTGGTACCAAACATCCTGGAGTATATCCTCGGCATCGGCATCGTTTTTTACCCTCCGGCGAATAAATCCCAACAAGCTTTTACCATACGAAGCAATTGTTTGTATGATGTGGCTGTTTTTGTCCTGGGGCATTATCGCTGTTGTCAATTTCTTTATCCTTTTTAAAGATAAAGACGATTGTGATTTAAAAACATTTTAATTTTTTTTCAAAAAAAACTATTGCATATCAAAAAGTCATTTCAGACAGCTAAACAATATTTATTTGATTGCAGAAGCGACTTAAGCAACTGATGTTCAAACATCATAAAGATAGTTTTGTCGAATTAAATTCATTTTAATTAAAAATATTTGAACTTTATTCAATTTATATCGAATATTACTGTATGATTAACGAACCGGAAATTATTTTAGATAAAACCGACCTGCATATTTTGCGATTGATGCAGGAAAACGCCCGGATCTCTAATGCCGACCTGGCCCGTGAGCTTGGCATGGCGCCATCCGGCATACTTGAGCGCGTAAAAAAACTGGAACAAAAAAATGTGATCCAACAATATACAACGCGCATCAATCCGGCGGCCCTGCAGCAAAAAATGCTTGCTTTTATATTTATGAAAGCGGCCGATGGGCCAGGAAGCGATGCTACATCAGGCGAGCTGGCCAAGATACCCGAAGTACAGGAAGTGCACCACATAGCCGGCGACGATTGCTATTTAATAAAAGTGCGTACTTATGACTCCGCCTCGCTAATGAATTTAATGCGCACTCACTTCAGTAAAATACCCAATATTTTGAGCACCCGCACCACCATAGTGCTCGAAACCAAAAAAGAACAACAACAATTGGTTATACCCGAAAAATAATATATCATGGCACCTACTACTGCAAAATCCACTTCGCCCATATTAGTTATTATAGCTTTCGCCACTGTTTATATAGTGTGGGGCTCTACCTACTTTTTTATAAAAATTGCAGTAGGCGGTTTTCCGCCGCTGCTGTTGGGCGCGCTGCGTTTCTTCACAGCGGGTTTGCTGTTAATGGCGTGGTGTGCAATTAAGGGTGAAAAGATTTTTGTAAAACAAAACATATTACATGCAGCAGTAAGCGGTTTCCTGTTGCTGGTAATAGGTAACGGTGCAGTAATATGGGCCGAACAAACTTTACCAAGCGCTATGGTGGCCATTATGGTAACATCGCCGCCAATTTGGTTCGTGCTGCTTGATAAACCCAACTGGAGCACCAACTTTAAAAGCAAAAGCACCATTGTCGGCCTCATCATTGGCTTTATAGGTGTGATACTTTTATTCCGGGATCAGATCGCGGACGTATTGGGATCATCGGCAGGTCCATCAAAATTACCAGGAATGATATTGCTTTTACTTGGTACACTGGGCTGGGCTTCCGGATCATTATATTCAAAACATTATAACACCAAAGGCTCCGTATCGGTAAATACGGCCTGGCAAATGCTTGGAGCCGGCATATTTTTTATTCCTGCAAGTTTTTTTAACAACGAGGTACAAACCGTACAATGGCACGCTATACCGGCACAAAGCTGGTATGCCCTGGCTTATCTCATTATATTTGGATCGATAGCGGCATTTAGCGCTTATGTATGGCTTTTACAGGTGAGGCCGGCCACCCAGGTTGGTACTTATGCGTATGTTAACCCGGTGATAGCCGTATTATTGGGGGTAATTTTTGCAGGCGAACATGTAACGCTGATCCAGGTTATTGGGCTGGTTGTAATATTGAGCAGCGTGTTGCTGATCAATCTATCAAAATACAGAAAGGCGAAAACAGGAGAATTAGCGGTAGCGAAGTGACGACAAGCGCTGGAACGAAAAAAAATAAAAACTATGTCATTGCGCAGCGCGGCAATCTCGTAGCCAATACATGGCCGGCTTGCATAGCTACGAGATTGCTTCGTCGTTCCTCCTCGCAACGACATTTTTATTAAAAAGTCCCAAAGAGACAAAAGTATAAATCAACTCTCCCACTTCCCAAACTCAAAATATTTGCTGATGCTGATGCTCACTTTACTACCAACGGAGTATTTACGCCTGTCGTAATTGAGTACCCGCAGTGTTAAACCATCTTTTTCAACAATAAGTTCTTCAAAAAAGCCTTTGAACAACACCATTTTCACCAGCCATTTGCTGCCCAGGCTACTTATTTTAATGTGCTCCGCGTAAACCACTACAACGCTGCGTTTACTTTTTATGCCGCAAATTTTTGCCTGGGCCGATGTTAGCCGGGTGCAGCTGGCCAGTATTTGCGCTGTGTACATTAATTTAGGCGAATGATATAACTGCTCGGGACTGCCGTTCTCCACTATTTCCCCTTCTTTAAGTACAATAAGTTCATCGGCCATGGAAAGGATCTCGGCAGGATCATGCGATACTAATACTACGGTAACTCCCCATTCCTTTACAATATACCTGATATCGTGCTGTAAACCTTCCCGGTAGGTGGCATCTACCTGGTTAAAGGGTTCATCGAGCAGTAAAACTTCCGGGCGGCTAATCAATGCTTTGGCAATGGTTACGCGCTGCTTTTCACCACCGCTTAATTTACCAAAGGGCATTTCCCTAATGGCGTAGATATTTAAAAGATTCAAAGCTTCGGTAACATGATGGATAGCCTGACTTTGATCTTCGGCAGGCAAACCTTCACATATGGTGTCCCATACCGATATTCGCGGATCAAGATCGTTATCGTGCTGCGCTACCATCCTCATAACCTTGTGGGCATGCTGAATACCTTTTTGCCTGCTTAATACCTGCTCTTCCTTAAAAAACACCTCGCCATGGTCGGGCTCCAGGGTACCATATAACAGGTTAAGCAAAGTGGTTTTCCCGCTGCCGCTTTCACCTACTATCGCTGTTATCTTTCCTTTCGGAATAAAAATGGTAACGTTATTAACCCCCGAAGACTTATCCCCAAAAAAGTTTTTAGTAACCGATATGGTTTCCAGTATCAGATCATCTTGCATCTACGGTAATTAATTTTCAGGATGTTATTGGAAAACCATTCATCCCTGGTCCAGGCTTCTAATCTAAAGAAAAGTTGAAAGCAAAAAAACTTAATATGCCAATCTGAACGACAAGCGCAAAACAAATAGTAACTAAACGCTATTTATTATCAATAACCAAATTATATAACCATGAACAAAGCCATAGGGATTGTACTCATTATTGTAGGTGCGGCCATGCTCATTTGGACAGGCTTTACTTACACCAAAAAAGAAAAGATCATTGATGCCGGCCCTATACAGGTATCGGCCGATAGGGAAAAAACTGTTAACTGGCCGCCCTACCTGGGCGGATTATTAGTTATAGGCGGCATTGTTGTAGTTGCTACTTCAAAAAAATAGGGGCTTATTTATTATCTGCCGCTTTAAGTGCTAATGTCCTTACCGGCAAGCAGTTGCTGATAATTGATCAGCTGAAACTTTTTACCCTTCATTGCTGCAAACTCGGGCGAGAGCAAGGCATTAAGTTCGGTTTGGCGGTGCAAACTGGTAAGGGGCTTACCCTCTTTTGAGTTCATCATGTTACTGTTCATATCAACCAGCACATCCATCTCGGGGCTCGGAGTAGCGGTATGCAGCACCATCATATTGGGCTTATTGGGATTTAGCTTGCTTATGTAAACTAAAAACGCTTCTTTTTTTGTAGCGATAGGCTCACCCCACATTTCTTTATAGGTTTCGCCGAAATAAGTTACACTGCTTAGGGTTGATATAGCCAGTTTGTATTTATGAGCCAGTTTTTCGGTCAGGGCGCGCAATTCGGGTGTTGAAAGCGCTATGCCCATATGAGGGTCGATATAGGTTATTTTTAATCCTGATGCCTGCGCCCTTTCAATCTGGGCCGACAACTCGGTTTCAATTTCGCTAAGTTTATAGCCGCTTTTAGCAAACGCCCGCGTTGATTGCGGAAAATACCCGTTTGAATCAACCAGGCTCGGAACAGCCGTACGGCCGGTAACAGGCCCCCAGCGATAATTTTTCCATTCGGAAGTCAATGTAAGATGAACCCCAACCGTAACATTAGGATATTGCTTTAGTATTTCAACTGCTTCCTGGTACCAGGGGCATGCAAACTGCACCGAAGCAGAAAGCGGCATACCTGTTTGAGCAGCCTTAAGCAAAGCCATATTTACAGAATGGTTCATACCGATATCATCCAGCCTGATGAGTAACCGCGGCAAATTACCATTTAGTGACTGCGCGCGTACTTCCTTGCTTCCTAAACAAGTCATCAGCATAAGTAAACAAAACAATATCCGTTTCATCATTTTTATCTTCAATAAAAAAAGGTTTACAAACGTCAGGTTGGCGGAAAACCGGCTCCTACTCAACATTATAAATATCTTATTATGAAGCTTAATAAAACAAACTAAATTGAACATGATAGCATATTGTTACATAGAGGCGAAGCACTCTCAAACTTTAAAAGAAAGACCAGTCATATCAATAAAATAATTATAAAAAAGAAGGCCACATCATTTGTTTTATGATGCGGCCCCTGGTGTGCTGCCCTCAGCAATTTAATATTATTGGGCCGAAACCAGGTCGGGATTATGGTTTACCTGGCTAATGGTGAGGGCCTGCTGAATGTTGAGCCCGGCACCCTGCTGGTCCGACATCCATTTTTGAATCAGTGCATTTAACGTGTTCAGCTGGCTGGCATAAGCATCGGGATTGGCACCTTTCAGTTTTGCTAAATAAGCCACCGCGTCGGCTATTTTTTGCGCATCTGTTTTGCCATCTTCCTGTACGGCCCAGTTTAAATCGGTAACCACTTTGGGCAGCCATAATTTAATGCCATTCACAATTACTGCTGATGCCGGCACCAGGGTTTCCAGTGTCGTTTCCAAAAACTGGCCAGCCTGGCTTGCTTCAAGGTTTTTGAGTCCGTTAGCAACTTTGTCGGCTACGGTAATGATTTCATGTACAACGTCTGAAGCGTTGTGGAACAGGGATTTTACATGATCCCACATTTTTGATAAAAAAGACATAGGTTGTAGTTTTAAGTTTATATAATTTGATTGTTGGTTCACAAACATTTAAAGCCTATACAGGCGGCCCGAACACTATAAATACTATTGCTTCAAGCTATTTGCTGATTCAGAAAACTGCAAATAGCCTCCGGGTTAAATGGCTTTAATTAGAGAAGATAAAATTGACGATAAAAACACCCGGGTAACATAGTGTTTATACGCTTTCGGGATGCGGTTTTTACGTTATTTAATGAATATCAGCCGTATTACCAATGTTTTATTGTGTTAAAGGCACGGCTTAGTTCGGGTTTTACCCTCTCATATTTATATTTTTCAAACTAAAAGCTCTATATTCAAATCTAAAACCCTCACTATGAAATATATAAAACGCAATTTTATTTTCGGCGCGTTGTTGCTTGCCGGCACCGGCAGCTACGCCCAGCAGGAAGTTATTGATACTGCAGCTTTCAGCCGTATCCGTAAGGCAGAACTTAGCAGCTCACAAATTCCGCAGATAGCGCATTATTTAACCGATGTATCCGGTCCGCGGTTAACCAATTCGCCGGGTTATGCCCGGGCAGCAAGCTGGGCAGTTGCCACCATGAAAAAATGGGGAATGGCCAATGCCGCTACCGAGCCCTGGGGCACTTTTGGCAAACAATGGGAAGTGCAGGATTTCAGTATGATGATGCGCGCACCCTATAATGCTCAGATCAGGGCTTATCCTAATCCATGGAGCCCGGGCAGCAAAGGCCTGCTGCAAGGTGAAGTTATGATAATTACATCGGCACAGGCTATAGATACTACTTATCTGAATAGTCACGCCGCGGGGTTTAAGGGAAAATTCGTGTTGGTTACCGGTGATGCGGCTGATTATAAAAAAGACTTTGAGCCATCGGCCGAAAGACTGGCCGACACCGCATTAGCCAACCTGAAGGATACTTATATGGTATCCCGCTCCATGATCGACATGTATACTACTAAATACCTGAAGATCTTTAAAACAGCAGACCGGATACTGAAAAACGCCGGTGCGCTGGCATTCATTAGCGCGGGCCGCGGTAATGTTAACGGAACCGTTTTTGTACAAGGCCGCTACGGCTATAAATTAACTGATCCGGAAACTGTACCACAAGTTACTATGGCCTCAGAGGACGGGCAGAAGATCAAACGGCTGATCCAATCGGGCCAAAAAGTTGAACTGGCCATGAGTTTTACAGACAAAACATCTACCGAAGATACAAACGGCTACAACGTAGTAGGCGAAATCCCCGGTACCGATCTCAAACTAAAATCGCAGCTGGTGATGCTGGGCGGCCATCTTGATTCGTGGCAGGCTGCTACCGGTGCAACAGACAATGCCGCGGGCTGTATTGTGATGCTGGAGGCCGTTCGCCTGCTCGATTCACTTGGGCTTAAACCTAAACGCACCATCCGCATTGCACTGTGGAGTGGCGAAGAGCAGGGTTTGCTGGGTTCATTCGGTTACGTTAAAAAACATTTCAGGGATGGCGTTAAGTTTACTGTAAAGTCCGAGCAGGCTAAAGTATCAGCCTATTTTAACCTGGATAATGGTACAGGAAAAATCAGGGGGATCTTTGCGCAAAACAACGAAAAAATGAAACCGATATTTGAACAGTGGCTAAAACCCTTTAATGACCTTGGTGCCACAACGGTAACTATGGCCAATACCGGGTCAACCGATCACCTGGCATTTGATTGGGCTGGCATACCGGGTTTCCAGTTTGTGCAGGACCCTATTGATTATGAAACCCGCACACATCACAGCAATATGGACGACTACGACCACCTGATGATAGACGATCTGAAACAGGCCGCCATCATCGTAGCCTCATTTGTGTACCAGGCCAGTATCCGCCCTGAAATGCTGCCAAGGAAACCGCTTGTAAACGAAACTTTTGTTTTTGATGGGTTTTAGGAGAATAGCACGTCCGTGATTAAATAAGCATACTAAGACGCAAAGGCAAAAAAAATCTTTGCGTCTTAGCGAAAAATATTTTCCTCAACGTATATTTTAATACAGGCTTGTTTAAACTTCAAAAAAACGACGGGTAATAAACATTACATATAAGCATCAGGAAATATCGATGCTTTGCAGAGCCGACCCCGCTTTGATCACAGAGCCGGCCTTCTTAATGGGTTTGAAAAATAGTTAAGAACGGTTAACAGGTTTCAGGATCCGCCGGTCTTCTGCTTTTTTGTTTAACCTGTTTTTAACAAATGAGTTGACCATAATAACCAGGATACAACAGGCAACTAATACGTAAATAATTAGGATGTGCTTTGGCATTTCAGTTTATAATTTCCTAAATGTAACAGGTTTGCTACATAACCTGCAAGCATTTTTTAAAATAAAGTTTCGACTAATTTGGTACAAAAGTCAAAAAAATGTCATTTTCCAATTTCGGAATTCGGATGTTCGATTTGGGATTTATCCTGAGTGATTAAATCCATGGACTCTGAAGGTTAGATGACAAAGAGGGCCTGTCAGTCTGATCCTGTCCAAGACTCGTGTGCAGAGGCCCTGTCCGCTATACTTCGACGGGCTCAGTATGACACCCATTTTTTAAGTTATCATGGATAGGTTAAGAGGAATATTTTCCGATAAAATCTGTCGGTACAAAATCGGTAAGCCACACCTTGTTTTCTGACAGATAGAATTTATGACCCAGCCGGTGCATTTCACCCGCCGCAACGGTTAACACCACAGGTTTACCATGGCGTTGACCAACCTTAACAGCCGTTTCCAGGTCGTTGCTCAGGTGTACGTGCTGCCGGCTCCGCTTTTCGAGCCCGGTTTGCAAAATCGCCTCAACCGACTGGCTCCCTGTGCCATGATACAGCACATCCGGTGGTATTTGTGCTTCATAACCCAACTCAACCTCAACCGAATGCCCCTGGTTGGCACGGATCTTCTGCCGGGCATCATCAAATGCGAAACGCTTTTTGGCGTTAGTTTCAACTATATGGTTCAGTATTTCAAGAGTTATGGCTTTACCATGTGCAGCCGCTTTCAGCAGCAACTCGTCAACGGCTACCCAGCCCTGCTCATCAAGTTTAATATTTATTGCTTCGGGCTGATGACGTAATACCAGGCTTAAAAATTTACTTAAGCTGGTCGTTTCTTTTTCGCTTATCATTAATGCTAATATAAATGCTTTATGTCACGAATTTAACAACCTGCTCAAACTACCTCCTTGCGGGATGGGGCTATCCCCAGCATAATGCTCCAGTGATTTTCGGTACAGATCCTTCATTTGCTTAACCAGAATCCGCGGACCAAGCACTTTCAGTTTAGGCCCGAAACCGAGCAATTCCCGTTCAAGCTCAAAATTCAAAACCACTTTTATGCTGAATATTGTCCCATCTACTGTAACCTGCAGTATCTTTTGGGTGTGATGTAAAGGTTTCGTAACAACATAAGGAGCGTTTTTATCATCTACCCAAAAAGTAACCTCAACATCGCGCTGTCCCGCGGATTTAGTTACGCCTAATACATCATTATAATAAGTAGCCAGGTTAACCTGTGTATTTTCAATATAATTATCAGCGTGTACTTCGACAGTCTGAATCCTGTCAAGCGCCAGTGTAAGCAATTGTTTATTTCCTACATTCTTTACTCCCAGCATAAACCAGCGGTTACGGTACTCCTTCAGCAAATAAGCGCTGAAGCAAAATGTACTGGCCTCCCTTGCTTTGAATGACTGATAGCTAACACACAACGTATTCTTGCTTACAATAGCCTTGCGGATAATCTCAATCCATTCCAATCCCTTCAAGTTATCGTTCTTTTCAAAATCAACTACCGGCACACTGTGTGTTTTCTGGCTGTAGATCTTGTCTTCCAGTTTGGTTACCATTTCGTTAAGGTCGGCAAAATGCCCCAGGCCTTTAAACTGCCCCAGCAAACCGGCTACCTCGCTAAGCACCTGCATGTCCTGGTTATTGAGGGGGATGTTATTGATGCTGTAATTCTTGTCGGAGTAGGTGTAATACTTTTTATCAACCACTACAATAGGCGCTTCGTACCCCAACTTATTACTGCGCATCATTTCAATATCGGCCTGTACGGTGCGGCGGCTTACCCCGCTGTCTATCCCCTGGTATTCGTACAAAGCTTCGGAGCAGGCTTCAATCAGACCGTCAAGTGTCCACTGCCGGCGGCGGTTTTGCAGGCAACTGTCAATGGTTCGGTAACGGATAAGGGCATTGCGGTTTACGGGCATATTTTGATTTCGGATTTAGGATGTTTGTCAACACCCGTCATTGCGAGGTACGAAGCAATCCCAAACTTTACAGGGAGATCTGCATAGCCGCTCTACCTATTGGGGATTGCTTCGTACTTCGCAATGACGGTCTTAATAAATGAATAGCGGATTAAATACAAACTCCTCATTTTTTTTATAATATTATTAAATTATTTTTTACTACGCAAATACATTGCGCAGTTGCAATTTTACTTTGTATCGTTAAATAACAAAAGCAGCTAATTAAGAAACCCCTCCGCCAATTGGCGGAGGTTTAAGAGCGCTATGGAAAAGATAAAAATAAGCAACAACGAATTAACCTCATTAGGTATTAACGACGTAAAGATATTAGAGAACTTTAGCCGTGTGGCCAATGGCCTGTTAAAACACGGTGTAATGGATAAGGAGCAGATCCTGGCCACCCTGGAAGCCCTTATTGACGACCCGATGCCTTACGCCCTTAAAAAAGGCGGTAAGTTCAAGAACCTGGCCGAAGCGGTAATCGACTTACGAAAAGAAGGGAAATTTTTGAAACAGCCGCGAACCAACTTCGCACTGAAACAGGAAATTGCCGATTTCCCGGTTTACGGCCTTGAGCATATTGAAGTGGGTGCGCTTGCACAGATGAAAACCGCGGTTAAATTACCCATAGCCGTTGCGGGCGCTTTAATGCCCGATGCCCACCAGGGTTATGGCTTGCCTATCGGCGGCGTGCTGGCTACAACTGCCAATACCATCATCCCCTTTGCGGTTGGGGTAGACATTGCCTGCCGCATGTGCCTGAGCATTTTTGATTTGCCTGCCGGTGTGGTTGATACCGAAACCGACATGCTTAAAGGCCTTTTGCTTGATCATACCAACTTTGGGATTGGCGGGGTTACCAAAACGCATTTTGATACCTCGCTGTTCGACAGCCCTGTATGGAGCGAAACCAAGACAATCCGGAACCTGAAGAATAAGGCTTATGCCCAATTGGGAACTTCAGGTACCGGCAACCACTTTGTTGAATGGGGTGAGCTTACCGTTGCCGAAGATACCCTCGAAGGCATCCCGACAGGTAGTTACCTGGCTTTGTTATCGCACTCGGGCTCACGCGGGTTTGGTGGGAGCATTGCCGATCATTACTCAAAAATTGCTATGAGCAAAACCAAGCTTCCGCATGAAGCCAAACATTTGGCATGGTTAAATTTAGATAATGACGAGGGGCAGGAATACTGGATTGCCATGAACCTTGCCGGCGATTATGCCAGTGCCAACCACCACGAGATCCATAATAAAATAGCACGTGCGCTTAACCTTAAACCGGTAATGATGATAGAAAACCATCACAACTTTGCCTGGAAAGAGCAGCTTGCCGATGGTACCGAAGTAATGGTACACCGAAAAGGCGCTACTCCGGCAGGCGAAGGTGTATTAGGGATCATTCCCGGCAGTATGAGCACACCTGGCTTTGTAGTGCGCGGTAAAGGCGATGCGGCTTCTATCAACTCGGCCTCACACGGTGCAGGCCGCTTAATGAGCCGAAGCGCCGCCTTCAAAACTGTCGACCCGAAAGCAGTTGCCGCTAACCTGGTAGATAAACGCATCACCCTGATGGGAAGCGACCTGGACGAAGCCCCGATGGTTTACAAGGATATCCATGCTGTAATGGCTGCCCAGCATGATTTGGTTGATGTATTAGCCAGCTTTCAGCCGAGGATTGTGAGGATGGCGGATGCGAAGGAAAAGCCGGAGGATTAGATGCCCCCGGCCCCCTAAAGGGGGAGTTTGTATTTCCAATTTAACCGATTGCAGCTAAGATTTGCAACAATTATTCAATTATTAAAAGTATGTGTTACGCAGTTTTCATAGCTACTTCAACTCCGCAGCAGGCAAGCGACTTCGTGGCAGGAAAAACTTTAATTTATCTAATACAACCAAGTGCAGATGAATTGACGGGTTTAAAAGATAAATTAAGCCTGCCTTATGTTTATTATGTTGGTTCAGATGCTCAATGCTCATGTGGACTGGAATTTCATTCTCATTTATTTAATGATCCGGAATGGCAGGATAGTAAACCAACAGTGCAGGCATTTATCGATCTATTAAATAAGCTAACTATCGACGACGACATTGAATACTATTGCTGTTGGGATGGAGACTGGCATGAACCGATTGAAAATAGTCGTATAATTGACATTCGCAACATCTCACTTAAAGTGAACTATTTTGATTTAATTGAGAGAGAATTTATCAAGTTTAAAAGAAACATTCCTAAACAAACCTGCTAATCGTAATTAGTAATTGCCAATCAAAACCTATAACGAAGGATATTTACTTGATTAACTTACACCTCCATCATAAATCGTTAAATGTCCACATCACCGCAACCATATAACCTCTTGCTTGAAGTATTTTATTGGGGCCTGCAATGGGAACTAATTACAAAAGCCGAAGCTGTAAAATGGGCCGATGATATCATCATCACTACAGAAGATATTCCGGATTATTTTTTCATTGAGCTTTCAATGAGCAAGAGCGTTACAGAAGCAAAGGTACTTATCAAAGACAAAATAGGTATAAGCAATGCAACTATTATAGGCAATGTATTGCTCGGGCTAATTTATTATAAACTCAATAGCAATAATATCGGGTTACAAAAAGCATGCGAAGTAATGGACCGCATCGCGTTAAATGATACGATGGCCGGTGACAAAATGGGTTCGTTATACCAGTTTAGCGATGAGCTGCAGGAAGCATTCCGCCCGGAACACTACGACTATCTGCGTATTGAAATATTAGAATTTTTATCGATCTATAGAGATTTTGCATTGGACAATTACGATATGTGGCCTTCCATAAATGACCAAATCGAGACACTCATTTTTAATATAACACAACAAAGAATTGAGCAAAACGAGACAGTCAAGCAGGCGCAAAACCCCATCAATTTTATACACCAGTTTACTATAAACAATGGCATTGTATATATTGATATTGGGAGCCGAAATAGTAATATTATCAAAGGTTGATTTAACATATAAATTCAGTAAAGATCTCTATGCTATATCATTAATAATATTGGCAATTGCGATGTGTTATCCTGTTGTATGGGTGATATATCGTGCACTGGCTAAGCTATTTCGATTATAATCTTTATTCACCTCCAATCCCTATCTTTACCCTACTATGGAAGCTAAACCTTTTCTCCAGGAGATCCAACTGAAACGCGATACGGTACCATCTTTTGATGCCTATCCATTTCACATCCCTTCCATCAGAAGCCTAAAGTCATTAAAGTTCCATCGCGATGTTACTTTTATCATTGGCGAAAATGGTTCGGGGAAATCAACACTGGTAGAAGCCATCGCTTTGCATATGGGTTTCAGTATCGAGGGCGGCTCAAAAAACGCGCAGTTTCAAACGCATAATAATTCGTCGCAACTTTTCAATTATTTAACCGGTATAAAAAGCTACAAAAAGCCAACCGATCATTTCTTTCTTCGGGCCGAAAGCTTTTATAACGTAGCCACCTATATGGAAAACGTTTATGAAAACGACAAAGGCAGGTTTGAACGGCAATACGGAGTAAGGTCGCTTCATGAATGCTCACACGGCGAATCGTTCATGGCAACGCTAACCAACAGGCTTACCGGCAACGGGCTTTACATATTTGATGAGCCCGAGGCCGCCTTATCGCCAAACAGGCAAATGGCGGCACTCTCGCTCATCAATACGCTTGTGAATGAAAATTCACAGTTCATTATAGCCACCCACTCCCCCATTTTATTAGCCTACCCGGGCGCAACCATTTACCAGTTAGACGATTCGGGCATAAAACAGATTCATTACGAAGAAACGGAGCATTATATGGTTACCAAACATTTCCTGAATAATTATGAGGAAATGACGCGGATCCTTTTTGGAGAGTGAGCAACTCCCTCCAAAACCTTTTAAGCTCCCATATTACCGGTCTTAACCTCCCCGGCGCGTTTGTAATTAACAAAGACCACTCCGCTTGGTGTAACGGTGCTTTCTGTTACCTCCAAAGTCGTAGGCATGGTGTCCTCACTGAATATGGTTTTCCCTTTGCCAAGCAGTACCGGGTATATTTTAAGCCAAAGCTCGTCTACCAAATCATGTTTCAGTAACAGCTTAACCAATTCTCCGCTGCCCCAAACTTTGATGTCCGAACCTTCTGAATTTTTCAGTTTTTTAATATCATCTACACTTTTAAGAAACACGCTGTTGTTCCAATCGGATTTATCCTTTGTATTGGACAATACGTATTTGGTTACATCATTGATACCTGGCCAGTAATCTGCATGTTTAGGCCAATACTCCTCAAAAATATCGAACGTTTTCCGGCCTAACAGAATGTCTGTGGCTTCCATTTGTTTCTGCATGAGTTTAGCAGAAACCTCATCCATAAAAGGTGCCGACCAGCCGCCATATTTAAAACTGCCTGATTGATCTTCTTCCGGACCACCGGGTGCCTGCATTACGCCATCTAATGTCATGAATGTTAAAACGATTATCTTTCTCATAAGATTTACCTCCTGATGTGGTTGATGTTTAAAATTTGTTTTTTATTATGATACAAATCTCAGCAATAAGGCAATAATGCCTGCGGTGTATATGCGACCAATGATAGGGTGAATGCGACAGAGAATAAAGTACTCATTTCCGAAGAGAGACTCGAACTCTCAAGAGTTATAGATTGCCGTGAAACTATAAAGTGTGCCCAGAACGAGATTCGAACTCGTATATCCCGAACCTAATCGGCAGGAAGCAGGTACAAGAAAATCCAAGGATTTTTAAAAGTAATAAATTCCTTCCATCCGCAAACATCTTTAAACAATGATTTTATAATTTCTTTACCCCGGTTATATCAGCTGTTAGCTATATTGCAGGCACTATATGAAAAAGAACTATATCGACCTGCTTGAAAACATCTATGCCCTGGCGCAAACCGGTATCAGGTATACCAAAAGCCCTTTCGATATGGAGCGCTATCAAAAGCTGCTGGATATAGCCACACAGGAGTACAGCGAATTTACCGGCCTGGAAACCGAAGTTTTAAAAGAACGATTTAATAAAGACCTTGGATATGCCACACCCAAAGTAGGCGTTAACGGTATCTTGTTTGATGACAATGGCCGCCTGCTGGTTGAACATCGCAGCGACGATTTTTTATGGGGATTGCCCGGTGGCTGGGTTGATATTGGCGAAGACCCTGAAACAGCCATGAAACGTGAATTTTGGGAAGAGGCCCGGCTAATTGTTGAACCGGTTGAGATCATTAAATTCTTCGCTGTCCCCGCCGGACAGTTTCAGCAGCCCCATAGTTCGGTAGTAGTGCTTTATTTATGCAAATACGTTAGCGGCAATATCGAAACATCCATAGAAAGCCTCGAAATAAAATTTGTTGATCCGGCCGAAATAACCAGCTGGCATAAAAACCACGGGGAGTATGTAAAAGAAGCCTTACTTCATCGAAAAAAAGCCATGTCGCGAGTATAAAAATTTGTTTCGGTCACTTCTATTTTATCCACTCCTTTATGAGCTGACGGTTTCGTTTTTTCAGTCTCATTTAATATACTTTCCACAAAACCGCCAACTATCCACATAAAACGGCACAGCATTTCACATAATGCGTAAAGATTTGACCATCAGTAAAATATAAATGTATATTTATATACCTGCTCGCTTAGCAATTAACTGAACTCAAACTGATTTTTAAACATTAAAGCCATGAGTACATCAACCAAAGCATTCGACAAAAACACCTCTATGGGTTTTAGGGACAAAAATACCTCAATGGGATTTGCTGATAATGAAACAGCCCTTGAGCCCGAAGACGAAGCCGCCGACGGATTTGTAGCTTCGCCCGACCCGGATAATGCAGCTGAAGAACCTTCGATGGATAGTTAGGAAACTGTTTTATCCGGCTGGTATCATTGCCCTGTATATCTATCCCCTTCCTAAAATGGGGGCTTTGTTTTATTTTATAATTTATGCTAAACCACATACTAAAGGGAATGGTTTGCGTATGCCTTTTAACCGGCATCGCCACGGATACCTATGCTCAAAAAAACATATTAAATCGGTTAAAATCAGAAGCGGCCCGGCATAAAAATGATACCGCGGGTGTTGAACCTTTACGCCAATTAAGCTTACAATTGCAGGCCACCCAGCCTGATAGCGCGCTGATTTATGCACAGCAGGGGCTTGAACTGGCCCGCAAATTCTCGTTCAAAAAAGGCGAGGCCGATTGCATGAACCGCCTGGGTGTGGTTTTATGGAAAAACGGCAAGTATGACCAGGCCCTTTCTTTTCTGCTCAACTCACTAAAAATACGCGAAGAAATTAACGACCGCCTGGGTATTTTAAAAAGTCTCAGCGATATAGGCATCGTTTACTCCGACCAATTGGATAACGTAAAAGCCCTATCCTACCATTTTAAGGCTAAAGCTGTCGCCGAAGAACTGCATGAAACAGCGCGCCTGGGGATTATTCTGGCCAATATCGGCAACTGCTACATCAAGCTTAACAAGGTTGATTCGGCTTTAAACTATGAGATGCAGGCTTATGCCATAAAGCAAACCCTGAAAGATACAGCTACCATGCCTAACACCTTATCCATTTTAGGCGACATTAACTATAAAATGGGGCACACCGCCCTGGCGCTTGATTATTACCGGGTGAGTATAAGTTATGCTGCAAAAGTAAACGATCAAAACAGCCTTGCCGATAGCTATAACAGCGTAGCACAACTCTATAAGCAAAAAGGTATGGCCGATTCAAGCATCCATTATGCAACGCTGGCCCTTAATGCCGCAAAAACTGCGCTATATCCCGAGGGGATTTTTCACGCCAGTAACCTGCTTACCGATGTGTACCGGGGCAAAAATGAGCACCTCGAACTGCTTTATTTAAAAACCGCCCTCGCCGCTAAAGACAGTATGTTCAATGCAGAAAAAATTAAGCAGATCCAAACGCTAAGTTTTAACGAAGCAGCCCGGCAGGAAGAAATTGCCGAAGAAAAGCACCGCGAAGAAGAGGCGCGGATAATTAATCTGCAAATGGTAGGCATAGCTGTTTTTATCCCGACATTTTTTTTGGTAGTGTTACTGCTGAGCAAAAGCCGTACCCACCGCAAGGTGATTGAGTTTATGAGCGTGTTATGCCTGCTGCTGGCTTTTGAATTTCTAACACTGTTTATCCATCCTTTTGTACAGCGCCTCAGTAACCATTTGCCCGTGCTTGAACTGGTGATCCTGGTATGCCTGGCCTCCGTGCTGGTACCATTCCATCATAAGCTTACACACTTCATGCATGAGCGGCTGGTACACGGGCATAAACCTCAACAGCCCCCAGTTACCGCAGCGATACCTTCGCCAGAGAAAAAGGAAACTAAACCACCTGCCGCAAAACGTAAACCTGCGTAAGGTTAAATACAGTTTCATTTTTTTAGAGCTTTTATTTACTTTTTTTAGCGCAAGTCTTGCGGGCTCGGATGTGTGCTGGCTGACTTGTGATACGCAAGCCCAAGTTACCCGACTCATCAATCCAGGCCCGCAAAACTTGGGCTAAGGATATTCTCGTCCCCTCAGGGTCTCTCGCAGAGGACCCTGAGGTATCCGCCGTGCAGATCACTCAGCTTTTAACCACCAAAAACAGCAATTTCAATAAACGTTTGCTTTGCCACCGTCTTAGCAAATGGGGTGTTGAAACAAGTTCAACATGACGAAGTTTATTATGTCTTACGTAAAAACGCCCCCTCAACCGGTTAAAATCACGGTTAAAAATTGGGTTAATGATTTTTTGTGGGTTAAAACGTTGGTCAGCGGTCGTTTTTAAACCTATAATTGCCTTGCCTGTGAATAATTAACCAGGAATTAAAACCTTATTCCTCTACCAGACATAAGCCTATTACTAACCAACATTTATCATATGAAAAAACCAATCTGCTTTTTGATCCTGAACTTGTTCATTACTATCGTAAGCTGCAGCAAGGGCAAAGATATTACCCCCGTTACCGCTAAACCGGGACCGGATACTACCCCAACCGATAATAGTACCGGTTTTAGCAGCGCCGATGCCGATCTTGCCTATACAGCATTCAATAACGCCTTTTACGATTCAAATAATAAACTATATTTCAGCACCACTAAAAAAGATGGCGTTGCAGCTATATGGACGCAGGCTATTTACTGGGATATGGCCATGAATGTTTATGAGCGTACCAAAACCCCTGCACAGCTTACCCGCATTGGCGATATATACCAGGGTAATTATAATCATTACGATGGCTACAACTGGAACAACACCACCGTTTGGTTTATTTATGACGATATGATGTGGTGGGTTATTGCCCTGGCGCGCGCCAACCAGCTTACCGACAATGCCACTTATCTTGAAAAAGCAAAATCCGGGTTCGACAGGGTTTGGAACGGCTCTTATGACCCTATAGATGGCGGCATGTTCTGGGATTTTCAGCACAGCGGAAAAAACTCATGTATCAACTTCCCTACCGTTATAGCAGCTATGAAATTGTATAATATCACTAAGGATGTCTCTTATCTTAATAAGGCCAAGTCTATCTATGCCTGGTCGAAAACTAATTTGGTGGATGCATCGGGCAAAGTGAACGATAACAAAATAGGCAACAACCCTCCGGGTGGTCAGGACTATACCTATAATTCTGGTACCGCTATTGGTGCAGCCATGGCCTTATACAAACAAACCAACGATGCAGCTTACCTTAACGACGCCAAACTATATGCCGATTATGTAAAAAACAATATGTGCACCAACGGTATATTACCTGCCGAAGGGGATTTTAACGAACAGGGTGTTCTGAAAGCTATTTTCGCGCAATATATAGTGCAACTGATCAACGAGGGTGCCCAGAGTCAATACCTGAGCTGGATCCAAACCAACGTTAACACCGGCTGGAAAAACCGCGATGGCAGGAACCTTACTTATCGTAATTACGCCGTGCCTACCCCAACCGGCGATATTCAATCATATGAGGCCAGCAGCATTGTAACTTTTATGCAGTTGATACCTCCAACTAAGAAATAAGCATTACGCTCTGCTATTTCCCACAAAACACGAATGCGCTAAAAATCATTTAGCGCATTCGCGTTTGTCCGCGTTTATACATAATTTAAATAATCCACAATTGCGGCGTATCCCTGAAATGATTGATCTCCTCAATCACTTCCAGTACCTCATCGGGCGATAGCTCATTTTCGCCGTCGGCAACGTAACTAAAAACTTTTCCGGGTTGCTCAAAAGTAATATACCCCAGGTAATCGGGATTATTCTTTTTATTTACCTGCAAAAGCTTATCAGGCTGGTTAAGCTTGCCTAAAGTTGATTTATCGCGGCGATAAATACTATAAGTATAGGTTAACACCGGGTGACCGTCTGCATGGGCATCACTGTCCGGTATTATAAGAAGAGTTAAATTTTTAGCTATAGTAATAAAGAATGGTTTCATATGTAGCGTTAAGTGCAGCATCAAGATATAGCAAGAGAGATGCCATAATCCTTATTTCGATAAAATTAATTTACTTTCAATATAAATAATATTTTTCAATAAAGATTGAATTATGGCACGATTTTTAAAGTGTTATATATAACAAACTAAATACATCAAACTATGAGATCATTATTGTATATCATCGCAGTTATCCTGATAATAGGATGGGCGATCAGTGTGTTTGCCTATTCGGCAACAGGTTTAATTCATGCTTTATTGGTAATTGCCGTAATTTCATTTTTGCTTGGCATTATCAGAAGCCCTTCAACAGTTTAAAAACTATTTTTCTATAAGAAAACAGAACGCGGGCCGCAAGCCCGCGTTTATTGTTTCGGATTTAAGCTAAAAATATCACACAAACTTTCATAACGTTTGTTTAGTGTTACTATAAGCTTTACGACGATGACATTAAGCGACGAAGAATTCAGGGAAGAATATAAACCACTGCACATCCCCTCACATTTTGACCCACTGGATACCCAGCAAAATAAAGCCATATATGCGCTGGCACAAATTGGCGAAGGTACGGCGGATAGTGTACTGAAAGAACTGGAAACCCTGCAGCCCGGCGTTGTGAACGAACAGGTCGCCGCGCTGGTTAAAACCACCCTTGTCAGCCTTTACAATAAAGGTCTTATTAAAGGCGAAGAACATAACGGGCAGATGCATTACAACCTCAGCAAGATCACCGAGGCTAATGACGGCTCAACGAGGCACTAATAGTTAATCTTCCTCGCCATTTACATTTGCAGTGAGCACATCGCTCATATAATCAAAAAAGGGGCGCATATTTTTAAAAGTATCAGAAGCCTTTATGATGAAGTCCGGGCTTAAAGCCTCCTCATCGGTAAAGCGTCGTCTTACTAAAAACTGTTTATAACGCAGCAGCTTAATAGCTTCATGATCTGCAGCATAACCTTTGGGTGCGGTTTTCAGCTGTTCGCCTTCTAAAACGCCAAAAGTTTTTGTAAACTCCTTACTGCCGATGATTTGCTTCAACGGCGAGGCATCAAAAGCGATATCATCGCGGATCCGCTTAAGATCGGGCGTATCCGGGGCCCAAAAGCCACCTGCTATAAATGTATTGCCCGGTTCCAGGTGAAAATAATAACCACCGCGGCGATGCTTTCCCGCCCGTTTAAAATTCCCGCTCCAGTTAGTTTTAAAAGGCGTTTTATCTTTTGAAAAACGGATATCGCGGTAGATGCGGTGCAGGGCCTTTTTTGCGTTGGGCGTTTCGATAACGTCATGCGTATTGAGCAGGTTTAGTAGCCCGACAGTAAAAGCCTCCACCAGTTCAAGCTGCTGTTGATATGCCTCTTTATGTTGGGCAAACCAGTCGCGGTTATTGTTCTGTTTCAGTTGCCTCATAAAATCAAAAGTGGAGGCGGGTAGTATTAGCTGGCTCATAATTAAAAATAATCTGCAAAAAGCAGGAAAGCCAAATTAGAGAAATTTGCAGGCTGTCCAAAATCGAATCCGCCTGCACTGTTTAATAATACATTCGGATGATGCTTAAGCACCGGATTTCCCCTCAAAACAAAAATGTGACACTTGTTTTTTGCCGAAAAACCTATCTTAGCCAAACAATCAAACCTGCTATGAAAAGGCGCTCCTTTGTTAAATCAACCCTGTTAACCGGTGTAACCGCAACTGTTTTACCTGCCATGAGCAAAGCTACAGAAACTCCCCCCAAAGCTGCCGAATACTATGAACTAAGGGTATACAACCTTAAAAATTCGGAACAGCAAAAACTGGTAGAGGATTTCCTGAAAGATACTGCTATCCCTGCCTTCAACCGGTTAGGTGTAAAACATGTAGGCGTATTTACCGAAATGAAGCACGAAGGCCAAACCAGGCTTTTTGTGCTGGTGCAGTTTAACAGTCTTGCCCATTTCGCAGCAGTGACCGATAGTTTCGCCGGCGATGCAGAACTGCAGGCCAAAGGCGCCGCTTATCTTAATGCCCCGGCCGCTGCCCCGGCTTATGAACGGATAGAAAGCTCTTTGTTAAAAGCGTTTGTACACATGCCGCACATGGAAGCACCCGAAAATAAAACGAGGATCTTTGAGTTGAGGCAGTATCAAAGCGCAACTGAAGCCGCAGGTAAAAAGAAGATTGAAATGTTTAATGATGAAGGCGAAATAGATGTATTTAAACGCCTCGGTTTCAAGCCCGTTTTTTGGGGCGAAACCGTAATAGGTTCACAAAGGCCTAATCTTACCTATATGATCACCTTTGATGACCTTGACGCAAAAAACGCTCACTGGAAAGCTTTTGGTAGTGATCTGCAATGGAAAAAAATCAGCGCTATGCCCGAATATGCCGATGCGCTGCTGGTGAGCAAAATAACGTCAACTATGCTGATGCCAACAACTTACTCACAGATTTAATTTTTTACAGACTTACGAAGTTTTGGAAACTTCGTAAGTCTTGCTTATCAACGGGCTTTTCGAATTTCATCATACAGCTTATTTTTCATAAATTTATTAGCCACGATATGGAGGCAAACAGGCAAACACTCAGTGAGGCTGAGATTGAACTTCTGAAAGAAGGCTTGAAACGAGGTTATAAAGAGCGTTTTCAAATGGCCACCCGTTTGTACAAGATACAACAAACCATGAGCAAGACTTCGATAGTACATAAACCAGTTATCAGCAAATAATCTGTGGATGTATTTGACGAGGAAATATTAAGCCTTTCCAAAACCATATTCCCCCTTAATTTCTCTACTGCCTGTCTCAACATTTGTTTTAAATAGATATTGCCTTAATTAAGATCAAAAGCCCCTGGTTTTGAGAAAGGCCAAAGGTGCGCAATTCTTATTGAGACTTATAACTTCCATCAACCATCACAGAAGCTAAGAAATACTCAGCAAATACCATAAAAAATACTATTAAATAAGTAAAAACAATAGTTATCCATACCCGGCTCTGCGCCGGGATTATGAAAGTTAAGGCCCGGGCGTAATGCTATTACGCAGGCAAAAATAAAAGAGGCCGGTACAAGATTCGAACTTGCGGACATTCCTTTTGCAGAGGACTCCCTTGAACCACTCGGGCAACCGGCCATGTTGTGGAAATAAAAGGACTTGAACCTTTAACCGACACCGTATAAGGGTGCTGCTCTTACCATTGAGCTATATTTCCAGCTGTAAATCAGTAGGGTAACCCGAACTTGAACCGGGAGCCTCCACATCCCAAATGTGGTAATCTGACCAATTGATATACTACCCTGTAAAGCAAAAAATCCCCTTAGTTTTTATCTAAGAGGATTTTTTAATGTTGTTATATACTTACTATATATACACAGCTATCTCCTCTGATAAATCAGTATGGGTGATGGACACTGTATACATATTGTTGTTTTCATGATGCAATTATACAAACAATATTTAAATTAAAAAATAATTATGAAAAATATTTTTTTTTCAATTACCCCAAGCTCCGCGTTAGCGATAGTAGCGGATACCGGCCAATGTGGCTAATACCTGTGCAGTATGAGCGTATAGCGCGGGCCGCAGGTAACGCCATAATTGATTTCGGATTTGGAATTTTTGGAATTTTCGGTTTCGGATTTGTTTATATCATCTCCCAATTAAGGGATTAAGATCTTTTTCAATTAGTTTAGCATTCAGTCAATTCTCAAATTATGTAAATTCTGATTCGGACAATGTCGTTGCCTACGGCCCGGGCTTTCCGTTGCAAGTCCTCGCCTTTCCGACCCACAATTCACCCCTCGCTGTGGGCTTTACACTACAATCCCTCCTATGTTTACATCTAATATTATTGTAATGATTTTATGAGTGAAAAGAGTGAGAGCACAGCAATCCCAAACAGCCTTGAGCATGTTGAGCGTTAGATATAGCCTCACTCCTTTACTTTTTTGAGTTTGAACAGAATGTAAGGAATACGACCAGGCAGTATATCCAGGATAACCAACAGGAGGAAAAACGAAGAAAGGTTTTCACTTATAACAGTTAAAAACTTTGATCAATGGCAAGCAGATTATTAAAACAAGTAGTAGGTATTGATGTGGCTCAAAAAGAGCTGGTGGTTTCTATCGGCAAGATGGATGAGCAGGCAGTTATAACAGTTTATGCGAACAAGATTTTTCCAAACAATGAAAAAGGATTTGCAAACCTGGAAGTATGGATAAACAAGCAAAGCATCCCCCAATATCCATTAAGATATGTAATGGAGGCCACAGGTGTATACCACGAGCGCCTTGCTTATTATCTGGCCGGCAAAGGGTATGCTGTAAGTATTGTCATGCCCAACAAGATCTCAAACTTCTTCAAGACACTGGAGATCAAAACAATTACCGATAAATCAATGTCTTTTGCCATAGCCATGTTCGGACTTGAAAAGAAACTGGATAACTGGGTACAACCCAAAAGGGTGTTCAGGACCCTGCGGCAGATAACCCGTGAAAGAGAACAACTTATTGCAGAAAGAACCATGATCAAGAACCAGCTACATGCTGAACAGTCCGAAGCTTTTCCGGGGGAAGATACTATCCGCAGAATGATGGACAGGATAAAGATGATTGGTGAACAACTTAAAGAAATACTTACTGAGATTAGAACAGCTGTAGCACAGGACAAACATTTAAAACAAACACTGGCTACCATTACCACTATTCCTGGAGTCGGCTTATTAACGGCCACTGTGATCATAGCCGAAACAAACGGCTTTGAGCTGATCAGGAGTAAAAAGCAGCTGACCAGTTACGCCGGGCTGGATGTCAGGGAAAAAGAATCCGGCTCATCCGTTAAGGGCAAACCCAAGATATCTAAAAGGGGGAACAAGCATTTACGAAAAGCCATGCACTTACCTGCATTAGCGGCCATAAGACATTCAGAAAGATATAAAGCTATATTTGTCCGGATCGTATCCCGAAATAGCGTGAAAATGAAAGCTACTGTAGCAGTACAAAGAAAATTATTGGAGATGGTATACACTATATACAAAACCAACAAACCATTCGAAAAAGACTACCTTCAACAGAATGCACACATATCCGAAAATAGTTAGAGCAGTCGCTTCAATTGAAGGACTGCCCTAAACAGGCTAACATAAAGCTGCCTAAGACTCAAAAATAAAAAATAACTTTTGCATATCAACACAGAATCTAACGCTGGCTTGCGCACCGAAAGTTGAAAACCTAAAATATTCTTCGTTTATACCCACTTTTTTAATGTTGTAAGAAGCTAACAACTGCCCAGCGTAATAATAAATTCAAAAAAAATAAAAATATTTTTCACTGCGCAAATACACTGCGCAGTAGCCTCTAACCTTTGTATCAACAAAACAAAATAAAGGAGGTTCAAAATGAAATTCAACCTGTTAAGCAGAGTAAAAACCAAAACGGTAAACCATGAAGGTGCAAAAGCCTTTACCATGAGTGCCGAACTGGAATTGTACACCACGGTAGTAACCTGGAGCTTAAACGACACCTTTTATGAAAAAGACCAGGCACGTATGGAGCGCCTGCGTAATTTGATAGCTAAATGCAACCCGGTATTTGTTGGTAAACTGGCAGTTTATGCACGTACCAAAATGTATATGCGTTCGGTGCCGCTGGTGCTGGTTACCGAATTGGCTAAGCTGCACTCGGGCAACGATCTGGTTGCCCGGGTTACCGACGGGGTTATCGGTCGCGCAGATGAGATCACCGAGCTGCTGGCCTGCTACGAAACATTAAACCAGCGTAAGGGCACTAAAAAGCTCAACCGCTTGTCAAAGCAAATGCAAAAAGGTTTATCACAGGCTTTTAACCGCTTTGACGAATACCAGTTTGCTAAATATAACCGCGATGGCGCTATTAAAATGCGCGACGCTTTGTTCCTGGTGCACCCACGTGCTAAAGATGAGCTGCAGCAGTTGATCTTTAACAAGATAGCCACAAACGAGCTGCAAACGCCTTACACCTGGGAAACAGAACTCTCGGCCCTTGGTCAGCTAAATTTTGATAGCGCCGAAGCTAAAGCAATAGCGTTCCGTGCCAAATGGGAGGAACTGATTGACAGCGGTAAATTGGGTTATATGGCTTTGCTGCGTAACCTGCGCAATATCCAGGAAGCCGGCGTAAGCTATGCCCACTTTAAAAAAGTGTGTACAACCATTGCCGACGGCGAACAGGTGGCTAAAGCCAAACAATTTCCATTCCGCTACCTGGCTGCTTACCGTGAGCTGATAACGCCAACCTCGGCGGTGCAAAACATTGCAAGGGCAGCCAAAGCAGCTATAACCGGCAACAAAGGCTACACCGGAGAACTGCTGGATGCATTGGAAAAAGCGGTACAGGCAAGCGCAGCCAATATCAGGGGCTTTGATGAAAATACCCGCGTATTGCTGGCCTGCGACGTGTCCGGATCCATGCAGCAACCGATCTCGGCTAAGTCAAAAGTACTATTGTACGATATTGGTTTAATGCTGGCGATGCTGCTGCAATCGCGTTGTAAAAATGTGGAGGTAGGTATGTTTGGTGACCGCTGGAAGACCATTACTGTACCACGCGGCAACATTTTGGGCAACGTGCAGGAGTTTTATCGCCGCGAAGGTGAAGTGGGTTACTCTACCAATGGTTACCTGGTTATCCATGACCTGAGTACCCGCCGCGTACAAATGGATAAGGTAATGTTATTTACCGATTGCCAATTGTGGAACAGTAACGGAGGTAGCAACCATATCCAGGAGCAGTGGGTTTACTACAAACAACACATTGCACCACAGGCAAAACTGTACCTGTTTGACCTGGCGGGCTATGGACAGGTACCTTTGCAGTTACTGCAAAACGATGTGCATTTAATTGCAGGCTGGAGCGATAAAGTTTTTGATGTGTTAGCGGCAATTGAAAACGGAAGCTCGGCGCTGAACATTATTAACAATATAGATTTATAAAAACGTGCAGGGAGGCTAACATCCCTGCACTTAAAGAAATAAAGATGCCGTTAGGTGAGAGTTACTTCGCAACCAATAATGGGGAGGGCATTGTGATGAAGGTCATGATGGAGGTTCGAGTCCTCGCTTGCAAGCCCCCAAGTCTCTTACCGCCTGTTGCTCTTTATAAAAGAAGGTGTCGTTTATAAGTGTTACTTCGATGATCCCAACTGAGACGCCGGTTTGAGTCCGGCCCCGAAAGGGTAGTTTAAACGATTAGAACGCAGTGTAAGCAAGCACTTATAGCTTATTACCCTTCTTTTAAAAAATTGAAAATAAAATAAGGTGCCGTAAACAAGTACTACTTCGATTTGGGACGTTAGGGTCGCCGGTTCGAACCCGGCCGCTGGTAACCGCGGTAGCTCAGTTGGTTAGAGCATAATGCAGAAGATTTGTTGACCATTGCCCTTATTTTTTTAAATGAACAACAGGTTAAAGTGCCGTAAATAAGTATTACTTCGCTTTTAACCCCAGGGTCGCCGGTAAAAATCCGGCCTTTAGCCGCAAGCTAAAGTAGCTCAGACAGTTTGGAGCATGGGACGACTGAACCACTTGTTAGCCATTGCCTTTGGCCTGTTGTTCATAAATTTCTTTTACCTAAACCTGTTGCAATCAGGAATAAAGATGCCGTTGGTAAGCGTTACTTCGCCTGTCAAGCCAAGCGCTACCATTCATCGCTCTTTACTCCCTGATTTTAAACAAAAAAACTTCACCCTTCGGGGGTAAGTAATGAAAGATGCCGTAAGTGGGTGCTACTTCGATGGTTGAAAACATGTAGCAATACATGAGTGCCGGTTCGAATCCGGAATACACCTGCTACCTGTAGCTCTTTCATTTTTTTTAACTTTTAATATTAAAAACAATGATTGAAACTATACAACAAAAGTTTCTTGAATTAGAGCAAACTAAAAAAAGCTATCTTATTGCAAATAAGAGCTGAATTTTATGAAAACAGCCAACTATAGCTCACTGCCATATTACATGTAAAAGCTGTTTAAAACATGGAAGCACGACGATCCCGGTTTGCAAAGCCGCTTTGTAGAGTTTGGCATTGCTTCGTGCTCAGTAATAACGTTTCTTTGGCATGTTGCAATCGTGAGCTATCCTCCAATAAAGTCAACTACAAAAGGGCCTTCCAATGCGGAAAGCCCTTTTTTAACTCCGAAATCGGAAATCCGAAATCAAAACCAATCTCTATTTATGCTTGGCGCCCATGTAAAAAGTAATCTCACCTCCGTTCATGATCTCATCATGGCTAATGAATAGCTTATCAAGCGGTTTGCCATTCAGTGCCATCTTTTGCACATAAACATTTTTGGCACTTTGATTTTTTACATTGATGGTAAACTTTTTACCATTATCCAAATTAATAATCGCATGGTCAATAGCCGGACTACCGGTTGAATATTGATCTGAACCCGGAGCAACCGGGTAAAAACCAAGTGAGGTGAATATGTACCAGGCGCTCATCTGGCCTGTATCATCATTGCCTCCTAAACCATCGGGGGTTGGCTTGTACATCATTGGTAAAATCATGCGTACGCGTTCCTGCGTTTTCCAAGGTTTATCGGTCCAGTTGTACAAGTAGGCTACGTGGTGCGATGGCTCGTTGCCGTGCACGTAGTTACCGATAATACCGTCGCGGGTAATATCCTCTGTTTCGGCAAAATATTTATCGGGCAAGTTCATGGTAAACAATGAATCCAGGTAACGTACAAAGCGCTTATCACCGCCCATCAGTTTGATCAGGCTTTCAGGATCCTGAGGCGCAAATAGCGTATAGTTCCAGCTGTTACCTTCAATAAAACCTTCGTTAATGGTGCTCAACGGGTCAAACTTAGTCCTGAATGAACCATTGGCCAGTTTTGGGCGCATGAAACCTATTGAGGCGTCATAAACGTTTTTATAGTTTTCTGAACGCTTGACAAACTCCTCGTAGATATCGTTTCTGTTTAGTTTTTTTGCAAGCTGAGCAATTGCCCAGTCGTCAAAGGCATACTCCAGGGTTGAAGATACAGACACACCACTTTTCTCATCAGAGATGTATCCTTTATCCATATACTCACCAATACCTTCATAATCGCGGTGGCGGGCGGTGGTAACGCAGGCATCAAGCGCTTTATTAGCATCAAAATTCACATTACCTTTTATTACAGCATCGGCAATTACAGCAACGCTGTGGTAACCGCTCATACACCAGTTTTCGTTACCGGAGTTTGACCATACCGGCAGCATATGCTCCGGACTTTGATCAAAATGGGCCAGCATCGACTGGATCATATCCGCGTTACGTTTCGGCTCAATGATATTGAACAGCGGGTGTAATGCCCTGTAAGTATCCCAAAGCGAAAATGTAGTGTAATTGGTAAAACCATCAGCCTTATGTACATTTTGATCAAGGCCTTTGTATTGACCATCAGCATCCATGTACAACGTAGGATTGATCATGGTATGGTACATGGAGGTATAGAAATTTTGTTTGGTTTCCTTACTTCCGGCTATCTCAATTTTATGCAGTTCCTGTTCCCAAAGCTGCTGACCATCGTTTTTCACCTTATCAAAGTCCCAACCCGGTGCTTCGGTACGCATGTTATTTAGCGCGCCGTCCATACTTACGGGAGATATGGCAAACTTAATTTTGATCTTCTCCCCTTCTTCTGTTTTAAAGTCAAAGTAGCTGCGGATCTGCCTGCCGGCAATTTCAGGAAAGTTTTTGGTTTGATTGAATTTACCCCAGAAACCGCCGTACACCTCGCGTTTATCGTACTTTTTATACCCATGTTGATAAAAAGGTTTTGAAAAACTCATAGCGAAGTACAAAGTACGTGTGCGGGCCCAGCCATTGGTTTGGCGGTAGCCTACAACTGTTGAATCGTTAACTACTTTAAGATAAGTCCATACATTTTTGTCGGGGTAGTTATAGATCCCGGCCATCAGGTCGAGTATAATGTGCGACTGATCCGACTTAGGGAAAGTATATTGATGAAAACCAACCCTTGCTGTGGTAGTTAGCTCGGCAGTAATATTATTAGCGTCAAGTTTTACTTTATAATAGTTGGCCCCGCTAACCTCATTCTGATGCGAAAATGCCGAACGGTAGCCGCTGCCGGGCTTATCGGCCACACCCGGATTAAGTTTCAAAGCCCCAACGGTTGGCATAATTAAAAAGTCGCCCAAATCTGAGTGACCGGTACCGCTGAAGTGGGTATGACTAAAGCCTACTATCGTTTTATCGTCATACTGATATCCTGCACAATATTTGTATACATCAGGATTGTAGTGACCGTCTTTTTCGTAGCTGGCAGTGTCCGTTTCAGGGCTTAACTGTACCATACCAAACGGCACCGTTGCCCCCGGATAAGTATGCCCCATGCGCTGTGTACCTATAATAGGGTTAATATAATCAACCAGCTTTTCTGTTTTGGTTTGAGCCTGGCTATAAACGGCCGAACCTATTAATAATGCTGTAAGTATTCTTCTCATTGTAATCTTAAGTATATTCATTGTTTCCTCTCATATATGAGGAAATTCTGCGTCGCGGCCCCTGGCCTTGTAACCTCTTTTTAACAAAGCAACTAATTTATGTAAAGCAGCCCGCTAAATATGGGAGTACGTGGTATTTGTTACAGATACCTGTAACAAACGGTTTAAACCGCGGGATTTGAAGCGTAAGCGGCCCACAACTCATCCACTGTTTTACCGGTAAGGGTTTTCCAGCTATCGTTGGTGAAAGTATGTTCACGCAGTTGCTTATCAAGTATTTTTACCAGATCGGGCTTTGCGTTTTTTTCCGCCCAAAGCAAAAAGCGTGCAGTTACACGGTAAGCATTATCATAATTTTGGGTCGATTTAAATGCGGGTAATGCCCATTTGGCCCCGGCGTTGTCAACACCAAATTTAAAACGGGCATAATCGGCAATCCCCTCGGTTAACCAGCCGGGGCCGTCGCTGTTGCCATAAGCCTGCACAATATGCATTACTTCGTGAGTAACCACGTCAATATCGCCGGGATGTTTGGTCATGTATTTCGCGCTGAATACTACGGTATCATTTCCGGTAGCAGCTACGCCGTCATAAGCGGTATCGATAACAAACGTTACTTTTTTAGATGTTTTTTTGTTGTACTCCTTTGAAAGTTTTGGATACACTTCAAAAAAGGTTTTGATCAGCCTGTCTTTCAAATCTGTGCTAAATGCAGCATCCTTACTGATAAAAGTTACCTGGTAGCCTTTTTGTTTAAAAACTTCCTGCGCATTGGCATTCAAACCCATGAACAAGCCCGAAATTAAGAATAGTGAGAAAATAAATATTTTTTTCATGAATAGTTTTGGTTTTTGCGATTGATAATGATAAACCATCCAAATATAGATAAAACGTTTTATCATTAAAACATATTCCTCTGTAATATTATTAATAGTTTCCTTTCAATTTGTTCAAAAACAAACGCCTGTTGCTCTTCAAACAACAGGCGTTTTTTAATTAAACAATATTATCAAAAAAGAACTATGAAGCAGTTGAACTATGGTGGAGTTAGCCCCCTACTACCCCAACCGGTTCTAACTAACCAGGTGAGCAGCATCAGTGTTCAAAGCTAATTAAATAAAACGTTTTACCAAATGATTTTTAAGGATATCCGTGCACCAATACTAAACTATTGTCACGCTGTGGCCTTCGACAGGGTTGATCCCCGCTCAATCAGTTTCGACGGGATTTTCAGATCAATTTTTGAAGCATCAAGTTTATGGGTGTTGATCTGCGCCATTAAAATATCAATTGCCGATTTTGCAATATCGTAAGTAGGTTGTTGTATGGTAGTGATACCCGGTGGGTATAAGCTAAACACTTCATTATCATCAAAACTTATCACCGCCAAATCATCGGGGATACTAAGCTTAAGATCTTTGATGGCCTGCAAACCCATGGTACCCAAATAATTGGTGGTAAAGAAAACAGCATCCATTTGTTTTTGCTTTTCAATAAATGCTTTAACAGCCTCAACCCCGTCATTCTTGTCCATATCAAAGGGAACCTTTAAAACCATCTTACTGCTATCTTTCAGGTTATTATCTTTTAAAGCAGCTTTGTAGCCCAGGCTCCGGTCGTTTAGCTGGATCAGCCCGAGGTCGGCAGTCACCATCCCGATATTTTTATATCCCGATCGTACAAAACAATCAACCGCGTTGTAGGCGCTTGTATAATTATCAACCAGCACATGAGGGATGCTTGTCCCGGGGAAATATCCGTCAATAAGCACTACAGGTTTTTCATTATCAACCAGGTTCTGGATATCTTTTTCCAGCCCCCTCATCGGGGTAATAATATAACCATCAACCAGTTGCTGGCTTAGCATCCTGATCATATCCTTACCTTTTTGCAAGTTATTGTTGGTGCTGCAATAAATAATACGATAGCCGTCTTTTTCAGCCTCCTCTTCAATAACCTTTGCCATCTCTCCAAAAAACGGCCCGCCAATGCTCTCCACTATCAGCCCGATAACTTTTGAAACACCCGTACGCAAACCAACCGCCATACGATTAGGTTCATAACCATTTTTTTGGGCCACATCCAATATCTTCTTACTGATCTCTTTGCTGATACGGCCCTTACCATTTAAAACAAATGAAACAGTAGTTATTGACGTATCGGTAAGTTTGGCTATATCCTTAATGGATATCTTTTTTTTCATCATCGTTTTTTAAATTCAGGTTTAAGGTTTAGTATGCCCTGCATCTTAAAGTCTTATCAATTTTTATGTTAAACCGGTAATTAGTCAAACAGATATCTGTTAAAATTTAACTTTTTGCTTTATTTCAATCAAACCCGGCAAGTTAATTTTGCTAATTGCCAATATTTTAACCTTGTAATATAAACATTTAAAACCGGACTGGTAAATATAGCGTATGGCTTGCATTTTCGACCTTTTCAACAACAATTTATTGCAAAACAGTTATAAACTTTCATTAAGATCATTAAAAAATCAAAATAGAAGACCTGTGTATAAAAGCTTTCATCGTATCAATTGCTGACAAATTAATGCTAAATTTAGATTTTGTGTTTTCCCTGATTAATTGGTATTTTAAAATTTCATGAGTATAACCCCGAAACTCAACCGCTTTGATCTTTCAATGATTGTTGTGAGCCTCGTAATAGGCATGGGCATTTTTGCAGCACCGGCAGAAGTAGCAAAAAACTCAAGCACACCTCTTTTGTATTTCGGAGCCTGGCTGCTTGGGGGAGCAGTAAGCCTGTGCGGGGCGCTCACCTTTGCCGAAATTGGTGCCCGCTACCCTACCACAGGCGGTTTCTACAAAGTGTTTTCATATTGCTTCCACCCTGCTTTTGCTTTTATGATTAACTGGGTGTTGGTGATCAGCAACGCTGCTTCGGTAGCTGCCGTAGCATTGATAGGCGCGGAATACATTAACCCCATTATTATGCCACAAAGCCTGCAAAACGATGCGGGCATCAAAATCATGACCATTACTTCCGTGGTTGTTTTATATATTATCAACTACCTGGGCATTAAAATGAGTGCCCGTACTCAAAACGTACTTACGCTTTTTAAAATAGGCATGATCCTGATTTTGTGTGCGGCAGTATTTAAAGGTAACATCAATGCTACCAAAGAAGTTATCGCATATCATAATAATAACAATATAAGCGCGTTCGGAATAAGTTTGGTAGCTGTATTTTTTACCTATGGCGGTTATCAGCAAACTATAAATTTTGGAGGCGATATTATAAACCCGAAGATCAATATCCCCAAGGCTATATTTTTTGGAATAGCTACCGTGATATCATTATACATGCTTATCAACTTTGCCTATTATTCGGTTTTAGGTATCAGCGGGCTACAGCATAAAACTACGTTAGCGGCAACCCTTGCAGGGGTTTTGTTTGGTGCTGCGGGATATAAAATAGTATCGCTGCTTATGTTTGTTTCGGTACTGGCTTTCGTTAACGTTAATATTATGGCCAACCCGCGTGTTTATTACGCCATGGCCGAAGATGGTATATTACCTGCCCGCTTTAAACGTGTAAACAGCCAAACCCAGGTACAGGAGTTTGGATTGAGCTTTTTTGTTGGCGCGGTGCTCATTATCCTGTTTTTTGCCAATTCGTTTCAAAACATATTAAATTATGTAATGTTTTTTGACACCATTGGCCTCTCAACTGCAGCTATAACGATCTTCGTTTTACGGCGCAAAACCAAACATCTCAATAATACAGGCATCTATATCATGAAATGGTACCCTGTTATACCTGTCATATTTATTACAACCTATTGGTTTGTTACTATCAGCATTTTTATTGAAAACCCACAGGCTGCTTTAATATGCATCTGTGCTTTTATTGCCGGCCTTATTATCTACTATATCACAAAACGAAGCCAAAAACCTAACACTATACTTTAATTATGGATTTGTCATTTATTTTAAATGAGCTTGGGGAGGAAAGAGAGAACTACTTTAACGCCGTTTCGCCGCCAATTATGCAATCAAGCAATTTCTGTTTTAAAGACGTTGCAGCACTTAGGGGGGCAATGAATGATGAATTTGAAAGCAGCCTGTACTCAAGGGGACAAAATCCCACACTCACTATACTCAGGAAAAAACTCGCCGCGTTAGATGGCGCGGAAGACGCCCTGCTGTTCAGCAGCGGTATCAGTGCTATAAGTGTCCCCATTTTATCGCTGTTAAAATCCGGTGATCATATTATTGCCGTGGATAACCTGTACAGTTGGACAATTAAATTATTTAAAGACTTTTTACCCAAATTTGGCATTACAACCACATTTATTGACGGAACAGTTTTTGAAAATTTTGAACAAGCTGCAACTCCGCAAACCCGCTTAATTTACCTCGAAAGCCCTAATACATTTTGTTATGCCTTACAGGACATCAGAAAAGTGACCGGCTTTGCCAAATCAAGGGGCATCACAACCATGATTGATAACAGCTACTGTAGTCCCCTTTATCAGCAGCCCATATCAATGGGGGTTGATCTTGTGGCGCAATCAGCAACAAAATATATCGGCGGCCATTCGGATGTTGTGGCAGGTGTGCTTACCGGCAGCAAGGCTATGCTTAAAAAAATCTTTGAGCACGAGTTCATGAATACCGGTCCGGCGCTGTCGCCCCATTCGGCATGGCTGCTTTTGCGGGGATTAAGAACGCTCCCGCTCCGGCTGCAACGCAGTTTTGAAAGTACCAGACTCATTACAGAATGGCTTGCCTCCCATCCGGCTGTACAGGAGGTGATCTGGCCTTTTAGTCCCAAATTCAATCAGGCCGATTTAGTTAGCCAACAAATGCAGGGCTGCGGGGGCCTGTTTAGCCTTATATTAAAAAACAGCACATTCGGCAAAATCGAAAAGTTTTGTAATAGCCTGCAGCATATCCTGCTTGCTGTTTCCTGGGGAGGTCATGAAAGCCTTGTTGTGCCGGCCATCGCTTCTTTTAGTGAGGATGAGTATTCGGCCGATAACGACCATCATCAATTAATCCGGATGTATATTGGTTTGGAAGATCCATATTATTTGATAGCGGATATCAAACAAGCTTTAGAAAAGTAAACAGTCCCGGCTCCGCGCCGGGATTACTGTTTGGTTTTGAAATCAATTTTAATTATTTTATAGAGACGCATGCTGAATACCCTTTGCATGCTGATGTTCAAAATACAGGTATTTGATCTGATACCCTTTGTTAATACTATCATAAGCCATCAGATCAGCATCGCCGTGAAAGTAATTGCGGATGCTATACCTGAAATCATTTTGGTCAGGGAAACTCTTGTACACATTTGCTACAGTTAAGTTTAAAACAGGCGTTGCTATAGCGGCACTGAAGAAATACTTTTCGTAGCGGGCATAGCCTTTTCCTTGCGGTATTATTTGTGCATGTGTATAAAGCGGAAAACCGGCTGTGTCAAGTATCTCATATGCTTCATTTTGATAAAACCTGTAATTTTTACCTCCGTCGCGGTAGCCAAAAACATTGCCCTTTAACAGACTGATCTTTTTACTTCCGGCTTTAACGCTGATGTGCTTTCCTCCAAAAAAATCATTGATTTTTAGTTTTTCACCAGCTTCGGGCACATAGCTTAGCCTGCCGGCTTTGTAATCCTGTACAGTTAAATAAATACCTGCGTTTGCATTTGTGTTTTGTGCCACAAGTCGGTTCGCCTGTATACTTATCATCATTGTGATGATGATCATTTTAATTGAATTTTTCATTTTGTTTACTATTTAATCTTAAAATTAAGGGCATAAAAAAGCCGGGCGGCAAAACCCGGCCTCCAACCTTTACTAAACCTAGCCCTGCAATCCAAACGGGATAAGTTATCGCGGTTTTAAAGTACGTTTATGTTACACGCCTCTTTGCGCTTAAAAACGCACCAATAAGGCAGCTATAAATCTTGTTTCAGAATTCACCAAATCGGGGACAAAATTAGTACCGCCAAGTGGTGTAGTATTATAACCATCAGGAGATGTAACGCCACCATGACCGGCAAAGTAAGGAACATCGGCATGGCGGTGTACCACTTCCATCCTGAAAGTCAGGTAATCGTTAGGCATCAGATCCACGGTAGTTGAATAGTCATAAGCATGGAACTTATCGCCGGGATTAGCCGAGAACGGATGTGTACCAACTGCACCTGTGCCCACTGCCGGGATGGGGTTGGCATCGCCCGTTGGGTAAAGCACCAGGTAACGGCCGGGGTTGTTCATCACACCACCACCTACTGTCCAGCCTAAATGGCCGTTAGCCATTACCATACGGTGATAAAACATGGCGCTGGCAAAGTATTGGGCCGGCCCTTTAACAGGATCGGATTTGAAACCGTTAACGCCATCGCCTTTTTCATCGCCAAGGTCGCCTGTTATAGAGAAGGCCGCACTGTTTACGAAAGTGTTTTTATTTTTGTAATAACGTACCTCCACGCTGTTATCAGTATGGAAGCGCTTACGACCCGGTTTATCCTGGGTATCGGCACCATAATAGTTATTACTTAGCACCTGAAGCCATTCTTTAGGGCGCCAAAGAACCTGACCACCAATGCCTGGCCTGCTGTTAAACATCCCGTATGATTGCCAGCCGTTAATCAGCCAAGGCTCAATTTTCAGTTTGTCCGATACAAAGATCTGCACACGCACACCGTTAAAAAACCATGGCGTATTATCACTGGTGAAGGATGGCTGGTAAGCCCAGTTTTCGGCATTATAGTACGAGAACAAACCTACGTACGACATGAACAAACCTGCATCAACGTTGATACCGTTCAACACATTAAAATGGTAACCGGCGTTGGCTTCGCTCAGGTAGCGGTAAGCTGTTGAAAGATCAAACTGTCCGCGGGTAACACTGAAGTCGTTACGGGGCACTACAGTTGATCGCGTACCAAATTGGGTAAGTACGCTGGCACGCACGTTATCATAATGAAAATCTCCGCCGAAAGCTACCGTCGAGATCTCAAACTCATGGTCACGCGCCAGAGCGGTTGAACCAACCACGGTATGGTCTATCGGGTTATTGTTTGAAGCGGTATAGTTAAAATCAAGCAGGAAACGACCGGTAAAGTATTTAGTATCGAGCAGGGCTTTATGACGGCGGTCGTTGCCGTTAAGCCAGGTAAAATCGCCAAAGGCAAATGGTTCGGGTTTAGTTTTTACGGTGTCTTTAATTGTGGTGCTATCTGGTAATGATGCAGCGTTTGCCTGGGCATAGGCTAAAAGTAAAGTAAGGCCTAAAGCAATAAATAAGAGAAGTTTTTTCATTTTTTGTATGAGATTATTTGTTCGCGGCCGGAGCGGGTTGCAGTGTTTTAGTTTTAATTGCTCTTGCCTGCGTTAATTATGGCACGCCTGCCAATTGCTATACCAAAGCGGCTGCAATATTTTCCGCCGATTTGATTATCAGCTCTTTATTAGTTTTTGTTTTATATTTTGGTTGGGGATAGTTGAATGTTCTGTTTCATTTTGAGAAGGCGGTTTTCTCATGGTGATTAGATAAGAGTTCGTAGTCTCTGAAGTGTAATATCAAACTAGTGGGTCCTGTCACCCTGAGCTTGTCGAAGGGTCGTGGGCAGAGGCCTGCCCACTATGCTTCGATAAACTCAGCATGACATCCTCTCTTTGTTAATCAATTCATAATAATATGATACTCTTCAATTTTACGGTACAGGGTGGCTAAACCAATTCCAAGCACCCTTGCAGCTTCTGATTTATTGCCTTTCACATATTTCAGGACCCTGCGGATGTGGTGGCGTTCTACGCTATCCAAATCAAGTGCTACAAGGTCATAATAACCACCGTTATGAAATTCGTTGGGGAGTAGCTTAGGAGTGAGTATAGGTTCGTCCATCAGGATGATAACCCGCTCAATTACATTTTTAAGTTCGCGGATATTGCCGTTCCACTTATGCTGGTTGAGCAGTTTAAAAAAGTTCTCGTCCACATCAGGCTGCTTTTTCTTAACTTTGGCCGAATACAGTTTGATAAAGTGCCGTGCCAGCACCTCAATATCACCTATCCTATCCCGCAGGGGCGGCAGTACTATAGAAAAGCCGGAAAGGCGATAAAACAGATCGAGTCTGAAGTGCCCGTCTTCCGATTCCTTTTGCAAATCGCGATTGGTGGCTGCAATGAGACGTACGTTCACTTTAATGGTTCGGGTTTCGCCTATTTTAATGAAAGTACCGTTTTCTAATACCCGCAACAGTTTGGCCTGTAGGTCATGGCTCATTTCGCCAAGTTCATCCAGGAAAATAGTACCACCATTGGCTTCTTCAAACAAGCCTTTCTTGTCTTTGAGCGCACCGGTAAATGCCCCGGCCTTGTAACCAAACAATTCACTTTCCAATAACTCTTTGCTAAAAGCACTGCAGTTAACGGCAACAAAAGGCTTGTCTTTACGCAGGCTTTCATAATGGATGGCTTCGGCAAATACTTCCTTGCCTGTGCCGGTTTCGCCTAAAAGCAAAACGGTGGCATCAGTGCAGGCTACTTTTTTTGCCAGTTCAACCGCCTCCAGTATCGCCGGCGATTGCCCTAACACTATAGGGAAACCATGTTGGGCTTCAACCTCATTTTGCAGCTCGTTAATGTGATATTGCAGGTTGGCTTTATCAAGCGCTTTACTTACCAGCGGAATGATCCTATCGTTATCATCGCCTTTGGTTATATAATCAAAGGCTCCGTTTTTAATAGCCAGCACCCCGTCGCTGATGGTACCAAAGGCCGTTAGGTTGATGATTTCGATGTAGGGCTTTATTTGTTTGATGCGCTGCACCAGTTCAACGCCATTGGCATCGGGCAGTTTCACATCGCTCAGCACCACCCTCACATCCTGGCGCTCAATGATCCGCAGACCAGCTTTGGCATTTGGTGCCTGAATTACGTGATAACCTTCCAGCACCAGGATCCGGGCCATCAGTTCGCTCAGCTTAACTTCGTCATCAATTATTAATATGCCTGATTTCATTTTTGTATTTGTTTGGATTATTGATGAGCATCAGCGGTAGTGTTTCCAGCAACCTCACATATAAGCTGATCCCCTTCTTGATCTCTTCGAGGTAAATAAATTCATCGGCCGAATGTGAGCGGGCCGAATCACCGGGACCAATCTTTACCGAAGGGATGGATAACCAGGCCTGATCAGATGTGGTAGGCGAGATATAAGTTTTGCAGCCAACAGCTATTCCCGTTTTAACTATAGGATGCTCAGGAGATACCGATGACGCGGCTAATGAACCGGCGCGTGGACTTACCTGGCAGGATACATTACGTTTGATGATATCAACAATTTCATGCTGTGAAAATGAATCGTCATGCCTGATATCAACAGTGAACTCGCAGCGGCCGGGCACAATGTTATGTTGCGAACCTGCCTTAATCGTGGTTACCGTCATTTTTACGGGTGCAATACCTTTTAATTGTTGCGGAAACTGGTAAAGGCTAAACCATTCCAGATCACGCAGGCATTTGTGAATGGCATTATCGCCCTCTTCGCGCGCGGCGTGACCGGGGCGGCCATTGCTTACGCAATCAATAACCAAATTGCCTTTTTCGGCAATGGCCATCTGCAATAAAGTAGGCTCACCAACTATAGCCAGCTCGCAATTGCCCAGCAGGGGCAGGATTGATTTAATGCCATTTTCGCCGGAGTTCTCCTCTTCAGCAGTAATGGCGAGGCATAAATTAAAACCCAGGCCCTGATAGCAATAAAAATGCAGGAAAGCAGCAATTAACGATACCACACAACCACCCGCATCATTACTCCCCAGGCCATAAAGTTTCCCTTCGCTTATTTCCGGACAAAACGGGTCTTTTGTGTAAGCTTCGTTTGGCACAACCGTATCCATATGAGAGTTAAGCAATATTGTCGCTTTAGTTTCATCGTAGTATTTATTAAAGCACCAGATATTGTTTCCCTGCCGTTTCACCTTTACCGAATACCCAAGCAAATGCTGTTGTATAGTATCGGCAACCGCACATTCATCGCCGCTAAACGACGATATTCTGATCATGTGCTGCAGCAGCACAACTGATTCGCTAAAAAAATGCGGGTTTAAAGGCATGATATGCCCCACCAGAGAGGTGACGGGCTGCTCATTCAATGTTTTTATCATAACTGATTAGTTTAGTTGGGGGTCGAATAACATGGCCGTACACAGGCAATTGCAGCGATTTTTACTTTGCAGCACATCGTAGTTTACACAGCTTTTGCAGGCATCCCAAAAACGAGGTTCACCTGCTACTTCGGCATAGGTTACGGGCTCAAAGCCAAGACGGGTATTCATTTTCATGATGGCCAAACCAGATGTGATACTGAATATTTTGGCGGTTGGGTATTTACTGCGCGAAAGGTTAAAAATACGGTTCTTAATTTCAGACGCCACACCCTGGTTACGGCGTTGCGGTGATACGATGAGCCCGCTGTTGGATACAAATTTCCCATCGTCCCAGGTTTCGATGTAGGAGAAACCTACCCATTCGCCATTTTCAGTTACGGCCATTATAGCTTTGCCAGTATCGATTTTTTCTATTACTGAGGCGGCCGATCTTTTGGAAATACCCGAGCCTCTTGCTATGGCCGAACTTTCCATTTCCCTGATAATTTCGTCGGCGAACACTACATCGGCCGGAATAGCCGGCCTTACAATAATTCGTTCATCTTCCATTTTATATGTTTATTTCAGCTATCAGCACGGATTTGTTGAATAACTGTACATACCCCAATGCCAAAAGAATGCCCGTTGTGGCACGCTTGTACCATTTATAGGTTTAAGCCGTGTAAATGAAGATTTTAATCTTTGGCGGGTAGTTAGGGCATAAAAAAAGCCTATCAAAATGAAAGGCTTCTATTTTCAAAACAAGATATTTCGATAATTATTGAACCGGCTGATGGTATTCAGGGCTGTTTTTGAAATGCTCAAGGTAGCCATCGGCATTTACTGCCAATCCACTCATTTCAGTTTTTGGGGTTCCTTTTTTCTTTTTAGGGCCGGTAATTGAAACAATGATGACTGCTATTAAAGCGGTAATTTTAAGTATAATATAAAATGCTGCCATGACTTTTTAACTTAATGATAAAAGCCGGCAACAAACTAAACATATGCCAAAAGCTAATAAAAGCCCTTAAAATACGCACACTGCACCAAAGCGGCCATGAGCAGCCACCGCCTTCCTATCATTTTGGGATATATAAATTATCAAAATGATAAAGTATTGAAAGCAGGCCGATATTATTAAAGAGGTGTGTAAATTAAATGACTGATCGGTCAAAAACTTTACAATCTCTTAAGCGGCAGCAGGGGTGTGTTTCTGCGGTAGATTTATCAAAGCAGAAACACACCCCTCTCCCCTCTAAGGCGGGGAATCGCCCATTTCTTCACACTTCAATCCCTTAAGTTAATGGCCAGCGGGGGGGTAACAGAGTTAACAGAAATCGCAAAAATATAACACATATGCTTAATAATCAATAAATTAAATAAGAGACAGGGTTACCTCTCAAAGCAGTCTCCCGGCGAGAAAGTTTGCTTTAAGTCTGCACCAATCAAAACAAGCTTGAAATCAATAAGTTACTATAAAATATAGCAGCCCTACTCCCACTTTTTGATCCCCAGCTTTTGCATTTTTGAATGCAGGGTTGATGGCGGCAAACCTAATTTAGATGCGGCCCCGTCCTTGCCGCTTATTTTACCATTGCACCGTTTCAAAACCTCCAAAATATGGTCGCGGGCGTGTTCATCAATGGTTTTCAATCTGTCGGTTGCTATATCGGCAAAGGCAGGGCTTTCCTTTTTTCCCTGCAGCTTGGGCAGGTAAGCATCTTTTATTACCGGGCCATCCGTTAACAGGATACTGCGTTCAATAAAATGTTCCAGCTCGCGCACGTTGCCCGGCCAGTGGTATTCAAGCAGTTGGGCCATTACGTTTGCTGAGATCCCCGTTACCGCTTTACCGATCTTTTGCGCGTATCGTGCCAGGAAATGATTAGCCAATACCGGAATATCATCTTTACGTTCCCTTAAAGGTGGAATGATGATTGGGAACACAAACAGCCTGTAATATAAGTCGAGCCTGAAGCGGCCTTCTTCAACTTCTTTTTCAAGGTTGCGGTTAGTAGCCGCAACTATGCGTACGTTGATCTTCACCGGGCCCCTGCCGCCAATGCGTTCAATTTCCTGCTCCTGTAATACGCGTAACAGCTTCACCTGTAGCTCGGCCGGCATTTCGCCTATCTCATCCAGGAAAATAGTACCGCCATCGGCCAGTTCAAATTTGCCCGTACGTTTTTCCACAGCCCCGGTGAAAGCACCTTTTTCGTGCCCGAACAGTTCGGACTCAATCAGGGTAGCCGGCATGGAGGCACAGTTTACCACTACCAAAGGCTTGTTTTTACGGGGCGACAGATAGTGGATACTCTTGGCTATCTGCTCCTTACCGGTACCGCTTTCGCCTAAAACCAATACCGATGTATCAAGCGGAGCCACTATACCAATGTGATCAAGTACGGTGAGCATCTGATGGCTTTTACCGATAATATCTTTAAAGCCTGCTGCTTTGTTTTTTTCACTCAATTGATTTTGGCCTAATCTATCAACTCTGGGTGGTGACGGCTCAGGCGCATCAAATGGGATGATCGCCTCCACCGTGGTCAGTAATGATCTGTGCAGCCGATCTAACAAGATCAAATGATCATTGGTATAACAATCGGTTTTGCGGCTGTAAAACGAAAAATGAATAACATCCCCACCAGACGAAAGCAAAGGCAATCCTAAAAACGATTGCATATTAAAAACCTGGGCAATAAGCTTTTTAACGGGAAACTGCGGCCAAATCTTAACAAAATTGCCGGCATTATAAAAATCAGCCTTGGTTATCCGCGGACTGTCATCCTGCATCTGGTTAAGTTGTTTTTTATTTGTTTTTGTGATGTTTACCAATTCATCCGGGCCTATAACCTGGTATTCATCAAATCCTGTACGCAAAAATGAAATAGCGTTGTCAGGAAAACCCGCACCATTTTTCATGGTAACAGTTAAATAATCAAACGGTACATGCGGCTGGATACTCATTGCTATTTTCAGCAATTTTTGTTTCCAGTTTATCGGTTCGGCAACAATATTTTTAAATACCTGTTCCAGGGCCTGCTCCTGGCGCAATTTGGATTCAATACTGTTTTGATGGCGATAAAATGCCACGTCAAGGGTTATCAGTAGTTCTTTTTCGCGGAATGGCTTTACCAAAAAACCATAGGGTTGCGTAGCCTTTGCCCGTTCCAGAATACTTTCCTGAAAATTAGCCGACAGGTATACAAATGCTATATTTTTTGAAGTAAGCACCTTGGCAAGGTCGATACCATTCAGGCTGCCCTTTAAAAATATATCAAGCAATACCATTTCAGGTTTTTGCTCCTCAATGATCTCGAGTGCTTCGGGTACAGAATCGGCAATGCCGCAAACTTTATAACCGGCACGGGTTAATATTAATTTCAGATCATACGCCACCAGCGACTCATCCTCAACTATTAATATCTTTTTGTTCATATTTTAATTAGCTGCAAAAGTTTTTCGTTCAATATTACTTAACATCTTCTCGGCCCTGAATTCCACGGTAATTATCGCGCCGCCGTAATTTTCTATTTTAAAATAACCGCCCAGTTGTTTGCTTAACGCTTTCATCATTTCCATTCCCAATGAGCTTGCTTTTTGGATGTCAAAATCAACAGGTAAGCCTATTCCATTATCGGCTATGGTGAGTATAATGGTTTCTTCGGCCAGCTGTAAGGCCACTTTTATTTCGCCCCGCTGCGCAGGGAAGGCATATTTTATGGCGTTTGTAATGGCCTCGTTTAGTATCAGGCCTACGGGTACGGCCTGGGCAACATCAAGCTTAACGGGCTGTATCATTTGCTCAAAACGAATTCCCCTGCCGCCAGGATCATAACAATCGGCAAGGTAATTGATCAGCTCATTAATATAAACCGACATATCGATATAAGCCACATCCGAATTACTGTACAGCTTTTGATGAATAAGCGCTATAGCCTGTACCCGGTTTTGACTTTCCCGGATTGCGGCAAGCGCCGCGTTGTTCTTCAAAAATGCCGATTGCGTATTAAGCAGGCTCATTACAATTTGCAGGTTGTTTTTTACCCGGTGATGCACTTCCTTTAACAGCCAGTCCTTTTCATCTAACAGACCATCCTTTTCGTTAAGCAGAATTTGCAACGATAGGTTCTGATTATTAATTTCCGTTTGTTTTAACTGTAATTGCTGATTGCTCCTTTGCTTGTGCCGGTAACCGTTAAATGCCAAACCAGCTATAATGATAAGCATGGCCACGCCGCCAAAAGTAATGTTACGCTGCATGTTTACCTTTTGCAGTTCGGCTTTTTGATTCTTACTCTGTTCCTGTAAAAACCTTATCGACTGCTTGTTTTCATTAGTCCTATATCTGATATCAAGCTCCTCTATCTGCTTGTTTTTGATGGCATTAAACAACGAGTCATCAAGGCGTTTATGGATCTCGAAATGTTCTATTGCAGCTACATAGTTGCCCGATGCAGAATCGACCCGAAACTGCATGCGATGGATCTTGGTGAGTGTGATAGGCCTGATGGTATTAGATGGCAGTGACAAGATCTGTTTTGTATAAATGCCAGCCTTTTTATATTGTTGAATAAGCAGGTAAAAGCCGGCCATGGTTTCGTTGTAATGAACAAAATCAGTAACCATTTGCTCGTTGGTGGTATAAAAGTCTTTACTAAAGTTAGTAACCTTATATACTTCCATCATTTTCAGATAGTATTGCTCGGCTTCCGGGTAATCTTTCAGGGCAACGTAGATATTACCAAATGCCTCATACATATCAACCTTTTGCGCCAGGATCTTCGGCGGTACATCTTTTACCGCCTGTTTCAAGTATGCCAGTGCTTCTTTAGGCCTTTTAGCTGTTATGAAATCATAAATAATGAGGCTCAGGTACCCATAAAAATCCTCGTACTGTTTTCTATGCTTTAATATCTCGGCCGATTTAAGGATGTAAATAAGGCTTTGGTCGTACTTATCCAGGTCGGCATACACCAATGCAAGTTTAGCGTAATAAAAATCGGCCAAAGCCGTATCAGCCGTGGCGTTCATACTTTTTATTACCTCGTGGCGATATAAAAGCTCGTTATGCAGATCAACCTTTTGTTTGCTTATCTCGGCAAGGGAATGATAGGTATAATGAAGTTTTTTGTAACCTATTGCTTTGTATTGGGCCAGCACCTGGCGCAGTTCGGTTTCGGCCAGATCAAGTTTCTTTTGGCTAAGATGGATGTCGGCTATGTTTTTGTTCATATCAGCCTCATCCAGTTTATGGCCCGTTTGCTGAAATAAGGCCCGGGCCTGCTCATAACTATTTATTTTATCAGGAATGGCAACTGTATCGTCTATAGATATATTATCGCCTAAGCGGGCCAGGGTTTTACCTTCCTGGTACTGATCACCTGTTTTATGGTAATAACCAACTACTTCCATAAAAACAGCTTTACCCTGCTTCAGGTTGTGCTGCTTGAGATACGCCGCCCCTTTAAGCATCATAGCTTCGTTAAGCCACTTTGCCGAATGGATGGCAACACTCATTTGTATGGCTTTATTGAAAGCGGTGATGCCGCTATCCAACACCTCTTTGTGGTCGCCTTGCTTGTTGAGATAATAGCTACCTAATTGTATTTGCAGCTTAATAGTATTGGTGTCGGCTTTGTTTTTTTGGTTATCAAGCTTTAGTTTAATGGTAGCAATGTCCATCTTTTTTTGCCCGGAAACGCTTGGGGCAAAAATTAAAGCAATAAAACATGTCGCTATATATTTAAACATATACTTAGTATTTTATTGCCCCAGAGATAATTACCGACAAAACCATAACGAAGTCATCTCCTGTGAAAGTCACGGAATAGTGATAGGCGATGATTTGCTAAATTTATTCAATTTTATGCAAACGTCATCAATAAGCAGAAAGCTAAATTTTCTTTATTGCCGAGATAATCAGGATCCGGACCGGCATAAAAATCCCGAAGCCTGCTCAACCAGTCAATGTACAGATCATGGATTCGATTGTACAGATTATAGATAGCAGGGAAATTTCGGATTTATATCCCGGAGGTTCCTACCAAACCCGGTTCTCTTTAGTATACTCTCTTTCAATACCTTCCAATATTAGTTCAGAGGTTATGCGGCTTTCCTTGCGGGCCAGCATTTGCAGGCAGGCAAATTGTACTACATTCAAGATCCCGGAACCACTGAGCTCATATTTACGCGAGATCTGCTCAAGGTTAATGTGCCCGTTGAGGTTGGCTTTAGGCGGAAATGATTTTTGCCAGATAGTAAAGCGTTCATCAGCATTAGGCAGCGGGAAGTTAATAACCGACTGAAACCGGCGCATAAAGGCCTCATCAATGTTATTTTTAAAATTAGTTGCCAGTATTACCAGGCCATTATGCTGCTCCACACGCTGCAGCAGGTACGATGCTTCCTGGTTGGCATATTTATCGTGTGCATCTTTAACGTTAGTCCGTTTGCCAAAAAGCGCATCGGCTTCGTCAAAAAACAGGATCCAGTTTTTATTATCGGCCTTTTCAAATAGCTTGGAGAGATTCTTTTCTGTTTCGCCTATAAACTTGGATACGATCATTGACAGATCGATCCTGAAAACGGGCTTGCCTGTATACTTACCGAGCAGAGATGCAGTGAGCGTTTTGCCCGTTCCCGGCGGGCCGTGAAATAATGCCCGATAGCCTGGTTTCAGTTTCCGTTCCATGCCCCAGTCGGTCATTAATACCTGCTGGTAATTCACCCAGTTTTCCAGCTCGGCAATTTGCCTGCGGGTGGTATCGTTGAGTACAAGGTCATCCCAGTTATAGGTAGTTTCCAGGTGTTGTGCCGGAAAGTTCATACTTAGTTTGGGAATAGATTCGGTACCGCTGACCAGAAGTTCAACATATTCGGGCTGCAACACCAACCTTCCGGATAAGGCGGGCTCTCCTTCAGGCACGTCCTCCAGATGTAAAATATGCTGCTTTGCCAAATTACCGTGATGATGGAAAAGCTCCGCTATCTCCAACCTTTTTTCAATATCATCGCCTGCCAAAACAAAAACCGCTGTTTGGCCGGTCGGTAAAAAACTGCGCCCGTTACGACTCCTAACACCACCAATCTGCTGAAAATCGCCCGATTCACGCATGTAAGGCTGAATAATTTCATCAAAAAACTCAACCTGTAAATGAGGTACCAGGGCCATCATTAGTATAATAACCTCATTGCTGTTCAAGCCATGATCGTCAATTAATTTTTCGAGCACACTGCCATTTCGCTCCAACTGGGGCAGCAGCGGAGGCAAATAAGTTGCGTCGTTACCAAATACAGTTTGCAACCTGGCTTCAATACAACCAGCCGTATACTGCATCAGCGCTCTTAACTGTTTAATATTAGTATCCATTTTATTTACGCGGGCCGTTTTGCTGTACAACATGGGTTAATTCGTGCGCCAACAGGTTCATACCGGCTGTGCTTTCAGGGTCAAATTTGGCTGCGTTAAAATAAATATCGTTACCATGCGTAAACGCCTGTGCTTTTGAAAGGTTGCATAGCTCAACAGCCTGCTGCCCGGTGTGGATTTTCACCTGTTCAAAATTGGCGTTCATCTGATGCTCCAATTGCGTACGTACTTTGGCAGGTAAGGGACTACCTCCGCCTTTGCTCTCGTTCAGCAACCTGTCAAACTTTGCTTCCGGGGGTTCGGGCCTGCCTTCGGTTTTTTCCACACTGCCACCTTTTTCTTCCTTTTTTTGGGCAGCGGCCTTATCGTCTTTTTCTTCGCCTTTTTCTTTTTTCTGGGGCTTGCCTTCGTCCTTTTTATCTTCTTCGCCTTTTTTTTGCGGCTCCTTGTCTTTCTTGTCTTCTTCCTTCTTTTGCGGTTCTTTGTCCTTTTTCTCTTCCTCTTTTTTCTGAACGCCTTCCTTATCCTTTTTATCCTCCTCCTTTTTCTGCGGCTCTTTATCTTTTTTATCTTCTTCTTTCTTTTGAGTTGGTTTCTCTTCTTCTTTCTTTTCGTCTTTTTTCTGCGGCTTACCCTCTTCTTTCTCATCCTTCTGCTCTTTCTTTTGGGTTCCTTTAGCATCCTTTTCCTCATCAGCTCCTTTTTTCTGAACGCTCATTTGTCCCATTCGCTGCGATGAATTAGCAGTGGCCTGCTGTGCCATAGTCACCTTATGTGCTACCGCATCGGCCTCCTGTTCAAGGGCACTGTCCTGGTTGCCGTCAATCTTCCTCGCCTGGAAAAAGGCATCACTATCCTGCTTGCTTTTTTCGCGGCTGCCATTAAAAAACGGTTTCTCGGCTTTATCCGCCTGTTTCTGACTAAGCGGCTGGCGTGTATTTTGGATGTATTTCATAGGAGGTTTAGTTTAAATTGTTTAACAGATCCAATTGCTTTTTGGCATGAGCGCCCCATTCGCCGGCATCATGCAGCAGGTCTTCAAAAATCATCTTTGCCTTATCTCTCTTATTTAAATTAGCTAACGCTATGCCCAGGTATAGTTTTCCTTTTTTGTTTTCGGGATGTTGTTCAAGCAATAGTTCCAGGTGTGCAAACGCGGCGTCAAAACGGTTAAGCCCAAGGCAAAGCACTCCTGTATTTAGCCTTATCTCCTCGTTTTCGGGGTCATATTCCAGGATCCGCTCGTATTCTGCCGCCCCTTCATTTAACTGGCCGCTTTGCAAATACGCAACCGCCAGGTGGTTACGCACGGCAATATCGGCAGGGAACAACATTAAATACCTGATCAGGTACCCTGTAGCCAATGCATAGTTTTTTATCATTAATTGCGACAGACCTGCAGTTTGCAAAGCCCTGCTGTTCTGCGGGTTTTCGGATAATACATAATCGGCCATTTCAAAAGCTTCATCATACCTGCCGGTTGAAAGGTAAACCTGCGCCAGTCCCATCAATAGATTTAAACTTGTGGGGTTAAGTTCCACCGCTTTAAGCCAACATGTTTCGGCGCTTTCCATATCAGCCGATAGCATATACAGTTTTGCCAAGCCCTCCCAGGCTTCAAACTGATCGGCCTTAAGCCTAATAGTTTGCCTGAAAGCGTTTAGAGCCTTATCATACTGGCCCAGCAAAACTTCGGTATTAGCCAAATTAAGCCATGCCGGAGCGTTTTGGCTGTCAATTTCTAAAGCACGTTCAAACAGCGGCTTCGCTTCGGCAAATTTATTTTGCTGGTAAAACAACATTCCCCGGTTATTGAGCAGGGTAACATTGGGTTCATTTAAATCGGCAGCTTTTGCATAATAAGCCTCGGCAGCTTCAAAATTGCCGTTAAGCTGCTGTATAGCACCAAGGTTTATCAGTTCGGTTAGTTGGCTTCGGTTGCTCATAACATTTCTTCTTTTACTTTATCTGCTATACCACCTGCTATATCAGAAATGCTGATTTCAGGATAGGTAACTTTAATATCATCGGTTTTCACATCAAACGGTTCGCCATCTTTATAGTGGATTGGCAGCGAAACTTTAACCTGCAGATCCGGGCCATAACTAAATGACGCCAGGTTTTTAGTCCACTCTTTTGAAATATCGGTGACCAAAAGATCAAGTTCGGCTTTAATAAATGCGTTTACATCAAACGTAAACTTAGGGTGTACCTCGATCTCACCCAAAGCGTTAAACTCAAACCCGGTTGTGGGCGACCAGGCCAGGTCGGCAGCCGCGCTTGCCTCACCTTCCAACCCTAATCCACCCACTATCTGAATACCACCGGTAACGCTGGCAGGCCCGATGCTCAAACCAATACCAAGCGCGGCTTTTAATTTTAAACCGGCATGTGCAGGGATCACAAATTTTGCCCCACCGCTGATCCGGGTATTTTCGGGATGTGAAGGATTAAATTCTATCTGTCCAAAAACGTCTTTGAGTTGGCCGGGGCCTACTGCGGCGTCAAAATCAAGGCCGCCATCAATAGTGGCTACGATACCTATGCTCTTAGGGCCAAGCGGGATGGCGAATATTGGAATCTGGATGGTTGGTACTTTGAACAGCTCTTTATTGATGCTCTTTTTAGGAAAAACATCAACCGCCGAAGGCAGGTCCAAACGGCCAACAACTTCAATTTCGCCGGCTGGGGTTACCCTCACACTTGCTGATGCCTGCAGCCAATCGGTAACTTTAAGCGTTAACTTACCCGAGCCATAGGCGGTAAACTTATCTCCTGCCGGGCCCGATGGTGTACCATCAGCGGCAATAGCTCGATTGGTTGCGCCAACAGTGACTTCGCCTGATACCCGGTCAGCAACGTAAGATGCCTTGCCTTCAATGGTCAGCGCGCCATCGTCATAAGAGATTGACAGCTCGGTATTGATCTTCGGTATTTTAGGTATCGCCTTACCATTGGCTTTTACATGGTAAATTTCATCCGGCCCCCGGGTAAACTTCAACATTCCCGCTGCCGCTTTGGATGCCCGGCATATTTTCGTCAAGAACGAAGCTGCCGCCGATAACCAATGTTTCGTTTCCATAAGTAACGTGGATCTCGGCGCTTTTTACGCCTTTGATATCAGGCTCGGCTGTTCCGGAAGCATTAAATATGTTGTTGGCATAATTTATATTGATATGCGCCGATTTAAGACCTTTTATTTTACCGGCAGGAATGCCAATATCTCCCGAAGCGCTAAATTCTCCATTACGATAGGAGGCTTTTATTTGTGCCGGATTGAAGGTTTTTGAGTCAAAATCAAAAGACCCCTCAAGCGCAAACTCTCCCGACGTGTTGGCCATAGCGCCAACTTTACCTTTACCCAGCTTCTTTATTTCAAAATTAGCTTCTCCCTTTATGCCGATTCCTGAGGTAGCTGCGTATACTTCAAGCGAAGTATTGGTGATTTTAAAAGGCGGTGGTACCTTGATCTCTCCCGAATTAAATACCTTACTTATTTTGATACCATCTTCATTAAAAATAATGTCGATAGCGGAACCTCCGATAATCGGAACATCGGTATTGATCTTGCCGAATCCTATCAAACCAGACTCACCGATATCTAACTCCGTTATTGTTATGGGGCTTAATCCCTTTGCCTTTAGCCCTGCACTTAAAGCCTGTTTTACAGCTACACCACTTAACCTACCGCCGTATATACCGGGCACCGGTTCTATTGGTTGTGTTGTGGATATCCCCGCCACAAACGCGTTATCCATGAATACCTCAATAGTAGCAGATCCTTTTGAACCCGCACTGAGTATCGTGGTGTTGTCTTTATCTTCATAAGAAATCTTTCTTATTTTCAGATTAGCACCGTTTCGCTTTATATGCCCTACCTGAACATTAACATCTTTCTCGGTTGTTTTACCCGCTTCAGGAGCCCATTTAATATTTTGTGTTGCTCCATATCTTTCGCTCGTGATCAGGGAAAGATTAGTGCTATCTATAAGTTTTGCTCTCGCTTTATCTGTATCTGAGAGAAATACCAATTTTTTAAGATGGTCGCCAGCCTCAATTTCACTTAACTCCCAGGCCTCTTTACCGCCGCTAATAGGCAAGCTCCCGTCAAGCGTTCCGGCAGTAATGGTATATTTACTCATTACCTCGGCTGCACCCGGCTTGGTTTGTCCGTCGGGCATGGTGGTAATGGCATTCAATGCTGCTTCAACTTTTGAGGTGATCTCTGTATTGATATTTGAACCAGACGACCTGTTTGCTGCGGCCTCAAGCATCCAAAGATTGGAGATGCCATCTTTTCCACCTAATTGTAACTCAACTTTGTGATCAACATCATAGCCATTATTTATTTCATGACCTTTATCGTTCCAAAACGGGCGTGCAAAAGTAGTCTTGAGCTGGGTAATGGAGCCGGTAAAAAGGTGCTTCAGGTTAGTAAGTTTTTTTTCCGACTCAAGCGTCATGAAAAAATTGGAGGCGTTAGCCTCTTTGGGGATCTCGGCCGTTTTTTTATTATTGAAAACGGTTTCAAAACCAGCTCCTTTGGTTGCAGCGTCGTTCCAATCGGCAAGGTGTTTGCCCGACCTCTCAGTTTTTTTGAAAGAATAATTAGTTGTTGAGCCAGGCATAAGGCCAAGTTTTAAGCCTGGTATGTTTATTTTAGGTACAAAAAGCGATTCCTTTGATGCTGTTGTATCAATCGGATTTTCGGCGGTAGCAACCTGACCTGCATTACCCGATACATCGCCCTTAGTTGGTTTACGCTGTATTTTCTTTTTTACTCCACTCCCCTGTTGTACCGTATGTGCCACTTCATGCGCCAGCAGGTGCTGCCCGGCCTGGCTTTGCGGATCATATTTACCCGCCCCGAAATAAATATCATTGCCGTGGGTAAACGCCTGTGCTTGTAAGTCGTTACTTAAACCGGCGGCTTCACTGTTGTTATGGATGCGTACCCCACTCAAATCCCTGCCCATTGCTCCTTCCATTTCCTCGCGGGTATTGGCAGGCAATGGTTCGCCGCCGCCTTTGCTGCCTTCAATTTTTTGCTGGGTTTGCGGTGATACATCCGGCGCGGCCGCCTGGCTGCTGCGTTTTAGCGTATTGCCCTCGTTCGGGTCGCCATCGCTTTCAAAAACAGGGCGGCGCTGTAATTCTTTATCAGCTCCGTTCTGCTCTTTTTCCTGTTTATCTTCCTTCTTATCTTCTTTCTTTTGCACAGCGGAGTTAGTTGCAGTGGCAGTGGCAGGAGCAGTTGCAGTAGTAGAAGCAGTTGCAGTGTTAGCTGCAGTTTTAGGCTGATTAATATGCTGAACAACTTTATCAGCCACCTGGTCGGCCTGCCGTTCAAAATGATCGCCAGGTTCATTCACCGTCATTTTACGCTGAACCTTATTCCCTTCAAAAAAGGGCGCTTCCTGCACCTGTTCAACATCATGAGCGGCAGAGAAAAAAGGATCTTTCCCTGCCCCCTGCTTGTTTGCGGGCTGGTTTTGTTTGGTGTTTGCAGGTGCTGCCTTTTGCGGTGTCTTCATTGCCATTCCACGTAAAAAGGTTCATTCATCCAGGGCAGTTTAACTACGCCAATGCCCCATGGCAATGATGAAAGCAAGATATCCAGGTCCATCCGCTCTACAATAAGGCGGGCAGGCTGTTCTGCTTCAATCAGTTTCCCGTTGCGAATTAAGAATGCCTCGCGCAAGCCGCCGGGCGATGTATTTTTTAATGCTTTCCAGTATTTTATCACGGTTCGGAGCATATTGTCGCCTTCATCAAGCATGCGTTGGGGTATTTCAACTTCACGTTCCAATGGCTCGTCAAGTGGCCACCGGCATAAAAATTTCTCAAAATAAAGGTCATATTCAAAGGCATTCACATTACCGGTACCTAAATAGTGCAGCAGGTGAACGGCCAGTTGCCTTGCGGGCAGATCAACAAAATCGTTATCCTGCAGCAAACCAAAATCTTTAAAGAAATACTCCAAAAACGGGTGCAGGATCACCAAACCGGCCTGGGCTACATAAGTTCCGGCAATTTCTTCTTCTTTTTTCAAGCTTGTTTCCGGAGTGTTATCGGGTGTGATTATGGGCTTATTACTTTGCTGTAGCGATTTATTTTCTGTTGATTGGATAACTGTTTCGGCTATTTGAATGAGGCTCATCGCAGAAATTGAAACAGAAGCTTTTAACTCTCCGGTTATTAAAGCGGTTAGCTTTTTCAGGATTGCACTATCACCAGCAAATTCACTATGGCCTGTCCGCAGGCAAATCATCAGCAAGAGCTTTTCAATGATCTGCCGCCCGGAGTCGCTATTAAATTCCGCCGGTAAAACCTCTTTAATGTTAGCGTGTATGTTTGTTGCTGATTCACCAGTTATCAAACGCCTGATTTCTTCAACAACAGCGTCGACCTTTTTTTGAAATCCATAAGTCTCGGCCTGAAGTAAAACCATTGCCAGCTTTTTAATAAAAGCCATACCAAACTGGCTGAATAACCTGGCTGCCGCAAGAGGTGAGCTCTTAAAAAGATTGATAAGTTTTGATTGATAAACGTTATCATTGATCAACTGCCCCGATAATTTATTCAACCAAACATTTTCCTGCTGTAGCCATTCTGTTGCAGCCACTGCGTACCAAGGAAGCCTGCCCGTGTTAAGGAAATAAACAAATACATTAAAGGCCTGCTGCTCTTCAGTAAGCAATGAATAGCTTATCTCGTTATCTTGCTCATCACCTACGGGTAATGCGGCAGGATTTAAAACCGGCTCAAGCACCTTAGCAAGGCTTGCCTGCAATTGTTCAAATACATCCTCCAGTTTACCCGAGCCCAGGTCAAGATCAATCTTATCTATCAAAACATGGGCAGGCAGATCCATATCATCCAGCAATTGCTCCAGTTTTTTGAGCAGCACCTGTTCAAAGTACCGCACGGCCTCGTCCTGCACCTTTTGGGCAGTGCTTCGATGCGATACTTCTATATCAAGTACAAGCTTATGGATGATATGTGTGCTTCCTGCCATAGCTCAACATTATTTAACAGTGCCCGGATCTGTAGTACCCGGATCTTTTTTGATAATCTTCGAAGCTATTTTGGGTGTCACAGGAGTTACAGCCGGATCTGTCTTCGGTGTAGCCGCCTGTGTTACAGTTGTACTCGTTTTAATCGCAGATGGGTCTACCGTTGGTGTTGGTGTTACCGATGGTGTTACCGCAGGTGTATCCCTAACTGTAATCACCGGCGGTACAGTAGTACCCGTTGGCGGCGTAGTAACCACAGGCGGAACTTTAGTAACTACCGGTGTAGTGGTTTCCGGCGGCAAGTGGGTAAGTACCGGAGTGGTGGTTATAGGAGGCAAAGCAACAGGCGGCGTAGGCGTAAACACGGCACGACACTTCTCAAACTTACCATTCACTGCTGTAAGTGTAATAACTGTATTACGGCCGCGAGGAAACTGGCGCATATCAAACACTTTTACTGCGTTTACCTCATTACTGGTAGTTCCATCGTCAAATGTCCATGTAAACTTAAAGCTGCCCGGATTAGGTGTTTTATTTGTTAAAGTAACCGTGGCAGCACCTTTTTCATTATCCATAGACACTTTATAGTCAAAAGAGGCCTGCGGATGTTCATGTATCATGAGCGTACAAGCAGGAACCGATTTGCCGTTCACCATAAAGTCGTTGATGCTGACATCATAAGGACCTTTCGATGGATCAACAACCCACTGGCTCCCCAATAATTTAACTGCATTTCCCGCTACTTTTGAGGTGATAATCCCTGTTGCGGGTTGTACGGCAGTGAAGTTTATATTACCCTCATCCGAACAAACTTCGCTGGCAGCTAACTGCAGGTCTACAGGTTCCTCAGGAATCTCTACTGTAATAGTAACCTGCTCAGAATCGGTACAATCATGGTTATTGGCAGATAAGATGAAGGTTAGTTTACCATCAGGGAATTTGGCACGAAGATCAGCATATTGGAAGGTAATGTTATCATCCGGTGTGGTAAGGTTAGCATGTACCTGTCCGTCGGGCATAGTCCAGGTGTAAGCAAATGTATCCCCTGCTGCCTGATTGGTTGTAGCCGTTAGCTGAATAAATACGGCAAACTGCGTGGTGTCACTTATGCTGGCCGCAGGTTTAACAGCCGGGTGTTTAAATACGGTAATAGTGCAATCGGTTGGCTGATCATTTACCGTAAATTTAATCTGCTGACCAAATGCACCGTCTTTAACTTTAGTTGTATCAAAATAGGTTATTGTGTCTTTAGTTACTACTGTAGTTTCAAAACCAGCCGAAGCCTTGATAACGCCATCAGCAGGACTAACTTTAAATTGCAGCAAGCCTTCATCCGAACATGCTACAGCCTTAGGCAAACTGAGCCCTACCTGTGGCTTAGGCATAATGAATGCTACCGGCGGACAATCGGAACAGCACATATACGGCAGGCAGAAATCGGCAAATACTATATCGGCAGGCACATCGGGGTTTGCAGCTACAGCTCTTGATTTTCCCAGTTCGAGCGCTAAGGCCTGAGTTTTCTTGATGATCTCGGCCTCATTTGTCGGGGTATACTTACGTTTCGACCGTCTTTCATAATATTTTACAGCATCGGCAATGTCATCATACTCGGTATTTTTGGCGATATAAACCATCACGTCGCTATCACTTGCAAAACCTTTTACAAACTGCTGTTCGCTTTCAAGCGCCTTTAACCTGTCTTCGAGCGGAAATTTGTCTGAAGGGGTAGTTGGACTGGGTGCAGCTACCGCGGTAGCATAAACCATTACAAAGGTACCACCCGCCGGCACACCTGCCAGGTGTTCTAACCCGGTATGATTAGCGGCATAGGCCGAAAAGGTAAGCTGTTGCAGCAGCTTGGTTTTGCGGTCCTGTATTTCCTTTAATATTACGGCAAGCGCCTGACCTGCACAGCAATTTTCAGATAAGCGCCATAACTGTAATTCATAATCATCTTCATACCCTTTTCGTACATAGTCGCTTTTAGCAAAAATCTGGCGGCTTTTTTGAGCAGCCAACTTTACTTCATTGCAAAGGTCATCCAGGCGGGCTGTAAAATTATCAATGGTATCTTCGTCAATATCAACCAGCCTGTCGGGTAGCCACTGGCTTATGTTACGGGTACCGGCTATCATACGCACAGGGATATCCACAGCAATAGCTTGTTCATATGAACCTGTTGCAGAGGTATCCACAGTTTTGCCTGCGGCATCTGCATAGTCAGAAATACTGATGGCCCCGCCCTGCCTGCGGATCTGATCTACATAATAACCTATACTGCCTTGAGCAATATTGATATTATTGTCAACCGCGTCGATGCCGCCGTCCATCACATATTTATCGGTGCTTTTATTGATCGCAAATCCGCTGCTTACCTGCTCACGTGCAGTTGCCTGTATTTCGCCGGTATCCGCTGTTTTGGCAGCAGCCATTCGCATTTTAGGTGTGGCTGCTTCTTCCTCATTGGCCAATTCCAGTTTCTGCTGGGCCGCCTGATACCGGATCTCATTCGCCACCGAATAACCTGTTTTGGTATTAAAGCTTGAAAAAAACTTGCTTACATCACCATAAAGGCAATTCTGCTCTGCCTGGAAAGCTTTTAATGTAGCCTCCAGATCATTAAACTGGCAGGCATAATCATCGATATCAATATCACTAAGGCTTACATCCCCCAAACGGATGGCAACCACATCAAATGGCAGGTTACTGTCTTGCCTGATCTTATCAACCGCCGCAATAGCCTCGGTATATTTCTTGCCGATATGCCCTTCAATCCTGAAAAAATTATTGGAGTCGATTGAATAGGCGAGCGGATTTACCACCATATCATTTGCGGGCGAATAAGCTCCGGCATTATAACCAAGGATCAGCTTATCTGTGCCCTGCAGCCACCGGTTATAACTCCACTTTTGAGCCAGGTCGACCGGTTTGCCGTAATAAAAAGGGATAGCCCTTGCCTCTAAAGGTTTACTGTTATCTGTAGATGGTGTTATTTTCACCACCGGGCTCGGAGGCAGCGTAAACCCGCTGCTCATAACGTTCAGCCTGTCGAGCAGGTTAATGGCAATGTTCAGCTTATCTTTATTGGCGCTGATAGCCGGCGAGGCATAAAATTTATGGCGATATGGCGTTGGCTTGGCCGTAGGCGTAACATTTAAAGCACCCAGCATAATATGTTTGGGGAAAGCATAAATATTGGGGCAGCACTGGTAAATGATATCCGAAAGTATAGCCCTCAATTCATTATACCCGGTTAACAGATCTTTGTAAAAATCATACAGATATTGCGCCTGCATTGGGGCTGTAGCTTTACTCAGCGTTGTATTGATATTGGCAACGATACTGGTAATAGGATAAACAGATTGCGGATCGAGCGCGAATTTGAATGTGTTGTAGAGCGTTTGAACAGCACTTGATAAACCACCGGCACCATCATTTGCAATTTTTGAAAAGGCAGCGGTAAGCGCTGATGATGAAGCGGTAGTCTGCTTATTGAAAAACACCCGTTTTGCCGCCAGCACAGGGGCATCAAAGTACGCGTTATAAGCATTGAAATACTTTTTGTAGATATCGTCATAAATAACCTCCGAACCGGTTTGCTCAATGATCTGGTTCATATCTGCCTGTGCAATAAGCAGCACTTTGGGTTTGGCTACCTGCTTGCGGCCCTGATTGTCGCAATCAATAGCCGTACAGGCATCCGGATCTTTAGAATAATACTCCAGGTAAAGCAGGCCGTACATTTCGGTAAGTTCCTTACCAGCCTTTGATTTAAAATTGGTGAAGGCAAAACTATCAACCGGGAAAGCGCCTTTATCATCGGGTGTTACCAGCTCCCATAAAGCCATTTGTGCGGCATCGGTGCCCATGGGATAAAACGGCGGGTATTTGATCAGCGAATTATCATAGGCCCTGAAGTTTTTATAGGTTGTTTCGGGCATGTAAAGCAAATCGCCGTCGGTAGTTACGCCGCAGCCCTTGCCTATGGTTATGCCGTTGGCATCGCCTTTGAAACTTAAGCCGCATACCAGGCCAACACCAATTAAACAGGTACGGGTAAGGCGCTGCTGATCTTCAAAAAACTCTACAATATCATTCAGCTGTTTGGCTGTAAGCACCTGGCTGTCAACAAAGGAGTTATACTCTAAAGTTATATCGGTGAGCTTTATGTTGGTTACTGGTGGCATGGCTTTTTCATTTAGGTTTTAACTGTTATTATTTGTGCCGCCCTGCAAGGTGCCAAGGCTGGTTTTGTTCAATATTATCGGGTTGGTTTCCTGGGTATCATCGTCGCAATCGCTTAGCTGGCCCTGCTGATAAACAGTGTATAGTTTTTCAAGTACATCAATAAATTTGCTGTTCAATACAGGGTCTATAGGCGTATCGGTACTTACCGCTATGTGTTTGGCAGCAAGCCAATCTTTATAAACCGCTTCAAAACCAACCATCTGATCATGCCCGATGAAACAGATGCGCGGCAACACATGGGCCGGTGTTTCGGTGCGGATGAGCCGCTCGGCATAGGTTCGGAAGGCTGTGTTTCGCAACCTTACGCTGTACCCCGGCAGTATCACACAAATCCGGAACGAATATGGATCAAGCGGCTCGCAGTACACACCGTTTGGATCAAGGCAAACCGGCATAAACTGGTGGTGGGTACTATCATCGCCGGTATAATCAAATGGCGGGCGCAGCAAGATGTTCTCAATCACGTACATGCCCTCCATCTTGAAATCGTTCTGCATAAATTTGATGATAAATGCTATCTCGGTTTCGATGGCGGCAGCGCTGAACTCCATATCATTATGGGTAAGCAAAGTACCCGCAGAGTTGGCTATGTTATATACATATTTACCGGCGGTAGCTCCCGGACTTAAGCGGTAATTTTCCCTGTCGCAGGCCAGTACGGATACGAGGCCAAGATCTTCATAAGCATCAATCTCCTTCAGGAAGTTGGCATTACCCTTAAATTTCACCACACCAAGCTGCGATATCGTCCAGTTATAATGCAGAGCATCTGCTTTAAACAAAAGGTAATCTTCAACACTTAGCTGCTGCATTTTATAGTTGGAGAAACCCAGCAGCATTGAGATCCGTTTTTCCATGCCCGATACGTTCACCAGTTGCTGATCCGGTGTTTTGGCGTTGTACAAATCCATCCCGCTGCCGCGGCAAATGCTCATCTGGTCATAGTCTTTCAAAAACTTAACCTTATGCCTGATGATGTTGCGCTGGTAATCTTCACCGTAAATGCGGTACATCAAAAAAACATATTCGTTAAACTGTTCGGCAAAACGGGCCAGCAAATGGTCGAGGAATTTATTTTTCCGTTCGGGGTAGTTATCCTGCCCGGTTTCTTTAATTACATCATCAACCGTTTTTTCCCATTGGGCATAACCGTCCACAAGCTTTTCTACATCCCTGATGCCATTTACCGTGTTACTGAAATAGGTTTTGCGGATGCTGTCGTCGGCAGTAAGCAAAATCCGGGCATTTGAAAGCTGGGCGAAGTAATTGGCCAGCACCTGGTCATAAAACAGCAGGTAGCCTTTCAGCTGTAAGGCCAGCGACCTTTGCTCAGTTGTAGCAGTTTCAGGCAGGCCCAGCGGCGAGATACCGTAATTTTCAGGAAACTGATTTTGCAGGGTTTCATAGTGCCCTATATCCCTGTAATCGCCTTCGGGTACCGGCAAATCAACTATCTTTTTAGCCTCTACATTGTCCTGCCAGTCTTTCCGAAGCTGGTTTAGATCTGCCTGGGCTTCGGACTGTTTCAGTTCGATAGGCACCACATCCTTATAAAATGTGAATGACGAGTTGGTTTCGCATAAAACAGGTTTATGGCCATCCTGTACACAAAGTAGCCATTCGTTTGATTTATAGATCTTATCGGCAACCTCGCTCTGCGGCGCGGTACAGCCACAAAAACCAAAGGAAATTCTTTTCACCAATCGTACACCGTCAATTTCCATGATAATGCGGTACAGATCAGACAGGCGCACCTCTGTACGCAATTGCGAGGCCGCAAGTTCGGCCGGGATGATGAATCCTTGTTTTGTAAATTTAGTATCAATGCCCTGCAGGTTTTCAAAATCAAGCACCGGACCCTCAAAAATCTCGTCGGGCTGCATGCCTTTATCCAGCAATTCTTTAAGCAGGTAAAATTTAATATCGGGTGTAAGGTATTGCTCAATATTAAACATGATCTGCGCCCAGATCAATTCCGGATCGGCCTGGGGCTGAAGCTCAATTTCGGCGCATATCACGATCTCCTGGTTTTCGACCGCCTTTACCTGGTCAAGGTCCTCGCACAACTCACGGAAGTAATGGTATACCGATTTTATTTGTTTGATGATGTCATCCTGTTTGGCTTTGATCTTAGCTGCATCGCCCCGCAGTTCAGGAAAATCCTCAAAATCTATCAGGATATCGTTGATGCCTTTTAGATCGAATTTAACCTCTTTACCGGTCAGGGTATTTTCACCGGGTTTGGCATAACGCAGCAATGGTTTACCATCAGGTTGTTTATAGTTAGCTATAATACTATGGGGCGATTTTTTGATCCAGGCATTCCGCACACCATCTATCCGCACAAATAATTGACGGTAGTCGTCGGGCGTAACCGGGTAAGTGGGGAGTATTTTTATGGCAGATAAGAACTGCTCATGCATACTGCTGGTATTGTCGTGATCAACCGCCAAAATATTTTCAACGGGCAGGGTAATGCGGTAGTTAAGATCGGTAAGCGCATAGCAAAGCATCTCAAGCGTGGTAATGCCCGGATCATGCGCGTTATAATCCGACCAGATGGCACTGGCCAGGTCGCGGATATGCTGCATACCTTCGGTGCGCAAAGTATTATACTCGGGCCCAAGGCTGGTATCAATTTGTTTCGGTATGGTTAACTGATCAATCATGGGCATGTAGGTATGGTTTTGGTATCAATTAAATGTTGCTTTGCCGATACAAGGATTGCCTTTGAATTGCCTGCCTCCAAAACATCGGGGTTTGCGGGCCCCGATGCTGTGAAGTACATCTTAAAATCGACTATATAATCAACATAGGGTAGTTCTTCAATAAAGCGGATCACCACACTTTTGTACAGGATGCCGCCAAAATCAATATCGGCATTACGGTTAAAAGCCCAGGGCGACAGGTAGTTGATCACATCGGTATTCAACTTAGCTGCGTATAGGTTTTCATCCAGCCCGAAGTAAAATTTCACCTTAAAATCAAGGATTACCTCTTCATAATCAGGATTAATAGCCAGCAGGTCAACATGCATAGAATTTAAGCCCGACAGGTATTTGGTGATCTCGCTCAGGGTATTTTTGCTCACGCGGGGCTTAAATGGATCAAAACTGATCTGGTTACGGATATCGGGTATGGCCACCACCCTTACGCTGCCCGGGGCAACTTCAATATTATCGTTGGTATGGTTAAGGCATTTAACCCTGAACACCTGCGGAAACTGCGCCATTACCAGGTGCTCATAATCCCAAATGGTGATAGCTCTGTGTTTATGCCTTAAGCGTTCGCTAACCCTCAGGCGAAAAGCGCCATCATCTTCCGGCAGTAAACCGCCAAACGAAGCATATGGCTGGGTAACCGATTTGATTTGCGGCAGCCTGTCGACCAGTTTGCTGATTGTACCTGCGGGCAACCCGGTTTCCAGGTGCGAAAGTTCATTATCATTATCGGCAAATTCGGCTTCGGCAGCCTGGATATGTACGTTGATGAATTTACAAACCGAATCTATCGTTACTGCAGTTGGCAGTTCAACCCCGAGCCAGGTAAGGCTTTGGTTTAGGAATGTATTGTTGGTTGTAGCACCTTCGGGGATTAAAAATTTGATGATCCCCGAGCGTAAAAAATCATTGGTATCATCGCTGATGATATTCCTTTTATCCAAAGCAAGCCATTCATTGCCCGATAAATAATACCATTTAGGTTGAATAGTATCCGAGAACGAGGGAGCAAGCGCGTCTTCACTGCCCTCGGCTACCTGGAAAAGAATACTGGCTACAGACCCCTTTTCGATACCTCCAATGCCTATGTAAAAAGCGGCAAGATCAGGAGCTTGTGGTATGGCTGTGATATTGCCATCAATAAGGCCGTGATATTGTTTTTTGAGGAAAGCATGCTGTTCGGCCTGGCCAAATGGTGTTTCGTGAAAAAATTGGACGTTATGGTTCACGTAGTCATTCAGCAAACCTGGGTTATCATTACTGCCGGTCAAATCATCAATCTTATTTTTAGCCGATGCCTTGTAATCGAGCTTTAGCGATGCTATTTCGGGAGTATAGGGTTCTTTAGGAATAAGCGCGGCCCTTGTTGTATCTGTCATGGCAGCGGCAAACAATTGCGGATATATACTATGCATAAAATCCTTTGCAAGGCTTATAAGGATATAATTATCCTTAACTCCTGCTGAGAAATTCTCGGTTTGTGTTTGAAGTGTGGTAGCAGTTTGCTGAAAACCAACAAAACCCAGCACCGGGAAAAACATCTGCATAGGTTGCACATACTGTTGCACCAACGCCTTTTCGGCCTGCGGCCAGCTACCCTGTTTAAAAGAGCCCGATACATTAAAATACAGGTATTTATTAATAAAATAAGGTGCGGGATTTACCGCTTGCTGAACGCCATCCGGCTTAAGTGTAAAGGTATTATCGAGCACATTGATCTCGCTGCCTTCGCTTGGGAACAATGCACCATTTTTGATATAGGCTACTTTTGCTTTAAAATCACTTTTGGCAGTTATCACCCTCGAGGTCCCCGTAGTATCGGAAGCCTCATTACTGGCGTTAATGTTATATGCACCGGGACTTAATGTCGACTTGAGATAATCTGTACGATAAGCCGTATAATAACTTTTCAGATCATCAGGTACGCCTTTCCAATCTATATGAGGCGTAATTTCTGTCCACTCTTTTTGAAAGATCTCAGTACTGCCGATGTATAGGGTTGAGCCAACTTTTGGCAGTGCGCCAAAGGCAAAAAAGGGCTTTGATGGGTCAACTTTACCGTTATCATTTTCAACAGCCAGGTTTTTCATGCCCTTCACAGTCACATCTATCTGCACATTATTGAGCTTAGCTTTACTCAGCGCAACATAAACAGGATAGGCATTATCCTGAACACTCATCAGCAGGCGGATTACCGGGAAATCGGTTTTATAATTTTCTTTATGAATAGCCTGATCATAGGGCACAACAGCCTTAGCCTTTGCCGGTATATTTACTGTAATAATAATTTGCTGCTGATTAACCTTAAAGGCATCTGTAGTTGGAAAATCGGCCTGCAGCCACTCTTTTTCGGATGTTAAAAAAACCTTAAACAGTTGGGCAAGCAGTGCAGGATCAATAGTAGTACCAAGCCCCGAAAAGTTGAGTGTTAAAGTTATGGTACGGTCACCCTCGCTCATGAGCAATACTTTTGATGCAAAAGCAAAGCCCATTGATGCTGTTGGCCAGCTCTTGCTGCCAAAAGGATTCCACTTAGGTACATCATCTTTAAAAGGTGTACCCAAACCATCGGCCGAAAAAGTAACATCGGCATAGGCTACCTTCTTATCCGCGGACGATTGGTACCAGCTTTTCATAGCCGCTATAGTGGCGCTGTTTACAGCCAGCTCTGCGTTTGTTTTAAAAACAACCGGTTTGGGTTTGGTGCTTTTATCTTTACCGGCATCAAGTGGTGTGCCTTCCGGCAACAGGAAACCGGTGAGGTTACGGGCAAGCTCAAATATTACATGTACCTTATCGGGTACTTCGGGGCGGTTACGCAGCTGCAATACCCGTTTAAAATAAAAATCAAGGTGCCGGCCGGTAAACTGGTTCAATGCATCTTCCGAATGCTGTAAAAGCATAATGAAACACATAAACAGGGCCAGGTGCGGTTCAACATCGCTTTTGATACTTGAGTCGGGAAAACCCAGGCCGGCATTCTGCATTTTAACCTCAACCTGCTTCAAAAAATCCTGCAGCGCTTTTTTATCCTGGATGAAAAACGGTTTCCAATCGCCCTGGGGGTAATTGCTGTCTTTCAAAGTATAATAGTTTATTTTATCGGCATAAGCAGCCGCGAACGTCAGCCAGTCTTCCATGCCCAATTCCTCAATTGGGGCGCTTGCTGGGTCAAGCGCTTTCAGGAAGCGCTGTGACTGGCTTGAGCCATCACGTTGAAGCGGATTTTTATCGTTACAGGCCATGGTTAGTTCTTATTGGTTGGTAGTTATGCTGGTAATGTCATTTTTATAATAAGGGAACACATAGTTGTACCTTGAATTGGTGGTACGTACCGTGTAATTGAGCTTAATAAGCAATATCCCTTCGTTATCCATACTGGTGTCAACCTCGGTGCTGTTGAGCGTTATCCTGGGTTCAAAATACAGTACGGCGGTTTCAATCAAATCTTTGATATAGGTTTTGAGGGTAAGGTTTACAGCCTCAAAAACTATCTTTTGTAAATCGCACCCGAAAGTTGGCTGCATAATGCGCTCGCCCAGCCGGGTGCTGAACAGTATGCCCAAACTGCTTTCAATATCGGCCTCGTCGGTAAGCATTTCAACTTTACCGGCAGCCTTGTCAAAGCTTGGCGGGAAGCTCCATCCCCTGCCTATAAAATGTATTTTTGGTTCCATTGATCAGCCTCCGATTATTACTGTTGGGCAGCCTAACACTATTGATCCGCCATGGGCTGTGCTATCGCCCATACGGGCGGCGGGTTTCCCTCCTATCAGCACCGTTGCCGAACCCATGATTATCGAGTCGGGCGGACCGGCGCAGGTACACATATCGCCCACGCATACCGCCGGCATACCACCAATGAGCACCGTTGGTACCCCCGGTCCTATTACCGGGCCGCCTACGTGAGGCGAAGGCCCGTTGAACATAGGGCATACGTGCATATCGCCTATCCTTGCTGCTGCTGCCATTTTTTGTTATTAGTTTATTTGTACAATTGAGCCTTTCAGTGCCGCCGTACCGCTTGATTTTACTTCCACACTGGCCGATCCTTCGGCCGAAAGGGCGGTATTGGCTTTCAGGCCCAGGTTCATTCCTTCGGCGTTAAAATCCTGCTGAGCCTTAAGTACAAGTTTGCCCTGGGTTTCGATGGTGATGCCATCGCTGTTCATTTTTATCGAGTTGTTGTTCTCATCCTTTAACTCAATCGCCCCGGCGTCTTCATCCATCGTTATCTTTTTCCCTGCCGGCGTTTCAATGGTTACTGATTTTTTATCGTCATCAAAAATGAGTTTCATTTTGCTGCGGGTTACAAAACCCTTTTGGTTGTTGGCGTCGGCCGCGGTTAAAGGAGCGGTCTTATTGCTGCTGTTAAGCATGCCCAGTACCACCGGTTTACGAGGATCGCTGTTTAAAAAACCAACAATTACCTCATCCCCAACTTCGGGCAAAAAGAAACTTCCGCGTTCCTTGCCGGCATCCAGAGTTGCTACACGCGCCCAAATCCCCTGATCATCAGCGCTGATCACCGGCATACGTACAAGGATGCGGCATTCGCCATCAGGATCGCTTTCCAATTGTGTTACAACCCCAATCTGCAAACCCGGAATTGCCTGAATTAAAGCCGAAGCAGGCTTTATACTGGTTTCAAACTTTTCGGTAAACCATTGCGGATCCAAACCAAACTGTACTTCCAGTTGCCAGTCGCCGGCCGAGATATGATGCTGAATGTGGCTTACAAAGGTGTTGCCGTTAAACCTGTCGCTCAGGTTACTGAGCTTAATGATCATCCCCGGCTTTACTGTATGGATGCCTTTAAATTTCACCCTGCCCCGCACTTTTGAAAGCACCTGTTTTTGCTTGAGCGATGTTGCCCAGGCCTGCAACTCGGGCTGCGAAAGCTTGCCGCCATGGTTAAGCTGATATTTACTTTCATTAAATACGCCAGCCAGATCATCACTTGTCAGATTGCCGTTCAGTTCGCCTGATGGCGGATTAGCATCAACCTTTTCAATTTCCTGTGATGCCGGGTTCCAGGTGCGGCCTGTTATGGAAGGGAACTGGATCCTTGAATCAATCTCAGCATCCAACTCCAGCATTGTTGCGCCAAATGATAATTCCACAACCGCGGTGCCGCTTATTTCCGGCTTTTTGATGGAAAGGGTATTATCATCGGTATAAACCAGCATCCCGTTCAGTTCGGCGCGCCCGGTTATGAAATCCCAGTCGGTGGCTTCGTATTGCACCAGGTCGCTGGTGGTGATGTTCATATCGGCAACATCGGTGCTTAAACCGCTGTAGGCACCGGCAACGGTGGTTATGGCGTCGCTATCCTTCACGTTTTCGCCAAAGTACTTGCTGTGGCGGGCAAGTGTCATGGCAATGGCCTTATCGCGGCATTCGATAACCAGTTGCGAGCCGCTGTTACGCAGCTTGATACTATGCTTGATAACCACACCTTTAAACAGTGTATAATTATCCGATTCGTAACCACACAAAATCTCGATGTTTTTACCCGGCACAAACAAGTCACCGTTGCTGGCATCAAACTTTTGGGCCGAGGTATCACCATCAATAATCACCAGTTTGGCGGCTGCAATCCGGTTTACGCCTTTATCAATCACCATAGCCTCCACCTGCATGGTGCGGGGTATCTCGGTGCCCTCAATTTTTACAATCGGGGTAACAACGGTACTTGGCCGGGTGGTTTCTATGGTGCGGCTATCTGCCATGATTTGTTATTGATTTAATGGTGGAAATTTGAGCTTTGTGCCTGTTTTAAGGTACCTGAAATCGTTAAGACTGTTTGCCCGGGCTACTTCTATGTAATACTTTGAATCGCCGTATATCTGGTAGCAGAGCAGCGGCAATGTGTCCCCTTCGTTAATCACCCTCACTTTTGTTAAATCGGGCGACTGGGCATTTTCTTTAGCTATCCTCTTTTTATCCTCAACCGAACCAATGAACGAAGCTTTTACAATTGCCCTGAGCGGGCGGCCCTGGCTATCAAACAGTTTATAGCTGATATCCATTGTTTCCAGGGCACCGTCAAACTGAAGCGTTCCCCAATAGATACTTACAAACCTTGGCCGGTGCTTATCGCCCTGGTATTCGATGATGAGCTTTTGCAGGTTATCGATATCCTCGTCAACCCCTAACTCACCGGCGGTAGCACCATTGATTACCCCGGTACGATCAAACATCAGCTCGAAATCCATTTTCTGGGGCTCAATTTTGGAAAACTTGGGCAACTTGCCCGAGGTTCCCTGCGCCTGCTTATCAGAATACTTGATCTCGATCTTCTGGCTGTAGCTTTCGGGGTTAACCTGTACCGTCATAGAGCCTTCTTCATTTTTGCTCTTCGGATCGGACCAGGCCACGATCTTCATTTTGGTTACGTTATCGGCCATCAGCGTTCGTTTTTATTTTTCAAAATCTCCAGTATCTGCTCCACGCATTCGGCAATGATCTCATCTTTATCACCGCCGCCACCGCCACTACCGCCACCGACACCCGAGGGCTTTGAATCCTGTTCGGCAGGGCTTTGATTTACGCTCACGCGGATGTTCAGTTCTCTGATCTCAATTGGCATAACATCAGGTTTGAAGGGTGTAATACTGGTATTGCAGCTCAAAGCTTTCAATTGCGATGCTGTTTTGCTCGGCATTCAAATCGCTCAGGCTCCATTTTTTTGGCCAGGCCTGCACTACATTCCAGGTTAAAAGCGGGTCATGTTCTTCATTAAGCAGGCTTACGGTCAGGTCTTTGGGTTCGATAATAAAATTATTGAACACGTTATTACACCAGTCCATCAGCAGTTTTGATTCGGTAACGAGCCCCCGTTTCAGCACCAGTGCCGGAAACTTGGCCCTTACCGGCAGCGCGTGTTCAAAACGGTTTTCGCCGCCCTCCTTTTTGGATTCTGTTTCCATCTCCATGGATAGGCCGGATACATTCTGGAACCTGCTGTCGATATTTTCATCGCCGATGCCCGTAAACACCACCTTAAAGTGAAAGCCTAAAGGCGGATAACCCGATTTAGCGTCGAAGGCCATGATTAGCCGTTTTTAATGGTTAAACCTTCGTGAGCAACCTCAAGTGTTTCAATTGCTGCCTCGTTGGCATCTGCTTTCAAATCGGCCGACTGGATCTTAACCGGGAAGGCATTTTTTACCGACCAGGTAACTACCGGCTGATGCTCTTCGTTAAGCAGGTTAATGGTAAGGTCGCGGCGGTCTATCTGGTTTAGTTTTACGGTGTTCATCCAATCATAAAACTCGTTATCGTTAGCAAATGTGCCGCGTTTTAGGGTGATGTTACCGTATTTGCGCATGCCGGGCATTTTTACCTTATTGTATTCCTTACTGCTGCCTTCGCGGTATTCAACCACTTCGGTTTCAATCTGTAAGCCGGTTACTTCGGTAAAACCGATGCGTGTGCCACCCCAGTCAACCTGGAAATGGAATTTGGGTAGAGGATAATTTGCCATTTTATTTGTTTTAAATGAAATTCATTGATTTATATAGAACCTATTAATTAGCTTTAAATCAAGTAATTAATAGCTTTAAGCTTTATGCATTCCGCTTTTAGCTTTTATATAATTAACTCTCCTGCATTTTGTGTGAGAAGCGGAGGATGATGAACTCGGCAGGCCTTACTACAGCCATACCAATTTCAACTATCATGCGGCCCTCCAAAATGTCAAGCGCGGTCATGGTTTCGTTAAGGCCAACGTGTACAAAAAATGCGTCTTCGGGTTTAGCGCCCTGTAAGGCCCCGGCACGCCATTGCAGCGTTAAAAAGTTCTGGATCATTACCCGCACCTTTGTCCAGGTGTTGGCATCATTGTTCTCGAATACAAAAGGATAAGTAGCCTTTTTAACCGATTCTTCAACCATGATAAAGAAACGCCTGACAGGGATATAGCGCCATTCATTATCATTACCTGCTAAGGTACGCGCTCCCCAAACCAAAGTGCCCCGGCCCGCAAAAGCCCTGATAGCATTGATTGATTTACCGGTGGCAGTAACATTCATATCGTCCTGGTCGCTGTTGTCAATTTTTACAGCGGGGCCAATCACATTGTTAAGGCTTACGTTGGCAGGTGCTTTCCAAACTCCCCGGGTACCGTCAACATTGGCATACACCCCCGCTATTGCCCCAGACGGCGGAATAGTGCTCATTTTAAGTGTTATTGCCGAGTTGGCGGCACTGAAAAATACGTTGCCCGAGAATAAAGCCTGCTCGGCAAGGTTTTCATAAAACAGGGTGCCATTTATTAATGCGCCAAAACCTGTTAAAATGGTGGCAACGGTATCCTGCAGTGCCTGTACAATGGAAAGCGCGCCGGCGGCATCCTTGGTAAAGTTGTCTGCATTGGCGGCTACAGCCGCATAGTTTGAGTTGGCTAACCAGGGTGTATTATCCAATACCGAATAAACGGGCGTTGGATTGCGGCCGGCGGTTGTATTAGCAGCAACCTTGGCATTTTTTTCGTAAGCAATGAGGTTGGTGATGGCAGCGGCAAGCTTTGCATCTTTGCTCAAGGCATCAATATCTTTGCCATACAACGCACCAACAGCGGGTGCATCTTTAGCCTTTTTACCCGCGGTAACAATGGCGGCCAACAAATCGAGGTAACTGGTCAGCTGTACATCGGGAGTTACATTTTGAGCGATATTATTTGCCAGTGCGGTTAACTTTGCTTTAACTGCATCAACCCCGCCTACCCTCAATGCAGTAGCGTCGGCGGCATTGCTAAATACAGATCCGATTACTTTATCAGTATCTTTGATAGCATTTTGCAGGTTGGTTACCAGCGCCTTTTCATCAGTGCTTTTTGAAAAGCCATCATAATTGGTGATCTTGGCCGGTACCCCTGCATTATTCCAAAATTCCATCTGCCTGAAATCAACATTGACATCATAAGTGGTTATGATCCAGGGATAATAAGCCGCGCCGTAATTGAGGTTGTTGATCCCTATCGAGCTCCGGAAGTCATCAATAGGCTTATTGCTAACATCCTGGCGTTTATCGCCCTGCAGCACATCAAGTATCGAAAACCTATCCTGCATGGAAGCGCACAAGCCCAACGCTTTGGTTTGCAAACCGCTAAAGGCAACAAGATCGGGGTTACCACCGCTTACCAGCTCAACCGCGTCGGGAAACAGGATCAGCGTAGGCTCATCCTCGGCCGATAGGGTATCGATACCTCCAGATATAGGCGGCGCCGTTACTGCAGACGAGAAATCTCCCACCGAAACGATATAGCATGGCCCACCGCCATTGTCAAAATACTGCCTGAGCGATACATACAGGTGAAACCGTTTATCGGGTGCTACGTTCAGGATCTGGTTTGTAGCCGGGTTAACAGTAACCTTAATGGTTGCAGGTACATAGCCGCCGCCAAATAAGCTTTCAAACTCCAGCAACGATTTTATACGGGTTGGTACATTTACCAGCGATTTGCCTTCAGGAGTTAATGCAAAAGCTGTAAAACCAATAAAGGCGGGTATAGCGGTTTCAACCTGGGCAACTGATGGCGGAAACAGTGCAATTTCCTGCACATAAACTCCGGGTGTTTTATAAGCCATGACTAATTGATTTAAGATTGAACCATTTTATGACTGAAACGAAGAATGATAAACTCGGCAGGGCGGACCACAGCCATGCCTACTTCAACAATGAGCCTGCCCTCCAGGATATCCAACGAGGTCATGGTTTCGCCAAGACCAACGTGTACAAAGAAGGCATCCTCAGGCTTGGCGCCCTGTAAAGCTCCCGCACGCCATTGCAGTATTAAAAAGTTGGCTATCATACCGCGTACCTTTGCCCAGGTATTACCATCATTAGGCTCAAATACAAAGGGTTGGGTTGAGTTTTTAACCGATTCTTCGACCATGTTAAAGAAACGCCTTACGGATATGTAACGCCATTCGTTGTCATTACCTGCCAGCGTACGTGCTCCCCAAACCAATACACCCTTGCCCGAAAATGCCCTGATGGCATTTACTGATTTACCGGTACTGGTAACATTCATATCTTCCTGGTCGGCGTCATCAATTTTAACCATTGGGGCCACAACCATGTTAAGGCTTACATTTGCCGGCGCTTTCCAAACACCCCGAGTATTATCAACAGAAGCGTATACGCCTGCTATTGCTGCTGCCGGAGGTAAAATAACTGAGAACAGGCTGGTTTGCTGTTTGATATAGTTATACAGATCACTGTTTAAGTGATAGATAGAATTGGCTGTATTGGCATCGTCGCGCAGAACGGCAGTGGCCGGAAAATCAGTTGGTGTAACGCCTGTTCCGGAAACAATCAGCTGTTTGCTTTCATTACTAAAATAGTTGATGCTGGTTTGCAGCCATGGATAATAGGCAGCACCATAACTAAGGTTATTAACCCCAATAGCTGTGCGGAAAGCAGTGGCGATATCGCCAAACGCTTTTTTCCCTTTATCGGCTACTGCCACATAGGGGTCAATAAGTACCACCCTATCCTGCAGAAATGCAGCCTGGGCCAATGCCGCGGTAAACAAGCCATAATAATCTGCAGGTGCGGTAAGGGTTACGGCATCGGTAAACAGCAAGATTGTGGGCTCATCTTCCTTTTGAACCGCGGCAAGCGCGTTACCAAGCAAGGCTTTGTCAACATTAACAGCCGCACCAGTTTGGCCTGCCGAAACAATGTAACAAGGGCCGCCGCCATTGGCAAAGTAAAGCTGCAGGCAATAGTACATCCTGAATTTCAAGGCTGCGTAAGGATCGTCAACCGCGGCATCAAATGAAAATACACCGGCCGCCTTTTTGATTTTGATACCGGTTGCCGTTCCGGTTGTGGTGAACAGGGTATTCTCGGCAAAACCAAAAATCTGCTCATACTCTTTAAGCGATTTGATCCTGACAGGGTTGTACTGCAGCGATGCCCCGTTATAGCTAATATTTTGTGTATAGCCTATAAAGGCCGGGATAGCCGTTTCAACCTCGGCTACCGATGGAGGTAGGAGTGGAATTTCTTCCACGTAAACACCCGGAGTTTTGTATGTTGTTGCCATATTACTGTTTTTTACTTCCTAAAAAAATATATCTGAAAAAATCTGATTGGTTTCTGGTTTAATAAGGGATGCCGTTGCATTGGGCAGGTCGATAGTGGTTGGATGATTATTTTTATCCTTCACTTTCACGGCTATAAAACCCTGCCGGGTAAGGGGCAGCGCATTATCAGTTACTGATGCCGCGCCAAAAGTTTTACCTATGTAGCGCCAATAGGTTGCCCGGTTTTTAAACCGTAAGCTAAACACCGGCGATTTAAGCGTGGTATCGGCCTGTAACAGGTTATACGTTGCACCGGTTGTTTTAACACAGATATCAATAAAAGCCCAGGCCGATGAGTCCATACTGTAATAAAACGGAAAGTCGTCAGTATAACCTGCAGTTGCCAGGTGGGCAGTATATAAGCCTTCGGGCAAATTGCCCATATCAGCTTTGATGATATTCAAAGGCCCGGTTTCCACACTGCCGGACACGTTTACCACATTGCCAAAGCGATCTTTTATAGTGAGTGCCGGGGTTTTATTTGCCACCATTACCTGGTAGGTAAATATGCGCCCAAACTGGCGGATCAAATCATTATTACTTGCGTAGGCCAGCGGTTTTCCGCCTACCAGCGGATCGGTTACCCAGTTGCCCGCCGGGGTAGCGCCCGCTGCCGGATCAAGGTTGTTCTTTTTCTGGGCGATAAATAATTTAGTTGGCGAAGCCTGGTTATCTACCAGCATATCGCCAGGATAATAGTCGGTAGCAGCCTTGTACACATTCGGTGTCGCTGTTAAAAACGGCGCCACACGCGGCGAATACGAAGGATCGTTGGTAAAAAAGTATACCATACCATCCGGCGCCTTTAAAGGCAGTGAGCTATAGTTCGCAAAAAGCCCGTCGTTAATAGCCATACTAAAGCTAAATACGGTGTTATCCGGTGGTACTATCTGCGGCTGTTCCTTGGTGCCGTTCAGGGTATAAGGAATACCGGTAATAATGCCGGTTTCTGTTTGTTTATAAACCATGTGCAAGCCTGCGAACTTTGCCCTTGTAGCTTTAGTAGGCGTTACGCTCATGAAACTGCCTATGTCATAACGCTCCAGCATGGCCAGGCGTGCATCGGCGCTCAGCGTGTCAAAGAGTGTGATCCCGTCATCCAGGTGATAATGATGACGGATGTCAACCTCAAAAAGCGTTTCGTAGTTCAGGTCCAGTACCATCGGGTTTATAATTTACAGGTTAATCGCCGGCACTAATCGTTAGCTTAGTTTATCGCTCAGTTCTATCTTTTTAATGATGCCCCGTGTTTCGGTCACATTATCGCGCAGTATTTCAATCAGCCTGACGCGGTACAATACATATGGAAATTGTTTACCACCCAACGTGCTCCACAGGTAATTGGCCTGCTCAAATGTGGGCGAGTAGATATCAAGTATAAGGCGAAAATCGCCGAGTCCTACTTTCGTGGTCGGGCTGTTTTGTTTGGTAAAAGTGCTCTTCCCCTGAAAAAATTCGACGATATGAGACAGGAAGATCAGTGATTTTTCATAAGAAGAATGCAAACAAGCCGAAAACAAAACATACAGGTTAAGGTACATTGGCGCGTTGCGATAGTTAATATCATCGCCGTTGCGTACATAGTTCGGTATGTTTTTCATGGTAAACTCTTCGGATATATTTACCAGCGTTACCAGGATATTCTCAAGCCCTTTGATCTCATCATCGCTCAGGTGGGCCACGTTTTTAAGCTGGGTGAAGCTTGAGCTGAGCCCGCTGTTCCCGTCGGTTGTTTTGAGATAGTTATTTAACTGCTCGGCTAAAAAACTTACGGTTTGGTAAATCATGATAATTAGATGTTTATAGGTGGTTGCAGGTTAGCTGCTGATGTTAATCCAAAGTTGGGCATCTGGCTTTAGTAACAAGCAAGTGTATGCACGTTAATTACCACGTATTTATACGCAATCGACCCACGTACAAATACGTGGTAATGAATGGGTTAAAAAAACACAAAACCTTTAATCTATAGTTAAAACGGGCTTTTTTTGTTTAAGCATTTGCCGCCAAACAGGCCTTTGTTTAAAAACCATAAATTTTAGCGCTTCGCGGATCTGCACATTTCCGGTACTCCTGAACTTCAGATAATTCACCTAAAGGATACCACTATCCTAAAGGATACCGGTATCCTTTAGGATAGTGGTATCTTTTTGATAGTTATGAGAGGTAATTTTGCTGCTACAAAATAAAGAGCAATGAAAATATTACATCTCATCAGCAGCCCGAGGGGCGAAGCATCATTCAGCGTAAAATTAGGCAAGGCCATCGTAAGTGAATTACAATCGGCCCACCCGGATCATACTTTAATCACACATGATTTAACAGCTACCCCCTTCCCACACCTGGAAGAAGCACACATAACATCTTTTTTCACTCCTGAAGAAAAAAGGACACCCGAGCTTGTTGAAGCCGTTAAACATTCGGACGAGGCAATTGCCGAACTAATGAATGCCGATACCATAGTTATTGATGCACCGATGTACAACTTCGGCATTCCATCAACCTTAAAAACATGGATAGATCATGTTGCACGTGCAGGCAAAACTTTCAAATACGATGGAAAAACACCTGAGGGATTAGTTAAAAATAAAAAAGTATACCTTGCCATTTCATCGGGCGGAGTATATTCTGAAGGATTCATGAAAGCTTATGATTTCACTGAGTCCTATTTAAGGGCAGTACTGGGCTTTATGGGGATGACGGATATTAAAGCATTTAGAGTTGAGGGCGTAAAGGTACCGGGCATGCAGGAAATTGCTTTAGATAAAGCGATACAGGCAATTGAGCTTTAATATTAAAACATCCGGAGGAAGTAGTTGCTTTCTTCGGGTGTTCTTGTTTTAAATTTTAATAACAAAGCTATCCGTTAAAACAGCTGTATTTTCGTCCTCATCGGCTAAAGTGTAATATTCACCGGTTAAGGTGAGCCCATTGTTAATCTTTTCAACAGCGATCTTTAAAAAACCATGACGGGTATCGCAACTGTATTCAAGGCTAACCCCATCAAACCTGGAATCTTCGGCAGTAAAACCCGTATTGTCGGTCAAAGCAATTGGATGCAATTCATCAAAGCCTCCGGTACCGGCAACAATATAAGGCATCATGGTTAAGTCATTATATTCCTTACTGAAACGCTGATAATTGTGTACGTGCCCGCTAAAAACTATATCAGGCCTGATGCCGGTTTCTTCAAAAACACCTTCTAAAAAATCAATCATCGGCAAACTGGCTCCATGATTAATATCTGCCGAATAAGGGGCATGGTGCATACAAAGGATAATTGCCTTATCTGGCCGCTGCATATCGGCAGATCGCAGTTCCTCCATAAACCATTCACGCTGCTCGCGGGTAACAACGCCATACTTAGGTACATTGGTATGTAAACCGATGATGGTTGCCAGCGGGGTGTCCATTGTCCAATAAATATTGGGCTGCGGCATGCTTTTGCGGTCTATCCTTCGGCTCAGCATTACCGGGCGCGAAACAGTATCACAAAACACAGTTGTAAAAGCATCAAGGCTTTGATACGGCATTGCAGCAGCAGGATTTACATCACTATCATGGTTACCGGCTATCGCGAATATCGGCCCCGGATAAAGGCTATAGGGTTCAAAAAACTGCTCATAATAGTTTTGAGCCTCTCCGTAGTTGTAAACAACATCACCTAAATGGTACAAAAACTTTGGTTTACCGGCGCCGGAAAGCACTTTATACTGTGCGGTCATTAAAGCTGCTATGCGCCTTTGCGAACCCGGATTACGGATGCTGCCGGTATCCCCTACCATATGAAAAACCATTTTGTCATCAGCAATGCCGTGCACTACATCATGTATGGATAGATGATAGGGATAATTGCCGGAGGGCTCGGGCAGGGGCTGAAATTTATAGCTGTCATCCGGCTGATCTTTTTTGATGACCGGGCCTGTGTGTTTTAACGAGGAAATTAAAGCCATCTGCTCCATGATGTCAACAAAATTACGCAACCTAATATTAAGGCAGGGTTAAATTGGGGTTTAGGGTTTAACAGGGCCAGCCTGAAATCACGGGTTCAAAATTCTATCAGGCCAATGGTAATTGAAGTGCTTACCTTTGCGGCATGAAAAACTACAAAATAATCTTATCTGCAACCCTGCTTACTTTGTCGGCATGTACTGTTAATCATGTTAAAAACACATCTGCCGGTTCTGATTCTGCTAAAAATCAAAGTTCTGCCCCTGCTATAAGCGCCAGCCTGTTTGCCAAAATGCAAATAAAGCCCACAATTAAAATTGGAGACGCCGTTGAGCTAAAATTCACTGTTTACAACGATGCCGACACATCCCGTCAATTTTGCAAATGGCATACCCCATTTGAGCCATTGATGAGCAAATACCTCGACGTAAAAGATGCAAGCGGTCAGGAAATGCTGTACAAAGGCGCAATGGCCAAAAGAATTATGCCGCCACCGCCCAGCAGCTATATTAAGGTTAATCCTAAAGATAGCCTATCGGCCACCATTGACCTGCTAAAGGCTTATGACATCAGTAAACCGTCGAAATATACTGTTATTTACGTAGGGCAAAATATGAGCGGGCTTACCGTGAAAGACAGTGTAGCGTTTGTTTATGAAGGGAAATAAAAAAGGAAAGATTTAATATTTGGTGCTTATTTATGCTCATCGATGGTGAGCTTTTAAAATCCGCTCTTGAGAGGGGCGCGGGTAAATGAGCGGTAGCAGGGGTGTATTTCTGCGGTAGACTTATCAAAGCAGAAACACACCCCTCCGCCCCTCTCAAGAGGGGAATCACACAATCCCACCTCTTTTATATGTTCTTCAAGAGGCTACCTCCTTCATTTTCTTCAACGCGGTTTTGGCCACCGTTAAAGCATCCTGTGCATAATAACTTTTATTAAAAACCTCGAACGAGATCACCAGCGGCCGTTCGGGGTTTTTAACTATTTGCAGGATCTCTTTAAGCGGGGCGATACCGTCTCCGCAATAGATCCTGTCGGGTTCGGAGATCAGCTCAGGACTGATACCTGCCGGATAGTCATTTACATGAAAAATATCCAGTGCGTGATGACCAACATAATTCAGGCTTTCCACTGCTGACTGCCCCTTAAAAATGTGGAATACATCAAGCAAAATGCGGGCATTCGCTTTACCGCATTGCGTAGCTACATACAGTACCTGGCTTATGTGTTTCAGATTTTGTGAGCCGCCCCACATTTCCAGTTGAGGCATAACACCGGTTTGTTCGCCCATTTTCAGGATGGTAAGATATCGTTCGGTTACCACATCCAGATCAAGTACAGGGCCTTTAGTCACGCCCGCCGGAGGGGCTGCAATGCGATGGCAACCTATCTTAGCCAGCATTTCCATTTCATGCTGTAATTGCTCCAGTGCTTTTTTACGGGTAGGTTCATCATTGGCCAGCCATGGAGCAAAACCTATGGCATCTTCAATTTTAAGGCCTAAGCCCTCGATGATCTTTTTGGCTTCAGTCAATGACCCGCCGCTTTGCAGATAAGTTTGCAGGGTATCTATCCAGATCTCTACCGAGGTAAAACCGGCTTTGGCAGCTACTTCAAGCTCTTTAACAAAACCAAGGTTATGCCCGCGGATGGTGCTCATATTTAATGAGTAAACAAAGCCGCTACCAGCTTTTGGAGCTATGGGCGCTGCTACCGCTCCAGTTTCGCTCAATACGGCAGCCCCCGCCGTTAAACCTATCGCTTTTAACACTTGCCTACGGTTTAAATTACTCATATACTAATCCTTTAAACCTTTCAGATAGGCAATGGTAACAGGCAATTGCTGGCTGTACGAGGGACTTTCATCCTCAATAAAGTAGTGTTTAATACCCGCCTTTTTTGCAGCTTTCAGCACTCCGGGGATATCAATTTGCCCGGTACCTAAGGCAACATCATTTTTGGTATCGGTACCGCCGGTAAGGTCGTTAGCTACGCCTTTGCGGATATCTTTCAGGTGCATCAGTTTCATACGCGAAGGATATTTATTAATAAGCGCGGCAGGATCCTGTCCGCCGTGGAACGACCACAGGATATCTATCTCAAATGAAACATACTTGGGATTAGTATTCTGGGCGATATAATCGAACAATGTACCATCATTGTAAGTGCCAAATTCGTAACCATGATTATGGTAGCAGAAAGTTAACCCGGCTTCGCTCAAGATCTTACCTACATGATTAAAATCTGTAACAGCTTTTTTGGCATCATCCAGAGTAAACTCCTTGCCATGCGGAATCCAGGCAACCATCACATATTTGGCGCCCAGTATTTTAGCCAGCTTGATCACACTACCCGGATCATTAACAATTGCCTCATACCCCGCCCCGGTTGATGGGATGCTGATACCGCGGTCATCGCACATTTTCCTGAACTCTTCGGGTGGCATCCCTTTCGGCCCTTCGCCTTCAATTTCAGTGATGCCCAATGATTTTATAGTATCCAGCACGGCAGCGGTAGCTTTTGGCATACTATTGCGAAATGTGTAAGCCTGCACCCCTATCGGGCCGGTAAATAATGGTTTGCCTTGTGCTGAAGCTTTGTTTTGTCCAAAGGCCATGGCGGCTAAAAGAGCAATAAACAAGATTGATTTTTTCATGTTTTAATCAGGATTAAAAAACGGCGTCATTGCGAGGCACGAAGCAATCGCAAACTATACAGAGCGCATCCGCCTATTGGGGATTGCTTCGTACCTCGCAATGACGTTATTAATAATAAAACTATTCAACAAACTCAATACCTTTCAAATTTAAAATACCGTCACTCGGCTTAGAATGTTTTATCGCGAAGAAATACACATCGTGCTTTCCGCTCACGGGCTTACTTAAAGTCCCGGTTACTTCACCGGTTTTATCCCATGAACCAGTGGTTTGGTAAGCTACGGAACTGATCACCGGCCCCGCCTGCGAATCGAGCCTCACCTCTATCTCCCCGTCGTAGTCCTTCGATGCGTATGTATAAGCAAACTTGCTGATGTTGGTCAGGTCGATATTCCTGAATAGCACGTATGATTTATGGTTACCTGCCGACAGGTCATCTTTAAATCTATTAAAGCCTTTCAACTCATCGGCATAAACAGCCTTCTCTGCAGCACTACGCAACACCACCATATCCGTAGCTTTCAGCGGACCAACAACTTTACCGCCCTTATCGGTATAAGATGCCAGCAGCGTGTATTCTCCGCGCGGTTCGGCATCATTAAATTTCAGATTGAGCACGCCGGTTAAAGGCAAAGGCAATACCGGGCTCTTTTTATCCGTAAGCGAAAAAATGTATTTCACTATTTCTCGCGTGTCGGCATTTGATAGTTGCGGATGCGCACTCATTACATGCTCGGTACCCCAGCTACCCGCGCCGCCCGCAATTATCTTTTTAGAGAGCTGATTAATAGCTTCCTTTTGTGTTTTGTACCGTTTTGCAATAGCTAAAAAGCTTGGCCCAACGGCAGTTTTGTTAACAGTATGGCACGATTTGCAATCACTATTAGCCATCAGCCCCTTACCCGGATAGCTTACCTCGGTAGTTGACAAAGCCGTTAAGTTTTGTGTGGTGCTATTGGCCGAGGGCTGCGGGTTATAGATAAAAAATAATTTTACCCTTTTGGGATCTATTTTACCGTCCTCCTTATCACTAACCACTACATGATAGCGGAAAGGTTTGCCTTTCCAGATGAATGATTTGTTATCAGCACTGGCTATGGTAACTTCGGGTTTGGTATTGCCAACCCTTACAATTACCGTATCCCGACCAGACAAGCCGCCCTTATCCGTTACTTTTAAAATGGTTTTATAAACGCCCGGCTTAGTAAAAGTATAACTTGCCGATGGTGTGGCAGCCCCAACAGTTTTACCATCAAACAACCACTGATAAGTGATCTTATCGTCGTCATCTAAATCTTTACTGTTCTGGCTGCTGAAAGTTACCTTAAGCGGGGCCTGGCCGGCTATTTCTTTTTTAGCAGGGAACTCTTTTAACTCCGCGGTTAAAAACCTGGATTTGGCGAATTTGTTAAATGCAGCTGTGTCCGAAATACTTGCTTTGGCAATCGGAGCACGGTTGCCGGTATTGTACTCAATCTTAACCAACCGGGCATCTTCATTTTGAGCACCGTAAACTGAGCCATACTCCAGCATATACAGGGCGCCATCCGGTCCAAATTCCATATCAATAGGCCGGCGGAAATCGCCGTTAGCGGGCATGAAGGCTTCGTTGCGTAAATAATTCTCATTCTTGTCAAACCTAAGGTCTATCACCCAGTTGCGCATCCAGTCGGCCACAAACAAGGCGCCGTCATAATATCCAGGGAATTTGTTCGGATTTTTGATATTCTTATCAAACTCATAAAAATCGCCGCCAATGGCACAGCGGCCACCCATACCCAACTCGGGAAACTCATCGGAAGCGGCGTAAGGATACCAGATCATGGCCGGGGTAGCAGGAGGTAGTATATTTAAGCCGGTGTTATTCGGCGAATTATTTACCGGTGCTTTAGGATCAAAATTTGGCCCTGGCCTGGCATTCACAAAATCCCAGTGCGAGTAAGCAAAGTTGTTGCCCACAAAATATGGCCAGCCAAAGTTTCCTGCTTTGCGCGCCTGATTAAACTCATCGTACCCGCGCGGCCCCCGCGGTGAATCTTTACCTGCATCAGGCCCGATCTCGCCCCAGTATAAAACCGATGTTTTAGGATTTACCGCAATCCGGTATGGATTACGGCAGCCCATAACATAAATTTCGGGCTTGGTTTTAGCCATCCCTTTCGGGAAAAGGTTTCCTTCGGGGATGGTGTAAGTTCCATCAGCCTCGGGGTGGATCCGCAGGATCTTGCCTTTAAAATCGTTGGTATTGCCGGCGCTCCGCTGCGCGTCAAGGCTGTAATGTTCCGTTCCGGGGCGCTCATCCAGCGGTGCATAACCATCAGAAGGAAAAGGGCTTGAGCTATCACCTGTTGACAAGTACAGGTTTTTATCCTTATCCCAGGCCAGTGAGCCACCGTGGTGAGCACCGCTCACCTTTTGTACAGGCACTTTAAGCAGTACTTTTTCCGATTTAAGGTCGAGTACATCCGCCGGACTTAACTTGAAGCGCGAAAGCTGGAAATTAAGCGGTTCAATGGTTTGCCCGGCGGGCATATAGTAGATATAAACAAATTGGTTCCTGTCAAAATCAGGGTCGAGCGTGAGGCCGATAACACCCGTACCACCTTCATAGGTGATCGGGAATTTATGGATTAATTTAAACTTATTGGTTTTGGTGTTATAAACGGAAAAATTGCCCAATAACTGGGTGAAAAACACACGGCCATCCTTTGCTGCCGCCAGTTCCATAGGTGAAGCAATGTTACTCACCAGCACAGTTTTGATAAAACGACTTTGATCGGGCGCGACTTTAGAATATGATTTACCATAATCAAGCGGTTTGCCACTGCCCATAGCGTATTTGATCCCGCCGAGCAATTGCCCCAAAAACAGGGGATCGCTGTAGCTTTCGTCGGTATGGCCGCAGCCTGTATAAAATGCCCGGCCGCCATCAAACTCATGATACCAGGTTATGGGATGATTAGCGCCGTTGGTGCCACCGTCGTAAGTATTTTCATCGAGACTTGCCAGCACATGGATGCCACTGTAAATAGATTTGTAATTGTACCATTCATCAGTACGCTCCCACCTTGTGGGCAGGTTAGCAGTAGCCGGCTGGCTTTTATCGGTTACATCTATTGTTGCCTTGCGAATGTTGGAATTATTGGGATGGCTTGAAAAATAGGCGCCAACCAGTTTGCCGTACCATGGCCAGTCGTACTCAGTATCAGCCGCAGAGTGTACACCCATAAAACCACCGCCTGCCTGTATATAACGTTCAAAAGCTGCCTGCTCAACGGCATTAAGCACATTGCCGGTGGTGCAGTTAAATATTACCGCCTGGTATTTTTTAAGATTATCGTCATTAAAATTAGCAGAGTTGGTGGTGGTATCCACATCAAAGCCATTCTCGTTACCTAATTTTTGAATGGCCGCTATCCCAAACGGGATGCATGAATGGTGCCAGCCTAAAGTTTTTGAAAACACCAGCACACGCGGCTTGTCAGACGGCTTTTTAAAGGAATAGAGCAGGAAAGTTAATCCTGTCAAAAAAACGAAGGTGAGTTTTGTTTTTAATGACATGTTTGAGGTTATTATTGGTTTACATTTAATGAACAGCCATAAAAGCAGCATTAATCCATCACCTTGCTAAAAGGATTTATAAACAAGGCAAAAAATATGAAATGCAGTATCGCTAAAAAGGCTGTTCAACAATTGGCTAACACAATATTACTATTTAAAAAACTCACTGTGTATTAATTACACTTTTATTTTTAGCAGGAATGGATTTGTAATTGAATTGTTACTACCATCAATACAAGATGGGATCTGCCGGATGCAGAAGTGCATAACCGAGCCTCCGCCGGCTTCATTATAAAGGTAAGGTGAGGAACATTTTTAATAAAGTAAGTCACCTTGCAGCGAAAGCTCACTTCGACGGTAAGTAATCGTCATATATTAAGACAAAATCTGGTTCCGGTACTGACGCGGGCTTACCTTTTTAATCACTTTAAAAAAGCGGTTAAAGTTTGATACATTATTAAAACCGCACTCATAGGCTATATCTGTAATACTGTTATCTTTATTACTTAGCAGTTTGCAGGCATAACCAATTCTTGTTTCATTTACAAACTGGGTAAACGACTTTTGGGTACGCGCCTTAAAAAAACGGCAAAAGGCAAATGTGTTCATGTTAGCCACATCGGCAATGGTATTTAGTGAAATATCCTCCCTGAAATTGTCAAAAATATACTTAAACACCTGGTCCATACGCTTACTGTCATGGTATTGATAATAGTTGATATAGTTGATACTGGCCAGCAGGTTATGCTCCGGGTCTGCACTCATGATATTTAGGATCTCGAGCAGGGTGATGATCCTTTGCAACCCTTCCTGCTGTACTATCTGGTACATCAGTTTTATTACCATATCACGGCTTTTACCCTTTAGCTCCATCCCTCTTTGCGCCTTACTTAAAAACGACTCCACTTTGCGTATGTTACCAAATGCTGAAAGATTCATGAGCAATTTTGACGGATTGAAGTGAATAGATAATGAATGCGCATAATATTCAGGGTCATCCTCGTTGGGTTGTTCCTGGGTATTATGCCAAACATGCGGAATATTTGAACCAAGAAAAATAAGCTCCCCGCTTTCAAAATAATCAACCAGATCGCCGATGATGCGCTTGCCCGAGCCTTTTACAATGTGTACCAACTGGCATTCTTCATGAAAATGGAACTCACTTGAGAAAAAAGGAAGCTTTACTTCCCTGGCAACAAACAGGTCTTCTGACTGTACCCCGTCAGACAATACGGCTAAAATTGGTTTCATTTTAACAAAACATGAAGAGAAAAGCTAAATATAAGCAAAAATACTATCGAAAGTTGCCAATTAAAATGAAAGTAAAAAATCAAACCGCGCTAATTTTACAGCATCATACCTTATCCGGAAAGGTATAATAAACCGATTTATAAACACAAGGAACAAGATTTCATTACGGCTTTTCGGCATAGAACGGCCTGAAACTATTTGCAAAAATATATTTACCTACATGTACATCAATAAAATTGAAGTTACCGACAAGCGTTTTAATTTAGGCAATGGCGCCGGCTCTGATGCAGTAAACGATTCAACACAGTATGCTTACGCCGTTTGCGAGCTGCATACCGATAGCGGTGTAAAAGGCATAGGTTTAGCTTTCACCCTCGGTGCCGGTAATGACCTGGTATGCAAAGCCATACAATATCTTTCCGGAACACTTAAAGGACGTGAGATTGAAGAACTTATGGCCGATTTTGGTTCGGTTTACCGTTCGATACTGGATTCGCCCACCTACCGCTGGTTGGGTCCGCACAAAGGCGTTATGCAATTAGCCCTTGCAGCTATAGTAAATGCATGCTTCGATCTTTGGGCCAAGAGTCGCCAGGTACCGCTCTGGAAACTTTTGCTTGATTTAAGCCCAAAAGAACTGGTGGCAACGCTCGATCTAAACTACCTTGAAGATGTATTGACTGTTGAAGAAGCAGAAAACATTTTAAAGGGCAATTTTACAGGCCGAACATTACGCAATGGTGTTTTACAAACAGGTTATAAGGCTTACGATACATCAGTAGGCTGGTTTAACTATTCTGACGAGAAGATCAAAGAGAACGTAGCCCGCGCCATTGACCGAGGATTTACCGCCATGAAGTTAAAAGTTGGTTCAAATGATCCGCAACGTGATATCCGCAGGGCAAAGCTGGTTAGGGCCGAAGCCGGTGATAAAACAACTATTATGCTGGATGCCAACCAAAAATGGAACCTGCCTCAGGCCATCTCCATTTGTAAAGAACTGAGCAGCATAAACCCTTACTGGATAGAGGAACCCACTCACCCCGATGATGTCTTGGCGCATCAAACATTAGCTAAAGAAATTGCGCCCCTTAAAATCGCTGCGGGCGAGCATATCCCTAATAAAATCATATTTAAAAACTTTTTGCAGGCCGGCGCCATGGATTTTTGCCAGGTTGATTGCGTGCGGGTTGGCGGTGTATCCGAATTTTTGACGATAAGCCTGCTGGCAAAAAAATTCAACATACCGGTAGTGCCGCACGTTGGCGACATGGGGCAGATCCATCAGCACTTAGTGCTGTTTAACCATGTGGCTATTGGTCACGAAAATTTATTTTTGGAACACATACCGCATTTGGCCAAATACTTTAAAAATCCGGCCAATATTAGCGGGGGGTATTATGCCGTGCCTGCCGAAGCAGGCAACAGCAGCGACCTGATAACCACCTAAAAACCCAAAATGAACCAGTTATTAAACAAAGTAATATTTATTACCGGAGGCGCATCGGGCATTGGCCTGGCCTGCGCCGAAGCCTATATCCGTGAGGGAGCAACCATTTTTATAATGGATATAAATGAACGCGCCCTTTATAAAGCACTCGACCATTTTGGTGGTAACAATGAAGGTATTGCCGGTGATGTATCAAAGGCGGCTGATGTAAAGGCTGCTTTCGATGCCATACGGAAACACTACGGCAGGCTTGATGCTATTCATAACAATGCCGCTATAGCCCATCCCTCAAAACCGGTTGACGAAACCGAAGAGGATGAATGGGATGTGCTGATGAATATCAATCTTAAAAGCCTGTATTGGACAACCAAATATGGTATTGATCTGCTCAAAGTTTCAAAAGGCTGCATTTTAAACACCAGCAGCATGGCGGGCGATATAGGTCAAAGCCTCCATGCTGCTTATACCGCAACCAAAGGCGGCATCAATGCCCTAACCAAGTCAATGGCGCTTGATTATGCGCGATATGGCATCAGGGTAAATGCTGTTTCGCCTGCCGGCGTATGGACACCATTGCTTAAACAATGGGCTGCCGAACAGCCCGATCCCGGATCGATAGAAAAATACTTAAACGATATCCATGCATTAGGTTACTGCCCAGAGGGCGATGTAGTAGCAGATGCCGCAGTTTTCCTGCTTTCGGACGCTGCGCGGTTTGTAACCGGCTGCATTATGCCTGTAAGCGGCGGCGCCGAACTTGGATACAGACGATAAAACAAGATCTTAACCATGAACAAAACCAACAGTAACGCATCAAAATACCTGGCTCCGCTGCTGATAGTAATGAGCCTGATGTTTTTCTGGAATTTGAGCCGCAATATTAATGATGTACTCATCCCCCATCTGAAACGGGCCTGCCAGCTAACTGATCTGCAATCGTCGCTGATCCAGTCGGCATTTTTTGGCGCTTATTTTTTGATGGCTTTGCCTGCCGGTCGCTTTATCGAAAAAATGGGTTACAGAGCAGGGATGCTTACCGGTTTGATTTTGGCGGCTATTGGCGCCGCCATATTTTATCCGGCAGCAACCACCAGGTATTATCCTGTGTTCCTGCTGGCATTGTTTACCATGGCATCAGGCTTTGCCATACTGGAGGTTACGGCTACTCCCTATATTTCAAAACTTGGCGACCCGGATCATGCATCCAGCCGGTTAAGCCTGGCGGCTGCAGTTGGTTCCATGGGCGCTACAATAGGGCCCTTCATCGGTTCTAAATTTTTATTGCACGAAAAGGATATCCCTGCAAAGCTTATCCAATCCTTTAGCCCCGAACAACTAAAGGCGTTTTTAAACAACGAGGCGCATTTGGTTATCCCACCCTATCTGACACTGGCTGCGCTATTTATTGCCCTTTGCGTGGTACTTTATTTTTTGAAATTACCGGTTATGCATGAAGGTAACAACCGTCAAAAACTATCGGGAGTATTTAAATTCAAGCATACTATGCTGGGCGTATTAGCAGTTTTTGCCTATTTGGGTGCCGAAGTTGGCGTGGTGAGTTTTATCATTAGGTATACAAAGTCCTTAAATATTACAGGTATTACCGAGCAAAAATCGGCCCTGTTTATCACGCTTTACATGGCGTTGGTTTTAGCCGGGCGCTTGCTGGGGGCGTTTTTACTTAAGCAGATTAAACCCAATAAAGTGCTTACCCTATGCAGCATAGGTGCGTTTACGCTGGTATTGGTATCGGTACTTACGGGTGGTTATGTATCCATAATCTCGCTGTCAATAGTAGGACTGTTTACCTCCGTGATGTATCCTATCATATTTACGCTCAGCATCAAAAATATAGGCGATTATACAAAGGTTGCTTCGTCATTACTTATTATGGGAGTGGTAGGCGGTGCTGTTATCCCGCCAATAATGGGCTTGATATCAGACCATTCAGGCATCAGGATGGCATTCATTGCGCCGCTGGTGTGCTATGTATACGTATTATATTACGGACTGAAGGGTTATGTTGTAAAAAACAAGCTTTATTCCGATGAGCCGGAAGAACCTCTGTTAACAGTAATTGGACATTAACTTTTACCAAACTTACGAAGTTTTAAAAACTTCGTAAGTTTCTGAACCTTCACCCCTCTTGATGCTGCCATGAACCATCATCAATGAACCATGAACTAAAAGCAACCAATGCCATATTGCACAACTTTTTGCATTTCAATATTATTTTGTTGTGAAAACTACACTTAATACAACTAAATTGTTTCAGCAAGTCACTTTTTGCCCGAAATCAAAAAATCGATGTCAAAATAGTATCGAAACAAATCAATTTAAGTGCAATTTATTGTTAATACCCTCCATATTTTTACCCTGATTATAAACGCCAGCTACTAAAAGTTTACAAAACATTTTTAATCAGAAACAGCAATCCCAAAAAAGGACGAAGTTTTTGAAGTGGAATTTTTATATCCAAAATTGAATGATTAAAGCTTTACTAATTACGCTATTATTGGGGTTCACAGCTGGTACTGTCTTAGCTCAAAACCAACAAATTGACGACACAGGCAATGCCCCTGCCTTATATACTATTCAACATACAGCTAATGATAGCTGGAAAGGTTTTGAACGTGTCAATATTACCATAGGCGCTCACAAAGCCTACTATGTAAAACCTGAAAAGGCGCTCGAAGGTAATCCATGGGTTTGGCGGGCTTCATTTCCTGATTGGCATACCGATATCGACAGCATCCTGCTAACCAAAGGCTTTCATGTCGCTTTCGTGAATGTTGATGATCAATATGGCAGCCCTTATGCTTTGCAGGTTTGGGATGCTTTTTATCAGTATTTAACAACTAAACAAGCTTTCGCTGCCAAAGTTGCCCTTGAAGGCGTTAGTCGTGGCGGTTTATATGTATATGGCTGGGCCAAACGCAATCCTGATAAAATTAGTTGCATTTATAATGAAGCCCCTGTTTGCAATATTCAAAGCTGGCCGGGAGGTAAACTAAGTGCCCCGGGCGATGCCGCTCTGTGGAAACAGCTGCAACAGGTGTATCACATTACCGAACAACAAGCGCTTGATTACAAAGACAATCCTATTGATAACCTTGATGGCCTTGCTGCTTTTAAAGTACCCGTTATGCACATCATAGGTATAAACGACAAGTTGGTACCTAATGCCGAAAACACCAATATCCTTGCTCAACGCTATAACGCGTTAGGCGGGCCGATGATGATATACCCGGTAACTGCCGGTCCGCAGGAGTTGAACGGGCACCACTTCCCTATTGAACATCCTGAACGCTGGGCTGATATGATCATGGGCTACAGTTATCCGGTAAAAAAAGTGCTGCCATATACCGATTACTTTATAACCCGTAGCGGCTTGGTCAACAGTCTCAGTGTATTCAGTGCAGGCAAGAAAGCTACAGTAGCTTTTTTAGGCGGATCAATTACCTATAACCCCGGTTGGCGCGAAAAGATAAGCCGCTACCTTATCGAACGCTTTCCTTTAACCAGTTTTCATTTTATACAGGCGGGGATTCCCTCGTTGGGTAGTGTACCGCATGCCTTCCGCTTACAGCGGGACGTACTTGATTCGGGCAAGGTTGATTTGATGTTTGTTGAAGCCGCAGTAAACGATAACGTGAACGGACTGGACAGCCTTACCGAGGTACGTGCACTGGAAGGCATCGTAAGGCATGCAAAAAAAGCAAATCCGCTGATGGACATCGTCATGATGTCATTTGTTGATCCGGATAAGATCAGGGATTACAACAATGGCAAAACCCCGCTGCAAATCAAAAATCATGAATTAATTGCAGAACATTACGGCTTGCCGTCCATTAACCTGGCCAAAGAAGTTACTGATAAACTTAATAACCAGGAATTTTCATGGCAATATGATTTTAAAGACCTCCACCCGGCCATTTACGGGCAGGAGCTTTATTTCGCAACCATAAAAAGCCTGCTTAATTCATGTTTTGACAAACAGCAGATTGCTGCTATTAAAGCCAATCCATTACCCAAACCGCTTAACGCGCTTAACCTCAACAATGGCCGCTATTACAGCATTCAAAATGCAAAAAATTTAAACGGCTGGGCCATCAACCCCGATTGGGCACCAAACAATAACCTGAGCACCCGCCCTGGCTTTGTACACAAACCGATGCTTATCGCTACCAAACCAGGCTCATCATTAACATTGCCCTTTACCGGCACGGCTATTGGGATGGCCATTGTATCCGGACCGGATGCAGGTATTATCAACTACAGCATTGACGGAAGCACCGAGAAAACGATGGACCTGTACACAGAGTTCAGTTCATGGATTTATCTGCCCTGGTATGTAACCTTTAGTACCGACCTCAAAAAAGGCCAGCACACGCTCAGCCTGAAAATTGACACCGATAAGAATAAAAACAGCAAGGGGAACACGTGCCAGGTACTCTATTTCTTAACCAATTAATTTTTTTAAAAAACAGCAATACGCTGTAAACGCAGCTCAAAACTTTTAATTGTCAACTTAACATATTTAAAAAATGATTAAACCTTTTACCACTGGAAAAACCTTTTACCATCTGCGCATTTAAATGGCACTTAAAACAAATAAACCCATCAACCAAATCTCAAAAACAAAAAACCATTATCAAACCAATTTTATGAAAGAATTTTACCTACGGATCAAAACCCGGCGGGAGCTTAGACGGTCTCATAAGTCTGCACCGGGTTTTTATTGCTTTGTATTATTATTGCTGAGCTTTATTTGCTCAGCGCAATTTACACACGCGCAAAGTAAAGTAACCATTACCGGCCTCGTGACCGACACACTGGGCGGTAAAATTGCAGGCGCCAACATTGTGGCTATCAACCGCAAAAACCTGGGCACTACTACCGACATTAACGGCAAGTTTGTAATAGATGCCGAGCCCGGTACTATCCTTAAAGTATCGTACGTAACTTTTATTGATCAAACCTTCACCGTTTCAGCCGGTAAGCTGGTAGTAAATATTGAGCTTAAAGAGTCCAAACGCGGCCTCGAAGAAGTTGTGGTATTGGCCTACGGCAAAAAAGAACGAAAAGAAGCCGTAGTAGGTTCGGTAACAACCGTTAAACCGGCCGATCTGAAAATACCCGCCAGTAACTTAACCAATGCACTTGCCGGCCAGGTGGCGGGGATCATCGCGTTTCAGCCAAGCGGCCAACCCGGGCAGGATAATTCCAGCTTCTTTATCCGCGGTGTAACCACCTTCGGCTATAAAAAAGACCCACTTATTTTGATAGATAATGTTGAGCTTTCTACAACCGACCTTGCCCGCTTACAGGTTGACGATATCGCCAGCTTCTCGATCCTGAAAGACGCGAGTGCCACCGCGCTTTACGGAGCCCGCGGTGCCAACGGTGTAATTTTGGTAAGCACCAAAGAAGGTAAGGTTGGTAAGGCCAAGATCAACGCGCGTGTGGAAAATTCCATATCACAATCTGCCAAAACACTGCAGCTTGCCGACCCAATCACCTACATGAGGTTGTTTAACGAAGCTACCATCACCCGCGATCCGTTAAGTCCGCTCCCTTTCTCACAAAATAAAATATTAAATACAGAGGCCACCATACGCGGCGACGCAGGCAGCAACAAGTATGTTTATCCCGCTGTCGATTGGCTGGATATGCTTTTCAAAAAACGCACAGCTACGCAACGTGCAGATATGAGCGTAAGCGGCGGCGGCGATGTGGCCCGTTACTATGTATCAGGCTCATATAATGTTGACCACGGGATCCTGAGGCAGGATATTGCCAATAATAATAACAACAACGTAAAGTTTGAAAATTACCAGCTGCGCTCAAATGTTAACATTAACTTAAGTAAAAGTACCGAGCTTATTGTAAGGCTTGCAGGTTCGTTCAATGAGTATAACGGGCCTCTTACCGCCGACGCTTCATTCTCGACAGATCTTTATAATGTTGCCGTGCATACCAGCCCTGTATTGTTCCCGGCATATTTCCCTGCCGATTCGGCCAACCGCAATGTTAAGCACATACTGTTTGGTAACGCAGCACCTGCCAACGCAGGCTCAGCATCAAACGCCATTGCATACAACAACCCATATGCTGCATTGCTACGTGGCCATAAAAATTATTCAGAATCAAGGTTATCTGCCCAGTTGGAGTTAAATCAGAAACTGAATTTCATAACCGACGGGCTTAACTTTCATGGCTTATTTCATACCAACAGGTATTCATACTTTCAGTCGCAAATGGGGTATTCGCCATTTTACTATAATGTGAATACTTATGATAAAGCTACTAACCAGTACACCTTAACCTGGCTTAACCCACAGCCAACCGGCAATAACGTAGCCACCGAGTATTTGAGCTATTACCGCGACCCAAGCACTGATAATCTAAATACGTACATCTATTTTCAAGGCGTGTTGGATTACAATCATGCCTTTGGCAGTCATAACCTGAGCGCATCATTGATTGGCACGCGTCAGCAAACGGTTTATTCGGCAGCAAAAGACCCGGTATTAAACTACCCTACTTTGCAGTATTCGTTGCCTTACCGCAACTTAACCCTTGCAGGCCGTGCTACTTATTCATTTAAAAGCCGCTATTTCCTGGAATTTAACTTTGGTTATAACGGTACCGAGCGCTTTTCGGCCAGCCACAGGTTTGGTTTCTTCCCAACCATTGGCGGTTCATGGATCGTATCCGACGAAAAATTCTGGGGATCTGGACTTTATGATGTTATCTCCCGCATGAAGGTAAGGGCCAGCTACGGCTTGGTAGGTAATGATGCTATTGGCTCACAACGTTTCTTCTTCCTGTCGGATGTTGACCTTAATGGTGGCAATCCTGCATCGTTCGGTACTTACAATGGGTACTCACGCAACGGTGTATACATCAGGAATTACGAAAATCCTAACGTAACCTGGGAAACCTCGCGCCAGCTAAACCTTGGCCTGGAGTTCACCATGTTTAAAAACCTCAATGTAGTAGCCGAAGTTTATAAATATCACCGTTATAATATTCTTCAAACACGTAGTTCGCTCCCTACTACATTGGGACTTGAAGCACTTAACCAATATGGAACTCCTAATGTTACTGCCAACATTGGCACGGCAGATACTAAAGGTATCGACCTGCAAATGGATTATAAGGCGGCTATTAATAAAGATGTTTGGCTACAGGGCCGCGGCAACTTTACCCTGGCCAGCAGTAAATACGGTAACTATGAAGAGCCCCAGTATAAAGAAGCTTACCGTTACCATAAAGGCCAGGAAATAAACAGGCAATACGGCTATATTGCCGAACGCTTATTCGTAGACGATAACGAAGCCAGGAACTCCCCTTCACAGATTTTTTCGCTCAACGGCGTCCCTCCGGCCGGCGGTGATATCAAATACCGCGACTTAAACGGGGATGGCAAAATTGACGATAAAGACCAAGCCTTTATCGGCTATCCAACAGTGCCCGAAATTGTATATGGCTACGGCTTATCAGCCGGGATCAAAAACTTTGATGTTTCCTGCTTTTTCCAGGGCCAGGCGCGTGTATCGTTCTTTATCGATCCAAGCCGTACCAGCCCATTCATTCAAAGCCCCGATCCGTACATATATGGCAATACCCAGCTGATCAAAGCATTTGCTGATAGTCACTGGAGCGAAGAAAACCAGGATTTATATGCAACCTATCCAAGGTTAGGTGTAACCGGGAACCAGATCGAAAACAACCGTCAAAACAGTACGTGGTGGATGCGCGATGGTAGTTTCCTCAGACTTAAATCGGTGGAGATAGGTTACTCATTGCCACCGTCCATTTTAAAACGCTTAAACGTAACCAAATGCCGCATTTACTTTAACGGCTTAAACCTGTATACCTGGAGCGCCTTTAAACTTTGGGACCCTGAGCTTGGTGGTAATGGTTTTGCCTACCCAATACAAAAGGTGTTCAACTTAGGCATAAACGTTAACCTATAATTTTTTACTGATCAATACTTAGTATTATGAAACAATATTATAAAATTTTATTACTGGTAGGGCTCCTGGTTTCGGGCGCATCATGTAAAAAATATCTTGATGTTACGCCAGATAATACCGGCACCCTTGAGTACGCGTTCAGGAACCGTAATGAGGCCGAAAACTACCTGTTTACCTGCTATGCAACTTTACAGCAGTTTTCTGATCCTACATCAAATATCGGCTTCACCACATCATCGGAGATCATTTATCCCAACAACCTCACCAATCACCCGCTTAATGAAAATGGCTTTAGCCTTATCCGGGGTACACAAAACAGCGCAAGGCCCGGTGTAAACTGGTGGGATGGCGAAAATGGCGGACAGGCGCTGTTCCGTTCTATCCGCAGGTGTAACATCATGCTTGAAAACATCGACAAGCCTGTTGACCTTTCACCATCTGAAAAAGCAAGATGGATTGCCGAGGTAAAGTTCCTTAAAGCATATTACCATTATTACCTGTGCCGCTTGTATGGGCCGGTACCACTGGTAAAAACCAATATTGATATAACAGCCAGCACCGAAGAGGTTAGGGTAAAACGCTCGCCGGTTGATTCGGTATTTAACTATTGCGTGCAATTACTGGATGAGGCTATTCCAGATTTGCCGCCGGTTATCACCAACCAGGCAAAAGAGCTTGGCCGCATTACCCAGCTAACCGCTTTATCAATTAAAGCCGAAATGTTAGCCACTCAGGCCAGTCCCCTTTTCAACGGCAACCCGGACTACGCCAGCATGAAAAACAAAGATGGCCAGCCTTTATTTTCAAGTACTGCCGACCCGCAAAAATGGAAACGTGCCGCCGATGCCTGTAAAGCTGCCATTGATGCCTGCGAAGCCAACGGGCTTAAACTTTACACCTTTGTCGCACCACCTACAGTTGGTTCCCTTTCAGATCAGTTGCGTAACGAGCTAACCATCCAAAACGCGGTTACCGAAAAATGGGATGTAAACCCCGAACTGATCTGGGCATTAAACCCTACCTTCCCATGCCAGGGCTATGCAACACCAAGGTTAACGCCAAAATCGGCCGTTAATATCTTCTCAAACCCGTCAACATTCGCTGTTCCGATTTCAACGCAGGAGCTTTTTTATACTGCTAACGGCGTACCGTTAACAGAGGATAAAGATTATGATTATGCCAACCGTTTCGCCCTGAAAACAGCAGGCGACGCCGATAAATACTATATAGCTCAAGGATATACAACTATCAATGAGCATTATGACCGCGAAAGCCGCTTTTATGCTAATATCGCTTTTGATGGCAGCATCTGGTATGGTAACGGCATTTACAACCAGGACCAGGCTTACCATGTTGAAGCACGCGGTTCGGGATCACTGGCAGGCCCAAAAGACCTGAACACCCTTAACATTACCGGTTACTGGCCTAAAAAGCTGGCTAATTATCTTTCAGTTTATGATGATGGCTTTCAACCTATTGAATTTCACCTGCCACTAATGAGGCTGGCTGGCTTATATCTTTTATATGCCGAAACCCTGAACGAGGCAAACGGCCCAACTGCCGATGTATACAATTACATTGACAAAGTAAGAACAAGGGCTGGTTTAAAAGGTGTGTTGGAATCATGGTCAACCTATTCAAAAAATCCCGGCAAACCAACAACTAAAGAAGGTTTACGTGACATCATACATCGCGAGCGCCGCATTGAGTTGTGTTTTGAGGCGCAAAGCGGATGGGACCTTCGCCGCTGGAAAGAGATTCAGGGCGTATTGAGTGTACCGCTACAGGGCTGGAATATATATGAATCCGAAGCCGGCAACTATTACAGGCTGCATACCGTGTTAACGCCGGTTTTCGGGCTAAAAAACTATTTCTGGCCTATAAAGGATAATGATCTGATCGTTAACAACAACCTGGTACAAACCACCTACTGGTAGCCTTCATCAACCTAAATGAATTAATTCAACATAGATAAGAATTATGAAACGCATTAAAAATTATTCGATAACAGCACTGGTGCTTGCAGCAGCGTTGTTTATGGCGTGCTTAAATTCATGCAAAAAAAACGACGGGTACGTTAAAGAGGTTTCGACCGATATGAGCAAGCCTGCCGTGGTTACCAACGTAAAAGTTAAAAACTTTAACGGCGGTGCTTATATTACCTACGATTTGCCAAACTCAGATAACCTGCTATACGTGCAGGCCGAGTACCGCATCAATGATAAAACTACACGCCAAACTAAATCGAGCTATTATTCAGATACCGTTACGGTTGATGGCTTTGCCAAAAGCCAGGAATATGAGGTAACACTTTACTCGGTGAGCCGGGCTAACGTAAAGTCAGATCCGCTTGTAGTTAAAGTACACCCAGATACGCCTTTTTACAAGCTCATCAAACCAACATTAACTATCACATCTGATTTTGGCGGCGTAAACATCAAAGCTATGAACCCCGACCAAAAGGACATTGGTGTAATTTTATTGGCCTTTGATAAATCAACCCAGGCATTGGAGGTTGTCGATCAGCATTATACCAAGGTTGATACCATTAATTACTCTATAAGAGGCTATCCGGCGGTATCACAAAAATTTGGTGTATACGTAACTGATAAATTTGGCAATATATCTGATACTACCATTGTAAACATCACCCCGATATTTGAAACGATACTTGATAAGAGCAAGTTTTCGGTATACAAAACCCCTACTGATAGCCCTACAGCTTATGGTTGGGAAGTGCCTTACCTATGGGATAACAAAACCGACGGCTACTCAAACGGCTGGCACACAGCTCCCGGAGCACCGGCGCCAATACAAGTTACCTTTAGTCTTGGTGTATCGGCACAGTTAAGCCGTTTTGTTTTATGGGAAAGGCCCGATCAATATGCTTACGCACACGGTAACCCTAAAGATTTCAGCATCTGGGGATCAAACGTCAACGCACCGCAGGATGTAAGGCTCCCTGATTATGCTCCTGTAGGAACTGTAGTTGGCGACTGGGTTAACATCGGGAACTACCATTACCCAAATCCGCCATCTGGCCTTACACCGGGCTTTACCAATGCTGCCGACGCTGCTTTTGTTGCCGCGGGAGTAAACTTTAATATTCCTCCGGGTTCAACGCCTATTAAATACTTCCGCTTTATGGTGCATGACACATGGTCAAACGGTGACTTTGCCCACATGATGGAACTTTCAATTTATGGTAACCCACAATAGGTATTAACTCATTTAGATTAAACGAACATGAAAAATATTGTCAGAATAGCTGCTTTCTGTTTGCTTGGATACCTGTTGTATGGTTGCAGCAAGCAAGACACACAGTTTGAATCATACTTAAACGGTCATGAAGTTAAGTATCCGGGCACAGTAACCAATGCCCACTCCCGTCCCGGAAATTTACGTGCCGCCCTTACCTGGAACCCAAGCTCCGATCCCAGCATAACCCGTTACGTGATATACTGGAACAATAAGGCCGATTCAATCATTTACAATTCCACCAACCACAATACGTCGGATAGTTTAACGGTTGTTATACCAAACCTGAACGAATACATTTATTCGTTCACTGTTTTCTCGTACGATGCCAAAGGCAACCGCTCTATTCCGCTTGATATCAACAATGTAAGAGTTTATGGGCCTATTTATCAATCGGGCTTAGCAAACAGGGGGTATAATGTTACCAATCCATATGGAATCAGTGCCGATGGAAAGCTTACCCTTAATTTCCTAAAAGTTGATACCAGTACCCATAATGTGTTCACAAACATAAAATACACCAATAAAGCCGGTAAAGAAAGTTTTGGAAAACTTAGCGCCGATAGCATGTCGGTTACCCTGGCAGACTATAAGGCGGATACGAAGATCCAATTCATCTCGGCCTTTAAACCAACGGCAAATGCTCTTGACACCTTTTATGTAGCTAACTATGAGGATTTCCCAGCCATTAATTCTGTTGCTGTTTGCGATAAAAAGCTTTTCAAAAAAGTATATCTGCCTAATGATGCCAAGCCTTATGAAGGCGATACCGACATAGACAGGCTTTGGGACGGCAGCGTTGGCCCGCAGGGTTTCCCTAACATTTTCCATAGCGATGGTAACGGCCCTCTTCCGGTAGTTATTACTTTTGATATGGGCGCACTTTACAAAGGCCTGGTAGCTATTGAAGAGACAGGCCGAAACTGTTGTCACAACCCCGATGATTTTGAAGTATGGGGCATTGCGGATATTACCAACGCTGCTACTACCCTGAAAGCTAATGATGCTGGCTGGACTGCCGAATCTATTTCCAAAGGCTGGAAACTGCTTAAAGAGATTAAAAGGACCGACGACGGCAGCGCGCCATTAAAGGTAAACTTCGATCCTAATCCTCCGGCGGTACGTTACATCCGCATCAGGATCAAACACAACTCAAACAACGAGGGTAACTACACCAATATGAGCGAGCTTACCTTCTGGAATAACGCACTACTATAATAACACCCCAATGACCGGGCTGCCTGGCGGCCTGGTCATATTTTAAAAAGTATAAAAACGACTGGCCTCTATAATGTTCACCTCAAAAATTCCGCAATGAAAAAACCGGCAATTATCCTCCTTTACCTGTTTTCTATAATCAAACTTAGCTTCGCTCAGCAGGCTGTTCCTTTAAAAACACCGAAGGCAATTTTGGACGATTTCATGACCAAACGCTTCGGCATGTTTGTGCACTTCGGGCCGGTAACTTTACGAGGTACCGAAATTGGCTGGAGCCGCAACAAAGAAGTAGCGCAAGATGACTATGATAACCTGTACAAGGAGTTTAACCCGGTTTTATTTAATGCCGATGCCATAGTAAAAGCCGCCAAAGATGCAGGCATGAAATACCTGGTGATTACGGCAAAACACCATGATGGCTTTGCTTTATGGCCATCCGCTTTTACTGACTATAACATCAGCAAAACACCATATAAACGCGATATGGTTGCCGAACTGGCTACGGCCTGCAAAAAACAGGGTATCCTGTTTTGCATCTATCATACCGTGCTCGACTGGCACGACCCTAACTACCCTATCCATAACCCTTACGATTCGACAAAGAATGTTAGGGGTGATATGGCGGCCTTTAAAACGCAAATGAAGAATGAGCTAAAAGAGCTCATCACCAAATATCATCCCCACCTGCTTTGGTTTGATGGCTACTGGGAAAAACCATGGACCAATGCCGACGGGCAGGAGATCTATTCGTACATTAAAAGTATTGATCCAAAGGTGATCGTAAACAACCGCTTAGGCAAAGAAAGCGAAAAGCTGAACGCCCAATCGGTAGGTGATTACCTTACGCCCGAACAGCGCATCGGTCAGCTGAATATGAACGAACCATGGGAAAGCTGCATCACCATCTGCCAGCAATGGGCATGGAAACCTAATGATAAAATGAAAACCGCGCAGGAGTGTATCCAAACACTGGTAAAAACAGCCGCCGGTAATGGCAACCTACTATTAAATGTTGGACCTATGCCTGATGGCCGCATTGAAGTGAGGCAAGTTGAAACATTACGGCAAATGGGTGCCTGGCTAAAAAAGTATGGTGAAAGTATTTATGGCACCAAAGGCGGCCCGATTGCCCCAAATGATAACTATGCTGTTACACGCAAGGGAAACAAGCTCTATTTGCATATATTTCAGAAAAAAGGTAATAAAATTGCGTTGCCTAACCTGCCAGGCATTAACATAACCAACGCCTACGTGCTGAGCGGACCCAAAGTAAATTATAAGCTGGATGCGACAGGCTATAGTATTGATTTGCCTCAGACCTTACCCGATGCAAACAGCAATGTTATAGTATTGGAACTGAACAAAAACGCCGAAGAAATCCCTGTAATTGCCGCAGGTAAATAAAATAAAACAGAAAACCTAATTAACATAAACATGCTAAAAAGAACGCCCCTGCTAATAACTGTAATGATAACAGGTATTACAACGTTTACTCACGCACAAACAAAACAATTAAAACTTTGGTACAAACAGCCTGCACAGCGCTGGGAAGAAACCCTTGCACTTGGCAACGGAAGGTTAGGGATGATGCCCGATGGTGGCATTACTAATGAAAAAGTGGTGTTGAATGATATCACCATGTGGTCGGGATCATCGCAGGATGCCAACAATTACGAAGCTTATAAAAAATTGCCTGAGATCAGGAGCTTGCTTGCAGCCGGTAAAAACGTAGAAGCACAGGCCATTATCGATAAATCATTTGTGTGTACTGGTAAAGGATCGGGCGGGGTGCCTTTTGGCTGCTTCCAAATGCTTGGCGATTTAAACCTGAGCTACCAATACAAAGGTGTTGAGGGCCAAGACGTAAAGTACGATAATTACAAGCGTGAGCTATCATTAAATAACGCGCTTGCCAAAACTACTTACCAGGTAAACGGTGTTACTTACAAACGCGAATATTTTACCAGTTTTGGTAATGATGTAGATGTGATAAAACTAAGCGCCGACAAGCCGGGAATGCTTAACCTGAGCATCAATATCAGTCGCCCGGAACGTGGGGTTACTTCAGTAGAAGGTAATGAGCTTGACCTTACCGGCCAGTTGGATAATGGTACAGATGGTAAGGGGGTTGCATACAAAGCAAGGGTAAAAGCACAGCTAACCGGTGGTTCATTAAGCACCACTCCTACTTCGCTGGTTATTAAAGACGCTACTGAGGTGATCATTTACGTATCAGCAGGTACGGATTTTAAAAATCCGAAATACCTTAGCAAAATAGACGGTGCGCTGAAGTCCGCTATGAAAAGCCCTTATGCTTCGGAAAAACAGCAGCATATCGCCAACTTTCAAAATCTATTTAACAGGGTGAACGTTGATCTTGGCACTTCAGAGGCCGAAAAATTAGCAACAGACCAACGACTTATCGCTTTTCGCAACAACCCTGACGCCGATAAAAGTCTGCCGGTTCTGTTTTACCAGTTTGGCCGCTATTTGAGCATCTGCAGCACCCGTGTAGGCCTGTTGCCACCCAACCTGCAAGGTTTATGGGCTAACGAAGTGCACACCCCGTGGAACGGCGACTATCACCTGGATATTAACATTGAAATGAACCAATGGCCGGTTGAAGTTTCTAACCTGTCAGAACTGAACCTGCCCCTTGCCGACCTGGTTAAAGGGATGGTGCCACATGGCGAAAAAACAGCCAAAGCTTATTACAACGCCGATGGCTGGGTAGCACACGTAATTACCAACCCATGGGGATTTACCGAGCCTGGTGAAAGCGCATCATGGGGGATTTGCAAAGTTGGTTCGGGCTGGCTTTGCGACAACCTGTGGCAGCACTATGATTTTACAGGAGATAAAAATTACCTGAAACAAATTTACCCGATATTGAAAGGTGCAGCGCAGTTTTACAACAGCATGCTCATCAGCGATGCTAAAACCGGCTGGCTGGTTACTTCTCCTTCATCATCGCCCGAAAATAGTTTTTACCTGCCCGATGGCACACATGCCAGCATCTGCGTAGGTCCAACTATCGATAATCAGATCATCCGCGAGTTGTTTAACAATGTGATAACAGCAAGCAAAGTATTGGGCAAAGACGAGGCATTCAGCAAAATACTGGCTGCTAAAGTGAAAAAGCTCCCGCCGCCGGGTGTTATATCTAAGGATGGGCGCATCCAGGAATGGCTGGAGGATTATAAAGAAACCGAACCGCAGCATCGCCACGTATCGCACCTGTATGGTTTATTTCCGGCATCTCAGATTACACCAGAAGCTACACCCGCACTTGCCGAAGCCGCTAAAAAAACTTTAGAAGTACGTGGCGACGATGGCCCAAGCTGGTCTATCGCCTACAAAATATTGTGGTGGGCACGTTTGCATGACGGAAACCGCACTTACAAACTGTTTAAGGAACTGATGAAGCCAACCATCAAAACCGATATTAACTACGGTGCAGGCGGCGGCGTATATCCTAATTTGCTATCAGCCGGTCCGCCGTTTCAGATTGATGGCAACTTTGGTGCAACAGCCGGTATTGCCGAAATGCTGATCCAGAGCCATGCCGGGTTCATTGATTTTATCCCTTCTATCCCCGACGCATGGAAAGTCCAGGGCCAGGTAAAAGGACTTAAAGCCCGCGGCAATTTTACTGTTGATATGAAATGGAAAGATGGTAAAGTAACCGCTTACAAGGTAACCTCCCCTACTCCGCGTACAGTTAAAATAAAAGTTAACGGACAGATCAAAAGCATAATGGCCGTTAAAGCTTAAAAACACCTTATAAGCAAATAAGGTACCCTGAAAGAGGTGCCTTATTTATAACAAATTGACAATAACCTAAAATTCATGCAAAAATTTCTTAATAGCTTTATAATTGCTGTGCAATTGTCCGGCTTGCTTTGCGTTTGGCAGCCGGCAATTGTTTCGGCATCGGCCAATATCCAGCCGTCTCAACAAGGCGGCATATCGTTTTCATATAGCCCCGCCGGCACTATTAGCTATGACAAAAAAAACGGCACCTTTTCTGTTACCGAAAACGGTAAAACTGTACTTAACAATTGCTATAGTAAAGCCTATATCAACGGAAAGTTCATTATCTCAAGGGATTATAAACATATCACTTATAACAAAAACCAGATAACTGATGACTTTGGCAAGGGTGTTAAACATACCTTTACACTAACCGACAATAATTTGCCAAACATGGTACAGGTGTTTTATACCTACCCATCGCATAAAGGCTATTTTTTTGTTCAACTTTATATTGAAGGCAAAAACCTGAAAACAAATTATACGGAGCCAATAGCCGGAAATATGGCGACAATACCCGGCGATACCCGTTCGTTATTTGTACCTTTTGATAACGATACCTTTATCAGTTATGATTCAAAAGCGTTTAAAGCGCCGCTTACCAATACCAGCGCCGAAGTAGGTACTGTTTTTGATAACAGCAGCCGTAACGGTTTTGTGTTTGGATCTGTGGAACACGAAATCTGGAAAACCGGCGTGCGTACCATCGCCAAAAAAGACAGCGCCAATACCTTTGAGATATGGGGCGGTTATACCGAAGAGGCCGTAAACCGCGACAAGATAGCACATGGTTATATCAACGGTGATACCGTTAAATCGCCCAAAGTATTTGTTGGTTGGTTTGCCGACTGGCGCAATGGTATGGAAGAGTTTGGTAAAGCCAACCGTATTGCCGAACCACCTTACGTTTTTAACTGGACCAAACCTACCCCCATTGGCTGGAACAGCTGGGGCGTAATGCAGGAAAAACTCAGCTACGACAAAGCTATTAAAGTAGCTAACTTTTTTGCCGACAGCATCCCTGCATTCCGTAACGGCAATACCGCGTTTATTGATCTCGATTCGTTTTGGGATAACATGATCAGCGGTGGCTGGGAAGGCGATTTTGGCAAGCTAAAATCATTTGCCGATTATTGTAAATCAAAAGGCTTACAACCCGGCGTGTACTGGGCCCCATTTACCGATTGGGGATGGAAAGGTGGCCCCGATCGTAAAGTTTTAGGAAGTAACTACACCTATGGTGAAACATGGACAAAAGTTGGCGACAGCTATCACGACATAGATGGCGCCCGTGCAACCGATCCAACCCATCCGGGCACTTTGCAACATATTGACTATGTAATTGGCAAACTAAAAGCCTGTGGTTTTAAAATGATCAAGATTGACTTTTTAGGCCATGCGGCAGCCGAATCAAGCCATTTTTATGATCCCAAAATCACCACCGGTATGCAAGCCTATAAAAAAGGAATGGAACATCTGATTGACCAGTTGGGTGATCAGATGCTGATTTATGCGGCCATTTCCCCCAGCCTGGCAACTGGGCGTTACGCGCATATGAGGCGCATTGCATGCGATGCTTTTAAAACTGTAAAAGATACCCGCTATACCCTCAACAGCGTAAATTACGGCTGGTGGCAAACTTACCTATATAATTACATTGATGCCGACCATGTTGTACTTTCAACCGAAAGCGAGGGCGCAAACAGGGCAAGGATGCTCTCGGCAGTTGTTACCGGCACGTTCATAACCGGTGATGATTTTTCGACACATGGGCAATGGAGTGACAGAGCAAAAGCTATGTACCAGAATCCTGAGATTTTGAAAATTGTCCAAAATGGAAAAGCTTTCTGGCCGGTTGAAGGTAACACCGAAACAGATACAACCGAGCAGTTCACGCAAAAAATTGGCAACAGCTTTTACCTGGCACTGTTTAACTATAGTGAAACTGATAAAGTGTATACTATCGACCCGAAAAGAGTTGGTATGGGGGCCGAAAAAGCAGCAAATGCTAAATCGTTACTGCAAGGCACTAACGTAAACACAAAAAACGTTTTAGTGAAAGCAGGAGATGCAGAATTATTAAAATTTGAATTGAATTAATAAACACTGCAAAGGCGCCGGCAACAGATTCCCCTTTAATCGCCGGACGCCTTTTGAGGGGATGAAACCCTGTATCGTTTTTAACTGTTCAATTTAGCTGATTTTGCCCGTTTGCATGCAAGCGGGCATTTTGATTTTTTTGCGTTCATGCAGCATTTGTTTTTGTGTTTAACGCCCGCAATGTTAGTCTTTTCTATCTGGAGCGAAGTAAAAAACAATCCGCCGGTAACGGCCAGTATGGTAAAAAATTTCATAGCAGTAGGTTTTAACTTAAGAGACGATGTTTTTTTGCGAATGTTACAGTTAATTAGCCAAATGTTGATTTTCGCATATTTTTTTAACAGGACCATCATTCAATGTCATTTTTATGTTCTCCTCATCCTCCTACCCCTCAAAAACAAAAAGTCAGTGACCTCGCGTTACTGACTTTTTCATTAACTATTAACTGACCAAATATCCTTAACAAAAAACTATCTGGTACTGCAAACATAGTGTGTTAAGTACGTGCTACATGTGTGAAAAGCACCATCTTGGCACACAAAAAACATTTTCATATCATGCTGATTGCCTGTATTTTAATGGTGTTATCTTATAATGCGTGCGGAATAACCTGATGAACGAACTTGGGCATTCAAAACCTACCATACCAACTACTTCATTTACAGGATAACGAGTATCTTTCAGCAGCATTAGTGAGCGTTTTAAACGCAGCTGGATCAAAAACTGGTGCGGTGTTAAACCAAAAGCCTGCTTAAAAGTGCGCAGCAAATGGTTAACCGAAAGACAGGCATGTTCGGCAAGATCTTCAAGGCTAATGTTTTGGTTATAATTACTGTACAAGTACTCTTTAGCCAGGTTAAGACGCCGCAGGATCTCAACCCTGGTACCCTGGTTTAAAAAATCGAGCTTTTCGGCTTTTTTACAGATCTCATCATTATAAATATGAAAATAATTGATGAGCGTATGGTGCAGGTATTCGTTGATCAGCATTTCATCCTGCATGCCATTGTCAAGGTGTTGTTTCAGGTGAAATACATTGTACTTGATATCGCCCGCAAACGGATATATAGTTTCATTAAACTCCGGCTGTATTTTGCCGTTACCATAGCCCTTAGTTAACAAAGTGTCATTGTCAAAGGTCCAGCAATCTTTAAAATCCTGCAAAAACTGCTGATCAAAATTGATGGCAAATGATTGTACCTGCTGGCCAAGATCTGTGTCGGTTGAATATTGTGTACCCCTGTTCAGGATCAGGAACGAATCGGGATATATGGACAAATGCCTGCGGCCAATATCATAACGTTCATTACCGCTTAATACAAAGCGAAGGCTTAAATCTGAAGTATACTGCGGCCCCTGTCTCTGACCGCCGGTGCGGCTTACAATCTTATTATTGTTGCGTAATACTTTTGAATAGTCCATTGTGATATGATTTTATTGTTCGTTATAATTTCTTTCTTCCAGTAACATGAATTTGTTGCCCGCCGGATCCAAAAATTCGGCTGCCAGTCCGGCTGGTAAATATGCAGGCGACTTGCAAAAAAATACGCCGGCCGTACGGAGCACATGATAATCGTTCAAACAGTCGGCAGTGTTAATGATAATATTACTCTTATCACTGTTGCTATCGTTATTAGTTACAAGCAACGCCACATTTAATTTATCCGACTGGATCACCGTGCTTTCCCTGCCCTCGTAAAATGTCATTGTACCTGTTATTTTGAAACCTAATTTTTGAGTATAAAAATCAATTTGTCCCTCAAAGTCGGCTGTATACACAGGTATATATTTCAATTTCATTTTACAGTAGCTATTAACGGAAACCAGATTGTAATGATGGAAACCAACCTGTTGGCCAGGGGCAGCAAACAGGATAATTTTTGAAGCGGGTTTACAGTAGCCGGTCAGTTAAAACTACTTAACATATCAAAGGTACTTTACCTGCAGGGGGATAGTATCCCCCTATTTGGGGGATTTGTGAATTAGTAGGGTTTGGAGCATTTATTACCGGACGATAACGGCTATTAGTGATTAATCATGTCATTGCTGTAACATCAGCCCCCCCGGAAAAAATCTTAATGAAATCTAAGATATATTTTAGAGATGGTGCATGGGTCTGCGTTAGGGATGGAAGCGGATACCGGCCCGTGGCTAAGGCTTTGTGCAGTATGAGCGTACAGCCCGGCCGCAGGCAACGCCCATGTTACGAAACAAATCAAAAAAAAGCTAATAATCAACAACCTACAATCACACCATTATAAAAAACGAAGCAATCGCACGGAAGCGTAACCGCCCTGTATAATATGCGATTGCTTCGTTCCTCGCAATGACATTTTTCGACATTAGCGCTGCCAACGTAGGTGTTGTCACCAACATTTTTCATCAACTTAATTATATACGAAAATCTGCGCCCCCCTCAAACATCCTCTAAGCCTATATCAGTTTATTCTGCCTTGCCAGCTTAATAGCATCGGCACGCGAGTTTACATCGAGTTTTAGGTAGATGTTTTTGATGTGGCTCCGAACGGTTTCCAGGTCAATAAACAATTCATTAGCTATCTGGCCGCGGCTTTTACCTTCGCCTATCAGCTCCAGGATCTGGGTTTCACGTTTAGATAACGGCGATTCCTGATTTTTTTGGAACGAGCGGATTACCAGGCGTGCAATGTTGATACTCATAGGGCCGCCGCCTTCACGTACTTCTTTTATCGATTCGATGATCTTGGTTGACGGGGTGTTTTTTGTAAGATAGCCCGATGCCCCGTTGGCCAGCGCGTTAAAAATCTGTTTTTCAGATTCGTAAACAGTTAGAATTAAGATATAGCAGTTGGGCAAAAGCTTTTTTAATTTGGGTATAGCGTCAATGCCGTTAACTCCGGGCAGCTCTATATCCAGCAGGATTACATCGGGTTTATCCGCAGCTATTTTTTTAGCAGCCTCGTCATATGAACAATAGGTACTGATCACATCATAGCCCTCGGTAGCACCAATTAAAAAGGCATAGCCATCGCGCAGGGTTTCATCATCCTCAATAATACTTACCTTAATGTTACGGGCCATGCTTAATTGCTTAACTGATTTTTACTAAACTTTAAAGTTACTGATGTGCCTTTGTCTGCTTCCGAATTAATGAGCAGTGATGCGTTGATCCGTTTTGCGCGGGCATGAATGTTATTGATCCCCCGGCCGCGATGAGCTGCGCTGCTATCAAACCCTTTACCATCATCGGTAACCCGGAGTGCTATCGCGCTTTTATCGCTCTGATCAAGCTCAAAAACTACCTGTCCGGCATCGGCATGTTTAAGGATGTTATTTAATAGCTCCTTAAATATCATGGTGATGTTACGGCTGTATTCCATAGGCAGTTTTACCAGCTGGATATCTTCATCAACGGCAGCAAACTCAAAATCAACCGGTACATCATGAAAAACCTCTATCCCTATCTCGCGGATATGGTTCAGGGTTTCATATAAGTTATCACTTTTAGGGTCGAGCGCCCACAGGATATCCTTTGTACCGTTGTATAGTGATGCCGCGTTTTGCTTGATCTGATCCACGATTCCACGCTGATCCGCCTGCTCCTTATCTATTTTGGCATTCAGTATTTCTGATAAGACGGTGATGCGGGTTAATTTGTTACCCAGATCGTCATGAAAATCTTCGGCTGTTTGCTGGCGGATCTTTAACTTCTCTTCCCGCTTCATGGCTTCAATTGCCTTTTGACGTTTTATTTTACGCTGATGCACTAAATTTTGCACTCCGAAACCCAGCAGAACTAAAAATATAATGACTAATAACCTAAAGGTAAAAGTTTGATAAAAAGGCGGAATGATCACAAAACTGAAACTGGCCATCTTCGGCGATACCTGCCCGTCGGGGCTTATGGCTTTTACCTTGAAAGTATATGTACCGGGCGGCAGCGAAGGATAATTGACCACATTATTGCGCATGGGCGAACTAAAAGCACTATCCAGCCCAACCAGTTTATACTGGTAAGATACCGCGTCAGGATTTTTGAGGTAAACACCAAGAAAAGATATCGACAAATGATTTTGATTATGTTTAAGCTCAGCCCAGTCATTAAGGTCGATAGAAGAGCGTTTTTCGCCATCCTCCTTCATCAACTGTACCGATTTGATGAACACATGCGGCGGCGGCGAGGGAACCATTTTTGTCATGGTATTATACACCATAACAGCCTTGGTGGTACTGATCCAAATCTCGTGTCCGCGGTGCATAATGGCATTCTGGTTGGCCTCTACCACCGGTTCCTTTGAGCCTATGTTATCAATTACCCAAAAAGTTTTCTTTGCAGGGTCGTATTGCATCCGGTTAATTCCCCTGCCGGTACCCATCCAAAGGCGGCCACGTTCATCAGCAGCAAGGCTGTAAATACTATTGGCTTTGAGCCCGTCATCAACATTATAAATATTTACCGCTCCGGTTGTCATATCCCAGGTGTATAAACCGCTATCATCTGTACCAACCAGCAGCAGGTCGCGATATCGAATCATGCTGTAAACCGCGGTAGCCGGAAATGATTTAAGTTTAAACCCCGGAACTATTTTTTTATTTACGGCCAGCATAACACCGTTTTGGGTGCCTATCAAAAGAGAATCGCGCCCCAGGCGAAGCATTGCGGACGAATAAGGGGGAATACCTTCCAATTGTTTCAGCTCGCCGTTTTGGTAATAGAAACAGCCCATTGACGTGCCCAGCCATATAGTACCACTGTCATCGGCAGTAATAAAATTACAAGCAAAAGATGAACTGTTTTTTACCTGTCTGAAACCCTTTTTATCATACTGCCATAAACCAGTTTGCCCGGTACCAATCCAAACAGTGCCGTTTTTATCGGTATATAAACTTTGCACCCCCTTTAAATATGGCGAACCGGTTGGTACGGGCACTTCGCTGGTCCTTTTTCCATCATATCGCAAAATGCCACCACCATCAATCCCCATTAAAACATTTTTGTTCCAGTCTTCAGTTACCGACATTACGATTTTTGATTCGGGAATACCTTGTGTGCGGTCAAAAATAGTATACCGGTCGCCTTCGCAGCGGTAAAGACCGTTACCAAGACTGCCCAGCCACAGGTTTTTATCGGCATCAAAATAAATATCAGGGACAGAGTTATCGGTAAGTCCGTTTGATGAGTTATAGTGGATCACACCATCACTCATAATACAATATGCTCCATTATCGGTACCCAGCCAAATATTGGCATCAGCGTCCTGTTCAATGCACAATAACTGACCTTTTATTTTTCCCGTAATATTTTTTATATCCAGTGGTTTAGCCATACCATTCCTGGCGCATAACAAACCCGAGCGGGTTAAAAGATAGGTTTTGCTTTTATCAAAACGGTCGAAAAAAATCCTTTTGATAATTTGCTCACTATATTGGGAATCAATATCAATTACATGCTCCCATTTTTGTCCTTTTAGGCGATAAATACCTTTTTTGTAAACAGACACGTATAACGAACCTGCGCTGTTAACAGCCAAACTGGTGATAAAAATATCAGGATCATCATTAATAGGGACATGCTGCATCTTATCATTTTTTATCCTGAACAGCATCCCGGCTGCTGTAACCCAGATAGTTCCCTCTCCATCCTGGGTTATGTTGCCTACAAAAGAGCGTTTAACCGGTATATCTGGTTTATACTTCACAATCCGGCCATTATAAAGCCTTGCAAGCCCGTTCATGGTACCAAACCAGGTACAGCCCCCTTTATCCGAAAAAATGGTTGCAACATAGTTATCCGGCAAACCGGTTAAGCGGGTATATGCGGTAAAGTCTTTACCATCAAAACGGCAGGCCCCGCCAAAGGTACCTATCCAAAGGCGATGATCGGTATCCATGGAAAGCTTGTTTATTTGCGACTGGATGAGCCCATCCTCAATATCATAGTGCGCAAAAATGTATTTCTGTGCATGGACCTGGCTTGTAAACAACAGCATACCTGCAAGGAAACACAAAATCAGAAAAACGGGGAAACGCGATAGCTTATTCAATTAAAAACGTAAATTAAATTACCTGTATGGGGGTACAATTAAAAAGTTAAATTAAAGCTAATTAAAATAAAAAAAATCACCCCAATAGGGTGATTAATTATTATCAGTTACGGGAGTAAATTTTAATTTTTGGCTACAACAGAATTGCCATTGTTTAAAGGCGTTTTTATGTCCTCAAACATTTTGCAAACCTGTGTAATTTTCCAGTCGTGCCGGTCATTTTTCTCGATGATGAGGTAATCATGCTGCGTGCAGTTTTCGTAGTTAAAATCAACCCGTGCAATTACCATGGCATCGCTTTTGGCAAGCACTTCGTAATTCGACTGGCAATTTTGCTGGGTCCCGGCATCCTTTTTCATCATGCTTACCAGGTCGTCTTTTTCCTGTACAAGTACCTTTTCACCACGGGGTAACTTTAATACGGAATTATCGCTCATGATTGATTTTAATTTTTTAAAGTTGGAGGTCATGTGGCTGTCAATGAAGTCGCGGATCACGCTGGCGTATCCTGTTTCGGCGGCCGGACGGCCATACATGGTGCTGGCAGATAATAACCCTACTATGCATGCCAATAAAAATTTATTTTTCATTTGTGATATTTTTTTGATCAAATGTGGGCAGGCTTTGATCAAAAAAATATGCCTATCACACCAAGCAACCCGGCCATACAGCAGGCTGGTGCCTTTCGCCTATAAAGGTCATTTTTTGCACTTTTTGAGCAGATCTGCAATTAATCTGAAAATCTGTTCAGATAATTCTTTAATTATCAATAAACCATAGCAGAACCTGTCCTGCATATTTAAATCTGTACGAAAATATTTTTATTTTTGAGAGCATCTTTCACCGATTAAAACCACGCCATAACTTGGAACCGACTGAAAACTTTTTCCGAAGCATTATTGAGGCCTCGCCTTTTCCGGTGTATATGTGTATGGGGCCGGATAAGCTCATTGCCATAGCCAATGATGCTACCTTGAAAGCATGGGGAAAAGACAAATCGATAATTGGGAAACCATTTGACGAGGCGCTGCCCGACCTTCAGGGCCAGCCGTTCAGCAGCCTCATAAGCGAAGTATACCGTACCGGCGAAACTTATCACGGCAACAATGCACCTGCCGAATTTATAATTAACGGCAAACGGCAAATTAATTATTACAAGTTTACTTACCAGGCTGTACGTAACTCGCGCGGTAAGATAGTTGGCGTTATTTGTTTCTCGACCGATGTTACCGAAATTGAACATGCTCGACAGGCCATGGAAGAGAGCAGGCATACCTTGTATAACATGGTGAGGCAAGCCCCCGTGGGCATTTGCATTATAAACAGTGATAACCTGGTAATTGAAGTAGTGAATGACTCGTATCTTGAGCTGGTAGGCCGTAAACGTGCAGAAATGGAAAACAGGGGCGTTTGGGAAGCCATCCCCGAAACGGCCGAATTGTATGCCCCCGTAATGGATAATGTTATTGAAACAGGGCAACCGATTACCGCCAAGGAGCATAAACTGCTGCTTGTACGCAATGGCGTACCCGAAATGGTATTTATTGATTTTGTTTATGAGCCTGTTAAAGGGTTTGACGGCGAGATAAGCGCTATTATGGTAATTGCCATTGATGTAACTGAAAAAGTTTTTGCACGCCGCAAAATTGAGGAAGCCGAAGAAAGGGCCAGGCTGGCCGTTGAAGCTGCTGAAATCGGCACCTTTGATCTTGACCTCGTTACCGACGAGATACTTACATCTGAAAGGTTTAACATTATTTTTGGAGTTGGGCGTGATGCCCCCCGCGATTTATTTTTGAAAGCACTGCATCCCGATGACCTTGAACTACGCAATAATGCCCATAAAACAGCTCTTACTACCGGAAAACTGTTTTATGAAGCGAGGATCATCTGGCCAAACGGCTCTATACGCTGGATCAGGACGCAGGGTAAGGTTTATTATGGCTCAATAAACAAACCGTTGCGTATACTGGGCACCTTGCTTGATATTACCGAGTTTAAACATTTGCAGCAGCAAAAAGACGATTTTATCAGCGTTGCCAGCCATGAGCTAAAAACGCCAATGACATCGATCAAAGCATCGATGCAATTGCTGGACAGGTTGATCAAGGTTGATCCCTCATCTGATAAGATCCCCCAGTTTATTAGCCGCGGCAATAGCAGCCTGAATAAAATGCAGCAACTGGTTGATAGCTTGCTTAATGTTTCAAAAATTACCGCGGGGCAGCTTGCACTTCATAAAACACGTTTTTTGGCAGCCCAAATGATCAATGAGTGCTGCGACCACGTGAGGCTTGCAGGTACACATGAACTTGAACTTACAGGTGACACCGATCTGGAACTATACGCCGACAGACAACGGATAGACCAGGTTGTTGTTAATTTTGTAAACAATGCGGTTAAATATGCACCCGACAGCAACCGGATTGTCATCAATATCAGTAAACAGGACAACATGGCCAAAATATCGGTACAGGATTTTGGCCGGGGGATCCCGCCGGAGAATATCCCGCATTTATTTGAACGCTACTACCGGGTTGATACCTCGGGTATTCAATACTCAGGGCTTGGACTTGGCTTGTATATCAGCGCGGAGATCATTGAGCTTCACGGCGGCGAAATGGGGGTTGAAAGCGAAGTAGATAAAGGCAGTACCTTTTGGTTTACGATACCGTTAAATTGAAATTTAAATCCCGATTGAAAATAGTAAAACCCATAATCATCGTTTTATTGTTTTGCCTGCTCACTGTTTTTACACAAATTGGTGGGCTGGTTTATCTCATTTCAATTAGCCTGCATAAACTAATCAACAAAACCGTAAATAATAAATATTACCGGCAAATCACCAAGGCTGCAGTTTTTATGGTGTTATATTGCCTTACCACTTTTTTAATTGTACCTCCGCTTGCCAGGCTTTCGGGCAGGGTGCCGCTCCCCTTCTCCCAAATCAATCATTTAAAGCCGCTAAACCGGCTAACCTGCCTGTTCAACCATAATTATGTTCGCCCGCAACTTAAGCAGGCTGCATTTGCCGTAGCCGCCGAAATGAACGATAAGTATCCGGGAAGTACCCTGAATTATCTTGACGCGAGCTTTCCGTTCATTAATGGGTTTCCGCTTATGCCCCACCTGAGTCATAACGATGGTAAAAAACTCGATCTCGCATTTTTTTATATTGATAACAAAACAGGCTCAGAAACCGATAAAACACCTTCGCCAATCGGATACGGAATTAGTGAAGAGCCGCGCGCCGGGGAAATCAACACAACACAGGCTTGCCTGATAAAGGGTTATTGGCAGTACAGCTTTTTGACTAAAATGGTTCCCCAGAGCAATAAAGTTAATTTTACTTTTGACAGTTTACGAACAAAGGCACTTGTAACCCTCTTTGCATCGAAAAATGTCATCAAAAAAATATTTATCGAACCTCATTTAAAAAATCGTCTGGGCATCCAAACACCAAAGCTACGATTTCACGGATGCCGTGCAGTAAGGCATGACGACCATATTCATGTACAACTATAGATTTAAAGCATTTATTAATTTTCAACATACGGATTATAACAGATCTCCCAGCAATTCCCTTCAGGGTCGGCAATAAAACCGGCATAACCGCCCCAGAAAGTTTCAGCCGGATGCTTCAGGATTTGTACTTCTGCCAACCTCAATTGGGCTATTTTGGTTTCAACATCAGCTTTTGAAGCCAGATTTATAGTAAGATAAAAACGATTGCTTCCGGCATTATTGCTTATATTTGTGTACTTTGAAAAAAGCAGCTCACTGCACAGGGTAAGCACCAAATTATCAAGCTTTAACATTATTACCTTTTCGTTTTCGGCAAGCATCTGCCATCCGAATTTCCCGGTATAAAATGCCTTGACCTCGTCAAGATCTTTAACTGCAAGAGTAATGGCGGTTAGATGGGCCTGCATTGTATATTTTTTTATTAGATCCTATCCAATCATGAAATCAGGGTTCCTGGCTGATTTTATTTCACACTCAAATTTAATCGCCAGTTAATACAGCCGGAGTAAATTGAGCTAACCAAATATATAAACATGCAGATCAATTATTTCATAGTAGCCATTGTGACAACCCTGTTAATAGCATTAATGATATGGATAGTTAAAACTAACCGTGAAGACGAAAAAGACTTTGAAAGGCAGATCATTGACCGGGAACTTAAACCAAGGGAACACCCCAAACCTCAAAAAGCCCATAAAGCCATGTGATCGGGTAAAACCCGCTATCAACTCGCGTAGTTTCACGTATCATTTTGTACGATCCTTTTTTTTAAATTTAACAACCCAACCTAATATCTATCTCATGGCAGCAGATAAAACTTCAGATCAGCAAGTATTTTATGTAGGACTTTGTATGGCCGGCGCCGTATCTGCCGGAGCCTATACAGCAGGCGTTATTGATTACCTGCTTCAGGCATTAGCAGAATGGGAAAAGCATCGCAATGAACCCGGTGTCCCATCGCACAGGGTGCAGATCCCGGTAATGGGCGGCGCGTCGGCAGGCGGTATGACCAGTATCATGGCCGCATCCTCCCTTAACAACCCGATAACCCATATCGACAAGCCATCAGGAGATCTTTTAACCGAACATCCCGAAAACAAGCTCTACCACTCCTGGGTTGACCTTGTGCAGGCTGATATGTTCACAAAAATGCTGGATACCAGCGACATCAAAAGCTCGGGTGTAATATCGGCACTTAATTCTGATTTTATTAATGATGTTGCCAAACGCGTAGTTGCTGCCGATCCAAAACAATGGCAGCCGCTGCCCGCTTATATTAAACCCGGTTTAAAGATCTTTACCACGCTTACAAACCTGCAGGGCTACGCCTACAATGTTCCGTTTAATTCGTCATCGCCGCAGCGTACCAAATATAACATGCGCATCCATAATGATTACGCATGCTTTGAACTTACAGAAAACGCCATTGCCGGGCATAATAACGGCTGGATGCCGCTTGACCTGAAAAATAATATTAATACGGATATAGCCGCCGACGCTGCAATGGCCACCGGCGCCTTTCCGGTTGGATTGCAATCAAGGATAGTTAAACGCGATGCCCAATATGTTAACAATAACCCATGGTTAAGCAATTACCTGGTTAATACCCCTATTGATGCCGGTGCATACCAAACTCTCAACGTTGATGGCGGCATGATCAATAACGAACCTTTTGATAAAGTCAGAAGTGTTTTGGACGATCTTACCGGTCAGCCCGATGTGGACTACAACAACTTTAACAAGTTTGTTTCAACTGTGCTGATGATTGAACCTTTCCCTACCCAGGCGCCCACGCCAATTTCACAGTCAAGGTCTATATCAAACGTAGTAGGTTTAACGTTGTCATCTATGCTATCGCAAATGCGCTCAAAGGCTGTTAATATTAAAGACGCTATGGACGAGGATTGCGCAGGTCAGTACCTGATCACGCCATCGCGCCGCGTAGATACGCCCGATGGCAAATCGACAGACCTAACCGGCGAGCAAGCCATAGCCTGCGGTGCGCTGAGCGGATTTAGCGGTTTTTTAAATAAAGAATTCAGGGTGCATGATTTCTTTTTAGGCCGGCACAATTGTAAGATCTTTTTGCGCGATTACTTTACCATACCAGCCAAAGCACTTACCACCAACCCTATTTTTAAAGATGGCTATGCTAATGCCGACAAAGCCAAATTTAAATCAACCCAAAGTGATAGTTACCAGATCATCCCTGTATTTGAAGAAGATATCAAATTCCCGGATATTAAATTTAGTTCGGGCAACAACTGGCCCACTATTAAAGAACAGGATATAGACCGTTTTAGTGATGGATTAAAAAATCGGGCTCAAACCATTATGCTCAATGTAGCAGATCTAGGGTGGCTTACCAAAAGCCTGTTGTGGATAGGCGCTAAGGTGATCCTCAATAAAATGGTAACCAATAAAATTATGGTGGTGATAAAAGGCGAACTAAAAACCTGGAAGCTACTGCCGTAAGCAGCACATGAAATTAAACTTACTAAAATCCAGACTTACGAAGTTTAAAAAACTTCGTAAGTCTTCAATAGCTTTCTCATTTGAGCTTTAAATAGCTTTAAATACAACTATCCCGTTATGCCCGCCAAAGCCAAAAGTATTGCTCATGGCTACTTTCACTTTATGGTCGATGGCATCTTTCAATACAAACTTCAAATTATCCGGAATAGCGGGGTCTAAAGTTGTGGTATTGATTGTTGGCGGGATTATTTGATTTTCAATTGATTTTATAGCAGCTATGGCTTCAATAGCACCGGCGGCACCAAGCAGGTGACCAGTCATTGATTTGGTTGAACCGATGATGGTGTTTGTTTCTTTACCTTTTGTAACAGCAAGCAAAGCGTTAATTTCAGATAAGTCGCCAACCGGCGTTGATGTGGCGTGCATATTCAGGTAATCTACATCCTCAATGCTTAAACCCGATTCGGTCAATGCCTGCTGCATGGCACGGGCAGCACCTAATCCTTCCGGATGAGTGGCTGTCATGTGGTATGCATCAGCAGTCATAGATGCCCCGGTCACCTCTGCGTAAATATGTGCGCCGCGGGCAACTGCATGATCATAGTCTTCAAGTACCAAGGCACCGGCGCCTTCACCCATAACAAAACCATCACGATCAATATCAAATGGCCGTGAAGCATGCTGCGGATCGTTATTGCGGCCCGACATCGCTTTCATTGAGCTGAAACCTCCAATGGAAGCAGGCGTAATAGGCGCTTCTGAACCGCCAGTAACAATAATTTTAGCCTTACCTAAACGGATGTAGTTAAAGGCATCCATAATAGCGGTATTGGACGTAGCACAGGCCGAAACCGTGGTATAATTGATCCCCATAAAACCGTTACGGATAGAGATCATGCCCGAAGCCATGTTTGAAATAAACTTCGGCACAAAGAAAGGGCTAAACCTTGGCTGTCCGTTACCTTTGGCGTATTCAGTTACCTGCTCCTCAAAAGTTTCCATACCGCCTTGTCCGCTGCCCCAGATAATACCAACATCAAAGGGATCCATTTTGCTCAGATCAAAACCCGAATCTTTGATAGCTTCATCGGCTGCAACAAGCGCGTACTGGGTAAAGGTATCGGTACGTTTTAATTCGGCCTTATCAAGGTGATCTTTGATATTGAAATCTTTCAGTTCGCAGGCAAATTGCGTACGGAATAATGATGCATCAAAACGGGTGATGGTTGCAGCACCGCTTTTACCGGCAATTAAGTTTTGCCAATAAGTTTCTACATTATTTCCAAGCGGTGTTAAAGCGCCCAGACCTGTTATAACTACTCTGTTTAACATGATGGTTTTATTAAAATCGGCGCAAAGATATAAATATATACCACTTGGTATTTTGCTCAACATTTAAATAGTGTAATTTTACATATCTTCGATGCATAAACATCTGAAATGCGTTTTTTATTAAAACTCAAATCATGGCAATTATTCGCTCTCATTGTAATACCGGCTTTCGTCCCTAATAGCTACACAGTACTCATGTATTTGAGCTTATTAATAGGCCTTAGCTGGATTTATGCTATAGGCGTTACTATGCATTCTTTAATTCCAGTAATAAAACCTGATATAAAATATTTTCGGTTCTCTTTACTGCTGATCATAATTGCATTAATAATCTCCAGGATTGCGCAAGTTGGCGGAGATAATTTAGCAATATGGTTTTCTGCAACAGGAGGAATTATTTATGTTATAGGTTTCATATGTGCCTGTGGTTTTGCAGGCAAAATGCTTGAATCAGTAATTGAAGGAGAAATAGTTGGCAATAGCGATGCCCTTAAAGCAATAATTTGTCTTATTTTTTTTCCTATCGGTCTATGGCATATACAACCTGCCGTTCAACGGGTATTAGCTAAATATGACAAGCAAATTGTTTAATCACTTCCCAAAAATCTTATTTAATTCCGAGTAAGGAACAGCATCATTTACAAAACCATAACTTCCCTGTGAAAGTTCAACAGCGGCCCGCTGAAAAGCGCCCAAAGCAGCCCTTGCCAATGCCGAACCAAGACTTACCCTTTTTACACCCAGGTCGGCAAGTTCATTGAAGCTAATATCAAAACCTGCTGCGCCAAGTACAATATTCACGGGCTTAGGCGCAACGGCCTTTACTACTTCGCTTATTTGTTCCCTCGTTTTGAGGCCCGGCGCAAAAAGCACATCGGCACCTACATCGGCATAAGCAACAAGGCGTTTTATGGTGTCCTGCAGGTCTATTTTCCCGTGGATCATATTTTCGGCCCTGGCGGTCAATGTAAAATGAAAATGAAGGCTTCGCGCAGCTTCAACAGCAGCCTTTACCCGTGCAACCGAAAGGTCGAAATTGTAAATGGGATCTTTATCATTTCCCGTAGCATCCTCTATCGAACCGCCAACCAGTCCCATTTCCGCTGCGGCTAAGATAGTTTCGGCACAAATCTCCGGCGTATCGCCAAAACCATTCTCCAAATCGGCGGCTACCGGTAAATGGGTTGCGTTAATAATGGCGTGGGCATTATCCAGTGTTTCACTGCGGCTGATCAGGGCATAACCATCTGGCCGGCCCAGTGCATAAGCCAACCCGGCACTGGTAGTAGTAAAAGCTTCAAAGCCTAAACCGGCTAAAATTTTAGCCGAACCTGCATCCCATGGATTAGGGATAACAAACAGGCCATCACGTTCATGCAGAGCTTTAAAAACTTCGGCTTTTTGATATTGGTAATTGTTTATTGCAGATGACATTTGAAGGTTAGATTAGTGTTTATCGAAATTAAGCAAAAGTTAGCCTGCAATCACAAGTCTTAAGCCAGAAATTTGCTTTTTGACTTAAGACTTACGACTTCTAACTTCCGACTTAATATCCCTATTATTGCAACAGCAATAGTTATGAAACAAAAAGTAGATATTGAAAACTGGACCAGGAAAGAGCATTACAACTTTTTTAAACAGTTTGAAGAGCCCTATTATGGCATAAACGTAAACGTTGATGTAACAGCCGCCTATAAGTTTGTGAAGGATAACGGGATCTCGTTTTTCCTTTATACCATGTACCAGTCTTTAGCTGCCTCGCAAATTATTGAGCCTTTCAAATATCGTATGGAGGGCAATGATGTTTTTATTTACGACCAGATTGATGCCAGCTCAACCGTTCCGCGGGCTAATGGCACATTTGGCTTTGGTGAATGGCCTTTTCATCCGTTGTACGAAGATTTTGCCCGCGATGCAAATAAAGAAATTGAACGCGTGCAAAGTAACAACCTACTTGAACGCAAAGCTTTAAACAATGTGATCCGTTTTTCTTCGCTACCCTGGATCAATTTTACCTCACTGTCGCATGCGCGCATGTTTTCATTTATGGACAGCTGCCCCAAGGTTTCGTTTGGTAAAATGACCGAACATCATGGTAAGCGCACCATGCCGGTATCCATCCATGTAAATCACGCGTTGATTGATGGCATCCACGTGGGCCAGTATATAGATTGTTACCAGGAGCTGCTGAACAAAGGATTTTAGGCTGCCGTAAAACGCGCAGACGTTGCGTACCTCAGGCACGCTAAAACCCTTTAATAATTGTTCTACAACCCTTTAGCACCTCTGGTGCTATCTTTCCATCTATTGATTTACAAGATAAAAAGTTTAACTTTTTTTAAACACATTCTCCTTAACCATAAACAACGGCAGCGAGCCATGATCAAGCACGCGCGAATGGAAATCCCTGATGTTAAATTGCGCACCCTGCTTTTGCTGCAATTCCTCTTTCCAATGCAGTATTTGTAATGCGCCATACTTGTAGGTAACTACCTGTGCCGGCCAGCGGCGCATGCGGGCAATTTCGCGCATGGCAATATCATCCTGTCCCCGGATGTTCTTTTTCCAAAATGCCAGCGCCTGTTCATCTGTCCAGCCGTAATAATTAAGCGCTACATCCAAGGGTACACGTACCGACCGTACAATGTCCCACTCCCATTTACCCAGCTCATCATAAGGCGTTTTGTATATGCCAAGTTGTTTGCCTAACTCTTCGGTATATGCCGCCCAACCCTCAGCAAAGCCCATATAATAAAAAAGCTGCTGCACGGCTGATGTTTTGGTTAGTGCCTCCATACTCGCCTGGTAATGGTGACCGGGAACGCCCTCGTGCATAAAAAGCCAGTCGACCTGCCGCTTATTGTATGGGGTATCAAAAAGGTTATAATAAAACACATTACTATCGTAATAGCCGGGTGTTTGTGCCAGTTGCCTGCTTTCGCCTTTTACAATTTTTAGCGGGGCTATATTGGTATTGCTAAACAGTTTGGGCATGTTGGCATAAATGACCGCTTTGGTATTTTCGAAGGCTTGCTGAACTGCCTTCGGGTCACTGATAAAAAAGGAAGGATCATTGATGTGTTTATAAAAATCGTCCTGGCTTAACCCGGTTTGCAGGCGGATAGCTTCAATATGCTTTTGAACGCGGGCCACTTCGGTAAGGCCAAACTGGTAGATCTCATCAGGAGTGGCGCTGGCACTGGTCCAGCGTTTAAGCAGGTAGGCATACCAGGCTTTTCCGTTAGGGAGGTTGATAATACCATTGGTTGGAACAGCCGCCGGTTTGTTTTTTAACCAATCCTGTTCAAGGGCAATCCGTTCCAGGTTTAGACCGGTTTCATAACTGATCAGCTGATAATCTACTTTTTCCGGTTCGCTGAGCTGATCTGCCTTAAAAGCCGATAAGCCGGTTTTGACTTTTGTAAAAAAGTCCAGTTGCTTTTGCACATCGGCGGCTGTGCCAATATGCTCTAAGCCACTTACGTAGCTTAACTCCAATTGTGGTAAATGCAATTTGGTGTAGCCGGCTACAAAATCATTGCAAAAAGCATCAAACGTTTGCTGACCAAAAGCAAAAGAAGAAGTTAAAATAAAAAACAAAAAAACAAGAGGTCGCCTCATAACAACGGAGTGGTTAACAAACCTAAATATTTGCTTTGATTAATTTATGCAAAAACAAATCTCCTGTTAACCATTATCAGCAATCCAAAAGCATTTTTGCTTATGTTGACTGGATATAGCTATGCAACTGCTCAATGGTTTCCCTTTGCGAATGGATAGTTTCGTACACCACATCACTCATTGAAATAATACCGCATAGCTGATCGGCCACATCAAACACCGGTAAATACCTGATATTATTTTCGCTCATGATCAGCATGCATTCATCAACTGATGATTCGGGGGTGATCCTCGGGAAATTGGTACTTATGATCTCGCCGGCGGTGGTTTCGTCGGAGTGTTTACCCATTAAAATGATTTTACGGGAGTAATCTCTCTCTGTCATCAGGCCCATATACCTGCCATTTTCGGTTACCACTACCGAGCCGATGTTTTTTTCGGCCATCAGTTTCAACACGTTAAACACGGTGGTATCGGCAGGTACTGCAGTAACGTTGTTCCCCTTACGGGCCAGGATATGCTTTACACTTTTCATAAATACTCAGGTTAATTTGGTAAATTCAAGATACGAATAAGTAACAGAAAAACAATGGATTGTGGAAAACAAAATCTATTCAGGCTAAAAAAACCGTTCGGCCATGCAGTTAAACCAATCCTTATATTGTAACAAAACGGGCGTCCCAATTTTTTGATTCCCGAAAAAAAATTAAAGAAGCGCCAGCTGTCTTTTTTGCAGAAAAATAAATGTTCCATTTTTTGAGTCTGAAACGCAGGACAGCATAAAAATGAAACAAATTGATAATCAAACAATTAACCCATTCAGTAAAACACATTCAACTAACTGATAGTCAGTAAATAAAACTAATAAGAATAAAACAATACGTATTTTACAGAAGATTTGACGCCATGTTTATTCAACTTGTTTTTTTGTTTTTATCGTAATTTTTTGAATAAGTTACCCCAATAATAAAAGGCGCTGACAAAATAGCTTCACCAACAATCTCAATTTATTTTATTAAAAAAGCCCCCCGATAATTAAACCGAAGGGCTACCAACCTATATAAAAACAAACCTATTGTTTTCTCTTTCCCCAAATGGCAGTGCCATGGTTATCTAACCCGGTAAATATCAGGGTTGATGTTATTTTATTTTCCCAGTCGCGCTCACGTTCAACTTTTAGTTTGTAAGTATCGCCGTTGCTGTATTTAAGCTCAAGCCACGGAGCGGTAAATGTCCATTTATCAGCAGCGTTACCATCAATAGTACCGGCAGCATCCAGTTTAAAGGTTGTTGAAACCTGGAAATCCGGATTGGTTTGCTCGGTACCATAACCCGGTACAACATGATAATTCAGCGTAATTTTTTCATAGGTCCCTGCCACATCGGTTGCAGCTATAGTTGTTTGAGCAACATTGGCATATCGCTCAGGCGATACTATTGGCCAGCCGTCGGTTGTCCATGATATTTTACGAACGTGCAGGTCCATAAAGTAGGAGTTAATACCCGGCCTGCCCTGGTGCGCCATGTAATATTGCCCGCTACCGTTGTCAAACACTGCACAATGCCCTGTGCCCTGCCAGCCGCTTTGGTTGCTGAACTGGTATGGCGCAAGGATCATGGGGCCATGATCCTCATCGGTATTGATGTCATGCCCGTTATAATCATAAAACGGACCGGTCGGGCTATCGCCCCGCCCCACCCTAACATTATACTTGGTTTGCAGCCAGTCATAACTGATAAACAGGAAATACTTTTTCAGATCGGGGTTGTAGATCACTTCCGCGCCTTCAATATTGCCATTGTATTTGCCGCCGGTGAAACCCCGGTTGGCAATGCGCTTGCCCTTATCGCCCGAATTGGCCGCCAAACCGGTTGAAGGGTCAAGTTTAAGGATATAGATGCCGTCCCATGCCGAGCCGTAGTACATATACTGCTCGCCGGTGGTTGTAGTTATTACGGTTGGGTCGATAGCGTTTGTTTGGATACTGGCATCATTGGCTGATGTTACAACGAGGCCTTTCTCCGTCCAGGGGCCGTCAGGCGATGAAGCCGTCGCCATACCGATAACACTCAGGCGTGCTACAGGCGATGAAAGCGAATAATACAATCTGTACTCTGAACCCACCTTCATTACATAAGGTGCCCATAAGGCGTTGTAAGGCGTACCGCCTTTACCCGCAATATAGGCAGATCCCTGCGCCGGCAATGACGAAAATACCCAACCCACATACTCCCACTGCACCAAATCCTTCGACCTGCGGATTTGCAAGCCCGGCCTTACATCAGTACCAAAAGCCACATCGGTACTGTAGCAATAATAATAATCACCAAACTTTTTAATGGATGGGTCATGCACGTTATACACTGTCCACTTAGGATAATAGGTAAATGCCGCAATATCCGCATAAGTATCACTGATACTGTTGATATCAAACGCTGTTGTTACCGGTGGAGTTGTGGTAGTATCCGTTTTAGTTGGCGCAGGTGTCTCCTTTTTTGAGCAAGAAAACAGCATTGTTGCCAGTGCGGTTATTAAGTATAGATTTTTCGCTGTATTCATCGTCTTAGTCATCTCTTTCACTTAATTTTTTAATTCCCTCCCGCGGGAGGGGTGTGGTGGACTGTGAAGTGGCAGGGAGGGGTTTATACAAGCAGTATATTTGCCATGATTCATAAACCCCTTCCTCCTCCTTCCCCAGGGAAGGAATCGCACCTCCCCCGCTCTTTTTTCTAATACCCTGTATTTTGTACCAAACCAACATTGGTTTGCACCTCACTAAGCGGTATCGGCAAATACTCCTTACCTGCGGTGTAGGTATTAAATTCCGGGTCGCGGGACTTTAGCCAGGCCAGTTTAGCTGCATCCTGTAACCAGCCCCAGCGACGGATATCATCAAAACGGTGACCCTCCAACGAAAATTCAAGGAAACGTTCGTGACCTATCTGATCGCGCATCTCAGCCTGGCTCATGCCCGGTTTTACCGTAGCTAAGTTTGGCAAACCAACACGGCTGCGTACCCGCTGGATGTATTGATAAGCATCATTTGTTTGGCCCAATTCGTTTAAACACTCAGCGTACATCAGCAGTACATCAGCATAACGCATCAATCTTTCGTTGATACCTGATCTCCAGTCATACTCATCGGCCTGGCCGCTGTCGCCGTTTTCATACTTATGGCAAAACAGGGCATTTAATGAGGAACTGCCGGCGTATCGTGCGGCAAAATCCTGGTTATATAATTTTTCGCCGGGTTTGTTGTAATACATGGTTACATCCAAACGGGGATCAACACCGCCGCTGGTTGTTTTTTCCTGCAGATATTCATTGTATAATGCAGGCGTTGGCTGCACATCTGTAAAACCAAAACTTGCCGCGCCAAAGGTGATGGCACGGGCAGATGTACGGCCCCATCCTGATGACGGATCGCCTCCCCAGCCCAGATCAGTACCTCCGGCATCCCTTGAAAACTGAACTTCAAAAATTGATTCGGAGTTATTTTCATTATTGGCAAAAAAGTTATCGTAGTAATTAGGCACAAGGCTATAAGTACCCATATCAATAACTGATTTGAACTCGGCAGCCGCCTCGGCATATTTCTTTGTAAACAGGTAGGTTTTCCCCAGAAACGCTGCTGCAGCTCCCCTGGTAGCGCGACCTATCTGTCCATCGGGCGATAAGCCGCTGTAAGTTGTTGGCAGCATGCCTTCGGCAGCTTTAAAATCGCTGATCACCTGTGCCCAAACTACATCCTGGGGCTGTTGTTTTTGGAAATAATCGGCACTTGAGCCGGCAGGAACCAACGGCATAGGCACGTTTTTATAAAAATCGGCCAGGTGAAAATAGTACAGGCCACGCAGAAAATAGGCCTGACCCAATACACGTTTTTTTAGTTCGGCATCCATATTAATGGCGGGTACATATTTCAGCACTTCGTTTGCGCGTAAAATACCCTGGTAATAGGCTGTCCATGAAAACAGTACGCCCGCGCCACTGCTTTGCATATTGAACTTACCCATGTTATAGATCTGGTCCCATGGACTGTAGCTTGTAGCATCATCGCCCCTGGTGTTTTCCACTATCGGCGAAAAACGCATGTATGAACCATCAATAATTAAACTGCCATATACCGCATTTATCCCTTTTACAGCATCATCAGAAGTTTGCCAAAACGTTTGGGTTGTTTGCGCGTTAGGGTTTACAGTATTTAAATCACTTTTTTTACACCCCATTGCAAAAGCCGACAGTACTAAACCAGTAACTATGGCCTTTTTAAATATATTTTTCATTATACTAATGTTTAATGTTTATCAATAATTATAAGCCTATCTGTAAACCAACCAGCAAAGTGCGCGGATTAGGGAACGAACCATAATCAAAACCGCGGTTAATTGTACCATCATTAATAAAATCAGGATCGTAACCTTTGTATTTGGTTATTGTGTAAAGATTTTGCCCTGACAAATAGACCCTTACGCTCCTGAATATGTGTGTGCGGTTTAATAAAGCAGCAGGCAACGTATAACCTAATTGTGCAGTTTGCAGGCGGGCATATGAGGCACTTTGAATGAACCTATCCGAATTGCGACCATTCGCGTTCGGATCGCCGATAATTGGCCTTGGCACATTAGTATTGGTATTGGATGGTGTCCAGTAATTTAATTCATCAGTACTTTGATTGCCATACTGACCGGTCATTAAAGCCTGATAAACACCATTGGCAATTTTGCTGCCGTAATTACCCTGTATAAATATTGACGCATCAATGTTTTTATAGTTGGCGCTAAAATTGAATCCATAGTAAAGTTTTGGAATTGCAGAGCCCAGATAAACACGGTCATCATCATTGATAATACCGTTATGGTCGGTATCAACAAACTTAACATCGCCGGGAGCGGCACCTGTTTGAGTAGCATGGGCGGCCACTTCGGCAGCATTTTTAAAAATGCCTTCGGTTTTAAAAGCATATAGCTCACCAACTTCGCCGCCTACTGCTGTTTTGCTGTACGCACCATATATCGGGTTACCGCCATTGCCTAATGATGTCACCTTATTCTTAACGGTTGAAGCATTTGCGCTAATGGTGTAATTGAACGGACCGGTATCCCTGCTGCGATAAGTTACCGTAAACTCGATACCTTTATTGGTAAAAGAGGCAGCATTAACCAGCGGCGTATTAATTGCCCCTACCGAAGGCGGAATAGGCACCCCTAACAATACACCGGTAATTTTATTGATATAATATTCTGATGAAAATGCAAGCTGGTCATGAAACAAGCTTAAATCAAGGCCGATGTTGGTTGTTTTTTTACCTTCCCATTTATTGGTTTGGTCAAACACCTGGGTTTGGGTTGTTCCTGTAGCAAGTGTATTACCAAACACATAGCTTGCATTTCCATTTACAATGGTTTGGTAAGGATATGGATTAGATAAAGCGTTTATGTTACCCAATATTCCGTACCCGGCTTTAAGTTTTAACTGCGTAATAGCCTCTGGCAGGTGTATAAATTTTTCTTTATTGATGTTCCAACCGATTGATGCTCCCGGAAAATTCCCATAACGATGCTGTTGAGTAAGTTGGGAGCTACCGTCTCGCCTATAGTTAAAGGTTAACAGATACCTGTCATCATAATTGTAATTGATACGTGCAAATATCGGCGAATAAAATTTGGTAATAAAGCTGTTGCTGTAAGCTGTTTTATTAGCCGGGTTACTTACGTTGTCAAGTGAGAATAAATAAGGCTGGGGCAAGTTTAATGCTACACCTGTTAAATTGCTGGTAGCATTTTTCTGATACGCGGTACCTGCCAAAATCTCAAAATTATGCTTTTTAACATTCAGTTTATAGCTCAGCGTGTTTTCTATCAATTGGGTATAATAGTTGCCCCTGGCATCACTGTAGTAAGCAGTTGTATTAGGATAAAACCAGCCCAAATCATAAATAGGATCAAAATAAGTGTTTCTAAAATCGTTGCGATCGTAACTTCCGCTGATGCGGTATTTTAGGTTCTTAAGTATATCTACCTCCATCCAGGCCGATGCCATCATACGGTTACGCTGGCCTGTGCTGTTCAATAAATTATTGACACCTATAATATTGAGCGAGATAGCCCTTTGCGTATTTTGATCAACGCCCCCGTAGCCGCCAACGCGGTTAGGATCGTAAATAGGCATGGTTGGGATAGCGGTAACCAGGTCAACTATCTGGTTACCTGTACCGTGCAGGTGCGGATATGCGAGGTTGTTATAATCACCTTCGGTATAGGCAAACTTTGTACCGAAGGATACGATACCTTTTTTGCCCTGGATATTACCGCTCAGGTTATAACGGGTATATGAAGGGCCTGATACGGTTGTACCGGTTTGGTTAAAATAATCAAAAGCAACGTTATAGCTCATATTATCATTACCGCCTGATAAACCAAGGTCATGGCTTTGCGTATAGCCGGTTCTGAAACCTGACTTTTGCCAGTCGGTATTTACATTACTAATAAATTTGCTCGATGATGGGTCATTACCCGGCGCTAAAGATAAACCCGCGTTGGTTTCAGCGGCATTGACAATTTTCTGGTAACCTACCCTATCAGTAACGGATAACGTTTTAGGGTTTTTCTGAAAGCCTGCATAACCGTTGTAGTTGATCTTCATCGGACCATTTTTGCCCCGTTTGGTGGTGATGATAACTACACCCATTAGCACCACGAAACCCATAAATTGCGCCCGCAGATGCATCTTTAATCACTTGCAAACTTTCAATATCAGTATTCGGGAAGTCAAAAGGCTCAAATGTTGGCACACCGTCAATTATAAACAACGGGTTATTGCTATTTAATGAGCTTACACCGCGGATACGGATAGAAACGCCTTCGCCTGGCACACCCGAACCATTTACCTGTACACCCGCAACCTGGCCTTGTAAAGCCCTGGCAACATCAGGTGTTACACGTTTATTGGCGTCTTTAAGATTTACCACAGCAACCGAACCTGTAAGGTTTTCCTTTTTTTGAGTGCCATAACCAACCACAATTACTTCGTTTAAAGAATTGGATGCTGCTTTTAACTGTACATTGATCAACGAGTTGCCGGTAACTGTTATTTCCTGCGAGACATAGCCAACAAACGAAAATACAAGCACTACACCACCTGTATTATTATCGGGAATATTTAAGGTATAACGCCCCTGCAAATCGGTTTGGGCGCTAACATTGGTGCCCTTTACCTTCACGGTAACACCAGGCATGGGCAGGTCGGCCTCGTCGGTCACTTTACCACTCACTGTGCCCGGGGCCATTGCCTTGCCCTTTTCTGTAAGTATAACCAGGTTATTATCACCCAGTGTATAACTCAGGTTGGTATTGCTAAGTACAATTTTCATCACCTCTTCAAGCGATGCATCTTTTGTATTTAAACTGGCGGGCATATCGTTTTTCAACAACATATCGTCGTTATACAAAAAGCGATAGTCAGACTTTTTTTCGATTTCCTTTAACGCCTTTTTCAGGGGCATGTTTTGGAAATTAACGTTGATGCGGGTCTGACCATATCCCTTTGAAAACGCCTGCAACGAGGAGGCGAGTACCAGGATACAGATAAATTTAAACATAAGAAGTACTTTCAAAAATTGGTTCAGCCGCAATGGGTTAATGCGGTGTGCATTTTTTTTCATAATTTAGCATTAAGGTTACTTTAACTATTTGGTTTATAGAAGGACTGGTAGTTAATTTGTACCACATTATAATGGGGGGATGCGGGAACATCTTCCCATTTTTTATGGTTTCAGATTTGATACTTATTTACGCATAGGCTCTTTCATAAAGGTTTATTAATTAATAAATTACAATTTGGTTAGTGTCAATTTTATAATGAAAAGCCGCCGTTTTCTGCAGGCTCAATAAAGCCTTATTAATCGATTCTTTTTCAAACTTACCGGTAAAGCGCAGCTTTTTTATATCCTCATTTTCAAAAACGATGTTCACATTATATCTGCGCTCCATTTTTTGGGCGATATTTTCAAAGTCTTCAGCGTCAAAGGCCAGTTTATTTTCAAGCCATAAGGCTTCTGATGGCAAAGTGTCCTTTTTGGCCTGGTGGATACGGCTCAGTGCTATAAGCGGAGTTTCTTCAGCTATCTTATACGCTGGGGTATTACTTTTAAGTTGTAGTTCCTGGTTGTTGATTACCGTAATTTTTTCTGATGGGTTAAGGATGATCTTTTTTTCGGGATTTTTTAAAACGGTAAGTTCAATTTTTCCGCGAATGAGTGCGGCTTCGGATGTTTTATCATTATTGTATGAACGCACATTGAATTTAGTACCTAACACCCTGATGCTGATGGTTGTGGTAGTAACTACAAAAGGGTGCTGCGGATCTTTAACTACATCAAAAAAGGCTTCACCTACCAGGGATACTTTTCTTTCCTCGGTACCAAAATCATTATTATAAGTAAGCTTGCTGCCCATATTGAGCCAAACACGGCTGCCATCGGGCAATTGAATTTTACTGATCCCGTTTTTAGGAGCAGTTATTTCGTTGGACTTTCCCGGCACCATGGTTTCTTTACGGGTAAACCAGAAAACACCCAACATTAAACAGGCCGCGGCCAGCAATGAGCCCAGTTTAATGATCCTGGCTTTTTTCTTTTTGGTTTGAACAGCGATAACCTGCGCAGCCTCTTCAGCTTCCTTTTCTTCAACAGCATCAAGTTCGGCGTCAAAAGCAGCCCACTTGCTTAGCAGTTTTTCATCCTCGGCAATTTGCTGATCATTTTTCCAGATTTCCTCCAGCTCATCCATCGGGTACATAACGGTATCCCCCTGTTGCTGTAACAGTTGCTCAAGTTCAAGTAACTCTTCGGGCGAAGCTTCACCATTTAACTTTTTACCAATAAGTATCCAGATGTTATTAATCATTATTTACGGCTCTATATATAAAGACTGTAAATAATCGGGATACCCCAGTGTAGAATTAAATATTTTTTGAAATTTTTTCGGGGCTAACTGTGCCAGGCAATTTTTGGGCATCCTTTAGCCCCAGCACAAGCGTTTTCAGGGCGTTGCCCATGTGGTACTCAACAGTTTTTATGGAGATATCGAGTAAATCGGCTACTTCACGATATTTCAGGTCGTCTTCCTTTATCAACTTAAAAACAAGGCGGCATTGATCGGATAGTTTGCTCAATGTAGTATTGATCAGTTTGGTAAGGTCCTCGCAAACCAGTTTGTCCTCCCCTGTTGCGCTTGAATCGGCAACATCTGCATGCACATCATCAATATTCACACTTTTAAGCTGATTTTTGGCAAGACAGGTAAGCGATTTGTTTTTAACCGATGTGTAGCAGTAATAAGTAAAGTTATTGATTTCAGGCAGCGAGGCACGGCGTGTCCACAGATTCATAAAAACGTCGTTGGTGATCTCTTCAGCCAGTTCATCCTGTTTAACCAGCGATTTTGCGAGGCTAAACAATTTACCATAGTAAAATAAGTACAGCCTTTTAAAGGAAGCCCTGCTGCTGTTTAAAGCAATGTCATTAAGCAAGTACCTAATCTCGGTGTCCAGCATCTCCTTATCGGTTGTAATTACTTATATCAAAACCCGGTACGGGTTAAGTATGGTTTAAATTAATATAATTGGCTTCATTAAAGCGAGGTTATCACGCTAATGAAAATCTAAGGTATAATATTTATTTTAATTGTTCAAAAAACAATTAAAATATTTTTAGTAAAAAATCAAATACCCAAAAAACACCCTCCTAAATTATTCTACAAAAGATAACTAACGGAAGCATCTGTTAAGAATTCAACTTTAAAATTAGTTAATCTTCTCGCTCTTTCAAGGCATATTAACCTATAAATAAAGTGTCATTTAAACAATAATTAATATAAAGCCGGAATAGATTTTGCAAAAACTTACAACAAAAAAGCCCCGGCTTTCGGCGGGGCCTGCGTTTTTTAGCTATAAGTCTTTAGTCAGGCTTTTCTTTTCTGTACTTTTAACTGAAGACTTAAGGCTCAGAACTTGACACTAATACGCCAATATATTATTGATCAACTTCAACTCCTCATCGCTAAATGAAATATTGGCTAAACAACCGATAGAATCAGTTACCTGTTCGGGCTTGCTTGCACCAATCAATACCGAGGTAATGCGTTTATCTTTCAAAATCCATGATAATGCCATTTGCGCCAGGTTTTGACCACGCTGCAATGCAATTTCATTCAGCTTTGCTGCTTTGGCTATATTTTGTTCGGTTATAGCATCTTCATCAATAGCACCATTACCACGATGAGCTGCAGCCCGCGAGCCTTCGGGGATACCTTTCAGGTATTTATTGGTTAATAAACCCTGGGCCAGTGGCGAAAATGGAATACAGCCAACACCTTTATCTTCCAGCACATCAAGCAAACCACCTTCAACCCACCTGTCGAACATGGAATATTTAGGCTGATGGATGAGGCAAGGTGTACCAAGTTCTTTCAACACCGCGATGGCTTTTTCTGTTTCAGAAGCGCTATAGCTTGAGATCCCAACATATAAAGCTTTGCCCTGGCGTACTATCAGATCCAACGCGCCCATAGTTTCTTCGATGGGAGTTTCAGGGTCAGGACGGTGATGATAGAAAATATCTACATAATCAAGCCCCATACGTTTAAGGCTTTGATCTAAACTGGCTGCCAAATATTTTTTTGAGCCCCAGTCGCCATACGGGCCTTCCCACATACCCCATCCGGCTTTGCTTGAAATGATAAGCTCGTCGCGGTAGTTTTTAAAATCATCTTTAAAAATACGGCCAAAACTTTCCTCGGCCGAGCCCGGCGGCGGGCCATAGTTGTTGGCCAGGTCAAAATGGGTGATGCCTTTATCAAAGGCTAAACGTAAAATGCTACGGGCATTCTCAAGGCTGTCGATACCGCCGAAGTTATGCCATAAGCCAAGCGATACTGCCGGCAGTTTTAAACCACTGTTACCGCAACGGCGGTACTCCATATCCTGGTAACGGTTTTGATTGGGTAGATAGGTCATATTTGATTAATAAAAATTATAAGAGGCAAAATTGACTTATCTATCCTAAAAATCCATTGAACTGGAACAAGAAATGAAATTATTTAGCGCCCCGATGTTTGCGGGTATAACCCTAACCGCGCTTATATTTGAGCCATGTTTCAAAACATCAATAATTACGCGGCACGGTCAGTTAGTTTAACTGCAGAGGAAACAGCCCTTTTCAATGAGATATTGGAATACAGAAAAGTTCCTAAAAAGACCCGCCTGCTCCAGGCTGGTGACGTTTGTAATTTTGAAGCGTACATAAACAAAGGCTGCATCCGCGAATACATCATTGATGAGAACGGCGCACAAGTAACCCTGCAATTTGCCATTGAAGACTGGTGGGTAAGCGACCTGGCCAGCTTCCAGGATCAAGGCCCTGCCCACATGAATATTGAAACATTGGAAGATTGCGAACTGCTCATCCTCACCCGCGACTCAAAAGAAAAGCTGCTTAACGAAGTTCCCAAACTGGAACGCATGTTCAGGCTCATGCTGCAAAGGCATCTTACCGTAGTTCAAAAACGGTTATTTAAAACCATGGCAACCACCGCTATGGAAAAATACCTGGAGTTTATTAATCGCTACCCTGGCATTCCGCAAAGGGTGCCACAGCATTATATAGCCTCGTATTTGGGGATCTCGCCCGAGTTTTTGAGTAAATTGAGGGCGAGGAATTTGAAAAAGTAACTGGCGAGCTGACCTTAGCTTTACTCTTTAATACTTTAACTCACGCATTTAATATATAAAAGCGTCATTGCTTTGTACCTCCCAGCAATGACGCCCTTAGTTTGCCTTTAACAATTTTAAAGTTATAGCATCTGCATTATACTTAATTCCTATGAATATGCAAGCCGTTAAACTGCCGTTTGCCATTTTCATAACTGGTATTGCCTTGGGCAAAGCGCGGATATTTTGCACTGTATTTCTTAAATACGCTCTCAGGTTGCTTCACTCCGTTAACGATTAGTTCCTCGCCGTTAAATGAAAGCTCATGCAAAGCTTCCGCATTGGGAATAATATGATCAGCTACCAAATCACCTGTCATCTGTTTTAGCAGCCGTTGATCTTCGGCGGCGCGTTCCTGATCTTTTTTGGCCTGAATCTGATCTAAGTGCGCCTGTTCCTGGTCGTGTTTAGCTTGTACCTGATCTCGGCTGGCCTGTTCCTGATCGCGTTTGGCTTGCTCCTGATCGCGTTTGGCCTGAACCTGGTCTTTGGATGCTTGTTCTTGGTCACGCTTAGCTTGTTGCTGGTCGCGCTCGGCTTCTTCCTGTTCAACTTTTGCTTGTCGCTGATCACGTTCTGCCTGCTCCTGGTCGCGTTTAGCCTGCTGCTGATCTCTACCGGCCTGCTCCTGATCACGTTTAGCCTGCGCCTGATCCTTTTTTGCCTGGATCCTGTCCTTCCTGATCTGCTCGCGGATAGCTGCTATAACCGTATTGTATTCGTTCCATTGGGTTGATGGGATAATCTCACCGTCGACTGCCAGGGCCACCAGCTTGTTGTTCGCCAGCTCCATTTGGTAGGTTTTACCCTTCCAGTTAGTTTGGATGCGTTCGCGCCCCTTACCATCAAAAGTATCGTAATTGTTATAGGCGTTGAAGGCCGTTTTTTTTCCCGGCTTCTGTGCATTTGCTGCAGTTGTTAATGCCGTTGCCGCAATCAACAACAGCGCGCTTGTTAAATAATTGGTTTTCATTTTTCTGTCGATTTAAAAGTTTAAAATTTGGGCAATAGATTTTCCTTCCGCCCAGGGGCAGGTTAAAAATTGATTGTTAATATGACTAATTACTGCATAGTCCGGCCGATAAAACGGGGTGCACTCCTGCTTTACGAATCAAATAAGAAATGTACCTCCTTAATTCTGAACGCTTACTTTGCTTTTTATAGGTTCTGTTTTGGGTTTACTTACCTGTGCCTGGTCACGGCGCGCCTGCTCCTGATCGCGCTTAGCTTGTACCTGGTCCCTTTCGGCCTGTTCCTGGTCAAGTTTAGCCTGCGCCTGATCCCGCATGGCTTGTTCCTGATCACGTTTAGCCTGCTCCTGGTCGCGACGAGCCTGGTCCTGATCTACTTTGGCATGTTCCTGATCCCGGCGGGCCTGTTCCTGCCCGCGGTTATATTCGGTTTTATCGGCCGAAACTTGTTGGCTTTCTTTTTCGGCCTGTTGTTTTGCGAGCTTCGCATCAGCTTCAAGCTGCTCCTGCGGAGAACGCGGCTCAGTATTAGCTATAATCACATTTTCATTTGCAGCAACAGGCTTCTGAGCTACTGCAATGTTTCTGCGCTTTGGGTGTTTTGGTTTATCGACAGATTTAACGGGTGCAACCGGCTGTACACCTGCAGATGGTGTGATATGCCGCTCCTGTTTATACACATAAGTTTTATCATTACCGGGATTATTAACTTGCCGGATCTGCGCGATAGTCGCCGTAGCTATTATTGCCGAAAGGATAACAACACCACTTATCAAAAATACTTTATCACCCTGGCTTACCGTTTTGTTTTTATTACCAAGGATACGGCTTACCCTTTGCAACAACTGGTTCTTTTTACCAGGAAATGCAACCGCATAATTTGCACCGTAAAGCGAATGTTCTTTAAAGCTGATCAATGCCTGTATAAAATCGCGTTTGTTTTTTGTTTGGGCGAGGGCGATATCATCACAGCAGTTTTCCCGCTCATCCCGAAGCAGGGACGAGATCCACAATAAGCCGGGATTAAAGAAAAATACGGTTTCGGCAATGGTTTGTAAAAAGTTAACGAAATAATCATGCCTGCGAATGTGCGCCAGTTCGTGCAGCAGTACAGCTTCCACCTGTTCGGGCGGCAGCCCTGCCAATAAACCCGCCGGGATCAGGATTACCGGTTTCAGGTGCCCGATAACCATGGGTATTTTCACATAACCCGATTCAAGCAGTTTAACCGCCTGCTTCAGCTGCAGCTTTTTGCAAAGCAGTTCCACTCTGTTTTTCCAATATCCAACAGGTTCGGATACCTGCCTGTGTTTGGCATTATGGATAAACATGAGCCCGCGCATCATCCGTACCGACCGAAACAGGAAAAACACAAACCACAGCAGCACAACCATTGGCGCGTTGGCTGTAAAATAACCGATACAGGTACTGGCAAAAACTCGGATCCCATCAGCATTAAGGCTCAATAAAGCTGATGCCCTGCCGCCCATCGCATCACCAAACTGTACCATATTTTGCTGCGGCTGCTTGTTCCATTCCCAAACAAAAGTGAACAGGCAGGCCCCAACAAATAATAAAAACTGTACAAGTACCAGGTTGTACCTTACTGCCGCGCTTGCTTTTTTGGTGAAGAACATCACCGCCGCGCTGATAACCGCCAGCAACATCCCTTGCCATAGCGAATGGATCAGCATCCAGCTAAAAGCCTGTATCAGGCTGTGGGAAATGGTGTTGGTGTTAAGGAGCAGGTACATATCTGTAAAGTTTAATTATTGATCGTCCATTTTTTTGAGCAGCTCTTTTATTTTTCTGAGTTCTTCGGCCGATGTTTTGTCGTTACCCAACAGGGCTACCATCAAATCGCTCGGCGAACCATTATACATCGAATCAACAAAGCGCCCAAGCATGTTCCCTTTCACTTTGTCTTCTTCAACTGCGGCGCTGTAAATGTGCTTCATATTGGTTTCGTCACGTTCAAGCATCCCCTTCTCTTTCATTACCTGCATCAGCTTAAGGGTACTGGTGTAAATTACCGCTTCCTTTTGTTCATTAAGCTTATCATGCACAAACCTCACCGTCGACGGGCCATGCTGCCACAACACCCGCAAAACGTCCATTTCTGTTTTGGTTGGCGTTAAATCAGCAGTAATATCCTTTTTAAACAAACTCATAAACCAAAGGTACGTATCAAAAACGTACGTTGCAATAGCTAAGTTATTTTTTATTAAAAAAAAACTCTAAAACAAAACAACCACCCTAATACTAAGGTGGTTGTACATTATAAATATAAGATCAGTCGTTTAAAAACTCTTGGCGAAAGTTAATCCAACCCTTCCGTCCTGGTAAGTTGGCAACAATAAGGAGTTGTTGTTTTTTCCTTTCTCATTCCCCCCACGGAATATGCCATTACGGATAAGCGGGTACAGGTAATAAGCCGCTTTTGTTGATAAGATCCCAAAACCGGCTCCTGCTATGATGTCGCTAAACCAATGCTTGTTGTTATATACACGCAAAATAGCAGTGGTAGTTGCAAATGCATAGCCTACCCCACCGTATATGGGCGAGCGGTCGCCGTACTCCTGGGCCATAAACTCGGCAGAAACAAAAGCGTTACCGGTATGGCCTGAAGGGAACGAAAACTTATCAGAGCCATCGGGCCGCTCACGGTGGGTAACACGTTTTAAGCCAAAAGTGGTACCGGCAAATATGGCTTCGGAAAGCACGAGCAGCATGGTACGGTCGATAAATGTATTTTTACCATGAACACCAGCCAGGTTAAGCGCATAAACAGACACGATAGGCGCGTATTGCATGTAGTTATCAACCTTAGTGTGAAAATCAGGATGATCCTTGTTCATGTCATTTCGTACACGATAATCGATATTACGTATAAATCCTACTTTTAAGGATAGCAGGCCATAAGTAATAAAAGCCGCCGGCGGTATGTATGATGGAAACTTACTTTGAAGGTGTTTAACCGTATCGGGCAATGTCAGGATATTCCTTGCAGAGTCTTTCTGCAGGGAATCCTTCTTTACGGCAACTTTTTGTAATGTATCCTTAACTTGGGCATAAACAGGCAGCGAAGATGAAGCCGCCAATAGCATCGAAATAAAATAAAACCTAAACTTTTGCAAAGAATCCCCCTTATTAAGCGCTGGTAAGCACAATTATACAATTTAATTCTGTAGAATTTCTGAAGCGCGTAAACAATAAATTAACACGCTGTTAACGTAAATAATATTCAATATGTTGTATGTGATTTAAAATTGATTGAAAGGCCAGCCCCTTATTTTAATTGTTCTTTTTACAATAAATAAAATTACCTATGTTTGATCTGTACTCCTTATAAATCACCAAACTACCTGAATGAAGACCATCAAACTTATCTCCTTCCTTTTATTATTTATCAGCGGCCGTATTTTTGCCCAGAACCAGGCCAATATCGCCATCAGCCTAAATGATAAAATTGGCGATATGTACCCCTTTTGGGCATGGTTTGGTCACGACGAGCCTAACTATACCTACATGAAGGATGGCCGTAAACTATTGTCGGAGTTGGCCGCTTTGAGCCCGGTACCGGTACGCATGCGTGTGCACAACCTGCTTACCACCGGCGATGGTACAGCCGCGTTAAAGTGGGGATCAACCAATGCCTATACTGAGGATGCCAGCGGCAAACCTATTTATAACTGGCACCTGGTTGACAGCATATTTGACACTTACGTTAAACTGGGTATGAAACCTTATGCCCAGATAGGTTTTATGCCCGAGGCCTTGTCAACCCACCCCAAACCTTATCGCCATTACTGGAAACCCGGCGATAACTATGATGATGTTTATACCGGCTGGGCTTATCCTCCCAAAGATTACAATAAATGGGAAGAGCTTATTTATCAATGGGTAAAGCATTGTGTACAGCGCTACGGCCAGGCCGAGGTTGAAAGCTGGTACTGGGAAGTGTGGAACGAACCAAACATAGGCTACTGGAAAGGTACTATGAAAGAGTTCTTTAAACTGTACGATTATGCCGCCCATGGTGTAAAACGCGCCCTCCCTACCGCGCACGTGGGCGGACCGGAAGTTGCAGGTGGCTCAAGCCCCGGCGGAATGAAATTCCTGAACGCATTTATCAAACATTGTATTGCTGATACCAATTACGCAACAGGCAAAATAGGTTCGCCTATTGATGTGATCTCTTTCCATGCCAAAGGGCAGCCTACGCTGATCAATGGCCGGGTGCGCATGAACATGGCCCCGCAGATCCGCGATATCAGGGAAGGCTTTAAAATTGTAGCATCTCACCCCGAAACTAAAAACACGCCCATAGTAATAGGCGAATCGGACCCTGAAGGCTGCGCGGCCTGCGGTATGGCTACCAACCCTTCAAATGCTTACCGTAATGGCACTATGTATTCGAGCTATACGGCAGCTTCCATAGCCCGCGAATACCAACTGGCCGACTCATTAGGTGTAAACTTTATGGGCTCGGTATCATGGTCGTTCGAGTTTGAAAATCAGCCCTGGTTTTATGGCTTTCGCGATTTGGCCACCAACGGAGTTGATAAACCGGTAATTAACGTTTTCCGGATGTTGGGCATGATGAAAGGCAAACGCCTGAAAGTAACCGGCGACCAGATGTATTCGCTTAAAACCGTAGCTGATTCAAGCATCAGGGGAAATAATACAGATATCGGTGCCTTGGCAGCAGCAGATAAAAAAGAAATGACCGTATTGCTGTGGAACTACCATGATGATGACCTGCACGATGCGGGAAAAACCGTAAAGATCAGGATAGAACACCTGCCACCAACCTTCGTTAAACTTACCCAATACCGCATTGATGACGAACACAGCAATGCTTATGAGGTATGGAAAAAGATGGGTTCACCGCAAAAACCTACAGCTGCGCAAATTAAGGAACTTGAAAAAGCAGGGCAATTACAACAGTTTGGCAAACAGGTTACGCTGCAGGCTAAATCAGGGCTGGCAGGTGCCACCGTATTGTTACCAAGGCAAGGGGTGGCTCTTTTAAAGTTTAGCTGGTAAGCAAACAGCATCTATCAAACTATAAAATTGTTCCAGCCTGCCTAACCGTAATACTTTTGATAAAGTATCGAGCGTATAGGTGGGTGGGTTATCGGTAAAATCGCCAATCCTTTACTTTTTTATAATAAGGTCTTCCCTGGCCGCCCACATACCAATATCCTGTTTAGTGAGCGCGGCGGCCATCAGATCGGGAAATTTATCGGGTGTGCAGGCAAAAACGGGCACCCCCATATCGGCCAGGAACTGTGCATTGCCATGATCATACGATGGAGAGCCGTCATCGCTTAAAGCAAGCAATACTACCAATTGCACACCTGCCGCAACCAGTTCTACCGCACGACGGCGCATTTCGGCAACGTTACCTCCTTCGTAAAGATCGGTAATGAGCACCAACACGGTATCCGTGGGCCGGGGAGCTATCTGCTGGCAATATGTTAAAGCTGCATTGATATCCGTGCCACCACCTAATTGCACGCCGAATAATAACTCAACCGGGTCGGTTAACTCTTCGGTTAAATCGGCTACAGCCGTATCAAAAACCACCATTTTAGTTTTTATGGCTGGGATAGAAGCCATAACGCTTCCAAAAATCCCCGAATAAACCACTGATGATCCCATCGATCCGCTTTGGTCAAGACAGAGGATCACATCCTTTAATGATGAGCGCTTACGACCGTAACCAATCCTTGTTTCGGGAATAATGGTTTGATATTCGGGTTGATAATGCTTAAGGTTTTTAAGAATAGTTGCCCCCCAGTTTATTTCATTATGCCGCGGCCTTGTATTGCGGGTACTACGATTTAAACTACCGGTTATGGCCTGGCGCGTGGGCTCGGCTAACTTTTTTACCAGTTGGTCAACAACTTTACGTACTACCTGCCTGGCGGTATCTTTTGTTTTATCGGGAATAACGCGGCTCAATGTCATCAAAGTTGCTACCAGGTGAACATCTGGCTCTACATTTTCCAACATCTCCTTTTCAAACAGCATTTGGGTCAGGTTCAGGCGCTTTAATGCATCCTGCTGCATTACCTGTACTACGCTTGATGGGAAGAAGGTACGGATATCCCCCAGCCAACGGCTTACATTCGGTGATGATACACCGAGGCCTCCGGTTCTGTCGCTGTCATATAAAGCTTCAAGTGTGCGGTCAACTTTAAGGTCGGCATCATCGAGGCTAAATCCGGTGCCTTCATTTTGATTACCGCCCAGTATTAACCGCCATTTGCGCAGGTGCTCCGGTTCAATTTCCATTTGTGTCGTTAATATTTATGGTTAAACCCAATAATTGCATAATAACCGGCAAACCTTGCTTAGCTCTTTCGCCATCAAAATTAGCGCTGATGTTTGTATGCTGATGCCCCGTCCCACCGCCGGATCTGGCCTTTTCGCCAAGCTTTCTCCTTTCAGGATTGGTAAAATTGGCAAAGGTGCGGCGCAGTAAAGGCAGCACTTGCATAAAAACCTCACCGGCAAGACTGGCTACCCAATTGTCGATCACTTGCCAAAGGTCCTGATCAAGCAACAATAAAGTACCGCTGCCTTTCAAAAAGCCTTCGAGCCAGGCTGCGGCGATGACCGGGGCCGTGGCCGATGACATAGCAAAACTGAAATACTGCATCAGTTGGTCGCCCTCCAATTTACGGGCGTCATGCAGCAAACGGGTACTATATCCTCCTATAACCGCCGAGGTGTTTTTATTAGCTGCTATAGTCAACAGCGTTTGCTGCCACATGTTAATTATGCCCGTATCCTGCAATAGGTTAATGCCATCGTTCAGTTTAAAAAACAGTTCCAGCAGCTTTTGAGAGGCATCTTCATCAATAGCGATACAGGCATTGGGCAAACTGATACAAACGCGGGTAATAATGCTATTGATAATGCTGATCACCAATTCGGCATCTGTTTTGCGTACATTGCCATACCTTGCCACAGTTATCAGGCCAGGCACCACCTCCATGAGTTCGATAACATCGGCAGAGGCCGCAGCGAGATTATTAAGCTGACTAATCAACGCTTCAATGGCTCCCGGCAATTCTGCCGGAATCGTTTTTTCAAGCAGATCGCCTATAACTTTCAGTTCCTTTGCTTCTTTTGCCTGGTTGAGGACGCTATTCGCGGCCGCTTCAGCTACGGTATTGCCCAAATTGCCGCGTTCAATAATCTCCACCGAATAGCCGGGGTCCCATTGCAGGCGCCATTGCTCTTTAAAAGTACCCCTACCGCTGGTGTATTGCTGCCTGCCCCAATTAATGCCCAATAATTGCAGGCGGTGCAGGAAGATACTCCGCTCCAGGTCGGTATCTTTCCTCAGGTCGAGTGTATAATCTTTGTAATCAGCTGTTGCGGGCAGCCTTAATTTCTTTTGTTGTTTTTCAATATCGAGTTGCAGCGGCGGTTTGGGAATCTCAACCGGCACCTCGCCTATCTGGTGGCCAACTATTAATTCGTCATGTACCAGTTTTAGCAAAATGCTCTCGCCGTTACAAAGCACGCTCAGCGTGGCCTCATTCAGTTCCTCTAACCCTACTTTGGGCAAACCCCGCAATGAAGCGAGCGCACCGGCCAACCTTACCGCTTCAATAATATGGGCAACGGAGGTGTCCATCTGCTGCTTACGGAAAAGTTGTGCCACCTTGGCCATCCACAAGGTACCATCATCAAGCGGATGGTTCCAGATGTGGTTGTACCACCCCGGCGAATTGATACCGGCACCGTAGCCGCTACGGAAGCTTAAACGGTTAAAAGTCCAGGGAATCCAGGTGCACTCTGTTTTTACTTTTGGAAGCCCCTTCAGTATTTCGTTATCATCTTTTTGCGATGATTTTCCCTGTAAAGCTGGTGCGTGCCATGCTCCACAAATTACGGCTATGGTATGAAACATTTCCTTTTCGGCCTGGCGGATAGTGCGACGCATGTATGCTTCGCGCATCTGTTCAAGCTTTTTATCCTTTTTAGGAAAACTCTCGCGGAGCGCCTGCATAGCTTCAGATACCGCATTAAAAACCTCATCGTTATTATTGCGGTACTCAAACGTATGCTCCCACCATTTTTCATCATCGGCAAAGCCGGCGGCATCTGCCAGATAACTTATCGGACTTTTATAGAGTTGCTCAAGGCTTTGTCCCTCGCTATTGATGTGAACTGTATCCGGATCTTGTTGTTGTTCAACAACCTTTTGCTCCTTTTCAACAAGCATCTGGTTACCGGCAGGGAGATCCATAAAACGCACATGGATATTTTGCCTGCGGGCATAAAGAATTGCCTGCCATTCGGGCGAGAAATCGGCAAAGGGATAAAACACCGAGCGTTGCGGGTAATCCGGCTGATAGCAAAGCAGCGCTACAGGTGGTTTCAAACCTTCGTTGCTTACCCATTGCAGCATGGCATCAGCTTCCGGTGGCCCCTCAACCAAAACAATATCGGGCCTAACCGTTTCCAGAAAAGCTTTCACGTTACGCGCCGAACCCGGCCCGTGGTGCCTTATGCCTAAAATATGTACTGCCATTGGCTTAAGGTTTTTTGATTACAGATCGCGGCAGGCACGGTAAATGTCGGCCCAATCGGTACGTGGTTTTACTACAGTTTCCAGGTATTCCTGCCAAACCAGTTTATCCTGCACCGGGTCTTTAATTACCGAACCGATGATGCCCGCGGCAAGATCTGCTGCCTTCAATTGTCCATCGCCAAAATAAGCAGCCATTGATAAACCGCTGTTCACAACGGAGATAGCTTCGGCAGTACTTAAGGTACCTGACGGCACTTTGATCTTGGTTTTGCCATCAAGCGTAACGCCTGCACGAAGTTCACGGAAGATGGTCACTATCCGGCGGATCTCCTGCAATGCCGGCGGTTCGGCCGGCAGTTCCATTACTTTTTCAAAGCTTTCAACCCGGCGGCGTACGATGTCTATCTCCTCTTCCACCGAATCAGGCAAGGGAAGGATAACGGTATTGAAACGGCGCTTTAACGCGCTTGATAATTCATTTACACCTTTATCACGATTATTGGCTGTGGCTATGATATTAAAACCTTTAACAGCCTGCACTTCGATATTGAGCTCAGGTACGGGCAGTGTTTTTTCAGAAAGAATGGTGATCAGTGTATCCTGCACGTCGGCGCCAATACGGGTAAGCTCTTCTAAACGAACTATTTTACCATCTTTCATCCCGCGCATTACAGGCGTTTCTACCAGCGCATCTGGCGATGGGCCTTGTGCTATCAGGCGGGCATAGTTCCAGCCATAGCGGATAGCCTCTTCACTTGTACCGGCTGTTCCCTGGATAATCATGGTTGAATCGCCGCTTACAGCCGCTGCCAAATGCTCACTCACCCAGCTTTTTGCTGTACCGGGCAAACCGTATAATAGCAGGGCACGATCTGTTGTGAGCGTAGCTACCGCTATTTCCATTAAGCGGCGGTTGCCAATATATTTTGGCGAAACCTCAAAGCCATTCTTCAGCTTCCCGCCAACCAGGTAGGTTACTACTGATTGAGGAGAAAGTATCCAGTTGGCCGGACGCTTATCACCGTCCTGCTTTTTCAATTCTTCCAGTTCGTGTGCAAATAATTGCTCTGCATGCTGACGTAATATCTGTGACATGTTAAAGTTTTTATGCGTTAAAGGCTTTAAGCGTTTGCTGTTTTAAGTTGAGTAAATTAATTAAGTGATTGCGGGTTTTGTCCCAGGTTGGCTGGAGGTTAACCTGCTGCGATGTTATGTTTTCGACATGTTTCAAAGCCCCGACAGGGATCAGGCTGATATGCCGGGTAAAAAAACCACGATTATATTCGTAAGGCCAGTTAGCCATTTTTAGCAAGGCCGAAACCGCAAACTCGGTGCCCCATTCATCACTAATGCGGATGGCCTGAGCAATTGTATTTTGCGGATCATTGCCCAAGGCTTTCAGCAGGTATTTTTCCTGTTCTCTGCCGCTTAGCATTTCAACAAAATCCGGGTAGAACATACTTTGCCCGAGAAAAAACGGCACCCAATTCTTTTGCCCAAACTTTGCTACCGCATTGGCCAAAGCCGGTACCATAGCAGGTGCATATTTTTCAAAATATTCAACTATCTGAATGGGCGTTGCTTCAAACTGATCTTCCCAAAACGCCGGCGGCACGCTGCTGATGAGCTGATAAATAACATAGTTTTCGTCAGTTACCGTACTTTTAGGCCCCGATAATTTTTCGATGCCCGATTTGTAGATGCTTTCGTCAACTACGGCGGGAAGTTTTATTTGGATGGAAGTTTTAGTAGTTAAACCTAATAAGGCCTTTTCTTTTTTTAGCGATACAGATTCACGCAGCAACTGCTGATACTGTTTAACAACCGACGAACCAGAAATACTTTTGAGCAGGGCCAAAGCTTCATCTTTAACCTTTTGCCCTTTTTCGTTGAGCAAGCCCTCCAACCATGGCAGGTCATTAGCATTACTATTCACTTTCATGGCTTTAAGCAATTCCAATTTACCGGCTGCATTCTCCTGCTCCCACGTTTGCTGCAGCCATTCTAAAGCTTTGGCGGGCTCATTCAGTCTTAAGCTTTTCAATATTTCTGAACGCTGGGCCGACGTACCCATTTGCCATAGTTCCTCATCGGCTATAGTAGTAAACCAGTTCCACGCAGGGTTCATTTTACTAAGCCAAACTCCCCTGTTACCGCTGCATTCAATAACAGCTTTGCGCAATACCATCTCCTTTTGTGCTTTTTCAAATACGACCGGCAACACATCAGGCATTAGTAATTGCCCTGATTTACAACATTGCATTAACCACAATTGTAGTAATTGATCGTTCTCCTCGCCCAATATGGCGTTCAAAATCCCGGCAGCTTCGGGTGAACAGTACGGTTTTGTTTCTGCAAGCGCTTTATTAGCCGGCAGATCATTTTTTTGAAATGGTATAAAACCCGATTGCCTGTAATTGTAGATCACAGCAGCTTTTTGCAGGTAGCGTTCTTCTTTATCTAAGCCTGCTGAAGCCTCTATCGCATTAGCGATCAGGGCTACTTCTTCCGGCAAATCAGCAATAGCAGGTGTAGGTTTATCAGTACCCAGCATTGCGGTGTTTATGATACTTTCCCAGGCCTTCATCAGATACTTTTGTAATTATTTTGATGCCAAACGCCAATCGGGCGATATTCATTTTCTCTACCGATGACGGCCATATTTACCGGGTCGCCTCCGCTTATGGCAATCAGTTGCCAGATGTTGGTATAACTTGCTGATATTTTGCAGAGGCAGCCTTCGCTATCCTGTAGCCACCATTGCTTTTGGTAGAAAACCGGTGTTAGCGACGCTATAACAAGGGGCATTTCACTACGAAATGGCAAACGGCTGTTTAGTATAGTTTCATAACCGGCAACTTGCTGCCAGCCTGCAAATGTTTTTATGTTAACGTTATCGATTTGCCTTATGATATTATAATCCTTAACGATAGCACGATACGGCAGGGCCGACGGGAAATACACCAGGGTAGCATCCAGGTACATCCCCGGCGAAAAGTTAAGCGGCGGGAATTGCCCTTTAACCGTAAATTGCAGCACCAGCGCATAACTGTTGGTTTTTAAACCGTAAAGCCAGTTTTGCTCAATGGTCAGTTGCTGCTCATCGCGGCTTTCCTTTCCAATAACAAGCCAGGTATCACTTACACCTGTTTGCGCCCGCAGCTCTTCCTGGTTGGTGGTGAAACCTATGACAGTGCGTAAATCCTGCTGCAAATCCGGGTCAATATTTTGAATGTTATTGTACCCCTCTGCAATTAAATATAATTGGAGTAATTTATCTATAAAGCCACTTTGCCAGCCGTCGTTCCAAAAGTTGGTAGCGCCAAGGTTCCTCACCATACCAGCCAATCCCGATGCCTGGGCATCAACCATACGGCGGGCCATATTATCCCAGTAAGCCGGCGCTTTTTCGGGGATGGTTAAAATTCCGCCGCGTACAATATCCTTGATCCAAACCATTAGCTCGGCTATCCCTGCGCTTACTTTTTGTTCACGTGCCTGTACACGTTTAGCCTGAGCGTTTTCATCTACAGATTTTTCGGCCGCCTTTTCAACTTTTTTTTCTTCTTTTTCGGCTCGTTTGTTTATCCAGTCGCTTACCCAGGCAGGCATTGTTGATTTGGCAAATAAGCCTGGTTCCCTCTCACATAAAAGCATTAAGCCTAAGCCATGCTTACATGGAAATTTACGACTGGGGCATGAACATTTAAAGGCGATAGCGCCAAGATCAACCTGGGTTTGGTAAGGTTTGCTGCCGCTGCCCTGGCATTCGCCCCAAAGGGCTTCTTCACTAATCCCTTTACTTCCCCATTTGGCCGGGTTAGCCAAATCACGACCTGCTTTTTTTGAAGCTTCATCAGGTGCGAGAGCGTATATCTGATCTTCTGTTAGCTGCAAAACTTGTGATATTTAGTAAAAAAAACGGGTTAGGTTTCTCGTTCCTAAAATCAGGATAAAATAATTAGCTGTCAACCCGAAAATAAACAAAAACCCTCCTCCGGTAATAACCGAAAGAGGGTCAGCCAACCTAACGTGCCCGGGTGAGTCGGGGCCTGTTAGTTAATAGTTACATTAAGTGCGAAATTATAAAGCAAATCCGTAAGCTAAGCGCAGGCCAACCATACCAAAATGATCCTGGTTAGCGCCCGAAAAGTTTTCATAGCGTACACTTACATCCCAGGTTTTATTGGCCCAGCCTATACCAGGCGAAAGATCAAGCCTGTGCGGGCCCCAGCCTTCTTCCAGTTTTTCGTAAGCGATACCAGCTTCGCCGGCAACATATACACTTGGTACAAAAAACTCTTTGAAACCGAATTTAATAGGGATTTCGCCATAGCTCGGATAGCGTTTACCCGTAGCAGGATTTTCTTTCTGAAAAAAATGATACCCGCCCATAGTATAAGTAAGCGCAAAACTATTGCTTATACCATATTGCAAACGGGCTGTACCACCTAAGGTAAAAGTAGTGCCAATTTTTGCTACACCTGTAGGTAAGCCGGTTTCAATTCCTAAACCTAAACGGAACGCATTTGCAGGAGTAGTTTGCGCTTTTACCGTATTTGAAAAAAACAGTGCTCCTGTCACAAGGGCCGCTGCTGTTAACTTTGATAGTAATTTCATGTAGTAATATGTTTGTGTACATAATGATTACTACCATTTTAGCAAAGGCGTTGCCTCAGGTTGCAGATTTTTTTATAACGGTAAGATATCTCCCTGCAAAATACTACTCTTTTATATAATGCACCCCGAGAACACCATCGGCAAAAGTGGTGCTTTTTGCCAGTTTGAGCTTTATCTCGGTATTAGGAAACAGCGGAATACCGGCACCAAGCACTATCGGGTTTACAAACAGCCAAAATTCATCAATCAATCCTTCCTGCATCAAATAACGGGCAAGGCCGGGGCTGCCGAACATGATGATCTCGCCGCCTTCCTGCTTTTTGAGGTCTGAAATCCGCGCCTTTACATCATCACTGATAAATTTAATCTTATCGGTATTTTGCCCGGCAGCATTTTCAGACACCACATACTTAAGTGTATTATTATACCATGTTGCGTGTTCAATAGTATGCTTTGAGGGGTTTGGCCCATTGGCCGCTGTTGGCCAGTAGGCATCCATCATTTCAAAGGTTTTACGGCCATATAGGGCGGTGTCAGCTACCTGTGTGCGGGCGTTGGCATACTCAAACAGCTCATTGCTCACTTTTATCCAGTCCATAGCGCCATCAGTGCGGGCAACCATACCGTCGAGCGAAATGTGCATAAACAATACTAAGTTTCTCATAATATCAGTGGTTATATTTTTCATATCAAAATTAAACCGGTGCTCCTTCGTATGCAGGGGGCTAAAGCGACTTTTAAAGGGTGTAAATATGACTATAGTAAAAAGGCCATGCTCTCGCACGGTCTTCTGTTATCAATTATAAATTACTTTACAACGTAGCCATATCAATTACAAACCTGTAACGCACATCGCCTTTTTCCATACGGTCATAAGCGGTGTGAATATCTTTGATATCAATCATTTCAATATCCGAAACAATGTTATTTTCGGCACAGAAATCAAGCATTTCCTGGGTTTCTTTAATGCCGCCAATTCCTGAACCCGCTAAGCTTTTACGGCCGCCCAATAAGCTGAAGGCAGCAATCTGAGCTGGTTTAGGCGGAACGCCCACACAAATATGAACACCATCGGTACGTAATAACGACAGGTACATGTTAAAGTCATGCTCGGCCGATACGGTATCCAAAATAAAATCGAAGGAGTTTTTAGCTGCTTCAACCTGTTTTGGATCGGTAGTTACCACAAAATGGTGAGCGCCTAATTTTTTAGCGTCTTCTTCTTTCTTAGGCGATGTACTTAATACGGTAACATCGGCACCAAAGGCAACACCAAATTTAACAGCCATGTGGCCTAAGCCGCCTAAGCCAAGCACGGCAAGCTTATGGCCTTTGCCAACTTTCCAGTGCCTTAGCGGCGAGTAGGTTGTAATGCCGGCGCATAACAACGGGGCAACGGCGGCCAGATCAACGCCTTCCTTAAGGTGCAGCACAAAATCCTCATTAACAACAATGGTGTTTGAGTAACCACCATAAGTAGGTGTTTTATGATCCTGTTCAAGGCCATTATAAGTTTGGGAGTTGCCATTGAGGCAATATTGCTCAAGGTCGCGTTTACAGTTTTCGCATGTACGACATGAGTCAACCAAACAGCCGGTAGCGGCAAGGTCGCCAACTTTAAAACCTTTTACATGCTCGCCAACTTTAACTACGCGGCCAACAATTTCATGTCCGGGCACCATAGGAAAAATGCCGGGGAACCAGTCGTTTTTGATCTGGTGTAAATCGGAGTGGCAAACGCCACAGTACAAAATATCAAACTGCACGTCATGAGCACCCACTTCGCGCCTCTCAAAAGTCCAGGGGGCAAGCGGTGTATTTTCATCTTGCGCAGCATACGCTTTAGTTTCAATCATAGTAGTAAACGTTAAGTAGTGTGAATGATGATTTATTGAGTCTGGAAAGGATCTCCATAACAAATGTACAATGATAATTTTATAAATATCGGCCAAGTATGGGTTGAAATAAAAAAGTGACACATGAGGGGATAAATATTAACCACAGATAAAAGCAATCATTTAATTTAGCATACAGATTAACACCGCATGAAAATAGCCATTGCTACTCCGCCTTTTCCGAAATCAATTAATGACGGTCTGCAACAAGCCGAAAAGCTGATTAAAGATGCAGCGTCACAACAGGCAGAGGTTATCTGTTTCCCTGAATCATATATACCTGGATATCCGGGTATGATAGCCGATCCGGAGCCAACATCGCCGGAGATACTGCAATCGGCGCTGGATGAAGTATGCAAGATTGCCGCCGAAAATAATATAGCGGTAATTATGCCTATGGATTGGTACAGCGAAGACGGGCTTTTAAACATTGCACATGTGATATCCCAAACCGGCAAGGTACTTGGATATCAAACTAAAAACCAATTAGACCCATCGGAAGACGCCATTTGGGTGCCGGGCACACAACGAAATATTTTCGAGGTAAATGGCTTAAAATTTGGCGTTACCATTTGCCACGAAGGGTTCCGTTATCCCGAATCGGTAAGATGGGCGGCGCGTAATGGCGCGCACATCGTTTTCCACCCGCATTTTTCGGGCAGTAATACCGAAGGCGTGCTGCTTACCGAGTGGGGTAGCATGACCAACCCTTATTACGAAAAGGCGATGATGATGCGGGCGCTGGAAAACACCATCTATTTTGCCAGTTCCAATTATGGTTCGCTTTACCCCGAATCGGCAAGCTCAGTTATAGCACCGGATGGCACCTGTTTAGTTTACCAGGCTTACGGCACAACTGGCGTAATTATAGCTGATATCGATTTAGAAAAAGCTACTGGCTACCTGGCTAAAAGATTTAAACCACAGTTGTACGATTATTAAAGGCGCCGATATTTTAACCATTATTTGAATTTTGTAAATAATGGATTGATTTATTAAAACGACTCCCCTCCCATCTGTTTTACTTTTGTATCAAAACAAAAAAGAAAATGGAAAACAGAAATAAAATTGCCGTGGTAACCGGCGGCAGCCGTGGCTTAGGCCGGGACATGGCCTTAAGACTTGCCGAAAAAGGAATAGATGTTATTATAAGCTACAATACCAATGCAGAGGAGGCAGCCAAGGTAGTTAACCTTGCAGAACAAAGCGGCGCAAAGGCAGCAGCATTGCAACTCAATACCGGAGTAATTAAAAGCTTTGATGCATTTACCGAAAAACTGCGTGAAGTTTTGACGGATAAATTTGGAACCGATCATATCGACTTTTTAATTAATAATGCGGGACAAGGCGGTTACAGCGCCATCAGCGATGTTACCGAGGAATTCTTTGATGATTTGTTGAACGTGCACTTTAAAGGTGTATACTTTTTAACTCAAAAACTGATCCCGTTGATGGCCGATGGCGGTGGGATTGTCAACGTATCATCCGGGTTGACGCGGGTATCGGTTCCGCGTTCTTCGGCCTATGCATCTATGAAGGGGGCGGTAGAAATTTTCACCCGTTACCTGGCTAAAGAACTTGGCGGAAGAGGTATCAGGGCCAATGTGGTTGCCCCCGGCGCCATCATGACCGATTTTGGCGGCGGCCATTTGCGCAACAGCGAAGAAACACAAAAAATGGTAAGCAGCATAACTGCACTGGGCAGACCAGGCGTTGCGGAGGACGTTGGCGGCGTTGTAGCTTTCCTTTGTACTGAAGATGCGCGTTGGGTTAATGGCCAGCGTATTGAAGCATCGGGCGGTATGGCAATTTAAATGAGAAACATCTTGATTAGTCGGGTACCTCGTTAAATTAATGAGGTACCCTTTTTGTAAGGGGCCTGCTGTATATTACAAAAAGTGTCAATTATGCGTCCCTACAACAGGCGATTTATTTTAATATTTCCAATATCGCAATCACCGCGTTATTGCTTAACGCTTCCATGTCAGCCTCTTCCAACTGCCATAACGCCAATCCGTCACGCTCGTGCATCAGGCGGCCCTGCAGCTCAAAAGCCCCGGCAAGCACAAATGCGTAAAATAACGATTTATTGTTTTGAAGTTGATAAAGCGCATCAGCCCTCCCGCCAAATACCCCTGCATGCAATCGAAACGGATGCATTCCGCTGGTGGGGACCAGGTCGATCAGTTCATTTTGTCTGTTGGTAATATCAAATTTAAAAACGGCGTCGCGCGGTAGATCTATAACCTCATCATCTTTTAACTGAAAATAAATGTAATTGATCCAATCGCTTTTATAAAGATTAGTTAATTCAAGACGCTCACCGGCAACAGCATAACCTACAAACAGCTCTCCAACATCAATCAGGCGGATATCTCCGTTTACCCTTTTTAGTAGCACTTCACCTGTAACCGGCATCAAAACAAACCAGCCGGAGTTTTCGACGGCGACATCAATCGAACTGCCGCCCGCCAGCATTTCATCATTCCATACCTCCAACCGGCCAAAGGGTTTACGATGCTCGTTAAAATAGTTATCATAATTGAAACTACTGTAACGCCGCAGGGTTGCGGTTTTCGTGAAACCTCTTTGGTCGGCCAAATGTATTTGTCCCGGTGAGATCTTTTCCATGTTAATTGTGATATTGCAATGAAGTTATGTTTATATACGGCTGCAATTGCATAAGGTTGGTAGATATGCAATTATTTTCGACATTTAACTGATTTTCGGCCTGTTGAGCGGATATGAGCAGGTAATTATCTATGGTATCATGCCAAAACAATGGTTCGGAATAAAAATTAACAGCCACCTGGTGTTTATCCTTATCACTAATATCCGAATTGATGATCTCCAACTGAAACTTGCTGAACGTAAGGAACCGCCTGCCAATATTGTTTAAAACATCGGGCATAATGCTGCCAAGCTGCTGAATGTAACCTGTAAGCGATGGGGTGACCATACCAGCTAAGCGTTGGGCATTGGGCACATTTCTTAACAATTCGGCATAGGAAGTATAGGCTGTTCCCTGGCTAAAGTTTTGGGCCTGCATTTTAAATTCCAGGTAGGTGCTTTCAAAAACCAGCTTATCCCATTGCTTGGCCGACCGGATATCGATGATTTTACGATAACATAGAATGATGACGCGCTTTTGCATATGATGGTTCAAAAAACAAAATGGTTTTTTAAGCAGGTACACTTAAGCTGATAGCCAATACAAAACCGGCGGTGGTGCTACCGGTAACAGTAGCAGTTTCAAGCGTATATCCATCGCTAAACACATTATCACTCGCGTTATACGTATATCCGCTCATGCCTTTAGCATAACCATTAACAGCCGCCAGGGCCGTGCCGGAACCTTCCGGAAAAGCGATCTGTGTTACTTTCAATGATGTACCCGATGAGTTATACACATGAACGTGAATATGTGTAGCCCTGCCCGTATACCACCCTGGAAATATAGATGTAAAAGTTACCAGGCCATTTGAATCGGTAGTTTGCCTGCCACGTAAAAAATGAACTGATGTATAATTTGTTGATTGTGTACCGCTGCCGCCATATTCAGAATAATTGCCTTCCGCATCGCAATGCCAGATATCAACCAACGCTGACGATAGCGCGCTACAGCTATTATTGCTATTGTTGATTGTAATTTTCACGGTAAGTTTATACCCGGTACGGCCATCGGTAATATCGCTCCTTACATATGAAGCAGGCGAATGTGTTGGATATGGACCTTCCGTTTCGGTAGGCGCAACACTGCAACTGCCTGTGTCGGTTGAACCCGAGGTACTGCCGGAAGATGAAGTGGTAGTAGTTGTGACGGTATCAGCATCTTTTTTGCAGGCCTCAACCAATACCGACGATGACACTGCGCCAATTACCAGGCTTTTTAAAAAGTTCTTTCTTTCCATTGTTTGTTCTCCTTTTAAGTTTAATCTAAATCGTTGATTCAAAAGTAAAAGCAGTACAATAAGTGTTAAAACATGTGTCGGTTAGATGCGTTTTTGTGTCGATAAACAGCAAATTATCGGTGTGCGAAAAGATGAGATTGTATAAACATACAGTTGCATGACAGCTTTAAACCGTCAAATTTCTCTATCTTTGCATGTTTTTTTGAGAGTATATAATATTTATGGCATTAAAAAGCAGTGCGGTGATTACCGGTGTAGGTGGATATGTTCCCGACAACATTTTAACTAACAGTGATTTAGAAAAAATGGTTGAAACTAACAGCGACTGGATAGTTTCACGTACAGGGATCAAAGAAAGAAGAATCCTCGCCGACAGAACACTCGCTACTTCAGACATGGCTGCCTTTGCGGTAAAAAATTTACTTGAAAATGCCCAAGTTGATCCTTCTGAAATTGACTGTGTTATTGTAGCCACTTCAACACCCGATTATCTGCTTATTTCTACCGCCAGCATCGTTTGTGATAAATGCGGTTTAAGCAATGCCTGGGCGTCTGACGTTAATGCGGCCTGCAGTGGTTTCCTTTATGCCTTTACCCTTGGCTCGAGCCTGGTTGAAAGCAACCGTTATAAAAAAGTAATAGTTATCGGTGCCGATCAAAACAGCGCCATTGTAAACTATGCCGACCGCAACACTTGTATCCTCTTTGGCGATGGCGCCGGCGCGGTATTGCTTGAACCATCTTCTGAAGATCTGGGCGTTATTGACAGTGTATTTAAAACTGATGGTCACGGGCGGGAACATTTATATGTACCTGGCGGCGGCTCTATGAACCCTGCATCAGAAGAAACCCTCGATGGTAAACTGCACTATATACGTCAGGACGGTCGCGTAGTTTTTAAAGCGGCCATTAAAGGCATGACCGAAAGCTGCACATCTGTGCTGCAGCGTAACAACCTTACCATAGATGATATTAACTGGCTAATCCCCCACCAGGCCAATTACCGCATTATCCACGCCGTAGGTGATGCTTTGGGCCTGCCTGAAAGCCGTGTTAAGATCAACATCGACCGTTATGGTAACACCACAGCCGCCACTATCCCGCTGGCGTTGTGGGATTATAAAGAAGATTTTAAAGAGAACGATAACATAATCCTGACAGCATTTGGCGCAGGGTTTTCATGGGGCGCTACTTATTTAAAATGGGGTAAATTGAGATAATCAACCTCATCCCAACCCTCTCCTTTGGAGAGGGAGTTAAAATTCAACTCAATGACTACTGAAGAACGAATTAAAGAAGCCGAATCACGGATATTCAAAACCGTATTCCCAAGCGATACCAATCATTATGACACGCTTTTTGGCGGTTCGGCAATGGCCATGATGGATGAGGTAGCTTTCATTACGGCCACCCGCTTCACCCGTAAAAAAATGGTTACCGTATCATCCGACAGGATCGACTTTAACCGTCCTATCCCGGCAGGTACCATTATTGAACTTGTTGGCCGTATATCCCATATCGGCAATACCAGCCTAAAAGTTTTGGTTGAAATCTATATTGAAGAAATGTACTCTTTTGTGCGCGAAAAAGCTATCACCGGCACTTTTACGTTTGTTGCCATTGATGATCATAAGCACCCGGTAAGCGTTTTGTAAGCTTAAAGCGGAAAGCCTAAGGCCTAAAGCCCGATTTTCCCGTATACAAAACTGCTTTGAGCTTTCAGCCTTATGCTCCAAGCTCTTTTTTAGCTTCTTAATGTAGTTTCTTGCGCTTCAACAACCCACCTGTTGTGTCGTCAATACTTTGCTGTACAATAAAGGCTTTGGGGTCTATCCGTAAAATAGTTTGTTTTAATGATGGAATTTCCAAACGGGTGGCGACAGTGAACACAATATCGCGGGGATCATTGACATGACCATCCTTTCCATAACCGCTTTTACCCTGGTAGATAGTAACACCCCGACCAAGCGTAACTGTTATCGCCCTCCGTATCGCATCGCTTTTAGTCGAGATTACGGTAATACCCGAATATTGCTCGATACCGTTCAGCAAAAAGTCGATCATTTTGGCGGCAGCCATATAGGTTAATATTGAATACATGGCCGGTTCAACACCCAATACCGACGCCGCAACCCCAAATATTAAGACGTTGAGCAGCAAAATAAAATCGCTTACCTTTAGCAGTTGAGTCTTTTTACTTACCAGTACAGCGGCTATTTCAGTACCATCAAGCACCGCTCCACCACGCATGGCCAGGCCGCTGCCGGTACCAATAAACACGCCGCCAAATACCGCGGTAAGCAATTTATCATGAGTAACATCCGGAAACTGAACAACTGCAAGGCATAATGAAAGCAAAGCAATGGCGGCGGTACTTTTAATAGCAAACCAAAGCCCAAGCTTCCGGTAACCGATCCACAAAAAAGGCACGTTGATAACAAAGATCAAAACAGATATGGGGATGGAGGTTATATCAGATATCAGCATGGATACCCCGGTAGCACCTCCGTCGATAAAGTGGCTCGATAATAAAAATCCCTTAAGACCAAAAGCTGCCGATAAAATCCCGAGTCCGATATTTGCTGAATCCCTGATCGTGTTGATTGCCTTCATGCCCAAATATAGCTTTTTGGAGCTAAAAGCGGGTATAATAAGGATGAATAGGCAAAAACAGAGCAGCCGAAATCGTAAACAATACTCAGCTAAACCCTTTTTAGGAAAAGAACTTAGTTAAGTATCGTTGTTGCTCAACAAACCAGTTTGTTTTATACAAATTCCTTATCTTTATTTGAATAATTGTTTATGATAACCGCTGAAGTGAAATTGAAAGAAAAAGACACTGAAATGATTTTGAAAGTCATCTCAAAACTGGGAGGAAAAGTTAAGGTTATAAATACAGACAATTCCAAAGATTCTTCTCTAAAGAAAAAATTTAAAGCTGATCTTGAAGGAGCTTTTCATGAGATCAAATTACATCTGGAAGGAAAAACAAAATTTAAGACAGCAAGAGAATTACTTGATGAGCTTTAATATTATACCTATAGCAAGTTTTAGTAAAGAATTAAAACGGCTTGCAAAAAATACCCATCGATGGAAGGAGACCTTGCTGATTTACCTAAGTCTTATCAAATTAGAGTATTAAATTAACAAAGACAAATTGTGCTTTTTTAACACCTCCCCGACGCCAATAAGACGACCATGGTGATTCTCACACAATAGCCACTTGTAATCTTTATCTATGATATAATATTCAAACCCAAAACACTCATTTAAAATGCCGCAAATGTATTTCGGGTCAACATCATAGATCGGATAAAACTTTTCCTGATCATCTTCAACCATTAGCCATACCTTTCGGGTGAGGTCGGGAATAATCTCTGAAAAGCGGTCAGGAGGATAGTCAAATGTTTTAAAGCTAAACGATGATTTAAATGCTTCCCACCACCATCGCCGATCTTTACCATTTACAAAATGGGCAAGGAGATCAAAATAAAGTATATCGTTATATCGGGCATCAATTTTGGAAATGATGTTTTTATCCAGTTTTAGAGTAGCTATCGCTTCTTCTACTTCCTTCGTAACTTCACCCATATTAAATTGTTTACTTAACCACCACCTGAATCGTATTCCTGCTAATTTGTTCCAACAAAATAGTTTTGCCTTCGGTTAATTTCTTGATGGTATTAGCGCCATCATGGCGTACTGTGATGAGCGTTAACCCATCATTATACTTCACTTTAAAGTCTCGTTTTAGGCCGTTCAGCAACTTTTCAAAACGTTCTTCGTTTAAATCAAAGCAAACCGAAAAACTTAGTGCTGAGGTTTGCATCACATTTACCTTAACATTGTTTTGCGCAAACAGGCGAAATACATCGCTCAGATGATCTTCCGTTATAAATGAGTAATCCTTGCCTGATACTGACAGCAATACCTGATTTTGTTTCAGGATGATCACCGGTTTGGTAAACTGATTATGTCCATCTTCTTTAATTACCGTACCTGGTGCGGATGGATCTGTAAACGGCTTTACCAGCAGAGGTATTTTAGCATTTTGTAAGGGTTTGATAGTTTTCGGGTGGATGACACTGGCCCCGTAATAGGTCATTTCAATGGCTTCGGTATAGGAGAGCTCATCAAATTTTACCGTGTCGTTAAAGTATCTCGGATCAGCATTCAGAATGCCGGGTACATCCTTCCAGGCAGTTACCGATTCTGCTTCTAAACAGGCTGCAAATATGGATGCGGTATAATCAGAGCCCTCACGGCCAAGTGTAGTTGTAAAATTTTCAGAAGTGCCGCCTAAAAAGCCCTGGGTTATTACAATACCTTTTTCGAGCATAGCCGGGAGATCTTTATTGATGCTTTCTTTAGTTTTATCCCAGTCAACTACGCCTTCTCTGTATGTATTATCGGTATGCACATATCCGCGTACATCAAGCCATTTACTTTTGAGGCCAACCTGGTTCAGGTAGGCGTTAACAATCCGGGTTGACACCAGTTCGCCAATGGATACGATCTGATCATATACAAAATCATAGCTATCGTGTGGCTCATCCTCTATGGCCCAGTCAATCTCCACAAAGGTATTGGCAACTTCATCAAATACAGGGTGCCCCGGTTCAAATAATCCGCTCAAAATGTTGTAGTGATATTCTTTGATTTCGTTAAAGATCCCGTGCATATCATCGGTTTGCTCCATGTAGGCTTTGGTAAGCTTTTCGAGCGCATTGGTGGTTTTGCCCATGGCCGATACCACGATGAGCAATTGTTGATCAGTATATTGTTTTACAACATTAGCAAGGTTGGTAACACCCGCAGCATCTTTAACTGATGCCCCTCCGAATTTAAAAACAAGCATTTATTTAATGAATTGACTTACAACCGAACCCGGCTGTACTAATGATTTGATCTGTGCGTAAGGAATAAACAGTTCGGTAATACCGGCCGCGTATGGTTTAATGTCATACTGATTATACAAAAATTTAATCCCGAGTGGCGTAATGGAAAAATTGGTATTGAGCGCGAATTTGTTATCCTTAAAAAAGTAATTGGTGGTGAGAGATGCGGTATCACTTAATTTTTCATTCTTTCTGAAGATTTTCTCGGCAACGGCATTTAATTTATCATGATACCCTTCAACCAGAACATCATCAAGTTTGAGGTTTTTACCGGCTTTGGTATCCCAGTTTATAAAGCCGACAGATGTGCTGCCATGAGCACCGCCAGTATATGAATAACCCCGAACTTCGAGCGTTGTTAAGCTCGAATCCTGGTGGATTACCTTAACGGAATCATCCAGCGTAAAAAACATTCCCGACCGCGCGTTAGTCTTCCTGAAATCATCATATGATTTCAGGAACTTTTTGCTCATCAGCTCCAGGCTGGTGTCGGGCCTTCCATCCGTAGCAAACATCAATGTAAGCTTACGGGTTACGGTATCATTTAAAGTTTTGGCGCTGTCAAAAACTGGGTAGTTAATTTTCACTACCGTACAGGCGCTATCGGATTTAGTGCCGCAATCTGCCGCCCGCGCTTTGATGACTTTATAAGCATAACGCAGGGTATCAAATGACTTTTCGGGGATTTTATTAGGAACGCCCCACTGACACGATGATAATCCCATCGCCATAAAAAACAACAGGCCCAGATTTTTCATAGGTATAGTATTAGTAGTTTAACAACTGCTCTTTTGAAAGCGAAGCATTTAACCAGCCCGCCTCAATATTCGCGCCGTACTTATTGTAAAAGTTAATGGCCGGTTCATTCCAGTCGAGCACCTGCCAAACCATACCGCTGAAACCTCTTTCTTTAGCTTCCTGGATCAACCTGTCGAAAAGTAGTTTGCCGATCTTTTTGCCACGCATATCTTCAGTTACAATGAGATCTTCCAGGTACATGCGGGAGCCTTTCCAGGTAGAGTAGCGAACATAGTACAAGGCAAAACCAACCACAACGCCGTCAACTTCGGCCACAAAAGCTTTCCATACCGGGTTAGGGCCAAACCCGGTTTCTTCAAAATGCTGCAAGGTTACGGTAACCTCGTCCGGGGCTTTTTCATAGAGGGCAAGCTCATGCACCAGCTCCATCAGGCGCGGACAGTCGGTTTGAATAGCTTCCCTTATAATTAATGCCCCGGCCCCCTGAAGAGGGGGCTGACTTTCAATTTTATTTTCTGTATTATTCATTTTTATCTTTTCGCTTCGCAGTTGTTGGTGTTGTCACCAACAATTTTATATTTATTTTAACAGGTGTTCAACTTTTTTAGGTGTGAACACTCATAGTTACCTTCAAAACAAAACTAATTGATAATCAGATATTTAATTTACCACCCGCTGCACATTCAAGCAACAATGAACGCATAATAACTGACAATCAACCACTTAACTTTTTGCAACTTTAAAAGTTGAACACCCGTTTTTGAAAAATTGAACACTCAAATTTCATTGCAAAAAACATGTTGCTGGTAACAACACCAACAACGGCCATAGCAAGAATGACGAAGCAATCGCATACTACACAAGGCGGCTATGCCTTCGTGCGATTGCCGCGCTGCGCTCGCAATGACATGATGGGCTTATTAATTATTCTTCCAGTGCTTGATCACCCTACCTCCGAATATCGTGCTGCCCAGCCTTACCATATTACTGCCTTGCTCAATAGCCAGTTTATAATCCGACGACATACCCATCGACAGGATATCAAAACTTTCCTCTTTCCGGAAATAGCTCAATTTTATGCCTTCAAAAAAGGTATTCAGCTCGTAATATTCTTCCTTGATCTGCTTTTCGTTATCGGTGTTTGTAGCAATGCCCATCAATCCGCGGATGCGGATGTTTTTCATCGCAGCAAACTCTTCAGAGCGCAGCAATTCTATGGCTTCATCAAAGCCCAATCCGTATTTGGTTTCTTCGTCGGCTATATAAATTTGCAAAAGGCAATCAATTACCCTTCCGGCTTTTTCAGCATGTTTGTTGATCTCATGCAAAAGCTTCAGGCTATCAACAGACTGGATCATACTTACGAAAGGCGCTATATACTTTACCTTATTGGTTTGCAGGTGACCAATCAAATGCCATTCGATATCTTTAGGCAGTTGCTCATACTTCTCAACCATTTCTTGCACTATGTTTTCGCCAAAAAGGCGCTGTCCGGCATCATAGGCTTCCTGTACATCGCTGGCAGGTTTTGTTTTTGATACGGCCAATAATATTACCTTATCTGCTTCCGTTTCCTTTTTTAAGCTTCTGATGTTATCTGCAATGCTCATTTATCCGTAAATTTGCTTAATTAATCAGCCGCTAAATTACTGAATGCATAAATATATAACCTTGTTTTTTTCTGCAGCACTTTTTTTATGTGCCTGCAATGGCAAAAGTATTCCCAACGACGTCCTCAAACCCGACGCTATGGCAGCGGTGTTAACCGAAATGCACATCATCGACGGCAGCCTGTATAATACTACGCAAATACCCGATAGTTTGTATAAATACGGCGCGGGTAAATACATTGCCATGTTTCAGCGCCTGCATACCGATACCGCGCATTTTAACCGCAGCATGCGGTACTACGCCATGCAGCCCGATAAACTGCTGGCCATTTATGACCAGGTGGATATAAAAATTAAAAGTAAAACCGATTCGCTTGCCAAAGTGCAAACAGAGCAGAGCAAGGCTACGCGTAAGCTCGATTCGTTAAAAAACTTAAATATTAAAACTAAAATAGATTCGGCAAGAAAAATGCATCCTCATGAAAACACGGAAGCCCGCAAAGCCGACTCATTGAAAAATTTAAAAACTAAACTAAAAACCGACTCGGCAAGGAGATTCCATCCCCGCAAAAGCAAGAAAGCCCGCAAAGCCGACTCGTTAAAAAACTTAAAGTCATAACCTGATGCTTTACCCCCAAAACAGTGTAGATAAGCTGGGTTTTACCGAGATAAAAGAACTGATAAAAGCACATTGCCTGAGCGAAATGGGTCAACAAATGGTTGACAAGATCCAGGTGATGAGCAATTACGACCAGATCCATAAATTCCTGAGCCAGGCAAACGAGTTTAAGAATATCCTGGTTAATGATGAGGCGCTGCCTATTCAGCATTTTTTCGATATAAAGTCCCTTGCCAATAAAGCCCGTATAGAGGGCGTTTTTTTAAGCGAAGAAGAGTTTTACCAGGTTCAGGCTTCGTTAACCACGGTATTTGCCGTTATTGCTTATTTTAACGAGCGTGAAGGCCTGTACCCTAACCTTGAAGCCCTTTTTGAGCACCTGCCTATTGAAAAGGCGATCCTTAAAAAGATAGACGCCGTGATTGACCAAAAAGGCAAGATCAGGCCCAATGCATCGCGCGAACTGATGGAAATTACCACAGGCATTGCCAAAGCCGAACAGGAAGCCCGCAAAAAAATTGATATGGTTTTTAAAAATGCCACATCAAACGGTTGGGCTGCCGATGGTTCATTAACTGTACGTGATGGCAGGTTGGTGATCCCCCTGCTGGCCGAAAACAAACGCAAGCTGAAAGGCTTTGTACACGATGAGTCGGCCTCGGGCCAAACAGTTTACATTGAGCCCGAAGAGGTATTTGTACTCAACAACCGCATCCGCGACCTGGAATTTGAACGCCGCCGGGAAATAGTAAAAATTCTGACCGCTTTAACCACCGAATTAAGGCCCTATGTGCCTTTGCTGCTCTCCTATCACGGCCTGTTAACCAAGCTTGATTTTGTGCGCGCCAAAGCCCTGTTTGCCATTGATATTGAGGCCGAAATGCCGCAGGTGATAAACGAGGCCAGGGTTAAATTATACAATGCCCGTCACCCGCTATTGTTCCTGAATTTTAAGGCAGAGAAAAAAACGGTTGTCCCACTCAATATGCAGATAGACGAAGGTACCCGCATCATCGTGGTATCGGGCCCCAACGCCGGCGGTAAATCTGTTTGTATGAAAACCGTTGGTTTATTACAGATGATGGTACAGGCCGGCTTACTCATCCCCGCGGATGAAGCCAGTGTCGTAGGTGTGTTCAAGCAACTTTTTGTTGATATAGGCGATGACCAGTCGATAGAAAGTGATTTGAGTACGTATAGCGCCCACCTGTCCAAAATGAAAAATTTTGTGGAGCAGGCCAACGGCAAAACCCTGATCCTGATAGATGAGTTTGGTACCGGTACTGATCCGCAATTTGGCGGGCCAATTGCCGAAGCTGTGTTGGAATCACTCAATCAAAAAAAAGTTAAGGGAATGGTAACCACGCACTACTCCAACCTTAAAATATTTGCCAGCAATACCGAGGGCATTGAAAATGCCTCTATGCTGTTCAATAACATTGAGATGAGGCCGCTGTACCAGTTGGAGATTGGCAAGCCCGGCAGCTCATATGCTTTTGAAATTGCCCAAAAAATAGGATTACCGGCCAACGTGCTTAACCTCGCCAAAAACAAAATAAGCGAAGGGCAAAAAAAGGTGGACACCCTGCTGGTTGATCTTGAACGTGAAAAACGCTCCATTTTTGAAACCAAACAAAAACTGGACAAACAACAACGAAAGGTTAATGAGCTGCTTGCAGAAAACGAGAAACTGAAAAGCTATCTCGAAGAAAATAAACGCACACTGATTAAGGAAGCCAAGGATCAGGCCAAGAACATTATCCTGAACGCAAACAAGCTGGTTGAAAATACCATATCCGAAATAAAGAGCAGCAATGCCGATAAAGAAAAAACAAAGCAGCTGCGCGAAAATCTGAATGTTGAGCTTAAAAAGAACACCGTTAAAACTGAGGCCCCAAAACCTGCTGCTCCTGTTGATGAGGAGCTAAAACCCGGCGACTGGGTGAAACTCACCGATTCGGAAACTACAGGCCAGGTGATAGAGATCATTAAAGAAAATGTGGTGATTGCTATAGGCGATTTGCGTACGGTTGCTAAAAAGAAACGCGTGATCAAAGTTTCCAAATCATCGGTACCTAAAGAGATCAGGCGTAATTTTAGTTCGCATACCAGTGATATGGCCAGTTTTAGTCCGGAGATTGATGTGCGTGGCCAGCGCACCGAAGATGCGCTTCACGCCATTGAAAAACTGTTTGACCGCGCACTGATGATGGGCTTTAACAACCTCAAGATCATTCATGGCAAGGGCGATGGGATTTTGCGTAAAATGATCAGGCAATATCTTAAAAAATATGAGCAGGTTGACCGGATGGAAGATGAACATGCCGACCGTGGCGGAGATGGAATAACTTATGTATATTTGAAGTAAACGCAAGGTTAAAATAAATAACCAAATAACAAGGAATGTCATTATAAGGTACAAAGCAATCCCAAACTATACAAAGCGCATTTGCATATTCGCTCTGCCAATCGGGGATTGCTTCGTACCTCGCAATGACGGTTCACGATTGTTAGCATTAATTTACCTATTCAACCTTAACTTATTTCAAATAAACTATGTCTTTAAAATCTATTGCTCCTATGTTATACACCCGGCAGGTTCGGGAAAGTGTTGATTTTTACATTAATAACCTTGGTTTTACCTGTATTGGCTATGATGAGGACTGGGGCTGGGCCACGGTAAGCCGTGATGATATCGAGATCATGTTAGCTTTGCCTGTTGATAATGCATCGTTCACCGTGCCCAAATTTACCGGCTCATTTTATATCCGCACGGATAAGGTTGACCTCTTGTGGAGCGAACTGAAAGACAGGGCAGTAATTTGCTACCCCATTGAAGATTTTAATTACGGCATGCGCGAGTTCGGCGTTTTTGACTATAATGGTTACCTGCTGCAGTTTGGGATGCCGATTGAATGATAGTTTCTTAACAAATATTTAGTGGATAAGCCAATGACTTATCCGCTTCCCCGCCGTTGTTGGTGACAACACCAGAAGTGTTCGGAAGAAATAAAAAAAGCGAGGGATTGTGCGATTCCCTCCCCTGGGAGGGTGTAGGGAGGGGTTTCATTCACAGACTTATTAGCCTGAAATGACGTATAAACCCCTCCCTGCCACCACGAAATCCAGCCGCACCCCTCCCAAGGGAGGGAATTAAAAATCTTCCGAACACCTATGGTGACAACACCAACAACGGCACAGACAAACCTAAGAAGCAATAGCTTATGGCCTTAATACTCGTACTGATCGGTGCAACAATCTTGTATTTAATAAATGGAAAAAAAATTTCGAATAAGACAACCTCTCTAAAAATATGGTGGTTCATTATTTATGCGGGCATTACTTTAGTGGGATTGTTGTTATTTTTTGAAATACTCCACATTATAAAATATCATTCAGTTGGATAACCATGATCTAACAGGTATATAGTTTCCTAACAACACCAAACAACGACATAAAAGGGTATGTTTTGCTTTGGCAAGTCAATCGCATAAGCACACCCCTGCCAACACACCTTCCTTACGCGCCCCCTCTCAAGAGGAGATTTTTTTGCTGCATTAATTTTGTATAAGTTTCCCCCCGCCGTTGTTGGTGTTGTCACCAACAACATTTGCTTACCAGTTTTATTAACGGTAACGTAATTAAAAAACATAATTTAGAAGTTGTTGGTGACAACACCAACAACGGCAGGCATAGAGGAGATTTTTTTTGCTGCATTGATTTTGTATAAGTTTCCTATTTTTAGGGCGGCCAAACCCTAATAAAGATGCGCAGATTATATTTTCTTGTACTTTTCATTGCATTTACCGGTTCAATAACAAGCTGTCTTGCTCAAAATATTATTTTAAAGAGCAAAGATCAGCGCATCCGTTACACCGGGCGGATCAATCAAACTGATGAAGCTGCCGAACTGTACTGGACGGGCTCATCATTAAAAATTAGTTTTGACGGAACAGGCGCATCGGCTGTGATGCAGGATGAACGGGGCGAAAACTATTTTACCATCATTGTTGATGACAAGGTTGTAAACACCATTCACCTTGATAATACCAAGCAGGCTTATACCCTTGCCGAAAATCTGCCAGCGGGCAAGCACACCCTCGAGCTGTTTAAACGAACTGAATGGGACAAAGGCAAAACCTTTTTTTATCAGTTTACCTTAGCTAAAGACGCCACTGCCCTTCCTCCTCCGGAGACCCAAAAACGTAAGATCGAATTTTTCGGCAACTCCATTACCTGCGGCTATGCCGATGAGGACACCACCGGGCAAGACCGCGGCAGCGCCCCTTACGAAAACGGCTACCTTAGCTATGCAGCCCTTACCGCCCGTCACTTTGATGCACAGTATGTTTGCACCTCTAAAAGCGGTATCGGCATTACGGTGAGCTGGTTCCCGCTCATTATGCCCGAAATGTATAACCGCCTTGATCCAACAGACCCAACAAGCACCTGGAATTTCAAAAAATATACGCCCGATGTAGTAGTGATCAACCTGTTTCAAAATGATTCGTGGATTGTAAACCAACCCAACAATCCACAGTTTAAAGAGCGCTTTGGCAGTAAAGCCCCCGAGCCGGAGCAGATCATTAAAGCTTATAAAGAGTTTGTAAAAAATATCCGCAAGGTATATCCTAAAGCACAGATCATTTGCGCGCTGGGCAGCATGGATGCAACCAAAGCAGGATCGCCATGGCCTGGTTATATCGAAAAGGCCGTTGCTGCTTTAAACGATAAAGGCATTTACACGCACTTTATTCCTTATAAAAATACACCGGGGCATCCGAGCCTGAAAGAGCAGCAAGCTATGGCCGATGATTTGACCGCTTTTATGGAGAAGACGGTTAAGTGGTAAAATGATATCCTTATTTCTTGCGCTCGTTTGCAACGAGCGCTTACTATGGTTGGCGATTGCATCGCCAGTCGCGTTATAAACGCTAACCCAGGTTAAGCGCTCGTTACAAACGAGCGCAAGACTCTATCCTACTCTCCTACCCTCTGCTGATCAGGCAACTCATTAGGCCCGGGAATATTGGTTTGTTGCTTTTTGCTGGCATCCCCGTCATCGTCAGCAGTTCCTTCCTGGTATTGCTGCTGCGGGTTGGGCTTGCTATTACTGATTTCCGTTTGTCCGCTGTCTTCATCCGAACGGCCGTTTTGTGACACGTTGATCACATTGCCGTAGTTGGCGTTACCTGCCTGGTTAGGATCTTTAAAATTGCTGTTTTCGGGATGTTCTTCGGCAGGCTGGGTGCGGTTAAAGTATTCGTTATTATTGCCCGCCATTTGCGAGGGGTTGTCTTTATCATTACCCGCCGGGGTGATATTGTTTTGGCCAAAGTTTTGGCCTCCCATACCGTTTCCTTCCATACCCGGGTCATTTGGGCTTTTCATTTCTGAGCTGCCAAACAAATAACTTCGTTTCAGGTCTTTTTCATCCTCATTATTGTCGTCATCTACCCGGTAAGCATTGGGTTTATTTCCTTCATGTTCGGGGCGTTTAAGCTCGTCGCTCCTGAACTCGTCATCTCGTAATTCCATAGGTTTTGATATTTGATGTATTAATTATTAATACAATTAATTTCCAATTGTTTTATAAAACCTATAAAACATCATTTATAAAAACACAGTGGTGCGGTAGGAAGTTATCTACATAACAATAAGCATTAAGCTTATTTTACTTAAATTTATAGCAACCAATTATAATATATGAATAAAGTAGTTAGTGGTGCTGATGAGGCCATCCGCGATATTACCGACGGCATGACCCTTATGCTCGGCGGATTCGGATTATGCGGATTGCCCGAAAATTGTATTGCCGCCCTGGTAAAAAAAGGGGTTAAGCATCTCACCTGTATCTCCAATAATGCCGGGGTTGATGACTTTGGTATCGGCTTAATGCTGAAGCAGCGCCAGGTAAAAAAAATGATCTCATCGTACGTGGGCGAAAACGCCGAATTTGAACGCCAGTTGCTAAGCGGCGAGCTTGAAGTGGAACTGATACCACAAGGTACGCTGGCCACCCGCTGTATGGCCGCCGGTTACGGCATGCCCGCCATATTCACCCCCGCAGGTATTGGCACCGAAGTGGCCGAAGGCAAGGAAGTGCGCAACTTTAATGGTAAGGATTATTTAATGGAGATGGCTTTTAATGCCGACTTTGCCATTGTAAAGGCCTGGAAAGGTGATACTATGGGTAATCTTGTATACCGCTCAACCGCCCGCAATTTTAACCCGGTAATGGCCATGGCCGGAAAAATAACCATTGCCGAAGTAGAAGAACTGGTGCAACCCGGCGAACTTGATCCGGATCATATCCATACACCGGGTATTTATGTACACAGGATTTTCAAAGGAAGTAACTATGAAAAACGCATAGAGCATGCGACGGTAAGGAGTAAAAACTAAGCTTAAAACATCACGTCATTGTGAGTAGGTAAAATCCGAAGTCCTCTGAAGGTGAAATGACATTAGGCGTGGATGGCTTGTCATCCTGAGCTTGTCGAAGGACGCGTGCAGAGGCCCACCCCGCTATGCTTCGACAAGCTCAGCATGACACCCTTTTTTAATTATGTCATGGGTAAGTACGAAGCAATCGCGAACTATACAGGGGTACTTGCTTCGCTGCTGCGCTTGTTGGGGATTGCTTCGTTCCTCGCAATGACGGGAGCTACAAAACACATTTTCAAATTGAATTATGTTAGACAAACAAGGCATCGCAAAGCGAATTGCAAAAGAAATAAAAGACGGTTACTACGTTAACCTTGGCATTGGGATCCCTACGCTGGTAGCCAATTATATACCGGATACTATGGATGTGGTATTACAGTCCGAAAATGGTTTATTGGGTATGGGGCCTTTCCCATTTGAAGGGGAGGAAGACCCTGATACCATTAATGCAGGCAAACAAACCATTACCATGCTACCCGGCTCGGCAATATTTGATTCGGCGATGAGCTTTGGGATGATCAGGGCTAAAAAGGTAAACCTTACCATCCTGGGTGCTATGGAAGTATCCGAAAACGGCGACATTGCCAACTGGAAAATCCCCGGTAAAATGGTTAAGGGTATGGGCGGCGCTATGGACCTTGTAGCATCGGCCGAAAACATCATTGTAGCCATGCAGCACGTAAACAAAGCAGGCGAATCAAAGCTGCTGCCTCAATGTACACTGCCCCTCACCGGTGTACACTGCGTTAAAAAAATTGTGACGGAGCTGGGTGTATTTGACGTTTTGCCCGAAGGTGGCTTCAGGCTTATTGAAAGGGCTCCGGGAGTAAGTGTTGAAGAAATAAAACAGGCTACGGCAGGGAAGCTTATTATTGAAGGCGACGTGCCGGAAATAATTCTGTAGTCACGTCATTGAGTAACCATCAAGGAAACCCTGAAAAACACCGCGATGACGTATAAAATATATCTTAGCGATGGTGCGCCGGGCGCGTTAGCGATAGTAGCGGATACCGGCCTTGTGGCTAATGCCCGTGCAGTATGAGCGTATAGCGCGGGCCACAGGCAACGCCCATATCACAAAACAGGCCCCAAAAAACCAACTTGATAATCAATTATTTACGATGACGTCATCATAAGGCACGAAGACAACCGACCGTAGGGAGCTCATTAATACCTATAAAAATCAAATTACAATTATTAATAATCCCCAATAAGCAAGTCCGCTCTGTATAGCTCGCGATTGCTTCGTTCCTCGCAATGACGATTTAGTAAAACGCTATAGCATCCCTCAAAGAAACTCCTATCTTTAAAACATGAATTTCATCTTTGGCATTGCTGGAATGATGGGCATGGCAATTGGCGCACTGCTGTATTTTATACCCGCTATAATTGCCCGCGAAAAAGCCGACTTTAAATTAATCTTCCTGTTAAACCTGTTTCTGGGCTGGACTATTATCGGCTGGATTTGGGCGCTTATCTGGTCGTTTGAAAAGGAAAAAGCGCCTTTAGATTATTATAAAGCCGGCTATCCTGGTTATACAACCGAAAAAGCGCTGAAGCTGCATGAACTATACAAACAATTTGATGCCGGCGTTATTACCAAAGCCGATTACGACAAAGCACTGAAAGAGATTTTAGGCGATCTGTCTTAAAATAAACGTCCCCTCAAATCAGCCGAAATTTCTTCTGTTATCACCATAATATCCTCGGCAACGTGGGTGTTATTGGTGATCACGCGATCGCATTCATCTTTGTAGGGCAGCAGGTATTCTTTGTAGGCCGGCACCACGTGGTTGATCCATTTGTACATCACATCATCATGCGAATAGCCGCGTTCTATCAGGTCGCGTTTAAGGCGGCGCTGCAGGGCGATGTCTTCATCAGCATCAATAAACACTTTCAAATCAAGCAGCTCCGATATATCTTTAAAATGCAGGATAAACAAGCCCTCCACTATCAAAATAGGTGCAGGCTTGATCTCTATCATTTTGGGGATAGCATCGGGGTTATTGAAAGTGTATTCTTGTTTCAGGATAGCTTCCTTATTTAAAAGCTTGCTGATATCCTGCTGAAAATGTTCATGATCAATAGTTGAAGGAAGATCAAAATTATATTCTTTGTTCTCCTCCTTGGTCATGTTATGTGCTACCGGGATGTAATAATCATCCTGCGATACGAGGCTCACCTCGTCGGCAGTAAAATGTTCTAAAAAGCACTTTAAAAAAAAGGTTTTGCCTGAGCCGCTTCCGCCGGCAATTCCAATAATATAAGGTTTATTCATTCGGGCTGCCGTAGCTGATATTTACCTGGAAACGTTTATCTAAAGCACCTAAAGCATCGGCAGTGTTCTTGGTCATGATGATCAAAACATTTTTGTTTGTTTCGTTATCGGTAAAACGGCCAACAACCTTTGCAAAGGTGGTATGATTGTTCATAGGGTTGGTAATTTTAATGATGGTGCCTATTGGTGCTGTACGGTGCAGCACCAACTCCTTTTTAGGATCTAAACCGGCGTCATCCATCCAGGTAGCCACGCCTTTTTCAACTTTCTCGTATAAACCAAAACGGTTAGCTTTGCCATGGTCGCCGGTGGTGTCCTGCTGCGCAGCAACAGAAGTTGAATCGCGCTGCATTACTGGCTGTTTAACCTCTTCGGGAGGTAAACCGCTGCGCACATTAATCACCTGGTTAGGTGCTAATGAATCAGAGCTTAGTTTATTAAGTGCTTTGATATCCTCAACAGATGTATTAAAACGCTTGGCGATAGAAAACAAGGTTTCGCCCGCCGATACTTTGTATTGCTGCACATTAAGCATGCTTACTTTTTTAACGGTATCGGCAGCTGCTTGCTGTGTTTTATTTACTGTAGCTTGGGCTACAGGCGCAGGTGAGCTAACCGGAGCTTGTACCTGTGGTTTGTTTTGCTGAACAGGGGCCTGGGTAACCGGCTTTTGTTGTACAGGCGCAGAAGTAGTTGCTACCTGTTTTGCAGGCGCAGTTACGGCAGGCTGTGCAGCAGCTTCACCTGAAAAAGGTAATTCGGTAGGTACTTTAACAATGCCGCCAATTTTAAGCGGGGCGTTATTATTAAACTGTATAATAGCTTTAGGGCTGACGTTGTAGCGACGGCCTATAGAGTAGTAATTGTCTTTGGGATCAAGCTTGTGAACGATCACTTTTTTGCCGTTCAGGTTTTCAACACCAATTGAATCAACAACTGGGTTTGCAAAAAGCGATATGGAGAGTGTGAGTAAGGGAGCGACCAATAATAAAATCTTAAATTTCATAATAAATTATAATACAGTAATTTACAAGTTCAACACTATTAAGCCCGATCTGTTTTTTAAATAGATGAGCTGATTATTATGTAGTACAAACGCCTCGGGCTGCATTTTTTGTATAGCGTTATGTAACAAATCGTGATACAAAAGGGTACCCTCCTCGTTAAATACAAACAAGTGCTGTTCAAGATGCTCCTGCAAAAGCGTGTGCAAAGATACAATTCTGAATCTATTGTAGCTGATATAATGAACCGCATTTGCATATACGCTGAGCGGTAAATATAAACTATTTACTTCCGCTGAGGGCAACAGTTCAGGGCTAATGATCTGATTATTCAGCGGTTGATCAGGAACCGGCTCGTATCCTCTTAGTGTATTGCCGGTTTTAACATCAAGTAAAAATAATTTCTTTGGTTGTAGCTGGGCATTGTAAACTACAGGGCCATTTACCGACAGATGATCAAAAGCTAAAGTAAAATTACTCCATAATGCCTTGCCCGTTGTAGCTTCAATAGCTGTCAAGCCCTTATGTACCGGCCCTGTGGCCGATTGGTAATTATGGAGTAGTAATACGCCACCATAAGCAGCTTCAATACCAGTAAGCCAGCGCTCGGGGGTAGTTAAACCTTCAAAATAAACCTCACCGGTTTGCAGGTTCAGGGCCGAAAAACTAACCTGCTTATCGGCATGGTCCCTGATCTCCAGAAACAGCGTTTGGCTGCTTTCGTCAATTTCCATACGCCAAACCGGGGCTTGGTAATTTTTGATGATGAAGGGTAAAAGCGAAGTCATAAAGTTGCAAATATGCTCATTAAAATTAAAACTGTTTACCTTTACCAAACATTGCCCGCAAAGGCATGTTACACTTAAAAACATCAAATTTATTTATGAATGCTAAAGAAATAAGCCTCGAAGAAGTTAAAGTAAAACCCGTAGTTGACCACCTGAACGACCTGCTGGCTAATTACCATATCCATTACCAAAAACTGCGCGGCTGCCACTGGAACGTTAAAGGCACAAGTTTTTTTACCCTGCACCTGAAATTTGAAGAGCTGTACACTGCCGCGCTGGTTACTATTGATGAGCTTGCCGAAAGGATCCTGAGCCTTGGCAAACCTCCTATCAGTACTTTTAAAGATTATATTGAAACATCAAGCATCAAAGAGATCCAGACCATCGGCCTAAAGGATACCCTGATGGTGAAAGCTATTATTGAGGACCTGGCTGCGCTGATAAAAATGGAACGCGAGATATTGACCATCACCGCCGATGCTGGAGACGATGGCACTAACGACATGATCAACCGCTTCATGCAATTCAACGAAAAAAACACCTGGATGCTGCGTTCATTCGTGAACGAGGACTAACCCGCACATAATCTTACTGTAAAAAAGCCACATCACGGACAATCCGGATGTGGCTTTTTTTAAAACGAGGTTTACACCGGTTTGCATATTTCGTATATTTGCACTAAACAAAATGCCATCACTTTAAGTGGCAGATGTTCTGTTTATTTTCCTATGGTGTAATGGTAGCACGTCAGATTCTGGCTCTGAAGATTGAGGTTCGAGCCCTTGTAGGAAAACTTGTTTTGGAAAGCTCTTAGCGTATCGCTAAGGGCTTTTTTTGCATTTTGTAGCCTTTATTAAAGACATTATAAAGAAAACATGCCTATATCATTTGAAAATTATGTAAAACAAAAAACTTATATCTATTAACGTGAGATAGGCACGATTTAATCTGACAGTTGAGTTACAAATTCTTTATTGTTTCCCAGTCAACCACGCCAACTTTATTTGCCCAGGCCAGGTATTCCTTTTCCAGTTTAATAACCTTTGCGCGATATTTCGTAGCCAGGTCCTTCGTTTCAGATCGGTCTGCTTCCAGATCATATAACTCCCAGGGTTGCTTCGGTTCGGCTACGAGCTTCCATTGGCCTTTTCTTATGGCCCTGCTACCTTCATGCTCCCAAAATAAAGTTTCATTACCTGACGCAGCTTTGCCTTTAAAAACATTAAGCAAACTGGTACCGGCCAATGTTGTAAGGCGCCTGTTTTTAAACAGAGCCGGATAAGTTACCCCGGCCAGTTCCAAACAGGTAGGCATCAGATCGATCAAGTGGCCAGTGCTGCTATTGGTAGTCCCGGCTTTGATATGTCCCGGATACCAGGCAATCAACGGAGTGGCTATACCACCTTCATGTGTGTTGCGTTTAAACAACTTAAATGGTGTATTGCTCAGATTTGCCCAGGGTATCTCATAACTGTCGATCGAATTTACGGAGCCGGGGGGGCCGTTCTTTTGTATTACTGTTGCCAGGCTTTTAACCTCATCGGCGCTGCCTCCATTGTCTGATGCAAAAAGGACAATGGTATTTTTGTCTTTTCCCAGTTGCTTCAATTTGGTCATAATCTCACCTATGCAGGCATCCATGCGGTAAACCATGGCGGCATAAATAGCCATCCGGGTATCCCATTTATCTTTTTCATCGGGAGATAATGAATCCCATGCAGGGGCACGTTTATCTCGGGTTGATAGCTGCCATTGTTTTTTAATGATACCTGTAGCTAATTGTTTCACATACCGCTGTTTCCGCAAAACATCCCAGCCCTTAAGGTATTGGCCTTTAAACTTTGCAATATCCTGTGGCAGTGCCTGAATAGGCCAGTGCGGGGCATTGTAAGCTACATACATAAAGAATGGTTTCTGCTGATCTTTGATCTCATACAATGATCTGATCGCGAAATCGGTAATAGCTTGCGTAAGATATTTTGAAGTATCGCTGCGGGTGATCTCTTTATCATTCAGCATAAAAGTGATCTTGCTGCCATCATTATAAAGCGGTGCCGAGTTGAAATAACTACTCCCGTTGTTCAGCATGGTGAATGATTGATCAAACCCGCGGTTATAGGCCAGTGCAGATTGCTGCAACCCAACATGCCATTTACCCGATACGATGGTGTTATAACCCGCCTCATCTTTCAGCAATTCGGCGATGGTGGCGCTATGCTCATTCAGGTATCCCTGGTATGCCGGAGAACCTTTGTATTTTACCATATCACCCACACCTGCCTGGTGCGGATACAAACCGGTAAGCAATGCCGCACGTGACGGACAGCACCTGCCCGCGTTATAAAACTGGGTCATTTTTAAACCTTCCCGGGCAAGTCTGTCAATATTAGGCGTGTTGATCTCTGAGCCAAAGCAGCCTATATCAGAAAAGCCCATATCGTCGGCCAAAATAATGACGATATTGGGCTTTTGCTTAGGGGCCTGCCCAAATACAGGCCCCGTGCAAAATATAACTACCAGTAGGTAGCCAATGTATTTGATCATGTTACAGCTTATTTATTATTGGCGGCCAATCCGTTTTTGGCCAGTTCGGTTGTTGCGATAACCTGGGCAGTTGATGAAAAGCCCTGTTTTTTCCAAACTTCCTTGCCACTTTTATACAGTACCAGCGTTGGCAATACATTTACCTTTAGCTCTTTGGCCAGATTAGTGTTGTCGTAAACTTCGATACTGATAACTTTAGGCGTAAAAGCCGAATTTGCTTTGAGTGAATCCAATACAGGTACCAGCTTTTTGCAGGCCCCGCAATACTTCGACCCAAAATCAACCAACACTAATTGTGATGAAGCCGCCAGCTCATCAAATTGGGCCTTTGATAATGAAACGCCTTTTTGGGTTGTAGAAATGATAGGATAACCCGAACCTATCCAATTGGCTAAACCACCGGGCAATTCCTCTACATCCTTAAATCCTTTAGCCCTCAGCTCGCGCGAAAGTACTGTACTGCGACCATTAGCTATCGAGTATACAAACGTTGGTTTTCCTTTATCCAAACCATCCAGTTTTTGCTGATAGTCTGCCCCTTTTGCGTCAACATTTACTGCACCTTTGATATGATTTTGCGCAAACTCTTCTGCCGAACGGGCATCTAAGATCTGCGGTTCTTTTGCCTGTTTTAGTTTGGCCGTAAATGCTTCAAGCGATAATAAAGCAGGTGATTGGGCTTTTATTTCGCCGGTAAAAATTACCAGCAGGGCCAATAAAGCGATTTTCAGGTTTTTCATGATTAATTATTGTTTTCGAGTTTATGGATCCGTTTGTTGTTGATGTCATCGCGATCAATAAATGGATAGATGTGGTTCTTTTTGGCTTCCGCGTCAAACATATCTTTCAGTTCCTTTAATTTTTCAGGATATTTTTTGGCGAGGTCAACACGCTCGTTAAAATCCTCGTTCAGGTTATAAAGCTTCCAAACATCCTTATCGTAATTACGCTCCGGGATGGTTTTCTCTTTCGGGAAGTTCAGCAGATCCACATTATCCGGGCGGTGTGCAGCCTCGGCCTTCCAGCCATCTTTGTAGATAGAGCGGGAAGTAAAAATGTAATAGTACTGCTGCGTATGCAATGTTTTTGCCTGTGCGTTGTTAAACGAGCTAAAAAATGACTTGCCCTGCAACGTATCCTGCTTAATGCCCTTAACGTACTCCGGCAGTTTTAAACCGGCAGCTTCAATAGTGGTCGGGAATACATCAGATACATGGCTGTATTGTGTACGGATGCCGCCTTTTTCGGTAATGAGTTTCGGGTAATAAACTATCAGCGGGTTATGGGTACCACCCTCAGCGTCAGCATCCGATTTCCAGTATTTGAAAGGCGTATTGGCAGCCTGTGCCCAGCCTAAAGGATAATTAGTGGAAGCTTCCGGCGTACCAATGGTTTCGTAATCGCTTTCATTCTTTTTGATATAATCGGCCTCAGGTGTGGTTGCAGCCGAGTTTTTAGGATTGATAACGCCGTGTACAGTTCCTTCTTTACTTGCACCGTTATCCCCTATCATCACAAAAACCAAGGTATTATCAAACTGCGCGGAAGCTTTCAGATAGTTAATCACGCGGCCAACCTGGTGATCGATGTAAGTCAGATATCCTGCATAAACCTCCATAAACCGGGCATACAATTTTTTCTGATCGGCAGGCAGGCTGTTCCAGGCCTGGATCCGTTCGTTGCGCTCGGGCAGTTTTGCATAAGCAGGAATGTAGCCGGCTTTCTTTTGATTGTCAAAAACCTTTTGGCGATAGACATCCCATCCCTCATCAAACTTACCTTTATACAGGTCGCTCCATTCATGGCTCACCTGGTGTGGCGCATGGGTAGCTCCCGGTGCATAATATAAAAAGAAAGGCTGATCAGGTGCAGCTTTATGAGCGGCATCGATATAGGCGATAGCCTTATCAGTGATCTGCTCGTTCAGGTTACGGCCATCAGGTTTGATGTGGAAATTATCCTCCACCAAATGCGGCGGGTTATACTGATCAGTAGCCGATTCAAGGAAACCAAAGTGATGATCAAAGCCTTTACCGGTAGGCCAGCGGTCAAACGGACCGACGGCGGTGGTATCCTCATCAGGAGTTACGCCCCATTTACCTACAGCAAAGGTGCTGTAGCCGTTAGCACGAAGCGCCTCGGCAATGGTGCCTTTATCAGGCGGGATGCGGCCGTCATACCCCGGGAAACCGGCAGCAGTTGAAGCGTGGGCAAAGTTACCCATGTGTACATAATGATGGTTACGCCCGGTAAGCAGCGACGACCGTGTTGGTGCGCAAATGCCTGCCGTATGGAAGTTAACATAGCGTAAGCCGTTGTTGGCCAGCGTATCAAAATTGGGCGTACTGATGAGCCCGCCAAAGGTTCCTGACGCGCCGAAGCCTACGTCATCAAGCAAAATCCAAACGATGTTTGGCGCACCTTTTGGTGCTTTGAGTGGTTTATTCCACCACTCTTTTGATTCGGCAAGCGTTTTGCCTTCCACGCCCTTGTAATTAGCGGGATCAATTGGCGCTATGTTGGCCGGTATTACCTTTACATGCGGCAGTTGCGCAAAAACAGGTGCGCTGAAGGCAACGGCCATTGCCGACATGGCGACAATACGTTGATAAACGGATTTCATAATTGTAAATGGTTATATAAGTTTTTTAATTAATCCAATCAAGCTATTAGCTTTGGGCTTTCTGCCTTCCGTTTTTAGCTTTCATGTTATTAGTTACTTTTTATAGTTTTTGTGGATACGCTGGTGGTAAACATCATACCAGTCGATAAATGGATACAGGTTATTTTTTTTAGCCTGTGCTTCAAATACAGCCTTCAACTCTTTCAGTTTTTCGGGATATTTTTTGGCGAGATCAATCCGCTCGTTGAAATCCTCGTTCAGGTTATATAGCTCCCAGGTATCCTCATCAAAGCTCTTATCGGGCACATTTTGTCCAACTTTAAAGTCACCCAGTTCTACGTTATCCGGGTGGTGTGCAGCTTCGGCCTTCCAGCCATCGCTATAAATCGACCTCGAACCAAAAATGTAATAGTGCTGCAAAACATGTTTTGATTTTGCTTCGGGATGATCAAATGAATACACCAAAGAAGTGCCCTGCAAAGTATCCTGTTTAATGCCGCGGATATACTCGGGCAGTTTAATACCGGTATACTCCAATGTAGTAGGCAATACGTCAATCACATGCCCGTATTGGGTGCGGATAGTGCCTTTGTCTTTAATGCCTTTTGGATAGTAAACTATCAGTGGGTTACGGGTACCACCTTCGGAGTTGGCATCCTGTTTCCAGTATTTAAATGGTGTATTGGCCGCCTGTGCCCAGCCTAACGGGTAGTTAGTGCTGGCCTGTGGTGTACCGATATCGTCAATGTCTTCAATATTGGTTTTTAGGTACGCGTCTTCTGCAACAAGTTTAGCCGAGTTCTTTTTAGGGTTGATAACACCATGAACCGTCCCCTCTTTACTGGCTCCATTATCGCCAATGATCACAAATACCAGCGTATTATCCAGCTGACCGCTTTGTTTCAGGTGATTGATGAGCCTGCCGACCTCATGATCGGTATAGGTCAAATATCCGGCATAAACTTCCATGAAACGGGCGTACAGTTTTTTCTCGGCATCGGGTAATGATTTCCAGGCCGGGATGCGAGAGTTACGCTCGGGTAGTTTGGCGTATGCCGGGATAATACCCAATTGCTTTTGCCTTGCGATAACTTTCTCCCTAAAATCGTCCCAGCCGCTGTCAAACTGGCCTTTGTACAGATCGCTCCATTCCTTTGCTACCTGGTGGGGCGAATGCGTGGCACCCGGCGCATAATATAAAAAGAAGGGTTTATCAGACGCAACCTTATGCTGGCGTGTTAAATAGAAGATAGCCTTATCCGTGATTTGATCGGTAAGGTGACGGCCATCGGGTGTTACGTGGGCATTGTCCTCAACCAAATCGGGTTTATACTGATCTGTAGCTGACCCTAAAAATCCGAAGAAATGATCAAAGCCTTTACCTGTAGGCCAGCGGTCAAACGGGCCTGCGTCGGTAGCGTCCTCATCGGGTGTTAAACCATATTTGCCAACCGCGAATGTGTTATAACCATTCTCGCGCAAGATCTCTGCTATGGTCCCTTTATCTGATGGGATCCGCCCATCATAACCCGGAAAACCGGCCGACAAAGTTACATGCGAAAAACCACCCTCGTGAACATAATGATGGTTACGTCCGGTTAACAAAGCTGATCGCGTTGGCGCGCAGATCCCCGCAGTGTGAAAATTGGTATACCGTAAGCCATTATTGGCCAACGTATCAAAATTGGGGGTTTTGATGATGCCGCCAAAGGTGCTTGTAGCACCAAAGCCCACGTCGTCCAAAATGATCCATAATACGTTTGGCGCGCCGGTGGGCGCTTTATGAGGCTCAGGCCACCACTCCTTCGAATCATCAAGCGTTTTGCCCACCGTGCCGCCAAATACCGGCGTTTGTCCGTTTTGTGCTTTGGCTGTAAATGCTGCAAGCAAGCCAAGCGACAGGAGCAATGTTATTTTCTTTGTTTTCATTGGTAATAGTTTATTCGGCATAGCCGGACCGAAACTTCACGCCCCAGCGACCATTTTCTTTGGTTAATATGTATAATGCTAATTGAGATTACTGCCAGCCGGGATTTTGCGTAAGCTTACCATTGCTATTGTCAATTTCCTGCTGCGGTATCGGGAACAGGTAAAATTTGCCAGCCGCGCCTTTGCTTACATTGGTTTTGCCAACTTTCAGCAGACTTGCCTCAAGAATGCCTTTACCCGATGCATCCCGCTCGCGGATCAGATCAAACCAACGCTGGTATTCAAATACAAATTCCAGTCTGCGCTCTAAATAAACCGCGTTACGAAATGAAGCCTGGTCAAGCCCGGCAAGATCGTCCAGCCCGGCACGTTTTCTCACCCTGTTGATAGAAGCATATGCTTTGGCAGTTGGCCCGTTTAATTCATTTTCTGCTTCGGCATGGATCAGCAACACATCCGAAAAGCGGATGATAGGCACATTGGCGCCCGACTCGGCTTCGTTAGATGCCACGCCCGGATCATAATATTTATTAAAGAAAGGGATAGAGTCGTTGGGAATAGTAGCGTCATTCAGCTTACCATACCACAGATTAGTTGCAGGACTTTGAAAGCGCGTTACAAAACTCACCCGCTTACGCTTATCATTGGCCGGATACGACTTATAAATGCTGAAAAACTTATCTACGCCGCCGGGTTTGGTAGCATCAGGTACCGGGTAAAACACCACCTGATCGGCATAGCTGCCCACTATACCCGGGATACCGTTCAATATTGATCGCGGAGCCTGGTTGTTGCCCTGTCCCTGTGAGTTTGATTTAAACTGCGCCGAAAAAATATGCTCCTTTCCGTTTTTAGTTGCAGGCAAAAACACATCGGCATAGTTGGCAAACAGGTCATAGCCGTATGGGCCATTAATTACAGCTTCGGCCTGCGCCACAGCCTTATCCCATTTACGTTCGGTAAGGTAAACCTTAGCAAGTAATGAATTAGCTGCGCCTGCTGTAGCCCTGCCTACATCCGGACCGGTATAGTTATTTGGCAAATCGGCAGCTGCATTGGTTAAATCGGTTTCTATTTGTGCATAAACGGTAGCCGCGGCTGTTCTCGGAATTTGCAGATCAGATAGATTAATTGATGTTTGATCGTGCAATACCAGAGGCACATCGCCATACAAACGCACTAAATTAAAATAATACAATGCCCTCAAAAACTTCGACTCGGCAACAAGCCTTTTATTTAGCGTAGCATCAAATTTGATATCAGGAATGGTATCAATGGCGATATTAGCTTTTTTAATAGCCGCGTAATGCTGCTGCCAGATCTGCAGGATTCGCAATCCTGATGCAGAATGGCCCAATACCGACTGTGAACGAACATCTGCGTTGGTAGCACCTGGGCCCGGGCCTTCATCATCGCCCATAAAATTCATACCTGTGTTAAAAAGGGTATTGTATGGTGTTTGCACCGCGTTTGCACCAGCATTAAGCAGAGAGTAAGCCGCAGTGACTGCCGCTACGGCATCGGCCTGGGTTTTATAAAACTGGCTTGCGGGAATGAACGACCGAGGGTCTTCCTTAAGTTTGGCGCATGAAACAGCGGCAAAAGCAACCAGTATAATAAGGTATTTAATATTTTTCGTCTTCATATCTTAAAAAATCAAGGTTTAGCCGTTACAGGGTAAGCCCTATGCCAACTATTACAGATTTATTGTTCGGGTAAGCACCGTTATCAACTCCTGATGTAATGGCCGATTGCTCGTTGCTGCTTACTTCAGGGTCGTAACCGGTATATTTGGTCCAGGTTGCCAGGTTTTGAGCACTCATGTAGATCCTGACTTTCTTGATAGGCGACCTGGAAAGTACCGACTGCGGAAAAGTGTAACCAAAACCAAGGCTTTTAAGGCGCAGGTATGAGCCATTCTCCACAAATCTATCCGATATAGTTGGCGCAGGGTCCTGGTATGCGCTGTGAACATCGGTATTGGTGTTGATTGGTGTCCAGCGGTTTAGCAAGGTAGTTGTAGCATTGGTATAGCCTGTTCCTAATTCCAAAACACCTCTTTGCTGATTGTAGATCTTATTACCGTAAGATCCCTGTAAAAACACACTCAAGTCAAAGCCTTTATAGGCAAAAGTGTTAGTGATACCTCCGGTAAATTTAGGCTGCGAGTTGCCAAGAATTACCCGGTCGCCGCTTTGTGTTATTTTACCATCGCCATTAATATCCTGGTAGTTTTGACCGCCCGGTGAAGTATTAGCCGCCGGGGTAAGTACCGGCCCGCCAGCCTGGATAAGGCCATTGGTTTTGTAACCGATAAATGAACCTATAGGTTCGCCAACTTTGATGATGGACGGCAGCGACGAATCGGGGATAAACTGATTAACACCGTTGCCGCCAAGGCTTAATACCTTATTGCGGTTAAGTGCAAACACCAGGTTGGTGTTCCATACAAAACTGCCAACAAGATTGCGCGAGTTTATGCCGATCTCAAAACCTTTATTCTGTACCGAACCTACGTTTTCATACTGCTGCGGGTTGGTAATAGCCGTATTGGTAATGATAGTTAAACCGCTTGTTGCCGGTAAAGGCAGATACAGTAATAAATTAGTGGTTTTCTTGTAATACACGTCGGCCGTTACAGTAACCCTGTCTTTAAACAAGCCCAGGTCGAAGCCAAAATCGTACTGGCTTGTTTTTTCCCAGGTTAGGTTCGGATTATACAAACTATTTGGCGCGAAACCTGCAACCGTAGCGTTACCAAAATTATAGCGATAGTAACCCAACTGCGAGTACGACTGGTAAGCCGGGATATCGCTGTTACCTGTTTGTCCCGCACTCAACCTCAGTTTCAACTGGCTGATGGCAGTTACATTTTTCAGAAAATCTTCGCTGGATGCATTCCAGGCTATGGCTGCCGACGGGAAAGATGCCCACTGATGCCCTGGCGCGAATTTTGACGAGCCATCGGCACGCAGGGTTAAGGTTAACAGGTATTTGCTGTTAAAACCATAATTGATCCTGCCCAGATAGGATTTTAAGGCCCAGGTATTTGATGATGAGGATGGCGCTATCGCGAAACCACTTCCTGAAACGTTGGTTACACTACCCGAACCGAGGTTATTGAAAGTATCATAATCGCTCACAAAGCCCGATGAACCTGTTATGGCGCCTTCGGCCTTAAACTGCTGCTGGGTAAAACCTGCTAATACATTTAACGAGTGTTTGCCAAACTTTTTGTTATAGGTAAGCGTGTTCTCATTAAGCCAGTTAAACGAGTTTAGTGTACCAACTTCGCCAAGGCCTGAATAGCCCGAACCCTCATAAACGGTAGCAGGCAGGTAACGGTTTTGCTTATTGTCGATAATATCCACACCGGCCAATACCCTTGCAGTAAGGTTTTCGGTGATCTTATAATCGCCGGCTATATTACCTAAAATGCGGCTCGTGGTAGTGGTATTGGTTTGATTATATAGTGTATTGATCGGGTTTCCGTAAGTGCCTTCAAATACGTTTTTGATAAAGAATGAACCATCGCTATTGTAAACAGGCGTAGTTGGCGTCATCAGCAAAATAGCAGGTACCACACCCTGCGGTGCAATTTGTGCAGTAGTACGGCTGCCCGTGATATATGATGAAATCTTAAACCTGTCGTTATAATCGTGCTCTACATTCACCCGACCGGCGTAACGCTCAAAGTTGGTGTTTTGTAAAATACCATCCTGTTTAAAGTAATTGCCGGAAAATGCAAGCCTTGTACGCTCGGTACCAGAAAATATTGAAAGACTATGATTTTGTGAAGTCCCCTTACGGAAGGCAGCGGCCTGCCAGTCGGTATTGGCATTGTAAGGATTAAGCTGAGCCTCTGTTTGAGCGGTTTTACCCGTGTTTACCAAAGCATCGTTACGCAATGCTTCCCATTGCGGGGTGTTAAGCAGCGACAAGGTTTTAATTACCTCCTGCTTGCCGTAGCTACCGTCGTAATTGATAGATGATACACCGGCTTTTCCTTTTTTGGTTGTGATGATAATTACACCGTTTGCCCCGCGTGTACCATAAATAGCCGTGGCTGAAGCGTCTTTTAAAACCTCGATACTTTCAATATCCGAAGTATTGATAGACGCCAATGGGTTGATCTTAGGACCGTTGGTTACACCTGCATCGGTAAGCGAGTTGCTGTTAGAAGTAGGGAAACCATCAATAATATATAATGGTTCGGCAACGGCATTGATAGAGTTTACACCGCGGATCTGTACAGTTACGCCCGCTCCCGGCTGCCCGGTAGCCTGAGTAACCTGGATGCCCGAAACAGAGCCCTGCAAAGCCCTGTCGAGCGAAGGGACCGGCTGCTTCAAAGCAAGCGCAGGTACCGACGCTACCGAACCGGTGATATCCTTACGTTTTTGGGAACCGTAACCCACCACAACCACCTGGTTTAGCTGGGTTTGGGCATCTTTAAGCTTAATTTCAACCGGGCTGCCATCAGCAATAAATTCTTTCCTTTCGTAGCCGGTAAAGGTGATAATAAGTTTATATGGAAATTTCTGGCCGGTTATAAAGCTGAATTTACCTTCGATATCGGTTGAAACTACGTGCGTGGTACCCTGGATCTTGACCACGGCACCGGGTAATGGCTCGCGGGTTGTGCTGTCAATTACACGGCCAACCAGGTGCGAATTGATGGTAGGCTGCGTTTGCTGCGCGATGGTTAACAGCGGAAAAGCGATCAACAACAGAAATGGGATTAATAGCAGTTTTTTCATGTCGACAGGTTTTTAGAAGATGAAAAACCGGACGACTGATCAGTAACCGCATTAAAGGGCCTGTATAATTGCTGCGGATGAAAGACATCCTCAATAATTTGCAGCGTAAAAGATGCCGCGTGCAGCGGAAAAGGCAACGCATAGCCAATCCCTGCATTTGCAATATTTTGCATAGATTTGAATATTAAAATGACTCAATTGAAACAGGCTCAACGCCAATCGATCCCTGTTTCGTTGTTTTAATGACTGAGGGAAAGGCTTTGCTTTTCCCTTATTTGAAGAATGTAATTGTTTACTTTTTCATGTTCCTTTCTGGTTATGCCTGTTGAAGCAGGCCAATCAATCATTTATTTTAGGGGTATTATTTTAATTGCTTACACAACGAAAGCCAAGGTGCTCCATACCACTGTCTTCGGTAGTTTTCATCCGGCGCGACACCCGGTAGCCTGAACAATAACTATCGTTACACAAAAAAGAGCCACCGCGCACTACCCTTTTTATGGCATAAGGCTCATCCGGATCATATGATTTTGAAGCGCCTTTGGGGTTTTTAACTCCCGCCGGGCTGCTTACTATTTTGTAGTAGTTGTTATTGTACAAATCGGCACACCACTCCCATACATTACCGGCCATATCATACAAACCGTAACCATTGGGCGCAAATGAACTAACCGGAGCCAAATAATAGTAATGATCGCGCTGAGTGTTTTTATAGGGGAAACTTCCCTCCCAGGTATTTGCCTTGGGCTGCCCTTCGTTCACTTTTTCATTTCCCCAGGGATAGATCTTATCTTCAAGACCGCCCCTCGCCGCCCGCTCCCATTCTGCTTCGGTTGGTAAACGTTTGCCTGCCCATTTGCTGTAGGCCACAGCATCGTACCATGAAACCTGTACTACCGGATAATTATCTTTACCCTTAATATCGCTACCCGGCCCGTGTGGATGTTTCCAGTTGGCACCTGTCTTCCACGCCCACCATTGGCTGTAATCGTTCAGGTTAACCGGTTTATTTGCCGGCACAAATATCAGCGAGGCCGCGACCAGCAAACTATCAGCAGGCTTTTCGGTACCCGGGGGCATTTGCTTTTTGAGCTCGTTCCAGTCGGGTTTACGCTCGGCTGTAGTGATATAGCCTGTGGCTTTCACAAATTTTTCGAACTGGGCATTGGTAACCTCGGTTTTATCTATCCAAAAACCATCGACACTTACATCGTGTTTGGGGTATTCATCAGGCTCAGCCTGCTGGTTATCGGCCCCCATTCTGAAACTTCCAGCTGGTACCCATGCCATCCCCGCATGGCTGGCATGAGTATTACCGGTATCAGGCAAACTAAGCGCCGCACCGTTTAGTCCTGCTGCCTTAAACCTGTTGGGAATATTTGATTCGCAGCAAAGTTTCTTTTTAGCACCGGGAACCGTGGCAACCGCAATACCCGCCACTGGTTTCGCCGGTTGTTTACATGATGCTAACCATACGGTACTAAAAAGTATAAGTACAATCTTATTCATTATGCTTTTACAGGTTGCAATTGAAATGCTGTGTCAACCTGTTCAGCTTCGGGCTGCACTGCAACATCGGGTCGGTATAAGTGATGAGGTTGCAAAGGCACATCTTCTCTAATCATCGGGCCATCGGCCGCAAGTTCACTTCCGGGTATCTTTGATTTAAATAAAGGCCAGGCCAGTTGTGCATACCATTGGTCACCTTCATAATGCGAAATACCATAAGCTTTAGGATACTGACGCGAGATATGAGCCGTACCGAAAATAATGTCCCACCAAAAGAACATATTACCAAAATTACCTTTATAATAGCCTACCCCGTCATCGGTAGTAGCTGCATGGTGCGCATGATGCGTTGCAGGCGTTGAAATGGTACGTTCAAGGATCCAGGCCAGGGGGTGTAATATTTTATACTGATAAAATGGTTTATCCCAGGGAATACTTGAATGCGCCAGGGTGGTAATAGTACCTTTAATACCTTTCACCACTACAGCCGGGATGCCTAAGCCGAGATAAACCAAAGCTGTTGTTAAATAGGTCTGCGAAAAAAAGATGGTATAAATGATATTTTGCCTGCTGGCCATTGCCATACCCATGTACGATGCCGAGTGGTGTGTACGGTGAAAACGCCATAGCCAGGGCACCTGATGGTGTAAACGATGATACCAGTATTGGGTAAGATCATCGGCTACCGCGATGATGATGAATCCCCAGAAAAACGGAACCCAATCAAAGGTGTTCTTTAATCCTGGTAATACAGCCGGCAGCACTTTTAATCCGTAATAGGCCACCAATGGTTTTACCACCAGTTTAGGGATGGTAAAGCAGGCAATATCAACCCATTTTTCATTTTTGTTCCAGCGCTTTTTATAAAGGCCGAACGAAAATTCCAATACACCGAGTACCAATACCAAAACGGAAAAGCCATAGCCGTTAAGGTTTTCTATTATTTGCTTTATCTGATCAATCATTGTCTGGCGAGTTTGATGTTTTAGTTTTTATGGTGTTTTCCTGTTTATGCTGATGTTGCTTCTTTTCCCATGGGCGCTGACCGGTGATGGCGAAAGTGCCAAACATGAGCGCGATAGGCAGGATATAAAGCAGCAGGCTCAATGAAGCGTTTTTGATAATCTGCTTTTTGGTTGATTGATCCAGTTTCATGAGGGTGTACTGTTTTGAGGTTGAACAATTTGCGCTGTTTTAGTTGCAGGGCCTTTTTCCAATAGCTTACGGCCAAGCCACAGCCCGCCGAAAATGATAACAAAAGGTATGAGGGTTACTATAACGCCTACCAACACCTTTTTCCCAATCAGGGAAACGTCGTTAATGGTCATAATGAACTTATATTAAGTGATTAACAATGCAGGCGTTGCATAGCAATCCGCATAAAGCAGCAATGCCTGGTAAATAATGTAATGAATTGAAAAATTGAGTACCGTGCGATCAACGCACGATTATGGAGGAGGGATTACCCCTTGTACTGATTAGCAGCAACAACAAGAATAACAACAGGAAGTAAAAGCAACAGCGATTAACTGATAATTAGCAAGGCCGTATTTAGGTAAAAGTTCGGGTTGCATGATGGGTGCTTTTAAAGATTTTAATTTGTTGTTATTAATTTTCTGAGGCAAATGTAAAAAAAGATTTGATAAATACTACTAATTCTATAGAAATTATATAATAATAATTTATGGGTAAAAATAAAGATGTCCCGGCGCTTTTTTGAGATACCTCTGGCTACGTCCCGGATTACCTGAACAAATACAGAGATCAGCCTACAAAGAACCGTAATTAGGCTACAAAGCAAAAGGCTTGTTCCCCGAACTTTGCTTTCATCAAATAAAATATAGTATGACACAGCAAACGAATAAAATATGGTTCATCACTGGCGCTTCGCGCGGTCTGGGACGTATATGGACAGAAGCGGCATTGGAGCGCGGGGATCAGGTGGCCGCGACGGCCCGCGAACTGAGCAGCATCGCTGCATTAAAAGAACAATATGGCGATCGGGTATTGACACTGGAACTCGACGTGACTAACCCTGCTCAGGTTAAAGAAGTCGTAAATAAAGCGCATGAGCATTTTGGCCGGTTGGACATCGTGTTGAATAACGCGGGATACCCACTGATCGGGACGATCGAGGACGGCAGTGCCGGCGATATCCGCGCCCTTTACGAAACCAACGTGATAGGCCCTGTTAGTGTTATCCAGGCGGCTTTGCCGCTGCTGCGTGGGCAAGGTTACGGACATATCCTGGGTACTTCCAGTAACCTGGGGCATCTGGCCATGCCGATCCTGGGCTATTACTGCTCATCCAAATGGGCGTTTGAAGCGATCCATGAAAGCCTGGCCCTGGAAGTGGCGCAGTTCGGTATCAAAGTCACCATCATTGAACCGGGCGCATATGCAACAGAATTTGGTAGCGATCAGATCCCGAAGGTTTTCGAAGGAAATCCGGTCTACCACGATTTTAAAGCGAAATTCATGGAGGGACTAAAAGGCATGGAGAGAGGCAACCCGGCCGCTACCTCGCAGGCGCTGTTCAAAGTGGTGGACTCTGAAAACCCGCCGCTACGTTTTAACCTTGGTAGCCATAACCTTACCGGCCTGAAAGCTGCCTATACGGAGCGCATTGCCACCTGGGAAGCCTGGGATGAAGTTTCGCGCTCGGCGCAATGAAATTACAAAATACGGACACCAGCCACTGCAAATTACGGCCTGGTGTCCTTAACTTAGCTATGATGAAAAAGGATGAGAACCCGCCCTTGAAACTGGAGTCGCTGACCGAGGCGCACCGGATGTTCGGCTTGCCGCAGCCTAAACACCCACTGATCAGCCTGATTAACGGCGCACACATCTTGTTGGAAGGCAAATTGCCCACCCGGCATGTGCTGGCCTATTACAAGATCGCTTACAAGCCCAGGCTGGGCGGTAAGTTGAAATATGGCCAGGGTTATTATGATTTTGATAACGGCGGTTTGTTATTCGCCGCACCGGGGCAGATCATCGGCGGTAACGACCTGGAGGGGACGGTATGCTCAGAGTACACCCTGATCATCCACCCGGATTTCTTTTTGGGGTACCCACTGGCCAAAAAGATCAAGCAATATGGCTTCTTTTCCTACAGCACCAACGAAACACTGCATCTCTCGGAAGAAGAAAAAAACACGGTCCTGGCTATCTTTAGCTTTATGGAAAAGGAACTCGACGGCCGGATCGACGACTTCAGCCAGGAGGTGATGATCTCCCAGATTGAACTGCTGCTCAGTTATGCCAACCGTTTTTATAAGCGGCAGTTCCTGACGCGCAAAGCGGCCAGCACCGATATCCTGCAACGGTTGGAGGAAACACTGGACGCGTATTTCAATAATGAACTGACGTTGAGCCGCGGCATTCCTACCGTTGCTTACCTGGCCGAAAAACTGAACCTTTCGCCTAACTACCTGAGTGACATGCTGCGATCACTGACCGGACAAAGCGCCCAGCAGCACATTCATGACCATCTCATTGAAAAAGCGAAGGAAAAATTGTCCACCACCAGCCTGTCGGTCAGCGAGGTGGCCTATGCCTTAGGTTTTGAGCATTCACAGTCGTTCAGTAAGCTATTTAAGACCAGGACGAATCTCTCGCCGCTGGAATTCAGGAAATCTTTTAATTGACAACTTACTGTTATCCGCTATCATTTTAATAATTAAACGTTTGGCAGATAACAGTTGACCCGTTTTTTGCAGCTGCCAGAATTGCCGGTTGTTCCGCAACTTGAACTACCGGGGTTTGCAGTCGCCAGAAACGTTTACATTTGCACAGAAACGCCCTTTTTCAAATTACCTGCGCCAAAATATTCTTTGCCATCTTTAAGAACGACAACTTTTAAATGGGCAACCTCCTTATTAATGGGATAATTGCCCTCCTGGGCAACCACACGCAACATGATTTCGTGGCCGCTTTTTGTTGCCTTGAATTTGATTTTGCTGTACTGCTTTTTCTTAAATTCCCAACCTTCGCCCCTATCCCAGTAAAGTTCGCCCGTAGCGTTGCCTTTTGCATCTGGATTAATATATAGCGTTAAAGTGTTCAACGATTTCTCGCCTGTATTTTGGATAACGTTTCCGGCAGGAATAATAGCACCGCTTTTCAGCAATAATTTAGCCTGATAAGGATCTGATTCTTCGCCATCAACAAGCGTTACCTTCTCCCATTTTCCGGCAGGCAGTTTGATATCTTTAGCAAAAGATGGAACTACCAGAAGGTTGTTGCCTAATAAAAATGACTGCTCTTCACTTCTTAAACTTAAATCTTTCGGATCGGCAAAAAAGGATGGTTGCATTACCGGCAAGCCGGTTTTGTGGGCATTGTAAAACAGCGTATAAAACAATGGCAATAAGCGATACCGACGACTAATTGCGATCTTCGAAGTTGTTTCAACGGCATCGCCAAATGCCCATGGCTCTTTGTTGTTAGTACCCGCGCAGGCGTGCCCCCGGGCAAACGGCAAAAACACACCGAAGCCGAGCCATTTGGCCCACAGATCAGGACTGGTATTACCCAAAAAGCCACCAATATCGGGCCCGCTGAAAGGCTGACCTGACAAACCAAGGGTAAGGGACATCGGTACTGATACTTTCATAAACCGTTCGTCGGCTAAATTATCTCCCGTCCAGGTTGCGGCGAAGCGCTGGCCACCCAGCAAATTGGCTCTTGTTAAAATAAACGGCCGCTTATTTGGATTGGCCTCCATCACGCCCTGCCGGGTAGCCTGAACCATCAACCGCCCATAAGCATTATGGTATAACAAATGCGGCCCGGCGGGGAGTGCATCTCCACCCCTGTGTTGGTTATTATAAGGCATGGTACCTAATCTCTGCTCTTTCGGTAAAGCCTCGTCATTTACCGCCGGCTCGTTCATATCGTTCCATACACCATCAACCCCGGTAGCCATAAATTGATGATACAAATCCGCCCACCATCTACGCGCTGCAGGCATGGTAAAATCAGGGAAAGCACAATCGCCCGGCCAAACTTTGCCGTGATATTCCCTACCGCCAGGGTCTTTAACCCAAATATCGTTAGCTGATCCGGATTGATAAACCGTATATGAACTATCAGCCTTAACACCTGGATCTATCATAAAAACAGAATGAAAACCTTTGGCATGCAGATCATCGTTCAGTTGCTTAGGATTTGGAAAATTATTTTTATTGAAGGTAAAAACACGGAAACCTTCCATGTAATCAATATCCATCCAAATGGCATCGCAAGGTATTTGCTTTTCCCTGAAGGTGTTGGCTATTTCCCTCACACGTTGCTCTGAAACGTATGAAAAACGGCACTGCTGATAACCTAAAGCCCACCTTGGCGGCATTTCTATAGTGCCGGTCATTTCGGCCAGCCCCTTAACCACCTCTTGCGGTGATTGACGATCGATCACAAAGACACGAAATAACGGACCTTCGGTATTGTAGGTTATTTCTTTCGAATCCGTTTTCAGCTCCGCTTTCCAATAGCTATCAAAAAGAATTCCGAAAGCGGTGCCGTCTTTCCGTACACCCATTACCCAGGGATGGGTTTGATAAAGGCGTTTTCCATTATCTGTGCCATAAGCACCGTTATCGGTATTCCAAAGTTTTATAGTTTGGCCGTTCCTTAATAGCGGGCCAGTGACTTCTCCACCGCCATATAGGCTAATGTCGCCCTCCAAATGAACAACAGCGCTTGCCTTCCCCTCATTCAAATTAAACTCAGGAAAAATACGCCATCCTGCCGGAACAGCTCTTTTAATAGAAGGTTCCCTTTGGAGCATCAGAGATGGAACTTTAGATTGATCGAAACCTTCAGGAACAAATTCGACAATGGATTTGCCGATGAGGCCCGATTGCCGGATAGGGATATTTTTTGCATTGCCCCAAGAAAAGACCAGCAGAAAAAAGAGAATCAGATAATACCTGATAGATGTTGTCATATAAAGTTTTAGTTGATGAATTTTAATCCTGAACATTACAGGATCAAAGTAAAACATGAAGGCAGCACCGTGAGCAACAAGTTGTTTCTACAGGTCAAAAAATCCAGCAATATATTTAATTAACAATTTGATATTCAGCCATTTAAACAGAATCCACATAAAAAAAATCTCATAAAAACCGCGCAACCAGCCAATGCATAGCTTAAAAAACCGCGTTTTTCGAGCGAATATCCCTTTCCTTAAAACAGAGCTTGTAAATTTTAGATGTAATTTTATCCCCGTTTGCATAAAGCATCCCTCTTTTGTTTTCAAAATTGGTTTTTGCCGCCTTAGTATATTATCATGCAAACACAACATCTGCCGAAATCATTCAAATTTATATAGTTGAAAATGAAGAAAAATTTACTGCTTGTTATTACCTCATTATCCCTGGTAGTTCGCTGCTATTCGCAGGAACTGAGATCTGATAAAATATTAGCTGTTCTGAAATCTGAACTCGAAAAAGAGAACTCGTACGATCTTAAAAAAGAAGACCGCATAAAACAGCTCCGCATTCAGCTTAACCTCAGCGACAAAAAGAACTTTAATGCCCAATACGCCCTTTGCAGCCAGATTTTTGATGAATACCATTCCTTTAAGTTTGATTCGGCATTTATGTACGCGAGGAAGATGATCACCCTTTCAGAAAAGTTTAACAATACCAACAAACTAATCAGGAGCCAGGTACAGCTCGGCAGCACGTTGCTTAACTCCGGTTTTTATAAAGAGGCTTTTGATGCTGTTGAGGCCATTAATATTCATGGCTTATCCGATTCGTTAAAAGCAGATTATTTTAACCTCCGCGCAAGGCTAAACGCGGGGATTGGTGATTATGATGATGACGCTTATTTTTCGAAGATCTATCGTCAGCGATCTGACGAAGATTTTAAAAATGCCGAGGTCGCAACGCCATCAAATGAGTTTGAAAAAACCATTAACATGGCATTTCAACCCGACTCGATCAGGGACAAAAAACTAACCCCCGATTTTTACTATAACTTTATCATTAGTAAGGACTTGCCCGAACACAAAGTGGCTATGGTTGCCACCAGGCTCAGTTTTGCCTACACCGGCGATAACCGGATCTTGTTCCTGGCACTTGCCGCGATAAACGATATTCGATCGTCAACCAAAGAAACACTGGCGATATTTCTGCTGGGGCAGGAACTGTTTAAGCGGAGCAAAACCGAAGACGCATATATTATGATGCAGCATGCTGTAAAAAATGCAAAGTTTTACGGAGCCCGGAGCCGGGAGGTGCAGATAGAATCCATATTACCACTTGTTGCCGGTAAGGTTATCGACCAGAAACAACACGAAAGGGATAAATTACTGATAGGCTTCCTGATATTTTTGATTGTTGCTGTAGTACTTTTCTTTTTACTGGTGATTTACCGGAAGCAGATTGAACGCATTAAAAATAACGAGCGTGTAATTAAGGAAATTAACAGCGACCTAAAAAGCATTAACGGCAAGCTTTGGGAATCATCAAGAATTAAAGAAGAATTTATTGGCTTGTTTTTTAAAACCTGTTCATCTTATATCGAAACACTTGATAAAGTTAAACGCCGTACGCAGCATAATATTAAGCTTGGCAAATACAATGAAGCCAACGCGGTGCTTGACAAAGTACAGGTAGACAAAGAAAAAGATCAATTGTATGACACTCTGGATACCATGTTTTTAACGCTCTTCCCCAATTTTATAACATCTTTCAATGCCCTGTTAAAAACCGAAGACCAGATCTGGCCTAAAAGCGGTGAAATGCTGAATGCCACCCTCCGGATCTTTGCTTTGGTGCGCCTGGGGGTAAGCGAATTAGAAACTATTGCCCAAATACTTGATTATAGCGTAAGCACGGTGTACACCTACAAAAACCGGGTAAAAGTGAAGGCAATGGTACCTGCCGAGGATTTTGAGCGAAAAATAATGGAGATCAAATTTATAGATGATCTGCAACCTGTCGGTGCATCGTTATTGACCTAAGGTGCCAAAGCAAACAGCCACCGGATCCTGAAATATCCGGTGGCTATGGGTTAAACCAACCGCTTAATAGCCGGGGTTTTGTTTGAATTGCGGGTTAACGTTCATAATATCCCGCCCGATAGGAAATATCTCGGTATGCTTGTCTCCATCAGGTTTCTTATCCCACCAGGTACCGGTGTTGAACACTCCCCAACGGATCAGGTCGGTACGTCTCCGGTTTTCACCAAGAAATTCCCGGCCCCACTCGTCAAGCATTTCCTGGTCGGTGAGCTGGCTACCATCCGGTTTATAAAGGCTTGAAGACCCATCAGGATAGTTGCGTCGTCTTACCTGGTTCAGATAATTGGCGGCACTGGCTTTATCACCCGCCCTATAACGGCACTCGGCCAGGGTGTAATAAATTTCTGATAACCTGATCTCCGCGTAAGCTGAAGTGATCCTGTTAGGATCTGGAGTTGGATAAATAGGATATTTCACCATGAAAATACCTGAGTTATGGTCGGCATGATTCATATCCGACTCCTTATCTGCAATTTTGGTTCCCGGTTTTGCGCCGAGGAACATTCCCACCTGGTCGCGGATGTAAAGTGGATAAGGGCCCTTATTGCCTTTAACAGTATCGGTGCGACTTACACCGTTTACCAAATGCGTATAAGGCAGATAGCCATACAAAAACATACCCTCGCGAGTACTGTTGCCCAGGTTTTTATATTTCTTTAACCGCAGGTCATCGGGGTATTTATGAAATTTAACAAAAGGTTTGCCCAACTGAAAAGCGTACTCAACGCTATCTATATCATGCCCGGGTTGTAATGCATAGCGCGGGTTAGCCTGCCCGAAATCTGTAAATCCGCAGTATAGCGGAGCTGCGTCGTAAGTCATTCCCCAAAAAAACATCCCGCCATCGTACTGCCAGTGTGTGCGCGCCAGTGAGCCTGGGAAACCGTAGATCACTTCCGAGTTTAATGTGGTGTTGGTATAATCGAAAGGGGCATCCCATCGCGTATCAAGTTGATAAGCGCCGTATTTACCGCTAATGATGTCACGGCAAACGGCTTCGCATTCGGCATATTTATCGGTACCGGTATAAACTTTGGCGTTGAGATAAAGTCGGGCCAGCAATGATGCAGCACCAGCTTTGGTCCAGCGCCCTATACCTGCTGCACCAAGCTGTTGCCGGGTGGGCAATCCATCGATAGCGCCTTTCAATTCCGATTCGATGTAATTAAACATTTCCTGCGGGGTAGATTGCGGGTTACCGTGTGTAGCTGTTTTTACATCGGTAACAATTTCAATATTGCGATAAAAATCAAATGCCCGTAAATAAAACCAAGCCCGTAAGGTATGCAGTTCTGATTTAAAATCGGTTAATTCTGCATCTGTAACACTGAGTTTTGCCGGGTCTTTGATGCCTTCCATATCGGTAAGCGAGTTGGTTGCCAGCACAATGCCCTGGTAAAAGTTTGTCCATGCACCGCTTGTAAAGCCATCTGTAATAGTCCAGGTATGGTAATGCATACGTTGATAGTAGCCACCATCCTGCCAATCGCCCTGGCGGTTGTAGGTAGCCATTTCGTCGGTACAATCTTCGCCTGCAGCATAAACATCGTTGCCCTGGATACTCCAGTACGCGTGTTCAAATGGGCGTAAAAAATCCCTGATCACATCATCCCTCCTGCTCAAAAAACTCGCGGCATCTACCTTATCATACACGTGCTCGTCGAGTTTTGTACAGCTGGCAGTCAGCATGGCCGACAGTAAAATACCGCTGATATATACTTTATATTTTTTCATGTCTTTTCAATTTTAAAAGGTTGCCTGCAGGCCAAGGATTAGTTGAAGTGTAGCCGGATAATAATTCAGCGAGGTGTTCACGCCCGGTGTAAGTCCGTTAACCTGTACCAGGTCAGGATCGCCGCCGGTAAAGCTTGTAAAGGTGTGCAGGTTTCTGCCGGTGGCGTAAATACGTATTGATTTAAGGTATTTGGTTTTAAACGGCTGGGTATAACCTAAAGCCACGTTATCTATTTTTACAAACGAGCCGTTCTCCAGGAAATAATCTGAAGCGATAGCTGTTGTTGCCGGATTAGTTAACAACGAGTATTTACTTTTACTATCATAGGCCGATCGCAACACGTTAGCATCGCTTTGGCTTGATGGTGTACCTATGTAGAAGGCAGCGGTATTGAATATTTTATAACCAAATGTGCCGCGCAGAAATATCCCCAGATCAAACCTTTTGTACCTGAAAGTATTGCCAATGGAACCGATAAACTTTGGTAAACCGTTCCCTACAAATTGTTTATCATCTGATGATGCCTGGTTGGCCTGAACTATGGTGCCATCTTTTTTATAAACCTGCAAAGCCCCATCCTTATTCACCCCTGCCGAGCGCAGCGTATAAAACTCGCCAATGCTACGTCCTTCCTGGATACGCTGTATATTACCCGGCGATCCCGGAGCAGGCAAACCGGCCAATTCAACAAATGGCGCGCCTTTGTAAACATCGTTAGAGAAGGAAATGAACTTGTTACGGTTATAAGCCAACGCCGCGGTTATGTTATAACTGAAATCCGGCTGCCTGATTACGCTGCCATTCAAAGCCAATTCCAGGCCGTAGTTTTTCATAGTACCTACGTTGGCGAAGGTTTGCGATTGGGAGTTTGGCGGCAAAGGCACGTTATAATAACCAAGCAAATCCTTGTTTTTACGGATATAATAATCAAGTGAACCAGAGATGCGGTTATCCAGGATAGAAAAATCAATACCAGCGTTAAAGTTGATCGATTTCTCCCATTTCAAATCGGGGTTTACGTTTGATGTAGGGCCATAAACCTGGTAAGTTTGACCGTTGTACGGAAAATAGCCCGCACCACCATATAGCAGCAATGAAAGATAACTGTCGAAATCCTGGTTACCTGTAACGCCGTAATCTGCACGTAGTTTAAGATCGTTTACCCATGGCAGCGCACCTTTCATGAAACTTTCTTCGGATACACGCCAGGCAGCCGAAGCTGCGGGAAAATTACCCCATTTGTTTTTTATACCGAATTTGGATGATCCTTCCCTACGCAAGCTTGCCGTAAGAATATAACGATTGTTAAAATCATAATTCAAACGACCGAAGAATGAGATCAATGTTGAGCCATTCTGCGTTGAACTTACGGCAGATTGACCCTGCCCGGCGGCACCACCGTTGTATAAACCCGAGCCAAGATTGTTCCACAGGTATGAATCGAATGGAAAATCATAATTCTGGGCGTAAAAGGTATTATAGTTGTAAAGGGTATATGAATAACCGCCTAAGGCTTTGAGGTGATGTCGACCGAGATTGAGCGAATAATTTCCTGTCCATTCCACGTTTTTTTGGTCATTCTCTTCCTGCCGCTGCGATGCGAAATTGGTTTGGGTTATTTTGCCCGCGTGCAAAATTGATGATAATGTTGAAGGGGTAAAATTGAAGCTCCTGGTCGATTTACTGATTTCAGATATCGTTACCGTTGTGCTCAGGCTTTTAAGAATATTTACCTTTAACGATCCGTTAAGATCCATTTCTTTGATTTGCGCTTCAGATTTGATCACATTAGCGTTCTCAACCGGATTATTGGAGAAAAAGCCGGTATTGATATAGTTGTACCTTCCCGCGTTATCGTAAATTGGATAAGTCGGATTTAAAGTGAGCGCGTTGTTGAAATTACCCTGATCAGAGTTTTTGGTATTCATATACCTGGGCGCGATATTCAAGGAAGCCACGAAAACGCCATTGTCTGATGTATGGTTTACGTTGATCCTCGCGCCATATTCCTTTTTATGCGCCCGCAAGTCAATTCCATCCGCATTGCGGTAGTCGGCCGATGCGAAGTAATTCGTTTTACCAGAACCACCCGACAATTGAACTGTATGTTTTTGAGCAAATGCCGGCGAATTGGTAACCGCATCCATCCAGTTTGTTTTAGCGCCGTAATCCTGTCCCTGGCTATTTTTTACCCTGTCGGCAATAAACTGTTCGGGTGTAAGGTTTTGCAGTTGATTAGTTAAATAGTCAAAACTGGCATAACCTTCATAAAACGTACGCGCCTGCGATGAGCCTTTTTTTGTGGTGATGATGATAACGCCGTTGCTTCCGCGTGTACCGTAAATAGCCGATGCGGCGCCGCCTTTAAGCACATCGATGCTTTCAATATCATTTTGGTTGATATTATCAATGTTGCCGCCGGGTACACCATTCACCACATACAGCGGCCCTAAACCTGCGTTACGCGATGAAACGCCCCGCAACTGAACACTGGGCGATGAATTGGGATCTGCACCGGAAGTATTGGTAATACTAAGTCCTGCAACCTTTCCCTGTAACGACATTAGGGGGCTGTTTGAGGCTACCGGAAGCAGATCTTTTGAGGAAACGTGTGTAATAGCGCTCGATACTTCACGTTTATCAAGCGTGCCATAGCCAACGCTTACAACAACCACCTCCTGCAATGAATTATTTGCCGCAGAAAGGGCTACGTTTAATGTGGCATCGGCAGTTAACGGCATTTGTTTGGAGGTGTAGCCGATATATGAAAAAGAGATCGTTTTAGCAGATGCGGGAACGCTAAGCGTATAAACGCCCTTAGCATTGGATGTAGTACCTACCGACATCCCGGTTACCACAATACTTACACCTGGTAAAGGCGAACCGTCGGCAGCATCTGTAACAGTACCGGATATAGTTCTGTTTTGTGCCAGCGCCGTCCCGGTAAAAATGCAACAGAGCACTATGGCGCTTAGCCTGAGTAAAAGTTTCTTGTACATAAAAAGAAATTATAGATTGATTTTTGAGGTTAATTTGGCCGTGAAATAAGGCCTCCGGCCACGACGAAAATGAGTGCCATTAAGGCGGGGAATGTGCCCGGTTTTCTGTTTTCATAAAGTGAGATTTTGATGGCCGCCAGGTATTGGCAAAGCGCAAATTGGTATGTTGTGAAATTAGAAAGTTAGTAATCCCAAATACATAATCGTGGCCGGCATCCGCAAAAAATCTCACAACAAATAAATACAAATACCTGCATAACAAGTATATAACTCAAATAAAAACGAGAAAAATCTCAATTAAAAACAAGTTATCATTTTCAATTGAGCACAGATCAAACCGAATTGATGTAACAGGGGAAAGTAAGGCGCGTGTGAGGAGCTAAAGTTCATTCCATAGAAAAAGTTGTCAGTCGAGTTGACAACTTGCCCAAAATAGTACGCAAGCCCGACACTCCCACGAACCAATTTATGATCTGAAAGGTTTTGCCACTATGTTTGAAGATTGAGGTTCGAGCCCTTGTAGGAAAACTTGTTTTGGAAAGCGTTTCGTTAAGCGGCGGGCTTTTTCATTGTTAGAATGAGCTGTTAAAAAGACTGGATTTTTTAGTTTCCCAATAACTTTTTCTTTTGCGATTCGTATTCATCCTTCGTTAAAACACCATCGTCAAATAGTCTTTTAAGTTTTGTTAACTCGTCGGCGACACTGAATTGTGGGACTTGATTTAATTGTTTAGGCTTGAAATTTGGCACGATTATCTCTCCAGCTTCGATAGCTGCTTCTAATTCGACTACACCATTTCTTGATGGGAAACCTACAACGGTAAATTGTTTAAGCCCGAATTTGTGAGATTCCCATTCTTTAAAATATTTTACGATAAGCCTTGTACTTGCATACATTTTTGGGAAGTTCACTTGATCAGTTCCAAGCAAATCGTTTGCAGGTTGATAGATAAATTTAAAATCGCCATTCGGATCAGAACCCAAACCTACTTTTAGCGTATCTCCCTTGTGAAATGTGCCGTATTTCGTAATCAAAGGGCCATCCCACTTGCCGCCCGGAATTTGAGCCAATAATAATTGCGGAATACATAAAAAGATTAAGAGTAAAGTTTTTCTCATGTGATTTAGCTTGGTGACTATAAACTTAGCCATTACCCTAAACTTTTCCAAGTTGACAAACTTTACCTAACATACTTGCATGAAGAAATATATTGGGAGCAATTAACAAATTACACGGAGTTTTTTTGAAAAAATCTATTTATTAACTACCGACCACCCTACGCCGACCTCGTAGCCTTCTCAATATCATCCCACATTTCATCCGGTATCATTTCGAGCCCGCTGAACTGACCGGCACCCTGCAGCCATTCTCCCCCATCGATGGTAATCACCTCACCATTAATGTATCCTGAATAATCGGATACCAAAAAAGCGGCCAGGTTAGCCAGCTCCTGGTGTTCGCCTACACGTTTAAGGGGCACCCTGTTTTTAAAATCAAACTTTTGGGCCATATCTCCGGGCAATAATCTTTCCCATGCGCCTTTGGTGGGAAATGGGCCCGGCGCAATGGCATTGGCACGGATGCCATGCCTGCCCCACTCAACGGCTAAGGACCTGGTCATGGCCAGCACACCGCCTTTTGCACAGGCCGAGGGCACGACATACGCCGAACCGGTAAAAGCATAAGTGGTAATAATATTCAATATGTTTCCGGGCATTTTCTCCTTGATCCAATATTTGCCCAAAGCCAGCGAACAATTAGCCGAGCCTTTTAAAACAATATCGATAATAGCCGAAAACGCGTTTGCCGATAAACGCTCGGTAGGCGAAATAAAATTACCTGCCGCGTTATTCAATAGTGCATCAACCTGCCCAAATGTTTCAATAGCTTGCTGCAACATTGCTTCCACCTCGTCGTACTTCCGCACGTCGCAGGCTATTGGCAATACTTTACGCCCGGTTTCGGCTTCCATTTCGGCAGCGGTTTGTTGCAGCACATCCAATTTGCGACTGGTAATTACCAGGTTAGCACCCAAATGCAAAAAGTAAGCCCCCATTGCTTTACCTAACCCTGTTCCGCCGCCGGTTACAATGATGGTTTTTCCTTTTAAAGCATCATCTCTTAACATTCCACCGGCAGTTGCGGGATTATGGTTTGCGGCATTATTTGAAGTTGTCGGATCAGTCATCATCAATTATTTAACAGCTGTATTTTTTGATTTTAAATTCTGGATCATCATTTGCAGGCCTTGCCTGGTTTCGGGTGCCCACCATTGCTTCAGCATTTTGTCCAGGGTGTCGGTTTGATCGGCTTTTAGTTTACCTATCAACTCTTTATGCAAGTTCAGTTTGCTTTCAGTCCAGGTAACCGGGTTCAGTTTCATAAAGGCTGTTACCTTTTCTATTGCAGCGTTCATTAACTTATCCGGTGAAACAACTTCATCGATCAGCCCGGCTTCCAAAGCTTCGTCTACCTTAAGCAGCTTCCCTTCCATCAAATATTGATAAGCTTTACGTTGGCCAAGCCAAAAGGCATATAAGCTAAAAACGCTATCAGGAACGATAATACCAACCGGAACTTCATTTAACCCGATAATGAACGTACCTTCTGCCATTACCCGGAAATCGCAGCAAATGGCTAATATGCAACCTCCTGCCGGGCTATGGCCACTTATAGCAGCTACCAAAGGTTTCCTGAAAGCGGCTAAAGTATTTTGTAACGCCAAAAAATCCACCCAAAATTGGCGGCTTTGCGCTTCATCATAATCATATGCCTCAATCAGGTCTATCCCCGACGAGAAAAAACCTTCCTTGCCGGTTAAAATAACCCCGCCCACGTTGTCATCATGCTCCAATGTTTTGATACAGGCCGCCAGTTCTTTAACCATTTCATGATTAATGGCATTTGACCGACCCCTGTCAAGCGAAATCACTACCAATCGTCCCTGTATTGTTGTTTGAAATGTATTCATCGGTTAATTGACAAGAGTTGGATCCTCACTTACTTCGCAGGGATACATTTTATCTATCTCGGTTTTGTATTTTTCGGTGATCACCTTTCGCTTCATTTTTCCGGTTGGCGTCAGTTCACCGCTATCTATCGACCATTCGTTGGGAAGCAAGGTTATCTTCTTCACCTGTTCAACATGGTTAAATTCGGGATTATAGTTATTGATAATGGATTGATACAATTCAATCACCTTCGCATTTTTCACCAATTCACTATTGGATGAAAAAGTGATGTCATTTTCCTTACACCAGGGTTTTAAATGAGTGTAGGATGGTACAATGAGCGCCGCGACAAATTTCTTTTCCGCACCAACAACCATCATCTGTTCAATAAAATAATTTTCCTTCATCTTATTTTCGATGGGTAGCGGGGCCACGTATTTACCGCCCGAGGTTTTAAAGATCTCTTTTTTACGGTCTGTTATTTTCAGGAACGAATCCCGGTCCAGTTCGCCTATATCCCCGGTATGGAACCAGCCGTCTTCCAGTACCTCTGCCGTTAGTTCAGGGTTTTTATAATAGCCCAGCATCACATTCGGGCCTTTGCAGAGGATCTCGCCATCGGCAGCGATCTTCACCTGTACACCGCTAAGCAAACGACCTACGGTGCCAAATTTCCTCCCGCTTTTTTCATAACAGTTAACAGCAATTACAGGCGATGTTTCGGTAAGCCCATAACCTTCCATAATCACAATATTGGCAGCGGTAAAAATTCTTTCCAGCTTAATGGGGCAGGCCGAACTGCCGACTACGATGGCTTTTATATTTCCGCCTATAGCAGCACGCCATTTGCTGTAAACCAATTTATCGGCTATGGCCAGTTTGATCTTATACGGTAGGCTGGTATTATTAATTTCATAAGCTTCGGCCAGTTTTACCGACCAGAAAAAGATCTTCCTTTTAATACCGGTTAGTTTCTGCCCCTGCACCATAATTTTCTCAAACACTTTTTCGAGCAAGCGGGGAACCGCGGTAAAAAGTGAAGGCTTTACCTCTTTCATATTTGCGCCGATGGTGTCCATACTTTCGGCGTAATAAATAGAAAAACCGTAGTATAGATAAACATAGGTACACATCTTTTCAAAAATGTGGTTCAGTGGTAAAAAGCTCAAAGCACGTTTTTCTGTAACCGGGATCCGGCTAAGAATGTCGCCGGATGCCGAGGCATTGGTCATGATGTTTTTATGCGTAAGCATTACCCCTTTTGGCCGGCCCGTAGTGCCCGAAGTATAAATGATGGTTGCCACATCATCTTCAGTAATCTGATCATTGATCTGCTGTATTTTTTGCTGATAACCTTCTTGCAAAGGCTTAAGCAATGTGCCCCAATAATCACAGCCATCGATGTTATCGAAAGTAAATATGCCTTTTAACGAGGGGATATTTAAATGAACTTCCTTAACCTTATCGCATAAATCTTTACTGCTTACAAATACATATTTAACTCCGGCCTCGTTCAGGATCTGCTCAATTTCTTTAGTCCCTGTATTAGGGTATAGCGGGACCAATATGGCACCCGTTTGCTGTACTGCCAGATCGGTTATGATCCACTCAGGCCTGCCGTTGCTTATCAAACCTATTTTATCACGGTCTTCGGTAGTGCCGTCACCGCCTGAAACTCCCAGGGCCAACAGGGCCGCGGATAGCTGGTTGATCATGGCATGCACTTCTTGGGTACTGTATGACCTCCAGGAACCATTCTCCTTCGCATTCAAAAGATCCACCTTAGGCTCTTTAGCCTGGGTAATCATGCAATCAAACAATCTTATCGCCTTTTCCATGCTTGCAATGGTTTAGATAAAGGTAAATTCCTATAATAGTTCAAATACACCCGCCGCACCCTGCCCGGTGCCTACACACATGGTAACCATGCCATACTTTTTCTCCCGCCGTTTCAATTCGTTAAAAAGCTGAACAGAAAGTTTGGCGCCGGTACAACCAAGCGGGTGACCAAGCGATATAGCACCGCCGTTTACATTTACAATGTCGGGATTAAGCTCCAGCTCTTTTATTATGGCCAGTGATTGTGAAGCAAAAGCTTCATTCAGTTCTATCAGGTCAATATCCTGCTGTTTCATCCCGGCCATTTTCAACACTTTTGGGATCGCCACCAGCGGGCCTATCCCCATGATCCGGGGCGGAACACCTGCAACCGCGTAATTAACCAGCCGGGCAATAGGTTTAAGGTTGTTCTGTTTCATAAAACGTTCGCTAACCACCATGACAAAGGCCGCCCCATCACTGGTTTGCGACGAATTACCGGCAGTTACCACTCCCTTTGCATCAAATACCGGTTTAAGCTTTGCCAGCGCGTCAATTGAGGTATCGCTGCGCGGACCTTCATCTGTATCTATCTTAAATTCCCTTTTCGCTTTTTTGCCGCTCTCATCTACATAGGTTTCCACAATATTTACCGGCGCTATTTCATCTTTAAACTTGCCTTCTTTAATAGCATTGATGGCTTTTTGGTGGGAGTTATAAGCAAACTGGTCCTGCTCTTCGCGGCCGATATGATATTCTTTAGCAACAGCTTCGGCAGTGAGGCCCATGCCCCAGTAATAATCGGGATGTGCAAGGGCAATATCGGCGTTAGGAACAATGCGCCAGCCCCCCATCGGGATCAGGCTCATACTTTCTACACCACCCGCGATAATACAATCGGCAATGCCACTGTGTATTTTTGCAGAGGCAATGGCAATTGTTTCCAGCCCCGACGAGCAATAGCGGTTCACCGTCATGCCGGGTACTTTATCGGTATCAAGCGCCATTAATGAAATCAGCCTCGCAACATTCAATCCCTGTTCGGCTTCGGGTGTAGCATTGCCTACAATTACATCATCAATCTGTTCTTTATCAACATTCGGCACTGATGCCAGCAGATGCCTGATCACATCCGCCGCAAGCGTATCCGGACGGGTAAACCTAAACCCGCCCCGGGTAGCTTTTCCAACAGCGCTGCGGCTGGCTGCCACTATATATGCGTTCATTTTATTGAGATTTTATACTTAAAAAAATTAGTTCCTTAACACTTTTCCGCCGGTTAAAATGGATTGAATGCGTTCAAGCGTTTTCTTTTCGGTGCAAAGCGAAACAAAGGCTTCACGCTCCAACCCCAGCAAATATTCCTCGCTCACCATTGAAGGCTGGGACAGATCACCGCCCGAAAGCACATAAGCCAGTTTCTGCGAAATTTTCACATCGTGCTCGCTTATGTAATTACCACTGTACATGGTATTGGCCCCTACATAACCCAAACCCAGGGCCTGCTTACCCAGCACCCTGATATCTCCGCGCGGAATAGGCTGTATGTACCCTTCGTTCGCCATCTGCAGGCATTGCTGTTTAGCTTCGGCAAGGAGCCGCTCGCGCGATACTACCACTATGTCCCTGCCCTTTTTAAGATAGCCAAATTCAAATGCCTCATAAGCCGAAGTGGATACTTTGGCCTGGCCGATGGTTAAAAAACGGTCGCGGAAATTATTGAGTTCTACGTCACCTTCCTGTAGTTCGTCTGAAAGGCGCAGGGCAAATTCCTTTGTGCCCCCACCTCCGGGAATCAAGCCAACACCAAACTCAACCAAACCCATGTATAGCTCGGCATGTGCCACTACCTTATCGGCATGCAGGCACATTTCGCAGCCACCACCCAGGGCCATTTGATGAGGTGCTATAACCACCGGGATCGATGAATAACGGATGCGCATCATTGTATTCTGGAAGGCTTTGATCACCATATTGAGCTCGTCAAACTCCTGCTCAACGGCCATCATAAATATCATGCCCACATTGGCCCCTGCGCTAAAATTTGCGCCCTCGTTTGATATAATTAAGCCTTTATAGCTTGCCTCGGCAAGGGTGATGGCTTTATTGATGCCTTCAATCACCTCACCGCCTATTGTATTCATTTTGGTGTGAAACTCAAGGTTCAGGATACCATCACCAATATCGGTAATGGTAGTACCGCTATTTTTCCACACCGTATTTGTTTCCCGGATATTACTGAGCAAAATAAGGCCTTCGGTACCAGGAATCACCTTGTAGCTTTTCGACGGAATATCATAATACAGGCGTTTGCCATCTTCTATTTTATAAAAGCTTTTGGCACCCGCCGCAAGCATGTCATATACCCATTGGGCCGGTTTGTTTCCCACGGCTTCCATGGCTTTTACCGTATCCTCAACACCAAGCGCGTCCCATTTTTCAAACGGGCCCAGTTCCCAGCCGAAGCCCGCATTCATGGCTGCGTCTATTTTATAAAGTTCGTCGGCTATTTCGGGGATGCGGTTACTGGCATAGGCAAATAACTGATAAAAGGTAGCGCGGTAAAAATCGCCGGCTTTGTCTTTTGCTGTAACCAGGATCCTGAGCCTATCTTTTAAGTTATCAACCGCCTTTGTAGTTTCAAGCGAAGCGAATTTTACTTTTTGAGAGGGTTTGTACTCAAGCGTTTTCAGATCGAGCGCATAAAACTGGTTTCCACCTTCGCCTTTTTCCTTCTTATAAAAACCCTGGCCGGTTTTACTGCCCAGCCAGTTATTTTTTAGCATTCCCTCAACAAATGAAGGAATTTTAAATAGTTCCCTTGCCTCATCATCAGGTGCGTTTTTGTAAAGACCGTTGGCAACATGTACCATCGTATCTAAACCCACCACATCATTGGTGCGGAAGGTGGCCGATTTTGGGTGACCTATTACAGGCCCTGTCAGTTTATCAACCTCTTCAACCGTCATACCGGTTTGCTCCACATAATGCAGCACACTCATGATGCTGAAAACCCCGATGCGGTTACCGATAAATGCCGGCGTATCTTTGGCTAACACTGTAGTTTTTCCCAGGTATTTTGCGCCATAGTCCATCAAAAAATCCACAACGCCCGCTAAGGTGTCTTTTGTGGGAATGATCTCCAGTAATTTTAAATACCGGGGAGGGTTAAAGAAATGGCTTCCACAGAAATATTTTTTAAAGTCATCGCTCCTGCCTTCGGCCATTAAATGTATCGGGATACCGGATGTATTGGAAGTGATCAGCGTGCCGGGTTTCCGGTATTTTTCTACTGTTTCAAAGACATGTTGTTTTATATCCAGCCGTTCCACAACTACCTCTATCACCCAGTCGCAATCCGCAATTTTGGGCATATCATCTTCAAAATTGCCGGTTATGATACGTTTTGCGAATGATTTAAGGTAGATGGGCGAGGGGTTTGACTTTAACGCGAAGTCCAGCGCGTCATTAACAATTTTATTCCGCGCTTTTTTATCTGCCGGGGCATCCTTGGGTACAATATCAAGCAACAGTACCTGTACGCCGATATTTGCAAAGTGGCAGGCGATACGACTGCCCATTACTCCCGACCCCAATACTGCAACCTTTTTTATAATTCGTTTAGCATTCATTAGTATCTGCTTGTGTTATTAAAACTCTTTATCTTTAATTTACTCTGCCCGCGACCAGGTTGTTGTCCGCCCGAAAAGCGAAATACCAATGTATCCGCGGATATCCAGGGTTTTACCTTTATAGGTCATTTTACAGGAGTACGTTTTGCCGTTATTAGGATCGTAAATTGTTCCGCCCGAGTATTTGTTATCCCCATCTTTCACAAAATCAGCCAGTACGGGTAATCCCAGCCTCGGCCTTGAACGCAATTTTTCGTCACTATTCATTTCGTCAACTTTCGGCTTCCCATCTTTTAATGATTCCTTAAGCCATACCACCTTACCATAAAACTTACCGTTGCTTTCTTTAGAGATCTGGATTTTGGCGGTTTTTACGTCGTTGTACCATAAACCTTCAATTTTATCGGTTTGCGCTTTTGCGTTGATGCTGACCGCCACAATGGTTAGCAGGATTAATACAAAACGGGTGAAATGTTTTTTTGATGCTGACATTGCCTTAGGTGTTTTTTATAGTTAAAAACAAGTCGGTTTTTAGGTCATCTGTCGCACTTACCCAATATCAATACGGGTATTGGAAGCCACCTAAAAAGAGACAGAGTAGAATTATAAAATGGTTTATATAAAGCTAAAAGCAGCATGCACAAGGCTTAAAGCTAATAGCCTGGTTATTATTATTTAATTATCTATGTGAATTAATAGATTCTAATCATATCCCCGATACCGGGATGGTTTATAATAACAAATATCTATTTCTGCGGTGCTTTATAAAGGTCTAAACGGCGGAAACATTTGTCAATATTTCGGAATTAAAGTTAGCTGGTTTTATTTGATAATTGCGTTACAAGCTGGATATATTGCTGCATGGCATGATCGGCGGTAGTGCCCTTCTGTTTTAGCCAGGCATCATATTTTGCTTTAGCTACAAAATCAAACATACCCGGAGGGTTTTCTGTATTTATATCGCCTTCCGTTGCTTGCTTATATAAACTGTACAGGCGTAATAATGTTTCATTATCAGGTTTTGAGGGTAGTTCCTTACTCTCTTTAACGGCCCTTTCAAAAGTGCCTTTCAGATCGGTCATAGATAAATTATTTAAAGCTAAAAGCAGAAGGCATAAAGCCCAAAGCTTATAAACTGATATTCAACACTATTTAATTATTTCAGGCTAGATTGGCCTCTTCCACATAATCGCTGCTCCGGGGCGCCTTCATAAACATCTGGCTTAGTTTTGAGGGCAATACGGCCAGCTTACGCTTTTCCATATCTATCCATGAACCTTCGGCATTTACGATTGCGGCTTTAACACCGTCGCCCCGGTACAGCTCATGCCTGATTGCCCAGCGGGAACCATCAGGCCTGGATTTGGTAAGCTGGCAGGTTACCCTGATCTGCTCATTGATCCCGATCTCTCTCAGGTAAATCATTTCTTCCCTGAATAATACAGGCCCTATTTTGTATTCATAAAGTGTAGGCAGTTTTAAACCCAGGCTTTCGAGCATGGTGATGCGCGCCTGTGCTGCAAGATCGGCATATGCAGAATGCCGCATGTGCTGGTTCGAATCTATCTGCGACCACAGCACCTGTCCTTCATAAAAAAACTCCATAACCCTGATTATTTATTGATGATGTTCCTTGAACTTTTTAACAGCTGCCGTTAGTCGTGGCAGAATCTCCAACGCGTCACCAACTACACCATAATTGGCTGCTTTAAAAAATGGGGCTTCGGGATCCTTGTTAATCACAACAATGGTTTTTGAACCGTTAACCCCGGCCAAGTGCTGGATAGCCCCGGATATTCCCACCGCGATATACAGATTTGGGCGAACGGTGCCACCTGTTTGGCCCACATGTTCATGATGCGGCCGCCAGTGCGAATCGGCTACCGGGCGCGAGCAGGCAGTAGCAGCGCCTAACTCCTTCGCCAGGTCTTCCAGTATGCCCCAGTTTTCAGGACCTTTTAAACCACGGCCACCCGAAACAACCAGCTCGGCATCGGCAAGCGGTACTTCGCCGGTCACTTTATTTACCGATTTCACTTTTACGCCAAAATCCTTTTCGCTTAAGCTAACATCCAGTTGCTCAACAATCGCCTTACCCTCCTCCTTTTTAGGGGGAAAAGTGTTAGGCATCAGCATAATCACCTTTACGTCGCTTAAAATGTTTACATAGGCAAATGCCTTGCCCGAAAACACGGCTTTTTTGATCACAAAGCCTTTTTCCGTATCCGGGAATGAAAGCGCACCGGCTACCAGGCCTGCTTTTAATTTTACAGCTACCCGCGGCGCTACCGCCCTGCCCTTAATATCATGAAGGGTTACAATTACTTTACTATTCTCCTTTTGTGCCGCGGCTATTAAGGCGCCGGCATAGGCCCTTGAATGTAACTCGTCCAACCGGCTATCGGCAACGTGCAGCACTTTTTGTGCACCATACTGGCCAAGGTTTTCCATTTCGGCTCCGGCAATGCTGCCTAAAGCAACTGCTGTTACTGTGGTTCCCATTTTTTCGGCTATCTGAGCGGCATATTGCACAGCCTCAAAGCTTTGTTTTTTTATAATTCCTTCGGTATGTTCTACCAATACTATTACAGACATTTTTTTTTAGTTAGATAAAAGCTTAAAGCCGAATGCACAAAGCTTAAAGCCAATAATTTGGTTATCAAATGCTATTATCACATCCCCTATAAGATGCCCCGCTGCTCACACTATAAGTGTTCGGAAGATTTTTTAATTCCCTCCCTCGGGAGGGGTGCGGCTGGTTGAGCAGTGGCAGGGAGGGGTTTATACGCCTTTGTAACGACAAGGCATCTCGCCGAAACCCCTCCCTACACCCTCCCAAGGGAGGGAATCGCACAATCCCCATGCCTTTTAAATCTTCCGGTCACCCATCGCCGGGTAAATAAGAATGATTATTAAATCACCTTAGCTTCCGTGTGCAGCAACTGCACCAGTTCATCCATATCATCCGGGCTTACCAGCTTGATACCGGCCTTGGCAGGCGGCAATTCGTACGACAGTATTTCGGTTACAGCAGCTATTCCTGAAGGCGTAATGACCCTTAACGGACGCGTACGTGCTGCCATGATGCCGCGCATATTGGGAATGCGGGCTTCGGCTACACCTTTCTGGCAGGAAATAACCAGCGGTAAATTACAGGCATCTGTTTCTTCACCGCCTTCTATTTCACGATTTATCACAGCAGTATTGGCCTCTATGCCGATCCCGGTTGCAAAACCAATATAATCGAGATCAAGCAATTCGGCCAGCATGGTGCCTGTAGTACCGTTATTGTAATCGATAGATTCTTTACCGCATAAAATAAGGTCATAACCTACCCCGGCCGCATATTCGGCTATATAATGAGCCGTTTCATAAGGGTCATTGCTCTCAGCATCAATACGGATAGCTTCATCGCCACCCAACGCCAACGCTTTCCTGATCACGGGCTCAACATCGGCCTTACCTACAGTTATCAAATGAATTTCGGTGGCGATACCGCTTTCTTTTAATTCGATAGCCCTAATCAACGCGTACCATTCATCATACGGGTTAATCACATAAGTAACCCCATCGCTGTTAACAGAAGTATTATTATTTTTTAATACAATTTTGGTGCTGGTGTCGGGCACCTGGCTTATACACACTAATATTTTCATTATCAGAATTTTGTTTTTTAGGTTGATATTATTTAGGGAAATGAAGTACCGTTGCCGTTAATCTATAGAGTAAAAAGCATGGGAACGCGCGATTCCCCTCTTGAGAGGGGCGGAGGGGTGTGTCTCTGCTTTGATAAGCATACAGCATAAACACACCCCTGCTATCACTCGTTCCTTCGCGCCCCCTCTCAAGAGGGGATTTTTTTTAGCTTAAATGCAGCACTAAAAACAATATTTATTTTCAGCAATCAATTTTGAAGCGATATTTCTGCGTGCCTGGGTAGTATTAATATCTTCGGTTTTGGTGAAACGCTTAAGTCCCATGAGCATCATCCTTCTTTCATCGCCTTCGGCAAATGAGTTCAGTGCTTCTTTACCCGATTTGGCAATATGTTCGGCTGCGTCATTGATGTACACCCGCATTATGTCTAGTTGTTCTTTACACGCTTCTTCGCCCCTTAAGCTAACCAATTTCTCTACCCTCAATTGCAGCGATTCGCTTACATAAAGCTCTATCAGCATATCGGCCAGGTTCATCAATACTTCCTGCTCTTTGCTCAATTGCATCATTAGTTTTTGAACAGCGCTACCGGCTACCATCAATATGGCCTTTTTAAAATTGGCTATGTATTTCTTTTCTTTAGTAAACAGGCCATCTTCTTCCGTTGCGCCAAAATCGGGGATGCTCATCAATTCACCGGCTACTTTCTGGGCTGGCCCCATCAGGTCAAGCTCACCCTTCATGGCACGTTTCAGCATCATATCAACGGTTAACAACCTGTTGATTTCATTGGTGCCCTCAAAGATCCGGTTGATTCTGGAATCGCGGTACGACCTATCCATCGGCGCCTCTGCGCTGTAGCCCATGCCACCGTAAATCTGCACACCTTCATCGGTTACATAGTCCAGAACCTCCGAAGCATGAACTTTTAGGATAGCTGCTTCGATGGCAAATTGCTCAGTCCCCTTCAGCTTGGCTTTGTTTTCATCAAGGCCCGATGCCATTAACATTTCTGTAGCCTCTTCCATATTCTGGCTGGCCCTGTATACGGCCGATTCTGCCGCGTAAGTACGGATAGCCTGTTCGGCCAGTTTATATCTTATCGCCCCATATTTGGAAATAGCGCGACCGAACTGCTCCCGCTCATTAGCATAACGTACCGATGAGGTGATCACATCCTTACTGGCCCCAACGGTGCCGCCGCCTAATTTGATGCGGCCGAGATTCAGGATGTTAACTGCTATCTTAAAACCATTCTGCCGTTCGGAAAGGAGGTTTTCAACCGGCACCTTGCAATCGTTAAAAAACACCTGGCGCGTTGAGCTCCCTTTGATCCCCATTTTGTGTTCTTCCGTATTTAGCGAAAGACCCTCAAAATCCTTTTCAACAATAAACGCGCTCAGGTTTTCATCGTCGTCTATTTTGGCGAAAACGGTAAACACATCGGCAAAACCGGCATTGGTGATCCACATTTTTTGCCCGGTGATGAGATAGTACTTGCCATCAGCAGAAAGTTTTGCCCTGGTTTTACCCGAATTGGCGTCTGAGCCTGCGGCTGGCTCTGTAAGGCAATACGCCCCTTTCCACTCGCCGCTGGCCAGTTTAGGAATATATTTTTGTTTTTGGGCATCGTTGCCATAGTATAATATAGGCATGGTGCCGATACCCGTATGCGCCGAAAAAGCAACCGAAAATGAGTGACCGGCACCCAGCTTTTCGGTAACCAGCATGGCGGTTTTAAAATCTTTACCAAAACCGCCGTATTCTTCGGGCACGGAGATACCTAACAATCCAAGTGCGCCTGCTTCGTCCATTAAATGACGCATTAATCCCTCTTCCTGCTCGTCAATGCGCTGTAGGTTTGGTGTTACTTGCTGTGCCAAAAAATTGGTACATGTTTCGGCGATCATTAACTGCTCTTCATTCCATTCTTCGGGAATAAAAATGCTATCCGCAGAAGTTTCCCTGATCAGAAACTCCCCTCCTTTTATGGCTTTCATCGGTTCTGTGGCATTCATAAAGTTTTTTGGTTTATAATCAGGAGTAAAATTAGAGGCATTATTAAGCCAAAGAAAGGGCAGCAATGCGGAGATATTAGTCAAAAAGTCGGAAAGAAGAGGGGATGATCAGGTTTGAAAAATGTGGTATAACGATAAAGCAGAAGTGCTCAGAGGAAAAAAATGTCATTGATAGAAGGATTAACCTATCCCTTAGTTTATTTCGTGCGCGAAGGCTTTGCATGTTACACAAGATGGGTACACTTCTGTGCATTACCACACTCCGCCTATAATGGCGCCGTTTTAAGTCATTGATTATCAAACACACGACCGGATCCGCATTAATTATGGCGTTGCCTGCGGCCCGGGCTGTACGCTCATACTACACAGGCCTTAGCCACAGGCCGGTATCCGCTCCCATCCCTAACGCAACCCCTCGCACCATCGCTAAAAAATATTTTATACGTTATCACGATTTTTCCGGGTGCCCTGCTCGTTATTTGCAATGAGATGTTTTTGTCTAAACGACAACAATCAATGCGCAGATATCGCTCTATAGTCAGAAGGCGACATGCCGGTATGTTTCTTAAAATATTTGCCAAACGATGATTGGTCGGGGAAATGGATGCTCTCGGCGGCGCGGGCGATGCTGATCTCGTGATTCCTCAGTAATACTTTGGCTTCCAATATTACCGCGTCGTCTATCCATTCGCCCGCGGTTCGCCCGGTTACTTCCTTAATGGTTTCGGTTAAATGTTTGGGAGATACATACAGCGCGTCGGCATAGTATTGCACGCTGCGGTGTTCTTTATAATGATGGAAAATGAGGGATTGGAAAAGTACATTCAGTTCCTGTTTCCTGGTTTGTTTACCTTTTATTATCAGGTGTTGCTTTTCGTAAATGGCCTGTATTTCGTAAAGCAGCGTCATTAATATGCTCCTGGATATTTCAACATCATAAGGATGCCCTTCGCGCGCTAATTTGCGCTGGATCAATAAATAAATTTCCAGTATCATTTTGGCATCGGCATTGCCCGGATAAATTACCGGGATAGATGCGCTGTTAAAATAACTGAATGATTCAAGGAAATGGCTATTGGCGTTATTTTCGATTAAAAAGGCTTTGCTGAAAACAACAAACCGGCATAAAAAATCGGCACTGCTATCGTAAATCCTCAAAACATGAAAGGGGGTTGCCAGAAGCATGGCATCCGGCCGGGCATCGTAAACCTGCAGGTTTACTTCTACTTTGGCTGTGCCCCTGGTACAAATGCCTATAATATAACCGTCCGAACGATAAGGATATTCGCTCAGGCTCAATAATTGCTTTTCGTCAACAACAAAAAAATCGGCACCAGCCAGCTTGTCTGCATAAAGATCTGCAAATTTCGACAGGCTTAATTGTCCAACTTTATTATTCATATAGTTTAGATATATAATTTTAACTATTGTATTTATTAAAGACGATTGTAAAGCAATTTTCTTATCTGATATTAAAAATAAGCTTTATCCGACTTTTTGACTAATATCTCCGCATTATAGCCCTTTTTTTCTTTTTAATCCAAACTAATTTTATCCCTGACAGTTTCAAATTGTAACCTACAAGCAATTTCCTGTCACGAACCAATTATATTTTTATGAGAAAAATTCTACTATTGGTGCTCACCGCAGCACCGCTGTTAGCTTTTTCCCAGGGTTTCCAGGTGAACCTTGGGGGACAAAAGCAAATAGGAATGGGCCATACAGGTACGGGTATCGTACAGGATGGAGCTTCCGTATTTTTTAACCCCGGCGCAGTAGCCATGCTGCCCGAAAATTACATACAGGGAGGAATAAGCCCTTTACTGTTCAAATCTGTTTTCAACCCCTCGGGGACATCAATACAGGACCATACCTCTAATAAAGTTGCTACTCCGTTCCATGCTTATGCGGTATGGGGCCCTAAATCTTCCTTCTGGAAACTGGGACTTGGCGTTTATACCCCTTTTGGCGGTTTAACCGACTGGGGCAATACCTGGCAGGGCAAATATGTACTGGAAAGCCTCGACCTGAAAGCCATTTATATTCAGCCAACACTAAGTATAAAACTGGCCGACTGGATGAGCATCGGCGGAGGCTTCGTTTACAACCATGGCAGCGTTGATCTGACGCGGGCTATCCCACTTGCAAACAGCAACGGCGACCCGGGACAGGCCCGGTTGAAAGGCAGCGGCAAAGGCTACGGGTGGAACGCGGGCGTTTACTTCAAAACAGAAGCAGGTATTACCATAGGGATCACACACCGCTCGCAGGTAAATACCACAATTTCGGCAGGGAACGCTATTTTTACTGTACCTGCATCGCTGCAAAGTAGTTTCCCTCAGCCCAATACCTTTAGTTCAACCATACCCTTACCGGCCACTAACTCCATCGGTTTCGGCTTTTACCCCAGCAGCAAATGGATATTGGCCATTGATGTTAACCTGGTTAACTGGGATAGTTATAAAACGCTATCGTTTGATTATAAAAACAATACGGCTGTATTACAGGACACCCACTCCGCCCGGAACTACCAACAGGCGTTTAGCTTACGCGGGGGCGCTCAATATAAGGCTACCGATAAACTGGCCCTGCGTTTTGGCGGTGGCTATGGCGGCACCGCCGTTTTAGATGGCTATGTAACTCCCGAAGTGCCGGATGCCAACCGGGTTTATGGTACCCTGGGCTTAGGTTATACCGTAGCCAAACGCCTGGATATAGATATCTCCTTTGAGTACGAGCACCTAATGAAGCGCACGCAAACCAATATCGAATCGCAATTATCGGGAACATTTAAAACCGATGTTTACATACCAGGTATCTCATTAGCCTATCATTGGTAATCCTTAAAGAAATCAGTTCATGAAAACGTTTAAACTACATATTTATATTGTTGCAGGGTTACTGTTATTAGGTGCCTGCAAGCCCGAAATCCATACGCCAAAACCATCCGCAGGTTCTGTCGATTTTTCAAGATACATTGCGTTGGGTAATTCGCTCACTGCCGGTTATGCCGATGGGGGCTTATACCTTGCAGGTCAGCAGGTATCTTATCCCAGCATCATCGGCAAGCAAATGCAGTCGGTGGGCGGGGGTACATTTACGCAGCCGCTATTCAGCACGGCCCAGGCAAATGGGTCCGGGTATTTATCACTTACCGGCTTTAATGCCGATGGCACACCGATTACAACTCCTGTAACTACCAATCTGGCAGTACGCGGCTTATTGCCTGTACCCGGCTTCGGAAACGTGACTTTATATACCAAATACACCGGCGATATCAATAATTACGGTGTGCCCGGCATTAAGCTGATGCATATCACCTACGCACCTTATGGCAACCTTAACGGGTATTTTGAACGACTGTTGCCCGGTAACGCGCCAACAAACTCCACCTCTTATCTCAATTTTGTAATGTCGAAGCCATTCACTTTCTTCTCAAACTGGCTGGGGAACAATGACGCTTTAAGTTACGCCACATCCGGTGGGGCCGGCGACGTGCTGACAGATAAAAACACTTTTGCTGCCTTGTATAATGTATTGATCAACACCCTCACTGCTAAGGGACAGAAAGGCGTAGTTGCAACCGTACCGGATGTAACCTCAATACCTTATTTTAATACCATCACCGTTTCTGCAATACTGGCTGGCGTACAAAAAGCCAATCCAAGTGCAAAAGCATTGTATATCAACGCGTTGGTTTCGGGCAGTACTTATGCGCCGCGCGCAGCAACGCCTAACGATCTTATCGTACTTACCTTTCCGACGAGCAAGATCGGGCAGCCGGTTGCAACTCCTGTTGGCAACCTGCCTTACGGTTTAACGCCGTATACGCCGATAGATAACCAATATGTACTTGACGAAAAGGAGGTTGCCCTTACCGAGGATTATGTAACTTCTTATAACACCACCATAAAATCTATAGCGGCAGCAAAAGGCCTGGCTGTATTTGATGCATATACCTTTCTGCAAAATGTTAAACTGAACGGTCTGGTGGTTGACGGGGTAAGCGTTAATTCAAATTACATCAGCGGCGGTCTGTTCTCATTGGATGGAGTACACCTTACACCGCGCGGGTATGCAATTGTGGCCAATGAATTTATCAAAGCCATCAATGATAAATATAATTCATCAATACCACAGGTGAATATATCAGATTATAACGGGGTTAAGTTTCCCTGATCGTTAGTAAGAAGTCTTAAGTCGAAAGTCTTAAGTTCTAAGTCGATAGGGATAAATCCTAACTTAGAACTCAAGACTTTCAACTTAGAACTAAATTATCCCGCAGCACTATCCGGTTCCGATTCATCGCCTGGCTCCCAAAGCTCAATAATGTTCCCTTCCGGATCGAGAATATGAACAAATTTGCCATAATCATACTCGGCAATCTCGTCAATAATGGTTACGCCATCTTTTTTTAATTCGTCTACCAGTGCAACAAGATTTTCTACCCGGTAATTAATCATAAAAGGCTTAGTCGACGGATTAAAATATTTGGTATCCTGCGGGAACGTACACCAGGAGGTGGACCCTATTTTCGACGGATCATCTGCATGCCGCCACTCAAACGTTGTCCCGTATTGGCCGGAAGGCAGTCCAAGGTTTTTGACATACCATTCGTTCATACCTTTCGGATCGTCGCATTTAAAAAATACGCCTCCAAGGCCCGTTACTTTTTTCATAGTTTAATTCTGTTTGTATGATTAAGTTGCTATAACATAGAAGGAAAGTTGTACAGTATTTTGAATGCTATTTAACACCTGTTAAATACTTCTTTATGCACAGCTTCCTGAGCAATTTCCATCTATTTTAAGACATTACCAAATCTGTTTTCAGATCGTTTATCCAATACTAACGACAATTTTAAAGCTACACTGCAGTATCGTTTGCGGACAGGTTCTTACCCTTTCAGCCTATGAATAACCTCTTTTAACTTTTCGTTGCTGTTGATGGTTTTTAAACCCTCTTCATACCCTATCATATAAATTTCTTCGGCGGCATCGGTATCAAAAATACCATAACCACCCAAGCCACGCGGCTCGATAACTATATCGCACAACATTTTATGCGCATTGAGGCCCGAATTAATCGTTATCATGGCCGCCCTGTCAACCAGGTTCACAAAGGATTTAATTGTTGAAACAACAGGCAAATGGTTACAGCATGAACCTATGATGAGGTCACAATTGCCCACCAATGGTTCAACCGGAAAATTATTGAGTATGCCGCCATCAACAAACATATGATCGTTAATGATGATGGGCCTAAAAATACCTGGCAAACAGCATGACGCTAAAATTGCTATATCCAACTCGCCCTCGGTAAAATAAACCAGTTTTGCTTCTCCAATGTCGACCGCCGGAATGGTAACACGTGTTTTGAGGCTTTGAAAGGAATTATGTGGAATATATTTATTGATCAATACCCTGGCATGTGTTATTGAGATCAAACCGTTGCTGCCAAATGCCGGGCGCAGCAATTTGAGCAGGCTGTTGTCTTTGATGACGCGTAAAATTTCTTTTGGGGTATATCCCTCTGCAAAAAAAGCCGCAGCTATTGCGCCTGCACTTGTGCCCGAGATATGCGAGAATTTGATACCATAATCGGTTAGGGCCTGCATCACCCCCAAATGGGCCACCCCTCTTACCCCCCCGCCAGACAACACTAATCCTATCTTTCTTGAGCCGTTTTGATCAATATTTGTATTCATTTTTTATAGATTACCACCAGTCCGTTACCCGGGAAAATCATCGGACCGTTGAGGTCAAGATATTACTTTTTTAATTTAATAATGTTAATTTTTTAAATGATCAACTTTATTAATCTTATTCGCCGGACGACAGATGGCATAATTTCTATACATCAACTGTATCAAATGGTGCCGCCCTTGTTTTTTGTTATCAATTAAGAATACAATCAATATATCATATACGTATTTATCTCACCGAAGAAAATATCATATCTTTTAAAGATTTAACGGAAAATTAATTTTACTACAGGTTCTTTGGTACAGTTTTTCGGGTTCTTTACCTGATGACAAAAAACCTTCTCCTCTTCCTGTGCCTGTTTATTGTAAAAACCTCCTTAGTGTGCGCACAATCACCAACGCTCAATGGCGTATACATTGGTGCAGAGTTATACAACACGCCTTTTAACGGCATGCAGATCAACAATATCGTGATCAGTTTCCGGAGCGATGGCACTTTCAATAACGCATTGAACCAGGCAGACTGGAAAACCAAATCCAGCGGTTCTTACACAGTTAAGAACAACCTTGTACAACTCACATTTAAAAACGGCGACGAAAGCAAAAAATATAAACTGGCAGCTAATGGACACCTTGAAAGTACAGCAGGGATAAAACATACCTTGTATAAGGTTAAAAAAGTAACTGTTATCCCTGCCGGGCTATATGAAAAAAGAAGCGCTTCCACCAGTGGGGGAATAGGTACGGGAATGCCGGCGGTGGGCGCTTTTTCTTCTGATTTAATTTATTTTGATGGTAAAGGAAATTTTTCAACAGAACGGTCGAGCGTTGTTGGTGTAACGGGTGATGCAGTGGGCGGTACTATAGGTGGTAAATTTGAAAAAAACGGTAAAACCAGTGGAACTTATAAATTGGGCGATGAAGAAATAACTTTAACATTTGGTAATGGCACTGTTGCCAAACACAGCTTCTTTTACAGTCCGCCAAATGAAGAAGACCTGGTTTTATTGAATGGTGAATTCTATTTCAGAGAGGACGACGAAAAAGAAAAGCCTGCAATTACACAAGGAACCTCCGTTGGTTCAAAGACAAATACAAGTGAACCTGCAGCAACCGGCCTGCCTGCGCCGGCCCGTTTGCTTACCCAACTCAGGGCACAATATGGTGGCGAAAACATAGACAAGTTAACAACTGTTAGGGAAACGGCTACGGTAACAGGTAACATGCAAATTATCGCTTTAACCGATATCCTTAATAACAGGATCCGTGCAGAAGTAAGACAGAACGGCAAGTTACTACTGGTAAAACAGCTGGACGGAAACGAAGGCTGGCAATGGATGAACGGCACAAAAAAGCCTTTAACGCAGGATGAAAAAGACGAACTAACCTTAAGCCTGTACCAGGGGATCCTGGGCTTGCATAAAAAACTAAACAGCTCTTTCCTTACAGGCACAGTATCCGCATCGGGCGATGATTATATCGTCACTTTTTACAGAAGTAAGAATAAACTGTTGTACCTGATTGGTAGTGATTATAGCCTGAAAGGAAATGCTTACTCCATCAATTCAGCGCCTGCTAATATTTCTATCTACAAAGATTTCACAAAAGCCAATGGCATCACCTATCCTGCTACCACCGAATCATCCGACGGAAAAAACAAACTGGTGTCAAACACGACCTCTATCGAGTTTAATCCTGTTTTAACCGAAGATAGTTGGAAAATGCCGGGAAGCTAAGTGTATACTTAGCTGTTGCGGTTCCATTTAAGCCTCTGGATACGCTTCCAGTCGGTGAGTAATAATCCAGCTAAAAAATCAAGTATGGCAATCATATATCTGACAAATTGATAACTAAAGATAGCGATTAAATCATAACTAAAAGACTTTCAGGCGATAAATTACCTCTACTTTTTCAAAAACGACATAGCCGCCGCACTTCCCGCCCCTACTGTTAGCCCGGCTGCCACATCGGTTGGATAATGAACACCGAGATACATTCTTGAATAGCTGGTGGCGCCCGCCCAAAAGAAAGATGGCGCTATCACATACCATTTAGGATAAGCCGCCGATAAAGCCGTAGCCGTAGCGAAGCTTGATGAAGTATGCCCCGAGGGGAACGAGGTACCGCCCGCCCGGTAAACCGGCGTGATATTGATATTTTGAATAAATGGCCGCGGCCTTTTCACCAGATGCTTGATCAGCAGCATAAAACCATATGATATGGCCGTGCTGCTGGCTACATAACCTGCGTTTTGGCGCATTTCTTTATTATTGCTTGCAATACCTCCTACCAGTAAGCCCGCCGGGATCCCGATATCGCCGTACAAAACATTCTTGCTCAGGAACATGAAAAAACCTGTTTGGCCGGGTGTGCGTTGATTTTGCAGATCGATCATGACACGGTCGTCCCAGCGCTGAACAGCGGGGGGAATAAATGCAGGACTATTTACGGTGACTTTCGCCGAATCCGCCTGAGCGAAAGCTTTGTTTGTGAAGCAAATAAATAAGCACTGCAAATGAATTAAAACTACCAGGGATTTAAGCGGGGAGATCTTTTTCATAGGCGGTTTAGTAGCAATATCCACACTGCTAATTTAACTATAAATGCCTATTGCATAGAGATTGTTTGTTCGCCGAAACAGAACCACAAAGAATGGATGACCAGAAGAATAAGACTTACGAAATTTTTGAAGCTTTGTAAGTCTTATTCTTCAACTTACTAAGGGTAGATACAAAGCAAAGATGCGTCCTATTATACACTTACCCTCATCTATCCCAACTTCTCAATAATCTCGGCGGTAGTACCCACCTGCCCTATTCTCGGGAAAATGTATTTAAAGCTGTGGGCATGCGCTTCGGGAAACATATCTGTCATGGCATCACTAGCAAAGGCTATATTGTAGGCATGCTCGTTGGCCGAGCGGGCAGTAGCTTCAACACCTATGCTGGTGGCTACGCCGGCCAGTACAATTTGCGTGACGCCTCTCTTTTGCAATTCCTCGTGCAGACCTGTATTATAAAAAGCGCCCCAGGTTTTTTTGGTGATAAAAATATCCGTTGGCCCGGTCTCAATTTCAGGCGCAATTTCGTTCCAATCGGCGGGGAGTTCGGTCATGCTGTTTCTATTGTTGTCGCGCCTGGTTTTAAAAGCCGCACCTATAGGTTCTACATGAACAACAACAATAGGCTTACCGGCCTTACGAAAGGCTTCAACCAATTGAGCCGACTTTTCCAAAATGCCGGCCATTGGGTGGGCACATGTAAGCTGTACAATGTATTTCTGCAAATCTATCAGCACCAGTGCTGTATTTTGATCTAATGTAGTTATCATGGTAGTTGATTGTTTAAGAAATTGCTTCGGCGGGCTGCTGCATGGCTTCCATAGTTTTCTTTTTAAGCCTGCTGCGCCTTAAAAAAGCAAAATGTAAAACCCCTAAAAGCAGTGCTATCATACCTTCGGCCATAACGGTATCGGGCACGCCTATCTTTTGTGAAACTGCGCCAATAAGCAGTCCACCAAGCGGCTGCATCCCAAAAAAAGACATAGCGTAATAACTGATTACCCGGCCTCGCATTTCGGGAGTCGCAGTAGTTTGGATAATGGTATTACCAATGGTAACCTGCGACATCATACCAAAACCGATAATTGCTGAAAAAAACAGCGCAACAGGATAATTGTGCATATGCGAAAATGCGATTAGCCCCGCGGCAAATATCAGCGTATTAACGGCCAGAATCTTTTTTAGATCGGTACCGGCACTTAATGAGGCCAGGAAAATCCCGCCGCCAAAAGCACCAAGCCCTATAACACTATCTATAACCCCAAAAGTAGAGGCCGTTCCCTTAAATATGTCCTTAGCATAAACCGGTATCAGCGTACTGAAAGGCAGTACAAACAAGCTTATGGAAGCAAGCATCAGTAACATGAACTTTATAGTGGGGGTATTGCGGATATATTCGAAGCCGTCTTTTAGATCGGCAAATACGTTTTTACCGTGGGGCTTGGGCATAAATTCGGGCAAACGCATCATCAGCAATGAGCCAATTACCGCAATAAAGCTCAGAGCATTGGCCCCAAAACAAACCGAATCGCCAAATTTTTCAATAATCAGGCCCGCTATCCCCGGCCCCATTAACCGCGACAGGTTCACCATGGAAGAGTTAAGGGCAAGCGCATTAGGCAGGTCGGATTTATCATCAACCATTTCATATACCAACGATTGTCTTGCCGGAACATCAAATGCGTTGATCAGCCCTAAAACAGCAGTCAAAGCCATGATAGCCCAAACCGAATAATACCCAAAAAACACCAGCACGGTGAGCAAAATGGCTTGTACCATGGAAGCCACTTGCGTAAACAACAATACTTTAAAGCGGTTATACCTGTCAGAAACCACACCGCCCAAAAACGAAAAAAGAAACGAGGGGAACAAACTTGCAAACAAGGTTAGCCCCAACATAAACTTGGAGTGTGTTTGCGAATAGATCACCCAGCTTACAGCGGTTTTCTGCATCCAGGTACCCAACAATGAAACGGATTGCCCGGCAAAATACAGCCGGTAGTTGCGGCTTTTAAAAGCGTTGAATGTACTTAACTTACTCATTTATCCCTTTCTGTCAGTTTTTATTAATTAATCAAAGTCAACAAGTTTGGCCAGGGGTGCCAGGGCTTTCTTTAAAACTGCCTGCTCTTCGGCAGTACAGGTAGTTTCGAGCGCACGGTTAAGCCATTCATCCTTTTCACTCCTGGATTTGTGGATGAGGCTGATCCCAGCTTCCGATAGTGAAATGATCACCTTACGCTTATCCAGCTCGGAGATACGCCTTTTGATCAACCCAAGGTTGAGCAGGTTACTCAGGATCTGCGACATGGATTGCGTGGTGATCTTCTCCATAGCTGCCAACTCATTGGGCAGGATCTCTTCATGCTGAAAGATCAGCGCCATGGTCGACCGCTCGGTAAGCGAAAGCTTTTCAGCAGTAGCCGAAGTCTTCCTAATTTTTTTACTCAGCCTCCCTATGATAAACCTCAATTCGGAAGCCAGTTGGATCTCTTTTTCGTCGCTCATACAATTAATCAGTTAAACTTGTAAGTTTACCTTACAAATATAGAGATTATTTTGTTAAGGGAATGTAAACCTTGATTTTCTTGATTTGAAGATTTCCTGATTTAGGTTTTGGATACTGCTCAATAATTTTAATGGTAAACAACCTGCTATCAGGGGAATCCATTAATCCTAAAAATCAAGGTTCAAATCCCGGTTCAGATTTGCTATTTTTACCCCGTGCCTGCTCCTGAAAAGAAAACACCTGTAAGAAAGAAAGCGCCTGCCCGCAAAAAACCAGCGACTAAAGCAAAACAGCAAGTTGGCTTTTCTACACAGTGGGCGGTGGCTATCGGGGCTTTGCTCCTTATCCTGCTCTCCCCTTTTTATTATGGTTATATTTTAAAATTCGGCAGTGCCACCTGGCGGTGGATCATGGATGCGGGTGAGGATACCCATTACCGAAAATATAAGAACTTTGCTATCCATATTCCCGACGGTTATTCGGTATATGGTATTGATGTGTCATCCTACCAGGGCCGCATTAACTGGAAACAGGTAAAGGCCATGCGCGAGGGCGATGTTCATATCAGTTTTGCATTTATAAAAGCTACCGAGGGCGTGCTAAGTGTCGATCCATATTTTCAGCGTAACTGGCGCGAAGCACCTAAGGCGGGGATCATGTGCGGCGCCTATCATTTTTTTCTTCCGCAAAAAAGTGGTGTATGGCAGGCCAAATTTTTCCTGCAAACCGTAAAAACCGAAAAAGGCGACCTGCCTATGGTGGTAGACGTGGAACGATTATATCGTACCAGTCCTGAAAAGATGCGAGAGCAACTGGAGAGTTTTATCAAAACCATTGAAAACCGTACAGGGATTAAGCCCATCATCTATACTAACCTAAAATTTTACCAGGATTACCTGGAAGGTTATTTTGATGGTTATACCCTGTGGATTGCACATTACTACCAGCCCAAGCTGCTTGTATCCAACAAAACCAACTGGAAGTTTTGGCAACACTCGGATAAGGCCCATGTTAACGGCATTAACCATGTTGTGGATTTTAATGTGTTTAAGGGCGATAGTACGGAGTTTGAGAAATTGCTGGTGCCGTAGGATTGTATCTAACATCACTGCAAAGAACGAAGCAATCCTCGACTCTACAGGGAGACTTGCATAGTCGCTCTACTTCATGGGGATTGCTTCGTTCCTCGCAATGACGTGGTGGGAACATCCCTCACATTACTGCTGCTTCTTATAGTTAAAAATATACGATCCTCCCAAAATCGCCAGAAACACCAACGGCATCACACGGTTTGCTACCGGATCACCTGATGCACTATGTGCAATAAACGCCGAAACAAATACAAAGGTAAATCCTGCATAAGTCCACTCTTTTAACCTGGCAGGCACTGGTGCCAATAATAATATTGCACCGATAAGCTTTGCTATTGCCAGTTCAACCCTAAAATAATCAGGGAAGCCTAAATGATGAAAGGCTGCAGCCATTTCGGGTTTAGCTAAGTATGAATAGCATGAAAAAGCCATTATCAATGCTACAATAGCGGTTAGTATCCAGTAAAAAATTTTAGTTGCTTTCATTTAATGAATTATTTGTCGCAAACTTAACTACCTTTGCTATTAAAAAGATACTACTATCCTAAAGGATACCGGTATCGTTAAGGATAGCAAGTATGAATAACGAACAAATCATTCACAATAAAGAGACCTGCAAAGCTTCTGTAACCGCAGTACGCGATACGCTTTATGTAGTAAACGGTAAATGGAAGCTGCCGATGCTGGTAAGCCTGATGACCGGCCCTAAACGGTTTAAGGAACTTCAGCGCGACCTGGAAAGCATCACGCCTAAAATACTTTCGAAAGAGTTAAGGGAGCTTGAACTAAATGGCTTTGTTAAACGGACGGTTTATGATACCACACCGGTAACTGTAATTTATGAACGTACCGAATATGCTGATACGCTTGGTAAGGTTGTTTCAGAATTGCGCGAATGGGGCATGAACCATCGTGAACATATTAAACAAATGAGCCGGGCTGAAGCCGATGCCAAAAAAACAATGGCAGTTTCATTATAATGTAGTAAATAGCTCTTCAGAATTTAGAAGCACAAAGCGCCTTTGCCTGGTAAGCAAAAGCGCTTTTATAAACAATAACATTACGCTTTTTTCTTCTCGGGGCGATGAGCGCTATCCCGGCTTGATGTTTGATCGGATCGCTGCCCGCCCGCATTACTGATACCTTTTTGCTTTTGGGCATCATTGTGGTTAGCAAAGGCACGATCGGCAGTTGGTTTGCCCTGTGCATCGGTGTTATTCTTAAAATGCTGTTGACCTTTCATAGTAGCTATATTTAAATTCAACAATGTTTATATAGTTACTACAAGCAAACAGTAATTGGGTTTTATAAAATTAGCCCCCACTATCCATTACCGGTAGTTGCATTATTAAGAAGTTCCATAGCTCCCTCTGCACCAAGGCGTTCCATTAAATTAAATTCTTTAGATTCGAGACGGTTATAGTTTGTAAAAAAAGCCTCTATCTGGTCGGTAAGGCTGTGCGGCAGTTGCGCGGCATCATGCAAACCGGTAAAAATTTTTGATACAATGGGCACTGCCAGCAACCTGTCGTTCCGGTAGCGTTTCCCATCCGGACCGGCTTGTTCTACTTTAAAAGCCCCTATCAGCCGGCAATCTATCACACAGCCCGGAAAAGTACTGATCTCCGATATGACCAGTACATCCAGCGGATCGCCGTCGCCCCCAACTGTATTGGGTATAAAGCCAAAATCAAAAGGAAAAACCATACCTGCAGGCAGTAGTTTTTTAAGCCTGAACTGATTTGTGGTGGCATCATAATCATACTTGTGGCCGCAGCCTTTAGGCGTTTCAACAATCACCGTGATCTTGTTTTCTAAATTATCCATGTACACATATTTTATAAACCCGGTATTTTAACCCCGGAAGCTTTCAAGTCCTGCAAAATGTTTTCCTGTACGGCCAGTTTGGTATCCTGGAAACCGTGTGCATGAACCCAAACATTAATCCCTACACGATAACCATCAGGATCTAAACCGGCAATACCTATCCTCCTGTCCGGAGTTTCCAATATGTTCTTTGATTTATCGATAGAAGAGTTAATAACCGATTTTACCTCATTAAAGTCAATATTATTGGTAAACTTCAGCTCGATATCAAGCCTGCGGGTACCTTCCCTGCTGATATTGATGATCACTTCGTTTGAGAGCTTACTGTTAGGCATTATAACTATCCTGTTATCGAAGGTTTTAACAACGGTATAAAAGATCTGGATAGCGGTAACAGTGCCTTCAAGTCCTTGAGCTATAATATTATCGCCCACAACAAAGGGCTTGAGCAGTAGTATCAACACACCGCTTGCAAAATTTTGCAAAGTACCTGAAAGTGCCAAACCGGCCGCCACACCAAAAGCACCAACAAGCGCGGTAAACAAGGTAATAGGCACGCCCATGATCTGCACAACTCCTAAAATCAGCAACACACGTAATATAACGCCCACAAGGCTTTGCAAAAAGGGTTTAATGGTAGGATCTATTTCCTTTTTCTGCATATGCCCCTGCCACCATTTCAGCAGCAGGTTAATCAGCCAAAGGCCGATGAACAAAACTACCAGCCCAATCAAAAAACTGGGTGCGTAACGGATCACCCAAATGTATACCTGTTCATAAAACTTTTCAATCTTCATAAAACAAATCGTTTAGCTTCCGCATAAAAACCCCCTATGCTTAACGCATATTTGGGGTAAGGGTTTGTTTTAACAACCATTTAACACTTCAACCCTACAAGTGTTAACAAATGTTAAAAGTGTTAAATTTCAATACGTTACCAATTTTAAGCCCTAATTTGGTGTTAAATATTTGAAAAAACTTTTACACTTTATCATGAGCTACAACAAGATCAACAACCTTTTGGGCTGGCTTTGTTTTACCCTTGCATCCTTAACTTACATCCTTACTTTAGAACCCTCTGTAAGTTTTTGGGACTGTGGCGAATTCATTTCCTGTGCCTACAAACTCCAGGTATCGCACCAACCGGGTTACCCGCTTTTTGCTATGATAGGCAAAGCCTTTTCCCTGCTCTCCATGGGCGAAAGGACAAAAGTTGCCTACTTTACCAACCTTGGTTCGGCACTGGCCAGCGGGGCTACCATTATGTTTTTATTCTGGAGCATAACCGCCCTTGCCAAAAAACTGCTTGCTATAAAAAATACTCCTGTTAATACAACCCAAACCTTACAAATAATGGGTGCCGGGCTAACCGGCGCCCTTGCATTTACCTTTACCGATACCTTTTGGTTTTCGGCAGTTGAAACCATTGTTTTTGCCTGGGCATCGTTATGTACAGCTATAGTATTCTGGGCTATTTTAAAATGGGATGCCGTTGCCGATGAGCCGCGAGCCGACAGATGGCTGGTTTTTATAGCTTATGTAATCGGCCTTTCTATCGGCATTCACCTGCTTAATTTATTAACCATACCTGCTTTGGTAATGGTTTATTATTTCCGCAGGCATAAAAACATTAATGTTAAAAGCGGACTTTGGGCATTCGCCGTCAGCATCCTGATCCTGGCCTTTGTTCAGTTTGGTATAAGAGGATATACCATTGGCCTCGCCGCCCGGTTCGATCTTTTTTTTGTAAACAGCCTTGGACTTGGTTTTGGCAGCGGCGTATTGTTCTTTTTCTTGCTGATCATCGGCTTGCTTATCGCCGGGATCCAGTACAGCATCCGCAAGCAGAAACATCTTTTAAATATAAGCCTGCTATGCATTGTGTTTGTTTATTTTGGATACAGTTCTTTTGTTTATATCCCTATCAGGGCATCGGCAGGAACCAATCTGAACAACTCACACCCCAGCGACGCCTTTACGATGTATGAATATCTTAACCGTACCCAATATGGTGAAACACCATTGCTTAAGGGCCCTTACTTCGATGCCAAAATAACGGATGTTACCGATGGTACACCGCTTTACCGCAAAGGAAAGACGAAATACGAGGTAGCCTATAATAAGCCCAATTATGTTTATGACCACACCAGCATTCTGCCCCGCATGTGGTCGACAGAGGAGAATACCACCTACGCCCAGGATGCCCAGTTTTACCGCGACTGGCTGCAGTTGAGCGATAACGCTACGCCTTCCTTTTCGGATAATTTAAGATGGATGTTCAGCTGGCAAATGTACCAGATGTACTGGCGCTACTTTATGTGGAACTTTGTTGGCCGTTATAATGACGATGATATGGAAGGCCAAACCAATATGAATGGCATCGGCGGCAACTGGACATCGGGCTTGTTCAACAACGCCTCCAATACGCCTAAGTTTGTATTGAATAATGTTACCTATACGCCGCTTTATGCACTGCCTTTAGTGGTTGGTTTGTTAGGCATGCTCTACCATTTCAAAAAGCGAAAGAAAGACGCGCTGGTAATAACGTTGCTATTCTTTTTCACCGGGTTGGCTATAGTATTATATGTTAACCAGCCGTCTGTACAGCCCCGTGAACGCGATTACTCGTACGTTGGCTCATTTTATGCCTTTGCCATTTGGATTGGTTTAGGATTGATAGCGCTGATTGACATGATGCCTAAAAAAATCAGTCCGCGGTTTGCCACCATTGGCGCTATGGTTATTTGTACAATTGTTGGCCCTATTTTACTGGCAAGCAAGGAGTGGAAAAACCACGACCGCTCAACCAAAATGGCGGCGCATGATATGGCTTACAATTACCTCATGTCCTGCCCAAAAAATGCCATTTTGTTTGATTTGGGTGATAACGACACCTACTCGTTATGGTACGACCAGGAGGTGGAGAACATCCGGCCCGATGTGCGTATTGTAAACCTGAGCCTATTGAGCGCCGATTGGTCGGTAAGGCAAATGCAACGCAAAATAAACCAGGCCGATGCGCTGCCCATCACCATGAGCTTTGATAAATACAAGCTCGGTACCCGTGACGTGATCAGGTATAATGATGCCAAAGTACCGGGTTATGTTGACGTAAAAGATATTTTTGATTTTATCACATCAGATGATAAACGTACTCACGTTGAGTACACCAACGGCACCACCGAAAATTATCTGCCTACCAAAAACTTCAAGCTGGCGGTTAATGCTGATGATGTAATGAAAAACAAGGTTATTACACCTGAGCAAAAAGGCATGCTAACGGATACCATGAAATGGAAATTCCCTCCTAATTATATCACCAAAGAAAACCTTGCCATGATAGATATACTGGCGCACAATGATTGGAAGCGTCCAATTTGCTTCACTATATCCATTGGGCAAACAAGCATGGTTGGTTTACAGCCATATTTATACCAGGAAGGGTTTACTTACCGCTTGTTGCCTTTCAAAACTGATTCATCGTTGGCAGATCAGCTTTCAAAAATCAACAGCCTGGTGATGTACAGCAACATGATGGATAAGTTTAAATTCGGCAATTTCAAAACAGCCAAATACCTTGATCAGCAATCAACAACCATGTTTTTTCCGCAAATGGTGTCTGCTTTTTCTGATCTGTCGGCGACATTACTGAAAGAGGGCCATCGTAACCTGGCACTTAATACCCTGCACAAATATGAAGAGGTAATGCCTGATATCAACCCCAATTTCATGACCGCACAAGGCAAAATAACAATGGCCGATACCTCGTATAAGTTGGACTATGCCAAGCTGGGTAATAAATTGATTAAAAGTGTTAACAGCTACCTAACCGATCAGCTTGATTATAACTACCATCAATTACAAAAAGATACAGGCCGGTTAAGTCCGCGCGATGTGCAGATCAGCATGTCGCTGTTGAACAACATGGTTGCCATCACCCATAACGGCAATCAAAAAGAACTAAGCGGACAATTAGTTGCCCAGCTTAATGATTATGCCGAAAAGTTTAAAAGTATTCTCCAGCTCTAAACAACCAACATATATATGCTATGGGGCAGGCTATTTGATTTAGCCTGCCCCTTTTTTATATTTTAATAATTCACATACTTTTCTTCAAAAGTACCATCGGCATACAGGTCTATCAAACCATAGCCTGGGGCTGTTTCCCGGCGGTTACCCTCCCACCATGCACCGGAAACGGCGCCGTTGCACAGGTAAGTAACATTGTTATAAACCACCTTATCGCGCATGTGCAGGTGACCGCTCAGACATAATTTTACGTTAGGGTACTGGTAAAACAGGTTGATGATTTTAGCAGTATCAGTATGCATGTCGCCGCCAAGCATTGTCCACTTGTTTACAATATCATCCTCTATCATCAGTAAAGCGGTCAATATCGGTATGTGCGACATGACCATTACCGGCATATTGGCATCTGTAGCTTTCAGTTCATCGCTAAGCCAGTTAAGCTGTTCATCGCCCAGCTTGCCTATATACCAGGTATTATCAATATCTAAGTGCACACTGTCCAACACAATGATCTTCCAGCCGTTTTTTTCCGTGCTGTAATAAGGCTTTACAAGCTGCAGTTTATCCAGTGCGTATTTTTTTCCGTAGATGGCCTGACCCTTGTCGTCCTCGTACCACCAGATATCGTGGTTGCCCAAACAATAATGAACGGGCAAACTGCATTCGTTTTTCATGATGTTTTGCACCAGCTTCCATTGATCATTGATGGTACTGATGTTTTCCTTGTTCATATCAAAAACAATGTCGCCGCCATTTAATACCATATCAACCTTTGGCGTTTGTTGCTGCAGGTGGTGAAGGCACCTGGTAAACCTGGCAGGGGCATCAAACTTATCCTTCAGGTGCACATCGGTAATGTGGGCTATTCGCAATGATGGCTTTGCAGCCGGTGTTGTATTGCCAAGTGCTAATGAAGGTGCCAGAAGCAGGCCACCTATATTTTTTAATGCTGATCTTCTTTCCATAATATAAAAGCTGCCTCCCGGGTTCAGGCAATTTTGGGGTTAAAAATACATTTATAATATTGGTAGGTCGCGGGAATTTCTGTTAAACTTTTATTAAGAAAATAATGACCGAAACATCTGTATAAAACAAAAAGCCTTCCGCGTTAGCAGAAGACTTAATAGATTTGTGTAGGGAAGGTTAAAATATTATTTCGAGACGCTTAGCTATTAATTATTGAAGATATGGCCTGCCTGCCATGTACTCATTTACAGCCCCGGCAATGTATTTATTATCGTAACCCGTTTCTTTGTTTTGTAAAACGGATTTATAATAAAGCAGCAGAAAATCGTACACACCCAGTTCGCGAACCTGCTGTCTGGTTTTAAACAAGCGCTTCATACTCATTTGAATAAGGCTGATCACAAGCAGGTTCAAATCCTGCGGTACCGTTCCGGATGAAATAAGCTCGGCGAGCAATAAAGCTGCCGGTCTGTTGTTTAAACTCCGGTACCTGAGCAGGTCGTTGCCTGCAACCGCGGCACCTTCGGCAAAAAGGCCCTCAATCTTGTTGCGGTAATGCCTGTATTTAAAAGTCAGTTGCTTTGAAAGCAGGTTATCATAATTAACGTCCGGATATGATGAGGCTACAAGCAGCTCCATAAGCTCGTTTTTTTGTTCGATCTGAAAATCAAAATCATTCAACAGCCTGTCAATTGATAACAGTCCCCAGAGCCACCTCACCTCTTCAAAGTTTTCGGTCACATCCGCTCTTGATATGAGGCTGGCTATGGCAAGGCTATCGTTAAAAAACAACTGTTCAACAAGCTCAATGGATGCTTCTCCGTAACGTTCCAGTTCGCGCTCGTAGGTATCAAACTGAACCTTCCAGATCTGCTTTGATTTAATTAAGGCCGAAAAGCAATTGTTAATATTTTGAATGACCCTGCCCAATGCAAATACAGAAGCCAGATGGACCCTGAAACGAATATGAGGTTCAGGATCAGCATAACGTACATAAAACCACTGATCAATCAAGTCTTCATGGTAAAGCTTTTTGCTTAGCTGTATCAGCTCATTGCCTATCACATGCTCGGCAGTTTCAATACCGCAATACAGTTTTACATACAACCATTCATCCCCCGGGAAAAACTGACGTTTAGCTGCATTTGTACTAAGCGGCCCCATACCGGTATACTTGCCGGCTATCTTTTCGCCCCGTTTTAAAACAGCCACAAATTGGTTACCGATAAGCTTTTCATCCTTCTTTTTAAGCATGATATTATCGCGTTCGCCAATGTATTCCTTTAAAATAATTTCATTCTTTTTCTTGCATGACGAAAGCCATGCAGCAACCTCAAGCCTGCTGTTAGTATGTACGACCAATTCACTATCAATATCTGTAAAAACAAAAGCCTCAGGCAGATCCCAGTATTTAACAAACTTCGCCCACGCTTCGTTGTAATCAACAGCCAGTTCTTTTAACAGCTGCTGTAAATCAGCATTGGTGATGTACCAGGTTTTTAAGGCTAATATTACACCTTCATAAACTACCCTTGGCGTTTTGGTTACCCCAAGTTTAGGTAATATGTCAAGATTAAACCCAAGCTCGTATTTTGAATCCTGGCATTGCAGATCGGCCAGGAACTGGTACACTGGTAAGGCCGTCATACCGTAATTATATGCTGTATTTAAGCGTGGGATAATCCTTTTGCCTAATTTGGCCGAACGCAGCACAACGTTGTTCCCTTTAACAGATACAAGCAGATCTGTTAAATTAACCTCCTGGTCACCGGCCTTTACCGGCGTTTGAAACTGGTAATCCCGATATGGTGCAGAGGTAAAGCTCCCCAGGTAGTCATCAGGCGTGTGTACAATTTCGGCAACTATAGCCGGCTCATAAATACGGGTTTCTGTTTCGGATATTTCATCAAGGATCTGGCCAAAATTCCGCTCGGCATTAGCCAAACGGCCAAACATGGAGGTACCGGCCGGCCACCCGCAATATTCAAGATACAGCAAGGGCTCATCATGACCCGAAATACGAAACATTACCGAAAAACTTGGCGGCAACTCATCATCGTAAGCTTTAACGTTTTCAAACTGTGACTTTTGCAAATGGATAATTTCCTGCCCGGGATTGTTAACAATTTGCCCGATAAGCCACTTCACGGCACTAGTATATTGCAGATTTTCACCATCAGTTGCAGAGCCGGAGGATTCTGTATAACAGTTTATGGCATAGCCGATACCTTTTTCAGGATCAAGCACTTCTGTTAGCAAAATCTCCCGCTCATGATACCGGTCGCGGAAGCGTTTTATAAACGTTTCCAGGTTTTTACTTTGATGCCTGGGTGTGATCCGGTTAAGCAGATCAATGGCATCGAGCAATTTATCAGCATAAGCTTTATCAAGCGTAGCCGAATCTGCCTGCCTAAAATAATCAACCTGCAGCAATGTCCCCTGTGAGGCATCACCTGGCAAATCTTTCAAAATCATAGCAACCTTATTATTTTTTGTAATTACATTATCGGTGCCCGTCAGTACCTGCTTAACGGTATTCAGTTTTGACAAATAGCTTTGCGCTTGCATACTTTGATGTGCCAACCGGGTAAAAATGCCGATGGCCTGGTCAAGGTATTCCCCGCTGTCAATACACGGTTCAAGCTCACTCCACAAAACCTGGTTTTTAATCAATTGATCCAAAAAAGCAGCGGCACATTCCGGATTTTTGCCAAGTTTTTGCGTTATAAATAAGCCTATCGAATTGTATGTCCTGGCGTTTTCACAAAACCCGATAACCGCCTGCAGATCGTCAGATATCTTTACCGGCGATGCTTTGTATTTACCACGGTTTACAGTTTGACGGTCAATTTTACGGTAGGTCCCGTTTAAGGTATACATTGTTTTATTTACCTTGTAACTTAACAATGTCCGTATGAGGCGATTATTTAAAATCTGACCGTTCAAATTAACCGCTGCGGCAACATTAAGCCTTACATGCTGGTAAGCATTACCAAGCTGTAAATCGGTCGTATTCCCCCAGGTAACAGGAGCGCAACCTGCAAATAACCCTGATGGATTGGTGCCAGTAGCGCTCCTGTTAATAAATTTGGCCAAGGTTATTTCAAGCTTCTCCAGTTTTTTCGCATCTGTAATATCATCTATATGCAAAACCGCTTCATACAAGTTTTTAGAGGTAAGCCAAAGCGCCTGCATAAACAATTCATCTTTTGTGAATGCCCTGATGGTTTCTTTATCAACTGTTTCCACGCAATCAAATGCAGGAAACCTGAACATCAGGCCCGATGAGAATTTATATTGTTCGGATAATTTGGCTGTTTTCATTGTAGTTACCTCTGATGGTTCTTATCATAAAACAGACATACTTAATATGATCTAAGTTCGTCCTTAGAACCCTGTTGAACTTGAAGTTTTTTCTGTTGTAGTACCCGTCATAGTCATATAGAAATCTACAGTGCCACCATTTTTTCCAATGTTATTTGTAAGTGCCCGGTTTAAAATTTGCACTTGTTTAATTTGGATCTTTGGTAAAGATGCTTTGCTATAATTTTTCATACTTTTAAGCTTTTTAAAGGGTGTGAATGATGATTTATCTGTTGTTATAGGATAAATGTGGCTAAGCGGATGCAGGAGAGGAAAAAATTAGTACCAATGCGCCGTTGGGGACGACCAAACCCATTAAAAGCAGGACAAAAAATTTATGACAACGAATGCAGAGCGGCCAAAATCCAGGATAAGGGTATTCTTTCAACACCTGCTTGGATGGCTTATTTATATATTATATGAAGAGGCCGTTGTCTATTTTTCAAAAATTGACATAAGCACTGTTTTTGCTTTTATTGTAAATGCCATTATATTTTATAACACCTGGAAAATTTTAAGGGCCATAAGTAAGAAGATCACTAATGTTTTTTTTCTGGCACCTGTTTTATTTGTAGTATCCACGGCTATCATTGCTATAACGGTATTGTTTAAGCTTGAGGTTGATGCATTGATATACCATACGTCGTTTCAGGTTTCGGCCGATCCTGATAAAATCTCCAGCCTTATTATGCGCACAATATATTTTGGCGGAATGGGGGCTGCATTTGGCTTTGCAAGAGAACTGATACAACGGGAACGCGAAGTGGCTCAACACAGCATAGAAAAGGCTCAGATACTTGAACAACAGCAAAAGCTTGAAAAGAAAGCCCTTCAGGCCGAACTAAATGTAATAAAATCACAGATCAATCCGCACTTTGTATTTAATACACTCGGCTTTTTATATGCTGAAACTTATAAGAAACTCCCGGAAGTAGGACAATCAATCATCACACTTTCAAACATTATGCGGTATGCATTAACCAAAAATGAGGACGGGTTTAGCAGCCTTGAAAGTGAGCTTGCCTATATCAAAGACTTCATAAAAATTCATGAAGACCGCAGCAAAGCTTTTTTTATGAAGATAAGTATCGAAAGCGGTGTTATTCCGTATAAGGTAGTATCATTGGTTTTAATTACCCTCATCGAAAACATGTTTAAGCACGGCATTTTCAATCAAAGCACAAAGGAGGCTGTGTTGAGCATTACCGTTGTAGATGGGAAGCTGCATTTTTATTCGCTTAATTATAAAAACAATAACAGCGTTAACAAAATACAATCGAACGGGATAGGATTAAATTATATTCGCGAAAGATTAACGGACGAATATGGCCGGGACGGATATGAACTACTGGTGGATGAAACGCACAATAGCTATGAATGCAAACTTACCATGCCTTTAAAATATCATGAAAGTAATTAACTGTATTATAGTTGAGGACGAGCCTTATGCCATTGATATTTTAAGCGATTTTATATCAAAAGTGCCTTTCATTAACCTTACCGAAACGTTTACCAATCCTATTGAAGCACTATTATATTTAAAAGGATCAGCCACTGACCTCATTTTTCTTGATATAAACATGCCTGAGCTTTCAGGTATCGACCTTATTAAAATGCTGCCTAAAAGCACGGAGATCATCATAACATCAGCCTTTAGTGAATTTGCGCTGGCGGGATTTGAAAACAATGTGCTCGATTACCTGCTTAAGCCCTTCGCTTTCGACAGGTTTTTACAGGCTTCACAAAAAGCCCTTGATAAGCTAATACTGCTTTCATCTAATAAGCCAGCGCCGGTAATTGACCTGCAGCCAAAGCCCGACTCATTTTACCTGAAAACCGATCACGGTAAAATTGTGCGCATCAACTTTGAGGATATCATTTATATAGAAGGACTTAAAAATTACTGTTCGGTTTTTACAGAAAATGAACGGCATATCTCGTTGGTGAGCATGAAAACCTTGGTTGATACCCTACCCCAGGAAAATTTTGCGCGGACCCATAAATCGTACATTATTGCTTTAAAACGCATTAAAGCTATTGATGGCAACATGGTGATCTTTGATAAGATTAAAGAAAAGATCCCCATAGGGGTTACTTACCGCGACAGCTTTTTCGCACTGCTCAATAATAAGATGTTCAAGTAAGCTATACTTTCCCTTTACGGGCTTTTTCCGATTTAAGGAACTTTAAGAGCATCCCGTACAGGATGCACTCATGCAGGCGCTGCCGGCTGCTAAAATAGCGGTTAACTGCCATGTGGATCACGCTGCTCAAAAACTTCGCATTCCAATCAATAGTGTAGTTTTGCAGCAGTAATTCTACCTGCATTCTTTTTTGCCGAAGCAGGTCATCATATGCTAAAAGCAGGTTATTAAGGCTGCCATGATATTTTCTATATAATTGATCAATCTGTATTTTAACCGCCTTATCATCAAACTCGGCAAAAAAATAAGCCTGCTGCCTTTCAACAAATTGCAGTTGGTCGTTTAGGTCATTGCTCATCAGGTTTAGGTAATCTTTGATCAGCCAAAAAATCAGGAGCCAGTCTTCCGTATCATAGCGGTTGCTTTCAAGCAGCCTGAATACGCTGCAGCAAAACGAAGTTTCAATGCAAAAAAGGCCCTCGGCTTGTTCAATTTGTTGCCCGTAACGTTCCAGTTCGCGCACGTAGGTATCAAGCTGTACGACATGAAGCTGCCCGCTTGTCAAAAATGGCGACAACACCTCGCGCACAGCCAGGTAAACATCCTGAAAATCACCTTCATCAAGCAAATTAATCCTAACCCGAATGTGATTATCCGGGTCATGGTACCGGATAAAAAACCATTGTTTTATTTTAACAGTACCTGAATAATTTAACAGTTCATCCAATTTTAACAGCACCTCGTTGGCGATGTTACTGCTGAGGTATAGCTTGATAAACAACCACTCGCTGCCGGGAAAAAAATTACGCTGAAGTGTATTTTCGATATATTGAAAATATGGAGGCTTTAAAGGCCTGTCGAAATGGAAGGGTGCAACAAACTGGTGCATGTAAGGATCGCCATCCACATCTCGTACAATAGCCTCATGCTGAAGGTGAATACATTCAGATAAAATCAAAACCGGGTCCTGCCTTGCTATTTCCTTTGCAAGTACCTGTATACTAATCTCATTTTCAGTATCAATCAGTAATTCATTATCGCCCTTTATTATATAAAATTTATCGGGCAGTAACCACTCATTCCTAAAGCTGTTAAACAAATCGCCGAATTTATCCATGAATTTTTCAGCCTTGCAAAGTTCACCCAAGATAGCGGGCGTAAACTTCCAGGTGGCACGGTGCAGGATAACGCCAAAGCTGGTTTCAACGCGTGGAAAAAATACAAAATCTGTAGAGAGTGCCCCCCAGTTAAAACTTAAGCTGCCATTGCCCCGCTGATGCTGGATATCGCACAAAAAGGTGTAAATGGGGTGCTGCGACCTGTTATAATTATAAGCACTGCTTAAGCGCGGAACTACTTCCCACTGATGTTTTTTTGAAAACAATTTAAAAACGCCCTGCTCAAGCTTTATGTAGATATCGTCAAGCCTCAAAACTGAACTTCCCTTGGCATCATCAATATAAGCCAGTTCATGGGGCCAGAAAGGCGGGTGCATCATGACGTTTAAGATCCGTTCTTCGGGCATATGGATCACTTCGGCAAACATGGCATCCGGGCAGTTGGCGATCTCCTTTGCCGCTATCTCTAAACCTGTTTTATAAATTTCGGCATCCCCAACTGCAAACCGTGCTATCATGTTTAAAGCGCCGGGCCCGGTAACTCTCTCCAGGTATACCATATCGTTTTCAAAAAGCTGAAAAACCGCCGACATGGAAAATGGCAAATGATCCGGGCTGCGTTCCCTGGCAAAATTATCAGGTATAATAACTTTATACTGTTTTTCAATTTTGGCGCGGTTTAACAGGTTGAGCATTTTAAAATCTATTTCTGTATAATCCACCCACGAAGGGCCCCCTTCACTTCCGGTGTACAGCCCTTCTGTAAAAAGGGTTTCATGCTCATACCATTGTCCGTATTCGATTCCTGTATCGGTGTCAAATGCCTCCAGCAGCGGTACGCTCTGCTCCTCATACCTTTTCCTGAACCTGCCTTTAAACTGCTCAATCCTTTTATTGGGAGCCACGGCACTCACATTATTAAGCAATACAATCGCCTTAGTTATTTTCCATTGCAATGATTGGTCAAGCTCCCGGCTTTCCATCTCGTTAAACCTGGTTACATGTACCTGGTCTTTAAGTTCCCTGCCGGTTATGTGATTAGTAATTTGTTCAATAGCAGTATATAACGAAAACCAGTTTGAGCTTTCAACATCTCCATTATTAATTTTATTAAGCAAATCGACCAATTCATTAATGGTATCCCTTAATCCCGGATCATCAGTCTTTTGCAAAAAGACTGGAAAATCATACCCTATTGCCGGCTCAAATGCCGGTTTTAGCAGTTGCCCTTCAATAAGGTCATTAATAAACACAATGAAATCATCAGGCTCAAAATCCGGGAATTTTTCGAGCAGTTGCTGTTTACTCCATATTTTATCACCAACAACGGTAATTATGTCATCAAGCACCTCATTGCAGGCAATGGCGCTCACCTGGTAAACCCTTTGGTTATCAATAATTTGATAAGTAATAAATCGTAAATCGTCCCCCACTTTATAAAGGGTATTATTTAGCTTATATCCTGCAGATATTTGATTGGCATTTTCAATTTGTTTGGCAAGCGAGAAACTCACCACAGCGTCGGGCACTACATGTCTCCTGAACTTTGCCGTAAGTTTTACTTTATTTGCAGCCCCCCAGTAAACCGATGAACAACCCGCAAACAGCCCAAACGGCGTAGCCCGGTTTGCCATACGGGCCATATATTTATAAAAACTTGATAGTAATTGAGCTTCTTTAGCTTTCGTTTGCTGCCCGTTTGCAAAAAAAGCATCCAGTTCATTATAAAGCGATTTACTTGCCAGGTAAATACTTTCTTTGATTAACCTGTTATTCCATAATGTAAGCAAGCTTTTTTTATCAAGCTTTTGCCTGTACGACAAAGCAGCCGAGCGTAAAATTAAACCGTTAATAAAATTAACTTTCATCTGGATGTACAGGCAAGGTTCAGTATGTAAACAGCTAATTTAAGTAAAAGCTATTTTTATTGGCAGGTTTGTTATGGGTGCTGTCTATTTCTTTGTTTATAATATGGTTACTATAAAACTAAATTGATTAATCATTTCAACAAGAATGATTAATCAATTTAGTTAATATCGCCCTGCTTCATGCCTTTGTATTTAACGCAAAAATTGATATATTAACGAGGCGATCAAAATAATTGCCATGCAAGTACATTATCCAAAATAAGGCAGCAAAAACTTACAAAATATCATCCTTCGGTAATTAAGAACATTTGATTCCTGGGCCTTCACTTATAGCCGAGGTTCAGGTTATCAATTCGCAAGCAATCCGCATGATACGGCATGATAACCACAAGCGACGACGTTCGCGATAGCATATGGACCGACTGAAACTACATTAATTACTCCAACAGCAACGCATCCTCATCATCGGTAAGGTTAAGCTGAATAGTATCACTCCCCGCAATCCCTTCAATACTGCCGCGGATGTGAGCGGCACTTAGCAGCACTTTATCCAATTGCTTTTCGCGGGCTTTCCAGAGTTTTTCCATGGCATCGCGTTCGCGCTGAATGGATTGGCGCATGCTCATATATCCTTCGCGAATAGCCTTCCATTGCTCCGAAAACTCGCTGCTGGTAAGGTAATCATACAACAGGTGCATTTTATCACCTTTATTATCCTGTGATTTGGCCAGGTTTGATAATTTCATCACCCCATCCCTTAAAATGTAGGATACTGCCTTCACCTCATCAAAACTACAAATCCAAACCCCGTCACGCTCGCCAAAACAATCCATGCCTTTTGGGTAGCATTGGGTTACAATAACGGCTACATCAACCCCCATGCTGCGCATATCTTTTTTAAGCTTCTCGATCCAATCTGCCGAAAAAGCATTGGTACGCTTGCTTTCATAAATAATGCGGCCGCATTCCTGGCCAAACTGGTTACGCACAGTTTGTACGCAGTCGGCACCACGTACGCCCTTCCCTACTTCGCTTATGATATCGAACGGGAAATAATTGCGTAATAACTCTTCCAGTATCAGCTCCTGGGCTTCGCCCTGCAGCTGCATAGAACCCTGCTCGGCTTTGCGCTTCATTTCATCGGCCAGTTTCTTCTGGTCGTCAAGCTGTTTTTCAAGCTCCTTTACCTTTAGCTGGTATTCGGTATCTTTAATGCTGTGACGCTCAGCTTCCTGCTTGCGGATCTGATCGGTAAGTTCGTTCCGCTGCTCCTGCAGCTTGCGCTGTACGGCAAGCTCCATTTCCTCTTCCTTTTGATGCAGTTGTTTCTCGCGCTGCAAAAATTCCAGCTCTTTCTGGCGTGATATTTTTAGTTTTTCCTCAGTTTCAGCTGCTGAATTTTTGAGCAGTACAAGCTGGTTCTCAAAATCCTGGCTTATGGTTTTACGCAGGTTGTCTTCAAGCGTTTGCTGCAATTGCTTTTTTTCGTTGTTAAGCCTTTGTTCAAAGGCTGCCTGCTGCTGGCGCTCCTTATTTAAAAACTCCTCATCCTTTTTGCGGTATTCTTCTTCTTTTTGACGGGTATAATCCATCATTTTAACCCTGAGCTCTTTTTTATACTCCTCGGCCATTACCTCCTCTATCGGAAAACCGAAACCACAACTTGGGCACTTAACTTCTGTAGCCATATTATTTATATAAAAGCTGAGAGCTGAATGCACAAAGCTTTAAGCTAATAACTTGATTATTGATATTATTCAATTACTTAATAAGAGGAAAATATTTCCTATAAATCAAAGATAGGGATTTTACTGTTTAGCACATGATATGGTAACCCATAAGGGGTATTAACATTATTGTAACAAAATGAAACTACAATGATAACAATCTGTTGTAAATGCCGTTTAAAATACCGAAGTTTATAACATGCAGATACTGAGAATTGGAAAGGTAATGTGGAGTCACGATTATGACCTGGCCACATTAGGGTTGGCAAATGACGGAGGAGCATTATTTGCATTTACCCCGCCACCACACCATTATAACGGTGAAATTATACTTACCCCTAAAAGCCTTGTACTTGACGGCGATAGTTATGAACATATCCCGCTTGATAGCCTTGAGCAGTTATATTTAGGTTTTGACGAGCTTTACAAACGTTCGATGGTACGGAACAATGGTTTATTCTGGCAGCCGTTAAGATTACGCTACAGGCTAAAAGAAGAGCTTATCACCTTATATCTTATTGTTGATCATACTCTTTTTGGAGCTAAAAATCAATTGTGGTTTAATACCCTAAAACAACTGCTTTCCCGCAAGGCCTAAGCAGATCTTCTTTTCTCCCTCTTTTTACCGGCGCTTCTTTCAAAGCTAAGCAGTTGCTCAGCAAATTACCAATTCAGGTTGTAAAAATACCGTGTAACGGGTATTTTATAAAAAGAAACATAGTGACATATTTGCAGCGCATTATTTGCGCTAAATACCATTATCACTTTTTTATGAAAAAACTTGGTTTCCTGAGGCTATTCTCCTGCCTGCCCCTCATCGCAATCATCATTCCTGACATAACCGAAACGCTTATCAATCCGGAGTTTAAAGTACCCTTTACACATGTTGTAGCAAGCGCGGCCCTTATTTCAATAATTAGCATTTGCTCCTTAATAATCCGCTATCAAAAAAAACAAGGATTAAAAATGCAGTATCTGCATTCCTAAGCATAGATCTTCCACTGCCTGTATCATAAAACAAGAAAACGGCGCGGGTTATCCGCGCCGTTCCTGTTAATATATTTTTGCAATTATTTGGCTTTGCCAAACTCACCATTTGCTTTAATAGCAACTTCGTCGCTTACCATAGCGTTGCCAAATTTTGACCCGAAGTTAAAATCAGAACGTTTGATGGTGCCGGTTAACTGGAAACCTGCATCATCAGCTTTGCTCATTGGGTTTTGGATAGTACCACGGTACCATAAATCAAATGAAGCCGGTTTGGTTACACCGTGTAAAGTTAAGTTACCGGTAAGTTTGTAGTGCTTATCAGATGTTTTGGTGATACCGGTGCTGGTAAAAGTAATAGTTGGGTAAGTAGCAACATCAAAAAAATCAGGGCTTGTGATGTGTTTATCGCGCTGATCATTATCTGTAGTTACTGAGGCTGTTTGTATGCTGATCTGAAATTTAGCGTCGCTGAAATCAGGTTTAGCGGCAGTGATGGTTGCATCATAGTTTTTAAAAATACCATCAACATCAGATACCATTAAGTGGGTTACTGTAAATTTAACGTTTGAGTGAGCTTTGTCTACAGTCCAGGTAGTTTGTGCTGATGCTGCCGTGTAGGTGAATGCTGCTGCTAACAGGATAAAAATCTTTTTCATTGTTTTAATTTCTTTTTTTTGTTTTTGATTTATGGCTCAAAAGTATGTAAATGATCCGGACTTCAAATAAAATAAATGTTTAAACATGTTTTTATTGAAATCGGATGACAATATACTACCATTTTAGTAGAACTTACAAGAAAAACAAACTATTTCCGGGGAGATTTATACTTGGGTTTTTAAGGTTTTTTGTTTGTTACGGAGCATGCTCAATGCCTTATCGGCCCTTACTTTACGGGAGCCTCCTGTTTAGCCGAACCTACCCAATCACAATAACCTTGTTTGTATGATTTGGACAGGCTTGCAAAAAATACATGGGCTTCAGCATCGTTGCCAAGCAGGGCCTGCAGTTCGGCAGGTATACCTTCAATATGTTCGCCGGGTTTAAGCACGGTTTTTCATCTGGGTTTACTTGCCGATAAAGATAATATTAATTGGCATAAACACCGGGCTGAAAAACCATAATTACGGCAAGTAAAACTATTAAAAGAAATGAGATAGCTAAGAGCGTGTCGATAAGCAGCCTTTGGTTTTTTGATTCCATATTACTTTACTTAAACAGTAAAAGCTGCAGGTTAGCTTACGGTTGAGTTATTGTGAAAACGGCAGCAGGCCGTAATTATTATAGTATTTTTGCACCAAAAGCCTATGTAACGCAAATTTTATAAAACCTAAGGCAAATAAAATTGTTACCTAACAATAATTGAGATTTTACTAAAATAAAGTAATTATGTGAGATAGCCCGGCCTAATAACCGGGCTATCTTTTTTTTAAAGGCTTTATAACCAATTACCCCTCTTTTTATATTCCTTTAACGCCGGTGAAACGGTTGCTCAAAAAACTCATCCACTTTTTTATTAAACTCATCGGTATGTTCGACCAATGTGCCATGACCCGAATTGGGCAGGATCCATAAATAAGCGTTCGGAATATTCTCGGCTATCTGAACGGTGTGTGTTGTTACGATAAGGTCATGGTCGCCGGCAATAATAAGCGACGGGCATTTAATAGTTTTCAATGCCGATAGTTTAATATTGGGTTCTTTATAATCAAGCAGAAACACCTTCCTGTCGTTCTTTTCTTTGGCAGTGATAAAATGATAATCCTTTTTGCTGGCATATTCCTTTTCCATATCCTTCCATAAGGAAGGGATCAGCGCTGTAGAATCGGGCCAGAGGTTGGCACCGGTCGAGGCCAGTTTTATTACTTTGTTGGGATGGCGCATAGCCATCACCAGCGCGTTAATGCCACCGTCACTCCATCCTATCACATAAGCCGAATCGATATGCATTAAATCGAGCAAAGCAGCAAAATCATCGGCCATCATTTCAAAAGTAAGTGAATCGCGCGGATCGGTGGACTTGCCATGTGCACGGCTGTCAACAGCTATTACTTTGTACTTCTTTGCAAAATAGGGTATATTTTTTTTAAAGGCATTGATGCTGCTACTGTTGCCATGTATCATCAGCAGGGGTTTGCCTTTACCATAAACTTCGGCATAAAGTTTTATCCCCCTAACATCATAATACTTACCGGCAGCGGCATTATCGCCATAAACAATACCTTTTTGCTGGCTGCAGGCCAAAAATGCCTGACATACCAATACAATTAACAACAACTTTTTTAACATCATGATCACACCTGTTTAAGTCATTAAATATACATACATAATGCAAAGTTTAAACTTCTGTTACGGACCCAGGCTATTATTTTTTAGATAGTGCTGTAAATCAAACATGTATTATATTTGCGCACTTTAACAAATGCGCTTTTTAAACCATACGGTTAAAACAATATCATACCTATAATTATTTGTTATAGAATGAATGTTTATAAACCTGTATACATATATGTTCATGCCTGCTTCCTTTCCTAAAAAATATAAAATATTTATTTCGCTTTTTTCTTTGCTATGCGTGCTTTTCGCCGCCAGGTGTTTCGGGCAACAGTCTGCAACAGCAAGCCCCAATCGTTTCAAATTTAAAACAGTTATTATCGATGCCGGGCACGGAGGAAAAGACCCAGGATCGCACGGGGCTTATTCAAAGGAAAAAAACGTTTCATTAAGTATCGCCAAAAAGTTAAGGGATGCCATAAATGATGAAATGAGCGGCATTAAAGTAGTAATGACCCGCAGTACCGATGTTTTTATTGAGTTGCACAAACGTACCGATATCGCTAACGACAATCACGGCAACCTGTTCATTTCCATTCATTGTAATTCATCCCCCCAGCGAAAAGGATCATCGAGAGGAACATTGTTGCTTGTATACGGCTTTCACCGCAGCCAGGAGCAGCGTGAAGCCTTGCGCGAAAATGCTTCGATATTTATAGAGAAGGATTACAAAGAAAAATATAATGGCTATGGCGATGACGCTGCGGTAAATACTATTGTACTTAACGCGTTTCAGCAAAAATACCGCAAGCAAAGCATCCAGTTTGGCGATTTGGTTGATAGCCAGTTCCGCAAAACCAATGGAAGGCATAGTTTGGGTGTAAAGGAGCAGGGTGTTTTGGTATTAGCACAAAGCGGTATGCCCGCCGTATTGGTTGAAACCGGGTTTATCAATAATCCATCTGATGAAGCATACCTGAACTCGGCCAGCGGACAAAACGAAATTGTACGATCAATTCTAACAGCGCTAAAGCAATACCGTAATAATTTGGAGGGTAACTAAAAATAAATGAAGGCAGGAGGCAACATTTATATCCCTGCTGCCCTTATTTTATTTTACCCTATGGATGATAAAGCCGTTATGAACAGTTTCCATACCTACTTTAGGGTAATATTCCATAGCGGTTGTGGCCGAAAGCAGTAAAAGCATAGTTTCATCGCCAATGGCTTCCTTAGTTAGTTCAATCAGCTTTTTGCCTATCCCTTCTTTTTGATAAGCTTTAGTAACTGCCAGGTCTGAAAGATAGCAGCTGTAACAAAAATCGGTCAGCGCTCGAGATATGCCTACCAGTTTATCACCATCCCAGGCGCTTACCACAAGGTTTGAGTTTTGGTACATCCTGGCAATCCGCTGCTCGTCATTCGTTGGGCGTTTCAGCCCGGCTGTATCATAAAGTTCTATCACTTGCCGGGCGGATGGTATTGTACCGGTTTTATAAGTTATTTCCATATTGTTATTGAGTTGTTTACAAGCTTTTAATCAAATGTAAACAGCATCCGCATTATCCCAATAAGCCAGGATTAAGAAAGCAGGTAGTCCAGCAAATATGAAAACGGGAAGCGGGCAGTAAGTTTTACAGCGTATCATTCAGACCGCTTTACCTAAGTGTTAGTTAATTACCATTTTTTAAAAATAACAAATACCGCCAGCACAATTAGCCCGAAGCCTACCAAATGGTTCCAGCCCAGTTTTTCATTTTTGAAAAGCAGGGTTGTGAATATCATAAACACCGTAAGTGTAATGGCTTCCTGAATGGTTTTTAATTCAACCAGGGTAAAGGGGCCGCCGTTTTCCTTAAAGCCTCCTTCGTTAGCAGGTACCTGGAACAGGTATTCAAAAAACGCCAATCCCCAGCTTATAAGTATAATGGCTATTAAGCTTAGGTTTTTGCCCCAATCATACTCCTTAAACTTAAGGTGCCCATACCACGCAAATGTCATAAAGGTGTTGGATATAAACAGAAATGTAACAGTACGCAAGCCTTTCATCAATACAATTTTTTGTGCAAATATCAATAAATTGAGATTGATAACACCAGGGGCTGTAAATTGTTATGCTATTATTTATAACAATTTAAAATTTAAAAACCAGTTCGGCACCAAGCGAAAGCGAGTTCCAGTTTTGTTTTCCCGAAACATCACCCAAAGTTAGTTTCTGGGAAAAGAAATTGTATTTTGATTCGATGCTGATCCCTAATTTAGGAGTTATCGGAAATATTACCCCTACCTTAGGAGCATAATATAATGAATGCGACCATTTATCATAAACAAATGGATCTACGCCATCAATTTCATACCCCACAGCAAAATCAGTAAAATATACCCCTAAGTTCACGCCGCCATATACCCTGAAGTTATCGGCTATATCAATATTATAAGCAGCACCGCCATACGCGGCAATTACGGGCATATCCGCATAATACGTATTTGCAGTTGAGCCGGTACCTTCAACTTCTTCTGAAATTAAATATTCATCGGGCTTAAAATTCATGTACCCTACGCTCAGATTTGCTGTAAAAGGGCCTAAGAACCTGTAAACGCTGGCATTAAAATTAATGGCAGGTTTAAAGGTATAATTAAAGTTACCTTGCGGAATATCGACACCTGTACCTGCGGCTATGCCCCAGCCATCGCTAAAATTAACAGCGCCGCTGCCTCCCCCACCATATGTTAATGCCCGGCTTGAATGATGCTGGGCCATAGCAGCATTAAAACAACAAAACAGTATAACTATTAAAAATATCTTAAAACAGACAGCTGATTTTTTCATGAGGAGTAAGTGCGCCTTACGGGTAGAAGTTAGATAATGGTGTTTAGGGTTCATTTACCCGTAAAAATAAAAAAAAAAGTTAACCCCGAACAGTAAATTAATTTCATAACATGTAAAGCCACAAAAAAGCCCGGCCTAAATAAACCGGGCAACAGGGCTTTAAGGGTACTAAACAATATATTTGGTTTATAATGATTAATGTTAAAAACTACGGGTAACCGGCCGAGGCCCGTAATTTATTATTGCAACTGCGAACCAGGCCTGTCGCCAAGTTTCCGGATATAGGCTATGCCCAATGTACAAGCAATTATAAAAAGAAATAAAAAGCATTCAATGTATATATGAAACGGCGAAATATCTTGAAAACGGCCAACTATAAAAGTAGAAATATCAGGCAGTAATAAGCCGAACAATGGAAAGCCGGCAAACATTCTTAAAATTGCTAATTTTTCCATAATATTTTAAGGTATCAGTTAATACGTCTAATTTAACACTTTAGAAAGCAATAAAAAAAATAATATTTATTAAAAAGCAATAAATATTTTCGATATGGTTAATTTAAGCTTTTATAGATTTAAACGGCATCAGAGTTTATAATATTCCTCAATTGAGCGGCCTATTTCCTGCAGCGGGATCAGATGATCTCCAAAACGATGCTCAATAATTTCCCAGTAACCTTTTGTTAACCGGGTTATGATGTAAAAAGCCGAGTAGTTTAATACACTGAAGGTAGTTTCATTAACAACCGAAGGTATAATTTTATAAGTCCGCTTATTAACTCTTAGTTCAAAAGGCTCCATGGGCATCCGTTTACACAAAAATATTGTGCAGTATACGGATATACAAGCTCCACGCACCCCGTATTTTAACCCATTTTACACTACGTATTTTCACCCTAAAAAAGGGTTAAAAAGGCATTGCTTTTACCAATTCAAGTACATTTTGTTTTATTGCAGGATCGTTTTCAATGATCTGAACAAGCTCATCATCGTCTGATACAGAAACAATTACAAAATTTTTATCCTGGTTCCAGAAACTACCGCTTATAACAACTTTGCCATTGCTTTTAAGGTCAGCGTAATAACCATTTCTATCAACTAAACATTGTTCGTTATCCGCAAGGCTGCCAATCTCTTCAAAAAAAAGCATCACGTGATGCGGGTCTTTATAGGCTGATGCATGTACCATAAGTTGACTATTTTATTTAATACTTAATTATTAAACTGATTAAGCTAAACAAGTAACCTCTGTTAATATATTACCCGGAGCATTAAAATAAAACCCATAGCCACCACGCAAAGGCGCAGGAGCTTGCGTTACAGCTACTCCCCCTTTTACCAGCCGGTCATAAACTTCGGCAACCTGTTCATGGCTGTCAACCAAAAAACCGATATGAAAAGCATCGGGGTAACTGTTATTGCCATTCCGGTTAAAGGTATCAGCCATAAGCACCAGGATAAAACCATCCTTGCCTTCCATTACGGCCAGCATATTATTACCTTTTACACCGGTACATTTAAAGTTAAAATATTGCTCAAAAAATTCGGAGCAGGCGGCAACATCGGTCACCGGCAAATTAACATGATTAAGTTTAATAGTTGTTGCTGACATATTATTAGGGCTTTAATGCTTTTAAAACCAACCCCAGTGCTTGTTCCATCAGTTTATCATCCAATTTAAAACTACTGTTCACATAGCTGTTGCCCTGGTTATGAAATTTGATGAGCTGATAAAGCGGCGCATATGCTACTGCCCAATAAACCTCAAAAGGCAGTGGCATCAATTGCTGCTTTTCTTCTGCATTACGCATAAATGCGCCCAGTACCTGCCCAAAATTAACGGTAAGCATAGCGGTTACTTTTTCATAAAAATGTGTATAGCGCATAATTTCAATAAACTCCATATCTAACGGACATTGCATGAAATACTCGAGACGGTTGCGCCATTGTACCCTCAGCCCATCTGCAAAATCCATATCAGGCGAAAAATTTTGAAGACTAAAAGTCATCATCTTTTCGGCTACACCAACGCAAATACTGCTTATTAATTCTTCTTTATCCTTATAATAGATATAGATGGTAGCTGGTGACACTCCTGCCGACCGCGCAAGCTTATTCACCCCAAAACCGTCAAGACCTTCAGCCACTATCAATTCTATCGCCTTCTGGCGTATTTGGTATTCTTTATGTCCGTCACGTGGCCTCATTTCAACACAAAGATAAGTGAGCGTTCGCTTATTTAAAAATTTATTTTTATTCCTTTCGGATATAGGCTAAAAACTTGTATCATCCTAAAAAAATCTAAAAAAAACACGAACGTTAAAACAATAACCGGGAATGCAATGTTCTATCATCACTTAATTAATAATTACTAAAAAATGAAGAGGCATTTTATAAAGATGCCTTCAAAATAGTTACCCGGCTGGTTTTGAAGGTTTCAATTAAATGAATGCAATTTTATTTAAATTACAAATAAATAATACGTACCTTAGCATTGTCATACTAAATGTTAATAATTATGGAAAAATTAATAATATTAAGAATGTTCTTTTGCTTCCCGCTTGTTGGTCTGTTGGTTCCGGATGCAGGTATTTTGTTGTCAAACTTCCCTGGGAAGGTTCCGGTAATTCACATTGTAATTGAGGTAGCATTATTGGTGTGCATTGCGCTTTGTACAGCCGCAATAGCATATGGAAAAAAACGGAATCAGGACAGAACGAACGAAGCTTCTTTTTCCTGATCCATTGATTAAAAAATAAAGGAATATTCCTGTCCGGTTGTAATTAAACTCTTTAAAATTGGGGCTTTTACGCCCCAATTTTACCCCCAATGCCCACTGCCCCCCCCGCTCCTTTCTTATTAGTTTTAGATATTTAATGATGGTATAAGTTTTGCCATAGTCAATAACAGTTTTTTATTGATATTTGATAAACCGCTGCCGTGTTCATGAAAAAAATTCTATTTCTGCTTTTTTTGCCGCTATGTTCACTTGCCCAAACAGCAAGTAAGTATATTCAGGAGGGAAACTCAAAAGCCAATGTAGGGAATTACAAAGATGCCATACAAGATTTTACACGTGCTATAGAATTAAACAACAAAAACGCGGACGTTTTTTATTACAGGGCCAATGCATATGGCAACCTCAAAGACTATAAAGCAGCTATTAATGATTATGCTCAGGCCATTGCCCTGAAAGCCGATTTGACCAACGCCTACCTGTATAAAGCCAATGCAGAGGCTGCCATGCAAGACTATCAGGCGGCCATTATTGATTTTGACCGTGCGATAGCGCTGGGACCAAAAACTCCAGACATGTTCCACTACAGAGGCAATGCTAAAAGTAACATGAGCGATTATACCGGCGCTATTGCCGATTTTACCACGGCACTTCAATTTACACCAAACAACGCCGATCTTTACAAGTACCGGGGCCTGGCCAAAAACAATAATAACGATTTTACCGGGGCCATTGCTGATTATAATATGGCTGTTAAACTAAGCCCTAACAGCGCCGAAATCTATCAATACATGGCAGGCAGCAAGGCCAGCATAAACGATTATAATGGCGCTATTGCTGATTATACCAAAACATTATCGCTTAATCCCGATAACGCTGAAGCATATTTTTATCGGGCAAATACCAGGGCAAAACTAAATGATTTTAAAGGCGCGGTTGATGATTATAAAAAAGCGGCCGCTATCAACCCCAACCTTAAAAACCTTTTGCTTTACATGGCCAATGCCCAAAGCAGCCTGGGCGATTCAAATGGCGCTCTTGATTATTTCAACAAGGCAATTGCTCAATTTCCCCGGAATGCAAATCTGTACCTTTATCGTGGAATTATTAAAAGCGACAAAAAAGATAATAATGCCGCGTTGGAAGATTTTAACAAAGCCATTGCCCTTGACCACAAAAACGGCGATGCATACCAAAGTCGTTCATTTTCAAAGCTGGCATTAGGCAATTACGAAGGCGCCAGAGCTGATGCCGATTCGGCAATTAAAATAAACCCCAACAGCATAAGTGCTTACGTAACCTTGAGCAAAGCTAAAATGGCCATGAAAGATACCGCGGGAGTGATTGCCGATTTAACAAAAGCAATCAGCCTGAACGGTAAAAGTGATGAAGCTTACCTGTCGCGCGGCGATGCTTATCGCGATTTGGGGGTTCCCTTAGCTGCTATTAACGACTATACCAAGGCCATTGCTATAAACCCGGTTTATACTTACGCCTTTTTAAACCGGGCCATTGAAAAAAGCAAACTGGGCGATTATGCCGCGGCTGTAAATGACCTCGAAAAACTGATCAGTATTGCCCCACAACAACAAAATGGTTATTCACGATTGGGTAAAATCAATAATTTTTATAAATACACTAACAATGGCGTACAAATATTTAACAAGGCTATAGCACTTAACCCTGCAAATGCTGATTTTTACCTTTATCGGGGTGAAGCAAAAGCCGCCACCGGCGATGCCAAAGGGGCCATGGCCGATTATAATACCGGTGTACTAAAAGCCCCTAAAAATATAACGCTATTGTTGAAGCGGGGCCTGGCCAAAGCAGACGCTGAAGACAACAACGGCGCCATAGCCGATTTGAACAACGCACTAAAAATTGACTCATTATCAGATTCAACGGCTTTAGTATGGCAAGCGCGGGGTTTTGTAAAAGCCAAACTTAAAAACTATAAAGGCGCCCTCGCTGATCTCGACCGTGCCGTGTCAATTTACTCAAACGACGAAACCTTTTTAATCAGGGGCGATACTAAAATGGCTATGAAGGATTATGCCGGCGCTGCCGATGATTATCATAATGCCATTTATATGAACGATACCAATGTAAAAGCTTACTCACATAGCGGTATTGCTAAAAGTAATCTCGGGGATGCCCAGGGAGTGAAAGAAGATTTTGCAGCCGTGGTTAAACTTGCCCCTAACAATCCTGATCTATATATTGACAGGGCTGCCGCCAAAATAAATTTAAAAGATCTGAACGGAGCAATTTTAGACTGTAATACCGCTATAAGCCTTGACGCGAAAAATGGCCGGGCCTATTTACAAAGGGGGCTTGCAAAAATAGCCCTTGATGATAGAACGGGCGGCTGCGCCGATATGAATAAAGCTTTAAGTATGGGCGTAAAAGAAGCATCTGATTTTATTATAAAATATTGCAAATAACAATAACTTTTCATTTACAATACTCGTATAATAAGTAACTATTAACTGATCTATAAATAACAATCAAGCCCCGAAAGGGGCTTTTACATTTACGCGGATTTGGAGTGGTTATACCGCCTTCTTATCTTCTATATGTAATTGCGCGCGCAGCTCTTTCAATTCCATTTCGTAGGCGCGCATACGGGCCTGTAAAATATCAACCTCGGTACGCATCATTTGTATTTCGGTAATAAGCTTGGCCGATTCGGGTTTATTGATCATTTTTTCGCCCGTACCAAGAATAAGCCATTCGGGCGAGTATTTAAGCTGAAAACAGAGCTTCCGGATAAGATAATAGCTAATATCCTGCTTTTTGTTGATCACCTTGCTAATGAAACCCTGATCAACACCAATGGCCCCGGCAAGCCCCAGCTGGCCGCCGTGCTCTTTTACAACTACCTTTAACCGTTTTATAATCGCTTCGTCAGACATAAGTGACTGCAATAATAATCATTTTGTTTATCCATGCAATATATAATTACTTTATTGAATAAGCACCCAAAACAAAAAAGGTCAAATGCCCCAACAGCAAATGACCTTAAAGTAAAACTAACCAACAAAAACTATATATGACAATAAAATAAACTCAGGTTAAACCATAAATTATTTATTTCCTAAATTTTCAAGCAGCTCGCCAAGCTTATCATTATAAACCGGCAAACTGATCTTTCCTGCATGGTACTCATCTGCTATCTGTTGCAGGTTTGTCCCTATTTTTTGCTTCGCATCGTTACGAATATTCATATGACAGGTATCAGCACTGAGCCCGGCATTAATTTTACTTATTTTTTGATCCATGCATCGTTTCATCAGTAACGGCTGCACATCATTCGCGTTTTTCAGCAATAAATTAACCCTGCTGCGTTGTTGCTTGTCAAACTGTAAAATAACAAATACCAGTCCGAGCCCCGCTATCATAAACAAATAAAAATAATCCATATAAAGCACTGATATTAAACATTCATTATACATTTTAATACGAAGCCAATAAAATAAGGTTGCATAATATTTAAAACTTTTTTCAAATATTTCTCTACGACAAAAATCCTTCTGCACAAATTTTAAAATACGCATAAAAAGCCGACCTTTACATTCACAATCTCTTAACAAAAGAGACACATAAAATTGCGATCATTATGAAACCGGGCGATAAGGTAATTTGTATAAACGACAAAATAGATCCTGAAAAGATGGCTGAAATACGACAGGACTTTGAGATTTGGATCACCAAAGATAAGGAATACACCATACGCGAAATACTTGATAACAATGGTATTGTAACCGGCCTGTTGTTGGAAGAAGTACACAATTTCCCCAAATTTTTTAAACTGATAAACCGCTTCCAGGAACCTGCTTTTGCCCAGTGGCGTTTCCGCAAACTAAACTATGCAAGTCCTGAAGCCGAAGCTGTTAGCGAAGATTTGGAGCTTGTTGAGCATATTGAAAAAGAACAACAGCTGGTAAAAGTAAAATAGCCTCGGGACCTGCATGCCGGCCTTCCTTCAGGCAATAATATTACTTTGTTAAAATAAGTTAAACATTTGGCCGCAACCTATTCATAAACGGATATTTATATAGCGAAACTGCTGCATATAATTATCGGTCTGTATGAAAAAGTTACCCGCATTGTTTTCACTGGCAACCTCAATTGGATTGTGGTATGCCTACACCCAGCACCCGAAAAACAAAAACGCTGTTGATAAGTCTGCTGTAAAAATCAGCAACCATGAAGTTAACATTGCTTACACAGATTCGGGTAAAGGTGATACCGCATTGCTTTTTGTACATGGATGGCGCATTGACAAAAGCTACTTTAACAACAATCAGGTAAAATACTTTGGTAATAAATACCGGGTTGTTACGATTGATTTGCCTGGTTATGGCCAATCAAGAAAAACCGCAACTCATGGACGGTGAATGATTTCAAGCCTGTTAAACAGTATTTAAAGCAATTTTAACAACACGGTCAACTATGTAACAAATGCCAAATAGCATATTTTATAGCTAATTTAATAAGTATAATCGCTTGCTGCACCCTCTTCTACAAGTTGTGTAAGCAAAGCTTTTAATACAGCTTCGCGGGTCCATTGCTGTTCGGGTGACGAGGCATCCTCTTTATACCATTGCAAGGGGGTGTTAATTTCGATGCGGGCCTTGTAGGCAAAGTTTTTGGTTGGGTGTAATTTGGCACCCTCGTAACTATTCAGATTTTCGGCTTTAATGATCCGGGCAAGGTCACGGATCCGGATATCTACCTGAAGGCATTCATCAATTGAGTTTTTAAAATCCTGTTTATCCTCCAGCCACAAAGTAAGCACTTCATCAGTAATATCGTGTTCGGCAATAGTTATCCGGCTGTAATCATAATCAACCGATATAATAAGCCACCAAAGCTGGCTTTTAAGTTTTTGAGAAATTTTTATCATGATAATTAGTGTATTGATTTCATATTATTTTAATTGAGCATTTTAGACCGCAATACCTGCAACCAGGTTATGACCGTTTAAAAACGGGCATCCATCCCGGCATATACTTTTGGATAGCAGCAATTTCATTTCTATATTTTTCACATGCAGTTTTGTAACCCTCAAAGCGCTGTAAAGCCTCATGTTCATTCAAAGTATCCCGACTATCTTGATTGTTATTACCTCCTGTCAATTGCCGCAAGGCCGAAAATGCTATATGCATGGTAGTATGATATTGATTATTTATTGATATTATTTCTTGATTTTAAATTACAGAACATTGTATTTCACTAAAAGAATACTCTTTATAAAACGAACCGATCATTTTGATTTGTGAATAATTTGACTTACATTAGCAATTATCAACGAAACAAATATACAGAATAATCTTTATTATAATCAAGAAAAATCTTTAAATTATTTTCATCCATGGAAAACGAGATAAAACCAAACAAAATAAAGATTGTACGGCCCGAAACATTGGAGTTCATCATACTTTATAATCAGCTTAAGGGAAAAGCTTTTAACGGAAATGCTCAATTAGCTGAAGCGTTAGGCTTTAATTCACCAAGCTCGATCACTGAAATAATAAAGAGCCGACAGAACATAGATCCAGAAAAACTCCGTATTTTCAAAGAAAAATACAAAGACTACATAGCAGGAGATAAAACACAGAATTTTCCTGAATCAAAGCCTGTATCCAAACACAGTGAGGGCATACCTATGTATGAAATTTCTGCAACCGCTTCAGGCGTAGAAGTATATAACGACATTAATGATTCACAGCCTGTTGGTCATATGAATTTCCCGGGCATTGAGGACTGCGATTTCGCACTTCCGGTTTGGGGGCACAGCATGTATCCATACCTTGAAAACGGCTGCTGGGTTGCACTAAAAATAATTCATGACAAAAAGATCCTACCCGGCGAGGTTTATTACATTGAGTGGGGAGATTACCGCATGTATAAACGCCTGCTTGCAGGGGATAGCCCTGATGAAGTAATTGCACATTCAGATAATACAACCGAGATGGTTGGCAACCGGCTTAAATATGCCCCATTTATTATAAAAGTAGCCGACATCAAAAAACTTTGCCTTGTTAAAGATATCCACAAAAAGCATAACCATTAACCCGCATGGCGGTAGAATTTGTTAAAAGAAAAACAAATTCTACCGCCATTATTACCTGCCCGGTGACCAGTTATCATACTTATAAAATGAATACCGAAAACCGTATAAAAACCCTACGGCGAAATAAGCTGATCATTATTACAAAAGGCAAGCTATCATATCTTAAACACTTCCCTATTTTTAATTACAATTTATTTGACAGATAAAATGACAATCCGGCTGGCTACCCTCAATGATATACCCCAGATATTAGCTTTTGTAGCTGAAGTAATACCTGGCATGAAAGCAGCAGGTAATTTTCAATGGAATGACGACTATCCCAATAAACAAGTATTTACAGATGACATTAACCTTAACCAACTTTGGGTGGCCGAAGTTACAGGAGCAATTGCGGGTGTGGCTGCCCTAACTACCGATCAGGATGCAGAATATGCGCAGGCCGGGCTTGATATCGGTGAAGCTGCTATAGTTACGCATCGGCTTGCTGTAAACATTAACTACCAGGGCCGGGGCGTCGCCACAGCACTTCTCAAGCAGGCCGAACATGAAGCTATACAGCGAGGAATAAATACATTACGAATTGACACCAATACTGCGAACATGGCAACGCAAAAGCTATTCCCAAAGCTGGGCTATGTTTTGGCCGGCGAAATTAGCCTGGATATAAGGCCGGGTTTAAGTTTTTTGTGCTACGAAAAGCGGCTCAATAGCAAACAATAACAAATTACAACAGCTATCCGGCATGGCTAACCTGTTTCCATCTATTTAAAGCTTCACATATTTACACAAAACTTACAACCATTTCTCAATAGTTATTCACAAATGGGCATTTTATCAACAATAGCTTTTTAGTTTATTCTTTATTCAATTATATTTATAGTAATTATAAACCGCAGGCCTCTGCCGGAGTGATAAAGTTGTAATAAAAGAGAAGAAGATGGAACCTATCATGATACTGGTAATCGCGGCTATTATTGCTGCCATAATTTTAGTTGAATTTAACAAACGGCAAAACACAAAAGCTGGCGATAGTAGTCATATAACCGCCGATGTGCAACAGCTATACCTGCTTAAAGCTGCAGAACATAAAATAGAAGTAATTGAAGATTTGCAAAAGAATGCTGCCAATACCAACAATACCATTGTAACAAGTATTGAACAGGAGTTAACACGCTTAACAGGGGCTTTTGAAAAAGGCGATATCAAATTGAAAGAATTTAACCTCAAGCTTGACAACTTACTTAGTAACCTCGATGTTAACAATTCACTGGCACAAGCATCATAAACAATAAGTTACTTAATTGCGCCGGCTCGCATATATCACTTTAAAAGTGTTACATACCCCGACAGCGGTTTCTTACCATCTTTAAGATCAACCACGTAATAATAAGTCCCGGCCGGCAGCACGTACCCATTAAATTGCGCACGTAAACAGATCAATTTCAGGGCTGTTGTTTGGAAAGCAACAAATTAATTTAAATTATAAAATCCGACATCACCAAAAACAAAAAAGCCGGACTAAGCCGGCTAATATTTTTAAAAAAGAAGAATAATGTTTTAGTTGGTATTAATTACGTCTGAAGCCACCTTTTTGGCCACCGCCGTTAAAGCCAGGACCTTTATCTTCGGCTACGTTAACCGTGATCCTGCGGCCATAATAACTTGCTCCATTCATGCAACGTATCGCTTCTTTCGCTTCATCCTCGTTAACCATCTCCACAAAACCAAAACCCTTACTCTCTTTTGTTTCGCGATCTTTAATAATCCTGAGCGATTTAACCGGCCCAAAATCACCAAAAACAGCTGTTAATTCGGCCTCATCTACTTCTAAAGGAAGACCTGCAATAAATACTTTCATCAATGTTTTTAAAATTTGCGTAAAGGTACAAAAAAAGAGCCGGATTCCTGCCTCGCCCGGCACTAATGATGATTAGGTAATGGCTTTTTTACCTTCATATTACTGAGTAAAATTTCCAAACCAATGTTAAAAACAGAACCGGATTTTATTTGAGTTGTAGCTCGAAGCTTCCCTCAACGCGGTAAAAAGGAGAGTCAGACTTATCGTCTTTAGCTAAAAAGGTAAAGAAAGTACCTTTAGCAATCATATTTTCGTGATTATACTGATCTATATCAATCTTACCAAAATCCTGTTGTCCGGCATATTTGGTCAGGGTATATTGAAGCAAAGGTTTTTTTTCATCAACCTTAAACAAAAACTGACTTCCGGCTACGTCGCTGCTGGTTTTCACAGAAGCCAATCCTAACGAGCTGATGCCAAAACTCATGTTATGCGCTTTATTGATCGCTGTGATGCCAAAGTATTTGTTATCGCCATTATGCACGTTTATGAATGCAATTGAATCCTGGCTGGCATCGAAAGTGTAAGTTGAATCTTCGATGGTAACTTTTAAAGTACCTTTGCCTGCAAGAAAATTACCCGGAGTATTGATAATGTTTACTGACGATACGCTGTCCTTACTGCCTGATGTTTTAACCGCGCTGATATCTTTCACTTCCTCGTCTTTTTGGCAGGAAGTTAAAGCCACCGAGATGGATAAACTTAGTAAAACAAACCATTTAGTAAAACTGGTACGTATCATAGGCTTATTGGCAAATAAACATAGCAATAAATAATTACAAATTTCATTAAATATGGTTAAACGAATTAATTTTTTAACTTTTTTTAACTTTTATATGAATATACGTCAATAGTCATGCTAAAGTTGCCGGTTTACGCGCGGTAATGCACTTTTAATAAAAATGCAAAAAACAGACAAGCTACGGCCTATTTTCAGGAATTTTCACCATCCAAAATGTAAAAATTAAAATACAAATTACAGGCAACATACTGTTAATCAAATCAATATCGGCCAATTAAAACACTTCGCCCACATTAATAAACAAGCCTTTTGACCCTTCGCGCCCGAAACCATAATCAATGGCTATGTTTGTTTTGGATACCTTATTTAGTTTAACCCTTAAACCGGCCCCAAAACCGGGTTGCACAGTTTGCAAAGCCGTACCCGGCGCCGCCGAAAACGACTCGCCGTTTACAAAAGCTACCCCTCCAAGTAAACCATTACGGGTTATTTTAAACCGGTATTCGCTTTCAAGGTAAACCATTTGCGCCCCTCTAAACCTGCCCTGTATGTATCCGCGCCCGGTAGTAAAGCCTGGGTCGTGCCCTGTAGCGGGCAGATCGAGATATGCCGGCCGTCCATTAATTACCAGCCAATTATATGACCAAAAGGCCAGCACGTTATCCGAGCTTTCCGGAAACCTGAAGTATTTGCGCACATCAACAATTAAAGAGCGCCAGGCAGTTGTACTACCTAAAAAAGTATAATTATCCCGGTACTGTAACGAGGTGTAAAATCCGCGCGACGCATTGATCGGGTTATCGCGACTGTCATAGAGCCCGCTAAACGTTATCCCGGTTGATATAGCGCGGCTAACAGGGCCGTACCTTTCATAGTCGGACGTTTTTCCGTTTAACTGCCCTTTCTCGTACATATTCCACCTGTCATCAAAAATATATCCCAAACCGGCGTAAAAATTTCCGGTTATATTGCGCAAAACAGTTTCATGAAAACGAAAAAAACTATAAACCAGGGGATTTTCATTATCCCTGTCAGAATTACTGCCTAAGCCAAAACTGCTTTGCGGATATTTGTAAAACCTGAAATCGCCTATAAAATCATATTTATTATTTTTCGACCATATGTTTGATTGGATGGGGACGATCACCTGCTTATTTTGAGTGTAGGCAGGGTTTACTGTTATGGTGGAGATCCGGGTATCGGGTGCTAATCTGAAAATCACATTGCCTGATATAGTACCCGCCAGCCCTGTTTGTAAAGTGTAACCTATAGCCGGAATAATTGATATTACCGGTTTTGAAGTTACAGAATCAACTTTGCCGGGCTTCTTGCTTTCACCAAAAATGGATCCTATAACGTCAAATATATCTTTTTCAAAAGTGGTATCGGGATGGGTAACCAGTATTGTATCTTTATATTTAGTGTGCCCTATCGGGATGTATCTTTTATCCTGGGCGTGTACTCTGATACTTATGAGCAGGCCTGCAAAAATTAAAATGCTTGTTTTATTAATACCCATTATAATTATTCGATGCAGGAAAAGTAAAGGTTTATCCGTGCAATTATAAAATAATTATTTAAGTTATTTGTTTGTACAAGATTTTATTGAGCTTTAAGCCGCGGATCAAAAGTGAACTTATTTACACTGCTGATAGTTATTTTGTTATAATCGGGATGGGCCGGATTAAGCAGGTAATTATATTCTAGGTCAATAATTGCCGATGGTACTTTTAATACGGCCGTTTCCATTTTACGAAGCCAGGTATCGCCAAGCAATTGAGTAACCGGGTAGTTAATTACCTTGTGCCAATTGGCATTAAGTTTTTGGAGTTTGTTTACAGTGATTTCAAAAACAGGCAGGTTATCCGGTATCTGAAATATAATAACCGAAAAATCACCTGCATATAAAGCAGTGCCAGGCGAGTGCGCCAGTTTTTCAAGGCATGAAAGAGCCAATGAACCGCCTGTATAGATCATATATTGTCCCAATGAATTCCATCGGCCGTCAATTCCTGAGCCTTTGCGGTCATGGGCATATTTGGTTTGACTTATCCGGTAAACGTTCAAAAGATAGAAGGAAAGATTAATAACCTATTTAGTGATCATAAATTTGCGTTAAAAATGCAATCAATAATTCACTAAATCATTAATTCAATAATTATTTTTAGGCAAGCACACCGTAATCAATACGGATAAGCTGACTTATTACAATACCAATGCCTGTTATGGTATCGAGTAAATCAAATGGGATAGCATCAATACCCGGATTATAATGTTTTAGCCAGCCTTTAAACTCATCAAGGGAGCCAAAGGTATCCAGGCCCTTGTCAAAAAGCTCAAACAGTTGAATGATGTGCTCACTCAGCCCCTGGTTTAGCTCATGTGTGCTTTGTAAATGCTTACGCAAAGTAGGCTCGGTTATATGCAACCATTTGGCAATATCACTTTGAGTAGCACCGGTTACCTTTACTAAATCAGTGATGGAATTTGAACGCAACCCTTGTTTTATAGCCCCAAGCTTGGCCAAAGGCGATTTAAAATAGGTTTCATAAGGCATCAGCAGATCATTAAAAACCTGCATAGGCGCATCGGTAAATACATACGGGCGGGATGCAGCCTGCCCTTGCCTGCCTTCAATAGCTGTATTACGTTTAATTGCTTTGCTCATACACAAATGTAAATATTTTCTATTAAAAAAGAAAATATTTACATTTTATTTATTCCACCGCCTATGCCTATCCACTTATATCTGCTTAAATAAAAAATCACCAATAAAATTAGCAATTGTAAAAAATATTCCCGACATTTGATTATTCTTTATGCCAATCGGCATTTACAACATAATGAAGCCCTATATATCTTCCTTTGATAACGCGGCCCAGGTTGAGCGGCTTATTGACAAATATTTCGCCTATATAAAGGGGAAATATCATATTGAACAAAAACCGGTAAAAAACAGTAAAGACAATGCAGAAACTATTGAACAAAAGGTTTGGGACCGTGAACCCGAACCTGCAACATTATCAGGGCTGGCCCTTGCCCTTGGCTTTAGCAGCCGGCAGGAGTTTTATACTTATGTACAGCACGGCCCGTTTTCACAGGCAGTTAAACAGGGCGTTTTACGCGTAGAAGCCTGCTATGAAGCCCATCTGCACCAAAATGTAACCGGGGCAATGTTCGCGCTAAAAAATATGGGGTGGAGCGAAAAACATGATCAATTACCAAATACAGAAGCAGGGAACATTTTAACAGTAAAGGTCTTTAGCTCAGGACCTCCCCCTGCCGGCAGCGAAAAAGAAGTAAAACTATAACTCCGGTACCCGTTTGCAACCTCAGCTATCAGATTAAAATCAGTAACAATGACCGATGAAGAAATAATCACCGACATTCCATTTAAAGAACCGGAAGGTTTTCACTGCTCTGTCCTGTTCAAACAAAATTATCTTTCAACCGCGCATGTGGTAATTAACCAGGGAGGCACCAGCAGCGGTAAAACATTTGCCATTGAGCAGGCGCTGTTTTGCCTTGCCTGCGAAAACCCCAAACAGGTGATCACCATAGTTGGACAGGATATCCCTAACCTTAAAGCAGGCGCCCTGCGCGATGCTCTAAATATATACAGCTCTTCGCCGGTATTACAGGCAAAAATTAAAAGCTATAATAAAAGCGACCGTATTTTCGAGTTTCTCAACGGTAGCAGTTAATGTTTTACAGCAGGAAGTCCGTGGATTAAAAGACGGGAAGAGATCTTAAATACATTGTTTAAGAGGTGTGCCCAGAACGAGATTCGAACTCGTACATCCTTACGAATGCCACCCCCTCAAGATGGTGCGTCTACCAATTTCGCCACCTGGGCTTTTAAAAAATGTGAGAATCTTTCAATTCTCACATTCTAATTTTTCTTACTTTAAAAAAGGCGTGCCCGAAGAGAGACTCGAACTCTCAAGAGACAATTCTCAACGGCTTCTGAGACCGCAACGTTTACCAATTTCGCCATCCGGGCTTATCGTTTTATTAACAAGCGTGCAAATATAATCGTTTCCGGCAAATTGCAACTTAATAAATTAAAAAATCAATATTATGTTGTTTAACGGCCTTTGAAAATCTAACTTAGGTTTCATAAAACTCTTTATATCAAACGTAATGAAACTAAACCGCATTTTTATTTCAGGTACCCTACTTTTTTCTTTGTGGTTCAATTCTGTCCTGAAAGCACAAACTATTACCGTTTTACAACAGGATAAGCCAACAAGCATCCGTGGTTTATCTGTAGTTGATGATAATACGGCATGGATAAGCGGCAGCAAAGGATACATCGCCAAAACAAACGATGGCGGCAAAACCTGGAGCTGGCAACAAATAAAGGGATATGAAAAATCCGACTTTCGGGATATCGAAGCATTCAATGATCAGGAAGCCGTGATCATGAGTTCGGGCACGCCGTCCCTCATCTTAAAAACGGTTGATGGCGGCCAAACCTGGCAGGAAAAATATCGAAAAACAGATACCACCTATTTTTTAGACGCCATGGATTTTGCCGATAACCTTCATGGCTACATATTAGGCGACCCGATCAACAATAAATTTTTATTACTGGAAACCAAAGACGGCGGTGAAACCTGGAACGAGTCAAAAAATGCCCCGGATGCATTGCCCGGAGAGGCATCATTTGCCGCAAGCGGCACATGTCTGAGAGTATCAGGCAAAGAGGCAATATACATCGTTTCAGGAGGTAGCAACGCCAGGCTTATTTCCTTGCAGCCTTATAATAACCAATGGCAGTATTCAAACCTTTCTCTTACACATGGAAAAAGCAGTGAAGGCGCTTTTTCAATATCGATAGGGCAAAATGCCGGCATTATTGTCGGAGGTGATTATGCCAGTGAAAAAAAAACAGATTCAGTGGCGACTATCCTGGCGGTTCACCCTGTCCTCACATTTACACAACCCCAAACAGGGCCGGCAGGTTTTCAATCAAGTGTTGAGCTCATAAAATCCGGAATGTTTCTTTCTACAGGCACACCCGGGAGCAATATTACAACAAACGGCGGCCAAACATGGAAACAAATAGATAGCACAAGTTTTAACGTTTGCCGTAAGGCAAAACATGGTAAGCTTGTATTATTAGCCGGGAATAGTGGTAAAATAGCCGTTCTAAAATTGTAGTTTACTGGTTTTTAACGGCTTAAAAAAACCTTAACATTAATTTAAAAAATAGCTTGCAGGGAATAATTAAGAACCCTATATTTGCACCACTTTAAACGGAAACGGTTAACCGAACCAAGAAGTTTAAAGAATGATTCCGTAGCTCAGCCGGTAGAGCATAACACTTTTAATGTTGGGGTCCTGGGTTCGAGTCCCAGCGGGATCACAAAGCCTTTGAAAAGAGGCTTTTTTATTTAAAAACAAAAGCTGCCTTTAAACAGCCACGCCTTAGTAAGCGAAAAATTTAAAGAATGATTCCGTAGCTCAGCCGGTAGAGCATAACACTTTTAATGTTGGGGTCCTGGGTTCGAGTCCCAGCGGGATCACCTCTTGGGACAAGTCAAAAAAGCCACGACTTGTCCCATTTTTTTTCCCACCGAAACTACTGTCAATCAAAGAGATAATTTTTGCAATTTCATTAACACGTGCGGTTCGATGTTGTGTTCCGTCGAATGTCAATTTTTCGGGGAACATCGAACCAATTATAAGTCGTTGCTCTTCGATTGTGCCTTCTTCATAAACTTTTTCTATGTTAGAAAGGCTTGAAATGGCCATTTCCCATAGAGGAGCCAAATCTGGCGCATTTTTAGGTTTTAAGAATAGCTGCTCTTCGAATAGTGCTATTTTACTTTCACAATCTGTTTTAATGACTTTAAAATCGTCTGCCCCTATTGCATCCGACAGCAAGAGATCTCTCGCCTTTGACAATTTTGAATTAACATCCGCTAACTGTTTTTTTAATAAATCCGATATTTGCCGTGTTGCGGCAGTCTGAGACTTGTAGCTAATCTTAATGGCCTCTCTGTATAGCGTTAGATTTGGTAATGTGGTTGTATACTTTCTGAGCTCTTTTTTAAATTCAATGTTTACATATTCTGCTTTAAACCTTACGCCACATTCGGAGCTGCAGTGGTAATAATAGTAGTATCTGCTACGGCCTTTTGACGCACTTCCAGTGAGCATCTTATTACAATTAGGACAAATTAAAAATCCTCTTAATGGCAAATTGTCATCGATAGCCTGTTTAGGACGTTGGTTTTTTGTCTTTCCGTCCAAAACCAATTGGACTTCGTTGAACAACTCTTCAGAGATAAGAGCCTCATGTTGCCCTGGTACGAAATACGCTTCTTCGCCCTTGAATTTTGGAACAAAGATTTTACCACAATAAAGTGGGTTTCTGATAGCAACCCAAAAATTATTTTTGCTTCCCCTGGTTAGCCCTTTCTCCCGGGCTGCTTTCCAAACCTGTTCGGTACTTGTTTTTCCGTTAGCCAATTCCGAAAACGCCCAGCGCAGTATATTTCCTTCACTCTCATGTATTGCGATGTATTTTTTACCATCTTCAGTATGCCGGTTAATGTATCCCACTGGTGCTGTCGAAATATATCTTCCTTCTTTACGTGCTCGCCTCATCCCGTAAAATACATTCAATGCCCTTCGGTCATTTTCCACCTCTGGTGCAGCCAGGTAAACTGCAAGCATCATTTTACTTTCGGGAATTTCCATATCCAAAGGCTGTTCTATCGCCTGGGGTTCAACCCCGTACCGTGTCAAAATACTGATCATTTGGTAAGCATCGCCAGTATTCCTGCTAAACCGATCCCATTTCGTGAATAAGATTAGATTAACTTTACAGGAAGACTTTTTAATATCGGTCAACATTCTTTTCCATTCCGGCCTGTTGAATGTTTTGGCTGAGTGATCTTCGTAAATCAATTCTGAAATTTCGATTCCGTTGACTTGACAATATTTTATTAAGCGTTCTGCCTGATCCCGTTGGGAAAACCCCTTCTCAGCTTGTTCGTCAGTGCTAACGCGGATGTACAAGTTGGCGATACGTTTCATTGTAGCTTCATTTGAAATATTAACGTCTAAAACACTTTGTTTCGTGCTATTATAAACCTTTAATTACTATTAAAATTAGGATTTACAAAATAAACTAATCACTTCTTTCTTTTCTTAAATATTGCGCCACTACGATATTTGCCATTACAGTGAGAAAATCGACTATTATTTTTGCCTGATCTTCATTTACCTTAATACCATCCTTTTCAAGTATCGATATTGCTTTTGGAATAGAAATCTTTTCACCCTCGTTTTCCCAAATCATAATTTTAATTCTTCGAACTATAAGCTGATAATAAAAATAGATTCAGCGTTTGTCTTCTCCTTGTTCAATCTGTAAACATGTTAAATACAACTTCACCAATAAGTTTCTACGACTGGACTTGGGAGAAGCTCTACTTTAAAATTTATATTCAACATTGAAGCCATCATGCGTATTTGAATTATCCCTTGAAATTCGACAGTTGATCGCTTATCAGTTGTCATCTGGTGCTTTTCCTGATCACCAGATGAGCCTTCGCCGGATCATTCAATAACCGTTCAAATATCTCCTCGATAATTTCCCTGACATCCTGTTTGATCTGCAAATAATTACGCTGGACGATACCCGCATTGATCACCCGCACAGCCGGTATCGGTTTATAGCCATCCGCCTCTTTCTTCAAAGCCTCATGGTCGTTCACAATCTCACAATGAAAGGCCTTCAGTTCAATCTTTTCATCAGGGTTATCCGCAACCAACCCAACGAACTCACCTGAACTCAATGCCGAGATCCGCGAGGCCGGCACCGCCGCTTCCAACTGCTTAGACCGGCTGATCGAAGTATCGCTCCGGTTGATAGATAAACTCTCCCGGTCCTGCATGATCCGCCCGATTTTTTCGGAAACCATTTTGGCGGTATCGCCCGCCACCTGCCCTACCGCCATATTGCCGACAATATTCATGATCACATCGGCCGCTTCACGGCCATACTCCTTGCGCAACTGACTGGCATCCTGTATCCCCAAACAGGTACTGATCAGGTTACTTCGCCCGGTTGCAATCGTAGAAATTACATCCGCCACCAGGCTGGGATACTCATCCAAAATCAAACTGCACTTCAACCGGTTTTTCTGGTTGATGATCTTCAGCAGGCGGTTCACAAAAAGCGACAGCACCGCCCCGTAGATCTGTATTTTCTGCGGGTTGTTGCCCATGCAAACGATCTTCGGTTTGGCAGGGTCGTTGATATCCAGCGTAAACTCGTTGCCCGACAGGATATAATACAGCTGCGGTGACGCAATCCGTGACATGGTGATCTTCGCCGAAGCGATCTGCCCCTCCAGTTGCTCTACCGCGTCCCGCAGGTAAGCGCTGACAAAAGGGTTGATCAGCACATCGATCTCCTGTTCCGTGCGCAGCACCGTAAACAGCTTATCATATTCCGCCTGCATCAACTCGACCACATGCGGCAGTGTGCAAAACTCGCCGTCCTGGTAACGCCGCAGAAACCAGATAATCGCCGTCAAAAAGTTAATCGGTGATTCCACAAAGAAGTCCCCCTGCTTCTTCACCCATTCCCGGTTCAGCCCCAGCAGGATCGTCCGCGCAGATTCCACCGCATCGGTGATATCGTGCATCGCCGAAGGATCCAGCGGGTTGCAGCGATGGCTGTGCGCCAGGTCATCAAAATTGATACTATAGAAATCCGGCGTGACCTTATAACCACCCTTATATTTCAGCCAGGTATTATAAGCGATGACCGAGAGGTCGGGCATCTTGAAATCATACACGAACATCGCAAAGCCCTTGCGGATATGTTGCGTAATAAAATGCCGGATCAGGAAATAACTCTTACCCGCCCCCGGACTACCGATCACCGCCGTCGAACGGAAGGGGTTGATAATATTCAGCCAGCCAACCCGCCATTTCCCCCGCAACCGGTAACGCGTCGGCAGGTTCACCGAAAACTCATTTTCCAGCAGCCGCTCCTCCTGCGGAAAAGTCTCGTTGTCCCGGTTAAAAATATCCCCCGAAAGCCTGTCCCGGATGATCCGCGATAGCATCGTCCCGCCGCTCAGGAACAACAGGAAACCGAGGCTGCAAAGCCCCATATAGCCAGCAGCCACCAACTGCAGATTACCTCTGGTCAGCAAGACCAGCTCACTCCCAAAAAACAGCACCAGCCCAACCGCCAGATAAAGCGCTGCCGTCTTCCAGGTCTGCTTTTCATCCTTCTTCCCCCGCACCCCGATCAACGCGATCACCAGGAACCCCAGTGCGAAAAACTTAGGCCGGTTAAACCCATCCAGCAAACCCGTTCGCCCCACATTTTCGAGCATGCGATCCACTAATGGCGCCGTCAGCCGCCATCCGGCAAACGCCCCATAACAAACCACATAAAAGTGTAAAGCCAACAGCACAATTGCAATCAGCCGCGTCATATCCAGGATCTGGCGCATGGCCTGATCATTCTCTCCCGTCTGCATCTTATCCTCCTCACCTGATCAATCCTCAACTCTCACCCGAAAATTTGGGCACAACAATAGCCTGCCAGCTTTTCCTCACCGGAAAAACGGCCTGCTCAACACCAAAAAATTCAGGAACTACCCCGGCGACAAACGCCGTTTTTTCTTACGCTTCGTGCGTCTCAACTCCCAGTCCATCGCCTCCGGCTGGTAACCGGTATCCAGCAATACCTCCACCAACCCGGCCGCAGGTTCTCTTTTTCCCTCGCCAGCCCTCCCATATCCACCATACCCGTGCACCGGTTCGCCGACCCGCCATGCCCCGCCACCCGGCCGCTGCGCCTCGCCGCTTTGTTTTTTCCCCTCACTCGCAACCAGACCTTTGCAGCGCTCCAGCATCGCTTTGGCACTATAGTTTTTTCCCAGCTCACTACCATTCATCGCCACCCGGTGAACATGATCCACATACGTGATCCCGTAAACCAGCCCTGCCTCATTCTGCCGCAAAACCAGATCAATACCCTCTTTTTGCAAAACCGCTTTTAACGCATCCAATTCCAGCTCTCTTCCCGACAAAGCCAGGTCGATAACCGTCCGCAAATGCCGTTGTCCCTCAACTGGTTTAACCTTATTCCGTTCAAACTTAGCCCGTAGGTTTTTCAAAACAGGCTTACCCGCAAATAAACTCGCTTTAAGCGGCGTACCCACCTTATTCCCATCCGCATCCAGCACGCGGAACACCAGCCCCTCCTGCCGCCTGACCCGGCTATCCACCGCACCCGGATCGGCCACCACGTTATACAAACCCAGCACCGCATTCAATTCCGGCAGAGACGCGAACTTATACTCCTTCAGCACAAAACACAGCACCCTGCCAATAGCTTTTTTCGTCTCCGATTTCCCATACAATACCCGCGTGGCGTCAATAGCCTCGGGCTTTAACACGGCCCGTCTTTGTTTACTTTCCGCCGGCACCAAGCCATACTTTTCCTCCATTGCAAGCCTCGCCGGCTCCGACTTGTTCACACCCAGTTTATGCAGGGTAATCGCACTGCCATCCGGCCGGATATTCGTTGTCACCAAATGCAGGTGCGGATGCCCTGCATCCCGGTGCCGGTAGACTAAAAACGGCTGCTCCCCAAAGCCGATCCGTTCCAGGTAGTCGCGCGCAATCGCCAGCAATTTGTCTTCCGAAAGCTGCTCCGAAGGATCGAAATTCAACGAGATATGCAGACTATTTACCCTCGTCCGCTGGTTCAATTCCGTCAGCTTTTCAAAGCGCCGCAGCAACTCCGTAAAACCCAATAAAGAAGGATGTTTCAGAAAGCCCGAAGCCTCCAGCCGGTCGGCCTGATCCGTTTTAACTTTATGCTCATTATAGCTGATCACCCGGGTCATCGAAGTGCTGTTATGGATTACTGCAACCACGCCGATTCGATCACCGCCATCCGCGCATATATGGCCGACAACTGCTTAAATAAAACCACCTTATCCGCATCCCAGCGCCGCAGCCAATCCTGCATCTGCGGCGCATGATCGAGCGTATGCAGCCGGTGTACCGCCTGGTTAAAATTCACGCCGATAGCATTCAGCTCTTTCTTCAGCAGCACCAATTCCGCCACCAGCTCATCCGCCGAAACATTGCGCGTTTTCACCGTCAGCTTCCGCCCGAACAATACCTGCCGGACATAAGCACTCAGCTTTTTCAGCGTCGTTTGCTTCCAGCGCCCAGACAGCAAATCATACTCCTCGGTCGTTAGCCGAAAGTTGATCACCCTCCAGCGACCCGTCTTTTTCTGCGCTTTTACCTCATCCATCACATCCAATTAAAACAGCCCAAAATCAGTATAGACACCCAATAACAGCTCAATTTCTCCACACGAAGCCGCCCGAGTTCCGAGGGCGGCAGGAAATAGTTGTAAGACAACTATACATCTTGCCGTTTGCGCACAAGGCAAACTCAAACCACGGGCTGGCGAGGGGAAAAAGAATAAACCGCCTACCCGCTTCACAAACCGCCGACCTTCAGGCGTTGACGCTGTTCCGGCACCAACCCCTTACGGCAGAGCCACTCGTTTAAATCCTTAAACTGGCTGTAAAAACCGCTCTCATCCCAATAACGCTTTCCCAAAGCCAGGGCCTCGCTCCGGTAACGCTTACCGGTAGCATCATTGTCCAGCCATAGATGCACCCGTTCATGCGATTCCAGAAAAGGCAGCGCCCGCCCGAACAAAGCCGCGCTGTTCAGCACCACCAGGTTCGTCGCCCGGGGATCATCATAAGGGTGCAATACCCGCCAGGAAAGCAAATCAAAAAAGCCCTCGAAAACCTGCACCGAAGGCGCCCCATAATTATAAGTTGTGATCGTTTTTGGCGAGCAACAGCACTTAGCAATCTTGCTCCGGATCTCATACCCCCCGGCATCATTTTTAAACCCGATGCCATACAATTCGTGACCGCCCACCTTATAGCGAACCTCCACACAAAACTCATCCGCAACCGCCACCGGGATACCCCGCTCATGCAGGTAATTCTTGAACGGGAAAGAAAAGATCGGCCGCACATTATTAACCACCAATTGCGGCTCCGCAACCACCGGCTTCCTGGTGTGCAGCACCTGCCCGCCAGCCCCCTCACCATTATTAAACCGCACCAGCAGTTCACTAACCGTGCAGCCAAAATAACGCAACCCCAGATCCACCAGGTTACCACCCGCAGCCAGCCCGAAATCATACCAGCGGTTCAGCCGCTGGTTGACCTTGAAACTGGCGTCCGCCTCCTCCCGTAAAGGCGACCGGTACCAGTACTCACAACCCATTTTCACCACTTCCGGCTCAAAGCCCAGACCCGCCAGCCAGGCCACTATATCCAGCGCCCTGATCTGATCCAATGACATCCGTTCCGCTTCCATATCCATCTCCCCCATCATCACGAACAACCAAAAGTAAAGCGGCCAAACGACATCCACACATCCCGACTAAATTTTGAACAGGATCGTTTCGATGCTACACCTTAGCTTTGTCCCATTATTTAACCATTTAAATTTTACGACATGGCAAAAGATGTGTTGGGAACAGTGTACGAAACCCTGTTATGTACACCGGGGATGAATGAAGGCGTGAAAATCGACCTTAAGGTTAGTCGAAAGGTTGTATTACTATTCAGCAGCGTGATCGAAAACGGCCTGCAACCCGATCAGGCAAAAGCTAACCTGCTGGCCCTGGTTCCTCCGGCAGATGTAGAAGAACTCAGGAACTTTTCTGATGAATGCCTGAAAAAGGCTGGGCTCAAAGAACTGAGCGAAAAGATCAAATTATTTTAAAATCAGGGGTGGGCACCACCCCTTTTAATTACCGTCAATCAGCCTTGCCAACGGATAGCCAATATCCGTTCATTAATCTGCCGGATCACCTTATTGATGAAAGAAAAATAAAAAATCAAGCCCCTAAAAGAGGCTCAGTTGTACCATATTAACCTGTGCCCCTTCAATGGCTTTCAAAGTTTTTAAGATCACATCCTGTTTGTAATTAGTCGTATCTGTTGCACCAATCTTTTCAGTAAACATCACTTTCAGCTTACTAAGCGCCGTGGTCAGCGCAGCCTCGCGGCTCGCAAATGGCGGATCATAAACAGATAAGGCAGAGCCGCCGCCTGCGCAGCCAAAACTATAGCTCAGTGCAAACGACCAGATCCCGTTAACACCGCGACCAATACGGATCTCGCTATACTCGCCATAAAGGGCGATATTCCCTAACTTTACGACTTCGTAATCCAAAAACCGCGGGCGGACAAACCAGCCATATTGATCAAACGCGATCTCCGTAAAACCAAACGCCAACCCCTTCCGGTAAGCATGAACATTCATCAGTATCGCCCTGAGGCTATCGCCAAAACCGGCGAACCATTGCAATGTTTCCAGGTTTCCCGAACGGATAGCAGCCGCAATTTCATTCAATATTTCACGCTCATAAGGCACCAGGCGCCCGGCGAGGCGCTCATCGATGTCGGGCCGGGATTGCAGGGTTAATGCGAACTTTTCCATAAGCTAAAGTTTTTTAAGGCCCAACCGCGCGGCACGGCCTGTCTGTCAAGGGCCGGGGCAAAGCCCCGGTTTATAGACCCTTGACGGACAGGTTGTGCCCGCGCGACCTTTGCCTGCCCTAAAAACTTTGGCTGATGGACGAAGTGAACGCCCGGCGCCCCAACTCCAGCGCCGCCAGCAACGTGGCCGCTTTTGCCGCACCAACGCCTTTAAATGCGCACAGCTGCTCCGTCGTCATCCTCCTCAAACCCGCCGCCTCACCACCGATAGATGCCATCACCTGTCCGCACAAATCCAGCACCGACAGTTCTGAACTGCCCGTACAAAACAGGATCGCCAGCAACTCCGTATTACTTAGCGCAGCTGCCCCAAAAGCATGCAGCTTCTCCCGTGGCCTGTCTTCCAGCGCCACAGCCTCCATACCCGTAACATCTTTGACCAGTTTCATCACCGGTTCCGCAGTAGCCAGGTCGCCATGTGCCAACCGGCGCAGCACCATCGACAAACCTTCTACAAACATCCCCAGATCCTCTTCCCAGAGCTGGACCGTCTGCCGGTGATATTCACCTTCTCCATACTGCTCACTTGAGGTGATCAGCAAAAAATGACTGTCATTCGCCGCCTTCTTCACATCGATAAAATAACGCTTCTTCCCATGAGCGAAATTTTCACTCGCCAGGTTGGGATAATTTGTTGTGCGCTGTGCTTTTTCCATGACCGTTTGAATTAGTAAAGCACAAAACTCCACAGTAAATCAATCAAAAAAGACACAACACTGTTATTTAAACGATTATAAACGTTTCAAACCCAGCCGATCCAATGATAACTTATAACCTCAATAACACAAATGAAAAGGCCTGCCTTGAATGCGGCCAGCCGCTTGGTGCAGGCCGTGACGACCGCAAATTCTGCAATGATATTTGCCGGACCGCCTATAACAACCGCAGGCGCAAAGACAACCAAAAGGAACCCGAAGCAGACCACCGGGACAGCCCCAACTTCCGGAAGATCTACGAAATATTATTAAGCAACCGGGAGCTACTGATGATGCACAGTCTTTACAAAGACGAACCCTACATGCTCCGCGACCTGCTCGGCAAAGGCCTTAACCTGAAATATTTTACCAGCCAGTACGAAATGCCAGAAGTCGGCACATTTAACTTCTGCTTCGACTATGGGTATCATATCACCTCCACCGGCAGGGTTTACATCGAGGAAAACGTACAGGAAATCTTCTGCTGATTAAAATCAATCCGAAAACCACCTACGCTTCAAAACAGCATCGTCACGAAGCTTGATGAGGATCAGGATCGACACCCGCAGAAAATATAAATAATCGACTTGCTGATTCTTCGCGTCCTGCTCATAGGAACCATGCATGTATTGTGCGCAGCAAAAATTAACTGAATTATTTTTAAAAGAACGCACCAAATAAAACAGCAACGGCCATGATTTTGGGCGGTGCAGGTCGGCGATAGCCGCCTGCACCGGCGAAGCGCACCCAAAATGGAGGCTGTTGCGTCGGCGGCGAAAAGCGGGTGAGCCGGAGCGGCGTGCGCGACAGCGCGCAGAGCATAGGTGAACTGGCTTTTCGCCGATCCTAGTACCAACAAATTATTATTTTAGCTACTCGTGAACAATACGGGGAGTGCTCATCTTATTTTTCATTTATTCTTGCCGCATTTGTATATCCAACATCAGCAACAGCACATCGCCCGATCATTACTAATGTGCAACCCATGCCTGTCAGCGCATTAGCTTCCGTATTTGTTAACAGTTTCGCCACGCACAACCTTTGATTTTTAGTTCCGGTGATCACTGTTTTAATTCAATACCATCATCTTCAATATTTCAACAATTCGACCGCTTAATCGTCTAATGTCGCAAATATTTTCGAGCTATCGTTTCCTATGCAATTGACAATCAATACAATGTAACTTGGAATGGGATTAGCATAACAGGAAGTATGAAAATCAATATCGGGATTAGCGAAACGAGCACCAGAAAAGTAGTCGATGAATTATCAAAGCTATTGGCTGATGAGTTCATGCTCTTTACAAAAACAAAAAATGCGCATTGGAACGTAGAGGGAATTGGATTTCACGGGTTGCACGCATTTTTTGAAGGCCAATTCATTCAAATCGATGAAATCGTAGATCGGATTGCAGAACGCATCAGATCCCTGGGGCATTTCTCACTGGCCTCGCTGAAAGATTTCCTGCAACATGCCCGGTTATCAGAAACCATACAAGGTGATCATTCAGCAGTATCTTTTATAAAAAACCTGTCAAACGACCATCAAAGCCTCATGATAACCCTGAGAGCGAATATCGATCTGTTTGCAACCGAATACAAAGATTATGGAAGCAGCGATTTCCTGACCTCATTGATCGTTGAGCATGAAAAAATGGCCTGGATGCTCAGCGCGCATTTGAACGACAAGCTCACGAGTATCTGATCATCGATAACAGGCAGGGTTACCGGGAATAATTCATACTTCGGATATAATCTATCGTCCCGGCTAAAGAAAACACGCCTTTAACACTGAAAAATCTAATCCACTCTCCTATTACAATAACAAATCTAGCGACAATGAAAACACCAATCAAAAATGTAGTGCTCGTCCATGGCGCATTTGCTGACGGCTCTGGTTATGAAGCCTTGTACCACAACCTGACAGTCAAAGGCTTTAATGTTCTAATTGTACAAAATCCTTTGAGCTCCCTGGAGGCGGATGTCGAACAGGTAAACATCGTTCTGGACCGGATCGGCAGCCCAGCAGTGCTGGTCGGACATTCCTGGGGTGGTACCGTGATCACCGAGGCTGGAAGCCACACGAACGCCGCAGCTTTAGTATATGTTGCAGCTTTACAACCCGATAAAGGTCAGTCAGCACTGGATTGCATTTCTTCGCTGCCGCCTTTGCCGGAAAACGGCATCCTCCCTCCGGATGATAACGGGATCGTTTATATCGCCAAAGAAAAATTCCACGCCGCTTTCTGTGCGGATCTCGACGCAAAAAAAGCCGAGTTTATGTGCGCTTCACAAGGCGCGTTTTACGCGAGCGCATTTGCGACACCAGTTACGAACGCGGCCTGGAGAAACAAACCCTGCTGGGGGTGCGTCGCGACTGAGGACAAAACCATTAACCCCGATATTCAGCGCAATATGTACAGCCGTTCAAACACCAAAATCACGGAGATAAAAGGCAGCCATGTCATCTTCATGTCCCATCCGGAACTGGTAGCTCAGGTTATTGTCGAAGCAGCAGAAAGCGTTGCCAGCTAATTAATCACATGCAATGCTACCAGTTTCCACAAAGTAAAATTTCTTTAAACAAAACATATCAAATTCTTAAAATTTAATCATTATGAGCTCTCAGAAAAAACCTTCAATCGTATTATGCCATGGCATATGGGCCGATGCTTCCTGCTTCAACAAGATCATCCCCATCCTGATTGCCCGCGGGCATGAAGTAATCTCCGTTCAATACGGACTGACAAACTTTGACCATGATGTCGCAGCAATTAAACGTACGATCAGCCGCGTAAGCAGCCCCGTAATCCTGGTTGGCCACTCATACGGCGGTGCAACAATCACTGCCGCCGCAAGTGATGACCGTGTAGTTGGATTGGTATACATTGCCGCAGTGGCACCTGCTCCGGGTGAAACGGTTAATGGCCAGCTTAAAAAATTCCCGTCTGACATCTTCACCCGTATTGAAGTGGCTGACGGCCGCGTTTGGATGCTTCCGTCAGGAACCGAATTCTTTGCCGGCGACCTTCCGGAAGACGAGCAAAAAGTAGTATGGGCGACACATTATGCACCATCTGTAGAGTTGTTTGACCAGCAATGCATAAAGGAGATCACCTGGGATACCAAACCAAGCTGGTATATCCTATGTACCGAAGACCACACGGTAAATCCCGAGCTGCAGCGTTGGGTTTCTGAACGTATGGGTGCAAAAGTGACCGAGATAAAAAGCAGCCACGTGCCAATGTTATCTCACCCCGAAGCCGTTGTTGATGTGATCTGCGAGGCGGTGTCAGCTGTTTAACAAATTTATATCAATTATACGCATAGAGACCGCTTTAGCGATCTCTATGCGTATAAAGAAATGAATAAGTAACCGGAACAGCTTATATACTTTCAATTATTTCCGGTAATCAGCCTTTATGATGGCTTCTGAGACCCTTGTCAGAAGATTTGACCCGGACTTTCTCAATATGGAGTTTCTTGAGCCGGGAATTAAGCGTAGGCACTTTTACTCCCAATATTTCGGCCGCCCCTCCAGGCCCGTATACTTTCCAATTGCATTTTTCCAGCACCGCGATGATATGATCACGTTCCACTTCTTCTATCGTCCTCAAATGACTTTTTTCTATGGCAGTTTTACCTGCAGGCTCCGGAAGATGGCCAAATGTCGAAATGATGGATGCCGTGCTTAACAGGATACTGCGGTGGACCACATTTTCGAGCTCGCGGATATTGCCCGGCCAATCATAATTCAGAGCCTCCCGCATCGCCACATCACTGATACCGGTAACACTACGGCCTTCTACTTTGCTTATTTTGGCAATGAAATGATCGATCAGTAACGGCAGATCCCCTTTTCTTTCACGCAATGGCGGTGAGACCAGTGGAAATACGTTGAGCCGGTAATACAAATCCGCCCGGAATCTACCCGCAATTATATCCTCCTGAAGATTGCGATTAGTCGCTGCGATAACGCGAACATTGACCTTCTTGGTTTTGCCACCAATCACTTCGATCTCCTTTTCCTGTAATACTCTTAAAAACTTGGCCTGAACATCAACAGGTAATTCGCCGATCTCGTCGAGAAAGATCGTCCCGCCATCGGCCTGCTCAAACCGGCCGATCCGTTTATCCAATGCGTTGGTGAAAGCGCCTTTTTCATGCCCGAAAAGTTCAGACTCGATCAGGCTTGGGGGCAATGCCGCACAATTGATACAAATTAACGGTTGCCTGGCCCGCGTGGACAACAAATGAATATGGCGTGCGATCAGTTCCTTTCCGGTGCCGCTTTCACCAAAAATCATTACCGAAACATCGGACGATGCGATCCTTAGCATTTGTTGTTGCAGGGCCCGGATTTGGTCTGACTGCCCGATCATGCCTGCGAATGCCTGGTTATCCATATTCCGGTCCGCAGTGGCGTCCAGTCGTTGCTTGGTCAAATAGAGATTTTCCTGGTGCGCATATAAGGCAACCTCCAGCATGATCAGAATATCTTTTTCCCGGTATGGCTTAGCCAGAAAGCCGTAAGGCCGGGTTATTTTCGCCGCATCAAGAAATTGCTGTTTCGAGTTTCCCGAGAGGTATATAAAAGCGATATTTTTTCGTGAAAGCAATTTAGCCAGATCGATCCCGTTCAATCTTCCCTTGAGCTGAATATCAAGCAGCACCAGGTCGGGACCTTCCTGCTCAATGATTTTAACGGCAGCTGAAACGGACCTGGCAACGGTACATACCCGGTAATCCGCCCTCCTCAACATCACCTCAAGATTATTAGCTTCCATGTATTGATCTTCTACGATCAGAATTTTAGCCTTGTATTTCATCCTGATAATTCTTTAGTTCTTGATCGGACCGGACTCATCTCGCCTGCCAGTGTATCTTGCCGATCTTTAACTACACAAATCTTAATTTTCAAGTAATATTAAGCAATTTCAGACAATTCTATGAACCGCTTAAAGGCTCCCAAAGTACTTCCCTGATCATTTACACAATCCTTTCTTAAGTTTGTTGATATAACACCAAACAACAAATCAGTTTTGATGCTATATCAACAAACCAAAGCCCGAACTCAAAGCCAACTTTCTACTTCTCAATAACTTACCAAAAGGCATGCTATTTGCAAAATAGATCATGATCACCAATGATTTTTTTGCTGAAGCAGCATAGATTGTTTAAAAAATTGCTCCTGGAAGAAGTTTTTCAAGAGCTTTCTTCGAAAGAATAAGACCATGAAAGAGCCTAAAAGTGAATGGAAAAATAATTTTGCCCATTTCATCCCTGAATTAAGAAAGCAAATTGCGGATGTGCGGGAACGCAATGACCTCATTAAACTGTTGTCAGATTCGTTGCATAGCGTAAACGAATTTTCCAGCGTCCGCATCCATTCAGTCGACCATCGCACCAACACCTACTTTCCTTTCTTTCTAGATCAAAAATCAGGCGCAAGAAACCTCAGTGAATTCAAAGCACTTTCAAACGCCAGGGCCTCCTTAGACGATCCGATCATCCGTGATGCAATCGTCGCTGCTAACAGTTTTATCGTTTGCTTAAATGATTTTGCCTGTGCCGAACCCATTCCCTATTGGTTGCGCGTGAATATAGATTATGGCCTCAGGGAAGTATTAGTCACTCCCCTGAAGATCAAAAGCGACATCGTGGGCATATGCTATTGCTGGTCTGACAAATCAAACTCGTTCAGCAGCACATTTATCCATATTATGGATAGTCTGTCGACAGAACTGGCGTACGCAGTATCCAATACGATCATTCATGAAATGCTTGATCCCCGGGGATGGATCAATGATATGCTTTTAAACTTCAGCTATGATTTATCTGCCATACGTACGCGGCAAGAGCTTCATCTCGTTATGGAACGTGATCTGAAAAAGCTTTTTCATTTTGACGAGTTCCTGATCATCACTTTTGCCCCTCCCCGCAACAGCGATACCATCTTGCTGACCAGCCTTGGTCCGCAACCGGAACTGCTGGACTGGATCCGGACAAATATGACCAACGAAACTGTTTGGCAACAAACGGCCAATACAACCGCTCCGGTCATTATCAACGTTGAAGATATCGATTTCCATGATGCCCCTCCATGCCTTGATCCGGCCGATAGGCATAATGGCGGCGAAATCATGTTGAAGATCCTTTCGGAAAATAACGATTCCAAGTATGGACTGATCCTTATTTCATACAAAAAAAACGTGTTTGACCCTCTTGACCGGCACATTACACAGTGTATTTCCCGCCACCTCGCTACCACCGTTTCGAATATCCTGGCCAATGAAGAGTTGGGACGTAAAGAAAAACACCGGGCGCTTCTGCTTTCATTAAGCCACGATATTGCAGCAGTCCGTAATAAGGATGACCTCACCAAGGCGATAGAGAAAGTAGTCAGCCAGTTATCCAGCATATCCAGGTTCGTGATCCGGGGAATCAATGAAGATCAAAAAACCATGAGCCTTTTTTTATATGACAAGCATGTAAAAACGGCTATTGAAGAGCTCGGCCACTATTTCGTGCTGGATGCCGTTTATCCGATAGCGGATGGCATATCCGATCTTGTTTTAGCGGGAAATGCCACGATCGTATTTGATTTGCAGGAATGGATCGATAAAGGAAACGCACCTTCCTATTTTCAATTCTGGAGAAGCATGAGCGTAGAGAAATGTGTGGCGACACCCTTACAGACGGCAACCCAAAAGCTGGGAATTTTCTGGGTCGATTCAGATGAACCGGATATCGAAATGATGGATAGCATGTGCGCCCAGATTTCGATAGCCATGTCGAATATTATGGCAAACGAACAGCTTATCCAGTATAAGCAACTACTGGAAATTGAAAATGAACATTTGCAGGAGCAAATCAAGTCGATCTATAATTTTTCTGATATCATAGGGACGAGTCCGCCGATGCAACGTGTTTATCAATTAATGTCACTGGTAGCGCATTCCAACGCAACCGTGCTTATTCAGGGTGAAACCGGTACGGGTAAAGAACTGATTGCCCGTGGCATTCACGAATCATCCCCGCGAAAGAACAAGCTGATGGTTAAAGTGAACTGTGCAGCGCTTCCGCTGACACTAATAGAGTCCGAGCTATTCGGTTACGAGCGGGGGGCATTTACCGGCGCGTTCGAGCGAAGGATCGGGAAGTTTGAACTTGCGCATCATGGCACCCTGTTTCTTGACGAAATCGGCGAATTGCCCTTAGAAGTCCAGGTAAAACTGTTGCGCGTTTTACAGGAACGGGAATTTGAAAGGTTAGGTGGTAAAACTTCTATCAAAGTCGATGTCCGGATAATCGCGGCAACTAACCGCAATCTTTTGGCGGAGGTAAATGCCGGACGATTTCGTTCCGACCTTTACTACCGGCTGAATGTGTTTCCTATCGCCATGCCTCCTTTGCGTGAGCGGCGTGAAGACATTCCATCCCTGGCGCATTTCTTTCTTGAAAGATATAACAACAATCACCGATGTAAAGTGACCGGTATCTCGGCTGCCGCCATAAACGAGCTGAAAGCTTACCACTGGCCCGGAAATGTCCGCGAGCTTGAACACCTGATCGAGCGAAGCATATTGCTTTCCAACGGTAAAATACTAACCAAAATATCTTTGCCGGATCTGAACGACACTGTACCCGGCGGGCAGGATAAACACGCCATTAACCTGGCATCCGTTGAAAAACAACACATCATTAATATCCTGCGGCAGTGCAGCGGAAAGATATCCGGAAAAGGAGGCGCGGCCGAACTATTAAAGCTCCCCCCATCAACACTAAACTCCAAAATGAGAAAACTCGGTATCACCAAAAATGCTAAAATAGAATAGTGGGAACATTTTACTTCGCCCGACAGGTTTGCATGATTGTCTTGCATGTTGCAGCCCCTGCTGATGCTGTTTCACCGGCACCACGATAAAATGTGGCTGCACAGACCACGAATTTTAAAAACTGATATTCACTATTTATGCGTATTTTCATCTATAGATTGATGCTGTCGATGAACATTTGTTACCTGTACATTTATGAAAAAGTGCCATCTGTTTATACTGCTGCTATTCTTTGCAAAACCAGCTCTTGCACAAACAAGCGACTTTGACGAGTTGCCCTTGCCGGTATTAAGAGAGAAACTTTCCTTAAGCGCCAACGATACGAATAAAGTCAAGTTACAACTGGCCTTAGGGCATCTAATGTTTTTGAAGGCGACCAGCGGAGAAAAGGACATTGATTCGGCGGGATCTTTTTCGGCTCAGGCAGCCGCGCTCAGCCATAAGCTCAACTATGAGTTTGGTATAATCAATGCGATGCTGTTGAGTACCGAAACATGCTATCACCGGGGAAAAAAGGAAGAAGGGTTGGCAATCGCTAAAACAGCGCTTTCCTTTTCCAAAATGCATCATAACAGTAATGGCGAGGGACGATCCTATCATCTGATAGCGCAATACTACACACCTGCTGATTCCGTGTCCCTTCGGAACAGGATATTTTACATGAACCAGGCCATAGCCGCATTCCGGAAAAACCGCAACAACCTCTGGCTTTCCTATTTGCTGACCCAAAATGCGGACCTGTTAGCTCAGGCGGGACGAACTACCGAAGGACTTAAATTACTGTTCGAAGCTTTAAACCTCGGAAAAGCTGTAAGCCGAAGGACCGTCGAGGGGATTTACTGGAATATCGGCAGAATATCCATACGCATAGGGGACCATACCAATGCCTTAAAATATAACCTGTTGGCACTCAAAACTGCGCATGAGGTCAATGATACGACCATACAGGCTGTTTGGATAAAGCATCTGATTGCTTCAACCTATATCAAAGCGGAAGATTACGAACGCGCTATCCCGTATTCTATTGAAGCTTTGGAGACGGCAAAACGTTATCATGAAGCAGACTTCGTTAATACGGAATCTTCAGTGCTTGCTTTTGAATACACACATACGAACAGGCTGTCCAAAGCTTTATCCATACTTAATGAAATGAAAAGCAAGGCCGGCAGCGATCTGGATAAACTTTCTGTAAGCGTGGCTTTTCTCAATACGCTGATTTATGCAAAGCAACTTTCACAAGCTGGCCGGTACGCACAGGAAGTAAAAAAACTGCTCTCAGGAATTCCATCTGATAACAACACGGCGAAAATGGACGCCTATAATGCGCTTGCATCCTATTACTCGGAAATCAATCACTTCAAACAAGCTTATCATTACGCGGAATTATATGCCGTAATGGCCCACAAGTTCAATCATATGGAAGATATCACCGTGGATGAAGGCCGGTATTACAAGTTGGTTAAATTGAACCGCAATACAAAGTCCGTTATCGGACAGTTTTTTAAAGAGCAGGAAATCAGAGATTCCGCTTATAATAAAGTAAAAGCTTATCAGATATTCCTGCTGGATATGGAAAATGAATCCCTCGAAAAAAACAGGCATATCGATTCGCTGACCATAGATGCACAATTGAAGGCGGTCAAGCTGAAGCGCAACCAGCTTATTCAGAAGGTCACTTTCTGCGGAGCTGTGCTGCTGCTGATTATTACGGGTCTGATCTACAGCCGCTATCGGCTGAAGCAACGCAGCAATGCTTTGCTGACCTCGCAAAAAGAAGAAATTGACCATAAGAATAATATCCTTCAACAACTGATCGTAGATAAAAACGAGCTCCTGAAGGATAAGGATGAATTGCTGCAAGAAAAAGAGTTACTGTTTAGAGAGGTTAACCACCGGGTAAAAAACAACCTGCAGTCCGTCATGTTATTATTGGAAAACCAGGCAGCGAGTCTCGAAGGAGAAGCTTTTGATGCCGTAAACATCAGCCGGCACCGCATTTATGCGATGTCGCTGGTACATGATAAACTGATCGAATCATCCCAGTTAACATCGATTAATATGGGCCTGTTCCTCCCACAACTGGTGGGGCATATTAAAGATACTTTTCAAGGAGCCACCCAGGTTAATGTCAGGGTAAGGGCAGAAGAATTGATCATCGATGTTTCCCTGGCGCTGCCATTGGCCCTTATTGTCAACGAAGCGGTAACCAATGCTTTTAAATATGCATTCCCGGATCAAAAAAATGGAGAGATCTATGTGGCATTTGCAAGGGTTAAGGAACAATACAGGTTGGAAATCGCCGATAACGGTAAGGGTATGAACACCCAGGAAAAAACAAAGAAGAACAGCGGCATGGGCTTAAAACTGATCCACGGTTTGTGCGAGGACATCGATGCCAGGGTCACCTTTCAAAATACTTCAGGAACCAGAATCATCGTGGTTTGCAACAACGAAACCCCTCAGGAAGAAATCAACCTCGACATTGCACTAAATCACTTGCCGGATTTGGATATAAATTAATCCGGAACAAATGCATCTCTGCAGTGTTTATATCACTATTGCGGTAACGAGATCTACTTCAACTGACGCTATGCCGCTGAGATTAAAAGTGCCGTGGTACGACCAGGCAAAAGTTCAGGAGACCGACGCCGAATTTGATCCGCTAACGCAGCAATCATTTGTTCCGGAGGATGTGTTTAACGGCCTGATATCTATGAACGCTAGTTCCCGCTAAAATCCCCCGACCTTATTTTATTTATGTCAACTTTCAGCACAACCGCATTTAGCCCGCCTGCGATTAGCCAATCACAATTTACGGGCTGAACACGCTGGATTATCACGTAAAGGAAACCTATCCCAACCAAACCGAAAGGGGCCAGCGGGCTAAACTTTAACGCTGTACGATATCACATGGATAACCGATGGCCAGCCAGCTGGCCCGGTCAGCGCCAACTTATTTTAAAGACCGTGCCCCTGTAGATAAGAATAAAGCGTGGATGAACCATTGCCCACACTGTAACCATGTTATACGTAATGAATTATTGTACGGTTGGGAAGGCTATTTCCTCCACGAACTAACAAAAAAGGAATTTAATGAAAGGACCATTGAGGCCCCCCAACGGCATTTTTTTCCGCTGCTCACACGGCCATACGCTCGAAGCGCAGATCATTTCGGATAAATCATATCAGAAAAATAAATAACACAGCAACGGCCGTGGTTTTGAGCGGTGCAGGTACGGCTTCAGCCGCCTGCGCCGGCGCAGCGTACCCAAAACGGCGGCGGTTGCGTCGGCGATAATAGCGGGTGAACCGCAGCGGCTGGCGCGCCAGCGCGCAGCGCGAAGGTGAACTGGCTTTTACCGCAGCAAAACCAATTATAAATTTCCCAATCGCTGTAACTTTTCGGCAATCGCCCGCAACAGGCCCACATCCGGCTGCACATCAGCCGGCGCAGCTAATAGCCGGTACTGCCCTTCTTTATCCGGCTCAAAAACATAAGATACATCATTGATCGATACAACTATCCGGTAGGTATAGCCGAAACGCTGAAAAGCGGCCGGGAACTCCAGCGGCTTGTTCTGATAAGTGATTTCTAAAGTGAACGGCTCGTTCATTGCACTTTCAATTGATCCTTACTCGTCACCACGATCTCCGGCTTGCCCTTATAGTCGATCACCTTACAGCAGGCGAAGCATTGATCATTAATTCAGGGAATACCGGAATTCCAAAGGCGTATCATAGGCGAAGATAAGCAAATTGAATGCTGATTACTATATTGACGAATGTCGCGCATGACAAATTCAGATTGCCGGTACAAACAATGAGGCCGGAACGGTCCGGAACAGCCGAAATTTTGGTATGGAGCGAAGTGTAAATGGCGCGTGAAACGGCATTGAGATCGTCAAGACAAACATTTTGCTGCCGAAAATGTTGGTGGTTTGATGTCTTTTTCTACCGCCAATCTGCTTCAGGTCCTTTCGCGCTCCGCCAATGCGACCGCCGTTTACAGCGGCGAAGATATTGTCATTGAATTTGCCAACAGCGCCATGCTGGCCTTTTGGGGAAAAGATGAGCGCATTATTGGTCAACCATTAGAAGAAGGCGTGCCTGAGCTTAAGGGCAAACCATTGAAGGCCATGCTCCAGGAGGTCATGTGCACCGGTATCACCGATGAGGGCGTTATTCCGGCAGAGACCCTGATCGGTGGTGAACTGGTCAGCCGCCAGTACGCGTACCAGTACCTGGCGGTCGATCTGCCGGAGGGACAGCAACGGCTGATCCTGCACACGGCGTCGGATGTTACCGATAAACTGCGGGGCGAACAGGCCCTGCGCGACATTGACGTCCAGCTTGATGCGCTCAGCCGTGAACAGCAATTGAATGAGAAGCTGGCATCGACCAATGAAGAACTCGCTCAGGCGCAGGCCACTTTGGCGCGCCTGAATGCCGAACTGGAACAAAAAGTGCAGGCGCGGACGACTGCCCTGGCAGCCAGCGAAGCGGAATTGCAGGCCCTGAATGAAGAACTGATCTCGATCAATGAAGAGTTGACGGCAACAAATGACGACCTGCGGAATACCCAGGCCCGCCTGCAGGAGGCGGTTACTGACCTTGAGATCAGCGAACATAGATTGCGCAGCGTGGTGGCCAGCGCACCCTTCCCGATCGGCGTTTATACCGGCCGGGAGATGCGCATTGAACTGGCCAACCAGTCGATCATGGACGTCTGGGGTAAAGGCAATGATGTTTCCGGTAAAACTTATGCCGAGGTCCTCCCGGAACTGGCCGGAACAGGTATCTACGAGCAACTTGATGGCGTATTTACCACCGGAGTCCCCTTTCACACACGCGCGCAGCGGGTGGACCTGGTCGTGGACGGCCGCTTACAACCCTTCTACTTCAATTACAGTTTTACGCCCCTGTTCGACCAGCAAGGCCGCATTTACGGCGTGATGAACACGGCGGCCGAAGTCACCGATATGGTCCTGGCGCGCCAACAAGTGGAACAAAGCGAACGTAACCTGCATAACATGATCCTGCAGGCGCCGGTCGCGATGTGCATTATGTTGGGCCCGGAACACGTGATCAGCGTGGCCAACCCGCTGATCATTGAATTGTGGGGCAAGCCCGAAGCGGGGGTCATGAACAAGCCGATCTTCGAGGCTTTGCCGGATGCCCGCGGCCAGGGCCTGGAGCAGGTACTGGCAGACGTCTATCAAAATGGCGAAACCTTCCGGGCCAGCGAAATGCCCGTCCACCTGCTGCGCAAAGGTCGGCCCGAGACCGTATATCAAAACTTTGTTTACGAACCCTACCGCAATGCTAACGGCGAGGTGCTGGGCGTAATCGCCATCACCATTGATGTCACCGAACAGGTCCTGGCGCGCCTGCAGAGCGAAGAGAACGAGCGCCGCTTCCGCTTCCTGCTGGATGCCATGCCGCAACAAGTCTGGACCGCCCGTGCCGATGGCACCTTGAATTACGTTAACGAGGTCGTTACCACTGATTTTGCAGAAAGCGCCGAAGCGATCGTAGGCCAGGGCTGGCAGGCTTTTGTGCACCCGGACGACCTGCCCGGCGCGCTTTCCAGGTGGAAGCGTTCGCTGCAATCCCGCCGCGAATACCTGACCGAATATCGCCTGCGCTTCGCCGATGGTAATTATTACTGGCACCTCACCCGGGCGATACCGATGGTCAAGGATGACACTGTGACCTTCTGGCTGGGCACCAATACGAACATCGACCAGCAAAAGGCCAATGAGCAGCGCAAGGACGAATTCATCAGCATCGCCAGCCACGAGCTGAAAACGCCGCTCACCACGATCAAGGCCTTTTTCCAGTTAAGTAAACGCGATACCGGTGCACCAGGTAAACTCAACCCATTTGTCGGTAAAGCGGAGCGGCAGATCGAACGCCTTGGCCGGCTGATCGAGGACCTGCTGGATGTCTCCAAGATCAATGCCGGAAAGATGGTCTACAATAAGGAAGCCTTCGATTTTGGTAAGCTCCTGGCCGACACGGCGGAAAGCGTGCAGCAAACAGCGCCGGGACACCACATCGAACTAGAGAACGACTGTAAAATCGACTATCACGGCGACCAGCACCGTTTGGAACAGGTACTCATCAACCTGCTGAACAATGCGATCAAGTATTCGCCGGGAGCTGACCGGATCATCGTACGCTGTGAACTGGAGAACCGGAATATCATTGTATCCGTGCAGGATTTCGGTATCGGGATCGCGGGGGAACACCTGAAAGGTTTATTTGACCGCTTTTACCGGGTCGATAATTCATCGGCACGTTTCCAGGGTTTGGGCCTCGGCCTGTTCATTGCCAACGAGATCGTTAAAAGGCACGGCGGCAGCTTCTGGATCGAAAGCGAACCCGGTAAAGGCTCCACCTTCTTCTTTTTATTGCCGCTCAATGGCCGTCAGGAATTTTACGATACCGACGGTGACGGTCAGACCTTTTACAGCGGTAGTTTCATCGATATGAAATATGTCCCTGAAGCCGGTTATCTGGATGTGGACTGGCAGGGCTACCAAAACTATGAGTCGGTCGTGAAAGGCTGCGAGGTCATGCTGGACCTGCTGAAAAAGAATGATTGCCGCTGGGTACTCAATGACAACACCCATGTCAAAGGCAACTGGTCGGAAGCATCCGACTGGGGCGCTGAATACTGGTTCCCCGCCATGGCCGAGGCCGGCCTGAAAAGGTTCGCCTGGATCTATTCGCCCAGCACCTTCAGCCGCATCGCAGCCAACAAAAGCCTGCCCTCTGAATACGATGCGGTACAGGTCGCTTTCTTTGATGATAAAGCCGAAGCTTTAAAATGGTTAGTTAAAAGCTAAAAGACAACCTGAGCGGATAAGCGCAACCAGAAAACCCTATGGAATGATATTTATTAATTATTTAAACGAACAAAATCATATACCTATGAGCACAAGAGGATCAAAAGTGGAACGCCATTCCGTATCGAAACAGTCCCACGAACTAAAGTATGAAGCCCGCAAAACGGGCACCAGCACCAAAGAAGTGGAAGCCGCTAAAAAATCAGCCGGTTCCAACCAGCGCAAAGCCGTAGAGAAAAAGCTGAAATAAGCGATAGCCGATACTTTAATTATTCAAAGAGCTCCGGACCGGGGCTTTTTTGTCTAAACGATTTCCGATGAATAAAGCGCAGTCCCCAGCCTGCATTGGATGGCCTCGCTTGGCTGTATCGAGATCAACCCCTGGTTCAGCCGCGTCGATTCACCCGGCTACCCCGATTTCTGCGTCATCGACCTCGACCCCGATAAGCAGCATTTCGACCAGGTGATCAGCGCCGCACTGGAAGTCAAAAAAGTGCTGGATGCCGTCGGCGTCAGGGCTTACCCCAAAACGTCCGGCTCGACGGGTATGCACATCTACATCCCGCTCGGCGCAAAATACACTTACGACCAGTCCGAAATGTTCGCCAGGATCATTGTGACACAGGTGCACAAGCAAATCCCGGAATACACCAGCCTCGAACGGATGGTCAAAAACCGCGGCGGCAAGATGTACCTGGATTTTTTACAAAACCGGTCGGACGCGACCATAGCCGGCGTTTACTCCCTGTGGCCCAAACCCGGCGTCACCGTTTCCATGCCACTGGATTGGGAGGAAGTAAAGCCCGGCCTGACCATGCGCCACTTTACCATTCATAACGCCATTCCAAGGCTTAAAGAAACCGACGACCTCTTCAAAGGCGTGTTAGGCGTGGGTATCGACTTGTCACAAACCATTCAAAAAGCACAAAGCATCTTTTAAAACCGTTATGAACGCTTCAGATCTCCGCAGTTTGTATTTAGCCTATCTCGATTGCCTGAACAGCCGAAGGCTGGAAAATTTAGGCGCTTTTGTACATCAACAGCTCACCTACGATGGAACGGACATGGCATTAAATGATTACCGGGAGGTGCTTGTACACAACATAAGCGATATACCGAATCTATATTTCAAGGCCGAGCTTATCGTGGCCGGAGACAACCATATAGCCAGCCGGTTGCTGTTCGATTGTACACCGGCTGGCCGGTTTATGGATATCCCGGTCAATGACCCGAGAGTTCTATTTTCAGAACACGTATTTTACAGGCTTCGCGACGATAAAATCAGCGAGGTCTGGTCGCTGATCGATAAAGACGCGATCCGCGAGCAGGCCTTTTCAACAAATACCATAAAGTATATTGTAGCCCGCAGACCGCCCTCAAACAATCTGCTCCTGGTCTTGGTTTATTGGACATGCGTATCGTTACACTTGAAGAACACCTCTCGTTTCCGGAAATGGCCGGCCAGATACCTACGGAAAAACTAGGTGGGTTTGGTCAAAACGAAAGAATGAAACAGCTGGTACCCAAACTGGCGGATATCACCGGGGACCGTTTAACATCCATGGATGCCAATGGCATCAGCATGCAGATATTATCGGTGGACAGTTCGGGCGCCAACCTGCTGGCCGAAGATACAGGCCCGGCATTTGCCATGCAGTATAATGATTTGATCGCAGAAAGGATCAGGGGTTATGAAACGCGGTTCAACGCGTTTGCCCATTTGCCGATGACTGCGCCGGCTGCCGCCGCCGATGAACTGGAGCGAACAGTAAAAGAACATCATTTCCGGGGTGCCATGATCCGCGGGCTGACGGAAGACCAGTTCCTGGACCATCCCAGGTTCTCCCCCATACTGGAACGCGCCGAAAAATTGGAGGTACCTATCTATCTGCATCCCGGTCTGCCGCCTAAAGGCGTCGCAGATATTTATTACAGCGGCCTGCCCAATCATGCTGGCATAGCGGAAGCCCTCGCTGCCTATGGCTGGGGCTGGCATGCTGAAACCGCGCTCCACATCCTGCGCCTGGTTTATGCCGGCATCTTCGATCAATACCCCAAATTGCAAATCATCATCGGTCATATGGGTGAAATGCTGCCTTTCCAGATGGCCAGGTCAGAGCGGGCCTTTCAGCCAGGCGCGGGCGGCGCCAACCAGCGCAAGCTAAGTGATACCCTGCGCCAGCAGGTTCATATCACCACCAGCGGCTTCTTTACCCTGCCACCCCTACAAATCGCGCTGGATACTTTCGGCATCGACAACCTGATGTTTTCCATAGATTACCCCTTCAGTACCAACGAGCAAGGTATGGAATTTTTTCGCCGGATCGATCTGCCCGATGCCGACCTGTCCAAACTCGCCCACGGCAATGCCGACAGGTTATTAAAATTAAACACCTGAGCCAGCGATCGTGTATACCTCTTGCCCAAACACCAAACCATCAAGAAAATGAAACAAGGACTCATGATCGATATGGACGGCGTGATCTACGCCGGCGAAGAACTCATCAAAGATGCGGACCGCTTTGTCGCGCGGATCCTCAAAGAAAAGATCGATTTTATTTTCCTGTCGAACAACAGTTCGCGATCCCGCCGGGAAGCCGTCGAAAAACTGGAAAACGTGGGCGTCAAAGGAATCACTGAAGATCACATTTATACCAGCGCCATGGCAACCGCCGCCTTCCTGAAAGACGAATTTCCCGGCTGCAGCGCCTATGTGCTGGGCGAGGGCGGCCTGCTCAAAAGCCTGGAACATGCCGGGATCAGGCTGGTCGACAGACAACCCGACTTTGTCATTTTGGGCGAGGGACATCAATTCGATCTGAAGATGGTGCACAAAGCCGTGGATATGATTATCGCCGGTGCAAGGTTCATCACCACAAACCGAGATCCCTCACCGCGCAGGGAAGGCTGGAACAACCTCGGTATCGCAGCTACGGCCGCCATGATCGAGGAAGGCAGCGGCCGTCATGCATTTGTGATCGGGAAACCCAGCCCCGTCATGATGCGCTATGCCAGCGCTTACATGGGACTCTCCCCTGAACAGACCACCGTGCTGGGTGATACCATGGAAACCGATATCAAAGCAGGCATCTATATGGGCTATAAAACCATATTGGTTTTGTCAGGCATTGCGGATAAAGATCAGCTCAACCATTATGGCTACAAACCAAGCCTCGTGGTGGATGCGGTCAAGGATATCCGGTTCCCGCTCGACTGGTGGAAGTAATGCAACTAATCGCTGATCGGCGCCTTCCCGGATCAATCATTCCGGCGACGGGAAACCAATCTTTATTCCTGTTGTTGTCCTTTAAAAAGGAGGAGCTATGCCCTGGTATAACGGCGACTACCCGCCATCTTATAAGAACCAACCCAAATACCTGCGCGATAAAGCGGTCGAGATCGCGAACGAAGTGTTAAAGTCTACCGGTAACGAAGGCGAGGCTATCGCCACCGGGCTGTCGCATGCGCGCAAACATTTTGAGGAACACCCGGAAGAAGTGCCCAAAGAAGAAGCAAAACAATGAACGGTCTGCACTGGTTTCCGGACGCGCAGCAGCGAAATTACGCGACCGCATTAGCCGGGACCCGTGGCGGCCGGAAATGCAGGCACTGGATGTGGCATATCTTTCCGCAGGTCGCCGGTCTTGGAACGCGCGCACATTAAGCACGGGATCAATCCAGACCCCGACGGACCGAAGTGAATAAATTTCCTTCGCAACCATCCCTGTCTTCAGAAAACCTGAAGATTACCTTACGTAAAAACCACTGGGGGAATAATGGAACAACCGGCATTATTTGCGGAGGCGGGACAAAGCAAGGGGCCTGCCCACCAATTTTTTGGAATATTTTCCGGGTTTGTTCAGCCCGGGGAGCGTGATGACCTCCTGCAAAAGTTCATGGCAACGGCACCCTCGAAACAGACAGTACAAAATATGTATGACAAAGAGGTGCTGACGCCGCGGCTGCGAAATAACCATAGCAGCGCTGAGCTTATTCTTGATCGAAATCAAATGCCGTAGTGTGAAGCGCGATCAGGCGTACCAGCCCGAAATCTCTATGACCCGCCGCACGTTTATTCAAGAGGTAGCGACAGTGTTATTGCACACTTGGAAACCAGCATTCCCAGGGGCAAAAAACACCTGTTACAAACGATCAGGGCACTAATGACGAATGCAAAACCGGTTATATCAAAATTTGATCTCGATCAACCGACACTACCCCCACCCTGCCTAACTTTGATAGCAGCAAGCGCCGGCGAACAGTACCGGCGCTACGACAATCTTATAAAAATCAGGAAAAAATTAGGAAACCTCCGCGACCATCTTTTAAAATATGGATATGGAAAACAAGGACCTGGCACATTACCCCTTTGACTGGCTTGATGAAGTAATCGGCAAAGACCTCAACCCGCAACATCCGGCTGGATCCCGGATTAAACAGGAGGAACTAACAGGCTGGCAGCACCGACTCCGGTCAGAAACCAGCAGCGTCTGGAAAAACCTGAAATCACAAGCTTTTTCTTTACTCAGTTCCAAAAAGGTAAGTACCATGTTGACGCATTACCAGGACTGCTTAGAGGAACTCAAACGGCAGGCCATGGTCAACATGGCCGCTTACCCGGAAGACGATCCGCTCAATGCCTTTTGCGGGCAGGTCCTTATTGAGCTCGGGCAGTTACAAACGCAATTCCAACGGCGATACGCCCGTTATCTTACTGATTGTCCTCCAACTAACTCCGTCCGGCATGCCGGTACAACCGAAAGAACACCCCCCGTTTACAAAGTGACATGCAGGCTTAGCGTAGATCAAATCGCCATTATACTCAAGGCGGCAGATGATACCAGGCTGCTGACCGCAAGGTCCTTCAGTCTCGTACTGCGCAGTATAACGCCGTATCTTTCCACCGAAAGGATGCAGGATTTCTCCTGGAAAAGCGCCAGGAGCAGCACGATGAAAATGGAAGACAGGGACAAACAGGTGGCCACGGCCGCGCTGGAGCAACTGATCAAACGAATCAAAAACTATTGAGAGCGCCATAAAGCGGCTGGTTTCTTTTCTGCGACAGCACTGTTGAAGATCATATCATTTACATTCCTTGTCTTACGCTTTTCCCACAGCAACCGACCGGGCGATAGCGCAGGAAGAAACGTCAAGGGCAAACAAATACTGACATGCCTGCATCCGCGCAACTTGCTGAAGCTAAGAAGTATCCGTAGGCGCTTGCCCCAGTCTGCACGATAACGCCGATAAATTTGTTTGAGCGGTTAAAAAAAAACCATAATTTAAGCCGCTTGTTATGGTACACCTTTTATGCAACAGCCTTGAATGTAATGATCACACCTTCGGAACCCCGAACGACGCCTCAGACCGCTGCAAAACCGGGTTGATTATCCTGTTGTTAAAAAGCATGACTCGCTCCATGATCAAAGACAGCCAATGCAGCTTACCGGGGGCGCAGAATGATGGGGTATCCCGCGGGCCGGTTACCGCCCTAACTCAGTTGTAATGCTGCAATGAGTATATGACCACTATAGAAAACGAGAGCTATCGTATCGCCCCGCTGGGGGCAAGCGACCTGCAACAATATGAGGAGCTGGCCGGGGAAATCTATCAGTTGCTTTCTGATGAACTTACCCTGCAATTCCTGCCAGAAAAAAAGCTGGGTTCCGTAGCAGCGGCAAAAAGCTGGCTGAACACCGCCCTCCTGAACTTTCATTCCGGCCGCAACCAGGTACATCTGATCCGGTCAAAAGGGACGGGCACCCTTATGGGTATTATTGACCTGATACCGCCGTGTGTAGCCCGGGACCATTACCGCTTAACAAAATATCCGTATTTTATTGAATTTTATCTGAAAAGCAGCGCCAGGGGCAATGCATTGATGTCGCGTTTATTGCCAAAGGTCGCAGCGCATCTCCGAAACGAGGGCATAGACGAGCTTGCCGCGGTGGTCAACAGGCAAAACCTGGCGGCGCATAAAGTACTGAAACGTTCGGGCTTCCGGCTTCAGGGAAAGTTTGATGCGCTCCAGGATATTTACCTGTTTTAAATTGCCCGGCAACTTGAAGTACTTTTTCCCCCGGGGAGCCTGGATGGCAAATTACCTGCCACATGATATATGATAGATACGCCCCGGGGCACCGTATCATTTCACTTATTTTTATAATAATTATTTATTATAAAATATAATTTATTAACTTCAACTTATTATCTGTTAATCAAAAGCTAAATCCTGTAATATCCGACGGTTTGATCTTAATCAAATTATTATGGATAATATTGACCAGCCGACAGCACTTGACATGCTTTTCCAGATCCTGACCATGATCGCGCCCTTATCGGGTGCACTGCGGAAACGGTTTGAAGATTTTATCATCACCAGGCAATACAAGAAAAAACACCTGCTCCTGCGTGAAGGCGAGATTTCCCGGCGGATCTATTTTATCGCCGAAGGTTCCGCCCGCGCCTATCACCTGGACCGCGAAGGTCGGGAACACACGACCTGGTTCATGAGCAAATATGACCTGATGATCTCAGTTTATAGCTTCTATACCCAGCAACCCGCTGCCGAGTATATCGAACTCCTCGAAGATTCCACGCTTTTGTCGATGACTTGGGACCAGCTGCAGATCATATATGCCGAGTTCCCCGAATATAATTTCCATGGCCGGCTCGTTACCGAAAAGTATTACATCATGGCCGAGGAGCGCGCCATTTTACTGCGTAACAAACAACCCGCCGAACGCTATAAACTGCTGCTGCAAAAACAGCCCGATATCACCCAGCACGCCTCTTTGGGCCAGATCGCTTCCTTTCTCGGCATCACGCTCGAGACCCTTAGCCGGATCCGCGCCAGGAGAGATATTTGATTTAAATCAAATTATTCCCCGGAACAATATCCCAATTTTGTTCAGACATCACCGCAATATGAAAACAAAAACAAGCTACTTCACCTTGTTGCTGTTCCTCTTATTAGCCTGCCGGAAAGAAACCCGGCGACCGGAGGAAACAACCACAGCAACGGCAAGCCTCAGCCTTGAGCAAGTCAAAGCAAGTCAAACTGATACCAGGCGTCATCTCTATTGGGATAAAGCCATCTATATCGCTGCCAAGCCTAACCCCTACTGGCTGGTCGGTTTCCCCGGAAGGCCCCGCTTCGACTCCCTCGGCCTTGGCTACCGGTCCATGACATTTTATAAAAACAAAGACGGAAAAATAAACAGCCGGATCCTGGAGATCATCCCCGATGTGATCTATCTCCAGCGTAAAAAGCAGATCAGCCAGGCAGATTTCACCGGGAGAGTGTTTACCTACGATTCCACCTACCGCTTGTTGTACGGCAGGATCTACGTTACCGGCAAACTCGCCGGGGAGATCAAACCGGCAAACTCCGCAGCAAAGCCCGTTAAAGCCGACAGGCTCGAACCCGTGGTAACCTGCGGCTGGACCGATAATAATTATGTCGACGGCGATGGAAACGCGGTCATCTATTCCGAAAGGCTCTGCGCAGTTAACTTCCTGGACATGGGAAGCGGTGACGGCCCGGGGAGCCCAGACCCATTCAGCGGACAGCCTGCTGCACCTACGGCCGGCGGAGGCGCAGCCCCGGCTTCCGCACCGGAGCCCTCTAATCTCCCGGACGAAAATAAAAATGGGATCAATCCCAAAGATTTTATGAAATGCTTTCAAAATATGCCGGACAACGGTGCGATCATGAAAATCACCATATACGTTCAGGAACCCTGGCCCGGCACCACCTTCAATGTAGGCCCAAACAGCGTGGGCCATACCGCCATCAGCCTGACCAAAAGCAATGGCCGTACAAGCATTACTCAGACCGTCGGCTTTTACCCCGACGCCAGCGGCCTCGATAAAATGCATGCCCCATCCAAAATCGTCGACAACGGCGGCGACCTCGAATACAATGTGAGCATCACTTACCAGGTCACGGCCGAAAACTTCAACAGGATCGTCAATTACATCAGTAACCCGCCCGCCACGTACGACATCACTGAATTCAACTGCACCAGTTTTGTTAACAGTGCCTGCCTGGCTGGCAACGTCATAATCCCCAACCCTTTTGCTTATTCATCCCTATACCCCGCCCACCCGGTACCCGCGCCCGCAGCGCTCGGCAGCAGTATCGCGCAACAAAAAGGCGATCCAAATGTCAATACTACGGGTGGAAATACTCCTTTTAGTAAAGGGCCATGTAATTAAATAATGAATTGAAATGAAAAAAACATTAATTATCATCGCAGCGATCTTATTAATCAGCAATCTACCGATCTTCAATTTCCTCTTTCAAGAAAACTATCAATACCAAAATTTTGATTCTTCATTTACGTATACAGAAGAGTCTGGAAAAGGAAAATCTTTTATAGGCTGTGTTAGGTCTTATGGACATTTTCTATGTGAACACCCCGAAAAAGACCAGGGCGACAACCGCCTTTACCGCAGCTTTACCATCAAGCCCTGGCGCTTCTGGGAATGGTCCCAAATGTTGTTCAGTGAACGCTATCGCCTCCCTTATAAAGAAAAAACTAACAAATAGTATAAAAAGTAGCTGTTTCACCAAGTGTTAAGCAAATGGTAATAGACCATATCCTGCCTCTCCGTCAGGTACTATTTATTGAGGATAGCGAAGACGACGCAATTCTTCAAGCGGTATCGCATATCCCCATACGCCGGGCGGCTGACCGGAGTGCCAGTGCTGGTTGGTGATGCCGCTTACTGCGCTTCGCCGGCCACTTTCAGGCCGGGCGTTGTCTATACCGCGTGCGGCTGCACCTGGCTGAGGCCTTACTGAAACAAGCGCCGCCTATCAGGTCGCCTTCACACACCATGAATACCGGCCCCATATTGAAAAAGTACGGGCTATGGGAAAGCAAAGTCAAACTTCAAGCTAAGTTCCCGCGAGATATTGAAAACGCAGCAGGGAAGCGAAATTGTTCTGACTTATTTACTAAGTATCATGCTTTACGGTCAAGAAGCCGCCTGTGATAATTGACCTGCCCCAGGTGATAACTGAGGTGCGTAGCGAGGTGAACAAGAAAATACCCGGTAGTCTGTTTACCACCGTTTATTTCCTGCGGGTATTCGCTTTGCATTTGAGCGTCAGTGACAAGCGGTAGTGTTGCCTCGATAACGGCAATCGTTTGCTTAATCTTACGAACAAGTTCGTTTCTGGGTATATATTTCAATGAAAACTCTTCCGGTCGGTTACGGACGTAGCCGGAGTCGCCGAGAATTGCGCCGATATAGGTATTGAGGTTGCCAACCAGATGCAGGCACAGGTTGCCCGCTGAATTCAGGATGTTGCCGTCTATAAGCCAGATGTTGGCTTCATCCCGGTAAAGCTCCAATTCTTCTTTCAGTTTATTCAGGTCGCGGCATAAGAGCGATTGCAAAATATCGGTAAGCATATTATTTTTTTCACAAGGTAGCGATAGCAACCGGTATCAACAAGCGGGATTGCAGGTTATCGGGTTCTCCGGCGTATGAATGTGGTGATCGTGGGATGCGATGCATGATCTGTCATGCTATCGCTCCATATAGCGATTATCTCAAGAGGTAGAGTCGGTTATCCACAATTACTCAATCCATAAAAAAGTTGTCAATCTCATTGACAACTTTTTTATAATTGGTCCCACCATTGGGGCTAACAGTATCACAATACCGGTTAGCCCATCCCCCCCATTTGCCAAATGGTATTTTTAACAATCATTCCGTCCGCAAACTCTTTACCGGATTTCCAATGGCTGCCTTGATTGCCTGGAAAAGTAGTGTAAGCAACGCTACTAAGATGATTGCTATGTAGCCCAGGCAAAAAAACCACCATTCAATACTTACCCTATACACATAGGCCTGTAGCCATTTATTCATAAACCACCAGGTTATTGGAGTGGAAATAAGAAACGCGCCTACAACAAGTCCTAAAAAATCTTTTGAAATAAGGTTAATGATGGCCGGAACCGATGCTCCAAGCACTCTGCGTATGCCGATCTCCTTAGTGCGATTGACAACTGCAAGCGCTGAAAGCCCCAGCAAGCCCAGACATCCCAGAAAAATGGCAATCCCCCCTGCCCAGCTAATGATATTGCCCAGCCTCGCTTCTGCTTGATAGAAGCGGTTAATATCTTCGTCGAGAAAATTATATTGTAACGGGTAATCGGGCGCAATTTTTTTCCATGCGGATTGCACCGCGGCCAAAGCTTTTGAAGGATTGCCCGGCTGCAGGCGCACATAAAAAAAATTAAGGCTTTCCCTGCTTCTTTCAAATTGATGAAACAAAGCTGGTTGTACACGATCTGTAAGGGGCTGAAAGTTAAAATCCCGCACAACGCCTACCACTGTTGGATTTTTAAAGCCAAGGTCGCCGTAACCTTCCAATTGTCTGCCGATACAGCTTTCTAACCGCCACCCCAATTCTTTCATCATAGATTCATTAATTATTACAGCGTTCACGGTATCTGAGGCAATTACCGGGTCGAAATTTCTTCCCGCAAGCAAATGCATCCCCAATGTAGGGATATACCCGGGATCGATATGAAATTGTTTGGTATTTATTGGCTTGCCATTGTAGCTAAAATCTGCAAAACCCGTCCCCTCATGCTCGCCAAGGCCAATGTCGGCACTTGCCAAACCTGAAATGCCTGGATACCTGGATAATTCCTGCTTGAAAAGAGGGAATAACTGTTTCGAACCCGGCACTCCTAACGTACCCACAACAAGTACGTTTTCTTTATTAAAACCAGGGCTTCTTGATTCCATGTAATGTAATTGCTGCGTGATAATAATGGCAGAAACAATAAGCGTTGCGGATAGTACAAATTGAAAAGTGACCAATCCCTTTGTAAAAAAATTTGCCCCACCTAACCTGATTTTGGCCCTCAACACTTCTACCGTGTTGAAGCCAGCCAACACTAAAGCCGGGTAGCATCCGGAAAGTACGCCAACAACCAGTACCAGGCCAGCTATTAAAACGGTTAACATTGGGAATTGCGCAAAAGAGAAACTCAGTTCTCTGCCGGATAATTGGTTAAAGTAAGGTAAAAGCAGGTATACAAGTATCAGGCCTATCATCGTCGAAAAAAAAGCAAGCAACAATGACTCTGTCAAAAACTGAACTGCCAACGCCTTTTTAGTCCCGCCGATAACTTTGCGAATACCTACTTCTTTTGCGCGGCTTGCCGAACGGCCCATTGCGAGCGTGGTAAAATTAATACAAGCGATTAATAAAACGCCGCCTGCTATACTGAGTAAGATCCAAATCGATTTTGGATCGACCGGTGGAACTTTCATACCAGCCAGCGCCGCACTGGTGTGAATATTTCTGATTGGTACCAGGTTATACCCGCCTGATTTTTCTGTGGGGAAATGCCTCTGCCAAAAACTGCTCAACAACTTGCTGTTACCCGCCAATGTGCTTCCGGGCTTTAGCTGAACAATGGTTACAAACACATTCATCCACCAATCATTTGCACCCATTTTCCCTGATCTTGTTTTACCAAAACAATCAAAGTTGATAAGCATACTATACTGGAAGGAAGAGTTGGATGGCGGGTTTTCGGCAATTGCTGTAACTATGAAGCTTTCGAGCACATCCCCTATCTTTACCTGCAATGATTCCCCAATAGCATTTGTTTTACCAAAAAGCCTTTCAGCAGTATTTTCAGTTAATACAATGCTGTGCAAACCATTTATAGCCGATTTAGCATTCCCGTATCTAAATTTAAATGAAAAAACATGATAAAAGGACGAGTCGGCATAGGCGATATTTTCTCGCCTCGTCTCATTTTTTATTTTTACAAATGTTTCATAAGGCTGAATATAACGAACATAATTCGCTACTCCGGGTAGCTCCTGTTTCATGGCAGGCCCCAGGGGCATCGGGGTATAAACAACTCCTGCAAGTGCTTTGATATTTTGCTTTCCATTTGCGTCTAAAACAAGATAAGTGTTAGTTGCATTTTTGTGGAAACCATCAAAACTAAATTCATTTATAGCATAAAGCATAAACAAACTGAAACAGGCAATCCCGACAGATAACCCAAATATGTTGATGAAGGACAACACCTTTTGTTTTGCCAGCGCGCGAAGGGCTATTTTAAAATAACTTTTAATCATAAAATTGCGATTTAGTTTTACAGCAGCCCAACCTGGCGGGCTTCCTGAACGCAATACTACCGGCGATAAGTGTACAGGTGTAGCCATTTATGAATTGGCAACTCTTTTTTCAGCCCGTTCTTGTATTCTACGGGGGTTTTGCCGGTCATCTCTTTGAAAACCCTATTAAAAGTTCTTTGCGAATTAAACCCCGATTCGTAGGCGATTCCAAGGAGCGTTAAATTGGCGAAGGCCGGTTCGCGCATCTTCCGGGCTATTTCACGAACCCTGAATTCATTAATAAAGTCGCTGAAGTTTTTACCCAATCCAACATTAATAATCCGTGATACATCATGCGGATGCATATTAAGCTTTAGTGCCAGGGTAGTCAATGTTAATTCAGCATCCTCATAAAACCGGTTATTGGCCACCGCCGCCTTTAATCTGCGGCTTTTTTCTTTTGCATCATGCCTATCAGTTAACGCCGTGGCTATTTGTGCGTTGCCATCCAATTTAAGTATCACTCCTGCAGCCAATCCAATAAGCACAAAAGCAATGATAAAACTAACGGCATCATTAAATAACCATAACACACAAAGCAAGCCGAGCCAGTGAACGAACTTTTCTAACTGTCGAAATTCAGATCGCGGCTTATCCATTAAAGTTGGCTGCAAGCGGCTATAAAAATGTTGTATCAATCGGTACGACAGATATAAATAAATGACAAACGAAACTGGCAAAAGCCAACCCGGCATCCAATATGCCACCAGCAACGGAAAAAAATGAAGTATATCCTTGCGGCCAAATTTCTGGTTAGTACCGGTTAGCTGCCGTATATAGCAATAAAACAGCGGACCCAGCGCCGGTAAAACAAAAGGCGTAATCCCGCCAGTCTTCATTACAATTACAATTAAAGCGGCACTTAAAAACAGGTTGGCTATTTGGCCTTCTCTTTTTGCTAATGCCAAAAGCAACGCGAGTGTAGAACCCGAAAACAGGGTTGCCATCGCGGCTACATGTGAAAGGTTAGTATTAAAAATATCAGGATTCAAATTATTGACATAGCTAAGGGCTGTTCCAAATTTAAAATATATTATTATATAAAAATTATGCGATCATAAATAAGGTCTCCCGTAAATGAAACGAAAAAGTAAATTAGATTCCTCTACCTCACTGATCGATATTTTGCCAATGCAGCTCTTTTGATCCCAAACATTTTATATTTTCTATGCATCCAAATCTGCTAACAAACGCAAATCAAGCAGCAAATAGTTCGAGATTTGTAAAGTCGGGATCACGTTTTTAGGCAAGTTGTCAATTTTATCGGCAACTTTTTTTTATGGCTTCACAACTGATAAACAAATTGGTTTAGCAGAAAAAATGTTTTAAATGAGTCCTTTAGTCAATAGCTCATTGAATTTGTATCAATATTTTCTTAGGTTTGAGAAAGCGACAAACTACCTAAACTCAGTTGATGCCCTTTACACTCCATTTTACATTTTATGACATTGCGTTTTTAGGTGCTGTTTTTATCAGCTTGACGCTTAAGCACCCAAAAAGCAAGAAGGAGTTCATTTTCAGTAAATGATGTAGTATACACAGCCTTTTAGGATCATGTAAGTGGTGATCATCTATGCAAGGCGTTATCGAGGGCGCATTAACAATCGATATGTTAGCGCTTGAGTATTTCGCTAACCAAAGATTTATTAAACAGGGCTGCATCTTTATGGCCCGTCGCCTGCGCTACAACCATCGCCCCAAGTATGAGACTGAGCAACTGCGGCAGCAGCATTTTAGCCTGAGCCGGTTCAACTAATTGATCTAAACGTTGCTGTATAAATACTGCCGCTTTTTCCAGGTGCCCGTCCACCTTTGCCCGAAGCGGTTTCTCCTCCTCCGTGCTGAAATCACTTAAGCCCCGCGTAAAGACACAACCATTGAAATCCCGGTCGGCGATCCAGTCATCCACCGCATCAAAGGCCGCCAGCAGCTGGGCTTTAGGATCATCGCCCGCAGTCGCCACCCGTTTTTCCAGGATATCAAAACGAAATGCATCCCAAAAGTCAAGGTAAGCGCCGACGAGGTCTGATTTTGATGGGAAATAACTGTAGAAGGTTCTTTTGGATACCAAACTTTCCGCAATGATCCGGTCGATACCAATGGTATGCACATCATGCTCATTGAATAGTCGTAGAGCCGTCTTTAATATCCGTTCGCGCGGTTTCAGGGTGTCGATCCTTTCTGATCGCAAGTCACGGAACGGGCTCATTGTATCTGCCATACCCAAAATTAAGCCTTTTAACCGCAGGAAATATCAGCGAATTGTCAAAGTAGACAGACTTGTATACTTTTAATTGCTAAAGTAGACAGACCTGTATACATTTGATCCATAAAATTAAAAGACATGACAAATTTCAGCCAATTCGAATTCAGGAACTTGCCTGGGTTCGACCAGAACACTTTTGATGGTTTTGATAAAGCCATCCCGATGAAAACGCTCGTAATCTATTGCTTTGACCCCAGGGCCGCGGAAGTCCCAAAAGCCGTAGCCGATTACCTGGGTGATGAGGTTTACCCGGGCGAGAACATCACGGATGAGAATGGTGTGCGAATCGGCCATACACGGACCTTATTCGCTTTATCGAACGGAGGCGGCCGCGCATTGCAATCCTTGCAATCCATCGCCACGATGGACTACCTGTTCCATTATCAAAATGTGGTCATTGTTCACCACTCTTTCTGTGGCATGACCTCTTATACGCCCGAGCTTTTGATCGAGAAGTTCCACATTCATCACCATACAGATATTTCCGGCTTGTGGGACCACGAGGACATGGCTATCGAAGACTATGAGAAGACCATCAAACACGACGTAGATCTGCTCGATCATAGTCCGCTCGTACCCAAACACCTCAATCTCTATGGTTTCTTTTATGAGATCAATTCCGGCCAGCTGACCGAGGTGGTCCGTGTACCCGCCAGCGAAAGGTCGGGGTCATGATCGCAGGTATCAAAGCGCCTAACTCGGCCATTGCACGCCAGGCGGAGCAATATGCACGCGAGTATTCAAGCGACGTACTGTTTAATCACGTCATGCGCTGCTATTTTTTCGGGGAGCTGTTTGCCCGGAAGAGAGGTATTAAAGTTGATCATGAGCTCATGTTTGTATCTGCCGTGCTGCATGACCTGGGTTTTACCGAAGCCGGAAAAGGGCCGCACCGCTTCGAAGTGGAAGGTGCGCACGCGGCCAGAAAGTTCCTTTTGGATCACGGCGTGCCGGATGACCGGGCCTGGCAGGTGTGGCATAATATAGCCCTTCACGTGGGCGACCTGAACCTGTTTAAAGATGAACCGACGCGTTTGATGCAACAGGGTATCCTGTACGATCTTACGGCATTACCGCCGGAGTTATCCCTTGATCCCAAAGATGTTGCCGAAGTGCTTCACCATTATCCGCGCCTCGGTTTCAAGCAGGTTTTTTTGGAGCTCTTTACCAGAGAACTGGACAGCAAACAGCCTTACCCGCACCGCTTTCATTTCTGCAGTTGTATTGAGCATCACCGTACACATACGCTCAATATCCCGAAACCGGAAGATTTTTTAGGTAGCGCCCCATTTGCCGACTGATGAAAAAAGAGCAACGATACATTTGGGCACTCGCCCTGGCCATCAACGGGTTGATTGCCCTCTCCGTTTTCTTACCCAAAGCGACCATGCTTGCCGGCATAAACGTGAGCTTGCTGCCAAAGGTCAACGCCGTTCTTAACGGGTTGACCTTTGCGGCCTTACTGGTTGCACTACTTTCTATACGGCGTAAGCGCCGCGGCTGGCACCGTCGTTTCATTGGCGTCGCTTTTGCTGCAACCAGCCTGTTCCTCGTCAGTTACCTGGCCTATCATTTCACCACGCCGTCGGTCCGCTACGGCGGTGCCGGCATCCTGCGGCATGTGTATTACTTGATCCTGACCACGCATATCCTGCTGGCCATCGTCATTGTACCCCTGGCGATGTATACCATGGCGCTGGCCCTCAAAGACGAGATCGGCCGGCACCGGAAACTCGCCCGCTGGACGATGCCGATCTGGCTTTACGTCAGTCTCACGGGTGTGATCGTCTACCTGATGATCGCACCTTATTACGTCAATTAGTGTCAGTAATTGGCGGTTCCGGGTTAGCAGCCCCGGCTAAGCCAGGGCTACCTTTGAGTATTCAATTCAAAACAAATGGAAAAGCAAATTAAAGTACTCATCACCGGCGCGACCGGCAAGAGCGGCGGCGCCGCTGTCGATGAGTTGTTAAAAATGGGCTACCCGGTACGGGCGCTCGTTCACCAGCTAGACGAACGTTCAGCTCAACTGGCCGCCAAAGGTGTTGAGGTAGTCGCCGGTGACCTGTTAAACCTGGATGACATCTCGGCCGCCATGCAGGGCGTCGACACGGCCTACCTGTGTTACCCTGTGCTGGTACCCGGCGTATTACAGGCCACCGCTTACTTTGCCATTGCAGCTAAAGAAAACGGCCTGAAAGGCATCGTCAACATGTCGCAGATCTCGGCCAGGCGGGATGCCAAAAGTAACGCCGCCCAGGATCATTGGGCCGGCGAGCAATTGCTCAACGCCACCGGCATCCCTACCGTGCATTTAAGGCCGACCTTTTTCGACGATTGGTTCCTGTATATCCGGGACCTGATCCGGGAAAACAACGAGATCGCCCTGCCTTTCGGCAATGGACGCTGGGCTCCGGTGGATTCCGCCGACCTGGGACGCGTGGTCGCCAAAGTAGCCACCCATATCAACGCCTATGCCGGGCAGATCCTTCAACTCTACGGCCCGCAGGAATACAACCTGGCGGAAATGGCCGCGGTCATCTCAGGCGAACTCGGCAGAATGATCAGGTACCAACCCGTGAGCATCGCGGAATTTTTTGAACGCAATGCCAAAAGACCGGCCAGTGAGCATTTCATCCAGCATGTGACCCACGTCGCGGAAGATTGTGTGAACGGCATTTTCGCCGGGACGAACGACCTGATCGAAACGATCACCGGCCAGCAGCCGGAAACACTGGCAGCGTTTTTTAGTAAAAATAAAGCTGTATTTAATTAAATCATTTTAAAAATCAATAACCATGAAACAGAAAATTTGGCTGGTTACAGGTGCCGGCAAAGGCTTCGGCCTGGAAATCGTAAAAACCGTTCTCGCAGCGGGCGACAAGGTGATCGCTACCGTCAGGAATGATGCCGCCGGCTTGCAGGCAGCTTTAGGAAACCCGGCCGATCTGCTGGTCGTCAACCTGGATGTTACCCAGGAGGCTGAAGTACAAAAAGGGGTCGGCGAAGGCCTGGCGAAGTTCGGGCAGATTGACGTGCTGGTCAACAATGCCGGTTTCGGCATCGTCGGCGCCATTGAGGAAGCTTCGGCTGAAGAAGTGAGGCGGCAGTATGACACTAATGTGTTCGGCGTGCTGAACCTGGTCCGCGCGGTGTTGCCCGGTATGCGGGAAAGAAAGGCTGGACACATTATTAATATTTCGTCGCTCTTCGGTTACGGTGCCTTAGCAGGCTGGGCCCTGTATGGCTCGACCAAATACGCCGTTGAAGGCTTATCCGAAGGTTTGGCCCTGGAACTAGCACCATTTAACATCAAGGTTACTGCCCTGGCACCAGGCTTGTTCCGTACACAATTCCTGAACGCGCAAAGCTATTCCCTTACTAAGGAATCAATTGCAGACTATCAACCTACCGTAGTAGGCCAGATGAAAGCAGTTCCGGAAGCCCTGCATGGCAACCAACCCGGCGACCCAGCCAAACTGGCGCAGGTGATCCTGGAGTTGGCAAACACCGAAAATCCGCCGCTTCATTTACCGGTCGGACTGGATTCCCTCCAAACCTACCGGACCAACCGCGATAAAACCAGCCAGGAAATTGAGGCCTGGGCCGGAAAGTTCAGCCCTACAGAGATCTAAAGCCATGAAACGTAACCTGATCAATAAGGAACTGTGGTATTCCTTTATCGCTATCCTGAAATATTTTCCCAAAGCCCTGATCACGCCACAGGTAGACGGACTGCTGTTTTACAGCCCGCAAAAGCAGGCGGAGTTCCGGCGGCGGGTGCAAAGCCTGACGCCCGGTTCCAAACGGGCATGGGGTACGATGGCTGCAGCGCAAATGCTGCACCATCTCAACCTGTCGCTGGGCGGGGCGCTGGGTTATTTCGATCTTTGGGACGAGAGTTACGGACTCAGCCGTTCGGTATTCAAATGCCTGCTGGTGGACTTCTTCCCTGAGCAGCCGCGTGGCCTGCGCATGCCGCTTAACTTTGTGATACCACATGACGCACCATATGATTTCGAGCAGGAGCAAAAGCTATTGCCGGAGATTCTGGACAAAGCCTGGACCACGCCAACCGAAGCCTGGGGGCCGCATCCGCTGTTCGGACGGCTAACCCGCAAACAATGGGGTAAACTGGCGCTGATCCATATCGATTACCATTTAAGACAATTTAGTGCCTGATCTTTTTTAAATTAGACCTGATGAAACATTACCGTTCCTTAAGCGAGATGCACCGCGACAATGGCCTGCCCGAACCGGAGCATCCCATGCTCAGCCTGATCAGGATCACGCCCGGCCTGGTGCTAAACTTCAGGGAGTTCACTTGCGACTGCTACATGATCGGCCTCAAACACATCAAAGCCGGGCACTGGCTGTACGGGCGCACGCGATTCGATCATGAAAAAGGTTCGATGGTATTCTGGAAACCGCGACAGGTCATCGAGATCCATAACCTGGAGCTGGAAGAGGGCGGCTATATCCTGCTGTTTCATGAAGATTTCTTACTGGGCAGCGCCCTGCAGCGCGAGATCGGGCGGTATTCGTTTTTTGACTATGAGGCGGACGAAGCCTTACACCTGGCACCCAAAGAAGAAAAGATCATCATGCGCCTGTTCGAATCGATCGACACCGAATATAGTAATAATCAGGACGAATTCAGCCGTGATATTATCCTGGTCAATATCGATTCCTTATTGAAATATGCTGAGCGATTTTATAAACGGCAGTTCATCAACCGCCGGGAACTCAGCGGTAAGACGGTCACGGCTTTCCAAAGGCTGCTGGATGATCTCGTCAGCCAGGACAAATTGATGAAAGAAGGGCTGCCCTCCGTGTCCACCCTCGCCGCTGAGCTGAATATGTCTCCCCGTTACCTCAGCAACGCGCTGAAGCTGGAGACCGGCAAAACCGCGCAGGAACTGATCCATATCGCCCTGATCTCAGTCGCCAAGAACCGGTTGCGGGAATCCGGCGACCACGTCTCCGAGATCGCCTATTCCCTCGGCTTTGAAAATATGTCTTACTTCGCCCGGCTGTTCAAAAAAGAGGTTGGGACCACCCCTAAAGATTTTAAAAAACGGCTTGTAAATTAAAGCAGTAAATTGTTATCAAAAAAAGATTGAACGTCCCAATGTGGTGATTACTGATCATTGATAGGCAGGTCTATCTCTTCAAAAAGATCCCGGTGAAATTACATTACGGTCTTATAAGTCTGATAACTTGTAAATCAGGTGGGGCGAAGAAACAGAATATTTCCATTTAAGGTTGTTTTTTGATATTCATAAGTAATTTACTTTTTAAAAGATTGGGATTTTTTAGCTTTTGATGCAAAACGCTTATCTGTCAAAGAAACCAGGAAACTCTCCAAATCGATTTTCTCCTGTTCGCTCAGGCCCATTGGAGTATTGAGTAAGGTGTCGCGATTAATCGAGTGAGGAACTATTTTATCCGGATCGTTATAGTAGTCAATTACCTGTCGCAAAGTCTTAAACATGCCGTTGTGTATATAAGGGGCGGTAATTGCAATATTTCGCAAGGCACCTATTTTAAACCGGCCAAGGTCTGTTTTTTTCTTCGTAACGCAGGCCCGACCGCTGTCTTGTAATGTTTTAGCATCATACAGGCCGATGGAACGAAATTCAACATCATTGAAGTCTGGTCCGAAATGGCACTGGATGCAACGTCCTTTGCCATTGAAAATGGCAAAGCCCCGTTTTGCAGATTCGCTTACTGCATCTTCATTATCGTTCATGCGCCAATCGTCAAATGGTGAATCGCTGGTTTCAAGGGCCCGTTCAAATGATGCTATTGCTTTAGCTAAATTATTTGCATTTGGTAGTGAATGAAAAACAGATTGGAAAGCCTTTTTATAGTAAGCATTGTTTTGGAGACGAGATATCGCCGTAGCTAAAGGAAGATCCATTTCAATCGGGTTTTGGAGTGGGATCAAAGCCTGTTGTTCCAGCGTAGTGGCCCTCCCGTCCCAAAAGAAAGCTACCTGCAATCTCATATTCATGGCTGATGGTGTGTTTCTCACACCTTTTCTGTTATGTACGCCTAAGCTTATGGGAGAAGTATCTGAAAAGGCGAATTCCTCTTTATGGCAGGATGCGCAGCTGATCTTACCATTACGTGAAAGTATAGGATCAAAAAAAAGTTTCCGTCCTAACATGACAGCAGTTATTGAATCAGGTTCTTTGAATGCACCTTGCGAAATGATCAGGGAGATACCCAATGTTAAAAGGATGATCCAAAACTTTTTCATTAAAATTATTTCTTAACTGCCTGGCGAACTCTTTTAAATAAGAATCCATTTGTTCCTTCTACACGTCCTTTACAGGTATCCTGGATGACATGAAATTTCAGGGAATCAAGTTGCCCGAAAAATTCAACTTTGTACTTGCCTTCGTATTTCGCGTTACAGGTAGGGTCCGACATATAAAGTGTATCGTGGTTCATATGATACGTCCCGCTTACGAATTCCTTGTTATTCATAAAACCATCAAAGGTTCCGTTTGCCCTGAAAATGGCAAGAAACTTGTAAGGATCGCCTTTGAACACTCCGGAATTTTCCCATTTCCCTACCAGCGGATTGGTTTGGCTAGTAAATGAAACGGCGGCAAATAAAACAATACTGAAAATGGTTAACAGAGATTTTGTTCTCATTGAGTTGATTTTAAGGCCTTTGACTATCGCAAATAAAAGTCATATTTCATAAAGGCACTTTAGCGCATGTTACAATTACTTTCGAATTTGTTGCATAGCTTATGAAGTTTGCGCAACAAGACTTTATAAATTCGAGAGCAGTTAAATCTTCAACGAACCAAATACACGCCTTATGAATAAGAGAATTGCAGTAACACTAACTCTTGAGGCGTAAATACCAAACCGGGACAGGCACCGAAAAGTCATGGAGCATGTAATTAATACGTAAATACGTCATATTATGAAAATACTGTTCATACTCATGATTGTGTTCTGCGTCATCGGAGGGTTTTCAATCAACGGAGAATGGAGCTTCTTACGCCGAATTCTCAGTCTCTATAGGTTCCGTGAATTATTTAAAGCAAGTTTGTTCAAACAACAGTTACATGTAACTATGCTTGCTCTCATCAAGCGGTATCTGATGAAAAGAGGCCATCCACAACAGGCTGGCTTTATTGATAGCCACCAGGTATTCTTTTTCTTCACCTTTATCATTGGTATGTGGCATCGTTGCCATACAATCCGGCACTTTATCTTTTACGTTCTTTTGATTAAAATTCGGACCATGGATACCGTTGGGAAGACGGTTGAGCGACATGGGGCGGTCTTTCAGATAAGGCACCATATACTCGGCGACCTGATCATAATAATTAAACATATCCCGTTTGGTAATGGTATCCTCCGGCCAATAAACTTTACTCAGGTGGTTAAACGTTAATGGGCAGCCATCTACTTTCACGGTTTGGCTATCCTTGCTTTCGTCCACGAAACTTTTCGTTAAGTGAAAGCGAAGTTAATCAGGCTAACCGAGGAAGGTGGTCGGCTTGCGGATGCGACCGGTCTTTGTCCAGGTAGCGAATTCAAAGTTGGCTACTTATTCCGGTTTCACATAGTAAATTTTGGCGCCTTTCGTATAGAGTATTTTATTGATAAATGGCGACTTGGGTACTTGGAGCTTTTTCTGCCATGCTACTCTAGTATGACCTGCCATTGGTTCTAATCGTTGATCATATAAGGCAATCGCTCATTTATGGACTTCCTTTTGATGTCTATCCCTGAAACGGTTTTGCAGTTCACGAACTGGTCCGCCATTCTCTCTTTTTAGAAAGATCAGCAAAGAAGCCATATTTGGCGTGATGTCTATGCCTTGGTCGGATTCGCCTTCTTTTACAAATGCACTGCTCATAAATTCCTGTTTGATGCAAAAACCCCTTTCGGGGCTTTTTGTTTTTTGTCGCGGCTCAGCTTACTTTAGCTTTTTCTCAACAGCTTTACGCTGATTGGTGCTGGCTGATTTCTTTGCGGCTTCTACTTCCTTACTGGAAGTCCCCGTTTTCTTTGCCTCGTATTTTAGCTCGTGTGACTGTTCCGATACGGAATTTCTTTCCACTTTTGATCCTCTTGCTGCTATATTTTCTTTTCCAGGTAAGTGATTTAATTATGACAAAAATATTTTCGGAAGGTTTTCGTTTGCGCAACGGTTGGCGAAAACGGATAAACGGAGCGGCGGCGGCCCCTTAATAGGTAGCCTAACACTAAGCCAATAATGATAGCTAACATGACAGTTGCCCCATACTTTACGGAATCGTTTGATTTGCCATAATTTGGTGTTAGATCGTAAAAAAACTTGTTGCGTGATCTATTTGCGCAGAATAATAATCTACAAGATGAAATGTGTGAGTACTAAAAGCCTCAGCATGTAAATCCTTAGCAAGAGGTTGCTTTGAGTGCCGACAGCGATGCTCCAGTCCAACCGGCAGTACGATCAATTAGGTCACAGGCGAATAGTTAATATACAAATCCTTTTAGGGTGACACTCCGTACAAAGACAGTAACTAACCAAATAAACGAGTCGGTTTACACCAACAAAAGTAACACTGCATGCCATTAGAGAAGACCCAACGGGAACTTGATAAGATATTTGAGTTTTCACTCGATATTATTTGTACGATTGACCAGCATGGGCGCTTTTTAAGAGTGAGTTCCGCCGTTAACACTTTACTAGGCTATAGCCCTTCAGAACTTACTGCTACAACTTATCTCGAACTTATCCATCCTGATGATTTAGAATTAACCCGAGCATCTATAGCTGATATAATGAATGAAGGTTCCTCAAACAGGTTTGAGAACCGTTGTATACATAGAGCGGGAAAGCACATACCGATGTTATGGTCTGCCAGTTGGGATGAGGAAGAAAAAGAACTGCATTGTATCGCGCGTGACGGCACTGTTAAACGCCAGGGGGAATTACTCCGACTTTCGCTTCAGGAAAGTAACCAGCGCTATGAATATGTGACAAAGGCCACATCAGATGCCATATGGGATTGGGACCTGAAAAAAAACACCTTATTTTGGGGCGAGGGCTTCGAGGCAATATTCGGTTATCCTAAAAATCAAGTAATCCCGGATCTACATTCTTGGACCGATCATATACATCCTGAAGACCTTGACCGCGTAGTCGCCAGTGTTTACGCGGTGATTTACGGTACTGAAACTAATTGGAAAGACGAATACCGCTACCAGCGGGCAGATGGAACATATGCTGATGTAGTTGACCGTGGCTTTGTAATCAGGGGCGTTGATGGGAAAGCGGTGAGGATGGTCGGCGCAATGCATGATATTTCCGAGCGGAAGAAGTCGCTCAAAGAAATGAAGCAATTTGCTGATGATCTTTTTGTCCGCAACCGTGAACTACAGCAGTTTGCCTACGTGGTATCACACAACCTTCGGTCTCCGGTAGCAAATATTATAGGCATCAGTGACCTGATGGGAATGGAAAAAGATAACCCTGAGGTCATGGAACATTGTATTGAAAATCTCAAGACCTCCGTTAATCGGCTGGACCAGATAATAGTGGACCTAAGTAAAATTTTATCCGTAAGTGACGGTTCTGCAGAGATTAACAGGGAGCCGGTCGATCTGCTTGAAATCTTACAAAATGTGAAAGCGGATTTAACAAATAATATCGACAAATCGGGTGCGCTGCTTCATCTTCCAGAAGGTTCGTTTATCATTCCATCGCATAAAGCTTATCTCCACAGCATCTTTTTTAACATCATCAGCAATGCTTTAAAATACAGGTCGACGCAAACGCCGGAGATAATGGTGAATATACAAATAAACGGCAACAAGGCCATCATCAAGATTGGTGATAACGGGATAGGGATCGACATCGATAAACATGGTGGAGACCTGTTTAAACCTTACAAGCGATTTGATTTTAGCAGAGAAGGAAAAGGACTTGGATTGTTTCTCGTAAAAAGCCACGTCACAGCGCTCGAAGGTGATATATCGGTAGATAGTGAAGTCGGCAAGGGGACAACCTTTACTTTGATTTTGTAGTTTTTGCCACCATTACGATATTTACTAATGGCGGGCCTATAAAGGAATGTCGATAGGTGCATAACCTAAACGACTCCATCGCTTTTCAGCATGACCTTCGAAAAATCGGGACAAGGAAAAATGATGTATTAGGATGTGACCATTACTTTTAATGGAACGGTTTGCGTTTAAATGGCACTGCACGCTTCTTTGATTATAGCGATATCGCATCAACTGCTCCAGTTCAGGCTGCGTTACCTCCAGTCACAGCAGCCGCTCCTACCGGCCTCATGACAGCGCTAACAATAGTCTCGGCCATGCCGACGTCAGTTTTGATTATAATGGCAAAAGCTACCAGAATGACGTGCTGATGGACATCAGGAAAAGCGACAACGCCGACTGGTCTATCCGGCTAACCAATAGTAATAATCTAACGATCAGCACATCTTTTTAAATGCAGCTTACAATTAGATGACTTCCCGCTGGCAAAATTTTGCAAGGTTCCGGAAAGGGCCAGTCCGGCAGCAACACCAAAAAGGCCGACTAAAATTCGTGAAAAGGGTCCCTCGCCTCGTCACGGTATTATCTTTGCTATCGGCAATAATTCATTTACAGGAGCAAGGATAGAGAAATTTATTACACCGTATTTCCTCGTATTTTTCATCATAATACGCTCCATAGCATAAACATTGACAAACTCAGGTAAGGGAAATCGCGGAATAGCCTCCATTAAGAAGAAAAGTTCACCATCTGCTGATCGGTGCAGGCATACACCGATCAACAGAAAGTCTTTTTTAAGGTCTTCCCTGAAAGGAAACCGCAAGGAACTGTTTTGCGCAAATTGACAAGGATTAAAGACTAGTTTCATTGCACTTTACGAGATAATGAATACAGCCGGAAAATGACCTTACTTAAGGGACTCTGGTTACGTCTGTTACCTTAGTTGTAACAACAAAAGTTCCCTTTGTCAGAAAAAAACCTACAGTTAAAGTCGTATTAACAGCCATTGCAACGTCAGTGTGCTTTCCAACAATACTGTAATAATAAGGTCCACCGACAAAACCGGGATAGTTTTTTGAAGTGGTAAAAACCGGGAAAACTGGAACACCGCCCGGATACTTGTATTCTAATGAGGTATCTGTTTTCGCCACTGGATAATAAGGGTCGAAGTCCGAAAAATTCGGTCTTCCAGGCCGTCCGATAACTTCCCCGTTGGCCGGGTTCCAAGGTTTGCCATTTTTATCTTTCCATACATAGATGATTTTGTCCGGCCCGTCCGGCTTATAGGTAACTTTAATATCTAATAACGAAGCCGAAAAACCCACGAAGCTAGTATACGTTGCGTCAGAATGGTTATATGCTTTGTAACTTATCGTATCAGGTATGCTACCTACTACGTTTATTTTGCAGGCGTTCGTTAATATCCGTGTTCCTCTGACGTTAGATACCTGTAAATCGATATTGTAAGACCCTACAGGAACAAACTTGGACGCTTGCGTAAACTGAAGGCGTCCACCTATTGGATTAATACTAAATGGAGCTAGTGTACTATCCTTAAGTTTTGTACTCAACAATGCAATCGTAGAGTCGTCAGCAGTAACATTGCCTTTATATACCCGCACAGTATCCTTTGTCAGCAGATATTTAGAAGCGTCAGCGCCTGTTGCCATATCTCTGACTGCCAGCAATTTTACATTGACGGGTGTCGTGGAACCATCAATCACTAAGCCGGCGGACACGGTTGTAATTCCTTGTGCTACAGTAAACGGATTGACATTATAGTAGATGTTGTCGCTTATAAACCCTGTTTTTATTTTATTGCAACTGAAGGTTGCTATCGTCAGCAGCAGCGTTACTGCTATCCAATATGTAAAATTCTTACGCATGATAATTAATTTAAATAACTTGATAATTTATATTATAACTTTCTCAATACGGCAAAGTTAGCCAGCACGTGAAGCGTGGTGCCCGTACTGGTTTGGATACCTGACGTCTGGCAGGGTAAACTGGCGTCGACCAGGTCGCCTGGAGACGGACCGGAGGGGCCATCTATCGTACCGTTCACCACTACATACTCTAACGTATAATAATTATAACTTAAAGCGCTGTTGGACAAATAGACAGAGCTTATTCCTGCAACTTTTTTTATAGCACACGGGGCGGCGGAACCCGCTTTGTTGGCGTAAGAAACCGCTGTAATACCTGCCCCGTCGAGCGTAATGGTTTGGTTAAACATATATTGTTTAAACAGATTGGCACTGACAGAATCTGTAAGCTGTTTCAGATTGGTAATTGGACTGGAAAGTATGGCACCATCTACTTCCCTCTTTACAGTTATTCTTTTCATTAACAAGTTGATAGCCATATCGGGAGGTGCAAAAAAGGTCTTACTGTTATTTATGCTGTCCTTTAATTTGTAGAAATCAATTAAAGTAAGCAAGGTGTCAAACTGGTGAAATTTGTTGTTTTTCAGATAATCATATGTTGAGAACGGAGTCGCAGCTTTTTGAAGGCCGCCGTCGGTAAGGTAGCTATTCTTTTTACAGGCACCTAAACAAAGCAGGAGCAATAGTGCCACCGGCACAATACTTAAATAATGATTTGATTTTTTCATCGTATGTCTTTATTTATTTGTGGATCAATTAACTTTCCCGATCCAGAACGGGGTCTGGATAATTTTAGAATTATTGAGAAACAAATTTGGATCGATAGGCCAATAAGTTTTCCCCGCTGCAAATTCGCCCGGCGTGACATTGTCAAACTGTTGTTGCTTCGTTATTCTTTCCAGCCTGATCAGGTCAAATGTTCTGTGTCCTTCCAGGAACAATTCACGCCCTCTTTCATCGGTTACGGCTTGAACAACTGCCGTGCCCGAGACGCCGGCCAGGGGTCTGGCATTTCTGGCACTACGCACCGCATTAACAAGAGATAACGCTGCAGCATAGTTGGCGGTATGTCCGGCACTTAATGCCTCCGCTTTTAATAATATGATATCAGCCAGTCTGAATATCACTATATTATTAAGCGCAACCTTTAACGCGGTATTGTTATTAACTGTTTGAATGTTGGTATATTTGACACATTCGTAAAAAGATGTCGTTCCATTTTTTACTATTATAAATCCCTTTTTTAAGCGTACGTCAGCCGTATCGCTGTATAAGCTCTGAACAAGCGAATTATTCACATGCCAGACCGGAACAGTGTTATTTAAATAAGGAGCAGTAAGTGTCTGGGATGCCAGGGTGTAATAAACGTTTGCATTGTAACCTTCCGCCAGCGTGTTTTGCGCAATTTCAAAAATACTTTCCTGCGACTGGCCTTTATAAATATCCATAAAGGATGCTGCAGGCATTAGGGAATATGACCCGGAGTTAATAATGGCGTCACAGGCGGTATTGCAGGCCGGATAATCACCCATCCATGCGTAAATATGAGCAAGCAAAGCGTAAGCTGCACCCTTATCTGCGCGAACTGAACGATCAGACGAACCACTGTCCTTCCAATTTAGGTATTGAATGGCCAGGTTAACATCTTTGATTACCTGCTTAAGCACATCAGTTTGCGGAGACCTTGCATACTGTTGAGCCGCCGTCGCGTCGCTATTCTCCAACACCAAAGGAACATCTCCCCATATCCTGGCCATTGTGAAATAACAAAATGCTCTGGTAAAATAAGCTTCGCCCAGATATTTGTTCTTTTGGGCAAGTTTTTCGGCATCTGATGTCCCGTTAAAAACGGTGACCGGCATGGCTGTAATAAACGATATTGCCCTGTTACTTTGTGCAATGGCGGTAAAAAACGGAGTCCATAACCTTAATTTTAACAACGGGTTATCGGTAGCCGTTGAAGCTACTCCCGCGCCAAGGTTAAAGTCAATCACTTTTTGAAAGTCGGGCTGGTCGGAGCTGCTGAATTCGCCCGACGCAAGATCTCCATATGCATAATATCCTATGGAAGCGTTAAATGCCGCTCTGATCAGGGAGTAGCAAGCCGCTACGCCGGTATTCGCATCACCGTCGGCTTGCCATGTAGTCGCATCTGTAGGTGTGCTTACGGGCGTTTGATCAAGAAATTTGCGGCAGGAAGCAGTAAATAACGCCGCAGCCACGATATATATCAATATGTATTTTCTTTTCATTGGAGTATGATTTATAAGTTATTTGCTAGAATTAAGGTTTATCCCGCTCTTTTAAAAACCGATGTTAACACCAAGGGTAAATTTCGCCGCTGTCGGATATATGATGTTTGCGGAGCCTGTTGTCGGGTCTACCAATTCGGGATCTGCTATATCCTTGGCTTTTTTCCACATGGCCAGATTGTCGCCCATTACGTATATATTAAATCTGTTCATACCGAGTTTTTTAATCCATCTGTCTGGCAGATCATAGCCTAAAGTCACGTTTTTGAGTTTTACAAAGCTTCCGTCCTCCACAAAGTATTCGTTTCCTATATTCCAGGGATCCTTCACGTTGGCGTCCGCGTTACTGTAAACTAACCTCGCATATTTAGTTTGGTCCCCAGGATTTTGCCAGAACTGGTTAAGCAGGCTGACATAGGTAGCCGGCCCCGCTGTAGTACCATAACTACCTGGGTATTTGCTGCCATTTAACTCGTCGGAAAGCGCTCCGTTTAATATTTTCCTTCCAAAGACATACGATGCGAAGAAGCTCAGCGAAATGCGCTTGTATCGGAATGTACTACCGAGCCCCCCTGTGTATTTAGGATTGGGGTTACCTCCGTCATACTTATCGTCATTGTTAATGTTATAATCGCCATTTACATCGACATATCTTGGATCACCGGCTTTCAATGGCACACCGTTAGCGGTTTCTTTTGCGCCCGTAGTCGGATCAATAGGAACTTCCGCATCTGTAGCATAAACACCGTTGGTATGGAATATCCGGTAACTGAATATCGGTTTGCCTAAGGTTAATGTTTTGTAAAACCATGGCACATCAAACAAGAAATCGCGGTTGTTATTTGGCAATTTGGTCACCATGTTTTTGTTGAAGGAAATGTTGAAGTTGAAGTTCCACTGAAAAGGGGACTTGGCACCTAAAACGTTGATGTTGGCAGCAAACTCCAGGCCCTGGTTACGCAAGTCGACATAGTTACCGGATTGATATTGATAGCCACTCGTCGCCTGAGCGGGGACATTATAGAAGAATACATCTTTTGAATCTTTCCGGTACCAGTCAAAAGTTAAATTAACCCGGCTGTTAAAAAGCTCCACATCAGCACCAAAATCCAGTTGGGGGTCCCTTTCCCACCTTACCGTTGAATTTGCCTTTGTTCCATAGTTCGAAAAGTTATTGTAATAAGAAAAAGGAGATACAACCGTAGTGCCGTTATAAGTGCTGGCATTTCCACCCAACTGCCCAAAGTTGTTAATTGTTCCGTTTGTACCGCCGAAGTAGCTTGCATCGTTTGACAGTGACTGGTATTTAGAATACCATTGCCCAGGATCTTTTCCGGTTATGCCGTAGCTTGCACGGATCTTAAAGAAATTGACAGTTTTTTTTATTGGCTCAAAAAATGATTCGTCCGAAGCAATCCACCCGGCAGCAACAGCTGGAAAAGTGGCCCATCTATAGGCTGAACTATATATAGAACTTGCGTCTCTGCGTATGCTGGCGGTTAAAAGGTACCTGCCGGCATAATCATAGTTAATGCGGGTATAATAAGACTCGGTTGTTTTTCGCTGATAAGAGGTAGACGCATTCAGGTTCGTTCCCGGAGGGACGGTCTGAACAGTACTTATCCCCGAAACGGAAATACCTGCTGCAGAAGCATAATTATAGTAATTTTCATAGCTATAGAGCGAAGCCCCTGCGGCAAGCAGAAAGTTGTGCCTGCCAATCCGTTTGTTGTATTGCAGAAAATTCTCAAATGACCAGGATGGGTTGCTGGCATAAATATCGTAAGCTGTATTTAATGTGCCATTTAATTCAACCGGAGAAAAGTAACCGTATTTATTGGTATAATTGGTCGACCCGTAGGTGCTGTTAAATATAAGGTCAGGAGTGATCTGTTGTTTCAATTGTAAAGAGCCGATAATTGAAAATGCACGATCATCATCATAATAGTGTTTTTTGCCGGTGTAAACGTCATATTGGGCCTGTGTCAACGGTGCAAAAGAAGTTGGAAAATTCCATGCACCAAAAAGATTGGCTCCTGCTCCTCCAACCCCATGTTGCTGGCGCTGAGAAGACATTAACAGGTCGGCGGTTAATTCCATGCCTTTCAGCGGTTTGATTGTAAGATTTAAGTGAGGAGAAAACTTTTCCAGCCCATAACCGTGCAAAACGCCCTGTTCGTTATAGTGGTTGATAGATAACCGGTATGATGTCGAACCAGTGATTGCAGAAATTGCTACATCCTGGCTATTGACCAGTGATTGTTGCCGAACAAGCAAGCCCTGCCAATCAACATCGTTGTTAAAAGCGGAATTGAGACTATCGGTTATAGCCAGCGGTATGACACCAAGTTGCCGGTCACCATAGGTAAGCTGCTGCAACAATGCAAGCTTAAGCGACCTCTCTGCCGCTCCCGTCGAAACTTTGATAAAATTAGGCTTGGTAACCGAACCTACAAAAGCGGATACGGTAACCTGAGGCTTTCCTTGCTTGGCTGACTTTGTTTTTACAATAATTACCCCATTACCCGCCCGTGCACCATATATGGCAGCCGCGGAAGCGTCTTTTAGCACATCTATCGATTCAATATCGTTAGGGTTGATGAGTGATAAAGGATTGTTATTCCCATAAGCGCTACCCATAGCATTGACGTCGAAAATAATACCGTCTATGACATATAGGGGTCCTGTGTTCCCACCGTTAGCGTTCCCAAAGTCTATATTGGCTGACCCCCGGATTACAATAGCGGGCTTTGACCCCAGTTCACCAGTGCTTGACAAAACGCTCACACCGGCAAGGCGCCCTTGAAGCGTCTGATCGAAACTTGCCGCCGGTATATTGGCAATGTCCTTTCCACTTAAGGAAGATATCGCCGCGGTGACTTCCCGTCTGTTTTGTTTCTGGTATCCTACAATAACGATATCTGATAAAGAATTTTCCTGAATTTGCAGGGTTATTATTAATGGTTTGCCGTCCACTTTAATTTCCTGCCTTCTAAAACCGATTAGACTGACGGTGATAGTATTTAAATTGCCTTTTAAGGTAAGCTGAAATTTACCATTAAGATCGGTGGTAGTACCGTTAGTGGCCATTCCTTTTTCGGCCACAGTAGCTCCCGGCACCGCTTTACCCTCGTTGTCCTTAACTACGCCGGTTACGGCATTGGTCTGCGCCAGAACTTTTGTAACACTATTGCAGAAAAAGTAGCAAAGCATTAAAATTAGTAAACGTTTTCCCATTTCGTTGATGTTTAAATTTAATTAGTGAATGTTGAACTTTAATTAACAGGTTGATGTACTGGTAACATCCGTGGAATGCCACCGTTTGTTGTTATGTCATAGGCAAATCTTAATTTTAAATAATCAGTTTAACCGCCGTTGAATCGGTATATTACTGCCGGGTATTCAGTTTTAGTTTTGTAATGGCTGTTTTAATTCCCGACAATAACTTGCTGTTAACCAAATGTAAACAGATATTAAACCGCCATTTAGTCAGAAATTACCCTTTGATAATAACATTTTGTAAATTATTTGAATGAATAAATGCAGGCTAAATACGCCGGCGGCGGGCGCATTTCAATAACAAACCTACCCGGACCGGTTGTACCGGTTACAGTCGACGCAGCATGCATACATCGATAGAAATCGACCATTTATACAAGAGCGAACCACACCAATGATTAATTGAATATATCGCTGTACTTAAAGTTTAGATGAGCCGTGAAACTTATGCCTAAGCAAGGCGGGTATTGCCGCACCGAAAGATTTCAGTTCCGATCATTGAGAAGCGCCCGAAGGTTACTCCGGTTAACAGCACGGCGTTCGCAGCTATGGCTGATAATCAAGATCACCTGACGCCCCGGAATGTTGTTCCAGGTTTTACCATATATCAGACCTGATCACAGATTCCCTGATCGTTGAAGTTGTAAATACTTGTTAAAACTCCAGCCGTCCTGCGTATTGGTTTGCACGCGCCGGCCCGGTTGAAAACAGGTAAACAGCCCACTGCAATTCCCCGCCGGGAACGGTTGTTTTGAAATAGTATCTGCCCTGCGTCTCCGTTTGCCGGGAGGCTGATTTGCGCATCACCGGCTTTAAAATATGATTGCCTGTTGCTGATCGTTCTATGCACCGCTCAGGCCCGCAGCCCGGCTTCTTTAACGAAATCGCCAGTAAAGTTTTATAAATAAAAGGACCGCAAGGAAGTTACAGTTCCAGTTGATCTTTTTGATCGTTGTGAATAATGCATCAGCAACAAAGGCCCATTATGGCCCCGGGCTCTTCCACACCCATAACGGTTTTGAGGCTGAAACGACTGAAGTTAAGTTTACTGCCGAACGTAAAAGGGTTCCCATCAATAATTCTTTTCACACTGGTTTATCGTACTTTAAGTAAGTAATAATTTAATCGTACTTACGGTTAGAAACGTGAAACATCAACCTGCCTGGACGTTAAATGCTAAAATATTTTGGTTATAATTGTCCATATAATTTTTGGGTGTTATGCCGATAATTAATTTAAACACCCGGTTAAAATTGGTGATGCTTTTAAATCCGCATTTATAGGCAACGGTATTTATGGTTTCAAATCTGTTTGCTACAAGCTTTTTACAAGCCTCATTAATTCTCACTTCATTTAAAAAAGAAACAAACGTGTGTCCGGTATGCTTTTTAAAATATCTGCAAAATGATTCCGGGGTCATAAATGCTATTTTCGCGACATCCTCCAAGGTTAGTTCCTTACCATAATGGTGGATAATATAGTCGTAAATGGTGCCAATCCGGATACCTTCATGATCAGTAATTGCAGGAAGATTTCCACAGGACAATGGATCAAGTTTTGTTTTTATATCAACAACCAATTTAAGCAGGTCGAAGAAGGCAATTAACTGGTCAATCCCGGAAACCTGTTCTAAATTAACCATAGCGCTTGATATTTTTCCCCGCAGATAAGCCGGAAATTTAAACCCTTGCTGATGCTGCTGTATAAAAAATAATGTTTGCTTCATTTCCGGAAGGCCAAACAATTGGGTGAGTCCTCCCTCCGGGTTAAAGAATATGGTAAGAGCCTCTACTTCCTTATCCGGGCTTGTAAGAAAATAATCCGGGTTACTCTTGAAAACGTGTGGCATATTAGCTCCGATAAAAAACATATCGCCGGCGGTATAATCATGCATATGGTTTCCCGCTATCAACGTTCCTTCTCCTTTTCTGATCCAGGTAATTTGTATTTCTTTATGGCGGTGCAGATAAGGATAATGGTGTTTCTGGCAAACTTTTTCTGCGATCACAGTTTTATCGTAAGCGACAGGGATGGTAAACTGCAAAACTTTCATACAGGGGCTTATTAATTGTTGTTTAATTTACAATTAATAAATATCACGAAACAAGCCTTTAAAGTTTTTGGATAATTTAATATAATGAAAGGATAATTTATTGCCGCATATGCCTTAAAAGTGAAATTTTATAGAATTGTTGATAATTATAATTGTATTTTATACGTTTATAAACAATCAAGGAGATGCGGTAATATTAGCTAATTGATTAACGATATACCTACCTGAATCCAGGTTGATTAGAAAACAATAGAACTTAAATGCCGTACTAAATAATTTCACGCTGGCATTCCCAAACTATGTACATCTTGTATTGCAGCCTTGCCGGCTATCAAATACCACAATAGAATTAAATTCACCTTAAAAGAAATGAGCCCGATAAATACCGGGCTCATCATGAATAATTAAATTATTTTGTCTAACTTTTCGGTTACACTTCGAATAGTGATACAGCTTTGTGTTTTTAACTTTTCGAAAACGCCGCGCATCTTCAAAATTTATTACAAAATAGTAACGTTAAACGTAAAGGTTGCCTTTGCGCTATTGTTGCTTGGTGTGGTGTATATCAGAGCTTGCTTGATTGTATATTTATCACCTGCTTTCACATGTCCCGGATATTGGCCCACAGTAAAAATAAAGTTCTTCTCATCATATTCGGACCAGACCACTGCGTCCGTTCCCCATGGTACTACGTTACCGGAGGTATTAAACCATTGGCCGTATCCGTTGGCAGTCGTAGTTGCATTTAATTGTCCATTACTTTCAACAGCATAAAACTTAATACTCGAGCCCATGAGGCTCGTCAACTGATCGGACTGCAACAAAAATGCACTGATAAGTTTTGAAACATCAACATTTATCTGCGTCGAGGCGTAATTAATGCCATCATGGGCTATAGACACATCATATGAAAAAGATACATCTTTGGGAATGGCAGAGCTACCTGGGGTTGCATAGCCTAAAAGGTTTGTGCTGGTAAACTTCACCTTATAGGGCCATTGCTCATCGTTGCTGTTATTATCGTCCCAGGCATGTGGGGAATACGTTTTAGGCGCTCCCGTAACCACAAACCACAGGCGGTCGCAGTTGGCCGGTACGGCAAAAGTTGCTTTACCATTATTTTTGTTGAACATGCTACTATAAACACGAGTTCCGTCCTTCATCAATGCCACAAAACCATATCGCCAACCAGCATTTGCAGGATTGGCTACCTGATTAAAACCTGCAGCATTTGCCATACCAACAAAATCGGCACTTACCGTTGTGCTTCCCTCGGGTACGTTCAATGGAAGCGCGTTAAATCCGGTTGTTTGCGGGCAAAAGCTATAATCGGGCTGAAACCATCCTTTGTCCAGCGAGGTCATTTTGTAATACAGTTTCCCAATATAAGGCCTGCCATCGTTCCTTAAAACATCCAAATCCCATGTAACTACTTTACTTGCCTGCTCGTAAATTTCATCATTGAATTTGTTGTTATCAATTCCGGTTAGTCTTTGGTATGCCTGAATCGGGTCTTCAGGCTTAGCAGACTGCCGCCATATCCTGGCGATAATATCCACCCCGTGTTTCTGGGCCCAAAAATCATTAATGATGTAACTTGCATAACGATAATCTTCATGAAGGAGATGTTTATTGTAATTCTTATAGTAATCTGCAAATTCCCAGGCGGTAAATGTTTCTGACGGATAAGCCTGAAATGCCTGCCATTGCGCGGTTTGTTCCCAATATCCGTTTCCACCGGAAGCGTCCGGCCCGTATCCATATCTGAAACCATGGGTTAGACCCAAATCGCATGATACCTGATATTGGAAGCTATGGCCGATCTCGTGGGCAATTACCGAGCCTACAGGTTTACAGGTTGAAGGGCTAACCCATAAAGCACCAATTGTATCATCATACCCCGAACCAGTTGCCAGCCAGGCATCCCGGTGGTAAAGAAAGATCAGCATTTTGTATTTACTCAGTTTGGAGGTTCCGCTGCTTATGTCGGCAAACTTGAGTTTATTCACGTTCAGGTCATAAAAGGTTTCTGCTTTACTTAAAAGGTCTTCGATGTCTACCCGGTAGGCATCAGGTACAGTACTTGCGGAAGGCAGATCCTTGCCATATTCTTTAGACCAAAAAAGGATAAAATGAGCTGATTGTTTTGAACGTGCATAGCAGAATTTGCTGGTGTCAGAATCCCAGTTCATATTCTGCATTTCTATCGGTTTATAGATGGCAAGCGTCTGAGCTTGGGGCTTTACAACTGCCGTTTCGGGATCATTGGGTTTGGTTATTTGTTTTTTGCAGCCGTTTAAGGATACAAGTAAGGATAGACATAGGACAACAAAAAAAGTTTTTGTTATTGCCGTGATAGAAAAATTGTTCATAGTGATTCGATTTATAATAATTAAAAATGGTTATACAGGTTAAACAAAAATGCTGCGGTTTACTACAAAATTTATGTGGGGCAAAAGCCTGTCCTTCTAAATATTGCTTATCTTGATTTTAACTTTTTTAGAACATAAGAACCTTAAGCTCTGTCTATATACCAGTTAAAAGACTTGGCAATTCTATCAAACAATTGGTTATCAGTTCACCCAAGAATTATCCAATGAGAATCAATTATTAACCTCTTATAAACCGGGCTGGCAGATGTGACAATTCGGAACATTTAACTTAGTCAAAAAAAGGTGGCCAATATGGCCGTGTTCATTTAGCATGATATGCGACTAAATGAAGGCTTCGGGTTCAAATTAGAATGGGAATGCTATTATTTGACAACATGCGCAAAATCAACCCGGCTGGGTAAAAATGACAGGAAGAGAAAGAAGCTGTTAAGGTTCACATGAATCGGTCGGCTTCTCCACTGTGTTTAGACCGCACATTTACAATAACCGCCGAAACAATAATGAGTCGTCCCTAAAATAGGTTGACAGAAATCAATGATTTAAAGATCATCCTTGTTGGTTAATACCAGCAGGGATTTTTTGTTGATGAACTACTTGGGGTGTTTGATAATTTAAAGTGAGATAATCACGATTTAATTTGACAGTTGGTTAGTTTTATAAGTGGTCAGATATTATTGTGAATATAGCTTTTTCTCGTCTAAATGCATCGACTCATATTCTTCTGCGCCTTTTTGTGAGGGTTCTGAAGAATCTGGTCTTCGCCGGGCCTCTCCAGTAACTTTCCCTGAGCCAAAGAGATACTGTCGATGAGTGTTTGCATGGGCGTTTTACCAAAACAATATTTCCCGCTATGCGTTCGTTCATTATTATAATTGCACATCCGTCTGTCCAGATCAGCCTGTAGTTCAGCTATGCTGCGATAGCTCTTTTTTCTGAAAGCAATAACGTAGAATACATCCTGAATAGTGCGGTGAAAGCGGTCGCAGATACCATTCGTTTGTGGGCTTTTGGCCTTTGTTTTGGTATGGTCTATATCTTCAATGGCCAGGTATAACCGGAACTCATGCTGCAACCGTTCCCGGTTTTGCCTCAATACATTGCCACTATCATCTGTAACACTACCAGACTGATTCAAGTTTGCCGGGTAATTATAGGTTAAACGGTCGATCAACGTAGTAGATGTGGCCGCATAACGATACAGGGTCCTGATATTACCCATCAGGTCATAAGTAATGCCGTTCATGATCTCCCGTCGAGCTATAACCTTGCTGCAGCCTGTTCAATTATAGCTATAGTGTTTGTCCACGGTGCCCGGTATCCCCAAAACCGGTAAACGTTATTGCCGTTATAATGCTTATTGGTTCCTTATTATAATACAGTTGCTCTGCGAACAGCGCAGCGCTGCTGGTCAACAGCCACTTGTCGCTAATCTAAGTCAGCTACCTGTAAATGGCGGGGTTTTGCAGGTTAACAATTACCCCCGGCTATTTCTGCGTATGTCTTCTTTTTTTATACAATAGCCTTCAATTACCAGGATGTCTATATTAGTTTGGAGAAAACAGTTTATCGCTTCCTGTGGTGTGTTTACGATAGGCTCGTCCATCCGGTTAAATGAAGTATTAACCAGGGTGGGGCAACCTGTTAAATCGTAAAAAGCTTTAATAAGGCTATAAAAGTCAGGGTGACTATTTTGATTTACTGATTGCACACGGGCGGTATGATCAACATGCGTTACCGCTGGAATAACAGAGCTTTTGATCTTTAATAAATCAAATCCGCTCAACCTGCTCTCATCAGCCAGGGCGATCCTGAATTCGGGTTTAACCGTATTAACCAGCAACATATATGGGCTTGCTATCTCCGGGTCAAAATAAGTTGAAACATATTCCGCTAAAACCGCGGGTGCGAATGGCCTGAACGATTCCCGGAATTTGATCTTCTGATTCAAAACCGATTGCATGTCAGCCCGCCTCGGATCGGCAAGAATGCTTCGAGCACCCAACGCCCTAGGTCCAAATTCCGCACGACCTCTAAAATACCCAACCACTTTACCCTCATTAAGGTGGTTAGCAATTCCTTTATGCAGATCGAATCTATTTACTTTTTTAAACCGGAGATTATTGGCCACTAAACATTCCCTTACATCATGATCATCAAATGAGGGCCCAAGCAACGCATTTTGCATTTTATCTGTCCCTTCTTCTTCATCACGCCTATTCCCCAAATATTGATGATAAACTGCATAGGCTGCTCCTAAAGCGCCACCTGCGTCACCTGAAGCGGGCTGCACCCACAACTGCTTAAATCCCGATTGCTTTAATATTTTACTATTTATCACGCAGTTAAGCGCCACACCCCCTGCCATACACAGATTATCAATATGGTATTCGTTAAACAACCCCCTGGCTAGGGTGAGCATGATACGCTCGGAGGCAATTTGTACTGAGCACGCAAGATCCATGTAAAACTGGTTGATCGCCTCCGTCGGTTTACGGGCCGGAGATCCAAATAACTTATCAAAACAAGGCGAGGTCATGGTGAGCCCCTGGCAATAATTGAAATACTGCATATCCAATCGGAATGAACCATCTCCCCTTAGATCTACCAGGTATTTAAATATCAGATCAACATAAACAGGCTTACCGTAAGGCGCCAGCCCCATTACCTTATACTCATCGCAGTTAACTTTAAAACCAAGGTAATAGGTAAATGCCGAATAAAGCAGACCGATAGAGTGCGGAAAACAAATTTCTTTGACCTGTTCTATTTTATTGCCCGTTCCAATAGAAACCGAGGTGGTAGTCCATTCCCCTGCACCATCCACAGTAAGGATAACGGCCTTATTAAATGGTGAAGGATAAAAAGCCGACGCTGCATGCGACTGGTGATGTGTAGTAAATAACAGGTTCGCATTTTTTTCGTCCCAGGAACCATCAATTGATTTGAGCTGTTTGAGGATGTTTTTTTTCAGAAACAGTTTATCCTTAAGCCATACCGGCATAGCTTTCATAAAAGAAATAAAACCCGATGGAGCAAAGGACAGATAAGTTTCTACCAAGCGCTCAAACTTCAGGAACGGTTTTTCGTAAAAAACGATATAGTCAATCTTATTTAAAGAGATCCCTGCCTCAAGTAAGCAATATTTTATAGCATTTACAGGAAAGCTTTCGTCGTTCTTTTTGCGGGTAAAACGCTCCTCCTGGGCAGCTGCTGCAATGTAATCATCCTTAAGTAAACAGGCCGCGCTGTCATGGAAATAAGCCGAAATACCAAGAATATACATAAACCTAAAACAAGGAATAGATGAAAGGCGCCAATGCCGACCCCTGCGCTAAAACCAGCAGCAGGCTTAGTAAAAACAATAGAATAAATAAAGGCCAAAGCCAAAATCGTTTTCTTGCTTTCAGAAATACAAAAAACTCTGCTATTACTTCCATGATGCCGTGTGTTAAAATTGTTGTTTCATTGAACTTTGGCTGGTTACCGGCTTCCAATAAGTGGCTGCACTACGCTCAAACTTTAAATCCAAGCCATTTTTACCAAGTAAACGCATGATGAGACCAACTGGCGTGATGATCAGGAAATACAGTAAAAATAGCATAATGGCAGTATTGATCACAGCTAAGACATGGCCTATCCTATCCCAAACTAATCGTAAAGGATTTAAAATTTGAGGGATGATGACAGCAAGTAACACTAACAGTACCCCTGTTGCTAACAGCCAGATTATAGAATGATGGTGTACAAAATATTGCCATGCGACCATAAGCAAACATGCACCGCCGGCTACCGAGCCAAATTTCTGATTTACCTTCCTGATGTTCATTGCTGTTTATATTTCGTAGCGGCCTCGTCTGCGCCAATGGCATGGTAGTCCGCAGCTATCTGCATGTTGGATTTTTTACCGGCCATGTTTTTTAGGCGGATGATCTCTGCCACTATAGCTTTTAAATTCACCAGTTCAATATCCGAAGGATGCTGTTGTATCGCCGAATCAATGTAGGGAATAGCCTTTGCGGGCTGATCGCTTTTTAAAAATACCAGGTACATATTTTGCGTGTTGGCAAAAGAAGGATCAAGCTCATAGGCTTTTTTAAAGTAAAAAGCGGCGCCTTCATGATCGCCCAGTTCAAAGCTTAACCTGCCTGCATAAATGGGATAAGTTGTGTTTTGAGGCTTTTCGAGCATAACGGCTTCAACTGCTTTCAGCGCCGTCTTTTTATCACCCGCTTTCATACTGTATTTGAACAGTTGATCCATAGCATCCAGCCAGTTGATCCGGTTTACCGATAGTGCACCAGCCAGTTGTGAAGCGATATCATCTCCGCGTCTAAACCCGGCAGGGATAGGCTTATTAAATGGCCAGCCGGTTTCAAGCATCATGATGGTATAAGCGCCATACAACGAATCAATTTTGGTAACAGGCATCCGGTTGAGTAATTCAGCTAAACTCATTTCCTTGTCGGGACGAGCTTTAATCAATCGGGCGTTTTTTACGGATTGATAAAAAGCTTCCGACATCAGGGCATAACCATATAAATTTGGATGTACATGCTCCAGCAAGGTTTCTTTGCCCAAAATGCCGTTTGGCGAATGCTGCTCAAAAACAGCCCGGCAATTCACCAAATGCACATTGCTGTATTGTTTAGACAGAGCCGTTATAATTCCATTCATCGCTTCGGGAGCGCGAAAGCGTAAAAGGTCAAACTCCTTTGCTTTGATATATTCCTGTTTGGCCTGCACATATTTACCCGATTGATACGCATCATTTGCCCCTGCATACATCATATTGGCAGAAGTATCAGATCCGTCGCCGATAAAAGGTTTCAGGTCTTTTTCATTGTTGACCAGCGTGCTCAAAAATACAGGCACATTTTTATCATGCATAAACTGGCATAGTTCGGTCATATTGTTCTTAAACTGAGCTATCCCTGCCTTATAAGATTCGGACCGGTAAGGAATGCCCTGGTGGCGCGCCATGCGCTTCATCAGGTTTTCGCGCTGATCAGGGTTTGCTGCAGGTTTTAAGCTGCCAATTATATCATTGACCAATTGAACCAATCGGAACTGCTTAAGCGCCAGCACGGTTTGCACCAAAAACCTGTTGTTGGCAATATGACTGGTTGAACCAATGCCCAAAGCACCGTAATATTCGTTATGGCCGGTATAAATCAATATTGCATCGGGCTGGTAATTAACCACCTGCTTGCCAAAATCAAGTACCGTATAGGAATTTACAGCCGTTAATGATACATTGATCACTTCAAAGTTAATATCGGGGTAAGTATGCATGAGCCTATATTGCAGCCAGCGGTGAAATGAACCGTTGTGCAAATACGGATACCCGGCTGTTGTTGATTCGCCAAGTACGAATATTCTAAAAGTGTTTTTCGCTTTTTCAACCTTAAAAGGCTCAATATTGCCTTGGGTGGCATTGGCAGTATCGGTAAAATATTTTTCGGATGCGTATTTATTGATCACCCAGTAGTTATGGTCATCGGGGTATTTGACAAACAGGCTGGTGTCATGTCCGTAATTGAAAAGCCTCAGCAATCCTTCGGCAAGCAGCAAAATAAGTACGGGGATGCTGAAAGCTGTTACCCTGAACCATCTTAATTTTTTGCGTGATAACTGCTGAGGCTTCATATATTTATTTGGCAGCGGCATTTACTTCGGGAAACCAAACGGTCATTTCGCCTTTACCCCGGTTTGCCCATGAATAATAAGGAATGGCCGTAAGCTCTACCTTTTTAGCAGCTTCGCCTTTTGTTTTACTCAGGATCTCTCCTTTTAAAACAGTTACGCCAGTTAACAGGTTCGGTTCGGTTACAGGTTTAAAAGCTGCGTTTGCAGGGATTGCTAAATTGCTCACCGTTCCGCCGTTATCTTTCCACTCGGCGCAGTATATGATCGGGCCGCGTTGCAGGGCTGTTTTACCTTTATCATCAACCAATGCCTTATTGGCTATAACCTTTTTAACTTCCATTGGCAGGTTTAATTGGATGTTATCACCTTTTTTCCATTGCCTGTTAATTACAGCGTAGCCATTTTCAACTTTATAAGCAACCGCTTTGCCGTTTAGTTTCAGACTGATTTTTGCGGCTGATTTATTTTGGAAAGCATACAGATCAGACGGGATCGCCTCTGCCCTTGCCCAACCCGGGATCCGGATGTGCATGGCAAAATTAGTTGGAGTTTCCGGTGTTACGGCAAACGACAGGGCGCCACTCCATGGGTAATTATTGCTTTGAACAATGCTCACTTTTTTATTACTTACCTCCATATTGGCTGTACCGGCAATAAACAGGTTTACAAATACACTATTATTCTTTTGGGCATACATATAGCCTGACAATGAGGGCAGGAAACGCGCCATATTGGTTGGGCAGCATGAGCACTCAAACCAGCCGGAACGCTCGGGCTCAAGTTCATGATGTGTAACCCCATTGGTTACCTGCATGGCATTGGTGTAGAAGAATGTCTTGCCATCCAGCCCAACACCCGAAATTAACCCGTTATATAAAACCTTTTCCATCACATCAATATATTTCGACTCGCCGTGCAGCAGGAACATCCTCTGGTTCCAGAACACATCACCTATTGCCGCACAGGTTTCATTATAAGCGGTAGTATTTGGCAGCTCGTAATCGGCTCCGAAACGTTCACCGCCCGGTACTGCTCCGATGCCACCCTGTACGTAGATTTTTTTGCCAACCATGTTGTTCCAGATCTTATCAATGGCGGTAATGTATTCCTTGTCACCGGTTAAAGCGGCAACATCGGCCATGCCCGAGTACAGGTACATTGCCCTTACGGCATGACCTTCGGCATCTTCCTGTGCTATAACAGGTTCATTGTCCTGCCAGTACATCCCGTTCTTCCATTCGTCGGTACTGGTTTTATCATAGGTGCGATGCCCCCTTTCGTCAATAAAAAATTTAGCAAGATCGAGATATTCTTTTTTGCCGGTGATGCGGTACAAGCGTACCAGGCCCATTTCCACAATCTCATGTCCGGGCGCTACATGCCTTTTACCCGGCCCAAAAGTTTTAACCAGCAGGTCAGCATTCTTAAGGGCGATATCTAAAAAATTGCGCTTGTTGGTAGCCAGGTAATGTGCGGCCGCGGCCTCAAACATGTGTCCGGAGTTATATAGCTCGTGGCTCAGCTCGTTCTCTTTTACCCAACGCTCCGGGCCCGACCATGCGTGCGGATGCAATGGGTCAATAGTACGGGCAGTATAAAGATATCCGTCCGGCTCCTGCGCTTTCCCTACTATCGTGATCAATGAATCGACATAGGCATCCAGCTTTGCATCCGGATGAACGGCCATAGAATAAGATGCGCCTTCAATGGTTTTATAAATATCCGTATCATCAAAAGGAAACTTAGTACAAAACTTACCGCTGCGGGCAGCCGCCATTTCAAAATTTTTAACCCTGCCGGTATTCTCGCACCGGGCAAATGATGCCGGGATGGTGACCGTACGGTTGGTTTCAATACGCGAGGTCCAAAACTTATCGTTAAGCTTCACATTGGTAAATGATACCGGCTTAATGGGATAATCCTTAGTTTGCGCGTAAGCAATGCCGCAATAAAATGATAATGCAATAAGTAATCTTTTTTTCATCCTGATGATATATAAGTTCAAAAAAACACAGGAGATCAGCCGACCATCCTGTGCCTGGTATTAATTTTATTAGTAGCCTGTATTTTGTTTCAGGTTAGGATTTTTAACAACCTCCTGCCTTGGCAGCGGCAACAAAACCCGGTAATCGCCATTAGGCGCATGTGAAAGCCAGGATTTTTTGGTAAATACGCCAAAGCGGATCAGATCCTGCCTGCGGCGGCCTTCGGTATTAAATTCCCAGCCAAGCTCATCCAGAAATCTTCCGTATTGAATATCGGCCCCACCCTCAGTTGTGGTTTTGATGTGGTTTCTCAAACCATAATCATATACACTGCCGGCTTGCAGTTGAGCACCGGTAACGATTGCTTTTGACGGGTTAGCTGTAAAATCCCTTTGCCTAACCTGGGTAACCAATGTGGCAGCACCGTTGGCATCACCTGTACGCAGCAAACATTCAGCCTTCATCATCAGCACATCGGCATAACGGAATAACGGGAAGTCATTACTCAAACCTAATAAAGCACCCTGTTTATATTCAAACTTACCTAAACGGAAGCCATGCACTTCTTCTGTTGAATCAACACCCGGCACCACGTTGATATAATTTAACGGTTTACCGGTGTATGCGCCTAACGAACCGTTGATAGGCAACCCGGCCAGCGTATACTGCTGCCCCTGGATCCAGTTATTTTTCAGGCGGCTGTCGTCAGGATCAAACGTATTGATGAACTGCGGTATCGCGCAGATGCCGCCCCATGGCGAATATTGGAAATTATAAGTTGCCTGATTTTCTGGCTCAAGGCTTTCCATGTGCAAAGCAAAAGCGTTGGCATTATCAGGTGTAAATTTCTCATCAAAAGGGATGGCAAAAATGATCTCTTTTGAAAGTTCGTTTTCTGTTGCAAAAACTGAACTTTGGTTTGATTCCAAACCAAAGCCTACGCCCGAATTGATAATGGCATTACATTCGGTAATACATTTGTCCCAGGCCGGAGTACCGGTATAAACGCCTGCATTCAGGTACACTTTCGCTAATAAAGCATGGGCCGCCCACTGGTTAAATTTACCGTAGGTAGTTTGATCATTAGCAGCGCTCAATTGCGGCAAGTTGGTGGTAACCTCGGATACGATGAAATCATAAACTTGTTGACGGGTGCTTTGCGTAGGCAAAAATCCCGATGGCAGATCAAATTTGGTAATGATAGGTACACCGCCGAAAAAATCGCACAGCGGGTAATAGAATGAAGCACGCAGCACTTTCAGTTCGGCCAGAGCAGCTTCTTTACCCGTCGTCATCGGGATAAGGCCATTTTCAATCTGGTAGATAACACGGTTACAGGTAGTGATACCGGCATAGGCATTGTTCCAGATCTGGTAGCTGTTATCTTCGTCTGAGGTCCATTTATGTTCGTGCATACGGCGATAGATGCCACCGTCAACCCATCCGTTAGGACGTTCCGGGATTACTAACTCATCGGCTGAAATCTCATTGGTCCTGAAAACTGAGTTTGCACTGCGGCCAAGTTCAAGCGGGCGCCAATAGGTATATCCTGCGCCAAGCAATGATGCAAGATCTTCGGTACCGGGTTTAAAGTCACTGGCTACAATGGTTGCATAATCCTTGTCCTTTAATTTCGTACAGGAAAATGTAAAGGTAATTACACTGATTATGATGATACTGCTTAGTATATAAAATATCTTTTTCATGATGTTAATGATTAAAAGCTTGCGCTTGCACCTAAAGTAAATGTCCTTGTAGTTGGATACTTGTCGCGGCCATCGTTACCCGGAGCAAGTCCGCTCCTGTCAACCTCCGGATCAATACCTTTGTACCCGGTTATCACGAACGTATTAAGCGTTGATACATAAACACGCAGCCCATGTACATATTTAGACTTAAGGTTATTAAAGGTGTAGCCAAGGTTTATGTTATCAATTTTCCAGAAATCGCCGTTTTCAATATAGTAGCTGTTAAACTCAAGTGGCATGGTATTATTCAGTACCGCAGTTCCAAAAACTTTGTCTTTAGCTGATTTTAAACGGTTATAGTATTGAATAGAGGTATTCTCATAATACATGCGCTGAAAGTTCAGGATTTGGTAATCAAAAGCGCCACGAATGGTTACGCTAAAATCCCAGTCTTTATACCGGATATTGTTGTTCCAGCCTGCATAGTATTTAGGTAAACCATTGCCAAGTACCCGTTTATCTTCAAACGAGTGAGTAAAATCTTTATAAGCGACCGATTTGCCATTGGCATCTTCGTAAATCCACTGGCCGTCCTGCGATACCCCGGTAACTTTAAAACCATAAAAATCGCCTATATTCTTACCTATCCTTACTATGTTGGTAAAGGTTTGGATTGGCTCGCCTGTGCCGCCTGTAGTAAAATAATCGCTGGTAGTTTTATAAATGCTGTTTGACAAACTGATGAGTTTATTAGAGTTGGTTGAGAAATTAAAGCTGGTTGTCCACTGAAAATTTGCCGAACGGATCGGTGTAATATTCACAATCGCCTCAAAACCTTTATTTTGCATCGTACCCACATTAGCCCTTGTGCTGCTGTATAAGTTTGGAGGGCTTGGTACCGCATAGTCATATAACAAGCCTTTGATTTTGCGGTCATATAAGTCCACCGAACCTGTAACCACGCCTTTTAGCAAACTAAAATCCAAACCAAGGTCAGCCTCGTGCTTCTCCTCCCATTTCAAATCAGGATTTGGATTTTGTGACGGACCAAGCGTTTGGATCCATTGCCCGTTTGATAGTACATAGTTTCCGTATCCCAATAAACCAACACCCAAAAATCCCTGGCTTGGCTGGTTACCGGTAACACCGTAACCCGCACGAAATTTCAAATCATCGAAAATATGCTGGGCCTGCATAAACGGCTCTTTGGTTAAACGCCAGCCTACCTGTACTGCCGGGAATGTACCCCAGGGTTCTTTGGTTCCATATAGTTGGCTCGCTTCTTCACGGCGTACACTGGCTAACAACAAGTACCTGTCTTTATAGTTATAAGTTGCACGACCGAAAAAGCTGATGAGGTTTGTTTGGGACCTTGAGCTACCTTCCACACCCAAACCTTTAGCAGCGGCACGGCCAAGGCCAATGTTGTTATAACTAAAGATATCGGTAGGAAAATCATGGTTTTGTTCAAAAAAACCGAATGTGTCATTATCCTGGTAGCTATAGCCGCCTAAGACCGAAAAGCTATGACTACCGATAGTTTTACGGTATTCGGCTGTTAGCTCTAATAACCTGTCAACTGATTGGGTTTGACCTACACCTGCATAACCATTCAGGTGATCGCGGATATTGGAGATATGTTGCTTATTTTCTGAATAACCTGCCACTTGGTTAAAACGGGTATACGAGCCCAGTGCCGAAAGTTTAAGTCCGGTAATTGGCGTGTAGGTTATGGTTGAGTTATATTTTGAGGTTGTATTAGATGTACGGCCATCGCTGTTGTACAACATTGACACCGGGTTTTGGTAATTGAAAATGCTTGGCTGCTCAAAATAAGTACCATCGCCATTTTTTATTGGCGATGTAGGATTTTGTAATATGGCCTGGCGATAAGTATAGCCATTGAAAGTGCCTCCATCCTGAGTTTGGGTAAAGCTGTTATTTTGCTGCAGTAAACCAAAGTTGATCTTTACCTTATCATCAAACATGTAGTGATTGATATCAACCCTGCCCGAAAATGTTTTATTGTCCGACTTTTGGAAAATACCATTCAATGAGCGATAATTAACTGAAGCCAGGTAATTGGTTTTGCTGGTGCCACCACGTAACGTCAAATTATGTACCGTGGTAACAGGCAAATTATTAGATATAGCTTTAAGCCAGTCTGTTGAACTGCCATTGTCATATGACTTATCCCTTGTACCAGCCGCGATCTGCCCGCGGTAATCGGCTGCTGTAAATAGCTTAGGTTCACGGGCAAGCGTTTGGGTACTTACGTATCCGCTGTAATCAACAGCATTGGTAAAGTTCCCTGTTGCCCTTTTGGTAGTAATAATGATAACCCCGTTTGTACCGCGTACACCGTAAATTGCCGCCGCCGAACCGTCTTTCAATACGTCGATGGTTTCAATATCTTCAGGTACTACTGTTTTTAAGCTTCCCGGCACGCCATCAACCAAAACCAGGGGATCTGAATTGGCGCCAAATAATGTAGTATTCCCTCTTAATGCTATCTGCGAACCTGATGTAGGGTCACCGCTTGGGGCTGATACTGTAAGACCGGCTACTTTGCCCTGCAAAAGCTGACCGGCATCCAGTACCGGGCCCTTAACAAAATTCTCGGCTTTAACTGTGGCTACCGAGCTGGTTACATCTCCTTTACGCTGACTGCCGTAACCAATCACAATAACCTCGTTCAATGAACTTGGAGTAGCTTTTAACTGTACATTGATCACCGTACGGCCGCCAGCCGGAATTTCCTGCGATGTAAAACCGATGAATGAGAATAACAAAATTGCCCTTTCAGGTTTCTGAATCAGGTATATTGATACTATATTTTCCGTTGATATCTGTCTGGGCACCGGTAGTGGTACCTTTTAGCGCTACTGTAACGCCTGGCAGGGGCTGATCATGATCGTCAGTTACCTTACCCGTTATGGTTTTGGCAACGGCAAGCGATTCGTTTTCTTTATCATCGGTGTTATTTTGCCGGATAACTGATTTTGCCTTACCTAATACTATCTGATCACCAATAATATCAAAAGTGATTCCTCTTGGGGTTAGCAATTTGTCAAGCACTTCGCCCAGTTTTTCCTGTTTAGCGTCAAGCGAAAGCCCCTGTTCTTTTTCAACCAGGTTCATATGATAAACAAACTTGAGGCTGGTGGCTTTTTCCAGCTGTTGGATTGCTTTGATGAGGCTTGCATTTTGAATAGTATAATCCACGCGCCTGTCAAGCAGGCTCTGCCCCTTGCTGGGATTAGCCAGGGAAACGCCTGTGAAAACGAGCAGGATTATAATTTGACTAAAAGTGATTCTCATAATTTTACACCAGTCAAAGTGGTTTTGTAAATAAATCTTCATACATTTAAGTGTTTCTTTTTGAAAAAAATTGAGACAAAGGATTCCCGGATCACCTTGTAAAAGGCGTTGCACACCGGGGATTAAAAGTTTATAGGAGTGTCTCCAGCACTCCTATTTCCTTTTCCAGGAAAATTTGAGGGGATGGTTTACGTATCGGTTCTTTTCTCCATATAGGTTAATTAGGGTTTTATTGGTGTTTTATAATTGGTTATTTAGTACTCTCCAACACAAACTGGTTGCCGTTAACACGGTAGGTTACATTCAGCGTTTTTTTCAGGATCTCCAGTATTGTCGGCAGGTTTTCGTTTGTAAAATCGGCTTTCAGGTTATCGGTATTAATACTTTCGTCAACCGAACTGATGTTTACATTGAAGCTTTTGTTTAATACCCTGAACACCTCTTTAAGGGGAGTGTTATTAAAAGACAGGCTTGTTTTTTTCCACATACCTATTGAAACATCTTTAATTTCCATGTTCTTTTTCAGGTTATCGGCAGGTTTATCATAAACCGCCTCCTGGTTGGGCAGCAACATTACGCCATCGCCCGAACCGGCAATAACAGCCTGGGCATTATTTACCTGTGCAACGCCTTTCCCGGCAACCGATACGGATACTTTTCCGGTAACTACATCAACCTTGGTTGTTTTATCGCCTGCATAGGCCCGAATGCGGAAACTTGTCCCCCATACCTTGGTTATCACGTTGCCAGTATAAATAGAGAACGGGCGCTTATGATCTTTAGTAACCTCAAAAAAAGCCTCGCCGCTTAACGATACCTTCCGGCTTTGCTTTTCAAAGGCTTTTAAATAGGTTAAGGTTGAATTAGGGCTCACCCATACCCTGCTGCCGTCTGATAAGGTGATTTGCCTGATAGCACCGGTTGTATTGGTAAATACCAGTTGCTGATCGTTAAATGTTTTAAGCGCACTTCCAGCAGGAGACGTTCTTAGCCGAACAAAAAACACTGCTATCAACACAGCGGCCACACCCGATAGCCAATAAACTGCCTGTTTCAGTCTGGACTTTCCAGGCTGTAGCGAAACCACATTTTCATTTGCTGCAACATTAATGTTCTGTTTGATATTTTCCCACATCAGGGCCTTAAATAACCGCTGTTCATCTTCGGGTAAAACAGCTATATCATCTGGTGTATTTTGATAAGAAGCATACCAGGCATGAACTGAAGCCAACTCCTGCTCATTGCAGGTGCCAGCAAAATATTTATCCAATAGTTCGGCAGGTAAATTCTTCTTCATTGAGCTTGTTTTAGGACAAGAATTATTATGGTTTATAATAAGATGTAACCCAGGTAAGGCCCACCCCCTACTCTGATTGTTATTTTTTTCAAAAAATTCAGGGAAGTACGATTAGGAAAAAAGATATAAGAGCTCTGAATACCTAAACAACGTCTCGTTTTTGTAAAACGGAAAATAGCTATCTGCGCAGAAATAGGAAAGTAAGTAAAAGCAGGCTATTAAGATTAACCCTTAAATATCTTAATGCTTTGGTAAGATGATTCTCGACGGTTTTTTCTGAAATACCCATCAATTGGGCTATTTCCTTATTGGTTTTGTATTGCTTGCGGCTTAGCTCAAATACATTGCGGCATTTTGGAGGTAATTGATTCACTTCTGTTTCAACACGTTCCAATAGCTCTTTGTAGTTGTAATTCTCTTCTGTTGAATTATCAAAGCTGTTATTGACCATCAGCAAGATTTCGGCATATGAATTTCTAACTGCCTGGGCCCTTTTGTAGTTTAATACAAGATATTTGATAGAGGTAAAAAGATACCCCTGCAATGATGTCTGGATTTTTACCTGCTCCCTGTTGATCCAAAAGCTGGTAAAAAAATCCTGTACAATTTCCTGCGCAGTCGCTCTTTCTTTTATGCGTTTATATGCGGCTGAGTAAAGCTTTAGCCAATACCTGTTGTAGATTTCTTCAAACGCATCAATATCTCCAAGCGTAAAGAGCTCGGTTAATTGAACATCCGTATGATCACTAAGCCTTTTCATTCAAGATAAAATCATGTTTACCGGCATTACACACACGGCATTATAAGCGTTTAAATCACATTTAATAAAACGCAATAAATTTAATCAATTCAGACTACTGTTTACGTTTGTACCCCCTAAGCGAATATTAATGCAAAAGAATAAATTATTTTAGGTTATAACGAAGCCAATATAAGAATAATTTACATTGAAAAAGCAAATTAATTGTACTTACAACACTAATAAAAATTAATAAGAATCCTTTTAGCGATTTTCTTTAATAATAAACCATATGAGGTTGACCTGTTAAAGTATGTACCGATACCTTTATCTTTGTTAAATATGCACAAGCGATTTAGTTCTATAAGGTGATCTATTAGGTGACCTCTAATTGAATGAAAATGCAAAGCATTGATTTATAGCGGAAATTAATCCAGTTATTGTTCCCTAACCCTCCTCGCTCTAATTTAGAAAAAAGGCTCTCAGCACCCCCGGAGAACGTCTCAGATTATCCTGCCTTCTTGGAAACTAAAAACATTCTCTTTGATCTCGTCAACAGTTCTTTCCTTCCTCGTTGTAGCCAGTCTTCTAACTCAGAAACATAAAAATGTAAATGCTTTCATTGTTTATTTACAGGAATTTCTTTCCGACTAACCTTGCCATAAAACGTCTGAACTGCCATATTTAAGAACTCAGCAGCCTTTAGAGCTAAATCGAATAAATTAACAAACAACAAGGGGCGTCTACCCGAGTTTCCGCTATTCCAGGCAGATAAGGGGCATGTGCTGGAACTTGACGAGCCGCAATTAGCGCTGGTTTCCGGCCTGTTGAACCGTATGCGTGCCGTCATGGCATCCGATTACCGCGCTAAATATGATATGCTGCGCAGTTATCTGCGTATACTCATGCACGAATCACTCAACATGCTTCCGGTTGTTCCGGCAGACAGCCATGCTGGGGCCGCGGCGCGTATCACCGCACAGTTTCTGGCCTTGCTGGAGCGGCAGTTCCCCATCGATTCGCCCGGACAGTCGATGGCCTTACGCACCCCGGCAGCGTTTGCCCAGGGATTGGCTGTTCATACCAATCATTTGAACCGTTCAGTTAAAATGGTCACCGGGCGCACGACCAGCCGCGTGATCTCAGACCGCATGATCAAAGAAGCCCAGGCGCTGCTGCAGCATACCGACTGGAGCGTTGCGCAAATTGCCGGGGGACTTGGCTTCGAAGAACCAGCATACTTTACCAATTTCTTTAAAAAATACACCGGAACAGCGCCCGCACGCACCCGGGTTTCCGCCTGACAACGAACAGCAGCGAACCGTTCATCGTAGAACGCTTTTTTAATGGCGTAGGTCCCGCACAAAGCAGGTTCTTAAAGTTTTTAAAAGAAAGCCTGCAATAGCTTCCGGATAAACTCTTCCCGATATAATCCTTCCTGAATCCCTGCTGTATATTTTCTTTCACCAGTAGATAAATAATCTGATGAATATAATTTGTTATTTCATTATACGGGTTCGGATAGTACTTTTTAAGGCCCGGTAAAAGTGCAGGGCTAATTTTACGCAATATATGACCAACAAGATTTATATGGTTATGTCGACGGTGACGGCAACGCCGTCATCTATGCTGAGCAGATCTGTTCAACTTCTTGTGTCGACCTTGGAGGCGGCGAAATCAGCGGAGGTATCGGCCTTTCCCCCGATACCATTAAGCCCTTGCGTTTTCGGGAATGGTCGAAAATGCTATTCAGCGAACGCTATTGGCTACCCTATAAAGGAGATAATCAGGTTTCCGAAGGAAAGGTTTTCGTTAAAACACCAAAGCTGTAAATCTGTATAAAAAAGGAGAGTCAACCAACTCTCCTTTTTTGCGGCAATCATTATCTTATAGCTAACCGCTAATATACGTTACAGCCGACTGCCGGTAAGCTTAAATTTAAACATCGCTCCGAATACTTTAGCTTGTTTTTTTAACCTCAAACCAATAATCCGTTTGGGATCGCGGCGAAAATTCTTTTAAAACGATTGCAAAGAAAAGCCCGGACCGGAGGTAACGGCATCAGCGAGGCTTAAAGAGGAAATCAAAGCACCTTCACGTTCCCAGCCTGCCATACTTTGGTGATTTTTCTGCCTGTAAAATTTCGGTTAGTACTCCTCCCTGATAGCATAAATGTCGGTTTTATGTTATTTTAGACGGTGAAATCACATGATTCGGAATTTCCGAAAACAAGGAATTCATTTTACGGTTAAAGGAGCAGTATATGAACCCTCTTGAAATAACCCATCTGGCAGAACTCTGCAACGCAGTTACAGGCCTGATCAAATCAGAATTAGGCGTATCCGGGCATGTCACCTCAGTCGCGAACCAGGTCATTGTTTCCCTGTCACGTTTCGAGGTAGAGAACCGGCTGGGTAATATATTGCAACAGATCTACCAGCTTGTAGACCAGCATATACCCATAAGGCAGGAAAACCTTTCCCTGATCATCCGTGATGCAGAGGGTATCTATGAAAACAGCTTCAAAATCTGGAAATCCGCGGGTTGAATTTTATTGGAAATTTACGATGAAACTTGCAGTCAACACTAAAGATTAATATTTCGCCGGCTATATGCTAACTACATTCTCCCTGGAGAACGAATGCCTGCTTCGTCCCACCGGTCCTGAGGACCTCGCTCATTATGACGACCGGGTCAAAGAAATCTATCAACTGCTCTCAGACGATGATACCCTTCGGTTCATTCCGCAGAATTTGTCAAGATTTATCATTTCCGATGATAATCCAAATCCTGAAAGTCGTAGCTAAAATCTGTCTCAGGGGAAATCGCTTTCATTTTAAAACCCGTTACTTTTCCATTCTCATCTTCAAAAAAGCTCACATAAGCATCGGCATTCATGGATCGGTTAGTCCATCTAACAATACAAGTATTACCCTTGTAAGCAAATAACTCTCCGTTGAGCCCTTAACCACGGTAAATGGCTGGAATGGGAAGGCCGTCTCAGGGTATGCCCAACCTTTAAGATAAAATGATCCCTCATGGCAATCGCTGAGTCGCTTATAACCGGATTAATATATTTGAAAACACCGGATTTTACATATTCAGGGCCTCTTAGAGTTCCCTTGATAAAGGCTGGCCGTTCATCTGAGATCACCGTTTGAGCAGCAAGTTTTTGGCCGGTAAATACGAGTAGCAGGAATAACACGACTTATCGAACGACATTCCAAATATTAAATTCATTATTATTATTATCTGTTTCGTTTATACTTTAAATTAATAACCCAGTATATCTGCTTGCGCAAAGGATTTTGATTAAATGACAATGAATATTTTACGAACGCTGTGATTAGCCGGATTAGCAGTGGCCGTCCCTTACCCGAAGCCGCCGTCCTGCGGATCGGGCGGGCGATACCATTGCGCAAGATTGATGATGCTTCTGACATTATTCCCGTTATGGTCTGATAGTCCCATATAATAATTCAGACGGTTGAAGGCAGCCAAGTGCATCCGATCGAAACAGGCATATCTGATTTTTCAACGTTCTAAGTTACGACCAATTAAAGTCGATCAGTATGACGTTTGTTTATGTATAGCACAAATGTGGCATAGCGTTACTTCGTTGGTCATATTTAAGTAAGAACGAAACATTCCAGATCGATGTTTGGATTCAATAGCCTCAACGTCACGCTGATTATCGTCGAAATTATTAACAGTATAAGTGAAATCGTATTTTGTTTAAAAAACCTGTCATGAGTTCGCTACCGGATAAATAGAGATTTCGATAGCGCAGATTGCTGAATACACAGGGCCATCATACTGTGATGTCAATTTTATTAACCAGAGAGCAAGACAGTGTAAATTACATTTGTCCTATCAATATATCAATTCGTGATAGTGGCTCTGACCCGGGTTAAATAGTTTTGATCCGTTATTTTCACCGTCCGGGTTTGAATAAAGTTTGTCTGAATTGTGCACCGATGAAATAAAATCATGGAGGCATCTTAATAGATAAAATATTTTTTGACTTGCGGATAAATAGCTTAACAGTTAGGATATGTTTAGGAAAAAGATCAAGTTCAGCGTTTTTGCAATTATAACTTTTTTTAACCCGGCTTTTAGTCAGACAACGCGTTCTAACCTTTTGTGGACGCTACCACAATATATTACTGTTAAATCAAACACAAAGCAATTTACCATTGCAGACGGAGGAAAAGCGGCAACCATTTATGTAGATCCGGAGGACTGGAAAGGTGTGATTCGCGCAGCGGGTGATTTGGGCGATGACGTAAGAAAAGTAACTGGAAACGCGGCCCAGGTTCTGGAAAGTAATACTATTAGCAAGAATGCCATCCTTGTAGGCACCATTGGTAAAAGCCATATCATAGATCAGCTTATTGCTGAGAAAAAAATTGATGTAAGCAAGATCAAAGGGAAATGGGAATCCTTTATCATACAAACGGTGGGAGATGATCTTGTTGTTGCAGGAAGCGATAAGCGAGGCACAATTTACGGCATTTATGACATCTCTGAAAAGATAGGGGTTTCTCCGTGGTACTGGTGGACAGATGCACCTGTAAAAAAAAGCAAGAATTTGTACGTTAAAAGCGGTACATACGTTCAGAACTCGCCAAAGGTAAAATATCGCGGCATATTTATTAATGATGAAAGCCCCTCATTTTCTGGCTGGGCACATGCTAAGTTTGGAGGAATCAACTCTAAAGCTTATGTCCATATATTTGAACTGCTATTACGTTTAAAGGCAAATTACCTTTGGCCCGCCATGTGGGGTAATGCCTTTAATGAGGATGACCCGATGAGCCCCGTTCTTGCCAATGAATATGGCATTGTAATGGGGACATCACATCATGAGCCCATGATGCGCGCCCAAAAAGAGTATACTAATCGAAAAAAAGAAGTAGGTCCCTGGGATTATGTCGCCAATGCAGACAATTTGAAGAAATTCTGGACAGACGGATTGGAACGTAATAAAGCCTATGACAACTTAATTACCATCGGAATGCGCGGGGACGGCGATGTAGCTATGGGCAAAGGAGATGATGCCGAAAATATAAATACGCTAAAAAAGGTGATTGCAGATCAGCGTACTATCATCAAAAATGTATACCATAAAGATCCGTCTGAAGTACCACAACTATGGGCCATTTTCACCGAGGTACAGCGTTATTATGATGCTGGATTGAATGTCCCTGACGATGTTACACTTTTATTTTGTGATAACAATTGGGGCTACATACGTCGCACAGGGCCAGCAAAGGAACTCAAGCGCAAAGGAGGCCTTGGTATGTATTATCACATTGATATGAATGGCGGTCCTTGGAATGATCGTTGGATCAACACGACTACTATTCCCAAGTTACGTGAACAACTTAATTTGGCATATCAAACCGGTATTGACCGGATTTGGATTGTGAATGTAGGTGATCTGAAACCGAAGGAGATGCCGATTGACTTTATCATGCGGTATGCCTGGAACCCTACTACACTATCAGCTAATCAAACCTTCAATTATTTAACAGATTGGGCTACGGGGATTTTTGGGCAAGAACATGCCAGAGAAATTGCAGATATCGTATCCAACTATTCCAAGTACAATCTAATGCGTAAACCAGAAGTGGAAGCCCCCCGAATCTTTAGCTTCGTAAATTATAATGAGGCAGACAGGGTACTCAAACAGTGGAGGGATCTGGTTGCAAAAGCTGAGTCGCTTGAAAAAAAGATGCCAGCTGATGCTAAAGATGCTTATTATCAATTGGTTCTTTATCCCGCCAGAGCATCAGCGGGAGTTGCCGGGATTTATATAGCTGCCGGGCGCAATAATTTATTTGCCAAACAAGGAAGAACAAGCGCTAACGACTACGCCAAGCAAGCTAATGATTTATTTGAACTTGACCAACGGTTAAGTAATCGTTATAACGATTCTATCGCTGGCGGAAAATGGCAGAATATGATGATCGATGTGCATATTGGTTACAAACAATGGTCCATGCCGCGTCAAAACACTTTACCTTCTTTATCCCTAGTTACGCCATTAACAGAACCTACTTTGGGCGTAGCTGTAGAAGGCAGTACAGATGCCTGGCCTGGCGCAATAACTAAAGCCGAGTTGCCACAATTTGATATGCTTGATAAACAGTCTTATTATATTGATATATTCAACCGGGGGATGGGTATTGTTCAGTATACTGCCAAAACTGATAAACCCTGGATAAAAGTAAGTTCGTTTGAAGGAGTTGTAGCAAAGGAGCAACGTATTTCGGTAACTATTGACTGGAAGACCGCACCGGAAGGCGCTGCAAATGGGATTATTGAAATTGCTCAGGGCGATACAAAAGTCCCGATACTTGTGAATATTCTTAAAAAGGCAGGTCCTGTTACCAAGCAAGCATATTATGGCGGCTTTTCGGGAGAGTTCTCTATTCCGGCAGGAAAGTACAATGCCAAAATTGCAGGAAAAGGCGCAAAGTGGATATTACTGCCCGGCCTTGGCCGGACTGAAGCCTGCATGGGAATTTACCCTGTTACTGCTCCAAGCGCGACACCGGATAAAGCTCCGCGATTAGAGTATAACATATTCCTGCCCCGGAGAGGTGGTACCAGGGTTTGCCTGGGTGTATTACCCTCGCAGGATGTAAACCCCGCCCGGGGTTTAAGAATTGGTGTCGCTATTGACGGTGGAAAACCTGTTATATTAGATGCCCGTAAAGGCTATGTTGACACCTTTAACGAATACACCCCGGCTAATCTTTCGCATTCTCTTGTGTTAAAGGCTCTACCTCCTTTGGGGCCGGATTATGCGCTGGTTTCACGCAGACAACCCAGGCGGAATGAGATTTTTGACAACCTGCGTTGGCTGGACGTAGACGTAAATGTGAAAAAACCGGGTATGCACACCCTCAAGGTATACATGGTAGATCCTGAGATTGTTTTGGAACGAATAGTTATTAATCCAGATAATAGGTATCCAAGCTATTTCGGTGCGCCGGACATTCAGCACAAGGCGGCGAGTGGTGTAACATCTGAACCTTAGTTAAGCCTTGTTTGAATGCGTCTAAATAAGGCAAATTTGGCGAAATCCTGAATCATCATTTGAGGGATGTTGCGGTCTTTAGCAATGATTTGGCTTCAACAAATCCTTCAATTTTGGTAATCGTTTTCCCGTCTTCATCGATAAACAACAATGTAGGGTAACTATTAACATCGTAGCGTTCAGCAAACTTTTCACCGTCTCCTTTTTCTACATCAATAGAAAGGTTCACAAAATGTGAATTAAAGTAGGCAGACAATGTCTTATCCTGGAAGGTCGTCTTTTTAAGCTGTTGGCATGGCGCACACCATACCGCGTAGGCATCTACAAAAACTGGCTTATGCTGCCGTTTCGCCTCCGATAGCGCAGCGTCGAGATTTCCGCCTTTAAAGCTAACGCCGCTTTTTTTATTAGGCTGCTGCGCGTAACTATGTCCGCTCAGCAGTAGTATCAAGGCGCAAATAAGCCCTGGATGTTTTTTATTAAAAATCATTATAAAGTTACCTAATAGGATTTTCATTTTTCAATGCCGTGGCTACAGCTTCCAAAAGCGTTGGACTAATGCGCCGCTTATAGTCAGGATTGATGTATTCAAATTGAATAATGCCGCCTTTGTCTAAAATAAAAACGGATGGTACAGGCAATAATTTATCTACATCCTTGCCTGCCGAGCCTTCAGCGATTGTCTTATCGTAAGCGGCCGGTGCTTTAAATGCGATGCCGAACTGCTTGGATGCCGCAAGGTCAGCGTCGGAAAGCAAAGTATAAGATAACTGGTGTTTGTCAATGCTCTTGTTCAAATTTTCAGGGCTATCGGTGCTTATGGCAATGATTTGATAGCCCATTTTTACCAACTGCGCCTGGATGCCTTGTAAGCCTGCTAATTCCTTATTGCAGAACGGGCACCAGCCTCCACGATAGAAAATTAAAATGGTTGACTTGTCCGCAACATGTGCATTCAGATCAAAGGGCTTGCCGTTGGCATCCGGAATGTTCACCAAAGGGATTTTTTCGCCGATTAGAAGCGGACTGATATCCGTTGATTGCTTCGGGTATTGCTGCATGGCTGTCGTATCGCGCACATTTGATGATATGGCAGCAGCATTAAAAGCTGTAAAACCTAACAATACCGTGGTAAAGATGGTTAAATAAAAAAAATTGCGGTTGACCTGTGGTTTCATTTAGATTGAATTAATAGGATTAAAAATTGCCAGCAGAGCTTTCTCTGCAGGCGAATGACATTACATTTTGGTCGTGTCTTTTTTCACTTTCGACATCTTGCCCGATTTTTTGCTCATTTTCTGATGGCTCATTTTGGACATTTTCATGGTGTCTTTTTTCATTGGAGCCATTTTATCCTGCGCATTCACGCTTAATGTTAAACAGATTGCGGCAACTGCCATTACCGAAAGAGCTTTTAATTTTAATGCTTTCATTTTGTTTTTAGTTTAGTTTTTCCTGTTAGTAGGAATACTATGCGATACCTTACAATATTTCTGATAAAAATTTCAAATGTTCATTGTAAGGATCTTGTCGTAATTACGACTAACCATTGCATTAAGTGGCATACACGCGGCTTAATTTGTCAACTTACATTATTAAATAACAAACATCCACCATGGTAAAATTTTCATTATTGGTCAGGCTTGAAGCAAAAGCAGGAAAAGAACAAGAATTAAGTGATTTCCTTAAAAGCGCATTGCCATTAGCTCAACAGGAAACCGGAACGGTTACCTGGTATGCCCTTCAAATAGGGCCTTCAACTTTCGGTATTTTTGATTCGTTCGAAACGGAAGCAGCGCGCGACGCACACTTAAACGGACCGATTGCTGCAGCGTTAATGGCTAAAGCTCCAGAATTGCTGTCTGCCAGCCCTGTCATTGAGAAGGTCGATATACTAACTGCGAAGTAAAACAAGAAGTGCGGCCAAGGCCGCACTTCTTTATCTAATTTACGTATTAAATCACCGGAGCAGGTGGAAAATCAACTGGCAAGCCAGTAACACCTATTATAAAACAATGTAAGGCTGCCTGACAGGCAGCCCGTAATTAGATTATTTAAGGGTTACTTTGATAATACCGGTAACTGGCGGCAGTGTGGTAAATGCATTTGGATTTGGAACCGCAGCAATTGGTTGACTCTCCTTTAATGGCATTCCAGCAAGATTGAACTGGGTTAAGCCGGCACCGGGAAATTGATTGATAGCCGTCCCATCATCAAATAATTTAATGGTACCTGATATGTCACCCTTTTGAGTAGCATCTACACCATTATCGGCAGAAGCAAAGAACCAGTCGTTTGAAAAGCCGTACATGGTGGCAATGGCCAAACGGTCTCCTGCGGCAACGTTAAGCTGCTGTGATACGACGCCTCCTTGCTTACCGGCTATACTTGGCAGTAACACCTTGGTATTCGGCGCAGGTAAAACATAAACTGCCTTAACTCCTTTAACTGTTTTTAAATAAGCCGCCAGCGTATCTGCATTACCCTTCTGGGCCAATGTCGTAAGCCCTTTACCAGCATCGATTGTGCCCGCTTTATATATTGGGTTGTCGATTCCGTTATAAACTACTACGAGGATTGGAGACAGCGGGGTGAAAATGCCTGTAATTGATTTAACGTATGCGCTTAGCGCCATGTTATCACCGGCTTCGGCGATGTTCGTTAAACCATTCACTGTCGGCTGACCGGATGTGTAAAGCGGCTTTGGAGCTTGCAGCGTTCCACCAACGATGTAAGAAACGCTCCATACGCCCGGGCTTAGCGGTGTCTCGTTGGCCGTACCTCCGGAGGTGTTTTGCAGCGTCAATGCAAAGGTCGAATTACCATTGTACTTCAGTGTTGCTTTAACCAGCTTAGATGCAGCGAGGTAGGTATTTCCCTGTGCATCTGCGCCGGTTACTTCAGAGATATTTTTTGTTTCCGCGACGCCGGGGTGAGTCACTCCTGCACCTGGTTTTTGATTAACTCTGGTTCCGTTGTCCCAAAGCTTGACCTGTGCTGAAACGTCACCTTCAATCGGGTTGCCGTTGCTATCATAAACCTGGATACCTGGGTTGTCCGGGGCAAAGAAAAGGTCGTTTGAGGCGCCGTACATGGTGGCGAAAGACAAGGCCTCACCCTTTGCGGCTGAGAATGTGATTGTCGTCGACTGCCCTGGTTGAATTAATGCCGGTGTCCCTGTGCCCTGGAAAGTGCCCGATTCTACCAGCGGTTGGGACTGAAGCACGTTTTCGACAGTGATTGTGCTTTGTTGAGTTGTTACTGAGCCATTGTTGTTGTCTTTTTTGCAGGCTGTTAATGCTAATGGAGCAATTGCTGCCAGTAAAATTGATTTGGGGTTTTTAAGTAGATTCATATTATAAGATTTTCCAGGTTTGTCGCTCGGTCTGGAAATTTCTTACAATGCTTTTTCAAAAAAAAGCGAACGCTGACATTATCATGGCGCTTCGAATAAATGTCGAAAAGAATGAGGCCGTGTCATAAGTCAGCTTTAACGTGGCTTATTTATCAGCCAGGTTTTTAATTGCTATTTGATTATGATGATTATTAGGTAATGTTATTAACCCATTGTATGTTCTTTGTCATTTTGCCGTTTGCTTTCTCTGCGACCCCAGGCAGCCATTACATCCAACACTTCAGTCAATTCTTTTCCCGAATCACTGAGTTCATAACTCACTTCAGGGGGTATTACCTCCACAGCACGTCTAATCACAATTTCATCTGTCTGTAGTTGTTTTAATTGCTGAATTAATACCTTCTCGCTAATGTCAGGCATGCTTTTCCTTAACTCATAGTAACGTAGCGGGCCGCCTCTTAACTCTTTTATAATGATTAATTTCCAATGGCCCGCAATCTTATTCACGGCATAGGTAAGCGGACAGGTAATCTTCCTTTTGGCCTTGTTATGTTGACGTGTCGAGGTTTCTTTTACTTTAGTCATACGGGCATACCTTGGGGTAAGTTCTTGTGCAACGTTAGCTGCAAATATAGATTTGCTGCCAAATAAAATCATATTATCATGAAAATCATAATTACAGGATCATTAGGAAATATCGGCCGGTCACTAACCGGGCGGCTTGTAAAAGCCGGGCATAACGTAACGGTTATAAGCAGCAATGAAAATAAAAAAGAAGTAATCCAAACATAGGCGCAAATGCGGCTATAGGTTCGATAATGGATGAAGCATTTTTAGCAGCAACTTTTAAAGGCGCTGATGTGGTGTATACCATGATACCCGATAACCTTCAGGTATCAAATTATACAGACTACATAACGCAAATTGCCCAAACATACGCAAATGCACTTGCAGCTGCCGGCGTATCACAACTTGTTAATTTAAGTAGTAATGGTGCTCACCTGAAAGAAGGTGCCGGACCGATTTCATCCATGTTCTATGACGAGGCTATTTTTAATAACATGGACGGTTTAGTAGTAAAGCATCTCCGCCCCGCCTCATTTTACATCAATTATTATAACAGTATACCCCTGATCAGGAATACAGGAATGATGGGCTCTAATTATCCGGGCACTACAAAGTTGCTATTAACACACCCGCTGGATATTGCTGACGCGGCATTTGAAGAAATTACGGGCCCCTTTTCCAGTAATAAAATTCGTTTCGTTGCCAGCGACGAAAAAACCGGAACAGAAGTTGCCCGCATTTTAGGAAATGCCATTGGCAAACCAGATTTGAAATGGGTTGAATTTACCAATGAGCAATTTATTGGCGGCTTGCTGCAGAGCGGGCATCTTTCGAAGCATGCGGCGGAAGGTTTAGCAGAAATGGGAATAGCCTTAGGAAACGGGAGGATTACAGAAGAGTTTTATAAGAATAAACCAGTTTTAAGCAAAAGAAAATTTGAAGAGTTTGCCATAGAATTTGCAAAAGTATATCATCAGGCGTAACCTAAATTAGGTTCATACTTTTTGGTAATCACTTACTTATGCGGTATAAATTAACACACAAAAAACAGCTCAAACTAAACGAGGTTGTCTCAAAGTGAGGCGGCCGCGTTACTCTTACGAAAATTTGGAGTATCTTAAAGACATAAGCGAAAAAGTTGTCTTAAAGAAATATTACCCTGATCAGTTAGCTTATCTCAATCACTTGAAATAAAAAAGCCGCCTCGTAATTCACTTATGAGACGGCTTTTTTATTAAATTATTGATCTCGTTTCGCAATCAATCGGTTGGCTAACAACGCGTCTAATGAATAACGTCCCGCTCCGAGTAAAATTAAAGCCAGTAAGCCAGCTATGTAAACTAAATTTATTTCATATCCCGGCGGTCCGAATACCGGACCTTGAGGAGTCAGGCCAATAGTCTTCACGGCACTGAAGCCATAATGGATATGAATCGTGAACATAGCTACCAGCATGGTCCCAATAAGAGGCAATGCCATTATACTGGTAAAAAGGCCGGCCATAATCATTATGCCGCCGAAGACCTCCGTGAGCGTAGATATCCATGCCACCAGCTCCGGGGCAGGTACATGCAGTTGGGTGAGCAAATGGGAAAAAGCTTCAGGACCACGCATGAGCTTTGCCCATCCATGGGCTAAGAATCCGAATCCGATAATAAGGCGCAAAAGCAAAGGCGCAAATTGCTGGTAATTTTTACCAGTTATAGAAAAAATATTGTTGTTCATTGCATTTGATTTTAAGTTGTTTGAGATTTGCCGACAACAGCATATCCATTATCAGTTGTTTATACCAATGACAACATATCATCAGATTAGAAACGTACAATTAAGAGTGTACAGCGGCACTGTCTGCGGGCGACGATCAACAGCGTTGAGCGAAGTATCCCGGCATTTCAAAAATAAGATTGCCGCGATGAATAAATAAACGGAAACGACACAACACGGTAAAGGCGGATGCCAGCTATTTGAACGTTGTGCGTTTGTTATAACATTTAAGGCAGTCGTTTTGCAATCATCCTGGGCGTTTAGCAGGTGCGCACCACTTGTTTTGGGTACTGAATTTATGGAATGAGCAATCACTGCAAACAGCGTATTCCGCAATGGGCAGAAACTCAGGCTTAAAAACATTGCGATCAACGCTATGCCCATAAACTTGTTTTTCCCGTAAATGAGTCTTTTACTTCTTGCCATTTCCTTATAAATTTTTATTTCGAAACGAACACATTCACCAAGAGCATAGTCCCCAGCAGTAACAGAACAATATAACTGTATCTAAAAAACTGGCTTCCCTGCATTTTAGAGTTAATGTAACGACCGATAAGAATGGCAGGTACAAGCACTGGTAAGGCGAACAAAAAATAGCACATTAACTCCCGGGTGATTAAATTACTGTACCAATAGCCCAACACGCCCGCCAAACTTGCAGCAAGAAAATAGGCCTGCAGAGTTGCCCGGAAATGCTGCGCGGTCCACCCACGTTTCGCACCATAAATAACCAGCGGAGGGCCGTTTATACCATAAGCGCCGCCTAAAATACCAGACAGTAGCCCGCATCCAAACAGCCAACGACCATCATCTTGCTTTAGTGCTTTAAGTCTGGTGCCAGTCAACAAATAAATAGAAAATGCGATGATCACCGTTCCCAAAATACATTTCACCCAGGCTTCACTCACATGGGTTAACAACCATAAGCCGAGGGGTATGCCGATTATCGCATATACGATCAGCCAGCCCGCACTTTTAAAATGTATTTTTTTCCGGTCCTGAACAACTACGAAGCCTGCGATCGTAACAGATATAAATACCGACAGCGGAACGGCAACCTCAAGCGGCATAAATAAGGCGAGCAGTGGTACCGCTATGATAGATTCGCCAAACCCAAAGGCGGAACGGAATATCGTAGCAAAAAAAATGATGATGTCTATTTTTATAACGGTCGCATTGATCAAACCCACTATTTTCCGACTTTAGTTTATTACAAATTAAATATTCATTTTTTACAAATTAAGCATCGACAACGATCCCCTAATAATAGTTTATAAAGCTTATGGTATTTTTGACGGATAGCTTTACTAATCCTTACAAAAATTTTGAAATAAATTAGAATTGACATTTTTTAGCTTAAATAATTATTGTTCGTAAGGGTATCGCTTGTCTTTCGACTAAAATCCATAAGGATTTAAGCTATTACATTGATCATTTACTTAAGCAGATTTCTACGCATGGAAGAATACTCATTTAAGATACACATATCGGAAAGTAACCTTATTGATTTAAAATATCGTTTAACACATGTTAAGTGGCCGACGGATGTTGATAATGTCGACTGGAAATATGGCGTAAATAGAAAGTATCTTGAAAGCTTAGTTAGTTACTGGGCGAATGATTATGATTGGCGTCTGGCAGAACAGCGCATCAATTCATACCCGCAATATCGTATTCCCGTCAATGGCGTGCCGGTTCATTTTATTTATCAACGGGGAGTTGGTAAAAACTGTAAAGCGTTGATCCTAACCCACGGATGGCCCTGGTCATTTTGGGACATGCATAAGATAATCGGGCCGCTGACTAACCCAAAAGCTTTTGGCGGTGATGAGAAAGACGCGTTCGATGTGATTGTACCATCGGTGCCAGGGTATGGATTTTCGACCCCGACGCCAGCCGGCATTAACTTCTGGAAGACAGCAGATTTATGGCATACGTTAATGACCGAAACATTAGGTTATCAGAAATATGCAGCAAGTGGCGGCGACTGGGGAGCGTTAATTACTTCTCAGCTTGGCCATAAATATGCAGATAGTTTGTACGGCATACATTTAATGCATACCATGGAGCTGGATCAATTCAATAAGGAAAGGCCGTGGGATGTATTTGCAGGCCATAAAACTGCCGAGACGACACCTGTCCACATCAGGCAGCAGAGCCTGGAAAGGATGAAGATCTTTGTGAGCCATTATGCAGTACATATGCTTGACCCTCAAACGCTGGCCTATGGCTTGCAGGATTCACCTGTAGGATTGCTTGCCTGGTTGCTTGAACGCTGGAAGAGTTGGGCGCAAACTGGAAATGGAAATATTGAAACTGTGTTTCCCAAAGAACATATGATTACGAACACAATGCTCTATTGGATAACCGGGACGGTAGCATCTTCGATGCGTTTCTACGCGGACAGCGCAAAGTATCCCTGGCAGCCGGCTCATGGTCGTACGCCAATTATAGAGGCTCCGGTCGGTATTACCTTTCTGGGTGGTGAAAACCCGGCAGGTGTTACGACAGACCAGCGCGTGAGTGCGTTCAAGAAAGGCCCAAAATATCAGCTATACAATGTCCATTATTTGAATGCTCATGAAAAAGGCGGTCATTTTGGCTATTATGAAAACACCGAAGCAGTCGTTCATGATCTCAGGGCAACTTTCCGCGATTTAACTTTTTAAATACAAGGGTATGTAAAAAGACAATGATGGCGGGAGCAAATCAACGGCACCAGGAGAATGGAAAAACTGCACGTCGAAAGCTGTCACCTGCGACTGTAAGTACACCGCTTGTGCCCTGTGAAAGCGCAATGATGACCCGGAGCTTCCACTTGCCGCCGATCGCATACAAGGAGTCGCCAACGGCCTGTAACTTTTCGGCGCAGCCGAGTTCCCGTACCCTGATTTCTTCTTTTTTTGACATACTGCTTACCTTAAGGTTAGTAGTTACCTTTTGTAAACTACTGGATTTTGGTAAGTAAAGGTAGCTATCTTTGACCGAAATTAAAATTTAGCAGCCATGATGATTGTGGTAGCCATTTCCGGCTTGTTAGCCCTCACTGCATCCATTTTATTCTGGTATTGGGCTTATGCACCTACGCCAAAAGTGCCTAGCTTATCGGCAAAACTATCCCGTGAAGCATTGACGGTCGGCGCCGAAAAACGTACCTGTTGGAAATACGCTCCCGGCGCTCTGGGAAAACAAAAGGTGCCGCTGGTCATTGTTTTGCACGGCTCTGGTATCAATGGGGTCAAAATACGGGCCTGGACCGGTTATGCGTTTGACCAACTGGCGGATCAATATGGTTTCGCGGTGGCTTATCCGGATGGTTATCAGCGCAGCTGGAACGATATCCGTAAGAACGCGCCCTTTCCCGCAAAGCAGAAAAATATCGATGACGCCGGTTTTATCCGGTCGCTCATTGAAAGTTTCCAGGTCTCCCACAACATAGCCCTGCAGCAGGTCTATGTGTTCGGCTACTCCAATGGCGGTATGATGGCGCTCCGGCTGGCGGCATCGGTACCTGGCTTGCTGGCCGGCATTGCTATCGTGGGTGCCAACCTGCCGACACCCGATAACCGCACAGACGATATTCAGGCACCCATGCCCCGGGTGATGATGATCCATGGCACCAAAGATCCAATTATTCCATATGACGGCGGCCGGGTCAGGTTCTTTGGCAAGGATCTTGGCAATGTCCTCAGCGCATCAGCTACTGCCGAAGCAATTGCCGAAACCCACGCAGGGCCGAAGACCATACAGATTGAACGCCTGCCCCACTTAGATCCACATGATCCGACAAGTGTTGAACGCAAGACCTGGTCACAGGGCGAACAAAAGGTCGTTGAATTATACGGTTTATGGGGGCGGCCATGTCGTCCCACAAACGACAGCCAAATTCCCAAGACTGATGGGAAAAGTGAACAGAGATTTCAGCGCCGCCCGTAAAGCCATCGCATTCTGGGGATTGGACCAACGATAGTTGACAGAACGGTCAGTTAAAAGATTGCCGGAATTCCATCGGTGATAAATCCGTTTTCTTTTTAAAAAGCGTGCTGAAGGATTGCGCATGCTCAAAGCCCAGCGCATAAGCGATCTCGCTGACGGACAGACTGGTCGTAGACAGTTTTTCTTTGGCCTTCGCGATCAGTTTTTCATGGATATGTTGCTGCGTATTCCGCCCGGTATGGACCCGAAGCAGGTCGCTCAGGTAGTTCGGCGACAGATTCATTTGCGTAGCCAGATATTGCACGGTAAGCAAACCAGCTACCTCTCCCATAAAATATTCGTCCACGATCTTTTCGAATTTGACCAGCAAGTCGGAATTGTTGTACTTACGTGTTATGAACTGTCTTTCATAAAAGCGTTTGGAATAATTAAGCAGTAGTTCAATTTGGGTTAAGATGATCTCCTGTGTATGCCGGTCGATATGCCGGCATTCCTGATCGATCTTATGGAGAATAACGATCAGGTCATTTTCTTCCTGGGCTGAAAGGTGCAGCGCCTCATTCACCGCGTAATCAAAAAATCCGTAGTGGTGAATGTTGCCCGTCAGCGCATGATGTAACAGGAAGTCCGGATGAAAGATCAGGAGATAGCCGGACCCGCATTCCATATTTTGCAGGTCCAGTTGTTGCACCTGGTTAGGTGCAGTAAAACTTAAAACGCCTTTATCGTAATCATAATGCTGCTGCCCATACCTGATCTTACCTTTGGCTTCGCGTTTGAGCGCCATGCAATAAAAGCGATTCACAAAACCTTTCCATACCTCGTCCTCCAGGAAAACACTTTCCGCCAGGTTGATCACACTCACCAGCGGGTGACGGGGCCCGGGTAAGGACAGCAAGCGATGAAACTCGGATATGGAATTGATGGCATTCATAAACAAATTTAATCATTTAATCCCATCCCAAACTCATCATAAGGTGCACCGGTATCCGTACCTAAAGGCACTATGCTTTCCAGTTGTGACAGATCGGCGTCTGTTAAGGCAATCGTAGTCGCCGCCAAGTTTTGTTCCAGGTATGTCCTCCGTTTCGTTCCCGGGATCGGCACGATCCCCTTGTTCATGATCCAGGCCAAAGCCAGTTGTGAGGAAGTGACGTCCTTTGCTGCCGCCATAGCTTCAATGGCCTTGACCAGTTCAATGTTTTTGGCGAAGTGTTCCCCCTGGAAACGCGGCATGCCCCGGCGGAAATCATTATCCGGCAGGTCGGCCTCACTTTTGATCTGACCTGACAAAAAGCCCCGGCCCAGCGGCGAGTAAGCGACAAATCCTATACCCAGTTCCGTTAAGGTAGCCAAAACCCCGCGTTCTTCCACCGTCCGCTCAAACAAGGAATATTCGCTTTGTACAGCAGTAAGGGGATGAACCGCGTTTGCCCGCTTAACGGTCTCAGAAGAGACTTCCGACAGACCGATATAACCTACCTTACCTTCCTTAACCAGTTCTGCCATGGCTCCAACCGTTTCTTCTATCGGCGTGCTTTTATCCAAACGGTGCATATAATAAAGATCTATGTAATCGGTATTAAGATTTTTGAGCGATCGTTCTATCGATTTCTTTACATAGTCTTTTTTACCATTGATGGCCCAGGTTACTTTTTTGTTATCATCGATCTCCCAGCCAAACTTCGTGGCCAGGATAAACTGATCACGTTTGCCGCTAATAGCTCTGGCAATCAACTGCTCATTTTTCAGCGGCCCGTACAGATCGGCCGTGTCCAAAAAAATTACCACCCAGCTCCAGCGAACGATGGATCGTCGCGACGGCTTCCTGCTCATCGGCAGGGCCGTACATATGCCCTTCTTCAAAACCGGTCATACCCATACAGCCCAATCCGATCACCGGCACCACCAATCCCTGGCTGCCCAGTGCTATTTGTTTCAATTCCATGACGCAAAATTCGATAAACTCAAACAGGCCAATGTATGCAAACCCCTGAGGCTTGTAAGCAAATCAAGGAATATTTTTCGCCTGAGCTTCATGATTGGTTTGCGATGATCTTACGATGCGATGTGCCGGCTGTTAAAGCAGGCTGGGCGGAAAACCGTACCGTCTTATAGTTTCCTTATAGCAGGTCCATATCCCGCGCCACGTAATAGCTGGGCACCAGCGGACGGAAGCCGGTCCGGCTGCGCAGCTTGGAACTGTCCAGGACGCCTTCGAAGGGGTCGCTGAGTGGGCCGGGCTCAGTATCGAACGTTTCCGCTGCCTTTCCGACCGAGTCGGCCAGTTCGTACAGGCTGATCGGGGCGTCATCTGCGATATTGAAGATCTCGCCGTTTAGTCCGTCGTGCTGAAGCAGGATCAGCAGCGCCTGGGCCACATCCAGGTGGTGAACCATATGCATGCGGTACCCGGGATGGCGTTTCCACTGCTTGAGGACCGGCATGATCTCTTCGATATGCGGGTCGCGGTCGCCATAGACAAAGCCCAGGCGTAAGATCCTTACATCGTGATGGAGAATTAATAATTCCTGTTCGGCGGCGATCTTGCTGGCCGCATAGGCCCGCGGATCATTGATATCCACCGGATCGGTCTCTTTGGCCGGATGGCCGTATCCGGCATGGTAAACATTGCTGGTGCTCGTAAAGACAAAGCGCTTCACGCCGGCGGCCACCGCCGCCCGGGCTAAAGCGACGGTACCCGAATGATTGGTTTTGACAATGCCTTCGTTATCGGTAAAAGTCCGGAATAAGGCCGCCAGATGGATGACCACATCCATACCCGCTACGGCTGCAGGCAAGGTGTCCGGGTCAAAAAGATCGCCGGCGACTGCCCGGGTACCGGGTATTACCTGAGCGGCATCGCGTACTAAAATGGTGACATCATACCCCTTTGCTAAAAGGCGTGGCACCAAACGGCTGCCAACTTTTCCTGTAGCTCCTGTAACTAATATTTTCATGGCACAAAGTTGACCGGAAAGACGCACGTCCACAATCGATAATCAAACCAAAAACTATGAATTTCAAACCTTCCGGAAGGTATTGGGCGTGGTGCCGATCAAGCGCTTGAAATAATTATTAAAATAGGCGGGGTATTCAAAACCCAGCGCATAGGCAATGTCGGCTACGCTCCAGTCGGTATACTGCAAAAGCGCCCTGGCTTCGGCAGCTATGCGCGCGGCGATATGAACTGAGGTCGGTTTACCGGTGACCGATTTGACCGCCCGGTTCAGGTAATTGACATGCAGGGAAAGCCTGTTTGCAAATTGCTGTGGATTGCGCAACCGCAGCGGCTCATTCGGCCGTTCGATCGGGAACTGTCTTTCCAGGAGGTCCAGGAACAAATGCGTCACCCTCCCCGCGCCGTTTTGAAAAGCCGCGGCCTGTTTCGGCGGCTGGATGCGCAACGCTTCATGCAAGACCACGGAAATGCAGTTGCGGATCAGGTCACTTTTATAAGGATAGTCTTCCTGGTACACCGACAGCATTTCGCGGAAAATGCCGTCCATAAAAGCGGCCTGTGCGCTGTCGAGCGGGATCACGGGGTTGTCGCCGGCACGGAACAGCGGCGAATCGTGCAGTTCGCGGCTGTTCATAAAAGCTTCGGTGAACAGGCAGGCATAGCCGCTGGTCCGGTTCACTCGGCTGACCACCGAATGCGGCACTTTGGGGTTCACAAAGAAGAGCACGGTGCCCTTGAGCTCCAGCAGTTTCCCGCCATATTGGACGGTCATGTCGCCGTTGACCAGGCCCATTTTATAAAAGTCGCGGCGGCCTCGGCGAAGCGGGAGTTCCTGCGAGGCCTGCAGGGCATGTACCCGGAAGCCTTTCAGCCGCAAGTCTGCCATATTCACGCCCGGAATTTCCTCTGTCATCCGGCAAAGTTAACAAAATCAAACCTTGAAATGTAATGTGACAACTGGAATTGGTATAACGCCATGATTTCGGCTAAAAAGGCATCATGTCAAGATTTTATTTACAAAGTTTACATTTTTATTTACAATCCAAATTCGCCGCGCCGAAAAATGTCGACTTAGATTCGCTGAATCAATTTCAAAAGACATGAAAAATAAAAGCAATGTTTGGTACAGCCTGGCGATGGTACTGGCTGTCATGATGTATGTTCCGGTACAAGCCGGGCAAAAAAATGGTGCGCAACGCGCTGACTTTTCAGGCGAATGGCGCGCCAAAACATCGATAGCGATGGGTGGCAATATCGTTTGCTGTTTTGACCCAGGTGACCGCCTGCTCGCGCAAACGATGAAAATAGCACCGCAGGCAGGCGGGCTGACCGTAGCGGTGTCCAGCGGGTTTCCGGGTACAGCACCGGTGGCCGGCCTGGAAAAAATGTCCTTCGACGGTAAAGCCAGCGAAATTGCTCATGGCCGGGGAAGAGGAAAAAAGTTTACCGTCAAGTGGTCAGCTGATGGACGAACGCTGACGGTGAACTCGACGGTGCGCCTGATCATCGATCAAAAGCAAACAGAAGTATACGTTACAGAGGTTTGGAACCTGAGTCCCAATGGTAAGTCGATTACCGTGCAGGCAAATGCCCGGTCAGGCCTATACAGTAAAGCGCGCGCCTGGAAAACCGTATTCGAAAAGGTCGGTTAGCACAACAACCTACCGCAATCCCCCTGCAATGATATGGAATGACAGGCAAGCCGAAAGCAGGCTGGCGGCAATGAAAGCGGTTTACACAGATGACATCGTGTTTTACGAGTCAATCATTGAGCTGATCGCCAAACTGCAGGAGCAATGGCCCCTTGAATTTAGGTTTGAGCTGACACGTCCCGTATATCCGGCCAACCACCCCTGGCTACAGGAATGGATATTGCGGCAACAGCAAATGGTAAGATCAGATCACTGCATCTTTTTCCCGATATTGCTGAAAACCAATCTGAGTAGAACTCCGGCCCCTCCACAGAATTGGTCATGGTATTCGAAAAGAGCCTGGCGAGGCAGCAAATTGGCCGACGGAGTTGGTTGTTGCAGCAGCAAACTTTCTTTTGTCTGAAGTTGTAAATATCATATGGTGACTTTTGGCTACAATGTTGCGAATTTTGAACACATTCTGTCACTCGTGATCCGGCAACTTTGCTGTATAAAATTACAGCAATATGGATTTACAACATAGTACGGTACTGATCACCGGAGGCAGCAGCGGTATCGGTTTAGAGATGGTCAGACAGCTCACTCAAATTGGGGCGAACATCATTATCACGGGTCGGGATCCGGATAAACTTAAAGAGACCAAAAAGCAATTTCCAGCGATCCATATATTTCAGAATGATGTCAGCAATTCGCAAAATATAGCCGAGTTATATGCTGATGCCACCCGGCAATTTCCCGAACTAAATATCCTGATCAATAACGCCGGTGAAATGCGGTTGCTTGACCTGCAGGATACCAGCAATAGTTTAGAGAACATGACCCGTGAGATCGATATCAATCTTTCCGGGACGATACAGATGGTTCACCAGTTCCTGCCGCATTTGATAAAACAGCATTCAGCAGCCATCGTCAATGTTTCCTCCGGAATTGCTTTCATGCCTTTTTCGGTTGCACCGGTTTACAGCGCTTCCAAAGCAGGTGTACGGGCTTACACGCAGGCTTTACGCTTACAGCTTAAAGGCACGAACGTTAAAGTCTTTGAAATGATCCCTCCGGGCATAAAAACCAACCTGCAAAAAGATTGGGTGATCTCAACGGATACGAAATCATCCATGACGATGGAGGTGGACAAGATGGTGGAAGTTACGATCAAAGGCATTCAACAGGATAGGCCGGAACTTAAGCCATTTCTGATCACGGTGATCAAGTGGCTAAGCAGGATCACCCCAGGCACCCTGATCAATTTCGGCCATCAACAATTCGAAAAATTCAAGCAACTAAATGTTCAATCAAACCGATCAGCAAAATGAAGAGAACAATTTTAGCGGTCATCCTGCTGTTCGCAGCGATAACATCATTCGCCCAAAAGCTTCCGGCCGACCAGATACTGGGCACCTGGCAATGCAGCGATTATAGGATGGAGGTTTATAGATCCGGGAATACTTATTCCGCAAAGCTGCTCTGGTCAAAAGATATGTTCGAGGCTGACGGCAAAACATCAAAGAAAGATAGTAAGAATCCTGATGTAAAACTTAGGGACAGGCCGGTACAAGGGCTTACCCACATCACAGCGCTGGTATTCAAGGACAGCGGGTATGCAGATGGTAAGTTGTATAGCGTACAAGATGGTAATACGTATAGTCTGAAAGGCAAATTGAACGGCATCAATGACCTGGAAACACGCGGCTATAAAGGCGTGCCAATGTTGGGTAAAACCTTTAAGTGGAAACGGGTTCAATAGTTCATTATAAATTAACAAACATGAAAGACATGCAAAAAGACGAATTGTCGAGGTTCTGGTTCATGGTTTCCAATGCCGTACCTCCGGTAGGTGTATTCCTATACTTTAAACACAGAAAAAACCATCCAAAAAAAGCCAACAGGGCATTGACCAGTGCGATGATCGGCGTGCCTATGGCACTGGTGATGAGCTATATTATCAATACACACCTATTAAAATGATCATGATCAAAAACCTTATCTCTTTATTGTTGCTCATTGTATCCGTATCATTAAGCTTTAAACATGCCTGGGATACGGCGCATTACCAAGGCAACCCGGAATCTTTCAAAATGATGGAAAGCCTGGGCATTAGCATATCCATGATCCCGGTCTTCGTAATTTTGGCCGTTATGACAGGCATACTTTTGCTGCTCCCAAAAACATTTTTTATTGGAAACATGCTCAACGCGATGACCATCATCCTGGTCATAGGGCTGGCATTACGAGCAGGAAATATCAGAATGACCCTGATCGAGATTCCGTTCCTGTTCATGCCATTAATAATGATATGGTTGAAATATCCTTTCAAAAATTAAACTAACTTGCCATATGCCAAACGCTCAGCCATACAGGATCAGTTCTATCACCGAGATACACCGGCTCATGGCACTGCCCAAACCGCAACATCCGCTGATCAGTATCGTTGACCTGAAAGGCCTGAAAAATGATCACGACATTAATGCTGTTGTATTTGACCTGTACGTGATCTCGATGAAAAGAGGCTGCGACAACCTCATCTACGGGCAGCAGAAATATGATTTTGACGAAGGCTTAATGGCCTTTTTATCACCCGGTCAGCTCTTACGGGGAGATGAGAACGGGATACCTGCCAGCCTGGAAGGCTGGATGCTTTTCGTTCACCCGGATTTTTTATGGAACACATCGCTTGCATCCAAAATCAAGAGATACGATTACTTCGGGTATGCTACCCATGAAGCTTTATTCCTGTCTGACAAAGAAGAATCGGTTATCAATGACCTGGTTAGAAATATCAGGAACGAATATCATTCCAACATTGACAAATTCAGCCAGGATATTATTATCGCCAACCTGGAAACGCTGCTGAACTATGCGGAACGCTTTTACCAGCGCCAGTTTATTACCCGTAAGATCACCAATCATAAGATACTGGAGAAGGTTGAGAACCTGTTAAAGGACTACCTTAGCGATGAAGCTTTGCTATCCAAAAGCGCACCGACCGTGCAATACCTCGCTGACACGCTGAACGTTTCACCAAAATACCTGAGCAGCCTGTTAAAACAGCTCACGGGGCAGACTACCCAGCAGGTCATCCACGAGAAAATGATCGAGAAAGCCAAAGAGCAATTATCGACCACGATGTTATCGGTAAGTGAGATCGCCTATAGTCTCGGATTCGAACATTCCCAGTCTTTCAGCAAGTTGTTCAAAAGCAAAACCAAGCAATCGCCGCTGGAGTTCAGGGCTTCGTTCAACTGAGATCAAAAAAACTCTTCAACTACCTGAACTTTATTCCGGCAATGACTGGCGACCTTTGTGTTATGGAAGAGATCAAATTTCCCGATATCAAACCAGGTCAGGGACCTGTGGTGATGCTGAACCTGATAAAGTTTAAAGACAAGAAAGTCTATTTCGAAGACTACATCCCAGCCTTTGGGCAAGTAGTACAGCAGTTGGGTATTGAAGGTGTTAATGTGAGGTTTGTAAGCGAAGTGATAGCAAACATAGTTGCCGATGAGGATGAACAATGGGACGAGGTTGTACTTGTTGAATATCCAAGTGCCGAAGCGTTCATGACCATTGCGCAAAGCGGGGTTTACCAAACTATAGCAAACCCGCTCCGCTTGGCCGGCACCGCGGAACTTAAACTGATCATGACCCGGCAAATTGACTTTTAAAAGTTATACTTGCGCAATGTCTCCACTTATCCTGCGTAATTTCGCGTTGCACGTCGTACTTGCTCCTGAGGAAGAGGAGCAGGTACTTGCATTGATGCATCATAAAACCGCCAGGAAGCGGGAGCTGTTAGTCTCTCCCGGGGAAACAGAACGGCACATTTACTTTGTTGAGGAAGGGTGCTTGCGGATGTTTCATACTGATACGGATGGCCAGGAACATAACCTTTGCTTTTATCCGGAGAATTGGTGGGCTTGCGATAACGTAAGCTTTTTCAAGAGGAAACCTGCAACCCATACCATACAAGCGCTGGAAGATTCAGCGCTATGTTATTTTACCTTGCCAGATCTGGAAGATCTTTTCAACCGCGTTCCAAAACTGGAGCGGTTCTTCCGGATTCTGATCCAGAACGGGTTTGACATGTTCCAGCGACGGCTCACGTCCAGTCTTTCACTGACAGCAGAACAGCGATACCTTGAATTTCGCAGGCATTATCCCGGGCTTGAGCAGCGGATCAATCAAAAACATATTGCCAGCTATCTGGGGATCACCGCCGCCTTCCTCAGTATGATGCGGAAGGAAAAAGACCTTTAAGATATCTATGGACAATTCAATTCCCCCGTAATCGATCCCGGTATTGTACCAGCGATAGATTGGTGCGCTGCTTAAAAAGTCTATTGAACGATTGTGGATGTTCAAAACCCAGCCGGTAAGCGATCTCGGCCGTAGTAAGGCCGGTTTGGTTCAACAGCACTTTTGCTTTATCGGTCAATGCTAAATGAATGTGCTGCTGTGTGGTTTTTCCGGTCAGAGACTTAAGCATAGCGGAAAGGTAATGCTGCCGGTAAACTTTTGCATAAGCTTCCTGCTTTAAAAAACATGCAAGTCAGACTTGTGGCCAGTTCCAGGATTGTCCCGATAATGGCTGAGATTTTCGATACAAATTTACCCTTCAAACTTTTAACGGACGTTGATGTATATCAACAAACGTAAAAATCCGCGTATTTCAATAAAAGGGGTCATCTAATTGTCAGCGAAGCCCGCAATCATCCATTTCTTAAAGTTTCTGTTAAACGACATGATATCTTACTCGGTTCAAAACAGGATAAGGCTGCGCTTTTATACGATAACTCTTCTCCTGTTTCTGAGCTGTTTGAAAAGTCTTTTTTGTCCGTTGGAACACTATAATTTCGACTTCAGCCTGCTCAGCCCTTCCTGCGTTATGTTCAGGTAATTAGCCACCAGCCGGTTAGGCAACCGTCTGACGATTTCCGGGTTTTCCTTCAGCAAGGCAAGTTAACGTTCTGTGGCATCATTGGTGATAAAACGCATCAGCCTGTTCGTGTTGATCACATAAGCATATTCAGCTGATGGCGGTAGAATTTTTCCTATACAGGGAGCGTATCTACCAAAAATCCGTCCTGTCCATATACAGCAGTTCTGTCTTGAGCACGGCTTCCATGTATTCTTTAGAAGGCTTCTGTGTAATAAAGGAAACCATGGAAGCCGAAGAGTCATTTTCAAATATGATCCGCCGGGTAAAAGTGCAAGGCTAATTTTACGAAATAAATGACCAACATGGGTTAAATGGTATGTCGACGGCGACGCCGTCATTTATGTTGAGCAGATCTGTTCAACATAAATGTCGACCTTGGAGGCGGCGAAATCATCGCCCTTTCCCCGATACCATTAAGCCCTGGCGTTTTTTGCAACGATCGAAAATGCTAATCAGTGCACCTTACCGGCTGCCGTATAAAGGAGATAATTAAGTTTCCGAAGGAAAGGTTTTCGTTAACACCAAAGCAATAAATCTGTATAAAAAAAAGGAGAGTCAACCAACTCTCCTTTTTTATGGCAATCATTATCTGTTAACTGCCTCATCCTATAAAGAACTCCGGGTTGATGCTCTTTTGTGTCTTATGTCTCTTCGTAGCCTTCGCCATAAAATATAGATTCGTTGATTTGCAGCAACTTCAGCAGTTTATGCAAAGTGCCGATATTCAGATTTTTGCCTTTTTCATAGTCACCATACTGGGACCGGTTAAGATCGTGTGCGTAAGAAAACTTATCGTAGTCGCTGAAGCCCCGAAGCTTTCTGAAATGCTTCAGACGCCGGCCTACTTTTTTGTAGTATTCCGACTGATCTTCGTCGATTAGCTTTTTCCTTCCCGCGCACATAGGGCAAAGAAACCGAAATACCTGTTTTAATCTTACCTATTATATTATACCTATTATAATAGGCATTATATAAATTATGCTTAAATTGCGATTCATATCCAGGCATGGAAGATCAGCAGGTTTTACAACAATCACTCGAAGTGCTGGGGCTCAGTCCCCGGTTCGTCGTTACTTCAAAAGAAATGGGATGTCGGACAATGGCTGAGATTATTGACTGCGGACTACCGGCATTGCAACAAAAAAAAGAGTTTAATTACCACTGGCTTGCTGAATTGAGCGAATACCTTAGCGACAAAGGATTGTTACACTTATTACAGCCACTACCGGGAAGTAAGAAAGTTTAATAAATTCGGCCATCTGTAACAGCAGCTCCATTACTTTTTTCGCGGTATTTTGGGTGATACCATATAACTCCTTACTTAAACTATCCGGGGATATATTTTCTTGTTTGATGGTACTGTAATTAAACGCGGCAGATTTAAATATTTGGGTAAGATTGGAAGTGGCATAAATACCGGCTTCATAAAAAACGTGGATCAGACAAGCCAATTGCGGAACAGAAAGCCGAAGGCCGACCTTCCCCGGCCAGGCATCAGGAATGCTGACTTTGTTTTTCTCCAATGCAGCCTCCATTAACACAGCTTCCTCTGTCATCCAGCCTTTTAACATCACTAATATAGGCGCTAAGTTTTGATCATAAATACAACGGAGAGAGCTTCCGTTAAGCTGAATTTCTGCGGCTTTTTGCTTGAGCACTTGAATACGTTCCGGTTCAGCAAAGGCGGCCAGTTCGGCATTGGTCCTATTTTTCAGGTAGACAAAAAAATCAAGATGATTAAAATTCAGATGGATCAGTACTTCTGAAATGCTTTGGTTTATACCTTCCTTACCGGACATTTTTAGCTTAACAGCTAGTTCATTCAGCAGTTTATTGGCAAAGATAAATTCACCTAAAGATAAACAACCGCCCATTATTGCGTCCAGTATGCCGGAAAAGTATTTCTTAAGACATTTGCGGAGTGCGTCATCAACAGGAAATCTGTTAAGCACATTTTTGATTGAACTTTGCTGTTCTTTTATATCGGAAAATTTAAACGACAGGTAAGCAGCTGGTAACAGTCTTTCCCAATCGAGGTACTTTTTAAAGAACAGCAGCAGATGGTCCATCAGGGCCAACAGTTGCGAAATCTCAGTCGCTGTTAGTTGGGAGTTGCTTAATAAATCACGTAGAAGATCGAAGTGGTAGTTAAAATAACGACTTAAGGCCTCGTCGGTGGCATCGGAAAATACCGCATCGGCCCAGCCTTCGCGCACCTGCTCACAGAGTTGGCTGAAGCATAAAAAATCAGGGCCCGCGGAATTCCCTGAACTGCAATCTGAGATGGAAGTTGCGCTTGAAGGCAACTTTGTACTTTCCATCACTGATACCAATTCATTTTTGAGCGGGCCCATAAGGTTACTTTTTCTAAGCAATTAATGCGTCGTTGTAAGGACAGTCGTGCAAGTCGTTGTCGGATCACTAGCAGTCGAGGTTTCCAACCCATTACTGATTGGCTTGCTGTTGTAATTGTAGAACTTCACCACGCCTTTTTTAGGCAACTTGTTTTTATTTGTTTTCATATTATATTTTTTTTTCTATATTACAATAATATCACAGTGATCGCAATTCGCTACGCAAACGACAGTATTAGGCATGTAAACGTTAAACCAGGTCGGGGAACTGCACGCTTCAAACCAATTATTTCAATGCGTAAAATCATCGTTCATATAACTGGCTGGTTAGTTTTCGCCGTCTACGAGCAGGCCTTCGTTTGGTTTTTAAATAACAAATCAGGGCTTTCATTTTCTTACCTTTATTATTTCCTTTGCAATATTGGCTTGTTTTATATGTATATTTACATATTAAATAAGATGAGTCACGGGCCTCGCAGACGAAGATATACTGAACGCTTTATTTCGGTCCTCGGAGCGGTTGTATTCTTCCTCCTATTGAAATCCGCCGGGGAATATTTTTTTGATGCTGCAAAAACTCACATCAACAATTCAGCACTGTTCCGCAAGTATATCATATTGGATCTTTTTCGAAATGTGTACTTTTTGGGGCTCGGCACCCTGTACTGGTCAGCAAGCGGTTTTTCACGCCTTGAAAAAGAGGCCGCAGAAACGACGATACAATTAGGTAATACCCGAAACGCTTTGTTACAACAACGGATCAATCCGCACCTGGTCTTTAATGCACTTAACTTTGTCCATTACAGCGTTTATAAACATTCGGAAAAAGCCGCCGATGTTATCTACCGGCTTACTGAGATACTCCGCTTCAGCATATCTGCGTCTCAATTAGATATTAAAGTAGCATTAAGTCATGAAGTAGAGCAGATCAACAATCTGATCATGATCAACCGGGCAAGATTTGATTATCCGCTCAATATCCGGTTCGATTATAAAAGTGACACTAAAACATATTCCATCATACCTTTTGTCCTGCTCACGCTGACCGAAAATATTTTCAAACATGGTATTCTGAAAGATGAAGACATTTTTATCAGTCTGTCCGTGACGGCATCAGGTTACTTGACATTTGAAACAAGGAACAAAAAGTCCTACCAGGGAAACGCATATCTGAAAGAAGGCACCGGCCTGCACAACACACGGTTACGGTTAGCATACGCTTATCCCTCCCACCGACTGCACATTGACGACACGCTGCCAAACTTTTTTCAACTTTCTTTACAAATTCAATTATGAACATCTCCATTTTTATAGTCGATGACGAGTATCATGCCGTAGAACAACTCAAAGGATACGTTCTGAATACACCCGGTCTGATATTGGCCGGAACATCCGGTGACCCTTTAGAGGCCCTGGAAAGAATAACCGCCATAAAGCCTGAAGTAACATTCCTCGATATTGGCATGCCGGTCATGAACGGGTTAACACTGGCCAAACTGATCCGCAATGTTACCAGAATTGTTTTTACCACCTCTTACAGGGAATACGGCCCCGAATCTTATGACTTAAAGGCCGATGATTATCTGCTCAAGCCGATCACTTTTGAGCGTTTTCTGGAATGCATCCACAGCATCCGAACCGACGCGATATCCGAAACCATGTCAACCAATAACAGCTTTTCCTTTTTTGTAAAGACCGAAGCAAAAGGCAAACTGCAAAGGATTATCGCTCAGGATATTCTGTTTATTGAAGCAGACGGCAATTACGTAAAAATATACCTTTCAGGACAAGTCATCTCTGCTTATCTTACCCTTCGCGAAATCATGGAGAAATTACCCCACAACATGTTCCTGAGAATACACCGGTCCTTTATTATTAACCCCGCCAGGATAAAGTCTATTGAAGCCGGCCAAGTGTTCCTGGAACAGGATCATATCGTACCTATCGGTCGTGATTACAAAAAAGCCTTTTTGCAAAACATCAGCGATCCCGTGTTTTCAAGTTACCGGGAACAGTGATATTATTTGGTGCCATCCCGTTTTCGTACCACCAGGGAAGATACATATTTCCGGAGGCAAAAGTAAACGAGTCCTTCCTGCTGCCGTTGCCGGAAAGAAAAGAAACGGTTAAGGTGCATATGTACAAGATCTGCCAGCAACCGTTCCTGCCGTGCCTGTTCCCAATTTTTACACAATTTCCTGAAATGCTCCAGCATCTGCAACATCCGTCCGGTTCCGGCGGCCGACAATTCAGCTTCTAACGGTCCGTCTTCCAGCATGCGGGTAAGATCTCTGGCGAGTTGTCTGTATTTGCCATCCATCCCGACCAACAGTGTTTTATCTGCGTCAAACTCACGGCGAAACCCGGCATCCGCAACCGTGAGAAAGGTTTCAAACTGCTTTAGATCCTGGAAGAATGCCCCGCACATTCTATAAACCAAAATTATCGGCAGGAGCTCATCTGCTCTGGCATCCAGGTGCTCTTTCATTCCGAGATAGTTAATCACCCACTCGCTTGAAGCAAAGAAAAATGCCTCCACCTCTCCGATTATTTCAGGGCCGTAGCGTTCCAGTTCCCGGATATAGGTTTCTGTACGAAGTTCCTTTACCATCGGGCTGTATATTTCTTTGGAGAAACCGGCATGAAATGCGGAAAGTAGACGGCCGGTATCTTCGGAATTTACTTTAAACCTCAGGCGGATGTGGTGATCCGGGTCATAGTAACGGACAAAAAACCATTGATCGATAATAGCTTCATTTTTACGGATGACGGGAACCACAACCCCTGTCAATAACTGATCAGCGCTCCTTTCTGTGCATGCCATCCGTATATAGAGCCACCCGCTGCCCGGCATAAACCGCCGTTGCGGCAGTTTCATTCGAACTGGATAGCTTCGTGACAGACAGCTGTATACAGGCATAGGATTGACCAATACAGCGATGCTTTGCGCGGCGAATGAATCCGATCCGTCCGAAACCGTTGCACCTGGGTGCAGAAATTCATGCAGCACGGTTCTGCCGGCTCCCCGGAGACAATCCAGAAAAAAAACTGCTTCTGAATCATTGACCAGATCGAAGACCAATTGCTGATCCGTTCCTCCAAGGGAGACAAAAGCCGGAATCCCTCTTTCCTGCCGAAACTGATGTAACCGGCCAAGGGAAACCGGTTTGTCCGAAAGGAACCTGATATCCTCGCCGCTCAAGATCCATTTTGCTAATGAAAAAATACAGCGCCGGAATTCAACCCGCGGGTAAAATGGCAATCCGGGAAAAAGCTTCTCCGGGTCGAAATTAAAATTTACCTGCAGCCCCTGAAACTGAAGATGGGCAAGCAGCCGGAAAACTGGTGTTTCATTATGATGATAGTTATAGGCAGTCGGTAGCCGGGGGATTAAGCGCTTTCCCAGGGACACCGATTCCAGGATAAGCTCATCCCCCTGAACAGACAGCAGGAGATCTGCTGGAAGCACTATCCCGGCTGCTTTAGCCGTGGGATATCCGGATAATGCTATGACGTGATCGTATATTTGCACCCTTCTGTTGATGTTATCTACATGCTCATGGGATAACTGGTGCAGTTCAGCGAACAAAATATCCGGGTTCGCATTTTTTTCCGCCAGGGCGATTTGCCTGCAGAAAGCACTCAATTCGCCTGTAAAAACCGAAAACCGGCCAGTTAGTGCGGTAGCACTTGCTCCGCCGACATTATCCAGCACTAATTGGTCTCCCGCCCTGCTGTATAATACCGACAGGGAGGGCGGCATCTTCAGGCGTCTTTCTTCAGCGCTCACCGGGAAGCTCAAATCTTCTTGGCGAAGAACTACTTTATCCCATTCCCCCCTTTTCCTGTCCTGTAACCATATCCTGAGAAAAAGTTGCCTTACCGCATCCCAATCATGACTGGCAACCGTCTTGTTACTTGCCGGAAAGCTCAAACCTGCGAGCAAACCATTACCCGCTGCCTCATTATGGAGACCGTCGTAACTAATCCCGGTATCCGGGTCCAGCGCCTCCAATAATGGCACCCGCCGGCCTTCAAAGCGGCGCTTAAATGCGGTTATAAAATCCTGCATCGCGGGCGGGTTAAACGGCCGAACGAGCCTTGCCAGAAATCCGATAGCTTGCCCGAGTTCGTGCTGCTGCCATTCTCCTATACCGCCCGTTTTCAGGGCCCGCCCCACACCCGCATAGAACAGGTCTGCACCGCCGTTTATCCCGGAGACCATATTCAATTCACGCAACTTCGCCGCACGCTCCGCAATAGCCGGTGCCGCGGGTATAACGACTGATCTTTGCTCCTCCCAAAATTTCGCAGCCAGCTCGGGATCAGTTCTGTTTCTGTCCATCAACTCATTTTCAAGCAATGACCCGTCAAATTCAGAAAGCAACACCTGCTCATCGATCAGAAAAGCAACATAAGTTACCGCATCGTCAACGCTGCATCCCGAACGTTCCATAAGCAAAGTGACCAGTTCGGAACGCTTAAGGGGACTCCCGGCCGCCCACTGTATCAGGTAATTATTCAGAGGCTCCGCTGCTATTCCCTGCATGGAAAAGTCAAGTTTCCCATTGGCGCCCGCCCGGGAGACGGTGTACCGCCAGAAATTTCCCTGCCGGTACAATGACGGGTTACTGCAGATCATGAAATCCCCGGAGCTTTCTTTTAATACAGCATTTCTCGCCTGCAACCATTTCCAGGAAGGCAGTACATAAAGAACAGCTTTTTTTTCAAGTACAAGCCCGTCTGTTGCTGACCAACCGGCCATTGTACATGACGCAAACGCGCCAAAAGGCGTACAACGAAAAGACATCCGGTTATAATACTTATACAGCGTAAACCGCTCCTTCTCCGATAAAAGGTTGAAGTCAAACCCTTTCTTTTCCAATTCCCGGTGATAAACAGGACTGGCCAGCCAGACCGCGTCCCGGAAGGCGGGATCGCTGAGCACCCGGGATACTTTCCCCAGGTCATAATTTTCAAAACTATAGAACGGTGCCCGTAAAAACACCCGGTCAAAAAAATTATAATACTCAATTACAGCCATATACATTATTAAAAAAGGGTATGCAACCCATTTACCACTGTTTTACTATTTCGGTCGTCCCGTACTTTGTTCCAGACAATCACCGGAACATGAAAACAACCATTCAATCCTTGCTTATTTCACTGCTGATCATGCTGTTTATCTATGCTGCTTTAAGTAAGCTGCTGACCTTTTCAGACTTCAGGCAGCAGTTATACAATCAGAACTTCTCACACGGTTTTGCGGCATTCCTAACTTATTTCCTGCCTGGCGCCGAGATCATAACTGCCGGCTTTCTTTGCTTTAAGCGGACGGTACTGGCCGGGCTTTTTCTCTCGGCAATACTGCTTGTTGCCTTCACGGGTTACATTTCCCTGGTGATGCTGCATTACTGGGACCGCATGCCTTGTTCCTGCGGCGGTATCCTGAGCCACATGTCCTGGACAGCGCATCTCATTTTCAACTGGTTTTTCCTGATTTTGAACCTGATCGCCATATACCTGCAACTTCCTGAACGAAAGCAACAGCCTCTATTAACTGACTGATCCAAACAGGGGAAAGCCGAAAACCTGCGAAAAGAGTAGGCAACCATTTCTTAACCAAAGTTTTTCTGAATGCTTTTTGATCCAATAAAGCGTTCCCACATCATGAAAGGCATGAAATTAAACCTCGCCGCCATCGCGGTATTATTAGGCACCGGTGCCGCATTCGCCACTTCCGCAAAACCTGCCAATGTAAAATGGCACCTGACCGCCAGCGGCTACCAACAGGTAACAGGTACTTACCGTTGTATCACTTCATCCAACATTTGTACCGTCACCTACCCTGCCGGACAGGACCCGAACCTGGACCCAAGCAACCCTGTCAGCCAGGAAACCGGCACTTTCCAATAATGCCTGCCCTTCCTGATCCAGACCGGCCCCGCGCCGGTCTTTTTTTATCTTTCGTTCTGCGCGATCCCGCTAATCGTAATTTCCTGCGCGGGGATCGGGAACACATAACGCGGATCCCCGGGCGCCAGACTGTAATCCTGTCCCCCGTGCAGATGGACCAGTGTTTTTGCAAAGCCCGGTTCCCTGTTCAGCCGCTTCAGGTCCTCCCAGCGCAGGCCCCGGCAGGCCAGTTCCTTTCGCCGCTCCGACAATACCAGGCTCAATACATTCCCGGCATTCCCTGTGGTATAGGGGATATACGTACCCGTCTTCCATCTGGCCATGAGCAGGGTATTGAGGTCCGCGAGTGCCGATGCACCATCGCCGGCTCTTGCCGAACACTCTGCCCTGATCAGGTAAAGCTCATCTGTAGCGAAACCGCCGAACAGGTCATACCCCGACCCGGTATACCTTCCCTTAAAATAATTGACCTCCCCTCCGCTGAAAAAGATACTTTTCCGCAGATCGTTATCCCCGTAAAGGGCGTACAGTTCCGGGGATACAATGGTATTGCTGGCAATGCTGTACTCATAGGCGGCATTCCTGGTGTACAGGATGACCTCGGCATTGCTGACCGCCGGGGAATTCGGAAACGGCATATCCGCCGATTCATCCAGCGTATTGTAATCGATCAGTTCCGGGTGCAGCTTCAGTGCCGAAGTCGCCCAGGCTAATGCTTTATCGTATTGCCCCATCTGGAGATAAACCCGGGCGAGGAGGGCCTGTGCCGCAGCTTTGACCGGCCGGCTCTGGTACGGCGCAGTAAGCGGCAGCAGCGCCTCCGCTTCCGCAAGGTCTTTAAGCACCTGGTCATAAACCTGCGCTACGCTCGCCCGTCCGGGTTTGTCGTTGACATCTGAGCGCAGCCGTAATATCACCCCGGGATCGATGGTGGCAGTAGCCGGGTCATAGGCTTTGGCAAAATCCTGGACCAGGTTGAAATAAGCAAAAGCCCGGTAAAACAGCGCCTCTCCCCTGACCTTTCTGGCATCAGCCGGCGAACTGCCGTTAACCGCAGGCAGCCCGTCCAGGATAATGTTCGTGTAAAACACCTGCTGATAGGGCAGGTTCCATTCGTAACCCTGCTCGCCGCCGTAAAGGTCTTTTGCCCATAAATAGCAATTCTTTTCCGTCGTATTGCCGAAACCGTCCAGCAATTCGTCCGGGATCGCCAGTTCATCACCCGAGATGACATTCAAGCCCGGGCTGACATTAAACACATTAAAATTATCCAGCAAGGACTGGAAGTCCGCCGGCGTTTTGGGTACCAGTAAAGACTTATCCGGCTTTTTACCGAGGTAGCCTTTCTGGCAGGACGCCAGCATGACTGCAAGCAGTACGATATATAATCCATTGATGCTGTTGGTCGTCATTCTTTTCATGTCCTGTCTTGTTAAAAATCTGCTTTAATACCCAGGGCTACCGTTTTCACCGGCGGGTAGGCAGCCGACGCATAGTCCGGGTCAAATTTTGTTTTGGTCGCCTTCCAGAATATCCCCAGGTTATTGGCATATACATACACCTGCAGCTGACGGAAGGGCGAGCCTTTCCAGGCCGACCGGTCCAGCGTGTAACTGAAGCTCAGGTCCTGCAGGCGGATATGGTCCCCTTTTTCCACCAGCGCAGCGGAATAGTTATAAAAATTATCCCTGGAGGCATTCAGCCCGGAAGGCATGGAGGGCACATTGGTATGCCGTTCGTCACCCGGCTTTTGCCAGCGGTCAGCATACCGGCCAAAGAAATAACCCTGTCCCGTAAGGATACTGTTATAAGCGATCCCCTGCTGCCGGAAATAATAACCGAAGCGGTAGCTGATATTCACCGACAGCGAAAAACGCCGGAAAGAAAAGGTATTGCGCAGGGCACCATAGGTTGTCGGCCTTGCCGGGCCATTGTACTGCAGACTGTCTGCCGTTGCCGAATTAATGAGCTGCGCGTAGTTCTTGCTCACCTGACCGCCAATATAACCCTGCGGGTCGCCGGTCTGCGGGTCGAGGCCGGCCCATTTATAACTGTACAGCGCATAGAACGGCCTGCCGTTCACCGGGAATACCTGGCTGTCGCCCAGCGTGGAGATCCGGCTGGCTGCCTGCTGAAAAGCGTATCCCGTCACCTCGTCGGTCACATGGCTGAACAATAAAGTTGTCTGCCATTTAAAAGCGCCGCTGAGGTTATGCGTATTGATCGTCAGGTCGATGCCCCGGCCTTTCGTGTTGGCGGTATTGCCGCGAAAAGTCGTGACACCGGTAGAGGGCGCAAAAGCGATATCGCCGATCAGGTCGCTTCCCCTTTTCCAGTAAGGTTCGATGGTGCCGCTGATCCGGTTCCCTGCCGTCTCAAAATCCAGCCCGGCATTGATCACCCGGACACGTTCCCAGCGCAGGTCCGGGTTGGGCGGGTTGCGCACTTCGGCATAGATCGTATTGATCGGGTTACCGTCCAGGTATTGCGCGGTCGTATAAGCGGACAGCGATTTGTTGACATTCCCGTTATAGCCATAGGTTGCCCGCAGTTTTAAATAGGGAAGCCAGTCCAGTTTATAAAAATCCTCCTTATCCATGTTCCAGCTGATCCCTGCTGAGTACAGGGGTACCCCCTGCTGGTTGGCGTTCACCCCGAACAGGTTGCTCCGGTCGAGCCGCGCACTGGCCGAAACCGTATATTTATAAGCATAGGTATAGGCTGCGTTGGCGTAATAGGAAATGTTCCGGTCTGTCAGGTCCGACAGGCTGTTGTAATAAGGTACGGCCACCGCGTTACCCGGTGCCGGGTATTGCGGAAACTGGGTGACATAATCGACCGGCAGCGCCGTGGCATGTTCATTGTCATAACCATAGGAGCGGTTATTATTGGTCACCGTATGAAAATCCCGCAGTTCGTAACCCGCGATAGCGCTCAGCCCGTGCTTGTCCTGCCAGTTCCTGTTAAAATTCAGCTGTGCCCGGAAACTCTGGTTGGTTGCCGAAGTATTCGCGAGGTCAAGGATGCCGCCTTTGGGGATACCGTAGCTCAGTGCTCCGGCATCATCCGCCTGGGTATAGCTGTTCACCAGGTCACGGGCATAATAAGTCCCTTCCCCCTGCAGGATCCTGCCGGTGGTCATGGTATGCCCGTACTGGTACAATACAGACGCAGACAGATCTGTTGTGATCTTATAGCTCAAGGTCGTGTTCAGGCGGTAGTCGGTCACTTTGACTGTGTTGTCCGCCAGCCGCAGTTCTTCCAGCGGGCGGTAAGCCCAGTCCAGCAGGCCTGCCTGTTCCGCACTATTGATAAATACCTGCCGGTGGTCATGGGCGATGGCCAGCGGGTTACCTGCGGCATCTGCCAGCTGCGCATAAGGATACAACGAAGCGCCGTTACCGGTTTTCAGCCCGATCAGTCCGGTACCGGCATTGCCTTGCTGCTTATTGCTTTCCGTCAGGTAGAACGCCGTTGTCAGTTCCAGCTTCCTTTTGAGCATGGACACCGTCTGGCTGGTGTTCAGCGTATAACGCTGATAGCCGTTGGCCGTTAAGTTATCCCGGTTAAGGTCATAACCGCCCCCGATATAAAAACGCTGGTTCTCCCCGCCACCGCTCAGGTTGAGCGCATACTGCTGATTGATGCTTTTCTGGTAAAAGTATTTACCGAAATCGTTCCGCACATCCAGTCCGCGCAAGGCGTCCACCTGGTTGTTAACCTCATCAGCGCTCAGCTTACCATCCCTGCCCGCGATCAGCAGCTCCACCACGGGCGTCAGCGCCGGGTGGTTATAACCGTTCTCCTGGCTTTTGTAGTAGCCTTTGGCGAACAGCATTTTCTCCACATCGATAAAATCCGAAGAAGACATCCGCGGCTGGTAAAAGGCATCCGGCTCCCCGCCTACTGTGGTATTGGCGTTAAAGGACACCCGCAGCGGCTGTTTGAACGCCGCCTTTTTCGTGGTGATCACGATCACGCCGTTCCCTGCCCGTGATCCCCAGATCGAGGCTGCGGCGGCATCTTTGAGCACGGTGATGCTCTCCACATCATTCGGGTTGATATTGCTGATATCCCCGTCATAAGGGAAATTGTCGATGACGATCAAAGGGTTCGCGTTCCCGTAGATGGTGTTCTGCCCGCGGATGCTGATCAGGTTGCCGCCGGCCGATTTGTTTTTGTTAAATACCAGGCCCGGCGTGACGTCCTCCAGCCGGTCGAGGACACCGGTGCTCACCCGCCGGTTAAGCAGCTTATTGTCCACCTGCACGAAAGAGCCGGTCGCCCGTTCGGCAGGGATGGACTGGTAGCCGGTGGAAACGACAACTTCTTTCAATTCGGCAGCCATCGGCCGCAGCACGATCAGCAGCGGGCCTGCAGCCCCTGCGCTCACGCTGATCTCCTGCGGGATATAACCGACATAAGAGACCAGCAGCACGGTTTTACCGGATAACCGGATGGCAAAGTTCCCGGCGGTATCCGTTAGGCTCATCAAGGTTCCTCCTTTCACCCATACGGTGGCTCCCTGCAGCGGCGAACCCGCTTCAGAAACGACCCGTCCCCTGACCGTACCTTCCTGCGCGCAAGCTTTCAGCGGCAGGAAAAACGCCCCCACTAAAAAAATGAAAAACAAAACCACAAGTACAGGAAAGACCGGGGACCGGCGATGGACAAAGTCAGCTACAGTTCGTAAACGTTTAATTTTCATGATTGGCTGGGTTTAGGTGGATCATCATGGTTTAAGGGCAGCGGCATCCCGGATAACGAGCATTTCGAGATTGGCGGGCTTTTCCTCAAAACGGAGGTCATATTTCGCCAGTTCGCTGTTCAGCTCCGACAGGTTCGACAGGTCACCGCTCAACTCGATGTCGGCCTTGCCGGTATAACCCGTTTCATCTACCAGCGGGAGCGGGTTAAACTGCAAAGGCAGCTGCATCCGGCTCATAAAAACACGCAGGTAACAGTTCTCAAACTTTGCACCGAAAGCATCCTGTACCACGGCAGGCTTGCCCCCTGCAGATTTCAGCTTGTCTGCAGCGGACGTTCTGACCAGTGCCAGGCATTTGACATGTCTTTTTTCAAGCGAGGCGCTATAAGCCCTGAAATAACTGTCCAGCCGTTTCCGCAAAATGTTATACGCATTGGCCCTGGCGCTATCGGGCAATACAAGTTCCATGCAGTAGGCATGTCCCTGTTTCAGCCAGTCGAGGAAGCTGTCGCCATGCAGTTTTTCTGCGGATACCACGGAGGTATCGGCCAGTTCCAGCACCGTCTCTTTCTTTTGCTTGGCATAAGCCAGCCTGTACAGCTCCGGCAAGGTATTGTTCCGGGCCGTTATCCGCCTGTCGGCACCGTTACCCGGGATCATGGTATCGTTATAGAAACCCCGGCCCGCCCCTTCCTTATAGCCGGAGATGGCAAAGGAAACGCCGGGCTCCGATCCGTCACTTGCTGAAAAAAGACGCGAACCCTGGTCATAGGTCATCGCCTCGTCCTTTTTCATCCGTACGCCAGGGTCTTTACCGGCAAGCAGGCGTTCGATCACCGTGCCAACTAACGCATCCTGATCGGTAATCGCTTTCACAGTTCCCTCAGCGCCGATCCAGACCAGGTGCGGCAATACCGAATGCGGGAACAATCTGACCAACAGCGTATCGCCGGTAAGTACCGGTAATTGCTCTTTACGCCCCTTCTGTTTTTCCAGCTTCGCCAGGAAAGTTTCCACCGCTGTTTTATGCTGGTAGGCCACCGGAAGAAACTGTACTTTCCCGGCATATACCGCCTGCAGCGAATCCATTTTAGGCATCATGGACACGCAGGGGCCGCACCAGGTAGCCCAGAAATCCAACACCAGCAGTTTACCTTTAAACGCCGACAGGTCTTTCCCCGATAAGCCCGCACCATTGATCAAACCGGACAGTGCCACTGGTGGCACTTTATCCCCAATTTTCAGCGGAACTACCATGCCGGCACCCGCCTTTATATCCGTATTTTCCTGTGCCCCCGCTCCGAAAAAAAAGTAAAGCAAGGCCAGGAAGCAAAAAAATCGCTTCATTTTAAATCACATTAAAAAATAAATTATTTAACCAGAACAAACCGGCAAAGCCGGATCACTAACCCGCATTATGCGGATCATCATCATCATCGTCACCACTGCTTCCACCCTTTCCACTAAGACCAACATCCCCCCTTCTCCCGCAGATCACACAGCGGCCGCTTGTTTTAATTTGCAGATCGTAAATACCATTGACCAGGCTGATCAGCCCATCAAAAAGCATGGCTACATCCTCAATATCAGGCAGCGCTTTGCCCGTTGTGGAACCCGATGCCAGGGCAAACCCGCGAAAGGCCTCCCACAGCCCTACCCTCACTTCTTCAGGCCGAAACTTTCAAAAAATACGCGAACCGCCTGCTCCGGCGTCCGCACACCCATATCTTTCAAATCCACAACTATAGCACCCATATACGACCAGGAAATAAACCATAAACTAACGACATAGCACAACCCTTCCGGTGAAAAACCTGTGGTTTCACGGTCAGGCAAAAAGAAAGAAAACGGCAGCCGGTTTTGATTAACTATTAACGGAGCTGCCGTTTTCGGTATTTAAGTTGGGCTTTTAATTATCGTTGCATGAAGATTCTTGGAGAGATTCGAAGCTTCAATTTCGCGAAGTTGCAAATGCAATCTGTGATATAATCGATTCGTCCTGAAATGACAAATTTCAACAGACGAAAAAAAACTATATTTCACATTAGTAGTCATTTGCATATGAATACTAAAATACAGTATAAATTATAAATAAATAATAATTACGAGTTGACTTATACTGTTTTTTGGTTGACTTTTAATATCTTTACCAATATTTGAAATCAATTTACCATGGAACACAGTGATCAAACTAAACATCTCGGTTATAAGATATCAATGATTCGATCATTGAGAGGAATAAAGCAAGAAGCATTGGCATTGGAAGTAGGTATTAGTCAGCAAGAAGTTTCTCAAATAGAACAAACTGGACATGTAGACGCCGAAATCCTTAATAAAATAGCAATTGCACTGCGAGTTAGCCCCGATGCAATTGAAAGCTTTGATGATAATTTAGCAATTTATACCATCAACAATAATGTAGAGAATAATACATTCGCTGATTCTTCAATCGCGATCCAGCAAGAATTCAATCCAATCGAAAAAATTATCGAATTGTATGAACGACTACTTGCAAGTGAAAAAGAAAAGGCTAAACTGATCGAAACTAAATTATAAAATTAGTTATGGAAATAATATCCAATACAATTACTCTTCATAAAGGCAGGAAGATAGAGCGAGTACGGAAACTGCGTGGTATGACGCAGTCCGATTTGGGCGAAAAATTAGGAGGTATAAGCAAGCAAGCTGTATCGAAAATAGAACAATCAGAAGACATCGACGATGAAAGATTAAAGGATATAGCCTTTGCTTTAGGCGTCACTTTTGACGGATTGAAAAACTTCAATGAAGAAAAAGTACTCTATAATACTATAAATTTCTATGAGAATAGCGGCGTCGCGGCAACAACAGTTAGTGCTAATGTCGAAAATGTTATCAATAATCCATTAAAGGAAGTGATTGAATTATATGAAAAACAACTTTCTACTATTCAAAGCAAAATAGATGAGGCACTTAAGCGAAAGGATTAACTATAGTTGTTGAAAAAATAATTGTGTGATTCATAGAGATCATTTCCATAACTTTATGTTGGAACAGGAAACGCCAGGCTGATTAAGCCTGGCGTTTCTTTTATGTGTTTCCTGTAAAAAGTATGCAGCAACAATAATTCAGTTGAGATAGTTTTATGATGCTATGCATCAATTCGTTTAACGCCTTCCATTGTGCCCTGAACTGCAACATAGCTAGCGGGACTTTCCGCAATAAATCATGCTGTGCTTGTGCGATGTTTACAGCATTGATTATTTTATCCATATTCACATATGATAATTATTAGTTATCCCTTATTGGTTTGCTAAATTTATGGAATGTTTGCGACATCTTCTAATTTATTAGGGCACTTACGATAATGTTCAGTTATCTTTATTGCCCCATCGTGATACGCATAGGGATGATTGGGATAATAGAATGTAAATATCCGCGTGTAGCACCTAATGTTCCCTTAACATGTTTGGTGAAACGCTAGCCAGCCGTTTTCGGTATCTTCGGGTCAACGATGATAATAATCAAATTCTCATTGCTTTCGAACAGACATACTAATTCACAAATTGCTCAATATCTTCCTGATGCAGGGATATTGCTTTCAAAGGACTTTACTTCAAAAAGCCATTCTTCACTGCTGTCATCGGTAAGGTCTATCCAGTTATTGTAATTGTTGTCCTAGGGTATGTTCTTTTTATTTGTCGTTGATATATTGCAAATAACTGTTTTGCATTATATTGTAAATCCGCCTAACTACAAAGCGGGATGGTTCACCCCTTGTAATAATCATTCTCATCTTTAATGTTAGCACTACCTTAGTCATTTTTTGCAGCGATGGCAATCCTTTTTCAGAGTGCAAGTACGTCGAAAATAATGGCACCTGCTGATTATGTGGCTTAAAGTATGCCATTAAGAATATTTTGAACTATCTTATATGAATATTAAGTGAACCCTTACATTGTAGCATTAATGATTGGGTCGTTCCAACTATAATATAATCAGTTAAACTTTCCGAAATTACTGTTAGTTCTCTTTTGGCAAATGCAATTCTATCCTCAGCTTGAGGATTTTTAATGTTCCGTTGCAAATCTTTAATATTCACAACATGCACATTTTCGCAGCTTTTGAGTTATATTAATGAAGTAAAACTTAATTATCCTTATGTCTAATTAAAAGGTACATCGTCGGGTTCAGCGAGTTGGCTAGCCAAATATTCCTTGTTCATTATATCCGTTAAGAATTGCTTTGCCGTCGCTTGAACCGGAATTATCTGATCAGGGTTTTCTATATGTAATTTTTGGGCTATATCTTTTTTTATTATCTCCAGACCTTCTTTCCACGGCGAAACGTTGATGATCCGAAGATTACTTTTGGCGTTCAGGGCTTGTGCTAATATGACGTTTACATATTCATCTGCATAGGAATAACCTATAATAACTATGATCTTAGCTTCATTAAAACAAACTTCGCGCAATTTGGAAGAATAATAAAAATACGGGTCGACGGAGGTCATCTTATGCATGATACCGAAGATCAGTTCAGGGTTTTGTTCTAATCTTTCACTTTTATATAGTTTGTTATTATTGATATACCAATCTATAGAACCGTGCAGTTTATACAGGTTAAAGCTGACTCCTTCGTCACTGTCAAAGTTAGAATAATGCCATTCGCTACTACTTTTTGTAAAGCCTAACTTGATTTCCTTACCTTTGCCGACGACCGTTTCAAAACATAGATCATAATTTAAGGTAAAAACTTTGATGAGGGTCCCAACATCACTTGCTAATGTATTAAAGGATTGATAGTAGCTGGCCGATTCATAATTTCGCAAGCCCACCCATTCATAAAGCCTTTTCCTGATCAGCTCTTTAAATTTGGAAACGTTCTCAAAATTGACACCTGCCAAGTCAATTAGCCTACTATTCCACGCACCAATAAATGGATACATAATATTACGTTCCCTCTCCTCGATCTGGGAGATCACAACTAGGAGCCGTTCAACATTAAAAGGCTCCGCAAATTTGCCCATTATACCATCCGAATAGTGTATACTACTTCTCAGGTAATAATATAGGTCTTTGTAGACCTTCCATTCACGATTAGTTTTGACCAAGTCTTCAATTTCCTCAACCATTTTATTTGAAATGGGTATGCCGGCCTCCACACTGGCACCTGCTCCAAGTAAGAAAACGATATCTTCACCTTTTATTTCCATCTTAATACTATAAGAACCACGGCTTTTCGTTTGATAGTGATTGCTCTTCGTAATCTTCGAGATTTTCAAAGCCTTCCATATATGACGCAATTATTTGTGAATAATAAATAGAAATAGGTATCGCCTTGGCATTAAACCCGCGCCAGTTTGCACCGGAAAGATTTAAGACATCCTGAAGGAAACTTTTCTCGTCCTGCTCTTCTTCTTTGTCCATATTCAGAAATTCAATATGCACCGGGCTAGCTAACCGCTTATCGACAACCTCTCTTCCGAATTGTAAACCCTCAAACCAAACCAAATACTGTTCTTTAGCCAGCTTAATAAAGTTACTTTCATACGGGACAAAAGTGTTATGGTTGCTGAACCCGAAGAATTTATTATCAGTATTGATTTTAATAGCAACAAATTGTAACTCCTTCACAGACTGTGCTGCCTGTGACAGTGCTTTTATTTCGTCTCTTTTAATTTTAAAGGGTAGATGCAATACACAGGATTTATAATTGGCCAGTAGATCAGACTTAAGTAAATTGACCAGGTTAGATTGTAGTCTTTCCAAATAATGTTCCTGATTATCTTCATCAGCCAGTACCTCAAGTTTTTTATACAATCCGCTTGAATCCAAACAGACACTATAGGCAAAATATTTGCTTACCTTATTTGTATTGGGATCTTTCTTGTGTGCGCTGCCTATACCCAGGATCAAGCAATTATTATTGTTTGGCTTCACCAGCCACGGTATCCCGCCAAGTTTAGAAAATATCGCTAAAGCGATATTTGAGGTTGACCACTTCAAAGCATTTTTATCACCAAGTTTCCGGTAGTTAACGGTTTGCAAAGGAATATCATTCTTTATAAATTGATATTTTAAAAAATAATACGCATGAGATGCCGGTCCCTCCCGGTCATTATCATAATCCTCTAAATAAATACCGATGATTTTTTTGCCGGGTTGCTGAAATTCTTTCACCTTATCAATCGCCAATTTTAGACTTTCAGGCTGATAATTTTCAAGGCGCACCTGTTTTACGTTCTGTACATTAATGGTCACTTTGAAAATAGGTTCAAAGCCGGGAAACGTCCCGGGATTGGATTTTCCAACTAAACTTAGATAAAGTTCATTGGCAAAAGACTTAAATCGTTCTTCGAATAGGAAAACGAAAATGACATCTTCCGCGAGCTTTCGGAAAGGCCCATAATTTTTGATACCCTGGAACTGCGAATATGCTGTATTGTTATTATTAAAAATGTATTCTTTTTTACTCAGGGAAAAAACAGGCGATTCATTTAGCTGTCCGGCTACTTCAATGGCATCTCCCCCTGAAGTTGTAATTATCCCCCAATCTTTATAGGTCTTTTCAATGAAATTTGCCAACAGATGAAATTTGTCTGCATAAAAGTTTTTATTGCTTCTATATTGGTGATCCAGGCTCAAACTGTGAAATTGTATGCTTTTATCGAAAACTACGTCAGGTGCTTTTGCAAACTTGTAATCGATGATAAACCCGAATTTAGATTGGTCCTCCAGAAAGTAAGGAGATAAGTAAATAATTTTCTTCCCTTCCGGAACTTCGCCTATTGTAAATTCTACCTGGTGTGTCGCCAGGCGATGACGAACTTCGAAAGGAAATATAGTTTCTTTACCCGATAGTTCGGATTCCAGCGCACTTAACAAATACCTTTTGGTAAGGTCAATGGATTCAAATGATGAAACGGTGGCGAAAGTCGCTCCATCAAAATTTTTAAAAGAGATAGCATATTGAGCCTTTGCACCTGGATTTGCATCATCTGCTAAATGATAGAAAAACAAGTCATCGGTTTTTTCGTCAGTATCCTGTTTCAGACGCTTGTAAATCGAAAATTCAAATTTGTTTTTTTTGAGTGGTAAAAAATTAAGCTTTATTCCCGCCATGTATTAAAAATTGCTATTATAAAAGTAATAAGGAAACGGGGAAATTTAACCATTGTTAATAAATAGCTTCATCCGGTAGGTTAATCAAGTTACCTGCAGACGGGTAACTTGATTTGTGGTTGATAAAGCAATTGAGTTTCATATGCTATTTCAATGGCGTTTACATTTAGGGCTTTAGTTGTACATCAACGGCAATTTCTTCGCAGCGCACCTCATATTTCTTTTCAGGTTTGGAATATACATTGACAGATTGATGAGAGGTGGCAAATGAATTGTCATAAATGTAGGTTTTTGAGCCTAGCAAATTTTCTTCGACCAGTTCTGCATCATATACTGCTATTCTTCCTGCAGCATGGGTGTGTGCCAGTTTTTCTATTTTCTTAATCCTGTACAAGTTCTCCACGCTGTCCGTTCGATCGTCTGGTATGAGTATGAATAAATAATCTTTTGCACGGCTTATTGCAACATTCAAGACATTTTGTTTATTGAGAAACATCGAAGGATGTCTGCTAATGTTAAATGGAGGGTTGAATAGCGACACAATGATATCACATTCGTCACCCTGGAACCCATGTATGGTTCCGATTAATATTTCTGCTTTCTCGTCATCGTCATGAACCCTTGCCAGTAATTTCTCGATGATCGTTGCCTGGGCTTTGTATGGGCAAATGATCCCGATCCGGAACTTTTCGTGATGACTTTGCCGGATATGTCTGATCAATTGCATGACAAATTCTACAGCGAACAGGGCAGAATAAACCTGATAGTTGGACTTATTCAGAGAATTCGGCTTATAGATACTTTCATACTTCTGTACCGGAAATTTAATGATGCTGATATCCTGGAGTGGTAGTCCCGGGATATTTAAGGGCTTTTGACTGGACAATTCGCGATGATGCAAAAGTGTACCGCCATAAGTAAAATGACTGAATACCGCTCCGATAGTAGGCAGGCTCCTGTATTGCTTATTAAGATTAACGATCTCGTAGGCATGGGGAACGGTTACGGGATCAACAAATCTTGTCAGATGTACCATCTCATATATATTGAGATCTTTCCATTGCTCAATTTGAGTGATAGGCTGTATTTGAAAAGGATCCCCAGCAATAATAAACTTGGTTTGGGGCTTTTGATACAAAACATAAGCGATGCTAGCAATGTTGATCATAGAGGCTTCATCAATAATGATGTAATCCCATTCAAGAAATTTCAGATGTAACCTTTCTTCGTGTTCTTCCGGTTGAAAATAATCATAAGCGAACCTGGCAATCGTGGTGATCGTTGTATTCTTAGGTCTCTTGCGTATATCAAAACTTTTATCAACGACCAGTCCGCTATTCTCCAGCTCGGAATCGCCTGTCGTTCCGAAGCGTAACAACCAGTGGTAATAACTTTCGTCATCTCCCATCTTTTCAACTATCCTTTTTGTGAGGACATCTGCTGCCTTATTCGTAGGCGTTAATACCAAAACCTTCAGATCTTCGTCGTCATTCATCAAAGGAATGATCTCTTCAGCAGCAAGGTAAGTGGTTTTACCTGTTCCCGGAGGTCCAAAAATAAACCGGATATTTTTAGTTAGATTTTGCTGTAGGTTAAAGTTGTCATCTAAATGAAGTTGGTAAAAGGCTTTTCTCAATTCCTCCAGAATAAAAACCGGATTTTTAATATCAATAACGGCTCTTGAAACTTTTTCCAGGTCGATGGCTGTTATGTCCGCAGATTTTTTCAGTTTCGCACGCAGTGTATATTCCTTAACATTTACGACCTCCACCGTTACAGCTGTCGTTTGATCTCCCTGGTAGATGCGGATCTGCATATCACCTATATCTTCGATAGATTGCGGGATATAACGGTTGGGGTGCTTAAGGACCAGCGTCCGTTCAGTTCCCGCTTCCAGTTCTATCTTTGCAAATTGTATAGATATCTGTTTACCCTGTGCGTTTGCTTCAGAGCTATTCAGGTATTCGAGTTCCAGGAGCGCTTTGAACCAACCATAGGAATATTTTTCCGAAGTATTGGCGAGTTCTGTTAATTTTTCAATGCGCGTGAGTTCTTCGATCTGGGCTTCTGCCTGCAGCTTTAACTTTTCGATCCTTTTTCCCAGGTCTACTGACGGCTTGGTGAAATCATCCTGATCTGCCTCCGGCATGTCGGCTTCTTCAAAAGCCAGATCCGGTTGAGAAGGAATTGGTTCTTCTTTTTGTCCATCATTTCTATTCCTTTGATCTTCTTTTTGCTTTCGGGCTTTTCTTATCCCCTTATTAATACCCGTAAGCGTCTTTTGCAGATCGTGCTCACTTATCGGAATTTCATCATCCGGTTCAGCAGACTCATCTACTGATGGATTAACGTTTCTTCTTCGGGCGAGATCTTCCAGCCAGTTGTTTAATTCTTCCGTGGTTATATTCTCAGCCAGTAATTTTTTGCCGAGGTCGTAGGCTTTCTTTTGCTCTTCATTTAACTCAAGACCGGCATCCGGATTGGTTACACCGAGATATTCTAATAATATGCCGGCATAAGGATCGTCAAGGTGATAACACGCATTGATCTCATCAATGTTTAATTCAGCAGCAGAAACCCATTCCCCGTTTTTATTAAGCAACCATTTATCATTTCTGAGCGCGGCAGCAAGTGTAGAATCAAAGTTGGCCGTGTATTTATAGCTGGCATTGCGCGGGTAATATCTGAACGTTCCTGAAAATTTGCTTTTTAATAAACTTACGGTTTGCCCTTTGGCAAAATGCAACAGGTATTCCCAAATAAGAACTGAGCGTTCTTCAGTGATACTTTTGATCGCGTTGCCTAATCCGTCCAGGGATTTGTCGGTTAGCTCCTGATCGTCTGCATATTTAAATGAGATCAATATCGAGTCCAGGCCAAACATTTCCTTGGTCTCCGTGTCAGCGTTCAGCTGCTCGCTAAACAACCGTGGATAAATAGCGATGCCCAGATCATCTAAAAAGCGCTTTGTGGTCTGTTGTTGATTTCCCGATAGAAATTCTGCATAAAACTGGTCATCAAGAAAATGGATATCCGCAGTGTCCGAAAAATATATCTCCAGTTTCTCGTCATTGAAATAGGCAATTGTGGGTTTTACAAAAAAAGCTGTTCCGGATTCGTTACCTTTCCGCGTAGCAATAAATGGGATTTCCCTGAGTTTTAAAATAAGGTCGGCTTGCTGTGATGAGGAGCAATTATCATAGTAATTCAGAAAAGTTTCAAAGTGCTGTAGGATCTTATCTGTGTTAGCATAGTCAAAGCCATTGGTATATTCAGGAATGATAGCATTGAAAATTTCCGCCTGAACGTCCGGCTTGTCTATACCGATGGCCTTTAAAAAGGCCAGTGCATGAGGATCGTCAACAAAGGGCTGATAAACCGTATCATAGCTGGATACCCTGTCTACAGGGAGAAATATCTGGTTGGCTGTCTGATCAGCATTTAAAGGAGAAATGGCCTTTCTTTCCTGGTTAAGCAAAATGGGTTGCCGTACCGCCAGTTTGTCCTTATCATCCCACAAATATTTACGGTCAGCTAAGTAAGTGTACAATTGAATGAGCCACTCATCTGTCTGTTTTTCCACAAACTGTTTCGTAAATAAGCGCAGCAGCTTTTTGGCATCAATGGTATCCTGAATGATCCCGTCAATAAATGATTCCATAGGTTTATTCGCCTGGTTAAGTTGCTTTTGTCCTTTGGATACGAATACCCAGCCTGCTCCCGGATTATTGAACAGATCGCTTATCTGCTCATCGCTGAACAACTCAGAAAGTTCAGTATCCGCCGCCCAATAGGCTTTGGATCTCAGAAAATACTTTCCTTTGTTACCGGGTATGATCTGCTGCGTTTGAAAAACTTTTTTTATTTCTGTATGAAAAGGTGAAAAAGATATTTTTAATGAATTTCCCTGCTGGCTATAAACGTTAGGATTGTAGGGTATAATATCCAATATGGAATCATCCAAAAAGTAGGAAGAGTTTTTTATGCCGATGTCCTTCAGTATCCCGATGGATTGGGCTGATAGTTCGGCAATTAATTGGATCAGGGATGTGTTCCAGGTATCGCCTGTTTTAATACCTTCCCGGCTGTCCGTTAGCAGGAACGGGGCCTGGATGATGAACCCAAGTTTCGTATCTTCCTTGGTAGGAAAAAAGCAGAATGCTTCGTACGTATAACCAGTCTCCAGTTTCTTGTTGCCATCAAGCACAAAAAAGCCAACAGCTATTTTGAACTTCGAATTGGTAGAAGTTTGAACAATATTTTTGCCGAAAAGCCATAGCTGTTCATTCATTTCTTCACTGTTGGCACTGCTGTTCACTTCCAGCAATTGCGCCGTGATGCCCCCGTGTTGTGTTTCTTCGATTTCTTTCTTATTGTAAGCACCATTTTTGCTGGAGGATCGCCAGGCGATCTTTTCTACGTTGTTAAGGAAAAGAATAGGCTGAAACAGGTTATCCAGTTTTGCTTCAATCTCCTGATAGGCTTCGTCGGGAGATTTTGATTTATGGTTAAACGGAAAAAAGAAGAGCGTTTCACCCTGTTTCCGTTTCACTCCGTCCGGGTCGATCACGTGGGGTACGATATAATTCTCCAGTTTGAAAGAAAAAGCATCGTCATAAATATGCGGGGTATCACTGTACGCGAAAACGGCCTTGAACCCGATCCCGAACTTGCCGATCTTTTGCTGATCGATCTTCGTTGAATTACCGATAGACGTGATCGCATTGATATGGCCAAGCGCGCCGCTTTCGGAATCCGGTTCTTCATGCTCAGGATCGGAGATCGTAAAACGAACTGAGCCGTTATGCCTGAACCAAAGGCCGTTTTTTTGCAGTTCAAACTCCACCCAGCTCGCCTTTGTATCGTCTGCGTTCTGTAAGAGTTCATAGATAAAGTGCGCCGAGTCGGAATATTTTTTTATGGCGGTTTCCCAAATGCCCCGATAAGATTTTTTTAAAAGGACTTTTACATCATTGTTTTTGATTTCACGAAGTGTGTTAAAATACTGATTGTTCATGCAATAAGGTTGAAATTGTTAGGTTATATTTTCAGCTCATTAACAGCGCTTACTACGCGGTAATGGACATCGTCAATTACCGCAAAGTGTTTTTGAGCACAGGCAATTTTCATTCGCTCTTTATCTCTTAAAAGTGAACTATCCACAACAGATTTATGATCTTTTGTTTCGGCAATAAAATAGATCCTGGTTTCCTCCCCGTCTTCCTTTTTAATAAGTGCCCAATCTGGATTATAGGGGCCGATGGGTGTTTTGATCTGGAATTTAGCGGGAAGCTTAACATAAAAAAGTACATCGTCTCTTGATTCGCAATCTTCCGCAAATTTTTTTTCCGGGCTGCTCAGGGAATCGATAACGATATAATTATAAAGTGTTTTTGCCTGATCTTTAACGGAGATAAGATTGTCCATATATTGTTCGATTTCGGCCGCTTCGAACAGTTTCATTTCATACACCTGCCCGCCGATCTTTTTATATTCGATACCGTTGATCTTGATCTTATCAAATTCCTGTCTGACCGTTTTAACGACAGCATCCATAAATAACTGAGGATTACTGAAAATATCCTTTAAGCGTCCCGACGCTAATATGATCTGCGTGATCGTATTTCGCGTAAGCTCCGTCTTAGATTGGATATAGGCAATAAAATCAGGTATTTCATATTGGGCATCCCTGACTATTTTCTCTTTGGACCCTTTCTGTTCCCCTCCAAGCTCTATCAGGTGACCATTTTTGTCCCGTATGAATTTAGCGACATTACGTTCCCGGTAAATTACGGGTTTTTCAATAGGAGACATTTGCTGTAATGCGCTTACGCAGTTGCGGATTAACTCATCAGTATCATAGTTAACTTTGTATTCGGTTTGATACCTGATCTTTTCCCAAAGCTCCAGGAAAAGGCTATCCTCCAGCCATTTTGTTTTTAACTGTACTTTCTTTCGCTCACGGGCATTTTTGATCCGGCCTTCAAATTTCACCCCCGTGTCCTCTTCAATTTCTGATTGGAGTGCTTTGGAAAAAGCGTCGTAGGATTCATTGGCGATCACAGTGAGCCTATTCACTGAACGTTCTAAGTTACGTTCCCCGTTCTGGTCAACACACAAGCGCAGGCCGCGGCCGATCTCCTGTCGTTTTTTCAGATCAGATCTCGTTTCGTTCAGCGTACATATCTGAAAAACATTCGGATTATCCCAGCCCTCTCTTAATGCCGAATGACTAAATATGAATCGGAGCGGCGTGTGAATATCTAAAAGTCTTTCTTTGTCCTGCATGATTAGCTTGAAAGTCTCATCATCAGCTTTCGATGATTTACCTTCCTTGGAATCCCTGTATTTTCCTTTGTCCTGGCTGAAATAACCATTATGAACATCTTTCCCTTCATAAGGGTATAATCCGCGATAGGCTGGCATATTTTGCCATTTCGAGAAACTCTCTTCGAACCATAAAGCAAATTTTCCCATTTGCGCGGCTCCCTTATCATCATAACTGCGGTAGTTAGCCACACGATCAATGAAAAAAACGGATAAGACCTTGATCCCTTGGAGCATAAGCTCTTTCTCCTTTTTAAAGTGGTTCTCTACCGTTGCGTCGATCATCTCCTTGAGTATCTGATCGGTTAAACCACCTGTTGCATCCCCTCGATAAATTATTTTGCCGCTCGAGAACTCAACAAAGCCGTTTTCTGCATCTATTTCATTGATTACGTAGCCATCCTTATAAATATCCCATTCTTTAGAAAGGTGATACAGGTCATCACCGGTCTTTGCGGAAACTTGCTTTTTCTGTACGCCGCCCTTTTCGTTACTGAAAAGAGTGATCTTAGCCATAACCGACCTTTTTGCAGTTTTAAAACTGTCTATGCTGACATACGCGCCGGAAATGTCATTCTTAGCCACGACAGAGTCTACCTCTATTTGCTTGACCAGGCCGAGATCGTATGCCTTTACGGGATCTATCTTGTAGATGAGATTATACAGGTTCTTGTGCGTCGCGGAGTACCTTAACGCAAACAAAGGGTTTAAATTGGCAATAGCCCTTTTACGGATGTCGGTTTCCATGTTCTGCGGCTCATCGATGATCACAATGGGACGGGAACGCTGAATATATTCTATCGGCTTTATCCCTGTTTCCCGGACTTGATTGATCACATTGGCATCCTTGGTAAAACTATCAATATTGATCACCAGTATTTGAATGGAATTACCTTTCGCAAAATTGGCCAGTTCCGTAAACTTTGTGGCATCATACATCCGAAATTCCGCAGGCTGCTTTTCGTAAATATCCTGGAAATGATCGAATGTGATCAAAAGGCTCTTTAATACGCCCTCTCGTATAGCGACCGAAGGAACGACGATCACGAACTTTTTAAAACCATAGGTTTTATTCAGTTCATAAATGGTACGCAGGTATACATATGTCTTTCCCGTTCCCGTTTCCATTTCAATAGAAAAATTGGGAAATTCAGTTGCAATAATAGAATCGGGCCCTGAAAGTTGCGGTCTTCCATCATCGTAATACCACAATTTCTCGATTGAGGTCGACAGCTCATCAGCACGAAGTTCGTTTTCGACCTGTACTTTATTCAAGTTTTTCAACAGTTCATCTTCAGTGATCATCAGGTTGTTAGCGATACCTGTATCGCTGAATTTTATGCTTCCGCTATCGCTGGAAGTATAAGAAAACTCAAAATCCGAATTACTCAGTTGCTGACCTTCGAACAGTTCAATAACAGATTGGATAGCGGCTAACTGATAAGGCTGGTTTTTATCAAACTTAAACTTCATTGATAACGCCGGTTAAATAATTGAATAGATCATTCGAAAAAACATTGTAGGGAGGCCGGGGGAAAAGCACTGACCTGATTACCCGGCCCCGTTCAATGAGGTCGACCTTAATATTTGCGTGATTAGGGTTGGCTGCATTTGTCCCCCAAACGATAAAAAATAGTTTTGGCCGGTAGCCCAGGCGGTTATTAAAGTTATCTATCAGGTCGAAAAGTACATTGAACCTGCGCCAGTCCTCATCGCCATATTTCCCTATCCATTCATTCTGTACAGGGGCGTCCATATTATGTGTTTTAAATTCGATGATCGCCTCGAAACGCCCCGTCCCCAAATTGTAGATCATCGCATCAATATCCCCCGGCCAGGGGTTAGTGGTGTGATTGGCGAGATAGCATTCCAGGTTTGAGGAAGCGGAATTCAGATTTTTTACATGACGGAACGTAAAGCCACGCATGGTTCGTATCCCTTTTTCCAGCGTATCAAGATTAACTTTCCTGTGTGTATTGAACTTTAATTCCCCATCTTCCAGCGTAAGTGTTATGGAGTGGATCAAAGCCTGGTCTTTGTCGTACCCCTCCGGATAATTTTCCGGCCATATGAAAATATAAAAGCGGCATTGCAGGACATCAGCCAACTGTTTGATAAGCGCCAGCTCATTGCCAGAGACGAGTGTTCTGATATCATTCAAGGAAATATCTTCACCCGGTGTTTCTTCAGTATATTCCAGTTTCTTAAATATCCCGTTAACTGTATTTTGGTTGTTAACGATAAATCCGTCAATACTAATGACGGAATAATTTTCATTCTCAGTTTTCAGCCATAGAACAGGGTTATAGCCTGTTATAGGGAACCGTGTTTGTTTTCCTTGACAAATTCTGTTGCCGGGTATCAATAGGATCATAGTGTCAGATGGTATGAAAAGTTATTCCCGCGTCTTCGAACAGGAGTTGAATATTGGTTTTGTCTTTATCATTCTTTTTGAATATCGAATCAAGACAGATGAAAGTAGCGGGTTTTCGATTGATGACCTCTTTGGCGGATGCTGATTCTATCGCATCCGTACCGATGATCAGTTCCCTTTCAGGATAATAGTAAAATCTGTCATTTGTTAGTTCCAGCACAGAACATGCAGCGGACAAACGAACTCCATTTTTGATAGCGATCTCCCAAGACATATTTTCGCCGGAGGAGCGTTGTTTCTCCAACGTGTTGAACATTTGCAACTGTTCAACAATATCAGCTTCTGTTTTTAAAAAGTCTCCGCGCCAAATCTTGAAATTAGAGTCCGCCAGCCGGAAGTAACGGAAACCTACAGGTGCTGTTTTGTCAAAATTCAGCCCTTTGCCCAGTTGTTCGTTATGTTGTTGGACGATCTTTGTTAAGCGAGCACTGGTTACTTCAGCTATGGTCCGGAATCCATATTTATAAGCCTCTTCAGATTCACTTATTTTTTCAGGAAGCTGTACCAGTATGAATTTTCTATTGGCACCTTCTTCTTCATTAAGTTCATAGATCGCATGCGCTGTGGAACCGGAGCCGCCGAAAAAGTCCAATATAATATCATCTTTGCCGGTGGCTATTTTTATCAATGCTTTTAATAGTTTAGTCGGCTTAGGATTGTCAAAAACATTTTTACCGTTAAATATCTCTGCTAACTCCGCTGACCCTTCCTGGTTACTCCCGAAATCCTGGTGCCCCCAAAAGTTATGTGCACACTGGCCTTCCGCCATCCGCTCACTTAAATAGAACTTTTTACGCGGCCAACCATCTCCGCCGCTCGGGAAATATATCTTACCCGCTGCCAGTAATTGTGCGTAAGTGGTTTCTGCGCCCATCCATTCTTCATCCAAGACTTTTCCGGTGGGCGTTTTAATTTTATATCTGGAACCTGATTGGCCGGAACCCGCTTTCCAAGGTTTGGAGTCCCACGGGCCTAGCGGATCATTGTCCGGATTAGAGTAACTGCCTTGCCGCGCATCGGATAGTGGCAGGCCATAAAAAGTGTTTTTCCGCTTTAAGGCTTCGGAGTTTTTCGCATAAACAAGGATGTACTCCGCAACTTTAGAAATCATTTTGGATTTATCATTCGGTTGATTATGACGACGTCTCCACGTGATAATTGCCTCTTTATTTTCTTCACCAAAGACCTCATCCATCAAGAGCTTTAAATTCGCCAGTTCATTATCGTCGATATTGATAAAAATCACGCCATCATCGCAAAGAAGGTTTTTGGCGAGAAAAAGGCGGGGCAGCATCATAGAAAGCCAATTGGAATGAAATTGTCCATTCTCTTTTTTATTCTGGCGAAACAGCCCCTCTTTCATCATCAGACCATCTTCATCCTTATCCCGAACCCGTCGGGCATACTCTTCCTTGGTTTCTGAAAATTTGTCGGGATATATAAAGCTATCGTACCCGGTATTATACGGGGGATCGATACAAATCGCTTTCACCTTACCATAGTAAGCTTTCTGAAGGATCTTTAAGGCTTCCAGGTTTTCTCCTTCAATGAAAATATTTTCAGTGGTTTCCCAGTTAAGAGAATTAATCTTGTCGGGAATAAGCGTTGCGGTCGTCGGTAACTGCAACACTTTGTAGGCTTCATTTTTTCCTGCCCAATTAAGCTGATACCGTTCATTATCGGTGTTAACGTTTTCGCCAAACAACTGCTTCAGTTGTTCAATGTCTAATTTATCCTCTGTAAACGCGGCCGGAATAATATTTTTTAATTGTGCTATTAAATTCGTGGTTATATTGAATGACTTACCGTCCATGTCTTATTTTTTTAATCTTTTTTCTGAATTTTTCAATGCTTTTTGTGCAAGTGGCTCTTCCTCTAATATATTAACGATTTTATCCGAAAGCCATGTAACCAAAAGATCGTCTAGATTGTACTCTAGAACCATGGCAAGTTTTAATACCTGTTCTTTTTGAGCTGTCCTTTCACCTCGTTCTATTTTGCTTACTAATGCTGTATCTACTTCCAAATCGGCAGCTACTTGCCTTAAAAGCAAACCTTTTTTTTCTCTCAATTCTCTTACAGTTTCACCAAAAGACTTTCGTTTCATGATATTGACTTGTCACTATTTGTCAAATATAATAAATGTTTTATCCCGATGTTTAATTCATTCATGTTTACCGATTATTAGATGAGTCATTGATAGGTCGGCTGTTAATCGCTCAATTTCTGACTCAATAATATTTCTTACATATCCCTTTACTTGTAGGTAATTTGCTTGGACGATTTGCGGAATAACACTGGAGAATATTGGTATTGCATTGTAATTTTCATATTAAGCTTTTATTGCAGCATGATTATTAATTTATGTCGCAGTGAAACGCTTTTAAGTCAATTTTTCATCTGGATTATCAGCAACCATCCCAACAAATTCTCCGGAACTTAAACCAGAAATCTTTGAAGGAGGTACAGCTGCTTCTAATTGCTTTGATTTGCTTATTTAAGTGTTCTGGCTGTTTATTGAAAGGCTTTGTCTGTCCTGCATGAATTTGCCGAATCGGTCGCTTAGTTGTTTAGCTGTATCCCCGGTTACCTGGCCGGAAACAATATTTCCGACAATGTTCACAATGACGTTCGCTTGCTCACGACCATAGTCCTTTCTTAACTGGCTGAAGTCCTGGATACCTAAGCAAGCAGCCACTTTATTGCTACGAGCTGTTGCAATTAAGGTATCCATATTATTGAGATAGATTGCAGGAAACTCATCGAATATCAGGCTGCTTTTAAGCTTGCCCTTCATGTTAACCAGTTTCACTAACCTCTTTACATATAGTGACAGGACAGCACCGTAAATCTGGAACTTCTGGGGATTATTTCCCATGCAAACCAGCTTTGGCTTTTCTATATCATTTATGTCCAAGGTGAAATCTGAACCGGACAATACATAATAAGCTGAGGGGAGGACAACTTCGCCATTACAATCTTTGCCTATGCGATTTGGCCTTCCAATTGTTCCATTACATCATTCAAGTAAGCATTCACAAAGGGATTGATCAAGACTTCAATTTCCTTCTCTGTTCTTAAAACAGTAAACAAACTATCGTAATCCATTTGCATCAGTTCAATAACGTGCGGTAGAGTGCAGTATTCGCCATTTCATACTTTTTGAGAACCAAATGATAGCAGTCAGAAAGCTTATAGGTGATTCCACGAAGAAGTCGCCTTGCCTTTTGATCCACTCACGGTTTAAGCCCAACAATATGGTTCTAGCTGACTCTGCCGCATCCGTTATATCAAACATGGAAGCGGGGGCAAGCTACTAAACATAGTTTTCACCTCTAAAAATGACCTTATGTTGCGCTTGTATGCTTTAGCTCTCATTAGTTTTTAACTATAATCTCATAACTAAATCAGGTTGAGCATATCAATCATTTAAATGTTCATTGCCGAACAATAGATAACTATTTATTATCGAATCCCAAAGATTGAGGGTTAAAGTTTAAGGCATCCATAATCCCCTACGCCCACGAAAGCTTGCTTCTCTTTTACTTCTGTTTTCGGCTGGTGCTGTTAGTAGAGCGAGGTAACTAATAAAAGCCTGTCTTTGAGTATTTTGTAATATTTTTCGTATCTTCATGTAACCTTTAACCTTTTGACGATGGGCTTTTATCAAAAACTCCAAGCTTGGTGTACAACCAATTTCAGGCCTCTTTTTTTGCTATTGGCTGGCGGACTAATCATCACTACGATCATGATGAACAAGGACTCCTGGATGTTGGCTTCAGGCCATTTACCCGCAGGTATTATCTCCTGGGAGCTTAATCCGAGCAATGGTATCCAGCGGGCGGTATTATCGGACTGGAAAAATCACACGGAAACCATTCAGCTTTTTGGTGACAGCCTGATTCGACGAACCTTTACCGGTTTGAAAGTAGCCGACGATCAGAATACAATGGATTACTTTTTTATCGGCTTGTATGTGTTTTTATTCTTCCTTATTTTTTTGAGGCTGGCATACCACCGGCACATCAAATCTATCGGCTTGTTTGCCGGGATGATCTTACTAGCAGGCTTAACGGACGTGCTGGAGGATTGGGGAACACATCGGGCCATTCTTGCGGCTCCGGATGGGATCAATAGTTTATGTATCTTCCTGCCTGCCTTGATCAAGTGGGTAACCATCGCTTTACTCTTAATTTACCTGGTAAGTCAAGCCTTTCATTTGCAAAAATGGAACGGATGGATAAAAGAGCTTTCGGACAACCTGATCGCTGTGCTGATCCTTATGTGGCGTTTCCGGATCGTTTTGATTACGTTAATACTCTATTTTCTGGTATTGTTCCTGAGTGATCAGGGGCAGGACCTGCTGATCACCATTAACAGTACCCGCAAGGCTTGCATTTGTTTCCTTTTTACCGTTACCATTTTAGCTTTGCTGTGCTGGCATTTGCCGAAGGCGATTGATAATGCGAAACAGATTACTTTCTGCCAATTTTGGTTCGGGAAGGTGGATTTTAAGTCTGGTGGCGCTGCTGCCGGCCGGCCATCAGCGAAGATTGATATCGGGAGACTGTTGGGGGCTTTAGCTTTTTTAATACCCGCCGCGGGCATTCTTCAGACCATGCAAAAATACCATATGGATTATTTTTTGTCAGAAATCCCGCCGATCTCGATCCCCTTTATCTTTTTGGCCATCTATACCATTATCTTGCGTTACCACCTGATCGATCGTATTTATAAAAAGGGAGCAGGTGTTAACCGCCCTTTTTACTGGATCAGCATGGGCGTGATATTCGCCCTGATCATCTATTGGGGACTGGATGATGCAGAACGCAACACCAAACCTTATTACCTGGTTTATTTAAGCCTTGACTTATTATTATTGTCCCTTGCTTTTTTGATCACCACCACATTGCGTACCTGTGATATTGTTCTTGGCAACTGGAAGATCACTCCATGGATCACAGTCAGCGGCGTTTTTCTCGGGGTCATATTTCTTAGTTTTAATATCAGATCTATTCAGCGGGAATTGACCTTGATCGACCGCTTCTGGACGATGCCGGTCGTGTTTTGCGGCATTGCCGGTTATCTGTTGTTCTTTGCCTTTCTCATGTACCTCGGTAAACGCCGCGGGGTGCAGTATGTCAGCCTTTTGCTGGTGATCATGACTTGCTTTGCCGTTTTTAAAATAACGGATTACCACAATATCCTCGTAGAGCACGATCCCAGGTATACGCGCTTCCCGGATAGCCTGGAAACTTATGCCACCCGTTGGCTGGAGAACAGAAGGCCGGAACTCGAAACACTGTCCAAAAACGGCAGTAAAAAACCCTATCCGGTGTTTTTTGTCAATGCCTTTGGCGGCGGTATACGGGCCACAGCCTGGACAGCCATGGTAATGGGTTCCCTGGACAGTTTGGTAATTCAAGGAAACGACAGCGACCCCTCCGCCAAAAACTTCGAGCACTATGTGTTTTCCTATTCGGGGGCCTCGGGCGGCTCGATCGGCTTATCTTTAGTCGTTGCTTCCAGCAAGATGCACCTCGACTGCCCGGGTAAGGACCGTGCCCTCTATCCCAATCGAATTTTAAAAGTATTCCAATACGATTATTTGACAGCCGATATTGTTGCCTTATTGGGGCGTGACGCCTGGGCCTCTGCCTTTGGCCTCTCGGCATGGAAAGACAGAGGGAGGCTCCAGGAAGAAGACTGGGAAAGACATTGCGGGAATTTGGGTATACCCCTGGGCGTTAAGCTAGGTGAACTCCAAAAAAACACCCGGTATGAATTACCCTTATTCTTTCCCAATACCCATGATGCGAGGGTAGGCAAAAAAGGCGTCATCGCGCCGGTCTTGGTTGATTCACTCGATTTTCCAGGGGCCGTGTTTGTGGCCTCCGGCCTAAAAAAAGGAGATGATATCCGCCTGAGCACCGCGGCATTTTTAAGCGCCCGGTTTCCTTATGTAAGCCCTACCGCGAAACTTTACGGGGAACATAATTTTACGGATGGAGGGACCTGGGACAATTCCGGCGCCGAGACCTCTGCGCAGGTCTATCGCGTGTTTGCCAGGGCTCTTGAACGCTTGTCCGCGCGAGATACGGTTTACCGGCAGATCAACATCCAATTTCTGTCTCTGCCCAACAGTGTACCTATCCTCAGGAGTCATGCACCGGTTCACCTTTTTGAACCATTGGTGCCTCCTATCGGGCTGGTCAGTTTGATCAACACCGTTGCGGAAGCGCGGGAAGGAGACAACAAATCGTTCGCCTTTAGAAAAAACTATGGTTATACCCAGATCAGGCCGGAAATGATAGCGGTAGGTACAAGTAGAAAAGTTTGGCCGGTATTGCCACTGGGATGGCAGATATCGGACTTCGCATTGGAGCAAATGCAAAAAAGTATAGCAAACAACAAAGAGGCAGTGCGCATCAGTCAGTTATGCAGATCCGTGAATGCCATTACCCATAACAAGCACTAAACGATGGCAAATATACAGATCAATGCCGGTGGCACCATGGAGATTGGTGGGGCCGGTAATGAAGATACACCCGCCTCTTTAAAAAATGACTACCTCGGTTTCAGGCCGTACGTGGAAGGGGTTTATTCTTTTCTGGTTAACCCGGAAACGAAAGCCCCATTTACTTTGTCTATAGAAGGGGAATGGGGCTCGGGTAAATCGTCTTTCATGTTGCAATTAGAAGATTCACTGAAAGCCGGTGGTTACCAAACCATTCGCTTTAATGCCTGGCGCCAGGATAAAGTAGAATCCATGTGGGCGGCTTTTGCGCTGACTTTTATGGAAAAACTGCTGGCCAGGCGCTGTTTCTGTGAGCGTTGGATAGCCAATTTAAGACTCCGTGCCAAAAGGTTTGAATGGCATAAAGGCTGGCTCAGCATCATCAAGGTAGCGGCTATGGTATTAATTTATGGCTATATTCTTTTTGAACTGCTCAATAGCTCGCCAAGCCTGTCCCAATTTCTAAAAGAAGATAAGGCAGATCTTGGCAGCATTATCAAAGTCTTGGGTACTGCCGGAACCCTGGTCATATTTCCGCTGGTATTAAAACAATTGGCAGAAATATTCGGTAATCCTTTTAAGAATGACCTCGAAAAATTTGTAAATACCCCCAAATACGAAGGTAACGTATCTTTTATTGAAGAGTTTCACAAAGATTTTGCGCATATCATCGACGTTTTGACAGACGACAAGGAAAAAATATTCGTATTTGTGGATGACTTGGACAGGGCCGATGTACCTAAAGCTGCGGAGTTAATGCAGGGGCTCAATATGATGATCGCCGATTCACCAAGGCTGATATTCATTATTGGTATGGACCGGGAAAAAGTAGCCGCCGGTGTCTCTGCAAAATATAAGGACTTACTGCCTTTCCTGTACCCGGATAAAGGGCCGCTGAATAGCCCGGAAAGCTTCCGCAATGCCCGCGATTATGGCTACCGTTTTATCGAGAAGTTTATTCAACTATCTTTTGAAGTGCCCCGGCCTTCATCCAACTATACACGCGCATTCATTGAATCCCTTAGCGGCATTCAAGTACAAACCAATAACACGCCGGTGACCTATAAACCCATGTTACAAATCACCGAGGGACAGGACGCAGCGGAATTTCGTGAGGTCGTTTTTGAACTCGCATCGTTCTTTGATCATAATCCAAGGCGGATGAAGCAATTTGTCAATATTTTCAGATTGAAGGCCCATATTTCAAATAGTACCGGGTTGTTCACGGAAAGTGATGAAAATAATGGCAGAAAGGCTTTAACCATTCCACAATTGGGAAAGTTTGTCGCGCTGACGATGCTCTATCCGGATTTTATCATAAGCCTGGAAAAAGACCCTGATTTTTTAGATAAGACACTGGCCAAGAATTCAGGACCAGCATACGCCCCATGGATAGAGCATGAGGGACTGAGGGGTTTATTATTTGCTGAACCTGATGATCTTGCTCATTACCCAGCGTGGGACATGAAAGAGATCAATTGGATGCCGCTATTAGAAACTACACCTACTTACAAAATCAACACGGAAACCGATGATTTTATACCACCTGAGATCCCCGCACCTAATGATAATCCCACTTCGGGTAGTTTTTCTGGCCGGACTACGACCACGACACGGCCACCTTCCAGCGGAGATACAGTCACCATGAAGTAATGATGATTTTCTTGACTTAAATTTACCAACGCAATTACCCCGTACGACGGTTCAAATATTCAATTTCCAAAAGGCACTAACCTGAAAAGGCTCGTTTTCTGCACAAGGTAACATGTGTCCTTGTTCCTGAAATTTCTGATATAAAAGCTTTATCCTATAGCTGACATTACCTTTAGGATGACATCTAAAGATCGTAGTTTAAAAATCTCTTAAGCTAACCATGCTTAAATTGCAATAAGGTTCCTCTAAAAATAAACTACTTTACTTCAAAATGCACGTTGTAAGGTTGTAGAGGATAGCCTGTTTTAGATTGAAATGATCTGTCAGTAATTACAAAATCATACCTATGTCCGGATTTTAAATTTAATTTGAGTTTAAATGATTTGCGATCATTCGTAAATCCTGCTACCCCTGAAATGGGAAAATGCTCTTTACCACCTTCGCCAAAATTAAAAGAATAGCCTTCACCCATAGGTTCAGAAAAGTTAATGGTAACCTCCGTGAGTGAGGACGAAACATCCTCTTGCTTATTAATGTTCGGAGTAAGGCTAACTACCTGCGGTTGCAGTTTTTCAAATTTGCTTAACAGCGCCTGCTTGTCAATCGGCTCTGTATAAAACCTTGATTCCCTGAGAAAATCTGTAACCTGCTGTTCGTTGTTGTAATCTAATTCGATGATCTTTTTTATCGCCTGCCTTTTGTCAGTATGATTCAAATAGTAATTCTGGCATATAACGTAACCCATGAAATAACCAAGGTCCGGATGTGAGTTGTTGGAGCCATTATATAACCAGTTACGTGTCGCTGTGCTAAACATCTCAACGAGAAATTTTTCTTTTAGCTCTTGCTCATGGTTCCGGCCATAAATCATATAAGCGTTATTGTCTTTCTTGTGAGTAACCAGTTCTGCAACAAAGTCTGCGGATCCTTCCATTATGGTTTGCGCAAGCAACAGCTGCCCTTCACCAGCCTTTTGCTGGGTATGCACATATTCATGAACATTTAGCGCAACAAGGTTTGACGGCTGTTGGTTCTTGAAAACATTCTTTAACCAATCGTTCAATTCCGAAGCATCAGTAGTTTCGTCTGCTGTTGCGATTTCTGTACCAATAAGTACCATATCATCAGTAGTGGTGCCTCCTGAGCGTAAACCTCCCACTGTAAAGTACATCTTCGCCGGGCGGATTTCGGGGTATAACTTTCTGAAATTATCAATACTTTTCGTAATAGCAGGAATTTGATTTTTGATATTCAATGTGTTACTCCTGATGCTTTTCCAAAACTTAGGGTATTTATGAATCAGTGTAATCCACAACCTTGCATTGTAGTCGCGGGCTTTCATAAAAGCTTTCAGGCCCGGTGTGCCCTTATCCACGTAAATACGTTGAATAAATTCTACTTGCTTTGTTGTATCACTTGTAGTCGCGACACTATCATAGGCTTGCCAAAATCGGTCAACATCATCGGTATAAACGATCTTCAAATTGCGTTGTTGCGCTTGAATTAGTAAAGGAAAACAAAAAGTGACAGCGAGTAGGTAAATATATTTCATGGTAATTCATAGACGAATCTAATTTAATTATGTTACATCCAAATCTGATTGTTTAACACGCGGAACGCACCGGCTATTTCCGTCGCCCTTGCAATCAATACCTTATCAAGTCCCATTTATTGGTGCTGCTCCAGATAATTTTATATCGCTCATCCGGTCGCAGATCATAGTTCACAAAATTGAGTACAGAAGTAAACATCCGGAAATAGAGTACTGGTAGCTCCTTAGTGAAAGTGATTGAATAACCCTGCCTTAAACTTACGTTCTCCCAATGCTGCCTGTCTGCGCTAACAAGGCATTTTACTTCCTGTTTAGCACCATTGGCGATTGAATAGGTATAAGAATTCCCCTTTTTTCCGGAATCAACCAGCGCCACTACCTCTAAATGCACATCCAGCCCGTTTACCAAGTTATTATTCCGGAAGCCAAAATATAGCGAAGGGTTCAAACATTGGTTCGAGGCATAACAAGTATTGACAACATTATTACTTTGTTGGCATGCAGAAAGGTTTTCGTCTTTTTTTTGCACGAAGCTATCAGCGTCATAAGTATTGGAAAAAACATAGGTGTCCACCGCTGAACCATCATTGGTATTAACGGCATATCTGGCCAAATTAGCGCTAACAGCCAGCTCAGCCGGCGCAAGTTTGTTGATCAGTTCGAAAAGATGGTTTATCTGCTGGTTTCGGTCTTTGGGACTAATTGTGATCCGACAAATATAAGCTGCTGTTTTATCAGGGAAATCGACACGCACATAATTCCGGTTATTACCGGTCAGATTAGAAGTAGAGTTGAGAGTAATAGTCTGATTCGCTACATCCACATAAGTTTGGGCAAAGGCATTGTAAACAGAAATAATTAAAAAAGCGGCTAATAAATATTTTAACATGGATAAGGTTTATGTTTATGCAGCCAAAATAATACTTTCTGAAAATCCGGGCAAATCTATAGGTATTTTTCACCTCAACTAAATATTTATGCTGACCAATAATAATTAAGCTGCGACTTTGTATTTTCAACTGTTTAAACCGATCACCAATGTACAGCTTAACCCAAACCTTACAAAAGAATCAAAAGAGCCGCCGCTATAACCAGATTAAGAAAAAAGTACACCTTTTACTTGATCCTTCAGACGGCGGCACCAGGTGGGACCGCATCATCAACAGCATCATCGTCAGCCTCATCCTCCTCAATCTCATCGCCGTATGCTTGGAAACTGTCGACAGTTACTACCGCGCCAACCAGATTTGGTTCAAAGATTTTGAACTTTTTTCCATCTTCATATTCTCACTGGAGTATCTTCTACGCATCTGGTCATGCACAAGTATGAAAAAATACCGGCACCCGGTTAAAGGAAGATTAAAATACCTCATCTCACCTGGGTCGCTTGTGGACCTGGCAGCGATCCTCCCCTTTTACCTACCTTTGATATCCGGCCTCGATCTACGCTCCTTACGGCTGATCAGAATGATCCGCTTTGTACGTTTCTTTAAATTAGGTCGTTTCCTCAATGCGTCTCGGGTGATCCGGCGCGTCTTTGAAGCAAAAAAAGGAAGAACTGATCGTCAGTATGCTCATCGTGCTTTCGTTGATCATACTGGCATCCAGCGTCATGTACTTTGTAGAACATGATGTCCAGCCAGATAAGTTTTCGAGTATCCCCGAAACAATGTGGTGGAGTGTCGCAACTCTCACAACCGTAGGATACGGCGACGTTTATCCGATAACAACCATCGGTAAGACGCTCACCGCATGCATTTCCATACTAGGCATCGGCGTGTTCGCCCTTCCTGCCGGTATTTTAGCTTCCGGGTTTTCCGATGAATTTAAGCGAAGAAATACATCACATGCGACCTGCCCTCATTGCGGGAAAGAACTGCATGGTTAACTATTAGCACATCCAGGGTTTTTAGTTCCCGGCTATTGCAGGTATATACCTACTGACGGGTAATCACGCTGATGGATAAAAACAAAAGCGAATAATTTATTTTCCCTTCGAACAATCCCCTTTTATATAAGCAGCTTAATTGGTAATTTAGGTACAACAACCTTTACCGGTCATGCACAGAATATGTTTCGTTTTTTTGCTCATACTAATTTGTCGGCTCCCGGCATTTGGCCAGCACGCATGTGAAGAGACATTGAAAAAGATCCCGCTTTCCAATCTCCGCGCCGGTGATTTCGATACCGATTATAGTGAATACGATGATTCAGTCTGTGTCTTTACACTACGGGGTAGGCAGAACTCGGGTTCCCCTACTGCACCCCTGCCGATACCTGCCGTTTTAAGTTTCAGCGTCGCAATACGCCAAGCAGTAAAGAAACCAGATGGCAACAAATCAGCTTAAAAAATACGATCATCCTGCTTTTAGGAAATAACCTGACTGATATCAATAAAGCATTCGATAAACAAGGTACCCTGAGTCAGGATAACAGCCGCAGAAATCATGAAGTTGACAGCCTGACACATTTTTGGCGTGAGAGGTATATCGTATTCCCTAACCTAACCTGGCGTATGAAGACTGGGAATCCGCATTGTACAACGATTTAAACGCAAAAATCCAAAAGTAAAACCTACCCAGCAACTGAAAGACTCCATCCGCAGGACTTTGTTGCAGGGCTTTAAGTATTAACCGAAAGCCATTTATTGACAAGCCATTTCAAGTTCTTCCATTGATTTCCATTCCATACACTTTTCGGGAAGACTTGCAGCATGATCAATGAGGCACAACAACAACCGTTCAATCCGATTAAAAAAAACCGGGTTTGTGCTCAGCTGTTGCAAAGCGTTATAAGGCTTTTCACTTTTTATCTCTTCATCAAAGTACGCAGCCTCAAAAGTTGTAATAGAGGAAAGTAATCTTACTTTGACACCTTCCGGCTTTAGTTGTACTTCGTTCAGGATATTTTCATTAATCTTCCAGGCCGGATTAGCATTGCCATTGCTTGCCAGTTTCGAATCAGCATCATGAAGAATAGCATAATCAGCCCCGAACTGGTTCAAAACCTTTATCATTGATACAATAGTAGCTTTACCCCTCGCCCTTATGATATGGATATCCTTATATGCTTCGGGCTTCATTTGTATGACATACTTGAAGGCAGTAAACTCCGTATCCCCCTCCACGATAATGGTTTTACCTCCGAAGAAAAACTCGGCGACGTAAGGGTCGAAAATGTTTAATAATTTGAGATTTAATCTATCATCCGGACTTAATTTTAAGCGGTCGGGCCTGTAAACGGTTGTACCAACGATAGAATCATCCGCTTTACGTTCTACCTTTACAATTGTTGTGTTATCCTTGGAAAGGTCAATAAAAATAGGCGAATGGGTAGTCACCATTACCTGCCAATGGTTATTTGGCAAATTGTAAAGCACATTACAGGCCTCCCGGATGGCGTTCGGATGCAAGCAAATTTCGGGTTCGTCTAATAACAGCAAATGCGGACGAACTGGTGTTCCATCGTCGTTCTTCTTTGATTTCGTTTCTGAAATATATTTCAATGCCGACCAAAGCAATGTTCTCCTGGCACCGCTGCCCTGTTTTTCTATACTGCTCATGTAACCGTCTTCAGGTCCCATCAACAATTGCGCCTCGCCTTTAAATAAACTGATCGTCTTATCGATTCCGTCAGTCGTCCTCGGATCAAAGTCAACTTTATAGTTAGGGAAGACCTGACCGATCATTCGCGATAATTCGTGGTTGATTTCCTTTATTTCACTTTCAGCTTCGGCGACTATAGCACGCTGCAGCTTTTCTACCTGTTTTAATAATGAATTATACACGCTCTCCTGATCCTCAAACCCTTTATGTTGCTTTACTTTATCATCAAGTACCTTTCTGAGAAGTTTCTTAATTTCTTCCGCCTGTTTTGCAGGATCATCAAAAGCGTCGACCCGGTGTGGTTCGGGTCTCCTGGAGTTAGCAACATTAGGCGCCCCCCAGGGGACCTTTTCGCTCCAGATCTCCTTCTTCGAATCCCATCCTTGTCTTTTGGAAGACTTTCCTGGTTCCGACCATGTAAATTTCTCTCGTACTAACCTTTCACCCTGATCTGTCACGGTGATCCATTCTTCCCCAGGCGCATTGTCAAATACAACAGTTTGAATTTCAATCTCAGGCAGCTCATCTAAAGTCACCTCTCCCCGTGGAAAATCATCTATGGAGAGTATTCCATTACTTGAGCCCTGGCACATGGCAATTTCATAGGCCTTTAATATGGTGCTTTTACCGACGTTATTTCCACCAACCAGGACTACGATATCATTGAGATCTATCTCAACCGGTTTATTGCCAATAGCCCGAAAGTTTTTAATAATGAGTTTGGTAAGTCTTGGTCTGTTTATTGCTGGATTACCAGAATCCAGCAATACTTCCTCTGTTGCTGTAGCCTTTGGTTTTGCCATTGTTATAAAGTTTATTTATTGGTTTATTTTAATTTAACAGCTATATCGTGATCTCCAAGGTTGAGTTCGTTAATAGCCATAAAAGGATTTACGTCTTATACCCGCTGTAACGTCATAGGATTTAATAGCAGCGTTTATTTCAGTGCTCATTTCGGTCTTGCCATTGTAGACGAACTCCGCCGGTTTGCCGTCATCACCAACTATGGCGGTCAGATCTGAAACCGGTATTTCGATCGAATGGAGTATAAAGCCAAATTCGTCGATAAATTCTATGGTGATCCGTCCGGGCTGGTAATTATCACGCAAGTCGTTCAACCCTTGTACTTTCAACGCATAGTATAAAAAGTTGCCCCTGTACAAGGCTTTGAGTGTTGTATAGGCTCCCTTTTTAACAAAGTTCAGGGAAGCCAAACCTAAATCCCGTTGTTTAGGCTTTGATATCTCGAACTTTTTAATCTCTTTGGCATTCAGATCGCCAATCTCCCTTAATTCATTATCGATCAGTTTATAGATCTTATCCCCGTGAATAAAAGTGTTCTCCGCGATCTGGGTATTATTGTTAGCACATGATGACAGGACAACCATGAGAGGTGCAAAAATGTGGGTAAGTTTAATATTCATTGTATGGTTTTAAAAATGGTTGATTTTTAATATTTACCTCGGTAACAGAAGCCCGAAAAAACTTGTTAAGTAATTTTTCGTTTTTACTACAACGAGTCAAAAAATTCAGATCCGTTTTATTTAACGGATCTGTCACTAACCACCTTCCAGGTGGCAAAGCGTCCGCCCGGTTTTCTTTGCTTCGTTCACGCTGATTTTTATAATGCGATGTTGACAATTACGTAAGCCTATACAGTTATTCCGCAGATGATATCTTATTGCGGTTGAGCTTTCGCAAACGTAGACAAACCCGGGTACAGAGTGCTCTGGTCCATCCGTATTATTCAACAGGAACAGGGTTAAAAAAAGAACCGGTATTATTACATACATGCAAAGCTTTAAATACTTTTTGGGGATATGTTCCCAAAGGGTTTGGGGAATGGATCCAATATGAGTTATGAGGGTCCGGACTCCTTTTTTTTCTGCCACTTTCGAAATGTAATTCGAGTACGGCCGGTTTTCGAAATCGGTTAACCAGGCCAGTAGTTCGATCTGCTTTTCCTCCGGGCTTTGTGTCCTCCCTTTTAAAAAATAGTTTACCGGCCGGAAAATGTCAGCATCAGCCTTATTGATTGCATCTATATAGGCGTCCGGATCTGACTGTCGCTCAAAGAATGAAATCAGCACGTTCTCATCCTGGCGCAGAAACCGTTCTTTACAGGCTGAAAGCGCATGTTCTTTTAAATTAACCACTGTGGGAAAAGCAAGCTTCAGCGGCAGTTTGCCCGACGCTTTTTGCTCCTCGTAATCCCGGAGCACCGCGGCCCTATACTCTTCAAACCGGTAAGGCATCTCGACAAGATTTAAACTTTAACTTTTTCCAACCTTTGGATAACCACCAGCAATGCGTCCAGGTAGCCGTAGATTTCATCTACGGACTGAATCTCATGCCTGACTTCTTTCTTGGCTTCATCCAGTACCACGAGGAATTTCCTGCCTGTACCGAGATACAGCCGGCAGATGGTCTTGCGGTTGTTGTCGTCCAGCAGGATGGCGAAATAGGATAAAGCGTCCCGGTAAGTAATCCGGTTGGCCCCCACATGCTGCCGGAGCATGGATTTGACGATATGGAAGCCTTCGATTTCCTCTTCGGTGGTGACGATACCGTTCTGCGGTTCAGCTACGGCTTCTTCCATTTTCACGGCCTCGGCGACTTCCATTTGCTTTTCCTGGTTCAATGCAGACTTCAGCCGCTCGCTGATCGCATCGCTGACCAGCAGGTTCAGCGAACGCTTGACGATCGGGGTAAACTGCTCTCTTACCTTGGTCGTGATCACGCCGGAATAAACCTGTTTGGTCAGGAAGGTCACAAATGCCTCCGAAGGCAGGATCATTTCTTTGTTCAGCAGGCTTTTTAGTTCATTCAGGTACTTCAGCTCGCTGGCGGTGTTCGTGATGCTTTCCACGTCGAAATAGGATTTATGGAACTTTTTCAGTTCCACAATTTCTGTTTCCTTGATCTCCGTAATATTGAACTCGAAGAAAGGGGTCGCATCCATCTTGTTCTTTTCTACGAGGTCCGTGTAGAACCGGTAGTTCAGCCCGTTGGTCAGCAGCCCGAATTTCGCTTTGGTGGTATGGAAATACCGGAACAGCTGCGAATTGTGCGGATCAAGGTCTTCGAGGTGGTGCTTGCATTCGATGAGGATGGCGGGTTCGCTGTCTTTCATGATAGCGTAGTCGACCTTTTCCCCTTTCTTGATGCCGATATCGGCGATAAATTCGGGGTTAACTTCGAAGGGGTTGAATACGTCGTAGCCCAATACCTGTATGAAAGGCATGATAAGGGCGTTTTTGGTGGCTTCCTCGGTCTTGAGCTGTGGGATCAATTTCTCGACACGGGAGGCTAATTGCAGTATCTGATCTTTAAAATCCATTATCGTATTAAGTTTTAGCTGTAGCAAAATTGAATCATTAATTCCTGTGCGCTTTTCATGGGCACTTTTCATCTGCCTGATTGGTTTCGAGCCTTCGGCTTAACCCGTGGGCATCCTTGCCTGGAGGTTGCCGATCTGTCCCAGAAAGCTTGCGAAATCGTCCATCGCACCTTTCTTCGAGGTGGAGATGATTTCGTAAATCCCGGTATCGGAAGTCAGGGTATACTCAGAATAAGCGCAAATGGGGATTTGCCGGTTATTGTTAAAGCGCCTGTCCGGTCCTCCGCGTTTATTGACATACCGCCAGGTTTGATCAATTACCTGTGCATCCGGTGGCAGCCATTCACTTTCAATAAAACGCGTCGTATACCCGGTTATCCGCAGATTTTTATAGAACACCGCCGCGAATGAGTTTCCTTCCCTGATCAGCAGCCTTTCCGGCAGAAAATAAAATTCAAGGGTGTTCAGTTTAATGCAGGGCGTGGATACGTTGGTGATGAAATACGGAAGTGGAGGTTTATTGGTGAAGACACCGCGTAATGGTTTTCGTTTGATGAGCTTACCCGCTCCGGCATTCCGTTTATAATCGCTGGTTTGTTGCGCGTTCAGATACTGCCAGATTCTTGCTGAACCGGAAAACCGGGCAAAATGAACACCAAACTGTTCATACACCTTTCGAAACTGCGGATCCATGTCGTAATGCAGTTCCATCTCAAAGCGCTCTTTGTCCAGCTTCCGCAACCAGCGGATAAGTACCGTAAAAACAAGGATGCCCAGCAGGAATTCATAAACGGCATATGGATTGGCCAGGAAGGCCTGCGTTTCTGCAACCGCTTCCAATGGCACATGATCAATACGCACAAAACGCCGGTTGATATATCCGGTAGAATCATGGAAGCCTACGCCAACCCATTTTGTATTGGTCGAATCGGTCAAACGAAAAGCTTCGTCGTAAACTGCCGCTCTGACAATGTCAGAACCGGCATCCGCGCGCTTCCGGATGTTTACACCTTCATAGGAGGTCACCATAACCGAGATGCTATCCCTTGCAGGCCGCCTGACCACAGTCCGGCTGCCAAAAGAAGTCCACAGCATGGCCGCAATAAAAATCAAAAGCGGCGGAATGCCCAGCCAGTTCACATAAGCTATCAGGCCCGCTTTCCGGGTCAGTTCAGCTACGAAGTCCATAGAATCTGTATCTGTCAGTTGCCCGATAGCTGCGGAAGCGATATCATGGCCTTTGTCAATTACGGGGGCTAATGCCCGATGCTTTTCTGGTGCCCCTGCCGATGCTGGCCCCTGTAATTTCCTCCGGTAAGTAATACCATGTGCACTCAGGCTGACGAAGGTACCTTTGGGCCCGACGTTAACGCGGGCCCCTTTCACACCCAGAGAATAGCTGATACCGCTTTTAGAAAAATTGACCCGGAACGGCCCCGATCCGAAAGACTTACGATATGACCAGCTCATATTTGATAAGGTTTAGGTTGTTCATTAAGAAGTTCAGGATTGAATTTTGCTAACGCCAAGAAAATTCAGAATGATCTGTTCAGCCTCACCTGCGGAATTAGCGTATGGATGCAGTTCGAAGCGCTTTACCCTGGATTGCTCCAGCCAGTCCGTCCAGAAAAGTTTCATGATCTCCATATCTGTCGGCTGAACGGTCGCACTGCCCCCTTTCGACATCGAGCGGTCATAAAGCTCCATGACCAGCACCTCCAGGTTTTTAAGGTTCTCATTATTGACCGGCCTGATGCGGAACGATTTGTTTTTCCGGAAAAAAACTTTGATATCATTTTCGCCGGAAGCCAGGAAAGCCTTTCTGAAACCGTTTATGGTTTTCTGGCTCAGATCGAAACCTTTCCCGAATATTCCCGCCTCGATGTAACCGTCTGTTGTCAAAACCAACACGTTGCGGTAAGTATTCACAACGGTCAGTTCCTCATCCTTCCTGGGCGCCTCTGCCGGGAGCACGCGTTTGTCATCGATTCCCTGGTTGAAATAAGTCCAAATATCGGCGCCGAAATTTTTGCTGCCAGCCGCCTGGTTGATCCGCGTGAACTCTGCCGACATTTTACCGATATCCTGTTTTAAAGTAGGCTTGGCAGGTACCTTGTTTAAGATATAACTTATGCGTTCGATCTGGTTGGGGAAACGCCCGAAATCAATGAAGAGCTTGTCGGTTTGTACGGCTTACTCGGTGATCAGCCCTTTATTGACAAAATCGACCAGCAGCTTATCCTTTTGGTTCTCTGACCGGTGGGTGCGCAGAATCTGCGGGTACATGTCAGCGGTAATGATGTTCAGGATCTGTACATCGTTGAGCGGCCGCCTGTATAAGTTAGGGTTGACCCGGTTAGACAGATCCGGCGCAAAAGTGATATTGTAATGCGTGATCACATAATTTCTTTTTGACGGCGCGGCCGGCTCTTTTTCGCTTTTTAACGGGCTGCTGCAGTTCAGCGAAAGCAGCGCGATAGCCCCTGAAATGATAAGCTTATTCACCTGTATTTAATTTTACCCTCTTGTCGAGTTTGTTCATATTTAGTTTTTCGTTCTGCCAGGCAAGCGCGACGCTGGCTGCCTCGGAAGTTTTTAAGGATGCTTTTGCTATGGCGTATTCATTGAATAGAAAATCGTTCCAACCCTCCAGAAAAACATTAATACGGTCCTTCAATGCGTCAACCGAAATCGGCAGGTTATCTGACTGGATATGCACTGTATAAATGGCAGCGATCTGGTCTATGATATTGTTGTCCGTAATCAGCTGGCTTTTTTTCTTTTGCAGGTTCTGGTTCAGGATTACAGGCAATCCGGCCAGCTCGTTTTCACTGAGTTTAATATCGGCTTTAAACTGGATGATCTTCTTTTCCAAGGCGGATACATCCTCTTTGAGCTGCATTATCTTTTCACCATTAAGGTTGATTTCTTCCCGCAGGTGCGCAATAAGCAACTGATTACGCTGCATTGCAATGTCCGGGTTCCGGTCTTCGAAAATCCCCATCAGCTTTTTAAAAGCGAGCTTGAACAGCAAAAGGCCAAATGCGCCGAAAACAAATACGAGATAGAAATTAGTATCTGTAAAAGCCATTCCATTGCGCCAGGCTTCCGTGACGTTCCCCTTTGCGAAGTTGACCTCATATACCGCCTGTGTGACTTTGAAAGCAACAGCCCCGTCTAGCAAGACAATGCCGAAAATAAACCCGGCGATCACAGCCCACTTGTTGGTCAGAAAACGATCGATGACAGCAAAAGCAAGCGGTATAATCACAAATAGAAATATAAAGAGCGGGGCGGTACCACTTTTATGCAGTGCTCTGCCCATTGCGTCCGGATTAAAAATCTGGGCAGCCGCTATGGGCATGCCCTGCGCTTCCGCCTCCCTGGCATCAGCGACGCTGAACAGTAAAATATAAGCAGCGGACGAATAAAAAACGATCAGGTAGACCAGCAGCGTCAGATTGAATATAGCCGTAGGAATAAAGTCAAACCATTTAAACTTTGGTTTGATAAATTCCCGCTCCGACAGTTTGATCTGCTGATCGAGCTCCGCATTCTTGTTTTCGAGAAAGGGTATTTTGATGAGCTTCAGATCATCGATATTTTTTAAAGCAACATCCGCTTCAACTTCCAATCCGGTACGCCTGGTTTCCAGGTTCGACTTGCTGATCTCATGCTCCCGCTGCAGGAAATCAATCTGGAGTTCGCAATTTTTCGCCAGAAGATCCAGGTTTTTTACGCGGTGTTCCTCGATCTTGGTCAATAAGCGTTTCTTTTTATCGTCGATCACATCAATATCGTTGATAAAAACAGAATATAACGTATCAAAAGCCTTGTGCAATACCTGGTGGTCTCCATTGTTTGCGCTGCACCGTTCGTATCCCTGTTCCCGCAATAACCGCCTGTCGAAACTTCCTACTTCAGCCGCGATCATTGAATCCAGCACTTTTTCGAACTCCGCGCCTACCTTTGCCGGCACTTCGATGGGAATCCCCTTCGGTCTTTCATTTTTGGCAACAGGAGATCGACCGTCAGCAGTCTCCCCTTTTACCGCTTCAATTCTCTTTTTTATAGCCTCAAAATTCTCAATCAGTGAGGCTACGGTTTCCTGGTGGTTCGTACTAATGATACTTTCATGGTTGTTTTTCCGGGCGTTCACCGTCCAGTTATAAGAGCCGTGCAGGGCGATCCGTTTATCGATCACACAGAACTTCTGATTCATGATACCGTAGCCAATATTTTTGATCTTATGAACGATGGCCCCTTTTGAACTCAAAAGGCTAAAATCCAGCTTTTCATTTTCCTGATTATCAGCAACAATGATTTCGAGGTGAATACCTTCGGATAGTTTGGTGACCAGGATATTAAAGAGATCCTCGTCCGTAAACCAGGCCGTTGCGATAAGGATCTCGAATTCTGCTTTGAGCAACTCTGTCTGTATCCTGGCATAAATGTCCTTGTTATCGTTGATAACCTGTTGATCGATCAGCTCCATTGAAATTTAAGATTTAAATTTTTGATGTTTCATGCGCCCCCGAAAGCTATTTTCCCGGGCAACAAAAACGTTATGGCCCGCCTTTCCCAGCGTCGTTTTATCATTTGTCAACAACAAGCTCCTGTTCCGGCAATGCGCTTTGTAATGGTGTTTTCCGCATTTAAACCGACACACAAACCGATACGATATCCAAACCTTTACACCCTGCATCAGTAAGGAATAAGAGCAAGTGGAAATGATTTCATCTCTTTTGTTGACGGGGTTTGACAACCGTTTACAATTGTATCGATACCGGAAAGATGGAATCAGCAATCGCAGTAGATTATCCTTTATTACAATCCGGCGAACAAAAAGCACAGCCATCCGCCGTCGGATAGGTTTTTTTCGCCTCAGTGACGGCTCCCCTACAGGAAGCAAAAGCACCCAAATGTTTCCGGTTTTGCGGTGCCGGCAGGAACCGGCAATCATCCTGATGAACCTCATGATCTCCGTTAGCCTGGGGCTTGGTATTTACGTAATAAGTTTTCATAACCATGTTTGTTAATTAGTGTCTGTTCAAAATTAGCGCTCCCGAAGCCCCCTTTTTTGCGGGAAACCGCCCGGGATTAGGGCTTTGCAGTTCATCCGACGACTGAGGGGTTATAGGGCTAACCGGGCAGGCCTGAAAGGAAGAAAATGAATTTGGGGCTACACTAAAAAAAAGAAGCTGATACCAGAAAACACCGCGGATGCCCTGAAGCTGTTCAAAAGCAGGCTTCGCTGCCTGAAAGATAAAAGGTGTTATTTACGCATGAAATTGCTTACTTTAGCAAAAGAAAAGGGCCATCCGGCCCGATTTGTGATAAGGTTTAGGTTTACAGGGGACCGGCGCGATGCTGCGTCCCCTGTTATTTTTTATGTTTTATCCCGAACTGGTATGAGCGGCCTACGTATTGCTTGTTTCAGATGATGCCCATATCCTTGCAGAAAATCACAAGCTGCTCGTTCTTCGAAAAGTTCAGGGCGTCCCGCATTTGCTTCAGGCGTTTTTCAACGCTGCGTAAAGCTGAGGACTGCATGTTCTTTTGTTGCAGATAATCGGGGATATTTTTCTGGAGCACCCCCTGGGACAACAGGGTGATGATCATTACGTCCAGCTCGGTGAAATCGTAGGCATTCTTTCGGGCTGTAACCTGCCGGAGGTGTGTGGGGTAATGTACTTTCCCGGAAAAAATGGTTTCAATAGCGGTGCGCAGCTCCTGCGCGTCATGACGTGCCTTGCGGACGTAGCCGTCGACTTTCAGTCCTTCGAATAACGGTTCGATCACCCCCGCCCTGTGTTCCGCTGAAAACACCAATACCTTCAGGTCCGGCTGCACCTGCCGCACCGCCCTGATCAGCGCTTCGCCATCCGCCAGCCGCTGCGGGTTATCATCCGGTTCAAAAAACAGGTCCGTAACCAACAGCCCGTAAGGCCGTTTGTTTCTCAGTTCAATCGTCACCCTTTTCAGGGCCTCGTCACAGTAATAAGCAAAGTCCGGGTCCGGCACCCCCAAATCCGCCAGCGTCTTCCTGACGGAAATGCTGGCACTTTCATGGTCTTCGGCGATCAATACGTTTTTAAACATCATACAGCTTTTAGATGGCCGGGAAGGTGATATGGATTTTCAGGCCCTTTTCCTGGTCAGTGTCAAAGTTAAGTTCCCCGCCAATGCTTTTGATACGGTTTCCCGTATTCCGCAGGCCGTTCTTTTTTTTCAGGATGCCGCTGATGCCCCTGCCATCGTCGGTGTAGTGGATATGTATTTTTTTGTCTTCGACATTGAACCGGAGGGCTACGTTTTCCGCCTGGCTGTGTTTGCGCATATTGACCATGAGCTCCTGCAGGACTGCCCAGAGTTCATCCTGCTGTTCCGGACCGGTATGTGCCCAGAAATTTTCCGTATTACCCGCGGACAGCACCCGGATCCGGTCTGTGGCAAAGGAATTCAGCATGGCGGCGACACGCTGATGGAATGGTGTTACCTGGGGCCTTTGATCCTCATAGGAAATATCCCTGGACCTTTCATACAGGTTGTCGATACTGTCCAGCAGCACCGCCTTGTCTATTCCGGACCCGTTTTCGACTTCCTTCATGATCCGGTAAAGGCCGTTGGCCACCACATCGTGTACTTTTTTGGAGGTTTTCAGCTCACTTTCCCTGATCGCGTTCGCCGCCTCCAGCTCCAACCGTTGCCTCCTTTTACGATACCAGAACCGCAAAAAGAACACGCCCAAAACGATCAGGACAAAAGTCCCTACAATGACCACCCTTTGCCGGTCGATCTGGTACTTTTTCTCCGTATTTTCTTTTTGCAGTTTGAGCTTGTCCGCCCGTTCTTTCTGTACATTATAACGGATCAGGGCGAACTGGTTCTTGGATGCATTGCGTGCGGTTTGTATACTATCCCCGAGCTCCCGGTATTTTACAAAATAGCCCCTGCTTTCTTTCGGGGGTGCCAGCCTGACCAGTTTTTCCAGGGCGTCCAGCCGGTTGTCCGGGCTTTGAAGCCGTTGCGCCACAGCATAAAGCCTGCGGGCGTAACTTAAGGCCAAATCCGGGCGGCTGGGGGCATAATAATCCGCCAGGTGCGCAAAACTCGAGTTCTGCCCCCATTCATCTTTTTCCTCCACGCGGATAGCAAGCGCTTTTAAAAGGTCCGGTGCGGCATCATAACGGGGATTACTCAGCCATTGGGTGGCCGCCATATTGGTCAGCGCCCGCGCGTAAGCAGCCTTATCCTTCCCGGTTTTCGCCGTAATTGTCCGATAGATGTTCAGCGCGGGTCTATAGGCTTTCTGCTCCCGGTAAGCATTGGCCTTATTGTTCAGGATCACCAGCTTCAGCTGCTCATCGGTCGTGGCAGCGAGCGCCCGGTCATAAAAGCTGATCGCGGCCCCGTAGTTCTTCAGGTTGAAGCTGGTCATGCCCAGCTCGTTGTAATCATTGACCAGGCTGCTGTGGTCTTTGCCATCCTTTTCATCCAGGAACTTCAGCGAGAGCAGCAGGCTTTCCTGCGCACCAAAATCATCCCCCGCTTCCGACTGGATCATCCCCATATTGGTATAGGCCATGGCCACCTGCTGGCTGTCTTTGGAAGCCGATACGACCTCATTGAAATAGTAAAAAGCGGAGTCTGGCCGGCTGGAAAGGAAAGCGTAGGCTTTCCGGTAAGTATCCCAGTTCGCCTTCGGAACCGGCCGTTTGGCTTCCCGGCAGGAACACAGTACCGCCAGGCAGAGGCCTATGCATAAAGACAGCTTTCCCGGTGTGATCATGGGAGCTAAATGTAGGAAAAAGCTTTGAAGTACTACAGGACGGAAACAAAAAAGGCAGGCCTTCCGGGCCTGCCTTGATAACAGTATTTAAAAACCACCTGGCGGCGGAGGTGGCGGAGGGGGCAGGTGCCCGTTATCGCCGCCGCTGTCGGCATTAATCGTTACTGTGCCGTTGCCTGTTCCGGTCTGATGGTTATGTGCAGGGCATGCGAATGCCATAAATATTGCAAAGAATAGATTAAACATTTTCCAAAAAATTTAAATAAGTAAGCTAATGGCCGGCACCCGGGGGGATCGGTCCCGGGCCTGGCAAACTGCGTAAGAAGCGCTTCTTACATTTTTTTGGGAAGTGCGGGCAACGATCGCAGAAGCCGGGTTACCGCTTCCCAAGCCGGTTAGCGGCCGCCGCTTTCGCTGCTCTTTTTTTGAAACCTGGCGGGGAGGTTTTCCCTTAGCTATCGGGCTGCCCGTCTGATTACGAAAGCAAATGTATAGCGGCCTAAACCGCTTTGCAGCAAGGAATTCCGGTAATTCCGGTCATTCCGGCAGGATTCCGTAAATGCTACCGGAATTCCGAAAATTCCCTTAGTTTTACTTTAAATTTTTTTGGAAAATGTTTGCTGATTATCAAAAGCAAGTCCTGCTGACCTATCACGAAAAGAAAACGGCGAACCGGCTTTCGCCCAATTTGGTCAATACCACGCCCGGCAGGTTGCGGGAGGAATGTATGGCCGTTTTTACCGCGCGCTACGACCACCATCATGACGAAAAAATACTCCGGCAATTCTTCGGGCATCGCGAAGATGCGGCCGCGTATTTGCGGGCGATCACCAATCTTAAAGCAGAGAAATTCAAACCGCTTGATAATTTTTTAAAGGGGGGTACCTCCGTCACTCAGGAAAAAAACATCGAGCTTTTGGCCTGGCTGGTCGACTTCAGCCCCCGCCCCTACGCGTGGGACCGTTCCTATGTGGAATTAGAAAGGGCGCATCATCCTGAAGCCGGACAAATGGATTTGCCGGGGAGGATCTTAGAAGAGGAAAAGCGGGAAGAAGAAAAGGAAGGGCGAGCTGTCATGACTACGCCCGGTGTACCTGCACAGACAAAAAATCAGTTGCCCGGTCACCACGCAGCGGAAACGCATGACCAGGCTGTTCTTCGCCCGCTCACGATTAAAACTTCCCGAAACTCAAGGTTAAGAAATACGGCTGTTTTACTGTTGTTATTGTGTGCCTCAGGCGGAGGGATCTTTTGGGCCTGGAACGCGAAGAAAATTAAGGAACAGTGCATGTGCTGGGCAGGGGACCATTACCGTTCCATCTCCTGCCGGGAGAAATTGAGCGGTTCGGATATTTTTGGGATGGACAGCCTGCAAATGGCCCATTTCAGAAAAATCACCAGGCCGGACACGCTCAGCCAAAGGTCGCTGGGCCATGTCTGGTATTCCAAAATCGACGGAGATGTCGAATTTTATACCGCGGGCGGCTTTCACCCGGTTCACCGGGAACGAAAGCTGAAGCCGGTGACCATATACATCCTGAACAAATACGCCAGCCACGCTGCGCCGGCAACGGTGGCAAAGAACTAATGGCAAGTTTTCATCAGCATGGAAGGCGCTTCGCTTCCAACACGGCAACGGCAACGAATGCCGGCCGGATATACGATTACCAGACAGGCAGGAAAGCGGATATGATTGCCATCAGCCTCTAGCTTTCGCCGATAATTCTATAATGAAAACGGGCGTTGACAGGCCTCCCACCAGTCAAAATCCCGCAAAAGCATGCCCTGCTACTACCAACAACCCGGGCAGCCAGCCTTGTATCTGGTTAAGGCGTTCAGCCTATTTTTTGCAAACCCCGCAGGTCAGCCCCTGCTTAGCACAACGCTTACAATATTTGCAATTCTTGCAGGCCCTGCATGGGTTCTCTCCCTTGCAGGTCGCGAAGCTGCTATTCGAGGTTTTAACAGTTGAATTAAAGCTTGCTTTACACAATAACGTTCCGGCAATCAGGAACAGCAGGATAAGGTGTCTTTTCATGATCATTCAGTTTTTGGTTGCTAAACTTACCAAACCCACCTGACAAATCAAACCCGTCAAAGTCATTTGATAAACAAATACTTAGCTTCATTAAAATACGTTTATCAAGGCTGGCTTTTTAAACCCTTTTCCGGGCTTTTTGCCGTCGTGACTTCTGATTTCAGAAAGACCATACTAAATTAATTAGCAAAATTTCAAATAAAGATTTTCATCTGTCATTTGCTTTCCTACATTTGCCACATGAGAAAACAAGTATTATCAGGAGCATTGATAGCGATATCGGCGGCTTTAATTTCATGGGGATACAAAGGGCACAGGGCGGTGGCGACGATAGCACAAAAGCATTTAACTTCAAATACCGCCTATGCGGTTTCCGCTTATTTGAAAGGCGAAAGCATGGCGGATGTGAGCACCTGGGCTGATGACCATCGCAACCCTACAACGGGTAAGTGGCACTTTTTAAACCTCCCTTTGGGTCTAAGCCACCAGCAATTTGTTGACTTTGTTAACCAGCAAAGCAATGATAATGTTTACGGGGCCATACTTAAAGAGGAAGCTATTTTAAAAGATCAGGCTTCGACACCGGATCAAAAGAACAGCGCGCTTAAATACCTGATCCATTTAGTCGGTGATGCGCATCAGCCTATGCATGTCAGCCGTGCCGAAGATAAGGGAGGCAATACGATCCAGGTGCGATTTGATCATGCAGGGACTAACCTGCACAGTTTATGGGACAGCAAGTTAATCGATCATGAGGGATTAAGTGAGAAAGAGATCGCCAAACAATATGACTGGGCCAATGATGCGCAAATCGAGAAATGGCAGGCGGCCAGCCCGATGGAATGGCTTTGGGAGAGCTATCAGATCAGTTCTGAACTTTACGCGGATATTAAATCAGGGCAAAATATTGATGAAGCTTATTATAAGAAGTATATTCCAACCGTACACTTACGGATCGGTCAGGCTGGCATCAGGTTGGCGGGAGAACTGAATAAGTTATTTAGTGATACCAAAGTGAAGGCGATTAAAGCTGACCCGGCAAGTACTCCTACTCTATCAAACAATTCAGCTCCGGCTCAGAAGATCAAACTTGAGGATGTAAAAAATAATGTTGGGAAAGCTGTTTCTGTTACCGGGAAAGTGTTTAGTAGCAAAGATATCAAGAGCATGGTATTGGTTAACCTCGGTGCGCCTTACCCCAAGCAGCTGCTGACAGTCGTGTTAAAGGGCGATGCCAGGCAATTAACATCTCAAATAGCAAATAGAACTGTAACAGTACAGGGAAAGATAATTGAATATCAGGGCAAGCCTGAGATTGTTGTTGAGGATACGCACGCTTTAAGTATTGAAAATTGATTTAACGAAGCTATAGTATTTTGGAACAGGAAACGCCAGGCTGATCAGGTCTGGCGTTTATTTTATATGTTTTTTTTCAATTGTCTGCTGCAACCACTTGCCCCCTCACTAATTTCACTTAACCTTATAACTCCAAATTCGTTCCTTTCCAAAGCATTACTTTTGGCGACAAAAGCCGTTCTTTTACGATAACAACTCCAATTAATTCTATGTATAAAAGATAAATGTTCAGTTATCCTTTATTTATGGCATAGGATGCACAAATCGATCGTACAATCACTAAAAACAATTACGAGTGGGCCTGTTTAACAAAGATGGTTCATGCGTTACGAAAGCACGCCTTGCAGTTGGAGATAGATCTAAATATTGGGTATCTAAAATGTAAGTATTAGAGGTGATTACAGCGCAGATGTGTTTTATAGTTTATTTTCAAAATAAAAATTTCGAGATCGAGCGCTTTGTTTTAATTAACAGGCAATTTAAAGAACATAAATTCCAATAACCATTCACAAATTGTTAAAGCGATATTATTGATTAGAAACAACTATACTAATTTGCTTACATGTTGGGTAAATTCGAAGTGGAGGCCCAACCTATATTAATTTTGTGCCCAACTGCGTTAAGCTGTGACTACACGGTATGGGTTTTTAATAATGATATTGATTTAGCTGAGTGTAAAGCACGACCTTTTTCAGATTACAGATATATTTTAAAGCAACATACTTTTTGCATTTCCTTTCAGTTCAGCCAGGTAGTCCAAATGGCTTACAAATTCATAATTCAGGTCATTGAGTTCAATACCCTCTTTCGTATACTTCCAACAGATGAAGTTGGGGGGTATGATCTGCTTTGTAACGGGTCAACGTTGACTTCACAAAGGTCCTATCAAGGTCTTCACTTGCTCATTGTGGACAGTTCGCTTCCAAAACAAGCAAGAGGTTGCTGTTTTGGAATATGCGGGAATCCGTAAAAAAATGATTTGTTAAGGACTTAGTTTTGATTCTATATTTAAATAATTTTATCATGGCAGCAGCTTATGTAGAACACAGGCCAATTTCTTCAGACAAGAATGCGGCTGTCGACCATCATGTCGTTATCGTTAATGGTGCTTCCGTTGGCGGCAAATTTGATACCCAACGAGAAGCCAAGGACTATGCTTGTAAGCAAGGTTACAGTCCGGTTCATGTCGCGCGTGAGCGCCACTTACAAAACAGGGATATTCCGGATCATTGGAGAAAAGATCCTTGCTAAGTTGTAAGTGTTAAGCCGGAGGGCTCGCTCTTCGGCTAATTTAATGTCTAACGCGGCTTTGTCGGTCGTTTTTTTAGATTATCAACGACTTAGTTATATTCCTGCGTCCCAAAAAAGATCCGGTCGATAATAATCGAGGGATGACCGCCATGATCAGGACGATAAAAGTACGCACGCCATATTTCCACCGGCTCATTGAATGGGAAAGTATGATTTGCCGTTCTACCTGAAGGATGACGACGATAAAGCGGGCTGCGCCTGATATCGCGTAATACCAACTGACTGCCAGATATTTGCTAACACAGGCCTAACCAATAAAGCCCCACAAGATGAAGATGATGAGCAATGCGGTTGGATAGCGTTTAACTGCGCGGTGCGCGACCTCGCTGCGACCGTTTAATACTTCGTATTTATAACCGGTCAGAAAACATCCAAACCGTATCCACCTGTCATACATCTTCAAAACCTCCAACCCTGTTATGGCCAAAAAAAACATACAACAATTCTGATATCACAAGGGACTGTGGTCGAAACAGACGAGAAAACGATAATATAGTATATACCGGACAACAAAATAAGGTGGTAATTATAACCCATTTCCAATACAAGGCAATATTAACCCAACTATTATTCAACCTATCGCATTCAAATGAAAAATTGCAGTTTAAACGATCTGCAAATTGCGTAGAACCAATATTGCAAGATCAAATGTAATTTCAGGTAAATATTGTTTCCATATCCGAACGCTCTATCGTTAAATTAACGCTGTGTTCACCCTTCGGCCGGGTACAGTGAGGGACACCTTGGGGGATGGTGAGCACCATGCCGGGCGATAACTCAAAAATCCGGTTTGGTGTTTCAATGATGACCACGCCCTCCGAGCCGATAAAGGTTTCGTCCGAATTCGGATGATAATGCCAGGGGTAGGGTGCTGTCATTACCCCCATGCGCACCACATGGTCATTCAATTCGCTGATGGCCGTATTCAAATATGGGCTACTGTTGGCTGCCGGCAACGAAAGTGGATCGATCAATTGCATCCTCATATCAGGCCCCCTTTTTTGCTTTCAAACTGCTCATCAGCTGATCGTAAAGGTCATCGCTCTTGGCTGCTTTTGGTTTAAGTTTTTTGATCGTCGGCCGTTTACCTTTCGCTTTTGCCTCAATGATCTTCATCAGCTCATCGTGGTACTGATCTTTATATTTGGATAGGTCCAGCGGCTCCGCATATTGGTTGATGAGCGCCAGGCCCATGTCCAGTTCTTTTTTACTCACGGTGATGTCATCATCGAGCGCCAGGTCTTCCTGGTTGCGGATCTGTTGTTGAAAGCGGATACGGGTAACCACGATATCCTTATCCACCGGGTGTACGATACAAAGGCTCTCTGTGCTCCTCAGCACGAAACGCGCTAAGCCCGCCTTGCCCGACTTTTTCAGCGCCTCCAGCAACAGCGCATAGGCCTTGTTTTTCCTCGTGGCCGGCTGGGTATAATAGGAACTTTCATAATACATCGGGTTGACCGAAGCCAGATCGACAAAATTTTCGATCTCGATCACTTTGGTTTTTTCCGGCGCTGCCGCCTCAAAGTCTGCCTCTTCGATGATTAAGTAATCATCATCATACTTATAGCCTTTGACAATTTTGTCGTAGGGAACTTCCTTCCTGGTGTTTTCATTCACTCGCATGAACTTGATGTTCGCATGGTCACGGCTGTCAAGCATATCCAGGTCAAGCCTTGTTTCCTGCACAGCTGAGAAAAGCTTGATCGGGATACTTACGAGCCCAAAACCGATTGATCCTGTCCAGATTGATCTCATTGCTCCTTGTTTTTAAAGTCCAGGTGCTTATTGCCGGGATGCTGTAATTGAGCTTCGATCTGGTCAGCCAGCAAATAAAGTAATTCTTCTTTGAACCCGGCTTTGTTCTGGCATATATGAAGGAAATCCTGTGCATCCGGTTCAAAGCTGGCTACCATGCTACCTCCCTCGTAGACATGATAACGGCACCGGGTTTCGTCGTGGTGCGGATATTCTCCGACCTCAAAGTGATGAACCTCTTTATCTAATGTTATAGTGATGGGGTAATTGGCCATAAGGTTTCATAATAAATAACCCGGTAAATAAACCGGGTTATTTGGTTGTCAATAAATTAAACTACCGTGGTATCCCTCCTGAGGAACCCCAGGATTAAGGATATAATCGCGATAACCAATAATACATGGATCAGCCCCCCGGCTGCGTATGCAAATGTTCCGATAGCCCATCCGATGATAAGGATGACGGCTACGATGTACAGTAATGATCTCATTTTATTTTTCTTTAAGTAGATGATATGATAAACATGCAAAGCTGTTTCAATTGCCTTGCCAGGTAGAAATTTCTTTTCGCTGCATAGCATTTTAAAAAAGCTGTCCCTAAAGACAGCCCTATAAAAACTACACGGAAATTAGATTTTTGCGGCATCCCGCAAGGCTCTGATCTGATCATGTGCAGCACTGATCTCCTGTGCCTGACTGCTGACTGTTTCGCGGGCGTTTACCGGCAGGTCTTCACTGTTCAAAGCATCCTGATAGGCTTTTTTGATCGCATCCTCACCCCTTTCCGCTTCCGATAAGATTCCGGCACGGTCGCTGCCCCCAAATAAAGATTTGACATCGATCCAGGCGCGGTGCAAGGTACCGCTAACACTGTTACCGGTTTCTACGTCGTCGACGTTGCCTACCAGCGCCGCCAGTTCCTGGCTGTTTTTGCGGCTCTGTGCAGCATAACGCTGAAACAGTTCCTTAAGGTCAATATTTTCGTCTTTGATATCCGCGATTGCTTTTTCAAAACCGGCTACGCGGTCGTTGTTGATCTCGATCAGGTCATTAATTACGCCTGTTGCTGCTGTTGTAGTACTCATCATGTTTTTCTTTTTGATAGGCTTGACTTATCTCCAATACCGTGCCATTTATAAGAAATAAATTTAATCCGTAAGAAATTTCAATAAAAAATACTAGAGGCGTATTTTTTTCTAAACGAATGGAATGTCGGATCAGACCTACCAGCCGCTCAAACTTTCACCGGGTTGGCTGGCGAGCCAACCACTGCCTGATAGCCTGCGCTTATCCATGCAACGGCGATGGAGGTCAGTATCGCCACTGTCCGTTAAATAATATGGCTGATCTTAATGGCAGGTGGATGCTACCTAAGCGTATTGTTGCCGAAAATAGCGGTAAAAATTCGAATGCAATTGCAACAAATTCGAAAGTGTTCCTTTCGCCTTTGACGTTTATTTGTGCCGGGCATTAACTGGTGATCCTCAATGGTGATCTGATCGCCTCAGCCCATTTAACGCTATTAAAAAGACTCATTTACCATGAAAAAAATTATTAAAACATTAGTTTATGCACTTGCAGGATGCACAATCCTTTTATTAAGCAATTGCCAGAAAAAAAATATCAACCCAAAGCCCGTTTCTCCGGTTGACAGTAACCAGGTTCAGGTCATGTACCCGCTCAGTCAGTCGAAGAACGATGGGACTAATACTTATGTTTATAAGTATGAATATGATAAGGATAACAACCTGGTAAAATATGCGCGGACCGATAATGTGGTGACCTGCAATGTTGGCACCAGTCAGGTTGACCTAAATGTTAACGAGTATAATTCATTTAAGGAGCTGGTTCATGTAAGCACTACAAGTTTTCTTTATAATCTGGTCGGATTGCCCGATAAGCCTGTTAATATTTATAAAACCGCACCAACTCAGGTTACTTATACCTATATCGACAAGGACGTCGCGAGCGGGGTTTCGAAAACCAAGCCCGGTGGCCTATGGCAATTTGAAAACAATAAAGAGGGCTTGCCGTTGAAGTCGATTACTGCTGATGGGGGTGGCTTCAACTATAATTACAGGTACGACGATAAGGGCAACCTGGCAACGGCCGAATTTGTACGCCTGTCGGGTGTCCGGGTTGGTGAAATGTACCAGCGTATAACTTTTACTGGGTTCGACGATAAGCCTTCACCTTTTTCGGCGATCAGGTACTATTGGGTAGCGTCGTATCCCCAGGGGTATATTCCTGAATTTGCGTTGGCTTATTGTAAAAACAACCCTAAACAGATCGTTACAGAAATATATGACCAGGTTAAAAACGCCCTTGTTAAATATCAGCAGGATGATCTGGCCTACGTTTATAACGATAAAGGCTATCCCACGCAGATCACGATAAATACCAGTTATTTTACCGGGTTAAATACCCATTACGTCACAACCTATAACTATTCGTATCAATAACATCGACAACTATTTGAATGATGATCACAGAAAAAGTATTAAGCGCTCCAAACGCAGATGGCGGTGCCACGCCTGGAGCTTCTGGTAGACGTCACCTAAATGCTATCCAAAAAGTAAGCTTAACTTACCTCTTTTCGGTACCCTTTTTAACCTTTCTATTGGGTTTCGGTGTAGGCCATGTAAACTGGCAATGGTATGTGCCGGCCTGGCTGATCAATATCCTGATAATGGCGCTGGCCATGCGTCAACTGCCTAGATCCCATCCTTCTGGTAGCCGGTTAGCTATTGTTACCGCGCTATTGCTCATCGCTCCCTGGATCATTTTCCCTCTTTTTGCCGGAATGGGGAGACCGCCGCAAACCATTCAGGGCTGGCTGGACCTGGAGGGAGAGCAGCATACCAGGTTTAACCTGCTGATCCTTGGCGGGATACTGGCCTACCTCGGCACCACATCGCTTTATCAATTACTGCAACATAAGGAAAAAACATTTGCAGCACTGGGCCTCGCTTTAATGACATTGGCGATACCTCTTTTTTTGATCAATATGGCCTATTGGGGGAGTTTTCTTTCCGCGTCTTTCCAAAGTTTCAAAACGTCAAACCGGCCTGACTGGTATCTTGCTTTTCGCGAACTATTCTTCGTGATCAGCACAGCGGAGGTTTCGCTGATTTATCTGGCGACTGCCATGTTTGCAATGGCCTTGGGCAGGACCGGGTACCTTAAGTTTCGGGCCGTACGTGCTTATGTGATCATCAGCCTCTGTGCAGGCCTGCTCAATTTAGTGCCCCCTTCCGCGCCGGATTTTTTTTCCACGATGAGCTATCTGGTTTCCATACCGGCCATCCCTTTTATCATGTTTTATTTCATGGGAATTAAACTGCTGTATACCCGTCCGGAATGTCCCTGAGCCGCTTCTTTGGCAATTATTTCAAAAATCATAAATTTACCTATGCCCGGATTACGGTTTTATGTTCTGTTGACCTGTCTGTTCCTGCTTAATGCGGGCCATCCGCAGGGTATGAGCCGGCTTCCTGTACTTCTCACAGACAGTTTAAAAGCCCATAAGGAAGGCTTTGCACTCCATACTTTTTCCTGGCGCTTCCACACGATGGATGGAAGAGACTATAGCGACCCTGCTATCCCGGACAGCACATGGGCGGTTACAACAACAGCCTTTGGCCGCACCGGGCAACCCAATGGCTGGAATGGAAGCGGCTGGTTCAGGTTATGGTTAAAAGCAGATGACAACCTGATCGATAAGGTGCTGGCATTCCGGATCAGCCAAACCGGGGCCGCAGAGATCTATCTTGATGGAAAAAGGATCGGCGAAGCCGGTACAATCGGCAAAACAAACAAAGAAACTCATTCTGCCCGTGCCCCTTTCAGCGTATATCCCTTTATCCTATCGGATCATCGGCAGCACCTGCTCGCGGTCAGATATGTTAATGAGCAGCCGCCGTTCCCGGAATATGTCGCATTCCGGTTATGGGCAGGTACCTATGAGCAATTGGCCAGCCGGGCACTTGATAGCTTAAAGATGAACAGCTTTTTACTGGCCAGTATTGGCGCGCAACTGGCGTTCGTATTGCTGCACCTGGCGCTATTTGCCTTTTATCCCAAACAGCGGCTGAATCTTTATTACAGCCTTTTTCTATTTGCTACTTCAGCGGTGCTTTACCTGCGCTATTTAACCGTTGGTACAAGCGATCCCTACCTGCAGCGGATAACCGCCGATCTTTTTGAAACAGGGATCATTGTGGCCGCCTTCCTTGCCGCAATTCTTTTATATGGCGTGAGTGATGATCACCTGCCACGCAAGCGTATACTCATTAGTGCCGTGTTAGGTTCGTTGACCTTACTGGATTATTTCCTGCAGTATCGTAATGCTTCCGGAGCGACTATCTTTTGGCTGGAAATCTTTTACTTCCTGCTGGTAATGGCCGATGGTTTATTTGCGCTGGTGAGGGCAATGCTCCGCCGGAAGCCGAGGATCTGGCTTATCGGCACGGGCATGCTCACCTTAACCCTGTTTTATCTGGTGGTGGGCAGCGACCTTTTTGGGCTGATGAAGGGTAATGATGAGTTAATTGGTAAATGGATGAGCATCGGGCTGCTGGCCATCCCATTAAGCTTTTCGGTGTACCTTGCGCTTGATTTTTCGGCTGTTAATCGCAGCCTGAGCGCACGGCTGAAAGAAGTACAGGAACTGTCTGAATTAAGCCTGGCGCAGGAAACGGAAAAGAACAGAATATTGGCCGGACAGGCCGATCAACTGGAAAAAACGGTAGCGGCACGTACGCTGGAGGTACGCAGCCAGGCTCAAAAATTACAGGAGATGGATGCACTCAAATCCCGGTTCATCGTTAACCTGACCCACGAATTCCGCACGCCTTTATCATTGATCATCGGACCGGCCGGCCTGATAGCGGAAAACGCCGGCACCGACGCTGAACGAAAACAGGGCAAGCTCATCCAAGAGAATGCGCAGCAATTGTTGCTCCTGATCAACCAATTGCTTGATCTAAGCAAACTGGAAGAAGGCAAAATGGAAATCGTAAATGCCGAAGCCGATATCCTCGGAATATCTACAGCAGTATTGCTTCCGTTTAGCAACGCCGCTATGCAAAAGCAGGTTACGCTTGCACTCAAAAGCCGGTTTAGCAAGTTAAGGGGAGTAGTTGATGAGGGGAAGTTAACCATGATACTAAGGAATGTGTTATCAAACGCTATCAAGTTCAGTTTGCCCGGCGGTGAAATACATGTAACGGTTGATTTGGAAAAAGCTCAGCAACCTACTGCGTTGGTCTTTACTGTCGCTGATCAGGGCATTGGTATTTCGGCAGCTAAATTACCATACGTTTTTGACCGGTTTTATCAGGCAGATTCCTCTGATACCCGCTCAAATGAAGGCAGCGGCATTGGCTTGGCGCTTACCAGGGAACTAGTTGAGTTAATGAACGGTACGATCGCTATCAACAGTACGGAAAATGTTGGTACGGTTGTCCGCATAAGACTGCCGGTGAACATTACACTGGCCAACATCGGCGATGGAGATTTGTCACTGCAAGCCGAAAAGGGCGCTACGCAAACGGATGAGAAAGATGATCTTACCAACGATGGCCCCTTACTGCTCATTATTGAGGATCATGATCAGCTTCGGGCATTTATAAGCGAAACGCTAAACGTAAAGTTCAGAACATTAACTGCGCGAAATGGCGAGGAAGGGATACAGCTGGCCAAAAAGCATATTCCTGATCTTGTCATCACCGACCTGATGATGCCGGGAATGGACGGCTATGAGGTTTGCGGTAAATTGAAAATGCAGGAACTAACCAGTCATATACCGGTAATGATGGTCACTGCCAAAAATGCATTGGAAAGCCGTAACAAAGGATGGAGCGCAGGTGCAGATGCCTACTTGTCAAAACCTTTTGAACGGGCGGAACTACTTGCGCTGGCAGACGGACTCATCGGGAACAGGCTGTTGTTACAGGAGCGTTACCGGCGCGAGGAGGCCTGGAAGCCTGCTGCCGGTGTTTTGCCGCCTCAGGAACTGCGCTTCTTAGAGAAAGTACGTAACCTTATAAATTCGAATTTAGCTAACGAGTTATTCGGGGTGGATCAGTTATGCGATAGCATCGGACTAAGCAAGGCACAACTGCACCGCAAACTCAAAAATACACTAGGTCATTCACCCGGAGACTTGATCCGCATGATACGCCTCCAGCAAGCACTGCAACTATTGAAATCAGGAGACCTTACCGTGGCAGAGATTGCATATAGCGTCGGTTTTGGCAGTCCGGCCAGTTTCTCAACCAGTTTTTCCAACTATTTCGGTTATGCGCCAAGAGATGTAAAAAATGATCATTGACGTGGTATAATAAATATTCAGCAGTCAGATGCGTTGGGTTCGACCGAAACCAGCTCCTTGCCCTGGAACCGGTACAGGTTGCTGCCGCCCAAGTTATGATGACTTCCATACCACTTACCGAAGATTAGCGGTAAATTGGAAAAACCATTTTGATCGCCCCCTGTCGGCCAATTTCATTTACATCCTTAACTATTTGGTTCTAATAGCCAAAAGTGGTCAAAACCAAATTGGCCGGCTGGGGTCAATATACAGTGGTTCATCCACATTGACTCTTTAAGAGAGGCATATCGTAAATCCTTATTTAAAAAATTAGATAGATAGCGTGAAAACACCTATTGCATAATATTTTAACTGCGGTTATTTTTAGTTTTCCAAAAGATGGAAATGCAAAAAATATTGATAACCGATATTGTACCTAAAACTTAGCCATATCCCTCATCAAATATGGAGGCAATTTTATTGGACGCTGATGACCATTTTTCTAGAATAACCCAGTTAAGCGACGAAAATTATTTTATAGCTAGGCAAGACCTAGAGCCATTCTTAGTGCATATACTAGGTCCGATTGAGGAATTTTACATTATTTTTTTAATAATACCGGGTCAAATATTGAGAGCATAAGCGCTACGCTTTCAATCGTGCGTTAAAATGGGGTTTTCTGTTATCCAAACACTCCACTGGTATTTTTAAGCTTAACATTGCTAGGAACAATCGTATGGGGCGTTTCCTTTAAAGCTTTAAGACTAAAGATCGTAATATTTACAAAATTAGGGAAGGGGATATCGCAACAACGATTTTTAATAATCCCAATGCTAGAACAATAAGGGATGCTATAGTAATGGAGGAGGCATTTCGATGGGAAGGCATTTTGTCATAAAAGTCAGTAACTAATTTGGGGTTCTGGTTCCCTCCTGAGCTTTTAACGGTCTCCCAAATGGGAATTTTATTTCCGCGTCATGTTTCCCTATACCGAAAAATTTTGTTCTGCTGTTTAGGCTATTCACTTTCAATCCGAGCTACTTCTTCACCTAACACAATCTCGCGCTAGATGGTTTCATGAAAGTATGATTAGGCTTTTAGTAATATCGGGATTATGAGTAGTTTTCTACATTAGGTATCTAAACTGAGAAATATTTGCGTTTTTGTCATAAACCCAATGATTGGCGTTATTTCTTTTAATATCATCGGCATTTGGATAAAATCCGGCTATATCATGTTAATATATTGATAATATTAAAATACATCTACTACTACCTTTATAAAAATAACTAAGCCGATTCACTTTGTCTCCACTTGGCCAACACAAGGGGGTATTGATGTAAGGGATGCGAAATAGCATATGAGAGGGCTATTCTTCACGCATCCTAAATTCACTCAGTTATTTTCTAAAAGTCTTATTATTTACAAGTAAATAAGGTGCTCAATTATGATATTATTTGAAATGGACTTTTTGTGCCTAATGGAATCGCTATGAATAAGAATTAGTAGACCGCCATTTTTTGCGGAAAATACGATGAATGAGGACGCCGAAAATCATTAAAAGAGTAGGCATAACTAAATATTTATTTTTTTATGAAACTTAAAATCGCACTGTTTTCAATTGCCTGTTGTTTAGGTATTTATTCTTCATTCGCCTGTGGTAAATCTACATGCGGTGGAGGTCCCGACTTCTGCTGTAAGGATGGCTTTGGCGCTACCTATTATCTTAAAAAGCCAGTAAACTAGATTTTCTTCCCTACGGAAGGAATCGAAGATAGTAAATAATTCAAAGCTTATCAGGGAAGCCGAAAACCCACAAAAAGTAAGTAGGCACAAATTCAAATTTTATGAAATTCAAAATAGCAGTCTTTTCTTTTGCTTTATGCATAGGCGCATATGCCTCTTTGGCGTGTAGTGCCAGTGAGTGCCCTGTTCCGGGGGCAAATGTTTGTTGTAGAACAGTGGATGGTATTACTTACTATCAAAAGCCGCCGGTTAACTAATCATATATTAACCTATAATGGCTCTCTTGAGCCTTTTACTGAAGGTAATTAATACCACAATATTGAAAATAAATGAGGAAGCCGAAAATCATAAATAGAGTAGGCACAAACAAAATAAATTCTTTTTATGAAACTTAAAATCGTACTGTTTGCAGCTGCTTGTTGCTTAGGCGTTTACACTTCATTTGCTTGTGGAAATTCAGAATGTGGAGGAGGTAAAGACCAATGTTGTAAAGATGTTTTTGGAGCAATGTACTACACTAAGGCCCCGGCTAACTAAAAACAGAATTCGCCCATTTAAGATGTCTTGGAGCGATTGACATTTTTAGCGAGTGTTCGGGACGAGATTCTGGACATCAAAATAGCGGTTAGTCCTCCAAGGCATTTTTCATCTATTCTAACATTGTTGAATGAAAAAAAAGTACTTATTTATTGCTATCCCGGTAATTATTCTTGTTGCATTATATTTTAAAACAAAAAAAAGCGCTTTACAGGGGAGTTTCCACCGGACTTTCGTGACTCAAAAAATACCTGCATTGGATACTATAAAATTAGGAGCAGCGGAAGTTTCAGACGGTATTTATGCGGATAAAAATAATTTATGGATAAACAAGCGTGCCTATATCGTTAAATATAATAAAGATGGCAAGCAGCAGATCATCATTCCTGCGAAATACAGTGTTGATAAAAGACCGATAATTAATTTTTATGTGCAACATGATAGTTTATATTATTATCAGGCTAATACAAAAACGATCAACTTCTTTAATGCAAAGGATTCATCACAAAGCAGTCTTAACTTTAGTTTTCCCATTACCTATTTTGTTAAGTTAAAAAATAACTCTTTCATCTTTTTAGAAAGCGTATTGGGCAATGCCTCGATGCAGGTGCATTATATAGACTATGATCATAATCGTGACACCGTTGACCGGTCTTTATTTTCAAAGGATGCGGGGTCGGGAATGAAATATTCCGGTTTATGGACTATTTCACAACAGAAGGACAGCTATTTCTTCGTTCCGTTTTATGATGATCATATCCTTTGCTTTAACTCCAGTGGCAGGATCAGATATCAATTCAAGCCAATTGATTTTCAGAACCAGAAGCTAAAGATCATTAAAGAGAATAATTTATTCTATCTCAGCCCTGACGCAAATTTTATCAGGCCTTGTGCTTTCTCTTCCAAATCGCGCCTATTTATTTTAAGCTATGTACGTTCTGAAAATCAATCTCAAAGTGATTTTAAAGATAACTCCACGATTGATGTATACGCTAACGAGGACGGGAAATATATACACAGCTTCTATTTGCCCAGGTTTTCAGGTGAGAATGCATCAGATTTCGCTATCGCCGATAACAAAACATTATATGCTTGTTATGGGAAAAACATTGTTCATTACGACCTCTCTAAACTTTTAAACAATGAAAACTAAGTATATCACTGTTGTCAAATACCTTCTTTCCATATTATTTATTTATGCGGGAACCTATAAAATAACCGATGTAAGCTTGTTTGCGTCCCAGATGTATCAATCGCCATTATTACCCTCATTTATAGTACCTTATTTAGCTTTTGGTGCTCCGTTGTTTGAAATCGTACTAGGGCTTCTAATGATCCTGTCAGCCAAGTTGGAGCATGTGCTTTTATGGGTGTCCTTTAGTTTGATGTTGTTTTTCAGCACCTATTTAATTATGCTATTTACCTTATACTCAAAACCGCCCTGTGCCTGCGGGGGAATTCTAAGTGGAATGGATTATCCTGTTCATATCGCTTTCAATATCTCCTTTACATTACTAGCTGGATTCGCTCTTTACCTATATGAAAAAACTGAAACTGCAGTATCTCTTATTTAACACCGTTCTGTTTCTACTGACATATACCTCTTGCTTTTCGCAAGGGCATATTAAAATCACGATAAAAGATTCTGTTTTAAAATCCCCTATAGCTTCGGCTAGTATTATACTAACCGATGAAATTTCATTAAAGTCTTTAAATGGGTTTTCAGACCCGAACGGAGATATTGACCTGAAGTTTTATACAGGGCACAATCAGGTATTAAAGATCACATATGTCGGCTATAAGGAATATTCCCAAAAACTGCATCTGGCAGGAGATACTAGCATCCAGGTTAATCTACAATCAGCTACAACTCAGTTAGCCGATATTCATATTACGGCTGAGAAATCGATTATCGAGAACAAACACGACAGAATGGTTTACCGTGTTACCTCAAAGGCAGCAAAGGGGAAAAAGATTATAGATGTGATGAAGAATATCCCATTTATTGCGGTGACCAGTGACCAGTTTTTAATTAAGGGAAATACAGACTATATTATCTTGAAAAATGGCAATCCCAGCAATCTAACGATACAAGATTTAAGATCAATGCCTGCCGGCAGAATTGATTCCATTGAGTTAATCACTTCACCATCCGCACAATATGACGGAACACTTAAAAGTATTATCAATGTCGTATTTAAAAAAGACGATAGATTTCAGGGCGGGTCGTTTTTCTCCAGGCTTGGCACCAGGTCAAGTTCGATCGGGGCATCCTATTCCAATACCAGTAAATTGACTAATACCAATCTAAATGTGGATCTTTCGTATGATCGTGTCACCGCCGGGAATGACAATCAAACTACACTTTTTCAGGATACCGTATTCAATACCAGGCAACAGATGGTCTCCAAAAACAAAGCACCTTCATTCCTGGTAAATTATGTTACAGAATGGACGCTTCCTAAAGACCAGTTTTTGGGTGTCGGTGCAAAAGTTGGGTTTCAAAGCAATAAATTAAACTCCTCATATAATTCAAAAATCCTGCCGAACGAAGCCATCTTAATTTCAAATAACATAACCAACAGCAATGACTTTAACACTGGCCTGAATTTAAATTACGCTAGAAAGATCAGCAAATCTTCAAAGATTAGTTTCTCTAATCTCTTAAATATAAGCCATGATCACTATGATTTGAAATCTTATAGCCCATCGACTTACTTTAATAATCGGTCTGTAACGACCAACAAAGAGTTTACATCACAACTTGATTACGGACTTTCTTTCAAAGGAGGGCTTAAAACCGAATTCGGCGGTAAATTCATTGATCGGCTCTATGATCTTTCTCCAATATATAATGATATACCTGGAAATGAACTTCACTTTAATCAAACGATAGCAAGCGGCTATTTTTCACTAAGTAAGAGTCAAAAAAAAATCTACATCCGAATAGGCACACGTTTTGAAAACACCAATAACCAGTTTAATGGCAATCAAAACTCAACGTTCAATATACTTCCCAATGTCCTGATGACTTATGATCTTACCCAAAATCATTCGATTAAACTGGTTTACAGAAAAAGCATCAGCCGGCCAGCCTTCTTTTTATTAAGTAATTTTATCAATCAGGATAATCCGCTAAACACAGTAACAGGAAATCCGGCATTAGTCAATGAAGTTTTTACAACTGCAAGCTTGGAAGATGATCTTGTACTGGGCAGCAGCAATCTTTCCTTATCATTTTCTTATGTTAAAGGTAAAAATTTGATTAGCAGTAAAAGAAATGTTGAATCTTATATAATTAATACTTTCTATGGAAATTTCTCAAAATCACATTCATTGGAAGGCTATTTCAGTTTGAATTCTCCTATTGTCAAAGAGAAGTTATATATGAACTTTTCAGGTAGTTTAAAACCTTATTATATCACTGATGGATCACAAACTAATAAAGGTTTGATTAAAGATATAAATACGGGTCTCACGTTGAACGCTTCACAAAGGCTATCAATTGATTTGTCTGCTAACTATTTAGGGAACTATATTTACTTGCAAGGAAAATCGGGAAATAGTAGTTTTATGGATGTAATGGCCAGGTATCAGTATAAGAACTCATCATTTTTGATACAGTTGACAAACCCGATTATCAATAAGATCAATCAATCTTCTAATGGGAACGGAGCAGGCTTTGTATACTCAGGTAATAGTTATTACCTGGGCAGAGGAGTTGCTTTAGCTTACGCCTTTATCTTTGGGAAATCGAAAGATGAAAGGCCCAAGACCAAAAATGTAGAAAACACCGATTTAAAACAGGAAAAACACCTATAACAAATGCCGAAATCCGTACACAGCCGGTGTGACGGTTTAATTTATGAACTCAACATATTAATTTATACCCCATGCCCCGAATATTTAAGATCTCCACAGATGCATCTTGTTTTAAATGTTTACGCAATTTCGTTATAAATACATCCATCGTACGCGTATTAAAAAAACTATCATCTCCCCAGATAGTTAATAAGACCTTTCTTCTTTCCAATAACGTGTTTTTGTGATCATACAACATTTGCAGTAGCTGGGTTTCTCTAAAGGATAACTTTTGCTCTGTACCCTGCCGGAATTGTAACAATTGTTTATTGGGGAATAATATGAACTCGCCAATAAACAATTGTTCCTCGTTCGTTTGACGTTCAATGATTCCCCTTTTTAACAACTCATTAACTCTGAGAAAAAGTTCCTCCAGGCCAAAAGGCTTCTTTAAGTAGTCGTTGCCTCCACTTTTATACCCTTCAACGATATCTTCTGTAGCTGTTTTGGCGGTTAAAAATAATATGGGAATATGGGTATTGTAAGCTCTGATTTGTTTAACAAGCGTAAACCCGTCGGTATATGGCAACATGACATCTACTATACAAAGGGAGAAGATATTGTTTTGAAATAAGCTATAAGCTCTTCTTCCGTCTGCAGCATGAGTAACTTTAAAAGCTCGCTGTTCCAGGCTATCTTTGACTACCTTGGCCAAAAAATGCTCATCCTCTACTAACAGTATATGAGTTTGTTCCATTAGATCAAAGGTAATCTGATAGTAAATATACTTCCGCACGACACATTTGCCCTAACAGCAATAGAGCCTCTATGTTGTTCAATAGTTTGTTTTACATAATTTAAACCTAAACCATATCCTTTCACGTCGTGCGTGTTACCTTTGGGGACTCTGAAAAATTTATCAAAGATCTTGTCCCTGTATTCTACCGGAATACCAATCCCGTTATCGGTAAAAATCACTTCAACTGTATTTTTATTAGAAGACAATTTAATGTCAACTGAAGCAATGCCCTCATTGTATTTCAAAGCATTGTCTATGATATTGATAAAAGAGTTCAGTATACTCGAAGCATCTCCCCAGATGTATATTTCCTGATGAACGGGTTGAAAATTGATAATTCTATCATTATCGAGAGGACCGATATCGTAAATTGCGTTTCTAATCAACTTGTTAAGTTCAATACGGGTGTTGCTCTCCGTTTTTACCTGACCAAGCTTGCTTATATTTAATATTTGCTCCGTTAGTGTGGTCAATTTTTCGGCTTGATAGCTAATAATATCCAAGTATTCTTTTCGTGTTCTTTGATCAAGGTCAAAGGTTTTTAATGCTTCTGTTGTTATTTTTATTGAAGATACAGGAGTATTTATCTCGTGGGTCATATTATTGATAAAATCATCTTTTAATTCAGCTAATTTGTGTTGCGACAAGAGCGTCTTTAGGGTATATGCAAAACATGTTATAGTGATTGCAATAAGTAAAAAGGAGCTGATGATAATCCACTTCATTTCCTTGATAAAATAGACACCTGGGCTCTGAAACGCCGCCTGGATAAGTTCCTTTTGATATGGCCTGCGCAAAGCGGCATTTACTTGATTTGTCAGAAATAAATTTGAATTATTTGACGCTGCTTTGGTTAAATTAAATGAAGTGTTAATGCCTTTTAACGAAAGTTCTGCTTTATACAATTCGCATAGAGAGACAGTATTCAACTTACTTTTAGCGTAAATATTAGATAAGCTATCTCCTAATCGCTGCGTATAGTAATAAACATCGCCATTTATCAAATCACTTCGTAGCCTGGTATTGCTAAAGCGCTCAATAAAATATGCTTTGGCCGATGGCGTGATTTGCTTTAATTTTTCTTTAAAATCTATAAAACTCAGTGTGATGCCTTTTTCACCTTTCAAATACGGATGTGAATCCATTATATGAAAAGCGGTTATACTATTCCGATTATCAATATTACAGGTGATCATTACAAACGAGGTATCTGCTAACCATTGTTTAAATACTGAGATGATCTTTTGCTGTCTCTGATCGATCTCTTTGTTTACAGCGGTGTTTAGCGCATCATTAATATCATGGTTAAAGGTCTTAACGGTGTTCCTGTAATTTTGATAGTTCCAAAACAGTTGCAGTCCGGTGATGCCGGCAACACATAGTGACATGGATATCAAAATCAAAACAATACGTTTTTTCATAGCGATAAATGTAGCATCCCTTTTTTATATTCCGGACGGCGTTAACTCTAATTAACTTTAATTAACCTGGATTAACCTGCCTCAAAAGCAATTCAACCGTCCTTTGGAGAAACAAAATACTTATGAAAAAAATGGTCTTAACGTTAATCCTTTTGATCAATTGCACCTTGATCATCGCTAAAAATATCGGACCAACTTCAAATCTGAAATTTAAAACTATTCTGAATGCGCCTGTTCGCCGTATTGGGCTTAGTCAGCTAAAAGGGAAAATTGTGATTATTGAGTTTTGGGCAACATGGTGCGCCCCTTGTATCGATGCTATGTCCCATTTAAAACAGCTGCAAAAAAAGTATCCGCACAAGTTACAGATAATCGCAGTGACCGACGAAACGGTAAGTCGGACGATGCAATACTTAAGATTCCAGCCTTCCAATTTATGGTTTGCCATAGATACTGATCGCGCGATAGCAAATATATTTCCTCATCGCATCATACCGCACACGGTACTCATCGGGAGGGACGGAAAGTTAATTGCCAATACCAGTCCTGAACTGATATCCGGACGAATCATAGATAGTTTATGGAACAAAAGGCATGTGCATATCCCTCAAAAAAAAGACAATCTGAGTGGACCGGAAGAATTGGTTAAACAATACTTCTTCGCACAAGATACGGTTAAAAACAGGTTTATAATGCAAACTGAAATCAAGGGGGCCTTAACAGTAAGTACCACTCACTTTTCTGATAGTATCTTTAATGGAAGAAGGTTATTTTGTGTCAACTTATCAATACAAACATTATATAATATTGCTTTTGGCGGCTTTTCCAGTAACCGGATAATCGATTGTAGTAAGAAATCAATTAATGAACCAAGCTATTGTCTTGACCTCATTGTTGAGAATAAAGCGGATCTTTTACCTACCTTACAAAAGGAGCTTTTAAATCGCTTCGACCTAAAAGCGAAAATAGAATCCAAACTCAAGGACGTTTACGTTCTTACGGTAACAGATTTAGGAAAATTAAGGAGAATACCGCTCAATACTTCGAACATCAGAACCTATAATTCGAGCCACGGAAAGATTGATCAACAGGCAATTACCATGGATGAATTTGCCGATTACCTTGAAAATTATGGTGTTAGAAATCTATCTGTAGTGAATGAAACCAACCAGCATGACAAATTTGATATTAAATTTTCCTTTCAGCCAGAAGATCCAGCAAGTTTAACCCGAGTATTAGACAATCTCGGGCTTGGACTAAAGAAAGAGCAACGAGAAATTAATTTCCTGTTGCTGTATAATCCATAAAATGCAATTTAGCTATTTAGCCAGCCAAATGCTTCAAATTACCAAAAATGAAGTGCGAGAAGTTTTTATTGTGATAGTTCCCGAAAGTACTGCTACAGAAGCTACCAAAAGCAACAGTGGCGGCCAAGATTGGCACAAAAAATATATGTGGATTTTTTGCTTCTTGGAGAAAAGCAGAATATTGCGTTAATGGCACTACAAAATGCTAAACATATAATTTTATCAGATTGTAATTAATAAATGATAATCTAAAAACGAACTTTATACTTTGTTAAAACATACAAAAAAGGTAAAAACATAATCCAAAATTCCGTTGATTCTTCAACAGCAAGATGTCTTTTTGTAACACCAAAAGTATCTTGCCCCTTCCCCAAACCGGGCTCGAACCACTTTTATTTACTGTCAACCCCCAAGCCGTCAGTAACCGGTAAATTCTTCGTTATGGTAGTTGCTTTTCCTTGCAAGGAAATCTGCCTCAACAACATGGTAAAATTATCCAACGTATAAAAATTTCCATCCGGTCAATGAAGTATGGGTCTATTTTGTTATTTTCGAACTGGTTAAGAATGGTTATACTAAGCTTAGTGCCCTTAGATTGAAGTAATGATTTTACCTTGTCCAATACATGAATAAAATCACTCTTGTCCGTTTGGTCAATTATGCATTGGTCTAAGGGAATAGAAACCATACCTGAATAACCACCGGATCTGTTCCCATCACAACTCCCATAAATTTTCTTAAGGTTTGCTGAAAATGTATTGACACCAATATTTTCAAAAGTTTCGCAAATGTATTGGCTTAAAACTTCTATAAACCCCTCGGGTATCCAAAATCCCTTTCCCTTGTAAATAATATTTGATTCCTCTGCCATATTAGTTAACCATTATAGATTGTTTAGCATGTTAAACCTCAGGCACTCCGTCTGGGTTATTAAACCCTGAATAATAAATAGAAGTCAGTGACGGTTGCAAAGTACCGTCTATCATTTGCTCGATAATGTTTAAGGTCGTTATCAGACTCTGGGTTTTTATTGGAATAGTCCACAATGATTTAAATTCCGGATAAGTTTTTAAATCTTCAAATTGATTTAAAATATTTACACTGATGGCTTCTCCGTAGGCGGATACCAAACTTCTGGCATCTTGGAATATTTCAAATAGCGCATCCTTTTCCGCTAGACCGGTTATTGAATCATCAAATAATATATTAACCATCCCTGCGCTTTCGCCATTTCTGTTGTAATAGCAATCGTCATAAATTCCTTTCAAATTTGGCGGAAAGGTATCTAAACCTTTAATTTCAAAAGCTTTGCAGATAAAGTAGCTTAATACTTGGACAAAATCCTGATCTATCCAAATACCTTTTTCATTGTATTTCAGTATTGTTTCTCGTGCCATAATATTTTTAGTTTATAATTTCAAAATGTTCAGGAATAACCCATTGTTTATATGGGTATGTCGGGTCATAAATTCTGTCCAACACGATTTTTCTCAATTCATCATTGTAATTTTTAAAATCGAGGATAAATTTATCCAACGGTGGCCGCCCTAATTGAGGTGTTGCTATTTTTTGCAAAATGGACATCAACTGCTTCATTCAGTTCTTTTAAAGACCTATTATATTTAAATTTCCACCTATCTGATTCAAAAGCAGATGCGGGTGTTCCGAAAGCGTCGAAGCTTTTGCCGGCAAGCGGCCCCGTAGTGGCAATTGCGTCACCCGCTTCTCCTTTAGTAGTCGGCCTAAATCCAGCTTTGTATTTTACTTCCATCTCTGCTAAGGTTTGCAATTCATATATCTTATATCCAAAGTTTTTGTCTCCATCAACCCAGTCCTTCCAACCTTGTACTATAGTATCAATTTTCTCATTGTACCAGTTCTTGAAATAGTTGTACTCATCAGCCCTCGCGATTGCTTTCTCTGCGTCGCTTAGCTGGCTCCAGTAAGAGACATATTCCTGATTATTTAGCTTTAATTTCAGGATGAACTCCAGAGATATATCTCCAAAATCATCCGTAAATCTAAGGCGATGTGCAAGCGACGGATTTGATATTTCGAGTTTTAGATCAGCATCATCGTAAAACTTTAACGCAGCCTTCGCTCGTCCGATCCCCCGTAGCATCAACTCATTTCCCCGGTATTTCTCCAGGGCTTTTTCAAATCTTAACATTCCTTCCTTCAGCACTTTCAGGTCGTTCTCCGTCATATTTGCAATCAGTTCTGAATCGACTAAAGCCTGCCTGGCAGTGTAAAAGTCAAATTGGCCGACAAGGCTCAATAAGTAGTGGTTCATCCACATTAACACTACTTGTAAAATTATCAATAAAAAAACGGAATAAATCCGATTATTTATTCATAATTTCACATTATGAAATTTCAGGAACAGTTGGAAATGTACGCAGAGGAACCCCTTACCCGACAGCTGATGCTCGCCTTACTAAAGGATTACAAACGGCCTAATGACAAGATCGGTGAATTGCTGAAGAGCGAAGAACTGACCAGCGTGAAGAATGGCCTGTACATCCCGGGCCGGAAGAGCAGGATTGCCAAGCCGGAACCCCTACTGATCGCCAATCATCTCTGGGGGCCCAGCTACGTTTCATTTGAAACCGCACTGTCTTATTGGGGCTTCATACCGGAAAAGGTTTACGAGATCAGCTCCGTCACCACGAAGCTATCCAAGAAGTACCGCACGAAGGCTGGGAGGTTCACTTACCGGCATGCAGGTCTGCCATACTACACTTTTGGGATCAAGAATGTAAGCTTATCGGAAAAGCAGGTAGTGTTGATCGCTTCACCGGAAAAGGCAATCTGCGATAAGATCGTGATGACACCAGGCATCCAGCTCCGCAGCCCGGCGCAGGCGATTTCCTTTTTGACCGAAGACCTGCGTATCGATGAGGATCGCCTGAGGGGGTTGAATAACCAAATGCTGGCATCCTGGATTGCCGATGCGCCCAAGCGAAACAGTTTAAAGATGTTAACAAAGGCATTAAGTACTCTATGATAGCAGATTGGTTGAAAACATATAACGCGCAGAATCAGCAGGAGGCATTTGACGCCATGCGCGAGATCATGCAGGAGATCGCATTAGCCGGGCTCAGCCGCGCAGGTTTTTTTGAAAAAGCCGCTTTCTACGGCGGCACGGCACTCCGCATCTTCTACGGGCTTAACCGTTACTCGGAAGACCTGGACTTTTCGCTTCTGGCTGCCGATCCTGAATTTTCACTGGAGCCTTATTTCGATGCCATTAAGGCAGAGTTCGAGGCGCTCGGCATACAGGTTAGTATTAATGAAAAGAGTAAGGCGAAGCGGTCCAACGTCGAATCGGCTTTTTTAAAATCTGATACCATTTGGAAAGAGCTTGTCCTCGAAGGTGTGGTACCGCAGACCGGCCTGAAGATGATGCCGGACCTGAAGATAAAGATCGAGGTGGATACCGAGCCTCCGCTCGGCTTTCAGACGGAAGAAAAGCTGCTGACCCGCCCGTTTTCCTTTTATGCGAAGACCTTTACCTTGCCGAGCCTTTTTGCAGGAAAGATGCATGCGCTGTTGTTCCGCAAATGGCAGAACCGGGTCAAAGGCAGGGATTGGTACGACCTGGAATGGTATATCCGTAAAGGTGTAAAACTTGACCTGGGGCACTTCCTTTTGCGAGCGAAAGACAGCGGTAACTGGACAGAAGAAACGATCACCAAAGAACAGTTTCTGCAACGCTTACGGGACAGGATCAACAGCGTGGATTTCGATAGCATAAAGGATGATGTGGTACGCTTCATTGCAGATGACAGCGTTTTAGAAATCTGGGGGCCGAAATACTTCAGCGACCTCATCGCGAATTTGAAGTTTGAAGAATGATGTAGAGGTTGTCTCATAAGCCGGCTTTTTATATTTTAAGGCGGATTTTATGTAACTTAAAGACATGGAAGGTAAGGTGATCTTTAAGGAATATGGTCCGAACCGATTGACGTTTTTACCGTACAAACTGGAAGAATCAGTACCAGCAGGCGGATATTCCGGAACCGTTGACCAATTCATTCCGAAAAATAAGACAGGGCATTCCGTTACACGCTGACTATGCTATCTTCTTCCCTTAGATTGCTAAATTAGAAATCCATTAACACAACTCGTTGCTCTAAAAAGCGCGGAACAATATGGTCAAGCCTGCCGTAATATCCAACTAAGGCACTGCCAGTAGTGTTTATCGCTGGTAAGTTAAATCGGAGGAGGTAGCGCAGGTGCGGCAAAATTACAATTTCCACAGGCTTATTACTTTTGATCAGCACCGCGCATCGCTCTTCTGTCCCGGCACTTCTGCGTCTCACAAAACCTGGGCGCTACGGGCTCTTTACCCCATATTTTATTACCCGCACGTTTCGGGTGGTTTTTAAAATACTCATTTCGTTCCATAAAATGCCTGTCAATGGCGGCCTTGCAATCTTCAAGACCCTCATAGTTACTGTTGTGTATAACAGCTCTTGCGAGGCCGCCAAAAACAGATTCAATCACGTTCAGGAACTGGGCACTGGAGGGTAAGGGCATCGGCACCACCAGCGGACGACTTTGGTTATTATGTTCTTTGATAAACCCGAGCAGGATATTTGACCGGTGCCAACTTACGTTATCCCAACAAAGAAAAATACGCCTTTGATCCGAATATTTAGATATCAGCATCTCGACGAGCTTCATGGTTTCGAAGGTATTTTTCCTGGTGGAATAAAAATGGGTTACCTGATTAGTAGATAACTCGAGTGCGGCGGTGCATATCACCACGCCCTTGTGCTTCTGCTTATCCGGTATTTGATAGTCTTCGTTCTTTTTCTTTAGCATTCGGCCACCTTTGATTTTAACGCCAACAGGGCCATATTCATCGATAGAGAAGAACTTTTCATCTTTCTTCAAACGCCTCAGGACGTTTTGCAATCTGTTGATTTTTTCGCGGAACTTAGGGTCTTGACTAGTGAGCATGTCCCGCGACTTTTTAAAACGGTACCCGTTTTGTTTGAGCGTATAAGATATTTGACCCCAGGAGATTTTCTCAGCATATACCTTTTCGTAGGTCTCTGCCAAAGCAGTTATAGTCCAGCTGGTACGGTTCAACCCGTGCATTTTCGGAGATTCATGAAGCAATTTGATGACCTTGCCGGCACGCGCGTTCATCCGCTTGATTACGGTAGGAAAGATTTTGTGCTTAGGCAACGCAAATGCACTTAAACCTTTCTCTTCGTAGGTACTGATCCAGCTTTTTATCGTTTGAAATGTTGCCTCTGTTTTATCAGTGATATCCTTGTAACAGGAAGTTTCCAGCGCCATGAGCAGCGTAGTAGCGATTTGCCAATTCCTTCGAATTGCCGAACGCTTCCATTTTTTCAAAACCTTCAGGTCTTTCTCCGGTAAAGATTGAATTATCTTAGGTTTTCCCGGCACATCGTTTTCTTTAATCCATATGTAAAATAATTCAGTGAACGGTAAATAGGCGTAGCCTTCAGGGTATAACTTTCGGTATTTCCTCCAAACGGGTTTTGCTTTCACTCCAGGTACCTCGTCGGCTAATAGACGTGGTAAAACTCTGAGAAATTGAACATACAATGGAGTCATTCTATGCTGCTTAGCTTCTTCAGGCATAAAAAACTTCATATTTTTTAGTTTTTCCGGGTAAGCTGCTTTGATGCGCTTAAACTCAGTCATGTATCTCCAGGAAGTAACCGTCGAAATGCCCAGTTTTTTTGCGATCCGGTAGCCTGTTTCATCGCCTCGTATGAACTGCCGCCGCATAATGTCAATTTGCTTTTGAGGAATCTGGTGCCGTCTCATGGCCGTTAGCCGTTGATTATATGAATTTGAACCAAACGGCTAAACAATTGTTTCACCAAAGCTGGCTTACCCGGCATTGTAACCATCAGTCGCCGATTCATCTGCTATTTTATAATGGTAGTTTTAATTAAGAAAATCATATCCGAAGTCAGCGAAATTTATCAAAACGCCGAAACGTTTCATTCGCTCATCTGTAATAAACATATAAATTAACATGGCAGAAAACACAACCCTAATTGTCAGCGCATTCTCAGGTCTTGCAGGCGCTTTAATAACACAAGCTTTAACTGGCTTATTTGCTTACGTTGGTGATAAAAGAAAGGCTGATATTGAAATTAAGAAAGATTACAGGGCAAAAAAGGTCGAGATAGCGGAGCATTATTATTATGTGACTGGCGAAACGATGTCTATCCTAAAAAAAAGCGTTCAACTATGGAAGGGTAGAAATCTACAACGAAGCGAGGCAAGTTATAAATCGATGACAGAAAGTTTAGCGGAAGCTGATGCCCGGCTAAAACAAATGAATGTCGCTAACTGGAGGCATAACCTTATCGGGCTTTACTTCGATGTCACTTTATCCTATGATGAACTGATTGCCGCCAATAATAAATCACATGAGCTGTATTTGAAGATATTGGATATCGGGAGTAAATTACGGGCCGCAGATAGCGAAGAAGACAGCGAGCGGTATCTTGGTCAATACAGCGTAGGCATATTTGATTTGTGCAATCAGTATGATGAAATATACGATATCCTGGCAAGCGATATGGACAAAGTAAAAACAGCGTTGCATCAAAGCTTTCAGGTATAAGTACAGGAGGTATCTTTCAAATGCCCGCGTTAACGAAGACAGCGTCGAACGTCTTAAATATAATAGCGATTAGATGCATAAAAATGTAATAAATTATATCTTCGTTTATAATAATATACCATTAATGTTTAATAATCGATTCAAACGAGGCCTGGCGACAGTTTCTTTATCACTCAATATCATATTTGTATTATTTTTTATTGGCAAACGGTTTTATTACAGTCATCAATCGCTTTTTCATCACGTTATAACCAAAGATGAACGTTGGGCTGATTTTCTGAAGTCAAAAGCGGGTACAGGAGAAATTATATTTTTAGGCACGAGCATTACGGAAGACTTTAATGTTAAATATGAGTTCAGTAATCCACTTGTTAAAAACATGGGCTTTGCCGGGAGTATATCTGAAAACGGCATCCAGGCGATAAACAAACTGATATACCGTAAACCTAAAAAGCTATTTATTGAGTTTGGTGTAAATGACTTTAAATACGGTATAAGTATGGATACGGTAAAAGCCCACCTGGTTTCAATGCTAGATCTGATAAAGGATAAATCTCCCAATACGGGTGTTTATGTACAGTCTGTTTTGCCAACTAATATTGACAGTTTGAATAATAAAATCGTCAGGTACAATAAAGAAGCGAAAAATATCTGTTTAATGAGAGCTGTAACTTTTATCGACCTTTATTCCGAATTTTTAAGAGGTAACAAGATAGATCCTGATTTAACAATTGACGGCACTCATTTATCAGACGCCGGGTATTTCAATTGGCGGCGGCTTATAAATAAATATGTTAATTAGTTAATTATCAATCTAAAGAATCTTAGAGTTATTTCCATTTATCGGCGGGACAACAAAATGCTTTTTAATAAATCATGGTTTAGAAACCTTATCAACAATGAATAAAGGTTGGATGCCACTGAAATAGCCTTCGAAAATAATACATCTAAATTTGAGTATTATGTTCTCGTCCGGTTTCATCAATGAAATGCCGTTTTTTCCAAGACTTTTCAGGTATGCCGCGACCAAATATTCTTTACCGCAATTGACCGGTTGAATAACAATACCAGTATTATAGTCTTTGATGTCCGTGTTTGTCTTCTTTGCGAGCTTCATCAAATCCCCATAGATATTAACCTTACTCAGCTCGGTCAGCTTACCTAAAACAGTCACGGTATCAGAGCCATTTTTATACTGCGGATTTTTTAGGAAATCGCACCCCTCATTAAATGCTCTTTGCTGTCCAAATAGATTTATTGAACAAAAAGCACGTTCGATTATCAAAATTATCTTTTTCATACTTTTTATTTATGAATACTTTTCCTGACTGAGTTACTCTATAAGCAGCCCATGCGGGTCATTTCCATAAGTCGTTTGACTTCTTCCCCGAAATAACACCAGTGGTCGCGTTACAATATAATTTGTTTTCTGAACTGGTTCCTGCAGACAGGCGGCTTGTCTGGTTATCGATAAACCGGATAAAATTTCCGTTTGAATCATTGCCGGTCCGACCAACACTATAAAATGGTCGGTTATATTGTCAATATTCGGATTTGTTACGGAATTATAGGCATCCCCCCCCTGCTATAACAGGAACTCCGTTCGCTAAAGCGCCAGGCGTATAAGTCAAAGCCTGTTTGGTTCTGCTTACAAAACCTACGTTTAGAAAGGGGATGGCAGAAAACACGCTGTTATTTCCTTTTTATCCTTAGTCCTGCTGCCAGACCGGCTACACATCTCACCAGATCGGCTACATCCGAAATCAGCGGATTCCGGAAATTTGCCTTAATGGATACAAAGATCATGAAAAAAGGGATTGAAGGAAAAGTATTCGTTATTACCGGTGCCAGCAGCGGGATCGGCCGGCTCTGGTCCCCTTGGCATATCAAGCTGGACGTTCGGTCATACTTGACCATGCTGTTCCGTGCGAATTAGGTCAATGAGTTGTCTGGTTGAATAATAGTTTCAAAAATTTTAAATCAGCTATTTAACAATAGCAAAGTGTAACAGAACACACTGCACTCTTTTTCCAGAACGCGGTGATCACGAAGAAATTAATGAAAAACGGCATCCTGATCAAGTTGAAAGAAACAAAAAAATAGGGGCGCATCGTTCTCCATGGCTTTACAAATTTGACAAAGAACGCTATCACGATTATTTAAGTACAGGCGTGGATTTGATATTTTGATCGATTATATTGGACATTCTGGAGGCAAGATGTAATGATTTAAGATTTAGCGATAAGAATATTGTTGAACGCTGCTCTTTTTACAATTAAATAAGCAACAAACAGATTGGGAATCCAGGATAACCAGGCCACAATAATATAGCATGTGCCATAGTCACCAATAATGATAATTAAAACAGGTAACCAAATCCTCAGTGTTACAGCTGCAAAACAGGCTGCATAGCTATAGATCATCATATTTTGATGTCTTAAAAACTGTTTATTTCTAACTGCTAAATAAGCCATCAAGGTAGTATAGAACCAAATTACAGCCAGGCAGCTGAAGCCAAGTGAAGCCCACAGCCCCTGGTCTGCAAACAGGGCAATATAAAAGCCCGAAAAGGAACTTAGTAAAACCGACACAACATATATTTTGCCGATGAATTGATGAACATAAGGCTTATGGAGTCTGAGCTTCTTATTGAACTGGATCCATCCGATAAGTAATGCCACTCCGCCCAAAACAATATGTGTATAAAAGGAAAGCTTCCAGGTTTCACTATTTAAGAGCCAGTCCGGTTTGCCATTTAATATCCCAATTTTCCCCGCATTTAAAAGATATTTAAGCGGATATAGCCCAATAAGGACAGACAATACAGCAAACGGAATCCAAAAGATCTTTTTTTTCATTTCAATTAATCTATTTAAACCAGACAGGCAACTCATAACATAAGCCTGACCAACATTATGCACAAAGATGTGTCTTGTTGGCATTTAAATAGTTCCACTTTGTAAGGTGGCACTTATTTGCTGTTTAAATTGTGACTTGGAGCCGAATTTTATGTTGTTTTAAATACGCTGTTGGCGATAATCCTGTGATCTTTTTGAAATTTCTGTTGAAGGAAGTTTTCGAGTTAAAACCAACTTCATAAGCTAGTGACAGCATGGTGAACTTTTGATTCTCAGGAAAAAGCATGATTGTTTTAAACTCATTTATTCTTAGCGCGTTGATATAATCGTAAAAATTCTTGTGCTCCAGAGTATTGATAACCTGGGATAAGCTATTTGGATGCACGCACAACTGTTTAGCGAGTTCGTTCAAACTTAACTCCGGATCTCTAAAGAGTTTTTTTTGCTCCATTAGTTTTAAAAGCTCAGCATGTATCTCTGACAAAAGCACTTCTCCGATGGCTGATTTCTGATATTTGACCGGGAATGCGATCTCTTCATGAGGGAGTGGCTGCTCATCTATTTTATTGGTAAAGATGCCCACCTGTTTCACACCAAAATAGCCAATGTACAGGATAAATAAATCGACACAGGTAAAAGTAGTCCTATCGTTGCCAAAAAGAACAGACAGCCAGATCAGGCCCATACCAATCATTGGCTTGCTTAACCAATTTAAATTGATTTTCTCTACAGCGGAAAGCTGATTTGAAATGATTTTGCGATGTTCTTTTAACAACAATAACGAAAGCACGATATATACAACTCCCGAAGGTATTACGGCAAAATGGATGATTTTTAATATGGTTGTATAACCGGCGCCCTGATTTTCATAAACGAGAATTTTTTCAGCTATAGGTAACAGGAAGAATTTTAATAATACCACGTATACTAATAATGTTGGGATAAAATGAAGACCGAACTTTAGATTAGTGATTTTCTTTCCCGTTAGAAGGGAGGTATACAGATATAAAAAAGGGCCGTGAATAAACGGAAAAGCAATTTCAACACCCAATAAATAAGGAAATTCGATGAACTTTCCTGTGGCTAACAGATAATAAGTGACCAGGTGCAATGAAATTAATAGCAGCCAGAAAGCCAGTAGCAAATCTGCTCCAGATTTACCTTTTTTGGTAAAAAGAAGGATGGAAAGAAACAAGGAAATAATTATTCCGGTGATATGCAACATGCGGTAACAGGTAATTATTCTTCAAATATAAACGATAAACAAATGTAGATGCATGAATTCAGCGGTTAGCTACTGTTTCCAAACTCATGCTTTGGTCTGGAAAAACAAATAGCGTTTATCATGTTTATGAGCTTTGTTGAGAGGTATGCAGATCAATAAGAGCATCAATAAGTGGCTGCCCTGATCGCTAATCAGCGCTTTGACCTGATGACGTTTTTTTTAAGAATAAGCAACTGCACGAGTTTGCGCTGCGAACGGCTGAGTGGCAGGCGATGTTCGCCGATTAAGACTTCTGCCCGGCCCACATTATCAATATGACTGACCGCCGCTAAGAAAGACCGGTGGGTCAGGACAAAAGCGCCGGCCGGTAGTTGAGCTTCCAAACCCTTTAAGCTGGAATAGACCGTGTACTTTTGATCCCCTAAAACTATATGCACATAGTTGGCCATCGCCTCTATAAACAGGATATCGGCAATGCGGATCTTTTGCAGGCGCTGATCATATCTGATATATAAATAGCCAGGCTGTTGTTTTAATAAATTCACATGACCCTGGCCGCTGACATTGGCCAGAGCCCGTTCACAGGCCATGGTGAAACGCTCGAAAGTCACCGGCTTCAATAAATAATCCGTAACTGCCAGTTCGAAACCTTCTATCGCGTATTCGGGAAAAGCCGTGACCAGGATGACTTGCTGTACGATCTCCTGACTTTTTAGAAATTCAATTCCGCTCGTTTGCGGCATCTGGATATCCAAAAAGATCAGGTCGACCGGCGTACTATGCAAAATACCGTTTGCTACCACCGTATTACGTGCCACCCCCGCCAATTGCAGGAAGGGCAGGCGGCTGACGTAGGCTTCCAGTTGCTGCCGCGCCAGCGGTTCATCATCAACGATCAGGACTTTAAGCATAGCGATAATTTTACCTCGTAAACATTATTCTCTTGCCTGATCTGCAATTGCTGGCGGCCGCCATAGATCAGCGACAGGCGCTTACGTACATTGCCCAGGCCAATTCCCTTGCCTGTAACACCGGCTTCGTAGCTATTCCGGCAATTGAAATCGAGTTGACCTTCATTAATCCGAATTTGGACATCAATAAAGTTTTTTGTCAAATTATCGGAAACGTGCTTGAATGCATTTTCTACAAAGGTGATCAGCAAAAGCGGCGCGATTCCCTGACTTGTTATATCGCCGGCTACGGCGTAAGTGACCGCGCAATTATCCATCCGCATCTTTTGCAAAGCGATATAATCGGCTAAATAAGCCAGTTCCTTATTTAAAGAGGCCAGGTCCTGCCCCGAATCATACAACTGGTACCGCAGCATATCGGCTAGTGCCGACAACGTCTGCTTCGGATCACCTGTTCCAAGTTCCAGTTGGCTGTATAGGCTATTGAGTGAATTAAACAGAAAATGCGGGTTTAGCTGGTTTTTCAGATAGGTCAATTCCGCCGCGCTGCGTTCTTTTTCCAGCGCCGCTAAACTGCGCCGCAACTCGAAACGGTCCAGCGCCAGTTTAACGAATATACCAGCCAGTACACCTAAAAACGCCATGAACAACCGGTTATACTGCATATCCTTGTATGTCCAGCTAAAATCAAAATGGATGGGCACGATCATGTTTTGCAACAGCAACCCCATGATCCACGCAGCCAGGGCCGCCAAAACCAACACCAGCAAAACCGACAATATGATCAACCTGCCCAGACTCTTTCGCCGAAAATAATCGGGCATCAAATAAGTATACATCGCATAAAAGGTCAGCAGTATAAGCCCGGTATCCAGGGCCGAAAAATACAGCCGGTTCCATTCGTTATTGACATAAAAATACAAAAGCCGGTCCCAGATCAAAAAGAACACCAGCCAAAAGCCCGCATGCACCCCAAATTTACGCATAGTCTAAAGTACGCATCATCAGCCAAAGGCGTCTTACCGCTCGTATAAAATTTAGCACCATTGGTATAATAACGTGGCACCCGCTCATAACAAGCCATTATTTTGGTGCCATGAAAAAGCTATTGATCTGTTTACTGTTTTTCGCCGGTACCGCTGTTGCACAGGTGCCTTTGGCTGCATCCTATTTCAAGGAAGTGGCCGCCGCCGCTCAAAAACAACAGTTATGGAAAGTACCGCTCTACGGCCCGATGCTCTTTGTCGATCAGCAAAGCCGGCTCACTTACGCCAATATGCCCGACAGCGCTGGAATACTGAAATCAGATAGCGGGATTTATGTCGGTTCGCTGCCAAAAGATGTGATGGTCGCCAATACGTCCATTCAGTGGGGCGGCCGCAGCTGGTCGGTGCTATTATGGCCTTTGCCGGAAGGCCGCAATGAACGGGTTAACCTGCTGTTACATGAATCTTTTCACCGCATCCAGGAACAGATCGGTTTCCCCGCTAAAAGCCCGACCGCCGATCATTTAAGCACTATGGAGGGACGCATATATTTCTTTTTGGAGCTGCAAGCACTTAAAACGGCGCTGCAGAAACCGGTCAATCGCAGGCAAACAGACCTGGCTAATGCTTTAGCTTTCCGTCAAAACCGGGAACGATTGTTTCCCAAAGCGTTTGCCAATGAACGTATGCTGGAAATGAACGAAGGGCTGGCCGAATACACAGGCGCATCGCTTGGCCGCAGCGATCTGCGACCGCATTTGTATGCACAGATCGATACGGCCGCTAACCGAAAGTCGCTGATCCGTTCCTTTGCCTATCTAACCGGGCCAATCTATGGCCTGCTCTTACAGGAAAAAGCGAGGCACTGGACACAGCAGATCGACTCCAATGCTGATTTCCCGGACCTCATCAGCCGCTATTACCAGGTCAAAGCCAGCAACGCGCCGGACGAATCGATCTATAATGGGACGGTCATCCGATCATCCGAACAACACAAAGAAACCATTCGTCTGGAAACTGTGGCCGCCTATACCGAAACTTTTACGCAAAGGCCGGTGCTGCGCATTACATTGGTCAAAATGAGCGTGATCTTCAACCCCAACACACTTTTCGACCTCGGCACTTACGGTACCATCTACCCAACGGGTGAAGTTAAAGATAACTGGGGACACCTCAAAGTAAATAAAGGCGGAATGTTGCTCAAAGATTGGCACATCGTAAGCGTATCAGTAAGCGGCCAGCTGGATCTGGCCGCCCGGAGCTTAGAGGGTGACGGTTGGGTGCTGGATCTGGCGGACGGCTGGCACCTTGTCAAAAACGACGACTTGCATTACACGCTTAGTTCAAATTGACAAACCGCAAGCTGTTGGGTAGACGTAACGCCCGGCTGCGCGCGATTTGATTGTTTTTCCTGTCATAAAAGAACCGGGTATGATATCAGTAGCCGGGTAATCTACAGTATTTGCTGTTGTGTAGCAGCCATGATCAGTTCAGCAACATTTTTCACACCAAATTTCTGGATCAGGTTTTTACGGTGCGTATCTATGGTCAGCGGGCTCAGAAATAATTCCTGGCCGATCACCTGACTGGTCTTACCTGCTGCGATTAAGGCCAGTATCTCCTTTTCCCGGCGTGTAAGACGGGGCATGCCCTGTATTTGATTTTTAGAAGGCCTGCTGATAATTTCCATGACCTCTTTAGTGTAGCAGATATTACCCTTAAGCCCTTCTGAGATGCAATGCCGCAATTCATCAATGGAACTATTTTTAAGCAGATAGCCGCTTGCTCCGTTTTGAATCGTTTGCATTATAATACTCCTTTCGGTATGATTGCTCAAGATGAGGACGACAGTTGCTACAGATACTTCTTTTATTCGTTGACACAGCTCAATGCCATTGATATCGGGCAACGTAATATCAAGTAGAATAAGGTCAACCCGGTTGATGTTTAGGTAAGACAGAATAGCCGAGCCGCTGCAGAAACCGCCAACAAGTTGCAGGTTTTCCTCATGCTGAAGCAGAACCTTTAATCCTTCGATCACAATAGGATGATCATCAACTATAGCGGTCAGTAGTTTAGCCATCGACGTTTGTATTAAGCTCTATATTAATGGTAGTTCCCTCGCCAATCACAGATTTTAGCTCAAACCTGCCATTTAAGAAAGTGATCCGGTTTTTAAGGTTATCTAAACCCATACCCTTCTTATTTTCCAGCATAGCCGTATCGAATCCGCAGCCATCATCTTCAAAGGTGACAAAAAAAACGCCATCATTCTGGCTGCACTGCAACATGATATTTGATGCCCCGGCATGTTTAACAGCATTGGAGATCAGTTCCTGAATGATGCGATAAATATTCAGCTGAATACTCAAAGCGATATTTTTTTGGATATGAAAAGTCTGAAAATCAATGTGTAACTCATCGCGCATATAAAACTCACACAAGTCTTTCAATGCCACTTCCAGCCCAAACTTCAGAAGCGTTTCCGGTAACAAATTACGGGCGATACGCCTCAGCTCCGAAACCGAAGAGTCCAGTTGGCCAATAATGTGGTTCAGGTCTTTGTCCTCGGATAGGTCCGAGTTATTGTTTGACCAACCCGATAAACCTATTTTTACACCCGCCAGCATTCCGCCCAGTCCGTCATGAAGGTCGCGGGCAACGCGTTCCCGTTCATGCTCTTCGCCATCCAGCATGGCCTTGGTTACTTTAAGCTGTTGCTTTTGCTCCAGTTCATGGAGTTGCTGCTGGTAGTTGATCTCTTTTTGAGCCGCAAGTTTCCGGTTGTTTTTCGCATTCAGGATCACCAGTCCAAGCGTAATGAGCAGCGATAAACAACCGATGGCCAGCAGCCAGTTGTATAAATGCTCATTCCTGGCTTTCAATGCTGCTTGTTTGTTTTGCGCCTGTAAAGCAGCAATTTTCTGATGGTTTTCCGCAGTGCGGTATTTGGTCTCCAGTTCATTGATCTTTAGCGCGGTCTGGTCCTTGTGGATACTATCTGTTAATACCTGATACTTATTCATCCAGAAGTAAGCGGCTTTGTAGTCATTCAGGTTTTTGCTGGTTTTTGACAATTCTGCGTAAATCGTCGCCTTATCATTAGCGGTTGCCATAAGCGTGCCATCCTTCGCAATATCCAGTAAAATTTGTCTGGCTTTGGCATACGCTTTCTGCTGTCCGTAGACTTCATATTTTCTGAACAGGAACTGCTGATGCAATTGTTTCTGATTGTATTTTTTTGCAAGAACAATTCCCTTATCAGCGCTCACCAGCGACTGTTCAAAAGATTTAACAGTAAAATAGTATAAAGCTTCGTTATAATAATACAGCGGATAGTTTACGGATTCGGGATAGGCACTTATTATCGCTTTAGCTTTTGCTAACAAAGCCTTTGCCTTTGCTGGTTTGCCGTCATAGCAATAGATACTTACACCACTCAGATAAGCAAACAAAAGATTGGTTGAGCGCGGGCTTTCGGTCTGCAACAGCTCAATTGCCTTTTGATTATAGGTCGCCGCCTTGGCGAACTGGTAATTGTTCATCAATACGGTAGAGAGCTGCGTGTAGAAATGCGCCAGCATTACTTTTTCACCAGCTTTTTCCGCTTCCGGCAGAACTTTTTCAAGTATAATGCGGGTAATAAACTCGTATCCTTTAGTTTCCCTGTTCATTATAGCGTAATTGAACCATGCAGCTGCACGCCTGCCGTGTGCTTTCGGGGTGTTAAACGCCGAAAAGGCCTCTTCCGCTTTTTTAAAGGCAGCAGCAGCTTTAGCCGCGTTCCAGTTAAAATAATACTGCCCTTCATAAAAATGCGCCAATGCTTTAAAATAGGGATATTTCGCTGCAAGTTGTTTGCCGCGCATTAAATACGTTTTACTTTTCACGGTATCCCTGAATTTCCAGTATTCCACCAATTGGAAATTAGCATTGGCCTTTGCACTATCCGGTCCATTTGACCGCAGGACTTTTTCCAAACTGTCGACGTGCTGTCTTTCATTTAGAGGGATCTGTTGCTGTGCTAAAGCGTAGACGGTTATCAGCAGGCAGACTGGGATCAGATAAATCTTCTTCATTTCAATCACCGGCAGGTCAACAGATATGGCCTGCCGGTTTTAAATATGCAGCTAAAAATTCAGAACCTGCTAAAAGTTACGGCCGCTGTTGATAAAATACCTAAAAATCAGGAGAAAAAAAACCACCAATTAGGGGATTTTAAGTACTAAGGCCAACGAATAGCTTTGCGGTCTATCTATTATCTTAATCAAATAACTATGAAAAAAGCCATTTTTAAAAATTTAATTGCCTTTACTATTTGTGCCGTTTTGTTTGCAGGTTTCTCATCATGCAGCAAAAAAAGCAGCGGCGATCCTACACCCTCAGACGGGCGTAATGCCAAGTTTACGGTTACCGTGACCGGCGCACCGTCATCCGCTTATATCTCCTTTGTAATGGTAGGTTTAACCAACGACCCGAAAGAAGGTACTGTTTGGAAAGTAAACGGTGTGGTACAAAACAGCGAGAATTCAGTTAGCCTCGGTAAAAATAACTTTAGCGGAACTACTAAAACTTATGTCATTGAATCTATTAAGCCATTAAGTGCGATCAGTGTAGGAGTGCAGTGTTTAAACGTGGAAAACTCGCCTTACAAAATTAGTTACAAAGCAGAAATAAACGGTGAGGTTAAAAACGATGAAAAAGATTTTACGGTTACCCAAAGCACAGATTTTACCCACGATTATACCTATTAAAAAGGTGAATACCATACAATGGTTTAATAGCTAACATCTACACTAAAATAAACAACGATGAAAAAGATCATGATCATTTGTTCGGCGCTGCTGTTATTCAGCTTCACAACAACCAGGGCACAAGCAGTTTTGGATAAAATCGACAGGGCAAACGACAAAGCCGGCCGTGCGGGTCATACCGCAGACAAAACAAAAAGTACCGGCGACAAAATCCTGGGTTTTTTTGGAAAAAAGAAGAACGGCTCTTCATCAGAAACAAAAACTACAGTGAAAATTAGCGGCGTTGACTTTGCAACCTTACGGAACATTAATGATAAACTGCAGGCAGCGAAAGGGATTGAAAGCACCAAGATGAAATACGGCGCATCGGGGTCTTCGATTACGCTTCAGCATTCAGGTTCTACATCAGACATTCTTAAAACCCTCCAAAAAGCTTCTCCGGAAGCGTTTGCGGAAAAAAATATTGAGGGCATGGATGACGGTGAGATATCCATTAAACTGAAATAACCATCACCGGACCAGGGATTATACCGGACTTGCTGTTTGCTGAACCTGATCATCTTCATCGAACAGCTTATTTAAATCAAATTAACACCATATGAAAAATACAATAAGGAAGGCTCAACTTTCCTGCCTCATGGCGCTGGTCATAATGGGTCTGTCTGCCTGCAAAAAGAACGGTGGTGCAGTAGCGGGAGACGGCGAAAAATATCTTACCTGTAAGATCAACGGCAAGTTGCACGAGTTTAATTACAGTGTGAATGCCAATGATAAACCTGCTACGGACACCGTACATTTTGTAGTAATTGGCGGATGGGAAAAGCAGGACATGGTTACCGGATTTGGCATAGACATGCACCTGAAGGAAGGTGCGAAGGAGACTACCTACACTGCCAACGATGCAAGCGACCTGTTACTTGCCGGTAAATACTACATCCAGAATATGAAGGATGGTAAAATCGTGGGTACTACTATCTATAATGGCGGGGACCTTGATGGAAGCAGCTTTACCTTAACCATAACCAGTTTCACGAAATGGGGTGTTAAAGGAACCTTCTCAGGAAAGCTAAAACTGCTCGGTGGCGAAGAATATCTTACGGTTACAGAAGGTAAATTCTCAGCACCCTATAATTGATTTTTTACTTGATCTTTCATGTATCTCATCTATGAAAAAATATTTTTTAATCACGGGACTGGTTATTGTTTTTAGCAGCCTTGCAGTATTTCGGGCGGCGGCGCAAAATATCGATTTTAGCGAAGATTTCTCTAAGTACCAAATCGGCGCTACCCCGCGCAGTATTAAAACAAATGGCGCGGCCACGATTGCCCGGCCCACCGGCCAGGAAGGTAAATGGCTGTCACTTCAGGATAACATCACCTATAAGCTTAACCGGCCTGCTTCCCTTCCCAAGAGCTTTATTTTTGAGTTTGATATACTGGCACAGGCGGAGCAAATCAAGGATATGTCGCCGATATCATTCGGTTTTGTAAAAGACAATGCCGCCCGGGAGTACATCAGCAATGGCGGGGCTTTTGTGCAACTGCATTATTATGATGCGGACGCTGTGAACATTGGTAACTACGACCTAAGCAAGGAGGCAAATACGAAGTTTGATCTTTCTGCGACGGCTAATCGTCCACTGCATGTCAAGCTGGTAGTAAGCGGCACTCAAATGGCCGTATATTTGGATAACACCAAGTTGTCAGATACTGTGCTGTTTCAACCCGGATCAGCCAGGTATTTTTATATCAGCGGCCCTAATCAATCTGAAAACGGTGCAAAATTATTTATCAGCAATCTAAAAATTGCCGGTTCGTGATCGATTTCAATACAGCGAGAAGGTAACCGTTTAGCTTTTAAACAGAAGACGAAAATGGGTTCAGTTGCTGATACCGGTGAGGCTGATTTTAACGCCTACATCGACCTCAACATAAAGAGTGTTTATTTCACAGTGCATAAAGCGCTGCCACACATGAACGATGGTGCTTCGATCATATTGGTCGGTTCAATAGCAGGGCACCGGGCCTTCCCCGGCGTGCCAGTTTATGGTGCATCGAAAGCCGCCGTGATTTCCTTCGCGAGAGGATTTTCGTTAGATCTGCTGGACAGGAAGATCCGGGTTAATACCTTGTCACCAGGTACGATTGATACACCTGTGTTCGACAAGTTCTTTCCGGAAGAACAGGTTAATGCCGTTAAAAAAATCTGGACTGACCTTATTCCTGCAGGACGTATCGGGCAACCATCAGATTTAGGTAATGCCGCAGTGTTTCTTGCTTCGGACGATTCCACATTTGTAGTTGGCACCGAACTCATTTCAGATGGTGGTGTGACTAACATAACTATGTTTGGTTAAGATCGAACGCCTTAATGTGCAGCAAGCCGGGCATTCCGGCTTGCTGCTTTTTGCCGTTAACATGCCTGTTCATCCATCAGGTAAACGCTGCACAATCGAATTAAACAGCTTTTCTTTAACCTGCCGGCCGTTTTACAGGTCATAAAATTACGCCTTATGAGCAAGGGTCGTGCCTCATGCCAATACCTTGCACTCAATAAATTTCCGGGTTATCTGATGCAATTGGTCAGGGCTTGCATTTCGTTCTAGCTTATCCAATCCCTTACAGTGAGCACGGCTTCGGCAAATCCGGTTGGCTCTTCCTGCGGAAAATTATGGCCGCAGGCAAATGAACGGTGCTCGTATTGTCCTGAAAAATACTTCGCGTGATCTGCGGTTCCTCCAGGCTTCAGCGGGTCGGAATGGCCGTCGAGCGTTATTGAAGGAATACTGATCGAAGGCTTTCCGGCGAGAATTATTTCCAGCGATTCAAATTGCGGATCACCCTTTTCCGAACCGTGCATGTGTCTGTAACTATGTAGCACGACATCCACAAAATCAGGATTATCGAACGAAGCAGCAGACCGCTCGAATATATCCTCATCAAAGGCCCATTCCGGAGACCATTCCTGCCATAAGATACGGCATAAAGCGTGACGGTCTTGGTTCAGACATTCGCGCCCACGCTCACTTTGGAAGAGGTGCTGATACCAGCATATTCGTTCCAGGGACGCGGGAAAGGGATGCTGCTGTTCGACGATATCAATAATGTCATAACCTGCGTAGGAAACAAGGCCACCGATATGATCCGGCCATAATGCGGCGGCAACGCAGGACGCATTGCCGCCCCAGTCATAACCTCCTATGATGGGCTTTGTTAACCCCAGTACCTCAATCAGCCTGATCAGATCGCTGCCTCTTGCAGCCTGCTGACCGCTGCGAATTATTTCTGCTGAAATAAAGCTTGTCTGGCCAAATCCGCGAATATACGGCAGGATTACCCTGGCGCCATTGTTCACAAGAATGGCAGCTACCTCGTCAAATGCGTGAACGTCGTAGGGAAACCCGTGGGTCAGGACGACCGGCCAGCCCTGTGCAGAACCAAACTCCAAATAGGCAATTTTAAGCGCCGGAGTAACCGCATATTTTATTTCAGGCATTGTAATTTGTAAATGATATTAACAAAACTATGCTGATTGCTGATTTGTTTTAATCCAGCCAGCGCCTCATCACTGTAAAACGAACGGTACAGGTCGGGCGCGCCGTGAAAACGGTAATAGGCCACCGGCCGGTCACCATCGCTTCGTCCAGCAATTCCGGGTGGCTTATCCCGCAAAAGGCCACACCCCGTTGTCGTAAAGCGCTGTAAACCTCTTCCCGCCACCAGCCCGGATGGCGAAATTCCAGCACATTATCAAACCCCGGATCGAGCTGATCCAACACCCTTGCCAGTCGATCCGGCGCGATCCATGCGTTCCAGATAGGAATTCAGGGCGTTCCGTTACATGTTGACCATGCTGCTTTCCTAAACCAGATATTTGAAAATGACTACGCAACAACACATTGGTCTGATGGCCCGAACGGTATGGTCAACATGCTGGCATATCCGCGTGAAACACGTTAGCGTGAAGCAGCATTAACACGCTTCCGTCGCTTTGCATGACCGCACAGGTTTATATTCATGTTCTCTCCCGCTTGTTTTTTTGGTAGAAAAGCCGCTTTAATTAAAAGTCTCTTTGACGCTAATTCGCAGATAGGCATTGTCAGGCATGTTATCTTAACCAAACGGCCTGCAAGTTATTTCTTCTGATAGCCATATCGGGATTTTGGCTTGGATTATATATATATAGTATTTTTTTTGAGCGACAACCTTGTCAGCACAGTTAAGAGCACCTCTAGTTTAAACGGTTTTGCTATATAGTCGTCCATGCCGGCTTTCAGGCAACGTTCCCGGTCTTCGTCAAAAGCGTTCGCGGTCATTGCTACTATAAAAGGCATTTGTACATAATTCCTGCGAATCGCACCGGCAGCTTCGATGCCATCCATATGAGGCATTTGGATATCCATTAAAATTAAATCATACTTTTTCTTTTCCAGCATGTTTAATACTTCGACACCGTCAGCTGCAGTATCAGGACTATAGCCCAGCTTTGATAAGATTCTGACGATTAATTTTTGATTAATGATATTATCCTCAGCGATCAGGATATCAAAAGGATGATCTACTGCAAAAGGTTCGCTCAATCGCTTTCTATCAGTTCCACCAGACAGGATGTTCGTCGCAGTCCTTGTTAGCACTCCTTCAAGCGTATTAAATAGCTGACGCTGTTTAATGGGCTTGCTGACTATACCAGAAAAGATAGCCATGTTTATTTTGCCTGTCTGACCACCTAGAGGGTTTAACAATATCACAGGGACCTGCGGATAAAGTTCCCTGATCCTCGATGCCAGGATTACTCCATCCATTTCCTGCATACTGTAATCGGTAATCACCACATCAAAGGCTTCGCTTTCACGGAGAATTTGCAATGCCTGTATCGGGGATTGGGTAATTATACACTTCAATTTCCAGTCTGTCAGTTGTTTGGCTAATGTTTCCAGTTGGGTTAGGTTGTCGTCGATAATCAAAACTTTTCGTTCCCTGTCAAACTGGAAATTTTTCAGCAGGGATGCTACGGGCAGCCCAACAGGCACCGAATAGGATACCTCAAAAAAGAAAGCAGTTCCTTTCCCTGGGATACTTTTGACATTAATAGTCCCTCCCATCAACGTGACGAGTCGCTGGCATATGGCCAGTCCAAGACCAGACCCGCCATATTTTCTGGTCGTAGACGAGTCGACCTGCGAAAATGACTTGAATAATTTATCAACCTTTTCTTCAGCTATACCTATGCCGGTATCCCTGACTTCGACTTTAAGCAAGTGCGTGCCGTCGTTTCGGCTGACAGCACTTATGCCGATATAGATATCACCTTCTGTCGTAAACTTAAATGCGTTTCCTATTAAATTGGTCAGGATTTGCTTTAGATGGAAACTGTCCCCAACGATACTTTCTGGCACACTACGATCGATCATATATATCAGATCGATCGGCGAATTCATGGTTTTCTGAAGAAACAGATCAATTACTTCTTCGACGCAAGTTCTTAAATTAAAAACATGGTGCTCAACTTCCATTTGGCCCGCCTCAATTTTTGAAAAATCGAGAACATCATTAATGACGTTCAATAACGTTTCTCCACTTGCCAGGATCATAGCAGTATATTCCTTTTGCTCTTCATTAAGCCTTGTCTCGGCCAGCAAGGAAGACATACCGATCACACCATTGAGCGGCGTGCGTATTTCATGGCTCATCGTGGAAAGAAATGCAGTCTTCGCCTCGTTAGCCCGCTCAGCCTCCAGTCTTGCTTCCTCCGCTTTCCGCCGGGATTTCAATTCCTCGGCCTTTTGTTCCAGCAACTCCTCAGACTGGGCCTTTAGTTCTTCATTGATGGACATCAGTTCTTCAGACTGGGCCTGAATTTCCCGGGACTGGGCCTGAACTTCATCCGTCCGGATTTTCACCAGCGATTCCAGCTTGTCATTCTGAAGCCTTACTTCCCGCAGACGATAACGGTTAAGGCCGTATGCACCGAGAAGAATCGCGCTAAAAAACATTAGCCGAAACCACCATGTCAGGTAGAACGGGGGGACAATGACAAGCTTGAGCATGAGCGGCCTGGTACTCCATACACCATCATTATTTGCTGCCCTGACTTTGAAAAAATAGGTGCCCGGATCAAGGTTAGTATAGGTAGCCTGCCGCTGTTCGCCTGCATACACCCATTCCTTGTCAAAACCTTCCAGCTTATAAGCGTATCGGTTCAGCGGCGTCACCGTAAAATTCAGTGCAGAATATTTGAATGTGATCACCGCCTGTGCATAAGGCAATACCAACTCGCTGGTGGTCGATATGCTTTGTTTCAAAGGTGAATTCCGTTCACCAAAGTCTTCGGACTTATTGAATATTTCAAGTCCTGTTAATACGACCGCGGGCTTATTATAATTTAGAAACACATCTTCCGGGCGGACAACCACAAAACCGTTGATGCTGCCAAAAGCAATTTCTCCCGTGGGCACCTTAATGCCCGCACCCGGATTGAATTCTTCGCTCTTCAACCCGTTGTAACGATTAAAATTCCTGAATTTCTGATTAGCGGGATCAAACTGAGAAATGCCTTTCAAAGTACTTAGCCAGATTTTACCTGTGTGGTCCCGGCTGATATAATTGACATCATTATCGGCGAGCCCGTCCCTTTCAGTATAATGTTTGAACGATTTCGAATGCCTGTCGAAAAAGTTTAACCCACCCTCCATCGTACCGATCCACATACGGCCCTGATCATCTTCAAAAAAACAATTGATTGTATTGCAGTTTAATCCGCTATTACCCATATTATACCTGGTAAATTTCCGGGTCTGCCTGTTGAAGATACTGATACCGTTGGAATAACCGCCGACCCAAATATTCCCTGCTTTATCCTCGTAAAGGGCGTCTACCCCATTATCTCCGAGGCTGTGTTCATCATGGGCGTCATTTACGATTTTAATGAATTTTCTTGCCCGAGGGTCAAACACATTTATACCACCGCTTGCTGTGCCCGCCCAAATCATGCCTTCGCTGTCTTCCAGCAAAGCGTAAACAGAATTATTGTTCAGGTTATACGACTTGTTCCCCTTCACAAAGCGCTTTATTTTGCCGGATTTGATATCCAAACAATTTAGCCCTGACGTATATGTCCCTATCCAAACCTTAGTATTTTGCCTGTTCACCAGGACGGACAGCGTGTAGTTATTGGATAGGCTGGCTGCATCCTCCGCATGATGGCTAAAATGCCTGCTGTATCCGGTCAGTTTGTTCAGATAATCTACCCCCGAATCTGTAGCCAGGTAAAGTCCCTGTTTGTTATCGGCAGCGATTCCACGGATAATATTTGCTGCTGAAGGTGCGTTGTTGCGGGCGTATTTATAAGATGGGAAATAAGTCAGGTGGCTATCGAACTTATAGATACCCAGAGAGGAAGTGGCTACCCAAAGTATCCCGTTTTTATCCTCAATAATATCATTTTGTGCATCATCAGGTTCAACAGTCCCCAGTACGTATTCTTTACCCAATGAATGAAACCTCTTTGTATCCAGGTCGAATATTTGAATGGTCGTGTTGGTGGCAACCCAAAATGCGTGCGCAGAACCTTTTCGCCTGATACTATATATTGGATTCTTGCCGGTTACTGAATTTCTATCTGCCAACGGATAGTATCTCTCGAAAGATTTGTCTTTTTTGTTGAACCGATTTAAACCATGATAGGTTGCTATCCATAAATTGCCACGAAAATCAGTATTGATATGCGCTACCATATTGTCACTGATACTTTTAGAACCGTATTGATGATGCCGGTAAGATGAAAAAGAACCGGCCCTGGAATTGTACAAATTCAAGCCAAAGTCTGTACCAACCCATAAAAGACCGTCTTTATCCTGGAAAAGACAAGTGATCCAATTACTCGACAGCCCGCGTTTACCGGAAAAACGGTCGAACCGGCTTGTTCCAACATTTAATCTGTTCAGACCATCCTCTGTCCCGACCCATATTTGCTGATCCTTATCTTCCAGAATGCAATTAACATTATTGTTGGAAAGGCTTGACGCATCACTTGAGCTGTGTCGATAATTTGTAAATGTATTTAATTTCCGGTCATATTTACTCAGACCGCCAAGACGTGTACCAATCCAGATATTCCCTTCGTGGTCCTCTGCCAGGCAATTGATCCCATTGGCATTAACACTATGGTTGTCGCCGAACTTGTGCCTGTAAACCATAAAGCTGTATCCATCATATTTATTTAGCCCGTTTTGTGTTCCAACCCACAAAAAACCATAGCTATCTTTCAACAGGCATTGCACACTATTCTGCGATAAACCATCGGAGCTGGTTAAGATAGAAAAATTTAAAATCGGCTTTTGAGCTTTTACAGGCCGGATAATAAAGAGTAATACAAATAGGGTAAGATAACCTGCGGTTATTTTGCGCATGCCAGTAAAATTGAGCGGACACTTGTTATACGTGACGCATTTCTACAAAGGTCCGTCATTAACAGGATAGTCATGTTTAAGTTAAGTTTCAACTTTTTTTGAGCAACATATTGAGTGATTCCATCCGGGTTTCGCAATCCTGAATTAACTGTTTGATGTAAACACCGGTAAGCAGGCCCTGCTGTATAAATTTGCCGTCAGTGCCCCGAACAATACCAGGCAGACAAGCGCAGATATACTGTCAATCCCGGAATTAATTAACAGGAAAATAACAATTTACATCAACGCTGTTTTTTCCATGCGCTGTTTTTATCCTATAACGAAAAACAAACAAAAAGGGTTACAACTTCCGGGGCTGCTCATATGAGGATGATTTGCCTTTTGGGTACCCATATATACTGTCGATATATAATCTGCCTTTAGCGGATAAAAGCCAGGACCTGATGGTCCTGCATGTCCTTATACCATTTGCAGCAACAAGCAGACCGTATTGCTCACCTGTGGGAAGCCGGTAGGATATTGAAAAGTAACGGTGTTCTGCTGAGGTCTGCTATCACCCATTCTGCATCCCTGGTAGCGGCGTTGCAAAGCAGCCTGATCCATAACCCAGATGTGTCAGCTATGTGCAGAGCATAGTTAGTATCAGGAATTCATCGGCCGGCTCCGGGTGTTCCCGGCATGCAGCCTGCAACATTTTATCATCGTCTTCCGCGCTGATCTCCGAATTCGAGCGTGCCGGCTTGCCCGCTTGAACTGTTGCCAGTGGAAAGTATCGCCTGGCTGGATGGCTGGTTCTTCGAAAGCTGGGCTGAGCCCCGCAAACGGCAGGACCTGTTGGGGTAGCAGCAGCGACGGAGAAAGACAATGACTTGCTATGCTTTAGTCCGTACATCATCCCAGCAGCCCCAAAATAAAAAAATAACTGAATAATACCCAAAATGTCACTGTATCCTGGTTGGCCATAGCTACGGGGGAGCCGTTATGACTGTAGCCGGCAATGACCCCAAAGTGGCCGGCTTGGTATATATCGCTGCGCATGCCCCCTGATGATGGGGAGTCGGAGGCAAATCACGGTAAGATGCATCCTTCCGCTTACAGGTCGCTGATCAAGGGAAAGGACGGCTGGGATTATATCGACCCAAAATTTTTCGCAGCTGACTTTTCAGGGGACCTGCCAGCTTCAAGAGCGGATTTTATGGCTAACTCGCAACCGCCAACAGCAGATACCGTATTCCATGCGATCATCCGCAATCCTGCCGGAAAAATGAAGCCAAGCTGGTATATGGTAGCTAAGTCAGACCGTATCATCAACCCGGATCTTGAACGGATGTACGCAAAACGTGCAAAAAGTCATGTTGTGGAAATAGAAGGAGCCGGCCATTCCGTTTACATTTCGCACGCTAAAGAGGTAGCTCAGTTGATTATTGCAGCTGCTACAGATACAAAACAAATAATTTCATGAAAACGGTTCGGCATCGAGCGTGCATTAGCTGAAGGTCATTTTATCCCCCCCCCCGAACATTTAGGAGCAGGTGGACGTACGCGGAAAAGATACTGACCCTTCACCAGGCGATTAGCAGCTGGCTATTTTCGGTGCTACCGGACTTTAAGGAAGATCATGAAGGTTAAGCGTGAAACTTGAGCTTGTGATGGTAAGCATCCGCAAAAGGGGAATTAACCCAGATGATAGCAAGCACTACCGCCAAGAATAAAACCATCCCACTTGTATACTCCAAGTGAATAAATTTGCTTACCGGCCGGATGCTCCTGGCCTTTATCATCATGCGGATGATAATTGGCGCTAACGTACAAATGTTTGAGACTTAACGGATAACAGCGCAAGCCAGAACGTTGATTACTACATACAGCATAAATCTTTTGTTATTGCTTAAGGGATATAACAAATCCGGACAGAAAGTAGCATGGCAGTCAATCTTGAGTCCCCACTATAAAGCAGTTATATTTGGTAAGTGAAATTTAGCTTAAAGAGTACCCCAATGTTTAAATTAAACGGACTATTCTTTGTACAAAACCCACATTTACTTGTTATTGAAACAACGGATTAACAGTACGCAGTCATTAAATCTAACGTTAAGCCAAGACTGAGGTGTTAATTGCGGTATATTGAATGCATTGTGGCTCGCAAAAACTTCCCAACTGATATACATTTCGGTATACAATCATACTATCCAGCAAGCATCATCTTTGATGACATTTAAATTAGCAGTCAAAATATTAACAAATAATTATTTAAAGCTCCATTCTGTGTAAGGAAGTAACAGAACGAAATGGCTACTGAATTAGCATCTTTATTAACCGGTAGTTTCAGTTATTTTAAAAACAAGTAGTGATATGGCAAAAGTGGTCAGTCTAATGATTAGCACGCCTGGCAGATTAACAAAGCAGGCTGAAACAAGGAAAGAGCGGAATCCCCACCGCGGTAAAATTGTAGAACTTACTATACGTCGTCAATCAATGGGTTTGAGCGAAGTCTCGCGAAAAGTCGGCGTCAGCCGGGGGACATTGTATAACTGGTTTGAAAAAGAAGACCTTGAAACGAGCAATATGATGAAGGCCGGCCTTGCTAAAAATCACAACTTTTTAAAAGAATTTCCTTCTGAGATCAATGAGAAAAGCCTATCAGGCTTGAAAATCCAGGGAACTAAAGCTTTTTACACTGATAAAGAACAGGAGGCGGTACATTACTGGATGGAAAAATATATTCGCTTGCTGGAGAGATATAACGAAACTCTAAATTGTAAAATGGATTGAATCCAATTGCTTTGGTTAGCTGCATGGAAGGATGTCCGGCAAAGGTGGATAGGTTAACTTTAGATATGGCAGGTTACATCGTTCAATCAATGGTATCACAATTCACGTAGCTTGCAGTATAATACAGACCGGCTGAATCATCTTTGCCAACTAAACAACTAATAGCCAACTTACTCATCTACTGCACCCTGCGAATCAACGAACATCCACTCACCCACTCTTTTTATTGACATCATCGGTTTGCTCTGAGGATCAATTTACGAACAGTTCTATTATCAGTAAAATAAAGCGTATTTTCATCTTTGGATAGCGCCAGGTTAAACGCGTGCACGTCTGCACCATTACCAATGCCGTCATGCCCATCTTCCGGCATATGTGGCCCCACCAGGTAATGTACCTCACCGTTAAAAAGGCCATAAATTCGGCCTCCAGATGTAAGGTATATGGTTCTGCTATCTTTATTTGCTATAATATCGTCTATTATACCAAAAGCAACGGGCGTGGCAAGTCGGGTCAATTCGCCGGATGAAGTATATTTGTAAATATGCGTGTTATTAACCACCAAATATTTTACACCATTATAGGCAGAAAAGATTTTAGAAACAACCGGAAATTTTTGATCGGCGGGGAGCAGCGAAGATTCAGCTAAATAATATGGATTTACACCCTGCCTTCCGCCAGGCAGAAACTGTTCAATAAATCCTTTAAACCCGGCCGCGGTATACTCCAAACCGCAAGTCCAGTAATAGTCATTAAACGGGTCACTTGACCAGCCACCGTAATCAGCATTTTTATTTGCCTTAACAGCTATAGTCAAGCCTCCTGGTTTCCATACCCAAAATTTATATTTTAAATCCAAATCAACTTGCTTGGCAAAAATTGTAATTGTTCCATCATTTGCCTGTTTAACAAAATAGGGATTAATTAATCTTGATCCGTCTCTAGCGTGCGGCACACCCAAGGTAGATACATCCCCTTCTTGCGTGATCTTCCTGATTTTATTGTTTCTTGTATCAGCCACCAAAAGGCTTCCATCATTTGCCAGTTCAATCCCAACCGTCGACATAAATAACGCGTTCTTCCCCACACCGTCCCGATATCCTTCTGTATTAAATGTGCCGGCAATTGTCGTAACAGCAAGTGTATTACTGGTTTTTGACGTAAAAACGGCCTCGGCGGTGTTAGTTAATGCTAAATTGCCCGGAGCATACTCCGAATTCTTTTTACAGGAAACGATAACGCAAAGCAATATGCAAAACGTCAAGCAAATGGTTAAATACCTCATTTATATTCAATTAATTGTCATCCATTTAATATCCAAATCCGAATTGGCATTGCCAATACTTTTGTTAAATCAATTCGATTTCCGTTATAAATCCCGACCGCCTGCCCTGCCGATACAATATAAAAGATGCCATCACCCCCAATTCACTATTTTCTCGTAACGGTGGAAAGGCATTAGGTACCGCCGTGGTTGGTACGTTGTTGGTACTGATATCTCTATTCTTATTAGACGTCCAAAAAGTCGGCTGTGTATATGCTTCCATCAATACCTATTCATGTGGCAAATGGTTCCAAAATTTAGCGTCAGGTCCGACCTGTTTAATTAAAAGGGCACCTGCCTACTGAAATAAATTTCCGGCTATGACTCCCACCTTAATTTCCGGTACACAGGGTTTCTTTACAGCCAGTGACGCATTAATATCAGGGGGAGTTACGGTCTTAACACGGCCTGTTCTACAACCAGCAAAACGCAACCAAACGCAATAACATTATTTTTTTTCTTACCTATAGCCGAATTGTAGGTTTACATGCGGCAATATTACAAAGTATTTAACAGGCGATTGCATGTAGGTCACAAACGTATAACAATTTGTGTATCAATGAGAAATAACCTAAATTCGAAGCGCCATTTTTCTATGGCCTAATCCACACACAAGATATATTGTGGACATCATGTGTTTTTTAAAAAACCAAAGCGTCATTTAACGTTTAACACCATTTTGAAAAAAGGAGCAAAACCTTTCAAATACACAGAAAATTTCACAATTTCATTATTCTTGACCAAAAAATGTGTTTTTTTTGGTCAAAAAGCCACATTATGTTTTTAGGGGTTCGGCCTATCTTTGTGTAGTTATAACACTATACGGGCGCATCCAAGCCGATACCGGTCATAGGCTAAGCTCGCAGCCTGACTTGAAATGCATTATGTTTGAAAGACATGCCGGCGTCAATGCTGACAATAATTAAGTTTTTGGGGATAAATTCCCTGAAAAACTATTGCCCACTAGTTAACATCATCATTTAATGCAAAAAAAATATGAATTTTTTATTTTTTTTTTGCAACAATTCCATTACACTATGCAACAATATAACTAACTCAAAAACAGGCAATAACAACTAATAAAAAAGCAAACAATTATCATTAAGGTTCCAATTAATTCATTTTTTTCAAATAATTACCAAAATCAATGCAACATCTATAACAAAATCACCGTTTGACCCCTAACTATTAATTAAATCCCATATCATGTTAAAGTTCGATCGTACAAAACTATGGGCACTTGGCGTCACGGCCGGATGTTGTCTGGCATCTTGTTCAATTAAAGATGACGTACAACCCGCCCACATGGCTACAATCCCTGAAAATCAATCAACGGTTTTCGCAAGCACGGCAACTACCACGGTTTCATCAAAAATTACCGTTGCCGGCTCAACACTCCAATTAGGCATCAACGGCCACCCGCTTGGCGATCAGCCTTACATCCAAACTCCCGCTACCAAACAAATTTCCCTTTTAAAGGGGATGGGTATGAACTGGTACAGGATAGATTGCATGGCACAATCTGACGGTACGATTACCGTACCACACCTGTTAAGCCCTTTGTTAGATGCCGCCGCAGCCGGTAAAGTAAACATTTTACCAATGCTTTACACCAGAACCATGGATCTAACCAAAAGCCAAAGCTACAATTACGAGGCTGGCAAAAAACTGGGGACTAATTTTGGTGCCAAGTATGCGCAAAACTTTGAGTACTATGATCTCGGAAACGACCTTACCTTAGATTTGTTGCTTCCAGGAAAAGTAGGCTGGAGTCAGTACGATTTTGACAGGACGAAATTTAACAGAACGGCAGCATATCTAAAAGGTATGGATGAGGGTTTAAAATCTCAAGACCCTAATGCAAAAACCATGATTTCTGCTGGTTGGTTACAATACGCGTTTTTAAGAATGTGCGACACCTATGGCGTAAAATTTAACGTGGTAGCTTACCATTGGTACTCAGAAATGGAAAGGCTTGCTCCTAACTACAAGATAAACGACATTACAGTGAAGCTTGGAAGTTTATTCCCTAAAAAACCAATCTGGATCACAGAATCTAACATCAGGTACAGCAGCACCCAGACACAAAGCGAAAAAGAGCAAAATCAAAATACTTTCGTAGCCAACTTTGTAGCCAAATGTAAAGCCAACCCCCAGGTTAAAGTATTGATGTTTTACGAATTATTTGATGAGCCTTTAAAAAGCGCGCAGGAAGGCAGCTACGGATTTTTGAAATGGACCACTCCTTATACCAGCTGGGCAAAGAAACAGGTAGCAACCAACTTAACCATTTACTAAGGTGGCCATCATCCGCTTTCAAACATTTTGAAGGCTAGGCCAAAATAAAAGAACCGAAAAAGTGGCTGATCTCATACGGTAGAAACAGCCACTTTTTCATTGTCAGCTATTACAAGTGTTGCGCTTTTTGATGGGTGCACGGTTGTTTGTTTATCGCTTGTTTTACGCGGTACATCCAGGCGCTCCAACACAAAGCCCAACGCTAAATATATCCAAAAGGATGGGTAGGCAAATTCAGGTACCGTGGTCATTAAGATCAGGAAAACCATCACCAAACCTAATTTATATCCAATTGAAACCAACTTAATTGGAATTGACAGAAACATATTCCTTAGAACAAACCAGCTAAATACTAAAAATCCTATAATGCCATTATTAAGCATTAAGGTTGAAAAATAGTCTCCGGAGCGAACATAGCCAAAGCCGATACCTAAAGCCTGACTCCAACCGTTGAGGTTAGCCCAAAACGAAATATGATTAACAAAATCCTTACCTCTTGATTCAGAAGACGAACTTTGACCGCCCAATTTGTTTCCAAATGTAAAATCATATACACTATCCAAAAGGTGCTGAAATTTGTCCATTTGCAGTACCGCGCATATGATAACCATAAGACCACATGCATAGAAGAATATTTGAAAATTTCTTTTATACAATACCCAAAAACCCAAAAACAATAGCATTGATGCATATGCGGTTGTTGAAAAGGTAAATAATAAGCAAGTAAATAGGAGCCAGATATCGTAATTCCTTTTTAAGCCAAAAGCTAACACCCAAAAAGGAAAAACGGTATAAACAAACATAGAGGGCTCACCGGTATAGCCTTTTAACCTCATCAGCCCTATGCCGCCAAGGCTAACTGTTTGAAACAGGGAACCTGATGAGGCATCGTCTCCAAAAGTTCGATTAACCATAAAATCACCATTTATACCTGTTGCCGCATAAAGCACAAATTCATATAACGCATAAAAACACAACAATCTTAATCCGAAGTATATAAAATTGATTATCTTATCATTAGAAAAGTTCTTGACGTACAAATAAATAACAAACCCGACTATCAATGACAGCGATTGGGTAATTAACGAGGTACGAAAGAAAGTTTTAGTAAAATTGTTTTTGTTGATCAGCAACAGGTCGTTAGTTAATTTTAAATTTATAAGCAAGTTGATCAATTGTGATGAAAAGGCGAATATTAGCATTACGCAAAAAAAACAGGCGAATTCCCGAAAAAAACGCCTTTTACTTGCTATTGATGGCAACAGCGGAATAAACGGAAATAGCAAACCCGCAAAAACTGTTATAATAGTAGTACCAGGTATTGAGGGTACAAGCACGAAGGTTGTAATCGGAAAAAAAAGCATCAAAAAATTAACACATCTCTTTACAAAAGCTGCATCAGCATTGGCATCCAACATATAGGCCGGCCCATTTATCATTAAGTTCTTCATGTGCTATAATTGAATAAGGAAGCATTTGTCTTATTGCGCAATACTTGTTAAATAAGTATTTAAGCAAATATTGCAAAGTTTTATCCATTAATAACCGGGCTTGATTGATTGGGTGCTTTATGTGAAATATTGTATAATAGTGTGCTAAATTTACATTCCCTCCTACGGTTAGGACTTACCGCCTTTGATGGTACCGGTAATTACAAAAACACCAAACCCATAGATTCAGGCGGTTTTTATAATAGTTTGCCTTATTGACCCGCGCTTTTTGTCGATTTTTTTTGGGAACATAAATAACCAGGCGGTATACTCGTTCTTCACTATTATCTTATACAAAAACAGAGGTATAAATATGCCCGCTAATGTACCTGCTACACAATTAATAGCCAAATTATCTACTTTTAAAATTTTTAATAAAAAAATGCGCGTTCCACTTGCAACAAGCATATGGGCAAGGTAAATAGGCAGTGACCGTTTTCCGATATAACTAAGTATCGAAAGAAAATTTGCTGCTAATGCAAGCCTTGAAAGCTGAACTACCAACACCGATCCTGCAACACCCACTAAAAACTTCGACAAGATTGTTGAGTTGAAAGGAGAAATTCCGGATAAATAAAAGTATTCCGTTGCCGCAAAAGCAATTATCCCTGCCAACAAAAAACTCCACTGTCCTATTATTAAAATAAACCTCCGGCTTTGAGAAAATAATATCCCTATATTGAAAAATATTAAAAATTGAAAAGTGTTATTAAATGTTTCGGGCACAAACCGCCTGAATAAAACATATGCAACCCATAATGCTGTTGAAAAATAGATCCCGGCCGCAGCGTTTATCCGGAATAAAAAATAATTAATCATTGTAATGAAAAACAACGCATATAAAAACCAGAACTGATCTCTTGGTATTATCAGACAGGTAATTAATTCGGTTTAAGGGTGTTTGCTTATTGGTATAGGGGCTCATGGTAGAAATTAGGATCTCGGCCGATGTTTGCAGTATAGACCAGATAATAAACGGATAAACCAATCCCCTAATTTTGTCGAACAGAAAATCCTTTTTGTATAACGACGACATAAAAAAGTATCCGGACAACATAAAAAACAAAGGCATATGGAAGCTATAGATAAATTTATCAGACAACTCAAAGAAGCTTGCATATTGGCTAAATAATCCTTTTACCGGCCTGATCTCGCGCAACACATGGCCGTAAACAACCAACACAATCCCCACTCCTTTAGCATAATCAACCCACAACAATCTATCGCTTAGGTTATGGAGCTTAGTTACCCCTGGTGTTTGTGCTTGGATGTAGCTCTGCATATAAAACTTTCTGTTTGCGAAAAAACTAAACTAACGGGTTTTAACTAAAGTTAATCTCACTTAAATACAATTGATACTAAAATGTGTATTTATGAGATATTAAGAATTAATAAACAGAATACAACTACTCACTTTCGGGATCTGCTCAACATTATTTTATAGAAACAGTTATGGTTTACTTCCGATAACACTTAAAAGCTGTTCGATGGTTATCGGTTTTACATGATATGTGCAAACATGCGGGTACAGCATACATCGTTGCATATCCTTAGGACTCATTGACGAAGATAATATATGAACTTCAATATTTTTTGTAAACAAGGGATAGATCTGCTCAAACTTATCCAAAAATTGATAGCCATTAAACTTAGGCATGTACAAGTCCAAAAATATAATTTCAGGCAAATGATCTTTATCAGTCGCACATTCCTTTAATTCCCGAAGTGCGCCAACCGCATCTACTGTTGTAATACAGGATTTAAATAAATGATATTTTCTTTGCAGAAGTGTCAGAATATAAAGGTCCAACTGATTATCATCAATATATAAGACATTTTTCAACATATATTCAAAGCCTGTACAACACCCTAATCTTCAACGATACTAACCTATCAATTTATCTGAAATATTTAATGCTGCTACTTCTAAAAACCCCAAAATGCTCATTTTTAGTGAAATAATTGGTTAAAAATTGTGATAATAACGCCATTTTTTATAGCAAAACCTACCAAATTAATGTTAACCCGGTGTTAAGAGTTTTTTTTATTCTTTCACCGCTAAATTTTTATAAAATATTCTCGATTTGGATTTAAATTTACCTCTGCCGGCAACTATTTGACTACGGAACTCGCAAATTGTTCATAATCTTTTTCACATTAAGAAAAAAATAGCTTATCTTGGAGCATATATCCACTTGTTAACCTACTTCTAACTTGGATATTAAACAACTAAACTTTATTGACATATGGAAAAACATTACGGACAAATAATTGAATACGTTATCAGGAAAAAAGGCTTTAATATAAGCGATCTGGCCCGAAGTTTAGACATCAACAGAAGATCGTTGTATAACTGGTTTAATCAAAAGGACCTGAGTGCCGCACATATCTTTAAAATTGGAAATGTTATACGGCATGATTTTTCAATTGAATTTCCTGATATGTTTACTAAAGATGATTTTAAGTTTATCAATCAACGTTATGCTGATAACATCTTGGTTTCAACCACTCCACAACAATTAACGGATTGGAAGGAAAAATATTTACGCCTGCTAGAAGAATATGATACCGCAGTACTAATTGCCGACAAAAAGCGATTAGTGAACGTAAAATAAATTTTCTTTTTTCGCCGACAAATAGCTCTTCCATCAACTTTATTATTAAAGTTATTGTGTATAATTTTATGCTAAATACACATAACTGAGAAACTTTCCGCCTCATAACTGCGCGTTTCAGGCCGAATAAATACCTCTATTATAGTATTTTATAAATGCTACGATACCCCCACACACAATATACAAGAGACTGATTTTAAATCACCACGCGCTGTTGTACACATTTGCTCAATTATTCTCAATAAAATCGCAATCTCATTTCAGCAGCTGTAACGGCATTTTTTTTTGTTAAAATAGCTGGAAATTCAGCAAAATGGGAAAACAAAAAAGAATTTTGATCACCGGAGCCGCAGGTTTTTTAGGCTCTCATCTCTGTGATAGATTTATCCTGGAGGATTATCATGTTATAGGGATGGACAATTTAATTACCGGGGAACTCCGCAACATAGAACACCTGTTCAAACTGGAAAACTTTGAATTTTATCACCATGACGTATCTAAATTCATTTTCGTTCCGGGAGAATTAGATTATATTTTACATTTTGCATCACCAGCAAGTCCTATTGATTACTTAAAAATCCCCATACAGACTTTAAAAGTGGGCTCGCTGGGCACTCACAATTTATTGGGATTGGCCCGGGCTAAAAATGCCAGGATTCTTATAGCTTCAACCTCTGAGGTATATGGAGATCCTTCCGTTAACCCCCAGCCCGAAGAATATTGGGGCAATGTAAATCCTGTGGGACCAAGAGGCGTTTATGATGAAGCGAAACGTTTTCAGGAGGCCATTACAATGGCTTACCATACATTTCATGGTGTGGAAACAAGAATTGTGAGGATATTTAACACATATGGGCCAAGGATGAGATTAAATGACGGCCGCGTGCTGCCAGCCTTTATTGGGCAGGCTTTACGGGAAGAGCCTTTAACTATATTTGGCGATGGTTCGCAAACCCGTTCTTTTTGCTATGTCGATGATTTGATTGAAGGAATATATCGCCTCCTGCATAGCAGCTATGTTCAACCCATGAATATCGGTAACCCCGATGAAATAACGATACGCCAGTTTGGAGAAGAAATACTTAAATTAACGGGGAGCGACCAGGAACTAATTTGTTTACCATTGCCGACCGATGATCCGAAACAACGCAGGCCCGATATTACAAAAGCTAAAGCTATATTGGGATGGGAGCCGCAGGTTTCACGAAGCGAAGGATTAAAAATAACGCTTGAGTATTTCAAATCTCTTTCAAAAATGGAGATTGAGCATAAGGATTTTTACTACTATAACAAATAACAAAATGACAATGCCGGTGTGCTTTTGGCTTACCGGCATTATGCTATTTATGAAGTCCCTGCATTATATCATCGTACGACGGCTAATTATTCATTGACAACTTTCGAAAGTGCCCTCTTTTTGACAGTGTATCAATAAGTTTAGCATTGTAAATATTTACCCCCCGTTGGTTTAGATGGCTATCATCATAGTACATGCTATCCGGAAGGTTTAATATTTTATTGAAATTATAGTATTCACCAAGGCTGGAAAATACCCTATCTATTTCATCATTATTTTGATATGAAGCATAATTGCTTCTTGAAAAGGGTGCCTGGATAATTACGAATTTTATTTGTTGCGACCGCAACTCATTTAAGCCTGCTTTAAAAGCTTCCAACTGTGTGGCAGAGATATTAACGTTTTGTTTAAATCTTGTTTTTTTGAATTGCAAATGCCTGAAAGATTGGACATATCCTCCGGGTATGTAGGTATCTCCTTGATTGTCTGATAGCTTCTGCTTTTTTATGTGAAATTCATTGTTGAAAGCACCAAACAGTAAGGTATTGTATAATTTGATGTTGTTAATTTTAAAGGATAAAGCAACAATATCTTTATCTATTAGCCCGCTTGATATGAGGTCTATTTGCGATTCAAGCCCATCAACGCCGAACAAAACCGGATAAACATCAACAATAACCAATTTAGGTTTTAATTTTGTTACGTACTTACCTAAAACATAACGCGTTTGTAAGGGCGATTGCGAGCTTGACCCTAAATTAAACATTGATATCCCCGATTTTTTGAATATCCTGGGATCGTACCCGCGATAAGCGTGCGACGACCCGGCTACCACCAAATCAACATTTTTTATTTTCGAAACTTCATCAAATCGTTGCCTGGTAAACCCCATCCCACCGAAATAATTAAAATTCACTGCAAATGATGCAGGCACTATCGTGCCATATAATAGTATTAGTACAACATAAAATAAACTGCAAAACACAGAAAAAAAGAAAAATCTGAATACAAATTTTTTCATGATCTAAAACTGAAAATAAATAAAATCAGAACCACCCGTTTGCATGTACATTCCTATAAAAACTATGATAATTGAATAAAAGCTCCAACGCAAAATGGGTGGCCATCTCAAACCAACATTCTCTATAGCATATCTACCCTCCCTTCCAATCCATTCAATCGCCATAAAAACAACCAGGATCAATAACATTACCGGGCGGGGAGGATTATGGGGAGCAGTGAACAAGGTGCGGTTAAAAAGGTCTCTTATAATTTGAAAAGCCTGGCCAATACTGGCTGATCGGAAAAATATCCACGCAATTACAGTTAACGAAAATGTGGCAACCATTTGCATTAATTCCTTAAATGATGGTAGCAAACGACCCTGGGCTACGATTTCGAGATTGCTCCGGTTTGTTTTCATCACTATGGATGGTATGATAAACAACGCGTTTAAAAAACCCCAGATTATAAATGTCCAGTTTGCGCCATGCCAGAAACCACTTACTATAAATATGATAAAAGTGTTTCTTATCCGCATCCAAAGGTTTCCTTTGCTTCCGCCTAAAGGGATATACAAATAATCCTTAAACCAGCTTGATAACGAGATATGCCATCGTCTCCAGAATTCTGCCATATCGCGCGAAAAGTAAGGAAACGCAAAATTCCGAAGCAGGTCAATGCCAAAGAGCTTAGCCGTTCCGATAGCGATATCTGAGTAGCCTGAAAAATCGCCATATATTTGAAACGTAAACATCAAGGCCCCTAATGCTAACGTACTGCCTGTATAATTTGAAGAATGATTAAAAACCATATTGGCATATTCGGCGCAATTGTCGGCGATAATCACTTTCTTGAAAAGTCCCCACAAAATTTGCCGGCATCCGTCTATTGCCTTACTGTAATCAAAAACCCTTTTCTGCTTTATTTGCGGTAATAAGTGAGTCGCCCTTTCAATTGGGCCTGCTACCAGCAGTGGGAAAAAACTCACGAATAAGGAATAATCTACAAAATTACGCTCCGGTTTGATCCGTCCTTTATATATATCGATAACATAGGATAGTCCATGAAATGTGTAAAACGAAATACCTACCGGTAGAATTACATTAATTGTAGAAGCATGAAGCTTTATTCCGAAATGGCTGAAACTTGAAATCAACGATTCAGCGAAAAAGTTATAGTATTTAAATACACCTAAAAAACCAAGGTTAACGGTTACACTTAGCCAAAACCAAAACCGCTTTAGTTTTAAGCTCTTTGCGTCCTCCATTTTCAACCCGGTGAAATAATCAAGTAAGGTTGAAAAGATCAGTAAAAAAAGAAACCTGTAGTCCCAGCAAGAATAAAAATAATAGCTGGCTGCTAACAAAAGTATATTTTGAATTTTTAATCCATTTTTATTTGTTAACCAGTATAAACAGAAAATGATTGGTAAAAAAAAGGCGAAGTTAAGTGAATTAAAAAGCATAGGCTATTATTTTAAATACAACCAGCTAAGTAGCTAAATATAAATGGATTGCATCGAAAATCGAATTCATTTTAGCTCCTTTTGCTATCGATAAAAATAGTAGGATTATATTAACAAAAAGCTTTTTTGAAGCGACAGTTTAATGCACAAATTGTGAGCAATTATGCGCAAAAACCAAGCGCATATAATAGTAAGAGATGTGGCACGGGTTTTAATGCTTCAGGTTAACACTTGTGTTAACAACTGCATTGTTAAAGGTTTGGGTATATAGCTTTTAATAAAAGGGTAACGCTGATTTATAATATTATCTAAAGGTTCAATTGAATTTGAAACGAGATGAACGTGTATAGGAACAACTAAATTGTTATTAATTTTTTCAAAATGTTCAAGAAACTCCCAACCATCCATAACCGGCATGTGTATATCTAAAAATATAATAGCGGGTAAACCACTTTTGTTTTTTAAATTAATTTCCAGGTCATGGAGAAGCATTTTTCCATTTTTATAAAAATCTGCTTTGATAAAAGGCGCATTTCGAAGCAGGTTCTTAACAGAATAATGATAGATCAGGTCGTCATCGACTATCGCTATTGATTTTATTGGCCTGTGATTTAGCATCGAAAAAAGCTTAATTTGCAAATCGAGCGTGACAGAAGATAAAAGTTCGGAACCACAAGTAGCACAACCGAACGATTGAGTAAGCACCGCTTCCTCACTCAATTTAACGGGCACACATTGGTAACCGTATACCGAATTCGGACAGTCTTTATTAAAGCAATAACAAATTGTAAATGTCGAATTTTTCATCACAACAACTTATCTGAGTAAAAGCTCAAACCAGGGTTTTTCCTATCTCTTTACTTAAAAAATAGAATAAGCGCTTCAGGGCCTATTCTATATCGTATAAATCACAATTTAAAAATCCACTTTCAAAAGTAATAAAAGGGGGCGGCAATAACCTTCTCACTGGTACACAATATATTACACACATATGCTCATTTCTTTATATTAATTTATTGAGTTATTGGATTACTGATTGTTTTCTTTATTAGCCTCAGGCGATATATGTTTTTTTGCATTTATCCAACTTTAAAAAGCAACAAATTTAACATAGCCCTATACAAATCCAGCTTAAATACTAAAACTAATATACAAACAAGATACCTCTAAATCAAAGCACCTGGAATGCTAATTACTTTGAATAGTATCCAATTGCTGATATCACGAAAGATAAACTCATTTTAACATGCCTTTTTGTTTCAATATATTTTCTTGATCACCCGGACATAGGGTAAATCCATGAAAATAGAGAACGGTTAGTCCAATTAGCCTGGTGAATGTTGCCTGGAAATTACGCATCAGCGATACGGAGGCCTGCGGATTCTATCGGTACCTGCGCAGGGGCCCGGCGCTTGCCCGATCGAAGGGCTAATTTATTTAAGAATTCCGGTAAAACCGCCGCGATGAGGAAAAAATCGGGCCGAATTTAAATTAGAAATTGTTCGGGAGGTTGCCAACAAGTAAACAATGAATTCATTCATTCTTCATGATTATAAACCAGCTTTGCAAGAGTGTATTGCGAAGGTCATTTGCCTGCAGTTTGTCCATTTTTTTTCATTGAAAATTAGTGCTTTTTTTTAGTTATTATTACTGATTATTTTTAAATAAACACAACAAACACCAATTGATTGCGTATAAATACATACAGCAAGAAACTCACGATGTTTATCAAAAAATGCACCTCCTTTTAGACATTATAAAATGAGCAACCAACGAAAACGCGCTTTGAACATTATCCGAACCAAAAAAAACTTAGCGGTTTTGAACTTGGTTAAGCTCGAAAAAGAAAAAATTGAATACCTTAAAAAAGAACTTAATTTTTTCCAGGAACCTGAATTCATTTCTTACTCCATGGGTACGCTTAAAGTAATTGACGGCCTCAATAAAAATGAGCTACTCAAAATTGAGTTGGAATCATTGTTTGATAAGATGGGCAAGGCAAAAATGAGCCTCGATAATTATCATCAAGAGTTAGACCTTCTTATTAAGAAGGTAGACAGTAGCAGCGACGTGGATACCGGTTCTTTCAATACAGATCAGCGGACTGGTTAATTTATTTCACGTTTATTTATAGCAGGTGCTTCGTGTGCATTACGTAGTACTGCTTCACCAACCCTATGTGGCGATATACGAGTCATACATATATTATGGCTGCATTTTAATTTCCCGCAGCCGGTAGTAAAATCACAATCAACAGTTTCTTTTATAATAGTTACCTGATCCTTGTATAAGGATATTGGTTTCCATTCATCGACATTAACAGTCCCGCTAAATATTAAAACTATTTTTCGATAAAGCAACGCTGCTATATGTGAAAAGCCCGAATCTAAACCTAAAAACAATGTGCATCTTTTAACGACGGAAATTGACTGTAACATTGAAAATTTGCCAACACAGTTGGTGACATTATTAAGCAGGGAAATCTCCGTCATTTCATCTGGCGATAAATCAGCCTCTGTTCCCATCACATATACTGGAAAGTATAACGCTATCCCTTTAATTACCTGAATAAAATTTTGGACCGGCCATTTCCGCGCCTGTGCTCCAGTGCCTAAATGCACCAACACAAATTTTTCGGGTAATGTTACGTCTTCAATGGGAACACAGGGTAAATCGTTCGGTTCCCAGTATTCTGAAAACACGGGATCGGGCAAATTCAGATAGTTAAAAAGCGGATTAATCCTTTTTGATACATGCCCTCGGTGCACATAAGGTAATTCTGCATCCAGTAAAGCACCGCCGCCCCCAACGTTATAACCGGCAAATATTTTTTTTTTTGCAAAAAGCTTTAAAAATAAATTATTTCTTAGATCCCCTCTCACGTCAAACAGTATCCCTGTCTTTATTCTGCGTAGTTGATCCAAAAATTTCAGATAGGATATTTTTTTGTCTCTTGAAAAATAAGGGGCGTCGGCAACATACACCGCATCTATAAAAGGCACTTTGGTAGCTATTTTAAAATTTCCGCTGCTAACTACCAGGCTTATTTTGGCCCCCGTCATAATTTTTAAAGCCTTTATGGCGGGTAGCATTAATATCATATCACCAATATGAGCTAACTGTACAAGTGTGATCTCTTCTTTTTCATCACCCTTAAATCTATGATCGTTTTCGCTTTTAAAAAAATAGGTTATCCGGTCGATCAACTTAATGATCTTGATAGATCTTTCTGACGAATCAGGATAGAATCGATAATTAACCGGCGTTTTCATTGTTGTGTTTTCGCTTTTAAAATATTTAATAAAGAAACGGTATTGTCACATTCCCAGGTAAGCAGGAAATTGTGTGTCCTCGATTGTCATTCAGAAGCCTGGGCCTGAAGTTTTTCAATAATTTTCGTTGATGAAACGCCCTCAACAAAAATGATTGTTTCTACCCGCCCCCCCCTGGCTTGCACTTCCTGGCTTCCAACTATGTTTTCCACAGTGTAATCCCCTCCTTTTACAAGTATATCAGGATTGATATTGGTGATCAGGTTAAGTGGGGTATCATCTTCAAATCCAACTATGGCATCAACAAAATATAATGCGGATAACAGAGCCGCCCTGTCGTGCTGGTTGTTTATAGGGCGATTAGGCCCTTTCAGCCGGCTAACAGAGGTATCAGAATTAAGGCCGATAATAAGTTTATCTCCTAATTCCTTAGCCTTGAGCAAGTAACTAACATGTCCAATATGTAGAACATCAAAAACTCCGTTTGTAAAAACAATTTGTTGACCTTCATCTTTCCAGTTTGTTACCTGCTGCAGTAATGCCGGTAAATTATATACTTTTTTGCTTAATAATGCAGAAAGGCTGTTTTCCATTGTTTACAGGATATTATTCGAATAAATTATCGACTGCTTTGCATAAAATATGCCCAATTAAAATGTGCATTTCCTGTATTCTGGCAGTAACGACTGAAGGGACAATGATATTCAGGTCACAACAATCATTCATTTTTCCTCCATCACGGCCAGATAAGCCTAAGGTTTTACAATTTAAAGCCCTGGCTACGTCAAAAGCCTTAATAATACCAGCACTGTTACCACTCGTTGATATGCCAATAAATAAATCACCTGCAGACGCCAAGCCTTCTAATTGCCTGGAAAAAACCTGATCATAACCGTAATCATTGGCTATAGCTGTGAGTGCAGAAGTATCGGTAGTAAGTGCTATACCGGGTAATGGTTTTCGCTCTTTAACAAACCGGCCGGTAAGTTCGGCGGCAATGTGCTGCGCATCGGCAGCACTTCCGCCATTTCCGGCAAGTAAAACTTTATTACCGGCCTTAATAACTTCACAAATTATGGCACAGGCGGCTTCAATATCAGGAACAAGGTTGTCAATCACCTTCGTGATAACGTCACCGTGATCTTTTAATTCATCAGAAATCATGATAATTTAAGTTGTAGATGTTATAATGTAAAGATTTAAGGTACCAGCTGAACGCCTTGCACTCCTCTTTGGGTAAGATTTGCCAGGATCTCCTCAACCGTAGTAGTAACCGCGCCTAAACGACGAATTACAATAGCAGCCGCATGATTGGCAAGTTCGCAGGCATCCGCCAAATCCATGCCTAATGAAATGAAGTAAGCTATACAGGCAATTACGGTATCTCCGGCACCGGTAACATCAAAAACTTCTGTAGCTTTTACCGGCAGCTCAACATGCGAGTCGGGCGAGAGGAGAACCATCCCCTGTTCTGATAGTGTAACTACCAGGTAAGGCACTTCGGTTTGATCGAATATAACGTTAGCTGCATTCTTCAGCTTTTCAATTGAATTAATATTTTCAGATTTTGAAGCTTCAGCAAGTTCTTTTCTATTTGGTTTTATAAGGAAGGCCCCTTTGTACTTTTTGTAATCAAGGCCTTTGGGATCAACAATAACTCGTTTGCCATGCTGTGTGGCCAATGCAACAACGCGGTTTGTGAAAGATTCTGTAAACAATCCCTTATTATAATCGGATAGCACGACCAGATCGGTTTCCTGAACCGCATCATTGATTTTGTCTATCAATTCATTCTCAAGCGCTGTGGAAATCGGATGGACAACTTCGTTGTCAAGCCTGAGCAACTGATGGTTTCCAACCAAAACCCTCGTTTTTAACGTGGTAACCCTGGTGTTATCTTTTACTATAAGGTCTGTTTCTAAAAAATCGATCTTTAAACGGTCAATTAACTGAACACCGGCATTATCATTCCCAATCATTCCGGCTACGCTAACATTTGCGCCTAAACTAACCAGGTTTTGGATCACATTAGCAGCACCGCCCAGTGTAATCGATTCATTTTGAACATTAACAATTGGAACGGGTGCCTCGGGCGATAACCGGCTCGAACTACCATATATGTAACGGTCAATCATCAAATCGCCAACTACCAATATTTTAGGTTTTTGTTTGAATTGTATCTCTGATAGTTTTTGTGTTAACATAAAGCTTGGCTTTTAAGTTAAAAATTTTGTTAGTAGGCGTTTTCCTCGCCTTTTATAATGTTGTAAACGGTTTTATAAACTATTTTCAACTCGAGCCACATCGACCAATTTTCCAGGTACCAGATATCGTGTTTAACTCGCTGTTCCATCAGGGCAGGATCGTGGGTTTCACCTCTGAAACCATTTACCTGGGCCCAGCCGGTTATCCCAGCTTTTAGAAAATGCCTTACCATATATTTATCAATGATCTGGCTATATTGCTTTGTCATGTTAAGCGGATGCGGACGCGGGCCAACAACGCTCATATCGCCAAGCAATACATTAAAAAACTGTGGTAACTCATCGAGGCTGGTACGCCGCAGGAAAGTTCCTATTTTCGTAACCCGGCTATCATTTTTAGTGGCTTGTAAATCTGCCTGGTTATTCACTTTCATGCTCCTGAACTTATAACACAAAAATGACTTGTTGTCCCTGCCGCTTCTTAACTGTTTAAACATCACCGGACCGCGGCTTTCAAGCTTGATCAGCAGCCCGATAAGTGGGTATAACCAACTTAACAAAAAGACAATGACCAACAAACTGAACAAAATATCAAAAACCCTCTTTTTAAAACGGTTTTCAATCTCTTCCAATGGCTCGTTACGATTACTTAATACCGCAAAATCCCCCATGTAACTTAGTTTCAAGCTATTCACAGTTGAATTTGATATATCCGGTACAAGTTTTAACCTAAGGCAGGATTTATCCGCCTCCTCTTGTAGTTTATTATATTCAGTGATACGCTCTGGGGATAGGGACACGTAAACATCTCTTATGCCAGAATTTGCTGCGCTAACAATCTGCTCTTTAACAGATTCCAACAGCTCACCGCCTTTATCAAGTATTGAGTTATCCTCCTGGTTTAAAAATCCCTGAAAGGAAAAGTGATTATCAGTATCTTGAAAAAAGCCGGCCAACCGAAGCCCCATCGAATTCAAACCTATTACAGCGACAGATCGCGTGATGTTGAAATTCTTTTTAAGTGTCCGTTCAAAAGCGGCTCCTAAAACCCGGCTCAACGCGAGGCCTACCAGAACCAGTAAATAAAACAGGAAAATTAAAGTGAAGGAGAATTGATGCGCTTTTGACAATACGATGAATGACGAAAACAGCACAGAAAATACAATGAAGCTCTTTACTGTTAACCGGTAAATATTGTCAAGACGATGAATTGATTTACTCGTATAAAGGCCGGACAACAGGGCTGCGAGCAACCACAGGTAGTTTGCACTCATCATCGATCCAATATCAACACCTGTCTTATCATAACCCAGCAAATCAACGACCAGCAAAAATGACAGGTTAATTACAGCAAGATCGGTGGCGGCCATCACAAAATAAATTAAAAAAAGGTAGCGTGTCTTCATAGGAGTGTTTTTTAAAATACCATGTTTAGAATGCTTTCAAATTAACTTCGCCTAAATATTTAAAATAAAAAAATAATAAGCTTAACAACTCAAATAGAAAAAGTTAACAAACTAATGGCGAATTCTTTAACAATAATACAATATACACGCTACTCTTTCAGGCAAATTATGATTCTGGCACTAATATGTATAAAACTGTGCAATCTCAAATTGTTACGGTAAATCGTGGTTGAATGAAGGTATAATCACCACGCTGCCATTACGCAACAGAAGGCACAGAATCGTTAATAGTTTTCCGCCCAATACTGTTATAATAGAATCCTAATTCGGTCATTTTATCAAGGTCGTAGAGATTCCGGCCATCGAAAATCACTTTCGCTTTCAAGCTTTTTTGGATTAGCGCAAAGTCCGGGTTCCTGAAAATACTCCACTCAGTTAATATTAACAAGGCGTCTGCACCTGCCAGTGCATCATAATGGTCATCAACATATTCGATCTTATCACCAAGCAGGTATTTTACGTTATTGGCGGCTTCCGGGTCGAACGCTACAATTTGAGCGCCTTCATGAAGCAATTCGCCAATAATTTCCAGGGCTGGAGCTTCTCTGATATCGTCAGTCTCGGGTTTAAAAGCAAGCCCCCAAATAGCAAACTTTCTGCCTTTCAAATCATCGTTATAGTACTTTTTTAACTTCTCAACCATAACTTTTTTCTGTATGGTATTCGTTTCCATAACGGCATTCAATATCCGGAAATGATAATCATTGTCTTCTGCCGACTTTGCAAGCGCCTGAACGTCTTTTGGAAAGCAGCTACCGCCGTATCCTATACCCGGAAATAAAAAGCGCTTGCCAATACGATCATCCGAGCCAACCCCCAATCGTACCATATCCACGTTGGCACCAACAAGCTCGCACAAATTGGCTATTTCATTCATGAAAGTGATTTTTGTGGCTAAAAATGAATTAGCTGCATATTTTGTTAATTCAGATGATCTCTCATCCATGAAAATTATGGGGTTACCTTGCCTTACATATGGCGCGTATAATTCCGCCATCAATTTTCTGGCCCTTTCATCCGTCGTGCCAACGACAACGCGGTCAGGCTTCATAAAGTCTTCAACGGCAACGCCTCTCCCTTAAAAATTCCGGATTAGATACCACAGCGACTTCAATATCAGTATGCTGTTTGAAAACGGCCCTTACTTTATCGGCTGTGCCAACCGGCACCGTTGATTTTGTGACTATTACTTTGTAATCGGTTATCAAATTAGCAATATCTTTAGCTGCGCCCAGCACATAGCTTAAATCTGCTGATCCGTCTCCGCCCGGAGGGGTTGGCAACGCGAGAAATATTACCTCGGCGTGTTCTATCGCTTCGTTCAGGTTGTCTGTAAAACGTAATCTTTCATGAATGATGTTTCTTTGGAACAATGCCTCTAATCCGGGCTCATAAATTGGCAGCTGACCTTGCTGCATCATCATAACCTTTTGTTTGTTTATATCAACGCAGGTTACATCATTTCCAGTTTCTGATAAACATGTTCCGGTTACTAATCCAACATAGCCGGTTCCGACAATAGCAATTTTCATAATGATGTTTTTTTAAGGTTATTATTTAAATGAGTTATAATATTTATTGGCGTTGGGCACTTTTGCCGAGGCTTACCATAAATTTTTCGCGTGCAGTGATAATTGAAAGGTAATAACGGATATAAAACACGGTAAGCTTTTGTGTTAAATGAAGATCTTTGCCTTTCTTCACTATCAGTTTTATGCTTTTAATTGGAGGCCTCAGATCATAAAGGAAGCTAACAATGGTTTTGAACTTGTTTTTGCCAGAGGTCGAATTAAACCCGGATTGTCCTCCACCAACTCGCTTGGCCTTATTTATCAGTTCAGATATATTTTTCCTTGCCGGATGATTTACTATAACATCCTCGGCGTATTTGATTTTATACCCGGCATCCCTTGCCCTTATCGACCACTCATAATCGCCACCCGACATTAAATCATCCTTAAAAATGCCAACAGCATCAAATACATGGCGATAGCTATACATGTTTCCTGTAACACCGGTTCCATCCCTATGGACATAGATGTCCTGGTTAAAGGCATAAATTTTCTCGTACAATTCGGCTTCTGTAAGTTTATTTGAATGGTAGTATAGCTTTATACTGCCGGCTATTCTATCGCAATCGGGATTTGCTTCCATAAAGGTAACAGCATTTTTTACCCAGTTTATATCGGGGATACAGTCAGAGTCAGTAAAACCGATGATATTGCCGGTAGACATTGCGATTCCGGCATTCCGGGCAGCGTATGAGCCTGGCTTGCCTTCAACAATGATCTTGCAATTCTGAGGTATAAAATAATCAGCAGGTATTTTGTCGTTTGGGTAATTATTAACAACAATGATTTCAAATAAATCGTGATCATAGGTTTGTGCCTCAAGGGCGTTTAAGCACAACGACAATCTACTCCAGTCTTTATAAGTTGGAATTATTATCGTAACTTTTTTATTGTTCATACAGGCAAAATGTGATTGAGATATTAGCGGATGATGTAATTTCTAATTCGTGTTCGCAGCCGCTTAACCTGCATTTTTGATTTAAGTAAAGCGGCACGGTGAAAAGGTATTCTATAAGGGAATTTCTTAAGCAAAACTTTAGCGTAAGCAGGCACATCAAAGTAATTGCGCATAATTTCCATGTAGATGTAGTTGTCAATGCATTCCTCTAATTCGGCAGTTAACATACCAATCGACTTAAGTTCTGTTCGGATCCGGATCCGGAAGTTGATACGGTTATCTAAAATCCTTTTGATTTTTTCTTTGTCCTTGCTTTTAGAGATGGAATTATCTGAAAAATGTATTATCGTATTAACACCAGGATCTGTAATTATTACAACTCCATTTTTTAGCAATCTAAACAGTAAATCATATTCTTGCGACGATGTAATATTCTCATCCCAGCCGCCTGCGTCATTTAAAGCTGCCCTGTTCCAAAGGTTGGAACTGGTGATACCCAAGTTAGAGTTGATCAGCCCCCGCCAAATGTGGTGATCAACAGTCCTTATGATTTCCTCCGGATTACCGGTATTATAATAATTCAGTATGCACCCACCTGCAATAACACCCGCCTCCGGGTGTAGTGCGGTAATATTGAACTGATGGCTGAGTTTACTGGGCATCAGTTCATCATCCGCGTCCAAGTACTGAATCCATTCACCACGAGCTTTTTTAAGGCCGGTATTGCGCGCTGCCGGTGCACCTGGTTTCTTCTCGTCTAAAACCCATACTTTACCGGGATAAGAGGCAGCATAACGCTCTAATATCTGCAAAGTATTATCCGTCGAATTATTATTTACCAGGATAATTTCGATGTGTTTATAACTTTGAACCAATACACTCCTAATGGCCCGTTCAACAAACCTTGCAGCATTATGACATGGTATTATAACAGATATCATTATAAATTTAAGATTGCGTCCTCTTCGTTTTAAATCCTTGATAAAGTCTCTTTAACTCATCGCCCATCAGCAAATAAACCAGGCCGAAGTACACTATGCAAAGGCAAATACCGTTTATAATAAAGTTTACCCCAACCATTTTTAACAAATAAATGGTGATGAATGAAACCGCCGCCGCGATGAACGGAACCTTTAATTCTGTAAAAAAGTCTTTTACAGAAATTTTAACCGTCAATAAAAAGCTAAACCCATATTGTGCTATAAGCACTACAAAAAGTTTATTGATTAAAATTGCCCAGGCTGCTCCAACAAGTCCATCGTAGTATATCCCAAATGCCAGAGAAGGGAGAAATATCGCGGCTTTTAGAAGCTGCTGCTTCATCTCCATGCCTGGCCGTCCTAAACCTCTCAACAAAGAAGTGTTCCCGCTAACGAGAATATGCAGCATGACAGAACCCGATAAAATCTGTAAAGGAGCTACGGTGTCGTGCCATTTGGCACCAAAAACATGGATAATAAAGGGCTCACCATTTACGATAAAAAAGATCATTACCGGAAAAACCAGTAAACAATTGAATAAAACTACTTTTAGATAATACTTTTTAATTGCCACCAGATCGTTTTGCTTTTTTCCATAAATAGGATACATCACGTTATTGATAACAGCCATCAACCTTCCGCGAAAAGTATCTGTAAGCACAAAAGCCAACGTATACAAACCCAGGGCAGATGCGCCTAAAAGCTTGCCGATTAACAAATAATCAATGTTATTGTATAAATAGTTTAAGATATTGGAGCCGGTTGTGTAAACACCAAATCCAAATATTTCCTTAAATGCTTTTTTTTCGCAAATGAAGGCCGGTTTCCACCTGGTTGCCCTGAAAAACAAAGGCATGGCAAAAAACACATTACCAACTGAGTTAAAAACCAAAGCCCAAACCCCGGCCCCTTTAAACGCCATTACCAGGGCTATCAAACCAACTACAATATTTGATACATTATCAATATAAGCCAGCTTTTTAAAAGCCATTTGCTTTGTAAGCTGGGCCTTATGAACTAAATTAACCGGGCTTATTAAAATACCTATACTAAGTACCGGTATTACTGATTCGAGAATAGGTTTGTTATAAAATATTGCAGCCAGGGGCGCTACCGCAAAACTCATCACCAGAAACAAAAACAGCGACCAGCCAACCCCGGTCCAAAAGGCGGTATGATAATGCTCCGCGCGTAAAGTGTCTTCTTTTTTCTGTACCAACGCTGCACCAACGCCCAAATCATTCAATACCTGTACAAAGCCCGTAAACACGGTTGCCATGCCTACTATTCCAAACTCGCCGGGAAAAAGCAATTTTGCTAATACCAGTTTTAGCAGAAAATTGAAGGATTGATTAACGACTAACTGAACAAAATTCCAAAAGATACCGGACACTACAACTTTTTTGTCAGATCCTGTTTTTTTGATATTGAGTTCTTGTGTGTTTTCGTTTGATAGAATTGCATTATCCATATAAGTTAAAAAAATAGGACGGTGTTTTATCGCCGGCAGTAAATCAATTTGCAGATTGGAGTAAGGCCGAGGGTACAAGTATTTTATGATATAATTCCAGGTAATTTTTGATATAGTTATCTGCCGAAAAATCACGTGACCGACGGATGCAATTTTGCTTTTTTCGCTCTACCTCATCACGGTTATCTAAAACATACTGAAGTAAGTCTAAAAGGTTACCCTCATCCGGTGAAAACAGCCAGGAGCAATCAGCACTAAAAATCTCCTCCAGGCCTCCCCTGTCGCTTTGGCATACTGGCACGCCAAAAGATAGGGACTCAATTACCGTACGGCCGAAAGGCTCGTTCCAAAGCGCCGGGACGATCAGGGTATCAATACGCCCATAAAAATCGGCTGGACTTATAACGCCCAGAAACGCATGTTCAATTCCTGTAAGTTCAATTTGTAATTGTGCTACAAATTCGGGGTCGCCTTTTCCGGCGAAAATAATTTTTAGCATATCTTTTTTGTCATCAGGAAGCTTTAACAACTCATCAACAAGGTATCTCACCCCTTTATCAGCTGCCACCCTTCCTATATAGCCTAACCTGAACTTTCCGGTTTCGGTGTTGTGCTTAGTGTTTCCAGCCTTTAATACCGCATTGTAAATTGTAGTAGCGTGGCCATCTGCTATATTGAAAAACTGACGGTGCTTTCTCAAAATGAAATCACTGATAGCAATGTAATGGTCTGGGTATGATAAAAAGTTTTTTTTTACCTGATGGGTAACCTTGCATGGTGCACATAAAGTGGCACAATTACCGTTGTTAAACATGCTGCATTTGTGACACAATAAATAATAATCGCGCATGGTGTGTACCAGCGGGATTTTGAGCTTTTTGATTGTAAGCCACAAGACCGGTGAAAACCCCTGTATGGTATTTGTATTTACTATATCGGGCGAGATCCTTTTTAATATAGAGATGATCCGGGTGTGATAAAACAGGTTACAAGAATCAATTAAATGCCAAATGCTTTTCTTCAGATTAGAGACGCCGTCAGTACCGCCATATATTGAGAAAATATTTCGTTGTTTCAGGCTGATTACAATTACTCCATTTACCCGGTAAACCTGATCATCCAATCCGGTTGTTAATACATATACCTGGTGACCGGCATTTACAAGACCTTCTGCCAGAATTTTAACAGAAACTTCGGCACCGCCCACAAAAGCAGGGTAATAAAAACTGTTTGTTAGCAAAACTCTCATATACGAACTTTCTCCACTTTTATCGTCTCTTTGAAGCTTGGTTCACCAGTGCTGCCGCTATATTTTTCTGAAACAAAGGCCCTTATTTTTTCAATAAAATGATTTTCATCAAAACCGCGCGCGTGCGCGCTTATAAAGGCGGTATCAAACTCCAATTGCTCAAATAATAAAATGGCTTCTTTTAACGATTCGACAGTCTGGTGTTCAAAGAAAATTGCTGTTGATTTCATCGGATTATCGGTATAGGGGATCATTGTATCCAATACTCCCCCCTTGTTATAAGCTATAACGGGCCTGCCCGATGCATTTGCTTCTAAGGGGGTTATACCATAATCTTCCAATTGTGGAAAAATGAACGCTTTACAATTAGCATAAAGCTTGGCAAGGTTGCGGGCATCAAGCCCGCTCAAAAATGTTATATTACTATTGGCTATTTCCTTTAGTTCCTTTTCTCTTGAGCCTTTGCCTACAATCAAAAGTTTTTTGTTTGGCATCTGGTTGAATGTCTCAATTACCAGGTCTACTTTTTTATAGGACTCGAAACGGGAAACCACCAAAAAATAATCGCTCACGGAATTTGAAACATAGAAATTCTCAATCCGCACGGGAGGGTTGATAACCACTATTGGATTTTTTGGGTGGTAAGCTTTCTCAATTCTTGATACAACCTCCCTTGCATTTGTGATAAACCAGTCTGTACGATCGGCCGCCTCGATATCGATGCTTTTCAAAGTGGCCAGCACCTTGTTTAATAACCTCCTTTTTAGGTTGCCTGATTCTCTAACTTTTTCGTAAGAATCTGGGCTCCAAACCAATCTGAAGGGATTGTGGCAATAGGTAATTACCAGTGTATTAGCACCCGCTTTGACATATTTAGCGCAATGTGTTGTTGATTGAAGTATAACGTCATAGTCAGTTAAATCCAGTCTTTGCATGGCCATCACCCCAAGAGGATAGAAAAAACGCTTCATGTTTTTTTCTTTTTTTATGAACTTACCAAACCAGCTTGTCCTGATATCGCACGATTTGAACTCCGGATAAGTATTGGCGGCATCATAAGAAAGCGTATAAATTGGTGCCGACGGGTATGCATGGTGAAAACTTAAAGCCACCTGTTCTGCGCCACCTTTACGCACCAAGTCATCATGTACAATTGCGATTTTCATAGCTGTGAGATTTGTAATTTTAACGCAATACTTAAATTATTGGGTTGGTTAGCAGCCTGGTGATATCAGAGCCGTAGTCAACCACTTTCAATACTTTATTTATTCACCTGTATATCAAGCCTTTATATCCATAGTAAGAATCTTTTTTAACATAATTACCCGAAGCATCCTTATACATGATACCATAGTTTGCTTCTAACGGGAATTTTGCGGATAAAGACTGTTCATCAAAAAGCTCGTAAACGAAAAATGCACCTATTTTCTTCTGCGCTATCAGCTTAGGGATATTATCGGTTATGTATTGGCTTTGCATAGCAAAACTCACTGCCCCTGTGCCTTTAAACCTATTAAACTCCGTAATCCAGATCGGTTTATTGAAATGCCCTTGTATATAGGAAAGCACATTTGCTATTGGTAGTTTTTGAGCAAGCATGTCTCCCATGTTGGAATACCAATGGCAGCCAATTATATCATAGTTCACTTTGTTTTCCTTCAATAGCTCCAGATAGTAAAAATGGGTAAAGCTAACTGACAGCGAGATCTTTATAGAGGGCTTAACCGTTTTGACACCATCTATAAAGCCTGATATCTGCGCCATGAAACGCTTACTTTTTTCGATATCATACCCGGCATCAGGACTAACTCCGTCCGGTACATTTCTTACCCTGATCTTGTTATCAACTTCGTTGTTTACTTCAAGCACGGTAAAATAATCACCGTAGGCTACACCAAAATTCTTCCCCTGTGAAAACGCGATTTGATAGACGGAATCTGGTAGCATCCCGCCAACACCTGTTTGCATCACGGCGGCAAAAGGCAAAATATTGTTTTGCTTAAGCGTTTGAAGCAATTTCATGAACGCCGGCTGATTTTTTGCATAACCATCCTTGGTGAGGATTACGTCAAAACGATAGCTGGAAACATTCAAATCTTTTAAAGCTGTTATTTGGTCATCTAAATTATTACTATAGTCCTTTTGTGTTAAGGGATGCCCATTTATACCCCATACAAACTGAGATTTAGGGCTTTGCGCACGGCATGTGTAAAACAGCAACACGCACGTGGTAACCACAAATGATACTTTCATCATAAAAACGAGCTTTTAAAAGATGTATTGAAGCTTTTTATATTAATGAGACTATATCAGTAGATCAATCGCCGTAGCCAATACCGTATCCATACCCGAAATAACCTGCTTTCGAAAAATTAACGTCATTAATAACCAGGTACAGGTTATCCACGTTATCCTTCTCCTTAATTTCGTTTATGATTTCAATCTGGGATTTATTTGTGTAATTATGACGGCAAACATAAATGGTCATATCAACATGCTTTTGGATCACAAGGGCATCTGATACCAGCCCTACCGGCGAACTATCGATAATAACGTAATCAAACTTATTTCTCATTTCGGTTATAAGTTCACCCAATTTATCTGTCAACAAAAGTTCACTGGCATTTGAAACAACCGGTCCCGATGTTATTACAAAGCAGTTATCATCAAATCCGCTGGGCTTGATAAGATCATCGGCATTGATGTTTTCTAAAACGTAGTTGGAAAAACCGAGATCTGCGTTATCAACATTCAATACGGATGAGAGCTTAGGTTTCCGGAGGTCTAATTCCATCAGTAATACTTTTTTCCCGGCCATTGCAAAAGTGCCACCCAGGTTCTTGGTCAGAAAAGTCTTCCCTTCGCCGTTTACACTCGAGGTAACCATTATCACACTGGACTGGCCGCTATCCAATATATTCCTAAGTTTAGTTCGCAATGTGCGCATGCTTTCTGTAACCTGTGTCCGGGCCAATTGATCTGATTTTGAATTGAGTTTTAGCGATTGATGCCCAATTTTACCTATAATCGCAACATCGGTTTGTTGCTCTATATCTCCCTCAGAAACAATTTTTGACTGTATCAGCTTTTTAGAATTAACTATACCGAAAGGCACTATCAGCCCCATAAAAAAGCCCATGGCGTAAATAAGCGGCTTGATAGGTTTAACAGGATCTTTTGAACTTTTAGCGTTATCAATTATCCTGGAATAAGATATATTGGCCGCCTTGGCCATCGAAGTTTCTTCTCTTTTTTGTAACAGGTATACATATAGTTGCTGTTTAAGCTCCTGCTGCCTGTTAAAATCCATAATAGTACGTTGCTTGCCCGGAACCTGTTTGATGGAGTTACTCAGTATATTAGTTTGAGCATTAATTCCTGAGCTGTTCAAAACCATTTCATTTTTGTAACTGTCAATGCTTTGCAACAAATTATGCCGTACTGTTTGTATCTGTTGATCTATATTAACGATAACCGGATTGGTTTCTGTGAAGGATAAACGCTGTTTTATTCTTTCATTCAACAAATTGTTGTACTGGGATAAGCTTGCTGCAAACGAAGCGTTTTGGATATTCAACGAGCTTGGAATAACCTGCTTATTGTTAGGATCGTCGAGCCTGCTTTTTATATCCTTAATTATAGATAACTGAATTTGTTGTTGCTGGTATTTATTGGTGTTTTCGCTTGCGGAGCCAACCAAAACTTTCGACTGTTCATCAAGATCCGCGATATTATTACTGCTACGGTAGTTTTGGTAGTTTTTCTCAACGTTAGTTAACTCATCTTCCACAACCCCCAGGCGAGAGTTAATAAAGTTAATAGTACTGTCAATCGATGCTTTTTTCTGTGTAAGGTTATCCTCAAGATATTGATTCATTAAGGATTGCAATATCACTTCACCTTTCTTTGAATTTGGATAATATAGCGTTAGCGCAACGGTGGTAGTACCTTTATCGATAAACTCCGCGTCGTAGTTGCGGGTAATATCCGCTATGGCGTCATCATCAGATACAATTTGTGTAGAATATTCGCTTAACAAAACCGGCACGTTCGGTTTCTTGTTAACTATCAGGTCATACTGGGGCAATTTGATAGCAGCTCCGTAGCTTACATTTAAGTTTACGTTCTCTTTTGAGTTGGCAATGTTTAAATGGGTACCATCCACCGGAGTAATTACGTACTCCCGCCTTTTCAAAGAGTCGACTTTAGTTTTGGCTATTTTTACGTCAAAAGGCGATTCTTCATAGATCTCTGTTGCGAACAATCCACTATTAGCGAACAGTTTAATGTTGAGGTGCAGCTTTTGCTCCACTTCCTGAATCAGGTTGCGTGACCGGAGCACATCACCTTCATTTTTTATAATCTCACTCAGATTTAATGCAGATGTTGCGCCGCCGTTTGCATATGCGGAGCTGGCATCTGGATTATTAGGCTGCTGCTGCAATAACATCGAACTGCTTACAAGGTACTGTTGAGTGGCATAAATGGTAAAAAAATATGCCAATGCCACAAATAGTATCGGGCATAGTAAGAATAAATACCAATAGGACTTTAGTTGCGACAGTAACTTATTGTCATTTTTATCGTTCCCGTTTAAATATCTTGTTTTCATTTGTTTCCTGGGGTGAATTATAGATAGAGAATTAACTTGCGTTAAACAGTTACTACAAATAGCGTTTTGCAAATATTGCAGCAGTAAGTAAGGTAGCTGCCAACGACAAGTATTTAACCAGATTATTATCATTGTTAAGAACCTTTGTTTTAAGCGGTTCCACGTATAATACATCGTTTTGCTTCAGGTAGTAGTATGGCGAGTTCAAAAATTCCTTTCTCGTCATATCCAGCCTTACAGAAAAGTCATTGCCATTGGGGTTTTTGCGTATAAGCAATACGTTTGTGCGGCGTCCGTAAATTGTCAAGTCACCGGCATATCCTAAGGCATCTAAAATTGTCACTTGCTCGTTAGGCACGATATAAGCCGCAGGATGATTCACTTCGCCTAAAACAGTGATCTTAAAGTTCGAAAACCTAACATCAACGGTTGGGTTCTCAAAGGATTTTTTAGCAACAGCCTTTAGCGTCTTACGAGCTTCAAACGTTGTTAAACCGGCAAGTTTCACTGTTCCCAGAACCGGGATATCAACATTTCCATCCTTTGCTACCAAATAACCCGCGAGCGGATTTGAAGAGCCATTGGTTGAGGTGCCGCCGTTTGCATAAACACCATTTTTATTATTGATGCTCAAGGTCGCATTTGGGTCGGTTGTATTTATATTTATCGCCAGGATATCATCCGGCTGAATTACAGGCTCTGTATAGTTACCAAGTGCCAGGGAAGTTGGCGTAGACGCCTGTGAAACGTCTTGCGCGTAAATTAGCTTTTTTGTGCTTCCGCATGAACATAACATGAAGCCAACAAGTGCAACTATTGAAGCAAGGAAGTAACGGTTATTTTTCATGTATAGGTATTTTATAATCATTTCTCGTTTTACTTATTAATCTGTATAGTTTTGTAAAATATATATATTGTTATTGATTCGATACAGCGTTGCCATCTCGCTTACAGCGTGTAAGGTTTTGGCTATCAGTTACGATCAATTTAATATTTCATGAGTTATTGAAGCATTTCCTCATTGATCTCCAACAAATATTATCAAAATATCAATTATTAAGGCCTGGTTTTGAGCATTGATACTTTAATGTAGAATTGTGAGAATAGGTGTGAAAACCAGCGATAATGTACAGGTAGCACAGCGGTTTTATTGGCATCTTTTTAATTGAAAATCCTCAAAAAAAAAAGTTGAATCTGACAGGTTTCCTGCCAAATTCAACTCGATGATTATTAAAAATCACCTGGCTATTGAACCAGCAATTTCGAATAAAGATTTCCGGAAGAAGAATGTGTATTAATTATATATACACCCCGTTCCAACTTATTTTTAAAAGTAACTTGTATCCCCGCAGCGCCAAACTTATCGGTCGTAAACGTTTGTGTTTGGATCAATTTACCGCTTATATTACTTATCGATAATTGAACTGGTTCATTCACGGGGAAATTTGCAGCGTTAAGACTAAATGATGCTCCGAAATTTGGGTTAGGGAACACAACAATTTTTTTGGTGGTGATAGGTGGTCCCGCAGGCGCGATAAATGTGGATGCCAATGAGGCAGCCTGTGTGCTCACCTTAAACAGCTCAAGACCGGCCAACGCAACCCTATTTGCGGTCGGGTCAAATTTTACACTTAATGAACCGTCGGTTACAGTGGTAGTAAAATCTTTAACCAATGCCGTACGGTATCCAACCTCACTAAAAATATCAAAATTTTGCAATCCTACTTTATTTTCTATTGTCGTATTAAAGATCCGTGAGCCGGGTGCCGTCCAAAAGTTCTCTACAAAATGTAACCTTAGTAAGTAATCCCCATTTGTTACCGGGATCTCATATCTCGTTTGTGCTTGATCTGCCGCTGCCGACAAATAACTTATATACAATGAATCGATATCAGTTCCGGCAACCCCGGTAAGTACCTGTTGGGAATCAAATTTGATCGATCCGGAACGATAATTTTTGTCAGCTTCATAAACCTGATTGCCGATAGTCAGGTTTACGTCAGAGCCCCCTTTAATGCGTTTTACAATACTAACCGTGCTATTTGCATTATTGGCTATAGCGTATAATGGCACCCTCAATGGTGAAGCATCACTATTATAGTTTACAAGCAAGGCAGCATTTTTAATACCAACAGAAGCAGGTGTGTATTTAACGGTAAGCGTGGTAGTCGCCTGCTCGGCCAAAGTAGCAGTTTTTAATGCACTTACAGTAAACTCCGAAGCATCCGGCCCTGATATAACCGCGCTTTTTAATGTAATTGGCGAATCGCCGGTGCCGTCCGGATAGGTAATACCCTGATTTTTTATCGTTACTACAAATGATGAAGATGTACCGGTTTTAATGGGGTCGAAATTAACAGCCGTGTTGGGTAAGGCCGCCAATTCAGAATGATGCAGCGAACCAGAATCCGGTTTAATATTATCAACGTAATAAACATTGTCCTGGTAATCATAATTGGTGGCAGATGTACCTAAATAATCGCAATCTAAAATATAGGCATCCGGAACAATGTTACCATCAGGTCCATATACCTTTAAAAATCTTATGCCTATAAGGCCGTTGAAATTTTTAGTACGATCAGAATATGATGTACCAACTTTAATTCCAAAAGATCCCGATATGGTGAACGAACCTTGTGCCGACCCTTTTGTTGTATTTGTTAATCGCGGCAAAACAGATTGCCCATCCAAATTACTATGCGTAAACAATGTGGTAAGCGTGTTCGATCCTTTTTTGTAATAGGCAAAAGTTTCTACCGCCGAGCAGCAACCGTGATAAGCAGCAAGTTGATGAACCGTTATCGGCTTACTTGGATCTGCAATTACAAAATACCCCGCGTTTACTTCGCTCGAATTAGGAACCCTTGTTGTGCCGTCTATATCGCCGTCATCATGCCCATAGCCTGTACTGGTATTAAAACCAAACGCCGTTATTATTTGCTGCGCATAGGGTTCGTTAGTACTCTCCCCTGCCACTTGCCATATCCCACCTAAGACAACCTTTTTTTGCGGACTGATACTATCATTACTCGCTATAGTTAAAGTATCATTAAATACTTTAAGCCTTGTGGCCGCATTTTGGGCTATGAATTGCACAGTAACATCCGCATACGATAAAGGCGCTATACTTATAGGGACAACACTGTTTGTATCTGTATTAACAGATGCTATTTTCCAGGCTGTACTATTTGATAAAGTAAGGTTACTTAACACCAGGTTGCCTGTACCTTTATTGTTTATCCGTAACTTCACTTTATCGTGATTGGCATTATAAGCAGTGGTATCCGGGCTGGTTCTTCTCCATGGCGTTTGAATACGTGAAAACACCAAACGATCATTGCTTGGAAAAGCATCCGGGTTGTTCAATACCATAAATGCACCCGAAGAAGGGACGATACTAAAGTTGTAGGCGTTTGTAATTACCTGGTTATTGTTACCATCCGTAGCTTTTACCTGTATTTTGTAGGCACCGGTAGCTGTTAAGAAAAATGGCACCGTATAATTAACATAGGCGCCATTATTTATTGAATATTGCAATGAACTTAAGCCCGATCCACCAACATCGCCCGCTGTGATGTAAACCCGCACCAGGTCATAGTAAACGCCGGTTGACTTTAGCGAACCAACCGTTCTGACACTGGCTGTAGGCGCCGTGTTATCCGTTACGGCACTAAATGGAGCAAATGTCAGATAGTTCATTTTGGTATTAGTACCGCCATTGGCATCGATAGTCAATTTCCCATCGCTTACCTGCACAGTTGCATTTCCTGATTTGTACTTATTTGAAGCTGAAGGCGTGAAGTCGCTTATTGTAGGTAAACCTTCTACATTAATTTGATGGTTGCTGTCGTAATAGCCATCATCGCCCGCGCTTACTGTTACATTATACTTTCCGTTTGGAACAACATATTCCCAGGTACCCGGATTTTGCCCGTTGGTGCTGGCTTGCATCTGAACTACAGACCGCAGTTTTGCATCGGTTGTGCCTGTACGCAAGCGCATATTGGCACTTAGATCTATAGGAACCTTTGTTACCGGGTTAACCCACCCGTATTTTCTTGTCGCATCATAAGGCAAGCCATTATCTGCAGTGAAACCTGCCGGAGCAGTTGAACCGGCAGGTAAAAAATCAATATTAGTGGTGATTGGAACCGCAATGCTACTCACTGCAAAATCGTCAAAAGTATATGTAAGTGCCGTTGATGAATTACGATGGGTTGCAAAAACGCCTGCAAATTGCTCCCCTGTTGTTAAGCCTGTTCCGGCAATATTTAACCCTGCAATTGAATAAGCGGCGCCCGTGCTTAAATAATTTACGCCGTCTACAGAGTAAAAGCCCTCCGCCGTATTGGTTGTCGAATCGATTATTAGCCTTAAGCTAACAGTTTGAGTGTTCAATCCGCTAATTACTGACGTGATCCGTTGGTCCGGGTTAGTGGTGCCGGATACTGAACTGGAAACATCGTTAAATTCTTTTCTTAACTCTATTTTATTGCCGCTAATATCCAGTTTGAGATAGGTTTTATCATTTAGCCCATACCACAACCCCGCCTGTTGTGATTGGGTACCATTTGCGGGATTTATTATTTTTACGTCTAATCGCAATTTTGATACTGCAACAATTTTAACCCCAAGTACATTCAACTGGTTATTGTTAGTAAGCATGTCTATGCCTTTATTGGTAACCAGTTGAAGCCTGCCTCCTGTTACAGTTATCTTTGAAGGTACATAGCCCGGAACCGATGGATCAGTAGGTGTACCATCTTCAGATAATCGTGTACCTGAATAACTATTAACCGTAGTAAAGCCTGTACCTAAACCATTTTTATCAACAATGGAGGAGGCTACGCTGCTGGTAAATGACAAGCTATATGGCAAACTCACTGTAATTGCCGAACATGGCAGCGTACTAATAGGTATGCACCCATCAGCTGCCTGAATCAAAACGCGATCGGTAATACCTTTGACAGAGTCTTTCACTGCTGTTCTATCTGCTCCATAAGCAATGCCTATCCCGAGGCATAATAAAATTAAAACACTGTAACACCGCTTACTTATTGAGCTGTCAATTAAAATGTACCTGTGTTTTTCCATGAAAAAGGAGATTTAAATTTATTAGCGTATCTTATGATAATTATTGACTAAAAAACATTACAAATTGCTTTAATGCCATCCACACGCGACAAGATCAACGCTTACCCGACGCATACACAGTGGGTTTAGATTGTTCTATATCTTTTTTATTAGCTTTTAACAGAGTTATTTGTGAAATAGAGTTTGGGTTCTCATTCCAGTTAAACTCACTGATATATAAATTGCCGGTTATGGTATCTTCTACTAAATCCAACGGATTGGCAAATCCGTTCATCCCTTCAAGCCCATAGTTACTTGCACCGGTTGCAGCATGAGTTATGTCATAAATGTGATCATCGGTAGATGCCCCTTTGTTATTTTGCTTTAGCATCGATCCCGGCTCTAAAACCATAATATCGCCACCACCGCTAAACCTGCAAACCAATAATTTACCTTTAAGGGCCCCGTTAAAATTGTTGCTCCGGTATTCGATCACACCATTTGGCGATTTATTAAACCCAAAATCGTATGCAGCACCCCTGTAATTGATATCAGGCTTTGTGTTTGACTGGTAATTAGGATTATCCACCGAACCACGGTTAATTACATATTCGCCTCTTAAAGGGTTAGGATGCCCGAAGAAACCAACCGGTTTGTTAGGATTTACCCTGAATAACCAATCATGCTGAACCGGCACACTCCTGGTAGAAGGTATTTCGGCACCGGTGTAGTATGTACCATCCGGTCTCCTGGTTCCTTTTACAGATGCTGGTGAATTACCACCACCGCCTGACCCATTCGCCGGGACATATAACTGGCCGTTGGTATGCCAAACCATATCATACGCGTTACGTATGCCTGAAGCAAAGATTGTAAGCGGCGCTGTTAAGCAATAAGGATTATAAGTACCGTCTGGTAACTTCAAGGCCAGATCAGATGCCTGGTTTATCAGACCCTGATTAGCAGTTGTTTGTACATTAAGCGGCAACTTTACATCTCTTAATTTTTTTAAATCAAGCCTTAAAATTGCACCGGCCAGCAACGTTTCATCCCTTTGCCATCCCTTGTCATATTCGCCGGCCGAACTATTGCTGCCTACTGATATATACAAAGCGCCATCCGGACCAAAAGCCATACTATTTACCATATGATCACGTGTTGAGCGTGGCAACCTGGTAACCATAAGCTGCTCATCTTTCAGAGCATTACCGCTTAGCCTGGTTATGTTACCATCAAAAACCGGGGCTGCCGTAAGGCCCGATGAGGAAAAAGAAATCCAAGCTACAAGGTTTGATGACGTTGAACCCGGATCGAATGTTAATCCGATGGCGGTTATTTCACCATATTTTGCGACAAGCGTATTGATGAGTGTCATGTTGGTTAACATTCCACTTGTATGGTCTACGTCAAACCGCTCTATGCTTCCGTCCATTTTCAAGGCGTAAAACTTCCCGTCGGGCCCAAAAGTTAGCGAGGTGTATTTTTTATTCTGTGTGCCGGGGATAGAAATTTTGGTAAAAGAAGCATTCAGAAGATTGGCAGAATCAACGGGCGCTGAAGCAGTTGAAAAAGCAGTTTCAAAAGGCATAAAAGATGTTCCCGCGTATGACTTTACGCCGCTTGTGATAACAAACTTATAAATGGTGTTGGGTTCAAGCGGCTTTGCAGGCGCAAAACTGATCGCATCGCCGCCACCCGTACCTTGCACATTTCCAGCCACTTCTATACTTTCACCGTTGCTTATTTTCAGGAGTTTTACGGTTTCGTTGGTTATTGTTGAATTATTAACCCCTCCTTTTACTCCTTTGGCAACAGGTATAAACAGGTTGTTGGCCGCTATAGTGATATTATTGCAGGTTACGCTTGAGCCATTTATTGGTGTAGCGGATATAACATACGGCCGTTTATGATCTACAACCCGCAAGGCTAAATTTATAACGGCATTACTGTATCCATTGGCCGAAACGTGTACAGAGGCTGTATAAGTGCCTGTAGGCATTGCTCTTGCTGCCGAATAATCAAAAGTTATAACTGAATCTCCCTCTTTAACATTTTTTAATTTGTTTAACCAGCCAACCCCATTGCTTTCCTTGTCATAGCTTGTTGATACTTCGTACTTTATGTTAGTGTTTAATGAATTATGGATATTGACGTCTATCGTATTACTGTCTTTATTATTTTTATCAACCAGAAGGTTTTGAGAACCTGCTGATAAATAAACATATGGTGATATGCTAACGGGATCAACTTCTACATAACAGATCTTGGTATTGGTACCTCCTATCGCATCTATCGTTAATGCGCCATCACTTACGGTAACAGTTACGGTAGAGGTTTTAAATCTCCCGGGGCTTCGAACGCGTCCCATCGGCGTGAAATTATAAATCGTTTTTACGCCTTCAACATTTATACAATCCTTTTCGGCAGCCCTGCCAACTTCTCCATCTCCAACCGCTACGGTAACTTTGTAAACTCCATTTAGCAGTTTAAGCTCCCAGTAGCTATCTATTTTTTTCCCCTTAAAAATTCCATAAAACAGCGTATTAATATCATTGGCCTGCATATGTACAAAGGTTGACAGCAGAACATCTTCTGGTTCATTTCTCGCACGTCCATTACCGGTTATGTCTACCGGTTGCCCGTTATCAACACGTTTCCAGCCATACATTAACTGCGATCCCTCATACACACCCGGCCTGTTTTCAAACTGGCCGCCAAAATCTTTAAGCCACCCCGGAGGCGGTACGGTTTTTTCATCCTGAAAATTTATCTTAACAGGCTCTATAACGGGGTTCTCGGCTATGCAAAGCAGTGATGAAACAAGTTTTTCATCATGTTTATAAATTGAAGGCTTAATTACTGTTTCATAATTACTGCAAAACAGGAATACGATACAGCCAAACGCTGTTAAATAAATTAAATAAACTCTTAAACTTTTTTTTAAAAACCGCCTCATCTAAAACAATCTTTATAGTTATATAGCTGCCATTTGGCAGCTGTTTTATTAATTGCCACCATCAACAATTATTTTGGCATACTTGTAACCGGATTTGTATACGGCCCTGATAATGTAGAATTTATTAAGCCCCCGCTGTTCCAACTCGAATTTTGTATTTAAAGACCCTTTTTCATCTACCTGGGCTTTGTTTGTTTTGAGTTTCTTGCCCGTCATATCAAAAACATAAATCGATACAGGCTCATTTGGCTTGAAATGCGATAGCTTAACGTTCGCTATTCCGTTTGTTATGGGGTTAGGATAAGCCTGCAACACACGTTCGTCGCCACTTGCAGCCACCGATTTAAATTCATCAGTACTTTTTTTGATGATAACCGAATCTACATGCGCAGAATTATCTATTTGAACTGTTTTAGTGGTATCGTCAATGCTCGTTACTTTTAATAAGGCATTTAAGTTGCCATCGAGCTTAGTTTTGGAGTTAACCTTGAAACTTAAAGATCTGTTTTTATTAAGCACAAGTAGTGACCGTTCAGATGGCAGTTGAATATTGCTGATCGCAAAACGTCCGGCATCACGCCCCGATAGCCGTATATTCTTGATCTTTAATACCCCATCTCCTTTATTAGTCAGTGTTATCTGGTATTCTTTATCATCGTTATCATTAACAGATGAGCGGGACACGGCACTAACCGCCAAAACCGGCATTGGCGGAGCAGGGCTTGAAACCTTTAATAAGGTTATCTGCGAAATAAGATTTGTATTGTTATTCCAGTTAAATTCGTTTACATACAAATTCCCATTTACTGCATCTTCCACTATATCAAGAGGATTTGCAAAGCCCGACATACCTATTAAGCCACTGTTACTTGATCCGGTGGTAACTTTTACTATATCATAGATATGATCATTAGTTCCGGAGTAAGTAGTTTTAGTCATCGCGCCGGGCTCCATCACAATGATATCACCACCGCCGCTAAACCTGCATACTAATAATTTCCCTTTTAAAGCGCCGTTAAAAGTGTTGCTTTTATATTCCAAAGCACCATCCGGCGAGTTATTTAAACCAAAGCTATATGCCGCCCTGTAATTGGAATCGGGATTAACCGTAGGTGAATAAAGCGGGTTATCGGGATATCCCCTATTGATAACATATTCGCCGCGCAACGGATTGGGATGACCAAAAAAACCAACAGGCAAATCGGGATTTACCCTGAACAGCCAGTCGTTTTGTACTTTTACACCAACGGTAGCGGCAACTGCCGGCCCGTGATAAAAACTGCCGTCAGGTCTGCGGGTACCGGCAACGGATGCCGGCGAATTACCTCCACCGCCCGAGCCATTGGTTGGCAAATACAACTGCCCGTTGCTATGCCAAACCATATCAAAAGCGTTGCGCACCCCTGAAGCATAAATAGTTAGCGGCGAAACCGTGCTATAAGGATTATACGTTCCGTCAGACATGGCAGCAGTGTTGCCGGGAGCGGCGTTTATCACCGTTTGGTTAGAGGTAGTTTGCACGTTTAGTGGTAAAACAAAACTATTAAGCTTGTTTAAATCCAATCGTAATATAGCCCCTGATAATAATGTTTCATTACGCTGCCAGTCATTATCGTAAGATCCGGCCGAACTGTTACTGCCCTGGCATATATAAAGTGCGTGATCAGGTCCGAATGCCAAGCTGTTTACCATATGGTCGCGGGTTGACCGAGGTAGCTTTGTTATTACCAACTGTTCAAATTGTAAACTATCTCCCCATAATTTAGATATGTTTCCATCATATGACGGGGCCGCAGTCAATCCGCCTGAAGAATGAGAAACCCATACAATTACGTTGCTTGAGGTAGACATAGGATCAAAGGTTAAGCCAATAGCTGTCCGCTCGCCATATTTGGTTACCAAGGTGCTCATTGTTTTATCCAGCGTAAGGGATCCGTCGGTGTGGTTCATTAAATAACGCTCGATCGTTCCATCCAGGCGCAGAGCATAAAATTTACCGTCGGGGGCGATAGCTAACGAACTATACTTTTTATTCTGTGTTCCTGCAATGGGCACCTTGGTAAACTGAGCGTTTAAAAGAGCCGACGAATCTACCTGCGCAGCATCGGTAGTAAACGTCATCTCATAAGGCACAAAAGGGATGTTTGCGTACGATTTTACTCCCGAAGTTATAACAAACTTATAAATGGCATTAGGATCTAAGGATGCCGAAGGCGAAATACTGATAGCGTCGCCCCCACCGGTACCTTGCACAACACCCGGCACTTCAATATATGATGTATCAACAAGTTTAAATAATTTAACAGTATTATTAGTGATGGTGCTGTTATCCACACCGCCGTGATACCCGGCAGCCACAGGCACATGTAAATTATTCGCGGCTATACTAACCAAATTTAACGGCACTTTCGTTGCCCCGTTGGCCGGCGATGATGATATCACATAGGGCCTTAAACTATCAACAACATTTACCTGCACAATAAGTGTACTGCTCGTAAACTGTGGCGCTTTCGCCGTAATCACGGCTTTGTAATTACCTATTGGTAAGTTTTTTGTGGCAGTATAGTTAAAGAAAACTTCGGGTTGCACGCCCGTTTGCGAGGGAGTAAAAGTAAGCCAGTTATTATTCACGCCTGTATAACTTGCGCTAACGGTGTACGATGTTGCCTGGTTATTTGAGCTGCCTAACGGTATGGAGAATGTGCTTACATCTTTTGCTCCTGCATTCACAATCAAATTTTGATTGCCCTTGCCCCAAAACAAATACGAACTCAAAGAATATGGCACTATATTAATATAGTTTATTTTGGTATTTGTACCGCCATCTGCTGTTATAGTTAGTTTTTCGTCATTAACGGTTATGCGGCTGGTTACGGCCTTAAATCGCCCTATCGAGCCTTCCTTACCAATCGGCGAGAAGCGGTTTATCACATTAACGCCTTCAATATTTAACGAATGAAACTCGGGTGCCGAACCCACATAACCATCACCAACAGATGCCGTTACATCATAAATACCATTGGGAACCTTAATTTCCCAAAACGATTCGACCTTGGTGCCGCTAAACGATCCGCTGATGGTATTGGCTTGCATATGAATTAAGGTGGCCAACAATACGTCTTCGGGGTTATTTCTATTCCGGCCATTACCGGTTATATTTATCGCCGAGCCATCAGATTTTCGTCGCCAACCAAATTCCAACCCACTCCCCTGTAATGGCGCTGTACGCAGGGCATAGCCCTGGCCATAATCTCTCATATAATTTACAGGCGGAACTGTTGCCGGGTCTTGAAAATTAACATTTATCGGTTGTGAGAATTGACCGTCAACTACGTTAAGGTTTACCAGTAATGTTGCAGATTTGTAACCGGTGGCGGCGCAGGTAACGACAGCCTGATAACTACCTGCATTTGTATTTGAATCGATTGCGTTGGCACCAAAGGTTAACAGGTTATTTTTAGGTTGTGGTAAATTCAACCAATTTGCATCTGTTTTAGTTAGCGTGTAAGCTGCCGGCAAAGCAACGTTTGAAGTAATATTCACTGTTTGCGGATATACCAGCCCTTTTTTGATTATTGATATATTGAGTATGTTTTGAGAAAAGGAAAGCACTTTTGAATTTGAACCTATATCGGTGATCGAGAAGTCGTCAAAACTATAGGTTACCGCCCCGCTGGCGTTACGGTGCGTTCCAAAAATGCCTGCGTAATTTGCATTGTTAATTATACCAGTACTATCAATACTGATATAGGGCGCCGCATAGCCCGCCCCAGTGCTTAAAAAATTTACCCCGTCGGTTGAATAAAAGCCTTCTGCTGTTTTGGCTACAGAATCGATCACTAACCTCAGGCTTACTGTTTTGGCACTTAAAGCCGTGATAGTTGGCGTAATACGTTGATCCGGGTTAGCAATACCAGATATTGAACTGGTAACATCATTAATCTCTTTTCTTAATTCAATTTTATTATTGCTTACATCCAGTTTAAGATATGTTTTATCATTTAATCCGAACCAAATACCTGCCTGCTGGGCCTGTGCTCCATTCACAGGGTTGATAACCTTCACATCTATCTGTAGTTTTTTTACCGGATTAACCTTTACACCCAAAACATTTAGTTGGTTGTTATTAGTTAATATATCAATGCCCTTATTGGTAACCAGCTGTAAAATTCCGCCCATTACGGTTATTCTTGATGCTTCATAACCAGGCATGACTGGGTTTGACGGATTACCATCAGCCGCCAATCTTACACCAGAGTACTTGTTTACCGTTGTAAAACCTGTTCCCTGGCCATTTCTATCAATAATAGTATTGGGGACTGAGGCATCGAATGATAATTTGAAAGGAAGGGTAACGGTAAGGGCACTACAGGGCAATGTGCTGATACTGCTGCAGGTATCCGGTTTTGTCTTTATCCCGCCGCGCAAAACTTTATGATTAATAATACCGGTAGCCGCGCTGAGATGAATAAAGTTTATAAGCAGCAAAAACAATATGGGGAAAAATCTGGTCATATGTTCTGTTTTTTATGGTCGATCATTAATACCCATTTGAGTTGTTATTGATAACTACCTTTTACAATAGCATAAGAGATAACTTCACCGCCTTGGCTAAATCATTTTATTTGTAATACCCTCGATAGCAATTTTACCTATAAAATGACATAAAAAGCCGATATTAAGCATCGTTGATGCTGAATTGTATAAATGTGAGAAACTAATAAGCAACAGCGACCCGGACAAGAAATGTAGTAAATGCTTTGTTTGTAATAGACTGTAACATATTTTCTATTCTGCTTCTCACCATTTCTCATGTTCATACACAAATTTCCCATCTTGCACAATCCCGTACCAGTTTTCGTTTATCTTTAGAAACAATTGTTGTGAAGAATTAGTTAAACACACATTTGAAACCAACCGGAAATCGCTTAAAAAGATAAAATCTTTTACAAAAATGGATCAGATTGAAAAGAAATGGCTTGTTTTATACACACGACCGAGGTGGGAAAAAAAAATCGACCAGGCTTTAAAAGATCATAGCTTCAAATCATTCTGCCCCTTGTTACGCGTTACCAGAAAATGGGCAGACCGCTTAAAATCTGTGGAAATACCACTTTTTCCATCTTATACCTTTGTTTTAGCCAATAATTATGATATCGCTAAAATTATGCAGATATCAGGTGTGTTACACGTGGTGAAGCACTGCGGCAATCCGGTGGTTATTACAATTCAGGAAATTGAAAATATAAAATCAACAATACGCACTTATACAGATATTGAGGTTGTTTCAGTGCAGCCTTATAGATTAGGCGAGCAAATAAAAGTTAAAGATGGTTTGTTATCCCATCACCAGGGTACTGTAACAGCTTACAACGGTAGGTTGGTTATTTTGACGATTAAAAATCTGGGATTTGCATTAACTGTTAAAATCAAGCCGGAGCATCTGTCTCGGGTTGGTGAACCGTTGCAAAACCTCCGTGCATATCAACAAGTTTGATCTGCGTTTTTATTTATATACTCATTTGAGTAATTTGTATAACCTAACCTCCAAATTTCTACCGGCATGGACAAGCATTATGGGCAAATAGTTGAATTAGTCATCAGAAAAAAAGGGGTCAGTATAAGCCAACTGGCCAGAATGACAAACATGAACAGAAGATCTGTTTATAATTGGTTCAACCAAAAATATTTAAAGCAGGAAATTATTCATGAAATAGGTATATTAATTTCGCATGATTTTTCCGCAGAGTTTCCTGAATTATTTAGAAAAAGCGATTTTATGCAAACACAGGGTGGTTTTCATAGCGATTATCCGTCCGAAAATGTAAACGCTATCTGGAAGGACAAATACATTGAATTACTTGAGAAATACAATACCCTATTGAGAAGCAGGGTTGAAAGTAACCGGCATTCTTAACCGGTCATAATCATTTCAATTGCAATTACCCTTATAGGGTCCCTTTTTTTATAGCCATCCAACTAATTAAGGCCTGATACTTGTGCACCAGGCCCTTTGGAGGCGGATTCAATTAAACCTTATTAAAAATATTTTAAACTTCAATTAAACTCTCGGGGTATCAGCACCATGTTTAGTATTATGGTACCAGAATCTGTGATTGCCATGGAACATTAACCTTTTGATTGACGGTGTTGTGAAAAATTTGCTTCTCTTCCCTGCTATATACATCCATTTTTATGCTTTGGTCCTTATCTGTCGGAGTGATAGAAATTCCGAGCTGGTATTTGGTTTGATACCTGAAGCTATATGTAGCTGTTGTTGAGCTAACAGTATAGACATTCATTTTTCCAACTTCTCCAAACGACACGTTACATTCTCCGCCGCAAGTTACTACAAGTTTGCCGTAACCATAATAGCTGCCTTTATTTTGTATATCCTCATCTGATAACTTTCTACATCCTGAATTTGCAAAAAACGATACGGCCGCTAAAAATAAACATCCCACTCGTTTAATAAATGTAGTTACATTTAAAGCATTTGCACTCCCTTGGCTTAACATCCCTAACTTTAATTTTTTGTCTAAAATTTCCATAATCTTGATCTTTTTTTAGTAAAAATAGTACATCAAAACCAACGAAATGCCTCATACACAAAAGTGTATAACATTATGAGAATAATTGTAAATCCAACCCAGCATATCTTAATTGTATTTATAAATGAAGACCAATAATGAGTTTTAGTACTTGCTTCCCGCTTAGAAAACGAGAAACCATCACAAAAAAGGGTCATTTATGAGCATATTATTGTATCAAATTGCGAGGTAGTAAATTGTAGATTTTCGTTGTCGCGTTAGTTAAATTTGACTTCCATTGATATTTTAACCTTTTACGCTACCCTTATGGAGGCATTAGTTACATCATTAGTATTATTAAATATAATTGTCTATGTCTATAATAAACAACACAGGGATGTGCCGTAATGTCTGCCAATATTTTTTAATTAGCTATCGAACCACCAGTAATGTAAATCTTTTTTGACCATTTATAAACAACAAATTATAGCCAACTATCAATATCTTAAATTTATGGAAAAGCATCACGGGCAAATTGTGGAATATAGAGTAAGAAAAAATGCTTATTGTATTAGTGATTTAGCCAAAGCATGCAACATAAATCGGAGATCAGTATACAATTGGTTTAATTCTAAACGCCTAAAGGAAGAAATCATTCTCAGGATAGGATTAACAATAAAGCATGATTTCTCGCACGAGTTTCCGGAATTTTTCAATAGGGATGATTTTAAATCTATCCATCAAATGCAGGATGCCCCGGTAATTTATATCAGTAATTTTACACAAAGCCAAAATGATTTTTGGAAAGAGAAATATTTACACTTACTACAAGAATTCAATGACCTGATCCTGCAAGACCGTGCTTACCTGTAGTTTCCGATGTATTTATAGTTAAATGTCGTTTTTTTCGATAGGCTTAGCCGTAACATTACAACCTGCGTAGTACGTATGCAACTGTTAAAAAATGCAGTAAAACGCGTGTTAAATGTTTTTAAATTTTACGATAATTCTAACATCAGACAGCTATATGTTTAAGTTAGACAATTCAAAATACTTAGCATTGTAAAGGAAATATATCAGTCAAAAATTTCAGAATTATAACAGACGATGTACTTAACAGTTTAAAGGCCAGGAGGACACATTGAGTCAGGTAAAATAAATTATTAAATCATTAATTTATGGGAGGTTGATGTCTTTAGTATCTTTATTTTACCGGCAATGCAATTACAAAGAGCGTCACTTAATTTTAACATTTTCTATATAAAGAACCTCATCCTGATAATCATAATTGGTGCCTTTTGCACCTAAATGATCAGCACCTAAAATAAAGGCGTTTGAAATAGGTGAGCCGTTTAAATCGCGGGCTTTCCATATCCTCAATCCAATTTTACTCTGAAAGTTTCGTTTTCTCTCCATATCAGATTTGCCAACTTTTAAAACAAACGGATAATCCGGTTTAAAACAAACTGAATTTACACCCATATTATAGCCATTAGGAAACAGCATTTGCCCGGTGCGCGGCATTGACACAAACAAAGGAAACATTTTATTTTTTGCAGGATAATAGTAACAGGCAGAATCCAGAGCCTCGACAGAACAACAGCCGTGATAGGCGGCTATCTTAGTTACCCTTACGGATTTATTCTGGTCGGCAACAGTGAAACAGCTACCTGTAACCTCGTCAGAAAAAGGAACAAGCTTATCCCCATTTAAACCGTTGTCGAAATTTTTAAAGCCTATTACGGTCCCGAAGCCTAACGTATTAACCACTCTTTGCAAATCTGGTTCCCAGTCTCCCTCTACTTTATATTGCCATAAACCATTTAGATGAATATTACGGTATGGCTCCGTTTTACTGTCGGTTTTTAAAACCAAAAGCCCGTTTGTATTGATACAGGTAGCGCCTCTCAATTTCTGATAATTGAAATTTCTTGATTGTACAGCCAAAAAATTTTGAGCTTTAAGCAGATATTTCCACCACGGGGCTTTGATGCGCTGTTCGATCTTAGCTGCGGTGAATTCGACTGTTATGTATACATGGCCTGAAGGCGTGATTACTAAAGGATAAGTACTTTGTATTTTGTCATCCTTTTTTATTGATTTAATATGCCAAAGTTCATCGTCAGATAGCGCCATACCGCTGATTATCAAATCAGAAGACGCATTATTGGTTAAACAGACCGTTACTTCCTGATGGTCAAAGGTTTTTTTGCGGATATCACTACCGGCAATACCGGATTTATGCACAAATGAAAATGCGAGAACATCATTATCAGGCAAGCCGTCTAGATTTTCAATTATAATTTTGCTACGCTCGTTAACTGGTGTTAAAACCGAAGAGAGCAGAATTTTTGACGTAGTTAAGCCGTGATCAGAATTTAGCGGTGAGAAATCTTTAAAATTGAACTTAAGAAAAACTGCTGTAGCTAAGTTAACTGCAGCTAAAAATATCAGCGTGTAAAAGGCAATTCTTTCCTTCCTCGAAAAAATTAACACTATTGCCATAATAACCAAACTTACCCCTCCAAGAACAAGCGGAACAAATGTATTTATTAAAGCGCCCAATTCGTCTTGTTCGACGTCAATAGCAGTGCAAATGCCATAGGAAAACGTTATAATTATCAAGAGGAAAGACAATATTATTGGGATTGTAACGCTTTGGTATCGGGGTCTTTCCATGTTTCAAATGAATTGACTTAATTTACATCATTTTATATAATTGCTGTAAGTTTTCTTTAATAACAGGCTTTTTTTTTCAATGTATGCTTTTTATAATCTTTTGATTAAAAATATCCCTGACATCAATAAAGTAATAACAAATTAATTATCGTTAAATGAAATTCAGCAAACACTTAGTAGCTGAATCGTTTGTATTCATTATTTTTTAAACTCCCAGTTAAAAACAGTTATTAACCCACAGTTTACTTTGCGTCAATTCCTTATTTAAATAAGATAAAAGACTGATTAACAAAATATTATATATACAAAACGCCATGTATGGGAAAGTCTTTTTTTGTGAGCATTTTTGTATCATAAAACATCCACCAGATCCGGTAATCGTTAAAACACTAAACTTTATTTTCGTTTTAAGAAAATAAATACAATGAACGGAAAAATCTTAAACCATTAGCTTTTAAAAACGGTGTTTCTTCATTTTCGGTCGGAATTTTGTATTGTAAAAATGCAACTTATAATTATGGAGAAACATAACGGGCAAATTACGGAGTACATAGTACGGAAGAACGGTTATAATATCAGTGACCTGGCACGGGCATTACAGATAAATCGCCGCTCTTGTTACAATTGGTTTCAACAAAAAAATCTCCCTCCGCCAAATATCCGGAAGATAGGTCTTGTTATAAGACACGACTTTTCGAAAGAATTTCCCGAATATTTTGTTCCCGCTGACTTCGCTATTTCAGAACAATCTGATTTATTTATCAATAATAATTGTTGCAATGGTGCGGATAGGATAAATAACTGGCAAAAAAAATATCAGACGCTATTAAACGATTTCAATAGCTACCTGCGTTCTATCGAATTTAATGAATTGGCAGATGAGGGGGCAGATAAACCCCGGGACGACTTTAAATAAATAAATTACAGGTTTCACAAATCACTTGTTCCCCGAATAATTTGATGTTTTAGTTGAGTTAAAAGCTTATTAATGTCATAACCTCCGGTTTCTGCAACTGTCTCCGCCAGTACTTTCTTATAATCCCCCGCAAACCCTTGCCAACATTAATCCGACATGAAACAATCTTTATTAATCGCATTCATACTTTTATTGGGTAAAATCGCATTTGCTCAAAAAAAGCACCAACACTTTATGAAATGATTGGAAAATTGTTATCGTCCATGATAGCATTTACAGCGCGAAAATCTATTAGGATTCTATCGTTGTTCTATTGAGGCGTCTTCTTCAGCCAGCTAATTTTGATGCATCATTCACCAAAATTCGAGCTTATGAAAACGCTGAAAATGTTCACCCTTTTAGCAGTCATTCCTGGTTAGGCTATGGTTTTTCAAGTATAATCTTCATTTTGGTGAGTTTGGTTTCCTAACTGACCCTGCAAAACCTGCTAAAGATAGCATTCTGGCTTAATTGCATTTGCCAGGTGAATTCATATTGAATAATATCAAATGCTTTTTATTTTCATAAATCCCTGTCGTAGCCTGGATTGCCGTATGATAACTTGTCAGTAGGCAATCTGGTAAATACCTGTTTACCAAATTGTATACCACTAATAATGTATCTCACTCAGGACCAAATCAGATTCAACTAGATCCCGGCCTCCGCTAAGTGCTTGTGGCGTCATTACTCCGACCGGAGGCTTTTCACCGGGTTGGTCAATGCGGCTTTGATGCTGTGATAACTAACGGTGAGCAAAGTGATCAGTAACGCCCCGGCACCGGTCAATGCAAAAACCCACCACGACAACCCGGCACGATATGTATAACGCTGAAGCCACTGATGCATGAAATACCAGGAGAACGGACCGGCGATGAGCAGGGCGATTCCTACCAACATGACAAACTCTTTTGACAATGAGCCCCAGATGCTCATTACCGATGCGCCCAGTACCTTGCGGATACCGATCTCTTTGATCCGCTGCTCGGCTATAAATGATGCCACACCGAATAATCCAAGGCAGGATATGAAAATAGCTAGCACAGCGAAGACAGAAGCGAGTTTACCGGTACGTTCTTCCGCTAAGAATTTTTGCGCATATTCACTATCCACGAATTTGTAATTGAAAGGCGCTTCCGGCGCAAATTTTTTAAACACCGCTTCGATCCTGGCCAATGCACCGGCAACGGGCATGCCCGCCCTGAGTTTTAAATTGATCACATTGAATGACCGTTCCCGGTCATCCATCAAAAATACAACGGGTGTCACCGGGTCGAAGGGCGAATTCATCACCATGTCTTTCACCACACCCAGTACCTTCCAGTCTTTACCGTGCCATTTGATGATTTCACCTATCGGTTCTTTTAGACCCATTTGCCTGATGGCCGCTTCATTAAATATAAAGCCCGAGGAATCACTCAGGAACTGCCTGGAGAAATCCCGGCCTTCCTTCATTTTCCAGCCAACCACACTGCCAAAATCCGGATCGATCAGCACCGTGCCGAATACCTCCTGTCGGTTGGGGTCTTTTCCTCGCCAGCTCAGGTTATCCGCGCTCGACCAGACCCCTGTCGTCGGATTGCCCGATGGGGATACGCCGGACACCGCGCCTGTGTTCATCAGTTCCTGACGGAAAGCGCTATACTCCTTGATTGCATTATAAGGAATCGATACCAGGTGGTCCCGGTCATAACCTACCGGCCTGTCTTTTGCGAATTCAATTTGTTTGAAAACTACGATGGTGCCGATGATAATGGTGACTGACACAGCGAATTGAATGACCACTAATATTTTTCGGGGCATGGCGGCGGCGGGCCCCGCTTTGAAAGTGCCCTTTAATACTTTTACCGCGTTAAATGAAGATAAGTAAAGCGCCGGGTAACTGCCTGCGATAAGCCCTGTACAAAGGCAGAAACAAAAGCAGATCAGCCAGACCAGCGGGTTTGTCCAGATCAGGTGCAGCCGCTTACCCGAAATATCATTAAACAAGGGCAGGCTGAGCCACGCGAGCAGGATGGCGAACAGAAATGACACGGCAACAATCAAAAAGGATTCGCTTAGGAACTGCGCCACCAACTGACCGCGCAGGGAGCCAATGGCTTTGCGTATGCCCACCTCTTTTGCGCGCTTTTCGCTTCGCGCTGTGCTCAGGTTCATAAAATTGATGCAGGCCAGCAGCAGAACAAATAAGCCAATAATGCCAAAAAGCCATAAGAACTGCAGCCTTCCCGGCACGGCAACGCCGTCCTTAAACTCATAAAGATGCCAAGCCCGCATCGGAAATAAAGTCAGCGCGGGCTTCGTAGGATCTTTCCTGCGTTCATTGAGGAGGTATTGTATTTTATGTGTTACTTGCTGCAACTGGCTTCCCTCATTCAGCAAGGCAAAAATCTGGTATGAGCTGTCGTACCAGTTATTCATGTCATTGGTACTATTAAACAGCAGACGGATTGGCGCTATAAACTCAACATTGCCAAAGTGCGTGTTCTGAGGCAAGTCCTGATACACTCCACCTATCTGGACCAGGTAATTATTGCTGATCTTTAATATTTTGCCAATGGGATCGGCGTTTCCGAACACCGAGCGGGCAAGCGATTCACTGATTAGTATGATACCCGGTCGCTTAAACGCTGTTTTCGATCCCTTCACCACATTCAGCGTAATAATATCGGTCATTGCAGGCTCTGCGAAACAGCCGGTACGGGAAAAGGCGTGGTTTTGGTAATTGATATTCTGTTCGTAGGTCACTGCGGCGGCGACAGCTTTAAAGTCGCTGCCATACTGGTCACGCAATGCTGCTGAAAGCGGAAAGGGCTGTGAAGCCTGCGTTGCCAGGCCGCTGCTGACGTTCTTGTTGGCCAGCACTTGCACGATTCGTTTATAATTCGTGTTAAATTTGTTGAACGACACTTCGTCCCAGATCCATAAACCGATCAGCATGGCCACAGTCATCCCTACGGCAAGGCCGCTGATATTGATGAAGGAAGAAACTTTGTTCCTGGTCGTATTTCGCCAGGCAATTTTCAAATAATTTTTAAACATATGATTGCGGTTTACCTGGTCCGAAATTACCACTGCAGGCCGGGAACCATATGTCAAGTTATAAGATGACAGTTGTTTTTTATACGCCGCAGGGGTTTTTCCGGTCACCTGCTTGAATGCGCGATGAAAGGTGCTGGGCGAGTTAAAACCAGAATCGAAGGCTATGCCCTCCAGGGTAAACTCATCAAAAGCCGGATCCTGCATTTTTTGGATAACTTCGGCTACCCGGCGTTCATTGATAAAATCGTTAAAGCTCTTTTTCAACCCCTGATTGATCAGCCGGGAAAGTTCATGCGTGGTCAGCAGCAACTTTTCGGCAAGGCTGTTCAGTGTCAGTTCCGGGTTCCGGTGATAGTGACCGCTTTGTACCGACCTTTTTAACCAGGCCGCCTCACGCTTCAGTTCCGACCGGCGCTGGGTAACTGGTACAACCGTCGCTACCGGCCGGGTCACCGGTTTAATGATTGACATCCCTGCCATGCGGATCAGCATTGCCGCTGGTAATAGGTAGCAAGGCGTATAAGTTAAGTTTAACCGGTAAAAAAACAGGTTGACCATACCGTGACCTAACGCTAATAGTACAGCAATTCCTAATAGGCCCAACGAGATCTGAACGTTTTTCAAGCAGTTACGATAACGGTCACCTTCCTGAAATTGCTGGGCATTATAAAACCAAGTCACGGCACGGCTCGACAGGTATAAATAAACGCCGGCAGAACAAATGGTAAAGCCCGGGCTCAGGTCCCGGCCTGCAAGTTGCAAGGACAGTTCCGCCAGCGCAGGAACGAAATGCAGAAAATCCTTGTAGCGATTCTGTTGATCCGGCTGGGTTAGCTGACGCACATAAAAGTAGAGCAGCGGCCCGATTGCCAGTGAAAGTTTGAGCGGCCATAGCTGTCCGCCCATGACCCGGATCAGCCAAAAGCTTACACCAAGAAGTGCCAACCCCAGAAACCTGTTGGCTTTTGTCTCGGGCCCCTTAATCAGCCATAACAACGCTGCAAAAGCCAGCCCGATAAATACCAGGCCGACCAGCAACATGTCATCTAAATTCATATGCAACTGGTATCCGTTCATTCCTTTTCTCGCGTCAAGACATATTCCAAACTAATAAGAACCTGATCAATAGTATTTTAAATTAAATGAATTCAGGACAAATGTAACGAAATCGCACAATAGGTGTTCGTTGAAATAGGATGATTGACCCGTCCTGAAATAGCTATACAGATTTGAGAGTAAATCCAGAAGTTGCCGGAATCGAACACAAATCGTCCGTTTTCGTTACAACCTGTTTTTGCTACCTTATCATAAATAATTAATTTTCAATAATATTCACCCATGGAATGCGTATTGTTGCAAACTTTTTATTGGAAAACTTTACAATAAAGATCGGCATTACTGAGATAGTTTACCTGGGAGCGATCTATAGTAGCCTGGGTATGGCTGCACTTCTGGTTGTTGATAAAAGAAGCCCGAGGAAGGATTGCTGGCCATTAGCAGTGGCCCTGGTCTTGATGCAATTTTCCCTTGTGAGCATCGTGGCTATAAAAGGGCGGTTCCCTGTTGATCTGCCAGACAGCCTCATGGGTTTAGGCCCTCTGATTTACTTTCAGGTATTGAAGAAATGCCGGCCACTTGAAAAGCTTACATCAATGTACACATGGCATTTCCTTCAGCGTACCGAACTGCTCGGCGACTACCAGAGGTGAGTGATTGGGCAACATAATACCGCCCGAGCCGACACGGATCGTGGAGGTCTTACCGGCGATATGCCCGATCAGCAAACTGGTAGCGGAACTGGCCACGCTCACCATATTATGATGTTCGGCGAACCAGTAACGCGTGTAGCCTAAAGCTTCCGCCTGTTGTGCATTCGCTACGCTATAATTAAAACTGTCCGCAATGGTATGTCCCTGGATGACCGTTGCCAGGTCGAGCACTGAATAGTTGATCGCTGCCATGCCGCAAAGTTAACAGGCCGCAGGCCGGCTTCTGTCAAATCAGTCCCATTTTAACGACAATCACTTAAATGCGACCTGAACTCCAGCGGAGACTGCCGGGTTCTATTTTTTGAACACCTATTGGCATCAACGACAATTCGCATCCTTAATACCGTCCCCGACCTGTACCGCCATCTCGGGGAATAAGCTACAGCGCGGGATAACCGAGCGTGCAACAGGCCGTCGGCTACCGAAGGTCCGTCTTTTCACTTGTCCACTTTCAAAATCATCATCATAAATTCATGAAACGCAAATAAATTAGCGTACCATAATTAATGAATGATGAAGACATTTGATATCATCCCTTTGATGCTGACGGCTTTAATTCTATTTTTTTTACCCCGTTATAGCCGGGCTCAAAACATACCGCTCGCAAATGCATTTTCACATAACGATTACCAACATAAACTACCGCTTTTTGAAGCGCTCAATAACGGTTATACCTATATTGAAGCCGATGTTTATGTGCACAAGAACCGCCTGGTAGTTACGCATGTTCTTCCGCTTATTCATCACCGGCGCACGTTAGAAGGTTTATACCTTGCCCCTCTGGCCAAATATATCAGCGGCAACAAGGGGCAAATCTATCCAGGCTATAACCAACCGATTACCCTGATGATTGACATCAAGTCTGATCCGGTGAAAACCTATCAGTTGCTGAAACCCTTGCTGGAGGAATATCATACAGCGCTTAACGGACAAGTGAGCATTGTGCTTTCCGGAAATAAACCATACGGCCAGGTAATTGCCGATACCGCCAAATTGGTAACGCTTGATGCCGATTTATGTAAAATTAACCGCACCGCGGCCGACGATAAGCTGCTGGCCATGGCCAGCTGTAAATATTCTAAACTTTTAAAGTGGAAAGGAACAGGCGCCCTGTCACTAAAAGATAGCCTGAAGCTGACGACTTACGTTAGACAAGCGCATTTATGCGGCGCCAAAGTGCGTTTATGGCATTCGCCAGACAGCCCTTTGGTATGGCATCAATTATTACAATGCGGGGTAGATCTGATTACTACTGATAAATTATCCAGACTGCGCGAGTTTTTGACCACCATCAATTCCGGCAGTCAGTTAAAACCCGAAGTAAATAACAATAATTAATCTGCAGCGGGCGGACCGGTCAATGACAGATTTCGGCGTTTTATCGGACTTGTGAATAATTTAAATCGTAAATGCCTATCTTTAAGCCACCTAACTCTTCCATCATGAAAAAGTTCACCGCTTTGTTCGCTGCCTTGTTTGCTGTGTGTTTCTGGACCGGACCTTCGTTGGCGCTGGATAACGCCCAGGTACCGAAAACGGTGCTGCCTGACCCCTCGCCCGGTACGGAACCGGCCACAGTTGTCCTGCCGCAAGTGCTGGCCATCAAGCCGGTTTATTCGGTAGTTTCCCAGGAGCAGACGGCCCGGGAAGACAATCTGTCGATCAATAACAGCACCCAGTCAGTCGCGGTCTATCCGGGCAATATCATCCGGTTCACGATCAGCAACCCCATGGCTTTTCTAAACACCCGTCCGGCTGATAACAGCAAAGTAGTGCTTTATGTAAACGGGGTGGAGATGAAAGGCATTGTGTCCGACTGGATGAGCCAGATCACCCGGCTGCAGATCAATGCCGGCCAATTACCGGCATTGGGGAATACCGCGGATATCTTTATTGCTTTGCGGCGGAATGACAGCACGCGGAATGCCTGGCAGTTCTTTTACAGCAATACCGGCCACTTCTATGATAACTTTGCCAACCTGAATGCTTCCATCGGCTGGCAGGGCATGTCGGAGCTGCAGAAAGTACCCGGCACGCCGCGGGTGACCATCATCTATTACCGGATCTGGGTGTTTGTCTGCTGGATGCTGCTTTTTGTGATCGTGCTGGGGCTTTTCGTTTATATCTGCGTCTTTACCGATGCGCTGAAGGACGGCGGCCGCGGCGGCGCGTACAGCCTGTCCTTAAGCCAGCTGATGTTCTGGACAACACTGGTGATCGGGGCTTTTATCTATACCCTGGTGCTGACGGATATCGTGACCACTTTTAATACGTCTATCCTGCTGCTCCTGGGCGTCAGCGCGGGTACCACCGGCCTGGCTTATGTGATCGACAGTAATTTCGCGAAGAACAACCCGGGAGCGCCGCAAAAGCAGCATGCCACCTTCTTAAAAGACATCCTCACGGACGGGAACGGCTACAGCGTGCAGCGCATCCAGGCCTTTGCCTGGAACCTGGTGCTCGGTATGTATTTCATCATCTATACGATCGATAACAAGAGCATGCCGGAATTCTCTTCCACGATTCTCTTTTTAGCGGGGATCAGTTCGGCCTCTTACCTGGGCGCCAAGGGGCCGGAGAATACAAATGCTGCGCGCCCCGTAGCTGCGGCGGGCAGCCCGGTCACACCTTCCCCTGCTCCTGCGGACCAGGCTTCAGCATAAATCCCGGAGCCTCCCTGAATTTCTTCCAGTCGGTCTTGCACTGATCATAGGTTTCCTGTATAGCCTGCTGCCCTTCCGAAGGCAGCGCGGCAAAACCGTTGCCGGTGGTATAAATGAGCTGTTCCAGGTATTCCACCAGGTTATAGCACATGGTGGCCTGCCCGGTGATGATCAGTTTATCCAGCATGTCGCTGACCACGTCCTGGTCGGTAAACCAAAGCGTGGTGCCGAAACTGGCCGCTTCCTCGCTGATCTTTTGAAGTTCAGGTCCGATGACCTCCTGGTAGGTTCCGGTAAGCACGCTGTGTTCCGCCACATTGGGGTCCGGCCCGCCGTCCTGCTCAAGCCGCTCGCGGCTGTTCACAAAATCTTCTTCGGTCAGCTGTTTGATCAGGTTGCCGATCCGGCGGTAATCAAATGCAGGATTATGATAAAGGATATTGTAGTTGAGCCGGCGTACGACTTTCAGAAAGACGTTCATAAGCAGGTCCACCAGCGACACCAGCCGGTTCAGTGCCAAGGGCTCTATCCGGTGGAGGGACAGGTCTTCTACATGCAGGTGGGCGAGTTTATCGCGGTAGAAGCCCGGTATCTTTTGCGTCAGTCGATCAAAGGTCCAGGATAAAGCAGCGCGCAGCCTTTTGACGGCCAGCACCTTGCCGATCCACAAGATCAGTGCAGCGGCCGCAAAGCCCAGCGACAGGCCATTGCCGAAATTAAGCCTGTACTGCGTAAATACGGGGATGATCAAACCGAGCAGGACAATACCCAGCAGCACATAGCTTGCCCGGTTGCTGACCGAAGCGGATCTGGTGGCCAAGTCTTTGAGCGTCCATTTGTAAAAACCGGTTTTCGCAGCCTCGGGCACCGGCTGGTAGGCTTCCATATAGGGTGAGGCGACATCAGAAACGATGATGAGATCGAAATAGGGCTCTGCGTCATTCTTGCGGTAGTTCAGGATCGAGCTGATGCCCTGATTATCATATATGCCGCCATCCATCAGGCCGGTGGGCTTGTTCGCTGCCGCCAGTGCTTTAAGCCTTGGAGCCTGCTCATGAACAAAATCCTGGGGCCAGAGGATGGGCTCGAAACCGCCCGGGAAACAGGATGAGGCGGCCATCACATCGCCCAGTCTGGTTTCCGCCGCGGTCGCCGCATCTACCTTCAGGTAAAAATTACCGCAATAACCGGCTCCTTTATTACGGAAACGGAAATCGACGGCATTGGTAAATTCGGTGGTATTGAAGACAGCGGCTTCCAGGTGGGTTTGGCTGAGGTCCAGGTCGGCGATCGTGGCGTGCCGGGTCAGGTGTTCATCATACTGCAGGGCGAAGGCGTTGACCAGGTTTCTGCTTTTGGCGGTATTGGCCCAGACCGCGTCCGGGTTCAGCTGGCTGATGCCCGCCTTCACCAGGTCGAGCTGCTTGAGCTGGCTGATCAGGAAGTTGAAGATCGTTTCGAATTCGTCCTTATGGGCTTTACCCAGGGCATAGACGATCCCGGTGATGGTCCCGCCGGATACGGTGGAGATCATTTTTACATTTTCCAGCAGGGGCTTGCCCCGGTACTGCAGCCGGTTCAGGTAGGACATGGCGCCGAGGTGGTAGCTGGCAGCGCGGTAACCGCCGCCGGAACAGCTGAGGTCGATCTTCTCCAGCGGGTGTGTTGAAATTTTCGTATTGCTCATGATCAAAGGTGTTAGTGTAATACAATGGTCGGATCAAATCCCAGTTTTTTAACTAAAGCGCTGAATTCAATTATGCGCTGCGGCAGTTTATCCCGCTTTTCGGATGGTTGGTTGGGCAGCCAGTAACAGAGCTGGACCGGCTGGTGAGTGACCAAGTCTTTATAAGTAATGATCTTATAATAGGCCTCGGGCATCGTGACTGAAAGTGCACCCTGGCTGTAGATGTGCTGTGCGCCGCTGGTGCCGCACCAGATCTGTACGCTGTCGGTCACAGCCTGCCCTTTGAAGCCGGTCAGTTTGCGGCAGAGTTCTTCGGTGGCCAGTTCGGTGCCGATGTTCTGTCCCTGGAATTCCATACCGGCATTAAAGGTGTAGGTATCCGACAGGATGGCGGCATCCAGGCACCAGGCCAGCAGGATCCAGGCCTGGCAATGGCCTTTGGCGATCATGTCAGTTGATTCTTTATTGGCGGCCCGGTAGATCATCGTCTCGTCGGGCTGTCCGTAACCGGAACTCCAGGCGGCGGGTATCCCGGTGCGGGGGATGTTCAGCGCTTCCTGCGCCAGCCGGTGTTCCCGGGTATAGACATAAAAGGTCACGACAGGGCGGTGCGCCGCGGTATCCGCAATGGATTTGAAGTAGGGATTCTCCCACAGTTTGCAGGCGGCGCAAAGCGGCGAGCTGACCGACGGGTATTTCTGCTGGAGCGCACGGACATAGGTCACGTCCAGGGCCGGGTTCTGTGCGGCGGTGAGCTCCGGCAACAGGAAACCGCCGAGGATGATGAACAGGATTCGGATCTTGGTCATGGTGATTGATTTTCAGGTTTGTATAAATCAGGGGACCTTAGCGCCTGGCCGATTAAGCCCCGGTGGCAAACTGCACGTGCATCGGGTCCGGCGTCTTGAAATGCCGGCCATCGCTAAAGCCATGCTTTTGCCAGATCGCGTACCACCAGTCCGGCAGGGTTTTGGTCAGCGGCTTTTTATGCGGGTTATGTAACGGGTCCCAGTCGATCGCGATCCCGTAACTGTGTAAGGACAGCTTGGTATGGTCCCCGGAACTTGGCCGGAAATTAAAACAGCCGGCAGTAATGTCCAGGCGGTGCTGGTGCAACCAGGCGCGGACATCATCGTCACCCGGGTTTTTGAGTTGTCCTGCGGCATAGGCCCAGATCTCGTTCATGACCGTCGTGAATACCGGTGCCAGCAGCACATGCATCTGTAAACCCGGGTAAGGGGTCAGTGAACCACTGTCGCCCAGGTAGTATAGTTTCCAGCCGGCAGGCGGTTTGACGAGCTGGATGTGCGCGTGTACCCAGGCTTTGTTTTCAGAACCATCGGGATTGGCGGGGTTGCCGAACAAGGCATTGATTTCTTTGTAACCGTTTGGGGTGTTCATCGGATCAGGTATAGGGTTTAACAAATTGTGAATAAGTGATTTGCAAGCTAATTTAAGCAATACGCCATACAAAACCTACCGGAAAAACACCCTTTTTTTAATAATTCCCGCCAAAGTACATTGGGCCGGCCGGGGCAGCTTAAACATTGCGGTAGTTATGGTGCATAGCATTTCTCCGACTTATTAGTGTTCTGATAGTTATTAATGATATGCAGGTATACCATTACTGAAACCTCCCCTGTCAAAAAACAGGTAAAAGGTTTTATTTATCTCTCCTATTTTTTACTTTTTGGGGACCACGATAACCAATTTTTGTTAGTCGCTTAACCCGAACTCACGTTAATTTATTATTATATTTAGGGTACCAATACTTTACCATGAAAAAATGTTTTATTTTATTGATTGTGGTTGCGTGTACTGTTCCGTTGGGTTGCTCGAAATCAGGGTCCGGCAACAAGGACATTCTGACCATGGGCACACTTAAAATAAAACTTGTCAGCGGGGATGGGCAAACGGACACAATAGGTGATCCTTTGACGAATCCAATAGCTGTACAGGTTACTGCGAATGGTGTTCCGTTAGCCGGCTATTCAATTGAATTCAAAGGATCTGGCTGCAACCTCGGTAACACGGTACCGGATATCAGTCGCAAAGACGGAATGGCTTATTATACATGGTCGCTTTCGGGCAATGTGGGACAACAGATCTTAACCGCTTATGTGCTTAATTCAGATTATCAAAAAGTAGATTCGGTTAAAATCAAAGCTACTGCTATTGCCGGGGCAGCGGGCTGGCACAATGGAGGCTGTACAATACAAACAGGGCTAAGCCCTGCCAGCTTTTGTAAGTTAAGCACAGGAAGGTTATTTACCTGTTTCGCAGGAGGCAAGGCTTCACTAGGATATTCAGACGATAATGGCGCAAACTGGAACGCTGTCGTGCCGTTGGGCAACAGTCACCAGATCAACTACGTTGTGTCGAGCGCTGCGGATGAAGTTTATGCATTAACAACCGATGGCGTATTTTACTCAAAGGATGCCGGTCAGAACTGGACGAACTCAGGTGCCAGTCCTTTTGATGCCGCCACCATAAATGCTGCAGCTGCAACACATGGCGGAAAACTGGTGGTGACGACCAGCGAACCGGCAGCTGCATTTGTTTCCGGTGACAAAGGTAAAACCTGGACCACCACGACAAAGGCTGCTTTCCCCGCAGCCCAGCCCATCGAGCCCTATTTTGACTGCCCGTCAGAGGACAAGGAAGGAAACATATATGTAACAGACGCCTATAACATGAACCTTTTTAAATCGGGGGACGCCGGCATCACGTGGTACGCTGTGCCTATAGGCGGAAGCGTTACTCCCTGTATATTTTATTCTTTTTACATTGGCCCGAACAATAATTTTTTTGTCTGTTCCATCTTTCATACCAACGGAATATATATATCAGAGGATGAAGGAACGGGCTATACTGGTTATATGATTGGTGGTCAAAAGTATGGCAATATGAGTGTACAGGGTGATGGAAGGTTTTATTTTGAAGATGACAGCAATGGCCTTTATATGCTTAATAACTATAACAATAGCACATTGGTATTCCCGTTTAAGGGCACAGGGCTGCAGCCTTATATTGTTGCAAAAAATGGCAATTTGATCGTAGCCAACTGGGGAAAACCTTATATCAGGTATTATAGTAAATGATTGGGGGGATGGCCGCAGCGCATTGGCTAACGACAAGAATCTAATTTACGGCTACCAAAAGCAGCGTAGTTTCAGGGAACAACACTTTCTAATTAAATCCGTCAAGCTTCAGGCCGGGTTAACGCACGTTGAGGCCGTTTTTCATTCTTATTAACTGAAGGCCTGCTACTATTCGTTATACTGCAAAGCATCAACGTAAGCTGGGATAAGGTATGGAAATAACCGCGGACACCACTATTCCGAGGATAAAACCGCTTCCGTGCCCTTCGAAATACCATCACAAACACCACGCTTTCAAGCCCCACTCAGGCGCTACTCAAAAAAATAAATTAACTCAGCGCGACTAATCCCAAACTTCCTCCCATGTGTCAATCGCAGGGTACATGGAAACTTGTATTACACATCGTTTTTCATAAAAACATCCTAACAACCTCATTTAAAACAGGCTTCGATAATAGCAAAAAAAACTTCAGTATCATCTTGAAGTTTATCAGCATGTCATTATCACCTTGCTTTGTATCAATAAACGGCAGTAACCTGCTCAAAACAAATATTAAAGCAATAACAACATGGAGCATCTATTGAACAACACTACCTGGAAACAATACCTATACGCCGCTTTTGCAGCAGCGGTCTTTTATTACGCCTTTATCGCCTGGAAATATTACCGTCATGAGATCAGGCAACTGATCGCCAGGCTGCGTGCCAAAGCCGGCGCTCCGGAAGAGCGGCCTGCTGTATTGCAATACCCGTCAGAACAGATTGAGCCGGAACAGGTTAATCCAGCGGTCATCTCGTCCGAAGAAGCCTACAGCCAGAAGCTGCCCTTCAGCGGAACTGCGAGCGACCTCGCCCGGCAACTCCGGCAGTGCATCTATGACGCCGCTGAGGGACCCTTCGCACCACAGCTGCTCATCCCCGCACTCCGGAAAATACTCCATGATTACCCTGATGTCGCTGCGACAACCGACCGCGAAAAGATCAACACCCTTGTCGTCAGCGAATGTGACAATACCGGCACGGCGCTGCTGAGTGAAGGTGAAGTGGATCAGTGGTGGAACGCTTAGCCCGCCGTGCCTTTCCCCGGCCCCGCAACCCGCGGGGCCAATAAAGGGGAAACCAAAGCCCAAAAAAATAAGCTGCCCCGGCCCCGTGCTGTAGCGCCATGACCGCAAAGGAATGAGTTAGGGCTGCAGCTTTTCCCCGCCCCTCCCGGAAACCACCGGGAGCGGGTATGGGAAACCCCTGCTCAAAAAGGAGGAAAGCTGAAAGCAAAAAGGAGAAAGCGCCAAGCCGGAACCGACATCAATAACAACAAAACGATAGTGAAATGGAAAAGTGCAAGAGAAAATCGTGGAGCAGCCCCCTCCCAAAAACCACCCTGTGCGTGGTATTGATCACCCTGACTTATTTAACTACCCAGGCCCAGGACGGCAACGCCGGCATCCAGGAGGCCAACACCCAGGTCAGGAGCTATTTTGAAAGCGGCACCAACCTGATGTACGGCATCGGGGCCATCGTCGGCCTGATCGGTGCAGTCAAAGTCTACCAGAAGTGGAACAGCGGGGACCAGGATACCTCCAAAGTCGCTGCAGCCTGGTTCGGCTCCTGCATTTTTTTGGTCGTCGTGGCCACCATCATCAAATCATTCTTCGGCCTGTAAGCCCCACCCAACCCTGCCCGGAAGGGAGGGCTTTAAAAACAAGCAAATGAAAACATTACTCATCGGCAAGCTGCATAACTATATGGTGCAGCACCATACCGACCTGCTCATCGCTTTGCAGGAAGACCACCGGCTGAACCATTACCTCAGCACCAAGATCGATTCCATCAGCGGACTGATCGAAGAGCTGCAACGGGACAACCGCCCGGCCTATGTCATCGAAGCGCTTTGCCTCGAAGAACTTACCCGAGACCTGCGCCCTTCCCGCTTCAGCTGGATGCGCGAGCTGCTGGAGGAAGAATTTCCGGAGGACTGCCAGCGGCTTAACCGCAGCGGCATCCTGACCTACGAATTGATCAACCTGATAGGTGCCTGCGAACCCATTTTCGAAATCTTCGGTTTCGGAGAAGAACACCAAGACCACCGCGGCCTGCGCGCCGCCATCACCGGCCTGATCGCCGAATACCTCGAAAACCAGCAACCCGAAAACTAAACCGGCATGTCGTTTAACCCATTCCATAAACTACGCGATAACATCGAAGCGATCCGCACCGCGCTGGCCTACCAGCCAGGCGATGTGTTATCCACGTTTATCAAAGCGCCCTGGCGATCCGCACCAAAGTTTACGAAAAAAGAACATACCATGAACAACAGCATCTATACCATTAATAAAGGCATCAACAAATGCATCGAGTTCCACGGCCTGCGGGCGCAATACATCTGGTATTTCGCCGGGCTGGCGCTCACTTTGATGATCCTGTTCGCTGTTCTGTATATCATCGGCGCCGGCACCATCATCTGCCTCGCCGTTTGCGGACCGGCAGCGCTATTCGGCGCTATGAAAATATTTGCCTTAAGCCGCAGGTACGGCGAACACGGCCTGATGAAGGCCATGGCCCGCAAACGCGTGCCCCGCGTTCTGAAATCTTACGGCCGCCGCTTTTTCCAGCAATTAATCCATAAAGAAAACCTGTTATGAGCAAGTTCAGAGAACCCGTTATTTACAGCATCGACCGTACCAGCTTTGTTGTAGACATCGACAAGCAGGTGCTCCGTCAAACGGATAAGCCCGAAAACGAGATATCCTTCATCAGGGATTTGACCGATTTCGGTGATCATTATCTGCTCGCCTGGAACGAAAACACCAAACAGGTCACCACCGATCCGGAGGAAGCAGCAGCTTATATCATTCCACAGCTCGTCCAGCTTGACCCGCAAGGCATGTTTGAAAAATACAGCATCCCGGTCGAAAAGCTGCAATCCATGAGCGACTTCGAGGTCATCATTGACCAACAGGTACTGGCGGGCCGCAAACAAAACATTCTCCCGCAGATCGATATTGCCGGCGAGCAATTCGTCGTCGACCTGCGCATGCACGAACTCCGCCACGCACAGCACTTCTTCCCGGTGATCAGCCTGAAGTCATTTGAACTGACCGATGACGGCTGGAATTACGAGGCTTTTTATGAGCCGCTGATGAAACAGGTGGTGGAGATCGACCCGAAACTGCTCGAATTCCCGCAAGGGGTGATCAAGATCATACTGCCCAACGACATCGGGCTCGACCCGGTAGGTGCAGCGCAGATCTACGGCATGGACGAACGCGAGCTGCTGCGCCGCCATCCAATCCAAAAAGAGCTGAAAGCCGAAATTATTCCGCTGACCGAAACGGATATCCCGAGGATGATCCGGCAGAATAAAGAACAATTGCAGCGTGACCACCAGGAAAACATGCAAAAGGCCAGGCCACGCAACCGCCACCGCTTTTGAAACCCCACCCAACCCTCCCCAAAGGAGAGGGCTATAAATGATGTGAAAAAGATACGTGACATGGAAAAACAACTCAAAAACATACTGCCCATCCTCGGGATCGAAAACGACGCTATACTCTCCAAACAAGGGGCGTTTACACTGGCCTTCCGCATCAGCCTGCCGGAAGTGTTTACGCTCTCGGATGAGGATTACGAGCACCTGCACCAGGCCTGGGTAAAAGCCATCCGGGTACTGCCCAAAGACAGCGTGCTGCATAAACAGGACTGGTTTTTACAAAGAGAAACCACGCAGGGCGAAACCTGCTGCGGTCAAAGCTTTCTGAACCAGGCCAGCGCCCGTTACTTTGAAGGCCGGAAATACCTGGCGCATGACTGCGTCGTTTACCTGACCAAAAAACCGCAGGGCAGCAAACCCACCGGCTCGCTGTTTTCCAGCCTGATCCGGCAGACCCTGGTACCCAAAGAATTATTGGGCGCACAAGCCGTCCGAGAATTTCGCGATGTGGGCGCCCGGTTCAAACGCCTGCTGGAAGATACCCGACTGATGAGCGTTACGCCCTTAACCGCCGCCGACCTGCAAAGCCAGCTAAAAAAAACCGGACTGATCGAACGCTATTGTTTTTTAGCGGAAAGGGATGACCCGGCTTTATACCAGGATATCAGCTTTGACGAAGCAGTACGTATCGGCAACCGGCAAATGGCCATTTATACCCTTGGCGATACCGAAAGCCTGCCGGCCAACTGCGGTTCGCGCTTGACCTACGAAACCTATTCTACCGACCAGACCAAATTCCCGGTCAGCTTCGCCGCCCGGCTCGGCCTGCTGCTGCAAACCAGCCATATCTATAACCAGTACATTTTTGTTGGTGATGCGCAGGCTACACTCAAACAACTGGAAAAGAAAAGGCTGCGGCTGCAATCGCTCTCGGCTTATTCCCGGGAGAATGCTATCTCGCTGGAGGCCACGAACGAATACCTGAACGAGGCCATCAGCCGCCAGCGCCTGCCGGTCAAAGCACACTTTAACGTGATGGTCTGGTCGGATGACCGGGAACAGCTGTTAAGCAAAGGCAACCAGGTCTTATCGGCGCTCGCCGCTATGGATGCCTCCGCCAAACCGGAAACTGACGGCGCGGCGCAGATCTGGTGGGCGGGCATTCCCGGCAATGCAGGCGATTTCCCGGTCAATGACACTTTCGATACCTTCGCCGAACAGGCCGCCTGCTTCCTGAACCTCGAAAGCAATTATCAGAGCGGCCCGGCCGGTGCAGGCATTCGCTTCTGCGACCGCCTTTCCGGCCGCCCGGTCTATGCCGATCTTTTCGATGCACCGCGCAAAGAAGGCATCACCTCCAATATGGGCACGCTGGTGTGCGGTACATCGGGCGGCGGCAAATCCATGACCGTTAACCATATCCTGCGTTCGCTCTATGACCAGGGCGCACATTGCGTAACCGTCGATATCGGAGGCAGTTACCTTGGCCTCTGCGATACCGTGAAGGGCTATTATTTCAGCTATACCGAAACGGACCCGATCCGTTTTAACCCGTTCTATCTTTCCAAAGGCGAAGTGCTCGACACCGAGAAAAAAGAAAGTTTAAAAGCCTTGCTGGTTTCCCTTTGGAAAGGCGAAAACGAAACGTTCAACCGGGCGGAATACGTGGCCCTATCCAACGCCTTGCAGGGTTATTATGAATACCTCGCCCAAAACACCCCGGTATTCCCCGGCTTCGATTCTTTCTATGAATATCTTGAACGCGACTACCGCGAAGTGCTGAAAAGCCACCGGGTAAAAGAAAGTGCGTTTGATATGGACAATTTCCTGTATGTATTACGGCCTTATTACAAAGGCGGGGAATTCGATTACCTGCTGAACGCCCGGGAGAACCTCGACCTGCTCAGCCAGCCGTTCATTGTGTTCGAGCTCGACCAGATCAAGGACCACCCGATCCTTTTCCCGGTCGTGACGCTCATCATTATGGAACTGTTCATTTCCAAAATGCGCAAACTGGCCGGCGTCCGTAAAGTCCTTACGATAGACGAAGCCTGGAAGGCCATCGCCAAATCGGGCATGGCCGAGTTCCTGCGTTACGCTTTTAAAACCATCCGTAAGTTCAACGGGGTGCCTATCGTGAGTACGCAGGAACTGGACGACCTGATTTCCTCACCGGTTATCAAGGATGCCATTATCAATAACGCGGATATTAAAATCCTGATGGACATGCGCAAGTTCCAGGGCAAGTTCGACAAACTGCAAAACGCGCTGGGTTTATCGGATAAAGGGAAAACCATCCTGCTGTCAGTGAATAAAGATAACCGGGAGATTTTCGTGGACATCGGCGGGCAGGTCATGAAGGTCTACAAAAACGAACTCTGCCCCGAAGAATATTACGCTTTTACTACCGAGGGCCGCGAGCGGGTTCAGGTAAGGGAATACGCGGAAAAACACGGCGGCATCGAGGCGGGCATCGCCGCGCTGGTTGCCGAAAAACTTAATCAGAAATAGCATGAAAAGATATATTCTCATCCTGGTGGGCTGCGTGTTGTTTTTCCTGTGCCCGCCTGAAGCCAAAGCGCAAGTACCTGCAGCCAGCGCCTTTACCGGCCTGATCAAAAAGGTGATCGTCGCCATCGACATCAAAGTGCAGCGCCTGCAAAACCGGACCATCGCGCTGCAAAACGCCGAAAAGCAGATCGAAAACACTTTGCACCTCAACAGCCTGAACGGGATCTCGGACTGGCTCAGCAAGGAAAAGGATCTCTATGCCGGTTATTACCAGGAACTCTCCAAAGTCAGGCGACTGATCGCCAGTTATGATGCGGTCAAACGCATCGTCATCCAGCAAAGCCAGCTTGTCAGTGAATACCGGAACGCCAGCGCGCAGTTCAATCGCGACCCGCATTTCAGCCCCACGGAATTGAAGTACATGGGCAATATCTATAACGGCATCTTACAGGAAAGCCTGCGTAACCTCGACGAAACCATCACGGTTATCAGCGACCTGGCGGCGCAGATGGACGATGCCGAACGCCTGGAGCGGATCAACCTGGCGGCCAAAGCCATGCAAACTAACCTCGGCCACCTGCGGCAGTTCAACAGGCAGAACACAAGCCTCAGCCTGCTCCGGGCCAAAGACGGACGTGACCGCGCGGCGGTGAAGCAATTTTATTGGATACAATAAACCTAATGATATGAAAAACCTATTCAGCAAACCCGCGCGCTCAGCCGCCGTCCTTATTTTTTCCCTCGCCAGCCCCGGCATTATGCAGGCCAAAGCCCAGTTCCTGGGCGGCTTCTTCAGCCAGCAGGCCACGAAGAAAAAACTGATGACCGAACAAGTCGCCGGTTACCAGCTTTACCTGAGCGCTATCAAAACCGGTTACACCATCGCCGGTAAAGGCCTGACGGTAGCGCATGACCTGAAGAACAGCACTTTCAGCCTGCATACGGCTTATTTCAATGCTTTGCAGCAGGTAGCGCCCGTGGTGAAAAACGACCCGAAAGGCCGGGCCACCGACAGCCTGTACCGGCATATCCGTTCGCTGTTCGCGAACGAAAAACAATGGCAGGCCAAACAAAACTTATTGACCCTGACCGAGCTGCGATACCTCGACAAAGTAAGCGCCGGCCTGCTGGCCAAATGTAAAACGGATATGGACGAACTAACCGACGTGCTGACGCCGGGCAGGTTGCAGCTAAGCGACGCCGAGCGCCTCAGCCGGCTGGATCAGCTCTACGCACGCATGAAAGACAAGCAGGCCTTTGCTACTTACTTCAGCAATAAATGCCGCAAGCTGGCGCTGAACCGGCAAAAGCAGCAAAAAGACCGGGCGCAGATGAAAAAACTTTACGGCATACAATAGCCAAAACAAACATGAAAAGAGATCTTGAAAGCGATGAAAAAGTTAATTTTTATGATCCTGCTGACGGCGGGGCTTTGCGGCATGCTGCCGCGACAATCAAAAGCGCAATCGGTCGATGATTGCATCCAGCAGCTCATACTCGACTATGAAAAACTGGCCAGTCTGAAAAACATCCTCAGCCAGATGTACCAGGGCTACGAGGTATTGTCCAAAGGATATAGCGCCGTAAAAGGTGTCGCGCAGGGTAACTTCAGCCTGCACGAGGCATTTCTCGACGGGCTTTACCTCATCAGCCCTGCCGTACGCAAGTACCCCCGCATCACGGATATCATCAACGACCAGGCGACGCTCGTCAGCGAATACCGGCAAGCGTCCGGTTCATTCAGCCGCAGCGGCCGGTTCAAGCCCGATGAACTGACTTATATGATGACCGTTTATAATAACCTCGTCAGTGCCAGCCTGCAAAACCTCGATAACCTGGTGATGATCATTACAGACAGCCAGCTGCGGATGAGCGATGCGGAGCGGCTCAGGGCCATCGACCGGCTGTACCACGAAAGCCACAATCAGCTGACTTACCTGCGGCGCTTTAATGGGCAGGCATCGGCTATGGTGAAACAACGCGCGCTGATCGAACAGGACAGGCAGGCGCTGCATTCTATTTACGGCATTAAACCCTGATCTTATGAAAAAGAAAACGTTAACAGTTGCGACATTGGCAACCCTGGGCGTGCTTTGCCCTTTACTTTCCCATGCCGAGGGCGTAGCCTACGACCTGCACAGCCTGCAGGACATGCTCAGTCAGCTTTACGACCAGATGATCCCGCTTTGCAGCGGCATGATCGGCGTCGCCCGCGCCATCGGTGGTTTCGCCGCTTTATGGTATATCGCCGCCCGTGTTTGGAAACACCTCGCCGCAGCCGAACCCATCGATTATTATCCCCTCCTGCGCCCGTTCGGCATCGGCTTTTGCGTCGCCTTCTTTCCGCTGGTACTCCGCCTGATGAACGGCTTGCTCCAGCCCGTAGTGACCGCCACGGAAAATATGGTGACCAATTCCAACCAGGCCATCGAGCGCCTGCTTAGTGAACAACCGCAAAACGATAACGAGCAAACGCCCGGCGAACTCAATTCCGACCCGGACAAATGGTACCAGTACAGCCACCCCGACGGTACCGATGCCAGCGCGGGCAACCCCATTTCGGATGCCTTTTCCGGCTGGAGCATCAAGAACTGGGCGCGTAAATTCATCTATGAAGTACTTAACGTACTCTTCCAGGCCGCGGCACTATGCCTTGACACGATCCGTACGTTTAAACTCATCGTGCTGGCCATTCTCGGACCGCTTTGCTTCGGGCTGAGCATTTTCGACGGCTTCCAGCACACGCTGAAGCAATGGATCGCCCGTTATGTCAACGTGTTCATGTGGCTGCCCGTCGCCAATATTTTCGGGGCCATCATCGCCAGGATCCAGGTGAACATGCTGCTGGCCATCCAGAGCGGTAACCCCGGCGGCAACGAATTCGGCAATACGAGCACGGCCTACCTGATCTTCCTGCTGATCGGTATCCTCGGATACTTCACCGTACCGAGCATCGCGAATTACATCATGAACGTCGGCGGGCACGCCCTGTTCAACAAAACCTCGGCGGTGGCCTCGATGGCCGTATCCTGGTTCAGCGGCTCCGTCATACGGAACGCTTTTTCCGGCAACAGCCAGGTCAATAACCAGCAAAACAGCAGCAAACAAACGCAAAACAACAATTACAACACGGAAAAGCTGAAAGGTGGCTCCGGTAAAACATCCTGACCATGTTTAAAAAACTCAAAAACCTGGAGACCGCGTTCCAGCATGTACGCGTTTTCAGCATCGCCATCATCCTGCTGGCCTTTGCCGCCGTCTGCTTCATGGCCTGGCTGCTGAAATCCGAATCGGTCGCCCTGCAAAAAAAGGTCTACGTCCTTTCCGGCAATACCGCCTGGTCAGCCAAAGCCGTCGAACGCGCCGAGTACCTGCCCCTCGCCGCCCGCGGCCATGTCCGCGCCTTCCACGAGCTGTTCTTCACCCTCGACCCCGACGAAAAGGTCAACAAACGCAACCTGTCCCGCGCCCTTTACCTCGCGGACAATTCCGCCCGCAAAGTCTACGACAGCCTTTCCGTCAGCGGCTATTATGCCAATATCATCGCCGGCAATATCAGCCAGCGCCTCAACGTCGACAGCGTACAGGTCGATACCCGCGCCAGTCCTTACCATTTCCGGTGCTATGCCACCCTGCGCATTATCCGCTCCACCAGCCAGGTCGCGCAAAGCCTCATCACCGAAGGCGACCTCCGCGAAGTGGAACGCAGCGACAACAACCTCCTCGGCTTCCTCATCGAGCACTGGAGCACCATAGAAAACAAAGTTTTAACCATCAGCAATCATTAATATGGAAACCAAAAACCCTTTAAAACTGCAACGCCAGCGGAAAGCCCTGCTGGTCATGCCGCTTATTATTTTCTGCCTGAGCACCGTATGCTTCTGGGCCTTCGACGGCGGCAAAGGCCCGGAACGGCAAAGCACGGTCCGGCAAAACCTCCGGTACAAAATACCACCCGCGCTGCTGGGCGGCAACCAGGACGGCGATAAAATGAGCTTTTACGACCGTGCCCGTGCCGACTCCGATAAACAGGCGCAACTGCGCAAGACAGACCCTTTTTTCAAACGCGGCGCGGACAGCGGGGCCTTCGCCCCGCCGGACGACAACCTCCCTTTTTCCCCTCGCCAGCCCTCGCTTTTGGACGACCAGGTTTCCCGCAATAACGGTGACCCGGCGGTTAATGCCGCCAAGATCAGCCAGCGGTTAAAACAGTTACAATCGGTGATCAACAAACCGCCTGCGCCAGTGTGTACAACAATACCTAAACCAGCGCTTAACCGCCGCCCGGATTCCATGCGATATCCTGCGCCCCTAAGCGAAGACCCGGAAATGAAACAGATGAACGGCTTACTGGAAAAAATCCTGGATATCCAGCACCCGGAGCGGCTGAAGGATAAAAAAGAGGACATCGTTGTAAAAACTGCACCGGAACAATTCCAGGCGATCCCCGCAGTGATCGATGGCAACCAGAAGATCGTGCAGGGCACGGTGATCCGCATACGCCTGCTGGACTCGGTAAGGCTGAACGGGCAACTCTTCGCCAAAGGGCAACTGATCTATGGCAGCGGCGACCTCTATAACCAGCGGGTAAAAATCAATATCAAACTGATCCATGTGGGACTGAACATTATCCCCGTCGACCTGACCGTGTATGACCGGACGGACGGTATGGAGGGCATCAGCGTGCCGGAAGCCGTAACCGGTGAAGCGCTGCGCGAAGGCGCCGTCAGCGGGGTGCAGTCCATGGATATGCTGAGCCTCGACCCCTCGGTGACAGCGCAGCTGACGACGGCCGGGATCAATACGGCCAAAGGGCTTTTCTCCAAAAAGGTCAAACGCGTGAAAGGAAAACTGAAGGACGGGCACGAACTGCTGCTGCGCGACAACAAGGTATTGCATTAATCTTTTGGCTATGGAATTAACGGATCGCAAAGCCATTGCCAATTTTTTTTCCAAAGCCGCGGAGCAAAAATGGAACCGGGCGGCCTTTGACCGGAGCAGGGATCAACCTGTCTTTCATGGGTATGTTTCCATCGGTGAAGCTTCGGAATTCTGGTCGGCATCGAACAATGTATTCGATTATCTCATGCAGGGTTTTGCAGCGGCGGATGATGCCCTTATTCCGGTGGCCAACCTGGCGGCAGGCTTCGATCAAAAACCAGTGATAGGTGAAGGTAACCTGCCGGATATCAGGCAGCAATTAGCGGAACTTGATGTGGAGCTGCAACCCTTTTGCAAAATAGACGGCCTCGGCCCTTACCTGCAGACGGAGATGTTTATCCCCGTGCACTGGCGGCAGGATATCGAGCCGCGAAAAGAAGTGAAGCGCTTTCTGGTGATCAAGCATACCCATCCGGGGCACCACATTTATGAGATCGGGCACGAGGTGGCTATTTTAAAACATTTCAAGAGCCAGGCGGACGGCGCAATTTTTCAGCGTGAAAAAGCCAAAGGACTGGCGACGGATAAAAAGCCTGCCGATCTGATCCTGGTAGGGGAATACCGCGGGCGCTTGCTCAACCCGGACCCGGACAGTTACCCGGAAAAGCACTGCGGTATCGCCCTGTTCAGGGTTCATGGCAACCGGGACGGCAGGCTGCAATGCTCAACGCCCCATTCGCTATACCCTCCGCTGACCATCGAACAAAGGCTGTATGCCCGCTTATACCATAGCGGCGGTGCCATCAGGCTGCATGATGATCAGTTGCAATAGACGGATCCAAGGCTTTTAGCTGCTTCAACCTATCCCACACATTTAATCAAAGAAGTATTAACCATTAAAATTTAAGTATTATGAATCAGGAAAGTTTTGAGTACAACAGGGAGCAACTTCAGTATCTGGGCTTTGGCGAAGAAATCGCGAAATCCTTACATACAAAAATGGAACAGAACCTGACCGAGTTTACACTGGACCACACACGAAAGTTCGGAAAGGACGAACTGCATTCGGTGCTGTATTTCTCTAAGGGCGATGATACCGCTAAAGACCTTACGTTTTTTAACCGTTTCACTTCGACGCTAAAAAAAGAAGGTATGGAAGACCTTTCGCAGACCTTCTTTGTCGGGCCGAAATATAACTACACGCTCCAGGAACGCTACAATATGATGGACGGTCGTGCGGTTTACCGGGAACAACCTGTTTTGGAAAGGAAAGAAATGGACGGTAAACTGAAAATGGTGCCGACCGGTGAAACTTACTGGGCCTGGCGGGCGCTCAACTTTAAAGAGGCCGATCAGCACGGGAACTTTTTACCCAAGATGATCCGCTGGCATGACCAGGGTAAGGCACTGGAAAAATTCCCGATTGTCGGCGCGGAAGAGAAATACATGCAGGCGCGTTTGCTGGCGCAATTGCAAAAAGGAAACCAGGTTGAAGTTAACGTATTAAAGGACGGCCAGGAGGTAAAAGCTCAAATGGTGGTGAATGCGCCGATGATGCGCATCGACTTTTATGATGAGAACGGCCAAAAGCTGGATATCAAACCGGTGAACAGGCAGGCCTTTGGACAAAGCCAAAAGTCGGATCTATCACCGCAGGAAGTGCAACGGGCGGCTATAGCTAAAGTAACCGCAGCCAAAGATGGCACCCAAGCGGCGGATGAGGCAGCACCAGCAGGTCAGAAAGCAGCAACCGGGCAAAAACAGGAACCGGCCCCGCAGCGCAAGCAAGCTGTTAAGATCTGAGTATGGAGCTGTGCAGGCCTTTATGGGTATTCTTTGAACGGGTCGGCAGCGATCCCCGGATCTGTATTGCCCATATTGGCCTTTTTGCTACGCTCCTGCAGTTGTGGCAGCGTGGCGGGTTTACGGATCATATCGAGGTTTATAGTTACGAGGTGATGGAGGTGGCCCGGATTTCTTCTCGGGCTACTTATCATCGCTGTATCCGGGACCTGCATGACTTTGGTTATTTACAATATTTCCCATCTTTCAACAAGAAGAGGCGCAGTAAAATCATTCTTGTTCCCCGGGATCTACCTGTTTGCAAGCGATAAAAAGTAATTGCAGGAAATTAAAAAAAATCATAATGCCCGATGTACAACATGACGAGAACCATTGCATATAAAATTATAAATATCGCAAAGAATTCAGGTAGTATGAATTATCGTAAGCGTATCCTGTGTCTGCTCGACCTCGGAATATTTATCAATACCATCATTCAAAAGAAATCCATTCAACAACATTACCATATCGTATAGACCATGAGTGTAGAGATTATTACCAAAGAAGATCTGCAGCATTTCAGGCTGCAATTACTTAATGATATCAATGATTTGTTGAACACAAAAAAAGATATCCAAAAAGAATGGCTCAAAGGTGCTGAAGTCAGGCAACTGTTGAAAGTATCACAGGGCACTTTGCAAAATCTCCGGACAGGGGGTAGATTATCTTACTCCAAGATTGGGGGAACTTATTATTATCGCCATCGGGACATCATTAAATTATTGGAAAACAGCAGGGAGGCATTTCGTTAACATGTCCGCTGCTCAACATTTATCCCGTCTATTTCACTGCTTCAGCGAAGACGCCCGGATTACCGCCGGGCACCTGAGTCTCTATATGGCGATTTACTTTTTATGGCAATCCGCCGGCATGAAAAAATCTATAAATGTTTCCCGAAGGAAACTTATGAAGTTGTCTCGCATTCAAAGTAACATCACTTATCACAAATGCATTAGCCAGCTTCAGGACTATGGCTATATCAGGTACACACCATCTTACCACCCGCGCCTCGGTAGCCGAGTGGAACTGTTGCTCGCGATATAGCAATCAATTTGTTCGCCAGCTCAACCTGTTAATTTTTTATCCGTTCACTACTTCGCCGCCGTTTACGTGGATCACCTGCCCTAATTCGTCTCTCAAATTTTCTTTGAACGGTAAAGGTGATACTCTACAGCCATATATGCTGACTTCAAAATATCCCGATATGGCCATCGTCGTATCATCCATCGGAAGGACAATAAAGCGGGCTTACATTACAGCGCGCGCAAATGTGCTGTTCAAGGTGGATTTTCTTGATAAACCACTTGGTATATCTGGTTGCTACAATCAGTTAACCATCCGGAACGCATCCACAACACGATGCAAGAAAATCATTGCGCGGGACCTGGCAGGCAGTAAACCAGTTGATATCACCCAAAAAGTAATCATCAGACCTAACGAACTGGCTATCCCAGGTAACTTAATAGACAAAGTTGTTTGAGGAGTGCCACAAAAGGCGATTTGTCTGAACCCGGTATGGTGCTTTTTCTAAGATAATTTATTAAACCTTGACATTTAGCCCATGATTCGATTAATTTAACGCAAAATTTAGTATCGACTGGATTCAACATAAGCTGCGTCCGGTTTCAGCATATTCAAAAATTACCGGGCCAAGGCCATCCGGTTCAAACGATTTAGCATTGGCTGAGGTGATGTTTGACGCCTCCTTACATTTGAACGCATTTTAAAAACCAGTATAATTGAGTAATTAAATGATGAAGCTTTTACTACGAATCAACTTGGTGTTGTTCTTTTTTCAGCGCATGACTTTGGTCGCTGTTTCTCAGCAAGCTATTCAGGTCACAACCGTTGCCCCTGGTGTAAAAAAACTGACATGTGGCATACCGGAACAATTTTCGCCATATAGTTTTTGCAGTACAAAACCTATGACAGATGCCATGGCTAAACTGCCGGCGGGTAAACTGCCTTTTAACACGGATGAAATTAAAATAACTGCATCTGACCGCGGCATAGTCGTGGAAATTCCGCTGACCGACGAGGAGCAACTTTATGGGTTTGGTTTACAAATGGGCTCGTTCAATCAAAAAGGACTCAGAAAGAAGCCAATCGTCAATGATAACCCTTCGCATAACTTGGGCTATACTCATGCACCCGAACCATTTTATATATCTAATAAAGGGTATGGCATCCTGGTTAATACGTCTCATTACACCACTTTTTACTGTGGCAGCACGGCAAAGAATACCGGTATAGTAAAGTTAAAAGACGCGAAAGATGGCAATTCAGTGGAGGAATTATACAAGAATGAAAGCAGGGCATCCGGTTATGTTGCGGTAGATGTGCCGGGCGTAAAGGGCGTGGAAGTTTATGTGTTTGAAGGGCCGCAGATGCTGGAAGTTTTGCAGCGCTATAATCTTTTTTCTGGTGGCGGGGCTTTGCCGGCGTTATGGGGATTAGGCGTTAAGTATCGTGTAAAAGGTAATTTTAACCAGCAGCAAGTTGGTAAAATGGCAGATTATTTCCGGGCAAACAAAATTCCGTGCGATGTGCTTGGCCTGGAACCCAAATGGCAGACTACGGCCTACTCATGTTCTTATGTATGGAACAAAGATTTTTTTCCGTCGCATGATAAGTTTATAGACACGATGAAGACCAAAGGCTATCACATAAATTTATGGGAGCATGCCTTCGTAAACCCCAAATCGCCCCTTTACCCAGCACTTAAAGATAAATCGGGGAACTATTTGGTCTGGAATGGGCTCGTTCCAGATTTTGTTGATAGTTCCGCCAGTAAATTATTTGCGGATTATCATAAACAAACCTTCGTGCAAAAGGGCATATCAGGCTTTAAAATGGACGAGTGCGATAACTCCAACCTGACGATGGGCGATGCAACCTGGAGTTTCCCTGAGCACAGCCGCTTCCCGTCTGGCATTAACGGAGAGCAAATGCATCAGGTCTTTGGCATCGTTTACCAAAAGGCGATCTATAGCATCTACAAAGCATTAAATACACGCACTTATTTGGATGTCAGGGCCTCAAATGCGTTTGCTTCCTCTTATCCGGCATCCCTTTACAGCGATACCTACGATCATCATCAATACATTCAAATGATCAGTAACGCCGGTTTTTCCGGGCTACTATGGTCGCCTGAGGTCAGGGAATCCAGGTCTGTCGCTGATCTGCTGCGCAGGAGTCAAACAGCCGTACTTTCTGCTCAAACCCTTTACAACTCCTGGTACCTTCAAAATCCCCCCTGGCTTCAAATCGATATTGAAAAAAATAATAAGGACCAATTGATGGAAAATGCAAAGTCAGTCGAAGCAGCCGTACGTAAACTGCTTGATTTCCGGATGAGCCTGGTCCCTTATCTTTATAACGCATTTGCTGATTACCATAACAAAGGCGTTCCGCCTTTCAGGGCCTTGGTGGTCGACTACCCGGAAGACGCAAAAGTTTTTAATATTGACGATGAATATATGATCGGACAAGGAATTTTGGCCGCTCCGCTTACCGAAGACATGGAGGAACGGAAGGTTTACCTGCCAGCCGGAAACTGGTACGACTTTAACACCCAAAAAAAATACGTTGGCGGAAAAGCATACACCGTTAAAATCGGATTGACCGACCTGCCTGTTTTTATTAAAGAAGGGACTATATTACCACTGGCCGAACCTGTTGACCATATAGGCCCGGATACCCGCTTCGAGCTGACTTGCCAGGTGTATGGTGAACGGGCAGAGCCTGCATCCTTATTCGAAGATGACGGTGTCAGTTTTAATTTTGAAAAAGGGAACTTCAACCTTTTGACATTGAATTACACCAAAGGTAAAGGTTCCGTTAAAAGGGCCGGCGGTTTTAAAGGCAACAGATACAAGGTTAAAAAATGGATCGTAATTAATTGAAGCGACTACCTGCTTATACAGCGCTCTGGCCTGTATGCCACCGGGGCGGTTGCAACGACCCCGGTGGCTTTTTGATCATCTGTCTTACTACAAGTTTATTAATTCATCAATATTGCCTCCCTTCTGCCGGGATTAAACAGTTCTTAAATAAAACCTTAATGATAACGGCACACTATCTGATTACCTTTCAAGGTTCAGAGGATATATCATACAGGGTAAGGTAACTGCATAGCTTCTATTATTTTCATAGCTGTTAAGGTTGAAGCTCAACAATCAGCAATTGATCTGGTACGCCTAAAGCCAAAGTTGAAATATGAGTACTTGTTGTGATTGCATTAACAGAGCTCAGTGGCTGGTATGTTTTTACAACCGAAAAACTATGCGGGAATGTTATTGAAATATTTTGCACATCATCCGGCAAATCTTGAAAATTTTTAAAATCATAATTGACACCTGCGGGCTGTCCCTGCCAGAGCGCTAAATAGTAACTGCCGGTGTTTTTTTGAAATAACAAAGTTCGGAGATTGGTCGTGTCTCCGGCAACTGTATATGTCAGTGGGGCCAGTGTAATGCTACCGGAAACGTCTTTCAGTAAATCAATTGTATTTTTGATGGCCGTAAATGCCGGCTTAACACTACCATCCGTGTGAATCAAACCAAAGTTATTCTCACTATTATTGGGATCATTACTGTTTTGATCCATTAGTTCATAGGCGTAGGTCTTAACCGCTCCCCGCTTCAACTGCTCCATAAATAAAACGGAATAGTACTTCCCGGAACTGAGTTCGGACAAATAATGATACGCATTGGCATTGTACTCCGCTGATGTGGGCAGGTTATAATTACGGGCATTTTCATAACCAATCTCGGTAATCATAAAAGGTTTTCCATTTTGGATTGGTGGAAAAAAGCCTTTTGTTAAATCAAAATAAGTTCCCGGAAACATTTTCCAGTTCGAGCTACCGCTATCATAAGTATGAAAATTTATGTAATCGCAATAATTGCTGATCGAAGGTGAAATAGCTGCTACTTTATTGGGTTTTGAGGGCAGACTCCAGTAAGTTACCAGGCTTGTATTAACTATCCTGATTCCTGCTAACTCGGGCATAGCATGCGCCCTGGTGTATAGCGCTTTTTGAATTTTATAAGTCAAGGTATCCCATCCATTGGGATACCAGCTGTTGATAGTTAGATCCGGTTCATTAAAGCCTTCCAGATGCTGTATAGTTTGCCGCAGCCGGGCTGAATTTTTAAATATCGAAAGGTATGCGGCATCATCGCGTAAATTTAAACTATCTACCACCTTTCTGCTATCCAGGAGATAACTTACTTTAATGCCCAGTTCCTCATAAAGTTTAATGAACCGATTTTTAATCAAATCTGTATCTGCGGAAGGTATAAAAGCATGATAAGGCACTGCATCACGAATATTTTTAATCCCCAGCGTCTTCAATGACGGATAAACAACGTCATCAAATCTGCTTTTATATATCGGAAACCTGAGATGGACATTAACGCCAACGGAATTGACAAAGTCGGACGCGGCAAGTGGCGTCTGGGTAATTTGGACCTGGCCGGACAAAGCCTTGCTTTGATTATTTGGAGGATCTGCAATTGAAGGCTTTTCTGTTTTACAGGAAAACAAAAGCGTTGCCAGCGCCGCTAACAAAGTGGTATATAGCAATGGTGTCTTTTTCATTGTTGTAAGTTTTTAAATATCATATAGCTTGCGACCCGTGAACTTTATTATTTACGAGTGTTTACATTTGCTTTATTCGGGTAACAGCCGACAAATCGAACGACCTTAATTATCAGGCGGCCCCCAACAGGATCACTATCCGCAAAATCACTGTAGCCTCTGCCCTTTAATTTGATGCGAACCGCAGCCGATTGGGATCCGTCATTTTAAAGTTACCTGCCGCGGTATGGAAGGATCAGCTATCCGGACCAAAGACCATCGGGTTAATCCCAATTAAGGTAGCAGACTTTAGAATCCGGTTGTCACTGTTTATCATTCGATATCCATTGTTTCTCATCCCGATTAAACAAAACGCCCTCATGTTTTAAAATCTCCTGCAGCTTCCTGGTATTCACTTCCTGTACAGGCTGTTTGTTTTTAGCAGCCATCACTGCTGCTATACCTGCGGCCTGGCCAAGTTGCATCCAAGTTACCTCAACCCTGATGGAGCAAAAACCGACGTGGGAAGCGGAGACACAAACCGGCACCAATAAATTGGTACAGTCATTTCGCTTCGGGGTAATAATGCGATAAGCAAGTTCATACGGCTTGTCGACTTTAACCCAGATACGGCCTTCATTTATGTATTGTGTTTTGGATATCGCCACTTTTTGCACGTGATGGCAATCCACAAAATGAGATCCCAATGCAATCGCATCATTTTTTGCAGTTTCTTCAAAAATGTCTTTTTGTGTTTGTACATAACTTCCGATCATTCGGCGCGCTTCGCGGATATACAAGTAATAAGGAAAGTTATGGTTGTCCTTAAATTCATCAGGCGCCAAACCGTATCTGTTCGCCTCATCGAGTAATTGTTTTGGCACGGACTGATCATGCTGCAAAAAATAGAGAAGGCCTAATGTCCAATCCTTATGATCCTGGAAAATTTGTTTCCGCTTTTCGTACCCGGCATCCGGATAACTGGTGTTACCGCCAAAAAGCCCAAGTGAGATAACCGAATTTTGTTTATTATTGGCTTCAAACTTTCCCGGCGGATAGTTCCAGGAATATAAATCGATAATATCTGCCAGTATGGTATCAGGATGCTTAGCCAGCAGGCGCCTGAGCGTAAGGAAACGGTTTGCATCGTAATGCGATGGCGGAGGAAACGGTACCTTATCGGTGTTGGTAGACATCATCAACCGGAAATTATAATTGATGATCCTTTTACTGGCTTCCCCGTTTATTAAATTTTTTGCTGCTGCAAATCCGGGAAGTAAATTTCCATTGTCATCATAGGGCGAAACGTCTATAGGTTTATCCAACAAACGTATACCGGCAAGCGATTCGCCATACTGCATTTTGCTTTCCCGCCCAAAGGTATAGGATACGCCTGCCCTTGCCATTAAATCGCCTTCATAAGTTGCATCAATAAAAGTATCTCCGCTTATTCTTTTTCCGTTGGTCAATGTTATACTTTGGATAGCGCCGCCTCTTTTATTTACGATATGAACAAAAGCACCGTAAACAACGGAGATATGCTGTTCGGTTAGCATAGCAACAAATATTTTTTCTGCAACATGCGATTCAAAGTAAAAAGCGGGTTTATTCATTCCGTAAGCCTTACCAATTCGGGTATAGACCTCCAGCGGAATTCCCGAGATCGTTTCCTCAATCATATGTTCGGTTTCCGCAGTTCCGATTCCACTGGTATTCATACCACCTACATGGCGGGTCTGCTCAATTAAAATGACTTTAGCACCCTGTCTGGCCGCCGCTACTGCAGCTGATATCCCGCCGGGCGTTCCACCATAAACTACTACGGTAGGCCTGTCGGAAGCGTTTGACCTGAAAGCGTAAAGTATCAGCAATACAATTACTCTATATGTTTTTTTCATCTGTTTAGTTATAATACAGGTTTGCCTATCGGTAACAGCCGCTGCTTAAGTTTACCGGACGATATGCATCTTTTGGTATCTCAGTACCGGTAACCAAGGCAACAAGCTTTCGATTTCTGATTTTCCGGTCGGAAATGAAGCAGGATAGTTGATTTGAATCTTACGGCAAAATCAGCGTCAGACAGATAATCATCATGCTTTTGCTATACGAACCGCTTAATCCAATTCAGAACGAGTACCCTCTCAACCCATTTCATTCGCGATTATCCTTGATCAGGACCTGATCAATAACCGGGATTTTGTGTAAGTGCCGGATTTACATCGATCTGGTGCTGCGGGATAGGGTAAAGCAGATTTTTTTGTGAAACCGGTATTCCTGCAGCTTGCAAAGTGCTAATATATTTGCCCGTCCTTAACAAATCCCAGCGGCGATGCCCCTCAAAACAAAGCTCCCAGCCCCGTTCCTGTAAAACCGCATCCCTGAACTGAGCCTGCGATAAGCCGGTCAGGTTTTGAGGATTGGCTGATGAATTGCCGTTTCTTGCACGCGTACGCACCTGATTAATGGCATCATAGGCATCAGGCGTTGGACCATTGACTTCATTAATCGCTTCGGCATACATAAGCAGCACGTCAGCATAACGTATAATCATAAAATTATTCCGCGCATCAAATTCCGCGCAAGGTAAGGGGTCCCAGTATTTATCAACACAAGGGCCGTTGCGGGCAGATACCAACTGATTGTTTGCCGGATTTACTTTTTGAGTGATGATAGTAACTTGTTTGCGATAGTCGCCTGACAGGTAAGAATTTACATAGGCGGGTTCTACATTGTATGACCCACCGCCCTGGTTGATAGGATATGAAAAATAAATTGAAAAAAATTCAGCCATCGGACTGCCATAAGCCGTCTTTACACAACTGTATTGTGCTGAAAAAATATGCTCCTGGCCATTCTTGTTTTCAGGCGGAAAAATGTTCTTATAATCCAAAAACAGGCTATATAACTTAGAATCAATTACTTGCTTGGCATACAGAACCGCATTGGTGTAGTCCTTGCGGGTAAGGTAAACTTTTGCAAGAATCGACTTCACGGCGCCGCTTGTCGCCCGCCCGATCGTCCCGGCGGCAGTGTATTTCAGCGGCAGCCCTGCGGCATCCGCATCTTTTAAATCATTAATGATCTGCGTGTAGATATCATTAGCGGCAGTCCGCGGTATACTAACATTCACGACATCGGAAGTAGGTGTAGTAACCAACGGCACGTCCCCGAATGCCTGTACCAGGTTAAAGTATGTCAGTGCCCTCAGGAACTTCGCCTCCCCTATTACCTGCGCTTTAGCGGTAGCATCCATCGCAATCCCCGGAACGTTTTTGATCACACGGTTTGCCCGGTCAATCAACAGGTAACAGTTGGTGTAAAAAGAATCAAAAGTAGGGTTGGAGGAGGAATAGGTATTGGTTTTAAAATCTAATATCGTGGCGCCAACGGTTGACTCAACGTTCAATTCTTCTGAATTAAGATCAGCCAGGTTAATCATTGTCATACCATATATGGTTCTTAACCGGTCATATACGGCATCAAGTGCAACCGTAGCATCACTTGCGGTTTTAAAAGAATTTTCCTCCCCTAAAAACGAATAAGGCTTTTCGACGAGATTGTTTTTGCAACTGCCTCCCAGTATCAACACCAAAGCCAGTAAACCGCACCAAAGAGTGCGCCCCTTGAAAAGCAGCATTTTGCTCAAAAATTTATATTGTGGTTTCATGTTTATCAGATTTAATTTAAAATGTAGCAGACAGACCAAGCATATAGATCCTTGACGGCGGATAATTGAAATTATCTCTTCCGTACACGGTGTTACTGTTGAAATCGCCGTTGACTTCAGGATCATAGCCGCTGTACTTAGTGAACGTAAGCAGGTTTTGCGCGCTAAAGTAGACACGGGCTTTCTTGATAATTTTCGTAAATGTTGGCAATTGGTACCCGAACGTAACATTTTTTAAGCGTATAAACGAGCCATCCGCTATCGCAAAGTTCGAAACCGCAGGCAAAACCCACTGACGTATACCTCCAACAGTGTTACTCGGGTTACTTTGTGTCCAATGATTCTCGTAGTATGATTTGAGGTGGTTGTATTGCGCATCTATCAAAGTCGTGAACGTGTTGTAAATTTTATTGCCTTGAACACCCTGCAGGAAAAACGAGAAGTCGAACCCTTTGTATGCGAAATTATTGGTGAGGCCAAAAACAAATTTAGGGAGGCCGTTTCCCAATACCTGACGATCTGTCGATTCATTGTAGACACCATCACCATTTACGTCTTTCCAGCGATACGCGCCAGGCAAACTACCCGCTTGTGCCAACGGACCCGCGGCCGCAATCTGTTGCGTTGTTTGCCACACGCCATCAAATACATTACCGTAAAAGGACCCAAGGGGTTTCCCAACCTCAATTATCGTTAACCCGGAAAAATAATGATCTACGCCATTAGCTAGTGCGGTGACTTTGTTTTCGTTGTAAGAAACGTTACCGGCCGTAGTCCATTTAAACCCGTTTGCACCTTTGTCAATATTTACAGACGTAATTGCCAATTCAAACCCTTTATTTTGTACACTGCCAATATTACGCAAGACGCTGGTAGCGCCTGTTGTTGCGGGTAAATCCACATATAACAATAAACCGCTGGTTTTTTTCAAGTAATAATCTCCGACAACGGTGATTCGGTTATTCCAAAAACCAGCATCGAGACCGATATCCAGTTGTGCGGTTTTTTCCCATTTCAGATCCGGGTTTTCAATACGCGAGACTTGGTTGGTAAGTACTTCGATATCATTAAATACAGTTTTCCCGATGGTGTATTGAGGAAGCGAATTATATAAGCCAATTCCATCATTCCCGGTAATACCGTAACTGGCCCTAAACTTGAGGTCGCTTATAGCAGGATTGTTTCTTAAGAAATTCTCGTCAGAAATACGCCAGGCAAATGCGCCGGAGGGGAAAAATCCATACTTATTATTGGCACCGAAGCGTGACGAGCCGTCTTCGCGTGCACTAACCGTGAACAGGTAACGGCCTTTAAAACGGTAATTTATCCTGGCCAAATAGGAATTCAGGCCCCACTTCTCCAGCCTGCTGCTTGTAATATCAAGTGTATTGGCTGCCGATAAGTTATTGGCACCCAATACATAGTTCGGGAAATTTTCCGCTTCCTGATAGGTTGTTTGCAGCCTGTTGCTTTGAAAGGTGACGCCAGCAAGTATATCAAATGCGTGATTAGCATTTATTTTCCTGGTATACGTAAGCGTGTTTTCATTCAACGTATTGATGTTTTCAGAAGTGCCGTTACTGCCGTAGCCGTTTCGGCCACTCCCTGCAAGAGTTTGTGGGGTAAAGAATACGTTTCTGAATGAATTTTGAACGTCCGCACCAAAACTGATATGGGCCTTCAGGCCTTCTGTTAGGCCGAAATCGCCAAATACATTACCCAGCATTCTGTCAGTTGTAAGCAAATTCGTTGATGTATTTTGCACAGCAACCGGGTTGGGCGTACTCGCGAAACCTGTTCCGGGGCCTAAATTCAATAACTGATAGTTACCATCCGCTGCGTAAACGGGGCTGGCTGGTGATATCGTCAGCGCCTCGTATATAGGACCCGCAACCAGGCCTTCTGACACGCCGTTATTAACTGTCCGCGATGCAGCAAGGTTGGACCCAATTTTAACGTGCCCGCTCAAGGTGGCGTCTAAGTTTATCCTCGATGCGTAGCGTTTAAAGTTGTTGACTATGACAATGCCGTCCTGATTTAAATAATTCCCGCTAACCAGGTATTTTACTTTATCGGAGCCACCGGTAATGGACAATTGATAGCTTTGCACCGGGGCGGTCCTAAAGATTTCTCTTTGCCAGTCGGTACCCTCTCCATATGAGGCAACAGGTTGAGGATAAGCACCACCGGGGTTTCCAAACCGTAACGGGAAGCCGAGATTGACAAGTTGCTCATTCTTCAAATTGAGATGATCCATTGCATTCCCTAGCTTTAGTTTTTTAACGACCTGCTGTTCACCGGCATAGGTTTCGAATTCAATATTAGCTTGTCCAAGTTTTCCACGCCTGGTGGTTACCAATACCACACCATTCGCTCCCCTCGAACCATATATTGCAGTAGCTGAAGCATCTTTCAAAACCTCTATTGACTCAATATCATTCGGGTTAATGGTAGAGAGGGGGTTAGCATAGCTGGCTCCGCTGCCACTGGCACCGTTTGCAGCGACAGGAACCGAAATTGGAAAACCGTCAATGACATATAAAGGATCATTGCTGGCAGAGATAGAATTGCCGCCACGCACGCGAATAGTTATCCCCCCGCCGGGTGCATTAGATGCCTGAGTAATCTGCACACCGGACACTTTCCCTTGCAATGCCTGGTTAAACGAGTTAATCGGTTGCGATTTGATTTCATTGGCCCCTATTGAGGAAACCGAACCCGTTAGGTCTTTTTTGCGGACCGTACCATAACCGATCACTACGATTTGGTTCAATCCCTTTGCTTCCACTTTTAACTGAACATTAATTGTAGTGCGCCCTTCAATAGGAATTTCCTGGGTCAAATAACCGACACAGGTAAAAACAAGTGTTCCCTTACCATCGGGAACACTGAGAGCATAATTGCCTTTGGCATCTGATATCGTCCCTATATTGGAATCCTTGAATTTGATGCTTACTCCGGGCAGATCTCCTTGCTCATCCGTCACTTTGCCCGTTAATTTGATAGCGGCGACAGATTCACTGAGGATAGGCACAGGCGATTTTGCGGGTGTGATTAATATCGTTTTTTGATTGATCACATATTGGAAGGGCTGGTCAATAAAACACGCTTTTAAGGTCTCTTCCAATGATCCGTCTTTTATTTTAACCGTAACAGGTTTGGCATTGCTTAAAATTTCCGGGTCGCAAAGAACACTGTAACCAGTTTGTTTGTGGATATCGTTTAAGGTTTCCCATAGCGGGGCATTCCTTTTATTCAGGTTAATCTTTTGAGCAAGAGAGGAAGCACTTACCTGAACGAAAGCGATAAGACAGATAAAAAAAGAAAGTTTCATTACTCTCCATAATTTAGGATGAACATGGAACATACGCCCACGCTCAAATGCTGTATAAATTTTATACATTTGAATCTTAGGTTAATTAATAATTGGTTGTTAACAGCGATCATACTGATTACCTGCTTACACAGTTCTCAAGACTGTGTTCACCAGGGGCGGTTGCAACGCCCCTGGTCTTTTTCCGGTAATCTCTTTTAGTAGAATATTAATTCATCAAGATTACCCTCCTTCCTTCTATTTTATAGTGAATCCCGGATGTTATGGTTATGTTATCAAGCAGTTCCGTAATGTTCTTGTATTTGGATACAATACCCCTTAGTTTCTTTTGGCCTGCACCGGCGCGGTACTCCACATCCACATCGTACCATCTTGCAGCTATCTTTAATACGTCCTCAATCCGCTCATCGTTAAAAACAAACAGGCCATTTTTCCAAGCCATCACCTCATCCAGGTCGGCATTTCTGATAGTTAAAGGCTCTTTCAGATTATTCACGGCCATCTGGCCCGGCTTTATAATGACATGGCTGTTTTTACAGCTTACTTTTACCGAGCCCTCCAGTAAAGTTGTCCTGATATCGGCATCATCATCATAAGCCTTGATTTCAAAATGCGTCCCCAATACTTCCACCGTTTGCTTGCTTCCTACGTTGACATGAAATGGCTTTTCGGGATTCTTAGCCACTTCGAAATAGGCCTCCCCGGCTAATTTTACCTGGCGTTCTTTGCCTTTGAAGGCAACTGGATAGGTTAATGATGACGCCGCATTAAGCCAGACGCGGGTACCATCCGGAAGGGTCACCTGATATTGCCCCCCTTTGGGAACATACAAAGTGTTTAATTCGTTCTCTGTATCCGGTTGAGTGCCTGCAGAACCGGCGTCCCGATAGGCTATTTTGCCGTCCGCCTCTTTACGGACAACGGCGCCCGCCTGATTAGTGATATTTCCTCTTTGGGCTGCTTGAAGATCTATTTTAGTTCCATTGGACAAAACCAATATTGCTTTATTGACACCCGGCGTAATCTCGATCTTTTTAACACGAAGCGATAGCTGCTCTTTACGCGGCTTGCCTTTGTATAACCAGAAGCCAACAGATAGCGCTATAAGAACCGTTGCTGCTACAGCAATCCTCAAGGGATAGCTTTTTGTTCTTTCAGATCTCAGGTCATGGTCTCGGTCATGAGCGATCCGGGCTTTCATATTCCTTAATGCATTTTCAACATTAAATTCCAGCAGGAGCCCGATATCGCCGTCGCGGATATTTTCACTTAACAACCTTTCAAGGATTTCCCTGTTGCCGGCGTTCCTGTCTAACCACGCCTCCAGTTCGGCCTCTTCTGCTGCTGTGAGGGTATCACTAAGTTTCCCTGCTAAAAGTTTGCTTATATGAAATGAATCATACAACTTTTTATTCGACATGGCCTATGAATTGGTGTTAATGTTATAGAAACAATGCATACGGGTGTTTCCTCTAAAACATTGAAAAAAATATTTACGTTCTTAAATACTCGTCGTATTCAGTGAGGAAAACCTTATTCAATTTACAGTCAGTCCCTTGTGAAAAGCGTGCCAATTGAAACAATAAAAAAAGGTGATGATATAGCAGCATAGTACAGAAAGCCGGGCAACTGCATGTAATAGGGAATTAGAACATACCGGGCAACGTAACCTTAAAACTTTAAGACCGGAATTGTTTCTTATTTGAAATACATGGATAGCATCACGGAAGTTAAAATACTAAATGATCTTCCCGAAAGACGTTTCTTTAAAATCGAAAGCCCCCGCATTTTTTGGTTGTAAACGGTGCTTGTCGTTATATTAAGTTTGTCCGCAACTTCCTTAGGTTGCAGACCGTCTTCAAAGATCATCTTAATGATTTTCGCGCATTGTTCAGGGAGGGCATCTACTTCAATCGCAATCTCACGTAATACCTCCGTGTAAATAATCTCATTAATTACCGGTTCCTGAAATTCATGTTCCAGTAAGCCGAACTCAGCGTCATGCTTTATTTTCCGTTGTTCTTTATTTAGAAAATTAATCGAAGCGTTACGGGTGCTGATGTATAAAAAAGCTTTTATCGAGTTCAGAGAAATAAAATCGGCATGCTTGTTCCATAGCTTATAAAAAATATCCTGAACAATCTCTTCTGCTGCAAATCTATCAGATGTTAGCCTGGTCGCATAAAAGCACAGGGCGTTATAAAACTTTTCGAAAACATGATCAAACGCTTGTATGTCGCCAAGTTGCAGCCTGTGCATTAATTCATTTTCATTCAGGTTTTTTAATTGATCAACCGCCATGGCGTCGGGGGAAAGTACACCCAAATACAAATCTATACAATTAAAACTAAAAATGTCAACGCGTTTGAGCGAAGCCGGATCTAACTTTGCTAACTGGAAGGATCCTATTGGGAGCCGGCTTAGTAGCTATTAAACACTTATTTATATGGCCAGATCTGTAATCCAGTTACCGTAAGTAAGCTATCCCTGAAGGCGGAATACTCAACCTTTGAATACCTGAACCACCTTTTAATTTGCTAACCCGTATTTTTTTCCCTTCACAGTTAAATATCGCTGCGCTATAGCTTCGGGCTGCCATTAACTTTATCAATACTCCGCCGGTGGTTTTCCCGTTAATGATATCTACAAACGGTTTATTTAAAAGAAGCGGTTGGCTTTGATCGCTATAAATACCGGCGATCAGCTTACCTCCTTTTTCGCTGCTGAGCACCGGGTAATTCATTTCCGGCCCGTAAGCCCGGAACCTACCTTTTATCAGAACATCTTTGTTTTTGAGCCAGTAACGGGTATAAAACCGGATCATATTCAGATGTGACGTAGGAATGTCACCTAACCGTACGGAAAGCTGGGGAACGGAGAAAATCACATTCAGGAACTGCAGGGCCGCAACATCCGGCGTATCATTATAATTCCAGGTGAGCATATCAGAATGAACTGCTGTTGCACCTGCCAGCAGCCTGATATCTGTTATCCTGATACGGTTTGTAAGCGCAGCCGCAGCACAATCGCCTGCCCTGAACATGTTGCCATATTTACGCATTGCAGGTCCAGTGTATGATTGCCTAAACTCGATCAGGATATCTGGTTTGACGGAAGTGAGCGCGTTCTTTATCTCTGACATCAACGCATCAAGACCTGCATAAACCGATTGATAATCTGCATCTTTACTAACACTTGGTGGCTCACCTGGTTGATTCGTAAAACTGTCAATAAAATCAAGTTTAAAGCCGTCGAGCTTCCATGTTCTCAAGGCCGACACATAACGATCAACTATAAACTTTCGCACCTCTGGATACCTGGGATCAAGTACCGCGGCAGATTGACGGTCGCTTTTATATAAAAATTTATTTTCAAAACGTTCATAAGCTTCGGCGTGATAACCCATAAAAGGTACCGAATACCAAAGCAGGCATTTCATCCCGGTTGCATGTACCTTCTTCACAAAATCAGCCATATGTACAAGTCGCTCCGGCTTCCAGTCGCCGGTAAAGCCATAGCCACCCGCATGGCTGACCGTTTGCCAGCCGTCATCAACAATAATTCCGGTATAACCCAGTTTACGGGCTTCTATGCATTCTTTAAGCAATAAGGCCTCGTTAAAATTTTGATGATAACTATACCATGTCGAATATAAAGGTTGTTTCGCCGCCGTCGGGATTACCGCAGGATGATACTCAGGCATAGCAGACCACCAGGCGGCTACGCGGCCTAACGCTCCCTCATACCTTTCATCCCGGTCATTCAGCATCACGGTAACCTGGTACGACCTGCTGTTCCGCTCTTCGCCGGTGAGTTCGATGGCGGCACTGCAATTAAGTACTGAATTATCTTCATTTACACCGGCAGATAATACAGTTTTGTGAAATGCATCAGACAAAGCTACCGTTAACCGGTTTCGCCCGGCATCGTTATACATGGCCAAAACCGGTGCCTGGCTGGCAAGGTTAGCTTGCGTTTTAAAGCCTGCGTGCATAAAACGTGCTTCGTTACCATTAGTAGTCCACAAACCTGTAATGTCGCGAAGCGGCGAGCTCCATTGAATGTTAATTTCATTCTTAAATGTTCCTGTAGCAGTAAAGCGGCAGGTGAGGAGTAAAACCCCGGCTTTAGCGTAAGCATGACTGATATTAACGTTCAGGCCTTCCTGCTTTGGAACAGTAAATGTGAAAGCGCCCACCTGGTATTCCTGGGCTTTGCCTTGTATACACACAAAGCAAAATACGAATAACAGCAGTTTAAAAACAGGAGCAGTTTCAGCGCCTTTTTTGCTTTCAGGTTTAGATATGGTAATTTTCATTTGCTTATTCAGGTATCAATAAATATTTATCTGATGGTAAGCGCCTTTTTCGATGCCGAATCTTTTAATTCATAAAGGCGGTGGATATGGTCATCGTACTTCCCGGTTATACTGATGTGGTTTGATCGCGCACCGCGGATCCGGAAAAGGAGCGGGATTATTTGATCAGCTGTATCGCCTTCAAAACTAAATCCCGAAACATCATTTAGTTCAACCAATGGAGCATGTTGTATGGGTGCCGTTGCTTTTAGGTCAGAAACCCGGATTTCACGTCCATCCTCAACGTACACAGCGGGCCGGGCCTCGCCCGCAGCTGGCCTGAACTGAACGTTATAAAGGCTGATACCACCAACGTGCCTGAGATATATCCCATAGGCAGGCAAAATGACGCCGAACATCCGATTTTCGGGATAAGCACGTTCCTGCTCCGGGATTATAGCGGTATAATCGGTTTCACTTCCTCCCCCGGGACTTTGAATGTTGATGTCGCGCAACACGACATTCTCTATCCGGAAACCCGGAATTGCTGTAATACTACTCGCTATCCTGCTTACGCTTTTGGCGGTTATATTGCTGATCATTACATTCCTGACAATGCCCGCGGCATTACTCCTGCTACCCAACCTGACAAATAGCGGTGTCTGTACGCCATCCATCACAATATTGTTGATATTAATGCCATCCATCACCCCACCGTCAACTATCTCCAGCGCAATCCCTGCCAGCCCCGTCACCGGTTCCGTTACCCCGGGCACACTTCGTTCCCAAAAGCGCAAACGCGATTCGGAAGCCCTCTGCAAAATACAGCTGCTTATACTGATATTTTTGAAGCCTCCTACAGAGGCGGTACCCATTTTAATAAAATTGCAATTGGAGGCGAGCACACAGTTGGATACGGTTACATTTTGGCAAATGAAACTGCTGTCGCTTTTAAAACACAAAGCATCATCGTCAGTATCGATGATGCAGTTACTAACGGTTACATTCTTACTGTCGATATCCAATCCGTCGTTATTAAAATTAACGTGGGCGTATATATAGATACCTTCAACATTCACCCGGTCATTATACAGCAGGCGAAAGGTCCAGAAAGCCGGGTTTTTAAGGCTGATGCCGGAAACCAATACCTTACTGCATTTCTTGATCAGGACCAGGAATGGCCTGTCGGGTGCGTTATCGCCTTTATAAAAGGAGCCCCCGTTCCCATTGATCTCACCGCTGCCGGTAATGCCTACGTCGGTGGCTTCCAAAGCGAATATCAGCCCCCGCTCACCGGAAACTTTGGGGTAATCAGCACGATTCCTGCTCCCCGAAATTTTGGCCCCGCTGTTCACATAAAGTTCAACATGGCTTTTTAAATATATTGTCCCCGTCAAAAAATCTCCTGAAGGCACCACTACCCGCCCGCCGCCATTAGCGCTGCACGCATCAATAGCTTTCTGAATATACTTTGTGGATAATTGACTGCCGTTTCCTATCGCGCCATAATCTGTGATAAGGTAGTCGGTGGCAAGTGCTATACAGGGGAAAGCAATACTAACAAAGAGCAGGGCAATGATCTTCTTCATCGTTATTTAATTTGATTGTTTGCTGTTTGAGCGTTGCCGGCTTTGTGCAGATTCGGCGGGCCATGCCAGCAGGTGGGTACCGGCAAAAAGAAAAAATGACGACAGAAAATAGTTTCTCATAATCCATTCATTGTTCAAATTGGTAAAGCCTCCAGCACAGGACCGGGAGACAATGACAGCGAAACTATCAAATAGTATATTTCAGGTTAAATGCATTCTCGGGCAGAGTCAAGCACAATGAGCCTTCCTTAATTTTTTATTATTTTACCTGTATTATTGTTAACCGGACTGATGCTTCCAATTAACAAGCCAAAGTACCGGCGCAAAAAAACTTTAAAAAACAACACCAACTGTAACAAATTAAGATCGCATTTTAGCATATTTGAGAGCCCCCTAACAACCTAATTGCTCCACCGCTGATTTTTTTTGCACGATCGTTGACCTGAAATGAAAAACCCTGATTATTTGCTAAAATGTACTCAGTTAATTGAGGATAAAATGCAGTCGGGCCCGAGCAGCGACTGGATTGATTACAATTATACCATGCTTCATGACCAGATTTTTGAGGCAACCAAAATTTCGATCAGTGTACGTACACTGAAACGTATTTTCAAGGTAAACGATAATTACGAACCGCAAATCGCAACTAAAAACGCGATGGCGCAATACCTTGGTTATAAGGACTGGGCGTTTTTTTTAAAAGAAAAATTTTGAAAAGGAGGCCAAACCTGTTGAAATTCCGGCCAGTGTTGTTAATCCAGATATTCCGGTCACTGGTAAAAAAAGTAATCGGGGCTTTTGGATTGCCGGCGGGCTTCTGTTAATCGTCGCCACAATTGGGATAACATTTTTTTTCCATCAACCCGATATTACCTTCAACGTAAAGAACACTTCGGGACATGCCCCGTTAACCGCTGCCATTAGTTATGACCTATCCGGTTTAAATTATAAAAACGCGTTTATAGATTTTGGGAGCGGAGGTGAATATAAACTGCTGCTCGGCGCCAAAGGCGAGCTTACCTATCAGTACAAAACACCTAACTTTTACAAAATGAGGCTGATTGTTGATGGCCGCGTATTGGCAAAAAACGCGGTTGATGTACAAACAAACGGATGGGTTTGTTATGTTGGCAATAATGACCAGAATGCAAGGGTAGTAATCGACTCAAACAAATTCAGCGATAAAACGTCCCTGTATTTTGCACCGGCAGTAATAAGCGGTCTTAATATTGACACCAAAGAGGAATATTGGGTTGACTATCGAAACATCAAAAATTTCCATGTGGACGGAGATCAAATGACTGTTGAATTTCGTTTGCGCAATAGCCAGGACATGGGTGGATTCGATTGCTTTGACACCAGCCTGGAGTTTACAGGAGAAAGCGGGCGGGGCCGTTTCAAATTTGTTAAACCCGGCTGTACCCAGTTTGCTGATACCGAGTTTGGAGATACCCAGTTAACCGGAAACTTCCACAACTTATCGTCATTGGGAATTGATCTGTCAAAATGGACCGTGGTACGCATCGAAACGCGAAATAAAACCAGCATGGTTTATATAAACAACGTTTTTAAATACAAAACGGTTTACAACACTCCAATAGGCAACATCCGCGGACTTTTTTGCCGGTTTAAAGGAACAGGACAACTTGATCTTATCAGGGTATATGATCAACAGCATCATTTGGTATATGGTGACGAGTTTAACCAATAACCGGATATTTTAAACCCGGTTAATGGTATTATAAAACAGGAAGGAGTCTGTACAGTACCAGCTTTAAGCCCTAAGCTATTTGCTCTTTTTAAGCTTAGTTTTCGTTGAATGCTTTCTTGATGAGCGGAGCAAGCAGGCGATAGCCGGTTGCATTAGGATGAAGACCGTCACCAAATAATTCCTCCTTAATTTTGCCGGCATCGTCAAGTAACACTGCCCCGGGATTAATGTATTTAATATTCATTTCTGAAGCAAGCTTTTCAATGCCGCCGTTAAGCACAGCGATCCTTGCCTCCAGGTTACGGCGCGGCATGATACCGGAAATGAGTAACCCGCTTTGAGGCTGCCTCGTTTTAGCAGCAATAATAAGCTGCCTAAGCCCCTTGATAATTTCTTGGTCGGTATTCGATTGCAGATTATTTGTGCCTGCCATCAATAAAATGTGCCCGGCCTTAAAGCCATCCAACTCATCATGATAGATCCGCCAGAGTACATTTTCAATCCTGTCCCAGCCAAAACCCATATTTTGTACCGCTAAGGGCTGCAAATAAGTATCCCACGAATCTTTTCCCCTTGCCATGGTTGATTGCGGCAGCCCACCCCAGTAGTGAATAATAGAATTGGCAAATATGATATTTTTGGGGAACCCTGTTTTGATCAAAGCGAGTTGATCTGCATGCCTTTGCCGCCAGTCATAATTTCTGTCACGGTGCTGGGTTAAAGGTTTCATGGTTGAAACATCTCCCTCGGGTTCCTGAAGTACAAGGCGTACCTGTGCATTGAAGGCGACCCGGTCATCAACCGCGGGGCGGCTTAATGTATAGACATCTTTAGTTCCTGCTGTCTGCCTGGTAATTTGGTTCCATATCGGCTTTGATTCGTTTAATGATTCATGCTCACAAGGAATGACAAACACAGGAATGCCGGCTCGCGCTATTTGGCGGGCATCTTTGATCATATGACTTATCTTGCCAGTTCCCCGGTAAGCGCAAGCCTCCAGCAAAACCGCTTTTGTCCTGGGCCTTGCTGCCTGTGCTAAAAATGCTTTCCGATCTGCCTTACTATCAAAAACGATAGCAGGACGATCCAGGTCTCTTTCCAGCCGGGCCGGCCAAATGTCTCCTGGGTCAATGTCTTTGTCTTCTCCTGCCTGCTTATATATAATAATTTGTTTTTCGGGCTGAAGCGGCAGCAACTCCAATTGGCTTTGTGCACCTGTACCTATCTCCATCTCAGCCGGCACCCTCCCTATTGGCAAAAACAGCCGGTATTCGATGCTTTTACGGGGTTGATGATTATCCCTTGAAATATCCCGGAATAACAACGTAACCGAATCCGCTCCTGACTGGCTTCCTTCAAATTCAGTCCATTTTCCGTCATCATCCAAAGCGTATAGCCTGCATTTACTGTCTGTTGACTTGATTGTAGTTTTTTTAACCTGCCCGTAAACCAGGCGAACAATCAGATCATTGGTATTCGTAACGAAATTCAAATAAGGGTAATTTCCTTTTTCGCCAGATAGCCCATTCAAAACCTGTCGAAGCGGTGCGTGAAACGCAGTCCAGTGAATCCCCGCTGTCTGGGCAGAACAAAATATCGGGGCTGCTACAGCAAGAAGTAAAGTTAATCTCTTAAATTTCATAGGTGCATTTTTATCAAACTGTCCGCCGAAGATTTCGGCGGACAGTTCCCTTAATTCAAACGATATTACGCATTTTTTATCCCGAAACGCTTACTTCTCAAACCCAAACTCTACTTCATTTGCCCAATGCGTTTTCCAGTCGGGGTGAAAGGCCCTGGCATTTACTTTTGATACACTCCTGTCCTTTGCCAGTTCCATTGTAGCAGCAGGCGATGCGTTGTCATTCACCCGGAAAGACAACTTAATTTTCTTCCCGCTTTGCAGCGCTTTATAAACATCCGGTATTTCCGACCAGGGAATGGCACATTCTGTGACAAGCGTGTTCCCTGTCCTTTTAATTACCAGCCGGCTGTTTTTTACAGGCCCTTCTCCTGCTGATTTTGGCTGACGGGGAAAGAAGTGTTTCCGGTTGAGCTGCGGGGTTAACAAGCGCCACATTTCTGCGCCCCCTCCATATTCAGGCGCTACACTATTCATCGCATACTCATAATCCGTATCCTTGTAACCTGTATATCCCGGCATGGTTCCCGGAGGGTTTGCCAACATACCGTCGGCTCCCGCGGGTAACACATTGAAAGCAAGGATCACATTATCATACGAGTAACCAAGTCCCGAATTATCCGGGGTTACCGGGTTTTTACGAGAGGTATAATGACGTACTCCATCCGGCCATGGAAGCGGAAGTTTAACTTTCACTTCGGGTATGCCAAGCTTTATATCATTGGGCATATTTGCGTTTATTCCTATAATCTTGTATCCATTTTGTCCGTAAAGACCTTTCCAGTTGCCCCTGCTATCCAGGTCCTCCTTTACAAAAACGGCTTTATCATGAACTTCGGCATGTGTTGAATTATCGAAGAAAATCCCGGCAACTTTTACCGATGTCCACCAGTTATAAGTGCGAAAAACAACCCTTACCTTACCTGTAAGATCAAACGATTCAAAAGCCCCCTGCCATAAGTTTTCTATTTTTTTACGTAAAAGGAAATTGCCGGTCTGCCCGTCAAACACCTCGATTGTAGCGTTGGGCACCCTTATATTGGGCATGTAGAAAGATACACGGGTATATTTTTGCGCCGGCAGGTCCAGGTCGATACCGAAAGCATAAGCAACATCACTGCTGGAAAGAAAGTGCATGATCCTTCCGTTTCCAGGGGGCGTCTGTAAGGCGCCGTTGTCATCGCTTTTTGCCGGGACACTATCTTCTTTGGCCATCAATGTTTTATCCATATCCATGATATATGCCGTGTCCGGATAAAAAAATGAATCGTCGGGCCTGTTTTCAAAACGGTAAGTGCCCGGGTGCGGTGTATTATCGGCTACTTTGGCAGCAAAGTAAAAATTTTGATCATCATAGGCAAAGTAACCGTTTGCATAGCCCTCTGCCCTGTTATCAAAGCTTTTGAACGGATACCAGGCAGCTTCGGTAAGGCTCACATTTTCCTTTCCCTTACTGCTTACCGTTTGTGGTATGGCCGGCTGCCACTCGTCCAGGTTGCCATCTACCTTTACAGGGATCCGGGAAATGACATTGACATGCATCTCCTCATTTAATACAGCAATACCATCTTTGGGTGTTTCGATACGGACACTTAAGGGATACGTATTAGTAACATCAGCTTTGCCTTTGATTATTTGCACCGGAACAGTGATAGTTTCGTGAGGGCGGATACTTATGTTTTTATTGTATGATAACGTGAAGCCGGAAAGCGAGGCGGACAATTGCCCGTTTACAGGCCTGTTGAGGATATTGGTTAGCCGCAGATTAAGTATTGCTTTTTGTTCAATCCGGGCTGTCATATCCTTCGCAATAATTTCAATTGGCTCGTAACCTGAGATCCCGGCATGCTCCATAGCTTTAACAAGCCTGCCGAACGAACCTTTGGTTCCATCAGCGCGCAGATAATATCCCTGCGTGTTAAGCGGAACGCGGATGTTTCTTCCTTGGGGAAAAATGATGTTACCGTAAAAATCATATAACCTGAAGTGTTTATCGGCAGGTATAGTCATTGCACCTCCCGACAACGGCTGTGCAATTTTCAGCAAACGTAACAGGCTATCTTTCTGTGCCAGGCTAAGTGACTTGTTATTTAATTGCCTGCGGATCCGTTCTTTATCCTCAATTTCCTTAAGGCCCCTAACGTTTCTGAAAAGCAGACGTTCGGCGCCGAAAGCCTCGCCAATATCGCCGCATATAACCGCGGTGCCATCGTCAGCATTATGGCCGTAACCATCAAACAGCATCACCCATGGCAAACCTTTTTTGAACAGCAGCCTGTTAAACTCCCTTTCACCAATAAAATGTTGTACCGCGCCTATTCCAACAGCCGGCGACCAGGCATCGGGGATCCGGTCTATCATAACATGACCGGCATCTGTCATAACGTTTTGTTTAAAATGCTCAGATCCCCTGCCTCCCGTTGAAAGGTACCCGGCATATATTCCCATAGACCGGTCATATCCGGCAGATCTGTTAGTTGCAACAGTTAGCCCGATACGATCATCCGTGTTACCCACCCAGCTTTCTGTATCCCATATTTTAACCCGCCCCTTAGGTGATTTCCGGTTGATCCATTCGGGATAAATACTGGGGGCTTCCATGCCCTGATAATGGATGGAACAAAAGTCAAAGATTGGCAGAAAAGTCATTTTACCATCGGCAAAAAGCTTATCCCAGGCGTTGGAATTTGAATCACCCCCTCCTATCAATACATCTGCGCCCTTTTTACGGGCATCCAAAACTGCATCAGCCATGCTTTTATAAATTTCCCGGTACCGCGGAATATCGGACTGCCAGCCCGAAATTGAACTTCCCTCCCAGGGCTCATTCCACAAAGAAACCGCTGTAACCGGCCCCTTGGGCCAGCCCTGATCAATGCAGAACCGGTGGACGAACTTTGCAAAATCAGGATCGGCAGAAGGCGCCCATACCAAATCCTGTTTGGTTTTACGCATAACCCCTTCATCGTTTAACAACGGCCTGGGCCTGTCAAGCGGCAATTTTGCCGTGCCCGCGCCAAACATCAGCAACACTGTAATATTTCTATCTCGGTATTTTTTTAATTTCTCATAAAGGGCCGACAATTTGCTCTGATAATCAGCATCCGTGGTGGGAAAGTAATCGACGCCCATCCTTACGGCCTGAATACCAAGCCGCTGAAGAAAATCCGGATCCATATCATCCAACGATTGCTTAGGGTATTGCAGCCGTTTCGGGTTGGCTGCAAACGTCCTGACCACACTGCAGATGAAGCGCCTGCCGTATGGTCCCAGATCAAGAATAAGGGCATATCCTCCAAAGGTGGCGGGAATAACTGGTTTTACTTCAATATTAGCAAAGCCCTTAGGTTTAATAGAAACCGGCAAATATGACGATGAGACTGTAGCAAACTTTACCATTTCAGGCAGCCAAACGTCATTTGGCTTGCCTTTGGTACCATACCGGATGATTTCCAATTTACCCTTAACCTCAATGGGAACATCCAGGTTGTTGACAACCTGAACGGTATAGCCCGGCTGTTCGCCGGGCCAGAGTATATTGGTATTGGTATTGGAATGGATAAGGGCAACATCATAATTATATTGCCTTAAGCCCGTTTTAAGATTGAAAACCTGGTCGTAATTTACCCATTGCTCCGGGGAGGTCATTTGCGCGGCGGCGATAAGCGGACTTCCCAGCAACAACAACAAAAACAGGCATTTTAATAGCATCGGATTAATTGTATTCATTTATAGCTGCGGTTATTATTGACCAGGTGACCATTGATAAAGTACCACCTTATTCGCATTGTAATCGTCTTTGGTTACCAGGTATTGCCCGTTTGATTTCCTGTAGGCATTAATGCCGTACATTGAATCGACATCGTTGCCTACATAAACCTCATTATTGGTGGTCATGCTCAATACCAGGGTTCCGGTAGCAAGATCAAAAATATCGATATTAGGTACTGCATAATAGCCAACAAATACGTAATTACCTGAAGCCGTCATTGATTTTGCCTGGCCCCTGGTCAGGGTTATAACTGTGTTTGGTATGCGGTTACCTGCTTTCCATCCGTTATAAACTTCTATCCGGTTACCGATCAGCGTCCAGTCGGCACTTCCGCCGGCCAGTATCATCCGATCGCCATTGGGCAGGTATGCAAGACGGTTAAGGGGAGCTATACTTGCAGGCACAGCGGTACTCACCGGTGAAGCCCAGATCGGTTTTCCGCTGCCGGCGAAGCCCGTAAGCTCATAATATTGAATGGCATTGGTCTTGTCCTGCGAAATCCAGACACCACCCAGCGAATCTAAGGCGAAACCGTTTCTTACCTTGGTAAAAGAATCGCCCGGAATGCCAATATAACCATCAGTGTTCCTGTTAAAATAAAAACTATAGAACGTATCAGGATTTTGGCCACAGGCTATCAGGATCCTTTTTCCGCCAACATTGGCAAAATGCCCGAAATGCAGACCTCTTGACGGGTCGCCTAAATTAATGCGGGGATCGGACGGATACCTGAACGGATCTATCGTATTGCCTTTAAACCTACCACCTCCTGTACCGCTGTAGGTATAAAACATATTCCCGCTATAAAAATCGGCCCCGTCTGTTCCTGAGTCTGCACCGGCATTGCCTTCAAAATTCAAGGCTTGCAATACCCACAACAAATTCCCGGAGGTGCTGTAACAATGAATATCGGTAGCACCGTTGCGCCCTAAATCCCATGACCCTCCCCAGGGATTATTGAGCACATACAGCTTTCCGGTACTATCTTTACCTATACCTACCACCCTGGTAAACCGCTTATCCCCCGTTTGCCCGCGGATACCGGTTGTAGATTCCAGGTAGCCGCCGGTAACCCCAAAGGTTGACTGCAATTGCGGAGTTGCAGCCAGGTTTGAATAGATTTTGATGTTTTGATCAGGCCCCTGATCGCCGATATAAAGTAACCCGGCTGTTTTATCGCAGTAAAGTGCAGCCGGCCTGCTGCCGGTCCCCATATCAATTACTGCGCCGGCAAGGCCTGTAGGACTATAACTCTTTACCTGGCCGGTGCTCATCTGGGCAACCCAGAGATTGGATTGACTGTCCATGGCCAAAGCTCCCGGTTCGGTAACTGTCCATTCCCGGAGTAATACTCCCGCATTACTATATACCCCTATCCTGTTCCCGGCAAAATCGCTTACAAAAACCTCGCTGCCGTTAACCAGGATGCCACGAATGGCACCCCCGGTTCCGTTACTTGCTTTAAAAAGCAGGTTACGCGTCTTGGTGCTTCGGCCATAGCGACCTATATAACCTGCATTTGGTGCCTGCTGCGCTGTATATATAGAGGTTGAATCGCCGCCAATGGCACTACCCTGCGAGTCCTTGGTACCACCCATTGCGCCAATAGTTGCACCGTTTTGGTAAATGCCAATATTCCTGCTCTTTTCGTCCCAGCCCGATGCGGTATAAACGATGCCATCCGGCGAAACCCACATTGACCGGGCCGCATTACCTACGTGATTGTTAACGTCCGGAAAATTATTCCCGAACCAGGTCACCGTATAATCGGTTACTAAAGCAGGCAATTTTTGATTACCTGTCGTTAATGGGGATTTTACGTGGCCATCACCGGCCACGATTTGTTTTTTGCAATTAGTACCCAAACCTGCTATGCAAGCCAGCAGCGCATAAATTACTTTCCTTTTCATAGAGATATCCTTATTGAAATTAATAACCTGGATTTTGTTGGAGTTTAGGGTTCCGGCCAACTTCCCGTAAGGGTATTGGCCATAGCATTTGATTGGCCGAAATGCCAAGTACTGCCGTGGCACGGCCGGTCCTGACAAGGTCATAAAAACGTTGCCCTTCAAAACATAGCTCCTTCATCCGCTCGTTTTCAATTGCCCGGGTAAGACTGTAGTTATTGGCTACATCATTTGCACTCGGAAAATCCCGTATTGATGCTGTATTTATCGTTAACCCGAATGCACGCCTCCTGATGATGTTCAGTGCATCAGCAGCTTCTGCAGTTTGCCCCAGGTTATTCAACGCTTCTGCACGTACAAGGATAATGTCGGCAAGCCTGATGGCTATTATATCAGGATCGGTGCCATTGGTAAGCCTTAGATATTTCCCCGCATACGGTACGGGCGGTGTGGCCGGACTGTAGCTCACAGAAACATTTTTCCTGATATCTCCCGCCTCAAAAGCGTTGATGATCTTATCTGTAGGTGCAATCTGGTAGCTGCCGCCCTGTATGCCCGTTGGCGCGGGTGTAGGCACATACAGGCTAAACAAGCCATTACTTTCGGACGATGAGCTTACGTACTGTATTTCAAAGATAGATTCGTTGCTATTTTTAGACGAAGCAGAAAACATTGCCGAATATGCCGAAGCGCCGGAAACGAGGCTGTAGGTAGTATTATTCATTACTTCCAGCGCTTTCGCAGCAGCGTTATTATAATCCTTCATGCCCAGGTACACTTTGGCCAGCAAGGCTTTTGCACCGCCCTGAGTAGCCCTGCCGCGCGTGTCTATATTGGAAGCATAACTTAAGGGAAGACTGGTTTCGGCAATTTTCAGATCTGATATTATCTGTGCGAATACTTGATCGGTTGTGGAACGGGCAATGGTAAAATCGGCATTAAATGAATCATAAGGCTTGGTTACAAGGGGTACGCCGCCATAGGCCCGCACCAGGTTAAAATAAAAGTATGCCCTCATAAAATATGCCTCGGCCAAAATCCGCTCTTTTTGGCCGGCAGCAAACAAACCGGCATCAATATTGGGTACATTTTTCAGTACGTCATTACATCTGCCAATCCCTGTGTAGTTGTTTTGCCAGTATGAAGCAACAAGGGTATTATCCACCGTTATGCCATGCTGTGAAAATGGACTATAATTAATAAGTAAAGCATTGGCCAAATCTGAGGACGCATCAAAAGCTACGGGATATTGGGTAGACAATGCCTGAACAGCATCATAGATCCCTGTGGCGGCAGCTTCCGCGTCGGCCGGGGTTTTATAAAAATTTTCTTCGGTGATTTTATCCTGCGGAACCTGGTCGAGTACTTTGGTACAGGAGTCAAACAGCAATACCGGTATAAGGAGTGTTATTAAAAACTTTTTCATAATGATTGAATTAGAAACTAACATTAATGCCTGCGCTGATGGTACGTGGTTGCGGCTGAACAGCATAATCAATACCCAACTGCGAATTTTTAACCGACTGGTTCTGTGCCTCCGGGTCATAACCGGAGTACTTTGTCCATAGCGCAAGGTTTTGTCCGCTCACAAATACTTTTGCCGACTGGATCCGCATTCTTTTTAAAAAAGATGAAGGGAGATTGTAGTTCAGCGTAATGTTTTTCAACCTGAGAAACGAACCATTCTCTACCCAGCGCGAAGACATTTCGCCATTGGTAAGGCTGTTGGTCACAAGCGGATCATTAAAAATTGCTTTCGGCACATTGGTATTGGTATTAGCGGGCGTCCATCGTCCTAAAACAGTAGTACTGCCATTGTTGTAGCCGGCCATACGCTCCAGGATTGCCCGGGTTTGGTTATAGACCTGATTACCATAAGAAAAATAAAGGAAAACGCTCAGGTCAAATCCTTTATAACTGAATGTATTGGTAAAACCACCGGTAAATTTTGGAAGCGCGTTTCCGATAATAACCCTGTCGGCAGCATTGATCTTTCCATCGCCGTTGGTATCCTGGTAGATCATATTCCCCGTCAGGGGATCTACGCCCAAACTTTTGTAACCAAAGAATGAACCCACGGCTTCGCCCACACGGTAAATACTGGTTGGCAGCGTAGTACCATAAAGACCCGGCAAACTCTCGGTAAAATCCGAGCTGCTCGGATCGCCTGCAACCAACTGAGGAAGATCAGTAATTTTATTCCGGTTGAAGGACATGTTATAGTTTGTGCTCCAGCGAAATTTGCCCCTGATATTATCAGTACTTACATTGATGTCAATGCCTTTATTTTGCAGCTTACCGATGTTTGCACCATTTGTGCGGGCAAAACCGGATGTATAAGGCAGATCGAGTTTGAAGATCAAACGATTGGTTTGTTTAAGGTAGGCATCAACAGTAATGTTAACGCGGCTGTTAAAAAGTGAAAGGTCAATCCCAAGGTTGGTTTGCGTGGTTGCCTCCCAACTTAAATCCTTATTTGACAAGGTTGAAGCTGCAATCCCGGGCTCGGTGCCATAGTTGACCGCTGTAGCATAAGTAGCCAATGAAGGAAAATCGTTTCCTAAACCTTCCTGACTACCTGAAACACCGATACTTGCACGCAATTTCAGTTCGTCGATGATGTGCTGATTTTTCATGAACGATTCATTGCTGACACGCCATCCTGCTGATATTGTTGGAAAAAATCCGTACTTCTGATTGTTACCAAAACGCGAAGAGCCGTCAATACGTGCGGCCACCTGTACAAGGTACCTGTCCTGATAATTATAATTAACACGGCCGAAATAAGAGAGTAATCCGGATTTTGAACGGTAATCGCTTGCTTCCGTACGGTTAGTAAAACCGGTTATTGCCTCAATCAGGTCTGTGGCGCCGGTATTCCCGGCGGCACCAATACGGCGAATACTCGTAACCTGGGTACTTTCGCCTATCACTCCCGACAATGAATGCCCCTTTGGCAAATTAGCTGTATAGGTCAGCGTATTCTCATTCAGCCAAAGCATCTGGGTGAAAAAATCAGCCGCACCGGTAGCCGCACTCCGGTTGTTGATCTCGGTGGATTGATAACGATCGTCCTGAACCCCCTGGTTATCCATACCAAAACTGGTGCGGAATTTCAGGTTTGATAAAATGGTATATTCACCAAAAACATTTCCAACATAACGGTCAACAACAGATACAAAGCGGAGGTTATTGGCCAGCATTACCGGGTTGACAGCCCTGCGGTTTATATCATAATAATAGCTGCCGTCTGTATTGTAAATAGGATAGTTGGGGTTATAGATCAATGCATTTGCAAGTACCGATTGCCCGGAGAAGCTGTTGTCGATGCGATTGTTCAATGAATGCATGCCATTAACGCTGATGCCTATTTTCAGGTTGTCGGTGGCTTTATATTCCAGGTTTACACGGCCGTTAAGGCGCTTAAAGTGTTGTTGTCCGACAACCGTTCCTGTTTGATCAAGGTAACCGAATGATAAATAATGGGTAATGTTCTTATCCCCCCCTGAAACTGATAAATTGTACTCCGAAATAGGTGCATTTCTGAAAATAGCATCCTGCCAATTGGTATTGGTGCCGGTTTTAACAATTGCGGGATCTGCAGGCAGATTGGCATTGGCGCGTTCTTCCGTGATCAGGTCAACATATTGATCACCATTCAACAGCGGAAGCCGCTTCGTTACTGTGGCCACGCCTGTATAAGCATTAAAATTTAACCGGGCCCGTCCGCTCCTGCCTTTTTTAGTGGTAATTAAAATGACACCGGCAGCGGCGCGGGAACCGTAAATAGCCGTTGCAGCAGCATCTTTCAACACCTCGATAGACTCTACATCATTGGGGTTAATGTCATTGGTAGCTGTAATCCGCTGCCCGTCTCCTCCAAGTGGTGATACTCCTGCCGGAATATTATTCATCGGAACGCCGTCAATCACGTACAAAGGCCTGTTTTCACCAAATAACGAGCCGTTACCACGGACCCGGATATAAGTTTCGTCGCCGGGGGCACCAGAGTTTTGAACTACCTGCACACCGGCAACTTTACCCTGCACAGCGGCGTCAAGATTTGTTACCGGCACTCTGGCTATATCTTCGCCCTTGATGGAGGATACAGAAGATGTCAGATCTTTCCTGGTTTGGGTGCCATAGCCAACAACAACAATTTCGTTGAGCGATGTTAATTCCTCAACAAGTTCAACAGAGATACTGGTCTTCGTACCAACAGGAATTTCCTGCTTCACAAAACCAACCATGCTGAATATCAGGATAGCGTTATCACCTGCTTTGATGGTAAAACGTCCCTTAACATCGGTAATTGTTCCGCCCTTGAGCCCTTTGACAGCTACAGTTACACCAGGCATCGGCTGCCCTTTTGTGGTTACCGTACCCGTGATAATATGATCCGGAACAAGCCGGGATTTACTGTTATGCATAGCTGAATATCTGTTTGCAGGAGCTGCTGTACTGTTAAGGGCTATACAGCTTACCACTGCAGGTATAGCGCAAAAGCTTAACGCCTTATGCCTATACTTCCATTGAAGTAAAATTAATTTCATAATTGGTTGTTAATTGTCAATTGGTTTCCTGACTAAAGGCGCTAATTGAAGAGCTTTGTAATTTTTATGATTTACCCGGCCGGCAATCATTATCCAGGCAGCATGCACGCCGGACAATCATGAATTTAGCCGAATCAGAAAAATCCTCCGCTTCCTCTTAAAAAACGCTATTAGTATAATTGGTCAACATCATCCCAAACTGCCCCGGATCATTTGCAACTAATGCAGGGCGCAAATAGAGACTATTGTTAAAGCAAACATATTATTACCGCTATCAAAATGCATCAGGCAGATTCGGGCATTTACATGCAAAGTCAAGAAAACTCATTATCGCTTAACAATCAATAACTTACAACAAGTTACTTTACTGATGCTTTTATTACGCGCAAGATGGCAGGATAAGGTGCAAAACCTGCCGGAAGGAGGTGGTAAACCATGACAATTCAGTCAAGACATGTAGTCTACCAGCAGTATATTATAATTATAGGACTGAAAGCGGCCCGCGTTTACCGGCCATACATACAAGCCTTTTCCACGCTTTGTTCATTGACCGGAATGCTTAACCATGCCTTTTTACGTAAACTGAAGTTAGGATAAATACCGTAGCGCCTGAACTGCCTGCCCGAAGATCAGCTCCGGGGCAGGCAGGACTTTGATCCTTAGGCCAATGGCGAGGCTGCTTTTTTCTTCTTTTTACCCCACTTGCGGTTATACCAGATCAGCGTGCCCGTTACCGGTAAACTTGCGCCGATCATACAGGCGAAGAAAGCCAGTATTTTGGTCGGCAGCCCGAGGATCTGACCGGTATGGATATCGAAATTCATGCGGTATAGTTTTTCGCCCGCAGACAGCTCGCCGTAAGGGCGGTCTTCCTGATCAATATAATGTAATGGTTTAAGTGTGCTTTGGTCATAAAAATAGGTAGCGCGGTTATAAATAATGGTGCCGTCACCAAAGAATACCATCGCCTCGTAAGGTTCTTTGGCTTCATGGGGAGCGGTTAAAACAATACGCCCGAAATCCGGATGGCGTTTGGCCGTTTGCCGCCAGATATCGTCCAGTGCCACGGATACCACAGGTTTGCTGGTGAGCGTCGTATCTGACAACGGCTCATCTTCTTTGAGTTCAACGGGCGTTTTCCAGGTCAGCGTACGGTACATGCCGTGTTTGAACCAGTCGAACGTAAAGTAGATACCTGTAACCGTTAAAAGAAAGATAAAAATGGAAGCATAAAACCCGGCCACATTATGCAGGTCGATATTCAGTCGTTTCCAGTTGGCGTTCCATTTGATCTTAAAGCTCCTGTCGCGGTTCTTTTGGTTCCAGCTTCGCGGGTACCACCAGACCAGGCCGGTAATGATGGTGACCAGGAAGACCAAACAGGCCGAACCAACAATGGGACTGCCGATCTTCTGCGGCAACCATAAAAAACGGTGCCCTGCGCGCACAAACAGGATAAAGCATTCGAAGGTCGAAGGCTTACGTTTATCCAGGATGATGTGCCCGTCATACGGATCAACATAGATATTGGCAATACCTTTTTTACCGAAAGTATAGCCAATCATGACCGAACGCCCGGGGCCGTTGTTGATGAGATTGCTCAGTGTTGCCCCGGTATCTTTTTTTACCCCGAGATAAGCCCGGGTCCTGGCAATAAGCACGGAGGGCGGAAGATATGGTTTATTACGTACTTCAACACGCTGGTATTTTTCCGTGAAATAGCCGATCTCGTAGCGCCAGACCCAAAGCCCGCCGGTAAAACATACGATGAAGACGATCAGGCCGGAGATCAGCCCCAGCCATAAATGCAGCCATTCCGCTACACGGCGGAAGGCTGATTTCTTTTTTCTATTTGTTACCATATTAAAACTTGATCGTAAGATTAGCGGCTATATTGGCCAAAGGCTGGGCTGAACCGGCAAGGTCCCAATACTTTTGTTTCGTTATGTTATTGACCTTAAAATCAAAGCGCCATTTCGGCTGGTCATAAAAAACAGCCGCGTTTAGGATCGTGTAATGCGGCAGGCTGTAAGTGTTGTCTGCGGTTAGAAAAGCCCTGCTTACGTAGTTGCCGCCAAAGCCGATCCCGACATTTTTTAAAGCCTGCCGGAAGCGGTAGCTGGCCCACCAGTTAGCGATCCTTGCGGGCGCGGCAGCTGCCATATTGCCTTCCAGGGCAGGATTGGTTGTTTTTAAGATCTTATTGTTATTATAAGCATACCCCATGAGGATGTTCAGACCAGGCAAGGGGTTGGCAATCAGCTCGGCATCCACTCCTTTGCTAACCTGCCGGCCATCCTGAGAGGTAAAGCCTCTTGAATCCGTACGGGTGGCATTGGCTATGTCGGTATAATAGTAACTTAAGGTCAGGTTCACTTTTTTTTCAAATGCTTCGGTCTTTACCCCGCCCTCCGTTTGGTTGGCAAAGATGGGCTTCAGCACGAATAAAGTACCGTCGGGTTGTTGGGCCGGGGCGATATTCTGGAAACCGCTCATGTAATTACCGAACAGCGAAACCTGGTCTTTAACCACCTGGTACACCAAACCCAACTTTGGGGCCACTGAGTTTTGGGTATAAGGACTTGATACGCTCGGGCTGGTGTAGCCTTTATAGCGGTAGTGGTCAAAGCGGAGGCTCAGCATGGCGAAAAGGCGTTCATTCAGGCTGATCACATCCGTCGCATAGGCACTGGTGGTAAACTGGTCTGAAATACCGAATGGAGCAAGCGTGCCGTATTTAAGAAAATACCCATCTACGTTAGCCTTGCTCACAGCAACCGGGTTAGGGGTTTTGCTGACATCTACCGTGTCGATAAACCGGTTAGCCGGTGTAGACGTACTATAGAAATTGCCGTTATAATAACGGTAGCTCAGGCCAATCAACACTTTATGTTTGATTGCTCCTGTTTTGAATTCTCCATTGACGTTTTCCTGAAAATTGGTATAATTATTAAACATCGGGCCATAGAGCACCACATTGCGGGCCACTCTCGTCGGAGAGATCCAGGTCGGATAATACTGGTAGCTCTGTTTCACGTTCTCGCTCGCGAAAGAGAATAAAGTGGTCGCGGTCCAGTTGTCTGAAATCCTGTATTTGCCTTCCAGAAATAGTTTGTTGGAACTGGTCAGCGCGTTGGCATCGTCGAGATACAGTGACTTGTTATAAGCCAGCGGAATCTGATCAGCGCCGGTGATCCCTGAAGCCGGTGTCACGCGGGTATACATGATCCTGGTCTGGTCAGTATTGAAATACTCTAAATCGGCGCTCAGTGTCAGGCGGTCGCTGACCTGGTATGACAAGCTGGGCGCAATGAGCACGGTGTTATTATGACCGCTGGTCAAAAAACTGTTCTGGCGGTTCACAGCGGTGTTGATCCGAACCAACGCTGTTCTTTCGGAATTTAGCGGAGTGTTCACGTCCGCACTGATCCGGTTTAATCCGTAGCTGCCCAACGTGTATGAGGCAGCACCGCCAAACGTATCGTACGGCCTCTTGGTGACTACATTGACCACTCCGCCGAAAGAAGAGATATTAGCGCCGAACAACGTACCTGAAGGACCCTTCAGTACCTCAATGCGCTCGACATTCCCGATATCCAGGCCGGAACGGCTGGCTACCGTTTCCATCCCGTTACGGGCGTTAATACCCGTAATAAAGCCGCGCGAAGTAATAGCAAAGCCACCCGCCGGGTAAGTATTTGGCGCAGCCCCTGTAATGTTACCGGTGGCCTGGCTGATATTGGTTGCCACCTGCTCCTGCAGCAGTTCCCTGGTCACTACGCTGTAAACCTGCGGGTTTTCCAGATTGGCCAGCGGCATCCTGGCCACCAGCTCGCTTTTTTTATTGGCAAATTTGTTGGTTTTAGCACCCTTTACCACTACCTCCTGTAATTGCTCATTGTTTTCGGATAATACAAAATCAACGGTCACCGTTTCGCCGGCTTTAAGTTCCACCTCTTTTTTTTGGGTGATCAAGCCAATAAAACTGGCCGTCAGCGTATAATTACCCGGGGAAATGTTTTTTAATTGATAATTGCCCTTTTGATTGACAGTTGTTCCTTTGGTTGCACCAGCCAAGCCGATGGTCACAAATTCGGCGGGGCGGCCGTCTGAGGTTTTGACAGCTCCCTTGATGGTCCCGGTCTGGGCGAACAGGACCGCCGAAAAAAATAATGAAAGAAAAGTAAAGTAAAATTTTTTACTGCATAAGAAAGAATACATCTTTGTTTAAATGATTAATGGGTTGAAGGATCTGTTAACATTGGCCGGTAGGAAGTTTGGCGACGGATCACCGGCTTTTTTATGCGGATTAATTTATTACATAGGCGATATCTTATTCGTCGCAAAGAAACACGTTATTTAGAATAAATCCAAATAAAAACAGTCGCACGACTACGGTAACCGTCGTCAGCTAAGAAAGGACTATCATCGTTAGATCTATCCCGAAAAAATGATAATTCTTAAAATTCGGGTCGAACCGGTGAGGTGAACTTAGTAGCACAACTTATGTTCCAGATAAACCGCGGATTACATAAGAAAAAAACCGGAGTCAGAACTAAAATTAGAACTAACTCCGGCTCGGTACTCAAACCCGTTGTCTACACGAACCAATTTATAGATGACCTTAAAAGGTTTGTAGCTTTATTTGATGATTAAGGCCGATTTCGGAATATCTAACCGTTTTGGGTCGAACCGTACTTCGATTAATAGCTGAAGCTGTAATTGCTAAATGTAATCACCATCGCTTTTGTTACGATAAGGTTGATTTCTAAAATTGCACTATCAAAAATAGCCTGTGCAATTATTAATTGATGAAACAAAAAACAAACAGTTATTAACAGGAGAAATGCAGATCACTTTCAGGTGTCATTCTAAAAACCACCTGATAACGCGTTCTGCCTCACATTCGTAACGCGTTATCAGGTAAAATGTACTAACTAAAATGCTCAATCTCACTTAAGCACTATTCAAATAACGCAAATTGTTCAATGGAAAAGTGATCGCACAATCTCAGTTTAAAATCAAATGATATCAATTGTAACCAGTACTGATCAATCTAAAATGATCAATCATAGCTTGGTTAACATTAATATTAATGTTCTCATTGGTGTCTTTAAAACAAGGCGACACAACATGTTTACCCTTACTTAATTTAAGCTTTATCCCATTGCTGTACCCCCAATTACTCCAGTCACCTTTGCCTCGTTGCGGCAGCACGATAGTCCCTGCAAAACTGTCATCCAAATTCAATGTGCGTATGTCGCATTTATTGTCAGTATTGATAGGCCCATTACCGTTAGCATATCGCATATCAATAACATAGTTACCAGCCTTCATGATATTTACCGGTATATCCAACTTAGTATTCGTGGTTTTACTGACCTCTACGTAACCGTCGCCCGTAAAACCCTGGTAAGGAAGTTCTGATTTTCCGGTGATCGTTTCAGCTTCAATGATTTGCTGTGCCGTTGCCGGAATTACGGAAACAAGTTCGCTTGCGAATGAGCTTACTCCTTTAGCATCTACCGCAACAACCTGGTATTCGGCGTACTTCCCGGCAATTATATTAAAGGTTGATGATTTGGTCAGCCCAATCGGTTGCCCATTCTTGATAACCCGATAACTCACCGCATTTTTCGTTTTTAACCAGGACAGCTTTTTTTAGCATAGGTAACTACAGGTGTTTCCGGCGCGGTATAGCCCGGCACCAGATTGCTTTTTCCGGAGACTGTATTGTTGGCGAGAACTATGCCTACCTGGTGGCTTCCTTTCAGATCTGCCGGAAGTAAGGCCCTGCTCATATTCCTTCCGTCAAGGCTTATGCTTTTTATTTGGTTACCGTAGCTACTTATTTTAATATCCAATATGGCATCACGGTATTTAAAATGATGTAATGAACGCTCGCCCGCCAAAGCCTCGGGGACAAATGGCTTAAATTCCAAACTGTTTTCGTTGTAGTGGATACCGAAAAGAACCTTATATACCAATGCGATATTTCCCGACAGGCTCCACAGCATGTTACTGCTGTTGATCTGTGTACCTGCGAAATCGCCATCACTTGCCACAAAATTTTCTTTATTGGTAAGCCAAAGCGCAGCAGGGCGATAAATAGCGACTATGGCTCGCATTAAGGACGTTTGATTCCCCGCCTTTGCCGATGCCATTGCCCAATAACTTTCAACAAAGAGCCATACAGCGTTATTGTGATATGGTAAAATATTGGGTATTTGCGGGTAAATACATGGGATACCAAATTCGTTTACCGGAGTGTTGTCAATAACAGATTGTTGTTTACCAGCATCCGCGGCAATCGTACTGCTTTCATTTTATTTTTTTTATTTTTAATAGCACAACGGAGATTGTGAGTTGGGGGCACTTCTTGTAACCGCTGTAATCTACAAGAAGTACTTTTTATTTAATTTTGATCACAACTTTCCCTTTAACCCGGCCTGTTTCTACATAAGCCAACGCTTCGTTGGTTTGCTCAAACGGAAATATTTTGTCGATCACCGGTTTAATTACGCCAGATTCTATCAATGATGTAATTTTTCCTAATTGATTGCCATCTGCCCGCATAAACAGGAACCGGAAACTGCTATTTGCTTTTTTTGCATTTCTCTTCGCGCCGAAACTCAATAATTTTGTTACGAATTTTAAATACCAGGGCAAACCCAGTTCTTGAGCAAATTCCGGGGTTGGGGGACCAACCAATGAGATCACTTGCCCTCCGGCTTTTAAAACGCGGAATGATTTTTCAAGGATTTTGGGATCACGATTGCTATGTATCACCAGGTCATAATCTTTAAGTTTGGTTTCAAAATCTTCTGTTTTGTAATCGATCACCAGGTCGGCACCAAGCTTTTTAACCCAATCTACATTACCTGTACTCGTGGTTGTGGCAACATACGCCTCTAAATGCTTCGCCAGCTGAATGGCGAATGCACCCATACCTCCTGAGCCTGCCTGTATAAAAACTTTCTGGCCTTTTTTTACATCCCCTGTCTCAACAAGCGCCTGCCAGGCGGTTAGGCCAACTAATGGAATGGAACCCGCCTCTTCCATGGTAAGGTTTTTGGGTTTTAAAGCCAGGTCGGCTTCATTTACAGCAATATATTCGGCAAAAGTGCCTATCCTATGGTCGCCCACTCTGGAATATACTTCATCGCCAACCTTGAACCGGCTGACTGTTGAACCCACTTTGGTTACCACGCCTGCCAGGTCATGCCCGTTTACAAACGGTGGCTTGTAGGGTAAAAATAATTTGAAATCACCGTTTCTAATAATTGATTCCAATAAATTGACACCTGCTGAATGTACTTGTACCAATACTTCATTTTCCTTTACCTTCGGTTCCGGTAATTCGGTCAGATGTAGTTTTTCTTTTTTGCCGTAGCTTTTTACGATGAATGCCCGCATGATTTTATTTTTTATGGTTATAAGGTATTCTGTGATGCTATTACCTTGTAACTTCTTTCAGGATTAACTAAGCCAAAGATCAGTTTTGGAGCAAGTCGGTTGAGGACAGCAGCTAATTTGGTATCGCCTACACGAATATTAAGTTGATCCTTTTGAAGTCCGTTGATAAACGCTTTGACCAGGGTTTCAGTAGTTATTCTTTTTCCCTCCATGTTAGCTGCCATTTCTGTAGCAACAAGAGGCGGTATTAGTTCAAATACTTTTACGCTGCTGCTCAACGCTTGCAGATGCTCTCTAAGCGATACAGTGTAAAAATGCAACGCTGCTTTGGCAGCTGCATAAGTGGCTTCCAGCAACGACGGAACAAAACTAAGTATGGAAGTCGTGTTGATGATCGCACTTTCTTTCCTTGATTTCAGCATATCCATAAAAAGGTTGTTAAGCCGGATCACCGCCAGGTAATTAACGTTTATCTCATACGCCGCGTCTTCAAAATGCCGGTCATCCGCCAGTCCGAGGTTGATCGGATCAGTTAGTACCCCCGCGTTGTTGTATAAAATGTCTATACCGCCTAATTGCGTTACCTGCCCGAAAAGCTTTTTCGTGTCGTCTGCATCTGATAGATCACTTTTAATTGCCGTAATGGCAGGGTATACTTTCTTTGCTTCATCTAATTTCCCCTGGTTTCTGCCGGTAATAATTACCTGGGCGCCGTTGGCTAAAAATTGTTTGGCTGCTTCCAGCCCGATACCTGATGCACCTCCTGTGATCAATACTGTTTTTCCTTTTAATTGCATTGTTTTAAATTTTTTATGAGTGCTGTTGAATACTGCTTTTTTGATTATGCTTATTGGGCCAGTGTTGGATAATCGGTATAACCTTTTTCACCAGGCGTATAAAATGTCGATGGATCGGGCTGATTGAGGGGCGCATCTGTCTTAAAGCGTTCAACAAGATCTGGATTTGCAATAAAGGGAACCCCGAACGATACCAGATCGGCATCACCGTTGTTCAATACCTGGCTGGCTGTTGCTTTGTTGAACCCGCGGTTAATGATGATAGTGCCATCATAAAGTGGGCGGTAACGTTTGGCAACTTCTTCAATACCCCAGGGATTGCCCGATATATTGGTAAAAGGCTCGGTCAGGTGAAGATAAGCCAGGTCATATTCATTCAATTTGGCAACGATGTAATCATGCACAGCCACAGTTTCTTCGTCAAGCATCATGCCCTGGATACCGTGAAGAGAAGGATTTAGTCTTACACCTACTTTCTTGATGTTGATCACCGTATATAGTTCATCCAGTATGTCAAATAAGATGCGGGCACGGTTCTTTATCGAGCCGCCGTACTGATCCTGGCGTTTATTGGAGTAAAGATTGAAAAACTGGTGCAGCAGGTAGCCATTGGCGGCATGCAGTTCAACACCATCGAAACCCGCTTCTACCGCGTTTGCGGCAGCCTGTTTAAAATCGTTAATGGTCTTTTGGATTTGCGCCGTTGTCATCTCCCTGGCATCAACTGTGTCTTTGAAGCCTCCGGGCGTGAATACTTTGGCAAGCGGATTTAATGCCGATGGCGCCAACGGAAGCGCCCCGTTAAGCAGGTCTGGGTGCGATATACGCCCTACGTGCCATAGCTGGGCGAAAATTTTGCTGCCCCGCTCGTGCACCGCATCGGTGACCAGTTTCCAGCCTTCAACTTGTTGTTCGGTATAAATCCCGGGCACATTAACATACCCTACAGCGTCACGGCTGACGTAAGTTCCTTCGGTGATGATCAGGCCAGCCGAAGCACGTTGCTGATAGTAGCGTGCCGTTAATTCGGTGGCCACACTTCCGGGGTTAGCTGACCGGCTGCGGGTCATAGGTGCCATAACAATGCGGTTGCTCAGTGCAAGGCCATTTAAATTATAGGGTTCGAAAATTATTTGATCATTCATTGTTTTTAGTTTTAAATCATGTCAGATATCCTGACCGGCATCATAGCCATTCTTGTTATTTTTTATTTTGTACTTTTTAGTATATTTTACCCCGTTTCAAATCCCTTGATTATATATTTTAAGGAATCAATCGTAAATAGTTACTTTTTTAATCTTTTTATCCCATTCGGTCAATAAAAATACTTTTTAGTATATTTTATACCAATAAAAACTCACACCACGTAACTTTCCAATTCCGCTTTTAGGCTTTTGATCAAACCGGCCATTGGTTTGGCCGTATTCATCGACCTGCACATGACAACGCCGCCTTCAACAGCAGCCACCGCTTTGAATGCATAAACGACCGGATCGAGTTTTTCTGAAAACTCACCGTTAGCGATACCCTGATTTAAAATACTAACAAAAAGCTCCTGGCCGTGTCGGATGACACCTGCTATCTTTTCCTTAATGACCGGAAAATTATCATCCGATTCTACCGCAATATTAAATATTGGGCATCCACCTTTAATATAGGTATTTATAGGATCTTTATAGAAATCGAGAAAAGCAAACACCTTAGCCTTTGCCGTTTTGCCTTTGCTTATGGTATACAACATTTTTTCGCCGTTATTTTGCAGCATGTGATCAACAGCCTGTACGGCCAAGTCTTCTTTACCTTCAAAATGGCCGTAAAGGCATCCTTTTGTCAGTTTCGCGGCAGCAAGCACATCGTCTATATTCGCCCCAGATATTCCTTTCTGATTGAAAATAGGCGCAGCTGTTTCCAGAATAAATTGTTTTGTTCTCTCCGCTTTAGTAAGCATATTAATACCATTTATAATCCCCAACAAAAATATACTAAAAAGTTTATTTTAAAAATTCTTAAGCACTTTTTAGTTCTTTATGAATTGAATATGACAATCCTTGTGTTTCAATAGTTTAACAGAGGTTTGGCTATTTTATAAGCCTGATATTCATTTATAAGATAGCATAAAGGCTTACTCATAGTTTTCAAGAATACGCCGCCCATCATTTGATATAACTCCATTTATAAATAAGTGGAGTGCTTCAAATATTTCAACTTGAGACTTTCTATTATTAAATAGATATAAGTCTGCTATCGATACGTAAATTGCGGCGATCATTGAAACATCTAAGCCTGGCCGATAAATCCCCTTTAAAATACCGTCAGTTAAATTTAACTCAATCACTGTTTTCAGGTGATTGTTTTTAAATTCTCGGACTGCACGGAGCGCTCTCGCGTATTTTTTTAACATAACGTCGTTAAAAATATGCCTTAAGGCTATTAGATAATTAAAAAGACTCCGTTGAAGAACTAACTCTTGCACAGGATTGTCTGAGGCATCGATATTTGAATGAATGATATTCTTAGACTGTTCGATCAGATGATCAATTACCGCTTCTACAAGAATTCCTTTATTGGAAAAACATTGGTATATAGTTTTCTTGGACATACCCGAGCTTTTTGCCAGTTCATCCATCGTTACACTAATTATGCCACGATCAATAAAAAGCGCAGTTGCATTATCAATCAAAAGGTTTCGCCTGGCCTCCATTTCAACTTTTTTTTGTTCCTATATTTTTTAGGGATGATCTTCAGTTTTTGCAGTCACATAATTATAAATAGCAACCCTTACATAGAAATCGGCAAACGCAGTTACCACCGTGCTGGACGCCTGCTGATAAGCGGTTTGGGCATCAAGCACCTCTGAAATGGTTGCTAAACCAGCTTTATAATTGTCCTTATTGACTTTCAGATTTTCCGTAGCCTGCTCAAGGTTATCTTTTGCATAGGTGATTTGTGTAATCTGATCCTGCATGTCATACCAATAGCGGATAATGCCTACTCTAAGTTGGTTTTGCCCATCCCGGAAATCGTTCTGAGCTATTTGTTCATTAATTTTTTGCTTCTGTACTTTTTGCTTTCCTCGGCCCCATAAGCCGTTAGAGATAGGAATACTTAATGTAACAAAGCTTGCCGGGGCAAAGTTGCTCTCGATACCGCTGTTAACTGATCCGGTTTGCGATGCACTTAAACCTATTGCGAGACTCGGTAGGTTGTCGCCGTTAGCTAACCGCGTCTGCAACTTTTCGCCTTCTATACGTTTTGTAAGTAATTGATAATTGGCGTTACGGTCCAGACTTGTATCTGGTTGAACGCTTGGGATTACTGGGAGTCTATTTTTATTAAGTGTATCCTGCATGACCATAAGCGAGTCGAATGGAAGACCCGTATACATTGAAAAGTCAAGCAGAGCCACCCGTCGGCCATTTTGCAGCTTGCTTTTATTAACCATTAACTGGCTAAGCTGCACTTTCACTTTTAGTAGATCGTTCCTTGCTATTAAACCAGCAGCCAGCATATCTTTCTGCATTTTCAATACTTCGTTGAGTAATGTTTCATTAGCCAGTATGGTTTTTTGTTGTTCCTGTATATTCACCAGGTTCCAGTATTTCTGCTCAGTTAGCAACATTACAGAATCAGCTGATTGTTTTCTCCTGATCTGGCTCACTTGTAACTGCAATGCTGCCAATTGGTTACCCGTTTTGATTTTACCACCTGCATATAGAGATTGCGTACCAGTTACGCCAACCAGGTAGAAATTGTTGATGCCTTTTTCTAATAGGGGTGGCATTGCAGATACGAAATCTTTAAAACCCAATAACCCTACTCCGGTTGCGCTGACTGAAGGGAGATAGTCTGACTTCGCTGCCGCTATATCAGTTTTTGCCGAAGTAATCCTCAATTCACTGTTTTTTAAAGTGTAACTGTAGGCTATGGCAGCCTGTTTACTTTCCTGCAGAGATATGACATGGTTTTGGGCGTCCACCTGTAGACAGGTTAAAATAAATATTGAAAATAAGAATGTTTTCATGTTAATGAGCTTATACAGTTACAGGTTCCGGTGTTTTACTTTCTGAAACTCTTTGATCTTCCTTGCGGAAGAACAGCCAGTAAAGGGTTGGTAATACGAATAGTGTGAGCAGCATGGAAACCAGCAAACCGAAACAAATCACAGTACCGAGCGGCCCCCAAAGTGATGACCTGCTGACAACCATCGGTATAACACCGACTGCTGCGGCTGAAGAGGTAAGGAAAATAGGGCGCATCCGTCGTTCCGCAGACAGTTTTGCCGCCTCGAAGACCGATTTGCCACCATGTATCCGCAATTCTTCGGCAAAGTCTATCAGGATGATACCGTTACGTACCACAATCCCGCAAAGGGCAAGTAATCCAAGAAATGAAGTAAATCCAAATGGATAGCCTGCCACAAGTAAGCCGAATGAGGCTCCAAGTATGCTTAGCGGCATGGTGGTTATACTTAACAGAGCGTGTTTCAAGTGTTTAAAGTGCCAAAGCAGAATAAGAAATATGAGTATAATACTTACTCCTAATGCTATACCCATCGGCCCCTGGTTTTCGCCTTGCAGCTCAAACTCACCCCCATAGTGAATCTCAACGCCTTGCGGGAGTTTGATCTTTTCAATGGCTGGCTGAATATCCATTAACACACTATTTGCCACCGCGTCCTGAGTTACGTCCATTCGTACAGTTAGCGTACGTACGCTATTCCTGCGGGTAATTTGCCCATCGTTCCACTCGGCATTCACGTCAGCTACTTGCCTTAGCGGTATAACTGAGGTTGTTAGAGGTGAAACGATATTAAGATTCTGTAGATCTGCAAGACTACTTCTGGCAGATTTTGGCGATTTGATTTTTACATCTACAGCATAGGTGTCTTCCCAAAGTTGTGTCGCGGTAATACCTTCTGAGTGCATCGATATTGCATTGGCAATATCACCTTTGCTCAGTCCAAGCCGCGCCGCTTCCCCCGTTTTTACATCGACTTGTAGAGTTGGCTGCATTTCGTTATAATCAGTCCTGGCCCAGGTCACCTGTTTATGTGTCTTGCCGATGGCCAAAACTTGTTCCGCAACTTGCTTTAAGGCAGGGATATCGTTTCCGCTGATCCTAACCTCAATTGGCGCAAGCGCATTGATCATATTCAATTGTTTCATACGCACATAAGCAGAGGGGAACAGATTACTGTATTTACGTTGATAGTCTACGATAACCTCTGCTGTAGCGTCCTCAGATTCTGTTTTAATTAATATCTGTGCATAATTTTTAGCTGGTAGATTAGGAGCATACACTGAATGAAAACGCGGAGAACTGCTGCCGATGAAACTGGTATAATTAACTATACGCTTGTCTTGTTTTAATATCCGCTCCATGCCTTTCACCACGCTATCTGTTTGTGCCAGGTTGTAGCCGCTGGGCAGATAGATCTCCATCGCAAATTGATTCCGTTCTACTTTGGGGAATAATTGTTGTGGCAATACGCCCATTATAGCGATCCCAACAACCACGGCCATTGCTCCAAAAAAAATGGTCAGCTTATAGTGTTTCATCGAATTGCCGATATGGCTGTTAAAGAAATGCTGTAACCGGTCAAGGAATGATCGCTTTTCATCGTCTTTACCATGCAATAGCCCTTTTTTAATAAAGAGCGTATTGAAAAACGGCACCAGCAACATGGAGATTACTAACGATAGTGTAAGTGCGATCATAATAGTTACCGGAAAGAGCCTAATAAAATCTTTGGACACGCCGGTCATGAAAAAAGCAAGCGGAACAAAAGTCGCCGATATAGCCAGGGTGGCGGTGAATACAGAAGGGAGCAATTCCTGTGCGCTGCTTTTGGCGGCCTCCCATATCGACATGCCGTGATCCAGTTTTTCCACATGGTTATCGATCACTACGATCGGATCGTCTACGACGATCCCCAACACCACTATCAATGCCGCGAGTGTTACAGTATCCAACTCGATGCCGGTCATATACATAATAGCCAAAGTAGCGGCGATTGTAATTGGGATAGTAGCAGCTGCAACAGTGGCTACTCTTAAAGGTAATAACAGCAGGGCAACCAAGACTACACCAATAAGGGCAAAAGCAAATTCCTTCATGAAATGACTAATTGAATCATCCACTACCTGCGGTTGATCCGCCAGCTTAACCAACTTAACATCAGATGGCAAATGCCTGCTTATTTTGTCTATTCGCTCGTCCAGCTCTTTGCCAAACTGGACAATGTTTTTTCCGGTTATCATCTCCAGGGAAATCACGATGGATTTGGTACCGTTTGAGGTAACGTAATTGTCCGGCTCATCATATTCCCGTTTCAATGTTGCCACATCTCTTAGACGGACCGAGTTCCCGTTAGCGTCCTGCCTTATGATCTGTTCGGCAAGCTCTGCTTCTGTTTTATAAAACGTATTGAGATGGATAGGCTCATCTACTACTTTGCCCTCTTCTTTGCCGGTGGCATTTATGGCGCCTTCGTTTTGCAGTATCTGTATAATATTGTTTATCGATACACCTTTTTGTATCAGTTTGTTGTTATCCACATAAACCGTTACCTGCTCATTCAGGTTCCCAGTATGCGAAATTTTGGCAACATCCTGTACCTGCCTGAGCTCGGCTTCAATATCTTCCACATTACGAAGCAGTTCCTTATAGGGTCTGGTTTTTGATTCAACAGCCATCACCATTGCCGATGTATTTCCAAACTCACTGTCTATATAAAATCCCTTTACTTCTTTGGGTAACTGGCTTTGTAAAACGAGCATCCCGTTTTTTATCTTATTCCAGAATGCCTTGGTTTGTATAGCATTCAAATTATCGGCAACCTCAACAAATACATACATCACACCATCGCGTGAATACGAATATGTTTTTTTCTTGTTGACTTCGTTATTGCTGAATAAGTATTCCTCTACTTTCTTAGTCAACTGTTCTTCTACTTGTTTTGACGAAGCGCCAGGATATTGACCTATAATCAATCCTTGTCTGATAGTAAAATCAGGAAACTCGTTTCTCGGCATGTTGAATAGTGCGGCAATGCCAAGAATGAAAAATATAGCAGATAGGGCGAGCGGGAATATATGGTACTCCATGGCCCATTCAATTAAATTACCTTTCTTTTTCATAGTCTGCGGTTATTTACTGATGGTGACAGGGGTTTGATCGGCAAGTTTCTGATAACCGGAGGTAATCACCTGCTCGTTTCCAGCCAGGCCAGACTGGATGACAATACCGTTACTGTAAAGCTGCCCTGTTGTTACATCCTTCCGTATCGCTTTACGGTTCGCGTTCACTACATAAAGAAAGTGGCTCCCTTTTTCATCCACCTGAACGGATTGAACAGGAACAATAATTTCTTTACTACCATTGTTAGATGAAGTAGCAGCATCAGCTGCTTGGTTAAATACCACTTTGCAAAGCATTCCAGGTTTTAACTTCATATCACTATTGACCAGGGATATTTTAAGATTATAATTAGCGCTGCCGTTAAGTGCCAAAACACCAACTTCGGATACCTTGCCCTGCAACGGCTGACTTCCCAAAGCATCAATTTTTATCGCAGCCGGAGTTCCTGTTTTATAACGGTTAATCTCACCTTCGGGAACAGCAACCAATACCTTCACTGAACGAGTATCAAGTAACTGCAAAACGGTCTGTCCCGGGCTTGCAACAGCTCCTGCTTCAGCTTTTTTTTCACCGATATATCCGCTTGCCGGTGCATAAAGACGGGTGTGGGCTATATTCTGGTAGGTTGCATTTGTGGCAGAAGTCGCCTGTTCATAATTTGATTTCGCCTCCAGCATTTTTATTTCAGCGACACTGCCTTTTTTAAATACCTCATTAATACGGGTATAATTTTCCTGGGCGAGTTTAGCTTGAGCCAGTTGTGCATTATACTGATTGCGGTATACTGTTTCATCTATGACTCCAACCAATTGTCCTTTTTTTACATAGTCACCGGTCTGTATCGGAAGGGATAGAATGGTTCCTGAAACCTGAAAGCTCAAGTCAATTGTCTTATCTGCTTCAAGAGTTCCATCGTAGATAGTATGATCACCGAGTGACATAGGTTTTGCTCCCAGAGAAAATACATTTACGGCTAAAGTGTCCGGGCCAGTCTTTTGTTCTTTTTTGCCTGAACAGCCGGATACCCAGATAGCTACCGCTATTGCCCCTGCAAGTGTAAATTTGGTTTTCATATAATTAAATTGAACATTATTTGTATTTATGTCGATAGCTATTTCAATATTTGATTACCCGAAATTGACCGCGCTGGATTATTGAACATTAAAATTCAGTTTAATATCAGGCATATTCCCTCTAAATCAAGGATATCTTTGAATAGAGGACATGTTTGAATAATTCGACAATTATACACTATTTGTTTTATGTTTTATTTAATCTTTATGTCATTTAATAAAAAAAATGCAAATACGGTAAGCTTTGAAGTTTAGAAAAGAACAAACAAAAATTGTATTTTTGTCGAATTATGAATGTGGAGCAGAACGATATTATAAGAGAAGAAATCATTGCGGGGGCCGATGCTGTATTTGAGCGTTACGGTTTCGTAAGGGTGTCTATGCAGGATATATCAAATGAATGCAAAAAAGGGCGGAGTACACTTTATCATTATTTTAAGAATAAAACGGAGGTGCTTGATGCCTTATGCCACAAAATATTTTCCCGATGCCTGGAGGAAAGTAAAGCTACAATAAGTAAGAGGCGTTCTTTTTCGGCCAACATAGAATCATTTAACGAGGTAAAGATCAGACGTCTGCGAGAACTGGTTTTGAAATACAAACTGGTGATAGAGGACATGAGGCAGGACCCCTCTTTGCTGATTATGCAATCCCGCATTATGGCTGAAGAAGAGATTCAGGCTATTAAGCTTATGATTAATTGGGCTATGGAAAACAAAGAAATAACGCCACTGAGTGTAGAAGACAGCCAGTTTTTGGCGGAGACTTTGCAAACTGTTTTCAAGTGTTTTGATCAGGAAATCATTCTTTTTGGCAGGTTTCCTCAATTTGAAAGCAAAATAACATGGTTAGCTCAGATTTTACACAAAGGTCTAAGCTAGTAATCCGGTTTAGTGATAGGATATAATTCGTGGGTCTTATGGTCTTTTTGGAGAGGGGCCTACATGTCAACTCACATCGACATTGACTCGCCTTGTTCCTCATTACTTTCCATGTGATCTGAACTTAAAGTTTCATTTATCCCCCTCTTGACAGATTCATCTTGCTCTGTATCATTCTTGGCTTTTAGTAAAGCCAATTCAAAAAAAAGCAAATTCTGAATATCTTCCTTGACTTTGTGATAATTCTCGCGGATATCCTCATCGGTTACTTTAGTAATAACTGGGATAGATCTAAATGATGCTTCTTCATTAGCAATAGCATCATGATCATTTTGTATGGTACTATGGAACATTTTCAGGCTAATCTTTTGTTCCGGATTATCTGCAACCATACCGACAAACTCGCCCGATGACAATGCCGCAATTTTAGAAGCCGGTATCGCTAATCCAATTGCGTGGCTTTGGAAAAGGAAGTGTCGCCACTATTAATCGTTAAGCTGTTCTTGTCCTGTACGATCTTGCCGAAGTTATCTGCCAAGGTTTTGGCGGTATCGCCTACTACCTGCCCGCAAACGATATTACCCACAATACCCATAATCATATCTGCCTGCTCCGCGCCGTAACCTTTCTTTAATGGACTAAAATCCTGGACCGCCAAAGTCGTCGCCACTTTATTGCTGCGTGCTGTCGCGATTAGGCTATCCATGTTGTAGTGAAAGATTTCAATTATCAATCGCTCAAAAATGCAGTTGGCGGCTATGTTTATTACACAATGAATAAAGCGCCTGAATCGTTAAGGACTTTATTGGTAAGGTATAATGCAAGGGATTTATCGCGGCTTATACGGCAGGTACAGGATAAATTTAAAACCGACCTGCCCAATTCCAGTTTCGACTATGAGTTTTTGGATACACATATTCAAAACCTGTATACCTCTGAACAGCATACGGCCAGTATCGCAACCGTGTTTTCGCTGTTGGCTATATTTGTTGCATGCTTAGGGCTGTTTGGATTAGCCACATTTATTGCGGAACAACGAACAAAAGAAATAGGTATTCGGAAAGTACTTGGTGCAAGTGTGCCAGGAATCACCAAATTACTGACAGGCGACTTTTTGAAACTGGTAATGATAGCTATCTTGATCGCATCGCCCATTGCATGGTATATGATGAATAAATGGTTAATGGCATTCAGCTATAGAATAAATATAAACGCCTGGGCTTTTGTCATTTCAAGACCCACAGCGGTTATATTTGCGTTGCTAACTATTAGTGCACACGCTATAAAAGCCGCTTTGGCCAACCCGGTAAAGAGTTTAAGAAATGAATAAACCTGCCTTCAATTTCTTAAAAACCAGTTAAAGCAGCCTGGATAAAATAACGCCCCGTCACGCTATAGGTGATATCTTGAACAGCTTTGACATATCCGATGATTAGATGTATTATTCCTTCTATATCACTATTGACCTGGCATTTTCAAATTTCTATTTTTCCTTTTCTGCTTTTGTTGACAGCCCCGGAGATATCCATTACGGTAAAACCTTGATCCCATTAGCGGAAAAGGATATGAAGAAAACGACACCTTGCTCTTAAAGCCCTTAATGGAAAAGTATTTTAAAAGTATTTAAAAATCAGGACCGGTTCTACATTAGGCAAGGTTCATCCAAGTAGTATTAGTATCCACGTTGAAGGAAAAAGAAATTTTCATATGGCGATGGCTCAGTAAATCAAATTACGTCGCAGATTGCCTCTTAAAAAATATTGCCAATAAAGTTGACAACTTTCCTAAAATTGTACCCTAAACGAAGTCGAACCAGCACAGCTTCAACAGCTTTAGCGATTAGCCCATCTGTGAATTCCTTTATATTAGGTTGGCAAGTTTTTATTTTTTAAAATAGCTATATCTTTCTTAAATAAGTACAGGCGATTTGATTATTTATGGGTGATCCGTTAGGTGACCTCTAATTGAATAAAAATACAAAACATTGATTTACAGCAGAAGTTAAATATATTATTGTTGCCTGACTCTTCAGTTCCATTAGTATCTCTCACGAACTATCGTCTGCCGGCCAGCTTTTGATCTCTTTGCCCTGTCCGGTAACCCAAGCCCGGCAGATCGGTACCCAGCCGTCCGGAGGCAACGTGTACAAAAAGCTGATCACATAATTCGAACTATTTATCAGCAACTCACCAAACAATGCTTTGCGCCCGCATCACATGATCAGCCCCCTGTAATAACTTATTCATTAATTTAGGATCCAGGTCAGGGTGTGCTTTGATGTAGGCATTCACCATGCCTGCCACCTCAGCAGATTGATAACTTCCGAGCGTAGCATTGATGAACGACTGCGGAAAGAAAATATCGCCTGTCGCCTGGACCTCTTCCAGCAGGTTCAGGCTTTCCGGCACATATCTTAGGGCGGTCGACTGCCTCAACGGATGATGAAGGTAACCTAACGCAGATAATACCCATGACTCCTTTGCCCGGTTTTTGCGTTCTTTTAAAGTATTAAAAAAGGCATCACGCTCACTAACATCCGGGGATAAAGCCGGCATCAGAAACTCCAGTCTTTTTTTGCGGTCTGCATTCTTTATGCGTTCTTCCTGCTGTTTCAATACCGGTGTAAGGGTATCACTTCTCAGGGTAATGCCAAGAGCCATACCGGTATAGTCCTCTTCCGTCAGCTTCACGCCATCCGGCGGAAGCTGATCCTTCCAAACCTCATAAATACGTTTCGCAGCGGATTGGCTTTGATAAATATTTTGATAAGCACTGAACAGGACCTTTTTGTTATTAGCGGCCGGCTGCTGCTGCATAGCCGTCCATAACAGTTGCTCCAGGATCTCTGCACACGCGTTGCGGCTAGCGGGCGTAATGAATTCCCAGTACAAGGTAGCGACATAACCTGTTAACATCCGCAGATTTGTTTCCTCTTTCTCCAGGCAAAGGCCTTTCTCAAAAAGTTCCAATAGACCAGTTGGCGTATAACCTGTTCCATTGAGCATGTTCTCATAAGCATTGATGTAAATAGCCGCACGCTGCACCGGGCTTTTCAAAGCGAAAAGCTGATCCGGCCGAAGATCTTTATTAACGGGAAACAAACCGTAGCCCAACCCGTTGGAGTTGTAAATGATATAAAGCGGTTTCGCTTTACCAACCGCGTTTTTCAGATTGATCACCTGCGTGTTTAAATTGACCGGGACAACCTCCTGGTGATCCGCATAAACCAAAGCGAGTTCAAATAACTGCGGCCAGATCCGATTTGTCCCCTTCTCTGCATGTTGGGAAACAGAGAAACTGCTGATCTTGTCACCGGCATACTGCACCTCTGCATTGATAACCGGCCTGCCCGTTTCATTGACCCAGACATTGTTCCAGGAATCGAGATCAGCCCTGGTATGATGCCCCAGACAGGCAACCATTTCAGGCCAGCTGGCGTTCCCGTAAGCGTATTTTTTCAGATATTCCCTTACCCCTGCCTGGAAATTATCCGCCCCCATCAATTGTTCCAACTGGCGCATCATGATGGGCGCTTTATGGTAGATGATATTGCCATACATAGAGCCCGCATCCAAGAGATTATCCAGCTGCTGACGGATAGGGTTCGCCCCTGCTGTCCGGTCTACCGCATAGGCAGCCGGATAATGATCCTGTACAAATTTAAGGTTAAAGGTCTCCTCGCCCATCAGTTTTTCCGTAACCTTGTCTGCCATAAAATTGGCAAACACTTCTTTCATCCAGACATCATTGAACCAGCGCATGGTGACCATATCGCCGAACCACATATGAGCGGTTTCATGGGAAATCAGGTTAAACCCGGGAAATAAGCTGTTCCTTCGTCGCCGCATCGTCCAGAAAAAGGCTTGAGGCCTTATACTGCACTTCCCCCGGATGCTCCATGCCGCCGAACTGGAAATCAGGGATAGCAACAAAACCGGTCTTTTGAAACGGATATTTAATCCCCGTCCAGTTTTCCAGGAAGTTGATTGCCCGGCTATGCAAATCAAAAACGCTGTCCAGGCTCAGTTTGATTTTCTTTTCATCCGTTTCCCGGTAGAGGAATTCCATATCCCGGCCACCTATACGTTTCTTAACCGACTCATATTGACCGGCCGTAAACGAAAACAGATAAGTCGGCAATTGATCGCTGGGCATAAAATGATAAATTTTATAAAATCCCTCCGCGAGGGAATCTTTCAATATCCCATTGGCAAGCACCTTCCACCCTGCCGGCACACGAAGACTTAATTGGAATATCGCTTTGAGGTCGGGCTGATCAAAACAGGGAAAAACGCTGCGGGCATGATCCGGAACAAAAAGCGCATACAGGTAGTCATCGTTGCGGTTGAGCGAAGCATTCCCCGCTATAAAATTAATTTTAATTTCATTAGCCCCTTTTTTTAATGCCGGTGTTTCAATTAAGATATGTTCATGTTTCAGGTTAACCGCTGCCGGGTGCCCATTGACCCCCATTTTTATAACCTGGCTTACCGGCTGCTTAAAGTCGAGCTGCAACGGCTGGGCATTATCGGAAAGGCTGAAACTAATACTAACACTCCCGTCAACCGGGTCGTTCTTCAATTCAGGAACCTTAAATTCTACCTTATATTTTATATTGTGTACAGCCGCCTTACGGTACTTAGCCAGAGACAGCGATACGCCCGGCTGAACAGGTAATGCGGTCTCCTGTGCTGAAACGAAGAAGTGCGATAAAAGGATCGCGGTTGCGGTTAAAAATATTTTCATAGCTGGGTAGCTAATATACGCTGTATAAGACTTTCGTACCGCTTAAATTCAAACACAAATAATTCGTTAGGGATCGCAGTAAAGAGCCTTTGAAAAGACGATATAAACAATGCTTAAGCAAACGTCCGATGAACTTAAAATGGCCGGATATCCGATCAGCTTTTACGAGTTTTGGGAGTTTATAAAAGTTCGGGGTATCGTTAAAACCCCGCTTAACGGGAGCTGCCCGGCCTTCCGAGCAGCGCCTGGGCGGTATCTGTGCTTTGCACATTCATGACAAATACCACACCACTGATATCCGGCTTGATATACCATTGCTCTATAGCACCGATCAGGTACAATTTCACGGTAGCCGGCACTTCTTCCTTCATGACGGGCAACCGCGTGGCCCGATCCTGTCCTTTTTTTGTCCGGCGGCCGATGGGCAACATTTTGGTTGTAGGCGCGGTCAGATCGTTCGATAAGAGCGAGTCGGGTTGCCCGGAAACTTTTCGTTGGTCACATTGGGGTTGTCCTCGAAGCAGCAGGTGGGTTCAACAATATAAACATGCGCACAACCCTTGCTCTTGGCCAGTTCAGCAGCCAAGCCTTCAATAAGACTGGACCTTACGGTAATCCAAGAGGTGGGACAATCTGCATAGTGCTTTCATAAAAGATGAATCCCCATTAAAACAGCTTAGATATCTCATCATCATAACTTTGAAATGCACTTCAGGCATATTGATGTAGATTGAAATTCATGCCGATCCTGTCACTAATCGGTAGTTCAAACTTATCAAAACCAGGATTTTAATACACTTTCTTAAACGGATATCTTTACAGCATCTCCATTTTTAACCACGTACCGGTAACTGTGGTCGTTACGTGTAATGGTAACTAACAGGTGACTCGCATCCTTTCTCTTTACCGCCAGATCGAAAACCGTACCGAATGCATGAATATTCTCCAGGCTCATATGATCCCAGGCGTGGGGTAAGCGGGGAGTGCAATAAAAGCTCTTGAAACCGGTGGGCTTCATCCCAAACAAACCTTCGGTAAAAATGCGGCAGTACAATCCACTCTCGGCCGAAAGATGGCGTTGGTTGCCTTCCGGGTAAGCCTCTACGGCATATGGAACATGCTCACCTAAAAGTCGCCGCTGTGAATAGTACTTCAGAAACCTTACAGCCTGTTCGGTTTCGCCCGCCTGTAATACGCCACGAAGTGCATATAAGGTTGAGCGGTCCCAAAATGTACCATTGCCGGTTTGGGTGGCCAGGCCATCGGCTGTCCATAGCTCGTGCGAAAACAGGGCATCTATCGTACCCCTGCTGCGGTCATAGATACCCATGGTTAACGGAACACAGATCCAGGAGCGCAATAGGGTGTTGGTTTCATAATATTTATAAGTATGATAGCCGGCTATATCAGCCCCAAAGTATTTTTCAATAGCATCTTTAAGCGCCGCCGCTTTTTTTGTGTATTGTTTTATTTCATTTTTTGGCAGATGTAGTTGCTGAGCTAAAAAACTTGCTGAGACCAGGGCATCGTAATACAAACCATTGGTAGATAAATTGGCTTTACCTGATGGAAACCTACCTTCCAATTCATCACTTTGCGATTCTACTACCCCTTGTTGATTAATGTGCCTGCGGTTATACTCCAGACACCATGATATTAACGGCCAAAGTTTTTTTGCCGAATCGATATTTCCTAAAGTAAGTGCATAGCGGGATGCGCCGTAAGCTATCATGGCCTGATCGCCCCTATCACCGGCGCCCTTCCAGACCGTATCGCCTTCGGCTACGATAGAGCTTGGCAGGGGCTGATAATCGGGATTCATATAACCGGCAAACAAGCGGTATGCGTTCATAGCCGATAGGTTGCCTATCCTATCCCCCGAAAAAGCAAAATAAGGATTAACATATTCGGCCTGATCATTAGCCCAGATAGCTGCGTAATACGATAAACCGCCAGGCCCATGCATATAACCGCTCTTTGTTTTAAAAATGCTTTCTGTAGCCCTGATCTTGGCAAATGCAAACATGGCGTTCAAAACACTATCGGGTGTTTTCAATTGTAAAGGGCTCAGGATCTCTTCAATACGGTGTTGCCGCGCCTGCTCTTCAAGATCGGCCCTTACGGGCATTAGCAATTCTGGATGATCAGTAGCCTGGTAGCCGATAACAAACGTGTATGATTGGCCGGGCTGCAATATTTTGCTACCATCATTTACCGATTGCATAATAACCGTATGCGGCGCGCCTTTACTTTTAAGGCTATCTGTAGTTACTTCGCGCTTTAAGTGCTCCATCGCTACCGAAACCGGTTTATTGCTAACGTTGGTAAACTTATAAGTTTCAAGAGACATTGGTTTATCTGTTGATGGGAACAGGCTGTGCTCAATACTAACCTGCTTTAACCTGTCTGCGCGGTAAGCAATGCGCATAAAGCCGTGCTGGTTAATACTTTTCACCGGTAAACTTATTCCTCCTTTTGCGGCATCGGGCCATAAAAGTTCATCATCAACGTACATTCGTGGCAGGGCATTGTCATCAAATGTATACGCGATGTGGCTCCGGGTATCATCAGGAAGCATCCGGAATGTCGGGAAAACTACCGTGCGTGAAAGATGGCATAAACCGGCTTCATCCACATTATAAGCAATCCATAAGGATACTTTTTCGCCCGACATTTCAATATGATCAGCATGTGGGAGACGACCGTTAATGTTCCAGGTGATACTGCCGTCGGGTTGTAAAACCCACCTGTCGTTCTGTTGTGGTAGAACCAATTGCTGCGCCGAAACTAAACGCAGTTGTACTAGAAAAACGAGTATGATTAAGCAATGTTTTCGCGAGCAAAAATTCATTAAATAGTAGTAGATATGGATGTAACTGACTTTATTATTTCACACTGATTTTAATATGCTGACCGGGCTTAACTGTAACTTCAGCAAAGGATATGTATTTCCCCCAATTGTCGGTTACATGTTTAACAGGCACCGGCCTGCCGTTAGCATAGGCCTGTTTATAAGTACCATAAAACATTGCTTTCCAAATGATCTGTAATTTGCCATTATTGTTTAGCGAAGATTGTTGTGTACCCTGATGAACAACATTGATCATCGTACCGAGCATGGGTAAATTACTGATAGCTGCATCACCGTTACCGGTTGTTTTATAAATGGTAGTAATGCTTTGCGAACGGGCATTGGGCGTTATCCCCATCATGCCCTGTACAATGCCTTCAATTACACCAAATGAAACTTCAGGATATTCCCGTCTTCCGGTATTTTTATCAGATAGATACAACAGGTAATCGCGGGCCTTATCCCAGGAGTCATTATTATAAAATATTAAGGGCAGGTAGGAAGTATTTTCAACATTCCAGGTTTTGGAGGCCAGGTGAGACAGCGTTTTTTTGATACGCGTAGTATCTTTCAAAGCATCAAACCAAAGCAAAAAAGTCTCGCCTTCGTCCCTGCCAAATTTGCCATCCCTGCCGTAATAAGTAAAATACAAATTATCCCTGGTATCCCACCAATCCGCCTCTAATTTGTGCCTATACTTTTCGGCTTTCAGGGCGTAGGCTTTCGATTCGGCCAGTTTACCTTTGCTGGCCAATATGGCCGAGTACGTTGATAATCCCTGGTAAAGGGCAGCTAACAGGTCGGCACCGGTTTTTAAATTAGGTACGCCTTCCGAGTAGGAAGGTAATCCCCGGCACCGGTGGAACGGATCACTTTCATTAAAAGGCACAGGCGCATTAGGGTGCGCAGGCCTGTTCAACAAAGAATCTGCCGACAGCACCCAGGTATCGATATAATCTTTAACTGTTTTTTCCTGAAAATTGACAAATACCGGATCGTTAATATAATATTTATTACCCGTCCACAAATACATTCGCCAACTGGCATACAGCACATCAAAATTAGCCGGGAGATTATACCAAAACTCGCGGTCGTTCCGGTAATCTTCGGGAGCAGGCTTACCTGTCTTATTCATCTCCCAGTATGAACACCAGTTTTTTGAAGCGGATATATTGCGGGCAAATAGCGTGAGCATGTTGTTATTTTCGCGCTTTAAGCCAAGTATCTCCCCGCCTATGCTTTGGTGGGATACATCACGCATACAAAAGGCGTCGCGTGGCGGGAGCGCCGATTCGTACCAGGGTCCTACCGGGTCGGCAGGATGTCCTTTATAATGCAGCGCCATATCTTTGGCCCAGGCAAATGCCTGTTCTATTCTTTTATCAGATGAGGTAAATTTTACGTCCTGGGCAAAAGATGGCAAACTGCTAAATATGCACAGCATTACCGCGGACGCCAAAAGCCTGTGAATTAAGAAAAGTTGAAAATTCATAATTGGTCTATTCTGGTCTATTTTATAAAAATAGATAATTTTATTTATTGTCCAAACTTATTTTGCAAGTACAAGTGGAGAAAACACAATAAACATCAATACCATGATCAGCAATAATATACAACTGTAGATATGCCGGTTTTTCCATGGCTTAATATCAACCAGGGTATTGATCTGCAGTTGATAGGGCTCTGCCATAGGAAAAAACTTACCGATAAGCAGCATCAGCCCACAGGTTATCAAAAATAATATGGCGAGGATATGCAAAAAGTGGATATGCAGATCAAACACTGTTTGTGTAAGCGCATAGGTTGTAATAAAAAAGGCCAACCCGATGCTCGCTGCTTTGGCGGGCACCCTCTTGGTAACCAACCCGATAAACATAATGGTAAAAATGGGCACATTAAAAAAGCCGTTCACCATTTGTACATAAGTGTAAAAGCCGTTTTTTACGAATATGATAAAAGGTGCAATGAACATAGCCAGCAGGCAAATCGCTATCTCAAATAGTCGCGCTGCGCGGACCATATGCCTCTCGTTAGATATTCTGCCGTTCTTTTCCGTCCAGGGTTTATAGATATTTAATATAAACAATGTACTTGAGCTATTAAGACCAGCATTAAAAGTAGTGAGGGCTGCGCCAAAAATGATAGCAGCGATATAACCCGCTATAAAAGGCGGCGATACAAGACTATCCAGTTTCGGGAATACCTCGGCTGTATTATCTAAATGCGTAAAAACATGCACAGCTATCAGGCCCGGCAAGTTTAGCAATAACGGCGAGATCAGCTTACCCAAACAGGCTACCGCTATACCCTGCTGGCTGCTTTTTAAATCCCGCGAGGCTAAAACCTGTTGAACTATATATTGCTCGGTACCCCAGTAATACAGGTTTACCAGCAGCATGCCGGTGAATAAGGTGCTGAATGGGATTGGATCGGTAGCCGTACCAATGCTGTTTAAATGCTCACGGTGGTTATTCAGCAAAATATGCAGCCCCTGCATCATATTGCCCTCCCCCAGGTACCGTAAACCCAAAAATGGTAACAAAAACCCTCCGGCGAATATACCAAAGCCGAGCAGGGTATCTGAGGTAGATATCGCCTTCAATCCTCCTAACAATGAATACAGACAGCCGATTGTTCCCATTATCCAGATCAGGATCCAGATGGTTGTCCAGTAATCGGTTTTCCAAACATCAGAAAAATGGAACAGGCCATTGAAAGCAACCGCACCACTATATAAAACCGATGGTAAAAGGTTAATAATGTAACTTACAAGGAATATGCAGGAAACCAGCTTTCCAATGCCTGCGCCGTAACGGGCGGTAAGATAATCGGGAGTGGTTGAAATACCCAGCTTAAGATACATGGGCATCAAAAACTCCGATACCAGCAGCATAGCCAGCACCGATGTCATGCCCCAGGCCATTACAGACATATTGTGCGTGTAGGCCAGCTCGTTTTCGCCTATAATAGTGGCGGTATTGATATTAGTAAACAGCAGGCCTCCGCCAACCAGTAAAAACCCCAGGCTCCTATCGGCAAAAAAGAAACCATTAAGTGTGTTGAGCTTGTTTTTGCGGGTTTTATACCAGGATAACAGGCCAACTATACCTGTAAAAAAAAGAAAACTGGTTAGTATGGTCCAATTCACCTCGCCCTGTTTTTGGTAAAAATTAAAGTGTGCTCCGTTCAAATAAAATGGTTGGCATCGTTAAGCTGATCTTTTCTTTATTGACGATAGCCCGCCCGGCCAGCGTACCCATACGGGCAAAATCGGCCGAAAAAGTAGTAATGCCGATGATCTCCTTGGCCGGCTCATCATTGCTCGATAGTACACCCACATCTTCACCGGGAATAAGTTGCATGCTTTTACAATCGCGCATAATTTGCCATAAAGCAAAGTTGTCTAAGGTAAAATAAACTTTCCCCTTTTCAACCGAACCATGGGTATACTCCTTAATGATACGCCCTTTGATGTTAAAATCCTTCAGGAATTTCTTAAACGATGGTACGATCTCTTTCGGATCGAGCGACGCCGGCGAATGATAAAATATAATCTCATTGAACTTTTTGATCTTAGGGGCCAGTTCGGCGAAGATACGGTATGATGATTGGCCAAACTCCTGGGTAATGTGGTTAAAATCGCCATCCACAGGTTCATACCTGTCAAACATCAGGAATTTATTTGGGGGGATAGCTCGCAGCAGTTCTTTTGTTTTTGGATGAGGGATAGGCGCTATTACATACATGCCATATTTTCCCCTGATCTGGTTAAGAATGGTTTCGAATATCTCGATATCACCATGGTGAAAGTAAGGGTTTAACCGGATATTAGGACCAAGCTCATAACGAAAATTGCGGTAAAACTGCTCTTCAAAGCTATCCAGATTATACATTAACAGGGCTACATTCAGTGTTTGTTCCGCGTTACTGTTGGCCACAAAATAGCCATGCCTGTTTTTGGATTCAACAATGCCCCTGCTAATCAGTTCACGATACGCTTTGATGATCGTCTCCCTCGAAAACCCCAACTCCTTAATCAACTTGTTTACAGATGGCAGCATCTCGTCCTGGCCTATAACCTTCTCGTTAATAGCGTTGATAATGCCCTGCACAAACCTATCGTGTTTGGAATAGGAAGGGATATCTGTAAGCTTTTTGATCTCCTGAAAAATTTTATCCATTGTGCCAGTACATTTTAGCCAAAGTAAGAAAAAGGCGGCAAACCCGTCGCTCTTTTTCGCCGTTACCAATCGGCCTGTAATTCCGATCGGATACAAATGTTTGGCAGCCGGGGCTGCCAAACATTTGTATTTTAATTAATACCCGGGATTTTGTTTTAGATTTTTATTCAAATCTATCTCTGTTTGAGGTATTGGGAATAAGTAATTTTTAGCTGCATTAAATACACGCGGTGTTCCTACTTTAATAGTAGTGCCCGGCATAAGGGTCAGCGCGCCATTAGTTTGGCTCACGCTCCCTTGCAAACTGCCGGTAACCTGCCCGTTCATTACCTGCTGACCAATTTGCCAGCGCTGGATATCAAACCACCTCAAGCCTTCAACTGCCAGCTCAACCCGACGTTCACGGCGTAATAAGGTGCGTAAACTTGCCTGGTCGTTATATTTGGTCTGATCAACAGCAGGCATGTTTACGTCAGGACGTTTTCGTACCGAGTTGATATCATCATATACCGTAGCATCGATTTTATTGCTTTCGATCTTGGCTTCGGCATCCATCAATTTAATTTCGGCAAAACGAATCAGAATTACATTCATGCCTACCTGGTCCATGTTCGGGAAGTCGGCAATTACAGGAGTATATTTCCTTAAACCATAAGCCGATGGACTACAATTGTTATCGCCCCAATGGTCGATAGTTTTAGGACTGCCTGACAGAGGATCATAGTACTGCCCGTAAGGCAACCTGCTGCTATATTGCGCACCCGGATAAAAAACGGTTGCGCTCAACCTCGGATCGCGGTTTTTATAAGGTTGCGTTGGATCATATCCCGATGCAGGATCATCAATGGTTTTACCGTTGCTTGTTTCATAAGCATCTACCAGGCTTTGGGTTGGAGCTATGGAGTTATAGCCTCCCAATGAGTTGATGGTCATATTCCTGGCCCATCCAAAGTTATTATCGCTCGCTTTAAATTGAACATCCAGTATCACTTCCTGGTTGTCAGCAAAAGGCTGGCGGAACAGATTAACATAGCTTGGATAAATGCTATAGGTAAACGGCGGCGCCATCAACGCCTGGCAATCGGCAATACAGTCGGTGTACATTTTATTAAAAAGCTCAATCCTGGCTTTTAAAGCAATGGCAGCACCACGGGTTACACGGCCAATATCACCACCTGAATAGCTAACCGGCAGATCGGGCGCAATGGCAGTAAGTTCTTTAAGTATATAGGCTACAACATCAGCCTTGGTTGCCTGTACCACTTTATTGGCCTCATCGGGCGAAACATTGTGCTCAACCAGCGGAACTGCGCCATATAACTGGCTAAGCGTAAAATACTCGTAAGCCCTTAAAAAACGGGCCTCAGCAATAAGCCTGGCCTTTAATGTGGCATCCATATCGGTGCTGCCAACGTTATCCAAAAACCAGTTACAGGTTTGGATACATTTATAATTCCATTTCGAGTATCCCGTATTGGTTGGGGTTGCTATCCCCGCCGAAAGCGACAGCCAGTTTTCCCAGGGGAACTGATCGAACGTGTTATCAGAGTTATTATCAGCAAAAATTCCGTAGTAGCCGTTGTTGCTGCCTCCCCATTTAGAATAGCAGCCATTTAAAGCAGCAAGGGCATCGTTGGATGATTTCCAGAGTACGGTATTGGTGTACGAATCTAATGGCGCTCTGTCTAGGAAAGCCTTTCTGCATCCCGATGCGGCCACCGAACCTAATATAATTACGGTTATGAATATTTTTTTCATCGACATTTTTTTAATAATTAAAATGATACCTCGATACCAAGGGTATTAGTTTTTAACTGCGGATAAGATCCGTACGCGTTGTTACCGGCGCTGGTTTCAGGATCAACCCATTTATAAAAGCTGGTGAACGTGAGGATATTCTGCCCGCTGTAATAAATCCTCACTCCTTTCACGCCTATTCGCTGCAGTGGCTTGCCTGGAATGTTATAGCTTACCAATAAATTTTTGAGCCTTAAATAAGAAGCATTCCTAACCCAAAAAGATGACACAAAGTTCTGCGGATTATTTTGCGAATACGTTGACCATAACCTTGGGAAAGTAGCCGAAGTATTTTCCGGAGTCCAGGCATCGAGCAATGCCTTAGTCGGATTGCCGATGTTAGGCTGTTGCAATGAACCTAACTCGAAGCCCTGAACATAGTTTTTAACACCCAAAGCTCCCTGAAAAAAGGCACTTACATTAAAACCATGCCAGCCAGCGCCAAGTGTAAAACCAAATGTTGTTTTTGGGAAAGGCGTACCCAGGTATACACGATCGTTACCATCAATAACACCATCGGGTGTGCCGTTAGGCCCGCTGATATCTTTGTACATCAAATCGCCTGGACCAATAACACCACCACTTTGTTTAGCATGCTGGGCTACCTGTTGTTGCGTCTGAAAAATACCTTCAACCTGGTAACCGTAAAAGGCTTTGATAGGCTCGCCAACAACCAGTCCGCTCGAGATAGAGCCGGTACCGGCCAGATCAGTTATTTTATTGGCTATGAATGACGCGTTTACCGCTATGTTGTACGAAACACTACCGATTTTATCGCGGTACGCGGCAGCAAACTCCCAGCCTTTGTTGCGCACCGAGCCTGCGTTTTGGTAAGGTGTGGTAAAACCATAAACATTGCTGGCAGGCAGTTGCAGCAGGATATCGTGGGTATTTTTAACAAAATAATCGGCTGTGAAGTTCAATTTACTGTTCAGCAACTCCATATCGAAGCCAACGTCGGTAGTGGTCGATTTTTCCCAGGTGATGAGCGGATTAGCGCCGTTATTTAGTGCAATACCTGGTGCCAGCGTTTGGTTAAATGAATAGTTTTGCCCGCTTGAAATAGTTGAAATAGCAGGATAAGGACTAACTATATTCAGCGCGCCCATACTGGCCAGCGTTTGACTGCCGTTATTGGGATTTACCAAAGTTTGGTTACCCAATTTACCCCACGAAGCTCTTAGCTTAAGCAAGGGAATAGTACTGGATAAATATTCGAAAAACGATTCTTTGGAGATATTCCAACCGGCGGAAAAAGAAGGAAATACGCCCCATTGTTGCCCCCTGGCAAAACGGGATGAACCATCATCGCGAATATTAGCTTCCAGCAAATACTTATCATTGTACGAATACCTTACACGACCAAAGTAAGAAAGCAATGCTAATTGACTGGCGGTACCGGCATTTTGCTGACCAAGGGATGGTGCAGCGTCAATTTGCGACAGCGAACTATTTAAAAAGTTTTGCCGATAAGCATACAGGTACTGGTAATTGGTAAGCTCTTGCGAGGCGCCCGCTAATACATTGATGCTATGTTTGCCAAAAGTCCTGTCATATTCCAGCAAACCCTGCAGGTTGTAGTAACTGTTAACCACATTGGCATTAGCCAGTGAGCTTTGACTAATGGTAGTAAGTACCGATGAAGGATTTTTGGGATCGTAATAAACATCAGCCGGTTTAAACTCCTGCGCGGGATTTGTATTATGCCTGTATGCGAATGAAGGCTTGAAATGCAAACCTTTAACTGGTTCCCAATCTGCACCAACATTACCGGTAAAAAGCGTATTTTGATTATTGTTATACCCCGGCGAATTAAGCCAGGCAATAGGGTTACCAAACGACAGGTAGTTATAAACTCCGTTTTTATACTGGTTTACCACTGTGCTGCTCATGGCAGCCGTTGTACCTATAATACCGCCGATATCGCCGCCACCCAAACCATCAGGCGCTTCAGTTGGCGCGTATAAGAACGATAAGTTGGCGTTAATATTAAATTTTTTTGTTAAGGCCGAATTGATATTCATACGGGTAGAATATCTTTTGAAATTTGATTTCGCGATAATACCATCCTGCTGAAAATAACCGAGTGAAAAGGCGTACTGGGTTTTCTCATCTCCCCCGCTGATATGGACAGCATGATTTTGCTGAAAGCCGCTCCCTTTGTATAGGAAACCTTGCCAGTCGGTATTGGGGTGCGTATCAGGGTCAGTTTGATCTTTAAACTTGGTGATGTCGTCGGCTGTCCAGTAAGGAGTTTGACCTTCGTTGGCCAGAGCCTGATTGTAAAGGGTAGCCGCCTGCCACGATGGTAAAAAATCGGGCAGGTTCGATGGTTTCTGTTTACCAAAATAACCATTATAGTTTACCTGCATTTTGCCGCTTTTACCGCGTTTGGTAGAGATCAGTATCACGCCATTAGCAGCTCTCGATCCGTAAATTGACGCTGATGCCGCATCCTTCAATACTGAAACAGACTGCACATCATTCGGGTTCACATCTGATAAACTACCAATGATCCCATCAACCACCACCATCGGATCGCTGTTGTTTAACGTTCCGATACCGCGGATATTAATGTTACCCGAAGTGCCCGGCTGTCCGCCGGTTGTAGTAACGGTAACGCCGGCCATGGTGCCCTGCAAAGCGTCATTAAGATTGGTAACGGGCCTGTCCTGCAGCTCCTTTGAGCCTATTGAGGCTACCGAACCGGTCAGGTTAGCTTTTTTTTGCGTACCGTAAGCTACCACAACAACCTCATTCAGGTTTTTTGTTTTTTTATCCGGGACCATGATTACGTTCCCATCCCAGTTGGCGGTGACTTTTACCGTTTGTTTTTCATAACCGATAAAAGAAAATAAAAGAGTGGCATTTTGGGGCGCACTGATCTTATAAGCCCCATCAGTACTGGTAACGGTGCCTTGCGAAGTGCCCACAAGGCTTACACCTACCGAGGGCATAGGTATCCCCTGCTCATCCTTCACGAGCCCCGAAATTGATTTAAGCTGCTGGGAAAAAGCTTGTTGAATGCTGCATAACATAACACAGCAAAACATAGCAAGCCCCAGTGTTTTAGGTACTTTTCTTTTCATAATTGATTTTTGATTTAACTGGTCTATTCTGGTCTATTATGATATAAAAGTAGAAACTTTTTAGACACCGTCAAACTTTTTTTAATAATTTGATAGCGGGGGATAATATTGGAAGATAGTTGTTGTAGCAATATTGCATTAACGTAATCAATATGCACGATGAAAGATATAGCGGATATTATCGTCCAACGGGCAATGCAGCAATAGATTCTGGCAGAATTGCCGAACTGAATTGATTGAACTCCATCAAGGAATGGCAGAATCGTCCTCTGGAAACTGTGTACCTGGTTATCTGGCTCGATGCCATGCACTTCAAGTACGCCATGAGGGGATGGTAAAAAGTCGGGATATCTATTCAGTAGCAGAACTGGCGACGCTCACCATATGATGAGGTTCGGCTGAACCAGTAACGCGTGTAGCCTAAAGCCTCCGCCTGTTGTGCATTCGCCACGCTATAATTAAAACTGTCTGCAATGGTGTGTCCCTGGATGACCGTTGCCAGGTCGAGCACTGAATAGTTGATCGTTGCCAGGTCGCAAAGTTAACAGGCCGCAGGCCGGCTTCTGTCAAATCAGTCCCATTTTAACGCCAATTACTTAAATGCGACCTGAACTCCGGCGGAGGCTGCCGTGTTTTATTTTTTGAACAGTTTGCTGAAGGATTGGGAATGCCCAAAACCCGGGCTGCAGGCAATTCACTGACGGATAGTTCGGTCATAGAAAGCTTTCCCTTGGCTTTTTCGACCAGTTTCGAACAGCTCAATAATATCTTCTGCTTTGCTGACATCGCTTTGTGTGGTGTGCACTGCCGGTAACTTTTACCGGGTGTCCTCCAGTTTTTGAGCATTCCTGCCGGTGATGATGACGGTATTACCCATTGCTACGAGCCGGGAGGCGAACTACAAACCGAAGCCGCTGGTACTGCCGATGATCATGACTGTGTTATGTTGGGGCTTCCATGTTTGCTGTTTTTGATGACAGCAAAGTTGGGGCTTCCATGTTGCACACCTGTAAACAAAGTCGCCAGATTGTAGCCAAAAGCGCGAAAGCCGTGTGAGGGCGTCATAATCGTTTACGGAGCATTTATGACGCAAATCTGAAACAATTGTTTCAGATTTACCTATCTTTGCATCGTCATGGCCAGGAACGTAGAATTTGACGAATCGCTCGCTATCCGGAAAGCAATGGAAGTTTTCTGGAAGAAAGGTTATCACGCGACCTCGCTTCGTGACCTGACGGATGCCATGCACATCAACAGCAGCAGCCTGTACAATACGATAGGTGACAAACAGGAACTGTTCGTACGTTGTGTGCAGCACTATACGGACATCCGAAAACAGGATTGGGACAAACGTTTGGCAAGCAAAAGGTCGCCATTAGCCGTTCTTGTCGACTACATTCATGAAGCGGTGAACGTGATCATCAATGGCGAAGACAGTTGTATGGCCGTTAAAAGCGCATTCGAGGTGGCTACCAATGATCAGCGCGTCAAACAGATACTGGCTGCCGACGATCAGCGCTCTTACCAGTTCTTACATAACCTGATCAAAAAAGCCATGGACCATGGCGAGATCCGCAATGATGAAGACCCGGCTTTGCTCGCAGATTATTTTAACAGCACCTGGACCGGCTGGTATGAATCCTTCATCCTGCATCGCGACCCGGTCAAGATCAAGCGTATGGCGGAATATTTCATTAAACAATTAACTAAATAATTTTTTTTAACGAATTCTGAAACAAATGTTTCAGAATATCAAAGTACACGACATGGAAACAAAAGATCTAAAAGGAAAAAAGGCGTTGGTAACCGGTGGCACCAAAGGTATTGGTAAAGCGATCGCCGATGAATTAGCGACTGCGGGTGCACAGGTGATCGTAAGCGCCAGGACGAAACCGGAAGTGAAATCCCATCATTTCATCGCGGCAGATCTGACAGATGCCGACCAGGTAGCCGGGCTTTCGAAGGAGATTGCGGATACATTCGGCGGGATTGATATCCTGATCAATAACGTAGGCGGCCTGACCACGCCGGGCGGTGGCCACGGTACCTTAAGCGATGCCCATTGGCAACAGGAATTGGACCTGAACCTGATCTCCGCTATCAGGCTTGACAGGATCTTACTGCCGCAAATGATCAGACAGCAAAGCGGGGTGGTCATCCATATCTCTTCTGTCGCCGGTAAACAGGCGATTTGGAACCTGAATATGGCTTATGCGGTAGCTAAAGCTGCACTGAACAGTTACAGCAAAGCCCTGGCTACAGAACTGGCCGATAAAGGTATACGCGTACTGACCGTTTCACCCGGAGCTACCAGAACAGAACCAATGGTCAGGTTTTTGAATGATTACGCAGCTTCAGCAGGTATCACCCCAGGGGAAGGGATGAAACAACTGATGGCACAAACCGGCGGCATCCCGATGGGGCGCATGGCTGAGCCGGAAGAAGTCGCTCAATTAATCCACTTTTTGGTATCACCGTCGGCGACTTATCTTACCGGCAGCAATTATGCGATTGACGGCGGCTCATTACCGGTTGTCGGCTAAACGCAAAAGCGAAGTTGTAAATGGAAAGCCTTTAACGGTTGGTTAAAGGCTTTTGCTATTTTTGATTAAAGCATGAAAAGTACCGGTAAGTCAACTTTAACCGGAGATATTAGAAAGTTGTGGAATTCATACTGGTACGATGGGGTATTACCCGGCGAGTCATGGGCAGGATAATGCAGCCTGAACCGACGGATCGCGGACGTCCTACCGGCAACAGTGACTGTGCGTTAAGGCTACCGCCGGTTTATATGCGTTTTTTACCAAATGGTAACAATTTGAAGTTTGAAGAATGATCTAAGCCGCTAAGAAAGCGTTTTTTTTGTCGATGTATGCTTATGACGTAAAGCAAAAATCAGAAGCAGCAAAAGGTTCACGAAATTTTATGGGTCAACGCTATTTGACCAGCACGAATGGGGCTGTCATAGCAGGAAAAATGATGAGTACAGGCCGACACCCAGATAAACAATATTAAGGCCTTGCAAGACTGGAAACACTTGAATATTACCCAAAGCTACGTTCAGCCTGCCCGCCAGATTATTTCCGCTATGACGGTATTGCCGCACTGAAACAGCCGTACCACCCCCTGACTGTCTTTTTGCAGGAACTAAAAGCCGCGACAAGACGCCGCTTTTAGTTCCTGCAGATTTCGATTGGCCAGGTTACGCGTGAGCGTGTTCGGCTATTCAATCTGCACGGCGTCAGGATGGCAAAAGCGCTCCCGTTCATCGGATGATCAGCAGTTTTCCAGTGTCACTGGGTCGTCCCTGACTACGGATAACAAACATCTGCCATAACAGAAATCATATCAGGGAAACCAATTCTGCAATCCGGTTGGATATGCCCACCTCATTATCATACCAGGCGACAACCTTAACCAGTTTGCCCATGGCTTTTGTCATTCCGCCGTCCACGATCGACGAATGGGTGTTGCCTAAGATATCAGCGGAAACAAAAGGCTCTTCGGTATATTCCATGATACCTTTAAGCGAGGTATCGGCGTAACGTTTTAAAACGTCGTTTACCTCAGCCGCTGTCACTTCCCTATTCAGGTTGATGGATAGATCAACGATCGAACCGTCGATCACCGGTACGCGATAGGAATAGCCATCCATCTTCCCCTTCAAACTCGGCAATACATTCCCGATGGCCTTTGCCGCCCCGGTCGTGGTCGGGATGATGGAATAAGCCGCTGCCCGCGCACGGCGCAGGTCTTTATGCGGCGCATCCTGCAGGTTCTGATCAGCTGTGAAAGCATGAACAGTAACCATATAACCCGATTCGATACCAAATTCATTATCCAGCGCCAGTAGTACAGGCGCGATACTGCCGGTGGTACACGACGCGGTAGAATAGATCTGGTCGCCACCGATTAGTTCATTATTTACGCCGTGCACGATGGTCTTCACGCCACCGGTAGCCGGTGCCGTGATCAAGACCTTCCTGGCTCCTGCATCAATATGCGCCTGCGCCGCCGCTTTGTCCGTGAACCGGCCCGTTGATTCGATCACCGCATCAATACCCAATTCGCCCCAGGGCAATTTCGTGGGGTCCTTTTCCTTAAACATCCTGATATTTTTACCATTAGCTTTTAAAGTATCGCCTTCCGTGGCCACCTCCGCGGGGAAGCGGCCATGTGCGGTATCATATTTTAAGAGATGCGCAAGCGTTGCCACATCCGTCAGGTCATTGATGGCCACAACTTCTACTTCAGGGTGAGATTGCAGCGCGCGTAAAGTCATCCGGCCTATGCGACCGAAACCATTGATAGCTATTTTCATGTTATATTATTTTTTATGAAATGAGTAATTCTGCGATACCCGCATCTTTCAGGGCCGTCCGAAAAGTCCGCCGGTAATCAGAAGGCGTCACATTAAGGTGCCGCAAAAAGGTACGCCGCATCCCTACCAGGTTAACCAAGCCGCAACGTTCAGCTATTCGCTCTAAAGGCATATCCGTATTTTCTAATAATTTACGGGCCGCTTCCACCCTTTGCTTTTCAATAAATTTCGCAGGTGGAATACCCGTATGTTTATGAAATACACGGGTAAAGTTCCGCGTGCTCATGTTAAACTGATTCGCCATACCGGCCACATCCAACGGCTCATGCAAACGATCCTTTAACCAGTGCTGTACCTTCGCACCGATATTCTCGGCTTCATATGCAGGAAGCAGGGTGCCAAATTGCGACTGAAACCCCGGCCGGCTCAGGTAAAAGACCAGCTTACGGGCTACCCGGATGGCAACTTCGCGCCCATAATCTTCTTCCACCATGGCCAAAGACAGATCAATACCGGAGGAAACACCGGCGGAAGTATAAATATTGCCATCCTTAACGAAGAATTGATCGCCTGCTACCCGTATTCTTGGATAATCTTTTTGAAGGTGCATGGTCCGTTCCCAATGGGTAGTCGCTTTTTTACCATCCAGCAAGCCTGCCTGTGCCAACGCAAACGCCCCGCCACAAACCGAAGCGATACGCCTGATTTTACAAGTATCTATTTCGCCCAGCCACCGGTGGAACCCGGCAAAGCGATTTATACCGTCCGCACTACGGTCATTCCCTGCAATGATCAGCGTGTCGATGGGTTGAACGATCTCCAAAGCGTAATACGGACAATGAATTTCGACGCCGGTGCTGCCTGTCAATTTACGATCGGGGACAGGCGCCGCGATCATCACGTCATAACCCGCCGGTAGACCGGCTGCCGTTAAACAACTGTTCGCATGGGTAAACACATCTGACGGTCCTGCAAAGTTTAGCAACATATTGCCGGACATCACCACGATAACGATCCGCTTTTGCTCAGCCTTTGTTTCCATACCTCAAAGTTAGGCAGGAAACAACCTGTCTCAAAGGACATAAATTAATCAATTTGAGCCATATCAACCCGCCTTTTTAACAAAGTATATTGCGCCTTTTTAACAAAACGCCGCACCGGCGATCAACCGAACTTTGGTTTATCAAATAAGTAAAATATGAACACTGATTCAAACACTGAAAAATTAGTGCTGGTAACCGGCGGCGCCGGCTTCATCGCCGTGCATTGTATCCTGCAACTCTTAAACGCGGGCTACGGGGTCAGAGCGGCCCTGCGTGAACTCAAGCGGGAAGAAATCGTGCGTACCATGCTGCGCGAAGGCGGTGTGGAAGTTGGTGAACGGTTATCCTTTATCTAAGCTGACCTATCCGGCGATGTCAACTGGGATGAAGCGGTGAGAGACTGTACTTACGTCCTTCATATCGCTTCACCCACGCCCAAGTTAAACTTTAAGCATGAGGATGAAATGATCATCCCAGCGCGGGAAGGCGCACTGCGGGTATTGCGAGCCTCCAGGGATGCGGGCGTATCGCGTGTTGTATTAACCTCAGCCATTGGAGCGGTCGTATGACGAACCCTTTTGGACGAATACTACCAGTGCGCCCGCATACCAAAAATCCAAAACGCTGGCCGAAAAAGCGGCCTGGGAATTTATAACGCAGAAAGGCGGCCAGCTAGAACTTTCCGTTGTAAACCCCGCAGCGGTAATGGGCCCGGTACTGGGACCGGAATATTCGCATTCCATTTACCTGGTCAAAAACCTGCTGAGCGGCAAGATGCCCGGCTGTCCGAAGATCAATGCCTGTTTTGTAGATGTGCGTGATGTGGCCGATCTGCACCTGCGGGCCATGATCGACCCTAAAGCCAAAGGCCAGCGCTTTATCGCAACCGGCGGCGAAAGTATCTGGCTGGTAGAGGTAGCGCGCATATTAAAAGAAAACCTGGGTGCGTCCGCCGGTAAAGTAAAGGTGAAGCAATTGCCGAACCTTGCCTTGCGCATTGCGGCGTTAAAAGACCCCATGGTCAAAAGCATGATCCCTTTGCTGGGTATCCCGATGGACCTGACCAGTGCCAGGCCTATTCACCAACTGGGCTGGTCGCCGCGCTCGCCCAAAGCAGCCATCCTGGCGGCAGCGGAAAGTTTAATACGGGTGAATTTATTGTAACTTGCCACATGGAGATCGCAGAAATATTTGTGTCCTGCAAAAAGGAGGCCCATTACAGCCGGGAGCTGATTTCACTAGTTTTTCCTCTTCAAAGACGTGCCTTAAGTAGCGCCCCCGGTCATTCAGCCGTTGCTCAGTAACAACCTCGTTATCAATATTTGTATAATATGATGTTAGTGCTCATAATTAATATGTAAAGTCTAAATAAGGTTCCGGGTCATAAAGTCGAGCACACCATATTGTTATCAGGTATTGATAAATAAAAAAGACTATCCTTGGACAGTAATATATACCGGATGAAGTTCCTGTCTAACATCCTGATGATATTCAATTTACCAAAGTGAAGTGTAACTATGTTATTGCACATAACGACATCCGCTTCTGGGATGTCGTTAATTTATAAACTATTAACTGAATAAAGAACGACTGAAGCTTTCTTTAGTAAACCGTCAAACCCATCTTTCTTTTTTGGCGGTTTAGTGATATAATTGTATCAACCTGTTATTCAACATACGCCTTTAAACCACTGTCCAGGTATTTCAGATAGCTGAGGGGGTCATACTCTGCTCCCTGCGGCGCGACCAAGGGTTCTTGGGTATCCGGATCAAGCAACACATAAAATGGCTGCGAATTGGATACAAATTTTGAAATTTGCAGATAGCTCCATTTATTGCCGACAGTTTGGATTTTTCTGCCTTCATGCGTAGTGGTCTGTTCTCTTTCAGCCAGATCTGTCTTATCGTCGACATATAATTGTATCAGCACATAGTCTTGGGTAATTCGTTGATAGACCTGTTTATCCGACCAAACATCAGCCTCCATTTTCCGACAGTTTACACAGGCATGGCCGGTAAAGTCTATCATTACTGGTTTATGTACTTTTTTTGCATAGGCAAGACCTTCATCATAATCGAAATAGGGATTAAAGCCCTTTGGCTTATCAAACAGGTCGGCATATTTATGCGGTTTCATATCGGCTGCGCCATTGCTATTGATTTGATTGTTAGGAGCCATAGCCTGAGCAGATAAGTCAAAATCCTGGGTGGCCTGCGGCGGAAGAAAAGCACTGATTGATTTGAGTGGAGCACCCCACAAACCGGGCACCATATACATGCTGAACGCCAGCACTACAACAGCTAAAAAAAGCCTGGGAACCGAAATAAACTTCAGATCGCTGTCATGACTAAACTTTAACTTGCCCAACAAATAGCAGCCCATAAGTGCAAAAATCACGATCCATAGCACCAGGAATATTTCGCGGTCAAACCAGTGCCAGTGATAAGCCAGATCTACATTGCTCAGAAATTTGAGGGATAGTGCCAATTCCAGAAATCCCAATGTTACTTTCACACTGTTAAGCCACCCGCCCGATTTGGGAAGCGATCGAAGCCAGCTGGGAAACATCGCAAATAATACAAACGGAATAGCAAGTGCAAGTGCAAAACCCAGCATACCAATAGCAGGCCCCAGCAATGCCCCTGTTGTGGCGGCCTGAACCAGTAAGGTACCAATAATGGGTCCGGTACAGCTAAAAGATACAAGCGCCAAGGTGGCCGCCATAAAAAATAGCCCTGCCAAACCGCCTTTGTCCGAGTTCTGATCCATCTTATTTACCCAGCCCGAAGGCAGGGTAATTTCAAAAGCACCCAGAAAAGATGCGGCGAACGCCACGATCAACAGGAAGAAGCCAAAGTTAAAGATGCCATTGGTTGATAAACTATTTAAGGCGTCGGCGCCAAAAATGACGGTTACCAGGAGTCCCATCACCACATATATGGCTATTATGCTGATTCCGTAAATGGCAGCCTTACCTACCGCGTTATCCTTTTTTTCACCTGATTTGGTAAAATAGCTAACCGTTAAAGGCAGCATGGGGAAAATGCAGGGCATTAACAAGGCTGCAAATCCACCGGCTAAACCGGCTAAAAATATAGTCCATAAGGTTTGTTTACTCTGCTCCCTGGTAGTTGCAGCTAATGTTTTGCCGCTTTTTTTGTCCACTGCTTTTTCCCGGCTGCCGTCTTTTTTTGTTGTCCCGGTGGTTTTTGCAGCCGGGGATGAATTAATAGGGGTAAATTCTATGCCCGAGGCAGAAGAAGTGTCCTGTGCTTTTACCGCGTCTTGGGTAGACAAGATCCCGGTTGTTAGTAAAATAAATAATATGATCCGCTTCATTAAACTTCTTTTTTAATCCCCGTATTGGTTATAATTCCTGTAAGCAAGGTCGGCATGCCATTCTTGTATTTGATCAGATTTGAAAAAGCCAGGCAAAGGCGTAGCCTGGGTATCCCCAAAATCTGCATTTATGCCATGAATTTTACAGGTTTATTTTACCGGTATGCTAAATTCGATATTATCCGGCGGTAAGCATTTCTGATCGTTACAGGTCATGTATTCCAACTTACCGGTAACCATTACCTGTTTCGCCTTTAGCTTGATCTTTTGCTGAAAAATTACAGTGTTTTCAAAAAAGCTAACTTCCATCCCAAAAGCCTTTTCCATCCGGGTTACAGGCTGCGGTTCGGTGGTTTTACCTGCTAAGGCAAAAGTACTCGACGGATTAAAATCTATAGTGGTTTTTACCGGCCCGCCATCTTTAACAAATTGGGAGTATACATGCCAGCCGGCATCAATAGTTGCTTTGATGAATACAACCGCCTCGGTTGCACTGGTTTTCTTAGCGGCATAGCTCCACTTTACCGGTTGCAAAATTTGCGCTTTGATTTGCAGTGCGAACAGGATCAGTACGGTTAATATGGTGGTAATTCTCTGCATTTTGTTTTTATTAATTATTGAATAATAGGTTCGTTTAAGCGGGGAATAGGTTGGTAACCTGTAAAATCGGTATCTGTTGACAGATATCCCTGTTCAACTGGCTCATCTTTTATCAGATCGGTACTTAAGTATTTTTTGTTGCTATCGCATAGCAGTGTAACTACTATTGCATGTTCCCCATATTGTTCTCTTAATTTAATGGCACCAATAACATTAGCACCTGACGATATGCCTACTGCCAGTCCAAGTTGCTTGGATAGCTTTTGCGCCATAATGATAGCATCGCCATCCCTTGCCTGCACTACGTCATCCAGGGCATCCAACCGTACAATTGCAGGTATAAACTCATCTGAAATCCCTTGTATCCGATGGCTCCCAACCTTGTGGCCCGTTGTTAACGTGGGCGACTCCGCGGGCTCAAGCGGGTGAATTTTAATTTCAGGGTTCATCATTTTCAGATATTTACCGCTTCCCATAACCGTACCGCCTGTGCCTACACCGGCTACAAATGCATCGGGCTTAAGGCCCATGCTGACAAGCTGCTCCCATATTTCGGGCCCGGTAGTCATTTCGTGTGCTTCAGCGTTATCCTTATTTTCAAACTGCCTGGGTAAAAAAACATCACCCTTAACAGCTAATTCTTCACTTAATTTGATACTGCCTAAAAAGCCACCCTGTTCTTTACTGATCAATAATACCCCGGCTCCCATACTTTTGATAATATCAATCCGCTCTTTACTTAGCCAATCGGGCATAATTATTTTTACATTGTGCCCCAGTGTCCTTCCAATTGCTGCAAACGCAATACCCGTGTTGCCGCTGGTAGCCTCTATAATGGTATCGCCAGGTGCTATATTCCCATTTTTATAAGCCTTGTATAAAATATACAGCGCCATCCTGTCCTTTACACTGCCCGTAAGGTTATAATGTTCGCATTTCACATAAATTTCTCCAGGCTTCCCTTTATAGGTATACTGTAATTTTAACATCGGCGTATTGCCCACCAGATACCATAAGTCCTGAAACTTCTTTTCCATATTTATTGTTAGATCCGATACTGCTACCCCGTCTCTCATACTTAAATTTTTAATGCTTAAATTTCAGCATATCCTATAATAGTAACAATCATTTAAAAAAAAACCGTAAATTTTATGGTGAATTGCATTCATAGTTTGTTTATTTTCGGCTTTTACAATTATTAGTTCCTATCCTTGTATGTTTTTTCAGCAGCCCAGCTTTTAAACTTTTATAAATGAATGATTTAGACCTAACTGACCTTGAAATTTTAAAGCTTTTACAGCAAAATGCTTCATTAACCAACAAGGAAATATCTTACAAGCTTCATAAATCAATTGCCACTATTCATGAAAGAATCAGGCGGTTGAAAGACCAGGGTTACATTAAGCGCATTGTAGCTATTCTTGACAGCAAAAAGATCAACAGAAACCTGATTGCTTTTAGCCACGTACTTTTAAATGACCATACCGCCAATACGCTAAATAACTTTGAAGCAGAAGTTGCCAAGTTCCCCGAAGTGATGGAATGTTTCCAGATGACCGGGACCTTTGATTTTATCCTGCGGATAGCCACGAGTGACATGGAGGCTTATCATCATTTTTACCGGAACAAATTGGCAACCCTACCCAATATCACCACCGTGCAAAGCTTCTTTGTTTTGTCTGAAACCAAGAGCGATACAGCCTATCCGTTATAATTTTTCTGTTTAATAAAACAGGCAACACTTGTAAGGATGTTGCCTGTTTTATGGGTTCACTTATCCGGAAGTTTATGGTGATTTATATGACCGGCTTGTGTTATATCAATAGCCAAAAATCTCCTCTAATGTTAGTTTTTTAACCTCTCCGTACTGTTTTAATATTTCCGGAGTGATCTTCTTTTCCGACCCCAGAACACAGTAGCTATAAGGCTTGTTTTTCAGGTTATCGTCGTGAAATTTTTGAATATCGGCAAAATTAATCTTGTCAGCCGTTTCATATACCTGTTTCCGGTAATCATAATCTAATCCCAGTTTTTGTGCAGCCAGGTAATTGTAAATAATACCGTCCTGGGTAATGCGCTCTGTCGCAATATCCTGCTTAATACCTTGCCGGGCATTTTGTAACAGCGTGTTATTTTCAGGCATATCGTTTAACAGCTCATTCATACCACGTATGGCATCGTTCATTTTATCGGCCTGTGTGCCTACATAAGCTACCGCTGAATACCTGCCGTCCTTTTTATCTGGCGATAAGTATTGCGCAAAGGTTGAATAAGCCAGTGCTTTTGACTCTCTGATCGTTTGAAATACAATAGAGCCCATGCCTGCACCAAAGTAGGTATTAAACACATTGATGGTAGTGGTATTATCCGGGCTATAGTTGCCTGTGTTACGCACCCAGTATACTTCTGATTGGACCATGTCATAATCAGCAAACAATACCTGGTTACTGCTCTGGCTGGTTTTGTCAAATACCCTGGCAACCGGGATTGTTACAAACTGGGCCGGTATGGCATGCAGTTTACCCAGTGTAGCTGCTAACGATGTGATTGCCGCCGGACCATAATAAAGCACCGTGTGTTTATAACTCATGAAGTTGTGCAGCATGGTAGTGAGCTGCTCTGCCGTTACGCTATTCAATTCCGCTTTACTTAATTGATAATTATAAGGGTTATTGGGACCATACATGGCGTATTGTATCAGCCCGCGCATGATAGTTGTCTTATTAAGCTTGTTATTCTCTCTCGCCTTTTCGATACGTGCCTTAAAAGCGGTGAAGGCACCTTCGTCCGCTTTACAATTAACTACGAGATTTTCAAATAACGATACCGCTTTATCAAAGTTTTCCTGCAAACCGGTAATGGTTACTGTGGTTACATCAGTACCTACTGCTATATTGTAGTTGCAGGCAATGTTATAAAATGCTTTAATGATTGCCGCTGCCGATGCCTTATCCGTACCTAAAAACTGAAGGTATTGTGCGGCAAGGGGCAGCGTTTTATTATTCCAGCTGCCCATATCAAAACGGTAAGACAGTGTAAAGAGTGAGTTGTCCTTATTCTGTACATACAGCACATCGGCTATACCTGCTTTACTTTTTTGTATATCCTTTTGATAATCTAACCACTGCGGCTGTACCGGTGTTGCCGGCATGGCAGCAATAGCTTTTAAAAATGGCGACTGCGCTTCTTTATTGATAAAGATTGGTGTAATTACCGGCTTTTCGACCTTCACAATGCTTTTATCTTCACCGGTGCGCTTATAAACCAATATATAATTGTTGCCCAGGTATTGATTCGCGAAATCAACCACCTGCTGCTTGTTGACTTTGGCCATTTCATCAAGCAGCCCTACATCGTTTTGCCAGTCATTGCCTTTATGCTTGATAAAAGCATCCATCAGGTTATTGGCACGGTTATCATTTTTTTCGAGGTCTTTGATATCTGAAAGACGGGCGTTGTTTACGATGGCTTTCACCAGCGTAGCATCAAAATCTCCTTTTTTAATTTGTTCAATCTGAGCCTGCAAAAGCGCTTTAACCTCATCAAGGCTTTGACCTTTTTTGGCTCTGCCATTTAATACCAGCATGGCATAATCCTTAAAGCTTTGACCATAAGCTCCCGCGCCTTGTACTTTCTGTTGTTGATTCAGGTTCAGATCAAGCAAACCTGCTTTGCCATTGCTCAGCAACTGACTTACTACTTCCAGCATTACCTGCGCGTGGCTATCCTGTACGCCGGGCATACGGTAGGCCATATTTATGCTTTCTGCATCGGGCCCTACTACTTCTTTAATTACCGGAGCTTTGATTGGTAGTTCAGGAGCTGGTGTATATTCATGCAAAGGCTTGGGCTGCATATAGGCAAAATCAGCATCAATTTTTTTGATCACGTAAGCGGGATCAAAATCCCCTGACATGATGATGGCCATATTGTTAGGCACATACCAGGTATTGTAAAAATTGCGAATGGCAGTTAATGAAGGGTTTTTCAAATGCTCTATAGTGCCAATAGTGGTTTGCTGACCGTAATTATTAGTTGGGAAAAGGCCGTCTAACATAGCCGCATACACCTTACGCGGATCACTATCCAATCCGCGGTTTTTTTCTTCGTATACCGCTTCCAGCTCGGTATGGAACAAACGGAATACCGGGTATCGGAAACGTTCGGCCTGCACTGCCAGATATTTATCTATTGATGAAGCAGGAACATCCTCCTGGTAAACGGTTTCCTCAACAAAAGTGTGGGCATTTGTACCTTGTGCACCCATACCGGCCATTAACTTTTCATATTCATTGGCTATGGCATAGTGCGAAGCCAGACCCGATACACTGTCAATCTGATGATAAATTGTTTTGCGAGATGCACCATCGGTAGTATGGTTATATTGGTCATACAGTTGCTCGATCTGTTCCATGTAGGGTTTCTCCTTAGCCCAATCCAGCGAGCCGTATTGATCAGTTCCCTTAAAAAGTAAGTGTTCCAGGTAATGTGCAAGCCCGGTATGCTCTTTAGGGTCATTGTTACTTCCTGCACGCACGCCAATCAGGGTTTGTATGCGCGGCTCCTTTTTGTTAACGCTCAGGATAACTGTTAAGCCATTTTTGAGCTTGTAAAACCTGGCATGCATGGGGTCTCCGGTTACGTAACGATACGTGTAACCGGCTTCAGTAGCCTGTTTCCATTCGTGTTTTACCTGGGCATTTACCCCAGATATACCTGCAATGATAAACCCTATAAATCCCAACAGAAATTTTCCTTTGTTGTAGTTCATTTTTGTATGTCTGGTATTTTTATGTCCTTCCCTAACGCTGATAGCGGTTATCTTAATAGTTCTCAGGGCTTGATTTCAAAAGATTAAACGGGTACGGAAACCTTTAAACATTCCTGCACCGTTATATAGTTCAGTAAAAATCACTATTACTACTTATTATAACAATGATTACCCTGAAAACTGGAAATTTTATTGAATAATCATTTTATACTGTACTTTTTCTGCTTTAGCGGTTCTATTTAATTAGTTACCCTTCTTTTTTCCACTTCAGCCGGGCTACATAAGATTCACCTGCTTCGAGTAGCTTACTGCAATACATTTCAGGAATTAATATATTATCCGCTATGAATTACCTTTGGCCATATCAATCATCATGGACAATTCATCAACCGCGGCTTCGTTACTGCCATCAAATCCGGTTAGTTTAAAGCGGATATTACCATTGGCGTCAATCACAAACTTTGCAGGAATACCAAATACCTTATAGCTACTGACCACCTTATTTTCCTTGGTTTCGGGATCTTTTAAATCCATCAGTACCTGAAAGCTATATTTTTTACCCGCTATATAGTCACCGGCATCTTTTGTTGCGGTAGCCGTTTTTTCCCAGGTATGGATGAACAGGAATTTAACGTTAGGATCGTCTTTGTATTTATTTACCGCCATTTGCATGGCCGGGAACGAAGCCTTGCAGGGGCCGCACCAGGTCGCCCAGAAATCAAGAATAACGACTTTACCTTTTAAACCGGCCAGCGAAACTTTATTGCCATCCAGGTCAGTTAGCGTAAAGTCTGCGGCTTGCTCTTTAACCATCGCTCTGGTTAGCTTCTTTTTCAAATCCGCTATCACACCTTTACGTATAGCAGCAGCGTATTCATTAAAACCTGCATCACTGCCTTTTAACTTAATGTACAGCTTTTTAAAATCGTCAGACATTTCAGGTGTCGCTTTTCCGGCTTTAACTACTTCGTCCAGTTTGTCAAAAGCCTCCTGGTTCCGGTTTAGCGCCATGAGTACCTGCGCATACCTGTAGCTAAGCCGTGGATTTAATTCGGTAGCGCTTTTGTAAGCTAATTCAGCATATTTTAAGGCTTCGTTGTATTTCTTTTCCTCCAATAAGATAGTGGCATAGGTGCTGGTCAGGCCTGCATATCCCGAAGCTGCAAACTTAGCAGCATTGCTATCCCCTTTTTTACCATCGGTATATTCGCCGGCGCTCTCCATAGCTTTTTTCGCATAGATCTCTGCATGGGCTAAATCCCCTGTCTTGTGGAATGCCTCAGATAATCCACTATAGGCGTTACCTTTCCAAAAATCAGTCTCCAGTGAATTCGCATATTCAACGGCCTTTGCCGTATTTTTCTCTTCGGCATAGGTTGTAGCAATAAGGGCCCTTACGTAGTCATAGATTAGCCTTTCATCAATCTCACCTGTAATAAAATTTTGCGGCGGGAACTTTTTCAACCAATTTTTATAGGCAGCTTCCATATTGGCTGCGCCTTTTTCCTTGTAAATAGCCTCTTGGCCCCTGTGCCTTGCTTCTTCACCTTCCGGAAATTTCTGCAGTTCCATCTGCCTTACAGAATCAGCCATTTTGGTATTCTTTAAGCGGTAGTAATATTGGGCAGCCAGGATCATGTCTCTTTCCCTGCTACTTGCAACCAGCTTATTTAATTGGGTATTCAATAGCACCTTGTCACCCTCATCCGTTGAGGACAGCAACTTATCCAGGTACCTTTTCGTGCTGTCCGCGGGAGCTTTTGTTTGCGCTGCCGCATTCATAAATATACCGGCCACGAATGCAAGAGCAGCGATACCGGTCATTAATTTCTTTTTGATCATCATTTCTTAGTTGTTAAAAATTGATTTTAATTTATTACCCAGTTCCTCTTCCCGGATATTCTTCGCGACAACCCTGCCATCCTTATCTAACAAAAAGTTGGCAGGCACGACTTTCACACCAAATTCCACTGCTGCGGCATTGTTCCATCCTTTCAGGTCAGATACATGTGTCCAGGGTAAACCATCGGTTTGTATGGCTTTTAACCAGGCAGCTTTATCTTTATCCAAAGAAACCCCTACGATCTCCAGTCCTTGAGCATGATATTTATTGTAATTCGCTAATACATTAGGATTTTCCCTGCGGCAGGGGCCACACCAGCTGGCCCAAAAATCAACCAATACGTATTTCCCTTTAAATGAGGAGAGCTTTACCGGTTTTCCGTTTACATCGTTCATCACAAAATCGGGTTTTGCCCCGATCCCGGATCGTTTTTCAATTTCAAAACTTTGGTCTATCTGCCTGCCGTAATATGATTTTTTAACACTGTCTTTTAACAAGGCAAATAATTTGGCTGCTTTATCAAACTGAAAATAGGAGATAAAATGCGTATTAATCACGTAAGCGCAAATAACCGATGCCGGGTGTTCTTTGAAAAACTCCTGGTGCATCTGAAAATCCAGATCTTCTAATTTTGAATATTCGCCTTTGAGAAACGCTTTGGCTGCCGAATCGGGTTTATTTCGATACGCCTTGTTAACTGAATCAGACAGGTGATAATATTTGCCGGCATATTGTGTTACCGGCCTCCAGGCTTTTAAATAGGCGTTCCATGTATCCTGGGTCGGAGAGCCTTTTATATCTGCTTTAAAAAGCGAGTCTTTATTGGCATGAACTGTCATATTCGTATTCTCAACAAATAGCAATATTTGCTGCCGGTCATTACCAGACAACTTCATCCGGTATTCCAACGGCTCAGGTGTGGAGCCCCTGAATACAAAATCACCGTCCCTGATCGTTGCCGAATCGGTGACTTCATTTTTTAAATACTGATGAATAAGGTAAACTTTACCTGAAATAACGCCATCAATATGTCCTTTAATTATAAACCCATCGCCATTCTTAAATGCCGAAAAAGTGTATAGCACGGCTGCCAGCACAACGCCGGTAGCCGTAAAACCCAAGTTTTTGAATTTCATATTTAATTAGATAATGGAACTGTTAATAGCCCGGATTTTGTGTAAGTGTACTATTCTGCTGTCTTTGTCCGTCCGGAACCGGGAATAATACAGAGCGGGTAACATTCCAGGTAGCCGGCTTCAGGGCACTTAACACTGCGTTCGCCTGACCTGTTCTCAACAGATCCAACCAACGGTGGCCATACTCCCCAAATAGCTCAACCTTTCTTTCCTGGGCGATTGCAGTAAGTAATGTAGTTGAAGTCGAAGTTACAGATCCCGGCAGATTGGCCAAACCTGCTCTGCCCCGAATAATGTTAACATCCGCCGCAGCGCCGCTTAGGTTTCCTTGCTGTGCCCTTGCTTCAGCCCGGATGAGGTATTGTTCTGCCAGGCGCAGCACAACGTTAAATTCATTGCCGGCACCAGCGGTTGCAGCAGTATAAATTTTGTATTTATTGATGCGATAGAATTTGGAACCACTTACCGTTGAATCCACCCAATTGGTTTTGCGGTTATCCCCTGCCTCAAAACTATTGGCAATAGTACTGGTGAGGACATAAATGGGCGGAGCTATAGTTGCGGCCGATGTAGATGTGCGATAGGATTGCGCAAATGATGAATAACCATAATAGGTAGCGAACTGCAAAATTGTTTCAGTGCTGGTATTAATAAATACAGAAGCCGTTGGCGCAAGGCTGTAGGTTCCGGAACCGATTACCTGCGTTGCCATTGCTTCGGCATTGACATAATCTTTACGGTATAAATATACCCGGGCCAGTAATGCCGTAGCCGATAGCTGGTTTACCCGCGCCCTAAGCGTTCCTACATAAGTTGCAGGCAATAGACCCTGCGCATCTTTCAGGTCACTGATGATAGAGGCCCAAACCTGGTCGGCGGATGACCTTGGCAGGTATGAATTAGTTAACGGATCATTACCTGTTAAAGGCACGCCGCCGTAAAAGTTAACCAGGTAAAAATTCACGAATGCCCTGAAAAACTTGGCTTCGCCTAATAACTGCGACTTTACGGCGGGAGTCAATGTAGTAGAATTTGTAATACCTGCAATGGCATTGTTAACCCCAAGCAGCTCGGCATAAGCATTTGACCAAAAAGTAGCATTTGTAGTACTGCCAATTGACAGGGCATTATTTTCGATCTCCGTAATTTCAGGAGTGGTTGTTAAGGTATAATGAAGCTCATCAGCGCTTACGCCACCATAAAAGGCGATGCCCTGTTGCCATGGGACCATAGAACCATAGATGCCATAATTATACAATGCAATTACGGCCGCGGTAGCCGTAGCATCTGTCTGATAGGCGGTAGAGGCATTTATTTTATTTTGAGGAGCATCCAGTTCCACAAATTTCTTACAGGAAGAGGATAGGATCATTGCCGGAAAAGCTAGACCGGTCAATAACCATATTGATATATTATATTTTAATTTCATGTTGTTCCGAATTATTGAAATGAACAGTTGAGACCAATAACCATTGTGCGTAGCTGGGGCATCGCTATATACTGCCCCGTTCCCAATCCAGGGGCGGCGCCTGAAACGGCCGTTTCAGGGTCATAGGTATATTTTTGCTTAGCCCAGGTAACGAGGTTTTCTCCCCTTGCAAACACAGTCAGGCCGGATAAACTGATGGAACGAACCCATGATTTTGGTAGCGCATAACTCAAACTCACCGTTTTTAGCTTAAGAAATGAAGCATCACCCCAATTGGCATCTGATGAATTATAGTTATAATATGGAGTGGTGCCTATAGTTGTTGCTCCCGGATAAACTGAGTTGTCGCCCGGTGCTGTCCAGCGCTGCAGCGCGCTTGCATTTTGGTTGGTTAAACCGGTACCGTAGGGATACGAAGAGGTGTTGTTAACATAGCCCATGCGGTGATTAAACAAAAAGGACACATCCAATTGTATGTTTTTATAAGTGAAGCTATTTGTCATACCTCCATAATAGGGGTGTCCTAATGGTGCAGGCTTACGGTCGCCGGCATATGTTATTGCCCCGTCGCCATTCAGGTCCTGATAGGTGGGCACTCCGGTTGCAGGGTCAATACCTGTAAAATGATACACTAAAACGGCATTAACAGGCTGTCCCACGATATAGCTTGAGCTATTAAAAAGCTGGCCGGGGTTTTCAATCGATAAGATCTTATTACGCTGAATAGTTAAATTGAATGCGGTTACCCACTTAAAGTTTTTATGCCGGATATTTGTAGTGCTTAATTCAAATTCGAAGCCCTTGTTTTGAACAACTGCAGGAAAATTTGTGGTATAGCTATTGAAACCGGCCTGTGTTGGCAAGGCTACGGAAATCAACTGATCAGATGAGCGGTTACGGAAGTAATCTGCCTTCAAATAAACCCGGTCTTTAAAAAATCCAAGCTCGATAGCAACATCCAACTTTTTATTGGTTTCCCAATGTAAATTGGCATTGGGAACAGAGGCTGGATAAATAATAGATTGCCCCTGATAACTGTTGGCAGAACCTGTTGTGTTAAAATAAGCATCGTATAAGTAATTTTGAATCTGATCATTACCGGTTAAACCATAGCTGCTGCGTAATTTACCAAAGCTTATCCATGAAAGGTTCTTCATAAAAGATTCCTGCGAAAAAATCCAGGCGGCTCCCAAGGCCCAAAAATTCCCGAAGCGATGGTTCGCTCCAAACCTTGATGAGCCATCCCGGCGGAAAGTGCCATCTAAAAGGTATTTGCCATCCCAGTTATAATTTAACCGGGCAAATACGGCGGCGTATTTATAATCGGAGTTGTTGCTGCCGTAATTAATGATCGATGCCGCATTGTTTAAATTGCCGATCAGGGCATCACTGCTGAATCCTGTTCCCAATAAATTTAACCCGTCCGTAAGCGTACGCTGAAACGTTGTACCTGCTAATGCCTGTAAATCTCCTTTTAGTATTTTCTTCCGGTATTCAACCTGCGGCTCCACAATGTAGTTGGAATAAGTGTTGTTGGCATATTGCAACCTATTGTTGGGTGCGGATAAAACAACGTTGGCCGGGTTCAGGGAAGTCAGCGGCGTCTCCAGGGTTTGTTTAAGACCGGTTGCCGAGTATCCTAAATTTGCCTTTACGCTTAAACCTGGCAGTAAATGATAGTAAACATTCATATTACTAATCAGGTTGGTTGTGGTATTGGCCGTTGGCCGTAACAAATAGGCTAATGGGTTGGTTACTGAATTACTCCAATACAGGGATCCGTCTGCATTACGAGTAGGCAAATTGGGTGGCAAACTGTATAAGGTAGAAAGATCAGTCCCGATCAGATTATTTTGCATATAACCGTAGTTCACGTTAAGGTTAATGCCAAAATTGCCATCTGCACTCTTATGCCCTGCGTTTAAACGGTTTGAAAACGTATTAGCCCCAAGACTCCCGGGAAAAACAGTTCCTTCGTGACGATAATTTGAGCTGAATAAAAAAGTGTTCTGTGCGCTGCCGCCTGAAACAGCTATGTCCGCGTTGGTGGTATGGGCCGTACCGCCTATGAACTGTTTTTGCCAGTTAGTATTTGCATTTTGATCCCAAACCAGTAAATCGGGTGCATTAGTTGCAGTTGGGGTTACACCCGAAGCCACGAATGCGGCTTTGCGCATCGCCAGGTAATCGGTTGTATTCAGCATATCAATAAAATGACCTACCTTACCAACACCCTGGTAAAAGTTTACACTATATTTTGTTTTGCCGCCTGTACCCTTTTTGGTGGTTATTAACACAACGCCGTTAGCACCTTTCGACCCATAAATAGCTGTGGCATCAGCATCTTTTAAAACATCGATCCGCTCAATATCATCAGGGTTAATCATCCCCAAAGGACTGATCTCCCCGCCATTAGCACCGCTAACGCCATAGGCATTGAGCCCGTCTGACGCGGGTGCACTACCATTGAACAGTGTGAATGGAATACCATCAACTATATAAAGAGGCAGGGTGCCGCTTGATAATGAACCAACCCCCCTTATCTGCACCCGGAAGCCGCTACCGGGCAAGCCATTGTTTTGGGAGATCTGTACGCCCGGAAGTTTACCCTGCATGGCGGCAAGAGGGTTAGCAACCGGTTGATTTTCGATGTCTTTAGCAGTAATGGAACTGACGGCGCCGGTATTGTTTCTTTTGGTTGTAATACCATAGCCTATGACCTGAACCTCATTTAAACCATTTTGAGCAGGTTTTAGCCTGATCTTAACTGATCGTTGCCCTGAAAGTGCTACTTCCTGGGTAACAAAACCGATGTAGCTAATCACTAAAATATCGTTTGCGGATGCCACTGTGATGTTGAAATGCCCGTTGTAATCAGTGGCGGAACTTACCATTCTGTTGCCTTTGATACTGATGGTAACACCCGGCAGCGGCTGATCGCTATCGTCAACAACGATGCCACTGATTAAAATAGCCGAAGCTTCGGAATCTTTTTTTGTGAGTACGATCAGGTTATTATCAAGTACTTTGTAAGTAAAACCGGTGTGTTGTAACATATTATTTAATATATCAGCTACGGTTACATCCGTAACCGAGAGGCTGATCCGGGTATCAGATTTAAACAGGTTGTTATTATAAACGAACTTATAAGGCGTATTTTTTTCAATACTCTTTATAATTTTACTAATCTCAGCGTCCTTTACATTCAGTGACATACGCACCTCCTGGGAGTATACCGTGGCCGAAACGGACAGGCAACTGATGAGAATTAGCATAAAAGTTAATTTCATAACAATCAAAATTTTACCAATAGGGGTTGCAGGAAAAACGGCACTATTAATTGTGCTTTTTTGCATAATTTTACATGATTTAAAAGTTTAACAATTGAAGCAGGCGACAACGCCAATTGATTAACCTGTCTTCAGTGAGGATTTTAATTCGCGGGGGAATACATTCGTATTTCCCTTTTTTACGATCAGAGAATTTTAGTAAATACTAATTACATTATCCTCCTTTCTGTAATTAAAGTTCCCGGATAATTTAAGAGCTTCTAACACTTGTGCAATGTCTTCATGGTCAAATGTGGCCGTGTAATGGTATTCCTTCACAGCGGGATTGATGATATTGATTTTAACGCCGTACCACCTTTCCATCTGAACTGCTATTTCATCAAAGGACTGATCATAAAATGTGAGTTTATTTTGAGTCCAATTGGTTTCAACTACAGAATTGTCGTCTGTGTTTTTCGTAACTTTACGAACAGTGAAGAGACCTTCAGCAGTTTCCTCTCCCTGATTTACATTCAAATCCTTATTGTTAAGCAAAACCAGTTTATGGTTCGGGTTTAGCAGGATTTTGCTTTTCATTTTGTTATTCAGGATAATTTCAACGGCACCCTTTATGAGAGAGGTTTCTGTTGTTTTGTCCATAGCATAAGCCTTTACGTTGAATATTGTCCCAATGTCTTTGATGCTGATCTTAGCTGTATGAACGGTGAACGGTTTTTGAGCATTATGCACGATGTCAAAGTAGCCTTCGCCCTCCAGTGTTACATCGCGACGGCTGATATTATAATTATCCGCAACGGTTAGCTTACTGCCGCCATTCAATATGATCTTTGTTCCGTCGCTGAGAGTAATCGTTTTCTTTTTTCCTAAAGGGCTCGAAAAACTGAGTGCTCTATCAGCTACAGATTGTTTACTATTTTTGAGATTGAATAAGTAAATAGCTGATACGATCAGAAAACATGCTGCAATACCAGTTAAAGTCATCACCAGTTTCCTGTTTGACCGCTTAAGCGGAACTATCTTTTGCTGCAATGGCAGATGCGAATCCGAGTTAGAATGTCGTGGCCCAAAGGCCTTCTGAAAAAATTCATAGTCTGCACGGAAGTCCTTATCCGTAATGTTTCCGTTAAGAATATAATAAAGCGTTTTAGCGCTGTGAATAGTGTTTGCTTTTTCAGGATGTTCTTTTAGCCATTGGGTCCAAAAGGCAATAGCTTGTTCATTATTTCCCAAACAATACTCCTGAAACGAAATATCGGATAAGAAATCTTCAATACCAAACTTCGAATAGTTCATTTTGCTTAAAATTTCCCTATTGATGCTTGGCACCCCAATTTTTACTACGAAAATTGAAATAATTTTTAATTATTTAACAAAATAGACGCCTTATTCAAAATAAATTAGAAAATATTAGCCTCGATTGAAAATATTAACAAACTTATAATGGATGAGAGGTAAAAAGAATTTTTTTTACCATCTTTTTCCAGGTCGTCTTTCAGAATTTTCAAGGCATCGTACACAATATTATAAGCCGTACGCTTGGATATCTTACATCTTATGGCTATTTCGTCATAATCAAGGTTATCAAAAAACTTCAACTGCAATAATTCCTTTTGGCGTCCAGTAAGTCTGTTTAAGCTTTTAGTTAGTTTATCCTTGATTATTAGATCGGTTTGAATTTTAGAGATGTGCTCTTCGTAGGACAATTCCTGGTGATCCGTTAGAGAGTGAGCGTGACGTTCCTTAACTTCTCTCAATTTATCAGACCTGATGCGTTGTAACATAATAGTTCGCAAACAGGTTAATAAATAACTTCTTACATTTTCGACTTCTGGTAGTTTAGCACGTTTTTCCCAAAGGCCGAGCAACATTTCCACGATGCAATCATTTGCATAATGCCTGTCCCCGCTAAATTTAATTCCGTAATTAATCAGTCCCAGGTAATGTTGCTTATATAGATTATGCAAAGCCGCTTCGCTCCCGCTCTTAAATTCAAGCCAGGTTGTCTTATGTAAGTTAGGGGCCTCCATTTCCCAAATATAAACTTATTGTAAAAAAATCGCCCCTTATCTTGTCTAAATATCTGTTAACGTTAAATTATCAGGAGCTGATGGGTATACTGGCTTTTGGCAGCGATTTCGGTTTAAAATATCGGGATGTTCATCCATCATTTCAGGTACCGTTCATCTTGCGTAATGAATAAAGCTCTTCAGTTCTTGATTGCAGCTAGTTGAAAAAATAATTCGGCAATTAAACGCCCGAATAATCAGGTTTTCTATTAATACCCCCTCGATATCTTTTATACCTGGACATAGTCTGCCTCCATCTTAGCTGGCATCAGACTTTCGTCCATAGGGTCTTTATGGGTATTCTTTGAACGGGTCGGCAGCGATCCCCGGATCTGTATTGCCCATATTGGCCTTTTTGCTACGCTCCTGCAGTTGTGGCAGCGTGGCGGGTTTACGGATCATATCGAGGTTTATAGTTACGAGGTGATGGAGGCGGCCCGGATTTCTTCTCGGGCTACTTATCATCGCTGTATCCGGGACCTGCATGACTTTGGTTATTTACAATATTTCCCATCTTTCAACAAGAAGAGGCGCAGTAAAATCATTCTTGTTCCCCGGGATCTACCTGTTTGCAAGCGATAAAAAGTAATTGCAGGAAATTAAAAAAAATCATAATGCCCGTATGTACAACATGACGAGAACCATTGCATATAAAATTATAAATATCGCAAAGAATTCAGGTAGTATGAATTATCGTAAGCGTATCCTGTGTCTGCTCGACCTCGGAATATTTATCAATACCATCATTCAAAAGAAATCCATTCAACAACATTACCATATCGTATAGACCATGAGTGTAGAGATTATTACCAAAGAAGATCTGCAGCATTTCAGGCTGCAATTACTTAATGATATCTATGATTTGTTGAACACAAAAAAAGATATCCCAAAAGAATGGCTCAAAGGTGCTGAAGTCAGGCAACTGTTGAAAGTATCACAGGGCACTTTGCAAAATCTCCGGACAGGGGGCAGATTATCTTACTCCAAGATTGGGGGAACTTATTATTATCGCCATTGTTAAAGCGGATTCGCTGAGAATCACCCTTATCAAAGGTCTGTCGGAACAACTGGACGGGGATTTCACAGTTGAATCCAGGAAAGCCCTGACGATTGCTGTCCGGCTCGCGAAGTAACATACTGATATACAATTCATTATGGCCATCTTGTTTAATTTTACTGAAGACCTAAATATTGGGCAAATACTTTCCCATTTGAAGACAAACGATACATTTTAAACGATATATTTCTCTATCGGATCTATATATTTAACGATTTTATTGAAGCTAATAACTTCAAATCATTTACCAAATGATTCGAGTTTTGTACCAGCGGGATCACAAAAGGCGCAAGAAATTGTGCCTTTTCTCATTTAAACCGTACCCCGCATTGTTTTAACATATAAACGCCCTTCTTCCGTTCAGGTTGAGTCGCGTCGAAACTACTGAACATCTTTTTCGCTATATTGCTCCACAATTAAGCACAACCAATACTAAAATGACCGGCGGTAATAAGAACGATAAGGTGAATATGAAAACGCTCGCGAAAGAGCTTAACCTTTCAACCGCAACCATATCTAAAGCGCTGCGCGATAGCTATGATATAAGTCCTGAAACCAAACTGAGAGTAATGGAAGCCGCCAGGCGCTTAAATTACGTACCTAACGCTTATGCCAGCAGCCTCCGCAAACAAAGCAGCAATACTATAGCCATCATCATACCTGAAATTGCCGACAGCTTTTTTAGCCAGGCCATTAACGGCATTGAAAGTATTGTCGCCCCAAAAAAATATCATGCGCTCATTTACCTTACTCATGATAGCTATGAACGGGAAGCATCCATGTTTAACGACCTGGCCAGCGGACGCGTTGATGGCCTAATTATGTCGGTAGCCAGCAGCACCCAGGATACCGGACATATTAAAACATTACAGGAAACGGGCATTCCCATAGTTTTTTTTGATAGGGTGTGCGAGGATATTACTGCAGATAAAATAGTAACCGACGACTATAATAGCGCTTACAACGCAGCCACCCACTTATTGCAAGCCGGATGTAAAAACATCTCACTGGTTACCATCAGCGGTTATCCTACTATTTTAACCGCCCGGGAACAAGGATATCGCAACGCTTTAATTGACAATGGGTTTGTAGCTAAAGATGCAGGAATAGTAACCTGCGCCAATAAATATACAGAGGAAAACGTAAACATGATCAAAGCGCATTTGGCAACCGTTAAACCCGATGGTATCATAGCTACAGTTGAGCAGCTGGCAACCGCAACTTATCTTGCTTGCGATGAACTGAAACTACAAATTCCCCGTGATGTAAAAGTTGTTTGTTTTACCAATCAAATTACCGCGGCAATACTTAACCCATCGCTCACTACTATTTTACAACCTGCATATGATATGGGCAAGCAAGCGGCCGAAATACTTTTCGGCCGCTTGTCTGGACGACTTAATGAAGCCAAGCAGGAACTGATAATGCCATCACAATTAATAGCGAGGGCATCAACAGCCCGTTAGAGGCTGTTAATTATCCTCTTAAACGTAGGAGACGCTCCTAATACCGGCTTACTGTTTTTCTGAGGACACTATATTTTTGATATCGTTAGCAGATAATGCAGCTTTGAATACTTTTACCCTGTTTATAAAGCCATGAAACACGCGTTCCGATGGAAACTCTTCATTTCGGCCTAATGTCCATTTGTTATTTACCGACAGATCAGCGGTTACCTCTAACAGCGTGGTTCCGGCCAAAATATTATCGATATAAACATACAGCTTTTTGCCGTTGCACACGCCGGCTATGTGGTGCCAGTGCTGCTTCCAATCGGCAGGAAGGTTTACGGTACAGTCCCCCCTGCCCCATCCGCCCGCAAAAAAAGTCAGGGTTCTGTTATCGGTCATTTGCAATACATGGTTATCGCCTTTGGTAATGATATCAACCAGACCTTTCTCATTGCCCATCGGGTAAACCCATCCCATCATAGTAATGGATTCATCCATATTGTCCAAAGATGGTGAGTTTAGGACTTCCACATAAGTACTATCGCTAAATAACAGTTTATCATTAGTAGTCGTTACTGAAGATGAAATAACATTTCCGTTGTTATGAAAGCCCGAACTATCAGCAACTATCTTACCACGGACTATCGATGCGAAATCAAGTAATAATGATTCTGTAGCATTTTCATAAACCTTGTAGATAGTTTTCGCCGTATCGACCCTCACATATTCAAATCCGTTTTTGGAAGCTTTTATATGATGACTAATGGTTTTAACTTCACCGGCATCAAGTTTAATATTATCGGTAAAAACAACCGAATCATTCTGGATTACAGGTATAATAAAGGTTTGCTTTAATCCGCCAGTATTTTTTATCCGGTATTTTATTTCCTGGCTTTCATTCAACCTGATCATCGGTTTTACTTCCAGCCCCGATATTTTAAAAGCTTGCTCCTGCGGTTTTGCAGGCAGATTCACTTCGACAATCAACGGTAGTGTATTATCAAGCTTCAGTACCGTTTTTCCCACAGGGTAAAGGCGAAACTCAATAGAATCCTGAACAGTTTGTCCCGGCTCAACCAAGCAGTTTTTATAACTATATGGCTTTCCGTTAACCAACAGCTTTATGGTTTTAATGCCCTTGCTACCTGTATTTTTAAGTTTAAACCTTATCACAAGCGGCTCGTCAGGCACTGCATTTTTTTTATCGACCGAATAACTCGCTATACTAAAGGCAGTATTTTTTTGTGTGGCCGATAGCTCAATCGGATCTTTATCGGTTGGCCAGTTACCTGGGGCTTTCCCCATATCAAAAGTCATTGCACCACCGTTAACCAACACCGAATGTGGCAGGGCCAATTGCTGCCAGGCTTTGCCATTCACATGCAGAGCCTGTACGTAATTATTTTTTTTAGATGAATTATTACTGCCGATGATGAACTTTTTGCCATTGGGTAAATGAAGCGTTACAGATTTGAACAAAGGCGCACCGATAGCGTAAAGCGGATTACCAGGACATACCGGATATATCCCGAGCGAGCTAAAGACATACCAGCTTGATGTTGAACCCAAGTCATCATTACCGGGTAAACCACCGGGTGTGGCGCTGAACCTGTTGAGCATAATATCCCTCACCCATTTTTGTGTTAACTGAGGCTTACCTGCCTGATTGAACATATAAGGCAAATGGAAAACAGTTTCGTTATCAAATAGAATAACATTATTGCGCAGGGCAGGGTCAAGCCGGGCGGAGAATTGTTCGTTGCCGCCGGTCATGTTAATAAGGTCTTTACCGTTTTGAGGTACAAAGTACGAGTACACCCATTTATCGCCCTCTTTATATCCTGATGTACCGGGCTGCAGTTTAAACTCATCACCATTACGCGGAAGTATAAAGAGTTCATCTTTATTTAAAAGATTACGGTAACTAAATCCCCTGTTTGCTAATAATTGAACGATTTGTTTATCCCCCATCGCCTTTTCGGCAAATTGCGATAAAGCCCAATCATCATAAGCATATTCTACAGTGCGGGTAACCGACTCAGGTTTGGTGAATGGAACGTAGCCTTTTTGATGGTACACTTCCATGTCCGATTGCACGAATGGGCCATCAATCAAATCCTTCTTCATAGCCTTGTAAGCAAGCTCTTTATCGAAACCGGTAATGCCTTTTAAGTATGAGTCAACAATGATAGGAATAGCATGATTGCCCGTCATGCTTTCTGTTGGCAGATGCCCGCTTTGCTTGTAAACATCAAGCAGGGATAAGATCACATCCTGCTGCTTCTGTGGATAAAGCAGCGTAAGTAACGGATGCAGCGACCGGAAAGTATCCCATGGAGAGAAAGCCCCGTACTGATTTTGCCCTGTTTTTTGATGAACCTCGCCATCATTCCCCCGATAATTGCCATCAGCATCATCAACAACCCAGGGCAATAACAGCGAATGGTAAAGCGCCGTATAAAATACTGTTTTGTTTTGCTCGTTACCGTCGATTATATCAACTACCGATAATACTTTAGCCCATTCGCCGCCGGTTTTCGCGCGAACCTCATCAAAAGTTAAGCTACCGATTTCCTGATCAATATTATGCTGTGCATTGAGATAGCTAACTGATGATTTACTTAAGCGCAAAGTAATCACTTTAGTCTTCGGGAAAGTGAAAACCCAGCCCCCTTTAACTTCCTTTTTTTCCGTATATCCTTCGCTAAAGTTTATCACAGCGTTTGCAACTGAAGTATGGATCACTTTACTTGATATCGCCTGGATTTCACCGGCATTTCCAACGAAAATTTGTGGATTAGTGCTTCCATTGAACATAAACCGAAACATGCCAGTTCTCGTAGTAGCTGTAGCTTCGGCGGTAATCCGCTGGTTATCAAAATCCACTTTATAATAGCCCGGTACGGCAGTTTCTTTTTTGTGCGAAAAATGCAGGCTTGACTTTCCCGGTTCAAAACTTTCACTACCACTAAACGGCATCACAAAAAAGCGGCCTGATGATCCTTCAGGAAAACCGCTCATGTGGCCAAAGCAACTGAAATAATAAATTGAGCTATCGGTGTAGTTATATCCCCTTGTCCCTGTAGTCCTTGTTTCGGGACTTAGTTGTACGCTGCCCGACGGCGCAACAGCTCCCGGATAACAACCTCCATTATTACCCCATTTGGTAAGCACATTGCTAAGTGATGTACCGATAAACGGATCAACATATTGCAGATGGTCTGTATGCTGGGCATAGAGGTTGCTGCCCAATAATGTAATGACTGAAACTAAACAGAATATCTTCTTCAATTGCGCAATCAATAATTTAAAACACTAATGTAAAGACGCATAATTGCGTCTCCTGCTTTGCACGGGCATTTAAAGTGTATGCCGTCTCTGTACAATTAGAGACGCAATTATGCATCTCTACGTAAATTGTTATATTTTTATATAGATCTTCTTTTTATCAAGCACCCAAGCCACCAGCCAGCAAAGCATCATATAACATAGTGCAAATACCAGTGTACCAAATGCGCCGGGGAAGATCTTTTGATAAAGCACCTGGTTTATCCAGTCGTAAAAGCTTAGCTGTGGTTTTACCCAAATGGTTTGAAAAACTGTTAACAGCAACTCCGAAAGCAGGTAAATAGCCAGTGAATTGCGCCCGAAAACCTGAAAGAAATTTGTACCACTCTTGATCTTTTTTATCTCGATAGCAAATACCATGAAGCCTAACAGTAAAAGATCAATACCGATAGTAAGTAGTGTAAATGAGCTCGTCCATAGTTTTTTAGCAACTGGGAAAAATTGCGCCCAGAATAAGGAAATAGCAATCAGTAAAACACCGCACATAAACAAACGGGCAACCGACTCATAGTTTTTACCCTTACGCTGTATAAACGCTCCGGCCAGATAACCGCCAATTACATTCACAATGGCTGTCATGGTGCTGAGTAAACCCTCCGGGTCAAAAGCTATCGGACCGCCTTTATCGTGATATAAATGATCGTTTCCCATTAACACAATATCTAATCGGGTGCCCGCATTGCCAAGCATGGTATACTCTTTACCCTGTTCGCCGCAAAATATCAGGAATGCCCAGTAGCCCAATAAAAGCACAGCAGAGATAACGATGGCCGTCTTTTGCGAGCAATAATGAACTATCAGTGCGCCAAAAAAGTAGCACAGCGCTATTCGCTGCAACACGCCCATGATACGGGTATGGCTTAGTGGGTTAAACACCCAATTACCCGCTTCACGATGGAAGAAAGGGAACCAGTACATCAGATACCCCAGCAGGAAAATGATCACCGTGCGCTTAAAGATCTTGCCTATAAAAGCGGCATCCGTTTCAAATTTCTTTTTAGAGAAACTAAGCGCGTTGCCAACTGCAAAAAGGAATGATGGAAAAACCAGATCGGTAGGTGTAAAACCAATCCAGGATGCATGGTCAAGCGGCGACCATACGTTTGCCCCCGAGCCGGGGGCGTTAACGATGATCATGAAGCAAATGGTCATACCACGGAAAACATCAAGTGCGGTAAATCTTTCGGTTATTGTAGCCATTTTCTGCTATTCTATTAATTAAGGGGTATTGAAATTTCTTTGATTGATCTGCCCGCTGCTTCTTCGGCCACAATGCGGGTTTTATTGATACTATTGCCTTCTTCGTCATAAACCACCACCTGGTTTAAACCCGGTTTAAGCCAGCATTCGGGGATATAAAGGCTTTTCAGATCCAGTTTTTCGGGATACCTGCCAAGGTTATGACCGTTAACCCAAACAGAACCGTGACCTAAACCAACAGGATCAAAACGCCAGATGAATGTATTTCCGTTTGATTGAGGCAAGTTGAAAGTTGTGCGATAAAAGGCCGGAGCATTTTTCATTTGCTTTGCTGCGTCAAGCTTAGTCCAGCCCTGAATAGCTTGCGCATCACCCGGACCACCTTTTAATTGCCAGTTAATTACCGCTGTGGCATCACCTATGGCATTGATTTTTACAGATTGATCGATGCCTCCTTCATTTGAGTAATTTTCAATAAAAAGGATAAGATCAACCGGGTGTTTTAAGGTTTCTGCATCAATAATGTTCACTTCAAATGGCTGGTTCCAGCCGTCATGATGGGCTACTTGTTTACCGTTAATAAATACGGTGGCGTTTTCGTCAACGCTTTTAAACAGCACTGCTAATTTTGAAGTCCCCGCCGGCTGCTGCGGAATAGTTGTGTGAAACCAGGCAAAACCCTCTTTCAGGTTAAAAACATCATTGCCTATTTTATATTTTTTGTATATCAATGTATCAAATGCCGGTGGTCCTTGCTTTACATCGTCTTTTTTGTTGGCTTTGGCAAAATACCAGTCACCAAGCTCAGAAATGAACGGTCCGCCCTTTTTGATCAAGGCCTTACCGAAAAGGCCTTTGCTGTCTACTTCATCTATCGGGCCAAGATAGGCAGCCAGCTTATCGCGGCCATCATGTGCCGCAAAAACGGCCAGTGTATGTTTGCCTTTGATAAGGTTAAGCGTTAATTCATTATCATTCAGTTTCCATTTAGCCGTGGGTTTGCTGTCAATAAAAGCTTGACCCCTGCCGCCACCTTTTACCTGCAGGGTATATTTTCCGTTGGATGGTATATTTATGATAGTCCTATACCAGGCATCGGCAGTTATATCGTCATCCGCTCCCATTGGCTTCGGATCCTTTGATTTGAGCCAGCTGCTTGTGTTTACATTTGTTGCCGCGTTAACGGCTGCGTTTTTATATTGCCAGTTAGCTAAGCTGATAGTTGACTGCTGATTGCCTTTCTGCGCATCAAGGCTGAATGGTATCTCCTTGCGATCAGTATATAATACCGCTTTCTGAATTATGCTCTCGGTTAAAGGCGTTTCTGCTATTAATTTTAACTGGCCATTTTTAACCGATGCCTCACCAACATAGTTCAACCCAGTGATGATGTAGTTTTTGTCTTCGCTTTCGGTAATCCACGTTTTATCGGTTAAAGCACGATTCATGACTAAAACCCTTACAGTTTGCGAACCAACGTTAAAACTATATTCAACAACCTTTTCCGCGATTGCCGGCATTTGCTCATCGATAAGCACATTATTGTTATCGATTTTTACCGAAGCCTTTGCTGATGAAGCTGTCTCTTTAGTATTGAAACGAAGAAGCAGCGGATCATCGGCTTCAGCCTCAACAATTATAGTTGTGGTATTAGCCTGCTTAACAATAGCAAACACGCGGGTAAGTGCCCAATCAAGCGTAACCTCATCGTTAAGCCTATAATTGTGTACCAACGGATAAATCTCTTTGGGCTGTAGGCTGATCTTTTTTCCCGCAAACAGGTTCTCGTTACCCTTGATATTTAATGATGAACTTACCTTAGATGTACCCGGATTATCCAGGAATATCAGATCACCTGCCGGGCTTGTACGGGCAGATATTTTAACCGTTGTGTTAACGGCAATGCCTTTGTATGTTTCCGCAGCGTTAGTGCTGTTCTCCAATACATTCTGAAAACTGCGGGAGAACCATGCGGCCCGTTTAAAAGTGTAATAGATTGGTCGCAGATCACCGGCCTGGCCTATACCAGTGCCATAATCGTATGAAGCTGCGTCCTCATCATTATTGGTATAGCCAAAATTTGAACCGCCATGGGCCATGTAGTAATTATAACCATTACCACCGTGAGCAATGATTTTCCAGGTACGCCTGTCATAAAGCTCAGCATCGCCCGGCTTAGCACCATATTGCGAATACCAAACGGCCCAGAACTCGGTAGAAAACCACGGGTTTGGCCGTTTATCATCGTCAAGCTTTCCATCGCCCGCCGGGTCGCTGGCATGATGTAAACCGCTGAAGAAATATGGTACCTGCAAGCCCAGATCCGAAGCCTTCGCCTGCAGGTGTTTGAAATAACCATCAGGCATTACAGTTCCCCAACCATTAGGATGCTCGTTTTCAAGCTGAACCAGTATTACTGCGCCACCTTTATTGATCTGTCTTTGGAATACTACCGGCAAAAGATGATCGAAAAAGCGATCTACATATTGCTCAAATGGTTTATTGTCCTCACGTACCCTCAGGCCTTTTTTAAATTTAAGCCATATCGGGTAGCCGCCGTTATCCCACTCAGCACAGTAATACGGGCCAACGCGAACAATAGCATATAAGCCCAACTGTTTTACTATATCCAGGAATTTCCCAAGGTCACGGTCGCCGTTGAAATTGAATTTACCGGGCTGCTCTTCATGAAAATTCCAGATGGTATAGATCTCTATACAGTTAAAACCCGCCCGTTTTATCCGCAGTAATCTATCATACCAAAGTTCATGCGGGATGCGGGCGTATTCCAACCCGGCCGATGCGATAAATGTGCGTTTACCCTGAACAATAAAGCCTTTGCTGTCAAAATCAATATAAGGCTTTGCAACTGCTGTGGCTGGAAAAATATGATCGTTTGAGCCCTGGCTGTGGGCTGCTGTGAAAGCGGTTAGTAGTAAGATAAATGTAAATATAGCGTAGCGTATTCTCATGATTCTTCAAAAATCCAGACTTACGAAGTTTTGAAAACTTCGTAAGTCTTCAACTTCATATTTTTTTATCGCGTACGTAAAATCACCGCGTTATACTTAGCAAACAATTGCTTTGATTTTTCAATGGCATCACCTTTTACTGCATCGGTATAAGCATTATCATGCTTGTTCACCCATTGCCACTCCCAATCCTTTACCTGCTTATCAAAGGCTTCGGCATTAAAGTCGGTTTTGGTTGATAACGACTTATCCAACTGCCCAAAGTACATTACCCAACGTGGTTTGTAATATTCCTTAATTAAGCCCGCCCATTGGCGATTGGAATATTCGCGCAAACCGCTTTCTTTATCGCCCCAAAGGGTAACCAAATCGCGGGCGTTAAACTCGTAAAGGTTTTTCTCCTTATCAGTTACTCCGTTAGTCCTTGCTTCGTTGATCCATTTGCCTAACAGGAAATCTTTGCGCGTGCTTAGCAGCGCGTCCATATCATCCATGAGCTCCAGGAATTGGCTGCTATATAATTTAAATTGTTGCTGATCCTTATTCTGATAAGCCTGAGCCATTTTCTGCTGTAGCGGACTTGCATAATTGGCCAACACCTGCCGGGTAACATCAACCAGGTCATACTGAAAACCATCACTTTGTTTTAGGCTGTCGGCAGCATTTATGAGTAGCGTCCAGGCTTTAACCAATTGCATAGGGTCATAATCCAGTTTGGTCATTACCCTGTCGATATATTTTTTTATTGTCGGCCTTGCCACAATGATCGATTCTGGGCCGCCTTCGGTTAGGCCGCCTGAGTACACCGAATTTAACAGGATGTGCCATGCTTCATCTGCCTGATTGTTAGCTTGTCCGTAACGGCGCTGCGCATAGTTAGCTACCCATTTATCGGCATCAATCGGGGTATCGTTCCAAACGTTTTCCAACATTAGTGCAAACAGCGCAGGGTTTTGTTCGATACCTTCGGGTGTAACACCAATGCCACGCATATTTTTTGATTCAGGATCATGCAGGGCCATGGCCGGATCGGCAGCTACATGGCGCATACGACCAAACAGGCTGATGTTCCCGCCAAAGTTTTGGAGCATACTCCAGATCCATGGTTTGCCATAGTAAGCTTCCGTACGGTTCCAAACCGGGTGGGCATCGCTGTACAAATCAAGCACGATCATCTGCTCGTTTGGCACAGCGTTAAGCAGCGCTTTAATCTGTTGCGGCTGCCAGAATTTGTTATTATAGTGAAACATCCAACCCTGCATTACCCAGATAGCTTTAGGATCGGCAGCAACCATAGAGTTGAATACTTTCTTACTCATACCATCCAGGTAGGTTGAATCATTTGTTGGCGGCACGTTTTCATTAAAAGTATCGGCCGAGTACAGGTGGTCGGTACCGAACTCTTTTGTTTGTGCCTCTATATATTTTTTACCGATGGTTTCAAACATCGGATCGTCGGGATCAAGTATAAAAACATCTGGAAACCCGGCATCCCAGTTGGTTCTTTTAACCTTAGCAGCGGGGAATTTATCTTTAAATGATGGCGGCACATGGCCGGTAAATGACGACAATACAGGCGTCATCCCAAATGAGCGTTCGCGCTCTAAAATCTTTTTTTGTAATGCTTTATGCGAGTCCATCCAATGTTGCGGCAGCGGGCCGCCCCAGGCATCAATGTTCCCCATCCAAAACCATGAAAAATAAGCAGGGCCGCTAAAAAACTCATATAGTTGTTTATCAGTAAACCCCATGTCTTTGTAAACGGTTTGCCAAACGGCTTCTTCGCCGGTTATGGCCAGCGGCATATTGATACCGTTCAGGGCCATCCAGTCAATTTCTTTTTGCCAGCGTTCCCAATCCCACCAGGCCATGGTGTAATTAAACGTGCAGTAATTTAAGTAGTAGCGATATTGGTAAGGCGTGGTTTTATGGATGAGGCCTTTAACTGACGGCAAAGTAGCAGGCAAATTAAGGTTTGTGCCATTCCAGCCGATATCGCAAAAGCAATAATTTTTAAGATAGTAATTTAGTGCTGATGCTATAGAAAGGCCATTATTACCTCTCAGCACAATTTTACCATTACGGCTTTCCAATTCAAATACATCTTTGCCGTTTTGTTGCGGGATAGCCTCAACAACAAACAAATTACCTTTGCCGGGAATTACTCTTTCAATAAAATCGTACGAGGCTTTCTGATCAACCTGGGCACCGGCTTTAAGGCCGAATGAAATAATAGCAGCTAAAACAAGTAAACACTTTCTCATCAACAGATAATTAAACGCTGGAAATAAATACCGGCAACAGGAGGCTCTCCCCTATTGCCGGTATAAGGATATAATTATTTAAAATTAGGGTTCTGTACTAACACACCTTTACTCTTATCAATCTCAACCTGGGGGATTGGGAAGTAATAGTTTTTAGGGCGTACAAAGGTTACCGTTTTGTTTTGATCAAGCGGAGCTTTGGAAACAGCAAGGTTATAAATTGCCGCTATATCCACAATTTTAGCTTTATCCCAGCGCATCAGGTCCTGATGGCGTTGATCTTCACCCGCCAGTTCAACTCGACGCTCATGGATCAGCTCTTTCATGCCAGCTCCTGAAACAGGTTTTAACAGTGGAGAAGCCCTATGCCTGATCTGGTTGATCAAAGCGTCACCAGCTCCGGCACCTTGTGTACGGATCAAGGCTTCGGCAACTAATAAATAAATATCTGCAGAACGCATTAGAGGCACAGCATAACTGTGGTCAACTCCACCGCCATCAGCTTCAGTATTAAATACAGCGTACTTTTTAAATGCATAACCAGTAGCAGAAAGATCGGCGGTAAACGTTGTCAAGCCCTTGCCATCACCCAGATCAACCTTGTCGCCAACGCTTAATAAAGTAGCCTGTTTACGCGGATCCCCTGCCTCAAACTCATTGGCAAGTCCCTGTAATGGCTGACTAAAGCCATAACCGTTCCATGATCTTGGAATGTAATAAACTGTAAAGTCATTTTGTACAACGGTTTGTACAGCCTGGATCGAAAAAAGCAACTCGGTGCTGGTTTCGTTAGCACGGGTAAAATTATCGGCGTAGTTAGCAGCCAACGCGTAATGTGAATTGGAAATCACTTTTTGACCGGTTGCAATTGCCTCAGGAAGTTTTTCCCAATACATGTAAAGCTTGGTTAATAAGCCCAATGCAGTTCCTTTGCTTACACGGCCGCGGTCGGCAGAGCCATAGCTTTCAGGCAAAAGATCCACCGCTTTCAACAAGTCCGACTCGATCTGTTTTCGTACTTCTTCAATTGGCGATTTTGGAACATTAAAAGTTTGTTTTGAGTAATCATCTTCGGTAATGATAGGTACATCGCCATGAATGATCATTAAACGCCAGTAGCCAAAGGCACGTAAAAAATAAGCTTCGCCCATACTCCGATTTTTAATATCGGCAGATATTGCGGTGATCTTTGGGATGTTAATGATGCAATTGGTTGCCCGGTTGATGGTTTCATACCTCCATTTCCATGGATACCTGATGGCTGCATTTGAAGCATCATAAGTTAAGTTCTCAATGCCCTCATCCTCGCTATGATCACCTGAACGCCAGTAATCGTCAGATGGAACATCAAATGTAGCCTCCGCGTGGCCAACATAATCCTCTTCTTCCAAAAGGCTATAAATACCGGAAACCGCATTTACAGCATCAACTTCGTTCCTGAAATAATTATCTGAGGTATAAACCCCTTGTTGTTTAAGATCAAGTGCTTTTTTACAGGCGCTGTTGAGTAACGCCAGCCCTATAACCATATATATTGTAATTTTCGATTTCATGATTTTAAAGTTTAGCAGTTATACCGAATGTAATTGTACGTACCGTAGGGTACTGGGCCACATCAACCCCACGCTGCAGGTTGCCGTTAGTATAACCAAGCTCAGGGGTGTATCCTTTATAATTGGTTATAAAAAATATGTTTTGACCTGATGCATATAACCTTACGCTTTTCAGTGTCGCTTTTTTAGCCCAGCTTGCAGGTAAAGTATAACCTAAAGTGGCATTTTTGAGGGCAAAGTAATTTCCGCTTTCGACAAACAGATCGGATGTGCGATAATTGTCGTTAGCACGATCTAATGACATACGCGGGATCGAGTTGCTTGTGCCCGGCCCTGTCCAGCGGTTCATGTCTTCGGCATAAAGATTAAACGGATAGGTTGGATCAATACCTTGCATCCTATCGGCATTATAAAGGCTTACACCAAATACGCCGGTAAAGTTTGCTGCAAAGTCAAAACCTTTGTATGAAAGACTGCCTTGCAAACCAACTGTAGCATTAGGATTTGGATTGCCCAAATTGGTGCGGTCATTACCATCAATCTGGCCATCGCCATTTAAATCCAGAAAACGCACATCGCCGGGTTTGATATTAGCCTTGCGCGAATCATTTTTAAGCGCCGGATCGTTATCAATTTCTGCCTGGGTTTGGTAAAGGCCATTTGTTTTCCATCCGTAAAAAGAAGCTATCGGCTGACCCTGATATGTTCTTGAGATTTCCTGGCTTGAACGCCCGTAAACTGTCGAACCAATGAAAGTACCTTCTCCATTAAGTTTAGTTACCTTATTTTTGATAAACGAAGCATTGGCACCGAATGAATATTTTAGTTTATCGCCGCCTTGATAGTTAATTTCAACTTCGACACCTTTGTTATTCATTGTACCGATGTTTTGATTTGGAATAGCTACCGAACCCGCTGAACCTACTACCGGCGGTGATATCAGCATATCTTTAGTATTCTTATTGAAATACGTAAGTGTGGTATTTAACTGGTTATTCAGGAAACCAGCATCAAGGGTAATGTTGGTCATAGCAGTACGCTCCCAAGTAATATCCGGATTTGCAATACTTGTAACAGCTGCACCACTTACTCCCGTGCCGCCAAAGGCATAACCACCATTTTCATAAGTACTGCCAATTTTGATCAAGCTTAGATACTGAAAAGGCAGTACATTTTGATTACCCAACTCACCATAACCACCCGTCAATTTCAAGTTATTAATCCAGGTGATATTTTTCATGAATTTTTCACTGGTAATTCTCCAGCCCAAGGAGAATGCAGGAAAGTACCCCCACTGTTTGCCGGGCGCAAATTTGGAAGAACCGTCTGCACGAAAAGTAACGGTTGCCAGGTACCTGCTGTCAAAATCATAAAATAACCTTGCAAAGCCCGACTGTAGTGAAGATGGTTGAGGCAAGATATTTGAATTGAATTGGCCATTGCCCTGGTTAAGCACCCGCTGATCGGGATCGGTATCGTCATAACCAACCCTTTGAGCGTTAAAACCGTAATCTTTAAAGTTTTGATAAGAATAACCACCTGTAAAAGTTACGTGACTTTTGCCAAACACCTTATCATACGTAAGAAAAGATTCAAGCAACTGTGACGATACTTCCTCTTCAGATTGAGTTAAGGTAGAATTTGGATTTGGCCTTGTTTGATTATTATCTGCGATACTAAAATTATAATTGCGGATAAATGTACCGTCAAAGGCATAGTTAACCTTCAATTTCAGCTCCTTTAAAAAGGTAATTTCAGCAAACGCGTTGGCCAAGGCCCTGTACTTTTTAGTGTACCTGTCGGCCATTTGGATAGTAGCATAGGGACTGTTGATATCACCCAACTGATTAGCAAAAGCCTTTGATGTACCGTAAGTACCATCAGGATTTACCAGCGGTATAGCCGGGTTAAAACGTAGAGCCGAAAATATCAAACCCGTTTGCGAATTATTGTTATCAAAGCCATTGTTATTACCGTAGGTCAGTTGAACGTTCTCTCCCAGTTTTAACCATGAAGTTATCTTATGCTCGGAATTGATACGTGTACTGTATCGTTTGAAGTTGGTTTTATCAATAATACCATCCTCGTTATAAATAGAGCTTGAAAAGTAATAATTAGAGGCATCGTTACCTCCTTGTATACTAACATCTCCATTGGTTACATGTCCTGTACCCATAATAGCCCGTTGCCAATCTGTTCTTTGAGTAGCATAATAATTATCATCCCATGGAGCATCAATTGCTACGCCGTCATTTGTATAACGTTCCCTTTTTAATTTAAATAAATCTGGAGCCGTTAGCAGATTAAGATATTTAGTTGTGTTGGAAAACCCACTATAAAAGTTAACAGTGGTTGCCAGCTTTTGATTATAAGTACCTCTTTTCGTAGTTACCAAAACCACACCATTCGCAGCACGTGTACCGTAAATAGCGCTTGAAGAGGCGTCTTTCAAAATGTCGACGCTGGCAATATCGTTGGGGTTAATGTCACTTAACGCGTCAGGGTTACTGGTAGGTACACCGTCAATTACAATTAACGGATTGGCATCATTCACTGTACCTGTTCCACGGATCCTGATGCTCGGCGCAGCGCCAGGTGAACCATCGTTACGAACAATACTTACACCACTTGCACGGCCATCTAAAGCCTGGGCCGCTGTACTAACAGGCAAGTTTTGAATATCCGATCCTTTAACGCTTGCTACTGCACCCGTAACATCAACCTTTTTGCTGGTACCATAACCAACAACCACAACTTCGGTCAAGGCAGATGGCAGGGCAACGAGGGTAATATTTAAAGTTTGGCTTCCGGTTATGGTAATTACCTTTTTTTCATACCCGATATAAGATATTTCCAACACACCATTTACCGGTGCATCAATACTGAAATTACCATTTGCATCGGTAGTAGTGCCCTGATTAGTCCCTTGTAATCGAATATTCACGCCAATAAGCGGTTCGCCTTTGGCATCAACAACTTTTCCTTTTATAAGGGCAAGGTTTTTGGCATCCTCCTGGTTGGCAATGATCACTACATGATCGTCACTCATTTTATAGGAGAGCTTATCATCAATGATAACGGCAAGCAGCTCATCAATAGTTGCGTCTTTTACATCCACATCAACCCTGCCCAACTTTTTAACACTGGCATAGTTGTAAAAGAAACGGTAATCACTTTGTTTTTGAATTTTGGTAAGGACACTGCTTACTTCGGCCTGCTTTAGGTTAAGCGTAAATTTCTGCTGTGAGTACACTTTTGCAGAAACTTGCACACAGGTAACCATGACCAATAAAAATACTGCTTTCATCAGCAAAATAACTTTGAGACACACGGGCGCGCCACGAAGCGGGAACACCCTTCTTGTTTTTTTCATTACATTTGTTTTGAAAATAAATGGATGGAGTAAGTGCTGTGTTACAATAGCTTACTCCGTTAATAAAATCCTATTTGTTTGCGGGGAGGAGTGGCAGCTCTTCCCTTGTTTATTTGAGGATGTTTCAGGAATCTGACAGGTAAGTTTTCAATATCATAAGCTGTTAATTAAGTGTTTAGTTAGTTTATTTTGTTTTTATTTATCTTTCTTTGACAGGTACACCGTTTGTCCATCAACCCTAAAATTGAACGGCGTGGTCAGTTCAATAATGCCTAAAGCTTCCTTCAACGTTTCTTTATCAAGTAAACCGCTTATTTGCTCGGTACGAAGCGCCCGATCTTCAAACACAACCTGCACGTTGTATTTGCGTTCAATTTGAGCAGCCACATCTTCAAACATCTCGTTGGTGAACAGGATGCGGTTATCAACCCAGGCTGTTTCTTTCACTTCATCCGGCTTAACATCAGGCAATTCGGTTACCTGGTATTCAATTTTACCTTCCTTGCTCTTTACACTTTTAGGCTCCCGGTTATTAACAACAATCAGCTTTTCATTAGGCAACAGGATAATCTTTTTTTCGGGATTGTTCTTTAATTCAACCTGTACCTTACCTTTTAGCAATGTTGTTTCTACAGTTTTATCGTTATTGTAGGCTTTTACATTAAAAACGGTTCCTAATACCTTTACAACAAGCCTGGCCGTATGTACCAGAAAAGGCCTCTTAGAATTTTTAGTTACCTCAAAAAAACCTTCGCCGGTAAGGCTTACATCCCGGCTGTTTTTTTCAAAAGCTTCTGGATACGAAAAAGTACTGCCTGCATTCAGGGTAACCAGTGTTCCGTCGGGCAGTTTGAGCTTTTCGGTTTTACCATAAGGCACATGAATTTCATGTAATATATTTTCGGCGGTTAAAGTATCCTGCTGTGCCGCTCTGTTATAAAATAAAACGCCTGTAGTAACAAGCACCAGTACCGCAGCAGCAACCACCCATTGCCACCTGAACATTGGTTTTATCTTAGCATCATTCGCCGAATTTTCGTTCAAGCTTTTAATTCGGTTCCAGATTTCCTCCAGGTTTCCGTTAATCTCTTCCGGTTTTGTTTCTGTTGCTTCAGTGCCGTTTCCTTTTAAAGCATTGGTAACATTGTACGTTTTTTTATAGTCGGGAAATTGTTCAAGAAACATGTCGAGTTCGGTCAATTCTTCAGCACTGGCAGTTTTGCCCATGCTTTTGGCCATTAACTCAATAAACCTGGATTTGCTCATAGTAATTGGTATTCTGCATTAAGGACACGGCTACCTCAGGTTTTTCCTAAAAGAAATTAAAATATTTTTTGAGGGGGATTAACCTATTTATTCCCAAGCGCCTCATCCAGTTTCTTCAACGCGATGGCCAGTTGGGCAAATACAGTTTTGTTAGAGAGACCAAGGATATCGGCTACCTCATTGCAGGAGAGATCATCTTCCTTAACCATTTTAAAAATGAGCTTACAACGGGGCGGCAAACTGTTTACAGCGTTTAGAACTCCGGCCTGCAGCTCTTTGCTGATGAGCAATTGCGCGGGATCCACCGATAAATGAAAATAATAGGTTTCGGCAAGTTGAGCGTCGCGGTTTCTTTTTGAGGTATTACTTCGGATATGGTTAAGACAGGCATTTTTTATAGCCACATAAAAGTATACTTTAGGGTTCGAGATCTTGTTAAGCTTGTGGCGGCCAGTCCAGATATTTACAAAAAGATCGTTGATAATCTCCTCGCAAGCTTCCTTATCGCCCAAAAAGGACCAGGCAAACTGATTCAGGTTATTGATCAGCAGCTTATATAGTTCATTAAAGGCAGATTCATCATTATTATAATGAATAGAATCTATAAGTTCTTTAATTTCCAATGTTGGGCGGCTTGCTTTTAAAGAGCACAGTTAACTGAAATAATGTACAATTTTAATTAAAAAATCTCGATCAAAACTATTTTAGGTTGATTTAGAAACTCACATTGATCAACAGTAAATATCATAGGCCAGCATTATCATACTTATCTGCACATACTGATTATTAAGGCCCCCAATTGCCTGATTCAGGAAGCTAAATGTCCGGTTGCGCCATAAACCTATGTTTCAATAGCCAGCCCAGTTATAATTTAGCGACAACAGGAAATAATTACGGTGTTTAGTCAAAACAAATTAAAGATTATCACTGCCTGGGCTATCTCGATAGCTGATTTGGCTTACAGGCCATAATTAACTTTATATTTGTCCGGCAACCATCCATATTTCCGTAAACATATTGCAATAAATGAAAGATACAGCATTTAAAATTTCTCCCGGAATTATATGGAGCAGCTCAATTTTCCTTGGCCTGCTGGCTTCTGTTCCCCAAATAGCCGAACGCCACTTCAAACCCGCCGAAGCAGCAGTGAACTCGGCAGTTACCGCATCGTTTTCGCTGTTTGTATGGTACTATAATATATATACACTACCAAAGCAGTCGGGCAATAAACAACTGAATAAAAGCATCTCTTATTCACGGCTCCTTACTACATTGGTAATAGGTATGGGGGTAATGCTGGCCTTAGCCTACATACAGCAACTGATATTATCGCACCTGAATTTCGGCCCGGTAATGCTGATGATTGAGGTAAGGGGTATTCTGATAAACCTGGTGTTTTATATGCTTATAAACCTGCTGTACCAGAACTATCAAAACCAGCAGGTTAACGTTGAACTGGAACGTATTAAGGCCGATAACCTTGGCGCGCAATATGAGCTGCTCAAACAGCAGATCAACCCACACTTCTTGTTCAACAGTCTCAATACCCTGAAGGCGATGGTTGAGACAAATGACCAACACTCGGTTGATTTCATCCTGAAACTCTCCAATTTTTACCGTTTTACGTTAGAGAGCCGCAAATTAGACCTCATTCATTTATCGGACGAACTGGAAATTGTAGACGCTTACAACTTTTTACTGAAAGCCAGGTTTGAAGATGGTTTTATTTTCAGCAACACCATCAATGAACAATACCGTGGCACATTGATCCCCCCGTTCACCCTTCAGTTGCTAATAGAAAACTGTATTAAGCATAATGTGGTATCGCTCGATCATCCGCTGCATATTAAATTGTATGTTGAGGGCGATAACATCGTTATGGAAAACGAGATAAAGCCCAAGCGCTTTGAAGAGCCATCAACAGGTGTCGGACTTAAAAACATCAATCTGCGTTATGATCACCTGCTTGATAAACACATAGAGATCATTGCAGAAGACAAAATATTCAAAGTTAAACTACCTATTATTCATGAACATTATCATCATTGAAGACGAACTAAAGGCTGCACGCTCGCTTGAAACGATCATATTAGAATTAAGGCCACACTCAAAAATTGTTACCAAACTGCAGAGTGTTGAAAGCTCAGTTACCTATCTTTCAGAAAACAGGCAGCCTGATCTTATTTTTATGGATATCCAGCTGTCGGATGGTTTGTGCTTTGAGATCTTTAAATCGGTAAAGGTGTCCTGCCCTATTATTTTCTGCACCGCGTTTGATGAATATTCGTTAGAGGCATTTAAGGCCAACAGCGTTGATTATGTACTCAAGCCTTTCTCAAAAACAGATATTGCCGATGCCTTTAAAAAAGTAGACGAGTTGCGTAATTTCTTTCAGCAGGGTTCATCTCCTGATATCAGCAGCCTGCTATCGCAGGTTACGCCTCCTGCCGGTAAAAAAAGCTTCCTGGTATTTAAAAATAATAAGTATATCACCATAGCGTCCAATAATATAGCCTTCTTCTACATCCGCAATGAACTTTCGACCATCATGACTTTTGATCAGCAGGAATATGTGGTTAACCAGTCGCTTGATCAGATCAGCGGTCAGCTCTCGCAGGAGCAGTTCTTCAGGCTCAACAGGCAATACATAGTTAACTTCAGTGCGATAAAAGAGGTGGAGCATTATTTTATGCGTAAGCTGTTTGTGAAACTAACAATTCCAACTCCCGAGAAATTACTCATCAATAAAGAAAAAGCGCCGGTATTTTTAAGCTGGCTCGAGAATAGATAGTTTTAAGTCTTGAGTCTTAAGTTCTAAATAAAACGATTTCTGACTCAAGATTTCCGACTTGAGACTTAGAACTTAAGACTTTCGACTTAACAAATGCCCAACTGAGCTATAGATATGTCTGGTTGGGCTTTTTTATGCTGTTTCTGCGGCTATTTAGGGTATAATTTTGAAGTAAATAAAAAATCAAGAAATATGAAAACCTTAAAAATTTTTAGCTTTTGTGTTGGTACCGTGGCACTGGCACTTGCTACCGCAGCTTACGCTAATCGTAAAATAAATGCGCCTAAAACCGAAAACAACACTACTCCCGGAAAAGGTTTTGCTTTGGTAGAATTGTTTACTTCAGAGGGATGCTCAAGCTGTCCTCCTGCTGATGAATTGCTGACGAGGATCCAAAAAGAGTCACAGGAAAAGCCTGTTTACATATTAGCTTACCACGTTGATTATTGGAATAACCTCGGCTGGAAAGATGTATTCAGCAATGCCATGTTTTCAAAACGCCAAAAAGAATATAGCTACCATTTAAATGCCCAGGTTTATACACCTCAAGTTATAGTTAATGGTAAAACCGAGATGGTTGGCTCGGATGAGCCGGCACTTCGTGAAGCGATTTCGAATGCACTAACAACCGCACAAACCGCTCAGGTTTCCTTAAAAGCACAACAAACCGGCGATAAGCTTGCTGTAAATTACGAACTATCGGGCAATACTGATAACCAACAATTGCTGATAGCCATTGTACAAAAAACAGCCATCAGCAAAGTTGCCCGCGGCGAAAACGAAGGCAGAACCTTATTGCACACCCAAATAGTGCGCGACTTAAAAACAGTTGCCCTAAGCGAGGTAAAAACAGGCCAAACCATTATTAGCGTTCCTAAAGAATTTAACCAGCAAGAATGGGAAGTAGTGGGCTTTATACAAAATAAAGATAGCGGTGAGGTTTTAACTGCAACAAAAGCTGTTTTAACCAGCGAAGCCGTAGCCAAAATATAACAACCATAAATTCAAAAATCATGAGCAAGTTGAAACAGGGCCGGTTATTAATGGGATTCTTATCACTGTTCTCTTTATCATTCCTGACAAGGGCACCGTTTGAACGTAACCCGCAGGATTGTGAATTGATCTGCGTTACGGGAAAGAGAAAAAAACCGGCAACAAATAATTAAATCTAACATAAACAGGATCGGCCCTTCGCAGGGCCGATCCTGTTTTTAATAAATACTATCATGAAAACATTACTGCTAATTGCCATAGCAACATTTTTAAGCATTGGGGTTTATGCCCAGGCAAACGAACTAAATTGCACCGAGCAGGCATTTACTTTTAAAATAAACCTGCCGTCGGGTGGACGCAACTATTCATCTGAAATAGACCGCTTTGACGCTTCGCAATTATCACCGGAGTTCAGGTTGCCGGGTGCTAATACCAGTAAACAAAATCAAGCGGATAGCATTCTGCCTGCCGGCTTTAACAAAAAACCTGATCCATACACAGCTTATTCTTCGGCCGATAATATCCTGCTTAAAAAGATGACATTTCTACATCCTAAAATAAACGCTGTAACAGGTAAATTTACCTACACAGCCTACGATCATTTTAAGCTATTGCCAATGCCTGTCTTAAACGCCTTAACTCCGCTCTTAAACTAATCATCATTAACATAAAAAAGCAAACCAATGAAACTCAACTATTACGGTCACTCATGCTTCTCGGTAGTTGCCGGGGGTAAACACGTCTTGTTTGATCCCTTTATTACAGGTAACGAATTGGCAAAAGAAATCAACATTGATGAAATTAAAGCTGATTACATTTTTGTATCACACGGGCATTACGATCATATTTTGGATGTAGAAACTATAGCCAACCGTACGGGCGCTATGGTTGTAGGCATTTATGAGGTTTACGATTACTTCAGCAAAAAGGGCGTTAAAAATGTACATCCTTTAAACCCGGGTGGTAAAGTGACCTTTGATTTCGGCACAGCAAAATCATTCATCGCGCAGCACTCGGCCAGTTTTCCGGATGGCAGCTATGCAGGCGTGGCCTGCGGTTATGCTTTAAAGACTGATGATGGCAATCTGTATTACAGCGGCGATACCGGTCTCACCTTAGATATGGAACTGGTGGCCAAATGGGTTGATCTCGATTTCGCGGTTTTCCCTATCGGGGACATGTTAACAATGGGTATTGAAGATGCCATTGAAGCGGTAAAGCTTGTTAAGGCCAATAAGGTTTTGGGGGTTCACTATGATACTTTTGGCTTTATTAAAATAGATAAGGACAAAGCTTTTAAACAATTTGAACAGGCAGGGATAAAATTGTTTTTACCAGCCATTGGCGAAAGTATAGAGATTTAAATCTGTGATTTTCCATACATAAAAAGGCCTGCTCTCTTTAACAGGAGCAGGCCTTTTTATGACTTTTAAAGTACCCCCTTCAGGGGGCGGAGGGAGCGAATTATACTAAATTGATCTCAACGTTGATGTTACCATAAGTTAACTTTGAATAAGGACATGTTTGGTGTGCTTCTTCAATCAATGCTTTGGCAACTTCAACATCCAGGCCTGGTAAGCTTACGTTTAAACGGGCTTGCAGAAAATAGGCACCGGTAGTAATACCCAAATCCACTTCGGCATCAATAGCCAATTCGGCAGGGAGTGCAATCCTTTTTTTAGCGGCAGCAATACCGATGGCGCCTTCAAAACATGCTGACCAGCCTGCTGCAAATAATTGCTCGGGGTTTGTGCCTGGTTTAGGGGTTCCGGGAGTTGAATGTTTGATATCCAACTGGCCATCGGTACTAACAGATGAACCACCGTCACGACCGCCAACTGTACGAACTTTACCGGTATATAATACTTTGTCGATTTTATTAGCTGAGATAGCGTTGATAACCTTGATCTTACTGATACCTGATTCTTGAATAGTTTCCATTGTGTTATTTATTTATTAATTTTTGTTTTTTGTATGCTCAAAGATACCCTGATATCGCCCGGTGCCCTATCACTAACTATGTGAACCGGACAAGCCATGTCGTGAACAAGACATTCTTTAAGCCGAAAGTTCAACCAGTACGAGAGCTATTGAAACTTTTAATCACAACCGGTAAAGAATAAGAAAACCAGCTACACATTACGCGTAATTATTCTAAATAAATTTGGATACTACGTTTATAAACAGCAATTTTAAGCAACTCATTGTTCGTAAACCAATTGAAGAAGTTTATTGCCCTAATGCTGCTCGGTTTTCACCTGCTTAATATAGGCGGGCAACTGGCATTGCATCAGTTCATGGTTTACAAAAGCAATAAATACTTTGCCGAACAAACTGCCAAAGGCTTTTACAATGTGAAAGACCTTACCGAGGTAGTAATCCCGGTAAACATGCCTGGCATAACCGACTGGAAAAACTACGAAAATATTCATGGGCAGATCCGGTTTGGCAACAACAGCTACAATTATCAAAAAATGCGCGTAACCAGTCGCGCAATTTATTTGATGTGCATCCCAAACTACGAAACCACCCGGCTGGCCGATAAGAACATCATTAACGCAAAGGATGTAAAAGAAAACCCGGTACCGCAAAAAGAACATGTGCCTTTCGGTAAAATAATAATGCAGGACAACCTCAATTTCGCTTTTGTGCATTTTGAATTTAGTTGCCCGATAAAATACACTCAACAAACCGTTGTTCACCCTGTTCAACAGTTAATTCCTGCTCACCAGGACATTCCAGAGCAACCACCAAGGGTCGTTTGCTAATCTTCTCCGTGTTTTAATTCATTTTCGGGGGGTAGCGATTGCTACCCTGCTGTGTTATTTATTTCTGTCGATAGCTAAATTCGTAGCTCAAACGCTATGACAACAATTATATATCGATAGCATCAATAACCTCCGGACAGGTACGCCCCCCTCACTAAATTCAGCATTCAACCCATTATTTATGCCTTATATTACCCTTGAAAGCCATTTGCTGGGCATTACCGGCCTGTTGGAATATGCCAAAGAACCGGCACAACCTATCCGTAACCTTACAACAATTTTTATTACGTGGTCCTTCAACCCTATCCGAAGCTGATCGTGAACTGATTGCCATCGTGGTATCGCACAACAACCAGTGCGCCTTTTGTACAACGGCACATACCGCCGCTGCCGATCTGCTGGCTGGTGAAGCCGAAACAGCGCAAAAAGTAAAGGAAAATATTGAAACCGCCCCGGTTACCGAGAAAATGAAAGCGCTGCTTACCATTGCCAAACTAACTGCTCAAAACGGCCGGAGCGTAACTACCGAGGCCATTAATTGGGCCAAAGCTGCCGGTGCTACAGACGTTGAAATTCACGATACCGTACTGATAGCTGCCCTGTTTTGCTATTACAACCGCTATGTTGACGGCCTGGCCACCGCCCTGCCTGTCGATGCCGGTTACTACAACGTACTGGCCGAACGCCTTGTTAACCATGGTTATACCCGCCTGCCGCAAGGATATGACCATTTAAAAAAACAATCCTAACCCCTGATTTAAGTAAAACCAATCACAATGAAAAAACTTTTATTCGTCTTATTATTGCTCACCTCCATAAACGCGTTTGCCCAGGAAATTAAGATAACGGGGAACATTACTGATGTCGCTACAGGCAGGCCTGTTTCGGGTGCCAGCATCTCTGTTAAAGGAAAGCTTACAGGCACCACTACAGATTCGAAGGGTAACTACACTTTAAATGCCAACAGATTAAAGCTGCCCTTTACTATCGTTATATCCGCCGTGGGCTTTGAAGTACAGGAAAGCCTGGTAACATCTACCAGTAATAATATCAACATCAAACTAACCCAAAAGGCGATTGTGCTTAACGAGGTGGTATCATCTGCCACGCGGATCAACCAAAGCATTTTACAATCGCCGGTGAGTATCGAAAAAATGAGCCTCAAGGCCATTAAGGAAAATCCTTCTTTTACTTTTTATGATGGTTTACAAAGCCTGAAAGGCCTTGAATCGGTTACCAGCAGTTTAACCTATAAACAGATCAACACCCGCGGCTTTAACAGCACGGGTAACAGTCGCTTTTTGCAGTTGGTTGACGGCGTGGACAATCAAACACCAGGCTTAAACTTTTCAGTTGGTAACCTTTTTGGCGCTTCGGATATTGATATCGAAAGCGTGGAAGTTATTCCGGGCGCTGCCTCGGCATTGTATGGCCCGGTAGCTTTTAACGGCTTACTTTCGCTTAAAACCAAAGACCCTTTCAAATACCAGGGCTTAACCGTGCAGGTAAAAACAGGCCTTAATCACTTCAGCGAATCGGTCGTAAAACCACAGGGCTTGTATGATTTTGCAGCTCGCTATGCTAAGGCATTCAACGATAAATTCGCGTTTAAGATCAATGCTTCGTACCTCACCGGCCGCGATTGGTATGCCGATAACTATACCGACGTTAGCGCTTCAACACCGGCAGCGCAACGTGGGCCCAACAACCCCGGGCGCGATGCGCTAAATATTTATGGAGATGAGGTTACAAAAACCTTACCCGGCATTGGCCTGGTTTCCAGAACAGGTTATGAAGAAAAAGACCTGATGAACTATAACGTTTACAGCCTTAAACTGAACGGTGCTTTGCAATACCGTTTCAGCAATAACCTTGAGGCTATTTACCAGTACAACTACGGTCGCGGTACTGCAAGCTATACCGGCAGCAGCCGTTTCGATCTTAATAACTTTGTTTTGCAAACGCACAGGGTTGAGTTAAAAGGCAGTAATTTCTTTATCCGTGGCTACTCGGTTGAAGAAAACTCACACGACTCGTACAACACCCGCTCACTGGCCCAATTCATTAACCGCGACTGGGTAAAAGACCTGAACGGCAACACCGTAACTCCTGATAAAGCTGATGACACCTGGTTTACCCGTTATGCCGCGGCATTTAACGGCACGGTAAGTGGTGTTACTCCTAATAGCAATTCCTCAGCAAGGGCCTTTGCCGATCAGGGCCGTTTTTTACCAGGCACAACTGAATTTAACAATGCCAAAAATGCTTCTATCCATAATTATGGTTTGAGCGGTGCAGGCGTTTTCAGTAACAGTAAATTTTACCATGCTGAAGGCCAGTATGATTTTACCAGCGCCTTAAAAGTGTTTGAGCTTTTGGCCGGAGGCAGTTTCCGCAATTACAGGATGTTCACCAACGGCAGCTTGTTTGATGATAAGGTAAATCGTGTAACCATTAAAGAGTACGGCTCATTTTTACAAGCCGGCAAAAAACTGTTTGATGACAACCTGAAACTAACAGCCTCTATCCGTTATGATAAAAACGAAAACTTTAAAGGAAGCTTCACCCCTCGTTTTTCGGCAGTATATACAGTTGATAAAACCTCCAATTTCAGGGCATCATACCAAACCGGTTTCAGGAACCCAACTCCTGTTGATCAGTTCATTCATCTCAACGTGGGCCCTATCACTATTTTGGGCGGTGCGCCTAATAACAGCAAGGGCTTAAACGTTTATGAAAACTCGTTCACTTCGTCATCGGTAAGCGCTTTTGGCGCTGCGTTTGGCAAGGCGGTACAAAGCGGTACGTCATTCCCACAGGCTATCGAACAAAACAAGGGGCTGCTCCAAAAAGCAAGCGTAGCCTACATTAAACCAGAGCAGCAAAAAGCATTTGAAGTGGGCTATAAAGGCTTGATGATGGATAAATTACTGATTGACGTAAACTACTATTACAGCAGCTACACCAACTTTATTCTGAATACTGTGGTTATTCAACCCAGCAATCCAATTCTTGGTTCTGATGGCCAGATTACCACAGCCTCCGCAACTGATATTCCTAACGGTAAGGTTCACGCCTTCCAGTTGTATACCAACGCACCGGATAAAGTATCGGCCCAAGGAGCAAGCGCCGGTTTAACATACCTGCTTAACGGCGGTTACGCTTTGGGTGGTAACGCAACTTTATCAGTATTTAACCTTCGCAACGCTAATCCTAACAATATTGCGGCTTTCAATACACCAAAATGGAGCACCAATGCTACATTTGGCAACAGCAAAACGTAATCAATGATTTTGGCTTTAACGCGGCGTGGCATTGGCAAACCGCTTACGACTGGTACGGCACATTTAACGGTACCCGTCCCGGTCGCGTTGATGCTTATTCAGTTGTTGATCTGCAGTTCAACAAAAAACTGCCAAAATTTAAATCAACAATTAAAGTTGGTGGCAGCAATATTTTCAACAACCGTATTTACCAATCATATGGTTCGCCGGCAATTGGCGCTATTTATTATGTATCAATAATATTTGATGACCTTTTAAAATAAACAACATGAGCACTTTAACAATTGATGAGCAGGTTGTAAAACCTCAAACAAACCTCAGCGCCGCCTATAGGGTGGTGCTGTTTGCAATCTGTTTTTTTAGTACTGCTCTGGGTGGCTCCGTATCAACACTGATGTCGGTTTACCTGCCCGTTGTGGTAAAAGACCTGCAGGGAACTGTGCCTGCTGATGAGATCAACGCCATAAGTGGGTACATCAATGCCATTTTTATATTCGGCTGGGCCTTTGGCGGTTTTACCTGGGGGGTAATCAGCGATAAAATGGGTCGGAAAAAAGCCCTGCTGCTCGCCATTGGCAGCTATGGCGTATTTACCATTTTAACCGGGTTAATGCCAACCTGGTGGGGCGTGCTGTGTTGCCGCTTTTTCAGCGGTTTTGGCGTAGGCGGCGTTTTGGTAACATCCATAACGCTGGTGAGCGAAGTCTGGCCGGCCAAAAGCAAAGCAGTGATCATAGGCATTCTTTCCATAGCCTTCCCGGTAGGTATTTTCTCCGCAGGGCTAATCAACTTTATTGTATCATCATGGCGGTCGGGCTTTTTTGTCGGGGCGATCCCTCTTGCACTGGCATTGATAGGCGCCCTGGTTTTGAATGAATCTGAAAACTGGCTCAACTACCGTAACGATATCGCCAACCGCGAAAATCCCTTGAATAAACTGCTCTCTAAAAGCCATCGCCGCGAGCTTATTGTAGGCTCCTTAACCTTTGGCACTATGCTGATAGGTTTATGGGCCATATTTTCATGGCTGCCTACCTGGGTGCAAAGCCTGATTACCGACCATGATGCCGCAAAAGAACGCGGCCTGAGCATGATGTGTATGGGCATGGGTGGTTTAATCGGTGGTTTCTTTTCAGGATGGCTTGTTAACTTACTATCCATCAGGCGCTCCATGGTGATCTGTTTCGCGGTTTGCGCGGGTATGTCATTTATCCTGTTTAAAACTAATACTACATTTAGTACAGCAGTTTATATCGAGATCATCATACTGGCTTTATTCTTTGGGGCGAGCCAGGGCGTATTATCAGCCTATATCCCCCAATTATTTTCAACCGGCATCAAAGCAACTGCAACAGGCTTTTGCTTCAACATCGGGCGTATTTTTACAGCTACCGCGGTTTTATTTGTAGGCGTGCTGGTATCAACCCTGGGAGGCTACGGTAACTCGCTATTCATCTTTTCACTGGTATTTATAATAGGCTTGCTGGTAGTATTATTTGTACAGGAGAAAGCCGAAGGCGAGGAAAAAGCAAAAAGCAAAAAGCTGAAGGCTTAAAGCCGAAAGCTTAGAAAATTAAAAAAATCACTAATTCAATAACTCACTAATTCACTAATTAAAAATATGGCACACATCAATGTACCCGAAGGCGTTCCGGGCATCCGTTCGCTGGTAATGTTCAGGCCCGAAACTGGTCAGTATCTATATGAACTTGCCGAAGTATTATTACGCGGAGAGTCAACCTTAAGTCCGGCCGACCGCGAGCTGATTGCTACCTACGTATCCTATCGTAATAACTGCACGTTTTGCTACAGCAGTCATGCCGCTGCCGCCCGTTGCCTTTATGAAGATGACGCCCTTATTGTTGACGAAGTTTTACGCAACATGACCGAAGCCCCTATCAGCGCCAAATTGAAAGCCCTGTTGAATATTGCAGGTAAGGTTCAGATCCTGGGTAAAGAAGTAAAGCAGGAAGATGTTGACGCAGCACGTGCAGAAGGAGCTACCGACCGCGAGATCCACGATGCAGTGTTAATAGCCGCCGCCTTCAGCATGTTTAACCGCTATGTTGACGGCCTCGCCAGTCTCACCCCTACCGATCCGGAAGCTTATGCCGAAATGGGCAAACGTATGGCTAAAGGCTATGTATTACCACAACCGCAGCATTAATTTTTAACCAGACAGATATGGCACATATAGAATTAAATAACGACCTGCCCGGCATCCGCGGCCTGATGTTTTATAGTCCGGAAACAGAGGCCCCGTTAAATGCCCTTGCCGAACAACTGCTTCGCGATGACAACAATTCCCTATCGCGCGGAGAACGGGAACTGATAGCAACCTATGTATCCTACCTCAACGATTGTTTCTTTTGCCAAAATGTACACGGTGCAGTAGCCGGCTATTACCTTGGCTGCAATATTGATGAGATAGACGCCATCAAAGCCAACTTTTCGGCAACTGATCTTTCAGCGAAAATGAAAGCCCTATTGGCCATTGCCGGCAGCGTACAAAAAGGCGGTAAGCAAGTAACCACCCAACAAATTGAAGCCGCTCGCTCGGAGGGAGCTGGTGATAAGGAGATCCATGACACTGTACTAATTGCCGCGGCTTTTTGCATGTTCAATCGCTATGTTGACGGCTTAGGTACATGGGCACCACAAGATAGACAAACCTACATTGACCGGGCACCCGAACGTGCAGAGGTCGGCTACATATCAAGCATTTTTAAGAAGGTTTAATACCTGCGTTTTTATCACATCTACGGCCCGGAGTTAAAAGCTCCGGGTTTTTTTGTTGGCTTATCTGGATACTTAAGCGATAGTTTCGGATTGCCTTACTGACAAAAAGGGGGTTAACAGGGTTAACAGGGTTAACAGAATTCGGGGTTATGCTTTTACTATATTACTTATAATCAATCAGTTGATTGATTTTTATGTAAAAAAGTGTTAACCCCCTTTTTGGATAAATATTATCGGTCAAATTTCAATTCACAGGTAACATAACGTCAAGGGTGGTAAATTTGATTTATACAGCCTCGCTATTTGAACCACTGTAGTCTGAAGATTACAGGCATAATCATCCGACGTCGGAGACTTCACTTTTTACATCAAAACTTATCATTCTACTTAAACACCACCCTGCTCCCCTCACTATGTGCATTAAACTCCGGCGCGTACATGCATTGGATACTGGTAATCCCCGTTGAATAATTGCCAGGCTGTACTACCCGCAATTCGTATTCAAACACATAATTGCCTTTATTTAAATTACTAATAAAAAAATTGGTAGCGACATCTTTATTTACCTGGTAATAGGATAAGCCATCCTGATATTTATATTCGGACAGAACTGATACGGGCTCTGCACCCGCCGGGCGAAGATCTTTCAACTGAACATATTCATAATCACGACCGGCTTTTAAATAAATCACCACTTTGAGCAGATCGCCGGTTTTAGGCTGATGAGCCGCATCAACTGTCTGTAATATAGGCCCTGCATCTGTTTGTTTTTTAATAAAGTATTTACGTTCAAGATGAATATCCGTTTGCGATGGGGTGATCTTATCCATTTGCTCCAGGTACTGCCAGTACATTGCACCATAGCTGATGGATTTCCCGTTATTTTTGATCTCCACCTTGCCTAATGACGGCTTTATTTGCTCGTCACCCCAACTGGTTTTGATATAGCCTGTACCTGCATCAGCCTTTACATCCGGTTTTAAATCGGCGACAGGCTTATTATCGAGCTTAATTTCAGATGCGCCACCTTGCAGCCAGTCTTCCTGTTTTAGCAATAGGGCATATACAGCAGCGGCAGTCGCTTTGGTAGTTTTCCAGTTATTGGTTTGCTTGTTGCGCATAAGCCATATTTTCATTTCCTCAACCGTTTTCGCGTTATTACCAGCCTCAGTGAACAACTCTATCATTAAACTTTGCGTTTCAATCGGCGACTGGTACCAGTAATAACCAACCATGTTTTTACCCCAGTACATTCCCATCTCATCCGAAGTTTGTGTAGTTTCCATCAGCGATTTAATGATGGCCTTTGCCACCAATGGCTTGCCGTTGCGCAACATAGTCACGGCTATCATTCCCTGCTCATAAATGCTTTGCATTACCCATTGATCTTCGGCTCGTTTCAGATAATTATTGAAGATAGATTTTAACGCCGGTTCCATTGGCTTATCAGTGTAGTAACTCCGCACGTACCACGCATGGGCTTCATCGTAACCAATCTCTCTTTTTTGATAGTCCTTTTGTTTCTTCTCTTCTTTATCCTGTTTTATCAGCCCGGCATCCATATACCCAAGCGCTTTGCCGGCAATCTCTTTTAATATTTTATTATCAGCTGTGGCTATCTTCAGATGATAAAGCTGTCCTATTCCTTCCAAAACATGGCGGGTGATGTAATCATCGGCATAATTTCCCCCAAACCAGGGGAAAGCGCCGTTCGGTAATTGCTTTTGTTTCAGTTTATCCAGGTTAGCCTTCATTTCGTAGCTCATTTTATTGAGATCAAAAAGCTGGGCTATCCTTTTCTTTTGCTCCGACTCGCTAAGGGCATCCTGCAGCCATGGTGTTTCTTCGAGCAGTGTGGTTTTTAATTCCTGGTTCTTTTCGAGATTGGAGAGCAATTCTTTACTGTCGCCACTTTTCCACTGATCAAACACCTGCTTGATCAACGGCATTTTACTGATCAAATCTGTCGACAAGCTATTGGCATAATAACGGCTAAACAATTGTTCCGAACACTCATACGGAAACTCCATCATGTAAGGAATGGCCTGCACAGCATTCCAGGCCGGATTTTGACTGTACTCCAGCGTAAGGGTTTTACTTTTTAACGTAGTGCTGCTATTGTTAATTAGCTTATCAAAATTGAATGTTTTAGTTTGCCCGGCCCTTACCATCATCGGCAAACTTTCGGTAACCAACATGCGGTTTGGCAATACCGGGATAGTATTTTCTTCGCCGTCGCTGTATTTACCCGCATCGGCAGTTAAGCGATAAGTAAGCGCATCAAGGCCAGACGGAATTACCAATTTGAAAGAAACTGGTTTTGTTGCCGAAGCTCCTATTTCAAATTTTTGCCGCGCCTCATCATTACTTAAAAATAATGACACGGGTTGCATATTAATACCATTGAAGAGCCGTAATTCCACCTGCCCCTTTAACGGCTCTTTTTCCAGATTAGCTAACCGGGCGGAAACGGTCACCGTATCACCTTCACGTAAAAAGCGGGGCATATTGGCGTTTATGCTCAATTGTTTTTGTGTAACAACTTCTGCCTCGGTATAGCCAAGCTGTAGCTGTTTATCATGTGCGAAAGCCCTAAACTTCCATTTGGTAAGCACCTCGGGCATGGTGAACTCAATCAATACCTGTCCTTTTTCATCTGTACGGAGCTGCGGGTAAAAGAAAGCGGTTTCGTTAAAGTTTTTGCGGGTAGCGATTGGTTTAAGTGTACCATAACCAACAGATAATAATTCTCTATCAAATTTCCCAACAGGCTTTACGGCTATTTCCCGCAAAACTACTTTATTGTTAGCATATTGATTTACCGATGCTACATCGTAAGCAACCTGTAGCCCGGGCGCTCTTCCCGCCAACGCGTACATTGCGTTAGGTTCACTTTCGACAACTCCTGTCATATCACTATTGCCAACCGGCTCACTAACTGCCATGTATCCATCCGTATCCGCAGACGTTTTCTTCAGATAATCCTTTCCGTTAAATCTTACACGAGCGGCATTTTTCAAACCCATCCGCACATACCCATTTACCGGCGGGTTCATATATAACGTAGCCAGGTACTTTCCGCTAAACACCAGTGTAGCATTTTTGGGTACTTTAATCTTATAAAAACCTAATGAATTGGATGTTGTACTAATATTTGTGCCTTTGATCGCGATCTTAACATCTGCTATTGGCATTTTAAACAGGTTAAGCACCCGGCCGCTTACTATTGAGCCGTTTTTTACAAGGGCTGAGTTTTTGATGAACAAAGCCTCTATCTGCCTGTCTTTAGCAGAACCATTTTTATAATTTGATACAGATGCGAGATAGTTATTGTAACCATAGTTATAACCGCCAAAGTAATTGTAGTCCGCCCAATCCAACGTTTCATAATTAAAACTTGCAACAATGGGTGTTTGATAGTATCGGGAATAATCAAAGGGCGCAGTGCTAATTAACTCTACAAATTGATCATAATTTTCCCAACTAAAATAATAGATATTGTTGCCGTCATATGTTGGTAATTGCTTATCCCAGGTTTGTGGAATTGCAACGTCATCAAGCGAGGCATCATACATACCGGCCAATAATTCGGCTTGCTCCTTTTCTTTACCAGGCGCCGATACCTGTACTTTCCATTGTTCTTTTTCGCCGGGCTGTAACTTATTTCTGAAAGTAAGCAACCGGACCTTTAATGCCGATGTAGTGTCTTTTATTTTGATGTGGGTATAGCTGCGGTACAAACGGTTATCGTTCAGCATTAAAAATTGCACCGCGAAATTGTTTTTAGCGGTTGCAGGCACAGGTATTTTTAAGCTCCGCTGCTGACCGCCGCTAACAGTAAGCCACTCTGCCGATAGCATTTTAGGCCCCTCATATTTTTCAACCAGGATATGGGTTTCCCTGCTTGTGCCCAACCAAAATTCGGCAGTTTGCCCGGCCTTATCTATTTTATCATTAATGACAGTTGCCCAGCTATCCATATCCGGTGCCCTGCCAGCCTCAGCGTGAAATTTGATAAAATATGTTTGCGATGTAGTATCGCCCTTACCGCTCCTGGCATTTATAACCAATTTATAAACGCCGGTTGGCTGTTGTTTCATTGCCGCCAGATCAAGTTGGCTATAGGTACTATCTGCAACAGTTATGCGGTCGTCGATAATAGTTTTATCTGTTTGCCAGGTTTCCTGTTTGTCCTCTTTTTTATAGGCATAGCCCGGAAACAGCTTTTTAAACTCACCGGCATCCATCAGGTGTTGATCAGGCGCTTCCCATAAGCGTTTTTTGAACACGCTTTCTGGTTGCCTCAACGAATACACCTTCACATTCAGCATACCGTTTTGCGGTTGGCCATTTATGTTGCTAAGCTTTACATGTATGGTAGTTTTATCCTTGACTGAAAGTTCTTCAGGCACTGTCAGTTCCAGATCGAGCACATTATCGCTTACTTTGACTTCGGTATTTGCCGACTGTGTTTCACCGCTTCCATCAGTTACATCGGCGGCGATACTGTAATTATACATATCCGGAACTTTTCCGTTACCGGGTGAAGCTTTAAATGCAAACTGAAATTCGCCATTGGTATTTGTTTTAATGGTATCAGATGCTATCTCAGCCGGCGTGCCTCCTACGATGTAGTCGTTACCTCCCATTTTTAAATAATAAGGGCGATATGTTGGTGTTCGCTTAACGTGATAAGCTACTCCTGCGCCAGATAACCCGTAGCCAGAAAACGCGGTAACTTTACCTTTGATACGTACAGAGTCATTAAACCTATACGTTTCCTTTACCGGCGAAAATGTTACCTGGAAGGTAGGCCGTTTGTATTCCTCAACGCGGATCGTTACCGAGCCATGATCAGTAATTACAGACATCATTCCACCCAGCGTTTGCTGAGGTATAATAAATGAACCTGTTACGGTACCGTACTCATTGGTTTTAAGGTTCAGACTGCCCTGCTTTTGTCTGTTGGCATCAAACAAACTAACAATAATCTGCGCGTTAGGCACAATGCTGCTTTTATTATTCAACGTACTTATCTGCAACGCTTTAAAATAAACTGTTTGCCCCGGGCGATAGATCTGCCTGTCGGTAAACAAAATTGTTTTTTCGACAGGCTCGGCAGACGGCTGCGATGTTTCTACAACACCATAAACATAGTTTTGCCTGCCGGTTAGCCGATCATTGTCAGTTGAAAGGTCCACATTATAGTAATTGCCTCTACATGTAAAAGTGAATACTCCGTCAGCATCGGAGTTGCCTTTACTGATAGGGTTCCTTAACATTTTGTCTTTACCGTTATAAGTATTGTATACATCAACCGTTACATCCTTAAGCGGTTTTCCGCTATCACGATCAAGTACCCTGATCTCTTTTACTCCGTTAAGCCATTGCCGTGTAACGCAGGCTAAACCACTTACCCTAAAACGCGCCAAACCGGTTAATGCAGGCTTATTTTGCAAAGCATCATCAACTACAATAAAATAATTGCCCGGCTGCAACGGTGCTATTTTAAATTCGGCATGGTGGTTTTTATAATCGTGCATATCAGGCAGCAAAAGTTCGCCGGTTTCCGCGGGCTTTAATTTGGTTACAAAATCATACACCTTTTTGCTGATGTTTAACTCCCATTCTTCATCCTGGTTATTGCCTTTTTTCAGCTGATTTATTTGCGCATCGGTAACCCTATAAATTGCAAACTTTGCCTGTTTAATATTAGCATACTGCAAGCTTGCTAATAATGGTTTGCCGGGAGCATATACCTCTTCAACTTGGGCTGATAAGGCCTGTTGCTCTAGCTCATGAATGTAAGCCTTCGCGTTTTTTCCACTTATACTGTTCGGAAATAACTCTTTAGCTTTTTCATAATAACTATGCGCTGTAACCAGGCTATCAATATTTTGATAGTAAAGCCCCATTTGTACTAAAGCTTCGGCACTTATCGGTTTAGCAGCATAATTGGCTGTTGTACGTTTTAAGCTCGCCAGATACAACGAGTCGGCATTGCTTAAAGTAGATTTTATATGCAGAAATTTAAGACGTTGCAGTTCCAGATCAGCGAGGGCATCTGTATTGTTTTCGTGCAGATGAAATGCTGTAACCTGCTGCAACAACTTAATTCCCTGATACCAGGACGAAGCGGTGTCGACACTATTGACGTTCAACTTAACAAATGAACCGCCATCTCCAAAAAAAGCAGGATCATCCAAATAGAACGCCATTTTGGGTTTGATGATTTCCGGTTCGTCAGCCAAAAAGAATTCAAAAGCCCGCTGTACCAGTAAGTCATAAAGTGTGGGCCGCAAATAACGGATGCTTTTATCGCCCTTTAAAACACCATCAAGAGTGCCGATTGGCGTGGCCTGTAACTGTTTTGTATCTGCAAGCGATAGCCGGTATTGTTTTGCTGTTTCTGAAATGATGGTTTGCAGGTCCCACTTGGTGTAATCGTTGCCGGGCGTTTCAAGGCGGCTCCGCTGGCTGTAATTGTAACGATTGTCCTTGTAATAATTCCAGTACATTTCGGCCAGCATTGATTGCAGCACCGGCTTTACGGGGAACTTCGCCTTATCAATATCCGCTTTTAACCGGGAGATAATGGCAGACAAGGCATTTTCCTCAATGTACGACTGAAATGTCATCCGGTAAATTACTGCACGAATTTGCTGCGGCGCATTACTTTCATCGTGGGCCAGCTTGTCGAGCTTATCAACCTCTTTCAAAGCCGACCTGGGCAAGCCTACTGCGGCCAATGAATCGATCCGGAAATTGAGCACGTCATATTTAGTTTGTGCCGATATCGGGTTAACCGAAATAATTAAGCTTAGGATAAGCAAGCAGGCAAGGGTTTTGGCAAGTTGTGGTAACATGCTGGATAATGGTTTTGGTTGATGTTTAAACGACGTACCAAGATATAAAATATCCATAGGTTAAAATTTAACGTTTTTTAACGATTGATCAATCACTCTACCTTTAAGATGCAATTACAAATCTTTTTCCATAAATAGTTTTCAGACCTCATATCCAGCCAATTGAAACAGCAATATTACTTTGTAAATTAATTTAAAAAGTTAATTTTAGTTATGCTTACCACCAATCATAAACCAATTAAAACCCTGCTGCTCACAGCATTTATCGGCCTGCAAAGCTTGCAAAGCAATGCCCAAACCAAAGCGGGTACAACCGAAATAACTAAATGGCAATACGGCAAAACCGGAGCTGTTTCCCTTACTTATGATGACGGCTCCATGAACCAGTTCAGGAAAGCCCTACCCGTAATGGAACGCCTTAAAATGCCGGCCACATTTTTCATCATTACCGGATCTATCCCCGGATCCAAATACCATGGGAGATTTATTGGCCGCCGGGTAAAGGAGATCATCAAAGAATCGGCAACCGTACCAACCAACGATCAGAACTTTTTTGAGCGGTGCTCGGCCACAGGGTATTTGGGTTATATGGGTACCATCGCTTCGCATACGCAGGCCGGAAGTTTGTACGATAGTGGTAAAAAGGAAAAAGCTTTTAAAGTGCTGGATGACATCTATGCTAAAGCCCGCAATGGCGAATTGAAACCGGGTTACGAACCTAATGACGAGTTTAAACAATCCATAGGTTCAACCTGGGATGATTTCCGGAAGGATGCCGCCAAAGGTTACGAGTTTGCCAGCCATTCTATCACCCACCCCAGTATGCCTGGACTTGATGAGCCAAACCTGCTTTGGGAACTGGAAAAAAGCAAAGCCGATATCCTGGCCCAGCTTGGGCCAAAACATACCTTTTCGGCCGAGTGCCCGTACGGTTTTGAAAACGACCGGGTAATGAGCTATGCCCTGAAAACTTATCCGGCCTTGCGCAACCGAATGCCCGAGTCCTGGCTAAAGGAAATTGATCGCGCCAGCGAACAAACACCCGGCTCAACAGATAAAGATTATATTCAATGGCAGCGTGGCGCAACTACAAAAACACCACTACCTATGATGAAGCTTTGGGTTGATACTACGCTTAATCATACCAATACCTGGCTGGTACTTGTTTTCCATGGTATTGACGGCATGGGTTACGAAGCCTTGCCAAGCACTCTGCTCGATGAATATTTCCAATACATCAAAAGCAAAAACGACAAACTATGGGTAGCAACTTTTGGCGATGTAGCCCGCTACATGCGCGAACGTGAGCACGGCAAGGCCGATGCTTTAACTACAGGAAACATAATACAGGTAAAAGTAAGCCATAGCCTTGATGGCAAAATGTATTATCTGCCGTTAACGCTCAAAACCTACGTATCACCAGGCTGGACAAATGCAACAGTGGCCCAGGGTTCAAAAAGCAAAAAGATTAACACAGCTAAAGATCAGCACGGTACCTATGTACTCTATCAGGCTCAGCCAAATGAAGGCATAGTAACGCTAAAGAAGGGATAATTATATTGGATAGTTTAATTGATGCTGAAGTAGTTTTTGATAAAATAGCCTGCTTCAGCACCAATTAACAATTGCTTTTAGTTCAACTGCAAAGTTTGCGGGCCGAACTCTTCAAAATGGATCAGTTGCTTATCGATCCCTTTTTTAACCAGTTCGCGGTAATGCAGTTCAATAAAGCCAGCCGGACCGCAAATGTAATATTCTGTATTAGGCTCAAATATCTCATCACCCAGTTGGTTCAGGTCAACCCAGCCTTCATATAAATCATCAGTCACCCCTTCTTCAATCTGGTTATAAAAAATGTGCTTTTTAACCTCTTCGTTTTTACCTTCCCAATGTTCAATAACTTCTTTAAAGGCATGCACATTTTTATCACGGCAGCCGTGAACCCATGTTTTTGGTCGTTTACTGCCGCTTTTAATCAAGCTTTCCATCATGCTCATTAATGGGGTTTGGCCAACGCCACCACTTATAAAAACTATCGGGTGGTCACCATCGCCATTTAACACAAAGCCGCCAGCTGGGGCAGATACCTCGATGATATCACCTTCATTAACAAAATTATGCAGACGATTGCTGATCATGCCATCGGCAAGCAATTCAGTTCCGGCTTCGCGTTTTACTGAGATCCGGTAATACTCGCCATTAGGTGCACTTGAGATGCTGTACTGACGGGGTTGCAAAAGGTTAAGCTCAGGCAAGAACAAACGCACGCTTAAAAACTGACCGGGCGTAAAATCAGGTACCGCTCCACCGTTCGCGGGATAAAGGTAAAAGGAAATGATCTCTGCCGATTCTTTTACTTTCTGCTTTACCACAAATGGTCTCCAGCCTGTCCAGCCACCTTTTTTAGCCACTTGTTTACTGTAAAGGTTTTGTTCATGGCCAGTCATAATGGCCGCCAGCTGATTGTAGGCAACAGTCCATGCTTCAAGCAGTTCGGGTGTAGCGGCATCGCCCAATACTTCGCTGATTGAGGCAATCAGGTGACCGCCAACAATAGCATAATGCTCAGGCCTGATATCAAGACTTGTATGTTTTTGACCAATGCCATCAAGCACGGGCATTAACACGCCCGGATTTTCTATATGCTCGGCGTAAGCCAGTACAGCCATGGCAAGAGCGGTTTGTTGTTTGCTGTTTTGCTGATTGCCCATGTTAAACACATTTTTAAGTTCGGGGTTATAGGTAAACATCCGGTTGTAAAAATGAGTTGTTAACAATACTCCATGCTCCTTCAATACAGGTACCGTGGCTTTAACCAGCTCTTTTTGTTCTTTAGTAATCATCATTTTAACAGTATATATTTATAATTAATTGCTGTGCCTGTTTAACCCTGTATCAAAAGGCAAATACTATCCTCTAGGGCCAGCAAGCTATGCAGCATGTTTATTGGTATTTCAAAATCAGTATCCCGCTTTAAGTCAACAGAGCGTTCATGTTCTTTATACAACACGCTTCCTTCGGTTACTATCAGCGTGGCGGGTACTGCGGTTTTGTGCTCCTTTAAAACCGTTCCTTTTTTAAGGCCGATTGCTATCACTTTATAGTGACTGCCTTGTTTTAGTATTTTAACTATCGGCCCTGTAGCTAAGGGCATTTGCCCCCGCACTTGTTCTATAATCATATCAATTAATGTAAATGTTATCAGCTTCAAGGTATTTGATCTGCGCACCGTTAGCCAGTACAATCCAGGCCTTAAAATCATTGATTATTTTAAGCATATGCTGCTCATTGGCCAGGATCAGAAAAGTTTCGCCTTTGCCAAGTTCATAGGTTTCGCCAGCGTAGACGAGCAGGGCGTTCCCCTCCTCTACAATCAGGCAGGCATCTGAAGTTGCTATGTGCCTTTTCATATTTGCACCTGCGGTAAGCTCAACCTTAACCACCTGGAAGTGTTCGTTTACTTCAAGTTGTTTCATAACATTTGATTTTTATATCTGGAAATATCGGCTACATAATAACTCTTCCTGATCCACCCTTCATATTGGCCAGCTTACTCATGAACATTACCGCCATTAAGCCCGCCCTGTTCTTGGCATCATCGGCCATAGGACCGACAAAATGAGCATCAACAGTTTCTTTAAACAGATCCAGCCAACGATCAAAATGAGCATTACCGATAGGTAGCGGCGCATGCCTGGCAAAAGGATTACCTTTAAACCCCGGAACACCAAATAAAGCGGCATTCCAGAAGGCGTACATTTTATCAAGGTGCGGCTGCCAGTCGTTTTTTATAACTTCGGCAAAAACTGGCCCCAATAGTCCATCGAGACGCACCCTGGTATAAAATTCATCAACCAGTATCTTAATTGATGTTAGGTCTTCTATATCGTTCATTAGTTTGTTTATTTGTTGAAATACACGCTATTTAGCAGTAACCATCACAATTATTATTCCATTGAGCCTAACCACCTTGCCAGTATAAACCGGTCTAAGAATCGCGCGTAAAAAGACCATTTAGTGTATTTCAACCGGCTATTCGCGACAAGTTGCAGAGCCCAGACTTATGAAGTTTTTGAAATTTCGTAAGTCTTGTACTTTTTCATATCACCTCAAAGTCCATCGGATTTCTTTTGGGGCATTAATTTAGTTTAATATAATATATTAATACCTTTTTATCCTATAATTAGCTATTCAACATCGTGTTTTATTTAATTTACTAAACTTGATGCTTTGCCCTCCCCGCCTGTAACCTTTTTGGCGGGGAGGGTTATTTTTTCAGTACTACAATTCCCAGGTTCAGGTCTTCGTTGAACTGGCCTATGGTGATAGATTCAAGCATGTTTTGTAAACGGTTCCTTACATCTAAAAAATCATGATGCAAGGGACATGGATTTTTTGACGAACACTCTTTTAACCCTAAACCACAATCCCTGAATATGCCACCGCCATCAACCGCTTCTATTACATCTGATAGTGGGCGGGCCAGGCTTTGTGCATCAAGATAAAAACCGCCATTGGGCCCTTTTACCGATTGAATAATACCTCTTCTACTTAAATCCTGAAGTATTTTAGCCAGGAAATGCTCGGGCGAATCAATGTTTACGGCTATTTCCTTTATGCCAACCCTACTGCCGTCGGCGGTGCGCTGGGCTATAAAAAATACCGCCCTTACCGCATACTCACATGTTTTTGAAAATATTCCCATTGCTTTATAAAGCAAAAGTAATTATTTAAATCAACAATAAAAGATATAAATATCTTTTATTGTTTCGTTTACTTAAACCTGACAGTTTATGCCATTAGTTTTATTGCTTCCGGGCTGGTGACGTTAAATTTATTTTGCTGGTTAAGCGGCAAGCTAAAAGAAAATACAGCACCTCCATCCTTTCCGTTTTCGGCCTTCACTGTACCGCCATGTTTTTGGATAATGCTTTTCACAATATACAAACCCAGGCCTTTGCTGTTTTTTTGCCTTATCGATTTTTGATTGCACTGGTAAAACTTCTGGAAGAGCGCCTGGCTGCTTTCCTCATTAATCCCTACCCCCTCATCATGCACCGATACTTCAACATCATTTTCGTTACAGTCTATATTAATGTTAATGTGTGAGCATGGTGGCGAAAATTTGGCAGCGTTGGTTAAATAATTGATCAGCACCTGGATAATCTTGTATTTATCTCCCCTAACCAAAATGCTATCGGCAGTGGGATATTTACAAAAGCGGTGCCCGGGATAAAGGATCCTCATTTCACCAAGCACTGTATCAACCAGGTCGTTAATATCAAACAGGCTATAATTGAGCTGTGTTGATCTGTCCTCGCCGGTTGATGGTGATAAATATTCATCAATCAGTTTGGTCATCCCGTTAATGTGCTGATCAACCATGTTCAGCAACCTCACCGGTTGTTTATTGATGCTGAGTGCAAGATGGTTAATTAAAAACTGGGTATTGAGCTTTATAATAGTTAACGGCGCACGCAGTTCATGATTTACAATAGCCATGCTCAGGCATTCCTCGTTAACTTTCTGAGTAACATCTTCAATGGTACCAATCATTTGTTCGGCAGTACCCCACCTGCGTGAGTATAAAACACCTGTAAGCCGGACCCATTTTTCGGTACCGGATGGGGTTACAATTTGCACCTGCTTTTCAAATTTGGTACCATTAAAGGAGGCAACCTTAAACTCATGGATAAGTCCGCTCAACTGCCCGGGTTTAACCAGCCCAAAAAGTTGTTCGATATTTTCATCATATCCCTTTGATAGCTCAAGCATCTTGCGCATCCGCGGGCAAAAGGATACCCTATTTGACCGGAGCTGGATTTTCCAATTGCCTATGTATGCTGCTCCTATGGTATGTTCGGGCATTAGCCCCGCCCGGCTTTCCATATTTCTGATTTCCCTGTTCATTTGGATATGTTTTTCTTAAATTTTATTTTATTACTGATAGATTTAACCTGATTACATTATTAAATTTTGACCATAAGCTTAATGACATCCCTTTAATGTACACCCCGTAATCGCTCATTAATATGCCCTTCATGTCATGGTTAATTAACCGAATGGCATACACCAAACTACAATCATTATTCTTTCCCGATGATTTGCAGTGATAGGTTTCCAGGATATCAAAATCATCGGGAGAAATCAGCTCGTTGTATTGTAAGCACCTGATATATTCATTCTCAATTACAAAATCGTGATTAAAGCCCCGCTCCTGCAGATCAATAATGAGGTTAATCAATTGTTCATCATAGTGATGCATATTGCCATTCATTAAATAGGTGATGCCATCAATTCATTTTCAATAGTGTTTGCATTGGCCTTATAAAGCCATAAACGGCCTTGCAAAGCCATGTAAAAAAGCAGGAGTAATGCTTGTATTGCAATAAGCGGCACAGGTACACTTATTGCCAAATCGGTGACGCTGCCCGATAGCAGTAAAAACATATCGGCCGATATAAAACCAAGGCTTATTTGCTTAAGCACGGGTTTGTCCGGCATAAGCATAATAACCAGTAAAACAAATTTCAATGAACATATACTATAAAGCACGATTATGAAAAACCTGGCGGGCACCAGTTGTTCCATCAAACATGTGTTAAGCTTATTAAATAAACCTGTTGCTATAAACATCAACACACTTGTAAAGAAGGCAACTGCCAAACAAACAAACTTTTTCATAGCATGAGGGCTTTACACTTTTATCGCACAATTAATTAATGCTTAATTATTAACTGTTATTTAACAATGTAAAGTTCGGGCCGGAAATACCCGAAATCAATGTACTAATTATGGTTTCAGTAGTACAAATTACATATGACCCAAGACAAATAGGACGTTAATACTATATAGGATAGTATTCATTTTCGATATTCCCGAAATTCTTTTCGGCACGGAAAACCAGGGTTATTGACACGCCCTCGCTATTTTCCATTTTAAAATTCCCGCCAAGCTGCTTGTTCAGGGCCTTCATCATTTCCATACCCAATGACGACGCTTCTTTAATATCAAAACCTTGCGGCAGGCCAATACCATTATCGGCAATGCTCAACATGATATTATTATCATCAAGTGTACCAAGCGAGATGTTTATAAAGCCACGCTTGTGCGGAAAAGCATACTTAATAGCATTGGTAATAGCTTCATTGAGCATAAGGCCGACAGGTACGGCCTGGGCAACGTCTATTTTAACACGTTCAATTTGCTGTTCAAACCTGATTCCCCGTTCATGAGCGTCGTAACAATCGGCAAGATAATTAACCAGTTCGTTGATGTAAACAGCAATATCAATAAAGGCTACGTTTGAGCTGCTGTATAATTTTTGATGGATAAGCGCTATAGCCTGTACACGGTTCTGGCTTTCACGGATGGCAGCAAGTGCCGCGTTATTTTTTAAAAATGCCGATTGGGTGTTAAGCAGGCTCATCACTATTTGCAGGTTATTTTTTACCCGGTGATGCACCTCTTTCAGTAACCAGTCCTTTTCATCAAGCAAGCGGTTTTTATCCGCAGTTAAAAGCTGCAGCATTTGACTTTGCTCACTGATCTCCTTCTCCTTTAGCTGCAACCGTTTACTGTTTATTTGCTTTTGCCAATAACCAACATAAGCCCCCCCAAAAACGAAAAGCAACGCCACAATGCCGACAATTATAAGATCCCATCTCATAACAAACGCACTATTTTTTGCCCACAAAACAGCCTGGAAGATATGATCGTGACGCTGCGCCGGCGAGTTTGTGGATATCAAAAGCAAAATGCCCGTTAGTGTCAGCTTGCAATAAAACCGCGATAAGTTTTTATTGATATTCACTTGATATTATTTTTATGGTCAGCCTAAAACTAACAGGTTCTTGTTCGCTACACATAACTCCACACACATAAACCTGTACTCAAATTCAACTTATAAAAATAATATACTTCATAAAACCGGCCGATGTATTAAACATGGATTTTGATGTATAAATTACATATCGCATTTACCTGCCTGCAATAAAACCAATATTAATTTATATAATTAATACCCCGCGATATTATATATTATACTCCAACCTTAAGCCGCGTTCATGTCGGTATAAACGGTAAAATTATTTTTCCTGATACCATTTAACAACCCGTTCTGTTGACAAGTGATGGCCGGGGAATATGTGTTTAGTGACATAAAAAAGATGCGATATTTCGTTCCTCAAGTAACAATATGATGATATTTCGTTAAGCTCCATTATTCAAAACACAATGCAAATAACTGATTATCAATAAAATAAAAACATCGGCACGAAAATAGAGAGAAGGCACATGCCTTACAAGCTTTAAACTTCGCAGCCATGAAACAATTTAACGATTTTGCACCACTACATTTTGAGAAAGCATCTTATTGCCTCCCTTTCAAAATCCATACTATCGAATGGATCAAAGAAAACGGCGTCGATCTTCCCAACAATTATTTCATGCTGATATGGATAGTTTCAGGCAACGGCTATTACAGGCTCAATTTGCAAAAGGAGGCGGTTAACACCAATCAGTTGCTGCTGATAAAACCCGGCCAGTTGCATGATCTTAAATTTAGCAATGGCCTGCACGGTTACGTAATATCGTTCACCGATTCGTTTTTGGATGTAGATGATTATGGCCGCGACCTTATATACAGCCCTATCCATCAAATATTTAATCAAACACCAATCGTTACCATTAACAGCGAACTGGCCGATGATATGAATGATATTACCGAAATAATGATGAAAGAATATAGCCGGCACAATCTTTACCGTGCCGAAATATTAAAACGATATTTTAAGATCTTCCTCATCTATCTTTCACGCCAGTTGGAATCGATGGAACAAGCGCCGAAACAGTCGCGCAATACCTCCATATTACAAAACTTCATAAGCTTGCTCGATAAAAACTTCAGGGAGTATAAAATGGTGGCCGATTACGCCGACAGATTATCTGTAACCCCCAATTACCTTAACGAAGTGGTAAAAAAATTGACCGGACAATCGGCCGGCCATCACATCAGGCAAAGAGTTGCAGCCGAAGCTAAAAAACAAGCTATACACCCCGACAACTGCATGAAAAAAATAGCGTATGACCTGGGTTTTTGCGACATGGCCCATTTCAGTAAATTCTTTAAAAATGCTACCGGGATCAGCTTTTCTGATTTTAAGAAAAGGGGCACTGTATTGCAACCTGTTTTTTAATAAGCTATTCACAATCTTATTTAATCAACCTAATAACCAATTAATTAAATTTATCATCATGTCAGAAGAAGTACAATTAATCCCGGGCAACTCCTTAATCACAGCAACTCCACAGGAAGGCCGTGAACTTGCTATTAAAATGGCAAGGCTCATCATCAAAGTAACTCAGCCCGATGCCGAAATTCGTGGTAAGCTAAGAGGTGTTTACGCCGAAGACGCAGCGATGCTCATTGCCGTAGGGCAAACAGTGGCAACCGAATTTGCTACAATAGCTGCAGCTAATAATTACTGGCGATAGCGCAACAATGGCCGAGCTTTGCCAATTAATTTCATATTTTAAGCCCGGTAATACATCGTGCATACACAAGTAATTATTATCGGTGCCGGGCCAACCGGTTTAATGGCCGCCTGCCAGCTGGCCCGCTTTAACGTTGATTTTATTATTATCGATACCAAGCCGGCACCTACCCATGAGTCGCGGGCTATGCTGGTTACGGCACGCAGCATGGAAATTTACCAGCAAATGGGCTTGGCTGATACTGTTTTTGAACAGGGACAGGTGATTGGCAAATTCGCCATTTACATGAATGGCCGGGAAAAAGCAGTACTTGAAACAGCCAACGCAGGCAACGGACTCACCGATTTCCCCAACCTGCAGGCATTTGAACAGTTTAAAAACGAGGAACTGCTTTACGAGCAATTAAAAGCTACAGGCCGTGACGTTTTGTGGCGAACCAGTTTGGTTAGTTTTGAACAGCATGATGATCACGTTGTGGCCAGTCTTTACGATAAAAGTGATCCGTTCAGGAAAATAAGTATTCAAGCCTCCTACTTGCTGGCTTGCGACGGTTCATCGAGCCCGGTAAGGCAGCAACTGGGATTAAGTTTTGAAGGAGGCACCTACCAAAATAAATTTTTTGTGGCCGATGTAAAGCTTAGCTGGCTGCAACCAGCAAACAAGCTCATTGCATCACTGTCGCATGTTAATTTCTGCGCCTTTTTCCCCATGTATGGCAACGGTAATTACCGCATTTTAGGTACCCTCCCCGAAGGTTTTGCAGGCAAAGAAAATGTTATTTTTGATGATCTTAAAGATGTGATCACGGCCAACATTAAGCTGTCGCTGAACATAGAAAAATTAAACTGGTTTTCAGTTTATAAACTACATCACCGCTGTGTTAACAGTTTCAGGATAAACCGATGTTTTTTATTGGGCGATGCCGCACATATTCATAGTCCCGCAGGTGGACAGGGCATGAATACCGGCTTGCAGGATGCACATAACCTGGCCTGGAAACTGGCCCTGGTGCTGCAGGGCGTTGCTGATGATAAACTTATTAATACCTATCATGACGAACGGTACCCTTTTGCCCAATGGCTCATGAAATTTACCGATAAAATATTTGCATTCATGACAAGCTGTAACTGGTTCTTATATCAATTACGCACCTACGTTATGCCCAATATTTTACGCCTCGTACTGTCAACCCAATGCATCTCAAAACGCATTTTCAGGATCTTGTCCCAAATTTGGTATTCGTACAGAAAAAGCCCGCTTTCCCTGCAGTTTATTAAACAGAAGCTAAAATTTAGTGCCGGCGACAGGTGCCCCTACGTTATGACCACTAACGAAGGCAAACTACAAAGCATCTATCATTTGCTCATGGAACCCAAATTTCACCTGTTATGTATTGGCAGCATTGGGTACGACGGCCTAATTCCTGATCACTTAATAAATTATATCAAAGTAGTTAATTTACCCCTTAATGAAAGCTGGCAAAAATTAGGGGTACAATCAGGTTTATACCTGTTAATACGGCCCGACAATTATATAGGCCTGCTTAGCGATGAAATAAGCCCAGGTTTGATAAGCGGTTATTTTGATACCTTCAAAGGTAAATGAATACTAAAAGACCTTAACAAGCACTAAGCTTCATCATATATAAAATCAATGCTCCAGCGATAAGTAGCTATACTTGCCAGTAATAAACTACCCGCGCTATCGGCCCAAACCGAATAGTTAAAAGGAGCCTTGATTCCTGAAAATATGGTCATGCAAAGGGCAAAAGTAAGCGTAAGGGCAAAACTTGCATAAGCCGCCGTACGAGTCTTAAAACCTACAATAAACATGATGGCTATTGAAACCTCGGCCACTGTTGCTAAAAAACCCATGACACCTGCCATCCACCGGCTCAAATATGGCATCAACGTATTGGTATAAACCACAAAATTATCCCAACTACCCCAGCTTACTGAATTTTGCCCTGCCGGCCCCATGAAACCCAAGCGATCTGCCACGGGCAGCAAAAAACCAATCGCTAAAGCAAAGCGCAAATAAAGTTGTGCTATTTGAAGTGTATTTTTCATCTATCAACATTTATGCATCTAAAATACAGGTTTAAAATCCCGCTTAAAAACGCAAAATCCATGTTTACACAAATAAGATAAAAGTGTCATCTTTTTGTTCAGAGTTTGGCGGGTTAATATTTATCCAGAATTCCTACAGAATATGAGGGTAGTATCGCAACTATCTTATGCCTGCAATAAGTATAGTAAAAAGGGCTGCTGCCTATGTCACGTCGCTGATGGAAGAAAACCTACCATCAACCATGTACTTTCATAACCTTAAACATACATTGGGCGTTGTTAACGCAGCAACAGAAATTGCAGCACACTGCAAATTAAAAAAGCAGGAACTAACCATTTTAACAATAGCTGCCTGGTTTCATGATACAGGCTACCTCTATCATTATAACGGCCATGAAGACACCAGCATGATCATTGCCGGTACTTTTTTAATGCAGCACCACTATAATAATGATTTTATACAACAGGTATGGGATTGTATTGAAGCTACAAAAGTACCGCAATCGCCCCAAAACCTTATCCAGCAAATTATTTGCGATGCCGATATGCACCACCTGGCATCTGTAAACTACCTGGATTTTGCCCATGATTTAAAACAGGAATGGGAAGTACATCTGGATAAGCAGTATAGCGACAAAGAATGGCATACCCTTAATTTAAGCCTGTTACAACAGCACCAATATTTTACAGAATACGGTAAAACGGTATTGCAAGCCATGAAAAAGAAAAACATTGAACTGATGAAGTTTCAGGGTTAATGTTTCTTTACAGTTTCTTTTCGTACACGGCTTAAGGTTTCGGGTGTTATGCCTAAGTAAGATGCAATCATCGCCTGTGGCACCCTTAGCGAGAGATCGGGATATTTCTGCACAAAATCAAGATATTTTTGCTCGGCAGTAAAGGCAATGGCCGAGTGAATGCGGTTTTGACTGGTGATGAAACTTTTGTTCAGAATGGCATTAACCATATCGTTAAAAGCCGGTATATCACGGCAAAGCCTGTCGAAGTTGGTTTTGGTAATCAGTATCAGTTCTGTATCCTCAATAGCATCAATATTATTTTTAGAAGACTCGCCGGTAAGCAGGCTGGCACGGTCGCCTGTCCACCAGTTTTCTTTGGCAAAACTTACTATGTTTTCGCGGCCATTTTCATCAACGCTGTAAAATCGAACCAAGCCTTTGGTTATAAAAGCGTTATACTTCCAAACATCGCCTTCCTGCAATAAATACTGCTTTTTACGGAGTTTTTTAAAAATACAAACTGCTTCAATTTTAGCATAGTCGGCTTCGGTGAGTGTTGCTTTCTGGCCAATGTACTCTTTAAATTGCTCAAACATATAAAAGCAAATATCTCCTTTATCCGGGGATATTTGCTTTTGTTCGGGTCATATTTTTATAATTAGGTTATGCGGTGTATTTGCTTAACCATTTTGTTTTGATAGCGGCGCGGGCATCAATAAATTCCTGGTCGGTACCCTGCGCTACTGCATCAAGCGGATAACGCAGCGGGCGGGTACCCTTTTCCATTTCAACCAGCCTCAATATACCATCGGCAATAGTTTGCGGGTCCATGTTAAACTCGGCCATTTTGCTGAAAAGCGCGGTGCCCATAGCGTTAAATTGCTGTGCTGAGGTCTCGCCGTATTCGGCCACAACTTCTGGTTTATCGGCATGGATGCCTGTTTTGCTGCCATTATTCATTTCGGTTGGATATACGCCCGGCTGGATACTAACGCTCTCGATGTTGAACTGTGCAAGCTCATCCTTTAAACCTTCGGTAATACTTTCTACCCCAAATTTTGATGCAAGATAAGGGATCATGAACGGCAGGGTATGACCACTTGCACCCGATGTAATGTTGATTATAAGGCCATTTTTAGCTTTACGCATCCCCGGCAAAACCGCAAAGATGGTGCGCAGGGTTCCATAAAAATTCACTTCAAACATCTGCCTGATCTGATCGAGCGAGTAAGCTTCCAGTACGCCAAAGCCTGAAACTGCGGCATTGTTCACCAACACATCAATATGGCCGTATTTTGTTAATGTATATTCAAAAGCAGCTTTAACTGAATTATCATCAGTAATATCTACCTCAACTACTTCAACATTTGGCAAGGCTGAAAGCTCTTTGGCTACAGTTTCATTTTTGCCATTTATTCCGCGCATACCTGCTATTACGGTATGGCCTGCATTTGCAAGGGTTATAGTGGTTAATTTACCAAATCCTGTGCTTGTTCCGGTTATAAAAATTGTTTTTGACATTTTGTATCGTTCTTTTGTTGATACAAATCTACCGCGATGCTATAACCTGTACATTGACATTTGATAAGAAGGGAATTGACATTTATCAAGAAAATGGAGGAGAGATTTAAATCAATGTCATTTCTCCTTCGCCCCAGCGCTCATTCCTTCCTATGCTCTATCGAAATGGCGACGCCGGTTATTCCCGAATGTTATTTCGTTCCCGAAGGCACAGCCAACGGCTGTCCATCTTTCAATGGCACACCAAAATTTGGCGAACCATCCTTATTCCAGGTAAATTTTTGCGCACGCGGCGAACGTTTATTACCGCAGCCTTCGTTAGGGTTTGAGTTGGCATGGTACAGGATCCAGTCTTCCCTTCCATCTGGCGATTTAAAGAATGAGTTATGACCGGGCGCGTAAACGCTGTTTTCCGGCGATTGCTTAAATACCGGCTCCTCTGTTTTGATCCATGAGGCAGGGTTCAACAGATCACTATTTTTAGAAGCGGTAAGCATGCCTAATGCATAAAAGTCAGTCCAGCAGCCACTGGCCGAATAGATCAGGAATAACTTATCTTTATGTTTCAAAATTTCCGGTCCTTCATTTACGCTTACATGTGCCGGGTTACCGGCATCATGCAGATCGCCATTGGTTTCCCATTGATAAGCCGGGCTCGATATTTTCACGCGTTCGCTGCCGATGGTCATTGCGTCTTTCATTTTAGCAATGTAAATATTCTGTTGACCGTTATGGTCTCCTTCCCAGCCCGACCAGATCATATACCAACTACCGTTATTTTCAAATACCGAAGCGTCAATAGCCCATTTATCGGTGCTATCTGCTATTTTTCCTTTAAACTCCCAGGTACCTTCCATTGGGTCGGCCGAGCTATTTTCCAGTACATATATGCGATGGTTATTGTTATCGCCATTATCCGCGGCAAAATATACATACCATTTGCCATTTATAAAATGGAGTTCGGGCGCCCATATGTCTTTGGAATAAGCTGTACCAGGCGGCGGCGCCCAAACAGCTTTCTTAGGTGCAGTGCTCAACTTGGTAATATCTTTTGTTTTCCAGATAACAATATTGCCCCCTGTTGAATTGGTATAGTAGTAAAACCCGTTTTTACAGATCACCCAGGGATCGGCGCCTGATGGCAGCAACGGGTTGGTAAAAGTTTTATTGCCGGTATTTTGTGCAATTGCCGCGCTGGAAAATAAAAGCAGCAGCAAACAGGCAGTGAACATTTTTTTCATAGAGCTGAAAGGTTTTAGCGTAGTTTATAATGCGCTAAAAATCTGTAAAAGTTTTCACAAAAACAACAAATGTTAAGCATACATTTATTACCAATCAGGTATTTAATATTAAGCTTTTACCGGTTGAGAGGAAACGCGGATAAAAACCCGGGTAGGCAATACGGTAGTTTCAAACTCTGTAACAGGCCGCTTGCTCTCGATAATGCTGATCAGCATTTCGGTTGCCTTTTTTCCCATTTCAAAACCGGGCTGATAAACAGCACTTAGCGGCGGGTTTAAAACTTCGGCCAGTTGGGTATTGGTGAAGCCGAGCAAAGCGATATCAGCAGGGATCCGCAAGCCTAATTTATGAAGAAGGGACAAGGTCGTAGTCGTGATCCTGTCAGAGGCTGTAAAAATAGCATCGGGTTTACTTTCAGAAAACAATTCACTTAGCGCGTTTTCGATCTCAGCAAGGTCTTTACCACCATGCGGGCAGTACTTGATCAGTTTTTCATCAGGTATTATATCATGTTGTTCAAGTGCATCTTTGTATCCCCTCAAGCGTTCGGCGGTAATGGATACGTTTACCGAACTGGTAATATGAGCTATTTTACGGTATCCTGCTTCAAGCAATTGTGTTGTGGCTTTATATGCCCCGGCAAAATTATCGGCTACTACTTTATGCGTATCAATTTCATCGCTTACCCTATCAAAGAAAACAATAGGCAAACCTTTTTCATGCAGGTTTTTCAGGTGATCAATATTTTGGGTTTCGGTTGAGAGGGAGATCAGCAAACCATCAATGGAGCGAAAAGTCAGGTGACGTACATTTTGCATTTCAAGCTCATACGATTCATGCGTTTGTGTAATAAACACATTATATCCCTTACTGTGTGCTACTGATTCGATGCCATTGATCACCTGCGAAAAAAACTGGTTCTCAATAGTTGAAACCACAATGCCGATAGATTTGCTGTTGCCCCGTTTAAGGCTTTGAGCGTTAAGATTGGGCTGATAGTTAAGCCTTTTAGCACACTCCAGTACAAGCGCCTTAGTTTTTTCGCCAATTTCATGACTGTCTTTAAGCGCCTTGGAAACCGCTGACGGTGAGATCCCTAACTCTTTAGCAATATCCTTTATGGTAACTCCGCCAAAATTCATTTCGCCCCCTTGCTTATGATCCTAAAATTAACAATCCAATTATATAAAGGAGAGTAAACATAAGAAAAATAAGTCCTGCACAGTATAAGGATGTATTATGCCATGTAACATTATGCTGACATCCACGAATTTAAATTCATATATGTGCTATTTATCCCCCGGGCTCGGGCGTGTTGAGTCTCCTGTCTTAATCTCTTAAAAATCCATCTATCTTCATATTCCATTCCTGTTGGTAGTATTGGTTTGTACCGTGACTGGTTTCGTTATCATACTGATCTTGTAGCTGGTTCATTTCACGGTACGAGTCAAGGTATTGTACATTAATATAGCCATCATAGTTATCAACCGGGAGTTTCATAGTCATAAGGGCCCTCTTAAAATGCCGGGCTATTACCGCTACAATATCAAAATGCCGCTGCTCATGATTTAGAGCATAGTCTGTACGTCCTTCCGGCTTTACCCAGGCGGCACTTTTAGGCAAAAACACGCGCATGCTTATCTTCACTACCACTACCGACTTCACTACTTCTACCTGTTCTGTGTAACCAAAACTTGGCTGCACCTCGGCAATATACTTTGCGCCCCGGGCTTTATCCTGAAAATCATTCCAGGTTAAAGGCCGCTTGGCCGAGTAGTAGATGGTATCGCCTTCCGGTTGTTCAGAATAATCGGTAAAGATTAATTTTACTCCTTTAGCCAATTTAATATTAGTGTCGGCTTCACGATTCATCCATCTGTTAAAATACATCAGGCCAGCTTCAAGGGCCCGGCTCAACAGCACCCCGGTATCATACTGTTGCCCCGCGCCGCGATAGTATGTTGTAGCTGCCGGGTAATCGATCAAATGCACATTGTCCTCAGCTTTTTTCAATTCAAACCATAATTGTATCTCCAGCCGGCCTTCTATCCTGCCATCGGCCATTGCCGTTTCAGTAAGCTTTAACTTCTTAATGCGGATGACCACCGGGCGTAACATCTTATTAACAGGGATAGCATAATCAGCAAATTGTTTAACAGCTGTTGCTGTGCCTCCCTGTAAATCAACTTCATGTTTTACTGCCGGCAAATTACCTGTGGCTGATAATAACCAGGCGACGGCACTCCGGTCGGGCCGTTCATCAGTAACATTTGCGATATAAAATTCGTTCGGTTTATCATTTAACTGCCTGTTTGTTAAAACAATTTCGGCATTTGTTTTTTGTGCTTTTGAATTTAACGGACAAAACACCAACATGTACAAAATAACCGGCAACCACCCCCCCCCTCTGTTAAGAACGCTATTCATAATTGGTAAAAATAATGGATGGGGCACGCCGCCCCCAGGGTATTATAATGCTCAAAATACAAATAAATTGCACTGTTTAACGTGTAATTATTACTTTTGATTATCCATAGCCGGCACCACGGCAGTACTCAACAATTTTAAAGTTTTCCACATGGATATTATCTTAAGTATTACCTTCGTTAAAAGAAGTGTTATCCACAATTGTTAATTTCTAATGTGAAAAGCCTCTTTTTGGTTTAGCTATTTTCGCACTATCGTTAGTATGCGCTTTATGATCAAAACAAGATACATCACCCTGCTCATTCCCGTATTTTTAGTTACAACAGCACGAGCCCAGCAAAATCCTTCCACTCAAATTTACCGCACTTATCATGCGGCTATTGATTTGATGGACAAAGGAAAATTTGCTTCGGCGGCCGAACAATTTCGCCTGGTTGAAGCTTACAAAATTAAAACAAGCACCCAGCCACAGTTTGAAACTGAGCTATCGCTCACTAAAGAAAACTGCCAGTATTATGAAGCATTCTGCGCCCTTAACCTGGGCAATGATGATGCCGAAAGCATGTTTCTCCGTTTTATAAAAGAACATCCTGAAAATCCGCTTACCAAACAGGCTTTTTTCCAGATTGGTAAATCGTATTTTAAACAAGGTAAATATGAAGACGCTATCCGCTGGTTTAACAAGGTTGAGGCAGGCGAGCTTAACGGCCATGACAATACCGAGTATAAATTTCGTAAGGGTTACGCCTATTTTGAGTTAAAGGATTACAAAAATGCCCAACTGCTTTTTGGCGAGGTTAAAAACAAAAGGTCGGAATTTACTGAGGATGCTACTTATTACTTTGCTTATATAGCTTATTTAAACAAGGACTATCACCTGGCACTGGTAAATTTTGAAAAGCTTAAAAACTCAAAAAAATACGAAAACAGCTACCCTTACTACATCTCGGCAGTTTACTTTTTAGATAAGCGTTACGATGATGTGCTTAACTACGCTGTGCCTATTGTAAATAAAACCCATCAGCAAAACGAAACGGAAATGCTGCGTATCATCGCCGCATCGTACTTTGCCAAGGCTGATTATGACAACGCGGTGAAGTATTATGGCCGTTTTGAAGACCGGGATCAGGGCCGTACCCAAAACACGCAGGACAGCTACCAGATGGGTTATACCTATTATAAGGTAGGCAACTATGCCAAAGCTGCCAGCGAATTGGAAAAATTGGTTGAACAGCACGATGTTTACAGCCAAAGCGGTAACTATACCCTGGGCGATGTGTTCCTGAAAATGAACAATAAACAGAGCGCACGTAATGCGTTCCTCAACGCCTCCAAGCTTGATTATGATAAGCAATTACAGGAAGATGCCCTTTATGAGTACGCCAAACTATCATACGAGCTTGACTTTAACCTGCAGGCCTTGGGCGCTACAAGGTTATACCTGGCTACCTACCCACGTTCAAAACGTATTGATGAGGTTAAGGTATTATTGGGTGAAGAATTACTAAACTCACGCAGCTATAAAGAAGCTGTGGAGATCCTGGAGCCTATCCCTAATAAAAGCCAGAGTGCACGTTTAGCTTATCAAAAAGTTACCTACTACCGCGGTTTGGAATTTTATAACGAGCGTGCTTTCGAGAATGCGATTGGTATCTTCCTGCGTTCGCTAAAAGATCCGGTTGATAGTAAAACAGAAGCTTTAACTACTTACTGGATGGCCGAGGCGATGTTTGAGGTTCGTAAGTATGGCGAATCGGTAGAGAATTTCGAGAAATTCCTGAGCATGCCCGAGGCTAAGGAAACTGATGTAGCCAATTATGCCAACTATGCTTTGGCTTACGCGGCCTTTGGCGACGAGCAGTACAAAAAAGCAGCCAATTACTTCGAGAAGTTTTTACAAGGCGATGTAAAAGACGCCAACACCCAGAATGATGCCATCACCCGCCTTGCCGATAGCTATTTTGTAATGAAGAGCTATGGCAGTGCCATGACCTACTATAACCGCATTATAGCCATGCACAACCAGGGCGAAGATTATGCGCTGTTTCAACGTGGTATGATCCAGGGTTTACAGGGTTCATTGGATACCAAGATCAGTACATTGAATGATGTACTGAACAAATTCTCTAACTCTGATTATGCGGATGACGCTTCATTCGAGATAGCTTATACCTATTTCCTGAAAACAGACGGTGATAAAGCCAAAGCTGATCTGCAGGCCATGATCCAGAAATATCCGCGCAGCAGCTATGTACCACGCGCACTGGTTACTATCGGTTTGATTGATTACAACGCGGGCAACGATGACCTTGCTATTGAATCATTCAAAAAAGTAGTACAGGATTACTCGTCAACCGATGAGGCCAAACAATCTTTAAAACAGATCGAAAAGATCTACACTGATAAAGGTGACGCCCAAACATTTATTAACTATGCAGGTACCACCCCTATCGGTAATTATACCACCTCCGATCAGGAAAGCATCATGATCACCGCAGCCAACAACCTTTACCTTAAAGGTGACTGGCAGGGTACTGTAAGCGCGGTGAACGCTTATTTCGATAAGTTCCCAGGCAAACAGATCTACGAAAAACAGGCCCGCTTTATCCGCGCGCAAGGCTTAGCAGCCTTGGGCCGCACAGACGAAGCCGTTGTTGACTACAATGTGATCCTGAACGACTGGACCAGTGCCTACAGCGAGAAAGCATTGATCAGCATGGCTAAATTATACATGCAGCAAAAGAAATATAACGAAGCCGTAGTGTTCCTGAAACGTCTGGAAACCAACTCCGAATATAAGGCCGACTACACTTTTGCCATCACCAACCTGATGTACTGCTACTCGGAAATGTTAATGACCGACGACGCTATCAAATACGCAGAGCTGGTTAAAACCAATGATAAAACATCGCAGGAGGATAAATTTAAAACCGGCTTGTACGAAGGTAAAGCTTACCTGGCAACCGGCGATACTACCCTGGCTGTTAAACAGTTCACCTATACTGCAACCAACACCAAAACCGTTGCCGCTGCCGAAGCCCGTTACAACCTTGCACTTATTGAGTATGAAAAAGGCCGTTATAAAACAGCACAAAAAATGTGTTTTGACCTGGCCAAGGAAATGCCAAACTACGATTACTGGGTGGCCAAAACATACATTTTGTTATCTGACACCTATGTGGGCTTAAAAGATACCTTCCAGGCCAAGGCAACCCTGCAAAGTATCATTGATAACTATAAAGCCGATGACGACATATTACCTACTGCTAAAGAGAAGCTGGATAAACTGAGCGGCCGCAAAACCAAAGCCCCTGCCACAGGCACTAAAGAAACTGCCCAGCCCGATACAACTAACAAACAGTAACAAAGAGTAATATAAAAAAGACAAGCAATGAACTCAAGATACACATATACGCTGCTTACCTTAATAATAGCATTATACTTTGTTCCTGCCCAGGCACAAACAAAGAAATCTACCAAAAAAGCAACAGTAAAAACTGCAACTAAAAAGCCTGCCGCCAAACCGGCACCAAAAAAGGCCGCGCCCAAACCTGTAACTAAAAAAGCTACCGACAGCAAAAGCTTGGGCGATGCCGCTGCAAAAACAGCGCAGGATACTACTAAGAAGGGCGGCGGCAATAATCCCAACAACGCTGCCAATGGCGGTAGCTTATCAGAAGAAATTGTAGTGACCACTGCTTATAAACCGGTGCTGGCCGATGCGGTAAAGATCCGTCGTAACCCTGATTTGGAAGATAAAGCGCCCTTTAAAGCACCGTTAACCTATGCCCCGCTTGATAAACGCCAGGAGCAAAACTCCGAGATCAGGCAGCTTGACCCAATGAAAAGGCCGGCAGAACAGGATTCTGTTTTAACCAACAACTTTGCTAAAGTTGGTTTTGGCAACCTGAAAACCATTTATGGCGAAGGCTATTTTGCCAACGGTCGGGATGAGGCTTTACAATTTGGCGGTTTCATAAAACATTTGTCGCAATCTGGCTCACTGCAAAAACAAACCCAAAGCCGCGATGAGGTTGGCGTTTTCGGCAAAAGTATCATTGGCGATAACAATATCTCAGGCCGCATCAACTACAATCGTTTAGGTACCTATTTTTACGGTTACAACCAGGATGCTCCCGACAACAATTTTGTACCGACAAAACAGCACTTCAATACCATAAGCGGCGAGGTTGAACTGGCAAAGAATTACAAAGACGTTGAAAACGACTTTACCTATGCTGTAAAGTTAAAAGGATACGCATTTAGCAATGCTTACCAGGCACGTGAAAACAATGTAGTTATTTCAGGCTTTCTAAATCAAACTGTTAAGCAGTTTTATGCAGGCTTAAGCGGATCGTTGGATCTGGCCAGCCAGAAAGACAGCCTTTACAGTCTTGGTAATAACATTGCACGTGTCAACCCTTATATTAAATTTCAGGGCGATAACTATAAAATAGATGCAGGCGTTAACATCGTAAAAGAGTTTGGCGATTTTGGTAAGTTTTACATTTTCCCAGCCGCTAAATTGGAGGTACAGGTAATCCCTAAATATGTACGCCTTTTTGTTGAAGCTAAGGGCGATGTAAACCGCTCTTCACTGCATGATTTTGCCATGATCAATCCCTTCATCGGCCAAAACATCAACATCAAAAACTCAGTTGATCAACTGGATATCAGTGCCGGTTTAAAAGGCACCCTGGCCCCCGGCTTAAGCTTCAAAGCTTCCGTGTACCGCAACAGCATTAAAAACATGCCTTTAATGGTGAGTAACTTCAACGCCGAAGGCAACAAATTCACTGTTATTTATGATGATGGCAAAGCCCGCGTAAACGGCTTTAATGGCGAGCTGGATTTTAAAGCAACAGACGATTTTAACATTTTCGGCCGCGTTGAAATAAAAGACTATCAAATGGCTAAAGAAAGTGAGCCATGGAATTTGCCTAAATTTTTATTAACTGCAGGTACTGCTATACATATCGACAGCAAATTGACCGTTACAGGTTCGTTGCTTATCCGCGGCTCAACAACCGACAGGTTATTGGTATTGGCACCAACTTCTACCCCGGGAAGCCCGGTTTACAACCAGATTAAACAGCCTATTAAGGGCTTTGGCGACCTGAGCGGCAGTGTAGAATACAGGATAAACAGCAGGTTTTCGGTATTTGCGCAGGCTAATAATATCCTGAGCAGTTCGTATCAAAATTGGTTATACTACCCTAACTACGGATTTAATATCTTTGGCGGGGTAGGGTACTCGTTTTAAGCCCTGTTTGATGTTTTAAAATTAACCGTATTTTTACCGGATGGATATAGCCAATTATTTAAGCGAACTACTCGGCCGGTACACCGAAATAAGTGTACCTGGCTTGGGCTGCTTTTCGCGCCTGCGCGTAAATGGCTATTATGATGATGTACAGGCAACTTTTTATCCCCCCGGTCATAAGCTGCATTTTGATCAGGAGGTTAAAGACGATGAGATCCTGACACGTCATATTGCCGAAAAGAAAAAGATCTCGCTGGCATCATCCAAATATTTCACCGAAAAATACATCAACAGCCTTAAGCAGGAACTGGTGTTGCATGAAGTACCTTTTGCCCAATTGGGTTGGTTTTATATGCAGGAAGGCAAAATTGCTTTCAGACCGCAGGAACAGGCACCGGGCAGCGATCCTTTGTTTTTTGGCCTTACCCCGGTAACCATTAACAAGGTTAACTATGTGCCCCCGCCACCACCGCCGCCGCCTTTGCCTACGGCTATATCTCTACAGCAAACCTATACACCGCCGCCTGCAAACGCAACCCTTGTTGAGCAGCCTGAGTATATTGATGATAAACCCGAAGTTAAGCGGGGTATCAGCATTTGGGTTATAATAGCAATTGCAGTGATTATACTTGCCGCAGCGGCTTTTGGCGTATATAAATATAACCCCGCACTATTACATCTTAACAATGACGGCCCTAAAGAACAACCAAAGGTTGAAAAGCCCAAAGCTGCTCCCTTAATTAAGCCGGATAGTATCCAAAAGGATTCCACTCCAACTGTTGCTGACACGGCAAAGGCAATTTCTAAACCGGTTGAAGCGTTAAATAATCCGGCAGCTAAAACAGATACCGTAGCACAGCCGGAGTTTGCGATATTTTTAGGATCGTTTAAAACGATAACCAAAAGCAATGAGGCGGTTAAAGATTATAAAAGCAGGGGGATTGATGCCCGCCTGCTGAAAGGCCCAGGAACCGGTCCGCGGATCAAGATCATAATTGGGGGGTTTTCCTCATCTGAGGAAGCAGAAACCGTGAGAAAAAAACTCATATCACAAGGAAAAATAACTAAAGACACATACTCAAAACAAATTACTGATTCCACGAAATGACTTTATTATTAATTCAGCAAATTACAGATACCGCCAAACACCTGGCAGATACCGCAAACCACGCCGTAACAACCGCAGCACTGCCAACTGAAGAACTTCGCTTTGGCGACCTGCTGATCAAGGGTGGCTGGGTAATGATCCCGATAGGTATTTTAGCTGTACTGGGGCTGGTAATATTTTTTGAACGTTACTTTACTATCCGTAAAGCATCTCGTGATGAATCAAACCTGATGGTACAGGTACGTTCAAGTATCCACTCGGGCAATTTGGAATCGGCCATTGCTATTTGCCGTAACAATAACACGCCGCTTGGGCGCATGCTGCAAAAAGGTTTATTGCGCATTGGTCGCCCTATAAAAGATATCGAAGGGGCTATTGAAAACGTTGGTAAACTGGAAGTATCCAAACTGGAAAAAAATATTGGAATTTTAGGTATCGTAGCCGGTATAGCGCCGATGTTTGGTTTCCTGGGTACCATTGCCGGTGTAATCAAGATCTTTTATGATATCTCCAAAACCGATAACATCAGCATGGGTGTAATCTCTGGCGGTTTATATGTAAAAATGGTAACATCAGCCGCAGGTTTGTTTGTGGGTATCGTAGCTTATGTGTGCTATCACATTTTAAATATGATGGTTGATAAGGTGATCCTGAAGCTGGAAACCGATGCCATTGAATTTATTGACCTGTTAGAGGAGCCGAGCAAATGAATTTAAGAAAACGACACAGGGGCGCATCGGCAGAGGTACATACATCGGCAATGAATGATATTATGTTTTTCCTGCTGCTGTTTTTCCTTATAGCCTCAACAGTTACCAACCCTAATGTTATTAAGCTGGTGTTGCCTAAATCATCAACAGGGCAGTCGGTGTCTAAAAAAACCATAACTGTTTCAGTAACCAAAGACCTCAAGTACTACGTAGATAAAAAGGAGATCCCGGTCGATGCTTTGCAAACTACGCTGGCGGGTTACAAAACCCTGGCAACCGAACTTACCATAGTTTTATATGTTGATAAAACTGTAGCTATACAGGATGTGGTACAAGTGATGGACGTGGCACAAAAATTGAACATTAAACTGGTTTTGGCGACAGAACCTAAGGGATAACAGTGGCAGTTGCAGTTTAAAGTTTATAGTAGATTATTGCAGTAAGTTACTGTAATCGTTTAAACAAACTGCCACTCTTTTTAAAAGTAGCAGTTTTAAGTAGCAGTTTTAAGTAGCAGTTTTAAGTAGCAGTTGCAGTTTCAAGGAAGCAGTTTATTTGCTTGATTTTTTTAACTTTTGCAGTGGTATTGCTACTGCAAAGTGCTACTGCTACTAAAAACTGCCACTGCAAGTAAGAAAATACTGCTAATAAAAAAATTGCACTAATTATAAAAATGGAGTACAGGGAAGAAAATAACTATCCGAAAGCGTTTATAGCAACAGGCATTATTATGGCTGTGCTGATAGCGGCATGTTATTTTATCGTATTCAAAAATCCGCCGGTTGAAGAGAACGGAACAGGCGGTATCCTGGTTAACTACGGTACAGTTGATGAAGGTATGGGAGATGATTATATGAGCACTGAAGAACCTTCGGTAGCAGAAAAAGCCAATCACACCAAACCCGATAAAGTTACTGAAAGCAAACCTACCGAAGAAAAACCAACACCCGAAAGCAGCGAAAAAACGGTAGTTACACAAAATAATGAGGATGCGCCTGAAGTGGCCGCGCCTACCAAAAAACCAAGCCAGAATGTAGCCCCTACCCCTCCTGTAAAAACACCGCCGGCAAAACCTACCGTTAATCAAAATGCTTTGTACAAAGGAAAAGCATCAACGGGCACAGGTGAGGGCGACGGGACAGGCAAAACTCCGGGCAACCAGGGTAAAACCACAGGTACTACGCTTACCAATAACTATAATGGCACAGGATCAGGCAATGGCGGTAGTCTGAACATGGCGCAGCGCAACTTTGTGAGCCGACCCTCTGTAAGTGACGACAACCGTCAAAGCGGTAAAATTGTAGTTGATATCAGGGTTGATAAAGATGGCAACGTTACGTATGCCCGTGCTGGTGCCCGTGGTACCACCATATCAGATGCCGGCTTGCTTCAAAAATGCGAAGATGCTGTAAAAAATTCCAAACTCAACCCGCTTGATAATGCCCCCGATCAGCAACAGGGTACCGTTGTTTTTGTGTTTAAGGTAAATTAATTCGGGAAAAGCGAATGGATCATAGTTCATGGTTCATAGCGATGTCGAAATAATATTACATTTACCCGTTGTCTTTTAGTAAGCTTCAGTACTATTTTTGCCTCGTAAAGTAGTGGTTCAAACCATGAACCATGAACCATGAACCATGAACTACGAACAAACCCTACAATATCTCTACACCCAGCTCCCTATGTTTACACGGGACGGGGCTTCGGCATTTAAGAAAGACCTTACCAATACGCTCGAGCTTTGCAGGCGGTTGGACAATCCTCAGCATAAATTTAGAAGTGTGCACGTGGGTGGTACCAATGGCAAGGGCTCAACATCACATATGCTGGCGGCCATTTTACAAACTGCGGGTTACAAAACGGGGCTTTATACTTCACCCCACCTCAAAGATTTTCGCGAGCGGATCCGTATTAATGGGCAAATGATCAGCGAGCAAACCGTAGTTGACTTTGTTGAAGATCATAGGGCCGACTTTGATGAAATAGCCCCCTCCTTTTTTGAGATGACCGTTGCACTTGCCTTTGATGTTTTCGCCAAAGAAAAGGTGGATATAGCCGTCATTGAAGTAGGTTTAGGCGGTAGATTGGATTCCACCAATGTGATCACCCCACTCCTTTCTATAATCACCAACATTGGCTGGGACCACATGAATATGCTGGGTAATACCCTGCCGCTTATTGCCGGCGAAAAGGCAGGCATTATCAAACCGGGCATCCCGGTGATCATTGGTGAACAACAACCGGCGGTATCAAACGTGTTTATCGATAAAGCTGCGCAAACTAACAGCAGCATTCGGTTTGCATCAGGAGAGTGGACGATTTCAAGTCCGGAAGCCGGGAAGTCCGAAAGTCGGAAAGAAAACGAAGGGCTACTTAAAATTATTGCGAAACGAAACCCATTGGGCCATACCTCTTCCGGACTTTCGGACTTCCGGACTTTCGGACTCGACCTAACAGGTAGCTATCAGCTTAAAAATGTAAAAACCGTTTTATCCGCCGTTCATGAATTACGCGAGCAAGGCTTTGTAATTACCGATGAGCACCTCGAAACAGCCTTAAGGCAGGTCAAAAACCTCACCGGCTTACATGGCCGCTGGGAAACCTTAAGCCATAACCCGCTTACCATTTGCGATACCGGGCATAACCCCGATGGCATTGAGGAAGTGATGAAAAATATTGCATCTGTTAAATACAATCACCTGCATATGGTTATCGGGATGGTAAATGATAAAGACACCGGCAAAGTGTTATCGCTGCTGCCTAAAGATGCTACTTATTATTTCTGCAAACCAGACATTCCAAGAGGCCTGGACGCTGAAAGCATGAAAGCACAGGCGGGGGCTCATGGTTTAATTGGTGAGGCCTACCTCTCTGTAAAAGAAGCATTGTTATCGGCACAAAAAAATGCAGCTAATGATGATCTTGTTTTTGTAGGCGGCAGCACTTTTGTGGTGGCTGAGGTTGTCTGAATCAGAATTTACAGAATTTTAGGATTTTCAAAATTTTGATATAAGAATTGGCAGGGTTTTCTGCTAATTCAAATCCTGTAAAATCTGGGCTTGAAGTAAAACATGCTGTTAATTCTTAAATCCTGTAAATTCTGACTCAGACATTTTCTTCCAAACCACCTCCCCTGTTATCGCCCCACCGGTAGTTGGCGCAGGTACAGTGTACTTAAAAATATCGCCCGAAATTGTAAAGGGGCGTTTTTGCTGTGTGCCCTCCCAGTTTGGGAACGATGCATGTTCGATATTGAAAATGATATTATTCCCTTCAACTTTATAGGTACCGTAATGAGCATTACATCCTTTTATCGCGGCTCTGTTCTCATCATCGGTACCCTTAGCTTTATCTCCCGATGCAAACTTTAGCCGGTTTTCGCTATAGATCTGTAAAGCGTAATGCCCCATAGCATCAACTATAAGGGTCCCCTTCGGCGAATCCCCGTAAAGATGGGTGCGGCTGCCGTCGGCGGCAATATTATCAACTGTTACCAATTCATAGGTTCCGGTCAAATTATAAACAGGGGGTTTGTTCTGTGCCGATGCCGTACATATGGTAACCAGCATCAGGATCAAAAGCGATTTATATTTCATGTAGCAAAGTTATATTTGCTATATTCCATTAGCAATAAGGCACAAAAAAGTAGCCTGATTACTAAAAAGTTACCATGCTGTAAATCAGTTATATTATTTTTAATTGATGGATAAAAAATCAAAACACGAAGCCCCAAAATGCGGTATCGACTACGCTTTTCAGCGGATAGGTGGCAAATATAAAGGTCGCATCCTGTGGCGTTTACGAAATGGCACCATGCGTTACGGCGAGTTACGTCGCACTGTAACAGGGGTAACCTCTAAAATGCTTACCCAGGCCCTGCGTGAGCTGGAAAATGATTGCCTCGTCGTTCGGCAGGTGCATGTTGAAGTACCTCCAAGGGTTGAATATACTCTTACCGATACAGGCCGGGAATTACTTCCTTTTTTACAATTACTACGCGATTGGGCCAAACATCAGATGCAGGTTAATGATATAGTAGCCATGCCATAATTTAATTTCAGTAAAGTCAAAAATACCTTTATTAATCTGCCTAAAGTTCTATTTTTACGGCCCGATCCTTACCTAAAAATATGACATATATAGCATCTGCCGATAGGTATCAAACAATGCAATATCGCCGCTGTGGTAACAGTGGCATCAAGCTTCCGGCTATTTCATTAGGCCTTTGGCATAATTTCGGTCATGTTGACGTTGCCGATAATTACCGCAAAATATTACATCTCGCTTTCGACAGCGGCATCACCCATTTTGACCTGGCCAACAATTATGGCCCGCCTCCCGGCTCGGCCGAAGAGAATTTTGGAAAGATCCTGAAGGAAGATTTCCGCGATTACCGCGACGAACTTATTATATCAAGCAAAGCCGGTTACACCATGTGGCCGGGCCCGTACGGTGACTGGGGCTCGAAGAAATACCTGGTAGCCAGCCTTGATCAAAGTCTTAAACGCATGGGGCTTGATTATGTGGATATCTTTTACCACCATCGCCCCGATCCAAACACGCCGCTTGAGGAAACCATGGCTACGTTGGACCTCATTGTTCGCCAGGGAAAAGCTTTGTATGTTGGTGTTTCCAACTACCCTGCCGAACTGGCCTCGAAAGCTATCAAAATACTCAAAGAGCTTGGCACACCGTGCCTTATCCATCAGCCTAAATACTCCATGTTTGAACGTTGGGTTGAAGGCGGTTTGCTGAATGTTTTAGGTAACGAAGGCGTAGGCTGTATCCCCTTTTCACCACTGGCGCAAGGTTTATTGACGGATAAATACCTTCATGGCATCCCCGAAGATTCAAGGGCTGCCCGACCGACCGGTTTCCTTCAAAAAAGCCATATAACGGACGAACGCCTGAGGCAAATCAGGGAGTTGAACAACCTGGCAGTGCAACGCGGGCAGTCGCTGGCCCAAATGGCACTGGCCTGGATCCTGAAAGATGAGCGCGTGACATCTGTATTGATAGGTGCCAGCAGGCCCGAACAATTATCCGATTCATTAAAAGCTTTGGATAACCTCCGGTTTTCGGCAGAGGAGTTAGCAAGGATAGAAGAAATTTTGGCCCCCTAACCCCCTAAAGGGGGAACTATGGTGGAGCGTCAATTTCTATTCTTTTCGACAAGTAATTTTAATATCTTTCCTTAAATAAAAATTAAAGTCTCCCCTTTAGGGGAGATTTAGAGGGGCTAACAATGATAAACTGGGGCATTATAGGCTGCGGCAACGTAACTGAAAAAAAAAGCGGGCCTGCATTTAAAAAAGTGGCGGGAAGTAACCTTGTGGCAGTTATGCGCCGCGATGCAGAAAAAGCGGCCGATTATGCTGCACGCCATGGTGTAAGCAAATGGTACAGCGATGCCAGTGAATTACTGAACGACCAGGAGCTAAACGCGATCTACATAGCCACCCCTCCCGCGTCCCATCTCGATTATGCACTTACCGCATTAAAAAAAGGGTTAAACGTTTATGTCGAGAAACCGGTCACCCGTAATTCGGCCGAAGCAAGGGCTATGGCGGAGGCGGTAAAGGAAAGCAGTTCAAAACTTACGGTTGCCCATTACCGCCGGGCTTTACCTATGTTTTTAAAGGTTAAAGAATTAATTGACACGCAGTTGATTGGCGAGATCCGTACCGTGCAGATCAGGATGTGGCAAAGCCGCAAACCAACTTTGATTGCCGACGTGGAAACCAACTGGCGTGTACAGCCCGAATTATCAGGCGGCGGCTACTTCCATGATCTTGCCCCACATCAGCTCGATTTGATGTTGTATTATTTCGGCGAGCCTGAAATGTATCATGGTTTTTCGCTCAATCAATCAAGCTCAACGCCTGCCGACGATCATGTTTGCGGGCAGATCCTATTTAAAAACAAGGTAGTGGTTAACGGTTCCTGGTGTTTTAATGTAGCCGAAAGTGAAACCACCGATACCTGCGAGATCATAGGCACAAAAGGAAAAATCATCTTCCCGTTTTTTGGCAATTACATCAATTGGAAAACTGATAGTGAAGAAGACACTATAACTTTCACTCATCCCGAGCATATCCAGCAGCCTTTCATATCCAAAATAGTAGCTTACTTTAATGGCGAAGGGCCCAACCCCTGCTCCATTGATGAAGCTGTGACGCTGATGGATATCATCGACGCGTTTACATTAAAAAAGTAAAAGGATCAGGCCAAAACCTGTCGAAGCATGATGTTTAAATTCATCAAACTTCGACAGGTGCCGAAATTTTTCCGGTTATAATCTATTAACTTTTCTTCTTCGGCACTTTGGCGCCTTCTTTTCGCGCTTCTGAAAGGCCTATAGCTACTGCCTGCTTTTTGCTGGTTACTTTTTTGCCGCTGCCGCTTTTCAGCTTGCCTTCCTTCATTTCGTGCATGGTTTTCTCAACCTTCTCTCCGGCTTTTTCTGAATACTTTGCCATAATGTTACTTTTTAAGTAAATGATAATATTACAATGCAAAATATTTGCCAAAATATAAAATCAGTGGTGATTTTTTAATAGTTACAGCGACAATTTTAGTAGCAGTTACTGAGTGGCAGTTGCTGTATAGGTAGAGTTAACGACTGTAATAGCAAGTACACCAAACTGTTCCCGTTGCTACTTAAAACTGCAACTGCTGCTCAATCCGGCATGATTTAAACGTTTATTAATTTTCACCCGATCTGTTCCCGATTATTACTTATCTTCAAACTTCTGAAGTAATTACGTGTTAAGCCATCATAAATCCCCCTACATTTGCCCCATATGCCAACAAAAAAACTCATCGCTCCATTTTACGAACGTCTTGCTTTAGTACTTATTGGTTTTATGGCCCTGGGTTACCTGATTATTATGGGCAAGGATCTGCTTGATCCCATGATCTTTGGTTTTATTTTCGCCATACTGTTGCTTCCCGTTTGTAATTTTCTGGAAAATAAGCTGAGATTACCCCGCAGCATGGCATCGCTGGTTTCTATATTATTATTGGTTGGTGTTGTTGGGGGGATCCTCTACCTGGTAGGGTCACAGATCTCAAACATGGCTAACGACTGGCCGATGCTTCAAAAGCAGGTAAAACAATCAATACAGGACTTGCAACAATGGATTCAACACGCGTTTCATGTTAACGCTGCCAAGCAAATGGCCTATGTTGATGACACCGCCAAAAAACTCATGGAGTCGGGCACTGATGTACTGGGCACTACTTTTGGGGCCATCTCATCGATCATGCTGTTTTATGTGTTCATCCTGATCTTCACCTTTTTTATACTGTTATACAGGCGTTTGCTCATCCGTTTTATGGTATGGGTTTTCAGAGATGAAAATGAGCACGTGGTAATGGATATTGTTGAAAATATTCAAAGTATTTTGAGGCAATATATATTGGGGTTACTGTTAGAAATGGTAATAGTGGCCGGAGTAGCCATTACCGTTTTTTGGATGATAGGTATAAAATATGCCGCTTTGCTGGGCATTATAGTCGGTCTTTTCAATATTATTCCATACATCGGGATCTTCACCGCTTTGCTTTTAAGTACTGTTATAACTTTTGCTACCGGCAGTATCAGCAACACTGTAGCGGTGGCTGTTAGTGTTATAGGTATTCACGCAGTTGATGCCAATTTTTTGCTGCCCACTATAGTCGGTTCAAAGGTTAGGCTCAATGCCCTCATCTCTTTTATAGGCATTATTTTAGGCGAAATGATCTGGGGCCTTTCGGGCATGTTCCTTTCTATTCCTGTTATTGCCATATTCAAGATCATATTTGACCGCATTGAAACACTTAAACCATGGGGATATCTGTTAGGTGGCGATTATGAATATAAAAAACCTGCTGCGAAGGCCATGAAAACAGAATAAATTCTCAAAAAAAGACAAACCTAAACCTGTAAACTTTCGTTTAAATATACTGAACTTTAATTTTGCAGAAACTGTTGCTCCCCCCCTAACAATGGAAATTGTAAGAGATACGCCACGTGCTATTTACAGGTGTAAAAAATGTAATGAGCCTTTAAAAACCAGGCGTAGGCGTAGCTTTGCATTAAAAATCACCCTGTTTTGGCTTCCCGTTCGCAAATTTTTTTGTGAACGATGCCTTAAAACCCGTTATGTAATGTAACTGTTCATAAAAACAGGCGGCATTTACTTTAATTATTTATGCATATCCTTAATTTAGTAGCGTAGCATACTAAAGCTAAATCTGCCTAAAATGAACCTCAAGTATAAATTACTGCCATTTTTATATATTTTCCTTTTTCCTGTAATTTTGGTTGCTCAAACTCCAAAGGCCTCAACTTTCAGGCTGGTACCCTTAGGTGTGCTCGGAGGTATTGATGAAAGTAACCTATCGGCTTATATGCTTGCACCCAAAGGCAGCAATAATTACATCTGCCTTGATGCGGGCACAATCCATTATGGAATTGAAAAAGCTGTAACGTGTAAAAGCTTTAATGTACCCGGCAATGCTGTACTCAGGCAGTACATTAAAGGCTATTTTATATCCCATCCACATCTTGACCATATTGCTGGGCTTATCATTAATTCGCCCGAAGACAGCATCAAAAACATCTATGCACTTAATGATTGTATTGAAACGATAAAGACGCACTATTTTACATGGAAAAGCTGGGCCAATTTTGCCGACCAGGGTGAAACACCGGCACTGAAAAAATATCACTATAAAGTACTGGAACCTGGTACCGAAACAGCAATCGAAAATACTGAGCTTAAGGTCCGGGCTTTCCCGCTCAGTCATTCCAATTTAACCAGTACTGCTTTTTTGGTGAATAGCAATAACAATTATTTGCTTTATTTAGGTGATACCGGCCCCGATGAGATAGAAAAAAGCAGCAACATGCAAAACCTGTGGCAGGCCGCTGCTCCGCTGATAAAAAGTAAAAAATTAAAGGCTATTTTAATAGAGGTATCTTTCCCTAATGAGCAGCCGGATAAAACATTGTTCGGTCACCTTACGCCAAAATGGTTAATGGCCGAGATGGATAAACTGGCTTCGTTTACTGGCACAGATGCTATAAAAGGCTTAAACATTGTAATAACTCATTTAAAGCCGCCAATGACCAGCATCAGCAAAATCAAAACTCAGTTAAAAGCTGCTAATAAATTACAGCTAAACCTGGTATATCCGCAACAGGGAAAGGCCCTTAATTTTTAAACCTGAAACATCCATTACCATGAAAATACTTAAACCTGTTTTTTTATTCCTGTTGCTGGTAAGCAGCTTCAATTTATTTGCGCAGCAGGGCAAGGTACTTGAAGAGCAAAGCCTCAAAAGAGCAAAGCCTCAAAAGCAAAATTTTAAAGCGCAATGTAAATTACGCGATTTATCTACCTCCGGATTATGAAACGGCTAACCGCACCTACCCTGTAGTTTACCTCCTGCACGGCTATACCGACGACCATACCGGCTGGCTGCAATTTGGCGAAGTTAACCGCTATGCCGATAAAGCTATTAGCGATGGCACTATCCCGCCCATGATCATTGTAATGCCAAATGCCGATTCGAGCTGGTACATCAACTCTTATGACAGTAAGGAAAAATATGAAGACTTTTTCATCAAAGAGTTTATGCCTTATATTGAAAAGGCATTGCGCATCAAGGCTGAAAAAAAATACCGGGGAATTGCAGGCCTTTCAATGGGCGGTTATGGAACGCTGATCTATACACTTAAACATCCCGATCTGTTTGCAGCCGGTGCGGCCTTAAGTGCCGCTGTATTTCCCGACGATCAGCTCGTAAGCACTCCTGATGATACTTATGAAAAAATATTTGCACAGCTTTACGGCCGGGGCTTAAAGGGGAAAGACAGGGTTAACAATGCCTGGCAAAGTAATTCGGTTTTAAACCTGGTGCAAACCAAAACTACCGATGAGTTAAAATCTGTAAGATACTGGATAGATTGCGGCGACGGCGACTTTTTGAGCAAAGGCAACTGCCTGTTGCATATTGCCCTTACCGAAAAAAATGTACCGCATGAATTTCGCATGCGCGATGGCGCCCACACCTGGACCTACTGGCGTACAGGGATCACCAACGCACTGCAATTTATTGGTGATAGTTTCAGGCAAAAGTAGCAGATGCGCTGTTTTCAGATATGCGGATGTGTAAATGACGATTAATTGAATCAATTAGAATATGAGTATTATAAAAAGGATTTTGCTGGTTTGTTTATTGCTGATTTCGGCAAATGTATTTCCGCAAACTACCGGTAAGGTGATTGAAGAGCAATATATAAAAAGCGATATTTTAAATCATAATGTAAAATACGCAGTATACCTCCCTGCTGATTATGAAACATCAAACCGGACCTACCCCGTAGTATACCTGTTGCATGGTTATGGGGATGACCATACCGGCTGGCTGCAATTTGGTGAAGTTAACCGCTATGCCGATAAAGCTATTGCCGATGGTACCATTCCACCGATGATCATTGTAATGCCCGACGGGGGCACAAGCTTCTTTATCAATGCATACCAGGACAAACTAAACTATGAGGACTTCTTTTTCAAGGAGTTTATACCATCTATCGAAAAAGAATACCGTATAAAAGGTACTAAACAATACCGCGGCGTGGCGGGCTTATCCATGGGAGGCTTTGGCACACTGGTATATAGCCTTAAACATCCCGATATGTTCTCAGCAGCGGCGGCTTTGAGTGCTGCGGTACGTAGCGATGATGATTTTATGGCGATACCTGACGAGCGCTGGAAGGATGTATATAGCAAGGTATTTGGCCCCGATCTTAAAGGAAAAGAACGCCTTAATGCTACCTGGCAGGCTAACTCCATACTGGGATTGGTACAAAGCAAAACAACCGATGATCTGAAAAATGTGCGCTACTGGATAGATTGCGGTGATGATGACGCGCTAAGCAAAGGGAACAGCCTGCTGCATATAGCCCTTACAGAAAAGAAAGTGCCACACGAATTCCGCATCCGCGACGGAGCCCACAACTGGACCTACTGGCGCACCGGCATCACCGATGCATTAGCATTTATTGGTGATAGCTTTAGGCAAAAGTAGGACGTAGGAATATAATAAAATAGCTATTAAATCCTGAGGCCTCTGGAGATTGTTTCGGCCCCCCACAGGTCAGTCAACGCTTTGATCAGCACGCCCGGAGGCATAACGAGTGCGGTGTTGAAGCAAGTTACCCATGACAACTTAAAAAATGGGTGTCATAATGAGCCCGTCGAAGTATGGCGGGCAAGCCTCTGCACACGAGTCTTCGACAGGCTCAGACTGACAGGCCCTCTTTTGTCGTTTCACCTTCAGAGGCCCCTGGATTTAATCACTCAGCATTACTCTGGATGGAGTAATTTGGCGCTAATCACTCAAAATATCTTCACATTTCTCTTTCAAAACCTTCAAACGGTTATTCAGTTCGGTCAACCCGGCATCATTACCAATGTTCTTATAAAGCGTTTTTATCAGGGCTAAAGTATTGTCGTCAGCATCGCAGGCCTGTGCCTTCTCCAATTGAGGCAGGGCTTTTTTGACAGCCTTAATGTATTCGGCATCTGTAGATGGGGTATTCAAAGGCTTATCCGCATCGGGGATATTTTTGAGATACAAGTATCCCAAAGCCCGGTGGGCCACATAATAATCAGGTTCGGCAGCAACTACGCGCTCATATAAGGGTATCGCATTTACACTTTGATTGTCATCTTCATAAAGCCTGGCCAGTGAATTGAAAAAATTGATCTTAACTTTGGCTGATAGTCTGGCCGTATCCTGCATAATTTGCCGGGATAATTCCATTGCCTTATCCTGTTCACCCTGCAAACGCGCCAAATTAAAGTCGAGGTATTTGTTGTAGGTATCTTCAGCAGTTTGGGCCTGTGTTAAGGTAACAGCCATTAATAAGATTATTACCGTCAGTATTTTCCTGGGCATGATTGCGGGCTTGGTTCTGAGCTATAACGCTGAAAGGGAGTGTTTAATATGAAAACCAAAACTATAAAACCTTAAACATTTTAACCAAAGGCAATACCACCCCATCAGGCATCGGCTGATCTATATTTTCCATGGCTTTGTATCCCATAGCTTCGTAAAGCGGCACACCAGGCAACGTAGCTCCTAATTGCAGGCTCTTAAAGCCGTTGTTTTGTGCAGCAGTTTCGCAAACCTTTATGATATAACTACCTATACCCCTCCGGGCATAGTCCGGATGAACAAAGAAAGCCCTGATCCTGGCAGCATCATGATTGGGATCAAGCAATGGGTCTTCAATTTCTTTATGCTGATCGCCACCGTAAAGTGTATTGCGTTTGCTCCAGCCGCCACAGCCTACGGTAACGCCGTTTATTTCGGCTACATAATAAGTACCATCGGTAACCAATTGGGTATCCACTCCAAAAATGTACTTAATAGCACTTTCAATTTGCTGCTGATTATAATAATTAGTGCTTAATCCGCGAACAGAAAGAGCGATTAGCCCCTGCAATTCGGGGATATCATTAAAAGTTGCTAAGCGGGTTGTAATGGCAGACATGGTGGTAAATGTAACGTTTTAGTAAATAGCACAACCTGCACTATTAAAGAATGACCTTATTCTGAAAATTGAATAATTCTGTAATTCTGATTCGGACAATTCCGCCTGGCACAAAACGCTTCTTTCCTCTCACTGCAATATCATTTTACAAAAACAGTACATACACACTGCTTGTTAGTACGCATATTTGCAAAAACAAAAAACATGTCTACACTATTCTCTCCCCTTAAAATAAAAAACATCGAACTAAAAAACCGCATCGTAGTATCGCCTATGTGCGAGTATTCAAGCCAGGATGGTTTTGCCAACGACTGGCACCTGGTACACCTTGGTAGCTTTGCTACAGGCGGTGCAGGGTTAATCATTACCGAAGCCGCCGCGGTATCACCCGAAGGCCGCATTACCTTCGCCGACCTGGGTTTGTATAAAGACGAACATGTTGAAAAACTAAAACAGATCACTGATTTTATAAAGGCTCAGGGCGCTGTTCCGGGTACCCAGCTGGCGCATGCAGGACGTAAGTCAAGTCACCAGGAACCATGGAACGGCGGTAAACAGGTCCCTGCCGATCAGTCAAACGGCTGGCAAAGTGTTTCGGCAAGTGCCATTTCCTTTTTTGAAAATGAAGAACCACCCATAGCTTTAGATAAAGCGGGTATTGAAAAAGTAAAAGCCGATTTCAAAGCCGCTGCTAAACGGGCTATTGACGCCGGTTTTCAAGTGATAGAATTGCATGGTGCACACGGATACCTGATCAATCAATTTCTTTCACCGTTCAGTAACCAACGTACAGACGAATATGGCGGAAGTTTTGAAAACCGCATTCGTTTACTCCTCGAAATAATTGAAAGTGTTAAGGAAGTTTGGCCTGAAGAGAACCTGCTGTTTGTACGGATTTCGGCAACCGAATGGGTAGAAGGCGGCTGGACGGCAGGTGATTCTGTTGCATTAGCCAATATTTTAAAAGGAAAAGGTGTTGATCTGATTGACTGCTCAACAGGCGGCAACATACCAAATGTTAAAATCCCGTTAACACCGGGTTATCAAGTTGAATTTGCCGAAAAAGTTAAAAAAGAAAGCGGTATACTTACAGGTACGGTAGGTTTGATCACCAAATCGGACCAGGCTAATGAAATTATAGAAAACGAACGTGCCGATCTTGTGTTTTTTGCAAGGGAAATGCTTCGTGATCCACATTTTGCCCTGCGCGCGGCACATGAGCTTGGCGAGGAAATAAAATGGCCTGTTCAGTATGAACGCGCTAAATGGCATTAATTGGTTTATAGGTAATAGTTTATGGTTCATAGCAAAACCTGAAACTATTTCCCCCAAAACCAGCCATGAACTATGAACCATAAACTATGAACTAATATAAAACCACACGCTATGAAACGTACAGCAAACGCCCATTGGAACGGTACATTACAGGCAGGGCAGGGAGAGATCACTACCCAGAGCACTGTATTAAACAAAACCCAGTATTCATTTAAAACCCGCTTTGCCGATGGCATCGGTACTAACCCCGAAGAGTTATTAGCTGCTGCTCATGCAGGCTGCTTTACTATGGCCGTTGGCGCTGCTTTAACCCAGGCAGGCTTTACTCCTAATGATTTAACTACCGATGCAATTCTTGACCTTGATATGCAGGCTTTAGAAGTTACAGGCATCCATTTAGAAATAAAAGGATCAGCAATTGATGGTGTATCTGAAGAACAATTCAAAGAAATTGCCGAAGGCGCCAAAGCTAACTGCATTATTTCAAAAGCACTGAGCGTGCCAATTACTTTAAGTGTTACTTACGCTTAACTACATTTTACAAAATACAAAAAGGGGATTGTGCTGTGCACAATCCCCTTTTTGTTGACTCATCCCCTATCCACTCCTTTTTAAAACAACAAAGCCGCCGGTAAACCGGCGACTTTTCAACACATATTAAATCAGGGGGTCAATAAGCTATATTACAACATAAATACAAGCAGCATGGCAATATGTACCAGGACGCTGAATGCGAAAAAACCAAGCAGTGTACGGATACCGGAGCCGCCCATGCCGGCTATAATGTTGGCAAAGAATAACACAAGAGTTACTGCCAGCACGGCTATCGGAGCGTTGTAATAATACAGCAGGAAAGCAGGTACAGGTAAAAAGAGCACACCTTGTGAAACAAGTGAAAACATGAACCAAACTGTTTTATTAGGGGCCTGGCTATCGGCAAAGGCCATTAACTTATTCCAGGTATTGTTGCCGGCTTTAGTATTGGCGGTGTTAACGGTATTGGTATTTGCAGCGGTCCATTCAGGAGCATTTATTTTTAAAGTTGCCATGATTGTTATCTTTTAATGATACAAAGATGGCTGGTACCGCTTACCTGTAACATGACCATGGCGCGTTAAAAAAATGATCGTGGTCACTTTCAAAAGCTGAAGGCTGAGAGCAAAATGCACCCTAATAAAAACCGGGTTAAGGCATTTGAACATTAACCAACTCACAATAGCATTACCATAAGCTATTGATTACTAATTTAAAAAGCTTTATTCAAAGCAGACTGATTACCCTCTAAATCAACCGCTCTCACTGTTAACTTGCCTTTACCAGCCGCACTCCTATCCACCACAAAATAATTTAACGGCGTAAAACCTATCCGTTTGCCATTATTGTAAATATTATAACCCAACACCCGCTTATTATCCTTAGATGCCTGCCATTTTAAGGTACCGGTAGCTTTGGCCAGTTTTACCTGCTTTGGGGCAGTGGGTGGTATTTTATCCGGGGCAAGTTGCGTCACACAGTTCATCAGCGCGCGGAAAGTGTGGTAAGTTCCCTTCCAGATCTGGCCTTTGAGAGCTGTTTTATACTGTGGTTGTTTATCTATGCCGCCCTGGTACCAGTCGCCATGTTCATGGTCAATGAGGTAGGTTTGCGTGTATAGCCACAGGGTTTTAAACTTTTCAAAGTACTGGTGCTTATCCTGCGGATACCTGGCAGCCATAATGAGCAGCGTGTTGAGCCCTTCTGCCTGCGCCCACCAGTTCTTGGTATCCTCAGTAATGGTAAGTCCGGGCTTATCTTTAAAGTAATAGCCCTCATCGTAAAAACCGCCCACTTTATTATCCCAACCATTATCCAACGCATCATCAACCATTTTTTTGCCCACCTGCAAGGTTTTGATATCCCCTTCAATACCTAAAGCATGTGAAGCTTCGAGCATCAGATAAGCCGTTTCTACATTATGTCCGTACGAAATATGGTCAAGGCTATGATGCTGCTTATAAACGGCAAGGGTAGAATCGTGGTAAGATACCAGTGTCCAATCGGGTTGAAAAAACAGAATAAGATTTCCCTTATCATTAGTGATCTTATCACGCACCAGCATTAACATTTCTTTCAGGCGGATTTTAAGCAATTCATCCGGCCACACGCTGTATAATTCGGTAAACGCCTCCAGCAGATGGATGGATGAATTTTGATCTTTATAACCCGTTTCGGCAGTAGATTTTATGGTTGCATCCCTCACAATTGGTGTTCCATCACGCTGCATGTGCTGATAGTAACCCTTATAAACCGGATCGTGACCGTGTTTTTCTAACCACCAAAAACATTGCTTAGCCAAATTTAATGCACTGGTATCGCCCGAGGCCTGGTAATATGCTGCAAGCGCGTAAATTGCAAAAGAATTACCATAAGCTTCTTTAGGAGCAAAACCACCCTGTTTGGGATTGCCTTGTCTATCCGTAAAAATGTAAAAGCCACCGTATTGCTTATCCCACAATTTATCCCGCAAAAACTCATAGCCATGGCGGGCCCCCTCTATATAATATTTTTTTGCGGGGAAAAGCTCAGCGGCTTTGCTGTTGCTCCAAACGTGGCGTGCCTGGGTTACTATCATTTTATCCTGGTTACCTGTTGGCTTGAAATCATAGGTGAAAGCACTTAAAAAGCCACCATCGGCAGTATCAAAAGCGGCCGGGTACCAGGGCTTAAGCAGTTCATCAACCATGGATATTTGCATTTCATGGGCTATCTTTTGCTTTTCGCTCTGATTATTTTGCGCAAATACAATCGACACGGCGCTGGTTAAAGCCGATAGCAAACTGATCTTCAATTTCATAAGCTTACTTTTTATTTAAAACATGATCGGCCGCTAAAACTAAAAACAGGTAGTCGGTTGTGCCACCGCCCAAAACGTATTCGCCCTGTTGCCATAGGTAAGGCCAGTTAAGCAGTTCGGGAAAATCAGGCCGGATAAGCGCCGTGCCGGAGGTAATACCACCGGGAATATATGAGCGGTCGGCCCGGTTAAAGCCGTAGGCTGTTGTCATTGATTTTGAACCCACGCCCGATACAAACGAAGCTGTATTGGAACCCGGATGGCAGCCCAGCACAAAATCAATGGCATGCAGCATATAGGTATCACTAAAAACAGACGGAAAACCGGAGTATAAAAAGTATTGTTTATAACCAAAATTCTGGATACCCCATCCCGCTCCCCAAATATTGGGTTCATACGGAACTCCATAAGGGGTTTTAGTTCCCTGCTGCTGAATTTGAGCATATAGTTTTTTTACTGCTTCGGTTATTTTATCATGATAATTTGCATCGTTGATCAACCCCATGGTGCGGCCAACCAGCCAGCCGGTGTTATCAATACTATTGGCTATCGCATCGGTATTGTTTACCAGGTAATCGGCATAGGTTTTATCTTTTGTGGCGATGAGTAATTCTACCGCCAAAGCAACGCCATGGCGCAAAGTATGGTCAGGTGTGTTTTTCCAAACTTCCTGTGCTATTTGCAGACATTGCGTAGCAAGCGTATCATTATAGCCCTTCATTACACGGCTTGCAGCAGCCAAGGCGGCGGCTGTTTCTAACGAACGGCCAGGGTCTTCCTCGGTAAACACCCAGCGGTCATCAGCCGCCGCGGGCGTTTTCAATACAGGGTTAGTATTTGAAGCATTGGTTACAAAAGGTTTGTTATCGGTGATATTGGCGGCATCACCCAAAATGGTGTACTGCCTGATGGTTGGCTCAATAACTCCACGGTAAAAACGTCCCAAGGCCTGGTAGCCTCCTGTAATGGCTAATAAACCGTGCTCAATCTGTTGCAGCATATCCGGTTTGCCATCGGGCTGGTGAATTTCAACGATGTGGTTTTTTTGATCGATAGTTGTGTTATCATATTTTACGTCGAAAGCCTCATAAGCTAATGTAAGTCCGTGAACCGTTTCTGCCTGCGATTCAACCCGCAGGTCAAAATCCCCTGCATCATGCCATGCACCACGGTCGAGAAACGGTACGTTATCCCCCGGATTATATTTATTGAGTGTACTATGCCCCTGAATATAGCCGTCGAAATGGTTGGAATCAACCGGCGCCATTCGGGCATCATCCATATGGCATAAGCCATGCCATACGCGGTATTTTTCGTTAACACGCATATGGCACATCTGTATAGGCAGGAAATATGAAAGCGTTGGCTGCCATACATCGTTTCTAAATACATCAGTGCTGATCTGGAATGGCTCCGTTTGATAATTGCCATATTTTACCAAGTACATACCCGGTTTGGTGATCTTTGTAAAATCAAATTGCAGGTAATGATACCTTAAAAAATCCCCCCAAATGGTGGGTGTGGCTTTCAAAGCGGTTATTAGTCCGCCGTTTTCATTTATTCTCATCAGGGAAACCGGCAATACTTTTTTATCATTTCTATCCAGTTCAATTACTGCAATTTTTTGCTGCGCGGGATGATACCCTACCTGCGATACCTGCACTACCGGTTGCGATTGCCAGCCCTCTACAGCATTTGGGGTTACCCGCCATTCTACAGCATCTTTTGACGCGCCTTTAGCCACTAACGAACGTACCACAAACCAGCCATTGTTATGCTTGGCCCGGCCATCCAACAATTGCAGGCTGCCGCCCGAAAGGTTTTCGATAGTCATGCGCTGTAAATCGGTTTCGGGCGTAATAGTGAGCTTTCTGCCTTCGGCCATGGGCATAACCTGGGTTTCACCTTCTTTGTCGATATAAGTTTGTCCATCGGCCTGTTGAGGGAATATGCCAAATTGCTTATCCATGTAATAAGATTTGCCAAACAAAATCCCCGGGAATAACTCCAGGTTAAAACCTACTTTACCTATCCAATTATCGGGCAATGGCTTATCCAAATCAACAATGATCCTGAACGCCTTTCCTGCAGGGATCACCCGAATATGATAAGCAAAATTCAGATCCGGATAGATAATAGGGTTAAAACCATGGCGGTTCATATCCGGGTTGGGGAGCTCCATGCGTACGCTTACTTCGCCGGTAGCTTTATTAACCACACGCTTACCTACTTTGGGTATAGGCGACCATTGACCCGGCGTAGGCTCCAGCCTGATATCACCATTGGTAGCTACACGCTGTCCGTTTTGAATAATGCCTACCCCACCCTGGTGCCCCTCGGGGTAAAAATCATGTGCAAGCATTACGTTTACGCCCTTATATTCAAGATATTCCTGTGCGTTAAGCTTCATTAAGTTTGCAGCGGGCTTAACCTGTGCATACAAAAAACTGGGCAGTAAACAACAAGCAGCAATAATCGCGCTGAAGGTAAATTTAGATCTCATCAGGATAATGGATTAACCGGTAATATGCAACAAGATATTTGCACGGCTAAAAATACCTCTGTGACAAGGGCTCAGTATAATGATATATTAACCTTTTGTTGCCGATTTTATACAATAACAGGGATTTTACATTAAAAATCATTATTAATAAACAGCAGCCAATGATACTGCAATTAACTTATTACCAATTAATTAAAAATAAAAATACCTGATATTAGGTATTCATTTTGTTCAGTAATTAATTTAAATTTGATTACCAGTAATACCTGTGTGCCGAAAAAGGGATCAAAGAGTAGGCAACAATTATTCAACCGATGGCCTTCCTGTTATGCTTAGCTGTAATAGCTTCACTGCTGTTACTGAACCCCTATTTAAAAAAACAAGTTTTTAAACTATTTACAGCTGTTTTTTTTATTCTTACTTTCTCTGAAGCAGTTCATGCTCAGCCTGCAAACCCCGATAGTGTAACAAATAACAGGGTTAAAAAAGATTCAGTAACTAAAGCCCTTCTTCCTGATTCTATATTAAATATTTACAACCTAAGCGGAAGAAAAGATTCGGCCAGGCTTAATGAGATCATCGCTATCAGGCTCAAAACTACACTCCCAATCGATTCGTTCAAAACCCTGTATGTTGACGACATCAAAGTAGGAGAAACTGCTTTTTGGGGCAGTAACGACTACGAAAAGATCGTGTATTTCAAAATAGACGAGTCGGTACAGAACCTCGCCGTGCAGTTTTTAGCCAGCAAATCCATTGATAAAGCCCGTATCCCGGTGTATTTTTCTGTAGGCTATTCAGGTGGCTACATAACCAAAGGATTAATAAAAACACAGCTTGAAGTTAAACAAAAAATAAGCCGGATATGGGTATGGATAATGGCCGTTGTAATGGCCGGTTTCCTGGCAATGGGCCTAAAAAATAACATCTTAAAGGATGACGCCAATTTATATTACAGCCTGAGCCGCACACAACTCCTGTATTGGACGGTTATTTTTTCCGTTACTTACCTGTACATATGTAATGAAACGGGCGCTTTGCCGGATATCCCAGGCTCACTGCTGGCTATCCTCGGTATCAGTGCCGCAACAATGGCCACAGGTAAGCTTATAGAAAACGACCAAAAACCTAAAACGGAAATTGATCCTAAAGCACATAGCGAAGGTTTTTTTCACGATATCCTCTCCGACCGAAGCAGTATTAATATCCAGCGGCTTCAAAATGTACTGTTCAATATTCTGTTCGGACTGATCTTTATACAAAAAACAGTTTCATCAAATTTGTTACCTGATTTTGACAACAACATTTTACTGATGATGGGTATTAGCGCAGGCACCTATGCCGGCTTAAAAGCCACCGAACCCACCAAAGACCAGGTTACGGAACAACATGATTCAACAACTATTGGAAACGAAAAACCGGTCGATAAGCCCGACGGAGATGACAGTAAGGGAACCGGAGGCAAAACAAAATAAGCAATGCATTTAAAGCCTTTTAATACAAACAGGCACAAACCCGGTATCATTACATGACAAACCGGATCTATGCCTGTTTTTTAATTTAGGTTTAAGCTGGAATTAGCTTTGTACGGTAACGGTTGGATCCCAGTAATAGTAACCAAATAATACCGGATCGTTAACGCCTCTCTGGCGTACATAAAGTGCAAACTGAACGTTGTATTGTTCGGTGCCTTTGCTAATTACAGTTGCCTGGTTAAACCAAAAATATTGATCGGAGAACCCAACAGGAAGTGCAGTGCCATTAGTAGGTAAAATACCTGTGCGTTTATATACACTGAAGGTTTCACCATCAAATACTACATCTTGTGCATACCATGCTAATTTGTAAATAACCACGGCCGAATCAAAATTGCCATATTCCGATACCGCATACCAGCGTATAACGTCGCCTACATCAGCTTTGATGTTAAGGTCGGCCCCGCCCGAACCGGTAATGGTATTGCCACGGGTAGCAACCATATACATATAGTTATGAGGCAAACCTGTTGGATTGTTAGGATCCTGGCTTGGGTTTGGATAATCGGTAGTAATTGCATCGGTATCGATAACTACCTGGATGTTGATGATCTCCTGCGAGGTGGAGAGAAATTCACTGTTAATTGCCATGACTAAAAGGGTTATTAGGATAAATAAATGCCCCTACTCTTTTAAAGGATTTTCGGGTTAGCTCCTTTGATCAGAGCGAACAGAACCGAAGCGCTTCTTAACCGGTTTTTCTTATTCGCTTATCACAATACAAACCTCCGCTTATTTAAACAGGCTTATTAGAGAAAAAATACCAGATAAAAAAAATAAGTATTTATACGTATACAAACCATAAAAACACCCTTTCACACTATTTCACACCTACTAACTTTGCGGTATAGGAAAATCAACAGAAAACGAAGCGAACAATAAATAATTAGTGAGAAATTTTTTCACAGTAGTATAAATAATTTCTCACTTATATAATTTATTATTATCAACATAAAATACAAATAATACAACTATATTACCTGCATATTAAACCTATTATATCATGAAAAAACGACCTTTTAACTTATTCAGACCGATCGCTGCCGCGATTACTATTTGCTTGTTTTTTGCCATGACTTCATGCAGGCAGGCTACCAAATTTGCCCAGGTAAAGTATACCGCTACACAGGTTAATCACTGGCTCGACTCGGCCAAAACTGACAATTTTGTTTTTCAGTTTTACAGCCCCCAGATCGATGACGTTAAAAAGCCATATCAGCTCGTATCATATATTCTGGATACAGCCGGAGGCTATCTTAACCCGATGCATCCCGATACACTGGCTATTACAAAAGATACACTGGTTAACTTAACCGGCCCGGTGGTTTTAGGCAATACGTATCTAACCAAAAAAGCTATTATGGCGATTATCTCAACCGATAGCGGAAAAAAACGTGATTATGACTTCCTGGTTTTTACTCCTAAGATCATAGCTTCCAACCAGCACCTTGTATACGCCATCAGCCTTATAAAAAACGGTGTACCTATTGATTACCGCGACTCAGACACCGGGGATGTTGATTCAAATCCATCACCTCCGGCAAAAATGTAATAGCGTTACAAAACTGCTGCAAAGTGGAACAGCTAATGAAAGGTATATCTGACTGGTCGGAGGTTTGGGCGTTGCTCATTCCCCTGGCCATTCTTTGTTTGAAGAAAAAACAACCAGTTTTTAACAAACCTGTTGTTATATATTTATGGACAGCGCTGGCAATTAATGTAACTATTGATGCCATATGGAAGCTTAAAACAATTTTACCGCATCCATACAACACCAATAATTATCTGTATAATATACACTCCATAATCAGGGTGTTATTATTCAGCTCTTTTTTTATAAAGTTAAACCAGCAGTTTTTGTCCAAAACAAAAAGGATAGCACCGTATATTTTTTTAGGGTTTGTACTTATCAATTTCAGCTTTTATCAAAATTTTTTTGATTACGGACAATTGAGCAGCAGATTACTATCATTTGAGGCGGTAATTATGATGTTTTATTGTATGCAATATTATCTGTTTAAAATAACCGACGATGAAGAACCCGGTAAGAAACAGCCCGACTTTTGGATAGTAACCGGCCTGGGTATTTACTACACTGTAAATTTTTTTATTTTTCTGTTATACAATGAACTCACAATACGCCTGCACAATTTTGCCATAAACCTGTGGAATATCCACAATTTCACGTATACTATTTTATGTGTATTTATAGCGAAAGGGTTATATGAAACAAACGAATGATGATATCAGGCTCCTGCTCTTTATGGGCATTGCGGTTATGCTTTCCTTATTCGCGAGCATATTGCTCATTTTTATATTTTTTCAGCGTAAAAAATACCAGTATCAGCAAAAAATACAAAAGCTGCATCAAACCCAGCAAAACCAGTTGATAGAGGCAGCTGTGCGCAGTGAAGAAACTGAACGTCATCGTATTGCCGAAGAGCTGCATGATGAAGTGGGCGCCATTTTATCGGCATCAAAGCTGCATCTACAAGGAGTAAAGATCAACGTTATTGATAAAAACAATGAGCCGAGGTATGAAAAAGGACAGGAGCTGCTTGACATGGCCATTAAACAGGTGCGTGGTATTTCGCACAATTTGCACTCCAGTATTCTGAAAGAGTTCGGGCTAAATGAAGCAATCAGGCATTTTGTTGAGAAAATAACAAATAACGACCTCATATTTATTACCACCGATCTTGATGATTCATATACAACCCAGGCTAATGAAAATGATATTAGCATATACCGCATGGTGCAGGAGTTAATGAACAATATACTTAAACATGCCAGACCTAAAAAAATACATATCACATCAACTTATAACCACGATGCTTTAAACATTAGTATTTTTCATAATGGGAAGGGGCTCAGCCATGCACAATATGAAGAACTGAAGTTTAATAAACAGGGCCTTGGCCTCAAAGCTATCCAAACCCGCATCATTTTGCTGAAAGGCGAGGTATCATTCAATCACAAGCCCGAAGGATACTACATTAACATCAGTATCCCCCGAACAATTACTATTTAACCATTATAACAATCAAAAAGAAGGCGATGAAACCTATTAAAATTGCCATAGCCGATGATTATACCATATACAGGGACGGCCTCAAAATTGGACTTACCCAGGATGAGAACCTGGAAGTAATGCTTGAGGCCGGCGATGGTGAAGACCTGATAAAAGGCATTGAAACCAATATGCCCGATGTAATTATCATGGACCTTAAAATGCCTGTTATGGATGGCATGGAAGCTACCAAACACATTAAAAAGAAGTATCCTGATATGAAAATTTTAGTGGTGACGATGTACGATGACGAAAAGTTCGTAATTCATTTAATGGAGATTGGCGCCAACGGGTATCTGCTAAAGAACGCGGAAGCTGAAGAAATCAGGAAAGCGATATATTCGGTACACGAAACAGGCTATTACTTTAACAATATAGTAAGCAACGCACTTTTAAAGAAATTGGTGATAAAAGGCAATATCAAACCATCCTTTAAAGAAGGCGTTGAACTCACCGAACGGGAACAGGATGTACTGAAATTAATTTGTGCCGAAAAAACTGCCAATGAAATGGGCAAACAACTGTTTCTTAGTCCGCGCTCGGTTGAAGGGATCAGGCAGCGCCTGATAGATAAGGTGGGCGTACGCAACACCGCCGGGCTGGTAATGTTTGCTGTAAAAAATGGGATAATATGATGCTTTTAAATTAGCCATGCCATTTTGCATGTCATCTTAAGACGAGATTTCTTTTTTTTTAATAAATACACAAAATACAAACTTCAAATAAATCGTAAAAGCAAACAATTGGTCTTTTCATCCAACAAAAAACCTGATTTATCGGGTTTAAAATCAATTAAATCAATAATAGCAAAAAACTATTCAATGAAAATTCAATTTTTTGATAAAAAATACAATTTTCATTGATATTTTTACAACAAAACGTTGACTGATTGATCAAGATTTGAATGAAAAGAAATATCCAGTGCGATAATCAAACCTGTCTTTTATGTAAAGGCTGTATAAAAGAGTGGCTGCCGGCAATTGCAGCCAACAAAAAAAACTTTAATGTAAAAAAAGGACAGGTTATTTTCAGTGAAGGCGACCCGGTGAAAGGAATTTACTTTGTTTATGAAGGCAATGTGAAAGTTCATAAAAAATGGGGGGCAGATAAAGAGCTTATTATTCGCTTTGCCAATAAGGGCGCTATTTTTGGTCACCGCGTGCTGGGTAAACATGCTACCCACTACCCTATTTCAGCCACAGCTTTGGAAGCAGGCGTTATATGCTACATTGATATGGAGTTTTTTGAGGCTACTTTAAAAGTAAACCCTCAGTTTACCTACCAGCTAATGTTATTTTTTGCCGACGAGCTGCAGGAAGCCGAACGCAAGATGCGTAATCTTGCGCATATGCCGGTAAAGGGTCGCGTTGCCCAGGCACTCATAAGCCTCAGGAATCAGTTTGGTACAAACCCGGAAGGCCATATTGATGTAGAACTTACCCGGCAGGACCTGGCCTCATACGCCGGCGCTACTTACGAAACTGTGTTCAGGGTAGTTAACGAGTTGTTACAGGAAAAACTGATTAGCACAAATGGCAAAAAGATCAGTATTATCAATCATGATAAACTTTTTCTTTTAACTCAGGATGATGAGTTGTAAATGGGATAATTACTTCAAAATATTATTTTCCTTTTGCCTTAAATGGGTTTATTGTTTTAGCTTTTTGGGGATAAAAATCATCTAAGGTGTAAAGCAGAATATTGGTATCAATTGCGATATAACTCATAATCCTTAGCTTCCCCCCTGTCAAATCTATACCCATTATTCAAGGTAAATTCATTTAATCTCTCGTTCAAATGGTCAACGGTTTTTATATAGACTCAGTTTCTCTTTCAATTAACGACAATCATTTTTAACATTTAGATAATTATCGGCAGCCAGCCCTCATCCAACCAAATTCCGTACTTCAACCGGCGATAATGATGTTTGCTTCTTAAAAAAACTGGAAAAATGAGACAGCTGTTCAAAACCCAGGCTATAGGCTATTTCCGAGATATTCCAGTCGGTTTGTTTAAGCAGGATGCGGGCCTCCTGGATGAGCCGGCCGGCTATATGCTCAGTTGTAGTTTTGCCGGTACTCTCTTTTAATACTTTATTAAGATGATTGCTATGAACAGCAAGCCTGTCGGCGTAGTCTTTAGCTGTACGCAGGAGGATTCTTTGATCGGGTGACGCTATTGGAAACTGCCTCTCCAGCAATTCAATAAATAGGGATGATACCCTTGCAGATGCATTATGACTGTTATTATAATTGGTAAAGGGCTGCAATTTTTGGCCATAATGAATTAGCTCCAGTACATAGTTCCTGATCAGGTCATACTTGTACAGGTAATCGGATGCTATTTCATGCTGCATCTTTTTAAAAATGAGGGTGATCTCATCGGCCTGTTCATCGGTAAGCATAAACACCGGGCACCCTCCGGGACTAAAGATCGGTAAAGCATCTAATACCACACCGCTTTTCGATTGCACCAAAAATGCATCAGTAAAAATGCAGAAATATCCGGATTGATCCATACTCTGTGGTTTCCAGCTATAAGGAATTTTGGGTGTGCCAAACACTAATGCATTCTTTTCAATATTAATAACCTTATCTGCATACTCAGCAATATTCCTGCCCCTCACCAGGTTTATTTTATAATATAACCTGCGATTGTAAGGCACATGGGTAGGATCCTTGTTTATTTTAGCAATGATATCGCTAAGGTTGAATACATTAAAATGCCCTATCTGGTTATTGATATCAGCCGGAAGCAGGTCTCCCACCGTGCTGTTGGTACGCTCGGCGGCGTTTTTATAAAAATCCTCTACTGTTACTGTTTTCACCTTTTGCTTTAATGATCTACACAAACTTAATGATAACTACATCACTATTTACTTCAGGTAAATCAGTTCTTACAAAACCCAAACAAAAGTTTTCAGTAGATCAACACTTTATATTTTCCGGAGGCAAAACAAACTTAATACATAACAGAAATGTTATTTGAATTTAATAAATACCACTAACAGATAATAAAAAGAAACCGCCTCATAATTGACTTACGAGGCGGCTTCTTTTTATTTAACACCGGTATTAATAACCCGGGTTTTGGTACATCTTAACAGGATCAAGCTTGTACTCATCAAACGGAATCGGGTAATAACGATCTTTAGTAGTGAAGTTTGCTAATGAAGCCAAACCAAAATCAGTTTGCTTTTTGGCGTGGAAATAAGCTACCAGTTCAGCATCGTTAAAGGTACGCAACAGATCATACCAGCGGTGATGCTCAAATGCAAGCTCTACGCGGCGCTCGTGCAAAATAGCCAATTTAAGGGTTGGATACCTTGTAGCATAATCACTGTTAGTTATTGATACCGCGTAAGTTGGCATACCTGCACGTACACGCACCTGGTCAAGCAAATTGATAGCTGCAGCCTGATCGTCAAGGTAATTGTCAACTTCAGCCAATGAAAGCATTACATCAGCAAAACGCATCAAGATCCAGTCGTTACCACCGTAACCTTTGTCGGTTGCTTTATCACTGTTATCTCTGAATTTGGTTACAAACCAATCTTTTACAGTTGGGTCGTTTGCGAATTTTACCGAGAAAGCCATACGTGGGTCATTTGCTTCATACTCATTAATCAAATCGTGGGTAACATTATAACCCGCACCTGAAGATTTAACCCTGGAATTTATAGTTTCGCCTTTAGCCTGAAAGTTGCCGGCTATTGCCGAACTATAATTAATATCTCCCTGGATGTTCGCGATCTGGAAGATCAGTTCGGGACATGTGGTTTTCTTGGCTACGTCAAAAACATCAGTATAAGGAATGGTACTCAATGTACCGAAAGTACGCATGTTGTAAGCATTCGTTAAATATGTTTTAGCGTTGGTTAAATTAGTTGTGCGGTTTGCCTGATCCTGAGCAGTTGCCATAGTAAGATACACCTGCCCTAACAAGAAATTAGCAGCGGCTTTTGAAGTTCTGCCTGTAGAAGCCTGCAGGTTAGGTAGCGGGCTGTTATTGATAACATCGAGCAAGTCGGCCACTATTTGCTGATAAACCACAGCTTGTTTTTCGCGAAAAGTAGCTGCAGGCAAATCAGCATAACCCAATTGTTTGGTAACCAATGGCACATCACCCCAAAGGCGTACTAATTCAAAATAGGTAAACGCACGTAAAAATTTAGCTTCTGCAATATATTGCAACTTTACACTGTTATCGGGGAATGGCACAGCATCAATATGCGATAATACCACGTTGGCCCTGGTAACTGTACCATATAATGATACCCAGTGAGATTTCAAGTAGGTATTACTCGGAAGTATTGAAAAGTTACCGAACTGGAATGGTTCGCCTGCGTTTGACTGGTTATCCTGCGTACCGGTATCGTCCGAGCGCTGATCTGTCCATAAGTCGCTACTTTCGCCAACGTTGTTACCGCTGCGTAATGATTGGTAGATGCCGTTTACTGCTAACAACACATCGTTAGGGGTTTTATAACTCGCATCAACCGTTATAGCGTTGGGGTCACTCTGATTTAAAAAGTCTTTTTTACAAGACGGGCTTATCGCCACAGCCGCCGTAAGGCAGGCAATAGCTACAAATTTTTTATTCATCTCTATATCTCTTTAAAAAATTCATTAAAAAGTAACATTAACACCTAAGTTGTATGACCTAACCAGCGGGTACGTACCATAATCGATACCTGGTGCAAGGTTGGCAGGCTGGGTATTGTTTGACGCAGCGCCTGAATAGTTATAATCCACATCAGGGTTATAACCTTTGTACTTGGTGATTGTGAAGGCATTCACAACACTGGCAAAAACGCGTGCTTTGCTTAAACCTAAAGTTTGCTGTAAAAAATTAGGCAGTGTGTAACCTAAGGTAAGGTTGGTACAACGCAGATATGAGCCGCTTTGCAGGTAGAAAGTTGATAAACGGGTGCTGTTACTTTGTGTACCGGCACGTGAAGCGCGGTAAAATGAACCATCTCCCGGTTCAGCTTCATTACGGTAACGTTGTGCAACATTAGCGTATTGGTTACCGGAACCTTCGCCGTTGTACAAATAGTAATCCTGTCCGTCAAGGATCTTGTTACCATATGAACCATTGAATGACGCACCAAAGTCAAAGCGTTTGTAAGTACTGTTAAGGGCAAAACCGTAAGTAAATTTAGCATATGGCGAACCGATTATGGTTTTATCAGCGTCGTTGACAATACCATCTTTATTGGTATCTACAAACCAAAGGTCGCCGATTTTGGCCGGGTTAGTTTGTGAAGCAGACGGAGCAGTTTTACCTACGTTAGAGGCATTGATTATGCCACCAACCTGGAAGCCATAGAACATACCGATAGGCTGGCCCTGGGTAGTTATGCTGGTAAGGTACGAACGCTCGGCACCGTTGATGATCAGGGTGTTTTGAGCAGGCAGTTTAACTACTTTGTTGCGGTTTAATGAGATGTTGCCGCTTGCACCCAAGGTAAAATCTTTAGTGTTAACTATCTTGCCATCTAACTGCAAGTCAAAACCGGTGTTACGGATCTTTGAATCGCGCAGGTTAGTTAAGATAGTGGTACTGCCGGATATTGCCGAAATTGGCTGATTATACAACAGGTTATATGAATAACTTAAATAATAGTTGGCAATGATCTGTAAACGGCCGTTAAATAAACCGATATCGGTACCAAAGTTATACTGCGATGTAGTTTCCCAGCTTAATTTTGGATCCTTTAAACCACCAGGATATGTAGCAGTTGCAATACCACCGTTTAACACCGCGCCAACGGGACTGGCCAATGTTTGGGTGATAGCATAGTTAGGGATATTGAAGTTACCGCTTTTACCCCAGCTTGCACGGATCTTAACTGTTGACTGATCGCCAAGGAAATTGTGATAGAATGACTCATCAGATAAATTCCACCCGGCGGCTACCGACGGGAAATAGCCATACCTGTTTGTTAAACCAAAACGTGATGAACCATCCGCACGGAATGATGCGGTTAAGAAATATTTACCGGCGTAATTATAATTTGCACGACCAAGATAGGATAATAAAGTGTAAGTACTTTTAGAAGCTGAGTTTAAGCTAAAGAAAGCCGCATCTGCACCTTTGCCTGAAATTTCGGGCACGTAATCACTTTGGAAACCGTTTGCTTTTACACTCGTGTAATCGCTTGTAGTTTTTTGAGCAGTGTAACCGGCCAAAGCATCAAAATGATGTTTGCCAAATTGTTTGGTATAGTTTAAGGTAAACTCGGCCAGCCTGTCAACATTGAGCAGATACGACGCCTGCGCGTTGGCCGCGTTGATAGCCTGCGACGATCCCGGAGGGTTAGCACCCGAGCTTAAAGTAGTTGGATAGTAATAATCGTATTTTTCAGTATAAGCCTGCGTACCCAAATTGGTTTTGAAGTTAAAACCAGGTAAAATGTTATAAGTAACATTTGCATTATAAGTGCTGCGATAACCTTTTCGGGTTATTTTAATACGATCGGCAAGGGCAAGCGGGTTTTCAATACTTTGGTAGCCATATTGAGATGAACCTGCTGCTTCAACGTTGGTTTGGTATGAGCCATCAGCATTATAAGCAGGCAGATAAGGCATATAGATCAAAGCCCCTAAAATTGGGCTATGGTCAAAACGGCCTTCCTGTGTTTCCTGGTTGGTATTTTGAGTGTAAGATATGTTTGCGCCAATGTGAATACGTTTGCTTACATCACCATCGATATTGGTACGGAAGTTATAACGTTGCTGGCCTGTATTTAAAATAATACCCGGTTGATTTTGGTATGCACCGCTTACATAATAACGAACACCATTTGAAGCACCTGAAAACGACAAAGTGTGTTTTTGAAAAAATGTGTTGCGGTATAACTCATCCTGCCAATCGGTATGTACTGTTTGTTTAATAGGGGTTTGCGAAGCAAAATCATATAAGCCATTAGGAATACTTACACTGCCCGAGTTACCAACATTAGTAACGCGGGTTGCGTTGTTATCAGAATACATGGCGTCGTTCCAGGTATGGCCTGAGTTTATCCAAAGGTCATGATAAGCGTTGTTACGACCGTCGATAACCAACAGGGCTGCCTGATCTGCGTCAAGCAGTTTCACTTTGTGGGCAAGCTGGTCAACGCCTGTTTGCACGTCATACTCAAAACGGCCTTTACCTTCTTTACCTTTTTTAGTAGTGATCAATACCACACCGCCAGATGCGCGTGAACCGTAGATAGCGGCAGATGCAGCATCTTTCAAAATATCGATGCTTTCGATGTCATCAGGGTTAATGAAGATATCATTACCGGCCGGGTAACCATCAATTACATATAGGGGATCAGAGCTGGCGTTGAATGAGCCAACGCCCCTTACCCTGATTTTAGTGCTTGTATATGGAGCACCGCTGGTTTGGGACACTTGTACACCTGATACCTTACCAGCAAGGGCCTGCCCCAATGAAGGTGCAGAAAGATTAAGATCACTGGCTTTAACGCTGGCAATAGAACCGGTAACATCACTTTTACGAATAGACTGATAACCGATGGCCACCACCTCGTTAAGCATGTTTGATTTTGGTTTCATCTTAACGTTAATGGTTGATGAACCGCCAACAGTTATTTCCTGCTGCTCATAACCAATAAAGTTAAAAACCAGCACGGCGCCTTCATCGGCCGAAATGGTATATTTACCATTTGTGTTAGTTGCAGTACCTTTATCAGTCCCTTTGATCCGAACTGATACGCCGGGTAACGGAAGATTAGTTTCGTCGGTAACAATACCGGTGATTTGGTTTACGTTATATATAATATTTTTTGCCGAAGCGTTTGAGATAAAAGGTTTTAGCAAAACCAGTAAAAACAATACAGGAATTAAAAAAAACCTGCTCAAAAGATTTGGATTAATCTTTTTATTCATATTTTTAAAATTGATTGTTGAAAGAAATGACTTAAAGCCTTGGACCGCTTTTGAGTTATTTGACAATTATCCCGGACCAGGTGAGTGTTAGCGCATTCACCGGTTCTTAGTTTTATCGCCGGGCCCGATGTTAAGTTGAAGTTATGTTACATAGGCGATATTTTTAAAGACGTGAGCAAAAAATTAATAATTTAATAATTATTATTGCGTTATCATTAAATAATATTAATACAGAGTTGTTAATATTGTAATAATGACAGCAAAGCTAAACCTGCTATCTTAACCAAAGGATACCTTAGTGTTAAATTTACATTAAACAAAAAATAGAAAAATACCTGCCTCTTTGCAGGATTTTTTACTTTAGCCAGTTGTTTAATACTACCATGAAGTAGTGGTAAAATTCACGTTATTTTTCCGTGATGAGGTTACGGCTATCCCTTTCTCCCCACCACCGAGCAAGGAAAAACCTTCCAGCTCATCGCCCCTGTCAATACCATCAACCTGACTTAGCACCACCTGTTTACCGGCTTCAATTGATTTTTTAAGATCAACATAAGTAAACCGCCATTGCCTGCCCTCAAGCTTATTCTGGATCAGCACTAAAATGCCTTTATCAGCTTTCCAAAACAGATTTTGTACCCAGGGTGTACATGTAAATTTTTTGTAAAGCACGCCGGGTTCCTTCGTGCTTTTGGCTTTGGCCAGTTTTTCTGGGTCGTATAAACGTACTTCGTTGCCGTGATCACCATAATCTGCAGTGGCTACATACCACTTATTATTATATTTTACATATTCCGGACGGGTGCCCTGGATACAGGCATCATCCTCAATGGTATTAATTAAATTACCATCAAGCGTACCGGTTTTAAGCAGGCCCTTCCAGTTCACATTATAAATTACTGCCCTCCACTGGCTGCCCGCTGCATTAAGGCGGATGGAATTACCTATAAATGTCAGGCCCTTATCATTGTTATAAGCTATACCGGTTGGGTGGTTAATAATATCCTGCCCGTTTTGGGTTAGCTTATATTCCTTATGCAGATATACCAGGCTGTCATTTTCCAGCTTAAACTCCCGGATCATTCCAACTTCCCTGTCACCATATAAAAATATGCGACCGTCTTGGTATGAAATGCCCTGGCAGGCGCCCAACGAGTCGATTGTTATGGCACGGTTAAGTTTATGATCAATCGTACCGGTGGTGATGCTGCCAATACCTAAAACAACGACTATTATAGTTAAATTAAGCTTTTGCATAAGTTTAAATAAAGTAATTACATTAGTGATCAGATGATAATTTTAAGCTTTTCGCGTTCTGCCTTCAGCTCCTAACGGGGGTCAAGTGGTTCGTCAGGATCAATTTGTTTGGCTTCTTCTACCGGGTAATATTCAACTTCGGTCTCGGAGTTACGCTTGGCCAGTTTGTAAGGCACATAGTTCAGTTCCTTTTGGCAGCGGGCATCCATATTCATAATAAAATCGGTTTGTGATTTATCGGTTACCACAATACCGGGCTTATCGGCAGGGATGCCATATTTATAAATAAGCCTGGCACTGTTACGCATATTTGTTGTAGTATGACGTGCATGAGGTTCAATGATGATCACATTTTCAGGAATATGAAGGGTTTTCATTAAATAAACCTTCATTTCCCCGGCTTCATTATATTTTGTTTTATATGGATGCACATTGCCGCCCGATACAATGATAAACGGGGCTTTGCCCGCCTTATATTCCTGTACCGCCAGCCTGCAACGCAGCATCCCCTCCCCGCTCAATGGCGATGTCAAATTATCCGGACCAGCACCGGGTACAAGAATATTTGAATAAGGATAATCGGCCCATTTAATGGTTTTTGCACGTGTTACCGCGGCCTTGTTTGCGTTTAGCTCCATTGGCTCGTAATTGGCAGGATCATGCCTCTCGTTGATCTGCAGATAGAGCAGGGCTGCCTGCATAGCGGGTTCAAAAAACAGCTTTGTTCCTTTAATATCACCTAACAATGTAGCAGAACCATCATACATCAGCGTAAAATATGCTCTCGATTTAATATTGTAGCTGATAGAGTCTATCTGCGGATAATTAGGCTTTTTGCCTTCAGCATAAACGCCAATAGTGTAATTGATGCTACCTGCGTCCTGCTCCCATGCTTTTATAAGCAATTGCTCCGACGATAGTTTTTTATACAAGCTGTAAAGACCCGATGGGATCAGTTTCGATTTAACCATCCTGTTAAGCGCGTTACCTGTTTTATATAGTGCTGCAAGCCGGTCGCTTACGGTTTTGATGTCATCATCAGTTAGTTTTGCCGCAGTTACTAAGCACGCCGCGTCTTTACAATCAGTGAGGGAAGTGCTAAGGGCGCTTAGCTTTTTCTGAGTGAGCTGTGCCAGTTCAGGATCGTTTTTAAGTAAAGTGCTTACTTCGGCATCCTGCTCAAGTAAAGTCAGCAGGCCGTAGTTTTTAATCTTTATATAATCTGTCGGGGCATTTTTAACAGGGGCCTGGGTTTGCGCGAAGGCACTTATACCGCCTAATCCAAGCATGGTTAGTAGCAGGAGTTTTTTCATTAAGCTGTTTTTTAACAAGCCGCAAATAACGTCTAAGCAGATAAACTCAAAGTTAACTACCGGTAACTTTCCTCTTACAAAACAGGCCTAATTTCAATTTTAATTAAGATATACCATCTTTAGGCGTAAAAAATCCATATCAAATTTGATATTTGCAAAAGCTGATAAATCTTTCAAACTTCATCTATGGAAAATACTGCCTTATTAAAAGCCATTATTGAAAATGTTATCGATGGCATTATTACTATCGATGAACGGGGAATAGTCGAATCTATAAATCCTTCGGCCTGCAGGTTATTTCAATATGAGCCTCATGAAGTTATCGGCAAAAATGTATCGATACTGATGCCCCAGCCATACCGGCAGGAACATGATCATTATATCAATCGATATCAAACTACCGGTAAACCACATATCATTGGTATAGGTCGTGAAGTAACAGGCTTGCGTAAAGACGGCACCCAATTCCCGTTCAGACTTGGGGTTAGTGACGTAAATTTTTCGGGGCGTAAAATATATGCCGGTTTTATACACGACCTTAGCCGTGAGAAGGAAGCAGAGGACAAGCTAAAGGAATACACATCACACCTGGAGGAAGTGGTAGAGGAACGCACGCTCTCCTTAAAACAATTTGTTCTTGAACTGCAAAAAGCCAAAGAAGAAGTGAGCCAGTCCCTCGAAAAAGAGAAAGAACTGGGACAATTGAAAAGCCGTTTTGTTTCCATGGCATCGCATGAGTTTCGTACGCCACTAAGCGCTGTTCAATTATCGGCCTCGCTTATTGATAAATATGCCGAGCCTTTGCACAGCCTGCAGATTAGCAAGCATGTTAATAAAATCAAAAACGCCGTTGGCAACCTCACTACCATTCTGAATGATTTTCTCTCGCTCGAAAAACTGGAAGCCGGGCGTATTGAACCGTCATACACCAGGTTTGACCTGGTTAAGCTGGCCGAAGAGCTAACTGAAGAAATGCAGATTATGGCCAAGCAAAACCAAAATATCCTTTATCAGCATACAGGTACAGATAGTATGGTTTACCTCGATATTAACCTGCTCAAAAACTGCATCATCAACCTCATCACAAACGCCATCAAATATTCGGGCGAGGACAGCTTTATTGAATTTAGTACTGAAATAAATGCTTCCGGCTGTTCCATTACTATAAAAGATAATGGCATAGGCATTCCCGAAAGCGACCAGAAGCATTTATTTGAAGCATTTTTCAGAGCGCACAATACAGGCAATATAGCGGGTACCGGTTTAGGCCTTAATATTGTGGCCCGGTACACTGCCCTTATGAACGGCAGGGTTGATTTTCAAAGTAACGTAAACGAGGGTACTTCATTCACCATTTCATTTTCCGCATCATGAACCAAAAAATCCTGATCATCGAAGATAACAAAGATATCCGCGAAAACGTGGTAGAAATACTGGGACTGGCCGGTTACACGGTATTTGAAGCCGATAATGGTAAAACCGGTATTGAACTGGCCGTTAACAACCTGCCCGATGTAATACTTTGCGATATCATGATGCCCGAGCTTGATGGTTATGGCGTTTTATTTATGCTGAATAAAAATCCCGAAACCGCCGCCATACCTTTTATATTTTTAACCGCAAAGGCCGAACGGATTGACCAACGTAAAGGCATGGAAATGGGTGCCGATGATTACTTAATCAAGCCTTTTGATGATATTGAACTGCTGAACGCCATTGAAAGCAGGCTCAGGAAAAAAACTGCCCAGCAAAGCTTTTATAGTCAATCTCTCGAAAACCTAAACTCAATTGTATCGAAGAATAGCGGTCTCACTGAACTTAAACGTATTATTAGCGAACGCAAGGTGCGCCTGTTTAAAAAAGACCAGGTAATTTATTACGATGGTGATAAGGGGAATGGCTTGTACCTGATATTGAAAGGCAGAGTTAAAACCGTTAAACTGGCAAACGATGGCCGTGAGCTGATGACCGCCATCCACTCTGCCGAGGAATACCTTGGGGTAAATGCCATGCTCTCGAACGAGGCTTACACAGATACAGCAACCACCCTGGAGGATAGCCAGCTGTGCCTGATCCCGAAAGACCAACTGGATAACCTGCTCAATTTATACCCTGATATTGCGCGTGAGTTTATCAAACTGCTTTCTAATCATATCCGCGACCGGGAAGAGCAATTATTGCAGCTTGCGTATAACTCAGTACGGAAAAGGATGGCCGATACCCTGGTGCGACTGCATAAACAGCAGGGTGGGGATTTCAAAATTTCGCGGGAAGACCTTGCTGCTATGGCCGGTGTGGCAACTGAAACTGTGAGCCGTACCCTTACCGATTTTAAAGATGAAAACCTAATCGATAAAAAAGGAAGCCAGATCATCGTACTTTCGCCCGAACGGCTGGCCAAAATGAAAAACTGACCGCTGCTATTTTTAGATGATCCTGCTCATTCACTGAGCAATGGCTTGATTACAACAAACCATTTGCACCCCTGTGCAACCTATTTTTGTATCAACACCAACAGCTCCTGTGGCGTTTCATAAGTTGTACCTTTGTAGCTGAGTACTTTAGCGCCAACGCATACGGTATCAACGGTTTTTGGTAGTGAGTGTAATATAGATCTTCCCGCGCACGTCCGGTTCTGTACCGTCACTCACCATCTTCATACCGGTTAGCAATTGCATAACACTATCAATTCCCGGCTTTTTGTTAAAGTTTTTTTCTTTCCCTTCGGGGAAGTAATAATCAAACTTATCGCAGGTGATCCTGAACTGCGTTTCGCGGCCAAGCTCGGTGAACTTAAATTTGATGGATTGCACGTCATCATTTGAGCCGGATTTGCTTTTGCAGGCAACGAATGATGCTATCGCAAATAACAAAAGGATATTAAGTTTTTTCATTGGTTTGTATGTTCTTCAACTTGTACTAATATCGGGGTTTTACGTATACAACGTAAATATAATCCTGATAAGCCATCCATGACTGCACCTTTTCAGTATAACAAATATTAAGGGCATTCACGTATGTCCAATATCGCGATTTATTGCCAAAATGAAAGCGTATGCCAAGCGTAGTATTCCTGGTTTTAAGCATGGTACGGATTTCCATACGGGCAAAGTCAAGCAATGACCTGTCACTCGCAGGATTTCCATTGAGGTTAACATCGATATAACTTCTATCGGGCGGAAACCTAACCTTATGTTCTGCAGGCGTCAGTTTGGGCCACGAAGGATCACACATCACCAAATCAATGCAGTTCCGCTGTGTAAACACTTTATGCTTGTGAAAGAAAAGCACGCAAAGCACAGGAAATAAAACCAGGCTAATTAATCCAGGAGCGTAGGCAATAGGTTTGTGGGGAGCTAAGGTTAATATTTTCATGATGAGGTTTATAGTATTAAGTTCACCATATAACGTCAAATCATCAAAATTATTCCTGTAAACTCTTACTACTTCAACTCATCCAACACTCTGAACATTTTTTCTTTTATGCCCCGGCTCGGTCCGCTGAAATTATTAACCATGATAGAAAAACAAAGCTCTCGCCCGTTTTTGGTTTGATAACCGGCATAGCACAACACATTATTGATACTACCGCTTTTCATTTTCATATCATTATAAACCGGCAGACTTGTATAAAAATCGGCAAACCAGCTTTCCTTCTTTGCCGATTGCAGGATGCGGGCCAGCGTTAACGTAGTTACCCTGTCACCGGGCGAAAGGCCGCTGCCGTCGTAAATATTCATGCTGCGGGTATCTATACCTTTGGCCGCCCAAAACTTTTGTACCTCATCCACACCATTTGCCGTTGTAGGCTTGCGTCCCTGTTTCCAGGCTATGGTTTTGAGTAACTGCTCGGCGTACAGGTTAATACTTTTCTGGTTAAGCCAGTAAATTATTTTGCTTAAAGTTGGTGATGATATAGTTGCCAGATTTTTAGTAATTATGGTCAATGGCAGGTTTTTAGCACTCAAAGTATTGGCTGATTCCGGCTCATTACCGATAATGATACCTAAACTCCTCAGCGTATCATTGAGCCGCAACGCAGCATCATAAGCGGCATCAGGGATAGCGGCAGAAATACTTTTTTTCTCCTGATCAACAGCATAAGTTCCGCGCAGATATATTACTTTACTGCCAACCGGTAAAAAAGCATAAGCATTATCTCCTGATCCGGCAGAACCATTTGTCAACTCGCTTTTAAATGCAAGGTATGGCATCAGCGGAACAGTACGTGATATGCCAACCGGGCTACCAACCGCACCCGTACGCAGCTTTATATCAAACTGATTTTCGCGCCAGCAAAGGCCCGATGTACCGGCTCCGTAATAGTTGCCGATATCCTGCCAGATCCAGCCTTCGGGAATGGATTGGGTACCGAAAATGCTGTCATCGCCAATGATGCGACCGTTAACTTTTTTGATGCCGGCCTTTCGCAAGGCGTCGGCCATAAGGGCCAATACATGCCCCTCTTTGGCTTGCTCATAACGCCAGCTGCCCAGGGTTGGGTCGCCGGCGCCTTTAATGACGATATCGCCGGTCAGGGTGCCATCGGCTCCAATCTCGCCGGTATAACCCAATTGCGTTTGATATTGAAAATCGGGACCTAAAATATTAAAAGCCGTAATACTGGTAATGGTTTTAAGCGTTGAGGCGGTAGCCAAACCCATGTTAGGGTTACCGCCAAACACCTGTTCCCCGGTTTTGGCATCAAGTACGGTTAATGATACTGAAGCATAATTGCACTGGCTATCCGCCTGCAACCTCCCAAAAGCATTTGATATTTTTTGCTGAAGCGTTTGCGCCGCAACAGACTCTCCTATAAATAAAAAACTAATTACCAGTAAGCGCCTCATCCTGTTTTTTAACGTTCCGTTGCGAAATATAATATATGGGCACACCAATCAATACAATAATTAAGCCCGGCCAGGTAAACTGCGGTTTGTAAATGATCAACAATACACAAAATATCAGTCCCATAATAATGTATATAGCAGGCAAAATTGGGTATCCCAGTGCTTTATAAGGGCGCTCAGCATTTGGATGTTTTCTCCGCAGGATATAAATGCCGAAGATGGTAAGAACATAAAAAATAACCACTACAAAGGATATCATATCCAACAAATCACCGTAACGGCCGCTTAGGCAAAGTATCGAAGCTACCACGGCCTGAATCCATAGACCAAACTCGGGCACGCCAGATTTATTTAATTCACCTGTTTGTTTAAAGAATAACCCATCTTTTGCCATAGTGTAATAAACCCTTGCACCCGAAAGTATCAGGCCGTTATTGCAGCCAAAAGTTGATATCATGATCATTATTGCAATGATATAAGTACCGAGATTACCAAATATGATATGCGATGCAGCTACAGCAACACGATCTTTATCGGCAGTTGCGATATCATGCATAGATAGCACGCCAGTATAAGCAACGTTAGCTGATACGTAAATGATAGTTACTATTAAAGTCCCTAAACCAAGACTTAGGGCAACATCCCTTTTAGGGTTTTTCATTTCACCCGCTATAAAGGTTACGCTATTCCAGGCATCACTACTGAATATCGAACCTACCATCGAAGCTGCAATAGCACCCATGGCAGCAGCAAGGGTAAGACTAACAGTTGTATTATCCGCTTTAAGGTTATGAATATCCCAGGCGTTACTCCAGTTGGCATGCCATATTTCAGGCTTTAGCGCTACAAAACCAAATATGATCAAACCAAACAAACTTAAAAGCTTGGTAAGTGTGAATGTGGTTTGGATAAGTTTGCCACTTTTTACTCCTTTGGTATTAATATAAGTAAGTAATACAATGATGAAAATTGACATCAACTGAGCGGCGCTGATCTTTAAGAAACCGAGTTGAAAAAGAATGTTCTCCTCGCTAAGCGGATGAATCAAATAAGCAGCAAACTTACTAAAGGCCACCCCTACCGCCGCAATAGTACCTGTTTGGATCACTGCAAAAAAGCTCCAACCATATAAAAAAGCGATGAGCTTGTTGTAAGCCTCTTTTAAATAAACATATTGGCCGCCAGCTTTGGGAAACATACCGCTCAATTCGCCGTAGCTAAGGGCCGCGGTAAGGGTCATGAAACCGGTGATAACCCAGATAGCTATCAGCCAGCCTGCCGAGCCTACGTTACGGGTAATATCTGCACTAACAATAAAAATACCTGAGCCTATCATGGATCCTGATACCAGCATGGTACCGTCCAGCAAGCTAAGCTCATGTTTCATTTTTGGTTGCGATGAGTTTTTCGCCATATATTGTTTTAGGGTTTAAATCTCTAAACTATTCAAAAAACTTTAATATTAACGATCACTATAGTAAATAAATAAAATTACTATTTTGCAATCACCAATTGTTATTACACACTGTTAAACCAAGCAGTACTACTTTATTAAACCAAATTTGTGATATGGATTTTCTGAACAATTATTTAATTTATTTAATTCCTGTTTTGGGGCTTATCGGGATCCTTGTTATGGCTATTAAAGCCGCCTGGGTTACCAAACAAAACGCCGGTGACGGCGACATGGCCACACTCGCCGGTTACATTGCCGATGGCGCTATGGCCTTTTTACGTGCCGAATGGAAAATATTAGGCGGCTTTGTTGTGGTTGCCGGTATTTTGCTGGCATGGTCGGGCACAACGGTTACCACTTCAAGTCCTGTTATTGCCATATCATTTCTGATAGGCGCGTTTCTATCTGCCTTTGCAGGTTATCTGGGGATGCGTATTGCTACCAAAGCTAACGTACGTACTACACAGGCTGCACGCACCAGTTTGGCACAGGCATTAAAAGTATCATTCACCGGCGGAACAGTAATGGGCTTAGGCGTTGCCGGTTTGGCCATTATTGGTTTAGGATCGCTTTTTATTGTTTTTTATCAGTTTTATGTTGTTAAAGTAGCAGGCAGCAGTGTTAACGGCGAAGCCATGGCAAAAGCGCTTGACGTTTTAGCCGGTTTTTCATTAGGTGCAGAATCCATAGCGCTGTTTGCCCGTGTTGGCGGCGGCATTTACACAAAAGCGGCCGACGTAGGTGCCGACCTTGTTGGTAAAGTTGAAGCCGGTATCCCCGAGGATGACGTGCGCAACCCGGCCACCATTGCAGATAACGTAGGTGATAACGTAGGCGATGTTGCCGGTATGGGTGCCGACCTTTTTGGTTCATATGTAGCTACCATGCTTGCTACCATGGTATTGGGACGCGAGATTGTATCGCACGATAATTTCGGTGGTATTGCCCCCGTATTGCTGCCAATGGTAATTGCCGGCCTTGGCTTGATATTTTCGATAGTGGGCGCGGCTATGGTGAAAATCAAATCTGAAACCGACAGTGTGCAAAAAGCATTGAACATAGGTAACTGGGCATCAATTATACTAACTGCTATAGCTACATATTTTGTTGTACAATGGATGTTGCCTTCGGGCGAATTTCACATGGTACGTGATGAAGTTAACGGGGTGGTAAAAACAGACGTGATACCTTTTACAAAAAACGGTGTTTTTGGATCGATATTAGTTGGCCTGGTAGTAGGTACTTTAATGTCGATTATAACCGAGTACTATACCGCCATGGGTAAACGCCCGGTATTGAGCATTATCAGGCAGTCGTCAACCGGTCACGCTACCAATATTATTGGTGGTTTATCAGTAGGTATGGAATCAACCGTACTGCCTATCCTTGTTTTGGCATCGGGTATTTACGGGTCATATTATTTTGCCGGTTTATATGGTGTAGCTATCGCCGCCGCCGGTATGATGGCAACAACGGCCATGCAGCTGGCAATAGATGCTTTTGGGCCAATTGCGGATAATGCCGGGGGTATTGCCGAAATGAGCCGCCTGCCCGAAGAAGTACGCCACCGTACCGACAACCTGGATGCTGTTGGTAACACTACGGCCGCTACCGGTAAAGGTTTTGCTATTGCTTCGGCAGCATTAACTTCATTAGCCTTATTTGCGGCTTTTGTGGGCGTTGCTGGTATTGAACATATTGATATTTATAAAGCCAATGTACTGGCAGGTCTGTTTGTTGGCGGAATGATTCCATTCATTTTTTCTGCCTTGGCGATAGCAGCCGTGGGCAGGGCCGCCATGGCCATGGTAGAAGAAGTTAGGCGTCAGTTCCGCGAAATTCCGGGTATCATGACTTACGAGGGTAAACCAGAATACGAAAAATGTGTGGCTATCTCCACCAAAGCGTCGATCCGCGAAATGGTTGCCCCTGGTTTAATCGCACTGATCACCCCTATTATCATCGGTTTTGCCTTTGGCCCCGAAGTGTTAGGCGGCTTGTTGGCCGGTGTCACCGTATCGGGCGTATTGATGGGAATTTTCCAAAGCAATGCAGGTGGTGCATGGGACAATGCTAAAAAATCATTTGAGAAAGGCTGCGATATCAATGGCGAGATCTTCTACAAAAAATCAGAACCGCACAAAGCATCAGTAACAGGTGATACTGTAGGTGATCCGTTTAAAGATACTTCAGGCCCATCCATGAACATCCTTATTAAGTTAATGTCGATAGTTTCACTGGTTATTGCCCCGCACCTGAACAGCCATCCGGCTGCAACCAGCGCCAGTATCCAAAAAGAAATGAACAAACAACCTATGAGCATCCATATGGTTGTTAAAGCAGAGAAAAGCGTTTAATAGTTTTTATAGTTAATAAAGAGAGCCGCCTGTTGAGGGCGGCTTTTTTTGTCTGAACCAGAATTTATACGATTTGCCGGATTATCGGTTTATTAATAAGAACGGGCCGCGGAGAACATAGACGAGATTTGAGAACCTCTATTTAACATAATCCCTTTCACCTTTCACCTTTCACCTTTCACCTTTCACCTTTCACCTTTCACCTTTCACCTTTCACCTTTCACCTTTCACCTTTCACCTTTCACCTTTCACCTTTCACCTTTCACCCTTCACCTTTCACCTTTCACCTTTCACCTTTCACCTTTCACCTTTCACCTTTCACCTTTCACCTTTCACCTTTCACCTTTCACCTTTCACCTTTCACCTTTCACCTTTCACCTGTATTCCAGAATATCCCCCGGCTGGCAGTCAAGCGCCTTACATATGGCTTCGAGTGTTTCAAAACGGATGGCTTTCGCCTTGCCTGTTTTTAGGATAGAAAGGTTTGATATGGTGATCCCTACCCTGTCGCTCAGTTCATTTAATGACATTTTTCGTTTTGCCATCATCACATCAAGATTTACTATTATCGGCATGACTTAAATAGTTAAAGCTTGCTCCTCTTTAAGCCTCGCCCCTTGCTTAAATGCTTCGGCCAGGATAAATATCAAGATAGCAAATACCAGCGTGCCAAAATTAAATGCCGATGTATTGATGATTTTTAGCGGCACATGCAATTTAGCTATTAACACCTGATAGGATACCTGCTGCCCTATATAATCAGTCAATGTAAACAGCAATAACAGCATCCCTGTGCTTTTGATCAGCCTAATACATCGCTGCTCAAATAAAGTACCCTCTACAATATTTACAATAACCTTATTAATAAGATAGGCTATTCTTATTACTATCAGAGTTGTAATAAGTATCAGCCCAGTTTCAATCGCGTTTAATGGCCAGCTTACAGATATATTATCATTATTAACTACTATATCACTGTTTATAATTATATTCTTTAAAGTATAGTTTTCACCTATCTTCATTTCGCCCCCATTTTTTTGCGAAATGAAGCTTCCGTCAATAGTGGCTTGCAATGTTGGCCCGTATCTTTTAGCGCCATCTATTGTACCCATTCCATCATTGTATCCATCCTTAAACCCCTGCCAGAAATCGGCAGCCATATTCTGAAAAACAAACAAACCAAACACTATATAAACAAGTATTTGCAGGGCACGTACCTTTTTCATTACACTACAATATTAATTCAATTCAAATAAAAACAATATTTATTAAATAACAAAATAAATTCATTGTTTTACAATAAATTTTATGCGATATACATAAATTTAAAATTTTGAATATAAAATTTTACACTGGTATTGCTATTTCTGATTTATATGTTTTATTTTAGAAACAAAATATTAGCTTTGCACGTTCTATTCAGAATATAACGAATAGAGAGGTTTATTAAATAGATGAGACAACTCAAAATAACGCAATCCATTACCAATCGCGAGTCGCAATCGCTTGATAAATATCTGCACGAGATTGGTAAGGTAGACCTAATAACCGCCGAAGAAGAAGTAATTTTAGCGCAAAAGATCCGCGAGGGCGACCAGGCGGCATTGGAGCGTTTAACCAAAACTAACCTTCGCTTTGTTGTATCTGTTGCTAAACAATACCAAAACCAGGGCCTCACACTGGGCGATTTAATTAACGAGGGCAACCTCGGCCTGATTAAAGCCGCCAAGCGTTTTGATGAAACCAAAGGCTTTAAATTTATATCATATGCTGTATGGTGGATCCGCCAGTCGATATTGCAGGCCATTGCCGAGCAATCGCGTATTGTGCGTTTACCACTTAACCAGGTAGGTTCATTAAGTAAGATCAGCAAGGCTTTTTCAAAGCTCGAACAGGAGTACGAGCGCGAACCATCGCCCGAAGAACTTGCTGATATATTGGAGACCACCGTTGATAAGATCTCCGACACACTGAGTAACTCGGGCCGCCACGTATCAATGGATGCACCGTTTGTACAAGGTGAAGAGAATACATTGCTTGATGTACTGGAAAACCAGGAACCAAACACCGATTCGATCCTGATCAATGAGTCATTATCTGAAGAGATCAAACGTTCATTATCAACCTTAACTGAGCGCGAGCGCGAGATCATTGTATTGTTCTTTGGTTTAGGAACTAACCACCCTCTTTCATTAGAGGAAATTGGCGAGAAATTTAACCTAACCCGCGAGCGCGTGCGTCAGATCAAAGACAAAGCCTTGCAACGCTTGCGCCATACTTCAAGGAGCAAGATCCTGAAATCATATTTAGGTTAATCACAAGCTAAAAAGAGATATTAAAAGCCATTGGTTATATAACCGGTGGCTTTTTTCTTTGGCATGGTTAGCCGCGATGTAATGACTGCCCCTCAACGACTAATGACGATTTATCAAAATGACTTAATGGCTAAATAAGCCGCCTGTCAAAACTAAAAGGTTCTCTTTTTAAAAGTTTCACTCCAAAAGAATCGGGATGCAAGGGGTTAAGCAGATAGTTATATTCGGCAGGGACAATTGACGATGGTACTTTCATTAATAAATACTCCTGTTTTTTAAGAAAGGCATCGCCAAGTTGGCGCAAAATTACCGGACCGGTGATATCCCGCCAATCCGCAGGTAGCTGTTCAACCTCAACAGTAATTATTTTACTATCGGGAACTTCTATTTCAGTAAGACAATAATTTCCCGGAATTATCAGCGGATCTAAATGTACCAAAACCTCAAGCACTGCTAACGACCGGGATGAAGCAAGATAAAGCATCGGCTTACCTTCACTATTCCACCTACCTCCATACAAGCGAGCCCCAGTGCCGCTCAGGTCGGCAGCATAATTGCATTTGGTAATACGGTAAAGTATCATCAGGCAAAAATACCGTGCTCTATACGGCCAAGCTCTTTAAAAACCATATCGAAGCCGGCTGATGTATCCAGGATAGTTACAGGTGCCTCGCCCCTGAAAACTACCGATGGCGTTTTAACCCAAATCTTGAATTTATCCATCGATTCAAAAACCTCCTCGCCGCGGGTATAAAGCCGTGCAAGTTCAATAGCCTTTTCGGCGTACTCGGTTTTGATAATGGCGTCATCCTCGTAGCGTTGTAAAGTACGCTCAGAGATATGTAATATATTGGCGAGCTCCTGGATGTTTAGGGAGATTTTTTTTGCGAAGGAAAGCAAAGCGCTTTTAGCGATCCCTTTACGTGCAAGACTGATAATATCAAAATCACTTAAATTATTAATGTCAGACAAAGCATCTGAATTTGATTGATTTGACTTATTTTTTACAACTATATCTTGCTCAAAGTCTATTTTGCTCGATCTATAAGCAGGTACAGCTTGTAATTCTTCAGCATTAATGGCACGCAATTTCATACTGAGGTCTTTCAACCGCATAATACGCTCTCGTGATTTGCGAAGCTGATCTTCAATAGATTCTGTCGACTCATTAGCTACTTTTTTGCCAATTCTAACTTCTTTCTCTACCGTTATTTCCAAATCGCCTAAAAGCTTATCTATAGGAGATTTATCCAATTTTTTAGCTTCAGCTGCGTTTTGTTTATGGAAAACCTTTTTTGACATTTATCCAAATATAACTACCATTTGTCGCATTTACAAATATCAAGCCAACAAAAAAGCGATAAGTTTTAACCTATCGCTTTTTATCACTGAGTCATTGTTCATTAAGTTATTGACCTGTGATTTTAAGACTTACGAAGTTTTGGAAACTTCGTAAGTCTGGTTAAGAGTTTATTCTGCTATTATCAAAAAATAGTTCTTCTTACCTTTTTGAGCTACGATGAATTTACCGCCAATCAAAGCATCTGCATTATAAACATCATCGGCAGTACCTATTTTGACTTTATTGATAGCAACACCACCACCTTGTATCATCTTTTTAGCCTCGCCTTTTGAGGCAAAAACAGCTGTTTTAGCAGCTAAAAGATCAGCAGCATTAATGCCCTGCTCCAGTTCACTCAATGCTATATTATAATTAGGTACACCGGCAAATAAGTCTAACACTTCCGCATCGCTAAGCTCATTCAAAAACTCAATCCCGATATTCCCAAATAAAAACTCTGATGATTTTATTGCCTTTTCGTATTCGGCCTCACTATGCACACGGATGGTGATATCCTTAGCCAGTGCTTTCTGCAATACTCGGGTATGTGGTGCAGCATCATGCTCAACCTCCATCGCTTCAATAACCTCACGATCAAGCAGAGTAAAAATGCGGATATATGACTTAGCGTCAACATCGGTGGTGTTTAACCAAAACTGGTAAAACTGGTATGGCGAGGTGCGTTCGGCATCAAGCCACACTGCTCCGCTTTCTGTTTTTCCAAACTTGGTACCATCAGCTTTTTTGATAAGGTTGGTAGTTAAGGCAAAAGCCTCACCGCTATCTTTGCGACGGATTAGCTCAGTACCGGTAACAATGTTTCCCCATTGATCGCTGCCACCCATTTGCAATGAGCAGTTATGGTGCTTCCATAAGTAGTAAAAATCATAGCCCTGTACCAACTGGTAAGTAAACTCTGTGAACGACATACCTGTGTCGCCTTCCAAACGTTTCTTCACCGAATCTTTGGCCATCATATAGTTAACCGTAATGTGTTTACCCACATCACGGATAAAATCAAGAAAAGTAAAGTTTTTGAACCAATCGTAATTATTTACCATTTCGGCACTGTTGGCACCGGTATTAAAATCGAGGAAACGGGTAAGCTGCTTTTTTACGGCTTCCAGGTTGTGCTGCAGCACATCCTCTGATAATAAATTACGCTCGGCAGATTTGCCCGACGGATCGCCTACCATGCCGGTAGCCCCACCAACCAAAGCATATGGTTTATGACCTGAACGCTGAAAGTGGATCAGGGTCATGATCTGGGTAAGGTGACCAACATGCAATGAATCGGCAGTTGGATCAAACCCGATATACCCCGAAGCCATACCTTTATTTAACATATCCTCGGTTCCCGGCATTTCGGTATGCAGCATGCCGCGCCAGCGTAATTCTTCAACAAAGTTCATATCAAGTTCTGTTTCAAAAAGGTGCAAATATAAATGAAATTGATACACTAATTTTCACTAATTGAATCGAATTTCACTAATTGCAGATACCCCTTTGAAAAATTCGTTTAATTCGATTTAATTATCTATTCGTGAAAAAATCCGTGCTTATATAGGTTAACTACAGGTAAAATCTGTTTCAAATAATTACTTATATTTTGTATCTTGAGCAAAACCGGGTATTTTGCAAGGCAAGGCTTATGAATTTTTTATCGCATTTTTATTTCGACAGGGATACGACCAACTGTTACCACGTGCTGGGAACGGTGCTGCCCGACCTGCTGAAAAACGCCGATAAAAACATCATCCTTCATCCCGAAAAACTGCACCACACTGATAACAAGGTTAATTCGATCATAGCAGGATGGAACAAACACCTTGATGTCGACCGGTATTTTCACTCATCTGCTTTTTTCACCACCCGTTCGCATGAGCTTAAAAAGTTGTTAGCCCCGGCCTTAATAAACTCGCCGGTAAAACCATTTTTTTTAGGGCACATCGCACTTGAGTTAATTATTGATAACCTGCTGCTGACCACTGGCAAAATAAGTGTCACTGAATTTTACGACCATTTAGAAGGTTGTCAGGACGATAAAATAAAAAGCTTTTTAACCTTTGCCGGGCTTGAGGATACTGCCGTTTTCTTTAAATTTTATGAAGGTTTTAAAAAAAGCCAGTATCTGCATACTTATGCCGAAACGCACCAGATTGCCTATGCATTAAAACGGATCTGTATGCGCGTTTGGAAAAACCCATTCACACCAGAGCAGGAGGTGATCATGGATGAAATATTGAGCAGTTACCGCGAGGAAATGCTGAATGATTTTATGCAGATTTTTCAAGAGATAGAAAATAAACTCAACGCAAATTAAAGTTTGTCTTTATATTTACTGGTTAAAAAACCTTATCTCAATGAAAAAAACAATCTGCATACTGTTATCGGTATATTCAATTTTAACCTACTCCTGTAAAAAAGACAAGAAGGAGACCGCATCTATAATAGGAAAATGGTATTGGGTTGAGCAAACCTATGATGATTACACTAATGATAAATTGACTGATCATCGTGATTATACCACTACGCTTGACCCGCTTAGTTATTTTGAATTTAAAGTCGATGGTACATTCATTGAAAACCCCCAAGATCGTAATGGGCTTTTTGAATATGGCAAATATCAAATTGCTGGCGATAGCTTATTTGTAAAAAGGGATATTGACCAAAAGGCCACTCGGTATGCTATAAAAAAAATTACAAGCTCAAGCCTGGTCATACATTTTTCTGGCAGTTCCTCTATATACCGGGGAGAAGTAGAATACACTATGAAAAGGCAATAATTATTTGTTAACTGGCCTTAATATCAAGACTTACAAGAGTGGCAATTAGTATCAAAAGTTATTCTAACTCGTTTCTGACCTAAAATTGCCTGAATATAAGCAATTAACATTAAAAAATTTCTTTTTTCAATAAAATATATCCGTACCTTTGCAGTCCCAATTAACAAATTGGGAAAAGGAGAAAAATTATTTAATGGCAAAAAAACAAGAAGCAGAAAAAGAATTAAAAGCGAAAGAAGCTGAACTGGGTACAGTTAAAGCGGCTGGCGAAAAAGAAACTATTGAATCAGAAGCTGATTCAATATCAATTGAAGAGATCAAATCAAAAATCGCGGCTACACCAAGCGAAGATTTCGACTGGGATGCTGACGACAAAAAATTTGGTAACTACAGCGATGACGACCGTGAGAAATTTGAGAAATTGTATGATGGAACTTTCAGCTCTATCACCAAAGGCGAAATCATCACCGGTACTGTTGTTAACGTTAACAACAAAGATGTTGTACTTAACGTAGGTTTCAAATCAGACGGTTTAGTATCAGTATCAGAATTCCGTGACACACCTGATCTGAAGATCGGTGACAAAGTTGACGTTTTTGTTGAATCGCAGGAAGATGCTAACGGTCAGTTAGTACTTTCACGCAAACGTGCAAAAACTCAAAAATCATGGGAGCGCATTAATTCAGCCCTTGATAACGATGAAATCATCACCGGTTTTGTTAAGAGCCGTACTAAAGGTGGTTTAATTGTTGACATTATGGGCGTTGAAGCCTTCTTACCTGGCTCACAGATCGATATCAAACCTATCAGGGATTACGATGTGTATGTAGGTAAAACTATGGAATTCAAAGTTGTTAAAATCAACCACGAATTCAAGAACGTTGTGGTATCGCACAAAGTGCTTATCGAAGACGATCTGGAAAACCAAAAAACTGAAATTGTTGCTCGCCTTGAAAAAGGTCAGGTATTGGAAGGTACCGTTAAAAACATTACCGACTTTGGTGTATTCATTGACCTTGGTGGTGTTGACGGCTTACTGCACATTACAGATATTTCATGGGGCCGTATTGAGCACCCACGCGAAATTTTATCATTGGATCAAAAAATCAACGTTGTTGTGCTTGACTTTGATGACGAGAAAAAACGTATCGCTCTTGGCTTGAAACAATTAACCCCTCACCCTTGGCAAAGCCTTTCTGAAGACATTCAGGTTGGTTCAAAAGTTAAAGGTAAAATCGTTACCGTTGCTGATTACGGTGCATTCCTTGAAATCATCCCTGGTGTTGAAGGTTTGATCCACGTATCAGAAATGTCATGGTCACAAAACCTGCGCAACCCTCAGGAATTCCTGAAAGTTGGTGACGAGATCGAAGCTCAGGTATTGACTTTAGACCGTGAAGAGCGCAAAATGTCATTAGGTGTTAAACAATTAACTCCTGATCCATGGCAAAACGCTGCTGAAAGGTACGCAGTTGGTACTCAGCACGTAGCTACAGTTAAAAACATGACCAACTTTGGTGTATTTGTTGAACTGGAAGACGGCATCGACGGCTTAATCCACATCTCTGACCTTTCTTGGTCTAAAAAAGTTAACCACCCTAACGAATTCACTAAAGTTGGTGAAAAATTAAACGTGGTTGTACTTGAGCTTGATGTTGAAAACCGCAAACTGAGCTTAGGCCACAAACAGCTTGAAGAAAACCCTTGGGATACTTTTGAAACTATCTTCACTATCGACTCGATCCATGAAGGTACTGTTATCAAAGTAACCGACAAAGGTGCTATCGTAGCTTTACCTTACGGTGTTGAAGGCTTTGCGCCAACCAAACACCTGGTTAAAGAAGACGGTAAGAGCTTAAAAGCTGAAGAAGCTGCTGAATTCAAAATCATTGAATTTAACAAAGAAAACAAACGTATCGTTATTTCACACTCACGTATCTGGGAAGAAGCCCGCGCTGATGCCCGCGTACAGGAATTTGAAAACCGTAAAAAAGAAGCAAAAGCTGCTACTAACGCGGTGAAAAAAGTGAAAGATTCTGTTGAAAAATCAACTTTAGGCGATCTTAGCGTATTAGCTCAGTTAAAAGAGCAAATGGAAGGTGCTGAAAACAAAGCCCGCAAGGCTGCACCTGCTGCTAACAGCTCTGAAGAAGAAGCATAATTTTAGCTTAAGCAATTATATAAGCCCCTTTGGTTATCCGGAGGGGCTTTTTGTTTCCCTTTCATTTTATTGCGCTCATTTGCAATGAGCGCTTAATAGGGCTTGGCAATTGTATCGCCAGTGGCGTTATAAACGCAAACCCGTGTTATGCACTCGTTAAAAACGAGCGCGAGTTAGTTTTGTATATTTGGGATATGATCACCGGCGAAACCAACCTCAATACCCTACTTAAAAACATGACACCCGTAATTAATGAAGGTGACTATGTTTATTGCACAACATCATCATTAAACAACATCAACACAGATGATATCATAGCTTTTTTTAAAGAGCAAGAAGCGGTAACCCTCATCTTAAAAAAAGAAACCGCCGATAAGTTAAAGCTTGAATATAACTACACAGCCGCCTGGATTACTTTAACCATCCATTCATCACTGGAAGCGACTGGTTTAACCGCTGCATTTGCAACTGCGCTGGCGAATGAAAATATCAGCTGCAACGTAGTAGCTGCTTATTATCATGATCATATTTTTGTGGCGAAAAAAGATGCAGAAAGGGCGATGTTGACTTTAAGAAAACTTGCCGAATAACTGAATTGTAAAAAGTCTCCCCTATCGGGGGAGATTTAGAGGGGGCTTTTGAAAACAAATTATTACTTTTGCCCAAATCCACCCATACGATGCAAAATCTAACACTGCTCGACGGACAAAAGTTTCAAATTACCATACAACGTTTATGTCGCCAGTTAATTGAAAATCATAACGACTTTTCAAATACAGTATTAATTGGTATTCAGCCGCGTGGCATTTATTTAGCCAAACGCGTTGCAGAAGAACTTAGAAAAATCCTTCCCGATAAAAACATACTGCAAGGCGATCTTGATATCACCTTTTACCGCGACGATTTCCGCCGCCGCGAATCACAACTGGTACCTAATCAAACCAAAATAGATTTTATTATTGAAGGTAAAAAAGTGATCATGATGGATGATGTGCTGTGGACAGGCCGTACTATTCGCGCCGCTATGGATGCCATGCAGGCATTCGGCAGGCCTGAAAAAATAGAGCTACTGGCTTTGGTTGATCGCCGTTACTCGCGCCACATCCCGGTATCTGCCGATTATGTGGGTATCGAGGTCGATTCTATCGCATCACAAAAAGTGGTAGTTAGCTGGAAGGATACTGACGGCGAGGACAAGATCGTTCTTGTTTCAGAGGTACAGGAATAAAATATAATATACACAAAGCGTCATTGCGAGGTACGAAGCAATCCCAAATTGTACAGAGCTATCATGCAAGAAGTCTCTGCTAATCGGGGATTGCTTCGTACCTCGCAATGACGGAATAAAAATAAAAATTCAGAAATCGAACATCCGAAATCCGAAATCAAAATAACATGGCAGGACTGAGCACACGACACTTATTGGGTATAAAAGATTTGAACCAAGCAGATATTGAGCTGATATTTGAAACTGCAGATACCTTTAAATCTGTTTTAAACCGACCGATCAAGAAAGTGCCGTCGTTACGGGATGTTACCATCGCTAATATTTTCTTTGAAAACTCAACCCGTACCCGTTTATCATTTGAACTGGCCGAAAAAAGGCTTTCGGCTGATGTGATCAACTTCGCGGCCTCATCATCCTCTGTAAGCAAAGGCGAAACGCTGATCGATACAGTAAACAACATCCTGGCTATGAAGGTTGATATGGTAGTAATGCGTCATCCGTACGCAGGCGCCGGGATCTTCCTGTCAAAACATGTTAAAGCACAAATCGTAAACGCAGGAGACGGTGCACATGAGCACCCTACCCAGGCCTTGCTTGATGCTTTCTCTATCCGTGAAAAATACGGCGATGTAGCTGGAAAAAAAGTGGTGATTGTGGGCGATATCCTGCACTCACGCGTGGCACTTTCCAACATCCTTTGCCTTAAACAACTGGGTGCCGAAGTAATGGTTTGCGGCCCAACCACGCTTATTCCAAAATACATAGGCTCGTTAGGTGTAAAGGTTGAACACAACCTTATTAAAGCCCTTAATTGGTGCGATGTTGCCAATATGCTCCGCATTCAGCTGGAACGTCAGGATATTAAATATTTCCCTTCACTAAGGGAATACACCATGCTTTTCGGGCTTAACAAAACCATTCTGGATTCGCTGGATAAAGAAATCACTGTGATGCACCCCGGCCCTATTAACCGTGGTGTGGAGATCACCAGCGATGTGGCCGACAGCAAACAGTCTATCATTCTCGACCAGGTAGAAAATGGTGTTGCCGTACGCATGGCTGTACTTTACCTGCTGGCCGGACAAACACCAACCATATAAGCGCATGTTTCAGATATGAAATTCAATTTTAAAACATATCTGAAACATACTTACAAAACCGAACTGGTTTATCTTGCCGTTATTGTTGCACTGTATTTTTACGACCACAACAATATCATCTTTCTTTTATTTTTCCCGTTCTCGTTTGTACAGGGTTACTATCGTTATCAGTATAAATTAACCCAGGCCGAAAAACTTAAGGCCAAAGGCCTCACCGAAGAGGACATCGACAACATTAGCTTTGTAAAAAAGTGGGAGCACTCGCGCCAACGCGGTATGTGGAACTATTGTATCATCGACGGCGGGTTTATTTTCGGATTGGCAATATCCCTTATCACAAGTGTAGCCTGGCTAATTTTCAAAGGCAAAGACATGCACACATTACTTGCCGAACCCGGCGATATGTTTGCTTTTATCGGTTTTAATTATATCATCGGAGCCGGTATTGCCGTTATCATATTCCGTATGAAATGGAAATACAATGAGAAACGTTTTGTGCGCCTAACCGATCCTTTGGCCGATAATTACTTTGCCAAAGATTACCAGGATATTTAAGTCAGTAGTCGTAAGTCAACTTTTCCCTTCAGGATAAAGACTAAACGACATTAATTAAACACGAATTATTTCATGAAACTCAGGTTCTGCTTTATCTTACTTTTGTTTATCCCGGGCATAGCCTTCGCCCAAAGTCATCAGCAATTTAAAACCGATTCGGTATTTGTACTGGTGAAAAAATTCTTCAACGCCAAGCAGGCCGACTCCATTTATGCTTTAACCGGGCCGAACTTCAGGCATGCCGTAAGCGCGGGCCAGTTCCGTAGTCTTACCGAGCAACAATTGTTCCCCTTAAATGAAATTAAAGGTTCAACAGTAATCAGCTTTGTTAACAATAAAGTAAGTACCTACAAACTGGTATTTCAGTCGGCAACATTGCAACTGCTTATGAGCCTCGATGCAGGTAATAAAATTGAACTTTTTCTGTTTCAGCCATTTAAAGATGTCACAGCCGATAAAACCACACAGGTACCTACCTCCAACAAACTGCTCAACCCAATGGATAAACAGGTTGATGAAATTGCCCGCCCGTATATTCAAAAAGTAAATACAGTAGGTTTGAGCATAGGCATATTAAAAGACGGACAGATCAGCACTTATAATTACGGAGAAACCGCCCGCGGCAATAACCAGCTACCAACGGGCAATACAATCTTCGAAATTGGTTCTATTACCAAAACATTTACCGCTACTTTACTGGCTTATTACGCCAACGAGGGCAAAGTAAAGTTAACTGATCCCATAACCCAATACCTGCCCGATTCAGTAAAAACCAATGTCGCACTGAATGATATAACTTTGCAAACGCTAAGCAATCATACTTCTGGGTTGGCAAGGATCCCGGAAAACCTTCAGTTTGATTCTGCCAGTGCAGCAAATCCCTATAAAAGTTATAATAAAAGGCTACTGTTTAGTTATCTAAAAACCTGCAAACTCAACAGTAAGCCAGGAGAACAATACGCATACTCCAATTTGGGAGTTGGTTTATTAGGAATGATACTATCACAGGTAAGCGGGAAAACATTTGATCAGATGGTACAGGAAGTGATCTGCAGTCCCTTGGGGATGAAAAATACAGTACAGCATTTAAGTGCTTTACAACGCCCCCACTTTACTAAAGTATATAGCCAATACGGTGATGCGACAGTAGCCTGGGATTTTAACGCCCTTGCCGCCTGCGGGGCCCTCCATTCAACGGTAAATGATCTGCTGATATACGCAAAGGCTAACATGGCAAATGGTACAGACAAGCTATCAAAGGCTTTTGAGCTAACCCACCAAATCACCTACAGCAAAGATGCCAAAATAGCCCTCGGCTGGCACATTATTTTGGTTGATGGTGTAGAATACATTTTCCATAACGGTGGCACTTACGGCAGCAGTAGCTTCCTGGCTTTTAATGCTGATAAGAAACTGGCAGTGGTTATACTATCCAATGCTGCTGAAAGTACGGATGCTGTGGGGACGGGGATTATTAAGAAGTTGCAGGCGGAGGGGAAATAGAACAAAAGAAACAGGGATTATGCGATTTCCCTCTCGAGAGTAATGGCCCATGAATTGACAGTTCCCTCCCTTGGGAGGGGTGCGTTAGGATTCTGTGTTGGCAGGGAGGGGTTTCTACGCCTTGATAACGATTAGGTATCTCGCTTAAACCCCTCCCTACACCCTCCCAGGGGAGGGAATCGCTCAATCCCCGCCCTTAAATTTCTCTAATTGTCTAATGCTGGTCTATTACTCTCAAGGGGGGAATTTAATCACTCGCATAAAAAGAGCCCGAAAACTTTTCAGTTTTCGGGCTCTTTTCTCTTCGCACTATCCAAAAGGCTGAATCTAATCGAACTTCAATTTATTAATATCTCAAGGTCGATCCGTTCCTGATCTCGTCTGAAGCTACTTTTACCAGCTTGTCATCAGGTTTCAGGTCGCCACCGAAGATCTCGATACTATCGCCATTACTCAGGCCTTTTTTAACATCAACCCAAACGGCCTTATGATCAACAACTTTTATCACAAACACCTTTTCGGTCGAAGTTGCTACGGCTGTTTTAGGTACAACATAAGTACTGTCGCCGGCAGGCAATGGTACACTTACTTCGGCAAACATGTGCGGGATCAGCTTTTTGTCTTTATTGTAAACGTCCATTTCTAAACGTTCGGCACGTAATTTTTCATCAAGCGCACCTGCTATACGTTTTACCTGGGCGGTAAATTTTTGGCTTGGCAAGGCTCTTACGGTAAAATTAACTTCACTTTTGTTGCTCAATGCGCCTGTGTAAATTTCAGGCACTGATACCACTAAACGTAAACGGCCCTGATCCTGAACTGTAAACAATGGATCGGTACTTTTTCCTCCTGGACCAACATAGGCACCCAAGTTAACGTTACGACTGGTGATCACGCCATCAAAAGGGGCGCGGATCTCCAGGTAAGCCAAATTAGCTGATACTTCTTTTAAGCCGGATTTAGCGGCATCAATATTAGCCTGGTCGGCGTTCTTTTTAGCTTCGGCTTGCTCGAGGTCGTTTTGCGAAACAGTACCCGGCGTTTTGCTGGTGCTTACCAACCTGTCATAGGTGGCTTTGCTGGCAAAGTAAACCGCTTCAAATTGTTTAATGCGAGATTGCGCCGCAGCCAATTGCGAGTTAATTTCCGGCGCTTCAAGCACAGCCAATAACTGGCCCTGCTTAACTTCTGAACCGATATCAACCAAAAGCTTTTTAACATAGCTGTTGGTTTTGGCATACAGGTCAACTTGTTGGTAAGGGATCAGCTCACCAGGTATGGTGATGTTGCTGCTTAACCTGCCTTTGGTTACCGGCACAATTTGTACAGTGGGCGTTTCAACAGCTTCCTGTTGCTCCTGCTCTTCCTGTTGTTCTTTCTTTTCTTTATCATCCGAGTGGCAGGCACTCAATGAGCCTATTGCCATTGCTAAAACGGCAAGCAGCAGTATTGATTTATTTTTTAGCTTATTCATGGTGGTGCAAAGGGACATAAAATTTACTTTCTTTATCTTCCGGGTCTAATGAAACAGATTGGGTAGTGGCATTACCTTGTACCCAGGCAAAAACTAATGGTAATATCAGCAGCGCAGCAAAAGTTGATGCGATAAGTCCACCAATAACGGCGCGACCAAGCGGTGAGGTTTGATCACCACCTTCACCTAAGCCTGATGCCATCGGGATCATACCCACAATCATGGCCAAACTGGTCATCAAAATAGGACGAAGACGTAATGCCACCGCTTCACGGGCTGATTTTAATGCATCGCCGTTGTGTTTACGTAACTCTTCGGCATTGGTGATCAGTAGCACTGCGTTGGAAATAGATACACCCACCGACATGATCATACCCATGTATGATTGAAGGTTAAGTGTAGCGCCGGTGATTTTTACCAGCAGCAATGAACCAAACAAAACAGCCGGCACAGTTGATAATACCACCATCGACATTTTGAACGACTGGAAGTTTGCAGCCAGCATCAAAAAGATCACCAATACGGCTACCAATAAGCCCGATTGTAAGCTATTAAGCGTATCGGTAAGGGTTTGGCTCATGCCATGCATCTCAACTGTTAAACCGCGCGGTGGTTTGCCTAATTCGTCAATGGCTTTCTGCACATCATTGGTTGCAGTACCCAAATCCTTTTTGTTGATGTTTGCCGTTACTGATAATGTTGGCACAGCGCCTACGTTATCGTTTTCGCCAAAGGTGGTACCTGTTTTAACATCAGCTACATCACCCAAAACCGGGCGGGCCTGGTTTGCCAGTACAGGGATCTCCTTAACATCATTCAAACTGGCCATCTGGTATTCTGGTACCTGTACCTGCACAAGGTAGCTTAAGTTTGATTTTTCATCAATCCAGTTATTCTTTTCGGTAAACCTTGATGATGAGGTTGAAGCTACCAATGAACGTGATATATCATTTAAACCTACCCCAAGCTGTGCGGCCCGTTGCCTGTCGATATTAATATCGATAGTTGGATAATTAAATGATTGACCTATCTGCACATCGCGCAGGTATTTGATATCTTTAAGTTTATTGATAACCTTAAAGGCATACTCAACATTTTGCTTTTTGTTTTTACCGGTAATAGCTACTTCAATAGGCGTTGGCGAACCCTGGCTCAGGATCTTATCAGTCAACTCAATCGGCTCAAATGATAGTTTAACGTTGGGTAACTGTTTTGCCATCTCGTGCCTGAATTTTTCCTTCAGGTCATCAAGATTAACCTTATAATCCTCCGTTAAACTCACCTGCATCACAGACTCCTGCGGACCAGCCATAAACAGATAGATAGGGTTGGTTGAGAATGATGAAGGGTGCGAGCCAACAAATGTCGAAGTTATAGCTATGTGGTTTTTACCCACAATATCGCCCAATATATGTTGCGCCTTAACAGCTATTAATTCCGTACGCTCTAAACGCGTACCATCAGCGGCCCGCAAACGTACCTGGAAGGTACCTGAGTTTACCTTAGGCAACACGTCACGGCCTATGATATTGAATAACAGGAAAGCAAGGCCAAAGGCAACGATTACATAAATCGTTACCAGTATCTTGCGGTTAGGCAACATGCGGTCCATCAGGCGCATGAAGCTATCCCTGAATTTGTCAAAGCGGGTTACCTCGTCGCCTGTATGTTCAAGGGCAGCCTTCATGGCTTTTTCTTTTTGTTCCCATGGCTCACCTTCATCCTCCAGTGCAAAACCATCTTTATGGCTGTGGTCTTCATGTTTGTTTACCATGATCCAGTTGGCCATGATTGGTACAAAGGTTTGCGCCAGGAAGTAAGATACGATCATCGAGAAACCGATAGCCAGCGCCAGCGGCAGGAACAATGCTCCCGGAATCCCGTTCATGGTAAATGCAGGTGCAAACACCGCCAGGATACAGAACAGGATCAACAATTTAGGGAACGCGATCTCCTTACAGGCATCCCAGATAGCCAAAGCTTTCGGCTTGCCCATATCAAAATGCTGGTGAATATTCTCAATTGTCACCGTCGACTCATCCACCAAAATACCTATCGCCAGCGAAAGCCCGCTAAGCGTCATAATATTGATGGTTTGGTGTGCCAGCGACAGGAAGAAAATAGCCGAGATAATACAGGTGGGGATAGTAAGGATCACGATAAGCGCCCCGCGTTTATCACCTAAAAACAGCAATACCATAAGCCCGGTAAGTACCGCCCCTATCGCGCCCTCTTCGGCCAAACTTTTTACCGCGTTAATTACATAAACCGACTGGTCAAACACGAACGACAGCTTCACATCATCGGGTAGTAAGGCCTGGAATTTTGGCAATGCTTTTTTCAGGTTTTGCACTACTTCCCAGGTTGAGGCCGTGGCCGATTTGGTGATTGGCAGGTAAACCGAACGCTTACCATTAATAAGTGCATAGCCGTTGGTGATATCGGCGCCATCTTCTATAGTGGCAACATCCTTCATAAATACGGTTTGGATCCCATTTTTATAAAGCGGGATATCTCCAAAATCCGGGATTTTCTTTATCGTGGTGTTTGAAGGTGCAAGGTAGTTGTAATCGCCTATACGCACGTTACCTGCCGGGGTGTTCTGGTTATTCTCGCGCAGGGCGGCCACGATCTGGTCGGGTGTTAAATTGTGCGAGCGTAACAGGTTTGGATCGACCTTAATCAGGATAGTACGCTGGTTACCACCAAAAGGAGCCGGCGCAACAAGGCCGGGGATTGAGGTAAATGACGAACGTACGTAAACCAAAGCATAATCGAGCAATTCGTTATTGCTTCGGGTAGCGCTGCTCAACACCAGCTGACCAACCGGCAGCGTTGAGGCATCAAAGCGCAAAATGAAGGGTGGCTGCGAGCCCTGGGGGAATGCGGCCTGCGCCCGGTTGGTGTAACTCGTGACCTCCGCCGCGGCCTGAGCCATGTTTGTGCCCTCGTAAAAAGTAACTTTTATTAATGTTAAGCCTTGTATGTTTTTTGTTTCGATGCTTTTTACGCCCGATACGAAAAGCAATAGGTTAACATATTGCTTACCAAAGTAAGCTTCCATTTGGTTTGGGGTGAAACCGCCGTATGGGTGCGATACATATATAACCGGCAGGTTCAGATCGGGAAATATATCGATCTTGATAGTCCGTACCGCATTTATACCGAAGAAGAACAGCCCGGCTACTATAACCAATATGGTAATTGGTTTTTGCAGCGCCCCTTTTATCATTCCCATTGTATATGTGTGTAACTGTTAAAAATTATTGATAAAAATCCCGAAATCGCCGGTAGCTGCTGATTTGAACAGCAGCGCCTGCCATACATTGTTCAGGGCTATGTATTTGTCAACCTCGGCCCGGTTAAGGGTATAAAGCGCCTGTGTAAAATCAACTATATTTGATAGTCCGTTTTTGTACAGTGTATATTTTTGAATATAAGCGTTGTTAGCGGCCGATACTTCAACCGGTACCTCGTTTACATTTTTAAGGGCATTGCTTATGCGTGTTTCGGCCAGGGTACGCTGCGCTTCCAGTTGCTTATCAACCAGTTCGTAGTCGTTTTTCAATTGCTCTGAAGTGAACTTTTGCGATTGAACCTGGTAGTGCGTCCTGAAAACGTTTGTAAAGTTCCAAATCATGCCAATACCAAACAGATAGTTATAACGGGTTGGATCAACACCTGCACCATAGCTGCCGGTATAGCTTGATTGATCAACGCCATAATCCGACTTAAAGCCCGATCCCCTGCCCTGGTAAACACCAAACAAGCTAAAGGTTGGCAAGGCGAAAGTGCGGAGATATTTAGCCTGCTGATCGCTCACGTTTACCCTGTTTTGATAGAATTTCAAAGTTGGATGATCGGTCGCGGCAACAGCACTTAACGCTTCCAGGTTATTGGGCTGCCTGGTAATGAAAGCGCTATCCAATTGAAATTCCTGCGCGGGTATCCCTAAATAAATAGATACGCTGATTACTTTGGTCCTGCACGGCTTGCTGTGAGTTGGTAAGCGCTATTTTGGCATTAGATACCTCGGCATTGGCCAATGATGAATCCACGCCCGGATTTAAACCGTTCTTTACGCGGGCAACTACTACCTTTTGCAGTTCCATCGCACGGTTGAGGTTATCCTGCTGTGCTTTGGCAAGTTGCTGAGCCGCAAGGAGGTTTAAGTAAGTAGCAGCAACACGTACCTGGTGCTGAAATTGCTCCTGTGCAAGATCTGTTTCATCGCGCGATACGATGGTTTTCTGTACGCCGATCCTTTGCTTTGATCTGCCGAAGGCGAAAAAGTCCCAGCTAACGTTGGTTAAATAGAGGGCCCCAAAAGCGGCATTCCAGTTCTGTTTGGCCAAAGCTGGCCCCGATGAGGATACCGACAAGCCACGGTAACCATACGATGGTCCGTTTTGGCCGTTCACTGTTCCGTAGTCCTGCTGCGCGGAGAAATTTACATCCGGCAGATACTCCGTTTTTGTTTCTTTGAGGTATGCCTTAGAGGCGTTAAGCTGGTTTGCCTTCGACTTGATGGAAGCATAGTTAGCAAGGGCCATTTGTTCAGCATCCTTAATGGAAAGGACTTTTTGCTGAGCTTGTACGTGTAAGACATATGAAACACTCAAAAAAAACAGGAGTAATTTTTTTGAATTTGTGTTTAACATGAGGTGTATTTTATACACGGCAAATGTATATCTATATGATTCATGAAAAAAATGAATTAATTTTGTGTAAATCATTAGCAAAACTAATAATGAATATTGCACTACATCATTTCAGGTTAGTTGATACTATTTCAAAAGAGGGTTCGCTGACCAAAGCAGCAAGCGCTTTACACCTAACTCAATCGGCCCTGAGCCACCAGTTAAAAGAGCTGGAAAAGGAACTGGATATAGAGGTGTTCCATCGCCAGGGAAAGAAGCTTCAGCTTACCGAAGTGGGTTATCGTTTTCTACGAAGTTCGGAAAAAATATTGGCCGAAATACGCACCCTTGAAGAAGATATTAACAACTATAAAAATGGCAAAACAGGCAAGCTCAATATCAGTATGCAGTGTTATACAGCGTACCACTGGCTGCCTGGTGTAATTAAGGATTTCAAGAGCCAATGGCCTGATATTAACATAAATATAGTTTCGGATGCCAGCCGCCGACCGCTCGAATACCTCATGCGTGGCGACCTTGACCTGGGTATTGTGCGCACCCAAATGGTGAACACACAAATCGTTTATGAACCCATTTTTGAAGACCGCCTGATATGCATTTTACCGGCCGATCATCCGCTTGCAAAAAAGGCCGTTATTGACATCTGCGACTTCCAGGATCAGGAGTTAATTCTGGCCCTTTATGACCCCTCTTACCAGGAGACTCCGGTCATCGAAACGCTGATCCAGGAGCAGCATGTAAAGCCCAAAACACTTAACCGGATCCACTATACTGATGCCACTATTGAGATGGTAAATGCAGGCCTCGGAATAAGCGTTATGGCCGACTGGATAGTGAAGCCATACCTCCCCGGTAAACACATTGTTACAAAACCATTACATCACAGTATAGCAAAACGCACGTGGTATGCCGCTACTTGTAAGGATACACCGGTAATTCAAAACTTTTTGAGCTGTTTAAAAAACCATTTCTGCAAAACCGAGCTACTATGTAATAATGTTGAAGAGGTTGCTACTTACCCCGAACTGCGTGCGATATAGCATGCTGCTACTTTCTATATTTATACTCAACGGCCTTCATGCACAGGTTGCATTAAGGCCGTTTCCGCAACATTGTAAGTATACTTCCGGTACAATCAAGCCCAATCACCTCAATCAGCAACAGTTGGATAGGCAGGTAACCAGTTTTTACGATCAATGGAAACACAGGTATATAAAACCGGGCTGCGATAAAGAACAGTTTTATGTTTGGTTTGAAAAGCCCGGGAAAGAGTGCGTATCCGAAGGGCAGGGTTACGGTATGGTGATTACCGCGCTAATGGCCGGGTATGATAAACAGGCAAAAACCGTTTACGACGGCTTGTATAATTATTACAAAGCTCATCCGGCCAAAGCATCCCCTTATTTAATGGCCTGGGCCCAGCTAAAGAACTGTAAAAACCACGACCGGGATGCCGCCACCGATGGTGATATAGATATCGCATATTCCCTTCTGTTAGCTGATAAGCAATGGGGAAGCAAAGGCCATATCAACTACCTGCAGGAAGCCAGGATCGCGATGGCGGCAATTATGCACTATGAAATCAATCCTAAAACGTTTTCTGTTTTATTAAGCGATGGCAGCGACGGAGATAGCGAAGATTATTATGATATGCGCGCTTCTGATTTTATGCCTGCCAACTTTAAAGCATTTGAAAGTGCCTCAAAAACCGGTAAATGGCAGAAAGTCATTGATAACAACTACCGCTTATTCGGCTATCTGCAAAAAAACTACAGCCCGGATGCAGGCCTGGTGCCCGATTTTATCAGAGGAATAAAGACTAAAGCCCGGCCTGCTCAGCCCAACTACATGGAGTCAAAGTATGATGGTTATTATAATTACAATGCATGTCGTGTTCCATGGCGCATAACAACTGATTATTTATTATATGGCGATAAGCGCGCAAAAGCTTTTGTAAACCCGATAAACCGATGGATCAAAGAAACTACCAACGGCGACCCTGATAATATTTCGGCAGGGTATACGCTTGAAGGAAATGATATTAAAGGGCGATACTTTGAAGCATTGAGTTTTATTGCTCCCTTTACGGTATCTGCCATGGTCGACAAAAGTAATCAGCAGTGGCTTAACAAGGTATGGGACTATCTCGTGGCTTTTAAACTGAAGGATTATGATTATTACGATAATACTATCAAAATGTTGGATATGATTATTGTGAGTGGGAATTATTGGAAGGTGGAATAGCGCCTCCAACTGTTCATGTCATTGCGAGCGTAGTGTGGCAATCGCACGGAGGCAAGGCCGCTCTGTATAGTATACGATTGCCACACTACGCTCGCAATGACATGGTTTTAATTACTCATAATCCAACAACATTTCCGCCGCCCTTAAACCACTGGTAAGCGCAGCCTCAACGGTCCCCATAGCTATACCCTCATATAAATATTCGCCTGCAAAAAACAAGGTATCGCCTATTGGATGACTCAAAATCTTCCTTGCTTCAGCCGTTTCTGTGGTATCGTAGCTGTATGATCCGCGCGAAAATGGATCGGCTGTCCAGTTGATTACATTCCAGGTAAGGAGTTTTTCTTTCAGCTTCGCGATATCTATCTTAAAGATATTCGAGATAGAACCAAGGGCTTCTATCAGCATATCTTCATCGCTTGTATTTATACGGGCTGCAGCGGGTGGCCCGCCAAGCCAACCGGTAAGCAGCGGGCGATGTACAGGCATCTGGGTCCACCAAACGGGTATGACCTCGTTTGAAAACAGAAAGCCCATATCTTCGAGATCGGCACCGGTCATTTTCCGGGTTTCATCGCTGTACCAAAACGCTTCGTCAAATTCAAGCAAAACTTTGATCACCGCACCAAAGCCAAGCGATTTCAACGCATTAATATAATAATCAACCGGGGGATCAAAACTCAGGGTGCCTTTCAGTCCCGCTTCGGCCTGTAAAATTCCAAGCGGTACAGCAATCAGCAATTGTCGGGCCTGATAGGTTATCCCTATGTCTGTGCTTACCGTAACATGATGTTGGCCCCAGTCAATGTCTTTTGCAACGGCATTTAGGTAGATATGCCCACCTCCCTGTTTAAATTCATCTGCCAGGTGGCTGATCAACCGGCAATAACCACCTTCCACACGGTATTGCGCATCTTCGTGCTCATTTTGCCATTCTTTACGGATAGAAAAGGCGCTGGCTTTTTTTGGATCGGCGTTGTCATAGCCAGATACATATCCTCTCACTGATTCACGGAGACCTGCATACTTTTCGCCCGAAAATTCCTGTTGCAGGAACGCTTCAATACTCATGTCATGCTTCAGCTGCATAATGCTTTCCAGAAATTCGTCCCAATGTTCAATAACGTGTCCTTCGGCTATAAACTTCCCGTCCTCATACTTCCACATGGAGGCCGAGGCGGGGGTGTATTTAATGCCGGCTTCATTAAGCAAGCTTTGGGTTATAGGTAAATCGCCATGAATAAATTCGGCACCCAGCTCTGCAGGTTCTAAAGATGTACCATGTTCCAGCGTATGGATCCGACCTCCAAGTCGGTTACGCCCTTCAAGCAATACAATATTCTTCCCAGCTTTGGCAAGCGTACGGGCGGCCATCAAGCCGGCTGCTCCTCCTCCAATGATAATTACATCTGTATTTTCCATATGTAAAATGCGTTGAGCAAGATAAGCAGATTTTTAAAGCTCCGCCTGTATGACAAGTCATTCTTAAACAAAATTTAACTTTGAAAACAGAACGCGGCACAAGTCCCCCCAACCACTATCCAAGCACACAAGACTTGCGCCAAAGACAAAAAGCAAAGGCTCAAAGCCGCTAAGAAAAAATCTTTGCGTCTTCGCGCCTTTGCGAGAATATTAAGTTTAAAAAGTTTTACGGTAGCGTTATCACCTGCTTATCCAAATTCCAGCCTTCAAGTAATATCGTTGGTTTTACCATGCCCAATTTGGCTACAGGAGCGCTAACGGATACCGTGATGCTTTCACGCGGCGCCAAGCTAAAGTAATTGCCTGTCCAGTAGCTTGGCATTACCTCCTCACCGTTTTTCATCAATTGCGGGCGGACAAAAAATGCCAGTTGATTGGAGTTATTGGTGAACTGCATAGTCCATTTATTTTCACTTACTCCTTTTTCAGCTTTGATCACTTTGCCTTGTACCTGCGCATGTTTCATATCATTCAATGATGTAAAGTCATCAGTGGCCGATAACCAGTAAACATTATGTGATACATTTTTGCCTGTGGCATTAGTTAAGTTTAATACAACAAAGCTTACGCCTTTGGTATTGGCAAGTGCATCTTTGAGCTGGATCACTTCCTTAACTCCGGTTTGTGCTAATCCTACATTGCCAACCTTTTCTGATTTTATCAGTTTACTGTTGATATCATAAATATCGGCCGTTGCAGTTAAGCTGCCTGTTGCATGGTGCGTACGGTTGATGACAGCTATCGATGAATTATCATAATTATATTGAATGTGAACAGGTTCGCAAGCATTTTGCATTGTATAGTAGCCTGCGTTAGGTTCAAGGTACCAATCGTAGATCTGCCATATTACACTTGGCAAGGCCGCATTTAACTTCCAGAGCATTACGCCGCCGGTTTCGTTCAGTTTATGACCATCGGCTTCAAAAATACCCTGGTAGCCTACGGCGTTCATGAGCTGCATCTTGTCCGAAAAATTAACGATGCTACTTGGTTTGCCATACCTTTTGGTCATTTCTTCATAATACTTATCATATTTACCGGCTCCGGTTGCCGCGTCATGGTAGCCCCATGAATTATTAAGCGGGAATGGCAAATTTGTATCCCAAACCAAATTAGGGATGATCTTTGGCAGGGTAGTATAAGGCGGCTGCGACGGTAAGCCTGTTTCATCCTTAAATACCCAATCCTTAGCATCATCGGCCAGCTTATAATAGTCTTTAGGATCCTTCCACTCGTACGGGCCACCGCTGTAAACACCCGATGGCATCTCATCAGGCCACGAGCCCTTCCAGCCGGCAGGCAGTTTGGCAAAACCCGATGAACTTGGAATGAACGGACGCGTACCATCTAAAGTGATGATATCATTACGCATTACATCATATAGCTCTTTACGGGCATGGCCTTCGTTCCCTCCTGTCCATACCAATAAACTCGGATGGTTACGGATGCGATAGATGGTACTTTCTACGTTTTTGATGAATACGTTACCTGCCAGCGGCCAATCAGGCGAACCTTTAAATTCGCCCTGGGTATCGCCGGTGATCCAAAAATCCGACCATACCATCTGCCCGTATTTATCGGCAGCATTCCAGAAAGCGTCCGGCTCAGTAACGCCACCGCCCCAAATACGTACCAGGTTAACATTAGCATTGCGGCACAGGTGCATCTCATAATCATAACGGGCCGAATCGCGGTTCACCATCATATCCGGTACCCAGGCGCCACCTACCAAATGCACTTCCTTCCCATTAACATAAAACTTACGGCGTACAAAACCATTGGCTGTAGTTTCGGCTTTTGAGGCCACCTTGCGGATGCCAAATACAAAAGTGGTATCGTCACTTACAGTATTCCCTTCAGCGTATTGCATACGGATCCGGTATAAGTTTGCTTTACCATAACCGTTAGGCCACCATAATTTAGGCTGATGGATTATCAGCTGGCTAATCTTATCGGCATTTAAGTCGACCGCTTTTTCTTCACCCGCCGGTACCACTACAGGCTGGCTAAACAAAACCGGTGTGCCTGCAAAATTTTCGGGCTTTATACTGATGATTAGTTTACCGCCATGTGTTGCAGTTGTATTATTGGTTAATGTCAGATTTAATGAAAGCTTGGCTGTACCGGTATCAGGTAGGCTTGGCAGATCCGTAACCAGTTTTGGCCTGCCGATAGTTACCGCGCCACTTGTGCGTAAAAACACCGGCTGCCAGATCCCCATATTACGGTCGCGCACGGGCGGGATCCAATCCCATCCTGATGAGCAAAGCATAGTTACGTTTTTGCCAATATCACCCGTTGGGCCCCCATTTTCATAAAACGGACCGAGGGCTTTCAACTGCTCCTTTGCAGGATATCCCGGATAATCAAGCGGATAAATTTTTACGGCGAGAGCATTTTCGACACCCGCTTTAACCACACCACTCACATCGAGGTTATGTTCAGCAAACATACCAGCCATCTGGGTACTGTCGGCAATTTGCTTGCCGTTAAGTCATACAGCTGCTCGGTAGTTGATACCTTTAAAGATCAATTGGAAACGACGGCCTTTATCTGCGGCAGGCACTTTAAAAGTAGTGCGGTACCAGTATGGTTTTTTCCAGGGATTAGGGTCATTGGATAAATGACTGTATTGTACCAGATTATATTCTTTATTAAACTGATCGGAGGCATCGGGGATCAGCATATTATTAAGGCCCTGGTATGGGTCTGGATAAATGTGATTGGCTACCAGTCCGGTGAGTACTGTAGATGGTACTTTTACAGGAAACCAGTATACCGGCGAGTGGTATTGTGTATTGGAAAGTTCAGTGCCTGGTGCACTTACCAAAGCCGATAATTGCAGATCGAAATTGCTTAATTTAACTTGTTTTACAACTCCTGATTGTGCCGAAACAATGGCGGGCAAAACACAGGCTGCCATAACACTTAAAGCAGAGCGGATACTTTTGTTCATTTAGTATATCAATAAATAAGTATGGTAAAACTACTTAACATACAACCAGATACAGCGGTACTTATTTATCAATTTATTGTACAAATGATACGTTTTGGGGCTTTAGTAATCAATTTACCAGTTTCTTATCAAGACAACCTCTGTCCTTGTTAAAACGGTTAATGAAACCCTACTTCTTGATTGTTTTATTCTGCAGTACAATAATTGGCTCGTACATATCCCAGTTGGGTTTATAATCCTTTTGGTTCATCAGGCCCTGCGCCCCTACCGAAAAATTGCCCAAAACCAGATCGGTATCGCCATCGCCATCAATATCACCGGCTTCCATCGAAATCCAACGGCCTAATAAATTAACCGGAACCTCGTGTACTTTAAACTTTCCCGGACTAACCTGCTCGTGATAGGTAAAACCTTCGGTAGGATGATATTTATAATCAGGAAAGAAAGCTATTACAGCAAGATCAAGATCTCCATCCTTATCAAAATCGGCGGCTATTGCTTTGGAGCAGCCGTTGATATGGTAAAAGTAGGTTTGTATAAATTTCCAGTTGCCTTGATTGGTAAATATATAAACTCCATGATAGGGCTTAAATATAGGCGAGTAATCATTGTTATCGCCGCAGGTATATACAATGTCGAGTTTGCCGTCATTGTTAACATCCACCAACTGGAAACTGCTCGACCCATATACAGATGGAAAACGTATGATATTTTGGGTAGTAAATCCTCCCTTTTTATCGTTCAGAAACAGCCAGATCCCTTCATCGGCCTGGGCAAACAGGCAGGCAATATCAGGCCAGCCATCGCCGTTAAAATCACCGGTATAAACTATTTCAGGACCAGGAACTGCACGGATGATCTTTCTTTTGAATGTATGATTAGTTTGTTGCTGTAATAGGAACAAACCACCCCGGTCGCGGCCAAAACCGCAACTAACATAATCCATCAGGCCATCTTTGTTAAAGTCGGCCGTCCCACTTTTAACCGGGCGTGGCAGACTATCGGCCATTAGGGTGGTATCTTTTGATTTCTTGTCGAGATTAATATGTGTTAAGGTTCCTTTGAGTTGATCATTAGGCGGAAGTATCCCGATGCAGGTAACTACGACGCTGTTAGGTTCGGTTGCCGATTGATAAAAGGTAGCATCGGTTATTGGCGAATGGAATTTTTTTATCAGGGTAGCTGTAAGGTCACTATTCCAGCGGTAAAGCTTATTGCCGGCATCTCCTGTATAAAAGTGCTTATCAACATCATTAAACTTAACCATGGTGGTCATGGCCTCCCCTGATTTTGTGTCAACATTAACAGGTCTTTTCACCGAAAATATAGCCGAATCGAGTAAAGCATCCGGTTTGGGAATTTTTAGTTTTTTGGGTGAGGCGTACTTATAGTACACAACAATCTTTGTCCAGTCAGCAAGAGACAGCGTGGCCCCCGGACCTGCTATATACTGGTCCATAAAGGAGCGCATGCCAAGTTTTGCTCCCATGGCCGGTAATATGTGCTTGTCCCAGGTGGCACTATCCAGTAAAGAAGCATCGGGTGGTTCATGGCAGCTGCCGCAATGTTGGAACGCCGTTTTTTTAGCGTCGGCCAAAAGTTCTTCGTCGCTCGGTTCATTATCGCCGCAACTATTCAATGCGGCAATAACAACAGCTGCGAATATTATAGTCAGCAACAATACGTTTCGTTTTATTATGCTCACCCCTCCTGCTTTCCTCATACAGTTCGGTATCGCTTTACTTTTTGGTGTGATTTTCAAGCATTATCAATGGCAGGTGCTGATCCCAGTTAGGTTTAAAACCATCCTGGAACATAAAACCATCTGCATAATTACCTAATACAATGTCGGGTTTGCCGTCCTTGTTCAGGTCGGTCATTTCCATACACATCCAATGACCAAGGTTGCTAATCGGCAAAGCATGAGGTTTAAAATCTAAAGGTTTAGCCTGTTCAAAGTAAACAAACTCTTCGGCAGGCGTATTTTTCATATCGGCAAAGAAAGCTATCGTAGCAATATCGATATCGCCATCACCATCAAAATCAGTGGCAATGGCTTTGGTACAACCGTTTATAGGGTAAAACCAGCGTTGTTTAAAGTTCCAGTCGCCCGTATTGGTAAAAATGTATAAGCCGTGGTAAGGTTTCAGAATCCTCGAATCACGGTAGTTGTAGCCGCAGGTTAGTACCAGGTCAAGTTTGCCGTCATGATCCATATCAACCAATTGAAAACTGCTTGAACCATAAACCGGCGGAAAATGTAGCAGGTTCCGGGTTGTAAATCCTCCTTTTTGATCATTCAACAACAACCAAAGGCCTTCATCGCCGCTTCCGGTTAACAGCATTACATCTGTCCAGCCATCGTTGTTAAAATCGCCGGCTAAAGCTTGTGCAGCGCCCGGCTTGTCATAAATGGTTTGTTGCTCATACGTATGATCCTTATTTTGCTTAAGCAGGTAAACGCCTCCTTTAAATTTGCCCTGACCGCAAACTACAACATCCTGCAAACCGTCCTTATTAAAATCGCCTGTTATTGTGCCAACAGGCCGGGGCAAATCAGATGCAAGGTAAGTTTGCTCGTTATTAACATGCTGCGCATCAAGGTTCACTTTAACTACTTTACCATTCGGAAAATCAACCGGTGCCATACGCCCAATACAGGCGAAAAAGCCTATATTATTCCCGGCACTATCCTTGTCAAAACTAACCCCAACTGCGGCTGATGGAAATTTGGCGAGGGAGTCCATTTTTAAATTACTGTCCCAGGTATACAATTTTTCATCCACAGCGTCGGCACTATACATACGCCCTGTAGCTGCATTGGCAGCAAGCATAGTAGTAAAAGCGGTATAACCTACCCGTGCAGGCTTTTTAAGCGTAAAGCCGGCCCAATCATTTATTAATGGAATGGGCTTTTTAGCCGGCAGCAAGGTATCGGGTGCAGCTTTTTTATAATAATCTAAAATAGCTGTCCACTCAGCAATGGTTGCACCACTGGTATCAAGCGGATTATTTTTATAGTATGACGAACCGCCATAAGTTGAAATATGCAGCAGCGGCGCCATATTAACCAGTGTGTGGTTAAGCCATACATCTTTAGGTAATGCATCAACAGGCACCAACGAGTGGCAGCGGGTGCACTTTAATTGCACCAGGTTTTTACCGTCAACCATCACGTCCCCGGTAAATTTATAAGGTTGATATGCCGGTTTACGCTTACAGCTATTCATGAGCGTTAAACCGGCCACTAATGCAGAGAATGAAAAAAGGTATGATATGGTTAATAAGCTTTTTTTAAAATTCATAAAATAGCTCAGCCCTTAATTTTTAAGTTTTAATTTTTTCCAAATGTATTCGCCTACCTGCCTGCCCTGTACAGCGCCCAGATCAACACTTTTACGAAAGTGTATACCACCATAAAACCTGCTTATTGAAGTTTCGTCGGCAGCTTTCAAAAATGAGTCGAAATGGCGCTGCATGCCTATATAACGCAGATCGCTGGTATCCTGATAGGCAAAGTTATCGCCAAATAAATGCGTAAGCACCACAGCCGACGCGCCACTGATATCGCTGTGGCCGCTCGGATACTCAGGAAATGGCGGTGTTTGCAGCATTGGCAGCCAGTCGTGGTCAATTTTATCATTGATAATGGTTACCGGTCTTATATAATTAGTTTCATACTTAACCTGCCAGCCGCAAATAAAAGCATCAAACAAAGCTATTGAGGTAAGCGCATAAGCCTGCGCAGTTTTTACAACATCAGCATGGGTTTGCTTGCAGGCAATTGCGGTTATGCCGATCCAGTGACCGCCCGGGGTGATTTTCTTGTTGGCAAACATCATGTGGCCATTATGCTCAATAACAAAAGGATTATCATCCCAAAACTTTGCAATAGTTTTTTGCTCGGGCGTAATGTTTTTGCTTTGGTTATACACCTCCATTGTTTGTTTAAAATACTCGCTGTTTTTATCCTCGCTAAAAGCAGGTGGCGGAGGCAAAGGGAACATGGTTGAGGTGTCAACGGCGAAAGTATGCATAGTACCCCAGCAAAACTCAACACCATCCAGGTAATCGGGAGGAGTAGGATGCCAGTTACCCGGATTATCGTTGCCCAAAAACCTTGGCTTGCCACGGGTTTGGGGATAATTATCAACTGCTGCTCTTTTTAAGATGTACTTGCCAATTTTTTCGCCAAATGCCATTGAGCGGGCATAGGTTGAATCATCCATGTTGTCTTTATACATGGCGTAAACCTTGGCCTCATATTTTTTGAGCGAATCGATAGAGAAGGTAACCTTATGAGCTACTGCAAAAAACGCTGATGTAGCCGCAAGCGTATAATTATACTTTACCCCTGCCTTTGGTTCGGGAGGTTTACCAAAGCCCCGCAGCTGAGCTGTAATTGAATTGTATCCGGGATTAGAATAACGTATTGCCTCATAAGCAGCCAGCGAGGTATATCCATAAATACGGCTTGCTACGGGAGGGCTGAACACATCATAAATAATAACCTGCGTAAGCTGATCAATGTTGTTATGTATAACATCAGCATCTTTCATCATCGGTGTTTTTTTAGGCTTACTACCGCAACCTAAAACAAGGGCACAACCCGCAACGGCTATAAATATTTTAAAGCATCTCATTTATAATAGTTTATTTAATTGGTACATTACGTTGATGGCCATAACTATCGGTTACAGTTATCGATGCCATGTTATCATCAATATTAATGAATCTGCCCGATTGCGACAAGAAAGAATTACCATTATAAAACTCCTGTTTAGCAGTTTTACCATTTTTGTATTTTATGGTTGCAAATGCATCAAGCGGCTCCAGATTATAGGTTTTAACTGGCCGTTTCAGCTCAAACAATTTCATACTGTCACGATTTTGAGTAGCTGCCAACAGGTAGTTACCATGGGCTCCTTTAAGCTTAACCAGGGCCTTGCCATTGCCAGGAATATAAATACCGCTTTGCATAATGCTGAGCGGTTTAAAACCTCCCTTGCCGTCTCCCTTTAGCAATAAGCCATTAAAAGCATCGTAACGGCCGGTTGCAACCTCGGTGCCGTAGTCATTGCCGTTCAGTGCAACATCAAGGTTGCCATCTCCATCAAAATCATCAACGGTAATGCCACATAGTTCAGACATTTGCGCTTCAACCGGCAGCGGAATAGCCGTAAACTTCCCTCCCCCGTCATTGCGTAAGTATACCGATTGCAGGTAGTTCACTTTTAAACGCAATGCCCCCTCACGCATTTTTGGGGTTATCACCGAATCCATTGTCGCTGTTGCAAATGACCTATAATTCTGGAATCTGATACGCATGCTGATCATTTGCTTCACAATATCGTCGCGCCCGAAAGCCGGAAATTCCTGCAATTGGCCCTGCTGATCTTTCAGGAAAACAGAGGGGAAAGCATCGTAGCTGCCATTCTTATCAAAATCCTTAGCAGTAATATAAATCGGGTATTGATCGGTTGCTTTATAAAAAGTATTGAGGCCGGTATTACCTACAACATAATCTGTATCGCCGTCGTGGTCAAAATCGCCTGAGGCAATTGTATTCCACCAACCAAGCTTATTTTCAACGCCGGTGCTTTGCGTTACATTTTTGTATATGCCATGATCGTTTCTAAGGAATGTGATCGGCATCCATTCGCCGGTAAGAATCAGGTCGGGCCATCCGTCATTATTAAAATCGGTAAATGTGGCATCGCAAACCAAACCTATATTATTCAATTCTTTTGCCGCTGATGCGGATACGTCGGTAAATTTGATAACGCCGTTCTTGCTATCGTTACGCAAAATAAAACTTGAAACCGGCTTAGGATAGTTCCAGGGATCCACACGGCCGGAGATAAACAGATCCATTTTGCCGTCGCGGTTTATATCTGCTGCTTTTACACACAGTTTGCTGGTAAAGTTTTTAGGCAGGGCATCGGGTTGCAGTTTGAAGTTGCCTTTACCATCGTTAACATAAAGCCTGTCCTGGTAATTTGATGAACCAGGCTCGCTTTCATAACCGCCGCTGGCAACGTACAGATCAAGGTCGCCATCGCCGTCGGCATCAAAAAGCAACATACCTTCGTCTTTCACTCTTACAGGCGATATCATATGTGCCATATCGTTGGGATTTCCAACCGGGATGATAGTTTTAGGTTGAGGCACTAAATCGCGCTGAATAAATTTTCCGCTGGCTTGCTGCAATAATAACTGAGCCGGATATTTTGTAGTGCCGCCTACCACCATATCATCAATGCCGTTACCATCTACATCGCCAACCGCTACGGCCGGCGTATATTCCGACAGTTTATGCGGAAGCAGTTTCTGAACATTAAAATCGATATAATCCTGATCATTATGTTTATAGGTTATTCCTGCCGATTGAGTGACATCTTTAAACAACGCAGTGTTATCAACAGAGGGCTGTTTATTGGTATAATTAAGCTTCGCATCGCCAATTTTAACCTGGAGTGTTTGATTCGTTTTAACATGGGTAAGCACCTGTTTTTCACCGTTATCCCAGCGGATCACTACCGAATCGAGTTGAGATATGTTACCCAGGCCAAAGTGGGCGATATCCTGTATGGTTGATAAATAACCACGGTAAGGTGTATTTTCATAATATTGATGTTTGCCGTGATCGTAATAAATATCGGCAAAAGCACCAAGACCGTTCAGGTTTTTAGTACCGCCGTGAAACTGTATATGTAAGTAGTTACTACTGTTTGTTGCTTTATTACGGGAGGTGTTTCTGTACACCATGGCTTCATCATTAATATTGTTGATCACCATATCCATTGCGCCGTCATTATCCAGATCGGCATAGGCACATCCGTTTGAAAACGAGGGAGCATCAAGTCCCCAGCTTTGGGTTACATCTTCAAACTGCACACCATTGGTATTGCGGAAAGCATAGTTGGGTATTTTCACAATCGGGATTTGGTCAAGCACCTGTTGGGTTGACGCTACCGAATAGGCCATTTGCCTGAAAGTTATAAAATCATGATCGGTTACATCGCGCGGATAGCCATTGGTTATTACAATATCGCGATACCCGTCATTATCAAAATCGGTTATCATGGGTCCCCAGCTCCAGTCTGTTTGTCCAACACCACTTAAAAAAGCCACATCGCTAAATGAGGGGTCGCCAATAGAATCATTACCGCCAATTCGCGGGCCGTTGTTTAATTGTAAAGTATTACGGGTGTATTGATATTGATATTGATACTTGTCGAAATTTTGAAATATCTGGTAATTATTAGGCGGCATGAACATCTTTTTACGGTAGTTATCCTCGGGGTTCATGTCAACCTCAAAAACATCGGCAAGACCATCGTTGTTTACATCCTCAATATCCTGCCCCATGGAGCTGAAGGCGGTGTGCTTAAAATACTCCTTCACTTTATCTCTAAAAGTGCCGTCGCCGTTATTGATGTATAAAATGTTATCGGTTAAAAAATCGTTGGTTACGTAAATGTCTTTCCAGCCATCTCGGTTAATATCTACAATGGTGGCAGCATGTCCATAGCCTTCGGTCCCAATGCCTGCCCGTTTGGATACGTTGGTATAAACCGGGTGTTTTAACGCCGGATCCCAGTCGCAGCGGTAAAGCTGCCCGGTACTCCGGTGACTTCCATTAGTTATTATCGGCCTGAAAGTACTTTGATTATCTCCGGCTACAGCCTCATTAACGGTGAGGTACATATCCAGGTCGCCATCGTTATCATAATCAAAAAACGACGCCATGGTTGAGTGAAGTTTTACATTGAGGCCATACGCTTTAGCCATTTCTTTAAAGCGCGGTACGCCGTCGTTACCTATTCCCTGGTTTACATAAAGCAGATTAGTGCGCTTAACCGAATCATCAAGCAAAGTATAGCACACATATATATCCATAAGGCCGTCGTTGTTGATATCAACAACAGCCACTCCCCTGCCCCAGCCGCCACTCCCCTTTACACCGGCTACGTCGGTAACGTCATCAAATTTCATATCGCCCTTGTTAAGGTATAGCTTATTTGATGTAGTATTGGCTACGAAGTAGATATCCTGCAGGCCATCATTATTAAAATCGCCTATGCCCACGCCACCGCCATTATACAGGTTAAGTTTGGTAAGCGGGTTTATGGTGTCATTTTCAACGATTTTATTATTGAAGGTGATACCCGAGTGCGAAGAAGGTACCTGTTCAAAAAGTGTAGCTTTTTTACAGGCACTAAATAAAACGGCAACCAGGCATATAAAGGGAAGGGTATACTTCATTATTGGTTAGTAAACTATAAAAAAAGGTGGAGATAACTATCTCCACCTAAAGTTAAATATTTAAAATCAATGGTTAATTAATAACCAGGGTTTTGTTTCAATACACCTTGTCCGGTTGATGCAGACAAATCAATTTCACTTTGCGGAATTGGATAGTATTCGTTTCTGCCTTTGGTGAAATGAGCGCCTTTTAGCTGTAGGTTGATATTGATATCATATGCAAAGAAGGCGTTGATCTCATTTGCCATGCTTCCAGTACCCTGATCCCAGCGTTGTAAGTCAAAGAAACGCTGACCTTCCATCGCCAGTTCAAGCTTACGCTCAAAATGTATGGCTGTACGCGCATAATTTTTATCAGCAAACACACCGGCAGGGTAAGGTTTGATCAGATAATTATCAGCCGGAGTAGTTTTAACTGTATACTCAGATTTTGAGGGATCATAAGCAGAGTTTTTGTAAACCCACCATGAACTGCCGGCAGCACGGTTACGGACTAGGTTCACATAATCCAAAGCTTTATTAACATCCCCAACTTCAACTTCGGCTTCAGCAGCCATTAAAAGTACATCACTCCAACGCATCAGGTTTACGTTATTTGAAGTAACCTCGTTAGCTGCCCAATAGTTTTCGGTACTTGAATTGGTACCTTTTTCGGCAGACGAGTAAACGTTTTTACGCGGGTTAAATACACCGTCTGTAGGGTCACGGATCCAGGCAGCCGGAGGATTACCCCAATCAAGATACGGAATATTTGGGCGGCCCATGGTGATATCAATACGAGGATCTACAGTACCGGTATATGGATTAGTCTTTCCACTAACTAATTGACCATCATTAAAAGTAGTAAACAACGGCAAACCACTGGCATCCGTTTTAAATGAGTTAGCCAGTGATTGAGATGGATTAAACCAGCCGCAGCAAGCGCCAGGGCCTCCGGTATAGGGAAAGTTAAGCTCATCACCGGTATTACCATTGTTACCACCCGAGTTATCATTTACCGAAGCCTGTGCTGCAAAAACTGATTCGGGGCTATTTTTTTGGGCAGCCTGCGGACTAAAGTTCCTTTGAAAGTTCACGTTTAACGCAAACTTGCTACCGTCACCTTTTATCCCGTTTGGTATTAAGTCATCAAACAGCTTCTTGGCTTCTAAAAATTTATGCTGAAACATTTTTGCTTTTGCCAAATATGCAACGGCAACCCATTTATTAGCGCGGCCTTTTTGTGCCTGGGTAACAGGAATATTGTCAATACCGGCTTGCAAATCAGCTTCAATATTTGGCCATATATCCTTGTCGTTAGGCAAGTTGTAATTGGTGGCAGTTTCGTCAACATAAGGAATCATGTTATACATTTTTTTAAGCTCCATATAATAATACGCTCTTAAAAATTTAGCTTCACCAGTTATCCTTTTAACATCATCAGCGCCTATATCTTTCGCAAGGGCAAGCGTACGCAAAACGTCATTTGCACGGGCCACACCATCAAAGCATAATGTATACTTTGAAGTGATATACGGATTTGAGGTTGCTAATGTAAAATTACCCACCGGCAACGCGTCGTTACCGCCGTCTGATGGTTCAGAGCCTTTATAGGCATCTCCGGCAGCCACGCTGCCAAATAACCAGTTAGAACCGGCCGCGTTAATACCGCCGCCGCGACCGCCTACACCATCAAGCAATGAATAAGTGCCTATAAGCAAACTCTCAACACCTGTTTTATTAGCTACGATACTCGGGCTTAACGAGCGTTGTATAGGCCTGTTCAAAATATCCTTCTGGCAGGCGTAAACCATACACACTAACAATACGGCTAATGGTATAATTACTTTTATGTTTAATTTTTTCATAACTTTTATGATAATATAACTATTAGTATTAGAATGTTGCGTTTACACCAACGTTATAAATTTTCTGATTTGCAGGATAGTTACCGAAATCAATTCCGAAGCTGGTGTTATCCTGTAAGTTTGAATTTTGAAGCTCGGGATCTAAACCTTTGTATTTTGTTATGGTAAATAAGTTATTGGCTAATAAATATACCCTTATTCTGCTGACACCTAAACTTTTAATTTTTGATTGAGGAATAGTATAGCCTAATGTCAATGATTTAAGTCTTAAGTAAGATCCATTTTCAACATAAAATGAGTTGAATACGCTCGAAGTACTTAAGTTGGCATTTCTGCTTAACTGAGGTACAGTTGCATGGCTGTTATCAGCACCTTCGCGCCAAACATTAGGACCTAAAATGTCGGCGCTTACGTTGCCGTTAAACACCTGAGGGAAATAAGTCCAGTATTTAATATAATTAACTACTTTATTACCATAAGTACCGTAGAAGAACGCATTAAAGTCGAAACCTTTGTAGCTTGCTCCTAAGGTTAAACCACCGGTAAATTTAGGGTTAGGATTGCCTATAAACGTCCTGTCCTTATCATCAATGGTGCCATTATGGTCTACATCCACATATCTGAATGCACCAGGTGCTTTACCAGGCTGGGCTGGCGCAGCATCAACTTCGGCTTGGTTTTGAAATAAGCCCGATACCTGATAACCAAAAAACTCACCTACAGGTTGGCCTGGCTGCAACCTAACAAAATTTTGCAAACGGGTTGAGCCTGAGCTGTTGTAGTCTTTATATTTCAGGCCACCACCCAAAGCAACCATTTTATTTTTGTAATGGCTAAAATTTAATCCTATGTCATATCTCAATCCGTTACCCGCCGTACCGTGGTAACCGAAGTCAATATCAATACCTTTGTTACTGATGTTACCACCGTTTACATAAGGTGCAGATGCGCCACCTTGCGGTGCGAACAATGATGAAGGGAATAGTAAGCCAGATATATCTTTTTTATACAACTCCACAGAAAGGGTAAACTTGTTATTGATAAAAGTTGCATCAAAACCAACGTTGGTCACCTTATCAGTTTCCCAGGTTGTTGATTCATTACCAATTTGAGATTTATATAAACCGGTTAAGGTTGAGTTGCCTGTACCTGTTATATCGTAGTTAGCATTACCATTTGATTTTGCGTATAAACTATAAGCATTACTTTGGCGCTGATTAACACCCGATAACGAACCCAGGGTTCCGTAACCTCCCCTGATTTTTAAGTCATTCAGCCAGCTTACGTTTTTCAGGAAGTTTTCTTTAGAAATACGCCATGCACCAGTTATTGAACCAAACGTACCATATTGATGGCCAGGAGCAAAGAACGATGAACCATCATGACGAATAATACCACTGATATAATATTTTTCATCATAGTTATAGTTAACCTGACCGAATTGTGAATATAATGTGTTGTTGTAAAGCTGGTCGACAGCGTTTGTTGGTGTACCATCACCATTTTCTACAGTTACGTAGTTAGGATCATAGCTTAGCGCATAGGTAGTATTACCAGCTCTTATACCACGGCCATAATTTGTAATAGCCTCAGTTGCAACGAAAGCTTTAATACTGTGTTTGCCAAATTGCTGGTTGTAGCTTAATTGATTGGTCCATGTGTATGAGCTGTTATAGCCTGCAACCTCAGTGAACGAATTGTTGGTGGTATTACCTTCAGAGTTTTCATACGCGGTTGGAGTAAAGTAGTAGTAGTAGTAGTTATCTACCGTTCCACCAAACTGGGTGCGCACAGTGAAATGTTTCAGGAAGTCAACCTCAGCAAATACGTTACCGGTAATATCCCAGTTGTTGTTCCTGTCGTTTTTTGTACGTTCCTGACGGGCAACCGGATTGCTTGAGTTACCCAAAGACCCAGGCCGTGTACCCGCATAGTTGCCCATGATATCGTAAACCGGAATTATAGGTGGTTCGCGATAAATATATGATATGCCGTTGCCTTCATTTTGGTTGTTGCTTACATTGGGATTTCTTTTGTAGAAGATGTATGCGTTTTCACCTACACGAATATTTTTTCCAACATTAAAATTGGTATTAATTCTTGATGAATAACGCTTAATGTAAGTATCAATAAGCGTACCCTGTTGATTATAGTAACCTATCGAGAACAAATAAGTCGATTTTTCGCTACCACCGCTTGCAGTAATGTTATGGCTTTGTATAGGTGCAGGTTTAAACACTTCATGAAACCAATCTGTACCTACTTTATTTGCCCTGGTAATATTATTTACATCCAGCTTATCTATGCCGTTCGGACCCAAACGGTCGGGGTTCAACGGTTTCCCGGTAAGTGTGTTCAGGTTGTACCAGTCAGCGGTAGTACCAGGATCACCTACATGCGCACCTGCAGGCTGTATGAAATCAGGTATTGTCCAGGTTTTAGTGTTCTTTGGATCAAACTGGGTATTTGTAGTAAGCGCATTTGAATTTTTAAATGATTCATACACCGCTTGCATATAAGTTTGAGTGCCCGCAAGTTTAAAACCATCCGCAAGCGGCCTTTGGGTACCATACATGCCATCATAAGTTATAGTGGCAACACCAGATTTACCTTTTTTAGTAGTTACTACAACTACACCGTTTGAACCACGTACGCCATAAACCGACGCAGCACCGGCATCTTTTAATACCTGGATTGATTCGATATCGTTAGGGTTAACGTTATCAAGGTTACCTTGTGTACCGTCAATAATTACCAGCGGGGCTGTGCTGTAAATAGAACTGATACCACGAATATTAACAGATGTTCCCCCACCCGGGTTACCGGAATTGGTAACTGTTACACCGGCTGCCTGGCCCTGAAGTAAAGAGGTTGTGTTACCAGAAGGCACAGTTTTTAAACTCGCCACGTTAACAACCGCTACCGAACCTGTAATGTCCTTTTTACGTTGTGAACCGTAACCAGTAACAACCACCTCATTAAGCGTGCTGCTGCCTGATTGTAGCGTAACCCGAAGGTTTACATCGGTACCTACCTTGACTTCGGTAGTTTGATAACCGATGTAAGATACTACCAGTGTATTGCCCGGGCTTAGGGTTAAGGTGAATTCACCATTAACATCAGTTACAGTACCTGTACTTGTACCTTTGACGCGTATAGAAGCGCCAACAACAGGTAATTTATCGTCGGAGCCGATAACTTTACCTTTGTACTTTGTTTGTGCTGTAACTACCAATGAAGATACCAGGCAGCATAGCAGCAAACCCAAGTATCTTCCTTTTAGGAGTAAACTTTTAAACATGAGATTGAGATTTAGTTGATTAATATATTTGATTTAAGCTTTTAAGTCGATAATTGGTATTGCTAAGTTTTAAAATAGAAAATTGCACACTTGCGGGTAGCCTGTTTGAACTGAGCGATTGTGAGATAAGCTCTGTTAAACAGATTAATGGAAGATGAAGTGTTGGAAAGTAAAAAATGTAAAAGTTTTATCATATGAACTTCTCTCGTATAATTTTTTTTAAACTTTTTATCCGTGTAGTCACCTTTTTTATGCTACCGCAACCGAAGCAACATTAAAGTTAAAATGTTATAATAATATTAGATTTTGAACGATTTCTGCCAAAACAGAAATTTATATTGGCTATGGAACTAATGTAATTAGTGTGTACTGTATACACAAGTAAAATAGGTAGATTTACAAATTAATTATTTATAGGTCGATTTATCCACTAAAATTACAAATTGAGAATATTTCATTAATACATTGCTAACACATGGCCTACTTTTTTAAAAATATCGTATTGTAAAAGTGTTGCTATTATTCTGTAACCAGTGCAAAAAAGTTGTTGAAACAATAAATATTACCCCAACCGAGCTGTTATCTTAAATATTTTGCCCTTAGTTTAATGTGCGGGCCCTCCCTGCCATAATTTACCAAAGTGTTAAAATATCATTATACTTTGCAAATACTGTCAGGTCAACATTTATTATTAATTATACAATAATAAATGTTAAATATACATTTACCCAAGCAGTACTTTTCAAACAATAAATGTTCAGATTACATTTATTACAATCGATTTCACGCCATTATACAACATTTTATACACTTTTTCCAAAACAAAACGGCACCGGTAAACTTTACTTACCGGTGCCGTTCAGATATTTTCGTGCATCAAAAAATACCTTTACTATTTTTAACAAAGTGCTAAAAATGTATTACACTTTAAATGGCACTATTTAGCCCACCAAACCGATGTATTATGCGTATCGGCCGAGTTGGTTCCTATTTCAACTACAAATTCGCCTGGTTCCCAGTCATACTTAAGCTGCGTGTTATAAAACTTCAATAGCTCCGGAGTAATAGTGAAGCTTACCTGTTTTGACCCACCCGGCTTAAGGCTTATTTTTTGATAACCCTTAAGCTCTTTTACCGAACGGCTGATACTTGCTACAGGATCGCTTATATATAACTGTACCACTTCTTCCCCCGCATATTTACCCGTATTGGTTACTGTAACAGTAGCCGTTAAGGTTTCATTACCTTTTAATTTGGTTTTGCTTACGCTAACAGCGCTGTAGTTAAAGGTGGTATAGCTTAAGCCGTAACCAAACGGATAAAGCGGATCGTTTGAAATATCAAGATAATTTGACCTGAATTTTGAAGGACCGCCTTTGTATGGCCTGCCCGTGTTTTTGTGGTTGTAATAAATAGGTATTTGCCCTACGCTGCGCGGAAATGTAGCAGTTAATTTACCGGCCGGGTTATAGTCGCCAAATAATACATCGGCGATGGCGTTACCGGCCTCGGTGCCGGGCGCCCAAACGTCAAGTATCGCGTTAGCATGCTTATCTTCCCAGGTTAGGGTAAGCGGACGACCGTTAAACAGCACAATCACCATCGGTTTGCCCAGTTTTGAAAGTTCCTTCAGCATGTTTTTCTGGCTTTCGGGAATATCGATATCCGAGCGGCTTGACGATTCGCCCGACATGCTTTGGGATTCACCAACAACAGCCACAATCACATCCGATTTTTTAGCAGCGTCAACCGCTTCTTTCAATAATTCGTCAGCCGGCTTAGCATCTAAAGAAACCATTCCGGGACCAAAGTTCAGCCTTTTAATAAACAAACTATCTTCAGTTACATTAGCACCTTTAGCATAGTTAATGGCAACATTGTTACCCACAACATTTTTAATACCTTCCATTACGCTCACCGATTTTTGCCACTCGCCGGCAATAACCCATGTACCCAGCATATCGCGGTGATTATCGGCCAATGGGCCTACCAATGCGATGCTACCGCCTTTTTTAAGCGGAAGCGTTTGATTATCATTTTTTAATAATACGAAGGAATGTTTAGTAATCTCTCTTGCAGCTGCGCGGTTCGCAACTGATAGCTCTTCTTTAGCCTCTTTACCGGCATCCATCGATTTGTAAGGGTTATCAAACAAACCTAATTTGTACTTAGCTTCCAATACACGCTGGCAGGCCTGGTCAATTTCCTGCTGGGTGATTTTCTTTTGTGTAAGTGACTTTTTCAACGTTTTCAAGAACCCCTCTCCTACCATATCCATATCCAAGCCGGCTTTCAGCGCAAGGGCAGATACTGTTTGCAAATCGCCAAGGCCATGATCTGTCACTTCGTTTACAGCGGTATAATCAGATACCACGAAACCTTTAAAACCCCATTGTTTTCTTAATAAATCGGTTAACAACCATTGGTTAACTGTTGCAGGCACACCATCAACTGTATTAAATGAACTCATGAAACTGCCCGCACCGGCATCAACTGCTGCTTTATATGGCGGCAGGTAATCCTGGTACATTTTAATGCGGCTCATATCAACTGTGTTATACTCACGGCCGGCTTCTGCGCCACCGTAAAGTGCAAAGTGTTTAACGCAGGCCATCACGGCATCGGCATCTTTCATACTGGTACCCTGGTAACCCTGCACCATAGCTTTTGCCACTTGTGAACCATACCATGGGTCTTCACCCGAGCCTTCAGAAATACGGCCCCAGCGCGGGTCGCGGGCAATATCAACCATTGGCGAAAACACCCAGTTCAAACCTTCGCCGGTTGCTTCTTTAGCTGCAATTTGTGCCGACTGTTTGATCAGGCCCATGTCCCACGTTGCCGACATGCCCAAGGGGATAGGGAAAATAGTACGGTGACCGTGGATCACGTCCAAACCAAAAATAAGCGGAATGTGCAGCCTTGAGTTTTTAACGGCTATATCCTGGATCTGGCGGGTTTGTGCTGTACCCCAAACACCAAACACTCCACCAATTGATCCATTTTTTATATTTTCTTCAACCCCTTTATTTACTACCGATCCTGTTGTTGCCGCTCCGATGGTTACCAGGTTTAACTGCCCAATTTTTTCATCGAGTGTCATTTTACTCATCAGGCCTTTAACATAGGCATTCATTTTTGCATCTTCGGTTTTGCTTTGGGCCAATACCTTATTATAAGGCATCAACGCCAAGCAAAGTGGCGTAATGGCTATAACAAGCCGACTTGAAAAATACTTTTTCATTTTTTAATTTATGTGGGTAGTAAATAATTGGTTAACAAATATGACTAATAATCAGAGCATTTCATTGCGCCTTTAAATATTTTTGACAATTTTAGAAACAGGATGCTACGGCATTTATCATAGTGTATTAAGTACACAATTGTAAATATTATAATTAAAAAATCAAACTTTATTTGTACAATAGCACAAATGTTAAGTAAACAGCAACTTATTGAGTACAGCGAGGATGCCCGCAAAAATTACGTAAACCACATTTCTATTGATTGTGTTGTATTTGGATTTCATGAGGGGCAAATGAAAGTGCTGCTATTAAAAACCCATGACGAAGAGAAGTGGTATTTGCCCGGCGGTTTTGTACTTAAGGAAGAACCGATAGACAATGCCGCTGTAAGGATACTACAGGAACGTACCGGTTTAGATAAAATATTTTTACAGCAGTTTCGTGTATTTGGTGATCCCGACCGTTCAAAGGTCCATAACGATATGTATGCCGATATGCTGCCAAAAGAACAAAACTGGTTTTCTGGCCGGTTTATATCTATTGGCTATTACGCGCTGGTCGACTTTTTTGGCGTTATACCCCACCCCGATCAGTTTTCGGAGCTTTGTGCCTGGCGCGACCTGGATGACATGCCCGAGATGCAGCTCGACCACGAAAATATTTATAAAAGCGCTTTGGATGCCTTGCGCCTGCAGCTTAACTATCAACCCATAGGTTACAACCTGATGCCGAGAGAATTTACCATGCCCGAGCTGCAAAAATTGTATGAAGCCATTTTAGGTAAAAAGTTGGACAGGCGTAACTTTCAACGCCGGATCTTAGCTTTTGGCATCCTTAACCGGTCTGAAGAGCCACGTAAAGGCGGTGCGCATAAGGCGCCGTACCTGTATTCGTTCGATATAGAAAATTACCAACACGCCTTAACCGAAGGGTTTAAAGGCGGTTGGTAATTGCCGATAAAAGGGTTATGGCTCACGCCGCGGCTATCGCCCGTTTTAATGTAAAATAAAATGTACTGCCCGAACCTATTTCACTATCCACGCTAATTTTACCTGCTTGCGCCTCAATAAAATCCTTGGCGATGGCAAGGCCTAAACCCGTGCCGCTTTGCTCGGATGTAGCATTAGGCACCTTAAAATAGCGCTCAAACAAACGGGGCAGATATTGCTGTTCTATTCCCTTGCCATGATCAGTTACCGAAAACTCTATCTCATCGTTCTTATGTTTTTTAACAACCAGTTCAACTGTCGATTTTTCGTGGCTATATTTTATAGCATTCGAAAGCAGGTTGATGAGCACCCAGGTTGTTTTATCCAAATCGGCATGTACTTTGGGGAGGCTTTGATCGCATTTCACCTTAATTTCTACATGCTTTTGATCGGCTATAAACTTAATGGCTTTTACGGCATAATCCACAATATTTTGAGGATGCGTACTGCCGAAGTTAAGTTGTAATTTACCTGTTTCAACCTGTGCCATATCCAGCAGCTCGCCGGTGATGAGCAACAGGCGGCGGGTATCGTCTTCTATATTACCTATCAGCTGGCGCTGCTCGGCATTTACTTCGCCTATACGTTCATCTTCCAATAATTTCAGGCTCATTTTTATGGATGAGATAGGGGTTTTTAACTCGTGCGATATGGTAGCGATGAAATTAGTTTTTGCCTCATCCAACTGTTGATACTCGGTAATATTTTTTAGGATAATCACTTTGCCTATCACTTTATCCCTGCTGCTTACCGATAATGATTCGCGCGAATAAAAACCTTCGCGCTCATCAGCAAAGATCCGAAGCTTTGCCTGGTCATTAACAAGCAGCTTGCGCATCAGGTCATTTTCGATGGCAATATCTGGCGCGTATTTACCGTTGAGCTGATCTGGCTTCATGCCGATCAGGTTGCAGGCCACCTGGTTGGCAAAAATGATAACACCTTTTTCGTCAAGACCAATAATGGCATCATGCATGGAATTGATAATAGTTTCAATCCGCTTTTTCTCAAACAGGATACTGGCCAGGTTACTGTTTTCAAACTCATCAAGCTTGCGGGTCATGTTATTGAAAGCCTGGCCCAGTTCGCCAAACTCATCGTCCGACTCAAAATGAATCTGCTGATGGTAGTTTTTGTTTGATACCTCTTTAATACGGACCGTAAGCTCCTTAATTGGGTTGGCGATGTATCCCGGGAAATTAACCGCGAAACTGAATGCCACCAAAAACAAAAACGCGCCTAAAAATGCCACCAGCAACGACCCTCGTTTTGAAGTTGTGTTAGCTATCTCATTCTTTCGCGCGATGGCATCCATGTTGAGCTTCATTATCCCATATACCTGCCTGTGCAGGCGATTGCGTAAGTCGTCTTCGGTTATTTTATTATCAGGTTCCTGCGTTAAACGTTCAAAAATAGCACGCAAAGAATCAGTAAGCTGCAGCTCGCCAACCTCGGTAATATTATGTTCCTGCAATACCAAATTGTCATTTATCGTTTTTTGTTGGTCTGCCGATAGTTTGTCGGTGCGCAAATCAATAGCCGTAAGTATATTTTGCATATACTTTACTGTTTTATAGTTATCTTTTAATACGGCCCCCGCGTCGACAGATAGCCGGTTTAGGAAATATATCGACATTCCGCAGCAAATTATTGCCAGTACAAACAGGAAACCTATTCCTGCCCGGAGTTTATTTTTTATAGTCATGGCTATGAAAGTATTACAAGGTCAATATCAGTTTTCGACATTTTATTTAGTAGCTGTGTAAACACCGCTGTTTTCATGATAAGCTGGTAAAATTTAAACCGCGGCTTGCCAATGCAAATCGTGGTGATGTCATATTTTTCGGCCGTTTCCCAAATGGTGCGGGCTACATTATCGTCTTTTACCTTCAACACTTCGCCCCCCAGTTGCGTGGCCAGCTTCATGTTGTTAATAAGGTGCCTTTGCGCGGCTAAGTTAATCTTATCACTGCTCTCCCGCGATGTTTGCACATACAACAAATACCATTTGGAGCGATAGTATGACGATAACCGCGCCGTTTTACGGATAATAACCTTGGCTGACTCATCATTAGTACTGATACAAGCCAAAAACAGCTCGGGCCTTAGCTTAATTGTTTTGGGCACCTCAATATCAATTTTCCGCTCCACCTGGTGGGCCACCTCACGCAGGGCCAGCTCCCGCAGCTGCAAGATCCGCTCCGCCTGGAAAAAGTTACTTAGCGCTGTCGGGATCTTTTTCTCATCATAAATTTTGCCTTCTTTAAGTCGTTCAATCAACTCATCGGCGGTAAGATCGATGTTTACCACCTCGTCGGCCAGTTGCAGAACCTTATCGGGTACACGCTCGTGGATGGTTGCACCGGTTATCCGTTCCACTTCCTCATTAAGGCTTTCCATGTGCTGAATGTTCACCGCGCTGATCACATTAATGCCCGCGTTCAAAATCTCCAGCACATCCTGCCAGCGCTTTTCATTGCTGCTACCCTCAATATTGGTATGCGCCAGCTCATCAACAATCACCACCTCCGGGCGCAGGCTTATTACAGCTTTCAGGTCCATCTCCTCCAGTTCCTTTCCCTTGTAAAACAGTTTACGGCGGGGTATTACAGGCAAACCTTCCAGTAAGGCATGGGTTTCTTTACGGTTATGGGTTTCGATGTAGCCAATTTTCACGTCGATACCATTGCGCAGCAAGGTTTGGGCCTCCTGCAGCATCCGGTAGGTTTTCCCAACACCGGCGCTCATGCCTATATATACCTTGAACTTTCCGCGGCGCGATTTTTTGATCAGCTCCAGGAAATGCTCTACAGATTGCTCTTTAGTGTCCTCATTCATAAGTCGCCTTTGAATCTTCCTTTAGTTTTTATGGTGTTCCATGCCGGTCAGGCTTTCCGCTCACTTTGCACATGCTTTAGTCACGATGCCTGGATTTGCTGTAATAGTTAAGCATTTAATTGCTGCTAAAACCCATAAACGGCTGCCAGCACAAACTGTGATGCAGACTTTGTCAGATCACCATTGCGTGCTTTAAACTGCTCTACCGATCCGTGATCCAATCTCACCTCGGGTATTAATGTTAACGGGCCTGCTTTAACGTTAGCAGTAAGCGTTGCCGCTGTAACCGATTTACCATTTGCCGGCCCTGCAATTGCGGTATAAGTACCCGTTTTATGCTTAAAATATTCGCCCCTTAAACCAAGTGTAACATATTTTGAAACTGCCAGTTGCGGATACAAAGCTACGCCCGAAAAACCGCCGGTAACACCTTTGTTTGCCGAAAAGTCGGCCGCGTTCAGGCCCAGCTTAAACGCGTTTGTTATTTGATAGGCAGTTGTTAAATCAAACTCGGTGCCTACAATCCCTCCGGTAATTACGTTTAAGTAGGCGGTCCAGCCCTTAACCGGGTTTAATACTAGCTGAGCGCCAAAACTGTTTACTTGATTTGACGACCGGTAATAATTCCAATTATCATTAAACACACCGGCCATCACGTTCACTTTATCCGAAAACGAATATGCGGCTTTAAAACCCGCGTTTTGAAACGGGCCATTGGTAAACAGGTAAGAGGTTGAGTAGTTAAAATTGCCAACCGGGCTCACAACTTCATAACCTATAAAAGTAGCCATATATCCGGCAGTAAGTACAAATTTATCTGTTACATCATAAGCCACATACAAGTTTTGAATATGATACGAATCGCCATCAGATCCGTTTGGTATCGACTGGCTTTGTCCTCTCGGACCAAATGATAACTCGCCTACAAAAGCGGCCCTGCCAACCTTTTTCTTTAAACCCAGATCTATCATCCCGATAGAAATTGAATTGTGATCCGTTGCAAAACTCGTCGGGATCTGCGATCCCCTGTTTGCGAAATCATATTTAAAATAGGTATCAACCGAGCCATAAACCACCAAAGGCGCATCGGATGTGGTTTTGACCGTATCCTGAGCCTTAACTATAAAAGCACAGGTTAACATCGAAAATATCAATAGCAGGAAAAATTTCATTTAAGTTAGGTATTAAAATTTCCGGGTTCCTTATTGGTAACCCAAATTGTGTTTGTATCCTCGCCGTTGCTAATTATTGCTAACCCCGGCGAGGATTTGAGCTGCGCTAAAACTGCGGCAGCCTGGTTTTTACTTCTTCAATCCATCTAAAGCCACATTCAGCTTTAATACATTCACTTTAGCAGGACCAAACAAACCTAACAAAGGCTGCTCAGTATGCTCATCAACCAGTTTACTTACGACATCGGCAGATAAACCGCGAACTTTGGCTACGCGGGCTACCTGTACTTTTGCTCCGGCTGGTGAAAGATCAGGGTCCAAACCGCTGCCTGACGCTGTAACCAGTTCGGCAGGAATTTGTGAGCGTGTTATGCCAGGGTTATGTTTCAGGAAATCCTCAATCCTGCCTTCAACCTGTTTCAGGTAATCAGGATTTGACGGGCCTTTGTTTGAGCCTCCTGAACCGGCAGCATTATAATCAACTGCTGACGGACGGCCCCAGAAATACTCGTCTTTAGTAAACTTTTGACCAATGTTGGCGTAGCCAACTACACGGCCTTTGTATGTAATGGTTTCACCATCACCTTTACCCGGGGTAAATTTACCTATACCGGCTATAGCTAAAGGATAGATGCCTGCTGTTAATACTATCAGTATTAAGGTAAGCTTGATGGATGGCAACAAATATGTTTTCATTTTCTTTTTAGATTTGAGATATGAGATTTGAGACATGAGATTTTGTTAGATACGAAATGCGTGACTTATAACTCAAAAAGTCTCAAATCTCATATCTAACATCTCACATCTATATAAAAATTGAAACAGCTAAATCAATTAATTTAATGCCTATAAAAGGTATAATAATACCGCCTAAGCCATAAATGAGCAGGTTACGGCGTAACAACGCACTTGCGCCTATCGGTTTATACTCAACACCACGTAAAGCCAACGGGATCAGTAGCGGGATAATAATAGCGTTAAATATCACTGCCGAAAGTATAGCCGATTGCGGACTGTGCAGGTCCATGATATTTAGCGCCTTTAAAGCAGGCATCGATACCATAAACAGTGCAGGAACAATAGCAAAGTATTTAGCCACGTCGTTAGCTATACTGAAAGTTGTGAGCGTACCACGTGTCATTAGCAACTGTTTACCTATTTCCACAATCTCAATCAGTTTGGTTGGATCATTGTCAAGGTCAACCATATTCCCCGCTTCTTTAGCGGCTTGGGTACCGCTGTTCATGGCTACACCAACATCGGCCTGGGCCAGTGCGGGGGCATCATTTGTTCCGTCGCCCATCATGGCTACCAGTTTACCGCCCTGCTGTTCTTTCTTAATGTAGTTCATTTTATCCTCGGGCTTTGCCTCGGCAATAAAATCATCTACACCGGCTTTTTCGGCGATGAATTTGGCTGTAAGCGGGTTATCGCCCGTAACCATCACTGTTTTAACCCCCATTTTACGCAAGCGCTCAAAACGTTCGGCGATACCGGTTTTAATGATATCCTGCAGCTCGATCACACCCATGATCTTTTCATTTTGCGATACTACCAATGGGGTACCACCATTTGATGAGATCTTTTTAACGTTATCCTCAACATCCGACGGAAACGGATTACCCGCTTTTAAGGCTATATTACGGATGGAATCAAAAGCACCTTTGCGGATGCGTAAACCATCGGGGGTATCTAAACCGCTTGAACGGGTTTCGGCAGTGAATTTGATAAACACCGAATCGGCCGGAGCGTAGATTTTCAATTTGTACGGGCCTTGCTCGGCCAGCTCAACAATCGACTTACCTTCGGGAGTTTCATCGGCCAGCGAGCTTAGTACACAGGCCATTACGAAGTCCTGCTCATTTACACCTGCGGTTGGGTAAAAGCTCGTTGCTTTACGGTTACCAATGGTTATGGTACCAGTTTTGTCCAGTAATAAAGTGTCTAAGTCGCCCGCTGTTTCAACAGCTTTACCACTTTTGGTGATCACGTTGGCGCGTAAAGCCCTGTCCATCCCGGCAATACCGATGGCCGATAAAAGGCCACCGATAGTGGTAGGGATCAAACAAACAAACAACGATATAAAAGCGGCTATAGTGATGGGCGTATTTGAATAATCGCCGAAAGGCTTCAGGGTAACACACACGATAACGAATATCAGTGTAAAACCTGCCAGCAAAATAGTTAAAGCAATTTCGTTAGGGGTTTTCTGGCGGGAAGCACCTTCAACCAAAGCGATCATTTTATCCAGAAAGCTTTCGCCCGGCTGGGTAGTAACCAATACTTTTATCCTATCGGACAGTACTTTGGTACCACCCGTAACAGATGATTTATCACCCCCGGCCTCACGGATCACCGGGGCGGACTCACCTGTAATGGCCGATTCATCAATGGTAGCGATACCTTCAATAATTTCACCATCGGTAGGGATATTATCCCCTGTTTCGCAAATGAAAACATCACCTTTTTTTAACTGTGATGACATCACCCTTTCTTCCTTGCCATTAACCAGTAAGCGGGCAGGTGTCTCTTCGCGGGTTTTGCGCAGGCTTTCGGCCTGGGCTTTACCACGTGCTTCCGCAATGGCCTCGGCAAAGTTGGCAAACAGCACAGTTAACAATAATATAATGAATACCGTAAAGTTGTAGGCAAAGCTACCTTGGCCTTTATTGGTCAGCGAAAATATGCTCACAATGAGCATTACAACTGTACCGATCTCCACAGTAAACATTACCGGATTGCGGAACAGCACACGAGGGTTTAACTTGATAAAGGATTGTTTTAAAGCATCCCTCATCTGATCGCCCTGAAACAATGTATTTTGAGTTGAGTTCATGATTATTTTAATGAAAAATGTTCAGCAATTGGGCCTAAAGCCAGTGAAGGGAAGAACGACAGCGCTGCAATAATTACGATCACCGCGAAGATCATCAACCCAAAGGTTGAGGTATCGCTCTTCAACGTACCGGCCGATTCAGGGATATATTTTTTATTGGCCAACAATCCGGCAATAGCCAGCGGACCAATTATTGGCAGGAACCTGCCTAATATCATCACGATGCCGGTGGTATAGTTCCAAAAGATATTACCATCGCCCAAACCTTCAAAACCCGAACCGTTGTTGGCTGCGGCTGAAGTATACTCGTACAACATTTCGGAGAAACCATGTGTACCGGGGTTATTTAACCAGGCCGAAGGTTTAACAGCCCAATCGGCACCGGCTACGTTAACCACATAATATGATGATATGGCCAAGCCTACAAGGATAATGAACGGGTGAAGCAAAGCGATCAGCGAAGCTATTTTCATCTCCCTCGCCTCTATCTTACGGCCTAAAAACTCAGGCGTACGGCCAACCATCAGTCCTGAAATAAATACTGCTACTATGATAAATATGTAGAAGTTGAGGATACCAACGCCGCAGCCACCATAAAAACAATTAACCATCATACCCAGCAGCATCATAGTACCTGATACCGGCATAGCACTGTCATGCATGGAGTTTACCGAACCTGTAGAGATAATAGTAGTCACGATGCTCCAGTAAGCCGAGTTAGCCGGACCAAATCTTACTTCCTTACCTTCCATAGCACCGGTTGGCTGGCTGATACCCATTTTTGCGATGGCAGGGTTTCCGTTCAGTTCGGCATTCATAGTCGGGATCAACAGCATGAGCATACCCAGCGTCATTACGCCGAAGATCACATAAGCGAATTTCTTTTTATTGAGATAAAAACCCAATGCAAACACCAACGCGATCGGGATAGCAACCTGTGCTACCAGCTCGACAGTATTGGTTAAATAGTTAGGGTTCTCGATAGGGTGGGCAGAGTTTGCACCAAACCAACCACCGCCATTGGTACCTAAGTGTTTAATAGCAACCAGTGGGGCAACTGGTCCACGGGATATGTGAACGGTATCACCTTGCATACTGATGAAAGTATCTTTACCTGCATAGCTGGTAGTCATGCCGTTAAATGCGAAGATCACAGCTATCACAAATGAGATAGGCAATAATATGCGGGTAATGGTTTTTACAAAGTACTCCCAAAAGTTGCCCAGCTTATCAGTAACCTTATCTTTCATGGCCCTGAACACAACTACCAGCGCGGCAATACCTGTAGCAGCTGATACAAAGTGCAGGAACATGAATACAAAATGCTGTGTAAAGTAGGTAGCACCGCTTTCGCCCGAGTAATGCTGCAGGTTACAGTTTACCAAAAAGCTGATAGCGGTATTGAAAGCAGTATCAGGCGATTGACCGGGGTTACCATCCGGGTTAAGCGGCAAATGACCTTGTGCCATTAAACAAACAAAAGCATATATCAGCCAAACGCTGTTAATGGTAAGCAGGGCCAGCAGGTGCTGTTTCCAGTTCATTTCGCGTTTGGTGTCGATACCGCTGAAGCGGAAAATAAAACGATCAAGCGGGGCGAGGAAATCGAGCCAGGTTTTTTCGCCCTTAAATACCTTAGCTATGTAACGGCCAAGGGGAATGGCGATGGCTAAGGTGAGCAGGTAGGTGAAAATTACACCCGTTAGTTCAGTGTTCATAGTTTAATTTTAAAATTTTTCGGGTTTAAGAAGTACGTATACCATGTAAATGAACACGGCTATTGCTACGATGAATAATGCTGCCATGATTTTAGATTTTTTCGAAGTACGTTACAGATTTAAAAAAGATCCAGAACACCACTACAAATGTGGCCAGGTAAGCGATTGTGAGTAAAGCATCCATTTTTATGTGTTTTTGCAAAGGGCTTTGCCAAGCGGATGCCAAGAAAATTAAAAACTATATAAATGATTGACTATCAATAATCTATACATATATCAAATTAAGGTTTTATTTATTTAGGGAGAATTGACCTATCATTTTGATAGGGGATTATCAAAGTGGGATTTAAAACCACTCGCCGCCGCTCGCGTCTGGCGAGTGGCAACTATTTCCAGGCCTCTGGCCTGCGTAAGGCGCCCAAAGGCCGCTTGATAATGGACACCCGGCTGAAGTTGGGTGTAAGCGTGGGGTTATAAACTAATGTGTAATTTATGTCTGCTCCTGGTCGAAGTTTAACGATAGCGTGACTTCGTCCCCAAAATAGCTTAAGCCTTCAGTTTAACTAAGGGCCTTAATAAATACCAGCTAAAGTATCAGCCCAGCTTCGGAAGCAGAATGCTTCCATTGTTTAAGGTCGAAGTTGCGCTATCGCTAAACTTCAACCAGTATTAACTATTAAACCTATATTCGGCGGCCAGAGGCCGTTTAATAGTCGACACCCGGCAGGAGCCGGGCGTCAGCGGAGTTTTTAGAAAAATCCGAAATCGGTATTCCGAAATCCGAAATTACTCCAGGTTATATTCCTTCAGCTTTCTGTACAACGTAGCTACGCCAATATTTAGCAGATGCGCTGCTTCTGCACGGTTACCGTGGGTGTGGTTTAACACCCTCTGAATATGTAATTTCTCTACAGAGGAAAGATCAAATGCCGAAATAGGTGCACCGCTTTTCACCTGTTGCTGCTGAACTTCATAAGGCAATAGGCTTTCATCAAGCACATTACTATCGGTCAGGATCACCGCACGTTCTACAATATTCTTCAGCTCGCGGATATTACCGGGCCATGGATAGGCTTCCAGTTTTTCTATGAACTCATCGCTGAGGGTATTTACCTGCTTTTTTACTTTAAGGGCAAAATGCTGCATAAAGTATTCGGCAAGTAGTTTGATATCTTTTTTACGCTCGCGCAGGGCAGGCAGCGTGATCTGGAAAACTGAAAGACGATAATATAAATCCGACCGGAAATGGCCGTCATTAATTTCGTTCAGCAGGTTACGATTGGTTGCCGCCAGGATGCGCACATTAACCTGTGTAGGCTTGGTATCCCCTATTTTAATGAATTGCTGCGATTCGAGTACACGAAGCAGTTTGGCCTGCAAATCGTGATCGAGCTCACCTATTTCATCTAAAAATATAGTGCCGCCGTTGGCTTCTTCAAAAAGTCCTTTTTTATCTTTTACCGCCCCGGTAAACGAGCCTGCTTTATGGCCAAACAATTCGCTTTCCAATAATTCCTTAGTAAATGCGCTGCAATTTACCGCCACAAATGATTTTGCGCTGCGGTTGCTGGCCTGATGAATGGCTTCGGCAAAAATTTCTTTACCGGTACCTGTTTCGCCTAATAATAATACTGTAGTATCTGTAAGCGCCACCTTTTGGGCCAGCTTAATTACATCGCTAATAGCCGTTGACCGGCCAATAAGCCTGTCGAAGCCGAACTTATCATTCAGCTTGCTTTGCAATTCGGCAACCTTTTGCTGTAGCAGGGCTTTATCCATGGCCTTGCTTACCAGCGGGATGATCTTTTCGTTATCATCGCCCTTGGTGATATAGTCAAACGCACCGGCTTTTATGGCTTTCACGCCATCATTAATAGTGCCGTATGCTGTCAAAACAATGATTTCGGTATTTGGGTAGTTTTTTTTGATGGTTTCAGAAAGGGTAATACCATCAATATCAGGCAGCTTTACATCGCTTAGTACCACCTGTATCGTATCCTGCTGGAGTTTTTTAAGCCCCTCTTTGGCTGTAGCCGCAGTAATTACCTCATGGCCTTCCAGCTGTAAAATACGCGCAAGCAGGTTGCGGAGGCGTTCCTCGTCGTCAATTATTAATAGCTTACCTTTCTGCATCGTGGCAAATATGATAATTTTGAACCATGATTTTTAGGATTTGAGGATTTCTTGATAGAATAGTCCTAAACAGCCTCAATCAAAACATCCGGGAATCCTATAATCAAGCGAATCAAGGTTACCAACGGTAACGCCTTGTCGCCCGCATCAGTTGCCGGTGACGTTTTGCTTCATAATAGTCGCTGGTTACCAGGATGGAATGGATCACGCCCGGGATCCAGAAGAAAAGTGTTAAAAATATATTCAATATAAATGCACCTATCCTGCCGGTGGTGAGGATGGCAAGCGGTGGCAGTAAAAAGCATAGAAAATATCGCATGGCAGTAGTTTTAATGTTTAAACCATTTAGACAATGCGCCGGGAAATTTGTTACTGCTTTATTTCTTCACCAAGATTAGGTGGCAACTGGTCACCAAAAAAAAGCGCTTTCAATTCAGTAGCATCATTCGGGTTCATTTTTCCGCCTAATATTAACCTTAATTGGCGACGGCGAAGCGCCCCCTCATACAATGCGCGCTCTTTATCCGTTTCAGGTACCAGCTCGGGCACAGTCGTCTTTTGGCCATCTTTATCCAAAGCAACAAAGGTATAATAGGCCTCATTACTTTTTACTTTAGTGCCCGATGGAATGTTTTGCGCCCATACATCCATCCTTACCTCAACCGAAGTAGTGAACGCGCGGGTAACCTTTGCTTCAATGCTGATCACATCACCCAGCTTTATCGGTGACTGGAACGATACGTTATCTACTGAAGCTGTCACCACGATCCTGTTACAGTGCTTTTGTGCCGAAATAGCAGCGGCAATATCCATCCAATGCAGCAGACGGCCACCCATCAGGTTGTTTAAAGTGTTGGTATCATTGGGCAATACCAGTTCGTTCATGATGGTGTATGATTCCTGCGGCGATTTTCCGGTCATATTCAGTCTGCTTTTGGGGCAAAGATAGGAAAAAACCTCAGCCAACCCTCTCTTTTGGGGATTGGCTGAACGTACCTTGTAAATGTTTTGCCCCTGCCGAAATCCCTTTGCCCTGAAATAAAAACATGTCATTATAAGAAGAACGACGAAGCAATCGCACGCAATACAGGGTGACCGTGCTTTCGTACCATTGCTTCGTACCTTATAATAACGTGTTTTTTGTTTACTACTCCGTCTTCAAACTCTTTACCGGGTTCATCAGCGCGGCTTTCACGCTCAAAAACGAAACCGTTGCAAAGGCAACCAGCAACACCAGGAAAAATGGAATAACAAACAGGAAGGGGTTGATATCCATCCTGAAAGCATATGTTTGCAGCCATTGATGAATAGCGTACCAGCCTATTGGTGCCGAAATCACAAACGATACCACTACAAGCAGGGCGAAGTCTTTATACAACAATCTTAAAATACTGTTTACTGAAGCTCCCAGTACCTTGCGTATGCCAATTTCCTTGGTGCGCTGTACAATGGTGTATGATACGAGGCCAAATAAACCTAAACAGGCCACAAAAATGGCGATGCCGGTAAATACGCCAAACACCTGCCCAAAGCGCTGATCAGTTTTGTATTGCTCGTTAAAATGCTGATCTAAAAAGAAATAATCAAACTGGTCGCCTGGGAAAAAACTGGCCCAGGTTTTCTTTAAGTCGGCGATGGTTTGCGGCATATTGGTTGTACTTACCTTTACCGATACCGGGCCCCGAACATCAGGGATACAACGGAAGATCATGGAATCGTAGGCATCATGTAAGGATTGCTGGTGAAAATTATCAGCCACTCCTATTATCTCATAAACCTGTCCCCAAAAATCGATGCGTTTGCCAAGGGCATCGGCAGGTTTACTAAAGCCTAACTGTTCAACCCCTTTTTGGGTGAATACCACCTTGTGGGGCTCGTCGCCAAACTCTTTTGAAAACTTACGCCCGGCAATTAGTTTAATATCATAAGCGTTAAGGTAGTCATAGTCGGCACCAATAATGCGGTATTGTTTGCTTGTGCTTTGATCGGAGCCAACCAACTTAATACCGCCAGCGTTCCATTGCACAGGTTCGCCGGGGATAGAAGTAGATACGGTTACACTTTTAACGGCAGATTGTGCCAGGCATTCGTGTTTAAATGAGCTCATGCTGCGGTAAAACGAATCTACCTTAACCAACGGAGCTTTAATGACCAGTGTTTGATCTATTTTTACCCCTAACTTTTGGCTTTGCATGTATTTAAGTTGTTTGAACACCGTAAGCGATCCTATCAGTAAAAATATCGAGGCAGCAAACTGGAATACCACCATTGCCTTACGTAATATCACTCCCCCTGGCGATGCCAGGATCTTGCCTTTCATCACCTCAACCGGCCTGAACGCCGATAACACTATAGCCGGGTAAAAGCCGCTGAAGAATGAGCCCAACACAAAGATTCCCAAAACAGCCAGCCAAAAAGTTGCTTTAGTAAATAAGGTAAAGCCCATCTGCATGCCGGAAATATTGGCGAATGCAGGCAAACAGGCCATAATGATAAGCAATGCGAGGCCAATAGCCATGGCGTTAAGCATCATAGCCTCCAACATGAACTGGGTAATCAACTGCGCTTTTGCCGAGCCCAAAGTTTTACGTACCCCAACTTCTTTAGCCCGGCCAATTCCACGGGCAGTAGCGAGGTTGATATAGTTGATCCATGCTATGATGATCACAAAGATGGCAATCCCCAAAAGCAGGTACACCGATTTGCCATCGCCATTGGGCTGAAACTCCAGCATCCTGTTGGAGTACAAGTGGATATCCTTTACCGGCTGAAGTGTATAAATGCCACCTTCGCCCGTACCGGGATATTTATCATATGCTTTTTTTACTACAGGGATAAACTTAGCTTCCAAAGCACGCGGATCAACTCCGGGTTTAAGCAGCAGGTATGTTGTGCAGCCGTCATTTAGCCAGGCATTATCGAGATTAAAATCTTTATTAGGCGGATTTTCTTTAAGCAGCGTAGCGTAGGATTGCATGATATCGAAATTCATATGCGTATTGGCAGGCATATTTTCCATTACGCCGGTAATTTTAAGCGGCTTATCTGTATTAATATACAAGGTTTGCCCAACGGGATTTATGCCATGAAAAAGCCTATCGGCAATTTGCCGGGTAATTACCGCAGTGTTGGGTTCTTTAAGTGCGGTATTTCCGTCGCCGTTTATTAGCGGGAAAGAAAAGGTTTTAAAAAAAGCGTCGCTTACATAGTAAACATTCCGGATTACCATTTTCTGATCCTTGTAGTTGGCTATGGTTTGCCCTGCTCCTACAATCTTTACGTACTCTTCAATATCGGGGAGCGCATTTTTAAAAGCTGTGCCGGGTGCAAAGGCCCCACCGGCCCACTGAGTGCTCAATTTGCCATTGTTGTACCTATCCTGGTTAATACGGAATACACGATCTTTGTTGACATGGAAATCATCGAAACTAAGCTCAAAGCTAACATATTGCAAAATGAGCAAGCAAGCCGCCATGCCAATAGCCAGTCCTACTATGTTTATAGCGGAGAAAGCTTTGTTTTTTGAAAGGTTTCTAAAAGCAACCAGCAGGTAATTTTTAAGCATAATTGTGGGGTTTATACTGGCAATTCAGCTAATCGCGTGCCTTATTTTTAAATCACTGACTATAAGTAACTTAAATCAAAATCAATCAACGAAACTGTTCGTTTCCGCACAGTTATTGTGCGATTGTGGTTAGAGATTTGAGGTTCGGTTATTTTTACTGCGCAAGTATTGTGTGGCTGCCTATGAGAGGATTACTTGCGCCTTCTGCATCTTGTCCGGGTAGTTTGAAATCGTTGGACACAAGCAAATGAACGGACAGAGAAGGCTTTGACTAAACATCATTACCTCGTGTAGTGGATTGTTTAGTGTTTTGTATTGATTAAGTATTATAACTAACTTACAGACAATTATAAACCTGATTATCAATCAATACAATCAACCTTATTTTCAATTACCATGGATCAACCCAAAGTATTTATCAGTGTTGGGGGAACCTCAACTCCCAGCCAGGAAGATTTTGTAAAATCTATAGAAGACAGACTTAGAAGCGAAAATTTGATTCCCAACACCATCGGAAGAAATACATTCAGTTCTGATTCGCCTTTAAAATCAATAAAGGGATTGATGGATGAATGTTCAGGCATCTTAGTTATTGCACTTGAGCGAATCTATTTTGAAAGCGGGATTGAAAAACGGGGCAGCGCTAATGAAATAACACTATCAACAACCAAATTTGCTACTCCCTGGAATCAAATTGAATCAGCGATAGCATACACTAAGAATCTTCCGATTTTAGTTATCGTGGAGGAAGGAATACGTGCCGAGGGCTTATTAGAAAAAGGCTACGACTGGTATGTGATGACAGTAAAACCCAACCAAAATTCGTTATCAACAGTAGAGTTTAATGGTGTTTTGGCCAGTTGGAAGAGCAAAGTGGAGGCACTCAGCATTAGCAAAAATAATACTGCTGCCGAAAGAAGGAAAATTGTCCCGGACGAGCTAACTGTCGGCGAGTTACTATCAAATATGAAACCTGCTCAACTATGGGGAGTGTTGGCCGCTATTATTGCATTAATGGCTGCAATTTTCGTGATTGGCCAGCATTTTCCGGGCTAAATAGAATTTTAAGTTTGTAGTAGATCATTTCCTTGCGCAAACATTGTGCTTTTGCCTGTAGGGAGGCTTACTTACGCCCTCTGCATCAGATATCTCATGTCCAGGCAAATAAAAAAGGGTTGATACCGGCAGGTGGACAAATAATGATAAAAATGAAAATACCGTATTATATAAGATTCTTTATTTTTGCTGAAGCAACTAAACCGATAATCAAAACAAGTCATCATGGGGCTATTCGACCTTTTCAGGAAAAAACCACCAGAACAAATCCAACCAACTGCACAGCCTCAGAAAGAAGAACCTATTGCAAAATATAGCGATTATAATGGCTACCTCATAGAGGTACTTAAAGACAGATTAGTTGAAATGGGGCACCAGGTTGAACGTCATCCGCAATATCTTACTTTGATACTTGATTCGGGCTTAGAAATATCCACTTCAATCATTGACGTGCCAGATGCACATCCATTTTTGATACAACTTAATATTTTAACCAGGCATCCTTTATATCTGGAGCAAGGGATATATGAATGTTTAGCCGGTATTGGCGAAACGATGGATAAGAGGATTACTTCGGCCTTAGATAATTACCTTAACATTGTGTTTCCGCCAATAATGGAGGGCTTTACGGATACTCATGACCCGGAAGCTGATATGCTGGTAATTACAAATGCTCGGGAGATACTTTGGCACCCTAAGTTAGGCGACTTAATGGTGCAGGGGCAATGGGAGGAAATGCCGGACGGAAAATATCTTTTTGAAACTTTAAGAGAGAAAATTCAACCGGTTTTAATCGACAAAAAATTTAACTCTCTAAAAATTTATATTTCCAAACGAGCCGATGGCACTATAATAGGCGAATGCGTTTTTAATAATCAGCAATGGAACGATGGCCTTGACGAAATGACCAAACACGCAGAAACCTGGGTAGTGAAAGGTGACTTTATGGCCTTGAAACAAGTAATTATGTTCAGGAGATGCGACGTTTATGATGGTTTGTAGCGGTTACCAAATCCTCACATCAACTCATTATCCTTTTTAACATGATAAGCCTTGTACGATAAGTAAAACAAGGCCAAAGCTGGCAGAGCGCCAAGGATTATCCCAACTGTATTAGGCTTTGGATAGGTAGACACTATTTGCACAATAAACAATATCGTGGCAACTATACCACCTATAAGATAAAGATATTTGAATTTGGGGTTCATAGGTCATTTACATACTAACAACAGGGCATCCTTAACTTGTTTACTTAGTTTTGAAAGACTTACGAAGTATTTGGAACTTCGTAAGTCTTTCAAAGCTGCTTACCGTTTCAATTCATATTTAGCAGGCACATCAGGTACCAGTTTAAATACCGCAGCCGCAAGCGGCGGTATAGTAATTTTGATAGACTGGCTTTTGCCATGCCAGCTTACCTGATCGCTGTTTACAGGCTCATAATTGATGATGCCGCTGCCCCAGTATTTTTCATTATCCGAATTAAAGATCTCTTTCCACTTACCGGCAGCGGGTACGCCTATGCGATAATCACGGCGTACAACAGGGGTCATGTTCAGAATGATCATCAGGTCGTTTTTACTGTTGTGTCCCATCCGGCGGTAAACCAGTATGGAATCATTGGCATTGCCGCCGTCAACCCATTCAAAACCCTGGTGCGAAAAGGCTTTTTCATACAGCGCAGGCTCTGTACGGTATAAATGGTTCAACGCCTTAACTGTTTCGCTAATACCCTGGTGATTTGGATACTGCAGCACATGCCACTGTAACGATTTGCCGAAATCCCATTCATCGCCCTGCCCAAATTCGCCGCCCATAAAGAGTAGTTTTGAACCGGGGTGTGTGAACATGTATCCGTACATCAGTCTCAGGTTAGCAAACTGCCTCCACTCATCGCCGGGCATTTTGCGCAACATACTACCTTTACCATAAACAACCTCATCATGCGAGAAAGGCAGCATAAAGTTTTCGGTAAAGGCATATATGGTGCTAAAAGTTATTTCGTTATGATGATATTTACGATGGATAGGATCCTCATGAAAGTAATCGATAGTATCATGCATCCAGCCCATCATCCATTTCATACCAAAGCCCAGGCCACCTAAATAAACCGGGCGACTAACGCCGGTAAATGACGTAGATTCTTCAGCTATGGTTTGTACCGATGGGAAATGGCTATAAACAGCTTCGTTAAATTCTTTCAGAAATGATATAGCTTCGAGGTTTTCGTTACCGCCATACCTGTTAGCTTCCCATTCGCCATGCTTGCGCGAATAATCAAGGTATAGCATTGAAGCTACCGCGTCAACACGTAAACCATCGGCATGATACCTTTCCAGCCAAAACAGAGCGTTGCTGATCAGAAAAGCCCTTACCTCGTTTCGGCCGTAGTTAAAAATATATGATTTCCAGTCGGGGTGAAAACCTTTGCGGGCATCGGCATGCTCATAAAGGTGTGTACCGTCAAATTTATACAGCGCATGGATATCTCCCGGAAAATGCGAAGGCACCCAATCCAGGATTACGCCAATACCGGCTTTGTGGAATTCTTCAATCAGGTACATCAGTTGTTGTGGTGTACCGTAGCGTGATGCCGCTGCAAAATAACCACTTACCTGGTAACCCCAGCTCGGATAATACGGGTGTTCCATAATAGGCATAAACTCCACATGGGTGAAGCCCATTTCCTTTACATAAGGCACCATTTTTTCGGCAAGTTGAGTGTAAGTTAAAAACTCGTCCGGACTTTCGGGATTACGCGCCCATGAGCCCAAATGCACTTCGTAAACCGAATATGGCCTGTCGAGCGCGTTATGTTCATGACGGTTCTGCATCCAATCCTGATCCTTCCACTCATAAAAAGTATCAGCAACTATAGAGGCAGTACGCGGCGGCAGTTCCCAGCGTAAAGCAAAGGGATCGCTTTTTTCCAGGTCTTCGCCGGTTGATGATTTGATATAGTATTTATACGTTTCGCCATTGCCAACATTTGGAATAAAACCTTCCCAAATACCCGATGAATCCCAGCGGGCATTCAAACTATGCGAACCGCGGTTCCAGCCGTTAAAGTTGCCAATTACCGCTACGTATTGTGCGTTTGGAGCCCAAACGGCAAAATAAGTCCCAATAACACCCTGATATTCCACTACATGCGAGCCCAGTTTTTCGTACAGCTTATAATGTTTGCCCGACTTAAATAAACTGATATCAAAATCCGTAAAACGGCTGTATGGTTCAACGGCTTTAAGCTTTACAGGTTGCGGGGTAATTTCTGTCGGGTTATTGGCATTCACCGCTTTCGACTTAACCGGCGCAGCTTTTTTAACGGCTGAAGGCTTTTCGGCAGCCGCTGTTTTTGTTTTAACTGCTTTTTTAGGTTCCGGGGCTCCTGTTTCAGGCGTTACTTTATCGGCTTTGACCTTAGTGACGGCTTTTTTTTCCTTTACAGGCTTTGTATCCGGTAAGGGGTTCTCGGTTTTAGTTGTTTTTTTGGCCATGATATAGATAACCTGTTAGGGTGTTAGTAGATAACCCAAATCACAGGAATGAGTTTGGTTTATATGTAATCAAATATAACAGGATTAATATATTATGCAGGGTTTTGGAGATTTATTTTTGAAGGGAAGATTGTCTGAATCAGAATTTACCGAATTTGAGAATTAACAGGATAACTTGTCTGAACTGATTTATTGAATTAAGAGAATTTATTAAATTTACTAAGCATTCTGTCCGTTCATCTAATCCAATAAATTCGAATTCATACAAAAAACGCCATTGCAGTAGCAATGGCGTTTTAATGAGATAGCCTTAACGTGAGCAAAGCTATAAAGGTTTTTTTTCTTGATTTACAAGGCTACAGCTACCTTTAACCTTTTGCTCTTCAGCTTTAACCTCTTCTAAATACTATCTGCTTATTTCAATATGTTTAAAGTTTTTACTGTATTTAAATTCTACCGTTTTATCATCATTTAGTTGAAATTCTTTTACCTCTTTGCCATCTACTTTTATTTTTGATGGCGTAAACGGCAAACCTATCAGGTTAAAATGATAGCCGTCATAGCGTGGGGTATACAAACCTTCCAGGCTCTGATCAATGGTTAAATTTTTGCTGCTGCCATTTACCACAAACTTTTTCTCCAGATAAATATCCTGCTCGTAAGCAAAGGTTTCGCCGTAATCTTCAAACAGGAATGAATTTACTTCATAATCGGTATAGTAAATATTCAGCTTTACTTCTTCAATCTCTTTGTGGCCAACATACTGCATTACCGGGTATTCAGGGATTACCGAACCTGCTTTAATGAATAGAGGCATGGTTTCAAGTGGGGTATCTACTGATACTTCCTGGCCGCCGTTAACAACCTCGTGAGTCCAGAAGTTGTACCATTTACCTTTAGGCAGGTATACGTTGCGTTTGATCTGGCCCGGTTCCATTACAGGGCAAACCAGGATCTTATCTCCATAAGTAAACTCATCCTGGCGGAAGTGGTTTAGCTGTGTGTCCTGCTCATGCATCACTATCGGCCTCAAAATAGGGAAACCATAGCGGTGATGCTCCCAGAAAGTGGAGTACAGGTAAGGGATAAGGCGGTAACGCAATTCGATAAACTTACGGTTGATTGCCGTGAATGGCTCCCCAAAACTCCACGGTTCACGCTCTTTGGTATCACCTGCCGAGTGTGCACGCATAAACGGCGAAAAGGTGCCCATCTGAATCCAGCGGGTAAACAGTTCGCCATCGGGCTCACCGCTAAAACCGCCAATGTCGGTACCACAAAACGGTATACCTGATATCGACAAACGCTGACACTGGATATTACCCAGCTTAAGGTGTTCCCATGAGGCCACGTTATCACCGGTCCACACCGATGAAAAGCGTTGTACACCTGAATAACCTGCCCTTGTAATAGTAAAAGGGCGTTTGTTTTTCATGATCTTGCGCAAGCCTTCGTAGGTTGAGCGTACCATCTGCATGCCATAAATATTATGCGCCTTGCGGTGTGATCCACGGTAACCATCATACTGGTGACGCACATCATCAGGGAAGGTACCGGCACCGAATACAGCGGGCTCATTCATATCGTTCCAAACACCGGCAACGCCCATTTGAACCAATTCGTCAAACAAACCGCCCCACCATTCGCGCACTTCAGGATTGGTAAAATCTGGAAACTGGCAACGGCCCGGCCATACGTGCCCCTCCATAAAGTAATCATCGCTTCGGCGGCAGAAATATCGCTTCTCCTTACCCTCTCTGAATACCTCGTAGTTGTCATCCACACGGATCCCCGGATCAATAATTACCACCGTTTTAAAGCCATCAGCCGCAAGCTCGCTGATCATTTTTTTAGGATCGGGGAAATACTTACGGTTCCAGGTAAAGCAGCGGTAACCATCCATATAATCGATATCCAGATAGATGCCATCACATGGGATCTGGTTTTCGCGGAAACCTTTAGCTATCTTCCTAACCTTGGCCTCCGGATAATAGCTCCAGCGGCATTGATGGTAACCCAATGCCCAAAGCGGCGGCATGGGGTGTGTACCGGTTAGGGTATGGTAGCTTTTTACCACGTCCATCATGTGCGGCCCGTGGATATAGTAATATTGCAGTTCGCCGCCATCAGCCCAAAAACTTGTTTTAGTCCTGTCTTCGGCGCCAAAGTCAAATTGCGCTTTAAATGTATTATCAAAAAAGATACCGTGTGCTATACCCTCGTTTACGCTGATATAAAAAGGGATACTGCGGTACAAAGGGTCCTGGTTCCACTGAAACGAGTAGGCATCAGTGTTCCAGTTTTTTAGCCTTTTGCCACGCAGGTTAAATTCGGTTGGTTTATCGCCTAAGCCAAAGAAGCTTTCGTCGGGTGCGCAGGTTTTGGTGCAAAACACATAATAACCGCCCGCCTGCACGTTCTCTTCCCAATGCATTGGCACAGCATCGATGCTGGTTACATGGTTACTGCTATCTGAAAAAGAGATAAAGAAATCCTTTTTGCGGATATGGCAGTTCACTTTATAAGTAGATACCCGAAATTCATTATCATCTTCATGCAGAGTAAAACCTGCCGCCTTGGTTGGCAGCTTAGGCACCCCGTATGAAAAATCGTCTAAAAAAACGCTATGCGGCGCAAGCCTCACACGGATAATCTCGTCGGTAACAACTATTACTTCAACTTTAGCATCGCCATCAGTAAAGTAGAACTTATTCCCCACCTGATCGGCATGATTAGGTACACCGAGATACTTTTTTACAACCGGCTTAATACCATCGGCAGGGTTATTAAGATGGTGAAATTCCTCTTCTTCTTCAAGTAAGTTTTCTGCTTCAATTAACTTACTGGTTATCAACTCCGGATTTGGGGTATTACTTTCCATTCAAACAAATTAGTGGCTTCTGCAAAGATGTATAAAGTGTACTTACTACGCAATATACAATAATTGAATTAACGAAAAACCATTAACCGTGCCAAATCCTTAATTTTTATTCAATTTGCAGCTTCAATTATTTGAATTTTCTTACCATCCTGAACAAAAAGAACAGCTATCGCCCCCAGGAACATAAAAATACCGGCCATTACCAAAGCATAAATGGCATGCCCGCTGTATGCATACTTCACTATCGGACCACCAATAATGCCATTAACTATTTGCGGAAAAGTAATAAAGAAATTAAAAATACCCATGTATACGCCTATCTTTTTGGCTGGTATTGAGCTCGATAGAATAGCATAAGGCATAGCAAGGATACTACCCCAGGCTAAACCAACCCCGATCATTGACAAGATCAGCAAACGGGGATCAGGAATAAAGAATACTGAGATTAACCCTAAACCGCCCATAGTTAATGAAAACGCATGTGCTTTTTTTCGGCTCAGTTTTTTAACTATGCGGGGCAATAGCAAAGCATACACTGCCGATACTAAATTATATACACCAAACAATACATTTACCCAGTTGGCAGCATCATTATAGGCCGCAGAGGACGTATCCCCCGCCGGGATGTGGTAAACGTGGTCAACAACTGCCGGGGTAGTAAATACCCACATAGAGAAAAGTGCAAACCAGGAGAAAAACTGTACCAACCCTAATTGCTTCATAGTTTTGGGCATGTTGACCAGGTCGGAGAAGATCTCCAACAAACCGCCCTTATGCCCAGATACCGTTTCGTCCTTCTCATGAAAGGTTGCATAAACTTCGGGGGGGTATTCTTTTGTGCGGACCACAGTCCACAAAATAGCGCCTATTAAAACCGCGGCACCAATGTAAAATGAATACAGCACATTATTAGGCACAATGCCCTGATTGGCTGTTTTGGCTATTCCAAACCATTCGGCAAAAACATAAGGTAACCATGAACCAATTACAGCGCCTACACCTATCAAACAGGTTTGCATGGAAAAACCGGTTGTATGCTGACTATCGGGCAGGTTATCGGCTACCAAAGCTCTGAATGGTTCCATAGCTACGTTGAATGAAGCATCCATGATCATCAGCATGCCCGCGCCTACTACTATCGGCGGGATCAGCCCTGCCAACATAGATGAGTTGGGCATAAAAAACAATGCCAAACCCGATAAAATAGCGCCTGTTAAAAAATACGGGCGGCGCCGACCGAGACGGTTCCAGGTCCTGTCGCTGTAATGACCAATGATGGGCTGAACAACCATCCCTGTAATAGGCGCGGCCAGCCAAAACCACGACAGATGCTCCACATCGGCACCAAAGGTTTGGAGGATGCGGCTGGCGTTACCCGTTTGTAAGGCAAAACCAAACTGGATGCCCAAAAAGCCGAAGCTCATGTTAAAGATCTGCCAAAAGCTTAACCGTGGCTTTTGCGCGATGGTTGGTTTACTCATAATTGGTTTTATAATGTCAGAATCAAAATTCACAGATTTTTTTGGATTTTCAGAATATCAGGGTGTCATGCTGAGCCTGTCGAAGCATGGCGGCGAAGGCCTCTGCGCGCGACCCTTCGACAAGTTCAGGGTGACAGGCCCGCACGGAACACTATGACCTTTCACAACATGACAAGCATTCTGTCAATTCTAAAATTCTGTAAATTCTGATCAAAACTCCAGCAACAATCCGCCCATGGCTGGCAGGCTTACTTCAACACCATTACGTATATCATCGGTATTGAATTTAGCGCCGCTTAGCAGATCGGTGAATTGTTTATGGCCGCTTTGATTTAATTTTGTTAACAGGTCTTCCGGAAGCTTTACGGTTAGTTTACGCTCACTCCGGTTAAAATTGGTTATTACTAATATACGTTGATTGTTGGTATAGCGGGCGTAGATATACAAACGGGTATCAAAGCCCGGCTGATGTTCATTAGCTATCATCAGCTCATAGAAAGCGCCCGATTTAAGAGCTGCACTATTGTGCACTGCAGTAAGCAGGTTGTGGTAAAAGCCACGAAGCTTTTGTTGATCTGCCGATAATTTCGCGCCATCGTACTTATGGTTATTAACCCATTTTTGATGCTGCGGAACACCCCAGTAATCAAATATGGAAGTGCGGCCGTCATTACCGCTAAAGCCTTCGTTGCCTATAGCAGGTTCGCCTACTTCCTGGCCAAAGTAAACCATCACCGGGCCGGTATTTAAAGTGGCTGTTACGATCATGCCGGGAACGGCCAGCCAAGGGTTACCCGCAAAATCATTTGAAGCAATGCGCTGCTCATCGTGGTTTTCCATAAACCGGAGCATGTGCTCGTCGATGCCTTTGCTATCATGGTTCCAAACAGCATTGATTTCCCAGGTTGATGAGTTATGCTCATCGCGGGTAAGGCGTTTGATGGCATCGTACAGGCCTACCTTATCGTACAGGTAATCAAACTTGCCTTTATAAATATAATCGTTATATTTTCCTTTATCGTAAGCTTCACCAATGAATACCAAACCAGGATGTTCGGCTTTTAGTTTGGGGATCACCCATCCCCAAAATTCAATCGGCACCATCTCCACCATATCGCAGCGGAAACCGTCGACGCCTTTTTCGCTCCAGTAATGCAGGATATCATAAACCTTATTCCAAAGCGGCGGGATTGGATCAAAATGGCCGCGGCGATGATCCACGTAGTCAACGCCGTAGTTCAGCTTCATGGTCTCGAACCAATCGTTGATTGATGGTGCAGCACTGAATACATCATTACCGGTTGCCTTAGCAGGATTTTCATCAAATTTTCCATCCTTCAGCGGGCTTTTAAACTCATCGCCTCCGGGATTATAGCCTGACGGCACAACAAAAGGCTGACCGGGCATATAGTAAAAATCATTGGTTGGGCTAAAAGCTTTGCTCTTATCATCGTCCTGGCCAAAATCACGTACACCGGCAGGCTTAACGTCCGAACCATAGGTACGGGCTACGTGGTTAGGTACCAGGTCCATCAGTACCTTTAAGCCGTTGTTATGGCTACGCTTGATCAGTGCCTCATACTCGCCGATACGGTTTTTAACATCAACAGCCAGGTCGGGATCGATATCGTAATAGTCTTTAATAGCATAAGGTGAACCTGCCCTGCCCTTTACAATATCCGGATCATCGGCTTTAATACCATATTGCGAATAATCAGTCATGGTTGCATGCTCAATTACCCCGGTATACCAAACATAGGTAAAGCCCATTTTTTTAATTTCCTGAAGGGCCTTATCATTGATATCGTTCAACTTGCCTATACCGTTTTCCTCAATAGATCCATTGGTTTTATTAAATGTGTTGGTATTGCCAAACAGGCGGGGCAATAACTGGTATATGATGAGCTTATGGTTGGTAGTTTGTTCCATGCGTTTTTTTGTATGATGTGGTTTTACCTGTGCCAACGTAATAACGGGCAACATTGTTGCAGCAATAAAACACGTAAATACCTTATTGCCTTTCATTACGCTTCAACCAGGAGTTCATCATTGGCTTTCACCGATTGCTCTTTTCCGTAAACCAATACCGTAGTTTCAACATCCGAGGCATTTTTGATCTGCACACCTTCTTTGCTCACTTTAATATTCAGCAAGGCACCGCGGAAACCAATATGGAACGAAAATGACGACCATTTTTCGGGAATGAATGGCTGAAATACCAGCTTTCCATCTCTTACACGCATCCCGCCAAAGCCTTCAACAACAGCCATCCAGGTGCCGGCCATAGAAGTGATATGGCAGCCATCTTCAGTATCGTTGTTGTAATCATCCAGGTCTAAGCGAGCCGTGCGCAGGTAAAACTCATAAGCACGGGCTTCATCGCCGAGCTTGGCAGCCAAAATAGCGTGCACGCATGGTGATAACGATGATTCATGCACCGTACGCGGCTCATAAAAATCAAAGTTGCGGCGAATGGTATCTATATCGTACTGATCTTCAAAAAAGTAAATTCCCTGCAATACGTCGGCTTGTTTAATGTAGCATGAACGCAGGATTCTGTCCCAGCTCCATTTTTGATTGATAGGACGCTCTGAGGCCGGCAGGTCTTTTACCAGGATCTGCTCTTTATCCAGGTAGCCGTCCTGTTGTAAAAACACCTGGCGTTTCTCGTCATACGGATAATACATCTTTTGGATGATATCCCTGAAACGGCCAAATTCGGTTTCCTCATTCAGGCTTACCTTGCTCACCAATACGGCGTATTTTTCCGGATCAGCTGCTTTTATTTTATCAGCAACATCAACGGTATATTGCATACACCACGTAGCAATAGTACTGGTGTACCAGTTATTGTTTACGTTGTTCTCGTATTCGTTTGGCCCGGTTACACCCAGCATTACATATTGCTGTCTATCCTCCGACCAGTTAACCCTTTGCGACCAAAACCTGGCTATACCCAACAATACTTCAAAACCGTAATCGCCTAAATAGGCTTCATCGCCGGTATAACGCACGTAGTTATAAATAGCAAACGCAATAGCCCCATTACGGTGGATCTCCTCAAAAGTGATCTCCCATTCGTTATGGCATTCGGTACCATCCATCGTAACCATTGGATATAGGGCAGCGCCATTTTTAAATCCTAATAATTGCGCGTTTTCAATTGCTTTACCCAATTGTTTATAGCGGTAAAGCAGCAAATTACGGGTAACCTTTTGTGGTGCAGTTGAGAGATAAAAAGGCACACAATAAGCCTCAGTATCCCAATAGGTTGAACCTCCGTATTTTTCTCCTGTAAAACCTTTGGGGCCGATATTCAGGCGATCATCTTCACCCGTGTAGGTTTGGTTAAGCTGGTAAATATTAAAACGGATAGCTTGCTGGGCAGATACATCGCCATCAATAATGATATCATTGTGTTTCCATTTTTCGGCCCAGGCAGCAGCTTGTTCGGCCAGCATGGTATCAAAACCTTTAGCGCTGATCCGATCTAAAGTAGCATTCAACTGGTCAACCAGCTCTTCAGGCTTATAGTTTTGGGATGACAGGTTAGCGGCGTATTTGATAACCACAATGCTTTCACCCTGTTTTGCCTGCAAATCAATTTTAGCAGCTACATATTTTTCTTTTTCGATAGCTTCTGTAACCGGTTCAATAATTTCACCATTTTGAAGGATACTGAATCGCATCCCCGTAGCAACCTCAAAACCCGTTTTTTTGGTGCGCATTACGATGTAACCGCCGTCGGTTTGTGTGGCTTTGCTTACCTCGTCCCAAAACTTTTCATCGTAATTTGAGTCTTTGTTTACCACATCACCATCAATTGATGGCGTTAAGGTGATAGCGCCGCTAAAATTTAAAGGGGTGAACGTATATTTAATAGCACCGGTTTCATCATCGGCCATACTACAAAAGCGGATGGCCTCAACTTTTACTTCTTTACCCGATGCGGTTTTAGCATGAAAATCTCGTTTCAGGTAACCTTCCTTCATGTTCAGTTCCCGACGAAAACTGAGCACTTGGCATTTGGCAAGGTCAATCTGCTCGCCGTCAATTACAACATCGATACCAACCCAGTTAGCAGCGTTGAGTACTTTGGCAAAATATTCGGGATAACCGTTTTTCCACCAGCCTACTCGGGTTTTATCCGGGTAGTAAACCCCGGCAACGTAATTACCCAGCAAAGTATCGCCGCTGTAAGCTTCTTCAAAATTGGCACGCTGTCCCATGCGGCCGTTACCCAAACTGAATATACTTTCAGAAATTTTATTGTAATGAGCATCGAAGCCTTCTTCAATTATCTTCCACTCATCAGCTTTTATATAGTTTTTCATTGAGCCCCCTCTAAATCTCCCCCTAAAAGGGGAGACTTTTAGTTAATAGTTAATAGTTTATTATGCCTCCATGCAATTCAAAAGCCCTCTCCCTTTAGGGGAGGGTTGGGTGGGGCTTACAACTTATACAATTTATCCAGTGTCATTTCATCCAAACCTTTAATAACCAGGTTGGCGCCTTTCAATACATCGGGCGAGCCGATGCCTACCACTTTCATATCACCGGCAATGGCCGCTTCAACGCCTGCAATGGCATCTTCAAAAACCACACATTCTTCGGGCTGAACGCCCAGGGCCTGTGCACCTGCCAAAAACACTTCAGGATCGGGCTTGGCCTTGCTTACCTTGTTGCCATCAATCACAGCATCAAACATATCGGTGATACCAATTTTCTCCAATATGGTCATTGAGTTTTTACTGGCGGAACCCAGCGCGGTCTTAAGACCTACCGCACGGCAGGTTGTTAAAAACTCTTTGGCACCAGGCAGGATCTCTTCGGGTTTCATCTGGTTTACCATTTCCATATACCAGGTGTTTTTTTGAGTAGCCAACTGCTCCTGCTCGGCTTCTGTTTTGGTAATGCCGCCCCAGCCCAGGATCAATTGCAGCGAACGTACCCGGCTTACGCCCTTCAGCTGTTCGTTCTGATGTTCAGTAAAATCAAAGCCAAGCGAATTGGCCAGCCTTTTCCAGGCTTTATAATGATAAACGGCGGTATCGACTATCACACCGTCAAGGTCAAAAATACAGGCTTTTATTGTATTCATTTTTTGGTAAAACACAGGGAATTAGTCCCCTAAGATATTATTTTAATGGGTAACACCGGGTATTAATTCTAACACTAAAGTTGTCTTGCCTGGTATAGTGACTTTATCCAGACCAATCATTTCATCTTTTAGTACATTCCTCGCTTTTTTGGCATCGCCAATACGCTCAAAATACCGTGCGGTAGTAGTTTCCTGTTCCTTATCGCTGTTGTTGAACATGATCATTACCGTTTTTTGGGCATCATATCTGAAATAAACATAAATACCTTTTTCGGGTACAAACTGCATCATTTTACCGGTTTGCAGGGCAGTAGTGCCTTTGCGGTAATTAGCCAGCTTACTCACATAATTAAAAGCGTCATTTTCTTTTTTACTACGGCCTTCGGCGGTAAATTTATTTTCCTTATCGCCGGCCCAGCCACCCGGGAAGTCCTCGCGTACCAAACCATCTGGGTTCGAGTAGTTTTTCATCAGGATCTCATCGCCATAATACATTTGCGGCACGCCCCTCATGGTAAGCAGCATAGCCATAGCCGATTTGTATTTGGTAATATCCTCCCCTACCATTGATAATAAACGGCTCATATCGTGGTTATCCATAAATATGGTATTGCGGGTAGCATCCTGGTATAGAAAGTCCTGAGCCACTACCGAATACAAGCGACCAACGCCGTCTGTCCAGCCATCGTTACCATTAATAGCTTCATAAATGGCATCTTTTAAAACAGCATCGGTTACGCCGGGTAGCTGCGTATCAAAACCCCGGTTAACCGTATTACCCTGCGTAAAAAATGCCTGGTTAGCGGCAGACCATACCAGCGTTTCGCCAAATATGGAAAGCTTAGGGAACTCGGCTTTTACATCTTTCGCCCATTTGGCCATATAAACAGGTTCATTATAAGGATAAGTATCGAGCCTGAAACCGTCGATACCAGCATACTCCACCCACCAGATGTGGTTTTGGGTAAGGTAGTTTTGCACGTAAACATTATTTTGGTTTAAATCGGCCATGCGGTGGTCAAACCAGCCGTCCTGCATCAGTTTGCGGTCCATTGGCGAGGCGTGCGGATCCATCACCGCAGCATCCCTGAAGTTTGATTTGGTGTACGCTGGCCATTGGTGTACCCAGCTTTTCATCGGCATATCCTGTATCAGGTAACCTTCGGTACCTGCGTGATTGTGTACAAGGTCTTTAATAACCTTAAGCCCCATGCTGTGGCATTTTTCAACAAACTTTTTGTACAGATCGTTGGTGCCATAACGGGGATCGATCTTGTAATAATCGGTAACGGCGTAACCGTGGTACGAAGCACTTGGCTCGTCGTTCTCAATTTCGGGTGTAAGCCAGATAGCAGTTACCCCTAAATTTTTCAGGTAATCCAAATGGTTCATGATCCCCTGAAGGTCCCCCCCATGGCGGCTGAACATCGAATCGCGGTGGATGCCTCGCTCACGCAGGTTATCAAATGAGTCGTTGGCGGCATCGCCATTGCTAAACCTGTCGGGCATAATGAGATAGATCAGATCTTTATTGGTAACGCCCTGCGCCCTGCCTGCAGATCTGTCGCGTTTGTTAAGCGTATAATTATATGTAAGGTCTTTTTCACCTGCTTTCTTAAATTTTATCGGGAACGTTCCCGGAATGGCCGATGAAAAAATTTGTAGGTCGATGAATAAATAATTCGGATTTTCAACTTTATGAACTGCTTTAAGCTTTACACCGGGGTAAGTAAGCACTACATTACGGGCGGCAATGTTGTTGCCATGCACAACCAGTTGGAGGTTGGGATTGCTCATGCCAACCCACCAGGACATGGGCTCAACTCGCTCAAGTGCAGGCGTTTGTGCCTTTACACCCAAAGCAGCCAGCAAGCAGCATAAGGCGGATAGTAAGGTTTTTCTCATATAAAAAATGATAAAAGGATAATTGGTTAGGTTACAGACAAGCCCATAACCACGCTCCAAATTTATAATAAAATTTATTGCTTGTATGAAAAAAAATAACTCACACTAATTATTTCGAATTAGAGCGAATTACACGAATTTGCTTATCCATCATAATTTGTCGATCCCGAAGCATTCGTACTAATAAATTCCCATACTAATTTGGCTAATTAAATTACATTAATGCCTCTACGCAATAATTCGTGTAATTCGATTAAATTGTATTGAACATGCAAGACATTCGTGTTGAAATTATTTTCTATCTTTATTTGGATTGATTACAAATAATACCAATATTTGCAACCATTATATGATTGCGACCACCGAACTATCTTTATGGACCGACGTTTTCAGCACCAAGACAGGTGCCGTTTACCAATGCGATACAGAGCGTTGCTGGTATGTCGATTTCGCCGGTAAGGTTGCCCGGTTTGATCATCGCAATTTCTTAAAATTACGCAAAGCGGTTTATGCCATCGACATTGAGCAAAAACTGCTTAACACCACTACCGATCCCGACGTGGAGATCATTTTCATCTGCGCCTGCGATCATTGTTATGTACTTTCACTGGCTCAGATCATCAGCCTGAAAGAGCTTTTAGAAGGTACTTTTGTAATGCTGGAACTCAACCACATTATTCATGACCGCCTGCACAGTAACTCACTGTAATTTAGACTAATTATCAACACAATTTAGATTAATTTCATATTGTCTTTAAATTAAACTAATATACCTTTACCGCATTATTATTGTATATAATTTCCTGCGATAAGACATATAACATTAATTTAAGACCATGAAAGACCTACTCCGCATAAAAAGCCTGATATCATCAGATATCGAAGCACTTTTAAATCAGCAAGTTAAAAAAGAAGCATTTTCTTCATCAGCATATTTGGCCATGGCATCATGGTGCAATCGCAACGGTTATGATTTTTCGTCAGAATATTTTTTCAAACAAGCCGAAGAAGAGCGCCATCACCAGCTAAAATTTTATAAATATATCCTTGATATGGGCGGCAGTGCTGTATCACCTGAGGTAACTGGCATTAAACAGGAATACAACTCATTTCGTGAGGTGTTTGAAGACGCCCTCGACCAGGAGATCAGCGTAACCAACTCTATCAAAAACATATATGCCCGCTGTATGAAAGAGCAGGATTTTGTTACGATGGAATTCCTTAACTGGTTCCTTAAAGAACAACGCGAAGAAGAATATAAAGCCCGTCGTGCCCTCGAACTATTCGAAGTTATCGGCGAAGAAGGTACCGGCAGATGGCAGATTGACAAGCACGTTGGTCAGATAAAATATGATAGTGAGGCTTAAGCCCCACCCTGCCCTCTCCAGAAGGAGAGGTTTCCAGACGAAATGCCTTTCGATAAACGAAAGGCATTTTTTTAACATCTTATTTTAAGGAGGCCGTATCATAAATCAAATGATGCGGTCTTTTTTGTTTTGGTGGCTCTTTCCTTTTCATATGATACCTTCGGCATTACCCTGCAAAACATAAAAAAGCCGGCGAGTGCTGGCCGGCTTTTTATAAGGGTGGAAAAAAGCTTATTTTCTGAAATCGGTCGATTTGCTGATGCTCTCGAAAGCAGCCAGGTCTTTCTGAACGGCTTCGATCTTGTTTTGCGCCATACCGAATGAATCTGAACCCAGGAATAAGTGCAGCGGGCGCTCTTCCATTTCAGCCACCTTGATGAAGGCTAAAGCCGCATTTTCAGGGTCGCCGGGCTGGTTGCCGATGACTTGTTCGTTGTGGATCACTTCCAGGTCGCGGGCTTCCTTATAATCATTGATCGGGTTTGCTGCGGTGCGCAATGAGCCTTGCAGCAGGAAATTGGTCTTGAAATAGCCGGGATAAACGATGGTAGCAGTTACGCCCAGTGATTTTGCTTCAGCCGAAAGCGCTTCGGTAAAGCCGGCAACCGCGAATTTGGTGGCGTTGTATATACCCCATCCGGGGAAAGTGCCCAGGAAACCGGCTATTGAAGAGATATTAAAGAACGCACCTGATTTCTTCGCACGAAATATTGGCATTACGTTACGGATCACATTCAGTGAACCGAATACGTTCACGTCGAAGTTTTTGCGGGCTTCGTCGTCGGTCAGTTCCTCCAATGTGCCGAGCTGCCCATAACCGGCGTTATTCACAACTACGTCGATTGTGCCGAATTTGGCAACTATCGTAGTAATCGCTTCAGCTACACTGGTATTGTCGGGCAGGTTCACCTGCAGCGGAAGAAAATCATGGCCGCTGTAGCCCACCTCGGTACGTAAGGCTTCTGCATCCCTTGAAGTAGCCGCTACCTTGTAGCCTTCAGTTAACAACCGTTTTACTAAACTTAAACCTAATCCTTTTGAGGCCCCTGTAACGAACCATACTTTCTGTGTTTTCATTTTCTTGATCATTAATTGTATGGTACAAAATTGCGTAGGAAGGGCCTGAAGGGACTTATTCAAATCACAGGAATATTTGTGAGTTTCAAATATGAGTTGAAACAGCCGCATTTCTGCGGAATTCTGAAGGGGAAACAAGGGCCTTTTTTTTGAATAAGGAGGTAAAGGCGGCCTGGCCGGAGAAGCCCAACCCGTCGCTGATCTCGTTGATACCCCAGTTGGTTTGCACGAGTAAGGATTTGGCCTCATGGATCAGACGATCCTGTATGTGTTCCCGCAGGGTTTTTCCTGTCTGATTGCGAACAAGGGAATTCAGATAATTGGGGTGCACATGCAGTTGGTCTGCAAATTCAGCCGCTGTTTTAAGCCTGACGTAGGAGTCGCGTTCCTGTACCTGAAAGGATGATTCCAGTAAGGATAAGAAACGGTAGATATAGCTATAACCTTTCGGAGCCTTCGTGCGCATCAGGTTCTTGCCAGCGCGCCGGCTTTCGAGCAACAGCAACTGCAACTGTAATAAAATCGCCTGCTTTTTATCGTCGCTGTTACCGCGGTCTTCCCGGTGCATGGTTTCGAAATAACCGTTGATCGTGGCCGACTGTTCTTCGGTCAGTTGGATCACCGCCTTATCAGTCTCAAAGTTCGGGAACTGCCGGAACAACTGAAGCACATGGTCGGCTTCGAGCCCGAAGTAGTTCGGATGGATCAGGCAGAAATGTCCGCCTGTCTCTGCTGAGGTGGTTTGCCAGGACATGATCTCGTCAGGGTGGAGAAAAGCGATCTCATTCCTCCCCATTTCGTAGCGGTGAAGGCCGATGGTCAAAACTCCGGTGCCCCGGGTCATATGGAAGATCTTGTAAAATTTACGACGGTGCGGCGATATATAATCCTTAATCGGGTAATTGTCCCGGTTTTGAATGACAAAGTATTGCGAATCAACCGGGTAATGCTCTACGTTGAGTAACGGCTGCTGGTAGTTGTCCGCTGCGAACGTTTCCAATGGCATACGGGGAATCGTTGAATTTTCCATGGGACCGGTAATGTAATTTGATTCGGCGCAAAGTTAGTGAATTTTAATAGCGCTGTCCAAGCCTGACAAAGCCGGGGCTTATGATACCGCCTCTATGAGAGAGGTTACTCAATCAGATCCATCAACTTCAACACCTCTTTAGGGTGATATTCTTTCAACCAGGTATTACCGGGCTGGATACTGCACACAGGGGCATATTTACACCTGTCGGTGCATTCGGTTTCAATTACCTCCAACTCTTCGGGCCCATGATGATGTTTAATGTACGATTTTGCGATCTTGTACATGTCCTTACCGCCTCGTTTTCCGCATTTGCTGCCTACGCATACGTACAACACTTTATCAGGTATGGTAAATTTGCTCATAATGGCAATTATTAAGACTATGTTAATAATCAGCAAAGTTAATGCTTTAATGTTCCAATTTTATCTGAACCGGGATTTAATTGGATTTACAAGATTGAAAGGGCTTTATTACAGTGCCGCTGTCCAATTCGATACGCATACATCGACATGGTGCCGATGCCAATTTTTTTTAATTGTATATTTTAAAAGATAAATTTGAAATTCAATGCGGGGTTAAGCCAACCCATTAGCATTAAACAAAGCTAAGTATATGAAAGCAATTGAAATTATCTCCATCCCAGTAACCGACCAGCAGGCAGCCAAAGCGTTTTACCTAAAAATTGGTTTTGAAATATTAGTTGAAGCTAACTTTGAAAAACAAACCTGGATCCAGATGGCATTTCCGGGCTCGCCTGTTTCCATCACCCTGGTAAACTGGTTCCCGGAAATGCCTGCAGGTAGTGTACGCGGCCTTGTAATTAAAACCGACGACCTGGATAAAGATATAGCAGACCTTAAAGCCAAAGGCCTTGAAGTAGGCAATGTTGACACAACCCCATGGGGCCGCTTTGCCACTGTTAAGGATCCCGACGGAAATGCGTTGAGCCTGCATGCGAAATAATTTCAGATGCGCAAATATGCAAATTTTGAATGCGCAGATTATTTGTTAGATAAGCTCATCAAATCTATCTGCACATCTGAAATCTGCACATCTATAAATTCATCTGCATATTTGCGCATTTGAAATCTGCACATCTATAAATTCATCCAAAATCCGCACATTAATATATGACATTTAAAAAGTACTCTGCCCTACTTCTCCTCATATTACTTATAATTGCCGGTTGTAATCCCAATAATACCAAACAACCCGATGCCAGTGTTTATAAAGTTGTGAAAATAAAAGATGGTGATACTTTGGGTTTGCTTACCGGCGATAACCAGCAGATTACTGTGAGGCTTGCCGAAATTGACTGCCCTGAAAAATCGCAGGCCTTTGGACAGGCAGCTAAAAAATTCACTTCCGATCTGTGTTTTGGTAAAGAGGTGAGATTAATTGGCAACGAGCATGATCGCTATGGCCGTACTGTTGCGCAGGTAGTACTTATCGATGGCACCAATGTAAATTATGCGCTGGTAAAAAATGGCTACGCATGGCAGTATAAAGCCTATTCCAAAAACACCGAACTGGCTGCTCTGGAACAACAGGCCCGCGAAGATAAACTTGGTTTATGGCAGGATGCCAATCCTACCCCACCCTGGGATTTTCGCCGGGAAAAGAAACAACCTAAGACAGACTCACTTCAAACCCCTAAACCTAAAAAACATTATCACAAGCGTAAGCCAAGACTTGAATATGCAGCCTAAATGGTTAACTTTAGGGGCATCATCACCCAAACAATGAAGTTTACTAAAGCATTCATATCCATCTTTTTCACACTACTGCTCATCTGGGCACTGCAAGCTAAAATAAGCGTCGTTCCACCATTAGGAAAATTCCTGAGCCCGGCTGATGGTTTTTGGCAAAATGCTGAAAGCAAGCACGTTTTACCAATGCTCGACCTGAAAATCAAAGGCTTACAGGGTAAGGTTACCATTAAATTTGATGAGAATCATATCCCGCACATTTTCGCACAGAACGAGCACGACCTGTACTTTGCCCAGGGATACATGACCGCCACCGACCGTCTTTGGCAAATGGATATCCAAACCCGGCAGGCAGCAGGCAGGCTGGCTGAAGTTATTGGCCCCAAAGTATTGGATATTGACCGCTATCACCGCCGCATGGGAATGGTTTACGGCGCCGAAAAAACAATAAAGGCAATGATGGCCGATCCAGTAGTGCGCAACATGATCCTGGCGTATACCGATGGCATCAACAGTTATATCCATCAGCTAAGCCCGAGGAGTTATCCTATAGAGTTTAAACTCCTGAACTATGCCCCCGAAGACTGGAAACCTATCAACTGCGCCTTTTTGCTTAAGCTGATGTCGGAAACATTGGCCGGCGGCTCAAACGAATTTGCCATGACCAATATCCTGCGCAAATTTGGCCCGGCCGTTACAAATGATCTTTTTCCCGATTATCCTATGCACGAAGATCCCATCATCCCAACAGGGACAAAATGGGATTATTTTAAACCACTGCCCATTCCCAAACCATCTGCTAATTTTTTAGCCGGAATGGCAGATAGTACAAATACTAAGCCTCGTGTTGAAGGTATTGGCAGCAATAACTGGGCGGTAGCGGGCAGTAAAACAGCAAGCGGGTATCCTATTTTAGCTAATGACCCGCATCTTAACCTCACACTACCTTCTATCTGGTACCAGGTACAGCTTTCGGCGCCGGGTATGAATGTTTATGGTGTATCATTACCGGGTGCGCCCTGTGTCATTTTAGGTTTTAACAATAACATTAGCTGGGGTATTACCAATGTTGATGCCGACGTATTGGACTGGTACCAGGAAAAATTCAGGGATACCAAAATGGAGGAATACTGGTACAACAACAAATGGAATAAAACTACCCGCCGTGTTGAAAAAATTGAAGTACTTGGTCAAAAACCGGTTTATGATACAGTAGTTTATACGCACCATGGCCCGGTTGTGTATCAAAACAATGCTCAAAAAGCCGATGGCCCTGATTTTGTTCCGGTTGGACATTCTTTAAGGTGGATAGCGCACGAATCGTCCAACGAATTGATGGCTATGTACCTGCTTAATACAGGCAAAAACTATGACGATTACCGCAAGGCGCTTACCTTTTTCAGCGCTCCTGCTTCAAATTTTGTTTTTGCCAGTAAAGATGATATCGCCATAACGCCAAACGGTAAATATCCGCTTAAATACAAAGACCAGGGGAAATATATTTTAGATGGAACCGACCCGGCCGACGACTGGCATGGCTGGGTACCATTTGGGCAGGACCCCACCATTAAAAATCCGGCTCGTGGGTTTGTAAGCTCGGCCAATCAATCGTCAACAGATCCTTCTTATCCTTATTATATCAACTGGTCATTTGCACCCTATGAACGCGGTAAACGCATTAATGACAGACTTTCCGTTATGACCAAAGCCACCGTTGATAGTATGCGCATCCTCCAAACAGATGTATACAGTATCCGGGCACAGGACATTTTACCAACCCTGCTTAAATATATCGACCCAACTAAACTTAATGCTACACAACTTAGCGCTTATGATCAAATCAATATGTGGGACAAAAATTTCGCACCGAATTCAATAGGTGCTACTGTGTTTACTAATTGGTGGTCGCAATTGTACAATGCTGTGTGGGGGGATGATTTTGCAGATAAGACCTTACAGAAGAACTTTCCTTCAGTAGATCGTACGGAAAAACTGTTACTTAAGGAGCCGGCTTCTAAGTGGTTTGATGACATTCGCACACCGGCAAAGGAAACCGCGGTGGACATCGTTAATAAAGCTTTTGCAGCTGCAGTAAAGGAAATTACCGACAAATGTGGTAAACCCGGAGCAAACTGGCAATGGGGTAAATTTAAAACAATGGAGATAGCGAGCCTGTCACGCCAGCCGGCTTTTGGTTCGGGTAATTTTGAATCAGGAGGCACGGCATCAACAGTTAATGCCCTTCACGACGGACATGGCCCTTCATGGCGCATGGTGGTGCAAATGGGCCCCAAAGTAAAAGGTTACGGTATTTTTCCCGGCGGCGAATCAGGTAATCCCGGCAGTTTTTTCTATAACGATATGTTCAAAACCTGGAATGAGGGAAAGTTAAAAGAACTGCTTTTCATGCAATCAGTAAATGAACAGTCACCACGCATTAAATCAACTTATATATTAACCGGTAAATAATAGCACCATGTTGTTCTTCATCATACTTATACTTTCATTTGCCAGCGGATATTTTTTACCCTGGTGGATAGTTGCCGTCATATCATTTTTAACGGCCCTTTTTATTGGCACAACAGCAAAAAGTTCTTTCTGGCAAGCCTTTACAGCGGTTTTGATGGTGTGGATAGTGCTGGCTCTCTTTAAAAGCATACCCAATGACCATATCATGGCTACAAGGATAGCGCACTTATTCCATCTGCCCGGCTGGGGTTACATATTAGCTGTAACCGGCATTTTAGGAGGCTTAGTGGGTGGAATGTCAGCACTTTCGGGGCTACTGCTTAAACGGGCATTTCAAAAGCATTAAAACAAAAATACCCGGAACTTAGCCGGGTATTTTTGTTTATCAATGCATTGTTTTTAAAACGAAGCCAATGTTTCTTTTAACGTTTTAACTGCTTCGGTATTGCTGCTCGCCTGCGCAAAAATATCCTGCGAGGTAGCTTTAGCTCCATAATAAGCAGCATTTGAATCCTTATCGATGCCCAGGTTTGAGCCATTGATGGTTATCCCGGCAAACAAACCACGGCTGCGTGAGTATGAGTAAACCTCGGCCTGCAGCTTATAATCGGTACTTGCAGTCGAACTGCGGCCAACAGGGCCGGCTGCTGCAGAAATATCGCCACCGATAGTGAAATCGCCATTCTTGACTTTGGTTAATACACCTTTATGGCGGAACACCAGCACCAGATCAACGGATTGTACGCCGATTTGCAAGCCAAAGCTACCGCCTGTTAAGGTAACAAACACCGGATCACTCCATTTGCCATTACCCAGTTTCACCATGGCTACGCCCTTACCGCGTTTACCGCCAATGCCAAACCCGGCATTGATGAGTTTGGGGATGATAACAATGCCTTCGTATTCTTCCAATAGCTGATGCGGGATGCTTTCCTTCATCTTGGCAAACTCTTTCAACACATTTGACGAATTATGGATGCGTTCTGTCTGTTTGCTGTCGTCGGCCGGTTTTGCCGATATCATTACAAAAAAGAGACCTAACAAAACCGGGAGTCTCAAGAATTTTAATGTTTTCATGGGGATGGATGATTAATATTATTAATTATATATTCAATACTTAACTAACCCCCAAAACACGTACTTGTTTTTTTATTTTATGTAATAGGAACGTCAAACACGCTCAATTTTGCATATAAAACAACATGCCTGGGCATTCCTGGCATGCAAATACTCAACATTATCATTCTCGGCAAATATTTCGCTGATCAGTTCATCAACATCGGCATCACTAACAAGCCGGGTTAAAACCATTTGCTGCGCTTTGCTGTAACCTATGAGCGATAGCGGGAAACTCACTTTATTAGCCTTAATCTCCGGCGGGAAACGATAAATATCGCTGTACTCCTCCACCTCTTCAGCGTGAATAAAAATAGGTCCCGGCTGGTTATAGGCATTTTCGATTTCAAAAGGCGAATGTTTTAGCAACAGGCGTTTATCCACGTTACGTTCAAAGGGTTTAAGTGAAACCCGGCATGGCCCAAGCCCGGTAGCCAGTTGTTCAACCACTTCGCCTCCAAAATCGTCGGTCATGCTTGCCCTTATTTTTTTGGCGAATGATTTTGATAGCGGTACAATTTTAAATATGTTCATGATTATTGTTTTTTAGATAGATCAAAGGTCGCGCGATAAACAAAGCGTTTCAACCCGAAACTTGCGGAGTTTATTTGAACGAACGTTGATTTATAGGATTGAAGGGGGCACCGGATGCCAATAAATAGTTTGAAAGCAAATCCGTTAATCCCAAACATCAGTTTAATCCCGGTTCAGATAATCTGCACATCTGAAATCCGCACATCTGCACATTTCCTTATCTTTGCCTCAATGGACAAACCAGGTAAACAGGAAATATTTTCTATTAGCACCGAAGAGCAATTTAACGACGCTGCCTTGCAGGTTTTCAATTACCAGGCACAGCATAACCCGGTTTACAGGCAGTTTATTGAGGGATTAAAAATTAACATCGCATCAATTACATCTTACAGCCAGATCCCATTTTTACCTATTGAATTTTTTAAGTCACATACTATATTAAGTACCGATGCGCCCGTTGAAGTAACCTTTACCAGTTCAGGTACCACCGGGATGATCACCAGCAGCCACCGGGTTACCGATATAACCTGGTATGAGGAAAGCTTTCGGCGTGCATTCAATATTTTTTATGGTGATATCAGGGATTTTACTGTACTGGCTCTGCTCCCATCGTACCTGGAGCGCGAAGGTTCATCGCTCATTTACATGGTTAATGACCTCATTAAACAATCAAATCATCCGGATAGCGGTTTCTTTTTGTACAATCATGACGAGCTGTTTCATCAACTTAAAAAACAGCAGGATGTCGCGAAACCTACGCTTTTAATTGGCGTTACTTTCGGCCTGCTCGATTTTATTGAAAACTATCGCGTTAACTTTCCTGAGCTTGTTGTAATGGAAACCGGCGGCATGAAAGGCCGCCGTAAGGAAATGATCCGCGAGGAGCTGCATGCCATTTTGGGCAAAGGCTTTGGTGTAAAGCAGATCCACTCGGAATATGGAATGACGGAACTGCTGTCACAAGCTTACTCCAAAGGCGATGGTATTTTTAATTGCCCTCCCTGGATGAAGATCATCATCCGGGATACTAACGATCCGCTCAGTACGTTACAAACTGGTAAAACAGGCGGTATCAGCGTTATTGACCTGGCCAATATCAACTCCTGCGCGTTTATTGCCACGCAGGATTTGGGCAGGATTTACCCTGATGGCTCTTTTGAAGTATTGGGCCGGTTTGACCAGTCAGACATCCGCGGATGTAATTTGTTGATTGCTTAATACCATTTGAGAATCAAGACGTCAGGAATCACGTTTCAGGAAAACTTGATTCTTAACGCTTGATTCTTGACTCTTTAACAGGTATAATTGTTATTTTTGCGCGCATCATAAATGCTAAAAATATGATTGAGAAATTTTTAAACGAGGAACAGGACCCTAAAACAGTTGAAAAGGTTTATTCACGCCTTGTTGACCTGCTTTCTTCAGGCGAAGAGGTTATCTACATTGCCGTTCAGAAAAAGCCGCTGGTAAACCTTTTTCCTGACTGTATAGCTATTACCAACAAACGTGTATTGTTTTTTACCCCTGCCAACCTTGGGCTATCTATCAAGTTTGTCGATTTTGTTTGGAAAGATATCGTTGACGTATATACCAAGGAAGAAATTATCGGTTCCATTTTCAGCGTAAAAACCACCGGTGGCGCCGAAATGGCTGTTGATTACCTACCTAAAGTTCAGGGCCGTAAATTATACCAGTACGCCCAGGAACGTAAGGAAGTTGAGCGTGAAGCCCGCCGTCAGCGCGACCTGGAGCAAAAACGTGCCGAATCAGGCGCTATCCAGTTGGAAAACTCGCCTGCCCGCGCTTTTGTAGCACCGGCATCGCCGCAGCCCTTTTCTCAACCAAATGGCTACACAGCACCTGCCGCACCGGTAACGCCACCCGCACCAGTCGCGGCCCCTGCTCCTGTTGTACAGGAAACACCTCCGCCTGCATCACCAAAGCCCGATGAACTTACCGAAAAACTAAAAAAGCTAAAAACCCTGTTCGACAACGGTCTTATCTCGCAGGAAGAATATAATGCCAAAAAACTTGACCTTCTGAGTGACTTATAATCTTTCAGGCGGGCATGGTATCCTTATAAAAAAGGAGGCTGCATCAAATGTGATGTAGCCTCCTTTTTATCTATAGGCTGGCAACTAATCTCTAATCACCAGTCGCTAATCTCTAAAAAGAATTAAAGCGCTAAAACCTCTTTAACACGGTCTGCAGCTTCTTTCAGCAATATTGCCGAGTAAACTTTTAAACCCGAATTATCAATCAGTTCTTTTGCTTCAGCAGCGTTTGTGCCCTGTAAACGAACAATAATTGGCACCGGGATATTACCGATCTCTTTGTAAGCATCAATTACACCTTGCGCAACACGATCGCAACGAACGATACCACCGAAGATGTTGATCAGGATGGCTTTTACGTTAGGATCTGAAAGGATGATATTGAAACCTGCTTTTACAGTTTGCGCGTTGGCCGTACCGCCTACGTCAAGGAAGTTGGCAGGCTCACCGCCGGCAATTTTAATGATGTCCATAGTAGCCATAGCTAAGCCGGCGCCGTTAACCATACAACCTACGTTACCGTCAAGCTTCACATAGTTAAGGTTTGATTTGCTGGCTTCAACTTCGGTTGGATCTTCCTCATCAGTATCACGCATTGCAGCGTAATCCGGATGACGGTAAAGCGCGTTATCGTCAAGGTTTACCTTAGCGTCAACAGCTAAAATTTTATTATCAGAGGTTTTTAAAACCGGGTTAATTTCAAATTGCGATGAGTCGGTGCCTTCATAGGCTTTATATAAAGCAGCAATGAATTTGGTCATGTCTTTAAACGCTTCGCCTTCAAGGCCAAGGTTAAAGGCTATTTTACGGGTTTGGAAACCCTGTAAACCAACTTTAGGATCAATCTCTTCTTTAAATATAAGCTCGGGAGTTGAGTGTGCTACTTCCTCAATGTCCATACCGCCTTCAGTACTGTACATGATAATGTTGCGGCCACGTGCGCGGTCAAGCAATACGCTCATGTAAAACTCTTTAGTTTCACTTTCGCCCGGATAGTAAACATCCTGTGCAACTAAAACTTTCTTAACTTTTTTACCTTCAGGACCAGTTTGCGGAGTTACCAATTGCATACCTAAAATATTGCCGGTATGTTCTTCTACCTGGTCGATGTTTTTGGCAAGCTTAACGCCGCCGCCTTTACCACGGCCACCTGCGTGAATCTGTGCTTTGATCACTACCCAGCTTGAGCCCAGGTCTTCTTTCAATTTTTGGGCAGCCTCAACAGCCTGCTCAACAGTATCGGCTACAATGCCTTCCTGAACTCTAACGCCATAGCTTTTTAATATAGCTTTACCCTGATATTCGTGAATATTCATGTTTTGAAGAATTTGCGGTAAAGCTACAATTTTGTTTGAAACGGTAAACACCTTGTTTCAGTTTATTTGCCCTTATCGGGGTAATAACATTGTATTTACAAAGGATGCAAAGTACGGGAAACTTAGGTAATTGAATATTAAGCACGCTAAGGCGCAACGCCGCAAAGAAAGTGGGAGAATTTGTTTTCAGCTGAGATCCTCCTTAAATCATTTCATTCAGCTCTTTGTCAGAATCAGGATTTACAGGATTTTAAGATTAATAGAATGTTCGTCAAATCAGAAAAATCGGGTGTCAACATAATCAAAAAATCATCAACGGTAAAAACCGCTGAAATCATAAATCAATCGGTGTAATCCCAACAAAATAAATCCAGCTAATCCGTTAACTTTGCCAAATGCTTAAAGCCAGATCTATCCATAAATCATACGGACAGTTACAAATATTAAAGGGCGTTGACCTTGAGGTACAAAAGGGCGAAATCGTAACCATAGTTGGGGCTTCGGGTGCCGGAAAAAGCTCATTACTTAACATATTAGGTACCCTTGACCGGCCAGATTCGGGCACTTTAACCATTAATGATATTGAACTAAACAAACTAAATAACAAACAACTAAGCGATTTCCGGAACCGGCAGATTGGTTTTATATTCCAGTTTCATCATTTACTGGCCGAGTTCAGCGCTCTTGAAAACGTTTGCATCCCGGCCTTTATAGCAGGAAAATCAAAATCTGAAGCAGAAAAAAAAGCGGCCGGGTTGCTTGACCTGTTGGGGTTGAAAGACAGGTTGCACCATAAACCTAACCAGCTATCTGGCGGCGAGCAACAACGGGTAGCTGTGGCACGTGCGTTAATCAACAATCCGGCACTTATTTTTGCCGATGAACCTTCAGGCAACCTTGATTCGGTAAACGCGCTCGAGCTTCATGAATTATTTATTAAGTTGAAGAATGATTTCAGGCAAACCTTTGTAATTGTTACTCATAATGAAGATCTTGCAAACCTGTCAGACCGCACAGTTACAATGAGGGATGGTTTAATTGTTAACGGTCAATAACCATATGAGCATTTTAATTACCGCCGCCACATCGGCACAAGCTTACCAGCTCAAAAACAAACTGGAAGGAAAAAATATTATTTTGGGTGATCATATGGACCTGCCTGATTTTATGATAAAAACCGGCAAAATGATATTGTTGCCCAATCCAGCTTCGGCAAGTTATACACATGAAATGCTAACGCTTTGCCTGGATAAAAGCATCGATTCGGTTTATTTATTAAGGCCTGATGAAACAATACTCTTGCTAAAGGCCGAAACCCTTTTTAATGAATACGATATAAACCTACACGTAATTGCTTAATGGACTATAAGGATATTGATAAACGTAAAACAGCTTTTATTTTTGAGTTAGATGATGTGCTTTATCCGGCAAAGGATTATTACTTTCAGGCTTATTACCTGTTTGCAAACATGCTTGAATATATTGAGCTGATAGATGCAAAGGCCGCAACCAAAGTATTAACTGATACGTATATAGCTGAAGGAAAGGATACCGCATTTAACCGTTTGACGGAGCAGTTCCCGGTGGCCGAACAATACCGCGATAAATTTGAAAACCTGCTTTTAACTGCCAAATTACCGCTAAAACTGCTTTTATATCAAAATATACTTACCTTAATGCAGGATATTGTGGTCGACCGCAAAAAATTGTTTATTGTAACTAACGGCAATGTTCAGGAACAGGTAAATAAAATTAAACAAACCGAATGGCACGGGCTGGAAAAATATCTCCGCTGCTATTTTACCGAAGAAACCGTACCAAAACCCGAACCAGATGTAATTAACCTGCTTATTCAGGAACATGGCCTCCAGCGTAAAGAAATAGTGATGATTGAAAATTCGGAAACAGACAAGCTTTGTGCCGAAGCCAGCGGCATTGACTGTATCAGTGTTGAAGACTTTTTATAGTATTACCTATAACATACTTACTAACAAGGCGTTTTAATACTTAAACTCAAGTGTATGAGAAAAATATTTTACTTTTTAGCCCTTATTTCCGTTGCATCGATATCTGCCTGTAAAAAAAATAAACCTATTAATAACGGCGATGATGGTACTACCGGCCCGCCAAGCACCGGTACCGCGCTTGATCGTATAAGGGACTCGGTTTATCTGTATCCGCAGGAAACCTATTTGTGGTACAATCAGCTTCCTACCTATAAAAACTTTCAGCCCCGTAACTATGTAAGCAGCGATACCATCACCGGCTTAAGCAGCGAGGTTGACCATTTATCGCAATATGCCATAAATCCGGCAAGCTCTCAACCGTATGAATATTATGATAATACCGGTACGGCCAAATACTCGTTTATTGATGATGGATCCGTATCAAACGAATTGAGCGGCAATGGCGGCGACTTCGGTTTTTCGGTATTCTACCCTACGCGTTCGGATCTGAGAATCAAATATGTATACCCTGGTTCGCCTGCTGATAAAGCTGGTATTAAACGCGGGTATCAGATCACCAAAATAAATGGACGTACCGACCTTACTTACGATGACGGAGGTACGACTACCCAGTTTGTAATACAAGCCTATGCATACAGCAAAACTATCAGCATGACATTGGCCAGACCGGATAATACTACCGTTGATGTAACGCTTAATACTGCTAACTATACCATAAACCCTGTTATTACTTATAAAACACTGGACGCCGGCTCGGGCAAAAAAGCCGGTTATATGGTTTTTAATTCGTTTACTGATAAAACCAATGCCGGTCCTAAAATATTAGAGGCCTTAAACAGCTTCATGGGCATTTCCGATTTGATCGTTGATTTAAGGTATAACGGTGGCGGATCCGTTGAAACTGCAGAATATTTTGATAACCTTTTAGTACCATCGGCTAAGAACGGCACTAAGATGTACACAGCTTATTTTAATGATAAGCTTACAAATGATAACTATACCTTGTTTAAAAACCTTTACGAAATACCCAAAGGTTTTTTTTCGGTAAGCAACCAAACTGTCAATTTCCAAAAACAAGGGTCGCTTAATTTAAGCCGGATATTCTTTATAGTTGGTAGCGGTACTGCCTCGGCAAGTGAGTTAACCATTAATAACCTGATCCCTGAACTGGATGTTGAATTGATCGGCTCTGTCACCTATGGCAAGCCTGTTGGTTTTTATGGTATTGATATCAATAAATACCAATTGTATATGCCAATGTTCTCCACAAGAAATTCGGCAAACAATGGCGATTATTATACCGGTATGACACCAGGACAAGGCATTTATAAAGGTGTTAGCGCTGTAGATGACCTGACCAAAGATTTCGGCGACCCTACCGAAGGGTTATTAGCACAGGCTTTGAGCTATATCTCGACCGGTAAGTATAAAACCGGTTCAGTAACCACACAAAGCCTGGCTACCTCATCAAAAAACGTGCTTTCGGCCGATCAGAAACGCGCGATGGAACAGAGGTTCACTCGCAGCAAAGTAAAAGGTTTGATGCTTAAAACACCATCGGTGTTTAGAAAGAAGAACTAAAATTTTTCCGTATCATTTAAAGGCGGAGGGCTGAAAAGCTTTTCGCCTTTTTTATTATGCTAAAGCTACGCTATGCGCTTGCCGTTGTTGGTGTTGTCACCAACAACTTTATGCTATGCGTACCGGCTTTAGTGGTTAATAAAATCCTACAGGTATAACAAGTTGTTGGTGACAACACCAATAACGGCGAAAGGCGCGAGCTTTTAGCTTTCCGCCTTAGGCTTTAAGCTCTAATCAGCCAGTTCCCTTAAATCAACAGGGACAACGCGGGAAATCCCCTGCTCAACCATGGTTACGCCGTAAATAACATCTGTACTTGCAATAGTTCGTTTGTTGTGGGATACAATGATGAATTGAGAATCTTTGGAGAAGGTACGGATAATGTTATTGAACTTATCAATGTTGGTATCATCAAGCGGCGCGTCAACCTCATCAAAAATACAGAAAGGTGCAGGCTTTAGCAGGTACAGCGAAAAAAGTATAGCCGTTGCGGTAAGTGTTTTCTCCCCTCCAGATAGCTGGTTGATGGATAGCGGACGTTTCCCTTTTGGCTTCGCGATGATATCAATATCTGACTCGAGCGGATGATCAGGATCAGTCAGGATCAGATCGCATGAATCTTCCTCATTAAACAATGAGCGGAATACTTTGATAAAGTTTTCACGCACCATCATAAAGGCCGTCATGAACTTATCTTTGGCGGTATCGTCAATTTCCTGAATGGTAGCAAGTAATGATGCTTTAGCTTCGCTCAGATCTTTCTTTTGCGCCTGGATAAAGGTATAACGTTCGTTCATTTCGTTATACGCCTCTACCGCCATTGGATTTATGGCGCCAAAATCATCCAGCTGTTTTTTTAGCTTTTCGGCTTTCTCACGCAGGTCCTGCTCATTTTCACCTTCGGGTACTTCGCTTTCGGGCAGGTCTTCAATATCTATATTAAACTCAACCGAAAGACGCTCTTTCAGCGCGTTCAGGTCTATCTTTAAATTATTTCGTTCGTCGCGCAGCTCATTCTCAATAACTTCGCTGTTCTCTTTTTTGCGCCTCAATGAGCTTACCTGACTCTCATTTTCGGTGATGAGGCCGCGCCATTGATAGTACTCCTGTTCGGCTTGTTGTGTGGCCTTTTCCAGGTTTTCCTTCTGCTCATACATTTCGAGCAGGTTATCGTCGGAGTTATCGGCCAGCTTCAGGTTTTCCTGTATAGCAACTTTTACTTTTTCAAGCTCGTTGCTATTTTGCCTTATACGTGTTTCAAGGCTTTCCTGCTGGGTATCCCGATAGTCAAGGTCTTTCATTAAACCCGATACCTTATTTTGTTGCTGATGAAAACGGATGTTTTCCTGATTGTAGGCGTTTGACTGTACGGAAACGTATTCGTTCAGCTCGTTAAAAGCCATCTGCTTATCGGCCAATAAATCGCTTTGGATCTGGCGTTGAGTTTTTAGCTCGGCCAATTGCGGTTGTAGGGCAGCCATTTCATCTTTTATCCCGGAAATTTTACGGGCGATATCTTCTTTACGGTTAAGGCTGTTTTCAATAAAAGTTTGATATTGCTCCTGGCGCGTTTTTACAGTGATCAACTCGTTATTTAAACGGTTCAGGATCTGTTGCTGCTCATTAATCTCAGCTGCCTTGGTTGACGAACGTAAAGCTGCAAGCTTATTCTGTAATTCTTCAGACTTCGTACGAAATGAACCCACCTGGTTCTCTATTCCCCGGATCTCTTTAGCCAAATTCTCCAGGTTTTTAGCACGCCCGATCCTTTTACCCTCAAACAAACCAACCGAACCACCGGCCATGGTATGTTTTGATTTATTGAACTTACCGCTCTTGCCGATTAACACAACGCCCTGCGGTAAAGTTTCGCTATTGATCTGGCCTTCTTTATCGTCATCAACCAGGTAAACACCTTTAAGCAGGTAATTACAAAGCGGCAGGTAACGTTTTTCAACCTCAATAACACTCAGTGCCGGGATAGCCCCCTCCTTTTCGAAGCTGATTTGTGCAGGCGATTCATCAGCGTAGTTATTCAGCACAAAAAAATTTGCTCTGCCCTTTGCCGAATTGCTCAATAGGCTTATAGCCTTTACTGCATCGTCGTACCTTTCAACCACGTAATAGTTCATGAGCGGTTCAAGGTAGTTTTCAATGGCTACACGAAACTCCTCCTTACAAAAAAGCACATCGCTAAACAAAGGTGCATTTTTAGCCCAATCGGTATTCTTTTTCAGGAACCTGATTGACTCCGGGAAACCTTCCAAACTATCAACCATACTTTTGGTAAGGTTGTATTCGTTTTGCTTGGCATCAAGGCGACGGCTCTCTTTTATAATGGTATCCTTAACCGAGTTCAACTCAACATCGGTTTCGGCAATTTGTTCTTTTAATTTATTTTCAAACTCAACAGCCTGCTGAAATTCATCGTCGAGTGTTTCCTTGCGGTATTGCAGCTCGGCAACCACCTGGTTAAAGTGCGAAAGCTCCACCTCTTTATTGGTGGTATCTTCCATATTACGCTGGCTTTCCTGCTCCAAAGCCTGTTGCTGAATTTGCAATATATCCAGGTCTTTTTCTGCCTTATAAGCCTGGTTTTGCAGGCGGGTATTGATATTATTAAGCTCGTTGAGCTCATTACGGGCTTCGGTTTGTTGTGCACGTAATTCATCAACGGCTTCTTTTAAATCAGAAAGTTTGCTTTGGATGGTTTGCAGCGCTTCATCCTCGGTGGCCTTTTCCTCGTTTAAGCGTTTAATGTTATATAAAACGTGGTTCAGCTGGTTTTTATCACGTTCTAACTCTTCAGTCAGACGCGATTCTTTATCTTGTTGAAACTTCAACTGTTCATTCTTGATCTTCTTTTCGCTTTCGTAAGCCCGGATCTTTGAAACAAACTCATTGGTTGTTTTTTGCTGAACCGAAAGGTTCTTTTCTTTGGTGATACTATCCAGCTTTTGTTGTTGCAGCGTTGCTTCCAAAGTATCTATCTGGATAATAATATCGCCTTTCTCGGCTTTATGCCTTAGCTCCTGCTCCTCTATCTTTTTCAATGATTCGCTAAAAGCCACGATCCTGAACGAAGCCAGCATAATGCTCAGCGTTTTATACTGTTCTTTGAGACGATAGTATCGTTCAGTTTTCTTCGCCTGGTTCTCCAGTGATTTCAGGTTCTTCTCAATCTCAAACAGCAGGTCATCAACACGGGCCAAATCGGCCTCGGTTTCCTTCAGCTTGCTGAAAGTTTGCTTTTTACGGAGTTTGTATTTGGAGATGCCCGATGCTTCCTCAAACAGGTTACGGCGTGAGCCCTCCTTATTGGTGATGATCTCGTCGATCATCCGGAGCTCGATGATAGAATAGGAATCGGAGCCGATACCCGTATCCAAAAAAAGATCGGTAATATCCTTTAAACGGCACTGTACATCGTTAAGTCGGTATTCGCTTTCGCCCGTGCGGTAAAGCTTACGGGTAAGTGTTACCTGCGAATAATCGGTTGGCAGTACGTTTTTTGTATTATCAAAAGTGAGGGAAACCTCGGCAAGGTTAGCCGATTTACGGCTTTTGGTGCCGTTAAAAATAACGTTATCCATTTTCTCCGAACGGAGCATCCGGGTGCTTTGCTCACCCAAAACCCAGCGGATACTGTCAACAACGTTCGACTTACCACAACCGTTAGGCCCTACAATAGCGGTAACACCCTCATTAAAATTGATGGTTATTTTGTCGCCGAAACTTTTGAAGCCTTTGATTTCTAAACGGGTAAGCTGCATTTAATTTATTAAGTACCTTGCAAAGTCCAAACCTCCAAAGTAATTATAAATAATTGAGTTTTGAAAGTATATTTTGATTTGAGGCGAAAGGAAAAAGGCGAAAGGAAAAAGGCGAAAGGTAAAAGGATAAAGGCAAAAGGTTACTGGCAGGGTTTGTATAACGTCATTGCTTTGTTCCTACCGATGACAACTCAAAAAGGGTGTCATACTGAGTTCATCGAAGTATGGTGGGCAGGCCTCTGCACACAACCGTTCGGCAACTCAGGGTGACAACTCCTTTTTTGCCATTTACCTTTAGCGGCCCGGACTTTTAGATATTCGCAATGACAATTTATAATTTAAACCCTTATCTCCCCCTTCAAATAAGTAACCGCTTTGCCACTCATCAATACGCGGTCACCTTTAAGCTCGCACCAAAGTTCACCGCGGCGGGCTGAGAGCTGATAGGCATGAAGCATATCTTTACCCAGGCGTTTTGCCCAATACGGGATCAGGTTACAATGTGCAGATCCGGTAACCGGGTCTTCGGGGATGCCTGCGCCGGGCGCAAAAAAGCGGGAAACAAAATCAGAGGTTTCGCCAGGTGCGGTAGCTATGATCCCTACCGTATCCATTTTTGACATGGCGAAGAAATCGGGCGTAAGCTCCCTGATATCCTGCTCGGTTTCATAAACAATGAAATAATCACGCGAGCGCAAAAATGCTACCGGTTGCTTTTCGCCAAGCGCTTCGGCTAATCCATTCGGCGCCTCAATGGGGATTGGCGGACGCGATGGAAAATCCATCGTATATTTATCGCCATCACGCTTTACGGTGAGCGTTCCGGCTTTTACAGTTTCAAAATGAATGGTATCACCCTCATAGCCCAGTTCCGAAAACAGAATATGAGCAGATGCCAGGGTAGCATGCCCGCAAAGATCTATCTCATACTCGGGCGTAAACCAGCGAAGCTTATAACCATCGTCGTTTTTCACAAAAAAAGCGGTTTCGGCAAGGTTGTTTTCAATGGCTATCATTTGCATGGTAACATCGGGCAACCATTCATTAAGCGGACAAATTGCCGCCGGGTTACCGCCAAAAAGCTTATCGGTAAATGCGTCGGCCTGGTATATAGGGATGGTCATAACAGATATGGTATTTTAGCTAATATAACGAGGTGAGCGTCAAAATGCAAAAATATGAGAACCAAGATGCGAGAATACGAGAATCATGATGCAAGACTATGAGAATCAAGATCTTTCTTATCCAGCTTCTTTATTTTTTTTGCTTCTTTATTCTTGTATCTTGATTCTTGCAATCCTGCTTCTATAATTGTTCGATCCATAAAACGGAATTACCCGAATTATATTGGTTAGGTTCGTAAAGTTTATTGCCAGGGTCTATCATCCATTTACCATCCACAATAAACTTGTACAGTTGCTTGCCTGGCTTCAGGTAAACACTTACCGTCCACTCTTTACCGTTAAAAGCAAGTGTGTAACCAAAATCATCAAAGTTGTTAAAACTGCCCGCTAAATGAACCTTTTTAGCATTATTGAAACCGCTTAGCTTAAACGTATAATTTGGCTTCACCGAAATATATGAATTAACAACGCCGCCCTCCATCATATTACGAGGGTTTTTGGGGTCGGTGATCCAGTTATCATCCACAACAAACTTATAGCCATAATTGCCCGGCGGAATAATTAAGGACGATGCCCAGCCCGTTTTGGTTTTGGTAAGCGGGATCAAGCCATGCTCCCAATTATTGAAGCTTCCGCCTACGTACACTTTCTTTGCGCTGGTATAACCATCAAGCTTAAACACAACCGTTTCGCCAAGGTTCAGTATTGAGTTTGTATATCCATCAGCGGCCTGGATCTTATTGGGATTAGCAGGATCGGTGATCCATTTGCCATCAACCAGGAAACGATACGCCTGTGTGCCTTCGTGCAGGTAAAGCTGTTTTTGCCAGCCTTTGGGGCTTTTATCGAGGACGATATTATTAGCGTCCCAATCATTAAAGCTCGCCGCCAGTGTTATTTTACGGGCATTGACGTATCCGTTCAGCTTAAAGGTGTAGTTATAACGAAAGTATATCGAATTATCGTCATGATCGCTCACCAGGTTGTTATAACGGTCGCTGATCCAATGGCCATCCACAATAAATTTATATTCATATTTGCCGGGTTTCAGCTTTATGTCGGCAATCCAACCGCTGTCGGTTTTGGCCATGATACCTTTAAGGGTGCTCCAGTTATTGAAGTTGCCTGATAGCAGTACCCTTTTACTTTGGGCGTAGCCGGGCAAAAAGAAACGGGTTAAACCAGATGCTAATTCATGAACAGTGACTTTAGCAAAGTTATTGATACCGAAATTAACATCAGCCGGATACCCCGGCGACTCATTATCATTGTTATCTATTTTAGTAGTTATCAGGTAAGGAGTAACTTGTGGGTTCAGGTTAAGGGCCTCAAGCGGCCTGTCGAACTCTATTACATTTCCCTGTTTTTCGGCCATTGTCCAGCCGTCTTTTTTCAGGGCGGTAAAATCGCCCTTCAAAATAGCAGCGGCATTTGCACCTTTTAACCCGGCTTTTTTGAGCAAGCTATCTACCTCCGCTTTAGTCGACCGCATATCAATGAGCAGCCTCAGGTTATCGCCGCCCATAACCAGCTTACCGCGTTTTTGCGCGCTTGCAGACAAAGCCATGCAAACCATCGCAAAAAAAACAATAACTATATAGGCCCCTCTTTTCATTACTGATTATTGTAAATGTACATTTCAAATTCTTTTTTAACAAAGTTGATAGTGAATATGCCCCTTACAAAGAAATCGTAACCCAATACACCATCTATTGTGTAACCATAAGCGTTCCCCATTTTTTCGAGATTGGTGATCAGGATCCGGTTTTTCATATACTTGCGGTCGCCCACAACCAGGTTATCAAAACGGGTATAGATCACCTCGATAGAAGTACCGCCAATCCCCATAATTTTTGAGCGGCTAACTACCTCCATATCGGGCATTAGCTTTTTTGATCTCCTGTAATCGAGCAAGCTGGTTTCTGCGGCGCTGTCAAAAGCGAACCAAAGCGAATTATCGTTAACAGTACCCTTCATTAAAATAACATCATTAAGTATGCGGAAAGGGCTTACCATAAACCGGTCATGAAATACTTTCTCAGCCGGAGGGATATTGCCGTTTTCGTCAAGCTTTTGAATATATAGTGTATTACGGAACAGATCGATTGTAATGGCAAAATCTGAAAATAACCGGGTACCCAGCAATCCCAATATTTTGATCCCTTTGCTGTTTTCGATAGAAGACAGATCGGTAACATCGGCCCTGAGCCTTGGATAATGTAGGTCAAGGATGTTAAAATTACGGATATAAGTAGTAAAAGAGCTGCCGGCAACCCCGTTGATTCCTGCAGATTCCTGCTCAGCTACGTGTGGCAGATCCCTAAAATAGGTTTCATTTAAAACCAGGTACGGCGCGCCGGTATCCAGCACAAAATTACCTTCAAGGGTATCGATCTGAGCTTCAATAAGAATTAGGTTCCCAGCCCTTTTTATCGGAATGACTAAAGTTTTAAAATCACCGGTGGGCGATGGATCAGGATCGGGCTTTGCATTTTTAAAGGTGATGCCATTGATAGTCACTTTCTCGCTGCCCGCCGCACTGAAGCAACAGAAAACTAAAAAAAAGATCAACAGATAAACCTTAGGCATCGTATTAAATACTATACCTAATAGACCCTCATTTTATGTCTTAAGTTACACAGTCTAACAATTAAATAATGTGACTGATGTACCGGTACCTGATCAGATCATCAGGGTTGTTGATGGCTTTGGTGCTCCCGTCGGTAATTAGTACTATTCTATCGGCCACGTCAAGGATATTATAATACTGATGATCGGTAACAATGATACCTTTTACCTTAGCGCATTTACGAATGATACCCTTAAACATTTCCGCCTGCACCGGCGAAACATGAGTAAATGGCTCATCGAGCAATATAAAATCTGCCCGGCTGTAAATACACATCAGGGTTTCCAATTGCCTGAGTTCTCCGCCGGATAGCTGGCCGGGCTTTTTGTGATGATGATCCTGGTAAATTGACAATGAGGTAAATTCATCAGTAAATTGAGGATCGATAATGGTACCAGCAAGGCTTTGGATCTTTATATTTTGCGGCAGATAATTGTGCTGGGGCAAATAAGCTACCCGACCATCGTCATAACCTTTATAAATGTGTTTATCGTCGATGCTGACGTGCTTGTAAGTTGGCTTTAGGCTACCGAAAATAACCCGCAGCAGCGATGACTTGCCACAACCGTTGCGGCCAAGCAAACCTACCACCTCACCCTGGCGGCAATCGAGATAAATATCTTGTAAAATCTTGCGTCCATCAAACTCGAGGTGAACGCTGTCGGTTTTTAAAATATACTGACCCAATATTTTACCAGTTTTAAGAGCGATAACAGTATTCCGTAGGCCAGGGCATCGCACGTAAGGGCGTACAGGTATAACCTGTCGATCCCGTAACCTGCATTACGGAAGTAGAAGAAGGTTTTAGTTGAGTTGTAATTATAATACCGGAAGCCGATGATTAAACCATAACTCATTATTTTAAAAATGTATGATTCTACAATATTAACCTCTCCGCGAAACAAATAGTAGATGCAGATCATGTTGATGGTCATGCACCATAACAACATCGACTTATAAAAATACCAGGTGATTTTTATGGTGTTACGCATTCAGCTAATCATGACAGGTGAGCTAAAATAACGCAGGTTGTGGCTTAAAATTTTCCTCGCAGGCAATTCTATTTTGTTCGCCTGCTGGTTCACCTGGCGAACAGGTTCGGGGATGCGGTAATTGCCGACACAGTTTTTGATGAGCCCGGCACTTTACTCCACACTGATGTGTTGTTCCAGCGATCTGTAAAACCGGACATACTCATTTTTATGTTTACGTCCACGCTTACTTTAGCGTTGCTATGTAAGCGCGGACGCTTGAAGGGAATTACATATCCCCTTTGCTCACAAACCTTATTCAACCCGCTCCTTTAGCGCTGCTTCCCAGCCTATTATTGCGTTTTTACGGGTACTGCCCCAATGATACTGACCTATTTCGCCGGTTGATTTTATTACCCGGTGGCAAGGGATCAGGAACGCTACGGGGTTACTACCTACCGCTGAGCCGACTGCTCGGTAAGCATTTTCGCTGCCTGCTTTTTTGGCAAGTGAGGCATAAGTGGTTAATCCGCCGGGAGGTACTTTCAATAACGTCTCCCACACCTTGATCTGGAAATCGGTTCCTTTTAAATGCAGCTTGATCTCGTCCAAACGGCTCCAGTCCTGTGTGAAAATAAACAAGGCATTTTGCTGGATTCTGTCAACTAACTGGTTGTATCCGGCGTTTGGGAAACTTATTTTCAACTGCTCCAAAGCTTTCTCTTCCCCATCATCAACAAAAGCCATATGGCAGATACCTTTGCCCGTTGATGCCACGATCACCTTACCAAAAGGCGTATCGGCAAATGAATAATTGATCTGCAGCATAGCCCCGCCGTTGCGGTATTCGCCAGGGGTCATACCTTCTACCTTAATGAACAGGTCATGCAGTCTGCCACCTCCCGAAAGCCCTGTCTCCAGCGCGGTATTAAAAACATTGGTGTTGTCCTGCTTTAATATTTCCTTGGCATGTTCTACACTTAAATATTGCAGAAACTGCTTAGGCGTTACCCCCGCCCAATCCTTAAACATCCGCTGAAAATGGAAGGGACTTAAATTAACATGTTCCGCAACTTCATCCAGTTTAGGCTGTGCCTTAAAATTCTCCCTGAAAAAGCCAATCGCATCGGCTATGCGGGTATAATCTATCTCTTGTTGAGTTTTCATAAAGCCTTATATTTAAATAATTCAATTGTGTTTTTTAGTATTTATAACACAAAGGTACCGGCCTCGCCCATGCTCAACAATCCGATTCTTGCGGAGTTTTCAGGCGATATGCTCTTCGATTATCTTGCTTAAAACTACCGCATTATTTAATTTCGGCTCTTTTGAAGAAAACACCAGCGTCACTGTTTTATGCTGCCTGATATAATCTACCAATTCATCCAAAACCTTTGCACCCTCAATTTCGGCGCGGTATTTTTGGTTAAAGGCTTCAAATTTTTCAGGATCATGGTTATACCATTTTCTTAGCTCGTTAGATGGTGCTACACCTTTAAACCACTTGTCAATCCGTTGGTCTTCCTTTTTTATCCCCCGCGGCCAAAGGCGGTCCACCAAAACTCTAACGCCATCTGCCTCGGCATAAGGTTCGTAAACCCGTTTAAGTTTAATCTCCATGATATGTATTTAATAATTTCTCTTCAATGAAACCGACAGTATAAATTCCGCAAGAATCGGATTGCCCGCCAATCTGCCTAACGATAGTTTTGGTCCTATTCAAAATAACAAAAATGACACCGGAACAAACACTTAAAGATCGTATCAAAAATCTTGATTGGGATCAAATTAATAAAACATTACATGACAACGGTTTTGCAATTGTTAAACAGGTTTTAGGTGAACGCTACTGCGATACATTAATCAGCGATTATGACGCAGATGCTTACCGCAAAACCGTCAGCATGGAGCGCTACAGATTTGGATATGGCGAATACAAATATTATAATTACCCGCTGCCTGCTATTATAACCGATTTAAGGGAGAGCGTTTATCCGTACATCGTACCTGTCGCCAATAAATGGATGAAAGAGCTTGGTATTGACAAACGATTCCCTGGCACCCATGAAGAAATGAAACAGTTAAGCCATGAAGCCGGGCAAACCAAACCCACAGCCCTGATATTGCAATACACAGAAGGCGGATTTAACACCCTGCACCAGGACCTTTACGGTGAAGTATATTTCCCCGTCCAAATGGTTTTCATGCTCGATCAGCACAACAGAGACTATACAGGCGGCGAATTTGTAATCACCGAGCAAATTCCGCGGGCGCAATCAAAAGTTAATGTACTTACTCCTGACATGGGTGATATGGTTTTATTGACCACTAACTTTAGGCCGGTAAAAGGCAGCAAAGGTTATTACAGGGTAAATATGAAGCATGGTGTAAGCCCGGTTCACAGCGGTAAGCGCCATAGCCTGGGCATTATATTTCATGACGCGCTGTCTTAAACTGATTGATGTGACTTTGATCCTCACCATTGAAAACAACGTATAACATGCTGCAGAACCGCGTAAATCCATTTGGACAACTTATTAAAACGACAGCGCGAGGTTCCTGGCTCGGTAACCGGGGCGTAATCCATAATGAAGACAAGGAAATTGTGCGCGCTTTTAAAATTAAAGCCTGGATAACCTGCGCTTTGGAGTTCAGGGGCCGACACCGGGAAATCATGCAGTCCGACCGCTGGACTGAACTCTTCTTCCTTGATGAAGCCACGGCATTTTCAGCAGGGCACCGGCCTTGTTTTCAATGCAGGTATAAGGATCATCAGCGATTTAAAGAGTTTTGGCTAAAAGGCAACCCTCAATACGGTTTTGACATGAAAACACCGGTAGCCAAAATAGATGACATTTTGCAGGCAGAGCGCATTACAGCTGATAAGTCAAAAGTTACCTATCAAGAAAAACTAAAAGCCCTGCCTAACGGCACATTTGTAATTTATGATGACAAATCACATTTACTCAAAGATAACCTGTTGTATTTATGGAGCCCTGCCGGATACCAAAAAGGAATAAGGCTCCCCAATGTGGATATAATCACAGTACTAACTCCCCGGTCAATTGTGAACATGTTCAGTGCAGGGTATGTACCTCAAACGGGGCTTTGAATATCCTTTAGCGGCCTGCCATAATCTCAGGAGTAAATAATTTCCAATGCCCCTCAGAAATAACCTCGACGGCTCCGTCAATCACTTTAATCGCGGTTTGATCGTCAATAGCGTATGATTGTACTGGTATGGAAGCAGCCAGTTTCTCAATATTGGCCAGGGAATTGTTCGGGAACCACTCATGATCCAAATGCGGGTGGATAGCAAAGTCAACAAAACTTAATGACTTATCACTATCAGCCGGCAGCATATGGTTGCCATAGGTAGTACCAAAGCGGGTCATGATCATACTACCGGCACTCAGGCCAACATATACCATCTTTTGTAAAAGCGAGGGCAGCAGATCCGCCAGCCCGGATTGCTGCATCCAATAGGTCAGGTACTGGCAGTCTCCACCACCTACCAGTAAAGCATCGGTTTCCCGGAGCATATCAACCCATAACTCTTTTTTGATACTGGGTAAGGCGGTAAGTTCCAATAAGCCCAGCGACTTCCAACCCAATTGGCAAAAGGGATCACCTAAGGACCCGCAAATAACCCTTCGTACTATGTCGCCACCGTTGGGTATAGCGTATATCGCGGTAGGGATAAAAAGGGCGTTCGCTTCGGCAAACGGTTTGCCCAACAGCTCTATCAAAGCATTTTGAATACTCATATTGCTGATTCCGGCAGATGTAAGAAGTAGCTTCATAATTTGTTGGATTATAATCAATGTTAATAAAAACGCTGAATTAAATTCATAAAATATCCAAAACTCCCCCTCCATCCATTCAATTACCTTGTTCGTCGGTACAAAATTTCAGATTAAAACCTCAGGGCTACCTTTACACCATCAAATAATAATTTGATCAGTGATAAGGTTTAGGTGATAGCCCCCAAACAGCGAGTGCAAGGGGGCTTTCTTATATAATCCACTCATCCCAATTTTTAGGTAAAACACGCCGCTACCCCGTTCATCTATACAATTTCCCAATTCACCGACACATGGTTGTTAAAACCCCCGCTCATCTTCACCTTTGATTTATAATTCAGAAGCAGGGACACTGAATTATAGTTTTTTTCGTATAAGATGAAGCACCTGTGCAATGTACAGGTGCTTTTTTTAAATTCGATGCTAAAATATGTGCCAGCCAGTAGCTCCGGCATTGATGAATAAAAGAATCTTAAAATAAAATGATCCGCTCAAAAGCAACCACTTTTTTCATTCATGCTGCAGGCTGGCTTGTGTTTTTAGGGTTCCCGCTATTATTCATGAACCGCACACAGCAAAGCAGTGCCGGCACCTATACCGTCCTGTTTTCGCCTTACTACTGGCTGTTTTGTCTCACCTATATATTTATGTTTTACCTGAACGCCTGGTATCTGGTGCCAAAGTTCGTGTTCCGTAAAAGATATGTCTGGTATGGGCTTATTGTGCTATTACTTTCAGGCTTTGTTTACTTTTTGCAGCCTTTTGATAACCTGCTCCTTCACAACCTTGTTAAAGGGAATAAACCTGTAGCAACAACAGCCCCTAATCCACAGCCTATAGGGCCGCAAATTACGCTTACGGGCATTGACAGCTCAGCACCTAATCAGCAAAACATGCCTTTTGGCCCGTTGCCGCACGAAGATCTGCGGATGCAGGACCCCAGCCTTAAACCCACCAACCGCATTATTTTTATTCATCAATCCGGTAATATTGATATGGTAGGCTTATTTATTTTTATCATTGTAATGGGATTGAGCGTTGCCATTGCCACGGTTCAAAAATGGCAGCTTACCGAGCAGATGGTTACCCGTGCCGAGGCCGAAAAAGCTCATGCCGAACTCTCTTTTCTTAAAGCCCAGATCAATCCTCATTTTTTATTCAATACGCTGAATAATATTTATGCCTTATCGGTTACCAATAGCGAGCATACTTCCGAGAGCATCATGAAACTCTCTAACATCATGCGCTATGTAACCGATGAGGTAACGGAGGATTTTGTTTTACTGCAAAATGAAGTTGATTGTATCAACGATTATATCGATCTGCAACGCCTGCGACTCGGCAAAAAAACAAAGCTTGATTTTGAAGTTTCGGGCAAGATTGACAATCAAAAAATTCCGCCCCTGATACTGATGACCTTTATTGAAAACGTTTTTAAATATGGCGTAAGTAAACACCAGCCATCAGTTATTAATATCTGCTTAAGGGTAAACGGCAACCAAATGCTGTTCATCTGCAAAAATACCATTTTCGAAAAACGACCTGCCACCGAACGGAAAGGGATTGGCATTGCCAATAACCGCCAGCGCCTGCAACATATTTATCCTAACAAACACCGGCTTGACATTAGCATAGCCGATGGCAATTTCATTGTTGAACTGGAGATTAACGCTTAAACTGTTTATAATGCAATTAAAATGTGTAGCTATTGATGACGAGCCGCTGGCCCTTCAAATAATTGAAAAATATGTAGCTGAATATCCCGCGCTAACATTGGTTAATACTTTTGAGGATGCCATATCGGGCGGGGAATACCTGAAAATGAACAAGGTAGATGTGCTGTTTATAGATATTAACATGCCTGATATTACCGGTATCGACCTGGTAAAATCATTGACTGATAAACCAATGATCATTTTTACCACTGCCTACAAAAATTACGCATATGAAGGTTACGAACTGGAAGCGGTAGATTATCTGCTGAAACCAATCAATAACCTGCGCTTTGACACGGCAGTTCAAAAAGCAATTGGTTATTATCAGTATAAGCACGCCGATACCACAAACGAAGGCGACTTTCTGTATGTGCATTCAGAATACAGGCTCATCAAGATCAATATCAAAGACATTGAATATATTGAAAGCATGCAGGATTACATCAAGATCCATATATTGGGTGTAGCCAAACCCATACTAACACTGATGCCATTGAAAAGTGCAATTGAAAAGCTGCCTGCGTCAAAGTTTATTCGTATTCACCGCAGCTTCGTGGTAGCGCGTGATCAGATCAGGTCTATCCACAACCGCAAGGTAAAACTAACCGATGTGGAGCTTCCTGTAGGTACAAACTATACCGATTTTATCAAATACTGGCACAAATAATCAATTCATCGGCACATTAAAGGCGTTGAACGACACATTATTTTACAACCCCTTAAATAGCCTCAACTTTATATTGTTAAAATTGACACTAATCCTTAAAGTCATGAAAACAGCAGGCGATAAAAAAACCATCTTAGTACTTGATAAAAACAGCCGGATGTTATCCGTCATTGATGACATTATGTACTATGGCGATTTTAATGTGCATTTAACTTTTGACCCTAATGCTATATATGATAAAGCTAAAATGATTAATCCGGATTTGATCATTCTGGATTATTTGTTGGTAGATAACGATTGTGAACTGGTTTGCCGGGACTTTAAGGATGATAAGCAGCTATGCAATGTACCTATCATTATTGTAACCGCTTTTAAAACAAAAAAAGCACAGGCCGATTCTTATAAATGCGATGCCTTGTTTGTAAAACCGCTGGATATGGAAGTGCTTGCATCAAGGATAGAATACCTGATGGCATCCTGAAGCTGGTTTTGTAAACTCATATAAACCTGCTAAGTTTAGCTTTTATTAATTAAACAACCCTGCACTTATAAAATGAAACTCAAGAGCAACATAGCCACTAGCGAAAACGGGTTTATTTTTAACCCTGCCACCGGCGATTCATTTTCCGGTAACGGTATGGCGGCAAAACTGCTTGAGGCTATGAAAAGCGGCAAAACCGAAGATGATATCAAGCAGGATATTCTGAGCAGGTATGAAGTGAGCGAAAGCCAGCTTAACAGGGATTGGGATAATTGGATGCTGCAGCTAAAAGAAGCAAACCTGCTCGAAATTTAAGGATGATGCCAAACAAGTACGCTGATTTATGTATTGCTGTTACCGGGCTCAATGCCAATGACAATCCGGGGCCGGGGATGGCGGTCATCCGTTCTTTAAAAGAGTATTTTGGAGATGGTTTGCGCATAATTGGACTGTCGTACGAGTCGCTGGAGCCCGGGATTTACCTACGGGATCAGGTAAATAAAACTTACCAGGTCCCCTATCCCACCGAAGGTACGGCAGCCCTCGCTGAACGTTTGGCATATATCAACCGGCAGGAAAAGCTTCATCTCATTATCCCCAATTTTGATTCGGAGCTGTTCAATTTTATAAAGATAGCGCCGCAATTGCAGCAAATGGGTATTGCGACCTATCTTCCGACATACCAGCAACTGGCGTTGAGAGATAAGGTGAACCTAAAAAATTTCGGCACAAAAAATGGTTTTTACGTGCCCGCCGACCATAAGCTTTACACAACCGATGATATTAAAAAAGCGGCTGCTGAGTTCAACTTTCCTATGGTAATAAAAGGCAAGTTTTATGAGGCTTATGTTGTATACACGATGGATCAGGCATTGAAAGCCTTTCATCAATTGTATGCAGCCTGGGGCGTGCCGGTAATAGCCCAGCAATACATCAAGGGCAACGAAATCAACATCGCGGCACTTGGCGATGGTAATGGCAACAACATCAGCTTGGTGGCTATGCGCAAGCTTTATATTACCGATAAAGGGAAGGCCTGGGCGGGCGTTACCATTAAAGATGATAAGCTTACCCAACTGGCCGACAACTTTGCCCGCGTAAGCAACTGGAAAGGCGGTTACGAAATGGAGGTCATGAGCAATGCCGACGGACATTTATACATATTGGAAATTAATCCCCGATTTCCGGCATGGGTTTATTTAACTGCCGCCGCCGGCCAAAACCAGCCTGCGGCATTGGCCAAAATAGCGATGGGTGAAACCGTTGAGCCCTATGCCGATTACCAGGCCGGCAAACTGTTTGTCCGCTATTCGTGGGACCATATTGCCGACATCGCCGATTTTCAGCAGATCTCGGCGTTTGGCGAATTATAATTTATAACGATGGAAAAGCTGCCATACGAGAAACCATATATAAAAAAACTACAGGCCGGTGCCCTTAATAAATTCGGCTCCCGCACCGGTGTGCAGCCCGTTAAAAGCATCGATGGCGTTTCGGTTAAAAGCCTGATCGAAAACTACGGTTCGCCGGTGTTTGTATTGTCCGAAAAACAAATCCGCAAAAACTACCGGGCAGCATACCGCGCTTTTAGCACCCGCTACCCAAAGGTACAATTTGCATGGAGCTATAAAACCAATTACCTCAATGCTGTTTGTCAGATTTTTCACCAGGAAGGCAGTTGGGCGGAGGTTGTTTCGGGCTTTGAATACCGTAAAGCATTGGGCAATGGCGTACCGGGCAACAAGATCATTTTTAACGGACCGGGCAAATCTCTCAACGATCTGCAGTTGGCCATCGAGCATGATTCGCTGATCCATATTGATCATTTTGATGAGCTTAACCTGCTGCTTACCTTAAGTAAAAACATGGCCAATAAGCCACGTGTGGCCATCCGTATAAATATGGATACCGGCGTTTACCCACTTTGGGACCGCTTTGGTTTTAACTATGAAAATGGAGAAGCCTGGTCGGCGGTTACAAAGATCACAGGCTCGGGAAGTCTGCAATTGGTGGGCCTGCATTGCCATATCGGTACCTATATGCTCTCTGCCGATGCTTATGGTATAGCAGCTAATAAACTGGCCGAACTGGCTGTTCGCTGCCAGACCGAACTTAATCATAAAATAGAATATCTTGACCTGGGAGGCGGTTTCCCCTCAACTAATACACTAAAAGGTGCTTACCTGCCGGGGAATGATACCGTGCCGACGGTTGACGACTTTGCTGAAGTCATAACTTCGGCTTTGCTCAATTTTGGCTTTGCCAATGATGACCTGCCGCTGCTGATATTGGAAAGCGGGCGCGTTTTAATAGATGATGCCGGTTACCTGCTGGGCACTGTTATTGCCAACAAACGTTTAGCCAATGGCAAAAGCGCTGTCATAGTTGATTTTGGGGTCAATATCCTGTTTACATCTTTTTGGTATGAACACCAGGTAAGCCCTGCTAATGATTTTGCAGCACATACCGAAAACACAGTGATATACGGGCCGCTTTGCATGAACATTGATGTGATCAGGGAAAGCATTAACCTGCCCCTGCTAAATCCCGGCGACCAGGTTGTTGTGCACAAGGTTGGCGCTTACAACATGACCCAATGGATGCAATTCATCACTTTAAGGCCTGCTGTTGTGTTGATAGACGAGAAGTTGCGTACGCATCTCATCCGCAAAAACGAAACATTGGAATATACTGCCGAACCAGAGTTAGTACCCGCTCATTTAAATAACAACAAGTGAAGCAAATTCCAGCATTCATAAAAACCGTCATCAATTCCTATTCGGTTCTGTTTTTTTCTCAAAACCGGGTATTGGGGGTTATTTTGCTGCTGGTATCATTTTTCAACCCGGTATCCGGCTTTGCAGGGTTGAGTTGCGTCATTTTCTCTTTGCTGATAACAAAATCAGCAAAACAGGATAACGAAGATTACCGGGCAGGAATTTACAGCTTTAACTGTTTATTATCAGGGATAGCATTTGGTGCTTTTTTCCAGGTTAACGTCATGTTTGTGACCTGGCTGGCGGTTGCCTGTTGCCTGGTAGTGCTTGCTACCATCATTATGTCAAAGCGCATGAGTAAACCGGGTTTACCTATACTTTCACTGCCATTTATCCTGGTTTTCTGGCTTGTACTGCTGGCATCCAACAGCATCTTCAACACTGGATTATCACAAAAAAGCAGCTCCCTGCTCGAAGAAATTTACACTGGCCCGGGTAACCTGGCCGGCGCCGAAGGTTATCTTGCCACAACGTTACCAAAACTGATGAGCTTATTTTTCCGTTCATTGAGCGCAATTCTATTTCAGCATAATATCATAACCGGAATGCTTATTGCTATAGGGATACTTGTGCATTCGCGCATTGCATTCAGCCTGCTTATCATTAGCTTTTTAACGGCCTGCGGGTTTAACAACATCACAAATACCTACCCAGAGGGTATCAGCTATTACCACCTTGGTGCCAATTTAATGATGGCTTCAATGGCCATCAGCAGCTTTTTCACCATCCCATCGTTACGCTCTTACCTGCTGGCAATTCTTTGCATCCCCTTGGGTTTCATACTCATTAATGCCCTTACCACACTCATGGCCTTGCATGCGCTGCCTGTTTTTTCATTACCGTTTTGCGTGCTTAATATCAGCCTGCTTTATTTTTTAAAGTTAACCGGTCATCACCCCAAATTGCAGTTAACCATAGCACAGCATTACTCGCCCGAAAAAAATCTTTATCATATTTTAAACCTGCAAAACAGGCTGAACGATCTGAAATACATGAGGCTCAATTTGCCGTTTATGGGCTATTGGACGGTTTCGCAGGGTTATAATGGTAGCATTACCCACAAAGGCGAATGGGGCCAGGCGCTTGATTTTGTGATTACGGATGATGAACAAAAAACATTTCAGCATCCCGGTACCCTTCCTGAACATTTTTATTGTTTCAATAAGCCGGTACTGGCCTGCGGCGACGGCATTGTAGAACAGGTTGTAAACCATGTAGAAGATAACGACATAGGCGAGGAAAACCTGAAGGAAAACTGGGGGAACACCGTAGTGATACGCCACGCCGAAGGGCTTTATTCCAAACTCTCGCACCTCAAAAAAAACTCTGTAAAAGTTAAACCCGGCGATATCGTAAAACAAGGTGATCTGCTGGGTTTCTGCGGTAATTCGGGTCGGTCGCCCGAGCCGCATTTGCATTTCCAGTTGCAGGCTACGCCTTATATAGGATCTAAAACACTGCCTTATCCGCTCGCCTATTATTTTACCAAAAAAGCTGATCAAACCATCTTTGTAAGCTACAATATCCCAAATGAAAACGAATTAATAAGCAACCCCGAAATCAATACGCCACTCAAAAAAGCATTCGACCTGCAACCGGGCTTCGTATCTAAATTAGTTAACGGAAACGGCTCAACCGAAGAATGGGAAGTTTTTAAAGATGAATTAGGACAGTCATACATCTACTGCAAAACAACAGGTGCCGTTGCTTATTTTATTAACAATGGAACTATGTTTTACTTCACCAGCTTTTATGGCGATAAAACGTCGCTCCTCCACTATTTTTACCTTGCCGCATATAAAGTTATTTTTAACGATGCCGGGTATAGCCCGGCTAATGATGAGTTCCCGGTACCGCTTACCCATAACAAAACATTGCTTTGGCTGCAGGATTTTATTGCGCCTTTTTACCGGTTCATCAGCATAAAATATAAAAGCGGGATACAGTTAAAAAAAACAGGGTTAAACATTGTATCCAAACAATACCAGGAAATTGCAGGTAGAACATTGTCCCTTACAGAGGCAACCATTTTTGTAGATCATAGCAGCCTGCAAGCCCTCATTATAAATACAAACGGTCAGCATATTGAAGCACAATGGAGTACAGAAAATTAACCATACTTTTTGCCTTGCTATTTGCTGCTCTTGTAACCCGTGCACAAGATAATAAACTTGCCACGGCCGATAGTACCGCCGAACAATTGTACAATGCCGGCAACTGGAAACAACTTATCAGGTTTGTAAATCAATCGGTTGCTAAAAGTGTAGACTCTCCTACCTTGCGCTTTAAGGCCGGGTATGCTTATATGCTTACCGGTAACTATAAAGCGGCCATCTATCAGTTTAACCGGGTTTTACTTAAAGAGCCCCAAAATGTCACTGCATATTTGTATGCTTACTACTGCAACACCTATATCAACAACAATAACACCGCGTTTTACAATGCATCGCATTTAGACACAGCAACCCTGCGTGCTATCAAGTTATCACCCTTTGGTTTAACTGATGCGGTTTTAGAAAGCGGCATAAAATTGCCGAATAACCACGAACGCGACAACGGCTTTTTTGAACGCGCGGGTATCGGTTTAAGATTATCGTGGCGTTTGCAGTTGGATCAATCATTTATGTTTTTCAAACAGAATATATTCAGATCGGGCTATATTGATTACATTAACCAAACAGGCAAAACCGACCGCCAGTTTGAATATTATGCTAAAGCGAAATATTCTTTGACTAAAAACATCAATTTACTTGGCGCGTACCATTATTTACACACCAGCTACCGGAGCAATATTTACCAAAGTAACCTTGGGCTGTTAGGAATAAAATATGATACCCGCTACATTGATTTGCAGGGCGATGTTAATTTGGGCAAACTCATTAATAAAACCTTAAAACAATATGATGCCAAAGTGGATTTTTATCCACTGGGAAACTTGAATTTATACACCACAAGCAGGGCATCGGTACTGAATTTAAGCGGAGTAACGCATTTCATTTATAGCCAGTCGGTGGGATTTAAAGTGTTAAACAAAACGTGGCTGGAAACAGCCGCTACTTTTGGCAACCAGGATGATTACCTGGATGCAGACGGGCTTTATGTGTATAACGCCATCGATCCTACAAAATTTAAATGCGGTGAAAGCGTTTTTTATCAGTTAGGTAACCATGCCTTATTGAATTTAAATTACTTTTATGAAAAGAAAACAGACATTTACCGTGCTGTTAACTATAACCAAAACTCTGTTACGTTAGGTATAACATGGAAATTTTAAAGAAGACCTTTATTCCCATTTTTTTATTTGTATTTGCAGCACAATTGCAGGCACAGACAAATGTGGTGCTTCAAAAAGCTTTTCACAACAGTTATACCAATGAATTAAACAAAAACTACGTTGCTGCCATTGCCGATATTTACCCCTACTATTCGGAAAATAATTATGAGATAGCCATCAGGCTGGGTTGGCTTCATTACCTCAATAAAAACTACACTGCTTCGCAAACCTATTATCAAAAAGCAGTTAACCTGAAGCCCGGCGCTATTGAGGCTAAGTTTGGCTATATAAAGCCGCTCTCCTTTTTGCAAAACTGGGATAAAGTGCTGGAACAATATCTTGCTATCCTGAAAATAGACCCTCAAAACACACAGGCCAATTATTGGGCCGGCGTAATTTATTATAACCGTAAGCAATACGAACCCGCTATTAAGCTTTTCAGGGTAGTAGTAACGCTTTATCCTTTTGATTATGACGGCAACCATATGCTGGCCTGGTCGATGCTTATGGCTGGAAAAAAATCGGAAGCAAAACCTTTTTTTGAAAAAGCGCTGATCATCAAACCTGCTGATGCTTCCAGCACCGATGGCTTAGCCAGATGTAATTAGCCCGGTTTAAATTTTTCGTAGAGACGCATCACATGCGTCTCCGACAGCAAATTTGCGCATTAAATACCTTCATGCGCAAGACGCATGTGATGCGTCTCTACAACAAAAAACATATTCTTCATACGTCGATTTAAATCACTCATTTGTCGACACATTTCCCGACGGCCCGATTTTCCAAATTAATTTTAATTAAACCTGTCCGAAAAAAGGCAGCGCTAATTATCAATTTAAATTAATTCTATGAAAATGAAATCATTTTACGCCTCACTATTGATGGTCGGCACAATAATCGGCCTGGCATCATGTAAAAAGGAAAACGCTTCAAAATCAGCTTCGGCCGGCAGCGTTTCGTCATCAGCCGTCACATCAACCGGCGCCATCGCTATTAGCCTTGCATCGTCCGGAACTACTACCGACAGCGTTTATATGGTTGGCTGCTATGGCAAGCATGATACCAAAGACTCCGTTGCTTTTAGCACATTACCTACAGCTATCGGCACTTACCTTACAGCTAATTACAGCGGTTATACATTCAAAAAAGCATACTCCATTACTGATAGTACTAAAACAGTTATCAACTACATTGTAGTTATCAAATACAACAGCGCTTTGGTTGGCCTCAAATTCACTGCTGCTGGTACGTTTGTAAGCATCCTTGAGCAACGCGAAGGTGTTGACCTTAAAGGACCAGGATGGCACTTAGGCGGATTCTTTGATAATCGTGACAGTAAACACCGCGATACCATTGCTATTTCGGCCCTTCCTGCTGCTGTAAGCAGCTATTTTTCAACAACCTATCCAACAGATACTTTGTTGCATGCCTCTATCGCACCTGATAACGTATACATTTTGATAAGCCAGAACGGGGTACTTTACTCAACAACGGTAACCGCGGCAGGCAAACTTGTAAAACGTATTCAGATAGAAAAACACGATTTAAAACATGCTGTAGTAGCTGAAGCTAACTTACCGGCTGCTATTACCACTTATCTTACTGCTACTTATCCGGGCTACGTATTTGATAAAGCATTTTCTGAAAGCCCCGGCGGAACCCTGCAAGGTTACGTTGTGTTGATTACATCAAACAATACCAAATACGCTTTAATTTTTAATGCGTCTGGTACATTTGTCAGAGTCCTGCCTATCCACTAAACAATCAAGATTATAGCGCTGTTGGTAAGCCATGTTTTTAATTAAACATGGCTTACTTGCTTAATTTCAGAGCCTCAAACAGCGGATTACATATTTATTTCCTACTGATGAATTTAAAATTGGAGAATTTAACATACGAGCGGTGCGGCCCGTAGGTACTATGGTAAAGGCCGATTTGCAGATCAGCACCAATTAAATCAGGCCTAACAACCGGGCTTCCGGGCAGATCGGTCCAATGTATGCCGTCGTTGCTGCTCCTGATGTAAAATACGTCGCCCGATTTTTGGATCTGCAGATAACGGTTATAATTCCAGCCGGTTTGGGTATTGGTTTGCATCCGGTCGCCGGTTTTAAAATTGGTGAGCATGTTGCCACAATTCCAGGCCGGAAAAATACTGTTCTGGATCAGGTTTTCGCTGCCTTCAGTACCGGGTCGTTTTGCTTTGCGTACCATCAAGCCCATATCACTGTTACCGGCCACCTTTTTGTCCTTAAGGCCACTTACGTCAGCTACTTCTACCTCGGCCACAAAATCGCCCAAAACATTACGGTATAAAAATGGCCCATAAGGCAAGTTACCGTCCCAGTTTGAACCTTTTGATTCCAGAGTTAGCACGCCGTCTCCTATAAATACCTTATCATCCGGCTTATCTCCACCTGTCAAACCATTCCATATAGTGCCGGTTGTGCCATTGATTACAAAATCTTTATTAACCGTAAACCCATCTGCAATAACATTAAATAATGCTGATGATGTGCTCACCGGCAATGCGGCAGTTTTTGAACTTACATTACCATAGTTGTCTTTAACTTTAAAAGAGTAGCTATAATTTTTATCGGCCGCAAGCCCATAACTGATATAATGCGGATCAGCCTGCCAGCCGCTTGATTTGCGGTTATCTGTCTCGTTAATAAAATCATATTGCAGGTTTGATTTTACAGAAGCATATTCGGGCGCCTCCATTTCAACCATGCCGGGTGTTACAGCCGTCGGAGCAGCTTTAAATGCAAACGAACCTGCTATAGGCGGATGATAGTTCTGTTTCCAACCCAGGCTCAATTGTTTAATTTCTGCTGATGATAAGCTATGTTTATAGACCACAAGATTAGATACCGCACCATTAAAACCATCGCCCAGTAAAAGCTTGCCGGTGAGCTTGTCTGTATTTGATGTTGTTGCAACCAGAGCACCATCTACATATAATTTAGCGACATTTCCGCTAACAGCTTTTATAACATAGTGCCATTTGCCCGTACCTAAATATTCACCGGCATTGATGAAAGGCTCTTTCAACGATTGTGCTCTCAGTATCGAACCGTTTTGCGTTGATGCACTTTGATAAACGCTTAATGCTACGCTGTAACCTTCTTCGCTATTAACAGCAACATCGTTATTAAACATAAGCGGGCTTTTGCCATTAAAACTAACAGCTATTTTTCCTTTAATATCCCTTACTTCTGCTACCCGCCCATTAGCAGATTGAAACGCCCCGCCTGCACCTCCGTTGTTTATCCATTTTTGAAGCGGACCATAGTTAAGTTTTGCGGCATCGAGGTAAAGGGAGATATCTGATTTGGCAGGGTGTAAAGCCCATTGCTTTATCACACTATCGGCCAGCGGTTGATTATAAATTTTAAGCGAGGAAATAGCACCTGAAAAATAAGCCGAACGGTTTGTTTTTGCACCGATGATAAATTTATCTGCAAGCTGTAAAAACAGCATCTTGTTTTCTGCATTATTCAGCTCGCCATCTACAAATAGTTTTTCGAACGATCCATCAAACGTAACTACAACCTGGTGCCATTTCCCGGCAGCGGGCATTGTTTTGTATTGAAAGTCGGAAACACCAAAATGCTGAACAGCGCCGGCAGTTCGATTGCTTCCATAGCCGAAAGTAGCGCTGCGATGATCTGATTCGCCGTTTGTCCAGCTTAATACCGGGTTTTCATCTTTGATCAGATCGGCGTAAACCTCATACGATACAGTATAACTGTTGTTGCCGGCAAGCGACCGGGGTACGGCTACAGTTGATTCAAGCGATTGCGTACCGTTAAACAACAATGCCTTTTTACCAACGATGATATCAATAACAGGAGGTTTACCATTCGCAGTAAAACTACCGCTCAAGGCACCTTTGTTAACCCATTGGGTTACCGCTTCGCCGGCCTGAAAATTATCGGCGTTTAGGTTTACCAATAAACCTTCTTTCTCGTTTGAAACTACAGCCGTTGATATTTCTTTTTTATTGACAGGATCAACGTTGCCAGTTACTACCCTCTCACCGTAAACTTTTACGTTCCAAATCGCTTTGTATAAACCCGGATATTCTGTGCCGGTAATTGTTAAGCGTATAAACCGGGCCTGCGCATTTCCTGAATCTACCATCGGCGAGCCATGTTGCTTATTCTCTGTTCTATCAGCAAAAGGCTTCCAGTTTTTGCCATCTACCGATGATTCTACAAGGTATTGGTAGTACCACGTTGCATATTCAAATTGCGTTAATACCTGCTGCACGGTCTTTATCGCACCTAAATCGATGGTGATCCAAGCCGTCTTGCGACTGTTATCGGCAGGTTTCCATAAGGTGCCGTTATTGTTATCAAGTGCAAATGATGGCTTATAATTTTCGTTGTAAAAAGATGAGGCTGTCACCTTTTTTTGATAAGCTTCGTCGGGAGCATTAATAGTACTTTTTCCTAATAGCCCAACTCCAAGATGGGTAGGAACAATCTTTTCAATATTGCCTTCGGCATCAAACACGATCTTATCCGCGCAAACCTGCCGGTGATAGCCCCCGTTGGAGTGCGGGTTATTATGGCGATGATACACCATATAAAAATCATCCCCAACCTGCACTACCGACTCATGGCCCGGTCCGTGAATAGTTCCATCAGCATTGGTACTCAGCACTGGGCTGTTTTTGCCGAACTCAAATGGCCCCATCGGCCCGGTTTTGCTAATGGCGTATTGTACCCGATAAGTAGAATCCTCACAAAGACCGGATGAATAGGTAAAGTAGTAGATGCCCTTGCGTTTAAACATAAAAGGCGCTTCAAAAAAATCTTTGGCAATAGTATTGGGGATCTTTGCTGTTTTGGCAAAGGTGTGCATATCTGCGTTTAACAAGCCTACACCGCAGCCATGATCAGGATAGATGCCCCAGGTACCCCAAAACATATAGATCTTGCCGTCATCATCTTTAAAGGTTTGTCCATCCAGCGTAATCACCCCTGGGATAAAATAATTGGGGATCATCGATTTGCCGTCGGGCAGTAAGGGAGTCCAGGGTCCGGTGGGGCTTGTTGACGATGCGCCATAGATATCAACAGGCTGGCAGTAGTACATATAATACTTGCCGTCGTTTCCATTAATTACATCGGGAGCCCAATAGTAATTGGAGGTTGGCCAGTTCATATCATGCATGGTCCAGTTCACAAAATCTTTGGATGTCCAAACCTGTGATGGCCCGTGCCCGCCGCCATTGCCATCGGTGGTAGCATAAATGTAGTAGGTATCGCCAAACTTGCGTACAGTTGGGTCGGCAAAGTAGCCGGGAATAATGGGATTGCCATTACCCGGCACTGTTGCTGATTGTTGCTGTGCAAAACTGTTTAATACAGCCAAACACATATACCAGAAAAGAAAAACCGTTAATTGAAATTTATGCATTGTACCTTGTTACATCGGTAAAGCTAAAAGCTGAAGGCACAACGCCAAAAGCTAACTACCCTTTATCAAATATTAAAATACATGTAGAGGATTTTATTTAATTATGTGCTAACTCATCCGTGTTTCTTGCAGGCGGCTCTGCGTTAAGCAGATGCTTTACAAAAAAGTCGCGTTTCTTTTTACGACCATAAGGGCCACCATCGCTATGGCCCATACCCGGCACCACCAGCAAGTCGAACATTTTATTGTTTTTGATCAGCGCATCCGCAAAACGGAAAGTTGATTCAGGCGGAACATTGTTATCGGCCTCACCTACTATCAGCATCAAATCGCCCTGCAATTTACCGGCGTTGGTAATGTTTGATTGCTGCTCGTAATGTGGGCCAACCGGGTAGCCCATCCATTGCTCATTCCACCATTGTTTATCAATGCGGTTATCATGACAGCCACAGGCAGATACCGCAGCTTTATAAAATTCAGGGTGGAACAGCAATGCCCCTGCCGAATTTTGCCCGCCTGCTGATGTTCCATAAACGCCTATCCTACTGATATCAACCTGCGGATATTTAGCAGCAAGCGCCTGCATCCATAAAATACGGTCGGCGAAACCGGCATCAGCGAGGTTATGCCAGCATACATCATGAAAAGCCTTTGAGCGGTTGGCCGTACCCATGCCATCCATTTGTACCACAATAAAGCCCAACTGGGCCATGCTTTGCATTTCGTTAACAACCGAAAAGCTTTTAGGTACAAATGAATCCTGCGGACCGGCATAAATGTTTTCAATTACCGGGTAACTCTTGTTAGGGTCCATATTTGCCGGACGATAGACCACGCCCCAGATATCAGTTTTACCATCCCTTGCTTTGGCAACAAACACCTCTGGCAGTTTAACACCCGTGGCTATAAGACCAGTCAAATCGGTGTGTTCAAGTTCCATAACCGTTTTCAGGTCGGCAGTGTTTTTGATCACAATGCGGGGAGCTATATTAACTTCCGAATACGTATCGATGTAATATTTTCTATCGGGCGAAAAGCTTAGGCTATGGTTGCCTTTTTCGGGCGTTAGGTCAACAAGGTTTTTACCATCAAAACCAATGCGGTAATAGTGCATGAAATAAGGATCTTCACCTGCATTTTTACAGCTTCCCTTAAACCAGATCTGCCTTTTCTTAACGTCAACGCTGTCAATATCACGTACTACCCAATCGCCTTTGGTTACCAGCTTTTCTTTGCCGCTCAATTCATCAACCAGGTAAATATGACGCCATCCGTCCTTCTCGGTGATCCACACTATCTCATGCGTTTTTGAGGCATAAAAAGTGTAGATCCTTTGTTCGTAAATGAAGGTATTTGTTTTTTCATCAATGATGTTGCGGGTTTTGCCGTTGGTAACATCAACCTCAATCACCCTGAAGCGCTGGTGGCCCCGGTCGGCCTTTTCATAAGTAAAATAACGGCTATTACCATCGCGCCAGTGTAATCGTGGTGCGCCAAAAAAGTCTATCTTTTCAGCATCGGTTTTTATCGCGCTTTTATCGGTGATATTGAATATATACTGCTGATAGGATGTAAATTCATCGCCCGGCTGATCGTATTCATGTGATTTCAAAACTGCCCGCGTAGTGCCCGGCACCGAACTCAGTAGGTAATAAACCTCTTTTGTTTTCTTGGGGTCGATGCGGTAACCAACAACGTGCTTACTATCCGGCGACCAGCTCAGTTCGCCGTAAGGCTTATCTAAATTACCATCAGTAGTTAACTTGATCTCCGTCGCATTTTTTAAGGATTTAACTATAATGTTTCCACCTTTCACAAAGGCAGCCCATTGTTTATCGGGAGATACAGAATCGGTAGCAGCATTTTCCCAACGGTAATGGCGCTCCTGCAGCGGCTTCTCGTTATCATAACTTTGGTGTACGGTGTCGGTAGTTTTGTTGCATTGCAGTGTGCTCAGATCGCACTTAAGCCAGGTATTATTTGTTTTAAAGGTAGCTTCCTTTTTATCGGCGCTAAAAAACATATCGTCAATTTTAAAGCTGCCGTCCTTTATGGTTTTGCCTGTTATTCTGCTTACCTCCGCGCTTAGCTGGCTGCTTTCAAAAATGGTTTTCTTAATCCCTTTTTCCGGATCAACCAAAACATAAGCTGTTTGGTTGCCGGCTATCCTTTTGCCGTACCAGAACTGATTACCATCCACCTGCCAATTGGGTTTAACGTTGGCAACATAGGGGATCTTTTTTAAGGCAGAATCAAGCGCATCGGCCGCTTTGTAGTTTTGCAGCACTTCTGCGTGGGTGGGGTAATATGGAGTAGCTTTATGTTGAGCTTCGGCTGATTGACCTGCAGCCCCTAAAAAAATGGTTAACAGTAAATATTGGTGGTACCTTGTCATAAGTTATAGTGTTAGGTAAAGTTACTCAAACACCACCCGTTTAAATTTACATAAATTAACACATCATAGCAGGCATTTAACAAATCGGCCCGCGGCTTTTGGATGCGGGCCGATTTGTTTGGTTAATCCCTTTTGCAAGTTCAAGCGCCCTTCGCTTAAATTATAAAATAACTAAGTGTTCACGGCAAAGCCGGCAAGGGAGTCGAGGGGGTTAACAGGGTTAACAGAAATTCAATTTTAAATTACAAACAACTGAAAATCAATTAATTAAACAAGAGGCAGGGTTACCCCTAAATCCACCGCTCAGTTGAAGCTGGGTGGCCGACAGCTTTAGAAATTAAACAAACAAAGGATTTAAAAAATCTTATGCAAGTTCAAGCGTCCTTCGCTTGAATTAAATTTAAAGTAAGCGTCCACGCTTACTTATTTTAACGTTTATGCGAGCGTGGACGCCTAATAAAAGCAAACGATCAAGCGTGGACGCTTGACGACTGTGCGAGTAGTATTCATTGCCTTGGTTTTAACCAACGGAACACAAGCAATCAAATAAAAGGCTTTAGCCAAAATCCCATTGAAGATTTTGGGGCTAAAGCCTGGATGGTTTTTCTTTTCATCGTTGGTTAACCAACGGCAATGAAATAACAGATATAGATTCACCGATTAGCAGAGATCTATTTACCCTCTCAACGCTTCAATTTCTTCCCGTGTTTTAGGCAAATATTTACCCAACAACTGGCTACCGGTGTCTGTTATTAAAAAGTTGTCTTCAATGCGGATACCGCCGAAATCACGATAAGTATTCAGCACATCGTAGTTAATAAACTCAGCGAATTTCTTTTCGGCTTGCCAGCGGTCAATCAGTTCCGGAATAATATAAATACCCGGCTCAACAGTAAGCACGTAGCCGGCTTCCAGTTCGCGGCCCAGCCTTAATGATTTCAGGCCGAAAACAGTTTCCTTTTTCAAGGTATCGGTATAGCCTACGTATTGTTCGCCCAAATCTTCCATATCATGGGTATCCATACCCAGCATGTGGCCTAAGCCGCATTGGAAAAACATGGCATGTGCCCCAGCTGCAACAGCCTCTGCAGGATCACCTTTCATCAGGTTTACCGCTTTCAGGCCTTCGGCCAGTTTCTGACATGCTTGTATATGTACATCTTTGTACCGTACGCCCGGTTTCAGCATACTGATGGCGTGATCCATCGAATTCAAAACCACATCGTACAGCTCCCTTTGGCGGGTGCTGAACTGTTTGCCTACCGGGAAGGTACGTGTCAAATCACCACCGTAGTGCATGGCGTTTTCGGCACCGATATCACTTAGCACCATATCACCCTCTTCCAAAATATTGCCGTAATAATGCGTGTGCAGCGTTTGGCCGTACTTGGTAATGATGGCCGGATAACCTAAACGTGAATCATTAGCAATAGCCACTTCATGTGCTTTAGCTACCAGCTCATACTCCCTGATACCGGGGCGGGCATACTTCATCACCGCCAGTTCCATATCAACGCTTATGGATACTGCTTTCTCTATCTCAGCAACCTCCAACGGCGTTTTTATCACCCTTTGGGCTATTACCGCTTTTACCAATTGCAATGAAACGCGACCAGCCACATCTTCCAGACTGGTATTTAACCAATCGGCCAGCTTAATTTTATTTTCAGGGCGATAAGGCGGCAAAATGTGAACCGGGCGACTGCCGGTAGCCGCTTTATGAATATAATGCTTCACATCGGCATAAGGCCTTGTTTGCGAAACGCCAACCAGCGCGGCCATTTCACTAACAGATGGCAAAGTACCTGTCCAAATGATATCATCAATAGTGAGATCATTACCAAAGATTACTTCCTCGCCTGTATCGGTATCAATAATGGCGGCCAAGCCGGCAACATCAAGTCCGAAATAATATAAAAAGCTGCTATCCTGCCTAAACAGGTAGGTATTGTCTTTATAGTTCATGCTGCTATCCTCGTTCCCTAACAAAACGAGGATGCCGTTAGCGCCCATGCTTTGTTTTAAAACATTGCGGCGCTGTACGTAAACCTGCTGATCAAAAAGTTGAAGTTTCATAACGCAAAATTAAACATGCCGGCTCTGTTCAGGAACCGGCATGTGCAAGTATAATTTAAATTTGATTATCTGATGATGATTAACGGACCATTATTTCTTCCACTCGCCATCAAACAAGCGCCAGATGTTTGTTGGGTTGGCCTGTTGTAAAGCTAAAGGCAACAAAGCATCCGGACAGTTTTGGTAGCAAACAGGGCGTACCCATCGCTTAACCGCATTAATACCTACCGCTGTAAAACGGCTATCGGTAGTGGCCGGGAACGGACCACCATGCACCATACTGGCACAAACTTCAACACCTGTTGGTACGCCGTTAAACAATACCCTGCCCGCTATGGTCGGCAATAATTGCAATAGGTTGGAGTGGCCCGCAAAATCCTCATCGGTGCCCATTACAGTAGTAGTGAGTTGACCTGATACTGATTTTAATACTTTGATCAGTTCCTGCTCATCTTTGCAAACTACCATTAATGAATATGGCCCGAACACCTCTTCGTGCAATAAATGATTTTCAAGGAAAGTTTCGGCGCTTACGAGGGCGATGGTTGGCTGAGCCTCAATGTCAACAGCTTCGGTAGCTGATTTTACTACGCTCGTTATGCCTTCCTGCTCCAAAGCAGCATGGCTCTTTTTCTCATAAGCCGAATGGATGCCGGCATGCAGCATCTTGGCTGGTTTAATACCTTCGATACCATTACCCAAAAGTTTATAGAAATTATCAAGGCCTTCGCCTTCAATAGCAAGCATTAAGCCCGGATTGGTACAAAACTGACCAACACCTAAAGTAATGGAACCTGCATATTGCGCAGCCAGGTCGGCGGCGTTTTTATTTAAAGTATCCGGTAAAAATATAACCGGGTTTATGCTGCCCATTTCTGAAAATACCGGGATAGGCTTTTTGCGTTCTGATGAATATTGCAGCAATGCCAGTCCGCCAACAGTTGAACCTGTAAAGCCAACGGCAGCGGTATCATCTGCCTGAACCAATGCTTTACCGCTTTCAAACGAAGTGCCGTGTACATGTTGAAAAACATGCTCGGGCATATTGCTGCTCGCTATCGCTTTTTTAATAGCCTGGTAAACCATTTCAGACGTTTCGGCATGAGCAGGGTGGGCTTTTACCACTACCGAACAACCTGCACCCAGCGCGCTTGCAGTATCGCCACCGGCGGTTGAATAAGCGAATGGGAAATTACTTGCACCAAAAACAACTACCGGCCCCAGCGGAACAAGCATTTTGCGTAGATCCGGGCGTGGCAATGGTTTTCTATCAGGTAAGGCGGTATCAATACTCGCCTCAACCCAGCTGCCTTCGCGCAGCATCCCTGCAAACATGCGCAGCTGACCGGTGGTACGTGCACGTTCGCCGGTTAAACGGGGTAGCGGGAGGTTGGTTTCTTCGGATGCTTTTTGCAGCAGGGCGTCGCCTACTGCTTCTATTTCATCAGCAATAGCTTCCAAAAACAGGGCCTTTTGTTCGGCACTTGTTTTTTGGTAAGCCTCAAACGCGCTTTGCGATTGCTGCATGATGATATTTATTTCTTCGGTGCTTTCTTCTTTAAAGTTGTTAGCCATGGCAGATATTTTAGTAAAAAACGAGGGCTTACGCCATTATTTTGCGCAAGCAAATATATTTAACCTTTTTATGATGTGCACTGAACATTCCTAACCAGTTATAGCAGGATTTTATCTTATTTACACATCGCAATCTCAAAACAGATTAAAAAACGGTCAAGACGTCCGGTATTCAACAAGCAGATAACAGTCTTGTTTACATCAATTTATAAAACCTTACCCCATGTGGAGGGATATTACATGATATAGCGGTAATATTTTTGGCGAGATCCTTTTGCTGCCATAGATCCCGCACTATTTTAACCTTGCCCATATGGATTTTCTTAAAATCAAGCGTATACTTCGCGTATTTTTCACCAAGATTAAAAATGCCTATGGCTTTACTACCGTCTGCCAGTCGTTTAACCCAAACCTGAATTTGCCTATTGTTAATCATTCGTTCGGCCTGTTTACCCGCTACATCCTGATCAATAGCTATTACTTCCCGGTTTTTTAACAGGTTGAGGGTAAACTCATCAAGCTTATCCATATCACAGCCAATAAGCAGGGGTGCCGATAAAAGGCTCCATAAGCTCATGTGGGTATATTGCTCATAAGGTGTCAGATTGGTTTGGTGCAGGTTTTCGCCCCAACCCACCCTGCCTAAAATAAGCATGTCGGGGTCGTTCCAGCCTCCCGGCCCGGCATAGGCCGCGTTATTGGTTTGGCTAAAACCGATGCCGTAAAGGCTTTCCCAGGTATCGGTAATATCCTCGGTTGTACGCCATAGGTTGCCATTCATTTTTGCGCCCCATTTCCAAACATCTTTGATACCGTACTGGCAAATGCTGTAAATAATATCACGTGGCTGCTTTGCCAGTTCATCGCGCATGACCATGTATGGCTTTTGCTGGGCGAACAGCGTTGTGTCACCTGCCGTTTGGTCGGAATAGCTGCACAGATCATATTTTAAATAGTCAACACCCCAGTTAAAGTAAGTGTTGACATCTTGTCCTTCATGCCCTAACGACCCCAGATACCCACCACAAGTTTTAGCTCCCGGCGATGAATAAATACCAAACTTTAATCCCTGTTGATGCAGGTACGCACCAAGGGCTTTCATATCCGGAAACTTTTCATTTGCGACGATTTCTCCATCCTGTTGCCTTGCGGGTGCCTGCCAGCCATCATCCACGTTAATAGAGTTCCAACCGTAATCGGTAAGGCCTTTATCAACCATGGCCTTGGCCGAAAGCCTTACCTTTTCATCGCTCACATTTAATCCCCAGCAATTCCAGCTGTTCCAACCCATGGGCGGGGTAAGTGCTAATAATTTGCCCGATTTAATAGTTAGCATTCGTTCGCTTTTTCCTAAAGTATTGCTTACGGAAACGGATAACTGATACTCCCCTACGTTCGGTGCGATGCCCGTTATAATGCCTGTTTTATTATCAAGTACTAAACCTTGAGGCAAATTCTTAACCATATATTTCAAGGGCTGTTGTCCGCTTGCAGCAATTTTATAAAGTACCGGTGAGCCGGGATGAACGCCTAAAACTGAAGCGCCATTAATCATTGGCTTTAAAGATGCTTTAGGAGTAAGCAAATACGGCGCTATTTCGGCAAAGGTTTTGGTCTTGTCGGATGCCGCTTCGGTAAACTCGTAAAACAGTTTAATGCCCTCGCGGTGCGGGAAGGTAAGCGTATAGGTTTCCTTACCCAACGGTGGCAGATTTGCGTTTACAGTTTTTTCGGCGATTGTTTTTTCAGTAACCTCATCGATTATCTTATAGTGAAACTTGCCTGTGATACTGGTTCTAAAGCTATTACCTACAGTTAATTTCCTAACAGATTGTGCATTGGGTAAAAAGCTAATGTCGGTTTGAGTGAAAACAATACCGTCAAATTTCTCCAGCATATCAATAAAAGGAGCGCCCATAAAAATCCCCCCTGAGCCTCCGCCATCGTATACCTTGATGGCTATGATATTTTCTCCATCCCATTTAATAGCCGGATCATCTGCCGCAATACAGTAATTACGCACGGCAGGCCATTTACTTATGTAACCGCCTTTATCTTCAGGGAATGCCCCGGTTTTACCTATCAGCTTACCGTTAAAATACGTTTCGTCAACGTCATTAACATGGGCGAGGAATACCCGCAAACTATCGGCCCACACCGCCTGCTTTTTCAACGATGATGGAATTACCACATGAATCCGGTACCAAGCAAAGCCGTGGTAATCGGGATAGCCCTGCTCCTGCCAAACGTCACCAACTTTGATGTTTTTCCATTGGGTATCGTTGAAAGCAGCTTCTTTCCAGGCGGCATCATTCCCGGTAGAGAACTTTGCAGTGCCCAGCTTAATAAAATTTCCGTTTTGAGCATGAACTGCTATGGCAATAGTTAAAAGCCATAGCAGCGATAAGATCTTTTTCATGAATTGATATAATGAATGTCCCCGGTCTACAAACTTTCAACCGGGAGTTCGGCGCTTTTGCGTTGTTTACTGCCACCTATCAGGTAATAAACCGGGATGCCTGTTAAAGTGATGATCAAGCCAGGATAAGTATAAGCAGGTTTGTATTTGATGAGCAACAGGCAAAAGGCAATGCCCATAATGATATAAATAACCGGCAATACTGGGTAGCCGAAAGCTTTGTAAGGCCGCTCCGCATTGGGCATTTTTTTGCGGAGTATAAAAATCCCGATGATAGTAAGCACATAAAAAACCACCACCACAAAGGAGATCATATCCAGCAGATCGCCGTATTTACCGCTCAGGCTCCACAAACAGGCAAACACACATTGCAACCACAAACCAAAACCCGGTACCGAGTTTTTATTCAGCGTTCCTACTTTTTTAAAGAAGAGCCTGTCTTTAGCCATCGAATAATAAACCCTCGCTCCCGACATGATGAGTCCGTTATTACAGCCAAAGGTTGATACCATGATAAGCAGCGCAATGATCACCGTACCCGAGCTGCCAAAAATATGCTGCGAAGCAACCACGCCTACCCTATCTTTATCGGCGCTGGCAATATCATGCAGGGAAAGCACACCAGTATACATTACATTGGTTAAAATGTAAATCACCGTCACGATCAGTGTACCCAGCGCCAGGCTTAAACCGATATTCCTTTTCGGATTTTTGATCTCGCCGGCAATAAAAGTTACGTTATTCCATGAGTCGCTGCTGAATATGGAGCCAACCATGGCCGAGGCTATTGCGCCCAGGGCTGCAATGGTAGTATAAGAAGCAATGGAACCATTAGCGCTGAAGCTATGCATGCTCCAGGCATTTTTCCAGTTCTCATCCCATACCGAAGCTTTTAAAGCAAATAAGCCAAACACAATTAAACCCAGCAAGCTCAGCAGCTTAGCCATGGTGAAAATAGTTTGCACAATTTTTCCGCTGTTAACGCCGCGGGTATTGATATAGGTTAAAAATACGATCACCAGGATTGAAAGCAGTTGCGCCGGTGATATGGTAACGAAACCCAGATCAATAGCAACAAGACTTTCACTCAATTGGGGGATGAGGTAAGCTGTAAATTTGGCAAAGGCCACGCCCACGGCCGCAATAGTAGCCGTCTGGATTACCGTGAAAAAACTCCATCCGTATAAAAAGCCCACCAAAGGACTGTAAGCTTCCTTCAGATAAACATACTGCCCCCCTGCTCTTGGGAACATGGCGCTCAGTTCACCGTAACTTAAGGCCGCAGTTAGGGTCATAAAACCGGTGATGAGCCACACAAATAGCAGCCAGCCTGCGCTGCCCACATTGCGGGTAATATCCGCGCTCACAATAAAAATACCGGAGCCAATCATACTGCCCGCCACCAGCATGGTGGCATCCATTAACCGCAACGAAGGCTTAAAAGAAGTGCTGTTCTCCATATGTTTTATATAAAAGCTTAAAGCTAAAGGCACAAGGCTTAAAGCTGATAACCTTATTAATAGTTTTTGTGATTATTTAGCTCCAAAATCGTAGAACTTCCAGCTTGTTGTAAAATCTTTAGTTAATGCCTGGTTGGTTAACGTGGCGCGCAACATTTCAACCGGGATCAGGTTTTCTTTAATGGCGGCATCGTGGAATTGCTTGTAGGTCATTTTACCGCTGTCAACCAGTTCTTTCCTCAATTCTGTCAACTGCAAACCACCTAACAGGTATGCCACCTGGTAAAGCGGACTATAGCCTCCCTCAAATGAGCGTCTAACTTCACCCTCGGCGTTGGCTTTTTCATGACCTACACGGTCAACCAAAAAGTCGATACATTGCTGTGGAGTCCAGTTACCTAAATGATAGTTAAGTGAAAATATGATGCGGGCGCAACGGTGCATACGCCAGAACAGCATACCTACACGTTCTTCAGGTGTTTTGGCAAAGCCTTTATCGTAGAGTAAAAGTTCCCAGTACAAAGCCCAGCCTTCAACCGCGAATGGGGTACCGAAATCCTGACGATAAGCTTTGTAACGGCTGTTCATAAAATATTGCAGGTTATGACCGGGAATCAATTCGTGCTGCACCGTCCCCCTTGAAAAGTAAGGGTTGTTGCCGCGCATGCTCATCAGTCGGTCATCATACTGCATGGTATTGGTTGGGTACGAGATGCTGATTTCCTTGCCACCGGTAAAAAATGGGTTAACCAATTGCCTTTGCGGCGACATCATTACCATGCCCCAGGTTTCCTCGGCCAGTGGCGGTATCGTGATCAGGTCGCGCTCTTTGATAAAGCTTAGCGCATCGTTATATAATTTAACAATCAGTTCGGGCTGATGACCTACCGGCACGTAGCTGTTTTTTACTTTCTCCAACGCTTTTTTCCAGTCGCTGCCAAAACCCATTTCCTGCGATGCCTTCAGCATTTCCTTATCGCACCAGGCAAACTCTTTGTTGGCAAGCTTGATAAGCTCTTCGGGCGTGTAAGGGATCATTTCGGCTTGCAGCTGATTGATCAACTCTTCCCTGCCGATGGGCACACCTTTTATACCGCTGCTATCGCTTTTCTGGCTGGTGTTCAACTTTCCTTTGCTTATAGCCAGCTCACTGTACCTGTTCAGCGCATTATCAAGGGCTTTATAAGGTTCAGGTACCCACCAGGTAAATGAAGGGTCGTATTTATTATAGAACCCAAAAAAGTCCTTTAAACGACCTTTTAAACCAACTAATGCAGCTTTGGTAACTTTTGCTACAGGCATGTCTACCGACGGAAGCTTACAATATGCCGTCGTATCTGCTTTAAGTTCTTTCAGGATCTTGTTCAGGTCGCCAGCAACTTTTTCGCCATCAACAAACGTTCCGCGGCGGCGCTTTTGTTCAAGCGCGTAAATCTCATCGGCAAATGAAATGTATTTAGCAGCCTGGCTATACAGGCCTTCTTCTTTCTTCAGATCTTTCAGATCAAAGTTGATGCGTTTCTTCAACAGGATATAATCAACCTTGCCGTAAATACTCAGGGCATTAAAGTCGGTTTGCTCCAGCTGTTTCAGATAATCATTGTCAACCTCAATTAATCTTTTACGTTGTTCTGGCGAGTTAATGACATCCTGTTTGTATTGTTCTTCGGCACGATCATTAACGTTATACGGCGAATAAAAGTCATGAATAGCGTTCATATCCTGCCCGTATCTGATAATGGTACCCGCTACTTCGCTGCTTTGCTCATACAAATTGCCGGCAGGAGCGGTCTGCGCTTTAACGGTTAGGGTACCAATAGTAAGGGCGTAAAGAGCCAAACCTTTTATGGTTGTTTTAGTATTAATTAGCACGATATATTTTGGTTTGAGGTAAGAAAATTAAAGTAGCTATTAGCTTGCAGCCCTGTTCAGGCTTATCAGATTGTTGTTGTATGAGTCGAGATAGCCACGTGGCGAATTACCTATTACGCATTTGAATACCCGGTTAAAGTTAGTAATACTCTTGAAACCGCACTTGTAAGCTACGGTGTTAATACTTTCAAATTTATGGGCAATCAATTTTTTGCAGGCCTCGTTGATCCTGATCTCGTTCAGGAACGAAATAAAAGTATGACCAGTATGCTTTTTGAAATATCTGCAAAACGACTCCGGCGTCATATAGGCCACCTTAGCAACGTCCTCAAGCGTAATAGGCTCACTGTAGTGCTGCATAATGTAATTATAGATATTACCAATCCTGATCCCTTCATTTTCGGTTATCCCCGGCAGGTTGCCATAGGTTGATAAAGGATCCAATTTGCTTTTGATATTGGTAAGCCCTTTAAGCAGATGAAAAAACTGGATCAACTGGTCAGGGCCGGAAGCTTTTTGCAATGCGATCATGATCTGCGATATTTTGTCAACAACAGAATGCGGTAATTTAAAACCCTGTTGATGCTGCTGCATAAATATGAGGCTCGGTTTAAGCTCAGGTAAATTAAACAGCGGTGCCAAAGCCCCTTCCGGGTTAAAAAATATTGTAAGCGCCTCTATCTGCTTGTTGGCATTGGGCGCAAAATATTCGGGGTTACTTTTAAACACATGCGGCAGGTTGGCGCCTATTAAAAACAAATCGCCTGCAGAGTAATCATGCATGTTATTTCCTGCAATCAAAGTCCCCTCACCCTGCTGGATCCACGTGAGCTGAATTTCTTTATGACGGTGCAGGTAGGGGTAATGGTAAGGCAAGCTAACCTTTTCTGCTATCACACTTTTATCGTGCGGAACCGGGATAGTAAATTGTAAAACTTTCATCTGCTACTTGATTATCACTTGTTGAATTTACAATTACTTAACTTAATTTGCTAATAAATGAACTTAAAAGGATAAAATACGGGCAATATTTGATAATTTATGGTTGATACCAGTGCCTAAATTGACCGAAAAACCCTTCTTTATCCAACAAACAGAAAGTAAATTAAATGTTATATAAACAATTAAAATCAAAATTATAGGCACCATAGCCACTATTTGGCCGAATAAAATATTTTTAATTGTGTAGAATACAACTATTATACATTTTACACTAACCATGCATTTTACGCAGAAAACCAACTTTTTCACCTATTTTTTATGATACAGGTAATAAAACGCACTCCTGTTAACATAAAAAAACCGTTCATCAGGGGTGAATGAACGGTTCCGTTTTCCGGCAAGCCGGAAGGGTAATTAATTGTTTAAATTAAAATCTTTCGGGAGCAAATTCTTTAATATCAATAGAAGTTGGTTTGCCAGATATAATTTCACTTGCCAGCAAACCGGTTGCAGCACCAAGGCTTAAACCCATCATGCCGTGCCCTGTTGCAACAGTAAGATTACCGTACTGCTTACTTTTGCCGATATAAGGCAAACCATCGGCAGATGAAGGCCGGAAACCAAACCAAATATTCTTTTGTTCCGGAACAGCAGGTTTTAAACCCGGGAAGTATTTTGGCACGGATTCTACAATACCTTTAACACGGTTCATGTTAATCCGGTCGTTGATCTTATCAAGCTCCATAGTACCACCATAGCGTAAACCACCATTCATTGGCGTAATGGCAACCCTTGCTTCGGCCAGCAATGCAGGGATGTGCATGGTGTCGCTATCATCTTTTACATTGAATGAATATCCTTTGCCCGGCATCAGCAAGATTTTTAAACCTAACAATCTACCAATAGCAGGCGACCATGAACCACCCGCAATAATATATTCATCAGCAGTAAACTCTTCATGGCCTGCCAATACCCTGCTCACTTTACCACCTTTGGTTTCAATTTTAGTTACCTCTTTATTGGTAAGCAATTTTACACCAACAGCTTTCAGGTGCCTGATCAATGCGGCCATCAGCTTATTTGGCGAAAGGTGTGCATCGCAACGGTAATGTACCGCGCCCAACACGTCAAGCTCAAGCTTTGGCTGTAGCCTTTTACAATCATTAACACTAAGCACCGCCATATCCAAACCTAATTCCCTGCCTTTTTCGGCCATGTGCGCTTCTTCCTCACCAGCCTTTTCGGTTTTATAAAACATCAGGATGCCTTTTTCAACCAGGTCAAAATCAAAGCCGGGCTCTTTACTCAGATCTTCATAAAGCTTTTTGCTAAGCAGGGAAAGCTCCGTTAATGGAACTGCCGATTTTTCAACGTGCGCGGCATTGGCTTTCTTTAAAAATTTTAGTCCCCATGAAATCAGTTCGGGGTTTAAGGATGGCTTTACGTAAAACGGGCTTTTGCTGTTAAACATCCATTTAATCCCCTGCGAAACCATCCCCGGCGTTGCCAGCGGGATAAAATGGCTTGGCACTATCATGCCCGCATTGCCATATGAGCAGCTATCGGTCATATCACCTTTATCCAGCACAGTAACCTCATGCCCGGCTTTTTGTAAATAATAAGCCGAACTAAGCCCTACTATCCCACCTCCTATTATCAGCACTTTTGCCATTTTTATTTTAAGCTGAAAGCTTAGGGCGGAAAGCCGAAAGCTTGTTAATAATTCTTTTTTAAACGTCCCATCAGGGTCTCTCGCAGAGGACCCTGATGCATACGCCATGCAGATTCGCCGTTCCGAGCATTTATTAGATATTTAGAATGCGGAAACCTCAGGGCCCTCTACGAGAGACCCTGAGGGAACATGAACCTTTTATTTACTACTTCAAATTACCTGGAAACCGTGAGCATATGGATCATCATCGTCTATCTTGATGGTGTTGTAACCGTAAACTTTAGCCCAACCCTCAACGCTTGGAATAATGGCGTCGATATCATTGATCTTAACCAGATCCTCAACCCTGCCTGTAAATTTACTGCCTATGATACTTTCGTGAACAAAAGACTCACCCACTTTCAACTTACCTTTGGCAAACCACTGCGCCATACGCGCTGATGTGCCAGTTCCGCAAGGCGACCTGTCGATAGCTTTATCTCCATAAAATACCGCGTTACGTGCAGTTGCATCTGCCGATAAGGTAGCACCTGCCCAAAGGATGTGCGTACAGGTATTGATAGTAGGATCCTGCGGATGTACAAACTGGTATTTTTCGTTAATACGTTTGCGCAACACCTGGCTCCAGGCAATCAGCTGACCTGCTGTATAATGCTCGATACCTTTAAAGTTAGGCTGAGGATCAACAATGGCGTAATAGTTACCACCATACGAAACGTCGATAGTAAGTGTACCTAAGTCAGGGCATTCAACTTCTAAATCAGTTGCAGCAAGATATGCGGCCACATTTCTGAGTTTCACCGAGGTTACCTTTTTGCCCTCCTGCTTATACTCGATCAATACAAGGCCAGCGGGCGCCTCCATGCGCACAATACCCGGAGTTTTAGGCTGGATCAACCCTTCCTCAATGGCTATGGTGATTGTGCCGATGGTTCCGTGCCCGCACATTGGTAAACAACCGCTGGTTTCAATGAACAAAACAGCAACATCATTTTCCGGATCATGAGGCGGATACAGGATACTGCCCGACATCATATCATGACCGCGGGGCTCAAACATCAGGCCGGTCCTGATCCAATCATACTCTTTTAAAAAGTGCTGACGTTTCTGGCTCATGTTATCGCCTTTAAGCGCAGGGCCACCGCCTGCAACCAGCCTTACCGGGTTGCCGCAGGTATGGGCGTCAACACAAAAGAAAGTTTTACTTGACATATGTTATTATAACGCTACTTCGGTTAATTTACCCCAGCTACCTACAGGCAATTCGGGCCTTGCGGCAAGTGCGTCATTTATAATTTTCTGAACTTTTTCGCGCTCTGCACCAATTAACGGCAAACGTGGCGCACGTACATTTTCGGTACCAATACCGGTTGCAACCTCGGCCAGTTTAATATATTGTACCAGCTTAGGGTGGATATCCAGCTCAAGTACCGGCAAAAACCAACGGTAAATAGCCAAAGCCTCGTCGTAACGTTTTGCTTTAACCAAACGGTAAATAGCCACGGTTTCTTTAGGGAAGGCATCAACCAAACCGGCAACCCAGCCATCTGCACCCATCACAAGGCTTTCCATAGCCAGCGGATCAACACCGGTAAAGATCTTGAACCTTTCACCAAAACGGTTGATCATGCGGGTAACGTTTGATATATCACGGGTTGATTCTTTTACTGCCTGGATATTATCATAAGCAGCAAGCTGTTCAAACATATCTAAAGTAACCTCAACCTTATAATCAACAGGGTTATTGTAGATCATGATTGGCAATTCGGTACTTTTCGCAATAGTAGTAAGGTAAGCCACCGTTTCGCGGGCTTCACTATTATAACGCATTGGCGGCAATAACATCAGGCCATCCGCACCTTTATCAAACGCTTTTTGTGCATATGCAACAGCAGCTTTGGTAGTTTGCTCGGCAATGTTCAGTACAACAGGTACTTTTCCTTTTACAAACTCAACAGTATGGGTAAGCAGCGCGAATTTTTCATCATCGCTTAAAACGCTTGCTTCGCCTAATGAGCCGCCTAATATAAATCCGTCAACACCGGCCTCAAGCTGGGCATTCAGGTTTATATCAAAAGCTTCAAAATCAAGTTCGTCATTATCTGTAAATTTAGTAGTTACTGCAGGGAGTACGCCTTTCCAATCAAAAGTTATCATTGTATATTATTTTTCACAAAACTAAAAATAGTATTAAATATGTTTATTTAACAATTTAGCAGACACTAACCGTATTTTAACCTATAATGTTACTTACCGGCAATGCGCCTGCTAAATAACGCCTATTGCGCATCCCACCAAACCCTGTCGGTAAGCTTAGCGTTTTGCTGCGGCTGCGGGTTTGAAGTCATTTCCGACTGAGGATACAACACCCTGCGCGGAATATCCGACAGCGCATTCTTAACCTTGGTTAATGCAGGGAAGCCTGTACGCCTCCAATCGGTATAGTTCTCCATCGACAGGAAATTAGCAACAACCTTTTCCTCAATAATAAGCTTCATGGCGTTGGCGCTGGTAAGCGTTCCCCTTGAAGTTAAATAATTATCCGCAACGGCATCAGCAATACCTAGTTTTGACATATGCGATTTAACAGCCAGCATATATACCGGCTGCGCAGCAGTAGCCCCGGATATTATAAACGTAGCTTCGGCTTTTAAAAATAGCGCTTCCGAATAAGTAACAATATAGTTATTTGAGCTCGTACTTGCATAAAAAGTGCCTCCTAATGAGTACGACTCTAAGCTGCCAATGTCGTCCGAGCCGATCACCCGTCCGGTATACAACCCGGTTTCAATTGCAGGCGCTACCATTTTTGATTTGCGCGGGTCTTTCCTGGCTTCAAAACCGTCAACAAATGTTGATGCCAATACCAGCGTTGAACCAGGCAAAAAGTTTTGCTGCCATGGGTTTTCGGCTCCGGCCCCGCCGGCGAAAGGCATTTTCATATCATCGTCATTACTTGCCATGCCATTTTGAAGGGCAGTGAGTGCCAACTGCGCCTGTGCTGCTGCCGTATGACCGGGTGCTTTAGTAAGGTGCATGTAATAACGTGCCTTTAGCGTATAAGCCGCCTTTTTCCATTTGCCCATATCACCGGTATAATAGAAATCATCGCCTGATGGCACCGTGGTGCTATTTTTGGCAATATCGGCAATGGCATTATCAAGCAGGGTTTGTATTTGCCCATAAACAGATTCCTGGCTGTCATAGGTTGGTGTAACGTTGGCGATACCCTGAAAACCTTTTGAAAAGGGAACATCGCCCCAAACATCAGTAGCCGAGCCAAGTGTATAAGCCAGCAAGATCTTTGATATGGCTGCGTAATTCGCATTACCATCGGCCTCGGCTTTTTTATTTAGCAGAACCAGGTTGTTCATTACCTGCGTGTAAAAGTTATACCAGTCACCGTCCATATCCTGATGGTACATGAGATAGGTGCCAAAATTTGGTGGCACCTGGTTTAAGGCTATGACCTGCAGGTATTGCTGTAATATTATCGGAAGGTTACCGCCGGCGGTGATATTTTGTGATATGGCAGCTTCAACCGGGGCCAGGATCAGTGATTCTTTAACATCTATAGGTCTGTTGGGATCGTGATTTACATCAATGTATTTTTTACAGCCCGTAAAGCTTACCAACGCGCATGTTATTAACGTGATATATTTATTTTTCATGACAATTTCTTATTAGTGATTTAAATTATAGGGTAACTTTCAAGCTAAAATCAACTGATTTTGAGGTTGGGGTTGAGAATGAATAGATCCCCTGTGAACCATTTGATGAGCCAAATGAGCTAACTTCCGGGTCGCCGCCGGTAAAGTGCGGTGCATGGATCCATAGGCTGCGGCCCGTTACACTAAATGTTGCCGATTTGAAAGGACTTTTGCTTAACCATGATGGTTTTAACGTGTAACCCAAACTCACATTACGCAGTTTAACATAGCTGCCGTCCTGAATAACAGACTCCAGCACACCGTTTGCGCGCTGATAATACGCCTGACCGTTAACTGCTACTGTGTTTGGTTGTCCGGTAGTTGCATTTACACCATCAACTACTCTTAAACCACGGTTTTCGGTAACTTTTGGCGTGCCATAGAAATAACCATAACCATCAACATTATTTTGGATATCGCCACCACGTTTGATATCAAAGAAGAAACTGAAGTTGAATTGTTTATACCTAAAGTTGTTATTGATACCACCAAGCCAGTTAGGGTTAATATTGCCTACTATGCCCTGATTATCATCTGCATATGGCAAACCCGAATCGTCAATCAATAACTTACCCGCGGCGTTACGGGCGTAACGGGTGCCATAAATAACACCATAGGGCTGCCCAACTATCACATTAGTGAAGCCATTGCTAATCAATGACAGGTCTTTATAAATAGATAACACCTTATTCCTGTTACGAGTAAAATTTAAAGTAAGGTCCCAGTTAAAATCGCGGCTTTTTATTGGGTTTACATTTAACAATACTTCAATACCCCTGTTACGCATTACTGCAGAGTTTACACTAGTTGCAGAATACCCTGTTGAGGGCGGAAGCGCCACAGTAGGTATGATACCACCATTTGTTTTTTTATTGTAGAATGAAGCCTCAAGACTGATCCTGTTATTAAAGAAACCCGCCTCAAACCCTGCTTCAAACTCATTGATACGCTCGTTTTTAAGATTAGGATTGCCCAGTACATCGTTGATTAAAAAACCAGCCTGCTGGTTATAAGGGAAAGAGAGGTTCCGGATAGTTGCTTTGTTATAAGGCGTTAACAAACCATACGCGCCAATGTTGCCGTCATTACCCACAGTACCATATGAAACCCTTACCTTACCCAGGTTCATGACCTTTGAAAATTCGGGGCTAAAAAACTCCGAGAATATGAAGCTACCGGCGGCAGAACCATATGGATAAAAGCTGTGGTCTATCGAAAGTACAGAGTTACCATCGTACCGTCCGGTTAATGACAATAGCAGGAAGCGTTTATATTCGATATTTGATTGCAGATAGAAACCCACTTTGCGCTGCAATGATGAGCCTTCACTATAATTAACTGTTGATGCGGAAGCCATATTATACAAACCGGGTACAGTTAAGCCAACACCATTTGCGTATGTACTTTCACCATAGGTAGAGATCAGGTTATTACCCAGCACAACATCTACATTGAAATTGCCAAACTGCTTGTTAGCACTGATTAATAAATCATTATTGTACTGGCGGTAAGTAAGGTTCTGATCAACCAACCTGCCGTTGGGGTTCGACACCGACTGGGTTGATTCATGGTACCTGTCCATTTCGCTATAAACATCGGCACCAAACCTTTCAGTAATAGTTAACCATGAAAAGGGTTTATAATCTGCAGTAAAAGTTGGTAAAAACCTGTTAACACCCGAATGGTTTTTGATGTTATCCAATACCCAATAAGGGTTATTTCTTGAGAAACGATACAGTCGCTGTGTACCATCTGGATTTAAATAAGGCTGCAGATTGTATGAAACCGGCGCTGTAAAAATTGTCCAAACCGGGCTTTCCAGCGCATAACCTTCCGGCAACCTGTCATTTTGTGAATTGGAGTAATTTAGCTGAAATGTAGTAGTCAGGTTTTTAAGCACTTGTGCACTGTATTTAGCGAAGAATGTATTACGCAAAAATTTAGTTGTTGGCACGGTACCTTGCTGGTTAAAATTAGAGTACGAAACCAGGTAAGTAGAATTGTTACCGCCACCGCCGATGTTAACAGTATTATTATACGTGTGGCCGGTTTTAAAAAACAGATCAGACTGGTTATAAACTTTCGCGGGTTGCCCATTTATTTTCAGGGTGTCCATGCGCGCACCCCATGATGTACTTGTTTTTTGATTTACACCATCATAATAAATACCGTTTGTACCTTGCGAATACTTATTTTGAATTTGAGGCAACAACGGGTTTTCAAAAGAAAAGTCGGACGAAAAAGTGATAAGCGGCTTTTGATTTAAGGCGCCGGTTTTTGTGGTAATGATAACCACACCATTGGCACCCTTTGAACCATATAAGGCTGTAGCTGCCGCACCTTTCAATACGTTCATACTGGTAATAATAGATGGATCAATATCAGCTATCCTATTCGTGCCCGGCCCGGAATTGAGGTTACCTGTTTCAGCGTTATCAACAGGAACCCCGTCAATAACCATTAGGGGTCCATTTTCGCCATAAAATGAAGTTGCGCCTCTGATCACGATCCTTGCGGAGCTACCCGGCGTACCCGATGAGCTTGTAACCTGCACGCCTGAAACCTTACCGGCAAGAGCATTTACCAGGTTGGGCTCTTTTGATTGCGCAATCGATTCGGCTTTTACCTCCTGGGAGCTGTAAGTTAAGATCCTTTTGTCGCGTTTTATACCCAAAGCGGTAACAACAACTTCGTTCAGCACTTTGTTATCCTCGGCAAGGGCTACGTTAATTTGCACCTGACCGGTTAATTTAACTTCCTGCGATGTAAAACCGATAGCGGTTACCATAAGTGTACCCTGTCCGGTATAGTTAAGGCTAAACATACCACTACCGTTGGTAACAGAGCCGGCGCTTGTATTTTTTATTTTAACGGAAGCGCCAACTATAGGCTCGCCCTTCTCGTCGGTTACCTTTCCTTTTAATGTTACTGTTTGCGCGTAGGTGCTGTAACAAAACACAAACACACTTAGTAAAGGCAAAATGAACCTCTTTAGTAATTGTTTAAACTTCATAAATTAAATTTTGGGGTTAAAAACTATATATTACATGCTGTATTTCAGACACGTAAAACTATCCGCGAGCCGCCCCTTGTTTTTTTATGAAATTTGCCAATACTGCCCGTATCTTAACATTACTGTTACAATAGCATTAATTTGATATTATATTTATATAAAAACCCATTAAAACGTTAATATATTGATAGTTAATTCGCAATAACACTAATAAACTTACTGTAAATAATCCGCGCGTTAAAAAAACGGATAAAATCCTGCTATCAACTGCAAAATATTATTCAAAATAATTGTGCAAAGCACACTAATTTAGTTGAAAGTTATTCTTACCGTTACACAAACATATCATGCTAATAAAAAAGTGGTTTAAATTGAACTTATGCCTCGTAGCCTGCTTAGCAGGGGCACAAACTATCCAGGCACAATCCTACGTACCCGAATTGAACGATACCCGGGTAAAGATAAAACCGGTAGTTCCGGTTAAAGCCTATTCTTTTAATTTAAAGGACGTTCAATTATTGGAAAGCCCTTTTAAAACGGCAATGGATGCTGATGTTAAATATCTGCTATCTATAGAGCCTGACAGATTACTTTCGGCTTTCCGTTCACACTCGGGCCTTAAACCTAAAGGTAAGATGTATGAAGGCTGGGAGTCATCAGGTTTGGCAGGGCATACATTAGGACATTACCTGTCGGCCATTTCCATGCACTACGCATCAACCCGCGACCCTGAATTTTTAAAGCGCGTAAATTATATAGTCAAAGAACTTGCCGAATGCCAGGTAGCCCGTAAAACAGGTTACGTGGGCGCAATCCCCAAAGAAGACACCATCTGGGCCGAGGTTGCCAAAGGCGAGATCCGCTCCCGTGGCTTCGATTTAAACGGTGGCTGGTCGCCATGGTATACTGTGCATAAAATTATGGCCGGTTTACTTGATGCCTATTTATATTGCAATAATGCCGAGGCCTTAAAAGTATGCAAAGGCATGGCCGACTGGACAGGCGAAACCATCAAAAACCTTGATGACGAAAAACTGCAAAAAATGCTACTGTGTGAATATGGAGGTATGGCAGAAACATTAACTAACCTTTACGCTATCAATGGTGATAAAAAATACCTGGAACTATCGTACAAATTTTATGATAAAAAGATCCTCGATCCGCTATCACAAAAACAGGATATACTGCCCGGCAAACATTCCAACACCCAGATCCCTAAGATAATAGCCAGTGCACGCAGATATGAGCTTACCGGCGATAAAAAAGATAAGGCCATTGCCGATTTCTTTTGGGAAACCATTGTTAACCACCATTCCTACGCAACAGGAGGTAACAGCAATTATGAATACCTGAGCGATGCAGACAAACTGAACGATAAGCTAACAGAAAACACTACCGAAACCTGCAATACCTACAACATGCTGAAATTAACCCGGCATTTGTTTGCGGTTGAGCCTTCGGCCATGCTGATGGATTATTATGAAAAGGCGTTATATAACCACATCCTCGCTTCACAAAATCATTCAGATGGAATGATGTGTTACTTTGTACCGCTTAGAATGGGCGGCACTAAACATTACAGCACTCCTTTTGATGATTTTACCTGCTGCGTTGGTTCGGGCATGGAAAACCATGTTAAATACAACGAAAGCATTTATTTTAAAGGTGCCGATGGCAGCTTATATGTAAACCTGTTTATCCCCTCAGTACTTAACTGGGCATCAAAAGGTTTATCGGTGAAGCAGCAAAGCAGTTTCCCTAATGACGATCACATCACATTTACGGTGAACACCAAAAAGCCGCTTACCATGGCTATCCGCATCCGTAAACCAAAATGGACTGGCGCTGCTACCATCAGCATTAACGGGAAAACTCAAAATGCTGCCACTGATGACCAGGGATATATTGTGCTAAACCGCAAATGGAGCAACAACGATAAAATTGAATTTACAACACCCGAAAAGCTTTATACCGAAGCCATGCCCGACAATGCCAACAGGCGCGCGGTATTTTACGGCCCGGTATTATTAGCTGGTGTTTTAGGCAATACAGAGCCCGATCCGTTGAAAGGTGTTCCGGTTTTTGTAACCAGCGAAACTGACCCTAACCAATGGCTGCAAATGGTTGACAAGAAACAATTGAGCTTCCGTACGGTGAATATTTCAAAACCTGAAGAAGTTACACTAATCCCTTTTAATCAAACCCAAAATCAATACTATTCTGTTTACTGGGACGTATTTACACCACAGGCCTGGATTGTGCAGCAAAAAGCGTATGACGAGCAAAGGAAAAAACAACAGGAGTTAGAAGCCCGCACCATGGACATTTTACGTGTAGGCGAAATGCAGCCCGAGCGCGATCATAACTTCAGCAGTGAAAACGCCACTACAGGCGAAGATCACCAAAAGAAATGGCGGTCGACAGAGAACGGAGGCTTTCTGCAATACGAAATGAAGGTTGATGCCAATGCACAAAACACGCTAATTAACAGCTATTGGGGCATGGATAACCGCGGCAGAAAATTTGACATCCTGATTGATGGCGTTAAGCTGGCTTCTGAAGATTTGAACCAGTACAAAGAAAGCCGCTTTTATGATATCAGCTACACCTTACCTATTGAACTGACAAAAGGCAAACAAAAAGTAACCGTAAAACTGCTGCCGCAAAAAGAAAACAGTGCAGGCCCGGTTTACGGCAGCCGGATGGTTAAAAACTAATTTTAAAGTAAAAGAACTTGAATATCATGATCAATAAACAAAAAGTTGCCAGTGCGCTTGCCTTTTCACTGGCTGCACTTACAAGTCCGGTATTGGCACAGCAAAAAGATTACCCTATTCAACCGGTTGCCTTTACCAGCGTACACGTGAACGACAACTTTTGGCAGCCCAAAATGGAAGTAAATGCCACCGTTACCATTCCGTATGTACTGGCGCAATGTAAGGCAAACGGGCGCATGGATAACTTTTTACGTGCGGCAAAAAAACTGGATGGTGATAAGTTAAGTGAATTTCCATTTGATGATACAGACGTATATAAGGCCATTGAAGGTGCATCCTATTCTATGCAGAATAAAAGGAACCCGCAACTTGATAAATCCATTGATAGCCTCATCTCCATTATCGGCGCGGCCCAGGAGCCGGATGGGTACCTGTATACTTTCAGGACAGTTAACGCTAAAAAGCCTCATGAGTGGATAGGTTCCAAACGCTGGGAAAAGGAAGAGGACCTTAGCCACGAACTATATAACGCGGGCCACCTTTACGAAGCCGCTGTAGCACATTACCAGGCAACCGGTAAACGCACACTGCTCAACATTGCCATAAAAAATGCTGACCTACTGGTTAAAACCTTCGGGCCGGGCAAAATTGAGGAGTATCCGGGGCATCAGATAGTGGAGATCGGTCTTTCAAAAATGTACCGGGTTACCGGCAACAAACAATACCTTGACCTGGCTAAATTCTTTTTAGATGTACGCGGACCAAAAGGAGATGCTTACAACCAGGCCGATAAAAAGGTAGTTGACCAGCATGAAGCCGAAGGGCACGCGGTACGGGCTGCTTACATGTACACCGGCATGGCCGATATTGCTGCATTGACAGGTAATACCAAATATTTGGCAGCCATAGATGATATCTGGAGCGATGTGGTAACCAAGAAATTATACATCACCGGCGGCATCGGTGCAACCGGGGCAGGTGAAGCTTTTGGCGAAGCATATCAATTGCCTAATATGTCGGCCTATGCAGAAACCTGTGCGGCCATTGGCAACGTTTACTGGAACAACAGGATGTTTTTGCTGCATGGCGATTCAAAATACATTGACGTACTGGAAAGAACCCTTTATAACGGTCTGTTGTCAGGCGTATCGCTAAGCGGTAACAGGTTCTTTTACCCCAACCCGCTGGCTTCTATGTTCCAGCATCAGCGCAGCGCATGGATCAGTTGTGCCTGCTGTATCAGCAACATGACCCGCTTTTTACCTTCATTACCGGGTTATGTGTATGCCAAAAACAAAAACGACCTGTACGTTAACCTGTTTATGAGCAACTCAAGTAACATCAAACTTGCTGAGGGTAATGTAAACATTGTACAGCAAACGGATTACCCATGGAAAGGTAGGGTTGACATTACCGTTAACCCCGATAAAGCCGGTGAATTTACATTAAGGGTGCGTATCCCGGGCTGGGCGAAGCAACAACCAGTACCGGGTGACCTGTATACCTTCATGGAAAAAAAGTCATTCCCGCTTACCCTGATGATCAACGGGCAGGCAAAATCATTTGAAACAGAAAAAGGCTACGCCATATTAAAACGCACCTGGAAAAAAGGCGATAAGGTTTCACTTTTATTACCGATGGAAACCGAAAAGGTATTGGCCAATCAACAGGTTAAAGACGACCGTGGCAGATTTGCTTTTGAGCGCGGCCCAATTGTTTATTGTCTTGAAGGCCCTGATAACAAGGACAGCCTGGTACAAAACATATTGATTGATAAAAATGCCATTGCCGATGCCAACTATCATGCCGACCTGCTCAATGGCGTCGATGTAATCAGTGCCGAAGGAAAAAGCGCCAAACGCCAACTAAAAACCGACAGCATTTTACAAACAGACCAAATGGTGAAGGCCATCCCCTACTATGCCTGGGCCAACCGCGGCCCAAGCGAAATGACCGTTTGGATCCCGTATGAAGCTTCGGCAGTGCGCCCTAAACCAGCACCTACCATTGCCAGCACCAGTAAAGTAAGCGCCTCGTTAAAAAATGTACGGATGTTTGCTGCCATAAAAGACCAGTATGAACCTGCCGATTCCAAAGATACCAACTACCCATACCTGCACTGGTGGCCCGCTAAAAACACCAATGAGTTTGTACAGTATGATTTTGACACTGAACACACCGTTAGCGAATCGAAAGTTTACTGGTACGATGACGGCCCATGGGGTGGCTGCCGCATCCCGGTATCGTACAAAATCCTGTATAAAAAAGACGGGCAGTGGGTTCCTGTAAAAAACACCACACCCTACGCCATAAGTAAAGACAACTTTAACGTAGTTACTTTTGAGCCGGTTGCTACCACAGCCTTGCGGATGGAAATTCAGTTACCGGTTGATAATTCTACCGGGATCCACGAATGGGCGGTTAAATAACCTCCTGTTATCCATAATAACAGTAAAGCCTTTCCGTTTATGCGAAAGGCTTTACTATTTTAATTACACCGCAACGGAATACTTTAAGTATGAAAAAGCCCATTTTACCTATAAACTTATATTCCCTACATTTGCGGCCTTAATAAAAATAAAAAAATGATAAATTTCGAAAAAGTGAAAGAAGTAATCGCAGCGGCTGAAGCTGATGCGGCAAGCTTTTATGAAAAAGGCAACAAAGCTGCCGGTACAAGGTTGCGTAATGCTATGCAACAGTTAAAAGTATTAGCTACGGATATCCGTAAAGAAGTTACTGAAAAGAAAAACGCAGCAGCTTAATCACTGTTAAAAATGTTTTTAGATAAAGCGGGCCTGGTTTTCCATGTACCCGCTTTATTTTTTTTTGATCCCACTGCCATTTCAATCACTCGCTTGGGTTTTTCCACGCCGGCGAACTGCCTAAAGCACAACAAGGCATAGCAAGTACAACCTACTGCCCGACACACAGGTTTAAAATGTAACGAACCAGAAAGTATTTGTAACAAACTCAAAAGTATTTTCACTCCCGCTGATCTTTCTTTGTAAACCTTCTGAAAAAACATTCATAATCAAAACAACCCGATATGAAACGGAATACATTTGTACGCGCTTTGACGGGCGCTGCCACATTTTTAGCCATTCCATTTGATGGAGTTGCCAATAACCTATTCAAAACCAGGGAAAAGAAAGGCTGTAAAACCGATGCAGGAGCTGATCGCGCTCAAAATCCAATGCACTTATTTGATGGCGATACTTTCTATACCAAAGTTTCAACCAGGGATACTGATGGTGATATGTATGTTTATGAATCAACCCGGGTTAAAAAAGGCGGGCCTAACCTGCATGTACATTATGAACAGGACGAATGGTGGTATATTTTGGAAGGCGAATTTCAAATAAAAGTAGGCGACCAGCTATTCCATGCCAAACCGGGCGACAGCGTATTTGGCCCAAGGGGCGTTCCGCATGCGTTTACGAAAATAGGCGATGATACGCTTGCCAAAATGATTACCACGTTTCAGCCGGCCGGTAAAATGGAAGCTTGTTTCCAGGCACTGAGCGATGGTTTGATGAAAGGTAAAACCGAAGCCGAACTTGATGAATTTAGGAAACAACATGGTTTTGAGCGGGTGGGCCCACCGCTTGATTACTATAAAAAGTTTTAGCCGGCCCAACCATCATTTTTACCCAATAATTTATTTCTGATGTTAATTTATATACCTTTTTACTTATCATGAAGTGGTTTGCTTTTAAACAAAAACTGAGCCTGGTTTACATATGCCTTATACCTTTAGCAGTGGTAGCTATAGGATTTGGGATAGGCCATGTGAGTTATAAAATTTATTTGCCAATCTGGGTTGCTAACGCCTGTTTAATGGTAGCAGCAACGTGGCATTTAGGTGGCTATCAACTCCGAAACAATAACCAGGAGATAAAGAAGCAGGTAATCACAGCTTTATTACTATTTGCACCCTGGCTATTCTTTTCCATTTTCGCGGGGATGGGGCCCCCTCCTGCAACCTTGCAAGGCTGGGTTAATTCAGCTACCGAGCAGCAGATCCGGTATACTATACTCATAGCAGGCGGTATTTTATTCGCGCTGGGTTCGGCATTGTTGAAAGTAAAATTACAGGCGGCAGGCGAAAATCTATATTCGGTAATGGCTTCAGCAGCGATCAATCTTGCAGTGCCGCTATTTATTATTAATATGGCATTTTGGGGATATTACTTCACAGACGCATTCAGGGTTTTCATAAAATTAGGCGGCACAAAACGTCCTGACTTGCATGGACCGATAAAAAGTTTATTTTATGTGATCAGTATAGCCGAAGTATTACTGATGTACCTTGGCACCGTATTTTTTGCCGTTTCACTTAAAGTCGCCGGGCTTTTTAATCCGATTGCCTGCCGGTATTATATCATCTTCGGTTTAATCGGCATGGTGCTGGTTTTATTACCATCCTACTGGCCCGAGCCATTCGGCACCGCCGGTTTTCTTGTTGCTATACCGGCCATTCCTTTTATAATGCCATACCTCATTGGTATACACCTGTTAAAGCATGCTAAAGCTGATTAGTTAAATTGTAATATAAAAAAAGGGAGCTGCTACTTTTTCTCTAAAGTAACAGCCCCTTCTTTTTAATTGACTACCCCGACCCTATTTCCCTAAAACATCCAGAATAGGGTGATCAATAGCATTCAATGTATTTTCTGATGGTTTTATCAGTTCAAGTACGGTAATTTCATTGTTACCTTTTTTGAGCCATTCAACCGGCACATACAGGGTTTGCTGAGGACCGCAATTCCAATAGCGGCCTAAGTTGTGTCCGTTGAGCCAAACAATACCCTTACCCCATGTACTCATATCAAGATAGGTATCAGCCAATTTATCAACCTTGAAAACTGTTTTTTTCAATTGCGGTGTGTTGTTAGCTGCAACCTTTTTAATTGCCGGATTTGTTTTCACTTTATTGATATCATCAAAAGGCAGTGAATACATTTTCCAGTTTTTCAGCTCAGTACCGGCAAAAAGTACTTTTTCGGTAATACCCTTTTTGTTTTTAAGCAGATAAGGCCCAAAATTGATGCGGCCAAGGTTTTCAACCAAAATATCCAGTGTCACCTTACCTTTTGGTAAGCTGATCATCAAGCTGTCCTGGTACTTGCGCCTGTCGAGTATCCCTACACGTTTACCGTTTACGAAGATCACGCCATAATCACGCAGGTCTTTAAGTTTAAGCAGACCAGATTTGCCGCCGTTAATGGTTGTACGATACAACACAAAACCGTAAGCCTGGTTCAGATCTTCAAAAGTAAGCGGAGTACCGTTGGTCTTCGCGAGCGGCAACACATTAAACAAACTGGTTGATTTAGTAAATTTAATCGCCGGCAGACCCATAGCAGGTTTAGCAGCCGGAACTTCGGGCAGGGTTACGCCTGCCGGAAGGTGTTTACTAATCACCTCTCTAAACTTCATGAACTTGTCGGTAGCGTTACCTGCCTCATCAAGCGGGGCATCATAATCATAACTACTGATTTGCGGTTCATATGGATTTTGATCATTATAGTTTGCACCGTTCATGAAGCCGCGTGTTGTACCGCCATGAAACATATACATGTTAATGGAAATACCTGCTGCCAATACCGAATCAAGCTTTGGTATAAATTTAGCCGCCGGTACAGTATGATGCGCAGTTCCCCACCAATCGAACCAGGCCGGGTACCATTCGGCAATAAAATAAGGGCCCTTACCATTATAATTTTCGCCAATCAATTTTTTAACTTTTGCCACATCATCAACGCCGTTTATAGCAGGCAGCAAGCCCGGTAAATGCCCATCCTTTATAGCCGGTTCAGGATCGCAGGTGTAAAGCTGGCCATCAAAACCGGCGTCTATAAACATTTTGCGGTTAAGGGCCAGGTAATCTTTATCGCTTCCGTACGAGCCGTATTCATTCTCTATCTGTACCATTAAAATATTGCCGCCGTGGTTCACCAACAGTGGCGACAATTGCTTACCTACCTGGGTAAGATATTTTTTATAAGCTTCGAGGTATTTAGGCTCCTTGCTGCGTACCACTAAGCCCTGCTCTTTTTCAAGCCAGTATGGGTAGCCGCCAAACTCCCATTCGGCGCAAACGTACGGGCTTGGGCGCAGTATCACCCAAAGGCCTTCCTCCTTTGCTATTTTAACAAACTCAGCTATATCATGATTGCCTGTAAAATCATAATGCCCTTTTTGTGGCTCGTGAACATTCCAGAAAACATAGGTGCCAATAGTATTTAAACCCATTGCTTTGGCCATTTTCATACGCTGGCGCCAGGCCTCGCGCGGAACGCGGGTATAGTGCATTTCGCCTGAAATGATCTGCAGCGGTTTACCATCAAGCAGAAATGTGGTATCGCCAAGAGCAAAAGTATGCTTGGCATTTTGCGCCTGCAGCTTTGCGGATGCAAACAGGATAACAAAGAGGAACAGTAGTTTTATAAGTTTCATAAATGGAAAAAATGCAGGGTTTTAGTTTTTATTTGTATAAGGGGTTGACTATTTTACTGTTAATGTTATAGTTGATGATTTAAGATTACCGGCACTAAACTGAACCTGTACCACGCCAGGTTTACCTATAGTTTGTACATAGGCCAATAAGCGCCCATGCAATGCTTTACGTTTGTTTGATTGGTAGCTTTCATGACTGCTGTTGCTGCCGCTTTCAAGGCCTAATAGTTTAGCCGCGCCGTTAATTGTTACTGTTATCTCATCGGTAGCAGTAAATACAGGGTTCCCGTTTTTATCGGTGATGTAAACCTCAATCTGGCTCAAGCCTTTTGTGTTATGGTTAAACAGGGTATTATCAGCTACCGTTTTAAGTTGATAAGCATCGCCGGCTGTTTTGATATTGTTAGTGCATACTTCAATACCGTTGTTGTAACCTTTAACAACCAGCTCGCTCGGCTCATAGTCAACCTGCCATGATGGAACCTGCCCTCTTGCGGCGCCGCTTATTTGTCTACCAAGAGATTTGCCGTTCAGGAACAATTCTGTTTCCTGGCAATTGGTAAAGCAATCAACTTTTACTTTACTACCGGATTGCCAATTCCAAACAGCCTCGGCAGTACGGTGGCTCCAGATCCCTCTGTCATCAGTTCCGGTAATAAGGCGTACACCTATATAAGCCATGGGCTTGTCCGACCAAAGACTTTGCCTGAAGAAATATTCCGGCTTTTTAAAACCGGCCAGGTCAATAAGTCCCGCTCCATTGCTACGCTGCGGCCATTTACCGGCCTCACCCAGGTAATCTATACCAGTCCACAGGTATTGGGCCGAAATATATTCGTTACTGTCAACAGCGTTCCAGGCTTGTTTTTGCATGCCGTTCTCACTGCCGTAAATGATTCGGTTGGGATATTTTTTATGATCTTCAGAATACCTGTATTCCTGGTAATTATAGCCCACAACATCCAATACATCAGGGTAGCCAACTTCGTTCGACATCACCACACCGGCCAGCGCGGCCGTTACCGGGCGGGTTTGATCAACGGCTTTTACAGCTTTAACTAATTGTTTGGCTATCGGTGTTAGCCCGCTTGCCGCTGGATGATCAGGCAGGTAGCCCTTACCATAGATCTGCGGGTTGCGGCCCGTGTTTAACACCTCATGGGTATATGGGTCGTTGGGGTAATCTATTTCGTTACCAATGCTCCACATAATGATAGATGGATGGTTACGCGCTCGCAGTACCATATCAGCTACATCCCGGTCTGCCCATTCTTTAAAATATTCGTGGTATCCGTTTTTGGATGGCGTACCAACATTCCAGCCTGCTACCCATTTGTTTTTTCCTACCTCCCATTCATCAAAAGCTTCGTCCATTACTAAAAAGCCCATCTTATCGCACAAATCGTATAAATAATCTGCATGAGGGTTATGGCTTAACCTGAGTGAGTTTACTCCCGCATCCTTTAATAATTTCAACCTGCGTACCCAAACCTCCTGTGGAACAGCTACACCCAGGGCACCGGCATCATCATGGATACATACGCCTTTGAGCTTGGTGCTTTTATCATTCAAAAAGAAACCTTTATCCTTATCAAAACGGATACTGCGGATCCCTACAGATTGCGTTACCTCGTCAAATGCTTTACCATTGCGGCTAAGTGAAACCTGTAATTTATAGAGCTCGGGCTTTTCGGTATCCCATAGTTTGGGGGACGATAATTCTTTCTCAAACTCAACCTCGTATACTCCCGGTTTTGCTTTTATTTGTTTTTGGAGGGCAATAGCCGCTTTTCCTTTCCCATCAAGCAGGTTTACGTTCACTAATACAGAAGCATCAACTTTGTCGCTGTTGGTAACACTCACCTTAATTTTTGCTGTAGCTTTAGCTGCCGAAACATCGGGCGTGGAAAAGGCCACATCCCAGGGGGCTATGTGTACCTGGTCTTTAACGATGAGGTATACATTACGATAGATACCAGAACCGGTATACCACCTCGAATCAGCAAATTCGCTATGATCTGCCCTTACAGCTATCGTATTTTTTCCAGTTAAATTTAGATACTTGGTCAGCTCATACTGAAACGAAATAAAACCATTTGGACGTTTACCTAAATAATGCCCGTTGACCCATACCTCGCTATTTTTATATACGCCATCAAAGTAAATATAAACCTGCTTCCCCTTCCATGCATTATTACCGGCGAAGCTCTTTTTGTACCAGCCAATCCCCCCGGGCAAATAACCGGTAGCACTTGCCCATTCGTCGCTAAAAGGACCTTCAATACTCCAGTCATGCGGCAGATCGACAGTTCTCCATTGCGTTTCGGAAGCGATCCCGCTGATCCCCGTGCTGATATCGCCCTTGTGGAAAGACCATGCCGCATTAAATAAAACCGGCCTGCCAATGCCCTGGGCCTTAAGTAGGCCAGGCAGCATTAACATGCCAAGTACAAAAAGAAGCAGATGTTTTTTATTTTTCATTTGATGATAGAGAGATAAAATGCTATTTGATGACACCTGTAAACGTGACAATAGAACGTGCCGGAACAACATTCTTATCACCGGTTATTTTACCGGCTTTAAGCTCATTAACCTGCGATGTTAAATAGGATGATGTAAACTGAACTTTAGCATTATCTATATGGAATGTCGCGCTTACCTCATTGGCACCCTGGTTAACTACAACCACGGTTAAGTTTTTTCCATTTTTAAATGCCGATACCAGCAAGGGTTTTCCCTCGGCTACTGATGAAACTTCGGCATCAACCCTCACAGCTCCGGGTTTAACAAATCTGCTGTAGTTACCCATGGCCCAAAGCATTTTACTGCCGTAAAAATTGCCGTCGGTTTTATTTTTGTCGATGTAGATGAGGCCATCCTTATAATCATAGGCCGAAATGGCTGTCCACCATTGCCAGGCCGACGCGTTGGCCGCTGTAAGATCGGTGTGGATCACCGATGCTAAATATAGCGCGGCATCAATACCCAGATCACGCTTGTTACCGTCTATCTCACCCGCATTATCGCCTAAGATGCAATACTCCGATTGCCAGAAATCAAGACCATTAATAGTCGCAACACTATCGGCCAATGCCCTGCGAGCTTTTACTGACGATGCCATTGGCGACGTAGTGAAATAGCTGTGCGCCGCGATAGTTTTGGCTACCGAAGGCAGGTCGCCTACGTAATTGGCCGATCCCGGTTTAAAAAAATCGGTTATCTGACTGCCTTTACCCGGCTTATCACCTTTAGTAAATAAATAGTTGATACTCCCGGCCTCGCCAACCAAAATCTTTGAGCTAATCTTATTACTTACGAATTCTTTATTGATGGCCCGTATCAATCCTGCTACCTCGGCATTATTATATGGGGCACCTTCCTGACCGCCATCGCTCCAATCCCACTGGGGTTCGTTTACCGGGCTTATGTAATCAAATTTTACTTTACTTACCTGCTCAACTCCCTTTACAACTTTAGCCAGGAACACGGCATAAGCATCATATTTATCGGGTGCTATATTAACTTTGCCTCCACTGGCGTACGCTTTTCCATTAATGGTAAACTGCACCGGCGGACTATTATTAAAACCTAAAAATTGTTTAACTCCGCGTTGTTTGGCGGCCTCAAGAAACCACAACTGCCCGACCTGGTTTTGCCAGTTATAGCTGCCATCGCCGTTTAAAAACGATTCAGCACGGCGCCAATCGTCTTTAATGCCACTTTCGTTTCCCTGCTGGGCACTGCCCGCACCAATGTTAAACCTCCATAACGACAAGCCTATGCCTTTAGGCGAGCCATCGGCATAAGTATCCCGGCTAAAAAGCAGGTCGGCAATTTTATTGCGCTTATCATCAGGCCAGTTACCCGCAAACTGGCAAGCCCACGCATCCGAAGCACCAAAATTGCTAATGGTTTGGTGCGTTTTTGAAAAATTGATATCAATAGTTACCTCTTTGCCCTGGCCGCTTACAAAAGGAATATTAATCCCCAAAACGGCCGCAGCCAGCAGTATTTTTTTTATAGTAGTTTTTATTATCATCGTGTTTAAATCAACAAATAAAACAGCACTGTTTAGCGCTGTTTTATTGCAATATTATTGTTGCACTATTTGCCATTGCTGGTTAGTAGCGCCGCCATAAGGCCACTGAATGATGCCTGCACCATTTGTGGTTGATGCGCCGTTAACATCAAGCGCAAGCCCGCTGTTACGGTTAAGTACTTTATAAATGCCATCGCTGGTAGCAGTAAGCTGCCATTGCTGGTTGTTGCCGCCGTTCCACGGCCATTGTATAATGCCCGCGCCATTGGCTGTTGAACTCATATTAACATCAAGCGCCTGCGTGCTGTTGCGGTTAGTTATTTTGTAATAGCCACCGCCATTGGCAGCAATAACCCATTGCTGGTTATTGCCCCCGTTTTGAGGCCATTGTATGATGCCGGCGCCGTTGGTGGTTGAGCCGCCATTAACATCAAGCGCCTGGCCGCTGTTAACATTTAAAAACCTGTAGTATGCACCGGTATAAAATGTATCGGTACCACCGGCACCTACGCCCCAGGCATATTTAATGCGACTTAACCCCGATGCATTTGTGGTTGATACAGTAAGGCCGGTGCCAGTCCCGTTTAGTTGTTGAATAGCATAGCTATCGCCCGTACGTACGCCTGGCCAGTAAACCGCGCCCATGCCGTAGGCACGTGCCTGGTTGGTTAATCCCTGCAGGTACGCAATTTCCTGGTCACCGCCAATAGCGCCGGTGTAATTTTTACCACCTGTCATCGGGATACCGAACTCGGTAAGTACCGCGCGGCTACTATATGCACCGATATTGCCTTTTAAGCGATTTTCCCATTGCAAAGCGGTTGTCAGTGTGCCGTTGCTAAAAAAAGTATAATCATGTATCGACAATAAACAACCCGAAAAACGGCTGTCGGCACCTACCCCGGTTATATCCTGCGAATAGGACGTACCGCTGATCAAAATTCTTCCCTGCGGAACAGAAGGATAGTTACTTAACCACTGGGCACAGATGGTTGTCCAGTCGGTTAAAGTATACCCATGTGGCTCGTTAAAAATTTCAAAGTACACGTGGGCATTGCTGCCATATTTGGTAACAATGGTTTGCCACATCGACCAAAATTCGGTGGTATTATCTATCTTCCCATCTTCGGATGATTTGGCTTCCCAATAACCCAGTATCACATTCATCCCCTTGCTCAATGCTTTATCAATAACACCTGTGTAAGAGTTCCACCAGGTTTGCGATACGGTTGAATAGTTTACAGGCAGCCTTACCGTATTTGCCCCTGTATTAGCCTGTATGCCTGTTAATACAGCATCAGCTTTAGCCGATACCGTGGCATAACTATCAGCAGATGTTAAACCGCTTAATACCAGTATCCCATCGCTAAAATTATCGCCATCGGCAGCCCAATTCACGCCTTTCAGCGCGCTTGCCGGTGTTGAATCTGTAGTTACTGTTTTATCTCCTGTTTTTACTTCATCCTGGTTTGATGATTTTTTTACTGATACGATATCCTTTTTACACCCGGCCGCCAAACAACACATCGCTAATAATGCAATACTTAAGTTCTTCATAATTTGTTATAGGTTAGAATTGGGAGAAAAAAGGGGGAAGAAAGAAGCTCTTCCCCCGGAATATTTTATTAGTAACCAGCGTTTTGTTGCAATTGGCCACCAGACGCCTGGATCTCGGCCCTTGGTATCGGCAACCAGTAATGTTTGGTTGCAAAAGAACGGCCATCCAAGGCTACTTTTGGTGTATAAGCAAAGCTGCCATCAGCGTTTTTCGTGATGATCACCCCACCCGCCGGTTTATTTTCGGTAACGTCAGCAATTTTCCAGCGGCGTACATCGTAAAAACGGTGTTCTTCAAATGCCAGCTCAACACGACGCTCGTAACGTACGGCATCACGCATCTGTGATTGCGACATACCTGAAGCCAAAGCCGGCATATTAACACTTGGACGAGAACGGATCAGATTAATCGCTGTACGTGCAGATAAGGTTGAACCCGAAGGGATCACATCCGGTCCGTAAGCTTCGTTAGCCGCTTCAGCAAAGTTCAACAGGATCTCAGCATAACGGAAATAGATCCATGGCTGGAAGCCCGCGTTACCCCACGGATTTTGAAGCGGATATGCATCATTCATATATTTTTTGAGGTAATAACCTGTTTTGGTAGTATTCCAGTTATCTGCTCCGTCTTTGCTATCCTTACCACCTGGAATAAAAGATTCAATAGCCCGGCCCCTGTACATCGCACCATTGTATAATACAGTAGCTGCAAACCTTGGGTCGCGGTGATCATAAGGGTGTGTCGGATCATAACCTGATGTTGGATCGGTAATAGCTTTACCATTATCCATTTCGTAATCATCAACCAAATTTTGCAGCGGTGTATTACCTGCCCAGCCGCCATAGCCGTTCGGCCCGTTGGCTATTTCAAGGTGCGTATGGTTTGCATTTTTAGTATATAAACGTTCAAAAATGGTTTCGTTGGTTTCGTTAACTAAAAACAGATTATTATAGCCACCAGTGTAGATACCATATTTATTCAAACTGATAACTGCCTGTGCGGCGGTAACCGCATCGGCCCAGGTACCTGCAGCATATAATGGGCTTGCAGCATATAATTTTAGTCTTGACTTTAAAGCCAGCGCCGCACCTTTTGTAGCACGGCCTAACAGCCAGCTACCATCGTTGTTTAGCGGCAACTTAGCAGCGGCATCATCAAGCTGAGCAGATACGTAATCGATACACTCTTTAATGGAGGCACGCTTGAATAGTGAAGGGTCCTGTAGGTTATCATTAAGGTTGGTTACCTTATCGCCCACTAAAACAACTCCGCCGTAATTACGGATCAGATCCTGATAACGGAAAGCCCTGATAAATTTCAGCTCGCCTTCAAGATGCATTTTGTGCCCGGCACTGAACGGCATGTTTGGCAAAAGCGCTAATGCCGAATTAACCTCGCGGATGCTGCGATAACTACGTCCCCAAAGCACACCTGCGCCACCTAAATTTTCGGGAGCAAGCTGGCCCCTTTGTATCAGCCAGGTAGCATCATCATTGTTATAGATCGATTCGTCTGTAAGTGAGCTCCACATGCTATATTCGAAGCCACGGCCGAAGCCTGGGTTTGAGCCATCGCCCTCTTTATCTTGCAATTTAGCACCGATATAACGGTTGGTAACATAAGCTTCATACACCGCGGTATCCGAAGCAATGGCCGATGATGCGATCCTATCCGTAGGGGTTACATCAAGTAAATTCTTTTTACATGCTGTGATGCCCAGCATACCGCCCATCATTAAAAATAAAAGCGGAGTTTTATATTGTAGTTTCATTATCGTCTTCTTGATTAAAATTTCACGTTAGCACCTAAGTTTATAATTCGCTGTTGCGGATAAAACTGACCGCTGCCACTGGTTCCTTCAGGATCGTAATCCTTCACTTTGGTAATGGTGAATAAGTTGAACGCACTTGCGTAAACCCTTAAACCACCTATTTTAAGTTTTGACAGGAACGGCGCATTGAAATTATAGCCTAATTGCACATTCTTTAACCGAAGGAAAGAAGCATCATTAAGCCAAAAAGTATTGTTATATAAACCACCACTGATAGCGTTCGATGCTCGGTCTGTTACACGTGGATAAGTTCCATTGGTGTTTGAGGGGCTAAACCTGTTATCGGCCCAGCTGCTGTAAAAGTTACCTACACTACCTGCTTCGGGCAATACATACTGGCTAACCTGCGCCTGGCCTGCAAATAGTACCGAAAGATCGAAGTTTTTGTATGCTGCGTTTAAACTAAAGCCATAAGTAATTTGCGGGATATTGCCGTATTTGCTACGGGTTTGGTCATCGGCATTTATTTGCTTGTCATTATTAACATCACGGTATATCAAGTCGCCAACTTTAGCGCCGGTTACGTGCGGCGTTGCATCAAGCTCGGCCTGGGTACGGAATATACCTATCGCGTTGTAAAGTAATGACGTACCTATCGGTAAACCTGTTTGGCGCTGATAAGATAAAGCACCGGGTGCCTCATCAATGAAAACAATTTTGCTTTTGGCATAAGTAATATTACCGCTTACACCCCACGTAAATTCATGGCCGGTATGGTTATAACCTAAAGTTGCCTCAAAACCATCACTGTTAAACTTACCTATATTTTCAAGTGGCACCAGAGGATCTGAGCCATAAGGGTTAACTATACCTGATGATCCGGGAATCGACGCATTCCTGGCTGTAAGTACATTACGCCTTCTTTGCTGGAAATAGATGGCCTCCACTGTAAAATTATGCAAAAAAGTGGCATTGATACCGATATCGAGCTTTTTAGAGGATTCCCATGTAATGCCGGGGTTTGCCAATTTAACAAGATTAACGTTTGGCTGAATAACGTTCGAGCCGCTACCCGGATTGCTTGCCACAAAACCATTGGGAACTAAAGTATAGTTATTAAAATACTGGAACGGGCCAACAGCGTCATTACCTAACGAACCATAAGAAGCCCTGATTTTCAGATCATCAAAAAATCCTACACTGTTTTTAAACCAATCTTCTTTAGTAATTCTCCAACCTACCGAAGCAGAAGGAAAATAGCCCCATTGTTTTGCGCCCGGAAAAATTGATGTACCATCAGCGCGTAACTGGCCTTCAAACAAATACTTTTCATCATAAGCGTATGTTAAACGGCTGATATAGCTGGCTCGATTGTAATTTGAGCTCCAGCCCGAATTAAGGTAATCGGTAGCTGCGCTTCCGCCTTGCGACAGATCAGGCAATTGCGATGACAGGTAGTTAAAACGTGTAGCATCAAAGTACTCGATGTGGTTTTTGCTTTGTTCATAACCAACAAAAGCGCTCACATCATGCAAACCAAACTTATGCGCGTAGTTTAATTTAATATTCGAGGTAAGCAAAATATCGTTCCTTTGCGACTCGAATAAAGTTGCCGCATTGTTATTGCCGCCTACTGTAACCTTATTATAAGTATTTGAACTCTGAACATAGCTATACAGAACATACGGCTTACTGAAGTTTTTATTCAAGTTATACGATTTATCAACAGAAAAGAAACCATCAACTGATAAACCTTCAATACCAGGGATAGCGTAGCTACCTTTTAAAATACCGTTAAAAACCTGTTTAGGATTGTTGGCATTACCACCAAGACTCGTTACCTGTACTGCCGGGTTATTATTTTCGATACCTGTAGTTGGCAAGCCATTTGGATAATAAGCGGCTACAATAGGTTTAGCACGGTAAACAGAACGGAACAGATCGCCCGCACCGGTTATCGGAAATTGCCTGTCTTCTTCACGGCCCGAAAGTGATAAACCTACTTTTAAGCGTTTAGTAACGTTAGCATCAATATTTGACCGGAAATTATATTGGTGATATTTGGTAGCACCATTTTTATAAATACCATCCTGGTAAAGCGTACCTAATGATACAAAGTATTTGATATCATCACTACCACCGGCAATAGAAAGGCTATGCTGGTTTTGCAAAGCCGAACCTTTAAGCGTTTGCTTTTCCCAATCGGTATTTGGATAATTTAACGGGTCAGAACCATCCCTAAACTTTTGGATCTGCTCGGCAGTATACGATTGGTTTAAGCCGCCGGCCGGGTTCGAGTCGTAATTAATCTCGTTCATGATCTGGGCATAAGTTGCCGCGTCGGCCATTTTTGGCAAGCGGGTTGGCGAACTGAAGCCCTGGTTGAAACTATAGTTGATAGTTGGTTTACCGGTTTTACCGCGTTTTGTAGTAATGAGGATAACACCGTTAGCAGCACGGTTACCATAAATTGCAGCTGAAGCGTCTTTTAGTACCGACATGCTTTCAATGTCATTAGGATCAAGCCTTTCCAAACCGCCTATCTGAGCCGGAATACCGTCAACAACAATTAATACATCGTTGCTGCCGCTGGTGGCCAAACCACGTACAGTAATACCTGAACCATCATAACCAGGTTCACCGCTGCGGTTATTAACCACTACCCCCGAAAAACGACCGGCAATACCGTTTGAAAGATTTGGCTGAGGGCTTTTTACCAGCTCAGAGCCTTTAACCTGCGAAATTGAACCCGTTAAAGTGGCTTTTTTCTGTGTACCGTAACCTACAACCACAACCTCGTTCAATGATTTAGAATCGGCCTGTAATTGAATGTTAAGAGTAGCTTGCCCGTTAAGGATAATTTCCTGCGTGTTGTAGCCAATATAGCTAAACACTAAAATGCCTGATGAAGCACTGGGCACGTTAAGGCTGAACTTACCGTTAACATCGGTAACAACCCCGGTTGATGTGCCTTTTAAGGCAACGCTTACACCTGGCAGGGTCTGGCCTTTTTCGTCGGTAACCTGGCCCGTTATTCTGGCATCAGGTAAGCGCTGTTCATTAATGGTACCCGCAAAAGCCATTACCGGCATTTGGACTGTAGCGAAACAAGCAACGGCCATGCCGGCCGCAACTACGAAAAAGCGGGGTGATCTTTTCCGATGGGGAGAATCCTTTACATGTAAATTTAGTTTCATATGGTTTTAAAAAATTGGTTTTTTAATCGGCTCAAACCTTGCAAAGCGAGGTGCATAAAAACAAGAAAGTGGATTCGGCATCGATAAACTACCGCCCCATTTTGACCTTATTATTTATACACGGTACAAAAGTTTGGTTTAAACCTTGGTTATTGGTAGGGCTAAATTGCGTTTTAAAGCAAAAATGAGTGAGGGGTAAATTCTGAATAAGACAGGGGGTATTTCATAAAAAAGCGCTTAAAAACAGCATTTTGGGCGCTTTTTAAAGAGGGGGTAAATCAATACTGGCAGGGGGACAAAAATAAGTTGTAGTATTTAGCCCCCAAACATTGCTGCGCTTGTCGTCCGCTCATCACTTTGTAAAGAAGGGCCACAAAAACAACTCTTAGCTTAGCTGTGAAACTGAAGCCGAAGGGAAGTTGGTCCGGCGAGGTATGAACCAGGTGAATCAACCAACCGATAAACACGATTAATTCTCCTTAATCACATCCCGGTTCACGTTGTAATTGTTGTGAAATGGCTTACGATATTTCTTAATGTAATCGGACGGATTTATACCGAACAGCTTGTTGAATTGTTCTCTAAAGTATTTGAGGTCATTTAAGCCCACTTTATAGGCCGTTTCGTAAACTGTGCTATCGGTTGTCAGCAAGATCTCGGCCGCCTTACGCAAGCGGATAAAACGGATAAAACTATTTGCAGATTGCCCGGAAATAGATTTGATCCGCTTGTATAAGTTAGAGTGGCTCATGCCTATTTCGGCAGCCAGTGTTTTGATGCTGAAATCCGGGTCGGTTAAGTGCTGCTCAACTATCTGCAAACATTTTTCTAAAAATTCCTTGTACTCCTGCGAAATCTTGAGATCATTTGATTTGTTAAGGGTTATTTCATTATAGAAATACTTCTGCAGGTTGTTCCTGCTTTTCAGGATCCCGTTAACACGGGCCACCAGGATCTCTTTTTCAAAAGGCTTGCTGATATAATCATCCGCCCCTCCTTCAATACCTTTAAGCTTTATTTCGGGCGAGGAACTGGCGGTAAGCAATATCACGGGGATGTGGTTCAGCACAGGATCTTCCTTAATACGGCTACATACCTCAATACCGCTTAACCCCTGCATCATTACGTCGCTTATTACAATATCGGGCACCAGGTGATAAGCAAGTTCAAGTCCATCTGTACCATTATCGGCTTCAAAAACCTCAAATTCGCCTGTAAAAATTTGTTTAAGGTAAGTACGGATCTGTTGATTGTCATCAATCAGCAGCATGGTTTTGGTATCGGAGCTTAAAGCCTCAGAATTTTTGGCTGCGACGGCGTTTTCAGTCTCAACGGCGGCTAATTCACCCTTATTCTCCATTAGCTCATCCAGGAACACCGAAGTTTCGGCAACGTCTTCAAACACAAACTGCTGCCCAAAATGCTCCCTGCCTTTTAACAACGATACATGAAACACCGTGCCCTGCCCCTGCTGGCTGGTATAACCGATGCTGCCTTTATGGTTTTCAATAAACGCTTTAACCAGGTATAGCCCAATGCCAAACCCGCCTGCCATTGGCGCCGAATTTTGCAACTGGTAAAACTTGCCGAATAACTGATCGCCGGTACCCTCGGCTATTCCACAGCCGCTATCCTTTATCTCGATGGTAATTTTATCGTTAAAATCGGCTATTGTACAAGTTACTATGCCATACTCCGGTGTAAACTTCAACGCATTCGAGATGAGGTTAAACAGGGCTATTTCCATTTTTTCCCTGTCGGCATAAATCTCTATCGCATCCCTTTGACTTACAAAATCAAACTGAATATGTTTGGTACGTGCCTGGTGATTAAAACATAAAAACACCTCATGACAAAGCGATACGATATTGAGCCTTACTATTTTAAGCTTATCGGTATCGCTTTCGGCTTTCCTGAACAGTAAAAGCTGGTCAACCAAGCTTAACAAACGGCGCGCATTCCTGTAAATCAGGTGCAGGTTCCCCGAGTAGTCGGTAGCCTCTCCTTTACCAAATAACATATCCTTTACCGGATTAATGATCAGCGTTAGCGGCGTGCGGAACTCATGCGAAATATTGGTAAAAAAAGAAAGTTTACGCTCGTTAAGCTCCTTATCTTTTTCGGCCGAAAGCTGGGCTACTTTAACCTCGTATTTAAGCCTGGTTTGGCGGCTTCTGTAAAGTATATAGTAATAAGTTACAACCCCTGCTGCTGCTATATAAATTAAATAAGCCCACCAGGTTTTATACCAGGGCGGCAGGATCTTAACCTGTAAGGTGGCATAATTATCAAACCACAAGCCATCCTGGTTGGATGCTTTTACCTTGAACGTATATTCCCCGGGTTCAAGGTAGCGGTAAGTTGCAAGCCGCTGATCGCCAACATAGTTCCAGGTTTTATCAAGACCATCCAGTTTATAAGCAAAGCCCCCCTTATCCGGGTAAGTATAATTCAACGAGGCGTACTGGATAGAAAACACCGACTGATCAGGCTGTAACGTGATCTGCCTTGCCTGGTTAATGGCTTCGGGCAATACGGTGCGGTCCTTGTCAAGCCCGCCAACTTCAACCTGCTTACCAAAAATCTGCAAACCTGTTATAATAACTTTTGGTTTATAATCGCTTTGATTTACTTTTTCAGGGTCAAAAAAGTTAAGCCCTTCTGTTCCCCCAAAATACATTAATCCATTAGCAGAATCAAACAAAACAGACCCTGCGTTAAACTGCCCGGCCTGTAACCCATCCGACTGATCATAATTTAAGATCTTATTATTCCGTACATCAAGGTTTGATAAGCCTTTATTGGTACTTAGCCACAATGAACCATCAGATGATTCCTTAATGGCCGATACTGTATTATTAGCCAGACCATTAGTTTCATTAAACTTTTTAAAAACCCGGTTTTGAAGATCGTATGAAATTAGTCCATCGCCCTCGGTTCCTATCCATAACCTGTGTTGTTTGTCGGGATGTAGTGAAAATATCACCTGGCCGGGTAAATTATTTTTTTCATCGGCGGGTTTAAAATACCTGCTGAATTTCTTTTGCCCGGCGTTATAAAAATCAAGTCCCCCACCATAAGTACCAACCCATAAATTACTATTATCATCCTCAGCAATTGATCTTACATCGTACGAAGTAAGTCCGCTATTGGCAGGTGTATAGTTGGTGAAAGTTTTTGTAACGGCATTAAACAGGCACAAGCCGCCGCCGTTGGTGCCAATCCATAAATTTTTATGCTTGTCCTGGTAGATAACCCGTACGTCGTTACCACCCAGGCTTTTGTTATCTGTCTGGGTGTGTAGGTAGTTGACAAACGAATCCGTTTTCTTGTTATATTGCAAAAGTCCCTTTGCATAAGTACCAAACCATAAATCACCATCCTGATCGGTATAGCCGAATAAAATGGCATTGTCGGTAATGCTGCCGGGCTGCCCATCTGCTTTGTATTGCTTTATAAGGGTGCCATTGTGGCTGGTTTTGTAAATCCCCTCGCCATCAGTGCCCAGCCATAAAAAGCCGTCGCGATCCTGGCACAGGCCATAAAACCTTACCAAACTTTCGCCGCTGGCCCCATATCGCTTTTTAGCAATCTTTGAAAATTTCTCCTTAATGCTGCTCACCATGTAAATGCCATCGCCATAGGTACCTACCCAAACATTTTTATCCTTATCTATATAAAGCGTTTGAACAGAGCGCTGTGTAAGGTAATACCCGTCATCGCCGGTTACCGGCTGAAGAAAAAAGTTATTAATGTTGTAGTTGGAGCTTGTACCAATGTTAACTTTAAACAGCCCCCCATCCTGCAGACCTACAAGCAATTGCTTATCGCTATCTTCAATAACTGATATGTATCGTTTACTTTTAATACCCTGCTGACCGGTTTGCAGTAAGGTAAATTTATTTGATTGCCTGTTGTAGTAGCCGAGCCCGCTTCCGGTTGCTATCCACATGTTGTGAAAATGATCTTCAAAAATATCATTGATCCGGGTACCCGGCAGGTTGGCTATTGGAGGGCCTATGCCCGCAAGGTTGGCTATTACACCATCCTTATGACTAAAAACATTGATGCTGCCTTCCTGTGTACCCACCCATACCAGGCCCCTTGAATCTTCGTACAAACAGAGCACCCTGTTACTTGACAGCCGGGACAAATTGGCTTGGGTGTAATTAACAACCTTTACTGACTTGGTATTGAAATAAGAAAATCCCTGCCCATAAGATGTGATCCATAAATTACCATCATGGCTTTGGATGATATTACTGATATCGTTTTTGACGGCCTTGTTAGAGGTGAATTTATAATGGATAAACTTTTCTGTACGGCTATCAAATTTGCTGAGGCCGTTTCTTGACGACACCCAGATACTGCCATGAACATCGCACAAAACCTTTTGTACATAGTTACTGGCCAGCGCAGTTGAATCGCCCAGGCGCGATTTAAAAATCTTAAAAGTTGTACCGTCAAAACGATTGAGCCCATCATTGGTGGCAAACCACATAAAACCCTTATCATCCTGTGTAATGCTATTTACAATACCAAAAGAAAGACCATTTTTTAAAGAATAATTGAGGATCTTATTTTTGATGGGCGACTGCGCATGGGCCGAAGAAATGATCAAAAAAAGAACAAAACAGACAAAGGATCCCTTTTTCATTAACAAGTTGCAGGCTGTGAATTACACAAATAATTGGAAGATTAAAGCTACCTAATTAATTGTAAAGTAAACAATAATATTACAAAAATGTAAAATACCCGTTACAATAAGGGAAGATTTGCTTATTCGGGCTACATAGCAAATTATCAGTCCGGCGTTATTTACGACGACGATCACAGCCCATCAGCGATCTGTAATTGCTGATAATGATCCATTACCTCGTCGAAACATATGGCGAGCCACCTGGTATAATCGCCCGGGTTTTCTTTCAGGTCGACTGCCAGCCGGGCCATCGTTATGTATTTAAATGAGGAGACCTCGTCATGGTCAGGGATCGGCAAAGCATCAGTGATGCCAAAAAACACATGATCGTATTCATTTTCAACCAGGTCGTCCTGGATAGCTGCACAGTAAACAAAAGAAAATACAAAGTTAAGTTCGGCGGCCATTCCCATCTCCTCCTTTAGCCTGCGATGGGCTGCTGTAAATGTGAGTTCGCCGGGCCTTGGATGGCTGCAGCAGGTGTTTGTCCATTTACCACCCGAGTGGTATTTGCCTTCGGCGCGTTGCTGTAATAGCAGCTCTCCTTTTTTATTAAAAATAAAAACTGAAAAGGCACGGTGCAGGCTCCCCTGAAGATGCGCCTCCATTTTTTCCATAGTGCCAATTTCCTGATCATCGCGATCAACCAAAATCACGGTTTCTTCTATCTTCACTCGCTATAATTTGTTACCTTCCTGATGAGAAACGCTGATCTCTGGAATTTCTTGTTTTTTTGTTAATCTTAAAAACAGGGCTAAAGTCATGTCGCAAATTTCAGCTTTATTTTCAATAAAAAACGGATTTCCTTTTGGAGAAACCCGTTTTATTTTATGAAGCGACACTTGTTTAGTTTACATCAAACCAAAGCTTGGTGGTAAGCGCATCAGCTCCCTGTGCTGCCACTGCCGACTGGTAATTAGTTTTGTTCAGCGATTGCTCTGTACCTGGATAAATAAACCTTACCGGTATTTTACCATTCAGTGTACCTGCAACGGCGGGTTGCAGTTGAGGATAATCAAGCCTGCGCCATTCGGTCCAGCCTTCCAATCCCTGGCCAAACAAGGCTAACCATTTTTGCTCGCCAATTGATTTTTTATAATTAGAGGCATCATATTGCACTGCCGGTTGCGCTATATAAGTAGCGATATCAGCGGAAGCAATACTGTATTGTGTCAATGCAGCAGTAATCGCCTGACTGTATAATGAAGCGGCATCTTCGGTAGTAAAACCGCGAGCGGCAGCTTCAGCCCTATCAAACAAGCTTTCGGCATAGCTTAATATTACAGCAGGGGCATGTGGTGCACGAAAATAAGTGCCTGGTTTAGAAGTTTTGGTGAAGCCGTAATTGCTGGCATCGCCCACCAACAAACCGTTTGGCAAGCCAACATAAGTTTGAGGTGTGGGGTCCTGCGTTTTGGCTGCGTATATAGATAAGCGTGGGTCATTGAGTGCAAACAGCTTATCAACTATAGTTTTACTGATACGGTAATCGTCACGGGTATCAAACAGATTGCTTACCGGATTTTGGTTAGGCGAATCTAAATAAACCAACTGCGCGGTTTCGGCATTCGAACTGATGTATGAGCCGCCTTCGGCCTGGATATCTGCAAGCACCTGTTTAGCCTTGGCTGGTTCCCTATCGGCAATTCGCAAGGCGATGCGAAGCCTTAACGAGTTGGCAAACTTTTTCCATGAGGCAATATTATTGCTATAGATCACATCGCCCGCTATGGCTTTGCCCGAAGGATCGAGCGCTGTTTGAGCTGCTTTCAAGTCATCCAGCAAAGCAAAATAAACGTCCTTCTGAGTATCATAAGCCGGGGTAAGATACTGATCGATATTGGTGGCCTGCCTGTAAGGGATATTGCCGTATGCCTCTGTTAATAAACTGAATGCCCACGAACGCAGTACCAGCGCAACGCCTTTGTAATTGGTATTACCCTGGGCATCGGCAATTTTAATGATCTGGTTAAGGTTTACAATGCTTTTTGAATAGCCCGTGCTCCACAGCTCCTCAAATGCACTGCTGGCATAAATATACCTGTCGGGATCGGTATATTGAATCTTAGACCAATATTGTACAAAAAGCAAGCTGGCATCCATGTTATTAGCTACGCCCCAATAGGTATCTGAGGTTGCTTTGGTGGCTGCCGTCAACAGGTAGTCGGGTTGTGCTGTTTGTGAGCCGTTAGGGTTTTTGTTGATCTTTAACAGATCCTTTTTGCACGATGTTACCGATAATAAAACCGCGGCGGATAATATGCTGATATATTTAAGTTTCATGATGCTTTAAAATTTAAGGTTTACGTTAAAACCGATGTTGCGTACAGTAGGCAGGGTAAGATCTTCGAGGCCCTGACCATTGCCTGCATTAAAGGCTGTTTCCGGATCAATGTTCGGCGCGTTTTTGTGGATGATCCACAGGTTACGGCCAACTACCGAAAATGTAGCTCCCTGGAAGCCTATTTTATTCACCAATTTAGCAGGTAAAGAATAACCCAGTTTTACTTCGCGAAGCTTAATGTATGAGGCATTGTAAACAAAGGCTTCATCAATATTAGTAAAGCCTTTATAGTATGATTGCGCAGGGATAATAGTAGTGTTTGGCGAGCCATCAGCCTTTACACCTTTAAATATCATACCATCATTATATACCGTCACCCCGGCAGGAGCAGCGCCGGTTACCTGCACCGCTGGATTTGTTGTTTTATTATCCGGATAGTAATAGCTTAAACCACCATTAGCAGCACCGCGGCCTGGTAAGGTAGAGGCCAATACGCCGGTATAGGTACCAGTACGGTTGGTGTTTGAGTAAATGGATCCGCCGAAACGTGCATCAACCAAAAAGCTCAGGTTAATGCCTTTGTAGGTAAAGCTATTATTGATGCTTCCCAGCCAATTTGGGGTGAACTTACCCAGGTAACGTTTGGTGGTATTAAATACAGGTGTACCGTTGGCATCAATAACGATCTGGCCTGAAGCATTACGCGTATAAGCAGTACCGTACAACGCACCATAAGGCTGACCAAGAGCCGCTACAACCTGCACGGTACGATCCGTTCCAAGTACTACACTTTGCAATCGGCCATCAGCATCAAGCGAAGCTACTTTACTGCGATTTAATGAATAATTGGTGGTAATATCCCAGGTAAAGCTCTTTGATTTAATTGGCGTAAGGCCTAACTGAACCTCAATGCCTTTGTTATTAAGACGGCCACCGTTTATTACTTTTTGGCTGAAACCGGTTGATGAACTTACCTGTACAGTAAGGATTTGGTTAGTGCTATTGGTATTATAACCACTTACATCTAAATGTACGCGATCATGGAAAAAGCCTAATTCGAAACCAGCCTCTGCCGATGTAGTGGTTTCAGGCTTAAGATGATCATTCAGATCAATAGTAGATATACTTTGTTGCGGATTTGAGCCAAAGAGGTTTGAAGATGTATAAACGTTAATTAATTGAAATGGATCTGTCGCCTTACCTACTTTTGACCACCCACCTCTTAATTTAGCATAACTAAGCACATCGCTTTTAATACCTAATGCTTCAGATAATGTTAAACTGCCGTTTACGGAAGGATAGAAATATGACAAGGCATCTGCCGGTAAACTTGACGACCAATCATTACGGGTTGTGAAGTTGATGAACGCGTAATTTCTGAAACCAAGCTGTGCCGAACCAAAATAGCTATAGGTTTTAAGTTTCCCGTAGTAATTTGTAGAGACCAATGGATCACGGGAGTTGCTCAGCGTGTACAAGCCAGCAACTGCAAGTTTCGGAGCCAACTGATCATTATTTTCGGTTGTCCTCACAGCTATGTTACCACCACCAAATACATCAAGCGAGAAATCATTGTTCAGCTTTTTGGTGTATTGTAATCTGGCTTCGGTATTGTTTTCATTTACACTGTAGGCATCCTCTTCGTACGAGCCGAAGGGTGTTCCGTTAGTGCCGTAGGCTACTTTGATCTTACGGCGGTCGTTATAATAATCAGTTCCTGTACGGAAGTTTGCTGATAAGCCATCGATGATCTTATAGTTTAATTCAATACTACCTATTAAGTGATTTTTATGCTGACCAACCGTGTTTTCATAGGCCAGCCAGTAAGGGTTGCTATAGTAACTGTTATTCCAGTTAAAGGTATTACCATTGGCATCCTTGTAATTTTTAAGTCTGTTGATATCAACCTGGCGGCCAAACCAGGTAAACTGCAGCATGGTGCTGGTTGCACGTTTTCCATATGCACCAGGCAGGTTATCAGCATCATCTTTACTGTAATCAACAATTGTATTAACGGTTAATTTATTGTTGATACGATAGCTTGAGTTTAAAGCAAACGAGTTACGCCCTTGTGAAGTATTAGGTACAATACCGGTTTGGTGCAGGTTGTTGTATGATAACCTGAAATCACTTTTATCGCTGCTGCTCGCAATAGCAATGCCATTATTGAGTGTTACACCGGTTTTAAAAAAATCTTTTACGTTGTCGGGGTGTGCCACGAAAGGTACGGCCTGCCCATTTGAATAAAACTGTGGAATCAGTGAACCATCCAACGCAGGTCCCCAGCTTTCGTCAACACCATCGTTAACGCCGCCGCCTTTACCATCTACATAGCTAAATTTCCCATTTGAGCCTTGACCATATTGATTTTGATATTCGGGCAATACCTGTACGTTTGAAAAGCTGGTATTGGAGTTTATAGTAACACCTAATCCTTTTGCCCCTTTGCCTGTTTTAGTGCGGATGAGGATAACACCCGCGGCTGCACGTGAACCATAAAGCGCTGCTGCATTCGGGCCCTTTAATACACTTACAGATTCAATATCTTCAGAATTTAAATCCGAAATAGCATTAGCAAAATCCCTTGAGCCGTTATTCCCTAAAAACTGGCTGTTATCAACTATAACACCATCAACCACAAATAAGGGTTGGTTATTGCCCGAGATAGAAGTTTCGCCACGGATAACGATACGGGATGAACCCATATCGCCCTGGCTGTTGGTAACCTGCACACCGGCAATTTTACCCGCCAGAGCGTTTACAAAGTTGGTTTCTTTGGCTTCAGAGATATCTTTCGATTTAAGCCCTTGCACCGCATAACCCAGCGATTTTTTATCCTTTGAGATATTGAGGGCCGTTATCACTACCTCATTCAGAGAATTTGGTGCTTCAACCAAAACCACGTTTAAGGTAGTTATTCCTTGCGTAATCGGGATCTCCTGGGTTGTAAAGCCAATGTAGCTAACCCTAAGCACATCATTAACATTGGCGTTGATGATAAACTTACCATCAACATTGGTTTGTGCGCCCGTGGTTTTACCTTTAACAGATACGCTGACACCCGCGCAACGGCAACCCATCGGATTTGGCGGTTACCTCCCCGCTTATTTTAACGGATTGCCCCGCAACCGTCTGGACGAGAATAAAAGGCAATATAATTGCCAGTAATAGCTTGTAAATTTTTAACATGATAATTAATAATTGAGATTAATTTTTGATGCCTTTACCGGTACAAAAGACATGGCTATCGCCTTAGCGGGCATAATTTGCCCGGCTCATAAGCCTATCGTAACTGTAAAGAATTGATTAGGGGATGGTAATTATTAAGCTAAGACAAACTGCAGCAAGCCCGCATTTAAACACCATGCATGCTGTAAATGATTAACAGCAACAATGCATGCTTTGCATATTGAGACAGAAGGATTTGCAGATTGACTGGCTTTCCGAAACTAAAGTTTTCTTGTGTAAAAAAGTAGATTCTGTTTTCATAAAACGGGTATTAAATAAGTACTGATAGATTCTTTTTAATTGATGGACGCTGTTTTGTTGTTTACCAAAGCGTCCACAGCTTTTAACATGGACGCAAATTCCTGTTTATCGTACAAGCGGGTGAGGTAAACAATTTTCCCATCCCGATCGATAACCACATTGCGGGTAACACCGCTCTTTTTGCTGGCAAACCGGCCAAAAATCTCAGCACCAGGATCGAGTGCCAACGGATAGCTTATATTCATGACCTGGTGAAAACTTTTTACTTTGTTGAGCGGTTCATCGCGGTCAACGCCTATTAACACAAGGCCTTTATCTTTATAAGCCTGCCAGATCTCTTTTTCCAAATGCGGCATTTCTTCTCTGTATACGCTGCACCAGCTTGCGGTAAACTGCAGTATAACCACCTTACCATGCAACTTCGTTAAAGAAGTTTTTATACCATTGGTCAATACGAGCTCAAAATCGGCAGGAGCAAGATCACCGGTTTTTATGATATAACCGCGGTCGTCAGCTGTCGGATCAATTGCCTTGGTGATCTGCGCAACAGCCGGCAATGTTGTTATGAAAAGCAAACAGGTAAAAAGTAATTGTTTAATGTTCATTGCTATACAGGTTAAACCGTAATATCATCCCGGTGATATTTTCAATATTTTAATTAGCAAGAAAAATGAAGAGGGAAAAGAAGTATACAACACCTTGCACTATACAAGGCCATAGCGTATTACATTATCTTTTCTACCCTATTTTGGGCAGACAGGAATTAGCACCTTTATAACAGTGGGCTTACAGGTTGCTAAGACATCACAGGGCCTTTCCCTCAGTCTTTCTTGATAATTAAAATATTCAAAGAACCGATTTGACGATGCAAATATATATAAATTCTACTAAAACCATAGATTTTATATAATTATTGCAATAAAATGAATTAACACTTTAAAATTCTGCAGGCTTATTTACAGAATTTGTTTACTGATTGGATTAGCTGAAACTTTTTGAAGATAAATTCCATAACAACAAAAAGTCCCTAACGTTCGCTGCCGGGACTTTAACCTAAACTTATTTTGCAGATTATTAAACTACCTTATAATAAGGTAAAACAAGGCAATTAGGTTTTTAATTATTTAGCACTTTTATTCGCCTGTTAACTGGCAGTCCCATTAAAAAGGGCTGCAAAGCTATTTTCGGCTGTTATTTTTTCGATCAAATTTTCCAGTGACCGGTAGATGTTCATATTCAAAAATGGGCCTGCGCTAATCCTTTTAATGCCTGCATTTTGCAACGCTTTAAAATCCGGAAGGCCAGGCATACACATTACGCTAACCGGGAGGCGCGATAAGGCCGTTATTTTTTCAATATCTGCTATTTGGGTAATGCACGGAAAAAACAAACCATGCACACCTGCACCCTGGTAAAGTTTAGCACGGGTCAAAGCGTCTTCCAGTGCGTTAGGTAAACCAAGCAGAAAGGAATCGGTCCTTACATTTATAAATACCTCTACCCCTGTGGCGGTTAACAATGCAGTTATCTGTTTAAGTTTTGTGGCAAAGCCTTCGGCACCAACAATACTTCGCTGGCCATTCACCACTATCGAATCCTCTATATTGATACCCACAACACCAATATTATATAGTTTTGTGATGTTACTGCAGATAGCCTCCGGTGTTTCACCATAACCACCTTCAAGGTCGACTGTTAGCATGGCTGATGTTGTTGCAGCTATGCGTTTAACAACAAAAAGGTAATCCTCAAAACTCATCTCTTCGCCATCTGCAAAGCCTAATGAGCTGGCAACAGCCGCGCTTGATGTGCCGATTGCTTTAAAATTTAATTTATCATAAACCTGGGCGCTTTGTGCATTCCATACATTGCCAATTTGCAAAGGTTCGGTTTGATGATGCAGGGCTAAAAATTCATTGAATCTATTTTTCATGTTCTTGTTTTTATTTTATGCTCAAAATTAGGCTGGGCGCTTTTCTAAAAATTGTATAAAACGGAAGAGATTAGTGAAAGGTGAAAGGTGAAAGGTGAAAGGTGAAAGGTGAAAGGTGAAAGGTGAAAGGTGAAAGGTGAAAGGTGAAAGGTGAAAGGTGAAAGGTGAAAGGTGAAAGGTGAAACAAAAAATGGCCGGATAAATCCGGTCATTTTTTGTTTCAGATAGAGAAAATCAGGCTACGAGATTAGCCTCAGCTCCGAATGCATGATCGATGACAATTTTCCAGCTGCCGTCGGGTTGTTGTTTCATTAACTCTATCCCTTTTGCGGCAATCTGTGTTTTGCCATTGTCGGTGACGCTCCACTCCGACCGGCCTACCGCTACATCGCCCGATTGCAGACAGTAAACGGTTTTGATTTCCATTACTCCCGGAACCGCACAGATGCTTTTAACGGCCTCTTCAAATTGAGCCTTGCCTGATACTTCTTTTCCCGGCTCGGGAAAAATAATACCGTTGGCATCATACACATTCATAACTACATTTACATCTTTGGTGTTAAAAGCGGCTGCAAGTACCGCGTGCACCTCCTGTGGTGTTTTTGCTGATTTCATTTTGTTGTTTTTTTTATATCAGCAAAACTATGTGGCTCGAATAGCCCAAAATTGTATAAAACGGAAGAGTATTAACTGCCCGCTAACGCCTGGTTTATAGGCGACGCCTGAGCAGCAAATGAGTTAGGTGTAAAACCTGTAAAAAGCTTAAATTCCTTTATAAAATGTGCCTGGTCAAAATAACCGGCGCTGTAGGCTACATTCGTTAGCTTTTCTTCATTAGCGCTAACCAGGTTAAGGCTATGCTGAAAGCGGTTTATTTTGTAAAATAATTTTGGCGGTAAACCTGTATACTGCGAAAAAAGGGTATTAAGGTGCCGTGAGGAAATGTTATAACGGCTGGAAATAGACAGGATATTATCGTCGCTGTAATTCTTTTTAAGACTACTGACAATATCCCCGATAAATTTGATCTTCGAATGTTTTTTTTCGGTTGCCGATAAACGGCTCCGCAAATAATCTTCAATCATGGCCACCTTCGCATTCAGATCGGCGGTCTCCAATAATTTTAAATAAAGCGTTCTTAATTTAGGTCCGAATACGTGCGTGGCATCAACGATTTCGTTGTTAAATTCTGATACATTTTCATCAAAAAAGTAAGCAGCCGAATGCGGGTAAAAACGGAAGCCGAGCATAATATTGCGCCCTACAGATTGAATGGGCAAAGGTTTAGTGATCTGGCCCCAAAGTTCAACTGGAGGAGTGGTAAAAAATGTATCACCTTTCTTTGATTTCCAAATTCCGGCACCGAGGTTAAAGATTACCTCCATGGTACCGCTCGGGAACACAATATCATCGTAGCTTCTGTCCGAATCAGATTCATACAGATAGAAGCACTTGATGTAAGGCTGCAGCCTTGGCTCCGGAAGCATCTCTTTGAAAACCATGATTACAAATATAGGATACAACGAAGTCGTCAAATTGTAAAAAACGGAACATATTTTTAGTAGCTTAAAGCGGAAGGCACAAAGCTTAAAGCTAATACGTGTTTAATTTTATATAAAACAAAAGCTGCCATGTGAACCTTCAATACGTTCACATAGCAGCTATACCATTATTTATATAAACCGAGGTTACTTTTTAACCTGTACAGGTTTTATACCTTCATGTGTAGGGGGTACCTGTTTGATCAATCCATTGCCATCAAATTCCATTTTATCAATACATACCTCACGGTTGTATCCTGCGGCATCGCCCATGGTAATGCCTTTGGGGTAGTTGAACCGGTGATAAACAATATACCATTCATCGGTACCCGGGATCTGGATCACTGAGTTATGGCCGGTACCGTAAATACCTTTTGCTGCATCTTTGGCGATAACTGTATTTTGCTCCGGAACCTCTATTGGCCCAAGTGGAGATTTAGAAGTACCATAATGCACACTATAATTAGGGCTCCGGGTATCATTTTCAGACCACATGAAGTAATAAGTTCCATTGCGGTAAAACACGTATGTACCTTCGTTATAATGCGAGTAAGGAGTAAGGATTTTGGTAGTACCCGGTTTTAATGAAATCATATCATCGTTTAACTCGGCCACTGCCATATAGCCATTGCCCCAGTACAAATAGTTTTTACCTGTTTGCGGATCGGCAAAAACATCGGCGTCAATCTGCTGTCCGCCTTTAACACCTTCAGGCAATTGTGCCACTAAAGGTTTACCCGAATCTGTAAATGGCCCAGCCGGGTCATTTGCCGTTGCCACCCCTATTTTTTGAGCGGCGGCAAAATAGTAGAAATATTTATACTCGTTGCCAATCTTTTTTTCGATGATACAAGGAGCCCAGGCATTCTTTTTTGCCCAGCTCACATCCTGCGGCAAATCAAGAATTTTACCCTCATCTTTCCAGTTCACCATATCATCTGAAGAAAAAGCCTTAAAATACTTGCCCGACCAACCATCAAAGCCGTCGCTGGTAGGATAAATATAGAATTTGCCTGTTTTTTCGGCGTACAGGATCTCCGGATCGGCATAGTATCCTGCAATAGCCGGGTTATGGGTTTCCTGGGCAGTAACCTCAAAAACCTGCGCTTTTTTACCTGCTATAGTTACAGAATATTTAACCGGGCCTTTGGTAAAATCCTGTGGTTTTGCCGGGCTGATAGTAACACCTGGAAACAAGGTAAAATGAGGATCAAATGATTTTAAATCAGTACCCGGCATTACAGGCAGGTGAGCTTTATGGTTCGCCGTATCTAAAACAATATTGATGGTTTTAATTTGCTTGTTTATCGGTGAAAGTATGACATCTTCCGGCGTTTCCCATTTAGCAGTCAGTGCAGCGGCTTCCTTTGAAGTTATTGGCATCACCGTACCGTGGCGCGGATGGAAATTCATGGACACCTCGTCGTCAATCAGTTTAAAGTTTTCAAGATCGGTTGTCTTGGTAAATTGGTATTTACCTTGTGTATATAGGTCATACATCAAAATATAACCGCTGCCATCGTTTAATTTAAAAGTACCCGCCCCTTCTACCGGGTCTTTGGTTTGCTGTACGTATTTATCACGCAATACATAGCCAGAAGTTAGCTTATTCGATACGGCTATTTTTATACCTGCACCTGATCCCTCTGTTTTGAAAAACAGGTAGTATTTATTGTTTTTATAAACAATATCCCCGTCTATACAGGCACCGCCATCCGGCTTAAAGAAAAGCTGTTTAGGCTCGGTTGTAAGGCCTGTAAAATCTTTATTGGCATAAGCATAATAGATCTTGTCTGCCTCTTCGCCAAAACGCATCGACCAGTAGATCATATACTGTTTCTTCTGCGGATCATAAATGGTTTGCGGTGCCCATACCCTGTTCACACCTGCAAACTTTGCAAAAGTTTTGGTGATGTCAATTGTTTTAGAGCTCCAGTGTACCAGGTCGGTTGATTTTAGCAATACCATTGAATAATCCGGTCCCCAGCCATATTTTTCGGTGTTCATGTCTGTGGCTACCATATAAAAAGTTTTACCATCGGCAGCACGCATGATATGCGGGTCGCGTACACCGCCGGTAGCACTGATATCAGCCGAATTTAAAACAGGGTGATTGTTATTCAAGGCGCGAAAATGATAACCATCATTACTCAAGGCAAAACGAATTTCTTCGCCGCCTTTACCGCCTGTAAAATAAGTAAACAGGTAGGCGCTGAACTTTTGCTGCGGCTGCGCTATGACCGCCGTGTAAAAGCTGACTAAAACGCCCAGTAAAACTATTTTTTTCATGTATAATGATTTGTTTTTTTCGAATATTCAGGATAATTATTTGTGCTTTTCTATCTCTCTGCCGCTAATTCTGACAACCGTCAATGAATAGGCAGGTACGGTGAAAGCCCACTTCTTTTGCAATTTTATTACTGATGATTGTGGGACGATGGCTTGCGAATTATCGGCAGAATTCTTCACCTCCGGATTGCCTGTAATAACAGTAAGTGTTGCCGACTTGGGCAGTTTGTTAATTTTTGACAGATCAGCCTCTCCCGAAACGGCTGCATTACCTGCATTGGCAATCTTCAGAATAACATCTCCTGTCGCGGAGTCGCGTACGGTTGAAACACCCGCGGTAGTGTCAATAACCGCTTTTTCACCTTTAAGCTTTATTACACCCGGCAAATACTCATTGCCCGAATTAGCAGCAAACTGCTGCTGAATGTAATAGTTAACCGTTGGAAAAACCTTATTGCCATTAAAATATATCAAATTGGGGTTCCATGAAGTGTGGCCAATCCTGGCAATAAGCGGTGCGTATGACGCCATTCTAACCACATTTCCGTTACGTTCTAAACTAGTCATGTAAACCGCTTCTGATAAGGCATTGAACAGGGTATTACCCCACGAAGCATATTCGCCTATATAAACTTTTGACCTAAGCCTGTTGTATGCATCATAACGTTGGGTGTTTTTTAAAAACCATTGCGGCTTTTCATAGTAATGTTCATCAACAATACCAACCGAAAGCTGATCGGCCAGTTTCCAGCCTTTCTCAAAGTCATCGCCGCTAGGGCTCGGGCCTACCGTACCGATGATTTTAATTTCGGGATGGGCCTTGTGCACGGCATCATAGATCATTCTGAAACGCTCTTCAAATACGCCGGTGATCTTATCTTCATTACCTATACCAAGGTATTCCAGGTTAAAAGGTGCCGGATGACCCGCCGCGGCACGTTTTGCGCCCCAGGTAGATGTAACGGGCCCGTTGGCATATTCTACCAGATCGAGTACATCCTGTACATAGGCTTTCATTTCTTCCATCGGGATACCTTTTTGCCCGGTAGAACCTATCCTCCACGTACCGCCAGAGTTTTGACAGCTCACTCCTGCCGCAAGTACAGGAACAGGCTTTGCACCGATATCCTCACAAAACTGAAAATATTCAAAATAACCTAAACCTGCTGTTTGATGATAATTCCAGATGTTACGTTGCTCTACCCGCTGCTCAACCGGGCCGATGGTATTTTTCCAGCGATAAATGTTGGCGACGCCATCCCCATGGGTAAGGCAGCCGCCGGGAAAACGCATAAACTTTGGTTTTATATCGGCGATAACCTGCGCCAAATCAGCCCGCAATCCATTTTTATGATTTTTAAAAGTTTCCTCCGGGAACAATGACACCATATCTATCCCGATTTTCCCTTTCGCTTTAATCAACAATACCAGTTTGGCACTGTCGTTGTCAAAATTAACATGAATCTGTTCGGCATATTTTTTCCAGCCTTTATCAGATGTCGTAAATGAAGAAGAGCCTAATTCTTTACCCTTCCTGTCAACCAGGGCGACCTTTACAGGTAAAGACTGATCTGAAATCACATTTAAAAAAACGGAAAAATCATAGTTTTTACCCGCCTTTACAGGAATCCCGTCAAACCCTGAATTTTCGAGCCCAACTCCCTTTTGCCCTTCATCCTGAATATCAAGTAAAATATAATGCGGGTTATTGGGGTGAACTGGAGCAGCCGTTTCTACAGAAATGGTACCATAACCAAACCCATCTGTTTGGTATTTCCAGGCGGTCATCGAGTTCCAGTCACGGTTATCGGCCGGGTTATATTCAAATGAGCGGTTCTGGATAAGTTCGGCATAAAGGCCTCCATCTGCCGCATAACTTAAATCTTCAAAAAAGATCCCGAAAAGGTCAGGACTAATCTTTTTGGGTTTTGTGGCATCTGCTTTTTGCTGCGCAGAGGCTCCAAACCAGGTAAATGCAAGTGTTAATAACAGCGCTGTATAGGCTATTTTTTTCATCATAACAGGTTATAGGGTTAATTGAACTTTTGTACTCCTTTAGTGCTTACCTTTTTAATATTACCATCCGCATCAAAATTTAAACTATCAAGGCACAGCTGTCGTAATACAAAGGATTCTTTTTGCGGAAAAATGCGGTGGTATAAAATATAGCGCTGTCCTTTTTCAACAAAGGTGGTATGGTGGCCGGGACCAATCACAGTACTATCGGCAGACGTGTTCAATATAACCCTGTGTTCATCCTCAAGGAAAGGACCCAGCGGACTGTTTCCTTTAGCGTAACCCACCTGGTAAGTGGCATCGATGGCTTTACCTTCCGAAAACATGAGGTAATAAGTTTGGTTACGTTTAATCATATGCGCACCTTCAAAAAAATGAGGCGTGGTAATGTCTTTCGGCACCCCGTCAAACGACACCATATCATTCTTTAGCTTTACAGCCATACAATGTCCGTTGATCCATTTATATCCTGATCCCCAATACAAATAAGCACTGCCGTCACTATCAATAAAGCAATCCGGATCGATATTATGCACCTGCGGATAATCTGTAGATTTTACCATAGGCGTATTGTCGCTCTTTAAATTTTTCCATGGACCAAGCGGTGTATCGCTTACACCTCCCCAAACTTCACCGCCCACGGCTACATACATGTAAAATTTGTTGTCCTTTCCTTTTACTACAGATGGTGCCCAAACCATTTCATTGAGCGAGGCTGGAGTAGTGCAGGTTTGTTTGGTAGGCCAGTTGATATGATGACGTGTAAACTTAATAAAATCAGTAGTTTCCAGCACAGCCAGCTCTTTATCGCCCCAGGGATCAATTGTGGCATAAATAAAATAGCGGCCTTTATCTTTCACAATAGTTGGATCGGCGAAGTATCCCCCGGTTATTGGATTTGGGATCATTTGTTTTTGCGCACGTGAAGCTGTGCCAATCAAAACAAGTGTAAAAAAGAAAAGTATGCGCCTGGTCATAATAAAGGTAAAAACAATTCAATATTAAGTGTTATTTTAACAATTAACTAATTTAATACGATTTTATCTTAATTATTTTTCTGATTTCGTCACTCGCAGACTCAAGTTAGCTTACAAATTAATAGTCAAATGGCTATAGCTAATTGAGTAACCAGCGTAAGTTGAACCCCTCTGGGGTTCGGATAAGAGGTTGAAAATTGTCTACTACAACCCTTTTCCCCCTCTGGGGGATTTTATAAACTGATAAACGATACTAATTGAAATGTACTTAAGGACAGGTGCACCAGAGGGGGGTTTTTATAATTTGACAAATGATATTAATTGAGATGTTCTTAAGGACAAGTGCACCAGAGGTGCAAAAGGTTTGTAGCATAAAAAATTATAGAAATATCCTTTGCCCCAGAGGGGCAAAACAACACGCATTGCAGATTAAACAACAATGCATCTTTAAGGGAAAATTTAAACTTACGAGAGCCGTTGAAAGAATTCAAACTACTTTGACCTTGCATGCGGGAGACGCAATTATGTGTCTCTACATTCAAACAGCTTCTTAGTTTATATTTTCAGGAAAATCTTATTTCGGTATAAAAAGTACAACAAAGCAAGCTGTACAAATACAATAGATATAGCGGCCCACACCGGTTGCCAGCTTTGAGCAAGATGACTTATTATTCCCCCGAACAAAAAATTAGCTGTATGCTGAAAATCAACCATCCCTTCAGATGCCAGGTAGATCAGGATAGAGTTTACCCCGATGAGCACAAAAGGGAATGCCCATTTTTTGTATCCGGCAACGTCAATCACGAGGTAAAATACAGACAGGAAAATCAGGCTCCATCCACCTACAAACATTACAAACGAACTTGTCCATAAACGTTTATTGATGGGGAAAGCAAGATTCCAAAGCATCCCTAACCCGATAAATAAAATACCGGCTGCTAATAAACAAACACCCTTTTTCCACATTGGCCATTTTGCAGATTCCAGCTTCAGGAACTGGCCTGTAAAAATCCCCAGCATGGCGGTACCAATAGCGGGAATGGTAGATAAGATACCTTCAGGGTCATGCACCTTATCATGCAGGCGACCGGGAAGTAATAAACGGTCGATGTAAGATTCCAGGCTGCCGTTCATGGTTAAAACCCCTGCCCCGTAACCAGGTACGGGGATCAGTTCCATGGCAGCCCAATAGCCCAGCAGTAAAATGCCAAACCATAAAATTTGCCCCCGGGTACCAAAATTCAGATAAATTACACCCGCAAAAAACCAGGCCAGGCCGATACGTCCAAGCACACTCGCAAAGCGTGTATTCTCTAAACCGTTAAACTTAAACAAGCCGTTAACAACCACCCCTAAAAACAACAGGATAATGGTACGCCTGATCATGGAGCGATAAATTTCGCCTTTGGCTGAGGACGGCAACAGATATGGGTGAGCTACCCCATGTTTAGCAACTTTGTTGCCCATTGAATAAGGCATGGAAACCCCGGCAATAAACAAAAACAATGGAAAGATCATATCATAAAAGGTGATCCCATTCCATTCGGTATGATGTAGCTGTCCCGACATCCATACCAACAGCGGCCAGCCGGTAGCTTTAGCAAGCGCATGCACTACCCCTTCCCCACTCATGATCCAAAACATATCAAACCCACGAAGGGCGTCTAACGATAATAACCTTGCGGGCTTTGCCACGGTAGTTGCAGATTTAGCTGTCGATGTATCCATTACTTAAGATCGTTACCCATGTTTGTTCTGTATTTTTCATAAAGCTGCTTTGCAACAATGGTGCTGCTGCCGGCAGGAGCAACGGGATAAGTTTTGGATGAATTAACCCATTGCCATTCCCAGTTGCTTATCGATTTATCAAATTGTTTAAAATCGGGTTCTTTACCTGTTTTAAATGATCCCTTCAATAAATCAAAGAATTTTTGCCAGCGTACTTTATAAAAGTCATTGAGCAAACCGCTCCACTGCCTGCACGAGTATTCATGCAATGGACTATCAGCACCGCCCCAAAGCGTTATCAGGTTACGGGCATTTTTTTCATAAAGCGCCTTTTCACCGGGGGTAGTTCCCCAGCTCCGGGCATCGGCTATCCATGGGCCCAGCATAAAATCTTTGCGGGTAGCCAGCAGCCTGTCCATATCTGTTATCAGGTTAAGGTATTCGACCGTATACTTGTCAAAAGCCTTTTCATCCCTATCCTTGTAGGCTTTGATCCATTTTAGCTGCAGCGGCCTGCCGTAATTAGCTAATATCTGCCGGGTTACATCTACCAGATCGTAGTTAAAACCGCTGCTTTGTCTGCATACAGGGATGGCGGCAATCATTTTATCCCAGGCAGGCAGCAGGTCTTTGCGGTTGTAATTTAAACGGGTACGTGTCCATATAGCGGCCGAATCAAGCGTTGGCCTGCCGGTAATGATCGATTCAGCACCATCACGAATATCCTTGCCGTTAAAAACGGTAGTCCTGAGTGTTTGCCAGGCATCAAGCGCATCCTGGCTTTTTACACCATAGCGGTTAAACAAGTACTCCGGCAGCCATTGATCAAGGTCAATTGGCTTGTTTTGCCAGGTATGCTGCGTCATCAGTTCATAAAGCACGGGGGTTTGTTCAATGGCCTCCATTGTTAAACCAATGCCAACCATTTTCCCCGATTTAGGATCATTAAGGGCCTGCGCCGGCTGCGTTGCTACCGCCTCTATCCTGCCAAACAAGCTATTGTTACCGCCATAGTTATGCAGCATGTTCCAGATCCAGGGTTTGCCGTAAAATGCTTCAGTCCGTTTCCATATCGGTTCATAATCGGTATTGAGGTCAAGTACGATCATATGATCATCAGGTACAGCATTCAGTAGCGCTTTGATCTGCTCGTTTTGCCAGAATTTACGGTCGCTAAAAAATAACCAGCCCTGCATTACCCAAACAGCTTTCGGATCGGCCCCTTTCATACCGTCATAAACCCTCGCGCTTAGTTCCGAAAGAAATTTAGGATCGTTTGACGGCGGCTCATTTTCGTTAAAGGTATCGGCAGAGTACAAATGATCGGTACCATAAACCCTGGTTTGCTCCTGTATAAATTTCTTTCCGATCTCCGCAAATAGCGGGTCTTCCGAATCCAGGATATAGGTATCGGCAAAGCCGTTGTTCCAGTTGGTTTGCTTTAGTTTGGCGTTGGGGAAATGTTTTTTAAACGATGCCGGCACGTGACCTGTAAATGCGGGTAGTACCGGTTTTATACCCAGTTCGCGTTCGCGCTGCAATATTTTGATCTGCAAATCCCGGTGACTGGTTATCCAGCTTGCGGGCAACGGACCGTCCCATTTATCTATATTGCCCATATAAAACCAGCCAAAATATGCGGGGCCGGTAAAAAAGTCCTGCATATCTTTACTGCTAAAGCCCATGCCTTTATAAACTTTATCCCACACATACTCCTGCCCGGTTATGGCCAGCGGCATATTGATTCCGTGCAGCGCCATCCAGTCAATTTCCTTTTCCCACCGTTTCCAGTTCCACCAGCTCATACTGTAGCTATAGGTACAATAGTTAAGATAGTACCGGTATTGGTAAGGCGTAGTTTTATGAACCCTTTGAGCTGGTATAGGTAACTTTACGGGAAGGTTCAGATTTGTACCGTTCCAGGTGATTTGGCAATGTGCATATTCGGTGAGATAATAGTATAAGGCCGATGCCACTGCGATACCATTATTGCCCCTGAGTACAATTTTGCCTTTAGCACCTTCTACTTCAAAAACATCTTTGGCTTCATTTTCAGAAAGCGGTTGAACAACAAAATTTTGTGCATGACCGGGCACCACCCGTTTAATTAAATCATAAGAAGCCGGCACTTGCAATTGCGCCTGAGCGCTGATCACCCCACCGCATATGCCACACAGCAGCATACAAATGAAAACCTTTGTTTTATATATCATTTACTTTAGATATTTTTATGATTATTGAGTTTTAGGCACATCGCCCGATAAATTTTGAAATCATTATCGCACACTTTCACGTCCCCTTAGGGTCTCTCGCAGAGGACCCTGAGGTTCAGCCGCGTTCTATACTTCTTCGAGGGCATTCAGAACGGCGAATTTGCCCGGTGTATACATCAGGGTCCTCTGCGAGAGACCCTGATGGCACGTTATTATCGCACGCTTACATGATGTGCAGAAACACAAGGCAATAAAAACAAAAAAAGCCATATTTCATTAAAAATAAATCAAAAAGGAAAAACAGCTTTAAAACTGATATTTCGCCCGATATTATAAATACCCAGGTGCCTGTTCGGCGACGACTGGTAATATTCAAAATACTTTAAACGGTTAAGGTTGGATTGATAGGCTTTATCAAACAAATTATCCACCTGTAAAAAAAGCTCGCAAACAGGCTTGTTCGATTTATTTTTGATAGTAGTGCCTGCTCCGATATTAAAGAGGGCGTAACAGGGCGTAGCTGTCTCCGTGTTATCCAAAGCATAAAAGCGGTTTTGGGTAGTATAAGCATCCATCTCGGCCTTAAAGTAAATCTTAGAAAAAGCACCATACGCTTTCTGAAAACTCGCCTTAAATTCCGACCGGATATGCAGTGGCGGGATAAATGGCAGATATTTAGCTGCGCCGTTAGATTCATCAATAAGCTGTTTATTGCCGTTGATTCCCGTTACATAAGCCAGGCTGTTGTTAAAAGCCAGCCATTTAACATTTTGGGGATGCACATTTAGCGTAAACTCGGCCCCATACAAGCGGGCACTGCTTTGCTGGTATTGATAAGTGCTGTTACCCGGTACAATCACCACAGGATTGCCATTGGCATCAGTAAGTTTAGCCTGGTAAATGTAATTATTGATGTGATTATTAAACAGCTCGGCAATTAGGTCAACATCTTTCAGGTAGGCGATGAAGCCCAAGTCCTCCTGCAAACTAAATTCGGGATTGAAGCTACGGTTGCCTAAATATACGATATGTGCACCTGGGTCGAGCCCGTTCGAGCCTATTTCAGTGATATTTGGCGCACGATACCCCCGGGCAATATTAGCCTTAAACAACAAGCGTTCGCTAATATTATAAGTTATCCCCAAACTCCCTGAAACACCCTGGTAAACATGCTTAAAAGCCGGAAACTGTAAATGCGCACCTGCCGTATCCGGCAATTTCACATGCTGCTCAAACCCGTTTTTGGAGTTTGGCCCCACATAAAAATCATTCCAGCGGATGTGCCTGTTATCATACCTCAAGCCGCCCGAAATATCAACTTTTCCGATTTTTTTTTTTGCGAAGAAAAAAGTCCCCGCATCAAACAGGTTATAATCCGGGATGGGGAAGTCAGTTGCCGTTTTACTGCGATTAGTTTGGTACATGCCGTTTACACCAAGGGTGCTTTCAATACCTGCAATAGTTGGCAAATTGTATTTCAGATCATAATTAAGTGTATTAAGCACTACGTACAATCCCGGCTGATCTACCTGTGTGGGATGATTATATTCTCTGCGGACGCTTTGCTGCAGCCCGAACGAAGCATTGATACTGCTTCCTTCGCCCAACTTAAATTCATTATGCGAGTAAATTCGATAATGCTGAATGCGCTGATGTAGTGGCGTTATGCTGTATGATCTTAACTCATCGTTACTAACAATTGGCCGGTTCCTGATATTGTCTGTACTACTTTCGGCTATTTGTTTGGTAAACTGCCTCGTAAGCGAATCCCTGCTACCGTCAGGAATTTCCTGCCGATTATCATAAACTGTAGCGGCAATTTGCGAGTACCCCCAGTTTTTATCAACCCTCGCCATGCCCGATAGATTAAACTCGCGGAAACCTGTATTATATACATAACCATCAACGCTGTTATGATAAGCATGTGCGGCTTTTGCGGTAGCCCGAAAGGCGTACCGCCAGTCGTTCTTCTTATAAGATAAACCCAATGAGGTACCGATCATTCCATTGTTGGTATGGTAATCGGCAGTATAGTCACCTTTCAAAACATTGTTTTCGCCAGCCGGCAGATAAGGGATTATGTTGATCACTCCCGCCAGTGCATCCGAGCCATAGGTTAAACTTGCCGGTCCTTTCACTACTTCTGCGCGACCAATACCGTACTGGTCTATCTCAATACCGTGTTCATCGCCCCATTGCTGTCCTTCCTGTCGCACACCATCATACAAAGTTAAAACTCGATTGTAGCCCAATCCCCTGATAAATGGCTTGGAGATATTAGGTCCGGTAGTAACCGCGTTAACCCCCGGCACCCCTTTTACTATAGCATCAATAATGTTGTTATTTACATTCTGATCCATCTCTTTCCGGGTCATTACCGCGATAGGTATGGGATTACTTCTCAATTCTGTTTTCCGGGATACTCCAGTCACAGTTACTTCATTCAATTTAGAACTGCTTTCCTGGAGATTACCATTCAATACGGTAGCTTCCTCCGGTTTTACGCTTACATTGTAACGCCCGGTTACATACCCGACATTAGAAAACACAACCGTGTATGTACCTGCCGGAACGTTTTTCAAATGGTAATAACCCTTATCATTTGTTGTACCCCCAATAGAAGTTCCGAAAAGGGCAACGGTAGCAAAAGAAAGCGGTTCACTACCCGCGGTAAGCTTTCCCCTGAGGGAACCATGCTGGGCAAAAACCACTACCGGCATTAACAAAAGAGACAGTAAAAACAACACCTTCATTCGCTTTGGCATATTGTAAACAATATACAAAACAAATAAAAAAAATTAGTCTTACCTAATTTTTATATCAAAGCGCATGAAATAACTTCATTTATCAGCCTGATAATAACCAAACTGTAAACAGAAGCTCTTTGCTAACTAAATAACCTGTTTATGTTGGGTTATGGCTGACTGTTGCGAAGAAAAGGCCAGCATAAAATCTTCGGCCCGCTTAACCATATTTTCTGAACCGATAAAAATAGCCGAGCGCTGGTGAAGTTCATTAACATCCAAATCAAGGATCCGCTCATAACCTGTAGACGCTAAACCACCCGCCTGCTCAATAATAAAGGCCATCGGATTGCATTCATAAACCAGTCTTAGTTTGCCATTTGGATATTGCGCGGTAGTTGGATATAAAAAGATTCCGCCTTTAATCAGGTTGCGATGGATATCCGCAATCATTGAACCTGTGTACCTTGAAGTGTACGGACGGTTGGTAGCGATATCTTCAACCTGGCAATATTTAATATATTTTTTTACGCCTAAAGGGAAATGGGTATAATACCCCTCATTAATAGAATAAATATAGCCATCCTTAGGCATTTTAATATCAGCGTGCGACAGGCAAAACTCGCCTATTGATGGATCAAGTGTAAAGCCGTTAACTCCTTTGCCAGTTGTATAAACCAGCATTGTTGATGAGCCGTAAATTACATAACCGGCCGCTACCTGCTCAGTACCTTTTTGCAATACATCTTCCAGTTTAGCTGCACCTTCGGTTGATTTACGGCGATAGATAGAAAATATGGTGCCCACACTTACATTCACATCAATATTTGATGAGCCATCAAGCGGGTCAATCGCCACAATATATTTGGCATGTTTTGAGATCTCTGATTCTATCAGGATATGTTCATCATTCTCTTCAGAAGCCACAACGCAGCATTCACCACCACTGCGCAATGCCGAAATGAATTGTTCATTGGCATAAACATCCATCTTTTTCTGACGTTCACCATGGGAGTTCACAGAATCGGTTTCGCCTATGATATCGATAAGTCCTGCTTTACTAATCTCGCGGTTAACAATTTTAGCGGCAATGCCTATATCCCGCAAAAGCCTTGACAGTTCGCCTTTGGCAAAAGGGAAATCTGCTTGTTTCTCTATAATAAATTGTCCTAACGTTTTTACTACTTTCATGGAGATATGTATTTAATTGGTTAACAGAAATATTAAAAAATACCGGAGTTTAGCCGGATGATTTATAATTAGGAGATGGCGGTTTGACCACCGATGAATAAAAGCATTAAAAGATAAACGACCTTTATAAACTTGGCCCTTTATCCTTATATTCAACTTTTTGCTAAGTTACCGGCCTTTAGTTGCCGAACTGTCATGCCCCGTCTCCTTATATTTTAGCGATTATTTACTACTCCAACTACCTGTTAAAGCAAATTACAGGCAGATCATATCATAATAACTTACCGGCAGATATCCCTTTTGATAATATCGTATAATAATTGGATAACGGTTGGATAAAAATGGGAGGCGGCATTATCCATCTTTGTTTTATATCAAAACCAATTAACCAGGGCCAGCTATTATTAATATATAAGTATATGCCGCAAACTGTACATCCTTATCGCGACATCACTATCCGGTTTCCGGGCCAGGTAATTGTTGGCAAAAACTCGCTTTTTAAATTAACCGGTGATGTTATCAGCGGCGGGTATAAATCAGCTTTAATTATTACCATCAGTCCGCTATTAAATAAACTTGAACCACTTTTGGCTCAATTTAAAGAAGCAGGGATTAACGCTCGTGTTGATACCTCCATAGTACGGGAGCCTTCGTTCAAGGATTTTGGAGATTTGCTTGCATCTGTAAAACATACTGAAGCCGATGTGATCATAGGCATTGGCGGCGGCAGTGTGCTTGATGTGGCTAAGCTCATAGCTGCACAGATTGACAATAATCAAACATTGGCAGATATAACAGGAATCGGTTTGCTTAAAAATCGCAATAAAAAACTCATTTGTGTACCTACAACAGCGGGTACAGGCAGCGAAGCATCACCCAACGCTATATTGATAGATGATGCGGATAACCAGAAGAAAGGCATTATAAGCCCTCACCTGGTTCCGGATGTGGTGATCATTGATCCGGCATTGATGATAAGTCTCCCAACAGAGGTTACCGCGGCCACAGGTCTTGATGCATTAACCCATTGCCTTGAAGCTTATACCAATCTATACGCACATCCTTTTATAGATATGTATGCACTTGAAGGGATCAGGCTTATAGCTGATAACCTGGTTAAAGCAGTAAATGACGGCACTGATGAAGATGCCCGTACACAATTGGCTATTGGCAGTTTAATGGGTGGTTTTTGTTTAGGCCCGGTTAACACTGCGGGCGTACATGCACTCTCCTATCCGTTGGGCAGCCTGTATCATATTGCCCATGGTTTATCAAACGCGTTGTTACTGCCGTTTGTAATGGAATACAACATTCCGGCAGCACCTGAGCGATATGCTGCCGTTGCCCGTGCATTGGGTTGTAACAGCAGCATCAACGATTTTGAAACGGCTCATGCCGGTGTTGAAAAGATCAGGCAACTGATTAAGGACTGCGGAATCCCCGCAAGCTTGAAAGAAATAGACATAGATAAAAACACCATACCCCAAATGGCCGCCGATGCCATGAAAATTACGCGCTTGCTTAAAAACAATCCGCGACCGATAAACATAGATGATGCCGTTAACATTTACGAGGCTGCTTATTAAAACATACTAATGAAACTAAAAAAGAAATATAACGGCCTGGTAGTGCCATCAATTACGCCACTTACCGACAACTACAAACTTGACCACGAAGCAGTTGAAAAAATATTCGACAGCATCTTTAACTACGGAGGCGTACCTTTCATATTGGGAACTACCGGCGAGTCAGCGTCGCTATCAAACGAGCTCAAGCTCGATTTCATTAAATGTGCTGTTTCTATAAGGCAACCTGGCCGCTTGCTTTATGCAGGCATTTCATCCAATTGCCTGGCCGATTCAATTGACCTCGCCAAACGCTGTGCCGACGAAGGTATTGACGTTGCAGTAGCACACTTACCTGCCTATTTCACTTTAACTGAATACGAAATTAAAACATACTTTGAAACGCTGGCAAACGAAGTACCTATCCCGCTGATAGTTTACAACATACCGGCTACAACCAATGTATCGATAAACCTAAACCTTCTCGACGAATTAAGTCACCACGAAAATATTGTTGGGACTAAAGATTCGGAACGGAATCACGAGCGTTTAAAAGATTCGCTTAAACTATGGGCCGACAGAGCCGATTTCAGTCACTTTTTGGGTTGGGGTGCGCAATCTGCCCACGCGCTTTTTACCGGCAGCGACGGCCTGGTGCCAAGTACAGGAAACCTGTTCCCGGATATTTATTACAAAATGATAGTTGCTGCCGACAATAACGACGAAGCCGCCGCGCTGCAACTACAAAGGCATTCCAATCTTATCGGTGATATTTACCAGGGCAAACGCCTGCTGGGCGAATCATTGGCCGCATTAAAATCATTAATGCAAAGCGCTGGGTTATGCCGTACTTACATGATGCCCCCTTTATTGCAAGTTAATGAAGCTGAAGCTGCCGATCTGCAAAGAAAACTGCAGCGTATGCTCAATGTTGAAAATCTTAGTTTACCGATTTACCAATGACAGCCGAAAGACCGATCATAGCTATAACCATGGGTGATCCGGCCAGTATCGGCCCTGAGATAGCTGTTAAAGCCCTGCTTACCGAAAGGCTGTTTGAAATTTGTCGCCCGGTGATCATTGGCGATACCGGTGTATTTTTTGATATCGTAAAACGGTTGGGTTTCGATGCACGCATCAATTCGATAAAAGATATCCGCAACGCAAACTTTGAGTTTGGCAAGCCTGATGTATTTGATCTGCAAAATGTGGATATGGAACAGTTGCGGTTTGGTGAGATATCGGCAATGGCAGGCAATGCCTCATTTGAAGCAGTAAAAAAAGCGATTGAACTGGCTCTTGACGGAGAGGTTGACGCAACGGTAACCGGGCCTATCAACAAAAAATCAATTAACGAAGCCGGGCATCATTTTGCCGGACATACCGAAATTTATGCCCATTATACCGGTACAAAAAAATATGCCATGCTACTAGTTGAGCATAACATGAAGGTGATCCATGTATCCACCCACGTATCACTAAGGCAGGCCTGTGACCTGGTTAAGAAAGACCGCATTATTGAAGTAATCGAACTTTTACAGGATGGCCTTATTTCCCTTGGAGAAAAAAACCTGAAGATAGGTGTAGCCGGACTTAACCCCCATGCAGGTGACTCAGGTTTGTTTGGTACCGAAGATGATTTTGAGATCCTCCCTGCTGTTCAGGAAGCAATAAAATTAGGTTACGATGCAGAAGGCCCTGTACCTGCCGATACTTTATTTTCCAAAGCATCAACCGGGTATTATGGTGGTGTGGTAGCTATGTACCACGACCAGGGCCACATCCCCTTTAAGCTTACCGGTTTTAAATGGAACGCCGAAAAGCAGCAAATGGACAGCGTGAAAGGCGTTAACATCACTATGGGACTGCCTATTATCCGCACCTCGGTTGATCATGGGACAGCCTTTGAAATTGCAGGCAAAGGCGTGGCCAGCAGCGATGCTATGATACTGGCAATTGAATCGGCGGTACAGTTGAGCAAAAACCGGATAAAAGTATAAGTATATGATCGCTGTAATTGCAGATGATTTAACAGGAGCCGCCGAGCTGGCGGGCATAGGTCTTAACCACGGGTTAAGAACCGAGGTGAGCACTACTGTTGATGAATACTGCGATGCCGACCTGCTTGTTATCGCTACCGATACCCGTTCACTGGCTGTAAATGAAGCGAAGAATATTGTTCATGATCTTACCATCCGATTACAGCGGTTAAAACCCCGGTTTCTTTTCAAGAAGATAGATTCCGTTTTACGGGGGAACATTATTGAGGAACTGCAAAGCCAGTTGACGGCATCAGGTTTAAAAAGAGCTCTGATTGTGCCCGGCAATCCTCACCATTCAAAAAAAGTCATAGGCGATACATTTCACTACAATGGCCAACCTATTCACCTGAGTGATTTCGCCAACGACCCAACCTTCCCCGCCTTAAGCTCAAATATTGTTGAATTATTGAGAGCTGATGAAAGTATCTCATTAATAAAAAAAGAAGACAAATTTCCATCTACGGGAATTATTATAGGAGCGGCTGAAAACGAGGATGATCTTAAATACTGGATCAGCAAAACAGATAACAATACGCTTTTGGCGGGTTCAGCAAATTTGTTTACCACGCTACTTGAATACTTAACATCACCGCAAAAGATCGAAACCCCTGACCCCGAAACCACAGGCAGGCGTTTGTTCGTATTTGGCAGCACTTTTTTTCAGGGTAAGCTGAATCTTCAAGATGGCAAGCATAACAATATCCCGGTACATTACGTTCCGGCAGCAACCATCTGTGCCGAAACCAGCGGTGACAATGTTCATGCCCTTTTTGCCAGTCATGTAGCATCAAGCATTGTATCTGGCAACAACGCCATCATCGCCATAAATCCCGATTTTATAAAGGATATAAAGGTAGACCCGGTATTGCTGAGCCACAAAATGGCCGCTATTGTAAAACAGGTTATTGACCACACGGATCTTCACGAATTGCTGATTGAGGGCGGCGCAACGGCCTGGGCCATACTTGAACGTTTAAACATCAAAAAATTATATCCCTCAAAACTAATAGCTCCGGGAGTTATTCATATGCGCATAGCGGGCGATAACCAATTATGTTTAACTTTAAAACCCGGCAGCTACCCCTGGCCTGCCCCCGTTTGGGCAACCAATAATTATACCTGCATATGAAACATGAAACCCTGCACCTGGCAGATTATATCATCATAGCCCTGGCACTGGCCATTTCATTAACCATCGGTCTTAAGTTTTCGAAAGGACAAAATTCAACCAAAAAATATTTCGTATCACGCGGTTCCATCCCGGCATGGGCAATAGGCATGTCGTTAATGGCAACACTCATCAGCAGTGTAACCTTTTTAGCCTACCCGGGTGAGGGCTTTGCCTCTAACTGGATCCTGCTTGTTCAGGGTTTAATGGTACCTATTGTATTGCTGTTGATGGTATGGTTTATCGTCCCCCTTTACCGCGAGGTTATAGGCGTAAGCACCTACGAGTACTTTGAAAAACGCTTTGGTTTGTTTGCCCGTTTTTACAGCTCTATCAGTTTTGTATTAACCCATTTTTCAAAAATGGGTACTGTGTTTTTTCTGCTGGCACTGGCACTATCCAACATGACCAACACCAACACATTCGCCATTATCTGGGTGATAGGATTCGTGATCATCGTCATCACACTTATTGGTGGGATTGAGGCTGTAATCTGGGCAGATGTGGTACAGGGTTTTCTGCTGATAGGCGGCGGTATAGCCTCATTTATCATCCTCATCTGTTCAATCAAAGGCGGCTTTCCCGAGCTTTGGCATATTGCCAGCGTAAATCACAAAAACAACTTTGGCCCTTACTCCTGGGATTTCAAAAAGCTCACATTTATTGTAATGGCCATAAACGGTGTGTTTTACGCCATCCAAAAATACGGCACAGATCAAACCATGGTGCAGCGTTACCTTACCGCTAAAACTGACAAAGCGGCTATCAGGGCATCGATATTGGGTGTGGCACTTACCGTTCCTTTATGGGCTTTGTTCATGTTTATCGGCACTGCTTTGTTTGCCTTCTACCAACAAAATCCCCTACCGGCAGGCATTAAAGCCGACGCAGTTTTCCCCTATTTTATCATGAGTAAATTGCCTACCGGGGTTGTAGGATTGATATTAGCTGCGCTGATCTCGGCGGCGATCTCCAGCCTCGGCGCCGATCTGAATTGCCTTTCTGCCATTGGCGTAGAAGACTACTACAAAAAATTCAGGCCCAATAAATCGGATAAAGAATACCTAAAAGCAGGACGATGGATAGTAGTACTGGCCGGATTTGGCGCGATGGGCATAGCTACCCTTTACCTGCTTGCCGGCGATGAAGGTGCATTGGGCATTGTATTCACGTTGTACGCTATATTTTCGGGCGGTATTGCGGGAATTTTTTTATTGGGACTGTTCAGCAGCCGGGCTAATAGCCAGGGGGTGAACATCGGCATTATTGCCTGCATCCTGTTTACGGGCTATGCTTTTTTAACATCAACTAAAATTGGTTTGGGTACGGACAAACACATCTTGCTTGATTTAGGCAGGTACAATTTCAATCAGCATAAATACATGCTCGGGGTGTATAGTCACCTGGTGGTAATCATAGTAGGCTATGTGGCCAGCTTGTTTTTCCCTAAACCCGAGTTGAATAAAAACCTCCTTTTCAGCGGATGGCTTGAGGCTAAGCGAGCCGGAAAGCTTACCAAATAATTTATAGCAATGAAAAAATTACTTGCATCAGGCCTGGGTTTGCTCCTATTTATATCATCGCAGGCACAAGTAAAACTGGCATCCATTTTTACCGACAACGTAGTTCTGCAGCAACAAAGTGCGGCCCCAATCTGGGGCTGGGACAAGGCAGGCTCAACGGTTACCGTTAACACCTCATGGAACAAAAAAAGCTACAAAGTCAAAGTAAACCCCAATGGCAAATGGCTTGTTAAAGTTGCCACCCCCGTTTACGGCGGCCCGTACACCGTCACCATCAGCGATGGTAATACTATAACATTAAACAATGTGCTTATTGGCGAAGTTTGGCTGTGCACCGGGCAATCAAATATGGAGATCCCTATGAAGGGGTATAAAAGCCAGCCAATAAGCGGTTCTGTTGATGCTATACTTAAATCATCTAACGCCAACATCCATATTTACACCGTTCCCCACTCATCAGTAACCGAAGTACAGGACAATAGCAAACCATCAGAATGGCATGTCGCCTCCCCCGAATTTGTCTCCAACTTTAGTGCTACAGGTTATTATTTCGGCAGATTATTAAATGAGGTACTTCATGTACCCATAGGTTTAATCAGTGATTGTTACGCGGGCTCGAACGCCGAAGCCTGGATGGATGCTGACGGACTGAAAGATTTTCCGGAGATAAAAATCCTGGCCAAAACAGACTCCATTAAAGCTGTATCACGCACGCCTACTACCCTGTTCAACGGTATGCTGAACCCGGTGATTGGTTATGGCATCAAAGGCTGCATCTGGTACCAGGGCGAATCAAATTACGACCGGCCGGATCAATATGAAAAACTATTCCCCGCCATGGTAAAACGCTGGCGTGAGCTATGGCAGCAAGGTGATTTCCCTTTTTATTATGTGCAGATAGCCCCGTATGATTATGCGCAGCTTCCGCCTTATAATAGTGGAGGTAAATATAATTCGGCCTATCTGCGTGATGCTCAGCGAAAATCGCTAACAACTATACCTAACAGCGGTATGGCTGTATCGCTTGATATGGGTGAGCAAGCACTCATCCACCCTCCGCGCAAAGAACCTATCGGCACAAGATTGGCCTACTTGGCGTTAGCCCAAACTTATGGCATTAAAGGTTTCGATTATGCAAGTCCGCTATATAAGGAAATGACTGTTGACGGTAACCAGGCGACCATCAGGTTTGAGCATGCCGAAAACGGGCTTACCTCGTTCAACAAACCTATCCAAAACTTTGAGATAGCAGGTAAAGACAAAATGTTTTACCCTGCGCAGGCCATGATATCGGGCAGTGTAATTATTGTATCTTCACCCTTAGTAAAAGAGCCTGTGGCCGTGCGTTACGCCTTCAAAGATTTTGTTGTGGGTGATCTGTTCGGTACCAATGGGCTTCCCGTTTCTTCCTTCAGAACCGACGACTGGTAATTATGAAAAAACTCCTGCTACTCTGCTTCCTGTACTGCAACATCGTGTTAGCTCAAAATAAAGGCATTGAACAATACAATGAAGTGTGGACCAGCCAAAGCCAAAATTCAGGCCAGTCCATGCCCTGCGGAGGCGGCGATATAGGGCTGAACGTATGGGTTGAAAAAGGCGAGCTGATTTTTTACATCGCCAGGAGTGGCACTTTTGACGAAAATAACGCCATGCTCAAACCCGGCCGTGTTAGGATCAAACTATCACCCAATCCTTTTGACGGCAACGATTTTAAACAGGAGCTGAAACTCCAAAATGGTTCGGTACTCATCAACGGAAAAAACGGCGATTTAAAAGCTGAAATAAAGCTTTGGGTTGATGTTTACCGCCCGGTGATCCACCTTAACATCAGCAGCAATAAAGCCATAAAAACCGAAGCCATTTTTGAAAGCTGGCGTTATCGTGACCGGGAAGTGAAAGGCCTGGAAAAAAATGAGGGATCCTGGAAGTTTGCCCCGCGTAATGATGTCAGAACGCTGAAGGATAACATCGCCTTTAAAGGCAATGCCATTCAGTTCTATCACCACAACCTTGACTCTACCATATTTGATGTTACGGTAAAGCAGCAGGGGATGGATGCGGTTAAGGATCAAATGTACAATCCGCTTAAAAATTTAACCTTTGGCGGGCTGATGCAGGGTAAAAATCTAAAACCTGTAGGTAACACTAAAGGCCAATACCTCAACGCCGATTTTGAAGGATGGAAATTGGAGAGCATTAAACCAGCAACCAAGCAGGATATCGAGATCTATCTCAATACCCAACAAACTGGATCTGTAAATGAATGGCAGCAAGGCCTCGAAAAAGTAGTTAAAGAAGCTGAAAGTAACACCAAATCCGCCTGGCAAAAAACAGCCGACTGGTGGAAACAATATTGGGACAGAAGTTTTATCTACATCAATACTAACAAGCCTGACAATGATACCACAGCCTGGCAAACCGGTAAAAACTACCAGCTTTTCAGGTACATGCTTGGCTGTAATGCTTACGGACAAGCGCCTACCAAATTTAACGGCGGATTTTTTACCTACGATCCAGTTTTTGTCAATCGTCAATATGCTTTTACACCTGATTTCCGCAACTGGGGCGGTGGCCTGATGACGGCCCAAAACCAGCGGTTGGTTTATTTCCCGATGCTCAAAAGCGGCGATATTGATATGATGAAGCCGGAGTTTGATTTCTATCTCCGTTCCCTAAAAAACGCAGAGTTACGCAGTAAGGTTTACTGGGGCCATAATGGCGCATGCTTTACCGAGCAAGTGGAGAACTTCGGTCTGCCCAATAGCGCCGAGTATACCTGGAAACGCCCTGCCGATTTTGATAAAGGATTAGAGTACAACGCCTGGCTCGAATATACCTGGGACACCGTATTTGAGTTTTGCCTCATGATGCTGGAAACCGAGCGCTACAAAGGCGACGATATCCACCAATACATTCCCTTTATTGAAAGCTGCCTCAGTTTTTTTGATGAGCATTACCAATACCTTTCGCGCAAGCGCAGCGCCAAAGCGCTTGATGGCAATGGGCATCTTGTATTATATCCCGGTTCATCTGCCGAGACTTTCAAAATGGCCTATAATTCCAACTCGACTATCGCTGCCCTGCAAACCATCACCAAACGGATGCTGGCGTTACCGGATAATTACCTGAGCAAAGAAGAGCGTGGCAAACTGGAAGGCTTTTTAAAACGTATCCCTCCTATTACATTTGCTGAGATTAACGGGCATAAAACCCTTACCCCGGCAAAATCATGGGAGCGGGTTAACAACGAGGAAAACACGCAATTTTACCCGGTATTTCCATGGGGCATATTTGGCTTGGGCAAACCGGGATTGGATACCGCTTTGAATACATGGAAACTGGACACCCTTGTAGCCAAATTCAGGAGCGGCATTGGCTGGAAACAGGACAATATTTTTGCGGCCCGTTTAGGTCTTACCGGTGAGGCAGCCAAACTAACAACCTTCAAGCTCAAAAACTCGGGCAGGCGCTTTCCGGCATTTTGGGGGCCGGGCTTCGACTGGACACCTGATCATAATTGGGGAGGATCAGGCATGATCGGCTTACAGGAAATGCTGATGCAGGTTGACGATAAAAAGATCACGCTGTTCCCCGCCTGGCCAAAGGATTGGGATGTGCATTTTAAACTTCATGCACCTTATAACACTACGGTTGAAGCTACGCTGAAGGATGGCAAAGTGGTTGATTTAAAAGTTCTCCCCGAAGATAGAAAGAAGGATATTACAATGATGTTAGCCCAATAATTCCCTCGTTCATTTGTAACAAAAAGGGTGTCCCAATTTTTTGATTCTCAAAAAAAAATTGAAAAAACTCCCGCTGCTCTTTTTTGTAAAAAGAGACTGTTCCATTTTTTGAGAGTGAAAGCGCGGAACACCTTAAAAATGAAACACACTGATAATCAAATAGATAACAATCTACCCAAAACATCATTAAATACCTGATTATCAATGACTAAAACTTTAAAGAGTAAACTTTCCTTATTTCAAAGACAGGTAAAAAAACCTTTTTTATTTCTTGTTTTTTTAAAGGTTTTTAGGCTTTTTTGGAATTGATCACCTCATTTATAAATAGCACTGACAAAATAATGCCACCAAAATTGCGGGGGTGAATATCGATATTTCATACCATCCGGCTGAAGCTCAGCTAACACATATTGGGACGAAAAAACAACCGCCACCAATTACCGGCCGAAGTTTTAAGTGTAAGAACAAAAGGCTGCTTTAGTCCCGGCGGCCAGAGGCCGCCCTGATAGTTGCCACCCGACTGGGAGCCGAGCGGCGGCGTGGAGCTTTTTTGACCTTTCACCTTTTGCCTTTCACCTTTCACCTTTGGCCTCGAAACTACCTGTCCAACGGCATCCACGTTTCCATATCCACATGTCCCCGGTTACCCCAGGCATAATATGGGATCAGCCTGATATCAACAGCGTTTTGTTTTGGCGCGGATACTACTTTATAAAGCCGGTTACTCCAATTGTTTTCATCGCGCAGGTCAGCTTTGCCGGCTAAGCTCATGATCTCACTGTTATCTATCCTGATCATTTCGGGCTTAAGTTGATTATTGGCAGATAAAGCCACATTGAAAACCTTTTGCCCCTTAGCCAGATCGGCCGATTCCAGGCAATAAACCACCGGGCCGCGTTTTACCGCTACCTGATTGCGGATTTCCTCAACCAGCGGGTTTGCTTCCATTAGGGTTACCGGCATTGGCAGGTCGAGATCAATCGTCATTCCTTTTCGCCAAACGGCGTTAACTTGCGTATAAGTTCCAGGCGTAGTATCTAACTGCGGCACCGGCTGACCTTCGAGTTTGATACTTGCGCCCTTACACCAGCCAGGGATCCTCAAAAATACTGAGAATGCTTTATTGCCCGGTACTTCATCAAACCTGATATGGATCTTCCCATCCCAGGGGTAATTTGTAGTTTGAGTGAGTTTTACCGGGGTGCCATCTTTCAATTTAGCGGTTATGGTGTTGCTGCCGTACAGATTAAACCACAACCCTTTATCTGATATGCTGTACGCATAATCGCTTACCTCGGCAATGGTACGCACCACATTTGGCGGACAGCAGTTAGAAAGTTTGATATACCCTATCCTATCCTTAGACCAACGCTGCTTAAATGGCAAACTATCCGAATAAGCCAGCGGATTGGTATATAAAAAGTTACGACCGTTAAGACTAATCCCCGAAAGTACACTGTTGTACAACGCAAGTTCCATTACATCCGCATATTTGGCATCGCCGGTTACCTGCAGCATGCGCCAGTTCCAGAGTACATTGCCTATGTTGGCGCAAGTTTCGTTGTGCGCTGTAAAACTTGGCAATTGGTAATCCCGCCCATAAGCCTGATGTACCTTTTGCACCTCGTTAGGATTGTAAGAAGTACCATCCGGCGAAACACCGTCATACAAGGCCCCGCAACCACCGGTAATGTACATTTTGCGGTTAACCACATCGTTCCACATCAGGTTTAAAGTATGCATCAGGGTTGTATCACCTGTTTCGGCATACACATCGGCAGCACCGGCGAAAAGATAATTGGCCCTCACCGCGTGCCCCATCGCCTGTGTTTGCTGCCGGAAAGGTGTCCTGTCCTGGTTGTCGTCTGTACCATCCTTCATCAAGCCACGGATGTCTATCAGGTTTTTAGCCAGTTCCAGGTATCGTGGATCGCGCGTGGTGCGGTACATCTCCACTACGCCCATGTAATGCGAAGGGCAAATGGCATTCCGCGCCAGTTCGGGCGAGGCCGTTTTATAAAATTTATAGAGATAGTCTGTAGCCTTGATAGCCACTTTCAACAAAGTGGTTTTGCCTGTAACCCGATAATGTACACAGGCCGCTGTCATGAGGTGACCAAGGTTATACGTTTCAAAATTAAGACGATCGTTAAAAGCTTTTTCCTTGTCGCTGTTCTTGCGCTCTTCAATAAGGGTTGGTGTGTGGATATAACCATCAGCCCGCTGCGCTTTAGCAATAACGGCTATGGTTTTGTCCATCAGTTCATCCAGTTTGGGATCATGCGTATTAGCGTACATACTGGCCACGGCTTCAAACAGTTTGTAAAAATCACCATCATGAAATGGCGGGCCTTCGTGTGAGCCGGTATCCAACCCGGCGGCTATCTCAAAATTGCGGTAAGCATGACTGATCTTCGGATCGGTATAAACGCGCCACAGGTTGGGGATCATGGTATCACGACAAACCTTAAACCTGTCGGCCCAAAAGCCGCCTGTCCATTGTACCGCGCCCATATCAAGGCTGCTTAGTTTGGCGTAACTGCTTTTACTGGTGTTTACCAGGGCTTTGTTTTGGGCCGATAGTTCATTGCCGGCAATTATCAATAATAGGATGATAAAATACTTATACAATGTTTTCATTTCGGGAGTAAGCGAAGACCACAGGGTCCTCTGCGAGAGACCCTGTGGGGACGAAGACGTGGTTATTCCAATATATTTAAAAATCCATTTCATATCATTAAGGGATAGATGTGAGCAACTTCACTGGGCTTAACAAGCCGGCCGGCAACAATGAGCGCCCTTCCAAACGGTAAGGCGCATTTGTCCAGGTAATACGTTTATTTTCGGGCAGGGCATGATCACCCATCAGGCGGTTAGCCCAGGTGTTGGTTACTTTGATTACCAGTTTATTTTCGCCTGATTTGATGGCTTTGCTGAGATCTACCCGATACGGAAATGTCCAGGCTGTGCCGCAGTTGATACCATTCAAATACACTTCGGCCATATTGGCAACATTTCCTAAATCGAGATAGGTTTTGGCTCCTGCTTTTGCGGTAAACTGAAGTGTTTGATTATAAACCGCCGTTCCCGAATAATATTTTATACTGTCGTTTTCGCTCCGTGACCAATCTTCAGGTTTATCGAACATAATCGGTTTTGCAGGGCCGCCATATTTAGGATCAAACTGTACCTGCCAGTTTGTAAAAGTTTGTACCGTTTTAAAATGAGCAGGTTTATCATTCACATTTTTTAAAACGGAAGCTCCCTTTCTGAAAACGATAAACGCAGAACCATTTGCTGCTAAATCAAGCGTAATATTTGTACGACCGGATTTGCTCACACTACTCAACTGCTTTATTTCACCGGTTAAAGGATCCCAAAGCTCGGGCACGCGGCTTGCCGTCCTCAATGACAAATTAATTGTACGATTCAAAGATTGCTGATTGGAAATAAAATAAATATCAAGGCCGTTGTGGCTACGATGTATCCATGCAATGCCTTTTGCCGTTTGATCAACGGAGTCGCTCGCTATCAGATCACGGGAGAGACCTAATTCATCAAACGTCTCTTTTTGATATGGGCTGATGAGTACCTTTCCTGCTGAGCCATTAGATAAAGTAGTTTTCATCCGCTCATCGCCCAATAAAACCGTAGCGCCTTCATTTACCAATTGCTGAAGCTTTTTTATTACTTCTGCCGATAACTGCCATGGCTGAGGCGACATCTGGCTTACACCCGGTATCACCAACATGGCATAACTTGCCCCGCCGGGCAGAATGATCCTGCCTTTTTTTACTGTAGCTAAACGCAGTAAAGCGTCTTTGTTAAAAGAATCATAGGCATAGCCTCTCAATGGATCTATCCAGTTTTCGGGCAGTGCCGTATTAGCCGAGTGGCTTGCATCTTCAACCGAACTGATGATAGGGACACCTTTATTGGCTAACCGCTCCTTTTCCTGCTTCACCCTTTCGGCACCGAAAATCCCCGGCAGAGTATTCACTAACCTATCGGGTAATATAGCCCGGCGCGGTGTTTCCTCGCCGGTAAAAACAGCGATATCGGCAACCGGATGCCCCTGCTGTAGCATGGCCTGGCAACGACTAATGTAATCAAACCATGCCTTACCCGGCTCCCACCAGGTTTGATCGCGCTGAAAAAACAGGCCGATGCCGTCCAGCGTCATACCCGGTTTGCGGTCAAGCCATGGGTTATGCACATTTACATGAAAAACATAACGATTAATACCAAGGGCAAAATTGCGGTCGGCAGCAGTTTTAAGCATGCCGGGGTGCTCGTCCCATAATAACCGCAACTCGGTAAAAGCCTCGGCCTGGATAATATTTTTGCCATAAATATGCCCTCCCGAAATGGCATCCAACATATCATTGGGCTTATCATGCGTAGGGCTCCTGAACCAAAATTCCCCCATCGGGATATCTGCCTTTTGGTAATGCAGCATGCCATCGCTCATCATGGTTGGGGCCACGCTTTCAGCTGTAAATGTGCAGCCTTTTTCGTGTGCCAGCTTAGCCATCGTACCGTAGAAATTATCTACCAATAATTCGGCTATCGTTTGCCTTACGTCGGCCAGTACTTTTTCAGATTTTTCAGCACTTTCCATTGGTATACCGGCCATTAATGGAAGATATGGTAGCAGGTCATATCCCCTCCGCTTCTGAAATTCAGCAGCAAAAACCGGCGACCAGTTCTGACTTCCGCACTCCCAACTATCCACATGAAAAATCTTTAAAACCCGTTTAGCCAGGTCCGGGCCAACCTGTTTTATCGCTTCGCCAAACCAGTTATCAAATTGTAGTTTAGCCGCTTCGGGATTGAACTTATCGCACTCCAAACCGATGCCGCCACCGCCTGTAGCATTAGTATGCCCGGTTGAAGTGTGACCGATACGAATGATAGTCCATTTACCGGCAGGTGCCTGCCAGTTCAGTTTACCATCTACTCCTAATTTATCAGTAAGGTTGATAACCTTGCTTTTATCTACGCAAAGATCAGCCGGTAATTGAACATCTGTAGTTTGCTTGCTTAAACGCCAAACCTCGCCAGTTTTACTTTCATATTGATGGATGCGGGGCTCACCCAATAACTCAATGCGCGATAGTTTTAGCGTTGGCTTCCATTTTGCAAAATCAAGGTCTTCGGCTCCCGGTTCAGAACCTTCTTTATCATAAGTAAACCTGAAATATTTTGCTGTTGTAGGTGCGATGGCGTGGGTGATCTCCGCATCGCCATCCTGCCAGCCGTGGCGTGGAGATTCCAACCTACCTAATGAGCGAAAACTTTTACCATCATCGCTCACTTCAAGCAACAGCCGTTGCGACTGATAATTACTTGCCGAAGTATGTATAACAAGCGAGCGGCAGGTAAAGGGCTTTTCAAATTCAAGCTGCAGCCAACAATGCTCGTTGCTGGTAAAGTTTTTGGTATTTCCTTTTTCAGTGAGATACTGCACATCGGTATTTGGCACGCTGGTGCTCACCTTCAGATGCTCATCATAACTACTTACTCCCTCGCCCGGGAGCGACGGATAGGCCAGTACTTCGATATCCTTATAATAGTTTTTATAGTGCTTTGGAACAGGCAAAGTATCATGATAAGCTTTGCCGCCCTCAACCTCAACTTTTGACCATACCACCTTTTGCATAGAAAGCTCAGGCGTTATCCATGGGCCACCGGCCAGCGCAAAGCCATCGCTATCATGCAGAGCCAGTTTTACGCCTATCCTATCGGCTTCCTGCATGGTAAATTTTACCATTGCCCACCATTCGGGGCTTAACTGATTAATTGATGGTGTAATAAACGGCGGATTAGCAGGGCCTTTGATGGGCATTAAATAAGCCCCGGCAATTCCGGCCTGCTTCATGGCCTGCAGATCGGCAGTTATTCCTTCCCGACTTACTGCTCCCTGCATCCAGTACCAAAACACCCATGGCTTTGCCGATTCCGGCGGATGCAAAAAGGCCTCTTTCAAATCATCATTTTTAAGAGATACTTTTCGCTGCTGGGCTATACCCGGTAAAAACAGGCAGCAAAGGCAAATTATAAAAACGTATTTCCTCATGGCTTCCTGTTAAATTTGATCTGATATGCCGTATTACCTGCTGCATCGGGTTTACCCTCGTAAGGCTTCAGGTAAAAACTGTAACTATATTTTTTTGCCGGGATCCGGTACTGTTCCAAAGGCTCTGCCACTTCCGACCAGCTATCATTTCCTCCTACACCCATCTGTATGAGGTCGATATTCAGCGTAATAAAACCGGCATCTTTTAGTTTATTGGTGTGCTTTGCCTTTTGAATATTCTCTTCAGTATAAGGCCAGGCGCTCATACTCAGCAAGCTATCGGCAGTTACCAGCAATCCACCTGTTTTATGATGCAGCAACATCCAGCGTACATCGGTGCGGTTACCGTTTTCCTGCGGAACTACATAAGATTCCATGAATTGATTAATGGATTGCGAGTAGATCCCCGCTTCCGAGCCTGTACGCCTGTCGATATAGTTTTCATACGGCCCCCGCCCGTAATAGCTAATATTGCTGTCGGCCTGCGCAATGCCCATTTGCATGCCAACCTTAGGCAGGTTTGGCAAACCCGGTTTAACATCAAGAGCATAAGCAACATTTAACAAGCCATCACCACGGACTGTATAATTTACTTGTACCGAAGCGCTATCGTTAACCATAGAATAAACGCTTGTAACCACCACTGAACCGCCTCCTGTTTTTTGACCGGAGATTTTCTTCAAAACGGGCACCGCTTTAAACCATGCTGCAAGTTTCTTTTCCATTTTCCAGCCACGATGATCGTTATCTGTAACCGGGCGGGTAAAGTGAGGCAATAGAGGAGCAAATACCTGCTGATTACCTTTGTACACGTACGAGGTTAAAGCGCCATTTGTTTTGCTGATGCCTATCTCAAAATCTTTTCCGCTGATGTGGTAAGCCTTGCCATCTTCGGATAGTTTGGTTTCCGGATAATGCTTGGCATCCACATTTGTAGTTGATGTTTTAGGCTGGGTTAGCTGAATTTGGTCGCTTGCTATTTCATAGCCTTTGCTGGCCCAGGGCTCATCTTCGGCAAGGGCAAAATGAATATCGGCCAGGTATTCGTGATTGGGTTTTAAACCAGGCAGGTATTGTTTAATGCTGATGGTTGTATCGTGCCCGGCTGCAAGTTTGATACGGGGAATTTGTTTTTTCAGGATGATCTCTCCGTCCTCTCTTAATTGCAGGGTAACGTCATAATCGCCCAGTGAAGCTACGCTATGCCAGTTTTTGATGTGGATAGTTGCTTTATCGGCATCAACCAGTTCACAAACCGCAGGTTGAAAAACATGCTTGCATTCGTAAATGGCAGGTTTCGGGCGACCGTCGGATGCTACGATACCTTTGATGGTAAAATTATCAAAATAACGTTCGCCATAATCACCGCCGTAGGCATAGTATGCCTTACCTGTCGAATCATGTTTTAGTAAACCCTGGTCTTTAAACTCCCATATCGCCCCACCAATAACCCGCTTTGTTGATCGCCATTGATCCCAAAACTCTTTTAAATTTCCATTGGAGTTGCCCATCGCATGCGAATACTCCACGAAAAATATCGGGCGGGTATCGCCATTCTGCTGATTGGCCAGTAAAGGTGCGGTATAAATGCCGGGATACATCCGGCTTACAATATCCACATAAGGCTGATCTATGGGGTTCTGCAACCTGTGCGAATGATCGTTAGTTTTAGGATACCGCGGATCAGTTGGATCGATATATCCTTCGGCTTGTGGCGTGCCTTGCGCAGGTTCATAATGAACCGGGCGGGTGATATCAAAATCATGGATCCAACCGGCCATTGCCGCATGGTTTGGCCCTCTGCCGGCCTCGTTACCCAAACTCCAGATAATCACACTCGGGTGGTTTTTATCACGCATTATCATGCGGGTAGCCCTGTCGAGGTAAGCGCCGGTCCACATGGGGTCGTTGCTTAGCTTTGAACCCAGCCCATGAGTTTCCAGGTTGGCTTCGTCTATGACCAGTATCCCATACTCATCGCACAGGTCATACAGGTACGGATCCATAGGGTAATGACTGGTGCGGATGCAGTTAAAATTGAAACGTTTAATGGTGCGCACGTCGTTGAGAATATCTTCGCGCGATAATGCTTTTCCTTTTGCGGGATCATGATCGGGCCGGTTTACGCCGTACAGGTAGGTTACCCTGCCATTAATCAGCAGCTTGCTATCCTCTTTACTAAACTCGATACTCCTGATGCCCACCTTGCAGCTTTTAACTTCCAATGTTTGGCCGGTGCTGTCAACTAATGATAAAGTAAGTGTATAAAGGTTTGGCTTTTCATCGCTCCATTTATCCGGATTTTTCAGTGTAGTTTCCAGCAAACCAAATTTCACGTTATCCAATCGCGGGTAGATCTCGTTGATGATGCTTTCCACACTTCGCTCTAAAGGCTTCTGCAATACTTCTTTGTTGTTCCTGTCGAAAAGCCTTGCTTCAATTTTATATCCGGGTACTGCTTTGCCCGTGAGGTTTTCAATGCGCGGGCGAATACTGAAAACAGCGTCTTTGTATTGCTTATCCAGTTTAGCCTGCCATTGAAAATCGGCTATGCGCAATTTAGGTTCTGCCAAAAGCATTACTTCGCGATGGATGCCGCTCATGCGCCACTGGTCCTGGTCTTCCAGAAAATAACCATCGCTCCAGCGGATCACTTGTACCGACACCACATTTTCGCCAGCCTGCAGGTATGGGGTAATATTAAACTCCGATGGTAAAAAGCTGTCCTCGCCATAACCCAAAAACTTACCGTTGAGCCAAACCTTAAAACCAGAGCTTATCCCGCCAAAATGCAGGGTAATGTTCATGTCCTTCCAGTTGGCTGGCAGGGTAAACGTACGCTGATAACTGCCAACGCCATTATAATCCTGCGGCACATGAGGCGGGTTAACCGGGCGGAACGGGTAAACCGCACTTTTATAAATGGGTTTATCATAACCCTGCATCTCAATGCTTGAGGGAACGATGATCTTTTTCCAACCGCTTACCCGGCTTTTATAAAAATCTTTCGGCGCATCGGCCGGTTTAGCAGCGTAGCTAAAATCCCAATAACCATTCAGGGACAACATCCTGCCTGATTTTTCCCTGTCGCCAGCCAATGCCTCTTTGATGCTGCTGTACGAATACGCTGTAGCCCGTGCCGCATCCCGGTTGATGCCATCAACCAAAGGATTTTCCCAGGGTTCGGCATCATAAACCATAGGCACGTTAGGGATGGGCGCGGGCGTTTTATCAACCAGTTGCGCGTAAAGCCCTGTTGATGAAAATGCTGTTAAAAGCAGGATAGATAAGAGCCGTTTCATCATTTTTTTGCGCTGTAATTTATGGTGTACTGTTTTTGTTTTTGGATGATAAGCTCATAAATGCCGTTTCCCTTAGCAGCTAATTCCCCCTCCTTACAAACTGGCTTTGCTGTACTGGTAAACCGCAAAAGGCCAGTTCCTGCATTACTGCTCACTTTAATTTGTTTGGTGCTGCATGATACTTTGATATCTCCATCAGCAGTCGGTACACTACCCTCCATCCATTGCAGGCCACCCAATTTAGGCTCGATCACATATTGCTGATAACCCGGTGCAGTTGGTTTTACGCCGAGATAATATTTACCCAGCAGGTATATCGGACTGGCACCCCAGGCATGGCAAAGGCTTTTACCAAATGGTCGCCCGTACATGGCGTAGCGGTCGGTGCCTGTTTTAGCCGGATTGTATTCTTCCCAAAAAGAGGTTGCGCCTAAATTGAGCATCCCGCCCCAATAATCCTTCATCTCTTTAAGCACATAGCTTTGCTCGCCCATGGCGCAAAGGGCTTCCAGTTCGTAAAAGCGCATGTATGGGGTGGTTATTTTCTGGATGTTATCATTCAGCAGCACGTATTTTTTTATTTCCTGCTGCTGACCTGGGTTGAGGTAGTTAAAAAATATGGAGAACATATTGGTATAGCGGGTTACATTATCGCTTTGCTTACCGTCAACCAGGCTATGCACAAAGGCATGTTTATCGCTATTCCAATACAGGGAGAAGATCTTTGATTTGAGACCGGCCGACAGTTTTTGATATTGATCGTTACCCGTTTTATCATCCATGATATTGGCGCATAAAGCCATGGTTTCCAGGCTGCGGCAGAGCAGTAACTGCTCAAAGCTTACTTCACCTTTTTTGCTGAGTTTATCGGCCCAGTCAATGAATACCCAATCACCGGGAAGGCCTTCCATCAGGCCATTTTTATCGCGGCGTTGCAGGCAGTAGCTCATCAGGCTTTGCATGCGGGGGTACATTTGTTTAATAAAACTTTTATCGCCGGTGTATTGGTAATAATCATAGATACCCATGAACCAGTAAAAAGTGTAATCCATAATGGTATTGATGTGGCTGGTTACGGGGTCTTTACCACGCAGCGCATACAAGGTGCGGGTAACCGTTGGCGAATCAAAGTACAGGTAATAATTCATCAAATAACTTTGATAAGCATCGCCCGACCAGATCCACCTGTCACGCTTGATGCCGTCGATAAAAAACTCGCGGGTATTCAGGTACAGGGTATAAGCCGAAACATCCCAGATCTTATTAACCAGTTCATCGGAACATTTGAAACTGCCACGCTGCTCAACCGGCGAATACTCGTAAAGCATAGCAACATCGTCAGCACTCACACTATCATCAAACAATACATTGATGTAACGGAAAGCACGCGAACCCTCCATGGTATAATCGGCTTTTTGTGGCTGATCGATATAAACGCTATCCAGCAGTTCGCAATTAGTTAAGGATAAGGCTTCCTCTCTTGATTCACCGTAGCAGAGTTTAATATTGCCCTTGCCTTTTAAGCCGATAAGCTTGGCGTAACCAAATGTTTCTTTTCCAAAATCAACCAAAATGGAATGTTCCTTCCGCTCGGTTTTTTCCGGCTTATGTTCCTCTGTGGGTAGGCGGAATGCTGAGGGCAGCTTATCTGCCGAGTCAAAATTCCAGTTGCCGGCATTTACATATTTTGTGGCCGAGATATCTGAGGTTTTCCCCGATTCGTCAATCCATTCCTTGTCCTCATAAGTTACCAGCCATGAAGTATCTGACACCAGTTGCTGCCCCTTAACAAATATAGAAGGGGCAGCAGCCTGGTTATAGACTTTGAGACTAAGCCTGTGCCTGCCAGCCGGCACATGGATATTTTTAGGGTACCCCGCCAATGCCTTACCATCAAGCTTTACATTGTATTGCCCTTCAACAGCCAGTTCAACGGTTTCTGGATTGGCAAGCATAAAATCCTTATGAAAATCAACCAGTACATAATGGCTGTCCAGTTTCCAGAATGGCGGAAAGAAATGCACCTCGCTCGGTGCGTCGGTTTTGCATCCGGTTGCTCAGCCACACTTCATAATCGCCGGGATACCAGATCCAGGTAGCCTTTTGCGCTTTTGCCATATCAGCCAAAAACATGAAGCTTAACAACATGATGAAAACATGAAGCCTGTTAAATTTTACATGGGTAGATATTTTATGCATTTTAATGTCCGTTGAAAATGAGGTATAAAGCGATCATGATTATAGTGAGGAGTCCCCAGGCAATCTTCACGCGTTTAGTAGGCTTTAAAGTGTGTTCCATTTCAGATTCTGTTGCAACGTAAACGGCAGGTGTTTTATCAAGCAGCGAAATAAACACGGCAGATGCCGCCAGGAACACAAATATGAAAAACGACAGCATCAGGTAATGCGGCCAAAAGCTATACTTATCGGGCGGTAATACCCACAGGTACACCACACCAGTCCCCAAACTAAAAGCCGAACCTGCCGAAAGAATGATATTTACCGCTTTTCGGGTAGTACGTTTCCAATAAACAGTAAGCAAAAAAACTACGGCCAATGGCGGCGCAATAAAACCCAATACCGATTGAAATACATCGAACAAATTAAGTCCTTTAATACTGTCGATAGCAAGGGCCATACCTATAGCAAACAGACAGCCACCAATTACGGTGTAACGCCCTACTCTGATGAGATCTTTGTTAGTGGCGTTAGGATTGATCTTTTCGGCGTAGATATCCATCGTAAACACTGTGCTCAGCGAGTTTAAGGACGAGCCGACGGTACCTATCAAAACAGCTATCAATACCACGATAACTAATCCGTTCATCCCCGGAGGGAAGAGATTGGTAACCATAGTCATGTAAGCTAATGCCGGATCGCTGAGATGCGGGAACAGAATGAAACACAATATACCCGTAAGAATAAACAGCGGCAGCGATAATATTTTGAGCCAGCCAATGAAGTTAACGCCAAGCTGCCCCTGCTCCAGGTTTTTAGCACCTAATACCGATTGTACCATAGCCTGATCTGTACAAAAAAAGGCCACAGCCGATACCGGGTAGCCCAACAAAATAGCATACCATGGGTATTTAACATCGCTTGCCGGATGGATGAGGTTCCAGTAATTTGCAGGCGTTTGATGGAATAACGCTGATAACCCGCCGACCCTGCTTACACCTAAAACGGTTAATGTGAGCGATACGCCGATGAGCAGCAACATCTGGAAAACATTTACTTTGGCAATAGCCTTTAAGCCACCGGTAAATGCGAATAAGCCTGCGAATGATACCAGCACAATAACAGATTGCCACATGGGGATGCCAAGGATCTGTCTTACTAAAAATCCACCGGCAAACAAACCTAACGACAACCACGAGATGAGCATTTTGATAAGCGCGTACCAGGCCAAAATATTACGGGTTGAATCTCCGTAGCGGTTGCCCATAAACTCGGGCATGGTTGATACCTTGGCCGCTATGTATTTAGGCGCAAAAACCATGGCAAGCAGCATCAGGAAAACAAAGGCATACCAGTCGAAGTTGACCGCCACTATACCCGTACTATAGCCAATACTGGCAAAGGCCAGCAACATTGATGGCCCCACATTGGTGCCCCACATATTAAAACCAATGCTCGCCCAACCCAATGATTTATTGGCGAGGAAAAGCGTTTCGTCTGTTTTGTTTTTATTACTAAAGCTGGCGCGAAACCCGATTATCATCAAGACAATCAGGTACACAGCCACCACCGAGTAATCCAGCAGCGTAAGGCGCGATACGATATTGCTCATGCCTAATATCATGCGCTTAACTCATTTACCGTTAAATTAAACTCAGTAAGAATGTCATCAACCTTTACAGGCTTACCAGTTTGCAATGATCTGTCCATAGCCTGAAGCAGGGCAATAGTGCCTATCCCTTCCTTAATATCAGGGTAAGCGGTATAGCCTTCGGTGATGCTATCCGCAAAGTATTCGAGGTAATTTTGATACTCCCCGGCGTGGTGGCTTTTGCCTTCAAACCTGAAGTAGTGTTTCAGCTTATGTTCCCAGGTGATGATGCGTTCTTCGCCGGTATTATCGGTGATGGCATAGCGCAGGTCCATATAATCGCCCTGACTGCAACCCTCGGTACCACGTAAAATACAGCTCATTTCACTGTCGCGGGTAACGGGTTGCACCGGACCGGTATAACAACCGCTTACGCGGGCAATACGACCATCTTTTGCTTTAAATATAAAGTGCATGGTGTCCGGGTTTTTTAGGCCGCCTTTAGCGCCGTTGGTACTCAACATACCGTACCCCATTACCTCTTCAATCTCAGGCAAATACCAGCGAATAAAATCAACCGGGTGACTTAAACCTCCATACAGCCATTTAAAAGCCTGTTGTAACGACCATGGCTTCTCCAAAAACCAACGGTGATCGGCATGATAATAAGCCTCGATGGTTATTAAGTCCCCTATCAAACCTGCCTCATAATCTTTGCGCTGCTTCTTCATCGGCTCAAAAAAGCGCGAACTCTGGCCTACAAAAACTTTTTTGCAGCTTTGCTCAACCAGTTCAAGCAGTTCGGCAGCTTTGCTCAAATCATCGATAAATGGTTTGGTACATACCACGTGTTTACCATGCAGCAGAGCCTGTTTAACATGTTCGGCATGCAAGTGATCGGGTGTGTAAATGGCAATGATATCTATTTCGGCATCATCGAGCATGTCCTGGTAGCTGGTGGTGTATTGATGAAAGTTAAACTCCTCCGCGCGGTGTTTACACATTTCAATATTCATATCGCATACCATTTTCAGTTCAAGCTTTTTGCTTTTCAATACTGCCGACATGGTACTGCGCCCTTCGCCTAATCCTAATATTCCTATTTTCATTTTTATATCTTATTGCTGATGCTTTAATTAGTATGGAAAGGTTTAAATTCAACCCAAACCGCGCCCGGTTTTGTGCCGGGAATGCCTTCCTGGTATTTCTTCATCAGGCGGTTCCATTCGTTTACCCTTGGGTTATTTTCTGTGGTTTTAGGGTTCAGCTTATCAAGGCTTTCCCCTTTGGGTATGCTGATGACCAACATTAACTGCCTGCCGTTTTTGAACACGAGCAACTGCTGAAAATTAGCGTTGCAAAAGCCGTGAGCTACCTCGGGCCAGTTTTTAAACTGCGTGGCGTGGTAGCTTAAATACTCCTGCTGAAGCTTTGGATCACGAACCAGGTTAGCGGTCATGACTATATTTTCCCATTGTTTAGAGCTAATGGTATCTGCGCACATTTTCCGGTTAAATGAGTAGAAAGGTTTTTCGTAGTATTTGATCGAGTCTTCGGGATAAGCCTTCTTTATTTCCTTAAGTGCATCTTCCGGATTGGGAATGTGGAGATAAATGGTAACATGATTTTTCCATTTACGGATATCATCCACATCATTCAATATGCCCTTGGTCATATCGTAAATGGGATGCGGATCGAAGCTTGCCCTATCATGAGCTATAACTTCAATAACAACCGGCCGCGCAATCAAATGCGGCTTTATTGTAGCCACAGTATCTGTTCGGCCGGCTTTGTGTTTAACCGGAAAATCACAGCCGCTTATTGATATAAAAAAAGCGCTGCAAGCGATTACAAACAGCAAATATTTTCTCAACTGTCTCATTCTGTTTTGTGATTAATGGGCCAATTGTCCCGGTTTAGCGATTTGTATTTAAGCAGGTAGTTATAAGCTGCCTCCAACCCGGCGGCATTTTTAACAGCAGCATCAACCTGCGGACCGTTATTTTCCCAAACATTACCGGGACCGTTGGCATTTTTCAGAAATTTATCTGCCGGGCACCAGTTGTTTTTTATGGTGATGTACGACGAGCCTTCGTCGGTGTACAGGTAAAACCAATGCTGCGGGTCATGCGCGTAAGGGGCTTTGTAAATGCTGTCCACATAGTTATCACTGATAACCGAACCGGGTTGTGCCGATAGTGTATAGATAGCAGCCACATCGTACATATTGCGGGCATAATGGTGGATTTTATTGGCCGTGATACTGTTATCGCCCAAGGCGTTAACAATCTTGGTCCAGCCCCAGCCCATGCTGACGCCGGTGTAGTTTACATCGCAAACCTCGTTATGCGTTATGCTGATACCCCTAACATAACCCGCGCCGATGCCGACACAGCCCCAGTCTTCGTTAGTAGTATTGGTGATTAAATTATTGGCAATGGTATCATTGGTGCAGATCTCCCGTTTATCGCTTGGGTTATAAGGCAGGTGCACTTCCTGTGCTTCATCCGAATAAACGCCATCAAGGATCGCGGTGCCGCCAATATCTTTAAACAGGCTGCCTTTAATTATATCATTATGTGTGCCGCGCTGAAAATCCAGTCCGGTTGAAGCAATATGTTCAAAACCACAGCCATCAAATACAATGTGCGACGCATACGCCACCTCAACAGCAGCCTTTGGCCGGCCTACCCATGCCTGGTTTTCCAATCCTTTTTTATCCGGCGTACCGGGAATTTTCAGTTTGTAAGCATCCAGCATATACATCCCCGCCTGGTGCGGCACCAGGCCCTCTTTGGATGGCCGTAGCCAGCCGCTGTGTTCAAAACTGATATTTTTAAAGTTGATATAGTTTACCGGGTTATCAACAGTACCCTGCATTTTCACCAATGTTTCCAATTGGGGAATGGTTACTGTGGCCGTTTGCAGATCTTCGCCCTTACGAGGGTTGTAATAAATTTTATTAGCCTTCCGGTCGTGATACCACTCGCCGGGTTTGTTCAGAAAACTGATGGCATTGCTGAGATAAAATGCGGAGTTACCCGTTTTTTTGGAGATCCAGGGCGCAGGCCAGGGGTGCTCTGACTGGATGCGGCTTTCGGGCTGATAAAATAACAAGCGGGCGCTATCTCCCATCATTTTAACCGCCTTAACCCGTAAAATAGCGATAGCCCACCACTGATGAATAAACATCTCCATACCCTTAAGGTGAGACGTATCCGCAGAGGCTGGCCACGGGATTACACAAGTTTGGGGTTTTATGATTCCAGGAAAGGATGCGGTTCATAAACGGTGCTTCGGTATCCCGGGCTCGAATGGCCTTTTCATTATTCACCCATAGCTGCCTGAATTGAAAAGGTTCATCGCCAATCATTGGTGCATCAGCAACCCATACTTTACCTTTGGCTTCCGCAGGCAGACCGGGGATTGCATAATCAACTTTATGCCAACCACTTACTTTAATGCCTCCACTTAAAACAGTTTTACCTATGCCCTCGCCTTCAATAATAGTTGGGCTATCGGCAGTACCAGAATCTTCAGGGCGGATAAATAACGGTTCATCTAACATATAAACTCCAGCCGCGACTTTGATATAAATGCCACCTTTTATTGATGGATCGTTTAGCCGTCTCAGTTCACGGGCTTTCCTGATGGCCATGGCTACAGTTGCCAGCGGCTGTTCGCGGGTGCCGGTATTTGTATCGGAGCCTTTAGGCGATACCCAGATTTCGGCCGCAAAGAGGCTACCTGTCAAACTAACATTTAACAGCATTAACAAAACAACTATGCGGCGGATATTCATTTACGTTAATTACTTAGCCTGAAATATTGATTTTACATAGGTGGTATTCGCGCTGAAATTCCACTTTACGTTACGTGGGTCTTTGGCATCGCGCGAGCGTTCAATCACTAACCAGCCTGTCCAGCCCATTTTATCTAAAGTGGCTTTTACATGCTCCATGTTGATTTTAGGGTCGTTTTGCAGCCAAACGCCATCATCGTTGGTACAATGGATCTGAACAATGTGTTTTTTACCCAAAATTTTCAGCTCGCTATCCAGATCGCGGCCGTTCCTGATGGCGTTTTCAAAATTGAAATAGCTTTTGATGGCAGGCGAGCCTATATCTTTCAATAGCTGCAACTCGCCTTTGGCATCCAGCGCTGTTTCAATGCCTATTACAACTCCTGCCTTTTCGGCTATTTTGCCAACCTCTTTCAGGCGGGAAACAATAGCCGGACGCAGTTCGGGGAATTTCATCAGGTCACCTTTTATCCCCATCGGCAAAAAGCCCACTTTAACTCCCATTTGTTTCATGGTGTTGATACAGTCGGTAACAGCTTTGACCGCTGTTGGCCGTTCGGCAAATGATTGGGCGAAAAAACCGGTCATGCCCATGGATGGGATTTCCAGGTTCAGCTCTTTTGCCTTATTCAGGAATACATTTCTGATCGAATCCTTCGCCAGTTGATTATCAAATGTTTCGCGGTCGCCGAGGCCGCCCATATCTACCTCTACGCCATCGGCACCAATCTCTTTAGCTAACTGAAATGCACCTAACTTTTGCCGTTTAAGGATCATCAAATCAACTACCGCAACCTTGTAGCGCTGGTTTGATGCGGTTTGAGCCATTGCAGGCACACTGCAGGCACATACCATTAATACTATCCAAAAACCTGATATCAATCTATTTTTCATAACCTATTTTTTTATTGCCCGCGCAAATACTTTCTCCAACTGATCAAAACCTTTTATTGCATTTGCGGGAAGTTTTTCGCCCTTGTCGCCAAATACATACATAGCAGGTTCTTTTTCGATGGTGACCTTTTGGTCATCGAAATCGCCGCTGCTATTTTTAATTTTATTAAGATCCAAGTGAAAATTCTTAGCTACGAAAGCATATAACACGGCCCGTTTTGATGGACCGAAATCATGCCCTTCGTTGGGTAGGTGCACATTTTCTACCTTATCGGTAACTCCGTAGTAGCCATACATTTTCTGGAGGTACGGAAAATCATGTTCTGGCATATTGGCCGTCCAGTCCTGCCCGTCCGAGATCAGTAGCTGAGGTCTGGGTGCTGCCATGGCTGCCAGTTCTACGTTGTCGGTTCCGTTGCCGCATTGATGGATAGGCATGCCACTTTCGCAAGGGCATCCGCCATAAAAATAAGATGACACCGATACAGCCGGGGCGCTTAGTTTGATCCGGTCATCCAGTGCCGTCATTAAAACGGTATGGCTTCCGCCTCCCGAGCCGCCGCTGATCCCTACCCGCTCAGGGTCGGTTTCCTTAAGCGAAAGCACATAATCCAGGATCCGGATAGCGCCAAGTGCCTGGATAGTTTGCGCCAGACTGCGGCGATGATCTTCATCCTTAAATTGTAGCAATGATTCGCCCCAGGCAAAAAGGTCGTAACTGTAAGCCATCGCCCCCATCCGCGCCAGCGACGCACAGCGGATCTGGCAATCGGCACGGTAACGCTGGTGTTCCCAATGCCCATCCGGGCTTAATATCACCGGGATCTTACCTTTTATTTTGGATGGTTTATATAATGAGCCATTGATGTACAAGCCGGGCAAAATTTCAATAGCGATATTCTCAACTGTATAGCCATCAAAAATTCTTTTAGTGGTAATGATAGGCTTGGAAGCAGGTTTAGGAGGCAGCGGGGATAGTTCTAAAGTTTTATAAAGCTCTGGTTTTAATACGGCCTTGCGTTGCTCCCAGGTGTCACGGTCATGATACTGGGCGGCTATCCTGTCAAGCTCTTTCCAGCCATCACTAACCGACCAGCGGAAGTATTCATATTCTTTTAATTTATACCTGCCGGGAGCCTCTTTGTTTACCTTCAAATCAAGCGGGGTAAGGATATTGGCCAGCGTGGTATCCACATTGGGCCTTAAACGCCATTGCGCGTAATTAATCCATTTACCATCAACCTGGGCAGCAGTGTATTTGATCTTTACGTGGTATTTCTCCTGCACTTCATCAAGCACCTCTTTCAGGGTTTTCCTGTACATGGCATCGGTAGTTTGCTGCGCATGGGCAGTGAAACTCATCGCCGTGAGGCAGGTTACCAGTGCATAGATCAGTTTTTTCATCGTTTTATTTTTTTGTAGAGACGCATCACATGCGTCTTCCGTGTGTCAGTCATATTTGCTTATCCTAAAGGAGACACATGTGATGCGTCTCTACATACCGTATTTTCACCGTCCCATCAGGGTCTCTCGCAGAGGACCCTGATGTATACGCCATGCAAATTCACTCTTCACACAGGGCTGTCACCCTGAGCCTGTCGAAGGGTCGCGCGTAAAGGCCCGCCCACCATGCTTCGAGGGCCTCAGCATGACACCCGGTTTACTTATCAACCGAGTTGCCTAATGATACTATCCTCACTCCTTACAAATCCTTAGTCTCACCCGTTGGAACCGGCGGCGTATAACCATCCACCTTAGGCCAAATACCATCCTTTATTTCCCTCATCTCTAATTTTGCCGGATCGATAACCACATGTTTTATTTTTTGCCTGCGCCAGGTGTAAACCACATGCACCATCCCATCCGAAGTTTGGATAACCGATGGGTAAGAATACTGGCTGATTGGTGAATCCTCCAGGATCGAGGCTGCGTACCAGGTAATACCATCTTTAGATACAGCGACATTTAATGGCGTGCGGGCACCTTTAGCCAGGTTTCCCGGGGGCAAAACATGGTTATAAACCAATAACTGGCGGCCATCTTTCAAGGTCACCGCATCAGTACCGGAGTTGTTATTCGGCAGACTGGTCTTTTCCAAAGGCGACCATGTTTGTCCCCCATCTTTGGACCATGTGCTCAATATCGCCCTGTTCTGACTGCGGCAAAGTGCCTGCAGCCGGCCATCTTTATAAGTTAAAATACTCGGTTGTATAGCTTTCATATCCTTGCCATCGCTGATAGGGCCTATCATTGTCCAGTTTTTACCGAAATCTTTGGTGGCCTCAAAATGCACCTGCCATGCTTTGCCTTCGGTACTTACCGGACTTAACAGCGTGCCGTTTTTAAGCAGTACCGGTTTGTTTTTGATCGGCCCTAAAAAGCCATCGGGCAAGGCTTTTTGCTCTGACCAGCTGATGCCACCATCTTTGGATGTTTTTACAAAACCTTTCCATTTTGCAGGGCTCGGTCCTATTTTGTAGTAAAGCTGTAATTCGCCTTTGGGCACCTGGTACAACACCGGGTTCCAGCAGGCATAGCGTAAAGTATCGTTCTGGATGCCGTTGGCTACGTTGATACCTTCTGTCCATTTGCCCTTAACAAACCTGCTAACCCAGATACATACATCGGGGTTGCGTTCTTTAGTGCCGCCAAACCATGAGGCCACAAGGCCGGTTGGTGTTTCGACTATGGTTGCCGCATGGCATTCCGGGTACGGTGCTTTATCATATATAAACTCATCCTTCACAATCCCCTTGCGCCATGGATTTTGAGCAAAGGCAGTGATCATGAATAAACAGCTTACCGCACCGGCGAACAAGATTTTTTTTAACATAGTACAATTATTTTTGGTTGGCGGCTTTATCCTTTGCTGCTTTGTCAGCAGCTTTTTTCGCGATGATGGCTTTAGTATAATCACCGTATAGCTTGTGCCAGTTACGGCCGTTGCTGTTGAGGTATTGCTCGTTTTTGGTTTTGTAAATCTCAAAAATGGCCGATACCTGTTTGATATTCTTAAAATCGACAGCCTGTTCGCGGGCCTGCTTCAGGTTAGCGAGGATCGCTGCTTCTTCAACAGGTGTCAGATCCGGTACAATCGCTTTATAACCGGCCAGTGTAAAGGCTACCTTACCAATGGTGTATTTATCAAGTACGGCTTCAACCTGTTCTTCGGTAAGGTCGTTACGCAAACCAGCCATGAGGTTTTCATGTACCGATTTTGGCAGCGACGAATTAATGATAATCTGCCTGTCCATAGTGCTCAAAGCTTTGCCGGTAGCCGGATCAATACCTGCCGGTACTGACTCATACGAATGACTGTTATTCCAGTCGCGGATGGCTTTGAGGTGGGTTGCAATTACATTTTTCACCCGGGTAGCCTTTGCTGTGTCCGTAAGCGACAAGGAGGCAACCCAATCCGAGGCTTTCTTATCCACTTCAGCATCGGCTTTGGCCAGTGCTTCGGGAGATGGAGCTGCTTTGGTTGCCTGTTGCTCCTGGGCTTTCAACGTACCCGACAGCGATAGTAAAGCTATCAGCATTGCACCCGCCATGTTTAATTTTTCCATATCAATGTTGCTTTAATATTTTACTTCAAAATCATAATCACCTGAGCCAATGCTGAGTACCACTCTACTATTCTCCATCTTTACTTGTTTAATATCTTTAAAGGCAGATATTTTCTTCCCGCTTTCGGTTACTTCATCCATGTTTTTTGTCGGTATATAAACCAGCGCCGAACTATTTGGCGGCACAGTAACATGCCAGTTAAAACTGTTCTTAGTATTGGTATAATTGCTCTTTACAATACCATAGGCTGTTTGATACGAAGTGTTAACACTATCCAACCCTTTAATAATTGCCGGTTGCATCACTACTTGCTTAAAGCCGGCATTAACCGTTTTTATCCCGGCTATATCCTGATAAAACCAGGCAATCAGGTCGCCCAGCAGCATGATGTGGTTACGTGAATTCATAGCCGGATTAGCTGTATCACCGTTCCATAATTCCCAGATGGTAGTAGCGCCCCTTTCGGCCATGTAGCCCCAGCTTGGGTAAGAGGTGTTAGATGCAATTTTCCAGGCCAGATCTGGGCGACCAAATTCGGCAAGCCCGCGCATCAGCCATTGGGTTCCGATAACGCCGGTACTGATATGGTCATGAGCTTCATTGATCTTAGCCACTATATTTTTAAATACCGCTTGTTTACTGGCTGTTGGCGTGATCCCGAAATACAACGGTAGCAGGTTAGCGGTAACCGTATTGTTGCTGTATTTCGATGTAGTTTCATCAAGGTATTTATCGTTAAATGCTTTGGCTACATTCCGATTCATATTGGCAAAAAAATGTGCGTCGGCAGGTCTGTGCAGCATTACGGCAAACTTTTCCATCAAGCCGGATAGGTGATAGTAATAGGCTGTGGCAATCAGTTGCCCATCGGTATTTAATGATGAATCTTTGGCATGGATCAGCTCCAATGATTCGGGCGGTACACACCAGTCGCCATATTTATCTTTGGTGACGATGTTATTTTTCATGTACTTAACCCGCATGTAATCCATCCATTTTTTCATGGAGGTGTAATGCTTTTCAATGGGCGCTTTATCGGCAAACTGGCGGTAAAGCATATCGGCGACCAGGATATAAGTTCCGGGCCAGGTCATGTTATCGCTGTAATAATTCCAGTAAGCAGGCGCCACATCAGGGATGGCACCATCCGGCTTTTGCGATTGCGCTATATCATCCAGCCATTTAGCGTAGAAATTACCATTGGCAAATACAAAACTTTCACCAAGCGAACCTACCGCCCTGTCGCCCAGCCAGGGCATACGTTCGTTACGTTGGGGGCAGTCGACAGGCATACCTTTGTAATTGCTCAGGATGCCCCAATATGCATTGTGATAGATCTTATTGACGATAGCGTTAGATGTTTCAAAACGACCGATGGTCGGCAAGGCATCGTAACTCACCTGTCCCTCAAAATCGGTTAATTCAGGCTTACCGGGATAACCGCTGATCTCCACATACCTGAACCCGTGGTACACAAATAACGGGTGCCATACTTCTTCCACTCCGCCTTTAAGCGTATAAACGTCGGTTACTTTAGCATCGCGAAGATTTGCAACATAAAGTTCATTGTTGCGTTGCAGTGTTTCCGCATAACGAAGGGTTACTTTATCTCCCCGGTTTCCTTTTACACGCATCTGTACCCAGCCCGCCATATTCTGCCCCAGATCCAGGATCCATACGTCTTTTTTGAGCTGAGTTATATTAATAGGTTTGATGGTATCCATCACCCTGATCGGCTCGTTCATTTGCGCGTCAAGCTTGCCACCGGGTGCCTGCACCAGTTCGGCTTTAAGCCATTGGCTGTCATCAAAACCCACGCTGTTCCATCCCGGAAATTCTTTAGTGGCATCATACTCTTCGCCGTCATACTCGTTATTAGTACGGATGGGGCCATCGGCAGTAAAATGCCAGGTATCATCGCTTATGACGATTTGCTTTGTTCCGTCAGTGTATTCAACTTCCAGTTGCAGCAGCATTTTGGGAAATCCAAATTCCTTGATCTTTTTAGGCTTATATTTTGGCCGCATGGTAAAATACCGGCCATTGCCTAATACCGCTCCGATGGCATTATCGCCATGCCTCAGGTAGTCCGTAACGTCAAAAGTATTGTACTTAACCAATTGGGTATAGTCGGTAGGTGCTTCGGCTAAAACCTGATCGCCAATGGCTTTCCCATTCACATACAGCTCGTAATGTCCCAAACCAACTATATAAGCAGTGGCGCGTTTGATCCCTTTATTTAAACTAAACCCACGGCGATAATAACGTGCCGAAAGACGGGAAAATTTAGAAATGCTATCCCAGGAAAAACCACGATCGCAACCAATCCATTTAGCCTTCCAATCGGCGGAGTTTAAAAGTCCCACACTCCATTTAGCGGGCTGGCTCCAGCCGCTTGCACCATTATTTGTCCATACCCTGACTTTCCAGTAACATGCAGCACGGCTGATTAACGGTTTGCCTGCATAGTTGACCATGATGGATTCAGCTGAATTTACTTTGCGCGAATCCCACAAGTCACCCTGCCCTGCTGTTAGCTTTTCGGGAGTTGAAGCCACTAAAATTTGATAGGCAACCTGGTTGGTATTCCGTGTATCGCTGGTGATCTGCCAGCTAAGCCGGGGCTTACCGGTGCCAATGCCTAAAGGATTATTCAACATTTCACATTTCAGGTTTTGCAGGCCGATATGCGCATCCGCATAGCAGTTGCCCAGGCAGGTTAACATAACTGCCACAGCCAAACTGATATGTGCGAACCTTCTCATTGATTATTTACCCGAAAAGTCGAAATACAGGTTCAGCGAAAGCGCGTCTTCTATATTCCTGTCGTAATTAAAATATTGGTTCTTTTGTCCGCCCGGGCCAAGTTTTTCAGGCTTTTGCGATTTGGTGCCTATCGGCGTTATACCGTGCATAAACGAGATATCACCCGAAGGGAAAGCCGGTGCTGTATTGTAAACCTTTGCAGGATTTGCCGGCGTAAACAGGCGCATAAAAACATCGCGGCTGTTGCAAACAATGGTTACCGGCTGCCCGGTGGTTTGCAGCTTCATCCAGTATAAGTTAGAGTAATAGCCTTTAAACTCAGGGTAAACAACTTTACCCTGCCCCGTTATGGTATTGTTGTAGGTTTTATCCCAAACACCAAGTGATGTACCTTTCATGCGGTTTTTCCATACCCTGTAAGGACCATCGCCCATGTAGGTTACGCCTTTGATATTTCTTTCGGGGAAAGAGAAATTAACGCCCATTAATGTGGCATCCTCACCAATTGGCCAGTATTTAACATCAAGCTGCACCCAGCCCGGAGGGTAGATTGTCCACCTCAACAAAGGCTCTGATTTTTTTGGCGGGAATACGGCTTCAATCACGAGGTTATCGCCTTCGTAATGATAGCTGAGCTTTTCAAAACCTGTTTGATCCTGCCCTTCAACTAACACAGGACCATTGTTAAAAGGGATATCGCCCTTGGCGTTTTTCACACTAACCAATATGCCCGAATTGCGGTTAAACGCCAGCTCGATCCCGTTACTGGTTTTCACCTTGTACAGCGAATCTGTTTCAGCAATTACAGCCTTGCTTCCGCCGGTTTTGGTAATGATGCGCTTAGTGATCTTATCATGATTGCTCACCGGGAAGCTCCAGGTAAACAGTTCATGCTTGTTTACGTCAAGAGCAGATACATAAAGCACATCGAAATTCTGCCAATCTTTAGGTAATTGTAGCTGCAGGTTTCCATACTGCCCCGGCGCAACATCTGGTGAAGCAATAGTACCTATTTTATTTACTGAACTCGCTCCATTAAGTGTTGCCAGTTTATAGCTGAATGTGCATTGTTTAAGATTTGTATAGGAATATCTATTCTCTAAACGTAATGTCCCATTGAATGCCGGAGTTATTTTGCGGGGTTCGAGATAAACCGGGCTCCAGATTTCCTTAATGGCATAATAACTGCCTTCTTTTTCATGGTAAGGGCCAACAATACCATCGGGACCATGATCGCCATCGCTGTCCAATTCTCCGTTTTTATCGGTACGCACCACAGCTTCATCGGCAAAATCCCAGATAAAACCACCTGCCGAAATTGGTGTATGCCACATTTGTTTCCAGAAATCATCCAATCCGGCACCCGCGCCGCCATCGTACAAGCCGTGTAAAAACTCGGTGGGGAAAAATATATCGTGACCGTTTATACCGGTGTTGGTGCCATAATCATAATTGATATAATGCTGTGTATTCGTTCCACGGAAGATGCCCCAGGGATGGATGAGCGGACGTTTTTGAATATCCAATTCATCAAACCAATGATCGAGGTTGAAGTTAAAACCTCCTTCGTTACCATTATCCCATAGCACGATGGATGGATGATTAATATCTTTTTCGATCATTTCCTTAGCCAATTTTGAACCAACCACATCGTCATAAGCATGATGCCAGCCGGTGAGTTCGTCCAGTACAAAAAGACCTAATGAATCACATACATCCAGGAAATGATCATCGGGCGGGTAGTGCGACATGCGTACGGCGTTCATGTTCATATCCTTCATCAGCTGAACATCCCCGATGCTTACCTTTTTATTTAATGCCCTGCCTGTAGTTGGCCAAAAAGAATGGCGGTTTACGCCTTTAAATTTGATCTTTGCGTCGTTTACATAAATGCCATCGTGCTCTCTTAATTCAACCGTACGAAAACCGATCCGTTGCTTTACTGTATGAACAGGCTTACCATTTTCATTTAGGGCAAACACCACATTATACAGGTTAGGAAACTCCGGCGACCATAATTTAGGCGAAGCAATATGTGTGCTTAGATTGGCAACAGTATCACCCGCATTGACCTTAACAGAAAATGGAGCACCAAATTTTTGCCCCGCCAAGGTATACACCTGCCCTGTTACCGTGCCGCTTTTTACAGATACCAGTTTTAGTTGTGCTTTTAAATTACCATTAGCTTTAGCGTCAACGGCATAGTAACTGATGTGCGTTTTAGGGGCAGCTTCTAAAAACACCGGCCTGAAAATTCCACCGAAGATCCAGAAATCACCTTTACGTTCGGCCGCGTTTACCGATGCATTGGTGGAGTGTTTGGATACCGTAACCTCAAGCAGATTGGATTTGCCGTAGTTAAGCAACGCACTTACATCATATTTAAAACGATAAAATGATCCCTGGTGAATTGGCCCGACCGATTTACCGTTTAGCTTCACCTCTGTGTCGGTCATCGAGCCATCAAAAACAATGTTTATGGCTTTGCCCCGCCATGACGCCGGCACATTAAACTCATACTTATAAAGCCCTTGTTCCTTGCCTCTTAAACTATCCTTAGCAAGACCGTAGTTGTATTTTCCAAAACCCTGAAATTCCCAGTTTGAAGGCACCGGGATCGTTGTCCACTTGCCTGAATTGTTGCCCGCTGTACAATAAAACTGCCAGTTTACGGTATGGTCGCTCCCTGTACCCGACAGGAACAGCTTTTGTGTTTCCTGGGCACGGCTTACCGACCAGTTGATGACAAACAGCAAAGCAATCCATATTTTAAAGCAGGCAGATCTCATTTATATATTCAGTTAGCAGTTAAAGTAAATTTCAAAGGGTTATTCGTGCGAAATGGCGCGGCAGGTAACCCCTCCTTATTATAAAAATTAGGCTGAGCCGACTCCGACCAGGCAAAGCGCGCGGCTACAGGTTTGGCAACCGATTGGGCCGATACCTCAACCGTGTTTCCTTTTATTATGGCGGTGGCGGTTACAAAATTTCCATCGGCACCAGCAATGGTGAAATCGGTGAGCGGTTTACCGTCGTGACTTACCAAGCCGGCACCCACGTGATCAAACTCAAGGATGATCTTGTCGCCGTTTATTTTCATGCTTTTGTACATCGGACCCGAAAAAACTACCGGCTTTTTGTAGGTATTGGCAAGTGCCTGTAATTCAAGCCTCCTGCCTATCTCCCATTTAAATGGCGGGTGGATGTTTTTAAGGTCATCATTCAGATCGGTAGTGATAATCATCCCCGTATGTGGGATCTGCAGTGCAGCGGCCTGGGCGTCGCGCAATTCGGGTTCTGTAAATGGCGTATAAGTTACCGGCCCTTTTCCCTGGGTGTAATAATAAGGCGCTATCTGCACGTAATAGAATGGCAGCGTTTTATCGCCCCATAGCTTACGCCAGTTGTTGATGAGCGCCTCCATTTTATAGGTATAACTGATGGTTTCGCCTAAAAAGCAATTGCTTTCGCCCTGGTACCATAAAAAGCCCTTCAGCGCAAAGGGGGCAACCGGCTCAATCATTTTGGCGTAGAACTTACCGGGATTACCCTCAATTTTAATGTTGTTGGCCTTAAAATACGGAATGGCATCAAAACCCTCCTGTGATACCCAGGGCTCAATCCTGCTGCCGCTCACCGCCGATGAAATAATACCTACCGGCACTTTCAAATCATGCTGCAGGTTTTTAGCAAAGAAATACCCTGCCGCAGAAAAAGCCCTCAAAGCCGAATCTTCGGCCACGCTCCATCCCGAATGGTTAGAATCGGGCTTTAACAAGTTTTTCTGCGTAACCAGGAAAATCCTGATCTGCGGGTTATGTGCGTGGTCAAGTTCATCAACCGGCGAGTTTTCCGTGCTGGTATCCGGCTTTTTCACTTTGCTGTTTTTGCGCATTTCGTACTGCATGTTCGACTGGCCGGAGCAGAGCCATACCTCGCCTACCAATATATTTTGCAGTTGGATAGTGTTGATACCTTTTATAGTTAATGTTGATGGTTTGGCTGATGCGGGCATCGCCTCGAGCTTTACCATCCATTTACCCGCCGCATCAGCCGTAGTTGCCTTTGTTTGTTTAGCAAACTTTACTGTTACCTTTTCGCCCGGCGAGGCTGTTCCCCAAACGGGCACGGGAGCATTACGCTGCAATACCATATTGTTGCCCAATATTTTAGGCAAAACAACCTGCGCCCCTGCAAGTCCGGGGCTAAGCAGGCAGATCGTCAACCAACAATATTTTATTAAGCGTAACATTAATAATTGCTTGTTTTAAATGATTTGATGTAGAACACGGCTTGCTTCGCTGCTTCTCCGGCATTTGGCCGGTCGAAATCCTGATCGGTAGGCGTATCTGCATCCGGAAACCTTCGGATATCCCCGGTACGGAACACCACCCGGTTTACGCTTAGCACCGGCGCGAAAAACAGGCCAGTAAGTACATCCTTGCCGTTTACATTCACAGTATAAAAGCGGGTATCGGTATTCAGCTTGATCACTACATGATATTGCGTACCGGCTTCATACTTCATGAAGTTTTTGTTGCGATAACCGGCCTTGGTCCTGAATTGCCCCGCAGAATCAAGCGTAAGCCTGATAGCAGCGGTGCCTTTTTCATCCTGAAATTCGATGTCCAGCATACCGGTATTGTTTTGCCCGGCAGTGATGGTGAAATCGGTCATTAATTTTTTAGAAACAGGCACAACACGTTCAGCTTTGGCAAAATCAAATGGATCGCTGTCTTTTAGGGTCAACGCGCGTTCACCATCGGGCGATTTATCGATAGCCGCGGGGGCCCATTGCGGGCTATAGGTATTCCATTTCTCCAGTTCTTTGCCGGCAGGCAATTGGTTAAAAACCTCGTTTGCATGCGCATCCGCCTTTTCGGTAACCGGCACCGGGATGGATGATACCCAGATATCCTCCTTGTTCATGCTGTAAGTAACCCAAAGCTTACCACCCGGCGGGATGCCATTCCCCTCTTCAATGCCGCGTGTATATTGTGGCCCGTATGATTTATAAGCGCCGCCATAACGCATGGTGGTGATCTCGCCGTTAACTAACAGCAAGTTGGTATAATCTAATCCGTCTTTACTAACCGATAAGGCCAGCGGCCAGCGGAACTCCGAAGGATTATACACTGTAGCATATTTGCCGTCGGATGTGCGCTGCCCCCAGATCTTAGCATTGGCAGTTACAAAACGCGGTGCACGGGCAGCATTTGTCGGCCAGGTTTTGCCGTTATCAGTACTGATAGCGGTAAGCGCGTATTTCCATAAGCCAACCACGCGGCCATCGGGTAAGTGATAAAAGTTAAATGCTTTATAATCCTTATGCAGCGGGATCAGCGGATCTTTCCTGTCGGTTTCCTCAACCCATTGCATCATCATCAGCGGGTTGGCCATCAACTCATCGCAAGCTTGTACAAAACCTTTGTCCTTACTTGTTTTATAAAAAGGATACGAGGTATTCTTTTCGTTCCATTTTGGATTGTAATGGATAAAATAAATCGGTCCGAATTTGCCGTTTGGTAATACCTCGCGCACTACGCGACCAATGCCCAGACCATCATTCGGATCATCATGACCATCCAGGCAAATCCCATAGAAACCAAGCACCAGCAGGCGTTTTGATTTCGACGTATAAAAACCCATACGCTGGTGCATCACCGAATACAGGTCTTTCGCCACGCCTGGGTGCCCCTCTTTGGTAGTTCCATCAGGAATTTTATACTGAGGAAAAACTACCGTTGGTTTCGACCATGCTTCACCACCTTTTGAGGTTATGAGCAGGGTTTGTCCCGGTGGCACGCTTTCGCCTACCTTGTCGCTCAGGTATTCTACATAAAAAGTATTGTTCCAGTAGGCCAGCATGGGCGCATGGTTGTAGGTAAAGCCAAACCCATCGGCCAGTTCCGGATGTTCACGGTTAGCCCTGAAGATCTGCTGGCTGTGCACGCCTATCGCCGGGTTTAATTGCCCATGATGGTAATCGACATTGGCTAAGGTATTGCCGCTGTAATGCACGGTATCCTGCGCACTGGCTATCCCGGCCATCGATAAAAAAAACAATATGATGATGAACTTATTCATGTTTAGCTGCTTTGTTTTGCCCGGCTGCCTGTAAAAGCTGCCTAAGCTGTTTTTTGGTAACCTTAAATATGGTGCCGTGCTTGTGCCCTACCGGTATGCTCACGCTATCGGCCAGGTCGGTAAAAGTTTCAAAGTCGGTTGTACGCATGGCGCCATATCTTTTTAAACGGTACGAATCATAATAAATCAGCCAGTTATCACCGGCTTTGGTCATGCTGGGGCCTTCACTGAAAGGTTCGGTAAATCGCGGAGTATAATTGCTATAAGGCCCCAGAGGATTATTACTAAAGGCCACGAGGATATTACGGTTAGGCCGGGTATTATCCTTCATCACCAGTGCATAATCATTTTTGGCCCGCTTTACGATCTCAGCATCAATTACGCTAAAATCCGGATCAAGGAAAAGCTGTGAGGGGCTGAAAGTTTTAAAATCTTTAGTTGTGGTGTAATACAGTCGGTGATTGTTATTTTCATCCTCGTGTCCCTTCGGAAAGCGGAATGGTACGGTTGAAGCCCAAACAATAATGAAATATTTGTTCTCCTCGTCATAAAACAACTCCGGTGCCCAGGCATTCACCGCGGTGGGCTCATTAGCCATCACCTCAATATGCTCTTCGGCCGACCAGTGGATCAGATCTTTTGAACTGGCATAGCCGATGCCTTTATCGTTTTTCCAGCCGGTTGTCCATACCAGGTGATAAACCCCGTCAGGTCCCTGGGCTATGGATGGATCACGCATGATTTTCGCGTTGCCAACCTCCGGTTTAATGAAAATGTGGTCAATAGCATTCCAGTGGTAAGCATCATAGCTGTACAAAAAGCGCAGGCCTTCATTAGCAGGCTCATGAAATGAAGTAAAAAGGTACACGCTTTTACTTGCCTTGCATGAAAATATCAATGCAATGGCAAATAGTAAAGTGATATGTTTAATTCCTTTTTTCACTGTTATATCGCGTCAATAATGAGCACCCAATCGTTACCATTTGGTACTTTTCCTGGGGACTTAAATTTGATTATTTTAGCTTTCGCGAAGGTTCCGATAGTCGTAGTTTGCCCGTTGCGTGGGTTAAACCATGATGCTTTCAGTTTTGTGCCTTCCAGTTTATCAGCATTGATATTGATCTCCCTGCCGGTATAGGTATAAACAAAGACATAGTTTTTACCGCGGGTAGCTATCAGCCTGTTATACTTTACACCGTTATTACCGGCGATCAACGATTGATCCGGCACACGATCAAGGTATGGGCGGGACAGCATTAACTTTTTCAGATAGACCATCTGCTTTGCTCCCGGATCATTTACCGAATTGTACCAATATCCTTTTGAGCCGTAAGCACTGCCTTTATCTGTTGGTTTGTGCATTTGCATCACATCATTATCGCCATACGTATACCCACAGGCCCCGGCAAAAACCGACCAGTAGCCATAGCGCCTTACATCGGCAGCTGTCCAGCGGGGTAGCTTGATATCATGTAATCCGTAAGGGATCTTTTCATAGGATGGCTCGGCATCAAGCGTTGGTTTTATGGGTGATAGATTGTAATCTGTTTCAACATAACGCCAGTTATCTTCGCCGTATCTTAAATCTTTTTTAGAAGTATCCTGCGCATAAGTACGATGGCCGGATTGAAAGCAATTGAAGCTTAACCAATCTTCATTATGAAACCATTTCGATGATTGCGTACGGCCGCGCGGATGGTAAGTTATCAGATGTTTTCCATCCAGTTCATGTAAAGTGTTACCAATAGCATTCCAGGTTTTTAATGAATCTGAACCGGCAATGTCGCCGCCATTCATCCAGATCACATTGGGGTGATCGCGGTATCTTTTGGCCAAAAATCCGGCATAAGCTTTTGCTTTATCAGCACCAATATGGCTTTCCTTAACTACCGATCCCCAAACAGGAACCAACGCAAGATATAATCCTTTTTCGGCAGCTTTGGTGATGATCCAGTCGATATGATCCCAATAATCATATTCGTTTCCCTTGCCAAAGGCATTGCCGGGAGTTGTTTTTGGCAATGCGATATTCTTATTGCTTAGGGCAGAATCGCCATAGGCATTGGTTTCTTTGATGCTATGCACCACCATTACCTGTATCACGTTAAAACCCTGTTTGGCACGGACATCAAGGTATTGCTCGGCCTCTTCTCTTTTCAGTTTAGAGAACAGCAGCCATCCTGTATCACCCAGCCAAAAAAATGGCTTATCACCAGCCATAAAATAGCGGTGGTTAGCGGATATGCTTAAACGAGGCATTACATCGTTGCTTTTGAATGAAAAAAGCACTAAAGCAATGGCAATTAATATGGTAGATTTTTTAAGCATAATTATAAATTTATCAAGTTCCCCTCTTGAGAGGGGCGCGTTGGGTTGAGCGTTGGCAGGGGTGTGTTTCTTCGGCGTTCATTATCGCTTTGTTAAACACACCCCTCCGCCCCCTCTCAAGAGGGGAATCGCACTGGCCCTTTCTTCTTTAATCCCTCTATTTTTTCAAGCTCCCCTCTTGAGAGGGGGCGCGTTTGGCTGAGCGTTGGCAGGGGTGTGTTTCGTCCGCGTTCATTATCACTTTGTTAAACACACCCCTCCACCCCTCTCAAGAGGGGAATCGCACTGGCCCTTTCTTCTTTAATCCCTCTATTTTTTCGAGCTCCCCTCTTGAGAGGGGGCGCGTTTGGCTGAGCGTTGGCAGGGGTGTGTTTCGTCCGCGTTCATTATCACTTTGTTAAACACACCCCTCCACCCCTCTCAAGAGGGGAATCGCACTGGCCCTTTCTTCTTTAATCCCTCTATTTTTTCGAGCTCCCCTCTTGAGAGGGGGCGCGTTTGGCTGAGCGTTGGCAGGGGTGTGTTTCGTCCGCGTTTATTACCGCTTTGTTAAATACACCCCTCCGCCCCTCTCGAGAGGGGAATCGTGCAAGCCCTCCGCTTTTATTTTTTCCTAACCTTTCAATTCCTGCTCAGCCACAAAATTGCAGCCCCATTCCCCTGTCCTTTAATTTCTGTATTTGCAGCGCCTTTTATCGTCTCGCTACCGGGTAAAAGCTCGCCGGTTTTAGGGTCGATCCATTGTGCTTTGTAAGTAATACCTGCAGATAAATCAAGGTGGATACCACCACCATTACTGTAAACTATATATCCTTTTGATGAAGCCAGCCCCCATTGATCTTTAGGCGAACCAGGCAGATCAACCGGTTTCATGTTGCTTGCATCGGTCAGAAAAGCTTTATTGGTTCCAGCGGGCAGTACGGGCAATGATCCCCCGGCAATAAATATCGCCCAGCCAAAATGATCATAACCATCGGCAGAATAAAGCACAGCTTTATCCGGGTATTTGGTGCGATACTCGTGTACCGCACGATAAACCTGCTCAAATGATGAAGCCTTTGGCTTAAAGATCCGGGCCTGCTGACGTGGGGCCAGGCTTTGGCCGCCAATGGGTTCATAGGCCGTTCCGTTGGCCTGGTAATACCAATAACGAATATCTATAACATTGATGACCGAAACTGTTGCCGGATTGGACAGGATAGCATCCTGCACATCTTTTGTAGCGCTTAAAGCGATAATCTGTTTCTTTTTATGTGTGGTTTCCCATTGTTTAATGGTTTCTACCCAAAATTTCATGAAATGCAGCGGACCAGTAAATTCCGCTCCAATCTGCTGGATCACCCCGGTATTACCTGCAAAGTTGTCCATACATTTATTGATGTAGGCAATGTGAAGCTTGCGCCTTGCCGGGTCGGTTTCGTCATAAAACTGCTCAGCCATAAACTGGCGTTTGTCGCCGGCATAAGGTACAGGCTCCGGGAAACCGGTGCCATTGATATTGTTTGCCGTGCGCCATGGAAAATCAGTGTAATGTGCGCCAGCCTCAATAATATTGTGCTGAAAATAATTTTGGTGAACCAATACCAAACCTTTCTCATCGGCCAGGTCGGCAAATTGTTTCAGGCGGTTCCAGTACCAGCTATTGTATTTAGTTAAATCGTATTTGCTTAGACCATCATAAGCCAGTTCTTTACCGCTGCGGGCAAAAGGTAGCTCATAAAACGGGGCCCAAACATCGCCGTCCATCCGGCGGATGCGCTCATGGTCGTCGCGGCGGCGATCATACCATAAGCCATAGTTGTGTTCAAATACCACGATATTATCTTTCCGCATCCAATCGGTTACCGCGTTCAGATCATCCGTTAACCCTGTGCCGGTTTGGCCGGGTACCCAACGGGAGATGGCGGGTTTGGCTTCCTTTTCAGTATAATCGGGATGAACCGTGCCATTCCACCACGGGGTTTCAAAGTGCCTGCCTGTTAATACAACATTGCCACGGGTTAACCAGCCATTGGTAACAACCATTTTTGGTGCTAATGCTACAGGTGCAGCATTTTTATAGCCTACCTCGTCAATAGTTTTGGCACCTGCCGATTCTATACTAATCAAATTTCTTTTAGGTGATTGATCAATCCAGTTGCTGATTGTGACAGCCGGTTTGCGGGCAGCGGCCATCAATTCGGCGGCCTGCTCAACTGTCGGGCTGCTTGAAGGTTCAGTAGCCGGATACAGGATATCAGCTTGCTTGCTTATATCTTTATTTAAGCGGTTAGCTAACTGCGTGTAATAAAAACTGCGTGGGCTTATGGTGCTGTTTGATGTGCTCCAGTAGCCATCGCCGGCAAATTGCGCCCAGGTACCAAAAGCCCAGTTTTGAGCCGTTGGCGGCTGATAGCAATCCATACGGGCTGCGGTACAATTCCAGAACAGGCTGTTGGCGGCGCTCCATCCGGCGCCTTGTCCGTCCTGTCCCCGGTTCATATAACTTAAGGGCTGTCCATCGATGTTAGCGATATCAAACAGAACGCCCGATGCCCAGCTATCAATACCTCCGCTAAAGCCCAGCGAACCTACCGACATACATTGCACAAAGGCGTTTGGCCCTGGCGCGCAATACCCGGTAGCAAAATCATGAAAACCCTGTTCGGAATATAAACGCTGAAAGAGGTTTTGCCCCCCCATAGTCAGGAAAGTGTTGCGACGCTGTCCCCCTATTTCCGAAACAGGCGCGAGCGATTTACAATCCTCAACCGTTACCCGGTTACCTGTAGTACCAACAAACACCGCCGAACCTGCAAAATGCTCAAATGTTACCTGGCGTACCCAGGCATCGCTCACATTTTCTATGGTGATTGCCATCCAGCGATGAGCTTCGTCTTTCGCATTGGCAGTGTTATATGCAGATTGCAGTTTTAAATTTTCGATACCAACCCGGGCTATTCGGCCGGGCCATTGGTAAGATGCTATCAAACCGCCACCATAAGTCGAATCTAAAGCCGTGGTTAAAGGTGCATCAAGGGTTATCTTGTCGCCGTCAACTGATGTTACTTTGCGATCCCAGTAAACATCACGCTCACCGGGTTTCCAGGCCAGGGCAGTTAAGTCGCCGCCAAAATGGTCGGTTTTAATGGTGCTGATCCATGCCTGTGTGCTTGGACGGTGAATTAAAACCAGATCGCCGTTTTTAAGATCTGCACCATCGGCAATGTGTAGAGTGTTAGCATTTACCGGCACGTATGCATCGGTAATTTTAATTTCTTTGGATATTAGCCGGTCGTTTTTGCCGGTAACATGGATAAAGGTTTCCCTATCCGTTCCGGCAGCGAATAGTATGGTACCGTTGGCGGCCATCCCGCTTCCCCGCAATACAACGCCGGATGCATTTATTTTAAGGCTGCCGTTAACCTGATATGTGCCTTTGTTGAGCAGCACCGTTCCGCGAAAACCATCTTTATCTGCAGGTAAACCAGCTACGTAATCTAAGGCAGCCTGGATCCTCAATGTTGCGTCACCTGCTTTTACAGGCACCACAACTTTTACAGCTACAAAAGGGATCGGCTTTTCGGAAGCCATATATCCGCAATATGAATAATCAGGAATACGGTCGCCGTTGGGCGCTACGGTATAATTTAATTTGCCGTTTTTATCGGCAGCAACAGGCGGTTGGGGTTTAGGGGCTTTTTTCTTATCTTGTGCAAATAAGGGGGAATGCATAAACATCCCCCCAGTCATTAAACCAACCCAAAAATAAATCCTTATAAACCTCAATCCCCGCATTATAGTGTCTTTATTATTTTAACGAAGCCAATTTCTTTTCGCCTTTAGCGGCTACTGTATTTAAATATACTTCGATATTGGTATAACCGCCACCATTTTTTGCAGGCAGGGCCGAATCTTTACCATCTTTAGGGTTTAAGCCATGAGCCAGTTCCCAATTGTCGGGCAAGCCATCATTGTCCGAATCTTTGTAAGGCGTGCCTTTATATTCAGGATAACCACCAACCTGCCATGGAGCAGTGATGATACCCAGTTTGTACGAGTCTTTAGGTAATTTACGCACTTTAAACTGGTAAGCAGTATCGGTGTTCATTTCTTTGTAAGTGATCTTACCTGTACGTACCTGTTCGGTGATGCGCACATCAACCGGATCGCGTTTTGGCAGTGTTGCGCCGGCATTAGCGATAACAAATTTAAAGGCATCCTTTGCCGATAGGATAGTCATCGGAGGCATAGGGAACGGAACATCCGATTTCATGTAATCCTTGTATTGGCCGGCGTCAGGCAATTCTTTGCCACCAGGGCCTTCAACCTGGATGCCACCGTTCCACGCATCTTTAGTTACTTCGGGATAACCTTCCATAATATTACCTGATGCATAAACACGACCAAACACTTTTTCCTTCAGCTTGCTCCTGCCCGATTCCGGTTTCAGGATACGGTGACCAACCGGCTCATCTTTAGGTGTAACCGGACCAGGTTTAAAGTAGTTATTGATCACGTTGTAATTGGTGGTATAATCGCCGCCGTCCATTGAACGGTGATGCCAGTTAAATACCACATTGTTTACAAAGTTGTATACGCCATTCCAGCCAACAGATGGGTTACGGCCGGTATTATCGGCCCAAAGGTTACGCATCAATGAGCTGTTTTCGCCGCCTGTTGTTGAGCCGAAAGCGTGGTTCCAGTAATCCAATGATTCTGAATAAATACAATTCTGGATAGTGATATTTACGGTACCCAGCTTCTCTTCTTTCGAGCCATCGCCGGGATCAAACATGTGACGGTACATGGAAAAGTTTTCGTCCAGGCCCCAGCTTGCAGATACGTGATCGGCAATGATGTTGCCCACCGGGTTGCCACCCAAAGCATCATCACGGCGGCCAACATTGGTTTCGCCGCGGCGGAAACGCATATAACGGATCACAACATCATGTGTATTCACCCAAAATGATTCGCCTGCAATACAAACGCCATCACCCGGAGCAGTTTGGCCTTCAATAGTAATATACGGAGCCCTCACGATAATCGGTGTTTTGATGCGGATAATGCCCGCAACATTAAATACCACTATACGTGCGCCGCCTTTTTCGCAAGCTTCACGCAAAGTGCCGGGGCCATTATCTGCCAAACTGGTAACTACATATACCTTACCACCGCGGCCGCCAAAGGTAAACTTACCACCGCCTTCGGCACCCGGAAAAGCCGGGATCTTGGCCTGCGGCAAATCGGTCGGGCGCGCGGCCCATGGTACGTATACTTTGCCACGGCGCTGATCGGCCTGGATAATGGGCAGGGCGACCGCCCATGCTGAATCTGAACGACGGGTAGCCTCTTTCATCAAAGCTTCACTCTCTGCTTTAACCTTCTCCGGCACTTCAGGGTATTGGGCAAAAGCCGGTTTAGCTAAACCCAATGCCGCTGCTACTAAAAATAAAGCTGTGTGTTTTTTCATATTTGTATTCGTAATCTTCTTTTGTTAAATGGTTAGCAGGCACCCATCGTTCAATTAATTTATTATTGAAGCGGATCAAACGGCCCACCCCAGGTGTTATTTTGCTGTAAATTGATATTATTTAACAATGCCGCCGAAGGGATCCCGAAAAAGTAATCGCCCGACTGAACCGCAATGTTATAAGAATCCATAGTTTTAGTTTTAACGGTGAAAGATGTGCTGTACAGGGCATCCAATGATGTAGCTGCTAAAGCATCTCTTGTACCGGTAAGATAATCTTTACCGCTTGCGTTGTTATTAAGGGTAACTGTAAGCCCCGTTCTCTTTTTACCGTTCAATGTGCTTTCGAGCAGTTTACGGCGGCGAAGGTCCCAATAGCGTTTACCCTCAAAGGCAAATTCAATTTTACGTTCATTCATGATAGCGTTGATCATCTGATCAGGGCTCATGCCTGCATCTAAACCGTAAAGGTTATCGGCACCTGCTTCAATACCGGCACGTTTCCTGATAGCTGTTATATTGGTATAACCGGTAGTTACGTTGCCTAACGCTGCGGCACATTCGGCCTGGTTCAATAAAACTTCGGCATAACGGATCTCCATCCAATCTGTACCAACATATGGTGTATTTGCCACACTGACGTTAGGGTCAATAGCTTTGCGCAGGTAGAAACCTGAGCCTGTTGCCGATGCCGGTTCAGTGGTTTTAACACCGGAACCATCCGCTTTATTGTAATAAAAGTAAGTCCACAGGCGATAAGAGCTATTGCCGTTTATAGGCCAGTTACAACCGTTGTAGGCAATAGTTTTGTTAAACCTTGGATCGCGGTTATCAAAAAACTTTGCATCATCATATGTATACTTTAACGAGGTACCTGGTGCTTTTCCGTCAAGCATCGGGTATGATTTTACAATATCCCATGTAGGTTGATTGGAACCGCCTTTAGTACCTAAATAGGCCGGACGGGTCGCGTTATCATAGGTATTGTTATTCTGGTTTTGATCGGTTGATGACGTGTTAAAACCTGTTATTAAAATTGCCTCAGGATTGCTGCTGTTTTCGGTAAACCACATATTATCATACGAAGGGTTTAAACCGTAGTTATTAGCGGATAATATCTGCATTGCCTTATCATTGGCGTCTGCAGCTGTTTGCCAGCGGGCTGCATCGTTGCTGGGGTTAAATTGAGGACTTGCATAAGTTAGCAACACCCTTCCTTTAAAGGCAGCCGCAGCAGCCGATGAAATACGACCGTAATCGCTGCCACTCCATTTGGCGGGCAGATATTTTATACAGCTGTCCAGATCGCTCACAATTTGTTTAAAACATTCTGAGGTTTTGTTACGAGGCAAAAGCGCCGCGTTTTTGGCGTCCTGACCAATAGCATCAAGCGGTTTTAATACCAATGGAACACCTCCATATAACCTTACCAGGTCAAAATACCTGAAAGCCCTCCAAAAATAAGCCTGTGCTTTATACCTGTTTTTGGTAGAGGCAGGCAAGGTGCTGGCGTCGAGATCCTGCAGGGTTTGGTTAATGTTACGGATCCGGCCGTAGTTATTGCTGATATTCACCGAGGTACCGATGTCACCAACAGTTTCGATGGTAACCGTGCCTTTTACGTATGCGTTATCGCTGTAAAATTCGTCGCATTTGTCGCCTCCGCTGCCAATAGCGCCGCCGGTATCGCCAAACCAGCCAGGCTGGTTTGCTGTATACAGGTAATTGATGTTTAAAATAGCCACCGTTGAGTCATTAAAAATCTGGCCGGGGGTGCTGTGTGTAAGATCTTCCTTATCAAGCACTTTTTTACAGTTTGTAAACAGGGCTGATACGATCAAAGCTGCAAATATGGTTTTAAATAATTTCATGTCTTTCAAAGTTTAGAAGCCTAAGTTTAAACCAAAAGATACTGTGCGTAAGTTGGGATATGCCCCAAATGGTGATGAAATATCACGATAATGTTCGGGGAACGGGTTTACAAAGTTGATTGGGTTTGTAGCTACCACATACGCCCTTATGCTTGACATGCCGAGCCTTTTGGTGATGGAAGCAGGCAGGGTATAGCTTAAGTTAGCACTGGAGATATTCCAGGTGAAGGGGCTAACAAACCAAAAATCACTTGTAGCACTCACATCGTCCGAGTAATAAGGGTCGGGATATTTAGCATTTGGATTAGATGGGGTCCAGTGATCAGCCCAGAATACAGGCCTGTTCTGGTTAGCCGTGGCTTGTTTAATGGCGGCGCTCTCAATTGATTGGTTGCCACCCCAGCTCATTCCCATAACCACATTTAAGCTTAATGTTTTATACGCACCGCCAAAGTTCAGACCAAGATTGTAGTGGTTTGATGATTTCTTACCTAAATAAAACTGGTCGTTGAGATCGTTTTGTTTGATAACACCGTCGCCGTTTTTGTCAACGTAATTGATCATACCAGGTGAAGGCACGTAACCAAAAATCTTAACGTTTTGCGCGCCACCAGCTGCTGCGGCCCTTTCTGCAATGATCGCGTCGGCATCGGCTTGTGTACGGATAATACCGAGTGATTTGTATCCCAGTGTTCCCTGATCGCTTGATTTACCGGTCAAATCTTGAATGGTACCCACCTGCGCTGCAGCGATATCGTATTTAATGTATTTATTATCACTCCAGGAAAAGAACGGGCTAAAATTATAGCTAAAATTAGAACCGATTTTGTCTTTCCAGCTTACAGAGATCTCGTATCCGAAAGTATTGACAATACCATAATTTTCGGCAGATGGCGCTGCGCCTATAGTTACAGGAACTGAAGTGTTCAGCGATGCAAGCATATCATAGCGGTGCTCCCAGAAATAATCGGCCGAAACTGATAAGCGGTTACCCAGGAAAGCGGCATCTAAACCGTAGTTTGTTTTCAGGTCATGGTCCCAGGTTAAATTAGCGTTCGGGATAGCGATATTTAGCAGTGCGCCGAGGCCCCTGTCGCTATTGCCGCCGAAAACAGCACCGCCTTTGTTGCCGGTACCAAACTGGTAGTTAACCGCGTATAAGAATGACGGTGTATTATCAGAACCCAACAAACCTACCGAACCTCTGAATTTCAAAAGATCAACAAAGCTTACTGATTTAAAGAAGTTTTCTTTTGAAACTACCCAGCCTGCTGAAGCCGAAGGGAAATATCCCCACTGGTGGCCCGGTGCAAAGTTGGTATTGGCATCCGCCCTCATGGCCAATTCAACCAGGTATTTATCGGCGTAGGCATAATTTATCCTACCTGCAACAGCTTTACGGCCATATTCCTTCACCAATGTGGCCTGGTTTGACGATTGATCACCGATGGTGAATGTCTGGTTATCTTTTCCGCCTACAATTACTCCGTCGGCTTCGGCAGCTACACCTTCACTATATGACTCATATTGCTCATACAAAGCCAGTGCAGTAATTTCATGCGCCCCAAAACGTTTATGGTAAGTAAGGTTGGCGTTGAACTGGTAATTATCTGCCATTGTAGGGGTAAGGCGCACCCTGTCGCCATTTTTAATAGCTTTTACGCCTACCACAGTTCCTCCCGGAATATGGTTATTGTCGCCTTCGCCCGAGTATTGGTTGTAATAAAACGTTGAGCCATATTGCTTGTTAAAGGCATTATTAAGATTACGGTTGTAGCTAACATTGGCAGTTAAGCCGCTAATACCCGGAATTTCGTAACTCAAATTGGCTAAACCATTAAATACAGTGTTATTGTTACCTGTGTAGTTGTTAGAATTTTGAACAGCAAAAAAGTTAAGGTTATCGTTATTGCTGGTTCCTAAATATACAGGATGCCCGTCGATAAAATATTTTTGCCATGGTGGTGCCTGGTTAAGCGACAGAAAGTCGTTATCGGGGCTTTCGCTGGTACTTGATAGTTTATACCAGTAAATTTTGCTTTTGGCAAGATCTTCGCTCAATGACAATGACAGTTTTAAACCTTTCGCCACTTTTGCGTCGACACTGGCCCTGAAGCCAAAGCGGTTGGTATTTACGCCTTTAAAGTTGGAGTTTTGGTTTACATAATTTGCGCCTGCGAAATAAGTAACCTTATCATTACCGCCGGTTATGCTCAACGCGTTCCTGCTGGTTACTGCCGGTTTAAATGCCTGCTCCAGGAAATTTTGATTATTATTTTTAAAGTACTCAAGCTCATCCGGCGTATAATATTTTAAGTCTTTATTGCTTAAATCGCCGTTGATATAACCTTCGGGTGTTATGGTGTGGTTATACCTGGTTTGCTCAATATCATTCAAATAAGTAGCCATCTGAAAGCCCGACATCATTTTAGGAAGCTGAATTGCATCGGCAATACCTACTGATGAACTGAAGCTTACCTTTGGCCCGCCGGCCTGGCCGCGTTTGGTTGTTACAACGATAACGCCGTTCGCGCCTAAAATACCGTATATGGCAGCGGCTGCATCTTTCAATATCGAAATGTTCTCCACCTCACTTTGATCAAGCAGGTTGAAATCTGCTTCACTACGTTGTACACCATCAATAATGTATAATGGTGTTGTACTACCGCCATTCTTTGCCAGGAAAACAGGGTTACGGATAGTGATGGTTCCGCTTTGGCCTGGCCTTGCAATACCACCGGTAACACTTACCGCAGCATTGGTTCCGCGTAATGCGGCAGCAAGATTAGTGGTTGGTATATCCTGGATAGTTTTCATATCCACCGCGGCAACAGCACCTGTTAAGTGGACCTTCTTTTGAGTACCGTAACCTACTACCACAACCTCATCGAGGGCATTTTGTGATGGTACCATTTTAAAGTCGGCATTCATTTCGCCAATCTTCAGTGTTTTTTCCTGGTAATTGTATCCAAGAAATTTAGCCCCAACCACAATGGCCTGCAGATTAGTAGCCTTAATTGAATATTTACCATCGGCATTGGTGATAGTACCTGTAGTACTGCCCTTTACCTGGATGGCAACCCCTGGCAGGGGAGCACCTTTTTCGTCCGTAACCGTACCTGTTATATTACGGTCCTGGGCTTTTAGCGCGCTGCCTAAGCACAGCAACACCGAAAGTAAGAGGAAAAGTTTTCTCATAAACTTGATAATTTAATTTTCATGATCAGGTTAATTAATTAGTATAATTGGTTTGCCCGGCTAAAGCTTATTTCATGATACCGGGATATTTAGGTTAGTTCAAAAATTATTGTTTTGCTGCCTGCCGCTCTTTGATCCGTTTTTGCCACTCTTCACCCTCCTTTTTCATATCGTAGCCCTGTGCGGATAGGTAATTATTAATGCGGCCCTTAAACTTCCCAAACCAGGCATGTTTTTTCTCTGCCGATTCGGCATCTATAGCATTCTCCCTGGCTTCAAGCAGCCATCCTTTAATTTTGTCTTTTTGCTCCCCGGTAAGGGTAGGTATTTCATCCTGGTAAGCGGTATAAGTGATTGGATAAATGCGGTAGGTCATACCGTCTTTTATTTTATCAACCTCATCAGCGCTTAATTCCTTATTCAGCTTATTGATATATGAGGTATGTAAAACCTTAACCTGCTTAGCCACATTACTATCTACAAGGGCGATTTTGGCATTGGCACCTGCTTTATCATCGGGCATCTGGGTTTTAATATCATTTACTTTCGCTTTACGCGCATCATAAATGGTGTTCAAATCACTGTATTGGGCAACTACAATATCACGCACTTTCTTAAATTTTACCGAGTCGGTAATGCCTGCTCCTGTAACAATTTTATTTGAACGTTCGGTTATAACTTTTAGGTAGTTGTTATCCACTGGTGCCTGCGCGAAAGCCTCACTGATTGCAACTGATAATAACAATATCACTATGTATTTAAAGTGTTTCATGGTTGTTTCAATTGGTTAAATTCTTTACAGTTTTTATAAAAGCCCTTAAAAAAGTATATGGTGTCCTGCAATTTTTTTTACGCAATTAATTGTTCATATCACAATTAATTAACTGTTAAAATCTTGTCAGTTCTAAAAGCCTGATAAAAAGTATAATTAATTTTATTGGTTTATATTTCCTGGTATCCTGCAGCCTGATTTACAAGTTGCTTTAACAAATATCAATGGTTAGCCTTTGCCTTTCCTATTTGTATTTATCTATTTATTATACAATCTTATCATAACCCGCTTTTCGTGTTAACGTAATTTTTTGTCAAAAGAAAATTACATTGGTGCAAATTGAGTTTGATTAAAAATTACTACTTTTAAAATATAAACCAGCGCGACGCATACTTAATTGTCCGCTCACCTGCTAATCTTTATTGATTTTTACAAAATGAAGCCCCATTTTCTCAAGGTCGCGGTTAAACCGCAAAATTCATTCAGTATCAGGCATGATATTTTGCCCACCTTCCGGGGTATCTGGCACTACCATCCCGAGCTTGAATTACACTACGTAATAAAGGGCGAAGGGGTTAGGTTTATTGGTGATAATATCAGCAATTTTTCGCCAGGCGAAATTACATTGCTGGGAGAGGCCCTCCCACACTGCTGGCGGTGCAAGGACGAATATTTTTTACCTGATTCCGGGCTGAATGTTGAGGTGATCGTGATCCACTTTTTGCCCGACTGCCTTGGTCGTTATTTGTTAAATTTACCCGAAGCGTTCATGCTGCCCAAGTTGTTTGAGAAAGCTAAAAGCGGAATGGTAATTAAGGGCGAAGCAAGAACCGAACTGGCCAAACTGATGCGGCAGGCAGCGGAAGCCACCAACCTCGACAGGATCATTATCCTGCTATCCATACTAAAAGTACTGGCCGAAAATGAAGATTTTGAACCGATAACTTTATCACACAGCGATTTTCACCAATCTAATGAGTCGGACACCATTCGCCTTAATAAAGTATGCTCCTATACGCTGGCCAACTATAAACAGGAGATCAGCCTGGAAAAAATAGCGGCCATTGGCAACCTCAGTGTCACCTCCTTTTGCCGATATTTTAAACTGATGACCAAGAAAACGTATTTTGATTTTTTAACCGAGATCAGGATCAGTCATGCCTGCCGGTTTTTGATTGAGGACAAATTACCCACCGAGGTTTTGTGCTTTGAATGCGGTTATAACAACATCTCTAATTTTTACCGACACTTTAAACGGGTTACCGGCATGACCCCGCTTGAGTATAAACGCCGGTATATTAAAGGACAAAAGCAGGCGATTTCTGCTTAGTTTGGTTAAGTCTCAAGTCCTTAGTCGAAAGTCTTGAGTCAAATCATGACTTCTTACTTAGAACTTAAGGCTTTCGACTTAAGACTAATCAATACCTATCTCACTTTGCAACATAGTATAACTACTATACAGATCCTCGATCTTATTGCGGATGGCTGGCGAAAAGTAGCCAACATCGCGCCGGGTGGTGGTAGATATTTTCAAACCGCGTTTGGTAAGATAATATTTAGCAATAACCGGGTAAACATTATGCATCACATCCATATTTTCGGTTAGAAATTCCTGTACCATGGCAACCTCATGCTGGCGCGATGCATCGGCATAATGATTGCATAACCAAACAATAAGCTCAGGGAAGAAATTCCCCTGGATACATGACAATCCCGCCGAACCTGCTTTAAGCGATTCAACCGCATGAACCATGTAAGCATCATACAAACCAAAAGCTGAGTTAATTTTACTTGCCTCCAATTTCTGTTTTACCACGTCAATTTTAAGACAGGTATCTTTATGATATATTACCCTGCCTGTTGCTGCAAAATGATGAAGCTGTTCTGCCGATAATAACCTTTTGTATGGCACGGGACATTCGTAAAACCCTAAAGGAATATTTTCTGTTTGATCAAAAAGATCAAAAACGCGATCATTAAGCGCAGTATCCGGCTCATTTGCATCGGCCATTAAACTGGTAATAGCAATTACCGCTGAAGTGCCGGTATCATACACCCTCTTTATAAAATCAGCTTGCTTTTCAACCGGGCCACCAAAGGTACCGGTAGCTACAACAGGAACAGCGCCATCAACAGTTTCAACCACGTGTTTGATAATTGCTAACCGCTCCTCACCGCTCAGTTCAAACATTTCGCTCGAGAGGCAATTGGCAAACACACCGGCCGCACCCGCGCGCAGGTACATTTCGGTTAAGCGGGTCAGCGCTGCATAATCAATAGCACCGTTATCTTTAAAAGGCGTTAACATTACCGGGATAAAACCCTTTTTTGATTGTTCCATTTGATGATTATTAAACTGTTAACTGCCTTGTTTTGGTTAAAAATATTCCTGTTAAAAATATAGCGAGGGTACCCGCAACAATGATCATGTTGGTATTGAGCGTACTGCGAAGAACGGCGTATTGCTCGGGAATGAGTGACGGAAAAGTAAGCCAAAGGATCACCAAAACACCTATGATACTGGCAATGATGGCCTCATGGTTACGGGTTTGCCTGCTGATAATGCCCAGCAAAAACAAACCGAGCATACCTGCTGCAAAAATCCCCGAAAGCTGCCACCATAAATCAAGAATACTTTTTACCCCTATCATGGCTATGCCTGCCGCCATGCCTGCAAAGCCAAAAAGTACGGTACCAATGTGCAGGACGTTCAATGTATTTTTATCATTGAGTTGCGGCTTAAAGTAGCGTTTGTAAATGTCGATGGTAAAAACAGTAGCTGATGAGTTCATGCCCGAACTGATGGTGCTCATGGCAGCTGATAAAATAGCAGCTACAATAATACCAACCAATCCTGCCGGGATTTTGGTAACCATAAAATGCGGCATGATCTTATCACCGTAATCGGCAGGGGTTAATTTGTTCATAAATGCCGAAACATCGGTTGCCGAAGCCGTTGCAGGCAGGCGCTCGATAGCTACCTGGTGCTTAAGGCTTAAGATCAGATCAGGATGCTGGCTGTAGTAAGCATATAAGCATGACCCTATTACAAAAAACAGGAAAGAAGCGGGCACATAAATACCAACACAAAGCCAAACTGATTTGGCAGCCTGCTTAGTAGATGTAGCCGCATGATAACGCTGGATATAATTTTGATCCATCCCAAAATTATTTAGATTGATGAAGAAACCGTAGAACAGGATCACCCAAAAAGTTGGTTCGGTAAGGTTCAATGAAAAACTACCCAGACTGAATTTGTGATCAGCTTTGCCAATTTCTACGATCTTATCAAAGCCGCCGGGGATGCTGTTTACCACCAAATAAATGATCAGCAGCGCTCCTAAAGTCTTGATGATGGCCTGCACAACTTCTGTCCAGATCACAGCTTTGATCCCTCCTGATACTGTGTACAGGATAATAGAGATTCCCATTACCACCATAATGGACTTCATAGACAGACCGGTAAGCGCCTGCAGACTTAACGCTATACCAAAAAATACAGATCCCATGCGGGCTATCTGCGTAAGCAAAAAACAAATAACCGCATAAACCCTGGCCCATGGACCAAAGCGTTTTTCGAAATGTGTATAGGCTGAAATATTGCCGGTATTACGATAAAATGGTATAAAATATTTTACGGCTATCCAGGCTGCAAATGGCATCGATAAGCTAAACACAAAAGCGTTCCAGTTGCCGCCGTAGGCTTTGCCGGGTACCCCTAAAAAGGTGTTACTGCTTAAAAAAGTAGCATAAATTGATAAACCGATAGCCCAGCCCGGTATTAAACCAGATGCAACGGTGAACTGCTCGGCATTTTTATTTTTACGCGAAAAATAAAAACCCACCAGCACCATAGCTATAAGGTAAATACCTATAATGGTAAAATCTAACACGGGCAACACTTTCATGCGTTAATCGGGTAGTACAGTAAATTTAATGTTATGGTTTATAAATTGCATAACAAATGTAACGTACTGCTGTTAGCCTTTACTGTAATATTTTCGCCTGCTATTGTAGGATATTATCACCAACAAATAAATATACAAACAAAAAACGCCGCCGCTTGGCTCCGGCTGAGTGGCAACTATTCTCCGGCCTCCGGCCGGTATACACCACACTTGTTTACGGCGGCCAGAGGCCGCTTGATAGCTGCCACTCAGCCGGAGCCAAGCGGCGGCTGCAATTTTTTTTCACTTTTTTTTAAAGAATAAAATAATCAGACCTATTGTTATGGGGATAAGGGAAATGAAATATGTATCTAAACCGATCCTTCCAGATTCACCTTCAATTTCCGGGTCATTCAGCATTCTTAAAAAGATAAAGAAAAGAACTCCTATAATTATAAAAACTACACCTGAAACTATTTTTAAGGACTTCATATTCACTCTTTATTTTTGTAATTGTAATTTAAAAGCGATACGGTTACTTTCAATAATTAAGTGAGCCGGTTTCAGTCCACCAGCCGTAGCAGTAATGGTAATTTCCCCGGCAACAGCTTTAGATTGGATAATAGCCAATCCCAAACCATTAAACAGGCGATGCTGATCAGATACAAAAGGTTCCAGATCTGTTTGTGAACCGTTATCCACACCTTTTAGTATTCCCTGCCCGGTTACTTTAAATTTCACCAACTGATTAGCATCGGGCACCGGAACGTTGTTTTTATCCAAAACAGATACGGTAATGTACGAAAGATCTTTACCATCGGCTTTAATTTTATCCCGATCTGCTTTTAGCTGTATTTTATAAGGCTCGCCCGCTGTAACCACTTCCGTTGCCAACACCACTTCACCATTACGGCGCGATACCGCTTTCAAAACTCCCGGTTCATATTTCACACGCCACATCACATGCAGATCTTCGCCATTTTTTTTCCTCACACCTATCGACTTGCCATTCAGAAATGCTTCTACTTCATCGGCATTGTTGTAATAAGCCCATACATCAATCATTTGTCCGGGTTTCCAGTTCCAGTGCGGTAAAAGATGTAAAACCGGCTTATTTGTCCACTCGCTTTGGTACATGTAATAAATATCTTTCGGAAAACCGGCCAAATCAACAATGCCAAAGTACGAACTGCGGGCCGGCCATAAGTACGGGGTTGGTTCGCCGATGTAATCAAAGCCTGTCCACACAAAAAGCCCTGAAAGAAAATCATACTTTTTGATGATCTTCCAGGTTTCCTCGTGCGTTGAGCCCCAATAGGCTGAAACATTATCGTAGGCTGATACCGTCAAATCAGCATTGCCATCCTTCAAAGGTGTTTTGCCATCTTTGGGCCAGCGTCTGATACTATCCGACGGCATATCATAATGCCCCCTTGTTGCCAGGGCCGACATATTTTCGGTACCGATAAACTTTTGACCGGGGTAGTTTTTCTTAAAATCTACATAAACCTCCTGGTGATAATTTAAGCCAATTAGGTCAAGCGCGCCCGACTGATAAATGAAATTCTTTTTAGGATCGGCATCGCTCAGTGCCGATGTAACCGGCCTGGTATTATCCAGTTGCTTTACAATTTTAACCAGCTCGCGACCAATACTTACACCTGTACTATCAAACTGTTCCCTTATTTCGTTACCAATACTCCATGCAAAAACAGATGGATGGTTACGATCGCGTAAAACCTGGTCTTTCAGGTCTTTCACATGCCATTTATCCCAATCTTCGTGGTAATCATGCTTGCTTTTTTTCTTCTTCCACATATCAAAAGCCTCGTCCATCACCAGGAAACCCATTTTATCACATAGGTCGAGTAATTCCGGCGCGGGAGGATTATGAGATGTACGGATAGCATTACAACCCATATCCTTTAAGATCTGCAATTGCCGTTCGATTGCGCGGGTATTAACGGCAGTACCCAAAGCTCCCTGGTCATGGTGCAGACATACGCCATGAATTTTCATCGGCTCACCATTTAAGCTGAAACCTTTATCTGTATCAAAGTTGAAATAACGTATACCTGTGGTAGTTGTGTAATCATCGATAACCTTATCAGCAGCAAACAACTGCAGTTTTACTTTATACAGATAGGGGTGATTTATCGACCATAATTGAGGATTGTTTACCTGAACGTTTTGTTGAATTACAGTGTCCTTTACGGTAGTAGTGACAGATCCAACAATCTTGCCATTATCATCCAAAACAGAAGCTTTAAGCTTAAACTTTGAGTTAACAGAAACCGGCAAAACCGTACGAATATAAATCTCTGCTTTTTGATGATCAACCTGCGGCGTGGTTATAAATGACGACCATTGCGGCAGATGGATTTTATTGGCAGTGGTTAGCCAAACATTGCGGTAAATGCCCGATCCAGTGTACCAGCGTGAATTAGGCTGATCGCTGTTATCAACCCTCACGGCCATAACATTTTGTTGTGTACCGAATTTGAGGTAAGGTGTTAAATCATACCTGAACGAAATATAGCCGTTGGGCCGCTTGCCTAAATAATGTCCATTGATCCAAACTTCGCTGTTGTGAAAAACGCCGTCAAAATCAATTAAAATAGTTTTAGTTTTTGACGATGCAGGGATCAGAAAGCTTTTACGATACCAGCCAACACCTGCAGGCAATCCACCCTCGGCCTGTGTAGTAGGATTTTTACTGTCGAATTTACCCTCGATACTCCAATCGTGTGGGAGCTCAAGTTTTCGCCAGCGGCTATCCTCATATTTCGCCGCGTTTGCAGCCGAATCATCTCCCCAAAAAAACTTCCAGCCGGTGTTAAAACTTTCGGTTCTGCGTACGTTTTGCGCCGATGCAAAGCCGGTTACTAAAAACATTAAACACAGCGTATATAGATAATGAAACCTCATTTATTTCGTTTTGCTTTTCTTAACAGGCGGCGCAACAAAGTTGAGCTCACTTTTACCCAGATCTTTCGACACGGCAACCGCTATACCGCGCTGATCTGCTTTGTTTACAGCACAATAAAAGTGATAAACCACGCCTTTGTATTTCACCACACACGATTTATGGGCAAACATATTATCATAAGGCTCAGACGATTGAATGAGCTTCTCCCCTGTCCAATCTGTCCAGTGCACCAGGTCATACGAGCAGGCAAAGCGGTTAAACACGCCTGAGTCGCCGGTTTTCCAGAAAGCGCCGAAATAAAACATGACATATACATTTCCTATTTGCTGAATGTACGGGTCGCCGGTAATACCGTCGCCGTGATTCAATACCGGGTCTTTACCGAAGCGTTTCCAGTGCAGCATATCATCAGACACAGCCATGCCAATGCGCTCCGCTCCTCGCTTTTTATTAACGCTGTCGCCATTGGCGTTGTAGTACATAATGAACGGGTGACCGGTTAGCTTCTTTTTATCCCAGATCATGGTTTGTTTGTATTGCGTATGGTTATCCCACCAGCTTACATCTTTATCAATACTTGACAATACCGGATGATCTAATCCCTGCCACTCGTGAACCGTACCCGGATCTTTATCGGTAGAAGCCACACTTATGGATAGTAAACCTTTCTCATAGCCTTTGCTTTGCCCGCCAAAATACGATAACCAATATTTGCCATTATACTGCTGCAATTTGTATGATCCACCCCATTTATAATCCTGCAAACCGACATAACCGGCTTTTTGGTTATTGTCCCATTTGGTAGTATCGTCCGAAAATGAAAGGATGCGGCTCCGTGTTTTCCAGTGCAGCAGGTCCCTACTATCGGCCAGCCAGGTTTCATAACCCCGACCGTTAAAAATAATATAGCTCATATACCAGCTGTTACCCTGGCGAAAAACCGTAGGGCAATCAGCCTTTTGGCTATTATCTTCGGGAGCTATCACCAGGCCATATTTGTAAGGCGTTTTAACCTGCTCGTAAATATCTTTCATCACCTTTTCGGGTACTTCCTGGGCATGTGCCCTAAGTAGTAACAAAGTACAGATAAGGAATGCAGATGATTTAAAAATGTGTTTCATTTTAGTTTTAATATTATTTGGCGATAAATGTGTAATTACCCGATCCCACCTTGATTTCTGCTTTTCCATCGTGATAGCCGATAAACTTAAGATCATGGCGGGTTTTGATATTTTGCCCATCTACCATAACAGCGGCATTGCTTTTTACGGGCAGAAAAATACTTGCGATAGTATTTGCGGGGATTTTCACTTCTAATTTAAACTGCCCCTGGCCCTTCGTCCAGCTGCTTGAAATATTGCCATAGGGCGATTGATAATTAGCCTTAGCCCAGGTAACGTTGCCTACTGTTTCTGGTCTGATCTCGATTTTATTAAATGCGATGGCATCATCTGCCGGACGGATCCCGGCCAGACCGCTGTAAAACCACTCCATCAGGTGCCCCAACATAAAATGGTTGTTGGATACCGAAGGCAATGCCGCCCATGATTCGGTTAAGGCTGTGGCACCGTGAGCCAACTGATAACCATAGCCAGGTACATCCGCACGACTGTTCATATCGTAGATCACATCCGAACGGCCCTCATCATCCAGCACGCGCAGCAGGTAACGGTAACCAATATCACCGGCGGTAAGGGCATTACCACGGTCGCGGATGTCTTTTACAATATTGTTAACCACAGCAGTTTTATATTGTGGTTCAACCAAACCGGCATAAACCGACATAGCGTTGGCAGCCTGGCTGCCTGTGCCGTATTGTTTAGTGTCAGTATTAAAAAACGTTTTGTTATAGACCCGTTTAACTTCAGCAGCCAGTTTTTTGTATGATGCTGCATCATCGTTTTTGCCAAGCAGCGTAGCTATTTTTCTGGCTATATCAAGGTCATAATAATACAGCGAAGTTGCCGTAATTCCTTGTGGTGTTAACTGCGAAACGCCGGGAGGATTTGGACCAAGATCATACCAATCGCCCAAACCCTGATACAGCAAATGATTTTTTGATTTTTTGTCGAGATAAGCCAGGTATCGCTTGATCATATCATAGTTCTGCGTAAGCACCTCTTTATCGCCGTACCACTGGTACACATACCATGGCAGGATCACCGCGTTGCTCCCCCACTCAGGCGAATCGCGGAAAGGCTCGTCAAACTTTACATATTCAGGCGAAATTTCGGGGATCAGCCCATCTTCTGTTTGAGAAATACACATATCGTTAATACACTTGCGGGCAAGGCCCACGATATCATAATTGTAATGCAGGGAGCTGCCGACTAAATGCGCTTCTTCCAGCCAGCCCAGTTTTTCGCGGTGAGGGCAATCGGTAAATACGCTGGCCATATTACTTTTCATGGCCCAGTCAATCAGTTTAAACGTTTTGTTAAACAGCTCATTTGAACAGGCGAAACTGCCCACGGTTTCGGCACTGTTACGGGTGTGCAACCCTTTAATATCAACGATCACGGGTCGCTTCGATACATTGGTTTCTCCTTGGGGAACAGCGCCCTGCGCCTGCAAATACCTGAAACCGTAATAAGTAAACAAGGGGTGCCAGGTTTCAACAACGTTGCCCTTCAACACATAATCATAATAATGTGGACTGCCGGAAGCTTTCTGATTAGCGCTGCCATCTTCATTCACCAATTCGGCGGGGATAATACGCACGGTATCTCCTTTTTTACCTTGCACAGTAATTTGCGGGATTCCTGAAAAGTTCTGGCCCAAATCATAGATCCATGCACCATTAGCAAGTTGCTTTTTATTTTGAGGCTTCAACGCCTGCATAATTTTCAAAGGCTCGGCCATTTGCGCGTTCAATTCGGGTATGCCATCTACTTTAACAACATTTCGCCATTTTAAGTCGTCAAAATTGTTGGTATTCCAACCCGGTTGCTCAAGGTTAGCGTTATAATCCTCGCCACCATAAATGCTGCTGAAAGTAACCGGCGAAGGTGCCGTTTTCCATGAGCCATCACTAACAACATTTTCTACCTTGCCGTTATCATATTCCAGCATCAAACGGCAAATCATTTTAGGATAACCAAAGGCACCGGTGAGCTTGCGATAACGCTTATCCCGCGGGATATAGTAAAATCCGTTGCCCAGCATTACGCCTATGGTATTTTTTCCGGCGATAAGCTGCTCAGTTACATCAAAAGGCGCATATAGTGCCTGCTTATCATATTTTGTCCACCCGGGATCAAGGAAATGATCGCCAACTTTTTTTCCGTTCAAACTCAACTCAAAATGGCCTAACCCACATAAAAAAAGTGTAGCTTTTTTTAACTTCTCTTCCACATTAAATGCCTTCCTAATCAAAGGCAAAACATCATTAGCAGCACCCAATTTTTTGGGCCCTTTGCCATGATAAAAGGGAACAATGGCCGATGAATCAGGTAATTTATCATAAGCTATCCAATCGGCACCATGCCAGTCTTTTTTTATAAGCAGGCCCATTTGCCAGCTGGCAGTATTACTCCATGCCGATGCTTTGCCATGGTTGTCCCAAACCATTACCTTCCAGTAATATGTTTTTGCGGCTTGCATAGGCTTACCATTACATGAAACCTGCAGCGATGCACCGGATGATACCTTTCCCGAATCCCATATATCGGCAATATTACTTTTGAGTTTAGCAGCGTCACCGGCAACCAAAACCCGGTAAGCGGTTTGCAGGGTGCTGTGGGCATCGCTTTGCATTTGCCAGCTCAGCTTTGGCTTAAGCGATTCGATACCCAACGGATTGGTTTTGTACTCGCATTGCAGGTTTAACACCTTCAGGCTTTGCGCAAAAAGGCCGAAGGGCAGTAACAAAAACAACAGGCTGATCCTTTTTTTCATGTTAATATTTTATTGCATTTCGATACCCGAAACAGCCAAACCATCGGCCTTAATTCCTGTGATTACCAGCTTATAATTCCCCGCGTTGATACTTGTGCCCGTATTGGTTGCAACCGTGCCAGATTTATTTTTAGCAACCGGTTTAAAACTCAGTTCCTCCTCCTTCATCACCGTACCATCGGCGGCCAGTAATTGCATTTTTGCCGTAAAAGTTTGATTGCTCTGGTTATAATATTTTATGCGCAAGGCGTACAGATCGGCAACACCCGGTGTTAACACGAATGCCACACTGCCGCTTGCCACGCTGTTAAATTTAATTACTTTTTTTCCGTTCAGGGTGTCGGCTATTAAACCATCGCCTTTTATCTCAGCCGTCTCCGCTTTATAACTTACGGTTTTACGAAGGTCAGTAGCAGGTTGCAGCGAAGTAACAGGCAGCACCACCACAGTGTACATGAACCTGCCTTTATTTTCGCCTAACGTAACTACATCAGCCTTTTTAAAACGTTTCCTGTAAACAGCCAGTTGATGCCCCCCATCGTAATCATTTTTTACAAATAAACCGGTATATTCATAATCGGCAACCCAATCTGTCCTTTGTGATGCCTGTACATCCATAGCAACATAAACATCAGCATCGGCATTTAAAATAAATGAACCGGTTTGCGTCTGGGCTGAATTAGCAGTGCTTATCCAATCGGCCCCGTAAAATATTGGCGGCAGATCGTTAAAGGTTCCCCCCGCATCGGTGTATTGTTTCTGGCCGATGTCCATCCAGCTTTTTACTACCCATTTATTATTTCCCTGTAGCTGACTAATTATTCCATTACCTGCCTGTTGTGGCTTTACTGTTTTGTTTAAAGTACTGATAGCAATAGCAGATATGATTGCTTCGCCGGCTGCAGCGTTTGGAAAAGATATGGTTAGCATCCCGCCTGTAACATGCGCAGTGATACTTTTTTTAAGTGCCTTGTCATACCCACCTTCTTTCCAGATATCAAGATTGCGGATCATGGTTTTGCCATTCAGGGCTACATCAAACAAACGCCAGCCCGAGCAGTTCATCCCGCCGCCTGTGCCATACCAGGGTTCGGTAAAATATAGTTCGATATGATAATCACCGTCCGGCACCGGGAAGTTGAATTTCAATTTATTCAAACCATACCTGAATGTTTGGAACAAGGCATCATCAGCCGTATTACCAATTCTATCGAAAGTGCGTTGCTGACTGGCAAAAAACTGAGGCATACCCGGATAATCATCCGTCCATGATGTGGAGCCGGGTTGATGTTTATTATCCTGGTGTTTGTCGGCCATCCAGGTATTGCCGTAGGTATCAGTATAATCCGGTCCGCCACAATTGAGGCGGTACAAATAGTTGTAATCCGCTTCCGGTTTAAGGATAGAAGGATTTTCTTTAGATAAATGAGGTGCAAAAGGCAGATGGTTCAGCATGATCTCATCATGCGCTACCTGCTTACCATTAACATATCCCACAGCATACAGCACATTGTATTTGATATCTGCGCCATGCCATTGAAAATGCGTGCCGATACCCTGTCGTTTTCGTATACCTAAAGACTCATGGTTGAGATCATTAAAAAGCTCAACCTCATCGCAATTGGAGTAAACAATGATGCTATCCTTCTTACCCGGAGTAAGCCAACGGTTGGGCCAGGTGTGCGATACAATGTAAACCATCGGCTCGCTACCTTTAGGCGCATAATTGGCCCTGTACATGTAAAACGCATCGGTTGGCTGCCCCCAAGGTGTAAACAAACCTTTATAGTTAACAGGGCCAACCCTATCCAGTTCCCGCTGCCCTTCGCCGCCTTGTGTGCGACCAGGGTTTTCATGCGAATAGAGCAGCCATTGAAAATGCCCCGCAACCTGATCTTTTACAGACCCGGCCAGGCGGACTTTGGTTTCCATCAATTGGGTCATACGGTCTTCACTCAGCGGCCCATTTGCATTGAAAGGGCCTTCGGTATGTAAACCAAGGCTTCGCCATGCACCATATTCGCCTACTAAGATTTGTTTTTTCAGGTCATCTCCATAGGTAAGCGGGTTACCGCCGTAGGTACCCGTCCAGTTTTGAGGTACGTCCCAATCGGTACCTTCGCCGCCATTACAGGTTGTTATTTTGCGTTGCGATGAGGCTGTAGGGTCAAGCTTGCGGATGAGATCGCTGCATTCCCGGGCAAAATCGGCCGGTAACTTACTTTCGTTTTGTAATCCCCATAATATTACCGACGGGCTATTGCGCCGTTCTTTCACCCAGTCAATCAGTAAAGCTTTGTAATTGGCCCTGAACTCCGGCGAATCATACCAGATATGTGCCGAATATTGCGGCCACCATAAAATGCCCAGCTTATCCCAATACTGCTGATATGCAAGATTATGAGGCTGATGAGCATCCCGAAAAGCATTAAAACCTGCAGCCTTTACCTGCATTACCCGGGCTTTGATTTCCTGCGCTTCAAAAGCCTGACTTTTGCCCATAAGGTGTTCATACTCGGCAATGCCATTGATAAAAACAGGCTTGCCATTGAGGTAGAAACGATTATCCTTATTATTTCGGCCAATGGGCCAGTTGATCCAGCGGATACCGTAAGAGGTTTGAGTTCTGTCAATCACTTTTCCATCGGCCCAAACCTCTGTTACCACATTGTATAAATAAGGTTTTTCCAACGACCATAAATGCACATTTTTAACATCGGAAAATTGTTGACTTACCGTATTAACCTCACCGGCTTTTAATATTTTTTTTGCTTTTGCTTGCGCGATAGTATTGCCAGCGGCATCAACCATGCTGTTTGTCACGGTTATCGCAGACGGCTTACCACTGTAGTTTTTAACTTCAGTTTCGAGATTAAGCGTGGCCGATTTTTCACGGACGGTGGTATCATTCCAGATATGTACACCAAAAGGTTCAATCCTGACGGCGTTAGTGACCATCAAATGCACCAGTCTGAAAATACCCATTGGCTGCGAACCTTCCGAAAAACCCGGATCATCGGAGCAGGCCCCGCAAACCCATGGCAAATCTTTGATAAACGAAGGGTGATCAGCCTTAACGCATAACAGATTTTGTTTGCCTGCTTTGATAGCATCCGTTACATCAATGGTAAATGACGTGCGCCCGCCCGCGTGATAGCCAACTTGCTTACCATTAAGCCAAACCGTAGCGTATGAGCCAACGCCCTCAAACCACAGGAAATACCGCTTATCATTTTGCTTATTTTCAAGCGGGAATATTTTACGATACCGTGCGATACCATGTCTGTTGCCATGTTTCAGGCGGCGATAGCCGCCGTATGTATCCCAGTTATGAGGAACATTTACCGTTTCCCATTTAGCATCATTAAAACCGGTTTGCTCAAAACCGGCGTTTGCCTTTGGGTTGTTATCATCGGCAATACTTTTCCAGTTGGTATTTAATGAGATATCACTACGCTGTGCAAAAAGGTAACTATGTGAAAAAAGGAGCAAAAACAGCAGTGAGGTGATCAGTTTAAAAAAAGAGAAACACTCCTCTCTGCTCATCTCAAGAGTAATAGTCAATGAATTGGCAATTCCCTCCCTTGGGAGGGGCCCGTTAGGATTGCGTGTTGGCAGGGAGAGGTTTATACGCCTTTGTAACGACAAGGCATCTCGCTGAAACCCCTCCCTACATCCTCCCAGGGGAGGGAATCGCACAGCCCTCCACACCTTAAACTCCTCTATTGTCTTTTTATAGGTTATTACTCTCTCAAAAGGAGAATCGCACTGCTCCCAAACAATTAGTTCTTTTTCTGCGATCTCTCTGTGATATTTTTGAGTTTTGCCCATCTTTATAATTGTTTCAGATCGGCGTCAAAGCGATAGCTTTTACCTTTTTGAGTTTCGACATCTATGGTCTTTCCGCCATAATTTAAGCGACAGGTTTTACCCAGTTTGGAAAGCACCTGCAGGCTTTTCAACCGACCATTTTGCCATTCAAAATCAAGTACAAAACCACCTCTTGCGCAAATACCTTTGATGCTACCTTGCGGTAATGCAGTTGGCAAAGCTGGAAGCAGTTCAATAACATCACCCTGACTTTGTAAAAGCATTTCGGCTAAACCTGCTACGCCGCCAAAATTTCCGTCAATTTGAAATGGCGGGTGTGCATCGAACAGATTATGGTAAACGCCTCCCTTCTCTTTCCCGGAAGTTACGTCCGCAGGTGATAACAGTTTGCTCAGCATCAGATAAGCATGATTACCCTCGTGCATCCGTGCCCAGATATTTACCTTCCAGGCAATGCTCCAGCCAGTGCCTTCATCGCCACGGTATTTCATAGATTGTTCGGCAGCCTTTAACAGTTCGGGAGTTTTAAGCGAGATCTCAGTGCCGGGGTAGACACCCCACATATGCGAAACATGCCGGTGGGTATCCGTCGTATCGTCCTTATCTTCCAGCCACTCCTGCAGCTGACCGTACCTGCCGATTTTATTAGGTGCTATCTGACTGTATTTGAATTTGAGTGTATCGGCGAAAGCCTTATCAATATTCAACACTTTGGCAGCTTCGATACAGTTTTTAAACAGGTCGCGAATGATCTGGTGATCCATCGTTGGCCCGGCAACCAAACCCCCATGCTCCGGCGAGTTGGATGGCGTACTAATGAGGTAGCCAGTTTTAGGATCTTTCACCAAAAAATGCACAAAGAACTCGGCTGCACCCTTCATTTCGGGATAAGCCCGTTTTTGTAGAAACTCTTTATCGCCGGTATACAAATAATGTTCCCATAACTGGTGGCAAAGCCAGGCAGCGCCGCCTAACCCAAATGCCATGATTGGATGCGTTAACAGGTACAGTACCGCGCCACAGATCTGTATTGTGATGCAGCACCCAACCCGGAGCACCGTAATGCTCAACCGCGGTTTCATGCCCGGTTTTGGAAAGGTCATCAACGATGCTAAAAAACGGTTGACTGCAAGCAGATAAGTTAAGTACCTCGGCAGGCCAGTAATTCATTTCGATGTTGATATTAGTAGTGAACTTACTGCCCCATGGCGGTGTAAGCAGGTTATTCCACAAACCCTGCAAATTCGCCGGGCCACCGCCCGGCCGGGATGAGGAGATCAGCAAATACCTGCCATATTGCGTATATAAACTGATAAACGAAGGATCAGGTGATTGGCTAAACTTCAGAATCCTTTCGTCCGTTGGCAGCTCCGCGTTTTCTCCCTTGCCTAAATCAATGGAAAATGCATCGAAATATTTTTGATAATCTCTGATGTGAGCAGCTTTGATAGTTGCATAGCCCTTAGTGGTTACAGCCGCAATTTGTTTTTTACAGATAGCCTCGGGATTGCCCGAGACATCGTGATAATTTTTAAAATTGGTTGCAGCTGTGAGGTAAAACGTAGCCTCGTTAGCTCCTGTAACAGTTATATTTTTGGGGCTTACTATAAGCTTGCCTCCTGCCGCCTGTACATGCAGATAACTTACGCCACGCAAAACACCACTTTTTACTTTTAAAGACAGCGCGAGTGTATAGTCATCAATTTTACGGGTTACATAGTTTCTATGCAGACTGCTCATTAACGCCTTCAACGTAATTTTACCCGGCTTATCGGCAGTAAGATGTACGGCCATCATCTGATCGGGCGTACTGCTGAAATACTCACGAGTGTAGGTAACACCGTTGGCTTTGTAGCTTACATGGGAGGTGGCATTAGTAAGATCAAGATCGCGTTTATAATCAGTTATATCCTGTTTTGGAAATTGCAGGTACAGATCGGCGAAGGGCTGGTAATCGGCATTGTAACGGGGATATGCCGGCGGGCTATCATCCTGGATGAAATATTTCCATTGACCGGCAAGGCTAATCCCATCACTTTCGTTTCCTTCGGGATAAACCGATAAAGTTTTAGCGTTGCTTGTAAATCCACCTTTATCGTAAAAATTAACTACCTGTACAGCGATCCTGTTTTCGCCGATATGTACCTTATCAGAAGGGATAATGTATTTCCTGTAAGCGTTACCCGATGTTGTGCCGATGTAATCTCCGTTAAGCCAGGTCCGGTCAATATCTCGTATCCTTCCTAAGCTAATTATTAGGTTTTTCCCCTTCCAACCGGCAGGAATATTAAAATGCTTAATGAACCAAAATGCACCATCCAAGCCTTCAAAACCGGGTGTTATTTCCCAGCCCTGTTCAGTTGGCAAACTGATAGTTCTAAGGTTATTATCATGAAATAGCACGTCCTGCGGTAAATGATACGAACTCATCATATTGAACCATTTCGCCGAGTCAGCCGCATAAGTAGCTTCATTGCTTTTCGTACCCATAAAATGCTGCTGGGCCATGGCCTCTGCTTCGGCTTGTTTGCCTTCGGAAAGGAGTTTGCGGATGGGCTCTAAATATTTTACTGCACCTTTGCGGTTATAGTCGCGCGGGCCTCCTGTCCATAGGGTTTGTTCGTTGTATTGGATATGGTCTTCGGTAACCCCACCGTAAATCATGCCTCCTATCCTGCCATTACCGACAGGCAAAGCATCCGTCCATTTTTGAGCGGGTTGTTTATACCAAAGCTTAAGGGGCTGCTGGGCAAAAGCTTGTACAACCCCAAGAATGAATATTACAATAAATAAGCTCCTTCTGCTACTCATAGATCTCAGTTAAAAAGCCAGCGTAAATCTTTGATATTACCTTCGTTGCTCAGGCCTGCATCATATACAGGCACATTTGCGTCCGCGTCAACAATGCCTAAAACCATTGCCGCACCTTTACCCAGGGTAAGCGTATTTGAACCCGCTTTGAAGGTATAGGTATGAATATTTACGGGCGGCAAGCCATCAATTTGAATGGCATTGGCAATTTTAATATCGGCCTGGCCAAAATCATTGGCGCTGGCATCTGTTTCCAATTGCGGCTCGGGCAGGTATTGAGGCAATTTACTATTGAAAAAACCAACCAGTACCTTTACTGGTCTATCATTTTTAAAACTGATTGTTGTACCGTTCTTCTGCTGATCGGTCTTGGATAGTTTTACACCTTTTAGAGCCGCCAGTTCTTTTGCGATATTTTTGATGGCTGCTGCTGTATCGGAAAATACCACTTCGCCGGCTTTGACCTGATAACTGCTACTGCCACTATTTTCAAACCTCACAAGTGCATCTTTCAAAACTACAACCTCCTTTTGTTTTTGCTGTGTTTGAGGCGATTTCAATGAATCGATATTTCTTTTAAAATTATCCAGTTCCTTTTGATAAACCGGCAAAAGCTCGGCCCAGGTTTTCATTTTGGCATCATTGCCTCCAACCGGGATTTTGCGTTGTTTGGTTTGCATGCTGTTGGCATACAGGTAAGCATTTTCAGTTAGTTTCACCAATTGCTTATAATAATCCAAACTGGTTTGCAACTCGGGTAAAGCCTTTTCCAGATCGGCAACATCATCTGAATATTTATAGCGCAACACCCATAAAGCTGCTTTTGCTTTGTAAGCATAATTATTGGCCATTGCGTTATAGCAATACATATCATTTTTTAAGCGGGCAAACTCGGCTTTATCTTTACTAATTTTCAGTGATGCTTCGTCGATAGCCTCAACAGCTTTTTTCCCTTGCACTATTACACTATCGATAACTTTAACCGGTGTTTCGCCTATGTGCGGCTGGTGCTTCCACTCCTTCTCGGCATACTCGCTCATCATTTCACCAACAGGGCTTTCGGAGTTATACAGCAGCGAAAACAAACCATACTTTTCAGGATTAACCAGTTGACTCATCAGCATCCCCAAAGTCATGGTTTGGCGGTTACCATCGGTGATCCCGAAACGCCGCAATAACTCGGGCGAGATATTGCCTGATTGTTCATAAGCTCTTAAAATTGCTTCGCCATGAACCTGATCGCAGCCATACTTATCGGCCAATTGCTTTGCCCAATAACTTATTTCGCCGAACCTTTCCCTTTTGCTATCCCAGGCATAGCGCGACCATGCCTTGTACCAGATCCAATCCCTCTCTAATTGCAACAGGCGCTTACCATCCGTTTTATCTGCTGTATAAGGCCAATCCCAGTACGACGCCTGCGGATACAGGTGCAGGGCATTTGCTCCATAAACAGTATGCATGGCCTGCACACATTTCTGAATAAAATCGGCCGAGCCATAGCGGAAAGGCTCCAGGTTGGCAAGGATATGCACATTTTCTATCTGCACGGTACCGATATTACTCAAAGTACGATGCAGATCAGCCCATGGACCATGTGGTTCATAAGTAGTAAGCGCCTCGCCGTTGTATTTGGCCATGGTGTACAGATTGTGATATAAAGGTTTGGCGTATTTCATCACTGTGGGCGCATCGGTATCATGCGCACGGAGCACAATCGGCGGCTCATCCGTGCGACCCAAGGCTTTTAACCCGTCTTTTACGCCCGGAATAATGGTTTGCGTAAACCAGTCGATATCATCCTGACCCGCACCTTCCATAGCCTCGCCCAGTGTAATCAACAATCCAACGTGAGGGTATTTTTGTACAAAAGCAGCAATAGATTTACGGGTATAATCGGCAATGACGGGTACGATGTGTCGGTTCCTGTCCTGCGTTTTCAGGTTATTTTTTTCGGCGAAGGGTTTGGATACGATGATGTTATAAAAACCCTGAATAAGCCAGATGCCACGTTTATCAGCTTCCTCGGCCAAAAAACTATAGATCTCTTCGTTTTTTTTGAAAGTAGCGTCATCAACCTCAACAGCGTAAGGATATTCCTTTACCCGTACCAGCGAGGCAAAAGGGTGACCATTCCACAAATACAAAGAGTTCATTCGGTTATGCGCCAACGAATCCAGATAACGGATCCACAAAGCTTTATCATAAAACCATGGGAAATTTTGCGGCGTGTATGGGTACTCATAAGTACCCCGACCGGGAAGTAGCGCAGGCTTTTGCACCCCAATACAGGTACCCCGCAAAACCATTTCGGGCTGATCATGCAGGTTGATATTTACGGGAAGCTTGTTATTTAAATTGATCCTATCCGCCAGTTCAAGACAGCCATAAAGCGCACCTGAATTATCGGCACCTGCTATCAGGAGTTTATTTTTAAGGCCGCTATCACTGATGATAAAGCCCTCTTTTCGGGGTTGACTATTTGCAGCAGCCGCGAATTTCTTAACCGGAGCATCGGTAAGCAGCCCAATAACTATTGCGCTACCGGAAGGCATTGCGCCTTTATAAGTTTGTTCAGTAACTGAATATCCCGCATGCTGTAAAGCCTGAATCAACTTTTGTACGCCATAGCTTATCCTTGCATGATGCTTAGATAAGGTAACAATGGTGACTTTTTTTGACTTTCCCTGTGCGTTTAAATTTGAATGAAAACAAGAGATTAATATAAGCAACAGCAGCAGGAAACGGTTAAACATCTTCATTTTCATTGGTATTTAGACAGGCGTACGCAGAGCCGGTTTTCAATATTTGAAGCGAATTAGCTTCTTAAACCTACTCTTTAGTTTTGAACTTAATTGGTTGTATAGTATTCAAAAATATCAGTACGCTGCTGCAATTTCATCTGATATTTTCTCTATCTACTATACGATATTATCATCATTAAAGCCAACAAGCCAATAAAAGAGAGAAAATGAGTCAGGATTTAACCCGGGAGTTTCACCAGTACATGTTTCAGTTGCGTACTCCGGGATATTGCCTTACCATCGGCATAAATGATAAAACCTTTGCCTTTGTGATATTTAGTACCGGTTTTATCCCAAACTACGCTGATAGTATGCCCGTGATAAAGCACATTATCCAGCGCAAACCATTTCCATTGGTTTTGGGGGATGAGCGGGAAAATTTCGAGTAGATTATCTTCACGAGGTTTCAGGCCAACGAGATTGCTGATAACCAAATCGCAAAAACCGGAGTGGTTGTAATAGCTGCTTCTTGGGTTATCCCCTTTAAGCCAGTAACCTGTTTTTTCATCCTGATACTCGCCCAAATAAGGCAGTCCGCGTTTGATGTGCGAAAGAGCATATTTATGCAGTTCATTATAAAAAATACCGGGTGTCATAGCGCCTTTATTTTGATAAGCCGTAAGCAGGTTAGCCAGGCCCTTTAATGTTTGCGTAGTGGCAAAAGGCCATACCGCACCGTCCCACTCGCAGCCGTGCCCGGTACCATGGGTACGGAATAAAGGGTGCCTGCGTTCGGCAGTGGTAATGCCCCATGGAGCGTTAAAACCTTTGATATCGGTTAGTTGATCCCATTGTTTGGCATAAACAGGTTTATCATCGGGCAGGTTAAAATACCAGGGGATAAAGCCCAATTCCTCGCGGGCGTTGGCAAAATGCCCGTCGGGTTTACGTACTTCAAAAAAGGATGCGCTGTCGTTCCACAAACTATCCTGCACCAGTTTTTTTAGCTCGATTGCTTTTTGTGTATACTTTGTTTTTAGCGAATCATTACCTGTTAGCGCAGCCATTTTTGACAAAGCCACGGCATTGCCATACATGTAGCTGTTAATAGTAGGCCGGATGTTTTTTATTTTGCGCCCCCCGCTGATACTTTCCTCCATCGCGTCGCGCACGTCGAACTGCCAGAACAATTTGGAAGGCAGCTGTTTTTCCTTTTCCCAAACATAATAATCAGTATTAAGCAAAGGCAAGGCTTGTTCAACAAATTTTCTATTAAGGTTTACGAGGTAATAATTGTAAACCGCGTCATCTATCCAACTGCTGAACGCATGCAAATGGGGCTTCTTTTGCTTAGGATCAACATATAGCCAAAAGTTGATATACTGATTGATGTACTGCGGATCATGCAGCCAGCGCCCCTCATAAATTTGGTGACCAAGCGCACTACTTGAACTATTATAAACGCCGGTAAAGCTAACCGGCGTTATAAATTCGGTAAAAATGAAGCCATCGGGTGTTTGTTTTAGGTGTTTCCTGAATGTCCACCAGCGATAGTAATAGATTTTTTGAATGGCCGAATCCGGACACTCAAACAAAGGCACATTTTTGGCAAGCCATTCGTAAGCATGATCGTTAGTGATGTAGTTTTTAACCGTTTCAGTGTCTGTCTTGTTAAAGCTATTGACATAGGTTTTCAGTTTATCAAAACCCAACACGTGCTTTTGCTGCGCAAAAGCACTACCTATCATGCAAAAAAACAGCCCGGTAAAAAACGTCTTTTTTATCATCACCTACACCTCTACAATAGCTTTAATAACCCCATTCGCCGGGTTTAGCCAGCTTTCAAACTGATCTTTTACTTCATCAAATTTTACCCGGTGGGTAATATAAGTTTGAGGATTGACAAGGCCGTTTTTCATCGACCGGATCACGTGTTCAAAATCCTCGCGGGTAGCATTCCGGCTGCTCATCAGCGTAGTTTCGCGTTTGTGAAATTCGGGGTGACTTACTATAATTTCATCGCGCTGTAAACCAACCAACACATACCTGCCGCCATGCGCCAGGTACAAAAACGCGCCGTTTATAGCCTTTTGATTGCCGGTAGCATCAATCACCACGGTAGGCATATCGCCATTGGTGATCTCTTTCAGGCGCTCATTCACATCTTCGTTTTTTACGTTGATGGTATAATCAACCTTCAAATTTTCTCTGCAAAAATTAAGACGCTGTTCGTTCACATCGGCAGCAATGACTTTTGCTCCGGCAATGCGGGCAAATTCCATAATACCTAAGCCGATTGGGCCTGCACCAATAACCAGTACAAATTCACCCGGCTTTACATCGGCCCGTCGTACCCCGTGAGCACCAATAGCAAGGGGCTCAACCAGGGCCAGTTCGTCAAAGCTCAAACCTTCGCCATGAACCAATAAATGTGATGGTACCTGCAGGTATTCGGCCATGCCGCCATCCGTATGTACACCACAAACCTGGATATTTACACAACAATTTGGTTTGCCCGAACGGCAAGCGATACAATGCCCGCAATTGAAATACGGAATAAAAGTAACAGCCTCACCTTTTCCAAAACCTTCGGCATCGCCAGCTTCAACCAGTTCGGCAGCAAGTTCGTGGCCTAAAATTCGTGGATAGCTAAAAAAGGGCTGAGTACCTTCAAAGGCATGCAGATCGGTGCCGCAAATGCCTATACGTTTTATTTTGAGTAGTGCATTACCCGGTTTTAATTGGGGTACATCAGCAGTGCCATAATCCAATTGACCGGGTGTTGTACAGGTTAGTATTTTCATTGGTGTTAAGTTAGTAGTACTAAGTCTGAAGTTAAATTCAACTTTTTATACTTAGAAACTATTTTAAATATATTCATTGCCGTTGGTTTTAACCAACGCTAAAAGCTAAAAGTCCTGGTTTTAGCCCAATTATACAAGCGAATTTAGGCTAAAGCCCTCTTATTGCTGCACATTATTCCGTTGGTTAAAACCAATGGCTATGATTTTATCTGTCTGTAAACTACATTCAATAAATTCAAGCCACTCTCAGAACTTATGAATTGAGACTTTTATCTTTTTACAACGAAACCCCTCTTTTCCAGGGAATAAAATCATCCTGACCGTGGCGCACAGCATGAACTTCAATTTCGCCGCTGGCTACTTTTATCACATAATCCAGGATGCGTTCGCCCGCCTGTTCAATGGTTTCGTCACCTTCTACAATAGTACCGGTATTGATATCAATAATATCGCTCATTCGGTTAAATAATGCAGTATTAGTGGCGATTTTTACAACCGGAGCTATTGGATTGCCGGTTGGCGTACCTAAACCGGTAGTAAACAATACGATATTAGCGCCCGAGCCAACCTCGGCCGTGGTCGATTCCACGTCGTTACCCGGGGTACACAACAGGTTTAGCCCCGGCTGTGTTACTTTTTCGGGATAATCCAGCACATCCGCAACCGGCGATGTGCCGCCTTTTTTGGCTGCCCCGGCAGATTTGATGGCATCAGTGATCAGGCCATCTTTAATATTACCCGGCGACGGGTTCATGTAAAAACCAGAACCGGCCTCTTCGGCCCGTTGGCTGTAGGTACGTACCAGATCGGCAAAGCGCTCGGCTTTAGTTTTATCCAAACAACGGTCAATCAGGTTTTGTTCCACACCGCAAAGCTCCGGGAACTCAGCCAAAATAACTGAACCGCCCATGGCCACCAACAAATCAGAAGTATAACCAATAGCCGGGTTTGCCGAAATACCGGAGAAGCCATCCGACCCGCCGCACTCCAAACCGATGGTCAGCTTGCTTAAAGGGGCCGGTTTACGGGTATATTGGTTAGCCTGCATCAAACCGGCAAGTGTTTGCCTGATAGCCAGCTCCATTAAATCGGCTTCTTTACCTGTTTTCTGCTGATCTAAAATGTAAAGTGGTTTGTTAAACTCCGGCGAGCGTTTATTGATCTCCTCTTGCAAGGTCTTCACTTCGGCATTCTGGCAGCCAAGGCTTAATACTGTTGCCCCTGCAACGTTAGGGTGCGTAATATACCCGGCCAGCAAACCGCAAAGCGCAGTTGAATCCTGGCGGGTCCCCCCGCAACCGCCTGTATGCGTTAGAAATTTAATCCCATCAACATTCGGGAAAACTTTATTACCAGCGCTTTGAGCAGTATCGCTGCCTATTTCGGTGTATAAAACCTCATCTATCTCCGCCCCTGCTTTTATTTTACCTATCAACTCCTGCGCTTTGATCTCGTATGTTTTTTTGCGACCATAACCCAAAGGTTTTACCAGGGCCTCCTGCAATACTTCAATATTTCGGTTTTCGCAAAAAACCATCGGTATTACCAACCAATAGTTCGCAGTACCTACGCTGCCGTCTCCGCGGTGATAGCCGTTGAATGTTTTGCCTTCCCATTTACTGATATCAGGCCTGTGCCAATCAGTATGGCTTTGGCCTGTTAAAAAGCTGTTTGCCGCATGTTTTACATTAGCGGTACTGAGCAATCCGCCTACCGGGATCAGGCTTTGAGCTTTGCCCACCAGTACGCCATACATGATGATCTCGCCACCTTCGGGAATCTCGGTAACAGCGAATTTATGCTTTGCCGGGATCAACTCTTTTACTATATAAGTTTCACCTTGGTAAGTAACCTGCTCATTAGCCTGCAGATCTGTAAGTGCTACAAGCACATTATCGGCAGGGTGTACTTTTAATATATTCTGTTTCATCTGTCCTACTATTTAATAGCGCTTATTTCCAGCTTTCCCTGTTCGTTAATAAGTTTAAACTGTGCTGTCACTGCTTCTGTAAAGCCAGGTAACGTTGTCAGATCGGTATCCCAAAGGCTTTTATTTTTAAGGATAGCTGCAATCGCTGTTTCCGCATCAGCTCCGTTCCATGCTTTGCTCAAATTAGGTGCCTGGTCGTCAGTTACCGCGTAATTATCCGAATGTGCTGTTCCGGTATATTTACCATCAGCCGTCTCGGTAATCTGCATAAAGCGGATAAAAGCTGCAAACCCCAGGGCCATCATTTGAGGCGCCTTATTGTTTTGTTTGTAATAGTTCAATAATAACGGAATAACCCGCATTTTAATTTTAGTAGCGTACTGCACCGAAATGCTCAGCCACTCGTGCCTGATGTTGGGGTTGCGGAACCTGTCGAGCACCTTGTTACCAAAATCACGGGCTACATCTTCATCAATCTGGTATGGGATAGATGGCATGATCTCCGTAAACATCAGTTGAGTGATGAATTTGGTGAAATGCGCATCGTCCATGGCTTCCTTAACCGTTTTGAAGCCTGAAAGATAAGCTACGGCACAACTCAAGGTATGCGTACCATTAAGCAGGCGAAGTTTCAATTCCCTGAACAGTTCAATATCAGGCGTAATTACAACACCCTTATCAGCCTGGGCAAAAGATAGCACTTCGGCTATTTTCTCATCGCCCTGGATAGCCCAAAGACTGTAGGTTTCGGACATGATACTGAGGTTATCGGTATAACCACGCTCGGTTTCCATGGCGTCAGTTAACTGCTGATCCGGCCTGCCGGGCACAATCCTGTCCACCAGCGAATTGCAGAAACTATTGCTGCTCTCCAGCCAATCCATAAAAGCAGGCTCCAGTTTATTCAAGTGAGCAAGCTCTAAAACTATGGCTTCCAGCTTTTTGCCATTATCGATAATTAGCTCGGTTGGGATGATCACCAAACCGGTATCCGGTCTGCCGTTAAATGCCCTGTATCGTTCATATAAAATAGCCAGCAATTTGCCGGGGAATGATGCCGGCGGATGCTTACGTACATCTTCCTTCACCAATTGGATGCCAACCTCGGTTGTATTGGAGATCACTATTTGTAAATCTTTGCTGCGCGCTATCTCCAGGATCTCTTCCCACTCGCCTGAGGCTGAAAGCACCCGGCTGATCGCCGAACAGATCACCTGCTCATTAACTTCTTCGCCGTTTTCAATCCCCTTTGAATAAATGGTGTACAAACCATCCTGCATATCAAAATCGGTAGTTGAGCCTTTATCGGTTGATTTAACAACTGCCACCCTGCCATTAAAAATGCCGGCACGGTTAGCCTTGTCGATAAAATAATCGGGCAGGCCGCGCAACAGTACGCCGGTACCAAATTGCAGTACCTTTTCGGGCAGGTCAAATACGTTAGCAGGAGGTAATTCTGCCGCCGGTACGGTTGTTTTGTTGAGGTTATATCTTGATAATATCATGTTCTTTTGAATTGTAATAAGTTACTATTTTTTTGTTTGAGGAATCTGCTTCACCAGCCAGCCTACCAAATCGTTGGCTGCTTTAAAGTTGTCATAGTCGGGTGGCAGCTTTCGGCCATCTGTATATTCGTTATAAAACCAGGGGTCGCCAACGGCAAACACAGTGCCTTTACCATATTTGGCGGTAGCTACGATGATGTCTTTGCCGTTAGTTAACCGCGGTACAGCGGGCTTGGTTAGCTGCAGGGTACTCAACTCTTTGATATAAACCTTGTGCGCCGTCTTGAAAATGGAATTATCCGAAGGGATGTTTATAGCTCCCTGCTCAAAATTGCGGCCGACAACCCTGTTAACACTATTTAGGTTAAAGCTGATACCAAACTTGGCCATCAGTTTGTTGAGGTGCGTAAATTCGGCATTACCGGTATCGTTGTTTAAAACCACCAGTACGCCGCCATTTTTCACCCAATTACTGATGGCTTTAATATGTGGTTCTTCAATATAGTTAGCATCCGGATTTTCCTTCGGGATATCGGGGTCAACAATAATATAAACCGAAGCTTTCTTCAAATTTATATCATCCGGCGCCTCACTTAAAGTTTTGGTATGTAATCCGTAATTATTAAAGATCCGTCCAAAAAGCGAAAATCCGTTATTATCCTGTTCCTCCCACTTGTAGTGGAACTGGATGCTTTTACCGGTAATATCCTTATGGTATTCGTTATTAAAATAACTATCTAAAAGTACGGTTTTGCCTTTACCGGCATTCAGATTGGCTAAACGTTCCATCTCTACACTGGCCAGCATAAATGAACCAACACCTTTGGTTTCGTTGGTGACAGTCTTTACCCCGGTATAGTATTCGTAACTGCCATCGCGATATGGTTCGCCACCTACGCCTACAGCACCTGCCGTGCCTTTCAGGTTTACCTGTCCATCGGCATCGGTTTCAATAAAGTTTTTGATGATACCATCATAAGCTTTTCGGGCAGCAGGCAAATATTTTTGAGGCAGATAGCCTTCCCTTGCACCTTTAGCCAACGCATACACAAACATGCACGAAGCCGATGCTTCCAGGTAATTACCTTTTTTGTTACCCTTGTCGAGCACCTGGTACCACAAACCTGTGCCCTGGTCCTGGCAAGCTTGTATAGCCACCGCAAGGCGCTTTAAAATGGCAACGAGTGCCGCTCGTTTAGGATGATTGGCCGGGAAATACGACAGCACATCAACCAGTGCCATCGCGTACCAGCCATCGGCACGGGCCCATAAACTGGCCGAAAGACCGGTTTGCGGGTTAGCCCAGCGTTCTTTTTTGCTCTGGTCCCAGGCATGATACAACAAACCTTTTTTAGCATCGCGCGCATGCTGCTCCATCCAGATAAACTGATCGGCTATCTGATCAAAGTCCGCATCCTCATGGTAAACGGAAGCATATTCGGCATAAAAAGGCTCGGCCATGTATAAGCCATCGAGCCACATTTGGTTAGCGTATCTTTTTTTATGCCAGAAACCGCCTTCAGGAGTTTTTGGCTGTTCGTCCAACTGTTTGCGAAGTAATGAAGCAGCTTTGTAGTATTTTTCAGTACCTAATACTTGTTGCAAAAACAACAGGCTACGGCCTGATAAAATATTATCCAACGTATAATCTTTGGCTTTATAGGTACGGATGGATCCATCTGCCTCCACATACCTGTCCATCGATTTCTGGATGTAAGTAAAATACTCACTCCGGGCCGATTGCTGCCAAACGCTTTGCAGCCCCTGCAAAACAATCCCCTGGTCATACGACCAGTTGGCGCCCGGTAACGAATCTGCCCAGATATGTATAGCCGTGTTAGCCATCCGCTGTGACCATGGCAGCGTTTGTGCCCTTAGCCCCAGGCCCGCGAACAGGAAAGCACATAACAATAATATTTTCTTCATTATACAGCTCATTTTATTGACATTACATCCCAGTTATCACTCCCGGCAAGAATATTATTCAATGTATATTTTTTCATTTCGGCCTCAGTTAATTGGTGCGACCATGGCGCACGTTTGCTGATATTGGTGCCGCTGCTTTTATATTCGGCAAAAAAGGCGGTCTTTTCATTTTCCGGGTTACGCCAGTTATCCCAGCCCTGGGCGCAAATATGGCTCCCCATTGTTGTATTGATAAAAACAGATCTGGCGTATGGCCGCCAGGGCCTGCCCAGGTAAACCTTTGTTACAGAGGTATCAGCTGCTTCAAGCCGGCAGTTCAAAAACACAAAACCAAATCGCTGTCGCGGTGTAGTTGCGGGAGCTGTAATAAAAGAATTTCGGAGACTTTTGATTACACAGTTTTGGAAAACCGCGGTGGCTTCGCCGAAAATAAAATCGGTTGTACCTTCCACATAACAGTCTTTATAAAACTGGCGGATGTTTTCGGTACCGGCATAAAGCGTATCCTGGTTGCCAAGCAGCCGGCAATTGATTATGGCACACCTGTCGCTCTCAACATGTAAAGCCACGGCCTGTCCTATGGGGCCTGCGGCATTTGCTATGGTTAAATTCCGGGCGATAAAATCGTTACCCTGCACCAAAACCGTGTACGAAGTATAGGTTGTAAACTCGGCTTTTCCGAAAGCATCCTTACCCTGCGGGTTTGCTTTACCCGAGAAATCGCTGTTGGTGATGATGGTGTTATTTTGGCCATCGCCTATCAGTTCGATATTACATTTCCAGGAGGGGATTACCAGTTTTTCGTGGTATATTCCGGCTTTTATGTAAATGCTAACCCTTTGCTGCGACAGATCACGAACAGCGTTTACGCCCTGCTGAATAGTTTTGAAATCGCCGCTGCCATCCTGCGCTACGGTAAAGCGCTTCGGATAAACAACAGCCTGCGCCAGCAATAATGCCGGTGCAAAAACAATCCATATCAATAGCGCCGCTCTCTTCATTATTTTGAACCGGTTATTACATTTTCGGCTGCTCCTGAAGCAAACTCAACTTTGTTCTTAGCCTTGGCGGCATCGGTATTCAGCAATTTTATTTGCTGCGATTTTTTACCGCTGATCTTAAACAACAACTCTGTATTGCCATAGGTAATATGATCAAACGTAAGGCTGCTGCTGTTTTGAACATTGATGAGCGGGTTGGTTTCTTTATTTTCGAGGTGGATATTTTTCAGAAAGATGTTCTGTGCTTCTATCACATCTGCTCCTTTAACAGTTTTGAAAGTACTGTTTTCTATATGGATGTCCTTAATCCCCATCTCGGGTAGCCCCCGAATCATGAGCGCTTTTTCAGCACCGTTGCATACTACATTATCTACATAAAACTTTCGGAACGAAGGTGTGGCTTCGGTTACCGGCACAACAGCCTGGTCATTTATATCATCCGCTTCGCCGGGCGATTTGCCGCCGTAGTACATATCAAAAAGAATAGCCTCATGAAGAATATCTTTCATGGCAATATCCTTGATAAAAATATTTTCTACCACGCCTCCCCTGCCGCGGGTGGTTTTAAAACGCAGGCCAATGTCAGTACCAATAAACGTACAGTTAGACACGAAAATATTACGCGCCCCGCCCGACATTTCACTACCTATCACAAAACCGCCGTGGGCACGGTAAACCACGTTATTCCGTACAATGACATTTTCAGTGGGCTTACCGCGTTTGCGGCCTTCTTCATCCCGGCCCGATTTAATACAGATGCCATCATCGCCGGCATCAAAAGTGCTGCCTTCAATTAACACATTCCGGCATGATTCTACATCGATTCCGTCACCGTTCTGGGCATTCCAGGGATTCCTGACCCTTGCGTTCTGTACGGTAAGATCTTCGCATAGTAAAGTATGGATATCCCATGCGGGCGAATTTTGAAGTGTAACGCCCTGCAGCAATACTTTTTTACAATTGGTAAGCACCAGCATATTAGGCCTGAAAAAATCTTTAAAAGGTTCGTTGTCAGCAATTGTTTTACCGTTACCTATCACTCCTGCTCCGGGTGTTTTTAACCCCTTAACGTAACTTTCAGAAGAATACCATGATTTGCCGTTTTCACTCACCACCCCACCCGAGGCTACTAATTTTTTCCATTCGGCTTCGGTAAGCCTTTCTTTACTGATAGCCCGCCAAACATCGCCGTGACCATCAATGATCCCTTCGCCGGTAATAGCGATATTGGTAAGGTTGGTACCCGATATCGGCGATTCATTGCGCACAGCGGCATGGCCTTCATAGTTACCTTCAACCAGTTTATACTGAGTTTTATCATCGGTAAACTGCAACAGCGCCGCCCTGCTTACGTGCAGGTTTACATTACTCTTCATCACCAGCGGCCCGGTTAGCCACAAGCCTTGCGGAATAAGCACTACCCCGCCCCCTTTGGCGCTACAGGCGCTTATCGCTTTATTGATACTTGTTGTATTTAACGTAATGCCATCCGCTTTGGCTCCGTATTTTAAAATGTTGATGGTATCCTTTTTAAATTCAGGTTTATTTACCCGCGGCAAATGTTGCCAGGAATACTGCTGACCCTGTACCCGCGATGTGACGCAACCCGCCAAAAGCAAAACCGCTATCCCTATCCTTGTTTTTACTACCGACATGTTTTTATTTTAAAACAGCTATTTATCGCCCTATAATTGGTGAAGGAACATTAAAGCCTAAACAAGATTAAAGGCTGACGGCAATAAAAAAAAGGATTTGCCCAACTAAAACCGCGCAAACGTTCCCAGAAACGTTTGCGTAAATTTGAGCGGCCTAAAAGGAGTACCGGATTGCTTCAGTAAAACTCAAATCAACTCCGGTTTATGGTGATTTTATTTGATACCGCGCAATTAGGAAGCCGACCAGTGCACCATATCATAAGGATAATTTGGATGATTAGCGTAACCGCTATCATCAAGCCCCAATATCTTAGTTACCGCGCCTGCCTCCCAGCTCCAGTAGCCTTTATATGAGCCTTCTTTTTTGTGGTTTTCATACCATGAATCGTCTTTATGCAACCTGTACCATTTGTCGAGATAAAGTTTCATTTCGCGCTCCGCATCGGCTTTAGGCATTTTTGTTAAATCATAAATATCCCTGTAAGCTTCGGTGATAAGCGTATCCGGCTGCGGGCCGCTCCCCGGCTTTTTGGTGTTGATGATATACCATAGTAAAGCATCCGGTGTCCAGGTTGGGTAACTGGAACCACTATCCGACTGGCGGATATAATTAATAACGGGCTCGTATACCTCGTCGGGTACATCAAGTAGGCTGCCTAAGGCTACCATATCAATCATATCAGCATAAAACGCGTCGGCATCCCAACCTTCTCCGTAGTATCCGGCAGCTGTTATATATTCATTATAACACAGGCTGATATCATTCCCGGCAGAATAGTTTAAATAAACCAGGTCAAGATGTTCCATAGCAAGCACCCAGTTGTTTATCGGACGAAACTTTTCCTGCTGCTTCAGGGTGACATTTTGTTCCTGGTACATTTTTATTATCGACTGCTTCTTATCAAACATTTTTTTAAAGAAAGCAGCGTCTTTATATTCTGCTCTTAACTGCGTTTCGGGTGTTGCCGTGGTTCCACCTCCGCCAAATAATTTATCAAAAAAACCCATTTTATAAATTGTTTAAATTTATGAGAACCATCCTGCAATTGATTTACCAATGCCGCTTCCGGCCAGGCCTCCGATAACCCCGCCAACAATACCACCAACCACCGTACCAACCCCGGGGCATATAGCAGTACCTATCATTGCACCTATTTCGGCGCCGGCTATACCGCCGGCAAGGCCACCGGCAGCACCGCCTACCGCTTCTTTTGTTTTTTTGCCAAAACCGCCCTCTTCTTCATACGCCGAATAGATACTTACTGCATCAAGGGCGATACCAACAACTATAAGCCCCCGGCCGGCAACTTTGCCAGCCACACTTAAAGCCGGAGAACGTGCAATTGCCTGGCTTGCCTTAAACAGGCCGTCATTTGCGCCAGTGGCAATTCTGCTATTACGTACCGCCTGCGAAAAATTAGATTCGGACAAGGCTGTAAGAGGTTTTGAATTGAGCATGGACGACCTGACACCATTCATAAAATTGCCTGCCCTGCTGGTTTTTATCTCCAAAGCCTCACTTTGTCCGCGGGTAGCTTTAAAGCCGTTGGAGTTTATAGTTTCTGACTGCATGGTTCCGTCGGGCTTAACCCTGATCACCTCTCGGTTCAGGCTGCCATCTGTATTTGCCAGTCTAACCCCTGCTTCGTCTGCCGGGTTTATCGCCCCGTTATTGTCGATGTGATTTCGCGTCCATCGCTCGCTTAACTCGCGGCCGGTTGTCGTATTTTGTATCGATGCTGTATTGTATTTACCGTCTGTAATTTTATACCCATTATCTTTGGCGTAAGCTCCATCAATGCCCGAAGCCGTAGGTTTATCAATATCAATTACAGGGTGCTCGCTTCTTACGTCGCGAAAACCTTCCTGCCGATGATAAACGTTGTCCTTCATCTCCCCGTAATTACCGTGCCTGCGGTAATCACTTTCGCTGTTGCTCCGTACCAGGCTTATCTTGCCGTTTTCAACATCATAAATGGTACCGCGCTGCAATATATCAAGGGTGTTGGTGTACGAACCATAGTTGAACGTTCCGGCACCGGCACCCGTAACAAGCGCCCCGGCTGTGCTCATACCGCTTGGCGCATTAAAGTCAACACTTATTTTGCCGCCTTGTTTGCACAACAGGTTCGCATCTTCAAATAATAATTTGTAGCCGTTAACCTTAACACCTTTATTGGTCTTGTCCCAGTAAACAGGGTCAAATTTGCAGCTGCCACCCGTTACCGAACACCTGCCCATAGGCAAAATATTTTCACCCGGCACCATATCGGCCTCACTGGCCAGGAACTCACCATAAATTTTTGTGTTATTATGATGCGTTACCTTTAACCGCACAGGAGCCGACCCTTTATCGCACTTAAGGCAGCTATTATTTGGAATATATTTTTTTGACATCGGATATTACTTTTTGTTAGTACTAAACCTTCAGCCTTATACATGCAGTATACTGTTGCTCAGCTCGTGCTTATCAACGCGTTCCTTCGGAAGCTCATGCTGTTCAATCCGCCTGCATTGATGTGCCGTTACAACGGTATAAAATGATGGCACATGTAATTGCAAAAACAAATCGGCCTCCTGCAGTATGTTGTTTTCAAATTTGTAAATCTCTTCCATCTCGGTTTGCAGGTCAACCTTCAGGTTATAGGTATTGGTAAGGTCCTTTAGCATCCTCACTAAAACAGGTCTTTCAAACCTTTCTTCGTCAACCTCGGCTTCGTTAATTATGGTTACGGTGTTGCCATGTTGTTCGGTAAAACTGTAGATGACGAGCGGCAGGTCAATTGTGCCGAAAAAACCTTTTAGTATCAGGGAAGAGCTTTCATTAGCTTGCCATTCCCTGTAAAACGGTTGAAAAAAGCACCGGTAATGGCTGTACCCCATAAATGATTGCAGAAAGCGTTTAGGATCCTGCAGCAATTTGTCTGTTTCGGACAGCATTACATCGATACCATCCTGCTGACGATATTTTTTGGCGATTTTTGACCGGAAGCCCTGCTGCCAGCAATTAGCGATACTATTAAAATTATTGATGCCGATAAATTTCCCTTCCAGATCTGTTATGATCTGTACCGGCGACTGGAACCATTCCATATCTGCTGCCCATTCATGGATCAGCGCCGAACCATCCATATTTTGATCAAGCAGGGTATATTCATAAACCCGTTGCTTATCGTCATGGCTAATGAGTTTTATTTCAATCCACCTGTCTTGCACAAACTCAAGTACTTTTGTGCCGATTATAGTACGGTTGGATGAGCTAAGCTGGTACCATGAGCTTTGAGCTATATTTACCGGTAATATATTCATGATCATGATTGGTTAATTTCAACATCGCCTGCTATAATATGCGCAAGGCTGCCGCCATTGAGATGCATTTTGTCGGTCGAGCTGATCTCGGCCGATTTGCTGCTTGATGAAAGTTTGCCGGCCGCCGCATCAAAAGTGATGTCTTTGGCTGATGCAGAAAGTTTGATGCTTTCGGTTTCGCTGGTAAAGGCAATATCTTTTTTCGCATTTGTAGTAATACCTTCATCCTGCGCCGCTACCGCTATCGATTTTTTGGCTGTAACATTGATAACACCGTCACCCCCGCCTTCTTTGGCCGGCGATGATGTTATGTTAATGCTATTGCCCGCATTAATGTTAATATCTTTTGATACCAGCGTTAAGGTGTTTGGCGCATAAATGGTTACCGTACCGTCGCCATTAAGGGTTACCACGTTACCGCTGGGATCTTTAACGTTAATGCTGCCATTGCTATCGTCCAGTATCACGGTGTTACCGCTTCGGGTAGTAAGCGCTTTGGTTTTATTGGTTTGACTGCCGCCTGTGCCTGTTTTACCACTAAACATGCTGCCAATAATAACCGGGCGGGCAATATTACCCTCCTCAAATGCTACCAGCACCTGGTCGCCAACTTCGGGGATAAAAACAAAGCCGCGGTTCTTGCTTACTTTATCCGAGCTGCCTGCGTCAGGAGAAACTACCCTGAGCCACTCGGTAACATCATTCGCGGTACATTGCCATTTAAATTTTACTTTAACGCGGCCATGCCCATCCGGGTCGGCGTTGTCGGTAACATCGGCCAGCTGCATATCCGGGTTTGGCTTTTCGGCTTCAGCAACCGGGATACGCTCCGTATCGGCAGTAACGCCTTCAAACGTATTTTGGTAATGGCCAACACCGTCGATCTGGTGATAAACAGCAGTAACCAGGAACTTGCCAAAATCCTGTAATTCAAAAGCCCCTGTACCCCTTACACTCATGCTTACATTAAGTATTTTGCCCAGGCCCACCATAGGGTTGTCACCATTGCCTACAATGGTAAGCAATTCGGATATCAGCGCTTTTTGCTGGTTATTAACAAAATCATCTATTTCTTTTTTGTTATTTACCCTAACAGCCAATGGTTCATTATAAACTTTGCTGAAAACTTTGTTTGACGCGCTGATGGCATGCGAAAGATCCGGCGTGCTGCCCGAAGAGCCTTGCGGCTCTGACGAAAGCAGTTCATCCTGCTTGGGGTTGTAAGCAAACTTGTTATGCTTTAAGGGGGCTATCTGCATTGCATATTGCAGGCTGTGCAGATCACGACCGTAAATAAGAGCAACCTCCTCCAGCTTATCGGGCTTACCGAAATTTAGTTTAGCACCATCGTAATAAAACCATTCGTAATACTCGGCCGAAAGACGGTTGATAAACTCAAAATCACTTTCACGATATTGAATGATATAATCAATGGGCGAAGTATTGGTTGGTTTGATGTTGAGGTTCAGATCATTTGCCGGTGCATCCTGGGTAGCTAACTGAATAATGCTGCTCAGGCTTTTGTTAAGATACGAGCCGAGATCGGGACCCCGGTCAATCAGGATGGTCGGACTAAAGCCGCTCACCAGGATATCACCATGAAACCCATGGCTTTGCGAAAGCTCTACCTTGGTAACAATACCGCTAAATTTATTTTCGCCGCTATCAGCTGTGCCAAATTGCACGGTAATGTTTTTACCAATAAAGTCCTTTGAGTTTTCGAGCGTAACAGCGTTGTACTCTTCAACCATATCATGGTTAAACCTGAGCTGAAAAGTATGGTGCTCATTAAAACGCTGGTCAAGGTTAAAGGTAGAGAAATGGGTGATCTGGGTACCTTCAATATTGATATCTACTTTTAGTTTCTTTTCCATAATTCGGCTATAAAATCCATTAACCTTTAACAGGCCATGGGCTGTAGTAACTTATAATTTTATATTGCCCGTTAACCTTGCCAAAAACAAACCCGTACGATGTTTCCTTACCATTTTTTTGCTCATATTGTTGCTGCAACTCGTAAAGCTTACTACCTTTATCTGTAACTTTTGCAATAACTTTATAATAATTTTCGTCGGTAGCAGCGTCAATTTCCGACAGATCGTCTTCGGTACTTTTGGGTATAAGACGAAGCGCGTCAGCACTCAATATAGTAGGCTCGTACTGCGGATATTCTGCCCCGCTCACCAGTCCCTCAGCAGGGTTAACCGTAGCAGATCGTAAATCTTCGTTCGACCATTGGGGTGCTGTTTGCAGCGGGAAGTAAAACATGGCGGCCAGTTGTTTTTTGTTTTTTTGCAGGGCAGCGGCTTTAAACTGTTTCAGGCAGGCTCGGAACAACTGCTCGTCGGTAAGGGCCGACTTATGTACGGTTCGGGAGGCCGACTTAGCTATGGTTTTGACAGTATCAGCAACCGGGGCTTTAGGGTTACCACTGCAGCCCACGGCCGAACCTGCCAACCCGGTAGCAAGCAGTAATAATACCATATATTTAACGATCCTTTTCATTGGTTAATTTCTGGGAATACTGATCAGTGCCCTGTCTTCCATGCGTTTAAGGATAACTGCCGCGCCCATTTGCTGGGATACCGCTTCGGCATCAAAAACACCGTCTTTGACATATTTGCCCTTGACATACTGGTTCGAAAAACTCCAGAGGTAAGGCGTGTGAATGCCCTTTTTGTTATAACCGAAACCATTATATCCCTCCAGCTTTTGCAAAATAAACGGCAGGCTCCAATTGGTTACCTTATCATACTTCATCAGTTTAATAGCATCAACAGCACTCTCCTCAAAAGTAAACGGAGGGCCATGACCTACCTTTGGGCGATTGGCGGGCACCTGTACCGTATAACCGGTAAGCGGATCGCCGTTGTGCAGGTGTTTTTTGAAACTGAACGAACACTCCATATAATGTACGCAGGCAATAAAATACCAGGGGATAGCTCCGCCGCCGCCAAAAAGGTTCATAAACGTGAACGGATCGTTTGGAGTAAACCTCCCGGTATCAAAAAAATTACCTCCCAAAAGGCCGGTTGTCATTTGCGGTTTGATCATCAGATCCAAAACACTTTCGGGTTTGGCATTAGCCGCCGTTGGGTTTAATGATAGCGGTGTGGTGTTATAACGATCAAAAAAAGGGGTATACACCGATGCGAAAAGATTTTTATTTCCGGCAGCCGACGGCGCATTAGTACCAAGGCGTACCAGGTTTGAAATACTTTCGTAACGGGGGCGGTTTACGGTTACCTTTTCATCGATGATCTTATCGACAGCAGCAATTTTTTCCTTTTTAATAACACAGGTATTAAAAAGCTGCACGTATTCCATGGGGGTTGGAACCGACGATTTTTTCACCTTTTTCTTTGTAGTGGGTAAGGCTGGGTTTATTATTCTCTTCTTTCTTTTCATAAGGTTTATAACTGAACCTAAACAAAAGCTGTAAAAAGAACACGGAGGAAAATATGTTACTATCTCCTCCGTATCTTTTTAAAAGACAGTACAAATCAATTGTACTGATATATTATTTAGGCCAGTCGTTTTCGTGCTCGGCGTTGCCTATTTTCAGCTTACGCGCCGATATCACAAAGCTTAACGACATTGGGTTGTTACCGATAATCGATATCCCCTCGTTATATTGAATGATGTAACCATCCTCAAAATTAAGCTCCTTCATTTTGGCATCTTCTTCAGATTTTTTGAAGGTAATAGTGCCGTGGATTGGTTTGTACTGACTGTTCACCATTGATTCGATAACCGAAGTATCTTCGGTTGATTCAACCTCAACCTGGATAGTACCACCATATACACCTGATGACGGACGGCCTTTTGAATCAACGTCCCTGTTTAATGAATAGCTGCATTGCAGCACATCGAATTCTTTCGATCCTAAACTAATTCTTGCTTTGAAAGCCATGATCAATAAAGTTTTAAGTAGATAAATAAATTAAGTGCCCCTTCGGCACAAACAGATAACAAAATCGGCCGGGCTTAGTTTTTACCTGGCCAATCGTTCACGTGCTCGGCGCTTCCCAGTTTCAACTTGCGGGCCGAGATCACAAACTTCAAACTCATTGGAGTTGCGCCTGTAATGTCGATACCTTCAGAATACTTCACGATGTAGCCATCTTCAAAAGACAACTCTTTCATTTTAGCGTCTTCCTCAGATTTTTTGATCAGCAAAGTTCCGGCAATCGGTTTGTACTGGTTGTTAACCATTGATTCGATAATGGAGGTGTCTTCAGTCGACTCGATCTCGATATCGATAGTACCGCCGTAAATACCTGAGGACGGGCGTCCTTTTGAGTCTACATCGCGGTTTAATGCATAGGAGCAAGTGAGCACATCGTAGTCCTTGCCCGAAAAATTTAATCTTGCTTTGAAAGCCATAATGATAAATTTTAAGAGGTTAATAATTTAAAGTAGATGCTTTGCGCATTACTTTAATAACTACAATGTAATTAATTTATTGTTTTGAGAAAATATTAAATATTTATTTAAATAAGTTTTAACCCAAAAGAATATAATTTTTGAATCCACTTTTTACTGTACTCATTATCGAGGTTATAGAGATGCCCGATGGTACTGGTATGCACAGGCTTGATGCCGCGCTTTTCGAGGGTTAGTTTTTTTACTGCCAGATAGGTTGGCTTCATATCAACCTGCCAGTCCTGCCAGGCAGCTTCATCCAATATAGAAACCACACGTCCTGACCGGCCATTGAAATTAACCGACGAGCCGCTGATAAAAACCTGGTCGGGCATAAAAACGCGATCAAAAAAACCTTTAATTTTTGAGTTGATCGAATCTTTATAAACCGGGCAAAATATAACCACATGCGATGCCCATTTTATCGCGTTTACAGCTTGCACCAGGTCGGGTTCGGGCTCGTTATTGCTTAGCGTGAATTGCTTGTTGGGATTAAATTTAAGATCGGCGATGGCTATCTCTTTTACTACAGCTTCGGCGGCCTGGGCCCCGTCTTTATAGGCATTGATCAATGCCGCTGTTGTTGGTGTTTTATCTATATCTGCATTAATGATCAATAGCTGCCTCATCAATGCAAACATAAACCATATTTAACAATAAATAAAGTTAGGCCTTCGGTTAAATTAACCTAAAATGCACACAGCGCTGGTTTAACGGTTGAATATCGCTTTTAAAACCCACCTCCTAACAGGAGGCACCTACGGAGCCAATATATTGTTTTGCACATATCCGATATCGCTCCAGTAGGTGCTTCCTTATTTTAAAAGGGATTCATTACCACTTCACAACGTTGTGTACCGCGATATTACTGCTGTTTATATTCGCTGTTCCAGGTTGGGCTTGCATCCTCACCTTTTTGCCCGTCAAGCTTTACCACAAAGCTTTTAGCGGGAAAATATGGCGTGATATTAATATCAAGGTGAATGCGGTCCTTTTGCTGTTCATCGCGCTCAAACCTGATTATTTTAAAGCGTTCGATAAGCCTGTCGGGCCCCTGGATGTTATCCAAAAACTTCACAATTTGCGAGCGCAGGTCCTGCTCTGTTTTTGAAGTCCAGTTTTCAAAAGCTCGGCGGTTCAAAAAGTCGAATAATACTTTGGTGATATAATCAAATACCCTCACTACCGAATAGGTTTGCAAACCGATATTATCGCCGTTAAACAAAGTTTTGGCCGAGAATGCCATTACCTTGCCGTACTCATTCACCATAGGTACCAGGCCAATGCGCTCCAGGTGCGAGATCTCGCTCTTTTTAAGGTCAAAGCGTACACCATCCACCTCGTTAACCGCTCCGTGTTTTTTACCGGCGGTAACCTGCGACATCAGCGTATAATACATTTTACCCGCCAATGCTGCAGAGCCCGGGATATATAAGTCATCCTCTTCACCCGCTTCGGCAACTTTGCCGCGGCCTACCAGCCAGTTACAAGTCATGATGGTGTTTGATTTAAAGGCATCGCCGCCGGTTAAATTGGCTGATGTAAACAGGTCTATCACATCATCCGGTTGTTCAAGATCCGCAAAATCGGTCACCAGCATTACTTTATTATCATAGGCTATTTTTGACCAGCGTTCAACTACCTTGTTTGAGCCAAGGTAGCCGGGTACAACCAGGATTGAATAATTTTGACGAAGATCCAGCCTGTCATAATTTTGCTTGAGTTCATTTGCAGCATATTCAATAAAGCGCGGATTATCAAGCTCTTTCAACTGATCGATCGTGGCATTCATTAATACCACATTCTTCAGCTTATCCTGTTCGGTGTTTTTATAAAACAAATGCACTGTGCGGTAAGCCTGTTCAAGCTCGCGGGTGCTTTCCAATACATTGAGTAAATTTTTGTTCAGGTTTTCTTCAACGCTTTGCAGTTTTTCGGCGCTTTTCTGAATAGTATCGCTAACTGATTCGCCGCTTTCCAAAGCTTCTATCCATTGATTAAGCTTCAGCTTAAGTTCTTCGCGCTCCCCTTTCTTCTCATCATCAGTTAAAAAGATCTGTTTACGGGCCTTGCGTTCGGGGTTCAGGTTTTGAAGGCCATCAATAGTAGCTTCCAGCAAATCAAAACCACCAACTTTTGATAGTTTATCTAAACTGGTTGATAGAGGTGCCGCGCCGCTTCTTTCTTTTATTTTAAGAGCCTGGTCTGTTGAATTTTCATTCAGGATCTGCTCGTTTGGTGTTGCCATGATCGTGTTGTTAAATGTTTAGGATTAGCTAATTATTGGTCAAGCTCGGTTACTATATTTTTTAACGCCTCAATAAAGGCCTGTTTGGTTTCGGCGTTATCAAGGGTTGACTTCAGCGTTTTGTTGGTTTTCAGCTGCTTCATGATATTGAGGTACATCTCGCGCTGAATATTAAGTTTATGCAGGTATTTGCTTTGTTGTACCAGGTTTTTTGGGGCAAAATCGCCAAGATTATTAAAGTGCAGGGTTTCAGTAACATTTGATCCGTTTTCTCTTTCAAGCTCAACGCTTACTTTTGGCTTGTAATGAGCAAAAACCTCTTCAACATTTTTAAGTCCTTCAACCTTCTCCGGTCTCAGCGGCTCATTATCAGTTAATTTTTGAATAAACAAAGTTTTATTGGGAGCTATCTCACCAAATGCTTCTGAGGAATCAACTTTTGTTTCGTTTCCCCCTATTTCGTAATTAAACATAGCTTTATTTAATAAATGATAAGTATGAAAGTGTTTATGTTATAATGCAATAACTATAAAATTGTTTTTAACAGTATGTATTTCAGTTAAATTACTTAACTAATGCTCCACAATAATTCAGTATCATCGCTTTTTTTATCTATGGCGATAGTATTACCTTTTTTCAGTTCGCCTGAAATAATATAGCGTGATATTGGCCTGCGCAATTGGTTACGGATCACCGCCGATAGCTGCCGTGCACCATATTTGGGTGTAAAACCGCTTAAAGCCAGCATATTTTTGGCTTCGGCACTTAACTGCATGTTTATGCCCATTTTATCAAGCGCCTGTATAAGGCTTTTGAGCTGGATCTCAAAGATGCGTACTACATTTTCTTCATGTATAGGTGCAAAGGGTACAATTTCTGATAACCGCGCCAAAAACTCCGGCCTGAACTTATTGGCCATCACTTCCATCAATTGGTTTGATGTAGGCATATGCCCCCGGCTAATTTGCTCAGATACCCACTCGCTGCCAATGTTTGAGGTAAATAGCACCAGCGCGTTTGAAAAATCGCCTTGCTTGCCCAGCCTGTCGTGCATATGCCCTTCATCCAGGATCTGTAAAAAGATATCAAATACCGATGGGTGTGCCTTTTCAATTTCATCAAACAGCACAACCGAATAAGGTTGCTGCCTTATTTTGTTTACGAGCAAGCCGCCCTCTTCATACCCCACATAGCCCGGCGGCGCGCCATACAGCAATGCGGCCGAATGCTCCTCCTTAAACTCCGACATATCAAAGCGGATCATCGCTTTTTCGTCATTAAATAAAAACTCGGCTATTGATTTGGCCAGCTCCGTTTTACCGGTGCCTGTTGGGCCAAGCAAAAAGAATGAGCCGATGGGCTGCCCTTTTTTGTTCAGTCCGCTCCGCGATTCGAGTATGGCATCAGAAACGGCTTTCAACGCCTGGTCCTGCCCAACAACCCGTTTTTTCAGGAAGCCTTCCATGCCTAAAAGCCTTTCTTTCTCTTGTGCCTGGATCTTGCCTAAGGGAATGCCTGTTTTATAGGAGATAATAGCGGCAATATCATGTTTATCTACTACCTCGGTTTTATTTTGAGCCAATTCCTCAAGCCGGCTCAAATTGCGTTCAAAGTAAGCGATGTATTCATCAGGCGTTTCAAAAGTATCAACCTGGGTTTCATCTTCCAGCTGACCTAACAACACCGCGCTTATTTTATTGCGATACACGGTGTAAAGCCATTTGTACGCTCCGATCAAATCACCCGCATCATTCAGTGCTTTTAATTCGTTCAGTTCGGTGCGGAGTTCGGAAAGGGCAGTATCGGTGGTATCGTTCATTAAACGGATAGCAGCCATGGTACGGTCGAGCAGGTCGAAGGCAGAGTCGGGCAGGCGACGGTCTTTCATGTAGCGCTGCGCCAGTCTTACGCATTCTTCTGCAGTATTATCATCTATCTTTAAGTTGTGGTGCTCCTCATATTGGGGCACCAGTTTTTTAAGCATTTTTATAGCTGTAGGCGTATCGGGCTCATTTACCTGCAGCACCTCAAACCGGCGGCTAAATGCCTGTTCGGGCTCAATCACTTTGCGGTATTCGTCGATAGTAGTGGCACCAATCACCGTTATTTCGCCGCGGGCAAGCTCCGGTTTCAGCAGGTTACCAACACCGCCGCCTATCGGCCCTTTATTATCGAGCAGGGTATGGATCTCATCAATGAACAGGATCGCTTTTTCAAACTGCTTTATCTCGCGCAGGATGTTTTTTAACCTGTCTTCAATTTCTCCTTTGTAAGATGCCCCCGCGATCAATGAACCCAGATCAAGTTCAAAAAGCTGTACATTCTTAAGCGACGCCGGTACCTGTCCGTTTACAATGCTAAGCGCGAACCCGTCAACCAGGGCTGTTTTGCCAACGCCCGCATCGCCGGTGATCATCACATTGGGCTTGGTGCGCCGGCTCAGGATCTCCATCACCATCCGTGTTTCGCGCTCCCGGCCTATGATAGGATCTACCTTACCCTGTTTGGCCAGGCTTGTGCGGTCTACACAGTATTTGAGTAATGCTGTTGTTTGTTTGAGTGCATCGCTGCCGTTTGTGGCCTGCGCAGAGGGATTTACCGCATGGTTAACATCCTCATTACTCAAATAAATATCCAGTAACTCGCGTTCTTTTACCGGGAAGGATTTTAGCTGGTTAGCATCAAAACCCACATTGGGCTTTATTAACGCAATCAACACACAAACGGGCGTAATCAAATCCTGGCCTAATTTTATGCGCACATTATCGGCTTCTTCAAATACCTGCTTTACCTGGCTGTTACCTAACATTTCGTCGGGCACGGTTAACGCGGCCGAATAATCTTCAATGCGCACTTCGGCCCAATCGCTTATGTAAGCCGTGTCCTTCCCGATGGATTGAAGCAGGTTCTTCAACCCCACTTCCTGGTACATCAAGCCTTTTAAAAGGTGCGCCGGACCGAATTCCTTATGGTGATATTCTTTGGCTAATGACTGCGCTACCCGCACCGCCGTTTTCACCGACTCGCTTAAATTAACTATATTCATATGCTATTGCAGGTTAGCCTGGGTTATATAATAATAGGTTTTGCCGTTTGACGTAAAGTGTTGGTTGGTAATAGCAGCCTGTTTAATAACATCACTGCTATGGATCAAATAGTGGATATATTCCTCAAACTGTGCCTGCGGCATATCATCGTTGTGTTTAAGATCATTCACCTTTTTATTATAGAAATCTTTTTTGCCGGGTAAGGGTAAACTGGTAACCCGCAGAAAATAATCGGCCAGGGTCATGTCTTTAATATCACCGCCAGATAAGTTAAGCCCTAAATGCTTCGCAGCGATGTCAACATAATTATCAACCAGCTTTGAGCGGTAATCGGACGCGTCCCGCTGCAGGTTTTCGCCTATCATGAGCGACAGCAGATCTGTCAGCTGCTTATAATCCTGCTCGTTCAATATCAGCAGATATTGCAGCTGCCCCTTGCTTTCGTTTACCAGGTTCCTGGGTGCTTCGGCGCTGAGGTAATATTTGAAAGCATTATGCGGCATATTGTTTCCCAAATCGGTTGATGGCTGCCCCTGCTGCTGCATAACCAGCGGCTGTACATAACGGTTTTCGCGCCCGGTAAGCCTGAATGCGCTGTCGAGCGTATGGATCTGGTTACGGATATCATAATCTGTTTCGCGCATCAGGCGTTCAACTGCCAAACTCATGGCCTGGTTTGATTTTACCACTCTCTTGGGCGGAAACACCACAGCGCCCTGGATCAGGCTCTTTTTGGGATAATCGAGGTAAAAAGAAACCGAATCGGACAGTGATGTATTGAATTGCTGCACGTTGGTAAGGCCTTCTCCATTCACCATGCGCTGTTTTTTATAATCGGCCAGCTTTACCGCAGATTGTGATACAATTTGTCTTGCCTGGATTACAAAATCATTGTAGATAGGGTTGTAATCGCTAAATACCTGGATAGCTAACAAGCGGGCGTTGGCGGCCGCTATCTGACTGGCCACCGTATTAACCCCTACCGAATTACGATCTAAAGCACCGGTGGCACCAATCAGGATGACCAGGTTGGTTTCGTCGGGATGATTGCCAAAAAGGCTTAAGCCCGTGCGGATACCATCAAAAACAGGTTGGGAACTTATCACCGGGGCACAGTTACCTGTTACTGTTGACTGTGATTCGAGGTATTTTACCAGGTTACGATAATCGGCGTTAAGCGGGGTTGACTGGATGCCCCCGGTTTGACAGCCGGACGCGTTACGGTAAACTACAGCCCCATATCTAACCTGGTTACCCCTGGCATGCGCATCAAAAATATCTTCAAATGATTGAATAGTGCTGGTAATACCCGAAAAATAATTGCGCATAGGGCTGCCGCCATCAACCACAAACACAATGTTAACGTGGTGAACATTGCTGCGGATCTTGAGATAATCCTTATATGCTAAATGCCCGCCTTTGATATTAAGCACACTGTTATGGCTTTTATCATAAACATCGGTTGCGAAGCCGAGGCTAAGATTACCCGAAGCAGATGAGCTTACAGGCATGCTCAATAACAAGGGAGCATTATCGGCCAGTAAGGGATCAAAAGCAAAATAGCCCGTACCTCCCTTGCTATTATTGGTTTTCAGGGAACTGTTGATATACCTTGCAATAGAATCATTGATCAATGGCTGGTTTTCCCTTGCCGACCCGATATATAGCCTATCGCCCCAGCTATGAACGGCGTCGGCGGCTATCCAGCCATAAACACTGCCAGCTGCATTATCGGCAATCAACTGCGGATCGGACCCTACCAATACTTTTTTTCCGTCGTCAGATTTTTTGTATACATAAACTACATTGTGCAGGGCCACTTTGGTTTTTTTCTGGCTTTGATCGGGCCCGGCAAAAATGTATGCCGAATCAGTTTTGTCATAATAATAATCGGGCATAGTAAGCGGGCCGGCACCACTTATAATGGTGATATATTTTTCGGGATAACCATTTGTGCTGGTAAAAGCCGACTGCCAGGGCAACACCTTTGAAATGCTGATCCATCCGTAACTTTGCGAGCCTTTTTTATTGGTAAGCTTTTTACCCTGTACCATGCCTGCCTGGTACTTAATCAGTTTTATAAAACCGTTTTTTTGTTCACTTACATAAAAAGGCTCCATGAAACTTATTTTTTTCATTACCAGCGTTCCGCCCGGCGAGGTATATGTATAATTTTCGGCCCTGTCCGAAAATACGATCCATGGCAGGGAAGTACGGTCGTCGGTATTGTAAATGCTGGTACGCTCATCAGGTTTTTCAAAAGCTTTGGGTAGCGTTACCACCGTTTTGCCAAGCGATACCGGCGATTGCGCCCGGGCCGCAATTACTATACAGGTTAAAAAAACGAAGCTTAATATATTTTTCATGTTGGTTGATGCAAATAGGTTTTAAAATAGATTATCTGGGCCTCTTTTCGGGAGCGGCAGTGGTTGCATGCTGCCTTACCGAAAGCATGCTTGAACAGTTTGATTTTGGCTTTAGGGTAACTTGTGCTTCGTCAACACTGATGCCACCTCCAAAAGTTAACCGCATACAGTAGGAGTAAAAATCAGTCCGTTTGCTTTCGCCGTTATCTTCAAGGTTTACGGTAACTTTCTCATCTCCGCAGAAATACCTCCTAACCAGGTAATAATAATGACGGTTAAAATCACCGCCGTTGGCTATGGCCTGCAGGTGTGCCCTGATATCATCGATTACACGGCGCTCACTTTCACCAGGGTTTACGATCTGGTTGGCAAATGTTGAATCGGGATTGGTAATACGCATGCGGTGATAGACCGGGCGCCTGCTTTTATCCGTGCTCAGTTTGATGAAATAGGTACCGGGGTTATGAAAGGTGTAGAGTGCAGTTGGTCCTTTAACATCCACCCGGCCGGTTTCCCCAAATGACCATTCAAAAATCCGGGCGTTACCCTGCGCCTCAAGCCTTACCTGTTCATTTACAATTCCCTGTGTGGGGCCGTTAATTGTAATCAGGGTATCGGCAGCTATGGTTGGGGTACTATCTTTTACGCTAACCGGGAATTGCTGCGTCAAATTGCCGTCTACTGTAAGCCGTATGATATAGTCGCCTGTTTTTTTAAAGCGGTAGCTCCCGTTTTGTTGAATTGATTTATCGCCATTGCCGAACTCCCAAAGCCAGCTTTTTGCATTAGCCGTATTATCCGAGTAAACCAGGTGCTCGTTCAGGGCTATCTCGTCCTTCAGGATACGGGCGTTGATCACTCTCTTTTCAAACAATGAACTACGCAGCAGGAAAATGATACCGGCAATAACAACTACACCAGTAAAAATGTATAGAAAGGTGTAGGTGTTCCGGTTAGTATCGACGGGCCTCCCGTCGTTGTAATCGTTTTTCATTTTGCTTAGGTTATATATGGTAGATGTATGATGATGCTTACCGGGCCATGCTCATGTTTTGCTGCAATTGCCGCTGTGCAATGTGGCAGTCATCAACCGATCCTTTTATGTTCCTGATATCGTTATAATTGCCCGTTAGTTCGCGCTTATCATAAAAAAGAGCCTGCAACAGTTTTGAAGCGTGGATAAAGCATTTATACCGCGCGTCATAAGGGCGGCGGTTGTAATATGATTTTACAGCACCTATTGAACCGCTGATGTCATTTTCCAAAAAAACGGCCTGCACGTTGGGGTTAAACTTTACTATTTTATGATACGTGGTATCAACGGTTGGTAACGCTTCTGTAACAAGGCTTTCAAACTGCTCTTCTTCGTTTACTTTTTTAGCAAACTCGTTTTTTGATACTAACCCTTCGTTGCCATAATTATAAAATATAGCCACGCACAATATCACCGACGTCACTAAAAACATCCCCATGAAAAACAGGAATTTTTCTCTCCGTTCTTTTAAACTAAATTTTAACATATGGCTTATTAATGCGGATAGTGATGGTTTAACTGGTTAATAGCCGATTTATTTACCCGGCTGCATGACTCTAACTGTGAGCGAAGGCTTTCGATCTGGAAACGTGTGGTAAAAAGCGAATCTTTGATGCTGGCAATGGTTTCAATATCGTTGCTGAGCTTTTTATACAGTTCAAAACTTTTAAGCGGGTAAGGGTTACTTTGCAGCCGCTCACGGATATGCTGATTGCTCTCCTGGATATCATTGAGCAGTACCGTTTGGTTATTAAGCTCCTGCGAATTCATTTTTGCATACTGCGAGAGTTGCTGCATGCGCAGCAGGATCAATTCAAAGCTGTTATTGATATCGGTACGGAGCGCTATCAGCTGATCTGTTTTTTTAACGCGGTCATTTAATAATTCAAGCTCACGGCCCGAGGTTGCAAAAAAGAAGTAAACGATAATGATGGCCAAACCCAGTAATGTAATAAGGTACATCATGAATTTGCGATAAGCCCGGTTTAGGTCGCTATTGTTTACAGGTTTCATCTAATATTATAGTATCGGTTCGGTTTATTTACAGCTAAAAAAGCTGCATTTATAATACTTAACTCATTATTTATTAATTAACCAATAGTGTAATAATTATCAAAAAATCAACACTTTATCAACTATTTGTAACCAATAAAACATATCTACAACTATTTTTGAAAATAAATGTTTATAAAAAGTTAAAATTTAACATAAGCGAAATCCAATAATATCATTTATGCTAAACCCGCTTTATTCAAAACCGATCCGTTTTAGCCATATCAATAATGGCCAGGACCTTGATAAACAAGACCTTGGCGCGTCTATATCGCAATACATCGAACTCATTATTTTTACCCGTTTTGGCGAGCACCGTTACAACCCCGAATTTGGCTGCGAGATTTGGGATATGGATTTTGAACTCATTATGAGTGAGACTATTTGGAAAGAAAAGCTGAGGCAATCGTTGTTGCGCTCTATCAGCAAATTTGAAAATAGGATTTATGATATTGATATCAGCGTGAACATTACCGAGATCAACAAATTTTACCCCTTGCGCAATGTGAGCGAAATAAAAAAGAAAGTAGATATTACTATTAAAGGCAAATTGAACAAAACCGGCGAAACATATTTGTTCAAAACTGCTTTATTCCTAAGCCCGCTATCAGCATAAACCTATGAGCGCTATATTTTATAATTCAAAAGAAGAGATCAGGAACCGCATGCTGAAGAACGCTACCGAGTTTTGGGGCGTTCAAAACGTAAATGATGTTGATCCGCTGGTAAAGCTTTTGATTGAAGCCCTAAGCACCGAGTTGTTCAACTTAAACAATGATGTTAAAAACCTGGAGCATCGCATCCTGAACAAAATATCCAGGATCCTGGCTTCCGACTATTTAACGGCCCCGCTCCCCGCCCATGCCATATTAAAAGGTAAACCCATCGAGGCTTCAGAAATATTGAACATCGGCAATCATTTTTATTTCCGGAAACAATTGGCAGCAGAGGTTGGCAAAACCAGCCCGGACCAACTGGACATTTACTTTACACCGGCAGGTGCTAACTCTGTATTTAATGCAGAAATAAAATACAGCTTCAACGGGGGCAGGCTGCAGGAACATATTGAAAATGGGCAGAAGAATACATTGCTAAACGTCCGCACCGGTGCTTTTGGCGAACCTAACACCCTTTGGATAGGCATTGAAACAGCAGTAGCATTGAATACTTTTAAAAATGCAGGAATCTATTTCGACTGGCCTGTTTACATCAGCAATACCGATTTTTACAGCCTGCTCCAGGTAACTAAATTTTACCTGGATGGTTCACAGCTTGATACTGAACCTGGCCTCATTTACGCTGATGAACAAGCCGACGATCAGAAACCTGTTTTTTATGATCAGCATATCATTAACCTTATAACCCGCGACGTCAGGACCTATTACAACAATCATTTTATTTCGCTTACCGATGAGCGGCTAAGCAATATTACCGACTTCAAAGCAAATTATCCGGTTGAGTTGCTGTCGTTTTTTAACGAGCAGGATTTGAAAGCACTTAAGCCCTGCCTGTGGTTCAAGATCGTATTCCCGGCGGCAATCCCGGCAAATGCCATTGATGAACTGCAGTTACATTTAAACTGTTTCCCGGTAATGAGCAGGCGGCTTCACCAACAAAAATTCAGGATCAAGGAGATCAGCGATATCATCCCAATAAAACCAGGTGCTTATGATCATTTTTTATCGATCCATGAGCTGCATGACGACAATGACGTTCGGTATAACGAGATCCCGTATAGCCAGGCCGGTATTAATTATGAGGGCAGTTACTCCATCAGGAACGGTGGCGCCGAGCGTTTTGATGCACGTAACGCCCGGCAAACCATCGAATATTTGTTTGAGCTGCTTCGCGACGAAAAAGCGGCCTTTGCCGCATACGGAAGCGACTTTTTAACAACGGCCCTAAAAACACTGGAGCAAAATATTTCCGTTATCGAAAAAAAATCCAAAAGTTCAAAAGATAATCATGAACTGGTAAATTACCTGGTACTAAAACCGGCAAACAAAGCGGCCATGTTATACCTCAGTTTTTGGACAACACTTGCCGATAATGCCAACAATATCCGCAAAGGCTCAAAGCTACAACAGGCGGAAGCCATTAAACTTAAGCCGGATACTTTAAGGCTCCTTACCACGACCACGGGCGGCCGAAACAGCCTTGGAGCTTCCGAGCGGATCCAGGCCTATAAATACGGCCTCACCACTAAAGACCGCATAGTTACCCTTGCCGATCTAACAAGTTTCTGCAGATATGAGCTTGGAGCAAAAATGAAAAACATCCGCGTAAGCAAAGGGGTAAGTATCTCAGCCAATCCCAGAGAAGGTTTTATTAAAACAACCGATATTTATATAACCCCGGCCGATCATGAACTTTCGGCACCGGAATGGGCCACGCTGCTTGAGCTGCTAAAATCAAAGCTGCAAAGCCGGAGCGTAATGGATGTTAATTATAGGGTGTTTACGGAATAAGGTATACATATCGATACCGTCATCGCCCTTGTGTTCTTTTGTTATTAAGCGACTGGCCCTGCAAATCGGACCGAATCACGGGCTGCATTATTTTGTCACGCTTGCTCCCCCTGCTCTATCGCGACATCGTAAATAACTAATAAAGCGGGATAATTTTAAAATATCCCGCTTTTTGCGTTTTATAGAAAACTTACAACGCCTTCTCCTTCGGCACAAAATCATTCATTACCGCCTCGCGGATCAATGCCGGCGGCAGGATCCCTTGCGACAGGATGAAATCATGGAAATGCAAAGCGTTGAATTTGTTGCCTAATGCAGCCTCGGTATCTTTGCGCAGGGCAATCATTTTGGTAAAACCATAAAAATAGCTATTGGCCTGGCCGGGAGCGTTAATGGTATAACGCTCAACTTCCTGGCGGGCAAAGGCACGTGATTGTACTACATCGTTCATCAATACATCAAGCGCCTGTTGCTGGGTTATCTTACCAGCCTGCAATTCAGGATCAAGGAAGGCGCGCGCGGCCCTGAGCAAGCGATAATCTAACGAAACCAACTGTCCTTCTAAAGGCATGTAAGGGCGGGTAATGTATTCGGAATATAAGCCCCAGCCTTCCACATTAGTTGAGTTAAAAGCGTACAGGGCGCGTGCCTGCGATACCCCTTCTTCTACCATTTTATCAAACTGTAATTCGTGGCCCGGCCTAGCTTCGTGGGCTATGATGGTCCATGAAGCGGCATCAAAAGTAAAGTCGTCATACTTGTCTGTAGCTTTTTCGCCGGGTGATGCGGGCATGTTTAATGGCAGTACAAATACGCCACGCTGGCCGGTATTGTTCAGAAATGGTGGTGGCACCATGTGGGGGGCCGGGCTCTGCGCAGTTTCGGCGGCCGTAGCTAAACGGATAATAGCCGGGCGGTTTGGCAGCGTTACCAGTTGATGATCGCGAATGATGCCTTCAATATCTTTTAAATGCTGCTCGTACAGCGGAATAATAGAATCACCATGAATCTGCTCTTTTTTTAGTTCGCGGATCACAGCACGATAATCACTTGATGGCAGGTTCCTTTTTTTTGCTATCTGTTCAGCAATAGGTTGCATTTCATCCTGCAGTTGTTTAAACAGCATATGGGCCATCTCTGCTACCTTTGCAGGGGGAATATCTATACCATAAGCTTCGAGGTTCATAGCATACTCTTCGGGTGGGAGCCTGAAATCTGTACGGGCTTTTACCAGTACGTTTGCTTTTACCCATTTGTCATAATCTTCCAGCTGTTTTTTCAAAGTGGCATAAGGTTGTTCCCAGCCGGTCACCTTGTATTTGGTGCAAAGCTCGGCAATGCCGCTCACGATACTCGCATTGCGTGACAGATCGGTTTCCATGCGTTGTTTTGACGGATAGATCATGTTTTTGCCGCCCATCTGGTGCTGCAGGCGTTCCCTGTAAATGGTTGTCAATGGTTTATAACCTTTTTCCAGTCCTGCATATTTACGGATACGCATTACCGCTGCCTGGCGACGGGCTTCGGGGGTTTGATCGTCAAGCAGTGTTTCCAGTCCGCTGTAAATGGTTGAGGACGCATTCAAAAAAGGGACCTGACGGCTCAACTCAAAGTCCTGCTGGCGAAAACCCAGTTTGAGGTGGGTTATAATGATATTGATATCCTGTTGAATAAAAGTATTTTTTTCAGTCTTAAGGGCTTCGGTAAGTTTAGCGACAACGGCCTCTTCATCCTTGCGTTCGGCCATGATGTTTTGGAGGGTTGGTATAGCTATGTCACTGTCATACTCGGCCAGGCCTTGTGATGATCCGTATTCGGGCGAGTATTTTTTATCCAGATCAATAATGATTTTGGTATACTCATTTGATTTGGCTACCCATGCTTTTGTTTCGGCTGATTGCTGCGCCCGGGCATTAATGCCGATACCAGTCAATAACACTAACAAACCGGTGCTTTTAAGTAGATTTTTGTTCATGGTCAATTTAAATTATGAATGGCAAGTTACTTAATTTGACCGTTGATATTTTTGATTACGTTGATTTCGCTGATAATAGCACATTTTGACTCTTTCGGCATTGCTGGCGACGACATCAACAACGGCACAACGATATACGTTAAATGAAACAGCCTGTCTTTTCGTAGCGAAAAGACAGGCTGTACAACAGATCAACGCAATAAGCGTAATCAATCAAAAAAATCAACGGTTAAAAGCGGTACCCTAAAGTAAGGAATGCATTATTGTTAGTTTTTTTCAAATCGGCAAAAGGACTGGTTGCACCTACCTCATAAGGGAAAATGGTTTGCTTGCCGGTTACCCTGGCGTAAGTAGCGTCAACAAAATAAGCACCAAAATGAAAGCCTATACCGCCGCTAACTGTTTTAATATCACTGCCAAGGTCTTTCATCGGGTTACCCTGCTGGCTGTAACCGCCGCGCAGATAAACGAGGCTGTTCACGTTTACTTCGGCGCCCACATGAAGGTTCACTGTTGAACGGTAAAGTGATTTGATATCACTGTTGTCACCATCGGCAGTATAACTGTCGTTACTGCTTAAATGAGTAGTGGTATAATCGATATATTCAACATCGCCGCTTATGAAACCATATTTGCCTATGAAAACAGACGCGCCACCTGCTAATTTTAACGGCGTACGCAGATTGTAGCTTAGCTGATATGGTTCGGATTCGTTTTGATGACTCTTGCCACCTGTGTATTGCGTGGCAAGCCCTTCGGAATATGAATCATCAATATTATAAAACGTTGGTGAGGTAAATACAAAGCCCAGGCGTAAAGCTTGTATAGGTTTATAAATAATACCTAATTTGGCGTTAAAGCCCGAGCCTTTGGTGCTTTGGTCTTGCGCAAAAGTGGATGAAAAGTCGGTAGGGTTGCCGCCATTGGTTATAATGGCGTTGCCATTTTCGGTAAACCTGGCGTGCGAATTATACCTGATATCGGTAATAGCCAGTCCCAAACCTAAGTAAAGCTTATTGCTGTAATTGGCACCGAACGAAAGGTTAAACTCCGACTGGCCGCCGGTACGGGTAATCCCCGCCAATTGCCTTACCGGAACATTCACTGTGCTTGAATATGAGTTCGGGTCTGATGCCGGGCCGAAATTATCGATCAGGACATGATCATATGCCCATCCATCAAGGCCCTTAGGGTTAACACTGCCATATTGAGATACTTCGCGCTTGGCAATACCGGCATAGTAATCAGAAATAGAACTGGTTTGGTTTGTACCGCCGTAAGCAACGTTTTCATAAAAGTTATTGGTACGGCTGTAGCCCGCGCCATAATTGATGCTTAGCCAGCCTTTGCTTTTGTCGCGCCCACGGGTAGTTAGTTGCTGATAAAATACGATGGCTGCGTTGCTCATGTTCACATCGTTACGGTTGGCGCTGCCTGCCTGCCCAAAAAAGCTGGAGCTTATTTTGGAGTTATCATACTCAGGGGTAATACTAACCTCCGAGTGTGTAAAAAAGCCTAAGCCGGCAGGATTGCCGCTAACTGAGCTTAAATCGCCGCCTACAGCTGTGCCGGCGTTGCCAATAGCTTTGATACGTGAGGTTGAACCGGTTTGAAAGGTTGAAAACCTGATGGCATCCTGTGAGTATTGCGCAAAACTATCTTTAGTAATTGCTACTATAGCAATTATGCTTAGTAAATACTTGATTTTCATAAAATTCAGGTAAATAAAATATAAGATTTAGGTTTATGGTCTTGATGGTCTGCCGCCACCGCCGCCACTGCTGCTGCCGGTGCTGCGTGAACTGCCGCCGCTTGAGCTTGGTGATGGCGTATACGATGGTTGCTGCGATGTACGTTCAACCTGTGGCTGTCTGTAAACCGGCTGTGCATCACGGGTAGGCGCCGCGTCCGTACGGGCCGGGCGTGCATAGCGGGTGCCATTGTTATTATTATAACTGTTATTTCCGCTATTGCTGCTGCCGTTACTGTAAGTGTTCGTTCTGCTGCCCAATGGTCTGTTACGGCCTCCGGGAATGTAGCCTATACCGGAAGTGGCACTGCTAACAGGGCGGCGTCCGCTGCCTGCAAAAGGATTGCCATTACCACGATAAGGCCGTGCTGTACCTGACGAAGCATAGCCTCCACCATAGTAACCGCCATATCCACCGTATCCATAACCGCCGCCGTAATAACCGCCGTATCCACCATATCCGTAGCCTAAGCCCCAGCCACCATAATAACCGCCGTATCCATAACCTAATCCTAAGCCAAGGCCGCCGTAGTAGCCGCCATAACCCAATCCCCAGCCGTTGTAATAACCAGCACCACCATAATATCCTAAACCACCATAGCTCAATCCATAGTTGTAGTAAGGATAGTTATTGTACGCCGAATAAAAGTCGTCATAATAGCCGAAAGGAGAAAAGTAACTGAAACGGTTTATACGTGCCGAATAATCATCGTAGTAAAAGTAATCATCGTCGTCATCGCTATATCCATCCTCTGCAACCGGGGTTTGGTTGTAAGTCGGCTGTTGTGCATAAACAGGTTCATCGCCCGCTCGTGCATCAGAAAAATAAACGTTGTCATTACTTTGGTTTGATGCAAGCTTGGTTGTAGAGCAGGAACTCAATGCCATGGCACCGATAATAAACATTCCTATCGCGATGTTCCGTTTCATATACAGGTAAGTAAAAAGTGCAAGGTCAAATAAGTTTTAAATTTATAAATTTGGCAGCAATATACAACAATTACACAAGTCCAAATTCTATCCAATCAATATGAACAAAGGTGTTATTAGTAAAGACGAAGATTATTCGCAATGGTTTAACGACTTAGTAATTAAATCTGACATGGCCGAGTATTCGCCGGTTAGAGGCTGTATGATCATTAAACCGTACGGTTATTCGATATGGGAAAAGATCCAGGCGGTACTTGACGAGATGTTTAAAGACACCGGTCACAGCAACGCTTACTTCCCGCTTTTAATACCTAAGTCATTCTTTAGTAAAGAAGCCAGCCATGTTGACGGTTTTGCCAAAGAATGTGCTGTTGTAACCCATTACCGCCTCAAAAATGATGGCGAAGGAAATATTATTGTTGACGAGGAAGCCAAGCTTGAAGAAGAACTGATCATCCGTCCAACATCAGAGACTATTATATGGAACACTTACAAGGGTTGGATCCAATCATACCGCGACCTGCCTATCCTGGTTAACCAGTGGGCAAACGTAATGCGCTGGGAAATGCGTACGCGTTTGTTTTTGCGTACCAGTGAATTTTTATGGCAGGAAGGCCACACAGCCCACGCAACAGCTGATGAGGCCATAGCCGAAACCGAGCAAATGCTGAATGTATATGCCGATTTTGCCGAAAACTGGATGGCTTTGCCGGTGGTGAAAGGTCGTAAAACAGCTAACGAGCGTTTTGCAGGGGCTTTGGATACCTATTGTATTGAGGCGCTGATGCAGGATGGTAAAGCCCTGCAAGCCGGCACATCACACTTTTTGGGACAAAACTTTGCAAAAGCTTTTGATGTAAAGTTCACCAACAAAGAAAATAAAATTGAACACGTTTGGGCCACTTCATGGGGTGTTTCAACCCGTTTGATTGGAGCGCTTATTATGGCCCACAGCGATGACGCGGGTTTAGTATTGCCTCCAAAGCTGGCACCTATTCAGGTAGTGGTTGTTCCGATTTACAAGCACCAGGAAGAGCTGGATAATATCAGCGCCTATGTTAATTCGTTAAAAAAGGAACTTAAGGCTAAAGGTATTTCGGTTAAGTTTGATAACCGCGATACTCATCGCCCGGGAGCTAAATTTGCTGAATACGAACTGAAAGGTGTTCCATTACGCGTAGCCATAGGCAGCCGTGATATGCAGAACGGAACAGTTGAACTGGCCCGTCGTGATACCAAGACTAAAGAAACTGTTAACCAGGAAGGTCTTGCACAAACTATCGAAAACCTGCTTGAAGAGATCCAACAAAATATCTATAAAAAAGCGTTTGATTTCCGTGCCGAAAACACCACCGAGGTGGATACCTGGGACGAGTTTAAACGCATGCTCGACGAACAGCCAGGCTTTATCAGCGCGCACTGGGACGGCACATCCGAAACCGAACAAAAAATAAAAGAGGAAACTAAGGCGACAATCCGTTGCATACCTTTGAATAATAAACAGGAAGAAGGTAAATGTATCTTCACAGGTAAGCCATCGACGCAGCGGGTGTTGTTTGCGAGGGCATATTAGTTTTGTAAAGTCCATAGTTTATGGTCGATAGTCCATAGCTATGATTAATTGTTTTTTACTATGGTCCATGAACTATCGACTATGGACCGTGCTTACAGCACAACCATGAAATTCGCAACTAAAGCAATACACGCAGGGCAGGAGCCCGATCCAACTACCGGCGCTATTATGACGCCGATATATCAAACATCAACCTACTGGCAAAAATCGCCGGGAGATAATAAGGGCTATGAGTACTCGCGTGGTACTAACCCTACCCGTAAGGCTTTGGAAGATTGTTTGGCTGCCTTGGAAAATGCAAAGTTTGGCTTGGCTTTTTCGAGCGGAATGGGTGCAACTGATGCGGTGATGAAATTGCTTGCGCCTGGCGATGAAGTTATTACCGGTAATGACCTTTACGGAGGTTCGTACCGGATATTCACTAAGATCTTTGCCAATTACGGTATCAAGTTCCATTTTTTGGATCTGTCTGATCCGGAGCTTGTACGTACCCATGTAAATGATAAAACCAAGCTGGTTTGGATTGAAACACCTACCAACCCAACCATGCGGATTGTGGATATAGAAGCTATAGGTAAGATCACCAAAGAAAAGAATCTGCTTTTTGTGGTTGATAATACCTTTGCATCACCATACCTGCAAAATCCTATAGATCTGGGTGCTGATATTGTAATGCATTCGGTAACCAAATACATTGGCGGCCATAGTGATGTGGTGATGGGCGCATTGATGCTGAACGATGAGGATCTTTATAAAAAGCTCTGGTTCATCTACAATGCCTGCGGTGCTACACCAGGACCTATGGATAGCTTTTTAGTTTTGCGTGGTATCAAAACCCTGCACCTGCGCATGAAAGCTCATTGCGAAAACGGAAAGCAGATAGCCGAGTTTTTGAAAGATCATCCAAAAGTTGAAAAGATCTACTGGCCGGGCTTTACCGATCATCCTAATCATGATATCGCCAAAAAACAAATGCGCGATTTTGGTGGCATGATCAGCATCGTATTGAAAGGTGCCGATCTGCAGGAGACTTTCCGTATTGCATCATCATTTAAAGTGTTTTCATTGGCCGAGTCATTAGGTGGTGTTGAATCATTGATCAACCACCCGGTAAGCATGACCCACGGCTCAATTCCTAAAGCCGAACGTGAAAAAGCAGGCGTAGTTGATAACCTGCTGCGCCTGAGCGTAGGTGTAGAAGATATCGAAGATTTGCTGGAGGATATTAAACAGGCGTTAAGCTAAAAAATGAGCCTTTAATCAAAACTTTCTTATGGAGGATTGGATAAAGGAAGCTATTGAGTTTTGGGATGAATGTGAGGTGAAAATGAAGCCACCCGCAACTGCCGCGGATTTTGAGAAAGCTGAAACTATTTTAAGTTTTAGCTTTCCCGATGATTTTAAAGCGCTTTATTCTGTTGTAAACGGGTTTGATGATTATGGATGGCAGGAGTATATGTTTTCTTTTTGGTCACTCAATAGGATTATAGAAGAATTTGTCGAAAGCGAGAATAAGAATATTATAGGCTTTTGTGATTTTTTAATAATGAGCCACGTTATTGGCTTTAAGCGAAATGCAGTGGGCATTTTTAATGATTACTCAACCGACTACGAACCTATTGCTCTTACTTTTATGGAAGCAATAGGTATGATAAACAGTGGTTCACGTGAAATATATTAAATGTGAACATTTCGGCACATGGATATAGGATACAATAAGAACAGTTCCCCCTTTAGGGGGGCAGGGGGCGAAGCTCTCAAATCCTTCCTCGACGCTAAAGTTGCCCAATACAATCGCCCCGAATTTATTGAGAATGATCCGGTAACCATCCCGCACATGTTTAGCCAAAAGCAGGATATCGAGATCATGGGTTTCTGGGCTGCCACACTGGCCTGGGGACAACGGGTTACCATTATCAAAAAATGCAAAGAACTTATTACGTTGATGGATGGCGCGCCTTATGATTTCATCATCAATCATGAAGAGCCTGATCTGAAAAAGCTGTTAAAGTTCAAGCACCGCACTTTTAATGATGTGGATACTTTATATTTTATCGCTTTCTTCAGGCAGCATTATGAGCGCTTTGAGTCCCTCGAAGACGCGTTTATTCCCGAAGATGGCGATTACTCCCCCTTTAGGGGGTTGGGGGGCTTTCGATCATATTTCTTTTCTTTGCCCGATTTTCCGCATCGTACTAAAAAGCATGTATCGTCGCCATCGCAAAAATCAACCTGCAAAAGGCTGAATATGTTTTTACGCTGGATGGTGCGGAAGGACGATAACGGCGTTGATTTTGGCATCTGGAACCGCATCAAACCTTCCGACCTGATCTGTCCGCTTGATTTACATGTGGACCGGGTATCGCGCAAACTCAACCTTATCGCTCGAAAACAAACCGACTGGCAAACGGCCGTTGAACTGACCGAAAGACTCCGTGAGTTCGATCCTAACGATCCGGTTAAATATGATTTTGCCTTGTTTGGTTTGGGGATTGAAGAGCGTTGGGGAGTGCAGTTTTGATCATTTATCGGTTATAAAGTGGCTGGTTTTTGCTCAACTATAACTATGGGTTTGGGTTCTTCTACCCGGCGCATACGCACTAATTTACCATCATCAAAATAGTAATACATGTTTGCAATTACCCTTTGGGCATCGGCTTCAATAGTACGCTTGTAAATAGAATGGCCTGGTGTGGCTTCGACCAGCGAGAGGTTAAACCGTTGAGAGGCTGTAAAATCTTTTTCGCTCATGCCAAGTGCATATTGCGGAACGCCCCCATTTTGTAATACGCTGCAGCTTGTAATGACGAATAACAATGAGATGATTATGAATGACCTTTTCATTTGTGTGTTGTGATTTGGTTAGTAATACTGTGTTGTACCAGTATGACTTTTCACAAATGGAAAGGTTTACTAAACATCTGTTTGAAGATGCGATGTTGCAGTGTATCAGGTTTATTAAATTTTAAAGCTTAATCTTCTACGCCTCCTCCTTAAAATAAACCTTATAATAATTCATCGCCCTCCCATCGTCAAAACCTTTCTCAATCAGTTCCTTATCGCCATGAATATAAATGTGGAAGTTTTTATCAAGCTTTAAAACGCTTTTGTAAATACGGGCCTGCTTCTTTACCGCATTTTCTGATATAATAAAATTATCGGCAATAGGGCTGTCAAATTCCTGCTCGTACTGGTTTTTGAAAGTTTTGAATGATTCAATGGCCTGTTCGTTGCCGATCACTTCATTTGAAAACTCATCCATATCAAAGGTTTCCTTTTCTTTAAAATACTTCATGGAGCGGTTCAGCAGGTCGATTTTATCTGCCTTGCTCATCTCAAATTCTTCATCGATTTTTTCGGTGATGAAGTTTTTGTAAATGCCCAAGGTATTGTTGGTTTGGTTGAAACTGTCATTGCGGATCTTCAACTGCAAAAAATCGTCCTTCCAAAAACGGGCGGCTTCCTGCCCGCCGTTGGTTTTATCGACCACAACTACCTTGTAGCCGTTCTCTTTTTCGATATTGAAGATCAATACACCTTTATCCAGCTTATTGATGTTGATAGCGTCCTGCTCATAGTCAACCTGGAAACCACCTTTGTCGGGGTAAACTTTAAGGTAAGTTTCCTTGTTTTCCGACTTGAAGATACCGATGGCATCCAGTGGGTTGCCTTCAATTTGCACTTTATTAAAGTAAACCACATAAAGCTCGCCGCCTTTAATATTAGGGTGATTGGTAACCTTGTATAAATGCTTCGCTATTTTCTCAGATGCCTCATGAAACTTAGTGTTGTCATCAAATACCTGTGTGGCAAAGTGGTGCAGCTCGTTTAGTTCAAGGTCGCCACTGCTGTGCATCAGGTGATAAACCTCGTTAGCCTTTTCAAAAGGTTTCAGAAAATATTGCATAAGCAGGTTGGGAATAATCTCATCCTTTAATTCCAATGGCTGTTCGGAAAGTGCATACGTCTCTTCCTGCGACTGATTACCAACGTGATGTACCGAAATAGTTTCGAGCGAAGCTTCAAAAAAAGTTACCATAATTGCCTGCGAAGGTAAAGATTTTAGTTAATGGTTCATGGATCATAGTTCATGGTGTGCCCGCGTTTTTCATGTTCAAGTCATATGGAGATGGATTAGGAGGAGTAGGTGAGAAAAATCACCACGAAATAACGACCTTTGCACTTTGGTAAATTAGGCGGGCTTAGGCTATGATCTATGAACCATTAACTATCAACTAAAAAATGACAGATAATACCGATACCATAGTTGCCCTTGCCACACCAAACGGCGTGGGCGCCATTGCTGTGATCCGCCTTTCGGGCCCTGATGCCATAAACATAGCCAACAGTGTTTTTAAAGGCAAAGACCTGAGCAAACAGGCATCGCATACTATCCATTTCGGCAGTATTACCGATGGCGATTTGATTTTGGACGAGGTGCTGGTATCGTTGTTTGTTGGTCCGCGGTCATACACCCGCGAAAATGTAGTTGAGATTTCATGTCATGCTTCGGGTTATATTATTGAAAGTATCATTAAGCTGTTCATCAAAAAAGGAGCACGGTCGGCCAAACCCGGCGAATTTACGCTAAGGGCATTCCTCAATGGTCAGCTCGACCTGAGCCAGGCCGAGGCTGTGGCCGATCTGATCGCCTCCAATTCCAAAGCATCGCAGCAGGTGGCCTTGCAACAACTTCGCGGAGGCTTCAGCACTCAGTTACAGGCCCTACGCGAGCAACTGGTAAACTTTGCTTCGCTCATTGAATTGGAACTCGATTTTGCTGAGGAAGATGTAGAGTTTGCCAACCGAGACCAACTGAAACAGTTGATCCACGAGATTACCAAAATTGTTGGCCGGCTAATTAATTCATTTGAGTTGGGTAATGCCATTAAAAATGGTGTAAACACGGTAATAGCAGGCAGGCCAAATGCGGGCAAATCAACCCTGCTGAACGCCCTGCTTAATGAAGAGCGTGCCATAGTGAGCCATATCCCCGGTACCACAAGAGATACGATTGAGGAGGTGCTGAATATCCAGGGCATTAATTTCAGGCTGATTGATACTGCCGGGATCCGGGAAGCTACCGATGCCATTGAACAGATAGGCGTACAGCGCACCATGGAAAAGATCGGCCAGTCGGCCCTGTTGGTTTACGTTTTTGACGCCGCTAAAATTACTATTGAAGAACTGAATAGTGATATCGCCAGCCTGCAAAAACCCGGGGTTACCATGTTAGTGGTAGCCAATAAAGCAGATTTGTTAAATAAGTCGGAAAGCCAGCAAGTCGAAAAGTCCGAAAGAAGCTTCGCTGATTTATTCGATAATGCTTACAGTTTCGGGGAACGAAGTTTATTCACTTCTCCATCCC